>NZ_CP097321.1 GCF_023515995.1 Candidatus Mycobacterium methanotrophicum | reverse complement strand
AGTCCTGTTGTCCGCCACCCGCTTTCGCGGTTGTCTTGTATTCATTTGCACCGCAATGTGTTTGGTGTTTGCGCCGCTGGCGCGGCGCTGTGGTTGGCTCTTTTATCCGTTGTGGCTGAATCGCTTTCGCGATTCCAATAAGTGACATGTTACGCCGCGCTCCGCTACGGCTGCAATTTGTAATACTCACGATTGCTGCTCTTATTCTTGTTGTCTACCAATTGCTTTCACTCACCATAGCATGTTTTATGTTACGCTGCACCTGCTTTCGCGGTTGCGCTACCGCCTCACGCGGCACTCCCGAATCGCCTTGCCTGCCACCCTACAACTCTCAATACTGCACCGATATACCGAATTATACTGCACCCCACTATGATTCCACACGTAACCGATTCCGGCGCTGCGCGCCGCCCCCGGCCTGCCGCCACACACGGCGGCGCCCGCAGGCCGGGGGCACGGTGCGGATATGATCGATCACCGCGTCGGCGATCTGGCCGCCCTCATCAGAACACCGCGATCCCCCAATCTGACCCACTGTCACCCCACCCCTGTAATGGACGGGGTGGGGTGACAGTGGTGACCTCGGCCAGCCGGGGGCCGGGCGCCCAAACGGCACCCCGACCCCCGGCAGCACAGCGGCTATCTCAACGCCGCACCGACTGCCAATAGTCGTCCGACAGCATCGCGCTGCGATTCCAGCACATACACGCCCCGGCGTCCTCCCAGCAGTCCTGGCACGACCGGCACGAGTCGCAGTACCCGTGCGCGGCGGCCAGGCCGTCGCCGCAGACCGCGCACACGTCACCGCATCCCACCCGTGCATCGGCCCGTGCCGATGATGCTCCGAGCCGCGACCAGTTCGGGTAATGGACGTAATCGTCGTTGCTGTGCCAAATCCCGGTCGCGGCGTCCCATTGACCGGCGTCCTCGTTGACGATGTAGACATGATTCCGGTAGCGCGGGTCCACCGTCAGGATGACCAGTTTGTTGCCGAGCCCGCACCACTGCGACAACGCTCGCCGCACCCCGGCCCGGTCCAGCCTGCGGTACTGGCGCGGCAAGATTTCCTCGGCGAACTTGCGGGTGTCTGACCGGTCGTCCCCGGCCACCGGATGCGCCCCCTTGGGCAAGATGCCGTTGTGCGCGACCACCGTTCGCGGTGATCCGCCCACCAGGAACGGGTGAACGTTGTCGACGCGCACACTGTGATGGCGCTCACTGAAACTCCCCAGGGGTGCTCGTTGAAATTCCCCACCTGCGGGCTGCGGTTACTGTAGCGGTTTTCGGCGATGGGCGCGCAGGTTGTGGGCGGTGAAGCTGACCTGGTCGATGAGCAGGTTGGCGTTGTAGGCGGTCCCGTCGGGGAGTTGGGGGCGGTCGCGTCCGGTGGCGTGCAGGTAGTCGGCCAGGCGGTTGGCGATGCCGTCGGCGTGGCGCAGGAACCCGTCGAGGATGGTGAGCAGCTCGGCGATGTCGCAGAGCTGTGCGGCGTTGATCGGTATAGCGGTTCGGTCGGGGCCGGGCTGGTGACTGGCATTCGGAATCTCTTGTGTGGGTTGGATATTCATTCTTATCTCTCCTCGGAGAGGGGTTTGGTGTTGGTGTTGGTCTTCATCGGCTGGTTGCGGTGGTTGCTCTGCGCAGGGTTTGCGCGGCGGCGTGATGGTCACGCAGCCGGTAGGACTCGCCGTCGAGGGTGAGCACCACGCAGCGGTGCAACACCCGATCCAACAGGGCGGCCGCGACGGTGGTATCGCCCAGGATTTCTCCCCACGACCCTACCGGCCTGTTGGTCGTGAACACGATCGAGGATTTCAAATATCGTTGCGAGACAACCTGAAACAACGCGGAGGCGGCCTCGTTGGGCAGCGGCAGATAGCCGAGTTCGTCGATGGCCAGCAAGCTCGGCCCGTTGTAGAAACGCATGGCGGCGGCCCAGCGTCCCTCGATCGCGGCGCGGTGACAGCGCGCGGCCAAATCGGCGGCGGCGGTGAAGTAGGTGCGGTAGCCGGCGTGTACGGCGGCGCGGGCCAGTCCCACTGCCAGGTGGGTCTTGCCTGTCCCGGGCGGGCCGACCAGCAAAATGTTGGTGGCTGATTCCAGGTAGCGGCAGGCGGCCAGCTCGTCGATGAGCTTGCGGTCCACCCCGGCGGCGGCATCAACGTCGAAGCCCTCCAAGGTGGCGGGGGTGGGCAGGCTGGCGAAGCGCAGCCGCCCGGCCAACCGGCGGGCGGTGTCGGCGTCGACCTCGATGGCCAGCAGCCGCTCCAGTGCCGCGGTGAGCGACAGCTGCTCGGCGGCGGCCTGATCGAGCACCGCGGGCAGAGCTTCGGCGGCGGCGTGCAGTTCCAGCGCGGCCAAATGCCCGCGTAGCCGCTGATAGCGGCTGGCGGCCTCGGCGCTGGCAGGCATCGTCAGTGAAGTGTTGACGTTGTCGGTGGCGGTCATTTCAGGGTGCTCCTTTGCTGTGCGGCCCGCTCGTAGACGGACAGATCGATGACAGTGGAAGTGGTTGTCGTGGTTGCTGATTCGGCGACATCGGTGACACCGCCGACGTCGATGCGTTTGCGGAGTTCGGCGGCGGCGGCAAGGGCGGCGGCTCCCGGTGGGATGCGTTCCTTACGCCGGTGCGGACGCCCGGTGTTGGCGGTGGCCATCGCCGCGGCATCCAACGCGATCACGTGCCCGCCATCACGCACCGTGGCGCCGAGCCCGTCGGCCAAGCGCCGATGCCGGGCCACAACGATCCCGCTGCTGGCGGCGATGTCGATGAACTCCCCACCCAGTGGATGGGTGACCGTGACCTGCGCCATGGCCAGCTCCGGGGGCACCGAGTAGCGGTTACCGCGGTAGGACACCAGCGCCTGGCGCGACGCGGTGCGCTGCTCGGCGATGATCACCGGATACGGTGTGACCGGCACCGCAGCCAGCGGCTCGCGCTCGGCGACCGCGGCGACCGTGGATTTACCATCAGGGGTCGCCCGCATCCGGGTGTCAGCACGTGTGCTGCAAAACCGGTCGAGGTCGGCTTGGACCTGCCCGGGTGTGACCTCATCGGCCATGGTGCGCCACCAACGTTGCGCCGCAGTGAGATTCGCTTTCTCCACCACGCCCTTGCGGTTGCCGCGCCGCGGCGGGCAGATGGCGACCGAGACCCCGTAGTGCTTGGCCACCCCGGCAAACGAGGCGGTGATCCGGCCCGTCGCGGGGTCGCACACCGTGGCCATCCGGTCAAACCGCCAGGTCCGGGTCACCCCGCCCAGGGCGCGCGTCACCAGGTCCAGGCCTTCCACCAGATGCGGCTGCTGGGTGCGCGGCGACAGCCAGCCGCGCCACTTGGCCGAATGCGCCAGCGACCCGACCAGCAAATGCGCGGTGCGACCCCACCCCCACGACTGCGGTGGATTCGGCAAATCAAGCCAGTCCCACTGTGTTTCATCACCCGGCTCATGCGCGATGATCGCGTTCGGCCGCTCCGTCGCGCCCCGGCAGACCGCGCAGTCTGGGCGCAGACCGAGGTCGCGGATATTGCGAGTCAGGCTCTGATACGACAGAGCGAACCCGAGCTCCTCCAACTCGTCGCACAGGGTGCGGGCCCACAAGTGCGGGTCCTCACCCAACCGGGCGGTCACATAATCGATGAACGGGCCGAACCCATCCGGTGACGGTCGCGCCCGCACCCCAGGCGTTCGCTCCCCGGACAAATAGCCCCGGATGGTCTTACGGTCCCGGCCAGCGTGACGGGCGATCGCCGAGATCGACCAACCACGTTTACGCAAAGCGTGTACTTCCACATCGTCTTCCCATGTGAGCATGAGAAAGCGGGCCTCCTTCGACAGGTGCTGCAGACTTCAGACACCAGCAGCATCGAGGGAGGCCCGCCCTCATCGGCGGAGCCACGCGGGTGGGGAATTTCGATGAGCGTCAGTGGGGAATTTCAGTGAGCGCGGTCAGCCCGCCCCATGACGCATGGGCGCCCTATGACACCTACACCGATGCCGCCCATCAGCTCTGTGGCTATGTCAACTTGAAGTGGCCCCACCGTGACGACGCGAATTGGCCCCACCTGAAGTCTTCGTGGAGCGGTTTGGCGGACGGGCGGCGACTGGTCACCGAAGCCCTCGCCGCCGGCGTCGACACCCTCGATGAGGATGCGCTGACCCAACAAGTGCATCGTTACCGCTGCAGCACCCAGACCGGACTCAGCC
Source organism: Candidatus Mycobacterium methanotrophicum (assembly GCF_023515995.1). GTDB lineage: Bacteria > Actinomycetota > Actinomycetes > Mycobacteriales > Mycobacteriaceae > Mycobacterium > Mycobacterium methanotrophicum. Next base: position 278,522 of record NZ_CP097321.1, on the reverse strand, counting down.
AGACCGCCACCCGCTCGGACAAGCTGATGAAGAAACACAACGCGCTCGCCCGCAGGCTCATCGACCGACAAGACGACTACCTGCGATTCACCACCGACTGGCGAATACCTCCGGACAACAACGGATCCGAACGCGACATCCGGATGATCAAAGTCCGCCAGAAAGTATCCGGCTGCCTACGCACCCTCACCGGCGCCAAACAGTTCTGCGCCGCCCGGAGCTACCTATCCACCGCCGCCAAAAACGGCCGGCCATCCTTCGACGCCCTCGTCATGCTCGCAGAGGGCCGACCCTGGCTGCCCGCATAACCTGACCAGTTACTGTAGGGCTTCCTTGATCAGCAGGGAGGCTGAGCGTTTGAGCAGATCGCGTTCCTTGGCCACCGTGGCAATGGCCTTGCGTAACTTTTCATGTTCACTTAATGGGCGCCCGGTCTCGGTGTATTCGTCGAAGCCCACCCAGCGTGCGCGCGTGCCTTCCTGACCGCCGTCTTTGTTAGCGGTCTGCGCGATCCCTTCCGCGCAGGAACGGGGCCGGTTATGGTTCTCGCCGCTTCGCGGTGCGTTAACCACACTGCCGATCGGACCCACCATGGGCGTGCCGCCTTGGAGGCCGCCCGGCAAAGCTGCCACTGGCGGCGTTGCGTCGAGAGCCGACAGGGGTAAACTGTTAGCGGCAAGCCGAATTTCCGGCGCGGCGCTACCCCACGATTGGGGCACCGAGAGCCCGCCGACGGACGCGGCCCGACCTAGACTGGCCGACGTATCGGCCCCCACAAGAGCCATCGGACCCGCACCGGAGCCGTACGAGCCTGCTAGCCCTGAGGTAGCCGTCGCCGAGCCTGTCAGCCCCCCGGTCAGCCCCCCGCCGAGATGCGCGGTAACCGTCGCTTGGATCATCATGATAAGCGGGATAAACGCCGAATCTGTCGCCGGGTCCACGATGAACCAGAGACCAGTTGCCATGTCGTTGATGTTCCCATCTAGGCCCGTAAGGGTACTAATAAGATCGGTCGAGGTCAGAGCTTCATAGCCCGTGACCCAGGGACTGTTTAAAGCGTTGATTAGCCAGCCAAATGGCCCGTTGGCTGACCCGAGGCTTTGGCCAGAGTTAGCCGCTGTCCCTAGGCTGGCTGCGGCGGCCTGGCTGGTCGACGCGGGCTCGTTGGTGGTCTGCGGCGCCGCGTTGAACGGGATCAATTGAGCTGCGGCCGTTGAGGCGGCGCTGTAGCCGTACATCACGCCGGCATCTTGGGCCCACATCTCCGCGTATTGCGCCTCATTCGCCATGATCGCGGCGGTGTTTTGGCCAAGAATGTTGGTGGCCACCAACGCTGCCAGCGTGGCCCGGTTAGCCGCCACCACCGCTGGCGGCACGGTCGCAGTGAACGCCTCCTCGTAGGCTGCCGCTGCCGAGCGGGCTTGGTTGGCCGTCTGTTCAGCCTGCGCGGCGGTAGCGCTCATCCACGCCGTGTAGGAAGCTGCCGCCGCGGCCATCGACATCGATGACGGGCCCAGCCACGATCCGCTCGTGAGCCCCGAGACCACCGACCGGTACGAACTCGCCGCCGAACTCAACTCCGAAGCCACCCCGTCCCAGGCCGAGGCGGCCGCCATCAGCGGTGCCGCACCGGCTCCTGCATACATCCGTCCGGAATTGATCTCCGGCGGCAACGCCGCAAAGTCCATCACAATCATGGCCGGATCGCCTCCTTGATCAGCCGGGCCGCCGCGTCACGTTCCATGACCAAGTCGGCCAACTCATCACGCAGCCGGTTGAGGTCGTCGCGGTCGTGGTCACTGATCGCGCATTCGACCTCAACGGCCCGCCAATCCGGTATTGGTTCACGACTACCGGTCGCCGCCGACACACCGCTCCCCTCACCAGGAAGGTGCGCAACGACCCTGCCCCTTGCGGATGACCGGGCGGATACGCCGGTGCGTGGCGCATTGACTACGCTTGCCATCGGCGGCACACCACCGAACCAGCCACCCGGGCCCGCCGCCGCGGCCGCCGGCCGCGCGTCCAGACCAGCCATCGGTAATGTTTTTGCAGCAAGCCGGATCTCGGGTGCCGCGCTACCCCACGCCTGCGGCACCGACAGCCCGCCGACGGACGCCGCGCGACCCAAACCCGCCGCCACCTCACCGCCACCCAGGCCCGCCGAGCTCACACCGGCGCCTAACGAACCCGCCAACACCGACGCGCCCCCTGGTGCCGCAGTCACCGACGATGCGGCTGCGGCCAGCCCCCCGGGGGCGGGTGCGACCAGCCCCCCGGCGGCTCCCATGTTCGGTAACGCCAGAGCATAAAGTGGTTGCATAAAAAACGAGAAACCAGAAGTATTTAACACGGGGCCGGCCGCAGCATCGATGTTAGACGAGTCCGCTTGGCCGAGTGCGTTTAGGGCGCTGCCCAACGGAGTGGCTTGGAATTCATTGAACAAGTCAGCCAACTCCTGTAACGGGTTGGTGCTTTGGGCGGCCACTTGGGAAAGTGCCGACTGGCTCGCCGCTGAGCTCGCCTGACTGACCGCCCCGGCCTGGCTGGCCGATCCCGACGGGTTAGTCGTCTGTGGCGGTGCGCTAAACGGGGCCAATTGGGTTGCGGCCGCTGAGGCGGCGCTATACTCATACATTGCGGCGGCATCCTGGGCCCACATCGCGCCATACTGGGCCTCGGTGGACGCGATCGCAGCGCCATTCTGGCCAAGTACGTTGGTGGCTACCAAGGACGCCAATAACGTCCGATTCGCGGTGATCAGCGGGGGAGGCACCGTAGCCGCAAACGCCGCCTGATAAGCCGCCGCGGCTGAGCGGGCGTGGTTCGCGGTTTGCTCAGCCTGCGCCGCGGTGGTGGTTATCCACTCCACATAAGGGGCCGCTGCTGCCGCCATCGCAGTCGACGACGGGCCCAACCACGATCCACTCGTAAGCCCAGAGACCACCGACTGATAGCTGGTCGCCGCCGAACTCAACTCCGACGCCACCTGATCCCAGACCGCGGCTGCCGTAATGAGCGGCTCCGAACCCGCCCCCCCATACATCCGCCCCGAATTAACCTCCGGCGGCAACGCCGCAAAATCCAACACTGTTACCTCCTTAGTTGACCACTCAAATCACAGCGGCTGTGCCTTCGCTGCAAGCGGGCTTACCGTTCTGGCGCCCGTTGACAGAAGTGGGATGGGTCGGGTTGCGGGCGAGGATGACCCGTCGCACAGCGCTCGCTAACCTCTCGGCCGGGGAAAGATCGCCGGCAACAGGATGCGGCTGGTTTTGTCGAGCTGAGCCAGCCGCGCAACTCTGATGGCCCGCGGACGGTCTTCGCGGTGGTCATGTCTTTTGGCCCCTGCGGGTTGGTCGGGTGAGCGGCCGGCTAGCGCGTCACACTCACGTAGTGAAATCTGGTCTATCGGTATGAAACGTTAGGCGTGTTGCCGAATTGTGTCGTCGGTGTTGAAAACGGGGAACATCGCGATGCGTGCGCAAACGGGCGACAGGACAAAGTTACGATGTCTAACTACCGTGGTAGCAAGGCTCTTTCACATCTGGGCGCGTGGATGTGCGCAACGGTACGACGTCCATGAAACTCGCAGCAGTCCGGTTGGCGCGCCGACATGGCGGGTGCTGCCCGGTGGGTGAGTCATAGTGGTACCAGCCGACTGACAGTAACCAATATCGGCCGGAAATGCTTTGCATCTTGGGCAGAGATCACGATCGCACGGCGCTTGGGGCCCGGCAACGGCGGAACTTCCGAATCGCGCCCGATTGCTACGCTCGTAGCCGCGAGCTATCCGCTTTACGAGTTGGAGGCAGGGTTTCGGCGTTGTTGACTTCCGGCTCTGTGACCTGCGGTGACGGACTTGGATAGTTCGGCGTTTCGCTGCGAGGCAGACACGGGCTTCTCGAGGACGATTAAGTTTCCTGTGCTCGATCGTCCGGTTGGAGTCGCCCGTGCCTGCCCGTTCAGCGTCACCCGAGCCGTCCGTCGCGGAGGCGCTGGATCGCTGGCGCTCCGGGGAGCGTGTCGACGTGGTGAGTTCGACGTTCCTCGACGTGTTGGCGTCGGCGCCGGACCCGCGCGATCGGCGTGGATGCCGCTACTCGCTGATGGCGTTGCTGGCGATCGCGATCCTGGCGACGGCGGCCGGAATGCGCGGGTACGCGGGATTCGCCACGTGGTCGCGGACTGCTCCAGCAGACGTGACGGCGCAGTTGGGGATTCGGTTCCACTGCCCGAGCGAGAAGACGTTCCGTTCGGTTGTCCGCGGGCACCCACTGATCGACACTCCGCTGTGTCTGCCGAAGTCCTGGACGGAAGATCTGTCCCGGCGGGTGTGTGCTGGGGTTCCTGACGATGTCGAGTTCGCCACCAAACCCGTGTTGGCGCAACGCATGATCGCCGATGCGTTGGATGCGGGCGTGCCGGCGTCGTGGGTCGCCGGTGATGAGGTGTACGGCGCGGACACTGCGCTGCGCAGGGCCTGCCAGCGCCGATGCCCAGCCGCTCCCAGAGTTGGCCGAGCAGCCATGCGCCGCCGAAGCGGCGCGAGTCCAGGATCTCGATCTCGCCGGTGTGCGCGGCTTCGATCGCCTGCCGCGGGTCGAGGAACCGCGAGATCGAGGCGACCAGCCGGGCCAGCGCGTCGCGGTCCACGGCATCGGCGCGGCCGAAGTTGTGGATCACCTTCGCCGAGGGCACCCCGGTGACCGGGTGGCGTTCGCTGTGCGCCAGCTGCAGATACGACACCGTCGACCCGTCGCGGTTGCGTCGCTTCGTCTCCCGCAGGTACATCCCTACACCGTTAGCACATATTCGCTGGTGACGTCCAGCGACACGCCCGAACTCGTGTGCCTACACGAATTCGGCGTTTGGGTGACTGTGCAAGCCTCCTACCAGCACAATCGCCCCGCGCTACCCCGAAATATGCCTACGAACTGCGGAAGTCGGGACTGTCGGCCGGTCCCGGCAGCAAGGGGCCCCGCCGGTACTCGTGGCTGCTGATCGACATCGCCTCAACCCTGCCCGGCTGTGAATAGATTATGGTGCGCCGCCATGATTCCACCGGGGAACTCGCCTACTACCGGTGGCTCTTCTGCCATAGTCGTGGGTCTGTGACCTGGGGTTTTGGGGCGCAACGCCGTGTCCTGCTTACGTTTTGGACTGCAATCGGGTTCAAGACGGAAGGGGTGTACGGCGTTGCGCAAATCCAGGGTATTCGCGACAGTCCTCAGCGGCCAGGACATGGTCATTGACGACGTCATGATCGAGACTGAGACCTTGCGCGGCAAACGGCCGGTGACCAGTGAGGTGCTGGTGTTTGCGGTGCGGCCCAAAGCAAACCAGGCCAGCCGGTGCTCGCGGTGCCGGAAACGCTGCCCCGGCTATGACGGCGGGGACGGGATCAGACGCTGGCGCAGCCTGGATCTGGGGACGACGAAGGCCTATCTGCAGGCCGCAGCGCCGCGGGCGGCGCGCCCAGAGCATGGAGTGGTGGTGATGCACGTGCCGTGGGCGCGGCCCGGCGCCCGCCACACCTGGGCGTTTGAGGACACAGCCGCGTGGCTGAGCGCGCACGCCGCCATCAGTGTGGTCGCGGTGTTTTTGCGGGTGGCCTGGCGCACCATCGCCGCGATCGTCGCTCGGGTGGTCGCCGATGGACGCGACACCAACGACCTGCTCGCCGGGCTGACCCGCATCGGCGTCGACGAGATCGCTTACCGTAAGGGACATCGCTACTTGACGTGCGTGATTGACCATACGACCGGGAGGCTGGTGTGGGCAGCCGAAGGCCGAAACCAAGACACCCTGGGCCGGTTCTTCGACCAGCTCGGCGCCCAACGTTGCGCAGCGTTGACCCACGTCAGCTGTGATGGGGCCGAGTGGATTCACGCCGCGCTGCGAGCACGCGCACCGCAGGCGCTGATCTGCCTGGATCCGTTTCACGTCGTGGCCTGGGCGCTCAACTCAAAGCCCTCGACAAGGTCCGCGTCCGCACCACCGCGGCTGCCGGGACCCGGGATCGCCACGCCGTGTGGGCGGTCCGCAAGAATCCTGCCGATCTGTCCGGCGAGCAGCGCACCAGTCTGGCTTTGAACCCGGCGGAGAACCGACGACGTTCCATACTTGCGACTCCAATTCGGCTCGGCCTCAACAATAGTCAAGACGGTGTCCGAAAGTCGCCGGGCGGGTCAACCTGGACCTCCTGGCGACGCTGGGTGATCCTGTCCATGCTCGCCATGGCCTTCCTGGCCGTCACCTGCGCCAACGAACGCGACAACACACCCACCCCACAAGGTCTGATCCCGTTCACCCTCAACGAGATTCGACGTCTCTTCGACAAGCTCATCCTCGCCCGAACCGCCACCACAGACGCCATCTGGGCATGGTCACTCTGGCGACGAAAACACCAAGCCACCGCCCGCGCCTGCACTATCAACGCAGGTCAGAGCATCAATGAACCCAATCTACAACTGTAGCACTGAGCGCGGGCGACGACGCCGTTCACGTGTTTGTACGGTCAAGTATTCGTATTTCCGAAGATTTAGGGATCTACTGACGTTTCCGTGGGTGGCTTTCGAGGCCCGGACAGGCTTGTTCTCTGGGCCGCGCCAGTGGCCAGGGCAGGTCTGTGACCTGCCCTTTCGCCTGCCGGGAGGGCGCATAGAGGCTCGCGGGTCAAGGGTGGCCAAAGGCCATCGCGAAGCGACGCGCAGCGCCCTTGACGCGTGAGGGGTGCGTCCGTAGCAGGCGCGGCCCAGATCCGCGTTCACCCAACCGAACCCGTGACCAGCGCTCCGTCGGGCACCCACGGAAACAGCAGAAGAGCCAGATTTAGGGGGTGGCGGGAATTGCGGTGGGGTCATCGCATCTCTCCGGCACCCACGTACGGGAAACGGGTTTTTAGCGGCTTATTTTCAGCAAAGCGTGACAGCCGGAAATCGGTTTCTGGGGTACGCGGGTCGTTGGCGCGCCCGTCGATGATGAGATCTGAGACCAGTCTTCCCACCGCTGGGGCGATTTTAAATCCGTGCCCACTGAAACCGGCGGCAATGATCAGCCCGTCAATATCGCAGAGTGAGATCACTGGATTCCAATCAGGGGTCACGTCATAGCAGCCGGCGTAACTACCGCTGACCGACGCAGCGCCCAGACCGGGGAAACGGGTACCGATCTTGGTGACGGCCAGATCGAGAAAAGCTTCGTCCGCACGGTTGAGATACCGGTCCGGGTCGGCGATGTCGAGTTCGGCGTGATCGGAGTTGCCGAAGAGGATGTCGCCGTCAGGCTCTGGGCGGATGTACTGCAACGAGACCAAGTCGGAGAACACCGGTGCCGCTTCGAGTGCGATCCCCGGCGCGACCAGGACGATCTGCGCGCGGTGCACGGCGATCGGGACCGTGATGCCGTACTGCGCCAGGAAAGGCGACGTCCATGCGCCGGCGGCCACCACGACAACGTCGGCGTGGATCTCGGTGCCGTCGGCCAACGCCACACCCGAGACGCCATCACCGGCCAGTAGCAGTCGGGCCGCCGTGGCGCCTTGTCGTAGGCGTATCCCGACGGCGCGGGCGGCCACCATCATCGCCTGGGCGGTTTGGTAGGCGTCGCCGTAGCCGCCGCGGGCCTCCCAGCCGAATGCGCCGAACGGTCCAAGATCGGCGCATGGCCAGAGTTTGGCGACTTCGGACTTGTCGATCTCCTCGGTTTGGACGCCGACCTCACGCTGGGCGGCAAGGCTTTTGCGCAAGTTATCCGCGTTCTCCTCGCCGACGCCGACCACATAGCCGATCTGCCGGAATCCGATATCGTGGCCGAAGATTTCGTGGGCCTTCTCAAACACCTCGAGACTGATGGCCGCCATGGCCGCCAACGAGCTGACCCCATAGTGACAGCGCACGATGCCGCTGGATTTTCCGGTCATGCCCGAACCGACGGTGTTGCGTTCGACGACAACGACGTCGCCGATGCCCCGTTGGCTCAACGACCAGGCTACCGCGGCGCCTTCGATACCGCCGCCGACGATGACTACTTCCGCCGTCTCGATGCTCATAGGTCGATGCTGCTTCCGGGAATCCAATCGGTGCCCGCCAGCGGCACTCGGGCCATAGCGGCCGCTTCGATGGTGACCGCCACCAAATCTTCGGGCTCGAGGTGGCAGACGTGCGCCTTCCCACATGCCCGCGCAATAGTCTGAGCCTCCATGGTCAGCACGCGCAAATAATTGGCCAATCGCCGACCACCCTCGACTGGGTCCAACCGCGCGGCCAATTCGGGGTTCTGTGTAGTGATGCCCGCTGGGTCGCGACCGTCTTGGAAGTCGTCGTAGAAACCGGCCGCACTACCTAGTTTCTCGTACTCAGCAGCATAGCGAGGGTGATTGTCTCCCAGTGCGATCAGCGCAGCCGTGCCGATTGCGACGGCGTCGGCGCCCAGCGCAAGCGCCTTGGCCACGTCGGCGCCGTTGCGTACACCGCCGGAGACGATCAGGTTGACCTTACGGTGCACCCCGAGTTCCTGCAGCGCCTGCACGGCTTGCGGGATGGCGGCCAGGGTGGGGATTCCCACGTGCTCGATGAACACCTCCTGCGTGGCTGCGGTGCCGCCTTGCATACCGTCGACCACCACGACGTCGGCGCCGGCATGAACGGCCAGTTTCACGTCGTAGTAGGTGCGAGTTGCGCCGACTTTGACGTAAATAGGCTTTCCCCAGTCGGTGATTTCGCGCAGCTCATTGATCTTAATGGTGAGGTCGTCGGGGCCGGTCCAGTCTGGATGCCGGCAGGCGCTACGTTGGTCGATGCCGGCTGGCAGCGTGCGCATTGCGGCGACGCGGTCGGAGATTTTTTGACCCAACAGCATTCCGCCGCCGCCTGGTTTGGCACCCTGCCCCAGCACCACCTCGATGGCGTCGGCCTTGCGGACGTCGTCGGGATTCATCCCGTATCGCGACGGAAGGTATTGGTATACAAGCTGTTTGCTGTGTCCTCGTTCCTCCGGCGTCATGCCGCCGTCGCCGGTAGTGGTCGACGTACCAACTTCGCTGGCACCGCGGCCGAGGGCCTCTTTCGCCTGCGCGGATAGCGCACCGAAGCTCATACCGGCGATAGTGACCGGAATGGCTAGGTGAAGAGGCCGGGCGTGCCGGCCCCCCAGCGCCACATCGGTTCCGCAGCGCTCGCGATAGCCCTCCAGTGGATAGCGCGACATCGACGCGGAAAGGAATAGGAGGTCATCGAAGTGTGGAAGCGGCCGCTTGGCGCCCCCGCCGCGGATATCGTAAATCCCGGTCTCGGCCGCGCGCTGAATTGCCGCGATGGCGGTGCGGTCGAAGGTGGCGGATTCACGCAGTCCCATCCGAGCACGAGAATCGCTGCTGCTAGTGGTTGCGGGCCGGGATGTGGTCATCAGTAGACACTCGCATTGTCGACGTGGAAGTGATACAGGGAACGAACGGAGCCGTAGCGCGTGTAATCGGCGGTGTGGTCCTCGTCGAATCCGGCGACCTTGAGCAGGTGTGCCAACTCGGCATGGTGCTCGTCGTTCATCTGCTTGGCCACACAGTCGGCGCCTAGCGATGCGATGTCGCCGCGCACATAGATCCGGGCCTCATAGAGGGAATCACCGAGTGCCTCGCCGGCATCGCCGCGCACCACCAGCCGTCCGGCTTGGGCCATGAAGGCGCTCATGTGACCGACGTCGCCGCCCACCACGATGTCGACGCCTTTCATCGAAATGCCGCATCGCGCTGCGGCATTGCCCTCGATCACCAGCAGACCGCCATGGGCGGTGGCGCCGGCCGACTGGGAGGCATCGCCGTTGACCCAGACGGTGCCGCTCATCATGTTCTCGGCAACGCCGGTGCCGGCGTTGCCGACGATGGAGACCTCGGCCCGCTGGTTCATGCCCGCCGCATAATAGCCGACGTGCCCCTCGATGGTCACTTTCACCGGAGCATCGAGACCGACCGCGATGTTGTGCACACCGGCCGGGTTATGGATCACGAACTCGCCGAACATGTTCGGCGCATGCAGCGCCGCGTTCACCTGGCGCAGTGGAGTCTCGCGTAGATCGAAATGCGTGATCATCTGGTCCATGCGTACACCACCTCGGGTTGGGGTTCCCAGACTCGAGCGCACTCGACATTGGGCAAGTCGGCGAGCGCGCGATATTCACTGGCCATCGCGACCCAGTCGTCGGTTTCGGCGATCACCGCAGGCTTGCAAGCGATGGCGTCGCGTACTACCGCGAAAGAATCACGATTGGACACCAGCAGCGTGTAGAAACCGTCGAAAGCCGCGCATAGCGCCTTGAGCGCAGTCTCGATGTCCAGGCCGTCGGCGAGCTGTTTGGCGACATAACGCGCGCCCACCTCGCTATCGTTCTCGGAATCGAATTGCACACCGGTCCTCTGTAATTCCCGGCGCACGGTGGCGTGATTGGAAAACGACCCGTTGTGCACCAGGCACTGTTCGGGCCCTACGGCATAGGGGTGGCAACCCGAGGGGTTCACCGCCGATTCGGTGGCCATGCGGGTGTGGCCCACGCCCTGCCAACCCGACGCGGCGGCCAATCCCCAGCGCTGAACCAGTTCCCGCGCTTGCCCAACTCCCTTGAGCACGGTGAGATCTTGACCGAAACCGGCGACTACCGCGTCTGGGAACACGGCGTGGGCGGCATCGAGCACCGCGAGCGAACAGGCGGCGCTGCGTAACACCAGTGTGTCATCGACGAAGATGGCGTCGGCGGGCTGCCCGAGTTCGGTGCCGACGGCAGCCGCAGCGGTCTGCGCACTTCCGGTGATGCCGATGAGGCTCACACAGCCCTGTCCGCTCGGTGACCAAACTGCGTTGCCGTAAACGGCCACCCCGGCAGAATCGGCGCCACGGTCCTGCATCTCGCTCAACATCGCACTGAGCAAGGAGCCTAGCCGTGGGTAGAGATCGGGGTTGCGCAGGTGTAACCCGATGATTCCGCACATCGTTGTGGATCCCTTCGTCCTTTGAAAACCGGCTGCTAGAAAGCGGTCAGGTAGGTGTCGATCTCCCAAGGGCTGACGGCGGAGTGCCAGGCGAAGAACTCCTCGCGCTTGAGTGCGGCGTAGTAGTCCGAAACCCGTGCGCCTTCGGCCCAGTCGCCTGGGGGCAGTGCCGCGTCGAGGACGCCGGTCATCACTGCGTCGGACTCGAGATGCTCGACGGCGTGCAGCAAGGTCAGCGGCAAGGCTGGCCGCGCGGCGTCGAGCGCAGCGATCATGCCTGGGTCGGTGTTGCGTTTGATGCCATCCATGCCGGCGCCCAGGGCTGCCGCGATGGCCAGGTAGGGATTCGCCGATCCGTCTCCCCCTCGCAGTTCGATGCGCTGGTTATCGGGCACCCGGACATAGTGGGTCCGGTCATTGCCGCCGTAGGTTGGCGCGCGCGGTGCCCAGGACGCCCCCGAGGCCGTTGACACCGTCCCGGTTCTCTTGTAGGAGTTGACAGTTGGGGCGATCAGCGCCTGCAGTCCCGCAGCGTGATCGAGGATGCCGCCCACGAACCCGTACGCGGCTTCTGACAGTCCGAGCCCGCGCTCGTCTTCAACGCCGGGGAACACCGCCGATCCCGCGCTGGTCAAAGACAGATGCAGGTGCAGACCATTGCCGGTGCGGTCGGCGAACGGTTTGGGCATGAATGTGGCGATCATGGCGCGTTCGGCGGCCAGCACTGACACTAGATAGCGCAACGTGACGACGCGGTCGGCGGTGGTCAGGGCGTCGGCGAACTTGAAATTCTGCTCGAACTGCCCGTTGCCGTCCTCGTGGTCGTTGGCGTAGTTGCCCCAGCCGAGGGAGTTCATCGCGTCGCTGATCGAGGTCAGGTGGTCATACATGCGCGTTACGGCGCGCGCGTCGTAACAGGGCTGTGCGGCGGTGTCGGCGGTGTCGGCTGTGGTCAAAGTCCCGTCAGGTTTTTTCTTGAGCAGGAAGTACTCGACCTCGGCGCCGACCCACGCTTCGAATCCAGCGTCGCTGACCTGTTGCAGGACGGCCTTGAGAATATTGCGCGGCGCAAATGGCCACTGGCGACCCAGCACGTGGGGGTCGCAGTGCACGATCGCAAGCCCAGGTTTGACGAACGGAATCGGGGTGAACGACGCCGGGTCGGGAATGGCGACCAAGTCGGGGTCTTTCGGCGTTTGGCCAATCGCGCCGACGGCATATCCGGCGAATCCCATCCCGTCGGCGCTGAGTTCGTCAACCGCCGCCACGGGAACTAGCTTGGCGCACGGCTTTCCGTTGAGGTCGACGAACAGCGCCAACACGAACGCGGTGTTTGTGTCCTGACACAGCGCTGCGAGGTCATGGGTGACAGTCATGGCGGTTCCTCCCTCGATGTTTACTCACAGTGATCATAGTACCGTTGTAGTGGCCATACCAATCGGCGACTTGACTCACGAAAAGTGCCCGCGAAACACCCTCGGTGCCTCACATAAGAATGCCCGCGAAACGGTGACCGTCGTTAGGCATGGAATGTGGGTTGTCGATGACGTCTCGTGCCGAGATCACCACCAGGTACGCCAAGGCGTATGTGAAGGCCTCGAAGAAGAACAGGGGGCAGATTCTGGACCAGATCGTTGAGGTGACGGGCTGGTCGCGCGACAACGCCCGCCGCAGGCTCGGGAGATTTCGGATGTGCATTTCGATCGTGGACCGTTCGGCAAGTTGCATGTGCGGTTCGGTAAGGCCGCGCTCACGTCCGGTCCCCGGCCGCGGTGGGTGCCGATGCTGGACGGGCTGGACGTGCTGTTGCGCTGGTTTCTGGCCGATGTGCGGCCGAAGTTTCCGGAGTCGCCGGTGCTGTTCGCCGACGAGTCCGGCGGCGCGTTGCATCGTGGCACGATCCGCAATCGGTTGCGGTATCTGATGGAGTTGGAGGGGCGGCCGGCGACAGAGCGGTTCAGCCCGCACGCGCTGCGCCGGGCCTGCGCCACCCACAACTACGAGCGTGGCGTGGATCTGGTTGCGATTCAACAGCTTTTAGGGCATTGGACGGTGAGCTCGACCATGCGGTATGTGAACCCTCGGGAATTGCATCAGACGGGAGCGTTTTCCCAGGTCGCCTGCTCAGTCGGTTGGGGCAATGGTGCTGGCGCGGTGAGCCGACACGCCGGGTGACGTGCGGTGCTTCCCTCGTGCGCCCGTTGGATGCATGATCATCGCGTCTAAGGTGTGCTCTTGGCGGGGCGTGGGAGGCGATGTGGGACGGGCTGATTTGGCGGGTGCAGCAAATCTGGAGCTGGTCTCGGGCGTGGTGCAGCTGCGCCCGCAAGACGCCGTGCTGGAGGCGATGCTGCGTGGCTGGCGTGCCCAGCAGACGGCACGTGGGCTGCGTGAAGAGACCATCGTGCCGCGGGAGCGGTTGGTGCGCCGGTTCGTCGCGTTCACCAACGAGTATCCGTGGCGTTGGCTGCCTGGACATGTCGACGAATGGACGCAGTCGCTGATGGCTGAGTCGCATCTCGCGCCGTCGACGATCCGCGGCTACCAAACCGAGCTGCGGTTATTCAGTGAGTATCTGTGTGATGCCCGCTACGGCTGGGTCGCGGTGTGCGAGCGGGAGTTTGGTCCAGGTGTGCATCCGGTGGCCATCTGCCATGAGTGGAACACGATCGCCCACCTCAACGACTACGAAGGCGATCCGGAGGCGCGGCCGCTCACCCGCGCGGAGTTGCAACGGTTCCTCGACTACGCCGATGAGCAGGTCGAGCGCGCGGTGCGCGCTAGGCGCAAGGGCGCGCTGGCGGCCTACCGGGATGCGACGCTGTTCAAGGTGGTGTATGCGTGGGGCCTAAGGCGTACCGAGACGTCAAAACTCGATGTCGTTGACTGGGGCCGTAACCCGGCGACGCCGGAGTTCGGCCGGTTCGGGATGTTGCATGTGCGGTATGGCAAGGCAGTGCGCGGGCAGCCGCCGCGGCGGCGCAATGTGCCGTCGGTGATGGGTTGGGCGGTGGAGGCGGTCGCCGACTACCTCGACAACATCCGGCCTCGTTTCGGCGGCGCAGAGCATCCGGCGATGTGGCTGACCGAACGGGGCGGCCGGATACGTCCAGCGGAGATCAACGCCCGTTTCGTCGCCTACCGCGACGCGCTGGGACTACCGAAAGTTCTTACGCCACATAGTCTTCGGCACTCGTGGGTTACACATCTCACCGAGGATGGCGTTGATCGACGGTTCATCCAGGAGGCGGTCGGGCACCGGTGTGACACGTCGACGGCGATCTATACTCACGTGTCCGGCGACTTCATGAACACCGCGCTGCGCAAGGCGCTGGACCCAGCGTTCGACGACCAGGCAGCTCCGCGCCGGTAAGGAGTGCTGAATGACGCGCAAACTCGACTACCGCTGGCACCTGCGGCAGGTGATGGCCACGCGCGAGCTGTTCGCCACGACCGACCTGATCGAACCACTGGCGCAGCGCGGCATCCATCTGTCCTCTAGCCAGGTCTACCGGCTGGTCGTGGAACGCCCAGAGCGGCTGAGCCTGAAAATCCTGATGGCGCTGCTGGACATCCTCGACTGCACGATGGACGAGCTGATCGAACCGATCGCCGCGGCGGCACCGTCTGGGAAGAAGCGCACCGCCGGCGGCGCCGACACCGGAATCGGCGACCTGCGTCCCAAACGTGCTCGCGTCACCGCGGTCGAGAGCTGACCGTTGGCTGGGGTATTTGCGCCCGCGGTGGTTGCCGATCCGATCGGCGTCATTGTCGACCTGGTGCTTGGCCAGCAGCCTGAGTGGGACCGCCCCATGGTTGCCGGCGTTGTTGAAGCCGTAGCCGGTGGGCGGGCCAAGCGGCGCCAGCTTGCCCAGGCACTGTTGGACCGGCCGGGTGTGTTCGCCGACGGGCGTTCCCCGGCGCCGCGCGCGGTCGCTGATCTGCTGATCGCGCTGAACAAGGCTGGTGCAACGGAGATTTCAGCGCCGATGTGCGCCGAGTGCGGCAAAGAGCTGCGCACGGTTCAACGTCGCGGTGAGCACTGGTACTGCGGGGTCTGCGGCCCTCACCGTGAGCCGTGTGCGGCCTGTGGGCAGCTGCGGCGGGTCAGCTGCCGCGATCGCGACGGAGCACCGCGGTGTTCGCAGTGCCCGCCTGATGAAGGGCGCGACCCGACCCCGCTGATCGTCGACGTGGTCGCACAAGCAGATCCGACACTGTCGGCCGAGGTGATCGCCGCCGCGGCGGCTGCGGCGGCGCCGCAAGCCGGGCAACGGCGCCGCCTGGCCTGGGCGCTGCAGGATCGCCCGGATCTGCTCACTGGATCCGCCGCGACGGCGCCGGCGCCGACCGTGCTGCGACTGATCGACAGGCTCTGCGACGCAGGAGCATCCGCGATCACCCGCCCGGCCTGCCCGGGCTGCGCACGGGTGATTCAGCTGCATCGGCCGATCGGCGGAAAATGGTTGTGCCGTAACTGCACCGCCAAGTCCCGGGCACAACCATGCGCCCGCTGCGGAGCGGTCCGCGAGGCTGCCACCCGCGACGAACATGGCCGACCCCTGTGTCCGACCTGCCTGAGCCGAGACCCAGCCAACCAGGAGGTGTGCGTCGAATGTCACCGTCGGCGACCGGTCAGCGTGCGCACCGACAGCGGGCCGGTCTGTGCAGTCTGCCGGCCGGTGAGGACGATGACCTGCTCAATCTGCGGACACGACGGACCCTGCACCGTGTCCGCCGCGACCGGGAGACCGTGGTGTCTGACCTGCCACAAACGCTGGGCTCGGTGCGCCGTCTGCAGCCGGACGCGGCCGATCCGTGGCGGCACCCTCGACGACCCACGCTGCGCCGAATGCGCCAGGGACGAGCCCGGATTCTGGCGCAGTTGCCCCGGATGCGGCCAACCCGGCCGCCTGCACACCAACCGGTGCACCCGATGCAATCTGCACCAGCGGCTGCGTGAGCTACTCGGCGACGCCCACGGCCACATCCGACCCGACCTGTGTGAGCTCTTCGAGGCGCTGACCGCGACCGAACGCCCGAATACGCTCGCGGCCTGGCTCGACCGCGGCGGTGGGCCGACCATTCTGCGGCAACTCCAGGCCGGACAGCGTGTCCTGTCGCACGAAACGCTCGACGAACTGCCCATAGGTAAGCCGGTCGAGCATCTACGCAGCGTGCTGGTCGCCATCGGCACCCTGCCGCACCGCGACGAACAGATGCTCAGGCTGCAGCGCTGGACCGCCGAACTCATCACCAGCCGCACCGATCCCGAGGAACGAAGCCTCCTGCACCGCTACGCCGTCTGGCACGTCATCCGTCGGCTGCGTAGCCGTATCGGCGACGGCGACACCACCTACGGGCAGGCCCGCGCCGCCAAACGCTCCATCAAGTCCGCTGCCGCCCTATTCGATTGGCTCGTGGCACACGACCTGACGCTAGCCACCGCCAGGCAAGGCGACCTGGACCGCTGGCTGACCACCGCTGCACCCGGCGATCGCCGCGACAGCGGCAACTTCGTCCGCTGGGCCCGCCGACACAAACTCACCCAACTCGACCACGCCGCCCAACGATGGGACGGCCCCACAGGGGTTATCGACACCGAAACCCGCTGGGAACAAGCCCGCTGGCTGCTCCACGACGACACCATCGACACCGCGGACCGAGTCGCCGGGCTGCTGGTGCTTCTCTACGCCCAAACCGCCTCAACCATCAGCCAACTCACCATCGATGACGTCCAGCTGACCAACGAGCAAGTACGGCTTCGACTGGGTCGCGACCCGATCCTGATCCCCGCCCCGCTGGACCAGCTCATCCGCTGCCTCGTCGCGACACGATCTGCCCACGCTGTCGTCGGCAGCCGTCAGGCCACGCCGTGGCTGTTCCCGGGTGGGCAGCCGGGACGTCACCTCAGCGCTTTCCGCATGGCCGAACGGCTCCGCGAACTCGGCATCCACGCCAGCCGAGCCCGATCCGCCGCGCTGTTCCAGCTCGCCACCGAGCTGCCCGCCGCGGTGCTGGCCCGGATGCTCGGCATCCACATCAGCGTCGCCGCAGCCTGGCAACGCGCCTCCGCAGGCGACTGGACCGACTACGCCGCCGAAATCAGCCGCCGAACATACCGCTAAAGAGAGGCATTCCGACAGTTGCAATACCTGATGTCGCCAGAGCGGCCGTCGGCGACCTTCATCGAGGACGCCTACCGGCGCGCTGTCACCTCGACGCTGGCCGAGCTGAGCGGAGAGGACGGAACGGTATGAAGATTCGATGGCGGCTGCGCATGGCCGCGGCCCAACGTGAGGTGTGGACCGGCACCGAGCTGCGGCGGCTGCTGGCCGAGCGAGCGGGTCTGGAGTTGTCGGCGGCATCGGTGTCGGCGCTGTTGACCAAGGAGCCCAGCCAGATCAAGCTCTCGACGCTGATCGCGTTGTGCACCGCGCTGGACTGCACCCCGGACGACCTGTTCGAGATCGATACCACCCCTGTCGAACAGCCCGCGGCGCCGCCGCGTCCGGTCGCATCGGAGCTGAAGACCGCTACCGCGCGGGGCCGGTCGATGCCGCCGATGTAACCCCCAGAGCTTCGGAACAGGTTGTGGCTCATGGGGAAACGACAACGAGACTGCATCGACTGCGGAGCGCCGGTGGGATACATCGACCGCGAGCACTGCTGGCGGTGCACCCGCCGGTTACGGGCGCAGGCGGCCAAGGCGCGATGCCCGGGCTGCGGTCTGGACAGGGTGCTGCTGTCGCAGACGGGCCGGTGCGTGCTGTGCACGCGCCGCTGCCGCGAATGCGGCGGGCCGATCCGGTTCCGCGGTGAGGTGGTGTGCCGGCCGTGCCGGAAGCGGGCCGCGATCGCCGCCGCGAAGTCGCCGTGTCCGCGTTGCGGAAAGCCCGGCTATCTACGGGAATCCACCGGGTGGTGTGGTTCGTGCTCGCGGCCCGGCCCGCCAAAGGATCCGCCCCGGGTCTGTGTGGTCTGCGGAGAGTTGCGCCGCCATGTCGGTAACGGAATGTGCGGGCGATGCTGGCAGCGCCACCCGGACCGGCCGTTCGTGCGTGGCGAGACGCTGGCTGCTCGGCTCGCCGAACCACCGGACTGGCTCGAGGACCTGGTCGCGTATCTGGCTGCGCATTACTGCCCGGCCCAGGCGTGCAAACTGATCACCACGTTGGATCGGCTGCTTGACGGCGAGCACCCCAACCACCCGCAGAGCCTGCTCGAGCGGGCCCGCCGACCCGGCCGGTCGATGGGGTCATTGGCACGTGCCCTGGAGACGTTCTTCACCGACCGCAGGCTTACGGCGATGGCCACCGACCAGGCCGAGCGGCTCGCTGCCGGGCGACGCAAGAAGCGGATCGACGGCGCACCAGCCCGGATGCGCGCCGCTGTCGCGGCCTTCGCCGAGTCCATGCTGCGCGCCCGCGATCGGGCTCGGCGTGCGGGCACCCGGCCCCGCGCAGACCGCACCATCGAGTCGGCGTTGGCGATCGTGCGCGATCTGGCCTGCTTCCTCGATACCCAACGCGGCAAACAGGATTGGGCACTCGTGGACGTCGGCGACATCGAGGCGTTCCTCGACGAGCTGCCGAACAACCGGGCCCGACGTCTGACCGTGTTGGGTCAATTCTTCCGTTTCGCGCGCCATCACCACGTGGTGCTCGTCGACCCGACGCGAGGCATGTCGGCCAAGCGGTACAGGGGATTTCGTGGCCGCACCCTCACCATCACGCAACAACGTGCGCTGTTGCGCCGCTGGAGCGCCGACTCCGCGGCGCACCCGCACGAGGCCCTCTTCGGACTCCTTGCCATGTTGCACGGCGCCTCCAGCCGTGAGCTGCGGTTGCTGGAGATCGACCACATTGACGCGAGTGATCGCTCGATCCGCCTCGGCAAACGTCCCCACCTGGTGGCCACTGGACCCGGTCAGCTGGACCGCGCTGCAACGGGCCCTCGATTACCGCGGCACCCTGCGCACGAACAACCCACATGTGATCGTCACCCGCGGCACCAAGGCCGACCGACGACCGGCATCCGAGGCATTCATGAGTCACCTGCTCGACCCCTGCGGCCTGCCACCCAAGATGCTGCGCACCACCCGACTGGCCGACCTGGTCAATACGATCGACCCGAAACTCGTAGCGGCCGCATTCGGGATGAGACCGGAAGGAGCGATGATCTACCTCGCCGATCACATCGACGACGGCCGATTGCCCGACCAGCTCGCTGAACCCTGATAAGTGCGAACGTGTCACGTTTCGACGCCACTTCCGCACAGGTTCGCGCGAACAAGTGCGCTTTATCGGGGCTGCGGTTGGAGGTGAGCACGGTCGAGCCGCGTTGGTGGCGGGCCACGACAAGCTCGTAGAAGTCGGCGGTCGCGGTGACGTCCATGGGCTGCAGAGCGAAGTCGTCGATTAGCAGCAGCCGGATTTGGGCCAGGCGGCGCATCTGGGCTTCGGTGCTGTTGTCGAGTCGGGATGCTTTGAGTCGCTTGAACATTGCATCGGCGCGCAGCATCAAGGTGGGGATGCGCCGGCGCACGGCGATGTGCCCGAGCGTGGTGGCCAGGTGCGTTTTGCCTACCCCAACGGGACCCAGAAGCAGGGCGCCGTGCGGGCCGTCGAGAAACCGCAGGCTGGTCAGGTCGGTCCACAGGGCGCGGTCGTAGCGCACCGCGGCGGACTCGTCCCAGGAGTTGGGGCGCATGGCCGCATCCAGGCCTGCTTCGCGGGCGCGGCGGGCGGCTGAGCTGGTGTCGCCGGCGGTGAGCCTCATCGGCGAGGACCAGCTCCAAAAACGCCGCGTGCGATAGGCGCTGCTGGTGGGCCAGGGTGAGCCGCTCGGGCAGGGTGTCGAGCATCCGCCCGAGTTTGAGCTGGCGCATCACACGCTTGAGGTCAGTCGAGATCGGATCGGTGACAACGGGTTTGGTCGCCATGATGAATCACTGCCCCCGGCTCTGGTCGCCGCTGGTTGGGGTGGCGCCGCCGCCGTCGATGACGCTGAGCCAGTCGGGTCGTTGTCTGCCTTGGCTGCGGTATTCGCTGGGGTCGCGGGCGAACCGGGCCGGCGCGAGCCCGGTGGCCGCCCGCGGCGCCTCGGCGGGGGTGTTCTCGGTGGCCTTAGCCAGCATGGCGGCGATCTTGGACACCGAGACCACATCAAGTTCCAAAGCGCGCCCGCAGGCGGTGTTCACCGGGGCCGGGCCGTATCGTTTGACCAGCCCCAACAGCCGATACACCTGCCGCATCCGCGTCCAGGGCAGTTGGTGGTCGAGCAGGCGTTCGGCGTAGCTGCCGATATCGGTCCCGTGGCCGGCGGCGGTGGTGATCAGCCGGGTCAGATCCCGCATCGCGTAGCCGGTCTTGTCGGCGGGCAGATCAGCCGGGTCGGTGCAACGTCCGCCGGCGGGCTGGCGGGGATGGGTCTTGACCAGCTTGCCGCGGTGGAACGCCTTGACCAACTCCCCGTCAGCGCGAACCGAAACCGTTTGCCCCCGAAGGTGCTCAGGGATTGAATACAAGGCCCGGCCGACCTGAATGTGGTAGTCGCGGTGGACCTTGGCGTGCCCGTAGATCGGCACCTGGTAGACCGCTACCGGGGCAGGCAGCAGCAGCGCGGCCTCACACTCGGCGAACACCACCGCCGGTTGGGCGCAGGTGGTGGCCGTGGATACGCTGGCCGGCCTTATCGGCACACCACGCTTGCGCTCGGGCCTGGGCGTCGGCCAGATCGGTGAAATCTTCACCGGCGAAAAAGTTGCCGCGCACGTACTGGACCATGCGTTCCACTCGCGGTTTGTCACGCTAATCCCGAGTTCGGGATTAGTGCGACTATCCCGAGGATTTGGTTATCCCGAGTGTCCGGCGTTGATGCAGGTCGAAGCCGTCTGTAGTACGGATTCCTCGGGATAACTATTTGAGCCCGGCAAGTTGCAGGATCAGGGCGTCGTCTCCTTTCCAGATCGGGGCGGGTTCGGGTGTGGTGCTGGCTGCCTTCTGGATTGCGTCCCGGACCATCTGATTGTCCGCTGAGGCGTAGATGCTGGTGGTGACGATGTTCGCGTGGCCGAGGAACTCCTTGATGTGGGGCAGCGGCACCCCGGCCCGAAGCATCTGCATGGCGCGGGCATGCCGGAGTTGGTGGGCGTGAACGTGTTCGGGGATCTCGGGGCAGGCCGCACGCGCTGTTGCAGCGTGCTTGTTGAGCAGGTAGGCGACGTTGTCCTGGCTCATCGGGTAGCGCCTCCCGGACCGGATGGTGAAGAACAACAAGGCGTCGACGTCGCGCCGGCCAGGATGAAACAGGTTCAGGTATTGGTCGAGGTGCCGGCCGGTCTTGTCCATGATCGGAACCACCCGGGTCTTTCGGCCTTTCCCGGTCAGTATCACGCGGCCGGCTCCCGGTGTGGTGACGATGTCGGCGACGGTCAGGTCGAGGACTTCCTGGACGCGTGCGGCGGCGTCGAACATCAGCAGGATCATGGTGGTGTCCCTGACGTTTCGGCTGCCGTTTTGGCTGGGTGCTCGGATCAGCGCGTCGACGGCGGTCATGCTCAACGCGTCGGGCGTGCGGGTAGGGGTGCGGGCGGGTCGGGTTTGTTTGACGTCCAGCCAGATTGCGACGAGTGCCGGGTTCTCTCCCGCGCAGTAGCACAGGAACGATTTGATGGCGGCCAGCCGCTGGTTCGCCGAGGACGGGCTGAGGTTGCGGGTGTCGAGTAGCCATGTGGTGAAGGCGGTGATGGTGGCCCGATCGATGACCTCGAAGCTGACCTCGGCCAGCTTCACCTGCCGTGTCTCGGCGAGGTAGGTCAGCAGCGTGTTGACCGCCGTCTTGTAGGAGCGGATGGTGTGCGGGCTGAGCCTGCGCGCACGGGGAAGGTGGACGGTCAGCCAGCTGCGCACCAGGGTGAAGAACTCATCGGCTGCCATGGGACGCCTCCGGCAGGACGGACTCGATGACGGTGTTGGCCAGTGCGCGCAGGTCGGGGTGAAAGTCGGCGGCGAGGTGGAAGTAATACCCAGGTGTCCTCAGTGTTGGCGTGCCCCAGGTGCAGGCTCAGATACGGGACGAGCGCTTCGGGGTCTTGCCCGGCGCGGGCCCACGTGTTGATGATCTCGATGACGTGGGCGTGGCGCAGATCGTAGGGCCGCGGCGGCGACCCTGGGGCGGCCGCGACGGCTGGGTCGGCGGCGTTCAACAGTTCGTGGAACCAGTAGTTGATGCTGGAATGGTTATAGAACTGTCCCCGCCGGTTCGGGAAGAACGGCACCCGATCCGGAAGATACGCTCTGATCGCGGCGTCGTAGCGCCGGCAGTAGTCGTGCAGGTCGGTGGACATGAAAACTAGCCGGTCGGTGTGGCCTTTGGACTCGCGGATCCGTACGGTGCCGCGCGCCAGGTCGACGTCGTTGCGGTGCAGCCTGCGGGCCTCGCCCGGTCGTAGGCCCAGGCAGTAGATCATCCGGAAGATCACCGGGATGATCAGGTGCCGCCGGCCACCGAATGGGCTGGCCTGGATGCGGTCGGCGGCGTCGAAGATCGCCCGCAGCTGGTCATGGGTGAAGATGTGCGGCCGGTAGCGGACTTGCTTGCCGGGTATGCCGGGCGGGATGACGTACGCGGCCGCGCCGAGGCCCGCCATGTGTTTGGCCAGCTGCCGAACCGGGGTGATCCGCCGCATCTGGCCGTTGACGTGCTCGCCGGGCCGGCCTGCGGCCCATGCCATCACCATCTGGCGGGTCAGCACGTCCTGCCCGGGATAGTCCCGCGCGCACATCGCGTCGAAGGCGCGTAGGTGCCGCTCGGAGGTCTGATAGGGCAGGCCGATCGCGTGTTTGAGTTCGAGCAGGTGTTGCGCGTCACTGATCTTGCACATGGTGGCGTCACTGTCGTTGAGGCTGGTTTGGGTGTGATTCGACCCCTCCTGGTGGTGTCGGGCGGGGCTGTCGGTGGTCGCGGTGTCGCGGTGGTGGTCACGGTGTCGCGGGCTGGAGGTCGTGGTTGGTTTCGGTGACCGCGGTTCGGGCGCTGGCCTCGTCGATGAGGTTCTTGTCGGCGGTGCAGGCGGCGATGAGGGCTGCGATGGCGAGCCGGTTGATACCGCGGGGTTTGCCGCGGCTGGATTGGTGGATGAGCGCGATGGCGTCGTCGGTGAATAGCGGATCGGATCGGCCCGCCAGTTGGAGGTGGTGGCGTAGGTAGCCGGCGGTCTCTTCGCTGGTCATGCCGGTCATGGTGCGGCGCACGGTGATGCGTTGTTCGAGTGCGGCCAGGGTGCCCAGCGCCATTTTGGCGGCGAAGGTGGGTTGGCCGAGAAGGATGGTGGCGAACGGGGATTCGGTGTCGAGGCGGTGGTTGGTGGGCAGTCGTAGTGCTTCGAGGGCATCGTGGCAGAGCAGATGGGCTTCGTCGATGCACACGATGGGAACACGACCGCGTTCGGCTGCTTCGGCGGCCAGGGTGTCGCGGGCTTGCGGGACCAGGGAGGCGTTGTGGAAGCTGGGCCGCCCGCCGAGCGCGGAGACGATGTGGTGGTGGATGCCGCGGGCGCCGACGGTGGGGTCGGGGATGTAGATCAGGTGGTGGCGGGCCGGTTCGGCGCGGTCGATCGCCGCTCGGGCGGCGACGGTCTTGCCGACGCCGACTTCGCCGGTGATCACGGTGATGCCGCGGGTGGCGATGCCGTAGCCGATGCGGGCGGCGGCTTGGGCGTGATCACCGCTGCGGAACAGCATGCCCGGTGCCAGTGCGCGGCCAAAGGGCATGGTGGTGAAGCCGAAATAGGATTGAATTTTGTCGAGCATGGTGGTGGTCCGTTCCCCGGGGCTGGCCCGGTGGTTGAGGTGAATGGTGTTGTGGGTCAGGTGTTTTCCTGGTCATCCTGGTTGTGTTGGGTTGGTTCGGGGTCGTCGCCGGCCAGGGCGAGGTAGTTGATCGCCTGGCCCACGTCGGCTTGGTGTGCTTGTTCGAGTAGGTGCAGGTAGTCGATTCCGGTGGCTTCGGCGGGGGCGGTGGCGCTGGGTTTGACCGCGGGGTGGGTGTGGCGGCCGATGGTGTGCGGTACGGCCCGGCCCATCGTCTTGCCCTGGTATTCGACGTCGATGATGGTCAGGTCGAACGGGGTGAACAGCAGGTCCACGACGCGCCCGACCAGAGCGGCGTCGACCTGATAGCGGTTGCCGTGCAGTGAAACCGTGGCGGTGGCGGTGACTCTGCGCTGCTCACGCCACAAAAATGCCCGCCGCAGCAGCGCGGTATCCGGTCGGGGTGGGTGGGTGCGGCCTTCGGCGTGGTAGCGCGCTGCGGGGGTGGCGCCGGTTTCGGAATGCACGGCCCGGTGATACTGCTGGTGGCACCATGCGGTGAACAACCGGTTCAGCTCATCGAGCGAATCGACTCCGCCGGCGGCTTGGATCTCGACCAGGAATTGGTCGCGCACGGTGCGGTTCCATCTCTCGATTTTTCCGCGCCCTTGAGGTCTTCCTGGCCTGCTGTGCACCAGCCGGATATCCAGCACCGCCACCGACCAAGCCAGTTGATTCGAGGAATACGCAGAGCCGTTGTCACAGTATAGGTTTCGTGGGCAGCCGTGGGTTTTGACCGCGTCGTGCAGCGCGGCCTGCATGCCCAGGGTGCGACTTGACTCACGAAAAGTGCCCGCGAAACACCCTCGGTGCCTCACATAAGAATGCCCGCGAAACGGTGACCGTCGTTAGGCATGGAATGTGGGTTGTCGATGACGTCTCGTGCCGAGATCACCACCAGGTACGCCAAGGCGTATGTGAAGGCCTCGAAGAAGAACAGGGGGCAGATTCTGGACCAGATCGTTGAGGTGACGGGCTGGTCGCGCGACAACGCCCGCCGCAGGCTCACGGCAGCGGCAAAGCGGCCACCGGGGCCGGGGCGCAATGTGGCGAAGCGGCCCCGCAAGCCCAGGGCTGTGAAGTTTTCCTACGACGCGCTCAAGGTGCTGCAAAGGGTTTGGGCCGCCTCGGGTGGGCAGTGCGGGAAGTATTTGGCTGCTTCGATGCGCTTGCAGCTCGACGGCCTGCAACGCCACGATGAGCTGGCCTTCGGTCGTGACCGCTACAGCCCGGACGTGCGTGCCGAGCTGCTGGAGATGAGCGCGGCGACGATTGACCGCTATCTGGCGCCGGCGAAGGCCAGGGACCAGATCAGTGGTGTTTCGACGACGACACCCTCACCGCTGCTGCGGAATTCGATCAAGGTTCGCAGGGCTGGCGATGAGGTAGAAGACGAACCCGGTTTCTTCGAGGGTGATACGGTCGCGCATTGCGGCCCAACACTCAAAGGCGAGTTCGCCCGCACCCTCAACCTCACCGATGTCCATACCGGCTGGGTGTTCACCCGCACCGTGCGCAACAACGCCAACACCCACATCCTGGGCGCACTGAAAGCAGGAGTGCATGAAATACCTTATGAGGTAACCGGTTTGGACGTCGACAACGGGACCGAGTTCCTGAACAAGGCTGTCATCAAGTGGGCGGCGCAGATGGAGATCTTCTTCACCCGCTCACGGCCCTACAAGAAGAACGATCAGGCCACGATCGAGTCCAAGAACAACCACCTGGTGCGCCGATACGGACTCTACTACCGCTACGACACCGACGAGGAACGCGCGGTGCTCAACCGGCTCTGGCACCTGGTCAACGACCGGCTCAACTACCTGACCCCCACCATCAAACCCATCGGCTACGGCTGCAGCCGCGACGGTCAACGCCGCCGGCTCTACGACAAGCCCATGACCCCGCTGGACCGGTTGCTGGCCGCCGGGGTCCTCTCAGCGGCGCAGAAATCGGAGCTGCTCACCTACCGACACAGCCTCAACCCGGCCGCGATCGCCCGCCAGATCGCCGACCTGCAGGCTGCCCTGCTCAGACCCGCCAAGGACAAGACCGAGCAGCTCTACCTCGCCTCTATACCCGCCGCCCTGCCCGACGTCAGATCCGGCATCCGCACCACGAACAAGACGGCCAGCTGACCCTGATTTCGCGGGCATTCCTACGTGAGGCATGGATCAGGTTTCGCGGGCATATTTACATGAGGCATTACGGGGTGTCCTCGCCGTGGCCCCACCGATGCCCCGGCACGAAACGGGAGTGGTCGTCGAGCAGGGCGAACAGCACCGCCCGTTTCCCGTCGATGATCGGGCCGTGCAGGCCGTCGCTGATCCACATCTCGTCGGGTTCGGTGGCCTCGAACCGGCCGAACGCCGCCGGCGGGTTGCCGTCGCCGCGGGTGTTGAGCTCCAGGCGGGCGAAGTGGCGTTGCAGGGTCCGCGCCGAGGGCGCCCAGCCCTGCTGCGCGGCGATGATGCGGGCGATATGGGCCGCGGTGCGTGCGGGGTGTTCCTGCTTGAGCCGCGCCGCCAGCTCCAGCACCTCAGCCTCGGTGCGCGGGGTGATCTGGCGCTGCGCTGGGAGCAGCGCGTCGAACCCGCCGGCCCGCCACGCTCGAATCCAGCGGTCCAGGCTGGCCCGCGACACCTCCGCCGGCTGCCCGAACGGCCCGATATGGACCTGGGCGGCCATATCCCGCACCAGCCGGCCTCGTTCAGTCGCAGACAGGTTCGGATCGGCCAGCGGCCGGATCAGCGAGTACCGATACAGAGCGATATCACGCGCTCGATCCGCCCGTGTCTTCTTCGGAGTTGGCATTGGTTCGACGCCTCAACGCTTTCCATGCTCGACGGCAGTGACGCGGTCGACCCTGACCCATCACGGCGGCCAGTCACAGATGCGAGCTTGTGTCGATCGGCAACACCGCGACCGTCGGCGGCCGCATCCCCAACAGCCAGCCACCCGAGCACGCCGCCACCAACTCCGCCGCCGACACCTCGAACACCGCCGAACCGGCCATGCGGCGCACCGCCGCGCACGCCGCCCCGATCTGGGCGACCGCATCAGCCAGCGGGCTCGCCGCCGGTGTCAGGCGAACCATGTCGGGCGCCGGTGTCGGCCAGGTGTTCCAGCCGCGCGAACCCCACCCGGATCGGCTCGGCATGCTCGGCGAACCGCGACAGCCAGCCCCGCACTGTCGAGGCCGGGCGACCCGCCGCCGCACAGATCCGCCGCCACCCCCAACCCGACGCCCGGGCCAACAGCGCCGCCCAGATCACCGCCACCGGATCGACCCGTCGTCCCAGGCAGAGCCGGGGCAACAACACGTGCGAGCGGCCACAGCCTGCCGCGCTCGAACAGATCGCCCGCCGCGGCCGAATCCGGGCCACCACCGCCGCGGCCCGGCGCACAAACCGTGGCGCGGCATGTGCCCCCACGGCGCCAGCCGCCCCCCGCACTGCGGGCACCCCAGCCCGCCCGAGCACAACTGGCGTTCAACCACAACGGGATCTGCTCCTACACTGAGCACTGCGCCTCCGGGCGTATTCGGACGGCCCTTCCCGCAGTCCTGCCAAAGCCCGTGGGAAGGGCCGTCGACTTTCAAGATCACCCGAACCGTAGACCGGCCGTCCTCGCGGTGACGCCACCACTCACGCCCGACCCGCCCGACACCCCCCCAGTCCGGACCGTCCTCAACTCACGTGACGCGCCACGACCCCGTCGTGCTCACCCACAGCGTCGCTCAACAGCAGGCTGCTGATGGGGGCGGCCAGGCCGCTGATGAACCCGGTCATGACATCGCCGACGGTTCGAGGCCCGTGAAGTCCAGGCAGCAGGCCCGCATGCGTTCCTCGTCCGCGGCGAGATAGTGCTTGGCAGAGTCGATTCCCCGATGCCCCAGAGCGCCGGATATCACCGGCAGCGGTGTGTCGCCTTCGAGCATCCGGGTCGCCAGCGATGCTCGCAGCACGCGAAAACCGTGGCCCGCGCCGCCCTGCGCAGGGATCCGGGTGCGGGCAAAGGCCCGGGCCGCGACGTGATACAGATCGTTGACCGGTGACAGGGCGGTGAACGGCGCCTTGGTTCGCAGGAACATGTGCTCGTCGGCGGCACCGGCGGGCCTGCCGTACAACAGGTAGCCGGCGATCGCGTCACCGACATCGGCCAGCAGCGGCAGCGTCAACACCGTCCCGGTCTTGTGCTGGGTCAGGGTGATCTGTCCCTGCCGCCAATCAATATCACCCAGGCGCAGACCCACGATGTCGACGGGGCGCAGACCCGTCCTGGCCGCCAACAGCAGCAACGCCCGGTCGCAAAGCCCTTGCCCCGTGGCCGGATCCGGGGAGTTGACCAGCTGCTCGATCCGATCAACGGCCAGCACCGCCACCGACCTGCGACGCCGAGCGAACATCGCTGGCACCGCCGCGGACAGTCCCGCACGGCAGCCGGCATCCTCCAAGAAGCGGCACAGCACCCGCAACGCCGACACCACGGTCCGCATGCTCCCCACCTGGTAGCGACTGCCGAGAAACACCACCGCAGCCGATACGTCCGCGCGCGAGAGGCCCTCGATAGCGGACACACCACGCTCGGGCAGCCAGGCCAACACCGTGCGGGACACCGTCGCATACAGCTCCCGCGTCGCCGCCGCCAGCCTGCGATGATCGAGCCACGCCTCGAACTGCTCCTGAACCGGCCGGAACGCAACGTTCAGCACGTCATTCGGGTGCGACCGGCGCGACTGCCGCCACCGGTACGAACCCGTCACCGCCACCTCGGCCAGCACCAACGCCGACTTGCGCAGCAGCTTGCGTTTCCAATCCTTGATCCGCCCCTGCCGGTGCTCCTCGGCCACGAACCGTAAGAAAGACGCGACGACGTCGTCCGTGACCTCGTCCGTGCCCTCGCGTGAACAGAACGACTCGAACTGCGACCACGCCCACCGGTACTGCCACAACGTCGACGACGCATGCCCCAGCCCGGCAACCACGTCGTCTGCCCGCCCGATCACCCCGCCCACAGATCCGCTCATTTGCTGCTCCTCTCCAGATACACGACAGAGACGGGC
This sequence comes from Candidatus Mycobacterium methanotrophicum, assembly GCF_023515995.1. Lineage (GTDB taxonomy): Bacteria > Actinomycetota > Actinomycetes > Mycobacteriales > Mycobacteriaceae > Mycobacterium > Mycobacterium methanotrophicum. Next base: position 249,601 of record NZ_CP097321.1, on the reverse strand, counting down.
AGCGTAAGCACGAATAGTTATCCCGAGGAATCCGTACTGAGGTTTTCTCACTTGGGGCTCGTGAGTCTGGTGTGACTGGAGTTTTCGGCGTGTCGTAGTGGCTGGGCGTGGGGTCCTTGCTCAAGGATTCGGTTTCGACGAGGAAACCCGCTCCGCTGCAAAGGACCCCACGTGTTCACCTACTCTGCCATCTGCGACGTGCCGGAGGAAACCCTGCTGCATGTGACCGCGCTGCTGCACGTTCACCGGCGCGAGATCAGAACGCGGGCCGGGCGGCGGTCGGGTACGGTGCGCACGCAGGCCAAGCTGGTGCTGCGGTGGTTCCGCGACGACGCCCCGATCCGGTTGTTGGCGATGGAGGCCGGGCTGCCGATCTCCACCAGCTACCGCTATCTGCACGAGGCGATCGACGTGATCGCCGAACAAGCTCCTGACCTGCACGAAGTGCTCGACCGGGCCAAGGCCGAACAGTGGTCGCACGTGACGCTGGACGGGACGCTGATCGCCATCGACCGGGTGGACGAGCGCAACGAGGCCGGCCATCACCGGTGGTATTCGGGCAAGCACAAAACCCAGGGCGGCAATGAGGTTTTCTCACTTGGGGCTTGTGAGTTTGTTGTGACTGGAGTTTCAGGCGTGTCGTAGTGGCTGGGCGTGGGGTCCTTGCTCAAGGATTCGGTTTCGACGAGGAAACCCGCTCCGCTGCAAAGGACCCCACGTGTTCACCTACTCTGCCATCTGCGACGTGCCGGAGGAAACCCTGCTGCATGTGACCGCGCTGCTGCACGTTCACCGGCGCGAGATCAGAACGCGGGCCGGGCGGCGGTCGGGTACGGTGCGCACGCAGGCCAAGCTGGTGCTGCGGTGGTTCCGCGACGACGCCCCGATCCGGTTGTTGGCGATGGAGGCCGGGCTGCCGATCTCCACCAGCTACCGCTATCTGCACGAGGCGATCGACGTGATCGCCGAACAAGCTCCTGACCTGCACGAAGTGCTCGACCGGGCCAAGGCCGAACAGTGGTCGCACGTGACGCTGGACGGGACGCTGATCGCCATCGACCGGGTGGACGAGCGCAACGAGGCCGGCCATCACCGGTGGTATTCGGGCAAGCACAAAACCCAGGGCGGCAATGTGCAGATACTGGCCGACCCGGGCGGGTTCCCGGTGTGGTCGAGCGAGGTCGAGCCGGGCAGCGTGCACGACATCACCGCCGCCCGCGCGCACTGCCTGGGCGCGCTGTACAAGTCCGCGGCCGACGGGGTGCCGACGCTGGCCGACAAGGGCTACGAAGGAGCGGGGATCGGGGTGCACACTCCGGTCAAGGGCCGCGGCCTGGCCGTGGAGAATCAGAGCTACAACATGCTGCTCACCGCGGCGCGTGCCATCGGTGAACGCGCCAACGCCGAACTCAAACAGCGTTGGCGCTGCCTCCGTCGAATCCGCCTGTGCCCAACCAGGATTGGCGCAGTTGTTGCCGCCGCGATCGTACTATCGACTCTCCAACGCGGAAATTACTGAGAAAACGTCAATGTGCAGATACTGGCCGACCCGGGCGGGTTCCCGGTGTGGTCGAGCGAGGTCGAGCCGGGCAGCGTGCACGACATCACCGCCGCCCGCGCGCACTGCCTGGGCGCGCTGTACAAGTCCGCGGCCGACGGGGTGCCGACGCTGGCCGACAAGGGCTACGAAGGAGCGGGGATCGGGGTGCACACTCCGGTCAAGGGCCGCGGCCTGGCCGTGGAGAATCAGAGCTACAACATGCTGCTCACCGCGGCGCGTGCCATCGGTGAACGCGCCAACGCCGAACTCAAACAGCGTTGGCGCTGCCTCCGTCGAATCCGCCTGTGCCCAACCAGGATTGGCGCAGTTGTTGCCGCCGCGATCGTACTATCGACTCTCCAACGCGGAAATTACTGAGAAAACGTCACTACAGACGGCTTCGACCTGCATCAACGCCGGACACTCGGGATAACCAAATCCTCGGGATAGTCGCACGGGTGGGCCGCCCTGGCCGGGTCGGTGAAAAATCCGCGGGCTTGCGAGTACTCCGTCCACCCTATACTGAACTGCGGGTCGGTTGAATCCGCCTTGGGCACAATAGGTGTCATGTTATCCGGGATCAACACCTTGAAGACGCCATCGAAGAATGCCCAGGCCGCCTCACAGCCGGCGATGATCGCTTCTAGCGTCTGGGTGAACGTCAGCCACACGAACATGTGCCGCGAGTAGACCGCGGTGAAGATCAGCGCGTGCACCACCGGGTTGCGCCCCGATTCGGCGTCGAAGACCTTGCCCATCCGGCCGAAGCCGATCTGGCACTCCACACCAGGCTCACCGTCGGTCACCGGCACCGTGCCAGCGGCCCCGCGGCCCCGATAGCCGGTGCACTGCGTGCAGCACCGGTGCAGGGTCCGCTGCGGCACCATGATGCCACGCCGCGCCAACAAATCGCAGATCTTGACTACCGTCAGACCCTCTTCCACCCACTTGACGATCTGATCATGGTTGGCGCGCAACACTTCCCACGTCTGCCCGTGGCCATCCGGCCGGCCCGGACGCACCGCCTCGATCACCGCGCCGATCAACTCGTCGGTGAGCTGATCCAGATCACCGCCACGATCCAGCCCCGCCAACACCGCCGCGTTCGTATAGTCGCGTGCGGTCTTGCGGTCCGCCCCGGCCAATGAAGCCACCCGGCGCAAGCCGACCCCTGACATCCACACCCGCAACAGCTCACGTACCTCGATCACCGAAACCTCCCGATACATTCAGCGGACCTCCTTCACATCGATTGACATGAAGCGATCCGACCCAGTAATCGAGCAGCCACCGGCGCGACACGCCGGTGGTCCCATAACTGGCAAACGGGTGGTCCAATGAGGCTGGCTAAACCCTGGTCAAGGTGGTCCCATCATCGTGGCGGTCGACACGCCCGGCGTGAGTTCTGTTGGAACACTTTTCCGCCTGCTTGTGCCGAGATCCGTGCTGCCCGCGGCGGCGGATATAGAGGTTGTCGGGGTGATAGCCGTGCAGGGTGTACCGGGCAAACGGCGAGGCTGTAGACGGCGAACTCGAAGGGTATGGTGCGTTCGGCCGCGCGGTGGAGCCGATTGCGGGTTTGGCCGTGCGCCACGCCACCGGCAGGGTCAGGGCCGAAGCCGCGGAACCTCGAACATCTGGGCGAGCATCATTCATCCGCTTCGTCGCGGTCGCGGCCGAGTCACACCGGACACACCGATCAGGTCACAACGATCCAGAAATCACACCTGTCGACGGGATCTAACGGCTAAACTCATGTCTACTGGTGGTGAATTTAATTCCCGGGCGGTAATCTGATCGGCGGGTGGCGATCGATAGCCTTGCAGGCGATCGCCACGGAAGTCGCTACGGCTGCAGGGTAAACACCTACGAAACACCCTCTCTAACTAGTCGCGCCGCAGAATCCACCACGAAGATGTTTGAGGTCGCGTAAGGAAACAAGCGGTTGATGTGTTTGTAATAATCGCCTGGTTTCCTGTTAGTTGCAATCGTTACCTGCAGCGAAATGGAATTGAGATGGAGCCGATCACCGTACAAGCGCCGTTCCGGGTGGCCTCGGATGCGTGGAAGGACCTGCCTTCGATGGAGATCCCGCATACCGAGGGGTTCATCAGGGATGTCTACGAAAATCCTGAGGGCAGCCGGATGTGTTCGGGTTTCTTCGAACTCAAGCACACCGAGGAGCCGCTGCTCTACACCTACACCTACGACGAGATGAAGGTCGTCCTGGAAGGCGAGTTCCTCCTAGAGAACAAGGACACTGGCCAGACGCTCGTGGCGAAGGCCAAAGATGTCATCTTCTTTCCGAAGGGCTCGCGAATCTACTTCTCGACGCCAAATTATGCGTTGGCCTTCTACTGTGGTGACCGCGGCGCAGAGCTGCTCTGAGCGAGCTGATCAGCGATGATAGATCCGGCAGACACCAGCATCCCGTCGTGGGCGCTCGGAATGGGCGAGCCGGCCCTGTACGCCGCCGGTGCGGCGTACGTGTTCATCGGCGTGGGCAGCGCCGCGGCGCCGATCCTGCAAACGTGGCGCGATGACGTCGCCGATCGCTCAGTGGAGTCCTGGGTCGGCGAGGATGTGTGGTCCGCGGGCGCGGTGCTCGTCGAGGCGCTGGCGCGGGCCCGTGTCGGCGTACGCGTAGCGGTGGCCGGGCCTGCGGGGGCATGTCTGGCCCTGCGGGCCGCCGCCCTTAACCTTGGCCTCGAGGACGATGAGTTTGTAGCGGTCACGGCCGGGACGGGGCAGCTTAACGTGTTCTGCGCGCATTGCCGGGCGGCCACCACAGCGACTGTCGACGTTGGAGATACTGTGGTATGCAGCGGCTGCAACCGTTCCCTCGTTGTTTACCAACATGTTTCACGACGCAGCGGACAGTTCCTGGGTTATATGGACGACGCCGAGGTACTGGTGCCATGACTACATGCCTGGCGTTGATAGTCGCCGACATCCAGCAACCGGTGCCGGGAATCCGCAGCCTGCAGCTCTGCGCGCCGGATGGGCGAGCGTTACCACCGTTCATCCCGGGCAGTCATTTGACATTGGACTGTGGCGGCAAGCGTAACGCCTATAGCCTGACCAACGATGGCCTTGATCCGCGCGAATACTGCGTGTCGGTTCTGCGTGTGCGCGACGGGCGCGGCGGGTCGCGATGGGTGCACGAACAGCTCGCGGTGGGCGACATGGTCAACATCCTGGCACCGCGCAGCGCCTTCGCGCCGCATCCGCGCGCGTCCAAACATCTGCTGATCGCCGGCGGCATCGGCATCACACCGATCGTGTCGCATCTGCGTAGTGCCCGCCGGTGGAATCACCGCGTGCAGGTGCTCTACGGCCACCGGGAGGGGTTCGGCGCACATGTGGACGACGTCCTGGCTCTGGCGGGTTTCGATGCCGAGCTATATGTCGATCAGGACGAGTTGTGCGTGCGCGTGGCGAAGGTTCTCGCCGACCAGCCGGTCGGCACCCATCTTTACGTGTGCGGTCCGGGAGCAATGATCGACTACGTCCTAGACACTGCCGCCGAAGCGGGGTGGCCGCCATCGCGTTTGCATCTGGAACGTTTCGGAGCGAACGCCCTCGATCCTGGTGAGCGTTTCGAGGTGGCATTGACGAAAAGCGCATGCACCCTGGATGTTCCAAGCGGGATTTCACTTCTGGAGGCGTTAGAGCGTGCCGGTCTCGACGTGCCCAACCTATGCCGTCAGGGGGTTTGCGGTGAATGCCGGATCCCGGTCAGCGGTGGTGTCCCCCTGCATCGTGACCTTTTTCTCGATGACGAGACCAAACAGCGCGGGGACACGATGATGTGCTGCGTGTCCCGGGCCGCGGGACCTAGCCTGGAGGTGCCTCTATGACGACCGTGCCGGCCAACGACGATCTCCTGCGCGGCTTTCCGTTTCCATTTCTCGATGACCGGTACCGGTACAGCACAAACGTCGAACCCGCGCGGGTCGCGGTGCAAACCACAGCTGGTCAGTGGGGCGCCACGGTGCTCGGCGTCGACAGCGAATACCGCCATGAATTGGCTGAGCGCAGGGAGATCCTTGCCGCCGACCCCACCCGCCGTGCCGTCTTGCCGCACATGCGGCCCGCGGCATGGGACGCCATGCTGACGCTCATGCGCTATCTGAGCACCGAATATCCGCAGTCAATGCGGTTGTCGCGCAACGATGATAGCAGCTGGTGTTGGGAGAACCAGCTTCTCGGCGAGACCCGTGCCTTCGTCTACGGCGACGAGTCGACGCTGCCGGTCGAGCCGTTGGACTACATCGCCGGACAGGTCCAAGAAGACATCGTGTTGCTCGACCAGCGCAACGACTCCCTGTTCGCCGACGCCGGGGTGGTGACCTTCGCCGCCGATTGGAGCTTCGGATTCGATGTCGGTATGAGCTTTTTGGAACTCCACGGCCCGGTGCCGAGAATCAGGCGGGAAGGCGTGATCACTCGCGCTCATGAATTCCTCAAACGGCTCCAGCCCCACCAACCCTATCGGCGGACCAACTGGACGATGACGATCCGGCGGCGGCTGGATGTGTCCACTGAGCGCTATCCGGAATGGGGTCCGGATCGGGAATGGATCCAGATCGTAGATGACGAAACGTTTGGGGCTCTAGTGCACCTGCGCGTCGAACTCCAGCATCTGATTAGGCTGCCGCGCTCCGGGGCGATCATGTTTTTGATCCGCACTCATATGCTGCCGCTGCAGCAGCTGGCCACGGTTGAGCCTTGGCGCGTCCGCGCCGCGGCAGTACTGGCCGAATTGCCCCACGACATGGCCGACTACAAAGGCGTCATCAAATACAAGGACCGCGCCGCGGCGTGGCTGGCCGGTCGTCCGGTCGTCGCGGACGGACGAGGAGTGCCCCCAGCGCGCCTCAACAAAAGCCTTGCACTGCGCACCGTTTCGGCATCGGCGCCGCTACAGACGCCAGGCTGATCGACGCCCGCCAGTTGCGGTGTCCCACCCTCGATTGGAGAGCGCAAACCCTCATGAACGATACCCCGCACCCTGATTTGATCACCTCGGCACACGGCGTGGCCGTGGCTGAGGTCGACGAGCGGAAATTGCTGAAGACAATGCACTGGTACGACGGCTTCGTGATGACGCTGTCGAATCCTGGTCTCATCATCGCTAACCTGGGCTACACCACCGGTCAAATCGGCGCCCTTGGCGCACTGGCTGTTTGGTTGGGTTCGATGGTAATCGCCGTGCTGCAGAACAAGATTTACACCGAGCCGGCAACAATGTTCCCCGAGCATTGCGGCGGAATCGCGATGTATGCGTTCGAGGGCTGGCGGTCACGGTTCAGCCTGGCGGGGCCGATCTCTGCGATCGGATACTGGGCCGGCTGGTCGTCAGTGCTGGCGATCTTCGGCCTGACCGTTGGTGGCCTGGTACAGGCGCAGTGGTTGCCCGGCCAGACATGGAGCGTCTCGGGAATCGTGCATCTCGACCTACCTCGCGTGATTGCGGTCGCGTTGATCGTGGCGCTGTGGATCATCAACTCGATGGGTGTGCGACCCATGAAGATCCTGGGATATCTGACCGGCGGCCTGCTGTTCGTTCCATTGTTCATGTTTATGGTCGCGCCGTTCTTCTTGTCAGATTTCGCGTTCTCCCACCTGTGTTGGGGATTGGTGGGCGCTGCCGGAAGCACCTGGGGCGCGGTGCAACTCGCACTGGTGTGGCTCTACTTGAATTCCTGGTCTGCCTACGGTATCGAGGTCTGCGCGACCTTTGCGCCCGAATACCACGACACCGAGCAGGACACCCGCAAGGCGCTGATCCGGGGGGCAATGTTCTGCCTGGCCGTCTACGCGATTCTGCCGATCGCCCTGGGCGGAGCGGTCAGCCAGCAGGCGATGGCACGGGCGCCGCTCCGATTCTACGCCGAGCTGCTGCACCGCGAGGTGGGAGGTGCATGGTCGAACATAATTATTTTTTTCATGATCAGCAGCTTCCTGCTCGGCATGAACGCGGCCAGCGCCGGCGGCGCCCGCACCCTTTACGGGATGTCCCGCACCGGCATAACGATCAATTGGTTCGACCACCTAAACAAGCAGAACGTCCCCAACCGCGGCATGTTCGTCGACGTCACGGTGAACGTTCTGGCCGTGCTTTTCCTGCCCACGACGGTCGCCGTCTTAGCGGCTTGCAACATGGGTTATGTCATCTGCCACGTCTTTGCCCTGTCGGCGGTGCCACTGCTCCGCAAGGACAGACCCAACCTGCGCCGCCCGTTGGCGTTGTCCAGACCCTGGCTCTGGCTGGCTGGAATCTTAGCGGCGTTCAACGTTTTAATTGTCGCGGTTGGTTCAGTCTCGTTCTCGATGACAGGATACGGCGGAATCCGCGAGTTCCTCATTGGTCTGGCGCTGCTGGGCATCGGGTGCGTTCTCTACATGTACCGGCGCGTGGTGCAGGACAAGCAGCCGTTTACTCTGCGTGATGTCGGACCCGCGTTAGCGGACGGTGCTAGCATGCCGTCGCCAGCGAAGGCGACGGCATGAGCCCGTCCGTGAGTCTGCGTTTCCGGTGCGTCTGCGGTGCCGCCACCACCGAGAATGTCAGCACCATAGACTTGGTGTGGAGGTGTCCGTCGTGCCCACAGCGCTGGCAGGCCAACGCTGACACCGTGTCGGCGGCGCTGGCGGGAGTTACCGAATTGCGTAAGCTGCGACGGGATATGGCGATTTTGGTGGGTGGTGCGCTACTGCTGCCGGTGATCCTCGTCGTCATGCACCCATACTGGTTGCTTGCCGCTCCTATGTTGGTCGGCGGGGTCGTGCTCGTGGCCGGCCCGTCCTATCGCAGGCGTGTTCAGCGCGGCCGAGACGCAGCGAAGGCGTCAATTGGCCTCGTCGCGGCCTGACCACCGCAGCGACCGATCGTAATGCCTCATGTAAATATGCCCGCGAAACCTGATCCATGCCTCACGTAGGAATGCCCGCGAAATCAGGGTCAGCTGGCCGTCTTGTTCGTGGTGCGGATGCCGGATCTGACGTCGGGCAGGGCGGCGGGTATAGAGGCGAGGTAGAGCTGCTCGGTCTTGTCCTTGGCGGGTCTGAGCAGGGCAGCCTGCAGGTCGGCGATCTGGCGGGCGATCGCGGCCGGGTTGAGGCTGTGTCGGTAGGTGAGCAGCTCCGATTTCTGCGCCGCTGAGAGGACCCCGGCGGCCAGCAACCGGTCCAGCGGGGTCATGGGCTTGTCGTAGAGCCGGCGGCGTTGACCGTCGCGGCTGCAGCCGTAGCCGATGGGTTTGATGGTCGGGGTCAGGTAGTTGAGCCGGTCGTTGACCAGGTGCCAGAGCCGGTTGAGCACCGCGCGTTCCTCGTCGGTGTCGTAGCGGTAGTAGAACCCGTATCGGCGCACCAGGTGGTTGTTCTTGGAGTGTGTCCCGAGTGCGGAAGGAGTTCGATGTAGGTAGAGCTCGTGAAGCGGTGCTGTGCAGGAGATGAAGGATTGTCGGCCCTTCGGAGTCGCCCTGCGGGGGAGGCTTCAAACCGCCACATGCTGCGAAAGCGGTGACGCGATCGTGGTGAGCGATGTGGGAAAGGCACGCTCGACGTGTCAGACATCCCAGGAGCTTAAATGTCAAGCGGCGGTTTGTTGATCTTGATTGTGGGACGGCCAGGCGGTGGCTTCGTCGTAGAGCGTGCGGGTCTTGAGGCAGCCGTGCAGGATTCCGACGAGCCGGTTGGCGAGCTGGCGCAGCGCGGGGTTGTGGCCGAGGCCGCGGGCGCGTTGCTTGTCGTAGTAGGCGCGTGCGCCGGGCGAGGCGCGCAGCGCGGAGAACGCCTGCGTCATCAGCGCGTCGATGAGCCTGTCCTGATGCACGAACCGCGCGAGCACGACCTTCTTCTTGCCGGAGGCGCGGGTGATCGGGCTGGTTCCGGCGTAGTTCTTGCGGGCCTTCGCGTCGGCGTACCGTGCTGGGTCGTCGCCGAATTCGGCGAGCACCCGGGCGCCGAGGATCGGTCCCAGGCCGGGCTGCGACAGGATGATCTCAGCGTCCGGGTGCCGGTGAAAATGCTCCTCCACCTGCTCTTGCAGGATCGCGATCTGCTCGTTGAGGGTGGTGAGCACGGCCACGATCGAGCGGGTGGCAGCCGCGTACGCGGTGGTGATCACCGGGTCGCGGCCGAGCTGCTCGCCGCGCAGCGCGTCCTGGATCCGGCTGGTCTTGGTGTCGATGTCGCGGCGACCGGCGCGTTTGAGCGCGGCCCGGATCTGGCTGCGGTTCAGCTTCGCCGCCGACGCGGGGTCGGGGGCTCTGCCGAGCAGTTCCAGCGCATCGGCCGCGTCGAGATCGTCGAAGGCTTCCAGCGCGGCGGGGAAGTACTCGCGCAGCGCGTGCCGCAGCCGCTGGGTGTGGCGGGTGCGGTCCCAGATCATCGTCTTGTGCGAGCGGGCAACAACTTTCACCGCCTCGGCTGCCGCGCTGTCGCCGGCCACCGGGCGCAGCTGGTGCGAGTCGGTGCGGACCATGTCGGCCAGCGTGTGTGCGTCCGCCGGGTCGCTCTTGGCGCCGGAGACGCTGTGCCGCTCCCGGTACCGGGCCACCGACAGCGGGTTCACCGCGTACACGGTGTATCCGGCCGCGATCAGCGCGGCCACCCACGGGCCCCGGTCGGTCTCGATTCCGATCGCCACCTCGGCCATGTCGGCGTCGGCGCCCAGCTCGGCGCCGATCATCGCGTGCAACCGCGCGATCCCGGCCGCGCCCTCGGGCAGCCGCGCCCTGGCCAGCCTGCGTCCCGCCGAGTCCATCAGTTCGACGTCGTGATGATCTTCCGCCCAATCGTCGCCCACGTACAGCAATTTCGCCACTCCTCGCTCCTGTCTGCAGTTGTCCGGGTTACAGCCGGCAGCGTGCGGGAGAACTCTCGGCGACCTAATGAAGCAGTGCTCACGCCACGCGGGCGGGCACGACATCCCATCAGCGATCCCTTCTCCCGGGCGAACCGGTGGGGGCGACGATCTGACATCAGGACTCGAAATCCAGGAGGCATCAGTGCTCACCCACCGGCCGCTACCGATAGCAAGTCTGCCCGAAGGCCGCACCCGCTAATACTCATTAGGTGGGGATCGGGAAGGCGAGCGCAAGCGATTCGCTGCTGACGTGTCGAAAACTACACAGGTGACATCGAAACCGGGGTGTTCCAAGGATCCCGGGATGAGTCTGGCGGGGGCCCGCTGACTGGCCAGGCGGTGTCCGGCATGGAGGCGACGCGAGCCCGGTCTGCGGCTTTTGCATGGAACGGGAGAAGGCCGGACGCGACACTGCCCGTCCGGGGTTTCCGGTGGGCGACAGGGAGTAGCCCGCGCGTCACGCGGGTGTGAGTACTGTTGCGGGTCCGGTTGGCGGACCGGTTCGTAGTAGCGATGAAGCTCCTGTAATGGGAGTCGAGCCAAGGGGCCGGGTCATCTGTGACTGTGTTCGTTAGATCAACCAAACCCGTCGGGGTTCGGAAGGAGTCGCGTGAACGAGTTGAAGTCGCCGGGCAAGCCGTTCGAGATTTCGAAGTGGGCGGTCCAGGAGGCATGGGAGAAGGTCAAGGCGAACAAGGGCGCACCGGGCGTGGACGAAGTAACGATCGAGGCATTCGAGGCCGACCTGGGAAACAACCTGTACAAGGTCTGGAACCGGATGTCGTCGGGAAGCTACTTCCCGCCACCGGTGCGTGCGGTGGAGATACCCAAGCCGCACGGCGGAGGGACCCGAATGCTAGGTGTGCCTACCATCGCGGATCGGGTGGCGCAAACGGTGGTGGCCGAGGAGTTGACGTCGAGGGTCGAGGCGATCTTCCACGACGATTCTCATGGTTACCGGCCGGGCCGCTCGGCGTTGGATGCGGTGGGTGCGTGCCGGCAACGTTGCTGGAAAACCGATTGGGTGATCGATTTGGACATCCAAAAGTTTTTCGACAGCGTTTCGTGGGAGCTGATGCTCAAGGCGGTGGGGGCCAATACCGATCTGCCGTGGGTGATGCTGTATGTGCGCCGGTGGCTGCAAGCCCCGGTGCAGTTGCCCGACGGTACCCTGCAACAGCGCGACCGGGGCACCCCGCAAGGGTCGCCGGTCTCGCCCGTGTTGGCAAACCTGTTCCTGCACTATGCGTTCGACATGTGGATGGCTCGGGAGTTCCCGGCCGTCCGGTTCGAACGCTACGTCGATGACGCGGTCATCCACTGCGTTACCGAGCGCCAAGCCCGCCAAGTGCTGGCCGCGCTGCACGACAGGATGGTCGAAGTCGGGCTGCGGTTGCATCCCGACAAGACCCGGATGGCTCTTCTGACATAGTTGTGGGTCTGCGACCTGAAGGGTTTGGGCGCAACGCCGTGTCCTGCTTACGTTTTGGACTGTTGGAGGTTCAAGACGAAGAAGGGGTACGGCGTTGCGCAATTCCAGGGTATTCGCGAGGGCTCTCGGTGGCCAAGACATGGTGGTCGAGGACGTATCGATAGAGGTCGAGACCTCACGCGCCAAGACGCCGGTGAGCAGCGAAGTGCTGGTGTTTTCGGTGCGTCCCAAGGCCTCGCAGACTAGCCGCTGTTCACGCTGCCGCCGCCGCTGCCCCGGATATGACGGCGGAGAGAGCTCGCGGCGGTGGCGCACCCTGGACGTGGGCGCCACCAAGGCATACCTGCAGGCCGCCGCACCACGGGTGCAATGCAGTGAGCATGGAGTGGTGGTGGCTCATGTGCCGTGGGCGCGAGCCGGCGCCCGCCACACCTGGGCATTCGAGGACACCTGCGCATGGCTGGCCGCCCATACCGCGCTCAGCGTGCTGACCGTGCTGTTGCGGATAGCGTGGCGCACCGTGGCGGCGATCGTGACCCGGGTGGTCGCCGACGGTCGCGACACCAACGACCTGCTGGTCGGGCTGACCAGGATCGGTATCGACGAGATTTCGTACCGCAAGGGGCACCGCTATTTAACGGTGATCGTGGACCACACGACAGGCAGGCTGGTGTGGGCTCGTGAGGGCCGCAACCAGGACACCCTGGGGGCGTTCTTTGACCAGCTGGGAACCCAACGCGCCGCGCAGTTGAGCCATGTCAGCTGCGACGGTGCGGAATGGATCCACGCCGTGGTGCGAGCGCGTGCCCCGCAGGCGCTGATCTGCCTAGATCCATTCCATGTAGTGGCCTGGACGCTCAAAGCGCTAGACAAGGTGCGGGCGCGGACCATGACCAAAGCCGGTGTCCGCGACCGGCACGCGATGTGGGCAACCCGCAAAAACCCGGCCGATTTGACCGGCGAGCAACGCAGCAGCCTCGCAGCGATCGCCGACACCAACCGCGCTCTCTACCGGGCGTATCTGCTCAAAGAGCAACTCCGCGAAGTGTTTCGAGTCAAAGGCCGCGCCGGACACCAACTGCTGGCCGGCTGGTTGTCGTGGGCAAGCCACTCGCGCATCCCCGAGTTCGTCGCCCTGGCCCGCACCATCCGCCGCTACCGCGATCTGATCGCCAACACCCTTGACCATGGGCTCTCGAATGCCCTCTCCGAAGCCACCAATACCCACCTGCGAGCACTGACCAAACGTGCCTACGGGTTTCATAGCCCTGACGCGCTCATCGCCATGGCGCTGCTCACCCGAGGCGGCCTGTGCCCCTCTCTACCCGGACGGGCAGCATGAAACCCCGCCCACGGAAACGTCAGTAGATTCACCCGGATCGTGTACTGCAAGGACGGCAAACGGCGCGGTAACTATGAGCACACGTCGTTTACGTTCCTCGGTTTCACTTTCCGGCCACGCAAGGCGCGGGCCCAAGACGGCAGGCTGTTCCTGTCGTTCTCGCCCGCGATCAGCAGGGACGCTTTGACCAAGATCGGGCGGAAGGTGCGGTCCTGGCGACTGCACCGCCGCCTCGGTCACTCCTTTGGTGATCTCGCACGGTGGATCAACCCCATCGTGCGGGGCTGGATGCAGTATTACGGGGCCTTTACGAGGTCGGCGCTGTATCCCCTTCTGACGCGCATCAACGCCTACCTGATGCGTTGGGTCCGCAAGAAATACCGCCGGTTCAAGGGACGACGCGATGTCCACCAAGCATGGCGGCGGGTCGCCGAAGCGTATCCGCGGTACTTTGCGCACTGGGCCTGGACCACCGCCGTGCCTGCCGTCTGGTGATCAAGATGACAGGAGCCGTATGAACTGAGAGGTTCACGTACGGATCTGTGGGAGCCGGAGGGTGAGACTCCCTCCGGCCACCCGACCTCGATCGTGGCCTGATCGTTCTTCTTGTAGGGCCGTGAGCGGGTGAAGAAGATCTCCATCTGCGCCGCCCACTTGATGACAGCCTTGTTCAGGAACTCGGTCCCGTTGTCGACGTCCAAACCGGTTACCTCATAAGGTATTTCATGCACTCCTGCTTTCAGTGCGCCCAGGATGTGGGTGTTGGCGTTGTTGCGCACGGTGCGGGTGAACACCCAGCCGGTATGGACATCGGTGAGGTTGAGGGTGCGGGCGAACTCGCCTTTGAGTGTTGGGCCGCAATGCGCGACCGTATCACCCTCGAAGAAACCGGGTTCGTCTTCTACCTCATCGCCAGCCCTGCGAACCTTGATCGAATTCCGCAGCAGCGGTGAGGGTGTCGTCGTCGAAACACCACTGATCTGGTCCCTGGCCTTCGCCGGCGCCAGATAGCGGTCAATCGTCGCCGCGCTCATCTCCAGCAGCTCGGCACGCACGTCCGGGCTGTAGCGGTCACGACCGAAGGCCAGCTCATCGTGGCGTTGCAGGCCGTCGAGCTGCAAGCGCATCGAAGCAGCCAAATACTTCCCGCACTGCCCACCCGAGGCGGCCCAAACCCTTTGCAGCACCTTGAGCGCGTCGTAGGAAAACTTCACAGCCCTGGGCTTGCGGGGCCGCTTCGCCACATTGCGCCCCGGCCCCGGTGGCCGCTTTGCCGCTGCCGTCAGCAGCGCCGCCTCTTCCGAGCGCAGCCCGGCGTGATACAGCGCCCGGAACATCGCATAATCCCGCGCCGCCGGCGCGTACTTGCGCGCCCTTGCGATCCTGGTCTTCAAGAATTCAAAGAACTCGCTCACCCGCTCCGGAGTCGGTGGCGCCGCGACCGCCGGCGAGTCGTCGCCCACGTGCCGCGAGGCGTTGAACTCATCCACCGGGCACACCAGCCGCACCCCGAACGCGGCCTCGATCTCGGCGGCCTTCCGGGTCTGCAGAAACCGATGGAACCCCTTGAAGATCTGCACGTACCCCCGCCGCGTCGACGCCGCCCGTCCCACCACCGCCAGGTCACCGACCACCCGATCGATGTCCTCACTGGTGACCTCCCACGCCGGACGCCCCAGCGCGGCCAGGGTCCGCTCCAGCAGTCCGATATCGTTGTCGATCGTCACCGGGCTGAATCCTCGGGCACGCCACGACGCCACGAACGCATCGATGCATTCACGTTGAAACACAACAGGATCCGCGGCAACAGGCTCGACCGCAGCAGCGCCACCGGGAATCAGCCGCAGACCCTCCACTCCCCGCGCACCTTCTTCCCGCCTAACTGGCTAAGGCAGTACCTAATATATCGCGATCATGCCTTGAAGATCGGTAAGACACGCGGAACGGTCGAAAGCCCAGCTAGCAGCAGAAATCGGCTACAACGAACATGTGCCAGCTCCAGTTGAATGGCTGGCCGTCATGACTGACCCGCTGCTTGCCCAATCGGCCATCGACAGGATTACCTCGACAGCGCACGAACTGATCATCGAGGGCCAGTCCTACCGGCGCCGCCAGAAGCCCTCAGTTGACACCAGCCCCAACGACCGCCGATCATCCCCAATGAGCCAAACAGGTGCTCCATAGTTGGTGGCCAACCGGTGGTCCCATCCTCGTGGCAAATGACACCGCCGACCCGTGTTTCCTAATGAGTATTAGCGGGTGCGGCCTTCGGGCAGACTTGCTATCGGTAGCGGCCGGTGGGTGAGCACTGATGCCTCCTGGATTTCGAGTCCTGATGTCAGATCGTCGCCCCCACCGGTTCGCCCGGGAGAAGGGATCGCTGATGGGATGTCGTGCCCGCCCGCGTGGCGTGAGCACTGCTTCATTAGGTCGCCGAGAGTTCTCCCGCACGCTGCCGGCTGTAACCCGGACAACTGCAGACAGGAGCGAGGAGTGGCGAAATTGCTGTACGTGGGCGACGATTGGGCGGAAGATCATCACGACGTCGAACTGATGGACTCGGCGGGACGCAGGCTGGCCAGGGCGCGGCTGCCCGAGGGCGCGGCCGGGATCGCGCGGTTGCACGCGATGATCGGCGCCGAGCTGGGCGCCGACGCCGACATGGCCGAGGTGGCGATCGGAATCGAGACCGACCGGGGCCCGTGGGTGGCCGCGCTGATCGCGGCCGGATACACCGTGTACGCGGTGAACCCGCTGTCGGTGGCCCGGTACCGGGAGCGGCACAGCGTCTCCGGCGCCAAGAGCGACCCGGCGGACGCACACACGCTGGCCGACATGGTCCGCACCGACTCGCACCAGCTGCGCCCGGTGGCCGGCGACAGCGCGGCAGCCGAGGCGGTGAAAGTTGTTGCCCGCTCGCACAAGACGATGATCTGGGACCGCACCCGCCACACCCAGCGGCTGCGGCACGCGCTGCGCGAGTACTTCCCCGCCGCGCTGGAAGCCTTCGACGATCTCGACGCGGCCGATGCGCTGGAACTGCTCGGCAGAGCCCCCGACCCCGCGTCGGCGGCGAAGCTGAACCGCAGCCAGATCCGGGCCGCGCTCAAACACGCCGGTCGCCGCGACATCGACACCAAGACCAGCCGGATCCAGGACGCGCTGCGCGGCGAGCAGCTCGGCCGCGACCCGGTGATCACCACCGCGTACGCGGCTGCCACCCGCTCGATCGTGGCCGTGCTCACCACCCTCAACGAGCAGATCGCGATCCTGCAAGAGCAGGTGGAGGAGCATTTTCACCGGCACCCGGACGCTGAGATCATCCTGTCGCAGCCCGGCCTGGGACCGATCCTCGGCGCCCGGGTGCTCGCCGAATTCGGCGACGACCCAGCACGGTACGCCGACGCGAAGGCCCGCAAGAACTACGCCGGAACCAGCCCGATCACCCGCGCCTCCGGCAAGAAGAAGGTCGTGCTCGCGCGGTTCGTGCATCAGGACAGGCTCATCGACGCGCTGATGACGCAGGCGTTCTCCGCGCTGCGCGCCTCGCCCGGCGCACGCGCCTACTACGACAAGCAACGCGCCCGCGGCCTCGGCCACAACCCCGCGCTGCGCCAGCTCGCCAACCGGCTCGTCGGAATCCTGCACGGCTGCCTCAAGGATCTACTGACGTTTCCGTGGGTGGCTTTCGAGGCCCGGACAGGCTTGTTCTCTGGGCCGCGCCAGTGGCCAGGGCAGGTCTGTGACCTGCCCTTTCGCCTGCCGGGAGGGCGCATAGAGGCTCGCGGGTCAAGGGTGGCCAAAGGCCATCGCGAAGCGACGCGCAGCGCCCTTGACGCGTGAGGGGTGCGTCCGTAGCAGGCGCGGCCCAGATCCGCGTTCACCCAACCGAACCCGTGACCAGCGCTCCGTCGGGCACCCACGGAAACAGCAGAAGAGCCTGCCTCAAGACCCGCACGCTCTACGACGAAGCCACCGCCTGGCCGTCCCACAATCAAGATCAACAAACCGCCGCTTGACATTTAAGCTCCTGGGATGTCTGACAGGAAACCACCTAATGAGTATTAGCGGGTGCGGCCTTCGGGCAGACTTGCTATCGGTAGCGGCCGGTGGGTGAGCACTGATGCCTCCTGGATTTCGAGTCCTGATGTCAGATCGTCGCCCCCACCGGTTCGCCCGGGAGAAGGGATCGCTGATGGGATGTCGTGCCCGCCCGCGTGGCGTGAGCACTGCTTCATTAGGTCGCCGAGAGCTCTCCCGCACGCTGCCGGCTGTAACCCGGACAACTGCAGACAGGAGCGAGGAGTGGCGAAATTGCTGTACGTGGGCGACGATTGGGCGGAAGATCATCACGACGTCGAACTGATGGACTCGGCGGGACGCAGGCTGGCCAGGGCGCGGCTGCCCGAGGGCGCGGCCGGGATCGCGCGGTTGCACGCGATGATCGGCGCCGAGCTGGGCGCCGACGCCGACATGGCCGAGGTGGCGATCGGAATCGAGACCGACCGGGGCCCGTGGGTGGCCGCGCTGATCGCGGCCGGATACACCGTGTACGCGGTGAACCCGCTGTCGGTGGCCCGGTACCGGGAGCGGCACAGCGTCTCCGGCGCCAAGAGCGACCCGGCGGACGCACACACGCTGGCCGACATGGTCCGCACCGACTCGCACCAGCTGCGCCCGGTGGCCGGCGACAGCGCGGCAGCCGAGGCGGTGAAAGTTGTTGCCCGCTCGCACAAGACGATGATCTGGGACCGCACCCGCCACACCCAGCGGCTGCGGCACGCGCTGCGCGAGTACTTCCCCGCCGCGCTGGAAGCCTTCGACGATCTCGACGCGGCCGATGCGCTGGAACTGCTCGGCAGAGCCCCCGACCCCGCGTCGGCGGCGAAGCTGAACCGCAGCCAGATCCGGGCCGCGCTCAAACACGCCGGTCGCCGCGACATCGACACCAAGACCAGCCGGATCCAGGACGCGCTGCGCGGCGAGCAGCTCGGCCGCGACCCGGTGATCACCACCGCGTACGCGGCTGCCACCCGCTCGATCGTGGCCGTGCTCACCACCCTCAACGAGCAGATCGCGATCCTGCAAGAGCAGGTGGAGGAGCATTTTCACCGGCACCCGGACGCTGAGATCATCCTGTCGCAGCCCGGCCTGGGACCGATCCTCGGCGCCCGGGTGCTCGCCGAATTCGGCGACGACCCAGCACGGTACGCCGACGCGAAGGCCCGCAAGAACTACGCCGGAACCAGCCCGATCACCCGCGCCTCCGGCAAGAAGAAGGTCGTGCTCGCGCGGTTCGTGCATCAGGACAGGCTCATCGACGCGCTGATGACGCAGGCGTTCTCCGCGCTGCGCGCCTCGCCCGGCGCACGCGCCTACTACGACAAGCAACGCGCCCGCGGCCTCGGCCACAACCCCGCGCTGCGCCAGCTCGCCAACCGGCTCGTCGGAATCCTGCACGGCTGCCTCAAGACCCGCACGCTCTACGACGAAGCCACCGCCTGGCCGTCCCACAATCAAGATCAACAAACCGCCGCTTGACATTTAAGCTCCTGGGATGTCTGACAGGAAACCACCTGACAGGAAACCACCTCTGTTAGTCTCGCACGCTGTGGAGGACCACGAACTGACGATTGTGCGCGACACTGACGATCCAGCACCGGTGCAGCGTGAGGTAGTAGGTGAGGCGCTCACCGGCAACGACCTAGAGAAAGCGATAGCGCGGCGGGTGCGCAGTCTGCGGCGGGCAACCGGCCTGTCAAGCGCCGATATGGCGGCCAAGGTCGGGATTTCTAAGGCAATGCTGTCGAAGATCGAAAATGCTCAAACGTCGTGCAGCCTGTCAACACTGGCGAAACTGGCTGCGGGCCTGGACGTCCCGGTGACGATGTTGCTCCGTGGCGCCGATACCGGACACAACGCGGCTTACACCGAGAACGGGCGCGGATCACAGATCGTCGGTCGTGGCACGCGAGTGGGACACCACTATGAACTGCTAGGAGCGCTGCGGGGTCCGCACAAACGCCTCGAACCGGTGCTGGTGACCTTGACGGAGGCCAGTGAAGTCTTTCCGCAGTTCCAGCATCCGGGCACTGAGGTTCTTTACATGCTTGAAGGCGCCATGGTCTACGGCCACGGCGATGCCGAATACGCGCTTCGGCCCGGCGACACCCTCCTGATCGACGGCGAGACGATGCACGGCCCACATCAATTCATGCGTTTGCCGATTCGATTCTTGGCGGTTACTGCATACCCCGATGACCGCGCCGACATCTGAGCTGTCGGAGGCGAGGCAGAGTCCTCGGCACGTCGCCCATGACCGGCGGCGGCGCTTCCGGGCCGGTTGAACCCACCCACGTCGATAAGCCACAAACGAACCGGAACCGCTCGGCGCCACGCGGGCCAGATTTGCACCGGTGGGCTTTTTGGGCCTCGCCGGCGTGATCGTCACGTTTCCAGCCGCCGCTACCTGTATGAGGCGATCGAGGTGATCGCGGCGCAGGCCGACGTGCACGAGCGGGCCGAGTGGAAACAGTGGTCGCATGTGACGTTGGACGGCACGCTGATCGACATCGACCGGGTCGACGAGCGCAACGAGGCCGGTGAGGTTCCCCCGCTTTCTCAGAGACTTCCAAGCCAGGTTTGCTGTTGTCAGCCTGGAGGAAGGATGTCTCAGTGGCAGCGAACCCCTGTGTGACAGGGTTAGGTGAGACAGCAGCAGTAGCCGATCATCGCTACAGGGCGAGACAGGATCACCATTCTCCGTGACTATGACGATCGCATCCCTGCAGGGGTGCGCCGATACTGACCAAGTGGACAGCACGCCGGATCCGGGTGCTCGGGCTCGGCGACGCACGTTCACCGCCGAGTACAAGGCCCGCATCCTCGACGAGTACGACGCCCTGCCGGCCGGCTCGTGCGAGCGTGGTGCGTTGCTGCGCCGCGAAGGCCTGTACAGCTCGCACATCGCCGAATGGCGCAAGGCCCGTGATGCCGGTGCCCGTGCCGGGCTGACGCCCAAGGGCAAGTCGAAACGCACCGCTGAGCAGGTGGAGCTGGACAAGCTGCGGCGGCGCACCAAGCAATTGCAGGCCGAGCTGGACCGGACCAAGCTAGCCCTGGAGATCACGGGAAAAGCACACGCGCTCTTGGAGATGCTCTGCGAGAGCGCGGATTTCGAGCCGAAGTCGAAGCCGTGATCGGCGAGCACCTGCCCGCCCTGGAGTCGGCGACGTCCACCAAGCGGGCGTGTGAATTGCTGGGTGCATCACGGGCCACGCTCTATCGGCGCCGCAACCCAGCACCGCGGCCGGCGCCGCGGAGGCGGCCCGAGCCGCCGAACAAGCTCACCGAGGCCGAACGCCAGCAGATCCTGACGGTGCTGCGATCGGCCGAGTACTGCGACCTGGCGCCGGCGCAGGTGTGGGCGCGCCTGCTCGACGACGGCATCTACTTGTGCTCGATTCGCACCATGTACCGGCTTTTGGCCATTGCTGGGGAGAACCGGGAGCGGCGCCGTCAGCGCACCCACCCGGCGCGCAAGAAACCCGAGTTGATCGCCACCGCGCCGAACCAGGTTTGGTCGTGGGATATAACGAAACTGCAAGGGCCACAACGTGGTATCTTCTATCAGCTGTATGTGATCATCGACATCTTCTCGCGCTACGTCGTCGGTTGGACCCTCGCTGCCAGCGAGACCGGCGAGCTGGCCAAGCAGTTCATCGACGACACCTTGGCCCACCACGGCATCGAACCCGGTCAACTGGCTCTACATGCTGATCGCGGCACCTCGATGACCTCCAAGCCGGTCGCCCAACTGCTGATCGACCTGGGTGTGGACCGCAGCCACAGCCGCCCGCACGTGTCCAACGACAACCCCTACTCGGAGGCCAATTTCAAGACCCTCAAGTACTGCCCGGCGTTCCCGGGCCGGTTCGGCTCGATCGAATGCGTTTCGTCAAGTGATTTGGCCCCACCGTCGTCACGAATTTTGGCTCACCTTGCTCAGCTGGTGCGTTTGGTTCGGGTGGTGGTTTTGCTGGTGCGGAGTCGGTAGGACTTGGTGCCGGTTTCGATGATGTGGGCGTTGAAGGTGACCCGGTCGACGATGGCGGCGACCAGGCGTGGGTCGGGGAACACGGTGCCCCATTCGCTGAAGGGCAGGTTGGTGGCGATTGCGACCGAGGCCCGTTCTTCGCGTTCGGTGATGATCTGGAACAGTAATTCAGCTCCGCGAGGGTCGATTTGGACGTATCCGAGTTCATCGAGGCAGAGCAGGTCCAGGCGCCCGTAGCGGGCCACGACGCGGGACAGGACCCGCTCGTCGGCGGCTTCGACGAGTTCGTTGACCAGCTGCGCGGTGGTGACGTAGCGGACCCGTCGGCCTTGTTCGCAGGCCGCCAACCCCAACCCGATGAGCAGGTGGGACTTGCCGGTGCCGGAGTCGCCGAGCAGCACGACGGGCTCGCCGGCGTCCATGTAGTGCCCGCCGGCCAGTTGACCGAGGGTGGCGGGTGCGATGCCGGGGACGGCGTCGATGTTGAACTCCGCCAACCGTTTCAGCCTGGGGAACTTGGCGTCGTTGATGCGTCGGGTGCGGCGTCGTTCGGTGCGGTCGTCGACTTCGGCGGCCAGGACTTCGGCGAGGTAACGCAGGTGGGTGTGGCGTTGCTGGTCGGCTATCTCGGCCAGACGGACCGCTTCGGTGCGCACGGTGGGCAGGTGCAGTTCGCGGGCCGCGGCACCGATGGAGGCTTGGGCAGCGGCATCTACGGTCGTCGTTTTGCTGGCTGTGGTGGTCATGAGTCGCTTCCGGTGAGTAGGTCGTCGTAATCGGTCAGCGAGGGCGGTGGTCGGTCGTAGCGGGCCAGACCGGCGATTCCGACCGCGGGTGCAATCTGGCTGGTGTGGCGGCGGGCGTCGATGAGCACCGTCTCGGGGTTCAGACAGCCCGAGGCGACCGCCCGGTCCATCGCGGCGATCAGCGCGCTGGCGGGCATGGTGCGATGCGCCAGCAGGATGGCGATCAGGGCGCGGGTTCCCTTGGCGTCGCCAGAGGTGACTCGGGCTGCATCCCAATAGCTTTGGTGAGAAGATGTGAACGTCCCGCGGGCCTTGGCTTGGGCGAGCGCGGTCGCCCCGGGCAGCGCCCCGGGTTTGGTCTTGAGGACCTCGAGATAGTGATCCAGCACCAAGACCTCGACGTAGCGTCCGACCGCCCGTTCGTGGGAGGCCACCAGTCGTGCTCCGTCGTAGACCTCGACGGTTCGGGCAGCCAGGCGCACCGGGAGGCGTCGCCCGGCGTAGCGGGCCGGGACGGAGTAGAAGCATTGCCGCACAGACACTCTGGCCCGATTGTCGACACGGGCGTTCAACAGCCGCGCGCAGTCGAACGCCTCGGCCGGCAACACCATCAGCACGGTGACCTCGGCGGCGAACGCCGACCCGATCGTGACCGGGCGCCCGGTGATCACCCGGTCGTCGTCGGCCCGGTCGGCGGCGCCGATCACTTCGTTGAGCTCGGCCAGGGAGTCGACCTTGGGGACCGGGACGAGGTGGCGCCGTCGGAAGCGGCCGATTTCACCCTCCACACCGCCCTTCTCGTGGGCACCCTCGATGCCGGGGCGGCAGAAGAACGAGTCGAACCCGTAGTGGCTGCGCATCGCGGTGAACCGGTCGGACTCGGTGCGGTCACGGCCCTTGAGGACCCGGATCACCGCGGGCTTGAGGTTGTCATACCGGATCCTGCCCGGGACCCCGCCGAAATACGCGAAGGCCAGCGCGTGGCCCTCCAGGAACGCCTCCTGGGCTTGGGTGCCGAACGCGACGTGAAACGCTTTGCCCGAGTGCGACAGTCGCATCACGAACATCCAGCACTTCACGACCAACCCGGCGATCGTGACGTAGAACTCGCCGAAGTCGACCTCGGCCTCAGCCCCTGCCAGATGGGTCTGCGGAATCGACACCTCGTGCTGGAGCAGTCCGAGTTCCACCCGACGGCGAGCGACGTACCGCGACACCGTCACCTCCGAGCACGCGGCCTGATGCTCGGCGACGAGGCGCTGCCAAACCCGCCGGGCGGTGTGGCGTTGCTTGCGCGGGGCGTCCTGATCCTTGATCAGCCAGGCGTCGATCACCGTCGCCCATTCGTCGATCGCTGGGCGGGGACGCACCGGATAGGACTTGCGCGGCGGCGGGACCGCGTCGGCGAGAGCTTGGCGCACCGTCCGACGATGCACCTTGTGCCGATCCGCCAACTCGCGGATCGACCGCTCATCGAGCCGGTGATCTCTCCTGATGTTCTCGAACAGTTCCACGCGTGACCGCATCCTGACCGACCTCCCTGACGGCCGCCAGGGACGACGGGCGACAGGAACGATCTGAACGAGGGTGGGGCCAACATTGGTGACGACACACCGCACCCCACCCAAGCGGAATGCTCACCACCCCGCCGGGGCCAAAATTCGTGAAGAACACCGACCAAAGTGGGGCCAAGTCAGGTGACCACACTCAATCGAAGACGCCCGCGCCTTCTGCAGCGCATTCTTCGATTACTACAACCATGAACATCGTCACAGCGGCGTCGCGCTACACACCGCGGCCTCGGTGCACTACGGCACTGCAACCCAGGTACAGGCCCAACGCGCCGCCACACTCGACGCGGCTTATGCCGCCAACCCCGCCAGGTTCCGGCATCGCCGGCCCACCCCGCCGAAACTGCCCACCATCGCCTGGATCAACCAGCCAACCCCCGAAGCACTCATCAAATCCGCGTAAGAAACTGTCTCACCGGCCTTGACATGTTCCGAACAGGAAGTACCCGGACGAGCTGCGTGAACGCGCGGTGCGGCTGTATCGGGAATCTGACCCTAAGCCGGTGATCGCCCAGTTGACCCGCCAGCTGAACGTGCACCCGGAGGCTTTGCGGAACTGGATCCGCCAGGACGAGGCCGACCGCGGTGAGCGTGACGATCGCCCGACGACGGCGATGGTCGATGAGAACAGGCGGCTGGCGAAGGAGAACGCCGAGCTGCGGCGGGTCAACGAGGTATTGCGGGCGGCGAGTGCGTATTTCGCATCAAAGATCGACCCGACCCGGAGGCGGTCATGAATTTCACTGATGCACATGACTTCTCGGTCGGTCTCCTACTACGGGTCCTGGGTATCGCATCATCGGCCTATTACGGGTGGCGCAAGGTGCGACAGCGCCCGTCGCGGCGGGCGAAGGCGATGCCGGGCTGCTGGTGCTCATCGATGAGATCCGTGGCGAGAGCGAGTTCGCCGCCACCTACGGATCGCCGCGGGTGTGGCTGGAACTACGTAATCGGGGTGTGAGGGTCGGCCGCAAGCGTGTCGAGCAGATCATGCGCGCCTACGGCCGCAAAGGCGGCAGCCAAATTACAGCACACGAGTCAACGAAAATTACCCGGTTAAAGCTTCGACAACGCGCTGGCGGAGAACCTGTGGTCAACGCTCGAAAATCGAGCTGATCTACTGGCCCGCAACCACTTGTGCTACGAGAGCGGAAGCCGAAGCAGCATTGTTCCGCTATATCGACGGCTGATACAACCCACGCCGCATCCAGGCCGGACTCGGCGGACTCTCCCCCGACGAGTTCGAAGCTGCCTGGCGGTCCAGCCAGCAGCATCAACCAGAACCGGCTACCCTCCAACCCGAAGGGCCGGTCCCAGATAGAGAAGTCTGAAGCATCCCCGGTTTCATGCACACCGTGATGCGCCCAGCAATTCACACGCCCGCTTCGTGGACGTCGCTGCCTCCAGGGCGGGCAAGTGCTCGCCGATCAGCGCTTCGACTTCGGCTCGAAATCCGCGCTCTCGCAGAGCATCTCCAAGAGCGCGTGGTCGAGTGGCCCGGGGGAATCTCACCCCCGGGCTCTCACAGAACCGTGCATGACAGTCTCTCGTCACACGGCTCTTACCATCCAGTCGCCATGAAGCCACAGGTATATTCCCAGTGAGCAAACATTCGAGGATATCGTTCCCCCAAGGCTTTCCACCAGGCGTTGACCTTCTTGAACCCGTGCAACCGTCGATATTTCTTGCGAGCCCACCGCACCAAGTAGGTATTGATGCGTTTGCACAGCGCATACAGTTTCGTCCGATAGAACAGACCGTAATATCGCAGCCAGCCTCGCACGATGGGGTTGATCCATCGTGCGATCCGGCCCAGAGTCCAATCCGTGTGTCGGTGCAGGCCCCAGCTGCGGACCTCCCGGTTGATGCGTTTCTCCGCGTCGCGGCTGATGGCAGGCAAGAACGAGGTGAACAACTCCCCGAACTTGTTGCGCGCCGACCGCATTCGGAACTCATAGCCGAGGAACGTGAACGAGGTGTGCTCGGAATCGAGCGTGCGCTTGTTCTCGTCCCGGCAGTAGACGATCTTCGTCTTGTCCGGATGCAGCTCCAACCCCACCGCGGCGAAACGTTCCCCAACGGCGGCCTTCAGCATCAGCGCCTGACGCTCACTGACACAGTGGATCACCGCGTCATCCACGTACCGTTCGAAGTCGACGTCCGAGAACTTCCGGGCCATCCACATGTCGAACGCGTAGTGCATGAACAGGTTCGCCAGAATCGGCGACACCGCGGACCCCTGCGGGGTACCTCGATGCCGCACCTCTTGCGTCCCGTCCGGGAGTTGCAGCGGAGCCGAAAGCCACCGCCGCACATACAACACCACCCAGTCCTGGTCGGTATTGGCCCGAACCGCTTTGACCATCAATTCGTGGTCGACGGTGTCGAAGAACTTGCGGATGTCCAGATCGAGCACCCAGTCCTTCTTGAAACACCGCTGTCGGCATGACGCGACTGCGTCCAGCGCCGAACGCTTGGGTCGATAGCCGTAGGAGCCCGGATGGAAAATTGGCTCCACCCGCTTTTCCAGTTCCATGGCCACCACCGTCTGCGCAACCCTGTCCGCGATCGTCGGCACACCGAGCACCCGCACACCGCCGCCAGCCTTCGGGATCTCCACCGCCCGCACGGGCGGCGGAAAGTACGTCCCCGACGACATCCGGTTCCACACCTTGTAGAGGTTGCCCTTCAGGTCGGACTCGAAGCCCTCGATGGACAACCCGTCCACACCGGCGGCACCCTTGTTGGCCTTGACCCTGCGATACGCCTCCGCAACAGCCCATTTCGATATCTCGAACGGCTTTCCCAGCGATTTCGATTGCTTCATCCAGCTCCTCCCGGCTGCCGCCGGTTGACTGCTTCACCAACCCGAATGGTCCGGCCCCTTTGCTCCGCGCCCATTACAGGCGGTTCAGCGCTACTACGAGCCGGTCCGCCAGCACACCCCGCGTCGGTACTCAACGGCTCACAGTTTCTGCTGCCCGCCGCGCTCCCTCTCGCCCTCACCGAAGCGAAAACTGTATCGGGGCATGCCTTCCCACGTTCCGCGTGAACGCCGCAGACCAGGATCACGTCGCCTCCATGCCGGACACCGCCTGGCCAGAAATCGGGATACCCGCCAAACTCATCCCGGCGCCAAAAAGAAGCCCCGGTTTCGATGCCATCTCATCCATTTCGACACGTCGTCAGCGATTCACTCGCGTTCGTCTTCCTGATCCCCACCTGACGCTTCTAACAGCGCCTTTTCCTCATCGCTCACCACGACGGTCTTCAGCCAACGCAGCATGAGGCGGTTTGAAGCCTCCCACCCGACGGGCGACTCCGAAGGGCCACAACCCCTTCATCATTCACACAGCACCACGTTCCTCCGCGATCTCCTACATCACGCAGCCTCCCGTGTTCGTGGCACACCTTTTCCCGTGATCTCCAGGGCTAGCTTGGTCCGGTCCAGCTCGGCCTGCAATTGCTTGGTGCGTCGCCGCAGCTTGTCCAGCTCCACCTGCTCAGCGGTGCGTTTCGACTTGCCCTTGGGCGTCAGCCCGGCACGGGCACCGGCATCACGGGCCTTGCGCCATTCGGCGATGTGCGAGCTGTACAGGCCTTCGCGGCGCAGCAACGCAGCAACGCACCACGCTCGGACGAACCGGCCGGCAGCGCGTCGTACTCATCGAGGATGCGGGCCTTGTACTCGGCGGTAAACGTGCGCCGGCGGGCCCGAGCGCCTGGATCCGGCGCGTCGTCCACTTGGTCAGTATCAGCGCACCCCTGCAGGGATGCGATCGTCATAGTCACGGAAAACGGTGATCCTGTCTCGCCCTGTAGCGATGATCGGTTACTGCTGCTGTCTCACCCAACCCTGTCACACAGGGGCCCGCAGTCCGTGCCGACTGCTGTGCCGTCGCCAGCGCATCCTCCGCCGTGAGTTGAATCTCGACGAGAGGAACATCGATGGTTAATCCCTTCGCGGGTCAGGCTGACATACTCAACAGGGAAGGCGCGTGGGCTCAGCAGGCCGAGGGCGAGCTGCCGATCCGCCGCTACGACTGGGCCGAGCAAACTGCCCTGATGAGCAGCCGCGTGATCCTGGACAGTCTGGCGGTGATGGTGCGCGCCGGTAAACTCGGCAAGAAGCCAGCCGCGCTGAAGCGGCATGCCTGGGGCCCCTTCAGCTATTGAGCGGGGTCTTTGGTGCGGACGATGCCATCGGACTCCGCCTAGCCCACAGCTACCGGCGCGCGAGGCGGAGTCGAGGCTGCAAACCGCTCGCCACCGACGTGGAAGTCTGCGGCCGCAAAAAGCCGCCCACGGACTACCATCATCAGGGCCAACGGGTGGGCCGGCGGCACGTGGTCGCCTGGGTCGAGACCAAGCGGGCGCTGACCGCCGGCCGGCTACTTCGCCGGGCAGCGTGGCCTGCGCCCCGATGAGGAGAACACCGCGTCGCGGTTACTGAGCGTAGCAATCGGGTTATGAGCATCCGATCAGATGCCGCACCGCGGAACGCACATATTGGCTCCACGGATACCGCCTCGACCCCTGCGGTCGGAACGCACAGGGGCACTGCGTGATTCGGAAGTTCCGTCGTTGCCGGGCCCCAAGCGCCGTGCGATCGTGGTCTCTGCCCAAGATGCAAAGCATTTCCGGCCGATATTGGTTACTGTCAGTCGGCTGGTACCACTATGACTCACCCACCGGGCAGCACCCGCCATGTCGGCGCGCCAACCGGACTGCTGCGAGTTTCATGGACGTCGTACCGTTGCGCACATCCACGCGCCCAGATGTGAAAGAGCCTTGCTACCACGGTAGTTAGACATCGTAACTTTGTCCTGTCGCCCGTTTGCGCACGCATCGCGATGTTCCCCGTTTTCAACACCGACGACACAATTCGGCAACACGCCTAACGTTTCATACCGATAGACCAGATTTCACTACGTGAGTGTGACGCGCTAGCCGGCCGCTCACCCGACCAACCCGCAGGGGCCAAAAGACATGACCACCGCGAAGACCGTCCGCGGGCCATCAGAGTGCGCGGCTGGCTCAGCTCGACAAAACCAGCCGCATCCTGTTGCCGGCGATCTTTCCCCGGCCGAGAGGTTAGCGAGCGCTGTGCGACGGGTCATCCTCGCCCGCAACCCGACCCATCCCACTTCTGTCAACGGGCGCCAGAACGGTAAGCCTGTTTGCAGCGAAGGCACAGCCGCTGTGGCGAACGATCATCGGATGCTAATCCCCGTGCAGGACAGCGATATTGCGCAGGAAGTCTGCGCCGACACCACTGAAACGAGTGCCCCCTCAGCCTGTAGAACCGATCGCAGCGGACGGCTGTACGCACGGGTGCAATCGTGACCTCTGCGCAGCTGGGCCTGCCGGTCTGGCCTGACAATCCCGGTGACATCGACTCCAAAGGCGCGGCCTTTCTGGTGATTATGGCAGGCGCCGAGCCAGAGAGCCGTGACGTGGCGCAGATGTGGCTCACTGCCGCTGCGTTGACGGCGCCGACCCGACTGCTCGTTGTGGGTTCACTGGCTGACGACAACGACCGGCAAGCAGTCGAGCAGGCAGTAGCCGAGGCGCGCACCGGAGTGCGCATCATGGTGGTTGGCGGTCAGCATAACGTTTTACTCATCCTGGCCGCTGCACGTGCCGCCGGGGTCTTGCCCCAAGAACTCACGGCGTTTGTCACCCACACCCGTGACTTGCCTATGTACTGCGCACACTGCCGCGACACCCACCGTGTCGTCGGACAGCCCGGTGAGTTAGTCCAGTGCCCAGGCTGTCGAAGCCAAGTGGAAATTCATTCACACCACTCCGCTGTCCGAGGCAGTTTTCTGGCATCCAGCGTTGAGGCAAGGACGTTGCCATGACCGCAGCGGACGTGGCCTACCGGCCACACCTACATCCAGCTTACACCACAGCAGTCCGGTCGCTTAGGGTTGCCTCGCTGACAGCGTTGACGCCAGAGATCAACCACTATCGCCTGGTTTCCGACGACGACTCGACATTGACCGCCTACCAGCCGGGCAGTCACCTGATAGTTACTGCCGGCCAGCACCGCAACGCCTACTCGCTCGTTGACGACGGCGTACTGCCGGGTAGCTACGGCATTTCGGTAATGCGTCGCGGCGAAGGCCGTGGGTCAGATTGGATACACGACCAGTTGAAAGCCGGCGATCTTCTGCAGGTCGAGGGTCCGCGCTCAATGTTTCCCCCGATCCTCAACCAGCGCAACGCTCTCCTAGTCGCCGGCGGCATCGGCGTAACTCCGATTTTGTCCCACGCCCGCGCAATCGCACGCCAGGGCGGCAGCGCCGACATCATTTATTCATACCGCCCCGGCCATGCCGCCCACCTCGACGACCTCCGTCAAGTCGTCGAATTTCCCGGCGTCACATTGCATGAAGTCGTTACGGTCGAGGACACGATCAGCATGATCTTGGAACGGTTTCGGGTACAACCGCTCGAGATGCACACACGCGTACGCCTGCGGCCCGCCAGCGCTCCTCGACACTTACCTGCAAGCCGCTCGTCAGGCCGGATGGCCCTCCGCGCGTGTGCATCTCGAGCGGTTTACCGCACCCGCTCAAGACTCGGGCGACCCGTTCACTGTCGTTGTGGCCAGTTCCGGGGAGATCATCGACGTACCGGGCGGGATGTCCTTACTTCAGCGGCTACTCGACCATGGCCTACCGGTGCGCAACTTGTGCCGCCGCGGCGTCTGCGGCGAATGCCGCATCTCTGTCATTGCAGGAACCGTCGAGCACCGCGACTTCGTCCTCACGGCCGAGGAGAAATCCACCAACACCACCATGCTGTGCTGCGTGTCTCGCGGCCAGGACATCATCGAGGTAGATCTATGAATGCCAGAGTGCTGAACCACACGGGCGCCGTCGAGGCCTATCTCACCCAGCCTGTCGACCATCTGAGCAATTTGCCCTGGCCGTTTCCCGAGAACGATACGACCTTCGAATATGCCGTGAATGTCGAGCCCGCGCGCGTGCCATGCGTCACCCACGGAGGCGAGTGGGGTCGCCACCTAGTCGATCTCGGCGGCGCGGAATACCCGACCATCATGGCCGAACGCCGCCGGATACTCGACGCCGACCCACACCGGGTCAAGATCATGCCCGGAATGGAACTGGCATGCTGGGACCTGCTCCTGTATTACCTGCGTGACCTTGACCTGTCTTATCCGCAGATCATGCATCTGACTGACGAGCCGGGCGGTCAATTTCATTGGCGTAACACCATACTTGGTACCGATCAACGTTTC
The DNA here is from genome assembly GCF_023515995.1 of Candidatus Mycobacterium methanotrophicum. GTDB lineage: Bacteria > Actinomycetota > Actinomycetes > Mycobacteriales > Mycobacteriaceae > Mycobacterium > Mycobacterium methanotrophicum. Next base: position 218,766 of record NZ_CP097321.1, on the reverse strand, counting down.
TCATTCGGCGATTGGAATACGCTGCCACATGGACCCTTGGACTTTCTTGCTCGGGAAATTCCCGACGATTTACTTCTGGTAATAGAACGAGACGGGCGGCTGTACTTTGATGCTGGCGCGGTAACTTTCGCAGCCGCATGGTCGGTCTCGTTTGACGTCGGCATGGATATGTATGAGATCCACACGCCGGTACCGCACCTGATCCGAACAGGGGTTGTAAACCGTGCCGAGCAGTTCTTACGACAATTGCGTGCAGATGAGGCCTACCGGCGGGTGAATTGGACGCTGTCAACATCTGATTCACATAAGCTTGATGTAAGTCTCGAAGAGCTTCCGGAATGGGGACGGGACATACCCCGGATGGTTCGTGAAAGAGACTACGGCCGCGCTCGGTTACGGATTGAACTTGAACATTTTGTTCGGCTGCCGATGACGGGCGCGGTCACGTTCAACATCCGCACCTTCATGGCTTCATTGCGGGATGTCCGCAGAATCCCTGCCTGGTCGACGCAATTGGCCACTGTGATCGACACACTCGACGAGCAGATCGCTGCATACAAGGGAGGCTCTTCTGCTGTTTCCGTGGGTGCCCGACGGAGCGCTGGTCACGGGTTCGGTTGGGTGAACGCGGATCTGGGCCGCGCCTGCTACGGACGCACCCCTCACGCGTCAAGGGCGCTGCGCGTCGCTTCGCGATGGCCTTTGGCCACCCTTGACCCGCGAGCCTCTATGCGCCCTCCCGGCAGGCGAAAGGGCAGGTCACAGACCTGCCCTGGCCACTGGCGCGGCCCAGAGAACAAGCCTGTCCGGGCCTCGAAAGCCACCCACGGAAACGTCAGTAGATCCACAAGGGATTCCTCGACTACCGCGATGACGTTATTTCCTATTTACGCGGTAAGTAATCACATCACAGTCGAGGAAAACAAGATTGACGGCTGCACCGATTGATCTCACGCCAAGGTGCGGCACCGACACACATCACGGTTGAATACTGGGGCCTTACCCCTGATGTGTTGGACAGACTCAATCCCGGAATATTACTAGGGGAAGCGAGTCGATCAAACCTGATGGCAAGAAACCGTCATCGGTCGCAGCCTTGGTGGCTGCGGCCTCGCCGAAGGAGGTTAGGGGCAGTGGACCAATTCCCCACGATGGGAGTGCCGGACACCGGCGACACCGCCTGGATGCTGGCGAGTTCTGCGTCGGTGCTGTTGATGACGCCCGGTTTGGCGTTCTTCTACGGCGGGATGGTTCGCGTCAAAAGCGTGCTCAACATGATCATGATGAGCATCATCGCGATGGGCGTCGTGACCGTGCTGTGGGTGGTCTACGGTTATTCGCTCGCCTTCGGCGACGACGTCGGCAACGTCGCAGGCAACCCGACCCAATACTTCGGCCTCAGGGGCCTGATCGGGGTCAACGGCGTCGCCGCAAGCGGCAACACCCCCGAGACCAAGATCGCGTTGGCGGGCACACTGCCGCAGACCGTCTTCGTCGCGTTCCAACTGACGTTCGCGATCATCACCGTGGCGTTGATCTCCGGGGCGGTGGCCGACCGGTTGAAGTTCGCCAGCTGGACGGTTTTCGCCGCGCTCTGGGCGAGCGTCGTCTACTTCCCGGTCGCGCACTGGGTGTTGGCCGCCGATGGCGTCACCGCAGCGCACGGCGGCTGGATCAACAACAAACTGCACACGATCGACTTCGCGGGCGGGACCGCGGTCCACATCAACGCCGGTGTGGCGGGCTTGGTGCTGGCGATCGTGCTGGGCAAGCGCAAGGGCTGGCCGAAGAACCCGTCCCGACCGCACAACGTGCCGTTCGTCATGCTGGGCGCGGGCTTGCTGTGGTTCGGTTGGTACGGCTTCAACGCCGGCTCGGCCACCAGCTCCAACGGGGTGGCCGGGACGACCTTCATCACCACCACGGTCGCCACCGCCGCCGCGATGCTGGGCTGGCTGCTCACCGAGCGCATCCGCGACGGGCACGCGACCACGCTCGGTGCGGCATCGGGAATCGTGGCCGGGCTGGTCGCGATCACCCCTTCGTGTTCGTCGGTCAACGTGCTCGGCGCACTGATTATCGGTGTGGCCGCCGGCATCGTCTGCGCACTGGCGGTCGGCCTGAAGTTCAAGCTGGGATTCGACGACTCCTTGGATGTGGTCGGCGTGCACCTGGTCGGCGGCCTTCTGGGCACGCTGCTGATAGGCCTGCTCGCAGCACCGCAATCACCCGCCATCGCCCTGGGCGGCGGCAGCACGTCCGCAGGGGTGTTCTACGGTGGTGGCTTCGCCCAGCTGACCCGCCAGGCTATCGGCGCGTCGAGCGTTCTGGCGTATTCGGCCATCGGCACACTTATCATGGCTCTGGCGCTGAAATACACCATCGGGCTACGTCTGAACGCCGAAGACGAAGCAACGGGCGTCGACGAGACGCAGCACGCGGAGAGCGGCTACGACCTCGCGGTTGTCGGCAGCAGTTCGGTTCTTGTCCATTCGGCTGAAGACGGTTCTCCGCTCTTTCAAGTGGGTTGGTTAGCCTTACCTGGATGATTCTGGATTGTGGTCTTTAGCCCGCGGCGGGCAGGTATGCCGGGGTGGGGTTGGCGACGCTCGGCAGCGGGAGTTTCGCGGCGGTGAGGTAGACGATTGTGATCATGCTTGTTGCGGTATCCGCGGGCGCGGGTCTTGGCGGCCTGGACGAGAGAGTTGATTCCTTCGAGCAGGCCGTTGTTGAGTCGGCTCGCGTGCCGTCACACAGGGGCGCGCACTCGGCCATTGACGGGCACGGGCACCCCCGCGACGGAGTCTGTTATTTGTCGATCGTGTAGGTGAAGTCGTACTCGGTGCCCTCGGGGTTTCGCGCGTGCAACGCCATCTGGCCGTGGGCGGCTTGGTAGCCACCGGTCCCCCCGGTGATGGCGAGCACCGAGGCCTTCCCATCGTAGAACGGGCCCTCCACCGTCAGCTGGCCGTCGGACAGTGTGGCCGTCCAGAAGCATTCGTAGGCGCTGCCGACCGCGGTGCGGAAGCACACCCCGTTGTCGGAACCGACTTTTTTCGTGTTCGCCTCGTCATACAGCGGGTTGGCGAAGGTGAGGATGTCGCCCACGGAGTCCTTTTCATTCGGAGGGCCGACATGTTGAACCTTATCGGTCTCGGCGTGCTCGATGACGTAAAGCGTGCTCGGCTTCTGGTCCTCGCCCTTGGCGCATCCGGCCGCGACCAGCGCGGCCGGCAATACAACGATCAGGTGCGCAGGATGAATCCTCATACGTCTACTTCTCCTGGATTGTCGCGAGTTGTGGGGTAAGCCGCTTTAGGGGCAGTCGATTTCATCGCGCTTAGCTTGTGCGCCACCTTGATGGCGTCGCCTTCACCGATGTCGTCGGAGTGCCGGTAGGCGCGCGCCAGCAGCATGTAGATCAGCCCGGAGCTCAGGACGACAATGAGTCCGATGGCCACGATCCACTTGTCGAGGAAACTGCCGGTGTCGACGGGTTTGAGCAGAAGGATCATCGCGAACACGGCGTAGCACAGCGCGAGGACGTTCACGATCATGCCCCAGTTGCCGAGGTTCCAGTCGCCGGCCCTACGCCAGCCGCAGATCCGCTGGCGTAGGGCAGCAAGTACGACTGCCTGGTGCTCCGTCATTTTCGACAGCCACGCGCTGCCAGGCAGCATCCGGTCGCGGCCGAAGGCATCATAGAGCAGCCTGCTTACAGCGGCTTGCAACGACAGCACACAGGAGATGAACGCGGTGATGGCAATGCAGAGGAACAGCTTCGAACCGATATGTCCCAGTGAGCTTTCCAGGATGCTGGGTATCGGATCGGGGTCATTGCCGTTGACGATGTCCTGCAGGTTTGGTGCCGCGAGCACGTATCCGATGTATGACATCGAGGCCGATACGCCGCCGACAAGGATCGTCAGCATCATCGCTCAGGTATCCGCCGGGTGGGGTTGTCGACCTCTTCGACGATGTCACCGCACGCCTCGAAGCCGTAGAACAGAAACAAACCGCTCAGCGCCGCTCCGAGGAACGTGATGGCATAAGGCTTCGCACCGCCGGCACCCATCGCGTCGAAGAAGACGGCGAACGAGTTCGCGCGTTTGAAAATGAGCAGATATAGCCCAAGCGCACCCACCCCGGTGAGCTCTGCCGCCAGTCCGACCGCGGCTACCCACGCCAGGATTCGCGTTCCACTGAAATTGCATGCGAATGCCAACACAAGCAGCGCGACGGCCGCGGCCAGACCGACCTCTCTGCTGAGAGTTATCCCGAGCAACGAAGCCACGAAATCACTACCGAACTCAGCGATGGCGACGATCACGGCCCACACGTAGACCCACGATACCGTCCACGCGTATCGGCGACCCCACAGCCGTCGTGCCCACGGATAGATACCGTCGGCCATGGGGTACTGCGAGACGACCTCACCGAAGACGAGGGCGACGAGGAACTGGCCGCAGCCGACGATGATGATCCACCACATCGCAGGCGGGCCGCCAAGGGTGAGGCTGTAGGCGAACAACGAATACACGCCAACCAGTGCGTGTGATCACCCGAGTTGGCCCTAGGGAACCTTGGTCGTTAGAACTTTGAGAGTTGTCTTGAGTTTTTAGGCTACCTTTGGCAATAGTCGGGTATGGTCGATGGTTTCTGTGATGTGATTATCTATGGCGTGCAACGCTTTTCGTATTAGCAGCGGCGCGGGTGGCTGGTCGGCCGCCAGGAGAGGCCGTAGCAGGCGGTCATGGACTTTGGTGTAGAAGATCGCGAACCGCAGCCCGTCGTCGGTGAGGCGGTAGCGGTTCTTGCCGGGGATGCGGGTGATCAGCCCGTTGCGGGCCAGCCGGGCCAGGTCGTAGCTGGCCTGGTTCATGGTGTAGTTGGTGCCGCCGAGCAGTCCGGTCATCAAGGCGCGCAGGCTCTTGTTGGTGATGCCGGTGACGGCGAGCACGCTGGTGCATAAGGCGCCGGCCAGGGACTGGACCCGAGGGTCGCCGAACCGCAAGGCCGGGGCCCTCCTGCCATCCTCGGTGAGGGTGGGCTGTGCGATCCGCTCAAAGGCTGGACTCGCAAGGACGCAGCCCTGACCGACACGTTCAGTATCGAGCAGCCGAGAGTTGATGTCACGGGCTTTGGCCTGCAGCTCATCGAGATGAACCAGGCGCCGCAGACAGCCCAGATCTTCTGGGGCGTTGACGACGGTCTCGATGCGCAGCGCCCGTCCGTCTTTCAAATATTGCTTGATGCGCGAGTGCCGGTAGAAGGCGGTGACGTTGACTTCGGTGCCGTAGCTGACGACCTTGGTCTTGTACTGCCCGCCGGCCTTGGCGCCGCGGCGTTGGCCGCGTTTGAAGATTAACTCGATCAGCTCCGGGCGACCGACATCGAGGTTGTTGACCACCAGGGCCTCAAAGAACGAACGCGCTCGCCGGGGAGCGTCGAACACCACGGTGCGTGAGGTCTCGACCTGGCGCATCGCCAACTCCCACCAGTAGCCGGCGGCGCGGTCGGCCTCGGTCAGCGGCAGCGGCAGCACCGACCACCAGCGCTCGGCGAACACTCGAATCGAGCCGGGGCCCAGCCGGTCGCAGATGGCTTGCAGCGCCTCGGGATCGGCGCAGCTGGCAAACCCGTTGGACAGCTCGGTGAACGCGATGCCTGCCTTAGCCTGATTCCACCGATGGACCCTGCGGTCGGCGGTTGAGTTGTTGATCTTGATGTTGGCTGGTGGTGGGTGTGGCAGGGCCGCTGGTCTGTCCAGCTTTTCCTGTTGGGTCCTGGTTGGCGGGGCGGGTGGATGGTGGTTCAGGCGCTGGATTGGTAGCCGATGATGTTGTGCCACAGGGTGTTCCATGCCGGTTCCCAGGGCCAGTGGGTGGGTAGGTGCAGGATCGGTTTGCGTTGGGGGCGGGCCAGGCGGGCTGGGGCGTTGACGAGGTGTCGGCGCAGGGTGGCTTCTCGGGCGGTGCGGTGACGGGCGCCGGCCAGGGTCGCTGCGGCGCGCAGCAGGTTGTGGGCGATCCCCGCGCAGACGGCCCCGGCACTGTTGGCGCCGAAGCGCCCGGAAGGGATGTGGGCCAGGGGGCCGTCGATGAGATCGGCGAAGGTGGTTTCGATGATGGCGTGGCGGCGGTGGGTGATATCGGCGCCGGCGGCCGATTCGGTGGAGTTGGTGAAAAACGGGTGATACCGCCAGATCGGGAACAGGCCGTCTTCGGGGTTGGGTGGCGTCTTTGACGCGGCGCACGATCAGGCGGGCGGTGACGGCCTGATAGGTGCCGGATTTGGCCATGGTGTAGGTGATTTCGGCGACCTCGGCATCAGAGATCCAGGCCCCGGTCTCGGGGTCACGGACGGCGCCGGGGTAGCGCACCGGGGTCCAGGCGTGCTCGTCGATGGCGCCGATGGCGCGTTGGACCGCCGCGTTGCGGGTCAGTGCCAGGGAGAACACCGCGCCGTAGCGGCGGCGCACCCGGATCACGGCCCGCGATCCGTAGGCGCTGTCACCACGGACGATGATCTGTCCGCCGACTCCGGGCGCGCGCGGTGCTCAGCGCTTGGGCCACCATGCGGGCCGCGCCTTTACCGGAGTTGGCTTTGCCGGCGCGTAGCCGGATGCCGGTGATCACCGGCGCGGCGGTGTCGGTGCTCAGCGTGGTGACCAGCGGGGACAGTCCTTTGCGGAGAACCTGCTTGCCGGCGATCTTGGTGTGCCCGTAGGAGGCGCCCTGTTTGGCGTGTCCATAGACCGGGCGTACCAGCGAATCGATGTCGACAAAGGCGCGCGCATCTGATCCGGGCAGCAGATTCACCCGCCCGCACAGGCCGGCCAGATGCTCGGCCAGTACCGAGTCAAGTTGGCGGGCGTGACCGAAGCTGAACTCGCGCAGCAGGGTTCCCACGGTGGAGGGCGCATACACCGGCCCGAAGAGGGTTTTCATCCCGCCGGCGCGGACCAGGTCGACATCATCGATGTAGTCCGCGCCGGTGCACATGCCCGCGATCAGGGTGGCCAATTTCGGGGCCGGGTTGGCCGCCCCGGACTTGACCCGCGTCGACTCGATGTGAATCTTGTTGTCCAACAACCGTGTCAGGCCTGCTTGCTCGGCCAGGGCCATCACCGGGACCAGGCCCGCGCACGACACGAGATTATCCTCATCGAACACAGCAGAGTCAGGGCCGAACGTGCCTCGGTTTTTCAACTAACTCGGTGTTGGTGGGTGTCGCTAACACGAAAGGTGCACTGCCGCAAGGATAATCGTAGTGTTAATGGTTCCGGTACCCGACACGGGAGTGCACCTAACAGATGCAGGCTATCAGTGATTGGTCGAAGAATCTGCGAGTCGAGGTCCGCGGCGACGATGTGGCGCAGCACGCCGGGTGCGTACTGCCGCGGATGCTGGCCGATGGGCTCGGACTCACCGCGAGGTTGTCGGCGGCGGTGTCACGCCCGGAAGTGGTCCACGACCGGGGCGCCATAAAAGAACGACGACTGGTCTGGGCGTGGAGTCATGAAGTGGATCACAGCTTCAATGGCCGCTGGCGCAGCAGCTCTGGCGCTGCCGATGTGCGGGACAGCGCACGCGGACAGCGCTAGCGACTACTTGGCCGCCCTGTACGCCAACGGCGTTGTGGGCGAAGACACGGCGACCGACCAGGCAATAGTGACACTGGGATACACGGTCTGCAAGGCCATGAACAGCGGCGAATCTTGGAATGAAATCGTCCAGGCAAGCGAAGGCGGCAGCGTGACCGAAGACAAAGCCGAAATCATCGTGATCGAGGCGGATATCCACCTATGCACCCACGCCGATCCGCCTGCCGCCGATCCCAACACCGGCTATAAGGGCGACCACGACGCGAACGCGCTGGCAGCTGACCTGGAGACACAGCGCATGCACGGTGGTGCAACAGGCGCGACGAAGTTAGCGGCCGGGGTGTGTAACAAGATGACCAGCCGTGCGCCGGCCGGATCATCTGAGACACTGAAGGTTTCGGCGGAAAGAGACCTTGTCAATGAGGAGCTCGAGAATGCGTGGCGCACTGAACATGTCATGCTGACCGACAACCGCGCGTGGCAAGCCGTGTTTGCTGCTCCCTGGTTGGTCAGCCCGTCGATCGTCATGTGCAGCTCGGCGGCGTCGGCGCGCAACGTGCGCAGTTGAGACTGGACGTGCTCGATGTCATCGGCGGCTTTGCCCGCCGCCCGGGCTACCGCCAGCGACTCGTTGCCGTGGGCGTCAAGGTCTTGTCGGATCGAGGCATTGGTGTGCTTCCTGGCCTCGGCGGTAGCACCCTCCCAGCTATCGAAGACCGCCAGGGAACTCAGCTGACGGGAGGCCTCCAAGGTGGCCTGGCCGCGTGCATTGGCCGCGTGGAACACCTCCCGTGCCGCTTCGGCGCTCCACCGGTCAATATCGGCCACCGTCAGCGTCACGGGTCAGGCCGAACCCGCTACGCCGCCAGCGCCAGGCTGAACGGCCTGCAGCATCTCAGCGTTCCCGCCGTCCATCGCCGAGAAGTCAATCCCGTCGTTGGTCAGATCCAACGCATGACCGCCGACCCTGGTGACCAGCCTGCGCGAGTCCTCCAACCAGGTCGCCGTCTTCGTACTCAACGCCACAGCCGAGCTGCCTACCCAGCCGGACTGTGCGGCCACTATGCGGTTGTCCGATGACAAATGGGCAGTGGCCAGATCCTCACCCTGTCCAGACACCTGCGCCGCCGAGTGCGCCAACGCTTCCAGATCGAGCCGGAATTTCCCTCCGAGACCCACATCCACCACCTCCGAGGAAGAAACGCTGACTAAGTGGTCGCGCTCGTAAATTCGTCGGGGGTGGCGTTCAAGCGGCGCGGGGCTGGATGGGGCTGTGCTCGTGTTGATGGTGGTCGAGCCTGGTTAGCAGTTCGTCGAGGTCGGTGGTGGTGAATTTCCATTTGAATGGCCGTGCGGACTGGTTGTAGCTGGCCTCGAAGGCGTTCAGGCGGTCGGTGATGGCGTCGAGGTCGGTGAAATCGTTGGGCGAGAGCGCTTTTCGCTGAACGATAGAGAAGTAGATCTCGATCTGATTGAGCCAGGACGCATGCACCGGAGTGTGCACCAGGATCGCGTTGGGGAACTGGGCGGTGAGCCGGTCGATCGCGGCTTGGCCACGATGCGAGGAGCCGTTGTCGACGATCCAGAACACCCGCTTGGCCGAAGCGTAGGGTTCCTGGGCCATCACCTGTTCGACGAGGCGGTGAAACGGTTCGATGCCGGTGGTGTCTTCGCAGCGGCCGAACACCTGCGCGCGGTGCACGTCGTAGGCGGCCAGGTAGGCCAGCGCGCCGCCGCGGTCGTAGTCGTGGTTGACCCGCATCGTGCGCGCCACCCCGGGCGGGAGCGTGGGATGGCAGCGGCAGCGGGCCTGCACGGAGGTCTTCTCGTCGGCGGAGATCACAAAGTCGTTCGGCCCCAGCGGTGTTCCCTGCCATGTGCGGTCGTAGAGGTCGAGCACCCGCTGCGCCTTGGGCGCGAAGTCGGGGTCGGTGATGAAGATCCACGACCGGTACTGCCAGGGTTTGAGTGCGTCTTCGGACAACCAGCGGCGCACCGTGGCCGGCGAGATCGATTCGCAAAACCCGGCGGCGACGGCGTAGCGGGCCAGTTCCGGGCACGACCACCGCGACAGCGCCAGCCCGCTGTCCGCAGGTGGCGCACACGCCGCCGCTTTGACCTGGGCGACCTGCACCGGGCTGAATTCCGGTGGCCGCCCGGACCGTTTTGCATCCGACAGCGACGCGACACCCGGCGCCGCACACCAGCGGTTCCGCCACTTGCGCACGGTGTCCTCGCACACCCGCAGCGACGCCGCGATCACCGCGTTCGGCTGGCCCTCGGCCGCGGCGAGCACGATCTTGGCCCGCGTGACCAGGCGTTGCTCGGTGCGCCCGGCCCGCACCAGGCGGCGCAGTTCGCGCCGCTGCGACCCGGTCAACGTGATCCGGTCGGCGGGCGGCATGGCGGGCTACTCCACGAGGCAATGATCGCGAATTGATAACACTAGACACTTCAGCCTCACCCATCACTCATGGTTTGTCGCCCAGCGACACGCCGTCGGGCACGATCACTGACCATGGCCGCGCCCCCCGCATCGACGAAAACCTCCCTGCAACAACGCCTGTCCGCCCATGCTCGGCAACGATGGCCCCAGCTCAACGGTGTCGAGGTGCGTTTCCGTGGCACGTTCGCCTACGTCACCGCCCGCCTGCCCGACGGTGACTCCATGCCACTGATGCGGCTGCGTTACGGCGGATCAGCCTCCCGCTGGGGCTTCGCGAGCTACCTGGCCAGCAAGAACGGCTACCAAGACTCGGTACTACCCACCACCGGCCACACAGCAGGCTCACCCGAAGACGCCCTCGACACCGCCTGCGGCCTCTACCTCGGCGACCCAACCGCCTGGACATGACCCCCGACGAACTTATGGGCGCGACCACTAAGCCATAACAGCCCGGAATCATTTGGCGCAAGTCACCGACCGCGACGAGACCGCCCGCTCGAATAATCGAGTGTAGTCGACTCCTTGACTTTCGCAGTTTAATCAGTGTGGCGGGTGTGATTTCTGAGGCGGTTGTGACCTGATCGGCGTGTCGGCGTGATCGATCGGTGACCATGACGAAGCATCGGCGGATGAATAGTACTCGCCCAGATGTTCGAGACGCCGCCGATGCTTCGGCACCGACCCTACCGTCCTCGTGGCGTGAACTGCTGGCAACACTGCGACCGGTGTTTGTCCGGTCCTCGACGTTTGCGATGTTCGCGCTGCTGGCAGCCGGGTTGGTCGCCCGCACTATGCGGCGCACCGTGGTCGGCATGCTCGCCGGGGCGGGAATGGCCGCGCTGGTGTCGTTTCACTCGGCGTGCCGGTTCTTTTCCACCTACGCCTGGGACACCGATCGGCTGGGCCTGGCGATCGCGCGGCTGATCGTCGACAGGTTGCTCGACGCCGACGCTGCGATCGCCGTCGCGGTCGATGACACCCTGTTTCGCCGCTGGGGCAAAAAGGTCCACCACGCGTTTTGGACCCACGACGGCGCCGCCCAAGGCCCGGCCAAACTCGGCCGGGGCAACCGGTGGGTGATCGCCGGGATCGTGGTCCGGCTGCCGTATTGCAGCCATCCAGTGTGTCTGCCGATCCTGTTTCGGCTCTGGGCCGGAAAAGGCGCCGCCTCCCCGGTGGAGCTGGCCGCTGCGATGCTCACCGTGCTTGCGGAAACGTTCCCGCACAAACAAATCCACGCCGTCGGCGATGCCGCCTACCACGGCAGGCCGCTGCTGGTCCCCGACACCACCATCACCACCCGACTGCCCGCCAACGCCGCCCTGCACGCCCCGGCGCCACCGCGTACCCGCCGCCGCGGCCGGCCCGCCAAAAAGGGCCGACGACTGCCCCGCCTGATCGAACTGCCCGCCACCGCGACCTGGCGCACCGCCACGGTGAACCGCTACGGCCGCACCGACACCATCGCGATCGCAGAAGCCGACTGCCTGTGGTACGGAGCCTTCGGCGATACCACCGGCCGGGTGGTGCTGGCCCGCGAACCCGACACCGCCAGCGGCTATGACCTCGCGGTGTTCACCACCGACGCCGGCCACCGACGCCGCCGGCATCATCGCCCGCCACGCCGAGCGCTGGTCAATCGAGCCCGCCAACGCCACCGGCAAACAACTGCTCGGGGTCGGCCAGGCCCGCAACCGCGTGCAACGCGCCGTGGAGCGCACCGTGCCGTTCGCCTTCCTCGTGCAGACCTTGGTCATCGTCTGGTACACCCTGTCGGGATACCATCCCGACGACCTCACCGCCCGCCACGCCGCCGAGCCCTGGTACGACCAGAAGTCCGAACCCGCCTTCGAAGACATGCTCGCCAAGCTTCGCCGCACCCTGATCGCCGCCCGATTTAACGGTGCTAGCCCAGCTCAACCCGACCCTGACAAATACCGCGACTACCAACTGGCCTGCGCCGCAGCAGCTGCATAACTGCGAAAGTCAAGCGACTCCCCAACGTGTGTATTCCTTGAAAGTAGTATTTCTTGACGGTAGTATTGCGGTATGCTGGACCTTGCCGCAATACGCCGCGCAACCGGCCTGACCCAGACTCAGTTGGCGGCCAAACTCAGTGTCGGACAGGCGCAGATCAGCAAGATCGAGCGTCAGAACGACATGCTGGTCGGCACTCTGGCGGCATATCTCACGGCGCTGGGGGTTAATGCCTCGCTCGTCGTTGAGGTAGGCAAAGAGACAGTGACCTACGGCCTCACGCCGGGGAGGGAAACACGATGACTACCCAGACCGAGATCACCCAGAGGAATCACCGACGTGCCGTCCGGTTCTTCTGGAGCTTCCTGATCGGGGCCACCATAGTGAGTCTCATCGGCAACGTCGTGCACGCCGTTTGGCATTTGATTCCATTTGTTCTCATTCAGATCGGCACTGCCGCGATCCCGCCGCTTTTCCTCCTGGCGGTAGTCCATGGGATCGCTCTCAGCGTGCGGGCTGGCGCAGCAGGACGAACTTCGCCGCATGCACGGCACCCGCGTACACCATCACCGACCGCACCGAACTGTTAAAGTCTCCCGACCGACTGTGTACCCCACACTGGCAGAACCGAACTCGCCTACGACACCCCTGTAGCCGGCGTCGTTTCAGTCAGCCCCGCTCCAAGCGTCGCATTGTTTTTGCACCGGATGGACCGGAGACCCCGTGCAGGAGGAGCTAGTGGAGGGGGCCGTCGTTGTGCTCGGCGAGAGGGCAATACGTACGTATCCGCCTGCTGCCGATCTAAAGCGATCGAAAACGAGGTCGAGTTTCTCGCAGGGTGGGGTTGGGGCGCGGCCCCGGTAGGGCTGACGACGAAACCAACTTAAGGGAATGATAGGCTGACATGAAATTCACCAAACTCGGTAAGACAGGACTCGAAGTTTCCCGGCTGGCCTTTGGCACCTGGGAGTTCTCCAGCGACTGGGGCCACGCGGACGAAGACGCCGCGATCACGATGATCCGCCGGGCCCGCGATCTCGGCATCAATTTCTTCGACACCGCACAGCAGTACGGCTTCGGGCAGTCGGAGCGAGTCCTGGGCAAGGCGCTGCGCGCCGAGCTCAAGCAAGCCCGCGACGAGATCGTCATCGCCACCAAGGGCGGGCTGCGCGCCACCGACAACGGCCTAGTCCGCGACGCCAGCCCGGAATGGCTCCGCAAGGGCGTCGAGTCCAGCCTGAGCGCACTGGGAATCGACTACATCGACGCGTATCTGGTGCACTGGCCCGATCCCAAGCTCCCGGCATCCGAAACCGCTGGAGCGCTCGCGGAATTGGCGGCGGAGGGAAAAATCCGGCATGTGGGCATCTCGAACTACAACACCGAACAGGTGGAAGAATTTGCGGCCACGCTGCCGGTGGAAGTGGTGCAGCCGCCCTACCACATGTTCCGCCGCGGCATCGAGGACACGCTGCTGCCCTACTGCCGCGCACACGACGTCGGGGTGATGGTGTACGGGCCGCTGGCGCACGGTTTGCTGACCGGAACGGTCAAACCCGACACCACGTTCGCGCCCGAGGACAGGACTGGCGCAGTAAAAGCGATGTGTTCGGCGGCGAAAGCCTGGCGCATAACTTGCCCGTGGTGACGCGACTTCAGCGTCTGGCCGCCGATCTCGGCGCGACGGTCAGCCAGTTGGCCATAGCCTGGACCATCGCCCGACCCGGTGTCGACGTCGCCATCGTCGGCGCGCAGCACATCACCTACCTGCACGACAGTGTCGGCGCGGCCGACGTCACGCTGACCGATGCCGTTCTCGCCGCCATCGACAAGATCTTGACCGCGGCATCATCCGTTGGTGGGCCGTACCCGGAAATGCACGCAGAAGCGCGCTGAGCGCGAAGAACCGGGCGCTGCGCCGCCCACTCGGCGGGGCCCCGCGCTCGACAGCCGGATCCCGACCAGATCGAACCGACGACCGCCTCGAAGGTCCACTACGAGACGCCGGCCGGCTACCGCAAAGCGGCACTCCTGGCCCAGCGCGACCGCTATTCGCGGGAATGGCACAGGTCTGTGTGGTCGGCAGCCTGACCATGGATTTGAAGTTCGGCGCCGACAGACGCAGCACGATCGCCGATATCGGCTCGACGACTGGGCTACAGGTCAGAACTCGAGCGCCAATGGGTGTCGATGCCGGATTCGACCGCATGCTGGTCGATTTCGCTCAGTTCCTCAGACGTGAAGTCGAGGTTGTCGAGCGCCCCGAGATTCTCGTCAAGCTGGGCCACACTGGATACTCCCACCAGCGCCGACGTGATGGTCTGGTTGCGCAGCACCCAGGCAAGCGCGAGCTGCGCCAGGGTTCGACCACGCCTTCTGTGCCCGGTAGAGGTGGCGGCGCGCGAGTGATTCTTCGGCGCGCACACCCCACAACGAGCCGCGGCCCCGCGGCCGTAGCGGGCGTGTGCCTCAGCGGTCGGCGCTTTAATCATGAGGTTGCCAGCGTGGACGACTACGTGCCACTAACCAACGACTTCCGTTACCAGACCTGTATTGCGATGTCCCAGAAGGCGGTTCGCCTGGCGGCGCGCCTCGCTGCGCGGGCTTTCGCGGCTGACCGGGCCGGTGCGGCCGCAAGCCGGGACGAGTATCTGTCGCGGATCCGCCAGCGAGCCGCATGACAGTCCTGCAATAGCGACTCGCCAGCGGATGCGACTTGTCGGGCCCCGAGGCGCTTTCCTGCTGGCATCGTGGTACCGGGCCACCGCCGGCCGCCTGCGCTGGGGCCTATCCGGCCGCCTGAACATCACCTACATCGGCCAATAACCAACACCCCGAAACACCTGCGCCAGTACACAAACCCCCACGTGTCAGCCCGCAGGGCCGGTAACATCTCCATCCCTGCCGCCAGCGCCTGGTTGGTCGTCCACGGCGACCGCAACCCCAGTAACTGTCTTCGACATCGCAGACGTCCCCTCTCCCGCCCCTGACACAGGGCGCTCTGACGTCATGGGTGATCACGACGGCACCGGGTTGGCGCGCTCGAGGAGATCGTCGACGTGGCATTCGAGGTCTTCGGTGCAGTAGCAGGCGAGGTTTTTACCGCGCAGCCTGCCCAGGTCGTCCAGGATGCGCTGCCGGCGGGCCTCAAGGGTTGTGTCGACGTGACCCAGGTCGCCGTCGAGCCAGGCCCGGTACAGCTCCACCGCGACGGTGTGCGCCCGGGCGCGGCTGGCGTAGGGCTTGGGGTTGCCGCGCGGCTGCTCGACGCACCACGCCCCGTCACGCTGGATGATCTTCCACGGGTTGCCGAATCGGGACGGCCGGGCCACCGACACGGTGTTGGGCGGCAACGGCCGACCGCGGCGCAGCACGACCCGCTCAGGCGGTGTCTCATACACCCGGGACCGGGGTCTGCCGAACCAAGGCTCCCGGTGGACCCAGGCGAACGACTCGTTGACTTCGCGTGCCCGCGCCAGCGCCTCGGGGCCTGGCTCGACGCCGAGGTGGGCCACCCCGGTCAGTGGGTGGCTCAAGATCAGGTTGCTCAACACCCGTGCCGCTGACGGCGTCGGCCGCGACTTGCCGCCGGTAGGGGCAGGGTCGATCTCGGCGTCGTCGACCACTGCGAGCCGGGCCAGCAGCCGTAGCCGTTCGTCGACTTCCACCGGCCACTCCACCGACGTGGTCCGCCGGCCGGCCTTGCTCCCCGCGCCGGTATCGGCGCTGCCGGCCTCAGTACCCCGGGTGGCCCGGTCACCTCGATGTCGGGTCATCGCCGGTCTTCTGCCGTCGGGTCGGCGGTGAACCCGAGCTCGTCGGCCAGGGACCGGAGTTGGGGTGCTGGTGCGTCGCACATCCATACCGCGGCCTCGTCGACGTGCTGGACGATGAAGGCAGGGCGCTTCCGAAAAACGGTAAAGATCCGATTCGACGGCCGCGGGACACTGAAAACTGGCCCGTCGCGATCATCGACGAAGCTCCAGGATTGCGCCACCATGTCTCATTCACCCCAGACGACACGCCGTTGAAGAATCGGCCTCGATAAGAAAGGTGTTCCAGCGCTGCTTGTCGTGACCGTGTTTTCGCCTCAGCTCGCCGGCTCTAGGGCCACTGCCCCACGCTAGCCGAGGCGGCCACGCGCCCGCGGACACAGCTATCCCGCGTGTCGGCCGGCCGCGATCAGCGGCGCATGCTGGCGGCCAGGGCGGCCAGGTCGACTGGTGGGGCGTCGTTCATCCACACCTGTGTGCGGCCGGTCGCCAGCTGGTCGGCGGCGGGATGCACCCGCCAGGCTTGCTGGCGGGCCATCACGGTGTGGGCCAGCGCCACAGCGTGAAACCTGGTCGGGGTTTTGATCGTGTCGATGATGACGCCGCGGCGGGCGAGTTCGGCCAGCGCGCGATCGTTGGCTTTGGTGACCACCACTTGGCGCCAAGGTTTTTGGTGGATCGCGATGATGGCGACGGTGTGCTGATCAAGCCAGCCTTGTTTGCGCCAGCCGGGTTGGGGCGGTCGGCCGGCGGCGAGGCTGTCGATGGCGGCCAGGGCGTGTGCGTGGCGCTGCTGGTTGCGGTGTTCGGCGAGGTCGGGTCCGCGCTGCAGGCGGGCGATCCGCGCCGGCGGGCAGGATGTCGCGCGGCGGCGGGCGGGTTTGCCGCCGGCGATCCAGCGGCGCACCGTGCCCGCGGTGACGCCGGCGTATTCGGCGGCGGCGGCGGCGTTGACCTTGCCCCGGGCGGTGGGGCCGTAGCAGGCCAGGAGCATGCCGGCCAGCCGGGCGCGGGTCCAGCGCGGCCCCGCCACCGGCGGGACAGCAGCACTCATCGCCGCTCGCCGAAGCCGAAGTCTTCGATCGTGATGAATCCCCAGTCGGCGAGATATTTTTGGTCGGTGACCTGGGTGAGCCAGGCGTGCACGCCGGCGTCGCCGTCTTGAGTGTAGGCGCGCAGCAGCGCGTCGATGTCTTCGGCGTCAACACCGAAAGCGACGGTGCGATCGCGGGTGTATTGGTCGGAGACGTTGCCGCCGGGGCCTTGGTTGCCGCTGATCCACAGCGTGGCCCCCCCCGTCAGGGCGGCGCGCCCGGCGGGGCTGGCCCGAAAATCGTCGGTGGCCGCGGCGCGGCCGGATTTGGTGGTGGCCGCCTTTGTCGATTCGGCTTGCAGCGCGGCCAGGTGCGCTGGGGAGGGCTGCTGGGTTCCAGCGGCCCAGCGGCGCACGGTCGAGGCCGCGACACCGAGTTTGGCGGCGGCGGCCTTGGCGTTGACCGCCGCGCCGCGCACGCCGCGCCCGAACGCGGCCAGCAGCATCCCGGCGGTGCTGGCCGCGCTGGTGACATCGGCGTCGCGCCGCCCGGAGACCGCGCGGAAAAAGCTTTGCCGCTGGGTTTGCCGGTATTGTGTGATCGCCTCGCGCACTTGGCTTTTGGGAACGCCCAGGCCGGCGGCTGCCCGGTCGGCGTCGACATTGCCGGCCGCGACGGACCCGTATCTTCCCAGGTCGTCGCCGGTGAGGGTGCGCCGGCGGCGTCGGCGCGGCCGGGCCATCAGCCCGCCGTGGTGTCAGCAGAGGCGGCCAGTTGGGTCCAGTCGTGGGGTTCGAGCAGCGCGGCGCGGCCGCTGTAGGCGCCACCGGACAGGTATTGGGTGTGGTCGGCCAACAGCACGGAGCCCTCGTGTTTGTACTGCCCGAAACCGCGGCCCCAGGTTTTGGGCCCGCCCGGCCAGGCCGACTGCGGATCCGGGTTGTCTGAGACGTACAGGACGGTGTCTTTTTCGACCGCCACCGGCCAGCGGCCGGTGGCCTGCCCGATGCGGTCGATGCGGTAGGCGATGTTGGCGCTGGCTTTGCCGATGATCGACAGCCGCTTCATCGGGTCATAGCCGGTCTTACCTTTCATGTGCTGCTGGGAGCCCATCAGGCCGATGCCGACCGAGCGCACCACCTTGGATTGGTCGCGGGCGGCCTGGGCGTCGGGGTCGTCGGTGTCCAGCGCGGTGGCGGCGTTGCGGATGCGCTCATACCAGCCCTTGAGCACCCGGCCGTGCTGCGGCCAGCTGTAGGCCTCCACGATCGTCGGGGTGTAGCCGAGTTCGATCGCCTGCCCCAGGCGGGCGGTGGTGACCGGCTTGGGCGCGTGAAACCGTAAACCGGCCGGGTTCAGCAGGTGCGGCGCGCGCCAGTCCGCCGCCTCGGGCACGATGATGGTCGCCAGACCGGGTGCTTTGAGCAGCTCCGCCAGCCGCGCCGGGTCGGCGAACACCGCCCCATCCGGGTAGTGCACGGGCTCGCCGATCGGCAGTTCCAGCCCGGCGATCGCCGCCGGATACGAGCCGCCGCGGTCGTAGGCGTGCACATAGCGGCATGTCGACTCGGCGGCGGTGGGTGTGCGCGTCCAATTGAAGTCGCGCTCCACATCGCCGACGGTGAACGGCGGCTCAAAACTCGACGGCGCCAGCGGGCCGTTGCGCCATTCGGCGATCGTGGCGCCTTTCGGCCGGGCCGTCACCATGAGGTCGATGGCGGTCACCCCGGCGTTGAGCTTGTACGGGTAGCCGAGCGCGTCGGCCAGCAGCTGCAGCCGGCGAGCGATCCGATCCGGTGACGGTATCTCGATGCCGTCTTCGGTGTGCCCGCCGATCAGGATCGGCGTGTTGCGCAGGTCCTGGGGCGCATCGCCGACAGCCGCCATGCCCGGAATAAGCACCAGCCACACGCCTTTGCGTTGCTGGTCGTCGCGGTACACCCGCGTCCACACGCCCAGGCGGGTGGCGCTGGCGTCGGGGCCCGCCCCGCCGATCCGCCATCCCTCGGCGGCCGCGTCGGCGACAAACCCGATACCCTCGGTGACCGCACGGACCGCCGTGTCGCGGTCCTTGGGTTTTTTCTCCACGACGGCGTCCACGTCGACGCCGAACGCCCGGCACGCCTGATCGGTGATCCAAACCTGGCCCGGCTCACCGTATCCGGGTTTGCCGTCGGGGCGATCGGGCGTCAGCTGGTATCCCAGCTGATGGGTGTAGGCCAGCTGCGCGACGTGCCCTGCATGTGTGATCGGCTGCGGCACCGGGATTTTCACACCATCGGGCATCCACAGCCCATCGGTGTGCAACACCGCCGCCGGCGTGCCGCCAAGACCGGCGCGGTTTGTTGTGTGGCGCCCCGCCCGCCGCGCAGGCAGCTTCGCCGCCGCCGCGGCGGGCGGGCCGGTCTCGGGGCCGCCCGCCCCCGGCTCACCGTCGCCCGCAACGCTGCCGGAATAGGCTCCGGGCGCGGCGTGTTCACCCGCGCCGCCAGTGTGGGGGCCGGCGGCGGGTTCGGCGGGCGCGGCGCTCAGCGCGGCGTCGCCGAGGGCCGTGTTCAACGCGGCGGCCGCATCGCCGGCCGATTCGGCCAACAGCAGAGCCAGGATCGTCTGATCGGTCAGTTCAGCGCGGGCGGCGGTGACCAGCCGGCCCAGCCGGGTGTGGGTGTCTGACAAGTCCGGCGTGCCATCGTCGCCGGCGGACGGCCCGTACACCATCGCGGTGTTCTCGACGTAGATCGGCCAGGCGTGGTGTTCACGAGAGATGCGCATCGCCGCCCGCCGTCCCCGGAACCTGGTGTGGGCGGCGATCGCCGCGGCCCACGCCGGCTGGAAGTGATGCCGCATCTCTTCGGCCCAGGCGTGCCGGTCGCCCAGCGACGCCAGGTAGTCGGCGGCGGCGGCATCTGCTGACGCCAGCACCGGCGCATCGCCGGCGAACGCCTCCCGCGCCTGCCGCAACCGGGCCGCCCAACCCTCCAGGATCCGTGTTTTACGCGGCCACACGATCGCCCCGTGCACGCCGAGCCGCTCCACGCCCAGCCCGGCCCCCCCGTCACGCACATCCTTGGCCAGCCCATCAAGATCCTCGCTGCTCACCCACGCCTGCACACGATGCCCGGCGGCCATCTGCGGATGCGGGACCGGCAGCATCGCCGGCAACCCGGGAACCTCTGCTGCCGCGGGCAGCTCCACCAGCCACAGCCCGAACGGCCGCTTCGGCGATGCCGCGGCCATGTGCGCGGCCTGCCCCTCGAGCTGCTGCGGGCGGCCGTGCCCGAAGGTGAGCATCCCCGCCGACGCCAACCCCGGACACGCCTGCGTCACACACACCAGCTCCTCACAGTGCGCCAACTCGCGTTCCACCTGCTCGCCAGACGCCGCCCACGCCGGCTGCACCCGCAACTCCGGGACCGCCCGCCCCGGCAGCTCCCCCGGCTCACCCACCACCGCGCCCCGCCCAGCCGCGGCCCGCCCGGCCATGATCCGATCCGCCAGCGCCGCCCCCGACACCGCGCCGTTCTCCCGCGGCAGCACACCCAGCTCGGCATACCAGCAGCCCAGCCGGCGACCCAACTCGACGGCATCCTCGGCAACCGAGGCGTCCCCGCCGGCCAGCCACGGCCACCGCTCAGCCACCACCTCCACCGCCAGCCGCCGCTCACCGCGCCCGCGCGCCAACACCACCGCCGACCCCGCGGCCCCGGGAGCCAACTCCCAGCCGTCGTCGACCAGCGCCGCCAGCACCCGGCCCAAACCCCCGCCCGGATCACCGCCATCATCGCCGCACCCACCGGTCAGCAACCCCACCGCCGACCCGACCACCCACACCCGCGCCGGCCGATCTCCAGGGCCCGGGATCGGCCGCAGTCCACCTCTTTCCCGCGCCCACGCGATCAGCGCGGCCAGCTTGCCGGCGGTGTCGACCGGCCCGCTCAACCGCCCGCCCGCCGCGGCGAACGATCCCGCCGCGGCCACAATCACCACATGACGCCCGACGCCCGACACAGGGCCCTCACACAAAGGCCGCGGCCTGCCCGGCCGCTCGGTCCGGTCTGGCCGCCAATTGACGGAAACAGTTCGCGTCCCCCAGCGCGGTGTGCTCACCGGCGTTGACCACTCCCAGCGACCGGCACACCGAGGCAAGGCCCGCCAGATCGGCCGCGCCGACACCGAGCGCCCCGGCAGCGTGCGCCGACAAGTCGGCCAGCCGGTAATGCCACACCTCGCCGGCGTCCAACCAGTCGTGATCGGCGGTTTCCAGCAGGCCGCGGTAGGCGTTGCACAGCATGGCGGCGCCGAACCGCGGGTTGCAGCCGGCGAACACGTTGCCGTCAAGCATCTCCCACAACTGGCTGTAGCACGCGACGGTCTGCTGCTCGGGCAGCGCCTGCCGAAACACGCCCCGCTCGAAATACCGGTTGATCCGCAGCGCCTCCCCGGCGGCCCGCGAGAGGTCCTTCCCACTCAAATGCGGCACGAAATGCAGAATTTCGCCGGTGGCGACGTTGACCGCGGCGACCTCCACCGGCACGTGCCGGCGCCGGTCGAGCCCGGTGGTCTCCACGTCCACCACGATCAACCGCCTGTGCTGATCACACTCCACGACGGCCTCCTTTGCGTTTGCTGGCGCCCGTTTGAGATCGAGTGTCGCGCCGGCCTGTGACATCTCGGCGTCCCGACGCGGTCACGGATGTCGGGCCGGCGCCGCCGGCCACGCGCGGTGCGGCCCTTGCTGCGCGGTGGCCGGCAGCGGCCTCGATGAGCCGGTTGGCCTCGGCGCGCGGCATGTCCTCGGGCAGCGCTTCGGCCAGCGATGCCGCAACGGCCTCAGCCGAGGCGCCGGCGCGGGCGGCGATCCCGCCGATCAGCTCGTCCAGGTAGATCAGGGCCTCGTTGGGGCTGTGGTCCCACAGCCACGCCAGCACGGCGCCGGCGGCGGCGCTCACCCCGGCGAAGCTGCCGTCCGCGCGGCAGGCGGCGGCGGCTTCGGCGGCAGCCGACCCGGCCAGCAGGATCCGGCGAATCGACGGGGGCACGTCGGAGGCCAGCGACATCAACACCGCTTGCGGGCGCCTCCGCGCCCCGACGACGACCCGCGCCCGCGGGTCGGCGACCACGGTGCGGATGTGTTCGGCCAGCCGCGCGCTGAACGCGTTGGTCGGCTCGACGCTCACAGCGCGGCTCCCGCCTCGAGGTCGACGGCTTCACCGCCGCAATAGCGCTCGATCCAGGCCAGACCGCCGCGGTCGAGTTGGGCGCGGGCCCGGGTGACCGCGACGTAGGCCAGCATGGCGTCGACGCGGCCAATCGCCGGGCTAGCGCCATCGGTGTTGGGCTTGGGTTCGGGGTAGTCGTCGGCGATTTTCACGCAATCCCATTCGCGGCGCGGTTTTCGTCGACGAGCGCGTCGATGGCGTCGATGGCAGCCTCGGCGGCCGTGGGTGTCGATCAAATCGTCTTGAGCTTATCGGCCACCGCGTTACCGCCTTCCTTCAGTAGATCCCATACTACATCTACTTCAGCGGCTTATATGCCATCTGTTACTAGCGTTACTAGTAGAATGTAGGTTCTCAAGTTCCGCTACCTCAGTGGGCGGCGCTGAGCTGGCAGGTCAATGGCCGATTCGGGCACGGCCACGGGCGCCCCGGATGATCTCGTCGACGCCATCAACTGCTTATGTGTATGTCCCGCAAGTCATCCGGCGCAACGATCTGAGCCAACAGATCTCGCTGCAGTTCGACAACTTTGAAGAGGTCCTCACTACCCTCACGAAGCTTCTTCGCGGCATCGATCGTAAGCGAATTCGCGGCGATCAGAACCCTCTTCGCCTCCTCGGCCGCCACGAGCTTCGCGGCCGTCGACGTCAACTCCGTGTGGAGTTCTTCGCGCGAACGATTCGCGGCATCAAGTTGGGCGCGTAGAGCCGCCAACTCCTCCCCGGACCCAAACTCAGCAGAACCCGCGTTGGCGGTCCCGTGAAAAACTTCCGTGTAAAAGAAGTACCTGTCGCCTGCGGTAATGAAGCCCGGCAGTTCTCCGCTACGGATCCGTTTCCGAGCCGTCCGAGGATCGATGCCCAGAAGGCGTTTTGCCTGCGCAGCAGGCGCACAGGGGCCCGGAGCTTGCCTCGGCTCCCTAGTGCCCGCCATGCAACAGCGCCTTCCCTGGGGATTGATTTGCGCAATATCGTACGCGAATCGTCAACCTGCGGTTTTGTTCTTTAGCCGACATCGCACCCGACGCCCTGTTCAGCGGGTATGCCCTTTAACGGACATCAACACGCCCGTTAGGTTGCGGCGTGTATGGGACCGAACGTCTATCATTGGCCGCAGATGTTCCTTATGAGACATTCTCGCAGGTCGTACTGCATGTCTGTTTAAGGGCATCCGAGAGGGCATCCCGCGAGCGCTATCCACCTCCGGGCCTCTCCCGGCAAGGGCCTCACCGGCTCACTCGCCCGGTGGCGGCAGCCTCCCGATGGGGCTCCGCCCCGGGCGAAGCCATCTAAACCAAGACATGGCCCAAGCCGCCCGGCAATTCGTGGCGGTGGCCACCAGTGCTGGCGAGCTGCTCGACCGGGCGTTCGTCACCGAGGGTGAGCGGCGCCGCGCGGTGGCTGCGTGTGATCACCTGAGTTGGCCCCAGTTGGGTCGTTTTTCCACGTCAGTCGTCATCGGCGGCTTCCGTGTTGGTGGTGAAACCGCGGGAACCGACGTTCACACCCAACCGAGTTGGTCTCGGGGTTTCGGCCGCTGGCACTCTGGACCGACGCCCTAGATGTAATCGACCGTGATCTACTTAAATCGCTTGGGACACAACGTGATTAGTGTGTCGTGGCATGTCGACGAAGCGGGACACGTGCAACTGGTGCGCGATGGGCAAAGTCAAGGTTGGGCCCGCCCTATTTTTCGCCACGAAAAGGTCTGCTTCGCCGCTGCGGGGACCGTCGCGGTCGAAGGCGTCGGGCCGGTGGAGCAGAATCACTATATCGCTATCCTGCTCGATCGCGCCTGATTCACGTAGGTCGGACAGCAGAGGTTTCTTGTCGGTGCGCTGCTCTGGGCCTCGGTTGAGTTGACTGAGGACGACGACGGGGACTTCGAGTTCTTTGGCTAAAAGTTTGAGCTGTCGGGAGAATTCAGACACCTCGAGCTGGCGTGATTCGACTTTCTTGCCTGATGACATCAGCTGCAGATAGTCCACGACGACCATCCGTAGGTCGGCTTTCTGTTTGAGCCGGCGGGCCTTGGCGCGGATCTCCATCATGGTCAGGTTCGGCGAGTCGTCGATATACAGTGGCGCCTCGCTGATTTCACTCATTCGGCGGGCCAGTCTGGTCCAGTCGTCGTCGCTCATCCGGCCTGAGCGCATGTCGGCGAGTTTCACTTTGGCTTCGGCGGACAGCAGCCGCATCACGATCTCGGATTTGCTCATTTCGAGTGAGAAGATGATGCTGGGCATCTGATGTTTGATCGAGCATGACCGCATGAAATCCATTGCCAGTGTCGATTTGCCCAACCCGGGCCGCGCCGCGATGACGATCATCTGCCCGGGTTGGAACCCGTTCGTGAGGTCGTCGAGATCGATGAAGCCACTGGGGACGCCGCGAGATGTGCCGCCGTGCTGGGCGATCAGGTCCAGCTCGTCGAGCGTGGGTTGCAGCAGCTCCTCGAGCGCGACGAAGTCGTCAGAGGTCCGGCGTTGGGTGACGTCGTACATTTCGGCTTGCGCGCGGTCGACGACCTCGGCGACGTCGGCTCCCTCAGCGCCGGCGTAGCCGTATTGCACGACCCGGGTGCCGGCCGTGACGAGGCGCCGCAGGACGGCTTTTTCGGCGACGATGCCCGCGTAGTAGCCGGCGTTGGCGGCGGTCGGCACGGTGGAGATCAGGGTGTGCAGGTAGGGGCCGCCGCCGATGCGGCGCAGCGTGGCCCGCTTGTCGAGTTGCGCGGCGACGGTGACGGCGTCGGCGGGCTCGCCGCGGGCATAGAGATCCAGGATCGCGTCGTAGATCAGCTCGTGGGCGGGGGTGTAGAAGTCGTCGGGGCGCAGCCGTTCGACGACATCGGCGATCGCATCCTTGGAGAGCAGCATGCCCCCCAGGACGGACTGTTCAGCGGTTTTATCCTGGGGCGGTTGCCGGTCGAGATTGACCGCGCCGGCCTGGTGGGGGGCGGTGGCGCGGCGGGGGGTGTCGTCGAGCGTGGTCACGCCGATATCTCCATCGCCTGCGAAGCCGCCAGCAGACGCTGGGGGCGCCCAGCGGCGACGGTCCGGCCCACACCCAGGACCGCGTCACATTCGGCGGCGTCAGGCAGTAAACGGGCCGCGGCCGCCGCCCGATCCCCGGCGGTGGACTCGTCGAAACGATGCCAGGCGTAGGGCCGGCCATTCGCCAGGATCAGCAGCCTGCCAAGGTGTGCGGTCTCGATCCCTACAGCGGGGCGATGGTGACGATGTGACATGTGATCTTCCCTTTTCTGTGATCGTCGGCGTCGCGGATGGTGTTGGGTAGTAAGCGAATCCGGTGTTACGGAAGCGACGGCAACGTTAGCTGGCGGCCGCGGTGACGTCTCGGCAAGCGCGGCCGGGGCCGTGGTCCACTGGGCAGCCGTCACCGTTACCGCCGCCGGGTTCGGTGCAGGCGGACCGGTAGCAGGCATCGCAGGCCAGGCACGGCAGCGGAAGTTCGGTGCGCATGGTGGCGTCGATCGAGCCGCAGCCCACACAGCGGCCCGCCGGCGTGAGCGCCAACAACTCACCGACTGTCATCGCGGACCCGCGGACCCGCACGCGCATGTCGTGGCCGGTGACGGCTGACTCCTGCGACATCGGCCGGGCAGACATGCCGTGACGGGAGGGCTCGCGGCCGGGGGCGTGGTGTCGCCGTGCAGCCATCGCACCGAACATCTCGATGGCGTGTGCGCGCTGTTGGGCAGTTGCCGGCCTGCGGGCTGGTTGCGGCGCGGTGGTTTCCTGGCGGGGCAGGCTACTGGCGTCCCGGCGCGCGGCGAGGTCGGTGACGGTGTCGGGGCGGGCTGGTAGACGCCGTAGCCGGGCGGCCAAGAACGCTGCAGGGTTCTCGATGTGGTCGGGCCAGCACGTGCCCCGTGCGCGCATGTCGGCGTTGAGTGCGTCGCCGAGCTGGCGCGCTGTCCATGCGTGGGGGTCGATCTCGGCGCTGGTGATCGCATCACAAATCCCGCCGATGTGACCGTGATCGAGCCCGTGTGATGCTGTGACGAGTTGGCCGGCCAGGCGCTGCAGAGCCATGGGGAGCGGCGTGGTGCGCGAACGCCGCCGCCGTTGCGGGCGGCGGTCAGCGGATCGAGGCAAACTTTGACCGGGCGCGGCCGCAGGCGCGCTTGGTGAGTAATTCTCTACGAGAGGTAGAGAAGTACTCACCCCCTTCGGGGGTAGGTGGACAAACTCCACAGGATCGCCGGCTGGCGGCACAGGCTGGGGCACGGGCTTCCGCCGCGGTACCAAGTGCCAAATAGAGGGCCGCTTACCGGCACTCGGGGTAGCGGCTGAGCCATGTCCGCGTTGGGCTTCTATTGCCCATCCGGCCGCGCCGAGCACCTTCCACGCCCGGCTCACCGTGCGCACGTCGCACCCGACTCTGGCAGCAATCGTCTCGCGCGTCACGGCGGCGTTGCGTCCCGTGTGGTGATTGGCGAACGCCGCCCACACCCCCGCTACCGCGACCAGTGTGGCGGACGTGATTGATACCCGGACACTGTCGCGCACGACACCGAAATCCCGCTCCACGGTCCATGCCCGCACGTCAGCAATCCACGCACTGCGAGAACCCCACACCGGGATCGCCGGGGAGACGGCTGCATGCGCGCACACCCACTCACGGCGCGCCACCGACACCTGAGCCCGGCGCCGACCCTCACGCCAGCGCGGCGAGCGCAGGCCGCCGCTAAGCGAACCGACCCGCGGCGGGGCCGCCGCCGCAACACCCTCGCGACCACACGTGCGGGCAGCCGCCCGCACAGGGCCAAAAACCGCCTCGCCGCTGCTGACCTGGCATTTCGCGCCCGAAAAAGGGCGCGTGCTATCATCAAGTCTACCTGTCACGGTAACTCTCCTTGTTTACGGAGATCCCGGAACTTCGGTTCTGTCGGCACCCGCAGGGCGTTCGTGGCGCCCTGCTTTGGTGCGGACTCCCACCCGTAACTACTCGGGCTTGTGGTTGGGGATCTCAACTGATTCACTGTGAAGTTGTGTGAAGCGCTTGTCAGCGCCGGAGTTGCGTCAGCAGGTCACCTCCCGATCCGCCGCCGCCGCGGCCAGTACGCGAAACGGAAACGCCTGTCCTGGGCCATAACTGACGACAGCGCGTTATGCAGGTTGCGGGCGCACGACAACCACGCAGCCCTCACCGCGACAGTCCCTCTGGCTGAAATGCGCAGTGACAGCGCACAATAGAGCCACAAAAACGAATACGGCCCGAAACTGCGCGCTGAAAAACACCGTCGCCCAGACACGCAGGCATGGTGAACGTAATCGCGCTCCAGCCAGGCGCTGTCACGACGCCCGCAAGCGGTAAAAGACAGAAAATTGTGTCGACGCGCCACCAACCGGTGGGCCGCGTGCCTTGGTGGGGTCTCCTTCCCGTGAGCGCTATCCGAGGTGATGGTCGCACGCGAAGGACCCGGATCCCGGCAGGACACACCGCCTCCATACGCATCACGAACACCACCCGACCCGTGGGATGCCTGTTTCGCAGCGATCAGCATCCGCCAGACCCGCCGCGTAGCGCGCATCGATCTCGGTACCCAGCTTGAACCCTGCGAGCACCATCTCGCGTGGTGCGCCCGTCAGCCTGGCACCGAAAGTTACTGCAGCCTGCGGTAATTCACTCATATCGACCTGTCTTCCTTTCACTTCCCGGACTTGTCGACCGGCAATAGGGTTTTCTGGGTGTTTGGCGTGCGGACCGGTCACGAGCGGCCCGCACAGTCTTGGACGAGCTCGAGGTGGTTGGGATAGCAGTAGGCGGTGATCTGGCGCTGCCTGCCCGGGGTCTTGTCGTCGGGTGCCCACCACTGCACCCGGCACAACGACTGCCCGGTGTCGGTGAAGCGGACCACCTCGGTGACGTCGCCTACCTCGCCTGTCGCGAGCACGCGCACCGCCTGACCGACTAGGCAGTCCACATTCGCGGACTCCGCAACGCCGGTCATCGGACACTGCCGTGGAGTCGCCGGCGGACGGGCTGGTCCAAGTTCGGCACGTCTCGCACCATCAGTCGTCCTCCTTGTCTGCCACTTCGGCCACGGCGGCGTTGAAGTAGGAGTCAGATCGGTCGTCAGGCACGTATCGCCAATAGGCACTGGGCATCTCGGAGCGCCGAATCTGCTCAGCGAGACCCAATCGACTGAGTGCACGCAACTGGGCGTACACAGGGCCGTACCAGCACCACGCGCGACAGCTCGATCCCGACGAGAGGAGCCGGCACTCGGCGTCGGCCCGCAGCGGGCGATTGCAACTGCCGATCGCCTCAGCCATGCCGAGCAACACGGTGCCCGTAGGTACCGGCAACGGCCACTCAGATCGCAGTACGGCGAGGATGGTGTGTCGAACGGCGACCGTGCGTGCGGTGACAGTGCGGCTCACGATGCAGCTCCAGCGTGCTGGGAGGCCGACGTCGATGCCCGAGTTCCACTGATTGACCCACGAAATGCCGGCCGCGAACAGGTCCGCTGCAGGCAAGTCCGGCGGCGAGTGATAGTCGGCATTTTCAGTGTCGACGAGGTCAGCGATCCAATGGGTCGGCATGGGGCGATTCGCCTCATGCACCTCGACCGTTTCTCTGCACTTGACCACCCGCCGCGGCGCAGAACGACCCGCCGCCTGGCAAGAGATGCTCGCTTCACGAGGCTTCTCCGAAGTCGAATCCGATGTCCATAGGCTTGGTGAGTCGGTGTTTGATCAGCGGTGGGTAGTCGGCCTCACGCTCGATCGTGATGCAGCGCATGTGTTCGTGGATGCACGCCTCGGCGGCGGTTCCCGATCCCGCGAATGGATTCAGAACGATGCCGTGCGGAGGTGTCACGAGCCGCACGAGCCAGCGGGTGAAATCTCGCGGTTTGACGGTTGGACGCTGCCCGTTGTCGACGCGTGGACGCTCTGTGTTATCGGCTTTGGCCTGGTAGCGGAACGTCGGGAAGAACCTGGACGCACCGCCGCTGTCGTGCTGTATGAATTCGCCTGTGGTGCCCTGAGCACCAGATCCATAGCCGATGCCCGCCCGCTTGCCGGGTGTTCTTCCAGCGGCTCGCGCGCCGCTCTGCTGATCGAGGTCGGCGGCCTGTGATTCATCGAGCACGACATTGATCGGCGAGCGACCCATCTCCTCCCCTTCCCGAGGCTTGCTGAACCGGTCCTGCAAGGTTCGCGACTCGATGCGTCCAGCCGCCTCGGAATCGACAGCTGAACGGCGCTGCGGTCGATTCGCGGGGCCCTTGCGCCGAGCGATCGACGGATTGACCTCACCGGCGGTCGGGACCCGACATCCGTCGATGTTTAGTGCACCCGTCCCGTGCGCCTGCACGTTCTCAGCAACCTTGCCCGCCAACGGTTTACGAGCAACTACGATCGGTTCGAACGATGGCTTGAGGGCAGTTCCCCATCCCTGCCACCGCACAGCTTCCGGTGTTGCAGGCACAGTCTGGGTCGGCACGTACTCTCGACCGTTATCTTTGATGCAGGAACCCGTGCGGTTCTGGTTGGCACCCGGGATCATCCGCTTGACTGGGGCGCCGCGGCCGATTACGTCGCGTTGGGCGCCGGCCGCCTTGTCGATTGCCTTGGCGACGTCCAGAGATTTCGGGAACGGGATACGCTCAGGCATCGCAGGCCTCGACTTGGTCGAACAGATGGAATTGGCCGATCGGTCGGTTGGACCAGATCACCTCTGTTCGTGCCTGTTTGGTACCGCCCTGGCCGGTGATCGTCGGGATCTCAACCCGGAACCAGGACCCGAGCGCCGCGTCGTACAGGTCGCTGGCGTAGCCGCTGAGCACAACGGCCGCCCGTGCGCGCAGCAGGGCATCGATGAGCGCTGTGTGGGAGACCGCGTCGCGCATGTCGGTTCGGTATCCACTGGTTGTGCGTGTGGAGCCGAGATAGGGGGGATCGACGTAGAGGCACACCTGGTGCGCCGCACCGTATTTATCGATGATGTCCAGTGCTGGCCGGCATTCGAGACTGACGCGTTGCAGGCGCTCGGCCGCGACCGTCATGCGCTCCACGTAACTGTCCAGATACCCAGGCATGCTCCTGGATGATCCGCGTGGATCGACGAAGTGCCGCCACCCGGTCTTGCGTAACGTCCCGCTGCGGCCCTGGGTGATCTTCAGCCATGTCAAGCGGGCGACCTCGACCTCGTTGCCCAGGGCGTCCACGTCAATACCGAACGCGAACTCATGCTCACGGCGAGAGTGCGGTGTGAGAGCGCACACCCGCATTAATTCGTCTGGGCGCTCACGCAATACACGCCAAAACGTCATCAACTGGCCGTCAAGGTCGTTCACCGTTTCCATCCGGCTCGGAGATTTGGCCAGCAGCACCGCGAGACTGCCCGCGAACGGTTCCACATAGTGGTGATGGGTCGGCAGCATCGCGACGATACGGTCAGCAAGCCGAGTTTTCCCACCGAAGTACGACATCGGGGGCGCAGTGGTCGTCATCGCGGAACCGTCCGGGGGAACTCATCCCAGATTTGCCCGTCGAGGGCGTGGCCGGCACGCTTCTTTCCGACCCGTTTGAGTACCTCGTGTGCGCGCAGGCCGTGATGTTCCTCGAAGGCCGAGCCGTAGGTTTCACCGTGCTGCAGCTGTCCCCAGGCAAAGCTGCCGGTGGGGGCCCATTCACCGTTTTGCTTATGCAGATACGCAATGCCTTTGGCGCGGCAGTGATGTCGGATGGTGCGCGCCCATTGCGGATCCATCGGTCGGGCACGGGGCCCGGATTCACCGCCGGTGATCACCCAATCGATGCGATCGAGATCCAGGCTGGGTAGCGGCGACAGCAGCGCAAGCCGCCCAGCTAAAACCTCCTGGACGCGACGATCCGCGCGCCGGTGATCTTCGGCGATCCTGTTGTCATCGGACTCAGTGCCTTGACCTAGCATGTCGGCGCCGCCGTCCAGCCTGGCGAGCTCCATGAGATAGCCCACCTTCGCCGTGCCCTCGCCGTCGCGCAGCTGCGCGACAGCGGCCGCGTTGGCGACGATGCTCACGATTGTGCCGACCAGCGCCCCCTCGATCACGCCGATCGCAACAGGGCTGCCCATCGCCGCGGCCTCCTGCTTGGCGGCATCCTCGATACGGATACGCAGCCGTACAACGACAGTGGCGGCGTCGTGAACGGCATCTGTGTCGCCGGCACCGGAGGTTGCCGCCAATAACCGGTCCTCGATCGCATCGGGACGCTGCCCGCGCAGCGCAGCGACCGGCCGGGCAGTCAACAGACTGGCAACCGCCTTTGGGCACGCAATCAACAGCCGCGAAGAGTCGTCAGGCATAGCGCTCACCACCGACCGCGGACGAGGCGAATTGTGGGGCAGCGCACACCAATTGCGTCCAGCGCGAGTCGACGTCGACGCAAGGACAATCGCCTCGATCTGCTCGTGGCCGGCGTAGCGGCCGAGTTGCCGCAGAACCGCGCTGCGCGGGGTTTTCAGCTTGACTTCAACCACAACGGTGCCGGCGATGAGGAAATCCGGGCGGTCCCGCTCGGAAAGCCGGGACTCTCGCTCGAACACCAGCCCGGCCTCGCCGAGGACCTGGGCGACCCGGTCCTGGAGCCGGGTCTCGCAGCGTCCCACGTAGATATGGCCGGCCAGCGCCTGCACGACCTGATCGGCCAACGTGTGGGCCACGGTGCCCTGATTGTCAGAGAGCCACATAACAAACCTCCTTACGACGCTGCGCGCTGATCTCGACGAGACACGTCGGCGCCCGCCGCTAGAACGGTCTCGACGGATAGGCCGCTGCGCTGTGCGACCCGGCTGATGTGGTAGCTCTGCTCAGGCAAGGACCCCGCCCATGCGAGCGCTTCGCCGTTGATCCCAGCCGAGTGCCCGGTATCGGCGGCCAGGATCGCGTCGAGCCGCGGGACAGGCTGACGCGCGCGCCGCGACGGTGGCACACGCTCGCCGATCCGCTGGGCCAACTTCGCGACTTTGTCGGCGTTTGCGGCGGTGACGGCGATTCGGCTGAGCCGCAAGGAGGTGCCGAATCCCAGTTCGCGAGCGATCCATGCTTTGGGCCAGCCGCGGGCGATCATGCCGTCCAACAGTTCCCATGTCGGCGCCGCGTCGACCTGTGTTCCGGGCGCGGCCGCGGCCCGAACGTCGGCGGCTGTGAGGGCGCAGATGGCCGATTCGCTGTCGGGCAGGATGCGCCGGGTATCGCCGCACATCACGCCGGCGATCGTTTTGACGTTGAGCCCGCAGGCGCGCGCCAGCGATTTCTGGTTGACGCCAGGGCCTTTGAGGCTGATGAGGTGGGCGCGGGCAGCTGCGGCGTCGACGAGATCGGTGCTTGGCCCGCCTGCGGCGGCGGCCGCGGCTCTGTGTGCCTGGCTGACTCGGTTCGCTTGCGTGCAGGCGTCGCATCTGCAGCCTTTGACGTAGCCGGCGCGGGTTCCGTGGCGGGTGTCGCCGATGTCGAGCAGGACCCGCGGTGCGGGCCGGCGTTCCCATTGCCATCCGGGGACCTGGGCGAGCATCCGGGCGCGGGCCGATAACAGCTGCCCATGCCGGTATGAGTGCCGCTGTCGGGCACACCAGTCATACAGCGGCAGGCAGTAGTCGGGCAGGTTCTCGTAATGGGAGTAGGACGGCCGGCAGTGGCCTTCGCGGGCGACGAACTGCCGCAGCGCTTCTAGCCCGAGCAGCCACACGGTCGCTGACGTGTGCCAGCGCAGAGCGCCCGGGGATCCGGGGCTGGGTGTCAGGACGGCAAGCTCGTCGAGCAGGACTTGCGACAGGCGGCCGGTGGCGTGCCGGCGCCGCGCGCCGTTGAGCCAGGCGCCGAGCGCGACATCGTCTTCGACGACGTCGGCGGGCGGGTTGGCGTCGCCTTTCCAGGCGACGTACTCGCCGAGCAGGTCCACCGCCTGGGCGTCGTCCTCGGCGATGCAATTCCAGTCCCAGCCGGGGATCTCGGCGAGTTTGGCGCGCCGCCACTCGTCGAGTGCGCCGCCGCGCCGCAGCTGGCGTTGCCGGGCGCACCACCGCCCGATAGTGCGGACACGGGAGCGGGGCTCTGACAGGCGCAGTTCACGCTGCGCGGCGCCGGGATCGGCGACGTCGAGTCCGGCGCCGTCTTGGACAACGCCCAGGACCTGTGCCCATTGCTCGAGCCAGCGTTGTTCGGCGAGATCCCAAGCCCACCCGGGCATCGCGCTGAGCCGTTCGGCGCGCTCGGGCAGCAGCATCCCGGCCCGCTGCGCACGCCGTTGGCGTTCGCACCACTCCCCCAGCCGGGTGCCGCGGCTCATCCGGACATGGCCGTGTTCGGCGGCGAATGCTTCCACCTCACGCAGGGTGATGTCCCAGGCCGGTGAGAAGAAGTCGACGACGCGGGCGCGGAAGCGAGCCGGATCCGCCAGCGACGAGATGTCGAACTGCACACACGGCCCTCGCGACCCATCAGCCACACCGCGCCGAGAAGGCTTGTACTGCAACACATCCAGTCCAGCGGTCAGGCGCTGGTCCATCGAGCGCAGGCCGCGAAGAATCCGCCACACCGCGGCAAACGAGCCGGTGGACAACACGGTGTCGTCATCAAGCCCCGCCGGCACGCACACCGGGATCATCACCAGCCCGGCATCCTTGCCGGCGGCGGTGCGCAGCGCGCGCCCCACCGACTGGATCACGTCGACGTCGGAGTGCTTCGGGTCGGCGAACAACACCCCGTCGACAGTGGGGATGTCGATGCCGGCGCTCAAGCATCGGGCGCTGCTGACAACCACCAGCTCGTGAGGCCGGGCGGCTTCCAGCAGCGCCAGCGCCTGCTCACGCTGCTTGACCGGATCAGCGCCGGCCACCGACCGCGCCACCACGGTGCGCCCATCGGCCAGCACAACTCCGTCCGCCGCGGCGGCGAACGCGCGGGCCTTAGCGACGCGGCCATGGAAACTGAGCACACTGCTGACCCCGTGCTCGGCAGCGGTGGCGAGCGCCGCCAACGGATCTGGGATCGAGCGCCGGCCGGGCGTCTCATATACCAGCACCCGGTAGTCGACCAGGAGGCCGCGGGCGATCGCGTCGGCGAAATCGAGGCGATAGGCGACCGGACCGAACAGCTCGACGTCATCCATCGACACCGCCTCGGTAACGGGGCAGCCCGGTTGCGGTGCGGCCGCCACGTGGGTGGCGGTCATGAACACCCGCCGCCGCGCGGGCAGCTCGTCGGTGAGGACCACCCGGAACTCGCGCCGCGGCCGACCTGCCAGCGTGTGGGCCTCATCAGCGACCACCAACTCGGCGACCACGCCGGCCGAACGCAACGCCTCGGCGACGACGTGCACGGAGTGGTAGGTGGAAAAGATCACCAGTGGCCGCGCTCCGCAATGCTCCACGAGGCGCCGGGCGACCACGCCGGCGCTGGTGGTCACGCGTGCGCGTAGCCGCGCCCAAAAGGGCGCGGCTACGTCGTGACCGTCACCGGCATCGCGTTCACGGGCCCCGTCGGCGGTGCTGGGATCTGAGCAGGTGATCAACGCCTCGAACGGCCATCCCGCCGGTGACCGCCATTCGGTGAGGGTTTGGGCGACCAGGCCCAGTGACGGCACCACGACGACCGTCACACCGGCGCGGATCCGCTGGGCATACCAGCGACCAACGAGCGTCTTACCTGTGCCGCAAGCCATGATCACTTGGGCGCGGGGCCGCTCACCCAAGGCGCTGTCCAGGGCGTTCATCGCCTCGGTTTGATGCATCCGTGGAACCGGCCGATCCCCGCTGCGCCCAACCGTCGCACCGGGCCGGTTGCCGCATGTGGTGGCGGTGAGGGGCCCGGCGTGAGCCGGGGCCGCGGCGAGGCGTGTCATGCGGTGGCCTTGACGAGATCGGCAGCGCCGGGCACGAGTCCGTGGGCGTGACCGGCGCGCACCGTCCAGCCCCCGGCCACCATCTGCGCGCGCGCCTTTCGTCTGCGCTCAAGGAGTCGCCACGCGCGGGCTTCAGTCTTCGCTAGTGCCAGGCTGTACCAGGCGTAGGGCCGGCCGGCCGGATCTACAACGAGCCAGCCGATGCGGGATGCGCTGTGTGGCATGGCTTCACCCTCTCTGTGAGCGCAGGTGGACGTGGTGGGGGTAGATGTGCGGGTCCGCACACCGCGGGCGGGTATCGACGCTGGGAGATTTGTGCCCGGCCACGTTCCCAGCAGGCGGGCGGTGGCACATGGCCACTCGTCGCGGCCGCACTCGCGGCACACCGGGGTCCGGTAGATGCCGTACTTGTCGGGCAAACGCGAAGAGCGCCGCAGCCCAACAGCACTGGCAATCACAGCCGACGCCATGACGCCCCCGCCGCGGGCGGCGTAGATAGCCCTGGGGTGATGTGTTGCGCCGGTGACGAACTTGGCGAGCGCTGGGCTGTCGATGTATTCGGTCATTACGCCACACCCTCGAACAGCGCCAGTGCGTCGGCGGCGGCACGGCTGTTGTGGCGTTCGAGCACGGACTGGGCGAGCATCTGAATCCGGTTGCCGTGGGCGACTGGTTCAAGGTCACGGCATGCATCGGGTTCGATCAAGAGGTCGGCTTGCATCGCCTTGATGTCCAGGGTTTGCATCATCACCGGATCCGCGCCGTCGTTGGTGGTGCAGAAATAGGCGAGGGTGTGACGCCGCTGTCCGGGACGCCCCAGTCGGCCAATAGCCTGCTTGTGCACACCAGGCGACCAATCCAGCTCGCCGAACACACATGTGGAGGCCACGTCCTGCAGCCCGTCCAAGCCGGCGCCCGACCGCAGCGACATGATCAACACCCGGCTCTCCCCTTTGACGAAGGCCTGCACAGCTTCGTCTTTGACCTTGGGTGTTTCCGACCCCGTATAAAGCCGCGGGCTATGATCGGCCAGCCGCTCCATCCAGATTCCATAGACAGCGCGATGCCAGCCGAAAAGCGCTACGCGTTCCTGACTCTCGAGCAGCAACTTCACGAAGTCGGCGACAAACGGCGCTTTGCTGATGCCGGTGATCTGCCGCATCTGCCAGTCGAAATCACCTGCCGCCCGCCATCTCTGCTGCGGGGTGGCGCTCTGCTCCAGCAAAAGACGCGCCATCTCGATAGCGCCGCCCTCCAATTTTCGGAGGACTT
Source organism: Candidatus Mycobacterium methanotrophicum (assembly GCF_023515995.1). Lineage (GTDB taxonomy): Bacteria > Actinomycetota > Actinomycetes > Mycobacteriales > Mycobacteriaceae > Mycobacterium > Mycobacterium methanotrophicum. The sequence goes on along the minus strand of NZ_CP097321.1, from coordinate 182,580 downwards.
CCTGGTCGGAGGGAACGTCTTGTTCGATGACCTCGATAGGCGGCAGGTCGATGCCGGCATCGGCGCGGGTGCGCCGCAGAAACAGCCCCTGCGCCATCAGATGCTGGCGCAGCGCAGCAGGGTCATCGATACCCGTTTTGGGGCCAAGCCCGTAGGCAGACCCGCACCATTCGCGGCCGAACTCGCCGGGATCCCCGAGCGCGTCCGGCTTAAGGACATTGATGATCGAGTACATCTCGCCGCCGTAGTTGTACACAGGTGTCGCGCTCAACCCGGTCCGGTATTTAGCGGTCGCCGCAATCGTTTGGGAGGCAGCATATTTCAACGAATCCGAGCGCCGAAGGTCTTGAATCTCATCGAATATCACGGTGTTGAACAAGCCCTCCAAGTGGTGCTGCCACTTAGCCAGCTTGGAGTAACTGATCACCACCAGATCGGGCATCTTCCCATCGACGGCCAGCCCATGCGGCTTGCCGGTACAAATTTGCGTCCCCACCAGGCCCGGATAGAACTTGTCCAGCTCCCGCAGCCATTGCCCCGGCAGCGCGGTCAATGTGACCGCCAGCGCCGGCCGCGCCGCCGGGTCTTCCAGCAACGCCAATGCGGTGGCGGTCTTACCCAGGCCGAGTTCGTCAACGATCAGCGTGGCGCCCGCGGCACGCACCAAGTCCCGGCCCTGAATCTGGTACGGGCGCAACGGAACCGCCGACTCCACCCACCCCGCCGTGCGCGGGAGCGCAAGTCGCCCAGCTAAAGCCTCCTGGACGCGACGCTCCGCGCGCCGGTGCTCTTCGGCGGCAACACGCAACAGATCCCGATCACAGCCGCGGACCTGCATCGGCCATCGATCCAGCACCCATTCCAGATCACGAGCAACCTCCGGTGTGGCCGAAAGGAGAATCCCGCCCCTGTTGGTCGGCTGCACCCTTGGGAAAATCCGCTTGATCCGGATCATCACATCGGGCTCAGCACGGATATGCCAGCACCTGCCGGCCCTCAACGACAACTCCCCGCAAATTCTCTGGTTCATAGCAGACCCACCCCCGGCAGCCGCACACCCGTAAGCGGCTTGCTGTACAAGGCCGCTGGAAGACCGGCGACAACGGTGCAGCGGGGTGAGGCCAGCACCACCGCCGACACCTCGTCGTGGACCGCGTAGCGGCCAAGCTGCATCAGCACAAACGAGCGGGACGCCTTCATTTTGACCTCGATGACAACCCCGCTGTCGATCAGAAAGAAGTCCGGGCGGTCGTGGGCAGATAGGGCATGCTCGCGGTGATACGCCCACCCGCGGTGGGCGAGGACACGTTCGACAGAGTCCTGGATATGTCTCTCGGTCGCCCCCCGGTGCCGGTACCCGGCCAGAGCATCGACAACCTCATCGATGGCCGCAGCGGCACGGTTAGGGAACTGGACGCCTCGTGTTGTAGAAGTCATGCCGGTACTCGCCGCCGAACGGGCTTGGGCTTTCATCGCATCGCCCATGAGGGCCGATGCCGGTCGGTGCAGTCGGTAATCCAGTGCGGCTCAGCATCGGTGAGCGAGAACACCCGGCAGACGCTGCGGCCCTCGAGCCCGCTCTTGAGGATGCGCGGGCCAGTGAGCGTGTAGATCGGGATGTGACGCGTACAACTGTCGACCCGATGGGTCGACCAATCCGCGACAATGCGCACAGGTCGGAATAGGCCCCCAGCGCGACTGAGCACAACACGTTCGGTGTTCAGCGGGCACTCCACGGTGATGAGCCGCCGATCCTCGACGGTGTGCCGAATACCCCTCACCGCAGAACGCCGTTCCTGCGAAGGTAAGCCGAAACCCGCCGGCGGAATCGCCACAGGAAGTGCGCGCCGACGACAACGACGGCCACAACCAGAGCGCCGCCAAACCCGACCGCCTGGTAGCAGTCGCGGGCCAACAAGCTGAACCACCGCCAAATCACCGCGTGCTCAGCCCATCGAAGAAACCCCGCCCCGTTACCACCGGACGACCAGGTGTCCCAGCTGACATCCCGTGCTGCGTGGTCGCTCATGCCGGCGGCACCCCGCGGATCAAAAAAGGGCACGGCTGATCCGGATCCAGCGCCGGGCGCAGGACATCCCGCCGATACGCCGCCGCCTCGGCGTAGGACGCGAACCGGCGCAGTTGGCGGCCGGTGCGCTGATCGATGATCACGTTCACGCGCTGACCCCGAACTGTGCGAGCGGATCAACGTCAGGAAAGCCCGCCTCACCTGCTACTATTGCCCTCATCGATCGGAATGCAGTGGTGGACAGGCCGGCGGGAAGCGGCCGCAAGCCCGCCGCGCCATCTCCGCCGGCAGCAGATGTGATTGGCGTGTGGTGCGGTTGCACTACATAATTCATCGAGACTCCTTGTCCGCGGTGGTGGGTTGCTGAGCGAAGTGTCCGAGGTCTGATGGTTTGAGGCCGGGGACAGCTTCGGCGGTTTTCATCGCTTGTGCCATGAAAATGCGCATACGTTCTTGGATTTCGACGTGGACCTGAGCGCGGATCTCTGGTGACCGGATTGCCGCGGATGCGAGTTCGACGGCTTTCATGTCCGCCGCTTCACCGGGCAAGAAAAGGCCGCAGCCACTCGACGCGCCGGAGGTGAAGCCGTCGAACCACACGTGCGCCAGGATCTCCCCGAGGGGCGCCCCGTACACGGGTGGCTCTGCAGCCGTTTTTCCTGGGTTCATGGTTCTCTACTTCCTTACTTGGGCGGTGGCGCCAGCGCCACGCGCGTTACGGGATTGGGGTGTGGCTTGAGGAATCGGGCTCGTCATGGCCGGAACGCGGCCAATCACCAGACCCGGGGTCACTGGGGGTAGTGGCCGGTCCGGGCAGATGTCATGGTCACGTCCCGGAGCGTCGACGACGACGACGACTCGAACGACACCCGAATTAGGTGGCGCCGGAACCGTTGTCGCGGTGGGTGCGGGTAACCGGCCGGTCAGCACGGTGGCAGCCACCCACGCGCCGGCCGCCGCGTAGATCAGGTGTGTGAGCAGCGGGCGCACCGCTGTGAACACATCCCGGTGCGCCGCGTTGTCGTCAGACATGGTGGTTTCCCGCTTTCCGAATAGCGTGTGAAGCAGCGCATTTGGATGTTGACCGCACGGGTGTGCCGTTGTTCTTAGTGCCGAAAAGCCGCATGGCAAACCTCCTTAGGATGCGCGGCGTGACGTGGCGGTGGCGCCCAACGCTGCAATGGCCTCGACGGACAGGGTGTTGCGTTGCGCGGCCTGGCCGAGGCGGTGGCCGTGCTCGAACAAGGACCGCGCCGCGCATGCGGCCGCTTCCCCGCCGCCGGCCGGTTGCCGGGTGTCTGTGGCCAGGATCTCGTCGAGGGGCGGCGCGGGCTGACGCCGCCGCCGCGGCGGCGGCACACGATCGCCCAGGCGCTCGGCCAGGGCGGCGACTTTGCCGGCGTTGGCGGCCGTGACGGTGCCTCGGCTCAGTTGCAACGAAGCCCCGAGCCGCAGTTCGCGGGCGATCCACGCTTTAGGCCAGCCGCGCCCGATCATGTCGTCCAACAGTTCCCAGGTCGGCGCCGCGTCGACCTGCGTGCCAGGCGCGGCCGCGGCCCGAACGTCGGCGGCTGTCAGGGCGCGAATCGCCGACTCGGTCTTAGGCAGGATGCGGCGGGTATCACCGCACATCAGTCCGGCGATCGTTTTCACGTTCACCCCGGCCGCGCGCGCCAACGATTTCTGGGTAACGCCGGGACTTTTCAGGCCGGCGAGGTGGGCGCGGGCCGCTGCGGCGTCGACGAGGTCGGTGCTGGGCCCGCCGGGCCTGCGCGACCCGGTTAGCCTGCGTGCAGGCCTCGCATTTGCAGCCTTTGGCGTAGCCGGTGCGGGTGCCGTGGCGGGCGTCGCCGATGTCGAGCAGAATCCGCGGTGTCGGCTGGCGTTCCCACCGCCACCCAGGTACCTGGGCGAGCATCCGGGCGCGGGCCGCCAGCAGCTGGCCGTGCCGGTAGAGGTGCCGCTGCCGGACACACCAGTCATACAGCGGCACACCGTAGTCGGGCAGGTCCTCGTAATGGGAGTAGGGCGGCCGGCAGTGACCTTCGCGGGCGACGAACTGCCGCGACGCTTCCAGCCCGAGCAGCCACACGGTCGCTGACGTATACCAGCGCAAAGCGCCCGGGGATCCCGGGCTGGGTGTGACGACGGCGAGCTCGTCGAGCAGAACTTGCGACAGCCCCCCGGTGGCGCGTCGGCGGCGCACATCGTTGAGCCATGCGCCGAGCGCCACATCGTCTTCGACCACATCGGTCGCCGGGTTGGCGTCCCCCTTCCAGGCGACCCACTCGGCGAGCAGATCCACCCCCCGAGCGTCCTGCTCACCGATACAGCGCCAGTCCCAGCCGGGGATGTCGGCCAGTTTGGCGCGCCGCCATTCGTCGAGTTCCCCGCGGCGCTCGAGCTGGCGTTGCCGCGCACACCACCGCCCGACAGTCCGCACACGGGAGCGGGCTTCGGGCAGGCTCAGTTCGCGCTGCGCGGTGTGCGGATCCGCGACGTCGATGCCGTCACCGGCCCGGGCAACAGCGAGCACCTGGGCCCATTGTTCGAGCCAGCGCTGCTCGGCGAGATCCCACGCCCATCCCGGTATCGCACCGAGCCGTTCGGCGCGCTCAGGCGCCAGCATCCCGGCCCGCTGCGCGCGGCGTTGCCGGTCACACCACTGCCCCAACCGGGTGCCGCGCCCGATCCGCAGGTGCCCGTGCTGGTTGGCGAATGCTTCCACCTCCCGCAAAGCGACATCCCAGGCCGGTGAGAAGAAGTCGACGACACGGGCCTGCAAACAGGCCAAATCAAGCGACGGGATGTCGAACTGCACACACGGGCCGCGTGAACCGTCAGCCACGCCGCGCCGAGAAGCCTTGTACTGCACCACACCCACGCCTGCGCGCAGCCGTTGGTCCATCGACCGCAGACCCCGAAGGATCCGCCACACAGGGGCGAACGACCCGGTGGACAACACGGTGTCGTCATCAAGCCCCGCCGGCACGCACACCGGGATCATCACCAGCCCGGCGTGTTTACCGGGCGCGGTGCGCAGCGCACGCCCCACCGACTGGATCACGTCGACGTCGGAGTGCTTAGGGTCGGCGAACAACACCCCGTCGACGGCGGGGACGTCGATGCCGGCACTCAAGCATCGGGCGCTGGCGACCACCACCAGCTCATCGGGCCGGGCGGCCTCCAGCAGCGCCAACGCCTGCTCACGCTGCTTGACCGGATCAGCGCCGGCCACCGACCGCGCCACCACGGTGCGCCCATCGGCCAGCACAACTCCGTCCGCCGCGGCGGCGAACGCGCGGGCCTTGGCCACCCGGCCATGGAAACTGAGCACCCTGCCGACCCCATGGCCGGCCGCGGCGGCCAACGCCGCCAACAGATCCGGGACCAAACACTGGCCGGGCGTCTCATACACCAACACCCGATAGTCGACCAGAAGACCGCGCGCGATCGCGTCGCCGAAATCAAGGCGATAGGCCACCGGACCGAACAACTCACCGTCATCTATCGACACCGCGCCGCCCTGCCCGGCGGCGGCGGTCACCTGGGTGGCGGTCATAAACACCCGCCGCCGCGCGGGCAGCTCATCGGTGAGGACCACCCGGAACTCACGCCGCGACCGGCCGGCCAGCGTGTGGGCCTCATCGGCGAGCACCAAATCGGCGATCACACCAGCCGAGCGCAACGCGGCCGCGACGACATGCACAGAGTGATAGGTCGAAAAAACCACCAGCGGCCGCGCCGCATCATGGGCCACCAGGCGCTGGGCCACCACCCCGGCGCTGGTAGTCACCCGAGCGCGCAGCCGCGCCCAGAACGGCGCGCCGACGTCGCGGCCGTCGTCGGCCGCGCGTTCACCGACCCCGTCGGCGGTGCTGGGATCCGAGCAGGTGATCAACGCCTCGAACGGCCACCCCGCCGCCGACCGCCACTCGCTCAGGGTTTGAGCCACCAGGCCCAGCGACGGCACCACCACAACCGTCACACCAGCACGGACCCGCTGCGCATACCAGCGGCCGACCAGCGTCTTACCAGTCCCGCACGCCATGATCACACGCGCGCGCGGCCCCACACCCAAAGCGGCGTCCAGGGCGACCAGCGCCTCAGCCTGATGCGGCCGCACAACCGGCCGATCCCCACCCCGCCCAGCCGGGCCCGCGCCCGCGGCCACCAGATCTGTCCTCGCCCGCCGGCCACACGCAGCTGTTCCGACGTTCATGCGACTTCAGCCCCTGGGTGTTGCCGCAGTCGCCGACGCGCCCGCTCAGAGAGCCCGCCCCACACGCCGAACCGCTCGTCGTGAGCCAACGCGTAGTCCAGGCACTCCGACCTGACCTCGCAACGCATACAGACCCGTTTCGCCGCACGGGTGGAACCACCCGGGACAGGGAAGAACACCTCCGGATCGGTTTGGGCGCACAGCGCACGATCCCGCCACCGGTCGCGTTCCGACGGGCCTGCTAGAACGGAAATAACGGCTCGGGGTGTGTCTGCCATAATCGTTCGCTCCCTAGTGAAATATGTTGACGGTCAGGCCGATTCGGGCAACGCTGGTAGCGAGCGGGCGTTGCGTGCCCCGCCTCCGAAGGTGCGCGGCGTCACGTCGATCCGAGCGCCGGGCACACGCCGGTTGCGGTTGTACAGGGCCATCACAGTGAGAGCGATCCGCACCGGTTGACGCCCGGTGGTGACCAAAGCCAGCGCCTGGGTTTTCAGCTGCAGCGGCATCGCACCCAACAAGGTGTCGGTGAGCCGTTCGAGGTCGATGCGCTCCTCGAGGTGGTGCAACACCAGCCCGATGCCGTGCACGATCGGCGCGTCGAAGCCGTCTTGGCGGACGTCCCACACGTCGACGAGCAGATCGATGGTGTCGCGGATCAGGTCGACACCGCCGAGGGCCGCGAGTTTTTCCAGTGTGGCGGTGCAGCGCACATTGCCTTCCCGAGGCGCGTTGTCGATCCGGAGTTCAAGTTGGTGGGCTTGTCCAACGGCGGCGACGGCCGCTTCGATGTCCAGCACCAGCGGATCGCCCGCGCTTTTACGGGCCCGCCAGTGATCCCATGTGGAGGTTCGACGCCGCTCTCGGTTGAGCCGATCGAACAGCCGGGCTTCGTCGGCCACGCTGAGGCCGTCGTGGATGGTGGCCACCATCATGGGCGACGGTGAGAGCCGTTGGGCTGCCAGCCACCGGTGTTGGCCGTCGATCACGGCATACCGCGGGTGGTGATCGCCGCCCCGATCGCTGACTTCGATCACCCCGGCCAACCTGCGGTTCCACCCGGCCGCCAGCGCCCCTGCCCGCGCATTGTCGGGTGGACGTTGGTAGGTGTAGTCGACGAACAGCTGCTCGGGGGACAACGCGTCGATGTAGGCGCCGCGGGCGTCACGCGCCCACCCAGTGATCGCCAGTTCAGTGCCGCTCATAAGGGATGTCCTTTCTTTCCTATTTCCTGGGCGGTGGCGCCAGCGCCACGCGCGTTACGGGATTCGGGTGGGGCCCGCCGCGGCGCCGACAGAGGTAACCGTCATGCGATCCCCCGCTGCAGCCCGCGCCGCGCCCGCTCAGAGAGCCCGCCCCAAACACCGAACCGCTCGTCGTGGGCCAGCGCGTAGCCCAGGCACTCGGACCTGACCTCGCAACGCATACAGACCCGTTCCGCCGCACGGGTGGAGCCACCCTGCTCAGGGAAGAATGCTTCGGGGTCGGTTTGGCAGCACAGCGCACGATCCCGCCACCGTTCCTCGGTCTGCTGGGCGACCTCCTGCAAGGAGATAACGGTTCGCTCGCTCATGCCAAAGACCTTTCAGCGGAGAGGATTTCGGCGACAAAACGGATTGCGGTCGCTGCGGTGCGCTCCGCCGCGGGCCGCGGGTCGCCCCCGCAGGCGACGGCCAGCCACAAGGCGTCGTACTCGCGTTTGATGAACCCGAAGGCCTCATGACTGGAAGCGAACGGCCGCGTCGGGTTTAGCGCCGGCCGCAGCCGTCGGGCAGCCGTAGCTGCCTGCCGGCAGCGGCGGATCGGTGCGCCCGTGCTCGTCGAGCAGAGATCAGCGACGAACCGGATCCCCATCGCAGCGACCTGCACAGCCTCGGCCCGGGCCCGCCCGATCCGGTTGCACCGGACCTCGTCCCACAGTTCGTCGACTTCCTCACCGAGCAGCATCGCACCCTCCTCTAGTGACGCCCAGACCCGCGGATACGCGAGAAGGCAGCGCTGCACCTCGTCCCACACCGCGAGCTCGGCATGCCGGTACGGGGCCTCGAGATCACTGGTGGCGCAAGCCCCGGCCAGCAGGTGCGGTGTCCTCATCACGCCGCCACCTCCCGCCCAAGATGCCGCCGGCACTCGCTGCAGGCCTCATCGCCGGGAAAGCACACGTGCCCGCACAGTTCGCACGACGACGTGCAGACCCGGCAGGCCATCTGACCGTCCAGCAGCACCGGTTCGCGGGGGACGCCCTCACAGCACGGGCAGCCGCCAAAGAGGCTGCCTGTTGGTTGGCGAACCTCATCGGCTGCGCCAGCGGCGCCCGGGTGTCCGCGCGATGCGACGCCGTTCGGTGAGGTCGCGGCAGGTATTTGTGAGTTAAGGGCCGAAACGCTTGCGTCGGCAGGCGCACGCGTTTTACCCTGAGATCGACCTGGCAAAGTCATCTCTCCTTGTTATGAGGAGACCTCGGATATCAAGCGTCTACTTGCTGTCCGATCCAGCGGACCCCCTTCGGGGGGTTTCCGTTTTTCTGGGGCGGGTCCCCGTTTGTTGGTGGACATCTCGATGCACCCGGCCAACGGCGGGTGCGGTTACACCAGCAGCGGCATCACCACCCTCGCCGCGTTCTGGCTCTCGCGCTTGGACGAAAGGGGTATGTTCCCGCGGCTGTTGTCGTTGGGCGCCGAATCACCTGCGACGCGGGCATTCTCGTTGCGATTCATCGGTCCCGCAGCGCAAGCAGAAGCACCCGCGTAGGGCAGCCAGGACCGCCTATGAGCCGCGCCGCCGGCGGCGTCGTGCCGTGCGGCACTGCGGCGAGGCGGTTGCTCCTTAGATGCCGGCATAGGTCCTCCCGGCTACGGCGATGTCCGAATCACGGTCCCCGTCAGCGCAACACGCTGCCGGAGCGCTCGCCCCAGCGCTGTCGAGAGTTGATCTGATCGCGCGGTGAATCACCTGCGGCGCCTGCTGGGGAACCATGTGCCCCACCCCTGGGAGTGAAACCAGTTCGGCGCCAGGGATACCGGCGGCTAATTCACGGGAATGCTCAGCCGGGGCCAACAGATCCCCATCGCCGTTGATGATCACCGTCCGCGCCCGGATCTGGCCGAGAACCCGATAAGCATCGAAAGTCCGCAGGCTCGGCAAGAATCCCAACGCGGTCGCCACGGGCGTCGTCTTGATCGCCGACGCCACGACACCTGCCATCGTTGCCTGCTGGTATGGGGCGCACCCAGCCCAGCGACCTACGGCAGCACAGACCGGTGAAGCAGCAGCACGCAACGCCCGTTCGGGCAGGTACTCACCGATCCGGCACAGCGATCCGATTCCCGGCGCCGCCAGAAGCCGCCCCAGCCCACGCTCGGCGATCCTCCCGGCCGCCGTGGCGACCAATACCAGGCCGTCCGGCTCAACAGGGCGAGCCCAAGCAGGCCGGCCCATATAGCTGAGTATCGCCATCCCGCCCAGCGAATGTCCCACCAGGACAAGTGATCCGTTGAGGTCGAGAGCTTGCAATACCTGTGCTAGATCGTCAGCGAGCTGGTCGGGGCGGTAACTGGCGCCGGGCGCCCGCCCAGACCAGCCATGCCCGCGGTTGTCGTAAGCCACCGGCCAGACCGCGCCGTTGTAGCAGTTGCTCAACAACCGTATCTGGTGTGCCCACACAGCCTGTGACAAGCAGAGTCCGTGCACGAAAACAACGGCAGGAGAGCCAGATATCGCTGGCCCATGGCCGGTGACCGCCAGGCTGACACCGTCGCTGGCTCGAACAAATCGGCGTCTGCGTTGCGTGTAGCGAGCACGGCTGCCGGGGGTAGGCCGATACCGAGTTGCTGCCTCACCCCCGCCCGGGCGCGCGAGAACGTTAGGCATACCGACCACCGCCTACGCCGGCCGCCGGGGAATACGTTGCGCCACAGAATAGATTCGCCCAGTGCTGATCGACATCGACAAATCCCGGATGCGCCCCTGCAGTCAAACTGTGCGGGACAATCGGCGCGGTCCTGCCTCGGGCTAGCGCGCACGGCTGCCCGTTGGCAGCCCAACCCAGCACACCCAGCGCCCCGCCGTGGGTCGTCAGCTCGCGCCACAACTGTGCGGCCACACTGCACGCCCGGGCGGGCTCGGCTTGCTCACCCCAGGCCAAGAGGACAAATTCGTGCTCGGCTGCCAACTGACGAAGCTCGTCATCGTTACCCGGGCCGACAGGGTCGTCGGCATTGGCCAGCTCATCGCTGCTCTCGACGATGCGCGCGTTCAGGTTCGCGATCGCTAACCCTGCATAGCCCCAGGACTTCGCGATCCGGCCCAGCCGCCACAGGCCGGCGTCCCATCGCCGAACCGCACCCGGGGTCGGATACAACCCGACCACTCCCAAAACGGGGCCCCGATCCCACTGCAGCGACAACCGGAACCGATAGTGCTCGTCACCGCGCACCTGCGGCGCCCACGCTCCACCGCCGTCGTGGTGGATGTCGATGATGTGTCTCATGGCCGACCCCCGCTGACGGCTTCGGGCTGACCGGCGGTCAGGACGGACGGGTCCCACACCGAAACCCCCGTCGCATTGTCAAAGCGCGGGTGGACGTGGCGGCGTGCTGTGCAACGCGCCGTGCAGATCGCGATGCGCCACCCGGTCAGGGCGCTGGCCAATCGGACGTTGCGCGCACCGCGCCCGATGGCGGTAGCGAAGTGGTCGACCGAAACCACGGCACGAATATCGCGAAGGTCGATCGAAGTCACTGTGACGGAATCGATTTCCACATCGAGGGCATTGGCGACATAGCGAACTGGATCGGGGTCATAGTTGACCACCGAGATGCGTTCACCGGGGATCAAGGCCTCCACGTCGTGAATGCGCGAGCCCCGCGGGCCGATGCAGGCCGATGCGGCATTGACACCCTCGACGGTGGCCGTGACGGCGACTTTGGCGTAGTAGCCGGCATAGCGCACGGCGTCGACGATCCGGATCGTGCCGTTGGCGACTTCTGGCACTCGCTGAGCGAGCAACGGCGTAAACAGTTCCCGATCCGCGCTGTGCGGGGCTGCGGAGCCGGGTGGGTGGCCGCCGGGCGCGGTCATGACGGTGGCCTTTGGAGGAGCGCGGCGGGATGCGGGTTCGCCTGGCTTGCAGCCCAGAAAACTGTGCGGCCGCGCGCGGTGACGCGTCGGGCCTGGCCCTGATGTTCCAGGGCCCGCAGGTTGCGGTACACGTGCTCGGCCAAATCATGAGCGAAGCCCCGCTCGACGGCGCGATGCCTCAGCTCTGGTGTGGAGACGGCCCGATCGGTGCCACGCAGGTGCTCGAGCAGAAAAGCCAGCAGATCTGCGTTAGTCAATCCCTCAGGCGCAGCGAGGTTTTCACGCTGTCGCCTGTCATCACTGGGCGATGAGTGGCCGGTAGATACGCTCATGGAAGTTACCGATCTCGTTATCGGGGTGTGCCGGGCTGGTCAGTGGTGTTATCCGGCGTGGGCGCAGGAACGCTGTCCGTGCAGGGCCAGCGCCAACTGCAGAGAAGAAGACATGCACTGGCGCGGCGGCGCGAGTCGGTCGCCGAGCGGGATCACCGCAGACGTTTCGTCGCCGGTGTCGTCAGCGCTGATGTCGGGGGTGGTGGTGTCCTGCTCCGGTGGGGCTGCAGGAGTAACCTCCTGCGGTTCGCTGCGGCGTGTCTCACGGCGGTGGTTGGCGGCCAGCACCTCGTCAGTTTCACGACCCGGTGACATGGGGGGCCCCATCTTCATGCCGGCGATGATCTCCAACTGTGCGCGGCTGCGTTTAAGCCCGGGCCCAGGGGCGAGGCGGTAGCCGGCCCAGATCCCAAACTCCGCGTCGGTCGCCAGAGCTTTGAGGGCACAGCGCGATTGGAAAAAGCACGACCAGCACGCGGCCATGGCTTCAGGGTCGGGAAGCTGTGCATCAGGGTGCCAGCGCTCGGGGTCGTAGAAGCAGGGGGTGGGCCGTTCTGGCTCCTCGTAGACATTAGGTAGGACTGCCTGGTGCGGCCGGCTCGGCGGCCGGCCACCCCGCGAAAGCGGTTGAGTCGTGGTTGATGCCGGGGTTAGTCGGGAAATAGACACAGACGTACTCCTCAAAGTATGGAACAGTGGCGATCGACCGATTGGGCGCAGCAAGGCCCCACACACTGAAGCGGTTGGGAATTGTGGTACCGCGGGGAAAGCGGCACCGCCCTGCGGATAATCGACCGTGAGGGCGAAACGTGAAGCTAGAGAAAAGAAGTCGCGGTTGGGGTTGGCCTGGAAAGCATTCAGGTGGCGATACCGGCTCCGCGGGCTGCGGCTACTGGCGAGTCCTCAGGGTGTGGCTCCCTTCGATGGGGTGTGCCCCTCGTTGGCGCGAGAGACGGCCGTACCGACTCAAAGTATCAAAGTGAACGACATGTTGGCAACACTTAGATCGAAGTTGCTTGTTCATGGACTTCCGTCAACCGCTTCACCAGGCCAACGGCTTTGGATTTCGAGGATTCGGGGAGCTGCGGAATCAAAGTACCCAACAAGGCCAGCGCGTCTTCGGCGCGGGCGCGGATCTCGGCGTCCATCTGTTCGCGTGCCTCATCGGGAACCGACGCGGCCAGCGCCGCTCCGGTTGCGGCGAAACCCAGAACCGTCTCGGCTAGCGTCTCGGCGAGAGTCAGCCTCGCATCCGCGGCGGCGTCGGCCGAACTGGCGTCGGACGCCGCCGCAGCGGCGCCGGCCCCTCCGACCGCGCGTAACCGCTCCTCGGTAATCCCGAACAACGTGGCCATTCGAGGGATGACCGCCGCCGAGGGCGGGTATTTACCCAGCTCCCAGCTCGACACCGCCGAGGGCGCAACGCCCAACTCCTGAGCAAGCGCCGCCTGAGTCAGCCCCGCTGCCACACGATAGTGCTTCAATTCCCATTTCCCGGGCGGCGGCATCTCCAAGAAATCGACCAAACTGCCGCCGAAAACGTCCACCATCTTGGCTAACAGCTTCATCGAAGGTGTCGATCGCCCGCTGAGAAGGCTGCTCATTGTCGTTGGTGTAACACCCAATTGCGCAGCGATCGCCTTCTGGGTCGTTCCGGCTCGCTTACATGCCTGCCGCAACGCCGCGGCCGAAAAAAAATCGGAGGTGTTGTCAGCCATCTAACGTCCGCATCCCCACGCCCGGCCGACAGACGCCATCACGCGCCAATCGTTCGGCAACACCCATCCACCGAACGGCGCGCCACCGCAACCGTCCTACTTCACACCGAGGAACTACCGGCGACGCGGTCAGCCCCGGACTGGTCGGCGTCGACGTAGCGGCCGTGCGCGGCCCGAATATCCTCGGCGTGCGCCGAGAAGCGGCGTGCGAGCGCCGTCCCTGACTGGTGAAACGCCGCCTGAAAGTCTGCAACAGCGGCGGTGAACTCTGCGCCGACAGGGCCGTAACCGGTCACCATCTGCGCGATCAGTTCAGGGTCGGGCTGGCAGCCCGCTTCAACCTCGCCGGCGACCTGGTCGTTGGCCGCAGCGAACACAAGGAGCCCGTCCTCATCTACCCGTAGTGCCATGTCAAAAGGCTATAGCCGCACCCGAAGGACGAGCAAGACCACCCCGGTCCGTCGCCGACTACTGCAGCTGTTACCGCGACTACCGGCCCAGCTCAAACCCCGCGCGCCGGCGCCACTACCGTCGACACGCGCGGCTTCTACCAGATGCTCTGGAGAACGATAAAAGCTGCTGCCAGCATTGATACATGACCGACTTGTTACAGCAGATTCTGGCCGACCCTGAGCTAGGCGAATGGCCGCGGTACGGCGAGCCGCCCGGACAGACCGCAGATGGACCGCAGCCGCCCGCCTGCGCGGCGCTCGAAGAAACGGCGCCGCCGATATCAGCGGACCGCCACGACGAGCACCAATCAGCGGTTCAGGCATTGCGCCCATACCTCGACGAGAATACTGGGCACCCACCGTCATCCGGCGATCCTGAAGCCGACCGACTGGGCTTTGTCCCGCCGCCGACGGTCGACGAATTACCAGACGACCAACACCGCACCGCGGAAACGTCAGAGGACGGCGACGCGACCGCAGGTGCGCCACCCGATAGCGAATCGCACAACGGCGAAAATACGGATCCCGCCGCCGCACCTTTAGCGTTCGATGACATCGCCGCGAAACGGAATGCACTGACTGCCGGATTCGTCACCGCGCACCAATGGCTACAAAACCGGAATTGGAAAAGCCCCCGCACTATCGGCGCCGCGGCAGCCGTGATCATTGCTGCCGCCGCGCTGGGTCAGTGGACATTGTCGGCCGGCGAAGGGCCACAAGCTCCCACCGCGCAACTGAGTCCATCGGCAAGCAAGGGCACATCGTCGACCCCGGCCCCGGCTCCGGCCGACCTGCCGATCGTCGCCGCTACGGCCACCGCCCGCTGCCCAGCGCCGAGTTCGGACCCGATGAACGCACTGCGTGCCGACAGCACCAAACCCTGGATCTGCGTGCAGGCTTGGGGGACGGTCGGCCAGATCCTCGAGATCGTCTTCGACAAGGCATACGTGATCTCGCAGGTCAGCATCATGCCCGGCGCTGACGGCGATGACGGCGACCAGGACATGTGGGACAAGTACCGCACGGTTCGGTTGCTGACCTGGTCGTTTAACGACGTCGCGCATACCCGCTGCGAGCAGGACACCCGCAGTCAGCGCCAAACCGCTTCGCTGGATATCACGGCGGCCAACTGCTATCACCAAGGCCCTTGGCAGCCGGTAGTGGCCAGCGCAGTGACCATCACAATCCGCAAGACCGACCAGCCGTCGAACCCCAGCGCGGTGGTCACACCCAGCGGCGGTAGTACGAACGCGGACTACACCGCGTTCGCGGTCAGCCACCTTGAAATCCTCGGCCACCCCTCGGCTGGCTGAGCTTCCGTTTACTGCTTCGTTAGCCTGCTACCACGCTTATCTGGTAGCAGGCTAACGCTGTGTGCAGCCAACCAAGGTAATAACCTATCGGTGCTGGTCAGCTAGGTATCTAGCACAGCCGGAATGCTCACGGCCCCCCAAGCTAGAGCCCTGACACCCGCGCTTGTGGCATCGCTACCTACACAGAATGCTAGCAAGTGAGCAGCAAATTTCCGGTGTGAACCTCTCGGCGCTGCCTTCGCCTAGGGGCTCAGTTGCGCCGAGCCTAACACTGGTTGTCAAGCCCAGCAACGTCCCCAGAGCCGACTCCGGGCCAAACCGCGGCGATCGGCCACCACGTCGGGGCCTGACGACTGCCCGCGCCGACCGGATTCACACCCCGCCCATCGCCGCACGTCAACGCCGGTCCTCTGGAAAACCAGCCCACCCTTCTGCATCGTTTGACCTGTGAGTTTTCGACCAAGCACCGGTGACCGCCTTCGCCACGCGTGGACCCAGCACCACCCCGACCGCCAGACTCTGTCGCGCGCCGCGGTCCTCGCCTGCTTAGCCCTGGGCGCGATCGGCGGCGTCGGCCAGATCGCGACAAGCTGCTCCAGCGAGGACGTCGTCAATGCACGCCAACTCGACTCCACGCTCAACCGCGCCACCTCGGTGGGCGGCTTCGCCGACGCCTACGTCAACGTGTTCCTCGCCGGCAGATCGGCAACCGCCTTGGCCGCATTCACCTCAGCCCAAATCAAGCCTTCGCCGGTTCCCGTCAGCGTGATCAAGACCGCGCCCTGGTCAGTCACTCGACAGTCCAGCGGATTCGCCAATGTCGACTACTGGTCGGTGGTGATCGGCGCGTTCGTCAAGCCCATCTCCAAAGCGCCGGAGCTGCGCTTCTACCAAGTGCCCGTTGTGGTCGTTCAAGGCCTCCCGCGGGCCTCCACTGCGCCGGCCTTCATCAACGGACCCGACATCGGCTACGACGCCGACCTGAACTATCCCTCACAGGTATCTCAGGACAGCGACGCCTACAGCACCGTGACGGCATTCTTGGGCACCTGGTTGAAAGGAACCGCACAGCACCCGGCCAGCGGTGACATCAGCCGATACAGCGTCTCGCCGCAAATACAGCCATTCGACAACGCCCCATTCACAAACGTCACCGTCGATTCAATCGACGCGCAAAGCGATATTCCGGCCGACGCCAAAAACGGTTTCACCACAAAAATACTTGTCACCGCCGAGGGCTCCGTCGACAACAAAGCCAATCAAACTCTCACTTACCCGCTCGTGATGGTGCGCCAAAGCGACAAATGGTTCATCTCCGATATCGACCTCACACCGCAATTAGGGGGCCGCATCACAAAACCCACCGCAACACAACCAACAACGCCGACACCGACGCCGACTAAATAAAGACAAGCCAGCGCACTGCGGCGTAACGCAACAGCAGCCATCGATAAAGAGAAACTGGAGAACCAACAATGAACTACATCAACCAGGTGCTACTCAACACCATCTCCCAAGGCAAGACCACCATCATTTTGCTCATCATCCTCGTATCGCTGGGTCTGATCGCCCTGCTCTACGCCAAGCACCACGGCTCGCTCACCAAAGTCGTCATCGTCGTCGGCGCCGCTGTCGGCGCCGTCATGCTCGTCGTCATCCTCCCCGACCTCCTACGCGGAGCTGCCAGTGACAGCGGCGGCCTGACAGGCATCAACAGCCGCTACTAACCCCGCTGTTGCGCGACGCTGAAAATGACGACCAACGGACACTCAAGGCGACCACCTTCAAGGCCATTCCTCGCTGCCGATCATCGCCACCATTCGTCGGGCGTCAAGGTCGGTTCTCCTCGCTACGCTGCGGGGACTCCACCTTGACTCCCTCCTCCCGGCGGCAGGAAGCGGCACGTATCGAGGAATGGACATGATCGCCTTCAATGACCAATCCGTGTGCATTCGGACTGACGCCCAACACCCCCGCCCACCCCGCCCCGACCACAGGACGGTCCACCACCGATGAGCTCCCCCGACATCGTCTACGTCTCCATCTACACCCTGGCGCGCAAGTTCCCGAAGCTGATCGGAAAATTCCCCAACGGACAACCAATACCGTTCGGCCCGTTCACCCGAATCCAGTGCGGTGTCCTCGTGGCCGCATCAGGCCTGTCCATGCTGGTGTTCGAACTTCTCCACCCACCGATCCTGATCACGCTCTTCATCGAAGCTGCGATCACCATCCCGTCAGTCATCATGGCCCGACGACTCGGGTTCTCCATGGCCCGCACCAGCTCTCGCACGATCTGGCTAATCCGGCCCTGGCTGCGACGCACGCCCCACAGCACCGGCGGCCGGCCACCGCAACGCCAATCCACCGGCCCCACCTCCACCGGCGGCGACGGCCACGTCCTGGACCTGAAGTTCCTCCGCTGATGGTGTCGCTGCAACAACCAACCCTCGCGGTAACCGACAACCTGCGGTGGACCCGAAGCGGCGTCGTTTACGCCGAGTGGCTCCTCGACGCACTACCCAACGGCCACGAAGAACGCAGCAAAAAAACCCAAATCGCCAACCAACACCGCCACCTGTTCACCGATTTGGGCACCACCATCCTGACCAGCGTTGTCGCGCCCATCGGGATTCCCACAATCGCCGAGCGCATCACATCCCCGGCCCGACGCGCCGCGCGGCACCGCGCCGCCCGCACCGGCGCGGGGGCCCCCACCGCCGGGGACTTCTTGACGATGTTTCCCGACGCAGTCATCGAAGCTTCCGCCCGCCTGGCCGAGCTCGAAAAACAAGACCCCCCGCCAGCCGAACGGCTGCACTGGCTATCGGTACCGCTGTGCGGGCCGGCCCGCAGCGGGCAGCTGCCCGACAGCTACCGGCCCACCGCCGATGACGTCCACGCCTTCAGCGTCCTGGGCGCTGAAGCGGAGCGGAAAATCCCCCCAGGCTTCGCGCCTCAACGCGTCAACGACAACCAGATGCACTGGCTGTGGGAACGCTGCCACACCCGCGGCGTCGATCACCGCACCTACCTCAAAACCCTGGCCGGCGCCCAACCCAACCTGTCGGCTCCCCGACCATTCCCCCACCTCACCGCCGGCCCAACTGCGCTACACCGCGGCCGCGGATTCCGCCTCGACGGCGAGCTCGACCACCGCTTCCCCGGCGCGGTCAAACTGTCATTCGCCAACAGCGATATCCCGCCCAGCTACCAGACGTTCCTATTCTTCGACGAACCGCCAGCCAAACTCGCCTGGCCCGGCGTCGCGGACCAAATATTCGCCCTTCTCAACCACTTCCGGGGCGCCGGCGTCGACTACACACTGCACACCTGGATCCGCAACCGCGCCGACGCCCTGGCCGACAACACCAGCTCGCTCAAGCAGCTCGCCGAACAGATGGACGAACGCGACAGCGAACTGAGCTTCGCCCAGAACTTCCTCACAGAACGCGGCCATCAACTGTCGGCCTACAACACCCACCTCGAGGCCAATCCCTCCGAAACCGAAATCCACTTCCGCCCGATCATCGCGGTCTCAGCGCCCAGCCACGCCGAACTGCAAGACCGCGTCCAGGAAATCGAACGCACGTTCAAAGACATCCCAATCAAACTCGTGGCTCCGCGCGGCGCCCAGGAGGAAGCATGGGCAGCCTGCCAACCCGGATATCCCGAACAACGGGTCAGCGCTGACTACGACCACTTCACCTCAACCGACTTCTTCGCCAAATTCGCCCCTATCACCGCCGCCCGCGTCGGCGACGACGCCGGACTGTGCATCGGCGAATGCCGACTCTCAGGCCTGCATGAACCCGTCTTCTTCGACTTACTCGGCGTCACCGCACGCAACAAATCCGCAAGCTTCGCCCTCATCGGAGACCTCGGCTCAGGGAAATCGGTGTTCCTGAAGATTTTCGGCGGCGACACCGTCGACCACGACGGCCAAACGTTCGCCGTTGACCGCTCCCCGATGGGCGAATACGTCTCATTCGCCCGTTCGGTCGCCAACGCAGTCGTGATCGACCCCACCAACCCCGCCTACACACTCGATCTGCTCCGCGTCGTGCCCGGCGCCGACGTCGCCGAACGCATCCTGCCGGTGCTGATGCGACTGTTCCAAATCGCCTCCGGCAGCCCCGAATCCACGCTGCTGTCCGACCTGATCGAGCCCAACTACCGTGCGCGCCACAAACTACGCGGCCTACCCGAACTCGTCACCCACACCGCAACCCTGGTCCGAGACCCCTCACAAGTCAGCGGCCCGATCGGCGACGCCTCACCCGAGGTCATCGCGAAAGTCGCGTCCCAGCTGCGGTTCTGGTCGCAGCGCACCTACGCGCGCGTGCTGTTCGCCAACGACCTGCCACCGCTACCGCTGGATGCGCCCTTCGTGGTGTTGCGCACCAACAAGCTGTCCCTGCCCGACGACAAAGACAGCGCCGCGCACGACCCCACCAAACTCTTCGGCGACGTCATCTACACATTGTTTGCCACCATCGCCCGACAGGTTTTGTTCTCCGAGCCCGACGACCCTGAGCGGCGCTTCGGGCTGTTCCTGCTCGATGAGGCCCGCCACCTCACCCGCTCCCCCATCGGCGAGGCCATCATCGAGGACTTTGTCATCGACGGCCGCAAACATCACTGCGCGATCGGGCTGGCATCGCAGGACCCGGCCCACTTCAAGCGGTTCACCCGCCTCATCCCGACGCTGTTCCTGTTCCGGCAGGTCGACGAGAGACTGGCCGCCGAGCAACTCGCGATGGCCAGCCAAGACGCCGGGCGTAACCCCCACCTGGTCAAACAGCTGACCGACGCGGAGCCAGGCGACTGCTTAATGAAGGATCTGCGCGGCCGCCTGGTCGAAATCGCCATCAAAATGCCGGCCCGCGGGGAACGAGCCGCCGCGGTCAACACCACGCCGGGAGCTGCCTGATGCCCACCACTGCACGATTCATTGCGGCCCGCCGGCGCATCACGCTGCTCGTGACCCCGGCCATCCTGAACATCGCCACCGCCGCCCCGGCCTGGGCCACCACGGGCGTCACCGCGGCCATGCTGTGGATCGGTGTCGCCGACAGCTCACACGTACCACTGGGCTCCTACGGGCTCTCGCTGGACAACGGCTCGCTCACCAATCCCACCGCAGCCCCGGCGGCGCTGTGCACGCATTGGTTCTACAGCGCGTTCCTGTGCATCATCGCCACGCCGATCTGGCTGGTCGAAAACGTGGTGTCGTTCAAGTGGCTTGCCGTGATCTCCCAGCCGCTGGACTACGTGGGCCACCAGATGACCGCCATGGTGCACAGCCCTGCCGTGCTGACTGCGATCGGACTCATCGCCGCAGGCGTCATCGCGATTACCTTCGCGCTGGGCAAGATCAGCAGAGCCGCAGCGCAGATCACCGTCGCCATCGCGCTCGCACTCGTCTCGGCCGCCCTGGCCAACAAGCCCATCAGCGACCTCCTCGGCCCCGATGGCGTCCTTTCCATGGGCCGCGACTTCGGTGTAGGTATCAGCAGCGAGCTCTCCGGAAAGTCACTGGAAGGTCAACCAGCCGTCGACGCCATGGCGGCCTCGCTCGTCGATCACTTCGCCCGCACACCTACTCTGATCTGGAATTTCGGCCAAGATCTCGACGCTGCGCCGTACAACTGCGGGCAGGCATGGTCGGACGCCATCGTCTCCGGACCGATCGACGAGGTCAAAGACAAAGTCGCCCAATCCTGCCCCGACGGCCAGGCACTGCACGACTACGCCATGAGCGATCCCACCAGCAGAAGAATCGTGGCGTTCGTGGCCATCGTCTTCGCGCTGGCGGTTCTGGTCGTTTTCACCTACCTCTGCGCCCAGGTGGTCATTCTCGGACTGTCGTCAGTGTTCTGGGCGATCGTCGGCATTATCGCCCTGATCACCGGCTGGATCCCGGGCGCCAGCCAAACCCTCGCCCTCAAAGCCGCCCTCGACGCACTGTTCTCGTTCCTCGGCATGACAGGGATGGTCGCCCTTGTCGGTCTGACCGGCAACCTGGCCTCGGCGATGTTCTCCGCGGCCGGCGGGGACCTCGTCGTCGCGATGCCACTGGTATCGCTGCTGCTCGTCGCCCTGTTCGTCGCCCTGAGGAAAGTCCGCAAAGGCCTGGTCAACGCCCGGGAACGCGCCGCGGGCGCTGTCCGGCGTTTCACCGGCGACCAGCCCGCCGCGACCAGCGGCCCAGTCGACCCGCTGACGCGCCTTGACCCGCTCACCGCGATCCCCAACGCAACTCACCGCGTGGCCACCCTGACGCGTCACGGCGCCGGCACAGCCGCCAAGCTCGGCGTCGCCATCGCGGCACCCGAAGCCGCCCCGTTCCTCGGCGCCGGCGAGCAGCTAGCGTCGCGCCTGCACATCAAAAACCTCAGATCTGCCCGGCGCACCGAAAACACATCCGGACACCAACCCACCGCAGAACCCGGCGCCCACATACCGTCAACGGCTTACGACGTCGCACCACGCGGCTATGAGGCGCCGCCAGCAGACGCCACCACCACCGACCTACCCACCACTTACGTGCGATCCAGCGCGCCAGTCATCCCCGCCAGCGCGCCGGCCCCGCCTGCCGAGGGCCCAACCCACCCCGCGCCCGGCCGCCGCCCGCCACCACCCAACCCGCTACCGACGCCGGCAGCTCCCGCACCGTCCGGGCCCGATTACGCGGCCGCGACCCCAGACCAGCCGCCGCAGTTGGCCGGACCACCGGAATCCCGCCACGGACATGACGGCAGACCGCCAAGTGCCGCCGAGCACCGGCAGCGCCTTGCCCACCACCGCACCGACCCCGCCCCCGCGATTCACCCCGCTATCGCCGCCCTCGCGCACGACGCCCCAGAATCCATGCCCGCGATCTACGCCGATATCCGCGCCGAACTCATCGGCCAGCGGTAACCCCGGCCATGATAAAAATTGCCCTGGCCGTCGCGGCGGCCGCCCTGCTATGTGTGCTGGCACTGCCCATCGTGATCTTCACGATGGCTATGCCCGGCCAGGATTCCCAACAGTTTTTTGCCACCTGCACCGCCGCGCTCGGCACCCGCGGAGCCGTGGTGGCAAATCCGCCGCGCACTGCCCCGTCCGCTGCCGAGGTCCTGTTGAAGATCGACCAGACCGCCACAACACTGGGATTCGGCAGACAGGGAGCAACCGTGACCGCAGCGATCGCCATCCACGCGACCGGGCTGGCTAACGCCGCGAACCCGGCCAACCGCGACACACTGCGCTACGCGCACAGTGCACTGCTCCGCGTCGGAGCCGGGGCACTCGGGCTGCCGCTGCCGTGGGCAACCGCCGCTGAAATCATGACACCCGAAGTCTCAACAGCTCTGGCCCTCGACCACATGGTCGACGCTGAACCGCGCTGGCGTGACACCGATCCCAGTGACCTGGCGGCCCGCATCACCGGTCTGAGCGCAGACACCTTCAAGCAACCGGTCGCCCAAGCGCAGGCACGCCTGGCGGCACTACCCGCGCCGCGGGAGGCCTCAACCACGCCAACGTCTGCGGCGATGCTGACCTCGGCCGCCCCCACCACAACGCGCCCAACAGCTTCCCCGGCACGGATTTCACCGTCCCCAACACCGGACTCGCCCGTGATCGACCCCGCCCAAGCCAGCACCGCGCTGTCCACGGCCCCAGCTGCCGCGAACTGCCTGCACGCGCTGTCCACTGCCCTGCCCGCACTCGCCCGCAGCAGCAACCCCGCTGGCCCTGACATCGCCGCAGCCGCACAACATGCTGTCGGCGTAGACCACGCCGCCACCAGCCATGACCCGTCAGCACCGCCGACACGGGCGCAACCCGCCGCCGAATCCACTCGAGACTCGGCCGCATTCGTCGCCTCGATTCTGTCCACGACCCTCGGCACAGTCTGCCCCGCGACGATCACCGAACAACTGCGCCTCAGATACCGCGTCGTCGCCGATCCCCAACCCGGCGACGTCGTCTACACCGACATCAGCGCCGACGAAGGCCCACACCTGGCCGGCATCGCCGTGGCCCCAGACACCATGGTCACCGTGCTACCCGGACACCACACCCCCGAATGGGCCCGCATCGGACCCAACCGGGTTATCCGACGCATCCAACGAGGCTCCGCCGAATGACCCCGATCGCCACCGCGCAAGATCCAGCGGCCGACCCCGCGAGCCCCACGACCCTCACGACGCCCCGCTCACCGGGATCCCAAGGGCCGGTACCACTCAAAACGCCGCCGCCGCCCGGCGCCCCCGCGGGGACCGGCCCCGCCGCGCCGTCGTCCACGACACCAGGGGCCACCGCCAACACGCCGGGACAAACCACCAACGGGACAGGAACCGTCCCCGCCTCCCCCAACCCCAACGGGCAACCCGGCGCCACCACCGACGGGAAACTCAAAGACCACTCCACCACCCACCACGGCGACCACGACCACGACGCTGACAGCGCCACCTCACCTGATGCGCCACCGGCTACCCCAGACGCACTCAACGGACTCGCCAACCTCGGCCCACAAATTGCCGGCCCGCTCTTAGGCGCGGCGACCGCACTGCCCGCGGCCGCCCTGCAAGGCGCGGGAAGCCTGATCCCCGCCCTTGCCGCAGCGGTCCTACCGCAACTGGCAGCCCTGGCCAACCAACTCGGTAGCGGCGCCCCGCCAGCAGGACTTGACCCACACCTGAACCCCGGCGGCGCCGACGCCCTAGCCGGCCCGATGGGATCGATGCTCGGCGAAGGTGACGCCGCCGACCGGGCCCGCGCCAAAAACGAGGCACTCGCCCGCCAAGCCAGCGCGCTGCATGACGTCGAACACAAACTCGGCGACGTTCTGGGGCTATCCACCGCCCGCACCGAAGGTGACCGCGCGAAAATCCACAGCATCATCGGAGACGTCGAGACAGCGCTGACCTCAGCCGGCGCCCAAGGCGACACCCCCGAAGCCCAAGCAGCCGTGTTGTCGGCCACGCGCAAGGCCCTCAACGACGCCGGCGACGTCGTCAGCGCCGCCGCCAAAGCCAAGCTGACCGACGCCCAATTCGTCCGATCCCTGATCCACAACTATTTGGCCGCCGCCGGACCCACCGACACACTGCACGCAGGAGCGCTCGGCAGCGCCGCTGGCGCCAACGCCGCCCGCATCGCCCACGATGCCCTGGGCATGAAATACGTGTGGGGCGGCGGCGGACCCTTAGGTCCCACCGGAGGCGGATTCGACTGCAGCGGACTGACTCAATGGGCGATCGCCCGAGCGTCCGGCGGCCGGGTGATCCTGCCCCGCACCACCTACCAACAGATCCGCGCCGGCACCGCCGTACCCCTCAACGCCCTGGCCCCCGGCGATCTCGTTTTCTCCAATTGGTCGTCCCCCGGCGTGCCCGAACACGTCGCCATCTATATCGGAAACGGACACGTCATCGAAGCACCCACCTTCGGTGTCCCGGTCCACATCAGCAACGTGCCCTCCGGCGCACAAGCCCGACGCGTTCTATAACAAAACGATGCAACACCAGCCGGGAAAGGCCCTCGCATGATCGGCGCCGACGAACACACGACCACCGACGGCTTCGAAATCAGCGTCGACGAAGGCGCCTACCTTGTCGAACACCTCGACCTCCATGGCCTGCTACCGGAAGTGCTGGCGCTCTACAACCCGATGACGGGCCCCGACTTGGCCGCGGCCTGGAAACAACTGCAACACAACCGCCTCACCGAACGCGGCATCCTCACCACCGACGGCGCATTACCAGACGTCACCACCCTGATGCACACCATCGCCTACGCCGAGGAAACCCTCTGCCTGCGCATCATCCCCCTCCGCCAGCCCAACACCATGCTGCGCGTGGCGATCGCCACCCGGTTCAACCGCTTCGTCGTCGCCAGCCGCACCCGAGACATCCTGCTGGTCCAACGCGTACCGGCCGCCGACTGGCTCACCGCCACCACATCGGTACTGGCCGTCCTACTCGGCGACACCCCGCCGGCACCGCTGAGCGACCTCATACAACTCACGGCCGCCGATGCCGCACGCATCGCCGAGACCCCACCTGGGAAGGCGACCGACCGGCTCGTCGATTACGGGCTGACCCCCCTGGACGCCGCAATCCTCAACGCCTGCTCCCAGCCCGATGTGGCCACCGAAATCACTGCAGCCTGCCGCGTCGACAACCTGACCCGACGCACCAAAACCGCCATCTCGCTGCTCGACACCAACGAATACGGCCGCGTTCTAGCGTGGCCCCACCTCGGCCCGGACCGCCAAACACACCTGACCTATGCGCCGATCTCACCCCTGCGCCTCGACGCGGCGCTACGCGCGCTGCTGGCCACTCTCGACAACCGCTAGCACGCCAGCATCCCCGACCCCCGCGACAACGGTAGCGGCCTGGCACGCGCCTGCAGCACCCGAAAACCACAGCGCGCCAACGCATCACACGCCGAACCGTCCGCACCGCCCGGTCCTCTTGAGAACCACGCCGGTGGGCTCAAGAGTTATTCAGATGAGATCTCCCCGCCGGGCCCACCTCGCCGCAGACACCCATTCGCCAGCCCAGCAACCGACCCACCTACCGGCCCGTGAATTCCGCGTCCCCGCCGACCAGCTACCTCGACACGTCCTAGATCGGCTGCGCCACCCCAGCGCCCCCACTTACGTCGTGACCTGGGACCGCGCCACCCACCAGGCTGTGTGGCGTCCACAGAACGCCTGACATGGCCACCCAACCAGGACAAAAACCGCACGACGCCGAGGAGGACGCCGGGGCCGTGCTACTGGCGATCACCGTGATAGTCGCCGGCGCAGGATGGCTGGCCTATCGTCACCTCGCCAAGAACCCTGACCTGCTCCACCGCCTCGACGCCCCTACCGCCATCGCGGTCGCCACCGCCACGCTCATCGCCGCGGTGAGTGCACTGGCGCTCTGGCGCGCAACTCACCCCGGCGAACCCTCGCCGTCCGAGCCGGAAAAGTGGGCGCTGAACCTACCGGTGATCACCGCCACAACCGGCACCACGGCCGCAGCGTTCGCCGTCACCGCCGCCGCCGCACGATGGCTGTTCACCATGCCCACCGTGCTCGCTATCGGCCTCGCTGCCGCATCAGCCGCCGCCTGCGCAGGTTTCACCGTCGACCCATTCCATACCCGCCGCGCCCGCATGCGCCTACGCACCACCCTCATCCAGGCGCTCTACACCCCGCTCGGCCACAAGCAACCCTGCACCAACGTCATCCCTGCCGCCCAGTGGGACACCACAACGGCGGCGCCCCAGACGATCACCATCCGCGCGGCCCGCCCCCTACCGACAACGCCTAAGACATCTGATGACCACCGACTCGAGCTCGACCTCGACACCATGGCCGGCTCAGCGCTTCGGCGTCCCGACCCGACCACCACCATCAGGCAGCTCCTCAACACCCACTGCGGCGCCCACTACCGCGTCAGCTCAGACCCCTCAGCCCTGGTGTTCACCGCCACTCAGTTCGTACCTGAGCAGATGGATGAGGAGCTAGCCGACCTCACCCGCAAGGCCCGCGACGTCTTCGACTCCACCGCCACCGTGACAGGAACCCGCTCCGATGGCTTCACCATCAAGCACACGATCGCCAAGAAACTGATGGGCGACTTCCGTAAGCGGGTCGCCGAACAGAACCTCACCGAACTAGTCGGCGGAACATGGCGCGTCAAATGGGACATGCCCAACTCCACCGTCACCTTCGCCCCCAAACCCGTGCTGCCATTCCCCCTGTTCACCAAGCCAATTCCCGCTGTCCGCACGATCGAAGAAGCGATCGGCCAGTACCGCCAGACACGATTCGCCTACGGTGTCGACCTCGACCTCGGCATCCAGGAATGGGACCCGCTGGATTCACCACACACCCTCGTCAGCGGGAAAACAGGAGCCGGCAAGACGGTCTACCTACGCGGACTGATCATGATGGCCGCGCTCCGTGGCTGGGCGGTTGTTCTCGTCGATTTCAAAGGCGGCTCGTACTCCGACTTCGTGGGCTGGCCCAACGTGCACATCATCAGCAGCGACCCCTTCGAGTCGATCGCCACCATCCACCGCATGTACAAACTGATGGACGAACGCAACGCGCGTGCACGGTGGGACCAATCGCAGTGGGAACACAACCTGCCTTACCTCATCATCGTCGACGAGGCAGCACAGTTCAAAGTCGTCCTTGAACGGCTGTGGGCCAACCTGAAACCGAAGGACGGCCTCAAGGAATGCCCCACATTGGCCGAGCTCGGCGAACTGGCGCGCCTGGCGCGTAGCGCGCGTATGCACCTCGTTCTCGGCATGCAGCGCCCGGACCACACCCTCATCGACACCGAATCGCGAGACAACTTCGGCAACCGCGTCTCGGTCGGCCCGATATCGCGGATCGCGGCCGAAATGCTCTGGGACGACAGCTATATCGGCCG
The DNA here is from genome assembly GCF_023515995.1 of Candidatus Mycobacterium methanotrophicum. GTDB lineage: Bacteria > Actinomycetota > Actinomycetes > Mycobacteriales > Mycobacteriaceae > Mycobacterium > Mycobacterium methanotrophicum. Next base: position 155,001 of record NZ_CP097321.1, on the reverse strand, counting down.
CTACATCCCGCGGATCAAGGGTCGCGGCATGGCGACGGGCACGCACCAGGATCCCCGCGAAACCCAGTACTACTTCACCCCGCCGGCGAACAGTACGGTCCCCGAGGAAGCGGCCGTCATCGAGCAACTCCGGCCGCCGGTGACGCTTGTCCCACGGTACGTGCCAGAGCTACCCCCGATGCTCAAAGGCATTACGTGGAACGAGATTGCTGACGCGCCATGGTTTCCGCTGTCGGAGCGTCCCGACCTCGATCCCACGAACTACCTCCGGAAAGTCACGTCGTTCGACGGGGATCCACGACTCGGGTTCGACGTCGCCGAGCTCATCCGCGAAGCCGAGAACCACCCGATGGACGAGCTGGTACTGGCGCCTCGAGACCTGCAGCCCAAAGACGTCGTGTCATTCGACGACGGGCATGTCGGTGAAGTTGACGGCATCGACATCGCCGACGCCGGCGTGGTCACGGTGATGTGGCAAGACGAGGAAGACGGCTGCCTGTGCGTGTCGACGTTTAGCCCCGACAGCCGGGTCTCGGTCCAGCGTGACTCCTCTTGAGAACCCCCAGCTAGCAGCCTTAACGTCGTAATCGAACCCGCCCGACCCGGCAGCGGGGCCATCAGGAAAGGGCACCGAACCCCATGTCTTTGGATGACCTGCTGGATCCCGGCGATCTGCTTGGCACCCTCGTCGCCGCACCCATTTTCGGCCCGGCCGGCATGGTGCTGGTACCGAGCCTGACCCATCTTTTCCAGGAGGCAGGCAAGCTGTTCGGGTCCGGTGGCCACCCCAACATGCCGGCCGCGCCGAAAACACCGCCGCCACCAGCACCGACCAACGGGCAAGGGCCCACTCAAGACCAGATCGACAAGGTCACCAAAACGCTTACCGATATGCAAAAGCAGATCGAGGACCTCCACAAGGCGGGGGAACAAGCAGCCAAAGACGCCGCCGCCAACTCCGCCGCCGGCCGCGACGCCCACGCCCAGATCCTGCGAGACGGCGCCCAGCTAGGTCCAGGTCTAGACGCGCAGGGCGGCACGCCAGAATCCGACGCCGGCAGGCTCGCCGCTGTTCAACAACAAATCGACGAGCTCAGAAAAAACGTGCAGGACAAAGCTGGCAACGCCAACGGGATCGCCGACGGCCTGCGCAACCTCGGAACGGGGGGCCTGCCCGGTCTGGGCGGCGGCTCAGGCCTGGGCATCCCGGGTCTGGGTGGTCTAGGAGGGTCAGGGCTGTCACCGCTGGGCGGGTCGGGCCTGGGCGCACCGGCCCCCCTAAGCTCACCCTCGGATGGAAGAGACCCGCTCAAGCCAGCGGACCTGACAACATCCAGTAATCCGCTGCAACCCTCACCGGTCAACAACCCCAACGCCGCACCGCCCGCCGGCGCGCCAACAGGATCAAGCGCCCCACCGGGAGCCCCAGGCGCCGGCCCCGCCGCGCCCCCCGCGCCAGCCGCACCCCCGCCCGGCGCTCCCCCCACCACCCCGGCCGGAAAGGACGTCACACTGCCCTCCGGCACGGTGGTCACCGCGCGCACCCCCCAAGGCGCAACCGCAGTCCGCCAAGCCCTGACCCGCACCGCAGACAGCGGAGACGTCGCCACGGCCGCCTACGCCGGGACCGGCGTCAACATCCCCACCGACGGCGCCGACCCGGGCCGCAAAGTCGATCCCGCCGACGTCAAACCCGGCGACATCGCCGTGTGCGCCGACCACACCGCCATCGTCGCCGGTAACGGCCAGCTCATCGGCCCGGACGGAAAACTGCAGCCACTCGGCGTAATCAACGACTGGCCCGACTTCAAGGGCTTCTTTGACCCCACCGCCACCGCCGACGCACCCGACCAAACCACCGGGGCCACCCCAACCGCCCCGCCGCTGCACAGCAGCGACCCCACCAACCCCAAGACCACAACCCTGGCCAGCCCCGCCGCACCGCCCGAGGCCAAGACGCCACCAAATCCCGGCTTCGGAATGTCCAACCAGCCCAGCCATGAGCATTGAGCAGGTCGTTGACGACTACCTCAGCGGCGTGCGTCACATCATCGGGACATCCCCCGCGCCCGGGTCCAGCTCGCCGCCACCGGACCGGGCGCCGACCTTCCCCGACCTCGACTGGACCGGCGACGCCCACCGAGCTGCCGTCGCGGCCACCTCAGCGCTGCAACAAGCCCGCGGCCAGCTACGCGCGGCCGCCGATAACGTCGCAACCACCACGCAAGCCGCCCGTGACATAGCCGCTGACGCCACCACCCACCTGGCGGCGATCACGACCGACTGGGAGCACGCCAAATCCTCGGTGATCGCCCTGCCGAGTCCAAGCTCACGCGATGCAGCGCTGCTACCCCACGCCCAGCGCACCATCAATGACGCCGTCGCACTCATATCGACAACCACCACGAAATACGCCGACGCCGCCGCCGCCGTCCGCAAACATGCCGCCAACCTGCCCGCGCCCGGCAACGGCCCCGACGTCCAATCGCCCCCGACGCCCCCGACCGACCACGACGAGCCCACGCCGCCGGGATCCGATCTGGCGGCAGCCACCACAGAAACGCCAGGACCGGCACCCACACCTTCCGCCGGCAACGCCACGACGTCGCCGGCAAGCCTGCTACCAACAGCGATGGGCAGCGCCATGGGCCTGCCCAGCTCGTTTCTTCCGATGGCCGCTGCGCTCCCGTCGGCCGCCGCAACCCCCCTGGGCGGCGCCCTGAGCCCCCTCCTACAAAGCGCCACCACCAGCTCTCCCGGCGACCACGACCTGCCCAGCAGTTCACACTCGACCACCCGCCACTTAGCCCAGCCGGGCTCTATCGACCAGGCCATTGACGGCGCCCTCGACGCTCTGGGCATCACCGACCCACAAGCCCGCGAAAACTGGCGCGAAGGCTACGAAATCCTCGTCCATCGGGAATCCAGCGACCGGATCGGCGCGATCAACAACGGCGATTCCAACGCCACAGGACCGATGATGACCGACGGCGGCTACAGCGGTTCCTCTCGCGGACTCGCTCAAGTAACCCCGAGCACCTTCCGCTCTTTCCACGTTCCCGGTACCAGTGACGACATCTTCGACCCCATCGCCAACATCGCGGCCTCCATGAACTACGTCATGCACACCCACGGCGTTTCCCCAACTGGCGCCGACCTCACGACGAAGGTCGCACAAGCCAACGCCAGCTCCTCCGGCGGAGGGTACTGAGCCATGACCGGAGTCATCGACGCCGTCGATGCGGTCATCCACCAAGCACGCACCCTGCTGGGCAGCGGCCAGCCCGCCACCCCTCCCCCGCCGGCGCCACCTGGCCCACCGCCAGCGCCACCGCACGGATGGGACGGCACAGCAGCCGATAACGCCCAGACAACCTCGGATCGCCTACACCGGCACCGCCACCAACTCGGCGCCGCCCACACCACCGCCACCTCCGCAATGTCGGCAGGCACCGACATTGCCACCGACGCGCACCGCAACCTCGACACCATCGAAACCGACTGGAATACCGACAAAGACACCCTCGGCCCATACGCCGACACCCCCGAAGGACAAGCAGCTCTCACCCGCGCAGGCATGCAACGCATCACTGACACCCAGGCGTTGGTGTACGACACTGCCGGCCAATACGACGACGCCTCCCGCCGCGTAAAAGACGCCACCGCCCAACTCCCCCACACCGAGGACCACCCCACTGACACCGACCCGAGCGACCCCGATCACCGCCCCGACGACACCCCCGCCGCATCCACCGACCCCGATGACGACGACCCGCTGGCCGGCGCCGCGGCCTCGGCAGGCCTGACTCCACGATCCGGACTGCCGCCGTCACAAACCCTGGCCGCGCCTGCCGGGATGATGCCAATGTCAGCGATGATGCCCCAGGGGCTGCCGACCGGCGGCATGCCCATGGGGGCAGGCGGCGCAATGCCCGGCGGATCAGGCCTAGCGTCACTTCTACAACCGCTCACTCAGGCAATATCGGCGGCAACCAGCAACCACGACTCGAGCACCCACGACACCGACCACGCCGACACAAACAGCAACCCCAGCACCGGAAGCCGCGTGGTGGACAACGCTGCTCGCGCGCTCGGCCTCAAGTACGTCTGGGGCGGCGGCGGCGCCGGCGGACCGACCGGCGGAGGATTCGACTGCAGCGGCCTAGCCCAATTCGCGGTCGCACAAGCCACTGACGGCCACGTGATCCTCCCGCGCTCCACCTACGATCAAATCCACGTCGGCCAGACAGTGGATCCGCGCGACGCGCGTCCCGGAGACCTCGTCTTCTCCAACTTCTCCGCACCCGGCGTTCCCGAACACGTCCAGGTCTATGCCGGCGATGGCCGCGTGATCGAAGCGCAACAAGATGGCGTCCCGGTCAAGTACAGTCCCGCACCCACGAGCGCGTTCGTCGTCAAACGAGTCGTCTAACGAGCCCGGACATCACCTGGACGCCCAGTCGACCTGCGCTCACGCCCCAAGTGATGGTCATCGCAGCACAGGCGACCTGCGTAAACCCGCTCAACGCGACGGAGCGCCCCGATCTGCCTCCCGGTCGACAAGCGGCAGCCGCGGGCCAGTTTCGACGCTCACCGAGCCAGTCAGGGGCGCCTCCGGCTCGGCGCACCGACATCGGCAGATGACACGGGCGTAAAACCCCAGGTCGACGCACAAACCGGGTGGAATTCATGTCGATCCAGCCGGCTACCGCGGCGGACCCCGGACTGGGGTTCACACGAGCACGTGATGGCGGCTACGCAACCCCCCAAGTCGTCCATCGCCGGCCAAGCCCAACACACCACTCGGGCATCCGCCGACGCCCGGTGACCGAACCCCGCCCCCGCGTCCGCTCCCCTGACGCACACGAGCTGATCATTCCCGTCACCGGAAGTAGAGATCGATATCGCGATGCGTCTGTTCCGATGTGCGCGCACGACCCAGGATGCGAGGCGTCAAGCATCTCACGCCACCAGCCGGGTGGCACCCGCTGTGCAAGCGACCCGCCCATCAGCACGCAGCGAATTGCGAGCAGTTATTCGGGCCACTTGTGGATCGCGACTTGTTAGATCGGCGTTACGTGAACTGTGACTGCGGCGCAGCTCTAACAGTTCCCATGCGAAGCCCCTGGACACGGACGAGACCAAACATGACGTGTCGCTGATGCCACAGGTGGGATTTACCCACGGATAGTTTCGTCGGATGCGCGTCGCGGCAGATAACAAATGTGCGTCCAGAACGGCATGGCGTAGATGCGCCAGGCGTCGCGCGATATCGAACTGGTCTCCTCCGAGGATGTGGGCTGCGTCATGACGAATAGGCGCTGGCTGGGCCGGGCTGCGGTCTGGCCCGTTGGGTAGCAACCGGTTAGATGTTGGGCCCGGGAGACAGACCCGGCGGTGCTGGTGTTCTGGGTGTATTCCGCGTCTGATGGTCCGGGCAGCGCGTGTCTCCCCCGCTGCGGGTTGATGCCGATAGGGCGTTCTGGTTGACACCTGTTCGGTTGATTGCAGGTTGGCCGTAGAACGCGACACCGCTCGTGGAGGTATGCGGCGCGCGCTTCCCGAACCAGGCGCGTCGTCACGGCACGTGAGCGTGCACTTGGGTAGGGTTGTGCATCGTGAACGACCCTGATTATGCCGTCTATCTGGAGGTTTGCGGCGTGGCCACGAAGCTGGCAATGCGACGTACAACAGGCCGTGGTACGGGGCTGGCGCAGCGAACGCGGAATGGGCTGCTAAGGCGGGGCAACACGTGCGGTGGACTGGAGCAGCGAATGTTAGCGGCAACGGGCGGGGAGAGAGGCCGGCGGCTAAACATGCGGACGGTACTGGGCTGTAACGGGGCCAGGAATGTGCACATAGACGTGAGCAGGGCCAGGATAAAGCGCCTGGTGTACGCACTGAAGCACCATATGCAAACGGACATCACCAAGCGCATGACAACGCGCATGAACATGCACATGGCTATTGGTAGCTACACAAGCGGGAAACCGCCACATGTCACGCTGCTAAGGTAAGAGATGGCACAGCGGGCGCACAGGTGGGAGAGAAGGACCGTGTAAGCGCGCGAGGACACGTGGCGGCAGAAGTACGGAGTCGAGCACGTGTACATTGGCCAACAGCACGTTATTCGGCACGGGCGGTGGCATGAGCGGGCACATTTACTCGGGCAAGTACGTGATGGTACACAGCAACACAGGCGCGGCAACGCACGAGTAAACGGCAGGTCACAGGTGCTGAAACAGGTCACGTGCCAGACACCGGCAGGAGCCCATGAGAACGACAGTAAGCATGCATACGCAAATGCGTAGTGAAACGACCGCGCAACAAACGCATTACAGACCCATGCCATAGGGGCAGTGCCATGCGCATGATGCTGTACATTGTGATGCATGACAGAGCCAGAAGGACCGCCAACGATTCTGGTCGGAAACCAGAAGGGTGGAGTCGGGAAGTCCTCTATCGTCGCCAACGTCGCTGCGGCTATCGCTCGCAAGGGCCGCAAAGTGTGTGTCTTCGACGTCGACCAGCAGGGAAATTTGACCACGGAGGATCTCGGTGTCCCTATAGACCAGTGGGACAGAGGCAAGAACCTGGGCTCGGTACTGCAATTCGGGGCCGACCTAAAGCCCTACAAGGGCATCAGGCGAAATCTCGACGTTGTCATGGGCGGGCCTACGTTAGGCCTGGTCGCGACCGCGGCCGACCGCGCCGCTGACGCTGGGATCGACATCGCGGACAACTTCCGCCGCGCCCTACATGATCTATGCCGGCGTGAAGAGTACGACATCGTACTGGTCGACTCCGGACACGGTGACGTGACGCTGCTATTGGCGCTGCTGGCGGTGTGCTCGCACCTGGTAGTGCCGGCTCGAGAGGACTCCGCATCTTTCAGGGGTGTCGAACAGCTCGCCGCTAGCTACCTACGCGCTAAGAGTCGCGGCTCGCGGATCTCCCTACTGGGAGTGGCGTTATTCGAGGTCAACCCACGCGCGACAGCCCGCAATGCGGTGATTACCGGACGCATCCGCGATTTGCTCGAGGGCTCCGGCGCAGAGCCATTTACCGCGGCGATCCGTCACGCTCCCTCGCCGGCGCTGGAAGCTCGTGAACGACATCTGACGATGCAAGAACTTGCGAGCATGGCCGACCAGGGCCAATCGGAGATACTGGCAGCGCTCAGAGATGGCCGCAGTGCCGATCTGCCCCGGCTACGCGCGCGGGATCCGGTACCCGTCGCCAACGACTACGGGAATCTGACACGCGAAATCCTGCAGCGTGTCTTCACCGCATCTGTGCAAACCGCCGTCTGAAGAAAGGATTGACATCCGATGGCTAAAAAAGGGGTCTTCGTTGACGGTTTAGATGACATCGATGAGATCATGCCACCGCCGATTCCACGTCCCGACGACGAACCGGCCGAGCAGGAGTCCATCGCGTCGACCGATGTTGGCGAGGCTCAGCGTAGCGCCGCGGTCACCAGCCCCGCCCCGCCACGGAGACGCCGTGTGGCTGTCAGCGTCCCAACAGCGGAGGTCGCACCGAATATTTACCGGCATTTGCGGCGTCTGACGACGAAGGAGAAGAGTCGCGACCCGATCACTGCCCGCACGTACGCCCAAGTCGTCCTTGACGCGATCGAAGCCCACCAAGACGCCCTCTCAACGTACTGGACAACCCAAGACGCCGCAGGCGGGGGAGGGGGTCTGTTCAGTCGCCGCCCGGCCGCACCAGCACGCCGCCGCCGACACGCGGAGCCCCCGGCGCGGGTCCCGCTAACCGGACTGAACCCAACCGACGCAAAAGTCCTCGACGACTTGGTCGGCCGTTGGTCAGCTCCATCACGCAGCGCCCTCGTTGAGCAGGCACTACGCCTGTATCTGGAAGGTTAAAGCTCGCGCCGGCGGCGTAACCAACAACCACCGACAGCTCAAAAAGCACTTTTGCACACCCAGCGTGCTAGCAAGCTAGACAAACGGATTGACAGCAACAATGAAACAGCGTAAGACAGTAACTGTGCAGCAATGCAAACACGTAAACTGGTAAGCAGGGGTGCGAGTAACCGATGAAACGGGATGGCAAGCAAGTGGGCCACGCTAGTCTTCTAGCAAACCTGCAAAAGGGGGAGTAGACATGCAAGAAAGCAAGCAAACCCGAGGCGGCGGGTAGCCGCCCGGCCCCCGAAACGAGATGCGCCTATGGCTAAGGACAACCAGCTCAGCTTCCGCGTCGACCCCGACCTCAAGCGGGAGTTCGAACTCGCCCTTGTCTATCGGTCGGTACGCATGAAGCAGAAAGCAACCGCAGTATCGGTCCTGACTGAAAAAATCAACGAATTCATCGCTGAAGAGAGCAAGCTGAGGGAAGAGCCTCCACTATGAACCGAACGCTAGCCGCCACTGCGGCAGCCACGGCGCTGCTCACCCTCGCCGCAAGCCCGCCGGCCGACGCGATCACCGACAGCGCTGTCATGGCCTACCCAGGGATGACGATCGTCCAGGGCAACGCCAAGTGCACGCTGGCCTTCATCGACGCGATCCACCAGATCGGCTACTCCGCCGGCCACTGCAACGAAGCCAGCACCGTGACCGACGCGAACGGCAACACCATCGGAACCGTGATGTCGTCGCGAAACAACCGGGCCAACCACGCCACCACCGGCCCAGACGACACCGTGGTCGACTACGAAACCATCAGCCTCAATGCAGACGTCGATGCCACCACCGAGATGGGTCCCACGTTCGCCCACCCCCTCATCACACAGCCCGGCGTCGTGCCCACACCCGGAATGGTGGTCTGTCATCACGGCGCTGCAACCCCGTCGTCGTGCGGCGAAATCGACGAGGTCCACCGCGGCTGGTTCACCATGAAGGCCGGCACCATGACCAGCGACCACGGCGACTCCGGCGGCCCAGTCTTCACCTACACCGACGCCACCGGCTCCACGCCCGTCATCGTCGGAATCTTGCGCGGCCGCAATGGCTCTCGCGCAGCAGCCGTCAGCTGGCCCGCCACCATGCGCCAAGCGATCAACGACGCCGCTGACCGAAATTTTCTTCGGCGCAAGCCCTCGAAGTCGGGGGATAGCCGATCCCGTCTGTTGGGTCCGCGTAGCGGACCGTTGTTGTCGTAGGCAGGGTTCGAACTGTTCCGTCAATACTGAGTGATAGTGAGCGTACGGACGTTCTAGTGAGTATGCTGACGTCGTGAACTTGACCGAGTGGGCGCGTGGGCAGGGTGTTCATCCGCAGACGGCGTATCGCTGGTTTCGGGAGGGAACGCTGCCGGTGCCGGCGGTGCGGGTCAATGCCCGGACGGTGTTGGTGTCCCCGGAAGTGTCCTTAGGTTCGACGGTTGCCGCGTTCGGGTTGTACGCACGAGTCTCGTCTCATGATCAGAAGGCAGACCTGGATCGTCAGGTGGCGCGGCTGACCAGCTGGGCCGCCGGGGCGGGGGGTGCGGTGGTGCGGGTGGAGGCTGAGGTCGGGTCCGGGATGAACGGATCACGCGCCAAAGTACGGCGGCTGTTGGCCGACCCGAAGGTGACCGCAGTGGTGGTCGAGCACCGGGATCGGTTGGGGCGGATGAACACCGAGCTGGTGGAGGCGGCACTTTCCGCGCACGGCCGCCGGCTGGTAGTGCTCGACGACGGTGAGGTCGACGACGATCTGGTGCGCGACATGGTGGAGGTGCTCACAAGTTTCTGTGCGCGACTCTATGGTCGCCGCAGTGCTCGAAACCGTGCGTTGAAGGCGGTCGGCTGCGCGCAGCGTGATATCGGCCCGAAGGCGGTTGTCGGTGCCGCGAGCAAAGATAACGGCCGTGAGTAAACGTGCGTTGCGGCGGATCGGTGATCCAGTGGTGGCGGCCGGGCCCCGCGGTGTTCGCGTGCGCACCCGGCTGCATCTGACCGAGGAGGAAGCTGCAGCTCTTGGTGAGGTTGGCCGGTACCTGGGTTCGGTATATCGGCGAGAGCTGACGCACCGGATCGCGCTGGGCCGCATGGACCGTAAGCAGCACAGCGTTTGGCGGGCCGAGCGTAAGCAGGCGGTGACGGCGGTGGCGTCGTCGCGGTGGGCCGGTGCGATCACCCGCGCGGTCGAAGACCAGTACCAGCTCGGGATGCGCGCCCTGGACGCCGAGGTCACCGATTTGCAGGCCGCGATCGTCGTGCTGGAATCCCGGTGTGCGCTGCGCCCGGGTGAGGTCGGCGGCCTGGATCGGGATGTTGCTGGTGGGCCGCGGCGGCGGTCACGGCGAGCGGTGCGCGGTTATCGCTCGGCGGCCGAGCGATTCTCCAAGACCCGTCGCCTGGCGGCCCTACTCGGGCGTCTGGCCGCCGCGCAGGCCGCGTTGGCCGCGGGCCGGCCGTCGATCACCGTGGGCGGGAACAGGTTATGGCGCACCCGGCAGAACCTGGCCGCCGCGCAGTACAGCGAGCAGCAGTGGCGGGACCGTTGGGATGCCGCCCGCATGTTCCTGACCGCCGACGGTGAATCCGGCAAGACCGGCGGTAACGAAACGATCCGCGTCGACGAGTCAGGTCATCTCCGGATCAAAGTTCCTGCCGCCCTCGCGATCCGGTTCGGCACGCACCTACACATTGCCGACCCGGTGACATTCAACCACCGTGGCAACGAGTGGGCAGCCCGGGCGGCCGGCCGGCGGGCGGTGCGCTACGACATCAGCTTCGACCCAGCGAAAAGCCGCTGGTATCTGGACGCCTCCTGGATCACAATCCGCGAACCAGCCCCCACACTCGACGAGCTACGCGATCACCGGGTGCTCGGGGTGGATCTCAACGCCGATCACCTAGCCGCCTGTGCCCTGGACTCCTCAGGAAATCCGATCGGTGAACCAGCAACCATCGCGGTCGAGACTGCCGGGCTGCGGGCGTCACGGCGTGATGGGCGGGTCCGTGCGGCGATTACCGCGGTGCTTGATATCGCTGATCGGCAGCAATGCAGCGCGGTCGTGGTCGAGAACCTCGATTTCGCCGACGCCCGCTCCTCCGGACGCGAAACACTCGGCCGCGGCAGGCGGGGAAAACGACTTCGTCGCACCGTTGCCGGCATCCCCACTCGGCGTTTCCGGGACCGGCTCACCGCCATGGCCGCCCGCCGCGGTGTTGCGGTGATCGGCGTCGACCCGGCTTACACCAGCATGTGGGGCCGCCAACATTGGCGGAAACCCTTGCAGCAGCAGACTTCCGATCCAGACGTCGTGACCGTGCATCACGGTGCGGCGGCTGCGATCGGCAGACGTGGACTCGGCCAGCCGATCAGGCGGCGGCCGGCAGGACCCCGCACCCAACAGCGGATGCGTGCGGGCACTCCACCGGCCAGACCCGATCAGCCACCGAGCACCACACGACGGTGCCGTAGTTCTGGCTCACCGACACGCCCACCACGACGACGAGGCATGCCGGTCCACCAGACAACACCCACCGCCAGCGGCCAACACCGTTCGGGCCGCAACACCGAGCAAAACTCAGTTTCGCTCAGTGCTTAGGAACGGTTTATCGTGAGATCTATGCAGTACCGGTCAACGCGTAAAGCGGTGTTTTCGGTGAAGTACCACCGGTGAGCCCCGAGGGGGCCGGTCGCTTTAGCGGCCGGGGGAATCGGGGCGTAGGTGAACAGCGGGGTGAGGCGAGTTTTGTCGGTGTCGTTGCGCGGTGTGTCAGGTCAGCGGTTTCGTCGCACGCCGGGAGGCGTGTGCTCGCTTGGGCTGCATTTGGTGTGGTGCCCGAAGTATCGACGCCGGATTCTGGGCGGGCGCATAGCGGCCCGGTTGGACGAATTGCTGGAGCAGATCGCCGCCGAGCACGGCTGGCAGATCGTCGCCAAAGAGGTGATGCCCGATCACGTGCACCTGTTTGTGCGGGTCGGGCCGGCCGACGCGCCAGCGTCGGTGGTGCGCGCGTTCAAGGGCCGCACCGCGCGCGTGTTGCGCCAAGAATTTCCGTATCTGCGAAGCCGCGCGAAGGTGTTGTGGTCGCCGGCGTATTTCGCCGCCTCGGTCGGGTATGTGTCGGAGACGACGGTGCGCCGCTACATCGAGCATCAGTGGGATGCGGTGTTGGCGTCATGAGCCAGAAGGTGAAAATCACCCGCGCCCGCCTGCACGGCAGCCCCGTGTACTTGGGCGATGTGACTGGGCCGGATGGCACGGTTGCGCCGGTGTGGTCGGCGGATCCGGCTCGGGTGGTGGGCTGGTTGTGTGATGGGTTCCGGTTCCGGTTCAACCAGCGCCGCTCGACCCGCTGCCGGTATCTAACGTGCGAGGACCGCGACGGGCAGCCGGTGATGGTGAGCGATCCGGCCGACGTGCCGGTGCTGGTGCCGATCGGTAACACCGTCACCGACATCACCGACGCGCAAGCCCGCAGCCGGCACAGTTTCCTGGCGGCGATGCCCGGTTATGTGTTGGAAGCGACACTGAAAACCGAGGCGACGGACTGGTTTTCGGCGGCCAAACGCCGCAAAACCAACGTCGCTAACGGCCGTAAGGCCGGGGCGATGCCCGGCTTCCGGCGCAAGGACTCTGATCGGCGGTTTGTGTGCTGGTTCAACGGTGGCCGCAACGCGGTCTTCACCAAGACGGGCCGCCGCTCTGGCATGGTGACGATCAGCGGGGCCAACCCGAAACCGCACCGCGCACCCGGGGTTGGACCGGATGGCAAGCCGCACAAGCCGGCCTGGAAAGTCACACTGCATGTGCGGCTGTCGCAACCAATCCGGGACTACACGTCAGTGCGGGTGAACTGGACACGCCGCGAGTTGGTGCTCGTCAACGAGCCGCTACCGGTCACCGGCAAGGCTCGCACGGGTGAGGTGATCGGGATCGACCGCGGTGTGGTGCACACCGCCGCCGATGACCGCGGCCGGTTCTACGACGCACCCGACACCGCCGCCCTCGAGAAGCGGCGGAAGTTTCATCAGCGGCGGATGGCCAAGTCTAAGCAGGTCGCCGCGGTGCAGGGGCGCCGGTTTTGGGAGTCGAAACGCTACCAGGCGCACAAGGCCGCCGCCGCGGGCCTGGCCGCTAAACAGGCGCTGGTGCGTGAGGAATTCGCGCACCAGCTCAGCACCGGCCTGGTGCGTGGGCATGATTTCATCGGGATCGAGAAGCTGTCGCTGGATCGGATGACCCGGCGGGGTAAAGGCAAAGGGGCCGCGGCCAAACGCGGCCTCAACCGGGTGCTGGCGCGCGCCGCGCTTGGCCGGCTCGCCAAGTGCATCGAGTACAAAGCCGATCTGGCGGGGGTGGCTTTCGTTGAGGTGCCGCCCGCCTACACCAGTCAGCGGTGCCACAAGTGTGGGCACACAGCACGGGAGAACCGCGAAAGCCAAGCAGTCTTCTCCTGCAAGGTGTGTGCCTGGACCGGCAACGCTGACACCAACGCCGCGGTGAACGTGCGTGAGGAAGCCCTCACACGCTGGGCAGCGGAGCGAACCGAACAACTGGCTGGGACATCCGGTTTCTCACCGGGCGGCGTAGCCGTCAGCCAGGCGGGGAGCAAGAGTAAGACCGACCCCCTCACGGGTCCGGCCCCTGGGCCGGCGGCATCTGCGATGAACCGCAAACCACCCAACGCCGCCTAACGGCCAAGGGAATCCACCGCTTTCAAGCGGTGGAGGATGTCAAACGACACGGGAAGCCGGATGCCAGGCCACATTCACGCCCTCTGCGATGACGTCAGGGCCCAGCTCGCCGAGGCGATCAATCAGCAAATCGTCAACAACGGCTGGACCCAAGCCGAAGCAGCCCTGCGTCTTGGCGTCAAACAACCTCGGATTTCACACCTGGTTAGCGGTCAGACAAAGCGCTTCACCGTCGACGCCTTACTGAATATGGCCACTCTTGCGGGCCTGCAAGTCGAAGTCCGCGTGAAACACTAAAACAGAGCCACAGCCCCCAACGCCGGGCATGACGTCGAAGCCGGCTCCGATGACACAGACCGCGGCCGGCCCCCGTTGGACAACCAGCCCCCGCCCGGCCGAGCTCCTGTGGAAAACCCCCCATCACGCGCTTAACGTCAAGAACTATGCCCGCCGCCCCAGACGCCGCGATCCCTGACAACCTGCGCGGCGCGGTGAACGCGGTCCACGCGGCCGCAGCCGACGCCCAGCGACGGCGCGAAGAAGCCGAACTAGTCGAACGCGAGATCCTCGGCCTGGCCTACTTGGCGATGCGCCGCCACGGATTCAGCGACCACTACGCCGCCAGCCAACTTGGTCACAGACCAACCGAACTCAAGTCATACGCCAAAGCAATCCGATGGTTCACCCTCGAACACAACGTATCGCGCTCACAAATCGAGCAACTCTGGCGCACCGCCCGCCTGGCCGCCAGCACATGGTTTGAATCCGAAACCATCACCTCCAGCAGGGACGTCATCTTCAACAACAACATCGACGACATCGACTACCCTCTGCCGGTGAGCACACTCGATACCGATGGCGCCGAATTCGTCCATCAGCGCACCGGGGAGAAACTCCTCGTCTACTGCCCGCAACGGTGGAACGGCACACCCACCCAGTCCGACGGCCAGCACGTGCGCTGGGACCACAAAGGCCGCTACCGCATCGAATTCATCAGCGCCGCAGGCGAACGCGGAACACTCGCCCCCGCCACACTCGGCCTCACCGAAGCCGACACCCAATTCGACACAAGCACGCCCAAACGCCGAGGCGACCACGCCACCACCTTCGCCCGCATCATCACCGCCATCCGCCGCACCCACGCAATCCTGCCGCCCTACAACCTCACCGCCATCGAAGGCCTCAACCTGCGATGACCAGCAACGACGAGCAAGCCCCACCTACCTGGAGCAGCGACCTCGCCGGCCACCTCACCCACACCGAGGCATCGATCACCGAATTCCATTACCACAGCACAAAACTCACCCTCCTACGCCTACATCTCCTCAGCGCCCGCGACGGAACACTGACCGGCACCTGGCGCGACGAACTCACCAAGACCGCAAACCCCCCCGGCGGCAGCCGTCCCAACGACAGCCTTCCCGACGAACACCGCCAAGCCCACGCCAACGCCATTCAAGACCTAGCGGCCACCCCACCCGCCGATTGGGAACCTGACCAGGGCGTGGGCTGGCGACAATCGCTGGAAGCATGGTTCGACGCCATCAAACAATGCTTCACCGACATCGAACACACCGAACAGCAACTCCGCGCTCAAACCGGCATCACCATCGCCGCCCACATCGTCAACACCAGCATCGACCAAGACCTCGCCACGGCGTCCTACCGCGCCGGCCTGGCCGCCGGCGGCCTCGACGTCGACTGGTACGACTGGCTCATCGACCGCGTCGGCAACTGGACCGACACACGCCGCCGCGACTACCAACTCGACCTCATGACACTAGAACCCAACTATCGCGACACCGTCCAGCAACTTCCCACTTACTGGCGGTAGGGGAGGGGCTACACGGCCCCGCGATGATCAACGATCCGAGACTGCCTCATCGGATCAGTGGTCACCACTCGCAAAACGCCGAAGCTGCTGCCCCGCATCGCTAAACCGCTCCGCAGCCTCTCGGACAATCGCGCGCGCCTCATCGATCCGGGCGATTCCAGCCTGGAGTAACGAACCCTTACCAGCGACGGAACCCGACTGCTCAGCAAAAGCAGACTTGTCCTGAGCCCACGCAGCCTCGAGCGCATCAAGAGCACTATGCGCTTCCCGTGAGATCGCCCCCGCGGCAGCGACAGCCCCCGCCGCGCCACTACGGGCCAGATCAAGATCCGAACGCTGCCCCGCCAGACGCCCAGCCGGCACCGCCACAACCTCGGCAGCGGGCCCCTCCCAACCGTCAGGAACAACCAACGGCTGACCACCACCGACCGCAGGCCAATCCACCGGGCCCTCACCACTACCCAGGAGCTGCCGTGCAGCCTCGATAACCGCCTCGACAGACCCCGAAAAAAACGTCATCGCCACTCACCATCACAGCCAGCCAGGGGCCACGCGAAATCACTGCCGTCGACCGCGCCAGCCAACCGAGGTGCGGCGGCGGACCGCGTCCGACCCGACGCACGGCGAATCACCGAAGCACTTACCACCTGGTCAAGAAAGCCGCCCAGCACACTGCCAGTATCACCTGCACGAAATATGCCGTCAATCGACTACGCACACGTCCCAACCGGGCATGACCATCAACCTCAGCGCTACGGGCCTGACGCAATTACCCGACCAGATCCCAACCCGCCGCGGGCAACAAGCAACAAGCAATCCTGCCGCGCCTGCTACACGATCCTTGACAGGCCCCGAGCCACCGCAAGGTCCTCTTGAAACCGCCTGAACAGGCCTCAAGGATCGACTACATAGGCCACTTGGCATCGCAGTCCGGGACTGTCCGATATTCGGTGTAAGTGGCATTTCTCGGATTTTCTCGGTCAGCGTTCTTCTGCAGCTGGCATGCGATCGGCGAACGTGATCGCCAGGGCGTTGAGCGCTGGTTTCCAGCGTACGGCCCACTTCGTCTGCCCGGTACCCTTGGGATCCAGTGACCGGGTCACCAGGTAGAGCGCCTTGAGTGCCGCCTGCTCGTTTGGGAAGTGTCCACGTGCTCGCACCGCCCGTCGGTAGCGCGCGTTGAGGCTCTCAATTGCGTTGGTAGAGCACAACACTCGACGGATCTCGACGTCGTAGTCCAGGAAAGGGATGAACTCGTCCCACGCGTTGTCCCACAGCCGCTTGATCGCCGGGTAGGGCTTGCCCCACTTCTCGGCGAACTCCTCGTAACGCATCCGGGCCTCGGTCGCGTTGGCCGCGGTGTAGATCGGCTTGAGGTCGACGCTGATCTTGTCCCAGTACTTGCGCGAGGCGTACCGGAAGGTGTTGCGGATCAGGTGAATGATGCAGGTCTGCACCGTGGCCAGCGGGAACGCCGCAGACACGCTGTCGGGCAACCCTTTTAGCCCGTCGCAGACCAAAAAGAAGATGTCCTTGACACCGCGATTCTTCAGGTCGGTCAGCACCGCCAGCCAAAACTTGGCTGACTCCCCGTCGCCGTCGCCGGCCCACATCCCCAGGATGTCCTTGTTGCCGTCGAGGTCCACACCGATCGCGGCGTAGACCGGCCGGTTGCGGACCTGGCCGTCGCGGATCTTGACCATGATCGCATCGATGAACACCGCGGCGTACACCTTCTCCAGCGGCCGTGACCACCACGTCTGCATCTCCTCGATCACCCGGTCGGTGATCCGTGAGACGGTGTCCTTGGACACCGAGGCCCCGTAAACGTCGGCGAAGTGAGCCGAAATCTCGCCTGTGGTAAGGCCTTTGGCGTACAGCGACAGCACCACCCGATCCACGTCGGAGACCCGACGTTTACCCTTGCCGACCACTACCGGCTCGAAGGTCCCGTTGCGGTCGCGGGGCACCTCGATCTCGACTTGCCCGCACGCATCGGTGATCACCTTCTTGGTGCGAGAGCCGTTGCGCGAGTTGCCACTTCCGCGGCCGGCCGCGGCGTGCTTGTCGTAACCGAGATGCTCGGTCATCTCCTCTTCGAGTGCCGCTTCCAGCACCGTCTTGGTCAGCGCTTTGAGCAGCCCCGCCGGACCGGTCAGCGCGACCCCCTCGGCGCGCGCCTGGCGTACCAGATCGCCCACCAGCACCCGCTCGGCCCCGGACAGCTCACGGGCCGCAACGGCCGCCTCATCCACGTTCTCGCCAGCCTGGGCCGGCGACTCCTTCACCTGGGCATCCACGCCCTTGAGTGTGTTCGTCATCACAGCGATTCCTTCTGCCCCACGCCGGGGCGGTCAGAACCACTTACACCAAATCAGCGATAGACCCCGCAGTCCTCGACGAACCTCGTCGAGGACACTCAACGCCGCTCCGGTGGCGGTACCAACAAGACAGGAGTTGGGCGAGATGTTCACGACTGCGAGAGATGATCTTTCAATACGGGCATCTGTACTGAATGCGGTCTTTGGACAGTCGATCGAACGTCAGCCAGCCTCGCTAGTGCCTATGAGCTCTCCGGTAACGGTAGATCAGAAGGGAGACAAGATGAATGAGCTGAACGGCGCCCGAATGACTGACGGTGATCGCCAGTTAGAGGCTGTTGCTGCGAACATCATCCACCAGGTTGGGGACGCGCTTTATGAAGCCCTGCCTGCCGACGTGGCGCACGATCACTTCGTCGACGCCCGTCAGGCCACCAACGACCGTGCCATCGACTTTGCGAAAGAGTTGATCAGTGGCTATGCCAAGCGCACTGTCGAACCAGTTCCGTCGAATCCGGACCGGGCGCTGGGAATGGCGCACCGACTGGTCGCGTCAAGTTGCAGCGGCTGTCCTGATCGCGATATCAACCCTCGGCCTCGACCGTGCCGCAGTCGCGCCACGTGGTAGGACAGACTCGTCTCGCCGCCTCTCAGAACTTGCTCAATACATCGCGGACACGCCCATGGCGAGTTGGGCGATCGACGGTGTCGGTGTCCACGGCGTCAATACAGCCGATCTGCGGACATTTCTGCGGCCCGACATCGTGGGCGTTCGGCACCGCGAGCCCCGCATCGGTGAAGGCTGCCACGAGCTCTCCGACGGTCGTCGTATTGAGGATCGCCGCGCCACTGGGGTGGCGGGTCTGGTGGTCACTGCCGGAGGTTTGGGCACCGCACGCCGCAACCACAAGACCGGCCACCGAAACCACCGTGGCCAGAAGCCGACTGGCGGTGCGTGCCTCCGCTCTCGCGCGGCGCGAAGGCCCTCGCACACCTCGACGCGCCGTCATCGACATCCCATAACCTTCCCCTGGCTGACGCCGAAGCGGTGCCGGACCGCAGTTCGGAGCGATACCGCGATGCCTGGCGTTATCACGCGGTGGCAGGCCAGGCGCACCTACCGCGCTTATTGGCCGCGAGGGTAGCCCCTGGCGCCGCCGGCACAGGCTCACTTCAACCGACAGTGCTTCCGTGTGGGTCGGCAGGCACCACACTGTGGAAGGTCACCGGCATCTCGCAGTCTCTCGGCCTTCTCTGGTTTGAGGACTCCACGGCAGACGCACACTTCGACGTGTGGCTGGCGCTTTTTGATCACGCCGATAGTGTCGGTCACCCGCGTGATATCACGGTCGCTCGGTGCGCGACCGCAACCTAAATCCGGGCAGGACAGTCAACACTCACGCTGTCCATCGCATATCCCCCGGGCGAGACTCGGCACGCGCATCCCAGCTACGATCTGGCCCGGTTGCGTATCAGCGGGCTCGTCACCCGCATCTCCGCTAAGAATCGCTACCGGCTCACCGGCGATGCACTCCGGTTCGCGATCTTCTAGACCAAACTGCACGACCGGCTGCTGCGCCCCCTCCTCGCCGCGCTATTGCTACGAAAGGCCTTGCACACCATCGACATTCACCTCACAGACACCATCGACCAGGCTCGCCCTACTACCCGAAACAGCGGAAAACTCAAGGCACTGTCGAAGTTCTAGCGACCGAGGATCGCTAGCTACAGCTAGGGTTGCAACATGGGCGCGAAGAGCGCGAAGAAAGTGGATCTCAAACGCCTGGCCGCTGCCTTGGGCGATTACCGGTTTGCCTATCTCATCACCGTCGATGACGGCTATCGCGTGCATACGGTGACGGTCGAACCGGTGCTGCGCGACGGCAAAATGGACGTCGGGCTCATCAGGGGGCGTACCCGCAATAACCTTGCCGATCGTAACGACGTCACCCTGTTGTGGCCACCGCGCGAGCCGGGCGGCTACTCGCTCATCGTCGACGGACGGGCCGAGGTGACGGACTCCGGTGATGACACCACTGCGCTCGAGGTCGTGCCGAGCCGCGCGCTGCTGCATCGGAACGCGGACTCGCCCGCGAGCGCGAAAGGCTGCCTGCACGACTGCGTGGTGTTCTCCGAGCCGTAGAGCGGCGGGTCCACGGCGCTAGACGCGAAACGAAAGCCCGGTCGCCAGATGGGGACCGGGCTTTCGTAGCCGAACCTAGAAGTCCTTGCCGCCCATGCCGCCGGTCGGGTCGGCCGCGGGAGCGGCCGCCTTCTCCGGCTTGTCGGCAACAATGGCCTCGGTGGTCAGGAACAGCCCGCGGCCTGGGTCGAATCGCGCAGTCGGTGGTGAGCGCCTGGGCAGTCAGGCGTGCACGCTGGCGATATCGGAGGCCAGCGGAGCGATCGCACCAATAATCTGTTCGACGGTGTCACCCGGAACGCCGGCCGCGCTCAGGCTGTCGCTGAGATGTCCGGCGACCAGGTTGAAGTGATGCATGGTGATTCCGCGGCCCTGGTGGACCTGGCTCATCGACGCTCCGGTGTAGGGTTCGGGGCCGCCAAGGGCGGCGGCGAAAAACTCCACTTGTTTACCTTTGAGGCGCGCCATGTTCGTGCCGGTGAAGAAGCTGGCCAATTCGTCATCGGCGAGTACCCGGTCATAAAAGTCCTCGACGACCGTCTCTAGTGCCTCTGCACCGCCGATCTGCGCATAGATGCTGGGCATTCGTCATCCTTTTGGCGTTGTGATGCCCATTAGCAGACGACACGGCGGTTGCAGGGTGGTTGTGCTGGGGTAGCCGAGTCGCTACGAAGACTTCACCACCGCGATGCGTCCGCCGTGAGGAGAACCGTTGCTGTCAGATCTGAGGACTCGTCAGGCACGGCGGACCGTGTCAGCATCCTCGACGGAATGGAAGATTGCGAACAGATCCTTTTAGGTGAAACGGTTACCAGTGCGGTCTCAACTGGTCGTCCCTCGGACTCCGGCAAGGCAAAATGCGATGTCCGCTTCGCCTGCCTGCTGCGGCGGCCAACACCAGGACGTCAACGCCGGCGGGATCGACCTTCGTCACGGCCGACAACTCGATAACCCAGCAGCGGCCGCGGGTGCGCCAGCTCTCTCGCCATGAGGCGTGAGCGCATTCGTGTTGGGCCGCATACGAACCGGAACTGACCCCATACCGGTCACGAACATCTCATCAGTGGCGCCGCCAGCAACTCCGGCTTGCAAACAAAGCCCCCTGCCTTCTCCGTCAGGAATACGTTGTCTAGGATTGTGGACCCCGTTGTCTCGGCGAATGTTGCTGCGGCGGTTGGTTATTCGTATTCTGGCCGCCCTGCGTCCGGTATGTCTGAGCCGTCGCGGTGCGTTGTCCCACCATGAACCGGCATTGTTCGGATAACGTTCCGGCAATGTGATCGACACGATAAAAATTGCTCACCTCACCGGCGAGACCGACGTGAACCATCACGTTAACCGGGTAGGCATGGATGTCGATGTTGTGCCCGGTCCGGTGGCATAGAGCACGGGTCGCATAGCGGCTGATCAAACGGCTGGATTTATCTCCGACTCGTGTAGGCAACACGGCGGAAACGCCGCAGATCTAGCTTTGCTTCTATACACCCGCGTTCGAACTTCGGAGACGTCTGCCATGGCCCAAGAGCACTGTGCGGGAGATTGGTGTGGTGACGCCGGTGTCGGGGCCGACTAAGACGCACTGTCCATATTGTTCGCTGCAGTGTGGCATCACACTCGACGCCACCACCGCGCCAGTAACTTTGGCGGCGCAGGAGGATTTTCCGACCAATCTGGGCGGGTTGTGCGCGAAGGGTTGGACCGCGGCGGAGTTATTGGATCATCCAGCCCGCCTGACTCAGCCGTTGGTGCGTGATTCGCGCGGTGAACCGTTGCGGCCGGCGGATTGGGACGACGCGTTGGACCGCATCGTCGAGGCATTCAACCGGTCGCGGGACACTTACGGTCGCGACAGTGTCGGGTGTTTCGGCGGTGGCGGATTGACCAACGAGAAGGCTTACCAGTTCGGCAAGTTCGCGCGGGTGGCCTTGGGTACGTCGGCGATCGACTACAACGGCCGGTTCTGCATGTCTTCGGCCGCCAACGCAGCCACACGCGCTTTCGGCATCGACCGCGGGATGCCGTTCCCGCTGGCAGATCTCGCCGAAGCCGACGCGGTGCTGCTGGTGGGGTCGAATCCGGCGGACACGATGCCACCGGCGATGCAGTTCCTCGACGCCGGCCGTGCCCGCGGCGCCCGCCACATCGTGATCGACCCCCGTGCCACCGGCACAGCGCGTGTCGCTGCGCTACACCTGCAGCCCGTCCCGGGCACCGACCTGGCCCTGGCCAACGGCATGCTGCATATCGCGATCCGCGAAAAGTTGATCGATGAAAGCTATATCGCCGACCGCACAACCGGTTTCGATGCGGTCCGCCGTGTGGTGCGGCTGTACTGGCCGGACCGGGTCGAACGAATCACCGGCGTCCCCGAGAAGGATCTTTACGACTCGGTGCGAATACTGGCCGACGCCGAGCACGCGATCATCCTCACCGCGCGAGGCGCCGAGCAACACCGGTCCGGCTCGGACACCGTCATCGCATTCATCAATCTCGCTCTGGCCCTTGGGCTACCCGGGCGCCGTTTTTCCGGCTACGGCACGGTGACCGGACAGGGCAACGGGCAGGGCGGTCGCGAACACGGGCAGAAGGCCGACCAGCTGCCGGGCTACCGACGCCTGGATGACCCGGTTGCCCGCGCCTACGTCGCCCGAATCTGGGGCATCGATCCCGACGACCTGCCGCAGCCCGGTCTGTCCGCCTACGAGATGCTCGACCGACTCGGTACCGACGGCGGGGTGCGCGCCCTGTGGGTGATGGCCTCGAACATCGTGGTGTCGGCCCCCCGTTCGGCGCACGTCACCGAGCGGATCCAGGCGCTGGATTTCCTGGCGGTATCGGACTTCTTCCTCTCGGAGACTGCCGAGTTGGCCGATGTGGTGTTGCCAAGCGCGCAGTGGGCCGAGGAGACCGGCACCATGACCAACCTCGAGGGCCGGGTCATCCTGCGCGAGGCCGCGCTTCCCCCGCCGGCGGGGGTCCGGACCGACCTGCAGGTGATGCGGGCACTCGCCGAGCGGCTGGGCAGGACCGGGTTTTCCGACGTTCCCGAAGAGGTGTTCGACGAGCTGCGTCGCGCCAGCGCGGGCGGCAAGGCCGACTATGCGGGGATCAGCTATGGGCGCATCAGAACCGAGCAGGGCGTGTTTTGGCCCTGCCCGTCCCCCCTGCATCCCGGCACACCGCGGTTGTTCACCGAGGACTTCCCGACCAGGGGCCGGCGGGCCCAGTTCCATCCAGTCGAGCAGATCGGGGCGGCCGAGCTGCCCGACGCCGACTACCCGTACTACCTGACGACGGGCCGGTTGCTGCGCCAGTACCAGTCCGGTGCCCAGACCCGGCGGGTCGCTTCGCTGGCCGAGGCCGAACCCGAAGCGGTGGTCGAAATGCACGACACGCTGGCTCGACGGATAGACGTCAAGGCCGGCGACCTGGTGCGGCTGCGGACCCGGCGCGGTAGCGCGGTGATGACGGCCCGCATCGTGTCCGGCATCCGGTCGGACACCGTATTCGCGCCGTTCCACTGGGGCGGCGAGGGCAACGCCAACATTCTCACCAACCCGGCCCTGGACCCGTACTCGCGGATGCCCGAGTTCAAGGTGTGCGCGGTCGCCCTTGATCGCGCCGACGTCACCGACCCCGACCCCTATTACGAAAGTGGGACAGCCGATGCCTGACAGCAGCACCCCCCGATTCCTGCAAGGGATCTTCGAGTTCGAAGGGAAGGGCTTGCACGATCCGTTTCTGTTGGACGGCTCGCTGAGCTATGTGGTGCCGCCGGGCGCGACCGCGCAGCCGGTGTACTTCCGCGGCGGAAACAGCACCGACGAGATGATCAGTGTGATCCTGGTCCGCGACGGCAAACCGATGCGCTACTTCCCGATCGCCGCCAAAGGCGCCACCCATGTGGCGTTGCGGGTGGTCGAGGATCTGCTGGCCGACACCGTCATCGAAGTCTTCATCGCTGCCCCTGAAGGGGCCAGCGGCACGGTGATCGTCGACCTCGGCCTGGTCGAAATCTGAGACTGCTGCGAACGGAAGGACATTCGAGATGACCACCCTCCTGCAACCCTCCGCCAACCATGACGGCCGGCAGCCGGCCGCGAAAGCGCGGCTGGTTGTGATCGGCAACGGCATGGCCGGTGCGCGCGCTGTTGAAGAAATCCTGACCCGCAACGGCCGAGAACTGTTTGACATCACCGTGTTCGGTGATGAGCCCTACGGCAACTACAACCGCATCCTGCTCTCGAACGTGCTGGCCGGCGCCGACGACACCGACGAAATCTATCTCAACCCGGTCGACTGGTACACCGACAACGACATCGATCTGCGCGCCGGCGTCCGGGTGGTGCGGGTCGACCGGTTCGCCCGCATCGTGCAAGCCGACGACGGCACGTCGATGCGCTACGACCGGCTCATCATCGCCACCGGAAGCCGCTCCTTCTTCCCGCCCATGGACGGCATGTGGGCCGACAACACGACGCTGACGTCGGGGGTGTTCGGGTTCCGCAGCCTCGACGACTGCACCGCGATGATTGACTACGCGGCAGGTAAGTCGAAGGCCGTGGTCATCGGGGGTGGCCTGCTCGGTCTGGAGGCTGCTCGCGGCCTGCAGAACAGGGGCTTGACGGTCGATGTCGTGCACTCCCCGCCCACCCTGATGAACGCGCAACTCGACGATGCTGCTGGCGCGATCCTGCGCCGGTCAGTGGAGAACATCGGCATCACAGTTCACACCGAGAAGCGGACGACGCGGGCCCTCAGCCGCGACGGTTCGGTGTGCGGGATCGCCTTCTCCGACGGCACCGAAATCGACTGCGACATGCTCGTCGTCTCCGCCGGCATCCGGCCAAATGTCGGACTCGCCCAACGCGCCGGCCTCACCGTGGAGCGGGCCATCGTCGTCGACGACCACATGCGCTCGATCGATGACGACGACATCTATGTCGTCGGCGAATGCGCGCAACACCGCGGCCAGGTCTATGGGCTGGTCGCGCCGCTGTGGGAACAAGCGGTCGTGCTGGCCGACCACCTGACCGGAACCGACAAGCGTGCCGTCTATCACGGATCCCGGATGGCGACCAAACTCAAGGTCGCCGGCGTCGACGTCGCCGCGATGGGACTCAAAGCACCCGAACACGACGACGACGAATTCGTCCAGTTCTCCGAGCCCAAACACGGCATCTACAAGACCATCGTGATCCGCGACGGCAAACTTGTCGGCGCCACCCTTGTTGGCGACGTCCGCAAGGTTGCGTTCCTCATGCAGGCCTTCGACCGCGGGCTGCCGCTGCCCGAGGAGCGCATCTCGCTGATGTTCGACATCGGCACCCCCGAAGCCGCGGTCGGCGCCGCTGAGCTGGCCGATGACGCGCAAGTCTGCAACTGCAACGGCGTCAGTAAGTCCGCCTTGGTCGCCTGCGTGGTCGGTGGCGAGAAGTCGGTCGCCGGGGTGATGACTGCGACCCGCGCCGGCAAGGGATGCGGTTCCTGCAAGGGCCTCGTGGCACAGATCGTCGAATGGGCGGCCGGCGGTGTGACCGAGGAAGACCCGTCGGCGAACTGGTACGTGCCGGGGATCCCGTACGACAAACCGGAACTGATGCGGCTGATCCGCGACCTCGGACTGCACTCGGTGTCCTCGGTGTTCGCCGCGCTGGCACCAGACGGGCGCGAGGACGCGCACTCGAAGATGGGGTTGGCATCGCTGCTGCAGATGATGTGGGCCGACGAGTACGTCGACGAGCGCGACGCCCGTTTCGTCAACGACCGGGTGCACGCCAACATCCAGCGCGACGGCACTTTCTCGGTGGTGCCGCAGATGAAGGGTGGGGTAACGAACTCGGCGCAGCTGCGCAAGATCGCCGACGTCGCCGACAAGTACGCGGTGCCGATGATCAAGCTCACCGGTGGCCAACGCATCGACCTGCTCGGCCTGCGGAAAGAAGACCTGCCTGCGGTGTGGGCCGACCTGGACATGCCGTCGGGATTCGCCTACGGCAAAAGTTTCCGAACCGTCAAGACCTGTGTCGGAACGGATTTCTGCCGCTTCGGCGTCGGCGATTCCACCGCGCTCGGCATCGCGATCGAGGAACGGTTTCAGGGCATCGCCGGACCGGGAAAGATGAAACTCGCCGTCACCGGCTGCCCCCGCAACTGCGCCGAAGCGCTATGCAAGGACCTCGGGGTGGTGGCCGTAGACGGGGGACGCTGGGAGATCTATGTCGGTGGCGCCGCGGGCGCGCACGTGCGCAAGGGCGATCTGCTGGCCACCGTCGCCAGCCCAGACGAGGTGATCGCGCTGACCGGGCGGTTCCTGCAGTACTACCGGGAGAACGCCAACTGGCTCGAACGCACCTACGCGTGGGTGCCGCGGCTCGGCATCGACAGAATCCGGGCGGTCGTCGTCGACGACAGCGACGGGATCGCCCAGCGATTGGACACCGAGATGCAGAGGGCGATCGACTCCTACCGCGATCCATGGAAGGACGGCGCAAACCCGGTTACGCCGGGCCAATTCCGCACGTCGCTACCACTAACTGTCTTGCCGAAGGTGCCGGTCCGATGACCTCCCACGTCGTCGGCACCCTCGACGAGATCCCCATCGGGGAGGGCCGCGCGTTCGCGGTCGACGGGACGGAGATCGCCGTGTACCGCCTGCGCGACGGGTCCTTACGAGCACTCGCCGCGGTCTGCCCGCACAAGGGCGGTCCCCTCGCCGACGGACTGATGGACGGCCGGGTCGTGGTGTGCCCGCTGCACGGCCACACCTACGACCTCATCACCGGCACCGAAGTCGGCGGCGATGATGCGGTGTGCGCCTACGCCGTCAGCGCCGCCGACGACGGAACCATTCTTGTCGAAACTGCTGCACCTCCCGAGCACACACGGCGGTAACACCGCACGGTTACCGTCACCTGGAATTCATCGCGGACAACGCCACCGCAACGCCGCCTTCCTACGGTTGACGTGTTCGACCCTAAGGAGCCCGCGGTGGCCACGACCGACACGATTCCAAAAATCCGGACCAGGCCGGGCCAGCATCACATTGCTGACTGGGACCCCGAAGACGTCCCCGCCTGGCAGGCCGGCGGCAAGAAGATCGCCCGCCGCAACCTCATCTGGTCCATATTCGTTGAGCACATCGGCTTCTCGGTGTGGTCTATCTGGTCGGTGATGGTGCTGTTCATGCCCACCGCCGTTTACCACATCGATGCCGCCGGCAAATTCTTGCTCGTCGCCATGCCCACGCTCGTCGGCGCGGTGTTGCGGCTGCCCTACACCACGGCGGTGGCCCGGTTCGGCGGGCGCAACTGGACCATCGTCAGCGCCCTGGTGTTGCTGATCCCGCTGCTGCTGACCCTGTACTTCATGGCGCATCCGGGCACCTCATTCACGACGTTCATGATCGTCGCCGCCGTCGCCGGTTTCGGTGGCGGCAACTTCGCGTCCTCGATGACCAACATCAACGCGTTTTACCCGCAACGGCACAAAGGGTGGGCGCTGGGCCTCAACGCGGGAGGCGGAAACATCGGTGTGCCGGTGATCCAACTGGTCGGCCTGCTGGTGATCGCCACCCTGGGCAACCGGTCGCCGAGTGTGGTGTGCGCGGTATACCTGGTGCTCGTCGGTGTCGCGGCGCTTGGGGCAGCCCTGTTCATGGACAACCTCGACAACCAGAAGTCGAACGCGCGCTCCATGCTGGAGGTCCTACGCTTCCCGGATTCTTGGGCGATCTCGTTTCTCTACATCGGCACCTTCGGTTCGTTCATTGGCTACAGCTTCGCGTTCGGGCAGATCTTGCAGATCAATTTCCTCGCCGCCCCTGACACCACCGCCGCCGGCGCCGCGTTACATGCGGCGCAGATCGCGTTCATTGGCCCGCTGCTGGGCTCACTCAGCCGGCCGATCGGCGGCTGGCTCGCCGACCGGCTCGGGGGTGGCAAAATCACCTTGTACTCGTTTGTCGCCATGGCGGTGTTCGCCGGAATCCTGGTAATCGCCGGCACCCGCCACGACGGCACCACCCGAGGAGCAACCAGCGGCGGCATCATGGTCGCCTACGTCATCGGGTTCGTGGCGTTGTTCATCATCTCCGGTATCGGTAACGGCTCGGTCTACAAGATGATCCCGGTTATCTTCGCCGCCAAATCGATCCGGCTAACCGATATGACCTCGGTCGAGGCAGCCGCCTGGGCACGCACCATGTCGGGCGCACTGATCGGCATCGCCGGCGCGGTCGGAGCGCTCGGCGGCGTCGGCATCAACCTGGTCCTTCGGGCCTCCTACGCCGGTGCGGCGAAATCGGCGACGATGGCGTTTTGGGTTTTTCTCGGCTTCTATGTGCTGTGCGTCGCCCTGACGTGGCTGGCATATGTGCGCCCCGCCACACACGGCCGCCCGGCGCGCGAAACCGTCCCGGTGGCTTAGCTTGCCCACACATGAAATGGCTGCGGCCAATCCGGGACCGAGCAGCACGCCTCGCTCACAACGCGCCGCGCCCGGGCGTGAGAGTGATTTCACGGGGGCGACACCGCGGGCAGCCGGGAAGCAACATTGCGTCCCTACTTTCAAGAGGCGAGACAGCCGAACCAGGAGGAGACCGCGGTGGCGCGATCGCACACGATCACAGGATGGAACCCGGAGGACCGGGCCGCATGGGCGGCGGGCGGACAGAGGATCGCTCGGCGCAATCTGCTGTGGTCCGTCGTGGCGGAGCATGTGGGTTTTTCGGTGTGGTCGCTGTGGTCGGTGATGGTCCTATTTATGCCGCAGAGCGTGTACGGTCTCACCGCGGCGGATAAGTTCCTGGTCGCC
Organism: Candidatus Mycobacterium methanotrophicum; assembly: GCF_023515995.1. Lineage (GTDB taxonomy): Bacteria > Actinomycetota > Actinomycetes > Mycobacteriales > Mycobacteriaceae > Mycobacterium > Mycobacterium methanotrophicum. The sequence continues at coordinate 126,282 of NZ_CP097321.1, read as the reverse complement.
GCGACCGCGACGCTGGTCGGCTCGGTACTGCGGTTGCCCTACACCATGGCCACCGCGCGTTTCGGCGGCCGCAACTGGACCATCTTCTCCGCCTGCGTACTCGTCGTGCCGGTGGTTGCGACGATCGTCGTGGTCGCGAATCCCGGTCAGCCGCTGTGGGTTTACCTGGTGTGCGCGGCGCTCACCGGCCTAGGCGGCGGCAACTTCGCGTCGTCCATGACCAACATCAACGCGTTCTTCCCGCAGCGCCTCAAGGGCTGGGCGTTGGGCGTGAACGCGGGCGGCGGGAACATCGGCGTTCCCGCCGTCCAGCTGGTCGGCCTTTTCGTGATCGCGATCGCGGGCAACCGACAGCCGTACTGGGTGTGCGCGTTCTACCTCGTGGCGCTGGTGATCGGCGCGATCGGCGCCGCCCGGTTCATGGACAACCTCGACATCGTGTCCGTTGACACCGCCGCGATGCGGGCGGCGCTGCGCAACCGCCACACCTGGCTGGTCAGCCTGCTGTACATCGGCACCTTCGGTTCGTTCATCGGCTTTTCGTTCGCGTTCGGCCAGGTGCTGCAGATCTCGTTCGCGTCGGGCGGGCAGAGTGCGGCGCAGGCGTCGCTGCACGCGGCGCAGATCGCGTTTGTCGGCCCGCTGCTGGGCTCGATTTCGCGGATCTACGGCGGCCGGTTCGCCGACAGGATCGGCGGCGGAACGGTCACGTTATGGGCGTTTGCGGGCATGATCGGTGGCGTTGGGATCCTCGGCGTCACCGCGACGGTCGCGGGCCGTCAGACCACCGCGGTGACCATGACCCTGTATGTGGTCGGATTCGTGGTCCTGTTCTTACTCAGCGGCATCGGCAACGGCGCGGTATATAAGATGATTCCGTGCATCTTCGAGGCCGCGTCGCGCTCGCTGGACGCCGACGAGAAGACCCGGGCCGACTACTCGCGTTCGATGTCTGGCGCAGTGATCGGCATCGCCGGCGCGGTCGGCTGCCTCGGCGGCGTGGCGATCAATCTGGTGCTCCGCGCCTCGTATCTGGCCAACGGCAGCGCCACCGTCGCCTTCTGGGCTTTCGGCGCGTTCTACGTGATCGCAGCTCTGGTCACCTGGCGGGTGTACGTGCAGCTGCGCCAAGGTGCAACGGCTGCCGATCAGCCCGTGCGGGCCCCGGCCCGTGCCTGAGCGGTCACTTACCATTGACCGGTCCGGCAGCCGCCCGACCGGGCGGCTGCCGGAGCCTCGGTTCCTGACTGAAAGCGACTGTATGACCAGCCCGGAAGCGTCTTCGCTGACGGGCTTCACCGTGGCCATCACCGCCTCCCGTCGGGTGGGCGAGTTCGCGACCATGCTGTGTCGCCGCGGTGCCAACGTCGTGACCGCCGCCGCCATCCAGATGGTGCCGCTCGTCGACGACACCCGTCTGCGCGCCGCCACCGACGACGTGATCGCGACGCCGCCCGATGTCCTCATCGCGACCACCGGCATCGGTTTCCGCGGCTGGGTCGAGGCGGCCCATGGCTGGGGCGTCGCTGAGGCGCTGCTGGACGCCTTGAGCGGTGCCCGGATCATCTCGCGGGGGCCGAAGGCCGCCGGCGCCCTACGCGCGGCCGGTCTGCGAGAGGAGTGGTCGCCGGTGTCGGAGTCGTCGGAGGAGGTGCTGGCGCATCTCAGCGCCGACGATCTCGACGGCAGGCGGGTCGCAGTGCAGCTACACGGCGCCGTCGACGCCTGGGACCCCATGCCGGGCTTTCGCGACACACTTTCCGAGCGGGGCGCCGCAGTGGTCGCGGTGCCGGTGTACCGCTGGGAGCCGCCCGCGGACCTCGCCGCGCTGGATGATCTGGTCGAGAAGGTCGCACTCGGCAGCGTCGATGCTGTCACGTTCACGTCCGCGCCGGCCGTCGCTTCGTTCTTGATGAGGGCCGAGGAGCTGCGGCTCAGCGAGTCCGTGGCACGTGCCCTGACCACGACCGTGACACCGTTTTGCGTCGGGCCAGTGACCGCGCGCCCGCTGGAGCAGGTCAGGGTGCCGTCCGTGCTGCCCGGCCGAATGCGGCTCGGGGCGCTGGCCCGCATCGTCGCCGACGAACTTCCCCGCCGGCAACCAGATCTCGCCGTCGCGGGGCACACGCTCGGCGTGCACGCCACCTGCGCCGTCGTCGACGGCCAGGTGCGTGACCTGTCGCCCAACTCGCTGACCTTGCTCAAGCTGCTAGCGCGCGAGCCCGGCGCGGTCGTGTCGCGGGATGTGCTGCTCGAGGCGCTCGGCGGTGACGACCCGCACGTAGTCGAGGCCGCAGTCGCCCGGCTGCGGTCCGCGCTCGGCGCCAAGGAGCTCATCGCCACGGCAGTGAAGCGCGGATACCGCCTCGCCGTGGAATACATGCCCGACGAGGACCTGGGATCGGGAAACTGAGATGACCACGCTGCTCGTGGCCCACGGAACGCGGAACCCCCGGGGCGTCAGGATGATCGGCGACCTCGCGGCGGCCATGGCAGGCGTCCTGAACGAGACGGTGCGGGTCGCGTTCGTCGACGTCCTCGACCCTGCCCCCGCCGACCTGCTCGGGACCCTTCACGACGAGCCGATCGTGCTCGTGCCCGCCTTGTTGTCCAGCGGCTACCACGTCCGCTGCGATTTGCCGCGGCACGTCGCGGCGTCCGGGCATCCGGCAGTCACGGTGACGCCTGCGCTCGGTCCTTCGTCGGAGCTGGCCCGCGCGATGCTCGACCGGCTGCTCGAGGCGGGCTGGCGTCGCGACGATCACGTGGTCCTGGCCGCCGCCGGCACCAGCGACCCCCACGCGCAAGGCGAGGTGCGGGCCGCGGCCGCGATGCTGTCTGCGCTGGTCGGCGAGCGGGTTTCGATCGCCTTCGCCGCGCCGTGCCGCGACGGCTCCGGGTACCCGTCGGTGCCCGACGCCGTGGCGCGGGCCCGCCGCTTGGGCGCCCGCCGGGTGGCGGTGGCGTCATATCTTTTGGCCGACGGCGTGTTTCAGGGACAACTGCACGACGCCGATGCCGACGCGGTGGGGGCGCCGCTCGGCCTGCATCCCGCGGTGCTTCGGCTCGCCTGCCGGCGACGCCGGCACGCTGGGCTGCCCGTCCCAGCCCACGCCTGAGATCGGCACCCATGGTGTGCGCTTGCCGCAATGCGCAACCGCTGACTCAGGCGGCTGTCTGACCCGACTGGGACGTGCGTTTCACGGGTTTGCCCTTTGGTGGACAAGTGCACGGCGTGGATGCGGATCGCTCGCTATTGGATGAGATCGTGCGAGACCGTTTACAGGTGAGCGCGTAACTGTTTAGAAACTCCGCCGAGAGCGACTAAGCGAAGAGCAGAATGAAGCGTGGCACTGGCTCAATCGGGCACAAGCGCATAGATGGCGGCTCTTCGATTTTGACCGGGCAATCAGCATGAAGTCTGGGTTGCGGCCCGCTGTCTGCGGGTGCAGTGGAAGCGTATCCGGCGGGCCGAGTTTTCTGTGTTGCGGAATCCGCAGGCGGCCCGTTTGACCTGTTTGACCAGCCGGTTGTAGCCCTCGGTGGCCGCGTTGGTGATGCCGGTGGTGATGAAGGCGTTGATTTCGGACCACCAGGTGTCGACGGTGGTGGCCAGGGTGAGCAGTTCGGGGATTTGGGAGTCGATGCACCAACACAGGAAGCGGTGCAGCCGGTGCCGGGTCAGGTGCGGATCGCCGCCGACGCGCACGGTCGATAGCAGGGTGCGTAGTTCTTCTTTGGCGATCCACGCTGAGAGGATCTGGCCGGTGTTGTCCTCGGCGAGGATCGCGTTCCACATTTTGGCGAAGCTCTTGTCCGACAGGCGTTCCCGGGCACGCAGCAGGCGGCGCCGGTTGGCCCATTCGGGGTCGAGTGTGCGGCCGCGACGATCGCGTAGGTCCCAGGTGACGCGGCGGCGCACCTTGGTCAGCGCGTCGTTGCCGAGCTTGACCAAATGGAAATGGTCGACCACCAGCGTCGCATTGGGCAACAACCCCGGCGTGCGGATCGCCGCCGCGTAGACCGCCGCCGGGTCGATCGCCACGAACTCGATCCCGGCGCGGAACTCCTCGCTGCGTTCGCGCAGCCAGTCGATCACCGCGGCGCCGGTGCGGCCCTCGCGCTGCCCCAGCAGGCCCTGATCGCCGGCCACATCGACGAACCCGGTGTCCCACGGGTCGACCCGCACCCAGCGGCCCGTGGTGGCGCACCGCTGCCAGCGGGGCTTTCCGCGCCGTGTTTCGTCGATGCCGAGCACCCGGACCGGCTCGGGCTCGGCCAGCAGCGCCTCGGCGTGGGCGACGAAGGCGCGGTGGGCGGTCGGCCACGACACCTGATGGGCGGAAGCGACCTCGGCCACCGAGCGGGCCGCATCCCCGATCGCCTTACCGATCGCGGCGCGCAACCGCCCGGTGGTGCGCGCCCGCGGCGGCACCTGCGCGATGGCCTCGGTGAACGAGGACTTCTCGCAATAGTCTTCCCGGCAGCGCCACCGGGTCTTGTTCCAGCGCAGCATGATTCGGTCTTCGCCGTAGGGGATGTCACGCGGCGAGGCGCTCACCCGCTCCTTCACCGAGGTGGACACCACCCCGCACGACGGGCACGCCGCCGCGGTCTCGCTCGCGGTCACCACGTGCACCACCCGCGTCCCATCTGCCCAGCGCTCGACACGCTCAACCTGTACACCTGGCAGCCCAAACAACAATGTCGTACCGTCGATCACGGCCCTTGGCTTCCTTCCTTCGCCTGAGTAATTCGCAACTTCAGACGTAAACATTCAGCCGTTTCGCGGAGGCGGTGAGGTCGCGGCATCTGCGCCTGGGTGGTGGCGCCGAGGCCGTTACGGGTCGTAGCTATGGTCGGTGTTTGTGGCTATCAGGGAAGCTCGTGCAGTGGTCGATGCGCTGGCTGATTGGCAGCCGCGTCGACGTCAGGGGTGTGAACGCGCCGCTGCGACAGTGGTGACTGTCGGTGCTGGTGTGGCTGGTGTGGTCTCGGCGTGTCGCCGGTGATGTTGGTGGTGGGGCTGGTGTGATCTCGGAGTGGCCGCGCCCGAGGAGATGTCGCGTGAGGAGCTGATCGCGCTCGTCGCTGGCCAGGCGGCGCGGATCGCCGAACAGGACGCGCGGATCGCCGAACTGGCCGCGGCCAACGAGGAATCCGCGGCGAGGCTGGCCAGACTGGAGCATCTGCTCTCGCGCAACAGCGGCAACTCGTCGATGCCGCCGTCGCAGGACGATGCCCCAGGCCGCGTGGCGCCGGTGAAGCCGAAGCGTCGGAGCGGGTCGGGGCGGAAGAGGGGCAAGCAGCCCGGAGCCCCGGGGACGCATCTGGCCTGGACCGACGGCCCGGCTGAGCGAGTGGACCGGTTCCCGCAGGGGCGGTGCGGGTGCGGCGCGGAGCTGGCCGGGGCGGCGGATCTGGGGATCGTGGACCGCTACCAGCAGCACGAGATCCCCGCGATCGAAGTGCGGATCACCCAGTACGACCAGCATCGGGTGATGTGCGGCTGCGGCCGGGTGCACACCGCGACCCGCCCCGACGGTGCCCGGTCCGGGCCGGTCGGGTACGGGCCGAACCTGCAGGCTCTCGCGGTGTATCTGATGGTGGTGCAGTTCATCCCCGCGCACCGGGTGGTGGAGCTGCTGGACTCGCTGACCGGCGCCGCCCCCTCGGTGGGGTTCGTGCACGGCATGCTCGCGCGCGCCTCCGCGTTGCTGGCCGAGGTGGACAAACGGATCCGCGCCCTGATCACCCTGGCGTACGCGGTGTGCTGCGACGAGACCCCGCTGCGGGTCGGACCCAGGACCCCCAAGCTCGGCCGGAAGAAGGCCGAGAAGTATCTGCTGGTCGCCTGCACCGAGTGGTGCACCAGTTATCTGGTCGGCGACCGGGATCTGGACACGTTCAAGAGGTCCGTGATCACCGAGCTGGACGGCGCGGTGCTCGTGCACGACCGCTACCAGAACTACGACTCTGCCGCGCTCGGCGATCACACCCATCAGCTGTGCTGTCAGCACCTCGGGCGGGATCTGGGCGATGCCGGCGAGGTCTACCCCGACGCGGAATGGCCGCCCCAGGTCGCTCGGGCGCTGCGCTCGCTGATCCACCAGGCCAACCTCGCCCGCGCCGCCGGTGCCGACGGCATCGACCCCGCCGTGCGTGACAACCTTGTCGGCGAGTTCAAACACGGAGTGCTGGTAGGGCTTTCGGAGACAACCAGCGGCGGCGACCGTCCGGGCGAACGCAAGGCTCGGCTGCTGCTGGAAACCCTGCGCGACCGCGAGGCCGACACGCTGCGCTTCGCCTTCGACCTGCGTGTGCCGCCCACCTCCAACCAGGCCGAACGCGACCTGCGGCCGGCCAAGATCCAGCAGAACATCTCCGGGCGGCTCACCAGCGAGAAACGCACCGAAGACCGCTACCGCATCCGCGGCTACCTGTCCACCGCGGCCAAGCACGGCCGCAACACTTTCGGCACGTTGCGCGAGGCCATCATCGGCCAACCCTGGATGCCACCCGACCCAGCCCCGGCCTGACCGCGGCGCGACAGCGGCCCGACCGCCACCACCGAATCCAACCATTCCGGCGGGGGCGCCGCGGGGCGCAATCACACAAGTCGAACCACAGGTCAACGTCGGGGCTGAATGTTTACCTTCAGACTTCGGAAGGCCAAGGGCCTCCTTATGCAGCGACACGCCCTATGTGAGCGAAATCACAACCGCCCGTTTAAAATTGAAGAGCCTAGATGGCTGGACGCGTTTAGCCCCTGCTCCCCTTTACCCATGTTGCATACGCTGGGGGCAGAACTCGTTCGCTGCAACCGCAGCGAACTTGGCGGCGCCGTCTAGCGTGAATGCCGGATTGGCCTTCTTCACGTGGTCGATGACTTCGATGCCCGACAAGCCATTGTCCATCAGCCCGCACACCGCTTGGCCAGCTGCGACGGCATGGGATGGGCTGTGGTAGATGATGCCAGCGTTGTTGAGTGCGGCAAGGAAACCTGCTTCGTTGAAACCTGTTTCGTCGATATCGGGACCGGGGTCGGCATGCGCTGACGCAGCGGCTGCCGTCCCGGCCACTAGCGCGACTCCCGCAACTATCGTCGAGGCTAGGGCCGTGATTTTCAAGGTTCCTTCCCTCCGCTTGTGTCTTCCCCGCTGACCATTTACGTGCCGATCCCGTCCAGTCGGCATGTGATCCATGCGACTGTCATATGCTTTGTCAGTCATACGCCTTGTCATTCGGGATGTTTCCCTTCGCCGACACCTATATACCGACGCTACTATGCGATGATTTCAACGAAAACCCTTTCGCGGACGTATTTACATGCTCTTAATTGTGTTAATAATGCATGGCGTATTTTGTGCCGCAGGGGATTGTGGTCGCGCCAACCCCCGAGTCGTTCCGGCGGCCGGTCGGGCAACCGCACGCGCTCGAGGCGACACATGAGCGCTTCGACCGCAGCGGCCCTGTGCCGTAACGCATCCAGGTCACACATATCGCATACGCAGTCGACTCGCTCACCAGGTTGGTTGGTGTGCCGTCGCCCGAGTGCGACCACCGAGTGCATCGTGATCAACCGGTCGCGCCAATAGCGTTTCAACGCGCGCGAATCCGCTCGATGAGCAGAACTGGGTGGTTTGAATGAGCGCGATCACGTCTGGAGGGATGGCTGTCGGCCCATGACGAACATCGGATTGCGGCGCGGCGATCCCCGCGGCCGCCGCAGTGATCCCAGCAGTACGGGACGGACCGACAGGCAACAGCTGACAGCGTCCTCTGCTACCAGTCCTCAACTGGCTGGGCTCGGAGCGTGAATTGGATTGTGGCTAAAACAATTGTGGCTTGGGCGTGGGCCTGGTCTGGGTGCCCGAGGACAGGTGCACCGCATGGATGCCCGGTTTCTGCGACAGTTCGGCGACCAGACTCTCGAGTCCGGCCGAGTCGGTATGCCAGTGCTGCACTGCCGGATTGTCGGGTTGTTTCGCCAACTCCGCGACTACGCGCTCAAGCCGCGCCGGTTTGGCGCTTCCCTTGAACGAGGTCGCGGCCACCCGGGAGGCGCTACTGCCAAGCGCGCATCCGGCCAAGCTCGCCAGGCCTATCTGACTAAACAGCCCTCCCGGGTCAGCTTCCAGTACCATCGGGGGGGCGGTCAGATTGGTGTCCGCCAGGGCCCCGGCCAGCATTCTGATCGCGGGGGTGGCCGCGGCCCAGCTGGGCGGTACCGACAACATGCCGACCAAGCCCGCGCGGCCCACACTCGCCGATGCGGCCACGCCCAGGCGCGCTGCGCCGAGCGCGCCGGCCTCACCCATCCCGGCGCCCAGCTTCGGCAACAAATCACCCAGCGCCCCGCCCAACCCGAGCGGGTAGAAGAACGTCTGGAACTCCACCATGCCCAAGATGGTGGAGATCATGGCGTCATTAATCGGCAGGACGGCCTTCGCCCCAGAGCCGATCGCGAACAGGGACTGATAGACCGATGCCGCCGATGATGACCCGGTGAGGCTGTTGAGGAGTCCGCCGATCGTTGTGTTCCACGACGTGCTGGCCGATGCGAGTTCTTGCAGCAATTGGGGGATCCCGGACAGTATCGACTGCGCACCGGTGCCCGTGGAGCTGCCGGCAGCCTGGGCGACCGCCGCGCCTTGGGCGGCTAGCCCGGCCGCGTTGGTGGTCTGCGGCGGCTCGGTGAACGGCGTTACCTGGGTGGCGGCCGCCGACGAGCCGGCGTAGCCGTACATCGCGGCGGCGTCTTGGGCCCACATCTCGCCGTACTGAGCCTCGGTGGCCGTGATCGCGGCGGTGTTTTGCCCGAAAATGTTCGTCGCCACCAGCGATGCCAGCTGGCTGCGGTTGGCCGCGATCATCGGTGGCGGCACCGTCGCGGCAAACGCGGTCTCATACGCGGCTGCCGCCGCCCGTGCCTGGAGTGCCGCCTCCTTGGCCTGTGCCGCCGTGTCCGACATCCACGCCACATATGGTGCGGCTGCGACTGCCATGGAAGCCGATGATGGACCCGTCCACGACCCGCTGGTTAGCCTCGAGATCACCGAGCTGTAGGAGGTAGCCGTGGATTGCAGCTCGGCGGCCAGCCCATCCCAGGCCACCGCCGCGGCCAGCATCGACCCCGATCCCGCGCCAGAATACATTCGACCGGAGGTGATCTCCGGTGGCAACGCCCCGAAATCCATTGCCATACCTCTTAACTCGTCGCCACCGCGTTGGCGGCCTCGGTGGCCGCGTACGACCCGGCGCTGGTACCCAGGGTGTTCACAAACATCTCGTGAATCGCCGCGGCCTGGGCGCTGACTGCCTGATACATTTGGGCGTGCGCGGCGAACTGCGCCGCGGTCAGCGCGGACACCTCATCTGCCGCCGCGGGTACCACCCCCGTCGTCGGGGTCGCCGCGGTCGCGTTCTGGGCACTTAGTGTCGCGCCGATACCTTGCAAATTGGCGGCTGCCGCCGCCAACATTTCCGGTTGCGTTGTCACGAAAGACATCTGTCCTCCTTCTCCGATGGGTTCGCGCCCATTTGGTCACCGTCCCAAAAGCTCTCAGCGGCAAGCACATTGCGAACGATCTCGTGCGCCCGGAGGGTGCCGCGATGCACGTCGTGCGCATTTGACTGGTCGTAGATCGTCATCGACTATGTTCTCCCAACGGGTAAAAGCGTGGCTGGTGCGCAGTAATATCGACAGTCATGTCTCCATCGGCGGTATCACGATGATGGTGGCCGTAGTGGGGGCACCTGGGGCGGCAGCGCCCCCGATAACACGGGTAGCGGTGCTACCGATGGAGGGTGTGGCAGTACCGGCGATAGCGCGTCCGGCCAGACTCGACAACGCCGCGTTGTTGAACAGGCCTCCCCGGCCGTCTGCGGCGATCGCCGGGTCGGCGTCGGGCAACACCGCGGCGACCGACCTGATCGCCGGGGCGGCGGCGGTCCAGCTCTTGGGCACCGACAGCCCTCCGACCCAGCCCGCGCGGCCGATACCCGCCGATACCCCTCCCCCTCCTAAGCCCGCCGGGTACAGCGGTCCGGTCCCCGAAGCCGCCGGCGGTAACAACGAAGCCGGTAACAACGACTTCATCGCCCCACCGCCGAGCACCGTGGCTACACCTTGCGCGTTTTGGGGTAAGAGGACGCTCTGTATGCCTAAGAGGTAAGGCGCGCCGGCCACGTCAAAGGGGGTAAACGGCGAGTAACCTCCGGTGAGGTTCGTCACCAGTGTGGCCAGGCTCGACAGGCTCGACTGCAGTCCCGACGCCGTTGATGTCGATGCGGCTGGCAATGTTAGGCTTTGCAGCGCTTGCGGCACCGCCGAGACCAGCTGTGACAGCGTCGACTGCACGTTGCTGCCGGCCGAGGTGCCGGTGGCTTGGGCGACTGCGGCTGACTGAGCGGCCGCCCCGCTTTGGTTAGTGGTCTGCGGCGGCGCGGTGAACGGCGTCATCTGGGTGGCGGCCGCCGCGGAGCCGGCGTAGCCGTACATCCCGGTGGCGTCTTGGGCCCACATTTCGGCGTAGTGGACCTCGGTCGCCGCGATCGCCGGGGTGTTTTGACCCAGAATGTTGGTCGCGATCAGCGACATCAACAGGCTGCGGTTGGCCGCGATCACCGGCGGGGGCACCATCGCAGCAAGTGCGCTTTCATAGGCGGCCGCCGCCGCCCGAGCCTGAGCGGCCGTCTGCTCAGCTTGGTCAGCGGTGGCGCTGATCCACCCCGTGTAGGGGGTAGCAGCGGCGGCCATTGTCGCCGACGACGGACCCTGCCACCCCGCAGTCAGACCCGAGACCTCGGAGCCATATGCGGCTGCGTTTGTCCGCAGCTCGGCGGCCAGCCCATCCCAGGCCGCCGCGGCCGCCAACATCGGCCCTGACCCCGGACCGACATACATGCGCCCGGAGTTGATCTCCGGCGGTAACACTCCGAAATCCATGTGCTTAACCTCTAGTTGCTCAGCCGGCAGCGATTACATGCCGGGACTGCCGCACGCCAATCTGCCGCGGCCATGGTGATGAGTTGGCCAGTACGTGCCCGGCGAGCGCTTGGTCATAAACGCCTTCGACGACCGTCTCTAGTGCCTCCGCGACGCCGATCTGCATATAGATGCTCGACATTCATTCGCCCTTTCGGCGTTGTTGTTGCACATCATCAGACGACACGACGATTGCCGAGTGGTTGTCCAGGGATAGCCGAAGCGCTACGAAGATTTCACTGCCGCAATGCGTCCGCCGTGAGGAGAATCGCCTGCCGCTGAGTCCTGTACCTGGCTGCGCTGGATGCTCCGGTCGAAAAGGTCGCACTCGGTGGCGTCGACGCCGTCACTTTCGCGTCCCTGCGGGTGGCCGGGTCGGTTCTGTTGCAGGCCAAGGAGTCGCAGCTCACCGGCTCCGCGACGCGGTCCCTGACAACGACTTTGACAAAGTTTTTGCGTCAGCATGGTGACCGCCGGCGTGCCGCAGTTCCGGCCTACGCCTGAGATCGGCACGTTGTGCGCTTGACCTTTCAGGCCATTCGGGCCGCCGCTGGCGATGTCCGTCGGTCAGGCGGGCGGCCGCGCGCGGCGGTGACCGAACCGGATGCCGGGGGAGTTGGCGACGTAAACGGCGCCGTCCACCGTGATGCGGGTGTCGTATACCGGGACGAACACGCCTTGGGCGTCGAGGCATCGGCCGTCGAGCAGGCTGAACGCTTGCTTCTTCAGCGGCGACTGCACCACGGGGCAGCCGTCGCGGTCGCCGACGATGCCGCGCGAGAGCACCGCGGCACGGCCGATCGGGTCGATGTTGCCGATGGCCCGGACGCTGTTGTCCGCCAAAAGAAACAGGGCGACCTGGGCGCCGTTCGGCAGCAGCACCGCCACGCCGCGTAGCGGCTGCAGGCTAGACAGCGCGCAGGCGGCGGTCCAGTCGCCTCGCCAGCGGCGTGTGTCGAATGCATCGGTCATCGAGAAACTCCTGACGGATTTCGGCGGGACGGGACGGCGGGGGTTCCGATCAGGACGGGGACTTTGCGGCCGTTCTTCTGGGTGAACTCGACGGTGGGGTCGGGTGCGTCGGGCGCGTTGACGAACGACACGAACCGGGTCAGTTTGTCGGGGTCGTCGAGCACGGCCTTCCACTCGCAGGAGTAGCCGGCTACGTGTCGCTGGATCGCGGCCTCGAAATCCGCGGCCAGGCCCAGTGAGTCATCGATGATGACCTCACGCAAGTGGTCCAGGCCGCCGTCCAGGCCCTCGATCCACGGCGCGGTCCGTTGCAACCGGTCCGCGGTGCGGATGTAGTAGATGAGGAAGCGGTCGATGTAGCGCAGCAGAGTTTCGTCGTCGAGGTCGGAGGCGAGCAGCTGGGCATGCTTGGGGGTCATGCCGCCGTTGCCGCCCAGGTACAGATTCCAGCCGGATTCGGTGGCGATCACGCCGACGTCTTTTGCGCGGGCTTCGGCGCACTCGCGGGCGCAGCCCGAGACGCCCATCTTGATCTTGTGCGGCGCCCGCAGGCCTCGGTAGCGCAGCTCCAGGTCGATGGCCATCTGCACGGAATCCTGCTGGCCGTAGCGGCACCAGTCGGTGCCGACGCAGCTCTTGACGGTTCGTAGCGCCTTGCCGTAGGCATGACCGGACTCCATGCCGCCCTCGACGAGCCTCGCCCAGATCTGCGGCAGCTGGTCGACGGTGGCGCCGAACATATCGATGCGCTGCCCGCCGGTGATTTTGGTGTAGAGGCCGAAATCCCGGGCGATCTCGCCGATCAGGATCAATTGCTCGGCGGTGATGTCGCCGCCGGGCACGCGCGGCACCACCGAGTAGGTGCCGTTGCGCTGAAGGTTGGCCAGGAAGTGGTCGTTGGTGTCCTGCAGCGAGGCCTGTTCTCCGTCGAGGATGTGGTCGGAGCTGGTGGACGCGAGGATGGAGGCCACCGCCGGTTTGCAGATATCGCAGCCGGCGCCGGCGCCGTACCGCTCGATCAGGCCGGAGAAGGTGCGGATACCGCTCGCGTGGACGATTTCGAACAACTCGGCCCGCGACTGGGAAAAGTGCTCGCACAATGCCTTTGAGACTTCGACGCCTTCGGCTGCCAGGAGCTGCGACAGCAGGGGCAGGCAGGAGCCGCACGACGTGCCGGCTTTGGTGCAGCTTTTGAGGTCTGCGACGGTGCGCGAACCGTCGGCGATGGCCGAGCGCAGCGCGCCCTTGGAAACGTCGTTGCAGGAGCAGATCTGGGCGTCGTCGGGCAGCGCGGCCACGCCAATCCGGGGTCTGTCGCCGGAGCCGGCAGGCGCGATCAGGGCGACGGGGTCGCCGGGCAGCCGCGAGCCGACCAGCGGCCGCAGTGTGCCGTAGCTGGATGCATCCCCGACCATGATGCCGCCGAGCAGGGTCTGGGCGTCGTCGGAGAGCACCAGCTTGGAGTAGGTCCCACCGATCGGATCGGACACTACGACCGCCAGCGCACCCGGCGTGGTGGCCATCGCGTCGCCGAAGCTGGCGACGTCGACGCCGAGCAGCTTCAGTTTGGTCGACAGGTCGGCGCCCGGGAATTCGGCATCACCGCCGAGGAGGTGGCTGGCCACCACTTCGGCGCTGGTGTAGCCGGGACCGACCAGGCCGTAGCAGCGGCCTTGGATCGCGGCGACCTCCCCGATGGCATAGACGGCGGGATCGCTGGTAGCGCAGGTCAGGTCGCACATCACGCCGCCCCGCTCACCGATGTCGAGGCCGGCCTCGCGAGCGAGCTCGTCGCGCGGGCGGACCCCGGCCGAGAACACCAGCAGCGCCGCCTCGATCACCTCGTCGTTGCTGAGTGTTACCCGAAGGCCATCGCCCTCGGCATCGGCAAGCTGTTCGATGGCGGACGTAGCAGCCCCGATGGTGACGTCGATACCGAGTCCACGCACCAAGCGCATGAGGTGCTCGCCGCCGGCCTCGTCGACCTGTAGCGGCATCAGCCGCGGCGCGAACTCGACGATGTGCGGTCGCATCCCCAAGAGTCGCAGCGCGTTAGCGGCCTCCAGGCCGAGCAGTCCGCCGCCGACCACGATGCCGACGGCCTCGGGGTCGCGGGCCAGCGCGGCTTCGGCATCCGCACGGATCGCATCCAGATCGTCCAGCGTCCTATACACATAGCAGCCGTCGGAGTCACTGCCCGGCACCGGCGGAACGAACGGGTACGAGCCGGTGGCCAACACCAGGGCGTCATAGTCGACGGCCGAGCCGTCGGCAACGGTCACCCGCTTGGCATCCCGGTCGATACCCGTGACCGTAGTACTCAGGCGCAGGTCGACCAGAGCATCGCCAGCGTAGTCGTTGCCGGTGAGCGCGAGCAGCGAGCGGTCCCAGGCACCCACGTACGACGACAAGCCGACGCGGTCGTAGGCGGCGTCGGCCTCCTCGGCGAGGACCACGATCCGCCAGGCGCCGTCGGTGTCCCGCGTCCGCAGCGCCTCGACGAATCGGTGTCCGACCATGCCGTGCCCGATGACCACGACCGTGCGTACGCGCACCCTTTCGCTCCTCCCGTCCGGTTTGTCGATTGACGGTAGGAGCCCGGTATTGCGGCGGCGTGGCATACGGTTGCCGCACGGTCACGCCTTTCTCACTTCGTCCCGGGTGGGCGCGTGAGGGCGGAAGGCTAGGTGAGGCGCTCGACGAGGGCTCCGTCGGCCGTGTCGGGCGGGATCAGTGCGAGGCCACGCCGCCCGACGAGGGCGGCCAGATGCGACGTCGCGGCGTGGCCGGGCGCCACCCACTGCCCACCGCCGTCGGGCTCGACGGCGGTGACGCGCCATCGATTCGTCGGCGGGAAGCCGCGCACGGAGAACAGGTCGACGGGGGAAGGAGCAGCCCCGGTCAGGGCGTCGACGACCGCCGGCCCGAGCAACGCGACACCGGCGACCGCGGCCAGGGGGTTGCCGCCGAGACCGAGTAGCACCCGCCCGCCCGGACGGCCCTGATTACCCGGCAGGATCGCGACCAGCACCGACCCACCGGGCCGCACGGCCACCCCGTCGACCACGACCATGCCGCCGGCGCGGGCGATAGCGTCACGCAGGTGGTCGGCGACGCCTCGGCCGGTGGCGCCGATGACGACCACCAGATCTGCGTCACCGGCCAGCGCCGCCTCCAGCGCGCCCGGCGCGTCCGGCAGGTGCGCGCCGGTGGTGACCGTTGCGCCCAGAGCACGCAGCCGGGCGGTAACGGGCCCCGCGGCCGTCTCAGGCAGCAGCGGCCGCCTCGGGTCTGCGACCTCACCGCCCGCGGCGATCTCGTCACCCGAGGTGTGCAGTGTGACACGAATCGGCCCGCGCACCGCGAGCCTGTGCACGCCGGCGGAACGGGCCAGCGACGCGACGGCTTCGTCGACCCGGGTACCGATCTCGGCGAGGACCGTGCCGGCCGTCCACTCGCTGCCTCGGCGCCGGGTGTCGTCGCGGACGAAATCGCGGAAACCCTTTTCGCGCAACAGGTCAGGCGAGACGTCTACCTCCTCGTCGCGGATAACCCGCTCGGCGCCCGCGGGCAGCGGGGCGCCGGTGGCGATGCGGCGGGCGTGTCCAGGGGTGAGCGCGCCACCGCAGGTCCCTGCGGGGACGGCGCCCGCTTCCGGTATCCAGGGGCTGTGCCCCGCGACGGCCCAGCCGTCCATCGCGGACACGTCGAACGGCGGGAATGGCGCTGCCGCCGCGAGCGGTTCGGCGAGCGCGCCGCCGACCGCCGCGTCCAGGCAGCGCGCGGCGACGTCGACCGGTGCTACCGAGGCTTGAACGGTAGCCCGGGCACCATCGGGGGCGCTGTCTGCCCGGGCCCGCGCCGCGGCGAGCTGGTCGGGGGTGTCGACGTCGTCGACGTCGCCCACTGCGGAGGTCACCGCGTTGCCGGGGAGCAGGTCCTGCACCCGTGACGGGGCGCTGGCAAGCGCGGCGGCCAGCGCCGCAGAATCCCAGACTGCGGCGAGGTACTGGACGCGGCCACCGTCGTCGACCGCAAGAGCGACCGGGGCGTCGCCGCGGGCGGCTGCCAGCGCCGCCACGGCCGCGGGTGTGATCCGCGGCAGATCAGCCGCGAGCACCACGATGTCGGCCGGGCCGTCGGGCAGCGCCGCGAAGCCCGCGGCGAGCGCGGCGACGGGGCCCGATCCGGGCGGGTCCTCACATATGACGGTGATCTCGTCGGGCACGTCGCGCGGCGGCCCCACCACCACGACGGCCTCCGCGTCGGCTACTGCGGCGAGCGCGACGTCCAGCAACCGCCGGCCGCCGACCCGCTGCTCCGGCTTGTCGGCGCCCAGGCGCTTGGACGCGCCGCCGGCGAGAACGATGGCGCGTAGCGGTCGCCGCCGGCCGGCCACGGCGGCCGAGACCGGCGCGCGAGTAGTGGCGGCGTGCCCGATGGCGGTACTCAATAGACATCCCGCACGTAACGTCGCTCGGCTGACATCGCCTGCAGGTACGTCGCAGCGCTCTTCGGGCTCTGTCCGCCGTGCTGGGCGATGATGCCGCGCAGCGCCTCATCGACGTCGCGGGCCATCCGGGCAGCCTCGCCGCACACGTACACATAGGCGCCGTCTGCAATCCACTTCCACAGGTCGGCGGCGTTTTCCCGCATCCGGTCCTGCACGTAGAGCTTGGCGTCGCCGTCGCGGGAGAACGCGGTGTTGAGGCGGGTCAGCACCCCCGACCGGGCGAAGGCGTCCAGCTCGTCGCGGTAGTAGAACTCCGTCGCTTCGTGGCGCTCGCCGAAGAACAGCCAGTTGTCGCCGGTGTGCCCGCGGGCGGCGCGGTCATGCAGGAACCCGCGGAACGGCGCAATCCCGGTCCCCGGGCCGACCATGATCACCCGCGCATCGGGGTCCTGGGGCGGTCGGAAATGCTTGGTGCGCTGGATGAATACGTCCACCTCGGCGCCGGGCTCCAGGTGCGCCAAATATCCCGAGCACACGCCGTGTCGCAGGGCGCCGTCGGTGGCGCCGGCCGACGACTCGAACCGGACGACGCCGGGGGTTAGGTGCACTTGCGTCGAGTCCTCGAGTGGACTCGACGATATCGAGTACAGCCTCGGGGTCAACGGCCGCAGTACGTCGAGCCACTCGTCGACCTCCGCTTTGACCGGATGGCTGACCAGCAGGTCGAGGGCTTGGCGCCCCCAGGTCCACTGGGCGAAGCGGGTGGGATCGTCGATCACCGCCTTCAAGTCGTCGCCCGGGTGGCGTTCGTGGACGAACCGCAGCAGGTCGGGGGTGATTCGGGTGAAGTCCAGTCGTAGCCGGAGGGCCTCCGTGAGGGGCATCTTGTCGTCGCCGACGGCGATCTCGGCGGAGCCGTCCAAGCTGGTGAGTTCGAGGAATTCGGCGACGGTGTCGGGCTGGTTGTGCGGCCACACGCCCAGCGCGTCGCCTGCGCCGTACTCGAGCGTGCCCTCCGGCAGGTGGATGGCGATGTTGCGCACGTCCTTCTCAGAGCCGGCGCCGCACAGTGCGACGTTACTGGCGATGGTGGTACGAAGCGGATTGGTCCGCGAATAAGACTGTGCCGCGGTCGATTTCGGCACCGTCGCGCCGGAGGGCTGTTCGCCCAGTGCGGCGGTGACGCGGTTGGTCCAGGCTTGCGCGGTGGCCTCGAAGTCGGGTTCGCACGAGGCGCGGTCGACGATGCGGTGCGCGCCCAGATACTCCAGGCGTGCATCGAGCTTGCGGGCGAAGCCGCAGAAATCGGCGTATGACAAGTCACCGAAACCGAGAACGGAGAAGCTGAGGTTGTCGAGGTCGCCGGGCTCGGCGGCGGCCAAAGCGTCCCACAGCGCGATGCCGTTGTCGGGGGCGTCCCCGTCGCCGGTGGTGGCCACGACGAACAGTACGGTGCCGGTCAGGTCAGTCACCGACACTTCTTCGGCTCCGCGAAGCCGAGCCGCGATACCTGCCCCGCTCAGCTGTTCGACGCACGTGTGCGCGTATTCCTCGGCGGTGCCGGTCTGCGACGCCCACACCACAGTGGTCGCCGGTGCCCCGGCAGGTGGCTGGGGACCGGCCGTCGCGGCGGCGGTCGATTGCTCTGCGCGGCAGAAGATCCCGGCCAGCACGCCCTCGACCCACGCCCGGTTTCCGGGCGTGAGCGGCGTCACCGCGGGCAGCGTCGGGAGCAGGCCCGCGGGCGGATTCGCGCGGACGCCGGCTAGCAAGCCGGACAGGAACAGCTGCTCGGCGTCGCTCAGCGTCGCAAGCGAGGGCAGCGGGCCCAGCGCGGCGGCGAGCGCCTCAATCGGCGCCACCGCTACCTCCGGGGTGAGTTGGACTGGGGACGCCTCGGTCTCGATCGCCGTAACCGCCACGGCGCACACCTTGAATTCGGGCTGCAGCGAGTCGGCGTCGACCGCGTCGTTGGTGACCGCGTTGACTGCCAGGTCTGTTCCGAACGCGTCGGACCAGTGCATCGGGGCGAAGCACACGCCGGGACGCACGGCGTCGTCTACCGCCGCCGGGAGCACGGCTCGGCCACGGCGGGAACGGATCTCGACCCGGTCGCCGTCGCGTATTCCGAGCCGTCCGGCGTCCTCGGGGTGCAGCTGCAGGAACGGTTCGGGGTTGAGTTTGTTGAGCTTGGCGACGCGCCCGGTTTTGGTCATGGTGTGCCATTGGTGCGCCAGCCTGCCGGTGGTGAACACCATCGGGAAGCCATCGTCGGGCAGCTCGGCCGCGGGGAGATGGGGCCGCGGCAGGAACCGGGCGCGCCGGCTCGGGGTCGGGAAGGCCAGCGCCGGGACGGTGCCGTCGTCGGCGGTGTGCAGATCCTGGCTGACGCCGTCGTTGCGGTAGCGGATCGGGTTGCGGTCGTCGCAGCCGGGCGCAGCGGGCCACTGCACCGGCCCGCGGCGCAGCCGGTCGTAGTCCACACCGCGCAGATCCCAGCCGGTGCGAGGGTTGTGAAAGCCGGCCAGTTCATCGAAAACATCGGCGGCCGAGTCGAATTCGAAACCGGGGTAGCCCATCGCGGTCGCCACCAGGCAAATCAGCTGCCAGTCCGGGGCGGCGTCGCCCGGCGGGGCCATCGCGGCTCCGCAATGTGTGAGGGTGCGCTCGCTGTTGACCATCACCCCGTCGGCTTCGGCCCACAGCGCGGCGGGCAGCACCACGTCGGCGTATTCAGAGGTTTCGACGCCTGCGAACGCCTCCTGTACCACCACCAGCTCGGCCCGCTGCAGGCCGGCGATCACTGATGCCCGATTCGCCACCGAGGCAACGGGATTGGTGCAGATGATCCACGCCGCCCGGATCTCGCCGTCGGCCATCCGCCGGTACATGTCGACGGTACCGGTACCTCCTTCGGCGCGAATCGTGTCGGGCTCGAGCCCCCAACGGGCCTCGACGAAGGCCCGGTCGTCGGGATCCAGGGCCGACCGCTGCCCGGGCAGGCCCGGGCCCATGTATCCCATTTCCCGGCCGCCCATCGCGTTGGGCTGACCGGTTAACGAGAACGGGCCCGCACCCGGGTGGCATATCGCTCCGGTCGCCAGGTGCAGATTGCATAAGGCGTTGGTGTTCCAGGTGCCGTGGGTGGACTGGTTCAGCCCCATCGTCCACAGGCTCACCCAGTTCTTGGTGCCGCAGATCAACTCCGCGACGGCGCGCAGATCCGCCTCGTCGAGGCCGGTGATGTCGGCGACGAGGTCGGCCGGATACTCGTCGAGCAGGGCGTCCAGCGGCTCCCAGCCCTCGGTGTAGGCGGCCACGAAATCGGTGTCCACGCCGCCCGCGTCGCGCACCAGCCGCAGCAGCCCGTTCAGTAACGCCAGGTCGGTGCCCGGCCGCACCGGCAGATAGAAGTTCGCCTTGGCCGCGGTGGCGGTACGCCGGGGATCGACGACCACCAGCTTGGCGCCGTCGCGGACGCGGTCCATCATGCGCAGGTACAGGATCGGATGGCAGTCGGCCATGTTCGCACCCAGCACCAGGAACAGGTCCGCGGTATCCAAGTCGTCATAGCTGCCGGGCGGACCGTCAGCCCCCAGCGACTGTTTGTAGCCGGTGCCGGCGCTGGCCATGCACAGCCGCGAGTTGGACTCGATCCACTGCGTGCGCAGATAGCCCTTGGCCAGCTTGTTGGCCAGATACTGCGCCTCGATGGACATCTGCCCCGACACGTACAGGGCGATCGCGTCGGGCCCGTGCTCGTCGCGGATCGCCGACAACCGGGCGGCCACCTCCGCGATGGCGGTGTCGACGGCGACCGGCTCGGCCTCGGCGCCGCGTTGTGGCCGGCGAAGGGCCTTATCCAGACGCCCGCCCGCGCGCAGCATGTCCGCGGTGGTGTTGCCCTTGGTGCACAGCCGGCCCCGGTTCGCGGGGTGATCCAGGCGGCCGGTCGCCTTCGTCACCACCCCGTCGGCCACGTGCAGGTCCATACCGCAGCCCACGCCGCAGTAACCGCACACCGTGGCGACCGTCTCCATGCACCGTCCTGTCCGCCGTCGACCGGACCCCATCGTGGCGCTGTCTTGTTTCGGCACCCATAGGCGGCGGTTACGCCCGTATCAACTCCAGCTATCACGGTGTGTGCGGTCGTCGTGAGGTGGTCAAAGCCACAAGTCGTTGCTGGTCACCGCAGATGCGGTGGCCAGAATCACAAACGAGCCCGGTTAGCTCGTCTCAGGGTTTCTATGGCTCGGAGAAAACCACACAATCGTGCAGGCAGCCTTTCGCGGACCCGGGAGTGTCCGGATCTGCATTGCGGTGCAACAGCGCGCGGGTGGGCACCACCACAAGCGCAGCGGTCTCGCCATCGGAATCGGTTGCTTCGGCACGGCCATCCACGATGAGCGAATAGCCGCCCGGCTCGCTCGGTGGCCACAACAGTGTGACGGCGCTGCGGCTTTCGAGGTTGTTGCGGGTTCGGCCGCCGATCAGCCCGACGTCCATGGTGCCCTCGCGCAGTTCGGGTTCGACGGTCACGGTGTGCACCCGATATTCGTCATCGACCGTGACGAGGTAAGCAAACCGGTAGCCGTCCAATGCGTCGGCCAAGCGTTTGAAGTCGACATTCTTCGGGGTCTTCGTGCCCATCCTCAAAGCGTAGGCGCCGCACCGGACGATAGACGTGGGCGAACGCCGCATTATCTGCAGTTGCGGGCGTACAGGCGATTCTGATCGGCAAACACGGTCAATATATGTAAATATCTCCGTGTCTGCGGTTCCACGCGGCCTAGACTGCTGACACGCGGTCTGCTTGGTATCGTCGGCATTCCGAGTTGATGACGCAGCTCGGCTACCTGTGTGGGTTCGCGGGCGGATCTGCATGTGTGGTGTCGCTACTGGTGACGTTCGCGCGGGAGGCCGAAATGACATTGCGAGTTCTTCCTGAAGGTTTGACGGCAGCCGATGCGGCGGTAGAAGCGTTGACCGCACGCTTAGCCGCCGCCCATGCCGCGGCGGCGCCACTGATCATGGCCGTGGTACCGCCGGCGGTTGATCCGGTGTCGCTGCAGACGGCAACAGGTTTCAGCGCTGCCGGCGGCGAGCATGCCGCTGTCGCGGCCCAGGGTGTCGAGGAGTTGGGCCGCTCTGGGATTGCGGTTGGCGAATCCGGGGCCAGTTATGCCGTCGGCGACGCTGCTGCGGCGTCGTCTTACTGCGCTTGGGGCTGAGGATGACCGCGCCGATCTGGATGGCGTTTCCGCCTGAAGTGCACTCGGCGACGTTGTCCAGCGGTCCCGGACCCGGCCCGTTACTGGCATCTGCTGGGGCGTGGACCTCATTGAGCACCGAGTACACCGAGGTGGCCGAGGAACTCAACGCGCTGGTGGCGGGGGTGCAGGCCGGGGCCTGGGAGGGTCCCAGCGCGGAATCGTATGTTGCGGCAAATGCACCGTACGTGGCGTGGCTGCTACAAGCCGCCGCGAACAGCGCCGAGATGGCCGCCCAGGAGCAGGTCGCGGCGACGGCCTATACCTCGGCTCTAGCCGCCATGCCGACCCTGCCTGAGCTGGCCACCAACCACGTCATTCACGGCGTGATGATGGCAACGAATTTCTTTGGCATCAACACGATTCCGATCGCCCTGAACGAAGCCGACTATGCGCGAATGTGGACTCAGGCCGCGACCACGATGAGCACCTATCAGGCGGTGTCGGCCGCGGCGGTGACCGCAGCGCCGCAGACGGCGCCTGCGCCCCAGATCGTCAAATCCAACGCGGCATCGAGCTCAACAGGCCTGTCGATCTGGGACTCGACGCTCCAATACACCTACCCGGTGGTAGCCAAAATTGTTGAGGCCCTGGGGTATAACCCACCACCACTGCAAGTCATGGAGAGCATACTGGCGCAATATGCCGACGGCTATCCAGTGGTAGCCGGAAGCCCGCTAGCGCAAATCGAGGCATATTGGGCCGAAACCTTCTCCGGTTCCGGTGCAATAGCGAACGCCCCCCTCGGGCAGGATGTATTTTTCCTTTATTTTAATGCTGTCTATCTTCTCCCAGCGGACGTACACGCTGTGCTTGAAGGCACTCCCGCTCAGATATTTTCGCTTGAGACGGTAGCCGCCTTGTTCAAGCAAGTCATTATGACAATCGGCAATGTCGTCGCGCTTGGTAACGTCGCGCTCCAGAATCCGGTGTACCTGGTGCCCTTACTTCCGGCGCTCGCCCCTGGTTTGGCGGGGACGAGCGGCTTCGCGGGGCTGGCCGGTCTGGCTCAACAGGCCGCGGCGCTGCCTGTCCTTGATGTACCGAGTCCGGTAGCGGCCACCCCCGTGCCAGCCGTCGCCAGTTCCGTAGTCCCGAGCGCGGCCCCGCTCCCTGCAGCGCCCACTGCGCCCGCGCCGGTCGCCGCGCCTGTTTCACCACCATTTCCGTCACCCGGCGCGCCCCACCACCGCCGCTGCCGACGGGTCCAGCGGGCTATCCCTACCTGGTCGGGGGCCTTCCCGCCGCCGCAAGGGCCAGCGTCCGAGCCAAACGTGATGAGCCGCTCTACCGCAGCGGCGCCAAGGCGCCGGCGCTTACTGCCGCGGCAGCAACGCGGGAACCGTCGCCAGCGCGTCGTCGCCGGCGGAAGGCCACAATGCTCGGTCGCGGGTATGAATATATGGACCTGGAGCCAGAGCCCGACGGCACCTCGAACCGCCACGAGCCGACCGCCTCGGCGGTGGCCTCAGATCGGGACGCGGGGCCCCTCGGATTCGCCGGGGCCGCGCCGGTAGACACCGCCGGACCAGCTGCCGGCCTGACCACGCTCCCCGGCGACACTTTCGGCGGCGGCCCCACGATGCCGATGATGCCTAGTACCTGGGGCGGCGATCCCCAATCGCCCGCCGGTCCGCCGGAAGGAGGCGACGGACGCTGAAACAGCATGCACAGCAACCAGATTCGATCAGAAAGGTAGACCCATGAGTTTGTTGGATGCTCATATTCCGCAGTTGGTGGCCTCGGAGTCGGCGTTTGGTGCCAAGGCGGGGCTGATGCGCTCGACGATCGGTCAGGCCGAGCAGGAAGCGTTGTCGTCGCAGGCGTTTTTCGCCGGTGATGGTGCGGCGGCGTTTCAGGCGGCGCATGCCCGGTTTGTGGCGGCGGCGGCCAAGGTGAACTCGCTGCTGGATACCGCGCAGGCCAACCTTGGCGATGCCGCGGGTACCTATGTGGCCGCTGACAGCGCTGCGGCGAGCAGCTACCCCGGCTTCTGAGCCAACCGAGTCTGAGGGAAAGGGATTTGTGATGTCACAGATCATGTACAACTACCCGGCGATGATGGCGCACGCCGCCGACATGGCCGGCTATGCCGGAACGTTGCAGAGTCTGGGTGCGGATATTTCCAGCGAGCAGGCCGCGTTGCAGGCCGGCTGGCAGGGTGACACCGGGATGAGCTACCAGGCGTGGCAGGCGCAGTGGAACCAGGCGATGGAGCAGTTGGTGCTGTCCTACCGCGCGATGGCGGGCACCCATGAGAACAACACCACCTCGATGCTGGCCCGCGACCAAGCCGAAGGCGCCAAATGGGGCGGCTAGACCGTTACCCGCCACTTCTGGTGCAGAGGCCGTCCTAAAAGCCCCATTCGGCGCCGTGTCAGTCGTTTGGGCCAGGAGCCATGAAGGGCGTCGAGGAGGCGGTGTAGCGCGATGAGTGAGCAGATGCGCTTCGGGCTCTCGGGAATCCTTGGCGGGCTGGAGGCGCACGGCGTCGGCGAGGTTGTCCTGCAGGCGCGTCGCGCTGAGCAACTCGGGTTCGATTGTCTTTGGTTCAACGAGGAGCACTTCGCCCAGCCGAACAACGGGCGACAGCTGCTGTCGCCCATCGTGTTGGCTGCCGCGGTCGCGGCTGCCACAACTGAACTGCGGGTGGGCTTTTCGGTGCTGCTGGCGCCGTTGCACCACCCGCTGCGGCTGGCCGAAGAAATCGCGACGCTCGACGTGTTGTCAGGGGGGCGGGTGAATTTCGGTGTGTCGCGCGCCAATAGCGACCGCTACCGGATTGCGTTCGGTTATGACGAACGCCGCGATCCGGGACTGCAGCAGTGCCTCGACCAGATTCTCGACTACTGGTCCGGAGCGCCGATCGTTGTCGACGGCACCTCCTACACGCTTTCGCCGATGCCCGTCCAGCAGCCGCACCCCACGATCTACGTCGGCGCCTACAGTGAGCACACACTCGCCTGGGCCGCCGGTCGCGGCTATCCGATCATCGCGCACGGCATCCAAGCACCGGCATCCTTAAACCGGTGTTTGACCACCTACGCTGAGCACGGCGGTGACCTCACCACGGTGCCGGTCGGACGATTCTGCTATGTCGGCGAATCCGACCGGCAGGCTCGAAAAGATGCCTGGCCCACCGTGGTTGCGCAGGCGAAGCGGCTGCAAAAGATCGGTCTGTGGCGCAGAGGCGATCTCATCACTACCGAACATGCCTTGGATCCGGAGCGGTTCTATCACGAGACCGCCATCGTCGGCGGACCGGATACCGTCGTCGCGCGGATCGCGGAACTTCGCGACCGATACGGGCTGCGGCGGTTCAACCTGCTTTCGTCGTTCTTCGGTTACCTACCCGCCGAATTGCTGGACGAATCGCTCAAATTATTCGCGACCGAGGTCATGCCTCAACTCAACCCCGACTGCGTTCCCTCACCGAACGCTGACAGAACGGCAGCGAAGTGATGCATCGCGGCCGACATCCGGCATTGCTCGTGGCGATTGTCGCCACGGTGCTGTCTTTCAATGGCTGCTCGGGTTCCGGTGCTGAGGCCGGCCGTAGCGCACCCATGCGTTCGCGGTCGCAGGACCGGATCGACTGGGTACGGTCCACGCGCGATCAACAGGGACTGGGGGATTTGACACATTGATGTCTCACCAGGTGCCCGAGCAGTTTCGACCCGCATCGGCTAAAACGTGGCCGAACCCGTGGCCGATGTACTGCGCGCTGCGTGACCACGACCCAGTGCACCATGTGGTTGCCGAGGACGGACCCGGAGGGGGCTCAACTGATTACTACGTGCTGTCCCGGCATGCCGATATCTGGTCGGCCGCCAGCGATCACGAGACGTTCTCATCGGACCTGGCCGCTGCCGTTAAGTACGGTGACCTGAAAGGTCTTGAGCCGCAGGATAGTCCTGCGACGGTGATGCAAGACTCCCCGGAGCACGCCGAATTTCGGAAACTGATCGCGCGTGGTTTCACACCGCGGCATGTGGAGCACTTTGAGCCCGCGGTCCGTGAGTTTGTCGTGGAGCGCATCGAGCGGCTGCGCGCCGATGGTGGCGGAGACATTGCCGCCCAGCTGTTCTGGCCGGTGCCTTCGATGGTCATCGCGCATTACCTGGGCGTCCCGGAAGAGGACCGGATGCATTTCTACGGCTGGACGGAGGAAATCGTCGCCGCCAACATCGCGGAAGGCGGTGTCGGCAGCTTGTCGAAGACCGCCGGTCAGGCGTTCACGTTGATGATGGCGTACTTCGCCGAGCTGATCAAGCTGCGCCGCCGCGTGCCTGGAGACGACACCATCTCGCAGTTGGTCATGGCGGGGATTGGCGGCGACGGCGATCTCGCCGGCATGCTCTCGATGCTCGCCTTTGTGTTCGCGATGGTCGCCAGCGGCATCGACACCACCACTGGCATGCTCGGGGGCGCCGTGCAACTGCTGCACCAGCGACCGGACCAACGCTACTTGTTAGTCGAAAACCCAGGGTTTATCACAGATTCCATCGACGAGTTCCTGCGACTTACCTCGCCGGTACAGCTCAAAACTCGCATCGTCACCCGCGACGTCACGATCAGAAACACCACGATCCCGGAAGGTCACACCGGTAATGCCGTCTGGCTGGTCAACACGTAAACGTGGGCCACGACAATGCCCATCAGCAACCCCGCCCCCAGCGCGGTCACAATACGGGGCAAATTGAAGGCGACGTAGCCCTTGAGGCGAAGCCATTCATACGTTCGGCTGCGCTTCCATCTTTCGATGACCGCACCCACGGGCGGCGCGTACCCACCGGCGCCTATCGGCAAACCACGATTCATTCCGCGGCCAGACCGTCAGGCGCTTTGGGTGTTTCGACGATCACGGTGGTGGCCTTGACGACCGCCACTGCGAGACTTCCGGGCTCGAGTTTCAACTCGTGTGCGGCCTCGGTGCTCATCAGGGAGACGACCGTGTGCGGGCCACACTGCATCTCGACTTGTGTCATCACCTTGTCGCTGATCACGTTGGTGACCAAGCCGATAAAGCGATTGCGGGCCGAGCTGCCGATGCCGAGCGGGTTCGGCGGTAGCGGTCGGGCGTTGTTGCGCCAGAACTCGGCCAAGACATCCCCGGCGATCACCTTGCGACCGGAGTCGTCTTGGCTGGCAATCAAAGCGCCGTTGTCGATCCATCGCCGGACGGTGTCGTCGCTGACTCCCAGCAGTTCAGCGGCCTGACGGATCCGCATCGTTGGCACGGATAAATGCTAGTTGACGCCATGACCTGCAGGAAGGCGTACGCCATGCCGGTTTCGCCGCGCCGATGGATGCCAATGGATAATGAAAAGGTTGCTCGCGACCAGATTCGGATGGTGCCATGACGATCACGACGCTCGGCCTTCCGCGAGTGCCGCGCCGCCTTGTCAGCCAGGCGACACAGCCCCCGTCCACCGGCCCTTTGGTGGACAGCTTCGGGCGGGTCGCGACGGACTTGCGGGTGTCGTTGACCGACCGCTGCAATCTGCGATGCACCTACTGCATGCCCGCCGAGGGTCTGCCGTGGTCGGCCGCCGAGGAGCTGCTGCAACCCGACGAATTCATTCGGCTGCTGCGAATAGCCGTGGCCAGGCTGGGCATCACCAAGGTGCGGTTCACCGGGGGAGAACCGTTGCTGACCAGGCACCTTGACCACATTGTCGCCGCGACAGCCGCGCTCCGGCCGCGTCCGCACCTGGCGCTGACCACTAACGGGGTTTTGTTGGCCGACCGTGCTGAGGCGTTGGCGCGCGCCGGCTTGGACCGGGTGAACGTGTCGTTGGACAGCGTGGATGACCTGCGCTTCGCGGCGATCACCCGCCGTGACCGGCTGGCCGATGTGCTGGCCGGCCTGGCCGCCGCACACGCAGCGGGCCTGCGGCCGGTGAAGGTGAATGCCGTGCTGGACCCGCTGACCGGCCTCGACGACGCGGTGTCACTGGTGCGGTTCTGTCTCGGCCACGACTACCAGTTGCGGTTCATCGAGCAGATGCCGCTGGATGCCGGACACCAATGGCGCCGCGAGGCCGCCGTGACCGCGAACCAAGTGCTAGCCCAGTTGCGGCGTCATTCGTTCACGCTGGAACCCGATCAGGCGCCGCGCGGTTCGGCGGCGGCCGAGTTGTGGAGGATCACCGATCCCGCGACTGGGCGCGCCGGGAAGGTCGGGATCATCGCCTCGGTCTCGCATCCCTTCTGCTCGACGTGCAACCGCGTCCGGTTGACCGCCGACGGGCAGCTTCGTAGTTGCCTGTTCGCCGTCGAGGAGACCGACCTGCGGCGACTGCTGCGCGAGGGAGCCGACGACACCGCGATCGAGACGGCGTGGCGGACCGCGATGTTTGGGAAGCCTGCGGGTCATGGCATCAACGACCCGGACTTCGTCCAGCCGGCGCGGCCGATGAGCGCGATCGGCGGCTGAGGTGACGGTTGAAACGATCACCGTGCGGTATTTCGCGGCGGCGCGTGCTGCCGCGGGATCCGATTCCGAGCAGCTGGCTGTGCGTTCCGGCGCCACGGTCGGCGAGCTCGTAGACACGCTGGGCGGCCGCAGCCGGGAGCTTGCCCGCGTGCTGGTCCGATGCTCGTTCCTCTGCGACGGTTTGGCCGTTCGCAACCAAGCCCAGCCGCTGCAGGCGGGCAACACGATCGACGTCCTGCCGCCGTTCGCCGGAGGATAACGGGCGCTAAGTCGAGCCCACCCATTCGTCGGTTCCGTCGGCGAAGACTTGGCGCCTCCACACTGGTAACCGCGCCTTGATGGCGTCGACCAGCTGTGCGCAGGTGAGAAATGCTCCTCGGCGATGGTCGGCGGCGACCGCGACGACTAACGCGGCTTCGCCGATCTGCAGGACGCCGATCCGGTGGCTGGCCGCGATAGCCCGCGTCCCAGGGGACTGCCCGGCGACCTCGGCCACCACTTCGGCGATTATCTCGGCGGCCGACGGGTGCGCGGAGTATTCCAGCTGCACCACGTGGCGCCCGTTGTCGTGGTCACGAATCATGCCGACGAACCCCACGACGGCTCCGGCTGTCTGATGGCCCACCAGTTCCTGGTGCTCGGCAAGCAGAATCGGTTTATCCGTCAGCGCGGCCCGCGCTACCAGCGTCATCGTCGGTTCAAGGACGGACGTTCCACGAATACCAACTATATTCGTCTGGGGGTTCCAGGGAGGTTTCCGGTCTGACGCTATGCGGTCGGTCGAGGAGCATCAACGCGTTGTCGCTGGGCTGATCGCTGCCCGGCCCGCCGTCACCGGCGAACTGCCCGACGCCGAGGGCCGGGTGCTGTCGCAGGACGTGACCGCGACGGTGGCATTGCCGGTTTTCGACAATTCGGCAATGGACGGTTACGCGGTGCGTGCCGACGAGGTGGCCTCAGCGACCACCGATCACCCGGTGAAACTGACTGTGGCCGAGGATATTCCGGCCGGTCGGAGCGACATCCCTAGGCTCGAGCCGGGTACCGCGCATCGCATCATGACCGGCGCGCCGATCCCGGCCGGGGCGACGGCGGTAGTGCCCGTCGAGGGCACCGATGGGCGGACCGATGTCGTGAGGATCGACGTACCCAGCGCCGAGGGACGCCACATCCGCCGCGCCGGTGAGGACGTCGCCGCAGGCGCCACGGTGTTGCAGGCCGGGCAGGTGGTCACCCCAGCGGTGATTGGCCTGGCCGCAGCACTGGGACTGCACGAGCTGACAGTGATCCCGCCTCAGCGGGTCCTGGTGATTTCCACCGGATCGGAGCTCGTGTCGCCGGGCGCGCCGCTGCGGCCAGGGCAGATTTACGAGTCCAACTCGATCATGCTCGCCGCCGCCGTCCGCGAGACGTGCGCAGAGGTCGTCGCCACCGCGACAGTTAGTGATGACGTCGCCCAGTTCACCGCGGTGCTGGATCGATACGCCGCCGAGTCGGATCTGATCATCACCAGCGGCGGCATCAGCGCGGGCGCCTACGAGGTGGTCAAGGATGCGTTCGGCAGAGCCGGTGATCAGGGGGTGGAGTTCGTCAAGGTGGCGATGCAGCCGGGCATGCCGCAGGGCGCTGGCCGGGTGGCGGGCACGCCCATCGTCACCCTGCCCGGTAACCCGGTCAGCGCGCTGGTGTGCTTCGAGGTGTTCATCCGTCCGGTGCTGCGCTCAGCTATGGGGCTGCCGGCTCCGCAACGGCCGCGCCGATCCGCCGTGCTGACCGCGACGTTGACCTCATCGCCGGGTAAGCGCCAGTTTCGGCGCGGGATTTACGACGCCTCCACCGGCACCGTGGTGAGCTGCGGCCCGCCGGGGTCACACCATCTGCGGTGGCTGGCCTCGGCGAACTGTCTGCTGGACATCCCTGCGGACGTCGCGGAGATTGCGGCCGGATCCCAGCTGCAAATCTGGGACCTCTGCTAGCGCTCCGTAAGATGACCGCGTGGCACGACGCTCCCGCCCCGAGGGCGATCTGAGGTCGGGCCCGCAACGCCCGGTCGCGCCGGCGGCCGCGGCGACACCATCGTCGGGTGGGGGTCCGCTCTCGCACATCGACGAGGAAGGCGCGGCGCATATGGTTGACGTCACCGGGAAGGCAGCGTCCGACCGCACCGCGGTCGCCGCAGGTTCGCTGCGAACTTCCGGGCAGGTGGTGGAGCTGATCTCGGCAGGCGGGCTGGCCAAAGGCGATGCGCTGGCCACTGCGCGGGTTGCGGGCATTCTGGCCGCTAAGCGCACCAGCGACCTGATTCCGCTGTGTCATCAGTTGGCGCTGACCGGTGTCGACGTCGCTTTCACCGTCGGTGAGACGGATGTCGATATCACCGCGACGGTGCACAGCACCGACCGCACCGGGGTGGAGATGGAAGCGCTGACTGCGGTGAGCGTGGCGGCCCTGACGCTTTACGACATGATCAAAGCGGTGGACCCGGCTGCTCGGATCGATGACATTCGGGTACTGCGCAAGGATGGCGGCCGCCACGGAACCTGGGTGCGGTGATGGCCGGCCGATCCGCGCGCGTCATCATCGCCTCCAGCCGCGCCTCGGCCCGGGTCTACGACGACCGCTGCGGACCACTGATCGCCGAATGGCTTGCACAGCGCGAGTTCTCGTCGGTGCAAACAGTGCTTGTCGGTGACGGCGACCCGGTGGGCCAGTCGCTACGCGACGTCCTCGCCGAGGGTGTCGACCTGGTGATCACCTCCGGGGGCACCGGCATCTCGCCCAGCGACGCCACCCCCGCCCAGACCAAGGCGGTGCTCGACTACGAGGTTCCCGGCCTGGCCGACGCCATCCGGCGCTCCGGTCTGCCGAAGGTACCGACCTCCGTGCTTTCGCGTGGCGTATGCGGGGTAGCCGGCCGGACCCTGGTGGTCAACCTGCCGGGATCGCCGGGCGGGGTTCGCGACGGCCTTGGGGTGCTCGCCGACGTGCTGGATCACGCGCTGGACCAAATCGCTGGCAAAGACCATTCGCGCTGACGCGGGCGCTGCGCGCCGCGCTGACCGATCAGCCGATCCTGCTGGCCGAACACGAAGACCTGGTTTGAAAACCTATCCGCTGCATGGCGAAACATGTTTACACGAAAAATCTGATCGGCGCCGAACTGTAAGGGCCAGCCTTCGCTGGTCAATTACGGTGAGCCGGTTCCGCACCTCGGTGGTTGCGCGTGTGGGCGGGAGCCATCGGCTTTGCGGCGGGCCTGGAATGCCTGAATCGAGCGGGCTACCCACCAAATCAGAAGTGCCCCGAGGAGGGCGATGGCGAGGTTGCTGAGAAACCCGGTGATCCCGACCGCCAGCGCCAGCGCCCAGTGCGCGGGGTGCCGCAGGTCTTTGAGCAGTGCGATATGCAGCAGGCCGGCGACCGTCAGCAGACCCGCCAGGATCGGCACCGGGAACCCGGATAGCGCAGCGGTCAGAGTCGCTCCCATCGCGAGCGCAACCGCGATCAGCACGCCGCCCAACATGATTGGTGCGCCGCCGCTGCGGGCACCGAAGCTGCGATGCGCTGTCATCCCCCCGGCGCCGTGACACACCGGCATCCCGCTGATCCCGCCGGCGAACAGGTTGGCCAGACCAAAGGTGATTGCCAGGCGCCCTGGACGCACCCGCCAGGCGGCATCGCCGAAGTAGGTGCGGGCCGCGTCCGCGGTGGCCAAACACGAGTTGGCGAACGACAACGGCAACTGCGGCAACACCAGGGCGACTGCCGCGGCGGTGAATGCGGTCCAGCGCAGGTGCGGGAGGTGCACCGCCGACGGGCCGAAGGTGACTGAGCCGTGGAAGGTCAACACCATCGCCACCACGGCCAACAGAACGAAGACCAGCGTGATCTTGCGGTGGCGCAGCAGCAGCGCGGCAGCGATGATCGCCACGGTGGCACCGCCCAGCCACCAGATCGCGTGCCGGTGGTCGGTGAACGCTTTCGGCGTCGCGGACACCAGGTTCCGGCAGGTCGTTCAATTGCACGAGGCTCAACGGTCAAACTCCACGTTCGCGGCGAGTGGCAGATGCAGACCGACCTGACCGGCCTCGATGTGCTTGCGGGCCAACGCTTTCTCTTCATCGGTGCGCTCCGCTAGCACCGCTTGCAGGTTGACGTGGCTTTGTCCCCACAGCTGCGCGAAGTGCTGCGGGGACAGCCGCAGCCGCAGCCGGTCGAGGTGGTCGGCGAACAACAACAGCTGCGGTAGATCGCTGGGCAGGACCCACGCGTTGCGGCATTCCAGACACCGCAACGGCGCCACCGGGCACAACTCTCCCGACCGGCCGTAGGGCGAGTTGTGGGGATCCGAGCACTGGGTCAGTCCCATATCGAGTGCTCCGCGGCGGATGTCCTCGGCTTGTTGTCGGGTGAGGCCCAGTGCCGCCGCCTGCTCCGGGGCATCGAGCACTTCGGTGGATCTGGTGAGCACCGTCGGTCCCTCCAACGCCATGTTGAACCAGTGGTCCTGAGCCGTCGTGATCACCTGGCCTGACATCATGCGCAAGGTAGAGCCCTGGGCATAGTGCCCCCGGAACACTTCCTCATGGTGGTCGTTGGCCGCGTCGGCGATGCGTCCGCCGAAGGCGATGGCCTTCTCCACCTTTGTCGATTTACGCAGCCGGCGAATGTCAGGTGCCCCGTCGACCGCTACGCGCGCTGCGGCCAGCCAATCAACGAAGCCCGACCGCTCTTTGTTGGCCGCCCAGGGCGCTATGCGCAACTCGTATGCTTGCGTAACCGACGCAGCCACAAACGATCGACCGGCAGCATCGGGTGCCCGCAGCCGAGCCTGCGCGGTGACGTGGGTGAGGTGTTTGATGATCGCACCGACTTCCCGGTGCGGCCGGTCGGCGAAGTCGACCGCCTCAACATCGTTGTCCCGCGAGGGTTCTGTACCGAATGTGCGGTGCCGCACTCGTTGTGCCCGTTGCTTTGTCAAACTCAACCGAACGCCTTTCGGAAGGAACTCGACGTCAGTGTCGGTCAACGCGGTGACTTCCTCGGGCGTGTACCCGGTGGCCGCCACGAGCAGCACTCGGTAGGCATGGAGGTCGAGGTGGCGGGGGTAGAGTTGGCCCACGAGCCACCTCACAAGGATTATTTTCGCCAGTCGTGGATAGATGGGCCGATCACCTTGGTCGATGCAGGCCCGCAACTCCGATGGCCACCGCTGAACCGGGGGGAGGTGGGTGCAGATGTCGACTGGGGAGACTTGTTGCGTGGCCAGACCCCACAGTAGGTTGCTGATGTCGAGCCAGCCGTACTTGGCGGGGTCGCGTCCCCGGCCGGCGGACGTCCACCCGTTCGTGAGCCGGGAATCCAGCTGATGCGCCCACGCCCATGCCGCGCGGATAAGCGCGCGTTTGTCGGCGCGGGTGAACTCGTCGAGTTCCTGGCTGCTGCCTGAGGGCACTCCTTTGGCACCATCGACCAGGCGACACAGAGCCGCAGTGACGGGTCGCTGATCGTGTTGTGCGCGCCGGGCGATCAGCGCCCGCACAGTGCCCGCGTATGCGGCAGGGGTCGGCGAGCCGGCCCGGAAGCCAGTCGGAAGGGTTCGCTCCCATTCAGCCACAACGGCCGCGATGTCGGGATGCTCTCTCGCCAAACTTGCCCGGTGAGCGTTCCTGCCGAGCAGGAGGTCGGTTTTTGTGCAGAAATTCTGGATTGCTCGCCGGCCGTGGGAGACCGAGTCGCGTGAGATGCCGCTGGCCTCGGCGTAGTCGACCCATTCGTCGGCCAGCTCACCGGCCAACCGAGCGCACCGGAACTCGCTGGGGTCGAACGCAATATCCCGCAGGGTGCCGGTCCGGTCCGCTGCCCGCACTCGACGAACGCCGATGCGGGCGGCCCGAGTCAGCTGCTCCGGGACGGATGGAAAATTCTGCTGTTGATCTCCGCGGCGCGGCATCAGGGCTCACCACTACCGGCGAGCATGCGGCTGGCGACATCCGCGTAGGTATCGCCGTCTTGCACGGTCCACGCGCGGAACGCCGCGTCGACCGCGTTCATCGGGTCGTCGGTGTATTCCAGATACGCGTAGGTGGTGGCCGGGCTGGAGTGTCCGAGTCTGCGGCTGACAATCAGCAGCGGGTTGTGCTTGATGTGTCCGCCAAGGTAGGCCAGGTGGCGGCGGCGCCGCGCCACCGCGTCCGGCTCGTCACCGTCCATCTGCTGTTCGAGGTAAGACAGCAGTTGCAACGCAAAGGTATGCCGAGTGTCCTGCCACCTCCAGCGCCGACGGGGGAGCAGCGGCACCTCGGGTTGATTGGCGTGCGCCTGCATCCGCTTCCAGGCATCACAGCGGATGCGGTACCAGGACGACGGGCCGAGCATCTGACCCCCGTGACCGATAAACACGGCCAGCGGTTCGAGGCCATTATCGTTCTCCTGCATCGTGATCCGACGCAGGTCAGGTCCCATCGCGGACATGGTGAACGTACGGCGGCGCCCGCCTAGGACACCGCTGAGCTTCCCGGTCTCGTGATCGATGTGGTCGACGACAAACAATTCCTGGCGTCTGCGCGCCAAGGACCTCTCCGATGCTGCGACCGGTTCCGGGCGCTCGATCAGTAGGAAGTTTTCCACGGCGTCCACAGCCGCCGCAGGCACGTAGACCTCGCGGTACTTGCCGTATTTCGCGCATGCCTGCACGGCGAACTCGACGGACTCGCCAGGCCGGCGCCGCCCTACCCCGAGTTCGGGCAAGAGCACCGTGGACCACTCTTCCGGGCGCATCCCTGTCGACAACGCCAGGTCGGCGGCGGCACGATTACGGATCGGCGCTCGACCTCGGAACATATTGCTGACCTGGGAGTTCGGTAGTTGCCCACCCAGCCCGACGTCGCGGAAGTAGCGGTATTGGGCCAAGGTCATGTGCCGAATGTCCATGCCCCGCCGCACCCGGGACGTCAGCGGGTTGCGTCCCTTACGGGTCATCCGCAGCGGACGGAGTCGTAGGTGCCCGTATTCGACCAACCATCGGTAGAGCTGGTTGATCAGCTGGGCTTCCTTGGCCCAGGCAGCATCGCCAACCGGCTTGTCCTGCAGGTCAGTTCGCATCACCCGGTACGCCGTGAGGTCCGATTCGGTCGCGTCGAGCACGTCTCGTCCACGTGACTGAAGGAAGTGCACGAACCGCCGCAGGATATAGGCGTACTCGCGCATGGTCTTGGCGTCCTTGTCGTCATAGGCAAGATGCCGGCACCACGAACACAGCGGCTCAATCGGCAGCATCGTCACGTCGTCCAAGAACACCGGGGTGCCCGCCGGGATCGCCCTGGTCTCCAGTAACCCAATGACTGCGGCTGAGTCCACAGCCAGAGCATCAAAGTGCGTGCGCACCAACGACGAATCCACGAATGACAGGAACAATCGCCCTCCTCGGGGAAACGGCAGCGGACAGAAAACTACATATCGAACTGAACCATGCCCCACCGACATTTAGCGGGCTACTGGATCACCTCGACGACTGGGGGCGGCGATCGAACGCCGCACGCACACCGCGCGGCATCCGGAGCGCCCACGATTCTCTGGTCTGCCATTGAGACAGTCGCGAACCCGAAGGAGAAGAGGTAGCCCAGGCTCATCACGTAGTCGTGGGCCTCGGCATTCTGCGTGACGTCCACTTTCTCGTAATTCACGCCGTTTTTGTCGAGCGCCTTGAAAGTGGCCGTGCACTGACGTTTTCTCAGTAATTTCCGCGTTGGAGAGTCGATAGTACGATCGCGGCGGCAACAACTGCGCCAATCCTGTTTGGACACAGGCGGATTCGACGGAGGCAGCGCCAACGCTGTTTGAGTTCGGCGTTGGCGCGTTCACCGATGGCACGCGCCGCGGTGAGCAGCATGTTGTAGCTCTGATTCTCCACGGCCAGGCCGCGGCCCTTGACCGGAGTGTGCACCCCGATCCCCGCTCCTTCGTAGCCCTTGTCGGCCAGCGTCGGCACCCCGTCGGCCGCGGACTTGTACAGCGCGCCCAGGCAGTGCGCGCGGGCGGCGGTGATGTCGTGCACGCTGCCCGGCTCGACCTCGCTCGACCACACCGGGAACCCGCCCGGGTCGGCCAGTATCTGCACATTGCCGCCCTGGGTTTTGTGCTTGCCCGAATACCACCGGTGATGGCCGGCCTCGTTGCGCTCGTCCACCCGGTCGATGGCGATCAGCGTCCCGTCCAGCGTCACGTGCGACCACTGTTCGGCCTTGGCCCGGTCGAGCACTTCGTGCAGGTCAGGAGCTTGTTCGGCGATCACGTCGATCGCCTCGTGCAGATAGCGGTAGCTGGTGGAGATCGGCAGCCCAGCCTCCATCGCCAACAACCGGATCGGGGCGTCGTCGCGGAACCACCGCAGCACCAGCTTGGCCTGCGTGCGCACCGTACCCGACCGCCGCCCGGCCCGCGTTCTGATCTCGCGCCGGTGAACGTGCAGCAGCGCGGTCACATGCAGCAGGGTTTCCTCCGGCACGTCGCAGATGGCAGAGTAGGTGAACACGTGGGGTCCTTTGCAGCGGAGCGGGTTTCCTCGTCGAAACCGAATCCTTGAGCAAGGACCCCACGCCCAGCCACTACGACACGCCTGAAACTCCAGTCACAACAAACTCACAAGCCCCAAGTGAGAAAACCTCACTGAACGCATCCCGGTTTCGTGTATACGGTTACGGTGTTCACGTCATCTCCTAAAGGTAATACTGCTCGGTGCGTTGCTTTATCTAAATTCTACTTTGGCTATTTACGCTGCGCCACGCCCCAGGACATATTTTTTTCTGAATTTCCCCTGGCCTGAGGCGGGGGCGGCGCTCGCGAGAATGACTTCTATGTAACGTGTTGCGGTGCCTGGTAGTGAGCCCTGGCAGGATTGTATCGAGGGCCTGATTGCTCAGGAGCCCAGGAGCCAGCGTGTATCTATGTCATTTATGTGCTGCGCTGTAATGCCGTTTGCAAATGGCTGCTGGCGGTTTTATGTGGAATCATCCGCGTTGCTTTCGGCGTCTCCTTTGCGTCTTTGAGAACGGGGGATTCGCGGGATTTGTTGCGCGGCTTTCTGTGAAATTGGAGTAGGCATGCTGCTGGGTGGGACCGATGTGATCCCACCCAGCAGTGGCGCCTCCTATTGTTGTGCGGCCTCGGCGAGGTAGTCGTCGTAGACCTCGTCAGCGGAGTTGGCTTTGGTCACGACCTCTTCGATGGCGGCGAGCTGGTAGTCGTTGTCGGCCAGCCAGCGCAGGTAGTCGGCGCCGCCGACGTGACGGCCCCAGTAGTTGCCGCTGCCGCGCCAGGCGTCCTTGGGTGTCCTCGCTTCCAGCGCACCGAGCACCAGGGCCAAGGTGATGACCTGTGCGCGACCGTCACCGTTGGCCGCAAGGTCGGCCACCAGCTTGGCCACGGCTTGGCCGTTGTCCAGGCCTAGAAGTGCGGCGGTGGTGTCTTGGGCCTGGTTGTCACTGAGCAGGCCGGTGTCGCGGGCCAGGCAGTCGGCCACGAACATCGCCGCCCCTTTGGGTGGGGTCTTGCGCGTGAGCAGCTTGGTCACAAAGTCACGGCGGACCTGCAGCGCGGCTTCACCGAGCTTGTTCAGCGCGATCACCTTGCGGCGTTCCCGGCGTTCGGCGTCCAGTTTGGCCTGGGCCGCCGCTGCCTCGCGGGCTGCTTTGGCGTCCTCGTCCTCGGTGTCGACATCCGCGGTCTCCGTGGACCCGTCGCTTGTTGCGTGACTGAGGCCCGCGAAACGCTGGAATCGCTCGCACAGGGTCAGCCCGGCGGCGGCGTAGTCGAGGCAGAAGTACTCCGGCACGAACATCGTGGCCTCGGTGACGGTGTTGGCGTGGCGCAGCCCCTCGGCTGGGACGGCCTCGGGGTCGTCCTCGGTGTCCCAGTCCACCGCGTCCTCTTCGACCGGATCGCCGGTTCCCGCATCGACCCACCCGCTCTCCTCGGTGAGCAGGACCGCCCAGTGCGCGGGATTGGTCACCGCTGTCTCGTCGGCTTCCTCGCCGGCGGCGGTGCGCAGGTAGCTCAACTCGACGTGCTCGACGTCCCAGGACCGGGGGAAGCTGTCGAGGATGGTGAACCCTTTGTCCTGCCATGGCTTTTCGGCCTCCCGCTGGGCCTTCACGCTGGCCTGCTGCTCGCGGAGCTGGGCGACCGTGTGATCGAACCGCTGTGTTCCGGCGTCCCGGACGAGCCGGTCCAGCGCTCCGGGCATGTCGTCAAATTCGGCCAGGGCGGCGGCTTCGGTCAAGCTGAGCTGGTCAGCGGACAGTGCCTCCATCGCGGCCTGCGATTTGCCGGCCGCCGCGGCGGCTTTGACTGTGTGCTTGTGGATCGCGAGCGCCTTGGCGACCTTGGTCACCGACACTCCGGCGTCGAGCATCTGCTGGATGCCCTTGGCGCGCTGCACAGTGGTGATGTCGCGGCGCTTGTCGTTTTCCACGATCTACTCCGAGACTCGCTCGACCAACTGCGCTTTGTCGTCGCTGTCGCCGGCCAGTCGGATATAGACCGGCACGCTGGTCAGACCGGCCTCGCGTGCCGCTAAGGTGCGGCGCTGTCCTGCGCGGACCAACACCTGGCCGTCCTGGCTGCGTGTGGCCACGATCGGCGCCAGCACGCCATGCTCCTGGATGCTGGCGACGAAGTTCGCGTCGATGTCGGCCTCGTCGCGCACATTGGTGTCGAGCACCAGCTCGGCGGGGTTGATGTGCTCAAGGGTTCCGTTTCCGGCATCCTCGGCGGTAGTGGTGTTTTCGTCACTCTGGGTGATGGGATCGTTCACAGTCGATACCTCCAATGCAGGGGTCGTCCCGAGGGCCGCCCGTTCTTTTCGCCTTTCTGGCAGGGGAGATGTAAGGCCGGTAGTGTCCGAGGGAGCGCTAGGTTCCGGGCGGAAAGTTTTCCCGGGAGCGCAGCGAGCGGATCAGAAAAGTTTCCGCGCCGTAGGCCAAGCGCAGCGCCGCCGGCGGCCTAGTGTGAGCCGGACACCGGCCTAGCATCGGAGAGCCAGAAAGGTAAAAATCGTGTCATATTCGCACCCGATCCGGCCGTTGTGGCATGGCTCGATCCTCAGCCCGCCGAATCAATCTGGACGACGTCGGTGACAGTATTCGAGATCCGCACCGGCATCGATTTTTTGGCGCCAAGCCGGCGACGCAAGCGGCTCGACGAGATGTTTTCTCAACTCCTCGTCGAGGACCTTGATGGTCGTGTGCAATCCTTCGACCTGACGGCCGCGATTGCCGCTGGGACCATCGCCGCCAGCCAACAACGACTTGGGCGTGCGGTGGAAATTCGTGATGTGCAGATCGCTGGTATCGCCGCAGGTCCAGTGATAACGAACACCTGCCGAATATGCCGTCCCAGCTTGAATGAGAATGCCCCAGACTCAATGAGAAGAATGGACAGAGACGACGATCGACGCCGCCAGTTGGAGGGGGCCCGTGCCCTAGATACGGTTCTCGCGGGCGGGGCCGGCTCCTGCCGTTTCGTCACTGTGACGGGTCACGGCCGCCACGCCGGCGCATCGCGGTATCACCCTGGAGCTCGTGTGGGCGATACGGTGAGGGCTATGGCAGACAGCAAGAACTTCCACGACTACCGAGACAGCGCCCGATACATTCAGCGGACCTCCTTCACATCGATTGACATGAAGCGATCCGACCCAGTAATCGAGCAGCCACCGGCACGACACGCCGGTGGTCCCATAACTGGCAAACGGGGTGGTCCCATGAAGCTGGCTAAACCCTGGTCAAAGTGGTCCCATCATCGTGGCGGCCGACAGCGAGGATCAGCGCGTAGAGTCGGAGTCAGCGCGGCGGACCCACACTCACCACACACCGGCACCTCGGCTGCACCCGTCCACACAACGAGGGAGCCGATGGCCATGAGCAAGGTGACGATTAGACGGGTAGCTGCTGGCTCGCTGGCGGCGGCGGCGGCGGCGGCTGGAATTTTGGCGCCAGTCGTACCGGTGGCACACGCCGACCCGTCAATGCCCGGCTGCTGCTACTCGCCACGGAACCAGTTCGACGAGCGGTGTGCAGGATCCCGTTTCGGTTGGGGACCAGGAACAAACACCGACAACCCTGGCACTTGGGGCCGAACTACAGCCCTTGGGATGGTGATTGCCAGTCCTACGGGCAACCGAGCGGATTTACGGCACGAGCGAGCGGGTTCAAACTGGATCCCACTCCCCTGCGCTGCAAAGATATGGTTGGCGCGTTCGGCTTCTCACAGCACGTATGTGAATGGCCCGACCACAGCGTTACCTACTGCAAGAATCCGCCACCGATATTTGCCCCGCCATGCCAGACCCTCTACACACAACTAGCGCCGGGATTCTGGGATCAGTGAGGTTTTCTCAGTAGTTTCCGCGTTGAAGGGTCGATAGTACGATGGCGGCGGCGACAACTGCGCCGATCCTGTTCGGGCACAGTCGGATTCGGCGGAGGCAGCGCCAACGCCCTTTGAGTTCGGCGTTGGCGCGTTCACCGATGGCCCGTGCCGCGGTCGTGCGCTGGCTCGGCGTCAACTACCTGATGCCGCTGCGAGCTGCTGACAGCGCCGACCGACCTGGAGCTGTCGGGTGGCGGGTCGTTGATTGGGCGGGGTATGAGGCGGCACTGGTGTTGCTGCGTAACGTGCACCGGACAGCTGTGGCGGTGTTCGCTGATGGCGGCAAGTTCCGTACCGATCCCTCGAAGCTGGATGCGTTCAGCGAAGCGCCGCGCAACGGTCAGGGGCTCCGCGCCGGAGCGTAGCCCACTGGGCCGTTGCGGCGGGGGCTGGTCTTACTTCGAGGAAAGGCGCGCCGTGCGCGCCGGAATCGGTTACGTGTGGAATCCTAGGGCGGGCAAGCATAATTCGTTAAAGCGGTGCAGTATTGCGGTATGACGGTGGTAGGCAAGGTGATTCGGGATTACCTGCGTGAGCGGTAGCGCCAACCGCGAAAGCAGTTGCAGCATAACATAAAAGAGGTTATAGTTGGGTGAAAGCAATTGGTAGACAACAAGAATAAGGGCAGCAATAGTGAGTATGACAAGGTGCAGCCGTCGCGGAGCGCGGGCCGTATCATGTCAGTTATTGAATCGTCATGGCGTGGTCCAAAAATCGGGGCGTAGCGCTACGTTCACTCGCGAGCACGGCGGCCCGACTACTGGGAGGAACGAGTTGACGCAGCTCCAGACAGAGCCGTCCGAATAGCGGCAGATATGCGAGTTGGCGAAGGTGCCCTGACTGTCTTTGCACTGGACCGGATCTCCGGGCGGATCGTCGGCATGCGCCACCGGGATCGAGGCCGCCAGGGCGCCCAGCGCCAGCGCAACGGCCACCAGGCCGCGTTGGAGTAGCCGCGTTCGCTGATACATCATGGCAACAGACCTTCGCGCTCAGCGTCCCGCCGCCGGGGCAGACCTGGACGAGTGCGAGGTTGGCGCGGACGCGGACGCGAGTGCGGCGAGCACGCAGAGCGAAGCGCGCCGGCTACACGCTGAGGCGACGCCCCCTCGCGCGGACCCCGGCGCGCAGGCCAGTGTTGCCGGCGCGTAGCGAGGCGCGTGTCGACTTGGCGGGTCGTGGCGAGTGCGCCAGTCGGCCCGAGGCGATGGCCGGGAGATGCCGTGAGAGAACTTGGCGGCGCACACGATTCGCGCGGCCGGGTGCACTAGGCGCGCCCGCCGTTGGCTCGGAAGCGGGCGCGCTATCGACGGTCGGCGACCAGCTGCGGCCCGGCGTTGATGCTGATGTCCATGCCGGGCGGAGGCCTTGCCGAATTCGGAGTGGGTGAACAGGTCTGTAGCGATGAACTCCGGTATTGCGTGGTCGGAGTCCGCCCGTGTGTCCTCGGCGCTGCCGGGTTCGATGTGAGCAGATGTCAAGTACACGCTGACGAATATCACCCAGGGCATCCTTCCCGTCGTTACAACCTTTGGCCAGAAGTCAATTGGCCTCCTGCCTCCGTTCGTCCGCTTAGCGGAAGGCTGGTGGCGCGCCCTCGCCCCCTCAGTCGGTACGCGGCGGGCTGGGCAAAAGCCGTTGTCAGGGAGCAGGTTTAGCGTGAGCGGTGTGAGAGGTGATCGTGGGATTTTGCTGTGGGTTGATCCTGTTGTGCACGAGGCGGAATGCCGGCGATTCGATTCCTACGTAGTCAAGGGGCCCGGCCCTAACGACTGCGACTTTTTCGTCGGCGCGATTGGGACGGACGGTTACGGCCGGTTTTTCATTTATCGAGGGGGCAGCGGGATCTGCGTGCGTCCGCATCGCTACGCTCTGGCGCGCACATTGGCGTTCCCGCTGGGCGCGGATGAGTTCGGTTTGCACGAGTGTGACATGCCGTTCCTTGGGGACTTCAGCGTGTTGGACGGGTTGACGTGTGAACCCCCCCGAGTCAGTGGTGCAGTTAGTAGCTGAACCTAGGGCTTGGGGTGGGGTTGGGTGCGCAGGCGGATGACGGGCAGTTCGCGGTCGGTTTTCTGCTCGTATTTCGCGAAACGCTCTGCGGTGCTGGTGATGTGGCGCCACGCGTGCTGGCGGGCCGTGCCGTGCAGCTGCTCGGCGCTGACCTCGATGGTGCGCCCGGCGATCTGGATCTGCACAGTGTCGGGGTGCGCGGCGAGGTTGTAGTACCAGGCGGGGTTCTTTGCTGCCCCGTTCGCGGACGCGACGATCAGCCAGCTGTCGGCGCCGTCGGGGAAGTAGGCGACCGGGGTGTGGCGTGCGGTGCCGCTCTTGGCGCCGACGGTGGTCAGAACCAGCGCCTGCATGCCCATCACCTTGGTGGCGTTGCCGCGGATCCGGTTCATGTTCCAGATGTTCATCCAGGCCATCAGCTTCCCGCCGGGCTGGCGGGCACCGCGGATCCCGTGGGGGGTGTCAAAGCTCATCAACTCTCTCCTTCTACTCTCGTTTCTCATTGGTTGACGGCCGGCGCAGCCGGTAGGACCGGCCGATTCTCACCGGCCGTTGATCCGGGAGCGTGGTCCGTTCAGGGGTGTAGCGGACCGCGCAGACGGGTGGTCTCGTGGCGGTGTTGGCGTTCTCCGATGAGGCGGTAGGCCAGTCGGGCGGGTGCGGGGATGGCGGCCAGGAAGTCGGTTCGTTCCTGCGGGGTGGCCCCTTCGAGGAGGTAGCCCATCCGCTCGGCCCCGCGCCGATGACCAGGACTCGCTTGCCGGTGCGGGTCGCCGGTGGTTCGAAACTCCAGCCCCGCTCGCGAGCGAGGTCGCCGAGGATCGGTGACCTCGGCGTCCAGGGCGCGCATCCCGAGCTGGTACTGGTCTTCGACCGCGCGGGTGATCGCACCGGCCCACCGCGACGACGCCACCGCCGTCACCGCCTGCTTACGCTCGGCCCGCCAAACGCTGTGCTGCTTACGGTCCATGCGGCCCAGCGCGATCCGGTGCGTCAGCTCTCGCCGATATACCGAATCCAGGTACCGGCCAACCTCACCAAGAGCTGCAGCTTCCTCCTCGGTCAGATGCAGCCGGGTGCGCACGCGAACACCGCGGGGCCCGGCCGCCACCACTGGATCACCGATCCGCCGCAACGCACGTTTACTCACGGCCGTTATCTTTGCTCGCGGCACCGACAACCGCCTTCGGGCCGATATCACGCTGCGCGCAGCCGACCGCCTTCAACGCACGGTTTCGAGCACTGCGGCGACCATAGAGTCGCGCACAGAAACTTGTGAGCACCTCCACCATGTCGCGCACCAGATCGTCGTCGACCTCACCGTCGTCGAGCACTACCAGCCGGCGGCCGTGCGCGGAAAGTGCCGCCTCCACCAGCTCGGTGTTCATCCGCCCCAACCGATCCCGGTGCTCGACCACCACTGCGGTCACCTTCGGGTCGGCCAACAGCCGCCGTACTTTGGCGCGTGATCCGTTCATCCCGGACCCGACCTCAGCCTCCACCCGCACCACCGCACCCCCCGCCCCGGCGGCCCAGCTGGTCAGCCGCGCCACCTGACGATCCAGGTCTGCCTTCTGATCATGAGACGAGACTCGTGCGTACAACCCGAACGCGGCAACCGTCGAACCTAAGGACACTTCCGGGGACACCAACACCGTCCGGGCATTGACCCGCACCGCCGGCACCGGCAGCGTTCCCTCCCGAAACCAGCGATACGCCGTCTGCGGATGAACACCCTGCCCACGCGCCCACTCGGTCAAGTTCACGACGTCAGCATACTCACTAGAACGTCCGTACGCTCACTATCACTCAGTATTGACG
Organism: Candidatus Mycobacterium methanotrophicum; assembly: GCF_023515995.1. GTDB lineage: Bacteria > Actinomycetota > Actinomycetes > Mycobacteriales > Mycobacteriaceae > Mycobacterium > Mycobacterium methanotrophicum. The sequence continues at coordinate 81,895 of NZ_CP097321.1, read as the reverse complement.
GAACAGTTCGAACCCCTGGAACTCCAAGGCCACCAACGCCTCATACTGTTCACACCCAGGCGACAGCGGCGGAGCCATCTACAACGACCACGGCGCCCTGGGCATCGAGATCACCGGAAGCCTCAAACACAACGAGCCCGGCACACCGGGAGCGTGCCGCAGCGCGTTCATCCCCATCGACCGCGCGCTAAAAGTCCTCCGCAAAAGCATTCCGTCACTGAGCTTCTGACCACCCGGCTACTGCGCTAGTACGCCAGCGTCACGCGCAGCGATCGCATCTTCCAACGTCCCGGCCGGCCGGTCCACCAACCAATCATCATCCGGCGCATCGTTTCCCATGATCTGATACCTACCTATTCCAGGCCGCCGTTCATGCAGGCGCATACGTCGTACTTGTTCGAAATCCGGGTCCGCCACTATGACGCTGTCTATTCCCCCCATCATGGCGGCAGCCGCCGCGAGCACAGTCAAGCGCACCGCCACCGGCGACCACCATCCCGGCGACGCCCACACGTGCCTGGTGCGCGGCTGTGCCGACGCCCCGTACTCAGTCCCGCCTCCGTTTGCCGGCAACCGCCGACGCACGGCGGTGTTAGGCGTCAATCCGATTGCACATGGAACGGTCATTCAAGGCGATCATCTCCATTCCTCGTTATTTGCCGCTCCCTGCCGGCGGTGAGGAGGGCGTCAAGGTGGAGTCCCCGCAGCGTAGCGAGGAGAACCGACCTTGACGTCCGACGAGCGGCGGCCATAATCGGCAACGAGGAATGGCCTTGGGCAGCCTCACCGTGAGCGTCCGTTGGTCGTCATTTTCAGTGTCGCGCAACAGGCGGCCGTCGTGATCCAAACGGCCACCCAGGCGCACACCGCGGCGACAGCCATTCCCGCCGCGCCGTACAGCAACACGTCCGCGCTCCACTGCTCCACCGACCGGGTCAGATCCGAAACACTCGACATCTCCGACTCACTTCCCTCAAGCGCACAAGTTCATGTGATCAATCCTTGAGCCCAGTTCGAGCGCATTCAAGAGGACCGCCAACACGCCGCACCGACCGACGGTTCTGATCGCGAATCTCAGCGGCGAATTTTCACCGACCCGCGTGTGGCCACCGGGAGCACAACGGCCTCACCGTACCCTTTGCGGGTTCAACCCGCAAAGGGTACGGTGAGGTTATGGGTGAGATGATCCGCACCGACAGCCGCGGCCGCGTCACGCTGGTGGGCCACCCGGACTCGGCCTATTTGCTGCACGAGGAACCGGGCGGGATACTGGTCCTGGAACCAGCCGTGGTCATGTCGGCAGCACAGGCGAGTTACCTCGCGCTCCCGCCCGCCGACCGCGCGCGTATCGAGGAGTTCGTCGGGGATCCGTCCACAGCGGTGAAACGCACCTATAAGCGGCGCCAGTAGCCGTGTCCATCGAGTACGCACCCGAGGCCGCCGTGCAGCTCGACGCGCTGGAGCAATCTGCCGACGATCAGACCTGGGACGCGATCTGCGACGCGCTCGATCTGATCGACCAGCACGCGGACAGCGCGCAGGCTCGCCGGGAAGAAATCACCGGATCGAACGGCATGAGGATGTGGAAAGTGCCGGTGCGGTCCAAGTCTGTCGACGATCTCGCCGTTTTGTGGAGTCGCGTCTCGGCGGGCGACTATGTGGTGTTCGTCGGTGTGATGCCGATCCCAACGTAGACCGCTTTTTAACTGTCTCACTGTGGTATTGTCAGGCCAACAGTCCCCGCCAGGGCTAGAGCTTCGTAAACATTCAGCCGTTTCGCGGAGGCGGTGAGGTCGCGGCATCTGCGCCTGGGTGGTGGCGCCGAGGCCGTTACGGGTCGTAGCTATGGTCGGTGTTTGTGGCTATCAGGGAAGCTCGTGCAGTGGTCGATGCGCTGGCTGATTGGCAGCCGCGTCGACGTCAGGGGTGTGAACGCGCCGCTGCGACAGTGGTGACTGTCGGTGCTGGTGTGGCTGGTGTGGTCTCGGCGTGTCGCCGGTGATGTTGGTGGTGGGGCTGGTGTGATCTCGGAGTGGCCGCGCCCGAGGAGATGTCGCGTGAGGAGCTGATCGCGCTCGTCGCTGGCCAGGCGGCGCGGATCGCCGAACAGGACGCGCGGATCGCCGAACTGGCCGCGGCCAACGAGGAATCCGCGGCGAGGCTGGCCAGACTGGAGCATCTGCTCTCGCGCAACAGCGGCAACTCGTCGATGCCGCCGTCGCAGGACGATGCCCCAGGCCGCGTGGCGCCGGTGAAGCCGAAGCGTCGGAGCGGGTCGGGGCGGAAGAGGGGCAAGCAGCCCGGAGCCCCGGGGACGCATCTGGCCTGGACCGACGGCCCGGCTGAGCGAGTGGACCGGTTCCCGCAGGGGCGGTGCGGGTGCGGCGCGGAGCTGGCCGGGGCGGCGGATCTGGGGATCGTGGACCGCTACCAGCAGCACGAGATCCCCGCGATCGAAGTGCGGATCACCCAGTACGACCAGCATCGGGTGATGTGCGGCTGCGGCCGGGTGCACACCGCGACCCGCCCCGACGGTGCCCGGTCCGGGCCGGTCGGGTACGGGCCGAACCTGCAGGCTCTCGCGGTGTATCTGATGGTGGTGCAGTTCATCCCCGCGCACCGGGTGGTGGAGCTGCTGGACTCGCTGACCGGCGCCGCCCCCTCGGTGGGGTTCGTGCACGGCATGCTCGCGCGCGCCTCCGCGTTGCTGGCCGAGGTGGACAAACGGATCCGCGCCCTGATCACCCTGGCGTACGCGGTGTGCTGCGACGAGACCCCGCTGCGGGTCGGACCCAGGACCCCCAAGCTCGGCCGGAAGAAGGCCGAGAAGTATCTGCTGGTCGCCTGCACCGAGTGGTGCACCAGTTATCTGGTCGGCGACCGGGATCTGGACACGTTCAAGAGGTCCGTGATCACCGAGCTGGACGGCGCGGTGCTCGTGCACGACCGCTACCAGAACTACGACTCTGCCGCGCTCGGCGATCACACCCATCAGCTGTGCTGTCAGCACCTCGGGCGGGATCTGGGCGATGCCGGCGAGGTCTACCCCGACGCGGAATGGCCGCCCCAGGTCGCTCGGGCGCTGCGCTCGCTGATCCACCAGGCCAACCTCGCCCGCGCCGCCGGTGCCGACGGCATCGACCCCGCCGTGCGTGACAACCTTGTCGGCGAGTTCAAACACGGAGTGCTGGTAGGGCTTTCGGAGACAACCAGCGGCGGCGACCGTCCGGGCGAACGCAAGGCTCGGCTGCTGCTGGAAACCCTGCGCGACCGCGAGGCCGACACGCTGCGCTTCGCCTTCGACCTGCGTGTGCCGCCCACCTCCAACCAGGCCGAACGCGACCTGCGGCCGGCCAAGATCCAGCAGAACATCTCCGGGCGGCTCACCAGCGAGAAACGCACCGAAGACCGCTACCGCATCCGCGGCTACCTGTCCACCGCGGCCAAGCACGGCCGCAACACTTTCGGCACGTTGCGCGAGGCCATCATCGGCCAACCCTGGATGCCACCCGACCCAGCCCCGGCCTGACCGCGGCCCGACCGCCACCACCGAATCCAACCATTCCGGCGGGGGCGCCGCGGGGCGCAATCACACAAGTCGAACCACAGGTCAACGTCGGGGCTGAATGTTTACAGAGCTTCGGCTTCCCCAACCAGGCGGGGCCTTTTTAGTGCACAGGGCTAATATCCCCCGAATGGCAAAGCGACCGCGCTCAATCCCTGAACAGATCGAGCTGCTGGTTGAACGCGGGCTGCCAATACCGCGAGTATCACTCGGCGGTCCGCCTTTTGGTGGACAACAATTACTACCGCCTGTCCGGATACTGGCGGTACTTCCAGGTTCGGCCAGGGCGAGGTGACAACCGCTTCACCGCTGCGGCGACCGTGGCCCGCTCCCGACTGGCCTACTTCATGGCGATGTCGTGCACAGTCGGATCAAAAGACTCGTATTGCCGACGGGCGATCTCAAGCCACACCGCTGTGTAGCGCGCCATTCACAACTCAACCCAGTGCCCTGCGGAAGCTCGCGTGTGCAGACCGGTGTCGTCGCCGGCCGCCACACGCGCGACCGCAGCACGCTCATCCGCGGTCGGCGGTTGCATCCGCAGATGCGCTCGCCCCCACCACTTAGTGAGGACAGCGACGACCCGAGCCAGGTCGAAATCATCATCGGCCTCGGCCAACGCGCACCGGAATTCTGCCTCGAACTCAACCAAGTCTTCCGGCGACGACGGACGTGTTTGCCGTGGGGCCGCTTGGGCGGCCTGGGGTATCCACGCCGATCAAGCGCTACAAACGTAGACTGATTAGTATGTAGCACATGGCTACTTCTACAACGACGATCCGCGTGCCCGTCCCCACCCGCGACAAGCTCGCCGCGCAGGCTCGCCAGCGCGGCCTCTCAATCGCGGCTTTCCTCGAAGAACTATCCGACCAGGCCGAACGGCAGAACGCATTCGAAGCCGAGCGCACAGCCACCCTAACCGACGCGGAAACCCTCGAAGTCCAAGACGAGGACCGCGACTGGGACGCCACCGCAGGTGATGGCATTGACTGAACCCCGGCGCGGAGAACTCTGGCTCGTGGCACTCGGCGCAGGACGCCCCGGCGAACCGGCAAAGCACCGGCCGGCCGCAGTGGTCTCCGTCGACGACATCCTCACCGGCCTTGAATCGGAACTTGTTGTGGTTATCCCAGTCTCACATTCACGCACCCTCTCGCCATTGCGGCCCCGAATCACCACGACGGAAGGAGCCGAAGTCGACAGTGTCGCTGTATGTCGAGCAGTGCGCGGTATCACCAAAAGTCGACTGATCCGGCCGCTAGGCACGTTAAGGCCAGACACAATGCGCGAAGTCGAGCGCGCTCTAGCCATGATTCTCGGCATCGCATGATTGCCAGGCTCAAAGACGTCACACGGCAGGGGCGATGGCGGCCGGAGGTGGCAACACCGGCAGTACGGCCACCAGTGCGGCGTATTGCATCTCCGCGCGGTTGCGGCGATGTTGCAACCCTGTGGCCGACTCCTCGGACGTGTCGAATGACCAACAGGATCGGTAGCGCGAAGTCGTCTCTACCTAGAATCTAGTATCTAGATTCCAGGCAGTCAGTTCGTGTGTGCATGCACGGTGTCGTCGTCGGCCGCCACACGCGCGACCGACCACGTCTGCCGGCGCCAGCGGTTCAGGAACGCGCGGATGGCCGGCCCGCTGCGCCCCAGACGCATTGGCGTCGGCATGCCATCGATCGTGAAGCGGGCGGCCTCGCCCACCCGCACGGGTGCGGCACGCAGTGCGCCGGGGGCGGCTGTGGCTACACGTTCTCTCGGCCGCCCGCAGTGGGGATCTCAGCTCTGATTGGCGTGACACATTGACCGTCCCCGCGACGATCGAAGCGCCGATGCTGAATGAACCGGCGGTGACCGACGACGTCGACATAGTCGCCTTACACGAAGTGGCCACCAGCCCCGCCGCGCCGTGGGAACCGTACGGGGCCAACGGCGACTGGCGCCGTGCACTGAGCGCCTGGCGCGACGCGGCGCTCAACGCGCTCAACGTGAGCGAGAGCGCCATGGAACGTCACCTGGGCGACCTGATGGCGACCGGCGCTGCCGCTTATTCGAAGTGGGCCACGACTACATCGGTCGACGGCTTCGTGTGTCAGATGCAGCGCGATCAGATTGGCGCGCAGTACCGCGCTGGCTTGGCAGCTGGCGGCGACGAGGTCGACTGGCTGGGCTGGTACCGCGACCGCGTCGCGGCCTGGGACACGACCGGAGCGAGTTACCGGCGCGCGCTTAAACAAGGAATGCTCGAAGCGTTGACTGACCCCGTCGAGGCTGCCGAACAGGCGAATTGGGAGTTCCTACCGGGTTATTGGACCCACGCCCGCCCTGAGTAGCAACCCCGATAGGCCTCTAACCTGCGAGTTCTGTTCCCTGTCGGAATTAACGCCCAACGCTTAGACTATTCACCAGCACAAAAAGGGAGGACAGGCGATGAATATTCGTGGCGACACCACAGCCGGCACGCAGATGGCGCACGCCGTCGGTATGCACCTGCCTTCCACGTCGCCGACGGTCCCCACCGGGGGCGACACCAAAAGCGCCGCCATCTCGAAAGCGTTGAAGACCGCAGTCGAGACCGGAAAAACCGAGACAACGACCTACAACAAGAGCGTCGACCAGCTGCGCCTAGGGCTCGCCCAGGACGCCCAGCGCATCACCGACGCCGACCACCAAGGCGCAGCCAACGTTCAACACAGCGGGATTTATACATGACCACCTCTTACGCACCGCCGGCGGCAGGCCGCTGGATCAGCGCCGCTGAGCTCGCGCACGAATCCGGGCTCCGCGAGGACCTCGTCGTCCGCTTCATGCCGGCCGACCAGTCCGGCCCGGCGCCGATGTACGCCGCCGCCATCGTCCCGCTGGCCAAGTACATCAAGAAACTCGCCGACCTCAACGCGCCCGCCTCCGCGATCCACGCCGCCGTGCGCGACCTTCAAAACAATCCCGGAGCCACCTTCCAGCTCGCCGCCGAGTCCGGGAAGACCCGCCGCGGCCGCGTCCCGGCCATGATCGGCGGAGCAGCCGCCGTCGCACTCATCGTCGGCGGAATCGCCGGCGGGCTCATTAGCGCGGGCACCCACAACCAGACCGCAGCCTCACCCGCCGCCCCAGTGACCGTCACCGCCGCAGCCCCGACGATCTCGGCCACCGTGCCGACGACGCCGGATCCCGCGTGCGGAGATTGGGCACGGATCGTTGACGCGTACAACGGGAAGCAGGCAGCTTGGACAAAGACCGATCCGAGTCTTTCTGCGGATCAATGGTCACCTGAACAACGTTCACTGACTTTGTCAATGATCCCCGTGATGCACGAGGAAGCCGCTGACATGCGAAAGTTGGCCGGACAGGCTCGTGATCCGTATTTGGCGGGTTTGATGTCTGGTCAGGCTGCCTACGAAGAGGAGTACGCCGGCAGGTTGGCTAACTACCAGCCGAGCGACCATAAATTCTGGGACGCGGTGATCTCGTTTAGCGGTGCGGTGAAAGCGGAATGTACTGCAACACGGTAAAGGTGAGCGGCACCGGCGAATTCGGCGCCGCTCACCTTCGGGCGACGTTGGGATTTCGTAATGCGGTGGATGCCCCGCTCTGCTATGTGATGGCTGGGCGGTAGCTGTCGTGGCTGGTCCTATTCCCAAGCCGCCGAGTCCTCACGACCTGATCGGGGATCATTGGCCAGAGATTAGTGAGTTGGGCGTGGCGTCGGTGGCGGCGGCGTTTGTGAAGTCTGGCGCTGCAGCGGCCCACGCCGAGCAGAAGACGTACGCCGACGGGAAGGCTTACTGGAGCTTGTTGCCGGAAGGCTTTGAACAGCAAGTGACTGCGGCGTTCACGGTCGGCGGCATGGCCTCAGACCTGTCTTCCTGGTTCGCGAAATGTGGTAGCGATTTCGGTACTGCTGCCGGGGCTCTCGGTACCGCAAAAATGTTGATCGCAAGCACAACGATGGTCGCCGAGGCTGCGCTCGCTGCTTGTGAGCTTGAGATTGAATCGTTGCAGATGATGCCGACATTCAATGCGGAAGAGAAAGCCCACCGTATTCAGCTACTGCGGGACCAGATCAAGAAGATCACCGACGAAGCCAAACAGGACATCAAGGCGCTCTATGGCGGTATCCACGTGCCGACGATGCCGGCAGCCCCAGGCATCCAACCGCTAGTCCATCAGCCCTCATCAGGCCAGGGATACCGGTACGGCAAGATGTCCCCCGTTTCCGGCGGTTCGACCGATAACGGCGGGAAAGGGGGCGGCACCACCTCAGCGCTTGGCAATGGCCAGGGCGAGAAGTCGGCATCTACGACAGAAAACGGTGGTGGCGGTCAGGGGACGAAGCCTAAAGCTTCCATGCCGCCGACGCAGGGTGCTAAGCCGGGTAGCGCTACCTCTTCGCAAGGTGGAGACGGGGTCGCCGCAACGCAAGGCGGCAAGGCGGCTTCGGGGGTGCCCGGATCACCATTGGCGGGTTCACCCGGTGGTGCCTCGTCAGGTTTGTCGTCTGCGATGTCGAGCATGGGTAGCGGGATGCCGTCTGCCGGTGGTTTGTCGAATGGTCTTGGTGGCGGTAGTGGTTTGACGAGTGGTCTGGGTAATGCCGGTGGTTTGTCGGGCGGTCTCGGTAATAGCGGTGGCATGGCGTCTGGTCTTGGTTCTGGTGGTGGTGCTTCGGCTTCGCCGGCGTCGCAGTTTGTTTCTGGTGCGGCGCAGGGGTTTTCACAGTCGGCGCCGTTGACGGGTGCTTCGGCGGCCTCTGCGGCGCAGCCGTTTAGTCCGCCGCCGGGGTCGACGATGCGGTCTGCTCCGTTGGCGCCGTCGATGCCGGCGGAGCCGGCGGTGTCTTCGGCTTCGCCGCAGCAGGTGGTGTCGTCGCCAGTTCAATCGTCCGCCCCGGCTGGTGGGGGAGTGGGTGGTGTTGCGCCGTTGGCGCCGCCGCCGGTGGCTGGTGTTCCGAATGCGGCGCCGCCGGTCGCGCCGGCGGCACCGTCTGCGCCGGCCGCGGCCGCCCCGGTGGCTGGGGGTGGTGGGGGGCCGGTTTCTGGTCCGCCGCCGGGACTGATGAATTTCGGTGCGAAGAGTGCCGCGTTGAGGACGTTGCAGTTGGGCTCGCAAGCATCTGGTGAAGGTTTGCGGTCGACGCCGGAGTTCATGGAGGCCATGTCGCGGGTCGCCGCCCTAAACGATCCGAAGCGGCCGGGTACCAAATTGATGCCGGGCGGTTGGTCGTGCGCGGTGTACGGATCCGGGATGTCGACGCAGTTCGTTATCGCTGAACGGCACGGCTTCTCGTGGATACCCTCCGGTGTCTATCTTCCGCCTGATGTGACGGTGGCTCATTTGGATGAGCGTGTGCCCGCCGATATCCGGGTGAGGTGGCGCGGGATGGAGCCCTCAGCTTTGGTGCTATCCCAGTACGCGAAGGCGATCGGTGAGCAGCCCAGGATCGTCGTGGCCCGCGATTATCATGCGGGTTTGCCGGGGTGGTTCGGGCGCGGTGTTGTGCTCGCGGCTCTTGAGACGGTGTGGGAAATAGTGCCGAATCCGTTGCATTCGCACGCGGAGGGGCGGCGGCACCGTTTGGAGGTGGCCGCTCCGGAGCACTGGCGGTGGGTAACCTCGCTACCCGATAGCGAGGTGCCCGGGGAGATTCGCTCGCTGGCGCAATGGGTTGTGGGACACCATAACTCGCAGTTGACGGAGCTCCCCGGTGCTGCAGCTGACGCCGAGTTGCGGACGATGGTGGTTGAACAGATTGGTCGCCCTGGCGCCGCCGAAATAGTAAATGTGGTGCTCGCGAAGATGCGGGATCTGGCGTCCCGGTCGTTCGGGCCGCCGGATTACAATTCGCCGCACTGGCGGGCGCACACCATGACCGAGATGGCATTACGCGGCTGGGAGGCACTGTATTTCGCGCTCGGACCACCGTCGCGGTCGGTGTTCGCCGACATGCAATACGCCGCGCTGATGGCCGTACTCCCGGTGTTGCCGCCCCAGGCCGCCACCGCGACCACGACCACGCAAGGCTGAGTGAATCAAGTGGTGGAAAGTTCGAGGCTGCCCCTCTTTGTGCCGTTGCTAAAGGACACCGCCGAGCACCACCACTATTGCCAATACATTGCTGCTCTTCGGGCAACGCTTGCAGCCGCGCGGACCGGCAAGCTTTCACCCACGTGGCGCGAGGACCGGCGCGAGGTGATCCGCACCAACCCTCCGCGTCAGCTGCCCATAAGCATGCCCGGTGGGCTGCCGGTCGGCGGACGGCGGGCATTTGCACAACGACGCGCGCAACGACCTCCATCATCGCCGCCGGTGCCGGACACGCTCTGGGCGCCGACCGCTTTAACCTCGTGTCTGCTCGCAATGCCGAAGGCTGTGCGCGACAATGCTATTCGCGACGCGCAGGCATCACGAGTCGATGCGCTGGCAGCCTGCGCTGAGTTGGACTTAGCCGCTAGCGTGACCGCGGCCTGGGAACCATACGCCGCATGCGGGGATTGGCGCGCCGCGCTCGACGCCTGGTACACGATGTCGCTTGAAGTGCACGATCGCTGGACACGAACCCTGCCAGCGCGCGAGCCATCCGATGACCTCAACCTCGAGCGCGACCTCATCGGCGTGTCCTACCACGCTGCTCTCGACAGCCAATCCGGTTGCAGCACATGGAAAGACTGGCTATTCGACCGAACCGACCAATGGACAGACAGGCGCCGCGCCCGAGACTACAGGCTCGCGTTGCTCGACTACGACGCGCCGTACTGGGGCAAGGTGCCGCCACGAGTCGACGATCCGTACCGTGGCGCCTTCGGCGACCCGATCACGAATATTGTCTCAAGGCTTCCGCTGCACCCATTGCCTGACTATTGGTTGCGAGGAAAGTAGTCGCCTGAACACGCGGCCGGGTGGCAAACTCATTCGTCTGGCGGTTGGTCGTGTGTGAGCTGTTTGGCTGGTTTGTTGGTCGGCGTGGGTCGGTGCTGCTGTCGGTGGGGTGCGCGACGGTGTGGTGGTGAGTCCGGCTTGGCGTGCCTGGCGTGGGGTGAAGCCGGTTGCTGCGCCGGCCCTGATGGCCGTACTTCCGGTGTTGCCGCCTCAGGCCGCCACCGCTACCGCCGTGTGAGTTGCATCGAGAGCGACCACGAGTGGCTCGGGAATTCAATCGGGCGTCCGGCCGTGTGCTCAGGGGAGTGCTATCCGCAGAGCTTTACTGATTTCCTGCATTGTCGGCGAAGAGAGCGCGCCGAGTTCATCGTGGTAGAGCTGCGCGATGTCGTCGACAAGAACGAACCCGACGAGAGGATCGGCGGCAGTCAAGGGCACGACAGTAGGCACGTGGGCGTTCTTGGTCGTCGTCGTGGTCCAGCGTCGGCACCCGCAACCCCACAGTGCGGGCAGCTATTTGCACGCAGCATGTCCTCATCAGTGGTGCTCAGGCGGAGCACCACCGTCACAACCCCACGGCATTCGCCGAAGACCTACTGCCGAGCAACGATAGCGAGCGCCGATGGTCGGTCAATCGACGCCAGCCGGTGTTCTCGACCGGGTATACGCTCAGCTAAAGACCCGAGTAATCATTTCCGCCACACTGTTAATCGCTTGCGGCGGAAGTGGTTCTGATGCCGATCGCGCAGCCCCGCAGGAATGAAGGTCGCGCACGCCGTTGTCGCGCATCGCGTGAAGCAGATTCAGTTGCGCCTCGATCACTGGGTCACCATTTGGATCAGTCAGGTAGCACGCTGGGACACCGAAGAACTCCGCGATCGCGCTTAACTGCTCCGGCGTCGCGTCGCGCTTCGTGCCGGCTCTTAGCTGGCGTAGATCATCATGGCTGATTGAAACACCACTGCGGTGCGAGATCCCTTCAGCCGCAGCTGCATTAGAAATCACGGGCTCGGATGCACGGTGCATAACGTCGAAGAGCCTATTTAGCCTGTCTGGCAGCGGTGCGCTCATCTCACCATTCTGCTCCCTGGGGTGCGACGCCACGTAGGTACTGTGAACTAACCAGAATCTAGATACTAGATTCTAGGTAGACGACTTCGCGCTACCGATCCTGTTGGTCATTCGACACGTCCGACGAGTCGGCGACAGAGTTGCAACATCGCTGCAACCGCGTCGTCTCGCGAGTGCACGTCGGTGGTTATTTCGTTGATCAGGGCGTAGTTCTTTCCGCCGTGGTTGAGGTAATCGGTGAGCAAGGTCAGCATGAGATGGGTGATCGCGTCGGATTCGTCGTCGGTGGCCGATTTGCCCGCCGCTAATTCCTGGAGCCTTTCCCCGGATAGGTCGGTGCCAAAACCAGTCAACCGGGCTGCGAGATGACGCGCGACTTTAGCGCCAAGGAGCGTGTGATTCATGAGGTCCTCTGACCAGTGCGGAGCTGTCGGCGCAGTTTGAGTCCCCAGGTCCAATGTCAGCCGATTATACGGCGAGTCTTTATCGCGTGAGATGTCTGATCAAACCCAGGCGTTGGCGTTGCCGTCAACAGCTTGCCCATTGTGGGAAGATGGGCAATGATGAACGAGTGACAGAACATGCGTTCGTGGAAACCGACAACCGCAGCCGCGCCGTCCTTCCTGGGCGGCCTAATCAGCGATTTCTGATGAGAGAGAACCCTGATGGCAGCGTACTTTTGCAACCCGCGCAACTCGTGACAGATGCGCAGCGAGAGTACGACACCGACCCGACCCTCCGCGACCTCTTGGCCCGAGCCGCCGCCTCGCCGACCGTTCGCAAGAATCGGGCCCGCAAGGCGTGAGTGTCGAACGTGACTATTCTGAAGTCGCAGATCAACAGCTTGATGGCTTGGAAAATAGCCCAGACATCGATCTGTACAACAGTGTTCTCGACGCCATCGAACTCATCTTCCGACTTCCCGGCTACGCGCAATCTCTCTCGACCGCGATCACCACAGACGCCGGCATCAGGATGCGGCTCCCAGTCGTTGGCCATCCGCCCTACAAGATCTTCTGGTCCACAGACGGCCCGCGCATCGAAGCCATCTTTCCCCACTCGTGAACACGAAATGTCCTACCCAACAGGAAGAATCAGAACAGCTCGGCGCTGAGCCCCGCTTCTACGAGCTGCATCAGCGCAGGAATGGCAGTCCGCAGTGACCGACGTCATCATTCTCTCGGGACCACCCGGGGCTGGGAAGACCACCATCGCGCGCCCACTCGCCAAGCAGTATCCACTCGCAGTACACCTGCACACTGACGACTTCTGGCGAGCCATCGTCTCAGGAGCAATCGCGCCGTACCTCCCAGAGGCTGATTCCCAGAATCAGACCGCGGTCGCGGTCGCAGCCAGCGCAGCCTTCGGTTTCGCGGCCGGTGGTTACACGACAATTGTTGACGGGGTCGTCGGACCTTGGATGCTGCACCACTATCGGAAGTGCAACCGTCGCTGTCCCGCAGTCACCCTCCACTACGTTGTGTTGCGGCCTGATCGGCAAACCGCCCTTGTCCGTGCCCAGCAGCGGACCGCACCAGGGGCGCTCGTCGACAAAGGCCCAATCCTCGAACTCTGGGACCAATTCACCGACCTGGCCCCATACGCACACCACGCCATCGACACGAGCGATTTCGATGTGGACGCAAGCGTGGCAGCAGTCCGAACTGCGATCGAGAGGCGGACGCACACAGTCGTCGGGGCGTCACAGTGATGGCGCCGGTTCAATTCGCAGGACGTAGATCTTCTCAGATCAGGACGACGACGGCGAGCAGGATTCCCCGCGGGATCTCTGGATGGACGTGCTGGCCGACCGCATCGTCGCCGGCTCTTCTGCTGTTTCCGTGGGTGCCCGACGGAGCGCTGGTCACGGGTTCGGTTGGGTGAACGCGGATCTGGGCCGCGCCTGCTACGGACGCACCCCTCACGCGTCAAGGGCGCTGCGCGTCGCTTCGCGATGGCCTTTGGCCACCCTTGACCCGCGAGCCTCTATGCGCCCTCCCGGCAGGCGAAAGGGCAGGTCACAGACCTGCCCTGGCCACTGGCGCGGCCCAGAGAACAAGCCTGTCCGGGCCTCGAAAGCCACCCACGGAAACGTCAGTAGATCCAGTAGATCCTCGTCGCCGCCTTGGCATAGCGGTGAACGCCTTCCGCGGGTGGGAAAGCGGCCCGGCGGCACGACCACAGAGCGTCATCGTGCGACACTCGAAACTATGTCGTCGACATCGATCGGAGTAGAACGCACGGGCCCCTCCATCCACGCTGTGCTGGCCCGTACGGCTCCCGAGCAGTGTGCGGAATTCGAGGCAGAGTTCCGCATCGCCCTTGCCGAAGCCGATGACAATTTCGATCTCAGCCGAGTACAAGCGGTGATCGACAAATGGTGGCCGATCGCCTATACGCGACTGCACCCACCAACAGGCCACGAACGTGGCGCCGTGGCTCGATTCCGCGCCGGCGACTACATCGGGCTATCGACCAGAGACCACGAAGGGAACTGGACCAGGCTCTGATGGCGCGCTACGAGCTCGTGTGGAGCGACGTTCCGCTGAGCCAGTACCGCTCGTTGGCGCCTGAGGTGCGAACGCAGATCGACGAAACCCTCGACTGGGTGCTCGACGATCCTGAACAGCACGGCACATACGACAAAGACGCCGATCAATGGTCGACCACCTTCGGCGGCGGAATCGGGCTACGCGGCCTGCTGCGGGCAGTGGGACCGAAGATTGCCGGGTTATCGACGCGCGCAGCCGATTTCAGCCGGGTGACCCCGACCATCCGTGCGTTGTGTGTGGTCAGCCGGGAACGGTAATCGTTCTCCCGCACGTCGATCATCGCCGGCGCAAGCCGTGGCCTCAGCCCTACTGGCTCTGCGGCTCACATTCCGACAGCAGTGCCCAGTAAAAATAAGCAGCGCAGGAGGATTCGATGTGTGAGCGGTTGGCGCGGCGATGAATCGGCCCGATGCCCGGATTAAGTACGAGTCAACGAAATGAGCGACATGACGACCGAAACTCACGGCTTACTCTGTGACGGTGCGTGCCCTGATTTCCAATATTGGGATGAGGAGTGGAGCATCTGGATCCACCGAGGTCCTCGCACTGTCCCGACGAGCCGAAACGCCACCGGCCGCGCCCCTGCCGGCGCCGGGCGCGAAACCTGTCGACTGTCATACCCCCATGCCACAATCGGCATCACCAACAGGCCAGAACCCACCGCAACACACCAACATCCCGAGGAAGGCCACGGAGGAGAATTGCCCGCATGGACGAGTTGATTTCTGACGCCGATGATGCGCAGGCCCGGCATTTTCGCCCTCGGCTTTGGCTGCTACCCACCGGCGTGCGGTTGGCGATGGACAGGCCCTGCGTCGCGACTGAGGGCAAGCCAGGGACGTTCATCGTGCAGCAGACGGTGAATCAGCTGCCAGCCGATGCATTCGTGCTGGCGGATGACGTGGCGGCGGCGTTAGCGGCCCGGCAGGAATGTGTGCTTCCGCGCGACCGCAAAGCGAACCCACGCGACTAATTGCGGGCCCCCGGCTCGGACTAATGGTGACTTCTCTGACGACTAAAGCCGTCCGATGCCTAGACCCGTGGAGTCATCGCTGACACCGATCCACACCGCGGAGCCCGATACCTGGATGTCCGGTCTGTCGCAGACGTTTCCGCAGTTCAGAAGGATGGGGGTGTAGTTATAGCCGTGAAATATTTCAGGGGTAGACCTACTCTCTCGCCGGGCCGAGGTGGCTTCACAAGGCCAGCTGCGCGTGTCGGTGCGCCGTTTTACGCTGCGTGTTTGCGGCGGCGCTACGGTTGATCACGACAGCACTTTCAAGGGAGGTGGCCTCGATGATGGAGTACTCGACGGCCGCCACCGTCGTGGCCTTAATGCGTACGCCGCCCAAGCAGGTGAGGCTTTCAGACCTCGGCGAAATGCTCCTCGACAGCGGATCTGCGGAGCTGACGTGGGGCGAGTACGCCGATGCGACCCTGCTTCCTGTGCCGGGCAGGGATCCGGACCGCAACAGCGCCGCACGCGACATCGAGCAGTGGCAGGCGCGTGGCTGGAAAGTACTCACCGTCTTGGACCCAGATTTTCCGGAAAACGTCCGAGCGGCCCGCCGCCCACCCGCACTGCTGATTGCACAGGGAAAACTCATCGCCGATGACCCCGCCGTCGCGATTGTCGGTTCCCGAAAAGCGTCGCCGACCAGCCTGGGCTTCGCTCGCAGTGTCGCGACCGGTCTCGTCGACCACGACGTCACCGTCGTCTCCGGCCTCGCCGAAGGCATCGACACCGCGGCGATGACCGCGGCGCTCGCGCTGGGTGGCCGCGTGGTCGCCGTCATCGGCACCGGTATCGACCGCACGTACCCGGTTTCGAATGCGCAGCTGCAGGCGGCGATCGCCGAACACGGCCTCGTGTTAACCCAGTTCCTGCCGGGCTTCCCAGGAGCACGATGGGCGTTCCCCGCACGTAACAAGACAATGAGCGCGTACGCGCAGGCCACAGTCATCGTTGAGGCCAGTGAACAATCCGGCACCAAGCACCAGGCCCTCGAGGCTGTCGCGCATGGCAGACGCCTCGTGCTGCACAGCAGCGTCGCCGAAACCACCACATGGGGCCGCGACCTCGTCGACCGTCCAGACGTGTTCGTCGTGGACACTGCGGGGCAGGCAATCGCCCAGCTAGAGCAGCTTGCCGCAGCAGAGGAGTCCCTGCGCGCTCACCTGGCGCCAGTACCAGCCGGCACCGATTGGTGAGCGATTCTCCGCTGCAAGCCAACATCCGCCTTGCACTCGGCCGCGTCGCCTACTTCCGGACCATCGCCGGGCCCGGCCCCGGCATCTGCGATGTCTGCCGCGGCCCCGTCGCCGGATCGGGACTGTGCAGCGTATGCGAGAGGACTCGCACCGTACTGAACGGCGCGACCTGCAATCACACGTTCTTCCTCGCCTACGCCGGCGGCCATCACCCCGTTATCTTCAGGTGCCCCGAGGCTGTCCCTCATGTACACGACAATGGCTGTCATCCAGGCTGATTGACTGTCGTGGTCGGATTATCTTCAGTTGTTCCACGACAGGCCGGGGTCAGCGAGCGTCACTGAGTCCACGTCTGTCCTCATCGGCGTTGTACCTGTTTCGGTTTATTACGAAGTGCGCCGGGGCCTCATCGTCGGAAATTCGGGTGATTTGCTCGTCCCCCGCGCGTGAAGATCCCGGCAGAGGAAGGCCCCGCAGAGGGAGGACCGTCGCCTACTAAGGACTTGATCACCGTGCCGCCCTGTCGGCACCACAACGAAGCCCCGACCTATCGCCGGCGGCGGGCGACGGCAGACGCGATTTCACGTGCGGCCTCCCTTAGGTTGTCGTGCTCCCACACGACGACTAGGAGCCACCCCGCGTCCCGCAAGGCTTGTTCGGTCGCCAGGTCCCGTCCCTTATTGCGGGCGATTTTCGCTGTCCAGTACTCCTTGTTGCTGGCGGGCGCGCGAAAGTGCTGCGGGCAGCCATGCCAGAAGCACCCACGCATCTCCACTGCGACCCGGCTAGGCCGAAAGACGATATCGACCGTGCGCTTGAGCCTGGGCAGGGGCCGAGCTGCTACGCGGTAGCGGAGTCCCTCGGCGAAAAGGAGCCTGCGCAGCGCGAGCTCGGGACGGGTGTCGCGACTGCGGTTCGAGCGCATCGAGCGTCTGACCGCAGGCGTGGTTGCCCACGACTCGCTCACCATGTCGCACACCGTACTCGGCCTGTTGGCGCCATAGCATCAATCAAGTGGGAATTCGACGCAGCACGGGTCTTGAGCCCGACGATCCGCGTCACGGCACTGCCAACGGTTATCAGAATCATCGGTGTCGGTGCGGCCGTTGCACGGAAGCTAACCGCGTCAATCACGCGAAGTACATGCAGCGCGTCCGCGCTCAAGGCCGCATCGTCGGTCAGCATGGCTCTGCGTCGGCCTATGACTCCGGCTGTCGGTGCGACATGTGCCGCGGGGCCCACAACGCGAAATCACGGGAGTACAAGCGGGGACGGCGGCGGCCAGTCTGAGCCACTGGTCGGCTTCGTTCTCGGGCCGTCAATCTTCTTCGACGCTCTGGTGGTCTTCCGGGAGGTCCTCCGCGTCGGAATCTGTTTGGTCGCGATCGATGTCGTGCTCGTAGAGAACAGTGCCAACGAGGCCTTCGACGTCGATCGAAGCGGGGTCGGGATCGGGGCGTCCCGCCGTGTGGGCGAATCTGGCGGCGGCCAAGTAGGTCAGCCGGACCGCCTGGATCACCAACACTCGGCGGAGGCCTGCCGACACCTCGCCGCGCTCGTGCGCGACAGCGGCCAGGCGTGCGATTGTTTCTGCGCGCCGGGCGATCCTCACATCGGGGTGCCCTCGCTCACGGCGCGCTTCCGATGTGATCAGGTCGAAGGTGATCGAGTCGGGCAGCTCGACTGGGTCTGAAAGAGGCGGGATTCTCGTTGAGGATCGCCTTGAAACGGCTCTTCGCTATCGCCTGCAGGTATGCCGAGTATTCAGCCGCGTTCAGGAGGGCCTTGGCGTCCGGATCGTTCCTCTGCTCGGACTCGAGATCCCACAACGGCCACAACTCGAGTTTGGCAACTTCGAAAACGTCCAGGATGCGCATCGCGACGGCATCGGTCCGCTGGTTGGTCAGATGCCGCCGCACCCGCGTCCGCAGCGATTCGTTGGTCTGTCCAACATAGATGGGCTCTGCATCGTAATCGTAAAAGGCGTAGATGCCCCACTTCGCGTTCGCCCAAACTCGCCCCTGCGCGTCAGTTTGGTTGAACGCCTCGGCTAAGCGGCGGCGAAACTCGCGGACCTGGAGCGCTGGAAGTCCGCGCGTTGGCGGTCGCGTACCTTGACGCCGGTTCGCCACGTCAGCCATTTACCGCCAACTGATCGGCGCGGCGTTCAACTGGCCTTAGGGCACCGTCGACAAGCGGCACAAGGTAATTCGCCGCGAGCCATTCGACTACCGGCACGCACACGGCGTCGCCGAACCCGAACAGCGCCTGGTTGGTTCGCAATCCGTCGAGTTTGTAGCCGTCTGCCCCCATGAGCCGAGCATATTCCGCTGGTGTCATCCAGCGTGCTCGAACCTGCCCTCGTCCGACCTCGACCAAGGCTTGCCGTGACGAACCCCCGCGAGCAGTTCGCAGACATCCAGCGATATCGTCAGAGCGTACCTCCCACACCGCCACCCCGTGGCGGGTGCGCCGATAGGCCGTCCGGTAGGCCGTAGACTGCTTGCGTCGCAACATGTCTAGACGCTCGTGCTGCAACGGAGACAACGAACCCGCGAAGGCTGCGACACGCTCGTCATCCCACCATCGCGCATCGTCGGCGCCGATCTGCTCGATAACGCCCCGCAATCCCTTCGTCATCGGTGCCGGAACCGGCGGGAGCGCCGCCTGATGGGTCCTCAGCGAACTATTGTCAAACGCGGCGCGAAGCCACTTCGGCCGAAACGGATGGCGTTGCTGCGCATGCTGGGGAGGATCTTGCGCTCCGATTACAAACAGGCGTGGTCGAGACTGGGGGACGAACCGGCGAGCGTCGATGGCCAGCAAGTCGACAGAGTAACCTAGCCTATTCAGCTCGCCGATTGCGGCCGCAAGATCAGCCCCACCCCGGGAAGTAGCCAGTCCCGCTACATTCTCCAGCGCTACAACGGGTGGTCGCCGCGTGCCGAGGTCGTCCAAGATTCGCGTGAAGTGCCAGAATGTTGCGGAATGCTCCCCACCCAGCCCTTCACGACGGCCCGCAAGAGAAAGATCGATGCACGGAAACGAAGCCCAAGCCAATGCCAAATCTGAGGGCAGTTCGGCTGCCCGCACGTTCGCAATATCGCCCAATGCATACCTGTGGTGATCGAGGGCGTTGCGAAAGTTGTTGTCGTACATAGCCTGTTTAGTCGGCTCGATGTCGTTGGACCACGCGACTCGGAAACCTGCCCGTTCGAGTCCGATGCGGACCAGCCCGATCCCGGCAAAGAACTCTGCCGCGACGAGCGATCCTCCAGAATTGTTCGGCAATGTCAGCACGTCGGCCATGACCGTCACGCTAGTAACAATAAGGCGCCAGTGGGGGATATGGGGCGGAGTGTCCCGGAGCAAATTTCGCCCGAGTTCTATCGAACATGCGTTCGACATTAGCTGGTTTTCCGGCCGCGCGCACGAGTTATCCACAGGCCGTCCTCACGACGCGTGGCGAATTGTGGAGTCACGGGGAATCGAACCCCGATCTGAGCCTTGCAAAGGCCCCGTTCTACCGTTGAACTATGACCCCGTCGTGGACATGACCATGACAGCGTACCTGCAGGTCAAGCCGTATTTGCTCTCCTTCTCCTCCAGATAATCGTCGAAGGACGCTCCCAGAGCGCTCAGACCATGCGCTCATACAAGGCCCAGCCGCCGACCGAGCGGAACAAACTCGACGTGCAGCTGCTCACCAACACCACCACCGCCATCCACGACAGATGCATCCGCGCCGCCGAGAACGGCCTACCGTGGGACGCCGCAACCTACGTGCCGTCCCGAACACCACGTCCCGGATTACATCCGGTCTCCCACATCGCCCCCGTAACGTCGCGCGCCTCGTTGGAGACGATCCCGCCCGCGACGGTCCGTACCAGATCAGCCGCGTCCTCATCGAAGCCGGTCCAGTGGACGCCCCGCGCACGGCCGATGCCGATCGATTCGCCATCCCACCCGGCGTGCACCCCGCGATCGTGGGCAAACGCGTGCTACTGGTCGACGACACGTGGACTTCGGGAACGTCGATGCAATCGGCTGCCGCCGCCCTCAAGCGCGCCGGCGCCGCGTCTATAACCGGACTCTGCGTCACACGATGGCTCAGCTGGAGCTGGATTGAGCACGTGCCCCTGCTACAGCGGGTCACCGCGACAGCGTTCGATCCTTTCTCCTGCATCGCATACGCGCGCGTCTGCAGGCTGCCGCCGACGTAGCGCCCCGTTGGCGTCGATGATGGCGGCGCTTCGTGCCAGCTCCGCAAGCCGCTCCGCTCTCGCCGTTCGAGCCCCACACGGCACCGGCTGGTTACCCGCAGCACCAAAGCCGAACGCACGTGCCCGATGTGGGGTCCGTCGTCGACGGCGAATACCGGTGTCATGTCCTTGAGTCGCGCGTCAGGTCCTCTGGAACATCGCGATTCCTGGACTTACGTTCGACAGCATGTTGATGTTTAACGCTGGCGGCACAAACCGCACCGAACGACTGGCAAAGGCACTCAAAGAGTCGCGGCCAGATTTCACTCTGCACAACGCCAGGATTTTCGCCCGCACCGTAATCGATGCTCCTGATGGAATTTTCAGCGCTAAGCCGCTGAAGTTCTTACCCCAAGAACGGTCAAACAGCGGGCAGGCCGATGAACGAGACAAGGCGCCTGTGGCGGTCCGGGCTGTTCTGCCTGATGCAGAATTCTTCCGGATCAACCCCAGCGCCATTGGCCCGAATCTGTTGCCGCTGGCGGCGCCCGATGCGCTGAGCGGCGACCTGGTTGCGGAGCGTGGTGGCGGGCTCGTTCTCTACCTCGGAAACGGACGTGTCTTCGACGGCGGCGCCGTCCACGACGACTTGCAGAAGCTGGGTCTCGCGATTCCGGACCGGTGAGGGACGTGGAGTCAGCTACCTCGACGACCGGCGAGGCGGCGTGAGATGTCTAGATCAAACCCAGGCGTTGGCGTTGCACTGCCCGGCCGCTACGGCTGGGTCGCCGGGATGGGTCTTTTCATCGCCGCGGCGCTGCTTATTTCGGGGTGTGGCCACAGTCATGCGGGCCCACAGCAGACCAACGCCGTGGTCGTGAAGGTGGTGGACGGCGACACGGTTGATGTGCGTTCAGATGAGCGGGGCCGGTTGAGGATTCGGATAATCGGCATCGACACCCCCGAGACGAAGAAGCCTCGCTACACAGTGGGGCTGCGGAGGCTCGGAAGCGACCGAGTACGCAAAATCGCTTCTCTCCCAACAGAGAGTCAGCGTAGTCATTGACCCCAGCCAAGACGTGCACGATCGCTATGGACGCACTCTGGCCGCCATCATGCTTTCGGACGGACGGAACTACGCCGTAGAAGCCGCACGCGCCGGCCATGCACATTCCTACGTGTACAGGCACCATCCGAGCATGTGGGCCAACGAGATTGCCGCCGCCGAGAAACAAGCACAAGCGGCCGGGATCGGGATTTGGGGAGTCCCCTGCTACGGCCACACGGAATCAGTACCGAAGACGACGTAAAACGCAGCATCCACGACAACGGGACTTGGCGCTACGTCGGCCAACGTGGCGACCACCGTCAAACCGCGCCAACATGACACGCTAGACATCTGGGTCGGGTGGGCGTGGAGCGCCGACGGCCTTGTTGAAAGCGCTTGAGCTTTAACCTTGGCTTGCTGCAATACCTTCCGCGCCGTGGATCACTCAATGACATCACCCGGTGGAGGTGCCCCAACCTAGGTCCTCGTCGCCGACCTTGGGCATTTCGGCGGCGGCGAGGGTGGCGATGCGCTCAGCCTCGAATGCGGCTTGCCGTTCGGCCTGTTCGGACAGTTCGTCGAGGAGCGCCGCGATTGAGATGCCGCGCTGGCGGGCCTGCGCGGCGAGCCGGTTGCGGGTGGTCGTAGCTGTAGCCATAAACGGCCTCTTGAGACTGCCTGGACGGCGCCCGACCGCGTCGGTGGGTGTGGCGCGTTGGCGGTCCTCTTGAAAGCGCTCGAGCTGGGCTCAAGGATCGATTACATGAACCTGCTTCGCCGCTTGTGCGCTTCAAGGAAGTGAGTCGGAGATGTCGAGTGTGTCAGATCTGACCCGATCGGTGGCGCAGTGGAGCGCGGACGTGTTGCTGTACGGCGCGGCGGGAATGGGTGTTTGGATCACTGCGGCCGTCGTGCGTCGGCGAGTGCCGGTAGACGGTGGCGGGACTGAGTACGGGGCGTCGGCGCAGCCGCGCACCAGGCACGTGTGGGCGGCGCCGGGATGGTGGTTGCCTGTGGCGGTGCGCTTGACTGTGCTCGCGGCGGTGGCCGCCATGACGGGAATAGCCTGCGACATAGAGGCGGACCCGGATTTCGACAAGTACGAGCACGTATGCGCCTGCATCAGCCGGGCTTGGTGAAACACCACGGGGGACCGGAAGTGAAGAGTGATGAGCAGCCTGTCGCCGAGAAGCGGTTGGGTGAGTTGGAAGCTCGGCGGCGCTACGAAACGTGCTGCCACATTGATCAGCGATCACTCGACCACCCCGTCACCCGGCTTGCTGCAGAGTACGGCTGGCGCCTCGACAGCGAATACGCTGGTCCCGGGCGCTGTATCTACACCGGGCCCAATGGGCAAGAGATCGCGGCTTTCCTGACATTCGACGGAGAGGCTGCTGCCGAGACCGCTGTCTACTACGCCCTTCCCTTTCCGCCAGATGCACAGTGGATCGATGTGAATGACCTCCCCTTGGTGGATCAGATGAAGCACTTGCGCGACTACTTCGCCAATACCCCAGAGGTCCGGTGAAGGTAACGCGACAGGGAGACAGGAGAATGCTGGCCAGTGGCGAACACGACGTTGTCGATCTCGATCAGGCCGAGGCTCAACCGATTGCGGACGATCGTTCTGCCGATTGCAGCTGCGGGGCGCGCCGGACCATTCTTCGATACAACGCGCTCTCGCCGTGCGCCGGGCGCGCCCTGGCAAGGCTCAAGGCGGCACATCCCGACGAATACGCCAAGTACCTTGCCGAACTCAAAAAAGAAGCGCTAGCGGAATTTGAAGCGAAGTGGCGACGCCACCTCGCTGGCGACCACAGGCCGAGGTAGGTAAGCCAAATGAACGGAAGGAGATTCGAGGCGATGGACTGGTTGGTGGACCGGCCGGCTGGGACGTTGGAAGATGCGATCACTGCACGTGACGCGGACGTACTAGCGCAGTGGGCAAGGTATTTCAGAGGTGGCCAAAGTATCAGCATGCGTTCGCTCGATGGTGTGTGTCGAGTGGTCGAAGAAATCGGCTACGTCTTCTCGGGCGAGCGTTTCGACGAGACGGAGTCTGTGTGGAATGTCGCCGCGTCAGTCGCGCGTGAGCGTGGCCATGGTGATCGCGTGGCCGAGGTCGAGGCCTCGTACCAAACAGTCCGCTAACGGGATGAAGGCAATGGACGCCGCACATGGTGTGGCCGCGTTCCGGGCATGTCGACACGACGCCGGTATCGGCTACCGCGCAACGTTGGAAGCCGTTGGCCCGCAAGCGGTCAATGCAATCGTGGCGTGCTTGAGCGGTGCGGGCCTTATAGAAGCCGCGCATCACCCCGAGGATTTTGCGGTCCTCGACATCATTGACGTCATGGGGTCGCCGGTTGCAGATTGGGCGATCCGCACGGAAAGCGCCTTCGAGCGACTTCGCGTACCGCTGCACCTTCGTGTCACATGTTCGGATTGCGACGAGTGCGATCCAGATCGTCGCTCGGCGCCGGACCTCGGCTCCTGGAATATGAAGAGCTAGGGGTGCGGCCCGCCGACGTACCGATACAGAGGCATAGAGGCGGGAGGTTCACGCTAAAGGCGGACGTCTGCCGTTACGTCGATCACCTGCGTGGGTTGCCGGTAATCAGAAGCTCAGTGACGGAATGCTTTTGCGGAGAACTTTTAGCGCGCGGTCGATGGGGATGAACGCGCTGCGGCACGCTCCCGGCGTCCCGGGCTCGTTGTGTTTGCTTCCGGTGATCTCGATGCCTAGGGCTCCGTGGTCGTTGTAGATGGCTCCGCCGCTGTCGCCTGGGTGTGAACAGTATGAGGCGCGCGTGGCCATGGAGTTCCAGGGGTATCCGGTCTCAGTGAGGCTGGCATCTGTTTGTGTCACTGTTCCGCAATTCGTTTTGTTGTGTCGGAAACCGATGAGGCATGCTTTGTCACCGACGGCGGCGGTGGTGGGGTTGTCTGGAATGTGTTGCCACCCTTCGCCGTGCAGCGTTTTACCGGGATACATTTCAACGAGGGACACGTCGTCGTACCAGCCGTTACTGGGGATTGTGAAGGAGCGTTCGAATCCGATGGGGTGGGTGTGGTCGGTGGGTGTGTAGATGTAGATGCCCGTGCCGTCTGGATGAACGTAGTGGCTGCCCGATTCGGTGCGGAAGCAGTGGCCGGCAGAGATGAAATATCGCGTGCCCGCGTTGTTCCATGCGGGAAAGCCGACGCTGCACGAGCTCCAGGAGTGGTCGGCGAAGACGTCGTATTGCATTCCGGGCCACGCCCAGTCGGCGTGGGTTTGGGCTGTCGCAACTGCTGTCGGCATTAGGGACAGGCCGAGTAGGAGCAGTCCGAGTGTCGATATGGTGCGACCAAAGAAGCGCGGTCGGCGGCGACATCTCGGTGACGTTGTCTTGCCGCCGATGTCGCGGCGGCCGCCGCGCCAATGGTCAATATGCCCCATGTTTGCGATTATGTCGCAGCGGAGCGACACATTTGGTGGCCAACGCCGGCGTGTACTCACTCCGGGACGGCTGCCAGGTCCTCTGGAAGAGCGCGATTTCTGGCCTTACGTTCGACATCATGTTGATGTTCAACGCTGGCGGCTACTCCCACCATCACAGTCTGTTCGATACGTTCGTTAATGCGGCCATGTGGCGGTGGGGTTCGATCGCCATGAGTGCGGTAGTGCACCAGCTGCCGGTTTTAGTGCCGGTGGGAATTGGTGTTCTGGTGGTGGCGGTCGTTGCGCGGGGTCTGCGGTGGCTGCGGCACCGCGCGTGACAAACAGACCGCGGTCGACAGACGAGGTCGCGGTGAGCTGTGCGTTTCCCTTGCCGGCCCTGCCGTCTGGTCCAGGCGCGACGAGTCGACGTCGTCGCGTGGCTGCATCAGTGATCGCGTTACTTGTGGCCGCCGGCGCCCCTTGTGCGCCGGCGGTGGCGACTGCGGGTCACCTCGCCGGCATGGTGGTGTTCCTCGATCCGGGCCACAACGGCGCCAATGATGCATCGATCACACGCCAGGTGCCTACTGGTCGGGTTGGCACGAAGGACTGTCAGGCCAGCGGGACGTCGACCGCTGATGGTTACCCGGAGCACACGTTCACCTGGGACACCACGTTGCGGATCCGCGAGGAGCTCGAGCAGCTCGGTGTACGCACGGCGCTGTCGCGGCAGAATGACACCGGGCTGGGGCCCTGCGTGGATCAGCGGGCCGAGATGGCAAACGCGTTGCAGCCCAACGCGGTTGTGAGCATTCACGCAGACGGGGGCCCGCCCAGCGGGTCGGGATTCCATGTGAACTATTCGGCGCCGCCGCTCAAGGCTGCGCAGGCGGGCCCGTCAGTGCAATTTGCCAGGATCATGCGTGATCAGATCGCGGCTTGCGGCATCCCACCGGCTGACTACATCGGCGTGGAGGGGCTCTATGGTCGCGGGGATCTGGCCGGCCTCAACCTGGCCCGCTACCCGTCGATCCTCGTCGAGCTGGGCAACATGAAAAACGCGAGCGAGGCGGCCGCGATGGAAACCCCCGCCGGGCGTCAGCGGTACGCCGACGCGGTCGTTCGAGGAATCACCAATTTCCTTTCATCGCAAGGATAAGAAGCGGAAAATGATCGAAATGGGCGAGACTTTTGCCACCCGTGGGTGGATTCTGGGCAACTCGGCGACCGCTGTCACTAACTTGGACAGCCACATCCTGTACGAGATGGTGGTGAGGGGGAGCTTTCCGAAAATTGATTGTGTGCTGGATCTTAAGGGGCAGCTGGCTAAGAGGTGACAGCGCTCGGAACTCGACCGGCTGGTTGGCCGGTTGACGCAATGGGCTACTTCGAATGGGCGCCGGTGAGGTGGTTTGTGAGGTCGGGTCTTATCAGGGGTTCGAACTGTTCCGTCAATACTGAGTGATAGTGAGCGTACGGACGTTCTAGTGAGTATGCTGACGTCGTGAACTTGACCGAGTGGGCGCGTGGGCAGGGTGTTCATCCGCAGACGGCGTATCGCTGGTTTCGGGAGGGAACGCTGCCGGTGCCGGCGGTGCGGGTCAATGCCCGGACGGTGTTGGTGTCCCCGGAAGTGTCCTTAGGTTCGACGGTTGCCGCGTTCGGGTTGTACGCACGAGTCTCGTCTCATGATCAGAAGGCAGACCTGGATCGTCAGGTGGCGCGGCTGACCAGCTGGGCCGCCGGGGCGGGGGGTGCGGTGGTGCGGGTGGAGGCTGAGGTCGGGTCCGGGATGAACGGATCACGCGCCAAAGTACGGCGGCTGTTGGCCGACCCGAAGGTGACCGCAGTGGTGGTCGAGCACCGGGATCGGTTGGGGCGGATGAACACCGAGCTGGTGGAGGCGGCACTTTCCGCGCACGGCCGCCGGCTGGTAGTGCTCGACGACGGTGAGGTCGACGACGATCTGGTGCGCGACATGGTGGAGGTGCTCACAAGTTTCTGTGCGCGACTCTATGGTCGCCGCAGTGCTCGAAACCGTGCGTTGAAGGCGGTCGGCTGCGCGCAGCGTGATATCGGCCCGAAGGCGGTTGTCGGTGCCGCGAGCAAAGATAACGGCCGTGAGTAAACGTGCGTTGCGGCGGATCGGTGATCCAGTGGTGGCGGCC
Organism: Candidatus Mycobacterium methanotrophicum; assembly: GCF_023515995.1. GTDB lineage: Bacteria > Actinomycetota > Actinomycetes > Mycobacteriales > Mycobacteriaceae > Mycobacterium > Mycobacterium methanotrophicum. Next base: position 54,775 of record NZ_CP097321.1, on the reverse strand, counting down.
GGGCCCCGCGGTGTTCGCGTGCGCACCCGGCTGCATCTGACCGAGGAGGAAGCTGCAGCTCTTGGTGAGGTTGGCCGGTACCTGGATTCGGTATATCGGCGAGAGCTGACGCACCGGATCGCGCTGGGCCGGGCCAAGCTTCGCCCAGGCAGCTGACGACTACCAGACGTCAGCCGCCGCCCGGCCGTGCGTGGTGCGGCGATGACCCCGCTGACCGCCTGCCTCGTGTCCCGGCGGGGGGCTGGGGTGGCGGCGCGAGTTAATCGAGGTTTTCCGACGCCCAGTACTCACGCAGGCTCGCTATCAGATTGCCGCGGAATTCCAGGATGGCGACCTCGCGCATCCGTTTGCGGCAGCCTGTCACCAGGTCGTCGAATGTCGCTTCCCATTCGGCGATCGCAGTGGTGCCGTTATCGGCGAGGTAGAGGTTGAGCAGCCGGGCGTCGATGTTGGCCTGCTCAGTGACGACCTTGGTCTGCCAGTAGTGTCTGATGCCGGCCAAGGTGCGGATCGGCTCTTGCAGCACTCGTTCGTGATAGGTGGCGTCTTCGGTGAAGATCGTGACGATCAGGTCTGGGTCCTGTTCGACCCACGCCTTCAGGTAGGTGGCGATCGTTTCGTTGACGTCCACTGGTCCTCGATTACCTCGGCGAGTGGGATTGGCCGGCCATAGGGGTCATGCTCAAAAATGGTGCCGTATAGGCGGCTTGGTTCTCGTAGGGACACGTTCGCCAGGTCGATGCCGATCTCGGTGCGCGGCTCGACACGAACCCACCGCCAGCGGTCGGCGACGACCTGGGCGTCACTTTTCACGGCGGTGTAGAAGCCTTCCAGAATCGTCTCTCCCGGGAGTACGGCCAGATGGACAGACCCGAAGTAGTAGCTGTCGCTGGTGTTGCGCCATTCGCCGAGCAGATGCCGGCCGGCCAGCCTCAAATTGATGTCGTTGCGGAAACCGACAGCACGGCCTTCTGTGCGCGGATCTGGTGGCGAATTCTTCGCGGTGATGGCCCCGCTGACAGTGATCATGGTGAGGTCGACGTGGTGAGCGCCCTCGTAGACGTAGGCGGTGCACCACAGCCCCGCCAGTTCTTCGGCGAGGATCGCTGGCGCAATCGGGGAAAGCAGCCCACCATTCGCGGCGCGCGCACGACGGGCCTCCCCAGGCGAAAAGAGATCCTTGGCCGTCCACCCCGAAAACATCTGTTCTAGCACCAGGCAATGGTATCCACGGGGCAAGGCCTTCAACTGCCCGCTCAACCAGTGGTAGTACGTCGCTTTCGTCGGGGGTTCGGCGCTACGTGGCAACTCTAATTCCCTTGCGATACGCCGATATTCGGCTGAAAATGCCAGATACTCGTGAAGGTGACGCTGCGTTAAGAGCGCCTTTAACACCGGCGTCACGACCTAAGCGATTCGCCGCCATCGGACCAACTCGGACACCAAATCAGACTAAATCGGACTACGTGATGTCGCGAACAGACCCCCAAGTCACGCACTGTATAACGAGCCAGCCCGAAGCTGGAGAGATCCCGAGGCGATTGGGGCCGTCAATGGGTATCGATGAAATCGTGCATGAGAAACCGGCACACGAATGCCTGATCGGCGATCACGTTACCGTCGAAGTGAAGATGGTGCTCGAAGTCGTGAGGGAGGGCCTCGGCCGTGCGGCTTGGCGCGGTTTGCTCATCGACGTAGCACTTCCGAACGGCCGGGTCGCCGGGCTTTGTTCACACAGGGGTGCCCGGTGGTCGTTGCCGTGCGCGGTCGTAGGCGGCGCGATATTCGGTGACGCTGATGCCCAGACGGGCTGCCAACTTGATGGCATTGGTTTCGGTGAGGGCGATGTCGGCGCGTTCGATACCGCGCAGGGTGGTTGTTGCGACGTTAACAGCGGCGGCGAGTTCGGGTTGGGTCAGCCCGTTGAGTACGCGCCAGTCGCCGGGGTAGCGGTGGGCCGGGTCAATGGGGACGACTTGGCTGATCGGTGCATCGAGGATTTTCATGACCCGGGCCAGCAGGTCGACTTGAGGGGTGCGTGTGCCGGCTTCCCAGGCGTGGATCGTCGATGCGCCGACGTTGGCGAAGCGCGACAGGTCGGACACGCTCAGGCCGCGGTGGCGGCGGGCGTTGGCGAAGTCGCCTGCGCTGAATCCGCGCAGAACTTTCCTGCTCATGAGCACTCTGTGGCGATCATAGGAAGACAGGTTCACCGAAGTTGCCATCCTCGTCTAATGCGGCTGTCGTAATGAATAGTCGTTGTGTAGAGTACAGGGCTGTTAGGAACTTCGGAAGGAACCCGGTATGAGCGCACGGCGACCCGATAGCCCAGCAGAGGGCGTCGTTGCTCTGCTGGCCGCGCCACCCTGGTTGCGTGGATGGACTGTTGAAAACCCTGATGGGCTGAAAGATCATTACCGCATGAGTTCAGAGCGCATTTCTTTTGACACCACATCCCTGCGAACCGCTGCCGAGGGCAACGACACCACCGCGGCGATATTCGACGATTTCGGCCGCGCATGCCGGGACTGGATCGGCGAGGTCGAGGCCGAGATCATGCGGTGCCACGGAGTGGTGGCCGCGCCTGTAGGCAGCGCCCTGCGCGATTTCTACGCCGGCCTTGGCGATCACGCGGAGGGCGCCGGCGGCGACCACGTGGCGCTGGGGGAAGCGTTGCGCGGTTCGGCAACGGCGTACGACGACGTTGATGCGGGCGGTGCGGCCGCGGTAAACGCCGCGGCGGGCGGTGAGGTGTAGCTGTGGGCGGTGTACGTGTCGACCCCGAGCAGGTGGGCCCGCAGATCGGTGCGGTGCTGGCATCGGCGGCGGCAGCGCTGAGTGGTTCGGCGGCGATTCCGCCGCCGTTGCCGCCGGGCGCCGACCCGGTGTCGGTGGCCGCGGCCAACGGCGTGGCGGTCAACGGCGGCAAGCTCAGTTCGCAATTGGTTGCCGGGGTTTCGCGGCTATCAGAGGGCGGTAAGGCGGTGATCGCCGCGCTGCAGCGGTATGTGGTCGCTGATGCGCAGGGCGCGGCGGCAGTGGGCGGCTCTGGTAGCGCCGCGGCTGGCGCTGTCGGGGCGCTGGCCGACATTGATATTCCGTCTGCGCCGATGGTCGAAATCCCCAACCTGCCGTTTGACATGCCCGCGGCACTGGCCACCGTGCCCGCTGAACCTGACGTCGTCGACATGGCGCTGCGCTCGGGGGCCGCCGAAAGCGGTATGGAACCGCACGCTGCTGGATGGGATGCGACCGCCACGAGCCTGTCGATGGCCGCGCAGTCGTTGCATGAGCTTGCCGGTGGGCTGCCCGCGTCGTGGGAGGGCCACGACGCGCAGGCGCTGTCGGATCGGCTCTCGACATTCGGTCAGTGGATGGAGCATTCGGCCACGGCGGCCAGCGCCCAGGCAAATGGAGCGCGTCAGGTCGTCGGGCACTGGAGCACGGCGGTGAACAAGCATCCCCGGGCCGAGGATTACGAGCAGCAGCGCCAATTGTTTATGCAGGCCGCAGCACGAGCCGCGGCCGGAGACCCGCAGGGCGCGGTGGATGCGGCGCAGCATGAGGGCGAAATGAGCCGGATGAAGTCGGACTCGGTGACGACGATGACGTCATTCGGTGAGGCCGCCGGTGGTGTCAACGACAAGGTCAACCTCCTGGGAGATTCGCCGAGGATCAGTGGCGACGGCGATCCTCATCTGCCGCACCAGCCGGCAAAGAAAATCGGGACTGCCGACACCGATGACCTGTTGTCCGCGGATGCCGACGCGGCTGGCGCCGGAGGCGATTCGGCCGGCGAGTCGGGTCAGGCCACCGGCAGTGCGATGCAATCGGCGATGTCGATCCCCCAGCAGGTCGCCGACGCCCTGGGGAAGTCTCTGGGTCAGGCGAGCCAGCCACTGCAACAGGCCAGCCAGGCCGCCAGTCAACTGGGCAATGGGCTGGGCGGTATGCCCAGCGGGGGCATGCCCAGTAGCGGCATGCCCAGCGGCGGGTCGCCCCGAAATCCGCTAAGCAAGCTCGGTTCTGGAAGCAACGGGTTGGAAGGCCTCGGCGGCGGAGGCGGCGGGCGCACGATGCCGGCCAGCTTGCCCGAACAGCTGTCGCCGCCGGCCGCAGCGCCGCCCCCCGCGCCGACGACCGCGGTGCCGACGAACGCCGTGCCACGCGGTGGGCCGTCAGCGGGCGGGGGAATGATGCCGATGGGAATGATGCCGCACGGCAACAGAAGTGGCGAAGGTCAAGAAATCGAGCGGAACACGCAATGGTTTCCCGATGAGCCTCTGGTCAAAGACGATGTCGAAACGAGCGAACCAATCGCGGGGCAGCGTAAGCGCACGCGGCCGACCGAAACGTAGGGGTGCGGATGGCTTTTCATCCTCAGGTAGAGCAATTCTTGGCCGACAGCAAGCGCCTTAGTGACGCGCTGGGCGCTATCGAGGCCGCGGCGTTTGACAACCTGCGTGTGCGCCGCGCCGCCCCTGATGAACCCGAGGTGATGCCCGAGATCGACGGATGGGGTGCGCTGACCGACGTGTACCTCGGCGAGGGAGTCGTGCAGCGGTACCGCGCTGAGGAGTTGGGGGAGCTCGTCATGTCGGGAGTGCGGGAATGCTATGCCGTGCTGGAGGATCGCCGTCGTGAGGCCGCGCACGCCGCCGCGCCAGATCTTGGCCCAGCGCTGTGGGCTGAGGCCCCCGACGAACACAGCATCGGCAACGACGACCACGAAGCAACGGGTGAAGGCTCGGCGGTATGAGCGCTCCCGCGATCGCGCCGGCCGAGCTGGTCGGTGAATGCTTGACTGGTTCGGTGCGGCGGCTGCTGGGTGGGGTGCATTCGCTGACCTCGGCGCGCGTCGTGGTGGTGTGTGTGGATGCTGAGTGGGTTCGGGTGACGTTCTCGGCGGACCCCGGCCGGCTCGGGGCTCCGTGGCAGCCAGCCGGGCAACCGGGCTGGTTTAGTGCGCCGCGGGGCAGCGAACCGGGGTTGCGTGATGGCTCGGCGGACCCGGTCCTGGTGGTTGTCGGTGTCGGTGAGCGTGCGGTGGTTGCGGTGAACGTGTTGGCCATCGACGAAATCGGGGTGTGCTGCCGGGGCAGAGGCGAGTTGATCGGCAATTGGCTTATGCAGGGCCGTGTGCAGGGCGCCGAGGGCGACGGTGGGTCGCTGGCCGGTGTGCGGCTCAGTGAGAATCCCGACGCGACCGTGGTGGTCGCTGACCCGTTGGTGGACGGGGCGGCGCCGGGCTGGGTTGATGTGCTGGCAGCGGGGACGTCGTGGCCGGTGCGCCCACTTCGAACGCCCGCCGCCGGCGTCGATGACGGCGATGTCGCGAGGGCCGGATCGCCTGATGACGGCGATGTCGCAGCGGACGGGTCCCCTGGTGACGGCGATGTCGCGGGGGCCGGATCCCGTGGTGACAGTGCACCGGTCACGGTGGCGGATACGTTCGACAGCGAGGAGTCCGGCGATCCGGGCGAAGGAGAGGCTGCGGTATCGGTTGCTGGTGATGGCGGGCGGATGACGGTGTTCGGTCGGTTCGAGGTCACCGACAGCGATGGTGTTGCGCTGCAGCCGATGCAGCAGCAGATCATCGGCGCTATCGCGATCCTGCAACCAATACCTACCGCGGAGCTGTGCCAGCTGCTCTACGGGACCGAACGGTCGAAAAGCTTCCATGTGGCGATGAGCAAAATGCGGCGCCGCGGTCTGCAACCGGTCGCCACCGACGACGGATATCGCATCGATATCGACAGCGACTGGGCGCAATTTCGTGCGTTGATCGGATCAGACCCGTCGGCGGCGTCGACGGACGCACTCGAGCGTGCGGCGCAGTTGGTGGATGGACCGCTGTTCGGCAACGAGCCGCCGTCCTGGGCCGTCGCGCAGATGCCGGGGATGGCCGCCGTGGCTGCCCAGGTGTGTCGGGAGCTGGCCGCGCGCCATAGCGGGGACCGGGAGCAGGCGCTGGGCTACGCGCGTCGTGGGCTGGCGGTGGCGCCGGGACATCCGGAGTTGGGTGAGATCGTGTCGATTCTCAACACGATTGGCGGACAACAGGATACGGGCGGGGATGTGACGGCGTGACCGAGAGCGTCTTACCAGACATCGAAGAGTTCTACACGCGGGAATTCTCGGTGTACAACCCGGCGGGCACGGTTGGGGTCAGTTGTGATGGCCGGGGGGAAGTGAGCGCGTTGATGCTCGACGAGGACGCGCTGGCTTTCGGTGAGGACGAATTGGGACGCGAAATCGTGATGTTGGCTCGGCTTGCGCGGGAGAAGTACCGCATGGAGTTGCGGCTGTTCTCGCTGGCATCGCTAGCCGCGCAGGGCCGCAATACTGATCGGATGGATCGGTTTTACCGGCGTGTGCAAAAGCTGCCGACACCGGAGGAATACCAGGACATGGAAACAGCGGAGTTCGCCAGGAGGTACTCGGCGTGAGCACGGCAACCGACAATTACGAAGCCGGTGTGGCGGCGTTGGGGATCATTGATGGGGGTCGTGCCGATCAGCAGCAGGCGCTGACCTATTTCAAGGAGGCCACCGAGCTGGATCCGGTGATGTGTGATGCGTGGCTGGGCCGAATCCTGTGCGGTGACAAGGCTTCTGGCACGCTGTACAAGGCGTGGCGGTGCCGGCAGCAGATGCACGCGCAGGTCAACCGGATGGGGATTAACGCGGCCCAGCTGTGGGCCCGTTTCGACATCGGTATGGGCATCGTGGGGCTCGAGCAGCCGATCTATGACCAGTCGTCGTTGGCGGCGGCGTTGGCCAGCGCGTTGGCGATGGGGAGTCGTCCAGACTATGCCGAGGCCATCGATACGTTGGGTGAGGCATCGCCGACGGCGGTGACCGAGTGGGTCAAGGCGGCCGTGTATTACCGGTGCGAACGGTGGCCCGATGTGATCGACACGGTGACCGGGCAGATGCGGTTGTTCGATAAGGATGCCGCACTCAAGGTGGCCGCGGATTTGGCGGTGGGGATTTCGTTGGCGCGGCTTGGCCGGCTCGATGAGGCCGACACCCATTTGCGTGCGGTGGCCGAGCAGGACACATTGTCTGAGGCGGTGCCGGCTGCGCAATGGTATTCGGCGTTGATCGCCCGGGAGCGCCGCCAAGAGGATACGGCCAAAGATCTTCTGCGGCAGGTCAATGCGGTGGCCCCCTCCGCTGAGGTAAGCGCAGCCCTTGACGACAGTGGGGTGCGGTTGCAGATCACCACACCCGAGGCGATCGCTGAGCGCACCGATCCGTGGGACCCGGCCACCGGGCCCAGCGCTGCAGACCTGGCCGAAGCGCGGGCAGCCGCGGCGCGCGCCGAGGTGCTGGCCGAGGCGACGGCCGAGTTGGAAGCCCAGGTGGGGATGTATGAGCTCAAAGATCAGGTCCGCACGTTTCGGTCGAGGATCAGGATGGCTGAAAAGCGGCGCAACCTGGGGTTGAAGACGCCGGCGGCGGCCAACCACATGATCTTCATCGGGCCTCCGGGGACCGGTAAGACGTCGGTGGCCAAGGTGATCGCCAAGACTTTATGCGGGCTGGGGATTGTGTCGACCAGCAAAGTTGTGGAGGTCTCGGGTAAAGAGCTGGTGGGTGAGCATCTGGGTGAATCGGAAGGCAAAACGAAAGCCTATGTCCAGAAAGCTCTCGACGGCGTGTTGTTTATCGACGAGGCCTACGCGCTGATCAGCGCCGAGAACAAGGGCTCTAACGCCGACGCGTTCGGCAAGGCCGTCATCGACACGTTGCTGACCTTCATCGAAAATGAGCGGCACCGCCTGGTGGTCATCATCGCCGGCTACGAAGAAGACATCGATCAGCTGCTGGCCACCAACGAGGGCATGACCAGCAGGTTCGCCCATCGCTTCCGCTTCAACACCTACAGCCCCGATGAATTGATCGCGATCGCTCACACGCTGGCCGGCGGCCGCGATGACACTTTGTCGGCCGACAGTGTCGAGCTGCTCGGCCACACCTGTGAACAACTGGCCGCGATCACTACCGGTGCGCGCGACGCTGACCCGGTCGAGTTGCTTACCGGCGTGCTTAGGGCTTTAGCCGAGGATGAGATCGCCGTTGAGCGCCGCGATGGGTTATTGCGATATGCGCGAGACCAGTTGGCGGCGATCACTACTGCGCGGCGCAGCGCGATCGACCTGGTCGGTAACGGCAGGTTCATCCGCAAAGTACTCGAGAACGCCGCCGACTATCGTGACGTGCGCGTCGATGAAGCGTTAAGCGATGACGGTGACGGTGATCAGGACTTGCTGATGACGATCGCGCGAGCGGATATGGCTCGTGCGCTGCACAAGGTGTTGTCCGGCGAATCCCGTAGCAGTGGCGTGGATTTCGCCGCGATTCTGGGAGGGCTGGTCTGATGCCGTTCATTCCCACATCGAAGCTTCAGGTCAGCGGTTACAAATTTCTGGTGGCCCGACTCAACCACGCATTGACAAGGTTTGAGACCACGATGCGTCACGACCCCGCCCGCGCGACCTCGATGGCCCAAATGGGGGGCGTGGCGCTCGTCGCGCTGATCTGTCTGGCTGCGGTCGCGCTGGCGTACTTTAAACCGCAAGGCCTGCGGGATAATTCGCGTATCGTGCAGGCCCGCGGCGCAGCACAGCTGTATGTCACCATTGATGACAAGCTGTACCCGGTTCTGAATTTAGTGTCGGCGCAGCTGATCATCGGTAGCCCCGATAAGGTCGCGCAGGTCAAACCGCAAGAAGTGCAAGACATGCCGCGAGGTCCCCTGATCGGTATCGCCGGGGCGCCTGAGCAGGTGTTCGAGCCGGCGCAGACCGACGCCGTGTGGAGCGCCTGCGATGTGATCAACCGGCCGGGCACAGCGCTGCCCGATACCCATACGGCGGTGATCGCGGGCCCGCAACAGCGCTCGTTGGTTGCCGACCCGTCGGCGGCCCGCATCGTGTTGGGGCCCGATCAGGCTACCTGGCTATTGAATAGTGGTGTGCGACGCCAGATTAACGTTTCTGACACCGCCCTTGTCCTGGGGCTGGGCTTGGCTCGCTTCCCGGTCATCGACGTGATCAGCAAGGACTTGTTTAATGCTATTCCAGCGGGCCGCCCGATCGCGTCGCCGGTGATCCCGGCTGCCGGTGCGCCGCCACCGTATCCGGTCGCCCCCGGTGTGGTGGTCGGCTCGGTTCTCCGTGTTCCGCAAGCTGATTCGGTGAGCTGGTATGTGGTCCTTGCAGACGGTGTGCAGCAGATCCCCGAAGTGATGGCGTCGGTGGTGCGTAACACCAACGCATTTGGAGCCAGCGTCGCGCCGACCGTGTCACAGGACCTGGTCGCGAGGCTTCCCGCCGCGTCGCCGGGACTGGATACCTCGATGTTTCCCGACAAGCCGTTGCATTCGGTTGCCGCGCTCAACGATCCAGTGACGTGCTGGCAGTGGCGGAAAAACGCGGGCGAGCAACAGGCGTCGCAAGTGTTGGCGTTCTTGCCGGCGCTGCCGCTGTCCGATCAGCAGCGCAGCCTGTGGCGCCACGACTTGGTTTCCAAGCCGACCGTATCGATGTATGCCGCCCCCGGTGGGGGCTTCTATGTGAGCACGACTGGCTGGGATCCACGGTCGCCGGCGACTGAAACCCGTTGGTGGGTCTCGGATCGTGGTGTGCGTTACGGGCTGATCGACAGCGCTGGTTCAGCGCCGGGCAGCTCACCGGCGACAGCTTTGGGGCTCTCGTCGCCTCTGGCGGCGCCGTGGTCGGTGTTAGCGATTCTGGTCAGCGGACCCGGATTGTCCAAAGATGCAGCGATGGTCGCCCAAGACACAGTGCCAGCGTCGCCGCTGGCAGTGGTCCTGGGCGGAGGAAAGGGTGCAAGTTGAGTATCCAGCCGTGGATCCCGCGCCGGCCCGTGGAGCCGCCGTCGGCCAAAGACATCGCCGTGGAAACCGAAGTGCCGCCTCCACCGGAGGTCAAGGAGGTTGTGCCGCCCAGCAAGTTCCAGCGGCTGGTGCCGCTCATCATGGTGGTGGCTATCGTGGGCATGCTGGGAATCTTCTTCGCCTCAGGCATCAGGAGAATCACCAGCCCGACGATGCTGATTTTTCCGATCATGTTCGCGCTGTCAGCGGCGGGCATGGTGGGCGGGCACGGCAACGCCGGCGGGCCGAAAACCCTGGAGATCAACGCAATTCGGCGTAAATACCTGGCGATGCTGTCGAATCTTCGCGGCAAAGTGCACGAGCGTGCCGGCGCACAGTACAGTTTCTTGGCGCACTTCGCGCCACCGCCTTCGGCGTTAGCGGCGATGGTCGGCGGGCCGCGGATGTGGGAACGGACCCGCCCGGACAAAGACCCCACCTACTTTTTGGCCCCACGAGTCGGGGTGGCGCGCCAGAAACTGGGCGGTGGGATGCGTATGGCCGACTCGCCGCCTGAGCAGGTGACCGAGCCGGTATGCCGCGGCGCCGCCGAGAGATTTTTTCGTGCTCACCGGGCCGTCGAGGACATGCCGGTGATCATTGACCTCAAAACCCACCGCGCCGTGCAACTGGTCGGTACCGGTGACCTGGCGGGACTGATCCGGGCGATGCTGTTGCAGCTGGCCGTGCTGCATCCGCCGAACCTGGTGCTGATCGCCGTCATCACCGACGACCCGCAGAGCTGGGATTGGATCAAATGGCTGCCGCACAACCAAAACCCGCATCGGCGGGACGCGCTGGGCACCGAGCGCATGGTCTACAGCGCCGAGCAGGGCCCTGCCGGGTTGGCTGACATCCTGGCCGGCCGCGGCGATTTTGCCGCTGATGCAAAATTCACCGGCAGTAAACCGTGGCTGATCGTCGTCGCTGATGGGGCGCGCTCGATTCCGGGTTGCGGCGAGGGGATGGAGGCGGTGACCGTGCTGCGCCGCGGCGGGGTCGACGAGGATGGCCTTGAGGTTACGGGTGCGCGTGTGCAAGTCGATCCCGATGGTCAGGCCCGGAAACGGCGTAGTAGCGCAGAGGATCCGCTGAGGTATTGGCTCAGCAGTATCGATGCGGTCGATGTCACCCAGGCGCGTCAGATCGCGCGCCAGATGGCGCGCTGGCGGGCGGCGACCGATCAGCAGGCCTCGGCCTTGCGATCGGCGGGGACCGCGGAGGTGGTCCGGTCGTGGGCGGGTCTGCACGGGGTCGATGACGTGGGGGTCATGGGCGCTGGTCTGTGGCGCCGCCATCCCGAGGGCGATGCCGATCGGATGCGCGCGCTGATGGGCTGGGATCAGGTGGGAGCCCCGTTGTCACTCAAGATCACCGAAGAAGCTGAGCAAGGCATGGGCTCGCACGGACTCATCTTGGGCTACACCGGGTCCGGGAAATCCACGCTGCTGGTCAACCTGCTGTTGGCGCTGGTGGCGCGGCACACGCCTGAGGAATTGAACCTGGTGTTGATCGACTACAAGGGTGAAGCGACTTTCGATGGTTTCGAGAAGCTGCACCACACGGTGGAGATCATCTCCAATCTGAGTTCCCAAGACATGATCGATCGGCTCAGCGCGGTGCTGCGCGGCGAAGTGGAACGTCGTCAGCGGCTGCGCAGCGATATGGGTACCGCCACTGTCGGCAGGAAGTTCAAGGACGCGCGTAGCTATCTGAAAGCCCGCGAGCGGGGGGCCAAGATTCCGCCGTTTCCGACGTTGCTGATCGTGACCGACGAGTTCACCGCGCTGCTTAAAGATCATCCTGAGTTCAGAGACGACTACGAGCATCTGGCGCGGCAGGGCCGGTCGGACCGGATCTGCCTGCTGAATGCCACACAGTCGTTGACCGGGGTGAATGTGGGGCAGATGTTGTCCAACTGTGGCTGGAAGATCGCGATGAAGACCGCCACCGCACAGGATTCCGCGACGGCGATCGAATCCAAGGACGCCTACTACCTCGAATTGCCCGGTGAAGCGTATTTGAAGGTGGGTGGCGCCGAGCCCCGTTACTTCCGGTCGGCCGACCCCTATGAGGCGTATTTCCCGCCTGATGAGCCGCTGGCGGTGCGTGCTGAGCGCGGCGCGGGCGTCGGGATCACCGGGGTCGCGCCGTTCAGTGTGACACCGGTGCCGATACCTGGCCAACGTGACGATGACGACAAAGACGAGATTGCGCCGGTGCAGCGAACGGCCGAAGAAGTCGACAATGCGCCCGAGGTGGCTGCGGTGGTGCTCGAGCAGCTCGCCGGCCAGGGCCCGGACTGCTACAAACTGTGGTTGCCGCCGCTGTTGCGTCCACGCCCGGTCGGCAGGCTGGTCGCCGACAGTGGCCTGGTCGCTGGCGACCAGGCGGTCCTGACCGTGCCGATCGGCCTGTTGGATGTGCCTTTCAAGCACGCCCAGCAGGTGTTCAGCGTGGATCTTTCCGAGCGCAACCTGGCGATGCTGGGGCGCTCCCGGTCAGGCAAGTCGGTGGCGATGCAAACGCTGGCGCTCGCGGCGGCGAAACTCAACAGCCCCGAGCGTTTGCAGATCTATGGGCTGGACTTCAGCGCCGATAGCAAATTGTTGGCGCTAGAAGGGCTGCCGCACGTCGGGGGCGTGGCGCTGCGCGGTGACCAGGACGCGGTGGGGCGGGTGATCGCCGAGGTCGCCGAGGTCCGCGAGAAGCGGTCAGTGATGTTTCGAACGCACCGCATCTCGAGCATGGCCAGCTACCGCGCCAAGGTTGCCGAGGGATCGATGCCCGATGACGGGTTCGGTGATGTGCTGCTGCTGCTCGACGGGTTCGACGCGTTCAGGGAAGATCACGATGATCTCGTGCCCGCGATCGCCGAGCTCACCAACAGTGGCTTGGCTGTCGGTGTGCATGTGGTGATCGCGTTGCAGGTGTACACGACACTTGGCCGTAGCCTGAACCAAAGTTTCAGCACCAGAATCGATTTCAAGCTCAACCAGCCCGAGTTGTCTGGGGTGGGCAACAAAAAGCTGGCCGAATCCATCCCCGGGGATGTGCCAGGCCGCGCCCTTGATCTAGCTAGCCAGCTGCATCTGATGATCGGGGCGCCCCGCCTCGATGACGTCGAGGAGGTCGACGATGCCGGCCTGGCGGCCGCCGTCGCCGATATCACCGCGCAATGGCAGGGCAAGTCGGCGCGCCAGGTGCGGGTGCTACCAGCGCGGATTGAGGCGGCCGGCCTACAGGTCCCGACCGACTGGCGTGGATCGCCGTGGACGGCGCCGATCGGGCTGTATGAGAAGAACCTCGAGCCGGTGCTGTTGGACTTCATGTCCGGGCGCCATTTGAACGTGTTCGGCGGCCCGAAATGCGGGAAAACGCATCTCCTGGCGGCCATCATGAAGTCGCTGACCAGCCGTTTCACTCCCGAGGAGGTCAAGTTTGTTGTCGTTGACCTCAAGGGATCCCCGCTGCTGGACGCGATCGAGGATGACTACATCCTGCGCTGGGAAGGCCAAGAAGAAGTTGTTAACCCCAACTATGACGTGGGCAACCCTGCAGCAGGGAAGCAAAGGATTACGAGGCCCGTCGCGCGCACCGGGCTGGTGACCAACCCGACCGATCTGGCCCCGGTGATGGGCGATATCGGGCGTGCGATGCATCGCAGGCGGCTCAAAGGCACCGAGTCCATGGAAGAGCGGCGGGCGCGTTCGTGGTGGAGCGGCCCGGAGATCTTCATCTTTGTCGATGACTACGCGCCGGTGATGAATGCGGCGCCGGCGGGGTTCGATCCGTTAGCCCCCCAGTGGGGCAACGCGCCGCTGCTGGGCATCCACTCGGTGGTGGCCTGCCCGATGGTGACAGCCAATCGTGCGCTGGGGCAGGGTAAGTCGCTGCCCCGGCTCAACAACGAGGCGGGTGGAACGAACCTGGTCATGGACGGTCTTCGCAACGAGGGCCCGGTGCTCAACATCCGTCTGAACCGCCTGCCCCGCGGCCGGGGAATCCTGCTCAGTGCCGACGGTCAGGACGTGATCCAAACGCCGGTGATGGGTTCTTTAGAGACTGCGCCAATCGGTTAGTTCGCTCAGGTCAGGCATAGGGAGGTTCACTATCAATACAGTCCTATTGCAGCGACCCGGCAAGCGTGTAAGGCTGTTTACTATTGGAGCCACGTCAGGAAAAAGGGGCAATCCTATGTTGGAAGTCAATTCAGAAGCGCTTTTAGCCGGAGGTGCCGCGGTCACCGGGATCACGGCCCAGCAGACGGCTGCCACAGCCACCGCGATGCCGGTGGTGGGGGCGTTGACGCCCGCGGGCCTGGACACGGTGTCAGCGTTGGCTTGCGCTGCCTTTAACGCCGAGGGCGTGGACTTCAGCGCCACCTCGGCTGAGGGGAGCGCGATGCTGGGCCTGGCTGCCGAAGGCTTGTTCTCGGTCGGGATGGCATACGAGGCGGTCGACGCCGCCGGTGCCGCCCAGGTGCTCTAACCCCGCGCGGGTTTAGCCCGGTACGTGGGGGAATAGCTGCCGATGGAATGGCACGGGATGCCGCCTGAGGTCAACACGGGCAGGCTGATCGCGGGCAGCGGCGCTGAGCCGTATCTGCAAGCGGCCGCGGGCTGGCAGGCGGTGGCCGTGGAGTTCACCGCGGCGATGGCCGCACTGCGCACCCAGATCGCCGTCATCTCGGCGAGCTGGCAGGGGATGGCATCGACCCAAGCCCAAGCGGCTTTCGAGCCGTACATGACGTGGATGTCCACGATTATCGCGATGGCCGAGCAACGAAGTACTGCGGCGGCCGCGCAGGCGGGCAGCTACGGCTCTGCGGTGGCCGAAACACCCTCGCTCGGCGAGATCGGCGCCAACCACCTCACTCACGCGGTCCTGGAAGCGACGAACTTCCTGGGCGTCAACACCGTTCCCATCGGCGTCAACGAATTCGAATACCTTGTGGTGCTGTGGAATCGGGCAGCGGGCGCGATGGACGGCTACCTTGCGGCCACGGGGGTCAACACCACATTCCCGCCGTTTAGCGTGGCGCCCAGCGTCATGGCCGCCCCCGGTGCACCCGAGGCTGGGCTGGCAGCGATTTTGGCTGCCACGGCTGCGCAGCTTCCGCAGACAGCGGCCCGCGATGCGATCCTGGCCGAATTGGACGGCGTTGCCACCGAAGGTGCGGCGCGCGGGCAGGCGCAAGAAACCGGGCAGCTGATGGCGACGGCGGCGAACACAGCCGCTCAACAGGGCATCGATGATGGGGCCGCGTCGAGCACTCAAGGCGCACAGACGGCGACCCAGATGGGTACCGAGATGGCCACGCAATTGCCCGCGCAGGCGTCGCAGCTGGTTGGGCAGGGACCGCAAAGCCTGGCGTCGGCCGCCAATTCGCCGCTGCAACAAGTGTCGTCGCTGTTTCAGAACATGGGTGGTGGTGATCTGGCGAATCAGAAAATCTCCCCCGCTGATCTGGCCTCGCACTTCGGATCGACCGATCAGCTGGGCGCATACGGGGTCAGCCCGGTGGGCTCGGCTGGCGGGATGTACGGCGGTGCAGGTGTGCTGTCGTCGGCGACATCGGGTGGCACGAGTCCGCTGCGGTCGCCGGCCGGCTGGTCTCAGCCCGTTTCGGCGGCCGCGGAGTCCGCAGAACAGGTGGCGCGCACCACGGCGACGCCCACCGGCGGTTCAAGTGCTGTGGGAAGCGGCACCGGGATGATGGGCCCGATGGCGCACAGCCGTGGGGACGGGTCATCGGTTGCCCTCGACGAGCCGGTCGCCGAGGAGAAAGCCGTGGTCACAACCCTTGGATTTGAAGTGTTCGACGACGGCGAGGGCCGGTCGAGTTGGTGACACAGCGAAAGGAGGCCGTGCCAGCGGTGCCCCGCCGGGGGTCCTCTTGCGTTCGCCCCGGTGATCGTTTTGGCTGATATGCAGCAGAGACGGAAATTTTAGGCAAGCTTCCGCGTCAAACGTCTGTGGCGCGGGCCAGCCTCCACATCGGGGGGTGGAACACCAGACAGGCGGTAGACGCGGATCGCGCTGACCCGCAATAACTGCACAACCCAACAAAATCGGCACACAATTAAGGAGTGAGATTCCATGGCCCTTCAGGCACTAAGCACCGATACCGCCGCGCAGCAGACCGTGAGCCACGCGATCGGGTCGACCGCTGCCACGGAGCGCAGCACGATTCAGGCATTCCTGGATGAAGTCCAGGCGATGCAGGCGACGTTCCAGGGTGAGACCGCCACCGCGACCCAGACCAAGGCGACGCACCTGTACGAAGTCGGCACCAAGTTGACCCAGCAGCTGGACAGCATCTCCGAACGCGTTTCCCACGCTGCCACCGGCTACATCAACGTCGACAGCGACGGCGCGAGCGGCGTCGCATCCAGCGGCTCGGTCGCGTTCTAAACGGCCCCTCAACCACCTCTTCACTACTTAGGGAGCGAATAATCATGAGTCAGCAGATTTGGGATTTCGGGTCTATCCACGCCGCAGTCGGCGTGCTGCGTGGGCACTCCAGCGCTATTCAGGCCCAAAACGAGGAACTGGAAGGCCACCTGTCCCAGGGGATCGCGGTCTGGCAGGGCGAGGCCTCCGATATGTGGAGCACCGAGCAGCGCACGCTCAACAATCACGGTGTCGAGTTCCAGCAGGCGGTGGACAGTTACCTGGCCGCCGTCGAGGAGTCGACCTTCAACACCGCCAACCAGGAGCAGATCAACGCTGGATCCTTCGGCCTGTAGGGCGGACAAACCACCTCCGAGAAATATAGCGGCACGGGTATAAACAGCCCGTGTCGCTATATTTTTTGGTCGCCGTTGGTCCTGTGTAAATTCGCGTGGAAGGGTGTTACGGTCAACGCATGAGCAATGATCCAGATCCGTATCGGGGCGCTTTTTCCCAGGAGCCGAACCCCGCTCCTCCGCCTCAAGCAAATCCGGAAATTCCGCCCGCGCCACCCCGGCCACCCCGGCCGCCTGTGCCCCCGCCGACGGCCGAGGAGTCCACGGGGATTGTCGAGCCGGTCGGCTGGCAAGACGGCTACCGGGCCGCACCGCCCTATTCGGACCAGAATCCCTACCCGCCGCGGCACTACCCCCCGCCTGGGAATTACCCGCCGCCGCCGCGACCGCAGTACCGGCCGTCATCGACTCCGGGGGCGCTGGTGCCCGCGCGCCGCAGCGTGAACGACGATGCCGACCACCCAGCCCTGGACATGACCGACGTGCGGGGCATGTCGGTGCCGGCCAAGCACGGCTGGCGCGCTGTTCTCAATACTCTTCCGGGTATAAGCATCGGGCCCGGCAAAGACGAACGGGATGAAATCGGTCTCAAAGAGCGTGTCGTTCGTCCCGTGCGGACGACGTTCACAGTCGGTGTGCTGAATCTGAAGGGCGGGGTCGGGAAGACGTCTGTCACAAAATCGTTGGGGTCGGTGATGTGCAGCGAACGCGGCGACCAGGTGATCGCGGTCGACCTGGACAACGACTCAGGCAATCTCACCGACCGCCACGGCCGCGAAACTCCGTTGAGCATCCTCGATCTGGTCGCCGATAGCTCGGTGAGCCGCTATCACGATGTGCGCCACCACACGTCCATGGACAAGGTCTCCAAACTCGAGGTTCTCGGCCAGCCCGAATTCGCCCGCACCGACCGCGTTGTCGAACGCGACGACTTCCACACCACCATGGGCCTGCTCGGCGAGTACTACTCGGTGGTCCTGCTGGACTGCGGCACCGCGCTGAAAACCGAGCTGATGCAGGCGGTCCTGCTCGAATCGCAGGCCCTGGTCGTCGTCACCAACGCCTCGACAGACTCGCTGCGCGAGACCGACCAGACCCTGCAATGGTTGCGGAACAACGGCTACCAAAAGCTGATGGAAAACGTGGTGCTGGTCATCAATCACACCGAAGCGGGCCGACCCAACGTCGTCGTGCCCAAAGTGGTCGAACAGTTCTCCCGTGTCATCCCGAACCCGAAGAAACGGATCTTCATCACGCCGTTCGACAAGCACATCCACGAGGGCCGAGAAATCAACCTCGACCTGCTGTCGAAGACGAGCCGGCGGCGGTATCTGGAAATCGCGGCCGCCCTTTCAGACCTGTTTCCCCGATCCGCCGGCTGATCGCGGGCCGCGGTTTCATTCAACCCGCCGGTCACACCGGCGCACAGGAGGCAATAGATGGCGGCGAAGACGCGCACCGCGGCACTGTCGCGTGTCGCTGTCTGGTACGGCGGTGGACAAGGCAGCACACAAAAAGACATGGTGCTGCCGACGCATGCCCCCATCAGCGATTACATCGCCGATGTCGTCGACACGCTCAGCGACGACGACACACTCACCGCGCCTGCCGGCAGCCAGTGGACGCTGGCCCGACTCGGAGGACCTCTCAAACCCGGGCAATCACTGCACGACGCGCGAGTTAGCGACGGAGCGGTCCTGGAGCTACGCGCGGTGCGTTCCACCGAGCGCTACCGGGCCGTCATCGAAGACGTCGTCGACGCCGCCGCTGAGGCCGCCGCAGCGGCCGGCCGGCCCTTCGACGAATCAGCAGCACGCAAGGCCGGTCTGGTCGGGCTGGCGGCCGGCGGGGTCGCGTTGTGCGCAGCGCAGTGGCTTGAGTGGATAGCCAGCGGCTATTCGTGGTGGTGGGCGCTGGCCGGCGGTCTCGGTGCGGTAGTGGCGTTCATCGGCATGTGGTCGGCGGCGCGCCGCTATGAGGCCCGAGACGCCGCGACCGCCTGGACTGTCGTGTGGGTGGCGGCGTGTGCCGTTGTGGGACAACTGATTCCCATCTCGGCGCGCACCGGCTCACCTGGTGTCGCCCATGTGGTGGTGTGCGCGGTGGGGGTGGCGGTGGCCGCGGTATGCGCACTGCTCATCACTGGCGCGCATCTGGCCGTGACTAGCGCTGTCGTGGCGCTGGCCATCGTAGTGGCCGTGGTTGGCGCGGCAGCTGAATACACCGGGGTGGCGCCGTCGGCGATAGCGGCCGGTGCGCTGATCGCCGGGCTGATTGGCATGCAGAATGCGGGGGGTGTCGCGGCGGGCCTGGCGCGGATCTCCTTGCCGAAAGTGCCCGCCGATGGCGAAAAGCTTGATGTGGGAGGCGAAATCAGCGCCGCAGAGCTCGCCACGGTGCGGATCCGGTCGCAGCGCGCTGTGCAGATGACGACCGGGCTCATGGTGGCGGCCGCGCTGACAGCTGCTGCGGCGGCGGTGTGGACGATGGATCCGCATTCCTACCATTACCGGGTTGAGTTAGTCATCGTGTCCTGTGTGGCCGTAGTGCTGGTCTCGTGGGGGCGCACGATGTCGAATGCGTTACAGGCGTTCTCGATGTTCACCGGGGCGTTCATCGTCATCGTCGGATCGGCGGCGCGGCTGCTGTTCGCCTGGCATGCCGGATTGGCGCCCGCGATCATCGTCGGGGTCGTGGCCGGCGTGCTGGTGGTGCTGGTGGTGGTGGCAGTGGTCGTGGCACATCGAGGGGTCAACCCGAGAGTGGCGCGGGCCTTGGAGGTGTTCGCCGTGGTGGCACTGGTCACCGTGTATCCGTTGGCGGCGTGGGTGACCGGTGTGTTCGGTCTGCTGCGGGATCTGAGGATCGGATGAGCGCGGCGAGCGCGATCGCGCGGCAGGCAGCAGCGATCGGGGGTGTCGTGGTGTTGGTGGGGATGCTTTGCGGTACCGGGCCCGCTCGGGCGTTGACGCCGCCCTCGATCGATACCGCGGCTGTGCCGCCGGACACTGACGGGCCAGAACAGCCGATGAAGCTCGGCGTTGAATGCCAGGCCCCCGGGGTGTTGCCTGGATCGAATTTCGCTGACCCTCCTGCGGGGTGGGGGCTGCTGAATCTTGATGCCACCCGGCCGTTTGCGACCGGAGCCGGTGTCACGGTCGCGGTCATCGACACCGGAGTGACGCCCAACCCGCGGCTGCCTAATCTGCGCCCAGGGGGCGACTATGTTGAGCGCGGCGACGGGCTGTTCGATTGCGACGCGCACGGAACGCTGGTCGCCGGCCTGATCGGCGGCGCGCCCAGTCCCGGTGATGCGTTCGTCGGCGTGGCCCCGCAGGCGACTCTGCTCAGTATCCGCCAGTCCTCGGCGCACTATCGGCTGGAAAAGCCCAACCCCTCAGACGATCTCAACGCCACCGAGACCGCGATCGATCTGCGCGCGATGGCCCGCGCGGTAGTGCACGCCGTGAATCTTGGGGCCTCGGTCATCAACATTTCAATGGTGTCGTGCATGAAAGCCGTGCGTCACGCCGATGACCGCGAACTGGGCGCGGCGCTGCACTGGGCCGTCGCCGAACGCAACACGGTGGTCGTTGTTGCGGCCGGCAACACCGGCGGCGACTGCCGGCAGAATCCGCCGCCGCCGGGCACCGACCGGGCCAGCTGGGCCAACGTGGTCACCATCTCTTCGCCGGCGTGGTGGGCTGACGATGTGCTCGCCGTCGGCTCGGTCCAAAACAACGGCGCCCCTTCCACCACCACGCTGCAGGGGCCGTGGATCGACCTGGCCGCGCCCGGCGAGAACGTGATCAGCGTCGGTAACTATCCCGACGGGCACCTGGTCAACGCGCTGCCCGGCCAAGATCAGGTTCTGGTGCCGCTGTTCGGTGACTCACTGTCGGCGGCCTACGTCAGCGGGGTCGCCGCCCTGGTGCGCCAGAAATATCCTGCACTCAACGCCTACCAGGTGATGAATCGCCTCAAGGCCACCGCGCACGCCGGGCCCACGACACCCGATCCCGGGGTTGGTTGGGGCGTGGTTGACCCGCTGGCGGCGTTGACGTGGAATGTCGCCGATCCGGCGCCGACGGTTCCGGTCAACAAGATCATCCATCCGTTACCGCCTGCACCCCCGCCCGACTACCACCCGCGCAGTGTGGCGGCCTATGTCGTGCTCGGCATTGTCGGCGCGCTCGTGTTGGCCGTGGGCGCCCGCGTGGCCCTGCGTAGAAAGCGTCCCTCATGACGACGTCCAGTGGCGGCGGCGGTTTCACCAAGCCGCCGATGGTCGGGATGAGGGTCACGCTGGCGCGCACCGTGGTGATCACCCTGACGCTGATGGCGTGGGTGGTAGCCACCCGCGGCCGGCTGCATCCGGCGGCGGTGGCCGCAGTCCCGGTCGTGGTGCTGCTTGTCGCTTTCGTGACGATCTATCACGTCGCACTCACACACTGGGTGGCGACCTGGTGGTCGTGGCTGCGTCAGCGGCGCTCCCTGACGTTGGCGGCGGCCCCCCGCGCCCACGATGTGCTACTCGGCGACGTGCCGGTCGGTGTGCTCACCGAAAACGAACAGTTGATCACCCTCATTGAGCTACACGGCGACCCATTGGCGCCGTCTGTGGTCAGCGAAACCGAAGAACGCACCATCAACGTGCTCAGCATCGCCGGCCTGTCCGCCATCATCGCCGGCGTCCTCGACGTCGACGTGAGTTCAGCGGACTTCCTGTGCAACGGTTTTCGCGCTGCCGGCGGATTCGCCGCGCACTACCAGCAGATGACCGGGCCCACCGTCGGGCCGGCCGACCGGCACGGCTGGATTATCGTGCGGGTCGGGCTGCACGACAATCTGGCCGCCATCGATCGCCGCGGCGGCGACGCCGCGGCAGCCGATCAGCTGGCAGCGGCGACCTGTCTGCGGATCGCCGACACACTGGCCAGCTCCGGCCTCGACGCCCGCCCAGCGTGCGCGCAGGACATCGATGACCTCAACACCCTGCTGAGCGCTGACATACCCACGGTCGACCACTGGGCATACCTGGAAAACCGCAGCGGCTACACCGGCGTGTACTACGCCGACCCGGCACACCTGGGAGAAGACGCGCCGCAATGGTGGACGTGGGCGCTGTCTCGGGCAGTCACCACGCTGGTGCGACTGACCCCGCAGTCTGACGGCTCCACATCTGTTGCAGCATTGGTGCGCTACCGCACCGATGCGCCCACGGCGGCGCCTCCGGTGTCCAGACTGGGGCCCCTCTACGGGACTCAAACGGCGATGTGGCAGCAATTCCGGGTCGGTTACCTGCCCGTAGAAGCGCCCCTGCCGGCCGCGCCGCTGGGCGCCGACACGGCGCTGCCCTTCGGGCCGGCCGGCCCGCTGATCGGCTCGATCGGCGACCCGCGCGACCACACCTCGGTCCACCTACCGCTGTCGGGGCCCATCACCGTGTTATGCCAAAGCCCATTGCTGCTGCGGCAAGTCACGCTACGGGCCACCACCACCGGTCGTCCTGTTGTGGTGATCACCGACGAACCCGAGAAATGGAAGCCCATCGTCGCACTAGCGGTGGGCGGTGAGATCCTCGACGACTATCCGGCCGGGTGGGTGAGCACCGACGACGACACCGACCCCGACGTCGACGATGCGACAGCGCCCGCAAGCCCTGCACCGGACTTCGGCGCCATAGACCCCGCCACCATGTTGGTCATCGACACCGAGCGAGACTGGCCCGACCACCTACCGCAGCTGACGGTCTTGACCAACGACGAAGCCTGCGACGCCGACATCGAGCTTGTCGATACCGACGACCAATTCGGGTTCACACTGAAAATCCGCACAGGGCTCAGCGCCCGAATACCGTCGGTGCCCGCGCACGAGGAACGCCGCATCCTTGGCGTCAACCCGCCACCCAGCCCGGCGCGAAGCATTACCCGGCGTGCCGAGCGGCCCACCTCGCCGCCTCGCCGGCCCACGCCCGGGCCGCCGGCCCGCATCGGCCCCCAGGTCCGCGTCGACCTCGCAGACGACCTGACAGCAGGATCCGACGGTCAAGGCGCCGGTCCGCCGGTCGCGCGATCTCACACCCCACCCACGGGGCCACCGGCCACCGCTGACCCCGAAGCGACCGGCCACCCCGCGCGCCCCCCATCCCCGCCGCGCCCCAGCGATCCCGCCAGACCGACGTTCGCCGATCCCGGACCGCGGGCTGCCCGACCACCGCGCCCGCGATTCGTGTGGCCGCACCGGCCGGATCCATCCTCAGCCACCCCGCCCAGCCAACAGGCGTGGCCACCGGCGGATCGACCCATCCCGCGCCCACCGGGCGTCCCGCACCGCAACGCCCCACCGCCCCCCGAGGGCACTGACCCAGCATCACCCGGGCGCCACCGCGGACCCGACGGCAACGCGGACCAGGGCACAGACCGTAACGGGGATCGCAGCGATGCCGACCCCGACATCCCGGCATCGGGCAACCCCGGACCGCCGCCTACCCGATCCGCCGAGCATCGCGAGGACACATAATCATGGCCAAAAAAGTCACAGTCGAGCTCGTCGATGACATCAGCGGCGAATCGGGGGCCACCACAACGCAATTCGGGCTGGACGGTATCGACTACGAGATCGACCTGGTCGACGACGAACCGTTGCGGGCCCGATTGGCCCCGTGGATTGCCAAAGCTCGCAGGCTATCTGGCCGTGGTCACACACTCAACGGCCACCATCGCCACGACAGTCACCGCATCCGGGTATGGGCCAAAGCCAACAACATCCCGGTTCCGCGACGTGGCAAGATTTCGGCCGCGACCATCGCCGCCTATGACAAAGAACACTCGACTGCTTAACACCGCAATGGCATTGTCGCGAAAGGCCTACGGGGCTGCGGCTGTACAGTGTCGGCGCGGTGGCCACCAGGTGCCAAGCCACGGGTGGTCTTGAAAACCGAGGCACCGCCGACAACGGTTGTCCTTATGGCCATGATCGATCGAGCTGAAGGCAGCCCGCTTGCTAACACAGCCCATCAGGCTGCACGGCGGCGGCGTTTCTTCTGGGCAGTACTGATCTTTTCCACGCTGACATCAATTGCGGGCAACGTGACTCACGCGGTGATCTCGGCCAAAGGCCATCCCGACGTCGCGGTGGGCGTTGCGGTGATGCCCCCGGTATTCCTGCTGCTCGCCACGGAAAGCGTCGGGCTACTGGTGCGCTCCACGCAATCCGATCGGCTGAACAAGTTTGCGGTCGTGCTCACCGTGGCCGTCACCAGCATGATCGCTGTTTTCGCGTTCCGGCTCAGTTTCGATGCTCTCAAAGAGCTGGCAATTGGGGCGGGCGTGCGAAGCGGGATCGCTTGGTTGTGGCCCCTCTCGGTTGATCTGAGCATCGGGCAAGCCACGCTGGCGTTGATGACCCTCGACCGATCGCAGACGCGATCGCCGGCCCAATCCGCACCCCCCGACACTGCCGTGCGGAACACGCGCGGCAGCACACCCTCCACGACATACCCGTCGTTTGCTGACGACACCGCCAGCGGAGATTCGGGATCCCCGGACATGATCCATCAGCGGCCCGACCGCATCCCAGACACCGCAGATACGCTCGCGCATGGATCAAACATCAAGGCCATCAGCCGGTTTCACCGTACCGATGACACCGATGGCGACGTTTCCGACGCGGCGACAGTCGCCGGTGTCGACTCAGCGCACCACGACGGGTGGGTCGACGTCGCGCAAACCCTGATCCGTGAGAAAGTCACGGTCAAGCCGGTGGAGCAAACAGCCCAAGTGCTGCGGCTGTGGGATCAACGCGTTCCAACAACCACGATCGCGACACGCACCGGCGTTCACCGCGACACCGTCACCAACATCGTGCGCGCCGCAGAGTCGCTGATGGCCGGCGCCGATCGCATGCGCGCCTAGTGTCCTGCGCCGTTAATTCGGTACATAATTGTAACCGAGACGTACCGGCGTTGCTGCACAACGAAACATGTTGGCGTGTGCGATGATTCGCCTATGGCATCACGCGGGAGACCGAAGGCCGATGGATCTGTTCGATCGGCTCGCGGTCGCGCTGCCACGGCTGCGGGAATGGGCCTAAAGACAGACATCGTTGATAATGTGAACCCGGTAGGGCATGCCAAAGGGCAGGTCCTGAACCTCCAGAGAGGAGATCATCATGACTGTCGGACTAGCGACCCTTTGCCGCTAGAAGATTGAGAGTTGTCTTGAGTTTAGGGCTGAATGTGGCAGCAGCGTAGCGTGATTGACGTCGGTCCATCAGGTGAATAGCGCAGGCACGCAACGTGTTTAGCAGAGTTGACTGGGTCTTTGAGAGTCGTCTTGAGTTTAGGCTGCAGCGGGTAACAGTCTGGCGTTGTCGATGCGTTGGGCGATGTGAATATCAATGGTGCGCAAGGCGTTCGTATCGGTGGCGGAGCGGGCGGCTGGTCGGCGGCGAGCAAGGGCCGCAGCAGGCGGTCGTGGACTTTGGTGTAGAAGATGGCGAACCGCAGTCCGTCGCCGGTGAGCCGGTAGAAGTTGCGGCCCGGGATGCGGGTGATCAGCCCGTTGACGCGCAGCCGGGCCAGGTCATAGCTGGCCTGGTTCATCGAGTAGTTCGCACCGCCGAGCAGTCCGGTCATCAAGGCACGCAGGCTCTTGTTGGTGACGCCGGTGACGGCGAGCAGGGTCGTGCATAAGGCGTCGGCCAGGGCTTGGACCCGAGGGCCGCCGAACCGTAAGGCCGGGGCCCTGCGGCCATCCTCGGTGAGGGTGGGCCGTGCGATCCGCTCAAAGGCTGGACTGACCTGCCCGGCCGTTTTCGGACAGTTGTTTATTTATCGTTTTAGGCGGCCCTGTGGTTATTGAACCATTCGGATTCTACCTCATTCGGCGTGCAGTAGTCCAGTGCTGAATGAAGTCGTTTGTTGTTGTAGCGCAGTTCGATGTATTTGGTAATGTCCTTTCGTGCGTGTTCACGTGTGGGATAGACGGTGCGATTCACTCGCTCGTTTTTCAGGGTGCCGTTAAACGATTCGGCCCAGGCATTGTCGTAACACACACCGGTGCGGCCGACGGAGCGCAGGATGCCAAGCCCTTTCGCGTGATCGGCGAAATCCTGGGCAGTATACTGAGTCCCGCGGTCCGAATGGAAAATTGTCATTCCGGCAGTGATAGGAATTCTGTCAGCAGCCATGGATAATGCGTCGCAGGTGAGTGCCGACGTCATGGTGGAGTCCATCGCATATCCGAGGACTTTCTTGCTGAAACAATCCAGCACGGTCGCCAGGTACAACCATCCTTCCCAGGTGCGGATGTAGGTGATGTCCCCGACAAGCTTGGCCCCGGGCGCGGTCGCGGTGAAGTCCCGGTTGACCAGATCAGGCAGGCCGGCGATATCGCCAGCGATCGTGGTGACAGGCCTAAACGGCCGTGGCTGGCAGGCCACCAGGTGCAGATCACCCATGATCTGGCGGACGGTGTCGTCGTCGATCTGCTCACCCTGGCGCGCCAGCTGGGCATGCACACGCCGGTAGCCATACGTGTGGTCGGAATCGTCGAAGATCGCCACGATCAGGTTCTCCAAGCGACGCCGTTCGAGGTCCCGGGCACACGGTACATGGTTTTTCCACGCGTAATAGCCCGACCGGGACACTGATACGGCATTGCACATCATGGCCACCGAATAGTCGCCTTCTTCAGCGGAAATAGCTGCGTAAACGTCTACGGTTGCTGTTTCTTCGCGAAGAAGGCGGTAGCTTTTCCCAGGAACTCGACCTCCTGTTCCAGTGATTTCACACGTCGTCGCAGCCGACGCAACTCGTCCATTTCTGATTCTGTCAATTTATCGCCAATCTCGGGATGTTCCTCCTTATACTGGCGGACCCATCGCGAGACAGACTGAGGTTTTCTCACTTGGGGCTCGTGAGTCTGGTGTGACTGGAGTTTTCGGCGTGTCGTAGTGGCTGGGCGTGGGGTCCTTGCTCAAGGATTCGGTTTCGACGAGGAAACCCGCTCCGCTGCAAAGGACCCCACGTGTTCACCTACTCTGCCATCTGCGACGTGCCGGAGGAAACCCTGCTGCATGTGACCGCGCTGCTGCACGTTCACCGGCGCGAGATCAGAACGCGGGCCGGGCGGCGGTCGGGTACGGTGCGCACGCAGGCCAAGCTGGTGCTGCGGTGGTTCCGCGACGACGCCCCGATCCGGTTGTTGGCGATGGAGGCCGGGCTGCCGATCTCCACCAGCTACCGCTATCTGCACGAGGCGATCGACGTGATCGCCGAACAAGCTCCTGACCTGCACGAAGTGCTCGACCGGGCCAAGGCCGAACAGTGGTCGCACGTGACGCTGGACGGGACGCTGATCGCCATCGACCGGGTGGACGAGCGCAACGAGGCCGGCCATCACCGGTGGTATTCGGGCAAGCACAAAACCCAGGGCGGCAATGTGCAGATACTGGCCGACCCGGGCGGGTTCCCGGTGTGGTCGAGCGAGGTCGAGCCGGGCAGCGTGCACGACATCACCGCCGCCCGCGCGCACTGCCTGGGCGCGCTGTACAAGTCCGCGGCCGACGGGGTGCCGACGCTGGCCGACAAGGGCTACGAAGGAGCGGGGATCGGGGTGCACACTCCGGTCAAGGGCCGCGGCCTGGCCGTGGAGAATCAGAGCTACAACATGCTGCTCACCGCGGCGCGTGCCATCGGTGAACGCGCCAACGCCGAACTCAAACAGCGTTGGCGCTGCCTCCGTCGAATCCGCCTGTGTCCAACCAGGATTGGCGCAGTTGTTGCCGCCGCGATCGTACTATCGACTCTCCAACGCGGAAATTACTGAGAAAACGTCACTGTTCCGACACGTTGTTTTCGCGTGCAATATCAGCAATCGCACGCGAATGCTGGATCACCTCCAGTGCAATACTGGCTTTAAACCCAGCGGAGAACCGGCGACGTTCCATACTTGCGACTCCAATTCGGCTCGGCCTCAACAATAGTCAAGGCGTTGTCCGAAAGTCGCCGGGCGGGTCAGACTCGCAAGGACACAGCCCTGGCCGACACGTTGAGCATCGAGCAGGCGACGGTTGATGTCACGGGCTCGGGTCTGCAGCTCTTCGAGGTGCTCGAGGCGGCGCTGACAGCGCAGATCGTCGGGCGAGTTGACGACAGTTTCGATCCGCAGCGCCCGCCCGTCCTTTAAATACTGCTTGATCCGGGAGCTCTTGTAGAACGCGTTGACGGTCACCTCGGTGCCGCGAGTGACGATTTTCGTCTTCGGCACACAGCCCAGCTTCGGCGGCCTGCCCGTGCGGCGCGGCCCGTGGAAGATCAGCTCCACACTGTCGGGGCGGCCGAGGTCGAGGTTGTCGGCCACCAGGGCTTCAAAGAATGAGCGGGCGTGGCGTGGGACGTCGAACACCAGGGTGCGGGACACCTCGATCTGGCGCATCGACAGCTCCCGCCAATAGCCCGCGGCCCGGTCGGCGCCGGTCAACGGCAGCGGCAGCCGGCCCATCCACCGCTCGAAGAACACCTCGATTGTGCCGGGGCCGAGCCGGTCACAGATCGCTTGCAGCGCGCCCGGATCCGCGCAGGTGGCGAACCCGTTGGACAGCTCGGCAAACTCGATCCCGGCCTGGGCGGCTTGGCGTTTGGCCCACTCATGCCCGTTGAGCCACACCTTGATCGGATACGGAAAGTAGGTGCAGATCTTGATGAACCCCGGCCCGAAATCAGCGTCCCAGACATAGAAGTAAAACCACGTCACCCGCCGGTCGGCCTTGGAAAACGAAAACCACGGAACCCGTTATCGCCGAGACGTTTGGAGCTGGCGAATACGTTCTGGTACTCCTGGGCGATCCCGATCGCGGCCACCCCGGACCGGCCGGTGCACGCTTGGGAAGCCAGATACGGGCGCATCACCTCGATCTTGCGGTCACCCTTGCCGAACCGCACCACCGGAATATGGTTGTCGGCGGCGAAGCGGTCCACCGCCCCGCGAAACGCGGCGCCGATCTTCTCCAGGATCGCCGGCGACGGGATCGGACAACCCAAATGGCCGGTCATAAACGACACCACCTGCCCGCCCACCTGCAGGTTGGGCACATACCCATTCAGATAGATCCGATCCAGACACTCCACATCCAGGCCCACATGCCCATCAAGGACATCGTTGACCGTCACTGCTGCAGCCATCTTCTCAGCCTGACCCCAACACGCGGGCTTGACCAGCCCCACCTTGGCAGCGCAACCACTCCAGCGGGCCGGCGTCGGACCGCCCCCGCTAACACCCCCCATGACCGCAGGCGAACCGACCAACCCAACCACCCACCTCGGCGGTCCGAGGCCGGCCTCATTAGGAGGGCGCTGAAATAGGGGGTTCTGGGACTGGCCGGGATCGGCGGCAGCCCGGGCGCGAAGACAGGTCGGTGCTTTCGCGGGGCGATCTGGACCTTGATACGGCGACTGGCGGGCCCTTCGGGCCTCGATCGCCTCCCGGCTGAGTTGCCCATCACCGTGCGCGTCCAGTCCGGCTGAACGCCTCCGGCTGGTCTCGGCAGGCGTCGATCTGCTGTGCGTGTACTCACGTGAGAACGCATGTGAGTACCGATATGTGGTACCGTCTGGTTGTGAAGATCGATCCGACGCGCATCATGAACGCCCGCGAATTCCGTGCATCTCTTAGCGCCGTGCTCGACAGCGCGAGAGCTGGCCGGCCGACACACATCACGCGCGATGACCGCATCGACGGTCACCTCGTCCCGCCTACCGCGCTCGTGCATGACGGCAACGAGTTCCTGGTCATGATGTACGCCGCCATCGAGGCCGAAGCGCGTTTTCTGGCCGACGATGTCGAGCGGTCAGGGTTTCATCAGGCCGGCGATTCAATCGGCATGGTGTTCGGGTGGCTTTGGCAGTGCGATCCCGATGCCGCCGTCGAATGGCTGGCCAAATACGCCTACGCCGTCACCTCGGAATTCGAGTCCCGCGGGTGGGCGCGGCCGGCCTTCGGGCCGCTGTGGCGGGCGATGAGGATCGCCGTGAAGGTGCGGTTACTCGACGGTGAGGTCAGGGATTTCGAGGAGGCCGTGCGGACCCGGCTAAGCGACTGGCAGCACCCGTTCACACCGGATGAGCTTTCCGGCCGCCCGCGGCCCCGCAAGGTCGACGACCCGTGGCCTGACACCAGGGGGTCTGATATTGGGTGGGCCAAGAGGCGGTGGCGCCACGTCGAACCTGGAATGTTTGTCCCGAATCCGGACAACGGATTTGAACTTAGCGTCGGCGATGCCGGTTGGTGCCGTGTCGATCGCGTCGATGACACCGGAAGCGACATCGTTTTGCAGCGCACAGACGGTTCGGAATTTTCCTACACCACACCCGGCGGCGACACCTGGGTGCCATTCCGATGCCAAGAGCCCTACCGATGGGGCTTCGATCACTGAAGGCTGGTGACCCCGCGACGCTACTCGAAATTCGGATTTGCGCTGGGTGGTGCGCGGCCAGGCATTCGGGGGAAACGGCAACCCCTCTCCGGCGTCTCGGTCGCAGCTGTTCGGCTGGCTCCGGGCCGGTGGTTTTACGTTGACCACCGGCGGGCACATCGTCGGCTACAAGTCGGTGCGGGCCGATGGGCGCTCGGCGCACGCTGGGCGTGAGCCTGTGACGGTGCGTGCCCAGGACGGAACAACGGAGACTGTGACGGTGTGATGACGCGACAATGGCCTCGATCACCCGGTCGGTGATCGTCGAGATGGTCTGCTTAGACACCTGCGCGTCATACACTTCGGCCAGGTGCGCGGCGATCTCACCATGGGTTAAACCCCTGGCCGACAACGAGATCACCAGTCCGTCGATCCCGGACAGGCGGCGCTGCCGCTTGCGCACGATCTTCGGCTCAAACGTACCGTCGCGATCCCGCGGCATTGCCACCTCGACCGGCCCGATGTCGGTCAGCACAGTTTTGCTGCGGACGCCGTTACGGGAGTTGGCGCCATCGCGGCCGGCCGGGTCGTGCTTGGCGTAGCCCAAGTGCTCGTCCATCTCGCCCTCGGGCATTCCCAAAAGCTGAAGGTGCATGGGTGGATGGATGGGCTGTGGCCGAGCAATGATCAGAACCTGTGGACGAGCCTCGGCGAGGTGGAGTGAAAGTGGGCGCACCTTCCCGAGGGTGATCATCACGGAAACAGGATCTCGATCAAGACCGGCGTTGGCGCTCTGGAAACCTCGCGAACGCTACCGATACCATCCGTTCGTCACGCCGGACAGAAGGCTCACTGCGAACGTTGCGAACGCCCGGCGCCCACGGTGCTAACCTACGGTGGGCCTGCACCCGCCAATCACGGCGAGCGCCGCTCAGGGCCAGGAAACTACACCCCTGCTAAGTCGGAAGAGCCGGCATAAGGAAGGGAACCGGGGTATGAAACGATCCGTCGTCGCCACACTCTTGGGCATGGCAGTTGTACTTACGGCATGTTCTGCGGAGACCACTGAGGTCAACAAGCCAGCTTCTCCTGGTGCCCCTGTGCCCACCGGCGCCCAAAGCTCCACGCCAGCCGCCCCGGCCAACCCGGTCGCGCACGTCGGGGCCACGCTCAACCTGACAGGTGAGAGCGGTCCGCTGGCCGCTACGCTCTCCCAGATCATTAACCCTGCGACGGGAACAGACGGGCCACCGACCGACGACAATGGCAATGCGAACGGAAGTACGTACATCGCGGCGATGCTGACGATCAATAACACCAGCACGTCGGCGCGCAAAGACGACGCCGACAACGACGCGGTACTCATTGGGTCGGACAACCAGAGCTACACACCCGACTTCCACAGCGTGACCGAGTGCACGGACTTCAGCAACGGCGAATACCAGCTCGGCCCCGGCGAGTCTGCTAATGGATGCGTCGTGTTCGTCGTGCCGCCGGGAATAACGCCGGCCAAGTTCAAGTACACGCCGTCCTCCGGGTTCGGGAACAGCTTCGGCGAGTGGCTGATCCCGTAGGCAATTCCTACGGAACGCACGTTAGCGGCGCGGGCCGCGCGGTGTCATCGGCCGCCACCACCACACCGGGCCATCGGGTCTGGTCGATCATGCCACCAATACTACCTCAAAGGCATACTACCTTGAAGGAATGCTCGTTCGACTACGGGCTCTACGTGCTTGTCGACGACTGCAAGGGCAACCGCTCGCCCGGGGCACAGGCTGCCCGGTCGCAGTTCGCCCACGGGTGGGTCCGCACGATCGACGACACCGAGCTGAACTGCGGCAATTTGCCGATCGCTGACACAACCCGATAGATCGGCCACCGGGACGGCCACGCCCTCTCGGTGGCCAGTCCGAGGGTTCACCCGCGGAAGGCGGGTGTCGCCGTATTTCTTGCGCAGCTCGAATCATCCCTTGGATGGCCCTTAATCGGTGAATGGCGTTGACCGCAGGCAACTCTGCGACGATCGCGACCGTGCCGGGGCCGATCTGTTCGGCTTGGGTATTCTCAGCCTCGATTGCCACTGGTCTGCCAATTGGCGGATCGTCGTGAGACACCGTCGTCGACGCCGAGGTGCTCCCGGATCCACGCGCATTCGGCGGCGATCTCGGCGTCGCTGTCGTTGCGTCCCGGAATGAGCAGGGTGGTGATCTCCAGCCACACGTCGGTCTCGTGCCGCAGGTAGAGCAGGGTGTCCAGCACGTCGTGCAGACGCCCGACGCAGACCTTGCGGTAGAAGTCTTCGGTGAACGCCTTCAGGTCGACGTTGGCAGCGTCGATGTGCCGATAGAACTCCGCGCGAGGGTTAGGACACATGTAGCCGGCCGTCACCGCGATCGCTTTGATGCCACGGTAGTGACAGGCGTCGGCGACATCGGCGGCGTACTCCCAGAAGATCGTCGGATCGTTGTAGGTGAATGCCACACTGCGACAACCCAATTCGTCAGCAGTGCGGGCGATGTCGTCGGGGGTGGCCCGGCTGGCCAGGGTATCGACCTCGCGAGACTTAGAGATATCCCAGTTCTGGCAAAACTTGCAGGCGAGGTTGCACCCCGCAGTGCCGAACGACAGCACCGCCGAACCCGGCAAGAAGTGGTTGAGCGGCTTCTTTTCCACCGGGTCGACGCAGAACCCGCTCGACCGCCCGTAGCTGGTGAGCTTCACCTGATCGTCGATCCGGCAGCGGACGAAGCGCAGGCCGCGCTGGCCCTCGTGCAGCTTGCATGCGCGCGGACAGACGTCGCACTGAATCCGGCCGTCGTCGAGGCGATGCCAGTGTTTCGTCGCGATGGTGAACCGGTCGTCTTCGGGAACGAGTGGGGTCATGGTGTGCTCTCGGCGCCAGGTTACGCCCCGCGCAGTCGGCTCAACACCTGCTGGTGGAGTAGGCCGTTGGTGGCCACGGCGCTGCCGCCGTGCGGGCCGGCGGTGCCGTCCCGGCTGGTGAACGCCCCACCCGCCTCGCCCACCAGGATGTCGAGGGCCGCGAGATCCCATACCGATGCCTCGAATGTGTGCACTGAGGCGCGCGGATCCGGGTCAAAGGACCCTTTTCGGGACGACGGGGGAGGCGGAACCTGAAATGCGTACGGCCAGACCTCGAAGCCCGAATGCGGGCGGCCGGGCACGAGGGGAGAAGAAGGGGCTTAGTCCATCACGACTGGCTGTAGAACTAAGACCGGGGTCTCAAGGAGGTAGTGATGTCCGCCAAAACGAAGGTCTCGGCGCTTGACCACGCGATGCAGACCGCGCACACGTGGATCAACGACGTGGCCAGGGAGTTCGACACCGAGGATCGGGAGTTCGCCTATCGAGTGCTGCGCGCGTGGCTGCACACCCTGCGCGATCGGCTCACCGTGGAGGCGAGCGCCCACTTTGCGGCTCAGCTGCCCGACCTGATCAGGGGCATCTTCTACGCGGGCTGGAATCCCAGCGCCGTCCCCGAGATGTACGACGCAGAGGCCTACGCTGCGCGGTTCGCCCGTGAGGCGATCATCGCCCCCGACGACGTCGGCAAGGCGGCTGCGGCGACCACCGCAGCCGTATTGCACCATCTCCCGCCTCCCCAGATGGACAAGGCCCTGGATCAGCTCCCCAGAGAAATCCGCACCCTGCTGCAAGCCCAGCGGTGAACTTGCTCAGAAAACGGCGGCGCCTACGCGGCTGCGATTGAAGCGGTGATGCGCCAGCTGCAAGACGACCTTGCAAGGTCGCGTGGGACTTGTCGGTGCCGGACATGGCTCCTCACCCGGTGACCGTCCCACTAGTTCCAGGAACGTTGATCCTGTCGCGCAATGTCAAGGCCGCAGACCTCTTCCTGCCGCAAGAAGTCGCTCTGTTCGTCACCGTCGATGAAGTCGATCATCGGGGCTGGCGTGTAGCGCATCCCGTGAAAGATGTCCCGATACACCGACGTTCCGGCTCAGCGCTCCGTCATACTGAGCTATTGGGACGACACCCCGGACCGGGCGGTGGACGGCGGGGTCGACGCGGAGGTCCACACGATTGCCAAGCAGGTCTGACTCGCTGCAACCGCGCGGGTGCTCTCTCGGACGGTAAGTGGGAGCAGATTCCGGGCATGGAGACACGGGCACCGCCCAGCCGACATCATGGTGCTCGGTCGCGACGCGCCTATAGAAAGGCTCGATGGATCGACGGAGCCGCCGACGTGGAGCCTTTCGTTGGCTTCGTCGATCGGACGCAGCATCTGGGAGGACGTTCTCCGCGAATACGTGGCGTCTGCCATCGACGAGGCGGCCCAAGGTCCGCATCGCCCAGAGGTACCTCCGACGGGTGCGGGGCCGTACGCGGAACCCTAAGGGCGAACGCGGCGCCCGCAAACAGGACTGTTCGCATTCCGAGCATCGGACGTGGCTGTCACGTGCCTGTGGCAGCATGTGTGTGTGACCACGACGACGCTTTCCTGGGATGTGGTTCGCGTCGACAAGCCGGACGATGTCAATGTCGTAATCGGGCAGGCGCACTTCATCAAGACGGTCGAGGACCTGCATGAGGCGATGGTGGGGGTGAGCTCGTCGCTACGGTTCGGGCTGGCCTTTTGCGAGGCCTCCGGGCCACGGTTGGTTCGCCGCACCGGCAATGATCCTGAATTGGTCGAGCTCGCGACCCGCAATGCGCAGGCCATCGCCGCCGGGCACTGCTTCGTGATCTTCTTGCGCGACGGGTTCCCGGTCAGCATCCTCAACCCGGTCAAGGCGGTGCCCGAGGTCTGCACGATCCACTGCGCCACAGCCAATCCGGTTGACATCTTGGTCGCGGTGACCCCGCGTGGCCGTGGCATTGTGGGCGTCGTCGACGGACAGGCGCCCCTCGGGGTGGAGACCGATCGCGACGTGGCCGACCGGCACGACCTGCTGCGCGCCATCGGTTACAAGCTCTAAAGGGGCGCGAGCGGCACGTCTGCCCCAGGTGCGGTGCCGAGAGTGACACGCCGTTGGCATGACGAGTTTCGACTGCTGGCGGTCCTCTAAGCGGATAGGGGACAAACGCACATGGCCCCGGTGCTGTCAGCGTCTGCGTGGTCATGCTGGCGCGGGGGAGTGGTCGGACCCCGCATCGACACCGAGCGCATCATGACATGGGCCAGGAATAGGCCCTCTGGCGTGTGCCCGGACAGCCGTAGCACCGCCTCCACTCGGGCCGGATCGTGGTTCCAGCGCACCAGGGACGAACCGTCCCACTCGATGCGGACCTGCCTGCGCGAGCCCACACACACGGTCGAACAGTGCGTCCCATCCCGACCTGTTCTTCAGCTGAATTCGCGTGCCGGGCCAGCTACTCCTCGTCGTCGATGATGTGAACCGCGGCGTCCTCGGCGGAGGCTGCGCCTCCGTCGATGCCGACGTCATCAGCCAACAGGTCCGCGTCTACGTCTTCGCCAAACCCCTGGTCCGGCGCGACAAGTCGACCTGCTCGCGCGCGTCCAACCTCATTTCGCTGCGGAAATTCGGTCTCCCGCTCGGCTTCGTCGGAGCGTTGCTGCTCGTCCTTGTCGAACGGGTCATATAGCCGCATGGCCGGATCCGGCTCTTCCTCGGCAAGCAGCTGGTCCAAGCTTTCGGGCGTCGAGCCCAAGGAGCCACGACCGTACGGCCGCTCGGGCGGCGAATATCCCTCGTCGAGTACGTCGTCGACACCGCGGTCGATCAGGGTGTCCTCTGGCTGAAGTTGGTCGTCCTCATCCACGCTGTATTCGCTCGCCGACGCTTCCCTGTCACCATCCGGAGTACTCATGACTCAAACGATGTCACCACACCTGGGAAGCGCCATGGTGGGGGTGAGTCGCGCGTGGTCGGCGGCCGCTGATTCGTCTTTGGTGGCACTGGCCGTTTGACCAAACCGGCCGTTCCGGGAGCACCCACTGCGAAAAGTGCGTCGTCCCACAGCGTCCCTGGACTATCCTTCACCCGCCGATCGCAGAAAGGGACGCCATGACCGAAATAGTCTTCGGCGCAAGCCATCGACTTCAGTCGGGGGATAGCCGATCCCGTCTGTTGGGTCCGCGTAGCCGCTAGAAGTGGTCCGGCGCTATGTCGAGAACCAGAAACTCGCTGCCGCCCGGAAACGGGCGAAGGCGGCTTAGCGATGGCGCACCGGTATCGCATGTATCCGACCGCTGAGCAGTCGGTGTTCATGCTGGAACGCCATTGCGCCGATGCCCGCTTTGTGTGGAATCTCGCGGTGGAGCAGTTCAACTGGGGCCGTACCGGCCGGCCGGCGCCGGTCCCGGCCGCCCGGCAGAAACAGTTGGCGGTGGCGCGGCAAGCTTGTGAGTGGTTGGCGGCGGGGTCGTCGGCGGTGCAGCAGCAGGCGTTGCGAGATTTCGACCGCGCGGTCGCGGGATTCTTCAACGGCGTGTACCGGCGGCCGGGTTGGCGGCGCAAGCACCTCGACGAGGGCTTCTGCATTCGCGACAGCCGTGTCGAGATCGTGAACCGTAAATGGGCGCAGGTATTTGTGCCGAAACTCGGGTTGGTGAAGTTCCGGCTCTCCCGCCCGCTCCCCGCAGGGGCGTTGGGTATGGCGCGGGTCACCCGCAAAGCGGGCCGCTGGTATGTGGCGTTCCCTGCGCCGCAACCCGAGGTTGCTGGCGTGCCTGGGCGGGAAGAACGTCTGGTCGGGATCGACCGGGGCGTGAAAACGACGCTCGCCCTGTCGGACGGGACGATGCTGCGGGCGCCAGTCATGCGGCGCAGCGAGCAGAAGACGCTGGCTCGTCTTCAGCGTCAGCTCGCCCGCTGCCGCAAAGGCAGCGTCCGGCGCGGCAAGGTGAAGGCCCGTATCGCAAAGCTGCACGCCGGGGTGGCTGATCGGCGTAAGGAGCGCTGCATCATTCGGATCATCGGTCTAGTCGACGGTACGCCAACTGATTTCGATGGTCAGTACGTTGTAGAGTACGACCCGAGCAGGGTTGGCGCTCAGCCAGTCACGGGTCGACCAATGCGGTTGTTCCATCTGGTGACGACGCCGGATATCGGACGGGCTACGCGATTCGCTCTGGCCGAGGCGGTGCATGTGCACCGCGCAGTTGATAGACGCGACCCCACTCGGGCGGACGGTGAGCTGAATCGTCCGCTCACCGCGTTCACCGTCGATTTCGAGCCGGCTACGGAAGTATCCGAGCCGGCTCCGGTGCTTCCCTCAGCGGGGTGGTACGTCGACCCCAGCAATCCGCACTACCGGCGCTGGTGGGACGGAACAAAGCGGACCTCTCACACCGGGGCTCGGTAACCCACCGCTACCGCGCGGGTTGAAAGGCTTCGGCGCGGGCCGCGGGATGTAGATAGGGCGGGCGCAGTGCGCCGGTGCCCAGGGGGCCGGTGTCGATCGCTGCGTGTTCGATGCAGCGCGGTGGTGCGGAGCGGCCGAGGACTCCAGGTTCGTGTTCGTGGCCGGCGGACCAGTCCTCGACGTCGGGGGTTTCGGTGACTTCCCACCGGGTGACGAGGCCTTCCCCGACACCGGTGTTCTTGCCGATCGAGGGCAGGTCGGTGAGTAGATCCCGTATCGCGTCCGGATCGCCGACGGCGCGCCAGGTCAGATGGGTGGCGGGGCGTGCGGGTACCGGCACGACGCGGCGCTGATAACGGCCGGCGGTGTCGGAGACTTGGCGGCTGATGACCGGGGCGAGCTGCTGGAGCCGAGGGTGGTCGGTGCGCGATGTTCGCCAGCGGATATCGGGATCGCTGACTGCCTGGATACGCGGGTGCAGATCGGCGAACGTGGCCAGCCAGTGCCAGTCGGCGTCGTTGTCGGGATCGCCGCAGCGAGCCAGGGGCAGCGGCAGGGTTTCCTGAGGTCCGTCCGGCTGGTAGGTGAGGTGGTGGCCGGCGGCGCGGGCTTCCCATTTGCGGCGATGCCAGACCACCGAGGCCAACAGTCCGTCGAAGGCCACGCCCCAGGGACGCGACAACACGATGCCGTGCGGGGTGGTGGCGGTGATGTGGAGCGCAATCATGGTGGCGCTCAAGTGATTTTGGACAGTGCGGCGATCGCCTCAGCGCGGTTGGCCTTGAGTTCAGACTGCCAGTCAACCGTGGCGTCGGGGAGCTGCCCGCGCTGCGCGGTGGTGCTGAGAGCGGCGGTAATGGTGCCGTATCCGGCGGCGACGCGGCCGCCGAGGTGGCCGTGGCTGGCGAAGGCGTCGAGGACGTCGCGCAGAAACGCGGTCTGATGGTCGGTGGCGTTGATGATCCGTACCCAGGTTTGCAGGCGGATTCCGGCGGGGAGGGTTTCGGCGGCGAATCGTCCTAGGGGACTGGTGTATTCGGTGTCCCCATCGGTGCGGGGGGCCTGGCCCAGATGAGTGCGGTGGTCGGCCAGGTGGCTGAACGATTCCTCAGCGAAGGTGTACACCGCCGGCAGCGCAGTGGTGCGTGGTGGGCGAGGCAGGATGTGTTCCAGTTCAGCCACCTCGGGCAGCACCTTGCCGACCGAGAGTAGCCCGGACATGATCCGGCCACTCGCGGCGCCACCAAACACGGCGATCTGCGGGAGCAGCGCCTTGAGGTGGCGTTCATCCTCATCGTTGAACGGGGTTGCCGACTTACCGAGCCGGCCGCCGTTGGTGAGCAGGTGCGCGGCGGGCACCGGCAACGCGGCATCCTCGTAGTCGAGGACCGCCGCGGTGAGCTCCTCACCGATGCGGCGCAGGACGCCACGGAAACTGCTGCCCGACACGATCGGAACCTGCAGCAGCTCGCCGTCAGCGGTGATGATCCTTTCGGTGCGGAACGATGAGGTGGTGTCGGTGCCGGCCGCATCGTTGTCTGAGCCGCGGTGCACGATCGAGGACAGGGCCACGATGTCGATATCCCAGCGAATGGCGTTGAGGCTCATGGGCGTTTGGTCTTCCGGTCGTCGGTGACGGCCTCGGCGATGATGCGCACCCGCAGCAGCAGGGCAGGCAGGCTGCTTTGGAACATGCGCAGGACCGGAACTGGTGGTTCGCGCAGCAGCTCGGCCAGTTCGAGCCGCCGGTCCGGGTAGCGGGGGGCCCGCAGGCCGAGGTGCCTTAACGCGGCTGAGGACCACCACTCGTCGAGCGTGATGGAACGGCGGGCGGCGCGAAACACCCGGCCGGGAAGGATCTCATCCCAATAGGTTTTGCGGTACTTCTCCTCAGCGACCCAGGAGTTGTCCCAGTCGATGCTGTAGTGCACCAGCAGCAGGAGCCGCTCGGCGGTGTCGGCGGCCTGGGCCGCGGCTTTCTCCGCGGCTGTCATCGTGGTCTCGGATCTGTGCCCGTTGAGGGTGAGGGCTCTCAGCTGGGGGACCAGCGCCTGCCACCTCCGGGTGGGGGTGAGCTCGTCGGCCATGGCCGTCAGCGTATCGGCCGGGGTCGCCACAACCGGCTAACCCGTCTGGCGCCCGTTATATGCGGCGGCGGCGCTCACGGGGGTGGTGAGGACCTTGGCCGCCGCCCACAACGGCGCAACCGTCCGCCACGGCTGCAGCGCGGTCCAGGCTGCGAGAAACCCTGGCCAGTCCTGTTTCGGCTGCGTGGCCAGCAGGGGATAGGGCGGCATCTCACGCAGGAGCACTCGGTCGATCTCCAATGCGATCTGACGGCCATTGGTGGACTTGGTCGCGCGTGCCCGCGCCCAGGCCGTGACCGCGGGGCGCACCATCGCCAGGTTGGTCAGCCGTGACGCGGCGGCGGCGTCCCACACGGTGACCAGTCCGTCGGTGGCTAGGTGCCCCCACTGCGCGGTCGCCAGGATGTGCCGGCGGTGCGAGGTGGGCAGTACGACGGCGTGGGTGTGCGGCAGAGCGCCGGTGGCCAGCACAGCCGCCAGGCCAACCCCTTTGATGTGCTCGGTGACGGTGGTCGCGGTGATCATCATGGCCGGCACCGAGGCGGGTGATCGGCTGTAGGCCCAGGCGCACGGCACGCACAACCGGCGGGACCCGAACGGCCACGCATCGAAATTGGTGAACTTCTCGCTGATGATGTGGGTCACGGTGACAGTGGGACCGTCCTCTCCGCACCGGCCGCAGCGGCCGGCCACCGGTGTGGGCGCGTTCACGGCGGGTCGACCGGCGACAACCCACGCCGCGGCGGCGGGATCGGACAGCATGCTGGCGGCCACGATACGGGCCGATCGGGTGTCCGCGTTGCTACCGTGGACAGCACGAAACGCGCACAGGGGTTGGGAGATGGTGCAAACCCGAGGCGGCTTCGGACCGGCTTTGAGTCGGTTCCGGGGCCGCCTCCTGCGTTTGCGGTCACCAAAATTGTGGCGATGACCGGCGGCGATGCGTTCACCCGTTGTGTCCAGTTCGGCTCCTAGACTGCTCCCAAACGGCAGCAACGGGGAAACCAGAGAATCTGATGAGCAGCTCCAAGACCGCGCGACCAAACCGGGAACCGGTCGTGGTCGACGTCGAAGGTGGCGTGATTTCCTCCCGGGACCTCAAGACCGCCCGCGAGGTCGCCGAAAGCGCCATGACTGAGCGCGAGTTCACCCGGCTGGCCAACCAAATCACCGACGAGGCACGCGACGAAGATTCCGGGCTGACGCGGGCTACGCGCGATCGCGATCGCGCCACTCCCCGCGACGTCAGCCACGTCGAGTCCACTCGACTACGTGGCGAGCTGCCCTCGCCCGGGGAGTTTCGTCGCCCGCTGAGTGGCCGGCAGCGCAAAATACGTTCCGCCACAAAGAATCAGGTGATCAGCGCGGCGCCAGCCACACAGCAGCAGGCGATCGACAGCATGCTGACCGATGACGATCCCGGTGAGTGGCGCCGAATCAACGGGGCGCTGCATCATGCGGCCGGCGATGTCCAGGAACTCGATGACAAGGATCGGGCCAAGGTGCAGCGCCTGGACCGTGTCATCCAACGCTACGAACAGGCCAATGACCGCACCCACACGGTGTACGTGGCAGTGAAGCTGCCCGACACGCATGGGGATATCTCGAGTCCGCGCGAGCTGCCGCCCAACCTGAGTCCGGGAGCGAAGGTGACGTTCGATCAGTTCACCATCGCCCGGCACAGTCTGCATGAGATACCCGGAAACGACAGCGATCGCTATCTGACGTTCGAGATGACCACCAGCCGTGGCATGTATTTCGGTCATTCCGACAGTGTGGAAGACACCACACACGTGCTGCCCCGAGGCATTACGGGTGAAGTGACGGCGGCCGAATCGGCAACCTACGACAACGGCCGCGGTGGATACGGGACCCGACTCGTCCTGCAACTGAGGGAGCAGTAGATGAACAACAGGAAATGGGTGGTCCACCCGAACCGATCCGAAGCCGGCCCCGACGAGCCGGGCCGCAACGGCCATTTCCGGTCGGTCAGCCGACCTCGGCGCCGAACGCTGCCGCCCGAGCCGTGCGAGGTCCGGGTGAAGTTGCCGCGCAAGTTTTCTCACCTTGCCACACCGGACGGATCAAAAACCTTCAGCGCCGACAACTGGCTGTTCGTCGTCGGCGTCGCGCACACTTTCGCTCGCCTGCATACCGAGCCCGCGGACCTGCCGGCGCCTTTCGGGTTCAAAGACCGCGGCAAGTGGTGGTGGTGGGACGGCACTACAAGCCAGGAGTCGATCCTGGACGGGCCAGAAGCAGCCGGCTACGTCGAAGAGTTCTTCCAGAAACTGTTCCCGGGCATGGCGATCACGGTGACCGACGCACGGTGACCACACCCGCGGGGCTGGACATGCAGGCGCTGCGGGCGATCGCGGCCCGCCGTCGCGGACCGCAGTCGTATCAGCATCTGCTGGACCGCATCGCCGAGCATCTGGACAACCACGACGGGTTCGTCCCGTGGTCTGGCGGTAAAGACTCCACAGTTGTGGTCGATCTCGCGCGCCAAGTCGACCCGAATGTGCCGGTGGTGTTCTTCGACTCCGGCCTGGAATTCCCTGAGACACTGCACTACCTGCACGACCTGGCGCAGGCCTGGCGGCTGAACTTCACCTCGATCGCGGCCGAGCCGGACCTGCTGACCGTGCTGATCGCCTGCGGGGGATTCGACCACCGGGCACCGGATCGACGACTGGGTGTCGAGCTGGCCGAGCTGATGATCGCCGGCCCGGCTGGCGAAGCGCACCGCAGGCACGGGCCCGGGTCCCTGTGGGGCGTGCGTGCGCAGGAATCAGCCGGCCGGCGCATGCTTTACCGTCAGCAGCTGGCGTCAGAAACCGTTGCCCGACAAGGGCAGGCGCGCCGCCAGGTGCGGGCCGAGGCGGGCGGGGTCGTGCGGCGCATCGATGGTACCGTCACCTACGGGCCGATCTGGGACTGGCCGCACAGCCAGGTATTTGAATACCTCGCCGGCCGCGGAATCGAACCCAACCCGATCTACCGCAAGCTCGGCGAGCTCGGGGTGCCAGAGCAACAAATCCGGGTCGACTCCATCATCGACCCGTCCAAGCTGTCCAACGGGCACCTCACGTGGCTGCAGCTCGGCTGGCCCGATCTGTTCGATCGGTTGGCGATTGCGCTGCCACGGCTGCGTGAGTGGGCCTAAATGACGGTCCGGGTTGATAGCATGGGAATCAGTAGGGCAGACCAGCAGGGCAGGCCCCGAATCTCCGGGAAGGGAGAGCATCATGAGTGTCGGATCGGCAGAGGTGTTACCTGCCGTGTTCGGTGAGGAAGACACGATCGACGAGCAGCCGTTGGCCGAGTATCTGTGGTCGGATTTGAAGATCCGTCGCGCAGCGCTGAGCTTGTGGCCGGAGGACCTCGCTCCGCTGCTGGGGATGGATGAAACGCGGTACCGCGCTTACGAAACTGGTGGGCGGACGATGATCGGCCGGGGCCTTATCAACGAGATCGTCGCCATGGAAGCGTTTGTCGTCGGCGAGGTCGCCCTGTTGATCGACGGGGCGCCGGCGGAAGGCACCGTGGTGTTGCAGGCCGTCGTCGATCAACAGGACTTCGTGGCCCGCTACCCGCATGCGCGCACCGTCCAGCACCGGAAGCCCTATCCGGTGTCGCTGCAGTACGTTGCGGTGGGCCGGGCGGCGGCCGTGCTGAGCCGGCGCGACCGCGAGGTCGAGGTGTACCGCGGGGAGCGGCATTTCGATCTGACGGCGGGCCGACTCGCGGTCGGGCTCGGCAAGACCGAGACGGCATACCTATTGGGGCTCAACAAAAAGTCGTACTACGCGGCCGAGCGGGGAACCGAGCCGCCGCGTTACACGACGATGGACGAGCTGCAGGCCCTCGACGACTTCATCAATGACACGGCCGTACGGTTTGAGGTCACCGCCGGCGACGGGGTGAGCACGATCTGGGTCACCGACGACCAGGCTGAGTTCGAGAAGACCTACCCCGAAGCGCGCTTCGAGCGGTCGAATACCCCGTACCCGGTGAGGGCGCTGCACGTCGCGGCAGCTCGCCGTATCCACGCACTGGACGCTGCCGGCCAGCCGGCACGGATCGCCGTCGACGACAAGTGAGTCAGGCCTAGGGGGACACACTATGGCCGACGAATGTAGAGCTGAGTTCCGCCCAATGTGGGGCGGGGATGACTGCCGCTGTGACGCCTTCAGGCTCAGGACAGCCCGCCGCGAAACGGCACATTCTCAGTGACTGTTCCGCACAGCGACAATCTGGATTAGCACAGGGCAACTCGTGGACGTGCCAGCTGGCGGCCAGTCGGGGTTAGTCCCGCGCTGCCGGAGAGCATTTCCCCTTGGTCTTTATCCACCACTCCACCACTCCACCACCTCCACCACTCCACCACTCCACCACCTCCACCACCTCCACCACCTCCACCACCTGGCACCCGGGTGGGGAGGTGGTGGAAAAGCTGTTGTAGAAGGTGTTTGAGGGTCTATCGCTGATTTGGTGTAAGTGGTTCTGACCGCCCCGGCGTGGGGCAGAAGGAATCGCTGTGATGACGAACACACTCAAGGGCGTGGATGCCCAGGTGAAGGAGTCGCCGGCCCAGGCTGGCGAGAACGTGGATGAGGCGGCCGTTGCGGCCCGTGAGCTGTCCGGGGCCGAAGCGGGTGCTGGTGGGCGATCTGGTACGCCAGGCGCGCGCCGAGGGGGTCGCGCTGACCGGTCCG
The DNA here is from genome assembly GCF_023515995.1 of Candidatus Mycobacterium methanotrophicum. Classification (GTDB taxonomy): domain Bacteria; phylum Actinomycetota; class Actinomycetes; order Mycobacteriales; family Mycobacteriaceae; genus Mycobacterium; species Mycobacterium methanotrophicum. The sequence continues at coordinate 10,588 of NZ_CP097321.1, read as the reverse complement.
GCGGGGCTGCTCAAAGCGCTGACCAAGACGGTGCTGGAAGCGGCACTCGAAGAGGAGATGACCGAGCATCTCGGTTACGACAAGCACGCCGCGGCCGGCCGCGGAAGTGGCAACTCGCGCAACGGCTCTCGCACCAAGAAGGTGATCACCGATGCGTGCGGGCAAGTCGAGATCGAGGTGCCCCGCGACCGCAACGGGACCTTCGAGCCGGTAGTGGTCGGCAAGGGTAAACGTCGGGTCTCCGACGTGGATCGGGTGGTGCTGTCGCTGTACGCCAAAGGCCTTACCACAGGCGAGATTTCGGCTCACTTCGCCGACGTTTACGGGGCCTCGGTGTCCAAGGACACCGTCTCACGGATCACCGACCGGGTGATCGAGGAGATGCAGACGTGGTGGTCACGGCCGCTGGAGAAGGTGTACGCCGCGGTGTTCATCGATGCGATCATGGTCAAGATCCGCGACGGCCAGGTCCGCAACCGGCCGGTCTACGCCGCGATCGGTGTGGACCTCGACGGCAACAAGGACATCCTGGGGATGTGGGCCGGCGACGGCGACGGGGAGTCAGCCAAGTTTTGGCTGGCGGTGCTGACCGACCTGAAGAATCGCGGTGTCAAGGACATCTTCTTTTTGGTCTGCGACGGGCTAAAAGGGTTGCCCGACAGCGTGTCTGCGGCGTTCCCGCTGGCCACGGTGCAGACCTGCATCATTCACCTGATCCGCAACACCTTCCGGTACGCCTCGCGCAAGTACTGGGACAAGATCAGCGTCGACCTCAAGCCGATCTACACCGCGGCCAACGCGACCGAGGCCCGGATGCGTTACGAGGAGTTCGCCGAGAAGTGGGGCAAGCCCTACCCGGCGATCAAGCGGCTGTGGGACAACGCGTGGGACGAGTTCATCCCTTTCCTGGACTACGACGTCGAGATCCGTCGAGTGTTGTGCTCTACCAACGCAATTGAGAGCCTCAACGCGCGCTACCGACGGGCGGTGCGAGCACGTGGACACTTCCCAAACGAGCAGGCGGCACTCAAGGCGCTCTACCTGGTGACCCGGTCACTGGATCCCAAGGGTACCGGGCAGACGAAGTGGGCCGTACGCTGGAAACCAGCGCTCAACGCCCTGGCGATCACGTTCGCCGATCGCATGCCAGCTGCAGAAGAACGCTGACCGAGAAAATCCGAGAAATGCCACTTACACCGAATATCGGACAGTCCCGTGTTTGACGCTGATTGTTGTCGGTGTCGGGTCGTAGAATCCGGGGTGTAGGGCAAGTCATTCGGGCGGGCCTACCAAGCCCAGGGAGGGGCCGATTCTGATGGGAAATATGCAGCGTTCGGGTGATGTGCCGGTGGTGGAGGCTCGCGCGGCGGTTCTTGATGGCACTCGCGCCGATATCGTCAAGTTCGGGTGGTCGGTGATTGGGGTGTTTCCGGCGTCGGGGGATCCGGGTGTGTCGTTCTCGTACACGGTGGGGTTGTCGGGTAAAGGGTTGCCGGAGTTGGCGATCTACGGTCTGCCGGTGCGGGTTGGGCACCAGGTGCTCAATGCGGTGGCGCGGCAGATGGTGGATGCGGGCGCTGCGCTGGTTACGGGGCAGCGTATCGAGAACTTACTTGAGGTTGGGGTGCCGTTGGTTGCGGTGGTGATGACCAACACCAGGGATCTGAACCTCGTGCGTGAGGTGTACGGCTCGGTGGTGTCGGCGGTGCAGGTGTGCTGGCCGGACGTGGACGGCTTGCTGCCGTGGGAGCAGGGCAGCAGTCTCAGCGACATGGAGCAGCCGGTTTACGGGGTGGCTCCCACTGGGCGGGCGGTGTACCGGGCGCGGCGGCTGCCGGTGGAGACGGCGGGTGAACTGGCTGAGCTGGTCGGTGCTGACACCGTGCCGGGCTCGCTGAGCATCGTGGACCCTCAAGCCGACAATGACCGTCGAGCGATGTGGGGTGCGCGGGCGCTGCTCGGATACGCCACCTGGCTGGGGAAGGGCACGTTGGAGACCACGGCGTCGGACATGCTCGCGGACCTGCGGCACCTGTTCGACGCGCTCGGCCTTGACTGGGAGGACGCGATGTCGTCGGTCGAGCGGAACTATCGGGCGGAGATTCTCGGCGAACTGTAAGGAGGTAGCGGGGGCCTTCGCGGGTACCCACTACCTCCCCACCCGACACCGGGGTGGGGAGGTAGTGGGTAATGATGCTGCGGCGGTGCGGCTTTGTGGCGATTTGGTTGTCGCTGCGGGCCGGTAGAATCGCAGGTGGTGGGCACGCCATAGGGCTGGCCTTGTGAATCCCGGGAAGGGGAGATTCTGATGATGGTGTATGTCGATCCGCCTGCTGCGGCCCTTGCTCGCCGCCGACCAGCCGCCCGCTCCGCCACCGATACGAACGCCTTGCGCACCATTGATATTCACATCGCCCAACGCATCGACAACGCCAGACTGTTACCCGCTGCAGCCTAAACTCAAGACGACTCTCAAAGACCCAGTCAACTCTGCTAAACACGTTGCGTGCCTGCGCTATTCACCTGATGGACCGACGTCAATCACGCTACGCTGCTGCCACATTCAGCCCTAAACTCAAGACAACTCTCAATCTTCTAGCGGCAAAGGGTCGCTAGTCCGACAGTCATGATGATCTCCTCTCTGGAGGTTCAGGACCTGCCCTTTGGCATGCCCTACCGGGTTCACATTATCAACGATGTCTGTCTTTAGGCCCATTCCCGCAGCCGTGGCAGCGCGACCGCGAGCCGATCGAACAGATCCATCGGCCTTCGGTCTCCCGCGTGATGCCATAGGCGAATCATCGCACACGCCAACATGTTTCGTTGTGCAGCAACGCCGGTACGTCTCGGTTACAATTATGTACCGAATTAACGGCGCAGGACACTAGGCGCGCATGCGATCGGCGCCGGCCATCAGCGACTCTGCGGCGCGCACGATGTTGGTGACGGTGTCGCGGTGAACGCCGGTGCGTGTCGCGATCGTGGTTGTTGGAACGCGTTGATCCCACAGCCGCAGCACTTGGGCTGTTTGCTCCACCGGCTTGACCGTGACTTTCTCACGGATCAGGGTTTGCGCGACGTCGACCCACCCGTCGTGGTGCGCCGCGGATGCACGACTGGGTCTGCACGGTTGATGCCACGGTGCGGGTGCGGGTTGCCGTCCGGGCGGCCAACGCCGATGCTGCGGCGTCGGAGGTCGACGACGACATGGTTGTCAATGCGCTGTCGGAGTTGCGGGGGCGGTCCCTCGAGGTCGCGCTGCAAGACCACGATGTGGTGGATACCGAGGACGAGTAGCCGGTAGGTGGTGTGGCTGGGCCGAGTTCCGGCCACACCACCGCCCACCCAGCCCGACACAGGGGTGAGGTGGTGGTATCTATCTGGGTGTCGCTGCGCTCCGCCGCCGCCGCCGGCTGCCGCTGCTCTGCTCTCTCCCTTCCGTCTGACACTGGCTGCGAGGTGATAAGCCCCCTTATCACTGACCTTGCTTGCGCGTGTGCTGGCGGTGGTAATTAACTTGGGGTGTAGCGGATTTGGACTCAGTGCGCCGATGGCGCGAGGGCGTTACGTTCGGTACGCCCCGGTGGTGGAGGAGTGGAGACTCGATGGACAACAACGACGATTTGGAAACCCGGATTGAGCGCATGCTGTCGCCGGTGATGGACGCGGCGCTGCAGCACGTCCAGGCGGGCGCGGTGGACGGTATGCGCCTGGGGATCGGCCTGTGTGCGCGGACTGTCGATGACTTTATCGACCGGGTTCCCACCTTCACCGCGCCGGAGCATGTTGACGCTGTGGTGGTGGTGCTGCGGGCGGTCGCTGCGACGATGAGGGAACAGTCTGCCCGGTTCTCGCTCGACGAGTGATCCCAGCGACTGCGGGGCGTCACGGTCGGTGCCGCCCCGGATTTGTCGGTGGGTGACGGTAGATTCTGCGGTGTAGGGCAAGCCATTCCGGCGGGCCTCGATATCCCGGAAGGGGAGTGTCATGACTGCAACCACTGTGGAGCGGATCTCACCGGCTGTCGATGGCAACGGGGAGGTGGACTGGCCGGCGCTGTTGACTCAGGCGCTGACGCTGCCCGGGCGGCTGGGTACCACCTACTGCCGGTTCTATCAGTACTCGTTGCAGAATCAGATCCTGTTGTGGTCGCAGGGCGTGACCGAGCCGTGCGCACCGTTCAGTGTGTGGAAGGGCCTTGGCCGGATCCCCGTCAAGGGTGGTGGGCGTTACGTGCTGCACCCGCGGCCGTTCCGCAAGACCGACGAGGAGACCGGCGAAGAGAAGGTCGTTGTCTGCCGGTTTCGGTTGAAGCGCTCCACGTTTCCGTACTCGAACACAGTGGGCCCGGAGGTGGAGTGGCCGGAGCTGCCCGAGTGGGACTGGGCGCGCGCGCTGTCCGCGCTCGACATTGAGCAGGTGCCGTTTCAGTTGATCGACGGCAACACCCAGGGGTACTCGTTCGACCGCAAGGTAGCGGTATCGCCGGTGGCGGCCTACCCGATGAAAACCGGGTTCCATGAGCTTGCGCACCTGGTGCTGGGCCATACCACCACGGCCGTCGCCGAGGGTGAGACTCTGTGCCGCGGTGTCCGCGAATTCCAGGCCGAGGCGGTCACCTACCTGCTCGCTCACGAGACCGGACTGACGCAGTGGGCGCCGGAAGAGTCGCGCGCCTACATCCAGGGCTGGCTGGGCGACGAGGAGGTCACCGACCGCCACATCCGCGCGGTGTTTACCACGGTGGACAAGATCCTCACTGCCGGCCGATCGGCGGCAGGCCGTGAGGACGTCGACGACACGGCGCACGTGGCGCCGGCGCGGGCCTCCTAGACCGCGGGCCAGGCGACGGCCGGCGGCCGGAGTGACCCGACACTCCCGCTCCGGTCCCTGCCGCGCCGGGCCCGCTCTGCCCGACCACGCACTGTCACCCCCACCCCAACCCGGCACAGGGGTGGGGTGGTGGTGATTGTTTCGGTTGGGGTAGTGCATGTTTCGGCGGCGCTTACTTGTCGGTGGGTGGCAGTAATGTGCGTGGTGTAGGGCAAGCCATTCCGGCGGGCCTCGAAAAGGGAGAAACTGAGCATGGCAACCACACTGGAAGCGTTCGCCGGATCGACCCGTCGGAACTACTGCACCCTGCCGGCCATTGACGTCGAGATTCTCCCCGATGTCCGCCACTGCGAGACCTGTGAGGCGCTGGTCACGTTCGACCAGTCCGTCGGCATTTTTGGGGCATGGGTGCACACCTCGGCCGACACTCCCGATCACGGGCACGTCGCGCCCAAGACTCGCTGCTCCTACTGCCACGGCGAGGACGACGCCACATACGTGCAGCACGCTTGGTTCGACGCTATCGAGTGCGCACGGTGCGGCGGGGTGGACGGCCACGCGATCGGCGACTGACCGGCTGTCTTAGCTCGCGGGAGGCCTCGGACATCCGGCTAGTTCCCGGCCGGCGGCCGGCCCGCTCGGCCCGGCCGCCGGCGACTTGGCTGTCACCACCACCCAACCCGACACAGGGGTGGGTGGTGGTGATTGTTTCGGTTGGGGTAGTGCATGTTTCGGCGGCGCTTACTTGTCGGTGGGTGGCCGTAGTGTGCGTGGTGTAGAGCAAGCCATTCCAGGCGGGCCTCGAAATCCCGGAAGGGGAGTGTTGTGACTGCTGACAATGCACCGGTGGTGCTGAGGGTGGGCATGGATGGTGCCGTGACGCGGGTGCCGTTCGTGGTTGATGAGCGCGGCGGCGCTGGGGCGCTGTTTCGGGAGCAGATCGGTTGCTCGCTGTATGACGTGATCTCACTTGATGATCGCACCGATATGTGGGTCGACGATGAGGCGATCGTGGGCGTGGACTTCGGCGATCGTGAGGCGTTGGCCGACGCGACGAACATTGTGGCGACCATGATTGCCAACCGTTTCGGGCGGCGGCAGCCGGTGTTCGGGGCGGCGGTGATTGCCGGGCTGGCGGGCGAGAGTGCCGCCCCCCTCGACGAGGAGCAGCTGGCCCGACTGGAGCCACTGGCCGAGATGTCGGTCGCGATCTTCGCCGACGCTTTGACTGCGCGGGCGGGCGGGGGTCGGTGATGACGCTGACGATCAAGGTGGAGAACGCCTACAGCGACGGACACGAGTCCGAACAGGTCGAGACGGTCCAGGTGGAGCCGTCCGAGGACCTGGAGGAGCTGTGGGAGCAGCTCGAAGAGTTCACGGGCGACGGTCACGGAATCGACAGTGACCTGGGCTACTGCTATGTGGTGACCGTTCTGGACTCGCCGGATCGCCCCGAGATGGTCGGGCTGAGCAACGAGTGGGTGGGCGCATGAGCACACCGAACCCACCGGCAGCCGTTGTCGCCGCGGTCGCGTCGCTGCGAGCCGCTTTCGATGACATCCACGTCATGCACGAATGCGACCAGGATTGCCGGGATGACTGCGATCTGAGCGACTACAGCGAATCGGCCTACCGATCGCACGATGAACACAACTTTGATGTGCGCGAGGTGATTCACGAGCGGGCCGAAGGGCTCGTCAGCGCGCTGGAGGAATGGTTGGGCGACAGCATCACCACTGTGCGGCAAGTAGCCGCCCTGGTCGACTCAGACAAGGCGAAACTGGCCGTCGCGCAAGCGATGGCCGCTCTAGGCTCCGAAATCGAGTGGGACAGCGAGACCATCGAGCACGTCTGCGAGGCGATACGGCCTGCATTCCCCGAAGGTCTCCCGTCCGTATTCAACCAAGACGGCGCCGCAGCCGAGTTCTGGGAGAACCTCAACTGAGCGCATTCCGAGCGTGTGCCCGCAGGTTCCCCCGGGGCCTGCGGGCACACCCATATTCAGTCGTGAACGCGCGACGGGGGAGATGAGGCGCTAGGCCCCGCTTCGATCAGGCCCACCACCACCCCACCCGGCACAGGGGTGGGGTGGTGGTGTTTAGAAAGTGTTGCGGGCCTGCGGGTTTAGGCGGCTTATGTCGGTGGTTGTCGGTAGAATCGTGGGTGTAGGGCAGGCCATTCCGGCAGGCCCACGAATCCCGGAAGGGGAGTCAAATGCGTATTGCCGAGCCGAGTTCGACATTGGTCAGCACTGCCACGGAGTTGCCCACCATGACTAGCCGGGTGGACCCGGAGGGTGCGCGCCGGATGATGGAGATGTTGGTCAATCTCTATGCCGACCGGCGGTTAGCGGTGGTGCGTGAGTATGTGTCCAATGCCGTCGATGCCACCCGCGCGGCGGGGAGCACTGAGCCGGTAGCGGTCACTACGCCCACCCTGGTCGAACCCAATCTCGTCGTTACCGATCGGGGCACCGGCATGTCGGTTGCTGAGGTGGAGGCGACGTTTCTGGCGTTCGCCGCGTCGAGCAAGCGTGACAGTGACGAGATGATCGGCGGGCTGGGTGTCGGCGCGAAATCGGCGTGGGCACTGGCGGAGTCGTTTCTGGTGGACACGGTCAAGGGCGGGCGGCGCACCACGGTGCGCGCGGCCCGCAATTTGGAGCATCAGGTGCTGTTGGCCGGTGAGCCGAGCGAGCTGCCTGACGGGACCACAATCATCGTTCCTGTCGAGGTCGCTGGACACGTCGAGGCGTGGCATCGCGTGGTGCGCGAGGTCGCCTGTGCCCATGGCGAGCGGGCGGTGTTGGTCGACGGTGCGCCAGTGGACAGCCTTGCCGGTGGTCCAACGTGGATCGGTCCGGTGTCGTGCCGTCGTGTTGATCGACCGGACCGCATTGCGGTCCTCGTGCGTAGTGGCGGCACACTGTTCTCGTCGGTGCCCGAGGTCACTCGGCGGGTATTGGACGGCACCGGCGGGTTGTCGGCGTGTGTGATCGAGTTGCCGATCGGTTCGTTCGACCACACTCCGAGCCGGGAGTCGGTGATCGCCACCGAGCGGACCCTGGCCGCCGTGGATGCCGCGCTGGAACAGTACCGAGTGGCCTATGGTGCGCTGGCACAGCGGGTTTCAGAACTGGCTGGCACCGACGTGGCCGCCGTTGTGACGCTGCGTTCCGACACTCTGGGCAGGGTGGGCACTGCCGCCATGTTGCCGGTCCCGTACCGGGTGGGTGTGCCCGCTGGGGCCGGGGCCTGGGTCATGCGTAACCGGACGGGGCGCTCGCGCTGGGAGCGTATCGCGGACTTCCGCGACGACATGTTCGAGGCGGTGACCACCCGCGCCGAGCTGAGCCGCACGCTGGTGGTGACTGGTGTCCCGGCGGGGCGGGTGCTGTCGCGGTTTGCCACGTTCCTGGCCGAGAAGCATTCGGATGTGAGCCGGGTGATTGCCGTGCCGGAAGGCCGCATCACGTTGGCGCTGGACGTGTTTCAAGCAGCCGGCAATGCACCGACCGAACAGACCTGGGAGGTCGGTGCCGACACCAACGGGATCTCTGCCCATTACACCTTCGAGCAGTGGAGTGCGGCAATCGCTGCCAGGCGCTCCTCGCGCGGGCCGGTGAAGGGCTATGCGTGTGTGGTCACCGACCGTGACGGCGCAGCCGCTCGAGACGCCACCTTGACCGGCCCCGAGATCGCCGCGCTGGGTCTGCCTGTGGTCTACGTTTCTGAAGCTCGCCCGTACCGGACACCCAGTGGTCTACCCGCGTCGGTGACGGTGTATTTGGGCAACCGCAAGAGCGGGCCGCTGATCGCCGCCGTGCCGGAAGCGATGACCCGTGATGAGTGGATGGAGCAGCAGTTCGCCGCTGAGACTGCCGGATGGTCGCAGTCCGAGCTGCTGGCCGCCGCCTACACGCACCCGCAATGGGCAAGCTACAAGGCCGAATTCGACATCGCCGTGTCGGCGCTGGCGTCGGGCATCGCGGACGAGCACCCGCAACGCGCACTGCTGGCGCGGATCGCCGCGCTCGTCCAGGCCGCCGAGAAGATGACGGCGGCCCAGACGACGACCCTGCAGGCGCTGAGCGGCTGCCCGGCGGTGCGGACGCAGTTCGAGAAGATCCGCAAGCTGCACAGCGACCTGCGGAGGGCCTACCCGTTGCTGGCTCACCTGCGGCACTGGGACGACGCGGACACCCGTGAGCACTACGTCGAATACGTGGCCCACACACCGCCACGGACAGGCCGCAAGGCCGCCTGACCGCTTCCAACAGACATCTAAACCAACACGAACAGAATTGGAGTCAACCAACATGTACGCACTCATTGATCACCAGTCGATCATCGTTTCCGAGGGGCCGGCCAGTGTGCTCATCGCCGCCGCCGATCCCACCTACGGGCCGGTTCGGCGCTACCTGGTAGACGAGCACGGAGAGGACTTTCAGACCGTGCGCGACCTGGTAGACACGTTCCGCACGGGGGTGAAGAAGGCTGCCGTCGAGGCCGTGTCGGTAGTGGACGGTCACACCGACGAGGACGAGCAGGAGCCCTACCGGATCACCCACGGCGACCCGGTGGAGGAAGTCGTGCTGGCCGCCGCGATCCGGCTCACCAGCAGCGCCGCCGACCTCGCCCCGCTGGGAGCGTTTCTGCGCCGTCTAGAACGCAACCCGTCGCAGGCGTCACGCTCGCAGTTGTTCGGTTGGCTCAAAGCGGGCGGATTCACGCTGACAACCGATGGACACATCGTCGGCTACAAGTCGGTGCGCGCTGACGGACGCTCAGCTCATGCAGGACGTGAGCCGGTCACAGTGGTGGCCCAGAACGGGTCTGTCGAGACGGTCACCGGCCACGTGCCCTACCCGGTCGGGGCAACCGTGTGGATGGCCCGCGATCTGGTCAACGATGACCGGAACTCGGCGTGCTCGGTGGGCCTGCACGTGGGCACCTTCGGCTACGCGGAGAGCTTCTCCGAACAGACGTTGGTGGTGTTGGTTGATCCTGCTGACGTGGTGTCGGTGCCCAGCGATTCCAACGCGCAGAAGATGCGGGTGTGCCGCCTGTATGTGGCGGCCCGCCACGACGGTGCCCAGATCGCCGACGCGGTGATCGATCACATCCGCACCGTCCCCGACTTCGAGGCCACCGAGGACTACACCCGCCGCCCAGAAAACGCACGCCAACCGATGTTCGGGGTGGCCGTGGCGTTGGACAGTCCCGACGACCCGGACGGTGAAGACGAGGACGATCTGCAAGACGACGACGACAGCCCCGGTGATGAGGCGCTGTGCGACGAGTGCGGCGCGGCGACGGAAGCGGGCGTGAGCCCGCAGCACAGCCGGGACTGTTCGCTTCACCCGGCGAACGTGCACTGACCGCCTCACTCGAGACAGCAGCGCGCGGAGCGCGCCCGAACAGGTGCCCGCAGGTTCCCCGACCTGCGGGCACCGCCATGTTTGGGGGAGGGGATACGGCGCGGAGCGCCGCAAAAGTAGTACCGTGGAATCGTCTTGAAAGGCAACATGATTCGACAACGTGGTGTAGTATTGCGGTATGACGTTGACAGGCAAGGCGATCCGGGTACACCGCGTGAACGGTGGCGCCAACCGCGTAAGCGGTTGCAGCGCAACGGATAACCGGACAATGGTCGATAACGTCACCACAGCGGCACCGCGTCAGCGGTGCGAATCGCGAAACAGCAACCGCCGGAATGGCATTCGAGGCAACCGCGTAAGCGGTTGGCGCACAGG
>NZ_CP097320.1 GCF_023515995.1 Candidatus Mycobacterium methanotrophicum | reverse complement strand
GAAGGTGTCAAAGGTGTAGCGCCGATTCAGGGTCGTGCCGCCGGCCGCGTCGGCGTCGGTGCTATGCGGTCGTTGAGTGAAGTAGGCCGGCCAGTTCCGGTGTGCGTTGGCCAGCGCCTCGCGATCGTCATCAACCTCGTCGGTGTCGGTGGGCGCTTCGTCGGGCACGGCGGCCACGACGTCATCGGATTCTTCGTTGGCGAGCGCGGCGATGCGGACGCCGAGTTCGATTTGTTGTCCGAGCCGCCGGCTGAGCGCCTCGGTGATCTGGATGCGCAGATGACGTTCGATCTCGTTCTGCACGAAGCTGCTGGGCACCGACAGAAGAGCAAACCCCTCGACGATTTGCAGCGGTTGCACCAGGTTCAGCCAGGCTCGTTGCTGCGGTGTCAGTGGAGCGGCGTACGGTTCGCCGTCGATCGCGGGACTGTCCGTGGAGATCTCGCCGTTGAGTTCGGAGACGACCGCGTTCCAGACCGTCGAGAAACTTGATCCGGGATCCTCGATCAACGACGGACCCCCCTGATTTGACTTCGACGTACCCGCTTTACGTGCGACCATGAACTGTCCACATGGTTATCCACAAGTGTGGACAGGACAGCGGCCATCGCGCAGCAAATGATCGCTGACGGCACGCGAGATCGGCGCTCCAGACAGCCAGCGCGGGTTACCTGGCCAGGAAACCGATCCGCCATCCTTGCTTCGTTGCCGGGCGCCGTTCCAGTCTGAAACGGCATTGCCCGAAGCTAACAGTTTTCCTCGCCCGCGCCAACACGTTGTGCAACATTGGGCGCGCCTTTCATAAAATTGCGCACAAGGTCGCGGCCGTGGGTGTGACTCTCGTCAGATGTCGTGGTCAGGTTGCAGGCCGGCAAGGCCAGGTTTGACCGGGCGAACGCTCGTCAGTACCCTCGTCTAGTCGCCCGAAAGTCGGCGATACGGCTGCGATCCGCGCAATGTGCATGGGGCCCGCGCCGGTTAACAGCGAGACACAGAGCCTGCCGAGGGTTCGTGAGGGTAGCCGTGTTCCACCGGTGTAGCCGCCGGGTCAGAACACGATGCCAGATGTAACGAGGAGAGAGTCGTGGCAAAGGGCAAGCGGACATTCCAGCCGAACAACCGGCGGCGAGCCCGTGTTCACGGCTTCCGGCTGCGCATGCGCAGCCGGGCAGGGCGGGCGATCGTGTCAAACCGGCGCCGCAAGGGCCGTCGCTCGCTGACTGCTTGATGCGAACTCCGGTGTGACGGCGGTGCTGTCCGCGCGGAACCGTATGACGCGGTCGACCGATTTCGCTGCCACGGTGAAGCATGGAACTCGCGCCGTGCAGCCAGACTTGGTTATCTACGCGCGGCCAGGGAACACGACGGCGGCCGAGGCGCCAAAGGTGGGATTGATCATCACGCGTTCGGTGGGCTCGGCAGTGCAGCGACACCAGTTGGCCCGGCGGCTGCGGCATGTCGCTCGCGGGGTGGTGGATGGCCTGCATCGGTCCGCGCACGTCGTGATCCGCGCGTTGCCCAGCAGTCGTGACCTCGGGTCGGCGCGGTTGGAGGAAGAACTACGGGCCGGGTTACGTCGGGTTGAAGCGACGGGAGCGCGCCGGTGATTGATATAACGCCAACCTTGAGGCGCTGGTTGTGTGGCGCCGAGATGGCAGTGGTGCGCAGCTCGATCTTCCTGATCCAGCTATACCGCCACATGGTGTCGCCGCTGCGGTTGCCGACATGCCGGTTCACCCCGACCTGTAGCCAGTACGCCGTGGACGCGCTGGCCGAATACGGGTTGGTGCGGGGGACTGCGCTGGCAGCCACCCGGCTGGTCAAGTGCGGTCCGTGGCATCGGGGAGGATGGGATCCGATACCGGAGCGCCGGGGCAAACGGGCCGATATGGGAGAGGTCTGGCACGGCCCAGCGACGCTAGGGAAGAGTGATCCTTTTGTTTGATCCGTTCAGCCTGGACTACTTCTACTACCCGGTCTCGGCAATCATGTGGCTGTGGTACAAGGCGTTCGCCTTCCTCCTGGGCCCTGCGAGCTTCTTCGCCTGGACGCTGTCGGTGATGTTTCTGGTCTTTACGCTGCGCGCAATTTTGTACCATCCGTTCGTCCGCCAGATCCGTACCACCCGGCAAATGCAGGAGTTGCAGCCGCAGATCAAGGCGCTGCAAAAGAAGTACGGCAAAGACCGTCAGCGGATGGCGCTGGAAATGCAGAAACTGCAGCGCGAACACGGGTTCAATCCCATCCTCGGCTGCTTACCCATGCTGGCGCAGATCCCGGTGTTCCTCGGGCTCTACCACGTGCTGCGCTGCTTCAACCGGACTACCACCGGAATCGGACAACTGGGGCTTTCGCCCGAGCGTAACCGGTCGCTGGGGAACTACGTCTTCAGCGCCGCCGACGTCGGACATTTCTTGGACGCCAACCTGTTTGGCGCACCACTGAGCGCCTCGATGACGCAGCGAGGAGCCAGCCTCGCTGCCTTTAGCGAATTCAGCCGGCCGGCCGTCATCGCCGTCGGGGTGCCGGTGATGGTGCTGGCCGGCATTGCCACCTACTTCAACAGCCGGGCCTCGGTGGCGCGGCAGAGCGTCGAAGCCGCGGCCAATCCGCAGACGGCGATCATGAACAAGCTGGCGCTGTACGTGTTTCCGCTCGGCGTGGTGGTCGGCGGGCCGTTCCTGCCGTTGGCGATCATCTTCTACTGGTTCGCCAACAACATCTGGACGTTCGGCCAGCAGCACGTCGTCTTCAGGATGATCGAAAAAGAGGAAGAGGCAAAGAAGCGCGAAGCAGTGGAGCGGCGGGCAGCCAACGCGCCGGTGCCGGGCGCCAAACCGAAGCGCACGCCGAAAACCGGACCGGACGGCGGCAACGGATCGTCGGCGCGCGCTGAGGGGTCCGATGGCGACGGGCCGGCGGCCGAACCCGTGACCAATCCGGCCGGGCGCACGCCGCGACCGGGAGTGAAGCCGAAGAAGCGCAGACGCTGAGCGGCAGACGGGCCGCAGACTTAGCCGGGCAAGGGCTTGGGCGACAGGAAGGAAAGAAGTGGGCATGACGGACGCGGACATAACCGGATACGAGACGGACGAAGCTGCGGCGGACGAGGTGCTGGAAGAGGCTTCGGAGGACGCCGCGACGAGCGATACGGGCGGCGACACCGAGATGGAGGAGCGGTTGGTCGCCGAGGGCGAGATCGCCGGGGACTACTTGGAAGAATTGCTGGACCTACTGGACTTCGACGGTGACATCGACCTGGACGTCGAGGGAAGCCGCGCGGTGGTAAGCATCGACGGTAGCGACGACCTGAACAAGTTGGTCGGACGCAAGGGCGAGGCGCTCGACGCTCTCCAGGAGCTGACCAGGCTGGCAGTGCATCAGAAGACGGGAGTGCGAAGCCGGCTGATGCTCGACGTCGCCGGTTGGCGGCGCCGTCGCCGGGAAGAGTTGGCTGCGTTGGGCGAGAAGGTGGCCAGGCGGGTGCTGATAAGCGGCGAGCGCGAGGAACTTACTCCGATGACGCCGTTCGAGCGCAAGATCGTTCATGACGCTGTGGCAGCGGTTGAGGGGGTTCGGAGCGAGAGCGAGGGTGCGGAACCTTCGCGCCGGGTCGTCGTCCTGGTCGACTGAGCGCCGCGGACTTACACGCGTGTAGTTTGTTCGGCTGCAGCGGGCACGGACGGGAGGATGTTTCACGTGAAACATGGCGTGCCGCGCGGCGCAGCGCCGCATGCGCCGGCGCCGCCAGCGGAAGCCGAGGCGATCTTCGGGCCGCGCCTCGATCTCGCCAGACGCTATGCGGAATTGCTCGCGGATCCAGGCGTCGAGTGGGGGCTGGTGGGACCGCACGAAATCGATCGGATCTGGGAGCGCCACCTTTTGAATTGCGGTGTTGTCGCCGAGCTATTCGAACCGGGCGAGCGGATCGCCGATATCGGCAGCGGCGCCGGGCTGCCCGGTTTGGCGCTGGCGATCGCGCTGCCCGGACTGCACGTGGTTCTGATCGAGTCGCTGCTGCGCCGAACGGAGTATCTGGCGATGGCCGTCGCCGAACTCGGGTTGGATGCCGAAGTGGTCCGTGGCCGTGCGGAGAACGCGGCAGTCCGCGAGAGTGTCGGTGAGTTCGACGCCGTTACGTCCCGCGCCGTTGCGGCGCTTGACAAGGTAACGCGGTGGAGCATGCCGCTACTGCGGCCGGGCGGTCGGATGTTGGCGATCAAGGGGGAGCGGGCCGCCGACGAAGTCCGCGAGCACCGGCGTGTGATGACCGCGCTGGGCGCCGCGGATGCGAGGGTGGTGGAATGTGGCGTAATGCATCTGTCCCCGCCGACAACCGTGGTGGTGGCAGAGCGCGGCGAGGCGGCCCCGGCCCCGGCCCCGGCTGCGCCGCGCCGACGGTCGAACAGGGAGAGCCTATGAGCGCGCCGCACAACCCGTTCGGGTTGGGAACCGCCCAGACGTCCGCCGCACATGTTTCACGTGAAACATCGGAATTCGATACGCCGATCGGAGCGGCTGCCGAGCGCGCGATGCAGGTGCTGCATACCGCCCACCAACCGTTGCGCCGGCCGTCCCGTCGGCGCCTGTTCACCATTGCCAATCAGAAGGGCGGCGTCGGCAAGACCACCACGGCGGTGAACCTTGCCGCGGCGCTGGCCGTTCAAGGACTCAAAACGCTCGTCATCGACCTGGATCCGCAGGGGAATGCGAGCACCGCGCTGGGTATCGCCGACCGCCATTCGGGCACCCCCTCGTCGTACGAGATGCTCCTCGGCGAGATGCCGTTGCACACCGCGGTGCGCCGCAGTCCACACAGCGAGCGGTTGTTCTGTGTGCCGGCGACCATCGACCTGGCCGGCGCCGAGATCGAATTGGTGAGCATGGTGGCGCGAGAGAACCGATTGCGCACCGCGCTGGCCGACCTCGACCGGCCCGGCAGCGGCGCCGACTTCGACTACGTCTTCATCGACTGCCCACCATCGCTGGGCCTGCTGACCATCAACGCTTTGGTGGCTGCGCCCGAGGTGTTGATCCCGATCCAGTGTGAGTACTACGCGCTGGAGGGGGTGTCGCAGCTGATGAACAACATCGAGTTGGTGAAAGCGCATCTGAATCCCGGTCTGGACGTGAGCACGGTGATCCTCACCATGTATGACGGCCGGACCAAGCTCGCCGACCAGGTGGCTGACGAGGCCCGCCGATACTTCGGGGCCAAGGTCTTGCGGACCGTGATCCCGCGCAGCGTGAAGGTCTCCGAAGCGCCCGGGTACAGCATGACCATCATCGAGTACGATCCCGGATCGCGCGGTGCGATGAGTTATCTCGACGCCAGCCGCGAGCTCGTGGAGCGCGACGCATCACCACCCGAGGAGGGGGACAACCATGACCCAGCCGCTACGTAAGAAGGGCGGGCTCGGGCGAGGCCTGGCTTCGCTGATCCCCACCGGCCCGGGCGACGGTCCTCGCGGCTCGTCGGAACTCGGGCCGCGGATGGGCGACGCCGCCGCCGACGTGGTGCTCGGCGGACCGTCGGTCGGCGGATCCACCGGTGTCGGCGCGGTGTACCGCGAAATCGACCCAGCCCTCATCGAGCCCAATCCCCGCCAACCGCGCCAGGCGTTCGACGAGGAAGCACTCGCAGAACTCGTGCACTCGATCCGCGAGTTCGGCCTCATGCAGCCGATCGTGGTGCGCGCCATGCCGGGTGGCCAGCGTTATCAGCTCGTGATGGGGGAGCGGCGGTGGCGCGCGGCCCAAGCGGCCGGCCTGACCGCGATCCCGACGATCATCCGCGAGACCGGCGAGAACAACCTGCTGCGCGACGCGCTGCTGGAGAACATTCACCGGGTGCAGCTGAACCCTCTGGAAGAGGCGGCGGCCTATCAGCAACTGCTCGATGAGTTCGGTGTCACCCACGATGAACTGGCTGCCCGGATCGGCCGGTCCCGCCCGCTGATCACCAACATGATCCGGCTGCTCCGGTTGCCCATTCCAGTGCAACGCCGGGTCGCGGCAGGGGTGCTGTCGGCCGGCCACGCCCGGGCACTGCTGTCTGTTGAGGGCGGCCCGGAGGCACAAGAAAGCCTCGCGGCCCGGATCGTCGCCGAGGGGCTGTCGGTGCGGGCGACCGAAGAGGCGGTCACCCTCGCCAACCGCGGCGATACCGGCCAGCCAGCGCCGCCGCGTCGTAAGCCGATCCACATGCCCGGCTTGCAGGATGTTGCCGAGCAGCTGTCCGGCGCCTTCGACACCCGGGTCACCGTCAGCGTCGGCAAACGCAAGGGCAAGATCGTGATCGAGTTCGGTTCGGTAGACGACTTGCAGCGCATCGTCGGCTTGATGAACTCGCAGCATGCCTGACCAAAGAGACACGAGCAGATTACGTCACTGTGACAATCTGGTGGACCAAGCCGCTCGGGCATGCCGCGACCAACTGGATCCCCTTGTGCGCAAGGCCGTTTCATTCTCATGACGCCGCCGACCGATCGCCGGCCGGTTGGTTCGCCCCGGGCGGCCGGGTGTGCGCCGACCCGGGTCCGCGATCCGGCGTCGCGCGGGTATCGCTGTCGGCCACGACCGCGGGTACGCTCAGCTGCGGGGTGGCGGCACCACCCGCTCGCAGGGAAACCGGGCATCGGCGGCGCCCTGCGACGATGCGGGCCACCATGGCCCGAGGACAAGCAGGGTCGTCAATGACAGCAGTCCACGGAGGCGCAGGAGTCTAATGTCTGCTCGAATCACACCGCTGCGACTCGCAGCCTTTGAGCAGCTTCCTAAGCATGCGCGCCGCTGCACCTTCTGGGAAGTCGACCCCGGCACTCTTGGCGACGACAACCAGCTCGCCGACCCGGAATTCGAGAAAGAGGCGTGGCTGTCGATGGTCATGCTGGAGTGGGGATCGTGCGGTCAGGTGGCGACGGCGGATTCGGCCGAGTGCGGTGGAGGTGAGACACCCCCTTGCCTGGGCTATGCGCTCTACGCCCCACCTCGGGCGGTGCCGCGGGCGCACCGGTTTCCGACGGCGCCGGTGTCGGCCGACGCCGTGCTGCTCACCTCGATGCGGGTGGAGCCCGGACCAGCCGCCGACGAGCTGCCGTACAGCCTTGTGGCGCGGGTGGTCGACGAGTTGGTCCGACGGGGCGTGCGGGCGTTAGAGGCGTTCGGTCGCACCGAGAACGTCGCGGAGCTGCTCGACGCGCAAAACGTCGACCCCGATCTGCGGCCGGTGCTGGAGGCGCTAGGCGACTGTTCGGTCGAGCATTGCGTGATTGCCGCCGACTTCCTGCGCGACGTGGGATTCGTCGTGGTGGCGCCGCATCGCTATTTTCCGCGCCTGCGGCTCGAGCTGGACAAGGGTCTGGGCTGGAAGGCGGAAGTCGAAGCAGCGCTTGAGCGGCTGCTGGAAACGTCGTCGCTGGAGCAACCGGTCGCAGCAGGGGCCTCGGCTACGAACCGCTGAGCCGGCCGGCCTGCTCCGCCGACAACTCGTGAGCGAGTAGCTCGGCGAAGGTGAATGTGCCGGTGGGCCGGTCATTTTTGCCGAGCAGATAGACTCGCTTGACCGCCGCCAGGATTCCCTCGGCGATCGCATCCCGGGTTTCGGCGGTGACCAGCAGCGCGCGATCCCGCGGGTTGGTGATATAGCCGATGTCGACCTGAACCGTCGGCATGCGGGTCAGCCGCAGTAGGTCCCAGGTGCGGCCGTGAGTGCGGCAGTCGCGTAAACCGGTGCGCGCGACGACTTCTCGTTGAATGAAGTCGGCCAGATTGCGGCCGATGGTGGATACCGAGCCGTGCGAGTTGCCGAAGTGGAACGACGCGACGCCGTTAGCCGACGGGCTGGCTTGGGTTGCGCAGCGCAGGCTGATCATCAGATCGGCCCCGACGGCGTTAGCCGTCGCAGCCCGCTCGGCGTCCGATGGGCTGCGGTTGGTCGGCCTCGACAGGAATGTCTCCATGCCGATGGCGGCCATCCGTTCTTCAAGACGACTGGCCAAGTCCCACAACACATCTGCTTCGCTGGTCGGTCCGTCTGCACCTTGTGTGACCAACCCGCGGTCGGTGCCGCCGCGCCCGAGATCGATGATGATCCGCTTGCCCGACAGCTTCGGCCCGGATCGACGGACAAGCTCCTCTTCACGGATGGCGTGCAACGAGCCGCCGGTTACTCGTGAGGAGAGAAAGCGCAAGGAGCGCAACGTTTCCGGGCCGCAGATACCGTCGGCGTAGAGTCCGTATTCGCGTTGGTAGGACGTCAACGCGTTGTGTGTCTGCAAGCCGAAGTATCCGTCGACCAGCCCGGTGTAAAACCCGAGATCCTGCAGCCTGGCCTGCAGCGCGGCGACGTCGTCTCCGTACATCGGCGCACCGAATTGATGGTTCAGTATGCGAGCACCGAGCCGGTAAGACGCCTCTTTCAGCGCCCGATAGGTGGCTTCGCCGACGATGCCGTCCACCAGCAGCCCGCGATGCTGCTGAAACGCCCGCACTGCATGGTCGAGCTGTTCGTCGAAGACGTCGAGCGCCACATGCTTTCCGGTGGTGATGTCTTCGTCCGGACCGTCGAGATGCCCCAGCGCGGTCAGCGAAGTCCGAATCTCGGTGACCGCTGCGCTGCGGTCACCACAGCGCAGCGCCTCGCCGGCACCGCGGTGCGGATGCGACATTCGAAGGCCTCCGGTGAGCTGGTGTGAACAGCGTGGGCGTTCGCTGACAGCCTTGGCGGTATTGTCGCAGACGCTCGGCGATTTCGGGAAAACGCCAGCTAATCGTGGCGATCCGGCAGCGAACTACCCGACGTTGGGAACGGCGTCGGAAAGTTCGCGCAACAACGCCGCCTTACCCCTGGCCCCAACAATCCGCTTGACCGGTCGGCCGTCCTTGAACAAGATCAATGTCGGGATCGAAACAACCTGAAAATTACGGGCGGTTTCAGGGTTTGCGTCGACGTCGAGCTTGGCGACGGTGAGCTGCCCGACGGTTTCGGCGGCGATCTCCGCCAGGACCGGCGCCACCATCTTGCACGGGCCGCACCAGGCAGCCCAAAAGTCGACCAGCACAGGCGTATTGCTGGCCAACACGTCGCTTTGGAATGATGCGTCGGATACGTCTACGGGTGCGCCGGCGTTGGTCATCAGGCTGACTCCAATCAAAGTGTCGCTGTTGCTGGGACTTCGGTGGCACTGGTTTGTGTACGCTCGCCCGGCTCTGCATGGTCGGCCAGCCAGCGCTCGGCGTCAATCGCCGCGCTACAACCCGTTCCGGCGGCGGTGACCGCCTGCCGGTATGTGTGATCGACCAAGTCGCCGGCGGCAAACACTCCTTCCAGCGAAGTGTACGTGGTGTTGCCCTTCACCAGCACGTAGCCTTCGGTGTCCAGGTCCACGGCGCCGCGCACCAATTCAGACCGCGGATCGTGACCGATCGCGACGAATACTCCGGTCACGGCCAACGTGAATTCCTTGCCGGTGGCGGTATTTTTCAGCCGCAGGCCGGTGACCGCGGACTCGCCGTCGACGGCGACCACGACATGAGAGGTGGCGAACCGGATCTTCTCGTTGCTGCGGGCCCGGTCGAGCATGATCCTCGAGGCCCGGAACTCGTCGCGGCGGTGCACGATCGTGACACTGCGGGCGAACTTCGTCAGGAAAGTGGCCTCTTCCATCGCCGAGTCCCCGCCGCCGATCACGGCGATGTCTTGATCGCGGAAGAAGAAGCCGTCGCAGGTGGCGCACGAACTGACTCCGCGGCCCAGCAGCTCCTGCTCACCCGGCACGTGCAGATACCGCGCTGCGGCGCCCATCGCGAGGATGACGGCCCGCGCCTGCAGCGTCTCTCCGTCCGCGGTAGTGATCGACTTGACCGGGCCGTCCAGCGACACCGATTGGACGTCCTCCATGCGCAAGTCGGCGCCGAAGCGCAGCGCCTGCTCGCGCATTTGGTCCATCAGTTCCGGGCCAGTGATCCCGTCGCGAAAACCGGGATAGTTCTCCACTTCGGTCGTGGTCATCAACGCTCCGCCGAACGAGGTGCCCTCGAACACGACCGGCGCCAGCTGGGCACGCGCCGCATACAGCGCCGCGGTGTAACCAGCAGGTCCGGAGCCGACGATGATCACGTTGTGCACAGTGGTGGTTGAAGAGCTCATACCAGCCTTTCGGATATTTCAACTCGGTTCAAAGCACTCGAACGCCAGCGTAGGCGGTGCTGTTCCCGCGAACATTACGGACGGTTGACGATCCTGTCAGCTAGCAGGCCGGTATCGACGGCACTGCAGGTCGACGGCACTGCTACGGCCCGCAGAGTGTCGGGCGTATCGCCGGGGAGCACCAGCACGATGGCCGGGCGGCCGGCGATCTCGACCGGTCGGGCACCCAGTACTTGGGCGTCGGCCGGATAGCCCAAGCCGTCCAGGCATGATATCCGGAGGTGCGGGTCGGTGAAGGGGCCGAAGTCCGGCTTCGCGCCGAGCAGGTCGAGGATTTGTTGGTCCGACAACGGAATGATCGTCGGCGGGCGGGACACGGTGATGTGTTCCGCGGTGGTCGGCCGGCTCGGCGTGGGCGCCGGCGAGGAGATCAGCGCCGAGGTGCCCAGCCAGATGGCGACGACGACGGCGGCCAGACCGGCCAGGGCGACAGCTAGCCGTGCCGGGCGCGGAAGAGCGCCGGTGCGGACGGTGTGCGCGGCGCGCACGCCCCAACTTTGTGGTCGCTCGGCGCGTAGTGCCGCGGCGACGGCATCGACGATCCGAGGCGGTACCTCGGACGCCGACGACGCGTCGGCGCCCAGCGCCGCGATGTCGCGGCGGACGCGGTTGAGCGCGTCCATCGTCTGCTGGGCGTGCGGGTCGGCGCGGACCGACTTGCGCAACCGGGCAGCGGTGTCGTCGTCGAGCAGGCCCGCCTGCAGCTCGGCGAGGGCCTCCACCGTCAGCTGTGGATCGCCGCCCGTGTCGGCGCTCTTATCCGGCCCAACCCTGTCCATCCGCCCCAGTGTCCGACATCGGCAACCCCAACGCCACACGCGGCGCGCCGTGGCTAGCCAGCCGAACGATTCGGCGCGGTGTCGGCGTCCAGATAGCCGAGGATGGTGGCCAGCCGGGCCCGGGCGCGGGCGCACCGACTCTTGACGGTGCCTTGGGCCACCCCGAGCATCGCCGCAGTGTCGGCGACCGAATAGCCGTGCATGTCGACCGCCACCACGGCAGCGCGCTGCTCGACAGGCAGGCGCATCAGTGCCCGGTGCACTGCGATCGCGGTGTCCACTTGCGCGGTTCGGTCGGCCACCGGGTAGACGTCGTCCAGCGCGGTGGTCAAGTGAGCCTTGTTGCGGCGCAACCGATCCAGGCATGCATTGACCACGATGCGATGCAACCAGCTGCTTACGGCGGCGTCGTGCCGAAAGGAACCGGCGCTGCGGTGCGCCGAGACCATCGCGTCCTGCAGCGCGTCCTCGGCGTCCTCGGGGCTACGGCTGGTCAGCCGTGCAAGCCGGTGCAGTTGCCGGTGGTGACGGTAGAACAGCTCCTCGAAGGCATAGCGGTCGCCTGCGACGTGGGCAGCCAGCAATTCTGCGTCGCTGGCTTGTTGATGAAGTTGGCGCCCGAAGCCCACGGCCGGACAGTAACCAATCGGCCGGTACCCGGCACTTCACCCGATCGGGCCGGTGCAATCAAGACGCGGCTTGGACGGTGACCTCGGAAATGCCGGAGCGGCTTTGGCCGTTGGTGGTTCCCAACGTCGAAATCCAGACCAGTAGATACGACGTGGGGGACGACGCCTTGACCGGGATGCTGTTGCGGCCTGGATGCATCGCCACCGGCTGCGTCAATGCGGTGGTGTCGTCCAGTTTGGCCGGGGTCGACGCCGCCGAAGAGCGGATCTGTATCGCCGTTCCGGTACTGGCCAGGTCGACGTTCACCGCGCCCACCACGGTGGGTTTCGGCAGCTGCAGGAGCAGCCCGACACCGCTTTTGAAGCTCGGGAACGGCGCGGCGTCGTGGTAGGTGTCGGTTTCCCACGCCGTGTCCGGGTTACCGTCGATCGCCAGGGCGGCCTTGCCCGGGTTGTCGGCCTCTTGGCCGGGGGAGAACACTTTCGCGCTCACCGGCTTGACCGTGCTGCCCGCTGCGGCGCTTTCGCTGGAGGTCGAACTCCCCGAGGGCGCGTTGAGCCCCAGCCGGTCTTTGTCCAGCCCGCTGACGTCGCCGAACATCCGGCTCAGCACTGAGGCCAAAACCAGTAAAGCCACCACGATGATCGCAGCCCCGGCGCCGACCCAGATCGTCACCGCGCGGCGACGGGCCCGCGCCTGCGCCTCCTCCAGCGCGGGCGGGCGGGACCGGCCCCCCTGGGCTGGGGCCGGCGGCAGGTCCGGCAGCGGAGCCAACAGCTCGGTGCGGTCGGCCACCGCGGTCGCTTGCTGTAGCAAATTCAAAAGTGTTGCCGCACTGCGAATCCCACCAGCACCCTGAATCGAATGAGTGGCCGCCGCGGAAATCTGGTACGGGATGTCCCGATCGATCGAGCTGGGTTCGGCGGGCTGACCGCTCGGTTCCCGGGGTGCCGGCGGCATCCGGCCGCGGGCGCCGGATTCGGGCAGCGGCCAGCGGTTGACCAGCAGCGCATACAACGCGGCCCCGATGCCGCGGATGTCATCCTCGGGGGTGGTGTGGGGCAAGGTCGCCGGAAAGGCCAGCACCACGTCGCCTTCGATGCTGACCCGTATCCGGCCGGGATGGTCGATCGACAACGCGACGCCGGCGTGGTGGGCGGCATCGGCGGCGGCGGCCAGCGTTTGCATTGCGCGGGCAGCGCCGACGGCTGATGGCGAGGTGTCGGCCACCTCCCGCAGCGAGCCACCGCGCACCCATTCGGTGACGACCAGCCCGCCGGTGCCGGTGTGGACGACGTCGAGCACGCGGGCGATTCCACGCTGGTCGATGCGGCTCAGCCGCATGGTGCGAGACAGGATTTCCCGAACTTGGTCGTCCGAGAGCGTCGCGTCCGGGTCCACAAACGTCAGCGCCACTTGGCGATCCAGCGCGGTGTCGAGTGCTTGCCAGAACTGCAGGTGCGGTCCGCCGCCGTGAAAGACCAACAGCCGGTAGCGACCGCGGGCGATGCTGGCCCCGGGAACCAGCTGCGGGTCGTCTTGGGGCGGCGGTTGGCGCGGGGCGTCCAAGCCCGCCGGATCGGCGGGGTCTGCCGAGGGTCCGCCATTCGACCGCGGCGGCTGGGCTGGTGGCGCGACGATGTCGGGCCCGTCAGGAACGGTGTCGAATGGGGGCGGTGGGGCCGGGTCGATGTCGGAGACAGCTTTAGATGACGTGCCGTCCGATGGGCCATCGGTCATACCCGGTCCTTTCCCAGCCCCCTTTCCGGTTACGTCTTCCGGAAGCCCGCGCCGCAGGGGCTCTCGTCCCGGATGTCCCCTCGGCGTAGACGAATTCCTTTGCTCAGGGTACGTGACGTCACCGGGGCGCAACAGCTGATGATGCACCAGGGGTGTGCCGGCAGCGACGTTGCGTGGCGGGCCGCCAGGACGCGAAGCCGTGCCGGGTTGGGCGCCGAGCCAGCCGCGAAATGCGGCCAACGCCGCCTGGGCCTCGGGCACCCGCGCGCGCAGCATAACCGCGGCCACGATCGGCGACATGAGCACAGCGAGCACCAACAACCGCAACAGCGAGCCGGCGCCGCCGCCGTAGGCGGTGAGCCGGCGCATGCCCATCAGCTCGTCGACCACGTGCGCGATCAGCCCGGCCAGCAGCGATCCGGTGATCGCGACCAGAATGGTACGCACCTCCGCGACGCCGAGCAGTCCCCCGCGAGCAGGAGGCGCCCCCAGGCTGCCGAGCGGCCGCAGCGCGTTGCGCAGCAGGTAATAGCCGACGATCGCGCCAGCCGAAAATCCCAAGCCGTTGGCCAATCCGAGGTAACCGGCGACCAGGTCGGGATCGCCTGTGACGTGCGGCGCGAGCAGCGAAGCCGCGATCTTGACGGTCGTGATGACGATGATGATCACGATCGGTATCCACGGCTGCTCGCGCGCGTAGAAAACGCGCAACTCCAGCAGCACGATCGCGTACGGAATCAAGGTGAACGCCGACAACGTGATCGCCCTGCCCAGGTAGCCGGCGTCCACGTCGCCGAAATGGCCGTACGCGAACAGCGCACTGCCGATCGCCGGCCCGGCGACCGTCATGAATGCCACCGTCGGGATCAGCGTGATCATCGTCAATCGGCTGGCCAGCGAGAGGTCGGCCAGCACGGCCGGGATGTCGTCGGCGGCGGCATTGCGGCTCAGCCGGGGCATCACCACGGTCAGCACCGTCACCCCGATCATGCCGAACGGCAGCATCAGCACCAGCCAGGTGTAGTTGTAGATCGCCGGCCCCGAGGCGGCTGCGGTGCTGGCGATCTGGTTGGTGACGATCAGACCGATCTGGCTGATCAGCACGTAGAGCACCATCGCGGCGGCCATCGCGCCGAAGCGTTTGAGCCGCTCGTCGATGCCCCAGAGCGGACGAAGGCCGATGCGCTGACGCCGGATCGCCACCAGCAGCACCACGCTTTGCGCGACGACGCCCAACGTGGTGCCCACGCCCAACACCAGCAGCTTGGCGTTGCCCATCTGCACCGGATCCACCGACAGTTGTCCTGGGGTCGCCAGGTAGACGCCCAGGGTCGCGATGGCGACCACATTGTTGACGACGGGCGCCCAGGCGGGCGGCCCGAACACGTTGCGGGTATTCAGGATGGCCATGAGCACCGACGAGAGGCCGTAAAAGATCACTTGGGGAAGGAGCAGGTAGGCGAACGCCGCGGTGAGCGGCTCGTTGACCTGAGGGTTGCGACCCAGCATCAGCCGCACCAGCAAGGGGGCCGCAGCCACCGACAGCAGCGTGGTCACCAACAGCAGGGTGGTGGCCAGCGTCACCAAGCGCCGCACGAACGCCACACCGCCGTCGGCGTCGTCCTGCTCGGCGCGCGCCAGCACCGGCACGAAGATCGCGGTAAACGTCGCCTCCAGCACCAGCGCGGCGACCAGGTTGGGCAGCTGGTTGGCCACCGAGAAGGCGCTGGATAGCGCCGCACCGAGGATGGCGGCCAGGATGACGATCCGGGCAAACCCGGTGAGACGGCTGATCAGGGTGGCGAACGCCATTCGCCAGGAGCGGGACACCAGCGCGGCGTCGGACAGCTCAGGACGCGACGGCGGCTGGCCACCCTGCGACGACACCAGCCCCGTCGGCGGCAGCGGCCCGGTGGGCGGGCCCGCACGACGCGACCGGCGGGGGCGGGGACCTGTGGGCTGCGAAGGTGGCCGCGTAGGTGGCGGTGCGGGCGGGCCGGCCGAACTCATACGCGATTCTCTTGGCCGACGCGGCGATCTTCATCGGCGAACGGTGTGTCCGCGGCGTCTGGACGATCAAGGTCGGCGGGGTCGGGTTGACCGCGGAAGCGGTGCCAGAGCCGTCGTCCCGCCAAAGCCACCAGTACCGCCGCCGCACTCAGCGTGATCGCGAACAGCACCTTGCCGTAGGCGTTGGAGTGCACCGACAGCCGCACCGGCTCGCCCAGCGGCACATCGCCCGGCGTGCGCAACGTCGCGTCGATGGCCACCCGCTGGGTGAAGTTCACTTCGATCGGCACCCGTAGTGGCAGATACCCCGGCGGCAACTCCATTTCGCCGAGATCGGTGACGCGCACTCCGGGCGGGGCTTCGACGTGCAGCCGCACCCGGATCGGCACCGCCAGCCCGTTGTGCAGGGCCAGCGGGAGCGGACTGTGCTCGGTGGCCAGCGTGTAGGGCCCGGTCGGGTGCACGATCGTGACGGCGCCGAACAGGTCGTCGATCGCGGCGCCGACAATTTCCAGTCGCCGCCCAGCCAGCCCATTGCGGGTATCGGGCCGTTGGGCCTGGCTGACGGCACGCAGCATGTCCTCGCGCAGCGGCGCGGTATAGCCGACACCGGTTAGCCCGGTGCGAGCATCGCTCGTCAACGCCGCCGTCAGTCCCCATAGCCGGCCCACCTCGTTGGCGATCGTGGCGACGACGCTGTTGTCGAACCGGCCGCGTTGGCCTTCTTCGACACTGGTAACGAGCGGCGTCGCGGCGGCCGGTGGAGTGGCTGATGCGCCGACGATCAGCGCGGGCAGGGGCCGTGGCACCGCCAACCCGGAACGGATCGCGGTCGCCAGCGTGGTCAGGATCGCACCCGCGTCGTCGGACCGCAGTTTCCAGCTGGTCGGCGGCAACAGCACCTCGGCGCGCGGGGTCACGCCCGGCCGCAGGGTCCGCCACAGCATCGAGGCCAGCGCGTCCTGGCGCCGAGCGGTCTCGGAGTCGTGTTGAAGCCGAACCGCCAGCGCGGCGTTCAGGTAAGTCGGCGCGACCGGATCGGAGCCCGTCGCCGCGAAGGCAGCGCCAACAGCGGGGTCGAACGGCGCGAACACCAGCTGCGGCGACGCTCGGCGGGGCGCGGTGTCCGCCGCCACCGGCGCGGCGGCGGCGGTGTCGTCTGCGGAAGGGTCGGCGGCGGCGATCACCACGCTGTTGGCGTTGGCGCTCAACAGGGCCACCGTGCGGGCGGTCAACGAGCCGTCGGGGATGAGGGTGGCGCCGCGGACCGCGGTCACGCCCAGGATTTGGTCGACGACGTCGCCGGCCGCGCTGGTCGCGCTCGCGCTGAGGCCGGAATCGCCGACACGTTGTACCGCATCCAGGTCGGCCTCGGCATACGGCAGCGGGGCCACACACATCCGGTGAGCCAGCGCGCGCAACCGGTTCAGCCAGCTTGCCGCCCCGGCCTGCCCGGTCCCCGGGTGCGTCGGCGCGCCCGGCTGTTCGTCAGCGCCATCGTCGACCACATAGCCACCGGTCATCGCATTGACCGTGACCAGAAGGTCCGGGTCGACGGCCAGGCAGAGCGAACGGCTGACCGCGCCGTCGGGGTCGACGTCGCGGCTGGTCGCAAACTCGGCCGCGGCCAGCAGGATATCCAGCCGGCCGCCGGTGGCCAGCGAGGTTGCCAGCTCGTCGTCGGTCAACCGCACCGGCATCGTGCCGCCGGGCACACCGGGCGCCAGCCGCGGTCGGTCGGCCAGCGGCCACAGCATGGTGATCGGCACGGGTTTGGAGGTGTCGGGTGCGACGACGGCGCTGAGCGCATCTGAGGAGGTGTCGAGTGGATCCGGTGGTACTCCGACTACCGGCAGCAGGAACCGGGCGTTGTCGAGGCGTGCCGGTGCACCGTAGTCCGGTGTTCCG
Organism: Candidatus Mycobacterium methanotrophicum; assembly: GCF_023515995.1. GTDB lineage: Bacteria > Actinomycetota > Actinomycetes > Mycobacteriales > Mycobacteriaceae > Mycobacterium > Mycobacterium methanotrophicum. Next base: position 4,702,364 of record NZ_CP097320.1, on the reverse strand, counting down.
TTGGCGTTGACCAGCAGCGGGTAGACGCCGGGCTTGGCGACTGCCAGCGAGGGCTTGGTCAGCGAACGAACCGGCGCGGACAGGGTGAAGGCGGCCTTTTGGCCGCGCTGCAGCTCACTGGACACCGTCAGGAAGTCGGCGACTGCCTCGTATTGGTCGGTGCTGCCGTCGAGGTTGGTGCGCAGCCCCGCCGATGTGTTGACCGCCGGGGCGTGCTCGAGGCGGACCATCACGTCGCGGACCGGGCGGTCTCCGATGTTCGTCACGGTACCGCTGACGCTGACGACGGGCTCGCTGGTCGTGGTGACAATCTGCGGGGTCACCTGGTCGATCCGGATTTGGACGAACGCAGTCGCGCCGGGCTCGCCCGCGGCGGCGCGCGGCGCGGCGATGGGAAGCGTGAGCGCGCCTGAAAAACCAACCAGGATGCCGACCGCCACGGCGAGGCGCACTACGGCGAGCTGCCCGTGGCGATCGCAAGCGCGGCGCAGCCGGGCGCAGCGGGTCGCCACTTGGAATAGCCGCGACATCGTCACGGCTCGGGACCGCAACCGTTCTTCCGGCCGCGCACCGGCTCGTCGGGCCGCCGGTTTCGGGTACGCGAGTGGGTTTGCGGCCGCCGCCGCGGCGAAGTGGGCGGCACGGGCGGCAGCGCGGCCGGGCCGTCGGTCTGCCATTTGTCGATCAACTCGCCGGCCACCTCGGCCAGTTTGCGTTCGTCCGCGTAGGCCAGCCTGGACGGCAACTCGCGGAGCGGCACCCATGCCACCTCGGCGACCTCCACGTCCGCGTCGGACAGCTCCCCACCCGAGCACCGCATCAAATAGTGGTGCACGGTCTTGTGCACTCGCCGCCCGTCGGTGACAAACCAGTAATCGATTCTGCCCAGTGCCGCCAAGACGCTGCCCTGAATCCCGGTCTCCTCCGCCACTTCGCGGATCGCGGTCTGCTCGGCCGTCTCACCGAGCTCGATGTGCCCTTTGGGCAACGACCACAGCATCCGGCCGCGGCGATCGACGCGGCCGATGAGCGCGGCGACCTGCTCTTCGCGGGGTCTGTCGATGTTGTCGATGACCAGTCCGCCGGCCGACGTTTCGTGCACAGTGCGCAGCCGCTCGGGGCCGCGGCGAGTGGAATGGGACGGGCCGGGCTTTTCGCCAGCGGCTGGTGTGCTGGTATCGATCGCGGCTTTGTCGGTTTGGCCGTGGCCGGACCCGGCGCCGCGCCGACCACGACGCCTTCCCCGGCGTCGACGCGGTTGCGCTTTTTTGCCTTCCGACACCCAAGCGATAGTAGCTGGCGTGCGAAGACGCTCCCCGGCGCACTCGCCGGTCATGTGCTAGCCGCTCAGCCCGATTGTCGGGCTTCTCAGCGGGCCGCACGCGGCCGCATCGTCACCCGACTAGGCTTTCCGAACGTGCCGAAAGCCACCCAGGATGCCGATCTGCTGACCGCCGCCGCGGTTGCCTTGAACAGGCATGCCGATCTGCTGGGCGAACTCGGTTCGTTGTTCGCCGCCGCTGGACACGAGCTGTATCTGGTGGGCGGGTCGGTGCGGGACGCGCTGACGGGCCGGCTGAGCCCCGATCTGGACTTCACCACCAACGCCTGGCCCGAGCAGGTGCAGAAGTTACTGCGGCCCTGGGCAGACGGGTTGTGGGACACCGGTATCGAGTTCGGCACCGTCGGGGTGGGCAAGGCTGAACATCGGCTGGAGATCACCACCTTCCGGGCCGACCGCTACGACCGGGTGTCGCGCAACCCGGAAGTGTGTTTCGGCGACTCGCTCGACGACGATCTGGTGCGCCGTGACTTCACCGTGAACGCGATGGCGGTGCGCGTCACGGCAGCCGGACCCGGTGAATTCATCGATCCGCTAAGCGGTTTGGCCGCGCTGCGCGCCGGCGTGCTGGATACTCCGGCGACCCCGTCGGAGTCGTTTGGCGATGATCCGCTGCGCATGCTGCGCGCCGCGAGGTTCGTCTCGCAACTGGGTTTCACCGTCGCACCGCGGGTGCGCTCGGCGATGGAGGAGATGGCGCCGGAGTTGGCCCGGATCACCGCCGAGCGGGTGGCCGCCGAACTGGACAAGCTGCTGCTGGGCGACGACCCGGTGGTCGGCATCGAGCTGATGGTGCAGACCGGGATGGGCGATGTCGTGCTGCCCGAGGTCGGCGGCATGCAGATGGCGATCGACGAGCACCACCAGCACAAGGATGTCTACCAGCATTCGCTGACTGTGCTACGCCAAGCCATCGCGCTGGAAGACGGCGGCCCTGACTTGGTGTTGCGCTGGGCGGCGCTGCTACACGACATCGGCAAGCCGGACACCCGCCGGCACGAGCCCGACGGCGGCGTCAGCTTCCACCACCACGAAGTGGCCGGCGCCAAGATGGCCCGAAAGCGATTGCGGGCCTTGAAATATTCCAAACAAATGGTCGACGACGTATCGCAGTTGGTGTACCTGCATCTGCGATTCCACGGGTACGGCGAGGGCCGGTGGACCGACTCGGCGGTGCGTCGCTATGTCACCGACGCAGGGCGCCTGTTGCCTCGGCTGCACAAGTTGGTGCGCGCCGACTGCACCACCCGTAACCGAGGGCGAGCCGCCCGGCTGCAGGCCAACTACGACAGCCTGGAGGCGCGCATCGCAGAGCTGGCTGCCAAGGAGGATCTGCAGCGGGTCCGTCCAGATTTGGACGGCAACGAGATCATGGAATTGCTGGGCATCCCGCCGGGCCCGCAGGTGGGCGAGGCATGGAACTATCTCAAAGAATTGCGGTTGGACCGTGGCCCGCTGACCCGCGACGAGGCGACGGCCGAGCTGATGACGTGGTGGCGCTCCCGCGGGAACCAGTAGCGGCCCGGCGGCGTCGGATTCGGCATGGAGTACTGCTTGGGCGACGGCGACGGCACGGCGACGATCTGGGACCGCGGCGCGGACATCGACCTCGACGGTGACGGCCGGCTGGATGCGGTCAGTCTGGATTTCGACGGCGACGGCTTGGCCGATGACGCGTTAGCCGATTTTGACGGCGACGGCCTGGCCGACCATGCCGTCCTCGATCTCGACAAAGGGGGCCTTGACGGCAGCGCGGCACGCTACTTCACCGACGACGGGTCCGGGACCTGGGCGGTGGCCGCGAATCCGCCGCGCGCCGGCCAGCCGGCGCAGGGCAACGCCGCCGTTGGGCAACTCCGCTGGCTAGGCCTCGACGGCGTCGAGCACACCAGCCGACCGCTGGTGGACTTCGACGGCGACGGCCAGGTCGACGACCGGCTGCTTGACAGCGACGGAAACGGCTTGGCGGACCGGGCAATCGTCGCCGACGACAACGGCGTGACGGGCTACGTCGATACCGATGGCGACGGACGGTGGGACGTCAAGCTGACCGACATCGACGGCGACGGCACCGCCGATGCGGCTGCGACGCTGTAGCGATCGCCGAGCGTGGAGAAGATGTACGCAAATCGCGAAAAAACGTGCAACAAGTCCACGTTCGACGTGTCATGAGCGACCGACGCCCGGCGGGCCGGCGCACGCCGATATGGGCGACGGAACGCAGCCGGGCCGTCGGTAACCGCGTGACGCCCAGGGCGTCGGCGCCCGCGTCGACGAAGCCGACCGGGTCGGCCGCGGCCATTTCCGGCAGCCCGGCGAAGGCCGGCTCGTCGGTGACCGCCCTCAGCGCGACGCGGTCGGTCCACAGCAGATGTCCGATCTGATGCGCGATGGTCCAACCCGTGGCAGGCGTCGATGCCGCCCAGCGATCCGCAGGCAGCGGCGCAACCAGCGCCTCGAGCTCATCGCTTTCGGCGCGCAAGTCGGCGACGATCTGTTGCAGGCCAGCCATCCTGTGTACCTTAAGCCGGCTGGCGGCGGCGCCCGACGATGCTGTGGACCGCCAGCCCGCACAGGTAGAGCCCGGTGCCCGCCAGTATGAGCGCAGGGGAGTGGCCGTTATGCGGAATAACGGTGGCGGCGGCGGTGATTGCGCCGATGAACGCGACCCAAAACAACGAATCCTGTACGGCGAATACATGAGCGCGCAGAGCGTCGTCCACGTCGACCTGGATCGCCGTATCGGCGCAAAGCTTGAGTACCTGACCCGCAGCCCCCAGGAAGAACCCACACGCCGCCATCACCGCCAGCTGCAGACCGGCCCCGCCGAGCTGGATCGTCGCGGCGATCGCCAATGCCCCGTTCGCGGTGGCGTATCGGCCCCACCGGCGTACTGCGGGCGGGGTCACCACATTGGCCAGAAAGGACCCCGTCCCGGTGGCGACCAGGAACAACATCGCACCCGCCATCGCGCCGACCGACGCGGCGCCACCGCTGCGCACCGCCAGCAGCACCACCAGGGTATTGACGCCGAACACCATCCGGTGCGCCGCCAACCCGGAAAAGGTAGCGGCCACCGTGGCACGCTGCCGCACGGTGCGGATGCCGTGCAGCCAGCCGTTGATCACCGCGTAGACGACCGATCCGTGGACCGCCCGCTGAGTGTCGTCAGGACCGAGCACGCGGGCGCCAAACCGCAGCGACAGCACCAGTGCGACCACCATCGGGACGCTTACCAGCAAGATGATCGACGCCGCCCCAGTGTCGCCGGAACCGACGAGCAGGCGGGGCACCAGCATGAAGTTGGCGCCGACGAACGCGGCGATCGCACCGGTCGCCGACGCGATCGAGTTCATCGCGACGACCTGGCCGGGGGGCACCACATCCGGCAGGGCGGCGGACAATCCGCAGGACACGAACCGGGCCAGGCCGTTGACCACCAGCGCGCCGCACAGCACCACCAGGTTGGCGGCACCGATGGCCAGGCAGATTCCCGCCGAGGCCACCGCCATCACCCGGGCCAGGCTGGCGCCGACCAATACCAGCCGACGGTCCCAGCGGTCCATCAGCGCGCCGGCGAACGGGCCCAGCAGCGAGTACGGCAAAAACAGCACCGCGAAAGCACCGGCGATCGCCATCGGGCGGGCAGCCCGCTCGGAATTGAACAGCAGCGCACCGGCCAGGCCAGCCTGGAAGAGGCCGTCGCCGAACTGGCTTGCGGTGCGCAACTCCAACAGTCGCCAGAAGTCGGGCAAGCCGCGCACCGAGCGCCAGATAGCGACAGGTGCACGCCTGTGAGCCACCGAACCTACTTCCCCGTGACGGGGCCCGGCTCTCGGAAACGGCACAGCCCCGGCATCAGGCCCCTGTTAACAACACTACAAATATCTGTCTAGCGCCCTGATTGTTCACGACAGCGGCCGGCGCGGATGCGATGATGGAGTCGTGGCGCAACCGGAAGACCCGGAGGACTTCATTGCCCCCGCCGCGCATCGTGTGCGGGCGGGCACCTTGCTTGTGGCTAACACGGGTTTGCTCGAACCGACGTTCCGCCGCAGCGTGATCTACATCGTCGAGCACAACGACGGGGGCACGCTGGGCGTGGTGCTCAATCGCCCCAGTGAGACCGCGGTGTACAACGTGTTGCCGCAGTGGGCCACGCTGGCGGCGAAACCGAAGACGATGTTCATCGGCGGACCGGTCAAGCGTGACGCAGCGCTGTGCCTGTCGGTGCTGCGGGTCGGCGCCGAACCGGATGGCGTGCCCGGGTTGCGGCACGTGGCGGGCCGGATAGCGATGGTCGACTTGGACGCCGACCCCGATTCGGTCGCCCCGTTGGTGGAGGGCGTCCGGATATACGCGGGATACGCCGGCTGGACGATCGGTCAGCTCGACGGCGAGATCGAGCGCGGCGACTGGATTGTGTTGTCGGCGTTGCCGTCTGACGTTCTGGTCCAGCCACGGGTGGATCTGTGGGGGCGGGTGCTGCGGCGCCAGCCGCTGCCGCTTTCGCTGCTGGCCACCCATCCGATCGAGATCAGCCGCAATTGAGCGTGCAGGTCGCGCAGGCGCCGCGGCAGCCGGCGGCTTCGCGACGCAGTGGGTAGCGCGCGCTCTGCCAAGCACCGACGGCCACAGTGCCGACGGCGCCCGCGATGCACACACCGACGACCGGTGGTGCTGCATCCCCCGGCGCCGCCAGCGCCACCGCGCGGCCCGGCCCGCCGTCGTGCCGGCTGTCTAGTGCGCGAGCGGTGCCGCCGACGGGGGTGCGGCGACGGCCCCCGGCGCCGCGGCGGGCGGGTTGGATCCGGGCGGGCCGACCCGGAACCCGTTGACGATGGCGTCGGTGGCCGGCGCCTCCCCGACTGCGGCGGCGGCATCGGTCGTTACTGCCAGCGACACCAGGTATTGATCCGGTCCGGAGGCCACGATGACGTGACGCCGCGAGGTGTTGAGTGTCATCTCGTTTTCGCGGTAGGTGCCCTCGATGATCGACGAGGGCGAGCCGTTGAAATCGGCCAGCGAGGCATTGGTGGTTCGCCAGGCGGGCAGCTGCTCGCTGTCGAGATAACCGTGAGTGATGGCGTCCTTCGGATCGAAGTCGCCGACGAGCCGGTACACCACCAGCTGGGCATTGGAGGTGTACAGGCTGGCGCTGCGACGGTTCGCGGTCACCACGAAGGCGTCGGGGACGTTGGGGTCGGGCACCTGCGTCCATCCCGGCGGCATCGGCAAAGTGACGTCGAGCGCGGAGAAGTTCTGCGCCTTTTGCGGCTCCATCTTGACGTTCTTGGCGGCGAAGTAGTCCCGCAGCGTCCCGGACTGGGCCGGCACCAGCATCGGCGCCGGTGGGGGGACTGCCGGGGCGGGCGCGGCCAAGGCCGGGGACGGCGCCGCGGGGGCAGCGACCGCCGTACCCGGCAGGGGGTAGCCGACAGCCCCCGGCGAGCCGGTCAGGGCCTGCGGCGTCACCGGCGCCGCGGGGATCGGAACGGGGTCGGGCCGGGGCGGAAACACCGGGTCTGCCGACGCGGTGGGGCAGGCCAAGCCCAGCACACCGACGACGGCGACGGCTAGACCCGCGACAGCTACCCGCCAGCTACGGGCAATCCGCATCATCAGAGTCGGTCCTTCCCTCGTCGCTTCTCCGGCGAAGCATTGAGTCGGACTGTATCCACGCCGAAGTAGGGCCTACCAGCTGTAAAGCGGATCGGAACCGACCCGGAATACACCTGGGATAAAGCCCTGATCGGTCCGCAACGCAACCGAGACAAACCCGTGGGCGGCGGGCCGGCGCGCGCGCCCTTATAACCTGTTGGACGTGACCGACTCCCCAACAGCCGCGACAGGGCCACACCCAGCCGTCCAGGCCGACGCCGATGCGCCGCGGTACCGATACACCGCGGAGCTGGCCGGCCGCATCGAAGCGACCTGGCAGGGCACCTGGAATCGGATGGGGACCTTCAACGTGGCCAACCCGGTCGGGTCGCTCGCACCGGCGGACGGTCCCCCGCAAGCGGGAGGCGCCCCCACAGCCGTGCCGGCGGATAAGTTGTTCGTCCAGGACATGTTCCCCTACCCGTCGGGAGAAGGGCTGCACGTCGGCCACCCGCTGGGCTACATCGCCACCGACGTCTATGCCCGCTACTTCCGGATGAGCGGCCGTAATGTGCTGCACGCATTGGGCTTTGACGCGTTCGGGCTGCCCGCCGAGCAGTACGCGGTGCAGACCGGAACCCACCCGCGCATCCGGACCGAGGCCAACATCGCCAACTTCCGCCGGCAGTTGGGCCGGCTGGGCTTCGGCCACGACAACCGGCGAAGCTTTTCCACCACCGACGTCGAGTTCTACAAGTGGACACAGTGGATCTTCCTGCAGATCTACAACGCGTGGTTTGATACCGCCGCCAACAAAGCCCGACCGATCGCCGATCTGGTTGCCGAATTCGACTCCGGCGCGAGGCAATTGGGTGACGGCCGGGATTGGGCGACGCTGTCGGCGCCCCAGCGCGCCGAAGTGATCGATGCCCACCGCTTGGTCTACCGAGCGGATTCGATGGTCAACTGGTGTCCGGGACTGGGCACCGTGCTGGCCAACGAAGAGGTCACCGCGGACTGCCGAAGCGACCGCGGCAACTTTCCGGTGTTCCGGAAGCGGTTGCGGCAGTGGATGATGCGGATAACCGCCTACGCCGACCGGTTGCTCGACGACCTCGACCTGCTGGACTGGCCGGACAAGGTCAAAACCATGCAGCGCAACTGGATCGGCCGCTCGACCGGCGCCGCCGCGCTGTTCTCGGCGCCCACCGCCGACGGCGAGACGGTGGACTTGGAGGTGTTCACGACCCGGCCGGACACCCTCTTCGGCGCCACGTATTTGGTGCTCGCCCCCGAGCACGACCTGGTCGACCGGTTGGTCGCGGTCGACTGGCCGGCCGGGGTAGATCCGCATTGGACCTTCGGCGGCGCCACACCAGCTGATGCCGTCGCCGCCTACCGGCGGACGATCGCGGCGAAGTCCGATCTGGAGCGCCAAGAGAACAAAACCAAAACCGGGGTGTTCCTGGGCAGTTATGCGGTCAACCCGGCCAATGGCGAGCAGGTGCCCATGTTCATCGCGGACTACGTGCTGGCCGGATACGGCACCGGGGCGATCATGGCGGTTCCCGGTCACGACCAGCGCGACTGGGAGTTCGCCCACGAGTTCGGCTTGCCGATCGTCGAAGTCATTGCCGGCGGGGATATTTCGGTGGCCGCCTATACCGGCGACGGGATGTTGGTGAACTCTGGCTACCTGAACGGAATGGACGTGGCGGTGGCCAAGGAAGCCGTCACCGCGCGGTTGGAGGCCGATGGTCGGGGCCGGGCGCGTATCGAATACAAGCTGCGCGATTGGCTTTTCGCGCGGCAGCGTTATTGGGGCGAACCCTTCCCGATCGTCTACGACAGCGACGGTCGTGCGCACGCGCTGGACGAGGCCGCGCTGCCCGTCGAACTGCCCGACGTCCCGGACCACTCGCCGGTGCTGTTCGATCCGGACGACGCCGACAGCGTTCCCGAGCCGCCGCTGGCCAAAGCGACCGGCTGGATGCACGTGGAACTGGACCTCGGTGACGGGCTGAAGCCCTACACCCGCGACACGAACGTGATGCCGCAGTGGGCCGGCAGCTCCTGGTACGAGCTGCGCTACACCGACCCGCACAACTCGGAATGCTTCTGCGCCAAGGAGAATGAGGCCTACTGGATGGGTCCGAGGCCGGCCGAGCATGGCCCCGGCGATCCGGGCGGCGTCGACCTGTATGTCGGAGGCGCCGAGCACGCGGTGCTGCACCTGCTGTATGCGCGGTTCTGGCACAAGGTGCTCTACGACCTGGGTCACGTCAGCTCCCGCGAACCGTACCGACGGCTGGTCAACCAGGGCTACATCCAAGCGTTCGCCTACACCGACGTTCGGGGGGCCTACGTGCCGGCCGCCGAGGTGGTCGAACGCGACGGCAGATTCGTCCATCCCGGGCCCGCCGGGGAGATCGAAGTCTTCCAGGAATTCGGAAAAATCGGTAAGAGCCTGAAGAATTCGGTGTCGCCCGACGAGATGTGCGACGAGTACGGCGCCGACACATTGCGGGTGTACGAGATGTCGATGGGTCCGTTGGAAGCCTCCCGCCCGTGGGCCACCAAGGATGTCGTCGGGGCGCACCGCTTCCTGCAGCGGGTGTGGCGGCTGGTGGTTGACGAGCAGACCGGCGAGATCCGGGTGACCGACGACGCGGATCTCGACACCGACACGCTGCGGCAGCTGCACCGCACCATCGCCGGTGTTTCGGAAGACTATGCGGCACTGCGTAATAACACCGCGGTAGCCAAACTGATCGAGTACACCAATCACCTCACCAAGCAGCACCGCGATGCGGTGCCCCGCGCAGCGGTAGAGCCGTTGGTGCTGATGCTGGCGCCGCTGGCGCCGCACCTGGCCGAGGAGCTGTGGCAGCGGCTGGGTCACCCGAGCTCACTTGCGCACGGGCCGTTCCCGGCGGCCGACCCGGACTACGTGGTCGAGGACACCGTCGAGTATCCCGTGCAGGTCAATGGCAAAGTGCGCGGCCGCATCACGCTGCCCGCCAACTCCGACGCCGACGCGGTGGAAGCCGCTGCGCTGGCCGACGAGAAAGTCCGGACATCCCTGGCGGGGGCCACCCCGAAGAAGGTGATCGTGGTCGCCGGACGCCTGGTCAACCTCGTCGTCTAGGAACCTGCTCGCGCTAGTTGCTCGCGCTCAACGGGGCCGGATTACGACCTCGTGAAGGTGGCCGTCGGGTGGGGTGGCCACCGCGTGGGCGACCGCCTCGGCAACGGTGTCCGGTCGCAGGAACTTCTCGGGATCGTAGTCGCCGCCCTCGAAGGACACCAGCTCACGCTGCATGTCGGTGTCGGTGCGACCGGGGTAGACGCTGGTGACCCGCAGCGACGGCTCGCTTTCGCGAAGTGAGTCGGCGAACGCGCGCAGCGCGAACTTGCTCGCGGAGTACGAGGCCATCTTCAGCGACGCCTTGCGCCCTGAGCCGGAGTTGATGAACACCGCCTGACCTCCTGTGCGCCGCAGAGCCGGCAGCAGTACGAGCGTAAGAGCCACTGCGCCAACAAGGTTGACCTCGAAGGTGGTGCGCCACTGTTCAACGGTGGACTCGGCAACCCGCCCCGGGAACGACACCCCGGCGCTGTGGACCAGCACGTCGAGCTCCCCGATGGAGCGGGTGACGGCAGGAATCGCATCGGTGTCGGTCAGGTCCAGCGGCAGTGTGGTGGCGCCGAGCCGTTCTGCGGTGGCTTGCAGCGCGGGTGAAGGCCGTCCGGCCAACAGCAGGGTGTGCGTTGGCGCCAGGGCGGTGGCGATGGCTGCGCCGATCCCCCGGCTGGCGCCGGTGATGAGCGCGGTCGGCATGTCTGTCAAGCGCGGCCGGTCAGGCCTGTTCGCCGGCAGCCCGGGCCGCCGCCGGGCTAGTCACCGGCTCGCTGGCCGCCAGCCGCTCCAGCGGCGCCAGCGCCTTGGTCAGCGTCTCCAAATCGGGCTCGTCGAGCTGGCTGAGTAGCGCCGCCAACGCGCCGATGCGGTTGGTCAGCGACTCGCGGTGGACGGCTAACCCCCGCGGCGTGATGTCGACGAGGACGGCGCGTAAGTCCGACGGGTCACGCGAGCGCTTCACCAGGCCGATTTTCTCCAGCCTGCGGATCGCCACAGTGGTGGTGGGCGTCCGGACGCGTTCATGCGCGGCCAGATCGGTCATCCGGATCGGACCCCGATCCAGCAGGGTGAACAGGATGGACAGCTGGGCCAGCGTCAGTTCGCCTGCTGTGGCGGCGCCGGCGCTGGGATCCCCCCGGCGCAGAATCGAAAACAGTTTCGACAGCGTGCGGTGAAGACCCTCAGCCAACTCGGTGAGCTCCGGCGCCGTGGCTTCCCGTTCCGCCATAGTTCGCCAGTCTAACCTGTCTGGACGTTGACCGGCCCGAAAAGCGTTTCTGATCTCAAAGCACCTGCGACAAGAAGCGCTGCAACCGCTCGGTTCTTGCCGCCCCGAAAATCTGGTCCGGCGGCCCGGTTTCCACCACCTGACCGTGGTCCATGAAGACAACCGCGTCCGATGTCGAGCTGGCAAAACCCATTTCGTGGGTGACGACAACCATGGTCATGCCGTCGGCGCCCAGATCCGCGATCAGCGCCAAAATGCCCTTGACCAGTTCGGGATCCAGCGCCGACGTGGCCTCGTCGAACAGCACCACCTGTGGCGCCATCGCCAACGCCCGGGCGATCGCGACCCTTTGCTGCTGCCCACCCGACAGCGCGCCGGGACGGCTATCGGCCTTGTGTTTCATGCCCACCCGGTCCAGCTGAGCCAGCGCCAGTTCCCGGGCCTCGTCGGCATGCAGGCGCTTGAGCTTGCGCGGCGCCAGCGTGACGTTGTCCAGCACGCTGCGATGCGGAAAGAGGTTGAAATGCTGAAACACCGTGCCAATCCGCTGCCGCAGCCGATTGGGATCGTCGCCCAGCACCGACCGCCCGTCGAGCAGGACGTCGCCGCGGTCGGGTTCGTGTAGCCGGTTCAACACCCGCAGCAGGGTCGACTTGCCGGAGCCCGACGGGCCGATCACCGCCACCGTGCGGCCGGCCGGCGCGTCGATATCGACCCCGCGCAGCACCGCATTGGGACCGAAGGACAAGTGAATGTCCTTGGCCGCCAAAGAAACTGACGGCACCGTCACGTCATCTCCTGGCTGGTTGTCGCGGCGATCCGGTCGAGCGGGTTCTCCGGCTCGGCCGCGGCCCGGCCCTGGCGAAGCCGGCGGTCGACGTGGTTCACCAGATGGGTCAGCGGGATAGTCAAGATCAGGTAGAAGATTCCCGCGGCCACCAGCGGTGAGAGGCTGCCGGTCTGGGCGTTGAAGTCCCGGCCGACCTCGAACAGCTCGCGTTGACCGGCGACAAGCCCCAGGAAGTACACCAGCGCCGAGCCCTTCAGCAGCGCGATGAACTGGTTGACCAGCGCGGGCAGCACCCGGCGAATGCCTTGCGGTACCACCACCAGCTGCATCGAGGCGCGGTAGCTCAGCCCCAGCGCCCGGGCGGCGTCGAGCTGGCCGGGCTCGACACTTTGGATGCCGGAGCGCAAGATCTCGCCGACATAGGCCGCCGCGGTCAGCCCCAGTGCGGCGATGCCCAGCGGGTAGGGATTGCTGTTGGTCAGCCCGCCGACGAGCGGCCCGATGCCCAGGCCGATCAGCAGGATGATCACCACTTCGGGCAGGCCGCGGAAAATGTCGGTGTACACCCGCGCCGGCCACCGCAGCCAGCGGAGACGGGAAATACCGGCGATCGCCAGCGCCATGCCGATAACCAGGCCGATGACGCTGGAGCTGACGGTCAGAATCAGCGTGTTGGGCAGTCCCGTCTTCAGCAGCACCGGGATGGTCTGCCGGTAGAGGCTCCAGTCGAAGAACGAGTCCCGCAACTGGGCCAGTGTGGATTTGGGCGGGCCCGCTTCGTCCGGCGCGCGGTGGTGGCGTTCGGCGATCACCGCGAAGTCCGGCAGGTGCGGTGTCAACGCCGCCTTGGAGCCCGGATGCCAGTCGGGCGGCAACGCCCGCGGCACCCAGTCGGTGTACAGCTTCGACCAGGTGCCGTCGGCGATCACGGCGTCCAAGCCGGCGTTCAGCGCAGCGACCAACGGCTGGTTGTCTTTAGCGACCGCGTAGGCCACGTAGTTACCCAGGCCGAACGTGTAGCCGGCGATCGCGGCGGGATCGCCGGGCCGCATCACGTCGGTCGCCTCCATCGCCGGCGCTACCCACGCGTCGATCTGATGGGTCTTCACGCTGGTGTAGACGGTGGTGAAGTCGGGGAACTTCACCGGCTGCAAGTGCAGGGCGTCGACGACGTAGGCCTCCTCGACGGTGCCCTGCACGACGCCGATCCGCTGCCCGGCGGCCAGGTCGTCGAACCCGCCGATCGCCGAACCGGACGGCACGACCAGCGATAAGTAGCCGAAGTCGTAGCCGTTGGTGAAGGTGACCGTGCGCCGGCGCGCTTCGGTGGCCATGATCGACGCCGAGCCGACGTCGAAGCGCCGCGACGCAACCTGCGCGAGCAGCCCGAAGAAGTCGGTGCCGACGAAGGCGACCTTCAGTCCCAGCTTTGCGGCGATGGCCCGCAGCAGCTCGTTGTCGTAACCGGTGTAGTGCCCGGCGGGGTTGATGCAACTGGTCGGGGGAGACTGCGTGAGGGTGCCGACGGTCAGCGTGCCGGGCGTATGCAGCCCCAGCGCGCCGATGTGCACCGAACTCAGCGGCTCGACGGTGGCGGTCGTGTACTTGTCGTTGCGTGCGCGGTGCGAGGCGGCCAGTTTCCTCGGCAACCTCACCGCGCCGTCCTCCCCGGACGCCGCGCACTGGTTGGTGTCGGCGGTGGCCAGCGGAACCGAAGCCAGGCTGCAGGTCAGCACGATCGTGGCGATCAGCGCAAGCAGCTTTGCGGCGGTGAGGTTCATACCCGCGAACGTACCGGCGGTTAGAACGCGGCTGCGGACCTGTCCGACGGTGAAAGCACGCCACGCCGAACCAGTTCGGTCAGCATGACCTCGGCCGTCCGGTCAGCGCAGCCGCTGCACGCGGCCCGGTCGCCGTCGGAGATTTGCGTCACGACCATGACACTACGAAATCGAAACCACTCCAGTCACTAGAGATCAGGTGTGGGGTTTTTGCCCGGCTCTGAGCGACAGCCTCCGATGAAGCCGGCGGGTGCCACCGCGTTGTCGCTGTGAGCCGGGCACATTGGCACACCCGAATTTCGTGTGACGGGCGTGAATTCAACCGCTCGAGCTAACCGCCGATGATGAACTCTTCGAGCTGGGTGCGCGCGACGTCGTCGGGCAGCTGCTGCGGCGGGCTCTTCATCAGATACGCCGACGCCGGGATCACCGGTCCGCCGACGCCGCGGTCTTGGGCGGTCTTGGCCGCCCGGACGGCGTCGATGATGACGCCGGCCGAGTTCGGTGAGTCCCACACCTCAAGCTTGTACTCCAGGTTCAACGGCACGTCGCCGAACGCTCGGCCTTCCAGCCGGACGTACGCCCACTTGCGGTCGTCGAGCCAGCTGACGTGGTCGGACGGGCCGATGTGGACGTCCTTGGTTTTGAACTCTCGCTGCAGGTTCGACGTGACGGCCCGGGTCTTGGAGATCTTTTTCGACTCCAGCCGCTCGCGTTCGAGCATGTTCAGGAAGTCCATGTTGCCACCGACATTGAGCTGCATGGTGCGGTCCAGCTGCACGCCGCGGTCCTCGAACAGCTTGGCCATCACGCGGTGGGTGATGGTCGCGCCGACCTGGCTCTTGATGTCGTCACCGACGATCGGGACGCCGGCGTCGGCGAACTTGGCCGCCCACACCGGGTCGGAGGCGATGAACACCGGCAGTGCGTTGACGAAGGCCACCCCGGCGTCGATCGCGCACTGGGCGTAGAACTTGTCGGCCTCTTCCGAGCCCACCGGCAGGTAGGAGACCAGCACGTCGACCTCGGCGTCGCGGAGCACCTTCACCACGTCGACGGCCTCGGCGTCCGACACGTCGATGGTGTCGGCGTAGTACTTGCCGATGCCGTCCAGCGTCGGGCCGCGCTGCACCGTCACGTTGGTGGGCGGCACGTCGGCGATCTTGATGGTGTTGTTCTCCGACGCGAAAATCGCCTCGGACAAATCGAAGCCGACCTTCTTGGCGTCCACGTCGAACGCGGCGACGAACTTGACGTCGCGGACGTGGTACTGGCCGAACTTCACGTGCATCAAGCCGGGCACGGTGCTGTTCTCGTCGGCGTCGTAGTAGTACTGCACGCCCTGAACCAGCGAGGACGCGCAGTTGCCGACACCGACAATGGCGACCCGGATTTCGGGCTGCGCCCCAGGCGCCTGTCGTGCCTCATGCTCACTCATGCGGCGTTCTCCTTAGCTCTTATCTGTGTGGTGATGTGGTGGACTACTCGGCGCTATGCCTGCTCGGCGCCTCGTTGCGCTAGCCGCTCGGCCGCGATCAGCTCGTTGAGCCAATTGACCTCGCGTTCGCTCGACTCCAGCCCGAGTTGGTGCAACTGACGGGTATAGCGGTCGAGCGAGTTACTGGCCCGCGCAATTGCTTCGCGCAGGCCCTCCCGACGTTCTTCCACCTGGCGACGGCGGCCCTCAAGGATCCGCATCCGCGCCTCGGCGGGAGTGCGGTTGAAGAAAGCCAGGTGCACACCGAAGCCGTCATCGGTGTAGTTGTGCGGACCGGTGTCGGCCACCAGCTTGGTGAAGCGGTTGCGGCCGGCATCGGTCAATTCGTAGACGCGCCGAGCGCGCCGCACCGGCGTCCCGGCGGGGGCGGCGTTCTCGGCGATCAACCCGTCTGCCTGCATCCGCCGCAGGGCGGGGTAAAGCGAACCGTAGGAAAACGCCCGGAAGGCTCCCAGCAGGCCGGTCAGCCGTTTGCGCAGCTCGTAGCCGTGCATGGGTGACTCGAGCAAGAGTCCCAGGATGGCGAGCTCCAGCATCGAGCCACCTCCTTTGCCCTGGTTTGCTCTGGCTGTTACGACGTTTCGACCTCTCGCGTCATAGTATCGCCCCGATATATTCGGCCACCACTCCAGTTGGTGTCAAGTAGGCGTTCGGGCACTGTTCAGCCGATCTTGGCCCAGCCGACACCACCGCCTGGTCCAAAGGCGCGCACGGCACCTGATCCTGGCCGGCCTCATCCCGCGGCAGACCACGGCGCACCGTGGCACGCCCGCGGACAGGGGCCGCGACTGCGGTGCTCAGCGGGGAGGCGACGGTCCTGCTCAACGCGCGAGGACGGCAGAAGCGGCCGCGGCGCCTGCGGCATACGGTGTGGCCGGGCCAGCTCTCGGCATCGGTGCTTCGGACGTACTCTGGTCATCGTGCGATTGCAGCGACAGGTGGTCGATTACGCGCTTCGGCGGCGCTCCCTGCTGACCGAGGTGTATTCGGGGCGAACCGGCGTCTCCGATGTGTGCGACGCCAATCCGTACTTGCTGCGCGCAGCGAAGTTCCACGGCAAGCTCAGCGCGGTGATGTGCCCCATCTGCCGCAAAGAGCAGCTCACCCTGGTGTCGTGGGTTTTCGGCGACCACCTCGGCCCGGTTTCCGGGTCGGCCCGCACAGCCGAAGAGCTGGTAACGCTGGCCTCGCGTTTCGACGAGTTCTCCGTGCACGTGGTGGAGGTATGCCGGACCTGCAGTTGGAATCACTTGGTCAAGTCGTACGTGCTCGGCGCGGCGCGCCCTCCCAAGGGCACTCGGGCAGCACGTAACGGCGCCCGCACGGCCAGTGAATAACGAAGCGCAGCAAGACCACTCGGCCACCGGAAACCCGAGCCGGACGGGGGCCGACGGCGGGCCCAAGCACTCACCAGCCCGACGGCGCCCATCGCTTCCCCCCGACGACCGGTTGACCGCGATCCTGCCTCCGGTCCGCGACGAGCGCGATCCGATCGAGGCGGTCAAGGCCGCTTTGGACAGTCGCCAGCCGACCGAAGCAGCGGGTCGGTTCGACCCGCTGGAGTTAGCTGCGGCCGCCTTGGACGGCAGGCCGCCGCCGCATCACGGCCAGCCCTCCGGCGGGGGCGGCGGCCGGCCGCCCGGTCCGCTCGGCGCCCGGCGGCGGACGCTGCCATCGCCGGACTGGGGCTGGATCCACCGCGTCAACTGGCTGTGGGTGCGTCGCGGCCTCTACGTCGGCGCCGCGGTCCTGCTGCTGTTGCCGATCGTCACCTTCGCGATGGCCTACTTCATCGTCGACATCCCCAAACCCGGCGACATCCGCACCAATCAGGTGTCGACAATCCTGGCCAGTGACGGCTCAGAGCTAGCCAAAATCGTTCCGCCGGAAGGCAATCGCGAGGACGTTGGCATCGACCAGGTGCCGGTGCACGTGCGCCAGGCGGTGATCGCGGCCGAGGACCGCAACTTCTACACCAACCCCGGCTTTTCGCTCACCGGCTTCGCGCGGGCGGCCAAGAACAACATCTTCGGCGGCGACACCCAGGGCGGGTCGACGATCACCCAGCAGTACGTCAAGAACGCGCTGGTGGGCTCGCAGCGTGCCGGGGTGCGCGGGCTGATCCGCAAAGCCAAGGAACTCGTCATCGCGACCAAGATGTCGGGGGAGTGGTCCAAAGACGATGTGCTGCAGGCCTATCTCAATATCATTTACTTCGGTCGAGGCGCCTACGGGATTTCCTCGGCGTCCAACGCCTACTTCGACAAACCGGTCAATCAGCTCACCATCGCCGACGGCGCCCTGCTTGCCGCGCTGATCCAGCGCCCGTCGACGCTTGACCCCGCGGTGGACCTCCCCAGCGCTAAGGCGCGCTGGAACTGGGTGCTCGACGGAATGGTGGACATCGGCGCGCTGTCGCCGAGAGATCGCGCGGCCCAAGCGTTTCCGCCGACCGCGCCGCCCGAGAAGGCGCGCGCGCAATACCGGGTCAGCGGGCCCGACGGGCTGATCGAACGGCAGGTCACCAGAGAGCTGCTCGAGCTGTTCGACATCGACGAGCAGACGCTCAACACCCAGGGCCTGGACGTCACCACCACCATCGATCCGCAAGCGCAAAAAGCCGCAGAGGATGCGGTGTCAAAGTACATGGAAGGTCAAGCGCCCGACATGCGCACCGCGGTCGTGTCCATCGACCCGCACAACGGCGACGTGAAGGCCTATTACGGCGGCGATGATGCGCACGGGTTCGACTTCGCCCAAGCCGGCCTGCAGACCGGGTCGTCGTTCAAGGTGTTCGCGTTGATCGCCGCGCTGGAGCAGGGCATCGGCCTGGGCTATCAGGTGGACAGCTCCGCGCTGACGGTCAACGGCATCAAGATCTCCAACGTCGAAGGCGAAAGCTGCGGAACCTGCAATATCGCCGAGGCGCTCAAGCGGTCGCTGAACACCTCCTACTACCGGCTGATGCTGAAGTTGAAAAACGGTCCGGAGGACGTCGCCGACGCGGCGCACAAGTCCGGCATCGCCGAAAGCTTCCCCGGTGTCGCGCACACGCTGAGCGAGGACGGCAAGGGCGGCCCGCCCAACAACGGAATCGTGTTAGGCCAGTATCAGACTCGGGTGATCGACATGGCTTCGGCGTACGCGACGTTGGCCGCATCGGGGGTCTATCACCGACCGCATTTCGTGCAGAAAGTGGTCAACTCCGAGGGCCGGGTGCTGTTCGACGCCGCCAACTCCGCCAAGTCCGGCGAACAGCGGATCCGCAAGGACGTCGCGGACAACGTCACGTCGGCGATGCAGCCGATCGCCGCCTATTCGCGCGGTCACGCGTTGGCCGGCGGGCGGCCGTCGGCGGCCAAGACCGGCACCACACAGTTGGGTGACACCGACGCCGACAAGGATGCCTGGATGGTCGGCTACACCCCGTCGCTGTCGACGGCGGTGTGGGTGGGCACCGTCAGCGGCGACAAGCCACTGGTCACCAAGTGGGGCGGTCCGGTCTATGGATCCGGTCTGCCAGCCGACATCTGGAAGGCCACCATGGACGGCGCGCTCAAGGGCACCACGACCGAGTCGTTCGCCAAACCAGGGGAAATCGGTGGCTTCGCCGGGGTGCCGGTAGCGCCGCCGCCGCCGCCGCAGATGACGGTCATCCAGCCCACAATTGAGCTGGCGCCCGGCATCACGATCCCCATCGGGCCGCCCACGACAGTGCCGGCGGGACCGGTGGGACCGGCACCGGCGCTGCCGGGCGCACCCGGACTTGTCGCGCCGCCGCCGTGATCGGCGATCGGACTTCTCGCCCCACCATTTCGCCGCGGCCGTTGGCCGCGGATTTGCGCTCCGCCGACCACCGGGATTGCCCCAGCCGCACCGACTTTCTCGGTGCGGCGCTCGCAGGCGTCATCGGTGGCCCGGTGGGCCGGCACGCGATGATCGGGCGCACGGCATTCCTGACCCCGCTGCGGGCGATGTTGTTGATGGCGCTGGTGTTTTTGGCGCTGGGTTGGTCGACGAAAGCGCCGTGTTTGCAGACCACGGGGACCGGGCCGGGCGATGCCCGCGTTGCCAATTGGCAGAACCAGCGGGCGTATTACGAGCTGTGCTACTCCGACACCGTGCCGCTGTACGGCGCGGAGTTGTTGAGCCAGGGTAAGTTTCCGTACAAGTCCAGCTGGGTCGAAAAAGATCCCGACGGCAAGCAACAGGTTCGCTACGACGGCCGGCCTGCGGTGCGCTACATGGAGTATCCGGTGCTGACCGGGGTGTATCAGTATGTGTCGATGGCGTTGGCCAAGACCTACACCACGCTAAGCAGCGTGGCGAAGCTGCCGGTGATCGCCGAAGTGGTGGTCTTCTTCGATATTTCGGCGCTCGGGTTGGCGTTGGCATGGCTGACGACGTTGTGGGCCACGGCGGGGCTCGCGGGCCGTCGGGTGTGGGACGCGGCGCTGGTCGGCGCGTCTCCGCTGGTGATCTTTCAGGGTTTCACGAATTTCGATGCGCTGGCAACGGCGTTGGCGGTCGGCGGCTTGCTGGCGTGGGCCCGGCGGCGGCCGATACTGGCCGGTGTGCTGCTGGGCCTGGGTGTCGCGGCCAAGCTGTATCCGGCGTTGTTGTTGGGCCCGCTGCTGGTGCTGGGCATCCGGACCGGGCGGCTCGCTGCGCTGGCCCGCACCGCGGCCGCGACGGTGGCGACGTGGCTGGCCGTCAACCTGCCGGTGATGGTGCTCTACCCGCGAGGGTGGTCGGAGTTTTTCCGGCTCAACGCCCGCCGCGGCGATGACATGGATTCATTGTTCAACCTCGTCAAGTCGTTCACCGGCTGGCAGGGTTTCGATCCGCACCTGGGTTTCTGGCAGCCGCCGCAGAGACTCAACGAAGTCGTCTTGACGCTGTTCGTATTATGCTGCGGCGCAATCGGTTACATCGCGCTGACTGCTCCACAGCGGCCACGCGTGGCGCAGCTGGCGTTTCTGGTCGTGGCGGCGTTTCTGTTGACCAACAAGGTCTGGAGTCCACAGTTCTCACTGTGGCTGGTGCCGTTGGCCGTGCTGGCGTTGCCGCACCGCCGAATCCTGTTGGCGTGGATGACGATCGACGCGCTGGTGTGGATACCGCGGATGTACTACCTCTACAGCGTGCCCAACCGCGGACTGCCCGAGCAGTGGTTCGCTGCCACGGTGCTGCTGCGTGACGTCGCGGTGCTGGGCCTGTGTGCGCTGGTGGTCCGCCAGATTTATCGGCCCGAGGAGGATCTGGTGCGCTGGGGAAGACGGCTCGACGATCCTGCGGGCGGGGTGTTCGACCGGGCACCCGATGCGCCGCCCGGCTGGCTGCCTGCGCACCTGCGCCCGGCTAGGAGCCGCGCCGTCGCCGAGCCGGATTTCGCAAGCTCACCAGCCGTCCGGTAGCCTGGGGCGGTTGCCGACGCAGGCGACCCTCCTGCCACGGACAAGACCGTGGCCGACCACGACCATAGGAGGTGATGAGGTTTCCATGCGTCCATACGAAATCATGGTCATCCTTGACCCCACCCTCGACGAGCGCACCGTTGCCCCGTCGTTGGAGACATTTCTCAACGTCGTCCGTAAAGACGGCGGCACGGTGGACAAGGTCGACATCTGGGGTAGGCGCCGGCTGGCGTACGAGATCGCCAAGCATGCCGAGGGCATCTACGCGGTGATCGATCTCAAGGCCGCGCCGGCGACGGTGTCGGAACTCGACCGTCAGCTCAGCCTGAACGAGTCGGTGTTGCGCACCAAGGTCATGCGCGCCGACAAGCACTGACTGATCCTGTTGGCGAATGACCGCGTCACGTCGTAGCCGTTGCGTAGGCTCTGCGACGGCATGCTCTTGACCACCCACCCGCCCGCTGCGGCGGGACCACGAGGACCAGGAGGTCACTGTGGCTGGTGACACCACCATCACCGTCGTCGGAAACTTGACCGCCGACCCCGAGCTGCGGTTCACCCCGTCAGGCGCCGCCGTTGCGAACTTCACGGTGGCCTCGACACCGCGGATCTACGACCGCCAGAGCGGGGAGTGGAAGGACGGCGAGGCGCTGTTCTTGCGGTGCAGCATCTGGCGTGAGGCCGCCGAGAACGTGGCCGAAAGCCTCACCCGCGGCTCGCGGGTGATCGTGCAAGGCCGGCTCAAGCAGCGGTCGTTTGAAACCCGCGAGGGAGAGAAGCGCACAGTGGTCGAGGTGGAGGTCGATGAGATCGGCCCGTCGCTTCGCTACGCCACTGCGAAGGTCAACAAGGCCAGCCGCAGCGGCGGCGGCGGGGGTGGCTTCGGCGCCGGTGGCGGGGCCCAGCGTCAGGCGGCGGCCCCGACCGGCGGCGCAGCCGGCGGAACCGGCGACGACCCATGGGGCAGCGCCCCGGCCTCCGGCTCGTTCGGCGGCGGCGACGACGAACCACCGTTCTAATTTTCAATCACCCTTCTGCTCCATAAGGACGAAAGAGACAGACATGGCCAAGTCCAGTAACAAGCGGCGGCCGGTGCCGGAAAAGCCGGTCAAGACGCGCAAGTGTGTGTTCTGCTCCAAAAAGGGCCAAGCGATCGACTACAAGGACACCCAGCTGCTGCGCACCTACATCAGCGAGCGCGGCAAGATCCGGGCGCGTCGCGTCACCGGCAACTGCGTGCAGCACCAGCGTGACATCGCGATCGCGGTGAAGAACGCTCGTGAGGTGGCGCTGCTGCCGTTCACGTCCTCGGCGCGGTAAACAGCTCACGCAGAACGGAATTGACAACAGATGAAGCTCATTTTGACCGCCGACGTCGATCACCTCGGTACCGTCGGCGATACCGTTGAAGTCAAAGACGGATACGGTCGCAACTTCTTGCTGCCCCGCGGCATGGCCGTTGTCGCATCGCGCGGCGCGCAGAAGCAAGTTGACGACATCCGTCGGGCCCGCGATTCCAAGCAAGTGCGAGACCTTGAGCACGCCAACGAAATCAAGACGGCGATCGAGGCCCTAGGCGCGGTTGCGCTGCACGTGCGCACTGCCGGCGACTCCGGCAAGCTGTTCGGATCGGTGACCCCCGCCGACATCGTCGGCGCGATCAAAAAAGCCGGCGGGCCCAACCTCGACAAGCGCATCGTGCGGTTGCCCAAGGGCCACATCAAGGCGGTCGGCAACCACTCGGTCACGCTGCATGCGCACCCGGAAGTCGACGTCGAGATCGCACTTGAGGTCGTCGCCGAGAATTAAGGCTGACTGCCGTACCCCGGTGGAGGCGCTCGCGCGCGGCCACCGGGGTTTCGGTGCTGCCGCCCAAGCTGACGAACTCACCCGCGAACGCGTCTGCCAGCGAACGTAACCGTCCGTTAACGCGGCCAGTCATCGACTGAAACGCAACACGCCCGGAGTGGCAACCCGCCCGACACGCCGAAGAGAATCCCATCCACAGAAACGGCGCGGTGGTGTGGTGCGCTTATCTGCAGTGATGTGGCACCGCCGCGAATTGCTCCACAAGTTCTCCACAGCCCCTCAACACGGTCGCGCACAGATATGCGCACACGATGCACAGGTCTATGAACAAGTGCGTTTGGAGTACTCGCCAGCAACCCTTAGCGTCGACCCGTCGCGGGGTGACGTCGGTGGTTTCGGGCCGACGACGATGCGGGCCGGAAGCGGCGTGAGGAGGTTTCGGCCAGCCGGGCTGAGTAGGCGGTGTCGGTGGTGTGACTTAACGTCAAGCTGCGTGTGTCGAATGCGCGTTCGAACATCATGCCGGAGGAGGTGGCGGGGAGGCTATGGCAGTCGTCGACGATCTCGGCCACGCCGGCATGGGCACGCCCAGCGAGGATTTCGGCCGCCAGCCACCGCAGGACCTCGCCGCCGAGCAGTCGGTGCTGGGCGGGATGCTGCTCTCCAAGGACGCCATCGCCGACGTGCTGGAAAAGATACGGCCCGGCGACTTCTACCGTCCGGCGCATCAGAACGTCTACGACGCGATCCTGGACCTCTATGGGCGAGGGGAGCCGGCCGACGCGGTGACGGTTGCCGCCGAGCTGGACCGACGCGGGCTGCTGCGCCGGGTCGGCGGCGCGCCGTATCTGCACACGTTGATCTCGATGGTGCCGACGGCGGCCAACGCCGGTTACTACGCCGACATCGTCGCCGAGAAGGCGCTGCTGCGCCGATTGGTGGAAGCCGGCACCCGAGTGGTGCAGTACGGCTACGCGGGCGCCGAGGGGGCTGATGTCGCCGAGGTGGTGGACCGGGCGCAGGCCGAAATCTACGACGTCACCGACCGGCGGCTCTCCGAGGACTTCGTCCCGTTGGAGGACTTGCTGCAGCCGACCATGGACGAGATCGATGCGATCGCCTCCAACGGCGGCATCTCCCGCGGAGTGCCGACTGGTTTCACCGAGCTCGACGAGGTGACCAACGGCCTGCATCCCGGGCAGATGATCATTGTCGCGGCGCGGCCGGGGGTCGGGAAGGCACTGGCACTGGATACACCGCTGCCGACGCCGGACGGGTGGACGACCATGGGTGATGTCGCAGTCGGCGACGTGCTGCTCGGCGCGGACGGAAAGCCGACCCGGGTGGTGGCCGCAACGGAAGTCATGCTCGGCCGGCCGTGCTACGAGATCGAATTCTCCGACGGCACAGTGATTGTCGCCGACGCAGCTCACCAGTGGCCCACCGGTTATGGCGTCCGTACCACGGCGCAACTGCGTTGCGGTCTCGACAGTATTGCCGCGGCCGGGTCTATCGCGCGGTACGGGGAGCGTCGCGGGGCCACCACGCTGATGGCGCCGGTGCTGCAACTGGACGCAGTGTGTCGGGTGCGCAGCGTTCCGGTGCGCTGCGTTCAGGTGGACAATGCCGCGCATCTGTACCTGGCCGGCCGCGGCATGATTCCGACCCACAACTCGACACTGGCCCTGGATTTTCTGCGATCCTGCTCAATCAAACACCGGATGGCAAGCGTCATCTTCTCGCTGGAGATGAGCAAGTCCGAGATCGTGATGCGGCTGTTGTCCGCCGAGGCGAAAATCAAACTGGCCGATATGCGTTCGGGCCGAATGACCGACGACGACTGGACCCGGCTGGCGCGGCGGATGAGCGAAATCAGCGAGGCGCCGCTGTATATCGACGACTCGCCGAACCTGACGATGATGGAGATTCGCGCGAAGGCCCGTCGGCTGCGGCAACGGGCCGATCTGCGGCTCGTTGTCGTCGACTACCTCCAGCTGATGACCTCCGGCAAGAAGTACGAATCGCGCCAGGTGGAGGTGTCCGAGTTCTCGCGTAACTTAAAGCTTTTGGCCAAGGAGCTCGCGGTTCCGGTCATCGCGATCAGCCAGCTCAACCGCGGCCCCGAGCAGCGCACCGACAAGAAGCCGATGTTGGCCGACCTTCGTGAATCCGGATGCCTCACTGCGAATACCCGCATCTTGCGGGCCGACACCGGCGCCGAGGTGACATTCGGTGAACTGTTGCGGACCGGCGAGCGCCCGCTGGTGTGGTCGCTGGACGAGCAGCTGCGGATGGTGGCCCGGCCGATGACGAACGTGTTCCCGAGTGGTCGCAAGGAGGTGTTCCGGCTACGGCTGGCCTCGGGGCGCGAGGTTGAGGCGACCGCAAACCATCCGTTTATGACGCTCGACGGCTGGATGCCGTTGGAGCAGCTGCAGGTGGGGGATCGCCTTGCGGTGCCGCGGAGGGTTCCGGAACCGGTCGACACGCAGCGGATGGCCGATTCAGAGGTGGTCCTGCTCGCGCGCGTGATCGGCGACGGCTCGTTTGTGAAGAACCAGCCGATCCGATATGCCTCGGTGGCTGAGGCCAACGTGGTTGCGGTGACGATTTCGGCGGCCTACTTCGCAGTGGCCGCGGCCCGCGACGAGTACTCGGCCGCACGGGTCACGACGCTGCGCCTGCCGGCGCCGTACCACCTGACACACCGTCGACGTAACCCGATCGCGGCATGGCTGGACGAACTCGGCCTGTTTGGTTTGCGTAGCCACGAAAAGTTCGTGCCGCAGCAGGTTTTCAAGCTGCCGAACGACCAGGTGGCATTGTTCCTGCGCCACCTATGGGCGACGGATGGTTCAGTGCGGCGGAATGACTCGATTGACCATGCGCAGATCTATTACGCGTCGACGAGTCGTCGCTTAGTCGATGACATCTCACAGCTGCTGCTGCGGGTGGGGATATTTTCCCGGATAGCACGCGTGCAGAAGTCTGGGTACCGCGATTGTTGGCACCTGTGCGTCGATAGGGCAGAGAATCGGGCCGCGTTCCTCCGAAGCATCGGTATGCATGGCATGCGGAATAAGTCCGCGCACGAAGTTCTTTCGAGGCTCAACACCCGCATCGGCCACCCGGGTGCCGACTCGATACCCAAAGAGGTGTGGGGCAAGATTGGAGAGGCACTGGTTGCCAAAGGCCGGACTCATCGCAATCTCTCGGTCACGCTGAACTCACAATTCGCTGGCGCGACGCGGCGATTCGCCCCCGGCCGGCAGCGGCTGCACACGGTGGCAGCGCTTCTTCAAGACCGATCGCTCCACGATCTCGCGACCAGCGATGTGTTCTGGGACAAGGTCGTGGAGATCACTAGTATCGGCGGACATGATGTGTACGATGGAACCGTCCCCGATACGAATAACTTTGTGGCACAAGGTATTTCAGTACATAACAGTTTAGAGCAGGACTCGGATGTGGTTGTCCTGCTGCACCGCCCCGATGCCTTCGAGCGTGACGACCCGCGCGGCGGTGAGGCAGACTTGATCATCGCCAAGCACCGCAACGGGCCAACGAAGACGGTGACCGTCGCACACCAGTTGCATCTCTCACGTTTCGCCAACATGGCGCGCTGATGATTTTGTGTGTAGGTTCTCACGAACCGTGGCGGAATCTCACGAGTGATGGCGGAGCGGTGGCGGCTCCGCCAAGTTCGTGAGACACGCGGGTTGTTCAATGCCAGGGCTGCGCCGACGGCTGTGTGACGATCAGGTCACCGACAGAAGTCTGATCCGATTGCAGGGCCGAGGTGATCGCCATGGGCCGCAGTGGAGATGAGGCGTCGACTGCCTCTGTCTCTTACCGACGTGCTGACGACCTGAGTGAGGTCACACGGGAGTGGACTGCGGCCGGGATCGACGAACTCGCTGCCGCGGACCCGTGGCGGACCTTTCGATGGTGTCGGGGCCAGAAACACTACTCGGGTACTTACTGGTCGAGAAAAGTTGGCCGCCACGTGATCTATGAATCACGACTTGAGTTGGCGCGCTTGCTATTCGCCGACTTCGACACTTGTGTACGAGGTATCGTCGCCCAGCCATTTCTGCTTCAAGCCTCGGCGGACCGGAAGCGCCGGAAGCACATCCCGGACTATCTGCTGATTACGGACACGGGTCCAGTCATCGTGGATGTTAAGCCAGCTCGACGTCTGGCCGACCCCAAAGTGGCCTTCACGTTCGGATGGACGCGGGCAGTGGTCGAGGCTCGCGGCTGGCGCTTCGAAGTGGCGACTGAGCCGCCGGGAGTTGAGCTGGCGAACGTTCGCTTCCTGGCGGGTTACCGGCGCGACTGGCTATTCCACCCACATCTATTGGCGCAACTGCGAACATGGAATCTGGATGGCGCGTCTCTGAAAGACGCTTTCAACTGCTTACCAAATGAGTCCCCTCAAAGTGTCAGATCCGCTGTACTGCACCTTCTCTGGCGCCAGGAACTGGTGATCGACCTAAGCAAACCGTTGAGCGTCGGAACCGAGTTGAGGAGGCCGGCATGACATCTGCCGCGGTACGGATCGGTGTAGGTACGAGACTCATTCACGACGGCGAACTGGTCGAGATCGTCGAGATTCGTACCGGACGGACAGGTATGGACGTCGTATTCAAAGGGACCTCGACCCAGACCTTCACCCGGGCTTGCCTCAAGGAGCTGCTTGTCTCGGATAGCACGCGGGTGATTCCCGAATCGGAGGGACCGTCCAGCGATGACGCATCGGAGGTAGTCGGAGTTGTGCTCGCGCAGCTCAATGACGTGGAGCGTCAGGATATCGCCGAGCGAGCCGCGCATGTTCGCGAAGTGCTGACAGGGTTCCGTTCGGGTAGTGAGCATTTAGCACTCCCACAGGAGCCGCGACCTGAATACCGCGCCGACGTGCCCCTGTCGACGCGATACGCCAGCAAGGCGGCCGAGCTCGGTGTTGGTCTGCGCACGATCGAGCGATGGGTTCAACAGTTCCAGAAGAACGGTGAAGCAGGTTTGGCGCCGACGCGGGATAAGCGGTCAGCTGGCCTCGGCGCGACGGTGGATCCGCGGTGGACCGAGACCGCCATTGAAGTGATGGTGGAGCACAAAGAGCAGTCCCGCCCGTCGCAGACAATGGTGATCACGCGGACCAGCGCACGAGTCGTCGCGCGGTTCGGTGAGGGCGTCGTGGAGGTGCCCTCGCGTGCGACGGCGTTCCGCGTTCTTGCCGAGCTTGAGAATAGGTATCCAACATTTCGGTTGAGCACGAAGAGGAACCGCGATATCGCCGAGCGGCCCGATGGCGTGTACGGGAAGTTGCGTCCGACGCGGCCAGGCGAATACCTATTGATGGATACGACGCGGTTGGACGTTTTCGCGTTGGATCCGTTCACCTTGCAGTGGGTTCAGGCGGAGTTGACGGTCGGGATGGATTGGTACACCCGCTGTGTCACCGGGATCCGGGTCACGCCGGTGTCAACGAAGTCGGTGGATGCCGCGTCGGTGTTGTATCAGGCGTATCGGCCTCGGCCGGCGGGCAAGGATTGGCCGGCGCACGCGGTGTGGCCCGAGCACGGCATCCCGAGGTCAGTTCTGATCGACGTCGATGCGGTTGAAGGATCTTTTGTTGGCGCGGTCGGGCCGGCGATCGTCCCGGAAACCATCGTGATCGACCACGGCAAGATCTACGTCTCCGATCACCTAACGAGTGTGTGCCAGCGGATGGGGATTTCGATCCAGCCGGCCCGGTTGCGGACGGGAAGGGATAAGGGGCCGGTGGAGAGGTTCTTCCGGACCATCCGCGAGGACCTGCTGCAGGCGCTGCCCGGCTACAAGGGCCCGGACGTGCATTCCCGCGGGCTGGATCCCGAGGCGGAGGCCTTCTTCTACCTCGACGAGTTGGAGGCCATCATCCGGGAATGGGTGGCGGTGGTCTACCACCACCGGCCCCACGACAGTCTGGTGGATCCGCACGTGCCCGGTCTGCGGATGTCGCCGGCGGTGATGTTCGAGCACGGCATCGCCCGCGCCGGCTACATCGAGGCACCGCGTGATCCTGATCTGGCGTATGAGTTCCTCAAGACCGAGTGGCGCAAGGTTCAGCACTACGGGGTCGACTTCGGCGGTCGCCGCTACAACGGCGCCTCGCTGAATCCGTACCGCAACATGACCAGCCCTTATATCGGTAAGGCAAAGGGCCGCTGGCCCATTCATCATGATCCCGATGACGTGACCCGCGTCTACTTCCGCGACCCCGAGACGCGAGCGTGGAGCACCCTGATGTGGGAGCACGCCGCGTCGATGGACATGCCGCTCAGCGAGGACGCGCTGCAGTTCGCCCGCAAACTCGCGGCTTCGAAGTACACCTATCCCGACGACCGGCTGGCAGTAGCCGACCTGCTGGAGCGGTGGAACCTGGGGCTCGGTTCCTCGGTGACCGAGCGGCGCATGGCGCTGCGGCTGTCCCGTGAGGCCGCCCTCCTCGACACAGCCGAGGACGACGACCCCGTCGCCAGGCTGCCGTCGGTCGCACGGGTCTTGGCGATGGCCACCGCACCCACCCCCATCGACACCGCACCCGTCGAAGAGGACGAGCCTGAGACCGGTGACGACGACGCCGAGGACGAACTCGACGCCGTCGACGAGGACGACTTCTACGCCGACGCATTCGAGGACGCATGACGCCGGACGAGGTGCCCGTCGAGCATCCCCCACGGTTGGACAACCTGACGTTGGCGCGCAAGGAGGGTTGGCAGCGGTTCGTGAACACCCCCGCCCGGATCCCGCCGGAACCGTTGACCCGCAACGAAATCGAGGCGCTCGGTGAGAACGCCTTCGAGGACTACAACCGGCAGCGCCGGGAATGGCACGCCAACCTCGGCCCGATCAAGACCCCGCAAATGAAGGCGTTGCACGAGGACCTCTGGGACATCGTCGACAGCAACCTCCAGGACGGCGACAAGGCCAAAGGCGCAATTGCGATCGACGCGTTCCCCGGCCTGGGGAAAACCACCTCGGTGCTGGCGTTCGCCAAGGGGTTTCACCGCCGCGAGATCAAAGCACGCGGCTCGTTGACGGACGCCGGGAATGAGCACTGGCCGGTATGCCGGGTCGGGCTGACCGGCAACACCGGGATGGTCGACTTCAACCGGGCGATGCTCTCATTCTTCGCCCACCCAGGAGTCACCCGCGGCAACGCGGCGCACTTCGCGCACCGCGCGCTGGACAACGTTCTGGCATGTTCCACGCGCGTCTTGGTCATCGACGATCTCCATTTTCTGCGGTGGCACAAATCCTCCGGGGTGGAGATCAGCAACCACTTCAAGTACATCGCCAACGAGTTCCCCGTGACGTTGATCTTCATCGGCGTCGGGCTGGCCGCGCGGGGACTGTTCTCCGAGGGATCCTCCTACGAGGATGCGGTGATCGCCCAGACCGGGCGGCGCACCACCCAGCTCGACATGCGCCCGTTCACCATTGACGCCGATGACGGCCGGCACGAGTGGCGGCAGATGCTGTTGGCCATCGAGAAGCGGATCGTGCTCGCCAACAAGCAGCCCGGCATGCTCGCCGACGACCTGTCGGATTATCTGTTCGCCCGCAGCACCGGGCACATCGGCTCGTTGATGACGCTGATCAACCGAGGCTGCCAACGTGCCGTCCGAACTGGGACCGAGTGCCTTACCCGCGACCTGCTGGATCAGGTCAAGAATGACGCCGCGTCGGAAAAGGGCCGCAAAGAACTGGAAGCAGCCTTCGACGCCCGTCGGCTCACCACCCGGATCGGCAAACGCAAAGCCGGATGAGCGCCGTTCGCACACTGCCAATTCGGGTGCCTTCGCTGCCCGGTGAGGCAATCGACTCATGGCTGGAGGCACTGGCGGCCCGCACCCATACTGCTTGGGCCGACCTGATCACCGCCGTAGGGCTCAAACCGTCCGGCGGCACCTGTACCAGTCAGTGGATCGTGCAGTTGCGCCCCGGCGAGAGCACGGCGATCGCCACGGCGAGCGGACTCGACGCCGACACGATCGACGCGATGACACTGTCCCACTACGCCGACCGCGGAGTACGCATTGATACCGCGACCCGCACCGTCAACCGCGCCTTCCCGTGGGGCCGCTCCAGTGGTTCACGATATTGCCCCCAGTGCCTGGCCGCGACAGGTGGTCGCTGGCAACTGTCGTGGCGCCTGGGTTGGGCGTTCGCCTGTACCGAACACCATTGTCTACTCGCCGACGGCTGCCCATCGTGCGGGGGAGTACAACGGCTCCGTCCACACATCAGCGACGCGATCCCTGCCCCAGCGCACTGCGCGAACCCAGCACCGGGTGCGACCGGGCGTGCACCGGCACGCTGCGCCGCTGACCTCACCGCAACACCGGTGGCCCAGTTCACCGACGACCACCCGGTGCTGGTGGCCCAGCACATCGTGTACGACGTGATCGAGACGGCAACGGCTCAATTCGGCGTCTACCACCGCGATCCCAAGCCCGGCGCCGGGGTGCTCGCCGATATTCGCGCGGTGGCGGGCCGCGTGCTGGCCTACGCCAGCCACGACGAACTCGCCAACATCCTGCCCGCCGATCTCGTCACCGCCTACCGCGCCGGAGCAGAAGAAAGATCGGGTCCGGCCCGGGCTCAAAACAAACCGGGGCTCGCAACGCCCGCGTACGCCGCCACCGCAGCAGTTGGGGTCGCCGCAGCGTTAACGAGCCTGAGCAAGCCCGACATCGCAGCCGCAGCAGCGGCGATGCGGTGGTTGGTCAGCGGTGCGCGTGACCGCGGCCTGTCGGTCAGCACCGCCAATATCGGATGGGGCCGGCGCACGACGTCGACGTTGACCGCGGCCCAGATCGCTGCCTTGGCTCCCCTGCTGAAACCGAGCGAGCAGCTGCGGTATCGGACCGCATCTGAGAAGCCCTCGCGACCGATCGCGGGCTCAGCCCGGGTCGATCGCCTCGCCCAGCGCACACCGACCATGTTCTGGCCGGCGTGGTCGCTGCGCATGACGATCCCCACCTGCCATCAACGACATCTCCGACCGGCCCTGTCCGCGGCCATGATGTTGGTAGGCACCCGGCTGACCCTGCACGAGGCCGGCAAACGAATCGCGGCGCCGATGACGGGGCAGGGTTTGTCGCGAGTGCTTCAACTCCTTGAGCAGAACGAGTGGAGCGACGTCAGCGCGGTACTGACCCTCCTGGCCGACTACCTGGCAGACACCGAGACACCGATCGATTACCAGCGTCGCCGCCGACTCGACTTCTCGACGTTGCTGCCCAACAGCGCATGGGCCCGCGTCTGCCGCGACACCGCAACACCAGGACGAAGGTCGGCGCGAGCCAGGGTGGCACGGTGCTATCTGTTCGAACGGCTCAGCGCGCTTCCAGCCAGCGCCGCGCCGTTCGCGTGTGACGACAACGAGTTCCGCACCAAGACCGCCGACTTTCCCGAGCACCTGACCCCGGAGCTGGCCGCCGCACTCGACCGGCATGGCCAGGACTTCCTCACCACCAACGGGATTGGCGATGAACCCCTCACCTGGCATCCGCCGACGGCGATGCTCGGCGACCTGCACTTGCCCGGCCATGACCCAGCCGCGGTGGACATCGGTGAATTGCACCGGCTGATCCGCGTCGAGGACTACAGCCTCGGCGCGGCAGCAGAGCACCTCGGCACCACCCTGGAGACTGTCCGACACCTCCTCACCACGCACCCGGCGCCGGCCAGAGAGCCGGTGACCCACGATCAAGGCCGAGTCCGAGGCACCGGGTACCGCACCGCAAAATCAGCACTCACCCCAGACCGCCTACAGGACCTATACGAGACGGACGGTCGTGGACTCCGGGACATCGCCGCCAGCATCGGCGTCGACCGCAAAACCGTCGCCCAACTCGCCCACGACTACGGCATCCCCCTGCGCGTCCCCGGCCGCCAAACACGACATCACGTCGACCGCGACTGGCTCTACGACCAATACGTCAACAAGCGCAGGGCCTTCCCTGACCTCGCCCGCGAGTGCGGCATGAGCACCGCCAACATGGAACGGTGGGCCAAAACCCACAACATCCCGAAGCGGTCACGCGGCGGCCCCAGCCACAGCGCCAACCTCGCCGCGGCCGCCGAAGCACAAGCAGCGCCAGACATCCTGAGACCAGCGCTTGCCGGCATCGGCGGCTGGGAACGCCTGCAACGCTTCGCTGCCGCCAGCCCGTACCCCACAATGACGATCGCCGCCAAAGAACTTGGCGTCCACCAGTTCACCCTGGTCAACCAAATCAACCGCCTCGAACGAGAACTGGACCAGAAACTCCTCGTCCGCGCCGAACGCGGACGGCCGATGGAACTGACACCATTCGGGTCCCGAGTCGTCGGAGCAGTAAACGCCCGCTCGAAGGCAGCGCCAGCCGAGATGACGGCGCCGACCCCAGTTATCTCGCACCACCTCCGATGAGTTGCCGGCCACGCTCGGCGGGTCTGGCCGTGGCTGTAGCGCACGTCGAGCCGGCACGTCATGTCAGCGTTCCGTGACAGTGCCGAGCTTCTCGCAGTACCGCGACACCACCATTGCTCCGCGATCCACTACCTGAGGAGGGCTGCCCCCGCTGAGCAGCAATCGAACGACCAGGAGAAGTGGTTGCCCAAGCCGATGTCAACGACCCAACTGAGCGCGCCGCATCAGCTGAGAACGACGCCTGTCGGACCGGAGCGCTCGCCGTAAGATGTGCACACAAGTCGTGAGACTGAAACCCGGCCCGGCTGAATGAGACACGTGCAAGTGTGCTGGTCAGAGTGTTGGGATACGACGCAAAGCTTGAGGATCTACACCGGGTTGTGGCTTCTCAAGTTTAATGTCCAATTCTCAAGTGAAATGTCCACTCGATGTCCAATTGGACATGAAAGTGAGAATTTGGTGCCCCTTAGATGACGGTCCGTCGAAAGCCGACGGTGCATCGTCGTCCGGCACCGTCGATGTGTTCGATGAGTTTCGAGTGGGCACTCGGGTGACTTTGGTCGGCGTGTGAAATGGGTGGGTGGTTGATGATGGCGTGGCGGCCGTCAGCTTCCATCGTTTCGGAATTGGTCCGAATGATGCGGTTCACATGTGAGCGTCGTCAGGTGTTGGGTCGGGGCGATGCGCTGCGGGAGGCAGGATTCGATGTCTTGCGGCGACGGGCCGCTGAGGACGCCTTTGCCGGTTGGTGTGACAGCGTTTCGACGAGGGGTAGGTAGACGGTGTCGATGATCTCGGCGATGGTGTCGGGGCCGACGGTGTTGCGGGAGAACAACATCTCGTCGCGCAGCAGCATTCCGATACTGGTTGCCGCCCGTTCGGGGATGGCGTGGGGACCGAGTTCGCCGCGCTCCCTTGCGCGTTGCAGTGCTGGCACCACCGTCCGCCGGGCGAGGCCGCTCACTTGGGTATCGAGGACCTCGAACAAGTCTTTATCGGCGTCGGCGATCAGGCTGCGGTAATTGCCGATGCCGATCGCGACGAAGTTCTCCACGGCGGCGCCGAACAGCGAAAGAAGATCGTCGCGCAGCGACTCGCCGGCCAGCAGTTCGTCGTCGGGCTGCCAACGTAGGTTGGGCAACGCGTCGACGACCATGTGCGCTCGCGACGGATAGCGGCGGTAGAGCACGGGTTTGCTCGTCTGCGCGCGTCGAGCGACGCCTTCGAAGGTCACCCCGCTGTAGCCGTAGTCGGCCAGTTCGGCTTGGGTTGCCGCGTGGATGGCCGACATCAGCACGTCGTCGCGCCGGCGCCCCTTGGGTGCAGGACCTGAGGAACCGCTCGCATCAGACACGTTGCGTATCTTATCTCGGCGGCGTAGTGTCGGCAGCATAAGACACGGTTCGTATCTTGTAGACGCAGACCTGCGCATCGTCCGGAACGAACCTTGATGTTGGGAAGGCGATGAACTCGTGAGCAACGAGCAGAAGATCTTCGTCCCGTCCGAGCCCCTCCCTCCTGGGCGCACTGGCGTGTTGACCCCGTTCGAGCCCGGCGTGCAGACGCTGCCGGCGGGCTTTCAGATCGCACCGGAGTTCCTGCGGCTTCCAGTTGACGTCGTGTTCGAGAAGGACGTCGCCGTCACATTGCGCGACGGTGTCACCGTCCACGTCGACGTGTTCCGCCCCGTCGGCGACGAGCCGGTGCCGGTGATCGTGGCGTGGAGCCCGTACGGCAAGGGCCAAGGCACGTCGGCCAGCGTGAAAGGCGTGTTCGCCATGGTCGGCCTCGACGATGGAATCGTCTCCGGCTTGGAGAAGTTCGAGGGGCCGGACCCGGCGTACTGGTGCGCGCAGGGCTACGCGATCTGCAATCCGGACATTCGCGGTGTGGTCGACTCGGAAGGCGACAGTGTGCTGTGGGATCGCCAGGAGGGTCGCGACTGCTCCGACGTGATCGAGTGGCTGGCCGAACAGTCATGGTGCAGCGGCAAAGTCGGGATGAGCGGAACCTCCTACCTAGCGGTGTCGCAGTGGTTCACCGCCGCCGAGCAGCCGCCGCACCTGGCGGCGATCAACCCGTGGGAGGGCGTTAGTGACGTCTACCGCGACCTGGTGATGCGGGGCGGCATGCCCGATACCGGCTTCGCTGAACAGCTTCAGGACGGCAGCTTCTTCGGCAAGAACCGCAAAGAGGACGTATTGGCCGAAGCCGAGCGCTGTCCGCTGATGAATGAACTGTGGGAGAACAAGATCCCAGCCTTCGAGCAGATCACTGTGCCGGCCTATGTGGTCGCGAGCTACACGAACACACTGCACACCGCGGGAACGTTCCGCGCCTGGCGGCGGATTGCTTCGCACGACAAGTGGCTGCGGATCCACAACAGTCAGGAGTGGCCTGATTACTACGACGAGGCGAACAGGGAAGACCTGCGACGCTTCTTCGATCGCTACCTGAAGGACATCCACAACGGTTGGGAATCCACCCCCCGCGTTCGTTACTCGGTTCTCGACCTCGGGGGTGGCGACCGGGTCGGCGTCTCCGCGGATGAGTTTCCGCCAGCGGGGGTCATTTCGACGAAGTACTACCTCGACGGCCGTGCGCGAGTTTTGAGTGCCGAAGCACCGACCGACGGGGTGGAGGCAGTCTACGACGTCGATTCCAACCCGAACGCGGTGTCGTTCATCAAGAAGTTCGACCGAGAGACCGTGATGGTCGGCTATCCGAAGGCTCACCTGTGGGTTGAAGCGCGAGGTGGCGAGGACATGGATCTGTTCGTGCTGATGCAGAAGCTCGATGCCTACGGCACGCCGCTGGCGCAGTTCACCGTGCCCAATCACAACGCGAGGGTCCATGACCTTACCGATCACGGAGCTACCGTCCTGCGGTACAAGGGACCTGATGGCCGGTTGCGCGTTTCCGTCCGTCACCTCGACGAGACGTTGTCGACCGAGGACGTGCCCGTCCACACCTTCGACCGGATCGAGAAGCTCAGCGGCGGCGACGTCGTCGACGTCGAAATCGACTTGCTGCCGATCGGCCTGGCGTTCCACCCTGGCGAACAGCTGCGCTTCGTCATCAGCAGCCGCAATCTGCTCGGCACGTTGATGCCCGCCATTGGCGAGTACATCGGCGCCAACAGCGGCCGACACGTCATCCATACCGGCGGGGAGCATGCCTCCTATCTGCAACTCCCCATCCAGACACGCTGATCCGCCATCCGGCTGCAACGGATAGAAAGGGCTCATATCCATGACCGCACAGGACAACGCGGAGATCGTCGAGCTGCTCAACCTCTACGGCCTCGCACTCGATGCTCACCGCTGGGACCTGTTCGACCTCGTCTTCACCGACGACGTCGTCGCCGAGTTCGGCCCCGCCGGCGCGGCCTGGACCGGCCTGGCGGACTTCAAGCAATCGTTCGCCGGTTTCCACCAAACCTTGGACAGCCACCAACACACCATGATGGGCCAAGTCGTCAAGGTCGACGGTGACCAGGCGTACGCGTTCAGCTACGGCAACTGGCTCCTCGTACGCCACGCCGCGGACGGCGGGCCCACCTGGCAGGGCACCGGTTGGTACGACGACACCCTCGTCCGCACCGCGGCGGGATGGCGCATCGCACATCGGGTGTGCCGGCTGGTCTCGTGGACCGGTAATCCGGCAGTACCGCAACCCGAGGGAGACCACCACCCCGACATGGACCTCAATGTCCTCCACCAGGCCAGCGAGTCCGGTCAGATCGCCCTACTCAACGCCTTCCCCCAAGCCGACTAACTGCCCGCATCACTGCGACCGATGCCGACACGGCATCCGGTCGATCGACGCGAACAGCTGCGATGCCCAAATAAGGAGCACCCATGGCTTCGCTAACCGCGAAACTTCTGCACGTCTGCATCGCCGTACCCGACATCACCAAGGCACTCAAATTCTATTGCGACGTCCTGGGGTTCGAATCGGCTTTCGCTACCGACAACGGTGACGCCGACGGTGTCCTGCTCGGCTTCGACAGAGAAGTCGTAAGCCTCACGGCGCACCACGTCGTGACCGCCGGCGCAACCGAACAGTCCGCGACCGCAATCAATCTCGTCGAATTCACCGACCCCCGAACCGATACCGACGACGGCCCCTACCACCGGATGAACCACGCAGGACTGACACGGCTGGCTCTGCTCGTCGATGACGTCGACGACGCGTTTGAGGCGATCGCTTCGCACGACGGCGTCCACATCGTCTGTTCACCACGCGAAATCGTCATTCGCCAAGGCCAGGACACTCATCGGTCACGCTGGTTTAGCTTCCGAGACCCCTTCGGCGTGTTCATCACCGCCACCCAAGCCGACCAGCCCGAAGCAAAGGACGATCACGATGGATAGATACATCAACAGGCTCTTCCACGTGTGCATCACCGTGCCCGACATCGACGAGGCGCTCGCGTTCTATCAGGACGTGCTCGGGCTCGAATCCATCGGAAGCCTGAGGAATGAACGTTCCGACGGTGCCGTCCTGGGCTTCCCCGGACGAGAGATCGTCATCCACGCCAACCACCTACGCGGCAAGCACACCGACAACGCCACCGTCATCGACCTCATCGAATTCGTCGAACCCGCCACCGTGGTCGGGGAAGGCCCCTACGGGCAGATGAACCACGTGGGCATCACCCGAATGGCCTTCGACGTGGACGACACCGACGCGATCTACGACACGCTGCGCCGGCGCGGCGACGTCGAACTCCTCTGCGAACCCGCCACCGTGCAAGCCCCCACCGACGGCTTCCTCAGGATACTGACCTTCAAGGATCCACACGGCATCGTTCTCGAACTCATCGAACACCGCCACCACCCCGACCACCGAGACTGAACGGCGCGGCTCGGCAGCCTCGTTTGACGATCTTTCACCAAGGAATACTCAAGATGCCAGGCAACCAACCGACGACAACGCCGTGTGTCGTCGATCTCGTATCGGGTCCTACCGCCCCGGGCGACATCGACGAGTTCGAGTTGCAACATGCACGGCGAATGCTGGCCCTGCTCAAGGGCAAGCTCGGCCGACAAGGACTGCTGGACCTGCTCAGTGCCGACATCGAAGAGGCCAACGCCTTCATGAGCGGGCGGGTGACGGCCAGCTCCGGCCAACTCAGGCCTGCCACGACGGTGTTGGCCATCAAGGGACTCACGTCGTCTGAGTTCTTGCAATGGCTCGACCGGCAGTTCGACAACGAGAGCGTCATGCTCGCTGCCGAACCCGACCACATCGTCATCACGCCTCTACCCGATGCATCGGTCAAGATCGTCGAGGTGCTCGGTGCACACGTCTGCGAGATCCGGCTACCCATCTACGAAGGCGCCGCGACGTGGGATGACGCAATCGTCGCCGAAGTGCTGCCCGAAGCCGACTACCCGATCCGCAGGATCGCGACGTTGACCCTGCCGGACGGAACATTCATAGGCCGGATGTGCACGCAGTTCGGCGACACCGCCGAGGGTTTCAAACGCCAGCCTCACGGCGTACTTTCCCGCGGCGTGTCCAGTAGACGTCTTCGAACATCACCGACAACACCTCGCCGTGGAATTCCGCAACTGGATTCTCGCCGCGGCCACCGAGACGTCACGCTGATCTGCTGAGTCGGCCCACCCGAAACGGGCGTCGTCGCGCCCTCTCTGCAGGAAAGTGAGGCGTGATGCGGGCGCCACTCGCCCAGGAAAGGAACATCATGCGCATCATCACCGTCGAAGAACACTTCGAACACCGGCAAGTCAGTGCCCGCGTGGCGGAGCTGGCCGGGCCGCCCCCGCTGCCCGCCGAGGGGCTCGCCGACTTCGCCACGGCCTTTACGTCGGACACTGATTCCACCACTCGGTTGGACGGCAACCGGCTGGCACACATGGATCAGGTCGGCATCGACGTTCAGGTCGTCTCTCACGGCAACGGCAGCCCCAGCACGCTCAACCATCCCGAGGCCGTCGACTTGTGCCGGCGGGTGAACAACGACTTGGCCGGCCAGATCGCCGAACACCCGGATCGGTTCCGAGGCTTCGCCACGCTGCCCCTCTACGACCCGGACGCAGCCGCGGAGGAGCTGCGGAGGTGCGTCGGTGAGCACGGGTTCGTCGGCGCTCTCATCATGGGTAGCTTCCACGGATCCTTCCTCGACGACCGCCGGTTCGACCCGATTCTGACCGCGGCCGTAGCCGTCGACTTGCCCATCTACGTCCACCCCGGGCTGCCGGACACGCCCGTCTCCACGCACTACTATGCCGGCGACTGGCCTGCATCAGTCCAGATCATGTTCTCCGGACCAGCCTTTGGATGGCACGCCGACGCCGGCATCCACGTCCTTCGCCTGATCCTCTCCGGTGCCCTGGACCGTCATCCCACGCTGAAGTTGCTCAGCGGTCATTGGGGAGAACTGGCCGCCTTCTACCTGGAGCGGTTCGACGAAACCCTTGCCTTGGTGCCCACCGGGCTGGAACGAGCACCGAGCGACTACTACCGCCAGCAGGTGTGGATCACCCCGTCGGGTATGTACAACCAGAATCAGTTGAACTACATGACTGCCGAGTTGGGTGCCGACCGGATCGTCTACTCCGAGGACTTCCCCTACATCGTGCGCGACGACGTCTCCACCTTTCTGGAACGAGCGGGTCTGTCCGAGGACGACACCCATGCCATAGCCCACGCGAATGCCGAAGCGCTTCTTCGCATCTGACGGTGGCCATCCGAGGCGACCACGTCGTGGTACGAACGCGATGAACTACTTGCCTATCTTGCGGCCCCCACTCGTCACAGAGAGGGAGCGCTGGCGGTCGCGATGGTTAGCGGCACCCCCAACCAACCAACCGAGCCGAAGACGAGCGAACCGAGGCAATTCCAACAATGGACACCGACGTGAGACAAATACGGCTGGACACGACGTGAGACGCCGCGCGTTCCGCCAGGTCAGCGGTCAGCAATTGGACACGGAACTTGAGAAGCCACACGGGTGTAGGTTCTCAACTTTGACTGCACTTTCTCACGTTGGGCTGCACCACCGCTGCACTTGTGCAGATCGCGTGAGACAGGCACACGTCGAACGGTTGCGACGGGACTAGGGGTGCAGTCTCAACGAGGTGGGAAACCTCGAATCTCGTTGTCTAGCTTGTGCTTGTAGCGTCTCTGCTGTGCATCCCAGTGCTCGTGATACGTCTCCATGCATTACGATTCCGGCGGACGATCAGGGGCGGTCATAGGGACGTCGGGCGTCGGAGTTTATTGCGCGTCCGCTTGGTCGGCGCGACAGTTCGACGATCTGCCCGCTGATCG
Organism: Candidatus Mycobacterium methanotrophicum; assembly: GCF_023515995.1. Classification (GTDB taxonomy): domain Bacteria; phylum Actinomycetota; class Actinomycetes; order Mycobacteriales; family Mycobacteriaceae; genus Mycobacterium; species Mycobacterium methanotrophicum. The sequence goes on along the minus strand of NZ_CP097320.1, from coordinate 4,661,989 downwards.
CCCAGCCTGTGCCGGTCGGTTCCGGTGCAGCAGTGAGGAGCTCGCCAGCGGTACACCAGTCGTCGGCGGGATTCCACTGCACGGTGGCACCCCGTAGAAAGACCAGTCGAGGCACAGCACCCAGCACGGACCATCTGCGTTCGAGCAGCAGGGTCTCGATCTCTTCGGGATCGGCAGGGAGGACTTTTGCGAGCCGTGCCGCGACCTCGCCTGAGGTCGAAGGGTCGATGTGGGCTTGGAATGCGCAGACGATGCCGTCGATAATTCCTTTCACCAGTTCGGTATTCGGGCCGGGTGAATTGACACGCGGTGGCCGGATTTTTACGTTGACCGCGAAGGGGGTCCCCGCCACGAGAGTTGGTTCTGGCTGTCCGCTGCGGCCGCGGGCGAGCGCTAGCCAGACCTGAGCCGGGACCTTCTCTCTACGGAACTCGCCGAGGTCGGTCCAATCGAACGACGCCACCGTGCGGCCGTGCTCCCAGTCGGTGAAGCCTCCCTCGCGGGGTGCGAGTGCGTAGCGGTAACCGACTCGATACGCCTCCCCGTTAGGTGCCGCAGGTGTATCGAGTCCGTGTTCGAAGCGAATCCCGTTGCGGCCAGGCTGTATGAACGAGTAATGGAGGTTGTAGAGCACAAGGTTCTCGATATCCATGCGCGGTGGCTTGTCACCGTAGAACGTGGCGTGTACGACTTCGTCGGGAGACGGGTCTAGCACCGCGCATCGAGTCGTTATGGTTTTGCGCAAAAGCTTTTGCCACTCGGGCTCGTTCTCGAAGTGGATGTAATCATCGGCCCAGGCCGTGACGTCTGAGCTACCCGGCTCGGGAGACGGTGCGATGCGTAGCACGGGTGAGCAGGTTGTCGGCGGAGACGTCGCCATGAAACCACCGCGGCGGTCCCGTCCAATGGGTGGCGGTGGCGGCGGCCCAGACGGCGTGGGCGCCGGACCGGGCGATTTCATGGCTGAGGGTGTCGATCGCGGCGGTGGTTTCCTCGGCGTAGACGCTCACCGGCGCGCCACGAAAGAAGTTGTGCCGGCCGGGCTCTGGGCCACCGCGGGGATCGACGTGGTGCAGCGCGGCCAGGAATCGGCCCAAGGGCTCCGCGATGGGACGCCAGTCGGTGACCGATTCGGCGGCGGTGGTGCCGTCGATCCACCGGTAGATCGACCAGGGATAGGGGTAGCCACACCCCGGGACACCGTGCGCCAGCGGTTGTGGAATCGGCAGCGGCAACAGCGGCCCCAGCCGGGGCAGCCACATCTGCTCCTTGGCGACCTGCAGGGCATACCACTCGCCGGCGGGCAGGCGCACGACGAGATCGTCACCAAGGCGGAAGCTGCGGTTGTCCATACCCTGGCGCGCCACCGCTCGAATCGGCAGCCACGACCACTGCGGAAACTGGCCGTCCACCAGGCGACGTGCCAACGCCGTCGTTATCCCGCCCGGTTCCATCCGCGAATCCTAGAAGCCCACCCGCGACGCGGTCCTCTCATTTTCCGCAGATCCCGGCGGGCTCCCGCCGCTGCGACGGTAGCGCTGGGAAATGAAGCGTTTCGTGAGACAAACCGGGCCGCAGCGGCCGTGAGACAACTTCGAGAACCGCAGTTCGCGGCAATGGTGAGATGCCATCAGCGGTGAGGACCTACATTGTGTGTAGGGTCTCACGCCGGACTTCAAAATCTCACGGATGATTTCCAATTGGACTTCAAATTTGAAGCGGCGGTGAGACACCCCGACGCGCCTGCGCGGTGTCCGAGCTTGCGAGTGCCACTCTTTGAGCATGACTTCGGGTGCAGATTTGACCAAGCGGTAGCAGGAGAGACATGGTTCCGGCGGCCAAGAGCGCTGCAACCATAACGGTGCGGTTCCGGACCGCGCCGAAAGGCGATGTGTCCTCGGTTGCACTCGCCGCCGCTGGTCCGAATATCCTGGCGGATGCGCATCCGTGGCGTGAGTTCCGGTGGCGCGCTGGGCAGAAGCACTACTCGGGAACCTACTGGTCGAGCACCGTTGGCCGTCACGTCATCTACGAATCGCGACTTGAATTGGCGCGCTTGCTCTTTGCCGATTTCGACATGAGCGTGCGGCAAATCGTCGCCCAACCATTTCTGCTCCGGGCGTCGATCGACCGCAAGCCACGCAAGCATATCCCGGATTATCTGCTGATCACAGACACAGGCCCTGTGGTCATCGATGTGAAGCCCGCCCGCCGGCTCTCCGATCCCAAGGTGGCCTTCACATTCGAGTGGACTCGAGAACTCGTTGAGGCGCGCGGATGGCGCTATGAAGTGGCGACCGAGCCCATCGCAGTGGAGTTGGAGAACCTCCGCTTCCTAGCGGGATACCGGCGCGACTGGCTATTCCGGCCGGAGCTCCTGGTGCAACTACGGGAGAAGAAGAATCTGGACGGCTCGCCACTGGCGGACGCGTTCAAGTGCCTGCCAGGGGAGCCGATCCGCCACGTCAAATCTGCTGTGCTGCACCTTCTCTGGCTGCAGGAACTGCTGATCGACCTGAGCGAGCCACTTGGCGGACGAACAGAACTGAGGAGGCCAGCATGACTTCGGCTGGGGTACGCATCGGCGTGGGCACCCGGCTCGTGCACGACGGGGAGTTGGTGGAGATCGTTGAGATCCGTACTGGCCAGACAGGGCTGGATGTCGTGTTGAAAGGCACGTCAAAGCAAACGCTAATCCGTGCCCGCCTCAACGAACTTCTCATGTCAAACGGCACACGAGTGATCCCGGAACGGGACGGGCCGTCCGGCGATGACGACTTCTCGCCAGCCGCCCCAGAGTGGCCTCGGCGGCCAGTATGCGGATCGCCGCGTCGTCGCGAAACCACCGCAACACCAGCTTCGCTTGGGCGCGGGCCGTGCCGGCACGTCGTTCGGTCCGGGTGCCGATCTCACGTCGATGCATGCGCAACAGGGCGGTGACATACAGCAGGGTTTGTTCGGGCACGTCGCAGATGGCAGAGTAGGCGAACACGCGGGGTCCTCCTGGGGGGCAGTCGATTTCGTGGTAGAAACCGATCCTCAGGCAAGGACCCCGCGTCCATCAGGTAAGAGACGCCGGCATCACCAATCACATCAGACTCACGCGCCCCAAGTGAGAAAACCTCAGCGTACCGTGAAAATATGACACAAATGGCTACACTTGCGGCCCGCGGCGCGTCCGAGGGGCCTGCGACGCTTTATTTCGAATTTCGCGTTGCCGGCCCCGAACATGACGCCGCCATGGAGGCTATAACGGCTCTTCGATTTTGACCGGGCAATCAGCATGAAGTCTGGGTTGCGGCCCGCTGTCTGCGGGTGCAGTGGAAGCGTATCCGGCGGGCCGAGTTTTCTGTGTTGCGGAATCCGCAGGCGGCCCGTTTGACCTGTTTGACCAGCCGGTTGTAGCCCTCGGTGGCCGCGTTGGTGATGCCGGTGGTGATGAAGGCGTTGATTTCGGACCACCAGGTGTCGACGGTGGTGGCCAGGGTGAGCAGTTCGGGGATTTGGGAGTCGATGCACCAACACAGGAAGCGGTGCAGCCGGTGCCGGGTCAGGTGCGGATCGCCGCCGACGCGCACGGTCGATAGCAGGGTGCGTAGTTCTTCTTTGGCGATCCACGCTGAGAGGATCTGGCCGGTGTTGTCCTCGGCGAGGATCGCGTTCCACATTTTGGCGAAGCTCTTGTCCGACAGGCGTTCCCGGGCACGCAGCAGGCGGCGCCGGTTGGCCCATTCGGGGTCGAGTGTGCGGCCGCGACGATCGCGTAGGTCCCAGGTGACGCGGCGGCGCACCTTGGTCAGCGCGTCGTTGCCGAGCTTGACCAAATGGAAATGGTCGACCACCAGCGTCGCATTGGGCAACAACCCCGGCGTGCGGATCGCCGCCGCGTAGACCGCCGCCGGGTCGATCGCCACGAACTCGATCCCGGCGCGGAACTCCTCGCTGCGTTCGCGCAGCCAGTCGATCACCGCGGCGCCGGTGCGGCCCTCGCGCTGCCCCAGCAGGCCCTGATCGCCGGCCACATCGACGAACCCGGTGTCCCACGGGTCGACCCGCACCCAGCGGCCCGTGGTGGCGCACCGCTGCCAGCGGGGCTTTCCGCGCCGTGTTTCGTCGATGCCGAGCACCCGGACCGGCTCGGGTTCGGCCAGCAGCGCCTCGGCGTGGGCGACGAAGGCGCGGTGGGCGGTCGGCCACGACACCTGATGGGCGGAAGCGACCTCGGCCACCGAGCGGGCCGCATCCCCGATCGCCTTACCGATCGCGGCGCGCAACCGCCCGGTGGTGCGCGCCCGCGGCGGCACCTGCGCGATGGCCTCGGTGAACGAGGACTTCTCGCAATAGTCTTCCCGGCAGCGCCACCGGGTCTTGTTCCAGCGCAGCATGATTCGGTCTTCGCCGTAGGGGATGTCACGCGGCGAGGCGCTCACCCGCTCCTTCACCGAGGTGGACACCACCCCGCACGACGGGCACGCCGCCGCGGTCTCGCTCGCGGTCACCACGTGCACCACCCGCGTCCCATCTGCCCAGCGCTCGACACGCTCAACCTGTACACCTGGCAGCCCAAACAACAATGTCGTACCGTCGATCACGGCCCTTGGCTTCCTTCCTTCGCCTGAGTAATTCGCAACTTCAGACTTCGGAAGGCCAAGGGCCTCCTTATGCAGCGACACGCTCTATGTGAGCGAAATCACAACTGCCCGTTTAAAATTGAAGAGCCGCTATAACGGAGCGGGCGTCGGCATGGTGCAAGGAGCCAGGGTTTTCTGAGCCTCATGCTCAAGCAGATGAGCGGCGATTCGACCATGGTGAAGAACTACCCCGAGGCTTATAAAGGGATCCTTGCCGAAGCGTATCTCGACGGCGTCAGAGACCATTCGCAGCCTTATTTTTATTCGCTGTTCATTCGCTTTGCCGATTCCACGCAACTCCAAGCATCGCAGATCGACGCGGACTTCGACCGAGTGATCCTGCCGTTCCTTCATGCTGTAACGCAAACGCCGACCGGGGTGGTCAAATCTCCCCGGCCCATGAGTGTCTATCGCGGCGTTTTTCACACCATCGCCGCCGGCGACCGCGCGGGCATCTACGTGACGCAGCCGGAAATGACGCACTTTCTGCGTCATCCCGTGGAGGCCCCTGAGCGCGACACCGTGACGGTCGGTAATCATGTCACGGTCGCGGATGCCGGACACCTCGAATGGGAAAAACTGGTTCTCCCGCTTCTTGAGGTCGCACAAGAAACTTATCAGCCAATTGATGATCCAGGCGGCATCGGCCAGCCCGGCAGCAAGAATGAGGTTTTCTCACTTGGGGCTCGTGAGTCTGGTGTGACTGGAGTTTTCGGCGTGTCGTAGTGGCTGGGCGTGGGGTCCTTGCTCAAGGATTCGGTTTCGACGAGGAAACCCGCTCCGCTGCAAAGGACCCCACGTGTTCACCTACTCTGCCATCTGCGACGTGCCGGAGGAAACCCTGCTGCATGTGACCGCGCTGCTGCACGTTCACCGGCGCGAGATCAGAACGCGGGCCGGGCGGCGGTCGGGTACGGTGCGCACGCAGGCCAAGCTGGTGCTGCGGTGGTTCCGCGACGACGCCCCGATCCGGTTGTTGGCGATGGAGGCCGGGCTGCCGATCTCCACCAGCTACCGCTATCTGCACGAGGCGATCGACGTGATCGCCGAACAAGCTCCTGACCTGCACGAAGTGCTCGACCGGGCCAAGGCCGAACAGTGGTCGCACGTGACGCTGGACGGGACGCTGATCGCCATCGACCGGGTGGACGAGCGCAACGAGGCCGGCCATCACCGGTGGTATTCGGGCAAGCACAAAACCCAGGGCGGCAATGTGCAGATACTGGCCGACCCGGGCGGGTTCCCGGTGTGGTCGAGCGAGGTCGAGCCGGGCAGCGTGCACGACATCACCGCCGCCCGCGCGCACTGCCTGGGCGCGCTGTACAAGTCCGCGGCCGACGGGGTGCCGACGCTGGCCGACAAGGGCTACGAAGGAGCGGGGATCGGGGTGCACACTCCGGTCAAGGGCCGCGGCCTGGCCGTGGAGAATCAGAGCTACAACATGCTGCTCACCGCGGCGCGTGCCATCGGTGAACGCGCCAACGCCGAACTCAAACAGCGTTGGCGCTGCCTCCGTCGAATCCGCCTGTGTCCAACCAGGATTGGCGCAGTTGTTGCCGCCGCGATCGTACTATCGACTCTCCAACGCGGAAATTACTGAGAAAACGTCAATAATCGACTTTACCGCAAGGCGCTTTCGACTGAGATCCTGCGCAACACAACCCCCGATGGAGGATTGCGGGCCTATCTGATGCATGGCGTGTGGGAGTCCGTCTGGGATCATGAAAACTCCCATCTCGACGCCCGGATGCAGGAAGCCTTCGGTCCTGTGGGAGCTGGAGTCGAAGTCGGACCGGTCGAACCCTTCTATCTGACCCGGCTCCTGACCGAAGCGTGAGCAAACCGTTATGGACCGTTCAACTCGTCAAGGCAGGCTCATCGCAGTGTCAGCGCCCAGAGCGCGTACAGGCTTTGCTGTTCGGCGGCTTTGAGTAAGCGCAGCGCCTCTCTGCCCGGGTGAAACAACAGACTTTTCGGGCCGCGTCGATCAGGGCCATCAGCGTGTCGTCGTCGAGGGCGCCGATCTTTTGCATCTCGTGCGAGGTGCGGAAGCCGTCGAAGAAGTGCAGGAACGGGACCCGGGTGACCAAGGTGGCCGCATGGCCGATGGCGGCGAGATCCTGCGCCTCCTGCGGCGACCCGGATGCCAGCAGCGCCTATCCGGTCGGGCGGGCGGCCATCACGTCGGAGTGGTCCCCGAAGATCGACAACGCATGGGCGGCGATGCTGCGGGCCGCCACATGGATGCAGCACGCAGTCAGTTCGCCGGCGATTTTGTAGAGGTTGGGCAGCATCAGCAGCAGCCCCTGCGACGCGGTGAACGTCGTCACCAGCGCGCCGCCCTGCAGCGCCCCGTGCACCGCGCCGGCGGCACCGGCTTCCGACTGCATCTCCACAACCTGGGGCACCGTCCCCCACAGGTTGGGCCGCTGCTTGGCTGACCATTCGTCGGCGTGCTCACCCATCGGCGAGGCCGGCGTGATCGGGTAGATCGCCACGACCTCGCTCAGCCGGTAGGCCACCGACGCGACCGCTTCGTTGGCGTCGACGGTCACCATTGCCACTTCGTGACCGGCGGGCGGCGGGCGGTGTTGTGCCGCCGTAGCCGAGGCGGCGGCGGTGTCGATGCTCACGCCTTCGCCGACGTCGGTGTGGTGAGGATCCGTCCCTCGATCGCGCACGCCGCCGCCAGGGTGTTGTAGACGGTGCCGAACCGGCGCAGGTTGCGGTCCAGCAGGTCCACGTGGTGCTGGGGCTCGTCGGTGACCAGGCGCATCTCCCAGGTGATCTCGACGAACTTCGGTGGCGCGTCCTGGCGGCGGGCGGCGACATCGACCTCGGCATGGTCATACCGGAACGGCAGCAGCTGCCCGGATCTTTCGAGGCTCTTGAGTAGGCACGCCGCGAACGCCGACGCGAGCAACTCCGCCGGGCCCGGCAACCCCGACGGCTCGCTGGCCCAGCTGGCGTCGAAGGCGATCGTCTCAGTGCCGGCAGCCACCTCGGCCCGTCCGCGCCGATGCTGTGCGCCCGGACGCGGTACACCGTCGCCGGCGACGAGGACCGCCCAACCTGCTCGGACATTAGGGCTTGTTTCCTTCCGCACCGGTGCGCGGGTGACGCCGACCAACCTGCACCGTGCTTCGGTCAAGTGCGCTATTGGCTAGCCTGGCTATATGGAACTCCCGATGTCGGGACAAAAGACGATTGACCTACCCGGGCACTGGCTGCTGGCCAGGCTGGGCAAACGCGTGCTGCGGCCCGGAGGCCGTGAGCTAACCGAACGAATGCTCTCCGGGGCGGGGCTGCCGGGAGCCGATGTGGTTGAGCTGGCACCGGGTCTTGGCATAACCGCGATGGCGGTCTTGAACCGCAAGCCCGCCAGCTACGTCGCCGTCGAATTCGACGACGACGCGGCGGCGTTGACCCGCGCGGCCGTCGGCGAACGGGGCCGCGCCATCCAGGGGGAGGCCGCTCACACCGGGTTGCCCGATGCCAGTGCCGACGTGGTGGTCGGCGAGGGGATACTGACCATGCAGACCGATGCTCACAAGGCCGAAGTCGCACGCGAGGCTTACCGCATGCTTCGGCCGGGTGGTCGTTTTGCCATCCATGACATGGTGCTGCAAGACGGAATCGACGACGACACCAAATCCGAGGTTCGCCAGGCCCTGAACCGCTCGATCAAGGCCACCGTCGATCCGCTCAGGGCCGCCGAGTGGCGGCAGCTGCTCACCGAGGCGGGCTTCCGGGTCGACGCGGTGTCATTCGCGCCGTTGCTGCTGTTGGAGCCACGCCGGGTGATCGCCGACGAAGGGCTTTTGCGCGCGCTGCGTTTCGCATGGAATGTGGTGCGGGATCACGACGCGCGTGAGCGTGTGCTCGACATGCGCAACACATTCCGCAAGCTCTGGTCAAGCATTTCGGTTGGCGTGTCGCGGCTTTCGGTTCGGGGTCGTTGATGGCGACGGTGAGGCTGGTGATCGGGGTGCTGCGTTCGGGCCGGTAGGGGTCCTTCTTGTGGTATTTCGAGAGCGGGGATTTGACCTTGCGGACGCTGGTGCGGGGCCGTCGGGGCGAGAGCGGGTCGTCGAGGACGGCGCGGCCGATGTCACCGACGAGGTCGACGTCGTCGGGGATGATGTTTCCGGCGGTGACGAGCTGGTCTTTGGCTGTTTCCAGGGCGGTGGTGAAGCTGGCCCGGTCGGGGTCGGCGCCGGGGACGGATTCGATCGCGTCCAGCATGGCGATGCGCAGCGCCTGGTAGAGCGCGGGCAGGCCCCACATCTCCTGGGTCAGCCCGCCCGGGTCGCCGGATCGCAGCACCCGGTGTTGGCAGAGGGTGTGCCGCAGCGCCAGGTAGGCGATCTCGTGTTCCCACCGTTGGTGATAGAGCGCGATCAGCGCCGCGGCGGGATACCGGCGCGGATCGAGCAGGGTGGCGGCCGGCCGGTAGGTCGCGGTGTAGCGGGTGCCGTCGGCGCAGGTGACGGTGACCTCGGCGGTGATGATCCGCACCGTCAGTGTCTTCGATGCGGCGATTGTGGACAGGTAGGAGCCGTCGCGGAGGCGAGTCAGCACCGGCAGGCGGCGGGTGGCGCACAGCCGGGTCAGGAACGCGGCGCCGGCGCCGGTCACCTCGGTGAGGAAGTCGCCAGCGTCAAAGCCGCGGTCGCACAGCACCAGCATGGTGTCGTCGAGCAGGTGCAGCAGCCTGCGCGCGTAGTCGGTCTCCCCGGTCGCGGGCGGCCCGAACACCGCGCCGAGCAGGGCGCGGGTGCCGGTCTCGACCAGCGTCATCAGCTCCGCCACCGGATACCCGGTGACCCCGCGCGCAGCGTTCAGCTTGCCCAGCTAAGGACCGGTTCGCCGCGGTGTCGGGGACTTTGGTCGAGACACAGCCGTCGAAGGCCACCGTTCGGCCAGCACCTCGAACAGCGCCTGCACCGGCGCCGGGCCGAGGCGGCGCCGCAGGGCGCGCAGCGCCGTGGCCGAGGGCGCCGCCGATCCCGGATCCAGGGCGCAGGTCAGCTTGTCCCACACCTTGCGGTATCCCAGCCCGGGGTATAGGCCCAGCGCCAGATCGAAATACACCCCCACCCGCGACGGCAGCTCCCGCAACCGCCGCTCGGCGGCCCGGGCCTGCTCCAACACCGAATCCACCAACTCGAACGGCGCCTGCCGGGTCAGCTCACCCAGGTGCCCGGGCGCGAACACGCCAGCCGCGACGGTGACCGTCCTGGTCACGGTCTCGACAACCCGCCTCATCGCGGCGCGGGCATCACGCCCGGCCCCGGGCTCGACGGGCATGGCACAATCCCGGCATCGCGGCTCCTCGGTAGAACGTGATCTTGGCGATCGTTCTTCTACCAGGAGCCGCACCTATCTCACCGCAACAGCCCCGAATGCCCCGCGTGTCGCGCTTGACTCAATAGTCACACCCTTAACTTCCTGGCATTGAGTCTAGCCGGGCTTCGTCCCCGGTGCCACCACCCGATCAGCTGCGGTCGGTGTCTGCGCAGTGCTGCGAGACCGCGCCACGTCGTCTGCGCACACGCGCGCCGGTAACGGACGTGCTCGCCGTGCTTCAGCGTGGCCAGGGTCTCAGCGGGTGATTCGACCAAGTGGGCTACGCCGCAGCCGGGACTTCGCCCGGCCGCGGTGGCCCTTCGGGTCGCACAAAGTAGCGGTCTGCCATCTAGCTCCGACCGCCGCGCCCCGGATCCCTCGCGTCAATCTGCCGATGGCTTCGCCCTTTGGTCTCGGCTCGAGACGAGGTATCTGCGTTCACCATCGTCGTTGCGGCGCAACATCTTTCCGCTCGACGCGAGCGCCCTTTAGTCCACATTCGGACGAGGATCTGCACTGGTGACCCGGTGCGGCTCAAGCCTGCCACTAGCTCGCGTCATTGACAACAAATTGTCGGAAGTCGATCCTCAAGTCGCTAACGTATTCCAGTGCTGCGCTGGCCCAGCTGGCCGCACGGGCACGAACGGTCGCTCGATGTCTCACCGCTACAGGCCCGGTGCAGCTGGGCGGTCGACTGGAACAAGGACGAAATCTTCGACCCACACCGTGACTGCTATGCGTCCGCCGGCGCTGACCACCCATCGCGTAGCGTCGAAATCCTCGTGACCGTGACGGGCGTGCACAAGGTAGAGTATCGCCACATCTGCCCAGCGGCTCTCGTCATGGGAGAACCCGTAGGGATCGCAAAAGTCATTTTCGATGCCCAAACGGGGCTGATTAAAGGCGCGCATATTTTCGGCGCCTCCGCCCCGGAACTCATCCAGTCGGTGACGTTCGCCATGCATGAACGAATGACGATGCGCCAATTTTCGGCAGTGATAACTGCATTCCCGGATTTCTTGTGGATACTTAATAAATTATTTCCTCCTCCCCGTCCGGGAGATCGCCGGTTGGCCACCAGCGCGGCGATCACCTGCCCGTGGGTCAGCATGGCCCGCCCCCGCATCGGGGCTGCCGCGTCGATGAGTTCGACCAGGTCCAGCCGGGCCAGGTAATGGCGGACCAGCAGCAGCGGCCCGACGTGGCGGCGAGGGCCGACCGGCGGGGGATACAGCCGCGCGAACGAGGCCGCCGGCTGCTCGAGTTGGCCCGACGCTTTCAGCTCGTCCTCGCTGCCCAGCGTTTGCAGCACCCGGTGGCGCACCTGCCCGTCGCCGTCCCGATACGCTTCGACCAGCCGCAGATACACGTAACGCCTGTCGCCTTTGACCACCGTGTGGCGCTTAACGTACACGCCGGCTCCATCACAGTTGCGCGGGTTGGCCGTATATACTCACGCCACACACCATCCGTCGAGGCCACCAACCATGCCCATCGGAATCCAACACTCGGCTCCCGCGACGGATTACCACAGCAACGACGCGCGGCAGCCCGCCCCTGAAATCAGGCCCTACGCTCGATCTGTGCGGAAAACGGGGTTAGCGAGCGGTTTCGGGCCCACGACTGACCTTCGCTGCGATCGAGATCGCCTACAGAGCAGCAGCCTGTTGTGGTGCGCCTGGCCGGGGGGCCGGGTGATGGTCGCGCACCCACTGTTGGGTGGCGAGTTGCACAGCGTCCCAGGGTGATCCGAGCGGCGGGGTGTAGGACAGGTCGAGTTCGCTGACGGCCTCGACGGTCATGGCGTGAAACAGTGCGGCGGCGTAGGTGTCGACGCGTTTGGCGATTTCGGCGCTGCGGTGTCCGACGAGCTGGGCCCCGAGCAGCAACCCGCTGGTTTGGTCGCCGGTGATCCGCAGGTGAATCGGGGTAGCGCCCGGGTAGTAGGCCTTGTGATCGTCGCAGACGCTGGCGGTGGTGGCCGGTGCCCAGCCGCGCCCGGCGGCGCGGGCCTCGTGTTCGCGCAGCCCGGTGCGCGCGGCGACGAGGTCGAACACTTTGACCACCTGGGTGCCCAGGCTGCCGCCGAAGCGCGCGTTGCCGCCGAGGGCGTTTTCCCCGGCGACTCGGCCTTGTTTGTGCGCGGTGGTGCCCAGCGGTAGCCAGGTGGCGCCGAGCAGCCGGTGATGGGTGTGCACGCAGTCGCCTGCGGCGAAAACGTCGGGCAGGTTGGTGCGCATGGCTTCGTCGACGACGATGGCGCCGTTGGCGCCGAGTTGGGCGCCGGCGCGCGCCGCCAGTTCGGTGTCGGGCCGCACACCGACCACGACGAGCACGAAATCTGCCGTGCGGGTGATGGTTTGGCCGCGATGGCGGGCGGTCACGGTGAGCGCGCCGTTCTCGGTGCGCGCGATCGCGGTGACCGTGGTGTCGGTGAGCACCTCCACGCCATTGCGGTGCAGTTCAGCGCGAACCAGGCCCCCGAGTTCGGGATCGACCGTCGGCAAGACCTCGGGCAGGGCTTCGATCTGGGTGACGCGGATACCGCGGGTGGTCAGCGCTTCGGCCATCTCCAAACCGATGTAGCCGGCGCCGATGATGGCCGCGGTTTGCGGGGAGCGGGTGGTCAGCGACTCCATCACCGCGAAGGTGTCGCCCATCGAGTGCAGCAGGTGCACTCCGTCGTGCGGGCCCAGCGCGCCGGGTCCGACCAGGCCGGGCAGCGGCGGCACTGCGCTCACCGCGCCGGTGCCCACGATCAAAGCGTCGTAGCCCAGTTGGCTTGCCGCACCGGAAGCGTCGAGGATATCGACGGTGTGCGCGGCCGCGTCGATGGCGGCGACCCGGGTGTCGGTGCGCAATCTCATGCCGGTGGCTTCCAGGTCGGCGGTGCTGCGGTGCGCCAGGTTTCGCCAGTGGGTGACCTCACCGGAGACGTAGTAGGGGATCCCGCAGATGGAGAAGTTGGGGTAGGCGTCGGCGACGGCGACGGTGACATCGGCGCCGGGGTCGAGTTCGCGGGCGCGCAGCGCGGCGCTGATACCGGCGTCGCTGCCGCCGATCGCAAGGACGTGGCGAGTGGCCATGAGTGAGCTCCTGATTCGAGGTGGCGAAGCTTTGTGCGGCACACGCCGAGGCGGCCGGGAGGCTACCGGGCTGTCGTGGCTTGGGTCGCGCCCAGCGCTTGCAGATCGGGGATCGCACCGGGTTCGGTGGCGAGCGTGGGGACGAGCGCGGTGCGCTCGGCAAGCTCGGTTTTCACTTTGTCGATCAGCGGCAGCTCCGCGGCGGCGCGCGCTTTGAGCAGCGGTGCGCTCGGATTGGCCGCGGCCAGCGAGTTGTTGATCACCCACGCCCAGGGGTGGATGCCGGCGCGTTCGAGCTCGTCCTGCAGGCCGGCGGCTTCTGCGACCGGTGTCGTCTCGGCGAGCGTGACGATGACGACTTTGGTTTCTTGCCGGTTTTGCAGCCGCATCAGCGGCGTCACGAAATGCGCGTCCCCTAGTTGGCGGGCGACCTCGCGATGGTAGGAGCCGGTGGCGTCGAGCAACAGCAGGGTGTGCCCGCTGGGCGCGGTGTCGACGACGACGAACTTGCGCCGTGATTCGCCGATGACGCGGGAGAAAGCCTGGAACACGGCGACCTCTTCGGTGCAGGGTGAGCGCAGGTCTTCGGCGAGCATCGCGCGGCCTTGGGCATCCAGTGCGGCGCCCTTGGTGGCCAGTACATGCTCGCGGTATCGGCGGGTCTCGTGGGCCGGGTCGATCCGGGATACCTGCAGGTTCTGCAGGTCCGGGTCGAGGGTGTCGGTGAGGTCCCCGGCGGGGTCGGTAGTGGTCAGGTGCACCTGGCGCCCGCGACCGGCAAGTGCGGCCGCGATCGCCGCGGCGATGGCCGTCTTACCGACGCCGCCCTTGCCCATGCACAAAATCAAGCCGTGGGGCTGGCCGGCGAGTTCGTCGATCAGATCGGTGAGCGCGGCCCCGGTCGACGGCGATCCGGCATCGGACCCGGCTGGAGCGGCTGGCGGGGCCGCGGTGGGTGTGAACAACGCGGCCACCGCCTCTGCGCCGATGACGTTGGTGGCCTTGAGTTCGACCTGGTCGATGGGCAGCTCGGCTAAATCGGCCGGCAGGTGCGCGATCGCGTCCTGTTCGCGGCGATAGATCGCCGCCGCCAGCGGATCGGCGTCGTCGGCGGGGGCCGGCAGCACAGCGTTGATGACGAGATGCTGGCGGGTCAACCCGATCGCGGCCAGTTCCCGACGGGTGCGGGCGGTTTCGGCGAGGGCCGATTTTTGGGCTCGCGAAACCAGCACCAGCCGAGTGCGCGCCGGATCGGCCAGCGCCGCCACGGCGTCGGCGTAGGCGGCGCGCTGTTTGTCTAGCCCCGACAGCGGTCCCAGGCAGGAGGCGTCGCCCTTGCCGTCGTTGAGGAAATCGGTCCACGAGCCGGGCAGCTGCAAAAGCCGGATGGTGTGTCCGGTGGGGGCGGTGTCGAACAGCACGTGGTCGAAGCGTCTGACGTCGCCGCTGGAGTCGGTGATGAGTTCGGTGAACTCGTTGAACGAGGCGATTTCGGTGGTGCACGATCCGGACAGTTGTTCGGTGATCGACCGGATTTCGGCCTCAGGCAGAAGCCCGCGCACGGGACCGACGATGCGTTCGCGGTAGGCCTCGGCCGCCTGCTGCGGGTCGATCTCCAACGCCGAAAGCCCGGCGGCCGCGCCAATCTCGGTGATGGTGTTGCCGATGGTGATTCCGAACACCTGCCCGACGTTGGAGGCCGGGTCGGTGCTGACCAGCAGCACCTGCTTTCCTTGCCGGGCCAGGGTGACCGCGGTGGCACACGCGGTGGAGGTTTTACCGACCCCGCCCTTGCCGGTGAAAAACATGAACCGGGGCGTGTTGTCCAAAAACGTCATGTCCCAACCCTTCTCAACAGCAGGTGGTGTCTGCGCCGCCGCAGCAGCCGCCTGCGTCTGTTTCGGTGACGCCGAGCATCACCGGCGAGGCGGCTTCGTCGGCCGCCACGCCGGCCCAGCGGGCCAGCTGCGCGCGGTCGGGGTAGCGGCCGGTCATCGCGGTGACACCGTCGACCAGGATCAGCGGCAGCCCCTCAGAGCCGGCAACCTCCAAAAACGCCTTCGCCGCATCGTTTTCGGCGAACGCGAGGGGTTCGCTTGCCAGGTTGTAGCGGAGAACCTCGCCGCCGTGACTGCGGACGAAGTCCATGTCGGCGGAAAACGTCACCACGTCTTGGTCGACATCCTCACCGCACACGCCGGTGGCGCAGCATAGCGCGGGTTCGAATACCTCAATTTTGCTCATCTTCACTTTCTCCTCTGCTTGGGCAGGTGAACGATGTGTTTTCGGGTCTTTATCGAAACCAGCGGTCTAGGCGCCGACGACGGTCAGCCAGGCGGCGAAGGCAAGCAAGGTGACCAGCAACACCGGGACGGTGAGCACGATGCCGGTGCGGAAATAGCGGCCCCAGCCGATGTGCATGCCCTTGCGGTCGAGCACGTGCAGCCACAGCAGGGTGGCCAGGCTGCCGATCGGGGTGATCTTGGGGCCCAGGTCACAGCCGATGACATTGGCGTAGACCATCGCGTCGTGGGCGAGCCCGGTCGCGCTGACGGCGCCGACGGCCAGCGCGGCGACCAGCACGGTGGGCATGTTGTTCATGATCGACGACAACACCGCTGCCGCCACCCCCACCCCGAGCGCGGCGGCGAGGTGCCCGTGGTGGGCGAACAACCCGAACAGCTTGGCCAGTTCGCCGGTCAATCCCTGGTTACGCAGGCCGTACACCACCAGGTACATGCCGATGCTGAACAGCACGATCTGCCAGGGCGCTTCACGAATGACCTTGCCGACCGGAATCCGCCGCGGCGCACCCCCGCGGCCGCCCTCGGCCATCACCTGACCTGCTATGGAATCGGCCAGGTCGGCGGTGTTCACCGGATCGCCGAAAGAGCGCTCCTGCATCGTCTCGCCGGCGCCGCCTGCACCCCCCGACGCGGGAACCGGCTGTCGCACCGGCTCGGAGAACACGAACGCGGGCCGGCGCGCGGCGACCGCGATCAAGATCACCGCACCGGCCCCGGCCACCACCGACAGCGGCACACCCGCCGGGTCGGCGCCGAAATAGCCGACCAACAGCAATGCCAGCACGGCCCAGCCGGCCCGAAAGGTCAGCGGGTCGGTGATGGCATCCGCCGGGCGGCGCAGCGCGGCCATATCGTAGGTCCTCGGGATTGAGCGGTGAAAATACGCCATCAGCACGCCGAGGCTGGCCAGCACGGACACCACACCCACCGGGACCATGATCACGGCGAACCGGGCGAAGCCGACGTGGAAGAAATCGGCGGAAACGATGTTCACCAGGTTGGACACAACCAATGGCAGGCTGCCGGTGTCGGCGATGAATCCGGTGGCCATGACGAAGCCGAGTGCGGTTTTGGGGTTGAACTTCAGCGCCAGCATGATCTGCATGACGATCGGGGTCAGGATCAACGCGGCGCCGTCGTTGGCGAAGACCGCGGCGATCGCCGCGCCGAGCAGCACGATCAGGACGAACAGGGCTCGCCCACGCCCGCGTCCCCACCGGGCCACATGCAACGCGGCCCACTCGAAGAAGCCGGACTCGTCAAGCACCAGCGACACGATGATCACGGCGACGAAGGTCAGGGTCGCGTTCCACACGATGCCCACCACCGTCGGCACGTCACCAGCGCAGATCCTCGTCCGAATGTGGACCAAAGGGCGCTCGCGGCTAGCGGAAAGTTGTCGCGCCGCAACGACCATGGTGAAGGCAGATACCTCGTCTCGCGCCGAGACTAAAGGGGCAAAGCCGTCGGCAGATCGACGTGCCGGATCCGGGGCGCGGCGTTCGGAGCTACCTGGCAGACCGCGAGTTTGTGCTGCCCGAAGGGCCACCGCCGACGGGCGAAGCCCCGGCTGCGGCGTAGCTCACTAGTGGGCGCGAGGGGCGTACATGATCACGGAAACGCCAGCCAGGCAGACCAGCGCGCCGATCACATCCCAGCGGTCGGGCCGGAATCCGTCAAGGGCCATGCCCCACGCCAGCGAGCCAGCGACGAATACACCGCCGTAGGCGGCCAGGATCCGGCCGAAATGGGTGTCGGGCTGCAGGGTGGCGACGAACCCGTAGATTCCTAGCGCGACGACGCCGAGTCCCGCCCAGAGCCAACCACGTTGCTCGCGGACGCCTTGCCAGACAAGCCAGGCACCGCCGATTTCAGCGACCGCAGCCAGGACGAATAGCACAATTGAACGCGCCACCATGACTGCTGACCCTATCTAAATCTAAGGAGACGCGGCCGAGCGTCGGGCCGTCCCAGTTGCGGTTGATTGCAAAGACTCACGGACTCGTCGGCGGAGCATTCACCGCTGCCGCCTCGGATGCCTCAGATAAAACGACGGCGGACATCGATGCTGCGAGTGACCCCCCATATGGACAAGTCTGCTGTCCAGCCGGAGGCGGCGACGGCTGCTGAGGATGTCAGTGGCGGCGCGTACCGGCAAGCACCTCACCGAGTACATCCAGGGTGGCGAGCACCACCCGGTAGTAGGCCCACTTGCCGCGTTGTGTTCGTTCCAGCAGGCCTGCCTCGACCAGGGTCTTGAGGTGGTGCGACACCGTCGGCTGGGACAGCCCGACCGGCGCGGTCAGCTCGCACACGCACGCCTCCGCACCCTCGTGGCCCGCGATCAGCGACACCAGCCGCAGCCGCGTCGGTTCGGCCAACGCCTTGAGCACGCCGGCCAGCCGCTCGGCGGCCGCCGCGTCCAGCACGCCGTCGGTGATCGGGCTGCGGCACGCAGCAAGGTCGGCCACCGGCCGCGAGTCGCCGCGTTCGGTGAGGGACGTGGTTGTGGCGGGCATGGCCCCAGTATGACACACATTGACAGTCGTCGATTAGTCGTGCACACTGCACCCATAGACATCCGCCGATGGGAGGAGTGGGTCGGATGACCGCCAACGCAACGAGCTGCGCGATCAGGTCCGGGCCAGCGACGTCCTGACCGCCGCGAGTTGCTGCGGGTCTTCACCCGAGTCAAGGACCTCGCCGGCAGACTCACCAACTGACAGCAAGACACAGTTCTACAGATAAGCCCGTTCCCCACGGTCCAACCCGAAACCGAAAACCCATGAGACACAGTCGGACACGCGATAAGGGCCTCGGCATGAACCCATAGCGTCCACGGCCGCTGGCAGACCCATGAGCTGTCTCCTTCCGTCGCGATCCGGTCGGCCGGCGGGAATCTGCTGAAGCGACTGTGGTTACGGGCCACCCGTGGAAAGACAACAAATGCCCGACCAACACCAGAAAAGAACTGCTGATGGACATGGACTATGGGGCGTTACCGCCAGAGATCAACTCCGGGCGCATGTATTCCGGTCCCGGGCCGGGGTCGCTGCTGACCGCTGCGGCAGCTTGGGACCAGCTGCCCAGCGAGTTGAACATCACGGCGAGCAGTTACAGGTCGGTGATCTCGAGGTTGGTCGGCGGAGCGTGGACAGGCCCGTCCGCGGCGGCGATGGCGGCGCCCGCCCACACGTATGTGGCGTGGTTGCACACCACCGCCAGCCAAGCCGAGCAGACGGCCAGCCAAACCAAGGCCGCGGTAAGTGCTTATTCGGCGGCGCTGACAGCCACGGTCCCGCCGCCGGTGATCGCGGCCAACCGGACGTTCTTGACGCAACTGATCCAATCCAACTTTTTCGGACAGAACGCCCCGGCCATCGGCACGGTCGAGGCCCACTACGCCGAAATGTGGGCCCAGGACGCCGCCGCGATGTATGGCTACGCCACCTCATCGGCGGCCGCATCGACTCTGACGCCGTTCACCAATCCGCCGCAAACGACCAACCCGGGCTGGCAGGCCACCCAGGCCGCCTCGGTCGCCCAAGTCGCCGGCACATCCGCGGGCGCGCATGCACAGTCGACGGTCTCGCAGCTACTGGGCTCGCTCACACCGGGGCTGGGGTCACCGGGCACGACGGGCGCTTCCGGCTTGACGAGCGTGTCATCGACGTCGGGGGAGCTAGCGAATATCGCCGCTCTGCCCGTGGAGGGTTTCGCCAACGGCGTCGGCTCCTACAGCTCTGCCGCCGACCTCATCAGCAATATCAACAATGGGATGGGCTTGGCCACATTCGCGGCGCAAAACCCCGGCAAACTCGTCGAGGCGCTCAGCCCGCCGTTTCTAGGGCCGGCGTCTTCGTTGGGCATGAGTGGCCGCGCGGGGGTGTCGGCGGGCCTGGGCCAGGCGATCCAAATCGGAGCGGTGTCGGTGCCGCAGGGCTGGGCGATGCCGACGTCGGCGATCACCCCGGTCGCCATGACATTGCCGATCGGCAGCGGGAGCGCGGCAGCCGCGGCCCTCATCGACGGGATCCCGGGCAGCGCCTTCGGTGAAACCATGCTCGGGACGCTGGCCGGGCGCGGCCTCGGCGCCGTCACGGCCCGCAACGTCGTCTCCCGCAACCGCAAGGTGGTGCCCCAGTCGCCGGCCGTCGGCTGACGACCCTGCGGGGCGGCGCGATGCCCTCGCCGACTGGCGGTCCCTGCAGGACAGGCCAAATCATCACCCGAAACGCTTAACTCGGGAAAGAGACGACAGATGGATTTCGCGTTGCTGCCGCCGGAGGTCAACTCTGGGCGCATGTACGCCGGCCCCGGGTCGGGGCCGATGCTGGCCGCCGCGGCAGCCTGGGACGCGTTGTCCGTCGAATTGGAGTCCGCCGCAAGCGGTTATTCCGCGGTGGTTTCCGGGCTGACCGGCCAGCAGTGGTCGGGCCCGGCATCGGCGGCAATGGCGACCGCGGCCGCACCCTATGTAGCGTGGTTGCAGACCGCCGCCGTTCGGGCGGAGCAGACCGCCACGCAGGCCAGGGAAGCCGCGGCCGCCTACGAGGCGGCATTCGCGATGACGGTCCCTCCGCCGGTGATCGCAGCCAATCGGGCGCTG
Source organism: Candidatus Mycobacterium methanotrophicum (assembly GCF_023515995.1). GTDB lineage: Bacteria > Actinomycetota > Actinomycetes > Mycobacteriales > Mycobacteriaceae > Mycobacterium > Mycobacterium methanotrophicum. The sequence continues at coordinate 4,642,008 of NZ_CP097320.1, read as the reverse complement.
TTGATGGCGCTGATCGTGACCAACTTCTTCGGACAAAACACCCCGGCGATCGCGGCCGCCGAGGCGCATTACACCGAGATGTGGGCACAAGACGCCACCGCGATGTACGGCTATGCGAATGCTTCGTCGTCCGCCGGCACGCTCACCCCATTCGACGAGCCGTCGCAGACTACCAACCCGGCCGGTCTGAGCGCCCAAGCCGGCAGCGTTGTCCACGCCGCCGGCACCGTGACCAGCACCCAGGCCCACGACTTGTCACAGCTGACCTCGACGCTGCCCTCTGCGCTGCAGCAGCTGACCTCGCCGCTGGGTGTTCCGAGCACGACCACGACGGGTTCGACGAGTACATCGACAACACCCTCCTCCGTTTTGAGCAGCGTCAGTAGTTCGCTGGCTTTGCCTGACATCGTGGGCAGCCTAGGGTCTAACGTTTTCAACCTGGGAGTGGATACGTACACCGAAACGAGCGTCGGCGTCGGCTGGGGATTCCTGGAAAGCGGTGGGATAGCGGGCAACCTGAACTTGCAGTCGCTCGGGCCTTTTGACGCCTTGTCTGGTTTCGGCGGAACGACCGCCAGCCTGGGCGAAGCGGCATCACTGGGCAGGTTGTCGGTGCCGCTGGCCTGGGCGATGGGCGCCGCGGACGTCGAGCCGGTCGCAATCGCTCTGTCCGCTAGTGTCAGCGCCGCTCCGGCGGTCACCACGATGTCGCCAGGACTAGCGTTTCAGGAGGCACTGATGGGAACGATGACCGGGCGCAGCGCAATCAGCCCCGTGACCGACCACAAAAAGAACGACAACGACAGGAAAGACGACAAAGCCGCAGAGGACGAGAATCTGGACGAATCGTTCCGGCCCATCGGTACGCTGCTGTCAACCGGCAGCTGGTTGGCGTGCTCCTCGGCCTACAACGAGCGCCGGCGCGCCGGTGCCTAACGGCAGGCTCCTGTAGTGCCCCCAGCCGGCTTCCTCCGCCGACCCGCTGTCTTCGAAGCCGTGAGCCGTTGGCCATTAACATGCCAGCCCTGCAGTTAGAGAACCAGGCCAGCCAGCGGCTCGGGGGTGGGGAAACGAGCTCTGCAATCGCCTATCTCGGCGAGCAGCCGGACGGCGCGAACGGTGCCCGAGCGGGGCAAGGAGTTGAAGAAGCGTCGTGTTCGCGCAGCAAGGTCGGCCACCGGCCGCGAGTCGCCGCGTTCGGTGAGGGACGTGGTCGTGGCGGGCATGGCCCCAGTATGACACACATTGACAGCCATCGATTAGTCATGCACACTGAATCCATAGATATCCGTCGATGGAAGGAGTGGGTCGGATGACTACCGAACACAACGAGCTGCGCGATCAGGTCCGGGCGAGCTACGGCGCCGCCGCCACCGCGGCGCGTAGCGGTGACACCAACAGCGACGTGCTGACCGCCGCGAGCTGCTGCGGGTCAAGCGACTCGGCCGATGTTGGGATCATCTTCGGCGCCGGCCTCTACGGCACCGACGAGCATTCCGAGATTCCCGCCGAAGCGCTCGCGGCCAGCTTGGGCTGCGGTAACCCGACCGCGGTCGCCGACCTGCGCCCGGGCGAACGGGTGCTTGACTTGGGTTCCGGCGGCGGCATTGATGTGTTGTTGTCGGCGCGCCGGGTCGGCCCACAGGGGTTCGCCTACGGCGTTGACATGACCGACGAAATGCTCGCCCTGGCCGAGGAGAGCAAAGCCAAGGCTGGTGCCACCAACGTCGAGTTCCGCAAGGGCACCATCGAGGACATCCCGCTGCCCGACGCCGCCGTGGACGTGGTGATCTCCAATTGTGTGATCAACCTGTCGGCCGACAAACCGGCCGTGCTCGCCGAGATGTTCCGCGTCCTGGTCCCCGGCGGGCGGATCGGGATCTCCGACGTGGTCGCCGAAGACCAGCTCAGTGCGGCCGAGCGCGCCGAACGCGGCTCCTACGTCGGCTGCATCGCCGGAGCGCTGTCCCACCAGGAATACCTCGACGGGCTGGCCGCAGCCGGATTCACCGATGCCACCGTCACGTTCACCCACGAAGTCGCCCAAGGAATGCACGGCGCGATCATCCGCGCGGCTAAACCGACCACGTCCTCCGACTGAGGCAGCCGCACAGAAAACACGATCGCGCCACCACGCCAGCACCGCTGCACGTTGACAGTTGCCAGCGAAACGGCCCGCCGCCGCGCACCGGGAGAGAAACCCATGAGTAGCCCTGTGTCAAGGTGCCGTTCGTGGTTCTTGGTTGAGGAGGGTCTGAAGGGTGGCCGATGGCTTGGGTGCGGTTGTACAGGTCGGTGGCCCAAAGGTTAGCTCGGCGTCTGTCGCCGGCGAAGTCACAGACGGCGTCTCGGCGCTGTTTGTCTGCCGCCCAACGGTATCCGACGTGTTTGACTTGGCCGGACTGGCGGGTAGAAGGGGCGACGTCTGCCAGGCCAGCCCCCGACTCGGGGGTGGGGAAACGAGGTCGGCAATCGCCTGTCTCGGCGAGCGGCCACCCGCCGCGAACGGTGCCCGAGCGGGGCAAGGAGTTGAAGAAGCGTCGTGTTCGGGGCCGGCAACATGAAACTCGAAGTACCGCGTCACAGGCCCCTCCGGCGCGGCCATCGCCGCAGGGGTGGCGAGTTGTGTCATACCTCCCATGGTGTTCTTGTCGTAATATCCGCTGGAAATCATGGCAAGCTCGCGCTAAGCCTGTTGGTGTCAACCGATCTCACGCGAGCGGTGGGAACTGACCGGCGTCAGATTCTGCTAGTAGCCATCGATCATCGACAGAATGAACAGAGGCTGCTTGCTCCGGCGGAAGCTGTCTATGCAATCATCGTGTGCGCCACTCACGACGACGGTACTGACGCAGTTGCGCAGGGCTACCTTGTCGACCGGGCGGACGGATGTCGGAGTATCAGCCTCGTGACAGCGACGGGAAGTGGATATCGCCGCAGCATCAAGCCGGACGTAATGGCTCACGGTGGCGGAGCGATCTGTGTCGGCGGTGCAACAGCACAGAAAGCGATCACGTTACGTGGCCTCTCGCCTCTTAGCCACGGGCTCAAGGTGGCGACTCCTGCAGGCCGCAATGAAACTCACGTAACAGGGACCAGTTTCGCTGCCGCATTGGTTGCGCGACAGGCCGCACGCCTCAATGATCTCATCGACGAAATCACGACAGGCCAAACGGATCGATGCAGCCCTCGCTTGGCTTACGCTAATCAACCAGCGTAGCCGCCAGTACCGTTGCGCGACTGCATGTTTCGTCACCCGGGTGGTGCTATCCGGAAGCTGGGTACGCCAGTCGGCCACCGATCGGCCGTAACCACTTGCGGCGCAGCAACCGTCCAGCACCAAACGCGGGACTGGAAAAGACGTTGCTTCGGGGCAAGGGAGCGATATGAACATTCGGGTGAAGTGCCACGAACAAGCTGGCGGCCCTCATGGTGGACGCGCCGTGGATTTTGCCACGTAGCAGTCTCACTGTGGGCAGCGCCGACTATCAACGTCGATGTCTACAGCCAAGTCCGTGACCAGGCTGCTGCGCGCTTGGCGGTACGACCTCAATGAAGCACTCGACCGGGCGTTAGCTTGCATTACCGCCCCTCTCTCCTAGGAAATGAAGCGCTTCGTGAGACGAACCGCCACGCTGCCATCGTGAGACAGATCGCAAAAGACCTGGTCAGCGTTTGCAGACAGATGCAGCTGAACTTGAGAACCTACAAGTGTTGTAGGTTCTCACGGAACGTGGCGGAACTTCACGAATCATGGCGGAGCGATGGCGGATCCGGCAATTTCGTGAGACCCGGCATGGACCTGTCGTCGCACCAGGACGGGTGAGCGGCGAGCAGTGGCGCTAAGCATAGCTGGGACGGCACGCCGCGGCCGTTATGCCTGCGCTGGACTCCGTGCGCAGTCATGCTTCGGCGCGCGGGACCGTCTGCGACGTACCCCGAAAACGTCACCCGGCGGTACCTGGTTGCGAGCGGTGAGAAGAACGGTCATCCCGCCGACGCCAGGAAATCGACCTGGCAGAGATCCACGATCAGCCCCTGTGGGAGGCGACTCCGCCCTCGCCTCGCGGATCGCCGCAGTTAACTGCGCAGCTGTCAGCGCGTCCACCTCACCGGCGACGGCCACCACCAGGTGGCCTACCGAACAATGCTCGACTTGCCAGCCTTCGGGAAGATCCGGAGTCGTCGCGCCGTCGGTAGCGCCAGGGTAGTGCCAGCTCATCGCTCCTCCATCGCAACCATTGTCCAGAGGAACCGGCGATGAAGTGTCCCGTCGGGCGAGAACCTCGAACGGCAGAAGACGACGATCCAGGCGAAGTGCCAGGTTGTAACTTACGCTCGCATGACAGCGGCGAGGCCGGCGTCGAGAATCTTCGCGTCGCGGGTCGCGATGGTGAGGTTGCGGCGCAGGGCCTGGGCAACGATCACGCGATCGAACGGATCCTTGTGTTCCCAGGGAAGTCGGCCGGCCAAAATTGCGTCGGGTGATTCGATAGGCAACTCGGTCGTGCTCATGTCTGAGACGATGTCGGTCCAGGCCGATAGGAGTGCCTCACCATCGAGACGACCGAGCCGGGTCTTGATGGCGATTTCCCACGCCGAGGCCGCCGTCACCCACAGGTTGGTATCTGAGTCGGCGATAATCGCCAGTGCGGAGGCATCAACATCGGAGGGGTTGCTCGCGAGCCATAGGAGTGTGTGGGTGTCCAGCAACACATTCACGAGTCACTACTTTCCCATCGAGCCAGCTCCGAGTCGGGCAGCGGATCGTCGAAGTCATTGGGCACGACAAGGTTTGGTAGCTGCCCGAACTTCCGCGGCGCAGGCTGCAAAGGCACGAGCTTGGCGACAGGGCGACCGTGATTCGTGATTGTGACGGTGGTGCCGGTGCGTTCAACCTCAGCCAACAGGGCATTGAGTCGATTCTTGGCCTCGGTGCTGGTCACGGTCGTCTCCACATCAGTAGGCTAGCAGTATCGCGCTATTTGCGCTAGCGTGAATAGCGCGATACTGGTGCCAGCATTGGGGATCGCACGCGGCCGAGCTGTGCGGTGCCACCCATAAGACGAGTGCAGCTGACAGGCTCCCTCCCTCTAAGCACTGTCGAAAGCCTTGCGCAGCAATACGATCCGGGCGTGGTGGAAGTAGGACGCCCCGACGGTCTCGGTGACGGGGACCTTCCCGGCGTTGGTCAGGTCGGGGTCGATGGCCTGGCCGGTCGCCTTGCCGCCCATGCCGCGCGTCCCGTTCTCGGTGTGCAGCACCACGCCGGCCGTCGGGTCGAGGTGGTCGGCGACGATGGTCGGCTGCCCGATGCCGAGGTTGACGTAGCCGGCAGGGATGTCTCGGGCGATGACGGCGGCGAGCTCGCGGCGGTTCATCGGTCCACGGTCGAGGTGTTCGACCGCCGGCCGAACGGGTGCGTGCAGGGTCACGATGCCACCTCCGAGTGGGTTGCCGCGGACAGGTCGAGGATGCGGTCGACGAAGATGCCTGGTGTCACCACGATCTCGGGATCGATGTCTCCGGCGGGGACGACGCGCGTGACTTCGGCGATGGTCAGCGCGGCGGCAGTGGCCATCACCGGTCCGAAGCTGCGGGCGGTCTTGCGGTACAACAGGTTTTCGGCGGTGTCACCGACGTGCGCGCCGATCAGAGCGACGTCACCGTGGATCGGCTATTCCAGGACGTAGTCGCGTCCGCCGACGGCGCGGGTCTCCTTGCCCTCGGCCAGCGGCGTGCCGACGCCGGTGGGGCAGAAGAACGCACCGACGCCCGCGCCGGCGGCTCTGATGCACTCGGCGAGGTTGCCTTGAGGCACCGTTTCGAGGCGGATCTTGCCGGCCCGGTAGAGCCCGTCGAACACGTAGGAGTCGGATTGCCGCGGGAATGAGCAGATCACCTCGTCGACCCGCCCGGCGGCCAGCGGGGCGGCCAGCCCAGTGCCCCCGTTGCCGGCGTTGTCGCTGACGATGGTCGGCCCGGTGGCGCCCTGATCGATCAGTGCGTCGATCAGCGCGGTGGGCATCCCGGCCATGCCGAACCCGCCGATCAGGGTGGCGGCGTCGTCGTGAATCACGGTGCGGCTCATCAGTTCTCCGCGTCGAGGTCGTCGAGCACCATTGAAGCGGTCCGGAGCGCTGTGTTGGCGTCGGGCACGCCGCAGTAGATGGCGGTCTGCATCAGGAGTTCTTTGATCTCGTCGTTGGTGGCAAGTTGTCGATGTACCCCCAACAATTCGCCCGCGCTTGGCCTTCGGCTGACGTCATCGCCTGAGTTGAGCCCGCAGGCCCGGTGAAAGGTCAGCGCCGCTTCACTGGACACATCCACCAGTCGACGCCTTCAGCGGACCACGCGCAGCGCTGGCGCGACAGCCATTTGACCCCGAATCATCCCGCTTACCGGTCCTGCCACGACCGTTTGGAGTGGTTTGCGACCTCACGGATGTAGGTTCCACTGGCCGCAATCGGGCGCCAGGACGTCGCTGACGTCGACTTCGAGCCCGCCGACCAACGGGCCTGGGTTCGACGCGGTGCTCACCACGCGCTGGTAGAGAACTGCGGCGGGGTCGATCTGGCCGCGAGACCAGGACCGGGTCTGCCAGGCCCACCTGTGGCCGGGCGTGCGCGAATTCCCGATCACGCCATCGGCGGTGGCCCACTGGCACACATCGATACCCCCGTAGACGCCGGTGCGCTGCACTCCAAGCACCGAGTTGATTCCGCGAAACCACTGCAGCGCGACGGTGTTCCAGGTGTCGCGGTTGATGTCGTCGTCAACGGTGAAGAAGATCGGTGCGCTTTGGCCGCCGCCGGCCGCGGTATGCAGCTCCCAGCCGGTGCGAGCGTCGGCGACGCCGCCGGCGAACCCGCGCGTGAAGTCCGATGGTGCTGTCCCGCCCGGCTTGCCGTATTGGTAGTTGCTGACGATCACCAGCCCGGCGGCGGTCAGCGACTCGGCGTAGGGCCGGGTGATCGGCTTGGCGCCAAACGACGAGCCGGGACGCGATAGCGAGACGTAATTGACGACACCGGAATACCCCGCAGCTCGGATTTGCTCCGCCGGAATCTGGCGCATGGCGAAGTCGATCAGTTGGGGAGTCGCGGCCCCCGCCATGGGGGCACCGGCATTTGCTGATGCCGCACCCAGCCCGGCCAACGCTGACACAGCGGTGGCGTAGCGCAGTGCGTCACGCCGGGAAACCTGGCGTGATCGCCGGAGGCCGACGATCCCCGACGGGTCCTGCATCGCGTGATGTTAACAGTGCGACTGCTGTTAACGGTGTAGGCCGCGCTGGCTGAGTCCAGTTCGGGTTCTGCGCCGTTTCATCGGCCGGCGGGGGTGTGGCAGGCAACCGGGTGTCGACGCACATGTGCTACCACGTAGCACATGAAGACGACTGGCGTGCGGGAGTTGCGGCAACACGCCAGCAAGGTACCTCGAAGAAGTAGCTGCCGGCGAATCGATCGAAATCACTGACCGAGGCCATCCCGTCGCGCGGCCGGCGCCAATCACGGGCGATCCCTGGGAAGACCTGATTAGCGCTGGTGAAGTTGTCAAGGCGGTTTGTCGGATGAGCATCGAGGACATCAAACCTGCGGCATACTTGCATAGCGCCTCTGAAACCCTTGAGCGACTGCGGAGCGATGAGCGGTAGCTCGATGCGAATCTACTTAGACACCTCTGCATTGGTCAAACTCGTTGTCGCTGGAGATGAATCGCAGTCGCTGAAGTCCTTTCTCAGCGCCCAGGGCGAGGACACCTTGTACTCACCGCCGTGTTCCAGGGGGTCGGGCGCGCCGTGCCGTTCCAGGACGTCGATGTGTTGCGGCACTTCGACCTGCTCACGTATTGCCCACGGCAGCAAGGTGATCGGAACACATGGTGTCAGCGGAAACGGACGTTCACCGTCGCGAGGCCGAAGATCTTCCGGCCAGCGGACTTCGCGCTGACGATGACGACGCCGCTGCGGGTTGCCGGGTCCAGCGACTTGATCCGGCCACTGAACTCGATGTCTGCGCCCTCGGTGGCCGACACGATCGCGGGCGCCGACAGCCGCACCGCATAGCGGGTAACCGCACCGGGGTCGCCCGACCATGCGGAGGCGAATCCGGCGCCCAAACCCATGGTGAGCATTCCGTGGGCAATCACATCAGGCAGCCCGGCCAGGTTGGCGATGCCCTCGTCCCAGTGGATGGGGTTAGCGTCACCGGCCACGCCGGCGTAGTTCACCAAATCGCCGCGGGACAGGCGGGCGTGACGGGTCGGTAGCTCGTCGCCGACTTTCACGTTATCGAACGACGGCGTCCCGGGCGTGCGGGTCGTGCCTTCGCGGGCGATGTGAACCTCGCTGTCCGGGCGCACCGTCTTGTGGTACTCGGATTCGCCGATTCCGAAGATGTCCACGTCATGCATCATCGTGTTCTGCACGGCGGTTTTGATCGCCGGGTCGAGATCCTCGGAGGTGACGCCGACGACGGTGGTGTGCAGGGTGTGCACCCGCTCGCCGGCTGCGTCGGTGAAGGTGTTGGTCACGGTGATCAAGTCTCTGCCGGCAATGCTGCGCACCGACGTGAATTCGACGTCGATGTGCAGCTCGTCGCCCGCCACGATCGGGCGGTGCTGCTCGAAAACTTCTTCGGTCTGCATGTAGGTGTCGTAGCCGACGACGACATGTTCGAACATGTGACGATTGCACGTCATGCCGGGGGTCGACGTGAACGTCAGCGGCGCCACCAGGTCCGAATATCCCAGCTCCGCGGCGGCGGCGACGTCCCAATGCGCGGGGTGATAGTCCTGCACCGCACGGGCGTATTCGCGTAGCTTCTCCCGGCCGACCAGGTATGTGCCGTCCATCTGGTAGTAATGGCCGACCCGCGATTCGATTGTCGACGTTTCTATTGCTGCGGTCATTGAAGCGCTCATCTTTCCTGTCAGCTTGTTGTGGCCGACCAGAGCACAGTAACGCGCGGGCAGCTGGGCAATACCCGCCCCTACGCTAGCCGGCCGGGTGAGCGGCGAACCAGTCGAGCAACAGATCAGCCAGCTTGTCGGGTTGCTCGTCGGGTATCCAGTGCGAGACTTCGGGTAAGGTCTCGAACCGGTATTCCCCGCTGATGTATCGAGCGGTGTCGTGGGCTGCTTTGGGCAGTAATGCGGTGTCCTGATCACTCCACACGTACAGCGTTGGCACAGAGATCTTTTGGGCAATAGCCCGCGGATTGGAAAGTGGCATCGCGCGGTACCAGTTGATCGCTGCAGTCAGGGCTCCCGGCTCGCGCATGGCCCGAGCATCTCGTTCGGCCGCCGCTGGTGTCTGCCCGCTGCGCCGCAGCAGTTCGGAGACAATGGCGCCGTTGCGACGCATGAGCAGCCACTCCGGTATCCGCGGCAATTGGAAGAAGTACATGTACCAAGACGCCAGAGCCTGCCGACTGTTCGTGAACGATTTGAGGAATGCGGCGGGATGCGGCACCGATATCGGCGACACAGTCACCAGCCGCTCGGGATGTTGCGCCGCGGCTGTCCACGCGACTGCGGCGCCCCAGTCGTGGCCGACGACGTGTACCCGCCGCGCACCGCTGGCGTCGATCAGTGCGCCAAGGTCGGCGACGAGCTCGGGAATGCGGTAGTCGCGACGCCGGGTCGGCCGGGCGCCCGATGAGTAGCCCCGTTGGTTGGGCGCCAGGCAGCGGTAGCCCGCACTGGTGAGCCGGTCGATGACCGCGTTCCAGCTGTCGTTGTGTTGCGGGAAGCCGTGCAGCAACACCACGACAGGTCCGTCGGGCGGTCCGGCATCGCGCACATCAAAGGTCAGGTCACCGCGGCGGAAATGCTCCATAGGTCAAAGCATCTCGCATGCAGGTTTGAGGCGCCGCTCAGCCCCCGCTAGGTGGGGATCGAGGCCAGTTTGTCGGTGCCATTGATCGTTGCCGCTCCAGAGGAGGGCGCTGAGCATGAGCTGTTTGGGAGCGATTCGCGCCCAAACCGGCTGCGGCGCCGAGGAGGCATTCGCGGTACTGACCGAACGGTCCCAGCGCAGCAACGTCAAGCTGGACACCGTGGCCATCCAGTTGTTGGATTCCTTATCGGCCGACGATCGCAGCGCTCTCTGCACGCAGCGGCCGCATTGCTCAACTGAAACCCGAACTGCGCCACTTTGCCAGGGTGCTTTCCTTCGCGTAGTCGCTCGGAACACCTTTCGGTCGTCTGCGAATCCGAAGATGTCATCGATCACCGGTGCTGGATCCGCCGACGGCGGTAGACAGACGGGGGACGTCATGGCTTGGCTCAACGGCAATCTGAGGCGGACCGGTCGACGCCGCGCAGGTAGTCGATGACTGCGGCGGCAACGGCGCGCCGGGCTGCTCAGGGAACAGGGCGTGGCTGGCGTCCTCGATGACCTTGGTGGTGACGCGGTCGCCATAGCTGGCGTGCAGATCGCCCCATTCGGCCCGCTGATGAAAGGGGTCCAGCGCGGCGGTGATCTCGAACGCCGGCGCCCCAGTAGCCTGTGACGTCGGTGCGTTGCGCGCAGTCCACCCGCATCGCCGGCGTTTCGGGATACCAGCCGGTCAGCCAGACCGACGCGTCGTGGCCGGGGGCAGAAGGCCGTTCGCAGCGCGGCCAGTCGCGTCGCGTCGGGCGGCCTGCTGCCGTTGAGTCCGCGGGCGCGTTCGTCGAAGGTGCAGATGATCTCTGGTGTCACCGGCTGGCGTGGTGCCCAGTCGGTGAGATCGACTCTCGCCAGGTGTGATTCGCCGATGGTGTAGGCCTCGGTGAGGTTGATGACGAAGACACCGGGTGCGGCCTCGACGATCCCGGTGACCGGGTGATCGAAGGTGTGCACCAGGACGGGCTCGACGAGTGTGCCGGGCTGCGGCCGGGGCACCCACCACAGCTCGCGCCGCAAGACTGCAGTGATCAGCAGCGCGCCGTCGGCGCGCACTGCGAGGTTCTCCAGGAAGTAGTTTTTGGGGAAGTAAGCCACAGGGGTGAGTGTCACCGTCGGTAGCGGTGGAAGAGACATGGTCCTCTCGATGAAATGGCACCGGGGGCGGCGCGAACGGTCAATGCTGGTGCTGATCGGGGGCGGGAATCGTGAAGGCGTTGAGGATGCCGCAGACGGTGTGATAGATGCCGGCCAGCACGGTGGTGTCGAAAACACCCGCGGCGACGAACCATTGCACCGTTTGGTCATAAAGCGCGCCGTCGACGCGGTGGGCGGTGGATAGCGCCCGTGCCAGGCGGTGGGCGGTCCTTTGGTGGTCGGTCAACGCCTCGGGCTCGGCGCCGGCGACCAGGTCGTCGATCACCGGCTGCGAGAAATCCCGTTTGCCCACGCCACGGCGGTGGCCGCGATGTCGTCGAACAACCCCTACGCGGCGTCGTCGAGGGCGGCCCGATCGGCCAAGTCCAGCCGACCGCCGAGACCCTCTGCGGCGCCGCTCACTGGTCCAGTCCCTCGGCGTTGGCGGGCACGTCGAAGGCGCCCAGCGTCATGCACACCATGGTGAACCAGCCGAGCCGCACCGCGACGCCGACGATGCCCGCGTCGCCCAGCAGGTCCCTGGCGCGCCGGTAGAGTCCGGTCGGTACCACCCGCGGCGTGGTCAACGCTGACGCCAACTCGTAGACCACCTGCTCTCGGGGGCTGTCGAATGACGTCGGCTGCCCCGCGATGAGCGCTTCGACCTGCTGTGGGTCGAGGTGGCCGCCGCGCTCGGCGACGATCTCGTGCTCGTAGGTGGCGTTCGTAGGCGCTGCGCCATCGCGCGGTGACCAAAGGGGTGGCAATTTCGATCTCGGCCTTGCTCAGAGTCGACTTGGTCTGGAAGTAGGCGCCGGTCGGCACGATAGTCGTGGATAACGACGGGTTGGCCAGCCAGATTTTGTGTGGGCCGGGCACCAGTCCTCGCAGCCCGCGGGTGAATTCGTAGGCCTGCTTCATCTCCGGCGTCATTTCCTCGACCGGGGTTTCCACGAACCGGCCGAAAGTTCCGGAGTCACTTCCACACTACTCATCGGACGTCATCTCCTGCCCATCGTTGCCAGCGCGACCCCACCCTGGTCGCGCACTCGCACGAGGCCACCGCCAATGCCCTCGCCACGTTGAGCGCCGACGCGCACACCGGAGCCGAAAGCACGGTGGACACGAAAACGCCATCACGCGATGACCACGGTCCACTCGACCGGACATCTCTGGCTGATCTGATGTTGTGTGTGCTGCCAGGCTATCTGATGCGGTTAGCTCTTGGCGGCCCAGCGGCCGTCGAAAACGTCCCGCGCACCGTCGAGAAGGTACTCACCGTCTCGGCACCTTCACCGACCCGGAGGACGAAGCCAGCGTAATCCTTTGCTCACAAGATGTTTCGTGAGCTATCCGCGTGCGCGCGCTGCCGTTCCAGCTTCGGCCAGCGGTCCGCTTCGCTACGGCACTTGGGAAACCCCTAATGCCGCAGCATATTAAGCCGATGCTCGACGCGTAAGGCACTGGCAGCAGCCTTATAGCTTTCGACGACACCCTCAAGTCGTGCATCGGAGCCATCGAAGCAAGCCCAGTCAAAAACCGCCTGACATACGTGGTCGGACAGACTGCGCAAGATGCCATCTCGCGGAGGGTCGTCGATCACCCTGATCGCAGCCATGCAAAGCATGCCCTTGTCGACGTTGTCACCCTGCAGTGCCCGCCGAGCCAGTGTTATGAGGTCCCGGGTATGTCTGCCCTCGAAATCCATCGAACTCCCGTGCTTCGTGTTAGGTTCGGTCGCCTCCGGGCGCGACGTAAACATTCACGCGCAAGGAGGCACTACATCAGCCGAGTCGTAAAGTAGCCGAGCAACCAGTACGCCCCGGCCACGTTCTGGTTACAGGGATACATCGGTCTGAACCGGAAAGCACTTGCGCTATCCGAACCTCGCGGCCCCGCGCGGACAGAAAATGCGGGGCGGCCGTGTTGCGATGCATACGTGCGCGAACACACAGGGAGACGCGGGTGAAGGGTGTACCGCGGGTGATTAGCGTGTTGTCGATGAAGCACCGTCGCGAGGTGTGACGATTCGCGCGGCAGTCTCGATGGCCGCCGAACACCGGGCCGTGACGACGGCGGTGTCGTCGGCGATGTCGTCCTGACGCGGCCAGCGCGCCCACGCCATGCCAATCCCGAACAGCATGCTCAGCAGCTCCATCGGTTCCCACCGCGCATCAACGTAGCCGGCGGCCTGAGCCGTTTCGATCGCACGCGGTTCGCGCCCAGGAATGTCGTGTCGTCGACCTGTAACGCCTGTTATCGCTGCGGTAGCGGACGGGAACGCACCAGCGTGGGCCACCAGAACCAGGGTCCCAGGATCCTGAGGATGCATGGCACGACGAACGAACGCACGATCAGCGTGTCGAGAAGCAGGCCGATGCAGACAGTGGAACCCACCTGTCCGATCGTTCTGAGATCGCTTGTCAGCATTGCCAACATGGTGAACGCGAACACCAAACCAGCCGACGTCACCACACCGCCCGTGCTTCCCAGCGCGCGGATCAGACCGGTGTGCAGCCCGGCGTGAATCTCTTCTTTGATCCGGTTGATCAGCAGCAGGTTGTAGTCCGACCCGACCGCCACCAGGATGATGAACGTCAGCGGCAACACCAGCCAGTGCAGGTGCAGCCCGATCAGATGCTGCCAGACCAGGATGGACAGTCCGAACGCCCCGGTATAGGAGAAGGCCACGGTGCCGGGAATGACTAAGGCCGCCACCAGACTTCGGGTGATGAACATCATGATCAAAAAGATCAGCATGAAGGCGGCGATCGCCGCGATGAGCAAATCAGAGGTGGCGTACTCCTTGATGTCCTGGTCGTTGGACCCCGAGCCGCCGATATAGATCCGCGCGCCGGCCAACGAGGTCTCTTTCAAGATCGTCTTTATTGCGTCGGGGAACATCTCGACGTGTTCCACACCTTCGGGCCCCATCGCGTCACCCTCGTGAGTGACGATGAAGCGGGCCGCCTTGCCGTCCGGCGACATCATCAGTTTCTCGCCGGTCTTGACGTCCTCGTTGTCGAAACCCTCGTGCGGGATGTAGAAGTAGTCATCGCTGCGGGACTTGTCGAAGTCGTTGCCGACGTTGATCTGGTCGTCGAACGTCTGGTCGGTCTGGATGGACTGGAGGTCCGCGGAACCATAGGAGTTGACCAACTTCGCCCGCAGGGCTTCGGTGTCGTCGGCCGTGGCTTTCAACTGCGCGATGATCTGCGGGAAGGTCTTGTCGATCTCGTCGAGAGAGATTCTGGCGTACTTGATGTCCTCGGCCAATTTGTCGATCTGGTCGATCGTGGCGAATACTGACCTGAACGTCCAGCAAATAGGTATGTCGAAACAGTGTTTCTCCCAATAAAAATAGCTTTTGATCGGGCGAAAGAAGTCGTCGAGGTTTGAGACGTCGTCGTTGATATCTTCGCTTACCCTTTGCAGATCTTCAACGGTGAGGGCCGTCTTATGCAGCTCATCGGAGACCTTTTGGAAAAAGCCGATCTCTTTGCGCAAGACTGCGACAGAATGCGCCTCGATATCGGCCTGCTGGTCAGTGTTGGAGTTCTGTTCGTTATTGAACGGGAGCTGTTGACCGTTGCCGCTGCCCAATGTGGTGAACAAGTAGGGAATGCTGGCATGCTCGAGCGCATGGCCCAGGGGCCTGGTAATGCTTTGCACCATCGCCACGCCGTGCAGGCGGATGAGAGCTTTGGCGACCCGGTCCAGTGTGATGAAATCAGCCGAGTTGCGCATGTCGTGGTCGGTTTCGACCATCAGCATCTCGGAGAACAGTTTGCTCTTGGCGAAGTGCCGGTCGGCGGCGGCGAAACCCAGATTGGCCGGGGCGTCGCGCGGTTGGTATTGACGATCGTCGTAGTTTTGCCGGTAGGTCGGCACGAAGATCCCCCCGATCATCACGACCGCCGAACTGGCCGCCAGGATCGGCACCGGCCAGCGCACCACGCTCGCGCCGATCCGCCGGTATAGATGCGCCTTCGCAGCCTGTCGCGGCTCGAACATCCCGAACAGGCTGCCCACGGTCAACATGGCCGGGCCCAGCGTCATCGCTGCGGCGATGGTGAACAGCATGCTGATGGCAACGGCCGGCCCCATGGTGTGGAAGTAATTGAGCCGCGCGAAAGTCAAGCAGTAGCACGCCCCGGCGATCGTCAGGCCCGAGCCGATGACGATGGGCGCTATCCCCCGGTAGGCGGTGTAGAAGGCATCCTCACGGCTTTCGCCGGCCTGCCGGGCTTCGTGATAGCGGCCCATCAAGAAGATGCCGTAATCCGTTCCCGCTCCCAGAGTCAGCGCGATGACGATGTTCACGGCGAAGGAGGAAAGCTCGATGTACCCGAGATGCCCGAGGGTCGCGACAATCCCTCTGGCGGCCAGCATCTCGATCAGGACGCCGAGCAAGGGCACCAACAAGGTGGACGGACGGCGGTAGACGACCAGCAGCATCACGATAATGAGGACGATCGTGACGATCGTGACGTTGTTCAGGCTGGAGTTGGCAATGGCGAGGGTGTCGGAGGCGAGCGGAGCCGCGCCGCTGACGTAGACCTTGAGCCCGGGCGGCGGGGTGTCCTTGGCGACGATATCGCGGACGGCGTCCACCGACTGGTTGGCTTGAATCTGGCCGATGTCCCCGGCGAGACGCAGCAGCACATAAGCGGATCGGCCATCTAGGCTTTGCGCCCCGGCTGCGGTGAACGGTTTGCCCCACAGATCCATCACGTATTGCACGTGCTGGGTGTCGTGCTCGAGCCGGCGCATCAGACTGTCGTAGTACTGGTGGTCCGCAATGACCAGCGGGCGGTTTGCCTCGAACACGATCATCGTCAGGCTGGTTGAGTTGGACTCGTGGAACTTCGCGCCGATAGCCAACATCGAACGCTGTGAGGGCGCGTAGTGCGGCACCATCGGTCCAGCCAGTTCTTGTGCGACGTCCTCCACCTTGGGAATGAAGGCGTTCGTCGTCACGGCGAGTAGGCCCCAGAAGACGATGATCGGTATCGCGAGGACACGGACCATTCTGGGGATGAAGGGCCGTTTGAGCTGCTCCGCCCGATGCTCGCTCATGCGGACTTCACTCTGCACTCGACGTCCGCGTCCTGATGGCTAGTCGAATGTGCATCGCGGACAACGCCATCCACCAATATCCGGCAGCCCACCTGTCCGCCGTGAACGTGCACCGAGACGCTGCCGGAAACCACCGTGAGCGTAGTCGTCTCCGTGTGGGACCACGGCAACGTTGTGACATCGACCTGATGCGGATGGCCGTCGATGTCGATGTAGACGAGCTTCCCGCCGGCCCCTGCGGCGCCGAACACATCGTAGGTGAGGTGCTTGGGATTGAACTCCTCAGGTGCCTGAGGACCATTGACGGTGATGACGGGTGGGGGAGCGGAGAGCTGGTGCACCTTCGACATGCACACCAGACCCACCCCGACCACGACCACGGTGACCAGCGGCATCCAGGCTCGCGACAAGAAAGTCCTGCCGACTGAACGAGGGCTCACTCGACCACCTTCTTCGAATCCGTTCTCGGGCATCGCGTCTCGCCGGTGGCGGGCATGACCCCGGGTTATATATCAATCAGCTTGAGATATAACGGGAAAGAATACCAGCCCGCACCAAAGCGGCTAACACCAGGTGTGCGGACGTTATCAGTCACCGGGGCTCTCGGCAGTGCGGACGCGACACGGTCCAATCCACCGGAATTCAGCGAAACCACCCGGACCGTCCTTGCCTCAATAGGCTTTCTGCAGAACCCTTTTCAGCCTTGCGCTGCCGACAAGCCGAAGGGCCAGGTTGGCGGAGGTCAGCATCGGGATGACGCCGAGGAATGTCCGCTCGGACGGCGTCGCCCCATGCAAATGGTAAAGGCTGCCAAGCACATAAAAACATCCCAGCAGGAACAAAGTACCGGGGATGCAGAACGCCATCGGAGAGCTGCGATCGGCGACAATTTGCTTGGCGTAAACCAACTCATCGTGCGACAGGGGTTGACGCTTGCGCACTTTCTTGATGATCGCAAATGCGCTGCCAACCTCCTCACTGATCGGGAGAGACGCTCGGTTGCGCAACCGCGCCACGTAGCGCGAGGCAACAGCGGCCGACATCATGATGAAGGCGAAAGTAATTATCGTCAGCAGGCCCCACAAACCCGACTCCACCATTTCGCTCCTTCGCTCCGCTGCCCAACGTGGCTTCAGGCTAACCCATCGGGCGGCCGCGTTAACTATGGTTTTCTGGCGATCGCACAAGCACCGCGTCGGCGGGCAACAGGCCTGTCCAGCGGTGGCAGGCCGACGGCGTTTTCGGCGCTTTCGGCGGGGTTGCATCCGCTGTGCAGAACCGGCTATGTCATCGACGCGGTGTAGATCTCATCAATATTCGACTTGAGCTTCTCGTCGAATTCCGCATCGGTCTGATCGACGGTCAGCCCCTCGGTCAACGCTCGCGAGAAGCTCGCGATGAGGTGGTGACAGCGAGCCAAGATCGTGCAACTTTCGGCGAGGCTGTAGCCGCCGGACAAGGCGACCACCCTCAGCACGCGGGGATGCTCGATCAGCGGCGCGTACAGGTCGTTCTCGTCGGGCAACGTCAGCTTGAGCATCACCTGCCCGTCGTCGAGCTCGTCAAGCTTCGCCCTGAGCGCTGCCACCAACAGGCTGTCCGCGTCGGGCTTGTCGGGGCACTTGATGCTTACTTCGGGCTCGATGATCGGCATGAGGCCGCGCTGGGAGATCCTGTGCGCATAGTCGAACTGCTGGTCGGCGATGGCCTTGATTCCGCCCTCGTTCGGCTGCTGGATGAATGAGCGCATCTTGGTGCCGAATACCCCCTTGGCGACGGCCCGCTCCAGTAGGGAGTCGAGCTTGGTCATCGGTTTCATCAGCTGCACGCCGTTCTCGGCGTCGGCGAGGCCCTGATCGACCTTCACAAACGGCACGATGTGCTTCTGTTTCCGCAGGAACGTCGCGATGTCATCGCCGTTGATCGCGCGGTCCATCGTCTGCTCGAAAAGATATGGTCGCCACGATTTTGTCGCCGGTGAAGCTCGGACTCGACATGAGGCGCTCCCGCATCTGGTGAATAAGATCGAACATTTGCTCGTCGTTGTGGTACTCCTGCTCTGAAATCCCGTACAGCTTCAGAGCTTTCGGGGTGCTCCCACCACTTTGATCTAACGCCGCAATGAAGCGGGCCCCTGATGCCATCACGTTGCGTTGCTCTTCGTTCACTGCAGTCCTTCCTGCTTTCCTCGACTGAGCCGCCTCGAAGCACGGCTGACGTGCCCCGCCCCTCGCATCGCGCAGCGATACCCCATGCGGCTACCACGTGGCGACGGCCCGCAAATCGCTGCGCTCGCCGGCGATACGGTGGCATTAATGAAAGATGACATGTGATGGGGACCCCCTCGGCACAGGCGCTCGATGATATGGGCGTCGGTAAATAGTTTCAGGAGCTCGAATCGAGGAGGTCCCGGTGACGATCGTAGGCGGTTTGGACGTGCACCGAAAGCAGATCACCTTCGATTACGTCGATGACGACGGATTGGTGCATTGGGGCCAGATTCGTCCGGCAACGGGGGCCACGTTGCGGCGGCTGGCCGAGCATTGCCCGGACGGGGATGGCGATTTCACGCTGGGGGGCTGCACTGGGCGGGGGTATGTCGTCGAGGAGCTGGCGGCCGCGGGCGTGGGCGTGCCGCCGTTGGGTGGACTTCTCGGAAAGATTGAGCGGCCGCACCCTTCAGTGACCCGCACGCCGGGCACCCCGTCGATCATCATGTCGCCGGGCCGAGTGTCCACGGACCCACGTTTCCGCACGGGAGGTAGCAAATGACTTGAACCATAGCGTCTTTGCCTGTTTTCTCGCTGGCCGAGTATGCGGCGGATCCTGGTCGCCTCAAGGTCGTTCGTCCTGTGCGCTGCGGGCGCTCCACCTTGACCCCGACTACGGTCCACCGCCCTCAAGCGGTACGAGAACCAGGCCAAACAACGGTAGAAAAACAAACAATTGGATCCACATTTACGGGGATCCCCAACACAACACGGGTAAGGACATCCCATGGCGCCGCGTGATCGCACCCCAACTGACGACCTACTCCAAGAGCTGTTGTGGACCTACGGACCGTGTGGCCAGGAAGAGGCGGTACGGGTCGTGTGCGCCCGCGAACTGCAACCCCTCGTCGACGACATGTGGACCGACGATGCCGGAAATTTGATCGGCTATATCGGCGCTACCAGCGCTTCCAGCCACGAGACCGGGGTGCATGAGCACCGCCACCGCCTCACGTTCGGGCCCAGTGCCGCGACGCGCGTCACGGCGCACATGGACGAACTGACGATGCTGGTCAAGCGGGTCGAATCCGACGGCACGCTGCACCTGACGCAGCTCGGAATCATGTACCCGGGCAACTTCGGGCTCGGTCCCGTCGCCGTCCTCGGCGAGCACCAGACACTCACCGCGGTGCTCACTCTCGGCTCCGAGCACACCACGCACGAGAGTCCGCGGATCTGGGAAACGAAACCCGATCAGGGCGATCGCGCGCTGGACTGGCAGCACGTCTACGTCTTCACCGGACGGACCCCCGAAGACTTGGCCGCTGCGGGCGTGCATGCCGGCACGCGGGTATGTGTCGACCGCAGCAAGCGAGATCTGGTCGAGTTCGGAAATTACCTCGGCGCCTATTTTCTCGACGACCGCGCCGCGGTGACGGCCTTGCTGTGCGCGGCCCGATTACTGCATGAGCGCGGGCAGCGACCCACCGATGACGTCTACCTGGTGTTCACCACCAACGAAGAGGTCGGCGGGATCGGCGGCTCCTATGCAAGTGCGAGCTTGCCGGGCACCCTGACGCTGGCCCTGGACGTCGGGCCCACCGAGCGGGAGTACGCGACCACCGTCACCGGCGGTCCCATCGTCGGCTACAGCGATGCGCTATGCGCGTACGACAAGGACGTCGCCGACCGGCTGATGCAGATCGCCAGCGCTCGCGGGCTGGCGCCGCAGGCGGCGACTCTCGGTGCATTCATGTCCGACGCCTCGCATTCCAAGGCCAGCGGGCTGGCCCCGCGCGCCGCGCTGCTCTGCCTGCCCACGCTGAGCACGCACGGATTCGAGGTCATACCGCGCAATGCCATCGACGATATGGCCGCTATCGTCGCCGACTTCTTGATGGACTGAGCCTGCTCGCGAAAGTGCCGTTAACGACGGCGCTACTCGAGAATCGTGTCGCTAGTTGCACTTTCGCGAGCAGGCTAGCCGGCGCACGCGTTGCGCCGGTCGAAGAACCGGGCCCCGCAGCTGGCGCACTGCTGCGCGACCAGGTGGGGATCACCGTCGTCGAGCACCAAATAGTCGACCAATGGGATTTGCCCTGCCATAGACACCGCCGTCATCTCTGCACCGACCGTAGCGCTCGCTCACCAATTCGGTCAGTCACTACCCTCCAATAGTTTTCGAGATTTGCTCGGCAACCGCCGCGCGGATCTCGGCGTCACTGAGGCTGTTCAGGCCAAACGCGGCCCGCAGCGTTGGCGCCATCAGTCCCCACCCGAATTGAAGCGCCATCGCATGGGCGGCCAACAACCGTGCCTGTCGGTCGTCACTGACCTTGAAGCGCACCTGCGTGAGGAACCGTTCCATGCCGGGGAAGCGCTTCTGAAGTTCTTCAATGGGAAATCCGTCGAGCGTCGAACGCACCATGACTCGCGCCTGAAGTTCGTGTGCGGCCTCGAGTTTGTCCGCGGGTGCCCCGGACTCGCGCAGCTTAGCTCCCGAATCGGCGAGATGCTGCAGCGTCGCCGCCAGCAGTTGGCGTTTGCTCCCGAAGTGGCGATGCAGCAGCCCGTGGTTCACCCCGGCCCGCGCGGCAACCTCACGAATCGATGTCGCGGCCGGGCCTTTCTCGGCGAACAGCTCGCTGGCCGCTGCCAGCACGGCGGCGACAACTTCTTCTTTGCCAAGCGGTTTATAGTCGGCAACTCTTGCCCCCGATGTAGCCATCTGTGTACAGTAGCGGACGAGCCGCTGTGTAGACAGGCGGCTACAGTATGAAGATTCGAAGGGACGGCCATGAGTAGTGATCTGCGTGTGGTGAAGCTGAGCGAGAACATCGGCGCGCGCGTCGACGGCGTGCGGCTTGGCGAGCTCGACGCCGAAACCGCGGCCGCGATTAATAGGGCGCTGGGGCAGCACAAGGTGCTGTTTTTTCGCGGTCAGCATCACCTCGACGACGAATCACATTTCGCCTTTGCCGAGAGCCTGGGCGTTCCCACGACGCCGCATCCCACGCTGAGGTTCGAAGGCAGCCGGGTCATGCGATTGGAATCCTTCGAGGGGGGCGGCGCCAACCAGTGGCACACCGACGTCACGTTTGTCGACCGGGTGCCGAAAGCCTCGATCCTGCGAGCCGTCGAGTTGCCTTCCTACGGCGGCACGACCACCTGGGCATCGACGGTGGCTGCCTATCAGCAGTTGCCGCAGCCGCTGCGACAGCTCGCCGACAACCTGTGGGCAATGCACAACAACGAGTTTGACTACGCCCAAATCGATCCGGCTAAGCTGGCTGCGTTACAGGCGAACCCCGATGCGGTGTCGAAGTACGCCAACGAATTTCATTCGACACATTTCGAAACGCACCATCCGGTGGTGCGGGTGCATCCCGAGACCAGCGAACGATCCCTGCTCCTCGGCAACTTCGTCAAGCACATTCTGGGCGTAACCGGCAGCGAGTCGCGGGCCCTGTTCCGAATCTTTCAAGACCGTATTACCCGGCTAGAGAACACGATTCGATGGAACTGGGAGCTCGGCGACGTGGCAATGTGGGACAACCGTGCGACCCAGCACTACGCCGTCTCCGACTACGGAAAGCAGCCCCGCCGGATGCATCGGATTACGCTCGCCGGCGACATTCCGGTGAGCGTTCACGGCGAGCAGAGCCGGGTCATCTGCGGCGACGCCACCGAATACTCGGTGATCGATAACCCAGCTCCGCGCGTGGCTTAAACACGCCATTGGGCTGCAATGTTTGCAGTCCGTGCAACGATAGGCCTGTGGGCATTCAGATGGGTCTGCGCGAGCGACGTCGCCGACAGACCAGCGCGGACATCCGCGATGCCGCGGTGCGCCTAGCGCGCGAGCGCGGCATCGACAAGGCGACCATCGACGAGATCTGCGCCGAGGCCGGTATTTCTTCGCGCACGTTCTTCAATTACTTCGCGAACAAAGAGTCGGCGATCGCCTACGGACCCTCCGACATACCCCCGGAACTGGTCGCCGATTTTGTCGCAGCCGGACCTGCTCCTTATTCGACCGTCCTGGCCGAGTTGATCACTTTGGCCGCGCACCATCTCCGCGACATGCCCCCAGCGCGCGAGCAGGCAGAAACCATGCTGGAACTCGCTAAAACACACCCTGCGGTGTTGTCGGCATTCCTCGCCGAGTTGGAGCGATTTCAAAACCACCTGACTGCGATCGTCGTCCGCCGCCAGAAAATGCGGCCTGACAATGAGATCGCCCGATTGATTTCCGCGCTGGCCCTGACGGCCATCCGGTCGGGGATCGAGAGCTGGACCAAGGGCAAGCCGAAAGACCCGGATGACACACCGATGCCGTACGTCGAGCGCGCTGCTGCGTTGGTCAACAGCATCTTCACGACGTGATCTGAAACGCCTAGCTAATAGTTGCGCATTCTGCAAAATATGCACAGTATGTAGTATGTCTAACTGCGGGCGCCGGCGACGCTTGCGCTGTACGGGGCGCGTCGGCGCCAGAGGCGCCACAGCAGACATCCAGACCGGTTGTGGGGCAACTTAATCCGCTAGAGCCGCTCACTTCGCTGTTGCCTGACCAGGAAGGATGCTCCGGACGTGCCGATCTCGAAGGTTGTCCGCAACGGCTGGTTGCCGCTGCTGATCGTGGCGGTCGTCGTGGTCGGTGGCTTCACGGTGGCCCGGGTCAAGTCGTTTTTTGGCGCCGAGAACGGCCGTCCGCTGAGCAGGGCACGGATGGACGATTCCAAACCGTTCAAGCCGAAGGTCGTCAAGTACGAGATTTGGGGCTCGGCAAGCCACGCCAACGTCAACTATCTGAATCTGTCCGCCGACCCCATGCGGATCGACGACGCCCCCCTGCCCTGGACGCTGGTGCTGCGCACAACCGCCCCCTCGGTCTTCCCGAACCTCTCGGCACAAAGTGACGGTGACTACCTCGGTTGCCGCATCACCATCGACGACGAAGTCAAGGCGGAGAAAATATCCAACGGCGTGCATGCCCTGACCTTTTGCTTGGTGAAATCCGCATGAGCGCAAGCATCGACGACGCCCGCACCGAGACCCCCCCTATTGCCGAACACGCGGTGCGGCCGGCGATCCCGCGGTTCATCCGCCGGTTCGCCATACCGGTCATCCTCGGCTGGATCGCGACCATCGCGGTCCTCAACACCGTCGTCCCGCAGCTGGACATCGTCGGGCAGATGCGCTCGGTCTCGATGAGCCCCGACGACGCGCAATCGGTGATCGCGACCAAGCACATGGGCGCGGTGTTCAACGAGTACAAGTCGAACAGCTCGGTGATGATCGTGCTGGAGGGCCAGAACCCCCTCGGCAAAGACGCTCACGCCTACTACGACCAGATCGTCAAAAAGCTCGACGCCGACACCAAACACGTCGAACACGTGCAGGACATGTGGAGCGATCCGCTAAGCGGGGCGGGGGTCCAAAGCAACGACGCCAAGGCAGCCTACGTCCAAGTCTATCTTGCTGGTAACCAGGGCGAAGCGCTGGCCAACGAATCGGTCGAGGCCGTCCAGCAGATCGTCAAAAGCGTGCCGAGGCCCAACGGGGTCACGGCCTACGTCACCGGACCCGCGGCACTGTCGGCCGATCAGCACATCGCCGGCGACCGCAGCCTGCGGGTGATCACCACCGTGACGTTCCTGGTGATCATCTCGATGCTGCTACTGGTCTACCGGTCGATCGTCACCATGTTGCTGACGTTGCTGATGGTGATGTTCGAGCTTGCGGCCGCCCGCGGCACGGTCGCCTTCCTCGGCTACCACAACATCATCGGGCTCTCCACGTTCGCCACCAACCTGTTGGTCACGTTGGCGATCGCGGCGGCCACCGACTACGCGATCTTTTTGATCGGCCGATATCAGGAAGCCCGGTCCGTGGGCGAATCGCGAGAAGACGCCTACTACACCATGTTCGGCGGCACCGCGCACGTCGTGCTCGGGTCGGGCATGACCATCGCCGGCGCGACGTTCTGCCTGCACTTCACCAACCTGCCCTACTTCCAGACGCTGGGTATCCCGCTGGCCATCGGCATGGTGGTCGTGGTCGCGGCGGCACTGACGCTAGGTCCTGCGGTGATTTCGGCGGCAACGCGATTTCGTCAGGTGCTCGAGCCGCGGCGAACACAGCGCATTCGCGGTTGGCGCAAGATCGGCGCTCTGGTTGTCCGATGGCCCGGCCCGGTCTTGATCATGACCATCGCGGTGGCGCTCGTCGGTCTATTGACCCTGCCCGGGTACCGGACGAATTACAACGACCGCAAGTACCTGCCCGCCGATCTGCCGGCGAACGCAGGCTACGCCGCTGCGGATCGGCATTTCTCGCAAGCGCGGATGAACCCCGAGCTGCTGATGATCGAAAGCGACCACGATCTGCGCAATTCCGCGGACTTCCTGGTCATCGACAAGGTCGCCAAGGCGATCTTCCGGGTGCCCGGTGTCGGCCGCGTGCAGGCCATCACCCGGCCGCAGGGCACGACGATCGAGCACACCTCGATCCCGTTCCAGATCGGCATGCAGGGCGTCAGCCAGCAGATGAACCAGAAATACCAGCAGGATCAGATGGCAGACATGCTCAAGCAGGCCGACGAGATGCAGATAACCATCAACAGCATGGTCAAGATGCAGAGCCTGACCCAACAGATGTCCGACAACATGCATGAGATGGTCAAAAAGATGCACGACATGACCATCGATGTCGCCGAATTACGCGATCATATGGCCGATTTCGAGGACTTCTTTCGACCCATCCGCAGCTACTTCTACTGGGAAAAGCACTGCTTCGATATCCCGGTGTGCTGGAGTCTGCGGTCCGTCTTCGACGGCCTCGACGGCATCGACACGATGACCGATGACATCGAGAGCCTGCTGCCCGTCATGGATCGCCTCGACCAATTGATGCCGCAGCTGGTGGCGCTGATGCCCGAGATGATCGCGAACATGAAAAACATGAAAACGATGATGCTGACCATGTATTCGACCCAAAAGGGTTTGCAGGATCAGCAGGACGAGGCGCAGAAGAACTCAAGCGCCATGGGCAAGGCATTCGACGCGTCGAAGAACGACGACTCCTTTTACCTGCCACCGGAGGTCTTCGACAACGCGGAGTTCAAGAAGGGCATGAAAAATTTCCTGTCGCCCGACGGCCACGCTGTCCGGTTCATCATCAGTCACGACGGCGATCCGATGAGCGCGGAAGGTATTTCGCATATTGACGCGATCAAGAAGGCGGCTTACGAGGCGCTCAAGGGCACGCCGCTGGAGGGCTCGAAGGTCTACCTCGGCGGAACAGCGGCCACCTTCAAGGACATGCGTGACGGCAGCAACTATGATCTGTTGATCGCCGGAATCGCCTCGCTGTGCCTGATTTTCATCATCATGCTGATCATCACGCGAAGCGTGGTGGCATCGGCTGTGATCGTGGGCACCGTGGTGCTTTCACTGGGCGCGTCTTTCGGACTTTCGGTGCTCATCTGGCAGCACCTCATCGGCGTCGACCTGCACTGGATGGTGCTCGCGATGTCGGTGATCATCCTGCTCGCGGTAGGCGCCGACTACAACCTGCTACTGGTGTCGCGGTTCAAAGAGGAGATCCACGCGGGCCTGAACACCGGGATCATCCGATCGATGGGCGGCACCGGATCGGTAGTTACTTCGGCTGGGCTGGTGTTCGCGTTCACGATGATGACGATGGCCGTCAGCGAGCTGACCGTCATCGGGCAGGTCGGCACCACCATCGGCCTCGGCCTGCTCTTCGACACGCTTGTCGTCCGGTCGCTGATGACCCCGTCCATTGCCGCGCTGCTTGGCAAGTGGTTCTGGTGGCCACAGGTCGTTCGGCAGCGACCGGTACCCTCGCCATGGCCCGCGTCGGTCAAGAAGGCCGAATCCCTGACCCCCGCTTGAACTATAACGAGCTGATCAGTGCCCGCGTCCGGTCCCGGCCCTCGGGTGAGGGATCGAGCGGAATCGCGACGGACTCGTCGACGCCCGCCGCGCGCACCTCATCGAGCCGGTCGCGCACCGTGGCCTCGTCGCCAATCAGCGCGGCATCTTCCGGACCGGCGTAGCCTCCGCGGTCCAACATCGCCCGGTAGGAAGGCAACTGGCCGTACATCGCGAACTGCTCGCGCGCCTCGGAAGCGCGCAACGTCGCTACCACCTCATCCCGCGCGGCGATGTCGCGCAACTGATGGCGTATCAGATCGGTGGCGATCCCCCTTCGGGTAAACGACGGCAACACCCCGATATGGGTCACGGCGGCGTGGCCCACGACCGCTCCACCGGGCAGGGTCAGTCCGCTAGTGACAGCGTCGGCGGTGCCAACGAGTTGCCCCTCGACGAATGCACCGACGGTACGGCCGGGCTCGAGCAGCTTGATGATCTGGCCGGGCGCCAGGTTCAGCAGCGGTGGCAACCCGACCATGGCGGCGCGGAACACATTAGCCGCGGCGGTGAGGTCTTCCCCACCGTCGAGAACGCGGATTTCGGTGGCCACCCGTTCATCATGGTTGGTTACCGGCGCAGAACTCAGTTCTTTGCTTCGCCAGGCACCTAACCGCTTCATTTGACGACGAGCGCACACCTGAAAACAATCGAAAGATGGGTACGAAGCTGATCGGTGTCGCGGCTGTCGCGGCTGCTTTGTTGCTCGGCGGCAGCGGTGTTGCCCTTGCCGACCCCGTCTCGCCGACACCTGACCCGAACGCGCCGAAGTGCTGGACGTCCGGCGATTCCGGTTATCTTCACATCGAGTGGGTGCCGTGCGGCTGGACCTTTTCGGATAAGGATGGCTGGCAGCGGATTCCGCCGCCACCCGGCGAGCCGAATCCCGGTGACTGACGCAACATCGTCGGGCTATTGGTGGCCGCATCGGTGAAAGCCATATTTCAGCTAACGCTCGGGCACATCGGACGTCTCTGCGTTAGGGCTGCGCCGGCTATTAGCTCGCATTGCCGCCGCGGGTTTTGATCGAATGGACTTGCAACGTCCACCCCCGGCGAAAAGAGCGAACCCCATGGACGCAGAGGACCAGCGGGAGGCTGCTGCGCCGCCGATGCTGATCACCGCTACCGGGCTGGGGGTGGACGGCGAGCACGGACCGCTTTTCTCGGACATCGACCTCGCACTCACCCAGGGGTTCCACGCCATTCAAATGCCCGGGGGACCGGGGCAGACGGCTCTACTGTTGACACTCGCCGGACGGCTGAAGGCCACCCATGGCACGGTGACCGTGCTAGGGGATTGCGAACCGCGCGGGATCCGACGGCACTGCTCGATCGCGGCATTCGCCGACATCGATGATCTGGAGGAGTCGGTGAGCGTGCGGACCGCGCTGGCCGAGCAGCGCAGCTGGCTGGCGCCGTGGTACGCGCGGGTGCCGGTCCGGTCCGGTCAGAGCGAACTGGGCGAAGTCTTCGGCGAGGTGCCCGCGCCGTCGCCCGAGTCCTACATCGCGGACTTGTCCGACCTGGAACTGTTTTTGCTGCGAATCACTCTCGCGCTGTTTTCCGACCGCCCAATTCTGGTGGTCGGCGACCTCGAGCAGGTCCGCGACAACTCTCGGCGGGCGATTGCGGTCGAGCGGCTCGGCGCGATCGCGACGCAACGCACCGTCGTTGTGGGGGTGACCAACCCGCTCGGCGTGGGTGCCCCCGACCATGAAATACACGATCACCGCACCGTGACGGGAAGGGACTAACGATGCTTGCCGGGTTCGTATTTGGTTCGGAAATTAAGCGTTTCGGCCGCAGCCGAATGACCCGCGCGGCGATCGTGGTGTTGATGCTGCTTCCGCTGGTGTACGGCGCGCTGTACCTGTGGGCATACTGGGATCCCTTTGGCCGTGTGAACAACATGCCTGTGGCGCTGGTCAACTCCGACCGCGGTGCCGCCGTCTCCGGGCAGCAGATCAACGCCGGTTCCGAGATAGCCAAAAGCCTGACAGCCGACCGCAGCCTGGACTGGCATGTGGTCAACCCCGAAGAAGCTCGCAATGGAGTCGATCACGGCAAGTATTACTTCATGCTCGAGCTGCCGCCTGACTTCAGCGCAGCGATCGCATCGCCGGTGACCGGGCAACCGCGACAAGCCAACCTCATCGCGGTGTACAACGACGCCAACAATTACATCTCGTCAAGCATCGGCCGCACCGCCATCAGCCAGGTTCTCAACGCCGTATCGAGCCGGATATCCGGGCAGGCGGTCAATCAGGTGCTGTCCGTGGTCGTTTCGTCGGGCGCGGGGATCAAGCAAGCCGTCGACGGCGCGAAACAACTCGCCGATGGAGCGGCGCGGGTCGATGACGGCGCCGGTCAGCTTTCAACGGGTCTGCACACCGCCCGGTCCGGCTCGGCGCAGCTTGCCGCCGCCGCCAAGCAGCTATCCGACGGTATTAACGAGGCCACCGACCCGCTGCTCGCGGTGAGCAAGGCGCTCTCGACGGTCGGCGGCAACGCCGAACGGTTGCGCCAGGGCGCAATGGCGATGCAGCAGGCCGCCGACCAGATCAACGCCATCGCCCTGGCGCAAGACGCCGCCGCCAACACCCTGTCATCGGTGACCGATCAGCTCGCCGCAAGCCAAGATCCAGTAGCAAGCACCGCCGCGGCGGCTTTGCGCGGGATACAAGATCAGCTTCGGCAGCACCAGTTCACACCGCAGATTCGCCAGCAGCTCACCGACGCGCAGAACGCCGCAATCGCGATGTCCTCGACGCTGGGCGCACCCGGGAGCCCGCTGAAATCGGCTCTCGACCAAGTCGGCCGCAAGGGACAGGAGCTGACGAACAAACTCACCCAACTGCGCAACGGAGCCGACCAAGTCGCCGCCGGGAACGCCGAGTTGGCAAGCGGTGTCGCGAAACTCGACGACGGTGCGCAACAGCTGGCATCGGGCACCGCGCAACTCAAGGCGGGATCGGCCGAGCTGGCGACCAGACTCGCTGAGGGCGCCAAGCAGGTGCCCAATTGGACGACTCGGCAGAAGGAAGCGATCGCCGACACAATCGGTGGCCCGGTCAACCTCGAAACCACCCATGAGAATGCCGCACCCAACTTCGGCACCGGAATGGCGCCGTTCTTCCTCACCCTTGCCCTGTTCTTCGGCGCACTTGTGCTGTGGATGGTGCTGCGGCCCTTGCAAACCCGCGCTATCGCCGCAGAGGTGATCGCCTTGCGCGTGGCGCTGTCCAGCTACCTGCCCGCTGCGGTGATCGGGATGATGCAGGCGATAATCCTTTACGGTGTAGTACGGTTCGCGCTCGGTATGCACGCCGCTCATCCGGGCGCGATGGTGGGATTCATGATCCTGGTCTCCTTTGCGTTCGTCGCGGCGACGCAAGCGATCAACGCGCTCGTCGGCCCGGCGGTTGGGCGCGTCCTGATCATGGCCTTACTCATGCTGCAGCTGGTCAGCGCCGGCGGCATGTATCCGGTGGAAACCACTTCGAAGCCGTTCCAGGTATTTCACCGCTTTGACCCGATGACGTACGGGGTCAACGGATTGCGCCAGCTCATCCTGGGCGGGATCGATTTCCGGTTGTGGCAAGCGGTGATCGTGTTGATCGGTATAGTGGTGGCCGCACTGGCGATCTCGTGTCTATCGGCCAGGCGAAATCGGCTCTGGAACCTCACCAGACTGTTACCGTCGATAAAAATTTGAGCCTGTCAACCCACTGCGCTGGGCGGAAAGTCGGCACGCTAACTTCTGGCATCACATACTCCTCCCGTATCGACTGCGTTCTGCCGCTAGTCATCAAAACGAAACAACTGTTCACTGACCTCTACCCACGGCACTGGCCGAGTGTGCGTACCGGCGGTACTGTTCCCGTGAATTTTTCCGATGTCCGGTTGCCGCTGGTTGTCGAGGAGCACCCGATGCGCGGGCGTAGTCGTACGCAGCTGGCAGCTAGACCGGTTTCAGTTACCTGCCTATGGAGTGGTCCCGGCGTTGCGTCGATGGTGGATGCCGCGCCCTGGCCGTTGTGGGCGAGGTGCATCGCGGCATGCCGACGTCAACGCTGGCCTTTATCGTCAGCCTCGATGACGGGGCGGAGCCGGCTGAAACGCCGTAGCCCTTCCGACCGCGCGACCGAGAATTGGCGGGATGCTTTTGCGTTGATCGCGGAATACTTGGGAATACTTGGTAGACGCGCGAACACGCCGTGATCATTCGACGGTTCGTCCCGAAGCCGCCTACGCGTGGCACCTGCTGCAACGCAGTCGCGGCCGAGCGTCGATGAACTCAGTTGCCAAGCGAGTTGACCTGAGCACCAGACGCTTAACGACGTTGTTTCACCGGGAAGTCGGGCGTTCATCGAAGACTGTTGCGATGCTGATGCGCTTCGAACACGCGACCGCGCGGATCGGACGTGGTCGCATACTTCCCGCCCTCGGAAATGACATCGTTGTGCGGAGCAATCACCATAGGCCCGTGCGGTCCTTGGTGAGGTCACGTTGTTCATCTCACCATCGCGACGACGTCCGGTCGTGGGAACTCAGCGACATTCGTCGAGAAGGTTTTCCACATGTGCGGAAGGGGGTATACCGCCCGCATGTTAGCGAAATTCAACGTGATCAAACCGCTGGTGGCCGGTGGCGTTGTCGCGGCGGCGCTTGCAGTGACGCCTGCGGCGGCAGCCGAAATTTTCGCGCCGGCTCCAGCAATGGCCGATGCGGCACCCACCCACGTCGTCTTCAAGCAAGACCCAGGCGGGGGTGGGCTGTGACGCCAACGGAAACTGCGGCTCAGGTGGCCAAAACAGCGGTCCTAATGGCGGTCCGGGCGGGCAGGGCTGCGCCGCGGGTGTCGGTTGCGGATCCGGTGGCCAGTTCTGGGGCCCAGGCGGGGTGCCCGGTGGTAACGGATGTGTGCCGGGTGTCGGTTGCGGCTCCGGCCACGCATGACGGTCGCTGAAGAGGTGACAAACGGCTAGTTCGCCGCCGACGCGGCGAGCTAGCCCTGTTGGCCTTTCAGGCTGCCGATGCGCAGCGAGTAGTCCGCCGGTTTGGGTGTCGCGGGGTTCTTGATAGCTTCAACGTAGCGCCGCGGATCGCGGTCGGTGACCGCTAATCCCTTGGTGCCGGGATGCTGGCCCATGAACTCACTGTATTGGCGCCCGAGCGATTCACGAAGGCCGATCGGGGCATGGCGGCGAAAGTCCGAAAGCCCTTCCCGTTCTTCTTCGCCCATGTGATCGTCGTTGGCCTGTCGGGTTTGACCTACCGCCGTCCACCATGGGTCGGTGCCGATCGGGGCCGCGTTCGCGGCACGCACGCCGCCGCGAATGTCATTGTGATCGCCGATAGCGTCGAGCGTTTCGCCTTCGGGATTGTCGACTCCGCGCTTGAGTAGCTGTGGGTAAAAGATCTTTTCTTCGATGTAGGCGTGCAGGTCGAGCTTCTCGCCGAGCGGACGCCATACCCGCTCGAGTGCCGCATGGCCGGCTGGCGTCTGCGCTTGCAGATCGTCCAGCTTGGCGAACTGTTCGCGGAACCATTCATGCTCGGCGAGAATCAGCCTGGTGATGTCAGCCATTTCGACTCCCACTTTCCTGTGACCACGGCGACCGCAGCCACCCCGTCCCATCTTCTCCGAATCCTACGAAGCGCACTAGCCAGAGTGCCGCGTCGGCCCTGAGCTACGCTCGCGAATCTCTTTCTACTGGAGCAGAGCAAGCTGCGACGGCATCGCACTAGTCAGCGGCGGGCATCGCCTCGACGCGTATGAAAGCCTTCAGTGAGACTGAACGTGACGAATTCCTCGCAGCCAAGCACGATGGTGCGCTGTCCGTGGGCCGCCTCTGACGGCCGTTCGCCGGCCACTGTCCCGATCTGGTATGACTACACTCGGTCGGGAACATCCGGATCGGCGCCTCGCCGTCCTCGCGTAAGGCCAAGCTCATCGAGCGCGCGGGCGCAGCGACCCTGGTGGTCCAGCGCGAGGAGCTGCCCTACCAATATGCGGTCGTGGAGGACGCACGCACCCGTTGCGACCGGCCAGGGGCTCTCACCAGCCGGGATCCGGCAAAGGGTGCGCCATGAACGCGATTTCATACATCAACGGCGACGAGCAGATCACCTACTTCCCGGCCACATCCGCGCGCCCGCTGGCGTCATTCGTCCAGTTGTGCAACGACCTGCTGGCCGGGCCTGATGGCTACTTGTCACCCGGAGACAGCCTCGAGCTTCATCGCCGGCTCGCCCCTGGCGAAACGCCGCCGATTGCCCAGTGGGACAGCGCCGTCCGCGCCGCTCGGCCGGTCAGTGAGACGTCTCAGGGCGCCGAACTAGTATGCCATCCGCTCCGCCTACCAATCGACCACACTTGTTGAGACCGACGACTGGGACACCTTAGACGCGGTAGCCGGCAATGCGCCGCGCGCACACAGGCTGGCGAACGGTGATGCCGGTGCCGCCCGGATTCTGGAAGTCACCCGCAACGCTATCCGCTCCTGGCGTCGCCTCGGCGGCTTAAGCGTGGTGAGCAACAGCCCGATACCGGTTGCCGGCGTGTGGCGAAGCAAAGAGGTGGCGGCATAAGAGGGCGAGAGCATCAGCCCAGAGTCAGGTCGCGGGGCAGCTCGTCGGTGAGCACAGCCTCTGCGAGCAGCTCGCCGAGCAGCGGCCCGAACTTCATCAGGTTACCGCCGACGAATGCGACGACGCGGCCCCGGCGCGCTACCGTCCAACCATCGCCGCCGTCATCGAGCCACGGCGCACGGACGGTAACGCAATCCACTTGGGCCACAGGCGATAACGACGGGAACAGCTTGCGGACAGTGGCGGTGTCCGGCACATCTTGCCCGAACGCCCAGCGGCCGGTGCTGCCGAGGGGCAACCCGTAGCCTTCGGGCGCAGACAGGCACGCGGCGCCGACCGCGTCGGCTCCCGCATAGGTGAAGCGAGTGTGTGCGGCGAACTCGACGTCGAGCGGGCCGAACAATGCCGGCGTTTGGACACCTGCGCAGATCAGTACGCGGTCGCCTCGCACGACGGTGCCGTCGGCGAGGGTCGTCGCGCCATCATCGTCAACCGATACGGCCTCGCCGCGGCGGATTTCGACCCGCCGTGCCAAGGCGCTCAGCGCACGGCGGATCCGCAGGCTGCCACCGAGCGGATCGAATATCCCGCGCGGATAGGTCGCAGCCAGAAAGGGAATTCGCGCCGGGATGGCCGCCTGATCAAGGCTTGAGAACACCGCACCGGCATCTGTCATTGCCGTGGCGATGTCGTTGTGGGCGCCGACCGCAATAAAGCCCTCAGAGCCGAGCAGCCGCCCCGCGCCGAATTCGGCCTCCCAACGCTGCCAGCCGGTGCGAGCGCACATGGCGAGCCGGCACAATTCCGGACGCCGGTGAGCGATGCGGAAGATCCGTGCCAATCCTGCGGATTGCTCGGCGAACGGCTCACCGCGCTCGATCACCACAGCCTGCGCGCCGCGGCACGTCAGCTCATAGGCGGTCGCGAGGCCACATATGCCGGCGCCGATGATCACAATCACGCTAGAAGTCACTGTGCCACAGCTACGATGGCCGCGTGCCGCTGACCGTCGACCCACGGGACCAGATCTACGACGGCTTCTTGGGGCATTCCCGATTCGGGCCCGCCGCACCGCTAGCCGCTTGAGGGTCAACTTTCGACAATTCGTTGGCGATGCGGGGTGACTGGCATGCGCCGAATCATCAAGCGGCTAGCGGTGTTTCGATCGCGAGATCGGTGAACAGGGCGGCGATGGTTCGCGCGGCCACCGGCGGGATCGATATTCGACGTGCTGGACAACGCGGAGTCCTACGCGGTGAGGTTTCGCCCGGACCTGCGTGACCCGCCCGTCACCATCATCACCGAGACGGATCTTTGCGGAGGCCCGCGACGATGCTATTACGCTGCGAGACAACCTGATAGCCAGTGGCTTCGCGGCACCGTGCGTGGGCTCTACCCGGGCGGGGTTGCGGATTATTTAGAGCGCTTCACCGGTGCGCTCGATTCGGCGATTCAGCCCGGGTTCATCTTGGCCGCGGAACGCGAGGAGATTCTTCAGCTCGCCGCCGCCACCTTCACAACGGCGAAACTTCAAGGGTCAAGCTGAACAAGGCGTAGGCCATGCAGAACAGAAAGTTCAGCGTGACGAGAACCAAGCCCACAAAGATCAGCGAGCGTGCACAGCGGCGCTTCAGGCACGTGACCTTCGCAGACAGTTGCTCACGTCGCAGCTGGGTAGCGATGAACGCAAACGCGACGTCGGTGACCTCGTCAGCTCCCACCGCCCCACCCGCCAGCACCAGCCGGAGTCGCTCTGGCGGAGTGTTGACGCCGACCCGGGCGAAGCGCTTGCTGAGCCGTCGGGCCTGCCTGCGACCGGGTACTTGATTTCGCACCTGAAACCGATGCGATAGTTGCCCACGTTCGTTCCCCCAGGAGTCTGACGGGGTCATCACACGCCGGATTATAGCTCCCTTGTGGCTGATCGTCCCGTGGTTACGGCCGATTTGCGGTGGTTTCCTGCCGGGCCTATATGCGTTGTTGGCCACCACCAACGGCTGGCCTACACGCAACGCCCTGCTCGAGGACTGCGTGACGAGGACCTTCCGCAGTATGCAACCTTCGCCGCCGAAGTGAGGACCTAAACGGACGACTACCCTGGCCCCGCCAACGGCGGTCCCCGGCCGACCACTCGCCGTTGGCATTTTCAATGACAGCAGTCAGCGTAGATCCGTACATCGGCCTGGCAATGTCGGGCGGCGCATGAGTTCGACAACGCCGAGTGCCCAGGAAGGACACGCGGCCGGATCAGCCGCGTTTGGCTCGCACCCACTGGAACGTGCCGATGGTCTTGGTCCGCACGCTGGCGAAGCCATGCTCTTCCAGAATGTCGGCAATTTCGTCTTCGCCGAACACGTACGCCCCACCGTCGGGCAGCTTCAGCCATAGCTGCGGCAGACGGCGGACCATCGGCACCAGTACCGCAAGTCGGCCGCCAGGCCGCAGTACCCGCGCCATCTCGGATAGTGCTGCCGCAGGGTCAGGAATCAACTGCAGGACGGCGATCGACACCACGGCGTCGACGGACCGGTCCCGCAGCGGCAGCCGTTGGGCGTCTGCACGCAGGAAGCCGACCTGCGGTCGGGCTGCAGCGCGTACGGCGCGCGCCAGCATCGGCGCGGAGATGTCGACGCCCAGCGCCAGCCCGTCCGGCCCCGCGGCGCGCGAGTGACGCGGTGACGGACCCGGGACCCGAGCCGACGTCCAACGCGATGCCGCCCGGTGGGATGTTCAACCACTCGATCGGATGCTGCAACAAGGAAACGAACCGGCGCGATATGGCCTGCGCGTTGTCGTAGAGCATCGACCCGATCGGGGACGCCCACACCGCCTGGATCGGACCCGTGTTCCTGGCCGGGCCCTCGTCGTCAGCTGCCGAACCGCTCAGCAGGTCGAGATAGCCCTTGCTCGCATCCGGTTCGGTGGGCGGATCGACGAGCAGACCCAGCGCCCGCTGCAGCGCCGGAGGCAACGTTGTGTTAACGGTCGTCATGCGCACGCCTTCAATGAAATGCCCTGTTTAACCAGCGTTTACGAAAAGCGGAGCCGCACCCCTGCTGCCACGGCTGGCTGCTGTTCGCAGCCTACGCCAGGCCATCAGGCGCCGGCCAGGATGGGCAATGCGTCCCCGCCGACCGACACCCGAAGGGCCCAGCGCCCCCGCCAAGGAGTCCGCGAACACCCGGCGCCACGACCTCGTCGATGAGCTGGTCGAGGTAACAACGGACGATGAGTATCACAGTTTGGGCCGCGCTCCCCAATGAATTGGCGAGCTCGCGATTAGTGAACAGGTTCAGTCGCACCGGCAGGATTACGGGGTCTTCCTGCGGCGGCTTTGTTGCCGCAGTATGTCAGGTATGAGATAGCGACGGAAGGAGCGCGCCATGCAGATGACCGGCAACACGATCCTGGTGACCGGTGGGGGCACCGGGATCGGCCGCGGTTTGGCCGAGGCATTACACCGACTAGGCAACCAGGTCGTCATCGCCGGCCGGCGCATCGAACCGCTTCGGGAGGTCGCCGACGCCAACCCGGGCATCCATTACCTGTCGCTGCATCAAGGCGACGCCGCTGACATCCGGCGATTCGCCATCGAACTCACCGACAACCACCCGGACCTCAACGTCATCGTCAACAACGCCGGCATCCAGCGCGTCGAGGATCTCGTCGGCGGCGGCCCCGGCGCGGCGGCGCAGACGATCGCGATCAATCTGCTGGGGCCGATCAGGCTCACCGCGGCGTTGCTGCAAAGGCTGCTGGGCAAGCCACACGCGGCGATCCTCAACGTCACGTCCGGGCTGGCGTTCATGCCGAGCGCGCTCACGCCGACCTATTGCGCCACCAAGGCAGCGCTGCACTCCTATACCCAGTCGCTGCGATTCCAGCTGCGCGAAACCGGGGTCCAGGTGATCGAAATCATTCCGCCGCACGTGCAGACCGCGTTGCAGGGCGACCGCGGGTTCGATCCGAGGGCAATGCCCCTGGACGACTACATCACCGAGACGATAACGCTGTTGCGAACCCAACCGCAGGCCGAGGAGATCATTGTGGAGCGCGTCAAAGGGTTCCGGTTCGCCGAGCGGGACGGAGCTTACGACGAGATCTATCCCGCCTTCAACCAGGCCATGATCGCTGCGCTGGGCCGCTGAGGGAAGTCTCAGTCGCGAATAAAGCCTTTGGTGCGCATCAAGAAGTCGGCGAGAAACCCGTCGTGCGGGATTTCGGGCGCCCCGTAATAGGTCGGATGGTGGCCGCGGTAGACATTGGCGATGGTCGGTTCGGCCAACAGATCGTCGATCAGGTCTTCGTCGTCGGTGATTGCGTTGAGCACCAACGAGTTCCGCAGCGGATCCACACCATCGGAGCGTGACCACGGTGAGACCCACACACATGGAAATGGCAGCTCCACATTGAGCTTCGCGACGTCGGGCGTGGCCATGAGATGCACAGCCGGGCGCAGTGCGGCACAGCAATCGGTCAGCGCGGCGACCACCTGGTCGGAGCCGAGCACCGGGGTGCTGCCTGCCGCCGCAGTCATCAGATAACTCGCTAAAGCCTTTGCCTGGTCGATGTTTTTGGTGGGCAGTATCGCTCGCTCATCATCGATCGGCAGTACTTCAATTGCCGAAAGCCGTTCGCCGATCGCACGGGCCAGAGGCGTGGGATCGCCCTCATAGAGTACGGCGGTCGTGTTGACGCATGCGATTCCGCCCAGGTTGGCGATCGAATCGGTGATGACGTCCAGGTAGGCACGCCAGTCCTGATCGGCGGTGATCAGAATCTTGGCCCGGCCCGGCCCGTTGACCATCACCGTCGGGTCGTTGGCGTATCTGTCGACGACGGCTTGACTCCCGTAGACCATGGTGCGGTCGGCCGATCGGATGATCTCGCCGGCGCCGCGATGATCGGTCGGCAGGTACACCGCGTCTTCGGGCCGAAATCCCGCCTCTCGCAACGCGTGAACCAACCGGTGCGCGGTGAGTGGCTCACGACGCGACGGGCGGACTGCCACCCGGTAGCCCAGCGCGAGCGCCTGAGGCCACAGCCCGTGCACGCCCGGGCCGTTCCCAGACGCCAGTACGCCGAACACGCTCCCTCGCCGCACCCACACCGCGGCGCCGTTGCGGGGGCGCCTGTCGTGCCAATCCGGGACGGCGCCGGTCGGTCGGGCCAGCTGCACCGCGTTGAATGCCAAAGCCACAGCATCGGCCACGCCGCGTGCGCTCGACCGCGTGACCGCGATCGGGATCCCAGAGATCTCGCTGGCCAGCTCGGCGTAGTCGTCGAAGTTCAGTCCCGCGATCACCCCGGTGGCGAAAGCGTCGGCGGCTACGGCCAACGCGGCTTCGCGTTGTCGCGCCGGCAGCGGTCGCGTGTCGCGTTGAGCGGTGATAGTGCGCGAGACATACAGCGGCGGCACGATACCGAGATCGACAACCGCGGCGCCGGCGGTGGTTATGACAATTTCGCGGTTGCGGGTGTGGTACGCGCCGCTGGGCCCGAGCGCATCGATGCGCATCAGTAGACGCCTTCGATGACTGGCTCACCTTCGAAAGCCGCGACGGGACGTACCTCGCTAAGCGAATCGCCAACTTGGCCTTGGGGTCCCGGCAGCCGGATCGCGCTGTCGCGCTCAAGGTTGTTCGGAAGGAGCATGCCCTTGCTGAGATGGTTCATCACCACCTGCCCGCGCTGCCCGTAGGGCACTTCCTGGCCCGTGTCGGGATCGACCACCGAAAAGACCACATAGGGCGAGCGCGGATCGAAAATGAACTGATCGCCGCCGTCGTTCGGGCGAGTCATCGCTTGGGAGAGAATCATGGTGCTGCCAAACACCATCGTGATCGCCGTATTCGGAAAGATCTCGCGCAGCAAGTCGAGTGTATCGACGTCCACGTGGGCACCGCTGAGCAGTAGGAAGCGAACCTTCCCGTTCACCAGGTTCGCCACGTGGTCGTTACGAGCCATGGCCTCGAGCAGCGGGGGAGTGGTGTGCAGATTTGCCACGTCTTGGGTCGCAAGAATATGCACGGTCTGCTCGATGAGGTGGTCGACGTAAGCGGACACCTCCGGGGCGGCAAGCCTCTTGACCCATCGGGGATCCAAGTCGATCGCGTGAAAAACTGAGCCGAGTCGTTCGGAGACCAGCCGAGAAAAGTAGCCCACCCCGTGTGGCCCACTCGGCATCATGCAGACGAAGCCACGGCCGCGCAGAAATCCGCCGTTGGCGAAGTCCTCGGTTTGCCACTGGACTACTTGTTCGATCCAATCAGGCAGCTGCACCGTCCTTTTGGGCGCACCTGTGGTGCCGCCGGACTCGAATATCTGCGGAAGCGGCGGCGGGGATCCGTATCCGCGCGGGATCAACTGTTCAACGGGGACGCTCCGCAGGTCCTTCAGCAGGTTGGGGAAAAGCCGCAAATCGGTGAAGGTGTTGACATCGGTTAGCGGGTTGAAGTTGAGCGTGCGCGCCGCGCGTAACCAGAACGTGCTGCCGGTATCGTCGCCGAAGTGCCAGGCGATCGCAGCGCGTAAGTACGCCTTGGGGTCGTCGACCGGCGCCGACCGCGGCACATCCAGCAACGAGAAATCGATGTCGGCCACGCCATCGATCATGTCGCAGTCCCGATCACCCAAGCAATCCGCCGCGGCGAATCTGCCTCATCGAGAATGGTTTTCGTGCAGGGTTAACCGGGGCGACATCTCTCTGTCGGTCACAGTTGTGCACAGTTTGCCACACCAGCCCCAGGAGCCTTATCGGCTGGGTCTGTAGTTGCTCTGCGTTTCGCGGCGCATGTGATATCACGCGCCGACTGACGTCAACCGATCGCTTCGATATCTGATATCGCATACGGCTTCTTTTGCGAAACAGGCCGGTTCCCAGCTTGCGGTACTGCTGTGACCGATGAATTAGAAGCCGCGCGCTCGATGATGCGGAAGGGCGAGACCCGATCACGATGCCCACAGCTGTCTACCCCGACGTTGCCCTCAGTGGCCCCCGACACTGCGGTGGACACCGCCGACTTCTGTTCAGCCCGTAGCATGCCGACAGGAGGAGAATTGGCTGATGAATGTGGCGGCGAAAGCCGTCGACCTGCTCGCCAATCCGGCGCGGATCTCTGATCCGGACAAGTTGCGCGGCGCGATTTCCGGAAAGACCGTGCTGGTGACCGGAGCGTCCTTCGGCGTCGGCGAAGCGACGGCCCGCAAGGTCGCCGGGGCAGGAGCTACGGTCCTGGTCGTCGCACGGCATCAACTACCGGGGTCCGATTCAGCTGCTGCTGAGTGTCCTTCCCGCCATGCGAGAGCAGGGCCGCGGGCGCATCGTCAACGTTTCGAGCGTGGCGGTGCGCGTCCCGCCGGGTCCGCAGTGGGGTGTCTACCAGGCATCCAAGGGGGCCTTCGACCGCTGGCTGCGCAGCGTGGCACCAGAACTACACGCCGTCGGTGTCGACGTCAACCCGGTGTACTTCGCACTGGTGCGCACCAGGACGATCGAGCCCACACCGATTCTGCGAAAACTTCCGGGGAAAGGTGCTGCGAAAGGAGCTGCCGAGCTAAGGGCGGCGGCTCAGCGCCGAAACGGCCGCCAGCGGCCTTCCGGCTGCGCGAGACGGTCGGCGATCACCGACAGCGTCTGCACGTTGTGGCCGTAGCCGAGGTGGCTGCTGTGTACTTCGACGTTTTCGGTCTGCGGTGCGGGCAAGCTGGTACAGCACTGCCACGCCACGATGCCGTCGCTTTTGCTGTAGATACAGGTCGTCGGAACGGTCAACGGCTGGTCGCGGCGTAGCTGCGCGGCTGCGGAGACGGCTTCGGTAGCCTCGCTGCCGCGGTTGACCAGTCGCCAGACGGTCCACGCGGTGCTGGCCCGATGGTTCCCGCGAAACGGGGATCCCAGCGTGATCACCGACCGGACATCATCAGGGAAGGCGCGCGCCAGTTCCCGGGCATAGATCCCGCCGGCGCTCCAGCCGATGACGCTCACATTGCGCCCATCGGCCCGTTCTCGGATGTGGCGCAGGCGCGCCGGCAGCGTTTCCTTCATGCTGGCCCGGTAACCCAGGTTGTAGCCCAAACCCCAGTCGTAGACCCGATAGTTCAAGCGGCGCACCACATCACGCAGGAGCTGCGTCGAAAACGGTCCGGCCAGGAATCCCGGGATCACCAGAACCGGATGGCCGTCACCGCGAGGCCAGTCGGCCATCCGTCGGGCGGCCGCGAGAGTGACCAGATATTCGATGCCGGTGCGCCATTCCAGCGCGCGCAGAAGATGTCCAGGCGGGGCCGCATTGACGGCATCGGGGACCTGATCGGATTGCTCGATGCCGGGCTCGACGGGTTCAGGAGTAGAAGGCATTCAACGTTTCCTTGATCTGCTCGGCGACGACACCGCGCTTCACCTTGAGCGAGGGTGTGAGTTCGCCAGTCTCGACCGAGAGTTCGTGGTCAAGCAGAGCCCATTTCTTGATGGTCTCCCACCGATTGAGGTTGGCGTTGAGCTTCTTGCCGTGCTCTTTGGCCCAGCCGCTGATCGCGTCGGAATCGAGGGCGACCAAGGCAACGAAATTGCGTCCCTCGACGAACACCATGAATTGGCTGGCGTACGGGCGGTGGTAGCCGGCCATCACGCATTTACTGCGGAACTGGACCTCGCCCGCTTCGCTGATCCGCACCTCGGTGCCCTCGAACGGCAGACCTACCGTGCCGAGCTTGTAGTTGTCGGGACGGTTGATGAAGCCCGCGCCGGCCGACTCGGTCAGCCCGGAGCCTTCCAGGATCAAGAGGCCGGCCGCGAATGCGCGAGCGGCAGCCACAGCAGTTGCACGTCGTCTTCGCCGAGCAGGTCCATGTCGCGGATCGCGGCGCCGGTGTAGACCCACGCCTCGTGGCGCAGCCGCATCCCTTTGGGTTTGCCGGGTACCCAGTCGCCGTCGCCAGCTCCCTCGAAGACGACCACGTTGGCGAGGTTGGGCAACTCATTACGGTGCTCTTTGAGCTGGACCAGTTGGGTGTCGTCTTCGGCGAAGACGATCCGCGACTCGGAGTCGGCGAGGATGTAGGCCGTGTCGTCGGCGTTGGTGCTCGGGTAGACGGTGGTGGTTGCCGCGCCGGTACACATGATCGCCAGGTCGGCCAGGATCCATTCGAATCGGGTGGTCGATGCGATGCCGATCCGATCCTCGGCCGCGACGCCCAGCGCCAGCAGGCCGGCAGTCAGCGCTTCGACCCGCAAGGCGGTCTGCTTCCAGGTGACCGAAGCCCATTTGCCGCTGGCCTCATTGTCGGGGTAGCGGAACGCTTCCCGATCTGCGGATGTATCAACGCGGTGTAGGAACAGCAGTGCCAAATTGGGAGGACTTGTGGATCTCCTGACGTTTCCGTGGGTCGGGTTTCATGCTGCTCGGCCGGGTAGTGCGGGGCACAGGCCGCCGCGGGTGAGCATGGCCATGCCGATCAGCGCCTCAGGGCTGTGAAACCCGTACGCACGCTTGGTCAAGGCCCGCAGGTGGGTATTGGTGGCTTCCGAGCGGGCATTCGACAGTTGGTGGTCGAGGGTGTTGCCGATGAGCTCCTTGTGACGGCGGACGGTGCGGGCTACGGCGACGAACTCCGGGATGCGCGAGTGCGACGCCCAGGACAGCCAACCGGCCAGCAGACGACGGCCGTCGCGCCCTTTGACCCGGAAGACTTCGCGGAGTTGCTCTT
Source organism: Candidatus Mycobacterium methanotrophicum (assembly GCF_023515995.1). Taxonomy (GTDB): domain Bacteria; phylum Actinomycetota; class Actinomycetes; order Mycobacteriales; family Mycobacteriaceae; genus Mycobacterium; species Mycobacterium methanotrophicum. The sequence goes on along the minus strand of NZ_CP097320.1, from coordinate 4,599,425 downwards.
TGAGCAAATACGCCCGATACAGCGTGGCGTTGGTAGCCGTGATTGCGGCCAGGCTGGTGCGTTGCTCACCGGTCAAGTCGGCCGGGTTCTTGCGCACCGCCCACATCGCATGCCGGTCGCGGACGCCGGCGCGGGCCATGGTACGCACCCGCACCTTGTCGAGGGCCTTGAGCGCCCAGGCCACGACATGAAACGGATCCAGGCAGATCACCGCGGCCGGGGCCCGGTCCCGCAGCACGGCGTGAATCCATTCCGCCCCATCACAGCTGACGTGAGTCAACGCCGCGGCACGTTCGGCGCCGAGCTGGTCGAAGAACCGGCCCAGGGTGTCTTTGTTGCGGCCTTCGGCGGCCCACACCAACCTGCCTGTCGTGTGGTCGATCACGCACGTCAAGTAGCGGTGGCCTTTGCGGTAGGCGATCTCGTCGATGCCGATGCGGGTCAGTCCGACGAGCAGGTCGTTGGTGTCGCGGCCATCGGCGACCACCCGGCCCACGATCGCGGCGATGGTGCGCCAGGCCACCCGCAAAAACACCGCGACCACACTGATGGCGGCATGCGCGCTCAGCCACGCGGCTGTGTCCTCAAACGCCCAGGTGTGGCGGGCGCCGGGCCGCGCCCAGGGCACATGCGCCACCACCACTCCATGCTCGGGGCAGGCTACCCGCGGTGCGGCGGCCTGCAGATAGGCCTTCGTCGTCCCCAGATCCAGGCTGCGCCAGCGCCTGATCGCGTCCCCGCCGTCATAGCCCGGACAGCGTTTCTGGCACCGCGAGCACCGGCTGGCCTGGTTTGCCTTGGGCCGCACCGCAAACACCAGCGCTTCGCTGGTCACCGGCTGTTTGCCGCGCGAAGTCTCGGTCTCGATCATCACGTCGTCGATGACCATGTCCTGGCCACCGAGGACCGTCGCGAATACCCTGGATTTGCGCAACGCCGTACACCCCTTCCGTCTTGAACCCGATTGCAGTCCAAAACGTAAGCAGGACACGGCGTTGCGCCCCAAAACCCCTGGTCACGAACCCACGACTATGGCAGAAGAGCCGGACTTGTCTGGGTCATCGGACTTCCCCTGAGTTGCTCGGAAACGCGCACTCATGATCTTGCTGGCAGTGCCCGCCGCTGGGTGCCGAAACGCGAATCCGAGCAGCACGTTTCGTCGGCCTCGGCGATTCCGGCGGCCTTGGCCAAAAAGTTGGGCGCCAACACCGATAGGCCGGTGGCCGCCGCGGTGGCGCCAGCCACACCCGTCCAGGCGACCGGCCCCAGCGGCGTGCAGCCGAAGAACTGGCTGACGCCTGGAGTCTGGACGATGGCGACCAGCACTGCGGAGCTGCCCAACGCAGTCGCCACGACCAGCGGGCTGTGCCGCCGGGCCAGCAGCGTCTGGGCCAGCTGCGTCGTCACTAGAGCAGTCAATCCCATTGTTGCCGTGCGCCTTTCGGTGCCCGGAGTCCAACGCCCGATAGCCCAGGCCGCCGTTGCGCCGGCAGCCGTGACAGCGCCGCGGGTGACGATCTGCCGCATCAGCGGAGCGTCCAGCGAAGGTGTCGGCGCCGTGAGCACCGATCTCTGGTAGGCACGGCGTGCCTCGTCGGCTTCCTCCTCCGTCTTGTACTCGTCGGCTTCGGGTTCGTCGAACTGCGGTGTGACGGAGACCGCGAGCGCGGGGAACATGTCGGTCAGCAGGTTCACCAGCAGAAGCTGACGGGTTCCGATCGGCGCCCGTCCGGTGCCGAGTGCCGTACCGATGATGGTGAACAGAACCTCGCCGACGTTGCCACCGACCAGGATCGTCACCGCATCGCGCACACCGGCCCACATCCCGCGGCCCTCGACCAACGCGTCGAGCAACACGCCCAGGTCGTCCTCGGTCAACACGATGTCGGCGGCGCCGCGGGCGGCTGAAGAACCTCGACCGCTCACCCCGATGCCCACGTCGGCCATCCGGATCGCGGCGGCGTCGTTGGCGCCGTCGCCGACCATCGCGGTCACTCGCCCGCAACGCTGCAGCGCCCCGACGATCTGCACCTTTTGTTCCGGGCTGACCCGGGCGAAGACCTGCACGTCGGCGGCGAGTTTGGCGCAGGCGTCCTCGTCGAGGCCGCTCAGTTCGGCTCCGGTGATCACCCGCGCGTCCGCTGGCAGGCCCAGCTGGCGGGCGATCGCTCGCGCGGTGACGGGGTGATCGCCGGTGATCAGCACGACGTTGCGGTCGGCGTCCTGCAGCGCCTCGATCAGCGGGCGCGCCGATGGGCGTGCGGTGTCCGCCAAACCGATGTAGCCGATCAACTCGAGATCCAGCGCGGCAGCGTCGACGGCGTCGGCATCGGTGTCTTCGTCGTCCTCGGTCTCGTGTTCCCAGCGGCGCTGCGCCACCGCCAGCACCCGCAAGCCTTGCTCGGCAAGGCTGTGAACCAACGACTCGGCATGGTCTTGGTCGGCCTGCGGATGCGCGGACCGGCAGCGCGGCAAGACCACCTCTGGAGCCCCCTTCAGCACCAGCAACGGGGCTTTCGGGTCCCCGCGAAGGCTGCCGATCGCCGCGGCGAAGCCGCGACTGGACTCAAAGGGCACCTCGGCGATGAGGTTCCAGTCCGAATCGCCTCCGCGGATGAGCGAATCCGCCGCCTCGAGAATCGCCTCGTCGGTGGCGTGGGCGTGCCCCTGCCCCTCCTGCGGTTGGGTGGTCGCGCGCGCCGCGGTCCTCAGAACGTGGGCGGCCTGGGGGTCAGCAAGGTCGGGCAAAGGGCCTCGCGGGTTGGCTGAGGCCGGCGCCGAACGCACTACGCGCAGGCGGTTTTCGGTGAGCGTGCCGGTCTTGTCGAAACACACGGTGTCGACTCGACCCAGTGCTTCGATCGTGCGCGGTGCGCGGACCAGCACCCCGCGCGCCGACAGCCGCCGGGCGGCGGCGAGCTGGGACAGGGTGGCCACCAACGGCAGGCCTTCCGGCACGGCGGCCACCGCGATTGCGACGCCGTCGGCGACAGCCTGACGCAACGACGTGCGACGCAACAACGCCAAGCCCGTCACCGCGGCGCCTCCGGCGAGCGTCAGCGGAAGCACCTTGGCGGTCAGCTCGCGCAGCCGGGCTTGCACTCCGGCCGCCGATTCGATATCGACGACCGCCGAAATCACCCGATGCGCCGCAGTGCCCGCACCGGTGGCCACCACGATCGCCCGAGCATGCCCGGCGACGATCGTGCTGCCCTCGAACAGCATGCTGGCCCGGTCGGGATCACTGGCGGCAACCGCATCGACCTGCTTGTCGACCGGCAACGACTCACCGGTCAGCAGGGATTCGTCGACCTCGAGGTCCTCGGCGACCAACAGACGCGCATCAGCGGGGACCACGTCCGGCGCGGACAAGTCGATGACGTCGCCGGGACGCAGTGCACTCGCCGCCACCGTGACTGTGCGTTCGGCGTGTCGCGCCGCTTCCAGGCGGCGTCGCGTCGTTGCTACCGCCGGCACGACGACACGGCGTGCGAGCTGGTCCTGTTCGGCGAACAGTTCGGCGGCCGCCGCGTCGGCCCGTAACCGCTGAGCCCCGCCGGTCAAGGCGTTGACCGTCATCACGCCGGCAACCAGCAGCGCGTCCACGTTGCTGCCGACTATCGCCGACGCCGCTGCGCCTACCGCGAGGATCGGGGTCAGCGGGTCGGCGAGCTCGTGCCGAGTCGCTTCCAGTAGCTGCCTCGTCCGATTTAACGGCCGTCGTAGCGGCGCCATCAGTGGCTCGTAGTACAGGTCCTCGAGAACGCGTCGCCATGGCGCCGTGCCGGCCTCGACTGTGAGGGGCTGGATGCGACCGGCGAGCCGGGAATAGACGATCTCGGGGTCCAGGGCGTGCCATGCGGTCAACGGTTGCGGGGTGGGATCGGGTTGCCGCAGCACCTTGCCGGCCGAATACGCTCCCGCCGCCAATGCGCTGGCGGCGGCTGCGTTGACCGGATTGAGCCAACGTCGCGGGCTAAGCGGGTTGCTGACACGCCCGGGTTCACCAGTGACGAGTAGTAGCCCGGCCAGAGTGGTGCCGCCCTTGGCGAGGTTCACCGACGATTCGGAGATCCGCCGCGCCGCGGGCAGAGCGGACAGGATCCGCACGGCCGCGGCCAGGTCGGTGCCTGTGATGATGTCCGCTGTCCAGGGTGTTGCGGCGAGGGGATCGTCGAGAGCAACAGCCACATCGGCGATGGCCAGCGCCGCCAGGGTGTCCGTAGATGCGAAATCCCGGTGCAGGGCAGTGATCAGCAAGACGGGTCCGCGGTCCACCCGCAGCTCGCGTACGACGCTTAGCAGCGGTGTGCCGGCCGGATGACTGGCGGCGACGCTGGCAGCCAGATCCTGGGTGCCGGCCACATGCCGCAACACCACCCGGGCTCCGGTCCGGTGCGCGATCTGCAGCAGCGGAATCGCGAACGGGTCAACCTCCCAGCCCACCTCGACACTGCCTACCCGTTCGCCGTCAACCACCAAATCGCCGCGTTCCAGACCCTGGGCGGGCATCGCCGAGGGTCCCTGCGCAGGGATCCATCGCAGGTGAGCGCCGGTGGCGGGCAACTCGTCCGGGTCGGGTTCAGGTGGCTGCTCAGCGTGTAGCAACGCGTCGGCGACCTCGTAGACGCGGTCCTCGTCCCAACCGGGCAAGTCGCCCTGCGCCTTCAGTACCGCACGGTTGTCGCCGCGCAGCGCTGCGCCGTCGATGACGACGACCTGCACCCGATCCAGGCGACGCAGCGCACCTGGGTCGAGGACCAGCTGCCCGGCGTCGGCGAAACCGCGGCCAAGTACCGTGGCGAACGCCTGGCGGCCCAGGTGGGCGGCTCTCGGCACGCCGGCCAGCACGGCGTCGGCGGCGTCTTCGGCGCTGCCGCCGGCCAGCAATGCGCCGGCCGCGGCGATCAGCGAACCGTTCGCGGCTTGATCGGCGTACTCCTCGATCGGTCCGGCCATCGCACCCTTGGCCGCATCCATTGCGGAGTCGATCGCGCCACCGACCACGACGTGCGACGCCTCACCGGCTTCTGCGCCGGCCCAGTTGTGTCGCAGAGCCTGCGAATCCGCTCCGGCCGACGAGATGATCGGGACCACCGGAGCTTGCGGCCGCTTAGGCGATGCCAGCTCTGGCTCGCGATCGCTCCACCGTCGGCGATGGGCGGCGGCCTCGGAAATCTGCAAGCTGCGTTGGGCCAGGTCCAGCACTGGTGTACCGACCGCCTGGGTGAGCCCGTTCACGAACGCCGCCGTAGCCGTCAGCGTCAGGTCGGTACCCACTCGACCCAACCGCGATTCCAGGACTGACACCATCCGCGGTTGATGATTGAGGATGGCGGCCGCGCCTCGTGCGGTTCGCGGCGCGACCGGCAGCCTGACGACCCAGCCGGTAACCGCGGCGCCGATCGCAACCACGTCCATGGCCGCGGCGGTCAGCGGAACCAAGATCGCCAACGGGTTACCCGGGTCGGCGAATGGCGCGGTCCGGATCTCAGCTTCTGGCTCCGCGGCGGCTAGGCCCGCCGCCGCCGAGGCCAGGATGTCGCGCACCCTGTCCACGACGGCGTCGCTGTCGGCGCCGTCCTCGAATTCCAGCACCAGCCGGCCTAATGAGCCCTCGACATGGGCGGCGACCACCCCGGGCACCTTGCGGACCGGGCCTTCCACCAACGCCGCATGCTCGTGCCAGCGCGGGAACGGTGACAACGGATCCAAATCCAGGTGCACTCGCCGCCCGCTTCGCCAGCGTACGGTCGCCGCAGCACCGTTCGCTGAGCCGTCAGCAGAACTGCTTGTCCCCAACACCCGGGCGGTCGATTGACTGACCGAATTCACCACCGGGCCAGCCAGCATCTGCACCGTGTCAGCGGCGCTGGCCACGCCGTTCATCCCGGCTTTCAGCATGTCCACTGCTCCACCGGTCAGACCGCCGACAACGGCGGCTACGTCCGGAACCCTCATCCATCACCCTTCACAACGGCTACCGTGTCGATCAGTGCGCCCCGGGGAACCGCCGGCTTGAGCCGTTGCGCATCGACATGAGACGAGCGTACGTGTTGCGGTTTCGTCCGGCTGCGCCTCAGCCTGCTGTTACATGCACTCGCTCACGGAAACATGTCTGCCGACACTCGCGCAGACGTCGGCGTTGGCCACCCCGGAAGGCTGTACGAGGCAATATGTTTCAGGGCGCGACGTGACGGCCACCATTGGCTAGTAGCTCCTGTAGGGCCGTGACCGGGGCCAATCGGATGCTTTCCGGTGCGGCGAACGCCGATTCGGGGTCCAGCGCATCTGGGAATGGCCCCACCCTGTCGTCGCTGGCGATGCAGTACAGCCAGGTCCGCGGCGCTGACCGATACTCCCCGCAGCCGAAATTCATCGGTCCGGCGGCGATGAATCGCGATGGCCGCGCGCATCTGCATTAGTGCAGGCAACGGCAGGAGACCTGGGAGGACTCGCCGGAGGGCTACCCGCAAACCCCGCCGTCCGGCGCCGACGCCCAGGCCGGGCGCTTCGTCGTGCTGCGGTCGGCCGAGCAACGCGCTGTGGTGGCGAAGGCGGCGGTGCACGCCTTGAGGTGATCGAGCCCGTCTCCGGGATGAGCCGACCAGCCGCCGACGACAGCCGCCGGGCCGGCGTCAACCGCGCGACCTACGAGCTGCACGATCGGGCCGGCGAATTCACGTCAGTTTTGGTCGCGCAGCAGCACTTTCCGACAGCCTCGCAGCTCCTGACCGTTGAGCGACGTGGTCAACCTCGACCGCTGGGACCAGCCGGCTGGTGAGCTCCTGCGGTCGGCGCCGTCAGCTTTTGATGCCGACCGTGATCACGTCGGAGATCGCCCGGGTTAACAGCGGCCGCCGGACCCGGTGTTGCTCCGCGACGGTGAAGCCTGCGTCCTCGAACAGTCGCCGCATCTCTGCTGCCGATGGGTGATGGGCCGGCTTCCACCTGCTGGTGGCCGGCCCTTGCAGCAGCGGTTGGCGCGCACTGAGCGTCGAGACCGCCGCCAGCCCGCCGGATGACAGCACCCGGCGGAATTCAGCTAACGCCGCGGGTTGGTCGAAGAAATGAAACGCCGACGTCGTCACCACCGCGTCCAGCGCCCCGTCGTCGAACGGAAGCTGCTCGGCCGGGCCACGTAGCCACTGCACACCCGTCGAGCGGGCCCGCGCGGCCTTCAGCATGCCGTCGGACATATCCACGCCGTACACCTGCTCGGGATGCAGTTCGCGCTCGATACGGTCAGCCAATATGCCCGTGCCGCAGGCGATGTCAGCTATCCGCGCAGAGGAATGCGCGCGGAGTTGGCCGACCACTTCGTCGTGCGCCGGCCGGTAGACCCACTGCTGCAGAACCGGCAGGTTGTAGGCCGGGGCGGCGAAGCCCCAGAACCGTGTCACGGCATCGTTGAAACCGCGACGTTGCGCTGCAGCGGTCACTTGCTCGAGGTGTAGTAGATAGTGTCGGCCATCGACACCGAGTCGTTAGTCTGCGGCACCGGCGGAAGACGGTTGTCCGCCAACAGGTCACTCATCGGCCGACCGGTCGAGTGCCAGCCCAGAGTGCCCAGATACGCGGCGACGTCATTGCGGTCGCCTTCGTACCCGAGTTCGGAGAATTCGAGGCCGAAGCCGTGCGCACGCCATTTTTCGGTGGCCTTGCGCATCGCCTCCCGCGCCCGCTCACGATCGACCTCCGGCATGTCCGGGATAGCCTCCGTGGCCAGTTGGCTGCCGTTGGCACTGAGCGCGGAAATGTTGTCCAGCAACCGATCTTGCGCATCCGGTGGCAGGTAGCCCAGCAGTCCTTCGGCGATCCACGCGGTGGGTTGGCTGGTGTCGAAGCCCGCGCCGATCAGCGCGGCCGGCCAGTCGTGTCGAAGGTCGACGCCGACCGCACGGCGATCGGCCGTCGGCTCAGCGCCGAGACCGGCAAGCGTGTTGGTCTTGAAGGCGATCACCTCGGGTTGGTCGACCTCGAAGACGGTCATCCCGGCGGGCCAGTCCAACCGGTAGGCGCGGGCGTCAAGACCCGACGCCAGAATGACCGCCTGCCGGATGCCCGCGCGCGTCGCCTCGGCAAAGAACGCGTCGAAAAAGCGGGTGCGGACGGCCATCGCGTCGGGCATCTGCTCGAGCTTCCAGCTGGACTCGTCGTCATCGACGTCGGCGGCGACCAAGTCTCCGGTAACCCATCGGGTGAGGAAATCCACGCCGACGGCGCGGACCAGCGGTTCGGCGAACCGATCGTCGATCAGCGGGTTGTCGGCCTTGCTGGCGACGGCTCGGGCGGCGGCGACCATCGTCGCTGTCGCTCCCACGCTGGTCGCCAGGTCCCAGGTGTCGTTGTCGGTGCGCGGCATACGTGCTCCTTACGGTTGGATCGGGGCGGTACTTAGCTAGCATAACAAGTATTTAGCTGGCTTAACAAGTCACTCGTCGACGGACCGCGGTGTTGGCGCTGGTCGGCTCGCCCCGTCGGGGCTTAGAGGCCGAGGAACGCCAGCGGATCATGCGAAACGTCGAAGGGCCGGTCGTGCTCACCGGCGCTGGCCGGTGTTTCTCGGCAGGTGTCGACCTGCGCGCGCTGGTCGACGGCGGCGCCGAGTATGTCGAGCCCTTCGTGACGGCGCTTTCCGAGGCGTTTCTCGCGGTCTTCGACCACCCGGCACCGGTGGTCGCCGCGGTCAACGGGCATGCGATTGCCGGCGGGTGCGTCTTGGCCCTGTGCGCCGACGTGCGACTGATGTCGGCGCGGACCATCGGGCTCACGGAGTTGGGAGTCGGTGTGCCTTTTCCGGTGGCCGCCCTCGAGATATGCCGATTCGCAATGGGGACGTCGGTGGCCCGGGCGACCCTGCAGGCCAAGACGATAGACGCGGACACCGCGTTGGCCCGCGGCTGGATCGACGCCATCATCTCGAACGATGAGCTGATTCCCCAGGCGATCGCGATGGCGCGCGAACTCGGTCAGTACTCCCCGGGCTGTGTACGCGGCCACCAAGCGAGCGCTGCACCAGCCGACTCGCGCCGCGATCGATGCGGGTGCAGGTGGACGCGAAGGTACGGGCCAGTTGGATCACCGAAGATGCTCGCGGGCGCATCGCCGCATTTGTCGACGCGCTGGCCGGCAACCGCTGAGTTGGCCGACCGTGAGCCTTTGGATCACCCATGCCGCACACACGCTGACCGAAGACATACCGGCGGCGCCCGACGCGGTGCGTGACTTCTACGTGGACCTGAACAACACCAAAGTTGTTCATCCGCTGGTTGTTTCGGTGCGAACCATTTCGCGCGAGGAGACCGCGGACGGGTACGTGCAGACCTATCGGGTGCGCGACCGCATCCCATTGGTTGAGGGCAGTAGTCACGCTCGGGGTGAGTTACAGGGCCCGCGTCGAGGTCCCGGCACGCGGAGATGCGATCACCGAGGCGCGTCAGTTCCCCCAGGTGCGTCTACGCGCCACCGTGAGCTTCGAACCGATCAACTCGGGCACCCGTCTCACCGAGCGGCTACGGATCGCGGCTCCCCGTCCGCTGGCCGCGACGACTCAGTGTGAAGCGGTCAACGCACACATCGCGATGCGGTCGGGTATCCGACGACATTTTCAGTCCGGGCGATCTCCTGGATAGGGTCGTCAAGATTGCTCTCACGTGCTCACTTCTCGTTTTCGGGTGGGTCGGGGTCGCCGCGAAGGAGTTCTTCGGGGTGGTGGGCGTGGTTGATTTGGGGCGGGCCGGCGCCGTCGGTCCATCCGAGGCGGCCGCTGGCGGTGGTCTGGGTGCGCAGTTCGCCGCGGGTTGCCATGCCGTGGTCGCCGCCGCACCCGAAGAACAGTTTGTCGGCGTCGGTGCGGCCGCCGCGGGCGAAGTCCGGTGAGTGGTGCACCTCGCAGTAGTAGCCGGGTACCAGGCAGTGGGGGCGGGTGCAGCCGCGGTCGCGGGCGTAGCAGATCAGCCGTTGGTCGGCGGTGGCCACGCGTTTCTGGCGGCCCAAATATAGGGGGCGTTTGGTGTGGTCGTCGAACACCGCCAGATAGTGGATGCCGGTGGCGGCCATGGCGATGAGATCGCGCATCGGCAGCCGCGAGCCGCCGCCGGTGAGCGCGGGGGCGGGCATCGGGACCGACGAATCGACGGCGGCGTGGGCGGCCCGCTCTAGTTCGGCCAAGGTGGTGGTGGCGACCACGGTGACCGGGTGCCCGCGGTGCACACCGAGCCCGCCGGAGGCGATCGCGGTTTGCAGGCCGAGTTTGAGCGCGTCGTGGCGGCGTTGAGCGGGCGTGCGATCATCGCGCGCCTCTGGTTGTCCGTCGAGACGATGGCGGCCGGGCCGCACCGCGGCTTCGATGGCCTCGAAGTAGGCACGGGCCTCGGGGTCGAGCCAGCCGGAGAGCCGGGACATATCGTCAGGACCCTGTGGGCCGAGGTACAGGCCGCGGCGCCGTGCCCGGTCCTCGTCGCTGAACAAGCCGTCGGGATTGAGGTAGTCGGCGATGCGCTGGCCAAGTTTGACGACGACGCCGGCATCGACTTTGGTTGCGTGGTCGACGAGGGTGCGCTCGGCGGCGCTCACGTCGGTGGGCGAGACGCTGGCCGGGAGCACGTCGACTGCTCGGCATACCGCGCGGATGTGCTCGTCGCCGATGGCGCCGGCCTCGACCGCGGCCGCCAACGCCGGCAACTCCGGTGCCACCGGCGGGCCGGTCAGCGACCGGCGCGGCCGAATCCGGGCGGCGAGTGTGACCCGGCGGGTGATCTCGTTGGGAGTGATGCGCAGCCGCGCCCACAATGCGGATCGCATCGCTGCGATCGTCCCGGACTCGTCGGGCGGGTCGGCGATCTCGCCGAAAAATCGATACATCAGCCCGCGGTTGGCGCGCTCCTGGGTTTCCAACCGCTCAGCGACGTCGACGCGAAAGCCATTGCCCAGCAGATCCGACGACGTCTCCCGCAACACGTCATGGGCAGCGTCGATCGCATCCAGAGCGGTGTTGATCCGCTCCCGCGCCTGCTCGACGCCGATCGCTGGGGCCATACCCCGACGCTACGGACCAGCCCGACACATCCACCCCAACCAACGCCGCACACCCCAATCTGTGGATAAACCCGCAACTGTGGACAACTCGGCATCCGCCAGCTCGCCAGGCCGCTACTAGTCGCCATCAGATCAGTTGGTTGGCGTAGTTCGCCCTTGACCAGCTTGCCGTAGCTGTTCTTCGGCAGCCGGGCGACGGTGGGATAGCGCTTCGGGCGCTTAGCCTCTGCCGCAATATGCTCCACCGCAAGGTCGCAGTCCGTCACCGGTTCGACACCGATCGTTGCCGTGCCGAAGACCTGCGAAACGCCGGCATCTTCCACGATTTGCGGGATTTCGCGGGGACGCAAGCTTGTAGTCGATCGGCACCGCGACACGCTCGGCCGTCCAAATCCCGAACAGCAGTTCCACGATCTCCGGACGATTTTCACTGATGATCGCGAGCCGCGCCCCCGGCGGAGTCTGCTGCTAGCGCCCCGCGCTCAGGAAAGCGCTGCGCGGCCTGCTCGAGCAGCGCGAACAGGTTCACCGGGCCGTCCACTTCGATGTCAACGCAAACTTCGACAACTATTTGGTTGAGCTCCATCCGCCGTCGACGACGATCGTTTGGCCGTTGATGAAACTGCCGCCCGGCGGGCACAAGAACGCGACCGTGCTCGCCACGTCCTCGACCGTGCCCGGCCGCTGGTGGGGTGTCATGTCGGTATTGACCCAACGAAATCGCAAGTCCTGCAACCGTTCTTCGGTCATTGCCTTCTGGATAACCCCGGGAGCCACGGCGTTGCAGCGTATTCCGTGCGACCCGTACTGGCGGGCGATATGGGTGGCCGGTGCGGCCAGACCGCCCTTAGCCGCGGAGTACGGACCGCCGCGAAGACCACCAACACGTCACGCGCCAACCGGAACGGCGCGCGCAACATCACGTTAAGGAAGTAATCCAGCGTCTCGTCGTCAGTTGCGTGTAGTGGTGCGGGATTTCCCACCCCGGCGTTGCTGACCAGGAAATCGACACGGCCCCAACGCTCGACCGCTGTTCCGATGATGCGGCTAGGCGCGTCGTCCTCGGTCAAATCGACCGCAACGGTTGCGATACGGTCGGAAGCGCCGACTGCCTCGGTTAACTCGGCTAGCCGCTGTTCGTTGCGGCCGGTGCCCAGCACCGCCAATCCCATTTCGGAAAGCTCGGTCGCGCAGCCGAAGCCGATACCGCCCGTTGCGCCGGTTACGATCGCTACCTGCATGTCATCCGTCCGCCTTCGTCAAGGCCGCGCCACTGCGGACACCCGGCGCGCGGTTGGCCGATCCGCATCTGGGCGCTGTCGGCTTGTTCGGGACCCTCAACACCGAGCAAGACGCAAAAATCCGCTTAACCAGGGCATATTTGGGTGCTTTTACGTCTGGTGGGCGTTGGGCGTGTCTTCCCGCTGATGCGGTCTGGTCGCACCTAAACTGACTCCGGAATCTGCAGGGAGGCATCGACGTATCGGCGGCCACGACAGCACCGGCCAGGTCAACGGGCGGAGCACTGGAGAGGTGAGCATGGGACCGGCCGGGGTTTACCCCGCGCCGGTTCGCTGTGCTCGGCGTCCCCGATGGGTTGCTCCGCCGCATGTCGGCCGGCTGGCCACCACCAGGAGTAGCGAGGGTGGCGGACGGTCATCGCGCCGTCCCGGTATTCCCGCGCTGGATGGCGTGCGTGCAGCGGCAGTCGCGCTGGTGCTCGCAGACCACGGCGGGATTCCCGGCATGGCGGGCGGATTCCTCGGTGTCGACGTATTTTTCGTGCTCAGCGGTTTCCTGATCACTTCGCTACTGCTCGACGAACTCGGCCGAAGTGGCCGTATCGGCCTGGGCGACTTCTGGATTCGGCGTGCGCGCAGGCTCCTCCCGGCACTGGTGCTGATGGTGCTGACCGTGGCCCTCGGGCGTCGATTCTTTTCACCCGAGGCGGTTGCCGGCTTGCGCGAGGACGCCGTCGCCGCGTTCTTCTGGGTCGCCAACTGGAGGTTTGTCGCAGATAAGACCGACTACTTCACCCAGGGCGCTCCGCCGTCGCCGTTGCAGCACGCCTGGTCACTCGGTGTTGAAGAGCAATACTACATCGTCTGGCCGCTGTTGCTGGCGGCAGCGGCGGTGGTGCTGGCCGCCCGGGCTCGTCGCCGAAAGGGGTGGGCAACGCTGAGCGGAGTCCGCTTGGTGGTGTTGTTACTGGCCACGCTGGGCGTACTGGCGTCGGCTACGGCCGCCATCCTGCTCGCATCCGACGCCACCCGTGATCGGGTCTACTTCGGCACCGATACCCGGGCGCAGGCGCTGTTGGTGGGCGCCGCGGCATCGGCGTTACTGGTGAGCGACTGGTCGTCGCTGAACCGCGGCTGGTCACTAATCCGGTCCCGGTGGGGAAAATGGCTGGCTCGGCTGCTGCCGGTAATCGGCGTCGTGATGTTGGGGATTGGCACTCACTACGCTACTGGCAGCGCCCGGGACTTCCGCGAAGGTCTGCTGATTGCGGTGGCCATCGCCGCGGCGCTGGTGATCGCCCCAGTGGCGCTCGACCAGCGCGGACCTGTGGCCGTTGTGCTGGCGTGGAGTCCGGTGGCGTGGCTGGGCACCATTTCCTACGGCGTCTACCTGTGGCACTGGCCGATCTTTTTGGTGCTCAACGGTGAACGGACCGGCTGGTCAGGGCTCTCGTTGTTCGGTGTCCGGTGCGTTGCCACGCTGGGGGTGTCCACCGTGTCGTGGTGGGCGATCGAGCGGCCTATCCGGAGGTGGCGACCGGCGCGGGTGCCGCTGCTGCCGTTGGCCGGCGCGACCGCCGCGACTGCCGCCGCGGTGACCATGCTGGTTGTTCCCGTCTCTGCCCGACCCGGCGGCGGGCCACTTGACGGCAGTTTGCCCCCTGGCGTGTCACCGGTCGCGGTCGTTTCGCCTTCCCCGCCGGAGGGTCCAAGACCCGCGCGCGCCATCGCGCAGCGAGACCCTCGGCGGCCGTTCACCGTGTCGGTCTTCGGCGACTCGATCGGTTGGACGTTGATGCATTACCTACCGCCGAGCCCGGGGTTCCATTTCGTCGACCACACCGTGATCGGTTGCAGCCTGGTGCGTGGCGGCCCGTACCGTTATCTCGGCCAGACGTTGGATCAGAAGAGCGAATGTGAGTCGTGGCCGAGCCGATGGAGATCGCAAATCGCTGCCGACCGGCCCGACGCCATACTGCTGATCGTCGGTCGCTGGGAAACAGTGGATCGGGTCAACGAGGGAAGGTGGACCCACATCGGTGACCGCACTTTCGACGCCTACTTGACCGGTGAACTGGGGCGCGCAGTCGACATTCTCAGCTCCAGTGGCGCACCACTGACCGTGGCCAACCTGCCCTACAGCCGGCGGGGTGAACGGCCGGATGGCAGCTTGTGGCCAGAGGATCAATCCGAGCGGGTGAAACACTGGAACACGTTGTTGAGCGCAACGATCGGCCAACGCGCAGGCGTGGGGATATTGGATCTGAACAAAAAGCTGTGCCCGGACGGTGTGTACACCGCGAAAGTCGACGGCATTCAGGTGCGTAGCGACGGTGTACACCTGACTCCCGAAGGCGTGAAGTGGCTAGCGCCGTGGCTCGAGGAATCGCTGAGATAGTCGGCCGCTGCCGTTGTCCCGCGCTGCTGACTGATGCCAGATGAAGCGCTGAAATCCCAAACGACATACCGAATTTCACAATAGTTGCGGGACGAGTGGCCCTGACCAACAAGTACAGCAGTCGGCCGGCATCCGGGTGCAACCGGGGTGTTTGGTCATGCGCCTCGGCGCGCATCCGGTCAAGAGCTGCTGCAACTCACTGATCGTGCAAGGTGGTGGTGGCCCTAGCGTCGAGCCCAGGCGCCCCCAGCGGGAAGGTGTGCGCTCCCCGGTAGTGGCCGCAGTCCGCGGACTCCTTGACTGTGCAGCCTGAGGTGCACCGGCGCGGCGCTGACCGTAAACTTTTTTCCAATATCGTTTGACCTGTATCGCCTTCGATGCCAGGATGGACGAGCAAGCACCTCGGTAGGTGAGGCGTCTGCGCGGATACAGGCCACTGACCCCGAACGTCGAGAGACGCCCCGGGTCAGGACAGCTCTTCCCGGCTTAAGGGTTGAGCCCAAGTGGCTTCCGGAAGAAGCTCCGGATACGCCGTGCAGTGCCGAAGCTCCGACGAGAGGGGTGCAGGTTCGTCGGCTTGCCGTCGGATCCCAATCCCCCCCATGTGCGTGCGCCCGGTTGACACCCCCGTGTGTCCTGGCCGTGAGGAGGTGATGGGCGAGATGAGTCCGAGCGACAGTCCGCATCCGTATTCGAATTTCATTTCGTCCCGATCCGGACGCGGCATTCCTTCTGCCGCCTGAACCTTTCTCGTTCGCTATTTCGGTTGTGCCTGCGCGTGTTTGGTACGCCGGGCGATGAGCTGCACCCGAAACTTGCTCAGCGGTCGACGTGACTGCAGTAATCGGTCAGACTTCGACGGGAGATGATCATGAAATTTCTTGTTGCACCGGCAAATCGAGGAGGCACTGATGGCTCGGCCTAACCCGGAACGCCAGATCCACCGCGCGTGCGGGGACCTGCGTGCTGCTCTTCTCGAGGCGCTGGAGTTGCTGACGGAAAGCACAGTACCCAGCGCCGGCTGCGATGACATGTTCAGGGCCTTCAGCGACTTAGGGCATGTCCAGCGTCAGGTCGCCGTTGCGTTGCAGGCCACCAACTTGCTCGACCAGATGATAGGCCTCCCAGAAGAGCAGCGTCCGCCTTGGTCGTATTACCGCAGCCGGATTCGCAAGAAGCCGTTATATGTCCTGAATTCCGCCGACGGTAATCACGGCATCACTAGGCGGGCATCCGCCTCCTAGCGACACCTGCCGCTGCTGACACGTTCGACGCGGGCGCACCGCGTCGTGCGTCGATCCGCGTGCCCAGACCCACCGCATCCCATTCCAGATAGCGAGAAGCCGATGACTTCGATACCTTCTCAGACAACCGTCGGTATTCCGACGACCACCGAGAGCGCGGCGCCGCGGGACACACCGTCCGGGTCGACGGTGCTGGATTCAGCGCACGTCGGCGATATCGTCGGCGCATTCGGCCGTATCCCGCTAAACGCGGCCATTCCGGGCCGTAGCTGGTGGCAACGGCTTCGGATGCTGATGGTCATCAGTGGACCCGGCCTGATCGTGATGGTTGGCGACAACGACGCTGGTGGTGTCGCAACCTACACGCAGGCCGGGCAGAACTACGGCATGAAACTGCTATGGACCCTGGCGCTGCTGATCCCGGTGCTCTACGTAAACCAGGAGATGGTGCTCCGATTGGGCGCGGTCACGCGAGTCGGCCATGCGCGGCTGATCTTCGAGCGGTTCGGCAAGTTCTGGGGCGCTTTCAGCGTCGGCGATCTTTTGATCCTCAACGCCTTGACGATCGTCACCGAATTCATCGGGGTGTCGTTGGCGCTCGGATTTTTGGGCTGCCCGAAGGTGATCGCGATACCGGTCGCCGCCGTGCTGCTGTTCGCGGTGGTAGCCGGTGGCTCGTTCCGGCGTTGGGAGCAGCTGATGTTCGTGTTGATCGCGGTAAACATCGCGATCGTCCCGGTCGCATTGTCGGTGCACCCAACCATCAGCGCAAGCGTGCATGGGCTGATTCCCTCGTTGCCCGGCCAACCCGACTCCGTCGTGTTGATGGTCATCATGGCGATTGTGGGCACCACGGTGGCGCCCTGGCAGTTGTTCTTCCAGCAGTCCAACGTCGTCGACAAGCGCATCACGCCACGCTGGATTCCGTACGGGCGAGCCGATTTGGTCATCGGCATCGTCGGGGTGATGGGCGGGGCAATCGCGCTGATGGCGGTCACCGCGTTCGGACTCGGCGGGACGGCGGCCGCCGGTAAATTCACCAACGCCGGAGAGGTCGCAGGCCACCTGTCGGCTCACGTCGGGCACACCATCGGCGTGCTGTTCGCGATCGTTTTGCTGGACGCATCATTGATCGGCGCGAACTGCGTCGGGCTGGCCACCACCTACGCCCTCGGTGACTCAATGGGCAAACCGCATTCGCTGCATTGGAAGATCACCGAGGCGCCACTGTTCTACGGTAGCTACGCCGTGCTGCTTGGAGTGTCGGCTGCGGTCGCGTTCAGTCCCGATGACGTCCTGGGTGTGATCACTCAGGGTGTGCAGGCGCTCGCCGGCGTGCTACTACCCTCAGCGACAGTGTTTTTGGTGCTGCTGTGCAATGACCGTCCGGTAATGGGCCCGTGGGCGAACACCTTCCGGCAGAACGCCATCGCGTGGATGATCGTCTGGTCGCTGGTGGTGCTGTCGCTGATGTTGACGGCGGTGACATTCTTCCCCAACCTGTCCACCGCAACTCTGGCGACCGGCATCGGCATCGGGATTACGCTTGGCCTGCTGGGCGCCGCCATCATTTTCGCCGTCGGTTGGCGCACGGAGCGGCGCAAGGCCGAAGACACCGTGCCGTTCGGTGCGCTGGACTTCGACCAGGTCGAGGAACTCGAGCAGCTCCCGAAGCTGACACGTGCCGAACTCAAAGCCTTCCACAAAGAGGTCCGCGCACGGTGGAACACTCCGGCACTTGCGACCCTGGAGCGGCCAGTCATATCGCCGCTGCGTAGGGCCGGCCTGTTGACGCTGCGCAGCTACCTGGTTATTGCGGGCGTGATGGTGGTGGTCAAGATGGTCCAGGCCGGTGTCGGCTGAGGCGAATTTCAGGGCAGCAGAACGATCTTGCCGTGGGTGTGCCGTTGTTCGAGCTCTGCGAACGCGTCGGTGACCCGATCCAGCGGGTAGGTTGCCGCGACGTCGAAGTCGACCTCGCCGGAGGCAACCAGGTCGGCGACCTCTTTGAGCACCGCCGGCGTTGATGCCTCGGCGCTGCCCTCGGTCTTGGCGCCGACCTCGGCGGCCTTCTGGAAGGAGATGATCGTGTTGATGCGCTCGGGTGTCACACCGAGATCGACGGCGAGCCCAACATAGTCGGGCCCGAACAAGTCGATGAAGGCGTCGATACCGTCCGGTGCTGCCTCCCGCAGCCGCTGCGCCAACCCGTCGCCGTATTCGACCGGGATGACGCCGTGAGCCCGCAGCCACGCGGCGTTGCTTGCCGACGCGATGCCGAGCACGCGCACCTTGCGGAGCGCCAACAACTGCACGACCAGGCTGCCGACTCCGCCGGCGGCGGCAGAGACCGCGACCGTCTCGCCCGGCTGCGGCGCCACGGCGCGAACGGCGGCGTAGGCGGTAACGCCGACAACGTAGAGAGAGCCGGCGGCCTCCCAGCTCAGCCGGGCAGGCTTGTGGATCAGTTGATCGGCCGGGACGACGGTGTGAGTGGCGTGGCTGGACCGCGCAAAGCTGAACCCGAGCACTTCGTCTCCGATGGAGAAATCGCCCACCCCGCTGACTTCACTGCCGATTCCGACGACAACGCCGGCCAGGTCGCTGCCCTGGCCGGCGGGAAAGGTGGCGGGGAACTGCTCATGCAGCGCGCCGCTGCGAATCGCGGCCTCACCCGGATTGATGCCGGCGGCGCGAACTTCGACAAGCACCTCGCCTGCGCCGGGGGACGGTACATCGATGTCGGCGACGTACAAGACCTCGCGCCCCCCGTATCGATCGAACCGGACCGCGCGCGCTTTGCTAGCTGTCATGCTGACCTTTCTTCTCGCCGGACTCCGATGCGTCCCGCCAGCCTCGACCGCTGCTGTGGCCGCGACCCAGTCATGGATAACTCCAGGAACTCATGCGCAGGGCGATCCGCGCAAATGGCCGGCCAGGCCCGGCCGATAACGATGTCGCAGGATGCGAAAGTGGTCGATGCGCGGCGTGGCCTGCTGCCGAGGAGTTTCCCGGCGACGGGGCCGGGTACGGCAACACCATGGGAGATAGAGCTGACGACCCGGTGGACCATGTCCGGACCACGCGCAAACATGCCGGCCAAAACTGGAAGAACACCGCCGCGATGCCCGGGCTGATCGCGGTCGGGCTGGGGACAGCCGCCACCTGCATCGCGCTGTTTGCCTTTGCGACTGGTCACGCCGTCGCCAGTGTGGGCGCCGGCGCAGTCACCGTTCTGCTGTTCGGCGGCGGAGTGGGTCGGCTTGGCCGCGAAAGCCGTCGTATTCGACGGATTGAGGCCCGATACCTGCGGGAGCACCCCGAAGCAGACGTACAACCGCCGGCAAGTTGAATTTGCGGCGCGGCAAGTCCGGACGCGGGCTTGACCGCGTCGGGGCTCTTCTGCTCGGGCGCCGCATCGCGTCACCTGCTCAACGCCGCTTGAACGGCGGTGCCGCAGGCCACGACGACGAGCAGCCAGACGAACCATCGAGTGAGACGCTCTGCGGGCACGCGGGCAGCAACGACGTCTCCGAAAAGCACCCCGACTATCCCTGCAGCGGTGAGTGGTGCGGCCACCAGCCAGTCGATCTGTTCGCGGGGCAAGCGAAACGCCAGGCTCTCGGCGGAACTGATTGCGATGACCAAGAGCGACGTGCCCACCGCGACCGGCATGTCAAAGCCGAGGGCCAGAACCAATCCCGGCACGATCACGAATCCGCCACCCACGCCGAAGAATCCGGTAAGGAAACCGACGATGCTGCCGGCGATCGCCACCCGGGTGACGGTGGCCACCGTGACGCGTTTTCGGCCACCCGCTTGCCTCGTCGGCGCCGACGTCGATTCGCCGCGCGAAGAAACGGTCGCCGGTTGACCGTGCTTGTGTGCGGCGTTGGCTTTCGCCAACTGGCTGGTGTGACAAGGTGTCTCGGTGTGTCGGCCATGCATGCGCCATGCGGCTACCAGGATCAACGCCGAAAAGGCGACAAGCAGAACATTGTTCGGTATCGCTTTGCTGAGCAGGGAGCCCAGCAGTGATCCGCCTGCTCCGACCAGACCGAAGATGAGCCCCGAGGCCAGTCGCACGCGGCCGGCATGCAGGTGGCCCAGCATCCCGACCAGCGCTGTGGCGCCCACCGCCAGGAGCGAGGTCGTCGTCGCCGCGTGCGCAGACTGGCCGACCCCGTAGACAAGTGCCGGCACCGCGAGAACCGATCCACCGCCGCCCAGGGCGCCGAGGGAAAGCCCGATCAGCAGCCCCAACGGCGCCGACACGCTGACAACGCCGGTCGTGCCCAGGGCAGCCAGACGTGCGGTACTCACCGGCTGTCGCCTTCGTCGGCCCAGCGATCGCCGCCGATGCTCACCCGCCGTTGTCCTGTGCTCGCGAATGCCTCGATGGGCGTCCTCTGTTGACTCGCGAGGCTGTGGGCGGGCAATTGCCGTAGAAGACCCGCGATGTCGTGACCATGCCGGCAAAGACTGCGACGGCGAATAGCCAGGCGCTGGCCGCCATCTGTACTCCGCCGCTGAGCAGGTGCCCGCTGGTACAGCCGTCGGCCATCCGCGCACCGAACATCATGGTGAAAAAGCCCCCGAAGCTGCCAACTGCGCGCTTGGTTGCACCGTCGCCGAATCTGTTACGCCAGGACGGTGGAATCACCGGTTGCAGGCCCTGATAGTGCCGGCTGACGACGACTGCGGCGAGCAGGGCGCCGAGGAATGTGCCGAGATCGGACAGCGGTTCCCAGCCGATGCTGCGCATCACTTTCTGGGTGTCGTCGAAGTGTGGCAGGAACAGGCGGCCGACAAGCCAGGAGTACGTTGTCGATTCGCCGAAAATCTGGTGCAACAGAATCGCGAGCGCCACCGCGGCACCGATAACGGCACTGGTTATCAGCTTGGCCGGGGAGTAGAAGTTGCTGTTCGGGATGTCGCCGATGATGCTGCGGCGCAGCCGGCTTGGTCGGCACGGGGGTAATGCGCCCTCTGCCAGGTAAGCCGCAGTGTCCGACGTCGCTTCGCGATCCCGTGCATCGACTAGCCCTGAAACAGCTTGCGCCAAAGAACTTTTACCGCCCTGATAGCGGGGAAGAACGGCCGTGGCCAGAAGTAATGCGATCGCGTAGATGACTGCGATGAGGACGGTGAACATCGGGCGAATATGCTGAATCGAGCCCGAAGCAACGAGATCGCCGTAGTTCGCGGTGTGCACAAGCCAGTGGCCCGGCGCGCTCTGGTAGAGCACCGTCCATGCCGCCGCGCCCAGGAGACCGCCGGGCAACGCATACAACGCATCTCGGCGGCCCTCACCCAGCGCCATCAATTCAGAACCGGGAACATAGCCCGATACGGCCATGCCGGCCCCGAAAAGAACCCCGCCCAGCGTCACGCCGACGACATAGACGGGTTTCGGGGAGAAATGCATCGAGACCCCGAGGGCGTACAGGCCGTACAAGATGACAGCGCCGACGGCAGAGGCCACCGCCAGGCAGCCCACCAATAATCTGTCCTTCCACCGGGCCAGCCTGATCAGGGTCTCTGGATTGCCGAGTCCCCAAATTTCGCCGACGCCCCCGAACAGCACTCCGAAAAAGAGGCCGACCCACAGGGGCGCGGTCACCGTCAGCATTGCCGCGATGCCGCTACGTCGAGGAATCCAGTCCCACCGACCCGGCGAGCCACGGCATCAGGTGCGCACATGTGCGGTGTTGTTGGTGACGTCACCGGCGCCGGGGTCGCCGTAATGGCGACCGATATGCGCTTCGGCGCGCAAGCGCGGCGCCATGTGGGGGTAGTGCAGTTCGAACGCGGGGCGCTCCGAGCGGATCCGGGGCAGTTCGGTGAAGTTGTGCCGCGGCGGCGGGCAGCTGGTGGCCCACTCCAGCGAGTTGCCGTAGCCCCACGGGTCGTCGACGGTGACCGGCTCGCCGTAGCGCCAGCTCTTGAAGACGTTCCAGATGAACGGAATCATCGACACCCCGAGGATGAACGCGCCGGTCGTGGAGACGACGTTCAACGTGGTGAAGCCGTCGGTGGGCAGGTAGTCGGCGTAGCGGCGCGGCATCCCCTTGTTGCCCAGCCAGTGCTGCACCAAAAACGTGGTGTTGAACCCGATGAACGTCAGCCAGAAGTGCAGTTTGCCCAGCCGCTCATCCAGCAGCCGTCCGGTCATCTTCGGAAACCAGAAATAGATGCCGGCGAAGGTGGAGAACACGATGGTGCCGAACAGCGTGTAGTGAAAGTGCGCGACCACGAAATAGGAGTCGGTGACATGGAAGTCCAGCGGCGGGCTGGCCAGCAGCACCCCGGTCAACCCACCGAGCAGGAAGGTGACCAGAAAGCCGATCGAGAACAGCATCGGCGTTTCGAAGGTCAGCTGGCCCTTCCACATGGTGCCGATCCAGTTGAAGAACTTCATCCCGGTCGGCACCGCAATCAGATAGGAGGTGACAGCGAAGAACGGCAGCAGCACCGCCCCGGTGGCGAACATGTGGTGCGCCCACACCGTCATCGACAGCCCCGCAATAGCCAGGGTGGCATACACCAGGGTCGTGTAGCCGAACACCGGTTTGCGGCTAAACACCGGGAAGATCTCGGTGACGACGCCGAAGAACGGCAACGCCACGATGTAGACCTCGGGGTGGCCGAAGAACCAGAACAGGTGCTGCCACAACAGCACTCCGCCGTTGGCCGGGTCATAAATGTGGCCGCCCAGATGCCGATCGAAGGCCAGCCCGAACAGCGCCGCGGTCAGAATCGGAAACGCCAACAGCACCAGAATCGAGGTCACCAGGACATCCCAGGTGAAAACCGGCATCCGAAACATCGTCATCCCCGGGGCCCGCAGGCACACCACCGTGGTGATCATGTTGACCGCGCCCAAAATGGTGCCCAGCCCGGCCACGATCAAACCCATGATCCATAAATCGCTGCCCGCACCGGGATTGCGGATGGCGTCACTCAACGGCGTGTACGCCGTCCAACCGAAATCAGCGGCCCCGCCCGGGGTGATGAAACCCGCGAGGACGATCAGCGCGCCGAACAAAAACAACCAGTAAGAAAAAGCGTTCAACCGTGGGAACGCCACATCCGGGGCGCCGATCTGCAGCGGCAGCACCAAGTTGGCGAACCCGAACACGATCGGCGTCGCATACAACAGCAACATGATGGTGCCGTGCATGGTGAACAACTGGTTGTACTGCTCATTGGACAAAAACTGCAGCCCCGGCAAAGCCAGCTCGGCGCGCATCAACAGCGCCATCAGCCCGCCCACAAAAAAGAGGCTCATGCAGGTGACCACATACATGATGCCGATCGTCTTGTGGTCGGTGGTCGTGACCAGCTTGTAGACCAGCGTGCCCTTGGGGCCCAACCGGGCCGGGTACGGTCGACGGGCCTCGATGACTTCTTCGATTGCCGTCATAGCACCTCCGTCGGTGGTCGGGAAAACGGATTGTCACCCCAGTCCGCCGGCAGTGCAGGCCAAAGTGACGCCGGTCCTGCCGCGCAGCGGTCGGACCGCGGCGGGCAGATCAATTGACGGTACCCAGTCAGGAACGAGAACAAACGGCCCAACGGCCGCCTACTTTCCTGAGCGTGAGCCAACGCAGGAGAGCTGTCGGCACCTTGGCGAAGCAGCGTGGAGGCTGACGCGGGCAGAACCGGAACGACCGTGACCGTTCGGCTTGCATAGCCGGTGCCTACCGGGATTAGAACTCCCGGCAGGGGGTAGCCCTGTCGGGATCAAGCCCAGTAAGTCGCAACTTTCTCAAGGATGGTCTAGATGTTTCTTCACAACAAAAAGCTGATGTACACCGTTCGCGTCGACGAGCCTGACCCTGCATTCGCGAAGCTGCTCCTCGAGCAATTCGGCGGGCCCAACGGGGAACTCGCCGCGGCGATGCGGTACTTCCTGCAGGGCTGGAATGAGCCCGACGGAGCGCGGCGCAGCATGTTGCTCGACATCGCCACCGAAGAACTTTCCCACCTGGAGATGGTCGCTCAGACCCTGAGCCTGCTGCTCAAGGGCTCACCGTCCGAGTTGGTGGACCAGGTCGAAGGGAGCTATCTCGGTGAGCTATTGGACGGCGACATGCCGACCGCGGCCGATATCGCGTTGAACAGCGGAGCCAACATCTTGGGCGGCGGCGGCGCTCGGCTGACCGACTCGCAAGGCACCCCGTTCACCGCCGCCTATATCGACACCCTCGGGGAGCCGGCTAGCGACCTACGCTCCGACATCGCCGCTGAAGCCCGCGCCAAGATCGTCTACGAGCGGCTGATCAAACTGACCGACGACGCCGGCGCAAAAGACACCCTGACTTTTCTGATGACCCGCGAGATCGCCCACCAGAAAATGTTCGAAG
This sequence comes from Candidatus Mycobacterium methanotrophicum, assembly GCF_023515995.1. Classification (GTDB taxonomy): domain Bacteria; phylum Actinomycetota; class Actinomycetes; order Mycobacteriales; family Mycobacteriaceae; genus Mycobacterium; species Mycobacterium methanotrophicum. The sequence continues at coordinate 4,575,133 of NZ_CP097320.1, read as the reverse complement.
CTGCGTTGGCCGCTATCGAATCGAGCTTTCCGCCCGGCACGTTGCCCGGCAACGAGAAGCTGGGCCACGCCTATTTCGCCGATTCCGGGGATTTCGGCGGTGGAGGCGAAAATGGCGCAGGAGCAACTCAAGGCTTCGGCTTGGCAGAGTCTCACACCACCTGGGGATTCACCCTCGATGACAAACCCGCCGAACAAGCTGCACGACAAGAAGTTCTGTGACCTGCGCCATGCGGCGCGGCGGATGGCTATTCGCGGCGGGGTGCCAGGGCGCCAACCCCTGCATCGACCCCCTGCATCGACCCGGTGTCGCGACATCGTCCGAGTTGCGTGCTTGGTCGCTGACATCGGCTGACATCGGTTGTGGCCGGTTGTGGCGATGTCCGTTACGCCACCACGTCGATCGGGTCGCCGATGTGCACGGTGTTGAAGTACCACTCGGCGTTGTCCGGGCTGAGGTTGATGCAGCCGTGGCTGACGTTCGAATACCCCTGCGAATCCACCGACCAGGGCGCCGAATGCACGTAGACACCGCTCCAGGTGACGCGAACCGCGTACGAGGCGACGATGTCGTATCCCTCCGGCGAGCTCAGCGGGATCCCGATCGTCCGCGAATCCATGCGGACAGTTCGCTCCTTGGACAGCGCGGTGTAGTTGCCGATCGGCGTCGGGCGGGAAGGCTTACCCATCGACGCCGGCATCGTGCGCAATACTTCGCCGTTGACGCTGACGGTAAAGGTGTGCTGGGAAATGCTGGCAACGCCCAGCACCTCGTCGCCGGTGTCGAAGCCGGTCGACAAGGCGTGCACCGTGACACCGATGTGGCTGTGGGCGGGCCAGTAGCCGTCCGGAATCCATTGCACGAGATTGCCCTCGACCCACTTGAACTGGCCGGTGACGTGATTTGGCGCCGCGATCTTGATCGCCCGTTCGGCGGCTCCCCGGTCACGCACCGGCCCGGCGAACGTCACGATCACCGGATGACCCACGCCGACCACCGCGCCGTTCGCCGGCTGGATCGAGGCAACACCGGCTGGGTAGGGGGGCGCGACCGCTGCCGTGCTCGGCGTGCCCGATCCCGCCATGGCCAGCACGGCAACCGTTCCCGCGAGCCACATGCTTCGAATCGCTCTACGCACGGTGTCCACCCTTCGAGATCGTGCAAGCCCGAAGCGCTTACATTCTGCAACTTCATATGTACCCTATTCGGCGCTCAGCAAACGGATCCTTAAGCGGGCGAGTCGCGATTGGCCGAGCAAACGACTGTCAGCTGAGCTGGTCGGCAAGGCAAAACAACTCAGGACCGGAGCTGAAACTCTTCGCGCTGTGCCCGACTTGGCAAGCGCTGATCGGTGTGTTAGACCCAATGCCGTGACCGATCCCTACACGCGCCCGCGGCCCGGCTCCGCGGCGCTTGTGCTGATCGATGTCCAACGCGACTTCTACGCCGACGACGCTCCACTGCCCATCGACGGCACGAAGGCGGCGATCCCGGCCATGGCTTCGTTGGCAACCGAATTTCGAGATCGCGCAAGGCCGATCGTGCACGTCGTCCGGCTCTACCGTCCGGACGGGTCGAACGCCGACTTGGTGCGAAAGCGGGCGATCGAGCGTGGAGCCCGCTTCGCCGTCCCGGGCAGTGCGGGCTCGCAGATCGCACCTGAATTATTGCCTAATCCTGTTGAACTGGACCATAAATCGCTACTAGGCGGTGAATTCCAGCAGATCGGCCCGCGCGAGCATGTGATGTACAAGCCGCGGTGGGGTGCCTTCTACCAAACCAAGCTCGAGCAGCATCTTCGCGATTCCAACTGCGACACAGTAGTTTTCGTCGGCTGCAACTTCCCGAACTGCCCCCGCACGTCTATCTACGAGGCATCCGAGCGCGACTTCCGGATCGTGGTGGTATCGGATGCGTTGTCCGGGCTCGACGACCGAGGCATCAAGGAATGCCGGGGGATTGGCGTCGACGTCAGAAACCTGTCCGAGACACTTGCGTGGCTGTATCAGGCCGTCGACTTCACCCGGGCCGCAGCCGATTCCGGCATCGGTTCGTACCGGGCAAAGGACCGGGTGAACGATGCCGCGCCGTGCGACAGCGAACGCAAGTCGATGGCGTAACGAGTCAGCTCGACCTGCGGCACTTCGGCTCTCACCAGCGTGCGGTCGTTGCCGGCGGTCTCGGTGCCCAGCACCCGGCCGCGGCGCCCGGACAGGTCGCCCATCACCGCGCCGACCAGATCGTCGGGTATCAGCACCGAGATCTCGTCGATCGGCTCGAGCAGGGCTATCTTGGTCGCCGCCGCGGCCTCTTTCAACGCCAGCGAACCGGCCATTTGGAACGCGAAATCCGACGAGTCGACGCTGTGCGCCTTGCCGTCGAGCAGCGTGACGCGGATGTCGACCACGGGGTAGCCGGCATGCACGCCCTTTTCCATCTGAGCGCGTACTCCCTTTTCCACGCTCGAGACGAACTGCCGGGGAACCGCGCCGCCGACCACCTTGTCGTGGAACTCGAAACCCGACCCTTCCGGTAGCGGTTCCACCTCGATGTCGCAGACCGCGTACTGGCCGTGCCCGCCGGACTGCTTGACGTGTCGGCCATGGCCTTTCGCCTTGCCCGCGAAGGTTTCCCGCATCGGCACCCGAAGCTCGACGGTGTCCACGGCGACCCCGTAACGGTTCTCCAGCGCGTCGAGCACTACTCCGGCATGCGCCTCGCCCATGCACCACAGCACAATCTGGTGTGTCTCCGGATTCTGCTCGATGCGCAGTGTCGGATCCTCGGCGGCCAACCGGCCCAACCCGACTGACAGCTTGTCCTCGTCGGTCTTGGCGCGTGCCTGAATGGCCACGGGCAGCAGCGATTCCGGTATGGTCCACGGTTTGAGTACCAGCGGTGTGTCCTTGCCCGACAGGGTGTCTCCGGTTTCCGCCCGGCTCAGCCGGCCGACCGCGCACATGTCGCCGGGCAGCACCATCGACGCGGGCCGCTGCTGCTTGCCCAGCGGGAAGGACAGCGCACCGATGCGTTCGTCCTCGTCGTGGGCGAGGTGGCTGTTGCCGGTGCCGTTACTGGACCCAAAAAATGACGAGAGATGGCCCGACACATGAACCGTCGTGTCGGGCCGGATGGTGCCGGAGAAAACCCGGACCAGGCTCAGCCTGCCGACGTAGGGATCTGAGGTCGTCTTCACCACCTCGGCCAGCAGCGGCGAATCGGAGCCGCAAGTGACCTTGGTGAACACCGCGCCCTGCGGCGTAAAGACCTCGGGCAGCGGATGTTCTGCTGGGGACGGGAACCCGCGGGTGGCGACCTCCAGCAGTTCCAGCGTGCCGACGCCGGTGCTGCTACAGACCGGAATCACCGGGAAAAACGAGCCGCGGGCAATGGCTTTCTCCAGATCGCCGATCAACACCGACTCGTCGATTTTTTCGCCGCCCAGGTAACGCTCCATCAGCGACTCGTCTTCGGACTCCTCGATGATTCCCTCGATCAACGTGCCGCGTGCACCTTCGATCTGATCGGCGTACGACGGATCAGGCGAATGCATGCTCCGGTTGCCGCCCTGGTATTGGTAGTGCGTCTGCGACAGCAGCCCGATCAGCCCGTCGCCGGCAGGCAGATAGAGCGGTAAAACCTTGTCGCCGAACGCATTTTGGGCTGTTGACAGCGCGTTATGATAATTGGCTCTGGCGTGATGGAGTTTGGTGATCACCACTGCCCGCGGCACGCCGACCTGGCTGCACTCCTGCCAGAGTGACTTGGTCGGTTCGTCGACGTCTTCGGTGGCCGCGATCACGAACAGGGCGCAGTCCGCGGCGCGCAGCCCGGCCCGCAGTTCGCCGACGAAATCGGCGTAGCCCGGTGTGTCGACCAGGTTGACCTTGACGCCGTCGTGCAGCAGCGACGCCAAGGCCAGGCTGACCGACCGCTGTTGGCGGATCTCGGTCTCCTCGTGGTCGCACACAGTGGTGCCGTCGGCGATCGAGCCGGGTCGCGACAGTACGCCCGCGGCGACCAAAAGGGCCTCGATCAGCGTGGTTTTTCCGCCGCCGGACGGACCGACCAGTACCACGTTGCGCACCGCGGCCGGATCGTCCACAGCGGGGGCGGCCCCGGCGCCTTGAGAAGCATTCGACTTGTCTGCCATGACGTGTCTCTCCTTTGAGCCCGCATCGGTTTGCTGACCCCCGCGAGCGGGGCAGCGACTCTGCTAGTCACCTTTCCCCTTCGCACCCGTGTAGCACAAGAGTGAACAGGGGAGTAACGAAGGGTTTTCCAGGCTGCGGCGGTGCTCAGGCGTGCCAGCTGCTCCAACGCTGGACTGCGACCGCAATCACCGGGCCGTCCAGCGGAACGGATTGATACTGGGGGTATTTCGCGCGCAACAGATCAAGCGCTGCACCGCGGACGTTACCGTCGTGGTGTATCGCGGCGATGCCGTCGACCCGGGCCCACCACAACTGCGTCCAGTCGTCGGCGTAGTGATCGACCAGCAGGCTCACCTGTGGGTGACGTTCGATATTCGCCAGCCGCCGCAGCCGTCGAGTGGTCTTGGGCTTGGCGTCCACCGCGGTGTAGACGACCTCGTCGCGAAGGGCAAACGCCACGGGCACAAGGTGCGGCATGCCGTTGGGCGCGACGGTGCCCAGGCGGGCTACCGGCGCACGCGCGAAGCTGGCTTTGGGGTCGAAGTCGACCACAACGCTGAGCCTAAGGGGCAACTGGCCACAAAAAAATCAGGTGATCGTCAGACCGCCGTCGACGACGATCGTCTGCCCGGTTACGTGGCCACCGGCCGCTGATGCCAACCACACGGCGGTGGCGGCGAGCTCGCGCGCCTTTCGCGAGCCCCACTGCTGGGCCAAATCTCGAGTCAACAGCCCCAGGGCGGCTTCGCCGTCCTCCGTGGAGGTTGAAAACGTTTCCCTGATCTCGCGTTGACGGGGGGTCGGGTCGCGCAGGACGTGGTGGTGCGTATCGCGGTCGACCCCGGTCGCTTTGTGGTGCTGCTGAGCCTGTGAGTCAACATGGCGGTGGAGGCAGAGCGGTTGTCCGCTCCTCGCGGGAACCGTGGATTGTTGCTTCGAGCACGTGTAACGTGTAGGAAACTTCTGTTTTTGTCGCCTCCCCGTGATGCGCACGCCGACAACAACTTTCATATGACGAGGGCAGGTGCAGTGGGATGGAAGTGATACATGCGAGGTGCGCGGGCCTGGACATTTCGAAGAAGGACGCCAAGGTCTGCATCCGGGTGCAGAGCGCGGGCCACGCCGCGCCCGATGATCGCGGCCTTGCTGGCGCTGTAGGCGGCCTGTGGCAGACCGGCGGTGGTGACACCCAGCACGCTGGCGATGTTGATGATCGAACTTCCCGGTTGCATGACCCGCCCGCTGGCTTGTGCCATCCAGTAAGCGCCGCCCAAGTTGACGTCGATCACCGAGCGGAACTGCTCCGGGGTCTCCCGGGTGGCCGGGTAGGCCGACCCTACCCCGGCGTTGTTGATCAGGATGTCGACTCGGCCGAAGGTCGGCATCGCTGAGTCGATCAGAGCCTGACACTGCTCGGGCACGCTGACGTCGGTGGGCACCGGCGGCGACTTGCGACCGGCACCTTCGACGAGCGCCGCAGTCTTCGCCAATCTGTCGACGCGGCGTGCACCCAATACGACGTCGGCGCCGGCTTCGACGAACGCCTGGGCGAACGCTACGCCGAGCCCCGACGACGCACCGGTCACGACCGCGACTTTGTCGTCGAGCCGGAATGAATCGAGCACGCTCATGTACAAGGCGCCTTTTCTGTCGGTGGTCGGCAAGCCAGAAACTATGAAGCTACCGGTTGCCAGCGTGGCGGTGGACAAGACAGCGGGCCGATCATCATTCATCTCGAAGCGGCCCCTCGTCCAGCAACTTTTGGAGCGGGGATGCTCGACGAGCAAACCCCGGTTACGGTGTAGTGAACAAAATCGCGCGTAGGTAACCCGACGCTGCGACAATCCGAGCTTGACCGGGCTGGGCTGGAACCTATGCAGGAGGTAGCACCGATGAGCGAATCGCACCGCCGGAGACCGCGGCGGTCCTTGTGGTTGCTCAGTCCGATGGCGGTGGCAGGGCTGGCTCTCGCCACGGCGCCCGCCCAAGCGTCGCCAGTGACCCCGCCTGCGCCGCGGGACGCGCTGGCGGCCGTTGGGCAGGTCGGCCCGACCATCGTCGATATCGACGCCCAGCTCGGATACCAGAGTGCCGTGGGCTCCGGGACCGGCATCGTGATCGGCCCCAGCACGGTGCTGACCAACAACCACGTGATCGCCGGCGCCACGTCACTGACCGTGCGGTCGATCGGCAACGGTCAGACTTTCCCGGCCACGGTGATCGGCTTCGACCGCAGCCATGACATTGCGGTGTTGCAGCTCGGCGGCGGCGGACTGCAGCCGGCCAATATCGGTAACTCCGACACGGTCACCGTCGGCGAACCGATCGTCTCCCTGGGCAATGCCGGTGGTGCCGGCGGAGCGCCCAGTGCAGTGGACGGGCGGGTCCTCGCGTTGAACCAGACGGTGTCGGCGTCCGACTCCCTGACCGGCAGCGCCGAGACACTCGACAGATTGATCCAGGTCGACGCCGCGATACGGCCCGGAGACTCCGGTGGGCCTACCGTCAACGCTGCCAACCAGGTGATCGGCATGAACACCGCCGCATCCGACAACTACCACCTGGGCCGCGGCCAAGGTTTCGCGATCCCGATCAACGAGGCAATGGCCATCGCCGGGCAGATTCAGGGCGGCGGGTCGCCGACGGTGCACATCGGTCCGACCGCGTTCCTCGGTGTCGGTGTCAACGACGCGCCCGGTGGTGCGGGCGCTGTGGTCAAGCAGGTGATTCCGACCGGTCCTGCCGCCGGCGCCGGGCTGGCCCCAGGCGATGTGATCACCTCGATCAACGGTCAACCGGTCAACTCGGCTACCGCGCTGACGAACATTCTCGATCAGCACCACCCCGGCGAGAACATCACCGTCGGGTTGCAGAATCGCACCACCAACGTGACGTTGGCCACCGGTCCGCCGGGCTGACCTGCGCCCGCAGCTCCCTGAGCTGCGCTGAATTCGTTTGGCCTGCAAATGGTTTGCGATACGACGCCTCGGGTAAGTGTAGGATTGTGACCTTGACGAGCGACACAGAGGACACCGTCGAGCACGATCCTGCCGGGGGAAGTCGCATCGAAGCGGGCGTAGTCGAACATCCGAGCGCCGACGACTTCGCCGACGCTCGGGAGCTGCCGGCCGATTCGACCTGGTTCAAGCATGCGGTTTTCTACGAAGTGTTGGTCCGGGCGTTCTACGACTCCAACGCTGACGGCTTTGGTGACCTGCGCGGGCTGACCGAACGGATCGACTATCTGCAATGGCTGGGTGTCGACTGCATTTGGCTTCCGCCGTTTTACGATTCGCCGCTGCGCGACGGTGGCTACGACATCCGCGACTTCTACAAGGTGCTTCCCGAGTTCGGCACCGTCGATGACTTCGTCGAGCTGGTCGACGCGGCGCACCGACGCGGCATCCGGGTGATCACTGACTTGGTGATGAACCACACGTCGGATTCACATCCTTGGTTCCAGGAGTCGCGGCGAGATCCCGACGGACCCTACGGCGACTACTACGTGTGGAGCGACAGCAGCGACAAGTACGCGGACGCGCGGATCATCTTCATCGACACCGAAGAGTCGAACTGGACGTTCGACCCGGTCCGCCGCCAGTTCTACTGGCACCGGTTCTTCTCCCACCAGCCGGATCTCAACTACGACAACGCCGCCGTTCAACAGGCGATGCTCGACGTCATGCGGTTTTGGCTTGACCTGGGTATCGACGGGTTCCGTCTGGACGCCGTGCCCTACCTGTTCGAACGTGAGGGCACCAACTGCGAGAACTTGCCCGAGACGCACGCGTTTCTCAAGCGGGTGCGCAGGGTCGTCGACGACGAATTCCCCGGTCGTGTCCTGCTGGCCGAGGCCAACCAGTGGCCCAGCGACGTCGTCGAGTATTTCGGTGACCCCGAAACCGGCGGCGATGAATGCCACATGGCATTTCACTTCCCGCTGATGCCGCGGATTTTCATGGCGGTGCGCCGCGAATCGCGCTTCCCGATCTCGGAGATCATGGGGCAAACCCCGCCCATTCCGAAGATGGCGCAGTGGGGCGTCTTCTTGCGCAATCACGACGAGCTGACCCTGGAAATGGTCACCGACGACGAGCGCGACTACATGTACGCCGAGTACGCCAAGGATCCGCGGATGAAGGCCAATGTCGGCATCCGTCGCCGGCTGGCCCCGCTGCTGGAGAAAGACCGCAACCAGATCGAGTTGTTCACCGCGTTGCTGTTGTCGCTACCCGGTTCGCCGGTCATCTACTACGGCGACGAGATCGGTATGGGCGACGTGATCTGGCTCGGAGATCGCGACGGGGTGCGCACCCCGATGCAGTGGACTCCCGACCGCAACGCCGGCTTTTCCACGGCAAACCCCGGCCGACTCTACGTGCCGCCCAGCCAGGATCCGGTTTATGGTTACCAGACCGTCAACGTCGAGGCCCAACGCGACACCTCGACCTCGCTGCTCAATTGGACGCGCACCATGTTGGCGGTGCGGCGCAGGCATGACGCGTTCGCGATTGGTACGTTCGAGGAAATGGGCGGATCCAACCCGTCAGTGCTGGCCTATGTGCGCGAAGCCGACCACGATGTGGTGCTTTGCGTGAACAATTTGTCGCGTTTCCCGCAGCCCATCGAATTGAACCTTCAACACTGGAGCGGGTACACGCCGGTCGAACTGACCGGGCAGGTCGAGTTCCCGCGGATCGGCCAACTGCCCTATCTACTCACGCTGCCAGGACACGGGTTCTACTGGTTCGAGCTGGCCGAGTCGCAGGAGTCGCAATGAACTTGCCGTGGTCGCAGTGGCTTCCCCAGCAGCGCTGGTATGCCGGGCGGAGCCGAGAACTCGCCACCGCTGAGCCCAGCCACGTCGTCGCGTTGCGCGATGGTCTTGACCTGGTACTGGTCGACGTGGGTTACACCGACGGCTCGGCGGAGCGCTACCAGGTGATCGTCACCTGGGACACTGCGCTGGTGTCGGAGTACACCACCGTCGCCAAGATCGGCGCCGACAACGACCACACCGGCTACGACGCGCTGTACGACCCGCCGGCAGCCCAATTCCTGCTGTCGCTGATGGACACGGCCGCTGTCCGCTCAGACGTGACGTTTGCCAAGGAGCCGGACGCCACCCTGCCGCTGGACGCGTCGCCTCGAGTATCGGACGCCGAGCAGAGCAACACCAGTGTGATCTTCGAGCGAGACGCCATCCTCAAGGTGTTCCGCCGCGTCAGCGCCGGCATCAACCCCGATATCGAGCTGAACCGGGTGCTGGGCCGAGCCGGCAACCCACACGTGGCCCGATTGCTGGGCACCTACGAGCTGACCCCGCAGGGCAGCGATACCGGGGAGTTGTGTCCGCTCGGCATGGCGACCGAGTATGCGGCCAATGCTGCTGAAGGCTGGGCGATGGCCACCACCAGTGTCCGCGATCTGTTCGCGGAGGGTGATCTGTATGCCCACGAGGTCGGCGGCGACTTCGCCGGCGAGTCATATCGGCTCGGCGAAGCCGTCGCGTCGGTACACACCACGCTCGCCGAAGCCCTTGGCACGTCGCAGGCCCCCTTCCCGGTCGATACCATGCTGGCGCGGTTGTCGTCGGCGTCTGCGGCGGTGTCCGAGCTCGAGCAGTACGCGGAGGCGATCGAGCAGCGCTTCGGCAAGCTGGCGGAGCAGACGATCACCATGCAACGCGTGCACGGCGACCTGCATCTGGGCCAGGTGCTGCGCACGCCGGAGTCCTGGCTGTTGATCGACTTCGAAGGTGAGCCCGGCCAGCCACTGGAGGAGCGCCGCGCGCCGGATTCGCCGTTGCGTGATGTGGCCGGCGTGCTGCGTTCCTATGACTACGCCGCCTACGGACCACTGGTCGACCAGACAGGCGACAAGCAACTCGCCGCGCGTGCGCGAGAGTGGGTGCAGCGCAACCGCACTGCGTTCTGCGACGGCTATGCGGCGGCATCCGGTGTCGACCCGCGCGATTCGGCGCCGCTGTTGGCGGCATATGAACTGGACAAGGCGGTCTATGAGACCGGTTATGAGTCACGGCACCGGCCCGCCTGGTTGCCGATTCCGCTGCGGTCGATCGCCAAGCTGGTTAACAACTCATAGCGTCGGCAGCAGCGCTGGGGGGCACGCTGCTGCCGACGCGTCGGAGGGTAGTTCTCAGGTGGCGGCTTGTCCGCCGCTCAACGTGCGCTGAATGTCGGGCTTCATGGCGACCAGCTGTTGGTTCCAGTAGCTCCAGTCATGCGTTCCATTGGGCGGGAAGTTGAATACGGCGTTGTTGCCGCCCGCGGCCACGTAGTTCTCGCGGAACTGCTCGTTGGTGCGCAAGGTGAATTGCTCCAGGAACTTGGCCGGCATGCTGTCACCGCCCAGGTCGTTCGGCGCACCATTACCGCAATAGACCCACAAGCGGGTGTTGTTCTGCACCAGCCGAGGGATCTGGACCATCGGGTCGTTGCGCTTCCACGCCGGATCGCTTGTCGGGCCCCACATGTTGGTGGCGCTGTAACCGCCTGCATCTTCCATCGCCAGACCGATCAGCGTCGGCCACCAGCCCTCGGACGGGTTCAAAAAGCCCGAGAGCGATGCAGCGTAGGAGAACTGCTGCGGGTAGTACGCGGCCAGAATCAGCGCAGAACCACCCGACATCGACAAGCCGACCGCGGCGTTGCCGGTCGGTGCGATGCCGCGATTGGCCTGCAGGTAGGTAGGAAGCTCCCGGGTGATGAAGGTCTCCCACTTGTAGGTCTGGCAGCCGGTTTTGCCGCACGCCGGCTGGTACCAGTCGGTGTAGAAGCTGGACTGTCCACCGACCGGCATGATCACCGACAGGCCTGACTTGTAGTACTCCTCGAAGGCGGGAGTGTTGATGTCCCAACCGTTGAAGTCGTCCTGCGCCCGCAGGCCGTCGAGCAGGTAGACCGCGTGCGGTCCGCCGCCCTGGAATTGGACCTTGATGTTGCGGCCCATCGCTGCGGATGGCACTTGTAGATACTCGACCGGCAGGCCCGGCTTGGAAAACGCCCCTACCGTCGCCGAGCCGCCGACAGCGGCGACCAGACCGGCCAGCAGCGCTGCCCCAACGGTCGCTATCGCCAGCCGCCGCGGCAACCGGGCCGCCGCGCCGCTCAATTTCTCAACGAACTTCATAGCTCTTACCCCATCCCAACTTTCATCTGCCGCATGATGCGGTCGAATAGCTGTCGGAGGAAGTCAAACACGGGATGCGGCCCACTGCCGTTTGCCGCTTCGGGGTGTGACGTCGCGGTTGGCTAACAATCAGGCGCCGGCGCGGACTCGAAGACAACGATTGGGCTTCGCTGGCCGCGTGACGTCGTCTCTTCCACCGCTGCAAGGTAATTGGACTAGCCGCTTGAGGATTCGGCGCATGCTGGCCATCCCGCATCGACAACAAATTGTCGAAATTTGATCCTCAAGCGGCTATTGGTCGACGCGGTGCAGGACGACCCCGGTCAGTTGCCCGCCAGCCGCGATCGCGGTCATGTAGGTGCAGGCCGGTTGGCGCCGACGGTCGGTCGGCGACCCGGGGTTGAGCAGCCGCAGCCCGGTGTTCGCCGTGGTGTCCCAGGGGGTATGGCTGTGTCCGAAGATCAGCACGTCGCTGTCGGGGTAGCGCCGCGACATCCGGGCTTCGCGGCCGGCTGCGGCTCCGGCCTCGTGTATCACCGTGAAATGCAACCCTTCCAGCAGCACGTCGGCGCGTTCTGGTAGCCGCGACCGCAGCGCTTGTCCGTCGTTGTTTCCCCAGCACGCCACCAGCCGCGCGGCTTTCGCCGTAAGTTCGTCCAGCAGCTTCGGTGCTGTCCAGTCGCCGGCATGGAAGACGACGTCGGCTTGGGCCACTTCTTCCCATACCTGCGCGGGGAGATCGTGGGAACGCCGCGGAACATGCGTATCGGCAACAAGCAGCAGCCTCACCGGGCCATCCTGCAACAGGCTTTGGCCGCTAGCGCTGTTTACTGCGCGCTTCGGCTCCAGTCTCGCCGACGTCGAGAGCGTCGTCGGGGCCCGTCGCACCGACGTAGGTGCCGTCGCCGCCGTCTTTGCCGGCACGGGATCGCGCCTCGTGTGTCTCGGCCTCGACGTCCGATTCGGGCCTGCGATCTTTGGATTTCGCCATGCTGGGGTCTGCTTCCGTTGGGTCTGTCAGGGCGCCTGCACCGCGGGTTACCCGAACAACGCAAGGGAGCAAACCTGCCGGAGCTTTGCTACTGCTCGAGAAATTTGAGGAGTACCTCGTTGAATTCGTCGGCGTCGGTGAGGTTGCAACCATGAGGCCCATCGGCGATTACGTGCAGTGCGCTGCCGGGAATTGCGGCATGGGTGAGTGGGGCTGAACCTTCGAACGGCACTGAGGCGTCGGCGTCGCCGTGGATGACCCCTGTCGGTACTGAAATAAGGTGCAGGTCGTCGCGGAAATCGGTACTGCTCCACGCGGCCATGCATGCCAGCGACGCCTCCTTGCTCGCCTGTTTGCACAGCGCAAGCGCCTTTTGACACTGATCGTCGCTTACCTTCAATTCACCGTTGGCAGAGAAGAACTCGATCATCTGCTCGTCATAGAACGCGTCTTCGTCCCTCATGAGAGCTGCGGCTGCCCGTTTGGCGTCTTGTTTGTTCATTGGGCCGTCCGGATTGTCGCGTGTCTTCAGCATGTATGGGGTTACCGCGGAAGCGAACACCGCGCTGTGTAGGCGATCCTCGCCGAAAGACGAAATGTAGCGCGCGACTTCGCCGCCCCCATAGAGAATCCGACGAGGGCGACGTCGTCGAGTCGGAGGGCATTGATCAGCGTGTGCAGATCTTTGGCGAGATCGTCATACTCATATCCGTTGAGCGGCTAGTCTGCGGCCGAAACCCCGCCGGGCATAGGTGATTACGCGAAAACCAGCGTCCTGTAAAGCAGGTATCTGCGGCACCCACGATTGCCCGGGCAGCGGCCACCCGTGGATCAGCATCACTGGCCGGCCGGAACCGCCGGTGTCGTCGACATGCAACCGGGTGTCACGAAACCATCCATGATGAGCCTTGGCATCAACCATTACCCCTTTGCCCCTTACGTATGCGCGCGCCAGCCAGCATTGGCGATCTGCTTAGCCGTGCGCCGCTCACCGCCGCCTGCCCGACGTCGACCCGCGAGCCGGGGGTTTGTCACTGCCCCTGGCGCGGCTGCGGTGAGTGCGGCACTAAGGTTTCCACTTAAGCAGAGGAGAACACGATGCGCACCTTCGAGTCAGTTGCCGACCTCGCCGCCGCCCAGGGGCAAAGCATTGGGCACAGCGACTGGGTCACCATCACCCAGGATGACGTCAACCTCTTTGCCGATGCGACAGGCGATCGCCAGTGGATTCACGTTGATCCGGAACGGGCGGCTGCAGGACCGTTCGGCAAAACCATCGCCCACGGCTTCATGACGCTGGCTCTGCTGCCCCGGCTCCAGCACCAGATCTACACGGTCAACGGCATCAAGCTTGCCGTCAACTACGGCTTGAACAAGGTGCGCTTCCCCGCACCGGTGCCGGTCGGGTCCAAGGTCCGCGCCGAAAGCTCGTTGGTCGGTGTCGAGGACCTTGGCAACGGTGCGGTACAGGCGACGACGTCGACCACCGTAGAGATCGAGGGGTCGGCCAAGCCGGCGTGTGTGGCCGAAAGCATCGTCCGCTATATCTGCTGAGTCCCGGCGAGTAGCTATCCGGGGTTTCGCCCCGGGTGGGGGACGGAAATGCGCCGTATCCGGCGCGACCGCCGACCAGGGCTTTTATCGTCAGCTAAGAGCCGTCAGAATTCGGCGACGGTGTGCTCGAGGCGTTCGGCCAGTTTTGTCTGTGCCTCCGCCCGCCTAGTGGGCAGATGCTGCGACGGGAAAGCTGTTGACACTGGCTGGTATTCACGCAGCGTACGGCGGGCGACGGTCATCTTGTGCAGCTCGGTCGCGCCGTCGGCGATCCCCAGCGACTCGGCGGCGATCATCATTTTGACGAATGGCATCTCGTTGGAGACTCCAAGTGCGCCGTGCAGATGCATGGCGCGCTGCACGACGTCGTGCAACACCTGCGGCATCGCCACCTTGACCGCCGCGATATCGCGGCGCACCTTCTGGTAGTCGTGATGCTTGTCGATCAGCCATGCTGTGCGCAACACCAGCAGCCGGAACTGCTCGATCTGAATCCAGCTGTCGGCGATCTTCTCCTGTGTCATCTGGAAATTCGACAGTGGGCCGTTGCGGGTTTGGCGTGACACCGCCCGCTCACACATCATGTCGAATGCTGCCCGGGCCAACGCGATAGTGCGCATGGCGTGGTGGATGCGCCCGCCGCTGAGCCGGGTCTGTGCAATGGCGAATGCCTGCCCCTCGCCGCCGAGTATGCGCTCGGCCGGCACCCGCACGTCGGTGTAGCGGACGTAGCCATGGGTGGCGTGTGAATCGGCGCCGACCCCGACGTTGCGGATGATCTCGATGCCCGGTGTTTCGGCGGGCACGACGAAAAGCGACATCTTGTCGCGAGTACGGGCGTCGGGGTTGGTGACCGCCATGACGATGAAAAAGGCCGCGTGCCTGGCGTTCGTGGAAAACCACTTCTCGCCATTGATCACCCAGGTGTCGCCGTCGCGCTCGGCGCGGGTGACGAACAGACCCGGATCCGAACCGCCTTGCGGTTCGGTCATGGAATAGCAGGAGGTGATGTCGCCGTCGAGTAGCGGCTGCAGGTAGCGAGCTTTCTGCTCGGCGGTACCGAACATGGCGAGAATCTCGGCGTTGCCCGAGTCGGGCGCCTGGCAGCCGAACACCGATGGGGCCCAGCGCGAACGGCCGAGTATTTCGTTGAGCAGCGCGAGCTTGACCTGGCCGTAGCCTTGGCCGCCGAGTTCCGGCCGCAGATGTGCAGCCCACAGCCCGTGCTCCCGGACCTGTTGTCGCAGAGGTCGCAGGATCGCCGAAGTCTCGGCGTTCTTCTTGTCATATGGATCGAGCGCAACCAGATCGAGCGGCTCGACCTCGTCGACCATAAACCCTTCAACCCAGTCCAGCTTCTCCTGGTATTCAGGGTCCGTTTCGAAGTCCCACACAATTGCGACGCTACCGCCACAGTGTCGAAACATGGATGACTACTACTAACCTGGCCAACAATGACGATCAACGCACGTCCCGCCGTAAAGGCCGACATTGGTGAGCTTTCGCAGGTGCTCGGCCGCGCCTTCTACGACGACCCGGTTTCGATGTGGATCATGCCCGACGACCGAACACGGGCCGCGCACCTGCGGAGATTCTTTTCGACGGTGACCCGGCACCATCACCTCGCCGGTGGCGGTGTGGAGGTGGCCAGCGATGGTTCTATCGGCGCAGCAGCGCTCTGGGACCGGCCGGGACGGTGGAAGCAAACGCGCCGAGAACAATTGATGATGACCCCGTCGTTCATCCGCGGTTTCGGATTGCGGCCCTCGGTTGGCCGCAAGCTCGGCGCGCTGATCGAGTTGATGAAGCGTCATCACCCCGAGGAACCGCATTGGTACCTCGCCGTCATCGGCAGTGATGTGACGGTGCGCGGAGAAGGCTACGGGCAGGTCCTGATGCGTTCGCGTCTTGATCGCGTCGACGCAGAACACGCCCCGGCCTATCTCGAATCCAGCAAGCCCGAAAACGTGCCTTACTACCAGCGGTTCGGCTTCGAGGTGACCGGCGAAATGGCGTTGCCCGACGGCGGTCCGACCCTGTGGCCGATGTGGCGGCCGCCGCGGTAGCGAAGTGTTTAGCCGCACCGGCCCAGGGGCAACCGGTGGGCTATGGCTAGCGACGATCTCGATCCCCAAGCCGCCCTCGTCGACCCGTCGGACTTCCCGGAAGAAGGCGGCCCCGGCGACACCCTGAACCCGAGTGAGGCCACCGACTCCGACGAGGTCCGCAACGATGACGGCGACATCGTCGTCGACCCACCGGATGATTGGAGTGGGGCCGAAAAATTCGGGATGACGGCACGTGAACAGCAAGAGGGCGAATCGCTGGACGACCGGCTGGCCGCCGAGGAACCCGATGTGTTGAACGATCAGGGCTTCGATGAGGAGCGCCCGACCCGCGTGCACCGCGGGCAGATCGACGGAACTCCCGAGGATGGCGAGTCGCTGTTCAACGTCGAAGAGTGACCGACACCAGCGACCCGTTGGGCGCGATTGTCGGCGCGCCCGGGTCGGCGCACGCCGCATCCCAGCGGTTCGTCTTCCTCGCGCCACTCGAAGGCGCTGAAGTCGAACGTGACAGATCCCGCATTCTGGTGCCCATGACACCATCATTGCGCGGAGGCCGAGATTACGGGCCGCTGCGCCAGCTGTTGATGCCGATCGCGATCATCCGCAGCTGCTTGACCGCAGTGCGCCGGATCTCCTCGATGGCCTCGGCGGATTGGACGTCTTCGAGCGCCTCGGCGATGACGATCATCGAGTTGACGAACAGGGCGGCCAGCACGTTGAGATCTTCGGTGCTCCACGTGTTGAGCCCCGGGAACCGGGCGAGGTCGGTGGCCAGCTCCGAGGTGAGCAGCCGGAACTCGGTGCGGATCGCGTAGCGCAACACGGTGACACCGCTGGAGCGCTCGCGGCCGATGAAACGCCAATGCTCACGACGCTCGGTGACGCTCGCGACGACGATCTCGACCGAAGACTCGATCACGCGGTTGGGGTCGAGCTTGCCGGCGCGGGCACCGCGCAGCATGTCGCGCAGGGTGCGAAACGACTCGTCGATCAAGACCAAGCCGAGGGCCTCCATCGATTCGAAGTGGCGGTAGAACGCGCCGGGGACGATCCCGGCTTCTCGGGTCACCTCGCGCAAGCTCAGGCCGCTGAAACTGCGGTCGCCAAGCAGCTTGAGGGCCGCCGCGATGATCGCGCGCCGGGTCGCCTCTTTACGCTCCTCGCGGGACAGGGTCTCGCGGGTACGCCCATGGCCCGACCGGCGCTGGCGTGAGTTCGGCGTACGACCGTTCACTGTGTGAACCCTACCACAAAGCTGCGGAAACCCTTGACGCCCAGGGATACGGCGACACACGGTATACGCATGTTCACGCAAAGGGCCACTCGAAGTTTGACGAAGCGAGTACTGGGTTCCGACCTGGTCAACCTGCTGACCGGCCCGCACGGCGTCGACCGGTACACCGAACTGCTCGCACCGACCTGGACGCGGGGCG
This sequence comes from Candidatus Mycobacterium methanotrophicum, assembly GCF_023515995.1. Taxonomy (GTDB): domain Bacteria; phylum Actinomycetota; class Actinomycetes; order Mycobacteriales; family Mycobacteriaceae; genus Mycobacterium; species Mycobacterium methanotrophicum. The sequence goes on along the minus strand of NZ_CP097320.1, from coordinate 4,557,780 downwards.
AGGGGCGCGCGAAGGTCGTCGATGTGCGGCGGATCACCCCGCGCAGCGTCACCCTGGTGCTGGCGCCCAACGACGCGTTCCGCGACACCGGTCGCAGCCTTCGCCCGGGGCAGTACGTCAACCTCAGTGTCGAGATCGACGGCCGCCGCCACACCCGCTGCTATTCACCGGCCAACGCCGAAGGCGCCGCGCATCTCGAGCTGACGATCGGCCATCACGACGGCGGTCTGGTCTCGACCTTTCTGTGCGATCACGCCCGGCGCGGGATGGTGGTCGGGCTTAGCGGCGTCGGCGGTGATTTCGTGTTGCCGGCGCAACGACCCCGCCGGATTCTGTTCGTCTCCGGTGGTAGCGGCATCACGCCGGTCATGGCCATGCTGCGCACGCTGGTCGACCAAGGCCACTCCGGCGAAATCGCGTTCGTCCATTACGCGCGCAACCCCGCCGAGGCCTGCTATCGCCACGAGCTCGCCGAGATGGCGGGCGTGCGGGTGCTACACGGCTACACCCGCTCGGTCGGCGGCGAACTGAACGGCCGGTTCGGTCCCGAGCACCTGGCGGCGGCAATGCCGTCACCGGATGCCGTATTCGTCTGCGGCCCGGCGACTTTGGTCGCTGCCGTCCGTGAGCACTGCGAGAACGTGTACTCGGAGAGCTTCGTGGCGCCGACGCTCACGCTGCCCGCGGAGCCGTCGGGCGGGCGAGTGACGTTCGCCGACAGCGATATCGAGGTTGTTGACGACGGCCGCCCGCTGTTGGAGCAGGCCGAATCGGCCGGCCTCACCCCGGACAGCGGATGCCGGATGGGCATCTGCCATACCTGCACCCGCCGCAAGACCTATGGCGTGGTGCGCAACCTGACCACCGGCGCGGTGTCGACCGAGCCCGATGAGGACGTACAGATCTGCGTGTCAGTCCCCGTCGGCGACGTCGACATCGCCCTCTAGAGAAGCTGGAGAAGCTTATGTCTCAGTCCAAGATCGCGCTGACACCCGAGCAGGCCGAGGTTTTCGGCCGTGAACTCGACGCCATCAAGGGACGTGTGATGGCCGATCTCGGCGAGCGCGACGCCGAATACATCCGCCGTGTCATCAAGACGCAGCGTGCACTCGAAGTCGGCGGGCGCGCCCTGCTGTTCGCTGGCATCCTGCCACCGGCCTGGTTGGCGGGTACCGCCATGCTCGGAATAGCGAAGATCCTCGACAACATGGAGATCGGCCACAACGTCATGCACGGCCAGTACGACTGGATGCGTGACCCGGCGGTCCGCGGCCGCGACTTCGAATGGGACACCGCGTGTCCGGCCGACCAATGGCGGCACTCGCACAACTACATGCACCACACCTACACCAACATCGTGGGCATGGACCGCGACATCGGATACGGCATTCTGCGGATGAGCGAGGACCAATCCTGGCATCCCTACTACCTGGGCAACCCGGTCTATGCCTTTCTGCTTATGGTGCTGTTCCAGTATGGAGTTGCATTGCACGAACTGGAAACCGAGCGCATCCGAGCCGGCGAGATCCGGCTGGCTGACAAACGTGAGGTCTTGCAATCGATTTGGCGCAAGACGCGCAAGCAGGTGCTGAAGGACTATGTCGCCTTCCCGCTGTTGGCCGGGCCGTTTGCGCCGTTCGTCTTCGCCGGCGACCTGTCGGCCAACCTGATCCGCAACGTGTGGTCCTACATGATCATCTTCTGCGGTCACTTTCCGGATGGCACACAGGAATTCACCGTCGAGGAGACATGCGACGAGTCCCGCGGGATGTGGTATTTCCGCCAGATCCTCGGTTCGGCGAACCTGACCGGTGGCAAGCTGTTTCACTTGCTGTCCGGCAACCTGTCGCACCAGATCGAGCATCACCTCTTCCCGGACATGCCGGCCCGCCGCTACGCGGAGATCGCCGGGGAGGTGCGTGAGATCTGCGAGCGCTACGGCATCCCTTACAACTCGGGCTCGCTGCCGAGGCAATTCGGCACCGTCGTGGGCAAGATCGTGAAACTGGCGTTGCCGCCCAAGGATCGCAGCAGCACCGAGGTGCCGCAACTGGCCGCCGCCTGAGCGTTGCTGCATTGAACTTGCGTGTATGGTCGTGGTTTCCGAGAAATCACAACCGTATGCGCAATCTCGATGACCGCCGACGGCTAGGCTCTGCGCCCATGGTCGTCATCACGCTGCCCAGGTCCACTTCGGAGATGGTCCCGCTGAGCTGATTCCGTGTCGATAGCCGCATCGCGTCAGCCTGAGCCGCGAAGCCGCTAGGCGCCCCAGCTTCTAGCGGCGATATCCCAGCAGCGCCACGGAGGCATGCACGGCCGGCTCGACAATCTCGCGCACGCTCTGGCCGTCTTCGACGGCGAGCGCGGTCAGTTCGTGCAGCCCGCCGACCAGGATCACCGCCAGTGGCCGGGTGAACGGCGGCAGGCCGGCCTTTTGGAACGCAGGGCTGCCGCTGAGGCCCATCAGCAAACCGGTCAATAGGTGCATGCTGCGACGCTGGTATGGCCGTGCCGCCGCGACGTCCATCGACGGCAGTTCGCGGATCCAGCTCAATGTGATGGCCGGTTGGGACGCGATGTGGTCCACGTAGGCCTCCACGGCCTGACGAATCTGCGTCTGCCAATCGGCTTGCGGATCAACGGCCGAGCGGATCTCCTCGGCCAACCTTTCGACGTCGGCATGCAGCAACTCAAGGAAACACAGCTCTTTGCTGGGGAACTGGCCGTAGAACGTGCGCTTCGACGTGCGCGCGTGCCGGACGATGTCGGCGACGGTGGTGGCGCGGTAGCCGCGCTCGCCGATCGAGGCCGCGAGGCCGTCGAGCAGCCGGCGGCGGAACGGGTCGATGTCGACCGATTCGGCCGAAGCCGCTTCGCGGGAAACGGTTGTCGCCACGTCGCCTCCCTTCGGCGAATCCACGCCGGCTCAGCCCCGCCCTTGCCAGCTCTTGGTACCAAACGGTACCGTACCCGAATACGCCGTTGGTACCGTGCTGTACCAGATCGATGTTGGGAGTGCACAGCGATGAGCACCATCGACACCCAAGCAGCCCCGGCGGTCAAACTGCCCCCGGCGCCGCGGATTCCGAAGGCGCTCCAGGGTGCCGCATTCGCCATCTGTCGCCGGGAGCTTATGCACCGGATGGCATGCCGCTACGGCGACGCCTTTCAGCTCAATGCGCCGGTGTTCGGCCGCGTCGTGGTGGTGGCGAATCCGCAGTTGGCCAAGCAGGTCTTCACCGCCAGCGCGGCGGTGCTCGGCAACATCCAGCCGAACCTGAGCCGGCTGCTCGGGGCGGGCTCGGTTTTCGCGCTCGACGGCGACGATCACCGGCAGCGGCGCCGACTACTGGCCCCGCCCTTCCACGGCCAGAGCATCAAGAACTACGAAACGATCATCGAAGAAGAGACGCTGCGCGAAATCGCCGGCTGGCCGGAATGCAAGACGTTCCCCACACTGCCCTCGACGATGCGGATCACGCTCAACGCCATCCTGCGCGCGGTGTTCGGGGCCGAGGGCGCCGAGCTCGACGAGCTGCGGCGAATTCTTCCGCCGTGGGTAACGGCGGGCTCGCGGCTGGCAGTGCTGCCGAAGCCGTCGCGCAGCTACGGCCGCTACAGTCCGTGGGGCCGGCTCGCAGCGTGGCGGCGCAGCTACGACGTCGTCCTGGACAAGCTGATCGCAAACGAGCGCGCGGACCCGAACTTCGAGAATCGCACCGACGTGCTGGCGCTGATGTTGCGAAGCGCCTATGAGGACGGTTCCGCGATGTCGCGCAACGATATTGGTGATGAACTGCTCACACTGCTGGCAGCGGGGCATGAAACCACCGCGGCCACGCTGGCTTGGGCGTTTGAACGGCTGAGCCGGCACCCCGACATCCTCGCGGCGTTGGTGACCGAGGCCGACACCCAAGACAACGAGCTACGCCAGGCGGCGATCCTCGAAGTGCAACGGAGCAGAACAGTCATCGATGCCACCGGTCGTCACGTTTACGCACCGGTCTTTGAACTCGGCGAATGGGGCATCCCTCGCGGGTATTCGATCATCGTCAGCATTTCACGGCTGCACGCCGACGCGGAGATCTTCCCCGAACCCGACCGGTTTGATCCGCAGCGCTTCATCGGCTCGAAACCACCGAGCTTCGCATGGATTCCGTTCGGCGGTGGCGCGCGGCGTTGTGTGGGCGCGGTGTTCGCCAACATGGAGATGGATGTAGTGCTGCGAACAGTATTGCGCCACTTCGCTATCGACACCACCACTGCTCCAGGGGAGAACTACCACTCCCGGGGCGTCGCCTATACCCCGAAGGACGGCGGCAAGGTCGTCGTGCGTCGGCGTTAAGATCGGCGGTCACGACTGCTGACGCCACCCCGCTCGTGGGCTACCGGCGAGCAGCCGCAGAATCGCACGATTAGAGCTCGCGGAGTGCGATTCTATGTCTGCTCGGCGCCGGCCGGTCGCGGCAGCTTCCAGTCGGGCCGGATGAAGTGGCAGGTGTACCCGTTGGGGTAGTGCTCCAGGTAATCCTGGTGTTCGGGTTCGGCCTCCCAGAAGTCGCCGGCGGGGCTGACTTCGGTCACGACCTTGCCGGGCCACAGGCCGGATGCCTCGACGTCTGCGATGGTTTCCAATGCGATGCGCTTCTGCTCCTCGTCGAGGTAGAAGATCGCCGAGCGGTAGCTGGGTCCGACGTCGTTGCCCTGCCGGTTGCGGGTGGTCGGATCGTGGATTTGGAAAAAGAATTCCAGAAGTGTCCGAAAGTCGGTGTGGGCCGGGTCGTAGGTGATCTCGATGGCTTCGGCATGCATGCCGTGGTTGCGGTAGGTCGCGTTGGGGACAGCTGGGTCGCCGGTGTAGCCGACCCTGGTGGAACCCACCCCAGGCTGCTTGCGGATCAGATCCTGCATGCCCCAAAAGCAGCCGCCGGCCAGTATCGCCTTGCTGTAGTCCGTCATGGGTTCCATTATTACGGCTGCTCGACAAAACCCAATAGAACGTGTTCTAGTTTCTTGCGTGAGGCGGGTGTGCAGCCGCGACGAGCTGGTCACGGCGTTCGACACGTTCGAGCAGACCGTCGCACGCGCTGCCAAGAGCAGGGACTGGGACGCCTGGGTGGAGCACTACCATCCGCTGCCGGTGCGCCGGCGCCGGGGCGTGGCGACGCTGTATGCGAAGGCGCTGGACGCCGACTTCAAGAAGCCGATCCTGGGCGATCGGTTCGCCAAACTCGTTGTCGAGCGCATCGGCTACGACTGGAAGAAGACAACCATCGGCGGTGCCCGGGGTGCGGCCGGTGGGTTGGCAGCGGTGGTTCGAGTCGGACACGTTCGCAAAGTTGCCGCGCCTCGCCAAGCCGATGGGCACGGTGATGGCGCCGGTTTCATCAGTGGCCAACCCGTCCCAATATCACCGCTACGAGTTTGAAACGACATGAATTGAGCGGCAGCGGGAATCTTGTCCGTCGCACGGTGTTGAACAAGCTATTCACACCTGAGGAGATGTCACATGACTAGTCGGCCTGTCCTGGAACCCACCACCGAGCATCCGATCACGATCAACCCGACCCGGGCGCGGGTGGTCGTTCGGGTCAACGGCGAGGTCGTTGCCGACACCCACAACGCCGTGCAGCTGCAAGAGTCGACTTACCCAGCTGTGCAATACATTCCGCTTGACGATGTGCTTCAAGAGCTACTTACCCGCACCGACACCAGCACGTATTGCCCGTACAAGGGCGAAGCTGCCTACTACAGTGTGACCACCGCTGCGGGCGACACCGTCAACGACGTGATCTGGACCTACGAAAAGCCCTACCCCGCAGTGGCGGAGATCGCGGGGTGCGTCGCCTTCTACCCCGACAAAGCTGAGATCACCGTCGACCCCGATTAGGAACTCGCCGGGCCGAACTGTGGCGCGGCGAGTTGGGTGTCGCCGTATTCGCGCAACGACACAATGAGCCCGTCGCGGGTCTCGAAGATGAAGACCGCGGGACTTTCGTAGCGGACGCCGTCGGTGGTCTCGCCTTCGGCCAGCGCCTCGATCACTACGCTTTCGCCATCGTTGAAGCATTGGACGAAGTCGAGGTTCATCTCGGCACGGCGCTGGCGGCGCTCGACCTCCTGGCGCAGCGCCGCCTTGCCGACGGATTCGCGGCCCCGAAGGCTCCAATATGTGAAGTCGTCGCTCAGCAGCCCGAAGCACTCGTCGACGTCCCCGCCGTCGGACACGCACTGCAAAAACATCCACGCCAGTTCGGATTGCGGATCGTCGAACGGGGTGGTCATGCGCCACTCCTCGGCATCGCTTCGCTCTGCATCGTCGCCGGCGCGGTGGTCACCCGACCATCCTGACGCGCAAGACCGTTACCGGTCAATCGCGGTCGGGCCGCGCAGGCGCCGTCCACAACATACGATCGACCGGATGGTGAGTAGAGCCCGCACGGTGACGTTCGCGGGCGTGGTCAGCCCCGGGCTCACCCTTCTCCCGCTGCGCCGAGGACCTCGTGATCCCTGCCTTGAGGTAGGCGATGACGGCGCCATCTGGCGGACCAGCCTGCTGCCCAGCGGATCGGTCACAGCGCGGATCAGCCGGGCCGCACCCGACGCGGTCGAATGCACGGCATGGGGAGGCGGCGCTGAGGAATTCCTCGACACCCTCCCGGCCTTGCTCGGCACGCAAGACGATGCATCAGACTTCATCCCGGCCGACCCGATTGTCGCCGCCGCGCACCGCCGAGTGCCGCACCTGCGGCTTGCCCGCACCGGTCAGGTGTTGGAAGCCCTCATCCCCGCGGTCATCGAGCCGCGGGTGCCGGGCGCCGACGCTTTTCGGGCCTGGCGGCTGCTGGTCACCAAATTCGGCACACCGGCGCCGGGACCCGCGCCGGCGCGGATGCGGGTGCCGCCGTCAGCCGACGTCTGGCGGCACATCCCGTCGTGGGACTTTCACCGTGCCAACGTCGATCCCGGACGGGCGCGGACCATCGTCGGCTGCGCGCAGCGGGCGCCGTCGTTGGAACGGCTGGCGTCATGGCCGGCGGCAAAGGCGCGAAACGCGCTGACGTCGCTGCCCGGGGTCGGGGTGTGGACGGCCGCCGAGACTGCGCAACGTGCGTTCGGCGATCCGGATGCTTTGCCGGTGGGCGACTACCACGTCCCCACGATGATCGGCTGGACGTTGCTGGGGCATCCGATTGTCGATGCCGACATGATCGAGCTGCTTGAGCCCATGCGACCGCATCGGTACCGGGTGGTCCGCGTGCTGGAGGCCAGCGGGCTGGCCTACCGGCCGCGACGCGGCGCGCGACTGCGCGTGCAGGACATCCGAGCATTGTGAGGGGTCTGGCGGTTACCGCTCGTGGTCACCGGGTATGCGACCAGCCATGACTCAGTTCACGATTCCCGGCATGACCGAAAAGCAGGCAACCAAAGTCGCTGGGCTGTTGCAGAAGCAGCTGAGCACCTACAACGATCTGCACCTGACCTTGAAGCACATCCACTGGAATGTGGTCGGGCCCAACTTCATCGGGGTGCATGAGATGATCGACCCGCAGGTGGAGCTGGTGCGCGGCTACGCCGACGAAGTGGCCGAGCGGATCGCAACTCTTGGTGGGTCGCCGCAGGGTACCCCGGGCGCGATCCTCAAGGACCGCACGTGGGACGACTATTCCGTTGGCCGCGACACCGCGCAGGCGCACCTGGCCGCCCTTGACCTGGTCTACAACGGGGTCATCGAAGACACCCGTACGGCCATCAACGAAACCGAAGAGGCGGACCCGGTCACCCAGGACATCCTGATCGAGCAGGCCGCCGAGCTGGAGAAGTTCCAGTGGTTCGTGCGGGCGCACCTGGAGAATGCCGGTGGCAAGCTGGCTCACGAGGGCGCGTCCACCGAAAAGGGCGCCGCGAAAACGGCGCGGCAAAAGACTGCGAACTAGCCCGTCAGCCTCGTTTGGTAGCGGCCGCTGCCAGGCGTTCAGCTTCGGCGGTTTCGCGGTTGAGACGTTGCGAGCGGTAGATCGACACCTTGGTGTGATACATCAGCAATGAGGCGACCCCGACGGCGATGATCGCGCCGGGAACCACCGAGAACGAGCCGGTCATCTCGGCCACCATGATCAGCACGGCCAGCGGCGCGTGCGCGACGCTGCCGAAGCACGCCATCATCCCCACCACCACGAAAATGCCGGGCCCACTGGGGATTCCGGGCAGGTGAAGCAGATCGCCCAGCCGCCAGGTGGCGGCGCCGACGAATGCGCCGATCACGATCCCGGGGCCGAAGATGCCGCCAGATCCGCCGGTGCCGATCGATAGCGATGTGGCGACGATCTTCGCCAGTGGGAGCGCCAGCACGATCCAGAGGGGGATCGTCATCAGGGTTTGCTTGGTGGTGGCCAACTGCACCCAGCCGTACCCGCTGCTCAGCACCTGGGGTATCGCCAGGCCGATGAACCCGACCAGCAAGCCGCCGACGGTGGGCCAAAGCACCGATCCGCCGGGAAGCCGTTCGGTGAGCTTCCCTACGCCATAGAAGATGCGCGCATATGTGTAGCCGGCGGATGCCGCGAGAACGCCGAGGAGCACGAACCACAGCAGCGGCCCGGCGTTCTCGAAACGATATTCGGCGTCGACGTAGCCGAACATCGGGTCGAAGCCGATGGCGGAGCCAAAGACCGCAAAAGCGGTCGCCGATGTGACGAAGCCGGGGTAGAGCATGCGGTAATCGAAGTCGTCGCGGTAAATGATCGACGCCGGCAGAACGGCTCCGCCCAGGGGGGCGCCGAAGATCGAGCCGATGCCGGCACCGACACCCAGTGACACCAGGATCCGGCCGTCGGCGTCAGACAGATGCAGTCGACGGGTCACCATCGACGCGAAACCGGCCGAGATCTGGGCGGTGGGGCCTTCGCGGCCACCTGAACCACCCGACCCGATCGTCAGGGCGCTTGCCACGATCTTGACCAGCACCACCCTGCTCCGGATGTGCCGCGGGTCGGTGTGCACCGCTTCGATTGCGCTGTCGGTGCCGTGCCCGCTGGCTTCCGGAGCCAATTTGGCCACGATGATCGCCGACACCCACGCGCCTGCGGTGGTCACCAGCGGAAGCGCCCACGGTCGGCGGTAGTCGGACGACCCCAAGCTGTCGCCCTCGCCGTGCGGGGTCGGCAGGTGGTAGCCGGCAACATAGCCCAACAGGAAATCGGCGGTGTGCTTCAGCGCGACGTAGAAGACGATGGCGCCCAGGCCGGCGGCGACGCCGATCACCATCCCGAGCAACAGCCATTTGCGCACGTATTCGAGGTTTCTGATGAACCGGCCCAGTCGCCCGCCGGGCTCAGCGGTGACTGCTTGAGGGCCGGCCTCGGATCGGGCTCCGAGGTGGCTGTCGTCTGCCTGCGCCATGTACGGCACCCTAGCTAGTAGCGCGCCGGTCACGGCAAGCCCCGGCGCCCGGGGAATAAGCCGACGATCGCCCAGTCGTACCGGCCGGGTCGCCGCACAGCTAATAACTGGCTTCGGCCGAACGCGGCGGTTCAAAGTGTGAGCTATGGCACAATTCATCCGTGGTGCCGCCCGCGAGTCGGGGACCGGGTCGCCCCCCTGCAGCGAAGGCGGCCGAGACGCGTAAGCGCATTTTGCGTGCTGCTCGTGAAGTGTTCAGCGAACGGGGTTACGACGCGGCCACGTTCCAGGCGATCGCGGTCCGCGCCGACCTGACCCGGCCGGCGATCAACCATTACTTCGCCGACAAGCGTGCGCTGTACCGCGAGGTGGCGACGGAAACCTACGACATGGTCGTGGCAGCCAATATCCAGCGGGCACGGGGCGCGACAACGCTGGCAGGTCGGGTGTTTGCGCTCATCGATGCCGCGACTCTGGCCGACATCGAAAATCGCACAGCGTCGGCATTTTTGATCACCGTCGCGCTGGAGTCGCAGCGCCACCCCGACCTGAACCATGACGAGGCCGACTCGCTTCGCGCCACCCGGGAATTCCTGTCGTGGGCGGTCGGTGACGCGATCAGCCGTGGCGAGCTGGATTCGGATACCGACGCCGCGGCGCTCACCGAGACCTTGCTCGCGGTCTTGCTGGGAGTCGGCTTCTATGCCGGGTTCGTCGCCACGGACGAGCTTGTGCCGGTCGCTCGTCAGTTGCACCAACTGTTGGCCGCCAGCCTCGCCCGGCGCCTCGATTAACGGCAGTGATGTAGCGCACACGACCATCTAGCTTGCCTAACTTCTTGGGTAGCATGGTTGCACTATGAGCACAATGCGCACCGACGACGACACTTGGGACATCGCCACCAGCGTCGGCGCCACGGCGGTGATGGTCGCCGCCGCCCGGGCCGTCGAAACCGATCGCCCCGACCCACTGATCCGCGACCCCTACGCGAAGCTGTTGGTCAGCGAGGCCGGCACCGGTGTGTGGGAAACCATGCTGGACGACTCCCTGGTTGCCAAGGCGGAGTCGTTCGACCCGGAGGCGGCCGCGGTCTTTCGGCACATGCGCAGCTACCAGGCCGTGCGGACGCACTTCTTCGACACCTACTTCGCCGGCGCGGTGGCCGCGGGCATCCGGCAGGTGGTGATCCTGGCGTCCGGGCTGGACTCGCGGGCCTACCGGCTGGACTGGCCGGTCGGCACCACGGTGTACGAAATTGATCAGCCCAAGGTGCTGGCCTACAAGTCGGCCACGCTGGCGGCGCACGGCGTCACACCGTTGGCCGACCGTCACGAGGTGCCGATCGACCTGCGGCAGGACTGGCCCGCCGCGCTCATCGTCGAGGGGTTCGACGCGGGAGCGCCGACGGCCTGGCTGGCCGAAGGGCTGCTGATGTATCTGCCCGCCGACGCCCAGGACCGGCTATTCGCGCAGATCACCCAGCTGAGCGCGCCGGGCAGCCGGATCGCGGCGGAAACCGCGGCCAGCCATGCCGAGGATCGACGCCAAGAAATGCGCGATCGGTTCCAGCGGGTGGCCGACGAACTCGGCATCGAGCAGCCCATCGACATCCAGGACCTGATCTACCACGACGAGGATCGCGCGGTGGTTGTCGACTGGCTCAACGACCACGGCTGGCGGGCCACCGCGCAGCACTCCGACGACGAGATGCGCCGGCTGCACCGCTGGGTGGACGGCGTGCCGATGGGCGACGACCGCGACGCATTCGCGCAGTTCGTGACGGCGGAACTCCGGTGAGTGCGCCGGGTCGCTCAGACGACGACACTTGGGACATCGCGACCAGCGTCGGGGCGACCGCCGACGGCATCCGCCAGCACGTCATCCTGGCCGCCGGACTGGATTCGCGGGCCTACCGGCTGAATTGGCCGGCGGGGACCAGCGTGTACGAAGTGGACCAGCCAAAAGTGCTGGAGTACAAAGCCGCAACGCTGGCGGCCAGCGGCGTCCAGCCGGTGGTCGACCGTCACGAGGTGGCCGCCGACCTGCGGTTCGACTGGCCGAAAGCGTTGCGCGGCCAGGGGTTCGACCCGGCGCAGCGCACCGCGTGGCTGGCCGAAGGTCTGCTGATGTTTCTGCCGGGCGAGGCCGAGAACCGGTTGTTCGCCGACATGGACGCGCTGAGCGCGCCGGGGAGCCGAGCCTGCATCGAGGATCTCACCTTCGACGACGCGGCCCGCGAGGGATACGAGAAGCTCCGCGCCAAGATCGACGAACTGCGCCAGCGGATCGGCGACGAGAACGTGTTCGACCCTGGCGACCTGTGGTACACCGAGGACGACGCGTTGCGATCCGGCAGCTTGGTTCGGCGCGCACTCCTGGCGTGTCGAATCGTTGACCGGCCACGACTACCTCGCCCAAGTCGGTCGTCCGGTCCCCGACGAACCCACGATTGCGGCGACGTTCCGGGCTGTGTTCGTCTCCGCGGAAAAGCCGTCGGCGTCCTAACGCAGCCTGTTGCCCAACCGGGCGGTTGATTAGGATTGGGTTCCCCGGGTCAGGAAGGGAACCCCAGTGACCATCAAGACCACCGAAGCCACCGCGAAAACCTCCGATGCCCCGGTCGGCGCCGCCGCGCCCGGATCCGACGTCCCGAAAATCGTCGCTCGGCTACGGCAGACGTTTGCCACCGGCAAAACCCGCAGCGTGCAGTGGCGACGTACCCAGCTGCACGCGCTGGAGAAGATGATGACCGAGAACGAGCCGTCGATAGCCGCGGCGCTGGAGCAGGATCTGGACCGCAGCCCGTTCGAGGCGTGGCTGGCCGACTCCGCAACCACCGCGGGCGAGGCCCGGTATGCGGCCAAGCACGTCAAGAAGTGGATGCGCCGCAAGTACCGCCTGCTCGAGATGGCGCAGCTGCCGGGCCGCGGCTGGGTCGAGTACGAGCCCTACGGCACCGTGTTGATCATCGGCGCCTGGAACTACCCGTTCTACTTGACCCTCGGCCCCGCGGTGGGCGCGATCGCCGCGGGAAATGCCGTGGTGCTCAAGCCATCCGAGATCGCTCCGGCATCGTCGGCGCTGATGGCCGAGCTGGTTCCGCGCTACCTGGACGGTGATGCGGTCGCGGTGGTCGAGGGCGACGGCGCACTCAGCCAGGAGCTGATCGCGCAGGGCTTCGACCGGGTGCTGTTCACCGGCGGAACCGAGATCGGCCGCATGGTCTACGAGGGCGCAGCGCCACACCTGACCCCGGTCACCCTCGAACTCGGCGGCAAAAGCCCGGTGATCGTGGCGGCCGATGCCGACGTCGACGTCGCGGCCAAGCGGATCGCCTGGATCAAACTGCTCAACGCCGGCCAGACCTGCGTGGCGCCGGACTACGTGCTGGCCGATGCGAAGATCCGCGACGAGCTCGTCTCCAAGATCGGCGACGCCCTCACCAAGTTCCGCTCGCAGGAGAAGACCGGGCTGCGTATCGTCAACCAACGCCAGTTCGATCGCCTGACCGGATACTTGGCTACCACGAAGGGCACGGTCGCGTTGGGCGGCAACTCCGACGCCGCGACGCTGCGTTTGGAACCGACCGTCGTCGTCGACCCCGATCCGGACGAGCCGCTGATGAGCAACGAGATCTTCGGTCCCATCCTGCCGGTGATCTCGGTCCAATCCCTCGGCGACGCAATCCGTTTCGTGAATTCGCGGCCCAAGCCGCTGTCGGCGTACCTGTTCACCAAGACGCGGGCGGTGCGGGAGCGGGTGATCAGGGAGGTGCCCGCCGGTGGCATGTTGGTCAACCACCTGGCCTTCCAGGTGTCGACGGCCAGGTTGCCGTTCGGCGGCGTCGGCGCATCGGGCATGGGCGCCTACCACGGTCGCTGGGGTTTCGAAGAATTCAGCCACCGCAAGTCGGTGTTGACCAAGCCGACCCGACCCGACTTATCCAGCTTCATCTACCCGCCGTATACAGATAAGGCGTGGAAGTTAGCCCGCCGGCTGTTCTAGGCGCGGCACCACGCTGACCGAACCGGCCTGAGAAGCGTCGGGCGATGACGCCCGAGAAAGAGAGAATGCCGATGCCCGGAGTGCAGGATCGCGTTGTCGTCGTCACCGGAGCCGGTGGGGGACTGGGCCGCGAATACGCGCTGACCCTTGCCAAGGAAGGCGCCAGCGTCGTCGTCAACGACCTCGGCGGCGCGCGCGACGGCACCGGCGCCGGACACAACATGGCCGATCACGTCGTCCAAGAGATCAAGGACGCCGGCGGACGTGCGGTCGCCAACTACGACAGCGTCGCCGAGGCCGACGGTGCGGCGAACATCATCAAGACCGCGCTCGACGAGTTCGGCAAGGTCGACGGCGTGGTGAGCAACGCCGGAATCCTGCGGGACGGCACCTTTCACAAGATGTCGTTCGAGAACTGGGATTCCGTCCTGAAGGTGCATCTCTACGGCGGTTACAACGTGATCCGCGCCGCCTGGCCGCACTTTCGTGAGCAGAGCTTCGGGCGAGTGGTTGTCGCGACCTCGACCAGCGGACTGTTCGGCAACTTCGGCCAGGCCAACTACGGCGCAGCCAAACTGGGCCTGGTCGGCTTGATCAACACGCTGGCCCGGGAAGGCGCCAAGTACAACATCAAGACCAACGCGCTGGCGCCGATCGCGGCCACCCGGATGACCGAGGACATCCTGCCGCCCGCGGTGTTGAAGAATTTGACGCCGGACTTCGTGGCGCCGGTCGTTGCCTACCTGTGCACCGAGGAGGTGCCCGACACCGGCTCGATCTTCATCGTCGGCGGCGGCAAGGTGCAGCGCACCGCGCTGTTCCAGAACGAGGGTGTCACCTTCAAGGCACCGCCGTCGGTCGGCGATATCGCCGCCCACTGGAACGAGATCGACGACTTGTCCGCGGCAAAACAGGCGAATTTCTCGATCCGATGAGCGAAACGTGATGAAAGCCTGTGTATTACGGGAACTTTGAGGACCATCCGGCCTTGGCTACACAGATGTCGATGATGTCGCCGGCAACGACGACGCACTCATTGTCGACGTCCGTGCCGCCGGAGCGCGCTTTCCGGACCTGCTGCTGAGCAGGGGTGAATACCAGCTCAAGCTGCCGCCGCTGCTGGTGAACTACAACACCATGTACTTTGCGCTGGCTCGTCGTGCCGCGATGCGTCCGGGTGACAGCGTGCTGGTGCTGGGCTCCGCCGGAGGCGTGGGCGCCGACGTGGTGCTGCCGTTGACCGACGGCTGGGCTAAGGCGGTGCGCGACCATACCGACGGTCGAGGTGTCGACATCGTGGTCGACCCGATCGGCGGGCCGGCTTTCGGCGATGCCATTCGAGCCGTGAACTAGCGCCGAGTGTGGGTTTGATGCACGCACCGTCGCCGGTGAGCGGTCGTCAACCCCGCACTCGGCGCGACCGCTTTTAGAACAGACCCGAGAAGGCGTCGGTGATCTGGGTGGCCGCAGATTCGAGGACGGAGTACTCGAAGCCGGCAGCGAGCGTGTCCAGCGCGGCGTTCGCCGCGATCGGCAAGCCGAAAGCGTCGAGGAGGTTACCGGAGGAAAGGTTGTCCGAGATCAGCGAGGCGTCGTAGGCCGGGATGCTGGTCACCAGAGCGTTGATGATGTCCGCTGTCGGCAGCAACGTCGAGTAGGCTGCCGAGGCTGCTGTGGAGAGCGCGTTGACGAAGTCGGTGAGCGTCGCCGCGGGATTTGCGGCGTCCGCCGACAACGCTGACATCAGGTCGGTGAAGCTCGCCGCCGACGAGGTCGCCGGATCCGCCGCCGAGAAGGGGTCTGTGCCGCTCATCAGATCCTGGAAGCCTTGCTCGGTGTCGGTGGTCAGCGTGCTGAGCATCGACGACAGGCTGACGTCGGGAAACAGCCCGAACGGGGTGTCCACGTTCGCCGGCGAATCAGCCGTCACGGAGTAACCGAGGGAGCCGTCGCCGTAGCCCAAGTTGATCAAATACGTCAGATCGGGTCCCAGCAATTCTTGCAGCTGCTTGGGCAGCAGCGATACCAGCGGCGCCGTCTCGTCGATCATGTAGTAGTTGGTGAGGCTGTCGGTGGCGCCGTCGGCCGCCGACCCCGGCAGCAGCGTCGCGCTAGCGATCTCCGCCGCGGTCGGGCCGCTGCCGTCGACGCCCCCGTTCAGGTAGGTGCCGTGGATCGTCTCGATACCCAGGAAGGCGTTCAGGTCGGACAGGAAGTCGATCGGATAGCGCGGGAAGTCCGCGAAGCCGTCGTACTCCAGCGTGTAGATATTGGTGACGTAGTCGTCGGCCGGGGTGGCGCTGTCGAACGACACCCCCAGGCTTGGGAGGTTCAGTGGGTCCGAGACTGTCTGACCCGACGTGGTCTCGAAACCGGCGAAGCGCTCGAGCAGCCCGCCGTTGGGCGCGCTCGGGTCGCCGACCAGCAGGAACTGCAGACCGGAGTCCGGTTGGGGCGTGCCGTTGGGGTCCAGCTGCTGCATGGCGTAGCTGGCGATCGTGGAGCTCTGCGAGTAGCCGAACACCGTCGAGGTGTCCCCAGCTGAGGTGTCGGCCGCGACCGTGTTCGCCAGGATCGTGTCGCCCTGGCCCACCGAAGTGCTCTCCGACGGGAAGCCGTCGGCGGCGGGGGGGTAGTTGAACTCCAAGGTGTGTACACCGGTGAGCGGATACAAGCCCTCGGGCGTGTACAGGCCTTCGCCAAATGGGTTGGTTGGCGTCGCCTGGTAGAACGTCAAGTCGGGGTAGAGCTTCGTCACCGGGTTGTCGAGGTACAGCCCGTCAGCGGCCGCCACGTAGTCCGCGCCTGGGATAGGCGTGCCGCTGCCGCCGATCACCAGCCCGATGTCTTCGCCGTCCGCGTGGGCGGGCGCCGAACTCGTCGTCGCGGTCAGTCCTAAGACGCCGGCGCCGGCCGTTGCCGCCAGCCCTAAACCCAGCCAACGAAGCTTGCGGTCTGACATTTGCGACCTCCCAGAAAGTTGGCGGACACGTGGGGACAGGTGGCTACCCTAACGGCGCAGGTATTTAACGTATGTTTTACTCCTCTCGACCGCGGTTGTCTAAGAAATCCACAGGGTTTTGTTCAGTAAAATTAAGTCCCCGCTGGCGACTCCCTCATGCGACACGGGCTCAGAGGCCGGCCAGATCGCCGACGATCGTCTCGAGCTGGTCGAGGACGGCGCCTTGATCACCAAATCATTTCCAGCGTCGACTTGCGACAAGACCGTGTTGTTGAGAATCGTGACGCCCTGAGCTTCCGACGTGTCGAGGGGCAAGCTGTTGACGCCGGTCTAGAGCGCGTAATTCCCTTCGGGCGTGTAGAGGGGTTCCGGGGTGAAATTCGGGAAGAGGTTCTCGACGTAGAGGTCGAAGTTGGTCGCCCCGTCGCTGGGTGAGGGGATCGGCGTTCGGCTGCCGCCGATGATGTAGGCGATGTCGTCCATCAACCGGACCGGACGTGTTTGGACGCTGGTTTGCGGGGGCGACGCGAAGGGGACGGCGAGGAAGCCGGCGACCACACTCATGACGACACTCGTGACGACGCGGACACGGGCAGCGCGAGTCATATCCTGAGTCCCGTCCGCAAGCCGACTGAGAAAAACTTAATTAGACGAGAGCATAGTAACCTCGGCTGTCGAGGTTGCGTCCGGAATTGGGAGTCGCGCTGACTACCCCAAAAGCGCGTCGCGCAGCCGGGTCACGTCGGACGCGGTGATGCCGGCGCTACGGAAGTAACCGTCCAGCGAGCCGAACTTGTCGTCGATGGTGCGCCGTGCGGTGTCCAAGTATTCTTCGCGGACACCGAGGACCTCGTCGGACAGCCGCGCCTCGGTGAACGCCATCAACTCCGGCGTCATTTCGACGTCCGTCCGGTGCCGGACCGCATCCAGGATCACCTCCCGCAGCCGGGGGACCGCCCGGTTGCTGCCCAGAAAGTCCGCCATGATCGCGTCGCGCTCGACGCCCGCGGCCTCTAACACCAGCCCCACCATGAAGCCGGTGCGGTCCTTGCCGGCAAAACAGTGGGTGAGCACGGTGCGTCCGTCGGCCAGCAAGCTGACCACGCGATGCAGTGCCTGCTGGGCGCCGTTGTAGGTGGGAAACCGGCTGTACTCGTCGATCATGTAGCGGGTGGACGCAACGCTGACCGCTTCGCCGTCGGCCCTATCTTCCAGCAGCCGCCGAAACGCATGCTCGTGGGGCGCCTGATCGTCCGAGCCGTCCGGAGTGAGCTCGTCAGGCCCGAGGTCCGGGATGGGCAGCAGATGAATCTGCACGCCGTCCGGCACCCGGCCCGGCCCGTGGCGTTCTACCTCACGGCGTGAACGCAGATCGGCGACATCGGTTATGCCTAATCGGCTCAATTCATCGCGGCCGTCGTCGCCGAGATCGCTCAGCTCGCCGGAACGAAACAGCCGTCCCGGTCGCAGGACGCCGGTGCTGTCCGCAACGTCGCGAAAGTTCCAGGCCCCCTGCAGATCCCGCACGCTAAAGGCCATATTAGGTGACCGCCGCAGCGAAAGCGCTTTGCTCCCGGCCGATCTCGGCGCGAGCGATGGATCGCATATGCACCTCGTCCGGCCCGTCGAAGATGCGCATCGCGCGGTGCCAGGCGTAAAGGCGGGCCAGCGCCGTGTCTTCGCTGACGCCGGCCGCGCCGTGCACCTGGATGGCGCGATCGATGACGTCGCACGCCACCTGCGGTGCCACCGCCTTGATCTGTGACACCAGCAGATGCGCAGCCCTGTTGCCATGCTGGTCGATGGTCCAGGCCGCCTTATGGCACAGGAGCCTGGCTTGATCTATCTCGTTGCGGGACTTGGCAATTGCCTGCTGAACCATACCTTGGTCGGCGAGCGGCCGGCCAAATGCAATCCGGGTGTTGGCCCGGTGCACCATTAGCGCCAGCGCGCGTTCGGCTCCGCCCAGTGCTCGCATGCAGTGGTGAATGCGGCCCGGCCCCAGCCGCGCCTGGGCGATCGCGAACCCGCCGCCTTCCTCGCCGAGCAGATTGGTGACCGGAACCCGGACGTTGTCGTAGATGATCTCGCAGTGTCCGGGCTGGTCGCGGTAACCGAAAACCGACGTCGAACGGACCACCGTCACGCCCGGGGTATCCATCGGCACCAGAACCATCGACTGCTGCTGGTGGCTTGCCGCCTCAGGATCGGTGCGGCCCATCACGATCAGGATTTTGCAACGCGGATCGGCTGCGCCCGACGTCCACCATTTGCGGCCGTTGATCACGTAATCGGTGCCGTCGCGCACGATCGAGGTTTCGATGTTGCGGGCATCGCTACTGGCGACTGCGGGCTCGGTCATCGAAAACCCGCTGCGGATTTCGCCGTTCAGCAGCGGCTCGAGCCACTGCTTGCGCTGTTCCTCGGTGGCGAACAGGTGCAGCGTCTCCATGTTGCCGGTGTCGGGTGCCGCACAGTTGATCGCCTCGGGCGCGATCCCCAGACTCCACCCGGTCAGCTCGGCCAGCGGGGCGTAGTCGAGGTTGGTCAAGCCCGACTCGGCCGGCAGGAACAGGTTCCATAGGCCGGCGGCTTTGGCCTTTGTCTTCAGTTCCTCGATGATCGGGGGAACGGTGTGATCATTCGGGCCGGCCTGGTGTCGGTAGCGGTGGTATTCGGCCTCGGCCGCAAAGACGTGCTCGGTGATGAACTCGGACAGCCGTTTGTGGTAGTCGTTGGCTTTGGCGGACATCGCGAAGTTCATGCCCGTCACGATAGGACACCGCCAGGTAACACATTTGAAACCCGCGACAACCATCCACACGACACGCCGCGCCGGGTGCGCGTCGTTTCGGTCCGCGGTCGGGACCGCGGCTGCGCACCATGGTTCTATGACCGAATCCCTGCCGCCTTTCCCGCCCTTCACCTGACGCGCAAGTGGCAACGCGAACTCGACTATTCGCTGCGCAAGAGCCTGTGGGACTTCCACGAAGACCGCATCGCGGTGCGCTTCCAATACGAGTGCCGCGATGGCAGCGGCCAGTGGTACCGAAGCTACGGCAACGAGCTGTGGGAGTTCGCCCCGTCGGGGTTGATGGCGCGCCGCGAAGCCAGCATCAACGACGTGCCGATCGACGAATCCGAGCGCCGCTACTTCGGCCGCCGGCCAGCCTGCGAGCACGGCCTCGACATCCCGCTCTGGTAGCTGGGGTGACAACGCCATTTTGTGGTGCCACAACACCGCGACCGCTGTTCATTTCGCTTCGGGTGGCGAAGTATCACCCGAGAAGGATTCGGCCGCCGAAGTCAAATCTGGCTCACGTTAAGGTAGCTGAGGTGTGCGGCCGGGCCGGCGGCATGTGCGGGAATGTTTGGCGGCAGGAAGCACGGGACAGTACGGGAAAGTACGGGAAAGTAGATGCACGCGCCATGACAGATTCGCAGACGACGGTGGGGGTGGTCGCCGAGTCCGGGGCCGACGAGCGACGGGTCGCGCTGGTCCCCAAGGCGCTCGGGCCGCTGGTGAAAAGCGGGGTCGCGGTCGTCGTCGAATTCGGCGCCGGCCAACGGGCGCTGCTGCCCGACGACCTCTACGCCGAGGCCGGCGCCACGATCGGTGATGCCTGGGCGGCTGACATCGTCGTCAAGGTCGCACCGCCGACCGCCGACGAGATTGCCCGGCTGCGCCGTGGCCAGACGCTGATCGGATTCCTGGCGCCCCGCGAGGCCAACAACTCGATCGGCGCGCTGAAGCAGGCCGGCGTGCAGGCCTTCGCGCTCGAAGCCATCCCCAGGATCTCCCGCGCGCAGGCGATGGACGCGCTGTCGTCGCAGGCCAATGTCACCGGCTATAAGGCCGTGCTGCTGGCGGCGTCGGAGTTGACGCGGTTTTTCCCGATGCTGACCACCGCGGCGGGCACGGTAAAACCGGCCACCGTGCTGGTGCTGGGCGCCGGGGTGGCGGGTCTGCAGGCCCTGGCGACGGCCAAACGGCTCGGCGCGCGCACCACTGGTTACGACGTGCGTCCCGAGGTCGCTGACCAGGTGCGTTCGGTGGGGGCGCAGTGGCTGGACGTCGGAATCGAGGCTGCCGGTGAGGGCGGATACGCCCGCGAACTCACCGAGGACGAACGCGCCCAGCAGCAGAAGGCGCTAGAAGACGCGATCAGTGGATTCGACGTGGTGATCACCACCGCGCTGGTGCCCGGTCGCCGGGCGCCGCGACTGGTAACTTCGGCGGCGGTCGAGGCCATGAAGCCCGGCAGCGTGGTGGTGGACCTGGCCGGGGAGACCGGCGGCAACTGCGAGCTCACCGAACCCGGGAAGACGGTGGTCAAATACGGCGTCACCATCGCCTCGCCGCTGAACCTGCCCGCCACCATGCCCGAGCATGCGAGCGAACTCTTCAGCAAAAACATCACGGCCCTGCTGGACCTGTTGATCACCGACGGCAAGCTGTCGCCCGACTTCGACGACGATGTCATCGCGGAATCATGTGTCACTCGGCAGACGGTCGGGGAGGACTAAATGTACGACGAACTACTCGCCAACGCGGCGATCCTGGTGCTGTCCGGGTTCGTCGGGTTCGCGGTGATCTCCAAGGTGCCCAACACGCTGCACACCCCGCTGATGTCGGGCACCAACGCCATCCACGGCATCGTCGTACTCGGTGCTCTGGTGGTGTTCGGCGCGGTTGAGCATCCGTCGCTGGCGGCGCAGATCATTCTGTTCGTCGCGGTGGTGTTCGGCACGCTCAACGTCATCGGCGGCTTCATCGTCACCGACCGGATGCTCGGCATGTTCAAGGGCAAGAAGAAGGTCCAAGCCAAGGTTGACGAGGTTGCCAAGTGAACTATCTGGTGATCGGCCTCTACATCGTCTCCTTCGCGCTGTTCATCTACGGCCTGATGGGTTTGACCGGGCCCAAGACCGCGGTGCGCGGCAACTTGATCGCCGCCGCGGGAATGGCGCTCGCCGTGACGGCGACGCTGATCAAGATCCGCCACACCGATCAATGGCTGTTGATCGTCGCCGGCCTGGTGGTGGGCGTCGTGCTCGGCGTCCCGCCGGCCCGCTACACCAAGATGACCGCGATGCCGCAGCTGGTGGCGTTCTTCAACGGCGTCGGCGGCGGCACCGTCGCGCTCATAGCGCTCTCGGAATTCATTGACACGCGCGGCTTTTCAGCCTTTGCGCACGGCGAGTCGCCGACCGTGCACATCGTGGTGGCCTCGTTGTTCGCCGCCGTCATCGGGTCGATCTCGTTCTGGGGGTCGATCATCGCGTTCGGCAAGCTGCAAGAGATCATCTCCGGCAAGCCAATCGGCCTCGGCAAGGCGCAGCAGCTGATCAACCTGCTGCTGCTCGCGGTGGCCGTGGCGGCCGCGGTCGTCGTGGGCCTGCACGCCCATCCCGGAACCGGCGGGGCGCCGCTGGGGTGGATGATCGGTCTGCTCGCAGCCGCGGGCGCGCTGGGCCTGATGCTGGTGCTGCCGATCGGCGGCGCGGATATGCCGGTGGTGATCTCACTGCTCAACGCGATGACCGGGGTGTCGGCCGCGGCGGCGGGTTTGGCGCTGAACAACACCGCGATGATCGTCGCCGGGATGATCGTCGGCGCCTCCGGGTCGATCCTGACCAACCTGATGGCCGCGGCGATGAACCGCTCCATCCCGGCGATCGTCGCGGGGGGTTTCGGCGGTGGCGGCCTCGCCCCGGCCGCCGGCGCGGACGGCGACAAGACGGTCAAGTCCACCTCGGCCGCTGATGCGGCGATTCAGATGGCCTACGCCAACCAAGTGATCGTCGTGCCGGGCTACGGCTTGGCGGTCGCGCAAGCGCAGCACGCCGTCAAGGGCATGGCCAACCTTCTCGAGGAGAAGGGCGTGCCGGTCAAGTACGCGATTCACCCGGTCGCCGGGCGGATGCCGGGCCACATGAACGTGCTGCTGGCCGAGGCCGAGGTCGACTACGACGCGATGAAAGACATGGACGACATCAACGACGAGTTCGCCCGCACCGACGTCGCGATCGTCATCGGCGCCAACGACGTCACCAACCCGGCCGCCCGCAACGAAGCGTCCAGCCCGATCTACGGCATGCCGATCCTCAATGTGGACAAGGCCAGGTCGGTGATCGTGCTCAAGCGGTCGATGAACTCCGGGTTCGCCGGCATCGACAACCCGCTGTTCTACAGCGAGGGCACCACCATGCTGTTTGGCGACGCGAAAAAGTCGGTGACCGCCATCACCGAGGAACTCAAAGCGCTCTAGGTCCCGCCGAGCAGACGCAGAATCGCACGTTCGTAGACCGAATCGTGCGATTCTGCGTCTGCTGGCGCTGGTTAGCGTTAGACCGGCGGATATGCCGGCGGCGGATAGCCGTTGCCGTCGGTGACCCCCCGCAGGCCCCAGGTGAAGTACCGGAAGTAGAACTCGATCTCGTCGGAAGCGTCGTAGTCCGGGTTTGGATCAAAATTCATGTGACCACCTCTCGACTCGCGACTTGACTCTGGCAGAAGTCTAGACCGACAGGGCAATGCGCAACGGTGAACGAACCGTCCTGCATAGACTATCCAACTAGTTGATTGACACCGGGCACCCCCGGCCTGCCGATAGCGAGTACACATGCCATCCGAGAACGGCCTCTCCCGTCGCGAGGAGTTGCTGACTGTTGCCACCAAGCTGTTCGCCGCTCGCGGCTACCACGGCACCCGGATGGACGACGTCGCCGACGTGGTCGGTCTGAACAAGGCCACGGTCTACCACTATTACGCCAGCAAGTCGCTGATCCTTTACGACATCTATCAGCAGGCCGCGCAGCGCACCTTGGCCGCGGTGCACGACGACCCGTCGATGTCGGCACGTGAGGCGCTCTACCAGTACACCGCGCGGCTGCTCAACCAAATCGCCGCTAACCCCGAGGGCGCGGCGGTGTACTTCCAGGAGCAGCCCTACATCACCGAATGGTTCACCGAGGAGCAGGTCGCCGCGATCCGGGAGAAGGAAACCCAGGTCTACGAGCACGTGCACGGACTGATCGACCGCGGTATCGCCAGCGGTGAGTTCTATGCGTGCGACTCCCACGTCCTGGCGCTCGGCTACATCGGGATGACGCTCGGCGCCTACCGCTGGCTGCGACCGAGCGGACGCCGCAGCGCCCAGGAGATCGCCGCCGAGTTCAGCACCGCACTGCTGCGGGGTCTGATCCGCGACGAGTCGGTCCGCAACGAGTCGCCGCTCGGGGTGAGAACCGAAATCGGTCGGTCCGGCCGCCGCTCTAAATGACGGGGACGGTCATCGGGGTTGGCGGCGACAGCGTCGTTCGCCGCGGCGTCGAGGACATCGGCGGGGTCGGCGGCGGCGCTGGCCGCGCCCGACGGGTCGGCGCCGAGCAGGTCGTCGAACAACGTGGTCGCGTTGTCGAAGTCTGCGGCGCCGCCGGTGAACAGCGCATTGGCGAGGTCGTTGAACAGCGCCCCATCTTGCGGCGACGCCAGCTGCACTCCGCCCACGTCGATCGGGCCGGTGGCGTCCGGGTTGAACAGCGGCGGAGCGTCGTGGGCGTCGAAGTTGACCAGATCGACGAGCTGTTTATCTCCGTCGGCGGGCACCAGGAACGCGAGGACATCGTTGTCTTCGCCGGTTTGGACCGAGACTTCCTCGATTCCGGGCAACCAGTTGTCTTGGATGGCGAGGTTGTCCGAGGACCCGATGGTCGAAAGCGGCGTGAGGAACGACTCGTCCGATCCGATGCTGCTGAGCGGGGTAGCCGGGGCGCTGTCAAAGCCGCCGGTGATCGGTGAGGTCCCCCAGCCCCAGCGAATCACTGGGGTCGGACAGCGTGGCGGGTGAGGAACCCTCCGCAGGTGAATGACCGTCGCGCACCGCCCTGGGCCCAAGCAAGCAAACTTGAACGGTAGCAGGTCTGTCTCACCCGGTCTCGAAGCGGCGTTCGGCTTGCATCCCCGTTGTCCAAGCGGTCGGAAGGTCGGGCCTTGTCGGCCCGCCCGGCCCCAGAACCAAAGGACACTTTGCCCTTTCCGACCGGATGCCGCCGCGTCGCCCATCGCAGACCAACTGCATGCGATAGGTATCGCGTGGCTGGGGCATGCTCCTCGTCGGCGAATCTCAAAACCGCCTGCACGGCGGCGCGTCTGGAGTTAACTAGTGACCGTTACGCCGCGTTGTCGGGCGGCGGTGGCGAGCGCGTCGTCGAAAGTCGCCAAGCGCGCATGGTGGTGGATGGCGATGTCGAGGACGCAGCGGTCGGGGAGTTTGAGCCCGGTGGTGGCGCGCAGTTCGGCGAGACGCAGCGGTTCGCCGTCGTCGTGGGGGGCGACGGTGATGCCAGCGGCTTGTAAATCGTCGAGCATGGCCGCGCCTTGCCCGATGCGGACGCCGCCAACGAGGACTTCAGCCATGGTGACGGTATGGACAAGCATCTGGCCGGGTGTGCCGGCAATCAGGATGGCTGTCGCGGCCTGGTGGTGTGGGTCGGCGGGATTCAGATGGGCGATCAGGACGCTGGCGTCCAGCGCGATCACGCGGGCCAGTCCGCCCGCAGTTCAGTGAGATAGTCGGGTCCGAACGCCCCGGCATACCGGCCACTGCTTGCTTGCACAGCCGTCCGGTGAGCGTCGTCACTGGTGTGTTGCTCGTGTTCAAGGATTCCGCCGCCGATGTCGACCAGGCGCAGCAGCAGTTTGGAGCGCGACTCGCCGGGCCATCGGTTGGCGGCGAGGTCGAGCGCGCGGGCTACCTGCGGCGTCTCCGTCACCTGATGGCGCGGGCGGGTGGTTGGCATGCCAGAAGTGTACCACCTATGACCACGGTGTAACACTTCTGTGGCTTCGACAAGCTGATAGCTTCACGGGCGAGATAGCAGGGTGCGTTGCCTGTCGGTCGGTACAGCCACGCACTGATCCGGTCGTGACCTGAGTTGAACCAGACATCCTCACGCTGCATGCTCACGGTTCCTAATCCTGCATCACGCGGCCCAGCAGGCGTGTGATACACCCTCGCCATGACTTCGACCGTGCTGCGAGCCGTGTCATCGGTGGTGGGCCCAAGTCACGTCAGCACCGACCCCGATGTGCTGGCCGGCCGCAGCGTCGACCACACCGGCCGCTATCGCGGGCGGGCGAGCGCATTGGTGCGTCCGGGCTCGGCGGACGAAGTTGCCGAGGTACTGCGGCTGTGCCGGGACGCTGGGACGCACGTCACGATTCAGGGCGGTCGCACTTCTTTAGTGGCCGGCACCGTACCCGAGCACGATGATGTGCTGTTGTCGACCGAACGGCTCTGCGCCATAAGCGATGTCGACGCGCTGGAGCGCCGTGTGGCGGTTGAGGGAGGGTCCGCCCTGGCTGCTGTACAGCGCGCGGCGATAAAGGCCGGCCTGCTGTTCGGTGTCGACCTGGCGGCGCGCGACACCGCCACCGTCGGCGGGATGGCCTCGACCAACGCCGGCGGGCTGCGCACCCTGCGCTACGGCAACATGGGCGCGCAGGTCGTCGGACTGGACGTTGCATTGCCCGACGGGTCGCTGATGCGACGGCACTCCCGCGTGCGGGCCGACAACACCGGCTATGACTTGCCGTCGCTGTTCGTCGGCGCCGAAGGAACGCTGGGTGTGATCACCGCACTTGATCTGCGGCTGCACCCCGATCCGTCGCATCGAGTGACGGCCGTGTGCGGCTTCGACGACCTAGCAGCGCTGGTCGACGCCGGCCGGCTGTTTCGAGACTTGGACGCCATCGCCGCCCTGGAACTGGTCGACGGCCGAGCGGCCGCGCTGACCGGCGAGCATCTAGGTGCGGCGGCGCCGGTCCGCGGTGACTGGTTGCTATTGGTGGAGCTGGCGTCGGATCACGATCAAACCGAGCGGCTAGCCGAGGCGCTGACGGGAGTGCGGACTTGCGGAGAGCCGGCGGTGGGCGTCGATCCGGTTGCGCAACAACGCTTGTGGCGGGTGCGCGAATCGATAGCCGAGGTGCTCGGCGTCTACGGGCCGCCGGTGAAATTTGATGTGGCGCTGCCGATTTCGGCGGTTCCCGCGTTCGCCCGTGGCGCGGACGCGTTGCTGCGCCGGCGTGCGCCCGACGCGATCGGCGTGCTGTTCGGGCACATCGGGGAGGGCAATCTGCATCTCAACGTGCTGCGATGCGGCGCCGAGCAGGAGCGCGACCTGTACGCGGCGATGATGGACCTGATCGCAGCATCCGGCGGCAACGTCAGCTCTGAGCACGGCGTGGGCAGCCGTAAGCGCAAGTACGTCGGCATGTCACGCGAGGGCGCCGACATCGCGGCGATGCGGACGCTGAAGACGGCTTTCGACCCGACCGGCTACCTCAATGCCGCGGTGCTGTTCGATTAGTCGGAGCTTTTGATTCCCACCGCATGGCGTAGTTGGGCGAGGAATTGGTCGGCGTCGTCGCTACGGATCATGTAGTGCGAGGACGCTACTCGAATCGCGGTGGCGGCTTTGACCGCAGCGTTGGGCCCGGGTATCAGCCGCTGCAAACCATCCCGCATCTGCGGGATGACGTGTGAGAACTGGCTGATCACATGCTCCGGCTCGATGTCGACCATGCGCACGCCGGTGTAGGAGTGCTGATACTCGACGATGAACCGCAGCGCGGCGTCGAGCTTGTCGGCCCCCTTGAGGCCGGCCGTCGCCCGGCTCATACCGCTTTCGAAGGTTTGTCGTTCGTAATGGGAGAACGCCGAAAGCAGCTCCTCCTTCGAAGCGAACCAGCGGTAGAGCGTTGGCCGCGACACCCTGGCCTGCGAAGCGACGTCGGACAGGCTGAGCTTGCGCTTACCGTTGCGGCTGAGCACCTCCGCCGTAGCCGCGAGGATCCGCTGCTGCGTCGTGCTGTCGCCTTCAATGGCCGCCGTCTGCTCCATACCTATACTTTACAAAAATAGCCCGAAGTGTCACGCTGTTTTCGTGTCACCAGTAGCTGGCCACCAAATCTTAGCCGGGCCCCAACGCATCGTGGCTGATCGGCGGTCCTGGTGAGCCAATCGGCGGCGCGGTGGCCTTCGCCGCTGGCCAGATCGAGGACGACGCTGCGCTTGGAGCGATTGTCCATCTCGAACGGCGGGCTGACGTCCCACGTCGAGTCCCAACATCCGGCCGAACAGGCGCGCGGGGTCTCCGGCCGGCGGCTCGATTTTGGCGACGTCCGCATGGCTCTCGAATTGATCAGCGGCGCAGACGTGTTCGTCACCAACGTGCGCCCCGGCGCGTTGCGGCGTCCGGGATTCGACTTCGAGTCGATAGCCCCGGACAACCCCCGCCTGGTTTACGGGCTGATCACCGGCTACGGCGAGACCGGGCCGGACGCCGACCGGGCGAGCTGGAGTCACGGCGCACATAACGCGATGAGGGCTCGGCAGACCTAGCCGAAGCTGATCAACTGGCGCAGCGTCGTTCCGTCGGCCAGGTGATCCATCGCCGCATTGACGTCGTCGAGCCCGACCGCGGACGACACCAGCGATTCCACCGGCAGCCGGCCCGCGCGCCACAGCTCGACGAACCGCGGAATGTCGCGTGCCGGTACCGCCGATCCGAGGTAGCTGCCGATCAGCGACCGGCCCTCGGCGACAAAACCCAGTGGCGACAAGCTGATCCGGGCGTCCGGCCGCGGCAGGCCGACAGTGATGGTACGGCCGCCGGGAGCCGTCAGGTCGATCGCCGTCTGCAGTGCGGAGGGATGACCCGCCGCCTCGATGACGACGGGCGCTTTGACACCGGCGGCGATGGCCGCCCGCGGTGTATAGGTCTGGTGTGCGCCGAAACCCGAAGCGGTCGTCAGCTTCTCGGGTAGCTGGTCGACCGCGACCACTCCGACATCGTCGTGGGCCAACGCGGTCAGCACCGCCGCCATGCCGACACCACCGAGACCGACGACGGCCAGCATCTGACCGGGCGCTGGCTTGCCCACGTTGAGCACGGCGCCGCCGCCGGTCAGTACCGCGCAACCCAGTAGCGCCGCGACGGGCGGCGGGACGTCGGCCGGCACCGCAACGACACTGTTGCGGTGCACGACGGCGTGGGTGGCGAAGCCGGAAACCCCCAAATGGTGATAGACGGCCGAGCCGCCGCGGCTCAGCCGCATTCCACCGCCGAGCAAGGTCCCGGCGTTGTTCGCGGCGCTGCCGGGTTCACACGGTGTCAGGCCCTCGGTGGCGCACGCCGCGCAGTGCCCACATCGCGGCAGGAATGTCATCACGACGCGTTGGCCGACGGTCACGTCGGTCACGCCGTCGCCGACCTGCTCGACGATTCCGGCCGCCTCGTGCCCCAGCAGCATCGGCGTCGGCCGCACCCGGTTGCCGTCGACCACCGACAGGTCGGAGTGGCACACACCGGCGGCCTCGATGCGCACCTGCAATTCCTCGCGGCCGGGTGGGGCCAGGTCGATCTCGGTGACGTTGATGGGCCTTGAAGCCGCATACGGCCGCGGCGATCCGATGTGCTCCAGCACGCCGCCGCGGATCTTTCCCATGGTCGAATACAACCATGACTCCGTTTTCTGCGGATCCGCCCGACTCGGACGCGCTCACCAGCCAAGATTTTCCGGTGCACTGGCCGGTGCTCACCCGCTGGGCCGACAACGACATGTTCGGCCATCTCAACAACGCGGTGTACTACCAGCTTTTCGACACCGCGATCAACGGCTGGATCAACTCGAATGTCGCTGTGGACCCGGTGACGACGACGGCGCAGGGCATCGTCGCCGAATCGGGCTGCCGCTACTTCTCCGAACTGCATTTTCCGCAACGGCTTGTCGTCGGTGTGGCGGTGACCCGGCTCGGGCGCAGCAGTATCACCTATCGTCTCGGTGTCTTCCGGGCGACCGAAGAACTGGCCGCCGCAGAAGACGCAGTAGAGCAGAAGATCGCCGCACTCGGACATTGGGTGCACGTCTACATCGACCGCACCAGCCGTCGACCGGTACCCATCCCGGACGCCGTTCGCGCGCTGTTGTCCACGGTCAGCGTCGGTTAAGCCGCCGCTCGTTATGCTCGGCCAATGCCTTTTGTGAGCAAGACCGTCGAAGTCGCCGCCGACGCGGCCAAGATTCTGGCCATCGTCGCCGACTTCGAGTCCTACCCGCAGTGGAACCAAGAGATAAAGGGGCTCTGGGTGCTGGCCCGCTACGACGACGGACGCCCCAGCCAGTTACGCCTTGACGCTGCGTACGAGGGCATCGAGGACACGTTGATCCAGGCGGTCTACTACCCGAGCCCCAACCAAATTCAGACCGTGATGCAGCAGGGCAATCTGTTCAAAAAGCAGGACCAGCTGTTCAGCGTCGTCGAGATGGGTGCGACGTCGCTGCTGACGGTGGACATGGACGTCGAGCCCACGATGCCGGTTCCCGCGCCGATGGTGAAAAAGCTGGCGGACAACGTCTTGGACTACCTCGCCGAAAACCTCAAGCGGCGCGCCGAGGAATTGTCGTCGGCGGGCTAGTCCCAGATGCCGCTGCGGTCCAGCGTTTCGGTGAGCCGGCGCGCGCGTGATCCATCCGCGGGGCGCGTTCGACCCGGGGCGCCTGTTCGACGTGCTGGCGACCGAGAAGGTCACCGGGATCTTCGTGGTGCCCGCGCAGTGGCAGGCGGTATGCGATGCGCAGCAGGCGAATCCGCGCGACGTGAAATTGCGGATGATGGCATGGGGTGCCGCACCGGCATCCGAGACGCTGCTGCGACCAGATGTCGGAAACCTTTCCCGGGACGCAGATTCTGGCCGCCTTTGGCCAAACGGAGATGTCGCCGGTGACCTGCACGCTGCTCGGCGAAGACGCGATCGCCAAACGCGGCTCGGTGGGCAAGGTGATACCGACCGTGTGATACCGACCGCGGCTGCCCGCGCGGTCGACGAGAACATGAACGACGTTCCCGTCGGCGAGGTCGGTGAAATTGTTTATCGTGCACCCACATCGATGAGCGGCTATTGGAATAACCCGGAGGGGACGGCTGAGGCGTTTGCGGGCGGCTGGTTCCACTCCGGCGACCTGGTTCGGATGGACTCCGATGGTTACGTCTGGGTGGTCGACCGCAAAAAGGACATGATCGTCGACGCGCTGCCGCGCAACCCCGCAGGGAAGGTTTTGAAGACCGAATTGCGGGCGCGCTATGGGGTCTCGACCGGTGCCGCCGACGCCTCTCAAAGCGCTTACACGTCAACGGATCCGGCAAGGGACGGTTGAACCTGAGATAGCGCAGAACTCGCAGGTCAACTAGACGAAAGGCTAATAGTGCCAATGCTATGCGTGCCCACGAGATCATCGGGTACAGTCCTGTGGTCTGTCTTAACTACCTGCGAGTAGGGAGACGGAGGCCACGCACCTAGGGTCGGGGCAAGGAGGAGGCGTGCGACACCATCGGCTGCTTCGCCGCGAGGCTCCGGGTTGCCTTGTACCGGGGTGCCCGTGACGACCACGCAGCCACGGCTCACCGATTTCACCCGGGACCGCCTGGGTCCGCCGCTGGTTCTCGCCGGCGGGTTCTTCCGGATGTGTGTGCTGACCGGCAAGGCGCTATTCCGCCCGCCGTTCCAGTGGCAAGAGTTCGTCTTGCAGTGCTGGTTTATCGTCAGGGTCTCGCTTTTCCCGACCATGGCGGTTTCGGTGCCGGTGACGGTGCTTTTCGTTTTCACGTTCAACGTCCTGCTGATCCAAGTCGGCCTCGGCGACGTCTCGGGCGCGGGCACGGCGGTCGCTGTGATCACCCAGATCGGCCCGATCGTGACCGTGCTGGTGGTCGCCGGCGCGTGTGCGACGGCGATCTGCGCGGACCTGGGCGCCCGCACCATCCGGGAGGAAATCGACGCGATGGAGGTGCTCGGCATCGACCCCATCCACCGGCTGGTGGCGCCCCGGGTCCTGGCCATGTGCACGGTCGCGATGCTGCTCAACGGCCTGGTGAGCATGATCGGCCTGGTGGGCGGCTATATCTTCGGGGTCTACCTGCAGAATATCTCGGGGGGCGCCTACCTTTCCTCGCTGACGTTTATCGTCGGACTGCCCGAGGTAGTCGTCGCAACGGTCAAAGCCTTGATCTTCGGGCTGATCGCTGGCCTGGTGGGCTGCTACCGGGGGCTGACCACGAAGGGCGGCGCAAAAGGTCTGGGGGTCGCCGTCAACGAGACCGTGGTGATGGCCGTGGTCCTTTTGTACGCGGTGAACGTGGTGCTGACCGCCATCGGTGTGCGGTTCGGAACGGGGGCGATCTGAGATGACGACGGCTCAAGTGCTGCGATCCCGCTTCCCGCGGGCAACCGCCAACCTTCGTCGCTACGGCGTCGCCGCGACCGGGAGCCTGGAGGAAGCCGGCAAGCTGGGCTGGTTCTCGGTGCTCGCTGGTCGCGACATAGCGTTTGCGCTGACCCGCTACCGCAAGGAAGTCCTGCGGTTGGTCGCCGAGGTCGGCATGGGCACCGGCGCGCTGGCCGTCATTGGCGGGACCGCCGTGATCGTCGGTCTGGTGACGGCGTCCTCCGGCTCGCTGGTCGCCCTGCAGGGCTTTGCGGCACTGTCTCATCTAGGTATCGATGCGCTCATGGGGTTCCTTGCCGCACTGATCAACGTGCGTCTCGTTGCCCCCGTCGTCACCGGCGTCGTGCTGGCGGCCACGGTTGGCGCCGGCGCTACCGCCGAACTGGGCGCCATGCGGATCAGTGAGGAGATCGACGCGCTAGAGGTGATGGGCATCAACTCGAGAGCGTTTTTGGTGTCCACCCGGGTGATAGCCGTGCAGGTGGTGATCATCCCGCTCTACTCTCTTGCGCTGATCGCGTCGTTTGCCGCTCCGCAGCTCGTCACGACAGTGGCGTACGGACAAGGCTCCGGCAGCTACGACCACTACTTCCGCACGTTCCTACGCCCCGACGACGTGTTCTGGTCCTTCGCGGAGATGATCATTGTGGCCGGGGTGGTGATGCTGGTCCACTGCTACTACGGATACAACGCCAGCGGCGGTCCGGTCGGCGTCGGTGAAGCTGTCGGCCGCTCGATGCGCATGTCGCTGGTTGTGATCAACGTCGTACTCGTCTTGTTTGAAATGTCGCTGTACGGCACCAACCCGAACTTCAACTTCACGGTGTAAGGCAACGGGGCAACGGCATGACGACTCCGCAGGGGAAGACAAACAAGCCGCCGCTTCATCCGTTCCGGCTGGCCGGTGTGGTGTTTTTGTTGGTCGTTGCGCTGGTCGTGTGGCTGGTGTACCTGCAGTATCGGGGGGATTTCTCGCCCAAGACGACGTTGCAGATGCTGTCCGCGCGGGCAGGTTTGGTGATGGATGCCGGCTCGAAGGTCACCTATAACGGGGTCCAGATCGGCCAGGTCACCAAAATTTCCGAAGTGCAGCAGGACGGCAAGCCGGCGGCCAAGTTCCTGATGGATGTGGATCCACAATACATCAGGCTGATCCCGGCCAACGTTGATGCCAAAATAGTGGCGACCACGCTGTTCGGTAATAAGTATGTGTCGTTGACATCGCCGAAAAACCCGACGCCACAGCGGATCTCGCCACAACATGTGATCGACGCGAGGCATGTGACGACGGAGATCAACACCTTGCTGGCCACTGTCGCCTCGATTACCGCGAAGGTGGATCCGGTCAAGCTGAACCTGACGCTAAGCGCCGCGGCGGAGGCGTTCCGTGGGTTGGGCGACAAATTCGGGCAGTCGATCGTCAACGCCGACGCCATCCTCGACGAGGTGAATCCCTTGCAGTCGCAAGCCCGCCATGACATCCAGCAGTTGGCCGCCCTCTTCGACACCTACGCCAACGGGGCACCGGATCTGTTCGATTTCCTCAACAATGCGGCGACGACGGCGCACACGCTGCATGCCCAGCAAAAGGATCTGGATGCGGCGCTGCTGGCAGCGGTCGGGCTGGGGAATACTGGCGCCGACATCGTCGGTCGCGGCGGGCCGTACCTGCAGCGTGCGGTCGCCGACCTGGTGCCCACCACCGGGCTGCTCGACACCTACAGCCCCGAGCTGTTCTGCGCCGCCCGCAACATAGGCGAGGTCGAGCCCAGGCTCGCCAACGCCCTCGGTAAAGGTGACGGGTATGCGCTGGACAACCGCGCCGAGGCCCTCGGCGGATTCGGGCTTCTGTTGAATCCGCTAGCGGGGATCACCGGCGCGGCGCTCGCACCGCTCACATTCGGGCTTTCAGCCCTAGCCAACCTGATCGGCGGGGTGCAGAACCCCTACGTCTATCCGGATAATCTGCCGCGGAACAACGCTCGCGGTGGGCCGGGGGGCGCGCCGGGTTGTTGGCAGCGGATCACCCGTGACCTCTGGCCCGGGCCCTACCTAGTAATGGACAACGGAGCCAGCGTCGCGCCGTATAACCACTTGGATGTGGGCTCGCCCCTCGGCGTCGAATACGTGTGGGGCCGTCAGTGGGGGGAGAACACGATCAACCCATGAAAATCACCGGTACCACTGTCAAACTCAGCGCTGTCGGGCTGGTGCTGCTCGCCTTCACCGGCATGATCGCGGTGGTGTTCGGTCAGATGCGCTTCGACCGGACCAACACCTACTCCGCGGAGTTCAGCAGCGTCAGCGGCATGCGGACAGGCCAATTCGTCCGTGCGTCGGGGGTCGAGGTCGGCAAGGTCAAAAAGATCCGGCTCGTCGACGGCGGGCATCGGGCCCACGTCGACTTCGCCGTCGACCGCTCGCTGCGGTTGTATCAATCCACGACCGCCCAGATTCGTTATCTCAACCTGATCGGTGACCGCTACCTGGAGCTCACCCGCGGTGAAGGCGAGGGCGCTGACCGGGTTCTGCCGCCGGGCGGGTTCATCCCGCTGTCACGTACCCGACCGGCGCTGGACCTCGATGCGCTGATCGGTGGTTTCGAGCCGCTGCTTCGGGCACTGGATCCGCAGAAGGTCAGCACCATCGCGTCGACCATCGTCACCGTGTTCCAGGGTCAAGGCGGCACCATCAACGACATCCTCGACCAAACCGCGCAGCTGACCTCGACGATCGCCGAGCGTGATCACGCGATCGGCGAGGTGGTCAAGAACTTGAACATCGTGCTGGACACCACGGTGCGCCATCGCACGCAGTTCGACCAGACCATCGACAACTTCGAAAAGCTGATCACCGGCCTGAAGAACCACGCCGACCCGCTGGCCGACGACTTCGCGCACATCAGCAATGCCGCCGGAACGCTGGGAGACCTGCTCGCCGAGAATCGTCCGCTGCTGCAAAAGACCGTCAACTACACGCAGGGAGTCGCCCAACCGCTGATCGACAAACGCGATGACCTCAGCACGACGATCCAGGACATACCGAAGACGATGAAACTGTTCGGACGCACTGGTGTCTACGGCGACTTCTTCAACTTCTACGTCTGCGATGTCACCTTCCTTATTAACGGGCTGCAACCCGGTGGTCCGGTCCGCCGGGTCAGGCTTTTCCAGCAGCCCACGGGGAGGTGCACGCCGCAATGAGAACGCTGGAACCCGCTAACCGGCTTCAGATCGGGCTCATGGGCCTCATAGTGATCGTTCTCGTCACCGCCGTTGGCCAAAGTTATTCGAGTGTGCCGATGTTGTTCGCCAAGCCGACCTACTACGCGGAGTTCACCGACAGCGGCCAGCTGAGCAAGGGCGACAAGGTCCGCATCGCCGGGATGACTGTCGGCGATGTGGAGGCGCTGAAGATCGACGGTGACCACATCGTGGTCAAGTTCACGACCGGCGGCAACACCATTGGCAGCGAAAGCCGGGTGGCCGTCAAGACCGAGACCATTCTGGGCAAAAAAGTGCTCGAGGTCGAACCGCGGGGCACGCACCCACTGCGGCCCGGCGGTGTGTTGCCCTTGGGCCACAGCGCGACTCCGTATCAGATCTACGACGCTATCTTCGACACCACCAAGGCCGCCGCCGGCTGGGACATCGATACCGTCAAGCGCTCGCTGAAGGTGTTGTCGCAGACCGTCGAAGAGACTCACCCGCATTTGAGCGCTGCCCTCGACGGGGTGGCCAAGTTCTCCGACACCATCGGTAAACGCGACGGGCAGATCAAACACCTACTAGCGCAAGCCAACCAGGTGGCCAGTGTGCTCGGCGACCGCAGCGAGCAGGTCGACCGGCTACTGGTCAACACCAAGACGCTGCTGGCCGCGGTCAACCAGCGCGGCCAGGCCATCGACGCGCTGCTGGGTAACGTCGCGAACGTCTCAGCCCAGCTGCAAGGGCTGATCAACGACAACCCGAATCTGAATCACGTGCTAGAACAGCTGCGCACAGTCAGCGACCTGCTACGGGACCGCAAAAACGACTTGGCGGATGTGTTTGTCCAGGGCGCTAAATTCTGGACAATCTTCAACGAGACCGTCGCGTCGGGACCGTACTTCAAAGTGTCGGCGACGAATAATTTTTTCAACGGCATGGCCTACCAATTTACCCAACCGTGGCTCGATGCTGCGCTCAAGAAGCGCGGGATCTCGCCCGAGGAGTTCTGGCGCAATGCCGGGCTGCCGGCCTTCCGCTACCCCGACCCCAACGGCACCCGGTTCCCCAACGGCGCGCCGCCGCCGGCGCCGACGCTGCTGGAAGGCACCCCGGAGCACCCCGGGCCGGCGGTGGCGCCGGGTTCGCCGTGCTCGTATGCACCGGCGGCCGGCGCGTTCCCCAGCCCCATCAGCCCGCTGCCGTGCGCAGGAAACGGACTGGGGCCGTTCGGCCTCCCGGGCGGCCAGACGGACTACCCGGACGTGCTGACGTCGCCGCCGAACCCTAACGGTTTGCCGCCCACACCCGGGATCCCGATCGCTGGGCGGCCGGGCGAGCCGGCTCCGGACGTTCCGGGCACCCCGGTGCCGCTGCCGCCCAACGCGCCACCGGGGGCGCGTACCGAGGGCCTGGCCCCGGCCGGCCCGGCCCCACCGCCGTCGACGTTCGCGCCGGGACTGCCGCCGGGGCCACCAGCGCCACCGGGACCAGGCAACCAGCTGCCGGCGCCGTTCATCCCGCCCGGCCTGGGCGGCAACAGTCAGCCAGGCGGCGGTGGTGGCGCCACCGCGGGGAGGTAACCGGAGGTGAGCACGGTCTTCGATATCCGCAATCTGCGGCTCCCCAAGCTATCGCGCGCGTCGGTGATCATCGGCTCGCTGGTTATCGTGCTGGCGCTCGTCGCCGCCTTCGTCGGCCGTGAGCTCTACCAAAAGCTGGTCAATAACACCGTGGTCGCCTACTTCCCGGAGGCGAACTCCCTTTATTCCGGCGACGAGGTCCGGATCATGGGCATCCAGGTGGGTGCGATCGACAAGGTCGAGTCGGCCGGCGACAAGATGAAGGTGACCTTCCACTACAACAACAAGTACAAGGTGCCGGCCAACGCCACAGCGGTGATCCTCAACCCCAACCTGGTCGCGGCGCGCAACATCCAATTGGAGCCGCCGTACAAAGGCGGCCCGGTGCTGGCGGACAACGCGGTGATCCCGATCGACCGCACCCAGGTGCCGACGGAGTGGGACGCGCTGCGCGACAGCTTCAGCAACCTCATCGACAAACTTGGCCCCACACCCCAGGAGCCCAAGGGGCCGTTCGGCGACGCCATCGAAGCGTTCGCCAACGGGCTGTCCGGCAAGGGTAAACAGATCAACACCACGCTCACCGACCTGTCGCAGGCGCTGACCGCGTTGAACGAGGGTCGCGGCGACTTCTTCGGGGTGGCGCGCAGTCTCGCGCTATTCGTCAACGCGCTGCATGCCGACGACCAGCAGTTCGTCGCATTGAACCAGAACCTGGCGCAGGTCACCGATAGGCTCACGCACTCCGACCGCGGTGTCGCCAATGCGATACAGCAGCTGGACAATCTGCTGCCCACGCTGCGCCCGTTTTTGGCCAAGAACCGCGAAGTGCTGGCACATGACGTCAACAACCTCGCCGACGTGACCACCACCCTGGTCCAGCCGGAGCCGCTGAATGGGTTGGAGACCGGCCTGCACATCTTCCCGACTTTGTTCTCGAACGGCAATAATTTCTACCACCCGGCAAATGGCGCCCTGCTCGCCGATACCATCACCTTCCTTGTCGGGGCCCTGCCCGCCAACCCGCTGCTCTGGGTTTGCGGCCCGATACAAGCCGGCAGCCGGCTCGGCTACCAAGATTCCGCCGAACTGTGTGCGCAATACTTGACGCCGATCCTCGATGCGATCAAGTTCAACTACCAGCCGTTCACCTTGAACATAGCCACCACGGCCCAGGTGCTGCCCAAGGAGGTCGGCTACTCTGAGCCGCGGCTGCAGCCGCCGAACGGGTATAAGGACAGCACCGTCCCCGGGATCTGGGTGCCGGACACGCCGACCTCGCACCGCAATACTCAGCACGGTTGGATCGTCGCACCGGGGATGCAAGGAGTTCAGGTGGACCCCGTCACGGAGGGCCTGCTGACCCCGGATTCGTTGGCCGAACTCATGGGCGGCCCGGATGCCACACCAGCACTAATACCGGGACAGCAGACGCCGCCGGGACCCCCGAACGCCTACAACGAGGAGCCGGGCCCGTTGCCGTACGTCGGCCAGCCACCCGGCCAGGCGCCGATACCGCCGCCACCGCCCGGACCGAACGTAATCCCGGGCCCGGTGCCCCCGACGCCTGCTCCCGTGGCCGGGTCGCCGGGACCGGCACCTGCACCGGCCGGCCCGCCGCCGCCCGCCGAGGCGGCCTCATCGGCAGGACCGGGACAGTGATCGCCCTGCTTCGCCACCGCATGTGGCAGGGGACGGCCCTGCTGGCCTGCGCACTAATGTTGAGCTCGTGCGGTTGGCGCGGCATCTCCAATATGTCGATTCCCGGCGTTCCGGGCAGCGGTGGCAACTCCTACACCGTCTACGCGCAGATGCCGGACACGCTGGCGCTCAACGGCAACAGCAGGGTGCTGGTGGCCGACGTCTGGGTCGGCTCGGTCCGCGCGATCAACCTGAACAACTGGGTCCCGACGCTGACGTTGGGCCTGGACAAGAGCATCAAGTTACCGAAAAACACCACCGCCAAGATCGGGCAGACCAGCCTGTTGGGCTCTCAGCATGTGGAACTGGCAGCGCCTCAGAATCCGTCGCCGCAGCCGCTGAAGGACGGCGACACCATCCCGCTGAACCACTCCTCGACGTTTCCCAGTATCGAGCAGGTGCTGGCCAGCCTGTCCCTGATTCTGCGCGGCGGCGGTGTCCCGAACGTGGAATCGCTCACGAACGAGGTCTACAGCATCGTGAAGGGGCGGGCCCCGCAGATCCGCGCCCTGCTCGGCAAGCTGGACACCTTTACCGACCAGCTCAACCAGCAGCGCGACGACATCAACCACGCCATCGATTCCGCCAACCGGCTGTTGAGCTACGTGGGCAGCCGGGCGGATGTCCTGGACCGGGTCTTCGCCGAGGCGCCGCCGCTGATCAAGCATCTCGCGGATCCGGGCTATCTGCGCGACTTCATCAATGCGAGCGACGCGGTGGGCCGGCTCAGCGCGGTCACCGACCAATATGTGCGTCCCACGCGGGGCAACCTTCACCAGAACCTGCAGACGCTGCAGTGCCCTCTGAAGGAACTCGTCAAGGGCGCACCCTATCTGCCCGACGCGCTGAAGTGGCTCTTCACAGTTTGGCCGACCGACGCCGCCCCGAAGTCGATCCGCGGCGACTACATCAACCTCTCCTTCCTGGCCGACTTGACCTACTCCGCCACCGACAACGCGTTCCTCACCGGGACCGGATTTTCGGGGGCGTTGCGCGCGCTCGAGCAGTCGTTCGGCCATGACCCGGAGCAGATGATTCCCGACGTCCGGTACACGCCGAACCCCAACGACGCGCCCGGCGGACAGCTCATCGAAAGGGGGGACCGCAATTGCTGACTAAATTGATCAAACGCCAGCTGGTCCTGTTCGGCATCATCACGGTGATCGCCCTGGTCACGCTGGGCTGGTACTACCTGCGGATTCCCAGCCTGGTCGGCATCGGTCAGTACACGCTCAAGGCCGACCTGCCGGCGTCGGGCGGACTATATTCCACGGCCAACGTCACCTACCGCGGCGTCACCATCGGCAAGGTCACCGACGTCGAACCCACCGAAAACGGCGCCCAGGCCACAATGAGCATCGACAGCCGCTACAAGATCCCGGTCGACGCGACGGCAAACGTGCATTCGGTTTCCGCGGTCGGTGAGCAATACCTCGACCTGGTGTCGTCAGGCAAACCGGTGCGCTACTTTTCGCCCGGGCAAACCATCACGAAGGGCACGGTACCCTCTGAGATCGGGCCGGCCTTGGACGGCGCCAACCGAGGATTGGCCGTGCTGCCCAAGGAGAAGATCAGCGCGCTGCTGGATGAGACAGCAGAGTCGGTTGGCGGGCTGGGCCCGGCGCTGCAACGGCTGGTCGATGCGACCCAGGCGATCGCCGGTGACTTCAAAACCAACATCTCCGACATCAACGACATCATCGTGAACTCGGGACCGGTCCTGGACAGCCAAGCCAACTCCGGTGACGCGATCGAGCGGTGGGCCCGCAACCTGAACACCTTGGCCTCGCAATCCGCTGAAAAGGACCAGGAGGTCAGGAACATCCTGCGCCAGGCGGCGCCGACGGCCGACGAGCTTGCCGCGGTGCTCGGCGACGTGCGCGAGACGCTGCCGCAGACGCTGGCCAACGCCGCAATCGTGGCCGATATGGGCAAGCGCTACCACAAGAACCTTGAGGCATTCCTGGCGTTCCTGCCGCAATATGGCACGATCGGACAGACGATAACCTCAGAGTGGCCGGATGAACACCGTGCCGCGCTGGACATCCCGGGCGGGTTACTGAACCCGCCGCCACCCTGCTTGACCGGCTACGTCCCGGCATCGCATTGGCGCGCGCCCGCGGACACCAGCCCCGCGGAGTTGCCGGACGTCTACTGCAAGATCCCGCAGGAGGCGCAAAACGCTGTGCGCGGAGTACGCAACATCCCGTGCGTGGATGTCCCGGGCAAACGCGCGGCCACGCCGCGCGACTGCCGCAGCAGCAAGCCCTACGTACCGCTCGGCACCAACCCCTGGTATGGCGACCCCAACCAGATCCGCAACTGCCCGGCACCGGGTGCCCGCTGCGATCAGCCGGTGAATCCGGGCATGGTCATCCCGGCGCCCTCGATCGATACCGGCATGATCCCGCTGCAAGCCGACAGGCTGCCGGGAACGCCACCTCCGGTAAGCGACCCGCTGCAGCGGCCCGGATCGGGTCACGTCGAGTGCAATGGGCAGCAGCCCAACCCGTGTATCTACACTCCAAACAGGCCTCCCGCCGCGACCTATAGTCCGCAGAGCGGCGAGGTGGTGGGTCCAGATGGGGTCAGGTTCTCCGTCGAGAACTCGAGCAACATAGGAGACGACGGATGGAAGGAGATGCTGGCGCCAGCCGGCTCAACCTAGTCGACCCGGCCGGCGCCGAGGTAACCACTGAGGCTCCCGAGACGAATGCCGACGACGTATGCGCGGCGGCAGTCGACCCGCAGTTGGACCTCGAGGGGGAGGGCGCCGCGGCGGATTCCTCAGCCGCAGAGCCGGTATCGGTGGGTAACGAACGGCGGCCGTCGCGGCTTCGCCGTCGCGGGATGATCGGCGTGTGTGCGGTGCTTGTGCTGCTGGCGGCAGGCGCTGCGACGGGCGGCTACTTTGCGCTGCGCGCTCACCACGAAAGCCAGGCCGTCGCCCGCGACGACGCGGCGGCCATCGCGGCCGCCAAGGATTGCGTCGCGGCAACACAGGCGCCCGACGCCGCCGCGTTGCCCGCAGCTGCGCAGAAGATCATCGAATGCTCGACCGGTGATTTCGGTGCGCAAGCCGCGTTGTACAGCGACGGCATGCTCGTGCAAGGTTACCAGGCTGCCAATGTCCACATTCAGGTGTCGGATATGCGCGCGGCGGTGGAACGCCATTACGCCGACGGTTCGGTGGACCTGCTGGTGGCAGTCCGCGTCAAGGTCGACAACGTCGCAGCGCAGGGTCAGGAGTACGGCTACCGGTTGCGGGTAAAGATGGCACGCGACGACGGCCAGTACAAAATTGCCAGACTCGACCAGGTGGCCAAGTGACGGTTTCGGTCGCCGACCGTGAGATCTCGTCGAGCCCGGACGCGCCTCAGGAAGTCGAAGAGATAGTGGTCAACGCGCCGGCACCGTGGTGGATCCGCGCGGTCGCGTTGGCCGTCGACGTGCTACCCGGCGCCGCCGTGGTGACGACGATGGCGTTGGCCGCCTTAACCGTGCCGCTCCGCGGCGTGTGGTGGTGGTCGTGTGTCTCGGCGGGCGGGCTTGTGATATTGCTGACCGCCGGCAGCCGCTCGCTGTTGCCCTCGATCACCGGGTGGAGCCTGGGCCGCGCCGCCTTGGGCATCGCGGTTGTGCGGAGCGGCGACGGCGCCGCGGTCGGGCCGTGGCGGCTGCTGATGCGTGACCTGGCGCACCTACTCGATACCGTGTCGGTGTTCGTGGGTTGGCTGTGGCCCCTGTGGGATCAGCGTCGGCGCACCTTTGCCGACATGCTGGTGCGCACCGAGGTTCGGCGGGCGGAGCTGCGACGGCTGCCGCGAAACGTACCGGCGCTGGTGGCGGTGGTTTTCCTGACCGCAGCGCTGCTGTGCGTCTCCGGTGCCGCGGTGAGCTATCTGGTGGTGTACCAACATGACCGGGCGACCGAGGTGGCCCGCGCGCAGATCGCGCTGCAGGGACCCAAGATTGTCAAACAGATGCTGACGTATGACCCGAAGTCGTTGCAGGACGATTTCACCCGCGCCCAGTCGCTGACGACCGACAAATACCGCGAACAACTGGTGACCCAACAGCAGGCGGTGCAGAAGGCCAAGCTGGTCCCCAACGAATACTGGGTGACCGACAGCTCAGTGCTTTCGGCGTCGCCGCATCGCGCGACGATGCTGCTGTTCCTGCAAGGTGAGCGCGGCGATCCGGGTAAGGAGCGCCCCATCAGCGCCACGGTGCGGGTGACCTTCGCGAACTCTTCGGGCGCGCAATGGCGCGTCGACGACCTCACCGTAGTGACCAAACCGCTGCCCGCCGAGGATGGAAAATGAGCCCGCGGCGCAAGGTTCAACCGGGCGAAGCACCGCTGTTCGTGGAGCGGGCCGTTGCGCCGCGACGCGAATGGCGGCTGCCGCTCAGGTTTACCGTCGCCGCGGTAGTCATGGCAGAGGCGATCACGGCTTGCGCTCTGGTGCTGATCTCGCACGAGTCGCAGCGACGGGCAGCGATGAAAGACCGTACGGTGATCGCCGACGTCCGCTCCTTCATGACGGAGTTCACGTCGCCGGATCCGTTCCACGCCAACAAATACGTGGATCGTGTGTTGGCGCATGCCACCGGTGAGTTTGCCAAACAGTACCAACAGCGGGCGAATTTGGTTCTGCTTGCAGTGGCGAGGGGGGAGCCGACAACCGGCACGGTTCTCGACGCCGGAGTGGAGCGATGGAACGACGACGGCAGCGCCAACGTGCTGGTGGCCAGCCAGGTCAGCTCAAAGTCGCCGGACGGCAAGAAAACCGTCGATGTCGCATCCCGCTGGCTTGTAACGGCCCAAAAGGAAGGAGACCAGTGGAAGATCAGCAGCCTTGTCCAGGTGGTCTGACCGACGAGGCTCCCGACGAGGCGGGGGAACGCCCCCGCGAGCGCGACGACGCGGCAACCGGATCCGCCGACGCCAGCATCGATGGCGCTGAGGTCGACCGTACCGCGGACGACGGCACCAGCACCAGCGCAGCCGACGAGGCGGCCGCGGAGGAGTCG
This sequence comes from Candidatus Mycobacterium methanotrophicum, assembly GCF_023515995.1. Lineage (GTDB taxonomy): Bacteria > Actinomycetota > Actinomycetes > Mycobacteriales > Mycobacteriaceae > Mycobacterium > Mycobacterium methanotrophicum. Next base: position 4,514,589 of record NZ_CP097320.1, on the reverse strand, counting down.
GCTGCAAGCGATGACGCCGTCGCCCCGGCAAAACGGCGGACAGGCCGGTGGCTTGCCCTGGTTGCGGGCGTGTCGGCGGCGCTGCTTGTCGGCTCTGCGGCGTTCGCGGGTGCTGCCCTGCAGCCGTATTTGGCTGATCGCGCACTGGTAGCGACCAAGCTGGAGATCGTCCAGACCGCGGTCAACGCGATCACCGCGCTGTGGAACTACACCCCGGAAAATATGGACACGCTGGCCGATCGTGCATCCACCTACCTCAGTGGTGACCTTGAAGCCGACTACCGCAAATTCATCGATGCGATCGCGGCGACCAACAAGCAGGCGAAGGTCACAGACAGCACCGTGATCACCGGTGCGGCCGTGGAATCACTAAACAGTCCCGAGGCCACCGTCGTCGTGTACACCAACACCACGGCTACCAGTGCTGCGGCGAAGTCAATTCCATGGTTGAAGTACCTATCCTACCGGATATTTATGAGGCGCGGTCACGACCGGTGGCTGGTGACCAGGATGACGACTATCACCTCGTTCGATTTGACGCCCAAGCTGTAAGGCGCTCACCCGACAGGGATGACTTCTGCGGGGGATCCAGGAAGTGGTGCGCCAGACCCGATCAGGCGCCCGGGCTGCCACCCTCGCGCTCCAAAGCAAAGCATTTCGAGTCCGTCGGGAGATTGTGCCGCCGATTGCGGACCCGGGCATGGTGCGCCGGCCTGCTGGACTCCGTACAGCGGGTACGAGATGACCCAATACGCGTCGGCCACGGACTGGGTGGGGAAGAACTGGTTCGGGATTGCGTGACATGCCAGGGCCTCGCCGCCGGGGCCTCGTCCAAACACATACCGCTCGTAGCTATCACACGGTCCGGAGAGGTGAGCGCCGTAGTCAATCCCCGGCACGTCGCCGTCATAGCGAGTCGGGTCGCTGGCGGCGGTTGGCGCCATGCCGATTGCGGCACCCGCGATTGCAGCGGCGATGGCTAGTTCGCGGAACATGTTCCACCTCTCTTCGCCACCAGTCACCGGGCCATGCAGTGCCTACCGGTGCCCTGCGCCAAAGCATAACGAGCGTGGTGTAGCCGCAGGGTCGTTTTGGAGGGGTGCCGCCGCCGACGTTCGCACGTTGCGGGAAATCAGAACAACTAAAGCGCCGCTGCGTGGTACTGCGACGATCGCGTCCTGGATCGACGACTGCGGAGCCCGGGATGTCACGAACTTGCGGACCTCGTTCATCTGATCGGTGAGTCGCTTGCTGGCGCGGCGATCTAGTTGAACGCCAGCCAGCTTGGCAGCGCGCGTTCGCGCGAGTCGCAGAGCACCTGAGCGGTGTCGCAATTCCCCTTCGGCACGCCGGCCCCGGCCCACATACCACCGGTGTCGCGGCGCAGCACGATCGCCGACGACCCACCGCCGTCCAGCAACACAGCGGTGTCGCTGCCCAAGCCGCGGAACAGGTCCTGGATGTTGTCCGGCGTGTAGCTGCCGCCCTGGAACACATACATCTCGTCTCGCGGTTTCGAATACCCGAGAGCCGTACGGGCAGCGCTGGGGCCGCCGTCGTTGAGCTGGCCGGTATTGCCCGGGGATAGCAGCCCGAGACCGCTCACCGCGACGAACGAGTCGCCCCGTTCCACCAAGCCGTTGACGACGGGCGTGGCAGCGTCGTAGTCGCGGCCGTCCCTGCCGCCGTTAGGCCACACCACCGATGGCGCACCACGGGTCGGCATGATCATCGTCGCCAATGCGCTCCAGTTTTCGTTCCCGCCGGACAGGCCCTGTTTGCCCGCATAGGGGATCGTGCCGGTGACCGCCTGGTTGGCACGGCCTTGACCACGGGTGTTGTCGACGTAAGCGCCCAGCGGTGAACTACAGTTCGTGGAGCGCCATGAACCGCCCTTCTGCCCCCGGATGTCGAAGAAGTTGGCGTTGACGGCGATTGTCGGCTGCCCCATCACCTGCCAGGCCTGCACGGGAGTGTAGGTCTCCGAGGCTTGTATCAGGCCGTCGCCGGTGCGTGCGCCGGGATTGCGTTCACAGCGCGCCTGGTAACCGCGATGGCTGTCGACCAGCAGATGTGGTGAAAGCCGTTGCGAGGCGCCCTTGACGATCATCAGATGGCCACCGCTGTTGCCGTCATACCAGCGACCGGCGGCGTCGAGCATTGGCGCCGGATGTCCACCGCCGAAGTTGTACACCAGGTAGGAACCTTGAGTGTTGGCAATGGCATTGGCCAACAGGTCACGGGCCTCGGCACGGGCGACCGGCTGCCCGGTGCTTGTTGTCAGCGTCAGGCACAGCGTCATCACGGCGCAGCAGGCTGCGGTGCGCCGGAAGGCGGCGACGGGAGACGGCACGGTTGCCCTTTCGGACGTTGGTACAACCAGCACAACATCAACCGCGGGGATAACCCAGTCACCTCGGATAACAGTCGCGTGACGGTTTAGCTGTGGTCCAATTACGTTCGGCGGCTGGCTATTTGCGCATTTACTCCGATGGCGCCGACGCCTCGAGCCACGGGGGAGTCCGGTGATAACCGCGCCGGTCGTAGATCCAGGTGACGACGGCGCCGAGCAGCACACCGATGACCAGCCCGATAGCCGTCATCGTCAGCGCTTGCGACAATCCGGCGTCGGCTTGACCGTCGAAGTACAGCAGCGACCGCGCGCCCAGGAACACCTGGTGCATCGGCTCGAACTTGGCAAGCCAGCCGAAGAACTGCGGCGCGGCCTCCAACGGCACCGTGGCGCCTGCCGACGGCAACCCGAGAATCACGAAGACGAACATGCTGACCAGCAGACCGAGTGCGCCCAGGACCGCGATCAGCGAGGTGGAGGTGATACCAACCGCCGCGATCGCGAACACCCCGTAGAGCCACAACTGCAAGCTGTGGTGGATCGGCATACCCAACCGCGCCGCAATCAACATGTAGACGCCCGACGTCAGCAACGCCAACACCGTCATCAACGCCCACTTGATCAGCAGTGTGCGCAATCGCGAGATCTTCACCTGCTCGGCGAACCGGTAGACCGGACCGACCTCGGCGGGCACAAAGCCGAGCATCGAGTCCACCAGCATGCTGACCACAATGCTGCCGGTGAAGCCGGCCAACAACAGCAACAACGAATAGTAGAACGCCGATAACCCGTTGCCGGTCCCGTCCGGCAGCGCATTGTGCACCGTGGGCTGGACTTCGATCGGATTCCGCAGCATCAACGTCACAGCAGCCGGCATCGGCCTTGGACCCGATTGCTGCGCTACTTCTTGTGAAAGCCGTTCGCCCACCCGATGATCGACCATCGTGATGGCACGCGTGAGGCTCTGATTGGCGATGCTGGCGCCGAGGGCTCCTGCTCGCGGATTCGTCGACACGACAATGATGGGCCGCTCGACGCGTCCCGGCGTTAGCGCGCTTTTCGCGAAGGCCTGCAGCGTGGAGGAGAAGTTGGGCGGTATCACCGCGACGCCGTAGACCTGCCCGGTGTCCAATTGGTGCTTGGCCTGGTCGCGCGTCAGCACGCGGACGTCGTAGGCGTCGTCCTTCTCGAACCCGGAGAGCAGTCCCTTGACGACCTGCGCGCCGGTGGGCCCGGCGTCCTCGTCCACCACCGCAATCGGGAAGTGGCGCAGGTTGGTCATCGGCCGCAGGATGCCGCCAAGGTAGAAAGCGGCCAGCGCCGCCAAGACGGTCAGCGTGATGACGATCGGGATGGCCCAGAACCGTACCGTCCGCGTCGCTTTGGGGTTGGCGAGGCCGGATTGAAGGATGTCATCCGGGTGCGGCAGCACCTCGACCGCCTCGGCTCCGGGTACGGCGTGACGGGGCTGGGATTCACTCATTACGGACTCCTGTTCGTCCGGCCCACCCTAGCCGCTGAGCGCCGCGTGCATCTCCCAGATCAGAATTTCGCTGGCCTGCTGTGCTGTGACCCGGGCGCCGTTCGACGCGGCGAACCGCGCTGCATCGCCCGCGGCCAGCGCGGCCTCGCTGTCGGCGGTCGGCATGCTCAGTCGGCCGCGGGCGACGAGCAGGTGCAGATAAGGCGCCGCAGGCAGGCCGATGCTGTCGCCGCGCCGCAGACGCGCGCCGTGCAGTGCTGCCGACCGGTTGTGGATGGTGATGGCGGCGTCGTGCCCGGGCATGCCCGAGGCGATCGTCACCAAGCGGCCGTCGAGCAGATCGTCGCCGATCTCGTGCTGCTGGTAGCTCGGCGCGATGCCCGACACGTCGGGCTGCACCCACATCTGTATGAAATGCACCGGATCACGCGGCGAGTCGTTGCGTTCGGAGTGCAAGATGCCGGTGCCCGCCGACATCCGTTGCGCCAGACCGGGATAGACCACTCCGCTGTTGCCCGCAAAGTCGCGATGCGCCAACGAGCCGTCCAGCACCCAGGTCACGATTTCCATGTCGCGGTGCGGGTGGGTATCGAAACCCGCAGCCGGTGCTGTCACCACGTCGTCGTTGTCGACCAGCAGCACGCTGTGGTGGGTGTTGGCGGGGTCGTAGTGGTCGCCGAACGAAAATGAGTGCCTCGAGTTCAGCCAAGACGTCTCGGTGACCGCCCGGTCGGCGGCCCGCCGGATCTGGACGGTGGCAGGCATGACTGCAGGGTAGGCGGGGTGTCCAACGTCGATTTTTCGGGGCCAAATCGGCAAAAATCGCGCAATACCTCGACGTTGGGCGCTTTACGATGTCTCGACGTGCGAGTTGCCGCCGCCGAAGATGTTGCCTTTCAACATCTTCTGCTCTCTCGCGCCGCTCGCCGCCACGAACGCCGGCCGCACCGATTCGCGAGCACCAACAATCACGGATCAGAGGGATCTTCGGAAACGTCCGGCAACGGCTCGAGCCACGGCATCTCAGCGCGCTCTACCAGCTCGGCGGTCGGATCCGAACTGGGCGCGGCCGGCCCTCCAGCGCGGTCAGGCAGGGATCGGTGGCGATGCGGTGTAGCCAGGTGCGCACCGACGACTTTCCCTCGAAGCGGTCGTAGGCCTTCCAGGCCCCAAAAAGGTCTCCTGCACCAGATCCTCGGCGGCGTGCAACGAACCCGTCGGGTAGCAATGCGCGAGCAGTTCGCGCCGGTAGGGCAGCGCGGTGGCAGAAAAATCCGCATCACCGCCACCGAACATGCCGTCGGTTGGGTCACCGGCGAGCAGGCTCACGCGAGCGAGCACACGCAGCAAGTGCGACGGCGGACCGCTACGCTGCCCCTGATGGCAACCACCCGCAGCGAACGAACCTTCGACGGCGTGGGCGGCGTGCGCATCGTCTACGACCTCTGGACTCCCGATATCACACCGCGTGGGGTGGTCGTGCTCTCGCACGGCCTGGGTGAGCACGCCCGCCGCTACGACCACGTCGCGGCGCGGTTCGGGCAGGACGGGCTGGTCACCTATGCGCTCGACCACCGCGGACATGGCCGCTCGGGCGGCAAGCGGGTGCTGGTCAAAGACATCTGCGAGTACACCGGCGACTTCGCCACCCTGGTCGGTATCGCCACCAAGGAACATTCCGGGCTCACGCGCATCGTGCTCGGACACAGCATGGGCGGCGGCATCGTCTTCGCCTACGGCGTCGAGCGCCCGGACGACTACGACCTGATGGTGCTTTCCGGGCCGGCGGTGGCGGCCCAGACCGCCGTTTCGCCGCTGCTGTTGCCGATCGCCAAGGCGCTCGGCGCGATCGCGCCCGGGTTGCCGGTGCAGGAACTCGACGCCGGCGCGATATCTCGCGACCCGGCCGTGGTGACCGCCTACAACACCGATCCGCTGGTACATCACGGCAAGGTCCCTGCCGGCATCGCCCGCGCGCTGCTCACGGTCGGCGAAACGATGCCGCAGCGGGCTCCCGCGTTGGCCGCGCCGCTGCTGGTCGTGCACGGATCCGAGGACAGGCTGATTCCCGTCGACGGCAGCCGCCAGTTGGTCGAGGCCGTGGGCAGCTCCGACGTCGAGCTGAAGGTCTACCCGGGTCTGTATCACGAGGTGTTCAACGAGCCGGAGCGCAATCAGGTACTCGACGATGTGGTTTCGTGGATCACCGCGCGCCTGTGAGGCGCCGCATCGGAAAGTCGTACCGGTGGCCTAGTTTGGTGGCCATGAGTCGCGCCACCGACGATGCAGAGCGAAGCGATGGGCAGGAGTGGCGCCATGAGTGACGACAAGATGCTGGCGCGGATCGCCGCCCTGTTGCGCCAGGCCGAGGGGACCGACAACGCCCACGAGGCGGAGGCTTTCATGGCGGCAGCGCAACGGCTGGCCACCGCGACGTCCATCGACTTGGCGGTGGCGCGGGCGCATGCGGACAAGCGCACGCCCGCGCAGGCGCCGGTCCAGCGCACCGTCACCATCGGCGCGGCCGGCACGCGGGGATTGCGGACCTATGTACAGCTGTTCGTGGCGATCGCGTCGGCCAACGATGTGCGCTGCGACGTGGCATCCAACTCGACGTTCGTGTACGCCTACGGGTTTGCCGAGGACGTCGATGCCACGCATGCGTTGTACGCCAGCTTGGTGGTTCAGATGGTGCGCGCGTCGGATTCCTACATCTCCTCAGGTGCGCACCGGCCCACCCCGACGATCACCGCCCGGCTGAATTTTCAGCTCGCCTTCGGCGCCCGGGTCGGTCAGCGGTTGTGCGAGGCCCGCGAGCAGACTCAGCGGGAAGCCACGAAAGACCGTCGCCGTCCGCCGGGCACCGCGGTCGCGCTGCGGGACAAGGAGATCGAACTTCGCGATTACTATCGCAGTGCCTCGACGGCGCGGGGCAGCTGGCAGGCCACCCGGGCTTCCGCGGGGTATTCGTCGGCGGCGCGACGGGCAGGGGACCGAGCCGGCAAGCGGGCGCGACTGGGAACCGGCCCAGAGCTATCCGGGGCGCGGAGCGCGCTGGAGCGGTGAACGCCGAGGAAGCGCCCGCCCGAGATTGGCAGCGTGCCAAGGTGTACGCCGCCGAGGCGTTCGTCCGGACGCTGTTCGACCGCGCCGCCGAACACGGTTGCCGCAGCGTGGAGTTCTTCGGCGCGCAGTTGACGCTGCCGCCCGAGGCGCGGTTCGCTTCGGTCCCGGCGGTGCAGCGTTACGTCGACGAGGTGCTGGCGATGCCGACGGTACGGCGACAGTGGCCGAACCTAACTCCGCTGAAGGTACGGCCGCGGCGGGCGGCGACGGCTGCGCACTACGAAAACCACGACAGCACTGGCGTTATCGCGGTTCCCGACCGTGCGACGGCTGATTGGGCGATGCGCGAGCTGGTGGTGCTCCACGAGATCGCACACCATCTGTGCCACGCTCAGCCGCCGCACGGATCGGAGTATGTCGTTACGCTGTGCACATTGGCCGAGCTGGTCATGGGACCCGAACTCGGGCACGTGCTGCGGGTGGTCTATGCCAAAGAGGGCGTGCGGTAAGCCCTAGCCGACAGCGACCATCTCGTCACCGCAGGTACACCGATACGGCTGGCCCGCCCCGGTGCAGTGGCATTCCTCCTCGATACGGACCCGGCAGCCACAGCCCTCGTGGGAGCAGGTCAGTAGAGTTCCGGCCTCGTTTGGCATCTCATTCTCCTTACCGATTCCGGGATTCACTGGACACGACGACGATAGCATATACCCCATAGGGGTATAGGGCATAACACGGATTTTACGTAGTGGCGACCGGCGAAGGCCCCGCGATAGCGTTAGCGCGTGACCCAGAATCCGAGCCCTGCCGATGTTGATGCTTACTTGGATACCACCGTGGTTGGCGATGACCCTGCGTTGTCTGCCGCCCGGGAGGCCAGCGACGCGGCGGGGCTGCCGCAGATCGCGGTGTCAACCCAGCAAGGCAAGTTCCTGAGCCTGCTGGCTGGTGCGATCAAGGCTCGGCGCATCCTGGAAATCGGCACACTCGGTGGCTTCAGCGCAATTTGGCTGGCGCGCGGCGCCGGTCCCGACGGGCGGGTGATCACGCTGGAATACGAGCCCACGCACGCCGAGGTCGCGCGTGCGAACATCGACCGTGCAGGTGTCGGCGACCGAGTCGAGGTGATGGTCGGTCCCGCACTGGAGACGTTGCCGACCCTGACCGACGGCCCGTTCGACCTGGTGTTCATCGACGCAGACAAGGTAAACAACGCCGCCTACCTGCAATGGGCCATCAAGCTGACTCATCCCGGCTCAGTTATCGTGGTGGACAACGTCATTCGGGAAGGCGCGGTAGTATCACCGGACCCCGACGAGGTTGTGCGGGCAACGCGACAGACGCTGGAGATCATGGGCCGGCATCCGGACCTTGATACCGCAGTGCTCCAGACGGTCGGTGCCAAGCACTGGGACGGGTTCGCGCTGGCGTTGGTGAAATAGGCGCCCACGGCGTCCAATCCTCGACCGCCTGTCGGGCCGAAACGATTCGCTGATCCGCGGTGCCAGGGATGTGAACAGCGGTGCCGGGGCGGCGGGCAACGCTTTGGCCGTCCCGTCGCCGCGGCACCACCGCCGAGTGGCGGCATTGGGAATCATTCGATGCCGCAGCGGCCAGTTGAAACCGAAAAGCTTGGATCCCACCGTCTTTTCAGCGCCGGTGATTCGTCGCTGATACTCCGGATGCGCATCGGACTCAAGCGTCATCAGCAACTCCTGCGCCGTCTCGGCGCCCGATTTTCGTTGCTGGCCCAGAACTGAGAAGCGTAATCTTGCGGAAGATGGATGGTTTGCAGTCAGCCCAAAAAGCTTGCTGCATAACAGAAAGGTCACAAAATGAGTACAGTCCATTCATCAATCGATCACCACCCCGACATACTGGCTCTGAGGGAGCGCTACGGGCGCGTTGCGGAGTCGATGACCGCGCAGGGCACCTTCGGCTTCACGTTGGTGGCTGCGGTCTACGCAGCTGTGTCGCCGTGGATCGTCGGATTCGACGGGACGAGACCGCTTGCGGTCAACGACCTCGTCGTCGGACTCGTCTGCGTCGCGCTCGTGTTTGGGTTCGCGATGGCGTTGGACCGTAGCCACGGCATGACCTGGGCGCTGCCGGTGTTCGGCGTGTGGTTCATCATCTCGCCCTGGGTTCTTCATGGTGTCTCGCCGCATGGCGGCATGATCTGGTCGAATGTGATCGCGGGCGCGGTGCTGGCTGTGTTGGGCTTGAACGCGATGTACTTCGGTATGCGCGCTCGTAGTTCAACGTCCGCCTGACGCGGAGGCCGAATTGCCTGGCCGGCCGGCGCAAGCCGGCCGGACGGGCGGTCGCGGCCCGTCGCTAGCGGCAGACCGCTCCGGTGGCGGCCGAACCCACCAGCTTGACGTACTTGGCCAGGACGCCGGTGCTATAGCGCGCTGGCGGGGGAGTGAAACCCACACGGCGCGCGTCGAATTCACTCGCGTCGACCAACACGTCCAAGGTGCTCTCGACTACGTCGAGCCGGATGCGATCGCCGTCGTGCAGAAAGGCTATCGGACCAGCGTCGACTGCCTCGGGCGCGACGTGCCCCACGCACAAACCGGTGGTGCCGCCGGAGAACCGGCCGTCGGTCAGCAGCAGCACGTCCTTACCCAGGCCGGCGCCTTTGATGGCGCCGGTGATCGCGAGCATTTCGCGCATCCCGGGCCCGCCCTTAGGGCCCTCGTAGCGGATCACCACCGCGTCACCGTGCGTGATGGTGCCGTCGGCCAACGCATCCAACGCGGCCCGTTCCCCGTCGAAAACCCTTGCGGCGCCTTCGAACACCTCGGAGTCGAAGCCCGCGGTCTTGACCACCGCGCCCTCGGGCGCCAGCGAGCCGTGCAGGATGGAGATCCCGCCGGTGGGGTGGATCGGATGGTCAAGAGCGCGCAGCACCTTGCCGTCGGGCTCCGGCGGGGCGATGTGCGCGAGGTTTTCAGCGACAGTGCGGCCGGTGACCGTCAAACAGTCGCCGTTCAACAAGTCGGCATCCAGCAGGGCCTTCATCACCACCGGCACACCGCCGATGCGATCGACGTCGGACATCACGTGCCGGCCAAACGGTTTGACGTCGGCAAGGTGCGGCACGCGTAACCCGATACGGCTGAAGTCTTCTAGCGACAACTTGACTCCCGCCTCGTAGGCAATGGCCAACAGGTGCAGCACCGCGTTGGTCGACCCGCCGAACGCCATCACCACCGCGATCGCGTTCTCGAACGCCTCCTTGGTGAGGATGTCGCGGGCGGTGATGCCGCGCCGCAGCAATTCGACGACGGCCTCGCCGCTATGGCGCGCGAAAGCGTCGCGGCGACGATCGGTTGCCGGCGGCGCCGCGCTGCCGGGCAGCGACATGCCCAGCGCCTCAGCGGCGCTGGCCATGGTGTTGGCGGTGTACATACCGCCGCAGGCGCCCTCGCCCGGGCAGATCGCGCGCTCGATGGCGTCGACGTCTTCGCGCGGGATCAAGCCGCGCGCGCACGCGCCGACCGCCTCGAACGCGTCGATGATCGTGACCTCGCGCTCGGCGCCGTCGGACAACTTGGCGTGCCCGGAAAGGATCGTGCCGGCGTAGAGGAACACCGAGGCCAGATCCAGTCTCGCCGCGGCCATCAGCATGCCGGGCAGCGATTTGTCACATCCGGCCAAAAGCACCGATCCGTCCAGTCGCTCGGCCTGCATGACGGTTTCCACGCTGTCGGCGATCACCTCCCGTGACACCAGGGAGAAGTGCATGCCCTCATGACCCATCGAAATACCGTCGGACACCGAAATCGTGCCGAACTCCAGCGGATAGCCGCCAGCGGCGAACACGCCCTCTTTCACGGCCTTGGCCAGTCGGTCCAATGACAGATTGCAGGGCGTGATCTCATTCCACGACGACGCGACGCCGATCTGCGGCTTGGCGAAGTCGTCGTCGTCCATGCCCACCGCCCGCAGCATGCCGCGCGCCGCGGCCTTTTCCAGGCCGTCGGTTACCTCACGACTGCGGGGCTTGATGTTGACAGCGGGCGACCGATCATTGGTTTGGGGCACCGTCTAAGTATGCGGGAACGGCCAGGTCGGCCCAAAATCATTGAGATACCGCGCTGGGGTATCGGATATGCTGGCAGAAGCCAAATCGCGGGGGCGCCGCGGCGAAGGCTCAATCCGAGATTGACATTGGTCTCAACAGCGACGCCGTCGCGACGGCCCCCAGAGACTAGCCAAGATGCCGGAGAGCAAATGACACCCGCACGCGGATATTCGTCGCAGAAGGACAATTACGCCAAACGGCTGCGGCGCATCGAGGGTCAGGTGCGCGGCATCGCCAAGATGATCGAAGACGACAAGTACTGCATCGACGTCCTCACCCAGATCAGCGCCGCCAACAACGCACTGCAGTCGGTAGCGCTCAACCTGCTCGACGAGCACCTCGGACACTGCGTCAGCCGCGCAGTCGCCGAGGGCGGTAGAGAGGCCGACGAGAAGCTCGCCGAAGCCTCCGCCGCCATCGCCCGACTCGTCCGGTCCTGATGTCTACGCGATAACGGTATTGCGTGGTTGAGTAGGGGCCGTGGGCTCAGCCCGTACCACCGGAGCGGCGCGGTCGCGCCGCTGGTGGAATGACCCCCCGCCACCTGCCGCCATCGACGAAAGCGCGGCCGGTGCGGGTGGACCGTGGACGCCGCGGATAGCGGTGCAGTTGGCGGTGCTGGCCGCGGCGGCCTTCATCTACGTCACCGCAGAAATCCTGCCGGTGGGTGCGCTGCCCGCAATCGCCCGAGGCCTGCACGTCAGCGTGCCCGTCGTCGGGACCCTGCTGGCCTGGTATGCGCTGGTGGCGGCCGTGACCACGATTCCGCTGGTGCGTTGGACCGCCCGTTGGCCGCGTCGGCGGGCGCTGCTGATGTCGTTGGCGTGCCTGACGGCCTCCCAGTTCATCTCGGCGGTGGCGCCCAACTTCGTCGTGCTGGCCGGTGGCCGAGTGCTCTCGGCGATCACGCACGGTCTGATGTTGTCGGTCATCGCGCCGATCGCCACCCGGCTGGTTCCGGCCAGCCACTCCGGACGCGCGACAACGATGATCTACGTGGGCATCAGCCTGGCAGTGGTGGTGGGCAGCCCGGCCACGGCGGCGATCAGCTTGCTGTGGAGCTGGCGGGCTGCCGTCGCGGCGGTGGCGGTCGTGGCCGCCGTGGTCACCGTGGCGGCCTGGGCTGTGCTGCCGTTGCTCGCGCTGACCGAGCACCAGCTGGCCCGCGTCGGCCGGGGCGCCGGGCATCATCGCAATCGGCGCCTGGTGACCGTGAGCTCGCTCACATTGGTCGCGGTCACCGGCCACTACATCTCCTACACCTTCATCGCGGTGATCATCCGTGACGTCGTCGGGGTGCGGGGGCCCGATCTGGCCTGGTTGTTGGCCGCCTACGGCGTCGCGGGCCTGCTGGCGATGCCGCTGGTGGCCCGACCATCCGATCAACGGCCCAGAGCCGCGGTGATCAGCTGCATGGCCGGGCTGTGGCTGACCTTGCTGGTGCTCATCGCGCTGACGTTCCACAGCGTGCCCACCGCGGCGGGCATCGCGATCGGAATCGCCGCGGTCGCGTTATGGGGCGCCACCGCCAATGCGGTGTCGCCGATGCTGCAAGCCGCGGCGATGCGCGCCGGAGCCGACGACCCGGACGGCGCGTCCGGGCTGTACATGGCCGCGTTCCAGATCGGCATCATGGCCGGATCCTTCGCCGGCGGGCTGCTCTACGAACACGGCCTGCTCGCGATGTTGGCCGCATCGGCGGTGCTGATCGGCGCCGGAGCCGCTGGAATGACCGCCGAACGCCACCTGTTCGACGTCCCCTCCGGTGGCCTCCGGTAAAGTTGCGTCTCACCGACCGACATCACAGCAGGTCAGCGGCCTGAAACGGGCCAGCGTCCGCGATAAATCACGATTGCCGAACCTGAAGTCGGTCTCGCCGCTAGGCATACTGGGTGAGACGTGACTGGAGGGATAGATAATGCCGCGATGGATCGTCGCCGCGCTGAGCGCAGCGGGAGTGACCGCTGCGCTGACCTTGGCAAGTGGCTCGGCGCTGGCCGACCCTGAGCCCGCCCCGCCGCCGCCCGCGCCGGGCGTAGACGCGCCGCCGCCTGCCGACCCGCTGGCACCGCCGCCCCCCGCCGGCCCGCTCGCGGCCGGCGACCCGTGGGCACCCCCGGTAGCGGCTCCGGCGGGCCCTGTTGTCGGGCAAAACCCTGCACCGTTCGTCGGCGAGCCCCCGTTCGTGCCCCCGACCTTCAATCCGGTCAGCGGCTCGACGGTCGGGGTGGGCGAGCCGATCATCATCAACTTCGGTCGGCCGATCGCCGACCAGCCGTTGGCCGAGCAAGCGATCCACATTTCGTCGACCCCGCCGGTGTCCGGCAAGTTCTACTGGATGACTCCGAGCCAGGTGCGGTGGCGGCCGCTGACCTTCTGGCCCGCGCACACCGCGGTGCACGTCGACGCCGCGGGGACTATTTCGGACTTCATGATCGGCGATCAGCTGATCGCGACGGCCGACGACGCCACCCATCAGCTGACCGTCACCCGCAACGGCGCCGTGGTGAAAACCATCCCGATGTCGATGGGGATGGCGGCGGGCGGTCACCAGACGCCGAACGGCACCTACTACGTGCTCGACAAGAAGGCCAAGGTGGTGATGGACTCGTCGACGTACGGGGTGCCGGTCAACTCGACCTGGGGCTACAAGGTCGACGTCCAGAACGCTGTGCAGTTCGACAACAGCGGCGACTACGTGCACAGCGCGCCGTGGTCGGTGGACGACCAGGGCAAGCGGGATGTCAGCCACGGCTGCATCAACATCAGCCCGTCCAACGCCCAGTGGTTCTTCGACAACTTCGGCGCCGGGGACCCCATTATCGTGAAGAACTCCACCGGGGGGACGTACTCGAAGAACGACGGCTCCAACGACTGGCAGCTCTAGGGCGAGCAGACGCAGAATCGCATGCGCGGCCTGCCGCGTGCGATTCTGCTGGGGGGCACCTCCCGCTTGCGGGGGACTGCTCGCGCGCAGAACGCTCCCTAGTTCCAGATCCTCACGCGGCGTTGCGGTTCGAGGTATAGCTCGTCGTTTTCGGTGACGTCGAACGCGTCGTAAAAGGTGTCGATGTTGCGGATCACGCCGTTGCAGCGGAACTCCGGCGGTGAGTGCGGGTCGATGGCTAGCCGCCGAATCGCCTCGGCGTCACGGGATTTGGCGCGCCACACCTGGGCCCAGCCGAAGAACACCCGCTGCACGCCGGTGAGGCCGCCGATGACGGGCGGGGTTTGCCCGTTCAGCGACAGCTCATAGGCGAGCAACGCGATGGAAAGACCGCCCAGATCGCCGATGTTCTCACCGACCGTGAACGCACCGTTGACGTGATGTCCGTTATCGAGCCCACGCGGGGTGTAGACGTCGTACTGCTCGATCAGCGCCTTGGTGCGGGCGCCGAACTCGGTGCGGTCGCCGTCGGTCCACCAGTCGACCAAATTGCCCTCGCCGTCGTATTTGGCGCCCTGGTCATCGAACCCGTGCCCGATTTCGTGGCCGATGACCGCGCCGACACCGCCGTAGTTGGCGGCGTCGTCGACGTCGGGGTCGAAGAACGGCGGCTGTAAAATGCCTGCGGGAAAGACGATTTCATTCATCCCCGGGTTGTAGTAGGCGTTGACGGTCTGCGGGGTCATGAACCACTCGTCGCGGTCGACGGGGCCGCCCAGCTTGGCCATCTCCCGGTCGTAGTTGACCGTGTAGCCGCGGCGGAAGTTGCCGTAGAGGTCGTCGCGGTCGATCTCCAGCTTCGAGTAGTCCCGCCACTTCTTCGGGTAGGCGACTTTGGCGGTGAACTTGTCCAACTTGGCCAGCGCGCGCTGCCGGGTTTGCGGCGTCATCCAGTCCAGGTTGGTGATGCTGACCCGGTAGGCCTCGCGCAAGTTGGCGACCAGCGCGTCGATGCGGGCCTTGGCATCAGGCGGGAAATGGCGCTGGACGTACAGCTTTCCGACGGCGTCGCCCAGCATGCTCTCCACCAACCCAACGCCCCGCTTCCAGCGCTCGCGGATCTGTTCGGCGCCGGTGAGCTTGCGGCCGTAGAACGCGAAGTCCTCGGCGACCAGCGCATCGGTGAGCAATCCGGCGCGGGCATGGATAAGTCGCCAGCGTGCCCAGCTCTTCCAGTCGTCGAAATCCTCGCTGTGCCATAGTTCGGCAAAAGCGGTCAGGTAATCTGGTTGACGCACAACAAGTTCGGCGACCGTATCCGGTGTGGCGCCCAGCGCGTCCACCCAGCCAGGCCAATTGAAACCCGCTGATTCGGCCTGCAGTTCGGCGAAGGTGCGCAGGTTGTAGGTGAGGTCGGCGTCGCGGCGTTTGACCACATCCCAATGCGCGGCAGCCAGTTTGGTCTCCAATGCCACGATCCGTGCCGCCGTCTTGTCGTGGTCGCCGATCGCGCCGCCGTAGACGAGCGCGAACATCCGCGCGATGTGCTCCGGGTAGGCGCCGAGCAACTCGGAGTGCTGCTCGTCGCGATAGTAGGACTCGTCGGGCAGTCCCAGCCCCGACTGACTGACGTGCACCAGGTAGCGGCTGGAGTCCTTGGAGTCGGTGTCGACGTACACACCGACCCCGCCGCCTACGCCGGTGCGCTGCAGGACCCCGACAACGGCCGCCAGCGCGTCGCGATCGGCGGCGTCGTCAATCGCCGCCAACTCGTCGAGTAGCGGTTGCACACCTCGCCGTTCGACCGTGTCCTCGTCGAGGAAGCTGGCATACAGGTCGCCGATGCGTTGCTCATCGGCGCCGGGCGCCGAGATATTCCCGGTCCTCTCGCTGACTTCGGTGATCAGGTCCCGCACCTGGACCTCGGCCCGGTCGAACACCGCACGGAAGGCGCCGTCGGCGGCGCGGTCGGCCGGGATCGGGTGGTCGGCCAACCAGCGGCCATTGACGTGGCGGAACAGGTCGTCTTGGGGGCGGGCGCCAGCGTCGACGTTGCTCAGGTCGATGCCCGAGCGGATAGCTTCTACAGTCACCACACCATCCTTACCATCTCAGCAACACGGAGTCATCGCAACTGGATGCAGCCTGAGGTGTCGCTGCGTTGAAACTGCTTGTATGGTCGTGGTTTTCCAGAAAATCACGATCATAGGCGCAATCTCGAGGACCACCAACGGCTAGGCTCGCGCCCATGCCCGAGCAGACCAAGCCAGTGGCCGAGCCGGCAGATGAAGCGGCACCGGAGCAATACCCCGATGGTTTCGAGGGCCCTTTCATCTCCGGCTACGGCGTGGCATCGGCGGCGCTGGGCGCGCTTTCCGTGGCCGCGATCGCGCTAGCTGCGGTGATTTGGCTGGCGCACCGCAGTGACGTCGCCGAACGCAGCTATCAGAGCCAAGCCATGCGCGCTGCCGTCGACTGGACGGGCGTGCTGATCAACATGAACGCCAGCAACGTCGCCGCCAGCCTGCAACGGCTGCACGACGGGACCGTCGGCGAACTCAACGCCGATTTCGACTCCGCCATGCAGCCCTATCAGCAAGTGGTGCAGCGGCTGCACTCGACCAGCCACGGTCAGGTCGAGGCGGTCGCGCTCGAAGCGGTGCGCCATGACCTGGACAGCCAGCCGGGCGCACCCCGGCCCGCGCCGGCTGAGCAACTGCCGACTTCGGTTGCCAGTCGCACCGACACCGTCATTGTGGTAGCCACGTCGGTCAGCGAGAACGCCGGCGGCAAACCGCAGACGGTGCACTGGAACCTGCGGTTGGCAGTCTCCGACGTGGACGGCAAGCCGATGATCTCGCGACTCGAGTCGGTCCGATGAGGAACGCCTGGCGGGTGCTGGCCTTTGATATCGCGGCGCCGGTGGCCGCGATCGCCGCCATGTCGGCGATCGGGATCGTTCTGGGCTGGCCGCGGTGGTGGGTGTCGGCATGTTCGATTCTGGTGCTGCTGATCGTCCAGGGTGTGGCGGTGAATGTCTGGCTGCTGCGCCGGGATTCGGTCACCGTCGGCACCGACGACGACGCGCCCGCTCTGCGGTTGGCGGTGGTCGGGCTGTGCGCGGCGGCGGTGGTGTCGGCGGCGCTGACCGGCTACACCCACTGGACATTGCCCGACCGCCGGCTGACGGCCGACGCGACCGAGGTGGTTCGGATAGCGACCGCGATGGCGGAGGCGACGGCGAGGTTCTCACCGCAGCAACCGATGGCCTCGATCGATCGGGCCGCGGCGATGATGGTGCCCGAAGAAGCGACCGCGTTCAAGGACAACTTCGCCAAGGCCACCGCGGATTTGGCGCATCGAAACGTCACCGCTTCCGCCGAGATGTTAGAAGCCGGCGTCGAAGCGATCGGGCCCGCTGCGGCCGCCGTCGCGGTGGTCCTGCGCGCTACGCAGAACGCACCGGGTCAGCCGCCCAGCAATGCGGTGCTGGCGTTGCACGTCACCCTGACCAAGAAGAGCGACCATTGGCTGGTGCTGGACGTCGCACCGATCAACGCCCGCTGACCAACCTCAGCGCAGCCGGGCGTGCTCGACCATCGCAACGGTCCATCACCACCCGCATGCCAGCTGCCTCGGCGTCGCGGCCTACTTGCTCATGCCACAAACCCTGTTGCAGCCAAAAAACCTGTTGCAGCCGAAGGATTTTCGGATATTGGTCAAGGGCTAGCATGTCGGCCAGCACCGATGGCAACTCATCGAACCGCCGGAACACATCGACCATGTCGGGTACCAGCGGCAAATCCGCCAAGCCCGGACACACTGCGGCGCCGTCGATCTCGGTGATCGCCGGATTGACCGGATAAACCTGGTATTCGCCGGTCGAGACCAGATACGCGTAGGTCTCGTGGCTTGGCCGCGTCGGCTTGTCGGATGCGCCGACCACCGCGATGGCGCGGGTTTCGGCGAAGATGCGCCGCAGCGTGACATCGTCAGGTTCGCCGAGCATCAGTGCCCGCGGGCCGGCCGCTGGGGCGGCGGCTGAGACGGCTGTTGAGTTCTGGCCTTCGCGAACCGGTCGGACAGCCGGCGCATCCGGATCATCAACGACGCCGACGGGCTGGTCGTGGCAGCGAGGTAGGCCCCCAGTTCGTCGGCGGGCACCCCGATCCGGGACGCGAATTCGGCCATCTTCAGCCCTGACCGTTCGATCAGCAACCGCACGTGGCGGGCCACTTCAGCCCGCTCGTTGGCCTCGAGGTGGTCGCGGGCGCGGTCCAGCACCTCCGCCAACGCTTTGGAAATGCCGTAGGGCCGCGAGTTCTCCAGAACTTCTTCGACTTGGCGGGCGGTGCGCCCGTACGGGTCGCGTTTGATCGCCACCGCGATCTGCTTCCAGGTGGTTATGTCGCCACCCTCCAGCGCCGAGCGAATGGCCGAGGTAGGCCAGACCTCGACGGGCCGCTCGACATTGCGACGGACGGGCGGCCGATGCGGCGACCCGTGGCGTCGGTCGGGTGCCAACGTCACCTCGCCTCCTCCAGCATGGCCACTGCCACCGACAGGCAGCGCTGCCTGACCTCCTCCCAGTTTGCCTTGGCATCCGGACTGGGCCAATGCTCGTCGTCGAGATCCGTTGGGTGTGGATCCGCGAGCCGGCGGACCAACTGGGTGGCGATCCATTGCCGCCTGGATGATTGACAACAGTAATACCTATCCATACCGGCCAGCACTAATGCGGCGGTCTGGGCTTCCATCGTGTCTACCAGCTCAGCAAATTCCGCGTAATCGCGGCTGCTGTTGCGCGACATGATCAGGTAGCCCTTGAGCCGCAGCGTCTCTGCGCCGGTCGGGATTTGCAGCCGGTCGCCGGTGGGCAACTGGACGCGGGTGGTTTCCACCGGGCTGCGCCGCTCGAACATCGGGTGGTCGGTCTCGGCCTGGGTTGCTGCCTCGGTTTCCAATGCGTCCAACGCCACCGAGAGGCGACCGCGCCACAGCGTGACCGGATGCACGGCCCGCACCGCGCGGGGCGCGGTGCGGGCGACGCCGTGATGTGACAAGCCGCCGGAGAGCTTTTTGGCCGTCGAATTGCCGTTGGTCCGGGTGGGGGCGGCGGCCTCGGCCGACCGCGCACTGGCGGCATCGTCGCCGCCGGTGACATGTCCGCGGAGTTCGCCGTTGCGTCCACATCCGGTGAAGGCCAACGGGTCGGCCACGGTGATCGCGTCTGGCGCCAAGTGCTTGAGCCTCGCTGCAGACTTCAGCACGATCCGCAGGTCTGCACCGGGCGCCACCGGCGCCGAGATGCCCTCGGGGATCATCACGATATCGCCGAGATCGACTGTTGGCAGCGGCTTTTCGAAGTCGACCGAGGGCAGGATGCGGTGCAGCCAGCCCGGTAGCCACCAGTTCCACTGGGCAAACATCGCCATCAAGGCGGGCACCATCACCAGTCGCACCACCGTGGCGTCCACCGCGATCGCGACAGCGCACGCCACCCCGATCTCGGCTACCAACGGCATACCGGCGAACGCGAAACCGATGAACACCGCGATCATGATCAACGCGGCGCTGGTGATGGTGCGCGCGCTGGTGGCGACGCCGTAGGCCACCGCGTCGTGGGTGTGGCCGGATTGCAAGAACCGTTCCCGGATCCGGGTCAGCAGGAAGATCTCGTAGTCCATCGACAAGCCGAAGGTCATTGCCAGCACCAGCGGCGGAACTGTGCTGTCGATCGAGGTGATCGGCGCGAATCCCAGCTTCTCCAGCCAGCCCCACTGGAAGACCATCACCAAACTGCCGTAGGCCGCGGCCACCGACAGCACCGTCATCAGCACGCCCTTGAACGCCAAGAACACCGACTGAATCGCGACCAGCAACATGACGAAGGCGATCAACGCGACGAAAACCAATACCAGCGGCTCGGTCGCGGCCACCCGGTCGTCGAAGTCTTTGATCAGCGCCGTCGGTCCGCCGACGGCCACCTGCGCGGTCCCGGTCCCCGCCGCCGCAGGCAGGTGGGCCCGCATCCAAGTGATGGTGCTACGGGCGCCCAGGTCCTCGGGATCCACCGACAGCACCCCGGACAACAGGGCGCTGGTGTTGTTGTCGGCGAACACCGGCGGCGCCACCGACACGCCGGGGCCGGGCGCCTTTGCCATTTCGTGGCCGATCGCCGCCAGCGTCTGAGCGTGCGCGGGCGCCGAGGCGTCGCCGTCGGGAAAGGTCACCAGCACCTGCACCGGGCCCAGCGCGCCGGGACCGAGCGCCTCGGCCGCCGCCGACACCCCGGCACGGATCTCGTGGGATGAGTCGAATTGCCGCAGCAGGCTGTTGCCCAGCACCATCGACAGCGCCGGCACCGCCATGGCGATCAGGACGGCCGACGCGGCCAGCGCCGACGCCCACGGCCGGCGCATCACCCAGCCGATCCAGTGACTCCAAAACGGCGACTGGGTCGTTTCGGGTCGCCGCGACCAGTGCAGCATCGCGGATCTCTTGGCGGCGGCCCGGCCGAACGTCGCCAGCACCGCCGGCGTCATCGTCGTCGAGGTCAGCATCGCGGCCGCCACCGCGAGGATCGCGCCGGTGGCCATGGACGCCAGCGCTGGGGTGTTGATCAAGTAGATGCCGGTGAGCGAGGCGACCACGGTCATCCCGGACAGCACGACGGCTAGCCCGGACGTCGCCATCGCCGCGTCCGCCGCCTCTTGGGGCTGACGTCCGGCGCGCAGTTCTTCGCGGAAGCGCATCAGGATGAACAGCGAATAGTCGACGGCCAGCGCGATACCGAACATCGACACCGTCGAGGTGACGAACACCGACATCGTGGTGTAGGCCGACAGCAGAGAAACCAGTCCCATGGTGATGGCGACGGTGCAGATGCCCAATGCCAGCGGGATCGCGGCGGCGGCAAACGAACCGAACACCGCCAGCAACACGATCAGGATGATCGGAAGGTTCCAGCGTTCGGCCGCGGCGATGTCGTGTTTGGTGTTGGCCGCCGCGGCCGTGCTCAGCGCGCCCTGGCCGATCACGTACAGCCGGACGTGGCCGTTTTGCATCTGTCCCGGCCGATCGCCCTGGATGCCGATTTTTGAGCGGAGCTTCTTGGCGGCATCGCTGGCGCTGCCGTTGTTCGAGGAGTCCAGGCGCAACGACACCACATACGGCCGATCGGGCTGCGGCGGCGGCTGAGCCGGATTTTTGACCACCGCGACCTCGGCGACTTGGCCGGCGACTTGCTGCAGAAACGCCGCCGCGGCGTTCATGTCTTGGTAGCTGGCATCCGCGCGCGGCGCCGCCACCAGCGCCAGCGGTGACGTGCCCTGCTCGGGGTAATGCTGCTCGAGCTCGTCATGCACACGCAGCGACTGCGATCCGGCCACCTCGAAGCCCCCGCCGGTGAGGTTCCCACCCTGCGTCATCATCAGATAGATCGCGGGAATCAGCGCGAGCAGCCAACCTGTGAAGACCAGCCAGCGGAATCTGCGCAGGTTGCTGCTGAGGCGCATCATGAAGTGCTGGATTTCTTCACTCCCCGTATTCGGTTTCGCGGCGACCCGCTGCGCCCGGCTTCGCCGCGCTTGCGATCGCAGCACGGTTTCGCGGCCGACCCTACCCCAGCAAGCTATGTGGCGAGACCGCTTCCGGCTCGCTGAGCTGCAACAACTCCGCAACGATGGGAGCGTGTCAGCAGTGTCTTGTCCGCTGAGTTGGCCACCCTCGGACTCGATGGCAGGATGGCGCCTGGGCGTTTGCCCCCAAACCAATGAGGAGCCCTGTATGACTTCCCTGATCGGGAGTACTGCTACGTTGCGCCGACGGCTGCTCGGTGTCCTGACCGCGACAGCGTTGGGTGGCGCCACCGCGGTGGCGCTGTTGTCGGCGCCGTCGGCGGCCGGGGCGTCTGATCCATGTGCTGCCAGCGAGATGGCGAGGACGATCGGCAACGTGGCCAGGTCGGCCGGCGACTACCTGGACGGGCATCCGGAGACCAACCAGGCGATGACCAGCGCCCTGCAGGAGCCGGCCGGACCGCAGTCGGTCAATTCGCTGACGGGCTATTTCGAGGCGAACCCGAAGGCGGCCAGCGACATGCAGACGATCGCGCTGCCGCTCGCCGGGCTGTCGAGCAGGTGCAAGTTGCCGATCAGCCTTCCCCAGGTGCTCGGCATCATGCAGGGTGCGCAGGGCGGCCTGCCGGGCGGGTTACCCGGTGGCCTGCCGGGCGGTCTGCCCAATGCCGCTGCGCAGGCCATCTCGGGAGCCCAGGGCGCGGCGCCCGCAGGCGGCGTCCCGGCCGCGGCTCCGGTTGCCCAGGGCGCGGCGGCGATGCCGGGACTGAGCGCGGTCAAGTAGTCGCGCGGCTAGTTTTGCGGGTCTCCCGGCAGTTCGATCGCGGCGCGTTCGCCCGGTTCGGCGGCGACCGAGTCGTCGTCGACCTCGTCGCCGCCGGGGTCGGCGTCGCTCTTGGTGCGGAACATGAAGAAGAACACCGCCCAGCCGACGGCAGCGAGCAACAACCAGCTGATCAGCCGGTAGATCAACATCGCCGAAATGGCGCCGGACAACGGCAACCCGCTAGACACTAATCCAGGTACCAGCACCGCCTCGACGACCAACAGGCCGCCGGGCATCAGCGGTATCGTGCCCACCGCGCGGGCGGCCGCACAGGCGACGGTCAGCCCGCCGATTGAGGCGTGATACCCGGCCGCGTAAGCAGCGAAGCCGAGGCAGGCGACGTCAGCGAACCGGTTGACCAGCGACCAACTGAACGCCGACGACAACGCGCGACGGCTCAGGGTGACCGATTCGAGCTGCGCGAGCATCTCCCGCCACTTGGCCAGGCCGGTATCGGCTGGCCGGCCACGAAGGGAGTTGACCCTCGACAACACCCGGGATCCGATTCCGTCGATCAGTTCCGGTCGCGACGCCGCCGCCTGCGCCAGCAGCAACAACGCGATGAAGCCGCCGAGGGTGAACAGCACCGAAAGCGGGTTGTTCTTCGCCCCGAGGAAAAACGCGCCGCCCAGGCCCAGCAGTGCCAGCCCAACCGCTTGCAGCACACCAGACGTCACCAGCTGCCACGACGCCACCAATGTCGAAGCGCCCCAAATCCGTTGCTGGCGAAGCAGAAACGTCGCCGCCAGCACGGGACCGCCGGGGAGTGTGGTGCTCAGCGAGTTGGCCGCGTAGTAGGCGGCCTCTGACCGCAATTCCTTGACGTGGACCCCCGCCGATGCCAACAGGGTCCGCTGCACCTGGGCGAAGCTGTGCATCAAGACGACGGCCGCCGCGGCCGAGGCCAGCAGCCACCACCATTTCGCCGAGTAGAGGCTCTGGGCGGCCTTGGCCAGTTGGTCCCACACCAGCGCCACCTCGACCGCCAGCACGATCGCGACGACGCCCAAAACGGCCCAGCGCACCCACCAGTGTGTGCCGCGGGCACGTTCTTCGTGCTGACCGTTGACGTTCGTCCCCGGTGCGTCGGGAGACACGTGCTGTAGCGTAGCCGGGCAGGTCGCGCCGAGATCGGTGCAAGGCGCAGGTGTCGGACTGTATTTGCGTACGGTGACCCATGCGCCGCGGTTAGGCTAAGCCGCATGCCGCCGAAGGCCGACGCGGATTACGGCGATTCCGTCGAACCTCTCGTTCGTAAGGCCGCCGCCTGGTCGTGGCGGTTGCTGGTCATCCTGGCGGCGCTGGTCGCGTTGCTCTGGGTCATCGAGCGGCTGGAAATCATCGTCGTCCCGTTGCTGCTGGCATTGATGTTGAGCGCATTGCTGGTCCAGGCCGTCGATTGGCTGGATAAGCGAGGGGTGCCCCGCGCCGGCGCGGTCGCCCTGATGCTACTAAGCGCGTTCGCGATTCTGGGCGGCATCTTGGCGTTCGTCATCAGCCAGTTCGTCATCGGTTTGCCGGATTTGGTCAACCAGGTCAGCCGCAGCATCGATTCCACCCGCAACTGGCTGATCGAGGGGCCACTGCATCTGAGCCGTCAACAGATCGAGAACGCCGGAAACGCGGCGATCCAGGCGCTGCGGGACAATCAGGCGAAGCTGACCAGCGGCGCGTTGTCCACCGCGACCACCGTCACCGAAATCCTCACCGCCGCACTGCTGACGCTGTTTACGCTGACCTTCTTTCTCTACGGTGGCCGCAATATCTGGGCCTACGTGACGAAGATCTTCCCGGCCCACGTCCGGGAGCGGGTGCGGGCCGCGGGCAGCGCGGGCTATGGCTCGCTGGTCGGCTATGTGCGGGCCACCTTCCTGGTGGCGTTGGTCGACGCGGCCGGAGTCGGCGCTGGGTTGGCCGTCATGAGCGTGCCGCTGGCACTGCCGCTGGCCTCGTTGGTGTTCCTCGGTGCGTTCATCCCGCTGGTCGGTGCGGTGCTCAGCGGCTTTCTCGCCGTGGTGGTTGCACTGCTGGCGAAGGGCTTTCTCTATGCGCTGATGACGCTGGGCGTGCTCATCGGCGTGAACCAGCTCGAGGCGCATATCCTGCAGCCGCTGGTGATGGGCCGGGCGGTGTCGATCCATCCGCTGGCCGTGGTGGTGGCGATCTCGACGGGCGGGGTGCTCGCGGGGGTCGTCGGCGCGCTGCTGGCCGTCCCGACGGTCGCGTTCTTCAACAACGCATTCCAAGTGCTACTGGCCGAAGATCCGTTCGCCGCGGCGAAGCGAGCCGACGACGAAGACGCGTCGATGATCCAAGCCGAACCGGACAGGCCGGAGCCGGAAAGCGAAGCCTAGATTCGGCCTTCGCGGCGCAGCAACTCCTGCGCGCTGAGCCCACCGCCCCGGCGCTGACGGGTCCGATCGCCGTTGTCGCCTTCATTTCCAGGGGCGTTCAGTTTCTGCGTGGCCACGTCCGAGTCCTCCCCTTCTCGCGGAGGGGTCGGGATGGCGGTGGTGGCATCGTCGTCAGCGGGGGGCCGCTGGCCCGGCACCGGCAGCGCGCGGGTTTTGTCGGCTGACGGTTCAGAGCTGCCGGTGCCGCCCGCGTCGCCGGGAACGTCGTTGCGCTGCGGCCCCCGCAATTCGCTGAGCCAGGACTCTATTTCGCGATCTTCTCCGCGAACAGGTGGGGTCCCCGGCGGCGGAGCGGCCGGGGAGGGCGGGCCTTCGCGTCCCTGGGCCGCGAGCCGCGTGGTCGGCGGCTCGGCGGGCTCGGGGTGCCCGGGAGCGCGCATCCTCGTGGTGCCTGCGGCCGACGGCGTCTCCTGCGCCGGTGGCCGGTTATCCGCCCGGTCTGCCGGCTCAGGCGGTCTGCTCGGCCGCGGCGGCACCTCCGCGCCGGGGTGGGTGGGGTCGTGCGGCGGACTCGGTTGCGCAGCGACGGCAGGGCGCCGCGCCGGCCGCTGCGCGCGGGGGACGGGCCGCTTGCGCTCGTCGGGCAGGTGAATCTCGCCGAGCCCCAACCGGTTCTGCAGTCGCTTCATCCACATCGGCGCCCACCAGCAGTCGTCGCCGAGCAGCTTCATCACCGACGGCACCAGGAACATCCGCACGACGGTGGCGTCCAGCAGCAGTGCGGCCATCAAACCGAATGCCAGGTACTTCATCATCACCAGATCGGAGAACACGAACGAGCCGGCGACCACGGCGAGAACCAACGCGGCCGCGGTGATGAGGCGACCGGTGGTCGCGGTTCCGATCCGGATGGCCTCCGCGGTCGACATGCCGCGGGCTCTGGCCTCGACCATTCGGGACACCAGGAACACTTCGTAGTCGGTCGCCAGGCCGAAACCGACCGCGATCACCAACGCTATGAGGACGACCATCAACGGTGTCGGCGTGAAATTCAGCCACTTCGCGAAGTGTCCGTCGACGAAGATCCAGGTCAAGATGCCCAATGTGGAGCCTAGGGTCAACGCGCTCATCACCGCGGCCTTGATCGGCAGCACAACCGACCCGAATGCCAGGAACATCAGCAGCATTGTCGTGGTGAGCAGAACCACCGCCATCGGCGGAGCTTTGTCGGACAAGCTGTGGATGCTGTCCTGTTCGAGAGCCGGCACTCCGCCGACCATCAGGCTCAACCCTTTGGGTGGAGTGATCGAACGCAATTCGGCGATTTTCTTAGCCGCGTCGTTCGCATGGGCCAAGCCGTTCTGGATCACCCGCACCGAGTCGTCTTTCGGGTGAGAGGTTCCCTTGGCTCCCGCGACGCAGGGGTTGCCCGCGATGGTCGGGCAGGCCCGTTCTTTCCAGGTTTTGTCGGTGAACCCGCTGATCGAGGAGGCATCGTTGCGGATCTCGGCGAGCTGCTGGTCGGTGACCTTGCCGTGGTTATTGCTCTTGATCACCAGCGTCAGCTGGTTCGTTCGGTAGCCGGGAAAGAGCTTGTCGAAATTCTCCTGCGCCAAGCGGACCGAGTTGTTCGGCGGCAGATACTTCTCGCTCATACCGCCGAACGAGAGGTTGTGCAGCGGAATGACCAACGCGATCATGGCCACGACGATCGGGACGGCAAAGAGCAGTGGCCGCTTCATCACCACGTTGACGAGCTTGCCCCAGAACCCGGCTTCGACTTCTTCGCGCGTTTTGGTCTTCTGCAGCCGATCTGCAAGCCAGGTCAGATACGCCCGCGACACCTTCCAGTTCGCCAGGACGGGCACGCGGAACAGTGTTCGTACCCCGAGCGCGTCCACGTTGCGGCCCAGTATCGCCAGGCAGGCCGGCAGGAGGGTGATCGACAACACCGCAGCCAGCGTCACCGCTGCGATCAGCGCGTAAGTCAGCGACTTCACGAAGCCCTGCGGCAGCAACAGCAGGCTGGCGCCCGACGCGGCGATCAACACGGCCGAGAACGTCACCGTACGACCCGCCGTCATCACCGTGCGGCGCACCGCGGCCTCGGTGTCGTACCCTTCGGCGATCTCTTCACGGAAACGACTCACCACGAACAGCCCGTAGTCGACCGCGATGCCGAGACCGATGAGAGAGACAACCGGCTGGGCGAAGAAGTGAACGGGCCCGAACAAGGAAATGAGCCGCAAGATCCCGGTTGCTCCTGCGATGCTCAATCCGCCGATCATCACCGGCAAGCAGGCGGCGACCACCCCGCCGAAGACCAAGAACAACACCACCGCGACCATCGGCAGCGCGAGTACTTCCATCCGCTTCTCGTCAGTGGCGATGGTGCCGGTCAGTGCGCTGGCGATCGGCTCCAGCCCCGCGAGCTGGACCTGGCCGCCGTTGAGTTTCTCCAGATCCGGCTCGACGGTCTTGTAGTTTTTCAGGATGGTGTCGTCGTCATCGCCCTTCAGCGGGATGCTGACGAAGGTGTGTTCGCCGTCCTCGCTGGCCATCCCTTTGATGACCGGGTCGTCGCTGGTGGGTGCGGCCAGCCAACCGGCCCAACCGACGACCTGCTGGGCATGGTCCTTCTTAAAGGAGTTGAGTTCGCCGGTGATTTTCTTCTGCCAGGCCGGGTTTTGAACGGTTTCGCCCTTGGGGGCGGTGAACGTCGCGACGATGTGGCTCGTCCGATCACGGCCGTAGGTGTCGTCACCCAGCACCGATGCCTTGACCGACTGGCTGCTGTCGTCGTAGAAACCGCTCTGCGTGACGTGCTTGCCGAGGCTCATCCCGAAAATGCCGCCGAGCAGGCTCAGCGCCACTGTGACACCGATGACGATGTACCTGAAGCGGTACACAGCTCGACCCCACCAGGCGAACACGTAACCTCCTACTTGGTCGGTGGCGACCCGCGCATTGGTTTTCCAGTGTCAGACACGCGAGGTCAGCAACGAAGACAGCGGCCGGAACGGTTGCAGCCACGCCCCCTTCTCAGGCAGCGAATCAAGGCCCATCCGCGGCAGCGGCTCCCGGAAAACACCCGCGATGTCCTCCAGGTCGACGAACTCCAAGGTATCCGACGCTAGCGCCCAACTAGCGTGTTCGCGAAATCCCAGCACCTGTACGGGCACCCCGCGGCGGGAGATTTCCTCAAGCGGCAGGCGGAAGGCCTGGCCGTCGGCGGACGCTACTACCAGCGCCGCCAGGCCGGCGGCGCTGCGCTGCGCGATGTGACCCAGCATGTCGCTGTCCACATCGCTGTCTTCGTCGAGTTTCGGCTTGGCGAACACCGCAAACCCCACGTTACGCAGCGCATCCACCCAGGGCAGGGCGTTGCCGGACAGGGCCGCCGGCGCGCTGATCGGTGGGGTCGTTTCGTCGGTCAGGCTCATGATGCGCGTCCTTCGAAGCGGCGCTGCCAGAGCAATTCGGTGACGGCGCTGCCGGCATGCCGCGCCTTGTCCTCGTACTTGGTGGTTGGGCGGACCACCGAGATCGGTAGTCCGGTCCCCGCTGGCCCCGCCGGATCCACCCGGGTCAGGCGGGGTTCGGCGTCGCCCACCTCGGCGATCTGCTCGCCGTAGCCGGGATGGTCGGTGGCAGCGTGCAGCACACCTCCGGCCTGGAGCCGGTCAGCGATCAGCGCAACCGTGGCGGGCTGGAGCAGCCGACGTTTGCGATGCCGGGCCTTGGGCCACGGATCGGGAAAGAACACCCGGACTCCGCTCAGCGAGCCCGGCGCGATCAGAGATTCCAGGACGTCGACGGCATCCCCGCGGACCAGCCGGATATTGCTGACGCCTTCCCGTTCGATCGCCGACAGCAGCTGAGCCAGCCCACGTCGATACACCTCGACGGCGATCACATCTACCCCCGGCTCCGATTGCGCCATAGCCAGCGTGGAAGTGCCAGTGCCGCAACCGATTTCGAGTACAAGCGGAGCATCGCGGCCGAACCGGGCGCCGGCGTTCAGCGGCTCGTCGGGCGCATCGGCGCTGTGTCGGGAGGCCGCCACGATGCCCAGGTCCGGCCACAGCCGCGCCCAGGTCCGCTGCTGGGCGGCCGACAATGCAGAACGGCGCGAGCGGAAGCTGGTATTCCGGCGATAGCCGCCGGCAGAGCGCGCGCCGGGCAGGGCGTCTGGCGGTGTCGGCGGTGTGACCGCGTCCACCGAAGGCTGCGCACTCATCCGTTCATCGTTACCCATTATTCATCGTTACCCATTAATCGATGATGTTGCCGCCCGTGGCCCAGATTGATACCCAACAGTTGCCTTCGACTGGTAGCGGGTGGCTCGCGTCTGCGCGCCGCAGGTGTCACCATGCCGCAGGTGTCACCATTCAGCGGCAGACGTGGGCCTGCCGCCTTCGGGCGGTGCCAGCGCATGACCGACAGGGGTATCGGCTTAACAGGGGAAACACATGATCGGACACGGCTACCAGGTTTTCCTCGATGAGCTGGAGCGATTCGCCGCCGAGGCCGGTGACTCGCGCTGTGCTGCGATCGCCACTCCGCTCGCCGCACCGCTGCGAGTGGCAGTATCGGGACGGCGCGGCGTAGGCCGCAACACTGTCGTGCGCGCCTTGGCTCGCGCCGCGGACTGGCGGGAAACGATCACCATGACGACATCACCGCGCGCCGACGTGGCGGTCTATGTCGTCGCCGAAGTGGTCAAACCCGAGGATCGCGCGGCGATCGCGGCGTCGGCTCGGCCGCTCTTGGCGGTGCTGAACAAGGCCGACCTGATCGCCACCACCCAGCCGGGCCGCCACCCCGACGGGCCGACCAACGCGGCGAGAGTGCGCTGCACACGCCTTTCTGCGCGTACCGGTCTGCGGATCGAACCGGTGGTGGGATTGCTGGCGGTCGCCGCCCTCGACGATCTGGTGGACGACACGATGTGGGCGGCGCTGCAGGCGCTGGCCAGCCGAACCGGGCCGGTGGCGGCCAGGCTCCTCGACACCCTGGACGTGTTCGGCGTCGAGCAGGCCGTGGCCGCGATCCGGCGCGGCGCCACCCGCGACCAGACTCGGGCCGTATTACGGCAACTGAGCTGCATTGACGACGTCGTCGACAGCATCGAGTCGATCGGCGCGCCGGTGCGCTACCAGCGCGTGCTGGACGCCGTCGCCGCTTTGCAGACGCTGGCCGTCACCGACCGACGAGTCGGCGAGTTCCTGTGCCGCGACGACACGGTGGTGGCCCGGATGGCGGCCGCCGTGGACGTCGTCGAGGCGGCCGGCGTCAAGGTCGACCGTTGCGACAGCGCCGCGGCGTATCTGCGTCGCGCGGTGAGCTGGCAGCGCTACAGCCGCGGGCCGGTGGCGCGGTTGCACCGCGCCTGCGGCGCCGACATCGTCCGGGGTTCGCTGCGGCTATGGTCAAAGGCCGGGAGTTGAGCGTGGCCGACCACACAGGTGACGACGCGGTCACCGAAGAAGACGCAGTCGACGCACTGGTAGCGGCGATCGGGCCGCGGCTAAGTGCGCCGATCGCTGTGCGCCGCGACGCGGTCCTGGTCACCGGGCCCTGGCTGGGCGGAGTTAGCAGCGTGGTCGCAGCGCTGACCAAACGACTGCCCAAGCACACGTTCATCGAGTCGACCGACCTGGCGGCCGGCGAGGCGCCGACGGTGGTGGTGTTCGTCGTTTCCGCGGTGGCCACGTTGACCGAATCCGACTGCATGCTGCTCGACGCCGCGACCGCCGACACCGACGCGGTGATCGGCGTGGTGTCGAAGGTCGACGTGCATCGCGGCTGGCGTGATGTGCTGGCCGCCAATCGTGAGGTGCTGGCGGCGCACGCGCCGCGCTACCGTGACGTGCCCCTGGTAGGCGCGGCTGCCCTGCCCGAGAGCGGTAAGCCCCGCGTCGACGACCTCGTCACGGCGGTACGTAAGCAGCTCGCCGACCCCGACCTTTCACGACGAAACAGGTTGCGAGCGTGGGAAGCCCGATTGCGGACGCTCGCCGACCGCTACGTTCGCGACGCAGACGGCGCCGGTCGGCGAGCACGGGTCGAGGCATTACGTGAGCAGCGCAGCGACATCCTGCGGCAGCGACGGCTGGCCAAGTCCGAGCGCACGATCGCGCTGCGCAGCCAGACCCAGCAGGCCCGCGTTCAGCTGTCCTACTTCGCCCGCAACCGCTGTGCCTCGGTGCGCTCCGAGTTGCAGGAGGACGCCGGGAGCGTGGCCCGGCGCCAGCTGCCGGCGTTCGAGGCGGATGCCCGCGGCCGGATCGGCAAGGTGGTTGCCGAGGTGGACGAGGGCGTCACCACGCATTTGGCCGACGTCGAGCAAAGCCTGGGCCTGACCGTGGACCCGCCGGCAGCCACCGCGCTCCCGACGATCGAGATACCGGCGCCGCAGCTGAAGTCGCGGCGGCTGGAGACCCGGCTGATGATGCTGGTGGGGGCCGGTTTCGGGTTAGGTGTGGCGTTGACGCTCAGCCGGCTGCTGGCCGGCCTGGCTCCCGGGCTCACCGTCGCCGGAGCCGTCGCATGTGCGGCGATCGGGCTTGCGCTTACCGTCTGGGTGGTCGGAATCCGGGGACTGCTGCGGGAGCGCGCGCTGCTCGACCGCTGGGCCGGCGAGGCGGCCACCCAGCTGAGGTCCGCACTCGAGCAGCTGGTCGCGACTCGGGTGCTCGCAGCCGAGTCGGCGCTGACCGCGGCCCTGGGCGAGCAAGACGAGGTCGAGAATGCGCGGGTTGCCGAGCAGGTCGGCGTCATCGACACCGAGCTGCGCGAGCACGCCGTCGTCGCGGCCCGTGCCGCGGCGGTGCGGGGCCGGGAGATGCCGACGCTGCAGGGCGCGCTCGCGGCGATCCGAGCCGAGCTCGGCGAACCAGCCGAGCCGCGATCCGAGGACGCGCCTGCCACGGCTGAGGGCAGTACCGATCGAAATCGACGAAAACCCGTCGGCGAACACCGCAGATAACGTGTTCTGAATCGTTCCTGCGAGTTGGCCGATACACTCCCAAGCCTTTCTGGGTATACACCTCGCGATAACCTGTGTTGAGGGCGCCGAAAATTGGCCGCGCAACACGGACACGGCGAGTGCAGGAGATTTCGATGACGTCAGCGACCGTTCCCGGTCTGGATACCGCGCCGACGAACCATCAGGGCTTGCTGTCCTGGGTCGAGGAGGTCGCCGAGCTCACCCAGCCGGATCGGGTGGTCTTCGCTGACGGCTCCGAGGAGGAGTGGCGACGGCTCTGTGAGCAGCTGGTGGAAACAGGCACCTTCACGCCGCTGAACCCCGAGAAGCAGCCCAACTCCTACCTGGCGCTGTCCGACCCGTCTGACGTGGCGCGGGTGGAATCTCGGACCTTCATCTGTTCCGAGCGCGAGATCGACGCCGGCCCGACCAACAACTGGATGGACCCGAGCCAGATGCGCTCGACCCTGACCGATCTGTACCGCGGTTGCATGCGGGGCCGCACCATGTGGGTGGTGCCGTTTTGCATGGGCCCGCTCGGCGCCGACGACCCCAAGCTGGGCGTGGAGATCACCGACTCGGAATACGTCGTCGTGTCGATGCGCACGATGACCCGCATGGGCAAGGCCGCGCTGGACAAGCTCGGCGACGGCAGGTTCTTCGTCAAGGCATTGCACTCCGTCGGCGCCCCGCTGGCGGAGGGCCAAAAAGACGTCCCGTGGCCGTGCAGCGACACCAAATACATCACACACTTCCCGGAAACCCGCGAAATCTGGAGCTACGGTTCGGGTTACGGCGGCAACGCGCTGCTCGGCAAGAAGTGCTATTCGCTGCGAATCGCGTCGGCGATGGCTCGCGACGAGGGTTGGATGGCCGAGCACATGCTGATCCTTAAGCTGATTTCCCCCGAGAACAAGGCCTACTACTTCGCGGCGGCATTCCCGTCGGCGTGCGGCAAAACGAACCTGGCGATGCTGCAGCCGACCATTCCTGGCTGGCGGGCCGAAACGCTCGGCGACGACATCGCCTGGATGCGGTTCGGCAAGGACGGTCGGCTCTACGCGGTCAACCCCGAGTCCGGTTTCTTCGGGGTGGCGCCGGGCACTAACTGGAAGTCCAACCCGAACGCGATGCACACGATCGCCAAGGGCAACACCGTCTTCACCAACGTCGCCCTCACCGACGACGACGACGTGTGGTGGGAAGGCCTGGAAGGCGACCCGCAGCACCTGACCGACTGGAAGGGCAACGACTGGTACGCCGGGAAGACGGAAAGCCCTGCAGCCCACCCGAATTCGCGGTACTGCACGCCGATGTCGCAGTGCCCCACGCTGGCGCCAGAGTGGGACGACCCGCAAGGCGTGCCGATCTCGGCCATCCTGTTCGGCGCCCGCCGCAAGACCACGGTGCCGCTGGTGACGCAGGCCCGCGACTGGCGGCACGGCGTGTTCACCGGCGCCACCATGGCCAGCGAGCAGACCGCCGCCGCCGAAGGCAAGGTCGGCGCTATCCGCCGCGACCCGATGGCGATGCGGCCGTTCATCGGTTATCACGTCGGCGACTACTTCCAGCACTGGCTCGACCTGGGCGAGCACGCCAAAGACTCGGCCGAGTCGAAGCTGCCGAAGGTGTTCTTCGTCAACTGGTTCCGCCGCGGCGAGGGCGGCAATTTCCTGTGGCCGGGCTTCGGTGAGAACAGTCGGGTGCTGAAGTGGATCGTCGATCGCATCGAGAACCGGGCCGGCGGCCGGGACACCCCGATCGGAATCGTCCCGTCCGCCGACGATATGGACTTGGACGGGCTGGATGTCGATCCCGCCGACGTGGATAAGTCGCTCGTGGTCGATGCGGGCGAATGGCGCGAGGAACTGCCGCTGATCGAGGAGTGGTTCGAGTTCGTCGGCGAGAAGCTCCCGACCGGCGTCAAGGACGAGTTCGACGCGCTCAAGCAGCGACTGGCTGAGTAGCGCGAAACGCGAAAAGACGCATAAGCCCCCGACGCGCCGTGCGCGCGGGGGCCTATGCGTCTGACTCGGCGTCGTCGGGTTAGCCGAATTATCAAACACGGGTGGCCGAAACCTGGGTTCACCCGGGCCTGACCAGCGGATTCGATCTATTGACGGCCCTCTTTTCGCAGACAGACTATGTTGCTGGATCTCGCTCAACCGGGTAGTTTTCCGACCGGGGATGAAATCAGCCTCCGGTCTTGACAATCGGGCGACTGAAGGGGTCAGGATGACCGACACGGCGCCGGACGCCGTCCTGGATGCGGTGTCGTCGCGGCCGTTGTTTCGCCCGCTCGCGATCGTCGCCGTCGTCATCTGCCCGGCGCTGGTGCTGCGGTTCGTCGGCATCCACCCGACTCCGATCCTGGGCCTGATCACCTACGGAGCCGCCGTCGTAGCGGCCAGTTTCGTGCTGGCGTGGGCCGCAGAAGCTGCCCAGATCGATGTCTCGGGTGGTCTGGCGGTCGCGGTGCTGGGGGTCATCGCGGTTCTGCCGGAGTACGCGGTCGACCTGTACTACGCCTACACCGCGGGCCATGTGCCCTCCTACGCACAGTACGCCGCCGCGAACATGACGGGCTCGAATCGGCTGCTGATGGGTCTTGGGTGGCCGGTGGTCGTTTTGATCAGCATGCTGGTGGCGCGCCGGTCTACCGGCCGCAAAGCCGGCGCACTGGATCTTGACGTCAGCAACCGGCTGGAGATCGGCTTCCTGATGATTGCCGGCGTGGTCGCCTTCGTCGTCCCCGCGACCGGCCGCATCCACATTGCCCTCGGCGTAGTTTTGTTGGGCTGGTTCGGTTTTTACCTGTACAAACTGAGCCGCGGCGAGGTCGAGGAACCCGGGCTGGTCGGCACCGCCGCCGCGCTGGGAGCACTCCCGGACCGAGCCCGTCGCATCGCGGTGTGCACGCTGTTCGTCCTGGCCGCATCGGTGATTGTGACGTGCGCAAAGCCCTTCGCTGAGAGCCTGATCGACGCCGGCACGCAGCTGGGCGTCGATCGCTTCCTGCTGGTGCAGTGGCTGGCGCCGCTGTCCTCGGAGGCGCCGGAATTCATCATCGCCACCATCTTCGCGGCCCGAGGCAAGGGCGCGTTCGCGATCGCGACGCTGATCTCGTCGAAGGTCAACCAATGGAGCTTGCTGGTCGGGTCGTTGCCGGTGGCGTTCGTGCTCGGCGGAGGCGGCTCCTCGATTCCACTGGACGGCCGCCAAATCGAAGAGATGGTCCTCACCGCGGCGCAGACGTTGATGGGCGTCGCGCTGATACTCGGGCTTCGATTCCGCCGCTGGGCCGCCTGGGCATTGCTCGGCCTATTCGTCGTGCAATTCCCGATCGCCTCGACCGAGGGCCGGGTTGTGCTCAGCGCCGCCTACGCGGCGGTGGCTGTCATTGCGCTGATAGTCAATCGCCGCGCGCTGGCGCCGACGTTGTTGGCGCCGTTCGCCGGTCGCGCCGAGCGCCACGGCGGACACCCGCAGCGACAGGCCGAACCGGTGCCCGTGCCATGACGTTCGGCACCGACTGATCAGGCCGTTGACACCTGTCAAGTTTGACGGCGGTACAGTCCGCGCATGCAGATTCGCGAGCACACTTCCGGTCACGGGGGCGCGGGCCGGTGAAATCTATTTCGCCGGCGGCTACGACTTCGAATACCTCAACGACGCGGAAAAGACCGCGGCGTCGCGGGATCAGCACGGCTGGACCACCGTCGGCGACGTCGGTTACCTCGACGAGGACGGCTACCTGTACCTGACCGACCGTCGCCGTCAGATGAGCATCTTCGGCGGCGGTGCAGACCGTCGACCCGGCGGACGCCACCGACCAGTTCGCCGACGACCTGCTCGCCTGGCTGCGAGACCGGTTGGCGCACTACAAATGTCCACGGTCGATCTCGTTCGAAGCACAGCTGCCGAGAACCGATACCGGCAAGTTGTACAAAAACGAACTGGTCAAGAAGTATTCGGTGTGACGCTACGCATCGTCGACGTGTCGGAGCCGGTTCCCGACGTCCTGGACAGGACGGTTGCACCATTCGCCGCCCTGGTGGCGGCCGTCGGGTCACTCGAACGCGGCCCCGCGCAGATCCTCGAGATCGCCGATCCGCTGCAGCCCCGCGCTGCTCCTCGACGCGCTGACCACCCGGCTCGGGCGCGCGTGCCGTGAAAAGCGAGCCGGCGAGATCGCGGTCCGCCATGCCGGCAGGGGCAACCTGACGCGGATCTGATGACGATGCGCGCTCGAGGACGCGTTGCCGGTGATGCTGGTCAATCCCCATGAGGCCCGTAACCGGCCGGGACGCAAGACCGACGTCAGCGACGCGGCGTGGCTGGCAGACCCCGCCGCACACGGGCTGGTTCGCGGGTCGTTCGTCCCGCCGCCGCCGATCCGTGAGTTGCGGGATCTGACCCGTGCCCGCACCGCCCTGGCCCGTGAACGGGGCCGGTTAGTGCAGAAGATCGAGAAAGTCCTGGAAAGCGCCGGGATCAAACTGTCGTCGGCGCCCAGCGACATCACCGCAGTATCGGGGCGGGCGATGCTAGAGGCGTTGATCGGCGGTTGCCGCGACCCCGAGGCGATGGCCGACCTCGCCAAACGGAAACTACGCCGCAAGATCCCCGAGCTGACCGAGGCGCTGGGCGGCCGGTTCACCGAGCATCACGGGTTCCTGATCCGGATGCACCTGGACCTGATCGATCAGCACACCCTGGCATTGGCGAGGGCGGAGGCCCGTATCGAGGAGGCAATATCGCCGCATCGGCTGCGGCCCGACCGGCCAACACCGCGTTCTTCGGCGCGAAATTCCGCCGTATCACCGCACGGCGTGCACCGATGAAAACGATCGTCGCCGTCGAGCACGCCATGGTCACCGCGGCGTGGCACATGCTGGCCGGCGGCAAGTTCTACCGTGACCCCGGACCCGACTACTACACCCGACGCCGGCCCGAACACATCAAAGCCAACGCCGTCCGACAACGCGAAGCACTCGGCTACCGCGTCATCCTCGAGGAACCCGACGCGGCATAGACAAACATAAAACCGACCAGCCGTCACTGACCACGTGGCCGGTTACCGACGCCTGTGTTCACCAGCTGCGGTCACCTCAATTTTCGTAGGAACGCGGGTTATCGAACTGTCAGCGTCCACTGCGGTAGCATCACCCACCGAAGCCGGAATCGTTACCTGATTTGCACCGGACTTCGGACGTCAACCCCAACCGTCGGGTGAACTACCGACCAAGCCCAGTCGACAAAGGACGTGAGTATATGAGAAGTCCGGCACGCGCCGCCTTGCTCGCTGTGGTGGCCGCTTTGGCCGCGCTTGTTTTCGCATCGCCCGCGCTGGCGCATGTCAAGGTCTCCGGCACCAACGCTCGGCAGGGTGGTTACGGAGTCCTGACATTTAGCGTCCCCAACGAGTCGGATTCCAACGCTGTCGTCGAATTGCGGGTGTTCCTTCCCCAGGACACGCCCATATATGTGGTGGACACCGCGTCCATGCCCGGCTGGACAGCGATCCTCACCGAGAAGCCCCTTCCGTCGCCGCAAACGGACAACAACGGCACGGTGCACAACAATTTTGTGTCGGAAGTGCATTGGATTGCCGACAACCCGCAGGCGGCGATCCCGCCCAAACAGTTCGGCCAGTTCCTCCTGTACGCCGGCCCCCTGCCGAACCGGAATGCGCTGCCGCTGCCTGCCGAACAAACGTACAGTGACGGACGCAAGGTGAACTGGAATGACGACCCGTTCGCCGGTCCGCCTCAGCCTGGGCACCCGGCTCCGGTGCTAAAGCTGGGCTCGGGAGCCACCGACCTGGATATCTTCACCACCACGGAAACAGTCCAGAACAACACGCCACTGTGGCCCGCCATCGTCGCGCTCGCTGTCGCGTCTGCGGCGCTGTTGATCGGGTGCGCAAGCCTCGTGCTGTTGCGCCGCAAAAACAAGAACACCGTTGTTGCTCCGCAAGAATAAACAGCTGGTAAGCCCGAGGTAATGCTGAATTACCTCGGGCGCCACCGGTTCTCGGGTTAGCGTGCCGTTTGCTGTGCCGGTACGGTCCGACGTGAACGCGGCCGGCGGATTGGCTGCATGCTCTAAAGTTAAATTCCGCCCCGGGAAACCAGTTGTGCGGCGATGACGTTGCGCTGGATCTCGTTGGTGCCCTCGCCAACAATCATCAGCGGGGCGTCGCGGAAGTAGCGCTCGACGTCGTATTCGGTCGAGTAGCCGTAGCCGCCGTGGATGCGCACCGCGTTCAGGGCGATCTCCATCGCGACCTCCGAGGCGAACAGCTTGGCCATGCCTGCTTCCATGTCGGCGCGTTCGCCGCGCTCGTAGCGCTCGGCGGCATACCGGGTGAGCTGGCGGGCGGCGGTGAGTTTGGTCGCCATGTCGGCCAGGTAGTTGCCGACCGACTGGTGCTTCCAGATCGGCTGGCCGAAACTCTCCCGCTGCTGGGCGTAGGCCAGCGCGGCCTCCAGCGCCGCGGTCGCGACCCCGAGCGCGCGTGCTGCGACCTGAATGCGCCCGGTCTCAAGGCCTTTCATCATCTGCGAAAAGCCCTTGCCCGCTTCGCCGCCGAGAATCGCCGACGCCGCCACCCGGTAGCCGTCGAACGACAGCTCACAGCTCTCCACGCCCTTGTAGCCCAACCTGGGCAGATCCCGCGACACCGTCAACCCCGGCCCGTGCTGCACCAGCAGCACCGAGATGCCCTTGTGCCGCGGCGTGGCGGCCGGATCGGTCTTGCACAACAGCGCGATCAACCCTGAGCGCCGGGCATTGCTGATCCAGGTCTTCGACCCGTTGACCACCAAGTGGTCTGGCCCGTCGGGTAGCGCGGCGGTCGACATGTTTTGCAGATCGCTGCCGCCGCCCGGCTCGGTGAGCGCCGTCGCGGCCCGCAGCTCGCCGCTGGCCATCGCCGGCAGGTACTGCTGCTTCTGCTGCTCGGTCCCGAACAAGGCCAGTAGCTTCGCGACGACGGTGTGCCCGCCCATCGCGCCGGCCAGGCTCATCCAGCCACGCGCCAACTCCTGGGTCACCAGCACGTAGCACGGCATCGACACCGGTGCGCCGCCGTACTCCTCACCGATGGCCAGCCCGTAGATGCCGATGCGCTTCATCTGCTCGATCCACGCTTCGGGATACTCGTTGGCATGCTCTATCTCGCGGACCGTCGGCTTGACCTCTTTGTCGACAAACTGACGCACCGTCTCGACCAGCATCGCCTCGTCGTCGTTCAGCCCCATTCCGCAATGCTGACACGGCGAGGAACCCGATGACCGGCGGCCCGTACTTCGACGAACTGCAGTCCGGCCAGGTGTTCGCCGGCGCGCCCTCGATGACGCTGACCCACGGGATGGCCGCCGTGCACCAGAGCATTCTCGGCGATCGGTTGCGATTACCGCTGGACGCCGAGCTGTCGGCGGCGGTCACCGGGTCCGCCGGGCAAATCGCTCATCCCGGCCTGGTGTGCGACGTCGCGATCGGCCAATCGACCCCGGTGACTGCGCATGTGAAGGCCAACCTGTTCTATCGCGGGTTGGTGTTCTACCGGTTCCCGGCTATCGGCGACACCCTGTTCACCCGCACCGAAGTGGTGGGCTTGAAGAAGAACTCGGCCAAGCCGGACCGGGCGCCCACCGGGTTGGTGGCATTGCGGATGACCACCATCGACCAGGTTGATCGGTTGATCCTGGACTTCTACCGCTGCGCGATGTTGCCGCTGAGCCCGGATGCCGGCCCCAACGCCGCGGATCACGCCGACGACCTGTCGAAAGTCGGCGCCGATCTGGCCCCGCCGCCGTCGGCCGTCGACGAGTGGGACGGCGAGGTGTTCCGCGAGCGGATTCCCGGACCGCACTTCGATGCCGACCTGGCCGGCACGGCGCTGCGAGGGAGTGCCGATGTGGTCACCGGCGCATCCGAATTGGCCCGCCTGACTCTGAATATTGCCTCAGTTCACCACGATTCGCGTATTAGCGGGCGACGGTTGGTCTACGGCGGGCACACCATCGGGCTGGCGTTGGCGCAGGCAAGTCGGCTGTTGCCCAATCTGGCCACGGTGCTGGGCTGGCAGTCCTGCGACCACACCGCACCGGTGTATGAGGGCGACACCCTCTGCAGCGAGCTACACGTCGATTCCGCCGAGCCCACCGACAACGGCGGAGTGCTGGGACTGCGGTCGCTGGTGTACGCCGTGAGCGACTCAGGCGACGCGCCCCGGCAGGTGCTGGACTGGCGTTTCACCGCGCTGCAGTTCTAACCCGCTAACAGCCGGCGCGCACAATAGTGAAATGAACGCGGCGGCGGACTGGGCCGACAGCGGGCTGGCGTGCAGCACCGAAGCGGGGTGCTGTGGATGCTCAACTCCGCGGGTCTGGTTCGCGTTGGTCTGGCGGGGCATCCCGACGGCCGGTTGCGCAGCACCGACTCCTGGTCGGACGCGCTGAGCCGTGGCCAAACCGAGCTGGCCGAGCTGAGTGCTCGGCTGAGCGGCTATGGGGTCACCGGAATCACCGATGCCACACCGGAGCTGGGGGCGGGCGACATCGTGCGGTCAACCGAACTGCGTCGGCGCGGCGAGCTGCGCCAACAGGTGCACTGCCTGGCCCCCGGCAAACGCATCCTGCACGACGACGACCTGGATCTCGAGCGGCTCGCGCCGAGCGGCGCGGTGCTGGGCACCGATGAATGCATCTCGGCGCGAACAGCTTTGAGCATGTTCTTCGGATACCCGGCCCATCCCACCCGGGCGCGTACCCTCCAACCGGGAGAGCCCGGAGACCTCTGCGTGCTGAGCCTGCCGCCCGAAGCGGCGCTGGCCGAGCTCGATGCCGGCATGGTCGCCGCGACAATCGTCGACGGCCAAATAACTTATGCGGCGGAATGAAATGGCCGAGCGTGCGTGTTTGCACATCGACACGCCGCAAAGCGTGTACAAATACGCACGCTCGGCGGAAACATTCACCGAATCAACGCGGCAAATCGCGGAACGGTGTGTTGCGGTGCGGCTCAGGCTCTTTCGGCAGTCCCAGCACGCGTTCACCGATGATATTGCGTTGAATTTGATCGGTCCCACCACCGATCGAGGTGAAGTAGGCGTTCATCGTCCGGAAGGTCACCGCGTCACCGACAGGGTTTTCGGGTCCGGCCAACATCGCTTCGGCGCCGACGATTTCAGTTTCAACACGAGCGGTCTCGTGCAGGATGCGTGACATGGCGATCTTCCCGAGCGCCGTCAGCGCGGCGGCCTCGCCGTGATCGGCCGCAGCCTTCGACCGTTGAGTGTTCCAGCGGTTGACGGTCGCCAGCGCATCGACTCGGGCGATCTGCTGACGTATGTAGGGGTCGTCCAGCTTGCCGGCATCGCGTGCCAATTCGATTAACAGGCTCGCGTTTGCCGGACGGGGCCGCCGACCATCCTTGGCGGTGCGGGCCAGATCGCCCATGAACCGTCGCTCGTAGCCCAACGCGATCTGCAGCACCGACCATCCGGCGTTCAGCTCTCCGACCAAGTTCTCGGCGGGGATGCGGGCATCTTGGATGAAGACCTCGTTGAACTCTGATTCGCCGGTGATCTGGTGGATCGGCCGGATCTCGACGCCGGGCTGACGCATCGGCAACATGAAGAAGCTGATGCCCTGGTGCTTGGGGACATCCCAGTCGGTCCGGG
The DNA here is from genome assembly GCF_023515995.1 of Candidatus Mycobacterium methanotrophicum. Taxonomy (GTDB): domain Bacteria; phylum Actinomycetota; class Actinomycetes; order Mycobacteriales; family Mycobacteriaceae; genus Mycobacterium; species Mycobacterium methanotrophicum. Next base: position 4,473,265 of record NZ_CP097320.1, on the reverse strand, counting down.
CCACCAGCATGCCGTAGTCGGCGGTTTTGGCGAACGACGTCCACACCTTCTGCCCGTTGATCACCCACTGGTCACCGCGGCGCTCCGCTTTGGTGCGCAGGCCGGCCAGGTCTGATCCCGCACTGGGCTCGCTGTAGAGCAGGCACCACTTGCTTTCGCCGCGTATCGACGGCGGAATCAGCCGTCGCTTCTGCTCCTCGGTTCCGACGTCGTGCAGGGTGCAGGCGAACAGGTTCGCCCGGTCGTGACCGCAGCCCGGCGCACCTGCTGCCGCGAATTCGGCAGCAACGAGCCGCGATCGGGCCTCCGACAAGCCGCGGCCGTACCACTCGGGTTCCCAGCTGGGCACCGCCCACCCGGCGTCAACGACGCGCTGGGCCCAGCTGGCGCGATCGATTGCGGGATTCCAGTTGGCGGCCAGCCATTTTCGAACCTCATCGCGCAGTTCGTCGTCGTTCAAGCGCCACTCCTCCTCATCGCTTCGCTCTGCATCGTCGCCGGCGCGGGTCAAGGCTCAGGCTCCGATCTGCCGCAGGTAGCGCTCCCGGTGCCACGACGGGCTGCCCAGCAACTGCGCATCGCTGCGGGCACGCCGCAAATACAGGTGCGCCGGGTGCTCCCAGGTGAACCCGATGCCGCCGTGGACCTGGATGTTGGTCGCCGCGACGAAGACGAACGCGTCGGAGCAGAACGCCTGCGCCAGAGCAAGATCGGCGATATGCGAGGGCGCCTGCTCGGCGAATGATCCGGCGATGAAGCGCGCCGCCGACACCGCCGACTCGGCCTCCAGCAGCATGTCGGCGCACATGTGCTTGACCGCTTGGAAGCTGCCGATCGCGCGGCCGAACTGGTAGCGGGTCTTGGCGTACTCGGTGGCCATCTCGACAACGCGTCGCGCAGCACCGGCCTGCTCGCTGGCCAGTGCCACGGCTGAGCGGTCCAGCGCCGCGGTGAATACCTCGACACCGGCACCCAGCCGGCCGACCAGCCGCGCCGGGGTGTCGACGAATTGCAGACGGCACAGCTTACGGGTCGGGTCCACCGTCGTCAGTGGCGTCACATCCAGGCCGGCAGCACCGGCGTCGACGGCGAAAACGGCTGGGCCCGAGTCAGTTCCGGCCAGCACGTAGAACAGCTCCGCCGCTTGCCCGTCGACAACGAAATGCTTGTAGCCGGTAACGTGCCAGGCGTCACCGATGGCACCCGCGGAGGCGGCGATCGTGGCGGGCAACCGAGCGGAGTCGTCCTCGGTGAAGGCGACGGTGGCGATCAGGTCACCCGCCGCGATCCGCGGCAGCACCGCGGCGCATTCGGCTGCGTCGCCGGCTTCGGCCAGCAGGCTGGGCACCAGCACCGCCGTCGACAAAAACGGGCCGACCGACAACGCGCGGCCCATCTCTTCCATCGCGATGCCCATCTCCACCGGGCCCGCACCGGCACCGCCGTACTCCTCGGCGATCAGCAGGCCGGTTAAACCCATGGCCGCCAATTCGTGCCACATCTGGCGGTCAAGACCGGTGCCGGTGGCCATCAATGCTCGCACCTGCGCTTCGCCGCAGTGTCGCGCCATCACGTCGGCGACCGCGCTGCGCAGCGCTCGCTGCTCGTCGGTTACCGAGAACGGTGCGCTGGCGCGCATAGCGGCCGATCAGCTCTTCAGGGCAAGCGCGGTTCGCAGACTCGCGCACTGGCTGGCGAAAAACGCCTGGGATACCGCAGCTTTCGGGACCACCAGGTCGAAAGCGTGGAAGGCTCCGGGGACCACCTCGACGTCGCACGCCACCCCGGCCGCGGTGAGGCGCTCGGCGTAGGCCAGATCCTCGTCATGGAACAGGTCGTGGGTGCCGACGCCGATCCACGCCGGAGCCAGCCCGCTCAGGTCGTCGCGGCGCGCCGGAACGGCGACCTGCGGGTCGGCGGCGCCGAGGTAGGCCGTCCAGCCGAAGCGATTGCTTTTCGGGCTCCACAGTCGGTAGTTCGGGTTCTTCGGCCCGGCTGCGCCGCGGTCGTCGAGCATCGGGTAAGCCAGCAGCTGCAGCACCGGGGTGATCTCGCCGCGGTCGCGGGCCAGCAGCGCCAGCGCTGCCGCCAGCCCGCCGCCGGCGCTGGCCCCGCCGACTGCCACCCGCGCCGGGTCCACCGCGGGGAGTCCGGCCAGCCAGGTAAGCGCCGAATAGCAGTCCTCCAGCGGTGCGGGGTAGGGATGCTCGGGCGCCAGCCGATAGTCCACCGCCGCGACGGTGACGCCCAACTCACGGGTGAAGCGCTGGCACAGCGCGTCGTCTTGTCGCGCGCTGCCCAGCACATAGCCGCCGCCGTGGATCCACAGCAGCGCGGCGCTGCGTTGGCTGACGCTGGTCGCCCGGTGCAGCCGCACACCGACACCGGAGCCAAGGGTGAGCACCTCGACGCCGTCCGGGGTCTTGCCGCGTCGCAGCCCGCTCAGCGCCCGAACCGCGCGCAGACTGTGCGGCCCGACCAGGGCGCGTGGCGCGAGGCGAGCGACTTTCTGCAGATCGGGGTGAAAATCGGTGCTCGGCATCGGTCCAGTATGCCGACCGGGTCAACCCGCGGCGTCCTCGCGGTGGTTTTGCGGCGCCGCGAATCTGCTGGCTCGGGGCATGGACCCGCGGGCCGGACCGCAGACCGATCGGACACGATATGTGGCGGACCCCGCTCCCACCAAAGGCGAGCTGGTCCGGAACCTGAGATCAGGCCGCGCGATCCCGACCCTCGGCGCTTTCCTCGGCGGTGACGGGCCCCGCAACCCCCGACGCGGCATCGGTAGTCGGCAGCGGCGCCAGGCCCGGTTCGGGAGTCAACAGCATGGTGGCGCGCGCGCCCAGCACGTGGCCGATGAAGAAGTCGTACAGGCCGATCCCGATCACCGCTCCGACCAGTGGCCCGACGATCGGGATCCACCAGTACTGGGTTGTCTGCCCGTAGTTCCCGGATAGCGCCAGCTTGCCCCAGCCCGCCAGATAGGCGAACAGTCGCGGACCGAGGTCGCGGGCGGGGTTGAGCGCGGCGCCGGCGTTGGTGCCGTACGAGCACATGATCACCGCGATGACGAAGCCGATGGTCAGCGGCGCCATGTTGCCGGCCGGCGCCTGGTTGCGGTGGTCGATCAGCGCCGCGATCAACGCGGCCAGGATCGCTGTCCCTACCAGCTGGTCAACGAACGGCCCGAGGTAACCGCCGTGAAAGTATGAGGCGGGATAGGTCGCGAAGATCGAGAACGTGTCCAGCGAGTCCGGCCGGGTGAGGTGATTGGCCGCGTTGAACTCGTCGATTGCGGACAGGTAAACGGTGTAGACCACCGCGGCCGCGCTGAACGCTCCAACGAGCTGGGCCAGGCAATAGGGGACGACATTTCTCCAGCCGAACTTTCGGGCGATCGCGAAAGCCAGCGTGATCGCGGGGTTGAGATGCGCGCCACTGATCCCGCCGGCCAGGTAGACAGCCAGCATGACGGCGAAGGCCCAGCCGAACACGAGGATCAGCCAATTCGCCGGGCCGAACGCCACGGTTTGCCTGCCTGAGCTGGGCAGGCCCACGACGTTCAGTGCGCCGGCGCCCAGTCCGAGCAGCATCAGCACGAAGGTGCCGAAGAACTCGGCCAGCATCGCGCCGGGAAGCCCGGCGCGCAGCCGGGTGAACGCGGTGGCAGCAGGCCTAGTTGCTGTTGCTTTCTGGTTGATCACCGATGTGGTACCCAAGACGCTCCTCATCCAGATCGTCGTTGTATGGCCCGCGCCGCCCATGGGCGACCCAGGTAGCTGTCGCGACCGCCCGCCATCAGCCGGTTGGAAAGCGCCCGGACGGCTCGGCTGCGAGTAACCACGCCGGTCGGTGGGTAAACCTGGTCGCCATCCCGGTTCGGCCGGAGCGATCCACGGTGTGGGTCTGGACGTAGTCGAGTGATCTAAACTACGGGCGGGCATGACAGTCTTAGCGAGATTTGTAATGCGATGGCGCTACAGGAGGTCCGAGCTCGAGCATTTCGTCGCTTCTCGAGATGGCGTTGTCGGGCAATCCCGGCCGAACGGCCGTCGTCTCGGGCGGCACCTTGCCGACGTATTCGCCGGTGGCAGGGCAGTGCGCCTCGATCACCTCGGAGGTCGACGGCGCCGCCCACCTACCGCCGATGAAAAGCTTGTCGTACTCCGTTACCGCGTTGCTCATGGGCGCCGCCCTGCCCAAGCCGAAGCAAAACGAGAACATGTTTCAGTATTGCGGCTGCAGAACCAGCACGAGGTTGCTCACCAGGAACTCCCTCAGCACCGGCACCGAGGTCAGCCACCACGCCCATCTGGGGTGGTAGCGGGGGAACGCGCAGACCAGCGCGCCGGTGCTGGCCGCCCAATTCAAACCGTCGGCCACCGATACCGCGAACAACGACGAGCCGTAGTTGTTTTTGGCCGGGTGGCCGTGCTTGCGGGCATAACGCGCAGCGGCCCGGGCGCCGCCGAGATAGTGCGCCAGCCCCGTTTCATGCCCGCCGAATGGTCCCAGCCAGACCGTGTAGGACAGCACGACCAGCCCGCCCGGCCGCGTCACTCGCAGCATTTCGCCGCCCAGCTGCCAGGGTTGGGGTACGTGCTCGGCGACATTGGACGACAGGCAGATGTCCACGCTGTTGTCGGCGAAGGGCAATGCCAGGCCCGAGGCGCGCACGAATGTCCCCGCTTCGCGCGCCAAAATGCGCCCGCCGGCGTGCATTTCACTCGGATCTGGCTCCACGCCGATGTACCGAAGCCCGGCATCGGTAAAGGCGGTCGCGAAGTATCCGGGCCCGCCTCCGACGTCGAGCAGGCTGCGAGCCACCGGGCGTTCACGGTGGATGCCCTGCCACAGGTCGCTGACCATGCCCGCGGTGTCGGTGGCCAGCGTCCCGTAGAAGCGGGCCGGATCCCGCTGCTCGTAGCGAAACTCTGACAGCAGGCGCACCGACCTCCGCAGGGTCGCTCGCCGCGCGAACAGGTCAGTCACGGCCACCGGCCCACCCTATGCAGGCGCGCAGTTTAGGCTGACCCGTAATGTCTGGTTTGCGCTCGGTACTGCTGCTGTGCTGGCGCGATACCGGCCACCCCCAGGGCGGTGGCAGTGAAACCTATCTGCAGCGCATCGGAGCCCAGCTTGCCGCTTCCGGTGTCGCGGTCACATTGCGCACTGCGCATTATCGCGGCGCGGCGCGGCGCGAAGTCGTCGACGGTGTGCGGATCAGCCGCGCCGGCGGGCGGTACTCGGTTTATGTGTGGGCACTGGTGGCGATGGCGGCGGCACGGTTCGGGATGGGACCGCTGCGGCGGGTGCGACCGGACGTGGTGGTCGACACCCAGAACGGCTTACCGTTTCTGGCCCGATTGATCTACGGACGGCGGGTCGCGGTGCTGGTACACCACTGCCATCGCGAGCAGTGGCCGGTGGCCGGTGCGGTGCTCGGCCGGTTGGGTTGGTACGTCGAGTCGCGGGTGTCGCCAAGACTGCACCGCGGAAACCAGTACGTGACGGTGTCGCTGCCGTCGGCCCGCGACTTGGTCGGCCTGGGTGTGGCAAATGAACGAATCGCGTTGGTGCGCAACGGTCTCGACGAGGCACCGGAGGCGTCGTTGCGTGGTCCGCGGGCCGGCGACCCCCGCGTGTTGGTGTTGTCCCGGCTGGTGCCGCACAAGCAGATCGAGGACGCGATGGCAGCCGTGGCGCTGCTTCGGCCATCGACCCCGGGATTGCATCTCGACATCGTCGGGGGCGGGTGGTGGTGGCAGCGCTTGGTCGACCATGCGGCGAGCTTGGGCATCAGCGACGCGGTGACGTTCCACGGCCACATCGATGACGTCACCAAACACCACGTGATGCAACAGTCTTGGGTTCATGTGCTGCCGTCGCGGAAAGAAGGCTGGGGTCTGGCGGTGGTCGAGGCAGCCCAGCACGGGGTGCCGACGATCGGCTACCGCTCGTCCGGCGGGTTGGCCGACTCGATCATCGACGGGGTGACCGGTGTGCTGGTGGACAGTCGCGATGAATTGGTGGATCGATTGCACCAGTTGCTGACTGACCCGGTGCTGCGTGATCAGCTCGGCGCCAAGGCGCAAGCACGCAGTGCCGAATTCTCTTGGCGCCAAAGCGCAGACGCAATGCGCAGCGTACTGGAGTCGGTGGTAGCGGGAGAACGCGTCAGCGGAGTCGTCTGACCGGCCGCAAGGGGTATCCCTTGCGGCCTCTTCACCATGATGTGGGGGAGGGATTACCGTCGAGTCCTCGCTAGCCTGGTTGCTTCAGCCTCTCCCGGTGCAGACCTTTCTTGACAAGGTCTGGGGGACAACGCACTACCATGTCCAGCGATGCCGCGCGGACTACTTCGATCGCCTCATGGATCCCACTCCATTGAGGTCGAGCTGAATTTCCCGACGCGGGTCAACGCCTACGTAACCCCTGCCGAATCAACAGGATTCGTACCCCATTACGACCCTCACGATGTGTTGATTCTTCGGATCCAGGGATCCAAGATCTGGCGTTTGTCCGACAGCGCCGATGTACCGCCGCACGAGATGCTTCGCCGGGAGGGTGCCCGCCAGGTCCGGCCGCCGCTGGTGTACGAATCGCCGATGTTCAACCACATAGTGCCGTCGTCGCGCAGCACTCGCCAGACTTCCTCGAACAACTCGGCTAGCGCGTCAATGAAGGCGTAAACCGAGTCTTCCAAACCGATCTGGCCATCTATCCCGTAGTTGCGAAGTGACCAGTATGGCGGCGACGTGACGACAGTCTGCACGCAACCTTCAGGCATCGAGTTAGAACCTGGTGCGCGTCGCCAAGCACGAGGGCAGAGCCCTTGAGGACTGCCTCGTAATCTTCGCTCCCGTCGTGTTTCACCACTGCGAAGCGTTGTCGAGCGCGGTCACTCATGTGCCGCATCGTATCCGCCGGTAGGGACAACGGAGCCCCAGGCGCGCCGGAACTCTCCTCGTCGGGCAAGTCCAGCTCCAGCTGGACGAGCTCTTGGGCTTCCAGCAGTGTAGGGCCGTCTGGGTCCAGCCCTTCGGCGACGGCCTCGCGGTCTATGCCGTCCATGCGTCCGCAGGACGCTGGTAGCGCGGCATCGGTTCCCGCCTGGTGACAAGGGCTCCAAAGTTGCTAACGACGTCGGCTGCGGGTCTACGTCACGTGACTGCTGACGCAGCGGCCGAAAGCGCTCCGGTGGCCGCATGCTCGCCGGTCGAGACGGGGGGACCATGAGACTGGATCGATTGGCGGACGACATTATGCCATCTCTGCCTGCCGCCAGCCCGCTACCGCCATGCCGGTAGCTCCGACGATCAGCATCTCCAGCCACACGAGATGGGCGATCACCGCGAGCAACCGCCGATCGGCGGGCACTGCGCCTGCCTGGCCGTTGACCCGATACAAGGTCAAATCGTGGCCGCGATAGACTACCGGCAGTCGCTCGAATGTCCTTGCCGCCCAGCCCATATCGCCGGTGGTGCCCGCTTCGACAACCAGCCACGCCACGCCTGCGTTGCGAAGTGCGGCGGGATCGGCGCCGGCCAACAGCAGCCGCTGTACCTTGCGCGCCCGGTGTCCCTCACCAAGAACCGTCACCCCCGAGACGATCAGATCGCCGGTAATCAGCACATCGCTGCGCACCCAGCGGGGCAGCGGATCCAGCACCGGCGCCGGTCGGCTCCAGGCGAAGCGCCGCATGGTGTCGACCGGCAACACCGCGACGAGTCCGGGATCGCGGTTGATCAACGCCGCCACGGCCGCCCACCCCGCTGGATAGTTCACCGGCGCCACGCGCCCTCCCACACCCCAGGCCAAGTCGGGAAGTGTGAGCAGCAGCGCGGCGCAGCACACCAGCGCGGGAACCGCGGGCCCCGAAAAACGGCGCAATGTCAGCACCGCTCCCGCACCCGCCAGTGCATACCCGGGCATGGCCAGCGCCACCCACTTCTGCCCGTCGCGCAGCACGCCCACACCCGGCGCGGCATCCACCGCCGCCTGCAGCGTTGCCAGCCCCGGCCCGGTGGCCAGCGCGGCAGGCGCCAGCACGGACACCGCCGCCAGCGCTATCAGCGGGACCGCCGCCCGTCGGCGCAGCACCGTCGGCAGCCCGATGGCCACCACACCAAGCAGCGCCCCGGCCGATACCATTGCGAAAAGCGTTGTCCGCGACGGCGGTACCGCCTCGCTGTTCCAGATCCCACCGAGGCTGGCCAGGCTGCCCAGTGTGCCCAGACCCGGCTCGGCGCGGGCGGCGAACGCCGCAACGTCGGGAGCCTGCACCCAGATACGGTCCGCTGATGACAAGCCCAGTGCCGCCGCCGTCAACCATGGCAGCGCCGCCAGCAGCGCGCCGGCCAACGCGGCGGCGGCGCACACCCAGCGCGGTCGGGACCCACCCGCGCCCCCAACAGGGACAGCCGCACAGACCAATGCGACCGTTGCGGCGAGGATCAGCCCGGTGGGGGTCAACCCGGCCAGCGCGATCCAAAACGCCAACCCGAAAAACCCTGTCGAACCTGAGCGCAGCGTCAGCATCGTGGTCGCAACCCACGGCAGGCAGCCGTACCCGAGCAGCAGGCTCCAATGCCCCTGTAGCAACCGCTCGGCGACATATGGATTCCAGATCGCGAGCGTGATCGCGACAAATTGGCCGCCGGCCCCGGCTTCGGGCAACACCAGTGCGACCAGGCGTGCCGCGCCCCAACCGGCCAGCCACAGTCCCGCGACCAGCAACGCCTTGACCACGAGGCCGCCATCGACGAAGTGCGACGCCAACGCGACGGCGAAATCTTGCGGCGTCGCACGGGGGGCCGACATCAGCCCAAGGGCGCTATCGGACAGATATGAGCGCGGGGTGCTCACCGCATCGCGCAATAGCAAATATCCGGGCCCGATCAGCGGCACCACCACCAGCACCGCCAACGCCAGTGCGTACCCCGGCCGCGACCACCGCGCAACCCAGTGGCGCATCCCGGCCCCGTCGGTCAGGGCGCCCCGGGTGGATCCGAAGTCGGTCGGCTCTCCGTGCCCGGCGAGCCTGCGCCGGGCGGGCCGTGCTCGCGCTCTACGTCTTTGGGGGGTGTTGGCAGCTTCTCGGTTTCGGCCTCGGCGCCGGGTACCCTTTCGACCGGCGGCTCGCCGCGGCCGAAGAAGCCGTGGTCGGCGGTGTCCAGGCCGGGGTCGAGCAGTGCCGCTTCGGTGCGCAAGCTGAACGAGCCGAGCAGCAGGCCACCGATCAGCGCGATCACCCCGGACGCGGTGAAGCTGATCGGCAGCACCCGCGACCACAGGGCCAACCGGTCACGCTCGTTGCGTGCGGCGTTCACCTGTGACTCGACGGTCTCTTCGCTGGAGGTGACTTTGTAATCCACCAGCGTCAGCTCGGGCTTCAGCGGATCGCGAGCATAGTAATGGTTGGCATGATCGGCTTCTTTGACGATCGTCCCCGACTCGGGATCCACCCAGAAGGTCCGCTGCGCCGCGTAGTAGCGGGTCATGGTGATCTTCTCGTCCGGATCACCGGGCACGCCCCACATCGCCGCGGTCGCTGTGACCTTGCTGTCCGCGTCGTCGGCGTACAGCGAGGGATACTTGACCGGCGCAGCCAGCTTGCCGTCGGCGTCGTAGCCGACGTCTTGGGTGAACTTGTAGGTGGTCAACCCGTTGACGTCTTGTTCGCCGCTGTAATTGGCGTCGAAGGCGTCCTGCGCGATCGGGTCGAAATACGGATACGTCCTCTTCTCGGTGTAGAACGGAAATCGGTAGGACAGTCCGTCGTGCGGCAATGCGATGTTGGTGGGCGGATTTTCATCGTTGAAGCTGCGCGGTTTCTGCACGGCGCCACCGGGATGGGTGTCGTCGGAAACCGCCATCGCGGTCTTGCGGTTCAGTGTGACGGTGTCGACGAGTGCGAGCAGCAGGCCGGAGTCCTTTTGCATGTCGCTGCGTCGAACCGAGCAGCCCACCTGCAGTGTGACGACATCGGCGTTAGCGGGCGATTCGACGTCGATCTGCTGCTGGGACACCAGCGGCACGTTTTTGTTGACCACCAGCTTCGGACTGTTGATCGACGCCGGGTCCAGCGCGGTGCCGGTGCCGTCACTGATCAACGTGGCAGTCAGGTCGAGCGGAATCTTGGTGATCCTGCTGCTGGTGTAGGTCCATAGCAGCAATGCGGCGACCAGTAAGGCGGCTCCGAGGCCCATGATCCCGCACGCGGCCATCCGCAACATCACTGCTCGGTTCACGTCGCCGTGACCTCCTTCTGGTCTCATTCGGTTCGGAACGACCCGACCGCCCCGACCCTGGGCCAGCGAAGCAAAACTCGTTCGACCCTAACAGCAAAATTTAAGGTTGCCGTTTAGGTCCCCACGGTGCGCAACGGGCGTGTACCCGATTTGCCGGACAACCGATCACGGGCACACTGTTGCAGTGATGAGTGGCGTCCAGCAGGCGGGGGGGGCCCGCGGCTTCCTGCCCGCCGTCGAAGGAATGCGGGCCTGCGCGGCCATCGGCGTCGTCATCACCCACGTCGCATTCCAAACCGGACATTCGAATGGCTTCGACGGTCGGTTGTTCGGTCGCTTCGACCTTGCGGTCGCGGTGTTCTTCGCCCTGTCGGGGTTTTTGTTGTGGCGCGGACACGCTGCGGCGGCGCGCGGGCTGGGCTCGCGCCCGTCGACCGGTCATTACCTGCGATCACGGGTGGTGCGAATCATGCCGGCCTACCTGGTGGCCGTCGTCGTCATCCTGACCCTGCTGCCCGACGCCGACCACCCCAGCCCGACGGTGTGGTTGGCCAATCTCTCGCTCACCCAGGTCTATGTGCCGCTGACGCTGACCCACGGGCTCACCCAGATGTGGAGCCTGTCGGTGGAGGTCACTTTCTATCTGGCATTGCCGATCCTCGCGCTGTTAGCCAGCCGGCTGCCCGTCCGTGCTCGGGTGGCGACGATTGCGACTCTCGGTGTCGGGAGCTGGTTTTGGGGCTGGATCCCCTTTGCCGCCCCGGCCGGGCTCAATCCGCTGAACTGGCCGCCGGCATTCTTCTCCTGGTTCGCGGCGGGCATGCTGCTCGCCGAGTGGGTGCACAGCCCGCCCGGCTGGCCGCATCGGCTGGCCCGACGCCGGGTCTTGATGGCCGTCGTCGTCGTGGCGGCCTATCTAGTGGCCGCCACACCACTGGCCGGGCCCGCGGGGCTGGTCCCGAGCAGCGCCGCGCAATTCACGGTCAAGACCGCAATGGGTGCGCTGGTGGCGGCGGGTCTGGTGGCGCCGCTGGTGCTCGACCGGCCCGACACCGGCCACCGGCTATTGGGTACCAGGCCGATGGTGACGCTGGGCCGCTGGTCCTACGGCATTTTCATCTGGCATCTTGCGGCGCTGACCATGGTGTTCCCGGTGATCGGCGAATTCTCCTTCATGGGCCACATGCCCGAGGTCTTGGCGCTGACGCTGATCTTCACGATCGCCATCGCCGCGGTGAGCTATGCGCTGGTCGAATCACCCTGTCGAGGAGCATTGCGGCGCTGGGAATCTCGCAAGAGGCAACAGCGTGTGCCGCTGCGCGACGGTGTCGTCAGCCCGCGTCAAGAAGACGCAATCGCGCCATGAGCCGCGCGGGCGACGATGCAGAACAATCCATGCCTCTTTGATCGGGGGCGGGCACGGCACTCCTCCCATATGCCAGAACCGCCGCATCGACGAGAGGTCGTAGGCGTGCGGGCGTCGCAGGTGACGGCCGGCTCGTCGGGCGCGAGTGCGGCCAGCGCCGAAATCTGGGCGCCGATCGGCGGGACCGGCTCGCTGTGCGTCACTCGTAGCCGCCCTGTCGGTCGAAGATGCGCCGCGGATTGTCGACGAGCATGGTGTGCAGCTGCTCGTCGGTGACCCCGCGCCGCTTGAGTGCGGGGATCACGTCGTTGTGGATGTGCAGATAATGCCAATTGGGGGCGGCCACCGGCAGCGGTTCTTCGGGCAGTGCGTCGAAGTAGCAGTTGGCGTCGTGCGAGAGCACCATCTTGTCGGCGTGGCCGCGTTCGCACATCTGCGCCACGACGTTGACCCGATCCTCGAACGGCAGGATCACGTCGATGCCGAACCGGTCCATTCCCAAGTAGGAGCCGGCGGCACTGAGCTCCTCGAGATAGCCGATGTCGGTGCTGTCGCCGGAATGGCCGATGATCACCCGGCTCAGATCGACACCCTCTTCTTCGAAGATGCGTTGTTGTTCGAGTCCGCGGCGCAGCCCGGCGTGGGTGTGGGTGGAGATCGGCACACCGGTGCGCTTGTGTGCTTGTGCGACGGCGCGCAGCACCCGTTCGACGCCGGGGGTGATGCCGGGCTCGTCGGTGGCGCATTTGAGAATCCCGGCCTTGATGCCGGTGCCGGCGATGCCCTGCTCGATGTCTCGGACGAACATGTCGGTCATGATCTCGGGGCCATCCAGTTGGGCGCCCGGGCCTTGGTAGTGGAAGCGCAACGGCACGTCGTTGTAGGTGTAAAGGCCGGTCGCGACGACGATGTTCAGTTCCGTGGCCGCGGCGACGCGGGCGATGCGGGGAATGTAGCGGCCCAGCCCGATCACGGTGAGGTCGACAATGGTGTCCACGCCGCGGGACTTCAGCCCGCCCAGCCGGTCGATGGCGTCAGCCACCCGTTTGTCCTCGTCGCCCCATGCTTCCGGGTAGTTCTGCGCGATCTCGGTGGTCATGATGAACACGTGCTCGTGCATCAGGGCGACGCCTAGATCAGCGGTGTCGATCGGTCCTCGAGCGGTGTTCAGTTCTGACACGTGTCTGATGCTAGGTGGGCCCGTCCCCGACGGACAGTGACTTTTTATCCAACCTCGACCACCAGCAACGCCGGTGCCCGCACAGGGGCTCCGCGGAGATATCGCGTCCGGGTGTGGTACTCCGACTGAGCGGGCGCGTCGACGGTCGCGAGCTTCGCTCACCCGCGTAAGGACGCGCTGGCGAGCGAACAGACCGACGTGCTTGCTGGCCAGTGCCATTCCCCGGCGCGGCGCAGCAGCGCGGCTGGTCGGCTGCTCACGTAGCGAGGAGATCGAGCATCACATGGCCGGCGACTTTGGCCCCGAACGGGATCGCCGCGATGTCGACCCGGTAGTCCGGGCTGTGCGGGGAGTACGGGAACAACCTTCCGGCGGCCAGCGCGCCGGCGTACACCTGCGGGTCGGCGACCCCGACGAACAGGTACGCGAGTGGCACGTCGTGGTGGGGGCCTTTGAGCAGCTGGCAGTCTTCCGACGCCGTCACCGGCGGCAGCTGCGTCAGGACCCGGTCCGGCCCGACCGCCTCGCCTAACGCCGCGGCCAGGCGGGCGCACAAGTTTTCGTCGTTGACCAGCGGCGTGCAACCACCGGGAAGCGTGATCTGCGGAAGCTGGTCCTCGGGCACCCCGTAGGTGTGGGCGATGCCGTTGCAGACGGCCTTGATCCCGCCGACGAGTTGCTCGCGTACCTGCGGGTTGAACCATCGCAGGTTGGCCTTTAGCAGCGACTGGGTCGGGATGACGTTATGAGCCGAGCCGGCCTGCAGCGAACCGACGGTCAGCACCGCGGTCTCGTGCGGGGGGATCATCCGGCTGACGATCGTCTGGAATTCGACGACTGCCAGAGCGGCCATCAGCACCGGGTCCGTGGTCAGCTGCGGCATCGACCCGTGGCCGCCAACGCCGCGAAACACGATGTCCACCTGGTCGGAGCCGGCCAGGGTCGGGCCGCCGGCAGCGGCCACCATGCCGACCGGGGCAGGCGCGGTGTGCATACCGACGAGGCGATCCGGCCTCGGAACCACGCCGTAAAGGCCGTCGTCGACCATGGCCTGTGCGCCGGCGATCAGTTCCTCGGCCGGCTGGCCGACGAGCACGGCGGTACCCGACCATGCGTCGGTCGCGCCGGCCAGCACCTTGGCCATCCCCAGCATCCAGGTGACGTGGGCGTCGTGTCCACACACGTGCGCGACCGGTGACAAGGCGCCGTCCGCGTCGGCGACTGTCACCGAGCTCGCGTAGTCCAGGCCGGTGTCTTCGGCAACCGGTAGGGCGTCCATGGCGGCGCGGTACATGACGGTCGTCCCCGTGCCGTTGCGCAACACTGCCGCCACGCCGGTGCCGCCGATCCCGGTCGTCACCGCGAAACCCAGCCCAGCCAATTCCCGCGCGACGATCCCTGCGGTGCGGGTCTCGGCGAACCCCAGCTCGGGATGGCGGTGGAGGTCTTTGAACAGCTTGACCAGGCGAGATGCGTCGGCGTCGACGGCGGTGTCCACGAGCTCTGAGCGTGTCGTCACTGCTGCTGACTCTCCGGTTGTAGCGGGTTGGAATGCCACCTCATCGAGCCGGTCGAACACCGCCCAGCGTAACGGTTGTCCCGGTACCGCGTGTACAACGTCCCGCCATGGCGCGCGACGACGGCATCCTTGACTGTGACACCACTCACACTAGAATGACCAGTGGTCACTGATGCGAGGAGGGCGCGATGCCGACGGTGACATGGAGCCGCGGCGACGCTTGAGGTCGACACCGAAGCCCGCGTCAGCGTGCAGAACGTCATCCACCGCCACTACCTGGACGTGCTGCGGCCGCTGGTCCGCGACGCGCGCCTGCGCGGCGACCTGCGTGCGGATTCCGACACCGACGCGCTGCTGGCGTTGCTGCTGATGATCTTTCCGCATCTGGCGCTGGCCCCCTATGTGCGCGGCCTGGATCCGATTCTCGGACTCGACGAGCCCACGCCGGAGCAACCGGCGCTGGCGGTGCGCCGGCTCGTCGCGGTACTGGCGGCGGCGTTTACCCCGTTGCCGCAAGCTCGCCACGCGGAGATCAAGGAGGTCGCAACATGACACGGACGCATTCGGGCTCGATGGTTGCCGGCGGGCTCAGCTGGGACAGCTTGCCGCTCAAGCTCTTCGCCGGCGGCAACGCGAAGTTCTGGAACCCGGCCGACATCGACCTTTCCCGCGACCGCGTCGACTGGGAGCGGCTATCGGACGACGAACGCAACTACGCCACCCGGCTGTGCGCCGAGTTCATCGCCGGCGAAGAAGCGGTGACCGAGGACATCCAGCCGTTCATGTCCGCGATGCGGGCCGAAGGCCGGCTGGGCGACGAGATGTACCTGACGCAATTCGCGTTCGAGGAAGCCAAGCACGTCCAGGTGTTCCGGATGTGGCTCGACGCCGTCGGCGTCACCGATGACCTGCACGTCTTTCTCGAGGACATCCCCACCTACCGGACAATTTTCTACGAGGAGCTGCCGAATTGCCTCAACGCATTGTCCGCTGACCCGTCTCCGGCGACGCAGGTCCGGGCGTCGGTGACCTATAACCACATGGTCGAAGGCATGCTGGCGCTGACCGGTTACTTCGGCTGGCACAAGATCTGCGTGGAGCGCGGCATTCTGCCTGGCATGCAGGAACCGATCCGCCGCATCGGCGACGACGAGCGCCGCCACATGGCGTGGGGCACCTTCACGTGTCGGCGCCACGTCGCTGCCGACGATGCCAATTGGGACGTCTTCGAGACGCGGATGAACGAGCTCGTGCCGCTGGGCCTGCGCCTTATCGAAGAGGGCTTCGCCCTCTACGACCCGATGCCGTTCGGCCTGTCGACGGACGAGTTCATGCAGTATGCCAGCGAGAAGGGGATGCGCCGGTTCGGCACGATCGCCAGCGCCCGCGGCCGGCCGCTCGGCGAAATCGACCTGGACTACTCGCCGCTGCAGTTGGAGGACGCCTTCGCCGCCGAAGACCGCAAGGCGCTGGCGGCGGTCTGACCCGCGGGCAGACGCAGAATCGCCGATTCGGGCGCCAATTCGTGCGATTCTGCGTCTGCTCGGCAGTGGACTGTTACCCGATCCAGACGGATTTGGCGTTGCAGAACGCGCGGATGCCCAGGCCGGCGAGTTCGCGGCCGTAGCCGGACCGCTTGACGCCGCCGAACCCCAATTCGGGATAGGACACCGTCATTCCGTTGATGAACACCTGCCCGGCCTCGATGTCGTCGATGAAGCGCCGCTGCTCTGCCTCGTCTCTGGTCCAGGCATTGGAGCCCAGCCCGAACGTCGTGGCGTTGGCTATCGCGACGGCTTCGTCGATGCCCGAGGCCCGATACACCGAGGCGACCGGGCCGAAAACCTCTTCGGTATACAGCGCCATGTCCTTGGTGATGTCGGTGAGCACCGTCGGCGGGTAGAACCACCCCGGCCCGTCGAGCGGCTTGCCGCCGGTGCGCAGCTTCGCGCCGGCCGCCACGGCGTCGTCGACTTGCTTGGCGATTTCATCGCGGCCCGACTCGGTGGCCAACGGGCCCACGTCGGTGTCCGGGTCGGTCGGATCGCCGACTTTCAGCGCGTCCATCTTTTCGACGAACTTGTCGACAAACGCGTCGTAGATGTCGGCGTGGACGATGAACCGCTTGGCGGCGATGCAGGACTGGCCGTTGTTCTGCACCCGGGCGGTGACCGCTGCCTCGACGGCCTCGTCGAGGTCCGCGGACGGCATCACGATGAACGGGTCGCTGCCGCCGAGCTCCAGCACGGTGGGTTTGATCTCGTCGCCGCAGATGGCGGCGACCGATTGGCCGGCGGGTTCGCTGCCGGTGAGGGTCGCCGCCGCAACCCGGGGATCGCGAAGGACCCGCTCGACGGCGCGCGACGAAATCAGCAGCGTCTGAAAGCAGCCCTCCGGGAAGCCGCCGCGCCTGATGACGTCGGAGAGATACAGCGCCGACTGCGGCACGTTGGAGGCGTGCTTGAGGATGCCGACGTTGCCGGCCATCAGCGCAGGTGCGGCAAACCGGACAGCCTGCCAGAGCGGGAAGTTCCACGGCATCACCGCCAGCACCACGCCCAGCGGCTGGTAGCGGATGTAAGCCTTGGCTGCGCCGACCTTTGCCGCATCGGCGGGCTCGTCAGCCAGCAGCTTCTCGGCGTTCTCGGCGTAGTAACGAAAACCCTTGGCGCACTTGATCGTTTCGGCTTTAGCCGATTTCAGCGTCTTACCCATTTCCAGGGTCATCATCGCGCCGACCTCATCGGCCTCCGCCTCTAGCAGGTCGGCGGTGGCGGTTGCCCATCGGGCCCGCTGGGCAAAAGTGGTGTTGTGGCGGTAGTGCTGGAATCTGTCGTAGGCGCGGGCGATGGCCGCGTCGACCTCGTCGTCAGTTGCCGGGGTGAAGGTTTTGACCGTCTCGCCGGTCGCCGGGTTGATCGTGGCGATGGACACGCTGACATCCTTTTAACGTGAGTGGGTTTGCAAAACGTCCGCTATCCAGCCTGCCACTATCCTGGCCCGCGGAGGTGGCGGATGACTACAGCTGCGCAACTGATGGTGAAATGCCTGGAAAACGAAGGCGTTGCCGTCGTCTTTGGGTTACCGGGCGAGGAGAACATCCGCTTTGTGCAGGCGCTGGCCGCGTCTGACATTCGCTATGTGCTGACTCGTCACGAGCAGGCGGCGTCGTTCATGGCCGAGATGTACGGGCGGGTCACCGGCCGGGCGGCGGTGGTGTCGGCCACTCTGGGGCCGGGTGCGATCAACATGCAGCTCGGCGTCGCCGACGCCACCACCAACAGCACCCCGATGGTCGCGATTTCTGCACAGGTCGGCCACGATCGCCAGTTCAAGGAGTCGCACCAGTACGTCGACCTGGTGTCGATGTTCACCCCGATCACCCGCTGGGCCGCCGGCATCCCGACCGTCCAGGCCATACCGGAGATGTTCCGCAAGGCGTTCAAAGTCGCCGAGACCGAACGCCCGGCCGCGGTCTACCTCGCCGTACCGGAGCACATCGACGCCGACGCCGCCGACTACGACTTGACGCCGTTGCCGCGCAATGTGGTGCGCGCCGACGCGCCGGCGGCGCGCCAGGTGGCGCGCGCGGTCGACATTCTGCGCGAGGCCAAGCGGCCTGTTGTGCTGGCCGGGCACGGCGCGGCGCGTGCCGACGCGACCGCGGCGTTGGTGCGGTTCTCGCACGAGTTCGACATCCCGGTGGCCAATACCTTCCACGGTAAGGGTGTGATGCCCGACGACCACCCCAACAGCATCGGGACCATCGGGTTCATGCGACACGACTACGTCAACTTCGGATTCGACAAGGCCGACGTCGTGATCGCGGTCGGATACGAGCTGCAGGAATTCGACCCGGTCCGGATCAATCCCAAGGCCGACAAGTTGATCATCCACCTGCACCGCTTTCCGGCCGAGGTCGACGCACACTATTCGGTCAACGTCGGCATCATCGGTGACATCAGCGCCTCACTCGACGCGCTCACCGAGGCGCTCGCAGGGCATACCTATGAGGCTGATCCGGACATACCTGGCTCGGGTATGCTCGACGAGGAATTTGCTCGGGGGCAACAAGATTCGCGATATCCACTGGCGCCCGCACGGTTAGTCGCCGACACCCGGGCCGCGCTGGGCCGCAGCGACATCGTCCTGGTTGACACGGGCGCCACCAAGATGTGGATGGCCCGGCTCTACCCCACCTACGAACACAACACTTGCCTGATCTCAAATGGCTTGTCCACGATGGGTTTTGCGTTACCTGGAGCCCTTGGGGTCAAATTGGCGCGGCCCGAGTCCAAGGTGCTGGCCGTGGTCGGC
Source organism: Candidatus Mycobacterium methanotrophicum (assembly GCF_023515995.1). Lineage (GTDB taxonomy): Bacteria > Actinomycetota > Actinomycetes > Mycobacteriales > Mycobacteriaceae > Mycobacterium > Mycobacterium methanotrophicum. The sequence continues at coordinate 4,454,630 of NZ_CP097320.1, read as the reverse complement.
GACGGCGCGTTCTTGATGAACTCCCAAGAGATCGAAACCGCCGTCCGGGAGCGGATAGCACTAGTTGTATTGATCTGGGAGGACGGCGGTTACGGGCTGATCGAATGGAAGATGGATCTCGAGCTCGGCGAGCACCACTACGTGCGGTTCGGCAATCCCGATATTGTTAAGTACGCGGAAAGCTTCGGCGCCAAGGGCTATCGAATCTCTCACGCCGAAGAACTGCTGCCCACCTTGACGGCTGCGCTCGACGACGACGGCGTCACGCTGATCTGCTGCCCGGTCGACTACTCCGAAAACCTACGGTTGACCGACCGGCTCGGCGAGCTCGACGAGTCACTGTAGCCGACCTGCGCCGACCCTATTCGGCTGTCGTGGGCGCCAGTGAAATCGGCTGCAGGTAGCCACCTTCCAGCGTGCGATGCCACCAAGCGCGATCACGCCGCAGTTCGGCCGCGGTGGTGAAGCGGTAGCGGTAGAGCCGGGCGCGCACATACCGCGGCGGGCAACCGGGGAAGGGGTTATGCCGGAGCAGGCGCAGCGTCGCCGGATCATTCTGCAAGAGCCGCACCATTAATAGTCTAAGCCAGGGGTACGCATACTGCGGCGAGATGGCGGCAAACCACATCAGCCAGTCAAGTCGCAGATGATACGGGGCCCATTGCGGCGGCATCCGCCGCACAGATCCCGGCTTGCCCTTGAACTCGTATTCTTTCCACACCGTCTGATCGGTGAGCTTCGGCTCGTCGGTACCTTCGAGCACCACTTCCCGGCGGGTTCGTCCGACGGTGCCGAACGCGCCGTAGGTGTTGATCAAGTGATATCGGTTGAACGACATGTTCATGCGCTGCCGCCGCGAGATCATGTTGGCCACCGGCCAATAGGTCAGTACCACCGTCAGCGCCGCGAACACGATCACCAGGCCGGCGAACCACGGCGGAACCGAGGCCAGCGCCGGCTGCTTGGGGATCGGCAGCACCGCCGCAGCCGACGAGACATCGATTGCGCTGCAGCCCAACAGGATCGTCAACCAATTCAGCCAGGCGAAGTTGCCGGATACCACCAGCCACAGTTGGGTGATGACGACAATCGCTCCGGCGATGCTGGCCACCGGCTGCGGGGCGAACAATCCGAAAGGTACGACGAGCTGCGCGAAATGGTTGCCGGCGACTTCCACCCGGTGCAGCGGTTTGGGTAGGTGATGAAAAAACCAGCTCAGCGGACCGGGCATGGGCTGAGTTTCGTGGTGGTAGTACAGGCAGGTCAGGTCGCGCCAGCATGAGTCGCCACGGAGCTTGATCAGTCCCGCGCCGAACTCGAGCCGGAACAACAGCAGACGCGCCAGCCACATCGCTAGCAACGGCGGCGCCACCCGGTCGTTGCCCAGGAAGATCGCCAGGAAACCGGTTTCCAGCAGCAGCGACTCCCAGCCAAACGCGTACCACGTCTGCCCGACGTTGACGATCGACAGGTAAAGCACCCAGAGCACCAGCCACACCAACACCGCGGCCCACAACGGCATCACGCCGGCCAAGCCCAGCGCCATCGCCGCTGACAGCAGCGCGCCCAACCAGGCGAGCGTCGCGAAGAACCGATCGGAATAGTGGACGTGGAAGATGCTCGGCGCACTTCGAAAGGATCGCCGGGCCAGATATTGCGGCACCGGCAGCAGTCCGCGCTCACCGATCAGCGCCCGAAACTGTCGTGCCGCACCGACGAACGCGAGCACATAAACGACCGCGATCCCGCGCTCAAGCATCAGCCTGCCCAACCAATACTCGGGCGCGTCAAACCATCCCATGTCCGAGACTCCTCGCACGGTGGACGTCTGCCACCATCCTGCCGCGTGCATAGCCTGTCCGGGTGAAAACCAACCGCCGTCGCGCTCACTGCGGTCCGAGGATCCTCGGAGGCGCAACCGCGGCGATGACGGCACCCATGTTGGCCAGCGCGATGTTCTGTTGATCCCAGTAACTGCTGTGCGGGTCGATGCTCGGCAGCCACGCCAGGCCGGCGGGTCCCGGGTCGGCCGCCAAACTACGGGCGCCGAAGTTGGGCGCCGTCGGATCGGGTCCCAGTGTCCATTCGGTGACCACGCCGCTGACGCCGATGATGTCGTTAGCCGCCCGGATCGCATACACGTGTGCGCCGGGTGCCAGGCTGAGCCCGCCGGCGCGGTCTACCAGCATGCCGGGGCTGCCGACCGCGATGACGTTGTCGGCAGCCAGGTGATGCCCGCCCGAGGCCGCCGCGCCGACCAGCGTCGAGCCGTAGCTGTGGCCGATCACGGTGTCGATCGACGGCGGCCCGATGTGCGAGGCACGAAGCCCGCTTTCGAACGCCTCCAAACGGCCGGCGCCCGTGCGAGCCGGATCGGGAAAAGCTGCGTGACTCAGGGTCATTGGACGGTCGTATCCCATCCACGTCGTGATCGACACATCATGCGGGCCAAGAGCCTTGTCCGCGCCGCGTGCAGCGTTGTACATCGCGGCTGCTCTTGCATCACTGAACGGCAGCCGGGCCGGGTCCTGGCCGGTGCCGGGGACGAATATGCCGTTGCGTTTGGCGTAATCCGGGTTGCCGATAGCCACCGCGACGTGGCCGGTGTCGTCGAGGTAGCCCAGGTAGCGACTCAGCCCATCGCTGCGGTCCAGGTCGGCGAGCACCGCCTGATATCCCTGCAGGCGGCGTCGGGCCGCCGCCAGCTGTGATTGCAGTGCGTAGAGCGCGCCGTCGTCGACGTTGTGGCCGGCAAGCATCTCGTCGACGCAGTGTTGCATCCGGTCGACGTCAGCTTTGGCCTGCTGCCGGAGCTCCTGCAGATGGAGCCGGTTGTAGTGGTCTTTTCCCAAGTGATCCGTTGGGTCCCATGGCATCCCGGCCCGGTTGCCGATGTCGTGGTTTCGGCTGTAGAGCCAGTCCTTCTCTTCGGGGGTGAGCCGCTGCCACAACGCATTGAACTGTTTCGGTTCATCGGGCAACGGCGCGCAAAGCGCGTCCTGAATTGGCGGCCGATTGTCATGGGGCCCGGGTGGGATGGGCAGGTCTTCGTCGGCGAGATTGATAGCGCTCGCCAGCTCCGCGTCGACTGCGCTGGCCTGGGCCACAATTGCATCCAGCCGCGGCTGCAGCTGCATTTCGGCGACCAGCGCCGCTATCGGCGGACCATTGAACGCGGCGCTCGGCACCACCTTGTTAGCCATCGGGTCGATCGTCATCTGCAGCTCGGCGGCGTCGTGACGCAGCGCGCGCAGCGCGGACTGCACGTGCTCGATGCCGTCGGCGGCTTTGCCCGCCGCCGCAGCCACCGCCAGCGACTCGTTGCCGTGCGCGTCGAGGTCTTGGCGGATCACGGCATTGGCGTGCCTCCTGGCCTCGGCGGTTGCACCTTCCCAGGTGTCGAACACCGTCAGCGAGCTCAGTTGACGCGAGGCCTCCAGCGTGGCTTGTCCGCGCGCGCTAGCGGCGTGGAACACCGTCCGCATCGCCTGGACGCTCCACCGGTCAATATCGGCCACCGGCAACGTCACGAGCCACGGCCGCAAAAGTTGATCTCCGACATCGCCACCGCCTCGGCAGAAAGAAGTGCTGCCTATCCGGGTAACAGCGTTGACGAGTGGGCACAAGTCACCCGCTGCCTGAGTTGCTTACCGGGCGGATGTGTGCCGCGACGTCATCTATTGGCGCTGCTTCGCCTCGGGCCGGTTCCCGGCCCGCATCGTCGCAGCGCAGGCTGCCACGACCGCCACTGAAATCAGCGCCAGCAGTTGCACGCCGGCCCAATGGCCGGCGTAACCGTCGACCGACCGCCACGGATGCCGGGACAGTGCCGCGCCGGCCAAAATCAGCCCGCCGGCGGTCAACCCCACAGCGGCCACGTCACGCCGTTGGGGACGGTCGCGCAGCGCCCACTGCATGGCGAGCGCGGCGCCGCACACGAGCACGCCTACCACTCCGGCGATCACCGCACCGGCGGTCAGCACCGCAATAGCCGCCCAGGGCCCGGGCGACCACGGCCGCGCCGGGGGGTCGGTGCAACGCCGACGTCGCTGCGGCCACCACGTCATCAGGGCCAACAGCGGCAGCAATGCCAGCCCGCCGGCCAGGCCGGCGCGATATAGCGAGTTGGGCGCAAAACTCAGCGTGATGGTGCCCGACGTTCCGGCGGGCACCACCCAACCCTGCTGCCAGCCATTGACCGCCGTCGGCATGAGCCGAGTCCCGGTGCTGGTATGTGCGACCCAACCGGGGTTGATGCTTTCCGGGACCACCAGTAACCGCGATGTCGCTGTCGCCGATATGTGGACCTCGCGACGGGCGGGACCCCACGCCCCCGTGGCGGCCGGGGTCACGGATGTGGCCGTGGTGGGTGATTCGGCTGCGAGCGGCCCGGACAACTGCGCGCCGTCGACCACGAATTGCGGTCCCGGACTGATCAATAGCTCCTGCTGACCGGTCGGCAACAGGATCGGCTGATGGTCGCACACCTGGGCGGCTACCGGCGCGCCGTCCAGCAGCGCGCCCACCGTCGTCTGGATGGCGGTGTGCACGAAGCGGCCGGCGATCGCGATGACCGGCCCGTGTGCGCAATCGACGGTGACCTCCCGCGCACGGTTGCGCACTGGGTCGGCTGCAGCGATCGGTTGGCCAGCGGCGCCCAGCACCGAAATCTCAGCCAGCCCCGGCGGTTTGAGCTGATCGAAGCCCAGCGCGGTGCGGTCGATCACGTCGTCCCAGTCGAGCAGGCTGAGCGTGACGGTGTCGGTGGCACGGGATTTCAGCCGAACGGTGTCCTGCCCGGTCAGCTCCCGGACCTGCGGGCCGTCCCCGAGGTCGACGGCGACCATCGTCGGGTGCGCAGGCGTGGGCGACCGGCTGGCAACCAGCCGCAACCCGGCCACTTCCGTTGGCCGGGGCAGGGTGACGGTCAGCGTCGGGGGGGTCTTGTGCTGCACTACCCGCTGCGGTGCTGTCCACGCGGTGGCCGGATCACCGTCGGTGGCGGCGTAAGCGGAGCCCAGAACGTCGACCAGGTCGGAGTCACCGCGGGCCCGGGTGGTGTTGGGCTCGGCGATCAGGTCGGCCAGTCGGGGTCCCGAGCGCGCGCGCACCCATACCGTCGGCAGCACCGAAACCGGTTGGGGCACCGTCAGCGTGCGGCTGAACGTGACCGGCGTCTCGGGTAGCAGCGCCATCGAGGCCGCGCACTGCATGGTCCCCGGGTCCCCTGGACCCTCAGCGCAGCCCGGTCTGCCGAGAAGTTCGGAGCCCAAGTCCCACCGCGCCACGGCCGCATCCGGCGGGGGACCGGCAACCTGCACGGTGTGCCGCAGTTCGACCGGGTGCGCGAACCCCGAGGCGTCGTACTGGGTGATCGATAAGTCGGTGATCGCGAACTGCACTCCAGCCGAACCGTCGTCGGTGCCGATCGCGGTGATCCGCACCCACGGGGTTTCGCCGTAGGGCAGCGCCGCGGTAAGCGGTTTGCCGGCAGCGTCGAACCGCAGGGTGGTGGTGCCGGTGGCGGTGGCTACTTCGATCCTGCGGACCTGGGCGCCGACGGCGGTCGCGCTCGGGGTGATGGTGATGACGCTGTTGGTGACCGGATGGTCGAAGTTCACCTGGAGCCATTGACCGACGGCGGACTGCAGCCCGTTGGACACCCATGCCGTCGCCGGATCGCCGTCGATCGCGGCGGCGGGTGATGTCGCGGGGGCGACGTCGGGCAGCGCCGTGGCATCCGACGACGAACTGGACGCCGTGAGCCGGCCACCGGTCCAGGCGCCGTAGACGGTCGCGGCGCCCGGGGTCGGGTAGTCGGGCACCCGGTTGAACGTGCGACGGGCGTCGCCGACGGCCTGAATCGCCGACGAGTGGTCATCGACCCGGCCATAGTCGGTCTCCCGGGCCACCGGCGTATCGGTGACGGTGACCACCGGTATCGGCAGCCGTGCGTGTTCGGCGTCCGCGGTCATGAGTACCGGACCCAGCGGTGGCTGACCGGTCAGCCGGCGGCGTTCGTCGAGGCGCAACAGCACTTCTGGCCCGCCGTCGATGCGGGCCAGCTGGTCGGTGTCGGTCAAGTAGGGGGCGCCGGGATTGCCTCCCGCGGTGGCGTCGGTGGCGACGCGGTAGATCTCCACGGCCGGATATCGGGGTCGCAATGCGCTGTCGGCGACGAAGCCCGCCACCGGGCCGGGCCCGACGAGCGGGCCGAATTGGGCGACTTTCGTCAGCCGCGGCGATTCGGCGATGGTTCGGTGCACCAGAATCGGGCGCGCCGAGCGGGACGTGTCGGGGTTCAGGTCATTGCGCACGACGACATACGAGATGCCTTGGCGGGCAAGCGTATCGGCCAGGCCCGCGGAGGGTCTGCCGGCCGCGAACAGTCGTTGTATCGAGTCCAGCGCCCGGATGGTTTGTGGCGGGGTCAACGGGACGGAGTCACGCACACCCCACGGGCTGTCGCCGAGCACCTGCAGCGGTTCGTCGTGGCTGGTGCCCCACAGCTGGGTGGCGAACGGCGCGCCGGGAACCACCAGCACTCGGCCCGCAATCGGGGTACCGGTGTTGTGCGCGGAGAGCCAGTCGGCGGTCTCATGCCAATACCGCGGTATCGCGGTGAACGTCCCGGGCGGGGTGAGCCGACCGGTCCATGCCAGCGACGTTCCGGCCATCAGCGCGGTCAGGATCACGATCGCCGCCGCGACCCGTTTGTCATGCTCCGGATGAGCGAATGCGTGGATCCATGCGACTTTCGGGGCGCTTCCCGGTAGCGGGATGCGGCCCAGCACCTGCGCCAGCCCCAGGACTATCGGGATCCGGATCAGCGACTCCAGCTTGTGCACATTGCGCAGCGGCGCGCCACCCGCATCCAGGAATGATTGCACGTGCTGGGCCAGCGGTGAGCCGAACCCGCCGCTGTAGCCGGCGGCCAGCAGAACCACACCGACCAGCAGCATCGTCACCAGCCGGCCCCGCGCCGGCAACGCCCGCACCACCAGCCCGGCCAACCCGGCCGCCGCCACCAGGCAGGTGGCCAGAATCGCGACCGATCCGGTGACCAAGGGTGCGCCCGCCGTCGCGTCGGGCGCCACGAACGGGGTCCAACTGTCGGTACCGCGCAGCACTTCCACCAGCGAGGACCACTGGGTGGTCACCCCGGACGATTCGATGAAGTCCAGAAACGGCGGGCTGATGCGAGCCAGCAGGATCAGCGCCACCAGCCACCAGGACACGGCCAATGCCAGGGCCAGCAACCACCACCCGGTAAAGCGCCACCACCGGCGGTTGGGCCGGTGGCAGGCCCACCAAATGACTGCGGGCAGGCAGCCGGCCAGCGTCGCGATCGCATTGACCGCTCCCATCAGCGCGGCCGCCACTCCGGCCTGCCCGGCGAGTTGGCGCACCGATCGGTTGGCCTCGCCGCGCAGCGCCACAATTGTGGGCAGCAACGCCCACGGCGCCAGCATGATCGGCAGGGTCTCCGACGAAATCGAGCCCAACGTGGTCAGCACCCGGGGTGAAAGTGCGAACGCCGTCGCGGCGATCACCCGTGACGGCGGGCTGCCGATACCCAGCGACTCAGCGACCCGAAGCAGCCCCCAGAACCCCACGGTCAGCAGCAGCGTCCACCACAGCCGCTGGTTCACCCAGCCGGGCAGGCCCAGCAGATGACCGGCCAGGAAGAAGGCGCCGTGCGGAAACAGGTAGCCGTAGGCCTGGTTTTGCGCCTGCCCGAATGGCGGTTCGCTGTTCCACAAATTGGTCGCGCGGGCCAAAAAACGCAGGGGGTTGGCGGTCAGGTCGAGCTTGGTGTCGGGGGAGATCTGGCCGGGCGCCTGGGCGAAACTCAACGCCAGCGCGACCGCCGCGACCGACCACAGCCAGCGCCGCGACAACGGCGTCACATCAGACGGCGCGTCCGGCTCCGCAGCGGGCCGTTCCCCGGCTCGCTGCGTCACCAGACTGTCAGCTGCGGTTGCCGTACTCGACCCGGTTGAGCACCGACGACTGCGGGTCGCCGGCGGGAAGCGGTGGCTTGGTGTCCTGTTGCACCATCAGCGTGATCCCGAAGACCGCGGCCGCGCCGAGCAAGAGACCGACCACGACGCTGGCCGTCGCGGGTGCAACGAACCGGTTCATAGTCGCAACCTAGCAGAAGGGGCAGGAGACGGGTCGCAGCCGGTAGAGCGTCCGCCGGGCGGGGCGGCGGCGCCGCGAATCGACCCCATGACAGCATGGGCGAATGGCTTTTGCCCGGGTTCTCGCTGTGCTTGCTGGGGTTGCGGCGCTGCTGGTGGGGTGCGCCCACAGCTCCGAACGACCCAACTCGACACCGGCCGCGTCCAAGGGCCGGCCGCCCCCCGCGGCCCGACCCGCCTGCGGAGATCCGCCGGCGATCTTGGCGGCGATGTCCACCCGCGACAAGCTGGCCCAGCTGCTGATGGTCGGGGTGCGGGGCGGCGACGATGCCAAAACCGTGGTGGCCGGCCACCATGTCGGGGGCATCTTCGTCGGAAGCTGGACCGAACTGTCGATGTTGACCGACGGCTCGGTGAAGAACTTGTCCGCGAGCACGGCGTTGCCGGTGGCGGTCAGCGTCGACGAGGAGGGCGGCCGGGTGGCGCGACTGTCCTCGCTGATCGGGTCGACGCCGTCGGCGCGGGTGCTGGCCCAGACGCACACCGCTGACCAGGTCTACGGCATCGCGCTGGACCGCGGTCACCGGATGCGTGGCCTGGGCATCACCATTGATTTCGCTCCAGTGGTCGATGTCTCCGACGCTCCCGACGGCACGGTGATCGGCGACCGGTCGTTCAGCTCTGATCCGGCCGTGGTCACCGCGTACGCCGGCGCCTATGCGCGAGGTCTGCGCGACGCCGGTCTGTTGCCGGTGCTCAAGCATTTCCCCGGCCACGGGCACGGCTCCGGCGACTCGCACACCGGCGAGGTCACCACGCCGCCGCTGGCGCAGTTGCAGACCGACGATCTGGTGCCCTACCGGACGCTGGTGTCGGCCACCCCGGTCGGTGTGATGCTCGGCCACCTGCAGGTGCCCGGCCTGACCGGCGACCAACCGGCCAGCCTGAGTCGGGCCGCGGTCCAGTTGTTGCGCACCGGTACCGGGTATCAAGGCCCGGCCTTCGACGGCCCCGTGTTCAGCGACGACTTGTCCAGCATGGCCGCGATCAACCAGCACTACGGCGTGCCCGACGCGGCCTTGCGCACGCTGCAGGCCGGTGCCGACGTTGCGCTGTGGGTCACCACCGACGAGGTGCCCGCCGTGCTGGATCGTTTGGAGAAGGCATTGGCCGCAGGGGAGCTGACGATGTCTGCCGTCGATACTTCGGTCCTGCGGGTGGCGAAGATGAAGGGCCCGAAGCCCGACTGCGGGCCGTAACCACGCCAGCCCTACGCATTGCTTACGCTAGGCAGACAGGCGCACCCGCACGTCAACTAAAAAGGGGACAGGATGGCAGGTGGTACCAAACGGCTACCCCGTGCCGTGCGCGAACAGCAGATGCTGGACGCCGCTGTTCAGATGTTCTCGGTCAACGGCTATCACGAGACATCGATGGACGCGATCGCCGCCAAGGCCGAGATTTCCAAGCCGATGCTGTATCTGTATTACAGGTCCAAAGAAGAACTGTTCGGCGCGTGCCTTGACCGCGAGATGACCCGATTCATCGATGGTGTGGGTGAAAAGATCGATCTCGAGCAGAGCCCGAAGGATCTGTTGCGCGGCACCATCGTGGCGTTCATGCGCTACATCGACGCCAACCGCGCCTCGTGGATCGTGATGTACACCCAGGCCACCAGCTCGCAGGCCTTCGCCCACACCGTGCGCGAGGGACGCGAGCGGATCATCGCTATGGTCGCCCGCTTGCTGCAGGCAGGTACCCGGAATCCCGGACCTGACGCCGATTTCGACATGATGGCGGTGGCACTGGTGGGCGCCGGTGAGGCGATCGCGACCCGGCTCAGCACCGGCGATACCGATGTCGATGAGGCGGCCGAGCTGATGATCAACCTGTTCTGGCGAGGCCTCAAGGGCGTGCCATCCGATCGGGACGTGGCGGGAGCCGCCACCGGCCCCGGCTAGTCGCGGGCCGACGACAGTTCACGCCATGAGCCGCCGCAACGTCGACTTTCTGTGCGCGGTTGTGATTGTCGGGCTGCTGGCCGGTGTCGCCGGGTTGGCGACGACGCTGGTGTTGCGTTTTGTCGAGCACCTGACCTATCACTACACGTTCGCGACGCTGCTCCAGGGAGTCACCGGCAGCAGTCCGGTTCGTCGAGCTCTGGGGCCGATGGTCGGCGGAGGCCTGGCGGGGCTGGGCTGGTGGCTGCTGCGGTCTCGGACCGACGTCCCGTCACTGTCAGCGGCCATCGCGAACCGTCAGCGTATTCGACTGTTGCCGTTCGGCGTCGACGCGGCGCTGCAAGTGATGGTGGTCGGCTCTGGTGCGTCGCTGGGCCGGGAAGGGGCTCCGCGCCAATTAGCGGCGGCGCTCGCCGATTTGGGAGTCGGATGGCTGAAACGGCTGTCCGTCCGCGACCGTGAGATCCTGCTGGCATGTGCGGCGGGCGCCGGGCTGGGTGCGGTTTACGCGGTGCCGTTCGGCGGTGCGCTGTTCGCAGTGCGAGTGGTGTTGAATACCTGGCATCCCCGAGCGCTGGGTGCCGCGTTGATCACGTCAAGCCTGGCGGTCTCGGTCGGCTCGCTGGCCACCCATGACAAGCCGAGCTTGGTCTGGCCCAGCCTGCACGGGTCTTACCTGCTGACTGGTTACGCGCTGGCGTTGGCCCCGTTGACCTTCGCTGTGGGATGGGGTTTCAACCGGATCATGGCGGCGGCGCGGGCGCGCGCGCTGATCCGCTCGTGGGTGCTGATCCCGGCAATCGCCGGCGCCGGATTGTTGACCGGCATCTGCTCGCATTGGTGGCCTGATCTGCCCGGCAACGGCAGATCCATCCTTACGGTGAGCCTCGACAGCGGGTTGACGTGGGCAGCGGCGGCGGTGGTCCTGATCCTGAAACCGCTTCTGACGGCGGTGTTCTTGGGCGCCGGCGCGGCGGGCGGGATGCTGACGCCGGCACTGGCCACCGGCGCGGCGGCGGGGTCGCTGGTCGTGCTCAGCATCAATTCAGTAGCGGGGACCCAGCTGCATGTCGCGGCGATCTCGTTGGCGGGCGCCGCTGGCGTGCTGGCGGTGACCCAACGAGCGCCGGTTTGGGCCGCCGTCTTCGTCTGGGAACTCGCCGCGCCTCCCGTTTGGTTATTGCTGGTCTTCTTCGGCGCCGCTCTCGGCGCGCACGGTCTTCGGTTGCTGGTTGAGCGCGATCGTGGCTAACCCGCCCGCAGCGTGCCGGTCAGATACGGATAACCTTTGGCGATGTTGCGCAGGCTGATATCCCAGCCGTCCTCGACCTGATCGACATAGAGTCCGGCGCTGGCCGGAAGCACCAGCGGTTTGCCGAACCGCACCGAATACGTGACAGCATCGGCAAGCCCAGCCTCCAGATTGGCCAATACTGCCGCGGCGCTGAACATTCCATGCGCGATGACGGTGGGAAAGCCGAACAGCTTGGCCCCGACGGGGTTGGTGTGGATCGGGTTGTGGTCGCCGCCGATGGCCGCATAGCGGCGAATCTGGCCCGGCGTTACCCGCAGGATGGCTTTGGGCGGCGGCAGTTTGGGCTGTTTTTGCGGCGGTGGTTTCGGTTCGTCGGACAAGCTGGTGCGCTGTTGGTGCAAGAAGGTCGTCACCTGGTGCCATGCAACGTCGTTGCCGACGCTGACATCTGACACCAGATCGACCAGTAGGCCCTTGCGATGTTCGCGCAGGTTTTCGGCGTGTACCGCGACGTTGACCGTATCGGTCACCTTGATTGGCCGGAACTGTGTGATGTGGTTTTCGGTATGGACGGATCCCATTGCGGCGAAAGGGAAGTCAAACCCTGTCACCAGCGACATCACCGTCGGGAAGGTCAACGCGAACGGATAGGTCAACGGCACGGTGTCGCCGTAGCGCAGTCCGGTGACCGCAGCGTAGTCGGCCACGTTCCCACGGTCGATCGTCACGTCGTTGATCGTGAGTGTTCTGCTGGGCAGGTGATTGTCGCGCGGGATGAACGGCAGTGCCCCGGCCACCGCGCGCAGCAGGTTTTTCATGCTGCTTGGTTGCGTCACTGCAGTGTTCCTTTCAGCTACGCGCCCAGCATGGCCTGGCCGCAGACACGAATGACGTTACCTGTGACAGCGTTTGAGGCCGGGCTGGCGAAGTAGGCGATGGTCTCCGCCACGTCCACCGGTTGCCCGCCCTGGTACAGCGAGTTCAGGCGGCGGCCGACCTCACGGGTGGCCAGCGGGATGGCCGCGGTCATCTGGGTTTCGATGAAGCCCGGCGCAACGGCGTTGATCGTGATGCCTTTCTCGGCGAGTTCGGGTGCCAGCGCCTGGGTTAGTCCGATCATGCCCGCCTTGGTGGTGGCGTAGTTGGTCTGCCCGCGGTTGCCCGCGATACCGGCCATTGACGAGAGCCCGATCACCCGACCGCCGTCGCCGATGCTGCCGTTGCCGACCAAGCCCTCGGTAAGCCGTTGCGGCGCAAGAAGATTGACGGCGAGAACGGCGTCCCAGCGCGCGTCATCCATGTTGACCAGCAGCTTGTCGCGGGTGATACCGGCGTTGTTCACCAGGATGTCAGCCCGGCTGTTGTAGTGCTCGCGCAGATGCTCGGTGATCGCCTCGACCGCATCATCTGCGGTGACGTCGAGAGTCAGGGCAGTCCCCCCGACGCGGGTGGCAGTCTCGGCCAGCGCTTCGCTGGCGGCGTCCACGTCGACGGCAACGACGCGGGCCCCATCCCGGGCGAACACTTCGGCGATCGTCGCGCCGATTCCCCGTGCGGCGCCGGTCACGATGCCGACCTTGCCGTCCAGCGGCCGGTCCCAGTCGGGCGGTGGAGTGGAGTCGGCCGCACCGACGTAGAACACCTGCCCGTCCACGTAGGCCGATTTGGCCGACAGGATGAACCGCAGAGTGGACTCCACGCCGGTGGCGGCCGGTTTGGCGTCGCGCGACAGGTAGACCAGCGCGACGGTGGCGCCTCGACGCAGCTCCTTGCCCAGTGAGCGGGTGAAGCCCTCCAGCGCCCGTTGCGCTATCCGCTCGTCGGTGCTGGGGGCTTGGTCGGGAGTGGTTCCCACGACGACGACACGACCGCAGGCGCCCACGTTGCGCAGCAGCGGGGTGAAGAATTCGTGCAGCGCGTTCAGCTTGGCCGGCGTGGCGATGCCGGTGGCGTCGAACACCAGCCCGCCGAACGAATCGGCCCAGCGTCCGCCGAGGTTGGCGCCGACCAGGTCGTAGTCCTTGTTCAGCGCCGCACGCAGCGGCTCCGCCACTCGGCCCGCGCCGCCGATCAGCAGCGAGCCGGCGAGCGGCCGATCGCCGACCCGGTAGCGCCGCAGTGGCTCGGGCTGTGGGATGCCGAGTTGCTTGGCGAGAAACGAGCCGGGCCCGGAGTTGACGACTTGGGAGAATAGATCGGGTGAAACCTTCGGGGCCACTGAGCTGCCTTCCATATCGAGCGGGTCATCTGTCGACTACCGTATCGAGAGCGAACTTACTCTAGAGTAAGAACAGTGGGTAGTATGACCTCTATGGCTGAATAACCCCAACTGACGGAGATAAGCGTGGCTTCTGAGAGTTTTTCTGCACGTTCGCAGCCGAAGGTCAACACCGACGGGACACGCTCGACGCGGCGTGTCGCGGTGCTCGGCGGCAACCGAATTCCGTTCGCGCGCTCGCACCGCGCCTACGCCGAGGCGTCCAATCACGACATGTTCACTGCCGCCCTGGGTGGACTCGTCGACCGATTCGGTCTGGCCGGTGAACGCTTGGGCGCGGTGATCGGCGGCGCGGTGCTCAAGCACAGCCGAGACTTCAACCTGATGCGAGAGTGCGTGCTCGGCTCGGCGCTGTCGTCCCACACGCCGGCGTTCGACATTCAACAGGCCTGTGGGACGGGGCTGCAGGCGGCGATTGCCGCGGCTGATGGCATCGCCTCCGGCCGCTACGAGGTTGCCGCCGCCGGCGGGGTGGACACCACCTCAGACGCGCCGATCGGCTTGGGCGACAACCTGCGTCGCACCCTGCTGGGACTGCGGCGGTCGAAGTCCAACGTCGAGCGGCTGAAGCTGGTCGGCAAGCTTCCGGCCAGCCTCGGAGTGGATATTCCGGTGAACAGCGAGCCACGCACCGGACTGTCGATGGGCGAGCATCAGGCCATCACCGCCAAGCAGATGGGCATCAAGCGGGTCGACCAGGACGAGCTGGCCGTCGCCAGCCATCGCAACATGGCCGCCGCTTACGACCGCGGCTTCTTCGACGACTTGGTCACCCCGTTTTTGGGCTTGTACCGCGACGACAACCTGCGGCCGGACGCGTCGGTGGACAAGCTGGCCAAACTCAAGCCGGTGTTCGGCGTGAAGGCCGGCGACGCCACCATGACCGCCGGCAACTCGACGCCGTTGACCGACGGCGCCTCGGTGGCGTTGCTGGCAAGCGAAGACTGGGCCGCCGCGCACTCGCTGACGCCGCTGGCCTACTTCGTGGACGCCGAGACCGCGGCGGTCGACTATGTCAATGGCGCCGATGGCCTGCTGATGGCGCCGACGTACGCGGTGCCACGCTTGCTGGCGCGCAATGGGCTCAGCCTTGGCGACTTCGACTTCTACGAAATCCATGAGGCGTTCGCCTCGGTGGTGCTGGCGCACCTACAGGCCTGGGAGTCAGAGGAATACTGCAAGGAGCGGCTGGGCTTAGCTGCCGCCCTGGGGCCCATCGACCGGTCCAAACTCAACGTGAATGGGTCGTCGCTGGCCGCCGGTCACCCGTTCGCGGCTACCGGCGGGCGGATTCTGGCGCAGCTGGCCAAGCAACTGGCGGCGGCTAAGGCCGAGCAGGGGGGCTCGGCCAAGCCGGTGCGCGGGCTGATCTCGATCTGCGCGGCAGGTGGCCAGGGCGTTGTCGCCATCATGGAAGCCTGATACGCGAGTCCGGCGCGGGCGGTCGGCGCCGTTTAGTAACAACACCCTGCGGGTATCCGACGAGTTGGATAGCTCCGTGCTGTTGTCCGACCCCCGACCCGATGACAGCGCGGGGCTTCCTTGATCGGCCGCCAGCCTGGTCTGGGCCCGCCGGCGGAACCTGGGATCCCGCGGCGGCTGCTGCCTGGCTGAGGCTCTTCCATGATCGGGCCCAGTAGCGGATCGGGCCCAGTAGCGCAAAGTCCTGTCGGGCCAGAGCTTTCCGGGCGCCAGCAGACGCAAGGCCCCCCATTTCACAATGGAACGGGGGGCCTTTGCCGGGGGCGCCTCCCGCTTGCGCGGGACTGCCTCGTCGGGCTAGAAGGCGGCTTCGTCGAGCTCCATGATCTCGTTGTCGATCGTGTCCAACACCTGGCGGGTGCTGGTCAACAGCGGAAGGAAGTTCTTCGCGAAGAACGAGGCGAGCGCGATCTTGCCCTCGTAGAAGGCCCGGTCGGCGTCGCTGACACCGGCGTCGAGCGTCTCCAGGGCCACCGCGGCCTGGCGCTGTAGCAGCCAGCCGATGACCAGGTCGCCGACACTCATCAGGAAGCGCACCGAGCCCAGGCCTACCTTGTAGATGCTGGCGATGTCGTCTTGGGCGGCCATCAGGTAGCCGGTCAGCGTCGCTGCCATCGCCTGCACGTCGGCCAGGGCGGTGGCCAGCAGCGCACGCTCGGCCTTCAGCCGCCCGTTGCCGGACTCGTTCTTGAGGAACTCCTCGATCTGCCCTGACACGTGGGCCAGCGCAACACCCTTGTCGCGGACAATCTTCCGGAAGAAGAAGTCCTGCGCCTGGATGGCCGTGGTGCCCTCGTAGAGCGAGTCGATCTTGGCGTCGCGGATGTACTGCTCGATCGGGTAGTCCTGCAAGAAGCCGGACCCACCGAAGGTCTGCAGGCTTTCGGTGAGCTTGGCGTAGGCCTGCTCGGAGCCGACACCCTTGACCACCGGAAGCATCAAGTCGTTGACCCGGACCGCCAAGTCGGCGTCCACACCGTGTACGGCCTTGGCCACCGCCTCGTCCTGGTAGGTCGAGGTGTAGGTGTACAGCGCACGCAAACCCTCCGCGTAGGCCTTCTGGGTCATCAGGCTGCGACGCACGTCGGGGTGATGCGTGATGGTGACCCGCGGCGCGGTCTTGTCGGTCATCTGGGTCAGGTCGGCGCCCTGCACGCGCTCCTTGGCGTAAGCCAGAGCGTTGAGGTAGCCGGTGGACAGCGTCGCGATGGCCTTGGTGCCGACCATCATTCGGGCCTGCTCGATGACCTCGAACATCTGCGCGATGCCGTTGTGCACCTCGCCGACCAGCCAGCCCTTGGCCGGAACGCCGTGCAGACCGAAGGCCAGTTCACAGGTGGCCGAGGCCTTCAGGCCCATCTTGTGCTCGACGTTGGTGACGAAGACGCCGTTGCGCTCACCAGGCTCGCCGGTCTCGAAGTCGAACAGGAACTTGGGCACGAAGAACAGCGACAGGCCTTTAGTGCCCGGCCCGG
Source organism: Candidatus Mycobacterium methanotrophicum (assembly GCF_023515995.1). Lineage (GTDB taxonomy): Bacteria > Actinomycetota > Actinomycetes > Mycobacteriales > Mycobacteriaceae > Mycobacterium > Mycobacterium methanotrophicum. The sequence goes on along the minus strand of NZ_CP097320.1, from coordinate 4,438,035 downwards.
CGCCCTCGGGACGGGCCAGCACCAGGTGGAAGATGTTCTCGAAGAGGTCGCCGGAGTCCGCCGAGGTGATGAACCGCTTCACGCCGTCGATGTGCCAGGAGCCGTCGTCTTGCCGGACTGCCTTGGTGCGGGCAGCGCCGACGTCCGAGCCGGCGTCCGGCTCGGTGAGCACCATGGTGGCGCCCCAGCCGCGCTCGGCGGCCAGCACGGCCCACTTCTGCTGCTCTTCAGTGCCCAGGTGGTAGAAGATCTGGGCGAACCCGGCGCCGCCGGCGTACATCCACACCGCCGGGTTGGCGCCGAGCAGATGCTCGTGCAGCGCCCACAGGACGGACTTGGGCATTGGCATGCCACCCAGCGCCTCGTCGAGGCCGACTTTGTCCCACCCGGCTTCGATGACCGCACGTACCGACTCTTTGAGGCTCTCGGGCAGCGCCACCGAATGCGTCTCGGGGTCGAAGACCGGGGGATTGCGGTCTGCGTCGACGAAAGACGCGGCGACCGGGCCTTCGGCCAGTCGGCTCATCTCGGTCAGCATTTCGCGGACGGTGTCGGCGTCTAGATCGCTGAACGCGCCTTCGCCGAACGACTTGTCAACGTCGAAGACCTCAAACAAGTTGAATACTTGGTCGCGGACGTTGCTCTTATAGTGGCTCACTGGTTCCTCCTCGATGAGAACGCCACTTTGGTTGGGTACTAAAGGCTAAGTTACCCACCAGTAACACCGCTAAACTATACCCATCAGTAACCGGACGCAACCGAGTGTGGGCTAAATTTCATTGTCTAATTAACCAACTAGTTGGGTCCGCGCCGATTGGGACGGTGGCATAGCTGTTTACCTGCGCCGACGATGGATAGATCGCAACTGTGCCGGCGGTCACTGGGCTACCGGGAGTGGACTTGCGCCGCCCTTCCGGGCCAACTGCCGGAACGTCAGCGCGCGGCGGCGCGCTCGAGCCCGGCGCCGACCCGTCCGATCCCGTCTTCGCGGTCTACGGCCGCAACGCCTGGAAGAGCAGGTTGCGGGCCCACCCCGACGTCGCCGCCGCGCATGGCGACTCATCGGGCGGGTAGGGTCAGTACTGCATAACTCCCATCGATGCGAATGAAGCCCGGTGAGCACACCCGATAAGCTGACGCCGTCATCACTGCGAGAAGCCTTTGGCCATTTTCCGTCCGGCGTGATCGCCATCGCCGCCGAGGTCGACGGAGTCCGAGAGGGGTTGGCGGCCAGCACTTTTGTCCCGGTGTCGCTGGATCCACCATTGGTGTCGTTTTGCGTGCAGAACACCTCGGCAACATGGCCGAAGTTGCGAAGCCTGCCTGCCCTGGGGATCAGTGTTCTAGGCGAGGCTCACGACGAAGCCGCGCGGACTCTCGCCGCCAAAACGGGAGATCGGTTCGCCGGCTTGGAGACAGTCTCCAACAGCAGTGGCGCGGTTTTCATCAAGGGCACCAGCGTCTGGCTGGAAAGCGCAATCGAGCGACTCGTTCCCGCCGGGGACCACACGATCGTGGTACTTCGGGTCAGCGATGTTCAAATCGACGCGGATGTGGCGCCAATCGTATTTCACCGCAGCGTTTTCCGCCGCCTGGATGCCTAGTCAGGGGCGCTTGCTGAGTTCCTCTCGGTAAGCCTGGGCGCGACGCTCGAGTTCCGCAGCGTCTTGCTCCCGGCCCTCCTTGCGTGCAATGTCCGCGCGCAGCGACAGTTCGCGGATCGCCGATCGAATGTCGCTGATGCTGGCGGATTGTTCTAAAGCCATGGCCATCGCCTTTCGGGATCGTAGGGCGGGGCCGCCAACCCCGCTCACTTCGGGCACCCGGTCGGATACCCGGATCACCCGGAGGCTAACACCTGCGGCTGGTTACCGACGGAACAATTTGTTGCCCAACCACACCACGGGATCGTATTTGCGGTCGGCGACGCGTTCCTTCATCGGGATCAGAGCGTTGTCGGTGATCTTGATGTGCTCGGGGCAGACTTCGGTACAGCACTTGGTGATGTTGCAATACCCGAGGCCGTGCTCTTCCTGCGCCTGGTTGCGCCGGTCCAGCGTGTCCAGCGGATGCATCTCCAACTCTGCGATGCGCATCAGGTAGCGCGGGCCGGCGAATGCCTCTTTGTTCTCCTCGTGGTCACGGATCACGTGGCAGACGTTTTGGCACAGGAAGCATTCGATGCACTTGCGGAACTCCTGGGAACGGTTGACGTCTTTCTGTGCCATCCGGTACTCGCCGGGCTGCAGGCCCTTGGGTGGCGCGAACGACGGGATCTCACGCGCCTTCACGTAGTTGAACGACACGTCGGTGACCAGATCGCGGATCAACGGGAAGGTCCGTATCGGTGTCACGGTGACAACTTCGCCCTCGGCGAAAGTCGACATCCGCGTCATACACATCAGTCGCGGCCTGCCGTTGATCTCCGCCGAGCACGATCCGCACTTGCCGGCCTTGCAGTTCCACCGCACCGCGAGGTCAGGGGTCTGGGTCTGCTGCAGCCGGTGGATGACGTCGAGCACCACCTCGCCCTCGTTGACGTCGACGGTGAAGTCCTGCAGCGCGCCGCCGCTCCCGTCGCCGCGCCACACCCGCATGGTCGCGTTGTACGTCATTTAGCTTCTCCGTCCTGGATGCTCGGCCAGCTCTTGGTCGGTGTAGTAGTTCTCCAGCTCGGAGATCTCGAAGAGCTCCAGCAAGTCCGGCCGCATGGCAACCTGCTCCTGACGGTGGACGCTGACGTGCGGAACAGCGGTGTCGCCCTCTGCCCGGCACACCAGCAGAATGTTGCGCCATGTCGCTTCCATCGCCGGATGGTCGTCACGGGTGTGGCCGCCGCGGCTTTCGGTTCGCTCCAACGCTGCCCGGGCCACGCATTCGCTGACCATCAGCATATTGCGAAGGTCGATGGCCAGATTCCATCCCGGGTTGTACTGGCGATGCCCTTCGACCTGCAGTTTGGTGAACCGGGTGCGCAACTCCTCCAGCCGCGACAGCGCCTCGGAGATCTCGTCGGCCTTACGGATGATCCCGACCAACTCGTTCATCGTGTCCTGCAGGTCGATCTGCAGTTTGTACGGATTCTCCGCGGAGGAACCGTCTTTGGGTCCTTCGAACGGCTCGAGCGCCAGCTTGGCGGCGGCGTCGACGGCCTCGGTGGAGATGGTCGGGCGGCTGCGCAGGCCCCGCACGTAGTCGGCGGCGCCGAGGCCAGCGCGCCGGCCGAACACCAGCAGGTCCGACAGCGAGTTGCCGCCCAGCCGATTGGAGCCGTGCATGCCGCCGGAGCACTCCCCGGCGGCGAACAGGCCGGCGACCTTCGCGGCACCGGTGTCGGGGTCGACCTCGACACCGCCCATCACGTAGTGGCAGGTCGGTCCGACTTCCATCGGCTCTTTGGTGATATCCACCCCGGCGAGCTCCATGAACTGGTGGTACATCGACGGCAGCAACCTCAGGATGTCTTCGGGTGATCGACGCGAGGCGATATCGAGGTAGACCCCGCCGTGCGGCGTGCCGCGACCGGCCTTGACCTCGGAGGTGATCGCCCGGGCGACCTCGTCGCGGGGGAGCAGGTCGGGGGTGCGCCGGTTGTTGTCGTTGTCGTGCAGCCACGCGTCGGCCTCTTCTTGAGTCTCGGCGTACTGGCCCTTGAACACCGGCGGGATGTAGTCAAACATGAACCGGCTGCCGTCGGAGTTCTTCAGCGCTCCACCGTCGCCGCGCACACTCTCGGTGACCAGAAGCCCCTTCACGCTGGGTGGCCACACCATCCCGGTCGGGTGGAACTGGACGAACTCCATGTTGATCAGCGTCGCGCCGGCCCGCAGCGCCAGCGCGTGCCCGTCGCCGGTGTACTCCCAGGAGTTCGACGTCACCTTGAACGACTTGCCGATCCCGCCGGTGGCCAACACCACCGCCGGGGCCTCGAACACAACGAACCGGCCGCTTTCCCGCCAATACCCGAACGCTCCGGCGATCGCATCCCCGTCTTTGAGCAACTCTGTGATCGTGCATTCGGCGAACACCTTGATCCGCGCGTCGTAGTCGCCGAGTTCGGCGTAATCCTCTTGTTGCAGCGAGACGATCTTCTGCTGCAGCGAGCGGATCAACTCCAGGCCGGTGCGGTCACCGACGTGGGCCAGCCGCGGATAGGTGTGTCCGCCGAAGTTGCGCTGGCTGATCTTGCCGTCCTTGGTGCGGTCCAACAGCGCGCCGTAAGTCTCCAGTTCCCAGACCCGGTCCGGCGACTCCTTGGCATGCAGTTCGGCCATCCGCCAGTTGTTCAAGAATTTCCCACCGCGCATGGTGTCGCCGAAGTGGGTCTGCCAATTGTCTTTCGAGTTGACATTACCCATCGCCGCCGCTGCGCCGCCCTCGGCCATCACCGTGTGCGCCTTGCCGAACAGCGACTTGCACACCACCGCGACCTTCAGGCCGCGCTCGCGTGCCTCGATGACCGCTCGCAAACCCGCGCCACCGGCACCGAGCACGACCACATCGTAGGAGTGCCGTTCGACCTCAGTCATGAAACCTCACTCAACCCTTTGCTGTAATGAATTGGCCTGTCAGCCAATGAATCTCAAGTCTGGCATGGTGCCACTGGCCACCAGCATGACGTAAAAATCGGTGAGTACGAGGGTGCCCAACGTGATCCACGCCCATTGCATGTGCTTGGTATTGATGGCGCTGACCTGGGTCCACAACCAGTAGCGGATCGGGTGCTTCGAGAAGTGCTTGAGCCGACCGCCGATGACATGCCGGCAGGAGTGACAGGACAACGTGTAGATCCACAGCAGGACCACGTTTGTGACGAGAATGACGTTGCCCAAACCGAAACCGAAACCCGACGGCGAATGGAAGGCCTTGATGGCATCGTAGGTGTTGATCAGCGAGACGACCACCGCGACGTAAAAGAAGTAGCGGTGACTGTTCTGGATAATCAGCGGCAGTCGAGTTTCACCGGTGTAGATCGAATGCGGTTCTGCCACAGCGCATCCCGGTGGGGACTGCCAGACCGAACGGTAGTAGGCCCGGCGGTAGTAGTAGCAGGTGATTCGAAAGCCGAGCAGAAACGGCAGCACCAGGCTGCCCAACGGAATCCACCACGGGAAGTGGCCGAACCAGACGCCCAGGTGACTGGCGCCGGGTGCGCAGGAGGCGCTGACGCAGGGCGAGTAGAACGGCGTCAGGTAGTGGTACTTGTCGACCCAGTACGCGCTGCCCCACATCGCCCGGACGAAGCCGTAGAGCAAGAAAGCGGCAAGCCCCAGGTCAGTCAGCAGCGGTGCCTGCCACCACCGGTCAGTACGTAGTGTGCGTTGGCCCAGCTGTGCACGGGTGGGTGAAAAAACTCCGGTGGCAGGACGGTCCGCCGTGGGTGCGCTCATCTATTGGGATCCTCTTCGCGTGGCCTCGTCGCAGAGTACCCACAGCGAACATCGCGCAGCATCGCGGGGGGAAATCAAGAACGGCCATAGCCGCCCACACCCTCGTCGTCGGCATCACGCCAGAACTCGGCGTCGTACTGGGTGTCGGGGATGGCGATTTTCTCCGCCGGTTCCTCCAGGATGTGCCGGGCCAGATCCAACTCACCGGCGTCGATGTCTAGCAGCTCAACGTCGTTGAGGATCCGCTGGACATCGTTGACCACGCGACGCACCGCCGGAGCATCGCGATAGCGGGAACTCAACGACGTCACGCACCGCCGCAGGCCACCGATGAGCGCGTGCAGTTCGGCGAGTTCAGTAGCGCTGGACAACGGATCTCCCTGGAAGTGAACGTGTCATAAATCACAGTACGGCAAACCGATAATATCCAGCCCGCGGGCTGCTCGGGGCGGGCGCGGGTGGCGCTGCCGCAGATCCCGGCCCGCTGGGTCGAGCGGATCGTCGCAGCGGGCCGCGACTGGGACGATGTCCGCGCCCGAAGGCGCTGTTTGTACGCACCGCTGGGCTGCCGACGCTTGCCGGCCTACCGGGACAAACACGAGTCGGCCACGCTTGAGCGTCAGCTGGCGATTCGGTCTAAGCGAACGGCCTCAGAGAAGTTGCCGCGTCGACGCTGTCGTCAACGGCCAACCGGTAACCACGTTTCACGACAGTCGCGACAATATTCCTGTCACCCAACGCTTTTCGTAGGCGCAGCACCGCGGTGTCCACGGCGTGAGGGTCGTGGGCGCTGCCCGGCAGAGTGCGCAGCAGTTCCCGGCGGCCGACCACGACGCCGGGACGGTGCGCCAATGCGCGCAGAATCGCCACCGCGGCCGGGGAGACCGACTGGGGCGCGCCGTCAACCACCACGTAGGAGCCTCGGATCTCGACACGGTGACCGGCCGCCTGCAGCGTGCGTGACTGCAGCACGGGCAGCTCCTCGGCGATATGCCTGGCCAGCGCTGCCAATCGCATTCGTTGCGGTGACGAGCTGGGAACCCCTAGGCGTGCCAACGGCTGTGCGGTGACCGGTCCGATGCACATTGCCCGCACATCGGCGCGCAGCGCGTCGAGTAGCCGGTGGGAGATGCCTAGGTCGGCGGCCCGCATCAGCGTCGCTGCCACCGCTGGCGCCGAGGTGAAGCTCACGGCGTCGAAATGTCGTTGGGTGATCTGCGTAACCAGCTGGTCGAAGTCGCCGCCTGCTGGTACCGGATTCCACCGGTACACCCGGATCGGCACAACGTCGGCGCCCTCGGAGCGCAGCTCGTCGAGAAATTCCGGAAACGGATCCCAGTCGTCGGTCGCGGCGTGCAGTTGCACGGCAATACGAGCGCCCGCGATGCCGGACTGCCGCAGGTATTGGACGAGCGCGCGCGACGACTCGGTTTTCAGCGACCACTCCTCTGACAGGCCGGCGGCGCGCAGTGCGCCAGTGGCCTTCGCTCCGCGGGCTATTGCCCGCGCGCCGGACAACGCCGCGGTCAACGGGCGGGCCAGTTGCCATCCGTCGGCGGCGGCGAGCCAGCCGCGAAATCCGACACCGGTGGTCGCGAGCACTATGTCGGGCGGACTGGCGATCAAAGCTTCTGTGTTGCGGCGCAATTCGTCATCGTCGGACAACGTGACCATCGTGATGGCCGCCGCGTGATCGACTGCGGCGCCGTCGCGACGCAGCAGGGTGCAAAGCTCGTAGGAGCGCCGTGCCGAGGTGACCGCCACCCGATAGCCGGCAAGTGGCGGCACGGCTGGGTGGCCCATATGAAGTGTGTATGCCCGACAGATTTCGGGTGCATTACCGAGTGATTACCGTTACCAGACGGCGCCGCCGCGCCAATCGCAGGATAACTCCGCGGTGGCGTCCAGGCTGATCCCGACCGGCAGGACGTACATCGAGCCGTCGTCGGGAGTCCGTTTCGTCCCGGCAGGCGCCATCACCGACGTCGGCCCGTCCCACGGCAGCCAACCGCGCAATGTGTAAAGCCGCCTTCCCCGGTCTGAGGAGCTCAGCGCGCCGAGTCGGTAGGCGCCGCGGATCACTTGCTCGCAGGCATCGGGTATCGCGATCGCCAGCCCTTGGCCGCGCCAGTCTTCGTGCACGGCAACGGCTTCGAGGTAGCCGCAGCGCAACGCGGCACCGCGGTAGAGCAGGCGTCGCGCTACGACCGCTCCGTGCGCGATGATCGCACCGCGATGCCAGATCAGGGCATGCATCCCGCCCAGCGCGTGGTCCCAGTCGGAGTCGGTGAACTCACCGGCGAACGCGTCGTTGACCATCTCATAGGCACGCTGCCGGGCCTCGCCTTGGAGGTCGGCGGTGTGAACCAGTCGGGCGGTGTGTACCTGGGTGTGCACAATGCTGGTTTACCAGCTGGACTAGCCCTCCACCATCGAAGCCATCGGAGCTGAAGCGCCGTAACCACAGGGTCCCGCAGCCCGTGGGCGCGACCAGTGCAGGCGCAGATATTGGCCGGGACGGACCTGCGCGACCCTGTCGATGTCTTCCTCGGCGATCACACCGACCACCGGATAGCCACCGGTAACCGGGTGATCGGGACCAAGGATCACCGGTAAGCCGTTGGGCGGTACCTGGATCGCACCGCGGGTGGCTCCCTCGCTGGGCAACACCCGATCGGGCGACCGGTACTGCAGTGGGCGTCCCTCCAGCCGCATACCCACTCGGTCGCTGCGGTCGGAAGCCATCCAGATGGTGTGTACGACGGCGTCGGGATCGACGAGCCAGTCGTCCCGCGGCCCGGGCGCCACCAGCAGCTCCACCAGATGCTCGGAGATCGGGGCCACCGGAGCCTGGTCGAGTTCGGGATACTCGTCGGTGTGTTCGCCGATCGGCAGGACGTCACCCGGTTGTAGCGGCAACGGGCCGATCGCCGACATGACGTCATAGCTGCGGGAATCCAGCACGGGTGTCACGTCGATACCGCCGCGCACCGCCAGATAGCTGCGCAGTCCAGCGTGTGGGGTGCCCAGCGAGATCACCCCGCCATCGCGGACATGCTGAATGCTGTTGCAGCCGAATAAGTTTCCGTCCACACGCGGATCGGCGTCAGCGCCAGTGACTGCGATGTCGACGGCACCGCCGCGGACTCGGGCCCAGAGGCCGCCGAAGGTCACCTCGATGGTGGCGCGGTCGTCGGGGTTGGCCACCAGCCGGTTGGCCAGGGTGTGCGAGCGGCGGTCGGCGGCCCCCGATCGGGTGACACCGAGATGGGCCAGGCCAACTCGTCCGAGGTCCTGGATAAGCGCCAGCGGGCCCGTGCGCAAGATCTCCAGGGTCGCCATGATGGTCTCCTATGCCGCTCGGAACTGCACCCACATGCTCGGCGTCAGCAGCGCCGGACTTGGACGGTCGATATTCCACAGGACCGCCTCGGTGTGGCCGATCAGCTGCCACCAGCCGGGCGCTTGACGCGGGTAGATTCCGGTGAATTCGCCTGCCAGGCCCACAGCACCGGCCGGGACCATCGGCCGCGACTCCGACCGCCGGGGTACGGCTAGCCGCGGGTCGCCACCAACCAGATAGGCGAAACCCGGAGGAAAGCCGCAGAACCCGACCTGCCACGGGGTAGCGGTGTGGGCGTTGATGACTTGCGCGGCGGTCAGCCCGGTACGGTCGGCCACTTCGGCGAGATCGGCACCGTCGTAGACGACGTCGATGATCGTGCGCTGGTCCGGCGGCGCGGTGGTCATCGCCAACGGGCCCACGCGCAACGTGCGCAATCGATGACGAGTGACGCCCTGATAACGATGGCCGTCGAGTTTTATCAGCACGGTGCGCGACGCCGGGACGATGTCGAGCACACCCGGCAGCGCCGCCTCGCGGAGCGCCGTCGTCCACGCCAATACATCAGCAGTGCTGTCGAACTGCAGCAGGAGTGCCTGATCGCCGTAGTCGAGAACGGTATCGGCGACGCAGAGGTCCATTGCCACGCTCATTACTCGACGGTAACCCCCGATGTTGGGTGGCGGCGAGGGATTTTCGAGCACTGCCAGAGGTGCCTTAGCAAACGCTCAGAGGGCCGGGTCGCGGCAAGGGCAAGGATGAGTGGGGCGACCGGCGGGTTCTACCGCCGGCATGCTTCCCGCCTGATGGCCTGGCGGTGCAGTAAGCGATTCTGTCGCACGCGCTGTCAGGCGTGAGCGCGACGGACATGACGGCGTACGCAGTGGACTCAGCGACGCCCGAATCCGCCGCCGCCGGGGGTGTGGATCTCCAGGACGTCGCCGGGGTTCAGTTCGGCCGAGTCGCAGCCCGCCAGTTCGATGACGCTGCCGTCCACGCGGCGGACCAGGTTGCGGCCCAGCGCACCGGGCGCTCCCCCGGCCATCCCGTAGGGGGGGACGCGCCGGTGCTGCGACAGCACGCTGACCGCCATAGGTTCCCGGAACCCCAGCCGCCGCACCGCGCCGTCCCCGCCGCGCCACCGCCCGTCCCCGCCGCTGCCGCGGCGGATCGCAAAGCTCTCGACTAGCACCGGGAACCGCCACTCCAGAACCTCGGGGTCGGTCAACCGGGAGTTGGTCATGTGGGTTTGGACCGCCGCCGCCCCGTCGTAACCCGGACCCGCGCCGGATCCGGAGGCGACGGTCTCGTAGTACTGGTTGCGCTCGTTACCGAACGTCACGTTGTTCATCGTCCCCGAGCCCTCGGCCTGGGCCCCGAGCGCTGCGTAAAGGGCACCGGTGATGGACTGCGACGTCTCCACGTTGCCGGCGACGACTGCCGCCGGGTAAACCGGCGCGAGCATGCAGCCCGGCGGGATGACCACCCGCAAAGGTTTGAGACAGCCGTCGTTGAGTGGGATGTCGTCGTCGACCAGGGTCCGAAACACGTACAGCACCGCGGCCATCACTACCGACGTCGGTGCGTTGAAGTTGGTGTCCAGCTGCGGGGTGGTCCCGGTGAAGTCGATTGTGGCCGCACGCTTCTCCCGGTCTACCGAGACACGGACCCTGATGATCGCGCCGCTGTCCATCTCGTACGCGTGCTCGCCGTCCCCCAGGACTGCGATGACACGCCGTACCGCCTCCTCGGCATTGTCCTGGACGTGGCGCATGTAGGCCGACACCACCTCCAGTCCGAAGTGGTCGATCATCTTGCGGACCTCCTCGGCGCCCTTCTCGGTGGCGGCGATCTGGGCGCGCAGGTCCGCCAGGTTGGTTTCCGGGTTGCGGGAGGGGTAGGGCGTCCCAGCCAGGAGCTGCCGTGTCTCTGCCTCCCGGAAGCGGCCATGCTCCACCAGCAGCCAGTTGTCGAACAGCACGCCCTCCTCGTGCACGTCCCGGCTGTGCGCCGGCATCGAGCCGGGACTCACCCCGCCGATCTCGGCGTGATGGCCACGGGCGGCGACGAAAAACAGCAGCCGCTCGCCGTCACCGAAGACCGGCGTAATGACGGTGATGTCGGGCAGGTGGGTGCCACCGTGGTACGGGTCATTGATCGCGTAGACAATGCCGGGCTTTATCCGGCCGGCGTTTCGGCCGATGATCTCCTTGACGGCCGCTCCCATCGAACCCAGGTGCACCGGGATGTGCGGCGCGTTCGCGATGAGGTTGCCCTCCGGGTCGAACAGCGCGCAGGAGAAGTCGAGCCGCTCCTTGATGTTGACCGACTGGGCCGTGGCCTGTAGCCGCACCCCCATCTGCTCGGCGACCGAGGCGAACAGGTTATTGAAGATCTCCAGCATCACCGGGTCGGCTTCGGCGCCGACCTCGGCCGTGCCGGCGCGGGCACGCACGCGCTCCAGAAGCAGATGCCCGAGCGCCGTCACCTGAGCACGCCAGCCGTCGTCGACCACCGTCGTCGCGTTGGCCTCGGCGATGATCGCCGGCCCGGTGACCGTGTCGCCGAGGCCGAGCCGCTCGCGCCGGAACAACGGAACCTGCCGCCAGGCCCGCTGGGTATACATCCGGACCGTGTCGATGTGTCCCGACGCCGAGCCGTCCGGACCGGACGGCTCCCGTAGGGCGCTTAGGTCAGGCTGTTCGGTGAGGCCGACGGCTTCCACCGAGACGGCCTCCACGATGATCCGACGGTGCATAAGGAAGGAGTAGGTGCGCCGGTAGCTGGCCTCGAACTCGGCGACCATGGCCGCCAGGTCGGCCAGGCCCACCTGGACCGCGGTGTCGGTCCCGTCGTAGCGCAGGTATACCCGGCGGGTCACGCGGATCCGCTCGGCGGGCACATCCTCTTCCAGCAGACGGGCACGGGTGTCTTTTTCCAGCGCCTCGGCCACCCCGCGCACGCGCTCCATCGCCTCCGGCGCGAGGAGACACTCCACCGACCGCTCACGCATTGCGGTCGTGTCGGCCAGCCCGATGCCCAACGCGGACAGCACACCCGCCATCGGCGGGATCAGGACCGTGTCCATGCCCAGGGAATCAGCGACCGCGCAGGCGTGCTGGGCGCCGGCGCCGCCGAACGTGGTCAACACGTACTCGGCGACGTCGCGGCCCTTCTGCACCGTGATGCGCTTGACCGCACTGGCCATGTTGGCGACCGCGACCTGCAAGTAGCCCTGGGCGACCTGCTCAAGGGTACGGTCGTCGCCGGTCCGCGCGGTGATCTCGCGGGCCAGCTCGGCGAAACGCTGCCGCACGATTTCGACGTCCAGCGGCTCGTCGCCATCAGGACCGAAGGCGGCAGGGAAATGATCGGGCTGGATGCGACCAAGCATCACGTTGGCGTCGGTAACGGTCAGCGGCCCACCACCGCGGTAGCAGGCAGGGCCGGGATCGGCGCCAGCCGAGTCCGGACCCACCCGGTAACGCGCGCCGTCGAAGTGCAGGACCGACCCGCCGCCAGCGGCAATGGTGTGGATGTCGAGCATCGGGGCGCGCAGCCGCACCCCCGAGACCTCGGTGTTGAACACCCGTTCGTACTCCCCGGCGTAGTGCGACACGTCCGTCGAGGTGCCACCCATATCAAAGCCGATCACGTGAGCGAACCCGGCCAAGGCCGACATACGGACCATGCCGACGATGCCGCCTGCCGGACCGGACAGTATTGCGTCCTTGCCGCGGAAGTGACCGGCCTCGGCCAGGCCGCCGTTGGACTGCATGAACATCAGGCGCACCCCCGGCAGCTCGGCGGCCACCCGCTCGATGTAGCGGCGCAGGACCGGCGAGAGGTAGGCGTCGACGACGGTGGTATCCCCCCGCGAGACCAGCTTCATCAGCGGAGAGACCTCGGCCGACAGCGAGATGTGCGGAAACCCGATCGCCTTGACCGCCTCGCCGATGGCCTGCTCGTGGGCCGGGTGCAGGTGGCTGTGCAGACACACGACGGCCACGGCGCGGATCCCGTCGTCGTAGGCCGTCTGCAACTGGCCGGCCAGCCGGTCCAGGTCGGGAGCCCGCAGCACCGTGCCGTCGGCCGTGATCCGTTCATCGACTTCGATGACCCGTTGGTAGAGCTGTTCCGGCAGGATGATGTTCCGGCTGAAGATCTGCGGCCGGTTCTGGTAGCCAATCCGCAGCGCGTCCCCGAAACCTCGGGTGATGACCAGGACCGTGCGAGCGCCCTTGCGCTCCAGCAGCGCGTTGGTCGCCACCGTGGTGCCCATCCGCACCGCCCCGATCCGCTCGGCCGGCATCGGATCATCCGGCGCCAGACCAAGCAGTGCGCGGATCCCCGCCACGGCGGCGTCGGAGTAGCGCGAGGGTTTGTCCGAAAGCAGCTTGTGCGTCAGCAGATGCCCGTCCGGCCGACGGGCGACGATGTCGGTGAACGTGCCACCACGGTCGATCCAAAACTGCCACCTCCCGGCCACCTGATGCTCCTCACCTTCTAGTCGGGATGGGTTGCCGGTCACGGTGACTCCTGTCTCGCCGCAGCTCCGCGCCGCGAGCCGCCAAAACCGTTGCAGCGCGGTCCCTAGCGCGTGGTCCGGCGCGCGACCGCACGCCGCCACGCTTCCCTGCGGCGGCGAAAGCTCTAATGCAGGATATTGCCGATCAGCGGGGGCAGCTGATCGGCCACCAGCGGGTAGCTGAGCGGTGATGCGAACGCGATCGCGCCGGCCTGGTCGGTGGTGGTGAACATGCTGCGCGCGCGCAGCGCCGCCACGTCGGGATTGGCCAGCAGCTCCCGTTGATCGGCGTCGTTTTCAGTGGTCCAGATCAGGAGGTCGGCGGCATCCAGAACCGCCCTGATCTTGCCGCGCGGAACGAACGCGCGCTGCTGATCGACTGCGAACGGGGTGATGGCGTCAGCAACGGCCAGACCCATTTGGGTCAAAAACTCAGTGCGCCAGCCGGTTACTGCCACCGCGCTGCCTTGGTGCAGGTTGCCCTCCAGCAGCAGCACCCTCTTGTTTTTGAACTGCGGATACTTCTGCGCGACACCGGCGAAGCTCTGGTCGACGCCATTGATCAGTGACTTCATCTGGTCACGCTGAAAAACCGCCTGCCCGATCGCGGTCGCCTGGTCCTTCCACGGTTCGAAGAATGCGTAGCCGTCAGACTGCGGAAGCGTGGGGGCGATCGCGGACAGCTTCTGGTAGGTGTCCGCATCGACTCCGGCGTCGGTCGCAACGATCAAGTCGGGTTTGAGCCCGGCGATCTGCTGGACCTGAATTCCGTTGTCCAGGCTCAACACAACGGGTTTGGCGTTGCCGAGTTTGGGTCGGGCCCATGGCCACACCGCGAACGGCTGGTCGCCGAACCAGTTGGTTACCGCGATCGGCACGACGCCAACTGCCAGCAGGTCGTCTTGCCCGGTGTAACCGGCGCTGACCACCCGCTTGGGTGGCTCGGGGACGGTCGTCTCGCCGAAGACGTGGGTGATGGTCACCGGTCCGCCGCCGGCGCGGTGGCCAGGTGCCGGCTTGTCCGACGAGCAGGCGGCAGGAGCCGCGACCGCGAGCAGTCCCGCCGTCGCGCCGGCACGCAAAAACCCGCGCCGACTCCATAGCGTCCATAGCGCCGATCGAGCCGGAGTTCGGTCACCCGGCGCTACGAAGAACATCCCTTCACCCCGAGCTGCACCACCCTGTCGTTGCCGCGATCGGCGACGAGCACGTTCCCGTCGGACTTGACTGCCACGGCTAAAGGAGTGTTGAGCCCGGTGAGCGGTAGCTCGCTCTGGGTGTTTGACCCGGCCGCCAACTTCACCACCTTGCTGCTGTCGTGTTCGGTGACGAACACGTCGCCGGCGCTGTCCACGGCGATACCCCATGGCACGCTGATGCCGGTGAACGGCAGCACCGTCTGGGCGTTCGACCCGGCCGCCAACTTCAGCACCCTGTTGTGGTCGGTGTCGGTGACATAGACGCTGCCGGCGCTGTCCAGAGCCACACCATCTGGGTCTTTGAGGCCGTCGAATGGCAGCACGGTCTGGTTGTTCGACCCGGCCGCCAACTCCACCACCCTGTCGTTGCCCCGGTCGGCCACATACACGTCGCCGGCGCCATCCACCGCTACACCCTCGGGGTAATTGAGGCCGGTGAACGGCAATACGGTCTGGTTGTTCGACCCGGCCGCCAACTTCACCACCCTGTTGTTGAAGTCGGTGACGTACACGTTGCCGGCGGTGTCGACCGCCACCCCCTGGGGCTGATAAAGGCCGGCGAATGGCCATACGGTGGTGGTGTTCGACCCGGCCGCCAACTCCACCACCCGGCCATACATGCCCTCGCTGGTGACATACACGTTGCCGGCGCCGTCCACCGCCACGCCGCTCGGAGAAAGGCGGAAGTCGATTCCGGTAAACGGCAACACGCTTTGTCCGCACGCCGATGTCGATGCGGCGTGGTGGGGCCTCGCCAGGTAGCCGAACACGGCGACGAGCAGGATCACGACGGCGCCGATGAAGATCCATAGCTTGCGGTTGCGGCGGGGCTCAGACGTGGCGGGCTTGAAATCGGGCTGTTGCCCACGGGGCGGTTGGCTGATCGCCGGTGGACCCGCAGGTCTGCCAGAGGACGGCATTGCGGGTTGGTCGGGCCAGTTGCCGCCGGGGGGCGGGCCCCAACTCTGCGCGTCGGTAGCCGATGCGGCGGGACGAGCCGTTGTCTCGGCGGTGGCGGCGTCCTCGGTGATCCTGACGGCCTGGTGCTGTTCGGGTGCGGTCAGCGCGTCGTGGGCGGCGTTGGCCAGTTCACCGGCGCTGTGAAATCGATCCTCGGGTTTTTTCGCCATGCCTTTGGCGATCACCCCATCCATGGCCGGCGGAACCGCGCCAGGTCGCAGTTGGCTGGGCCGCGGGGGAGGCGCGGTCAGATGCGCGCCGACCGCCCGTTCGATGCTTTCGGCCCGGTACGGAGGAAACCCGGTCAAGCACTCGGCCAACACGCAGGTCAGCGAATAGATGTCGGCGCGATAGGTGGCCTCATCGGCGGTGAACCGCTCCGGGGCCATGTACTTGTAGCTTCCCATCGTCATCCCGGTCTGAGTGAGCCCTGGGTCGGTGGCGGCGCGCGCGATGCCGAAATCCGCTAGGTAGGCGAAATCGTCGCCGGTGATCAGGATGTTCTCCGGTTTGACATCGCGGTGGGTCACCCCGGTGGCGTGCGCGGAATCCAGCGCGGCGGCGACTTGGCGCACGATGGCCACCGCCTGTGGCGGGCTCAACGGCCCAGAGCGTTTCAGCAGCGTGGCCAGGTCGGTGCCGTCGATCAGTCGCATGTCCAAATACAGCTGCCCATTGATCTCGCCGTAGTCATGGATGGGCACCACATGCGGCTCGGTCAGCCTCCCGGCGGCGTCGGCCTCGCGTTGCATGCGCGCGCGAAACATCGGGTCGCCGGAGTATTGCCCCGAGATCAGCTTCAACGCCACCACGCGGCGCTTGCGGGTGTCCTCGGCCGCGTAGACCTCGCCCATCCCGCCACGGCCAATCAGCCGTAGCAGCCGATAGGGACCAAACTGCGACCCCACCCGCGAACCACGCTCGGTACCGCTCACCGTCTACGCTCCCTTCCCCCGGCCATCGGATTCCGCTAGTTGCACCCGGCCCCGGTCCCCGACGCCCATAATGCGCCGGCCCCGCGATCGACGGTTAAATAGCCAACACATTAATACTTCAACCAGCTGGGCCCAGCGAATTCCGGCTATCGCAGCGAATTCCATTATCCTGCCATAGGGCCCAGATTTCTGTTGCAAGGAAATGATCGCGTTGAATCACGAGATGGCATTCACCGCCTTCGCGAGTTTCGATTTGAACGAGGCCGGCAGCGGAATGGACCCATATTGTTGCAACCCGTCTTGGCCTGGGCCAATTGCGGCCTGCATAAACGCCTTGACGGCCGCGCCGGCGGCGGAATCCGGATATTTCGAGCAGACGATCTCATAGGTCGCGAGCACGATCGGGTAGGCACCGGCTTGGGTCGGCTTGTAGAACGACGACGTGTCCAACACCAGGTCATTGCCCTGCCCGGCGATCCTGGCCCCGGCAATCGTCTTGCCGACCGATTCGGTAGTGATCGACACCGGGTCCGGCCCGGCTGAGGTGATGATCTGGGCCATGTGCAACTGTTTGCCCACCGCAAACGACCACTCGTTGTAGGTGATCGACCCGTCGGTGCTCTGCAGGGCCGCCGACGTGCCGTTATTCCCATTGGCGCCCACGCCGACACCCCCGCGGAAAGTCTCGCTAACGCCTTTACCCCACGCACCGTTGGATGCGCCATCGAGGTATTTCTGGAAGTTGTCTGAGGTTCCGGACTTGTCGCTACGGAAGATGACCTGAATGGGCGTTGAAGGCATTGTGGTGCCGGGGTTGAGCGCGGCGATCGCGGGATCGTTCCAGACGGCGATGGCGCCGTTGAAGATCTTCGCCGTGGTGGGCCCGTCCAGGTTCAGCGAACTCACCCCGTTGACGTGGTAGGTAACCGCAATCGGGCCCCACACCGTCGGCAGGTCCCACGCCGGCGAACCGCACCGATCCGCCGCCCGGTCGGGCTGACCCGTTGATGGATCCAGCGGTACGTCGGAGCCCGCCAGATCGGTTTCGTTAGCGAAAAATTGCTTCACCCCGGCTCCGGAGCCAATTGCGGCGTAGTCCAGCGTGTAGCCCGGGCATGAGCGGATATAGGCGTAGACGAATTGTTCGATCGCGTTCTCTTGCGCGGTCGAGCCGCTAGCGCGGAGCTCCTTCTTGCCGCCGCAGTTCACTTGCACCGACGAGCTTTTGGTGTGGCTGCCGCATCCCGATAGCACCAGTGCGCCGGCGACCAGCAGGCGCAGGGCGACGCCAGCTCGGTTGAACCTCACAGAACTCCTCTCCGCAGAAGCAGGTCGACCAACGCATTCACTCTGCCACCGAGGCGAGCCGCAGAGCCATGTTCGGTCGGGCAGATGGGTCGCCGGTCGGCAAAAATCTGTGAACCCACCGTGAATATACAAATGTTTGAAGGTAGATGAAGGATGAACGGGCCGGCCTGAGCGTGGCGTTCTGGATGTAGCATCGGGTGCTGATGAATCCTGAACAGCTCGACGCCGAGTCCGGCGCCGTCGATTCTGGTGTCGCTGATCCGGCCATCCGGGTTGTCAACCTGGCCCTGGGGTTCGGCGCTAAAACCGTGCTCGATCAGGTGAGCCTGGATTTTCCCGCGCGCGCGGTCACGTCGTTGCTGGGGCCGACCGGTTCGGGTAAGGCGACCCAGGCTGCCCGGATTGGGGACCGGGCGGCCTTATTTTTTGACGGCAAGCTGGTCGAGGAAGGGCCCACCGAACAGTTGTTTTATCGCCGAAGCACGCCGAAACTGTGCGTTACGTTTCCGGACTGTTCGGTGACCGCAGGCTCCTCGGTGTCGTCGTCGGTGCCACGGATACAAATAACGAAAAGGATAGGGTGAGGCGGATGAAAATTCGTTTGCGGAGCCTGTTGGCCCTGTCGGCCACCGTGCCGTTGGTCCTGGCAGCGCCAGCCTGCGGTTCGAACACGGGTGGCTCGTCGAAACCGGGGGCCGCTCCCGGCAGTGTCGCCACCACGCCCGCGACGTCACCGGTGACCTTGTCCGAGACCGGTAGCACGCTGCTTTACCCGCTGTTCAACGTGTGGGGTCCGGCTTATCAAGCGAAGTACCCGAATGTCAGCATCAATAGCCAGGGCACCGGTTCGGGCGCTGGGATCTCTCAGGCCGCCGCCGGAGCGGTCAATATCGGCGCCTCCGACGCGTACCTGTCCGAGGGTGACATGGCCGCGCACAAGGGGCTGATGAACATCGCGTTGGCCATTTCCGCTCAGCAGGTCAACTACAACCTGCCCGGTGTCACCGAGCACCTCAAGCTGAACGGCAAAGTGCTGGCCGCCATGTACCGGGGCACGATCAAAACTTGGAACGACCCGCAGATCGCCGCCCTCAACCCCGGGGTGAACCTGCCCGCCACCCCGGTGGTTACCCTGCACCGCTCCGACGGGTCCGGTGACACTTTTCTGTTCACCCAGTATCTGTCCAGGCAAGACCCCGACGGCTGGGGCAAGTCGCCCGGCTTTGGCACCACCGTCGATTTCCCCGTGGTGCCGGGCGCGCTGGGCGAAAACGGCAACGGCGGCATGGTGACCGGCTGCGCCCAGACTCCCGGCTGCGTCGCCTACATCGGCATCAGCTACCTCGACCAGGCCGGGCAGAAGGGACTCGGCGAGGCCCAGCTGGGCAATGCCGCCGGTAAATACCTGCTGCCCGACCCCCACAGCATTCAGGCCGCGGCCACCAGCTTCGTCTCGAAAACCCCGGTGAACCAGGTGGTCTCGCTGATCGACGGGCCAGCCGCGAACGGGTACCCGATCATCAACTACGAGTACGCGATCGTCAACACCAATCAAAAGGACGCCGCCACCGCGCAGACGCTACAGGCATTCCTGCACTGGGCGATCACCGACGGTAACAGCCCTTCGTTCCTGGACAAGGTGCACTTCCAGCCGCTCCCGCCCGCGGTGGTGAAATTGTCCGACGCCCAGATCGCCAAGATCACCAGCTAAATAGGCGGTTGACCCTTCCGCGGCTCCGACATGCTCCTCGGCCGATCTCTGGTTGTACCGCCATCGTGAGCCGTAATCACGAGATAGCGTTCACGGCCGTCGCCAGTTTGGATTTGAACGAGTCCGGCAGCGGAATGGACCCATATTGGTCTAAGCCGTCTTGGCCTGGGCCAATTGCGGCCTGCATAAACGCCTTGACGGCCGCGCCGGTCGCGGAATCCGGATAGTTCGAGCAGACGACCTCATAGGTCACCTCCACGATCGGGTAGGCACCGGCTTGGGTCGGCTTGTAGAACGACGACGTGTCTACCATCAGGTCATTGCCCTGCCCGACGATCCTGGCCCCGGCTATCGTCTTGCCGACCGAGTCGGTGCTGATCGGCAACGGGTCCGGCCCGGCCGAGGTGATGATCTGGGCCATGTTCAACTGTTTGCCCACCGCGAACGACCACTCGTTGTAGGTGATCGACCCGTCGGTGCTCTGCAGGGCCGCCGACGTGCCGTTATCCCCGGCGGCGCCGTCGCCGACACCGCCGTTGAACGTCTGGCTGGCGCCTTTACCCCATGCACCGTTGGATGCGGCGTCGAGGTATTTCTGGAAGTTGGTCGAATTGGCGGATTGGTCGCTGCGGAAGATGACGTGAATGGGCGTTGAGCGCAGGTTAGTGCCGGGGTTGAGCGCGGCGATCGCGGGATCGTTCCAGACGGCGATGGCGCCGTTGAAGATCTTCGCCGTGGTGGGCCCGTCCAGGTTCAGCGAACTCACCCCGTTGACGTGGTAGGTGACCGCGATCGGTTCAAACACCGTCGGCAGGTCCCACGCCGGCGAACCGCACCGCGCGGCCGCGTGTTCGGGCTGACCCGTCGATGGGTTCAAGGGATCGCCGGAGCCCGCCAGATCGGTCAAGTTGTTGATGAAATCCCTCACCCCGGCTCCGGAGCCGTTTGCGTTGTAGTCCAGTGTGTGGCCGGGGCATGTTCGGATATAGGCGTAGACGAATTGTTCGATCGCGTTCTCTTGCGCGGTCGCGCCGCTTGCCTTGAGTTTCTTCTTGCCGCCGCAGTCCACATGCGCCGGCGAGCTGTTGGTGTGGCTGCCGCATCCCGATAGCACCAGTGCGCCGGCGGCCAGCAGGCTCAGCGCGGCGCCAGCTCGGTTGAACCTCACAGAACCCCTCTGAAGAGTCAGACGCGACGAACACATTTGCACTGTCACCGAGGCGAGCCGCGGAGCCCTGTTCGGTCGGGCAGATGGGTCGCTGGTCGGCAAAAATCTGTGAACCACCGTGAATATACAAATGTTTGAAGGTAGATGAAGGATGAACGGGCCGGCCTGAGCGTGGCGTCAGGATGTAGCATCGGGTTTTGATGGATCCTGAACAGCTCGACGCCGAGTCCGGCGCGGTTGATCCTGGTGTCGCTGATCCGGCCATCCGGGTTGTCAACCTGACCCTGGGGTTCGGCGCTAAAACCGTGCTCGATCAGGTGAGCCTGGATTTTCCCGCGCGCGCGGTCACGTCGTTGCTGGGGCCGACCGGTTCGGGTAAGACGACCTTCCTGCGCACCCTGAACCGGATGAACGACAAAGTCTCGGGATACCGGTACAGCGGTGATGTGGCGTTGGGCGGACGCAGCATCTTCGGCGGCCGGGATCTGATGGAGTTCCGCCGCAGGGTGGGCATGCTGTTCCAGCGTCCCAATCCGTTCCCGATGTCGATCGTGGACAATGTGGTTGCCGGTGTGCGCGCTCATAAGATGGCGCCGCGCAAGGAATTCAAGAGCATCGCCGAGGCTCGCCTGACCGAGGTCGGCCTGTGGGATGCGGTCAAGGACCGGCTCGGTGATTCGCCGTTTCGGCTCTCCGGTGGTCAGCAGCAGTTGTTGTGTCTGGCCCGTGCGCTTGCGGTGAATCCGGAGGTGTTGTTGCTTGATGAGCCCACCTCGTCGCTGGATCCGACCACGACCGAGAAGATCGAAGAGCTCATTCGATCGCTCGCCGACCGGCTCACCGTGGTCATCGTGACTCACGATCTTGCCCAGGCTGCCCGGATTGGGGACCGGACGGCCTTATTTTTTGACGGCAAGCTGGTCGAGGAAGGGCCCACCGAACAGTTGTTTTTATCGCCGAAGCACGCCGAAACTGTGCGTTACGTTTCCGGACTGTTCGGTGACCGCAGGCTCCTCGGTGTCGTCGTCGGTGCCACGGATACAAATAACGAAAAGGAAGGGTGAGGCGGATGAAAATTCGTTTGCGGAGCCTGTTGGCCCTGTCGGCCACCGTGCCGTTGGTCCTGGCAGCGCCAGCCTGCGGTTCGAACACGGGTGGCTCGTCGAAACCGGGGGCCGCTCCCGGCAGTGTCGCCACCACGCCTGCGACGTCACCGGTGACATTGTCCGAGACCGGTGCCACAGAGCTGTATCCGCTGATGAATCAGTGGGGTCCGGGCTATCACGAGAAATACCCGAACGTCACGATCACTACCCAGGACACCGGTTCGGGCGCCGGGATCTCTCAGGCCGCCGCCGGGGCGGTCAACATCGGCGCCTCCGGCGCGTACCTGTCCGAGGGCGACATGCACAAGGGGCTGATGAACATCGCGTTGGCCGTTGATGCTTGGCAGGTCAACTACAACCTGCCCGGCGTCACCGAGCACCTCAAGCTGAACGGCAAAGTGCTGGCCGCCATGTACCGGGGCACGATCAAAACTTGGAACGACCCGCAGATCGCCGCCCTCAACCCCGGGGTGAACCTGCCCGCCACCCCGGTGGTTACCCTGCACCGCTCCGACGGGTCCGGTGCGACATTTTTGTTCACCCAGTATCTGTCCAAGCAAGACCCCGACGGCTGGGGCAAGTCGCCCGGCTTTGGCACCACCGTCGATTTCCCCGTGGTGCCGGGCGCGCTGGGTGAGCACGGCAACGGCGGCATGGTGACAGGCTGCGCCGGAACACCGGGCTGCGTCGCCTACATCGGCATCAGCTACCTCGACCAGGCCGGGCAGAAGGGACTCGGCGAGGCCCAGCTGGGCAATGCCGCCGGTAAGTATCTGCTGCCCGACGCCCACAGCATTCAGGCCGGGGCCGCCAGCTTCTTCTCGCAGACCCCGGCGAACCAGGCGATTTCGCTGATCGACGGGCCAGCTGCCGACGGGTACCCGATCGTCAACTACGAGTACGCGATCGTCAACACCAATCAAAAGGACGCCGCCACCGCGCAGACGTTGCAGGCATTCCTGCACTGGGTGATCACCGACGGTAACAGCCCTTCGTTCCTGGACAAGGTGCACTTCCAGCCGCTGCCGGCCTCGGTGGTGAAATTGTCCGACGCCCAGATCGCCAAGATCGCCAGCTAAATAGATTTCGTCGATCCTTTGACACTTTCCACGACACAGCACGTGCCGCGGCCTTTCGGGCGCATGCTGGGCCGCGTTCGTGACGTGAGCCGCCGAGGCCTTGCCGTCCGCTGGGCCGGTGGAGTGGGCGCGGTGATCCCGCTGCTGGCGCTGGTGTTCGTGCTGGCGACGCTGATCATCGAGGCGCTGCCCGCGATCAGGGTCAACGGGCTGCACTTCTTCACCGCCACCGATTGGAATCCGGGCAATATCTACGGGGTCACCGAAGTCACCCACGGCGTCGCGCATCCAGTCGGCGCCGACTACGGAGCATTGCCGCTGATCGTCGGGACGCTGGCCACCTCGGCGATCGCGCTGATCATCGCCGTGCCGGTGTCCATCGGAGCGGCGTTCGCGCTTGTCGAACGGCTGCCGAAACGCCTCGCCTCAACCGTCGGGGTGACACTCGAATTGCTCGCCGGTATCCCCAGCGTCATCTTCGGCTTGTGGGGTGCGATGACGTTCGGGCCGTTTGTCGCCCACCACATCGCCCCGGTGATCGCCCGCAACGCTCCTGATGTGCCGGTGCTCGACTACTTCCGCGGCGACCCCGGTCACGGAGAAGGCATGTTGGTGTCCGGGCTGGTGCTGGCGGTGATGGTCATTCCCATCATCGCCAGCACCACCCGGGACCTGATCCGGCAGGTGCCGGTGCTCGCCCGGGAGGGGGCGATCGCGTTGGGGATGTCCGAGTGGGAGTGTGCGCGGCGGGTCACCCTGCCGTGGGTGTCGAGCGGCATCATCGGCGCCGTGGTGCTAGGGCTCGCGCGTGCTCTGGGGGAGACAATGGCCGTCGCCATGGTCTCCGGTGCGGTGTTGGGTGCGATGCCCGCCAACATCTACTCGACCATGACCACCATCGCCGCCACCGTGGTGTCGCAACTGGATTCGGCGATGACTGACTCCACAGACTTCGCGGTGAAGACCCTCGCCGAGGTGAGCTTGGTGCTGATGGTGATCAGCCTGCTGGCGAATGTGGCCGCTCGGGTGCTGGTGCGGCGGGCGTCGGCTACTGCGCTACCGGTCGGACGGGGTATTTGAGGTGAGCGAGTCAATTGCGACCACGTCCCCGCGGACCGGGCAGGCACTGACGGCGCGACAGCGGTCGGTCGCCGCACAGCGCAAGGTCGTCAACGCGCTGTTCTGGGCCGCGTGCTTCGGCTGTTTGGTGGCGGTGATCGGCCCGACGTTGTGGCTGCTGGCCGGAGTCGTCAGCCGCGCCTTGCCGGTGTTCCACTGGAGCGTGCTCGTGCAGGATACGCAGGGCAACGGAGGTGGTCTGCGCAATGCGATCATCGGCACCGGCGTCCTCGGTTTCGGGGTCTTGCTGGTGGGTGGCACCGTCAGTGTGTTGACCGGGATCTATTTGTCCGAATTCGCCACCGGCCGCACGCAATCGATTCTGCGCGGCGCCTACGAAGTGCTAGCCGGTATCCCGTCCATCGTGCTGGGCTACGTCGGGTATGTCGCGCTGGTGGTGTATTTCCACTGGGGCTTCTCGCTGGCGGCCGGGGTGCTGGTGCTGTCGGTTCTGAGCATTCCGTATATCACCAAGGCCACCGAGTCGGCGCTTCATCAGGTGCCGAGTTCATATCGAGAAGGGGCCGAGGCGCTCGGGCTGCCCGTCGGTTGGACCCTCCGCAAGATCGTGCTGAAATCGGCAACGCCCGGCATCGTCACCGGCATGCTGGTGGCGCTCGCGCTGGCATTTGGTGAGACGGCGCCGATGCTATATACGGCAGGCTGGTCGGATTCTGCCCCGACCGGGAAGCTCACCGGCTCGCCGGTCGGTTACCTGACCTACCCGATCTGGACGTTTTACGATCTGCCGTCGAAGACGGCCCAAGACCTGTCCTATAACGCGGCCTTCGTGCTGATCGTATTCGTCCTGCTGCTGATCATCCTCGGGCGGCTGATCACCTGGTTCTCCAGACGGCATTCGGAATATTAAGTGTTGCAAACTTTTTCGGATACGTCTCAGCCCATCGGCCAGGGGCTGTAGTCGGCGATCAACTCCTCCTGCGGCGGCCGCTGGTCGTCGGGCACGTGCTGCAGGTTGATCCGAATCCGGTACCAGATCGAACTCGGTCCACGCATCCCGTCGACCAGCACGTCGGCCGGTTTCAGACGATCCGCCGCGGCGGGGTGGCGCTTGCACCAGGTGTCCAGGGCGGCCATTGCCTCGTCTTTGGTCTTGGTGCGGGCGATCTCGATGAGCGGCATCATCGGCTGGCGGCGCCCCGTGCCGGCGCTGGCCCTACTGGGGCGTGCTGCTTTTGACGCCTTCTCGGCGGGCCCGAGTTCCTCGGCCAGTGCGAGCAGTCGCTCCAGGCCGGCGGCGGTGTCGTTCATCCCCACCCACGGGTCCCCGATGTCGGCAAACCGCTGTGGCACCGTCGCCACGGTGAAGCTGGCCGGGTCGCAGCCGGCGACCTCATCCCAACGCAAGGGTGTCGACACCCGAGCGTCCGGCGTGGCCCGCACCGAATACGCCGATGCGACCGTGCGGTCTTTGGCGTTCTGGTTGAAGTCGACGAACACGCCCTCGCGTTCTTCCTTCCACCAACGGCTGGTCGCCAGGTCGGGGGCGCGTCGCTCCACCTCCCGCGCCACTGTCTGGGCAGCCAACCGCACTTGCCGAAAAGACCAGCCGGGCACGATGCGTGCGTAGATATGAAACCCACGCGAACCGGACGTCTTCGGCCAAGCAATTAGCCCGTAATCCTCCAGCACTTCGCGGGCCACCGATGCCACGTCGAGGATCTGGCGCCATGACACGCCGGGCGTGGGGTCCAGATCGACGCGTAACTCGTCGGGGTGATCGAGATCATCGGCCAGCACCGGATGCGGATTGAGGTCAACGCAGTCCAGATTGACCGCCCACACCAGCCCGGCGGCGTCATGGATGACGGCTTCGGCGGCCGACGTGCCGGACGTGTAGCGCAACTCCGCCACGTCCACCCAGTGTGGCCGCTTCGCGGGCGCGCGCTTCTGAAAGACCGCCTCTTGCTCGATGCCCTTGACGAAGCGCTTCAGGATCATCGGGCGTCCGGCCACGCCTCGCAGAGCACCGTCGGCCACGGCCAGGTAATAGCGGATCAGATCCAGTTTGGTGTGGGGGTGAGCGGGGAATATCACGCGGTCTGGATGGGTGACCTCGACTTGGCGTCCGTCCACTTCGAGTGTGACGGGAGGCGCCATGTTCTTCATCGTAATTTCGGTGAAAAACCGAGACGCGCGTCACATAGGCTGACGTTATGCCTAACCTCTTCGATCTCCCTGGGCAGGCGGTAGCCAAAGTTCAGCAGTATGCCGAGCGCGGGAGGGCCGAACTGCACTACCTCCGCAAGATCATGGAGTCGGGGGCGTTCCGATTGGAGCCGCCGCTGAACTATGCCGCGATGGCCAACGACATCTGGAACTGGGGCGAGATCGGCATGCTGCCCGCGCTGAACGCGCGGCGCACACCCAACCGCGCGGCGATCATCGACGACGACGGGTCGCTGACCTACACCGAACTCGACGAGGCCGCTAATGCGGTGGCTCATGGGCTGCTGGCCAGGGGTGTTCGCGGCGGCGACGGGGTGGCGATTCTGGCCCGCAACCACCGCTGGTTCGCGATCGCTGAATTCGGGTGCGCCCGAGTCGGGGCCCGCATCATTTTGCTCAACAGCTCGTTCTCCGGCCCCCAGATCAAAGCGGTGTCCGAGCGCGAAGACGCCAAGCTGCTGATCTACGACGACGAGTACGCCAACGACGTCAGCAAAGCCGACCCACCGCTGGGCAAGCTGCGGGCACTAGGCACGGTCCCCGACGGTGACGACTCTGGCAGCACCGACGAGACGTTGGCCGACCTGATCGCCGCCAACAGCAAATCGCCAGCTCCCAGGGTCAGCAAGCACTCGTCGATCATCATCCTGACCAGCGGCACCACCGGTACGCCGAAGGGTGCAAACCGGAGTACCCCGCCGACGTTGGCGCCGATCGGCGGCATCTTGTCGCATGTTCCGTTCAAAGCGAACGAGGTGACGTCGCTGCCGGCGCCGATGTTCCACGCCCTTGGTTTCCTGCACGCCACGATCGGGATGTTCTTGGGCTCGACGCTGGTGCTGCACAACAAGTTCAAGCCGGCTGTCGTGCTGGAAGACATCGAGAAGCACAAGGTGACAGCGGTCGTTGTGGTGCCGGTGATGCTGGCCCGGATGCTCGATGCGCTGGAAAAGATGGACGCCAGGCCTGATCTATCACGTCTGCGGATCATCTTCGTGTCCGGTTCGGCGCTGGGCGCCGATGTGGCCGAACGGGCGCTGAAGGACTTCGGTCCGGTGGTCTACAACATGTACGGCTCGACCGAGATCGCGTTCGCCACCATCGCGGAGCCCAAGCATCTGGAGTTCAAGCCCTCGACGGCGGGACCGGTCGTCAAGGGTGTGAAGGTGAAGATCTTCGACGACAACGGCAAGGAGTTGCCGCAGGGCCAAGTGGGGCGCATCTTCGTCGGCACCAGCTTCCCGTTCGAGGGCTACACCGGCGGCGGCGGTAAGCAGATCATCGATGGCTTGCTGTCGTCCGGTGATGTCGGCTACTTCGACGAACATGGCTTGCTCTACATCAGCGGCCGTGACGACGAAATGATCGTCTCCGGTGGCGAGAACGTCTTCCCCGCCGAAGTCGAGGATCTGATAAGCGGGCATCCAGACGTGGTGGAGGCCACCGCGATTGGCGTCGAGGACAAAGAGTGGGGTCAGCGGCTGCGCGCCTTCGTGGTCAAAAAGCCGGACGCCAGCCTAGATGAGGACACTGTCAAGCACTATGTCCGGGACCACTTGGCGCGCTACAAGGTACCGCGTGAAGTCATCTTCCTCGACGAGTTGCCGCGCAATCCGACCGGCAAGATTCTCAAACGCGAGCTGCGCGACATCGCCGTGGAGTAGCACCGCGACTAGCTCAGCCGTCGAATCCGGTTGCGCCGTCGAGTTGTTCGCGCAAGATGTCGAGGTGTCCGGTGTGTCGGGCGGTCTCCTCGATCATGTGCACGTAGATCCAGCGCAGGGACACTGCCTCGAGGTGACGGTGCGGCACCACGTGATCGAGCGGATACCGCGCGGCGGTGCGCCGCGACTGCTCGCATTGGGCTTGGTATTCGGCGATCAGCGTCGGCAGAGTTTCGTCGGGGAGGAACTCGAACTCCCAGGAGCGTTGGTGCGCGCGACGGTTGTCGTCGCTTCGTTGCTGCAAGAGCTGGTCGAACCACCCGTATTCGGCCCAACGCAGGTGCTTGATCAGCCCGCCCACGGCCGTCGGCGACGCGACGAGGCGGCGGCGGGCATCGGTATCGGACAATCCGGATACCTTGCGCGCCGCGATGTCGCGATAGTCGTCGAGGAATGCCTCCAGCGTGGTGCGCTCGTCGTCGACTGCGTGGGCGCGTCGGCGGGGTTGGTGCATCAGCGCCGGTCGCGGATGCGCCGGATCACTTCGGTGGAAAGCTTTGGGTCAGCCAACAATTGCTCGATGAGTGCGCAGAGGACCTCTTGTCCGGTGACGCGGGCGTATCCGAGGCGGTCCGCGGCGTCTCGCTGCCACACGTCGAGGGCCCGGTGCATGGCGGGGGTCAGGTCGACCGTTCGTCGCGTTCGTTGGCCGCGTGATGGCTGTTCGAGCTTCTCGCGAGACGGTTGATCGAGTTTCTGTCGGATGTTGGTGATGCGTTCGGTGGGTGCCGCCGCGTCGGCACGTGCGGGGCTGTTGCGGAACGGCGGGGGTTTGGAGTCCATACGGTTCGATCACACCTTCCCTGAGGGCGGACTTCAGTACATCAGGATACGGGTACATCAGTCAACGCGCCGCTGCGCTCGGCGCCACCGCTGTTGCGGGAAAGCCGAAGCGCTTCGGCTGCACACTTGACGACCGGCAGGCCGGTTCGTCTGCGCTGCTTGGGCGCGCGGAGGCGCGAGGACAGTTCGAAATTGGAACAGAATCGATTGTCAGGACTTGCTGGAGATGGATACCGCCTCGAATAGGACATTCATACTGTGTGATTTCAGGAGTTCGCTATACACTTTACGGATATCAGCATGTAATGAAACAATACTGGGCTACTGACAATAGTAGGTCCGTAGGTGCAGACCTACAGTAATACGGACTTCAGTAAACCAGTATATGCCATGTGAACTGGAGATATAGTGAACCATGAAGTACTGAAACCAGTATTGGCGGCTCTCATGGAGTCATTGAACCAGTATTTATTACCTATTTCGTAGTCAGTAATTACAGACGCGATTGATGCAATAGCTACGCCAACCCGACGCCAATATTCTCAGGGATATTAATAGCTATTTTTAGTGTTTGCTAAGGAATGGCGTTTAACGTTTTTTGCGTCGGTCCCTCACATGGCAAAGGAGCTACAAAATGTCGATCTCACTGTCTTCGGCCCGCCGCCTGGTAGTTGGTGCAGTCGGCGCAACCGCGGTCGCCGGCGCCATGCTGGTCGGCGCCGCTCCCGCGGCAGATGCAGCGCCGTTACACCACGTCCCGTTGGGTCACCACCTGGTGGGTCACCACGACCGCTTTGGTCGTCACGATCACTTCGGGCGCGGCGACCGCTTCGGCCGTCACGACAGCTTCGGGCGCGGCGACCGCTTCGGCCGTCACGATCACTTCGGGCGCGGCGACCGCTTCGGCCGTCACGACAGCTTCGGGCGCGGCGACCGCTTCGGCCGTCACGACAGCTTCGGGCGCGGTGACCGCTTCGGGCGTAACGACCACTTCGGGCGCGGTGACCGCTTCGGCCGTAACGACCACTTCGGGCGTAACGATCACTTCGGGCGTGGCGACACGTTCGGGCGTGGCGACACGTTCGGGCGTGGCGACACCTTCGGGCGTGTACGCCCGCCGTTCCCCCCGGGTCCGCCGGTGCCCCCGCCGCCTGGCCTGTGGCGCTGAGTCCACATAGCGAGGGGGGAGTACCGGCTAGCCTCGCCGATCGATAGGCGGGGCTAGCCGGCCTCCAAGCCATCCACGCCGATCTGACTACACCGTCAGGTCGGCGTGGATTCTTTCGTGCCGGCCTACGGGTCGCGTGGCAGCCCCAGCAGCCGCTCGGCGATGATGTTGAGCTGTACCTCCGAGGTGCCGCCGTAGATCGTGGTGGCGCGGCTCGCCAGTAGGTACTCATCCCACTTGCCCGGCGGCGTGTCAGGGTCGCCGATCGCGGCGTCGGCGCCGAACGAGGCAACCCCGAACTCCGCATACCCCTGGCCGGTGCGCATCGACAGCAGCTTGGAGATCGCGGCCGACGGCATCGCGTCGCCACCGGCCACCGTCAACAACGTCGAACGCATGTTGAGCAGTTTCGCCGCGTGGCCCTCAGCGATCAACTGTCCGGCGCGGTTCTGGGCGATCTGGTCGAACTCGCCGTCGCGAATGAACTCGACGAACTGGTCGAGGTTGGCCAAAAACGGCGCCTCGCTGCTGCCGATCGAAACCCGTTCGGCGGTCAGAGTGTTGCGGCTGACTTCCCAGCCCCGGTTGACCTCGCCGAGCACCAGGGCGTCGGGTACGAACACGTCGTCGATGAACACGGTGTTGAACATCGCGCCGCCGGTGAGCTCACGCAGTGGCTTCACTTCTATGCCTTCGCTGTTCATGTCCAGCAGGAAGTAGGTGATGCCTTGATGTTTTGGAGCGCTGAGGTTCGTTCGCGCCAGCAACGCCCCCCACTGCGAGAATTGCGCCGCGGTGGTCCAGATCTTTTGTCCGCTGATCCGCCAGCCGCCGTCGATCTTGGTCGCCTTGGTGCCCAGCCCGGCCAGGTCGGATCCGGCGCCCGGCTCGGAGAACAGCTGGCACCAGATCATCTCGCCGCGGAATGTCGGGGGCAGGAAACGTTGCTTCTGCGCCTCGGTGCCGAAGGCCACGATTGACGGCACGATCCACGCCGCGATGCCGATCGGCGGGCGTCTCACCCGCCCGGCGGTGAACTCCTGGGCGATGATGATCTGCTCAATCGGATCGGCTGCCCGCCCCCAAGGCTTGGGCAGATACGGGAGTACCCAGCCGCCCTCGGCGATGGCGGTGGTGCGGTCGTTGCGGGGCATCTCCTTGAGTGCGGCCACCTCGGCGCGAATGTCCGCCCGCAGTTTCTCGGTGTCGGGGTCCAGGTCGATGTCGAGGTCACGCATCCCCGTGCCGGTCGCGGTGTCGACCACCCTCTGCGGATACTCGGACTTGCGGCCAAAGCAGGCGGCCAGCATCAGCGCGCGACGGTAGTAGACGTTCGTGTCGTGTTCCCAGGTGTAGCCGATACCGCCGTGGATCTGGATGCAATCCTGGGTGCAACGCTGAGCGGCCGCCGGCGCCAACGTGGCGGCGACCGCCGCGGCGAACTCGACCGCTGAACCTTCGATGTCCCAATCATTCTGGCGGGCCTCGTCGAGGGCACGGGCCGCATCCCACACGGCTGCGGTGGCCCGCTCGGTGTCGGCGATCATCTCGGCGCACTTGTGCTTGACGGCCTGGAACTGACCGATCGGACGGCCGAACTGCTCTCGAATCTTCGCGTAGCCCGCCGCGGTGTCGGTGGCCCACCGCGCGACGCCGACGGCCTCGGCCGACAGCAGCGTGGCAATCAGGCTATGCGCGGCGGCGACGCTGAGGTTCCTCAGCACCGCATCGTCGGTAACCTCGACGGCGTTGGCGCGCACATGTCCGATCGGCCGCAGCGGGTCGACGCTTGTGGCTGGCTCGATTTCGAGTTGCCCGGCGCTAAGCATCACCCACTCTTCGCCGCTGTCGATCGCCACGGGCAAAACCAGCACCGACGCCTCGGCGGCCGCGGGCACCGCCCTGACCTCACCGCGGATCACCAGCACGGCGCCCTGGCGGGTGGCCGTCAGCGCGCAACAATCCTTCGCGTAGGTGGCGATGCCCGCGCCCGACGCGAGGTCGGAGAGCACCTTGGCGCCCGGGTCGTGCGCTGAGATCAGCGCACTGGCGATCGCCGACGGCACGAACGGGCCGGGTACCGCCCCGTAGCCGAACTCGGCGAGCACCACGGCCAGCTCGAGGATGCCGAAACCCTGGCCGCCAACCGATTCGGCCAGATGCACGCCCTGCAAGCCTTGTTCGGCGGCGGCTTGCCAGTACGGCGGTGGATTGTCGATCGGTGTTTCCAGTGCGGCATGCAGCACTTCCGACGGCGCGACTCGCGCCGCCAGGGATCGCACCGAATCGGCCAGGGCTTGATGCTCAGGGGTTATCGCGATCGGCATTGGTCGCCTTCCGTTGGACCTTCCCCCAATCTAATAACCGGTCGGTTGGTTGACCACACCGGCTAAGTGCTGCAAGCGGGAGGAGCTCAGCGAACGAAATGGGCGACGGCACTTAGCGCCACCGCTTGGCAATCCATTTGGCGATGATGTCGGCCTGCTCGCTGCGCGCCCCCGGCGTGGTGAAGTAGTGCTCGGTGTTGATGGCGCACAGCGTTTTGTCGCTGCTGGCCAGCGCGTCGTAGATGCGTTGCGCATCCGTTGGGAACACACCGGTGTCTGCCTCGGCGTTGATCACCAGGGCAGGGCAGCTGATCCGCGCCAGATGCGGCTCGGCCCTGATCTGGGAAGTCCGCAGACTCCACATGGTCAGCCAGTTGCGTAGCGTGCAGGCGGCCGCGATCCCGTGCGCGGAACGGTTGGCTTTGGCCGGGACGCCGGCGTAACACGTATTCGGCTCGCGTTTGGTCGGCTCGAGAGTCGGGTCGACCATCCGGGGATCGGCCCAAGTCCGCATCACGGTGAAGGGGCGATCCGAAAATCCGGCGGCCCGAATGCGTTTCAGCTCATTCTCGACCCAGTCGGTGATCGCATTGTTGCGCGCCACCTGCGCTGACCGGTAACGGGTCAGGAACTCCGACGAGTACGGCGGGCTGTTGCGTGCATTGAACAAGTCGAGCTCGGGATCGGTGGCAACCGGGTCGTTCTCGTCGACGACGGCGGCGTCCATCCAAGCGGTCAGCACGTCAGGGCGGCCGGGATGGGCGGCGCTGGCCACATAGCCGTCTGCGGGCAGCAGGTCGGCCAGCCCGGCGGCGGGCCGCATCCCCGCAAGCGGAGTCAGGCCTGGCTCGAGCGCCTGAGCCCGATAAGCGGCCATCAACGATCCGCCTCCGGAATTACCCAGCAGCACAATAGTTTCCACTGCCTGCGTTTCGCGTAGCCAGCGAACACCCACGCCGATGTCAACCAGCGCATGGTCGAGCAGAAAGCTGGTCTCAAAACCGCGGAACCTGGTATTCCAGCCCAAGAATCCGATGCCGCGGGTAGCCATGTAATCGGCGAGATAGTGCTCAGAGAAGTCGATCTGGAAGTGAGCGGCGATCATCGCGACCTTCGGTTTGCGTCCGACGCCCCGGCGATACAGCCCCCGACACGGGTGGCCGCCGGCGCCGGCTCGCCGGGCGGTCGGCGACGGCAATCCGACGAATTCGCGGATGACCCCGGGCGTGCCGCTGGTGCGATTCACCTTGGGCGCCCCGCGATGCACTCGATGGACACGAGTACGTCCCCTCTTCTTGAGAACCGGATCTGATGTTAGGTTCAGATTCAGATCTCCGCCACGAAACCAGGGATGCGCATTGGCATTTCACGTTCCGGCAGAGAAGTTCGACGATTATCGCCAGCGCCTCAAGGCCAAGGGAGTACGGGTCGGTCCGGTGCTCAACCATGACGAAAGCGAGATACAGGTCTCGGCAGCGGTGCATCCCGGCGTGTATGTGCGGTCATTTTACTTCCAGGATCCCGACGGAATCACACTGGAGTTTTCCTGCTGGACAAAGGAATTCACGACGGCTGATACGCCGGCCGTGCCCAGGACGGCGGCCGATCGGCGCATTCCGGCTGCCCACTAACTGACCGCCAGTCCCGATACAAGGTCGGGTCGGCGAGCTCGTCCAGGAGTGACGCGAGCTGGTCGATCAGCTGATCGGGGTCCAGCCGTACGTCACCGGCCAACCACGCGCCGATCGTCTGGGCCGCTGCACCGACCACGAAGTGCGCTGCGGCCTTGATCCGGTCGTTCTCCGGTACCCGTAGCGCGTTCTCGACGTGACGGCCAGAAAGCGTCGCGAACAACGCGCTGGATTCGACACGCTGGCCATGGCCGGCACAGACGGCCAGAAGGCGGCATTTCGCCGGGCCGTCAACCGCGCGCACGCCGAGGCCCACTCGACACCCGAGAACCCGGTCGAGTACAACGCGTTTGACCCGGACCTGCAGCTGTGGGCGGCGGTTTGTCTCCACAAGGGCGCCGTCGACTTCTATCGCACGTTCATTGGTGAGATGGACGACGACGATGCCGAGCGCCACTACCGCGAAGCCGTGGTGCTGGGCACCACGCTGCAGGTGCCGGCGCAGATGTGGCCGCGGGATCGCGCCGCGTTCGACCGCTACTGGCAGCAGCAATTGGACAAGGTGCATGTCGACGACACGGTCCGCGAGTACCGGTATCCGATTGCCGTGGGCCGGATACGGGGTGTGCCCTTGCCGACGACCATGCGCAGGCAGCCGGAGAAACTCGCCCTGCTGATCACCACCGGCTTTCTGCCGCAACGGTTCCGCGACGAGATGCACTTGGCGTGGGACGCCGCCAATCAGCGGCGCTTCGACCGTCTGATTGCCGTGCTGCGGACGGTGAACAACATGATGCCACGGTTGCTCCGGCGCTTCCCGTTCAACGTGCTGCTGTGGAATCTGGACCGCCGGATCAAGGCCGGCCACCCGTTGGTGTAGCCGGGCAGTCGCGCCAATACCCCTTACCGGGACGGGGTCTTGCTGCTCTACGGCACAACGCCGTATTGAATGCCGTCGTGCCTCGACCGGTTTGTAGCCAGGTGACGATTGTGCTGGTCGGCGGTCGTAAGGTCGGTTGCTATGCGTACTGAAGACGACACCTGGGACATCACGACAAGTGTCGGTTCGACCGCGTTATTCGTGGCCACCGCTCGAGCATTAGAGGCGCAAAAACCCGACCCGCTGGCCACCGACCCGTTTGCCGAGGTCTTCTGCCGTGCGGTGGGCGGCAATGCGGCCGACGTGCTGGATGGCAAATACCCCGACCATCAGCTGAAAACGCCGGATTGGGGCGCGCACTTCGTCAACTTCCAAGGTGCCCGCACCAGGTATTTCGACAACTACTTCACGCAGGCCGCCGATGCCGGCGTCAGGCAGGTGGTGATTCTGGCGGCGGGTTTGGACTCCCGCGCATACCGGCTGGCGTGGCCCGACGAGACGACGATCTTCGAATTGGACCGTCCGCAGGTTCTCGATTTCAAGCGTGAGGTGCTCGCCGGGCAGGGCGCAGAACCCAACGCCGAGCGCCGCGAGGTTGCCATCGACCTGCGTGAGGATTGGCCGCAAGCGTTGCGGGACAGTGGATTTGATGCCGGCAAGCTGTCGGCCTGGATTGCCGAGGGGCTGCTGATCTACCTCCCCGCCGCCGCCGAACGGCAGTTATTCACCGGAATCGATGGCCTGGCTGCCCCCGCCAGTCACGTCGCCGTGGAGGATAGCGCCCCGATGCCGCACGACGAGTATGCGGCCGCCGTCGAAGAAGAACGCGCGGCTCGCGCCAAGGGCGACGATCGGCTGTTCTTTCAGTTGGTCTACAACGAGCAACATGCACCGGCCGACCAGTGGTTCAACGAGCACGGCTGGTCGGCGGTGGCGACGCCGTTGGCCGAGTACCTGCGGGAGGTCGGTCGGCCGGTTCCGGGTCCCGACTCCGAGGCCCAGTCGATGGTGGCGCGCAACACCTTGGTCAGGGCCGTCAAAAGTGAACGGCGCGTGGCGTAGAATCCGCTCATGATGATAACCATTTTCATTAATCCGCGCTGCTGCAACCCCGTCGCGCACCCTGACGTCTCTCAAGCGCCGACGACGACGTGTTAGGTGGACTGAGCTGCGCCCTGGGTTCCGGGCCGAGCGGATGGACTCCAGGGCCAGCCCACTACCCGCGTCTGGACACTTAGCTTATGCAATGCTAACTTCATCGCGGGTTAGCTTAGGCAACACTATGTCCATCAGGGGAGAGGCGGAGGCGTGGAAACCGCTGACACCGGCATCATCGCAACACGGCCAACGACGGCGCGGATAGATGACGACGTCGCGAGCCGGTTCGCGACGTGCTGTCGGGCGCTTGGGCTGACCGTTTATGACCGCAGGCGTCCAGCGGACCTGACTGCCGCCCGATCCGGGTTCGCCGCGCTCACCCGCATCGCCCATGACCAATGCGACGCCTGGGTGGGGCTGGCCGCGGCGGGCGACGCGTCTACCCGTGTGTTGAAAGCGATTTCGCAGAACGCGGCGACTGCGGGGTTGTTACAGCGCCAGGTGGAACTCGCGCCGGGCGCCCTGGGTTTTCACTACGACACCGGGTTGTATCTGCGGTTCGGCGCAAGCGAGCCGGACGATTTTCACCTCGCCTACGCCGCGGGGCTGGCAGTCGAGGGCCAATTCGCCGACGCGCACAAACTCGTCGTCGACGTCACCCGGCGCCGGCCGAGTTCCCGGGAGGCCCGCTGGGTCACCGCGACCATCCACTACCGCGCCGAGCGCTGGGCGGATGTGGTCAAGCTGCTCTCACCGATCGTCACCGACCCCGATCTCGACGCGCACTTCGGTCACGCGGTCAAGATTGCGCTCGGGATTTCGCTGGCTCGGCTGGGCATGTTTGCTGCGGCATTGTCGTATCTCGAGGAGCCCGACGGTCCGGTCGGTGTCGCGGCAGTGGACGGCGCGCTGGCCAAGGCGCTGGCGCTGCGCGCCGACGGCGACGAGGACACCGCCCGAGAGGTGCTGCAAGACCTCTACGCCGCCAATCCGGAGAACGCCCAAGTCGCAGAGGCGCTGACGGATTCCAGCTTCGGGATCGTGCCCACCACCGCGGATCGCATCGACGCGCGCATCGACCCGTGGGATCCGGCCACCGAGCCCAGTCCCGGGGACTTCGTCGATCCGGGAGCCCACGAGCGCAAGATCGTCCTGCTGGCCGAGGCCGAGCGGGAGCTCGATGAGTTCATCGGCCTGGACAAGGTCAAAGACCAAGTAGCGCGGCTAAAGAGCGCAGTTGCAATGGAATTGGTGCGCAAGGAGCACGGACTAGAGGTGGCGCGGCGCACCCACCACCTTGTCTTCACTGGGCCGCCCGGAACGGGCAAGACCACCATCGCCCGTGTGGTCGCCAAAATCTACTGCGGGCTGGGCCTTCTGAAGAAGGAGAACATCAAAGAGGTGCACCGCGCCGATCTGATCGGCCAGCACATCGGGGAAACCGAGGCCAAGACCAACGCGATCATCGACAGCGCATTGGACGGCGTGCTGTTTCTCGACGAGGCCTACGCGCTGGTTGCCACCGGCGCCAAAAACGACTTCGGTCTGGTGGCCATCGACACCTTGCTGGCCCGGATGGAAAACGACCGCGATCGGCTGGTGGTCATCATCGCCGGCTACCGCGCCGAGCTGGACCGGTTCCTGGACACCAACCAAGGTCTGCGGTCGCGGTTCACCCGCACCATCGACTTCCCGTCGTACCGACCGGCCGAGCTTATCGAAATCGCGAATTTCATGGCGAAGCGGCGCGACAGCACATTCGAACAGTCCGCACTCGACGATCTGGAAGCCCTCTTCGCTCACCTGGCCAACATCACGAAACCCGATACGGCGGCCGTAGAACGGCGTGGCCTTGATATCGCGGGCAATGGCCGGTTCGTCCGCAACGTCGTCGAAAAGTCTGAAGAGGAACGCGAATTCCGATTGGATCACAGCGAACATGCTCGGACCGGTGAATTCACCGACGAGGAACTGGTGACGATCACCGCCGCAGACGTCGCCAACACGGTGCCGCAACTGCTGGAAGGCCTCCGCCTGGAGATGCCGGCATGACCGGCGGCCGCGCTGACGACGAGCGGCGCTCTTTCGCGTCGCGTACCCCGGTCAACGACAATCCCGACAAGGTGGTCTACCGCCGCGGCTTTGTCACCCGTCATCAGGTGACCGGCTGGCGGTTTGTGATGCGCCGCACCGCTTCTGGCGTCGCCCTGCACGACACCCGGATGCTGGTCGATCCGTTGCGCACCCAGACCCGCGCGGTGCTGATGGGCGTACTGCTGGTGATCACCGCGCTGGTGGGCTGCTTTGTCTTCTCGCTGATTCGCCCGAACGGGAATGCCGCCAACAGTCCGGTGCTGGCCGACCGGTCCACCGCAGCGCTGTATGTGCGGGTCGGCGATCAACTGCACCCGGTGCTGAACCTCACGTCGGCTCGGCTGATCGTCGGTCGGCCGGTGAACCCCACCACCGTGAAAAGCAGTGAGCTGGACAAGTTTGCGCGTGGAAACTTGGTCGGGATCCCTGGTGCGCCCGAGCGGATGGTGCAAAACACTTCCAAAGCTGCCGACTGGACGGTGTGCGATGCCGTTTCCGGCCCGGTGACCGGGGTAACGGTGATTGCCGGAGCACCGGACAGTACTGGCGCCCGGGCCGCGGCGCTGACCCCGGGGCGCGCGGTGCTGGCGGGCAATCCCACCGGCACCTGGCTGCTGTGGGACGGCCGGCGCAGCCGGATCGACCTGGCCGACCGCGCCGTCACCGGCGCCCTTGGCCTGGGTAGCGACATACCTGCGCCGCGGCCGATTGCCGCCGGGCTGTTCAACGCGATTCCCGAAGCGCCGCCGCTTTCTGCGCCGGCCATCCCGGAGGCCGGAAGCCCACCGCGGTTCGGCCTACCGGTATCCGCACCGGTCGGCGCGGTGGTGCAAGCGCATGCATTAGAGGCCACGTCAGGGAACGCCGTGCTCTACTACGCGGTGTTGCCCGATGGCCTGCAACCGATCTCGCCGGTGCTTGCCGCGATACTGCGCAACTCCAATTCCTATGGTCTGGAGCAGCCGCCGCGGCTGGCCGCCGATCAGGTTGCCAAGCTGCCGGTGTCGCGGATGCTCGACACCAGCCGTTACCCCGACCAGCGCATCAGCCTGGTCGACGCCCCCCGTGACCCGGTCACGTGCGTGCACTGGAGCAAGCCGGCCGGCGCCACCGTGAATTCGCTGACGCTGCTTGCCGGTTCGGCACTTCCGGTACCGGACGCGGTGCACACCGAAGATCTCGTCAGCGCCGGAACCGGCGGCACCGCAAGCCGAGTCGCGCTCGCGCCTGGGAGCGGGTATTTCACTGCCGCCGTCGGCCAAAATTCGGGTTCGCCGGTTGCCGGGTCGCTGTCCTGGATT
This sequence comes from Candidatus Mycobacterium methanotrophicum, assembly GCF_023515995.1. Lineage (GTDB taxonomy): Bacteria > Actinomycetota > Actinomycetes > Mycobacteriales > Mycobacteriaceae > Mycobacterium > Mycobacterium methanotrophicum. The sequence goes on along the minus strand of NZ_CP097320.1, from coordinate 4,398,993 downwards.
TCCGACACCGGCGTCCGCTACGGGATCGATAATGAGGGTGGCACTACTGTGCCTGCCAAAACCGCTGAGGTCCTTGGCCTGAACCCGCCGCCGACGCCGATTCCGTGGTCGATGCTGTCGTTGTTCGCACCCGGCCCGACGCTGTCACGCGCCGACGCGCTGCTCGCCCACGACGGCCTGGCGCCAGACACCCGTCCGGGGCATAGCGCGGCACAGGGGGAAAATCGATGAGCCGACTGATCTTTGAGGCCCGCCGACGGCTGCCAGCACCGGGGTCCCGTAGGGGCGCCATCAGCATCGAAGCGCCTCCTGAACTACCCCGGGTGATTCCGCCATCGATGTTGCGACGGGCGCTGCCGGTCGTGATCGTGCTGTTGATCGTCGGCATGATCGTCGCAATGGTCGCCACCGGTATCCGGCTCATCTCCCCGCAGACGCTGTTCTTTCCATTCGTACTGCTGCTGGCTGCCACCGCCCTATACCGCGGCACCGACAACAAAAACCGCACCGAGGAAGTCGACGCCGAACGGGCTGACTACTTGCGCTACCTGTCGGTGGTGCGGGACAACGTCCGGGCCCAGGCCGCCGATCAACGTGCCGCGGCCGAATGGTCGCACCCTGAGCCCGCGGCTCTGGCCGCGATACCCGGCTCGCGACGCCAGTGGGAACGCGACCCTTGCGACGCCGACTTTCTCGTGGTGCGGGCCGGCCTGCACTCGGCGGCGCTTGACACCGCATTGCGGGTCAATGACATTGCCGACGAAGTTGATCTGGAACCGGTGTCGCACAGTGCATTACGTAGCTTGCTGGACACTCAGCGCACTGTCCGCGACATCCCGACCGGTATCGACCTGACCAAGGTCTCGCGGATCACTCTTCTCGGCGATGCCGACGAGGTGCGCGCGGCGACGCGGGCCTGGATCGCCCAGGCGGTGACGTGGCATGACCCGACGGTGCTCGGTGTCGCGGTGGCCGCTTCGAGTCTCGAGACGCCGGACTGGTCATGGCTGAAGTGGCTGCCGCACGTCGATATTCCCGGCGAGGTCGACGGCGTCGGCCCGGCCCGCTACCTGTCCGCCAAACCCGACGAGCTGGCGGCGCTGCTCGGCCGGACGCTGACCGACCGCCCGCGATTCGCCGACGGGTCGGCCGACGCGTTGCGGCACTTACTGATCGTCGTCGACGATCCCGACTACGACCTGGCCACCTCGCCCCTGGCGGCGGCCCGGGCCGGTGTCACCGTCGTGCACCGATCGGCGCAAACCCCACATCGCGAACAATATTCGGATCCGGAACGGCCGATCCTGCGGATCGTCGGGGGGGCCGGCGGGGGCAGCCGAGCCGGCGCCATCGACCGCTGGCAGACCGGCGGCTGGCAGCGCTACATCGACAACGTCGACCAGCTGGACGCCGACGACGCCGGGCACCTCGCGCGCCGACTCTCCCGATGGGACTCCAACCCGATGCACAGCGGACTGCAATCGTCCGCCACTCGCGGCGCCACTTTCACCACGCTGTTGGGAATTCCGGATGCGTCGCGGTTGGATGTGCCCACCATGTGGGCGCCACGAAGCCGCGACGATGAGCTGCGTGTCCCGATCGGTGTCACCGCGACCGGCGAGCCGCTGATCTTCGATCTCAAAGACGAAGCCGAGGGCGGGATGGGCCCGCATGGCTTGATGATCGGCATGACCGGGGCGGGCAAGTCGCAAACCCTGATGTCGATCTTGTTGTCGCTGTTGGCAACTCACCCCGCTGATCGGCTGATCGTGATCTATGCCGACTTCAAGGGTGAGGCCGGCGCCGACATCTTCCGCAACTTCCCGCAAGTCGTCGCGGTGATTTCGAATATGGCCGAGAAGAAGTCGTTGGCCGACAGGTTTGCCGACACGCTGCGCGGCGAGGTCGCGCGTCGGGAAATGATGCTGCGTGAAGCCGGACGCCGGGTGCAGGGCAGCGCGTTCAACTCGGTGACCGAATACGAAAACGCGATCGCCGCCGGCGCATCTGATCTGGCGCCAATCCCCACCCTGTTCGTGGTCGCCGACGAGTTCACGCTGATGCTCGCCGATCACCCGGAATACGCCGAGCTGTTCGACTACGTCGCGCGCAAAGGCCGCTCGTTCCGCATCCACATCCTTTTCGCGTCACAGACGTTGGATGTCGGCAAGATCAAGGACATCGACAAGAACACCTCCTACCGCATCGGTTTGAAGGTGGCCAGCCCCGCGGTGTCGCGGCAGGTCATCGGTGTGGAGGACGCCTACCACATCGAGTCCGGCAAGGAGCACAAAGGTATCGGCTTTTTGGTGCCAGCTCCGGGCGCCGCACCGATCAAATTCCGCAGCACCTATGTCGACGGTATCTACGATCCGCCGCAGGCCGCGAAAACTCTTGTGGTGCATTCTGCTCCCGACCCGAAGCTGTTCACCGCCGGCAGGGTCGAGCCCGATCAGACCACGGTGATCACGACCAACGGTCACGAGGAACCAGCCGGCCCGCCACGCAAGTTGATCGCCACCATCGGTGACCAGCTTGCGCGGTACGGCCCGCGTGCGCCGGAACTGTGGCTGCCGCCGCTCGACGACCCGATACCGCTGAGCGCGGTGCTGGCCCGCGCAGCACTGCCGCGCGGCGAGTGGCGTTGGCCGCTGGGCGAAATCGACAAGCCGTTCGAGATGCGCCGCGATCCGCTGGTGTTCGACGCGAGGTCATCGGCCGGCAACCTAGTCATCCACGGCGGGGCAAAGTCGGGGAAATCCACCGCGCTGCAGACATTTATCTTGTCAGCGGCAAGCCTGCACTCGCCCAGCGAGGTGAGCTTCTACTGCCTGGACTACGGCGGCGGGCAGCTGCGGGCGCTCGAAGAGCTGGCGCATGTCGGCAGCGTCGCCTCAGCGCTGCAACCGGAACGCATTCGCCGCACCTTCGGTGAGCTCGAGCAGCTGCTGCGGTCACGTCAGCAGCGGGAGGTGTTCCGGGCTAAGCACGGTCCGGATGACGGATTAGGCCAAGTATTCCTGGTTATCGACAACCTGTACGCCTTCAGCCGCGACAACACCGATCAGTTCAACACCCGAAACCCGCTGCTGAGGAAGGTGACCGAGCTGGTGAACGTCGGACTGGCTTACGGCATCCACGTGGTCGTCACCACCCCCAGCTGGCTGGAGGTGCCGCTGGCGATGCGAGACGGCCTCGGGCTGCGGCTGGAGCTGAAGTTGCATGACGCGCGCGACAGCAACGTCCGGATGGTCGGTGCACTGCACCGTCCGGCCGAGGCAGTGCCGGCCGACCAACCGGGTCGCGGTCTGACCATGGGCGCCGAGCACTTCCTGTTCGCGGCACCCGAACTCGACCAGGTTGCCGCGATCAACGCTCGCCAGCCCGGCATTACGGCGCCGCCGGTGCGGTTGCTGCCGATCAACCTGGCACCGTCCGCGGTCGGTGCGCTGTACCGGGGCGCCGACCGGGTTGTCATCGGCCAGCGCGAAGAAGACTTGGCCGCAGTCGAAGTCGATTTCGCCGATAATCCGCTGCTGATGGCGCTGGGCGACACCAAGTCCGGCAAAACCACACTGTTGCGCCACATCATCCGCACCGTCCGCGACAACTCCACCCCGGACCGGGTCGCGTTCACCGTGATGGACCGCCGGCTGCAGCTCGTCGACGAGCCGTTGTTCCCCGACAACGAATACACCGCCAACGTCGACCGGGTGACCCCGGCGGTCCTCGGCTTGGCGGCGATCATCGAAAAGCGGCAACCGCCGGCAGGCCTCTCGGTGAGCCAGCTCACCGGCTGGTCATACGAGGGCCACACCCATTACCTGATCATCGACGACGTCGATCAGATACCCGACGCTCCGGCGATGACCGGTCCGTTCGTCGGGCAGCGGCCGTGGACGCCACTGATCGGGCTGCTGGCGCAGGCCAGCGACCTAGGGCTGCGAGTAATCGTCACTGCACGGGCAACAGGTGCCGCGCACGCGCTGATGACCAGCTCGCTGCTGCGCCGGTTCAACGACCTGCAAGCCACCACATTGATGTTGTCGGGCAATCCGGCGGACGGCGGAAAGATCCGCGGTCAGCGATTCGACCGGTTGCCCGCCGGTCGGGCAATTCTGCTGGGCGACAGCGACACCCCGACGTATGTGCAGTTGGTCAATCCGCTCGTCGACGAAAGCGTGTCCGCCGATGGTCGCTGAGGTTTCGAAGGTTAAAAGGAAGTTTAAAAGGAAGGAGTATCAGCTATGACGCTGCGAGTCGTCCCGGAGGGTTTGGCCTCCGCCAGCGCCGCGGTGGAAGCGATCACCGCCCGCCTGGCCGCCGCGCATGCGGACGCGGCACCGTTGATCACGGCCGTGGTCCCGTCGGCGGCTGATCCGGTGTCGCTGCAAACCGCGGCGGCGTTGAGCGCGCAGGGCGCCGAGCACACCGCGGTGGCAGCCGAAGGTGTGGAAGAGCTCGGCCGTGCCGGGGTCGGTGTCGGCGAGTCCGGCGTGAGTTACGCCCTTGGTGATGCGGCCGCTGCGTCGTCGTATCTGGGTGCCGGCAGCTGACGATGACCGCGCCGGTGTGGACGGCTTCGCCGCTTGAGGCGCGTTCAGCACTGCTCAGTGGCGGCCTGGCCCCGGGTGGCTGTTGGCGGCCGCTGGGACCGAGTATGCCGATGGCACCGGGAACGTGAGATCCCGACACCGCGGAGGGGAGGAGGAACAGAGCTGAGTGTGCTTGTGTACGACAGTAATCGATTAGAGAAAGGATTTTTGCCATGAGTATGTTGGATGCTCACATTCCGCAGTTGGTGGCTTCGCAGTCGGCGTTTGGCGCCAAGGCCGGGTTGATGCGCTCGACGATCGGTCAGGCGGAGCAGGAGGCGTTGTCGGCGCAGGCCTTTCACGCCGGGGAGTCGGCGGCGGCGTTTCAGGCTGCCCATGCCCGATTTGTGGCAGCGGCGGCCAAGATCAACAGCTTGCTGGATATCGCTCAGGCCAACATTGGGGATGCCGCGGGCACGTATGTGGCCGCCGATTCGGCTGCGGCCGGCAGTTACCCGGGCTTCTGATTCGACTCGGCCTTAGACGAAAGGTTTTGTGATGTCGCAAATTATGTACAACTATCCGGCGATGCTGGCCCATGCGGCCGATATGGCCGGTTATGCGGGCACGTTGCAGAGTTTGGGTGCTGATATCGCCAGTGAGCAGGCGGCGTTGTCGGCGGGCTGGCAGGGTGATACCGGGATGAGCTATCAGGCGTGGCAGAGCCAGTGGAATCAGGCCATGGAGCAGTTGGTGCTGGCCTATCGCGCGATGGCCGGCACGCATGAGAACAACACCACCTCGATGCTGGCCCGCGACCAAGCCGAAGCCGCCAAATGGGGCGGCTAGTAGATGGCTGCTCAACCTAACGCCGTCGAGCTCACCGTCGACCAGACCTGGTTTATCGCCGAAACCGTTGGGGCGGGAACGTTCCCATGGGTTCTGGCGATCACCACGCCTTACACCGATGCTGCTGAGCGGGGCGCGTTCCTCGATCGGCAGGCTGCCGAGTTGACCCGAATGGGCATGATGTCCGCGAGCGGTGGGGTCAACCCGGCGGTCGCTGACTGGATCCGGCAGGTGTGCTTCCCGCACCGCTGGCTGGACCTGCGCTATGTAGGCTCGGGGGCAGCATCCGGTGCCGACGACCTGCTGCGCGGGATCATCGCGCGGCGCGGCGATGGAACCGCTAAAACGGTGGTGGCGCTGCGCAATGCGCAACTGGTGACATTTACCGCGATGAACATCCACGATGCTCGCGCGCTGGCGCCGGTGTTGGGTGTCGGGTTGACCCAACGCCCGCCGGCGCAATTCGATGAATTCAGCCTGCCCGCCCGGGTGGGCGCACGGGCCGACGAGCGGCTGCGCAACGGCGCGCCGCTGACCGAAGTCGTTGACTACCTGGGTATCCCGCGATCGGCGCGGCCCGTGGTCGAGTCGGTGTTCACCGGTCCGCGCAGCTACGTCGAGATCGTCGCGGGCGCTCGCCGCGACGGGCGGCAGGCCAGCACCGAGGTCGGGGTGAGCATCGTCGACACCACCGAGGGCAGAATACTGGTCAGCCCCTCGCGGGGCTTCGACGGCGAATGGATATCGACGTTTCGCCCCGGAACACCGTTCGCAATCGCCATAGCGGTCGAGCAGCTCACCGCGGAATTGCCGGGTGGCGAATGGTTCCCGGGTAACCCGGTGTCCCGAGACTTCTCCACCCAGTCCAGTTAAAGAGCCGACTGAGCGGTTCAAGAACTACCGCTGTCCACGAAGAGAAAGAGAAGCCATGTCCTATCAAGCGGACTCCCAAAGCCGGAGCAGCCGGTGATGTCCAGCGCTGTGATGCCGGTCGTGCGCGTCGCCATCCTTGCTGACAGTCGGCTGACCGAGACAGCGCTGCCTGCAGAGTTGCCGCTACGCGAAATCCTGCCGGCGGTAAAACGTTTAGTGGTTCCTGCCGTCCAAGACGGTGACGTGGACGGCGCCGACAATGGCTCACTCACGCCCGCTCGGCTCAGCCTTGCTCCGATCGGCGGGGCGCCGTTCAGCCTGGACGCCAGTTTGGACACCGTCGGTGTTGTCGACGGTGATCTGCTGGCGTTGCAGCCGATCCCCGCCGGGCCGGCCGCGCCCGGCATCGTCGAGGACATCGCCGACGCGGCCGTGATCTTCTCCACAGCCCGGCTGAGGCCCTGGGGCATCAGCCACATCCAGCGCGCCGCACTGGCTGCCGCCGTTGGATCAGTCTGGACGGCAACCGGACTGGCCGTTACTCACCGAGTGGTCACCGGCGCAGCGGCCGGGCTGATCGCGGTCGCCGTGATCGCGGTGCTGGCCGCGCTGGGCGGCTTGCTATCCCGTTCGCCGCGGGCGGGCGCGATCTTGTCGGTGGCCGCGTTGGTGCCGATCGCCGCGGCGTTGGCGTTGGCGGTGCCGGGCAGCTTCGGCGCGGCGCAGGTGACGCTGGGCGCTGCCGGGGTGACCGCCTGGTCGCTGATCAACCTGATCCTTCCTCAGCGCGAAAACGGAAAAGCTATCGCGGTTTTCACCGCGACGGCCCTGCTCGGCTTTGGCATGCTGGTGGCCGCCGGCGCCGAATCGTTGTGGCAGCTGCCGCTGGTGAGCATGGGCTGCGTGCTGATCGTGGTGGCGCTGCTGGCCACAGTTGAGGCCGCCCAACTATCCGCCCTGTGGGCGCGATTCCCGCTGCCGGTCATTCCGGCTCCCGGGGATCCGACCCCCTCGGCGCCGTCGCTGCGGGTGCTGCAGGATCTGCCGCGACGGGTACGGATCGGCGACGCACACCAAGTCGGGTTCATCGCGGGGGCCGTGCTGGTCAGCACGGTCGGGTCGGTGGCGATTGCATTGCACCCGCAAACGCTGTCTGCCTGGGGCTGGTATGTCCCCGCCGCGACCGCGGCGGCAGCTGCGCTGCGGGCCCGGGTATGGGATTCGGCTGCGTGCAAAGCCTGGCTGCTGGCCCAGCCATATCTGGTGAGTGTGGCGTTAGCGGTGTTCTACACCGCGACCGCACACTACCTGGCCGCGCTCGGCGCGGTGATAGTTCTCGTGGCGCTGGTGTCGGCCTGGGTGGTGGTTGCGCTGAATCCGCCAATCGCGTCCCCGGACAGCTATTCGCTGCCGGTCCGTCGGCTGTTGGGCTTCGTCGCGTCCGGAATCGACGCGTCGCTGATCCCAGTCATCGCCTACCTGGTCGGCCTGTTCAGCTGGGTGCTCAATCGATGATCTCTGCCCGCGCTCGGCTGCGATGCAGCTGCCTCGCAGCGGCTTTGGCTGCTGCCCTGTTGGTCTGCCCGCCGGCCCTGGCGATCAACCAACCGCAGGTCGATCCGGGCGCTAAACCACCGAACGGCGCCCCCGGTCCGGTGCAGCCGATGGAGAAGACCGGTGACTGCAGTAGCTCCGGTGTCATCCCGGGTACTGATCCGGGCGCGGCCACGCCCAACCAGCGGATGATGGATCCCGCTGCGGCGTGGCGCGTTTCCCGCGGCGAAGGCCAGTTGGTGGCGGTTCTGGACACCGGGGTGCGGCCGGGGCCGAGGCTGCCAGGCGTGCAACCCGGTGGCGATTACGTGGAAACCACCGACGGCCTCACCGACTGTGATGGGCACGGCACCCTGGTCGCAGGGCTGATCGCCGGGCAGCCCGGCGACGACGGTTTCGCCGGAATCGCACCCGCGGCGCGCCTGCTGTCGTTGCGGGTGACGTCTGCGAAGTTCTCACCGCGAACTCCCGGCGGCGACCCGGCGCTGGCACGCGCGGCCGTCGATGTGGTCGCACTGGGCCGAGCGATTGTGCACGCGGCCGACCTGGGCGCGCGGGTGATCAACATCTCGGCGATCACCTGCCTGCCCGCTGGCCGCAACGTCGATCAGGCCGAGCTGGGTGCGGCAATCCGGTATGCGGCGGTAGCCAAGGACGCGGTGATCGTGGCTGCCGCCGGCAATAGTGGTTCGGGTGGTTCGGGTGGTTCGGGTTTCGCCGGTGCGTCATGCGAATCGAACCCGCTGACCGACTTGGGCCGTCCCGACGATCCCCGCAACTGGGCGGGTGCCACGTCGGTGTCGGTGCCGTCCTGGTGGCAGCCGTACGTGCTGTCGGTGGCGTCGCTGACACCTGAAGACCAGCCGTCGAAATTCACAATGGCCGGCCCCTGGGTGGGGATCGCCGCGCCCGGCGAGAAGATCGTGTCGGTGAGCAACCGCGGCGACGGCGGTCTTGCCAACGGCCTGCCCAATGACCACCACCAGCTGGCTCCGCTCAGCAGCACCGGCTACGCCGCCGGTTACGTGTCCGGTGTCGCGGCGCTGGTTCGCAGCAAGTATCCAGATTTGAACGCGTCACAGGTGATTCACCGCATCACCGCGACGGCACACAACGGGGCCCGCGTGCCGTCCAACGTTGTCGGCGCCGGCACCCTGGACCCGGTTGCCGCCCTGACCTGGGAGCTGCCCGCCGCCACCAACCACGACAAGGCGCCGGTGAAACGCGTTGCCGCGCCGCCGGAACCGGCACCGAAAAGCCCGGTGCCGCGGATCGTCGCGTTCACCGGGACCGGGGCCCTTATGTTGGCCGTCGCAGCTGCCGCCGCGATCGCCGCACGCCGACGAAAGGAGCCCACTCAGTGAGCCCACATCAATCCATAGCACCACCTACGGGACGGATCACGTTGGTGGCCTTGGCCGTTGTGGCCGCGGCCATGGGCTTTCCCTGGCACTCGGCGCGCGAGCGTTGGGTGCTCGGAATCGCCCTCGTCGTGGTGGTCTCGCTGCTGGCTCGGTGGCGTGGGCTGGCGGTGACGACGATTGTGCGTCGCCGGTTGGCGATGCGCCGTCCCAAACGTGGTGCGCACCCGGCCGTTGGATCCGGCACCGACGTGCGGGCCACCGTGCTGCTGCGCGTCGGCCCGCCGGTGTCGGGTCCCGATGCGCTGCCGCTGCCGCTAATCGCCAGCTACACCGACCGCTACGGTCTGAGCGCGGACGCCATCCGGGTCACCAGCCGCGACACCACATCCGACGCCGGTGTGCCGCAACGGGAAACGTGGATCGGGCTGACCTTCTCGGCCGCGGACAACCTCGCGGCGCTGCAGGCCCGTTCGCCGCAGATTCCGCTGCACGAGACCGCCGAGATTGCAGCGCGCCGGCTCGCCGACCACCTCCGCGAAAACGGGTGGACGGCCGGCATCGCCGACCCCGAAGACATCCCGGCACTCTACGGTCGGCGCACCCGCGAAACCTGGCGTGGGATCCGGCGGGGAAACGCGGATTATGTTGCGGCCTATCAAGTTAAGGCCGACACCGCGTTGCCGAATACTCTCGCCGCGATCTGGTCATACCCCGTCCGCGAAACATGGACGGCGTTGGAGATCAGCGGTGCGGGCGACCGGCAGACGCTGGCCGTCGCGTGCGCATTCCATACCGATACTCCGCCCGCTGCGGGCGGACCATTGCCCGGGCTGATCTCGCATTCCGGTAACCACCGGCCGGCATTAACGGCGTTGCACCCGCCGTCGACTCAGCAGCTCGACGGTCACGTCGCGGTCCCCGAAGCCCTGCTGTTGACCCGGGTGCGCTGGCCCAGCGCCATCGCTCAGCTAGACAGGGCGGCGGAGTTTTCGTAGAACACCCTGCGCAGCCAATCGTCGTCGATGCCGGGCAGACGGGTGAGCGCGCGCAGGGCATCGACATAGCTGTACGGAATGTTGGGGAAATCGCTGCCGAACAGAATGCGATCGCCGAGTTGCCGCAGCCGATTCAGCTCCGACGAGGAAACGGCATCATTTCGTCGACAAATGGTGTGAACGCCATGGTGGTGTCCAGCCGGACATCGGCCGAGTGCTCGCAGATGTCGAGAAAGTCGGCGTACTCGGGCATGCCCAGGTGTGCGACTATCAGCCGCAACCGCGGATAGCGATGCAGCAGCCGACGTATCGGTTCGGGTCCGGTGTGCTCACCGGGAGCGGGTCCGGAGCCACAGTGAACAACCACGGGGATTCGAGCGTCTCCGATTGCTCCCCAGACGTGTTCGAGCAGGGGATGATTCGGGTCGTAGCGACCTACCTGGACGTGTGCTTTGAAGATTTGGGTCCTGTCACCAATCGCCGCCTCGACGTATGCTGCGGCCCCCGGTTCGGGATAAAACGTCGCGGTGGCGAGACAATCCGGAGTCGACAGCGCGAACTGGGCAGCCCACTGACAGCCGCGCGAGAGCGTGGTGTGGAAGCGACGGTTGGAGACCTGAGGAGCTGGACACCTCAACCCGATACCGATGTGGTGCTGAGCAACGCCGCGCTGCATTGGCTCCCCGAACGCGACGAGCTGATGGTCCGGTGGGCCCAGCAACTGGGTGCCGGAGCGTGGATCGCAATTCAGATGCCGGGCAACGTCGAAAGCCCCTCGCATTCCCCGGTGCGCGCGGTGGCGCGTCGCGCGCCATACGCAAAGACGCGGCGCGACACTCAGTTTCGAGTGGGGAACGTGGTCGACTCGCCGGCGCACTATGCGGCGCTGCTGATCGACGCCGGATGCACCGTCGACGCCTGGGAAACCACCCATATCCACCAGCTGGCCGGCGAGAATCCGTCTTGGATTGGATCGGCGGCACCGCGCTGCTTCCGGTGCGTGAACGGCTCAACGAGCAGGAGTACCAACAGTTTTGCGAGGAGCTCATCCCGCCGCTCACCGACGCCTGTCCGCCGCGGCACGACGGGACGACGTTCTTCCCGTTCCGGCGGGTCTTCGCCGTCGCACAGGTAGGCCGGTGAGGTGTGGGCTACTGCGGCAATCCCAATCGCTGCGCATCGACGCGGTAGCGATCCACCCACTCGTCGGAGCGCTGGTCGGCTTGGCGTTCCAGCACCGGCACGGGAGCCAGCCGCGGATCCTGGCCGACGGCCTCTAGCACCGTGGCGACGATCGTGGTCAGGTTGCGCCACAAGAATTCTTTCAGTACCTGCCGACGACCGGCGTGGCGCCCCAGCCGCGAGAGTGGTTCGCCGGCGTCGAGGACGAGACAATTCTGCGGCTGCTCGATCCGCTGCAGCCAGGCACCCCGGACACCGCTTCGTCCGCCGCCTGGCGCGAACACATCCGCAGCGCCGGCCGGACACCCAACGGCATCTGGGGCGGCAAACTGATGTGGAACCAGACACCGCTGCTAATGCAGCGCGCTGCCGGATTACCCGATCGCACCGGTGACACTCTGCGGGCAGCGATTCGAGACGTGATCGGAAGCGAACCGGTGTATGTGCACGTTTACCGGCCGGACGTGGTGTCACAGGCGGTGTCGTTCTGGCGGGCGGTGCAGACGCGAGTGTGGCGGGGCCGCCCCGACCCCGACCGCGACTCACGGGCCAAATACCACGCCGGCGCCATCGCCCAGGTCGTCACGATAATGCGCGAACAGCAGGAAGGCTGGCATAACTGGTTGGCCGAAGAGCACATCGCGATCCGATTGATGTTGCCTATCCGGTGCTGTGGCGCACCGGCGCTGCCGGTTGCGCGCAACGACTCGACCAGCAACGTGCTGCCGCAGCGCTGCGAAGCGAGCACGAGATACGACGTCGGACGCTCGGGCATCGGCTGAGCTTAACTGCACCTCACCGTGGGATAGCAACATGGATTACGTTCGCGCTGAACGCAAACTATTGCTCGGCGTGTTTGACCCGGTCCTCGATACCACGGTCGGTGGCGATCGCCGACCGGCTGGTCAAAGTCTTTTCATGGATGTGTAAATACGTTTCGATATAACGTGCCGCTATCCTGCTACCGGCGAAATCCGACGGAATGACGTCGCCGGTTTGCTGCCGCCAGTCATGCAGCCGTAGAGCAAGATCGGCGGCGATCGCATCGTCTGCCTTAGTGCTGTCGGTGGCTAGCAGGTTGTCGGCCTCCGCGGGGTCTGTACGCAGATCATAAAGTTCGCGTTCCGGTCGCGGACGCTTGACGAGCGGTGCGACGGCATGTCCAGACGGGCTCGCTTCGATATCCCAAGGCAGATCCAGTAACGGCCGGTGCGCGTAATTCTCGATGTAGCTGAAATCCCCGTGGTCGGCAATTCCTCAAGTGATTCTGGAATTTTCATCGGACCAGTCTGGCAGACACGTTGCATCGGTCCGCAGCTTCGTACACGACGGTTTCTACGATGGCTAGGTGGGCGATCACGCGTTTTCTCCGCAGGAGCGGCAAGCGGTGTACCGCGTGATCGCCGAACGACGAGACATGCGCCGGTTCGTGCCCGGCAGCACCGTGCCGGAGGAAGTCATGGCGCGCGTGCTCCAGGCCGCGCATGCTGCGCCGAATGTCGGCCTGATGCAGCCGTGGCGGTTCATCCGGATCACCGACGAGTCGCTACGACGACGCATCCACGCTCTGGTGGACGAGGAGCGGCTGCTGACCGCTGACGCGCTGGGCCAACGGGCGCAGGAGTTTTTGGCGCTGAAGGTCGAAGGCATCCTCGATTGCGCCCAACTGCTGGTGGTCGCGCTGTGCGACGGCAGAGACAGCTACGTCTTCGGCCGTCGCACCATGCCGCAGATGGATCTGGCGTCGGTGTCCTGCGCGATCCAAAACCTTTGGCTAGCAGCACGCTCCGAAGGCCTGGGGATGGGGTGGGTCTCGTTGTTCGATCCGCCGAGGCTGGCGGCCTTGCTGGCCATGCCCCCGGATGCCGAACCGGTGGCGATTCTGTGCGTTGGCCCGGTACCCGCGTTCCCGGATCGACCCTCGCTGGAATTGGATGGCTGGGCATCGGCCCGGCCGCTCGCGGAATTCGTCTCGGAGAACGGCTGGAGCAAAGAGCCGGGTGTCAGCTCGTCGCCAGTTGCGCGATGAGCGGCTTGACGGCATCGCGCGCAGCGTGAGCAGCCGAACCTTGAGTTTGCGCAGGTCAGCGCTGGTCGGACCGGCTTTGTGGCCGAACTCCGGCGCCGAGTCGGTATGGGCCCACAGCTCGGTCGCTTCACCGCCCTGGACCGACGTTGCGGATGCGCTTGCCATTCGCAAACTCCGCCGGATCGCTCAGCCGCCGCCTACCGCTTCCTGATCGCGGTTACGATGCCGGAGTGTCAACTCCTCCGCCCGGTTTCCCCCCGCACTGGGGCAGTTCGCCGAACGATCCTCCGGAGCGCATGCAGCCGGGCCAGCCGACTCCCGGCAGCTACGGGCTGCAACCGCCCTACCCCGGCCACGCCGCGACGCCTCCTGCTGCCCCTGGCTATCCCCAACCGGGTTTCGGTCAGCAACTGGCCTGGGCGAGCCACGGCGCGCCCAGTGCCGCACCAACTTCCCAGCAGACCATCAGCTGGGTCACTTTTGCCGCCATCGGATTGCTCGGACTGCTCGGCGCGATCCTCACCTTGACGCTATGGATAAACCTGAGCAGCGCGGTCAATCGGGCAACGGATATCTGCAAACGGTTCGGCGGCGAGTACTCCACCCTGTGCCGGCAGCAGATCGAAAATGTGCTGCCCAGCGTGCCACCGGCTTTGGTGACGTGCTTGTTCCTGATCGTCACGGCCGGCCTCGCCGCCGCCGCCGGGGCGGTAATGCTTTTCCTCAGAAGGCAGATGGGACAATTTCTCATCCTCGGCGCAGGAATCGTCATGCTGATGCTATCGATCGGTTGCGAAGCCCGATTCGGCGCCACGGGTCGCATCACCTACGACCTGATTGCGGGATTTGTGATCGCGGCTGCCGGTGGTCTCATGTTGATCCCGGCATTCCGAATGGCGTTGGGCATGGCGCCACAGTTGGCCGGAGGCGCTGCGCCCGCCGGAATTCAGGGCGGGGGGCAATGGCCATGCGGCCAGCCGCCGCCGCAACAGGGCCCGGCCGGCCCTGGGGGATATCCGCCCCCACATTGGTAAGTCGCTAGCGGGAGGGTGTCGTCGGCTGGCCCCGCCGTAACCACGACAGCACTGCTGCCGATAACCTCGACGAAGTCCGCCAAGCCGAGGAGGTGACAGTAATCGGCGACCACGAGGCAACAAACCAGCGCCGTGACAATGTCTTGCTGGTTCATTGGCATGATCTGGGCCGGTATCTCGGCGTTTACGGTCACACCGATGTTTCGAGCCCGCGACTGGACCAACTGGCCGGCGAGGGCATCCTGTTCACCAGAGCGCACGCCACCGCCCCGCTGTGTTCGCCTTCGCGGGGATCGCTGTTCACCGGGCGCTATCCACAGAGCAACGGACTGATCGGCCTAGCGCACCACGGCTGGGAATACCGCTCGGATGTCCGTACGCTGCCGCATATCGTGTCCGAGTCTGGCTGGCATTCTGTTCTTTTCGGAATGCAGCATGAAACGGCCTACCCCTCGCGACTGGGTTTTGACGAGTTCGACGTGTCAAACTCCTACTGCGAGTATGTGGTGGAACGGACTGAGCAATGGCTCCATGACCATGGCACCCGTCAACCGGTTCTGTTGACGGTCGGCTTTTTCGAGACCCACCGGCCTTTCCTGCCGGATCGCTATCAGCCGGCCGACGCCGCTGCCGTCAATCCGCCTAACTACCTGCCCGACACCCCTGAGGTCCGCCAGGATCTGGCCGACTTCTACGGCGCGATTTCAACCGCCGACGCCGCTGTCGGCCGGGTACTCGATGCCCTCTCGGCCACTGGACTCGACACCAACACATGGGTGGTCTTCTTCACCGACCATGGCTCGGCGTTTCCTCGAGCGAAATCGACGCTGTACAACGCCGGAACGGGTATCGCAATGATCATTCGTCCGCCGACTAAAGCTGCAGTGGCACCAAGGGTTTACGACGATCTGTTCAGCGGCGTCGATTTGCTTCCCACCCTGCTGAGCCTCCTCGGCATTGCCGTGCCGGCCGACGTCGAGGGCCTCTCACATGCGCAGGCGCTGCTTACGCCGGACAGCGCCACGCCGGTGCGCGATCATGTGTACACCGGCAAGACCTATCACGACTCGTTCGACCCGATCCGCGCGATCCGTACGAAGTGCCCGGGCGGCTACCGCACGGCTGTTTTGGCGCGAAGGGCGCGAGTGGCGGACCGGCCAGAAGCAGAGGGACCATGGCGGTCGCCTGTGCGTCGCCGTGGAGGTTTGTCAGCTACTTGCTAACGCCACCGATAATGCCTCTTGCCGTGAGCTGGGTACCATTTTGCTTGAGAGTTGCTGTAAGTGCTAACACCCCGGTCGATGGCACGGGCTGGAAAGATAGACTTCTGGCGGCCTCAGCCCAAGCTAAGGGAAATCTCAGCAACCAGGCGCGATCCTCGGTTCGACGGCGGCACACAAATAGGAGTGTCAGTGACCAGTAAGCTCAGCTCTTCACACGGAACCCGCCGGTGGGTCGCCGGTATTGCTTTAGCTGGCGGGGCCATTGCCGCTGCCGCAGTGATTGGGACAGGTGCTGCGCCCGACGCCAGGGCCGATGACGGCAGCATTGCCGACTTGTTGGGTCAAGCGGCCACCAACTTCACCGGCGCGGAGCAAGTGTTTGATGGTGTTCCCGCCACCGACCTGCCCAATCTCGTGCTGTATCAAGTGAACGTCGCTGACACGGGCAGCATCGACGTGAACGCCTTGACGGGGGTAGGCGTGGCGGAGACTAGCATCCTGTCCTACGACAACGGAGAGGTCGCGAACCTCCTCACCCCGTTGTTCACCGATCTTGATCAGAGCTGGCTTCAAGCGAGCGAAGGTTTGCTCAGCGCCAACACTGCGTTGGTTTCTGCGATCACAGACGGCACTGGCCTGAGTGCGGCTGAATTTGGAGTGACCGCGCCGGATTTACAGGTCATGAGCGACCAGTTTTTGACGGGGATTATTGATCAGTCCTCGTATTTGTTGTCCATGTTTTGATGTGCCACCGCGCGCGGCATTGCAAGCGGCTCAGAGGTATTCGCGGCGGCGGGTGATCAGATTGTGTTCGCATCGTCATTCTGGATCCGGCTGACGTCTACGCCTCCTCACGTAGCGGCATGGAAAATGCCTTGGCGCCGTCGAATAGCTGGCCTTCTTGCAGGCAGCGCTGGAGTTGTCCAAGGAGTTTGTTGAACAGGTGGCGGTTGGCGGCGGCGTGGCGGTCGCCGTGTTCGCGCCGTTGGCGGTAGTGCTGGCGGGCTGATGCGTAGGTTGAGGCGGCCGCGAATGTCAGCGCTCAGATAATTCCCCAGTTTTGAGGGGTTGTCCGTCACGGAATTCCCCACCGTGGCTGTCAGGTAATTCCCCATCCCGGGCGGCGTGTCTGCCGGGTGTGGGCCTCGTACACATGTTCGCTGTGAATCCGTCGGAGTACGGCGGACGAAAGTGATGGCGAGGAGAGGTATCGAGATGTTCGATCTGATCGAGTTGTGCATGCATTGGCTGGCGGGCCGCTGGCAGGTGCAGCTGGGCGAGTCGTTGGGGATGGATCGCAAGACGATCCGCAAGTATCTGGCGCCAGCGATCGCGGAGGGCGTCGACTCGGGCGGTGAACCGCTGACCGCCGAGCAGTGGGCGCAGCGAATCGCGGAATGGTTTCCCGGACTGGATGATCCAGGTGCGCGGGCATCGACGTGGCCGCTGATCGAGCCGCACCACGACCGGATTAAGGGCTGGCTGGACGCCGAGGTCACGGTCGCGACGATCGCTCAGCGGTTGCGCGACGACCACCAGGTCGCGGTCTCGGAGTCGTCAGCAGCCGGTGGCGGCTCAGGTGCGGATCGCCGCCGACCCGCACGGTGGACAGCACAGGGTGCGCAGTTCTTCCTTGGCGATCCACGCTGACAGGATCTGGCCGGTATCGTCCTCGGCGACGATCGCGTTCCGCATCTTGGCGAAACTCTTGTCCGACAGGCGTTCCCGTGCCCGCAGCAGGCGGCGCCGGTTGGCCCACTCCGGGTCGAGTTTGCGGCCAGCGGCGATTCCGCAGGTCCCAGGTGACCCGGCGGCGCACCTTGGTCAGCGCGTCCTTGGCGGCTCTTCACCGCCACCGAGATCCGCTACCCCGGCACCGACCTCAAGATCAAATACAGCGTCAAAGGTCACGACACCACATAAACGATCCCACTATGTCGGGAGTCCTGGGTCTTCGTCGTCGGGATTCTGCTCAGGGGAAAGTATTCGCCGTGACGCGACGGGCTTGCCCGCCACTCGCTTCACCACCTCCAGCGTAGTCGGTGGAGCGACGATCCGTCCTTGCACCGGGGCGCCGTTCTTCACCGACGGCGCCACAACGCGTTTGGTGTCGGGTTTGCTGTCGCTTCCCGACCCGCTGGCACCGGCCATCGCACCCGGAGGCACCATCGGCATGCCGGCCATTCCCCCCCGAGCCCCACCTGCCGAATCCGGTGGGGCCGCAGGCACCGGCGGCGAGGTGGCCGACGACGCGGGCACGGTGCTGGCTGACGGAGTCGGCGGTGGCCCGAGCTGTGCGGCCGGAGCAGTGCCAGCCAAGCCGCCGCCCGCACCCCCGGCGGCGCCGGCCAATTCGGCGGCGTCCCCACCCAGTCGGCCGCCCGCGCCGGCCAGCTCGCCGGGTATTCCTCCGGCGGCCCCCGCGCCAGTTCCCGCACCGTGCTGGAACGCGCCCATGGCCGCCTGCATGGCCTGCATACCTTGCTGCGGAATCTGTTGCCCGAATTGCGTAAACGGTTGCAGGAGACCACTCAGGCTCTGGCCGGTCCCCGTTGCCGCTTGGGTAAGACTGCTCAACTCTGACATCGGGTCTTTGCCGCCCACACCGGCCATCTGCGCGGCCGAACTCTCTTCATTAGCGGGGAATTGCGTCATTGCGCCGCTGAGCCCAGTTTCACGCTTGGTGTACCCGCCCTCCGCCTGGGAGTTGTCCAAGGGATCACCGGCATTGATGGTTACGCCCAGCAGGGCCAGCAGTTGCTCGACCCCTGAAGGGCCGGAAGCCACCATGTCGGACACGATCTGGTGCGGCGGCAAATTCAACCCATGTGTGCGCGCGTAATCTTCGATTATCGCTACCAGTTTTGGATCCATGGCGTTCCTTGCGATGTGTTTAGTACGGCCGAACCGTGGTGTCGAGCGTACGGGCGGAAACAAATTCGTAAACGGAATCGCCGGGGCGGTAGTCGTCGACGGTCGACAGCCGCAGCGACTCGTAAGTAGGCGAGATCGAAATCGCTCATCGCACAACACCTTCCGCGGCGGCGGTGTTACAGGCGATAAACCAGGCAAGGTGGTAATTGGCGACGGCCTTGTCCTTGTTCACCAGGGCTTCGATGGCGGCCAGCAGCTGCCAGTTGCCTATGTCGGCTGGATCGACATCGTCGGGATAGCGATCCAGCACGCGGTCGGCGAGCTTGGTCAGTTCGTTGTGCAGCTGCTCGGCTTCGGATTCGAGCACCCCGGCGCCCCTCGCGGCGGCTCTGGCCGGGGTGTGCGCGAGCCTCGGTAACCCGTCGCGCCAGTGCGTGGCCTGGCTCAACTCCCAACTCAGCTCTTCGACTTCGGGCGCGCGTCGTGGCCGCGGCGATGTTGGCACCGGCTCATCGACGTCGGACTCGGGGCGGTAGCGCCCCGGTTCAATCGCGGTGGCCAGCTTCACCTCGCCCAGCAGCGTTTCGAGATCACCGCGTCGGCGTGCGGGTTCGAGAAATGTGACGGCAGCTGGGATTTCGATGCCGGGCGGAATCCACCCGCTGGCTAAATCGGTCACCAAGACGGTGGTGTCGTCTGGGCGCTCGCCGACCGCCCACGCCAGGCGCGGCTGTTGGCTGGCCGCCACTGCGACCAGGCGCTGAAGCCGGGTCTGTGCTGTCGCATCGGCCGACATCGCCCCGGCCGTGGCGCCACCGGCCGTGGCCAGGACGCTTTGGGTTCCAACGCCGGGTGGCGACTGAGCCAGCGTTGACATCGCCGGTTGGCGCACCATCGCGGCGGGCTGACCGACGCCGGGCGCCCCGCGCGCCGAGGGGTGTACTGGCGCCGAACCCGACGTGGGCGGCGGCGGTGGTGATCCGCTTATCGGCGTAGCCGATGGCGCCGAGGGCACGATTGGCGCCGACGGCGTCGATGTCGGGGCCACCATTTGCTGCGTCGGAGGAGGCACGTCCCCTACGGTGATTGGGGTTCCCGTCGCGGCTGCCGGAAACGTCGGCGCAGTCGGCGGAGTTGGCGGCGCCTGCGACGTCATCGCTTGCACCGGCCCTGCAGGCAGACCGGGCGCTCCGGGTGACATCGGGGCACCCGTCGGCGCGCCAGCGCCCATACCTGGCGGCGCCGTGCCTGTCGCGGCGTTAGTCGGCGCCCCGAAACCCGTCGGCATGCCTGTCATTGGCACCGACGGCATGTTGCCCATCGACGGTGGCGCGGCAGACACCGCCGGTGGTGCGCCAAATCCGGGTCCGGGTCCTGCGCCACCAGTTCCCAGTCCCGCGGGCAGGGCGGGGGCCGTCGACCCGCTGTGGGTTGCGTTTGCTACTGAGTTGGTAGGAGCTGGGGCGGGGGCTGGGCGTGCCGGCGACCCGCTGTGGGATGCATTGGCTACCGGGCTGCCAGGTGAGCCAGGGCCCAGGGCTCCTCGGCCACCTCCGGCAGCCGCAACTGGTCCGCCTGCTGCGGCGGGAGCTGCGTTAGGTGCCGGGGTTCCTGGGTCGGCCCCGGCAGTGCCTATTGTGCTGCCGGGTGTGCCGGCTGCGGCGGGCGCTTGGGCGCCTTGGCCGGCTCCGGCATCTCCGGCATCTCCGACAAGGCCGTCAGCCGCGCCGGACTCGCCGAGCTGCTCTCGTGCTTGTCCCTCAATAGCCTTTTCGTCAGGCTGCGGGCCGACATTGATGCCTTTTTCGTTCGCCAACCCAAGAAAGGACTGGCCTGTGCCCTGCGCATCAAGAACTTGCTGCCCAGCCGAGTAGATATTGCCCGGGCACTTTTGTGCCACCGTGTTAGCCTCACGCTGACGATCAGCGATCTCCGCGACAAGCTTACCGACTTTGTCGAAGTTGTCTTGGGATTTCAAAATATCATCGATATTTTTGTTTCCCCTTTCGGCGATGCCTGTCAATTCGTCCCGAAGCTGCATGACGCTGTCGCGAGCGGTTCCCAAGGCTGTTTCATAGACGCCATTGTTTCTGGCGATGTCTGCAGCCTGGTCTGCACCCTGACTGAACGTATCTCGAATGGCCTGGGCGGTCATTCCCTCTTGGTCGGAAAGTGTCATAGCGACAGCGCTTTGCAGCGTGTCATGAAGCTGGGTGAAGCTCGTTTGGATGGCCCCGCGATTGAGAATTGCGTTATCAAGCGCGCTCACTGAGGTGATCCTGACCCACTGTGCGCCGACGAGCAGCGCAGACCATTTACCGGGCGGATAGCCCGGGACAGTCATTTGCATATCTGCCGGATCGTGTCGGCCGCCTCAGTATTGGCCTCCACCACCGGCTGCATTTCTGGGTCGGCTTTAGTTCTGCAGGTTTTGACGTGGTGGGCGTGCGCTGAGCTGACCGCGTCGTGAAACGCCTCGGCGTCAGCGAAGCTGCCGAACATCCCGGCTACCGGCGCCGCCGCCGACAAGTGACTCGCTCCGTCCTGGGCATGCTCGCTTGCACGGAATGACTGAGCCGCGCCGGAATGCAACTGGGCGGTGTTGACGAACATCGCTAACCCTTCCTTGACCTGCCGCAAACGCTACTACGACTGGCAGAGCGGTCAATTCACCTTCGCCCGCAGGACCTCAACTTCGCGCCCGCAAACGCAACCGAAAGCGGACGATTCCGGTGAACACGGCGGCCAACACGACAAGCATGCCCATGTCGAGCAGCCACGCGCTGCGGACGTGACGCCACAACCGGTCGGACGGCAGGGCCGCTTCGATGTTGTTCAGGTCGACGGTCGACGCCGCGGCGGCGAAACCCCAGCGCGCTGGCACCGCCCATGAAATCTGGTCCAGCAGCAGCCGCCCGGTCACCGGAATCAGCCCACCCGCCAACACCATGGACACCATGATGGTCACCACGAGCATCGGCAGCACCTGCTCGGTGGAGCGGGCCAGCGACGACAGCGCCAGCCCCACCATCGCCGAGGCGATGGCCGTCAGCGCCAGGGTCAGATACAACTCGACGACGCCGAGCAAAACGTTATGACCCAACAGCACCCCGCCGTGGGACGGCTCCCCTTTGCCGACCGTCATGATCGCCACCATCACCGCGGTGTCGATGAGCGCTGCGGCGCTAAACACAAGGACTTTGGCGGTCAAGTAAGCCGACGCCGATAAACCCACCGCCCGCTCGCGCTGG
Organism: Candidatus Mycobacterium methanotrophicum; assembly: GCF_023515995.1. Taxonomy (GTDB): domain Bacteria; phylum Actinomycetota; class Actinomycetes; order Mycobacteriales; family Mycobacteriaceae; genus Mycobacterium; species Mycobacterium methanotrophicum. Next base: position 4,377,230 of record NZ_CP097320.1, on the reverse strand, counting down.
AAAATCATCCGCTCGCCGACCAGATCGCGCACGGTCAACGCGGTCCCCATAAACACTGCGCCGATGTTCAGCAAAACCAGGATGTCGAAGGGCTCCTCGGGCTGCGCGGGATTGGCGGTCCCCAGGCCGGTATTGCCGGGCACCGCCAGCGACAGCACGCCGAGCACAAACGGCAGCAGCGCCAGGAAGGCGAAGTAGCCGCGATCGGCGGTGACCAGCCGGGCTTGACGACGAGCCACCGTCGCTACCTGACGCCATCGGCTGGTCTGCGGCGGTTTTCCCAGCGGCGCCGCGCCGGCAGTCGGCGATAGCCGTCGCGGACCAGCGGGATGGCCTGCCAGAAACGCTTGGTGCGCACCCTCGGGATCGGTGCTGACCCGAGCGAAGATGTCGGCCCAGTCGGTGCTGCCCATCGCCGCGCCGATCTGCGACGGCGGGTCAGCGAAGGCGGTCTTGCCGCCCGGCGCCAGCAGCAGCAGCTGGTCGCACATGTTCACATAGGTCAGCGAATGCGTGACGACGATGATCACGCGGCCGGCGTCAGCAAGCCGGCGCAGCATCGTCATCACCTGGCGGTCCAACGCGGGGTCGAGCCCCGAGGTCGGCTCGTCGAGGATCAGCAGCGACGGCCCGGTCAGCAGTTCCATGGCCACCGACGCACGCTTGCGCTGCCCGCCGGACAGCTTGTCGACGCGAGTCTTCTTGTGCGGCGTCAACTCCAGCTCATCGAGCACGAGCTCGACCACCTGCCGGCGGTCGTCGGTCGACGTGTCGGGTGGCAATCGCAGTTCGGCGGCGTAACTGAGCGCCTGCTCGACGGTGAGCTGGCGGTGCACGACATCGTCCTGGGGCACCATCCCGATTCGCGAGCGCATCGACGCGTACTCGGCGTGCACGTCGTGGCCGTCGAAAGCAACCACACCGGCACTGCGCGGCATCGCCCCACCAATCAGCTTGACCAGCGTGGATTTTCCGGCGCCGGACGGGCCGATCACCGCGGTCAACGTCCCCGGCTTGGCGGTGAACGACACATCCTGCAGCAGCTGGCGCCCGTCAACGGTCAGCGCCAACCCGTGAGCAGTGAGCCCGCTGGTGCGGGCCCCCGCCGGCTGCGGCACCAGGGTCTTGCCGGTCGCAAGCAGGTCGGTATTGCCGATGGTGACGACATCGCCGTCACGCAGCAGCGCCCGCGTGATCTGTGAGCCGTTGACGAAAGTGCCGTTGCTGCTGTTGTTGTCGCTAATTTCCAGACCGGCCGGAGTGGATACCAACACTGCGTGCACACGGGAGGCCAGCGCGTCTTCGACGACGACGGAGTTGGTCTTGGCGCGACCGACCGTCACCAAATCCGACGCTCCTGTAGTCCGCGGCGCAACCGGTCGGCTAGGTTGCGCTCCCGTCGGACGAACCGGGGGCCGCGTGCTGGGCGGCGGCGTCACTGGCCGAAATGCGGTCGTCTTCGCGCCGGCATCCGCGGGGTGGTCCGGCGTCCGGTCGAGCCTGCGCGGATTGCGGGGCCCCGGCAATATCGGCGACTTGGCGACCCGGAATGTCAACTGGGGCCCGCGCGGGCTGCCCAGTGTGATGCTCAGGCGGTCGCGGATGGGCACCACGGTGGCGGGCGAACCCTCGACGTAGACGCCGTTTTGGCTTTTGTCGACGACAACCCACTGATTGCGGTCGAACCGCAGAATCGCATGCACTCGCGATATCAGCGTCAGGTCGTCCGGATTCACGTCGTGAAAACAGATGTCGCACTCGCGGTCGCGACCCACGACGACGTCCCGATCGGCAGGAAACGTGTACATCGCCGATCCGAGCCAAACCGTCAGTGGCGGCACACCGACGCCGCTCGGCACGGCGAGCTTGGTCGTGTTGCCGTCGTCCGGCGGCGTGGGAGTGCGATCTGTCGGTGACATCCACTGCTCTCTATACCCGGGGATCCTGTGCGCGACGCATATGAACATATAGCCACAGCCTGCAACGACAGGTGGCCAGCGTCGGGCCGCGCCCGTGCGGTGATCGGATCGACGCTAAACCTTTACTTGACGTAAGGGTCGCTCGGCGTCGACCATGAAACGGTGCGCCGACTGCTGGGTTCGCTGTGCGCTACGGTGTGCACTGCCTTTGTCACCCTTGCCGCAGCTCCAACGGGTGGTGCAGTCGGCGCACCCTGGTTTGCCCCTTCAATCGGTAATGCGACCCAGGTGGTTTCCGTTGTCGGCGTTGGCGGTTCGAACGCGAAGTTGGATGTCTACCAACGCGGTCCCGCCGGCTGGCGGCCGGTCGCGGCCGGCATACCCGCCCACGTCGGATCGGCAGGCCTTGCGCCGCAAGCCAAAAGCGGATATCCGGCTACCCCGATGGGGGTCTACTCCTTGCCGTTCGCATTCGGGACCGCGCCCAATCCCGGTGGCGGACTGAAGTACGTGCAGGTCGACTCCAACCACTGGTGGAGCGGCGACGACAACAGCCGGACCTTCAACACCATGCAGGTCTGCCAGAAAGCTCAGTGCCCGTTCGATACCGCAGCGAGTGAAAACCTCGAAATTCCGCAGTACAAACATGCCGTGGTGATGGGCGTCAACCCAAACCGCGAGCCAGGCAAAGGCGCTGCGTTTTTCTTCCACACCACCGACGGTGGCCCGACCGAGGGTTGCGTGGCGATCGACGACGCCACGCTGGTGCAAATCATCCAGTGGCTAAAACCTGGCGCCGTCATCGCGATCACTCGATAAGTGACAGCCGCAACAGGATTCAGGCCAGAGCGCGACCGGGCGTCAGCTTGAAGTCGAGGTTCGCCAACGACATCGCCGCCTCATAGGTCCGGTCATATCCCGTCACGCTGATCCGCCATCCGTCGGCGGTGCGGCGATAACGGTCGCGGTAGAACCCGGCACCGATCAGCATGAAGTTGAACTCGACTTCGGCGCGTTCTCCCACTCGGCGCTGGTGCGGATGGCCGATGAGGTGTGCCTGCAGATGCACTTGCTGTACTTGTCGTTCGTGGTCGCAGTGCGAGCGCCCGCGGGCTCGGATACCGCACTGGCCACCTCGGTGGGAACCCGCCAGTTGATCGGCTTAGCCGGGCTGGGCGCGCAGCGCATCCACCGAGCGCTGTTATTACCTGGTGGGATCGAAGGCGTGCTACCGGTTTTCGAGATGCACCCGCTGTTTAACCCGCTCGGCTACGTCGACGCCGAGATATCGGGCCAACTACGCGTTCACCGGTCACCGGCCCACGACGATGCCGCGTGGATCTCGTTGTGCTCGCCAAAGTCGACGCAGCCGTTGCAGGCGATGGCCACCGCGGTCGACCCGCATATCGAGGCAACGGTCAACGAGAACAGCACAGACTGGGCCGTCGAGCTATCCGAAACCGACACGGCGACAACGAAGCTACCCGAGGTGTCGATTGCCAAGGTCAGCGGCGGGTCGACGTTTCAATTCCAACCGAGAAAATCGTTGCCGCTCACCGTGGTGTGAAGCCAACCGGATCTGTCAAGACCGTGGCCGTATCACTTCGGTGACACAACCGCATCGAGCGCATACCGATCAGATTGTGGCCGATCGTCGTAGCGTGCCCACGGTTATGGTTAAGCCGGCCAGCGACCGCTATCGACGAAGGTATTCGCTTTATGTATGACCCATTGGGGTTATCGATCGGGACCACCAATCTGGTTGCGGTCCGCAGCGGGAAGCCCCCCGTTTCGCGCCGCGCCGTGTTGACCCTTTTTCCTGACCGCGCCCCGGAACTCGGCGTGCCGATGGATGAGCCGAATGCTGCACATACCGGCACGTTGATGACCGGTTTCGTCGAAAGCGTCGGTGGCTCGGGCGCGCTGGTGTCTGCCGACGGATCGACCCATGACCCGGCGCTGTTGCTGGTGGAGGCGCTCGATGCGTTGATCGCCGCGACCGGTGGCGATGCGTCGACGTCCAACATAACGATTGCCGTTCCCGCGCACTGGGAACCGCAAGCCTTACACGGGCTACAACACGCGTTGTGCACGCACGCCGGCTTTGTTCGTGGCACCATGTCGCCGCGGCTGGTTTCAGATTCCATTACCGCATTGACGGCGTTGAATTCCGATGGCCGGCTGCCTGGCAGTGGTGTGGTGGCGCTCCTGGATTTCGGCGGTGCCGGTACCAGCATCACGCTGGCCGACGCAGCTTCAGGCTTTACCCCGATTGCCGACACGCTGCGTTACCCGGAATTCTCCGGCGACCTCATTGATCAAGCGTTACTGATTCATCTGTTGGACAATATCGGTCACGCCGATGGCGCCGACCCTGCCAGCACCGGCGTGATAGGGCAGTTCGGCAATCTGCGCGAAGAATGCCGGCTGGCCAAGGAACGGCTGTCCGACGAGACGGTGACGGAGCTAGTCGTGGAGCAGTCCGGGCAGCGTGCCACCGTTGAGGTGACGCGAGCCGAACTGGAGACCCTGATCGAAGGTCGGTTGAGTGGCGTGCTCTCGGCGTTCGACGATATGTTGCAGCGCAGCAATATTCGTTGCAGAGACCTCGCTGCGGTGGCGATGGCCGGCGGTCTCGCCAAGACTCCATTTATCGCTCAGCGTCTTTCAGCGCATGCCGAGACGGCGGTGTTCACCGCTGTTCAGCCCGGGCTCGCGATGGCGGTCGGCGCGGTGATGCTCTCAACGCGGCAGCCGATCGAGCGGCAAGAAGACGAGCCTGAATCGACGACGATGGCCGCGATGGTGGGCGCGTCTACGGCCGGCTTCGCAGCGTTCACCGGCGGATTCACCGCATCGACCGACACCTTCTGCGGCTCCACCGGCGGGTTCGGGACACCCACCGGCGCGGCGTTTCTCGAGGACCCGTCGCAGGCGCTTCACCAGTTGGCCTGGTCCGAGGTTGACGATTCGGTCAACGAGCCGGTCGTCTACACCGGTGAGCCTTATGACGATGACGCCCGCGCTACACCGTCTCAGCTGCTGCAACTGCCGAAGTTTGACCCGCCGAAGGCGCCGTCGCGCCGAAATCGGCTGCCGCAACTGTTTTTGGGTGTCGCCGCTTTGGCATCGATGGTGGCCATCGGCGGCGTCGCTTTTACGCTGACAAGCTCCACCAGCCACGCGCCGGCCCCCGCACCCCCCAGCACCTCGGCTGCGCCGCGGCCGGCGCTACCGAGCTCCAAGTTGCCGTCGCCGAGTCCGCTGCCGCCACCGCCTCCGAGTCCCGCGCCGTCGGCCACTGTCGCGCCGCCAGTCACCAGCGAGGCGCCGCCGCCTCCGCCGCCGCCACCGGTGACGACGACTTATCAGCCCCCGCCGAGCACCACGCAACAGCCGACGAGCACTACCCCGACGACGACCACCACCACCCCGACCACGACGACGACACCGCCGACGACAAGCACGACGACGAGTACCTCACCGTCGGAAGTGATGACGACGACGTATTTGAAGCTCCCGTTCGTGCCGGTCCCGATACCGGTTCAGGTGCCGGCGGGACAGGGCGGCGCGAGCCAGCCGCCGAGCCCGTATCAGCCGCCGAGCCCGTATCAGCCGCAGAGCCCGTATCAGCCGCAGAGCCCGTATCAGCCGCAGAGCCCGTATCAGCCGCAGTATCCGTACGGAAGCCCTGGGTTCTGACTCCCGGGGCCGTTTCGCAAGCGCGATCCTCGTGACGTCCGACGCGTAAGCTAGCAACGCCGGATTGGCGGACAAGTAACGCCGCGTCGCGCGGTGCATTCTTCGCCCGACTGTTGCTAGCGGAGGACATTGGAGAAGTCGTGGACATCGTTCTAGGTGTGTCGATGGCACCTACGGTCGTCCGCATGGTGCTGGTGCAAGGCGAAAACGCCGACGGCGTGACCGTCGAAGCAGACGAGTTCGACGTCGCGGTCGCGGACGGCTCGGCAACGAGCGCACCCGCTCAGGTGGTCGCCGCTGTCCTCGGCACCCGAGAAGGCGCCGCCGACGGTGGCTACCGGTTGATGTCGACCGGTGTGACCTGGACCGAGCCAACCGATGTAGGTGCGTTGCGGGACGAGCTCGCCGCCCGCCAGATCTGCGGCGTCATGCTGGTCTCACCCCTGCTCGCGGCGGCGGCGCTGGCCCAGACAGTCGGCCAGGCAATGGGTTACGAGTACACCGCGCTGCTGTTCATCGAGGCGGAAAGTGCAATGTTGGCCGTTGTCGAAACCGCCGACGGTTCCATCGTCGATTTGCACCGACGGCATCTGCGCTGCGCTGGGCACAGCGCTGAGGAGATTGCCGTGCTGGCCGCGATGGTCGCTGCGCTCGACGGGCGGCAGTCGCGTGTCGACGGTGTGTTCGTTGTTGGTTGCGGCGTCGACATCGTCGCCATCGTGCGGCGATTGGAGGCGCTGGTTTCCATCCCGCTGAGCGCATCTGAAGAACCGGACCTGGCGCTCGCCCGCGGCGCGGCGCTGGCCTCAGCAAATGCACCGTTGTTCGCGTCGTCGACCGCTGCGTTGGCCTACGCGCAGGATCCCGGCACCGGCGAGGTGAACCCGCTCGTAGCCGCATACCGCGACGTTTCCGCGAATGCCGGATTGGGCAACGGCGCTCTCGCCTACAGCGCCTTGGCGGACGAGGACGACGACCTTCGTCCCCGCCGGCCGTTCCTGCCGGCGGGTAGTGGGCTCGCGGCGGTGCTTCTGATTGGCCTTGTGGCGCTGTTGGTGTCGCTGGGGGCTGACGGCGGTCCGGCGACGAATCACAGTGCCAGCCACGTCGGGAACGTCCATCCGACAGAACACGTGACGCCCCCCGGGCCCGCGCCTGTGGTAGCCGGACCGGCACCGAAAGCGTCCGCGCCAGCACTGGCGCCGCCGTCGTCGGCCGCTGCGCCTCCACCTCCTCCGCAACCCGTCACGGCACCGGCCCCTGTGCTGAATCAGCTACCGCAAAGCGTCGTGAACCCGGCTCCTGTCCGTCAGGTGCCGAGTCGGCAAGCACCCGTCTACGCGCCGCCGCCGGCCGCTCCCGCACCGCCGCCGCCGCCGGCCGCTCCCGCACCGCCGCCGCCGCCGGCCGCTCCCGCACCGCCGCCGATGGTGGTGTACCTGCACCTGCCGTTCGTCACCGTCCCGATTCCGATCGACCTTCCGCCGCCCCCACCACCGCCGGGGCCGTAGCACTGAGCGGTCGCTGGGGGCGCCGATGGCGCAGGCGGCCCGTTATGCGCACACTGGGGTGTATCCGTGTGAGCTGCCAGGAGGCCGCAATGGACGACAACGGTCGATTCGGATTCGATCCCGACGACTTTGATCGGGTGTTCCGCGATGCCAGCGAGGGACTACGCGAGGCATTCGACGGGATCAGCCGGTTTTTCACCGTGCCGGGCGACCGCGCCGGGCGGTCCGGGCTTCTCGACGACCTGGCCCGACGCTTGCGGACGAGGCCGGAAACTGCCGGTGAGGCCGGGCGCGGCGTCTGGGTCATTTACACCGTGAGCACTGACGGCGGTGCACGGGTCGAAGAGGTGTACGCCACCGAACTTGACGCGCTGCGGGCCAACCAGAACAACACCGATGCCACCCGCAAAGTCCGCTTCCTGCCGTACGGCATCGCCGCCAGTGTCCTGGACGACGCAACGGAAACGCCGTAGCACCTGCCTTTCGCGACTGAAGCGAATGGAAAAACCCGACCCCCTGGGGGGACAGCGCAACAATGTTGACCATGCGCCCACGTCAAACTGCTCGCGTCATTGTTGCCGCGTTGTCCGCCACCTTCGGATTGCTGAGCGGACCCCTCCCCATCGCGGCGGCGCAACCGTGCCCCGACGTCGAGGCAGTCTTCGCCCGCGGCACCGGTGAGCCGCCCGGTGTCGGCGGGGTGGGACAGTCATTCATCGACGCACTGCGCACGGCAATCGGCCCCAAGTCGCTCGGCGTGTACCCGGTTAACTACGATGCCAGCAGCAACTTCTCCGACCGCATCGCGTTTGCGCAAAGTGTCGTCGAGGGGATCAAAGATGCGGGTAACCATATCGAGGCAACCGCGGCGAACTGCCCCAACACCCGGATCGTGCTCGGCGGATACTCTCAGGGCGCAGCGGTGGCCGGTTTCGTGACGTCGGCTTCCATCCCGGCGGAGATACCGGCCGAATATGTCCAGTTCCTGCCCAAGCCGATGCCACCGTCGGTGGCTAACCACGTCGCCGCGGTCACCCTGTTCGGGAAGCCGTCAAATCAGTGGCTGCAAAACTACGGCGCACCGGCGATCGTCATCGGCCCGCTATATGCACCCAAGACCGACGACTTGTGCGCTCCCGGTGATACCATCTGCGATGGCGACGCCGGCGGGGTGCCGAACGTTGCGCACGCCGAGTACGCGGTAAACGGCATGACGGCCCAAGGCGCGGATTTCGCGGCGAGCCGTCTGTAGCGAGAACCCAGTAGCCGGCCCATCTGAGGCTCGACGGAAACAAGCCGTCAGAGGTGGATAGTTACGATTTCGTGACAATCCCTAGATTTGCTCGTAAGGTGTCGTCGTGGCGCGACACCGATTGGCCAGCAGCCGACGAAGGTCACCGGCGATGGTGGCTGCAGTGGTCGCCCCGGCTGCCGTCTTCTTTGTGGTCGCCGGAAGCGCCGACGCCGCCGCCACCCGAGCCGAGGCCAATCCGGACGTTGGCGGTGCCGCGCCGTGCCGCATAGAGGTCACCCCGGTCGCCCCGGCCCCACCGTCGTGGGCGTGGTCGAGCGTGAGCGTCGGCAGCGGCGAGATGGCGTCGGCGTCCAGGGCATCACGATGGCGGGTCGTCAATCGAGATGCCCCTCGCGTGCTGCCCGCGGGTGTCGCTTCGGAGCGCGGTCTACAGGTCAAGACGATTTTGGCCGAACGCAGTCTCAGCGCGGCGTTCCCTGAGATCAAGAGCATCGGCGGCGTTCGGCCGGACTCGAAGCCTTGGCATCCGCAGGGTTTGGCGTTGGACATCATGATCCCCAACCCCAGTAGCGCTCAAGGCATCGCGCTCGGAAATGAGATCGTCGCGTTCGCGCTGAAGAACGCGACTCGATTCGCGTTGCAAGATGCCATCTGGCGCGGCACCTACTACACCCCCAATGGGCCAGCAGGCTCCGGTTACGGCCACTACGACCACGTCCACATCACCACCCGGGGCGGCGGATATCCCGCCGGCGGGGAAATCTACGTCCGCTAAGGGCGCGCGTTTCAAACCCTTTCGCTAACCTCGCTTCTGCGCCGCGCAGTCCTGGTCAGTGCCGCGACCGAACCATTCCGCGGCGGCGTTCGTGATAACCGCTGAGGCGTCTCCGGCCCGGGTCCACAGCTCACGGTCGGCGCCGAGTAACGCCGTGCCGTCCGCGCGCCCGAGGGGCACACCTGAACGGCACGGAATTTCAAAGGCGGCGACGGCGCCGGAAGACAACACGCCTGAAGAAGGATTGAACAACATGCCGGAGCCATTGAGCCGCAATGGCTTTCGTGTTAACGCTGCTGGCAGCGTCATCGGCCGATGGTTTCCGGGCTGCACGTGGCGTGGTTTTAGCCGCGAAGCTCTCGGGGCCCTGGTGCGCCGCCACCGCGCCGACGACACCGCCACCAAGGCCATCGGCCGCATCCTGCGCGCCGATCTCATCTGCGTTGATGACATTGGGCTGTTAGCCGTCGGCGCCGACGCCGCCGAAGGCCTCTACCGCCTCGTCGACGCCGCCTACGAGAAACGCTCGATCGCATTGTCCAGCAACCTTCATCCGGCCGGATTTGACGAGCTGATGCCCAAAACCCTGGCCACCGCCACCGTCGACTGCTGAGTCACGCCCACGTCTGCCAAACCAGCGGCGACAGCGTGCGTCTCATGTAAAAGCACCGGCCGGTTCGCGGCTTCGCCGCCAGCGTACGGGCTGAAGAACTCAGGTGACAGGGCCGCCCGCCGCTGCCGCTGATGGTGTCGGACATAAGGACGCCAGCCTGACGATGCGGCTCTACGCGCACCTGATCAAAACCGACGACCATACGGGCAACATGGCGGCGCTCGGCGCGCTAGCGGCCCTGGCGCAGACGCCGCGCTACGGCAACGTAATACCGCTACACGGGTAGATGGTCATTCGGCGCCGACCCCGCGCAATGCCTCCCGCACAGCCGAGACGGCGTCCTCGACCGCAACGTGCTCCCAGACGCGGATGACGGTCCAGCCCGCGTCGGTCAGAATCCTCGTCTGCTCGCGATCCCTCTGCGCATTCTTGGCCAGCTTCGGCAGCCAGTACGAGTTGTTGGACTTCGGTGGGCGTCCATGTTCTGGGCACCCATGCCAAAAGCAGCCGTCGAGAAACACCGCCAGTCCTTTACGTGTGAACGCAATGTCCGGCCTTATGATGCGGCCCTCGGCCCGTACGGGGTAGTCCTTCCGGAACCGAAGCCCGCGAGCGTGAAGGGCGCTGCGTAGAAGAAGCTCGGGCCGTGTATCCGTCCGCCGAATGGCCGCCATGTTCCGGGACCGCTCCAGTGACGGTGTTGTACTCGCCGGACCTGCGTTAGGTCCCGGCGCGTCATCCTCGGGTCCGCCGGACACAACCCGTACGGTACTGCTTAAAAGATGTCCCCGGTGTCGCCTACCCTCAGTGGCGTCGAACACGTGTTCGTAGTCGAGGTTGGATCCCGTCAGGGTCGGAAGGAGCCCGTCGTCAATGGGACGTCGCAACAGTGCTGAAGGCAACGGCGCGGTCAGTGGGCCGAGACCATATCGAGTCGCCAGCTTCTTCGCCGGTATAGGCGGATTCGATCTGGGTTTTGAACGCACCAACAGCATTAAGACTGTCTGGCAGTGCGAGAAGAAGCCTTTCTGCCTCGACATTCTAGCCAAACACTGGCCCGACATTCCTCGGGCAGACGACATTACGAAGGTGATTGGTGATGACATCCCCGAAGCGGAAATCTGGGCGGGCGGCTTCCCTTGCCAAGACGTCAGCCTCGCCAGAATGGGACCTCGAACTGGACTTAAAGGAAAGCAGTCCGGTCTCTTCTACGACTTTGCGGAGCTTATTGGCGAGCGTCGCCCCGAAATTATCGTCCTCGAAAACGTTGCGGCTCTTCTCTCTTCCCACGACGGACGAGATTTCCCAATCATCATTCGGACGTTGGCCGATTTCGGGTATGGCGTGGCGTGGCGAGTGCTTGACAGTCGATACTTCGGCATCCCCCAGAGTCGCTCAAGAGTCTTCATTGTCGGATCTCTTGGAAGTGCGGAGACCGCCGGCTCGATACTTTTTGAGCCCGAATGCGGCGACCGGGATGCTGAGACGCGCCGACCGGATGGGGCGAAACTTGTTTCCCCCTTTGCGATCCGCGTTGGAAATCCTAAGCAAGGGTACGTAAAGAAGCTGGCTCACTGCCTCTACGCGGAATCAGCTCGCCATACTGGGACGGATTGGTCCCGCAACTATGTGTCCTATCCGGAGGGAGCTGTCAGGCGGCTGACACCGCTGGAAACCGAAAGATTGCAAGGGTTCCCAGACGATTGGACGATGCCGACGCACGAGATGCCGAACCAGGACACGCTTGAGTCGGCGAGGTACCACGCTTGCGGTAACGCCGTCTCGGTATCTGTTGCCGAGTGGTTAGGGAAGCGCATCGTGGATGCCTTGAATGCCCAGCGGCTGGCCAATCAAACGTCAGCTTTGAACGTCACGCCGAGGTCGGCGTAGAGCCGCTTCAGATATTTGGGGCTTGGCCGCACCTTCGGATCGACGGGTAGCCACTCGTCCGGTATCCGTTCTCCGTCAGCGCCTAGCCGGGTCATGCTCATCGGATCTACCAAGTCCGCCAGGCTAGTAAAGCGAACGTAGAGCATCGAGCGGAGCCGGGGTTTACCGCACCCAGCTGGATCGAGCCAGAGGCCGGTGTCCCGCACGACACCGTCCGGCCAGCGCATGCCGAACGTCCAGCCCTCTAATCCGAGGGCGTTGTACCCCGAGTGGTTTCCGACCACCTCGTACTCGCCTCGGCCTCCCGAGGTACGGAAGCCTATGTGCAAGCCAACGTTTCTTGTGCCGGTTCCCGAACCGCTGATTGTCCGCGATGAGATGCCAGTGTCTCACCTCGCCGCTGCTGGTCAGCGGATTATTCAAGGGCCGTGTTGCGGCAGCGAAAGAGGATCGCCTGACTAGCGGATATACGGGACCGTTACGGGATCGCGCGCCGCTCTCACCTAGGAAAGACGGGCGAAAGCCTTGGTCAAAGTTGAGCCGATGGCATGACGGGAACCCGCGTATTCAGCTTGGGAAGCTGCTTCGGCGCACCCACGCTCGTTCGCTAGTCTCCGCAACCCTCCGAAAGTCGGCACATCGCCGCAGCTCAGTGTTGGTTCTCATTCAATCTCCGATGACTTGTGGAGGCTTGCGACTTAGCTGGATAGGCCCCCGTGACGGCCAAAACACGGTCACGCACAGCAAACCGGACGGCTGCATTAGAAGATCGGCGCGATCACCGATGCGTAGCGCTGACCGCGAGGATGGCGTGGTGCGCCGTCAGGGTTGCGAACCCAGGACCCGCTGATTAAGAGAACGCGGGCTAGTTAACGGCTGACCTGGGGCGCTGGCTAGCATCGCCGCCGGCCTGGGTAAGCGCCGACCCGACACGGACTTCCAGGCCGGTCTACGCCGCTTTTCCTATCCGCTGCTCTCCGTGATGGCGCGGTTCTGGCGGGGGTGCGCCGCGTCTTCGCCACAGTCGGCGTAATTCGTCGGCGCCCCACACGATGAACGGGAACGGGACTACCAGCAGCAGTTGGCCGCCTGACAGTGCGGCGGTGCCGAATAGCGGGTGCAGGAACGGCGTGTACACCAGCGTCAGGGCGAACACAATCTCCGCCGCGATGCCGGCCAGTAGCGCCGGATTGCCGAATACGCCGATCGCGCGCAGCGACGCGTGATCGGTGCGGGCGGCGAATGCGGTGCCGACCTGGCAGGTGACGATGCCCAGCCACGCCACGGTGGTGGCCTGCTGGTAGGCGTGGTGCAGGGGGCTGCCCACCCTGGTGGGGGCGCCGGGGTGCCATCCGGCCTGGTGCAGAACGAGCAGAAAGCCGCCCATCACCAACACTGCGGAGATGGCGCCCAGGAATGCCCAGGCACGCAGGAGCATCGATCCGCGGATGATCGACTGCTTGGGGGGGCGCGGTGGGCGGTCCATCAGTCCCGGTTCGGCTGGTTCCCGCGACAGCGCGAGCGCGGGCAGGATGTCGGTGCCCAGGTCGATCGCGAGGATCTGCAGTACGGTCAGCGGCAGTGGTATCGCCCCGCCGGAGACGGCGAACACCAGAAACGGCACGATCTCGGGGACGGCGTGGGTGAAGATGTAGAGGATGAATTTGCGGATGTTGTCGTAGACCCGCCGACCCTCTTCGACTGCGACGACGATGGTGCCGAAATCGTCGTCGGTGAGAACCATTGTGGCCGCTTCGCGGGCCACGTCGGTGCCCGAGCGGCCCATGGCCACGCCGATGTCCGCGCGGTGCAGGGCGGGGGCGTCGTTGACGCCGTCGCCGGTCATGGCCACCACCTGCCCTTGGGCCCGCAGCGCGTCGGCGATGCGCAGCTTCACCTCCGGTGAGCTGCGGGCGAAGATGATTTCCGCGTCACCGGAAAGCAGGTCGTCAAGTTCGGGTTCACTGAGTGCGTCGAGTTGTTCCCCGGTGACGATCTGGGTGCCCGCCGAGCCAATCCCGACGCGGCGAGCTATCTCGGCCGCGGTGAGGCCGTTGTCCCCGGTGACCACGTGGATGCGGATCCCGGCGCGGTGCGCCTGGGTGATCGCGTCGAGGACTTGGAGCCGAGGAGGGTCGAACATTGCGACCAGCCCGAGCAGACACAGCCCCTTCTCGATATCGGCGCGGGCGAGGCCGATCACGGTGTCGCCATCAACTCGACGGCGGGCGACCGCCAATATGCGCAGTCCCTGCGCGGCGTAGTGGTCGATCAACCCGGCCAGGCGGGTTCGGTCGAGGTCCGTGAGGTCGCGGTGCCCGCCACCGACCTCGGCGATGGTGGTACAGCACGGCAACACTGTTTCGGGTGCGCCCTTGGTATGCACGGCAATGTTTCCGTTGCCTTCGGCATCGACCGTGGGCATGCGGCGCAGGTGGGGGTCGAAGTGGAACACCGCCCGTCGACCGGCGTCGCGATCGTGCGGATCGAGGGGCACACGGACGGTGCGGGCCAGCTCGAGCAACGCGAGTTCGGTCGGATCCCCGCTCGCCGCCCCCGAGGGTTGGGAGGCCAGTTCGGCGCTGGTGCACACGGCCGCCGTGTACGCGAGAGTGCGCAGCTCAGGTGAGTCGATGGCGTCGGCGCCGTTTTCGAGGTCGACCTCACCGCCGGACAGCCAGACCGTGGTCACCCGCATCCTGTTCTCGGTGAGTGTGCCGGTCTTGTCCGTGCAGATCACCGTCGTCGACCCCAGCGTCTCCACGGCCGAGAGGCGCTTGACCACGGCGCCGCGGCGCGCGAGATCGCGCACACCCACCGCCAATGCCAGGGTGATGGTGGGCAGCAGCCCCTCGGGCACATTGGCGACGATCAGCCCGATCGCGAACGTCGCCGCGGCCGTCCAGCCCAAACCGGCGGCAACGCCGGCCGGTAAGAACACCAGTCCGGACCCGACCGCGACCAACGCGATCAGCCAGGCCACCCGCTTGACCTGCCGCTCGAGCGGACTATCGGTACGGCCGGTGCGCTGACTCAGCGCAGCGATCCGGCCCAGTTCGGTGCGCGCGCCGGTTGCGGTGACCACCACCCGCGCTTCCCCTTCGATGCAGGCCGTGCCGCTGAACACGAGTTCCCGGGCCTGCAGCAAGGGTCCCGTTGTGTCGAGTTGATCAGCGGAGCGGGGCGCCGGAAGCGACTCACCGGTCAGCGTTGACAGGTCCACCTCCAGGTCACCGTCGATGATCCGGGCGTCGGCGCAGACCCGATCGCCCTCGGAGATCACCGGGCACCAGGGTGCGGGCCTCGACCTCGACCTTCTGACCGTCCCGCACCACGCGGGCATGGGTGGGCAGGTAGGCGGCCAACGCCTCCACCGCGCGTTCCGCTTGAAGTTCCTGAACGAACGCAAAACCGGCGTTCAACACGATCACCGCAACGATCGCCGCCGCAAGGACCGGGGTGCCCGTCAACCAGGCCAACACGGCCGCCACAACCAGCACCAGGGCGAGCGGGTGGGTGAGTTGCTTGAGCAGTTCACCCGGCCACCGTCGGCCCGAACTCCGCGGCAGCTCGTTGGGCCCGTACACGAGCAGCCGCCGCTGCTCCTCCCGGCCGGACAGCCCCAACTCCGACGTTCGCAGGTCGCGAAACAACAAATTCAGGGACTCTCTCGGATCGATAGATCCATCCGCTGCGGTGGTCTCGCTTACCACAGGTTCAGTTGGCGACCAGGGGTCGCCGCCTCGCTGCGGTGGGCGGCCGCTCACTGGTGCAGACCGACGACTCGGGCCGCCGCGACGTCGGCCTCGGCCGTACGGGCCTTGGCGCTCGCACGGATCCGGTCGGCGCCGACGTCGCGGTGTCGGTAGCGCTTGTAGCGCGCCCTAGACCTGCAAATTGCGATGAGCAGAAGTGCCGCGACCGTCGCGAGCACGATCAGAGAGCTGATACTGGCTGCAATATCGGATCCTTGCACGGGTACAGCATGGCCGGGGCGCACGCCGCGGCACCACTGCAGGCCGTGTCGGCGAGCACACCGTCGAGGTCGAAGATCACGCGTCGGTGGTAGCGCGGGTCGATGGTAACCGGCAGCTTCATGGCAAGGCGCCTGCTCAAACCGCTGTGACGGCTCCGGCCGATGGAACGTGTTGCTGTTCATTGCGTCGGCGCGAACTGTTGCTCCGCCTGCAGGACCTGGCGGGTGGTCTTGATCACCGTGTCGGGATTGAGGCTCATCGACTCGATGCCAAGCCGGACCGAGAACTCAGCGCGACGATCTCGCTGTCGCGATCGACGCCGAGAGTGAGCTGAGTCAGGTCGTTGGAGCCTATGGAGAAGCCGTCGAAGCGCTTGGCGAATTCATCGATGAGGATTACGTTGTTGGGGATCTCGCACATCGCGTACACCTTCAGACCGTTCTCGCCGCGCCGCAGACGGTCCAGCAACGGTTTACGCGCATACCGGTAAAAGTCTTCGTCCGGCTCGGCAGCGTTGTCTACCAACGCGTCGCGTTGGGGTCGTCGAATAGCTCGTAGTCGCCGGTGGTCTTCCACTGCTCGGCGGCTTTGTGCGGGGTGTCGAACCAGCGGACGTGTGGCGCGACTTCGGCCGGGGCACGAGCTGCGTCGGTGAGGTGCCCGGTAGGGATCTCCTCAGGTGTGAGGGGTTCGCTTAGGAATGGATTCAGGACCCGGACGCCGAACAGGATCAGGTTGTGGGTTCCCGGCAGCGCGGCCGATGGCACGATCATCGCGGTCGATCCGCTGTCTCTAACAACCTCGGCCAATGCCTGCGTAGGGGTGTAATCGTCGCCGACAAGCTCGTCGGGCATCAGCCCGTAGCGGGCGCAGTCGTCGAAGTCGACGCGTGTCGGGTCGTCCACGTCGACCACCGCCGTCCACAAATTCAACATGATGTCGTCTGGATTGCCTTGTGGGCCAAGGTGGTGGCGAAGTATCTCGGCCGCAGGGCCGAGCGGATGAAGACTCAGGTATTGGACGGTGTCGCTTCGGGCGCGGTGGAAACGGCCGGCGCGCGAGCTGGGGAATGCCCACCACGGCGAGTCATAGGATGCGTGGCGAAAGACCGTCGGTCTCATGCCGTCTGGGCACGAGCCGCGCTGGCCGCGTCGAGCAGCCGCGGGTAGCTCAGCGGGTCATCGAGCAACTCGATCGGCCGCCGGCCGAGAACGGGATGCTCCCGATAGAACCAGGCGACGACGCCCGGACCGGTAAACGAGTGACGCAGTTGGTTGACGACCTGCCCAACCACGCGGATACGGGCGGCGTCGTCAGCCGCTGGAGCAGTGCCGTGGTGAGTGAGCCAGCGCTGAAGTTGGCGAACGGAGATCCCAAGCAGGTCTGCGAGAGTCTTCTGGGGGGTGGCGAGTACCTCGGCCGTCCTGGTGAGGACGTCACGGACTGGAGTGTCATCGCTGTAGGGCTGATTCTCGACGATGCCACGCAAGGCATGGCGGAATTGCTCGAGCGCAATGCGCACATCTCGGCGCCGCTGCGCGTCGTTGTCATGGCGGAGTGCTTTCTCCGCGCGAAACGCCGCCGCCCACAGTGTTGTCGTCAAGTAGGGGTCGGCCTCAAGACGCAACGGCGTCGCCGCGCCCAGTGTCCGCTCGAAGCTATCAATGAGCCGGGTGACCTCGCCGGGAACCGTCTTTGACCGCTGCAGCAGCTTGGTCGCTTCGTTGACCCGACCGAGGAGGACATCAAGCTCTGGCCTTGTCGTGGTCAATGTCGTGGCCATGTCGCTATCATACGACATATCTACGTCGATCGCGTCTGGCAGCAGTTCCCAGGTGTGTTACCCGATCACCGACCCGCCGTCGGCATCGCTGTTAGCGTCGCTACGAAGGTGCCGGGATCGGGGTGCATACCCCGGTCAAGGGCCGTGACCTCGACGTCGCGAACCGCAGCTACAACACGCTACTGACCGCAATACGCGCTATCGGAGAACGCGCCAACGCCGAGCTCAAAGGACGCTGGCGATGCCTTCGCCGAATCCGCCTGTGCCCAAACAGAATCGGCCAGATCGTCGCAGCCGCGGTCGTACTATCAACCCTGCAAAGGGGACACTACTAAGAAAACCTCAATGTCATGGATCTCGTTTTTGGAGATTCAGTAGACTTTGAACTTGTTGCCACCGTTGACGCGGATGCGGTTAGCGATCTGGTAGCTGAATTCGTCAACGCCGGACTAGACCTGTATCCAATCGGTGTGGTCACTGCCGGTTCCGGTGCCTGGATCCGTCACGACGATGTGGTGCGAGAGCTGCCGGGCGAGGCATGGCGGCACGGTTAAACAAGCGACGGATCGCTCCGGCGCGCGTCCCTGCACGCCTGAGCTGATCGCTCCTGTCCGTCTTGTTCGTTCGCCGCCCGGGCAATCTCAGTCGGGCAGTCGGGATGATCGGCACTGCTTGACCGCGGTAGTCAGCCCTAGGTACTGCTGAAACCCAGTAATTGGCTTGAGGGCTGAGTTGCGTCAACTGACGGTCAAATGACGGTCAAGAATGCCCTGCGCCAGGCAGGCGAGGACGGGCAGTACGCCATAAGCAGGAGCTTTGTGGAGCCGATGACGGGAATCGAACCCGCGTATTCAGCTTGGGAAGCTGATGTTCTGCCATTGAACTACATCGGCGCGGTTGATTGGGAAGGCTAGCACTCGGTACCCCTTCGTTCATCAACATCGCGAGCGACGGTCGAGCGGATACGCTCGTCGCGTGCTGCTCTCCGATCGTGACCTCAGGGCCGAAATCGCCGCCGGCCGGTTGGGGATCGACCCGTTCGACGACGCCTTGGTCCAGCCGTCCAGCGTGGACGTTCGACTCGACGGCCTGTTCCGGGTGTTCAACAACACCCGCTACACGCACATCGACCCCGCGAAGCAACAAGACGAGTTGACCAGCCTTGTGGAACCGGTCAACGGCGAACCTTTCGTGTTGCACCCCGGTGAGTTCGTGCTCGGCTCGACCCTGGAAGTGTGCACGCTGCCCGATGATTTGGCGGGTCGCTTGGAGGGCAAATCATCGCTGGGTCGCCTGGGATTGCTCACCCACTCGACCGCCGGATTCATCGATCCCGGCTTCAGCGGTCACATCACCTTGGAGCTCTCCAACGTCGCCAACCTGCCGATCACGCTCTGGCCCGGGATGAAGATCGGCCAGCTGTGCATCCTGCGGCTGAGCAGCCCGGCTGAGCACCCTTACGGCAGCGTGCGGGCGGGGTCGAAGTATCAGGGTCAGCGCGGACCGACGCCGTCTCGCTCGTACCAGAACTTCATAAGGTCCACATAACTTCGGCTGTGACGTCGCATAGTCTCGGCGGCGATCATTCAGTCATAAGGCTGGCGCGATATTCACCTCCGCCCAGAACAGTGACGCGCCAGCGAAGACCTGGAGGAGCGGTGGACATCGTTCTCGGGGTGTCGATGGCGCCCACAGCCGCCCGTATGGTGCTGGTGGAAGGTCAAAACGCCGACGGCGTCACGATCGAGGAAGACGATTTCGAACTTGCTGCCGCCGACTACGCAGCAACCGTGAGCGCCGCCGATCAGGTGCTCTCGGCCGTCTTGGGCACTCGGGAAGGCGCCACGCAAGCCGGCCATGCGCTGACATCGATCGGCGTCACCTGGACCAACCCGGTGGACGCTGCCGCCCTGCGCGAGGCCTTGGCCACCCGCAAGGTCGAAAACGTGATGCTGGTCTCGGCCTTCATGGCTGCGGCCGCGCTAGCGCAGATGGTGGGCAGCGCCACCGGCAATGCGCACACGGCGCTGCTGTTCGTCGAACCCAACACCGCGACGCTGGCAATCGTCGACACCGCCGACGGTTCCATCACCAACGTCCACAAAGAGCTGATCTCCAGTACGGACACTATTGCTGAGCTGGGCGGGATGCTCGCCGCCTTGGACTCGCTGCAGACCCACCCAGAGCACGTGTTCGTCGTCGGCTCCGGTGTCGACGTTGCTGCGCTCAAGCCGCAGTTGGAGGCGGTGACGCCGCTTCCGGTGAGCGCACCGGAAGAACCGGAGACGGCGTTGGCCTGGGGCGCTGCGCTGGCATCGGCGAATGCGCCGCTGTTCGTGTCGTCGACCGCTGCCCTGGCGTACGCGCAAGATCCCGCCACCGGCACACTCGATCACTGTGCGATGTCCCCGGGATACCTCGCGGTGCCGGATGGTCCGCGGGGCACGGAACTGGGAGAACAGGGCCTCGCCTATAGCGCCGACAGGGACGAGGAAGCCGACGCCGAGACCACCGTAGTGGATCTTGCCAGCGCCGAGCATCATCAGCGCCGGCCGCTGCTGCTTGTCGGCTCCATCCTGGCGGTGGTCTTTGTCGCCGCGGCCCTGGCGCTAGAGGTTTCGCTGGCACTGGGTATCCGACCGAGCGTTGCGTTGCTGCCCAGGCCGCTGCAAAACCTCATCGTCCCGACCGTGCAGGCCCCCGCGCTCGCCCCGCCCGCGATAACCGCCCCGGCGCCGCAGGTCAATCACGTGCAGGCACCCGTGATGGCGCCGCGACCAGCGAACGTCCCGATCCCGGCTCCGCTGCCCGCAGCTCCGGCAATCCCGGCGCCTCCAGCGGCGCCGGTCGTCGCTCCCCGGCTGCCTGTGCTGGTCCCGCTGCCCCTGCCGATTCCTGTGGCTCCGCCGGCACCCGTCAATCCTTTTCCTTTGAAGCTGCCCGGACAGTTCCCGAGTTCGCCGCCGGGCCACTTGCCAGCACCCCAGCCTCCGGTGCAGCTGCCCGAGCCCCAGTCACCAGTGCAGCTCCCGCAGCCGCAGCCTCCGGCCAATAAGCCTGTGCCAGTCCACCAGCCCATCCCAGTTCACCAGCCTGTGCCAGTCCATCAGCCAGTGCCGCAGGGCCCGCTGCCGATCGGGACACCCCAGCCTCCGGTCCAGCTGCCGGTGCCCGAGGCTCCGGTGCACATGCCGGCCCCCGAGGGGCCGGTGGCACCCGCGTTCCCGGGCCTACCCGGCCTGGACGCTCCACCGGCAGCTCCGCAAGCCCCTGCCATCGGTGCGCCTGCTGTGCACGCGCCGGGCAATCCATTTGGCGGCTTCGGCGCCTTCGGTGGGGGCAACCACGGCCTTGGTGGGTTTGGCGGGGGCCCCGGCTTCGGCGGAGGCCGCGGCTTCGGTGGCTTCGGCGGAGGCCGCGGCTTCGGCGGCGGTGGCGGGCACCGGTAGAAATAGTCGCCGTCGCCGTCGCCGTCGCCGTCGCCGTCGACGAGGTATTGTCGGCGTACGAAGGGTCAGCGGGGGCGATGATCCTCTTCCCAGAACTTCATATAGCGCTAACTTTGTTGGCGGTAACGGCGCATCCCATTGCGGCGATCAATCTTGTGGTGGGGAAGCCCAGCTGATGCGCTGAGCGCTGCCAAGCGTGGACGGCCAGCGAACAACATGGAGGAGCTGTGGACACCGTACTTGGTGTGTCGATGGCGCCCACGACGGTCCGCATGGTGCTGGTTGAGGGGGAGAACGCCGACGGCGTCACCGTCGAGGAGGAAAACTTCGCGATCGGCGACGGCGAAGAAGCGGCCACCGTCAGCGCGCCTGATCAGGTGATAGCGGCGATTCTGGGCACTCGTGAGGGCGCCAACGAGGCCGGCTATCGGCTGTTGTCGACCGGCGTGACATGGATTGACCAGCAGGCGGCCGCCGAGTTACGCGACGCGTTGGCGGCCCGCAGGGTCGAGAACGTCATGCTGGTTTCGGCGTTTTTGTCCGCGGCGGCGTTGGCCCAGTCGATGGCCTGCGCGACCGGCTATGCCCGCATCGCGCTGCTGTACATCGAGCCTGATTCGGCGACGCTGGCCGTGGTGGACGCCAGTGACGGCTCGATCGCTGATGTGCACCGTGAGCTGCTGCCTGACGACGACGATCAGGCGGTCGCCAGGCTGGTCGGGCTGGTTTCTGCTGCCGGGGAGCTGGACCACCGGCCCGAGAGCGTATTAGTGGTGGGCTCGGGGGTCGACGTCCCGCTGATCAAGCCGGCATTGGAGGCTGCGACGTCGCTTCCGCTGAGCGTGCCCGAGCGGCCGGACATGGCGCTCGCCAGAGGCGCGGCGCTGGCGTCGGCCAATGCGCCGTTGTTCGCCTCGTCGACCGCTGCGTTGGCCTACGCGCAGGATCCGGGCACCGGTGCGGTGAGCCAGGATGCCCTCGCGGCGGGCTATCTGGCGGTCGCTGAGGCAGCTGCAGCCGTCGAGCCCGGCGCGGAGCCGCTGGCTTACAGCGCAGTTGCCGACGACTCAGCGGCGGTTTACACCCAGGGGGATCCGGGCGCATACGCCGATGTCGAAGAGGTCGAAGAAGAAGACTTCACCACCGGCATGTACCCCGGCTTCAGCACGGGAGCGTTCGCGCAGCCGAGTCGCACACCGTTCTTGGCGGTCATGAGTGTGATCGTTATTTTTGTCGTAGGCGTTATGGCACTGGTGATTTCGCTGGCGTTCAGTATCCGGCCGTCGGTCAGTTCGCGGCCCAGCCTTGCTCAAAACGTCGTGGCCCCCAGGCAGGTTCCGGCGCCGCCGAAGGCGATGGTGCCGCCACCGCCTGCACCGGCGGCCGCACCTGTCGCAGCGCCGGCACCGGCGGCCGCGCCGGCCCCCGTGCACGCTCCGGCGCCGGCGGCTGCCCCTGCCGCAGTGCCGGCGCCTGCTCGGATGCCCGCGCCAATTTTCGTCCCCGCGCCGGCACCGGCTGCCCTGCCACCGATCATTCCGCAACTCATCGCTCCTCCGCTGCTGGGTCCGCCGGGGAACCCGTGGGGCGGCGATCACGGCGGTGGCGGCTGGGGCCACGGCGGTGGCGGCTGGGGCCACGGTTTCGGGGGAGGACGCGGCGGTTTCGGCGGTTTCGGCCGCGGCCGCTGATAGGCGCAGCCGAATAGTCAACGAATGGCCAGCGTTTGCGGCCCTCGGTAAGGTTGACGTAGCGAAGACCAGGGGAGTGGGCCGTGTCGCTCCTGCCAGCACTTGAGGAAGCTCGGTAGCCCGCAACGCACTGGCTCGGCGTAATCAGGTCCTGGTGGAACCGCTGAGCGACCAGGTTCTTGGAGGAGTGGTGGACACCGTACTTGGTGTGTCGATGGCACCCACGGCGGTCCGCATGGTTCTCGTTGAGGGCGAGAACGCCGACGGCATCACGGTCGACGAAGAGAGCTTCGATGTCAACACGGCCGAGGCCCCAACCGTCAGAGCTGCCGACCAGGTGGTCTCGGCGATCCTGGGAACCCAGGAAGGCGCCGCCGAAAGTGGCTATCAATTGTGCTCGACGGGTGTGACCTGGACGGATCCGGCTGAGGCCGCTGCGCTGCGCGACGCGCTGGCGGCGCGCAAGGTCGAGAACGTCATGCTGGTGTCGTCGTTTTTGGCGGCTGCGGCGCTGGCGCAAGTCGTCGGGAACTCGGTCGGCTATGAGCAGACCGGACTGTTGTTCGTCGAGCCCGGCACCGCGACGCTAGCCCTGGTGAGCACGGCCGATGGTTCGATCACTGATGTACACCGCCAACCGCTGCCCCCGGGGAGTGATCCCGTCGCCCAGCTGTCGGCGATGGCTTCCCGTGCCGAGGCGTTGGAAACGCGTCCGGATGGGCTGTTCGTCGTCGGCTCGGGCGTTGACATTGCCCCGATCAAGGCGCAGCTGGAGGCGGCCACCTCGCTGATCGTCAGCGCGCCCGAAGAGCCGGAGACAGCGCTGGCTCGTGGTGCGGCATTGGCCTCGGCCAACGCGCCGCTGTTCTCCTCGTCGACGACCGCGCTGGCCTACGCGCAAGATCCCGGAAACGGCGCGATCGACCAGTACGCCGTCGCTCCCGGGTACTTCGATGTTGCCAACGACGCCGCTACCGGTGGGCAGGCGCTGGCCTACAGCGCGGTTCCGGACGAGGATGCCGACGCCTACACCGCACTCGCCGCCGACGAAGGTTTTCCGACCGGCAGCTACACCGCCAGCTTGGGCATTCCGCAGGAACGCGTCCGCAGACCGCTGGTTCTGGTGGTCAGCGCCGTTGCGGCGATCTTCGTGGTAGGCGCTGCCGCACTGGTGGTCGCGCTGGCGGTCAGTATGCGGCCGACGGCCGCGATCCGGCCCGAGCCCGGCCACAACGTGGTCGCCCCGGCGAAACCGGCCCCCGCCCCGCCCGCAGCTCACGCTCCCGCAGCGGCTCCGCCGCCCGCTCCCGCGCCGGCCGCTCCCGCCCCGGCGCCTGCTGCTCCGGCACCGGCTCCGGCCGCCCCGGCTCCCGAACCGGCCGCTCCTGTCCCAGCGCCCGTTGCTCCCGCTCCGGTGCCGGTTGCTCCCGCTCCGGCTCCTGCGCCGGCCGCTCCTGTCCCAGCGCCCATTGCTCCGCCGCCTGCGCCGGCCGCTCCGCCACTTGCGGCTCCCGTCCCGATTCCGATCCCAATTCCGGTGCCGCCGATCCTGAGTCCGCCGCAGCAGGGACCGCCGCTCGGACCGTGGGGCGGCGACCACGGCGGTGGTGGTTGGGGCCACGGTGGATACCCCGGCGGCGGAGGCATCCCGGGTGGAGGCGGAGGCTTCCCCGGTGGGGGCGGCCACGGCGGCTTCGGCGGCGGCGCATTCGGCATCCCTGGCCTGCACTTTTAAGGCCACGACGGGAAACTGTCACCTGCCGTTTGCCCACCGCTCAGAACTGCGATGCAATCAGCTCATTGGATTGACCTACACACGGGTGTATGAGGTGCTCCGTATTCGGTACGGGCTATTTGGGTGCCACCCATGCCGCCGGGATGGCTGAGCTGGGGCACGAGGTTGTCGGTGTCGACATCGACCCCGGTAAGGTTGCCAAGCTTGCGGCGGGCGACGTTCCCTTCTACGAGCCTGGACTGCGAAAGATGTTGAGCGACAACATCGCAGCCGGCCGAATTCGGTTCACCACCAACTATGACTTGGCCGCCGAGTTTGCCGATGTGCATTTCCTCGGGGTCGGCACGCCGCAGAAGAAGGGCGATTACGGCGCCGACTTGAGCCACGTACACGCCGTAATCGACACGCTTGCACCCCGTTTGACTCGGCCAGCGGTAATCGTCGGCAAGTCCACTGTCCCGGTCGGGACCGCTGCCGAGCTTGTCCAACGCGCCCGCGCGGCCGCCGGGCCCGGCGTCGACGTGGAAGTGGCGTGGAACCCGGAGTTTCTCCGGGAAGGTTTCGCGGTACACGACACCTTGCAACCCGATCGTATTGTGCTTGGCGTCCAGGATGATTCGACGCGCGCTGAGGCCGCGATCCGTGAGCTCTACGCACCGATACTGGATGCCGGGGTGCCGTTCTTGGTGACCGACCTGCAGACCGCCGAGCTGGTCAAGGTGTCCGCGAACGCCTTTCTGGCGACGAAGATCTCGTTCATCAACGCGATCTCGGAGGTGTGCGAAGCCGCCGGTGCCGACGTCGCGTTGTTGGCCGATGCGCTGGGGCATGACCCGCGGATCGGGCGGCGATTCCTCAATGCCGGCTTGGGGTTTGGCGGCGGCTGCCTGCCCAAAGACATCCGCGCGTTTATGGCTCGCGCCGGCGAGCTCGGCGCCGACCAGGCGCTGACCTTCCTGCGCGAAGTCGACAACATCAACATGCGCCGCCGCACTCGCATGGTCGAACTGACCAGTGCCGCATGCGGCGGCTCGCTGTTGGGAGCCAACATCGCGGTGCTCGGCGCCGCGTTCAAACCCGCATCCGACGACGTGCGTGACTCACCGGCGCTCAACGTCGCCGGCCAGTTACAACTCAACGGTGCCGCGGTCAACGTCTATGATCCCAAAGCACTGGAGAATGCCCAGCGGCTGTTTCCCACGCTGAATTACGCGGTCTCGGTGGAGGAAGCCTGCGACCGCGCCGACGCGGTGTTGGTGCTTACCGAGTGGAAAGAGTTCGTCGACCTCGACCCCGACCAGCTTGCCGATCGAGTACGAGCACGCGTCGTCGTCGACGGTCGCAACTGCCTGGACGTGCGGCGCTGGCAGCAAGCCGGTTGGCGGGTGCATTGCTTGGGACGGCGCGTAGCCTGACTACCAATGGACTACGCGGCCGCGTTTCTCGAGCAAAATCACGCCGTCGGCGAGGTGATCAGCAGTGGCGACCCGGCCACCCCCGTGCCAACCTGTCCCGGCTGGAGTCTTTCCCAGTTGTTTCGTCACATCGGCCGCGGTGACCGCTGGGCAGCTCAGATCGTCGCCGACCGGGTCGGCCACTATCTCGACCCGCGCACCGTCGAGGGAGGCAAGCCACCGCCCGATCCCCACGAGGCGATCTCATGGCTGCACCGCGGTGCGCAGCGGCTGATCGACGCCGTCGAACAAGTCGGACCGGAGACCCCGGTGTGGACGTTTTTGGGCTCACGACCGGCCTATTGGTGGGTGCGGCGTCGGCTGCACGAGGCGACGGTGCATCGCGCCGACGCCGCGCTGGCGCTAGGACTCGACTACGCGCTCACCCCGGAGTTGGCCGCCGATGGCATCAGCGAATGGCTTGAGCGGGTCGCGAGCCAGGCCGGACACGGCGATGCGCTGCTCCCGCTGGAAAACGGCCAAAGCGTGCATTTGCACGCGACCGATCCAGGACTGGGCGCCGCCGGTGAATGGACGATTCGCACCGACGGGCGCCGCATCACATGGTCACACGGTCACGACAAGGGTGTGGTGGCGCTGCGCGGCGGCGCCGTCGACCTGCTGCTGGCAGTCGTCCGTCGAGTTCCGGTCGCCGACACCGATATCGCAATCTTCGGTGACGCGGCGATATGGCAGCACTGGCTGGACAACACGCCGTTCTAGGCGCGGCGCACACGGTACGTTGCAGACCATGACCACATCGGAGATCGCCACCGTGCTGGCGTGGCATGACGCTTTGAGCGCATCCGACATCGACACCTTGGTGGCGCTGTCCAGCGATGACATCGAAGTCGGTGACGCGCACGGCGCCGCGCAGGGCCATGCCGCGCTGCGCGATTGGGCGACCGGCCACCCGCGATGGGGCGAAGTAGGCAGAATTTACGTGCATGACGGTGTCGTGGTCGTTGAGCAAAAGGTCGGCAGTTCCGACGATTCAACCGCCGACGTCACTGTCGCTTCGGCGTTTCGTGTTGTCCACGACCGCGTCACCTCGGTGTTTCGCCACGCCGACCTGGCGTCCGCGTTGGCTGCAACCGAGTTGACCGACGCTGACCTTGCCGACTGAGGAGTAGCACATGCGCGGGATCATCCTGGCCGGCGGCTCGGGCACGCGCCTGCATCCGGTCACCTTCGGCATCAGCAAGCAGCTGTTACCGGTCTACGACAAGCCGATGATCTACTATCCGTTGTCGACGCTGATGATGGCCGGCATCCGCGACATTCAGGTGATCACCACCGCCCACGACGCACCGGCATTCCACCGAGTGCTCGGGGACGGCACGGCCTTCGGCATCAATATCACCTTTGCGGTGCAAGGTCGTCCCGAGGGCCTGGCACAGGCCTTCGTCATCGGCGCCGACCACATCGGCAACGGTTCGGTGGCGTTAGCATTGGGCGACAACGTCTTTCATGGTCCAGGTCTAGGTGCCAATCTTCAACGCTTCCAAACAGTCAGTGGCGGCGCTATTTTCGCTTACTGGGTGGCCAACCCCTCGGCGTACGGCGTCGTCGAATTCAGCGCCGACGGCATCGCGCTGTCACTGGAGGAAAAGCCGGCCACACCCAAATCGCACTACGCGGTGCCAGGCCTGTATTTCTACGACAACGACGTAATCGAAATCGCTCGGGGCCTGCGACCGTCGGAGCGTGGTGAATACGAAATCACCGAGGTCAACCAGACCTACCTCAACCAGGGCCGGCTGAGCGTGGAGGTGCTCGCTCGCGGCACGGCCTGGCTGGACACCGGGACTTTTGACTTATTGCTGGACGCCAGCGACTACGTTCGCACCCTGGAACGTCGGCAGGGCCTGAAGGTCAGCGTCCCCGAGGAAGTTGCCTGGCGGATGGGCTTCATCAACGACGACGAGCTGGCTCGGCGGGCCCACACCCTGCTGAAGTCCGGCTACGGAAGCTATCTGCTGGAGCTGTTGGAACGGCGCTGAAAGCAGCGCGTCGAGCATATTCCCAGGAATCCACGGCTGGCGAAAGCTAACTGCTAACAACAGCGGACGCGGCGGAAATAATCTTGATGAACAGAAATGACGACGCCGGCGCCGAACTCGAGTCCGCTTCCCAGCTTGGCTATGCTGGCCGTGCTGGTATTCGCGGTCGCCGCCATCGGAGCGGTTTTTGTGCTCGGCCGCAGCCCTGCTTTTTCCGCCCGAGGGCGACACCGACGGTTTCGCAGGCCGCATCAGCGACGCCGTCCGATCCGGCGCAGGACGCCACGGACCGCAATGGCGAGTTTCTCCTGCGCCTGTCCGCTGAAGGGCCGCAACTGCGTCGATCGAAAGACGCGGCGATCAACGACGCGCGAAGGGTGTGCGCGCGGTTTGCCGGGGGCGAGCGTGAACAGGAGATCGTTCAGGACATGCTGCAAGGATCGCCGGGCATGTCGCTCGATACCGCATCCAGTTTCACCGACACCGCTATTCGCGTGTTCTGTCCGGACGGCGTTGTGGATAACTCGTGACAGCCGTCGAGCGTCACTGCCGATAGCTGGTCAGGAAGTTGCCCAACCGCTCGATAGCCTGCGCCAGGTCGCGCGACCATGGCAGCGTCACGATCCGCAGGTGATCCGGTGCGGGCCAGTTGAATCCGGTGCCCTGCGTGACCAGAATCTTCTCCGACAGCAGCAGGTCCAGGACAAGTTGTTCGTCGTCATGGATCTGGTATACCTCAGGATCCAGCCGGGGGAACGTATAGAGCGCACCGGCGGGTTTGACGCACGACACCCCGGGGATCTCGTTGAGCTTGGACCACGCCACGTCGCGCTGTTCGCGCAACCGCCCGCCCGGCAACACGAGGTCATCGATGCTCTGGTAACCGCCCAGGGCGACCTGAATCGCATGCTGGGCAGGGACATTCGGGCACAACCGCATATTCGCCAGCAGGCTGATGCCCTCGATGAAGCTGGTCGCGTGGTCCTTGGGCCCGGTGATCGCCAACCAGCCGGCCCGGTATCCGGCAACGCGGTAAGCCTTCGACAGGCCATTGAAAGTCAGGCATAACACGTCGGGCGCCACCGAGGCCATGCTGATGTGTTTGGCGTCGTCGTAGAGGACCTTGTCGTAGATCTCGTCGGCGAGCAGTAGCAGCTGATGCTTGCGCGCCAGATCGGCAATCTGCGAAAGGATTTCGTGACTATACACCGCGCCGGTTGGATTATTCGGATTGATCACCACCAGCGCCTTGGTGCGCTCGGTGATCTTCGACTCCAGGTCGGCGATATCCGGTTGCCAGCCTTGGGTTTCCTCGCACAGGTAGTGTACCGGCGTGCCGCCGGCAAGCGAGGTAGACGCCGTCCACAGTGGATAGTCGGGCGCCGGAATCAGCACCTGGTCGCCGTTGTCCAGCAGCGCCTGCAGCGTCAAAGTGATCAGTTCAGAGACGCCGTTGCCCAGATACACGTCGTCGACGTCGAATCGCGGGAAGCCGTCGACGAGTTCGTAGCGGGTGACCACCGCGCGCCGCGCCGACAAGATGCCTTTGGAGTCCGAGTAGCCCTGCGCGTAAGGCAGCGCCTGGATCATGTCACGCATGATCACGTCGGGTGCTTCGAAGCCGAACGGCGCCGGGTTGCCGATGTTGAGCTTGAGGATCCGGTGCCCTTCGAACTCCAGTCGCGCGGCGTGATCGTGCACCGGACCGCGGATTTCGTAGAGCACATCCTGCAGCTTCGATGACTGCGCGAACGTACGCTGGCGCGGCTGATGACCGGCGGTATGCCAGGGCAGCTGATGCGTAGTCACGTCAACCATGGTGCCATGGCTGTCCAATTATTAATGCCAGAACCGGCTTGATCAGCGTTTTCCTGGTGGACGGGCACCTCGGGTGATGCCCAAGCCCTTAACGGGCGCTGCCGGTGTCTTGGTCTCGCCATCCCCCGATTCGGGGGTCGGTTTGGGCTCCGGTTCTTCCTGGGGCTTCGGCGGGGGGGCCGTGGGTTGTGCGGCGGGAGCGGCCTTTTTGGCGCCGGGCCGCTTGGCGCCGCCGGCGATGCCCAGCCCCTTGACCGGTGCGGCCGGAGCCTTCGCTTCCGGGGCTGCCGATTCGGATTTCGCCTCGGGCGCGGCGGCTGCCGCGGATTGCGTTGGCGCTGCGGTCTTTTTGGCCCCGGGCCGCTTGGCGCCGCCGGCGATGCCCAGCCCGGTGACGGCTTTGGCCGCCTTGTCCGATGCGGGCGCAGCCGCTTCGGCAGGTGCAGCGGCCGGCGTTTCGGCGGTTTCTTTCGCCGGAGCGGGAGCGGTTGCAGCCGATGCTTTCGGAGCGGCTTTTTCGGCATGCTCGGCGGCTTCCTTGGCTGCCGTGCCCTTTTGCGGCAGCTTGACTGCATCGCGGTCGAGCGACTCGAGCAGCAGCTGCGCCACGTCGCGCACGTCGACGCCCCCGCGTCCGGCGGCTTCCTGGCGGTCGTTGACGCCGTCGGTCACCATCACCCGGCAGAACGGGCACGCGGTGGCGACCGTGGTCGCTCCGGTGGCCAGTGCCTCGTCGACGCGCTCATGGTTGATCCGCTTGCCGATGTGCTCTTCCATCCACATTCGCGCACCACCGGCGCCGCAGCAGAAACTGCGATCGGCGTGCCGCGGCATCTCAGCCAGCTTTGCGCCCGAGGCGCCGATCAGCTCGCGCGGCGCCTCGTACACCTTGTTGTGCCGGCCCAAGTAGCAGGGGTCGTGATAGGTGACGGCTTCAGAGACAGGGCTGACCGGGACCAGCTTCTTGTCGCGCACTAGCCGGTTGAGCAGCTGGGTGTGGTGCAGCACGGTGTAGTTGTTGCCCAGTTGCCGGTATTCGCGACCGATGGTGTTGAAGCAGTGCGGGCAGGTGACCACGATCTTGCGGTCCACGGTTTCCGTTCCCTCGAACACGCCGTCCAGCGTTTCGACGGCCTGCTGGGCGAGCTGTTGGAACAGGAACTCGTTACCCGAGCGACGCGCTGAGTCGCCGTTGCAGGTTTCGCCGGTGCCGAGCACTAAATATTTCACTCCGGCGATCGCCAGCAGTTCGGCGACGGCTTTGGTGGTCTTTTTGGCCTTGTCGTCGTAAGCGCCGGCGCAGCCCACCCAGAACAGGTATTCGTAGCCGTCGAAGCTGCCGACATCTTGGCCGTATAACGGGACGTCAAAGTCGACCTCGTCGATCCAGTTGGTGCGGTCGGAGGCGTTTTGGCCCCACGGATTGCCTTTGGTCTCAAGGTTTTTGAACAGGACAGACAGCTCAGAGGGGAACTCGGACTCCATCATGACCTGGTAGCGGCGCATATCGACGATGTGGTCGATGTGCTCGATGTCCACCGGGCACTGCTCGACGCACGCGCCGCAGGTGACGCACGACCACAGCACGTCGGGGTCGATCACTCCGCCCTGCTCGCGGGTTCCGACCAGCGGTCGGTTCGCTTGCAGCGGCCCAGAGCCCATTACGCGGCCAAAGCCGGACTCGGGGACGTGGTGCTCTCCGGCGTGCTTCTCCCCGCGCAGCTCCTCGCCGACCCCACCCTCGGGAGTGCTCTGCGCAGCGGTCTCCTTTTCACCAAGGATGTAGGGAGCCTTGGCCATCCAGTGATCCCGTAAATCCATGATCACGAGCTTGGGCGACAGGGGCTTGCCGGTGTTCCAGGCCGGGCACTGTGACTGGCAACGTCCGCACTCCGTGCACGTGGCGAAATCGAGCATGCCTTTCCACGTGAAGTCCTCGACCTTTCCGCGCCCGAATACCGCGTCATCTGGCGGATTCTCGAAATCAATCGGCTTGCCGTCGGACTCCATCGGCAGCAGCGGACCCAGCCCATCGGGCAGCCGCTTGAAGACCACGTTGATCGGGGCAAGGAAGATGTGCAGGTGCTTGGAGTGCAGCACGATGATCAGAAACGCCAGCATGACGCCGATATGCAAAAGCAACGCCGTGGTTTCGATGATCTCGTTGGCCGGTTGCCCGAGCGGGTGCAGGATCGCGCCGAAGAGGTGCGAGAGGAACGCGGGCTTGCCGTACGGCAGGGTGCCGTTGTTGACGGCCGACCCGCGAACCAGCACGTAGGTCCAGATGACGTTGAAGATCATCAACAGGACCAGCCAGGCCCCGCCGGTGTGCGAACCGTAGAACCGCGATGCTCGGCCGATTTCCCGCGGACTGCGCATGAGGCGGATCACCGCGAAGGTGGCGATGCCGACGAAGACGGCGGTGGCGAAGAAGTCCTGCAGGAAGCCCAGCGCGTCCCAGCGGCCGATAATCGGGATGTGGAAATTCGCCTGGAACAGCAGCCCGTAGGCCTCGATGTAGACGGTGAGCAGGATGAAGAAGCCCCACATGGTGAAAAAGTGGGCCAGGCCCGGGATTGACCATTTGAGCAGCCGCCGCTGCCCGAAGACCTCGGACACCTCGGTCCAGATCCGGTCGCCGACGTCGTCGGTGCGGCCGGTGGCGGGCTGGCCGGACAGGGTGAGTTTGGCTAGCCAACCGACCCGACGCAGTGCGAGCAATCCGACGATCGCCGTCATGCCTAGGCCCACTGCGAGTCTGATCAGCATCTGCGTCTGCATGGAAGTCTCCCCAATTTGAGGTTACTCAGCGGTAACTTCGACTGTGTTACTCGCTAGTAACTTAATCGCCAGGCCAGCTCATAGTCGCATTTTTCTCGCCTTGACCGCGACAAAGGCTGCCCTAACGCAGCTCTCGCGGGAGCGGCTATGGGACGTATGGCGTGACAGGTACCAGCGTCGGCGGCGCCAGCTGAGCTGTGGTCGGCGTCGTGGTGGCCGGCGGATAGGCCGGATAGGGGGTCGGATAGGTCGACGGAAAGGTAGAAGGCGTCGCCGATCCAGGGGTGGCCGGCGAACTGCTCGTCGACCGGGGAGTCGTGGTGGTGGGCGCGACGCTCGTGGTGATTCGGTTCGTGTATCGGGGTGGCGCAACAACTGTCGTCTCGACCGTCGGCGTGTCCGTGACGGTCACCGTCGATGGCGGCGGTGGTGGCAGCGGCCCGACCTTGGGCAGCGGTTTGGGTGCCGGAAGGCTGCTGGGCGTCTCGGTAGGGCTGTGGGTGTTTGACAGTTTGGACATCATGACGCCGACGACCAACAGTGCGGTCAACGCCGTCATTACGGTCAGCGCGAACAGGGTTCCCAAACGTCTGCGCCGCGGCGGGGGAGCGGGTGCGGGCTGCGGCGGCGACCCGGGCTGCGACGCAGCAGCGGGTGAGGGAGTGTCATCAGCGCGATCGTCTGGTTCGACGGCCACCATCGGCGCCGCGGGTTCGACACCGCCATCTTCCTCGGTGTATAGCAATGGCCCGTCACCGCTGGAGTCGTCCGCCGACCAGGCCAGCGCACGATAGGTCGCCGATTCAATGCCGTCCTCCACCGATTCGGCCGCCGCTAGCCTCGCGGCGCCGACTGCCCATGCAGACGGATCAATGTCGGTAGGAGGCCCGGCGCCGGCGGTCGGGCCCGGCCGGATCGCCATATCGGTCGGCAGACTCGCGGCTGACTGCTGCTCGGCAAAGGCCGCCGCGCCGGTGGCCGCGCTGAGGCTGGGTTGCTGCGTGGTGACGACGGGCGCGTGCAGTCGCTGTTCGAGTCGTTTGGTGACCAACGGGATGCATGCGCCGCCGCCGACTGTCGCGACGGCGGCCAGCCTCGCTGGTGGAATTGCGTTACGCCGCAACAACTCCGCGACACTGGTGATGAACTGGTCCAGCGGCTCCGACATCATATCCTCTAATTCCTGGCGGGACAGTCGCACTTCCTCGCCAGTGACGGGCAGTTGGGCCGGAACAACAGTCACCGTGGCCGACGACAGCCGCTCCTTGGCCTGCCGGCACTCGTCTAGCCGTCGCGACATCAAGTCAGGTGGCGCGGTGTTTGCGGCATTGGCATCCACGGCCTCGGTGAAAGCGCCTTGCAGGCGATGCAGTATCGCCTTGTCGAGCCGATCACCGGCGAAGTCGGTGTAGTGGACCGTTTCGCCGATGTGTCGAAAGTTAGACGTCGCGTCGCTGAGCGTCACGCTGGTGCCGCCGGCGCCGAAGTCGCATAGCACCACCACACCGTCCGCCGGGAAACCCGGCTCCGCATACAGCGACGCGAGTGCGGCCGTGGCGTCGGATACCAGCATCGCCGGCATACCGCAGGTTTCCAACGAAGGCTTGGCGAGCAGGCTTTCACGCAAGGCCGCGACCGCGTTCTGTCCCCAATGACCCGGTACCGCGACCACCGTCGAAT
This sequence comes from Candidatus Mycobacterium methanotrophicum, assembly GCF_023515995.1. Lineage (GTDB taxonomy): Bacteria > Actinomycetota > Actinomycetes > Mycobacteriales > Mycobacteriaceae > Mycobacterium > Mycobacterium methanotrophicum. The sequence goes on along the minus strand of NZ_CP097320.1, from coordinate 4,343,194 downwards.
CGCTGTAACCGACGGTACGGGCCAGCGCGTCGAGCGCCTCCGCCATGAGGGTTTCGCGGTGATGGACAGATCCGTCGGACGCGACAAGGGAACCCGATTCCCCGTTTCCTGGAATGAACCCCCGCAGGACCAAGCCGGGTTCGGTCAGGTCGGGGTTTTCCTCCGCCACACCTACTTCGGGCGGTCGGTGTGGGTACAGCGTCAACACAGACCGGCGCGTCACGGTCGCACGACCCACCCGCGCGGCGACCAGGTTGGCCACCCCGATCGACAGACCGAGCACGTCGCGCATCTGCCCCCACCTCTAGGTCCATCGGTTGCCGACGGTCGGCGACTGTCGCCAACTCAGCCGGGATGTGGTTAGGGATTCCCCGGATGCGGCGTCGGCTAATCCTGCTCGCTGATAGCCGTTAGCTGACGGCGCCTGGGATGTGTATGGGGGGTAGCCCGGGGATCTGAGGTATGTCGCCGTTCCACCAGTGATGACGGGGACGTTGCTGGGTCCACGTCTGGGTGATCTGCGGCGGCGCCGGTTGTGGCGTCGTCTCGGGCGACGGGGCCGTCGTGGTCGGGAGGGCCGACGGCGGTGTGGTTGTCCGGGCCGGAGCAGTTGAGTGTGATGTGGTTGCCGACGGCCGCGTCGTTGTTGGTCCGCCCGCGCCGTTGCCGGTGGCCAGGATGATGAGGCCGTAGATAATGATCCCGATCAAAATCACGACTGTCAGACCCCACAGCGCCAACACCCACGGCTTGAGGAACCAGGCTGACGGCGTCTCGTCGGTAGCGAACGAGTCGTCGTTCCCGCCAAGAACCACGTCGTGCTCCGAGTAGCCCTCGACGTCGTATGGCGGTCTGCTGCCCCCCACAAAGACCGATCCTACCGACGGTTCTTGCCTGGGGGATAGCGGCTGGCTCATGGATGCTTGTGCTCGTCGGCAGTGTCGTGGTGCCGCCCCGCCTTTAGAAACCGTGCGGCAGTGTAATCACGGTGTGCGGCAACGTGATCGTTGACGGAATGTGCGGCAAATGGTGGTGATGGTCCGGCGGCTCGGCCGAGGGCGGGCCCTGCGCCGGAGGGGAAGCGTTGCCGCCCGTCGGCCTCTCCTCGGGCGTCGAGGGCGACGGCGTCGGGGTGGTCGTCGACGGCGTGGTGGTTGTCGTCGACGGGGTCGTTGTCGGTGACGGTGTGGTGGTCGACGACGGTGTGGTTGACGACGTCGTCGTGGACGTTCCCCCGCCCCCGCCGCGGGAGATCTGGATGAGGCCGTAGACGATCAGCACAACCAAGATCGCCACCATCGTGGCCCATATGGCCAGCAAGGAGCGCTTCCGATACCAGGGGGCCGGCGGTGATTGCGGCTCAGCAGGCTGGTCGTCGGAACCCGGCGGCGCTTCGAGCGCACTGTAATCGGCCATCTGCGTTGGCCGATTGCTGGGGTCGTCGGGAGGGCCCTGCGAACCGAAGCCCGTCACGCCCCCCATGCTACTGACATCCCGCTCACGCCTTGGCATCCGGTGGGGGCGTCAGAGCTGCCGAATAACCCCATCGGCGAAAAGCCGCAGGTGGTCGAGGTCCGAGAGGTCCAGCAGCTGCAGATAAACGCGTTGCACGCCGATGTCCGCGAACGGCCCGAGCCGCTCGAGAATCTCGTTGGGCATGCCCACCAGCGGAGAATTGGACCGCAGCTCATCGACGTCGCGCCCGATGGCGGCAGCTCGGCGGCTGATCTCGCCGTCGTCGCGTCCGGTGCACACCACAAACGCCGCGGAATACGTCATCGCGTCGGCGGGCCGGCCGACCGCATCGACCGCTGCGCGAACCCGTTGGAATTGGGTCTTGGCGGTGTCCAACGAGGCAAAGGGCACGTTGAACTCGTCGGCGAACGTCGCGGCCAGCCGAGGGGTGCGGTTGGCGCCCATCCCGCCGATGATGATCGGTGGATGAGGCTGTTGCACCGGCTTCGGCAACGCCGGCGAGTCGTTAACCGCGTAATGGGCGCCCGCGTAGTCGAATGCTTCCCCGACCGGTGAGGTCCACAGGCCGGTAATCAATTCGAGCTGTTCGGTAAGCCGGGCGAATCGCTCGCGCAGCGGCGGGAAGGGGATCGCATAGGCCAGATGCTCCCGTTCGAACCAACCGGTGCCGATTCCGAATTCGACTCTGCCGCTGCTCATTTCGTCGACCTGGGCGACCGCGACGGCCAGTGGACCGGGATGGCGGAATGTTGCCGAGGTGACTAGCGTGCCCAGCCGGATCGATGACGTCTCGCGGGCGATGCCGCCCAACGTCACCCAGGAGTCGGTCGGGCCGGGCAGTCCGTCGCCGCTCATCGCCACATAGTGGTCGGACCGGAAGAACGCGGAAAACCCCAACGCCTCGGCGGTCTGCGCTACGGCGAGCTGGTCGGAGTAACTGGCGCCTTGCTGAGGTTCAACGAATACCCGAAAATCCACGAGCGCCAGACTATGTTGTGTGGTTGGGGTCGCTCAGAACGTCTCGACGTTTTCGACGCTGACGAACATGCCGTGCCCGGTGGTCGTGTTGGTAAAGCGGGTGCCGCTTTCGCTGGCCGCGATTGTCCAGCCCTCCGCGTCGTAGGTGTGGTAGTCGATGGTCACGGTGGGAATGTCGCCGAGGTTGCCCACCACCCACTGCACCGACCCGCTTGCTGTGACGTTCACGCCATTGGCGGGTTCGCCGTTCTGGATCGGTGGGTTGGTGAACTGCGCCTCGCAACCGACGCTGTCGGCATTGATCTGGCAGCGCGTCTGACCGGATTTGGTTTGGATGAAGACGTAACCGTTCTGGTCGGGTGGCAGCGGGATGGCGTCGGCGGGCGGATTAGCGCTGGGCGGCGCCGGCCGGGAGGGGGCCGGTGACGGGACGGACGGTCTGGCTTTCGGCAGCGACGGTTCGCTCGCTCCTCCGGGCGGGGAGGCCACCGGCTTGCCGTGGATCAGGGAGCTGCATCCGCTCACTACCGCGGCGCTCATCAGCAGGCCCGCCAACAGCAGTCGGCCGCATACCCTTGCCGTCTTGGCTCTCTCCCAAAACATCTCAGGGAACAGCGTACGCATAAAGTGACGCAAGTGACTGCAGTGACGCGCCCGCTATTGCGGCCTCGCCGGCGTGACCGCGCCACCCTGCGGCCGGGCGCGCCTCATCCTTGCAAATCGGTCAGCGCGTTCACGGCGTGCCCGAACATGGTGATGATGACGAGCGTGTCGTCGGAGCGCAAGCAAGGCATGCCGCGCGGGCCGGTAACTGGGTTGGGTAGTGGCCGGCCGGTGTCGTAGACGATTGCCTCGCCGCCTGCGCTCACCAGCTTCTCGGCGATGGTCTGCTTTCGCCCGTCGCTCTCATCTTTCATGTGGAGATAGCGCTGTTTAGGACTCGCGCAGGTCCTCGACAATGCGCCGCAATGACCGAAGGTGGTCAGCTACTACGGTGGCGGCGACCGCGATGTAGTCGCGGCGTTTGCTTACATCGATAAAGACGTGGCGGGCGGCCACGGGCGTGCACCCGGGTCGTAGGTCGGCGTTCCTGCTCTCTGCGGCCGTTGGGCACCGATCACCGCCTTTCGCGTCGCAGAGCCTTTGGTGTGGGACCCCGTCAGGCCCGAGCGCAACCCGAACGTGTGGTACAGCGCGCCGTTGGAAACGGCGACGGCGGCGCCGATCGCCCGGATGGTTACCGCGGCAGGCCCGGCTGCGACGGCCAGCGACTCGACAGCGTCCAGAACCCGATCCGGCTCATACCCGCGCGGGCGAGGCATGCCAGCTGAGTGATAGAGCAGTTGCTCTATCACTCAGCGGCCAAGTCCGAGACCTCGCTGGCGTGCTCGACGTCTTCGCCGGCCGCGGCCATCACGCGGTGACGAACCAGAAACCAGCCACCGATCAGGGCCGGAACGGCGGCCACTAGCGCCGCGATGACCCAGGGACCCTTCTCAGGGTCGAGCGTCATCAGCACCAGTACGCACGCAAGGAAAGCCAGCGTGACATAACCGCTGTAAGGGGCGAGCGGCATCCGGAAGTGTGGTCGCTGCATCTTTCCGGCCTTCACCCTGCTGTAGAACCGGAGTTGGCATGCCACGATCGTCGCCCAGGCCGCCAAAACTCCCACAGCGGCGATGTTGAGCACGATTTCAAAGGCCTGGCTCGGCTTGAGCGCGTTGAGCGCGACGCCGAACAGCCCGATGGTGGCGGTCAGCAGGATCCCGCCGTACGGCACACCGTTTTTCGACATCCGTGCGGTGAACTTCGGACCGCTGCCGTTGACCGACATCGACCGCAGGATCCGGCCCGTGGCATACAGTCCGGCGTTCAGGCTGGAGAACGCGGCGGTGAGGACCACCACGTTCATCACGGAGCCGGCGCCGCCGAAACCGATCTTGGAGAAGAACGTGACGAACGGACTCTCATGTTGTTTGTAGGTGGTGTAAGGCAGCAGCAGCGCCAGGAGCAGGACTGATCCGCAGTAGAAGACCGCGATGCGGGCGATCACGGAGTTGATCGCCCGTGGCATGACCTTTTCCGGCTCCGCGGTTTCTCCGGCGGCGGTGCCGACCAGTTCTACTGCGGCGTAGGCGAATATCACCCCGGAGGTGACGAGCACCAGGGGCAACAGACCGGTCGGCATGAATCCGCCATGGTCGGCCCAGAGGCTCGGCCCGGTGGTCTTTCCGTCGACCTTGAACCGGCCGGCCAGGAAGACGATTCCGACCATCAGGAAAGTAATGAGGGCCACCACCTTGATCAGCGCCGCCCAGAACTCGAACTCGCCGAAGGCCTTTACCGAGACCAAGTTCATCGACACCACGCCCACCAGCGCGATCAGCGCCAGCGCCCACTGGGGGACCCCCTGCATCACTGTCCAATAGTGGAAGTAGCTCGCGATCGCGGTGCTGTCCACCATGGCCGCCATCGCCCAGTTCAGGAAGTACATCCAGCCCGCAACGAAGGCCACCTTCTCCCCGTAGAACTCGCGCGCGTACGAGACGAAGGAGCCGGATGCCGGGCGATGTAGCACCAGTTCGCCGAGCGCGCGCAGGATCAAGAACACGAATGCGCCGCAGATGCCGTAGACCAGGAACAAGCCGGGCCCCGCGGACGCGAGCCGCGCTCCCGCACCCATGAACAGCCCGGTCCCGATGGCGCCGCCGATCGCGATCATCTGCATCTGCCGGTTGTGCAGATCATGGTGATAGCCCTGGTCTTCACGGGCGAACAACCCCGTCTCGCCGGCAGCCGGTTCGGGCGTGCTGGGCAGCGGTGGCATCGAGTTCCTATCGTCGTGGCTTGGTGCAACGCTGCGACGCGGGGACGCCGAGAACGTACTGGTTGCGAAACTATCCCACGGCGCTACGGTGCTCTCAACTGACCGAAGTTGTCGAGCTTGCCCGATTCCGTGGCCCCTTGCCGGCGCAGTCAATGCGTCGCTCACCAGCTTGCCCGCATACGACGCCAACATCTCCACCAGTGAGCTCGAGGCCGGTAACCTGCTCGGCGCACTGCTTGATCCGGTATCCGCCAATACGGCACTGGTTCCATCCGACCTGCTGCTGCGTATCGGATCCCCACTGTTCGCGGCCGTAGGTACCGCGGTCAACCTCGCGGAGTCCTGGAACCGTCTGCTTCGGCAGGGAACAAACCCTCGAACAGCGGCGTTGACTGCTGCGACAACCTTGAGTGACCTTGACTCAATATGGCTTGACAGCGGTACTCCGCGACGGGCAATCTTGAGTGGAGTTCACTCAGCAGCGTGCTGCGTACCAACATTCGACTATCAGGAAGGATTCACTATGGCTCGTGCGGTCGGCATCGACCTCGGGACCACCAACTCCGTCATCTCGGTTCTGGAGGGTGGGGACCCCGTCGTCGTCGCCAACTCCGAGGGCTCTCGGACCACGCCGTCCATCGTCGCGTTCGCGCGCAACGGTGAGGTGCTGGTCGGCCAGCCCGCCAAGAACCAGGCAGTGACCAACGTCGACCGCACCGTGCGGTCGATCAAGCGGCACATGGGCACGGACTGGAAGATCGAGATCGACGGCAAGAAGTACACCCCGCAGGAAATCAGCGCTCGCATTCTGATGAAGCTGAAGCGCGATGCCGAGGCCTACCTCGGTGAGGACATCACCGACGCGGTGATCACCACACCCGCCTACTTCAACGATGCTCAGCGACAGGCCACCAAGGAGGCCGGCCAGATCGCCGGCCTGAACGTGCTGCGGATCGTCAACGAGCCGACCGCGGCCGCGCTGGCCTACGGGTTGGACAAGGGCGAGAAGGAACAGCGGATCCTGGTCTTCGACCTCGGTGGCGGCACCTTCGACGTGTCGTTGCTGGAGATTGGTGACGGTGTCGTGGAAGTCCGCGCCACCTCAGGCGACAACCACCTCGGCGGTGACGACTGGGACGACCGCATCGTCAGTTGGCTGGTCGACAAGTTCAAGGGCACGTCGGGCATCGACCTGACCAAGGACAAGATGGCGATGCAGCGGCTGCGGGAAGCGGCCGAGAAGGCCAAGATCGAGCTGTCGTCGTCGGGCAGCACGTCGGTCAACCTGCCCTACATCACCGTTGACTCCGACAAAAACCCGTTGTTCCTCGACGAGCAGCTGACGCGTGCGGAGTTCCAGAAGATCACCCAAGATCTGCTGGACCGCACTCGCAACCCGTTCCAGCAGGTGATCAAGGACGCCGGCATCTCGGTTTCCGAGATCGACCATGTGGTGCTGGTGGGTGGATCCACCCGGATGCCCGCGGTGACCGACCTGGTCAAGGAGCTCACCGGCGGCAAAGAGCCCAACAAGGGCGTCAACCCCGACGAGGTTGTGGCAGTGGGTGCTGCCTTGCAGGCTGGTGTGCTGAAGGGCGAGGTGAAAGATGTTCTGCTGCTTGATGTTACGCCGCTGAGCTTGGGCATTGAGACCAAGGGTGGCGTGATGACTAAGCTGATCGAACGCAACACCACGATTCCGACCAAGCGGTCGGAGACCTTCACCACGGCCGACGACAACCAGCCGTCGGTGCAGATCCAGGTCTATCAGGGTGAGCGCGAAATCGCTTCGCACAACAAGCTACTCGGCTCCTTCGAGCTGACCGGCATTCCGCCCGCTCCGCGCGGCGTCCCGCAGATCGAGGTCACTTTCGACATCGACGCCAACGGCATCGTGCACGTCACGGCCAAGGACAAAGGCACCGGCAAGGAGAACACGATCAAGATCCAGGAGGGCTCCGGCCTGTCCAAGGAAGAGATCGACCGGATGATCAAGGACGCCGAGGCGCACGCCGAGGAGGACCGTAAGCGTCGCGAAGAGGCCGACGTCCGCAACCAGGCCGAGACGCTCGTCTACCAGACGGAGAAGTTCGTCGCTGAACAGAGGAGTGCAGCGTCCGAGCCCGGCGGTTCGAAGGTCCCCGAGGACACCCTCAACAAGGTCGACGCCGCTGTTGCCGACGCGAAGAAGTCGCTGGAGGGCACCGACATCGGCGCCATCAAGTCCGCGATGGAGAAGCTGGGCCGGGAATCGCAGGCCCTCGGCCAGGCGATCTACGAGGCCGCGCAGGCCGCCGGCGGTCCGAGCGGCGACGGGTCCGGTGGTGCCGACGACGTCGTCGACGCGGAGGTGGTCGATGATGACCGGGAGGCCCGGTGACTCAACCAAATCCACAAGAGCAGGTAACGATAACCGACAAGCGGCGGATTGATCCCGAGACCGGCCAAGTACGCCACATGGCTTCCGGCGCCGCCCCGAGCGGGGCGGCGCCGGAAGCCTCAGGTGCAAAAGCCCGGGAGGGCGCGGAAGGCTCGGAAGGCGCTGCCATCGCCGACAAGGTTGCTGAGCTGACCGCCGATCTGCAGCGGGTGCAAGCCGACTTCGCCAACTACCGCAAGCGGGCGTTGCGCGATCAGGAGGCGACCGCCGAGCGTGCCAAGGCGAGCATCGTCAGCCAATTACTGGGCGTGCTCGACGATCTCGACCGCGCGCGTAGTCATGGAGATCTGGAGTCGGGGCCGCTGAAGTTGGTCGCCGACAAATTGCTCAGCGCGCTGACCGGACTCGGGTTGACGGCGTTCGGGGCCGAGGGCGACGACTTCGACCCGGTGCTGCACGAGGCCGTGCAACATGAGGGCGATGGCGGCGAGGGTTCGAAGCCGGTGATCGGCAACGTGTTGCGGCAGGGCTACCGCCTCGGTGGCCAGGTGCTGCGGCACGCATTGGTCGCGGTGGTGGACACCGTCGCGGACGACTCCGTCGATGACGCCACCGAAATCGAGAATGAAGACACAGTCGATAACGACGCGAACGAGGGTGAGCACAACGCAGAATCTTCAGCGTCGGAGAAGTAACGACAGGTTCGGCACCACTATCGGCTGGTGGCAGGAGGTGACGCGATATGGCCCAACGCGAATGGGTCGAAAAGGACTTCTACAAGGAGCTCGGTGTCGCTTCTGACGCCGGCCAGGACGAGATCAAGAGGGCCTACCGCAAGCTGGCTGCCGAGCTGCATCCCGACCGGAACCCGGACAACGCGCACGCCGCGGACCGGTTCAAGGCCGTGTCCGAGGCCAACAGCGTGCTGTCGGACCCCGCCAAGCGCAAGGAGTACGACGAAACTCGTCGGCTCTTCGCCGGCGGCGGATTCGGTCGCCGATTCAACAGTGGCGATTTCGGCGGTGGCTTCAACGTCGGCGGCGTCGGCGGCGATGGCACCGAGTTCAACCTCAACGATTTGTTCGACGCCGCCGGGCGCACCGGCGGCACCGACATCGGTGATCTGTTCGGCGGCCTGTTCGGCCGCGGCGCGTCGCCGCGGCCCAGCCGTCCGCGCCGCGGCAACGACCTGGAGACCGAAGCCGAGCTGAGCTTCATGGAAGCTACCAAGGGCGTGGCGATGCCGCTACGGCTGACCAGTCCGGCGCCATGCACTAACTGTCACGGCAGCGGCGCCCGACCAGGCACCAGCCCGAAAGTGTGCCCGACCTGTAACGGCTCGGGTGTAATCAGCCGCAACCAAGGCGCTTTCGGCTTCTCCGAGCCATGCACCGATTGCCGCGGCAGCGGATCGATCATCGAGCACCCGTGCGACGAGTGCAAGGGAACGGGCGTCACCACCCGCACCCGCACGATCAACGTGCGGATCCCGCCGGGCGTCCAGGACGGCCAGCGGATCCGACTGCCCGGTCAGGGTGAGGCCGGGCTGCGCGGCGCTCCGTCCGGTGACCTCTATGTCACCGTGCACGTGCGGCCGGACAAGGTCTTCGGCCGCCACGGCGATGACCTCACCGTCACTGTCCCCGTGAGCTTCACCGAGTTAGCTTTGGGCACAACGCTTTCGGTGCCGACGCTGGACGGCAAGGTCGGTGTTCGGGTGCCCAAGGGCACTGCCGACGGGCGCATTCTGCGGGTTCGTGGACGAGGTGTGCCCAAGCGTTCCGGCGGTCAGGGCGACCTGCTGGTCACGGTCAAAGTGGCCGTCCCGCCGAACCTGGAAGGTGCGGCGAAAGAGGCGCTGGAAGCCTACGCTGTCGCCGAGCGCTCCAGCGGCTTCGATCCGCGGGCCGGATGGGCGGCTAGTAGTTGATGGCCAAGAACAGGAATGAGAAGGATGCGCGGACCTTCCTGATCTCGGTGGCCGCCGAGCTGGCCGGTATGCATGCGCAGACGCTGCGTAACTATGACCGGCTCGGTCTGGTCAGCCCGAGCCGCAGTTCCGGTGGTGGGCGCCGTTATTCGCAGCGCGACGTTGAGCTGCTCCGCGAAGTGCAACGGCTCTCCCAGGACGAAGGCGTCAATCTGGCGGGCATCAAACGCATTATCGAGTTGACCAACCAAGTCGAGGCGCTACAGTCGCGGCTGCGGGAAATGGCCGCCGAGATCGAGGCGCTGCGGGCCAACCAGCGACGCGAAGTCGCGGTGGTACCCAAGAGCACCGCCGTGGTGGTCTGGCAGCCGCGGCGCTAGTCTGCTCGCCCGTAGCAAACGGCAACTTAGAACGACCGCCCCGGTGGTGGTGTCGAGCGCGTCGGCGCCGGTGATCGGGTCGTGGCCGAGTCGTTGGACGTGCAGCAGACGTCGGTTGGCGGAAAAGCCGATCTCCCGCAGCGCGGGCGTGACGACATCCACCCCGGGGCAGCCCGTGGTCGCGGGCGAACCGGTGCACCGCCTTATCGAACGCCTCGGTGATACGGGCCAGCGGCGCGGTCGAGGCGATCGGCGACCCCAGCTGCCGATGCGCACAGGCCGCCAGGCCGGGCGCGTACTGCGACCCCGGCACGTAGACGTTGCAGAACATGCGGTCGATGCATTCGACCTCAAAGACCGCATGCTCGGACAAGGCATCGGCGACAGATCGCGTTACGGTCATGATGGGCTCCGGACGGAGCTGAGACGGCCAGTCGGCCAACCAGCCGTTATGACGGTTCATCCACCGGGCCGGTCCGCCGGTCACGGTCTTCACCCGCCGACCGCAGCCCCCAAAAACCAACAGTGACCAACGACATGCCTCGTCGGGCTGGGGCGAAGCCCGGCTAGGTCTGCTCGCGCAGCTCAGGCGACCCGAATCGAAAACTGGGCGACTCCCCAATCGCCAGGATGCGCGCACCGGTAGCCGCCGCCGCGCAGCGCGTCAGTGGGGGCGGTCATCGGCTCGAAGCACACCACATCCTCGCCGGCCGGCGCGAAGATCTGCGCCGCCGGATAGCCCTGCTCAAAATGCACCTCGATACGACGGCCACCGCCGGACACCGCGAACACCGCGCCCTCGGCCACCTCGTCGTACCCGTCATCAAAAGCATTGTCGTCCAACGCTTCAGTCATAGCCGGACGCGGCGCCGTCTCCCCGGTGGGCAAGCCCCGCGCGTCGAGTTTCAGGTGTCGCAGCGGTGGGGTGTCGATGACCCACTGCTCGCGCGGCACATCCGGCAACTGGAGATACGGATGAAAACCGAAACAGAGTGGGACCGGCTGGTTTCCGGTCGGGGCCACTGATGTGCGCACCCGCAAGGATCGCTCGAACAGCGTTACGGCCAACGCTAGCCGATGCGGAAACGGAAAGCTCGCCAACAACTCCCGATCGCCGCCGAAATCGACTTCGGCGGCCAGCTCATTGGCAGTCTCGTGCGTCACCCGCCAGTGCGGATAGGCCGCGAGCACGCCGTGGATTGGTAGCCCGTTGGGATCCGTTCGCACCCCATGCTGGCCGGCTGACAGCGTGACCGTCGCGCCTTCGACGGTATAAGTGTTGGCGCCCAGTCGATTTGCCCACGGATACAGGATCGGGATACCCATCGTCTTGCCGTCGGCCACATAGGCGTCCAGGCCGCGGCGTTGGCCGAGCAGTTCGACGCCCGAGTCGGTCAGTGAGACGCCGATCATGCCGGCCTCCGGGACGAACTGGGCTTCCAGATCTGACGACGTGTCGCGCAGCGTGACGATGTGCACGACCTTCAGGCTAGCTGTACAGCGGATCGTGTTGGATGCGCTCCGGCGGCGCACCTTTGGCGATCAGCGCAGCCTTGGTGGCGCGCACCATCTCCGGTCCGCCGCAGATCAGGATCTGCCGGTCCCCCCAACCGCCGTATCTGGTTACGACGTCCATCAGCCTGCCGGTCTGTCGCAGGTGCAGTCCGCGCGGCGGCGTCACATCGGGATAGTCGGCGGCCCAAGCGGGGTCGCTATTGTGCTCGGAGACCGGCGTCACCGACAGCCACGGATTGTGGGTGGTGATCTGCCACAAGGTCGGCAGGTCGTAGAGCTCGCACGGGTGGCGGCCGCCGAAGAACATGTGCACGCGGGGGTTGATGCCCCAGCGGGTCAGGTCCATGACAATGGAGCGCAGCGGCGCGAGCCCGGTGCTGCCCGCCACCATCAGCACGTCGCCGCCGTCGCGGTCGACCTGCAAGCCGCCGTGCGGGCTGGACAGCCGCCACCGGTCGCCAGGCTGCGTCTCGTTGACGATGGCATTGCTGACCAGGCCGCCCGGGACCGCCCGCACGTGGAATTCGATGGCGCCGGTGTCATCCGGCGGAATGGCCGGCGTCAGATATCGCCATCGCCGTGGGCACTGCGGTACCGCGACGTTGACGTATTGGCCGGCGTGATACGGCATCGGGTGGTCCAGCTGCAGGCGAACCACAACGAGGTCACGAGATATTCGCAGGCGCTCGATCACGGTGCCGTCCCACCAGGCCGGTCCCTGCTCGGCGTCCGCGGCGCCGCTCATCACGCCGGTGATCAGGTTCAGCGACTGCTGGGCGGCCGCGTCCACCGCATCGGTCCACGCCTCGGCCAACTCGTCGCGCAGCGTTGCGTGCAATGCCAGCCGTAGCGTCTCGTAATGCTCGGGCAGCACCCCGTATTTGCGGTGGTCTCGTCCGAGTTGAGCTAAAAACGCCACCGGCTCTTCGGCTCGTTGGGCAACCAGTTCGCCGTAAACCCATTTCAGCGCGTGGGCGAAGGCGGCCCGCTGACCGGCCATGTCGGGTGGAAACAGGTCGCGCAGTGAAACGTCGAAGGCAAACCAGCGCGTGTAGAACCGGCCGATGAGCCCGTTTGCGTCGTCCGGGTCGATGGCGGCGTGCAGTACCGCCAGCGCATCCGGGTCGTTGAGGCTCACGCCCGACGATCTTATGCGCGGTTTAGCGCTGCTCAGTACAGCTGGTGAGCGCCGTTGTACAACACCATCAAACCGATCAACACCAGGATTGCCGCGAGCAGCGCGGCGTTGTTGCGTTCCATCCAGTCCTTGATCCGCGCCATCGAGTCGTCGAGGCGATGACCGGCGCCCGCGTAGGCCAGAACCGGGATGGCGACCGTGGATGCGGCGACGGCGAGGAAGATCGCGCCGGTGATCCAGTCGGCGGCGATGCTGAGCCTCCTGCTGCCGATGGCCAAACCGGCCAAGGCGCACATGATCAACACCTCGAGCCGGACCACCACCAACACCACGCCGGTTATGCCCGCGCGCTGGGGGGTAAGGGTCGCGAAAGGCCGCATCCACCTGGGGGATTCGGTATGCCCGTGCCGAGTCAGCCACCGGCGGATCCCGAACGCGATGAGCGCCGATCCGAGGACGACACGCAGCCAGGACGCCCAGGTCGGTGGAGACTTGCGCAGCCCCTCTAGTGCGCCCGAGGACGCGACGAAGGCCACCGTCAGCGCGGCCAGGCCCAGCGTCCAGCCGCCGAGGAAGGCGAGGGCGGTCGGCCGCGGCCGTGGCGCATGCAGCACCAGCACCGCCGGAATGACTGTTAACGGCGAGATAGCGATGACCAATGCGAGCGGGATGAGCGTCGTCAGCACGGAGCCCAAGCTTGCTGTCACAGGTTGAATCTTCACATTCCCTGGCCGCGTGTGGCGTCAGCAGTTGAAAGGTAGGAAAAATCCTACCTAAAATCGGCGCCACGCCGCCCCGCGCTTAGCTAAGGCCAGTCGCACCGATATCGTCTTCGGGGCGCTGGCCAACCCGACTCGTCGCGACATCCTCGACATGCTGCTCGGTGGCGAACGCACGGTGGTGGCGCTGGCCGAGCGTTTTGATATGGCCCGGGCGAACGTGTCAGAGCATTTGAAGGTGTTGCGGGACTGCGGACTGGTCGCCGAAGACAAACACGGCAGGTTTCGTTACTACCGAGTGAATCTCGGACCACTGCAAGAAATTTCAGCATGGCTCACTCCTCACGAACGGTACTGGCGTGGGCGGCTGACTGCGTTGGGTGAGGTGCTCGACAACATTAGCGAGCAGAAGGAGACGCCGTCATGACCGAGACCACCGCCGACCCCCGGGTCATAGAGATCGACGAGTTCTACCCGCATTCGCCGCAGCGGGTGTGGCAGGCGCTGACCACCCCGGAACTGATGGCGCGCTGGCTGATGCAACCGAGCGGATTCGTGCCCGTAGCCGGGAACCCGGTTCAGTTTCCGCGGCCAACCGATGCCGTCGGTCGGCTTTTCCGGCGAAATCGCATGCGAGGTACTCGACGTCGTCGATGGCGAGCAGCTGGCGATCAGCTGGGCCGACGCACAATCCGATGAACCCTCCGCCTGGGTGGTGCGGTGGGCCTTGCATCCGGAGGGCACCGGCACGCGGGTCATCCAGCGGCACAGTGGTTTTGACCCCGACGACACCGTCCAGCAGCGCTCCCGGGACATCATGGGCAACGGCTGGGTCCGCATCGCCGACCAGCTCGGCGAGGTGCTGGGCAGCGCCTCGCCGCGAGATTGACGTCAGCGCGGCACCGTCACGTTTTTTGCGCACTGGCGTCGATCTCGGCGGCTGGGCTAACCGTTTCGCCGCAGGATCCAGGCCGGCACCCAGTGTGTCACGGTTTTGCGCTTGGACCCGTAGGCGATCGGGTAGGTGACCAGCCCCCACCAGTCGCCCTGCTCGCAAATGCCCCAGCAGGTCAGCCGGCCCTCGACGACCTTGTGCAGCTGCAGGCCGTTCGGCTGGTACCGCCCCGACCGATGCGCTTCGCGCGGGAAGAGCACCGTCAGGTCAACCAGCACGGTGATCGGCGGGCGCACCACTCGGAACGGGTTGTGGACCGGTTGCCCGCTGTATCCGATCGACGCGAGCTCGCCCACTAATCGATCATACGTTCGAATAGCTGCTAAAGGGGAATGGGATCACCGCTCCCACCGGTGCGAGGGGGATCATCCCGAGGTCGGAGGCGAGCGGGATCCCGATTGCGTTAACCAGATCGTTGTCCGTGTGATCGGACGTGAACACGTTGTAGTCGATTTCGGGGAGGGTGATCAGCAGCGCACTGGCTACGTCAAGCAGCGGAACACCGGTGTGCGGTGGGAAGGTGTCGAAAAGGTCCTGCGGGGTCGTCGGCACGACACCGGTGAACGCCCCGTTGGGCGCACTTTCGTCACCGACGAGCACGAAGTGGACGTCGTCACTGGGCACACCTTGGCTCGCGAGCTGTTGCATCAGAAGCGACGAGATCACCGAGCTTTGGGAGTAGCCGTCGACGACGACAGGGTTCGCGACATCGACCTGTCCTCCGGCGATGTGGTTCAAGATCGCGGCGTCCACGATTTGTTGTCACTGCGCCTCCGACCGGTCGAACTCCTCGGTAAAGGGACCGCTGAACGGGTACAGGCCTTCCGGCGTGGCCAGGATCTGCGTGGTGCCGGTGAAGCTGCGTACTGCAGGTACAGGTTGTCGACAAAATGCGCGTAGGTCTGACTGGGCGTGGAGATGAGGCTGGGGCCGATGATCAGCGCTGTGCCGTCCGCGAGAGGGGAATTCGCAGTGTCACCGCTAGTCAGCTGCACCGCGCGGGCTTGGACGTCGATCGCCGGTGGAGTTACAGGGGCGACCGTGATGGGGCTGACGCCTGCGAGGGCGACACCGGTACTGAGCAAGAGACGAGGCACGCGATCCATGGCGGTGTCCTTCGACGTCGCAGCTGAACCGCGAACATTACTAGCAAGTAACCTGAACTTCTGCTGAGTGACCTCTCGGGTTCGCCGCCATCGCCAAAGTCCGGTAGGGTTGAGCGGAACAGACTCAACATTGACGGCGTTGAACAATGCGACAAGCATCTTCACCAGTATCCGAACGGAGGCCGGAGTGGACTCTTTTAACCCGACAACCAAGGCGCAGGCGGCCCTGACGTCGGCCCTGCAGGCGGCCAGCGCCGGCGGCAACCCCGAGATCAGGCCCGCTCATCTGCTGTTGGCGCTGCTGACGCAAAACGAGGGGATCGCCGCGCCGCTGCTGGAGGCTGTCGGCGTCGAGCCCGCCACCGTCCGCGCCGAAGCCGAGCGCATCCTGGCCAAGCTGCCGCAGATCAGCGGGGCCAGCTCGCAGCCGCAGCTGTCCCGCGAGTCGCTGGCGGCGATCACCGCCGCCCAGCAGCTGGCCACCGAGATGGACGACGAATATGTCTCCACCGAGCACCTGATGGTCGGTCTGGCCACCGGTGACTCCGACGTCGCCAAGCTGCTGACCGGCCACGGCGCTTCTCCGCAAGCTCTGCGGGAGGCGTTCGTCAAGGTGCGTGGCAGCGCGCGCGTCACCACGGCCGACCCCGAAGCCACCTACCAGGCGCTGGAAAAGTACTCCACCGACCTGACCGCGGCCGCCCGCGAAGGCAAACTTGACCCAGTTATCGGTCGGGACAACGAGATTCGCCGTGTCGTGCAGGTGCTTTCCCGGCGCACCAAGAACAACCCGGTGCTGATCGGTGAGCCCGGTGTCGGCAAGACCGCGATCGTCGAGGGTCTGGCGCAGCGCATCGTCGCCGGCGACGTGCCCGACAGTCTGCGCGACAAGACTGTCATCTCCCTCGACCTGGGCTCGATGGTGGCCGGCGCCAAATATCGCGGCGAGTTCGAGGAACGCCTCAAGGCCGTGCTCGACGACATCAAAAACTCCGCCGGGCAGATCATCACCTTCATCGACGAGTTGCACACCATCGTCGGGGCCGGCGCGACCGGCGAAGGCGCGATGGACGCCGGCAACATGATCAAGCCGATGCTGGCCCGCGGCGAGCTGCGGATGGTCGGCGCCACCACGCTCGACGAGTACCGCAAATACATCGAGAAGGACGCCGCGCTGGAGCGCCGCTTCCAGCAGGTGTTCGTCGGCGAGCCGTCGGTGGAGGACACCGTCGGCATCCTGCGCGGCCTGAAGGACCGCTACGAGGTGCACCACGGTGTGCGCATCACCGACTCCGCGCTGGTCGCGGCGGCCACCTTGAGCGACCGCTACATCACCGCGCGGTTCCTGCCGGACAAGGCCATCGACCTGGTCGACGAGGCCGCCAGCCGGCTCAAGATGGAGATCGACTCCCGGCCCGTCGAGATCGACGAGGTCGAGCGACTGGTGCGCCGCCTGGAGATCGAAGAGATGGCGCTGGCCAAGGAAGAGGACCAGGCGTCCAAGGAGCGGCTGGACAAGCTGCGCTCCGAGCTGGCCGACCAGAAAGAAAAGCTGGCCGAGCTGACCACCCGCTGGCACAACGAGAAGAATGCGATCGACGTCGTCCGCGAACTCAAGGAGCAGCTCGAGACCCTGCGTGGGGAGTCTGAACGCGCCGAGCGCGACGGCGATCTGGCCAAGGCCGCCGAGCTGCGCTATGGGCGTATCCCCGAGGTCGAAAAGAAACTCGACGCTGCGCTGCCACAGGCCGAGGCACATGAAAACGTGATGCTCAAAGAGGAAGTCGGTGCTGACGACATCGCCGACGTGGTGTCGGCGTGGACGGGCATCCCGGCCGGTCGGATGCTGGAAGGCGAGACCGCCAAGCTGCTGCGGATGGAAGACGAGCTGAGCAAGCGGGTGGTCGGCCAGCGCAAGGCCGTACAGGCGGTGTCCGACGCCGTGCGACGTGCTCGTGCCGGGGTCGCCGACCCCAACCGGCCCACCGGGTCGTTCATGTTCCTTGGACCGACCGGCGTCGGGAAGACCGAGTTGGCCAAGGCGCTGGCCGACTTCCTGTTCGACGACGACCGGGCGATGGTCCGCATCGACATGAGCGAGTACGGCGAGAAGCACTCGGTGGCCCGCCTGGTTGGCGCGCCGCCCGGATACATCGGCTACGACCAGGGCGGTCAGCTGACCGAGGCGGTACGTCGGCGTCCCTACACGGTGGTGCTGTTCGACGAGATCGAAAAGGCCCACCCGGACGTGTTCGACGTGCTGCTGCAGGTGCTCGACGAGGGCCGGCTCACCGACGGCCAAGGCCGTACTGTCGATTTCCGCAACACCATCTTGATCCTGACGTCCAACCTCGGGTCGGGCGGCGACGAGGAGCAGGTGATGGCGGCGGTGCGGTCGGCGTTCAAACCCGAGTTCATCAACCGGCTCGACGACGTGCTGATCTTCGAAGGGCTGAACCCCGAAGAGCTGGTGCAGATCGTCGACATTCAGCTGGCTCAGTTGGGCAAGCGGCTGGCGCAGCGGCGGCTGCAGCTGGAGGTGTCGCAACCGGCCAAGCAGTGGCTGGCCCAGCGCGGGTTCGACCCCGTCTATGGGGCGCGTCCGCTGCGTCGGCTGGTGCAGCAGGCCATCGGCGATCAGCTGGCCAAGATGCTGCTGGCCGGCGACGTGCATGACGGCGACACCGTTCCGGTGAACGTCAGCGCCGACGGCGACCGCCTCGTGCTCGGCTGATTTGCGCTCGAACGTCGACTTGGTGGGGCATTTCTTCCAAAATCGCCCAACAAGTCGACGTTCGGCGCATTGGCGGGCATCGAAGCGGTAGCAAACATTAATTCGGTTGTGACCTGCTGGCGTTCTCGGTTGGGGGCTCTCAGCAGCTAGGCTACGTGGCGATGGTTCCGCTTTGGTTCACGCTCTCCGCGCTGTGCTTCGTCGGCGCGGCGGTGTTGCTATACGTCGACATCGACCGCCGCCGCGGACGGGGTCGACGTCGTAAGTCGTGGGCACGCTCGCACGGATTCGACTACGAGGCGGAGTCCACCGAAATCCTCAAGCGCTGGAAGCGCGGGATCATGTCGACCGTGGGCAGCAATATCCCGGCGCGCAACGTGGTGTTGGGCCAGATCCGCGGCGAGGCGGTGTTCATCTTCGACCTCGAGGAAGTCGCCACCGTGATCGCCCTACACCGCAAGGTGGGCACCAACGTGGTCGTCGACGTGCGGCTCAAAGGGCTCAAAGAGCCTCGCGAGAACGACATCTGGCTGCTGGGTGCGATCGGACCGCGGATGGTCTACTCCACCAACCTGGACGCTGCCCGCCGGGCGTGCGATCGCCGCATGGTGACCTTCGCGCACACCGCGCCCGACTGCGCCGAGATCATGTGGAACGAGGAGAACTGGACGCTGGTCAGCATGCCGATCGGCAGTACCCGTGCCCAGTGGGACGAGGGCCTGCGCACCGTGCGCCAATTCAACGACCTGCTACGGGTTTTGCCGCCGGTGCCGCAACCGGCCGCACGCCGCAACGCTGCCCCCAGTCGTCCGCTGGCCCCGGCCGGCCGTGCCGAATCGTCGCCGCGCCACTCCGAAGCGCCTGCCCGCGAGGGTGGGGCAGCCCACCGCAGCGCCGCGGGCGCGCCGCCTCCTGCCCGCCAGGAGCCAACCCGGCGCGCACCGGCCGAGCCCGACGCACCTGGGCGGCGTCAGCCGCCCAGCCGCAACGGCTACCAGGCCAGCCACTACCAGCGCTGATGCCCCGGCTACGCTGTCGGTCATGCCGCGCCGCGTCGTCCTGATCACTGGGCCAACGTCGGGGATCGGCGCGGGCTTCGCGCACCGTTATGCCGCCGACGGCTACGACTTGGTGCTGGTGTCCCGCGACGAGAATCGGCTCACCGAGCTGGCCACCGAATTACGTGACGAGGCCGGGCGTGCCGTCGAGGTGTTGCCGGCCGACCTGGCCGAGCCGGCCGACCGCGGCAAGGTTGCCGAGCGGTTGGCCGCAGGCGTCGACGTGTTGGTGAACAACGCCGGTTTCGGCACGTCCGGCGAGTTCTGGACCGTCGATCCCGCCTTGCTGCAGTCCCAGTTGGACGTCAATGTCACCGCGGTGATGCAGCTGACGCGGGCGGCATTACCTGCGATGATCGACGCCGGGGCCGGCACCGTCATCAACGTCGCCAGCGTCGCCGGGCTGCTGTCCGGGCGGGGCTCGACCTATTCGGCGTCCAAGGCATGGGTGGTGTCGTTCACCGAAGGCCTGGCCGGCGGGTTGCAGGGCACCGGTGTCGGCATCCATGTGGTGTGTCCGGGCTACGTGCACACCGCTTTTCATGAACGGGCCGGCATCGACATGACCTCATTGCCGTCGTTCATGTGGCTCGAGGTCGACGACGTGGTCCGCGAAACCCTGGCCGACATCGGTCGCGGGAAAGTGGTCATCATTCCCGGGTTTCAATACAAGGCGCTCACCACCGCAACACGGATGATGCCGCGAAGTCTGGCGCGCGCCGCCACCAAAGCGTTCGGTCGGGGCCGTGGCCGCACCTGACCTGAGTATCACCGACCGCGACGAGTTGGCCGAGCTGGTGCGCCGGCTGGCGCTGGTACACGGTCGCGTCACGCTGTCGTCGGGCAAGAAAGCCGACTACTACGTCGACCTGCGCCGGGCCACCCTGCACCACCGCGCGGCGCCGCTGATCGGGCGGCTGATCCGCGAACTCACCGACGACTGGGACTACGCGGCCGTTGGCGGGCTGACCCTGGGCGCCGATCCGGTCGCCACTGCTGTCCTGCACGCACCAGGTCGCCCGATCGACGCGTTTGTGGTGCGCAAGTCGGTGAAAACCCATGGCATGCAACGTCTTATCGAAGGACCCGACATTTCCGGACGCCGGGTCCTGGTGGTGGAGGACACCAGCACCACCGGCGCCTCGGCGATGACCGCCGTGCACGCCGTGCAAGACGCCGGCGGACAGGTGGTCGGCGTGGCTACCGTGGTCGACCGCGCGACCGGCGCGGCCGAAGTCATCGAAGCCGAGGGCTTGGCGTATCGCAGCGTCCTGGGACTGGCGGATCTCGGGCTGCGCTAGATCACCGTGCGGACGCTCGTTGCGATGGTGCTGACGCTGGCATGTCTTGCGGCCTGCTCGGCTTCGGCTCACAACGACCGGGTTTATGGCGCGCTGACCGCCCGGCTGGGCGAGTCGTTGGCGGTGCTGGGCTGGAACCCGTCGATGTCCAACCTGCGCTGGCAAGACGACTATGTGCTGGTCGACGTCGATGCGGCTCCGGGCGATCCCGCCAAAGCCCATGCCGATGCCCGCGATGTCCGGTTCGGTCTTTACCGCGCGCTGGCGCATCCCATCGAGGCCACCGGCGTCGGCAGCTGCGACAACGTGAAGAATGTTGTCATTCAATCGCTTTTGGCCACCGGCGGCAAGCGGTTGACCGGCACGGTGCGCCTGCCGACGAAGGAGAACGACACCGGGCTGGTGGTCAAGACCTCCGGCGTGGCCGCGTGGCGGGCCGACGGCGCTCAGCTGACCGCGGCCTCGCTCGGGGATCCGGCAGCGTTCACCGGCCAGGGCTACATGCTGCTGGGGCTGGACGCCGACACGATCGCGGCGCGCTACCGCGACGACTCCGCAGCCCGCGGCGGGCCGATGATGTTGCTCGCCACCCCGACGCTGCCGGCCCCCGGACTTAACCTGGCATGTTCGGCCTACGGGTCGTCGGCGCTGATCTTGGCGCACGCATCGCGTGACGCCGTGCATGTCAGCGCGTCACTGTGCACCCAGGGGGACATCAACCAGGCGCCGCTGTACGCCACCGTTGCGGTGGCGGGCACCCACGCCGCGGTCTGGACCACCCGATGACGGGGCCCGGGCCCACCGAATGGGGTGCTGCCGCAAGCGGAGTCGGCCCGTGGAGCGGACCGCCGCCCGACGACCCGCGGTATGACCCGGCGCTGCTGCGCGACGGCGACACCCGCAACGTCGTCGACGCCTACCGGTACTGGGCGCGGGAGGCGATCATCGCCGACATCGACACGCGGCGACACCCGCTGCATGTGGCGATCGAAAACTTCGGCCACGACGCCAATATCGGTGGGGTAGTGCGCACCGCGAATGCGTTCGCCGTCGACACCGTGCACATCGTGGGACGTCGTCGTTGGAATCGCCGCGGCGCCATGGTCACTGATCGCTACCAGCGGCTGCGCCATCACGACCACACCGCTGATTTGCTGCGCTTTGCGGCGGAAGCGGGCCTGACGGTGGTCGCGGTCGACAATGTGCCCGGCGCAATGCGACTCGAGCAGACAACGCTGCCGCGCAACTGCCTGCTGCTGTTCGGTCAAGAAGGCCCCGGCATCAGCGACGACGCCCGGGCGGGCGCCGCGCTGACCGTCTCGATCGCCCACTTCGGCTCGACCCGCAGCATCAACGTCTCGGTCGCGGCAGGGATCGCCATGCATAGCTGGATCAGCCAACACGCGGACATGGGCCGCGCCTGGTAGGGCAGGATCAGCAGACATGGATCAGGTATGGGTCAACCGGGCGGTCAGCGCAGAAGCGGCCGTCACCGGGCGGCACCTGAAGCGGCTGTGGGCGTTGCCTGCTACCCAGCTGGGCGTGGTGGCCTGGCCACCGGCGCGGCGCGACCGATGGTTCGGTGGCTGGCATTACTGGTGGCAGGCACACCTGCTGGACTGCCTGCTCGACGCGCAGCTGCGCGACCCGCAGCCGCAGCGGCGTATCAAGATTCGCCGGCAGATCCGCTCGCACCGGTTTCGCAGCGGCTCCTGGGTCAACAGCTACTACGACGACATGGCGTGGCTGGCGCTGGCGTTGGAGCGTGCCGCCCGGATCGCCGGCGTGGAGCGCAAACGCGCGCTGAACACGTTGCACGACCAATTCGTCAAAGCGTGGGTGCCCGAAGACGGCGGCGGCATCCCGTGGCGCAAGCAGGATCAATTCTTCAACGCCGCGGCCAACGGCCCGGCGGGAATCTTCCTGGCCCGCTACGGCGACCGGCTTCGACGGGCCCAGCAGATGGCGGACTGGATCGACGCCACGCTGACCGACCCTGACACGCATTTGGTGTTCGACGGCATCACGGCGGGTTCACTGGTCCGCGCGCAGTACACCTACTGTCAGGGCGTGGTGCTGGGCCTGGAAACCGAGCTGGCTGCCCGCACCCGCGATGAGCGGCACGCCCCGCGCGTGCACCGCCTGGTCGCCGCGGTCGACGAACACATGGCGCCGGCCGGGGTGCTGAAGGGCACAGGTGGCGGCGACGGCGGGCTGTTCGCCGGAATCACCGCGCGTTACCTGGCTTTGGTGGCCACCGCGTTGCCGGGAGAGTCCGCTGCGGATGCGGCCGCCCGGGAAACCGCCCGCGAAATCGTGCTGTCTTCGGCGCAGTCGGCGTGGGACAATCGGCAGTCGGTGCAAGGGCTGCCGGTGTTCGGGCCGTTCTGGGATCGCGCCGCCGAGCTGCCGACGGCTGAGGGGCAGCAGGCGCAGTTTGTCGAGGGCGCGGTCACCGGTTCGCGGGCAGCCGAGCGCGATCTGTCGGTGCAACTGTCCGGTTGGATGCTGATGGAGGCCGCACACGCAGTGACCGATAACGAGAGGACGATTCATGAGTAAAGTCCACCCGGACGCCGAGTCGGCGCTGCACGGCCTGCTGAAGGACGGCGTCACCTTAGCTGCCGGCGGGTTCGGCCTGTGCGGCATTCCGGAGAATCTGATCCGGGCTCTGGTAGATAGCGGCGTCAAGGATCTGACGATTGTCGGAAACAATGCTGGGGTCGACGATTTCGGTATGGGCCTGCTGCTCAAGGCCCGCCAGGTGAAAAAGGTCGTCGCCTCCTATGTGGGCGAGAACAAGGAATTTGAGCGTCAGGTGTTGGGCGGCGAGTTGGACCTTGTGCTGACGCCGCAGGGCACGCTCGCGGAGAAGTTGCGCGCCGGCGGGGCAGGCATTCCGGGCTTCTACACTCGCACCGGTTACGGCACCAACCTTGCCGAAGGCAAGGACACCAGGGTTTTCGACGGCACTGAATACGTTCTGGAAGAAGGCATTCGGGCCGATGTTGCGCTCGTCAAAGCGTGGAAGGGGGACGCGGCCGGCAACCTCGTCTACCGCAAGACGGCGCGCAACTTCAACCCGATGATCGCCACCTGCGGCGCGGTGACCGTGGCCGAGGTGGAGGAACTTGTCGAGGTCGGCGAGCTGGACCCCGACCTGATCCACACGCCTGGCATCTACGTGGACCGCATCGTCGCTGGCGCCAACTACGAGAAGCGCATCGAGTTCCGCACCACCAGCGGTGGCGCGGCGCTCAAGCACGACAGCCCAATTCGCGAGCGGATGGCTCAGCGCGCCGCGCAGGAATTGCGCGACGGCTACTACGTGAACCTGGGCATCGGTATTCCGACGTTGGTGGCCAACTTCATTCCCGACGACATCACCGTGACGCTGCAGTCCGAGAACGGCCTGCTGGGCATCGGCTCCTACCCGACCGAAGACGCCGTCGACCCCGATCTGATCAACGCCGGCAAGCAGACCGTCACCAGCCTTCCCGGGTCAAGTTTTTTCAGCAGCGCCGACTCGTTCGCGATGATCCGCGGCGGTCATATCGACCTGTCCATCTTGGGCGGCTTACAGGTTGCCGAGAACGGCGACCTGGCCAACTGGATGGTGCCGGGCAAAATGGTCAAAGGCCCCGGTGGCGCAATGGATTTGGTGTCCGGCGTCAAGCGGGTGATCGTCGTGATGGATCACACCGCCAAAGGCGGCAGCCCGAAAATCCTCAAGCAGTGCACGCTGCCCATCACCGGCAAGGGCGTGGTGGACATGATCATCACCGACTTGTGCGTGTTCGACGTCGAGCCGGAACACGGACTGACACTGACCGAATTACACTCGGGGGTGAGCGTCGCCGACGTGCGAGCCAAGACCGGCTGCGACTTCAAAGTCGCGGTGTGACTCGGGTTTTCGTGGTTCTGTGATGATTAGCATCTCGCGACGCGAGGCAACGGGTCGTGGTTCGGCGACCTCCAACATATGCTGGCGCTTTGGGGGGTCAAATGTCGAAACCGCCCGAGGTGTCGTTGCCCCGGGCGGGGCTCAGACGGTGAGCAGTTCTATGCCCAGTGAGGCGACATACAACGATTCGCACCTGCGCCGGCTCGCTCTCGTCCGCGCGTTGATCGAGGTGGCGGGGCTGCCGCTCGAGGCGGTGCGTCGGGTGCTCGCGGTGGTCGACGACGAGTCGGTGCCGTTGCACCAGGCGCTCGGGACCGCACAATGGCTGTTATCTCCCACCCCCGACGAGGAACCGAGCGCCGAGTCCGCCGAGCGTGTCGAGGCCCTGCTTGCCCGCCACGAGTGGGCGCTGGCACCAGACAGTCCGCATCGCCGCGCGCTAGCCGGTGCGCTCGACTGGCTCGACAACCTTGCATTCCCGGCTAGCGACACGCTGCTCGACCAGTACGCAGAGACACTCGCCCGCCTGGCGCCGAGCGAGGTGGAATCGGTCACTGCCCAGGCGGAGCGCGCGACCGCAATCGAGCACTTGGTGATTGGGACCCTGCTCTATGAGCCACTATTGGCCACGATGCGCCGGATGGCACACGAAGCCGAGTCGGCTCGCCGCTCAGGACTCAAGTGAGGCCGATGGGTTCTTGTCTCGAAGACGCAGTCAGCTGTTTTGGTACGCGTGCAGGATGGCATCAGCGAAAGCTTCGGGGGCTTCCTGAGGTACGTCGTGCCCGGCTTCCACGGATCGTATGTCGAGCAGCGAGGGGAAGCGCCATTCGTGAGCGGCGCGGGGTGGCACGAAGGGAATCATCGGGTCGCATTGTGGATCGATCACCACGGTTGGCACGGGGATGGGCGGCTGAGCGCTGATCTTGTCTTCCAGCTCTTGGTAGGTGGGGTCACCGGCGATCAGGCCGTAGCGGTGCCGGTATGAGGGCACTACGACGTCGACGAAGTCGGGGTTGTCGAACGAGGCTGCGGTGGCGGCGAATTCGTCGTCACTGAACAACCAGTCCGGCGACCATTCTTGCCACAGCAGTCGAGCGAACTCGCGACGGTAGGCATTCAATCCGGCCCGGCCGCGGTCACTATGCAGGTAGTACTGGTACCACAGTCGCCGCTCGATCTCAGGCGGTGCCGGAGTAGTCGTGGCTGAAATGTTTTGCACGTTATAACCCGACACACTCACCAACGCCCGCACCATCTTTGGCCACAGCGCTGCAGCCACGCAGGCGGCCCGGCCACCCCAGTCGAATCCCGCCACGATTGGTGTGGCCAGCCCCAGCGCGGCGATAAGCTCGCTCAGATCCGCGGCAAGCGCGGCCTGCTGTCCCGAGCGCGGCGTGGTCTGGTCGATGAAACGGGTTGGTCCATAGCCACGCAAGTAGGGCGCGAGCACATACGCGCCAGCCGCAGCCAGTGGTGGGGTCACCCGGTCGTAGCAGCGCACGTCGTAGGGAAATCCGTATAACAGCACCACCGGCCAGCCGTCCGGGTCCCCGTGCTGTTCCAAGGCAACCTCTAAACTAAGACGCTCCTCGGGGAGCGTACCTTCACCAGTATTCAGCGTTCACTGTCGAATATCGCTGTATCGCAAGAGAATTGGCGACAAGCAGAAAGCCGCCGGAACCTTCAAGGGCGGCTACGGGTTTCATCCGCTGATGGCCTGGTGTGACAACACCGGCGAGCTGTTGGCGATCATCGCCCGGGCGGGCAACGCCGGCTCCAACACCGCCGCCGACCACATCGCGATCATCGACGCCGCGATCGCTGCGATCCCCGCCGCGTGGCGCAAGAATCTGCTGGTCACCATCGACGGCGCGGGATCCAGTCACGCCGTGGTCGAGCACCTGGCCACACTCAACGCCCGAGCGGGCTGGTCGGTGGCCTACTCGGTCGGGTTCGACCTCGACGAGCGGGCCCGGGTCGCGATCGGGCAGCTGCCCGCCAACGCCTGGGAGCCGGCACTGGACCCGGCCGGCGCAGCCCGCCAGGATGCGCAGGTGGCCGAGCTGACCGGGCTGCTGCGCGAATCGGCTGGCGGGGACCGCCTGGCGGGCTGGCCCGCCGATATGCGGATCCTGGTGCGCCGGGAGAAGATCGCCGAAGGCACCCAGCTGTCGCTGTTCGAGCAGCACCATGGCTACCGCTACCAGGTCATCGCCACCGGCACCCGCGGCGGGCAAGTCCAGCGCCTCGAGGCCCGCCACCGGGTGCACGCCCGCGTGGAGGGATTCATCCGCTGCGGCAAAGATACCGGGCTGGGCCGCTGGGATCCTGGTTCGGCGACTCAGCGCTCATCGACGTAACCCCCATTGAAGAACAGAAATATCCCAAACTTTTCATCACTGCGGTAGTGCGGCTCGCGAGGGTGGGAACCGCCCTGCGGGACGATCACGCGGGCGGTTCCCGCGCATGCCATGACCCAGCAGCCCACCATCGGGGCCGCAGGATCTTGGCTTCGGCTAACAACCGAAACTTTCCCGAAGCGACCACCACTACCAGTAGCGCCTACTGCGGGACAGCGAGCCCCGCTGCCGAGGGAGAGCAACGAATTGGGGCAGCGGGGCCTAGCCGGACTGTGCGGTGACATCACGCACGGCCCACTCTTCTTGGGGCGCCACATCGGTGGCGGTGCGCACGCAGACCAGGGCCTGCGTCGGGCGCTTAATAATGGGGGTAGCTGTGGGCGGCACGCGAGTCACTGCCAGCTCGTGTTCATCGCTTAGGGACATCACCTCCGTTGTTCGGCAACTCGCTTCGAACGAGGTCGGTTGTGCGACGGCGGAGGAGACCGTTGTGTGGGCCACACTGGTCGAACTGGTCGACTCGACCGCCCGCCGGCAGACCACTGTTTTCGATAACGGGGTCGCGCAGCGCCGGGCCGATCACGCGTTGCGGTACAGGTGGCGACCTGCGGAGGGCGGGGCCGGGCGGCGGGCATCTCGGCGCAAGCTGGGGTGACCTGATGCTGGCTCGGTGGGGTGGCGTAGAGCAGGCGCATCCATTCAGCCCACACAATCGTCTCCGCCTCTTGCAGCAGAGCATCAGTCAGGGTGTCGGTGGTCATCTTTCTCACCTCCTTGACCTGAAGGCGACCGCCGCCCGGTCCTCGCGGTTAGGCGCTAAAGGGCCTCTTTTCGCCGCTGCCGGACACCTTGACCTCCTAAGATTCGATCAGATCACCTGTGCGACCTGACATAGGTTTTTATATAGCATGCGTGCTAGGTTCTTGCAAGGGAGAACTTCGACTGGATGGAAGACGCGTGCCCAGGGTGTTCAGCAGCGAGTCGACGTTGACCGACAGGTCCAGGGTGCCCGGTCCCAGCACGGTGGGGCTGGTCGTCAAATCCCTGCCGCCGAGCGCCGACACCTCGTCGGCGATGGTGTTGCTGACCTGCGCAAGACCGTCGAGCTGGCCGGTGGCCGCGCCGTCGGCGGTGTTGGTGAGGTGGCCTCGGCGGCGCCCGCGACCAGACGGGCCTGGGCGAGCAGTAGAGGACCGGACTTGGTGATCGCTCGATGCACTGGGTGATCCGGCGGGTATCGGTTGAGGATCTCGTCGAGCCGGGCCTGCGGATCAATGAGCGCGCCGTCGGGGCTGGTGCACAGGTCGGCAGCGTTGAGGATAGCCAGCTCCTCGACGTCGACAGGGAACCGGTAGCGGGCAAGTTCACTGTCCCTACCGCGCTCCTGGGCTTCGAACACCGCCCCGCTGTGATGCGCGATCAAATTCACCGTGCTCCACAAATCCGGGGCGGCTTGCGATACGTGGGCGGCGCCGTCGATCGGGTGAAAACCGGTGTCCGCCGAATCCGGTGCGTATCCGACGTCATGCAGCCACGCGGCCGCGACGACGGTCTCGGGCTGGACTGTGTCGAGTGCACCTACCAGCCGTTCGGCCGCGGCCGCAACCCCGATCGTGTGCGCCCAACGGCGCGGCAACGCATCCGCAAGAAACGCCTCCGCCATCTCACGCGCCTGGGCGACAATAGAACTCACGACTTGTGTCCCTCCTTGTTCAGTGCCAATGAGGCAGATATTGCAACACCGCCGGCCCGGAAACCGCCGCCCCGCCCCCGGCGATCGCCATCACGACTGCCGCGGTGATCACGCGACGAATCCGGCGGACGGTGTGAACGACCGCGGTGAGGACAACGCCAGCCAGCACGCCCAGCAGGACTTGAGGGTGCGCGGTCACAGCGTTCAGGACTGCGTGAGCCGTAACCGACGGGCGCAACAACGCTGCCGCCCTGTCCCACACCGTGAGGATGGCATCCGCGGCGCCAGTTGCGAAATGAAACATCTTCTGCTCGTTACCCAAACCGTTGCCGGACGCCTGCTGAGGATTTGAGCGGATTCCCGACGCCACTATGGCGATAAGCATCCGACCGATCTCGATGTCAGGACCGGTAGGCAATATCCACTGACGGATGCGGTGTAGGTTCTCATCGTATTTGTGAACGGCGACATAGGATTTCTCACGTTCATGCGACTTCTCGATTCTCACCATCTTGTCCACGTTTCGATTTCTTGTTGCGGCGCCGGCTAAACGAGAACTACCGGAATTCGGGGCCCCGGAGGCAGCCCGCCTCCCGGCGGCAGAAGCTGCGCAGCAGGATCGAAGATGATCGGGAATGGGTACGAGGCCAGCGCCTCCTCAATCGACTCGTCTGAAATGCGCGCCCGCATCAAGATGCGTTTCGGCAGGCGCTGGGCTCGGCGGCCGCCACCTGGGATTGGGTGTCGGGGATGCCCGCGGCCGCGGCGGCGCGGTCGGCCAGGGCCAGCAGCCGGCGCAGCTGGCCGCTGATGGTGTCTTTGCTCAGCGGCGGATCGGCCAGCCGGCCCAGCTGACCCAGCGGGACCTGCTGGTGTTCGATGCGCAGCCTGGCGGCCTGGACCAGCTGCGCGGGCGCACCGTCGCCGAGGATTTCCAGGGCCCGGCGCGCCCGGGCGGCGGTGTCGGCGGCGGCTTGGGTTGCGCGGGCCTGGTTGGCGCCGGCGAATTCACCCGGCTGCCGCGGGCGGGCGCCGCGCACCGCCCAGCGCTGCTGTAACGCCCGCACGGTCTCACCGGCGCCGATCCGCGCCAGCAGCAGCGCGATGTGTTCGCGACCCCGCACCGTCACCCGGTCGACGCCGCCTGCGTCGCGGGCGCGGGCGCGGACGCCGAGGCGGCGGGCCGCGCCCACCAGCGCCAGGGCGGCCTCTGGAGTCGGGCAGTCCAGCCTGATCGCACGCTCGTCGAGGCTTCCGCAAGCTAGAAACGCGCCCCGCCACACCGCCTCGGCGGCGATCTGCCCGCCGACCAGCTGGGCCGGCAACCCGCGCACCAGACGCCCGTGCGCGTCGAGGAGGCCGGCCCGCCGCGCCAGCGACTCACCGTCTCCGCTCACGCCCACCACATGCCGCGGCGGGCGCGGCCGGGTCCGGATAGCGGCCTGACAGCCATAGCCGGCGGCAAGGTCGGCGCGCAGCCGCGCCGCGGTGCGCTCGTCGTCGAGCTCGGCGCTCAACACGCTTCGCCCCGCCACCACGCGCACGCGAGCGCCGGCGCACCGCAGCAAGGTGGCCACCTGCGCGCGCCGCGCCGACGCCGGCATCACCGTCAGCCGGCACAGCTCGCCGACCGCCGCGCCGCCGATGTCCCACGACGTGTTCGCGCCCATGGGGCCCCTTTCCTGTGACAATTTCTCCACGAGGCGGCCGCGCGCCCGCGGACACGGCCAGCCGGCCACCGTCAGTCTTTGATGAGATTGCGGAGCCGGGCGGCGTTCTCCAGACATGCGCTCCCCCTTCATATTTCGACACCTAATCGGCCATTAGTCGGTGCCCCGTCTGGCGACTGCCCGAAGTGATCGAACCCGTCGTGATGATCTGATCCACCAATTCCGGAACCAGCTGGCTGGCCGGCCCGACCCAGGCGTAGTCGTATCCCACAGAGCCAGTGGCATTCAGGTTGATCTCCACTGTCACCGCCCCTGCAGCTTTAGCGATCTCAGCAAACCTGCTGGCGGGATATACCGTCCCCGAGGTACCAACCGCGGCGAACACACTCGCGGCGGTCAGCTTCTCCATAACTACATCGAGACCGATAGTTCGCTCCCCGAACCACACCACATGCGGGCGCCAGACCGTCTCCGATTCCTTGACGTCGTAAGGCCAGTCCAATACCTCACCGGTCTCAACATGACGGATCTTCTTCAACTCGCCGTGCATCGCCGTCAGTCGTGTACTTCCCGCGCGCTGATGAAGATCGTCAATATTCTGAGTCACCAGAAGCATCCTCGAACCCAGATGACATTCCAGCCGAGCCAGCGCCTCATGAGCCGGATTCGGATGCACCTCGCCAAGCTGGCCGCGTAATCGGTTATAGAACCGCTGCACACGCGCAGGGTCAGCAGCGAACCCCTCTGGCGTTGCTACAGACTCGACCCGCTCACCCGCCCATAATCCGTCCGGGCCACGAAACGTCGACAAACCTGACTCGGCGCTAATGCCCGCACCCGTCAATATCACCACTGACGGCCCGCTTACCACATCGTCACCATTCCGCTGCGCTCCACTGCATCTCCTACGCTGGGCGCTGGTGCAAGGTCGTGGCTTCTCCGCCTGTGTTCATGGCCTGATAGTGCTTCCGGCTGTCCACGCGATCCTGCTCGTCATCACCACCACCGTCACTCCCGGGCCTCGATAAGACAGGTGTTCCAGCGCTGCTTGTCGTGACCGTGTTTTCGCCTCAGCTCGCCGGCTCTAGGGCCACTGCCCCACGCTAGCCGAGGCGGCCACGCGCCCGCGGACACAGCTATCCCGCGTGTCGGCCGGCCGCGATCAGCGGCGCATGCTGGCGGCCAGGGCGGCCAGGTCGACTGGTGGGGCGTCGTTCATCCACACCTGTGTGCGGCCGGTCGCCAGCTGGTCGGCGGCGGGATGCACCCGCCAGGCTTGCTGGCGGGCCATCACGGTGTGGGCCAGCGCCACAGCGTGAAACCTGGTCGGGGTTTTGATCGTGTCGATGATGACGCCGCGGCGGGCGAGTTCGGCCAGCGCGCGATCGTTGGCTTTGGTGACCACCACTTGGCGCCAAGGTTTTTGGTGGATCGCGATGATGGCGACGGTGTGCTGATCAAGCCAGCCTTGTTTGCGCCAGCCGGGTTGGGGCGGTCGGCCGGCGGCGAGGCTGTCGATGGCGGCCAGGGCGTGTGCGTGGCGCTGCTGGTTGCGGTGTTCGGCGAGGTCGGGTCCGCGCTGCAGGCGGGCGATCCGCGCCGGCGGGCAGGATGTCGCGCGGCGGCGGGCGGGTTTGCCGCCGGCGATCCAGCGGCGCACCGTGCCCGCGGTGACGCCGGCGTATTCGGCGGCGGCGGCGGCCCTACGGCTGTTAGGCGTTGATCGCTGTCTGCTGGCCGTCGTGGCTGATCTCGATGCGCCGCGGCTTGGCCTTCTCAGCCACCGGGATCGTCAGCCGCAACACCCCGTCGTGGTAGTTGGCCTCGATCTTGTCGGTGTCGAGGTTTTCCCCGAGGAACAGCTGGCGGCTGAATACGCCGCGGGGGCGTTCGGCGGAGACCATTTCGCGGCTTTGGTCAAGGTCGGGGCGCTCGGCACGCACGGTCAGGACGTTGCGTTCGACGTCGAGGTCGAGCGTGTCCGCCTTCACGCCGGGCAGGTCGAACTCGACGATCAACTGGTCGCCGTCGCGCCAGGCGTCCATGGGCATGACCGCCGGCCGGGCCGCGGTGCCCAATACCTGCTGGGCAAAGCGATCGAGGTCGCGGAACGGATCTGTACGCATCAACACCACGATTTCACCTCCCGATCAGGGCAGACGATCTATGTCTGCGGACATAGGATTGTGATATCACGTCGTGTATAATTTCGCAAGTAGCAGTTGGATATTTTTCCGAAGGGGAAGCCGTTGACCGACGATTTGACAGCACCTCGGTCGGCGCGTGGTGTATACGGAATTGCGGTGGTCGCCGAGCTTTCCGGGAGCGCGCCACAGACGTTGCGGCTCTATGAGCGCCGCGGACTGCT
Organism: Candidatus Mycobacterium methanotrophicum; assembly: GCF_023515995.1. GTDB lineage: Bacteria > Actinomycetota > Actinomycetes > Mycobacteriales > Mycobacteriaceae > Mycobacterium > Mycobacterium methanotrophicum. The sequence goes on along the minus strand of NZ_CP097320.1, from coordinate 4,310,699 downwards.
GACCCCGGCTCGCACCGCTGGGAGCACCCGTCGCTACAGCGACAACGATCTGCAGCGCCTGCAGCGGATCACCGAACTGGTCGACCAAGGCGTCAACCTCGCCGGGATTGCGCAGATTCTGGACCTAGAGACCAAAAGTAGCCAGCTGCAAGCCGGCTACACCGCCTTGAAGCTGCTTAACGCCAAACTGAAGGCCGACCGCAAACCGGCGGTCGATCACAGTGCCGCCGGGAAGAACGAAGGGAGGGGTTCCGATCATGAAGAACGTCGAGAACATCGTTCTACCCGACGAAGCACCTGAGGCGGAAGCGATGGAACAGCGCCTTGTTATCGATGCTGGCGATGAAGCCGGGCTGGACACAACCCACGTCGACGCACTTTGTGATCGGGACGCCAACGAAGCCGACGTGATCGATCAAGCAATCGTCGTGCCCGTCCCCGAGGATGATCACGACCCGAAGTAGCACGCGCGCCCCGGCCACAACGGTTAGGCATTCTCGGCGGGAAGGCCATGAAGCTGTTCTGCCGGTGCGCCATCGCGCCCACCAACACCAAACAGGTGGCCCCAGGTGGCAAGCGCCACTGCGGCGGCAGCATCCTCGACGTCCTGGCAGAGCTGGTCTTCGGCCATGGCGACCAGCGCATCCGCCAGGGCGATCGGATTAATGCCGCGTCGCTTGGCCGTGTCCATCAGCTCCACGAATGCTTGGTCGACCCGGTAGCGCCGTAAGGCGACCAGGACTCCCTCGGCTGTATCGAGAATCCGCGCGCCGACGCGGCGCGCCTCGCGAGGCCGACGCGGATATTCGTTCATGGCTGATCACCTCCTCTCGCCTGTTCCTAGACACCACCCCCGCAGCTCACGCGATGGCCTTTTGCTCAACGCCGGTCGTAATCGCGATCTTGCGCGGCTTGGACGCCTTGGCCACCGGAACCGTCAGCCGCAACACCCCGTCGGTGTAGTCGGCACCGATGTGGTCGGTGTCCAGCTGGTCACCGAGGAACAACTGCCGGCTGAACACCCCGTGCGGACGTTCCGCGGTCACCCAGTCATGGCCCTCGTCGCCTGCGTACGGGCGCTCAGCACGCACAGTCAGCACGCCCTGGTCGACGGCCACGTCAATCGAGTCGGGGTTGATGCCCGGCAAGTCGAGCTCCACGAGGAACGTGTCGTCTTCGCGCCAGACATCCATCGGCATCAACGCCGGACGGGTGGCGGTACCAACCGGATTCCCCCGCAGCTGCTGGGTAAGTCGGTCAAGGTCACGGAACAGCGGCTCAAACCCCAGCATGGTCATCACCTCCTTGCTCGCTGATCAATCTAGATTTTGCGACAGATATAACCTATGGACAATACCACATATTTCATGCTCTCACCCGAGATGATCCGACCAGCGCAGAGCCACCCGAACGGCCATAATTAGCACTCGTAGGACGCGAGTGCTAATGCGTGTGCTGGGCGAGGGAAGAGGGATGTGTACCGAGCCGCGAAGGCGTTCATCAGCGACACCTACCACTCCTGACCCACCTGTTTCTCTATACTCGGCCAGTTCGCCGGGTTGAGGAAAGGTGGTCATGGGGTCGTCGACCATCTGCGCTGCGACGGGCCTGAACCTTGTGGCCAGCTCCGGCCAGACCATCTTTCGGGTGGCGCGCACGCAGTACGGGGCGCTCAATCCGCCACCGCGCGTCCCGGGCCAGGATCCGGTCGAGGGCTGGTCGCGATGGGACACACCTGGGCGCACGGTCTACGGGTGCTCCACGGCGGTAGGGGCTTTCATCGAAGTGCTGGAGTACATTCGGCCTGATCCGCCGCGCACTCCGCTGGCCGAGTTGTTCGACGATGTGGAGGCCGATGACGCGCCCACCCTCGCCGAGCAGATCGCGCGAGAGTTGCCAGGGCATGGAGCGATGCCATATCGGTCAATTCCGCAGGCGTGGAGACAGATCCGGTCTCTCTACGAGCTGCGCCTGCCCCGCGATGGTTGGTTTGTTGACATCTGTGGGGCCGACTCGATATCGGTGGTGTCGGAACAGTTAGGGCCAACCGTGTTGGCGGAGTGCGGGGTTGGCCAACTCACCCTCAGTGAGCTGACGAGTTCCTCGGAGGAGTTCAAGGGCCTGACCACTGGTATCGCTACGTGGGTCCGAGACACGGTCCATCTGTTCGACGGGCATCGTCCGCACGGGATTGTGTATCCGTCGAAGTGGGGGAGCACGCTGACGAATTTCGCAATGTGGTTGCGCCGCATGGATGATCAGACCGGCCCAGACGACATTGGAGGCCGGTGGCCGACAGTACCCGCGATCGGATCCTCGACGAGGCGCTGCGCCTGTTCGCCGAGCGTGGTTATGCCGGCACGTCGATTGCGTCGATCGAAGAAGCAGCTGGCCTGTCCCCGCACTCGGGCGCGCTATACACCCATTTCGGGTCGAAGGAACAGGTCATGGCCACCGCCGTCGAGCGCGCCATCCAGACGGCGGATGCGAGCTTCACTCTTGCGCCGATGCTGTCACTGGGCAATCTGGAGGCCGAGCTGACGCTGGTGGCCCGGGGTTCACTGGTGCTGATGACCACCTGGCGCGACCTGATCCGGGTGATGGCCAAAGACAGCGACCGGTTCCCGAATATGATGGCAGATGCCCGGGACCGGTTGTTCGCAAGGTCGCAACATTTTCTGGCCAAGTGGCTCGAGGACAAAGCACCAGATGGCGATTCATCTGAACGCGACTTCCAGGCGATCACCGCGATCTGGCTCGGTGCGATCGAAAACTATTGGATCGCAACGGCTATTTACCGCGATCCCCCGCTGGGCATCGACGAGGACCGGTTCATCGGGCAATGGGTTGCCACCTTGATGACCGCGATCGGAGCAACGAGATGACGCGAACGCACTTTGATTTGAATGACGCGGCGATCATCGCCGACCCGTACCCCCACGGGCCGCCATCACATCACGTGGCCGCAATACGGCGGTTGCCTTGACCGGCTTCAACTCCTGGTACTTGAAGGCGTAGATTCCCGCGTTCGTGTCGTCAAAGGTCACGATCAGGTCGATGTCATCCGTGCTGGGCGCGTGTCGATCACTTGCCCGGTCTGTCCCCTATATACCGGTCTGTCCCCTGTATAGAGGCGGGACCCACCACCCGCCAAACGCCGCCGCGGCTGATCCAAATCTATTTGTCTTCACTTTCCGGTACGGTACTGCTCCATGGAGGTTCGCAAACCCGCAAGAACCCCTGTGGGTAACAGCACAGATCGGCTTGGCGATACACCGATCCGCGTCAGCTGACGGCTACCAAACGTGACGCAGGGACAGATGACCCAGCCCGCCCACAAGGCTGTTGTTCTCGGGCCGGAATGGCCGGTCGCTTGGCCGCCCGTGTGTTACCGGGCTTCTACGAGATGGTCGCGATCGTCGAGCGTGACGAACCGCCCCAGATGCCTCTGCAGCGCAACGGGATTCCACAGGGGCACCACTGCGTGATTGCTAAAGATCACTCACTTGCAACGGGCCGATAGATGACGCTTACCAACCGCCTCTACCGACTGCTGCGAGTGCCGACACCGGTGGCATCGCTGCGCACCATCGTCATCGTCGCCGCGCTATCGGTAGTCGCCGTGGTCCTCTTTATCGGGGCCTGGGTGTGGGTCGGCATCACCAACAACCAATACAGCCAGCTAGATCGGCAGCTGGACTCGGTGAGCACCCTGGGCGATGTCGGCACGCTGCTAGGCAGCGCAGGACGCGGCAGCGCCGATCAGCCCCTGCCGGAGGGCATCGCACGTACCGTCCGAATGGGCGGCACGACCGTGTCGGATCCCAAAGATATCGTCTTGCCGAAGTTCGGCAACGGCTATACCACCGCCATCCTCAATGGCGTTGAATATCGGGTCCACACCTTCGCTGCGGGCCGAGCCTCCATCGCCGTCGGCGCGCCAGTCGCGGAAGCGCGCCGCGCTATCAACCAACTGCACCTGCGGGTGCTGTTGATCTGCGGCGGGTTCATCATCGGCACGTTCATCGTCGGCTGGCTGATGTGGTCAATCATGATCAACCCATTCCGCCGACTTGCCCAGCATGCCCGCGCCATCAACGCTCAATCCAACCCCGAAGAGGTTCAGGTGCACGGGGTTTGGGAGGCCGTGGAAATCGCCGAAGCGGTCGAAGGCATGCTCGCCCGCATCGGCACCGAGCAGCAACGCACTAAAGCCGCACTAGAATCGGCCCGGGACTTCGCCGCCGTCGCCTCCCACGAACTGCGCACCCCGCTCACCGCCATGCGCACCAACCTGGAAGTGCTGCACACCCTCGAATTACCTGCTGAACAGCGCAAAGAGGTCACAGAAGACACCATGCGCACCCAGAGCCGCATCGAAGCCACGCTCACGGCCCTCGAACGCCTCGCACAGGGCGAATTAAGCACCTCAGACGACCACGTACCCCTCGATATCACCGAGCTTCTCGACCGCGCCGCTCACGACGCCAAGCGGATCTACCCCGACCTGACCGTGACCCTGCTACCGTCGCCAACCGTATTGATGCTGGGCCTACCTACCGGCCTTCGATTAGTGGTCGACAACGCCATCGCCAACGCCGTCAAACACGGCCGGGCCACCCACGTTCAACTGTCAGCGGCTACCTCCCGCGCCGGCGTCGAAATCGCCGTCGACGACAACGGCACCGGTGTCCCCGAAGAGGAACGCGCCGCGATGTTCGAACGCTTCACCCGTGGAGCTAAGGCATCACATTCAGGCTCGGGCCTCGGGCTAGCGTTGGTGGCCCAACAGGCAGAACTACACGGCGGTAAAGCCGTACTGGAGGACAGCCCGCTAGGCGGCGCCCGGCTACTACTGCGACTTCCCGGGCCAGGAGGTGCCTAAGACAGTCCGAAGACCGCTCTAAAAGCCATCATTCGTCACATCTCGCCGGATTACGCGTACGCGTTGCATAGTGTCGGGCGTCGGCTCGTGAGGACTTCAAATGGGCTAGTCAGGCACCGGCAGGCGTTCCTGCTCCTGGCGACGTTCGCGGCGGCGGTTCCGGTAAACCCGCGCGGCCGAATAAAAAGCGGGAATCATCGACACGAACAAGATGGCCAGGATGATCTTTTCCAGGTTGTCGTGCACGAATTCGTTGTTGCCCAAGAAGTAGCCCATCAGCGTGGCACCCGCACCCCAGGCGACGCCGCCGACGATGTCGAATGCGAGGAACACCGGATAGCGCATGTAGGACACCCCGGCGACCACCGGAGTGAACGTGCGAATGAACGGCATGAACCGGGCCATGATGATAGCCATCGGCCCGTATTTCTCGAAGAACGCGTGCGACTCCGTCACATGGTGCTGCTTGACGAAGCGCGAGTCCTCCTTCTTGAACAAGGCCGGGCCAATCCGCCGCCCGATGAAATACCCGGTCTGATCGCCGAGCACCGCGACCACCGCCACACAGCTGGCCAACACCTCAATGCTGACCGGCGGGTGCGCGCTGGCGGCCAGCAATCCACCGGTGAACAGCAGCGACTCACCAGGCAGCAGCGGAAACAGCAAACCGGTTTCCACGAAGACGATGAGCAGGATGCCCGGCAGCACCGCGTGCCCGAACACGCCGCTGGCGCCCAACCAGTACATCGGGTCGAGCAAATTGGGCATGGCCACTGAAGTGGTCTCCAAGGCGGTGTTCACGGTGCTCTAAGATACCGGTCAAGCCCGGCCGGGCTGCTAACGACGATCAGTTGTTGCGACACTTGTCCGACACGTCAGGAAGGAAGGTCCATGCCCATCGCAACGCCAGAGGTCTACACCGAGATGCTGCAACGCGCCAAGGAGAACTCGTTTGCCTTCCCGGCCATCAACTGCACGTCCTCGGAGACCATCAACGCGGCGCTCAAAGGCTTTGCCGACGCCGGCAGCGACGGCATCATCCAGTTCTCCACCGGGGGCGCGGAGTTCGGTTCGGGGCTCGGGGTCAAAAACATGGTCGCCGGTGCGGTCGCGCTGGCCGAATTCACCCGTAGTGTCGCCGGCAAGTATCCGATCAATGTCGCCCTGCACACCGACCACTGCCCAAAGGACAAGCTGGACACCTACGTGCGGCCGCTGCTGGCGATCTCGGCCAAACGCGTCGCCGCCGGCAAGAATCCGTTGTTCCAGGCGCACATGTGGGACGGCTCTGCGGTGCCGATCGACGAGAACCTGGTGATCGCCCAGGAGCTGCTCAAGCAGGCCGCCGCCGCCAAGATTGTCCTGGAGATTGAGATCGGCGTGGTCGGCGGCGAGGAAGACGGCGTCGCCCACGAGATCAACGACAAGCTCTACACCACGCCTGATGACTTCGAGAAGACCGTCGAAGCGCTCGGCCACGGCGAGCACGGCAAGTATCTGCTGGCCGCGACGTTCGGCAACGTGCACGGCGTCTACAAGCCCGGCAACGTCAGGCTCCGCCCGGACATCCTTGCCCAGGGCCAGAAGGTAGCGTCAGCCAAGCTCGGGCTGCCCGACGGATCCAAGCCGTTCGACTTCGTGTTCCACGGCGGTTCGGGATCACTGAAGTCGGAGATCGAGGAGGCGCTGGGGTACGGCGTGGTGAAGATGAACGTTGACACCGACACCCAGTACGCGTTCACCCGCCCGATCGCCGCTCACATGTTCACCAACTACGACGGCGTGCTCAAGGTCGACGGCGAGGTGGGCAGCAAGAAGGCCTACGACCCGCGCAGCTATTTGAAGAAGGCCGAAGCGGGCATGACCGAGCGGGTCATCGAGGCCTGCAACGACCTGCACTGCGCCGGCAAGTCTGTGTCCGCCGGGTAGATGATGCAGTGGGGGTGCCCCCAGCCGCGCAGCGGCGAGGGGGACGCGTAGCGCGATGAGCAGGAGGCCGGCAATCAGCTCGGCCTGACTCAACCGGTGCTGGACTCGCAGATCTTCCACTGATTGTCGCGGTACTGCAGGTCGAAGCTGCGGGTCGAGCGGACCTGCGGGGCATAGGCCATGAACGCGGTCACGTTGGCCTCGGCGTGGTTTCCGTTGACCACCACTTGGTCGATGTCGGCGACCACCGGATACTGCTTGGCCGCCGCGACCCGACGGAAGGTGTCGTCCCATTCGCGCTGGTCGTAGCTGACGTAGTCGTCGCGCATGTTGCCGCACGTGATGCCGCGCAACGTGGACAAATCGCCGTTCTGCATCGCGACGTCGAAACTTTGGATCGTGCTGCGGACGCGGTCTTCTTGTGACGCCTTTGGCTTTGCGGGGTGGCGGGTCAGCAGCACGGTGCCCAGCACCGCGACGGCCGCCAACGCCAGGATGATCAGGATCAGCGCCAGCACCCAACCCCAGCTGCGTTGGGACGACGGCCGCAACTTGGCGCCCAGCCGAGGCGGAATCAGCTGCGGCACCGCCGTTCTCGGCGGTCCGTCGATTGGTCCGGACGGCGGATGGCGCGTATCGAAGATCTCGGTCGCGGGCTCGGTAGCGGTATGGATGATCGCCGTCTCCTTGGCGTCGAACCCCGGGGCGGTGAAGCGGCGCTCGCCCAGCACATCGCGCTGTTTGGCCGCCTCCTGCTCGCGCTCCGCCTTGGCCATCACCTCGGTGGCGGGATCCGCCCGGTAGTTCTCGACGGCATCGTCGTCGGGAGTGGCGACCTGTTCGGTTGGGTCATCCTCGGATTCCGCCGGGTCGGTCGCGGCACGTCGATCGACGGCGTCTGGATCGAACCCCGGCGCATCCGACGTGTCGTCGCGGTCAGGCCCTGAGGGATTCGGCATAAGCGCTGCTGTCCTCTTCGCTGTCGAAATACGTATTGCAGCTTAAAGCGTGTCCAACAACTCTAACGAGTGTTGGGCGCCGCCCCTCTCGGGCGTCCTCGGTTCAGGCCGCTGGTGCGGTGTGAGCGTCGGTTCCCGCTTCTTTCGGGCTGGTTTCACCGGCACACATGGGGTGCTGGTCAGCGCCGTCCCGTCGGCGGGCGTTGTTAGCCCGGCCCGTTGCTTGTGGGTCCGGGGATCGATGTGTAGACCATGGTGGGCCTGGCCCCAGCGGGTCAGATTGATCGCTGCATTGGTGTCGCGGTCGAGGGAATATCGGCAGCTGCAGGCAAGCACTCGGTCGGCCAGCGTCAGATCGCCACCGATAGAACCGCAGGCCGCGCAGAGTTTGCTCGACGGATACCACCGATCGGCAGCGACGAGTTCTCCACCGCGCCAGGCCTGTTCGTATGCCAGCAGTTGGGAGAACTCCGCCCAGCTCGCATCGGAAATAGCTCGAGCGAGGCGACGGTTAGCCAGCATCCCGGTCACGTTCAGGGTTTCGATCACGAGCCGGTCGTGGGCCTTGACCAGCGCGCTGGAAACCTGGTGGAGACAATGGCGGCGCACGTTAGCGACGTGATAGTGATGGCGCCTCAACCTGGCTGCGGCGTAACGGCGTTTACGGGATCCGCTTTGCTTGCGAGACAACGATCTCGCCAGCCGTCGTTGACGTTTCATTCCCGCGGCCAACGCCTTAGGGGCATCGGTGATGCGAGCAACTTCGTTGCCGTCAGCGTCGGCGGCGACTGCGAACGTCGACAAACCCCGATCAACGCCGACCCAGCCGCCCTCGTCTGAAGGATCGCGCGGAGTGTGCCGGTAGCTGGGGTGCAGGTCGGCGGCCTCCACATGTAACGGCACCCACCACCGCCCCGCCTGGCGGCTTAGTGCGGCGAAGAGAATCTTGGCCCTGCCCTTAGCGAGCATGCGCCGCAGTCGACGGCGGCTTCTTCGAAGACCTGCTGGCACACGTCGGCCCGCCACGGCAGTTCGGTCACCACCCCAACGCTGCCAGCGGTGTCGACGGTAAACGTCCGGCCCGCTTCCTCGGATTTCTTCCAGGCGTTGAACGATGAACGCGTTGATCAGATCAAATCCCGTCCACAACACATCGACGTTCGGATCGGTCTTGCGTTGAGTGAGTGCGCCTTTCACCATCTGCAGGCACTGATTGAACGCGAACCGGGCCGCCCCGGCATGCCGGGGCGGCACCTGCTGGTGCTCGGCCGTCGGGTCGAGGCAGAACCTGAACGTGGTGTGCCTGCTCATCTCACCCGTGAGCATCCCACCCACCTACCGACAACCGTCGACGGCATGTCGGACCGCTGATCACCGTCACGTGTCATGTGATCGAACCCGGCGCGCTGGCGGCGGTATCAATCCGACCCTCCGACACTGCGCTGGCGACTCGGCACCCGGTTGGGTGCGGCGGCATCGCACGGCACAATAACCCCCATGACGCCCATGCGTGATCTTCTCGGACCGGATCCAATCCTGCTGCCCGCCGATTCCGACGCCGAGGCCCAAATGCGGGCCAACGAGAACCCGGCCGTCGTCGCCGCCGCACACCCGTCGGCCTCGGTGGCCTGGGCGGCGCTGGCCGAGGAAGCGCTCGCCGACGACAAGGCGATCACCGCCTACGCCTACGCCCGCACCGGCTACCACCGCGGTCTGGACCAGCTGCGGCGCAACGGCTGGAAAGGATTCGGGCCGGTGCCGTACTCCCACGAGCCCAACCGCGGTTTTCTGCGGTGCGTGGCCGCGCTGGCGAGGGCGGCCGACGCCATCGGCGAAACCGACGAGCAGACCCGGTGCCTGGACGTGCTTGACGATTGCGACCCGGCGGCCCGCGCTGCCCTCGGGCTCAGCTGAGCCGGCTCAGCAACCTCCCCAGCACTCTCCGACAACCCCCGGCGGCTCCATCTGGATGGTGACGGCCCAATCGGTGCGTGGCGAGGACGGCTCGGGCCGTGCCGAGTACCCGCGCCGAGTCACCGTCACCGGCCAAATGCGCGGTCACCATGTCCTTGCCGGGCACCAGCGTCCAGACGTGCAGATCGTGGACGTCGGTCATGCCCCCGAACACCCGTGGCCAGCCCGGCCAGCGCCACGACGATCATCGGAATCCCAGGCACTTCCGGCGCATGGCCGATCCGGCCGATCGCCTCGCGGAGCATGATCGTCGCCACCCCGACCAGCGGGACGGCGTTGACCACGGCGGTAAACACCTCGGCGCGATGCCAACCGTAGGTGCGGGGCCGGGTGACGAGCTGCCGCGCCGGGCCAGCACCAGAGCCACAGGCCCACGAATGCCGCCGCCACGTCGGTCAGGACATGGCCCGCGTCGGCCAGCAGAGCCATCGAGCCGGTCACCAGCGCGGTGGTCGCAAGGCGCCTGAATCGAGATCGACGTCAGTGCATTTTTCGCGGCGATTTTTCGCGCTGACGTCGATCTCGGCGCGGTGTTGCCTCAGATCCCGGGGAACGCGCCGTGCCAGAACCGGGTCAGTTCCATGCCGGCATTCGCGAGCATCCCGGGCACGCCGGACAACTCGTAGAACCAGAAGGCCATCCCGAAAAACCACTGGTTCAGCAGTGGCGCAAACAAGATGAGCAGCAGAATCATCCAGCCGTACGGCTTGAATGGCTCCAGCGCCCGCTGGGTTTCCGGGCTCAGATGGGGTTCCAGCGCGTTGTAGCCGTCCAGGCCTGGGATCGGCAGCAGGTTCAGCAGTACCGCGGTGACCTGCAGGAAACCCAGGAAGGCCACCCCGGCCCACAGCACCGGGTGGTTCGGGTCGAAATACCACCGGGTGGACGCCAACAGCGCCACCGCCAGCAGCAGGTTGGCCGCCGGCCCGGCCAGGCTCACCAGGGTCCGCCGAGCGGGGCTCATGAACGACGTCCGCAGATAGACGGCGGCGCCGGGCAGGCCGATGCCGCCGATCGCAGTGATCAGGATGGGTAAACCCAGCGAGAGCAGCGGGTGGCTGTAGCGCCGCGGATCGAGGTCCAGATAACCCCGCACGGCGGTATCACGATCGCCGAATCGCCACGCGGTAAACGCGTGACCGAACTCGTGCAGACACAGCGACACCACCCAGCCCGCAATCACGAAGATGAACACCCCGGCATATGCCAGCGCGCCCACATCGGCGCCGTCCCACCACGCCAGCACGCCGCCGCACACCGTCACGGCGACGATGGCCAGGAAGATCGGGCTGGGTCGCACCGATTGGTGCACAGGCATGTTCACGTCACGAAGCTACCCGACCAGCAGCCAGCCCTCGGTATGCCGATAGAACGTCGACCGGCGCGCCGCCCGAGGGGCCGGGATCCCGTCGCGAACCACGACGGCGCCGGTGGTGCCCAGCTGTGCGGCCCGCCCGGTCAGCCAGCGGCGCGACCGGTCGCCTCGCACCCGTGCCCGCAGCCCGGGCAGCCCCGCGGTGGGCTCGATCCGTACTCCGGCGACGTCGCCGTCGAAGAGCACGACATCGTCGACGACGGCCTCGCCGTGCAGCAGTTGCGCGCCGTCGGGTGGCCGCCAGTGAGCTGCTCCCACGATTGCCGTCGCGGTCTCGTCGCGGATCAGCGGCACTCGCCGCGCTGAACCGCGCCGCGCCCGGCTGACACCCCGCAGGCCCGCCGGTATCCGGTAGGCCCGAGTAGCCGGTGAGCGGCGTCGCGATATGAAGCCCACCTCGACGTCGAGCATCTCAGTGCGCAATAAGCGGGTCAGTACCGCGGCCAAGTCCGCATCCGAGCCAACCACGATCAGCCGCCGGTGCCGGTGAGCCGCCGCATCGATTTCGCCGGCGTCGGCGACCTGCAATCCGCGCAAAGTCCGCGGTAGACGATGCTCGCCGAACATCAGCACCGCGATATCGGGGTCGTTCACGGCCTCCTCGCAAACCCGTCGTCTAATGTGGGTCACCGGCTGGACCACAATAAGCGGCAGATACCAGTGGGATGGGAGAAATCCAGCGCCATGCCGGCAATCGTCCTAATCGGCGCCCAATGGGGCGACGAGGGCAAGGGCAAGGCCACCGACCTCCTCGGCGGCCGCGTGCAGTGGGTCGTGCGTTACCAGGGCGGCAACAACGCCGGCCACACTGTGGTGTTGCCCACCGGCGAGAACTTCGCCTTGCACCTCATCCCGTCGGGTGTGCTCACCCCCGGCGTCACCAACGTCATCGGCAACGGTGTGGTGGTCGATCCCGGCGTCCTGCTCGACGAGCTCAAGCGCCTCGAGGACCGCGGCGTCGACACCTCGAGGTTGCTGATCTCAGCCGACGCGCATCTGCTGATGCCCTACCATGTGGCCATCGACAAGGTGACCGAGCGCTACATGGGCAGCAAGAAGATCGGCACCACCGGCCGCGGCATCGGACCCTGCTACCAGGACAAGATCGCCCGTATCGGGATCCGCGTCGCTGATGTGCTCGATCCTGAAGTGCTGGCCCACAAGGTCGAGGCAGCACTGGAACTGAAGAATCAGATCCTGGTCAAGATCTACAACCGCAAGGCACTCGAGCCGGCGCACCTGGTCGAGGTTCTGCTCGAACAAGCCCAGACTTTCCAGCACCGCATCGCCGACACCCGGCTGCTACTCAACACCGCGCTGGAGGCCGGCGACACCGTGCTGCTGGAAGGCTCGCAGGGCACCCTGCTGGACGTCGACCACGGCACGTATCCCTATGTGACGTCATCCAATCCGACCGCAGGCGGCGCGGCCGTCGGCTCCGGCATCGGGCCCACCCGGATCACCACCGTGTTGGGAATCCTCAAGGCCTACACCACCCGGGTTGGCTCTGGGCCATTCCCCACCGAATTGTCCGACGAGAACGGCGAATACCTGTCCAAAACCGGCGGTGAGTTCGGCGTCACCACCGGGCGCCGTCGCCGCTGCGGCTGGTTCGACGCCGTCATCGCCCGCTACGCGACCAGGGTCAACGGCATCACCGACTACTTCCTGACCAAGCTCGACGTGTTGTCCAGCCTGGAAACCGTCCCGGTGTGCGTCGGCTACACGGTCGATGGCAAACGCATTCACGAGATGCCAATGACCCAAAGCGATTTGGGCCGTGCCGAACCCATCTACGAAGAGCTGCCGGGATGGTGGGAAGACATCTCCACCGCTCGGACCTTCGAGGACCTGCCCGCCAAGGCACGTGACTATGTGCAGCGGCTCGAAGATCTTGCCGGAGCGCGCGTTTCGTGTATCGGTGTCGGGCCGGGCCGTGATCAGACCGTCGTTCGGCGCGACGTCCTGGCGGCTCGCCCGTGACCGATTCTTCGCCGAGCCCACAACAACTCGACCCCGACTACGAACATCACGGTGGCTTTCCGGAATACGGCGCCGCAAGCCCGGGACCGGGCTTCGGCCGATTCGTCACTGCCATGCGCGGGTTGCAGGATCTGGCGGTGTCCGCCGACCCCAGCGACGAGGTCTGGGAGGAGGCCGCCGACCGCGCCGACGCGCTATCAGCACTGCTGGCGCCGTTTCATGCGCCCGAAGGGCAGGGTCCGGCCGGCCGGTCGCCGCAATTGCCGGGAATGGGCAGCCTGCTGTTGCCGCCCTGGACGATGAGCAAGTTTGACGTCGACGGCGTCGAAATGCGAGGCCATTTCAGTCGTTTTCACGTGGGCGGCAACGGCGCCGTGCACGGCGGTGTGCTGCCGCTGCTGTTCGACCACGTCTTCGGGATGGCGGTGCATGCCGCCGGTCGGCCGATCAGCCGAACCGCGTTCCTGCACGTCGACTACCGGAAAATCACGCCAATCGACACCCCGTTGGTAGTCCGCGGACACGTCGCCGCGACCGAGGGCCGCAAGGCATTTGTTCGCGGCGAACTGCTCGATGGCGATCACCTGCTGGCCGAAGCCAATGGCCTGATGATCCGGTTGCTGCCCGGGCAGCCCTAAGCGCCGCGTGCCATGCAGACATGCATGGCACGATGCACATATGCCTAAGACGGTGCAAATCCGCGATATCGACGACGCGGTGTATGCCGCTCTGGTGCGTCGCGCCGGGGAAGAGGGGATCACGGTGCCGGAGTTGCTGCGGCGGGAGGCGGCTCGGTTGGCGGCGCGGCCGTCGGTCGCGCAGTGGCTGGCGCGCACCGGGCGGCGGCCCTCCGCGATATCGGACTGCCGAGGTGCTGGCGACGCTGGACGAGTGGCGCGGTGAGTGGCCAGATGCTGGTCGTTGACGCGTCGTGCCTTTTCGGGGTCGTCGCAGACACCCGGCGGGCGGGTGAGATCGCGGCCCGCCTGGCCAGCGATGTCGAGCAGGTAGCGCCGCACGTGATCGATGTCGAGGTGATGGGCGTTATTCGCGCCCAGCATCTGCGCGGGCGGCTGGACGGTACGGCCGCCGGACAGGCGCTAGCCGACCTGCGGGACTGGCCCGGCGAACGATTCGGGCACCGCTGGCTGCTGGAGCGAGCGTGGCACCTGCGCGACTCGGTAAGGGGATGGGATGCGTTCTATGTCGCATTAGCGGAAGCGTTCGATGCGACGCTGCTGACGCTGGACGCGCGGCTTGCACGCGCGCACGGGCCGACTTGCCGCATCGAGGTCGTCGATTATTAATCATGGCGCGCAACGTACAAGAGTTGGCTGCTAGATCGTCGTCGATTACTTCGCTCAGGAGCCGCTCGGCCGCCGCGGTGCGGTCAGAATGCCGGGCAAGGCGGCGCTCAGGGTCTCAGCTCAACAAATCCAGCTGCGCTGAAACCTGGCCACTTCCTCCCGTAGTCGCTGCCGGAGCACGTCCACGGTCACTTGCATGACGCGATATAGACGTCGGTCGTGTCGGTTGTCCAGGGCAGCGCTCGGGCCGGCCGTCAGTTCCACCTCGCCGGCTCCCAAGCTGGCGCCGCAGTCAACGCAGGTGAGTTGCGGGATGAGGCGACCTCCGCAGTTGCGATGCAACGGGAGCAGGGGAGGACCGTCCGGCGCGAGGTAGCGATCGCCCCACGACATCAGCGACATCAACACCGGCCACAAGTCCTTACATCACGCAAGTAATGATTCGCCCCGCGCGATCCGCGCACCCTATCCTTGATCAGCGTGACGCACGACGAGTCGACTCCGGAACCCCAGCCCGACCCCGACGCGGCCCACCGGACCAAGGTGATGTTGCTGGGGTCGGGAGAGTTCAGCCGTGAGCTGGCGCTCGCCTTTCAGCGGCTCGGCGCTGAGGTGATTGCGGTGGAGCGGTATGCCGACGCTCCGGCGCACGGTGTCGCCGACCAGTCGCTGGTGGTCGACATGACCGACTCCGACGAGCTGGCCGCGACAATCGGACGGCTTCAGCCGAACTTCGTAGTGACCGCATCCGACGCCGTCGCCGCCGACGCGTTGACGTCCGCCGCCGAAACCGGCTTCGCCGAGGTTTTCCCGACCGCCCACTGCGCCCGACTCACCGCCGACCGGGAGGGGCTGCGCCGGCTGGCCGCCGACGAGCTCGGCCTGCCTACCGCCCCGTTCTGGTTCGCGGGATCACTCGATGAGCTGCGCGCGGTGGCCGACCACGCGGGCTACCCGCTGCGCGTACAGCCGGTGGCCGCCGCGGCGGGTGCAGGGCAGTCGGTGGTGTTGCTACCGGCGGACATCGAGCCGGCCTGGCAGCGTGCGGTATCGGCCGGCGGTCGGCTGGCCCACAACCGAGTGCTGGCCGAGACCCTCGTCGAGATCGACTTCAATCTCACCCTTCTGGCGGTGCGCAGCATCGGGCCCACGGGTCCGACCGTCGAGTTCTGCGCTCCGATCGGGCATGGCGAGGCCATCGGTGACGTCCAGGAATCCTGGCAGCCGCAAGAGCTCAGCGACGCCGCGTTGGACGCTGCCAAGTCGATCGCCGCCCGAATCGTCAAGTCGTTGGGTGGGCGTGGCGTGTTCGGCGTGGAATTGATGATCCGAGGCGACGAGGTGTACTTCAGCGATGTCACAGCTCGGCCGTTCGAGAGCGGCCTGGTCACGTTGCGCACCCAGCGGCTTTCGGAATTCGAACTGCAAGCCCGGGCAATCCTCGGCCTGCCTTGCGACACCATCATGATTTCGCCGGGCGCTGCGGAGGTCATCTACGCCGGCGTTGACGGGTCCGGCACCGCGAGCTCGAAAGCGCTAGGCGTGCTGGCCGATGCGCTGCGGACGGCGGAAAGCGACGCGCGGGTGTTCGGCCGCCACGAACCCGAAGAGCGGCGCCCATTGGGCGTGGCCATCGTTACCGCCAAGGAGGTGGGCACCGCGCGGAGCCGCGCCCGGGAAGTGTCGGCAGCATTGCGCAGGCTCTGGTAGCCAGCCTTCCACTCGGGTATGCGACACTCACGCGGGTGAGCCGCGGCGACGACGATGCAATGGGGGGCGCCCCCCGGCCCCACAGGGGCAAGGGGGACGCAGCGATGCGGAGCAGCGGCGCAGAGTGAGCGCCGGCGACGAGCCGCGTTCGGTCCGCGCGACCGAGCCGCTGCCCGACGGTGTCAGCCAGGCCACCATTGGGGTGCGCGGCGGCATTATGCGGTCGCAGTTCGAAGAGACCGCTGAAGCAATGTACTTGGCGTCCGGCTATGTTTACGAGTCCGCCGCCGCCGCGGAGCAAGCCTTCACCGGCGAGATAGATCGCTACGTCTACTCGCGCTACGGCAACCCCACGGTCACCATGTTTGAGGAACGTTTGCGGTTGATCGAGGACGCACCGGCGGCCTTCGCGACCGCGAGCGGGATGGCGGCGGTCTTCACTTCGCTGGGCGCGCTGCTGGGCGCCGGCGATCGGCTGGTCGCCGCGCGCAGCCTGTTCGGCTCGTGTTTCGTTGTGTGCAATGAGATCTTGCCGCGCTGGGGAATCGAGACCGTCTTTGTCGACGGCGACGACCTATCCCAGTGGGAGAAGGCGCTTTCGGTCCCCACCCAGGCGGTGTTCTTCGAGACGCCTTCTAACCCGATGCAGTCGCTGGTCGACATCGCCGCGGTCACCGAACTGTCCCATGCGGCCGGGGCAAAGGTCGTGCTTGACAACGTCTTTGCGATTCCACTACTGCAGCACGGCTTTCCGCTGGGTGTCGACGTGGTGGTCTACTCTGGTACCAAACACATTGACGGCCAAGGCCGAACGCTGGGCGGGGCGATTCTCGGCGACAAAGAATACATCGATGGCCCAGTACAAAAGCTGATGCGGCACACCGGGCCGGCGATGAGCGCCTTCAACGCCTGGGTCATGCTCAAAGGCCTCGAAACGTTGGTGATCCGGGTCGACTACCAGAATGCCTCGGCGCAGCGGATTGCCGAATACCTGGAGGCGCACGAAGCGGTGGAGTGGGTGCGTTACCCGTTTCTGGCGTCGCATCCACAGCACGACCTGGCCAAGCGACAGATGTCAGGCGGCGGCACCGTGGTGACTTTCGAACTTGACGTCCCCGACAGTGCGGCCAAGCAACGGGCTTTTGAGTTGCTGGACAAGCTGCAGCTGATCAGCATCTCCAACAATCTAGGCGACGCGAAATCCCTTGTCACCCATCCAGCGACCACTACCCACCGGGCGATGGGACCCGAAGGGCGCGCCGCTATCGGGCTGGGAGACGGGGTAGTTCGAATTTCGGTTGGGCTGGAAAGCACCGATGATCTAATAGCTGATCTCGATCAGGCATTGCGCTGAAAACCTCAATATCCTCACAGCATTCTGCTCTGTTGATTACTACCGTCAAACGCTACGGCGTTACCTCGTTGTCGCGTTGACCTTCGCGGCTGACCGCCAATCATGGTGGGGTGCCTGATGGTCGGCGGCGGTCAGATGAGGAGTTCATCGCTGACATCGCTGCGCTGCGAGCCGAGAACGCCGCACTGCGGGTGATGGTCGAGGAGCTTCGGGCTGAGATCGCCGAGCTCAAGGGGCAGCTGGGGCAGAACAGCCAGAATTCATCGAAGCCGCGGGACGCTGGGCGATGATCGCCACGTCCGGACAAACTTCGATGCTGGCGGGTGCCCGGGCGCTAACCATGGAGCGGCTGCTTGCCGTCGGCGCGGGAATGTAACACCGCGCGGGTGGCACCCGACGACAACACGCTACGTGTCCAAGGTATCGACGAGATAACAATTCCCGCAACGAGATCGTTGCGTAACAAAGTAGCGCGACGCGCTGGACGAATACCGGGAACGGCGCCTTAGGCAACTTATCGTCATTTTGTGTACCGCCGTACGGTTCTGAAGCTACCGCTGGTGTTGGCGGCCGGAGCGGTTTTGGCTCAGTCACCGCGCGCGTCGGCGGACCCGCCCCGTGCCTCTGCGGAGTCCTATCGGTGGTCACCCGACCGTGCCAACAGTTGGTACCAAGCGCAGGGTTGGCCGGTCGGCGCCAACTTCATTACTTCCAACGCCATCAATCAGTTCGAGATGTTTCAGCCCGGTACCTACGACCCGCGGCGCATCGACACGGAGTTGGGCTGGGCCCGGTTCCACGGGCTCAATACGGTGCGGGTCTTCCTCCACGATCAGCTGTGGGCGCAGGATCCCCGGGGCTTCCAAGCACGCCTCGCGCAGTTTGTCGGCGTCGCGGCGCGGCACCGCATCAAACCGCTGTTCGTACTGTTCGACTCCTGTTGGGACCCGATGCCCAGACCCGGTCGCCAGCGTGCGCCGACGCCAGGGGTGCACAACTCCGGGTGGGTGCAAAGCCCCGGCGCTGAGCGGATCGATGACCGTCGCTACACCCGCACGCTGCAGGACTATGTGACGGGCGTTATGACCCAATTCCGCAACGACGACCGTGTTTTGGCCTGGGACCTGTGGAATGAACCGGACAATCCGGCCAAGCAGTATCGCAACGTCGAGCGGGCCGACAAACTAGAGCGTGTCGCTGACCTGCTGCCGCAGGTGTTCGCGTGGGCACGTTCCGTTGACCCCCGTCAACCGCTGACCAGTGGTGTGTGGGATGGCGAATGGGCAGATCCCGCAAGCCGCAGCACAATTGCCGGCGTTCAGCTTGCCAACTCAGACGTGCTCACCTTCCACTCCTATGCCGAACCGGCGACCTTCGAGTCGCGAATCGCCGAGCTCGCCCCGCAGGGACGGCCGATCCTGTGCACCGAGTACATGGCGCGGCCGATGGGCAGCACTATCCAGAGCATCTTACCAATTGCCAAGCGACACAACATTGGTGCGATCAACTGGGGCCTGGTCGCCGGAAAGACCCAGACTTATTTTCCGTGGGACTCATGGGATCACCCGTACGCGGCGGTTCCCAAAGTATGGTTTCATGATCTGCTGCGGCCGGATGGAACGCCCTTTCAGGGCAATGAGTCTCAAACAATCAGAATGCTAAGCGCGTCGGTCTGATAGCGTGAGTATCGCCAAATCGATCCTGCTGTTTGCGACGGCTGCGCTGTTCGAGATCGGCGGCGCCTGGTTGGTCTGGCAAGGCGTGCGCGAGCATCGCGGATGGATCTGGGCCGGCTTCGGCGTGATCGCGTTGGGCGCCTACGGCTTTATCGCCACCTTCCAGGATGATCCCCAGTTCGGTCGCGTTCTGGCCGCCTACGGCGGTGTGTTCGTCGCCGGGTCGTTGGCTTGGGGCATGGCGCTGGACGGGTTTCGCCCGGACCGCTGGGACATCATCGGTGCGGCGGTGTGCCTGGCCGGGGTCGGCGTGATTATGTACACCCCGCGCGGGCGGTGATCAATCCTTGTGCTCGACGCCCGTCGCGTGCTGCGCACGGTCTTCGTATGCCCGGCGGACGCCTGTGTTGAGGTTGAGGAACACAGTGTCGTTGCCCGTCGTCGTGTTGAGCCAGCGGCGTCCCCGGTCCGGCAACAGCTGCGCCGCGATGGCGATGAACCGGCCATTGCCCGGCACCGACACCTGGGTCTTGGGCTGGTCGAGCACCTTGACGATCGCCGCGGCGGCCACGATCAAGCCGCTGGTGCTGCCCTCCACCGATGCCGAGCCCGGGTATCGCCCCTCGGCGGCGCTGGCCCAATTCGTGCGCTGCCGGGATGTGACCTGCCGGTTTCCCGGCTGCGACCAACCGGCCGAGCACGCCGACATCGACCACACCGTGCCCTGGCCGCTAGGGCCGACTCACCCGTCCAAGCTGTGCTTCGCCTGCGGCTGCCACCGGGGCATGGCCAGCCGCGGCGAATTTCGCACCGAAGTCACCGACAGCGGGCGACTTGGTTGGCCCGACGGCACACGCCCACCCGAGGTCAACCACGCCCACCATCCCGAGGAACTCTTCCGCGACGAGCCCTGACCTATCCGAAAAGGTTGATCAGCAGCCCTACCGCAGGAGTCAGAAACCCGCGGCCTGACCGTCGCGGCGCGGGTCGCTCACTGCGAGATAGCCGTCGTCGAGTCGCCAGATCGCCTGGCAGCTGCCGAACTGGTTGTAGTCGTCGGTGGTGACCAACTGATGGCCGCGCCGCGCAAGCTCGTCGAGTGTTGACGGCGGAAAACCCGTCTCGCAGTGGACCTGCAAGCCTTGCGCCCAGCGAAAGCGTGGACCATCGCAGGCCGCCTGCGGGTTCTGGCCGTGGTCGACGATGCGCGTCACCACTTGCACATGGCCCTGGGGCTGCATCGGGCCGCCCATCACCCCGAAGCTCATCACCGGCGCGCCGTCTTTGCTCACGAAACCCGGGATGATGGTGTGGTACGGGCGTTTGCTCGGCCCCACCTGGTTCGGATGTCCCGGTGCCAGAGCGAAATCCGCGCCGCGGTTTTGCAGCGCGATCCCGGTGCCGGGTACCACCACGCCGGAGCCGAAGCCCATGTAGTTCGACTGGATCATCGACACCATCACTCCTGAGGCGTCGGCGGCGGTGAGATAAACGGTGCCCCCGCGCGGTGTCCCGGCCGATGCCGGCTTCGCGTGATCCCGATCGATCAACGTCGCGCGTTGCCGCAGGTACTCCCTGTCCAGTAGCTGCTTCGGATCCACCGGCATGTGCTCGATGTCCGCGACATAGGCCTGCGCGTCGGCGAAAGCGAGCTTTACCGCTTCGATTTGCAGATGCACGCTGTCGGCGGAGTCCACGGGGAGGGACGCCATATCGAACTGCTCGAGGACACCCAGCGCGATCAACGCGACGATGCCCTGGCCGTTGGGCGGTATCTCGTGGACGGCGTGCCCGCGATAGGCGCCGTCGATCGTGCCGACCCAGTCGGCGCGATGCGCGGCCAGATCGCCGGCAAGCATGACGCCGCCATTGGCGGTCGCGTGCGCTGTCAGCTTGGCCGCGAGTTCCCCGCGATAGAACGCCTCTCCGTTGGTTGCGGCGATAATTTCCAGCGTCGCCGCATGGTCAGGCAGAGTGACAAGCTCACCCGGCTTCGGCGCCCGACCGCCGGGCATGAAGGTATCGGCGAACCCGGGCTGAGACTTGAACAACGGCACCTGCACGGCCCATTGCTCCGCGATCGTCGGCGAGACCAGGAAACCGTTGCGGCCATAGGAGATCGCGGGTTCAAAGAGCCGGTCGAACGCAAGCTTGCCGAATTTGGCGTGCAGTTCGACCCACGCCGACACCGCACCCGGCACGGTCACCGAATTCCAGCCCAGCGCGGGAACGCCGTTGCCGCCGAAGTACTCTGGCGTCCACGCCGCAGGCGAACGCCCCGACGCGTTCAACCCGTGCAGTTGTCGGCCATCCCAGACGATGGCGAAGGCATCCGACCCGATGCCGTTGGAGACCGGTTCCACCACCGTCAGGGCGATCGCGGTGGCGACGGCGGCGTCGACCGCGCTGCCGCCGTCGGCGAGCATCCGAAGGCCCGCCTGGGCGGCAAGCGGTTGAGTTGTGCAGACGACATTGCTGGCCAGCAAGGGCTTTCGCGGCCAGGCGTACGGCAGGCGCCAATCGAAGGACTGCACCGGTCAATCACCTTTCCCGAACCGCTCGGCCACCGCTCGGCGGTCTACCGAGCCTTTCGCGGTGTGCGGAAGCTCGTCGGTCAGCGCGATGCTGGCGGGTACTTCGAAGGCGGCGAGCCGCTCTCGGCAGAATCCGATGAGGTCGTCGGTGGTCGGCGGGGCCAACCGATCGGGCACCGCCGCCGCACCGACCGTCTCGCCGTAAAGTTGGTCTGGGACACCGAAGACGGCCGCTTCCAAGACGTTCGGGTGGCTGGCCAGCACCCCCTCAACTCGCTCCGGCGATATCTTCTCTCCGCCGCGATTGATGAGCTCTTTGATGCGGCCACGCAGCATCAGCTCTCCGGCCTCCGACACGGCCCCCAAATCGCCGGTGTGCAGCCATCCGCCGGTGAATGTCTTTTCGGTGGCATTCGGATTGGCGAGATATCCGCGCACCACGGTGGGGCCGCGGACCCAGATTTCCCCGACGGCATCCGGTGGGCAGGGGCGGCCGTCGTTGCCGACGATCTGCACATGGACTCCCGTCGGCTGTCCCACAAGGCCGACCGCCATCGTGTCGCCCGCGCTGGTGCTTGCGATCTGGTGGCTGGCCTCTGTCATGCCGTAGGCGGATACCACCGGTGCCCCGAACGTCGTCTGCAGTGCTTCGGCCGCTCCGGGGTTCAGGGCCGCGCTGCAACTGCGAATGAATCGCAGCCGGGCCTGTTGCGGCCTGCCGTCGGTTTCGTTGCGGTTCAACAAGATTTGGTGGATCGTCGGCACCGCGGTGAACCAGGTCGCGCGCGCGGCGCGCAGGTCGTCATCGAATGTGTGCGCGGAGAACCGTCCTCGAGCGGGAATCAGCACAGTGCCCCCCGACGCCAGAGTCGACAGCAGCGCGGCAATCAGCCCATGCCCGTGGAACAGCGGCATCACCGCGACGGTGGCGTCATCGGGGCCAAGCCCGTAGCTGGCGACAACGTTGCCGACCGAGGTCGCGACATTGTGGTGGGTCCAGGGAACCATTTTCGGGGCACCGGTGGTGCCGCCGGTGAACATGATCAGCGCATCGTCGTCCGGCCGCAATCCGTCCGGCCCGGCGCTCGCCGGGGAAGGCGTCGCCGCGGTGTCGACACGAACGGTGATGGCGCCCCCGCTCATCGTCACCGAGGTCGGCCAGTGCGGCGGGGCCCCGCTTTCGCCCGGAGCGTCTCCGTCGACCAACACGACGCGCCCTCCCGCCGCCGTCATCCGGGCACGCTGGTCGGCGACCGGCAATGCGGGATCCAGCGGGACGACGACCAGCTGCGCACGCGAAGCCGCCAACAGCCCGACGACGAACTCGGCGCTGCTTTGAGCCCGCAGGCCCACCCGGTCGCCCGCCGACGGCCCGCCGTGGGTCAGCTGTCCGGCCAGATCGTCGGCCAGTCGCACCAGGTCGCGGTAGGTGATCGGAACGCGGTCGGCGGTGACGACCAGCGCGTTCGCCTCCGGATGGCGACGTGCCGTCGCGGCGACCAGATCGGCGATACGCGGGCTCGACGCCGTGTCGTGGGCCGTCATCCTCCACGCTCCTTCCCAGGTGCGAAAGGCGTCCGCTCACGCTCGATAGAACGCCGTGTAACAGTGAAGCCTATGAGCACCGAATCGGCACTTCCCGAGCTGACCGACGGCTTCCACGTGTTCGTCGACGCCCTCAAGCTCAACGGCGTCGATACCATCTACGGGCTTGTCGGCATTCCGATCACCGACCTCGCACGCATCGCGCAGAAATCGGGGATCCGGTTCATCGGATTTCGCCATGAGACCTCCGCCGGCAACGCCGCGGCCGCCGCCGGGTTCCTCACCCGCCGGCCCGGCGTCTGCTTGACCGTCTCGGCGCCCGGCTTTCTCAACGGCCTGGTAGCGCTGGCCAATGCCACAACGAACTGTTTGCCGATGATCCAGATTTCGGGATCCAGCGAACGGCACTTGGTGGACATGCAACGCGGCGACTACGAAGAACTCGATCAGCTCGCCGCGGCCCGGCCGTTCGTGAAGGCGGCCTACCGGATCGCCCGGGTGGAAGACATCGGGCTGGGTGTCGCCCGCGCCATCCGCACAGCGATCTCCGGACGACCCGGCGGCGTGTATCTCGACATTCCGGGTGCGGTGCTCGCGCAGGCCGTCGAGGCGCAGACGGCGGCCAGCACCATCTGGCGGGTCGTCGACCCCGATCCGGCTCAATTGCCGGCGCCGGAGGCGGTCGACCGCGCTTTGGAATTACTGGCTCAGGCGACGCGGCCGCTGATCGTGCTCGGCAAGGGCGCGGCATACGCCCAGGCCGACAACGCGATCGGAAAGTTCGTCGAAGCCACCGGCATTCCGTATCTGCCGATGTCGATGGCCAAAGGGCTGCTGCCCGATACCCACCCGCAGTCAGTTGCGTCGGCACGCTCGCTGGCGCTGTCGCGAGCAGACGTCGTCATGCTGGTCGGGGCGCGGCTGAACTGGTTGCTGGGTCACGGCGCGTCGCCGCCCTGGTCAGCCGACGCGACGTTCATCCAGATCGACGTTGCCGCATCCGAATTCGACAGCAACCGCCCGATCGCCGCACCGCTGGCCGGCGACGTCGGTTCGGTGATGTCGGCGCTCCTTGATCGCATCGACGCTCATCCGATCGGCGCGCCGACCGCCTGGACCGGTGAACTCGCCGAGCGTCGGGCGCACAACGACGCCGCGATGCGTGCGCGCCTGGCCGAGGATCCGCACCCGATGCGCTTCCACAATGCGCTGCGTGCGGTTCGCGACGTGCTGCAACAACACCCGGAGGTGTATCTGGTCAACGAGGGCGCCAACGCATTGGATATCGCCCGCAACGTGATCGACATGCAACGGCCGCGCCACAGGCTCGACAGCGGAACCTGGGGCGTGATGGGCATCGGCATGGGCTACGCCGCCGCCGCCGCCGTCGAAACCGGCCAACCGGTGGTGGCAATCGAGGGCGACAGCGCCTTTGGCTTCAGCGGGATGGAATTCGAGACTATCTGCCGCTACCGGCTACCGATCACCGTGGTTATTCTCAACAACGGCGGCGTCTACCGGGGTGACGAGATTTCCGGCGCCGACCCGGCGCCGACCGTACTGAGCCGGCATGCGCGCCACGAGTTGATCGCCGAGGCGTTCGGCGGCAGGGGTTATCACGTCACTACTGCTGCCGAACTGCAATCCGCATTGACCGAGGCGCTGGCATCGAAGGGGCCGGCGATCCTGGACTGTGAACTCGACCCCTCCGCGGGTGTCGAGAGCGGACACCTGACCAGCCTCAACCCGAAAAGCGCGACGATGCCGACCGGCTGAGGGCCGATATCGTTGCCGCTACGGTAGCTGAGACGATTGCCGTCTGAGCGTACGAGCCAGCCCGAAGCGCCACCATCTGGCGCCCGCCCCCAAATCGACGTTTTGCAGACGGCTTCTCGAACTTCTGCTGCAAAACGTGGGTTTCGGCGCGAAGTGTGGCTTACGCGGTGAGCAGCGGTGCCATCCAGGTCAATTCGGCGGGCAGCTGCGAGCTCCAGAACGACGCGTCGTGTCCGCCGGGTGAGAACCCGCCCGCCGGCGGGTGGGGCAGCTGGGCCACGAATTGCTTTGTCGCGCCGTAGAACGGGTCGCTGTTGCCGCAGTCGACACGGATCGGGATGGACGCCAGCGCGGGCATCCCGAACACCGAATTGGCGGCGAAATCGTCGGGACCGTCGAAAGCGCCCGGCGCGGCCGCCCCGGATGACAGCCACAGCGCCGGGCTCACCGCGCAGATCGCGGCGGTGCGGGAAGCTCCGAGCCGGCCGCCGAGTAACAATGCGCCGTAACCGCCCATCGACCAGCCCAGAAACGCGACCCGGGAGGTGTCGAGGCCCTTGGCGTCGAGCATCGGGATGAGCTCGTTCACCACCATGGCGCCCGAATCTTCGCCGGAAGCCCTATTGTGCCAATAACTTCCGCCGCCGTCGACGGCAACCACCGCGAATGGCGGCAGGCCGGCGCCGACAGCCTGAGCCAGACCCTGTTCGACGCCGCCGTCCATGACGGTTGCGGCGCTACTTCCCTTGCCGTGCAATGCGATCACCGGTCGTAGGGCTTTGGTCTGACCCGGTGGCCGGGCAATCGCCCAACCGGTGGCGATCCCGCCGCGCGCCGCCGACACGAAAGAACCGGTCACCATCGTTGGGGCCGCGACCGCAGGAGCCGGATCCAGCGGCGGCCGCGGCGCCAGCGGAACGCCGGTGCCTGCCATCGTCACCGGCGCCGTGAGACGCCGTCGTGCCGGCAACCGGTCCAGCGTGTAAGCGCCCAGAGCTCCGATCGCCCCGCCGGCGCCAAGGCGCAACACAGCGCGACGACTCAGATCTGGCATGCGGGCCATGATAGAGCGCCGCTCCTCGAGCGTCGGACCGGCGTTTGTCAGAAAGGGCAATGCGGCATCAAGCTGACTGGCACCATGTCCCTGGTGACTGCAGCGGTTACTCCCAAGGGAGAGCGTCGACGGTACGCGCTGGTCAGCGCGGCCGCCGAACTGCTGCGCGAAGGCGGATTCGAGGCGGTCCGCCACCGCGCCGTTGCCCGCCGGGCAGGCCTTCCGCTGGCTTCGACCACCTATTACTTCTCCAGCCTCGACGACCTCATCGCCAACGCGGTCGCCCACATCGGAATGCTGGAGGTGGCCCAGCTGCGGGCGGAAGTCGCCACCCTGCCCCGCCGGCGCCGCGGTCCCGAGACCCTTGCGGACCTGCTGGTCGACCTGCTCGTCGGCAGTGAGTCCGGTCCGCATCTGACCGAGCAGCTGATTTCGCGCTACGAGCGCTTCATCGCGTGTGCGCGCCAGCCCGCATTGCGCGACATTCAGCGCCGCAACCTGCATCACCGCGTCGACGCCATCGCCGAGGTGATCGAGCGGTCCGGCCGCTTGGTGCGCATGGAGCTGGTCTCAGCGTTGATCTGCGCAGTCGACGGAGCGGTGGTCTCCGCCTTGGTCGACGATCGGGAGGATCCCCGTACCGTCGTACGGGCAACTGTGATCGACGTCATCAACGCGTTGGCACCGGTCGACCAGCGCACCGTGCAGATCTGACTACCGGTCCAGCTGTAGGCGGGTCGCAGCCAAGGCTGCGCAGCCCCACCCAGGACACGTTGTGGTTCACGCGCAGTCGCGGGGTTGTCTTGTCGAGTCCCTCGATCAGCGTCATCGACTGCAGCAGCTCACGTTGACGAACCTCGAAGGGGGCCCCCGCGTCGAACCGGTGGAAGTCGTGGTTGAGCGCCGCCTCGCACGGCCGGTGTCCGGTCAGATTCTTGACGATCAGCGGCGCATCGATGGCCACCAGGCAGTCGTCGCTGACATACGGCGACACCGCGGCTTCGATGCTCGCGTCGTCCTGCGCGGCACCCACGCGCAGAAGCCGGCCGTCGGAATCGATGACCGCGACACCGGTGCTGTTCTTCTCACCCCAAGCGAGATCGAGCCCAACGAAGTGCATGGAGTTACTGTGCCTGATCCGCGGCCGTGCCGGCGTCCGCCGTTAAGCTGTGTGTTTGTGACAATCCCGAATGTGCTGGCCAACCGCTACGCCAGCGCCGAGATGGTGGCGATCTGGTCGCCGCAGGCCAAGGTCATCGCCGAGCGGCGGCTCTGGCTGGCGGTGCTGCGGGCGCAGGCGGGATTGGGGGTCGCGGTCCCGCTGGCGGCCGTCGCCGACTACGAGCGGGTGCTCGACGACGTCGACCTGGCCTCGATCGCCGCGCGGGAGCGGGCGCTGCGTCACGATGTCAAGGCCCGCATCGAGGAATTCAACGCGCTGGCCGGCCACGAACACGTGCACAAGGGCATGACCAGCCGCGACCTCACCGAGAACGTCGAGCAGGTACAGATTCGGCGATCGCTGGAACTGGTGTTCGCCCACGGCGTCGCGGTGGCGGCCCGAATGGCCGAGCGCGCGGTGACCTACCGCGACCTGGTGATGGCCGGGCGCAGCCACAACGTCGCGGCACAAGCCACCACATTGGGCAAGCGGTTCGCCTCGGCGGCCCAGGAGACGCTGCTGGCGCTGACCAGGCTGCGGGAACTGATCGACCGCTACCCGCTGCGCGGCATCAAAGGCCCGATGGGCACTGCGCAGGACATGCTCGATCTGCTCGGCGGCGACGCGGCGAAGCTTGCCGAACTCGAAAGACGCATCGCTGATTTCCTCGGCTTCACAACGGTTTTGACCAGCGTCGGACAGGTGTATCCGCGTTCGCTGGACCAGGAAGTGACCTCCGCCCTGGTGCAGCTCGGCGCCGGGCCGTCGTCACTGGCGCACACCATCCGGCTGATGGCAGGCCATGACTTGGTCACCGAGGGGTTCGCGGCTGGGCAGGTCGGCTCGTCGGCGATGCCGCACAAGATGAACACCCGTAGTTGCGAACGAGTCAACGGGCTGCAGGTGGTGCTGCGCGGCTACGCGTCGATGACGGCCGAATTGGCCGGCGCGCAGTGGAACGAGGGCGACGTGTTCTGCTCGGTGGTGCGCCGAGTTGCGCTGCCGGACAGCTTCTTCGCTGTCGATGGGCAGATCGAGACGATGCTGACCGTGCTCGACGAGTTCGGCGCTTACCCCGCGGTGATCGAGCGCGAGATGGACCGCTACCTGCCATTTTTGGCCACCACCAAGGTGCTGATCGCGGCGGTTCGCGCCGGGATGGGCCGTGAGGCCGCCCACGAGGTGATCAAGGAACATGCCGTCGCCACGGCGCTGGCAATGCGCGAGCGTGGCGCCGAGCCGGACCTGCTCGACCGGCTGGCCGCCGATCCGCGTCTGCCGCTGGACCGGGCGGCGCTCGACGCCGCGCTGGCCGACAGGCAGGCGTTCATCGGCGCCGCCGCCGACCAGGTCGACGCGGTGGTCGCCAGGGTGGACGCGCTGGTCGCGCACTACCCGGAGGCGGCCAAGTACACCCCGGGTGCGATCCTATGACTTCTCCTCGGTGACCGGCGGTGCTCGACCGTTCGGCGGCACGCTGCCTACCGCCAGCCAGGTGGCGGTGGTCGACTTTAGGACCGATTTCCGCGCCGTTTTCGGCTCTGCCGTCAATCTCGGCGTAACCAAAAAAGGCGCCCGGTTAGGCTGACCCGATGCGTCCCGCTCTGTCCGACTATCGGCACCTGGCCAGTGGAAAGGTCCGCGAGCTGTACCGCATCGACGACGATCACCTGTTGTTCGTCGCGACCGACCGAATTTCAGCCTTCGACTACGTACTCGACAGCACGATTCCCGACAAGGGTCGGATTTTGACGGCGATGAGCGTCTTCTTCTTTGACCTCGTCGAGGCGCCCAACCACCTTGCCGGGCCACCAGACGATCCCCGCATCCCGGAAGAGGTGCTTGGCCGCGCATTGGTGGTGCGAGAGCTGAAGATGATTCCGGTGGAGTGCGTCGCACGCGGCTATCTGACCGGCTCCGGATTGCTCGATTACCAGCAGACTGGCGAGGTATGTGGCATCCCATTGCCTCCGGGCTTGGTCGAGGCCAGCAGGTTCTCCACGCCGCTGTTCACGCCGGCGACAAAAGCCGACCTGGGACAACACGATGAGAACGTCTCGTTCCCCCGAGTGATCGAGATGGTTGGTGGGCTCCGCGCTAATCGGTTGCGTGATCGCACTATCCAGACCTACATACAGGCAGCCGACCACGCGCTGAGAAGAGGAATCATCATCGCAGATACCAAATTCGAGTTCGGCACCGACGCGCACGACAACTTGGTGCTGGCCGACGAAATATTCACACCCGATTCGTCACGGTACTGGCCGGCGGCCGACTACCGCGCCGGCGAGGTGCAGGCGAGTTTCGACAAGCAGTTCGTTCGTAACTGGCTGACCGGCCCGGACTCTGGCTGGGACCGCTCGGGCTCCGAGCCGCCTCCGCCGCTGCCGCAGAGCGTCGTCGACGCCACGCGCGACCGCTACATCGAGGCGTACGAACGCATTTCCGGGCTGCGCTTCGACGACTGGATCGAGCCGGCGGCATGACCGAAACGCCAGCACCGCCCGTCGCAAAGCGGGTGGAGAGCCGACGGGAATTTCACGGCGACGTGTTCGTCGATCCATATGAATGGCTGCGCGACAAGTCTAGTCCAGACGTGATAGCTCATCTGGAAGCCGAGAACGACTACGCCGACCAGCTGACGGCCAAACTTGAACCGTTGCGGCAGCAGATTTTCGACGAGATCAAAGCGCGCACCAAGGAGACCGACTTGTCGGTGCCGATCCGGCGGGACGACTGGTGGTATTACGCCCGCAGCTTTGAAGGCAAGCAGTATGGTGTCCAATGCCGTTGTCCGGTGACCGATCCGACCGACTGGAACCCGCCGATCTTCGACGAGCACACTGAGATCCCGGGTGAGCAGATATTGCTCGACGAGAACGTCGAAGCCGAGGGCCACGACTACTTCTCACTGGGCGCTGCCAGCGTCAGCCCGGACGGCAACGTGCTGGCGTACTCCGTCGACGTGGTCGGCGATGAACGTTATACGTTGCGGTTCCGCGATCTTTGCACCGGCGCGCAATATCCGGACGAAATTGTGGGCATCGGGGCCGGGGCGACCTGGTCCACCGACAATCGAACCGTCTACTACGTCACGGTCGACGCAGCGTGGCGCCCAGAGGCGGTGTGGCGACACCGCGTCGCCTCGGGTCTGCCGGCGGAGAAGGTATATCACGAAGCCGATGAGCGGTTCTGGGTTGCGGTGGGCCGAACCCGCAGCGACGCGTATGTGGTGATCGTGTCGGGGTCGGCGATTACCTCAGAGGTCCGCTACGCGGACGCCGCCGACCCCCGCGCCGAGTTCGTCACCGTGCTGCCACGGCGCGACGGCGTCGAGTATTCGGTGGAACACGTGATTGTCGACGGGCAGAACCGGTTTTTGATCCTGCACAACGACGGCGCGGTCAATTTCACGTTGGTGGAGGCGCCTGTCGATGACCCGACCGCGCAGCGCACGCTGATCGGGCACCGCGACGGCGTGCGACTGGACGCCGTCGACGCCTTCGCCGGCCACCTGGTGGTCAGCTACCGCGGTGAAGCATTGCCGCGAATTCAGCTGTGGCCCATTGACGGCGCTGACTACGGGCGGCCGCAGGAAATCTCGTTCGACTCCGAGCTGATGTCGGTCGGTCTGGGCGCCAACCCGAATTGGGACTCGCCGAAGCTTCGGATCGGTGCAGGATCGTTTGTCACCCCGGTACGGATCTACGATGTGGATCTCGTCACCGGCGAACGCATCCTGTTGCGCGAGCAACCGGTGCTCGGCGGCTACCGGCGCGAGGACTACGTCGAGCGCCGCGATTGGGCGCATGCGGCCGACGGTAGCCGGATCCCGGTCTCGATCGTGCACCGCGCCGACGTCGAATTCCCCGCCCCGGCATTGCTGTACGGCTACGGCGCATACGAGATCTGCGAGGATCCGCGGTTCTCCATCGCCCGGCTGTCGCTGCTCGACCGCGGCATGGCGTTCGTCGTCGCGCATGTCCGTGGGGGCGGCGAAATGGGTCGGCTCTGGTACGAGCACGGCAAGCTGCTGGAGAAGAAGAACACCTTCACCGACTTCGTCGCGGTCGCGAATCATCTGGTGGACTCCGGACGGACCCGACCGGAGCAAATGGTGGGCATGGGCGGCAGCGCCGGTGGTCTGCTGATGGGCGCGGTCGCCAACATGGCCCCCGACTTGTTCGCCGGAATCTTGGCGGTAGTCCCGTTCGTCGACCCGCTCACCACGATCCTGGACCCGTCGCTGCCGCTGACCGTCACCGAGTGGGATGAATGGGGAAACCCGTTGAGCGACAGCGATGTTTATCGCTACATGAAGTCGTATTCGCCGTACGAGAACGTCGGCGCCCAGAAGTATCCGCCGATCCTGGCGATGACCTCGCTGCACGACACCAGGGTCTATTACGTCGAGCCAGCGAAATGGGTAGCAGCGTTGCGGCACACTAAAACCGGTGGCAATCCGGTGCTGTTGAAGACTCAGATGACTTCTGGCCACGGTGGAATCAGCGGACGTTACGAGCGCTGGAAAGAGACTGCTTACCAATACGCTTGGTTGCTAGCGGCCGCCGATCGCGACCACGACGGCGGCGGCCAGGTGGGCGATCTTCTCAGCGGCGCGGGACGCTAGCACGTGGGCGCGGGCGCCAGCCGTTTAGCCGCTAACGGCGGCTTTTTCGGGAGAAGCGCGGTGGGCAACAGCGTCAACGCGACCAGAATGACGGCCACCACGACCACGAGCATGTAGGCGTGCGACAGATCGTGCATCAGCTGGCTGGTGAACTCGGGCGTAACTGCGTGCGGTGACGGCGCCGACGAATGAATCGGCGGCCCGTACCGACCGGGCTTCCCGCGCAGGATACCGAGCGCGTTTGCGGTGGTGATGGTTTGACTGCGGTTGAACTGACTGGTGAGGATCACCGACATCAACGCGGTGCCGACCGAGCCGGCGACGTGATGATTGACGCTGATCAATGTCGAGCCGCGCGCGATCTGATGCGGGGCCAAGGTCTGCACCGCCGCTCCGTTCAGCGGCGTCATCGTGGAGCCCAGGCCCATGCCGGTAATGACCAGCCCCACGAGCAGGGTCGGTTGGTACCCTGCTTGTTTGGAGGCGCCATATGCGAACACGGCCAAGCCGATACTGACGAGCGCGATACCGACCAGCAAGACGTTGCGCGGTCCGCGTTTGTCCATCATTGTCCCGGCGAGTGGCATGGTCGCCATAGCGCCGAGCCCTTGCGGGATCAGATGCAGCCCGGATTGCATCGGGGTCTGATGCAACAGCTGCTGGAAATAGCTGGGGTATAGCAGCGCGACGCCGAAGAAGCCGACGGCGAACAAGAACATCGACGAGTTAGCCAAGGTCACCACGCGGTTTTCGAATAGCCGGAGGTCGATTAGCGGGTGCTGGGCACGGTTTAAGGCATGAACGACGAATGCGGTGATCAAGCCAAGACCCACGACAGCCGGCATGCACACGTGGTAATCGGTGAAGGTACCGCTCCTGGGTACCGATGAAATGCCGAACAGCAGCATCGCCAACCCAGGCGACAACAGCGCCATACCGGTGAAGTCGAACGTCTCCGACGGCATCGGGCGGTCCTTGTGGAACACCACCGCGGCGAGGAATAACACGATCACCCCAAGCGGCAGGTTGATCAGGAAAATCCATTCCCAGCTATAGACGTCGATCAGCCAGCCGCCGAGCACCGGCCCGACCATCGGGCCCAGCAGCATCGGAATCCCAAGCACCGCCATCAACCGGCCGAGCCGGCGCGGGCCGGCCTCGCGGGTCAAGATGATGAGAGTCAACGGCAGCAGCATCCCGCCGCCGAGTCCCTGTATCACTCGAAAAGCGATGAGGGCGGCGATGTTCGACGCCATTGCACACAACAGCGAACCCAACGTGAACCACAAAACCGAGCCGATGAACAGACGCTTGGTGCCGAACCGATCAGACGCCCAACCGGCCAGCGGGATAACGGTGGCAAGCGCGAGGGTGTAGCCCGTCATGGTCCAGGCGACGACGGCCTGGGTGGAGCGGAACTCGGTGATGAACGTGCGTTGCGCCACGCTGACGACGCTGGTGTCCAGGATCGCCATCACCGAGGCAAGGATGCAGACACCGGCGATGCGCAGCAGGCCACCGTCTAGGGTGTCCGGATAGTCGGGCAAGTCGTCGACTACCGGCTTGGTCGGCGCGGTCGGCAGCGCAGCCCCGTTAGCGGCGGACCCCGCGCCCGGAGTCACTGGTTCAGGCGAGTGCGGGCTGTCGGCGCGATGGACCACCGAATCAGCCTAAACGAGAAACTAGCTAGCTGACCAACCTACTTTGCGGTCCCGACGCCCGGCGGGCAGGCCGGTGACGTGCAGTGGAACTTCGAGAAGTTTCTGATTGCGCCGGGCGGAAAGGTGGTCAACCGATTCCGTCCGACCACGCTGCCCGACGCGCCCGAGGTTATCGCCGCGATCGAGGCTGTGCTGCCGAATTAGCTGGGCCGCCGGACCGGATCGACGCTCTCTATCCGCATGCATGTCACCGTTTGGACACCTGGCATCGGCAAAATTGCGGTGTGTCTGGAAAGTTGATCGTCTCGGTCTCCGGGATCTGCGAACCGACGTTGGACGATGTCGCGGCGTTCTGCGCACAGATGGACGCACGGGACGTGCCGGTGTCGTTGCTGGTGGCCCCGCGGCTCAAGGGTGGATACCGACTCGACCGCGACCCGCAAACCATTGAGTGGCTTGCGGGCCGGCGCGCGGCCGGTGACGCAATCGTGTTGAACGGCTATGACCAGGCCGCGACCAAGAAACGGCGTGGCGAGTTCGCGGCGCTGCCGGCGCACGAGGCAAACCTGCGAATTATGGCCGCCGACCGAGTGCTCGAGCACCTCGGGCTGCGCACCCGGCTGTTCGCCCCGCCGGGTTGGGCAGCGTCGCCAGGTACGGTCAAGACTCTGCCACGCAACGGGTTTCGACTCTTAGCCGATCTGCACGGGATCACCGATTTGGTCCGGCAGACCACCGTGCGCGGACGGGTATTGGGCATCGGAGAAGGTTTTCTGGCCGAGCCGTGGTGGTGCCGGATGTTGGTGCTCTCCGCTGAGCGGGTGGCCCGCCGGCACGGCATCGTCCGAGTCGCGGTCGCGG
Organism: Candidatus Mycobacterium methanotrophicum; assembly: GCF_023515995.1. Lineage (GTDB taxonomy): Bacteria > Actinomycetota > Actinomycetes > Mycobacteriales > Mycobacteriaceae > Mycobacterium > Mycobacterium methanotrophicum. The sequence goes on along the minus strand of NZ_CP097320.1, from coordinate 4,276,324 downwards.
CTCATCACCTGCGCAAACCCGGGCCGCTGCAAGCGATGCTGGACGCGGTGGACCTGGCTTTACTTCAGGCGTGCGCGCCTGCTGTCTATGAGTGGCGGGCCGATCAGAGCATTCTCGACGCGGCGTGACGGCTCAGGTCGCTACTGTGTAGCGCCATGAGCGATACCGCAGCTGATGTCATCATCGTCGGGGCGGGCCTGGCCGGCCTGGTGGCAGCCTGCGAGGTGGCGGACCGCGGTATGCGGGTGCTGATACTCGATCAGGAGAACAGCGCCAACCTCGGCGGGCAGGCCTTCTGGTCGTTCGGCGGCCTGTTCTTCGTCGACAGCCCTGAGCAGCGCCGCTTGGGTGTTCGCGACAGCCACGAACTCGCTCTGCAGGATTGGCTCGGCACCGCGGCCTTCGACCGAGAAGAAGACCATTGGCCGCGGCAATGGGCACATGCCTACGTCGATTTCGCCGCCGGAGAAAAGCGCAGCTGGCTGCGTGCCCGGGGCTTGCGGATTTTTCCGCTGGTGGGGTGGGCCGAACGCGGCGGCTACGACGCGCAGGGGCACGGCAACTCGGTGCCCCGGTTTCACATCACCTGGGGAACCGGGCCGGCTCTGGTGGAAATGTTCGCGCGGCGGTTGCGGGGCCAGCCGAAGGTCCGTTTCGCCCACCGCCACCAGGTCGACGAGCTGATTATCGACGGTGACGCGGTGACTGGGGTTCGCGGCACCGTCCTGGAACCCTCGTCGGAACCGCGCGGTGTGCCGTCCTCACGAAAAGCGGTTGCGCAGTTCGAGTTTCGTGCCCCAGCGGTGATCGTCACCAGCGGGGGCATTGGTGGCAATCACGATATGGTGCGGGCCAACTGGCCCAAGCGGATGGGCCGGGTGCCCGACCAGCTACTCTGCGGCGTGCCCGCCCATGTGGACGGCCGGATGATCGCGATCACCGAGCGGGCCGGCGCCCGGTGGATCAACCGCGACCGGATGTGGCATTACACCGAGGGCATCACCAATTACGACCCGATCTGGCCGCTGCACGGCATCCGGATCATCCCCGGGCCGTCGTCGCTGTGGCTGGACGCCACGGGCAAGCGGCTGCCGGTGCCGCTGTATCCGGGGTTCGACACCCTCGGCACGCTGGAGCACATCGCCAAGTCGGGCTCCGACTACACCTGGTTCGTGTTGAACGCCAAGGTTATCGAGAAGGAATTCGCGTTGTCGGGCCAGGAGCAGAACCCCGACTTGACCGGGCGCAGCGTCCGCCAGCTGCTGTCGTCGCGCGCGCGGTCAGGCCCGCCAGGCCCGGTGCAGGCCTTCGTCGACCGCGGTGTCGACTTCGTCAGCGCAAACTCGTTGCGGGAGTTGGTGACTGCGATGAACAAGTTGCCCGACGTGCTGCCGCTGGACTATGCGACGGTGGCCGAAGAGGTCACTGCGCGCGATCGTGAGGTGGCCAACCGCTTCACCAAGGACGGCCAGATCACCGCGATCCGCGCCGCGCGTAGCTATCTGGGCGATCGGCTGGGCCGAGTGGTCGCCCCACACCGCCTGACCGATCCGAAGGCAGGACCGCTGATTGCGGTCAAGTTGCATATTTTGACCCGAAAGACACTGGGCGGGTTGGAGACTGATTTGGACTCACGGGTACTCAAGGCCGATGGGACTCCTCTCGACGGGCTCTACGCGGCCGGCGAGGTGGCCGGTTTCGGCGGCGGTGGTGTACATGGTTACCGAGCTCTGGAGGGAACATTCCTGGGCGGGTGCATCTTCTCGGGCCGCGCCGCCGGCCGCGCCGCCGCAAGCGATATCGCCTAGGTCGCCGTCAGAAGGTGATCGCGCTTTCTTCCGGCAGGACTTGGAACTCGGTGCTGGTCATCTCGCTGAGTCGGCCGTAGTAGATGCCGCGGGCATCCGGTGCGATGATCCCCTGGTGGATCGGCACCGCCCGCGCCGGCGCAACCGCGCGCAAGTAGTCGACGGCCTCGGATATCTTCATCCACGGCGCTGCCGCGGGAGCAGCCAACACGTCGATCGGCTCGTCCGGGACGAACAACGCATCGCCGGGGTGCATGAATCGAGCAGGGTGCTCGCCATCGCCAACCAAATACGAAATGTTGGTTATCGCCGGGATTTCCGGGTGGATGACGGCGTGCTGCCCGCCCAGCGCGCGGATAGTCAGGTCGCCGACCGACAGCTCGTCGCCGACCTGCACCTGCTGACGCGGCACATCAAGCTGCTCGGCGGTCTGCGCGTCGGCGTACAGCGCGGCGTCCGGATTGGCGTCCAGCAGCGCCGGCAGCCGGGCGGCGTCGACGTGGTCGGGATGTTGATGGGTGATCACAATCGCCGACAAACCGGTGATGCCCTCGAAACCGTGCGAGAAATTGCCCGGGTCGAACAGCAAGCTGGTGTGCCCGAAGTCGGCGAGTACACAGGAATGGCCGAAATGCGTGAGCTGCATGTCTACGATTGTGCGCTCATCGGCCGCGGGCGTGCGGATTGCGATGATGACGATGTTGACCGCGGCGGCCTGGTTGTCCGGTGCACGCCGTCCCTCGCCGCCCAGGCGGACCCGGACCGACCGGGACGATGTCTCACGCACATCTACCTCGCCGCACAGCCGGAAAACAGCACGATCAGCCTGCCCTGGCCCGTGATCTCAGACGCTCAGCGTCTGGACGCGATGACGTCGCCGGTCTGCGCGGCCTACATCAGCTCGTGCTAACACGGCGGTCCCGGTATCGGCCGGTACAGTTGGGTCCGAGCAAACCGGATAAGTAGAAGGAGCGCGGGTGGCCCGGGTGGTTGTGCACGTGATGCCTAAGGCCGAGATTCTCGACCCGCAGGGTCAGGCCATCGTCGGTGCATTGGGCCGGCTCGGGCATGCTGGCATCTCAGATGTCCGGCAGGGTAAGCGGTTTGAGCTCGAAGTCGACGATACCGTTGACGATTCTCAACTCGCGGAGATCGCCGAGTCGCTATTGGCCAATACCGTGATCGAAGACTGGACAGTTAGCCGGGAACCCCAGTGACGGCCCGTATCGGCGTCATCACCTTCCCGGGGACGCTCGACGACGTGGACGCCGCGCGGGCGGTGCGGTTGGTCGGCGCCGAGGCCGTCAGCCTGTGGCATGCCGACGCCGACCTCAAGGGCGTCGACGCGGTGGTGGTGCCGGGCGGATTCTCCTACGGCGACTATCTGCGCGCGGGCGCGATTGCCAGGTTCGCCCCGGTGATGGGCGAAGTCATCGCGGCCGTGGATAGCGGGTTGCCGGTTTTGGGCATCTGCAATGGTTTTCAGGTGTTGTGTGAGGCTGGGCTGCTGCCCGGCGCCCTTGCCCGCAACGCCGGCCTGCATTTCGTTTGTCGCGATGTGTGGCTGCGGGTCGCGTCGACGGCGACGGTGTGGACGTCGCGCTTCGAGCCCGACGCCGACCTGCTGGTCCCGTTGAAGTCGGGTGAGGGTCGCTACGTGGCCTCTGCCGAGGTGCTCGCTGAGCTGGAAGGTGAAGGCCGAGTGGTGTTCCGTTACCACGACAACCCGAACGGCTCGCTGGGTGACATCGCAGGCATCAGCTCGGCCAACGGCCGGGTCGTGGGGCTGATGCCGCACCCCGAACATGCCATCGAGGCGTTGACCGGGCCATCCGACGACGGGCTCGGTCTGTTCTATTCGGCGCTGGACGCGGTGCTGGCTGTGTAGTCGCGGCGTCAGCGAATCCCGGAAGGCCTTCAGAACGTCGCAGCCACGCCTCGCTGATCGTGGGGAGCACGGCGCGGCGTGCCACAACCGGTCGACGGGCACCGCACCGGCGACGGCGATAGTGGCCGAGTGCAGCAAGTCGGAGACGCCGGGCCTGCCATGGTCATACCCAGCAGATAGCCGTGGTCGACGTCGAGCCAGCCGCCCAGAATGAGTTCTATTGCCGCTAAATCGATGTCATCGGCCAGCGGCGCACGGCCCGTCGCGGACAGCGCCTCGTCGACGTCCAACTCGTCGCGATCGCTCACTTTCAGGATCACCGGTTCCGTCGGTTCTGTGCAGCTTGGTCACCGAAACACCCACGTGCGCGGGCACGGCGGACGGCCCGCCGAGCGCATTAGCACCCGACTCGCGAAGCCCGCGCTCCACAAGCTCGCCGACGAACGGCTTGGCGGCCAGGCCACCGCGGCTGCGGTAGACATGGGCCCCTGCGCGGGTCGTCGGAGTTGCCATGTACCCGGTAGACGTCCGGCGCGCCCGACTTGTGAGGTTTCGCTACGCGCAGAGTTGCCGGGCGAACTCGCGCAGATCATTGGCGACTATCGCCGGCTGCGGCAAGTCGGGAATTGCTAATAGCGCATTACCGGGACGGGTGATCAGTGCGCCGCTGAGTCCCGCGGATTGCGCGCCGATGGTGTCCCAGACGTGGGCGGCGACCATCATGCAATCCGCCGGGGCAACCGCGAGTGTCTCACACACATGCTCATACACCGCCGGCGCGGGCTTGAACGCACGGCACTGCTCGACACTGAGCGTCTGCTCGAAAAAGTGCGCCAGCCCGGCCTGTTCCAGCGCGCTGGGCCCATCCGGATTAGGAGGCGAATTCGTCAGCGTTACCAGGCGAAAGCCATTGTCGCGCAGTGTCGTCAGCCCATCTTCGACGTCGGGGTGGGCCGGCATGCTCAGCATGCTGTTCTTCAGTTCGTGTAGGTCGTCGTCGGTGACGGCCAGGCGGCGGGAGCTGGCCATCATCTGCAGCACTCCTCGGCCCAGGGAGAAAAAGTCGACGTAGCGCCCCGACAGCGTTGCGGTCATCGAGTACATGACGAGCTGATTGAACCACTCTCGCATCGCCCCTGGATCACCGAAGACGCGCTCGAAAAGTGGCGCCAAGGACTCGATATCGACGAGTGTTTCGTTCACGTCGAACACCAGGACGGATGGAGCGCCAACCATCCCTCCATCATCTACTACGAGTGGCCGCTGACGATCTCGTTTTGGCATTGCGCCGCGACGACGCGCGTCGGGATTTGCGGGCGGTCGAGGCCGGCGCGAGCGTGTTCCGTGTTGCGGCGTCGGGCTTCGGACGTTGTCCGGCCGGCGCGTGGTAGGTGGGCGGGCCGCAGTAGCCGATGCGACGCAGGTGACGCATGTTCAGATCGATCCACCGCTCGAAATCGTCGAAGGTGTCAAGCGCCCCAAGCTTGGGCTGGTGCAGCTCGCCGAGTGATTCCTCCCGACGTCGCGCCGAGTGTTACGGGCTGAGGCAGACCGACGCCTCGGCGGTGTGGCACAGGAACGTCAGCGTCTCCTGCAGATACAACTGCACGGTGTCGAGGTCATGGCGCAGGTATCCGATCGACACGTCGGTGCCCAGCTGCAAGTCGAAGTCGCCGCCGCGGGTGGTGAGCACGAACGCGCCGTCGATGGCGGGCGCCCAGATGATGTCGCCGTCGATCAGTCGCCGGATGTGCTCGCGGATCGGATAGCCGTGTTCGGTGGTCTCGCTGACTTTGGTGTAGGCGTCGGCGGACAGCAACACCGAGTACGGCCCGTCGACACCGGCCAGTCGCAACCCGGACAACGCCTGCGAGATGACGTCGGGGAAATCGCGAACGTCCTTGGGTAGCTTCAGCGCCGGGTTGGAGCTACAGCGGCGGATGCCGTCGATCGACGCGGCCTCATAGCCTTCGAAGACGGCCCGGTCTTCGACGAATGCGAGTTTCTTGGCGGCGGCCTTGACCGGATCCCAGTCGGAGTCTTGCGATCCGCGCTCAACGTCGTCGATTTCTCCGCGAGAAAGGGTGAATGGAACCCGAAGCCGCACAAGCGGTTTACTGGCACGCAGGTGCGCGACGACGCCGTCTGTGGGCGCGCTCACGTCGAGTAGCCGCCCGGTGCTGATAGCCGCAGTGGTGGGACCGCCCGGCTCGCTGACATCGATGATTCGGCGTCCGGCGATGTGGCGCTTGAACGTCCGCGTGGCTTCCAATTCGATTTCGGCCCAGGCCTCGTCGGTGACCGGGGCAAGATCGCGGTAAAGGTTGTTCATTGCCGGATTCCTTTCAAACTGCCGATCGCCAACGAGCCGTTCGCGGGCGCGGTGACTACCGCCGGGGCTTCTGCTGGTGAACTGGGCAGCGGCGGCGGATCGTCGAGGAAGTCAAGGGTAGGGGAGAAGAACAGTCCTCCCGTGATCGCGGTGGAGAAGTCCAGGATTCGGTCGGTATTGCCGGGTGGATCGCCGAGAAACATGTTGCGCAGCATCTGTTCGGTGACCTCGGGCGTGCGCGAATACCCGATGAAGTAGGTGCCGAATTCACCCTTGCCCAGTTCGCCGAACGGCATGTTGTGTCGCACGATCTTGCGCTCGGTGCCGTCGTCGTCGGTGATGACGTTGAGCGCAATGTGCGCGTTGGCCGGTTTTTCGTCGTCGTCGAGCTCGATGTCGTCCAACTTGGTCCGGCCGATCACCAGCTCCTGCTCGGAGGCTGGCAGCGACTCCCACGCCGCCATGTCGTGCACGTACTTCTGCACGTGCACGTAGCACGAACCGGCGAAATCCGGATCCTCGTCGCCGATGGTGGTGGCAGACACCGCCAGGGCGCCGTCGGGGTTCTCGGTCCCGTCGACGAAGCCGAGCAGATCGCGGTTGTCGAAGAACCGGAAGCCGTGTACTTCGTCGACAACGCTCACCGCGCCGGCCATCGATTTGAGAATGCGATTGGCCAGCTCGAAGCAGACGTCCACGCTCTCGGCCCGGATGTGGAACATCAGATCGCCGGGTGTGGCCGGGGCGCCATGCCGCGGACCGTCCAGCTCGACGAACGGGTGCAACTCGGCGGGCCGCGGGCCGGTGAACAGCCGGTCCCACGCCTCGGAGCCGATCGAGGCGATCATCGACAAGTGTTTGCTCGGATCGCGGAACCCGATCGCCCGCGCCAGGCCGGCGAGCTCCGGCAGCGCATCGTGCACCGCCGCCTCGCCGCCCTCGTCGATCGTGACAACCAGGAAAATCGCCGCCGGGGTCAGGGGCACGAGAACCGGTTGCGGCTGCACTGGGGGCACGAGTTCGAGCCTAATGAAAAGATGAGGGGCATGGCGGCGACGGCGCGTGGCTTGTGCGGATTCATCGACGAGTCCCCGTCGCCGTTCCACGTTTGTGCCACGGTGGCGGCCAGGCTGCGCGCCGCCGGCTGCACCGAGCTGGCCGAAGCGGACGAATGGCCTTCGGCCGGCAAGTTCTTCACTGTGCGCGCCGGATCGCTGGTGGCGTGGGACAGCGCGATCGGCGCGCGACCGTTTCGCGTGATCGGCGGGCACACCGACAGCCCGAATCTGCGGGTCAAGCAACACCCCGACCGTGAAGTCGCGGGCTGGCATGTCGTCGCGTTGGAGCCTTACGGCGGCGTCTGGCTGAACTCCTGGCTCGACCGCGAGCTGGGCATCAGCGGGCGGCTCTCGATCCGTGACGGCGGCGGTATCGCCCAGCGGCTGGTGCGCATCGACGCTCCGATCCTGCGGGTGCCGCAGTTGGCGATCCACCTCGCAGAGGATCGCAAGTCGGTCGCCCTGGACCCGCAGCGTCACGTCAACGCCGTGTGGGGAGCCGACGGCCGAGCCCGGTCACTGATCGGCTACGTCGCCACGCAGGCCGGCTTCGATCCCGACGACGTGCTCGGCGCCGATCTGATGACCCACGGCCTGACCCCGTCGACGCTGTCCGGCCTGGACGACCAGTTCGTCAGCGCGCCGCGGCTGGACAACCAGGCGTCCTGCTACGCGGGTCTCGAGGCGTTCCTGGACGCCGCACCCGGCGAATACCTGCCGGTGCTGGCGCTGTTCGACCACGAGGAGGTCGGCTCAACCTCCGATCGCGGCGCCGACTCCGAGCTGCTGCTGATCACGCTGGAACGCATCGTGCTCGCCGCCGGCGGCGGACGGGAAGACTTTCTGCGGCGGCTGTCAGGATCGATGGTCGCCTCGGCGGATATGGCGCACGCCACCCATCCCAATTACCCGGAGCGCCACGAGCCCGGGCACCTGATCGCGGTCAACGGCGGTCCGGTGCTCAAGGTGCACCCGAATCTGCGTTACGCCACCGACGGCCGCACCGCCGCCGCGTTCGCGCTGGCCTGCCAGCAGGCCGGGGTGCCCCTGCAGCGCTACGAACACCGCGCCGACCTGCCCTGCGGCTCGACGATCGGCCCGATGACATCAGCGCGCACCGGTATCCCGACGGTCGATGTCGGCGCTGCTCAGCTGGCCATGCATTCGGCACGGGAATTGATGGGCGCGGGCGACGTCGCCGCGTACGCGGCGGCCCTGCGGGCCTTCCTGTCGCCCGGCTGACGCCTTGGTCAGCGCGGCCCGACGAAGATCGGCTCGTAGCGGGTCACGTTCTCCACCACCATGCCGTTGCGGGTGCGGACCCGATCGATCCCACGGATCTGGACTGGCCCGTCCGGGCCGGTTGCGCGGCCGATGTAGCGCAGGAAGACCAGCTGTTCGCCCTCGGCGGCACCCGGAACACTCGCGCTGTCGACGACTTCAAGCCGCCGGTCCGGAGCGGTGGCCAGCAACTCGGCGACTTTCGCCGTGTACGCCTTGGCGCCGCGCGCCGGCTCGGGGTCACCGGGCCAGTAGCCGACGGCCCAAAATGCCGCAAACAGCTCTGCGCTGAAGACAGGGCCGGGAGCCGTTGCAGGAGAAGCGGTTTGAACATTGGTCAGGATTCCTCCAGGGCTCGGACGCGCTGGTTGAGCGCGTTACCGCCAGGGTGTCTCGGCTGCGTGCTGCTCCGCGATTACCTGGGAGGTCATCGGACGAGCGTAATGCCGGTAACACAGCGGGGGTATGGCGCTCAAAGTAGAGATGGTCACGTTCGACAGCAGCGATCCCGCGAAGCTGGCCGGCTGGTGGGCCGACCAATTCGACGGGCAGGTCCAGGAGATGCTTCCCGGCGAGTTCTTCGCGGTCATGCGGTCCGAGGGGCCAGGGCTGGGCTTTCAGAAGGTCACCGATCCCGCGCGGGGCAAAAACCGGGTCCATCTGGATTTCGGCGCGGCTGACGTCGACGCCGAGGTTTCGCGACTTGTCGCCGCCGGCGCCACCGAGGTCGGCCGGCACAGCATCGGCGACAACTTTCGTTGGGTGGTGCTGACCGACCCCGACGGCAACGCGTTCGACGTAGCCGGCGGGCAGTAGCATCCCGCAGCTGCGAGGGCGCCGCTCTAGACTGTCGACGTGACGTCCGGGCTTACTCACGCGGTCGATACCGTCGAGCAGGCCGCGGCCACCCCTGATCAGCCGCAACCGTTCCGCGAACTGGGTCTCACAGACGACGAACATCAGCGGATCCGCGACATCCTGGGACGTCGCCCCACCGATGCTGAGCTGGCGATGTATTCGGTGATGTGGAGCGAGCACTGTTCCTACAAGTCGTCCAAGGTCCACTTGCGGTACTTCGGTGAGACCACCACCGATCAGATGCGGGCCGGGATGCTGGCCGGCATCGGGGAGAACGCCGGCGTCGTCGACATCGGTGACGGCTGGGCGGTCACCTTCAAGGTGGAATCGCACAACCACCCGTCCTACGTCGAGCCTTACCAGGGCGCGGCCACCGGGGTCGGCGGAATCGTCCGCGACATCATGGCGATGGGTGCTCGACCGGTCGCGGTGATGGACCAGTTGCGTTTCGGCGCTGCCGATGCCCCGGACACCCGCCGCGTGGTCGACGGGGTGGTACGGGGCATCGGGGGTTACGGCAACTCACTGGGCTTGCCCAACATCGGCGGCGAAACCGTGTTCGACGCCTGCTACGCCGGCAATCCGTTGGTCAACGCGCTGTGTGTGGGTGTGCTCCGGAGAGAGGACCTGCGTCTGGCGTTCGCTTCGGGTGCAGGCAACAAGATCATCCTGTTCGGTGCGCGCACCGGGCTTGACGGCATCGGCGGCGTGTCGGTGCTTGCTTCGGAGACCTTCGGCGGCGACGAGTCGGGGTCGGGTCGCAAGAAGCTACCGTCGGTTCAGGTCGGCGACCCGTTCATGGAAAAGGTGCTCATCGAGTGCTGCCTGGAGCTGTATGCCGCAGATCTGGTGATAGGCATTCAGGACCTTGGCGGAGCTGGAATAGCCTGTGCGACTTCGGAGTTAGCCTCCGCCGGCGACGGCGGCATGGTCATTGAACTGGATACCGTTCCGCTGCGCACCACGAACATGACCCCGGCCGAAGTACTCTGCAGCGAGTCGCAGGAACGGATGTGCGCGGTCGTCGCACCGGAGAACGTTGACGCGTTCATGGCGGTGTGCCGCAAGTGGGAGGTGGTGGCCACCACGATCGGCGAAGTCGCCGAGGGCGACCGGTTGCGCATCACCTGGCACGGCGAGACGGTGGTGGACGTGCCGCCGCGCACCGTGGCTCACGAGGGCCCGGTGTATCAGCGCCCGATCGCTCGGCCCGACTCGCAGGACGCGTTGAATGCCGACCGGGCCAGCAGCCTGCCACGACCGGTCACCTGCGACGAGCTACGCGCGACTTTGCTTGCGCTGCTAGGCAGTCCGCATCTGTGCAGCCGCGCCTTCATTACCGAGCAATACGACCGCTATGTGCGCGGGAACACCGTGTTGGCCGAACACGCCGACGGTGGTGTGCTCCGCGTCGACGAGTCCACCGGCCGCGGCATCGCGCTGTCGACCGACGCATCAGGGCGCTACACGCTGCTGGATCCCTACACCGGCGCCCAACTCGCGCTGGCCGAGGCTTACCGCAACGTCGCCGTCACCGGCGCCACCCCCGTCGCGGTGACCAACTGCCTCAACTTCGGCTCGCCGGAAGACCCCGGGGTGATGTGGCAGTTCGCGCAGGCGGTACGCGGTTTGGCCGATGGCTGTGCGGCCCTGGGGATTCCGGTGACCGGCGGCAACGTCAGCTTCTACAACCAAACCGGGTCGGCGGCCATTCTGCCCACACCGGTGGTGGGTGTATTGGGCGTGATCGATGATGTCGCCCGGCGCATTCCCACCGCGATGGGTACCGAGCCGAGCGAGACGCTGATCCTGCTCGGCGACACCCGGGACGAATTCGACGGATCAGTCTGGGCGCAGGTCACCGCCGACCATCTGGGCGGACTGCCGCCTGCTGTTGATCTGCCCCGTGAGCGACTGCTTGCCGACATACTGAGCGCCGCCTCGCGCGACGGGCTGGTGTCTGCTGCCCACGACCTGTCCGAAGGCGGCCTGGCGCAGGCCGTGGTGGAATCGGCGCTCGCAGGCGAAACAGGTTGTCGCATTGTTCTTCCCGAGGACGCCGATCCGTTTGTCATGTTGTTCTCCGAGTCAGCGGGCCGTGTGCTGGTCGCCGTGCCGCGCACCGAGGAGAGCCGTTTGCGCGCGATGTGCGAGGCGCGGGGTTTGCCGGCCACTCGCATCGGTGTCGTCGACCAAGGTTCGGACGCGGTGGAGGTTGCGGGTCTGTTCACCGTTTCCCTGGCAGAGCTGCGCAGCACATCCGAAGGAGTGCTGGCCGCGCTGCTTCGATGAATAGCGAACGCCACCAACGGCATCCGTTGGTAGTGTGGGCGTGGAGCCTGCTGCGACTGCAATTCGTCGGGGTGGCGTGCGGCGCGTTGTTCTTCTGCCTGTCGCTGACGCCGTCGCTGCTGCCGCGGGACTGGGTGTACCAGGGCCTGATCGGCGGCATCAACGGGGCATTCGGCTACGGCCTGGGTGTGGTGATCGGCCGAGCCAGCTACCGCGTGCTGCTCCGAGGGGCCCGCTGGTGGCCACCTCCGCCGCGGGCGCTGTTCTGGATGAAGGCGACGGTCGTCGCGATCGCGCCGACCGCTTGCGTGCTGATGCTCATCCCGGCCGCCGCCTGGCAGCGGCAGGTGTCGGCGCTGATGGGTATCGAGGGACCGACGACCCTGGGTTACTTGCGCACGCTGATCGTCGCCGTCGTTGTCGCCGCGGTGTTGGTGTCGACGTTGCGGGTTCTCATCGACGCCGTCAAGCTGCTGGCCCGGATGCTGATCAGGCGATGGCACTTGCACGACGAGGTGGCGCTGTTCATCGGCACGACTATCGTTGTGGCGCTGCTGATCATGCTGATCAACGGTGTCCTGGTACGGGGATTCTTCGCGGGGGCCAACGCGCTGTTCCAGCCGCGGGATACCGCCACCGCCGCAGGTCTGTCGCAGCCGATGCTTCCGGAAAAGTCCGGCAGCCCAGCGTCGTTGGCGCCGTGGGACTCACTGGGCTACCAGGGTCGCAACTTTGTCGCCACCGGTCCGCATGCAGCCCAACTGGCGCGGCTGAACGGCCGGCCCGCCAAGGAGCCGATCCGGGTGTATGCCGGCCTGCGCACCGCGCCCGATGACAGAGGTCGGTTGGCCGCGATCGTCGGGGAACTCGAGCGCACCGGCGCGTTCAGCCGCAAAATCCTGGTCATCGCGCCGACCACCGGCACCGGCTGGATCGACCCGGTCGCGGCGAGCTCGCTGGAGATGCTGTACAACGGCGACACCGCGATCGTCGGTCTGCAGTATTCCTACCTGCCCAGCTGGATCTCGTTCCTCGCCGACAAGCAGAAGTCCATGGATGCCGGCCGAAAGCTGATCGACACGGTTCACGACCGCTGGCGACAATTTCCGCGCGACCACCGACCGAGATTGCTGCTTTACGGCGAGAGCCTGGGCTCGATGGCCGGCCAGGCCGCGTTCGGATGGCTACCCGACATCCGCCGGATGGGCTTCGATGCGGTGCTCTGGGTGGGACCACCCCAAGCCAGCCCGCTGTGGCATGCGCTGATCGCGCGGCGCGACCCGCACACCACCGAGGTCGAGCCGCGCTACGACAACGGGCGAACCGTGCGGTTCTCCGAAGCCATCGACCCTTGCGACGTCAGCCGGCTCGCAGAACCGCCGTGGCAGGGGACTCGGGTGCTATTTTTGCAGCACCCGTCCGACCCGGTGGTGTGGTGGTCACCCGATCTGCTGTTCGACCAGCCCCAGTGGCTCATCGAACCTCGCGGCGCGGACCGCAGCGCTGCGATGCGTTGGTATCCGGTTGTCACGTTTTGGCAAGTCAGCGCCGACCTGACTAACGCCCAGGATGTGCCCGGCGGACATGGCCACAATTACGGCAACGACATCTTGGACGGCTGGGTCGCAGTGGCTCCGCCGGACGGTTGGACGCCGGCCGACACGGAGCGAGTCCGTGCTTCACTGAATCAGTCTGAACTGTGATGCGGCGCAATAGCGTTCATCGCGTACAAGCGCTTGGGCTGGGCGCCGCGCTGGTCGGTTGGAGCTTTGTCGGTCCACGGCTACCGAACCGGGCCCGCTCGGCGGCGCAGGCCGGACTTGCCGGGCTGTTGGACCTGGTGGCGGCGGCGCCGCTGGGCCTGCTTCCGCCCCGACTGTGGGACGGCGTACGGCTGGGGACGGCCGCCGGAGCAGCAGCGGCGACCGGGGTCTTGGCAGTGACATCCGTTCCAGCCGTTCGACGTTCGATGGCCGAACGGAAACTTCCGGCAGCAGTGTCGAGTTGGCTGGCGGTGCAGATACCGTTGGGCACGGTGTGGGCCGAGGAAGCGGCATTCCGCGCCGCGCTGGCCGCGGTCGCCGGCCGCGCTTACGGTGCCTCCGGTGGTCGGCTGCTGCAAGCCGTTGCCTTCGGTCTGTCGCATATCGTCGACGCGCGCGCGACCGGTGCACCCGTGCTCCCCACAATGTTGGCTACCGGCGGCGCGGGCTGGATATTCGGTTGGCTGGCCGACCGTTCCGGCAGCCTGAGCGCGCCGATGCTGGCGCACTTGGCGATCAACGAGTCCGCCGCGGCGGCGGCGCTGATCATCCAACGGCGGTCGCAGGGCTAGTCGGCGGTAGGCGGCACGTCGAGTGCGGTGACCATTGAAAACTCCGCGCGAGGTCGGCAGCCTTCATGGACCCTAGAGGGATGGCCCGCCATCGAGCCGATCCGGTAGCGACCCGCGACGCGGTCCGTGCGGTCGAAGCCTGGCTCCGCGACGACACCCGTCCCGCTCCGAGCCGAGCGCATCTGGCGGCAGCGGTTCGGCTCACCGCGCACACCTTGGCCGACCAGGCACCGGGCGCCAGCGTCGAGGTACGCGTTCCGCCTTTTGTTGCTGTGCAGTGTATTTCCGGGCCGAGGCATACCCGAGGCACACCACCCAACGTGGTCGAGGCCGATCCGCGAACATGGCTGCTGCTGTCCACCGGGCTACTGGGGGTCACCGATGCCAGCGCCACCGGGGCGCTGCGTCTGTCGGGCTCGCGAGCCGGTGAGATCCGGGCCTGGCTACCGCTGGTGAGCTTGGCCGGTTAGTGAGTTTTGTGACGTATGTGACAGCTGACATCCCATGGGATCGACTAGCCTGGAAAACCGGTGTGCGGTGACACAACACGCACGCTCGATTCGGCCATATCGCGGTGCTGTCCGTAGACTGCAAACGTCACCACTCCGCCCCCAGGGAGCCGCCCGACCGTGACCGCCCAGTTGCCAGTGCCCGAGGAAAACCCGCCCGGCGAAGAATGCGGTGTGTTCGGCGTATGGGCCCCCGGCGAAGAAGTCGCAAAACTCACCTACTATGGGCTCTACGCGTTGCAGCATCGTGGCCAAGAGGCCGCCGGCATCGCCGTCGCGGACGGCTCGCAGGTACTGGTCTTCAAGGATCTCGGCCTGGTCAGCCAGGTTTTCGATGAGCAGACGTTGGCGGCCATGGAAGGCCATGTCGCGGTCGGGCACTGCCGATACTCCACGAGCGGCCAAACCACGTGGGAAAACGCGCAGCCGGTGTTCCGCAACACCGCGGCCGGCACCGGGGTGGCACTGGGGCACAACGGCAACCTGGTGAACAGCGCCGAGCTTGTCGCGCGTGCCCGGGAAGCAGGGTTGGTCAACAGCCGGGTTCATTGTGCGGCGACCACCGACTCCGACATCTTGGGTGCACTGCTGGCCCACGGCGCGGCCGACTCCAGCCTGGAGCAGTCCGCGCTGGAAGTGCTGCCGACTGTGCGCGGCGCGTTCTGTCTGACGTTCATGGACGAGAACACGTTGTACGCCGCGCGCGACCCGTACGGCGTACGTCCGCTGTCACTGGGACGGCTGGACCGTGGCTGGGTGGTTGCCTCCGAGACCGCTGCTCTGGACATCGTCGGCGCCTCGTTCGTTCGCGACATCGAGCCGGGCGAGTTGTTGGCCATCGACGCTGATGGCGTCCGGTCGGCCCGCTTCGCCAATCCAGAACCCAAGGGCTGCATTTTCGAGTACGTCTACCTGGCGCGACCGGATAGTACGATCGCCGGTCGGTCGGTGCATGGCGCCCGGCTCGAGATCGGTCGTCGGCTGGCCCGCGAATGCCCGATCGATGCCGACCTGGTGATCGGCGTTCCGGAGTCCGGCACACCAGCCGCCGTGGGCTATGCCCAAGAGGCCGGCATTCCCTACGGGCAAGGCCTGATGAAGAACGCGTACGTCGGGCGCACCTTCATTCAGCCGTCGCAGACCATTCGCCAGCTCGGTATCCGGCTGAAGCTCAACCCGCTCAAAGAGGTGATCCGCGGTAAGCGGCTCATCGTCGTCGACGACTCGATCGTGCGGGGCAACACCCAACGCGCTTTGGTCAGGATGCTGCGGGAGGCCGGCGCCGTCGAGGTGCATGTGCGCATCGCCTCGCCACCGGTGAAATGGCCTTGCTTCTACGGCATCGACTTTCCGTCGCCGGCGGAGTTGATCGCGAACGCGGTCGAAGAGGGGGACGAGATGCTGGAGGCGGTGCGGCATGCCATCAACGCCGACACGCTCGGGTACATCTCGCTGCGTGGCTTGATCGCTGCGACCGAGCAACCCTCCTCGCGGCTCTGTGCGGCCTGTTTCGAGGGCAGCTATCCGATCGAGCTGCCCAGCGAGAACGCGCTGGGCAAGAACGTCGTCGAGCACATGCTGGCCACGACCGCGCGGGAAGCTAGGCAGGCCGACATTGCGGCCCGCGGAATATCGCCGGAAGCGGAGCAGGCCTCCGCGCTGCGCGATCCCTAGCTCAGCGGACAGGTGGCCGATACACGGGTTCGGCCTCGACCGGTAGCCTTTATCGACGATGGCCGACCTTAGCAAGAAGTCCGGAAAAGAACCGGTCGACCCGGGCGTCACCTATGCATCGGCCGGAGTCGATATCGACGCCGGGGACCGCGCCGTTGAGTTGTTCAAGCCGTTGGCCTCCAAAGCCACCAGGCCCGAGGTGCGCAGCAAGCTTGGCGGATTCGCCGGATTGTTCGCGCTACGAAGCGATTACCGCGAACCGTTGCTGGCGGCATCCAGCGACGGGGTGGGTACCAAGCTGGCGGTCGCACAGGCGATGGACAAACATGACACCGTCGGCCTGGACCTGGTGGCGATGGCGGTCGACGACCTGGTGGTATGCGGAGCCGAGCCGCTGTTCCTCCTGGACTACATCGCCCTGGGCCGCATCGTGCCGCAACGGCTCAACGCGATCGTCGGCGGTATCGCCGAAGGCTGCATGCGCGCCGGTTGTGCGTTGCTCGGCGGCGAAACCGCCGAGCATCCCGGTCTGATCGAGCCCGACCACTACGACATCTCGGGCACTGCCGTGGGCGTGGTTGAAGCCGACGGCGTGCTCGGCCCCGACCGGGTCAAGCCGGGAGACGTCATTATCGCGATGGGGTCATCCGGGCTGCATTCGAACGGATACTCGCTGGCCCGCAAGGTGCTGCTAGAGATCGACCGGATGAATCTGGCCGGGTACGTCGAAGAGTTCGGCCGCACGCTCGGCGAAGAGTTACTCGAGCCGACCCTCATCTACGCCAAGGACTGCTTGGCGCTGGCCGCCGAAACCCAAGTCCGGACGTTCTGCCATGTGACCGGGGGCGGATTGGCCGGCAACCTCGAACGGGTCATCCCGCATGGGCTGGTGGCCGAGGTCGACCGCGGCACGTGGACCCCGGCACCCGTCTTTGCGATGATCGCCCAGCGCGGCCGGGTGTCCCGCGCCGAGATGGAAAAAACCTTCAACATGGGTGTCGGCATGATCGCCGTCGTGGCGCCGGACGACACCGACCGCGCGTTGGCGATTCTGACCGCCCGGCATTTGAGCAGCTGGGTGATCGGTGCAATCAACAAAGGCGGGAAGGAAAGCCCGCGAGCCAAGCTCGTGGGGCAGCACCCGCGGTTTTAGGAATCAGCTTGAGGCGATACCAATGCGGGCCGGAAATGGCCGCTGGTGGTTCCGAAAACTTTCAGCGGCGCCAGTCGTCGTCGGCATTCCAGGGTTCTTCGCCGTCCTGCTGGTCGGCGTCGTCATCGCCCGACCCGGACAGCTCGCGCTGAAGCCGATCGAAATCGGTCTGCGGTGAGCTGTACTTAAGTTGACGAGCAACCTTGGTCTGCTTCGCCTTAGCCCGGCCGCGGCCCATGGGGGAACCCCCTCGCGCAATAACGGAGCGGCCCAACGAGTAGGCGGCTCCGATCTTTTGTCTTTATTGTCCTGCTGACAGCTTAGCGTGCCCGATGGGTGCGTGCTGTCGCGCCCCGCACCCGTGCAGATAGTCATCGCGCCGTTCCTCGGAGTCGCTCGACGGCCACCCGACCGGCGCCGGGCGCGTCGATTGGCGGCAGCGAGTCGGGGTCGATCACTGCGGGCACCTCGGCCTCGCCGCCGGTCATCAGCGCGGTCTGGGCCGGTATCCCCCGTTTGAGCAGCGCGAGCGCCACCGGACCCAGATCGATGTGCTCGACCACGGTGCCGAGCCTGCCCACTGCGCGACCGTCAGCCAATACGGGGTCGCCGGTAGCGGGCCGGTCCGCCGATCCGTCGAGGTGCAACAACACCAGCACGCGGGGAGGTTTGCCCAGGTTGTGCACCCGCGCGACGGTCTCCTGACCGCGGTAGCAGCCTTTGTCGAGGTGGACCGCGCCCAGCCCCGGGCCGCCGATCCAACCCACTTCGTGCGGGATTGTGCGTTCGTCGGTGTCGACGCCGAGCCGCGGCCGCACGGCCGCCACCCGGTGGGCCTCGTAGGTCCATACTCCGGCCGGGCGCAGGCCCGCCTGCGTTAAACGGCGCTGCAGGTCGGCGGACTCGCGTCGGTCGACCAAAACATCCAGCTCGACTTGGCCGGCTTGCGCCCCGATCATCCGGCGCACGAAGCCATTACCGGCCGTCGGCACCGCGGTCATCTCGGCGGGCAACGCATCCAATCCCAGCGCCTCGAGCACCGCCGGCTCGCCGAGCTGTGGCCCCAACAGCGAGAGCACGGCCAGGTCCGCGGCGGCGGGAATGACGTCCGACCAGAACACCATCTTGCGCAGATAGTCCAACAGCGGCTCGCCCCGCCATGGCTCGGTGTCGAGATAGGTGACGCCGCCGAACTCGGTTTGAATCCAGTGATCCTCGACGCGTCCCTGCCCGTCCAGGCTGAGGTTTTGCGTGCTGGCGCCGTCGGGCAGCTCGCTGACACGTTGGCTCGAGATGCTGTTCAGCCAGGTTTGCCGGTCGGCACCGGTCAATGTGAGCACCCGACGGTGCGAGCGATCGACCAGCACGGCGGCGGTTTCGGCTGCCCGCTGCTCGCCCAGCGGGTCGCCAAAATGCCAGATCGCGCCGGCGTCGGGGCCGGGCTCGGGGGCGGGAACGGCGGACACACACCAACTCTACGGGCTCAGACACTGGGTCTTATGGTGGCGACCCGCAGCGCCCGGCTTCGCCGCGCTCGCGATCACCACTGGGTCTTTCGGTGGCGACCCGCAGCGCCCGGCTTCGCCGCGCTCGCGATCACCACTGGGTCTTTCGGTGGCGACCCGCAGCGCCCGGCTTCGCCGCGCTCGCGATCACCACTAGGTCTTTCGGTGGCGACCCGCAGCGCCCGGCTTCGCCGCGCTCGCGATCACCACTAGGCTTCTGGTCCATGACAGGTCACCCGGGCGTGGTCGTCACGCTCGACGGTGAGGTACATCCGCCGGCAACGCCACTCCTGTTCGCCGACGACCTCGCCGTAGTGCGGGGCGACGGCGTGTTCGAGACGTTGCTGGTCCGCGACGGCAAGCCGTGCCTGGTGGAGGCGCATCTAAGCCGGCTGAGCCATTCGGCGAAACTGCTGGATCTGGCGGCGCCGGACCTGACGGCCTGGCGGCACGCGATCGACTTGGCAGCGCGGCAGTGGGCGTCCGACACCGCCGACGAGGGTGCGATGCGCTTGGTCTACAGCCGCGGCCGGGAACGCGGCTCCGCGTCCACCGCCTACGTGACGGTCAATCCGATCGCCGACCGGATCACTGCCGCCCGTCGCGACGGCGTGGCCGCGGTGACGCTGCCCCGCGAGCTGCCCGCGACCGGTGTCGAGGCGATGCCGTGGCTGCTGGCCGGCGCCAAGACGCTGTCCTACGCCATCAACATGGCCGCGCTGCGACATGCCGCCCGGCAGGGCGCCGGTGACGTCATTTTCGTCAGCTCGGACGGCTACGTTCTGGAAGGCCCGCGGTCGACGGTGGTGATCGCCGTCGGTGGCGCAGCAGCCGGGGGCAATGTGTGCCTGCTGACTCCGCCGCCCTGGTATCCGATCCTGCGCGGGACCACGCAGCAGGCGCTGTTCGGCGTCGCCCGCGCCAAAGGCTACGACTGCGACTATCGTGCTCTGCGTGTCGCTGATCTTTTTGCAGCGCAAGGAATTTGGTTAGTGTCGAGCATGACGCTGGCGGCTCGCGTCCATACGCTCGACGGGTGGGTATTGCCGAGCGCCCCGATGGCGGCGGAATTCGCCGAGCTTGTCGACGCCGCCATTGTCAGCGATCGCTGAAATCGGTTGTCGGCGCGGCGCTGACCGGGTACGGTCGGCCGTACACAGGGAAGGAGGTGGTCCGCGAAATTGATAGCTGAATGGACTTGTGAGGTGGCTGCCCGCTAGCTGTACCGGGCGAGGAATCACCTGCGCGCGCTGGCGAATTCCCCGCAGCCACCCAGCCCCCGAGCCTCCGGTCTGTCCAACCAGGAACTATGGCTCGGGGGCTGCCCATTTCTTGAGGTCTAGCCCTAAACGCCAAAGGCTCTCTGCGGCAGCCGATATGCGCTTGTCCAGGTGTGACGAAGGCGCCGGGTGTTGATATCTGCGGCGCTGAGCAGAATCGAGTTCAGGTTTGCGGATGGCGTCGGTGCGGCAGCTGGGGTGGTCGGTTTCGGTGACGGTGTGGGGCTCGGCCGTTGGGTGACGAGCACCGCTACCACCACGACCGCGACGACGACCGTTAGTCCGGCACCGGCCGCGATCAATAACCGCCTGCGGGACGCCCCACCGTCATCCGAAGCGGGCAGGCTTCGTCCAGTCGAGGGCAGCGCGGGACGGTTTGGCGCCGCCGAGATGCTCGGTGGCGGTGCCGGTTCGTGTCGGAGTCGTCGACCCGCCAGCGGCCCCGCCTGGTTGGTCGGGTTCTGTGGATGACGCTGCTGCGGTTGGGGACTTCGCGTCGACCGACGCCAGCAGGTTGTCGATTTCGCTTCGGGTGCGGTAGGTGACATCGCTTCGGTCACGCAGCGTGCGCAGCAGACGGGCGATGTCGTTTCGGGCAGTGGGATCGTCGCCGTCCTCTTCGAGCCCGGATTTGAGTTCGGTCAGCAAGTGAGTTTGTTGGCGAGGGTCAAGATCTTGCTCGGCGAGGGTGCTGCTGAGCCGCATCAGATAGGCGAACGGCACCGGCGGTTCGTCGGGCGGCGGCGAGGGCAACGGCGGCTGTTGGGCCGCTAACGCGTGGACCGCGCTGACCAGCTGGATACCGGTGTCGACGGTCGGGTTCTGGTAATCGATAACCTGCAGCGACGCAAGGGGATTGGCCCGCATGCTGTCGACCGGGCCGATCCGAACGGGAAGGATCGGTCTCTGGAGGGCTTTCGCATAGCGCAATTCGGCCTGACAGGGCTTGGACTCCGGCGAGTGATTCGACAGCGCGACGATGAAGACCTCGCACGAGCGGATCTGCTCGAGGATTTCGTTCCACCAGGCTTCGCCGCCGCCCAGGTCGTCATCGAACCAAACCTGCTGGCGGGCCCGCCGAAGCGCTGCCGTCAGGGGCTCGATGGCCGACCTGTCTTGGCTCGAATAGCTGATAAAGAGCCCCATAGCACTCTCCCCTCGGCACGGGGGCGAACAGTCAAACTGCGATGCGACGATAACGCATCTTCGCCCTGGTCGAGCAGCATTCGGCCGCAGCTGCCAGCGCGTGCTAGCCGGCGAACCGCGACAGCCGCGCCGACACGTGCGGCACCAACCCCCCGTCGGCGTCCACCCGTTCTTCGACGTAGGCCAGGTCACCGCCCTCGACGATGCCGTAGAGCCGCTTAGCGCCACCGACCAGCACGCCAGACCGGCTGCGGGCCAAGGCATCGGTGACCAATTCCCATGACGACTGGTTGAGCGGCCGCCCGTAGAACAGCTCGACGTAGCCGGCCGAGTGCGCCAGCAGCAACTCGATGGCGTCTGACTCAGTCAGGTCGTGGGGATCGTTCACGAAGCGCCAGTAGCCGGTTTCCCGCAAGTCGGGTCCTTGGTAGTCGCCGGAATCGGTAAGCCGCCAGGACCGTGCTTCCCAGTTGAGATAGTCGCCGCCGTCGTGTGAGACCACGATCTGCTGCCCGAACCGGTAGTCGCCGTTGGCTCCGCGGCCCTCGCCTTCGCCGCGCCACACGCCAACCAGCGGAAGCAAAGCCAGCAGGGCGTCATTCAGGTTTGCGCCTTCGCGCAGGTTCGCAGTGTCCGCGGGAATAGGCAGGTCGTCGAAGACCGGGATGTTGCGAGCCGCAGTCACCTTGGCGCGTTGGGCGGCTGCGGCCACGGCACGGTCCCCGGAACTAGGCGGGTGGACCGACTCGTCACCGGCGTCGGCGCTGGAGGTCATGCGCCGCTCCTCCGCATCGCTGCGCTCTGCATCGTCGACGGCGCGTCACGACTCGTCGGTGATCAGCCGGTACAGGGTGTACAGCGCGAACCAAGAGATCACCACAACGGCGGCGACCAGCATGATCTCGAAGAACAGAACCACGGCAACGAGTCTAGTTCGCCAACGATCCTGGGACTGGCGGGGGAGACCTGGTGGTCAGGCGAGCTTGACGTCGACCTCGTGGACCCCGGCGCCCGACGGGCTCACCACCGCGTCACCGTTACCGACAGCCGACAGCGCACGCAGCGTCCATGATCCCGGCGCAGCGAAGAACCGGAAGTCACCGGTGGCCGACGCGACGACCTCGGCGGTGAACTCGTCGGACGAGTCCAGCAGACGCACGAACGCCCCGCCAACCGCCTGGCCGTTACCATCGACGACGCGACCGATGATCACCGTCTCCTTCTCCAGGTCGACGCTGGCCGGCAACGTCTGTCCTTGCTTTGGTGCAGAGCACATATCAGCTTCCCAACTCGATCGGGGCGCCCACCAGGGAGCCGTATTCCGTCCAACTGCCGTCCTCGTTGGCGGCTTTGCTCCACGGCACGTTGATCGCGCCGGGGATGTGGCCCGGCCGCTGGCTTTGTTCCTGAGGCAGGTGCGCCGGTGCCATCACCTTGCCGGAGAACTCGTCCGGAGAGCGGACATCGACCAGGTTCTTGACGTTGATGGCCGCGATGACGTCATCGCGAAACGCGCGGATGCTGTTGTCGGGCGCCCTTGCGATGTATGACGTCGCCGGTCGGTTCACCGTCTCGGCCGACAGCGGCCACCCGTCGAGCTCCCGCTTCTTGCGGCCACCGTCGATGAGCTTGACGTTGTCGTGACCGTACAGCTTGAGATACCAGTACGCGTAGGCGGCGAACCAGTTGTTGTTGCCGCCGTAGAGGATCACGGTGTCGTCGTTGGCGATGCCGCGGTCACTGAGCAGTTTGGAGAACTGCTGGGCGTCGAGGAAGTCACGCCGGACCGGGTCTTGCAGATCGGTACGCCAGTCCAGTTTGACTGCGCCGGGGACGTGGCCGACGTCGTATGCGCCGGTGTCCTCGTCGACTTCGACGAAGACCGTGTTGCCGGCGTCGAGATTGCTCTGGGCCCAGTCGGCGGAGACCAGGACGTCGGCGCGTGCCATGTTGGGGGTCCTTTCGGCAGTTACGCGGGCTTAGAAGTCCGGGAGGCGGGCCTTCAGATGCACGACGAGCGGGTAGAGCTGGCAGCCCAGGCAGATCCCGAAAGCTGCGTTGAGAAAAGCCGCCATCAGTGCTGCGGCGGTGGCGATGAGGCCGACCGGCGGCGCAGCAAAAGCGAATCCGGCTGCGCCGATAACTGCGAAGACCAGGCCGACCAGTTGGGCGAACTTCAGCGGCGCCGCCGGCTCACGCTCGCGGACAGGTCCCAGCCGCGGCGCCAGCACACTGGCGAACACCATCCCGTAGGGATGACGGCGCGGGCCGGCGACGGCGCCGATAGCGAAGACGACGGCCTGCAGACTCAGAATGACCGCGGCGGCCAGCGAGCTGAGTCCCGAAACGATCAGGGCGATCACCAGCACACCGGTGGTGATCCACGCGACGAATCGGGGGCCACGGACATCGACCTGGTGGACGGTGCCGGTGCTCGACATGATGGTGCTCCTAGCTGCTCTATGCAGGGGGTATGCGGACGCGCGCCAATGATGTTGGTTCCTGGCTGCTTCGAGCGCGGCGCGAGAAAGCGCGGCTACTCAGCAACTACAACAACAGCAGCAACCCGCGACGCGGCACAGATCGACTGCGCGGCGCTTGGTGAGCAGAAGCTCAAGGCGGGAGGACACATCCGACAGCTTACCCAATGGCCACCCCATCAAGCCAACAGCGGAGCCAACGCCGACCGCAGGTCATCGGCTTTCGGCACACCCGCGGCGCGGTATCGCTGACGCCCCTGCGCATCGAAGATAAACGTCGTGGGCAGCGACAAAACTGAAAGACGTCGCGCGGCGGCCGGATTGGCGTCCATGTTGATTTCCACGTGTGCGACATCACCAAGGTCGTCACATACCTGGGTAACCACGCGCCGCACGTGGACACACGGCGAGCACCATGGCGCGCTGAAATGCACGACGGTGGGCCCGTCATCAGACAGGCCCAAGTCGCTGGTGTCCACGTGCGCGGCCGCCGAAGAATCGGTCGGCCGGACGGTGCCGGCACGCCGGGTCAGCAGCAAGCCGACGACGGCCGCCAGGGCAAGCGCTGCCACAACGGCCACGATCGCGGGGATCACGCCCGGTTGAACCCGTCGAGCGCAATGGTTAATCCGGCGGTGATGCCCTCGATGATCACATCGGAGCCACGGGCGCCCTGGCTTGTCGGCTCCACCCCGAACGGAAGTCGTTGGTCGGGCAGCGTGCCGGCGAACGCGGCCAGCACCGCGTCGCGCTTCTCGTCGGGAACCTTCTGATTGGCGGTGTCCGGGCCGGTCAGCACACCGGTAGGGGCGAACACCAGCGTGGTCTTGTCGTCGCCGGCCATCGACAGGTCCACAGACACACTGACCCGCTTGTCGAAGTGGGCCGACTTCGGGGTGCCGGTGAACACCAGACCGTGGCTACCCGAGATCCCCGATTCAGTTGTCCCGCCGGTCGCGTCGTTGGTCTCCTGCGGCGGCGCCTCCACCATCAGGTCGCGGATACCCATGTAGCGGCCAAGATGCAGCGAGTCGATGATGATCCGGCTCTCCAGCTTGCCGACCCGAAGCTTGGCACTGGGCCGGATCAGCCACGATGTGTCGATTAAGTCGATCGAATGCATGGTCGCCTCCAGCGTGGCTTTCCCGATCACCGGACGGTCGACGGCGCCGGCCTTGATTTCCACCTCGTCGTAGCGGTCGCGCATCGCCTGCGGGATTACCGGAAAGCCGAGGATCGCGACGAATGGATCGAAACCCAGGCCCGCTGCCTGCCGCACCGTGCGGGCCAGCCGATACTCGGCGTAGATGGTGGTCCCGAAGTCGACGCCTACGGCTCCCAGCAGCCCGATCACGGCGGCCAGCACCACCGCTGCCGCAGCGGCCAGCACCTTCCGCATCCGCATATTGTGGCCTACCGCGCCGTCGGCGCCGAGCTGGATGGGGTTGCCCGGCTCGCCCCCGGTCTGCATCGTCATCGCGCTGGATCTGATGGCGCGATTCCTTCTCAGACCGCCCCGGTCTGCATCGTCATCGCGCTGACTTGCAGGCTTCACGCTATCGTTAAATAGCTGGCCGATAACTTCACGCCTCGCCATGAAGTTGGGAGTTGCCTTCCCGCGACGCTGGAGGGGCTTGTTGGATCTACTACTGCTGACCGCGGAGCCGCATCCGGACGTGGTCCTGCCGTCGTTGTCGCTGCTTGCTCACCACGTGCGCACAGCGGCTCCCGACGTTTCTGCCCTGCTGGAAGTAGGTAGCGCGGACGTACTGATCGTCGACGCGCGACTTGACCTGCCGGCAGCGCGTGGACTGTGCCGGTTGCTGAGTACGACGGGCCGCTCGATTCCAGCGGTAATAGTGGTGAACGAGGGCGGCCTGGTGGCTGTTAACGTCGACTGGGGTCTGGACGAGATCTTGCTTCCCGGCACCGGGCCCGCCGAGATCGATGCCCGGCTGCGACTATTGATCGGCCGCAAGGGCAGCCTGCAGGATCAGGAAGGCGTCGGCAAGATCAGCCTTGGCGAACTGGTGATCGACGAGAGCACCTACACCGCCCGGTTGCGTGGACGCCCGTTGGACCTGACATATAAGGAGTTCGAACTGCTGAAGTACCTGGCGCAGCATGCCGGCCGGGTATTCACCCGGGCCCAGTTGCTGCACGAGGTGTGGGGATACGACTTCTTCGGTGGCACCCGTACGGTCGACGTGCACGTCCGCCGACTGCGCGCCAAACTCGGGCCGGAGTACGAGTCGCTGATCGGCACGGTACGCAACGTGGGCTACAAAGCGGTCCGGCCGAGCCGCGGGCGGCCACCGAACGCCGGGCCAGCCGCCGAGGGCGACGAACCCGATGTAGCGGGCCGCCAAGGTCCGCTGGTCGATCCGCTGCGCAGCCAGTGACGTCGCCCGAGTGGCGGGCGGGGCTGGCCGCCGACGAGCAGCAGCAAATCCGTGAACTCGCCCACGCGGCCGCCCAGGTCGACGGAGTCGCACCGGTCGGCGAGCAAGTTCTGCGGGAGTTGGCGCATCGGCGCACCGAGCACCTGCTGACGACCGGTCGCCATCCGAGCGGCGGCCGACGGGTCGTCGGTTACCTGAATCTCTCCCCGGGGACCCGGGATGGCTTCGGCATGGCGGAGCTGGTGGTGCATCCGCACGCCCGCCGCCGCGGTATCGGCGCCGAAATGATTCGCGCCGCGTTGTCGAAAAGCGCCGGGAATAACCGGTTTTGGGCGCACGGCACGCTGGACTCAGCGCGGGCGACCGCTTCCGCGTTAGATTTGGCACCGGTTCGCGAACTCGTCCAGATGCGCCGCTCGCTGCACGGCGTCACGGAGCCGTCCGCGCCCGACGATATTCGCATCCGGACCTACGCCGGTACCGCCGACGACGCCGAACTGCTGCGGGTCAACAACGCCGCATTCGCCCAGCACCCCGAACAGGCTGGCTGGACGCCAACTGATTTGGCCGAGCGACGCGCCGAAGAGTGGTTCGACCCCCACGGGCTGTTCCTGGCCTTCGACGAGCAGACGGACGCGCTGCTGGGCTTCCACTGGACCAAAGTGCATGCGGGAGAGCCTGGCCTGGGTGAGGTCTACGTCGTCGGCGTCGATCCAGCGGCGCAGGGCCGCGGCCTGGGTGGGCTGCTGACATCGGTGGGCGTCGCGTTCCTGGCGCGGCGACTGGCCGCAGCGGCCCATCCCACGGCGATGCTCTATGTCGAGTCGGACAACACCGTCGCGCTGCGCGCCTATCGGCGTCTAGGGTTTACCCAGTACAGCGTGGACACCGCTTATGCGGCAGCCACATCCAGCCCGACGAGCGGCGGCGTCGGCGCTCGCTGAGCTGTTCGCCGGCCGTTCACCCGGCAGCGGGATGCACCGGCTACGCCCGGCGCATACTTTTCGGGTTAGCCGCGGCATCCCTGCCGCGAGGGTAAGTTGCGGGCGAAATCCGCGAGAAAGCGAGATCGTGAAGCTCGACCCGGTGGGCAGAGTGCGGGTGGCCGCGGTGTCGATAGCGTTGATCGCGGGCCTGATATCGACCGGCTGCGGCAGCGACAACAACCTGTACGGCATGTCGGCGCCGACGGGGCCGGTGAACTGTGCCGGCAAGCCCGACCTGACCGCCGAGGGATCCACGGCCCAGCAAAACGCCATTGCCTTGTTCAATACGGACTGGGCGCGGTTGTGCGCCGGAAAGCAGTTGGCATACAACCCGACCGGGTCGGGCGCCGGGCGTGAGCAGTTCATCGCCGCGCACGTGGATTTCGCCGGCTCTGACTCACCGCTGAGCCGCGACCAGATCGATCCGGCCGCCGAGCGCTGCCACGGACATCCGGCCTGGCATCTGCCGATGGTCTTCTGGCCGATCGCGGTGGCCTACCATCTGGACGGTGTCAAGCAGCTGGTTGTCAACGGTGATGTGCTGGCCAAGATATTCAGCGGCCAAATCTTTAATTGGCGCGACCCGCGGATCGCCGCGCTCAACCCCGGCGTGGCGCTGCCCGACACCAAGGTCTGGCCGATCTACCGGTCGGACTCATCGGGGACCACCGACAACTTTCAGAAGTACTTGACCGCGGCCGCACCGAAGAGCTGGACCGGGGGCGTCGGCAGCGAGTTTCAAGGTGGCGTAGGTGAAGGAACACAGAAGTCCGCCGGTGTCATCCAAGCCGTGCGATCCACGTCGGGCGCCATCGGGTATGTCGAGAAAGGCTTCGCCGACGAAAGCGGCGTGCCGTACGCGCAGATCGACGCCGGCAGCGGGCCGGTGGCCCTCACCGATGACGCGGCCCGCAAGGCCATCGACAGCGTCACCTTCGCGGGGGTGGGCAACGACTTGAAGTTGAATCTGGCATCGCTGTACAGCGTCAAAGGGCCCGGTGCATACCCGCTGGTGTTCGCCACTTATGAGATCGTCTGCTCCAAGGGCTACGACCCCGCGACGACAGCCGCGATCAAGTCGCTGTTGACGGTGGCCGCCGTCAACGCCCAAAGCGGTCTTTCGGCCGCCGGGTATGTTCCGTTACCGGAGAGGTTCAAACAGCGTCTGGTCGCCGCGGTCAACGCGATCCAGTGACCGATCCGATCGCCTAGTGGCCGAAGGTCTTTTGCTCGATGGGAACACCATGACAACACCCAATCCAACCGACGCCGGTTCGGGTGAGGTCGTCGCCGCAATCCGCCCCTTGCCCGGGGCCAGCGCCAAACCCGGTGTTGCCGACCGGCTGTTTCGTGGCCTTTCGA
Source organism: Candidatus Mycobacterium methanotrophicum (assembly GCF_023515995.1). Taxonomy (GTDB): domain Bacteria; phylum Actinomycetota; class Actinomycetes; order Mycobacteriales; family Mycobacteriaceae; genus Mycobacterium; species Mycobacterium methanotrophicum. The sequence continues at coordinate 4,247,975 of NZ_CP097320.1, read as the reverse complement.
CGGGCTCCGGCGTCCTGATCATCGTGTTGACCGCCGCCATCGGGATATTTCTGCTCATACGCGCCATCCCAGCGCTGGCGCGCGACAAAGAAAATTTCCTGACCTACGGCGGCGACTGGGTCACCACCAATACAGCGGCGATGCGGTTCGGCATTGCCGAGCTGCTGCAGGTCACGGTGCTCGTGGCACTGTTCGCCCTGATCCTGGCGATGCCGGTGGCCTTGGGCATCGCGATTTTTCTCACCCAATACTCACCGCGCCGTATCGCCGGACCACTGGCCTATGTGGTCGACCTGCTGGCCGCGATCCCGTCGATCATCTACGGGGTCTGGGGGCTGTACGTGCTGGCGCCGCGGCTGCGACCGATCGCGACCTGGCTCAACGAGCACCTGGGCCGACTTTTTCTCTTCGCGGGCGGCAACGCCTCGGTGCCCGGAGGCGGCACGATCTTCACCGGCGGGATCGTGTTGGCGGTGATGATCCTGCCGATCATCACCGCGGTCACCCGCGAAGTGTTCATCAAGACGCCGCAGAGCCACATCGAGGCTGCGCTGGCGCTCGGCGCGACCCGCTGGGAGGTGGTCAGGACCACGGTGCTGCCGTTCGGACGTTCCGGCTATATCAGCGGCGCCATGTTGGGATTGGGCCGCGCCCTCGGTGAGACCGTCGCGCTGCTGATCATTCTGCGCGGCACCCAGGCGGCGTTCGGCTGGTCATTGTTCGACGGGGGCTTCACCTTCGCGACAAAGATCGCGGCCGCCGCATCGGAATTCGACAACCAGTACAAAGCCGGCGCCTACATTGCGGCCGGATTAGTGCTTTTCCTGCTCACCTTCGTGGTCGATGCGATGGCCCGTGCCGCTGTCGCCGGCAAGGACGAGCGATGACGTCGATCCTGGACCGCCCACTGAAGGCGCGGGTATTCACCACCGTCAACCGGCGCCGGCGGGCGGCCAACGGGATGGCGACCGCACTGGTGACGCTGTCGGTAGTGGTGGCGCTGATACCGCTGGTCTGGGTGCTCTATTCGGTGCTGGCCAAAGGTCTTAGTGCTGTCGGGTCCAGCGAGTGGTGGACGCATTCCCAAGCCGACATGACGGCCTTCTTACCGGGCGGTGGCGCCTACCATGCCATCGTCGGCACAGTCATGCAGGGCTTGGTATGCGCGGTCATCTCAATACCGATCGGCATCTTCGTCGCGATCTATCTGGTCGAATACGCCGGCGGTACTCCGCTGGGCAAGCTGACCACGTTCATGGTGGACATTCTCACCGGTGTCCCGTCGATCGTGGCCGCGCTGTTCATCTATGCACTGTGCATCGCCGCGCTCGGCCTTCCTCGGTCGGGTTTTGCGGTGTCGCTGGCGTTGGTGCTGCTGATGCTTCCGGTGATCGTGCGCGCGACCGAGGAGATGCTGCGGATCGTCCCGGTGGATCTGCGCGAGGCCAGCCTCGCGCTGGGCGTGGCCAAATGGAAAACGATCACCCGGATTGTGCTTCCGGCGGGGTTGTCCGGCATCATCACTGGGGTCATGTTGGCGCTGGCCAGGGTGATGGGGGAGACCGCCCCGCTGCTGATCCTGGTGGGCTATTCGCAGGCGATGAACTTCGACGTGTTCAACGGCTTCATGGGATCGCTGCCAGGCATGATGTATGACCAGACTTCGGCAGGCGCGGGCGCCAACCCCATTCCTACCGATCGGTTGTGGGGCGCTGCCCTAACGCTGATTTTGCTGATCGCCGTCATTAATGTGGGGGCCAGGGTGCTGGCGAAAATCGTTGCGCCTGAAAGCTAGGCAGGAGCTGGAGTGGCTAAGAGGCTAGACCTCACGGACGTCAACATCTATTACGGCGCCTTTCATGCGGTCGCCGACGTTTCGCTGTCGGTTCTGCCCCGCAGCGTCACGGCATTCATCGGCCCGTCGGGCTGTGGCAAGACCACAGTGCTGCGCACACTGAACCGGATGCATGAAGTCATCCCGGGTGCCCGCATGCAGGGCAGCGTTTCGCTCGACGGCGACGACATCTATGGCTCAGGGATCGACCCGGTGGGCGTGCGTCGTGCGATCGGAATGGTCTTCCAGCGGCCGAATCCGTTTCCCACCATGTCGATTCGCGACAATGTGGTAGCCGGGCTGAAGCTGCAGGGCGTGCGCAACCGAAAGCGGCTCGACGACACCGCAGAATACGCGCTGCGCGGTGCCAATCTGTGGGACGAGGTCAAGGACCGGTTGGACCGGCCAGGCGGCGGGTTATCCGGTGGCCAGCAGCAGCGGCTGTGCATCGCGCGAGCCATCGCCGTGCAACCCGACGTGCTGCTGATGGACGAGCCGTGCTCGTCTCTGGATCCGATTTCGACGATGGCGATCGAGGACCTGATCGCCGAACTGAAGCAGGACTACACCATCGTCATCGTCACCCATAACATGCAGCAGGCCGCTCGGGTCAGCGATCACACCGCGTTTTTCAACCTGGAGTCGGTCGGAAAGCCGGGCCGCTTGGTGGAGATCGACGACACCGAGAAGATCTTCTCCAACCCGACTCAGAAGGCCACCGAAGACTACATCTCCGGCCGCTTCGGCTAACTGGGCGTGGCGATGGCGTCGTCGTCGGGGAAGTGGCCGGTCGCCTGGAAGATGACTCGGCGCGCCACCTCGACGGCGTGATCGGCGAACCTCTCGTAGAACCGGCCCAGCAATGTCACGTCGACGGCTGACGCCACCCCGTGCTTCCACTCCCGGTCCATCAAGACGCTGAACAGGTGCCGGTGCAGGTCGTCCATCGCGTCGTCTTCTTCGCGGATGCGAGCGGCCTTTTCGGGGTCGCGGGATGACAGCACTTCTTGTGTGCTGTTGCCCAATTCCACTGCCACTCTGCCCATCTCGGCAAAATACCCGTTGACCTCTTCAGGCAGGGCATGCTGGGGATGACGCCTTCGCGCGATCTTGGCGACGTGCAGCGCCAGCGCCCCCATCCGGTCGATGTCGGCAACCATCTGGATTGCGCTCACAATCGACCGCAGATCGCCCGCGACGGGTGCTTGTAAAGCGAGCAAGGTGAAAGCGCTTTCCTCGGCCTGGGTGCTGAGCTGTGCGATCTTCTCGTGGTCGGACATGACCTGCTCGGCAAGCACCAGATCTGCCTGAAGCAGCGCCTGAGTTGCGCGTTCCATTGCAGCACCGGCCAGCTCGCACATCTCGCCGAGCTGCTCGGAGAGCGCCGAAAGCTGTTCATGGTAAGCGGTGCGCATGCCGACAAGCCTACGTTCTCAATCGCAGGACGGGGATGAAGTGCGGTGTGAACGCACGGTGGATGGCGGTTTGCATTCAAACCTTCGAGCACGGTTGCGACTATTCGCATGTGGTGTCGGCGGCGTTGGTCACCGACAAGTCCTCCGGAAGTTTGGTCGGCGCGCTGGCGGTGTTGCGGTCGATTTGCACGCTGACCGACGAGCCGCTGGGCGGCGGAGCGCTGACTGACGAGAAGTCCGGGCCGAGCACGACCTGCACCGTTTTCCCAATCCCGGTGACTCGCTCGACCTTTGGATGGGAAAGAGTCGCGGCGACCGTAGCCGCGGCCTGTTCGTTACCGGGGGAGAACAGCACTGTCGTGGACTTCAGTGAGCTGGGGTAGTCGTCCGGCGTCTTGACCTTGAAGCCTTGGCGCTTCAGCTGGGTGCTGGCGGTGCTGGCCAGCCCTGTTTTGCTGGTCGAGTTCGACACCTGCACGGTGACGTCCTTCGGCGACGTCGTGACGGCCTGCACCCGCTCGGGATGCGGCTGGGCCGACAAGGCGGTGGTCTCGGGCGCTTTGCCGGTCAGCGACTTTGTCGGCGGGGTCGACGTCGCGTTCAGGTCGTTTTCCCCGGGCAGCGGATCGTCGTTGATGATCGCATCGAAAAGCGCGCGCATGTCGGAAGTGCGGGGTGGCTCGTCGCCGTTCTCGTCGGTTTCGCCGGTCGGCACGGTCACGAAGGACACGTGACCGGCAGACATGCCCTGCACCGACTGGCCGAGCTGGACGAGGTCTTTGGTCTTGACGTTGTCGACGTAGCTGTCCTTGATGAACGTATTGACGACGCTGTTGAGCTTGTTCGGCGAGAAGAAGGTGTCCTGGGAGATCAGCGAGCGCAGCAGCGAGGACATGAACAGCTGCTGGCGCTTGATGCGGCCGTAGTCGCCGTTGTTTTCAGTCGTGACGTTGCGGGCGCGAACGTAATTCAGCGCGGTTTTCGAGTCGATGCGTTGGCGTCCGGCATGGGCCAGCACTGTGCCCAGTTCGTAGTCTTTCAGAGGGGCGGTGCTGCACACCTCGACGCCGCCCAGGGCGTCGACCATCTTGGCGAAACCGGCGAAGTCGATGGCAATGAAGCGATTGATACTCAGCCCGGACAGCTTCTGGATCTCCTTCACCAGACACTTCGGCCCGCCGAATGCGAAGGTGGAGTTGAGCTTCGTCTCGGTGTAGACGTATCGGGGGCCGTATTTCTTGGTGTCCCGGTCGTAGAGCGGTCCGTACTCGCCGGTGTCGGGGTTCCACGCCTCGCACTGGATCGGCGTGGTCGCCAGGTCGCGCGGAAACGACACTGCGACTACGCGTTTGCGGTTCGCTGGAATGTTGACCAGCATGATGGTGTCTGACCGCGCGCCGCCGGCATCCTCGGTGTTGCCCGCGCCCATTTCGCGGTTCGCCCCGGCGCGGGAGTCGATGCCGACGATCAAAAAGTCCTCGTCGCCGTATTGCGCATTCGGGTCGAGGATGTCCCGCGACTGCGGGTCCAATGCGCTGACCGTGTTGAGCCGGTGGTTCTTTGACGCGCTCCACTGCCAAGCCTCGCCGGTCAGCGCCAGTGCCAGCGCCGCGATCGCGGCGGCCGTCAAGCGGCCGGCCAGCAACATCGCGTGGCGTCGGCGGCCCGGCTTGCGCGTGGGATGTTCGTCAGCCGGGGGACGGTCGACGGGCTGTGTGGGTCGCGGGCGAACCGGCGATTTCGGCAGGACGGTGGCCTGCTCGGCGCTGCGGCGCTGCGGCGGCCTGACTTCTACGTCGGTGAGCGCAAAGGCATAGGCCGGGGACACGGCATAGGCATCGTCGTTCGATTCTGGCGGCTCGGGGCCGGGAGCCGCGCGGCGATGCCGCGGCCTTTGCGCGGTCGAGCCGCCGATCTTGGCGATCAGCTCGGCGACGGTGAGCTCACCATCGGTATGGCACCCCCGGGGCCCGTCGTCTTCGTCGGGCTCGGTCGGCGATGGGGCCAACGGCTGGGACCATCGACGGGCGACGGCGATGCCTTGCGAAGGCGCTGCGAATCGCTCCCACGGCGCGGCGCCTCGCGTTCCGATGGTCGCTGCGGTAAGCCCTACATCGTCACCGTCGACACCGAAAGCGCGGGGATGGCCGGAAGCGGTATCAGGAGTGGCTTTATCGGCGCCAAAGTCGCCGTCACTCATGTCGTACCGGCCTCCGAATCTGATGTTGTTCTCCGCGTGTTGTGCGCGCACATCAGCGCAGCGAAAGCTGGCCGAGCTTGTTGGGAACTCTGCCACTGGCACGCGACGCAACAAGATCCACATCGTAGCCAGACATGCGCCGAAACGCGATCTGGGATCGTCCGGGATTAGCCGCCCGAGTGCATGATGTCGGCGCCCGCCGGCACCGTGCAGTCGTCGCGGTCGACCAGCCAGCCCTCTGGCAGCGCGACCCGGGCGGGTGAGCCCTGGCGCCCGCGCGGCCCGCCAGCCGCGGTCGGGAACGGCACGCTGGCGTCAAGCTTGTTCAGCGCAGTGTCGAGCTCCTCGAGCGTCGTGACCAGCGCCAGGGCCCGCCGCAATTCCGATCCGGCGGGAAAGCCGCGCAGGTACCAGGCGATGTGCTTGCGGATATCGCGCATGCCCTTGTCTTCGCCGAAATGGGCGGCGAGCAGCTCCCCGTGCCGGCGAATGATGTTGGCGACCTCGCCGAGACTGGGCGGGGTCGGCGGCGGGCTGCCGGTGAAGGCGGCCGACAGCTCGGCGAACAGCCACGGCCGGCCCAGGCAGCCGCGGCCGATGACAACGCCGTCGCAGCCGGTCACGGCCATCATGGTCAGCGCGTCGTTGGCTTCGAAGATGTCGCCGTTGCCGAGCACCGGGATCGTGCTCACATGCTGCTTGAGCTGGGCAATCTGCCCCCAATCCGCGGCCCCGGAATAGCGCTGGGCGGCGGTGCGGGCATGTAATGCGACCGCGGCTGCGCCCTCGGACTCAGCGATCCGACCCGCGTCGAGATGGGTGTGGTGGTCGTCGTCGATGCCGATCCGGAACTTCACCGTCACCGGGATGTCAGTGCCCGCGGTGGCGGCCACGGCCGCCCCGACGATCTGGCCGAACAGCCGTCGCTTGAACGGCAGCGCCGCCCCGCCGCCACGACGGGTGACTTTGGGCACTGGGCAGCCAAAATTCATGTCGACGTGATCGGCCAGGCCTTCGTCGGCGACCATCTTCACCGCCGCATACGTGGTTGCCGGATCGACGGTGTAGAGCTGCAGCGATCGCGGCGATTCGGCGGCGGAGAACGTCGTCATGTGCATGGTGACGGGATGCCGCCCGACGAGCGCGCGCGCCGTCACCATCTCGCAGACGTAGAGCCCGCTGACCGTTCCGACGCGGTCCTGCTCAAGTTCGCGGCATAGCGTGCGGAATGCGACGTTCGTCACACCTGCCATCGGGGCCAGCACCACCGGGCTGGCCAGCGCGATGGGCCCGATACGCACGGCCGGCTACCGCCGGCTCAGCGTGAGCTTGTCCTTGGTTGTGTGCAGCTGGAGAGCCGTGATCCGAAGATCTCCCCTGCGCGCTTCCCGCTCAAGCTGACGCTGCTTGGAGATCTCGAACTTGTCGCAGGCGATCTCGAGTTCCTTGATCAGCAGAGCGAGATCGTCTCGCTCGCGGGCGGCCTGGCCGGTGAAATCGTCACGCTCGAAAATGCGCCACCGCTTCAACACCGGCATCACCACCTCGTCGAGGTGGATGCGCGGGTCGTAAACGCCGCCGACGGCGATCACCACCGCCTTGCGGCGGAACTCCGGCACGGTAAACCCAGGCATCTTGAAGTTACGCAGCACCCGGTGCAACGCATGCATCGCCTTGTTCGGCGCGATCTGCAAGCCGGCTTCGCTGACGTCGCGGTAGAAGATCATGTGCAGGTTCTCGTCTTGGGAGATTTTGGCCAGCAGTTGATCGGCGATCGGCTCATTGCACGCCTTGCCGGTGTTGCGGTGCGAGACGCGGGTGGCCAGCTCCTGGAACGTGACGTAGAGAATGGAGTCGAACACGTTCTCGGCGAACAAATCGCCCTGCTGATTCTGGCCCGGGCTAAAGCCCCGGTTCACCACCTCGATACGCAACTTCTCCAACTCGATCGGGTCGACCGCACGGGTCACCACCAGGTAGTCGCGCAGCGCGATCCCGTGCCGGTTCTCCTCGGCGGTCCAGCGGTTCACCCACTGCCCCCACGGGCCGTCCATACCAAAGCTCATCGCGATCTCGCGGTGATACGAAGGCAGGTTGTCCTCGGTCATCAGGTTCTGGACCATGGCCACCTGCGCGACGTCGGACAGCTGGGACTGCCCCGGCTCCCAGTCCTGGCCACCCAGCGCGTAGAAGTTCTTGCCGTCCGACCAGGGGATGTAGTCGTGCGGATTCCAGGCCTTGTGCACGCTCAGGTGCCGATTCATGTACTTCTCGACAACCGGCTCGAGTTCGTGCAACAGGTCCAGGTCTTGAGGGTCCGGCACAGCACCTCCCGGTTATCTGTATCTGTCGGTTTCAGTCAATATATCTGTGTATGCCGGTAGCATTCAAGCCTCCGGCCGACGACATCATTTCGCGTCGCATTTCGTCGCGTCCTTAACGCGCGGCGGCACGGCTGAGCAGCATCTCTACGCAGTAATCGATGAACTGCCCGCGGGTGGCCGCTAGCCGCCCGTCCAGGTACGCGGTGAACAGCGCGGTCAGCCCGCCGATCAAACCGGTGGCGATCATGTTTTGGCGCACCGGGTCGCCGATTTGGGTCAGCTTGTGCTGCAGCAGGTCGATGAAGCTGGGCATCCACTCCGCTCCGGAGCGGACCAGCACCGGCTCTGCCGCCGGGGCCAGCAACAGCACCCGGCCCCGCACCGGGTCGTCGACCATCAACGCGACGAATCGCTCCACGGCTTCGCGCGGCGTGGTCGCAGACATCAACGTCGACATGGCGCGTGCGCAGACGTCGCCATAGACGCCGCGCACGAATTCGTCACGGTCAGTGAAGCTTTCGTAGAAGTAGCGTTCGGTGAGCCCGGCCTGCCGGCATACCGCGCGCACCGTCACTGCTGGCCCGCTCTCCCCGCCGAGCAGCTGCACGCCGGCCGCGATGAGTTCGTCGCGCCGCAGCGCCTGGCGGTCCTCCACGGGGACGCCGGACCAGCGGCCGCGTCGTTGACCGGACGGCACGTCACTCCTAAGGTCTATAATGACAACACATGTAGCCAGGTTGGCCGGCACGGACAGTAAACCTCACCAGTGAGTCAAGATACGTGTGCGGCGCCCCGGGTCGCGGCGGGTTGCCCGGTTTCACCGCTCGGGTATGACACACCGCCGCTGGGGCCCGACTCGCTGACATGGCGGTACTTCGGTGACTGGCGCGGCATGCTGCAGGGTCCGTGGGCCGGGTCGATGCAGAACATGCACCCGCAACTGGGCGCGGCTGTCGAAGAGCACTCCACTTCTTTCGCGAACGCTGGCCGCGGCTGCTGCGCTCGCTGTACCCGATCGGCGGCGTGGTCTTCGACGGCGACCGCGCACCGACGACCGGCGCCGAGGTGCGCGACTACCACGTGGACATCAAGGGCACCGACAGTCAGGGCCGGCGCTATCACGCGTTGAACCCCGATGCCTTCTATTGGGCGCACTCGACCTTGTTTGTCGGGACGTTGCGTGTGGCGAAGCGGTTCTGCGGTGGCTTGACCGAGGCGCAGAAGCGCCAGCTGTTCGACGAGCATGTGCAGTGGTACCGGATATATGGCATGAGCGTGCGCCCAGTCCCGCAGACGGGGAGGAGTTCGGAGTCTACTGGGACCACATGTGCCGCGAGGTGTCGGAGAACGACTTCGCGGCACGCGCGGTGCTCAACTCGACCGAGTTGCCGAAACCGCCGTTCGCGCAATGGCTTCCGGACCGGCTGTGGACCCTGCAGCGCAAACTGCTTGCGCCGTTCTTCGTCTGGCTGACCGTCGGACTCTACGACCCGCCGGTGCGCGAGCTGATGGGCTACACCTGGACGCGTCGCGACGAGTGGCTACACCCCCGCTTCGGTGACGTGGTCCGGCTGGTGTTTAGCTGCTTGCCGCGCCGGGCCCGCATGTGCGCGGTGGGACCGTGCCAGCGGCCGCATCCCGGCGACGACCCGCTGATGCGCATTCCCGCACGCAACTTGCCACCGCTCGACGAGCGCGACAACCCAAAGCACTACTGCCCCAACGTCTGACGGCAGCGGGCCGTACTTCGGCGAGCAGCTATCAGGGGGCGCCGCCCCGCGGTGGAGGATCGCCTTTACGTCTGTTCGCCACCGAAATTTCAGCGGCGACGGCTGCTGCCGGTCAGCTGTGCGCGTGGTCGTGAGGCTCTTCGAGGCCGGACTGATGCACGTGGCCGTGGCTGTGCTGGGTTCCGTCGTCGCGGGCGTGCGTGTGCTCGTGCTCGACGTGCTCGTGTTCGTGCGCGGTGTGCGCGTGCTCGTGGGCCACTGCGCCGTGTTCGTGTTCGTGTTCGTGCTCGTGCGAGTGCGGCCCTTCATGGTTGTGCTGATTAGTCATCGTCGATCATCTCCTTTGCGTGAAACACGTTGTGCTCAGTTATCTTTCCGCGCCGGCTTTCGGTCGACCACCTGAAGTCCGTCGTCGACGCGGTGATGGCGCGGCATCCCCGGCCCGGCGTGCTCGGCGTTGAACACGGCGTCGACAACGAGCTGCCGCACGTGGTTATTTTCCAGGCTGTAGAAGATCGTCGTCCCCTCCCGGCGGTTCCGCACCAGCCGGGCCATCCGCAACTTGGCAAGGTGCTGGGACACCGACGGCGCCGGTTTGCCCACATGCTCAGCGAGTTCGTTGACCGACATTTCGCGGTCCGCGAGCGACCACAGCAGCTGAACGCGGGTGGCGTCAGCCAACATCCGGAAGACCTCGACCACCAGGCTGACCTGGTCGTCCGGCAGCCGGACGTCCTCGTTACCTGCATGCATACGCAGACAGTAGCGCAGTAGTCGATTATGTCAAGGTCGCCGTTCGCTGCATTAACTAGGCGATCTATATTGTTGGCGAAACGCCGAGATGGGACTCCCGATGTCCATGCGTACCGATAGCGACAGCTGGGACCTGGCGACGAGCGTCGGCGCCGCGGCGACGATGGTGGCCGCCCAACGAGCGCTGGCCTCGGCCGCCGGGCTGATCGACGACCCGTTTGCCGCGCCGTTGGTCCACGCGGTGGGCATCGACGTCTACACCCGGCTGGTGAACGGCGAGATTCCCGTCACCGGCGACACCGAGTTTGACCCGGACCGGATGGCGCGGGGAATGGCGATCCGTACCCGGTTCTACGACCAGCACTTCGTCGACGCGACGCGTAACGGTATCCGCCAGGCCGTCATCCTGGCGGCTGGCTGGATGCGCGTACCTACCGGCTGCCCTGGCCGAAAGGCACCGTCGTCTACGAGGTCGACATGCGGAACGTCATCGATTTCAAAACCTCGGCGTTGAGCAAGCTCGGTGCCGAGCCGGCGGCCGAAGCGTCGAACTGTTGCCGTTGATTTGCGCGACGATTGGCCTACCGCCCTTCAGGCCGCGGGGTTCGACCCGCAGGCTCCCGCGGCGTGGAGCGCCGAAGGGCTCTTGGTCTACCTGCCGCCCGAGGCCCAGGATGGCCTGCTCAACAGCGTCACCGCGTTGAGCGCTGTCGACAGCCAACTGTTCTGCGAATTCGTCCCCGGCACAAGAATTTTCACTGACCCGCGCTGGCGGGCACATCACGAGGGGATGAGTGAGCTCGGGTTCAATATCGACTTCAACGATCTCGTCTACCACTTCGAGCACAGCCACATCAGCGAGTATCTGACCCAGCGTGGCTGGCAGGTTTCGCATCGCACAATCGTGCAGCTACACGCCGCCAACGGCTTCGTCTACCCCGACGATGAAGTCGCGGCGGCTTTCGCCGACAATGTCTACCTCAACGCCGTACTGAGCTGACCAGTTTGCTACTGCAGGCGCGGCAGCACCGCGGTGCGGTAGAAGTCGATCGCGGCGAGCGGATTTCGTTGGGCGAAATGCATGAACGGCGTAGCGCCGGCGTCCAGAACGGCCTGCACGGCTTTGATATGCGTGGCGGCATCGGTGCCGGTGGTCCAGCCGTGAATGACCTTGTCCAGCGGGTTGGCCTGGGCTGCTTGTTGGATGGCGACGGGATTGGGTTGGTCGACGGCGCCACCGGTGAACCGCCACAGCTCTGCGGCGTGGGTAATTTCGTTCTGGTCGCCGACGACGGCGAACATTTCGGCTCGCTTGCCCAGGCTGCCGGGATCGCGGCCGGAGTCGTATGCGCCCTGGTTGAATGCGGCGATCAGTTTTGGGTTTTTGATGCCGCTGGCCTCGCTGATCCAGCCGTCGCCGTACTGGCCGGCCAGGTGCGCACTCTGCGGGCCGCCCGCAGCGACGAAGATTGGCGGAGGTGATGGGGGCGGGTCATAGAGCTTGAGCTGATCGGTCTGAAAGTAGCGTCCGCGATAGGAGATTCGCTGACCACTCCATAGCTGCCGAATCAGCGCGACGGCTTCGACCAACCGGTCATGGCGCTCCTGGTATGGCCCGAACTGGTTGGTGGCTGCTTGCTCGTTGAGCCGCTCACCGGTGCCGACGCCGAGGAACACGCGGTTTGGATAGAGCAATGCGAGTGACGCAAACGCCTGCGCGACAGTGGTCGGGTGGTAGCGGTAGATGGGACATGTCACGCCGCTGCCGAAGGGGATGTGCTTGGTGCGTTGGCCTACCAGCGCCAGCGTGATCCAGGGGAACATCGAATGGCCTTCGTTGTCCTGCCATGGCTGGAGGTGATCGCTGGCCCACAGGTAGCGGAATCCGGCCTGCTCGGCCACCTGGGCTTGGTCGACGAGTTGGGCGGTGGTGAATTGCTCGTGCGACAGCACGAAGCCGACACTCCGCCCCGATGGCGGCGCCGAGGCCGATGTGGACGGGGAGCCAGCGGGTTGCCTGGCGCCGCAGGCGGCCGCTAGTCCGGCGGCGCCCACCATGGTTGCTCCCGCGGCGAACTGTCCGAATGTGCGCCGTGATATTCCTCTCATGGGCCAGGAGTACCCCGAAATCCGCCGGTGGGCAGGGTCGCCGGCGCTTGCTTGGTGCCCACACTAGGACTCGAACCTAGGACCTGCGCCGTTAATTCGTTACATAATTGTAACCGAGACGTGCCGGCGTTGCTGCACAACGAAACATGTTGGCGTGTGCGGTGATTCGCCTATGGCATCACGCGGGAGACCGAAGGCCGGGCTGGTGTTGACTGACGAGGAGCGCACGACGCTGACGCGGTGGACGCGGCGGCGGAAATCTGCGCAGGCGCTGGCGTTGCGGCCGCGGATCGTGCTCGGCTGTGCTGAGGGCCTGTCGCACAAGCACGTGGCAACGCGAGAACGGGTGTGGTGTCAGAGCCCACGGTGGGAAAGTGGCGGGCCCGGTTCGTCGGATCACGGCTTGACGGGCTGGTCGACGACCCGCGGCCCGGGCGGCCCGCCTCGATCACCGCCGAGCAGGTCGAAGACGTGGTGGTGGCCACCCTGGAATCGACCCCCGCCAACGCTACGCACTGGTCGCGGGCATCGATGGCTCAGCGCTGCGGGCTGTCCAAGTCCACGATCGGGCGGATCTGGAAAGCCTTCGAGCTGCAACCCCATCGCAGCGAGACGTACAAACTGTCCAACGACCCGCTGTTCGTGAACAAGGTTTATGACATCGTCGGGCTCTACCTGGACCCCCCCGAGGCCGCGGTGGTGCTCAGCGTGGACGAGAAGTCCCAGATCCAGGCGCTGGCGCGCAGCCAGCCGGCGTTCCCGATGATGCCCGGGATGCCCGAGAAACGCACCCACGACTACGTCCGGCACGGCACCACCAGCCTGTTCGCCGCCTTCGGCATCAGCGACGGCACGGTCGTCACGTCTTTGCACCGGCGTCACCGCGCCATCGAGTTCCGCAAGTTCCTCGCCAAGATCGACGCCCAGGTCCCTGCTGACCTCGACGTGCACCTGGTCTGCGACAACTACGGCACCCATGTGTGTCCTGAAAGTGAAGTGATGAGGATGTAGAAGATCCCAGCGCGAAGCGTGCTGTGCCAGTGATGGAGGTAGGCCCTCCGGGTTCGCCGAGCAGACGGAGAACTCAAACCGCCGCAGTGTCATGCCGGTCAAGAGCCGGGGTGGGAAGCGACTGCGGAAAAGGCCCGCTCGACGGGTCAGGTATGCGACGAGAAGACGAACAGGTGTGAACCACTGCAGACGCATCGAAACGTAGAACGACGGCGCCGAAACCGGAGGCTGTGGGTATCTCCGGGACAAAGGCCCGCCCGCGGGGCGAGCCCTACGCCAGGGGGCTGGCTGCGTGCTGCCCTGGTGGCGTCCGGTGTATAGGTGGCGTGAGCTTGTCGCGGGCGCTGGCATGGAACAGGAGAACCTGTCGTCTCGATACCGACGGCCCGACGATACCGGCGAGGTGCCGGGTCGGGTCGCTAAAGGGAGGACCCCAAGTGGCCGAAACCGCAAGGGGCAGAGTACCGATGCGAGGCACAGGGGCGGACCGGCTCGTAGTAGCGGTGAGGGCCCTGTAGTGGGGCCGGAGCGAAGGAGTCGGGCGGACCAGATCGGCCTGAGGTCACCCCGTATGGGTAGGAGCTGATGGTTGGATCAAAGCCGAAGGTGAAGTCGTTCGAGATCGATAAACGCCTCGTTCATGGGGCGTGGATGAAGGTCCAGGCCAACGGCGGAGCGCCGGGCGTGGACGCCGTCAGCATCGACGGGTTCCGAAAAGCGGAGAGGGACAACCTCCTCGACTTTCGACACACCTTCGCCACCATGAACTTGAGCGTGGGTGAGCACTACATGCAGGTGTCCAAATGGCTCGGCCACTCTAGTTTCGTGCTGACGCTGTCGACCTACGCGGACTACATCAACGAGGACGAACTATCGGCACCGGAGGTCGGTCGCGGAGTGGTCGCCGCGGATAACGTGGTGGAACCTTGCACCCCTTGTGCGGAAGGTCGTACCTGCCTTCTCTAGAAGCCCGCGTACTCGTGTGATTCCGTAGCCGGTCTCAGCGACAATCTGGCGAATGCTTTCGCCAGACTCGTAGCGGATGCGGAGCTCCTTGCCGACCCTGGCCGCAGTGGCGGGGTCTAGGCGCACATGTTTTGTGACGCGCGGAACTTCAATTGCGCCACCCGCGTACCCCTTGTGCACACGACCGCGCGGCGTTATGCCTTCGGCTGCCTCATCGCCCCATACCGTCCAGCCGGGTTGCGGGCGGCGAGCAAACAGTTCTAGGTACGGGCCGGGGGAGCACGCCTCGATAAATGCGTATTGTTCGTCGGGCTTCCGGGAGTGCTCGCGTTTCCGCGTCTCGATCATGTTGACCTGGCTCCGTGCGGGCGGCAACGTTCGCATGCTGCCACGGACACCAAAGAGGATGACCTCCGTTACGTTGCGAAAGTAGAAACCGACGCCTCGGCCATCGGGTCCGCCGTCCTTACGCCGCTTCGCCCAAACCACATTGGACACATAGCGATAACCCCACGCCTCCATCACCCGAAGTCCTTCGGGGAGTAAAGCATTCGGAACCCAAAGGTACAGATGGGAATCCCGCGCTATAACGTCCGAAACCGGAATGCTGCAGATCGCGTCAACGTCCAAGGTGGAGTAGCGGTCAAGACGGCGATGTTCCGGTGCGACCTTGCCGGTTCTGTTCGTAAACCTCCAAGGCGGATCGGCTAATAGCGTTTTCCAGCCGCCGTCCGTGGTGGGTAGCAGTGTTGGTTCAGCAGCTTCGCGTAGCGGTGTTGCGCGCTGCCGGGTTACATCGTCGAAGGAACTGACCAGTGTCACATCGCCTCCCTTAAGCGAACAAATTAGATCTTCATCGAACAAAATAGATCTTTGGTCAGCATCGTAGGGCATCGAGTCCATAAGTCGTTGGACGCCGCTACCCGTCGGTGTGTTCCACCTGATCCCAAGGCGCGACCTAGACCGTTACGTCGGCTAACGGGGGCATAAGGTCGTCGGCCTCTGCCTTCATCTTGTCGATGAGCGGCTTGGCGTCTCTCAGCCGCTCGTAACCTTTGTCCCGCCAGTGCGCACGCAGATCGTCAGCGTCCCCTAGTAGCTTCTTCACTTTCTGGGCCAAGCCGATACCGGTGATACGCGCTGGCTCGATTCCCACCAACAGAAGCGGACACTCGCCGCCACCGCCTAGGTTCACCTTGGGGATGAGCTTGTCCCAGTGCGTAGACGCTTGACCGTACTTCTTGTTTCGGTCCCTGCTCTTGATCGTGGGATAGATGAGCGCTTGGAGATTCGGTCCTCGGGTGACGATTACCCCGATGGCGATTGCCCCCTCGCGATGAAGCGCTTGGAAGTTGTTGAGGTCGCGGTCATAGAAGGGATCTTTGTTGTTCCACTCCATTTCTACGGCGATGCCGGGGAGCGGCTGCTCAATGGTGCCCTTGCCGAACATGTCGATCTCGTGGCTGTGCGTGCGGCTGGTTTGGAGCGTGGTGCCGTCCAGCTCGACATGCTTGACAATCGTGACGTTCTGCTTACCCCAGATTTTCTGGCCGCCTAGCGTCATCGCCGCCAGAGAGTCGTCGAAACGCTTCACGAACACTGTGCGTCCACCGCCACCCGCCCGAAGCTCATCCAACGTGGGGTGAAACTGATCAAGCGCCGTGACGAGGTCCGCGAATCGCGCGCTAAACGATTCCTTGAGGATTACGTCGGCGTATCGAGTAGCGCCGTAAATGTAGCCGCTCGGCCAACCATCAGTGGTGACCTCACGGACCTCGCCTGCTACGTCGACAGCGTCTTCATCCGGGAACGGGCTCGTTGGGTCCACGCTGGGAAGCTATCAGCAGCACCGCCGGGAGCGGAGCAGTACGGGACTCCTCGCTAGCCGCCAAGCTCCGGCCTGGTTGCGGCACGTCGTGCCCCACGACGGCTCAAAGGTTGCTGACGCGCGCGATACAGGGCGCGGTACCGGTCACTCGCTGACACGGTGCTGACGCGGCGGCCTTGACGGATCGGCGCGGCCGGTGTCGCAAACGCTCGGAAACGCCCTGACTTGGACGTTCACCTGGTGCCCCCACTAGGACTCGAACCTAGGACCTGCGGATTAAAAGTCCGTAGCTCTACCAACTGAGCTATAGGGGCGCGAGGCATAGGATACTGGTTGCGCAATCGTGCTCGTTTGAGGATTAGGTCCACGGTGCCCTAAGCTGGCTTGGCTCCCAACGTAGCCTTTGTTGCGAGTACCCCGGAGTGATTCGGTTCTGGCCCCCATCGTCTAGTGGCCTAGGACGCCGCCCTTTCACGGCGGTAGCACGGGTTCGAATCCCGTTGGGGGTACGCGACGCGGCAACGCGGAGCAGTTGGTACAGCTAGGCCCTGTGGCGCAGTTGGTTAGCGCGCCGCCCTGTCACGGCGGAGGTCGCGGGTTCGAGTCCCGTCAGGGTCGCCGTCGTGCAAGGCACATGATGCCTTCCGGCCAGGTAGCTCAGTCGGTATGAGCGTCCGCCTGAAAAGCGGAAGGTCGCCGGTTCGATCCCGGCCCTGGCCACCACGTTCTACCTGCATAGACACGGATTATGCACTCGGTTGTTGGTTTGATTCGTCCGGTTTCTGTCCGGTCTTCGGTGGTTGAATCTCCGTCGCGTGAAGCTGGTCGAGGTTGGTTGCGACCTGGTCCAGCTCGTCGGCGTAGAGGTCGCTGTAGATGTTGGCGGTGATGGTTGGTGTTGAGTGGCCCATGGTCTTCTGCACGTAGCGAAGGTCGGCGCCGGACTTGCGCCAGGCTGGCATAGGTGTGGCGTAGCTCGTGAATGGTCAGCGATGCCAGGTTCGTTTTCTTGAGGACTTGGTTCCAATGCGTGTGCCGGCGCCAGTTGTTGGATCGCAACAGTTTTCCGTTGGGTGAGGTGACGGCTGGATCGTCGGGTTCCCGGCCGGTGATGCGCGCCTTGAAGATGTCGACGACGACTTGGGGGAGCGGGGCGGTTCTGATCCCGGCTCGGGTCTTGGGCGGTCCGATGACGATGTGGCCTTCTACTTCGGGTGCTGCGCGACGGACGTAGAGGCGACGGGCGCTGAGATCGATGTCCTTGACGCGGAGACCGACGAGTTCGGACCAGCGCAGGCCGGTGTAGGCGAGGATCGTCACGACGTCGCCCTGGTCGCCGCACGCCGTGGCAAGCGTTTGGACTTCCTGCGCGGTCAGGTAGCGGTGACGTTCCCGCTCGGGAATGCGGCCCGCTGAGACACCGAGAGCGGGGTTGCGGTGGATGCGGCCGTCTTGGTGCGCGACGTCGAGGATCGACCGCAGCAGGCGCAGCGTGGACATCTTCGCCCACGGGCCGACCGTCAGGCCGTCAACGAACGCCTGGACGTCGGTGCGGGTGATCTCGTCGACCGGCACGTGGCCAAGGCGTGGCTTGATGCGCAGTTCCCAGTGCTGCGTGTAGCCGCTCCAGGTCTTTGGCGACACGGCTCGGCTTCTTGAACTCCGAGAACTGCGTCCATATCCGGCTCAGGGGTGTGCGGCCCAGACGGGGATCGAACCGACGGGCGCCGAGCGCGGCCTCGTTGTCGCGCTCGGACTTGAACGCTTTCGCCTCGCGGAGGGTGGGGAACGTCGCGGACGTCTCGACCCAGCCAGACGGTGCGTCGGGATCGCGGATCAGGTAGCGGACTTGGTAGCGGGGCTCACCGGCGGCGTTGAGGCGTTTCCGGATGCCGCGTGGCGTGTTGCCGGCCATTACCGGCGCACCTGCTTGAGCCAGGACCGGACTTCGGCCCCATCCCAGCGGCGTACCCGCTCCGACAGGGTGTAGCAGGGCGGCCCAATCTGCTCGCCCGTCGTCTCGCGGAGAGCGGCCCACCGGTTGAGTGTCGCGGCAGAGACGCCAAGGAGCGCCGACACCTGATCTGCGGTCAGCAGCTCAGGAAAGCTCCCGGTGGACACAAGCGCTTCCCGAAGACCGTGAATCACCATGGCATCACCTCGCTGCTTGGATTGAGTCGAACCCGTTATTCACTGCTCTGCCCACCGGCCAACCTCGATCTTGCGTATTGCTTCGCCGTGGCGCGGATTTGATCGTCGGACCAGAAGTCGGATCGGACCTTGGTCGTGTGGCTGTCCTCGGCGATGACGTAGCCGGTGCCGGGTCTGTCGGGGTTTATTCGGTGCGCTGGCGCTCTGTCGGCCATCCCGTCGCCAAGGACCATCGTGACTTCCTCGCGGGATCGCAGTCGAAGCGCGATGGTCTGGGTAAACAGCCCTCGCATCGGCAGGACCTCTTTGCGAGGGTCCTGCAGGAACGCGGCCACCACGATTCCCAGCGCTCGACCTTTGGTGAGGATCCGTGACAACGAGGCGGCGGCTTCCTTACGCAGGGTCGGGTCGCTCTTGTACGCGGTCACTCCGGCCAGCTCGTCGATCAGCAGCACAACGAGGGGTGAGGCATTGGTCGGACGGTGCTCGCGCGTTCGGCCCGCCATCTCGTGGCCGCGCTTGTTCATCAGCTTCTCCAGCCCGGCAAGGGTTTCCGCGGCGTCGGCCTCGGTGGTGGCGATCTTGGTGAATAACCCTGCACCGACTGACAATTCGATGCCGTACTTCAGGTCAATTCCGATGAGATGAACCACTCCGGCGGCGACGGCCGGGCCGAGTTCGCAGGCGATGCCCCAGAAGATGGAGCCTTTGCCCGCGCCCGAGCAGCCCACGGTGAGGGTGTGTCGTCCGCGCAAGGGGAGGGTCCAGGCGGAACCGTCCTCGCGTCGCCCGAGCGCGACTCGTGTTGTTGCGACCGCTGTTGGCGGCGCTGCGTGACCTATCGTCGACAACTGCTCCCGCATGACCAGCTCGACGCGCAGCGTCCCGGGCGAGACGACAACCGTCCGCGCCGAATGTGCGCCAGCAGCGTCGCGGATCGCAGGGACGGCCCGCTCCAGGTCTTCCACCGTCTGTCCCATCCGTGCTCGTACTGTGAGGCGCAGGGTGGTGTGAAATACGTCTGTTCCCAGCAGCTTTGGATGAAACCAACGGGTGGAGGTGACCTGCCGGCCTTCTTTGTTGCGGCGAGTGACCTGCTCGGAGGCGGACAAGCCGCAGCGCTTGCAGAGCCTGTGCCAGGAGGCGTAAGCCCATAGTCGCCAGCGCAGCAGTCGGGCCGGTGTTGCGAACCGTTCTTCGAACGTCTCGGGTGAGTGCAGCCGCCAGGAGATGAGGGTCGCGGCGCTGACTCCTACGAGGATCGCCACCCACAGGCCGAGAGTGGTGAGGAAATTCAAGACGTGATCGAGCCGGAAAGCGGTGTCGGGATCGAGCTGTGCGTACGGATCGGGATTCATGCCGATTCCCGGCTGGCCGTTGTGCCCGCGGATGGCTTGCCCGGTGCTCTCATGTCGGAGGCTCGAAAGGACCAGGCGATCCGGGAGAAGTCGCCCGACTTCTCGACGTATGGCAGTGCCATGAGCCCCTCGAAAACCACTGGGGTAAAGGGTGTCCCGCTGGAATTGGCGGGCGCAGACGGCTGCGTTGGTGATGCGAACTTGATCGTCACCGTTCGGCTGCGCTTCGGCGCCGCCGGATCACCGTCAAGCACCTCGACCTGCCACATCGGCAAGCCGGTATCGCGATCTCTGGCCTGTACGCGGTTTTCGCCGGATGACTTGTCGAAGTCGATCATGGGCGTTACTTCGGATACCAGGAACGCGCCGAGGGCGAACACCTGGTCGTGGCCGATCTGGAGCCATTTGGGGATGGACATTGCTGAGCCTTTCGAGTGGGGAACTAGATTCCCATCCAAAGTGGCACCCAGATGAGGTCTTTAGCGACGCCCCTAGAAAATTGGGGATAGCTCAGTCGGCGAAGGTGCCGGCTTTCACAGCCCGCGTCTTGGACGCGTTCGAAAAGTCGCCGCGGTCGCGGACGTATGGTGGCGTGAATCTCCTGCGCGGGTGAAAGCCCGCGCCCTACCTCGGGAAGAACCGCAGTGTCTGCACTTCGGTGTCCTGCACTACGGTCCACCCGCCGTGTACGGGATCACCTCTCTCGCGCATCGCTTTCGCTGCGTCGAGCAGCACGGTATCGAGACTGCCCCGCAAGACCGTGGTTCTGCCCTCGTCGTCGTAGAGCACCCAGCCGTCGGCGGACTCGCTCAACATGTAGGTCACCATCGCTGGAAGCTATCGCGGTGGACCGACAACGAGTCGGAGTCCGACACGTAGCCCCAGCAGTCGGGTCCTATGCGCTTTCGGCGAGCCCGTCGACGATCTTCATCGTCTCCACAGCGACGGTCGTGACCTTGGCGACCAGATCAACGATGTACCGCGGGTCGTCGTGCTCGTCGCACCAATCGTTGGGGTCGTTCTTGATGCCCGACGGCTTGTCGATCTTGACCTGGTACCGGTCAATGATCCAGGCCAAAGCCGACCGGGAGCCGAGCATGTACCTCTCGGCGTCCTCGGGGATGCCGGTGATCGTGACCTTCGGGTTGTAGATCAGCTTCGTGTGGTCATCGACGTTCTTGCCGGTCTCAGGGTCCTTCTTCTTGGCCCACTTCAGTTTCGTCACCCGCCAGGTCTCGCGGTCGGACGGGTCGGCACCAGCCTTCAACTGCACGTCAACCGGATACGGCTCAACGTCTTCGTACCCGACGTGGAGGTCCGACAGGGCTTGGCCAGCTGATGAAAGTTGCTCGAACCGCTCCCTCGTTTCCGGAGTCGGAATGTGCGGCAGCATCTTCTTCAGATCCGCCGCGTACGTCTCGCGGTAGGCCGGGTCGTGGAGGAGACCGTAGACGTAGAAGAAGATGTCGTCTTTGGTGACCTGGTCGCCGACCGCCTCCCGGTAGAGGCGGAGGATGCCGTCGGTGATGTTGTCAACCCTGCGGTAGCCGTGCACGTCGAAATCGCCGGACTCTCCGGCATCGAGCGCGAGGGTGCCGTCGTCGGGGTGAACCTTCTCGTAGGACCAGCGAGGGAAGAATTGAGCCGTGTACGTAAAGAACGAGAGGTCTGGGACAAGTCCGGTCATCAGGGTTGCGAATGTAGTTCCG
The DNA here is from genome assembly GCF_023515995.1 of Candidatus Mycobacterium methanotrophicum. Lineage (GTDB taxonomy): Bacteria > Actinomycetota > Actinomycetes > Mycobacteriales > Mycobacteriaceae > Mycobacterium > Mycobacterium methanotrophicum. The sequence goes on along the minus strand of NZ_CP097320.1, from coordinate 4,226,587 downwards.
TCGCGTGGCGCGAGAACAAGGATCCCGGTGTTGCTTTGATTCGGTGTCGGGAACATCGATGGGAGCTTCCCTCGACGTTCGTTCAGCTGGCTATCGAAGTACACGTGCTGCGTCTGGAACGGCCGATACGAGCCTAGGATCACGCGATCGGCATCAAAACTAATGTGGGCGTCGCGTAAAAGTTGATCCTTCAGGCCACTGCTCCAGGCGATCTGGGTTGCGTCGGGGTCCGTAATTGAGGTTTTCTCACTTGGGGCTCGTGAGTCTGGTGTGACTGGAGTTTTCGGCGTGTCGTAGTGGCTGGGCGTGGGGTCCTTGCTCAAGGATTCGGTTTCGACGAGGAAACCCGCTCCGCTGCAAAGGACCCCACGTGTTCACCTACTCTGCCATCTGCGACGTGCCGGAGGAAACCCTGCTGCATGTGACCGCGCTGCTGCACGTTCACCGGCGCGAGATCAGAACGCGGGCCGGGCGGCGGTCGGGTACGGTGCGCACGCAGGCCAAGCTGGTGCTGCGGTGGTTCCGCGACGACGCCCCGATCCGGTTGTTGGCGATGGAGGCTGGGCTGCCGATCTCCACCAGCTACCGCTATCTGCACGAGGCGATCGACGTGATCGCCGAACAAGCTCCTGACCTGCACGAAGTGCTCGACCGGGCCAAGGCCGAACAGTGGTCGCACGTGACGCTGGACGGGACGCTGATCGCCATCGACCGGGTGGACGAGCGCAACGAGGCCGGCCATCACCGGTGGTATTCGGGCAAGCACAAAACCCAGGGCGGCAATGTGCAGATACTGGCCGACCCGGGCGGGTTCCCGGTGTGGTCGAGCGAGGCCGAGCCGGGCAGCGTGCACGACATCACCGCCGCCCGCGCGCACTGCCTGGGCGCGCTGTACAAGTCCGCGGCCGACGGGGTGCCGACGCTGGCCGACAAGGGCTACGAAGGAGCGGGGATCGGGGTGCACACTCCGGTCAAGGGCCGCGGCCTGGCCGTGGAGAATCAGAGCTACAACATGCTGCTCACCGCGGCGCGTGCCATCGGTGAACGCGCCAACGCCGAACTCAAACAGCGTTGGCGCTGCCTCCGTCGAATCCGCCTGTGTCCAACCAGGATTGGCGCAGTTGTTGCCGCCGCGATCGTACTATCGACTCTCCAACGCGGAAATTACTGAGAAAACGTCATTGAGTCAACAAGTTTGAATCTACTGACGTTTCCGTGGGCGGGGTTTCATGCTGCCCGTCCGGGTAGAGAGGGGCACAGGCCGCCTCGGGTGAGCAGCGCCATGGCGATGAGCGCGTCAGGGCTATGAAACCCGTAGGCACGTTTGGTCAGTGCTCGCAGGTGGGTATTGGTGGCTTCGGAGAGGGCATTCGAGAGCCCATGGTCAAGGGTGTTGGCGATCAGATCGCGGTAGCGGCGGATGGTGCGGGCCAGGGCGACGAACTCGGGGATGCGCGAGTGGCTTGCCCACGACAACCAGCCGGCCAGCAGTTGGTGTCCGGCGCGGCCTTTGACTCGAAACACTTCGCGGAGTTGCTCTTTGAGCAGATACGCCCGGTAGAGAGCGCGGTTGGTGTCGGCGATCGCTGCGAGGCTGCTGCGTTGCTCGCCGGTCAAATCGGCCGGGTTTTTGCGGGTTGCCCACATCGCGTGCCGGTCGCGGACACCAGCTTTGGTCATGGTCCGCGCGGATCTCCTGACGTTTCCGTGGGTCGGGTTTCATGCTGCTCGGCCGGGTAGTGCGGGGCACAGGCCGCCGCGGGTGAGCATGGCCATGCCGATCAGCGCCTCAGGGCTGTGAAACCCGTACGCACGCTTGGTCAAGGCCCGCAGGTGGGTATTGGTGGCTTCCGAGCGGGCATTCGACAGTTGGTGGTCGAGGGTGTTGCCGATGAGCTCCTTGTGACGGCGGACGGTGCGGGCTACGGCGACGAACTCCGGGATGCGCGAGTGCGACGCCCAGGACAGCCAACCGGCCAGCAGACGACGGCCGTCGCGCCCTTTGACCCGGAAGACTTCGCGGAGTTGCTCTTTGAGCAAATACGCCCGATACAGCGTGGCGTTGGTAGCCGTGATTGCGGCCAGGCTGGTGCGTTGCTCACCGGTCAAGTCGGCCGGGTTCTTGCGCACCGCCCACATCGCATGCCGGTCGCGGACGCCGGCGCGGGCCATGGTACGCACCCGCACCTTGTCGAGGGCCTTGAGCGCCCAGGCCACGACATGAAACGGATCCAGGCAGATCACCGCGGCCGGGGCCCGGTCCCGCAGCACGGCGTGAATCCATTCCGCCCCATCACAGCTGACGTGAGTCAACGCCGCGGCACGTTCGGCGCCGAGCTGGTCGAAGAACCGGCCCAGGGTGTCTTTGTTGCGGCCTTCGGCGGCCCACACCAACCTGCCTGTCGTGTGGTCGATCACGCACGTCAAGTAGCGGTGGCCTTTGCGGTAGGCGATCTCGTCGATGCCGATGCGGGTCAGTCCGACGAGCAGGTCGTTGGTGTCGCGGCCATCGGCGACCACCCGGCCCACGATCGCGGCGATGGTGCGCCAGGCCACCCGCAAAAACACCGCGACCACACTGATGGCGGCATGCGCGCTCAGCCACGCGGCTGTGTCCTCAAACGCCCAGGTGTGGCGGGCGCCGGGCCGCGCCCAGGGCACATGCGCCACCACCACTCCATGCTCGGGGCAGGCTACCCGCGGTGCGGCGGCCTGCAGATAGGCCTTCGTCGTCCCCAGATCCAGGCTGCGCCAGCGCCTGATCGCGTCCCCGCCGTCATAGCCCGGACAGCGTTTCTGGCACCGCGAGCACCGGCTGGCCTGGTTTGCCTTGGGCCGCACCGCAAACACCAGCGCTTCGCTGGTCACCGGCCGCTTGCCGCGCGAAGTCTCGGTCTCGATCATCACGTCGTCGATGACCATGTCCTGGCCACCGAGGACCGTCGCGAATACCCTGGATTTGCGCAACGCCGTACACCCCTTCCGTCTTGAACCCGATTGCAGTCCAAAACGTAAGCAGGACACGGCGTTGCGCCCCAAAACCCCTGGTCACGAACCCACAACTATGTCAGAAGAGCCACAAGTTTCTTACGTTCGGCGGGTGTCGCGGAAGTAGTTGCGGCGTTATAGCTCTCGCGCTGCATTTCGTAGAAGGCAATCGTCCGCTTCATCTGCTCGCAGACGGTCCGCGCGGAGAAGCCGTAGCACCATGCATCTCGGTTTGTCTTGAGGCCGCCAGAATGTGTGGCGAACACGGTCAGCGCTTGTTGTCGATCGCCGAGTACCGGCCAAGTGGCGAAGCTGCCGCTGCGTTGGTTGATCCAGTCATCGTGGGTGTTGGGTGTGATTGTCTGCCACTGAACGGATTCGAGGTCAGCACCCGCGACGATGTCCAGCTTGGACTCGCGCGTGAGACCGTCGCCGATGTCGCGGTAGAGGATCTCGCACGGGCCGGCGTGAGAGGGGTTCTTTACTCCGATAAAGATGGCCACGGTGTTTCGACTACCAGACCCGAACACCTTGCCGCCCTCCTTGTGGGAGAGTTCGCCCGCGGTGCGCTGGTTACCGCGCAGGTTGTAGACGTAGATCCGGCTGTACTCGTCGGCCAGGGACAGGCGGACGCCGTCGGCAGTGTTGCCTTCAATCCAGTTTCCGTTGGAGACATACGCGACGACACCGCGGTCCCCAACGCGGTCAGCGGCCCATCGGAACGCCCTTAAGTAGGAGTTGTAGAGGCTGTTCTTCAAGGTTGCGGTTGACCTCTTCGCATATGTATCGACGATTCTCTTGTCCAAGGTCGGGTACTTGAGGTTGGCGTTGAGGTCGTTCGCCGACTCCTGGCCTCCCGAGTAGGGCGGGTTCCCGACGATGATGTGGATCGGCGCGGCGAGCTGCTTGATGATCCGAGAGTTGTTCTGCGGGAACATCTCTGTGTCCATTGAGTCGTCGTCTTCGGTCATCTGGAACGTGTCCGTCAGGACGATCCCCTCGAACGGGCTGTACTCGGTATTCGCCAGTGCGTGGTAGGTGGTCTCGATGTTCACTGCGGCGATGTAGTACGCGAGCAGCATTATTTCGTTGGCGTGCAACTCGCTTGCGTACTTGCGAGCCAGGTCTTCTGAGCGCACCAGACCGGATTGCATGAGCCGGGTGATGAACGTGCCGGTGCCGGCGAAGGGGTCGAGGACGTGTACGGCATTGTCGGTGAGTCCGCGGCCGAAGGCTTCGCGGGAGGCGTGGTCGGCGGCGCGGAGGATGAAGTCGACGATCTCGACCGGCGTGTACACGATGCCCAGTGCCTCAGCCTGTTTCGCGAACCCGACTTTGAAGAACTTCTCGTAGAGTTCGGCAATCACCTGCTGCTTGCCGTCGGCGGTGGTGACCTCTGAGGCGCGGATTCGCACCGAGTCGTAGAAGCCCTGGAGGTGCTCGGTCTCGGCTTCCAAACCTGCCCCGCCGAGCTGGTCGACCATCGCCTGCATCGTCTTCGACACCGGGTTGTGGGCCGCGAACTCGTGGCCGGCGAAGAGGGCGTCGAATACCGGTGCCGTGATCAGATGCTGCGCGAGCATCGAGATTGCATCGTCACGGGTGATGGAGTCGTTGAGGTTGTCCTGCAACCCCTTGTGGAACTTCGCGAACGCCTCGGTCACCGCCGGGTCGGCGCCGTCGATCAGTACTCTGATCCGCGCGATGAGAGCCGCGGCAATGTCCGCGACGTCCTTGGCCCAGTCCTCCCAATAGGTGCGGGTACCGACCTTGTCGACGATGCGGGTGTAGATCGCCTCCTGCCACTCCGACAGCGAGAACAACGCCATCTGCGACGCCAGCCGCCCACTGTCGAATCCGTCCCCGTCCGCAACTCCGGCAGCAGGGTCCGAATCGGTGTCGCCACCGCCGGTGGAGCCGGTGCTCTCACCGTTGCCGATGCTCTCCGGGTTCTCCGCCGTCGGGCCGATGTGCCCACCGAGAAGTTGATCGGAACCCTTTCCGGTGGCTTGCAGTTCCGACGAGGTGTTCAGCGCGATCGAGTTGACCATCGCGTTGAACCGGTCATCGTGAGCGCGCAGAGCATTGAGGACCTGCCACACCACCTTGAATCGGCGATTGTCCGACAGTGCCTGTGACGGTGAGACGCCAGCCGGGACCGCGACCGGCAGGATGATGTATCCGTAGTCCTTGCCCTCGGCTCTGCGCATCACCCGACCTACCGACTGCACCACGTCCACAACGCTATTGCGGGGGTGTAGGAACATCACCGCATCCAGGGCGGGGACGTCGACACCCTCCGACAGGCACCGGGCGTTGGACAGGATGCGGCATTCGTTCTCGGGCAAAGGCGCCTTGAGCCACTTAAGTTCGCGGTTACGCTCCAGCGCGTTGTAGGTGCCGTCGACGTGGTGGACCTGCACGGCGAGATCGAGGTTGGTGGTGTTCACATCGTGGCCGTCGGCGATGCTGTCGGTAAGCATCTCGCGGTAGGTCTCCACGACTCGGGGGAAGAGTTCCGCCACCTTCTTGGACGCAGCGATGTCCTTCGCGAAGGCGACCGCCCGGCGCATCGGTACCTCACCCGGCGCGAATCCTTGACCGTCCGGGGTCTTGCCGGCACGTTTGGCTAGACCGTTCCAGGCGCCGACGATCTTCGTCGCATCGTCGAGGCGCAGGTCTCCGTCGGGGCCGGCGAGCCGGGCCTGCAACGGCGCGGCGACCATCTCCTCGTCCACGGTGAGCACGAGGACCTTGTAGTCGGTGAGCAAGCCCCGCTCCACGGCCTCACCGAACGACAGGCGATGGAACTCAGGGCCGTACTTCGTCTCGTCGTCCATCGAGGTGATCTCGGCGGAATGCTCGTCAGCCTTCGCCTTCACGGTCTCGTCGTAGATCCGCGGCGTCGCCGTCATGTAGAGGCGGCGGGTCGCATGCAGATAGTCCGCGTCGTGGACCCGCACGAAGTTCGACTCGTCGACCCCCTCCAGCGTGACGCCGGTGGTGCGGTGCGCCTCGTCGAAGATCACCAGATCGAACGGCGCTACACCCAACTTCTGCGCATCCGCAATGACCGGCAGCGACTGGTAGGTCGTGAACACCACCGTCAGGCCCTTGGCACGCTTGCGATGCTCCATCTCGTGTACCAGCGTCGCCGCGTTCGTGGTCACTGGGATCGCCACGTCGTAGGTGTTGATGTCCTCCGCCGCGCGGGACACCTTCGTGTCCGAGCAGACAGCGAACGCACGCAGGTCCAGCTGCGTCTGCGCCGTCCACTCCCGCAGCGTCTGACTCAGCAGCGAGATCGACGGAACCGCGAACAGAATCCCTGCGCTACCACCGTTCTCGGTTGCGGTGCGCTCGGCGATCTTGAGCGCGGTGAACGTCTTGCCGGTGCCGCACGCCATGATCAGCTTTCCGCGGTCGTTGCCGGCGGCGAACCCCGCGAACACCTTCTCGATCGCGGTGGCTTGATGCAGGCGCGGCTCGTGACGGGTCGCCTCAAAGACGTCGATCTGTAGGTCGCCGTCTACCCAGGCGATGTCCCAGTCGATCGGCGAGTCAGCGATCTCCGCCAGGCCGATCCGCTGCACCGGGATGGTCTGATCCTCGAGAGCGTCCTCAGCGTTCTTTCCCCACCGGTCGGTGGTGGAGATGATGATTCGGTTCGTGAACGGGTTCTTGCCCGAGGCGGTGAAGAACGAATCGATGTCCTCCTTGCGGAGCTGGTGCGTCGGCTCGTAGAACTTGCACTGGACCGCCGTGTACTCACCGCTGTCGCGCTCGCGGGCGACGAGGTCGATTCCGGTGTCGGGCTTGCCTTTACGGCCAGGCCAGTCGATCCACCGCCACACCGCGTCGTACTGCTGCGACAGCAGCGGATCGAGGTCGAAGTAGCGCACCATGAGCTTCTCGAACTTGGTCCCGCGTTCCGAGTTCGACGGCGCTTCGCGGAACGCCTCCATCACCTCGTGGATCGAACCCATACCCTGCTGCCTCCATACTCGACGTCCTGCAGGAATGAGAGTAGGTTGCCGCAGCGGTCACAACTGAAAGCTCACGATGCGTGCGTGTCGCGGGGCCGGCGCTCCGCTATGAGCGGTTCCGACGCCCAGCATGGATACGCTGCCGAGATGGGAGCCGATGACGCCGCCAAGAACCGCGCTGTGGACCCGAGGTCTCCGCGACTCGGCGAGGAGACCGCCGAGGTCATGATCACGGTCAAGACCTACCCCAACCCCAGCGAGACCTACGGAGAGACCGTGTGCGTGGCCGGCGTCCGCCTCGACCGCGGCCGCCCCGAATGGATCCGGCTCTACCCAGTGAAGTTCCGCAACGCCGATTTCGATAGCCAGTTCAAGAAGCACGAGATCATCCGGATCAACGGCACCTACCACCAAGCCAATGACAACCGTCCCGAGTCGTTCCGGCCGCGCCAGGACGAGATGGTGCACTTCGAGCGCCTCGACTCGAAGAAGAACTGGCTACTGCGCCGCACCAAGCTCAAATCCCTCATCGGCGAGACCACGATGTGCGACCTCCTCGCACAGAACCCTAAAGGCGGCATGGCGACACCGTCGCCGTCGCTCGGGCTGATCAAACCGACCGACATCGAGACGTCTGTGGTCGACGGTGACCCGTGGACGCCGGCTGAACAGGCGAAGGTGAACCAGGCGTCTGAACCCGACCTGTTCGGGACGTCGATCGAGCCGCTGGAGCCCGCCCCGTTCGCGGTCCGATACAAGTACCGTTGCGCCGCCGCGAGGTGCCCGGGGCACGACCAGAAGAACTTGGACTGGGAGGTCGGGCAGGCCGGTCGGCGGTGGCGAACCGAATACGGGGACGCTGGTGCTCGCGAGGCGATGTTGAAGCGGTGGCGTGACGACATGCTCGCCCCCGAGAAGGACATCCACTTCTACGTCGGCAACCAGAACCGTTACCGGCGCAGCTTCTCCGTGCTGGGCACTTGGTACCCGAAGTTCGAGAACGCCTTGTTCTAGACGTGCACCACAGCCGCGTTCGGACGAGTCTCCAACACTCGGTCCACGACTATGTTCCGGTGGCACTCGGCGTGGTCGTGCTCGAAGCACAGCAGCGCCACCGCTCCGCCGTCCAGGAGCTCGCACACGTGCGCGAGCGCATCGCTTGCGTCAGTGGTGTCGAGGACCTCGCGGTACCGTGCCAAGGACTCGGGTTCGCCGGCGCGGAACCCCGCGCGGTTGTCCTTCGGGTTGCCCAGGGCGCGGTGATGGACGTACTCAATCCCGGCGGCGCGCAGGGCCGCGGCGAGCTTCGTCTTCGACAGGCCTGGCTTGCGACTAAGCGGTGTCAGGCGCACGTCCACGAGCACTCGCACGTCCTGGCCGAGTAGTTGAGCAACGAGGTCGCCGACGGTCTTCCCCTCGTAGCCGATGCTGACCAGGGTCCCGTCTCCGTTGTACTTGGAGTCAGCTGATGCCACGTGACTATGGTGCACCACGCCGTCCTGGGAGCTGGCGGCAACCGGCGAAGACGCGGCGCGGGGTCACAGCCTCCTGTTTGGAAGCGGCCGGTGCCGGGCAGACGTCGAACCACACGGCTCTGGCGCTCGCACCGCTCGGCGGAGAGCCATCTACTCCTTTTCGAACACCTTCGGCCATATGCTTCGCCAGTTCCTCGCATCGCGCTCGAAACGGCTGTTCGCACGCACCGCGTCGGCCAAACGCTCCGATGGAACACCCGCCTCCAGCAGCAGGCACACCGTGAGAACCCACCGCAGTGACCGCGTGATGTAGTGCATCTCGGCGAGGTCGGGATTCTCCTCCTCCGAACGCAGTCCATGCGCGAGAGTGTTCCGCTGATCAGTCACCGCACGCTTCCAACGGTTGATCCGGCCAACGCACTCCGGAACAGCCTCGGCCGCCCGGCTCGCCAAGGTCTCGATGCGGATGGGAAACGATGGCTCGTAGAGGTACTGACCGATTGCCTGCGTCAGCGCCTGACGCACCTCATCGGGAATGTCGGCGTCCTTCAACCCGGCCGTGGCCTCGTCGACCGTCTCCGCCGTCCATCGACGTACGTCCGGATACAGCCGCCGATGGAGATTCTCCGCGGCGGTGCACAGGCTCAGCGCTTCGGTCTCCACGGTCTGGAACTCCCCGGCGCAGGACGCCGCAAGAATCTGCGGCACCGGCGATACCCGCTGCGAGAGTTCAAGCCACCGGCCGATGAAGTCGGCGCCACCAGCACCTTCGAGTGTGAGGAGAGACTCCTCGGCGGAATCGCGAGGCGCGGACCCGTCGACCACGCGGCCGTACACGTCTGCGGAGCCTCCGCGCGGGACCGACAGGTTTAGCTGGCGGACGCGGCACTCGGCCCCGTTGAGGATCGTGAGCACCGTTGCGATCGGTATCGCGACGGTGGACACCATCGTGGACAACGGAAGCGCGTGGTCGAACGCCAGCTTGAGGCGTGTACCCGTCGTGAGGACGATGTCCGGTCCACCGAGCGTCGGGATTGACGCCAGCGGCTCGAACCGCACCTTCCCGGCTCCGGGAGTCGACACACCCCCCTCCGCAGCGTCCGGCGGGTCGTAGACCCACTGCATCGGCGTCATACCGGTTTCGGGCAACTCGGTGCGCACCGAAGGCAGCTTGGCGAACGCATGGAGGCCGGTGACATCCAAGGTCACCACGTCGAACTCGGTCTCGTCGTCCGGGAACAGCGCGCCGACGAAGCACCAGTCTGCCCGCAGTACCTCGCGGCTGTGAGGTTCGTCTTCTCCAGGGCTCGGGAAGCCCAACATCTGGCGGCGCACGGAACGTAGACCCCATAGCGACACTTCGCCGGGGCTCATTGCTGTGCCCTCCTAGCACGACGGCGTCGTCAGTCACGCGTTGCTGTGGCGGGCCGCCGGCGAAGGATCCAGGTCCGCGTCGTGTCCACTCGACCATCGGGTTGAAGCTGGGACTGACCTCAAGCTCGACGCGGTTGTCCCGGAATCGAAGCACTCCGGTGCGAGGTGGTGTTGCCGTGGTCTCAGCGGCCGATGCCTTGGGCACCACCTGGAACTGTCCGATGGTCTCGGGGGTCTGCTCGGGGAACCGATCTGCCATACCCGAAATGTATGCCGAAAGGTGGTGCAGGCCGTCGCCGAAGAGTCTCCGGCCTCCTACGCGGTAAGCGGATCAGCGGGCTACACCGCGGACGGGCCTACTTCCGGATCCGCTGGAACTGCCACACCCCGTGATCGAGGTCGGTGGGCGACATGCCCATCTCCTTCGCCGCGGCAGTCAGGATCGCCAGCGCGAACGGCGGCGTGACACCGCGCCGAGGCAGCTCCAACGAGTCGGCCACGAACCGGCAGATCATCCGGTCCGGCTTCACACCCGGGATGCCGGCGAGCATCAGCATGTAGTGCCACGTGATCCCGGAACGTTGCCCCGTGACCGCGCAACCACGCCTTGCGCACCTGCTCCAACTGGGCGTCGTCCTGGGCCAACTTCCGAAGCGAGTCGGTGTCCCTGATCCCCTCGCCGTCGAGCACGCGGGCCGCGTCGCGGATCGCCTCGGACTTGAGTACCCCGCCGCGGGTGGAGGTGCGGTTGCTGTTGCCGATCTTCTTCGCCCAGCCGGCCGGTCCGCCGAGCTCGTCGAACGTGGCCAACAACTCGGCGACACCGTCGCGGTTCGGGTCGCCACCCTGCTCGCGGCGGTAGGCACGGTAGCGGGCGACGACGTTCTCCACGCTGCTGTACGTGACGCCCGTGGACTGCACGCTGTCGATCACGCAGAGGGCGAGGCCGTCGCGGTAGCCCGCCGGCGCCTTGGAGCCGCGGAACTGCTCGCAGGCAGCGACGAGAACATGGAGCTGCTCGGCGGTGTGGGGCATGGGCGCAAGCGTGACATAGGGCGCCGACGCCGGGACGAGAACGTTCGCTGCCCCGCGGCGGGTCACTGTCCCGACCTGCTGCCGGTTTGGAGAATAGGAACCGTGTTGCGCAGGCTGAGGTCCATCATCGGGGTGGGGTGGCGCCGTCTACTGACCAACCGACGCAGCGGTGCCGTCGCCTCGTACAGTCACCCAGATGAGGAAGTGCCCCGCACCGGTCCGGATGGTGTGAACGTGTTCGAGCAGCATGATCGATGGCTGGAAGAACTACTCGAATGCACCCGCTGCAAGGAGTCGATCACCTGCACGTCGGGCCACATGCCGCTGACCGCGATCCTTCAGGAGATCGCAGACGCCTGCGCCGATCCCCAGCAGCACGACCGGACGCAGATCTATGACTGGCGGTCCAGGGCCTCCGACCTCACCGACACGCTCAACTGGCTGGGGCCTGAGCTGAAGGCGCTAGTCGATGCACCGGGGCACGCAATCCGGCAGGCGATCACCAACGACTTGCTGGCCCCTGGGCCGAACGGAGGCGCACGCCTAGACGACACCAAGCGGCCGGTTGTCGACGCGGCCAACTTAGCCCTCACCGCGGCCATTGACGGAGACGACATACTGGCGGCAGCCTGGCGCGACCTGGTTGCCGCGTGCCGCGACAGCGACCACATCCGCTATCCGCACGAGCGGGTGGCGTTCCTGCGCGACAACGTCGTGGCGCTGAGTGACCACCGCAAGCAGGACCGTGCGCACTGGAATCCCATCTCTACGGCCGCGAGTGTCCTAGTGGGTTATCAGGGCACCGTGCAGCTGGCGCAGGCGATGGTCGGCGACCCGCCGGACGAGACGCAGCCTTACGACCCACAAGCGAAGTCGACTCTGACCGAGCAGGAGCTCGCAGACCTGGCCGAGCGCTGCGCCGCGATGTCGCCGAGGACCGGAGACTTCGTGGTGTGGTTCCGTCTCGCTCCGGCGTTCGTCCGGAGTATGTCGTGTGTCAGCCACGGCGACGTCACGTTCTACGACGCGCAAATGCTGGCGAGCGCACTGGCGGCAGACGCGGATCGGGTCCGGGAGCTGTTCGACGTCGTACCGGAGGAACTGCTGACTGACGAGATCCGGGAGCTTCAGTCGTCGGGGCAGGTGGACGACCAAACGGGGTTCGAGTACGAGCCGCAGCTGGTGTACGCACGCGTCGCAGTCCGCGGCATCCAACGGCACAACGCTACCGCCGTGGCCCGCAGCTACCTCGACGCGGTGTTGGCCGTCGTGGGTGTCTACGACGACATGTGGAAGGTGCTGGGAGGAACTCTGCTGTTCGACGGTCAGTCCTCCTACTTCCCGCCAGTCCGGTGGGGCTTGAAGGAGCCGCTCCCTGAGCGTGCCTTCTACGAGAATGATCACTTCACGACCAACCTGGACGAGATGACCGGAGCTGGGCACGTGATCACCGCTGAGGCCGTACCTCTGCTTCAACCCGTCCTGCGCCTCCAAGCAGCACTCGCGGATGCTCCGCGGTCCGACCCCGAAGCCGTGATCCTGGCCGCGGTTCACGCCATTGAGCACTGCAACAGGTGGGCGGCCCCTCTCGCGGGCCACAAGTGGTACGTGTTCGTCGCCGAGTACTTCTTTGACGAGTACACCGTCACTTCGTTCGCCAACCGCGCAGTTCGCGACGTATTCGCCGCGGTCGTGCAGCACGTTCCCGATCGTTCACCGGGCGCTCGAATCCCGGCGGAGTTGGCGACTATCCGCGAAGACGTCACGGATGGTAGCTGGGGATTCCGCATCAACCGGCAGAAGACTTTGGACCACGTGGCCGTGCTGAAACGGATCTACGCCGATCACTGGCTATCCCGCCAGCTCAACGAGACCGCCGACATCTTGTCCTCGGGCGCTTCTCTCGGCGGAGCGTTCGCGATCGAACAACAGCGCCTTGAGAACCGGGTAGCCAGGCTCACGCGGTCGCGCAACGCGGCGATTCACGGAGGGCCGTTGTCGTCGGCTGCCTGCGACAGCATCGCCGACTTCGCCACAGTCATTGCGCAGAAAGCGCTGTACACAGCGGTGCGTGCGACGGTCGCCGGGCAGGCGGTCGACGTCTACGCCACCAAGCAGCGGGATGAGTACCGCCAGCGCAGCCAGAACCTCGCGTCGGGTGGCGATCTGAAGAACCTGTTCACCCTCACCTAGAGCCGGTCAGTCCTCCGGCTCCGCGTCGTAGAAATCGTCGAGGGTCCACGCCTCCGCTGCGACCGTCAACTGCTCGGTCTTCGTCCGGGTGCCACGGCGGTCCATCGCACTGACGGTCATCTCCACGGTGATCTCCTCGGGCGCTTTGGTACCGGCGACGACCGTGACGGTGAAGTCGCCGGACCGCTCGCGCGGCCGGAGATCACCGACGTCCCAGGTGACCTCGAAGACATCACCCTTGTCGGAGACGGCCCCAGCGTGCGGGAGGAAGTCGGGGACCTGCGCCGTAGTCATGCTGGCGAGAGCGTTCGCACGCATCTGGTCCAGGGGGTCCGGCCACTTCGGCAGCGGGGGAAGGTCACGGACACTCGGTGGATAGGTGCGGACCAGAACCCCGCCCTTGCGGATGCGGACCATCAGCTGCACACGGGAGACCGGGTCGTCGGTGTCGTTGCCGACCTGGAAGCACACGGTGTTCGCGTCATCGTCGTTGACGATCTGACGGAGCACGTGATCCATCAGCCGGCTGCGCAGCTTGGTGAGGTAGTTGGCGACACGGCTGTCGAACTCCTCGGCGTCCTTGGGGTCGGCGTACCGGAGCATCCCCAGCGGCCCGGTGATGTCACCGAGTGAGCTGAACGTTTCGTACGCGGCCCAGACTGGGCGGGCCGGATTGGGCTGCGGCTTGGGGCGCGGCGGTGGCCGATCCGCGGGCTTTCCGCTGTTGGCCCGGACGTACGTCTCGTGCCGACACAGCCAGTCCTCAAGTTGTTCGCGCTCGATGCTGAGCCGGATGAGCGGGTCCGCGGTGGCCGTCGGCGTCAGGTCCAGTTCTTGCCGCTGCGCGCCCTGCAGGAGACGGTGGCCGAGCATCTCAACCTCCTTAGGACCCGCCGGCGCCGTGCGCCCTGCCCCGCGGTGGAAGGCGATCCCGGCGTGGAACTTGTCGTACTGCTTCTGCAGCGTGTGCTGCGGGTCGCCGGACTCAGGCGCTTCGACGACCACGACGAGCACCTCGACGCCTTCGAACCGGATCGTGCGCGGCGTGAACCGAGGGGTGGATGCGTACGTCTTGATCCCCGGCGTGAGGTTGGCGTGGTCGATGGCAGGGATCCCAGCCGCGGCGCCGGGTTCCACGCCCACCACCATGTAGGCGACGCCGCCGCAGTGGAGCCGAGCATCTTCGACGGACCGGTTGGCGAACCCGAGGACCGCCTTGGCAACTGCGAACTTGCCCGCGGCGGTGCTGAGGTCCAGGGTGCTCTTCCACTCCAGCCAGTTCGTTTCCTGGGCCTCGGCCCGGGAGCGGTGGATCGCCGCGACGAGGCGAAGAAGCTCGTCGTCTGTGCGAAGCGCACGGGTCGTGTCGATGTCGCTCAGCGTGATCGGCCGCGGATCCACCGGATCAGCGTATTGCTCGGTGGTGACAGCTCTGGGCGGCACGCGGCGTGATTCCGCGGGGGGTGGGCAACCGGGTGGGTACCGGTCCGATGATCGCGCAATGGCCAGCCGCGCGGACTCCGACGAGCACTACGTCCTCGACCTGTGCGACGAGGTCCTCGGGATTCGGGGACGGCGCCAGCAGCGGTTCGACTGGCTCCGCGGAGATCCGTCACCGTCGCGACCGCGCGGTATGGAGCTCCCCGTCGACGGGTACTGGCCCAGCCTGGGGCTCGTCGTGGAGTTCCAGGAGGAGCAGCACTCAGAAGCGGTGGAGTTCTTCGACCGGCGCCAGACAGTTTCCGGGGTCGGCCGCGCCGAGCAACGCCGCCGCTACGACGAACGCAAGCGCACCGAGATCCCGAACACGGGATGCAGCTCATCGTGATCGAGAAGTCCGCCTTCACGGTGAAGTCGAAGCGGATCGCCCGTAACCGCGCACGGGACCTCGCGGTTGTCCGTGAGCATCTCGACTCGCGCTGTTGCTGCTGATCCCGTGCTTGTCGTGCAACTGGCCCACAGGCTGCACTTCCCCGTGTTCATCGGTGGGTTCACCGACAAGGGAAAGGCGGATCTGTTGAAGCTCCCGAAGACCCTGCCCGCAGACCTGCGGTGATTGCTCGCCGAGTACGACGCACGTAGCCCTCGCTCTTGGGTGGTTACCTGGACGCATCCGCGACGGCAGCGAGCACATCAGCTGCAAGCGCGGCAACAGAAGCTGCCACCAGGTCGGGGTCTCCGATCCCTTCCTCTGCCCGACCTGCCATGACGGATCCAAGTGCATCGGGGCCGTCGGCGAAAAGAGGTCGCAGCCAATCGAGGTCCTGCTCGGCCACCGTCTTGGAGATCGGCTCGGATAGTAGGCGCTGAAAGCTTGAGCCGAGTGCCGCCGTGTCGGTTGTTGCCACAAGCAGGCGGTAGATATCGTGAGCGTCCTTATCGTTCAGGCGGTCAGGTTGGTTGCGCCGTTCGTGGATCTTGTGGACTTTCGCAATCAAGAGTGCGGCTGGCCCGGCAACTCGGGCTTCGAAAGTCCTTGTGTCGTTAGGGTTGAGCGCAGATATCGTACGGAGGTCGTTGTCTACAACGGCGGCTTCCAACCCGACGGTCCGCCTTGTTGCTTGGTTGGAGTGGGGTGGGATTCGTGCGCCGCGATGAGACCTACCGCCTTGCGACAACGCATCTGGAACCATCAGATCGACCGGGATGCCTGCCGGGTTTAGCCATGCTCCAGGCTGCCCGTTCACGTTCGGGTAGAAGCCAGCTCGTTTCATCGCTTCTTCAAGAAGTGGCTCTTCGGGGAGTCCCCGCGGGTCGACCGCCAGGTCGCTGTCCTTCGTTGCCTCGGCGATCGCAACGTCTGCGTGACCACTGTGCAGATAGATGGCCTGCGCGCCGACCACGACGATCGAATCGTGTTGCTCGGTCAGGGCTTCGAGCGCGTCCAGCAGGGCTGAACGGGCTTTGATGAGTAAATCATCCACGGCGCCAAGCACTTTCGTTGCGCTCCATCCATGAGATGAGTTCCTCTCCCTCGGAAGGGTTTCGGCCTGGACCCGTGAGTAGATCTACTGCCGCCTGTTCAACCGCGACAATGACCGCGCCCTCGCGATTGGTACTGGCTCCGCTGAACACGACGTCGTATTTAGGTTCGGCAAGGATCACGTTCGCGCCTTTCTCCGCTGGCCGTAGTCCCCATTCGTTCGCTGCGCGCGCCGCATCATCGACGTAGACCATCGCCGCGCGGGCGGGAGCGTATGGTGCCCACTGTGCTGCCGCGATCGTTCCGGTTATCGCGTACTGTGAGTACCGGGAGTTGGCAGCCTTGCTCTGCAGCGCTTCTAAACCGCGAGGCTCGATGTAGCTCGACGTTCGGTTGTTGCGGAAGAAGCTGTAGTCGCGACTCCATCGGCGTAGGAGCTTCGGCCAGTCCTCTAGGACGTAGTCTTTGCCCGTTTTCTGCACCAGTCCCTCTTCTTGAAGGAACTCCAACACCCGGTACGTTGCGCCGGTAGATGCTCCGGAGGCACTGACGAGATCGCGTGCCGACCATGGACCCCGCCCTGCTATGAGCGCCCGAACTACACGAGCGGCTGGCTCACCCGCCAGTGATCCGCGTGGCCGACCCGGGCTTCGCCAGGGATCTTTGTCGGCGCCCCGGTCGCGAACGTACAGCGCGGGACGCGATGACTGGACCAGAATGTTGCCGGTGGCGTCGATGAATGACATGGCACCTTCCGACAGCCGATCGCGAATCGGGGGAGCGAGGTATCGCGACATGACCATGGTCTTGGTGTCGATGAGCTCGCGATCTGCCGCCCACCGCAACTGGTCAGAGACCTTGGGAATGTCGCGGCTGACGAGCAGCCTCTTCACCCCCACGAGGAAACGAACCTGCTCGCCTGAAGGTGCGGTAAGCGCGAGTATCGCGTCGATCGCAGCGTCCGTCGGCGGTCGCTGAACGTCAACGCGCCAGTTGTCAGGCAGGCGATTGCGCAGCAGCTCGGTGCACTCGGTCAGGATCTCTGCTTCCGAGTTCGGCGGTGTGGTGGTTGGTTTAGTCATAGAGTCTCCTGTTCGGGAAATATACATGTTCCGATGGTTACGGAACAAGATATTTATCCGAACACTTCGCATCTGCCCATGTCATTACCAGCAGTCTGCGCAGCTACACGCGCATTTATTCGGGATATTAAATAGTTCCGTTGGCTACGGAATAGATCTATAAACCGAACGCTCTGCCGCGGCGCATGCCCTGCCGACGATGCCGCCGCGAGCTGTGAAGCGAGCTGGGGCGTCGCTTGCGAGTGCGCAGCCGTTGGCAAGGCCGCTCGGCTGCAAAGGGTCGGCGCCGACGTACCTTCCGGGCAATGTCCACATCGGTATCCCGCGTGACGCGGCGGGGCAAGCGCGCATGTGCTGTCTGTGCGCGATGGTGAATCGGGGCTTGCCAGAGCGAGGTCCTACGCTCTGCCCATGTCAGTGGTTCCGGTCCAGTGTTGGATGCGTACGTTCAAGGTCGGATTCACCGGCGGGTCCGCCTCCTGTTTCGTTGTGACGCATCGTGATCGGCAGTGGCTGATCACCGCGAAGCACGTGGTCGACGCCGCGGCGAAGAACGGTGCCGACACGCTCGAACTCACCGGCGAAAACGGGCTGAGCGTGGAGCTCAAGGCGCCAATGGAGTTCGTTCCCCTGGTCGATGACGGACCGGACATCGCGGTGTTCAGCATCGGTGATCACAAGATCGTCCGCGACGACTTGCTGCTAGTGCCGTCCGCAGACAGCTTGGCGCTCAGCCAGGAGGTGTTCTTTCTCGGG
Organism: Candidatus Mycobacterium methanotrophicum; assembly: GCF_023515995.1. GTDB lineage: Bacteria > Actinomycetota > Actinomycetes > Mycobacteriales > Mycobacteriaceae > Mycobacterium > Mycobacterium methanotrophicum. The sequence goes on along the minus strand of NZ_CP097320.1, from coordinate 4,208,775 downwards.
TACCCGATGCCGGGCACCCTCCCGTTGTCTGGCCGTCTGCCGGCAGTGCGGAGGGGCATCGTGTCACAGCGGGCCATCTTCAATGGTGTCGTTGCCTGGATCATCGACGGCCACAACCTGCCGGGCTTCTCTGGAGGCCCCCTCGTCTTCGCCAGCCACGGCGGGGTTGGATCGAACTGGCATGTGCTCGGAGTCGTTAGCGCCTACGTACAGCACAGGATCGCCGTCGAGATCACGGGTGGCGCGGTCCAGGGCAACACCGGGCTGACAGTTCCGAGCAACGCGGGGCTGGTGGTCGTCTACGACATCAAGCACGCCATCGCTGCGATCGACGCGTTCATCGACGCAGGCATCTGAGACCGAGCGGCCATATAGGCTGCTTTATACAAGGCCAGAGTCGCATCCCAAAGGATGTTCTGGTTGAGATCTCAGAAGAGCCCGGTATTCGACCCCTAGCGGTTGACCCGGGTTCTTTGCTACGTGCACGACTGGCCTGACCGCCTCCGGTGCTCCAACGTTGGTCGCCCGATTTGTCGGTACCCAGATAGATGATGACCACATCGGCATACACGCCGGTACCGTCGTTGGAGCGTGAATCATGGACAGTGACCCCGAATTCGGGGCTTTTGCAGACGAGGCCGTCGCCTCATGGGGCCGGCCTGGTGGGGACTACGGATACCAGGAGTTGGAAGCGGCGATCGCGGTCCTGTATCGATCCCGGTTGGAGTTTCCGCCCGCTTGGACGGAATGCCAGCGCGATGAGTTCATTGCCGAGCAGGCATCCAGAGATGCTAACGACGTTGGTGCCAGTTTCGACGATTTAATCGACACCGTCACCGATCGGCTGTGCCGCGATCGCTACTTGGATTGCGGTGGTCGGCCGCTCAACGAAGACATTAGTGCTGAGATCGCATTCGCCCGCCGCGACGCGATCGAAGATCTGAGATGGCGGATGATCGACGAAACTCCTGACGCAATCAGGCGAGTCGATCGCGAACTCGCCGATGAGGTGACCGACGGAATCTAGCCAATCATCAAGTACGCGTAAGATTTACGAGACCGCGCGCGAGCTGCGCGGCGAAGCCCGGTCCGTCATTCACGAGCGCGTATCCGCCGGCCAGTCCGCCCTGATTACAGAGTATTCGCCGCCGCCGAACCCGCCGATGCACCACGATGCAGGTGTCACTGCAGAGACGGGGGACCAGGCGCGTGGCTGTGCGCGGCACCACGGCGGTGGGGAAGCGAGTGGATGAATTGCCATACACCGCTTGGTTGCGCGACCAGCGCCGCACGATCCGGCGAGCTGCCAGGTAGGCGTCCTGTGCAACATCCACAACGGCAATGGCCTTCTTGAGTCCGTAGACACCCCAGAATCGTCCAGGGCCGCGGCCGGGCTGTCGCCACAGTTCGGGCACGATGTGTTGGTATTCCTTGTCGCCGTGCAGGTTTGGCGATGAGTGCTTGATGAAGTAGATGGCCAGCCGTTTCGGGTCGCAGGCTTTCAACCCGTTGCGCACGTCGATGGCGGTGCCGGCGAGAAGATGCCGTGCCTTCTGCTCGGCGTCAGGGTGGTCGACAACCTGAGCCCAGGACTCGGACAGCCAATGCGCGAAGCCGCGACCGGAACGGCCGGGTGACGTCGGCGGCGCCATCCATAGATGGATGTGCCGAGCTCCGCGCCGCTGAAATTCCAATTTCCAGATGTAGCGGGCCGGCTCGCCGTACTCACGTTCAAATCGTTTGCGCCACAACACCATATGCCGCTTCACGCTCGCCCCGTCCGGCGCGACGGCCTCCCAGTCTCCGGGGTAGGTGAGCGTGACCATCGCTGGGACTCGACGGGACTCCACCAGCGGGCTGTAGTCGAGTTCGGCGAAGGTACGGCACATCGCTGACCGTGATTTGCGGGACCACTCGGTGATGACAGCGCCAGCGCCGCGGTAGTCGGCCGCCGAATCGCTCCGTCGTGTCGAAGACACGACGGAGCGATCACGGTCCCCGGCTGTGAGGGCGAGATCATTTCTGACGTGCAGCTTCGCGTCGTCAACGTCACGATGGTGATGACCGACGGCCCGTTCTGCTGTTTTCTCGGCCCGGACAGGATTGGTCCAGCCGAGTCGTACGACGCCAGGACCGACGTTGATGCGAAACCGTCCCGATTCAGGTTCGGTGCCGCGACGCCCGGGCCTGCGCCGCTGGTTAGCCCGGTCGCGCATCTCCCACCAGCAGCGGCAGCAGGATCTCGGCGACCTCGGCCATCTTGTGCCGTGTTACCAGCAGGTCGAGGATCTGTTCCACGGTCTGTGGCGGGTTGGTCCGGCGATTCGACATCTCTCGCAAGGCACGCACTCCTGCGTGCGGGTGCGCTGAGACGGTGTTGGCGGCGAGCTGATGTGGGTACACGGTTTCGATGCCGGCTTCCACGAGAACACTCGCTGTCCTGAACCCGGCGCGGCGATCGTCGGTGACGATGGCGTCGGCTTTGCCGATGATCGCCGCGTGCGCGACGTGGCCGTCATCGGCGTCGTTGAGGCCGTAGCTGTACTCGCGGTCTTTGGAGGCGTGAACCTCTGAGCCCGGAAAAGCCTGCTTCAGCTGGTCGAAAAGGTGCAGTCGGCGCGTGACGCTGTCAGCGATTCCGCGCTTGTCGTGCAGGCCGGCGAGTACGTAGTCCAGCTCGAACAGGATCCCAGACCCCCACACGGGCGCGTAAGCTTCCTCGGTGGCCAGCTGCAGCAGGAAGTCGCGCTGAAGGCTCGGCACAAGGGCACAGGTGTCGAGGACAGCGCGATACACGTGGGCGAGTCTTTCAGACGCCGTAGACGGTCAACGCTTGCGTTTTGCCTCGGCGAGCAACTCGGCGACCTCGTCGGCGTCGGCATCCGCGAACTCCGCCGAGCTCTCGGTGATGAACTGGTTGCGCCGAGCGCGAAGCGCCTCGCAGTAGGCAAGGACATCGGCAAGCCGCAGCTTGCGCCGGATTGCGCCAGGCACGTGCGCGTGTAACTCGCCGTCCTGGATGAGGCGAACCACCGTGGGACGGCTCAGGCCGAGGATCTCGGCGGCCTGCTGGGTGGAGATTTCCTGGTCGCGGGTCAGGATGCTGATCGACTGGCCATGGCTGAGTGCTTGGGCGACACGCTTGAGGACCTCGTAAAGCTGCTCGGTCAGTTCGACACGATCGTGTTCGCCCGCGCCGGACAGGAAGAAGGCAGGGTCAGGAGAGGTTCCGTGACGGACCTCGTGCGCCTCGATGAAGCTCAAGACATTGGCAAGCCCATGGGCATCGGCCGGAACCGGGCTGACTATCTCCGCGGAGGCGGTGCTCATGGTCTCACTTCCTTTCATCCCACCCTCGGAACTCAACCGATCATAGCACAGTTACGAAAGTTACGAAAGGACGGTGAGGCGTTGGACTATGCGCTGTCGCCCAGCAACGCCGCGGCAAGCTGGGATGCGAACGCTGGGCCATCATTAACGAGGGCGTAGCCACCGGCGAGTCCGCCTTGGTCGCACAGGAGTCGACGTCGTCGGACTTTTCGCTGGCGTATTTTGCCGGTCGTTTCGTCTACCCGGACGACCACGCGATGCGCCGTCCGCGGCGTGACGCTGGTGGGAAACCGCTCCGCGCCACCGAAAGAGCGTCGGATGTCTAGCCCCCTCCGTAGGTAGGACCTTGCACGCCGTCGCGATAAGTAGTGCATTTCTGGGATGGCCCAGTGCCGGCGCAACAGGTCTCAATCAGGCTCGGTGCCTGTCCGAAGTGAGGTGAAACCTCCTCCGACGTGTACTGGCCGCCGGAATTCGCACAGTTGGCTTGCACATCGGTCTGCGCATGGGCAAGAGGTGCGGCCAAGATCGTCACCGCGACCGCAATTCCGAACGTGCCCCCGGTGCGGGCACTGAATACAGGGCGCTTCATCTTCCTCCGTAAGCCGCTGCTCTTGCAGAACTAAGGCGTTAGTTTACCGACTCCGCGCTGAAGCCCGCGGCCTGCGCAGAGATCCAAAACGACACTAAACTACGAGGATGTAATTCCCCGCCGACGCGCTCGCCAACCAAAGGAACTGCGCATGGACCCACTCAAAATTTCCAGCGTTGAACTCGACGATCGGGATCCTTTTCGAGCGACCTTCAACGTGCACCTGTCGCGCGACATGACGGATTTCGAGCGTCAGACGCTGCCCCCGCTTCTGTCCGGAAGCTTCTCACCGTCCGAGGCTCGAGGTTCGGCGGTGGTCGCCATCAGAAACGTGACGATTGCGATGATCGAAGACCACCGAGACCTGCTCAAGCAGATCGTCGCGGAAGCCGAATCTTTAGCCGAGGCAATGGAACACGATCAACCCGCGGTGGCCGCTCAAGTCGCGGCCAGAGTGGACGATGTCCGGCAGCGCGCCGCAGCCATCGACTGGAGCTAGCTTAGCTAGAGCATCAGTCGCGGATAATTAGGCGGTGACGCCTGCTCGGTTGCTAGCCGCGCTGATTGTGGTGATGTCGGTGACCAGCCGGGGTGCCCGTGCCAACGCCGACATCCCCCCGCTGAGCGCCGAGGCGCGCGCGGCTGGATTTGTCGACATCCGCTCCGTGGTGCCCAACGCGGTCGTCGATTTGCGTTATGCGACGCCGAACAATTTCACCGGCGCGCCGCTGTATCCGGCTGATGCCCGCTGCCTGGTGTCCGAATCGATGGCTTCCGGACTTGCCGCTGCGGCGAAGGCATTGGGTTCGCAAGGGCAGACGCTCGTGTTCTGGGATTGTTACCGACCGCACCCGGTACAGGTCAAGATGTTCGATGTTGTGCCGAATCCGGAGTGGGTGGCCAAGCCCGGCTCCTACGCGAAAAGCCATGAGGCGGGCCGCTCGGTCGACGTGACGATGGCGAGCGCACAACAGCAATGCCCGCCCGCGCGTCAGTTGGCCGGTCGATGCCTCGCCGATATGGGAACCGACTTCGACGACTTTTCGCCGCGCGCTCTTGCCTACGCCACTGACGGCGTCAGCGCGGATGAGCAGGCCAACCGGGCCCGGTTGCGGCACGCGATGGTTGCCGGCGGGCTGTCGGCGTACTCCGGTGAATGGTGGCACTTCGACGGTCCCGGGGCCGGCGTCCAGCGCCCGATCCTCGACGTTCCGGTCGACTGAGCCGGACGGACAGCCCCACGTGGCCGCCGGCTCCCGATGCGGCGTATCCGCGCATCATTGCCGCTAACGGCCCGAAAATGGCTGCGCTAGCGGGCGATATCGCCGACGGGGCATTGCCGGCCATGCTGCCTGCGGAGTTCACCGCCCAAGCCCGCCAAGCGCTCGGACCGGACCGGCTCCTGGTCGTCGGGCTTTCCGTGGTCAGCGACCCCGACGCGGACCGCGCGAAAGCGACTGCGCGGCAGATGGTGTCGGAAAGGCTCAGCGCGCCGTCGTACGCAGCCCTGATCGCCACGTTGGGTTACTTGGCTCAGGACATCGGCGACGCGAGCGACCGGCTGGTGGATGAGCTTGTCGCGTACGGTGATCCGGCGGCCATCGCCGCCAAGGTGTGCGAGCACCTGGCCGCCGGTGCGGATCACGTGACGCTGCTGCTGCCCATCGGCGGCGAATTCACCGCTGGTGTCGACCAACTCGAACAACTCGCCGCCGCGCTAAAGTTCGCCAAATAGGCGGATGCGTTGAGCCCGCGGCAGCTGCCGCACCACGAGTTCAGATGAGTGGTCGATCATCTCGCCAAGCTCGTCGTCCGAGATGGAACCGTCCAATTCCACGGTGTTCTAGTGGCGCTTGTCCTGGTGATAGCCGGGACGAACCGCTGGATGCCGGGCACGCAGATCAAGTGCAATATCCGGGTCGCCAGGACCTGGTCTCGGGTCATGCAGGGTTCGAATAGACGCGGGTGGGCGAGATGAAGACAGCGGTCCGGCGTTCCTCACGCATCACTCGGTCGTAGGTGTCCCAGTCGTCGTGGGTTCCGCCGGTCGCCGTAAAGATCTCCCGAAGTAGCAGCCGGAGTCGTTCGCTATCGACATCCGGGTGGGGATCGTCGGGCCCGATCAGCTGCGTCGAACCTTCCACCGCCGACCATTGCCAGCCGGCCTTGGTGACGACGGTGGCCCGCGGATCGGCGCGCAGATTACGCAGCTTGCGGCCGCTGCCGATCGCCACGAGCCCGACGACCCGTGCACCCGTCAGGGGGTGGTTCAAGACCCCGGCGTTGACCACCGACGACTGGACGCTGCCATCACCACGGACAGTGCTGAACACACAAAGGCCGTGATCTTGTGACATCAGCTCAGCAAAGTTGGAGAGATCTGTCATCGTTCGTCGCCCCTTCTAGTACCGTTGCGGCCCGGCTGTTTCACGCGAAAGTGCATCAATTCAATCCACCTTTCGATGCGTCGTGCTTGGCGGGGCATCAGCTTCGGTTGTCCGAGCGCGCCGGTAAGAACCGTGTTGCCCTGGCGGGAGATAACCAGTTCGAACGTGAGGTCGCGGGAATGGCAACGTCCCATGGCATGGAACTACTGCTCGGCCCAGTCCACGGGAATCTGCATGAGCGGGGGCGCGATTCGTTTTAAACCGCGCCCAGCTTGGCCAGCTCCAGGCAGAATCCCGTGCGGGCAGCCGTAATGTGCGATCGAGTCCGCCTGCCCGGCCAGCAATCGGAGTCGGCGCAGATGTGCGCTGACCGCTTGACAATGCCCTTCCGTACGTAGGCCCAGCCGCACACTCGAGACCCCCCGAAGTCTTCAGAAGCCGATGTTGGCCGGATTCAACGGGCTCAGTGGACTGGCCGGATTCGACGGACTATCAGGGCCATAGGGACCGATGTTGCAAGTCGCGCTGGAGTTCGCCGTGCAATCTGCAGGGTTGAACGGGTCGGGGTTGGCTGGGTCAGCGTTCGCGCAAACAGCCAACGCCATAGCGGCCGCGGCGACAAAAGCGCCCATTGCCGCTGCCTTGGTGATAGCACTCATCGGCGGGGCGTTACTCCGGCGTCTGCGTTATTTCGGTGAAAAGCGCAATCCGCCGTCCAGCCGAATGACTTCGCCGTGGAGGTAATCGTTTTCGACAATGCTCTGTACGAACGCGCCGTATTCGGCGGCTCTGCCCATTCGTTTGGGGAAGGGAACCCGCGGCGCCCAATACGTTTCCAACTGGTCACCCGCCTTGCCATAGGCGGGCGTCAAAAACGTCCCAGGAGCGATGGCGAGACGCGGGCGTCGAGCGTGATCAAGCGGAGGCAAATCGCGGACAGCGGCCAGCGCCATTAGATGACCATCCCTGAACTGATCGCGGCCGCGCGCAGCGGTTCCCCGGGGCCGCGGGACGGTCGCACAACCTGGTCGAAGGTGAGCGCCGTGACGAGGTGCCGGTGGCGGTGCTGGCCGTCGATCCGTCCGTCGCCGTTGAGCAGCGGTGCGCTGCTCGGCGACCAAATCCGGATGGCCGCCCACATCAACGATGCCGGTGTGTTGATCCGTTCGGTGGCTACCCGGGGCCATCTCGGCGGACTCGCCGCGGCCGTTCCCGCGGCCATCCGGCTACTCGGTGCACTGGGCCCGAGCGCCTTACCGGCCAGCGTCGTCGCTCGTTCGTCGCCCAACGGCAATCGTATGCGCGTGAGCAACAGCCGAAGTCGGGATCAGAGCCGGCCCCGACATTTCGGTTCCAGCTCTCGATCGTCCGACGCGGCGCACCAGTCCGGAATTGGATCTCCCGGCTCGACACCCAACACCGGTAACGCTTGAAATGATGGGCATCGAACACAATCAAGCCCGGCTCGTTGACAAAGCCGTCGGGTGGAACCACTGCCCGGAACTTAAGCAGCCGGCCAAATGTCAACGAGTTTGCTGCCGGAATTCCTGGCCGGTGCCCATACAGCACTGTGAGCTGCGCCGACGATGACCGCGGCGATGCTAGTGCCGCGTTGGCAGGCAGACTTCTCGCCGGACACACAAAGCCAGCACAAAGCCCGCATTAAACATTTATTCATCTCTAAAGCGTTATCTGTTAACTGTAAGCTCATCCTGCTGTCGCCCGAGCCGCAACTCAAGGTCTAAAGAAGGGTCAGGCAGTCGGCAAGACGATCGCCGGGCCAAAGTCACGGGGCAGGGCAAATGACCCGGTGGTCGATCGAGCAGAAGATTTCACAGCCGGCCAGCACTATCGGATAGGCACCGGCCTGCGTGGGCGTGTAGAACGACGAGGTGAACGCGACAAGTGGTGACGGGCAGGCCGGTTTGGACCATTACGGATACATCCCGATGCCGAGTTCGTTTCAATCGAAACTCGCACCGGCCATGAACGGTATCTCATGAGAGAAGGAGCGCCGAGGGTGAGCAACAGCCAGCCGGGGTGGCGGACGGGCTCTTGGTTTGGGCCCTACCGGCTGGTGCGGCTACTGGGCCGCGGCGGAATGGGCGACGTCTACGAGGCCGAGGACACTCGAAAGGGCCGGGTAGTAGCGCTCAAGCTGATTTCCCCGCAGTTTTCCGACGAACCGATGTTTCGCGTCCGGATGCAACGCGAGGCCGCCGCCGCAGGACGGCTGACCGAGCCCCACGTCGTGCCGATCCACGACTATGGCGAGATCAACGGTCAGCTGTATCTGGACATGCGCCTGATCGAGGGTGCCAACTTGGCCGCCATGCTGAAACGCAATGGGCCGATGAGCCCGCCGCGGGCGGTGGCCATTGTGCGGCAGGTCGCCTCGGCGCTCGACGCCGCGCACGCGATCGGCGTGACACACCGTGATGTAAAACCGGAGAACATCCTGATTACCGGGGATGACTTCGCTTATCTGGTGGATTTCGGGATTGCCCGCGCCGCGACCGACCAGGGGATAACCCAGACCGGAATGGCGATGGGAACGTACAAGTACATGGCGCCGGAGCGGTTCACCGGCGAAGAGGTCACCTATCGGGCCGACATCTATGCGTTGGCCTGCGTATTGAGCGAGTGTTTGACGGGCGCACCGCCGTTTCGGGCCGACAGCATCGAACGGATGGTCGCCGCGCATCTGATGGAGCCTGCTCCGCGCCCCAGCCAGCTGCTGCCCGGACGGGTTTCGGCGGCGCTGGACCAGGTGCTCGCCAAAGGGATGGCTAAAAAGCCTCAGGAGCGTTACCGCAGCGCCGGTGAATTGGCCAACGCCGCGCTCGACGCGCTCACCGCGGCCGATCAGCACAAGGCCGAAAGCATTCTTCAGCACGGCCAAGAGGCCGAGACGATGGCGCGTCCGGTGCAGGGCGGCGACGGCGCCGGTGGTTGGCGACCCTCCGCCCCGGGACCTGTCGCTCGACCACCGGTGACCCCGCCACCCAAGGCGCAGCATCCTGATTTCGCACGCAGCGCGCCCGAGCGGCCCAGCAGACGCAAATGGTGGATCCTCGCGGCCATTGCCGTAGCACTGCTCGCCGCCGTTTGCGGATACCTGGTAAGGCCACACTCTGCGGGTCCGGCGACGCAAGCCTGCGGACAAAAGGTGCTGCCCTTCGGCGGGCTGAACTTCCGCCTGTCCCCCGGCGGGGTGGCAGTCGACTCCTCCGGTGCCGTGTACGTCACCAGCCAAAGCATGTATGGCCGAGTGCTGAAACTGATGCCCGGGTCGACCACGCCGACAGTGCTGCCATTCACCGGCCTGTACCAACCCCAGGCCGTGGCTGTCGACTCGGCGGGCACCGTGTACGTCACCGACTTCAACAACAGAGTCGTGATGTTGCCGGACGGTTCGAACAACCAGACTCAGCTGCCGTTCAGCGGTCTTAATTACCCAGAGGGCATCGCATTGGATAGCGCCGGCGACGTATACGTCGCCGATCGCGGCAATAACAGGGTGGTGAAGTTGCCGGTGGGGTCCCACACCCCAACCGATTTGCCATTCACCGGATTGAAGAACCCAGACGGTGTGGCGGTGGACGGGGCGGGCAACGTGTATGTCGCCGACACCGACAACAACCGGGTGGTGAAGCTGGAAGCCGGGTCCACCAACCAGACAGCACTGCCGTTTCCCGGTTTGACTGTCCCGTGGGGTGTGGCGGTGGACAGTGCCGGCAACGTCTACGTGAGCGAACACGACAACAATGAGGTTCTGAAGCTGCCGGCTGGGTCGGATGTTCCGACGCCATTGGGACTTACCGGACTCAATACGCCGTTGCAGCTCGCGGTGGACAGCGCGGGCAACGTGTACGTCGCCGACCGCGGCAACAACAGAGCGATCGAGTACGTCGTGGCCGGATGTCCCGGGTAGCGGATCAGCGCCGACGGATTGCGATCATGCGGTTGGCCGCGGTGGCCGCAAACTCGGCGTAGCCGAATGCAGCGGGTCGCCGCCGATGAACCGAGCCACATCCGCGACCCGGCCGTCCTGGCAAGCTGCGGGATCGGGCCTGATCGACGCGATCGTGAGACTCTGGCTGGCGCCGGTCATACGGAACGATTAGAAGAATTTAGAGCGAGTCGCTAACCGGGGATAAGTGAACTGCGGGGATTCCTCGTGCCGGCCGGCCGAGCGGCTCTGTCGCATCGCGGCTTTGGTTTTACGCCGTGCGTTGATACGCGCCACCGACCTCCGCGAAGGCGGATGTCTGCGGCCTCGCCGCTTGCGTGCTGATGCACAACCACTGGACTTCGGCGACTCGTCGACATCGTGACGGTGCAGCCAACTCTGGTGGTCCGAGATAGGCCGAAAACAGGTTTCGATCTTTCACACCGCATCCGCAGCGGTGTACCCCGTTGGCAGAGCGGCTTTTTCTTGCCGACGACGGTGAAAATGTTGCTGCCAAGCTGAACGTGGTCTCCGGTGTGTTCGAGCACCTCACTGTGGACGCAACAGGACAAGCCGCGTTCGTATTGGTGCTGCTGCTACAGGCACAACACGGGGAGCCGATCGGCAACATCGAGATCAAACTCCGGCCACCGCATGACGGCGCTGACCCTATGATCATCAATGGACCGATTCCGCCGGAAGCTGGGGCAGGCGAAACGGGGTTCGCACATTATCTCATCAGCACCAATTTCTGGCGTCACTTTGAGGGTCGTTGGGTGATTGAGACGACGGCAGGCGGCAACGCGGTGTCGCTGCCACCCTACGTCCACCACTCAGGCTGAAGCGCCTGTTAGCGGGCGGTGCAGCCTGGATATCTGAGCCGCACCAGGAAGCCGGCGGATCTGGGACAAGCTGTGCGAACCGGATGCCGTGATCGGCACCGCTCGGGGTTGGAAGCCGGCGACCATCGACCGCTGGGACGCGAGACGGCCTGGCCGTTTCCCATCAACCCAATAACGACTAGATCTCCCAAAGACATTCGAACGGAGGTGCAGATATGAAACGAGAAGTCTGGCCAGAGGAATACGTGTCGCCATCGACGCATCACGGCTGTCGACCAATGCTGCCGAGAAATGAGGCTCTTCGCCGTGCTGCCGCCGAGCGGAAACGACGGTCTACGTCAGACGAGCCGGTGGGCGACAACGGATACACCCAAGAGGAGCACCTGACCAATGTGCGGCTTGCTGGTGCTCGTCGTTAGCGCACTTGACGCTACTCGACGGGCTGGTGGTGTCGGCGCTGCCGCAGGATCACGGCGATGTCTTTCGCGGCCATGACAAAGAGCAAAGAAACAGCCGCACCAACAGCGGTCCCGTGAGTCGTGAGCATCAGCCAGATTGAAACCGCGATTAGCGCAATCGCCCGGAGGGCGAACAGCGTTACTTCCCACATTTTGGTGGCTCGCTCTCTGCTGCGCCCTCGATGAATGCTTCGACGCCGCCGCCGAATCCCCCTAATCCAATCGCGGTGAGGTGGCCGATGCGGTTGCGGATCTTTCGCTCGGTGCCGACGCGGTTGGTGTGGTACTCGGCGCCGAGGTCGTGGAATCGGGCGACGGGGTCAGAGAGCAGCTGCCAGACGATGGTCAGGATGGAGCGGGCGACTGCGACGAGGGCTTTGCGGACCGGACTGCACGGCGCGTGGGCACAGTTTGGGCCACGACACCAGGTGCTCGGGGGTGGAAAAGCGGGTCATGTCTTACCCGATTCGGCGATGATCGTCTGGGCGGCGCGCCGGCCGACACCGGTGATCTCATCGAGGCGCTCGATCGCGGTCAACCGAGTGGGCTCGGTGCGGATCACTCGGTCATTTTTGCAACGACTTGGCGACGGCGGCTTGGATGGCAAGAGGCAGAACACGCCGCAGAAATAGCGTAATCGGTGTGAGATTTCTCAACTGACGGCCCAACGCTACGACGGCCGGTCCCTCGCCCAGCGTTTCCGCGAGCAGCCGCTCGCGTGTCATGACCTGCCATTTACTCGAGCGGGCACGGGATAACTCGTTGCCTCCCTGCTTAATCCGACGAAGCTTCGCGGGGAAAAACGGAAGGACGAGGCTGACACGTCGGCCGGTGAAGTTGCACGGGCCAGCGCGGCCGGGTAGTTTGCTGCTGCGTCCACAGGGAATGCGAACGGATTGCGCTGTCCGACCGTTCACCGCACTGTTTATAGCTTCGGCATGTGCGCGTTTCTTCAGCAGTGAGGGAATGTGTTTCATGGCGGCTGCACCGACAGAGGCGTGGAAGTCGACCGTCGAGGGGTCGGTCGTCACCGGTATGTCTCGCCCTCGTGACCCAGCGCCGCGAGCACTAAGCGCAGCACGCGCATAGCCCCGGCTTTATCCAGCGGTTCGTTACCGCTGCCGCATTTCGGTGACTGTACGCAGGACGGGCATCCCGACGGGCATTCGCACGCCTCGATAGCGGCAGCGGTGGCGCCCAGCCAGGTGCTCGCCCGGCGGAAACCCTGTTCGGCGAAACCCGCTCCCCCCGGATAACCGTCGTAGACGAAGACACTGGGCAGTCCATCGGGCTCCGGACCCACCGCGGTCGACAAGCCGCCGATGTCGCCGCGGTCGCAGCTGGCCACCAACGGCAGCAGCCCGATCGCGGCATGCTCGGCGGCGTGCAGCGATCCAGGGATCTGCGGCGCGTCGATCCCATTGCGGCGCAGCGCCTCCGGCGTGATCGTGTACATCACCGCCGTGGTGGCCAGGGTGTACGCCGGCATATCCAGTTCGATGAAGTCAATGACCTCCCCGGTCAACCGACGACGCAAATAGCCGACGACTTGAGTGGTCACGCTGGCAGGCACCAAGCCTAAGGCGAGCGAACCGAATACCCGCCGTTCGCCGGCTCCAGTGACCGTGATGTCGGTGCATTCCCTTGCAAACGTCGCATATCCGGGGTCTTCGGCGTGAACGAAAGCCATGCCCTCTTCCAAGCTCAGCGAATCGACAACGTAGCTCTCGCCCTGGTGCAGGTATACCGCTCCGGGATGCACCGAAGCGGCGGCCTGTCCGATACCGGTGGTCCCCAGCAACCGTCCGGTCTCGCTTTCAACGATGACGATCTGTCCGCCCGTCGACCCCCGAATGTCCACTGCCGGATGCGGGTCGACGCCCGGAGCAGGGAAGTACCTGCCGGCTCTTCTTCGTAGCAGGCCGTCGTCAACGAGTCCCTCGGCGACCTGCTCTGCCCCAAACGCTCGGACCTCGGCATCTTCTAGCGGCAATTCGGTTGCTGCACAGAGTAATTGCGGACCGAGGATATACGGGTTGGCTGGATCGATCACCACACGCTCGATCGGCTTGTCCAGCAACGCGGCGGGGTGATGCACCAGGTAGGTGTCCAGCGGATCGTCACGGGCGATCAGCAACACCAGCGCAGCCTGACCGCGCCGCCCAGAGCGGCCGGCTTGTTGCCAAAACGACGTGACCGTCCCTGGGAAGCCGGCCAGCACGACCGCGTCGAGCCCGGCGATATCGACACCTAACTCCAGCGCGTTGGTGGTGGCCAAGCCCCGCAGCTGCCCGTCGACCAGTGCGCGCTCAAGCGCGCGACGGTCCTCGGGCAGATAACCCGCCCGATAAGAGGCCACCGACTCGGTGAGCTCCGGAGCGATGTCCGCCAGTCGTGCACGTGCTGCCAGCGCCGTCAACTCGGCGCCCCGGCGTGACCGGACAAAGGTCAGCGTGCTGGCTCCTTCGGCGATCAGATCGGCCATCACTCGGGCCGCCTCGCTACCGGCGGACCGTCGTACCGGAGCGCCGTTTTCGCCGAGGAGATCACCGCGCAGCGCCGGCTCCCACAACGCGACCGTGCGGGCGCCCTGTGGCGAGCCGTCCTCGGTGATCTCGGCCACCGGCTGGCCGATGAGCTCGGCGGCACTCGCACCGGGCGCCGCGGTTGTCGCGCTGGCGAAGATGACAGTCGGTGTTAAAGACGTTGTCGCCGAGTCGGCCGAGTAGCGTGCGCACAACCGCAGCAGGCGACGCAGAACCATCGCTACGTTCGAGCCGAAAACACCGTGGTAGTAATGGCATTCGTCGACCACCAGAAAGCGAAGGCCGCGCAGAAACACCGCCCACCGGGCGTGGTTGCGCAGCAGCGCCAGGTGGATCATGTCGGGGTTGGAGAACAGCCACCGCGAGCGCTCGCGCGCGAAACGCCGCACCTCGGCCGGACTGTCACCGTCATAGGCCGTGGGCGCGACATCATCCAGGGGTATCGCCGCGGTCAGCGCGTGCGCGGCCCGCATCTGGTCGTGGCCAAGCGCTTTTGTCGGCGACAGGTACAGCGCCCGGGCGCGCGGATCCGACGCCAGCGCGTTGAGGATGGGAAGCTGGTAGGCCAACGATTTCCCCGAGGCCGTGCCGGTGCTGATAACCACGTGACGGCCGGCATGGGCCAGCTCCGCTGCATCGACCTGATGTGCCCACGGTGAACTGACGCCGTGATCGGCGAAGGCGCGTACCACGTCCGGCTCAGCCCATGCCGGCCACGAACGTCGGCGGCCGTGCCTGGGAGCCAGCTCGGCGACATGACGTAGCGGGTGTTCTCCCGGTTCACTACCGGCGACCACGGCGGCGAGCAGCTCGCTGCCGAAAGTCACCATGTCTGCGTCCCTCCTGATGTCAGCTGATCGCCGACTACCTCGACCGACGGCGATCCTGCGGCCAAGTTTGGGCACCTCACCTGAATTGTTTACCTCTTGGTAGCTGAATTGATCACCTCAGGCTGTCGCAGACGCGATGAACGTGATTGACTGTTCACGGTCGCAGCTTCTGTGTTCGTGTAAAACTTTCGCAGGATCGACGTTGCGGTCGCGAGTTCCTGCGAGGTTGTAGGTCGGGTGAAGTTCCGGCGACTCGGCAAGGTATAGCGGTCGGAACGGGCCCGGTGCACCGAACGGCGGTGCACCGCACCCGAGAAGTAAAGGAAAGATCAAGAAATGCCACAGGGAACTGTGAAGTGGTTCAACGCGGAGAAGGGATTCGGCTTCATCGCTCCCGAGGACGGTTCAGCCGACGTGTTTGTCCACTACACGGAGATCCAGGGATCCGGCTTCCGCACCCTTGAGGAAAATCAGCGGGTCGAATTCGAAGTTGGCCAAAGCCCCAAGGGGCCCCAGGCCACCGGCGTCCGCTCTATCTGAGCCCGCCTGAACACGACAACCCCCGCGCGGTCCGGAGTTTCCGGGTTCGGGCGGGGGGTTGTCGTTGCGACGTGTCACGGCCACGCGTCGCCGGGCGGGCTTGACGGCTCGACTCGCGCCGTCACCGCTTCGCGGCTGGGAGGTACCCCCACCTCGCGCCGCGTCGCGGCGCTCGTCGTCGTCGGACGGCTTACTGTCGGTGACGTGAGCCAGCTGTCCTTCTTCTCGGCGGAATCGGTGCCGCCGGCGGTCAGCGACCTCACCGGCGTGCTGGCGGCCGCCGGTCAGATCGTGACGGTCGGCCTTGCGGCCAGGCTGTCGGTGGTGGTGGACCAGCCCTGGCGGGCCGAGGCGCTAGCCGAGATGATCGATGAGGCCGGTTTGGTGGCCGAGATCACCCAGACCGACGAACAGACGCCGCTGGTGCGCACCGCGGTCGATGCGAGGCTGCGTTCCATCGCTGCCGAGTGGACCCGCGGCGCGGTGAAGACCGTCCCCCGGTTGTGGTTGGCCGGGCCTCGCGAACTGCGAGCGTGGATATTGGCGGGCGGCAGCCCGGACGCCAACCGGTATCTGCTCGGACTGGATCCGCACGCGCCCGACACCCACTCGCCGCTGGCATCGGCGCTGATGCGGGTCGGGATAGCCCCGACTTTGATTGGGACTCGGGGGGCTCGGCCGGCGCTGCGGATCAGCGGTCGGCGTAGGCTATCGCGCCTGGTGGAAAGCGTCGGGGAACCGCCCGACGCCGTTGCGGCGTTGTCCTACTGGCCGCACGTTTAGCGGCTACTGGGTGGGGTTTGACCGGGGGGCCGGTTTGCATCGGCCCGTCCCGGGTGCCACATTGTCAGGTGTCCGCGGGGCCGCCGCATGGCTCCGGACGCAATGGAAAGTGAGCGTAAACGCTAGTGGCTGAGGGCGACCGTAGCGGCCGCGACGGTGGAACCACGCGACGACTCGTCATCGTCGAGTCGCCGACGAAGGCGCGCAAACTGGCCGGCTACCTGGGCTCCAGCTATATCGTCGAGTCCTCCCGAGGTCACATCCGCGACCTGCCCCGGGCGGCGGCCGACGTGCCCGCAAAGTTCAAATCCGAGCCGTGGGCCAGGCTCGGAGTCAACGTCGATGCCGACTTCGAGCCGCTCTACATCATCAGCCCGGAGAAGAAGAGCACCGTCAGCGAGTTGAAGGGCCTGCTGAAAGACGTCGACGAGCTCTACCTGGCCACGGATGGCGACCGCGAGGGCGAAGCGATCGCCTGGCACCTGCTGGACACCCTCAAGCCGAATATGCCGGTCAAGCGGATGGTCTTTCACGAGATCACCGAACCGGCTATCCGTGCGGCCGCCGAACATCCCCGCGACCTGGACATCGACCTGGTCGACGCCCAGGAAACCCGGCGCATCCTGGACCGGCTGTACGGCTACGAGGTCAGTCCGGTGCTGTGGAAGAAAGTCGCGCCCAAGCTGTCGGCGGGCCGGGTCCAGTCGGTGGCCACCCGGATCATCGTCCAGCGTGAACGCGACCGTATGGCGTTCCGCAGCGCGTCGTACTGGGACATCGTCGCCCAGCTGGACGCCAGCGTCTCCGACCCGCAGGCCTCCCCGCCCACCTTCACCGCCCGCCTGGCGGGCGTCGACGGGCTGCGGGTTGCCAGCGGGCGCGATTTCGACTCGCTGGGCCGGCTGCGCAAGGGCTCGGCCTCGTCGCAGGAGGTCGTGATCCTGGACGAGGCCAGCGCGACCGAGCTGGCCGGAGGATTGCGGGGCGCCCAGTTGTCGGTGGCGTCGGCGGAGGAGAAGCCCTACACCCGGCGTCCGTACGCGCCGTTCATGACGTCGACGCTGCAGCAGGAAGCCGGCCGTAAGCTGCGGTTCTCCTCCGAGCGCACGATGAGCATCGCCCAGCGCCTCTACGAGAACGGCTACATCACTTATATGCGGACCGACTCGACCACGCTGTCGGAGTCGGCGATCAACGCGGCGCGCACCCAGGCGCGGCAACTCTACGGCGAAGAGTACGTCTCCGCCTCCCCGCGCCAGTACACCCGCAAGGTGAAGAACGCCCAGGAGGCGCACGAGGCGATCCGGCCCGCCGGTGAGATATTCGCGACTCCCGACGCGGTACGTCGCGAGCTCGACGGCGATGAATTTCGACTCTATGAGCTGATCTGGCAGCGCACAGTGGCCTCTCAGATGGCCGACGCGCGCGGCACCACGCTGAGCCTGCGGATCGCCGGCAGGTCGGGAGGGTCGCAGCCCCCAAGAGATGTGGTGTTCTCCGCGTCCGGGCGCACCATCACGTTTGCCGGTTTCCTGAAGGCCTACGTCGAAACGGTCGACGAGCTGGCCGGCGGCGAGGCCGACGACGCCGAGCGCCGGCTGCCGCGCTTGACCGAGGGGCAGCGGCTGGAGGCCCTCGAGCTCACCCCTGACGGCCACTCCACCAACCCGCCGGCGCGCTACACCGAAGCCTCGCTGATCAAGGCTCTCGAGGAGCTGGGCATCGGCCGTCCGTCGACGTATTCGTCGATCATCAAGACCATCCAGGACCGCGGTTACGTGTACAAAAAGGGCAGCGCTCTAGTGCCCTCGTGGGTCGCGTTCGCCGTCACCGGTCTACTGGAACAGCATTTCGGCCGGCTGGTCGACTACGGCTTTACCGCGGCCATGGAAGACGAGCTCGACGCGATCGCCGCCGGCCAGGAGCAACGCACCAACTGGCTCAACAACTTCTACTTCGGCGGTGACCACGGCGTGCCAGATTCAGTGGCGCGCTCCGGCGGGCTGAAACAACTGGTCGGGGTCAACCTCGAAGGGATCGATGCTCGAGAAGTCAACTCCATCAAGGTCTTTGACGATTCGCAAGGACGCACCGTTTACGTGCGGGTGGGGAAGAACGGGCCCTACTTGGAACGGATGGTGCTCGGCGACGACGGCGAGTTGAAACCGCAGCGGGCCAACCTCAACGACACGCTGACTCCCGACGAGCTGACTTTGGAAGTGGCCGAACAGTTTTTCGCCACACCCCAAGAGGGTCGGACGCTAGGAGTGGATCCGCAGACCGGTCACGAGATCGTCGCCAAAGACGGTCGCTACGGGCCATATGTCACCGAGATCCTTCCGGACCCAACGGATAACGGCCCCGACGCCACCGGTGATCAGGCTGCCAAGAAGCGCAAAAAACCCACCGGTCCCAAGCCGCGTACGGGTTCGCTGTTGCGCAGCATGGATTTACAAACCGTCACGCTTGAGGACGCACTGAAACTTCTGTCGCTGCCCCGCGTCGTAGGCGTTGATCCAGACTCGGGTGAGCAGATCACCGCACAGAACGGGCGCTATGGCCCATATTTGAAGCGCGGCAACGATTCTCGCTCGCTGGCCACCGAAGACCAGATATTCGACATCACCCCCGAGGAAGCGTTGAAGCTCTACGCGGAGCCGAAACGTCGTGGCAGGCAGGCTGCCGCAGCTGCACCGCTGCGCGAGCTGGGCAGCGACCCAGTGTCGGACAAGCCGATGGTGATCAAAGACGGTCGATTCGGCCCGTATGTCACCGACGGCGAGACCAACGCCAGTCTGCGCAAAGGCGACGACGTGCTGTCGATCACCGACGAGCGTGCCGCGGAATTGCTGGCCGACCGGCGCGCCCGGGGCCCGGCGAAGCGGACGCCCAAGAACCCGACGCGCAAGAGGCCGGCGAAGAAAGCAGCCAAACGTAACTAGTCCGGCGCCCTGAGCGGCGGAAACCTCTGCGGGTATCTGCTTATGTTGTTTTTTTTCCAGATTTTTGCGTAAAATCTGGTGATTCTCAGCGACTTCTCAGCTATAGTGGTGGTCGTTAGTTGTCCCTAGGAGAGCCATGCGAACCGCCGCCCGATACTGCATTACCGCCGGTGTTGCGCTCGGAGGCGTCAGCGTCATCGTCGCTGCACCGGCGGCTCCCCCGCTGCGCGACATCCAGGTGCCTGCGGTGCACCTCTCCGGCAACTCCCACGAAAACCCGGATGTGAACACTCCGTCCGTCGCTGACTTACTGCAGGTCATGTCCGGCGTGGAAGGCCCGATTGTGATCCAGAACATCACCGAGCCCGACGGCACAGCCGCTCACGGTGGCCAGCCAGCCGACGTGCCGGGCCTTAGCGACCTGCTGAATCTCGGTATTGACCCGGCCGGGGGCCAGCCCGGGAAATCGTTCGTCGACCTCACGCCGCCGACGGCGGGCGATCTGACTGCACCGCCGGCCAGCCCGCCGCCACCGCCGGGCAGCTAGTCAAGTTCGCTGGACACCCCTTGCGGCGCGGCCAGGTTTAGCGGCCGGGCCAGCTGGGTGGGTGCCACCCGTCCGCGCAGCGCGACGAGTTCACCGACATCCCAGCACAAAGCTTCGGCGTCGAGCGCGCCGCTGACCGCGACGGCGGACGCCAGCACGTGGCCCTCTTCGAGCTTGGCCAGCTCGGTGAGCCGCGCGGCCTCGTTGACCGGGTCGCCGATCACCGTGTACTCGAAGCGGGCTTTCGCGCCGATGTGCCCGGCGATGGCGCGCCCGGAGGACACCCCGATGCCGAAATCGGCGGTGCCGATCACCGGGAGCAACTCGTCGTGCAGCTCACGCGCCGCTGCCAGAGCGGCACCAGATGCGTCCGGGTGCTCGATCGGCGCGCCAAAGATGGCCAACGCGGCGTCGCCCTGGAATTTGTTGACGAAGCCGCCGTGCCGGCCCACCGTGTCGACCACCACCCGGAAGAACTCGTTCAGCAGGCTGACCACCTCGGCGGGGGGCCGGGTCGCCGCGAGCTGGGTCGAGCCGACCAAATCGACGAAGAGCACAGCGATGTCTCGTTCCTGGCCACCCAATTCGGTGCCGCGCTCGAGTGCCCGGCGGGCAACGTCTTCACCCACGTAGCGGCCGAACAGGTCGCGCAGACGTTGCCGTTCGGACAGGTCGCGGACCATGTCGTTGAAGCCGGCCTGTAGCAGGCCCAGCTCGCTGGCGTCGTAGATCTGCATGTGCGCGTTGTAATTACCGCGCTGTACCTCGCCGAGCGCCCAGCGCAGCTGGCGCAGCGGGTCGGCGATCGACATGGCCACCAGCAGCGTGCTGGCCGGCCCCATGCCCAACGCCAGCAACGCCAGCAGCAGGATCGGGTTGAACACCTTCTCCGGCGACCCGTGCAGAAACGACGCCTTGTCGGCGACCACGGTCAGCGCGATCGCCAGCAGCGGCACCCCGGTGGACAGCGCCCAGGCCAGCATCTGGCGTCCGATGACGCCCGACGCCCGGATGTTCTCCGGCAGCCCCCCGCGCAGGGCGGCAACGGCCACCGGACGCAGTACCCGCTCGTTCTGCAGGTAGCCGACGATCGCGGTGACGGTGGCGCCCAACGCGGTGGCGACGGCCACCACCGGCGCGGCATGCTTGGCCACCGGCCAACTGGCGATGATGAAAACCGTGCCGCCCACCGACCAGTAGCCCAGGCTGACCAGGGTGCGGTAGAACGGCATCCGCAGCGCGCGACTGCGCGCCAGCTCGGTGACGGCCGGGTCGGTGTCGGTGAGCAGACCGTCGCGGCGTTGCCACCGGAACACCGGCACCAGCAGCCATACGCTCAGCGACGATCCCGCGAAGAACAACGCAACGATCACCGCGAAGAAAATCGCTAAGTTGGCGCTTGACAGGTCTTGCAGTTGGATGCGGTCTTCGGGCGGCAGCCCGTAGCGCAGGAAGCCCAACACCAGCAGTGCGCCGATGATGTCGGCCTGCAACACGGTCAGCAAAAAGACCGGCCACGGTGTGCGCACCACCCACTGGACGAACCCGCTGATTCGCCCGGGAAGTGCCGCCGCCGTGTCCACGAACCCACCGTATCGGTCGTCGGGGGCGAAAAAGTCGCGAAAACATTCCGTGTGCAGCCGCTTCTGTTGCGGGGTGGTCAGCGGTGGTCAGTACTGTTGCCGGTGATGGCGCGGGTATTTGCACGGTTGGTTGGCCAGGAGTCGGTCGAAGCCGAGTTGGTGGCCGCCGCTTCGGCGGCCCGCGGTGATTCGACTCACACCGCGGCGATGACGCATGCTTGGCTGATCACCGGCCCGCCCGGCTCGGGCCGTTCGGTGGCGGCGCTGTGCTTTGCGGCGGCGTTGCAGTGCACCTCGCCCGGCGCGCCGGCCTGCGGGGAATGCCGCGCCTGCACGACGACGACGGCGGGCACCCACGCCGACGTCCGCCGGATCGTCCCGGAGGGTCTGTCCATCGGCGTCGAGGAGATGCGCGCGATCGTGCAGATCGCGTCTCGCCGGCCGAGCACGGGACGCTGGCAGATTGTTCTGATCGAGGACGCCGACCGGCTGACCGAGGGCGCGGCCAACGCCTTGCTCAAGGTTGTCGAGGAGCCGCCGCCGTCCACGGTTTTTTTGCTGTGCGCACCGTCGGTGGATCCCGAGGACATCGCGCTGACGCTGCGGTCCCGCTGCCGCCATATCGCGCTGGTCACCCCGTCGCCGGAGGCCATCGCTCAGGTTTTGATCGAAGGCGACGCTCTGAGCGCCGAGACAGCCAACTGGGCGGCCTCGGTCAGCGGCGGACATGTGGGCCGCGCGCGGCGGCTGGCCACCGATCCGGAGGCGCGCGAGCGGCGGCTGCAGGCATTGGGGCTGGCCCGCGACGCCGCCACCCGGTCGAAGGCCTACGGCGCCGCGGAGGCGTTGGTGGCCGCGGCCGAGGCGGAGGCGGCGGTGCTGACCGCCGGGCGCGACGAGGCTGAAACCGAGGAACTACGCACCGCGCTGGGCGCGGGAGGCACCGGTAAGGGCACTGCCGGCGCGTTGCGCGGCGCCACCGGCGCGATCAAAGACCTTGAGCGACGGCAGAAGTCGCGTCAGACCCGGGCGTCGCGGGATGCCCTGGACCGCGCGCTGATCGACCTGGCCGCCTACTTTCGGGACGCGCTGTTGGTCTCCTCCAACGCAACAGGCGTGCGGCGCAGCCACCCGGACATGGCCGAGCCCATCGCGGCGATGGCCGCGCACGTCGCACCCGAGCGGTTGCTGCGCTGCATCGAAGCGGTGCTAGCGTGCCGCGATGCGCTGGCGATCAACGTCAAGCCCAAGTTCGCCGTCGATGCCATGGTCGCCACCATCGGCCAGGCGCTGCGCGACTGACCTGTAGACTCGTGCCGCCCCGAGGGGCGCGCCACCTTAGCTCAGTCGGTAGAGCGGCTCACTCGTAATGAGCAGGTCAGGAGTTCGATTCTCCTAGGTGGCTCCGCTGATGAGTCGAGTCACGGATTACATATCAGTCGCGTCATGCGGTGGCTGGCGAGAGTTGGTGTCTGGGTGTTGTGAGGACAGGAGCACGCGTGATGCGGACAGGGTCGTAGCCACGCTCGGCCTCAGCTGCGAGTGCGGCGAGATCCGCCTCCGCGAGAGTTCGCCCGGAGCTTGGTCCACCGACAGGGTTGTGCTTTTTCATGTGATCACCTCCCGCCACCCGGGAGCAGAACTAGCTTCGCTAGATCCGGCACAGCCGGAATTTTGAGTCAAGTTTGACGTACTGGGTCAGATGGTTGGGCTTAAGCAGCGAATAATGGTGTGTTGCTGAGGTTTTCGAGAGCCCTATTGTAGGCGCGGGAAGCTGCCTGCAGAGGTGGCGCGCATGTGTGGTCGGTGAGGTGCGCCAAGCCGGTGGGCAGGAGTCGGTCGTGCACGCAGGTCAGGAAGTGGGCGGTGTGCAGGCCGTGGGATTTGAGTCGGCGCAGGTCATAGGTGATCTGCCCGGCGGTGACCGCACCGGGTGGCAGTCCGCGCAGCTCGCTGGTGAGCGCGCGCAGATCGGCGTTGGTGAAGCCGTTGGTGTGGCAGCCAAATGTTAGGAGCGCCTGCAGCAGGGCGTGGCTGCGGCGCTGGGCCAGCCGTAGTCCGGGGATGCGGGCGCCGGTGGCGGTGGTGATAGCCCCGGTGATGGCATCGAGCGCGGCGGCGCCGGTGATCGGGTCGTGGCCGAGTCGTTGGACGTGCAGCAGACGTCGGTTGGCGGAAAAGCCGATCTCCCGCAGCGCGGGCAGATTAGTCAGCCGTTTGCCGATCGAAAAGTCGGTGGCGTCATTGATCGTGGTTTCGGTGCGTAGCGCTCTCCCTTGTTTGTGGTACTGCGTGATTCGGGTGCGCTTGTAGTCCACATGCAGGCTGGGGGTCACGCCCTGGGTGATCACCCGGGTGCGAAATGGACCGGGTGCGCGGTGTGGTCCCCGGCGCATCAGGCGGCGGCCGAAGACCAAGGCGACCTGGTCGGGGCGGCCGATGTCGAGGTTGTCGCGGATGACGTGTTCGAAAAACATCCGGCCCGCCACGGGTTTGTCCAGCATCTG
The DNA here is from genome assembly GCF_023515995.1 of Candidatus Mycobacterium methanotrophicum. Classification (GTDB taxonomy): domain Bacteria; phylum Actinomycetota; class Actinomycetes; order Mycobacteriales; family Mycobacteriaceae; genus Mycobacterium; species Mycobacterium methanotrophicum. Next base: position 4,184,936 of record NZ_CP097320.1, on the reverse strand, counting down.
GGTCAAGGAGAATTCGGCCTGCAGGATCGAGAGCTCGTAGCGGTAGCCCGCGGCCCGGTCGCTCGCGGTGAACGGGTGCGGCGGGATGGCCAGCCGCTTGCGCAGCAGCGCGTCGATCTGCTCTTCGCCGAGCCGATCGCAGATCGCCTGCGGCGCGGCGGGATCATCGACGGCGGCGAACCCGTTGTCTAGCGCGGTGAATCCGATGCCGGCCTTGGCCGCTTGGCGCGACATTCTGCGCACGCTCGCCGACCTACTTGGGCAGCGCATAGCCCACCGGTCCCGCGGCGATGCAGATCGCGAGCGCGGCCGTGTCGGCGCGCGCCGTGATGGCATTGCCCGCGCCGGGCAGCCGGATATACACCCGGTTGAGCCCGGGATGCACCGGCACTTTCGTGTCGCGCCCGTCGGACAGCGACAGCGTTATCGAGCCGTCGCTGTTGGCCAGGTAGTTGAGCTCGACGGTCCAGTCCGTCGGCAGCAGTGGGCCGTCGAGAACAAGGCGCACCGGCCGGTCCGGCTGAACGAAGTAGCCGCACTGCGGCACGGGGCCCGGCAGCATCGTGCGGACCCAGGTCACCTGCGCGTCGGCCAATCGACCCGAGCTGTCCAGTACCCGTAATCGCGTGGTCGCCGAAGCGAATTCGGGACGGTCGCGCAGCAGCGCGAACAGGCGGCTGGCCAGGTTCTCCGGCCAGGCCACTCGGCCCAACACCAGCGGATCGACCTCTTGATCCAGCAACGGCGCACTCGACGCCGCGCGCGCGTCGGCCAAGCCGCGCCGCGCGTTCTGCAGATAGGGCTGGGCCGGGTTATCCCGCCAGGACGTCAGAAACGTCGCCGTCGAATAGCAACTGCTCGCCACGAACGCCCCCGCCAGCGCCGTCGCCACCACAGCACGACCGACAGACGCGTCCAGCCAGCGTGACGACGGACGGTTGGGTGCGCAGAACCCGACCGCGGCCAACAACGCCAGCACCACGACGAGATCGGGGAAATAGCGCAACGTCTGGGCCAATTCGAGGGCGGTGAACCGCGATGAGCGCATCAGATAGATCGGCACCTGGCAGGCAACCACGTAGCCGGCCGCAGTCAGCCATACCGGCACAAGGTGCCGTTTGCGCGCCAGCGAGACTCCCAGCGCGGCGGCCAGCACCAGCCAGCCCAGCACTTGGACCGCCAGCGGCGGGGTGGCCCAGGGTGAGGCGGGTGCCCAGCGGGCCCAGGCCCACGGCCCGCCGGCCAAACCAGGAACGATTCCGTGAGTGATCGAGCGGCGCAACAGATCCCACGTCATCGCCAGATCCGAACTCCACCTCCGCTGGTTGACCACCACCACGTAGACCGCGATCCAGGCGCCGGTCAGCCCCAGCGACACCGCCCACAGCCGGAGCCCGGCCCGCCACACCGTCGCCAACGCCGCGCGGTCACCTTGCACGTGGCATAGCAGTGCGGCGATCGCGAATGCGACGAAGGGAATCACCGCGGCCTTCTCGAAGAACAGCAGACCGCCGAGGTAAACCAGCACGCCGGTCACCGCATAGCGCTGGTTTCCGGTTCGGACCAACACGATCGCGTCGGCGCAGACCCAGGCCAGCGCGGTCAGCATCGGCAACGAGTTCAGCGCCGCCGCCCACCATGCGAACCCCGGCACGCCGAGCGGGGTGAACAGCGCAAAGGTCAGCGGGACAAGCAGCACCGGTCGCCAGCCCAGGATCACGTGCAGTGCCCGCAACAGCGCAAGCCAAGCCAGCAATTGCAGCACCAGCAGGCTGACCGCCGGTCCGATCCAGTCCAACGGCGCCAGCCGGGTAATCGCACCCGCGACCAGGAAGGCGGCCGGCATGACGTGGCCGTCGTGGTCGTCGAACAGGTACGCCGGCGAGAGCAGCCCATGTGTACCGGCCCGGCCGACCAGGATCAGGTCGTCCCAGTAGAAGTAGCCCCGAAACGCCAGCACCGCCCGGATCGCCAGTTGCACCGCGATCAGCGCGCCAGCGGCGAGCGCGACGTTCGGGATCCGGGTGGCCCATCGGTATGGTGGGCCGGTGCGCGCACTGGTCACCGGGGCAGCCGGTTTCATCGGGTCGACGCTAGTCGACCGGTTGCTCAGCGACGGGCACAGCGTCGTGGGCCTGGACAACTTTGCATCGGGGCGGGCCACCAACATCGAGCACCTCGCGGACAATGCCCGCTTTGCCTTCCTCGACGCCGACATCGTCGCCGCCGATCTGCAGGCGATCCTCGACGAGCATCACCCGGAGGTGGTGTTTCACCTGGCCGCGCAGATCGACGTGCGGCACTCGGTGGCCGATCCGCAATTCGACGCCTCGGTCAATGTGATCGGCACCGTGCGGCTGGCTGATGCGGCACGGGCAGCCGGTGTGCGCAAGATCGTGCACACCTCGTCGGGTGGCTCAATTTACGGCACCCCGCCGTCGTATCCGACCAGCGAGGAGGTGCCCACCGATCCGGCGTCGCCGTATGCGGCGGGCAAGGTTGCCGGCGAGATCTACCTCAACACGTTCCGCCATCTGTACGGCCTGGAGTGTTCGCACATCGCGCCGGCCAACGTCTACGGCCCGCGACAGGACCCGCACGGCGAGGCCGGCGTGGTCGCGATATTCGCCCAGGCGCTGCTGTCCGGTAAGCCCACCAAGGTTTTTGGCGACGGCTCTAACACCCGCGATTACGTCTTCGTCGACGACGTGGTGGACGCGTTCGTCAAGGCGTCAGGGCCGGTCGGTGGCGGGCAGCGATTCAACGTCGGCACCGGCGTGGAAACCTCGGACCGGCAACTGCATTCAGCGGTGTCCGCTGCCGTCGGTGCGCCCGACGATCCGGAATTTCATCCGCCGCGGCTGGGCGACTTGAAACGGTCCTGCCTCGACATCGGTTTGGCCGAACGGGTTTTGGGCTGGCGCCCGCGGGTGGCACTCGACGAAGGAGTGCACCGTACCGTCGAGTACTTCCGGCACACCCACGCCGGGTAGCGAAAGACGTTGAGAATAACCCATTGCGATCGAAATCGGGGTGTCTTCGCAATGGATCACCTGTCGTGTGGTCGACGTCAACGACCGCCATCGGGTGTTTGCGCGCCTTCCAAGGCGACCGCGCGGGCCAGTCGCGCGTAGCGCAGCTCCAGGTCTTTGAATCGCAAGTAGGTGCTCAACGTGGTGAAGCTGAAAGCGATTATCAGCGCGTAGAGCATCAGGTCGGTGCCCCGGTCGACCCCGAGCCAATGCGCCACCACGGTGGTGTCGTTGGGCCGCAGCACGGCGTACACACCGGCCAGCACGAAAACCAGATAGCCGACTTTGACCCAGGCTTTCGACTGGGCGCTGCGACGAGACCGCAGCAGGTAAACCAATAATGCAACGATCGAGGTGATCAGCAGACCCTGGATCCAGTTCATCGCGGCGTCCTTCCTCGCAGGAATCCGTCGAAGATGATGTTGACGCCGTTGAGCAGCGGCTGTCCTTTAGATTTCGAGTATTCGGTGTAAAGCACTTCGACGGGTTCTTCGGCTATCCGCCAACGGTTTTCGGCGATCAGCATGATGAACTCCGTAGCGTGGCTCATTCCGTTCATCGTGATGTCCAGCCCGTCGGCAACCGTCTTGTTGAACACCCGCAGGCCGTTGTTGGTATCGGTTAATCCGAGCCTGCGGCCGCGCGGGCTCAGCGTCGCGGCGGTTTGCAGCACAAGACGTTTCAGCAGCGGAGGCCGGCTGACGCCGTGACCGAATCGCGTTCCGATCACGACGTCGACGTCGCCGGCGGAAAGCCGGTCGATCATCTTGACGAGGTCCTTGACGCGGTGCTGACCGTCGCCGTCGAAGGTCGCAAAGACCTGTGCGCCGGGCTGGCGCCGTGCATATTCGACACCGGTCTGGATGGCCGCACCCTGGCCCAGGTTCACCGGGTGGCGCGCCAGATGCGCGCCGGCCCGCAGCGCGATGTCTCCGGTGTCGTCGCTGCTGCCGTCGTCCACACATACGACGTTGAGGAAAACCGCGCGCAGCTCGGCGATGACGTCGGCGATGACGCCGGCTTCATTGAAGGCTGGCACGATGATCCAGACGTCGCGCCTGTAAGTGTGCATTTCGGGCATGTCAAGCCCACAAGCTACACGCCTGTTCGCCCAAGTCGGCCGATCAACCGCCCGCGCGCGACAGCGCGGCCAGATGCACCGCGATCCCGACCAGCGGACCGCACAGCAACGCGACGACGGTGCGGGTCGCAAGCGGCAGCGGCAACAACAGCAACAGCGTCGCTGCCACCGTCGCGCCGACCCAGCCCAGCGCGTAGGCCCGATGCAGCGCAGCCGCAATCGTGGCCGCGCCGGTCAGCGTCAGCATCGCGATCGCCACCGCAGCGGCGGTCGACCAGGCCAGCAGGGCGCCCGCCGCGTGGTAGTCGGGCCCGAACCCGGCCCGCAACAGCCACGGTCCGACCACGCCCGCGGCCAGCACACCGAGCCCGCCGATTCCGCCGACCAGCGCCGCAGGTGCGACCAACGCCCGCAACCGCTCGGCGCGCTCGTCGACGAAGTGCGCGATCAGATTGCCTTGCATGGCGGTCAGCGGCACCAGCAATGGCGCGCGGGTCAGGGTGACCGCCAGAATGACCACTCCGCCGTCGGTGCCGAGCTGGTTGGAGGTCGCTTTGAGCAGCACCGGAAAACCCATCACCAGAATCGCGCTGGCACCGGCCGCGGTGATCGAATGCGCGGCCCCGCGCAGAAACGTCGCGGCGCCGCCCGGGGTCAGCAGCCGGGCCGCGGTCCGGGTTGTCGGCGAGGCCACCATCATCACCAGCCAGGCGACCGCGCCGGTGACGGTGGCCCACAGGAATCCGACCAGCCCCCAGCCGATCATGAAGGTGGCCACCGCGACCGCCACCCGGATCACCGCGTCGGTGACCATCAGCGCGCCGTACTGGGTCCAATGGCTGACCCCGGCCAGCAGGCCCAGCAACGTGGCGTGCAGACAGAACCCGGCAAGCCCGACGCTGAGCAAGCCCACCGAAAGCCAATGATCGTCGGCGAACACCCGGCTGCTCCACAGCGGTGAGCTAACGGCGATCACGAAGGCGGCGCCAAGCCCGACCAGACCGGCCACCCGCAGTGGATGGGTCCGTCGCCCCGGCAGGACTTCGGTATAGCCTCCGGCGCGGACTTCCCGGGTGGTTTCCTGCAGCAGCCCGTTGGCCGCCCCGGTGACCAGGCCGAACGCTCCCCAAAAGACCGCGAAGACCGAAAATCCCGCCGGCGCCAGGTCACGGGCTGCCAAGTAGACCACGGCGTAGCCGCACAGGGCGGTCAGAACGGTCGCCGTGCCCACCCGGGCGACGCTGCCGCGGGCGATGGGACTGACGGAGGCGCCGAGATTGGCGGTCGGGCCCACCTCGGTCACGGGGATGCCCCTTCGGTCCAGCGGGGCATCACCACGCATTGAAAATACCCAGCGCCCCCCAGCGCGGTTGTGGCCGGTGCAGGCTCGGGTGATTGCGACCTGACAGACTGGCGCGCAGAGGGGAGTATTCCTGCGCCGCGGTGTCGTCATCACGTCACCCGCAACCGGGCGACCGGCGCCGCGGGCCGTTGCGACTTTGGTCGCGACGGTGGGAGAGACCTCTGGCGTTGCTGTGCATTCCAACGACCGGGGGTCTCTTGTGTTCGTGTCAGCGCTCGAATGGGTCGTCACTCTGGCCGCGACGACGACGGTGCTGTTGTTCGACGTCGCGGTTATGGCGCGCCGGTCCGGGGAACCAACGATGCGCCGTTGCGCGATCGCGTTGTCGGGTTATGTCGCGCTCGCGGTGTGCTTCGGAACCTGGACTTGGCAAACCCATGGCCGGCAGTTCGGCCTGGAATTCTTCGCGGGATGGCTCACCGAGTACAGCCTGTCGATCGACAACCTGTTCATTTTCGTCGTGATCATGACCAGCCTCAATGTGCCCAAGGTCTATCAGCGGCAAGCGCTGTTCGTCGGTATCTTGATCGCGCTGGTATTCCGCGGCATCTTCATCGCGCTCGGCGCGGCGGCCATCCAGCGCTTCTCGTGGGTCTTCTACGTATTCGGCGCATTTCTGGTTTACACCGCGATCAGACTGGCCCGCGGTGCTAAGCACGGCGCGAACACGGAGAACGTGGCCGTCAAGTTCGCTCGAAACCACTTGCACGCCACCGACAGCTGGCATGGTTTCAAGCTCTACGTCACCCAGGGGTCGCGGCTGTCCATGACCCCGATGTTTCTGGTGATCGTCGCGCTCGGCGTTGCCGACCTGCTCTTCGCGTTGGATTCGATTCCCGCGATTTTCGGGCTCACCCGCGAGGCCTACTTGGTGTTTGCCGCCAACGTATTCGCGTTGATGGGCCTGCGGCAGCTGTACTTCATGCTGGCAAATCTGTTGCAGCGGCTGGTTTATCTATCCAAAGGCCTTGGCGTCATCTTGTTGTTCATCGGGGTCAAGCTGGTGTTGCAGGCGTTGCGGGAAAACGATCTGCCGTTCATCAACGGCGGCGAGCACGTCAACGTTCCTGAGATCCCGACCTTGCTCGCACTCGCGATCATCGTGGTAGCCCTTGCCATCACCACAGCCGCCAGCCTCTACACCACCCGCGAGTGAGTCGGTTAGGCCTCGATCTGACCGGCGATCGCGCCGCCCAGCGGGAAGATTACCCACCAGAAATTCGCAGCGAAACGGGACAGCACACCCACGTTGCCGGCATGCCACTTGCGGCGCTACGGATTGGAGCGTCGGATATTTCGCTGTGCGCGAATACCGAGTCTCGCTGTGCGCGTTGCCCGGTGCGTCAGTGTCCGCCTGCCTTGAACCGCTCCCGGGACCGCAGCACCTCTTCTTCGGCCTCTTTGCGGCCCACCCAGTCGGCGGCTTTGACGAATTTGCCCGGCTCGAGCGCCTTGTATTGCGAGAAGAAGTGCTTGATCTCGTCGAGCTCGAACTCCGGGACGTCTCCGACGTCCTGGATGTGATCCCAGCGATGGTCCTTGGCCGGAACACACAGCACCTTGTCGTCGCCGCCGGCCTCGTCGGTCATCCGGAACATGCCGACCGGTCGCGCCTTCACCAGCACGCCCGGGAAAACCGACTGCGGAAGCAGCACCAGGGCGTCTAGCGGGTCGCCGTCCTCGCCGAGGGTGTGGTCGATGAAGCCGTAGTCGGTCGGGTAGACCATCGACGTGTAGAGATAGCGGTCCAGATAAACCCGTCCCGTCTCGTGGTCGACCTCGTATTTGTTTCGTTGACCCTTCGGGATCTCGATGATGACGTCGAATTGCACCGTTTGGGCTCCTTCGGCTGGGCGGTCGGCTGCGCGCGCGTCAACCCTAGTCCAACCGTAGTCCAGCAGCCTGGCGCCTCACGTCGGTCCCACACTGCGGAAGTCGGCGGGTATTTGAAGCACAATGGGCGCAAAGGAGTCAGGAGAGTCATGCGTCCCACTCAGTGGCGGCGGTCCACTCACTTGATCGTGGGGCTGGGCGTGCTGGCGGTGGTTGCCGCCGTGGTTGCGGCAACTGCGTTGTTCACCGCCAGCGGTCGCGGCGCGAGCGGCGTTCAGATCCCACCTCCGCCGCCGGCCGTCACCGCCAAGCCGGGCATTGTCCCGGTGTCCGAGACCGCGCCGGTGCCGACCCGGCCCGCGCTGGCCGCGACGCTGGCGGCGGTGGTTTTCAACCCTGACCTGGGCAAGTTCGGCGGTCGGGTCACCGACGCGATGACGGGCGAAGAACTCTGGCGCCAGTCTGATGACGTCGCGCTGCAGCCGGCGTCGACGAACAAGACGCTCACCACCGCCGCCGCGTTGTTGGCGCTGGACCGCGAGGCGCGGGTCACTACCCGAGTTGTCGCCGCCGACCAGCCCGGCGCCATCGTGCTGGTCGGCGGCGGCGACCCGACCCTGTCGGCGGCTCCGCCCGGGTGGGACACCTGGTATCACGGTGCCGCGCGGATCAGCGATCTCGCCGATCAGATACGCCGAAGCGGCGTGTCAGCGACGAGGGTGGAGGTAGATACCTCGCTGTTCAGCGGCCCGAGCATGGCGCCCGGTTGGGATCCGGCCGACATCGAGGGCGGCGACATCGCGCCCATCGAATCGGTCATGCTCGACGCCGGACGTATCCAGCCGGCGACCGACCAGTCCCGCCGGTCGGTGACCCCGGCGCTGGACGCGGGACGCGCGCTGGCCACCGCGCTCGGCGTTGACCCACAGCAGGTGAGCATCGCCAGCCGTCCCGCATCCTCCGGTGCGCGCCAGCTGGCCGCTGTCAGGTCGGCGCCGCTGATTGAGCGGCTGAACGAGATGATGAGCGTCTCCGACAACGTGATGGCCGAATGCATCGCCCGTGAAGTGGCGGCCTCCATGCACCGGCCGCTGAGCTTCGCCGGCGCCGTCGACGCGGTGACCAACCGATTGAACGCCGCGCACATCGACACCCGCGGCGCGGACTTGCAGGACTCCAGCGGGTTGTCGGTCGACGACCGCCTCACCGCCGAGACCCTCGACGCCGTGGTGCAAGCGGCGGCCGGGCCCGATCAGCCTGCGCTGCGGTCGCTCCTGGACCTACTGCCGATCGCCGGCGGCAGCGGCACGCTGTCCGACCGATTCCTCGACACGGTCGCCACCACCGGGCCCGCTGGGTGGTTGCGGGCCAAAACCGGTTCGCTGACGGCCACGAACGCGTTAGCTGGTGTGGTGACCGACCGCAGCGGACGGGTGCTGACCTTCGCGCTGATCTCCAACGGCGCCGGCCCGACCGGCCGCACGGCGATCGACGCGGTGGCGGCCACTCTATGGTCGTGCGGATGCGCAACATGACCGCGTCGGCGGAGCTGACGGTCGGGCGCACTGTCGACTGGGGATTCGCGGCGACGGTCGGCCAGCGGCTGGCCCGTCCCGGCCCGCCGTCCACCGACTACACCCGCCGCCAGGTGATCGACAACCTGGCTGCCGCCGCCAAGGCGGCTGAACCGCCGGTGCGCGAGGTAACCGGTCTTCAGACCAATGGCGAGGTTCCCGACGCCCGCATTGTCGACCGACAGGGGTGGGTTCGGGCGGCAGCCGAGTCGATGCGGGTAATGACCGGCGGAACCGACAAGCCGCGCAGTGTCATCTCCGGACGTGTCACCGGCGCGCAGACCGGTGCCCTGCTGGCGTTCGTCGCGTCCGGAATCCTCGGCCAGTACGACCCGTTCGCCGCCGCTGCTGACGGCGGTGCCCTGCTGCTGGTCTATCCCAACGTCATAGCGGTCGAACGGAACTTGCGGGTGGAGCCTTCTGATTTCCGGTTGTGGGTGTGCCTGCACGAGGTCACCCACCGAGTGCAGTTCACCGCTAATCCGTGGCTGTCCGGCTACATGTCGCAAGCGCTGGGCGTGCTGACCCGAGACGGCAGCGACGACGTGGCCCAGGTGGTGAGTCGACTGGCCGACTTCGTCCGCGGCCGCGGCGATTCGTCACCCGCGGGCACCGATGGGCACTCGAAGGGTGTGCTGGGGTTATTGCGGGCGGTGCAATCCGAACAGCAGCGTGAAGCCCTGGATCAACTGTTGGTGCTGGGCACACTGCTGGAGGGCCACGCCGACCACGTGATGGATGCCGTTGGGCCCCTTGTAGTGCCGTCAGTCGCGACCATCCGGCGCCGCTTCGATGAGCGTCGTCACCGCAAGCAGCCTCCCCTGCAACGGGTGCTGCGCGCATTACTGGGCATCGACGCCAAACTGAGCCAGTACACCCGGGGCAAGGCGTTTGTCGACCATGTCGCGGGTCGCGTTGGGATGCAGCGATTCAACACCGTCTGGACCGGACCGGACACCCTGCCCCAGCCCGCTGAGATCGAGCACCCGCAACGATGGATCGACCGGGTGCTGTAGCCGAGCTCCGCTCGGCTGTGGCAGCGTTCGCCAAGGAATACCTCGCTACTGCCGATCGCTGGTGCGTGGCGCTGTCCGGGGGCCCAGATTCGTTGGCGCTCGCCGCCGTTGCGGCTGGCCTGCTGCCGACCACCGCGCTGATCGTCGACCATGGCCTGCAAGCCGGGTCGGCGGCAGTGGCCGCCACCGCGCAGCGACAAGCCAAAGAATTAGGATGTGCTGCCGCGCACGTACTTTGCGTGCAAGTAAGCGACTCACGCGTTGCCGGCGGTCCGGAGAGCGCCGCGCGCAGTGCGCGTTACCGCGCGCTGGAGGCAGCCCGTCGCGATCGTCCGGTGCTTTTGGCTCACACCCTCGACGATCAGGCCGAGACGGTGTTGCTCGGGCTGGGCCGCGGTTCGGGTGCTCGATCGATAGCCGGAATGCGCCGTTACGACCCGCCGTGGTGTCGCCCGCTGCTGGGTGTGCGGCGCCGCGTGACGCACGCTGCGTGCGCCGAGCTGGGCCTGACCGCCTGGCAAGACCCGCACAACACCGACCGCCGCTTCACCCGGACCAGGCTGCGCCACGAGGTGCTGCCGCTGCTGGAAGAGGTGCTCGGCGGTGGCGTGGCAGAAGCGCTGGCTCGCACTGCCACCGCGTTGCGAGAGGACATCGAACTGGTCGACGCCCTGATTGCGCAGGCAATGACCACATCCGGTACCGCCGAGGGGCTCGACGCCCAGGCGCTGGCGGCGCTGCCCGACCCGGTTCGTCGTGGCGTCATTCGCAGCTGGCTACTGGCCGGCGGCGCGATCGGGCTGAGCGACAAGCAAATCCGCGGGGTGGACCGGCTGGTCACCGCTTGGCGTGGCCAGGGCGGGGTGGCGGTCGGGTCCGGTTTGCGCAATCAACGGTTGGTCGCCGGGCGAAGCGGCGGGCTGCTGGCGTTGCGTCGGGAGCCGATCGGCAATCGAACGTAAGCCGACCACCGTTGGTTGTCAGCGCGGTGGCATGGCACGCTGTGGGCGTGGCAGCGGAATCGCCGGAGCTGTACCCGGGGGACATCAAGTCGGTGTTGCTGCCCGAGGAGCAGATCCAGACCCGAATTGCCGAGCTAGGCGCACAGATCGGCGCGGATTATCGCGAACTTTGTCTCGACGACGACCGCGACCTGTTGTTGATCACTGTCCTCAAGGGTGCGGTGATGTTCGTCACCGACCTGGCACGCGCGATCCCGCTGCCGACCCAGTTCGAGTTCATGGCGGTCAGCTCCTACGGATCGTCGACGTCCTCGTCGGGAGTGGTGCGCATCCTCAAAGACCTCGACCGCGATATCAACGATCGCGATGTGCTGATCGTCGAGGACGTGGTCGACTCCGGGCTGACGCTGTCGTGGCTGTCGCGCAACCTGGCCACCCGGCATCCACATTCGCTGCGGGTATGCACGCTGCTGCGTAAGCCCGACGCGCGGCGCGCCAACGTCGGCATCGCATATGTCGGTTTCGACATCCCCAACGAGTTCGTGGTGGGCTATGGCCTCGACTACGACGAGCGCTACCGCGACCTGCCCTACATCGGAACCCTGGACCCGAGGATCTACCAGGACTGACCTGCTACTGCCGTTGCCAGACGGCGGTGACCGACAAGCTGACCGTCTGCTGACCGGGTTCCAGCGGAGCGGCCTGCATGCCGCGGCGTGGTGGCGCCGCAGGCATGACGGACGCAGCCTCCGATGCCTCGGAAATCGCGATGACTCGCCGAGCCCAGTCCGGACTAGCTGGCCGTACTGGGCAGCGCGGGTTTTGGCGTCCTGGACGGCGCGCGCGAGCGTGCGCGTGGTGATGGGCGTGACCAGCACTTGAGTCGTTCGTGGGCAGAGGACCCGCTCGTCTGATAGCCCACCCCGGGTGGGGTGGGGTAGAGTGCCGCTCATGAGCCAGGAATTGACAGCGAAGAAGCAGGCGGTGCTGAACCGACTGAAGACGGTTCGAGGCCACCTCGACGGCATCATTCGGATGGTCGAATCCGACGCCTACTGCGTGGATGTGATGAAGCAGGTCTCAGCCGTTCAGTCCTCGCTGGAGCGGGCCAACAGGGTGATGTTGCACAACCACTTGGAGACCTGCTTTTCCGCTGCCGTGCTGGACGGACATGGGCAAGCCGCCATCGACGAGCTCGTTGATGCGATCAAGTTCACGCCGGCGCTGACCGGTCCGCTGGCACAGCTGGGTGGTGCGGTTGGCGAACCCGCTGACGATCGGCTGGCGACGGCAGGCAGCAGCTAGACGTGGCGATCAGGACCGTGGCTGTCCCCAGCGTTGTGGCCGGTCGTCGATAGGAAGGGAGCACTTGAGATGGTGTTGCATGGACTCGTGGCGAAAGCGGCGCCCACGGTGGTGACCGGCGCCGTGGGTGTTGCGGCGTATCAGGCGCTACGCAAAGGGGTGGCGAAGGTTCCGCTACGCGCGGCGACCGTCACCGTGACCGCGTGGGGCATGCGCTTTGCCCGCGACGCCGAGCGCAAGGCCCAGCGCGGCGCTGAGCAGGCTCGACTGACGGCCGCCGATGTGATCGCGGAGGCGAAAGAGCGCATCGGCGAGGACGTTACGCCGCTGGTGGTGGACTCGGACAACAATGGCGCCCACTGACACGCTCGCCGATATCGCACTCAAGGTTGTATCCGACGCGGCGGGGCGAATGCGGGTGCACGCCACCGGGTTTCGCTTCGACGAGGTTCGCGCCGTAGCGATAGAGGACTCAGTCGTCAAGGTGACCGGAGTGTGCGCGGTGTATGCCTATCCGCGTACGGCATCGGTGGTCGTCTACTTCTCGCCGGGCAGTCGCGACACCGACGGCGTCTTGTCGGCGATCGCCGCCGCGCGGGATATCCCCGCAGAGTCGGTGCCCGCGCGCGCTCCGCACTCGGCTAATGCGCGCAAAACAATTGGGGCGCGGAAGTTCAGCGGCGGGATTCGTCGCTTGTTCGGCCGGCCGCCGGACGGCGACGAGTCGACCGGGCCAGCGGGTTGCGGCGGCAGCGAGTCCGGGCCGCCGAGCTCGTGCCAGGCGTCGCCGGGAAAGGATAGTGGGAGCCAGCAGCGGAAGTGGCTGCTGCGGGTATTGCTGGCGGTGCCGTTGTCGCTGCTCTCATTCGGGTTGACGACGTTTCTTGCCGCGTACCCCTGGGCAAAATGGTCGGCCTTCGCCGTGACGATACCGGTGCAATTCGTGTCCGGGTGGCCGGTTCTGCGGGGGGCGGTGCAGCAGGCGCGCGCCGGCAGCGCAAATATGGACACGCTGATCGCGCTGGGCACGATGACCGCATTCACCTACTCCGTCTATCAGTTATTCACCGGCGGACCCGTGTATTTCGACACTGCCGCGCTCATCAGTGCATCGGTCGTGTTGGGCCGCTATTTCGAGGCCAGAGCCCAGGGCAAGGCGTCACAGGCAATCAGCAAGCTGCTGGAGATGGGCGCCAAGGAAGCCTGCCTGCTCGTCGGCGAACAGGAAATTCTCGTCCCCATCGATCGGGTCCAAGTCGGGGATCTGGTGCGAGTACGGCCGGGCGAGAAAATTCCGGTCGACGGCGAAGTCGTCGACGGACGTGCGGCCGTGGATGAGTCGATGCTCACCGGCGAGTCCGTTCCGGTCGGGAAGACCGTGGGCGACCATGTCGCAGGAGCAACGGTCAACCTCGACGGCCTATTGACCGTGCGCGCCACCGCCGTTGGGGCAGACACCGCGTTGGCCCAAATCGTGCGCCTAGTTGAGCAGGCACAGGGGCGCAAGGCCCCGGTACAACGGATGGTCGACCGGGTATCGGCGGTGTTCGTGCCGGCGGTGATTGGCGTTGCCGCCACGACCTTCGTCGGATGGACGCTATTGGTGGCCAACCCGGTGGGCGGTATGACCGCCGCGATTTCGGTACTGATGATTGCCTGCCCGTGTGCGTTGGGCCTGGCCACCCCGACGGCGATCACGGTCGGCACCGGCCGAGGCGCCGAGTTGGGGATCCTGGTCAAGGGCGGTGACGTGCTCGAAGTCTCGAAGAAGGTCGACACCGTGGTGTTCGACAAGACCGGCACCCTCACGCGCGCCCAAATGCAGCTGACCGATGTCATTGCCGGCAAGCGCCGCCAGCCCGATGTGCTGCTGCGGATCGCGGCGGCAGTGGAATCGGGCTCCGAGCATCCCATTGGCGCGGCGATTGTCGCCGGTGCGCTCGAACGTGGGTTGAACGTACCGCCCGCCACGGGGTTCGCCAGCGTCGCGGGACACGGGGTGCGGGCGCGGGTCGACGGGCGATCTGTTCTTGTGGGGCGGCGCAAGCTCGTCGAAGAGCACGAGTTGTCGGTGCCCGACGACCTCGCTCTGGCGGCCCTCGAGTTGGAAGAGCGAGGCCGCACCGCGGTTTTCGTCGGGCGCGACGACCACGTCGTCGGTGTGCTCGCGGTGGCCGACACCGTCAAGGACGACGCCGTCGACGTGGTTCGCCAACTGCGCGCCATGGGGCTGCAAGTCGTCATGATCACCGGCGATAACACCCGCACGGCGGCCGCGATCGCGAAGCAGGTCGGCATCGAACGGGTGCTGGCCGAGGTGTTGCCCCGGGACAAAGTGACCGAGATTCGGCGGCTGCAGGGCGAGGGTCGCGTGGTTGCGATGGTTGGTGACGGCGTCAACGATGCGCCCGCCTTGGTGCAAGCCGATCTGGGCATTGCGATTGGCACCGGCGCCGATGTCGCCATCGAGGCCTCTGATATCACGCTGATGTCCGGCCGGCTCGACGGTGTGGTGCGTTCGATCGAGCTGTCGAGACAAACCCTGCGGACAATCCATCAGAATCTCGGCTGGGCCTTCGGTTACAACACCGCCGCGATCCCTCTTGCCGCGCTGGGCGTGCTGAACCCGATCGTTGCGGGCGCGACGATGGGGCTCTCCTCGGCCAGTGTGGTGACTAACTCGCTGCGGCTGCGACGATTTGGTCGCGACGCATGATTCACGGCATCGTGCTCCGATGGGTGGTCACCGGACTGTTTGCGCTGACCGCTGTCGAATATGGGGTAGCGGTCGTCGCCAAATCCCGACCGTGGATGTCGGCCGTCAACTATGCACTGCACTTCGTCATGGCCGTTGCGATGGTGGTGATGGCCTGGCCGTGGAGCACAGGGCTCCCCACGACGGGACCTGCCGTGTTTTTCCTGCTTGCGGCCCTGACGTTTGTGGTGATGGCCATCGTCGCGGTTCGCACGGCCACCCGGTGGGAGCTGTACGCCTATCACGGCGTGATGATGCTGGCGACGGCATGGATGTACGCGATCATGGACCGTCATCTGATGCCGGCCGGATCGAGCCCCCGGCCGGATATGTCGAGTATGTCGATGCCGGGCATGGACATGTCTGCGATGAACATGCCGGCAACCAACGAACCGCCCCTATGGATCAGCGTCGTGGGTTGGATCGGTGCCGTCGGCTTCGCGGTCGCAGCGGTCTTCTGGACTTTCCGGTATGCCCTTGATCGGCGTCGAAAGACGGCCCCGCGCCGGTCGCTGGGTGACTTCGGTCAGGCAATGATGGCCGCAGGTATGGCTATCTTCTTTCTCGCCACGCTATTTCGGATCTGAGGGGATGTGGTCGATTTGTAGCGTGCTGTGGTGGATGTGGTGTTGCTCGGTGAGCAGCGCGAGCAGGTCTTTGCGTATGGCGTGGCAATCCCGGTTGGCTTCCACGAGCACATGCGCTGACAGCGCCGGCGAACCGGAGGTGATTTCCCAGATGTGGAGGTCATGCACCTCCACCACCGCATCGTGGTCGACCATGGCCTGCCCCACCTCGGTGGGGTGGATCTCTTTGGGCGCAGCCTCCAAGAAAATTTTCGTCGCGGTCCACACCAGTGCCGACCCGGCTTTGACCATCAGCGCCACCACGATGAGGGTCGCGATTGCGTCGGCACGCGCGTACCCGGTCAGCATGATGATCACCCCGGCAACCGCAGTCGCGATGAACGCGAACAAATCGGTGAGCATGTGTTGGAAAGCGCCCTCGACGTTAAGGCTGGTGCGGTTGGCCCGGCTGATTAGCCAGGTCGCCGCCGCATTGACAACAATCCCCACCAGCGCGGTGCTCAGCACCAGGGCGCCGGTGACCGCCGTGGGGCGGATGAGTCGGCCGATCGCCTCATCGGCGAGCAACGCCGCCAGCAGCAACAGGGTCAGTCCGTTGGCCTGTGCAGACAGCACCTCCACCCGTTTCCACCCATAGGTCATCCGCCCCGCCGCCGGACGTGCTGCAAGCCGAATCACCCACAGCGCCAACACAATCGACGTTGCGTCGGTGAGCATGTGGCCGGCGTCGGAGATCAACGCCAACGAGTGCGCCAGCACGCCCACCACCAACTCGGCCACCATGAACCCGACGATCAGCACCAGTGCTATCGCCAACCATTTGCGGTCGCCGTCAGCCGATACCCCATGGCTATGGCCATGACCCTCGCCCGGGCGGTCCCCTCCCAATGCGACGTCGCCCGATGAGCTGCGCGCCGACGCCGACGCCGCGGCCCGCTGAAGGTCGTCTGCCACGATCACCTCTTCAACTCAGGAGACCGAATCTAAAAGATGCACTAATGCGCATATGAACGTATCACGCGGAGCGTCGCGCATGTCAATACCGCCGCCGCAGAAAAATGCGTCAAACCCGACTTGGGAGCAGCGAACCGGGCCGTTGGATTAGCCACGATTTAGCGATAATATCGCTGAATGACGATAGATGCGACCTCCGGTCAAGCACAGCGGATGCAGCTCGCGCCGGCGGCGGCGTTGTTTCGTTCCCTTGGCGATCCCGCCCGATTGGCCATCGTCGGGCGGTTGGCGGCCGGCCCAGCGCGGGTGGCCGACCTCATCGAAGCGGTCGGGTTGGCGCAGTCCACTGTGTCCAAACATCTTGCCTGTCTTCGGGATTGCGACCTGGTGGCATCCGAGCAAGTGGGGCGCGCCTCACTGTTTCGGCTCACCCAGCCCGCGCTGCTCGACGTACTTGCCTGCGCCGAGACCGTGCTGGACGCCACCGGTCAGGCGGTCGTGTTATGCCCGAATTACGGTGTGGACAGCCGCACGTCGGAGATGATCCGGTGACCACCGCCGGCGCACCCCTCGACCATCCCGCGATCGGTGAGAACGCCTGCTGCGCAGCGGAATCCGCGCCGCAGATGCCAGTGGTCCGGGATGCTCGGTGGCGCCGGGCGGCTCGGTGGGCGCAGATACTGTCCTGGGTCAGCCTGGCGTGGATGCTCACCGAGGGCGTTGTCGGGCTTTGGCAGGGCCTCACCGTGGGGTCGATTGCCTTAACCGGGTGGGCGCTGGGCAGCGTGGTTGAGGGCCTGGCCAGCGTGATCGTGATATGGCGGTTCACCGGCTCACGGACGTTGTCCGAGACCGCCGAACGGCGTGCCCAACACGGCGTCGCGGTGTCGTTTTGGCTACTGGCCCCCTACGTCGCCGCGGAGTCCGTTCACCACCTACTTGGCCAGCAGCGCGCCGAGACCAGCCGCATCGGGCTCGTGCTAACCGGCGTCGCGCTGCTGACGATGCCGATCCTTGGCAGCGCCAAACACAAACTCGGCGCGCGACTGAACTCGGCCGCCACCGCAGGCGAAGGCGTCCAGAACTACCTATGCGCCGCCCAGGCCGCCGCGGTCCTGGCAGGACTCGCCGTCACCGCGAGCTGGCCCGGCGGCTGGTGGCTCGACCCCGTCATCGGGTTGGGCATCGCCGCCGCCGCAGTCTGGCAAGGCGTCCAATCCTGGCGCGGCCAGGACTGCGGCTGCTAATCCCGGCCAGGCGCGGTTTAGTCGAGACGGCAGCGGATCAGCCGGGAGCTGTTGGTGACCACCGCCACCGAGGACGCGTTGTGCAGGATCACGGGAAGACCGTGCACTTCGTGATCGTCGGCGACAGCGCTTCTGCCCAAGGAGGGTTGCTCAACCCGGCCATCGATTCGCTCAGGAAGCTTGTGATCGAGGCGTCAAGGTTCTGATCGCACGATCAGAATTCGAGCCCGTAATCGATGCCCTGCTCACGATCCTGGTCGCGGCTGAGGTGTGGTCGATGAAGCGTTGCTGCTCGACGCGCTCATCGACGGTGGCCTCGATCGACTGCCGGTAGGCCGCGCGGCGGGCTTTGACGGCGTTCGTATGCGGGGCCAGCAGGTGTTGCATCCGCTGGGGAAGCTGCGTGCGGTCTTGGGTGCGGGCGGCGACGCCGTGGACGGTACGGGCTGGATCCCCTGGCGGCATCCCAAAGCTGGCGCTCGGCTCGCCCATTGACGGGCTTGACCGCGCGCAAGACCACGTAGCGCGAAAAATCCCAACTCTGGCTCAATTGGCGAAATCGCGGGTATTTCGCGGACCCAATCGCGCCTTGAGACGACGCGCCATCGGCATCGCATAGCGACACCCCGGAGAAATCCGGTCGCATCCCCGTCGTGGTGGATTCCACGTAACCTCTGTCTACTCGATCTTCGATCCGTTCATGCCGCCAATCCGATCCGAATTGTCCGCGACACCTGTCGCGCACCGAAAAATGCAGTCTGACCTGGAAAGTTGTGCCGCATTGGTACAGCTACCCCTACAGAAGGCACCCCAGCACATACCAGCGTGCTGCCCGCGGTGTTTCCGGTGATGCGGTCCAAGATGACGGCCAGCACGGCCTCTTCCCCCTGGAAGTCCTGCCACGGCTGGCTGCCCATCGCGGCAAACGCGACCAGCACATGGACACCTGTGACGATCAACAGGGCGTAGATGATTGCGCGCGGCATCGTATGTTGCGGGTCTTTGACTTCGTCGCCGGCGGTGGAAATCGCGTCAATGCCGATGTAGGCGAAGAAGATTGTGCCGGCGGCCAAGCTGATGCCCGAGACGCCGAATGGCACCAGATCGGCGAAGCGATCAGCTTTGAACGCCGTGAACGCGATGGCCGCGAAAACTACCAGCACACCGAGATTGATCGCCACCATCACCGCGTTGGCCCTCGCGGACTGATTGACACCGCGGATTAACGGGACCGCACACATCGCCACCAACACAATGGCCGGCAGATTGCTGGCGCCGCTCGCAGAGTCGAGCAGCAGACATGCTGCGACGCCCATTGCCGCGAGCTCGCCCATGGTGGCGTAGCAGTACGAGTAAGCCGATCCGGAAACCGGGAGCGCCGAGGCCATTTCGGCATAGCAGACCGCGGCCAGTCCTGCCGCGACGCTGGCGATGACGAACGAGATGACCACCGCGGGGCCGGCTTGCCGCACCGACTGCGAAAGCACGATGAAGATGCCCGCACCGACTGTTTCGCCCACACCGAACATGGTCAACAGGAAGGTTCCCAGGCTGCGCTGCAAGTGATCCGAGGCCCCGGCGGCGGCCGGCGCTCCGCTCACCGGCCGGCGTCGCAACGTCTGCCGCGCCAGGCCCAGCCCGGGGTTGGCATGGCGCCTCCTCCGGAGGATTCGGTGAGCTAGCCGGCTTGGCTCAAGATATAACAACCAAAGGCAAAATCATGCCGCGAAGTGCAGATCAGGGCGTTACCAATATCTTGCAGTGCTGTCCCGGGTCGGCGAGATCATCGAAAGCCGCGCCGACCTCGTCCAGGCCGACTTCGCCGGTGATCACCGGCGCGACGTCGATCTCACCTTCGGCGATTGCGCGCAGGGAATCGGCGAATTCGTTCGGGTCGTAAGCGAGGACGAACTGGACGTGGATCTCCTTGGCAATGGCAAAGAATGGATGCATAGTATCGGGCTGCATGCACACGCCGACAACGACCAGTCGAGTGCCGTGCCTGGCCCTGCGCATCACGTCATCGATGATGCCGGGCACCCCGACCGCCTCGAATACCACAGTGGGACTGACGGTGTCGAATGGTGAGCCCTGCGCGGGGTCGAGCGTTTGATGAGCGCCCATCGTGGTGGCGAGCTCACGCCGCTTCGCCGAGAAGTCAGCTGCCACAATGTGTTCCACGCCACGCGCATGCAGGGCGGCAATCACGGCGATGCCGATCGGTCCGCAACCGACCACCAGCGCGGTCTCGCCGGGCTGAACACCCGACTTGTTAACGGCGTGCAGCCCGACCGCCATCGGCTCGGTCAAAGCCGCGTGTCGATGGTCCAGGCCGTTGGGAATGCGCAGTAGCAGCGGTGCCGAAAGCAGCATCCGCTCGGCGTAGCCGCCGGGCGTCTTGTTGCGGTAGACCATCGGTTCGACGTGTTTTCCCGAGATCAGTACCGGTATGGACGTAACCAGCGTTCCCGCCGGAAACGTTTCGGTGTCGGGGCCGGCTTCGAGCACCTCTGCGCTGAACTCGTGGCCCATGAAGACGTCATGGCTCAAGTCGACGCTCACGCCGCCGCCGAGACTTTCCCCCATTTGACCGCTCAGCGACACCACCTCGGCGCCGTGGGCGGCGAAATGCAGATCGGAGCCGCAGATCCCACACGAACGCACGCCGACCAAAACCTGGCCGGGACCGGGAACTGGGTCGGGTACGTCGTCGCGACAGACCATGCGGCCTTCGCGTAACACCGCGGCGCGCATCAGCTGTTGTCGCTTTCCATTTTGAGTTCATCGGTGTGCTCGGTGATCGCCTTGACCACCGCCTCGCCGGCGCGGCCAAGCAATTGCTCACGCATGCCCCTGGTCCATTCATGGGATGCCCTAGGCGCCTCCAATTGCCCCTTGAAATGCGGAATCACCTTGCGGGCGAACAAATCATAGGAGTGATAGGTTGCCTGCGGAGACGCCCAGTCGTGGCCGAGCAGCAGGAAGGCGCCGAATCCGCCGGACCGGCCCAGCAGGCCTTCGATGTAGCCGATCGCCTCGTCGGGCGTGCCGATGCAGCAATTGCCCCTCGCTGCATAGTCTTCGACGAACTCGCGAGGCGACTGCGAGCCCTCGACCAGGTTGGCCAGCGGCACGAACCCCGCAGCACCGAAGTACTTCGCGAAGTCCTGCAGGCCATAGGTGCAGTCGTCGATCGCCTGATCTCGGCTGTCGGCCAGATGCACGATGCCCAGCACTCGCCAGTTGGCCCGGTCGGGCCCGTCGCGTCCGGCTTTGCCGGCTTGTTCGCACACGACTTCCCAGGCATTTTCCAGCGCCGCATAGCCGCCCGGGACCGACATCGACAGCGACAGCAGCGACGTGCCCAGCTCGCCGGCCAGCCGCGGCCCGGCGGGCGAAATCATTGCTGCCGTCGAGATTTCCGGATAGGGCCAGCTGTAGGGACGGATGTGCAGCTGGGCATCGCGCAGCGTGAACCAATCCGAGTGGCGGCTGATCCGCTCGTCGGGTGCGGCGCGGAACAACGCCAGCATCGCCTCTAGCGATTCATGCATCATCCGGCGCTGCTCGACCGGATCGATACCCATCATGTAGGCGTCCGACGGCAGGGCGCCCGGACCGACACCGAACATCGCCCGGCCCCGGGTCAGGTGGTCCAGCAACACCCACCGGTCGGCCACCATCAGCGGATGGTGGTAGGGCAGCGACACCACGCCGGTGCCCAGCCGGATGTGCTTGGTCCGTTCGGCGGCCGCGGCGATGAACACCTCCGGGCAGGAGATCAGCTCATAGCCACCGGAGTGGTGCTCTCCGAACCAGGCTTCGTCGAAGCCAAGGCGATCCAGGGCGACCACTCGATCCATGTCGTATTCGAGTGCCGCCGTGGGCGATTGGCCGGTCGGGTGAAACGGTGTGATGAAGACACCGAAGTTCAGGGGGCGGCTGTTCACAGCTGCGCACTCGTGAGGAAGTCCAGCACCACTTCATTGACGCGATCCGGGCACTCCTGTTGCAGCCAGTGCCCGGCGCCCTCGATCATCACTTCACGGTAGGGACCGGTCACCACCTCCTGGATTCGGTCGCGGCGCATGAAGGCGCTTACCGGATCGTGGGCGCCGGCGATGAACAATGCGGGCACCGAGATGGTAGCGGCCGGCGGGTCGGCCAAGATTTCCCAGTTGCGGTCCAGATTCCGGTACCAGTGCAGCCCGCCCGTGAACCCCGTGCGGGTGAACCCGGCGATGTAGTGATCGAGTTCCTCGGCGGTGATCCAGCTCGGCAGGCCGTCGGATTCGGGTAGCCGCTCGATGAAGCCCTGCGGCCCGGGCCGGATCATCCGCATCGCAGCCGCACGGTCATCCGGTGGGCGCAGGCCCGCCATCATTCGGCGGAGGGTTTCCGCGGGGTCGGCGTCTAGTTCGGCGTCGGCCACCCCAGGCTCCTGGAAGTAGAGCATGTAGAAAAAGTTGTCGCCGAAAAGGCTGCAGAACGCCTGTGCCGGGGGAACCTGGGCCCGTGGCACCGGCGGCACACTGAGACCGACAACCGCCGCCACGCGGCCGGGATGCAGCTGCGCCGAGCTCCACACCACCGGGGCGCCCCAGTCGTGACCGATGAGCACTGCCCGCTCGGCGCCGAAGTCGTCGAGTAAGCCGATCAGGTCGGCCGAAAGCTCTGCAATGTTGTAGGCGGAGATGCCGTCGGGCCGGCTGGAGCCGCCGTAGCCCCGCTGATCGGGGGCCGGCACGTGGCAGCCGGCGGTGGCCGGCGCCGGGATCTGGTGGCGCCACGAATAGGCGAGTTCCGGAAAACTGTGGGCCAGCACCGCTACTGGTGCGCCGGGCTCACCGGCTTCAACGGTGTGCAGCTGCACGCCGTTGGTGTTGACGATGCGTTCGGTGACGGGGACCGTGTCAGGCACCGTCTCACCAAAGCACACCCCGGGGTCGGCCCGAAAGGTGTTCGGCAGTCGAGTCCCGCCGGTGATTGACACCGGCGATGAAAATGGTCGGGAACTGCCCTTCGTTGTTTTTACGGCAGATCGAAACGGCATGATTTCCGTCTATTGGCGACCGCTGCGTTCGGCCGCGCTGAACTCGCGATCTCCACGGGACGGTACCCTGGACTATTCCAGCTGCGTGTATCGGAAGGACCTGGCCGGCGGCGGCCGACGATCGATGAACCGGAAAAACGTGATCCGCACGCTCACGGCGATTGCTGTCGTGCTGCTGCTTGGTTGGTCATTCTTCTACTTCGGCGATGACACGCGCGGCTATAAGCCCGTCGACACCTCTGTGGCGATCGCCCAGATCAAGGCCGGCAACGTCAAGAGTGCGCAGATCGACGATCGCGAACAGCAGGTGCGGATAGTGCTGAAAAGCGCCAGCAGCGGCACCGACGGGTCCGACAAAATCATCACCAAGTACCCGACCGGTTACGCGGTTCCGTTGTTCGAGTCGTTGACGAGCAAAGGCGCCCAGGTCAGCACCGTCGTCAACCAGGGCAATATCTTGGGTTCGCTGCTGATCTACGTGCTGCCGTTGCTGCTCTTGGTCGGTTTGTTCGTGATGTTTTCCCGCATGCAGGGCGGCGCCCGGATGGGCTTCGGCTTCGGCAAATCGCGGGCCAAGCAGCTCTCCAAGGACATGCCCAAGACAACATTCGGCGACGTCGCCGGCGTCGACGAGGCGGTCGAAGAGCTCTACGAGATCAAGGACTTCCTGCAAAACCCCGGCCGGTACCAGGCGTTGGGCGCCAAGATTCCCAAGGGCGTGTTGCTCTACGGGCCGCCGGGAACAGGTAAGACGCTGTTGGCCCGCGCGGTAGCGGGAGAGGCGGGCGTCCCGTTCTTCACGATCTCCGGGTCGGATTTCGTCGAGATGTTCGTCGGCGTCGGCGCATCCCGCGTCCGTGACCTGTTCGAGCAGGCCAAGCAGAACAACCCGTGCATCATCTTTGTCGACGAGATCGACGCGGTGGGGCGCCAGCGTGGCGCCGGGCTCGGCGGCGGCCACGACGAGCGCGAGCAGACGCTGAACCAGTTGCTGGTCGAGATGGACGGCTTCGACCCGCGGGCCGGGGTCATCTTGATCGCGGCCACCAACCGGCCGGACATTCTCGATCCGGCCCTGCTGCGGCCCGGCCGCTTCGACCGGCAGATCCCGGTGTCCAATCCCGACATCACCGGTCGCAAGGCGATCCTGCACGTGCACGCCAAGGGCAAGCCGATGGCCCCCGACGCCGATCTGGACGGGTTGGCCAAACGCACCGTCGGGATGTCCGGTGCTGACCTGGCGAACGTCATCAACGAAGCGGCCTTGTTGACCGCGCGTGAGAACGGCACGGTGATCACAGCGGCTGCCCTCGAGGAGTCCGTGGACCGGGTGATCGGCGGGCCGCGCCGCAAAGGGCGCGTCATCAGCGAACTGGAAAAGAAGATCACTGCCTACCACGAGGGCGGGCACACGCTAGCCGCCTGGGCGATGCCCGATATCGAGCCGATTTACAAGGTGACCATCCTGGCCAGAGGACGTACCGGCGGTCATGCGGTGTCGGTTCCAGAGGACGACAAGGGGATGTTGACCCGGTCGGAAATGATCGCGCAACTGGTATTCGCGATGGGTGGCCGCGCCGCCGAGGAATTGGTGTTCCGGGAACCGACCACTGGTGCGGTATCCGACATCGAGAAAGCCACCAAGGTAGCTCGCTCGATGGTGACCGAATACGGGATGAGTTCCAAGCTCGGCGCAGTCAAGTACGGCACCGAACACGGCGACCCGTTCTTGGGCAGGACCATGGGCACTGCGCCGGATTACTCCCATGAGGTCGCGCGCGATATCGATGACGAAGTCCGCAAGCTGATCGAGGCCGCGCACACCGAGGCCTGGGAGATCCTTACCGCATACCGTGATGTGCTCGACACCCTGGCCGGTGAACTGCTGGAGAGGGAAACGCTGCACCGTGTCGAGTTGGAGGCGATCTTTGCCGACGTCGAAAAGCGGCCCCGGCTGACAATGTTCGACGACTTCGGCGGCCGCGTCCCGTCCGACAAGCCGCCGATCAAGACGCCGGGCGAGCTGGCCATCGAGCGCGGCGAGCCGTGGCCCAAGCCGACACCCGAGCCCGCGTTCAAGGCCGCCATCGCGGCGGCGTCGCAAGATGCCGCACAGGCCGAGGCCGAACGAGCGAAAAACGGCGCCAACGGTTCGCACGGTGCGCCACACGGCCCCGGCGAAAGGCAGGGTGCCGCACCGCACAACTCGACCCAACCCGACTACGGTGCACCGGCGGGCTGGCACGCTCCCGGCTGGCCACCGCAGCAACAGCCGGGCTACTGGTACCCACCGCAATCTCCGCCGCCGCCACGTTGGCCGCAGCCACCGCACCACTACGCGGGTGCCCCGGGCCAGCCTTACCCCCCCTATCCGCCGTATCCGCCTCCTGCTGCACCCGCACCGGAGTCCGGCCAGCCCGTCGACCCGCCGGGCGGCGACCCGAGCCGGTCCAACCCGCCGGCGCACGGCTGAACGAACGGGGCACCCATGGTTTCAACAGCACAGCCGAATTCTCGAACTGTGACCCTGAGCACCCCGGTCTTTGACCAGGCGCGCGTCGAGGCCGCGATCCGTGAGCTGCTGTATGCGATCGGGGACGACCCGGATCGACACGGTCTGCAAGACACTCCCGCCCGCGTCGCGCGCAGTTACCGCGAGATGTTCGCCGGGCTGTACACCGATCCGGACACGGTGCTGGACACCACATTCGACGAGCAGCACGACGAGTTGGTGATGATCAACCAGATTCCGCTCTATTCCACCTGTGAACACCACCTGGTGGCGTTCCATGGCGTTGCGCATGTGGGCTACATCCCCGGCCGCGACGGCCGGGTCACCGGATTGTCCAAGATTGCGCGGCTGGTCGACCTGTACGCTAAGCGGCCGCAGTTGCAGGAGCGGCTGACGGCCCAGATCGCCGACGCCTTGATGCGCAAGCTCGACCCACGCGGGGTCATCGTCGTGATCCAAGCCGAACACCTGTGCATGTCGATGCGCGGGGTGCGCAAGCCAGGAGCTGTTACCACCACGTCAGCAGTGCGTGGACAGTTCAAGTCTGACGACGCATGTCGAGCTGAGGCGCTCGAACTGATCTTGCGAAAGTGAGCACGACGCGGGTCAAAGTCATGGGGGTGGTGAACGTCACCGGCGACTCGTTCTCGGATGGCGGGCACTACCTGGACGCTGACCGCGCCGTTGAGCACGGCCTGGCATTAGCGGCTAACGGGGCGGCGATCATCGACGTGGGGGGAGAGTCGACCCGGCCCGGCGCGGTCCGAATCGAACCCGGCGTGGAGACCGCCCGCGTCGTTCCTGTCGTCAAAGAGTTGGCGTCACAAGGCATTACGGTCAGCATCGATACCGTGCACGCGGGCGTGGCGCGTGCGGCGCTGGAAAACGGCGCTCAGATGGTCAACGACGTGTCCGGTGGACGCGCCGATGCGGGAATGGCCGGCCTGCTCGTCGAAGCCGGTGTGCCTTGGGTGTTGATGCATTGGCGATCGGTATCGGTCGATCGTCCCCACGACGTGCCCCGCTACCGCGATGTGGTGGCCGAAGTGCGCGCCGAGTTGCTCGCCAGTGTCGACGACGCGGTTGCCGCCGGCGTGGATCCGACAAAGCTTGTCATCGACCCCGGTCTCGGATTCGCCAAGACCGGCCAGCATAATTGGGCATTGCTGCATGCCTTGCCGGAGTTGGTGGCCACCGGCGTCCCGGTTCTGGTCGGGGCGTCGCGGAAACGGTTCCTCGGCACCTTGTTGGCCGGTCACGACGGTGCGGTGCGGCCACCCGACGGGCGTGAGACGGCTACCGCGGTGGTTTCGGCGTTGTCCGCGCTGCATGGCGCTTGGGGAGTGCGGGTGCACGACGTGCGGGCCTCGATCGACGCGCTGCGCGTCGTCGACGCGTGGACAAAAGCCGGAGCGGTCGGATCTGATGGCTGACCGAATTGAGTTGCGCGGCTTGGCTGTTCGCGGCCGACACGGTGTCTTCAACCATGAGCGTGCCGACGGTCAAGATTTTGTTGTCGATATCACGGTCTGGATCGACCTGGTGGACGCCGCGGCAAGCGACGACTTGGCAGACACCTATGACTACGGGAGCCTCGCTAATCGAGCGGCCGCTATCATCGCCGGGCCGGCCCGAAATTTGATCGAAACGGTCGCCGGGGAGATCGCCGAGGACGTGATGAAAGACATGCGCGTACACGCTGTCGAGGTGACGGTACACAAGCCGCACGCTCCGATTCCGCAGACCTTCGGCGACGTGGCGGTGGTGGCCCGACGGTCGCGGCGCTGGGGCCGCGGACCGGTTGTTCCGGCCGGAGGGGGCCTATGAGTCGCGTCGGCGACGAATTGGCACTGAGCGATGAGGTGGGGGCACGCCCCCTCGCCGCTGCGCGGCTGGGGGCACCCCCACCCGCTTGCGGGGGAGAGGGGCGCAAATGACTCGCGTGGTGCTGTCCATCGGGTCCAACATCGGTGACCGGTTAGCGTGGCTACAGTCGGTGCTCGACCGGCTGGGGTCGGCGGTGCGAGCGGTCTCTGGAGTTTATGAGACGGCGGCCTGGGGCGGCGTCGAGCAGGGCCCGTTTCTCAACGCGGTGGTGATCGCCGAGGACCCGACGCTCGACGGACGTGGTTGGTTGCGCTGGGCGCAGGAGATGGAGCAGGCCGCCGATCGAGTTCGCGGACAGCGTTGGGGGCCGCGCACGCTCGATGTGGACTTGATCAGCTGCTATGAGACGTCGGCGGCCGGAGAGACCGACGTGATCTCGCTAGAGAACGGTCTGAGGCTGCCGCATCCGCTGGCTCATCTGCGGGCCTTCGTGATGATTCCATGGCTGGCAGTGGACCCGGCCGCGCAGCTGACGGTGACCGGCGGAAAGCAGCCTGTCGCAAAGTTGCTCGCCCAGCTGGACGTGGCCGACCGGGCTGGTGTGCAGCTGACCGGGCTGGTGCTCGAACCGCGAGGCGAAACCCCGGAAACCTGATGGGCCCGACCAGGAAACGTGACCTGACGGCCGCGGTGATCGGCACCGCGGTGGTCGGATACCTGCTGGTCGTCTTGCTGTACCGGTGGTTTCCGCCGATCACCATCTGGACGGGTCTGTCACTGGGTGCCGGGGGGGTCGCCGAGGCCGCGTGGGCGCGTTATGTCCGGACCAAAATCGGCGACGGCGAGATCGGCGACGGGCCCGGCCGGCTGCATCCGCTATCGGTGGCGCGCAGCCTGGTCATCGCCAAAGCGTCCGCCTGGGTGGGCGCGTTGGCGCTGGGTTGGTGGGTCGGTGTCCTGGTGTACCTGCTGCCGCGGCGATCGTGGTTGAGGGTAGCTGGCGAAGACGTCACCGGCACAGCGGTAGCGGCCGCCAGTGCGCTGGCTTTGCTGGTTGCTGGGCTGTGGCTGCAACATTGCTGCAAGTCGCCCCAGGATCCGAGCGAGCACGGCGAGGGTGCGGAAAATTAGCTTGGCTCGGTGGCGCAATTAGCCCAGGTGAGAATCGCCGGAGCACGGCGACACCGGAGTGACCTCGGGCCGGTACAGTCGGGCCATGACCGATCAGTCCCGCGGCGCCCGGGTTCGGCGCGGCGGGCGCAGACCGGGTTGGGCACTGCTGACGGCGTTGCTGGTGCTCGCAATCGGCGCCAGTTCTGCGCTGGTTTTCACCAACCGGGCGGAGCTTCTCAGGCTCGCCGTGATCCTGGCTCTATGGGCTGCCGTCGTCGCTGCGTTTGTGTCGGTGATCTACCGCCGGCAAAGCGACGTCGATCAAGCGCGGGCGCGCGACCTGAAGCTGGTTTACGACCTGCAACTGGACCGCGAAATCTCGGCCCGCCGCGAGTACGAGTTGACCGTCGAGTCTCAGCTGCGTCGCGAGCTGGCCAGCGAATTGCGCGCACAGTCCGCAGACGAGGTCTCAGTGTTGCGGGCGGAGTTGGCCGCCCTGCGCACCAACCTGGAGATTTTGTTCGACGCCGAACTAAGCGAACTGCCGGCACTGGAGACCGAGCGCAGGACCGTGCGGGGCTACAGCGACTGGGACACGGAACACGAAAGCGCTCGTGAGCGGGTCAACCGCGTCACCTCGGTGCGCGCCGAAGAGCCTCGGCGGGTCGACGACAGCTCGATCATCGACGTGCCGGAGGAGCCGCTGGTCCCACCGCTGCGGCAGCCGGTCGTCGATAGCTACCAGGTGGCGCCGTACGCCTACCAGCCCGCCGGCGCTCGCGAGGCAGAAGCCGACCGGGATACGTATCGGCGCCGCGACGACCAAGCCGTCCAGGACCAGTCGACGCCGCCCACGGGCTGGCCCGCGCAGGGGACGCCACCGGCGACCGGGGCGCAGCGGCAACCCGAGTGGTCGGCGCCTGGCGCAGAGGCCCGCCGCCGTGAAGAAATCGCGCCGGGTTGGCAGCCGGTCAGCTCCGAAGGACAACGGCTGCCGCCAGGAACAGCCGGGGGCAACTGGATCGCCGAATCGGCCGACAGCACTCTGAGCGAACCCGCGTCGGCGTCGCCGGTCGAGCGGCGGGGTCGGCACTCCGGCATCGCCGAGACGGGGCAGCGCCCGCGGTCCCGGCATTCCGCTGACGACTCTGCATACTCGGGCTCCGACGCATACTTGGGCCCCGACACCGGTGGATCCGCGGCGCCGCCCCCGGTGATGTCGCCGCCACCGCCGCCGATGTCGCCGTCGCCGCAGTCACCAGCTGACCGGGAACCGGCCATGTCGCCGCCGCCGACACCCACGGCGCGGCATCGCAGCACCGACGCGTTGGACACCGATGCACCGCCGTCCGGTGGCCAGTCGGTCGCGGAGTTGCTGGCCCGGCTTCAACCCAGCTCGTCGGGCGGCGGCCGGCGTCGGCGCCGCGAGGACTGAGGCGAACGCCACAGCGCGATTCGGGCCGTTGCAAGGGTAGAGTCTTAACGACCGTCCGGTACCCGCACAGCAGGACTGGAACGAATTAACAGACTTGTGAGGGTCGTCTGCGATGGTGCAGTTCGACGGATTGCGTCCCGCCCGGCTCAAGGTGGGGATCATCTCCGCCGGCCGCGTCGGAACGGCTTTGGGCGTCGCGCTGGAACGCGTCGACCATGTCGTGGTGGCCTGCAGCGCTGTCTCCCGTGCATCGCGGCAGCGTGCCGAACGCTGGTTGCCCGACACCCCGGTAGCGCCGGTACCCGACGTTGCCGGCAACGCAGAGCTGCTGCTTTTGGCCGTACCGGACACCGAGCTGGCCGCGCTGGTTTCCGGGTTGGCCGCCACCTCGGCAGTGCGGCCGGGCACCGTCGTCGCGCACACCTCCGGCGTCAACGGAGTGGCCGTATTGGCACCGCTGAGCAGGCAGGACTGCGTTCCGCTGGCCATTCATCCGGCGATGACGTTCACCGGTTCCGACGAGGACATCTCCCGGCTGCCCGACACCTGCTTCGCGATCACGGCGGCCGACGAGGTCGGATATGCGATCGCGCAATCGCTGGTTCTAGAGATCGGCGGCGAGCCGTTCGGAGTTTGCGAGGACGCGCGGACCCTGTATCACGCTGCACTGGCTCATGCCGGCAACCACATCGTCACCGTGCTCGCCGACGCCCTGGACGCGTTGCGGGCTGCGCTGTCGGGCAACGAACTCCTCGGTCAGCAGCTGGTCGACGATCAGCCTGGCGGCATCGCCGAACGGATACTCGGGCCGCTGGCCCGCGCCGCGCTGGAGAACACCCTGCAACGAGGGCAGGCGGCGCTCACCGGCCCGGTCGCGCGCGGTGATGCCGGCGCAGTCGCCGATCACCTGAGCGCGCTGGCGTCCGTCGACCCGCAGCTGGCCCGGGCATATCGGGGGAACGCCGTGCGCACGGCCGAGCGGGCGCACGCCCCGGCCGAAGTCTTCCAGGTCCTACAGGGCTCGGCGCGATGACGGACAACATGGCGTCGAAGTTCAATGCCGGCGAACTCAACGTCTATTCGGGCCCCAGCGATGTCGGCGAGGTCAGCCGCGCGCTGCGCCACACCGGTCGGCGGGTGATGTTGGTGCCGACCATGGGCGCGCTGCACGACGGGCACCTGGCCCTCGTGCGGGCCGCCAAACGGGTGCCCGGCTCGGTGGTGGTGGTGTCGATCTTCGTCAACCCGCTGCAATTCGGCGCCGACGAAGATCTGGACACCTACCCGCGGATCGTTGACGGCGATTTGGCCCTGCTGCGCGGTGAAGGGGTTGAAATAGCTTTCACCCCAAGCGCTGCAGCGATGTATCCCGAGGGCCCGCGCACCGCCGTCAATCCGGGTCCGCTGGGATCAGAGCTCGAGGGCGCCGCCCGGCCCACTCATTTCCCCGGCGTGCTCACCGTGGTGTGCAAGCTGCTGCAGATTGTGCGACCTGATCGAGTGTTCTTCGGCGAGAAGGACTATCAGCAGCTGGTGTTGGTCCGCCAGATGGTCGCCGACCTCAATGTCGATGTGCGGGTGGTTGGGGTGGCGATCGCGCGCGAACCAGATGGCCTGGCGATGTCGTCGCGCAACCGCTACCTCGATCCTGCCCAACGCGAACTGGCCGGGGTGCTGTCGGCGGCGCTGCTGGCGGGGATGCATGCCGCGTCGGGGGGCGCGGACGCGGCGCTGCAGGCCGCGCGGGCTGTGCTGTCGGAGGTGCCCGCTGTCGAAGTGGATTATCTGCAGGTGCGCGATCCCGCACTCGGGCCCGCGCCGCTGCACGGCCCCGCCCGTCTACTGGTTGCGGCCCGGCTCGGCGCCACCAGACTCCTTGACAATGTCGCGATTGAAATCAGTACTACCGTCGGCGTCGACGGGCGAGAGCCTGCGGTTCCGACCGGGCATGACGAATCATCCTGGAGGAACTGATGTTACGAACAATGCTCAAGTCGAAAATCCACCGGGCAACCGTCACACAGGCAGACCTGCATTACGTCGGCTCGGTTACTATCGACGCCGACTTGATGGACGTAGCAGACCTGCTCGAGGGCGAACAGGTGACCATCGTCGACATCGACAACGGCACCCGGCTCATCACCTACGCGATCACCGGCGAACGTGGCAGCGGCGTGATCGGAATAAACGGCGCCGCCGCACATCTCGTCCATCCCGGTGACCTAGTGATCCTGATTGGCTACGGGACGATGGAGGATGCCGAGGCGCGCAGCTACCAGCCGAGGATCGTCTTCGTCGACGCCCGCAACCGACCGATCGACCTCGGACACGATCCGGCATTCGTACCTGCCGACGCAGGCGAGCTGGTCTCGCCGCGATGAGGCTCGACCCAAAAACGGTGGCGTAGCCGTGCTGCTGGCAATCGACGTTCGCAACGCACACACAGTTGTCGGTCTGCTCGCCGGCTCGAAGGAGCACGCGACCGTCGTGCAGCAGTGGCGGATTCGCACTGAATCGGAAGTGACCGCCGACGAACTGGCCTTGACCATCGACGGTCTCATCGGTGAGGATTCCGATCGGCTAACCGGTGCAGCCGCGTTGTCTACGGTTCCATCTGTGCTGCAAGAAGTACGGGTGATGCTCAAGCAGTACTGGCGGTCGGTCCCGCATGTGTTGATCGAACCCGGGGTCCGCACCGGCATCCCGCTGTTGGTGGACAATCCAAAAGAAGTCGGCGCTGATCGAATCGTCAACTGCCTAGCGGCTTTCCAGAAATACGGAACTGCAGCCATCGTGATCGACTTCGGCTCGTCGATCTGCGTGGATGTGGTATCCGCCAAAGGCGAATTCTTGGGCGGCGCCATCGCGCCAGGGATACAGGTTTCATCTGATGCGGCCGCGGCGCGCTCGGCCGCATTGCGGCGGGTGGAGCTGGCCCGGCCGCGCTCGGCGGTCGGCAAGAACACCGTCGAATGCATGCAGGCGGGTGCGGTGTTCGGTTTCGCGGGGCTGGTGGATGGCCTGGTCGGGCGCATTCGCGACGATGTGGACGGTTTCGCCGGCGGCCCAGGAAACCAGGTCACGGTGGTAGCCACCGGCCACACCGCGCCGCTGCTGTTGACCGAACTGCGTTCCGTCGATCATTACGACCAGCACCTGACCCTGCAGGGGCTGCGGCTGGTGTTCGAACGCAACCAGGACAGCCAGCGCGGCCGCGTCAAGACCGCACGCTGAAGAGGGCAACCGCTAGTCGTCGAGTGTGGATCCTGGCTAAGGCTGCCCGCGGATTTCGCGCGGTACCTTCACGCTCGGCGCCGTAACCGCACGCTCGATGGCATACGGTCATTTAAGCTGGCACGTCGTGAGCGCCGGCGGTCAAGAGCTTCCTGAGGACATCCCCGAGCAATTCCGGATCCGGCGGGACAAGCGTGCCCGGCTGACGGAGCAGGGCCGCGATCCGTACCCCGTCGAAGTCGGCCGCACCCATACGCTGGCGCAGATCCGTGCCGCTTACCCCGACTTGCCCGCCGATTCGACCACCGGTGACGTCGTCGCTGTGGCCGGCCGAGTGGTGTTCGCCCGTAATTCGGGGAAATTGTGTTTTGCGACACTCCAAGAAGGCGACGGCACCCAGCTGCAGGTGATGATCAGCGTCGCCGGCGTCGGTGCGCAAGCGCTTGACGCGTGGAAGGCCGACGTGGATATCGGCGACATCGTCTGCGTGCACGGCGAGGTGATCAGCTCACGCCGCGGCGAGCTGTCCGTCCTCGGCGACAGCTGGCAGATGGCGTCCAAGGCGCTGCGGCCGCTGCCGGTGGCGCATAAGGAGATGAGCGAAGAGTCGCGGGTCCGGCAGCGCTACGTGGACCTGATCGTCCGTCCTCAGGCACGCACGGTTGCCCGGCTGCGGATCGCGGTCACTCGCGCTATAAGGTCCGCGCTGGAGCAGCGCGGGTTTCTCGAAGTCGAGACGCCGATGTTGCAGACTTTGGCCGGGGGTGCAGCGGCCCGGCCGTTCGTCACACACTCGAACGCTCTCGACATCGATCTGTTCCTTCGGATCGCACCTGAACTGTTCCTCAAGAGATGCGTCGTTGGCGGGTTCGACAAGGTCTTCGAACTTAATCGGGTGTTCCGAAACGAAGGAGCCGATTCCACGCATTCCCCCGAATTTTCCATGTTGGAGACCTACCAGGCGTATGGAACGTATGACGATTCGGCGGTCGTGACACGCGAGCTCATTCAACAGGTGGCTGACGAGGCGATCGGTACTAGGCAACTGTCACTACCCGACGGCAGCGTCTATGACATCGACGGAGAATGGGCGTCGATACAAATGTATGCGTCGCTATGCGAGGCACTCGGCGAAGAGATCACCCCGCTCACCAGTGTTGAGCACTTACGAGCGATCGCCGACTCGCTCGGCGTCGCGGTGCCGGCCGACCGCGGGTATGGGCATGGCAAGCTGATCGAAGAATTGTGGGAACACACCGTAGGCGCCAGCTTGACCGCACCCACCTTTGTTCGGGATTTCCCGGTGGAAACAACGCCCTTGACGCGTCAGCACCGCAGCATCGCCGGCGTCACGGAGAAGTGGGACCTTTATATACGCGGGGTCGAACTAGCCACCGGATATTCGGAGTTGATCGATCCGGTGGTGCAACGAGAGAGGTTCGTTGAGCAGGCGAGAGCCGCGGCTGCCGGCGATGATGAGGCGATGGTGCTCGACGAGGATTTCCTGTCGGCACTCGAGTACGGTATGCCGCCGTGCACGGGAACGGGAATGGGTATCGATCGGTTGTTGATGGCTTTGACTGGACTGTCAATTAGGGAGACGGTATTGTTTCCGATTGTTCGTCCACATAGCAACTGACGTCATCTATGGTGGCATGTTGAATAATGCGCCTCGATATGGCAGGTTGATGTTCACGGGGGCGGTCCAAACAACTCGCACTGTAAGTGCTCGGGAAGAAAGCGTGAGGCGCAGCCAATGGCGAAGAAAGTGACCGTCACCCTGGTCGATGATTTCGACGGCGAGGGCGCCGCCGATGAAACTGTCGAATTCGGCCTCGACGGGGTGACCTATGAGATCGACCTTTCGAGCAAAAATGCGACGAAACTGCGCAACGACCTGAAGCAGTGGGTGGAAGCCGGCCGTCGCGTCGGCGGCCGCCGGCGTGGACGTAATAGTTCCAGCCGCGGCCGCGGCGCCATCGACCGCGAGCAGAGCGCCGCCATCCGCGAGTGGGCCCGCCGCAACGGGCACAATGTGTCGACGCGCGGCCGCATCCCGGCTGATGTCATCGACGCATTCCACGCTGCGACCTGACGCAGTCACCGCACATCGCAAAGCCGGATCAGCACCGCACGCGGGCTGGTCCGGCCTTCGCTGGTGGCGAACTGATCACCCAGCCGGCCGGGAACCGGTTCGCCCCTCTCCTGCGTTGCCTTTATTACGGCTGAAGATTTTGCCGGGCATATGCGATGGCGGTAATGACCGCACTGTAGGACGCCCGGCGAGCCGTCCATTACAGTGGATGGCAGGTACGCAGGAGCCGACCAGAGTACCGATGGCGAGGGAGAGCAGGTAACCACGGATGTTCGAACGATTTACGGACCGCGCCCGCAGGGTCGTCGTCTTGGCGCAAGAAGAGGCCCGGATGCTCAACCACAACTACATCGGGACCGAGCATATCCTGTTGGGCCTTATTCATGAAGGCGAAGGCGTAGCGGCCAAGTCGCTGGAATCGCTGGGCATTTCGCTCGAGGGCGTGCGCAGCCAGGTCGAGGAGATCATCGGCCAGGGCCAGCAGGCCCCATCGGGACACATCCCGTTCACGCCGCGCGCCAAGAAGGTGCTCGAGCTGAGTCTGCGTGAGGCGCTGCAGCTGGGCCACAACTACATCGGCACCGAACACATTCTGCTCGGCTTGATCCGTGAGGGTGAAGGCGTTGCCGCCCAGGTGTTGGTCAAGCTGGGCGCTGAGCTGACCAGGGTGCGTCAGCAGGTGATCCAGCTGCTGAGCGGCTACCAGGGCAAGGAGACGGCCGAGGCCGGCACCGGCGGCCGCGGCGGCGAGTCCGGCAGCCCGTCGACGTCGCTGGTGCTCGACCAGTTCGGGCGCAACCTGACCGCCGCCGCGATGGAAGGCAAGCTCGACCCCGTCATCGGTCGCGAGAAGGAGATCGAGCGGGTGATGCAGGTGTTGAGCCGGCGCACCAAGAACAACCCGGTGCTCATCGGTGAGCCCGGCGTCGGGAAGACCGCGGTGGTCGAGGGTCTGGCGCAGGCCATCGTGCACGGGGAGGTTCCCGAGACGCTGAAAGACAAGCAGCTCTACACGCTGGACCTGGGATCGCTGGTGGCGGGCAGCCGTTACCGCGGTGACTTCGAGGAGCGTCTGAAGAAGGTGCTCAAAGAAATCAACACCCGCGGCGACATCATCTTGTTCATCGACGAGTTGCACACGCTGGTGGGTGCCGGCGCCGCCGAGGGCGCCATCGACGCGGCGTCGATCCTGAAACCGAAGCTCGCTCGCGGTGAACTTCAAACGATCGGCGCAACCACGCTCGACGAGTACCGCAAGTACATCGAGAAGGACGCCGCGCTGGAGCGCCGCTTCCAACCGGTCCAGGTCGGCGAGCCGACGGTGGAGCACACCATCGAGATCCTCAAGGGCCTGCGTGACCGCTACGAGGCGCACCACCGGGTGTCCATCACCGATTCGGCGATAACGGCCGCCGCAACCCTGGCCGACCGCTATATCAATGACCGGTTCCTGCCGGACAAGGCGATCGACCTGATCGACGAGGCCGGTGCCCGCATGCGGATTCGCCGGATGACCGCGCCGCCAGACCTACGTGAGTTCGACGAAAAAATCGCCGAAGCGCGCCGCGAGAAGGAGTCCGCGATCGATGCGCAGGACTTCGAGAAGGCGGCCAGCCTGCGCGACCGCGAGAAGCAACTGGCGGCGAAGCGGGCCGAGCGCGAAAAGCAATGGCGCTCAGGTGATCTCGACGTGGTGGCCGAGGTAGACGACAACGAGATCGCCGAGGTGCTGGGTAACTGGACCGGCATCCCGGTGTTCAAGCTGACCGAGGCCGAGACCACCCGGCTGTTGCGCATGGAAGACGAGATACACAAGCGGATCATCGGCCAGGAGGACGCGGTCAAGGCCGTGTCGAAGGCGATCCGCCGCACCCGTGCCGGGCTGAAGGACCCCAAGCGCCCGTCGGGTTCGTTCATCTTCGCCGGCCCGTCTGGGGTGGGTAAGACCGAGCTGTCCAAGGCGCTGGCCAACTTCTTGTTCGGCGACGACGACGCGCTTATCCAGATCGACATGGGCGAGTTCCACGACCGGTTCACTGCATCGCGGTTGTTCGGTGCCCCGCCGGGATACGTCGGCTATGAGGAGGGTGGCCAGCTCACCGAGAAAGTGCGGCGCAAACCGTTTTCCGTGGTGCTGTTCGACGAGATCGAGAAGGCGCACCAGGAGATTTACAACAGCCTGTTGCAGGTGCTCGAGGACGGCCGGCTGACCGACGGACAGGGCCGCACGGTCGACTTCAAGAACACCGTGCTGATCTTCACGTCCAACCTCGGCACCGCCGACATCTCCAAGGCAGTCGGTCTGGGCTTCACCCAGGGTGGCGGCGACAACGACTACGAGCGGATGAAACAGAAGGTCAACGACGAGCTGAAGAAGCACTTCCGTCCGGAGTTCCTCAACCGCATCGACGACATCATCGTCTTCCACCAGCTGACTCGCGACGAGATCATCCGGATGGTCGACCTGATGATCGGCCGGGTGGAAAAGCAGCTGAAGGGCAAAGACATGGCGATGCAGCTGACCGACAAAGCCAAGTCGTTGCTGGCCAAGCGTGGCTTCGATCCGGTGCTGGGCGCGCGCCCGTTGCGGCGCGCAATCCAGCGGGAGATCGAGGACCAGCTGTCCGAGAAGATCCTGTTCGAGCAGGTCGGTCCGGGCCAGCTTGTCACCGTGGACGTAGACAACTGGGACGGCGAGGGTGCGGGAGAGGATGCGGTGTTTACCTTCACCGGGGCCCGCAAGCCGATTGAGCCCGAGCCAGATCTGGCCAAGGCCGGCGCCCACGCCATCGGCACTACGGGTACCGCAGCGCCATAATCGCACTGCCGAGTGGCCAGTTAAGACACGCTTTACGCGAAACTCCGTGTCATAACTGGCCACTCGTGCGTTGCGTGGATTCAGCGCTGCGCGGACAGCAGCCCGAAGACCTGTTTTGCGATCTGCAGCATCCAGCCGGTCACGCTCGGACCGTGATCGCGCGGCCAATTCAGCTGGAAACTCACTACCCACGGCTGCCCGGTCCGGTCGAGGGCATACCAGCTGAACGTCAGGTCACCCGGCAGGCCACCGGCTTTCGCGCCGATGTAGGGCCATTCGTGCCGATCCAAATTGATACCGGGAGCAGCCGCCAAGATCTGCTTGACGGGCGCGGCTTTGCGTACCGCGGCGGCCTGCAGTGCCGCATGCACCCGGCAGATATCCTCGGCGCTGCCATACCATTCCACACCGTAGTCTGAGGCAGGCACGTGGGCGCGCATTGGATCCGGTTGGTAGACACGCGAATTGGCTTGTCGAAGCAACGTCGCCCGAGCTTGTGGCGTGGCCCGTTGCCATTCCTCGCGCACATCCGGCTGTCCCCAAGCGACGGAGAACAACTCGTACATGGTCGGAAAAGGCGTCATCGCCGCCGGGTCGTGATGGCCGGCCTTTGCCAACGCAGCCTCGACGCCCTGAGTCCCCACTTTTCCGATCAGCATGTCCGTGGCCATGTTGTCGCTGGTGGCGATCATCTTCTCGGCGGCGGTTCGCACCGAAATATGGGCTCCCACCGGCAAATCCATTCCCGAACCGACGGCTCTGCCCTTCTCGGTGATGGTCAACTGATCGTCCCAGGACACCGTTCCGCCCTTGACGGCATCCGCTACGGCGTAGAGCACGTACAGCTTGAAGATCGACGCCAGCGGGAGTGGCAGTGCGGTGTTGGTACCCGCCACCCGATCGCATTGCCCATCGTTGACCTCGGCGACCTGCCACGAGTAACGGGCGTGGGTCTTGCCCAGCGCGGTATTGATGTCACGCCAGGAGGAGATCGTCGGCGCTTGCGTGGTGACCTCGAACCCGTCGACCAATGTGTCGTCGCCGGTATGTATCCGGATTTCTTGGCGTGCACCGTAGGACGTGATCAGCTGCAGTGTGCCGGTGCCCGCCTTGAGGTCGACTCCGACCAGGGTGAACGGGCGATCCCACCAGAGGGCTTCCATGCTCGCCTCGACCGGCTTGATCATGTCGGCGGTGGCGAGGGTGGCGACTCCGATCGGACCGATAGGCCAGTCGGAGTTGATCATGTCCAGCGTCTGCTGCGCCCGCAGACCGGCCGGCGTCCTCATGTCGATCCGCCGGCCGCCGTCCGCTGCGTTGGCGGACGGAGTCGGCGGTGGAGAGCAAGCCGCGGCCAGGACGGCGACCAGCGTGGCAGCGGCCGTCAATGCCGCAACGCGGTGCCGGACCTGGCGCGGGTTACGCGTTGCGGCCGGAACCGGCAACGTCTAACACAACCTCGAATTCCAGCAGTGATGCGCCGGTCGCCACGGGGTTAGCCCGATGGCCGGCGTGAGCTTCGATAGCCGGCCCGGTTGCCCACGCCTGGAAGGCCTCTTCGGACTCCCACTGCGTCACCACGAAGTAGCGGTCTTCGCCCTTGACCGGGCGAAGCAGCTGAAAGCCGAGGAAGCCCGGCGAATTCTCCACCGCGTGCGCGCGATGAGCGAACCGCTTCTCCAGTTCAGGGCCTGCATCCGCGGGCACCTCAATTGCGTTGATCTTCACCACTGGCATGTCGTTAGGCTACCGTGCCGCCCATGGCGGGTGATCTGCTCATCCATCGTGGTGGTCGAGGCGACCCGGTGGTCTTGGTGCATGGCCTGATGGGCCGCGGCACGACCTGGCCGCGACAGATACCGTGGCTGACCGGGCTGGGTGCTGTCTACACCTACGACGCGCCGTGGCACCGCGGCCGCGGCGTGGACGATCCCTACCCGATCAGCACCGAACGTTTTGTGGCCGACCTCGGCAATGCGGTGGCCGCGCTAGGCACGCCCGCGCGGCTGGTCGGGCATTCCATGGGCGCCCTGCACTCCTGGTGTCTGGCCGCCGAGCGTCTCGACCTGGTCTCGGCGTTGGTGGTCGAAGACATGGCACCGGACTTCCAGGGCCGCACCACCGGACCGTGGGAGCCGTGGCTGCATAACCTGCCGGTCGAATTCGCCTCCGCAGAGCAGGTATTCGCCGAGTTCGGGTCAGTCGCGGGCCGGTATTTCCTGGAGGCGTTCGATCGCACCGCAACCGGTTGGCGGCTGCACGGTGACACTGCTCGGTGGATCGAGATCGCAGCAGAATGGGGCACCCGCGACTATTGGGCGCGGTGGCGAGCGGTGCGAGCGCCCGTACTGCTGATCGAGGCCGGCAATTCGGTCACCCCAACTGGGCAGATGCAATCGATGAACGAAACCGGCTACCGGGCAGAGTACTTGCATGTACCCGGCGCAGGCCACTTGGTTCACGACGAGGCACCACTGGTTTATCGGCAGGCGGTGGAATCGTTTTTAGCTCCGCCTTAGCTCTATGTCAGCCCGATTCTCCGACCAGCGCGAACCGGCCGTCTGTGGTCTGTTTCACCAGACCATCGGCGAGCAGTGACTTCAGCGCTCGTTCGCGCTGCTCGGTATTCGTCGGCCAAGCGACGTCCAGCTCAGCACGGGTGACCGGAAACTCATTGTCGCGTAAGACATCCAATAGCCGGCCGCGAACCTGTCGGTCTGTTCCGGCGTAGGCCTGCGGGCGGCGTGCCGCACCCTGCCCGGGTGGGTAGCCGGTCTGCCGCCATCGGCAGCTACTCAGTGGGCATAGCCCGCATCGCGGCGTCCGCGCAGTGCACAACGTAGCGCCCAGCTCCATCAGCGCCGCTGAAAATCGGTGCGCTGAACCATCATTGGGCAGCAACGCGGATACATCGGCGTGGTCACGGGCCGTCGACGCGGCGGCAGCGTCCGCGCGGCCATGCACAACGCGAGCCACCACCCGACGGACGTTGGTGTCGACCACCGGCACCGACTGCTGGTAGGCGAAGCACGCCACCGCCCGGGCGGTGTAGCTGCCCACCCCGGGCAGCGTCAGCAGAATCTCGACGTCGTCGGGAACCACGTCACCGTAGTCACGAGCGATCACGGTCGCGCACTCGTGCAGGCGCTTGGCTCGCCGTGGGTAGCCGAGCTTGCCCCAAGCGCGCACGATGTCTGCCGCGCTGGCCGCCGCCGTCGCCGATGCTGTCGGCCACCGCACCACCCAGTCGCGCCAGATCGGCAGCACCCGTGAAACCGGTGTTTGCTGCAGCATGAACTCGCTGACCAGGATTTGCCAGGGGCTCACGCCGGGATCCCGCCACGGCAGGTCACGTCGCGACCGGTCGTACCAATCGAGAAGTTCACACTGCATTGGTGAGAGCTTCACGGCCGGCGCGGCAAAATATGCGGCATGCCCGATACCAATCCGGTAACCGCGTGGAAAGCACTCAAAGAGGGTAACGAGCGGTTCGTCGCCGGCCAGCCGGAGCACCCGAGCCAAAGCGTCGACCATCGGGCCAGCCTGGCCAAAGGGCAGACGCCCATCGTGGCGCTCTTCGGCTGCGGGGACAGCCGGGTGGCCGCCGAGATCATCTTCGACCAGGGTTTGGGCGACATGTTCGTGGTCCGGACGGCCGGGCATGTCATCGACTCCGCGGTGTTGGGCTCAATTGAATTCGCGGTGACCGCGCTTGGCGTGCCGCTGATCGTGGTTCTGGGCCACGACGGCTGTGGGGCGGTCAAGGCGACGCTTGCCGCACTCGACGACGGTGTACTGCCGGGCGGTTATGTGCGTGAGGTGGTCGAGCGGGTGACGCCGTCGATATTGCTGGGGCGCCGCGAGGGTTTGACCCGGGTAGACGAATTCGTGGCGCGGCATGTGGTCGAGACCGGCGCGCAACTGATGGCTCGCTCGACTGCCATTGCCGACCAGGTGAAGGCAGGAACGTTGGCGATTGTCGGCGCCACCTACCGCCTCATCGCCGGGCGCGTGGTGCTGCGCGATGCGATCGGCGATATCGGGGACGAGCCTTAAGCCAGCCCTCACGGGGGGCGGGCAGCGCGCTCGTCGACGAGTTCGCCGCTATCGACCACCAGATGCTGGTGATCACCGCGGCAACGGTCATGGTCATCATGCTGCTGCTTATCGGTCTACCGTTCACCGGTAGCCGCGGCTATCCCGTTGATTTCCGTCGGCCTTGCGCTGGCTGTGGCCCGCCCTATAGTGGCGGCACTCGGCAACCACGGGCTGGTCGAGGTGTCGCTGTTCTCTGTCGCGCTGGTTGCGGCGATGATCCTTGGCGCGGGAACAGATTACGCGATCTTTCTGATGGTCGCGGTGGTGCTGCGCAACCCGGTGGCAGCGGTCGTGGTGGTCGGCAACTTCGGCTCGACACCCTGGTCGTCGGGGCTTTCCTGATGCCGGCGCTGGTGGCCTTACTGGGACGCTGGTTGTGGTGGCCACGCCTGCCGAGCCGTCCCGCCCGGCGGTTCAACCTGACCGGAGCTAACTGGGCGACACGCCGAGTCGGGTCAGCCCTGTCGACGTGACCTGGGCTTATCGTGTGAACGTGCTGGATCTGGAACCGCGGGGCCCGCTACCGCCGGAGATCTACTGGCGACGCCGGGGATTGGCGTTGGGCATCGGGGTCGTCGCGGTCGGCATTGTGATCGC
Organism: Candidatus Mycobacterium methanotrophicum; assembly: GCF_023515995.1. Classification (GTDB taxonomy): domain Bacteria; phylum Actinomycetota; class Actinomycetes; order Mycobacteriales; family Mycobacteriaceae; genus Mycobacterium; species Mycobacterium methanotrophicum. The sequence goes on along the minus strand of NZ_CP097320.1, from coordinate 4,142,445 downwards.
GATCGTCGTCGCGGTCCTGAGCAGCAGCGCCGGTGCCAAAACCGACGGCAAGTCGGGGGCCGCGGCGGGACAGAGACCCGCGGGCGCAGCCGGAGCAGCGCCAGAGTCCAAGAGCCCGGTGGTGCCGCCGGCGGGACAGAACTCCGACCAGCCGGCCGAGACGCCGACGGCAGCCGTGCAGCCACCGCCGGTGCTCAAAGAAGGCGACGACTGTCCCGACTCCACCCTGGCCGTTTTGGGCCTGACCAACGCGCCCCAGTACTTCATCGGCGACCAGCCGAAATTCACGATGGTTGTGACCAATATCGGGCTGGTGGCCTGCAAGCGCGACGTCGGCGCGGCGGTTCTGGCGGCCTATGTGTATTCGCTGGACAACAAGCGGTTGTGGTCCAACCTGGACTGTGCGCCGTCCAACGAGACCCTGGTCAAGACGTTCGCGCCGGGCGAGCAGGTGACCACCGCCGTGACCTGGACCGGCATGGGGTCGGCCCCGCACTGTCCGCTGCCACGGCCGCCGATCGGACCCGGAACCTACAACCTTGTCGTACAGCTGGGAAACCTCCGCTCTGCCGCCGTCCCGTTCATCCTGGCGCCGCCACCACCACCGGGCGCCGTGCCTCCGCCGGCACCAGGAATGCCCGGCCAGGCGCCCATCGGGCAGGCGCCGGTTGGGCCGCTGCCCGGTCCCGGCGGCTAACCGGGCTCAGCCCAGGGGGTCGGCGATGGTTGACTCGGCCAGACGCGAAAGCCCCTCGCGAACCTGCCGTGCCCAGATCGCGCCGATCCCCTCGACGGCCTCCAGATCGCTGGCGCTGGCCGCCAGCAGACCCTGCAGGGATCCGAACTCCCGGACCAGCCGGTCGGCGTGGGCGGACTGCAGCCGGGGGATACCGGCCATCGCGCGATAGCCGCGTGTGCTGATTGCCTCGTCTTGGGCTTCCGTCGTCGACGGGTAGCCGAAAACCTTTGCCAGCACAGTGAAGTCGACCAACTCGGTGTCGGTCAGGTCATCCAGCTCGGCCAGGATTGCTCCGAGCTCTTCCTTGGACAACGGTTCGGGGTTGGCGTGGTAGTCGCGCACGATCAGTTCCCGCGCGGCGTCGTTGCCGCCCAGCAACTCCTCCAGCTGAAGCCGCAGCTGACGTCCGTCGGTGCCCAGCTCGACGGCGTCGTAATCGATCACCAGACCGAGCCGGCGGACTAGCTCGAGCCGCTGCACCACCGTCATCACATCGCGCAGCGTGACGAAGTCTTCGATCTCGGCGCGTGACAGTTGTCCGCTGACCTCGTCGAGCCGGGCCTTGTAACGCTCCAGCGTGGCGAGGGCCTGGTTCCCCCGCGACAGGATGGTCGCCGAGTCGGCCAGTACGTGGCGTTCGCCGCCGAGGTAGACGGTCACGATGCTCATCGAGTGGCTCACCGAGATCACCGGGTAGCCGGTCTGGATGGCGGCCCGCTCGGCAGAACGATGCCGGGTCCCGGACTCGTCGGTGGGTATTGACGGGTCGGGCACCAGCTGCACGTTGGCCCGCAGAATCCGACTGCAGTCGGTGGACAGCACTACGGCACCGTCCATCTTGCACAGCTCCCGCAATATGGTCGGCGCATAGCGCACGTCGAGCGAGAAGCCGCCGTCGCAGATCGCCTCCACGCCGTTGTCGCAACCGAGGACTATCAGGGCACCGGTCCGGCCGCGCAGGATGCGTTCTAGGCCGTCGCGCAGTGCGGTTCCCGGCGCGAGCCGTGCGACGGCTTCGCGCAGGGTGGGACGCGGCGCCGGTACATCACCGTTGGTCTTTGCTCTGCCACCAGTCATTGCTATTCATTCTGCGCTATCCAGCCAACGTGTCGGTGCCGGTTACGGTGGCGTGGTGCTCGGCGATGTCGAGCAGGTGCTCTAGCGCTGCGACGATGGTGGCCGCCTCCAGCGCCCGCACGCCCGTCGGCGCCACATCGCAGCCCGGCGGGATCAGCGCGGTGGTGAACCCCTGCCGGGCGGCTTCGGCGAGCCGTCGTTCCATGCCGCTGACCCGTCGCAGATCGCCCGCCAAACCGACTTCACCGATCATCACCGCCGTGGCCGGCAACGGCAGGTTGACGTAGGCCGAAGCCAGTGCGATCGCAACTGCCAGGTCCGATGACGGATCGGTCAGCCGCATACCGCCCACGGTGGACAGGTAGACGTCGTTGACCGCGATCTTGAGGCGAGCGTGCTTTTCCAGCACCGCGGCGATCATCGCGGCCCGGGCGTGGTCGATCCCGCTGACGGCCCGGCGAGGCGAGCCGCCCGAGGGAGCTGCCAGCAGCGCCTGGACTTCGCCGATCAATGGTCGCGTACCGTCAAGGCTCACCGTGATGGCGGTGCCCGCGACGGGCTGCGGCCGCTGATCGAGAAATAGCCCGGATGGATCGACAACACCCTCGATTCCGTTGTCCTGCAAGAGAAAACAACCGACTTCATCGGCCGCTCCGAATCGATTCTTCACACCGCGGACCATCCGCAGCAGCGAGTTGCGGTCACCTTCGAAATGCAGCACGACGTCCACCAGGTGTTCCAGTGAGCGCGGCCCGGCGATGGCCCCGTCCTTGGTGACATGGCCGACGATGATCAGCGGCACACCGGTGGTCTTCGCTGCCGCGGTCAGCGCCGCGGTCACTGCGCGCACCTGGGTGACACCGCCGCTGACGCCGTCGGTGTCAGTGCTGGACATGGTCTGCACCGAGTCCACGACGACCAGCGTGGGTTGCACCGCGTCGATGTGACCCAGCACCGCCTGCAGGTCGGACTCGGCGGCCAGGTAGAGCTCGCGATGGCTGCAGCCGGTCCGGTCGGCGCGCATCCGGATTTGGCCCGGCGACTCCTCGCCGGAGATATACAGCGCGCGCTGCCCTGACTGTGCCCATTGATGGGCGACCTTGAGCAGCAGCGTCGACTTGCCGACGCCGGGATCGCCTGCCAGCAGGGTGACCGAGCCCGGCACCACGCCGCCGCCCAGCACTCGGTCGAGCTCATCGATCCCAGTGGGGCAATGGCGGGTGTCACGGGGTTCGATGGAGCTGATCGGAACCGCGGCCGACGAGGTGGCCGACTGGCGGGCGCCGTTTCGGACAGCGCCGAGTACCGCGACCTCGTCGACCGACCCCCAGGCGCCGCACTCCAGGCAGCGTCCTACCCACTTGGCGGTGACATGGCGACATTCCGAACAGCGGTACTGCGAACGTGCCTTGGCCACCCGGTGACGCTATCCCGCGGGGCCGACAGATTTAGGGACGCTCGGCCGACAGCGGCCGCCCTTCGGGCGCCGAGATCGGCACCGCCAGGCTCACACTGCCGGCCTTTTCGAAATTGAAGGTGAAGTTGTAGTTAAGGCCGTTGGTGATCGGCTTGTCGAGTGACACCGTCGCCTTGACGGAGTCGGCGGCTTCCACGGCGTCCACGACAGTCGTGGCCTTCGGGTTCTGCCCGCTCGCAGTGCCGACGAACAGCGTCCCACCCACAGGCAACGTGGGATTGCCGGTGACCGTCACCTTGCCGATATCGCTGGAGATGCCGACCAGCTTGTCGGCAACATCCGGCGACTGGTTGATGGCGACCAGCACCAAGTCGACGGTTGTGCCCGGGCGCAGGAAGTCGGTGCTCTGCTGTGCCTGGATGCGGACGTCGCGCAGCGTGACGTCGTTGACGCGCCCATGGGTGCCGTTGACAGCGGACTCCTGGCTGGCGGTCTGCGAGAGCTGCCCGGAGCCGCAGCCGGCGAGCGCGGCTGCGCCGATCAGTGCGGCCCCCGCGAGCGCGGCGACCCCGGTTGACCGGCGGTTTGAGCGGGGTCTGGAGTCGCGGTAGTAGAAGCGATTCACTCAAAGCCTCCTGCTCAGCCGACTCATGCCAGTGCGGTTCGACTATGCACAGTAGTAGGTCGATCAGACGGGCGGTAGCTGAGGTGTCAGAACAGCGCAGTATCATCTTGTGCGTGCCGAACAGCGCAAACCGGGAGTCCTCCGGGATGGCGCCCATCGGGTTCCAGATAGGTCGGTGCCCTGCATGAATTCTGCCGTCTGTCAACCCCCTCTTTTCGCGTGCGGTGCCCCTGACCTGCGCCGTTGTTCCGCACGTGTTGGAGACGCGTGTTAGCATGGAGAAACGAAAGGGGCTCTAATCAGATGATTTTCAAGGTCGGAGACACCGTTGTCTATCCACACCACGGTGCTGCGTTGATCGAGGCGATTGAAACCCGAACCGTTAAAGGGGAGCAAAAGGAATATCTCGTCTTGAAGGTGGCGCAGGGCGACCTGACCGTTCGAGTACCCGCTGACAACGCCGAATACGTCGGAGTCCGCGATGTGGTCGGGCAGGAAGGTCTCGCCAAGGTGTTCCAGGTGCTGCGCGCACCGCACACCGAAGAGCCGACCAACTGGTCCCGCCGCTACAAGGCCAACTTGGAGAAGCTGGCCTCCGGTGACGTCAACAAGGTCGCCGAGGTCGTTCGCGATCTGTGGCGCCGCGACCAGGAACGCGGCCTGTCCGCAGGCGAGAAACGCATGCTGGCCAAGGCCCGGCAGATCCTGGTGGGCGAGTTGGCGCTGGCCGAAAATACTGACGACGCCAAGGCGGAAACCATCCTCGACGAGGTACTGGCCGCCGCGTCTTGAATCCCTGACGGGCAGGGGCCGGGGTGACGCACACCGTCGCGGTGGTGCCCGCCGCCGGGTCGGGCCACCGGCTGGCCGCCGGTGTGCCCAAGGCGTTCTTTCATCTAGACGGGCGCACGCTGGTGGAACGCGCCGTCAGCGGTCTTCTTGAATCAGGTGTGGTCGATCGTGTCGTGGTAGCGGTGCCGGCTGATCGCACCGGCCAGGCCAAATTGATCCTCGGCCGCGAGGCGACCGTCGTCGCTGGCGGGGCGAATCGCAGGGAGTCGGTGAGCCGGGCTTTGGCCGCGGTCGCAGACACAGACCGACCCAACTTCGTGCTGGTCCACGATGCCGCGCGGGCGCTCACACCGCCCGGCCTGGTGGTACGTGTGGTCGAGGCGCTGCGGGCCGGGCACTCGGCTGTAGTGCCCGCGCTGGCGGTTGCCGACACCGTCAAGGCCGTCGACGCCGAAGGGGTGGTGTTAGCGACCCCGGAGCGGGCCGGTCTACGAGCCGTACAGACCCCGCAGGGATTCGCCACCGAACTGCTGCTGCGGGCATACCAGCGGGCACCTGAGGGTACTGGGGCAGACTTCACCGACGACGCATCCATGGTCGAGCAGATCGGCGGTCAAGTACAGGTGGTCGACGGCGACCTGCTGGCCTTCAAGATCACCACCCGGTTGGACATCCTGTTGGCCCAAGCGATTGTCAAGCAGTGAACGCGCGGATAGGTCTGGGCACCGACGTGCACGCGATCGAAGCTGGTAGGCCGTGCTGGCTGCTGGGGCTGCTGTTTTCCGACGCCGACGGGTGCGCCGGGCATTCCGACGGCGACGTGGCTGTGCATGCGTTGTGCGACGCGGTGCTCTCGGCGGGGGGACTCGGCGACATCGGCGACGTGTTCGGTGTCGACGACCCGCGCTGGGCCGGCGTCAGCGGGATCGACATGCTGCGCCACGTCGCGGATCTGACCGCCGGGCGGGGTTACCGGGTCGGCAACGCCGCGGTGCAGGTCATCGGAAACAATCCCAGAGTCGGGCCGCGGCGCGCCGAGGCGCAGAAACTGTTGTCAGATCTACTCGACGCGCCGGTGTCGGTGTCGGCCACCACCACCGACGGGCTGGGGCTGACCGGTCGCGGTGAGGGCCGCGCAGCGATCGCCACGGCGTTGCTGATCGAGGTCGAAGGAAGCGTCGGTTAGCCGCCGCGACGCTCTTGCGCACCCCGGTGATCGTTTCTCTCGTATGCGATTGGAAACGACGCCGCGGCGCTGCGCTGGTATTGGCAAAGCTACGGCCCGGTAAGCTGGCACGTCGTGACCGATCGCGCCCACCTGCGGCTATCCGACACGGCAACGGGAGCCGTGCGTGAATTCGTTCCGCTGCGGCCGGGGCACGTCTCCATCTACCTGTGCGGCGCGACTGTGCAAGGTCTGCCGCACATCGGCCATGTGCGCAGCGGCGTGGCCTTCGACATCCTGCGCCGCTGGCTGATGGCGCATGGCTGCGACGTCGCGTTCATTCGCAACGTGACCGACATCGACGACAAAATACTCAACAAGGCCGCCGCTGCGGGCCGGCCGTGGTGGGAATGGGCCGCCACGTACGAGCGGGCGTTCTCCGCCGCCTACGACGCCCTGGGCGTCTTGCCCCCGTCGGCGGAGCCGCGGGCCACCGGCCACATCACCCAGATGGTGGAGCTGATTGAGCGGCTGATCGCGACCGGCAACGCCTATACCGGTTGTGGCGACGTCTACTTCGACGTGCTGAGCTACCCCGAATACGGTCAGTTGTCCGGGCACAAGATCGACGACGTCCACCAAGGTGAGGGAGCGGCCACCGGCAAGCGGGATCAGCGCGACTTCACGCTGTGGAAGGGCGCCAAGCCCGGAGAGCCGTCGTGGCCCACGCCGTGGGGGCGCGGACGGCCCGGTTGGCACACCGAATGCGTGGCAATGGCACACGAGTATCTCGGCCCGGAATTCGATATCCATTGCGGTGGAATGGATTTAGTCTTCCCCCATCATGAGAACGAGATTGCTCAAAGCCGCGCTGCCGGCGACGGGTTCGCCCGCTACTGGTTGCACAACGGCTGGGTCACCATGGGTGGCGAGAAGATGAGCAAGTCGCTGGGCAACGTGTTGGCGATTCCCGCCATATTGCAGCGAGTCCGGCCCGCCGAGCTGCGCTACTACCTTGGCAGCGCGCATTACCGCTCGATGCTGGAGTTCTCCGAGACCGCGTTGCGCGACGCGGTCAACGCCTACGTCGGGATCGAAGACTTCCTGCATCGAGTGCGCAACCGGGTCGGCGCCGTCGAACCGGGGCAGTGGACGCCGCGGTTCGCCGACGCCCTCAACGACGATCTGGCGGTGCCGGCCGCGCTGGCCGAGGTGCACCATGCCCGCGCGGAGGGCAACCGGGCTCTTGACGCCGGTGATCACGATGCCGCGCTGGCCAACGCCGCCGCCATCCGAGCGATGATGGGCATTCTCGGTTGCGACCCGCTCGACGAGCGCTGGGAGTCACACGACGAGACGTCGGCTGCGCTGGCAGCGGTCGACGTGTTGGCTCGCGCCGAGCTGGCGCGGCGCGAGCAAGCCCGCGCGCAGCGCGACTGGAAGCTGGCCGACGAGATCCGTGATCGGCTGAAGGACGCGGGTATCGAGGTCACCGATACCGGCGACGGCCCGCAGTGGTCGCTGGGGGCCTCAGCCGATGGCAGGTAATTCCCGGCGCCGCGGAGCGGTCCGCAAAGCCGGCACGAAAAAAGGGCCGACCGTCGGCTCCGGCGGCCAACGACGCCGCGGGTTAGAAGGCCGCGGCGCCACTCCGCCAGCCCACCTGCGTCCGTACCATCCGGCCGCCAAGCGGCTCAAGGCACAGCAGCGCCGGCCCGCTAAGCGCAGCAACGACGACGTCGAAACGGTCCTGGGCCGAAACCCGGTACTGGAATGCCTGCGCGCCGGGGTTCCGGCGACCGCGCTCTACGTCGCGCTCGGAGTCCAGGCCGATGAGCGGCTCACCGAATCCGTCACGCTGGCAGCCGATTCCGGTATCGCGATCCTCGAAGTGCCGCGCACCGACCTGGATCGGATGACGACCAACGGCCTGCATCAAGGGATCGCGTTACAGGTGCCGCCTTACGAGTACCTCCATCCCGACGCGCTACTGGAGGTGGCCTTGAATTCGCCGCCAGCATTGCTGGTCGCGTTGGACAACATCTCCGATCCGCGCAACCTGGGCGCGATCGTTCGGTCGGTCGCGGCGTTCGCCGGTCATGGCGTTTTGATTCCGCAGCGGCGCTCCGCCTCGGTGACTGCGGTGGCCTGGCGAACCAGCGCCGGCGCTGCCGCGCGGATTCCCATCGCGCGAGCCACCAATCTCAATCGAACACTGAAGGATTGGGCGGACCGCGGTCTGCAACTCGTCGGGCTGGACGCCGACGGCGACACCCTCCTCGACGATCTGGACGCCGAGGGTCCGCTGGTGGTAGTCGTCGGATCGGAAGGAAAGGGGCTGTCGCGGCTGGTGCGGCAGAACTGCGACGCGGTGGTGTCGATCCCGATGGCCGGAGCGGGTGAGTCGTTGAACGCGTCGGTGGCTGCCGGCGTGGTACTGGCTGAGATCGCCCGTCAGCGCAGGCGCTAGTCGAATTGGCAGCCCGACGGCCGGTGCGGCTCGGCGCCGTGCTGGTGGCCATTGCGGTTCTGGCGATGGCGCCGCGGACGGCTGCGGACTTGCCGCAGTTGCACGACCCCATCGTCGAGCCCCAGCAGTGCGCCGACACCGGGCCGGTCTACGCCGGTGACCCGTCGTATCCCTACGTCGGAACACAGGTGCACGACCTGACCCTGGCGCAGATCCGCACTCTGGACTGCGGCAAGCCGAATCGCCAATTCCCGCAGGCGGACGTGGTGCAGCACAACACGATAGTCACTTTGTCGGAGGTGTTCTCACCCGCCGACTCATATCGGGCCGATGTGCGCTTCACTATCGAAACCAAGGTGGCTGCCGATCGGCCGGCCATATCGGCCGAGCCGCAGGAGTTCGTCGATGCGGTGCTGGCTGCAGTCAGGTCAGCGGGGAAGGTCGACAATCAGACTGGCCACGGCGGCACCGCCAGGTGGTTGGCGCATGGTGTTACGAAGCGATATCACCCGCGCCATCATCTTGGAGAAGGGACTATCTCTGCTCCCAACGACTCCAGGGGCTGCTGGTACTACTGAGGGCTAGAGGCCCAGTAGTCGTACCCCGGCCCACAGCGCCAGCACCGCCGCTAGCAGCGCTGTCGGCACGGTGCACAGCCCGAGCCTGGTGTACTCCCCGACGCTGGCCGGAACGTCGTAGCGACGTAACACGCTGCGCCACAGCAGATTTGACAGCGAGCCGACGTAGGTCAGGTTGGGGCCGATGTTCACCCCGATCAGTACGGCCAGCACCGCCGCTGGCCCGCTTGACGCCACCAGCGGTGCCAGCACGAGTGTGGCGGGCAGGTTGTTGACGATGTTGGCCAGCACCGCGGCCACCACCGCGAAGCCGAGCAGCGCGGGCAGACCGGAACCGGACGGCAATACCGCGGCCATCCGGTCGGACACGCCGTTCTGCATGACCGCTTGCACCACGATGCCCAGCGCCAGGACGAATACCAGAAACGGTATGTTCACCGCGCGCACGATCGCCACCGCCGTGGTGTGGCGTCGCGCCAGGCTTCGTATCGCCAGCACCGCCGCTCCGGCGAGCGCCGCCCAGGCCGGCGCCGCCTCGGCCGCCTCCGCGATCACGAACCCGGCGAGCGTCAGTGCCACCACCACCAACGCGAACACCGGTATCTGCGGAGTTGGCTCATCTTCAGGTGGATCCGGCCGCACGCTGAGATCGCGACGGAAGAATACCCGGAAGACGAGGTAGACGGTGGCCACCGCGGCCAGCCAGGGCAGCGCCATCACCGCGGTGAATTTCGTGAACGTCACGTTGGCGACGTGAAAAGCAAGCAGGTTGGTCAGGTTTGACACCGGAAGCAGTAGCGACGCCGCGTTGGCCAGGTGTGCGGTCGCGTAGGCGTGTGGCCGCACCGGTGCCCGCAGCCGGCGCACCGTCGTCAACACCACCGGCGTCAGCAGCACAACGGTGGCGTCCAGGCTCAGCACCGCGGTGATCACGGCGGCAATAGCGAACACTTGCCGCAGTAGCCGTCGGGATCCGAGGCGGGCGCGTGCCATAGCCGCTCCGGCCGCCTCGAAAAGGCCTTCGTCGTCGCACATTTTGGCCAACACCAGCACCGCGCCCAGGAAGGCGACGACGCCCGACAGTTGAGCTGCCTCTGCGGTCGCGTCGCGCGTGGAGATCGCGCCGACGGCTATCAGGATGACGACCGCCGGAACGGCGGCGAACGCCTCCGGCCAGCCGCGTGGACGGGCAACCGCGAACGCCAAAACCACCGCCAGAGCCAGAAGAGCCAGAAGCAGCGTCAAATTCGGGCCCACGGGTCTTCACGCCGCCATACCGTCGGCATATCCAGCGCGACACCGTCTTGGTCGGCCAGCTTACTCAGGACGCGCAGCGTCACATCCAAGTCGTCGCCCGCATACGGCAACGCGCGCAACGGTTCTGACAGCGGACGGAAGAAATCATCCCAATGGATCAACACCACGCGGTGCGCACCCACGGCGCGCACGGCTTCGGTCCAGTAGTCGGCGAGGTAGGACTCGCCCTGCAACCCCAACTGGCCCACACCGAGATAGACGACATCGGCGCGATGGCCGGCCAGCAAGCCCTTGACGAAGCCGGCACTGCCTTGAATCAGCAGCCGCCGATCCGATGTCCGGTGATGCACCAGCACCGACCAGGCCTCGCCGCAGCGGTACGCCGATGCCTTCACCGGCGGTACCACCGGCGCGCTGATCTCTCCGGGGAACCGATCGGGTGGGCTGTGGCGCGACCTGATCAACGTAATATCAAAGGCGCCCAACCGAATTGGTTCGCCCGATACAGCGATCACGATGCGGTCTGCGGAAAGGCCGTGGCCGCGGCCGACATTGGCCGCTGATTCGCCGCCGACCAGAAGCGCCCCGGTGCGATCGGCTACCAGCGCGGAATCCAGCGCGTGGTCGATATGCGTGTGCACCGGGACGACCGCCTCCAGCCGTGTCAGCCGGAGGCGGGCCAGGCAGCCGTCGACCCGGGCCGGCGACGGTGACACCTTGCCCAACGCCGCCCGGGCCAGGCTCGGCCGGGAGAAGTAGCCATCGGTCAGCAGCGCCGAAGCCCCGCCGTCGAGCAGCAGCGTCGACACCCCCAGCCACGTCACGGTCAGCGGCGCTCTGGATTCTGCGACCGGCACACTGAACCGGTGTGTGTACCGCCCGATGTCCGGACGGCCGGGGCGCAGTCGCATCAGCAAACCGCCTTCAGGTCAATCCCGTCGGCCTTCAACCGATCCCGTACCGCCGTCGCAATCTGCACCGCACCGGGTGAATCGCCACGCACACGAATCGATTTCACCTGAACATCCAGCGCTGAGGCCACGGTCGCTAGCTTAGGGCGGGTCCGCCCGCGTGGCTTCTGGGCCGTGACGATTGACGGCAAGGTAGTAGCGATCACCGGCGCCAGCAGTGGGATCGGTGAGGCGACCGCGTCGCTGCTCGCCGCACGCGGGGCCAAGCGGGTATTGGGCGCGCGTGATCCGGACGAGCTAAGGGCTCGCGCATGCTCGGCGCGGAGGCCAAGGTGCTGGGCCGGGGCGGGGTCAAGCTGGTCGCGGCGGCTGGCGGGGCGCATCCGGATACCGTGGCGGCTGGTGTGCGCCGGGGTGGATCACGACCGACCGATTCCGGGGCGGGTGCGCCGGCCGGGTGCGGGGCGCCCGCCGATGGCGGTGACCGCCCCCGATCTGCTCGCCGCGCTGGATGCGCTGGTGGATCCGGTCTCGCGGGGCGATCCGGAGTCGCCGTTGCGGTGGACGACGAAATCGGCGGCGAAGCTGGCCGCCGAGCTGAGCGGCGTAAGGCATCGGGTGTCTGCGCGCACGGTGGCCAAGCTGCTCAAAGCCGCTGGTTACAGCCTGCAGGCGAACTCGAAAACCCTGGAAGGCGACCGGCATCGGGATCGGGATGCGCAGTTTTGCTATCTCAACACCCGAGTCGAGCGGTTTCCGGCCGGCGGGGACCCGGTGATCAGCGTGGACATCAAGAAGAAGGAACTCGCCGCCAACTACGAAGCCGCCGGCCGCGAACGGGAGCCCGCCGGGTCACCGCGCACGGTCCACGTGCACGACTTCGCCGACAAGGCCCTGGGCAAGGCGGCTCCCTACGGGGTCTATGGCATCGCCGCCAGCACCGGCTGGGTCAACGCGGGCGCCGACGCCGCCACCGGCGCGTTCGCGGTGGAATCGATCCGCCGGTGGTGGATCACGATGGGCGCCATCGGCTATCCCGGATCGGGCAAGCTGCTGATCACCGCCGACTCCGGTGGCTCCAACGGATCCCGGCTGCGGCTGTGGAAAATAATTACTGCGCGCCCTAAGTGCAGCAGCCGGCCGGCGGCTGGAGAAGCGCCATCGACGCCATCGACGAGCACGCCTGGACCCCGCACCTACCTACCCACTGGCCCGGGAACCGGCGTGGAACACCCGGTGGCACAACATCGTCGGCTACCAATCCAGCGCCTGAACCACCATCCACCCGCCCCGGCAACCAGGACCCAACAGGAAGGTGCTCGACACCGAGCTGGTCCGCGGTCGTAGGGCCGGTCCACCGGCCTGACCGGTCAGGCCGTGGAGCTGCCGCCGTTTCCGATCAGCAACCGCACCGCGAGATCGAGTCGCTTGCTGACGTCGGTGGCCGACGCTCTTCGGGTGAGCCAGGCCAGCAGATTCGACGTCCACACATTCGAGATCACCCTGGCGAGGTGGTACTGCTCCTCGGTCGGTTCGCCGTCGCTCATCGCGCGGGCGAACATCGAGTCGATGAGCCTCTCGGCGTGATCGACCTCACCCGCCGCGGACGCGTCGGCGAACACGTACGCGCGCGTCATCGCCTCAGTCAGTAGCGGATTGCGCTGCATCGCGCGGTTGAGCTTGCTGACCATGAAGTTCAACCGCTGGTACGGCGTTCCGCCGGTCAGGCTGGCGCGGTCGGCCTTGGCGTCGATCCGCTCGAGTTCGCGGCCCAGCGCGGAGACCAGCAGATGCACCTTCGACGGGAAATACCGGTAAAGCGTGCCTACCGCGACGTCGGCGCGGTCTGCGACCGCACGCATCTGAACTGCCTCGTAGCCGCCTTTGGAAGCGATGGCCATCGTCGCGTCGAGGATGCGTTTGCGACGCTCGCGCTGCGCCTCGGACCCGAGTTCGGACTCGGCAAGTACCGCCACACTCATCACCTCACGAGGTTGCGGCGCGGTGGAATTCGGGGGTTGACCCGAGTCGGCGTGGGCTGGCCCCGGAACCGAAGGGGACATCTGACGGACAGCTCCTTTTCTTGCGTGCTCGCCCGAAACGATACGCATGCCGAGCGCGAATTTCTCACCTCCGTGCCGCCGGGACACTGGAGATGTCCTGCTGCGATGGCATTCGACTTCGCGATCGAACGCTGGCACTATTAGAACACGTTCTAGCCCGGTGGCGATGCAGCTTTCGTAGAAAGCTGAGGAGCAGCCGGACAATCAGCGCCGAACCGAGGAGCCGATCGTGCCAACCGCCATCACCGACGAAGCCGATCGGCAGCTTCCAGGCGATCAAGCATCTGCGCGCCGAAATGCTTTGCCGTGCCGAGCAGGTCGCGGTGGCCGCCGCCGACGCTGCCTGCGCGGCAGGCGATGACGATGATCGCCAGTTGTCCATCGCCGCGGGCGTGAGCATCGATGCGGTGAAGGCCAACGTCAAAGACTGCATCCAGGTGCTCGGCGGCATCGGCATCACCTGGGAGCACGACGCGCACCTGTACCTGCGACGGGCCTACGGGATAGCGCAGTTCCTCGGCCGGCCCGCTGGCTGCGCCGAACCGCCGAGCTGACCCAGGCCGGTGTGCGTCGTCGCCTGGGCATCGACCTCAGTGAAGTCGCCGACCTGCGGCCGCAGATCGCTGCGGCGGTCGCCGATGTCGCCGCGCCGCCCGCGGACAAGCGCCAAGCGGCGTTGGCAGAAGCGGGGCCCTTGGCACCGCACTGGCCGGCGCCGTACGGCCGCGGTGCCGGCCCGGCCGAGCAGCTGCCGATCGATCGGAAGTAGGTAGCGCGGCGGACCCCTGCCTTCAGGCATGGGGGTGAGCGCGTCAAGGCTGTGCTTGTGGTGCCCCTGCCCGGCACGCAGCGGCGTGTCACGGCATTAGATAGGTGCTACGGGTCTAATGTTGTCGGTCGTGGGTGTTACGTTGCGGACGAACGCGAATATCGCGTTCCAGTGCGCGTATCACCTGGTGTGGTGCCCAAAATATAGACGCAAGGTGATCGGCGGGCGGATGGAGCAGCGCTTGAAAGAGATCATTGCTGAGGTGATCGAGGAGAAGGGGGCGTGGTTGGTCGAGTTGGAGACCATGCCTGATCATGTGCATCTGCTGGTGGAGGTGGATCCCCAGTTCGGGGTGCACAAGTTGGCGAAGGCCATCAAGGGCCGCTCCTCGCGGGTGTTGCGCGAGGAGTTCCCGTGGCTGAAATCGCGGCTGCCGTCGCTGTGGACTAACTCGTATTTCGCCGCCACCGTGGGGGGTGCGCCGTTGTCGGTGATCAAGCGGTACGTCGAAACGCAGAAGGACCGCTGAAGTCGTGTTGGCGGGGCGGCGGTTTCGGGTCGAGTTCACCGACGAGCAAGCCGGGTATGCCGAGCAGGTCGGGGCGGCGTGCCGGGCGGTGTGGAACACCGGCCTGGAGCAGCGCCGTGAGTACCGCCGGCGTGGGGCGTGGATGAAATTACCAGCCTCAGGCTCATGAGTTGGCCGAGGCTAAAGTCGAGCACCCGTGGTTGAAAGACGTTCCGGGGCATTGTTTGCAGCAGACGTTGATGGACCTGGACCGGGCGTGCCGCGAGCATGGCGCCTTCGGTGTGCGGTGGCGCTCGGCGCGGCGGTGGCCGCCGTCGTTCCGGTTTCCCGAAGGCTCCAAGATGGCGGTCGAGAAACTCAACCGCTGCCATGGCCGGGTGAAGCTGCCTAAGTTCGGGTGGGTGAAGTTTCGCCAGTCCCGCAGCCTGGATGGTGAAACCATCCGCTCGGTGACCCTCGGCCGGGAGGGCCGGCACTGGTATGTCTCGCTGCTGGCCGACGACGCGGCCGAGCCGCCGGCTGCTCATGCGGCTCCCGGATCGGCGGTGGGTGTGGACCGTGGTGTGGTGGTGGCGGTGGCGACCAGCGGCGGCGAGCTGCTTGACCGGCCGTTCGTCACCGCCGGTGAGCAGCGCCGCGCGGCGGCGTTGCAGCGCAGGCTGTCGCGGGCCGCCAAGGGTTCGGCCAACCGCAACAGGACCCGTGCTGCCCTGGCGAAAGTGCGGGCACGGGAGCGGCGCCGGCGGCAGGATTTCTGCCAGAAAACCGCCAACGAGCTGGCGCACGCCAACGCCGTGGTGGTGCTGGAGAAGCTGCCGACCAAGAACATGACGCGGCGGGCGCAGCCCGTCGCGGACCCGAACAATCCTGGCCGTTTTTTGCCGAATGGCGCGGCCGCCAAGTCGGGCCTGAATAAGGGAATCTTGTCGAAAGGCTGGTACCGGTTCGAGCAAGCACTGACGTCTGTGTCCCGCTACACCGGGACCCAAGTGGTGAAAGTTCCGGCAGCGTTCACGTCGCAACGCTGCTCGGCGTGTGGGCATGTGGACCCGAAATCCCGTGAGAGCCAAGCGGTATTCCGGTGCACCCACTGCTCACGCCCCGCCGAGCACGCGGACGTGAACGCCGCCAAAAACATCCTGGCCGCAGGGCTTGCGGTCCCTGCCTGCCGAGAATCTGGCGCACCCTCGGGCGCGGCAGAGACGCCGAAGCAGGAACCAGCAGGAAACCGCGAGGAATTACTGCTCCAACCCGTCTAAACAGGTTGGAATCCCCCGGCTTTAGCCGTGGGGAGGAACGTCAACGTGGTGAGTCGTGGCCCAGCGCGCCACTTCGGTGCCCGACGTCTGAGTCCCCGGGAATGACCAGATCGGATACACCACCAGCGTGAGCGCGGGGAGGACGACTCCGAACGTGCCAGCCCACCGCGCCACGCGCGCCGAGCCCCAAGACTTGGCAGCCATACGTTTACGCTCCACCGCTATTCTGGCCCGGTAGCCAAGCGCGCATCCGGCGCAACGCCTCTTCAATGTCGCTTGCCGGCCCGGCGAAGGACAGCCTCACAAACGAACCGCCGTGCCCGGGATCGAAGTCGATCCCGGGAGCAATCGCTACCCCGGTATCGGCCAACAGCTTCGAGCAGAAACCCATCGAGTCGGCGGTGTAGTCGCAGACGTCGGCGTAGACGTAGAACGCGCCGTCGGTGGGCGCGAGCCGGTCGATGCCGATTTCGCGCAGACCGTCGAGAAGCATCGTGCGATTGACGGCGTACTGGCGCAGATGGCCGTCGGCTTCTTCGATCGCTTCGGGAGTGAACGCCGCAACGGCGGCGCGCTGCGACAACACGGGCGGGCAGATGGTGAAATTCCCGGTCAGTCGGTCCACCGCGCGGCGCAGCTCGGCCGGCACCAGCAACCAGCCCAGCCGCCATCCGGTCATCGCGAAATACTTGGAAAAGCTGTTGACCACCACCGCATTTCGAGACGTACTCCAGGCGCAGCTGGTCTGCGGCGCACCCGGGTAGACCAACCCGTGGTAGACCTCGTCGCTGATCAGCCGCACACCAGCGCTATCGCACCAGGACGCCATCGCTGCGAGTTCTGCCGGGGGGATGACTGTCCCGGTCGGGTTGGCCGGGCTGGCTACGACTACGCCCTGCACCGACGGATCCAGCGCGGCGAGCATCTGCACTCCTGCCTGAAAGCGGGTCTGCGGCCCGCATTCCATCGCGACGACCTCGCATCCGAGCGCAGCCAAGATATTTCGGTAACAGGGGTAGCCGGGGCTGCTGACCGCGACTCGGTCACCGACGTCGAAGCAAGACAGGAAGGTGAGCAGAAAACCCCCCGATGAGCCCGTCGTTACCACCACATCGTCGACATCGACGTGCAAGTTGTGCCGATCCAGGTACGACGCCGCGATGGCCGCGCGCAGCTCGGGAATTCCCAGCGCCACCGTGTAGCCGAGCTGACCCCGATGCAGCGCCGCCGCGGCCGCAGCGCGCACCGGCTCGGGCGCGCCGGCACTGGGCTGCCCCGCCGACAAGTTCACCAGGTCGCCGTGAGTGCGCTGGCGCTCTGCGGCGGCCAGCCAGACGTCCATCACGTAGAACGGTGGGATCCCGGCGCGTTGCGCGACGTGATCGCTCATGCGGTCAAGGTTAGAACACGTCAGCTTCTAGCCTGCGCAAGTCATCCCGCGCAGAACCCAGCAGCTGTGAACTGCCCTGCGCCCGTTTGAAATACAGTTGCATGTCGTGTTCCCAGGTGATCGCGACGCCGCCGTGCAGCTGAATGCCCTCGGCGGCCACCGTGTGGTCAACGACGCGTTGGCAGCGCCGTCGGTATCGGGAGACCGATCGGCCAGCGACAGTGCAGCGCCGTAGACCAAGGGACGGGCTAACTCCAGCGCGATGTGCAGATCGGCGAGCTTGTGTTTGATCGCCTGGTATGGGCCGATGACACGGCCGAATTGGGCGCGTTGCTTGGCGTAGTCGACCGCGGCGTCCAGCATGGCCTGGCCCGCGCCGACCAATTGGGCGGCGGTGGCCAGTGCGCCGAACTCGTAGGCGTGGGCGACGTCGGCTCGCCACGCTTCGCCGACGGCGTCGGCGTCAAACAGGTGGCGGCTTGAGTCGACGGACGCGTGCCGCTCGCCCACAACGGCGTCGCTGACCGTGCCACCCTGTTCAGCGGCCAAAACCAGGCCGGCCGCGTCGGCATCCACCGCCCGCGGCATCTGCGGCCGCAGCATGACGGTGGCGATCAGCTCACCGCTCGCCAGCGCTGGGCTGTGCGAGCGGGTCGACGTTGACCCCGCGGCCGTCGACGACGTTGTGGTCGGATGCGTCGACGCGCTCGGCGGGCAGGCCGGCAACATCGGTCGTAACGCGTGGCTCGCCGCGGGCTATCCCGAAGAGGTGCCCGGGGTAACCGTCGACCGGCAATGCGGATCCAGCCAGCAGGCGATTTCCTTTGGCGCGCAAGCGATCATGTCGGGCACCGCCGATCTGATCCTGGCCGGCGGCATGCAGAACATGAGTCAGATCCCGATCGCGTCGGCGATGGTGGTCGGCAAGGAGTTTGGGTTCACCTCGCCGACAAACGAGTCGAAGAATTGGCTGCACCCGCTACGGCGATCAGGAGATCTCACAGTTCCGCGGGGCGGAGTTGATCGCCGAGAAATGGAACCTGTCCCGCGAGGAGACGGAGCAGTTCGCGCTGACCAGTCACGAGCGTGCGCTGGCCGCGATCCGCAGCGGTCATTTCGACAACGAGATCATCGCCGTGGACGGCTTCCGGATCGACGAGTGCCCCCGCGAAACGTCGCTGGAGAAGACGGCGGCGCTGAAGCCGTTGACCGAGGGTGGCCGGTTGACCGCCGCGGTGGCCAGCCCGGTCTGCGACGGCGCCAGCGCGGTGCTGCCGGCCAGTGAGCAGGCCGTCAAGGACCACAAACTCACCCCGCGGGCCCGCCCATCCACCACATCAGTGCCCGCGGCGCCGACCCGGTGTTCATGCTGACCGGGCCAATCCCGGCCACCCGCTACGCACTGGAGAAGACCGGGCTGTCCATCGGGGACATCGACACGGTCGCGATCAACGAGGCGTTCGCGCCGGTCGTGCTGGCCTGGCTCAAAGAGATCAAGGCCGACCCGGAAAAAGTCAACCCCAACGGCGGCGCGATCGCGCTCGGCCACCCGTTAGGGGCCACCGGGGCAAAGCTTTTCACCACCATGCTCAATGAGCTGGAGCGCACCGGTCGCCGCTACGGCCTGCAGACGATGTGCGAAGGCGGCGGCGCCGCCAACGTCACGATCATCGAACGGCTCTAATCCTTCTGCCGCGAGCGTGCATGTTTGTACACCGACACGCCGCAAATCCCGTACAACTGCGCACGCTCGCGTAGCAGCCCCGCACGCCGTGGCGTGCGGGGCTGCGCCTCCCCCGGTATCAGCCGTTCTGGCCGGACGTGCCGGGCGTGCCGGGCGTAGCTATGCCGCCCGCGCCGGTCGCTATCGCGGTGCCGGGTGCGCCGCCGTCGCCGCCGTCGCCGACGGTCACACCACGACCGCCGTTACCGCCGTCACCGCCGTTGCCGCCGATAGCGTTGCCACCGGCGCCGTGGCTCGTGGCTTCGCCGCCGGCCCCGCCGGCCCCGCCGTCACCGCCGGTAGTGGGGCCGGCCCCGCCGACACCGCCAGAACCGCCGTTACCGCCGGTCGTCATGCCGTCCTTGCCGTTGGCGGTGGCTTCGCCGCCGGCCCCGCCGGTCCCGCCGTCGCCGCCGGTAACCGTGCCGACTCCGCCGTTACCGCCGTTGCCGGCTAGACCTCCGGTCGCGGAGCCACCGGTGCCGTTGACCGTGGCTTCGCCGCCAACTCCGCCAGTGCCCCCGCTTCCGCCGGTCGCGCCGTTACCGCCGGCCCCGCCGTCGCCGCCGACGCCTCCGCTAGCGGTGCCACGGGCGCCGTCGGCGGTGGCGTCGCCGCCGACTCCGCCGTCGCCGCCGTCGCCGCCGTTGCCGCTGGCGGCCAAGGCGTTGCCGCCGGCCCCGCCGGCCCCGCCATCCTCGCCGGGCAGGCCGTCGCCGCCGTTGCCGCCGTCGCCGCCGTCGCCCATCAGCGTCCCGCCGTTACCGCCCGCGCCGCCGGCCCCGCCGTCGGCCCCGTTACCGCCCATGCCGCCATCGCCGTACTCGCCGGCGTTCCCGCCGGTGCCGCCCTGTCCAGCAGCGTCGGTGGCGCCGTTGCCGCCGTCGCCGAACAACGACCCGCCAGTACCGCCATCGGCTGCCGCCAACGTCGAGTCCGGCGTTCCGTTGGCGCCGTTGCCGATCAGGAACTCCCCGGACGTCGTGTTGACGACGTTGTCGACCTGTTGACCAAATGGGCTGTTGATCCAGTCCTGCTCGAGCATTTGGATGGAGTTGTCGAAGGGCTGGGACGACGCAGCGCCGAATGGATCGGCAATCGAAGGCAGCGTGTCAGCGCTGGCCGCGAAGGAGGTAGCGTGGTCGGCACCCGCGCCAAAGGCGCCCAGATCCAGAAAATTGCCTGGATCGAACGCTGAGGGATCCACAACCGAGCCGGGCACACCCCCCATGCCGCCCGTGACGAGGTTGGCGATGAGGTCTCCGAGACCGAAGTCGTCGGCATGCGCGCCGGGCGCCGTGGCCAGCGGGGTCATCCCGAATGCTAGAAACGCCCCGGCAGCCGTAGCGGCCCCCACCACACGTGCGCGGCGGCGTGTCTTGGTGTTGCGTGTTTGGCGGTGCCCCCCGCTGCCGATTCGGCGGTGTCCAGCCATTATGGGTCCTTCCTGTGCGGCAGAGGCATCTTCGGCAGACGTCTCTAAGTGATTCGACGGCGCTTTATCATACCCGCGACGACGTTTTCTAACCCCATTCTCAGGGTTGAGTTTTCCTAAACGTCTCTCCCGTGTGGACTGGCGGCGCTGCGCCGAACGGCGGGGACTGAGCGCGGCGAGCGTGCAGTGGTTGCGATTTTTCCCGCGGCGAATTTTTTCGCAGTGGTTTCACGCTCGGCGCTCGCGCCGTCAGCGTGACAGACCAGCGATGATGTCGTCGACCGTGCGACCCGCCAGCAACTCCACCTCGCGGCGACTCGCGCCGCGCAGCGGCCCGTGCAGGGCAAGTTCGGCGAACCCGTGCACCGCCGACCAGCAGGGCCACTCGGCGCCGTCGCGTCGTTCGGGCGGCAGCACGCCCGCATCGGTCATGGCGTCGAGTGCCTCGATCAACGCGACAAACGGCGGTGCAATGGTCGTCGCGTTCGGCCCGTCAGCGGATCCGAAGAAAGCCGTGGTGAACCAGCCCGGCTCGTCCAGCGCGAACCTGATGTAGCCCATCCCGACCGCCCGCAGCCGATCGCGCGCTTGCAGACCCGTCGAGCCGCGCCCGCGCATCGAGCCTTGCATCCGCGCCGCCATCCGCAATTGGATCGCGGCCACCACTGCGCGCAGCAATGCTTCCCGGTCGGCGAAGTGACGGTATGCGGCATTGGGCGAAACCCCAACTCGCCGAGTAGCTTCCCGCACCGTCAGCGCGTCTGGCCCGCCGGCCCGAGTGAGGTCGAGGCCGGCGTCGGTATTGCCCTCGACCAGACCGGCTTTGAGCAGCATCGGGGTGTTGTCCGCCATGACGACCTGCGACCAGGTGAGTTCCTTGCCGTGCCGCATCGCCAGGCCGCCGCGAACCATCGAGGCCCAGGTCATCTGCGACATCCTCTTGAACGTCGCGGCGTTTCGCAGTGCCGCGGTGAATCCCCTTGCCCGCGAGCAGCGTTCCAGCTTCTCAACCAACCCGGTGCGCAATACGCGGTGCGGCATGCCGCCGACGCGGGTAGTGACGACGGTCCCGTCCAGCCCGGCCTGCAGATAGCGTTGCTTGACCGCGTCAGGCACAGTCGAACCCGAGGTGAGCAGAAATCGGGTGCCCATGGCAACCCCGGCGGCACCGTAAGACAATGCTGCGGCCAGCCCACGACCGTCGAAGAAACCGCCCGCCGCGATCACCGGGATGCTCACCGCGTCAAGCACCGACGGCAACAGCAGCGTCGTGGCGATCGGCCGAGGCCAAGATGCCCAGTCCGCCGGCGTTGGCGGTCGCCGAGCTCGGCGACGACGCCCAAGTCGGCTTCCACGGGCACGAGAACCTCGGCCTGGGTGTCGCCAACTCGGTGGAGGCCGTGCGGGCGGGCGCCAAACAGATCGACGGCTCCTGCCGTCGCTTCGGCGCCGGAAATGCGCCGGTCGAGACCCTGATCGGGGTGTTCGACAAGATCGGCGTCAAGACCGGCATCGACTTCTTCGACATCGCCGACGCCGCCGAGGATGTGGCACGCCCGGCGATGCCGGCCGAATGCCTGCTCGACCGCAACGCGCTGATCATGGGCTACTCCGCGGTCTACTCCAGCTTCCTCAAGCACGCCGTGCGCCAGGCCCAGCGTTACGGCGTCCCTGCTCACCAGCTGCTGCACCGGGCCGGCCCGCGCAACTCATTGGCGGTCAGGAAGACCAGCTCATCGGTATCGCACTGGAAATCAAGCGCGAGCAGGCGAGCGGCCGGGAAGCCGTTACACACTAGCTTCACAGCTTCGGCAAATGCGTCGGTAACACTGCCGCGGGTAGGCTCGCTTAGCAGATCGAAGCAATAGCCAGTGCCCGAAGGAGCAATCCGATGACCATGACTTCCGCACCCCCGTGGTCCCGCCGCCGCGGACTGTATCGTGTGCTCAGCGGTGGCCTGCTGAGCGCTTCGGCAGCGACGCTCATTGCGTTGCCGCTGGCGAGCCCTGCCAACGCGCAATGCAATGGGCAGACCGTAGGTAACTCCATCAACTCCTACCTGGAACAGCATCCCGACCTCCATCAGCAGCTGATCGACAAGTCCGAGGCGGAGGGCAGCGGCGGCAACGTCATCGACTACCTGAATCGGCACCCGGACGTGCGGCAGCATCTGATCGACCTGTCGCAGCAGTGCGCGCCGTAGCCAGGCAGTGAGCGAGCCTCGTCGGTGAGCGGCCGCGGCGACACCGCGGAATGTTCGCCCATTGACGAAAACTAGAACACGTTCTAGTGTCAAGGCGTGTCCGCTCCCCTTGTCTCGGAGCCGCTCACTGATGCAACCGCCGAAGCGGAGCAACTGGTCGCCGCCGCACCGCATATCGAGACCGAAGCCGACTTGATCGAGGGCTTGCAGCACCTGGCCGGGTGTGTGGTCGCCTGCACGCGATGCTGCTGTCGGGCCGTTCACCAAGATGGGGCTGGACAACCCGGACACCCTCTACTTCGGCTGCCGTGTCCAGCCCGACCACGATTACCTGGTCACCGGCGTGCGCGGCACTACCACCGACCTGAGCTTCCAGCTGCTCGGCGGTGAGTACACCCCTACCTCGGGTCTGGTACATCTCGCTGGACTAGGTCAACCACCAGACGTCGCTGAACAACACTCAGGCCCGAGCGGATCCGGACGGCAAGGTACGGATCGTCGTCGCCGACCAGAACCCCGGCGTCACCAACTGGGTAGAGACCGTCGGGCATCGGCGGGGATTCCTGCAGTTCCGCTGGCAGCGAGTGTCGCGCGAACTCACAGAGGCCGACGGCCCTACCGTCGAGTTGGTCGACTTCGACCAGATACCGGCCAAGTTGCCGCATTTCGAGCACAACAAGATTTCCGACGAGGAATGGCGCGCGCGAATAGCGTTGCGCCAACAGCAGATTGCGGCAAGGATGTTGGGGTGACGACGATGCTCGACGGTACGGTCGTGGTGATCAGCGGGGTCGGACCGGGTCTCGGTACCACCCTGGCCCGCCGATGTGCTGACAACGGCGCTGACCTGGTGCTTGGAGCCCGCACCGTGGAACGGGTGGAAAATGTCGCCAAGCAGATCAACGACACCGGACGCAGAGCCCTGGCGGTACGCGCCGACATCACCGACGACGAGGTGAATGACCTCGTCGAGACCACCATGGCGACCTACGGCAAGGTGGACGTGCTGGTCAACAACGCGTTTCGGGTGCCGTCGATGAAGCCGTTGGCGGGCACCAGTTTTCAGCACATCAGTGACGCGACATCAGTGACGCGATCGAGCGCAGTGCGCTCGGCGCGTTGCGTCTGATTCAGGCTTTCGCGCCGGCGCTGCAGGCGTCGCACGGATCGATCGTCAACGTCAATTCCATGGTGCTGCGCCATTCTCAAGCCAAATACGGCGCCTACAAAATGGCCAAGTCGACGCTGCTGGCCATGTCACAATCGCTGGCCACCGAGCTGGGCGAGAAAGGTATCCGCGTCAATTCCGTTGCGCCCGGGCATATTTAGGGTGAGACATTGCAGGCCAGGCGGGCAAGTACGGCACCACGGTGGATCAGATCTATGCGGTCACCCCGGCGAATATCCGCGGAGGTGCTGGTGATGGGTTCACCGGCCACTGCCAAGGGCCCGATCGCGGGGACCGGCGCCAAGATGTGGGGCGAACGTCAACCCGCAGGCCTACCAGGAGCTGGCCCGGCGCTATCTGAACGGGCTGGAGCCTCTCTGAGCCTCGGCAGCAGCTATTCCGCTCGCCCGCCCCAGCGGATCGCCGCCGCGGCGGCGAAGTCGCCCGCATGAGCAAAGCCCGCCATCATCACAATGTCTCCGGGCTTGACATGACCATCGCTGATAGCGGCATCGAAGTTGACCGGTATCCCCACCGCAAACAGGTTGCCGTACTCGTTGAAGGTATCGACGTGGCGTTCGTGGGGTAGTTGGAGGGCTTCGCTCCAGTTGCGCAAGAAGATCCGGTTGGGTTGATTGGTGACCAGCAGGTCGAGGTCTTCGGATTTGACCCCGATGCGGTCGCAGACGGCCAAGGCCACCTCGGGCACCTGCCGGTTGCCCCGGGCCAACACTTTGGTGATCTTGGCGTCGTCAAAGTTCACGCATAGTTCCCCGGATCCGGCCTGCCACCAGAGTCGGGGCGGCTCCGTGGTCACTGCCATGTCACCGGCGTACTGGCCGTAGTGGCGGCATTCGACGTCGAGCACCGGCGAGTCATCGGAAAGGGTCAGCAGTCCCACGGCCGCACCGTCACCTGGGACCGCGGACTGGGCAAGCTGGCGGACATGTTCTTGTTCAAAAACTTTGCCCGCACAGTTTTGGGCGACGGCGATCAACGCGGACCTGCCCGCGCCGGAAACCAGCAATTGACGGGCCAGCTTGATCATCAAGACGAACGCCGCGCACCCACCGTTGTGCACGTCGACGACGTACTCGGGGCTCATGCCCAACCGGTAAGAGATCTCGCCGCCGGCTCCCAGGATCGGGAGGTCCGGGAGCTGCGAATGCGTCAGTAGCACATCGACACCGGCAAGCATCCCGACGCCGTGTCGCTCGACCAAAGCCATGGTGGCCCGCTCGATCATGTCGACGTTGGACTCGTCAATTGCGGAGTGGTGGCGAAACGGCGGTGCACGAAACATCGGGCTGTTTCGCAAGTCATCGGTGCCCGCACAGTGTTCGTAGTACGCGGCGGGGACGCGGTTTTCGGGCAGGTAGGTGCCGACATCGACCAGACTGACAGTGGTTTTATCAGCCGCTGTGACCATGCCGCGTCTTCCTCATCCAGTCTGGTGTCACCGGCAGCCGGTTGCGGTGGCGGTATTCGGCGATCGCCTTGAGGGTGTTCAGCTCCAGTAGATGCCCGGCGCCGAACATGTCCCAGAAGTCGCCGACCCAAATCGTCCGGTGCGGCGGAGCCGCATCAGGGTAGGGGTTGTGGTCGTAGAACGGGTGGTGACAGTTGGTCCATAGCACTACCGAGCCGGGCTTGTCGAAGACCGTCTGAGCGTCGATGACCCGCATCAAGTAGATCATCCACAGGTGCTTGCGCTGATCCCAGGCGCAGTGATAGTCGACGGTGCGTGCTTGCTCGTTAGCCACTGTGCGGGTATAGATTTTGGTCTCGGACCCCAGCCGGTCGTAGGCCAGCCACAAACCTGGTTCGTCGGTTTCGGTGAAGCCGCGCAAACTGTAGGTCCACTCCTCTAGACAGCGGGTGTCGGCCATGTAGGCGAACAGCTCCTCGGGCGGGCAGTCGATGCACGCGCTGACGGTGCAGTAGTCGCCGAATACCTGATCGTGCGGATACACCGAGTGCATCATCTCCATGATGACGGGAGTGGCCTTCTGCCGCGGGCTGGTCTCGATGCGAGTTACTCCCTCGATCGGCTCTGTGCTACCGGTGTGAGCGGCGATATCTTCAAGCGCGGGCAGCGGCATCGGATTGGTTCTCCTCGGTAGTCGACGGATAAAACGTTTCACCGCTTGGCGCGCCGGTCGTGGTTGGTGGAGTTGCTGTCAAAAATGTTGCAAACGGCGGGATTTCGTCGGCGGAACATTCGACACAGACTACTGACGGCCCGTCGACTTCGACCGCGGCGCGTAGCGCCGCCGCCAAGGAGTCGATGTCGGTTACGTCCACCGACGACAGCCCGGGAAACATCGTCGCCAGACCGGCCCCAAGCCGACTGGGCGCGAAGCGGTTGTAGCTGTACAGGTCCTCATAGAACAATTGCTCGCGGGTCACACACATCGCGTGCGCGTTGTTGTTGAACAACAGCAGCGTCAGCGGAAGCCGGTATTCGATCGCAGTGTGCAGCTCCATGCCATGCATGTAAAACGCGCCGTCACCGGCAATTACGACCGTACGCCGCTGCCTCCCGAATGCCATGCCCGCCGCTGCTCCGAAGCTGTAGCCCATGCCGCCCATGCCGAGCGCGACGAGGAAGCGACCGCCGCGCCGCACCGGCAAATAGTGGATCGCGGCCGCGCCGGCATTGCCCGCATCGACGACGATGTCCACGCCGTCGGGCAGCGCGCTGTCGACGGCGACGAGCGCTTCGTGGTAGCGCACACCGGGACCATCGAACTTCGGCGGGACCAACTCGGTAGGTGCGCTCGGGGTGGGCGTCGGTCGTTCGGTCGGGCACCGGTATCCGGAAAGCGCGCGCGTCAGCATCCTCAGCGACTCCCGCAAGTCTTCCGTGTGCACGTGGGTGCACGGTAGGTAGGGCGGTGCCGAGCCGACCGAGAGAAGCCGCACCCTCGCCAGTGCAGCATCCAACCCGGCGCGGGCCGTGACCGGCAATCGGGTGCCTACCAGCAGACACAACGCGCTGCCGGCCACTGCGTCGATCGCTCCCGGATGGCCCATCACACCGGTCACCCCTAGCGCCGACGACGAGCCGAAGTCAGCTGTGCCCGCAACGTCTTTGGCATCGGGAACGCAGGCCACCTGCGCACCCAACACCGCACGTAGCCGCTCCAGCTCCGCGCGGGCGTCATCGCGTGCCACCTGCTCGCCGGCGATGATCGTGACCGGGCCGTTGGCACGACGCAGCGCCCGGGCGATCGGTCGCGGGTCGACGACCCGTGGCCATGTCGGCCGGCCGAAGCCGTTACCGGCCAGGGCGCTGTCGCCAGTGACCCACGCTCGTTGAACATCCTTGGGCAACAACAACACTGCCGGCCCGCCCGCGCGTGCCGCCGCGATCGCACTCGGTAACGCCGAGACAATGCCGGCAGCCGACGATACCCGCTCGCAGGACACCGAAACCGCTGAGAACAAGGCATGGGCGTTCAGAGAGCCGTTGCGCCCGCTGGTGTCCTGGAAGCTGCCCTGGCCATCTGCGGTGATCGGCGGTTGACCGACCAGGGCCAGCACCGAAACTCGACTGGCGAGTGACTCGCCCAGTCCCGAGACCAGGTTCAGCGAGCCGCCGCCCGACGTCGCCGCGACCACACCCAATCCGGCGCCGCTGCGGCTGTAACCATCCGCCATGGTGGCCGCGGAGAACTCGTGCTTGGCCAGTACGGCGCTGATGTCGTGGCAAAAATACGCTGCATCGTAGAGGTCTTCGATGTTCGCGCCGTCCACCCCGAAGATGTGCCCGACTCCGAGCGCGGCGAGGTGCTCAACGATGTAATCAACCACCCGGCGCGAGCCCGCGGGCCCTGCTTGCGCACCTGGTCGATCGGCGATCACGTCTTTGTCTTCCCGAGGGGCCGAACCGAGCAACGATGCCACCGATCTCGACCGCCATCCGGGGCGGCGTCGAGCCGTATCATACAACGGTTTCAGGAGGGCAGAGGTGAATCATCTAACGGGCGCTGTTGATTCGGTTGTCGTCGAGTCTGCCCACGGTCGACGTTGCCGGGCACGGCTCCGGACCGCTGAAAACATGGTGCTGAGAGCGGTATTCGTGCGACGACGACGGTAGTACGCTGCTGATGTCTGGACAGCAAATCTCGCGCTCGCGGATCAATTGGGGTCGGGTAATGCGGTCTCGTGGAAGGGCCATCATCAGACGACTCGATAGCTCCGAGGGGCGCAAGCGGGAACTGATCATCGAACTCCGCGACGTGGTGCGCGAGTACCGGATCGGCGGTCAAACAGTGCGTGCTCTCGACGAGGTCAACCTGCGGTTCGATGGGGGACAGTTCGCGTCGGTCGTCGGACCGTCGGGGGCGGGTAAGAGCACGCTGCTGCATTTGCTCGGCGCGCTGGACAGCCCTGATTACGGGTCGGTCATCTTCAACGGCGAGGATATCGGCCGTCTCGACGATGAGCAGCAGTCGGCGTTCCGCCGTCATCGGGTCGGGTTTGTCTTTCAGTTCTTCAACCTACTGCCGACCCTGTCGGCATGGGAGAACGTGGCGGTCCCGAAGTTGCTTGACGGGGTCCGACTGGCCAAGGCCCAACCCGCTGCGGTTCGGCTGCTGGAGCGGGTCGGGCTGGCTAACCGGGCCCAACATCGACCGGCGGAACTGTCCGGCGGCGAAATGCAGCGGGTTGCGATCGCGCGGGCATTGATGATGGATCCACCGCTGATCCTCGCCGACGAACCGACCGGCAACCTCGATTCCACCACAGGCGCTGCCATCCTGTCGCTGCTCGCCGAGGTGGCGCATGAGGACGGCCGCGCTCGGCAGGTGGTGATGGTGACCCACAACTCCCATGCCGCGACGGCGACCGATCGGGTGATCACGCTGCGCGACGGGCGGGTCGGTTCCGACGAGTTGTCGGCGGTTCCGGGGTGACAGGGGGCTCGCCGATAGCTGCTGCGATGAGCCGGCTCCGCCTGTTCAGCGTGCGGGAACTTGCTGTGCATCGTTGGCGCACGGTCGCCTCGATCGCCGTAATGGCTGCATCCGCGATGTATCTGGTCGCGGTGTTCGGAATCTTCGGGTCGATCACCGGATCGGTCAACCGGCTGTCCGATGGGGTCGCGGGCATCGCGGCACTCGAGGTGTCGGGCATTACCGACGCGGGATTTCCCGACACGATAACGGCCGACGTCGCCACCGTGCGCGGCGTCGCGACCGCGGCGCCGATGATTCGGACTTCTGCGCCCACGGCGTCAGGTCCGGTTCTGCTGTTCGGCGCAGACAAGGACAGCGCCGTGCTGGGCGGCGCCTTGAAGGACGCCGTCGCGAAGCCACTGAAGACGCTGTCCGCCAACCCCGACGCTGTTCAGGTCGGGCCGGGTGTCGGTCACCGCAAAGGCGAGACATTCCGGCTGGGGTCGGCTTCGGTCTCAGTCACGGAAGTGCTCACCGGCAAGCAGCTTGCCGACCTCAACGGCGGACACTACGTGCTGGCGCCACTCGCTTTGGCGCAGGACATCACCGGGCGAAAGGGCCAGCTCGACTCGATACTGATCACGACAAAGTCCGGGGCTGATCTCGCGGCGGTGCGCGCCGCGGTCACGGCCGCCGTGAAGGGTCGGGCGATCGTCGCGGATCCGAGCATGCGAGCAGCCCGGGCCGGCGACGGCGTCAAGCTGATGAACTACATGGCGTTGATGGGTGCGGGAGTCGCGTTGGTGGTCGGCGCGTTCCTGATTTTCACCACGATGACGATGACGATCACCCAGCGCCGGCCGGTGATCTCGATGTTGCGTGCGATCGGAGGCCGACGTGTCACCATCGTTCGCGATTTGCTCGCCGAGGCCGTGATTCTCGGGTTGATAGGCGGAGCGATCGGGTCGAGCATCGGAATCATCCTGGGCCGTATGGCGATTGGCCGATTGCCCCCGGCGATAACTCAAGGCCTCGAAGCTCGGGTGGAGTACTGGTTGCCCGGCTACGCGATACCGGTCGCGCTGGCGGCGACCGCGTTCACCGGCGGGGTAGCGTCGGCGATGGCTGCGCGGCAGGTGTACAAGGTCTCACCGATCGAGGCCTTGGCGCCGGCTGGGGTTTCGGCCGCGGACTTCGTGCCGCGATGGCTGCGGACGGCATGCGGGATTGCAGCCGTCGCGGTGTTCGCGGCATCGATCGAGGTCGTGGCCGACCGGCGCGGCACACTCGCGTTCGCCGCAGTCTTTGCTGTGTTCAGCGCTGAGATCGCGCTTGGCTTCGCACTCACCGCGCTGATCGTCAAAGCGACTGCGGCAACGGCACGAATGTTCGGATCGGTTGGGCGACTCGCGGCGGCGACGGTCGAGCGTGCGCCGCGGCGGGTGTGGGCCACGGTGATGACGGTGCTCATCGCGGTGCTCACCACCGTCGTGATCACTGGTACGAACGCCGACATGATCTCCTCGGCGCGCGCCATCTTCGCACCGGTCGCCGGCGTCGACGTGTGGGTGAGCGCGGATCCTCCCGACAGATATCCCGTCGATGCGCTGCCGCGAGGTCTTGCCGGCAAGGTCGCGGCAGTGCCCGGGGTAGGCCACGTCATCCAGGGCGCTTTCGGATTCGCCGAGGTTGGCGGTACGCGGGTGATGCTCGACGGATTTTCCGCCGGGACCGCCGATCCGCTCTACCGCGCGCTCGGTGAGCAGGTGCGCAGCGACGTGCTCGCCGGTCGGGGCGTGGTGCTTTCGCAGAGCCTCGGCAGAACGCTCCATGTCCGAGCCGGCGACGACCTAGCACTGCAAACGCCACACGGCCTGCGCCGGACGGCTGTGTTGGCCTTGGCGCCGTACTTCTCGACGGTCATCGGCACCGTCGGGATGGACCTCGGTCGGATGCGCGCGTGGTTCGACCGCCCGGCCGCGACAGCACTTCAAATCGCCGCGGCCGAAGGCGTGAATCCGAATCGCCTATTGGCCGACGTCCGTCATGTGGTGTCCGCGCCGAATTACGTGTACAGCGGTCGCGCCGCGCTGGCGGGCCTCGAGGCGCCGCTTCACCAGAGCATGTTCATCGCCAATGCGGTATGGATCATCGTCGTATTCGTGGCGGCGGTAGCACTTTTCAACACATTGACGCTCTCGGTGCTCGAACGGCGTCGTGAAATCGGCGTGCTGCGAGCGATGGGAACCAGTCGGCGGTTCACCGTGGCGATGATCCTCGCCGAGGCGGCCGCCATCGGTGTCGTCGGCGGCGTGTGCGGGCTGCTGTTCGGCCTGACCGACCAGTGGCTCTACAGCCTGGTCAGCGGGGACATGATGAATTTCGCCGTGGGCTTCCGGCCGAGCCCGAGGGCGCTCGTGTTCGCCGTCGGCGCGCTGGTGATCAGCCTGCTCGGCTCGCTGCCGCCGGCGCGGCGCGCGGCGCGGCTGAACATCATCGAGGCCGTCGGCGTCGACTAGTTTTTCCCGAAGCGATCAGAAGCCGAGGGGAAGAAGCGCAATCCACAACTCGATGAGGGGATCCGTGAACGGAATGGTGAACGTGCTGTCGAGTGCCGGGTTCGTCGTGTCTGTGAAGGTATTGACTGTGACATCAACGGTCCCTGCGGTCACGTCCGCGGGCAGCGTTACCCCTGGCGGCAGCAGCGTAGCTAGGTGATCCGAGGGGTCGATCCCCGAGGTCAAAACATCCGTGAACCCGTGACCTGAGATGACCATCGCGTCGAAATGTTCGTCCGGGTCGGCGAAGCCCTGGTCGGTGAACAGGCCGAAATTTTGCAGGGGTCCACTCATAAAGTCCGCGTCGGGCCCCGGGGGGCTGGAGATGGTGATGCCATCATCCCCGTCTGCGTGGGCGACGGGGATCGTTGCCAGCGAAACAAACCCGGCGGCGAGGGTCGCGCCAGCCGCCGCGCCGAGGGCGACAATAGTACCTCGACTACTCATAGAAGACCCCCAATTCGAGGTGGGATCCAACTCACTGATGTGAGGAAGCTGAGTGTATACCTACGTCTGGGCTAAAGGAAGGGTGTCAAAACACCCTGGATGATGGGGTACGCCAATCCTCAGCGAATGGCGAATCGCCTACATATTCGACAGCACGTGAATACCCGGTCACAGTTCCGCTACCGGCGCTTTGGGGGGTTCGTCTCGACCACCGTGGCGAATCCTTGCAGATGAGGTGTGCACGGGGGCGGCACCAGGGTTCGCCGGATGCTGCGCAATCCACCGGTGTCGAAACCGGCCGCGGCGATGGCGTCGACGGTTCGGCGGTTCGGTTTGCAACCGGACGCCAACCAAGACCATGGTGCTGCGATCAGATCCTGGAACCTTCCCATCGCGCCGTCCCCGCGGACGTGCTCGAGGACGACCAACCGGCCGCCGGGTGCGAGCACACGGCGGATCTCGCCGAGGGTGGCGGCCACATCGTCGACCGAGCACAACACAAGTCCGACATGTACCGAATCAAAACTGTTGTCCGGGAAAGGGATCGACTCGCCGATCCCATCGACAATGTCGGCGGCGATGCGGTGGCGGCGCGCACGAGCGCGAGCCATCCGGCGGAACGCCGGCTGCGGCTCTACCGCGGCGACCGACGTCACCGTGGGTGGAAGGAACATCAAGTCGGACCCCGGGCCGCAACCGACCATCAACAGTCGACCGGCCGCATGCCTCATCGCCTCGCGGCGATACCGGCGATAGAACAGCCGGTCGAAGATCGGCATGCCGATTCGATACAGATACGGGAACAACGGATTAGGGCGGGTCACCTGCTACCCAGGTCCAGCCGGAACGGCGGATATTCGTCGCGCATCAACGAGACGTACACGGCCACCCGGTACCGCCATCGAACGATGCCCATGAGGAGGTCGTGCATGCCCTGTGAGATTGTCCCGGTGCACAGCAACCACACCGCGGCGACGACGCACAGGACCTGCAGCAGCGGCTCCATCGCCCAGCAAATCAATATCTGAGGGAACCCCAGCAGCCACCACTTCACCAGCACGGCCGAGTTGTTGAGGTGGTCGGGATAGTCGAGCTTGAGATCCCCCGGGTAGTCGGGCCGAGAAGCAAGCGTGAAGGGCGGGTACCTGTCGGTGCTGTTCATCGGGAATCGGTAATTCATGACTCGCCACGACCAGCGCAGAACTCCGACGTTGAAGTCGAAGATCGGGCGTGGATACCGTCCGGTGAACAAGATGGCGGCCCCTGCGACGATGGTCAGCAGCGGGTACATCAGATAGAGAAGCATCAAAATGGGGTAGTGCGGGACGGCCAGCACACACCATTTGACGAGCCACAGCCAGCGTGAGGGCTCGTCGGAATCGCCTCGTACGCATAAGGGGTGATCCGGGTAGTGGTCCATGGTCGTGGTCAAGCCCCTCATTTCCGGCGTTGTCATGGGCGGCGACCAGGGGGGGCGGTCGTCGCGGCCTGCAGGTCGCGGCTGATCTGCGCGGACATCCTGCGGTGACTGAGGAAATGCAGGAACACCGCCAACGTCCAGGTGTGCAAGCGGCCGGGGATCATCGCCGCCGGTCTGAGCGCAAACTCACTGTGGGACACCGGCAGTGACGCCACGCGGGACACGGCGTCGACCCGGCGTCGCCTGGTTTTCTCATACCAGCGCAGCGCACTCGAAAGCTCGCCGTTTCTGCCGTTCATTCCTTTCCGGAAATCCGACAACGCTTTGCGCAACACCATGGTGTCGAGCAGCGCCTGATTAGTGCCCTGCGCGAGAGTGGGGGGCATCGTGTGTGCGGCGTCACCGAGCAACGTCACCGCGCCTTGGCCTGGCCGCGGGATCGGATGCCGAAAATGCGGGTACGGGGAAGCGGCCAAGTCGTCGTCGGTCAATGTCGTCAGCACTCGGTCGGCCGTGTCACACCAACCGGTGAAAGCCGATCTAATCAGCTTGATCGGGCTTACCGGTCTGATGAAGTCGGACGACCAGGGCAAGTCGAACCACCACTGCATCGCGGAGCCACCGGCCGGCCACAGGCCGAGGTTCCCCTGTTTTCCGATAATGACCTGTGCGACATGAGGGTCGACCACATCGGGCAAGGTGAGCAGTCCCTGCCAACTGCACCATCCGGTGGGCTGCGCGAGTGGCGCGCCGACGATATTTCGGACCACCGAGTGCAGGCCGTCCGCGCCAATCAGCAGGTCTCCTTGGGCGAAGCTGCCGTCTTCGAATCCGACTCGCACGCTGTTGCGGGTAGTCGCCACCTTGAACGCGCGGGAGTTGCACCGGATCCGATCCGTCGGAAAGCCGTCCAACAGCCTTTCCAGCAGCACCCGCCGGGGCACCATCCGAATAGGTGCGCCCAGCCGCTCCGCGATCGCAGTCAGGTCCAAAGTGGCGAGCGCGCGTCCCGTGGATGTCGACATCCGCACGGTGGACAGCAGCTGACCTGCGCCCGCCATATCGACAGCCAGCTGCCTCAGAACCGTCGCGCCATTGGGCCAAATGGTCACGGCACCGCCACCGGCCTGCAGATTCGGGCGCCGTTCGAAGACGGTGACATCATGTCCGTCGCGGAGTAATCCCCGGGCAATGGAAATGCCGCTCACCCCGGCGCCGACAACGAGGATCCGAAGTGACCGCAGATCATTTTCGGCCGGCAGCTTCGCAGAACCTGCGGTGTCGGGCACAGTCCGAAATCGGTTTCTCAGCCGGTTCGTCGCCACGGACTCAATCTATGACGGCATTAAGCCCCCGTGCAGGGGTATGGCCGGATATTCCGCAGGGCGCCCACACCTCGCGAGCAGACGCGGAATCGCACAAGAATCGCTGTGGCGATGCGATTCTGCGTCTGCTCGCCGGCTAGATCCGGCGGGCGGTCCATTCGGCGCGATCAAGCCATCTGGCGGTAAACACAATTCGCTGGCCGGCCAACTGAGCATGGTGGCGACCGCCGTCAGGGCGGCAGTGCCCACGCGGGTGTGCGCGGTGCAACTGGGCGGTTTCGACACGCATGCCGACGAACGCGCCACTCAGCAGCGTCTGCTGTAGACCTTGGACGAAGCCCTAACGCCGTTCCTTGAGCAGATGGCCGGTGACCGGTACGGCAGAAATGTTGTCCTGCTGGCGTACTCGGAATTCGGACGACGGGTGCGGGCCAACGCGTCACAGGGCACTGACCACGGCACAGCTGGACCCGTGTTCATCGCCGGCGCTCCGGTCAAAGGCGGCTTCTACGGCGACCAGCCCAGCCTGACCGACCTCGACAACGGCGATCTCAAGCCCACCACCGACTTTCGCGACGTGTACTACGAGCTGCTGTCCACGACGTTACAGACCGACCCCACACCGTCGGTTGGGGCCGGTCGGCGCAGCCTGGGATTCCTCTGAACGAAGCACGTTAACAATGCCACCGGGGCATCGGGACACCGGGCCTATCCCAGCTGGTCAGCACCACTGAGGGGATTTGTTAGGGGTGGAAAACGCCACAAGAGCCAGTCGCCATTGTCCGCGCCGGCACCTCTTTCAGAACCGAAAGCTCGTCGAACGCCCAACCATCTGCACCGGCCTAGGTAGCCGCTTGAGGAAGGATTCGACCGGCCCGCAGCGACGATAACCAGCCGGCCGCGGGCCGGTCGAATCCTTGTGGTTAGGTGCGGATAGGTCAGCCGGAGGGGCCCGAGTGGCCAGTCTCCCCAGTCGCGCCGTTCGCACCGTCCTGGCCGAAGATCCCGCCTTTGCCGCCGAGCCCGCCGGCGCCGCCGTCACCACCGAGCGCGCCGGTGCCGCCGGTGCCGCCGTCGCCGCCGGCGCCGCCGTCGCCGCCGTTGCCGAACAGTGCCGCGCCGCTGCCGCCGGCGCCGCCGGCGCCGCCGAGCCCGCCAGTGGCGCCGTCGGCGCCGGTGGCGCCGACCCCGCCGCTGCCGCCGTCGCCGCCGTTGCCGAAGAAGAAGCCCGTCGCGTCGCCACCGGCACCGCCGGCGCCACCGGCGTCGCCGCCGGCACCGCCGTTGCCTGCTATGCCGTAGCCGGTGTCCCCACCGGCACCGCCCATGCTTCCTTCGAAGCCTTCGCCGCCCGCGCCGCCGTTGCCGTCGTACGCGACGCCGCCGGCGCCGCCGGCCTCACCGACGACGGTGCTGTTCCAGCCAGCACCGCCGTCACCGAAGAGCAACCCACCGGCGCCGCCTGTCGGATCTGCCGCCGTTCCGTCGGCGCCGTTGCCGATCAGCAACGTGCTAGGGTCCAAGCTATCGATCGAGTTGTCCCACTGGACCGTGAGGCCGCCCAGGCCGGTTGTGCCGTCAATCCACTCTTGTTCGAGAGTGTGCTGTGGGCCGTAGATGAAGGTCTCGTACAGCTGCGCGAGGTCGGTCGACGCAGCGGGGTCAGGGGGGACGGCGGCCGGATCAGCGGAAGTCGAAGCCGGGGACAACGCGGAGTCGATGTCGGGCATCGTGCCGGCCAAACTCGACGGGTCAAAGTTCGCCGCACCCTGCAATGCGGCGTCGAGGTTGGAGAGCCAGCTCGTCATGTCCAAAGCCGTCGTGGGGTCCACGGCGGAGAGGGAATTGAGGATTTGATCGATGATGATGTCTTCGCCGTCAGCCTTTGCCACCGGGATGGCGAGCAGCGGCGACACGCTCGCGATCGGCGACAGGCTCAAGGTTATGAACGTGCCGGCCGCAACGCTAAGGCGGATGAAACGAGCGTTGCGGTGCACGTCGTCTCTAGGCGATTCGCGGTCTTGCTTCTTCGAACGCCGATGTGTCATCGTTCTCGCCTTTCCTGCCGTTCCTGTGGGCTTCGCGTGTTTTCTTAGGTCGTGATTAGGCTGCGCTGGAGTCCATTTACGCGTCGGCCTGGGCGCAAACTGCTGCCATCCGGAAGCGTCTGCGGGCCCCTGGAGATAGAGAAATTAACTCGTTCGTACGCACCTGCATCTGCGGTGTTCACTGGGGTGATTGCGGTCACGATGAACGAGTAAGCAATGCCGGCGAGACCGTCGGGCTGACAGCAGCGGACCGCTTTTTGCGTTTCGCGACTGATGGCTCGGCTCCAACCAGCCATGGCCCACCCCGTTCGACTTAGATGTTTCCCAGGTGTCGTTAAGGTAAGCCTTCGACGTCCATCAGGCAACTCGGGCAAGGGAAATTTGCAAAAAAAATCGGAAAGATTTCTGATGATCCGGAGAACTGCCGTGTTCAACCTGGTCAAAGCCCTGTTTGCCCCGCTGCGGTGTGAGGCAGTAGCAGGGGGTTGGTGAATAGCTTGGTGCGTGATATTGGCGGTCTTCGGGTCATGTGGTTGGGAGTTGGAGTCGCTCCGCCAGGCCACGCCCGCGCGCCCGCGAGGGTCCACCGGGTGCGAGGTTGCCACTAAGCCGGACCCAGGCTCGCGTGGAAGTGTTGTTGCGGAGTTCCGCATCGAGGCAGACGTGGGACGCGCGGCGCTTGCCGCCGTTCCGATCCATCAAGACGACCGGGAACACCTCAGTTCTTGGGGTACTTTGCTACCCATGCGATTCGCCGTCGCGATTGTGTCACCTCCGAATTTTCAGCACAGCAGAGCATTTGACGAAGTTGCGGAGGGATTGCACCATGCTCTTTTGGCGCTTGGCCATGACTCGGTGGTGACCAGCCGTCTCGACCTCGACGAGCGCCGCACCATCGTGCTCGGCGGAAACCTCCTCGTCCGAAACGGCTTAAAGCCGCCGAAAAACCCCATCTTCTACAACCTCGAGCAATTGGGTGACGACTTGCCGTCGATGACGTTGCCTGGATTCTTCGACCTTTTCCGGCGTTACCCGACGTGGGATTACAGTCCAGCCAACATCGAGCGGCTCGCCGCCCTGGGATTGCCCCGGCCCACCTACGTTCCGATCGGATACGTCCCCGAGCTGACCCGG
This sequence comes from Candidatus Mycobacterium methanotrophicum, assembly GCF_023515995.1. GTDB lineage: Bacteria > Actinomycetota > Actinomycetes > Mycobacteriales > Mycobacteriaceae > Mycobacterium > Mycobacterium methanotrophicum. Next base: position 4,105,039 of record NZ_CP097320.1, on the reverse strand, counting down.
ATCGCCCCAGCCGCCGAGGACGTCGACGTACTTTTCTACGGCGCGCCCTACGAGCGCCGATACGCCGTTCTGCGGGATCTGCACGACAGAGGTCTTCGGGTCAAATGGCTATCGGGCGTCTACGGCGCGGGCCGCGATGCCTGGATCGCGCGCTCGAAGGTCGTCCTCAACCTGCACTACTGGGAAGCGAAAATCTTCGAAATCACGCGTGTTTCGTATCTGCTCGCCAATAGGCGGGCGGTGGTCTCAGAGTGTGGCGCCGATCCGGCATTGGAGCGCGACCTAGAGTCGGGCGTCGCGTTCGCGGACTACGACGAACTGGTCGAGCGCTGTGTGGAGCTCCTCGGCGACGAGCGTGCGCGACGCGAGCTCGCCGAGCGGGGCTACGAAATTTTCTCCGCTCGCGACCAGGCCGCCATCGTGGACCGCGCACTGGCAGATCTCGAGGGTGTCGCCCACCAGACCGATGCGCGGGCCGGCCCTTGCACCGATGTGCGCCCCGAAGACCACAGCGCAGATCATCAGCTCCGCGAGCGCCGACTGTTCAGGCATAAGTTTGCGCCCGACCGCGATCTGTGGCTGGCCAAGGTCGAACGCAATCCCGCGGATGCGCGGTCGGTCTTTTTCCTGGCCGAAACCTGCTTCCAGTTGGGCGATTTCGTCGACGCGCGCAGGTGGTATGCGCGGCGGGTCGAGATGGGCGGCTGCGACGAGGAGGTCTACTGGGCGATGTTTCGGCTCGCGGCCTCGATGGGGGAACTCGGTGAGCCGTGGCCGAATGTTCAGGATGCCTACCTCAAGGCGTGGGAGTTTCGACCGACCCGCGCCGAGGCGTTGCACGCCATCGCCTTTCGGTGTCGCGGCGAGCGGCGCTACTGGCTCGGTTACCTGCTTGCCCAGCGGGCCGCCGAAATGCCGTTTCCCGAAGAGGACCTTTTTGTCCTCGGATACTTCGCAGAGGTTTACGCCTGGCGCGCAACCGATGAGCTGGCGGTGTGCGCATCCTGGATCGGTCGGCACGCCGAGGCGTTCACGCTGTGCCGGCGCCTGCTGGCCCGCCCCGACATCCCTGAGGGTGATCGGCAACGGATCGCGGCCAACCGCGACTTTTCGGCGCCGGCCATGATCGAGGCGGCCGAACCGTACCCCGACGCCCTGGCGCAGTCCCTTGCCGCCGGTCCCGGGGAGGCCGAGGTCACCGTCAGCCTGATCGCCGGGCCGGACCGCCAGACCACCGAGCAGACCATTAACTCGTTTCTGACCTGCTGCCTGGATGTGTCGCGGGTCGGGCGCTTCCTGGTGCTCGACGCCGGCCTGTCGGCCCCCGACCGCGCGCTGCTGCAGCAGCGCTACGGGTTCCTCGAGTTTGCCGATTGCGGCCCCGGCGACCGGCCCGCCGCCCAACTGGCGCAGCTGCGCCCTCAGATCAACGGACGGTTCTGGCTGCACCTGGGTGAAAGCTGGCGGTTTTTCGCCCCCGAGAACTACATCACCCGCCTGAGCGCGGTGCTCGACGCCGAACCACAGGTGTTTCAGGTGGGCATCAACTTCGCCGACGCGGCCAAGCTGACCGGCGCCAGCGCTGCCGAGCAGGCAATACGCCGGGCACCCGACGCCGGCCGTTACCTGCTGACCAAGGCGCCGGCCACCGGCCCGGCGATGTTCGACACCGCACGCCTGGACCGGGCCGTCCGTGTGCAGGAAAGCCGCGCCGGACTACAAACCGCCAGCCTCGACGAAGTGCTCTGCATATCAGGTCTCGATGTGGGCGTACCACTGTGATACTGGGTCGGCTCGGAGTTAGCCGACGGGTAGATCGAATCCGGCGCGAGACGCGCAGTTGTTGCCCTACTGGACCTGACATTTTCGTCACGGTCTCGTTATGCAGGCTCAGTAGAGGCTGAACAGCTCGGTCAGGCGGTCCGGTTCCTCGCAGAGCGGACCCGAGTCGGTCATTTCGAGTTCCTCCCACAACGACCGCAGTCGATTCTCGTCCATGACGGTTGCGGCGTGCTCATCGACGATGTCGTAGGAGCAATCGGCCAAAACGTGCGATGCCGGGTCGACGCTGTTGATCGCGACCAGGCCAGTCGGCGGGCAGTCCAGCACATGCAGTCGCAGATCCGGGCGGTACTTTTTCAGGATTGGCAGCAACTTCCAAACGTCGCCAGTCCACATGCCGGCGGTGTCTTTCTCAAAGGACTCGCCCGGCAACCACTGCCGCAACGCCATCCGCGGATTCAACGGCACGCAGTCATGCAGCAGGATCAGTGAGCGGGGATGACAGGCAGCCTCTGCCCCGATCAGATCGCGCAGCAGGAATTCGAACCGGTGCATGCCATCCAAAAAGACCATGTCCACCGGCCGTCCCAGCAACTGCCGCACATTTTCGGTCGCAAAGAAAGTGTCCGACGGCATCTGGAAGAAGAACGTGCGCCTGCGGTTGCCGGTGGCGGTAACCGCAAGCTGGAACTGAGGGTCCACCGCGATCGCGTCGCAACCCGCGAGCGCCAGCGAAGTCCCAGTCTCTGTGCCGACCTCCAAGTATGTGCGCGGCGTCAGATGCGTGTGCAATGCGGTCAGGAAGTCAACATATGGAACCCCGAGCATGCGGAACGAGTTGGTCGCATCGTCAAAGTCGTGCACTGGGGGCCAGCCCTCTCCGTCGTCTTGATTGCTTGCCGCGTATTTCCGCGATCTCGCGTCGGCGTCCGTCCTGACACGCTGGCCACATCGGGCCGCATACGAGTTAGCGCGCAGCGCGCAACCACGCTTTGCTCGTGGACGGACCCCACCTTCACCAGATGCGGATCTGACGCGGCCTCCTCCGAACGTCGACAGCATTGGCTGCACGAATGCGGCGAACGCGATGATGTCGCCAGCGACGGACCGTACGCTCTGGTCAAGACAGCCGGCCGGCGCGCAGCCAACGATTCGGTCATACAGATCTTGTGCGAACCTACCTGCCGTCGCGGCCGGCTGATCCATGTTCTCCCACAGACCGAGATCGAAGGTTTGCTTAATCAACTGTGCGACAAGCGGATTCTCTGCCATCCGCTCCAGGCCCAGCGCTTCCACCGACTGCGCCACTTGCGCTGGCTCGCGCACGCAGAGCATGTATCGCACCTCGACGCCCAGTTCGGCACAGATCTCGTCCCAGATCGGCAGCAGCCAGACAGCCCTTGGATCATGAAAACCGAAGTGCCGATTTCTAATGAGTTGCGCGCGCAGCCATTCCACCATCTCTTCGCGTATGACGCGCACCGAGTCTTCGGCCCAGGACTCTGCTGGCAGGTCGGGTATTTCGTCGAGATCGCACTGCGCAATCTTCAGCGCGCTCAACAGGCGATCATGGAACGCCAGGAGGTCCGCGCTGGCCCACCGCGAGCGTCCGTCATCGGACGTCGACGGGTCGCCCGCGCCAAAATGGACGCCAAGTAGGCCCAACAGGTTCGCGCAGAATGCGGCGCCGCTTTGTTCCATGCCGAGGACAAGGACGACGCAACCTTCATCCGTTCGCTTCGTGCCGGACGTTTCGATGCGAAGCGGCTTGCTCGGTGAATTTGTAAGCTCCGGCCCGCCGGCAAAGCGGACCGAAACCTTGTCGAACGGGGCGATGGGTGCATCGAAGACGAATTCGAAGCCTGCGTTGATCGGCAGCCCTCGACCCCGAGTGGGGTCATCCGCCGTTCGGCGCGCAGACCATCCTCAACGGCCATGAGTTCGCAGGCCGCCGCGGCGGGGATAGCATTCACCAAGGCCGGCAACTGCTTCACCGCTGTGGCCGACCCCGCAGGCCTGGCCCGGATCGCAGATGCCTTGTCGCAGGATGCGGCTGTAGGGCGGCTGGGTCGGGTCTGCCAACGCTGGATCTATTCGGCGTGTTTGTGCTTCGGGCTGGATCTCGACGAGCAGCACCGCAGCGGATTCGGCTACGGGTTCGCCGTCTATCAGCTCGAATACAGCCGCAACCTGATCTTCGCCAACGGCGCCATCATGCAGCGGATGTTCGACGCAGTCGTCGATCGCACCCGCTGCCGGCTGGATGTGCCCAAGATCGGCACCATCGTCGGCGCCGTGCGGCGCCCGCGCCGCACCCGCAGACGCTCCTCGGCGATCGAGGCCGCGATCGAGACACCTGCCTATGGCCTGACCGTGTTCAAGCTGCACTTTGGGCGGTTGACCGGCAAGGCCTACACCAAAGGCGAACGCGTGCTTCGGTTCGAGGCGATCGCGCATAACGCCGCCGGGCTGCGCTGCGGGCGCATGATCGAGAAGTTTCCCGAGATCGTCACCCAGCTGGGCGGCATCGCCGAACGGTTCGCCACCGCGCTGGACTGTGTGGACACCGGATTCCTGGGCGATGGCGTCCTCGATGGGCTGCCCACCGCGTCAACGCTGGGCGCCACCCGCGTCGGCGGGGCGGACCTGAACAAACCCCCGGAGCGCATCGAGGAGCAGATGCACCCTTTTGCCCGCCAGCTTGAACAGTTGGCGACGATCCCGGGCGTGGGCCAGTGCGTCGCTGAGGTCATCATCGCCGAGACCGGCGCTGACATGACTCGCTTTCGCACCGCCGCACACTTGGCGTCGCGGGCCGTGGTGTGCCCGGGCCATCACGAGTCGGCCGGCAAACGCCGATCCGGCAAGACCCGTCACGGCAACCGATGGCTTACCGGAGCGCTGGGCACCGCTGCGATGGCCGCAGCCCGCACCAAAGACACCACCTACCTCGGGGCCCGATATCAGCGCCTAGCGCCCCGCCTGGGTAAGACGAAAGCCATTGTCGCCATCCAACACTCAATCCTGACCGCGGTATGGCACATGCTCACCGACGATGAGCGCGACAAGCGCCACATCACCCTGGGAGCCGCGACTCACCGGTTATTTCGAACCAGACGATTCGGCTTTCGGCACAACCGCTCAAAAAACACAGTAGTCTCGTACAGAGCCATCGCCGGTGCTCGATTCCGCCGCTGGCGGAACCGTTGCCTAGCTGGCCTGGCCAAAGTGGCCGACGATTGAAAGGATCTCGATGCAACTAAGTTTCAAGCCCGCCCGGCTGACCGGATTCGCGGTCCTCGCGGTTGCGAGCGCAACCGCGCTCGCCGTGGGCGCGTGCAGTTCGTCGAACAAGTCGAACAATGCGCAGCCCCCGGCTACGTCGTCACCGGCGTCCGCCAACGCCCCGCAGCAGGTCCACGGACTGATCGCATCGGTGTCGGGCAACGCGATACAGGTCACCGAGAAAGATGGGACGGCCGCCGTCGACTTCAGCCCCACGACGAAGGTCAGAGAGGTCACCCCGGGCCAGTTCAGCAACGTCGCCAACGGCAACTGCGTGGCGGTGGCTCCCGCCGCGCCCGCCGCAGGTGGCGCTGTCACGGCAAAAGTCGTGAACATAGTCCCAGCTGCTGCGAACGGCAAGTGCCCGCAACCTAAACCCCCGGCCAACCCCGGACCGAATCAGCCAGTTCACGGCACGGTTGCGTCCGTGGCAGGTGACACCATCACGGTGAGCGATACCGACGTCAACGGAAACCCGTCTCAGACCCCCGTGAAGGTGGACGACAAAACGCGCTACTCCCTGGTGGGGGCCGTCGATTCCGGGGCCATCGCGCAGGGCAAATGCATCACAGCGTCTGGCACAACCAAGGATGCGAGCGGCGCGCTGCAGGCGACAGTGATCAGCTTGGCCGCCGCGAACAACGGCAAGTGTTAAGCGGCTGCAAGCGGCGGGGGCGGTAACGCGTCAGTATGACCGCGGCAGTCCCAGGCTATAGCTGCGCGATGTGGTTGAGGATCATCTCGCCGCACCCACGGTGAGCCGGAAAAGCCTCTTCGAGGAGGGCGTATTTCTGCGCGCGGTACAACATCGAGACTTTCGAATTCGCCTCCACCGCACCGAAGCGCAGGCTGGGACCATCCGTACTGAGTGGCGATCGGCACCAGCGATAAGCAGCTCGTTAATGACATCCCCGACCGAGGTAATTTCGGGCAGTTGCCGTTAGATCTAGAGACACCGAGGTGGCCGCCTTCCGCGAGCGGCCGCTGGACGATCAGCGGTTCCCGTATGTGTTCCTCGATGCCACCTACTGCAAGGCGAGGGTCAACCACCGGGTGGTTTCCCAGGCCGTGGTGATCGCCACCGGGGTGGCCGCCGACGGCCGGCGTGAAGTCTTGGGCTTTGAGGTCGGCGACAGCGAAGACGGCGCGTTTTGGACGGCGTTCTGCGCTCCCTGAAATCGCGCGGTCTGGCCGGGGTGCAACTGGTCATCTCCGATGCCCACAGTGGACTGCGTGGCGCGATTGACGCCGTTGTGATCGGCGCGACCTGGCAACGCTGCCGAGTGCATTTCTCGCGCAACGTGTTGGCCCAAGTCCCGAAAGGCTCAGCGGAGATGGTCGCCGCTGCGATCCGCACCATCTTTGCCCAACCTGACGCCGAGCACGTGCGCGAGCAACTCGACACCATCGCTTCCATGCTCGGCCGACAGTTGCCCAAGGTCGAAACCATGCTGCGCGACGGCGTCGACGACATCACCGCATTCGCCGATTTCCCTGTGCCGCACTGGAAAAAGATCTGGAGCACCAACCCACTGGAGCGGCTCAACAAAGAAGTCAAGCGTCGCACCGATGTCGTCGGGGTTTTCCCTAACCCGGCAGCACTGTTGCGGCTGGCCGGCTCCGTGCTTGTCGAAGCTCACGATGAATGGCAGGTTGCCGACAAACGCTACCTGTCTGAATCCACCTTGGCTTTGCTCAACGAGCCCAATGATCAACCCCAGCCGAACGTTGCACCTCCTGCCGCGCTGACGGCATAGTGAAAGCCCTGTAGAGGTTGAAAACTCCCGCAGAGCTTCGGGCGAAACGCCTGCTTGACTTGGCCTCCTCGCAGCGGTGTGCGCCTTAGTAGAGACTGCGGTGAGCGTTCGGGGCTCAGCGGGAGAGTTTGAGGGGGTCGAGATGTCAGGCATCGATGGCAAAGTCGTATGTCAAAGTGCTCACCGGCCGGCGGCTCGGTTGATCAGCCTGCCTCGACGACGGGCAAATCCCCGTCAACGGCACGCTGATCGATACCCATTAGGTTGGACCCGGCACCCCGTGGACCGATTATGGTCGGCCTGGCAGTCGAAGCTGCTGCTTCGCGAGCCGCTATTTGTGGAACTGTACGGCACGGCGCTGGTCCCCCGTAGTCCAAAGGAGCTACCCGAAGGTCGACGGCGGTGGTGGGCACGACGAACTACTCCCGCCCTTGACAGCCATTGCCGAGGACTTCGAAAACTTCGTTGCCGCTCTGGCCCAGGACCCGCAGCTTCTCACAGCCGACCCGCACTGGGCACCACAGAGCTACTTGCTTCGCCCCGAAGTATTTCCATACTCAGAGATTGGGCGCATCGAGGCGGCCGCGGTGACCCTCGGCCGACTCGAACGCCACTTGCGGGCACAAGGCTGGCGGGGGACGCTCGACCTGAAACGGCTCAACGCCACGCTGCTGCCGCGCGCAGTCATCCGCGATCCGACTGCTGCTGCGACTGATCGAGACAATTTATACCGATGACATGATCGCTTTCGGGTATGAGCCCGCGAATGTGGGCCATCCGCCTTCTGCGGATACCAGCGCTGTTGCGGTGCAAGCACTGGCCGAGCTGGTTGAGCGGCATGAGCGGATCAGCGATCTTCACCGGATGCTCGCGCCAAATGACTACCCTGGAGACTCCGGGCGGTTCCCCGGAGGTGGAGCAGCGAAAGGTGCGCTGCCCCGACGAGGAGGGACAGGATCGGCGCATGGCCGTGGAGATATCCGGGGTCACCCTATGCCCCAGCGATGACCTGATCACCGCTGCTTGCCTCGACCGCCCGCGGACGGGTCCGGTCGACGGATACGCGTTCGAGGTCGACGGCTGGGTCGTAAGCAAGGCGCCCGTAGCCGAGGTGGAGTTCGTCCACGAGCAAACCGTGCTTGCGAGTTGCGCGCTAACTGTTTCCCGGCCCGATGTGGCCGAAGTGTACGGCAGCAGTTCGTCACCAGCGGGGTTCTCGAAGGCGGTCGAAACCGTCGGACTCGCACCGGTTTTCACCGTTGGGGTGAGGGTTGTCCTCCAGGATGGACGCCGACGCGCGATTGCGGAAATACGCGGCAGGCAATCGATACAAAGGGGGGCGGGCCCAGTGCACGACTTTGACGATGCGACCCACTCGTTCCGCATGCTGGGTGTGCCCTACGATGACTTCCTGACCGCATTGCACACCCATCTGACGCCGCGCACATACTTGGAGGTCGGCACAGAGACTGGGACTTCGCTGGCGCTCGCGGGTTGCGACGCGATCGCGGTGGACCCTCAGTTCCAGCTTGCGGTTACCGCCACCGGCAACCGCAGGCGCACGTTCTTCTTCCAGATGCCGTCGGACACTTTCTTTGCGACCGAAAATGTGCGGCAGTTGCTGGGACGGCCGGTGGACATGGTCTTTTTGGATGGCATGCACCGGTTCGAATTCCTGCTGCGCGATCTGATCGGGACAGAGGCTGCCTGTCATCCCCGCTCACTGATCCTGCTGCATGACTGCGTGCCGTTGAATCCGCGGATGGCGTTGCGGCAGTGGTTGCCGGGCGAGTCCTTTGAGAAAGACACCGCCGGCATGTGGACTGGCGACGTTTGGAAGTTACTGCCAATCCTGAAAAAGTACCGTCCGGATCTGCGACTGCATGTGCTGGACTGCCCGCCGACTGGCCTGGTCGCCGTCACCCGCGTCGACCCGGCATCGCACGTTTTAGCCGATCGCTACTACGACATCATCGATGAGCACGCCGCAACCGCCATGGACGAGAATCGACTGCGGTCGTTGTGGGAAGAACTCCAATTGACGGACTCGGGTCCGCTCTGCGAGGAACCCGACCGCCTGACCGAGCTGTTTAGTCTCTACTGAGCCTGCATGAGAAGTTTAGGTAGCGACGTGAGATCGTGCCTTCGTCACGTCAGTCGCTATCAAGCTCGATCAACCGCGCGTCACTTGACCTCGAAGTAATGCGCGAGCTCGTGAAGCACGACGTTTCTGACCTCGCGACGTAGACGATCGGCGTCGCCGGCAGCGAGTCGCGTGATCGGCCCGCGGAAGATGCTGACCTTGGCGGGCAACATTCCGCTGCCCGAGAAAGGGCCCCATCCTCTCCTATGCAGCGGCACGCCGGAGTACAGGCCGAGCAGCGGAAGCCCGCCGGGAGGCTCGTCCTCGACGATGAACGCGACGTTGCTGATCGCCCGACGGAACTCGGCCGGCAAGGAGCCCAACGCATCGTCAATCGCCTCTTCGAACGGATCGTCGAGATCCGGGTCCGAACGCGCATCCATCTCCGCAACGATGCCACAATCGGCGCTGGGATAGTGGCGGCTTCTTCCAACTGGAGGAGTTCGCCCAACTCGGCCCCACCTTGTGGCGCCGCCGCGTCGACATCCTTGCCTTCTTCGACCACCACGCCTTCAACGGACCCACCGAAGCCGTCAACGAACGGCGAGAAGCTTTGCGCCGCAACGCCCCCGGATTCCGCAAAAGCTCACCCACTACCGCTGGCGCTCACTGCTGCACGGCCGAACTCCACCAACTTGTCAAGGCACTCTGAATTACGAAGATCCCGTTACGTCAGGAACACCTCACTTCTTGCGGTACTTTGCTACCCATGCGATTCGCCGTCGCGACTGTGTCACCGCCGAATTTTCGGCACAGCAGAGCATTTGACGAAGTTGCGGAGGGATTGCACCTCATTCTTCTGGCGCTTGGCTATGACTCGGTGCTGACCAACCGTCTCGACCTCGACGATCGCCGCACCATCGTGCTCGGCGGAAACCTTCTCGTCCGAAACGGCTTAGAGCCGCCCAAAAACCCCATCTTCTACAACCTCGAACAACTGGGTGACGATTTGCCGTCGATGACGTTGCCTGGATTCACGACAGAGGCCTCCGGGTCAAATGGCTATCGGGCGTCTACGGCGCGAGCCGCGATGCCTGGATCGCACGCTCGAAGATCGTCCTCAACCTGCACTACTGGGAAGCGAAGATCTTCGAAATCACACGTGTTTCCTATCTGCTCGCCAATAAACGGGCGGTGGTTTCCGAGCGTGGTGCCGATCGGACATTGGAGCGCGACCTAGAGTCGGGCGTCGCGTTCGCGGACTATAACGAACTGGTCGATCGCTGTGTGGAGCTCCTCGGTGACGAGCGGGCGCGACGCGAGCTCGCCGAGCGGGGCTATCAAACATTCTCCGCTCGCAGCCAGGCCGACATCGTGCACCACGCGCTGGCGGATCTCGAGGGTGTCACCCACGAGACCGCCGCAGGGGATGACCCCGGTAGCCATGTGCACCTCGAAGGCAAAGACCACACCGCAGATCAGCAGCTCCGCGATCGCCAACTGTTCAGGCATAAGTTTGCGCCCGACCGCGATCTGTGGCTGGCCAAGGTCGAATGCAATCCCGAGGATGCGCGGTCGTATGCGCGGCGAGTCGAGATGGGCGGCTGCGACGAGGAGGTCTACTGGGCGATGTACCGGCTCGCAGAGTCGATGGCGGAACTCGGTGAACCGTGGCCGGACGTTGAGGACGCCTACCTCAAGGCGTGGGAGTTTCGACCGACCCGCGCGGAGCCGCTGTACGTCATCGCCTTTCGGTGTCGCGTCGAGAAGCGCTATCGGCTCGGTTACCTGTTTGCCCAGCGCGCCGCCGAAATGCCGTTTCCCGAAGAGGACCTCTTTGTCCTCGGATACTTCGCAGAGGTTTACGCCTGGCGCGCCACCGATGAGCTGGCGACGTGCGCATCCTGGATCGGTCAGCACGCCGAGGCGTTTGAGCTGTGCCGGCGCTTGGTGGCCCGCCCCGACCTGCCCGAGGGTGATCGGCAACGGATTGCGGCCAACCGCGACTTTTCGGTGCCGGCCATGATCGAGGCGGCCGCACGGTACCCCGACGCCCTGGTGCAGTCCCTGGCCGGCGGTCCCGGCGAGGCCGAGGTCACCGTCAGCCTGATCGCCGGACCGGACCGCCAGACCACCGAGCAGGCACTGAACTCGTTTCTGACCTGCTGCCTGGATGTGTCACGGGTCGGGCGCTTCCTGGTGCTCGACACCGGCCTGTCGGCCCCCGACCGCGCGCTGCTGCAGCAGCGCTACGGGTTCCTCGAGTTCGCCGATTGCGGCACCGGGCACAGGCCCGCCGCCCAACTGGCGCAGCTGCGCCCTCGGATCGACGGACGGTTCTGGCTGCACCTGGGTGAAGGCTGGCGGTTTTTCGCCCCCGAGAATCTCATCACCCGCCTGACCGCGTGCTCGACGCCGAACCCCAGGTGTTTCAGGTGGGCATCAACGTCGCCGATGCGGTCAAACTGCCCGGCGCCAGCGCCGCCGAGCCGGCGGTGCGCCGGGCACCCGACGCCGGCCGCTACCTGCTGACCGAGGCGATCGCCGCCGGCCCAGCGATGTTCGACACCGCACGCCTGGATCGAGCCAGCGGCGGGCAAACCAGCGACCCCGATCCTGGGCGACCGCCCGCCGCCAGGCTGCGGACGCCAGCCTCGACGAAGTGCTCTGCATGTCAGGTCTACACCTCTAGACCGAGGCCTTCGCCCCCACCTGTGGAAACTGCCGGCGGTGGGCCGTCGAGTTGGGGGCTCCGGCTGGGACGTCATCGGCGGCATGCTGAACGTCGCCATACTCCTCGAAGAGGCCGAACAACGCTTATAGTCAGGCGTGGTTGAGAGGACTGACAAGTTCGGCTGACTACAGTGAGGTGGCATCATGACCGGGAGTATTCCGCCGGGCTCGAATCGTACTTCGACAGCGAACTGCGGCACGCCTGATGAAGTGCTGCCCCCCCGGGAGCTTCAGGATTGGGTGGGTGGCGGTGGCGCTGACGCGTATAAGGCAATCGGCAATAAATTCTTGGGTCATTTGGTTGACCTATGCGGGTTGCAGCCAGGTGATGCAGTGCTCGACGTTGGCTGCGGTTCAGGGCGGATGGCTTTGCCGCTCACCGGCTACCTGAGCCCCGTGGGCCGCTACGCTGGCTTCGATGTTTCACGCGAAGCAATTGCGTGGTGCACGCAGAACATCTCGGGATCACACCCCAACTTCGATTTCACAGTCGCAGATGTTCAGAGCAGTCAGTACAACCCGAAAGGGAAATACAAATCATCGGACTTCCGTTTTCCCTATCCCGACGGGTCGTTCGATGTAGTGCTACTTGCCTCAGTATTCACGCACATGCTGCCAGCAGACGTGAGGCACTATCTGCAGGAGATCGTCCGTGTGCTGAAGCCGGGCGGGCGAAGTCTAATCACCTTCTTCCTGCTGAATGAGGAGTCTTTAGCACTCATGAAGGAAGGAAAGGGGCCTTTAAACTTCGAGCATGAGATGCAAGGTTATCGAACGACCAACATCGAAAATCCTGAAGCGGCGATCGCCTACCCGGAAGCCTTCGTCAGGGATCTGTATGGGAAATGCGGCCTTGAGCTTCGTGAGCCGCTGCGCTACGGCTCGTGGTCCGGCCGAACCGACGGTATGGGCGGGCAGGACGCCGTGATCGCGGTCAAGCCGCGAGCAGACAACAACGTGACGAACGGCGTAGTAGATGCAGGGTTCCGGCATTGTTGAACGGCGGGGCCGTGACCCACGGTGACGGACGTGGTTGACGTTGCGTTTCGCTGCTGGGCAGGCACGGGCTTCTTAAGAACGATGGAGTTAGAACCACCTACACCGACTCAGCGACAGACTCGCTGGCCGCAACTTTGTCGTACAACACCTGGTCAAATTGGAGCAAAGACTCAAGCGCTTCGCGTATGCTGGGGTCGCGGGAGTCAAGCCCGTACTTTGTTTTCGCAACATTTTCGCGAACGTTCACGTCGGAAGCGCTACTGCGCTCCAGGCGCATCTTTTCAGCCACCTTGGTGAGGAATGACGGGACGCGGTCGCTTCTGCCGACGAGATCGAAGATTTCCAAGTTCCTGATTGCCCCTTGAAGGTCACGTTGCGTGACACGGCCGGTCGGCCCACGGTCGGTCTGCCCACGGTCGGTAAGGTAGCGAACTTGACAATTGTCGAAAAGCGACTGGGCTTCACCCGATAACTCGCTGGCCCATTTCTTCAGATGCACCGGGGATCCAAGATCTACTTTCGCCAGGCATGTTGCTATGTGCTGGACCGCAGCATCATGTTGGTAAAAACGCTTTTTCTCGTCTGGGTCAGCCAGTCTACGGACCCACGCGATGTGGGAGATTAGCTGATCAATGGGGTCGCGCAGCATGGTGGTAACAAGTGTGTTTTGCAAAGTCAGCTTATGCCGTAGAGCACGGAGATGCACGTGACCGGAAAGGAATACTTTATCCTCAAATATAGTGTCCGGTCCGGCACCGAACTTCCATTCCGGATTGCTCTCGATATGGGACGCGCACGCGCGCTCACCCAAGCAATCCTCCATGAAGGCGTTTACCGAGGACCCGGCGGTTTTGGGGACGTGTACGAGAAACATCCGTTGGAATGCGTCGCTGCTGCCAAATGAGAGCGAATGCACGGCTCGGACCATACCGCTGGAGTCTGTGAATCTCAATTCCACCTTTTGGCCTAGTCGCACGGTAACTGGCAGCTCCACATCAAAACCCACATGGCCTTCCGTTTTATCGCCAAAGTGACGCACCACGCCGGGGCGATAGATCTCGCAGCTTGCCACTGCCACCTCGTGTTCACCCACAACAACGTGGAGCGTCAAGGGGGTACCTTCAAGATAAGCCCAGCCACGGATTTTCACGGAGGCATCGGGACGCACGATTGCGCACTCGAGAGGCTCGTCCAACATGAATACGTACGGCGACGCTGGCCGAATAACCGTCTTCGACCCTAGATAGCGCCAGGTTATTGGCCGCTGCTGGGGCAGGTCAGATCTCACCAAAGTAACACCTTGCTTTCTCGGCTGGTGAAGGCATCGCCGGTCAGGAACAGCCCAGCCCGTGGCCTCACAGACGGCACGGCCTTCGAAACGACCGTATTCGAGATAATGCTCCGCGGGATCGACGCGCGCTTGCACGACATCTGGGTGATGGTCCAGATAGAACTTTGCATCGAAGTTTTCGGGAAGCGCCTTGTAGCGCCCTTCACGAAATAATGGAATAGATATTATCTGTTCCGACCACTCGAACTTTTCGGGCTTTTGCAACTGGATATAAAACTCGGGGCTCCCGTTGTCGTGAAAATTAGCCACATAGAAATTGAGGAGGCCAAAGACAGGTCTACTGACGTTTCCGTGGGTGGCTTTCGAGGCCCGGACAGGCTTGTTCTCTGGGCCGCGCCAGTGGCCAGGGCAGGTCTGTGACCTGCCCTTTCGCCTGCCGGGAGGGCGCATAGAGGCTCGCGGGTCAAGGGTGGCCAAAGGCCATCGCGAAGCGACGCGCAGCGCCCTTGACGCGTGAGGGGTGCGTCCGTAGCAGGCGCGGCCCAGATCCGCGTTCACCCAACCGAACCCGTGACCAGCGCTCCGTCGGGCACCCACGGAAACAGCAGAAGAGCCCCAAAGACGCTCAGCTGGCGGAGAAGATTGCAAAATGACCTCGGGGTGAATACCCAACAATGTACGTCCCGGTACTCGTCAGAATCCAACGCCTCAACTGCTGCTCTCAAAGCTTCACGCGGTTGGTGCAGGTGTGTCAAGTCGTGTGGGTCGACGTTTTCCGCCCAAAACATGTCGGATCTACTGACGTTTCCGTGGGTGGCTTTCGAGGCCCGGACAGGCTTGTTCTCTGGGCCGCGCCAGTGGCCAGGGCAGGTCTGTGACCTGCCCTTTCGCCTGCCGGGAGGGCGCATAGAGGCTCGCGGGTCAAGGGTGGCCAAAGGCCATCGCGAAGCGACGCGCAGCGCCCTTGACGCGTGAGGGGTGCGTCCGTAGCAGGCGCGGCCCAGATCCGCGTTCACCCAACCGAACCCGTGACCAGCGCTCCGTCGGGCACCCACGGAAACAGCAGAAGAGCCAACATGTCGCCGTTATGGTTTACTACATTAGATAGGAAGTCCAGAATCTGCAAGGGCGTTGGCCTTGTTGCTTTCTGCAGCCATGCACCAATCCAATCGGTTGCGGTGGTGAGTCCGCGTAGCCGGTCGAAAATATAACGTTTGTCTGGTATTGCAAGCGAGAGGATTCCCCCAGGCTCCATGAATCCGTGGATTTCATTGAGGTTTTCTCACTTGGGGCTCGTGAGTCTGGTGTGACTGGAGTTTTCGGCGTGTCGTAGTGGCTGGGCGTGGGGTCCTGCTCAAGGATTCGGTTTCGACGAGGAAACCCGCTCCGCTGCAAAGGACCCCACGTGTTCACCTACTCTGCCATCTGCGACGTGCCGGAGGAAACCCTGCTGCATGTGACCGCGCTGCTGCACGTTCACCGGCGCGAGATCAGAACGCGGGCCGGGCGGCGGTCGGGTACGGTGCGCACGCAGGCCAAGCTGGTGCTGCGGTGGTTCCGCGACGACGCCCCGATCCGGTTGTTGGCGATGGAGGCTGGGCTGCCGATCTCCACCAGCTACCGCTATCTGCACGAGGCGATCGACGTGATCGCCGAACAAGCTCCTGACCTGCACGAAGTGCTCGACCGGGCCAAGGCCGAACAGTGGTCGCACGTGACGCTGGACGGGACGCTGATCGCCATCGACCGGGTGGACGAGCGCAACGAGGCCGGCCATCACCGGTGGTATTCGGGCAAGCACAAAACCCAGGGCGGCAATGTGCAGATACTGGCCGACCCGGGCGGGTTCCCGGTGTGGTCGAGCGAGGTCGAGCCGGGCAGCGTGCACGACATCACCGCCGCCCGCGCGCACTGCCTGGGCGCGCTGTACAAGTCCGCGGCCGACGGGGTGCCGACGCTGGCCGACAAGGGCTACGAAGGAGCGGGGATCGGGGTGCACACTCCGGTCAAGGGCCGCGGCCTGGCCGTGGAGAATCAGAGCTACAACATGCTGCTCACCGCGGCGCGTGCCATCGGTGAACGCGCCAACGCCGAACTCAAACAGCGTTGGCGCTGCCTCCGTCGAATCCGCCTGTGTCCAACCAGGATTGGCGCAGTTGTTGCCGCCGCGATCGTACTATCGACTCTCCAACGCGGAAATTACTGAGAAAACGTCATTGAACCACCCCAGCGGGTTCGGGATGTGTTCGATCACATGGGAGGCAACAACGTAGTGGAATCGGCGCGATCCGACTGCATCCCCTATGCCCGAGGGGCCGACCACGATGTCGACACCTTGGATGTGGTCGTTGCTGACGCGCTCATTGTTACGATACTTGTCACGCAACTTATCTGTAGGCAGGTGATCGGCATATAAAACGCCCGTACCTTTCTTGGGCACTATCGGCTTATGCAGTGGGCCAATTTCCAGCCCTTGCTTCTCGAGCTTCAGGTTTTTGGTGAGCATCGCGGCGCGGTCAAAGGGTGCGGTCATCGGGGGGACTTTCTTAGTTGCGGGGACTGGAATACGTGATGAAGTCGCCTTGGACGAGCGAAAGTGCGGGGTGGTAATAGGGATCGTTGAGTAACATGTCGCCCCAACGCGCTCGCATGGCGTCACATTCCCCCTCGAATCGGCGACGCTTAGCCGGTGCGGTGTCTGAGCCGCGGGTGAGGGATTCGTGGTGATAGAGTTCGGCGTTGAGGGTCCACACGTTGCGGTAGCCTTTTCGCGAAAGACGCAGGCACAAGTCCACGTCGTTGGAAGCAACCGCGAGAGATTCGTCGAAGCCGCAGACGTCCTCGAAGCGGTCTCGCTTTATAGCCATGCAGGCGGCAGTGACAGCCGACATTTCCTGAACCAGCAGGGGTAGCTGGCAGCTCCACATCAAACCCACATGGCCGTCCGTTTTATCGGCAAAGTGATGCACCACGCCGGGGCGATGGATCTCGCAGCTTGCCACTGCCACCTCGTGTTCACCTACAACAACGTGGAGCGTCAAGGGGGTACCTTCAAGATAGGCCCAGCCACGGATTTTCACGGAGGCAGCGGGACGTACGATTGCGCACTCGACGGGCTCGTCCAACATGAATAGGTAAGGCGACGCCGGCCGAATAACCATCTTCGACCCTAGATAGCGCCAAGTTATTGGTCGCTGTGGGGGCAGTTCAGATTCCATCAAAGTAACACCTTGCTTTCTCGGCTGGTGATGGCATCGCCGGTCAGGAACAACTCAGCCCGTGGCCGCACAGAAGGCACGGCCTTCGAAACGACCGTATTCGAGATAATGATCCGCGGGATCGACGCGCGCTTGCACGACATCTGGGTGATGGTCCAGATAGAACTTTGCATCGAAGTTTTCGGGAAGCGCCTTGTAGCGCCCTTCACGAAATAATGGAATAGATATTATCTGTTCCGACCACTCGAACTTATCGGGTTTTTGCAACTGGACAAAAAACTCGTGGCCCACGCTGTCGTGAAAATCAGCCACATAGAAATTGAAGAGGCCAAAGACGCTCAGCTGGCGGAGAAGATTGCAAAATGACCTCGGGGTGAATACCGAACAATGCACGTCCAGGTACTCGTCAGAATCCAATGACTCGACTGCTATTCTCAAAGCTTCACGCGGATGCCACTCATGCCTTAAGTCCTGTGGATGGATGTTTTCCCCCCAAGTTATGTTGCCGTCATGTTTTACCTTATTAGATAGGAAGTCCAGAATCTGTGCGGGCGTTGGCCTTGTTGTTTTCTGCAGCCATACACCAATCCAATCGGCTGCGGTGGTGAGTCCGCGTAGCCGGTCGAAACAATAACGTTTGTCTGGTATTGCAAGCGAGAGGATTCCCCCGGGCTCCATGAATCCGTGGATTTCATTGAACCACCCGAGCGGGTTCGGGATGTGTTCGATCACATGGGAGGCAACAACATAGTGGAATCGGCGCGATCCGACTGCATCTCTTAGGCCCGAGGGGCCGACCACGACGTCGATACCTTGGATGTGGTCGTTGCTGACGTTTCCATCGCCACGATACTTGTCACGCAACTTATCTGTAGGCAGGTGATCGGCATACAAGACGCCCGTACCTTTCTTGGGCACTATCGGCTTATCCAGTGGGCCAATTTCCAGCCCTTGCTTCTCGAGCTTCAGGTTTTTGGCGAGGGTCGCGGCGCGGTCAAAGGGTGCGGTCATCGGGGTACTTCCTTAGTAGCGGGGACTGGAATACGTGATGAAGTCGCCTTGGGCGAGCGAAAGTGCGGGGTGGTAATAGGGATCGTTGAGTAACATGTCGCCCCAACGCGCTCGCATGGCGTCACATTCCCCCTCGAATCGGCGACGCTTAGCCGGTGCGATGTCTGAGCCGCGGGTGAGGGATTCGTGGTGATAGAGTTCGGCGTTAGGGGTCCACACGTTGCGGTAGCCTTTTCGCGAAAGACGCAGGCACAAGTCCACGTCGTTGAAAGCAACCGCGAGAGATTCGTCGAAGCCGCAGACGTCCTCGAAGCGGTCTCGCTTTATAGCCATGCAGGCGGCGGTGACAGCCGACATTTCCTGAACCAGCATGGCACGGCATTTGTCGCCGGGGTATCCGCGGGCTACGCGGTAGTAGGCGTGACCCGCCACGCCTTCACCCGCCACGGGCCCTAGTCCGAGAATAATGCCAGCGTGTTGAATATGATTATCCGGGTAGTAAAGCATCGCCCCTACCGCCCCTACACCTGGCTGAATCGCCAGCGATACGAGCTCCCTGAGCCACGCTGCCGTGATAATTTCGGTATCGTCGTTTAAAAACACCAGAATGTCACGAGCGCTTTGCTTCGCTGCGGTGTTATTCAGCCGCGAGAAGTTGAATGGTTCGTCGAAGATGATAACTCGTTGGTGCTGGCGCTGGCCCTCCTGTTCGAGCAGTTCGATTGTGTTTTGCTCGTCCGATTGGTTGTTGACGATAATGATCTCGTAGTTGCTGTAGTCGGTATGTTCCCGGATGCTGTTTAGGCAACGTCGCAGGACCTCACCACCATTCCGGGTCGGGATGATGATCGACACCGATGGTTCTGGCTCCCGGAGCTGGTAGGAAAGACGCCAGTTGCCGCCTCGGTCCGGGATGGGTGTGACGCAAGCCTCGATGCCCTGACGCTCGAAGTGGGCGTTGATGGATTTTTTAGACGCAGCGATCGCGTAGTTTTTCTCGTTTGACCCGCGGGCGGTTGAACCCTCAATCGCGCGCCAGTGGTAGAGAACACGAGGAATATGGATTATTTGGTCACGCGCCACGCGTTCGATGCAGCGAAAAGCTAAATCATAATCCTGACTACCTTCATAGCCTTCGCGAAAGCCACCGACCTCGCGCACCAACGCGAGTTGATAAACTCCGAGGTGGCTGAACATGTTTTGGCCGCAAAACAGGATGGGGTTCCAGTCCGACTTGAAATACGGATCGTAGCGCTTTCCAGTCTCGTCGACCTTGTCTTCATCGGAGTAAATGAGTCGCGCCTCGGGATGTTTAATTATAGTTTGGGCCACGTGAAACAGGGCGTGCTCGGGCAGGATGTCATCATGATCCAGCAGGGCTGCATAGTCGCCGCTTGCTAGTTCCAGTGCACTGTTAGACGTTGCCGATATATGACCGTTCTTCTTGCGAAAGATAACCTTTATCCGGTCATCTTTAGCGGCGTATTCCTCCAAGACACGTCGCACGTGTCGTTGTGTCGAGGCGTCGTCGGCAATGCAGAGTTCCCAGTCGCCCCACAGTTGGCTGCGGACGCTGTCCAGGCACGCGCGCAGCCACCGTTCGGGCGTGTTGTACACAGGCAAAATGACGGAGATCAGCGGCCGGTCTGTCATTGCGTCAATGAGGTCTCTGATCTGCGCGCGCAAGTTGTCGTCAATAGTGTCGTGGGTCTTGACCCACTCGGAGTACTCCGTCCCTTCATGCGCGCTGCGTTGCAGCGTCTCAAGCGCAGCCGTCGGGCCGCGGTGCAGGGCCACGCCGACCTCGCGCACGATTCGCAGCCATGTTTCGTCCCGGTCTTGCATCCGCTTGATTTCCGGGACTGCTATGCGCAGCACTGCCTCCAGTTGACTGATGCGGCGAATACGCAGACTACCTAATAGGAATTCGCTGGCGTCAGAGCTGTCGCTCGGGTCTAGGCGCAATGCGTATATAGGACGTTCGACCTTGATGAGCAGCCGGTGCTGTGTGGCGTTGTCGGCAAATGCAAGGAAGTTAGTGTCTTCCTCTTGAAAGCCATTGCCATGATCACGGTACAGCTTTGGATGGCTTAATCGGCCTGCGGTCGGCACAAGCGCCACGCTCAGCACATACCAACCGGGACCTATGCGAGTAAAGCCCGGCGGCAGATGCAGTTGGAAACTGGGGTCAATTCCGGTGGTCGACCAGATGTGGCCATCGTGGAATGGCATCTGGACAACCGGTCTCACATCAGCAACCGGTGTCGCCGATAGGTTTATGCCGGACCATCTGTTGTTCAGACGTCGCGCGACTTTACTCAGGTGAGGCGACCGTAAGACCCTATGGGCCAATTGTGTCTGTGCGGAATGCTGGTGGTTCCGCTGCCCCAGTTCGGATAGCGGCTGAATGCAGAGCACCTCGTCGAGACTGGCAGTGCGTGGCTTGGTGCCGTCCGGGCCGATGGCTGGGTTAAGGCGAGCAGTGGCTGGGTTGAGGCGAGTGGTGTCGAACATTGCTGGGCCGTGAGCCAAGGTTTCGGTGAAGGCGTAGCGGCCGGCGTCGGGTGTTCGGTGTGCCAGGTCCTCAATTGCGGTGGTGCCGGTGAGGGTGGTTGCGTCGGCGAAGTTGATGCCGACCTGGAATACCTGTGGTTGGGCTTGCAGTACCGCGGTGAGGCGGCTGATGAGATTTTCGGGGGCGAAGAACTGCCAACCTTGACCTAGGTGTAGCCAGTACCGTGCGTCGATCTGGGCGTGAAGCTGTGCTAGTTCGGTTCCTGATCTGCTGGTGAATCTGCGACGGATGAACTTGAGGAACCCGTAGCGTTGCCGCAGTGCGGCGCGGTCTGGCGACGAGAGGCCGGTGTCAAGGACTAGGAAACGTCCGACTCGTGACACGTCGAGGCAACATGTCAAAAATGAGTTGAGGGTTTGCACGACGGTCAGCGGGTCCGGTCCGGCGATGAGGGTGACCGCGATCTGGGCATCGCCGGGTTCAGCGATCAGGGACTGCACCACGGCTTCGGGATATGGTGCGGCGGCTTCGAGCATGGCCGGTACTGAACAGTCGCGGTTAGTCGCGATGCGTTGCCGGTCGCAGTCGGGGATGTCAGGGCGGGCGACTAGGCGTCGGCACAGCGCGAACGCCTCGGCGTGCTGACCGGCCCAGTGTGCGCACACCGCCTGCTCATCGAGCGCGCGCCAAGCGTAAATCTCGGCGAAGTATCCGAAGACGAAGAGGTCCTCTCCGGGGAATGGGATTTCGGCCGCCTGCCGGGCAAGCAGGTAACCAAGTCGGTAGCGTTGGTCGAGGCGGTATCGAACGGCGATGGCGTGCAGGGCTTCGGCGCGGGTCGGGCGGAAAATCCAGGCGCGCAGGTAGGCGCCTTCAACGTCTCGCCACGGTTCGTCGAGTTCCGCCATCGAGGCCGCCAACCGCAACAGTGCCCAGTAGATCTCCTCGTCGTTGCCGCCCATTTCGATTCGTCGCGTACACCAGTTGCGAGCGTCGGCGAAATCGCCCATCTGGAAATAGGTCTCGGCGAGGAACAAGACCGACCGTGCATCCTCGGGATTGCGCTGGACCTCGGCTAGCAACCGATCGCGTTCCCGCTCTGACTTATGCCTGACCAGGTGCATCCGTTCAGCGGTGCTCTGCTCGTGGACTTCACGGAATAGCGATGTCGCGAACTCAGTGGCCAGCGAAGCCAAATCCGAAGAGTCACCCAGCATTCTGCGGGCCGCGACTACCTTTAGGTAGTCGTCGAGGGCGGGTTGCAGGATCGGCCAGATGTGGGAGCGTACGGTGTCGTCAGGCTCATGGATGATCGACTTCTGGACTTGGTGGAACACACGAATCTGCAACGTCGCCCGCAGCTTGATACTGCCGATCATCGTCGCCAACATGAACGGGAATAGCCTGTCGTTGAGGGCGGTCGACCGGCCGCCCGGCGTGCCGTCCAGGATCCCGCGATCGGTCGTGACCGCGGTGAGGACGCTTTCCACCTCCGCCTCAGACAATCCAGCCCGGCAGTATTCGGTCCAGGAGGTAACGAGAGACCGGTACTGCGCATCGATGAGTCCGGCCTCAAGGGCCTTGATGATGAGCCGGCCGGGTGGAAAGTGGGCGCGGCGGAATATCCCGAAGGCAAGGAGCAGGACCGGCGTGTCGGACGGCCCTGCAGCGTCGACAGCTTCGGCGATCACTGCGGCTGCACCCGCGACGTCCCCGGCGTTCATGAGATTCCGGAGATTGCGGGTCCGCTCTGCGTCGCGGTGGGTCGGACTCGGCTTAACTCGAAGCTCGTCGCTTACGAGGTATCCCGCCTCGGAGTTACCCGACTGGCCACCCCGCCTCCGTCGCTTGACGGGTTTACACCCGGCATGCTGCTTCTGCGCGGAGTCCGACTCCGCGACCACCACCGAGGTCGCTCCGACGGTCGGATTACCCAACGGGTCGTCGCTGCCAAGGTCGTCACTGGCCCCAGAACCCTCGACACGGTGGCCGACCGCAGCGAGCAGGAATGTTGATCCGGCCACGCGCTGGCTGCACGCGATCTCGAACCGGCCTTGCCGTGCCCAATGTTCGTAGCCCGATGAGAATCTGCCATCGCGCACGGCGAGGGCGATGTCGGGAAACGTGTGAAGGTATAGCTCCTCGTCGAACAGTTCGCTGCGCGGCAGTTCGTCCATTCCGGCAGTCTCCTAGTCGAGAATTGCGGCCAAATACGCCCAGCCGCCCCATGTCCGAGGTAGGTAGTATCGGGTAAACCATAATTGGTTCGGCCCCGTCTGGCACGAATTCGCGCCCGATGAGGTCGAGCAGGCCGTCGCTGTTGGCCTCGTCGCGGATCGTGGTGGCGCGGTACGGGCGTGGATGCACTCAGGTCAGGCCTGCCGGCGCGGGCGAGTCGACGGACAAGCCTGGGCGGGTGCTGCCGGCCCAGCTTGGCCAGTTCGGCGACCAGCCGATCGATACCCAGACGGCCCTTGTGATCCTCGTGGATCTTTTGATCACCTCAGTCGATTCCGTGTTTTCTTTTTCTCGATCCGACTGGTTTCGTTTCAGCCAGGCGTAAAATCCGCGGCGGGATACGTCGAGCACCTCGCACATCAAGGAAATTGGGATTCGGTCTTTGCGTGGTCTGCGTCGTACTTCTCCATCCAGATCGCGAATGAAGACGAACTTCACATGCTCTCTTTCGCAAACCACGCCGCCGCTTTACTCTACGGCCTTGGCCTTAAACTCAGGGGTGAACTTTCTGCGTGTCGAACCCATAACTGTTCTTCTCCTTGTAGACAATCATTCCACTTCGGTGACTGTCTACGAAAGTGATCGTCCTCCAGCCACCCCCAATCTGCTCGTCGCACGAAAAATCGAGGTCTGTGCTTTGCCTGTGTTCAGCTTCGACCTGCCCAGGGATAACCCACGCCCTTTTACGGTACGTTGCACCCATGCTGTTCGCCGTCGCAGTTGTGTCACCTTCTAGCGATCCGACCATCGGCGGAGGATTTCGCGAGATCGCCGAGGCAGTGCACCATGGTCTTCTGGCGCTCGGCCACGACTCGGTGCTCACAAACCGTCTCGACCTCCACGAGCGCCGCACCATCGTGCTCGGGGCAAATCACGTCATCCACTATGGCCTGGAGGTGCCAAAAAACCCCATCTTCTACAACCTCGAGCAATTGGGTCACGACTCGCCGTGGATGGCGACGCCTGCATTCGTCGACCTTTTTCGTCGTTACCCGACGTGGGACTACAGTCCAGCCAACATCGAATACCTCGGGACGCTGGGGCTGCCCCGGCCCACCTACGTTCCGATCGGATACGTCCCCGAGCTGACCCGGATCGCCCCGGCCCCCGAGGACGTCGACGTACTTTTCTACGGCATGCCCAGCGAGCGCCGGTATGCCGTTCTGCGGGATCTGCACGACAGAGGTCTTCGGGTCAAATGGCTGTTGGGAGCCCTCGGCGCGAGCCGCGATGCCTGGATCGCGCGCTCGAAGATCGTCCTCAACGTCCATTACTGGGGGGCGAAGATCTTCGAAATCGCGCGTGTTTCCTATCTGCTCGCTAATGGACGCGCGGTGGTTTCCGAGCGTGGTGCCGATCCGACATTGGAGCGCGGCCTGGAGTCCGGCGTCGCGTTCGCGGACTACGACGAACTGGTCGAGCGCTGTGTGGAGCTCCTCGGCGACGAGCGTGCGCGACGCGAGCTCGCCGAGCGAGGCTACCAGGCTTTCTCCGCTCACAGCCAGGCCGACATCCTGCACCACGCGCTGGCGGCCCTTGATGGCGTGACCCGCGAGACCGCTGCGCGCGACGATTCGCGCATCGATGTGCGCCTCGAAGACAAAGACCACAGCGCAGATCTTCAGCTCCGCAACCGCAATTTGCTCAGGCATAAGTTTGAGCAGGAACGCGATCAGTTGCTGGCCGAGGTCGAGCGCAACCCCGAGGACGCGCGGTCGGTCTTTTTCCTGGCCGAGACCTGCTTCCAGTTGGGCGATTTCGTCGACGCGCGTAAGTGGTATGCGCGGCGGGCCGAGATGGGCGGCTGCGACGAGGAGGTCTACTACGCGCTTTTTCGGCTCGCGGCCTCGATGGCGGAACTCGGTGAGCCGTGGCCGGATGTTGAAGACGCCTACCTGCGCGCCTGGGAGTTTCGACCGACCCGCGCCGAGGCGTTGCACGCCATCGCCTTTCGGTGTCGCGTCGACCAGCGCTACTGGCTCGGTTACCTGTTTGCCCAGCGCGCCGCCGAAACCCCAGTTCCCGAAGAGGACCTCTTTGTCCTCGGATACTTCGCCGAGGTTTACGCCTGGCGCGCCACCGATGAGCAGGCGGTGTGCGCATCCTGGATCGGTCGGCACGCCGAGGCGTTTGAGCTGTGCCGGCGCCTGCTGGCCCGCCCCGACATCCCTGAGGGTGATCGGCAACGGATTGCGGCCAACCGCGACTTTTCGGTGCCGGCCATGATCGAGGCGGCCGAACCGTACCCCGACGCCCTGGCGCAGTCCCTTGCCGCCGGTCCCGGCGAGGCCGAGGTCACCGTCAGCCTGATCGCCGGACCGGACCGCCAGACCACCGAGCAGACCATCAACTCGTTTCTGAACTGCTGCCTCGATGTGTCACGGGTCGGGCGCTTCCTGGTGCTCGACACCGGCCTGCCCGCCCGCGACCATGCCAAGCTGCGCAAACGCTACGGTTTTCTCAAGTTCGCCCGTGGCAAATCCGGCGACAGGCCCGCCGCCCAGCTGGCGCAGCTCCGCCCTCGGATCGACGGACGGTTCTGGCTGCACCTGGGCGAAGGCTGGCGGTTTTTCGCCCCCGAGAACTACATCACCCGCCTGACCGCGGTGCTCGACGCCGAACCACAGGTGTTTCAGGTGGGCATCAACTTCGCCGACGCGGTCAAACTGGCCGGCGCCAGCGCCGCCGAGCAGGCAATACGCCGGGCACCCGACGCCGGCCGCTACACCCTGACCAAGGCGCCGGCCCGCGGCCCGGCGATGTTCGACACCGCACGCCTGGATCAAGCCGTCGGTGTGCACAACAGCGACCCCGATCCGAACGCCCAACGTCGGCGACCGACCGCCCGCGCCGGGCTGCGCACCGCCAGCCTCGACGAAGTGCTCTGCATCTCAGGTCTAGACCCCTAGCCTCGACACAGCTGCCCCAAACCAACTCGGTCGGGGATGTCATTAACGAGCTGCTTATCGCTGGTGCCGATCGCCACTCAGTACGGATGGTCCCAGCCTGCGCTTCGGTGCGGTGGAGGCGAATTCGAAAGTCTCGATGTTGTACCGCGCGCAGAAATACGCCCTCCTCGAAGAGGCTTTTCCGGCTCACCGTGGGTGCGGCGAGATGATCCTCAACCACATCGCGCAGCTATAGCCTGGGACTGCCGCGGTCATACTGACGCGTTACCGCCCCCGCCGCTTGCAGCCGCTTAACACTTGCCGTTGTTCGCGGCGGCCAAGCTGATCACTGTCGCCTGCAGCGCGCCGCTCGCATCCTTGGTTGTGCCAGACGCTGTGATGCATTTGCCCTGCGCGATGGCCCCGGAATCGACGGCCCCCACCAGGGAGTAGCGCGTTTTGTCGTCCACCTTCACGGGGGTCTGAGACGGGTTTCCGTTGACGTCGGTATCGCTCACCGTGATGGTGTCACCTGCCACGGACGCAACCGTGCCGTGAACTGGCTGATTCGGTCCGGGGTTGGCCGGGGGTTTAGGTTGCGGGCACTTGCCGTTCGCAGCAGCTGGGACTATGTTCACGACTTTTGCCGTGACAGCGCCACCTGCGGCGGGCGCGGCGGGAGCCACCGCCACGCAGTTGCCGTTGGCGACGTTGCTGAACTGGCCCGGGGTGACCTCTCTGACCTTCGTCGTGGGGCTGAAGTCGACGGCGGCCGTCCCATCTTTCTCGGTGACCTGTATCGCGTTGCCCGACACCGATGCGATCAGTCCGTGGACCTGCTGCGGGGCGTTGGCGGACGCCGGTGACGACGTAGCCGGGGGCTGCGCATTGTTCGACTTGTTCGACGAACTGCACGCGCCCACGGCGAGCGCGGTTGCGCTCGCAACCGCGAGGACCGCGAATCCGGTCAGCCGGGCGGGCTTGAAACTTAGTTGCATCGAGATCCTTCAATCGTCGGCCACTTTGGCCAGGCCAGCTAGGCAACGGTTCCGCCAGCGGCGGAACTTGCGCACCGGCGACGGCTCTGTGCCAGACTACTGTATTTTTTGAGCGGTTGTGCCGAACTTGAGTTTCGCAGTTTGATCAGTGTGGCGGGTGTGATTTTTGAGGTCATTGTGGCGTGGCTATTCAGCTGGTGCTGATGTGATTGATGGGTCTGATGTGGCTCTTGTCGGCGTGTCGGGTTGATCTCGGGCCGGCATTGGGCAGGGTGTGTTCGTGCCCGATGCCCCGTCGTACGAGCAGCTCGCAGCCGAGAACGCGGAGTTGCGTTCGGAGAACGCGGAGTTGCGGCGCATGGTGGCGGTGTTGAGCGAGCGGGTTGCGGAGTTGGAGCGCCGCCTGGGAGTGGATTCGTCGAACTCGTCGCGGCCGCCGTCGTCGGATGCGCCGTGGAATAAGCCCGCGCGGAAGCGCTCGTCGCGGACCCGCTCGGGCCGCAAACCGGGTAAGCAGCCGGGCGCGCCGGGGATCTCGCGGAGCCTGAGCGACGACCCGGACCAGACAGTGTTGATCGAGCCGCACCGCTGCGCCGGCGGCGGCGCGTCGCTGGCCGCTGGTGGGGTGCATGCTCGGGAGCGGCGCCAGGTCCTCGATGTGCCGGAGGCGCCGCCCTTGGAAAATCACCGAGTATCGGCGGATCTCGAAGATCTGCCCGGGCTGCGGGACGCTCACCGCCGCGGGCTGCGACGATGAGGCGGTGCCGGTGGTGCGCGCCCAGACCCTCGCGGCGCCGGCCTGCCGGTGCGGATCGGACCCGAGGTGTGCGCGCGGGCGGGCGCTGCTGACGTGCGCGCACTACCTGCCGGTGGGCCGCTCCCGAGAGCTGTTGGAGGCGTTGACCGCGGTCGACGTCTCGACCGGGTTTCTGGCCGGGGTCCGCGGCCGGGCGGCACGCAGGCTGGAGCGAAACTTCCTTGCCCACATGCGGCAACTGCTCGCCGCCGCGCCGGTGCTGCACGCCGGCGAAACACCCGGGCGCGCCGCCGGCGCCCTGTCCTGCGTGCACGTCGCCTGCACCGGATACCTGACCTCGATGCACGTCGGGGACCGCTCGGCGAAGACCATCGACGCAGGCGGCGTGCTCGCCGAATACACCGGGGTGCTGGTACGCGACGGCTACGCCGGCTACACCCACCTGCCCGCCGTGCACGCCTGGTGCGCCGCGCATCTGCTGCGCGACCTGCGCTCGATCTCCGACGCCGACCCCGACCACCAGCAATGGGCACTGGCCATGGCCGGCGTGCTGCTCGACGCCCACCACGCCGACACCCAAGCGCGGGCCGCCAGTGCCGATGCCCTCGACCCGGCCGTACTCGCGGCCATCGGCAACCACTACCTGGGCGCGCTGGCCCACGGCAGCGACGAAAACCGTCGCCGGGAAACCGAACTCGCCGCCAAGGCCGCCACCCTGATCACCCGGTTCCGCCGTTATGAGGACATGATCCTGCGCTTCGCCACCGACCTGTCGGTGCCGTTCACCAACAACGAAGCCGAACGCACCCTGCGCCCAGTCGAAATCCGGCAGCGCACCTCCAGCGGCTGCTGGCGCACCGTGGAAGGCCTCGCCGACTTCGCCATCGTGCATTCCTACCTCGACACCGCCAACAAATGGGGCATCGACAAACTCCACGCCCTCCGTCAGCTCTTCACCACCGGCGCCTGGCTACTCCCAGCGCTAGCCCCCACCTGAATAGCTACCATCAGCCGGGGACGACGACGGTCCGGGCGCGCGCCGTCGATTGCGCCGGCCGCATGCAACCTGTCGAATCCGAATGGAACAGGCTGGGATACGGCGCAAACGGAGTGCAGACAGTCTCGATTCAGCTGATCTAGATCACTTGCAGGCAGTCGCGGGCAATGGCCAGCTCTTCGTTGGTGGGGATGACCAGCACGGCGATCGGCGAGCCGTCAGTGGAAATCCGCCGGGCCTCCTTGCCGGACTGCGTGTTTCGCGCCTCATCGATCTCGATGCCCAGCCCCGCCAGCCCGCTCAGCGCGTCGCAGCGCACCGACGCGACGTGCTCGCCGACGCCAGCGGTGAAACTCACCACATCGGTGTGGCCCAGCACCGCCAGGTAAGCACCGACATATTTGCGCAATCGGTGGACGAATACGTCATAGGCCAATTGCGCCGCCTTGTCGCCGGATTCGATCATCTGATGCAGTTGGCGAAAGTCTCGCTCACCGGCCAGGCCCAGTAGTCCGGAGCGCTCGTTGAGCACTGATTCGATCTCGTCCACGCTCATCTGCGCGGCGCGGCACAGGTAACCGATGACACCGGGGTCGATGTCGCCGCTGCGGCTACCCATCACCAGACCCTCCAACGGGGTCAGACCCATCGATGTGTCCACTGCCCGGCCGGCCGCGATCGCCGACGCCGAGGCGCCGTTACCCAGATGCAGCACAATCTGGTTCAGGTCTTCCAGCGGCCTGCTCAGGAACGCCGCGGCCTGCTGGCTGACGTACTGGTGCGACGTGCCATGAAATCCGTATCGGCGGATCCGCCACTTGCGCGCCACCTCACGGTCGATGGCATACGTCGCCGCCGCCGCGGGCAGGTCGTGGAAGAACGCCGTGTCGAACACCGCGACATGCGGCACGTCCGGCAGCATCTTTCGGGCCACCTGGATACCCTGCACGGCGGGCGGATTGTGCAGTGGAGCCAGCACGGACAACTGGTCGAGCTTGGCGATGACCGCGTCATCGATCACAGTCGGCTGGTAAAACGTTGCCCCGCCGTGCACCACCCGGTGTCCGACCGCCGCCAGCCCGCAAGCCTTCAAATCGATTCCGGCGTGCGCCAACTGGTCGAACGCCTTCCGCAGCGCGGCGTCGTGGTCGGCGACCGGCGAAGACGGTTCGCCGATCCGTTCGACGATGCCGTCGGCCAGTGAGTTACCCGAATCAGGCTCGATGAGTTGGTATTTCAGCGATGACGAGCCGGAGTTGATGACCAGCACTGTGCGATCAGGCATCGGCACCCTGGGCCTGGATCGCGGTAATCGCGACGGTGTTGACGATGTCTTCGACCAGCGCGCCGCGGGACAGGTCGTTCACCGGCTTGTTCAGCCCTTGCAGCACCGGACCGATGGCGATCGCCCCGGCGCTGCGCTGCACTGCCTTGTAGGCGTTGTTTCCGGAATTGAGATCGGGGAAGATCAACACGGTGGCCCGGCCGGCGACCGGCGAATCACGCAGCTTGGTGGCCGCCACCGAGGGCTCGACCGCCGCGTCGTATTGGATCGGGCCGTCGACCAGCAGCTGCGGCGCCCGCTGGCGCACCAATCCGGTCGCCTCCCTGACCTTGTCGACATCTGCACCCGTGCCAGATTCACCGGTGGAATACGACAGCATCGCGACCCGCGGCTCGATGCCGAACTGTGCAGCGGTGCGGGCAGAGCTGATAGCGATATCGGCCAGCTGGTCGACCGTCGGGTCACGGACTATCGCGCAGTCGCCGTATGCCAGCACCTGATCCGGTAGGCACATCAGAAAGATGCTGGACACTGTAGAGATACCTGCGGCGGTGCCGATGATCTCGAAGGCCGGACGGACGGTGTGTGCGGTCGTGTGTGCAGCGCCGGACACCATCCCGTCGACCATGCCGTTGTGCACCAGCATGGTTCCGAAATACGACGCATCGTGGATGATCTCCCGAGCCTGCTCGACGGTGACGCCCTTCTTGGCGCGCAGCTGCGCGTACTGCTCGGCGAATTGGTCGGACAACTGGCTGGTCCGCGGATCGAACACCGTGGCTGCGTCCAGGTTGACGCCGAGTTCGGCAGCGCGAGCGCGGATCTGGCTCTCATCGCCAAGGATGGTCAGGTCGGCGATACCGCGCTGCAGCAACCGGCCGGCGGACCGCAGGATCCGATCGTCGTCACCCTCGGGCAGCACGATGTGTTTGCGATCAGAGCGGGCCCGCTCGCGCAGCTGAAAGGTGAACATCTGCGGCGTGGTGACCTTCGGGATCGGAATTGCCAACTGCGCCAACAAATCTCCAAGGTCGACGTACTGTTCCATTAGCTGCAGCGCAGTGTCGATTTTGCGCTGCGATGACGTGGTGAGCCGGCCGCGCGCCGACGCCACCGCGCTGGCGGTGTCGAAGGTGCCCAGCGTGGTCGCGACGAGCGGCAGCCGCAGCCGCAGGCCGGCTACCAGTGCCCCGATCGACCGATGCAACTCGAACCCGCCGTTGAGGATGATGCACGACAATGACGGAAACCCCTCGGCCGCATGGGCGCTGGCGACCGCCAGCACGACGTCGGAGCGGTCACCGGGCGTGACCACCGCCACGCCCTCACACAACCGCTCCAGCACATGATCCGCCGTCATCCCGGCGACGACCACACCCATCGCTTCACGGTTCATCAGCGCGGTGTCACCGCTGAGCATCGTCCCGTTCACCGCGGTCTGAAGCTCGGCTACCGTCGGCGCGACCAGCAGCGGTTCGTCGGGCAGGACATAAGTCCGCGCGTCCAGTGGACGCAACGCCTCGGCGACTGCGATCAATTGGGACCGCTCGCAACGGTTGGCCACCACGGCCGCGGTATGCGCGTGCTGCGCCGCCAGCTCGGCCAGGCACATCTCGACGAGCCGGGCGACTTGCTCTGCCCTGCGGCCCTTGGCCCGCACCGCCAATAGCACGGATGCGCCAAGGTTGACCGCGATACGGGCATTCACGCTCAGCTCGGCCGGGCTGACCCCGCCGTCGAGGTCGGTGTAGTCGCTGCCGACGATGACGACCGCATCACAGTGCTCGGCCATTGCGTGGTAGCGCTCGACAATGTCGTCGATGGCGGCGTCGCGATCGGCATGCAGCTGTTGATAGTTCACACCGATACAGCGCTCGTAGGGCAGACCGGCGGTTGCATGGGCGAGCAACAGATCCAAAATGTAGTCCTGGTCGTCGTCTGACACCGTCGCCCGCGTGATCGGCCGGAACACACCGACTTTGGGCACGGTCGCAGCCAGTCGATGCAGGATTCCGAGCGCGATCGTCGACTTGCCGGTGTCGCCCTCCGGCGCGGCGACGTAGATGCCGGGCATGTTTTGTCAGGCCAACCGCCGCAGCCGCGGCGCCAGATCCTTCTCGAAGAGCTCCAGGAAGCGGCGCTGGTCGTGACCGGGCGCATGGAACACCAGATGGTTGAGGCCCCAGCCGACGTAGTCGTTGACCTTCGCGACCGCCTCGTCGGGATCGGAGGCCACGATCCAGCGCTTGGCGACTTGTTCGATCGGCAGCTCGTTTGCGGCTTTTTCCATCTCGAGGGGGTCGTGGATGCTGGTCTTCTGTTCGGCGGTCAGCGATAGCGGCGCCCAGAACCGGGTGTTCTCCAACGCCAGGTCCGGGTCAGTGTCGTAGGAGATCTTGATTTCGATCATCCGGTCGATGTCGTCGGGATTCTTTCCCCCCGCCTCCGCGCCCTCCCTCATAGCGGGGATGAGCTTGTCCTTGTACAACTCCTCGCCCTTACCGGAGGTGCAGATGAAGCCGTCGCCCGCGCAGCCCGCGTACCTGGCGACCTGGGGCCCGCCCGCGGCGATGTAGATCGGGACGCCGCCCTCGGGCACGTCGTAAATCGAGGCGCCCTTGGTGTGGTAGTACTCGCCCTGGAAGTCGACCCGGTCGCCCAGCCACAGCTCCCGCATCAGCCGCACCGATTCGCGCAGTCGAGCGTAGCGCTCCTTGAACTCTGGCCAGTCGCCCTCGTATCCGGTAGCGATCTCGTTGAGTGACTCCCCAGTACCGACGCCGAGAAAGATGCGGTCCGGGTAGAGACACCCCATGGTGGCGAAGGCCTGCGCGATGACGGCAGGGTTGTAGCGGAACGTCGGGGTCAGCACCGAGGTGCCCAACGTGATCCGCTTGGTGCGTTCGCCGACGGCGGTCATCCACGCCAGCGAAAACGGGGCATGCCCGCCCTCGTGCCGCCAGGGCTGGAAGTGGTCGCTGACCGTCGCACTGTCCATCCCATGCGCTTCGGCGGCGACCGCCAGCTCGACGAGTTCGCGCGGCGCGAATTGTTCCGCCGACGCCTTATATCCGAGTTTGAGTTCGGCCACGCTGTCGTTTCTACTCCCTCTTGTTGCGGGCGACCTGCTGCGCCCGGTGCTTAGACTCTCCGACATGGCAGCGGTGCTCAGAACCGTCACCGAGACCGTGCATCTCGCGCAGGGCGGGGCGGTCAACTGGCTGCTAGTCACCGACGACAGCGGGGTCATGCTGATCGACGCCGGATATCCGGGTGACCGCGATGACGTGCTGGCGTCGTTAGCGAAGCTGGGATACCAAGCCAGCGATGTGCGCGCGATCCTGGTCACCCACGCCCATATCGACCACATGGGCTCGGCGATCTGGTTCGCCAAGACTCACGGCACCGCGGTGTATTGCCACCCCGACGAGGTCGGCCACACCAAGCGCGAGTATCTGGAACAGGCTTCGCCGCTCGGCGTCGCGCTGCGCATCTGGCGGCCCCGGTGGGCGCTGTGGGTCACCCACGTGGTGCGCAACGGCGGGCTGATCCGCGAGGGTATCCCGACCGCGCAGCCGCTGACCGCCGAGACGGCGGCGGAGCTGCCCGGCCATCCGATCGCCATCCCCACTCCCGGTCACACCGGCGGCCACTGCTCGTATCTGGTCGACGGTGTTTTGGCCAGCGGCGACGCGCTGGTCACCGGCCACCCGCTGCTGGCGCGCCGCGGCCCGCAGCTGCTGCCGGCGATGTTCAGCCACAACCAGGACGCCTGCATCCGCAGCCTGGCCGCGCTGGCGCTGTTGGACACCGAAGTTCTGGTACCCGGTCACGGCGACTTGTGGCGGGGCCCGATCCGCGCAGCCACCGCTGAGGCGACCGCAACGGCGCAATGAGCAGCTAACCGCACGACGTCGAGATCGACGCTAGCGCGCAAAGCCCGCGGGTAGCCGTGAACTAACGTCGATCTCGCCACTGATCCCTCAGCTCGCCTGACCCAGGTTTTTTCGCAACGTCTGGCCGGTTGCCGGCGGCGGGATCGACCCACACGGTGGTGTTGTTGACGCCCGGGAAGTGGGCGGCCAGTCCAGCATGCCGAAGCTCTCCACCACCGCGGCGGCTGTGGTGTGGCTCAGCTGGATTGCGGCCGAGTCCACCCGAATCATGCTGGTAGCAGCCGCGATCTGGCCGATCAGCACCGCCGGTGCCGAACTCGCGACGCCGACGAAGCGGTGGTTGGTCGATCCAGAATCGGCGATACCCCCATTGCTCGGCGCGGCGTTGATGACGCTCTTCGAAAGGGCGGCGCTGTCGGCTGGCCGATGCCGCGCAGGCCCACCGCGACCTGCAGGGGCGCAAGACGGTCGGCTCTATCGTGTTGGTGCCGTAACGCTCACTGGTCCACGTCGGGCTCCCAACCGCCCGGGACCATCGGCACCGTCGGACCGCCGCCGAACTCATCGCCGGCTAGCGTGGCCAGCCCCGCGGCCTCGGCGGCCTCGTTGCGGACCGTGCCGGCAAAACCCAACGGCCCGGCCCCGTTGCCCGACGCCAGCGGCTCCCGCCAATCCGGGTCGACATCGATATTCATATCGGCGTATTCGTCGCCGTGATCGCGCACTATCGCGCGCCGACGCCGCCGCGCCTGCCGCTGCTCCCGCGTGGCCGCTGCCGCTGCCGTTGCGGCGATGTCAGGCTCCAGCGCCTTCCTTTTGGCGCTGGAACTAACGCCGGTCGGCACGCCCGAGCCGAACCTGATGCCCGGAGGGCCGACCGCGTAGGGAGGGACAAAACCTGCCCCGCCGGCGGCCGGCGGCGGCGCCGGCGGGGCACCGGCAGCGGCTGGGGCGGGGGCGGGGGCGGGCGGCGGGGGCGCCGCGACCGTGACGACGGCCGGTGCGTTGCCGAGGACCGACAGCGGTTGGAATCCGGTTCCGACGGGGATCGGCGCCGCGGTCGGGACGGGCACCGCGGGTGCAGTCAGGCCAGTCAGGCCAGCTAGCCCGGCCAAGCCACTCGCCCCCGCAGGTGCGACAGCGGGCGCAAGAAGTGCCGGGGAAAGCAACGGCAGGAAAGGATGCACAAGTTCCAGGATGTCCCGTATTCGGTCAACGACGAAGAAAAGACAGGTAAAGACCACCGAGCCCAATTCCTGATCGAAGTCATGTGACTCCGACAGACCCGAAGAGAGAAACTGGGGGAATTCTCCGAAGTTATCTATGACGTTCTGCGTCCAAGCGTTCAGGCTCGTAACGGGCGGGAGCTGAGAGGGGTCTAAATCTCCGAATATGTGGTTCATCAATGTCGGGAGCTGTTGTTGAAGTTGGGGCGACAGGAACTGCGACAGCAAGCCCGTCCCATCGGATGCAGCGGCCGCCGGCGCTTTCTCGGTTTTCACGATCTGGGGCGCCGGGGTGGTCTGCGGCGTCGACGCCACCGCCGTGCCGGACACCGCTTGATAGGTCGTCATCGCGGTGGCCGCCTGAACCCACATCCGCGCGTAGTCGGCTTCGTTGAGAGCGATCGGAATCGTATTGATCCCGAAGAAATTCGTCGCCACCAGCACCGCGTGGGTGGCGTGGTTGGCGGCCAGCTCGGCCAGAGTCGGCATGGCCGCCAACGCCGCGGTGTAGGCCGCCGCCGCAGTCTCCAGCTGGGTGGCTGCCGCCGCGCTGTTGGCGCTGGCCTGCGTCAGCCACGCCAGATACGGCAGATTGGCGGCCACATACGATTCTGCGCTCGGCCCTTCCCACACATCGGCCTGCACCCCCGCCACCACGGCATTGAGTTCCTCCGCTACCGAGGCGTATTCGGCGCTCAGCGAGTACCATGCCGCGGCGGCTGCCAGCAACGATCCCGGCCCGGGACCACTGCTAAGCAACGCAGAATGCACCTCTGGCGGAGACGCCATCCAGATCGGCGCAGTCATCGGTAGCCGCCTGCAATTGGACACCGCCAGGCGAGCGGTGAAAGTCTCGACGGCTGCACTGGCGGCGCACCCAGGCCTTCGGAGCCGACTCGCAGTGTCATGACGGGTACTCCTTCCGAACCACCCCGTCGGGCGACGATATAGGTAAGGCTAATCAATATGTTGGTTAGGCTAACCTACTTAAGCGCGGCGACGCAACTAGGAATCGCACGTGCTGACCAACTCAGCTGATCTGGAATTCGCACTACGAACTGACGCTCGACGAGAGCCCCGCGTCGCCGCTCGTGGGCGATCGATGCCGACTGCGATCCGATCCGCGTGGTGGACGAGGAGCAAAACTTGCTCTACTCGAACCCGACCCTTCGGCCGGCGAATGGGATTACGACTTCCTCGAAGCCAACTTGACGATCGCCCGTAACACCCTGGCGCGCGGTCAGGAAACGATCCGCCACCGCCTACCGGCACGCCTTCACCGACCTCACCCCACGTGTGACCATTCCGCTTGGCTGCTGTTGGGGGACTCACCACCGCGACCACCGACAGCCCCGCCCGACACCACCGGGCGGGGCCAAATCACACCTGAACCAGCCTCAACACCAATGACGCCACCATGTGCAAGATCATGAGTCGACATGTAATCGGCTGCCATGCTGCTGCCGGCGGCGCTCAACGCGGTGACGTTGTCCAGCAAGCGGTCCTGCGTGCCGGGCGCTAGAAAACCGATGAACAGCCCCTCGGCGATCCGCGCTGTCGGCTTGGTGTCATCGAAGCCGAGCCGCCGCAGCGCGTTGGGCCAGTCGGAGCGAAGGTCGATGCCGACCGCGCGCCGGTCGGCGGTCGGGCTGGCCGCCATGCCCCGCAGCGTCTGAGCTTTGAACTCGATGACTTGCGGCTGGTCGATCTCGTAGACGCATGCGCCCGCCGGCCACCACAGTCGATACGGCCGGGCGTCCAGCCCGGACGCCAAGATCACTGCCTGCCGAATACCGGCCCGGCCGGCGTCGGTGAGGAAGTCGTCGAAGAATCGGGTGCGGACCGCGAAAAGGTCTGTCAGCAAAGCGAACCCGTTGTCGCCGCCAAGATCACTGATGGCCCGCTCGCCGCTGGCGATCTGGGTGAAGAAGTCGACGCCGACGCGGACCAACCGCTCGGCGAACGGGTCGTCGATAGCCCGGCCCTGGTGGCCAAGGCCCTGGCCGTCGCTGCCAGTGTCGCGGTAGTTCCGACGCCGGTGGCCGGACCCCGGGTGTCGCGATCTGTCCGCGCCATGATCAGGCCGACTTACGGGCGCTCAACTGCACCGCCGCCCGCCAGCCGAGCAACAGCACCGCGGTGACCGTCGACGCCACCACTACGAAACTCGCGGCCACACCGGCGGACGTGGCCTTGCGCAACAGCATTCCGACCGCGACCGTGCACACCCACACCACAATCCCGGTGGGAACCAGCGCCGTCGGGCGTCGCCACGCCCGCGCGGCAAGCCAGCCCAGGGCGGTCCCGCTAAGAAACGGCCATGCCGTCGTTGCGACGCCCATCGCACTTAGCCCCTCGTCGTGACTGCGGCGCCCGACCGCGCAGAACAGCAGCACGCAGGCAACGTCGACGCCGAGCCACCCCAGAGCCTGCCGCGGACGCACCATGCCGCGGACATTACCGGCAAGCCGGCGGGGCCAGCTCCGGACTTACGATGGCCCGATGGACTTCGACCCGCACGACCCCCTGAGCCTGGATGCGGCGCTGTCCGACGACGAGATCGCCGTTCGCGACACCGTCCGACAGTTCTGCGCCGAAAATGTCATCCCGCACATCGGGGAATGGTTCGAAGTCGGTGACCTTCCGGTTCGTGACCTTGGCAAACATTTCGGCCAGCTCGGCCTGCTCGGCATGCATCTGGAAGGCTACGGCTGCGGCGGGGCTTCTGCCGTGCACTACGGCCTGGCGTGTACCGAACTGGAAGCCGCCGACTCCGGTATCCGGTCGATGGTGTCGGTGCAGGGTTCGCTGGCGATGTTCGCGATCTGGAAATTCGGTTCCGAGGAGCAGAAGCGAAGCTGGCTGCCCGGCATGGCCGCGGGCGAACTGCTCGGCTGCTTCGGGCTCACGGAGCCCGACGCCGGGTCCGACCCGGCGTCGATGACAACGCGGGCGCGACGCGACGGGTCAGACTGGATCATCAACGGCCGCAAAATGTGGATCACCAACGGTTCGGTCGCCGACGTCGCGATCGTGTGGGCGGTCAGCGACGACGGGATCCGCGGCTTCATTGTGCCCACCGATACGCCGGGGTTCGCCGCCAACACCATCCACCACAAGCTTTCGCTGCGGGCGTCGATCACCAGCGAGCTGGTGCTCGACGACGTGCGGCTGCCTGACGACGCCCTGCTGCCGGAGGTCACGGGTCTCAAAGGACCGCTGTCATGCCTGTCGGAAGCACGCTATGGGATTGTCTGGGGCTCGATGGGCGCCGCGCGTTCAGCGTGGCAGGCCGCGCTGGACTACGCCACCCAACGCAGCCAGTTCGGCCGGCCGATCGCCGGATTCCAGTTGACGCAAGCCAAACTCGTCGACATGGCCGTCGAATTGCACAAGGGCCTGCTGCTTGCGCTGCAGCTCGGACGCCTCAAGGACAGCGTAGGACTGCGACCCGAGCAAGTCAGTTTCGGCAAGCTCAACAACACCCGGGAAGCGATCGAGATTTGCCGAACTGCGCGAACGATCCTGGGTGGCAATGGGATATCGCTGGAGTATCCGGTGATCCGGCACATGGTCAACCTGGAGTCGGTGCTCACTTACGAGGGCACCCCGGAAATGCATCAGCTGATCCTTGGCCAGGCGATCACCGGCATGGACGCCTTCCGATGACACTGGAGTACACGTCTGAGCATCGGCAGTTCCGGGAACTGGTGCGCGATTTTGTGCAGCAGATGGTGGTCCGGGCTCACGAACGCTGGGAGAAAGCCGGGTGCCTGGATCATTCCCTGTTCGCTGAAGCGGGAAAGCTTGGGCTGCTGGCGTTTACGGTACCCCGGAATTCGGCGGGGCCGGTGTCGACGACTTCCGCTACAACGCGATCGTCGTCGAACTGCAGCGGGCCGGTGCGGCGGCCGAGGCTGTCGCATTGTCGCTGCAGAACGACATCGTACTGCCGTATTTCACCGACCTGACCACGCCCGCACAGCGACAACGGTGGCTACCGGGGGTGGTTACCGGCGAGACGAAAATCGGTATCGCGATGACCGAGCCGGGTGCCGGCAGCGACTTGGCCGGAATCCGCACCACCGCGGTACGTGACGGCGACCATTACGTCGTCAACGGTGCGAAAACGTTTATCTCCAATGGGCAGACCGGGGACTTGTTCGTCGTCGCGGTACGCACGGGACCCGATCGGCACAAGGGGCTGTCGCTGCTGGTCGTCGACCCGGACACGCCGGGTTTTTCCCGCGGCCGGAACCTGGAGAAGATCGGCCAGCACGCGCAGGACACCAGCGAGCTGAGCTTCACCGACATGCGGGTTCCTGCCGACAACCTGCTGGAGGAGGAAGGCAGAGGTTTCTATCAGCTGATGAACAACCCTCCGCAAGAGCGACTTTCGCTGGAGGTGGGCGCTGTGGCTGCCGCCGAAGGGGTATTTGCGGAAACGCTCGACTACGTCAAACGGCGAAATGCGTTCGGCTCTCCCATCTCTGGGCTGCAGAACACCCAATTCGTGCTCGCTGAGCTGGCCGCCGAACTCGATATCGCGCGAACCCATCTCGATGACTGCATCGCCGAGCGTCTGGTTCGAAAATAACCGGTGAGTCGCGGCTCCCGGGGTGATGTGGCGCTTGTCGCGCTCTATTGAGTCGTGTGGGTGCTCAGGCGGCCTGGATCGGCTCGAAGAGGACGGTGAACCCGAGCGCGTTGGCTTGGCCGACGATGCGGCGCATGGCGCGTTCGGGATCCAGCCGTGCGAAGTAGTCACCGCCGAGATCGGCGTAGTCGACGTCGTCGGTGAGGATGTGCCAGACCGCGGTCAGGATTGAGTGTTGGATGGCGACAATGGCTTTCGTCTTACCCAGGCGGGGCGCTAGGCGCTGATATCGGGCCCCAAGGTAGGTGGTGTCTTTGGCGCGGGCTGCGGCCATCGCAGCGGTGCCCAGCGCTCCGGTAAGCCATCGGTTGCCGTGACGGGTCTTGCCGGATCGGCGTTTGCGGGCCGACTCGTGATGGCCCGGGCACACCCCGGCCCACGACGCCAGGTGCGCGGCGGTGCGAAAGCGGCTCATGTCGGCGCCGGTCTCAGCGATGATGACCTCAGCGACGCACTGGCCCACGCCCGGGATCGTCGCCAACTGCTCAAGCTGGCGGGCGAAAGGGTGCATCTGCTCCTCGACGCGCTCCGATAGTTCCCCGATGGCCGCTGTGAGCTGGTCGATGCGTCGCAGGTGTAGCCGGCACAGGAAGGCATGATGGTCACCGAAGTTGCCGTTCAACGCCTGCACCAACGGCGGGATCTTGGGCCGCATCCGAGCCTTGGCCAGCTCGGCCAGCGCCCGCGGCCAGATCGGGCTCGCCGTCTCACGTGGACTAAGCGCCCGAGACCTTGCCTCCTTCGCCGATCAGCACCCGATGAGCGCCGAAGGAATCTCCCGCGCCGCCCGAAGCCTCTTTTAACCCGATATTCCCCCGGCAAAGGTCAGATTCGTTGATACGCCTGCTCGGACTTTCCGGGAGGTCGGCGCGAAAGCGGGGCCTCCTCGGCGCGGCAGACCGACGCCGACATCGCAGAAAATATTGTGCGCGTGGCATTTTCAGTTTGGGTCCACAATCGCAGCCAAGGCGATCGCGGTCGCTTGATGGTCGGCGAACTCACCCGCGAGTCGCCGCTGAACGTGCTCGGAGCGGTCGACCCGCATCGGTAACCGTCACCGCCTTCGTTGCCGGTTGACCGAGTCGATCAGCAGCCATCGATGCGCACGGGACACCTCGCCGCCCTGGGAGAGCACGAAGATGACGGTGTTCATCCCGTCGGCGAAATCATGGCCGACCACCGCGATCAGCACGAAGGCCCCCGCTTGAGGTGACAGCGCGAACCCGGTGCCGATCCTGAAACCGTCCAACAGGCTGTGCACCGACAAAGCCAGCGCCTCGAGGGTTCCCAGTGATCGGTGCCGGGATGCTTGGTCTGGGTCATCGCGGTGGTGCAGCACCAAGAGTCGACTAAGCACCAGAAAGCCCACGAACCCCACGCCCATGGCCGCACCCACCGTGCATCCCGCCGCGACCGAGCCCAGCCGGTCAACAGCTCCGGACCGAGGCCGAACAACGCCACTCCCAACACCACGCCGCCGGTGAACGCCATCACAGGTGTGGGCGCCCAGATGGCGGTCGGCGGCCAGCCCGAACAGCGTCGCGGGCAGGATCGGGAACGCCGGCAACACCAGAATCGAGGTCAGATCGCCGCCTGCGCCGGGTGAGTGGATAGCGTCTGAGCAGTCGGGGTTGGCGGGCTCCGCGGGTGATACGGGCGGCGGTGTTGCCAGACCCGCACGGTTAGCCGGCCAGCTCAGCCAGTTTCGCTTTGATTTGCTTGGCGGCCGGGTTGGTCATCGTCGACCCGTCGGCGAACTTGACCGTCGGAACCGTGTGGTCACCGCCGTTGACCGAGCCGACAAATTCCGCTGCCGCGGTGTCGTGTTCGATGTTGACCTCGTCGTAGCTGATTCCGGACGCCTTCAACATCGTCTTGAGCCGATGGCAGTAGCCACACCAGGTGGTGGTGTACATGGTCAGCGAAGCATTGCTCATAGTTCGTCAAACATAACGCGCGTTCTTGTTATTGCCACGGCGTGGGGTTGGGCGGGGTTTGTCGGCGACCCCTGCCAAGATGGACGCCATGCCGGTGATCGCGGACTCCTTAGTCCCACTGATTGCCGACCTCGACGACGAGCAGCGCGAGGCGGTGTTGGCTCCGCGCGGGCCGGTCTGCGTGCTGGCCGGGGCGGGAACCGGGAAGACCCGGACCATCACCCACCGCATCGCGGCGCTCGTCGCCGCCGGCCATGTGGCCGCGGGCCAGGTGTTGGCGGTGACGTTCACCCAGCGGGCAGCCGGAGAGATGCGGTCCCGGCTGCGGGCATTGGGTGCCGCGGCGCAAACCGGTGTCGGCGCGGTGCAGGCTTTGACGTTTCACGCGGCGGCCCACCGGCAGCTGCGGTACTTCTGGCCGCGAGTCGTCGGTGACACCCGCTGGGAATTGCTGGAGAGCAAGTTCGCCGTCGTCGCCCGCGGCGCAAGCAGCGCCCGGTTGCAGCTGAGCACCGACGACGTGCGCGACGTGGCCGGCGAAATCGAGTGGGCCAAGGCGTCGCTGATCTCCCCCGAGCAGTATCCCGACGCGGTCGCTGCCGCCGGCCGCGACATTCCGTTGGACGCCGCAAAGGTCGCCACGGTGTATGCCGCCTACGAGTCGCTGAAATCCCGCGGCGGTGGTGTCCAAGACGTCGCGCTGCTCGACTTCGACGACCTGTTGCTGCACACCGCGGCCGCGATCGAAGACGACGCCGCGATCGCCGAGGAGTTCCGCGACCGCTACCGCTGCTTCGTGGTCGACGAATACCAGGACGTGACGCCGCTGCAGCAGCGGGTGCTGTCGGCGTGGCTGGGGGATCGCGACGACCTGACCGTGGTCGGCGACGCCAACCAAACCATCTACTCGTTCACCGGGGCCTCACCGCGGTACCTGCTCGACTTCTCGCGGCGGTTTCCGGAGGCGACGGTGGTGCGCCTCGAACGGGACTACCGATCGACCCCGCAGGTGGTGTCGCTGGCCAACCGGGTGATCGCCGCCGCCCGCGGCCGGGTGGCCGGCAGCAAGCTGCAGCTGGTCGGCCAGCGTGACCCGGGACCGGTCCCGACGTTTGGTGAACATTCCGACGAAGTCGCCGAAGCCGCGGCGGTGGCGGCGTCGACATCCCGGCTCGTCGAGTCCGGCACGCCGCCGGCCGAGATCGCCGTGCTGTACCGGATCAACGCGCAGTCCGAGGTTTACGAAGAAGCGCTGACCGAAGCCGGTATTGCCTATCAGGTCCGCGGCGGGGAGGGCTTTTTCAGCCGCCAAGAGATCCGCCAGGCCCTGCTGGTCCTACAAC
Organism: Candidatus Mycobacterium methanotrophicum; assembly: GCF_023515995.1. GTDB lineage: Bacteria > Actinomycetota > Actinomycetes > Mycobacteriales > Mycobacteriaceae > Mycobacterium > Mycobacterium methanotrophicum. The sequence continues at coordinate 4,062,143 of NZ_CP097320.1, read as the reverse complement.
GGGCCGCCAACCGCGGCGCCGAAGCCGACGCCCCGCTACCCGACATTGTGCGGGGGCTGCTCGAACCGCTCGGTTTGACGGCCGAACCGCCGACCGGAACCCGGGCCCAAGAGCGGTGGGAGGCGCTTTCGGCGTTGGCCGAGCTGGTCGACGAAGAGGTGGCGCACCGCCAGCAGCTGGACCTGCCCGATCTACTGACCGAACTGCGCGCCCGCGCCGACGCGCGTCACCCGCCGCCTGCGCAGGGTGTCACGCTGGCCTCCCTGCACGCCGCCAAAGGGCTGGAGTGGGATGCGGTTTTCCTGGTCGGCCTGACCGATGGCACGCTGCCGATCTCGCATGCATTGGCCCACGGCGCCGAAAGCGAAGCTGTCGAAGAAGAGCGTCGACTGCTCTACGTCGGAATCACCAGGGCCCGAACGCATTTGGCGCTCAGCTGGTCGTTGTCCCGCAACCCGGGTGGTCGCCAGACACGCAAGCCGTCCAGGTTCCTCAACGGTCTTGACCCGCAGACTCAGTCCGACCGCAACCCGAACCGGCCACGGCGTAGCCGCGGCACAACGTCGAACTGCCGCATCTGCAACAACCAGCTGACCACGCCGGCGGCGATCATGCTGCGCCGCTGCGAAACCTGCGCCGCTGACATCGACGACGAGCTGCTGCTAGCGCTCAAAGATTGGCGGCTGCGCACCGCCAAGGAGATGAAAGTGCCCGCATATGTTGTGTTCACAGACAACACACTGATCGCGATCGCCGAGCTACTGCCCACCGACGACGCCGCGTTGGTCGCGATCCCGGGTATCGGCGCTCGCAAGCTGGAGCAGTTCGGTCCGGACGTATTGGAGCTGGTTCGCAGCCGCGTCTAGCCAAACACCCAGGTCAGAAAATCGGTTGCCGGGTCAGGCTGTTACGATTTAACCTCGAACCGCGATAGTCACGCTCCGGCAGCTACTTTGACGAGAGGAGGGAGCCACGATGATCGGCATGAGCGCATTCGGTGTACACCCGGTCGTTTCGGCTGGCCCCAGCGGCTCCCACCATGCTGCCCATGCCGCCGCCTTGGCTGCCGCGCGCAAGCGCCGTAACGCCGCCGCGACACAAGTGTCCGTGGATCGGGGCTCTGCCTAGGTAACCGCCCACTATCCCGCCAAACGGCCACGGACCCGAAGTCAAAGGATCCGTGGCCGCAGTTTTTCTTCGAGCGCCTCGTCCCCTGGTCCGGATCCCCGCAAAACCACTAGACCAGGAAGCAGGTGAACCGGATATGTCGACACCGATAGTCCCCGACGGGCAGCAGCCGGAGTTGCCTTGCCACCTCGGCGATCCCGACCTGTGGTTCGCTGACAACCCGGCTGATCTGGAGCGCGCCAAGGCATTATGCGCGGACTGCCCGATTCGAAGCCAGTGCCTGGCGGCGGCATTGCAACGCGGCGAGCCGTGGGGCGTGTGGGGTGGGGAGATCCTCGACCGTGGCAGCATCGTGAACCGCAAGCGGCCGCGCGGACGTCCGCGTAAGGATCCGGTCGCCGCCTAGGGCCGCGAAAGCGCAAGTAGCGACGTGTTTTCCGAGAGGCAGCGTCGGTAGTTGCACCGTCGCGGTGAAGAGGTTAGACGACCGCCGCGTCGGGTTCGGCGAAGCCGGGAATCAGCTCCTCCGACAACGCCTTGATCGGAACGTGCGCGTCGAGCTGGCACTCAATCGCGGCCACCGACGCGATCACGCGCATGGGGATTGCCAGCTTCGGTGGCAAGTCCATCTGACGAGCGGTTTTGATCTGCGACACCGACCGATCGATGTGGCTTGTCGCCATCTTCTGTAGCCATTTGCGGGTGTAGTGGAAGACCTCGGCCTCGATGGGTTCCACGTACTGACGCAGCATGTCGTCGATGTCACGCACCGACACCTGCTGGCCCTTTTGAAGGAAGCCGATTTTCTCCATCGTGGGCAGTAGCAGGTCGTAATTCTTTTCCTTCGCCAGCCGGATCGCCATCCCGAGCTCGAGCGGAAATCCACCGGGAAGCGGTGCCACCGCGCCGAAGTCGATCACGCCCATCCGGCCGTCCGGCAGCAACATGAAGTTGCCGGGGTGGGCGTCGCCGTGCAGCATTTCCAGCCGGCGCGGCGCGTCGAAGGTTAGCTCGAGCAGCCGAACACCCATCAGGTCGCGTTGTTCGACGGTGCCGTTGCGGATGATTTCCGCCATCGGCGTGCCGTCGATCCATTCTTGAATCACAACTTTGGGCGCGCTCGCCACGATGTGCGGGACCAGGAAGCGCGGGTGGCCCTGATACGCCTTGGCGAATGCGCGCTGGTTGTCGGCCTCCAGCCGATAGTCCAGCTCCATCTCGGTGCGCTCGATCAGCTCGTCGACCACACCTTGCACGTCGGCACCCGGGGCAAGTTGTTTGACCACTCCGACCATGCGTTTCATGGTCTTCAGGTCGGCCCGCAGTGCCTCGTCGGCACCCGGATACTGGATTTTTACGGCAACCTCGCGCCCGTCCGACCACAGCGCTTTATGCACCTGCCCGATGCTGGCGGATGCCACCGGTGTGTCGTTGAAGTCGGAGAAGCGTTGGCGCCACTTGGTGCCGAGCTGGGCGTCGAGCACCCGGTGAACTTTCGCGGCGGGCAGCGGCGGCGCGTCCTTCTGCAGTTTCGTCAGCGCCTCCCGGTATGGTTCGCCGAACTCGTCGGGGATCGCGGCCTCCATCACCGACAGCGCCTGGCCGACCTTCATCGCGCCGCCCTTGAGTTCGCCGAGGACGGTGAACAGCTGATTGGCTGCTTTCTCCATCAACTCGGCGTTGACCGCGTCTCGCGACTTGCCGGTCAGCCGCTTGCCGAACCCCAACGCTGCCCGGCCGGCGAAGCCGACCGGGATGCTGGCCAGCTTCGCGTTGCGCGCAGCGCTTCCGCGTTTAATGTCTGCCACGTCAACCATCATCCATGACCGGCCGATGCGTGCCCGCATCGATGTGAAAACAACCGATTGTTCAACATGGACACAGTGGATGCCTGGCCCAGTGCCGCGCCACGATCGAGCCGGCATGAACGTCGAACTCCAGCGTGGCGTTCAAGGCCGGCGGCGGCCCACGATCAGCGTCCGATCCACGCACCGCGCCGATCACCCGGTTGACCTGGCTGAGCGCCAACGCTGCCGTGGCCAGCAGGGTCGCGCGGTCGGCCACGCCGACGGTGTCGCGAAGCTGCGCGGCGACGGCAGGCCACGCCGCGTCGCGGTCCCGCCGATGCAGATCGGCACACCGCAAACAGCTGGTGACACCGGGGATCACCAGGGGGCCGACCAGGCCGACGCCGTCGCGCACTCGGACTGCGAGGTGCGCGACGCCCTGACTGTGCAGGTCACGCAGCATCCGCGGTTCTGCGACCAGGTTGTCCGACAACACCACCAGGTCGGCTTCGGCGGCGCTCACCGCGGCATGCGGTTGGCTGCTCTGCTTGACCCGGGCACCCGAACAGCGCAGCGAGTCGATCAGCAGTTCTGACAGCGGGCCGCGTCCGTGCACGCGGATCGACGCCGACCGGACGGGCCGCTGCTGGGGTCCACGCGTGGCGACGCCGGCCGCTATCAGCTGCGCGACCAACCCCTCCAGCTCAGCGCCGGCCGCGCCGTCCTGCCGGTCCGCTTGGCGTCGCAGCTCGCTCATCGGTACCGGCGAACGCATCGTCCGCAGCAGTGCGGCCAGTCCCGCGGACGTAAAGCCCCGTGGCGGGCGGATCAGCACGGCGCGACGTGGACTCCACCCCACCTGGACGGCGCCGTCGGGGCGCACCAGCACCGGCAGGGCGGGATCCAGCGCAAACAACGGTGTGGACTGCGCCATCCACGCACTGTGCCACGGCCGGGCGGAAGCGCCGGGTCAGCTATCCACAGAGCCGGCGTCGCCGCCGGGATCGCCGGGGTCGGCATCTGCGCCCCGCTCGAACTCGGCGATCGCCTCATCGATTCCGCTGGTGTCGCCGCCGATGACCCGGTCGATAAACGCGGCCGGGTCATCGAGATCCTCCGTCGCCGGCAGCAGATCGGGGTGCTGCCAAACCGCGTCGCGGGCGTCGAAACCGGTGGCCTGGGTCAGCCGGTCCCAGAGCGCTGCGGCCTCCCGCAGCTTGCGTGGCCGCAACTCGAGCCCGACCAGCGTGGCGAAGGTCTGCTCGGCCGGGCCGCCAGTGGCCCGGCGGCGGCGCAGCGTCTCAGCGAGAGCGGCCGCGCCGGGGATGCGATCGTCCAGCGCCGCGGTCACCACCGTTTGCACCCAGCCCTCGATCAGCGCCAGCAGCGTCTCGAGGCGCTCCAGTGCGTGGGTCTGCTCCGGCGTGGCCTTGGGCTCGAACACGCCCTGGGGCAACAGCCGTTCCATGGCGGCGGGATCGTTCAACGACGCCGGGTTGAACCCGCGGGCCAACTCCTCGATGCCCTGCATGTCGATCTTCATTCCTCTGGCGTAGGCCTCGACGGCGCCGAGCAGCTGGCTGGCCAACCACGGCACATGACTGAACAGCCGGTGGTGGGCGGCCTCGCGAGCCGCCAGGAAGGTGACAACCTCGCTGCGCGACTGCTCAAGCCCGGCGGCAAAAGCTTCGATGGCCTCCGGCAGCAGCGCTGCAATTCCCTTGGGCCCCAACGGCAAACCGATATCGGTCGATGTCAAGACTTCGCGGGACAACCGGGCCAGCGCCTGGCCCAGCTGCGAGCCGAATGCCATGCCGCCCATCTGCGACATCACCGACAGCAGCGGACCGGCCATGTTCTTGGCCTCGTCGGGTAGCGACTCGGCCCACACCGTCGCGATCTGCTGGGCCATCGGATCGCACAGCCGCTTCCACGTCTGCAGGGTGCCCTCCACCCAATCGGTGGGGGTCCACGCGACGGCCTTGCTGGCCCCGGCCGGCAGCGCGGTCACCCCGTCGAGCCAGGTGTCGGCGAGGTGGACGGCGTCGCTGATCGCCCGGCTGGTGGTGGCCGGGATCGGCGCCACGAACCCGATCGAACTCGATGCCAGCTGCCGGGCCAGCTCGTAGTTGACCGGCCCGGAGGCTTGGCCACCGGCCATGGCGGAGCCGGCGCCACTGAACATCTGGCCGAGACGGGTGAAGATCTGGCCGAGGTCGGCCACGTTGAATTCGCCGCCGAGGCCGCCCAGACCAAACGGGTCGGCTGATTGCGAGCCGGAGTCGGGGTCCTGGGGACCTTGGTCCCGGCGCTTGTCGCGGTCGGGGTCATCTCCGCCGGAGAAGCCGAAGGGCGGGTCAGCCATGCCCTCAACGGTACTCACCCGCGGCGCAGGACGCGCGATGCGCCGTCACGCCTACAGTGAACCGACGTCCTATTGCCGCTGACCAGTCCGTCTAGTGTTAGCCAGGTGAACAGGCGGATTCTGACGCTGATCGTGGCGCTGGTGCCGATCGTGGTCTTCGGTGTGCTGCTGGCAGTGGTGACGGTGCCTTTTGTGTCGCTTGGCCCGGGCCCCGCGTTCGACACGCTCGGCGAGGTCGACGGTAAGCAGGTCGTCGACATCAAAGGCACGCCGACGCACCCGACGTCCGGTCACCTGGACATGACCACGGTGTCCCAGCGCGACGATCTGAGCCTGGCGGAGGCGGTCACACTGTGGCTTTCCGGGCAGGAGCAGCTGATGCCACGGGACTTGATCTACCCGCCGGGCAAGTCGCGGGAGGAAATCGACAAGGACAACGACGCCGATTTCAAAGAGTCCGAGCACAACGCCGAGTTCGCGGCCCTGGGATATCTGAAGTACCCGCAGGCCATCACTGTCGTGGCGGTCAGCGATCCCGGGCCTTCGGCGGGCAAGCTGCAGGCAGGTGACGCCGTTCAAGCGGTCAACGGCACGCCGGTCGCCAACGTCGAGCGGTTCACGTCGTTTTTGAAGCACACCAAACCCGGCCAGTCGGTCGCGGTCGACTTTCGCCGCAAGAATGCGCCCGCCGGCGTCGCTCACATCACGTTGGGCAGCCATAAGGGTCGCGATTACGGCTTCGCGGGCGTCTCGGTGATGGATGCCCCCTGGGCGCCGTTCGTGATCGATTTCAACCTGGCCAACGTGGGCGGGCCCTCGGCGGGCTTAATGTTCAGCCTGGCCGTCGTCGACAAAGTCACCACCGGCAATCTGGCCGGCTCGAAGTTCGTCGCGGGCACCGGCACGATCACAGCCGACGGCGCCGTGGGTCGTATCGGCGGCATCGTGCACAAGATGACTGCCGCCCGGTCCGCCGGCGCTACCGTGTTTTTGGTGCCGGCCGAAAACTGCTCCGAAGCAACCTCGGCAAAGCTGTCCGGGCTGCAGTTGGTGAAGGTTGCCAAGCTCGACGACGCGGTCAATGCGCTGCACGCCGTCACCTCCGGCGGCCAGCCGCCCCGCTGCTGACAGTGCGTCCCCCACCTGCTCGCAGTGCGTACAGTTGTGATAGGTCCGACGGGCAGAAGTCGACATGAAGCAGGGAGCGTAGCTAGTGGGGATGCGGCCCGCGGCCAGGATGCCGAAGCTGACTCGGCGCAGCCGGATCCTGATCACGATCGCGCTGGCGGTGACCTTGCTGCTGCTGATCGGTCCGCGCTTGACCGACGGCTACGTCGACTGGCTCTGGTTCGGCGAGTTGGGCTACCGATCGGTGTTCACCACCGTGCTGCTGACCCGACTGGTGCTGTTCCTGGTCGGAGGTCTGCTGGTCGGCGGCATCGTGTTCGCCGGCCTGGCACTGGCCTACCGCACGCGGCCAGTATTCGTTCCGAGTAATGGCAATGATCCGGTAGCCCGCTATCGCAGCGTGGTGATGGCTAGGTTGCGGGTGATCGCAACGGGGATTCCGGTTGCGATCGGGCTGCTCGCCGGGGTGGTCGCCCAGACCTACTGGGTGCGCGTTCAGCTGTTCATGCACGGCGGCGACTTCGGCATCGCCGATCCGCAGTTCGGCAAGGACCTCGGCTTCTACGCTTTCGACCTGCCTTTCTACCGGCTCGTCCTGAGCTTCTTGTTCGTGGCGCTGTTTTTGGCGTTAGTAGCAAATCTGGTGGCACACTATGTATTCGGTGGTATCCGGCTGTCCGGGCGTACCGGCGCGCTGAGCCGATCGGCGCGTGTCCAGTTGATCAGCCTGATCGGTACTCTGGTGCTACTCAAGGCAGTTGCCTATTGGCTGGACCGCTATGAGCTGCTATCCCACACCCGCGGCGGGAAGCCGTTTACCGGCGCCGGGTACACCGATATCAACGCGGTGTTGCCCGCAAAGCTGATTCTGTTGGCGATCGCGTTGATCTGTGCGGCCGCGGTCTTCTCGGCGATCGTGTTGCGGGACTTGCGCATTCCGGCGATAGGACTGGTGCTCCTACTGCTGTCGTCGTTGATCATCGGTGCCGGCTGGCCGCTGATCGTCGAGCAGATCAGCGTCAGACCCAATGCCGCACAGAAGGAACGCGAGTACATCAGCCGAAGCATCACCGCGACCCGGCAAGCGTACGGGATCACCGGCGATGTTGTGAGCTACCGCGATTACAGCGGCGACGCGCGGGCAACTGCCGAGCAGGTCGCATCCGACCGTGCCACCACCTCCAACATCCGGCTGCTTGACCCGACGATCGTCAGTCCGGCGTTCACACAATTCGAGCAGGGCAAGAACTTTTACTACTTCCCCGACCAACTTTCCATCGACCGCTACGTCGACCACGACGGTCATCTGCGCGACTACGTCGTTGCCGCCCGCGAGCTCAACCCGGACCACCTGATTGACAACCAGCGGGACTGGATCAACCGGCACACCGTTTACACCCACGGCAACGGCTTCATCGCCTCACCGGCCAACACGGTGCGCGGTATCGCCAACGATCCCAACCAAAATGGCGGATACCCGGAGTTTTTGGTCAACGTCGTCGGCCCCAACGGCGGGGTGGTCTCCGAAGGTCCGGCCCGGCTGGACCAGCCGCGGATCTACTTCGGACCGGTCATCGCCAACACGCCCGCCGACTACGCGATCGTCGGAAGCAACGGCGCCGACCGGGAATACGACTACGAGACCAACGCCGAAACCAAGAACTACACCTACACCGGAAGCGGCGGCGTGCCGATCGGCAGCTGGATCTCGCGTAGCGTCTTCGCCGCCAAGTTCGCCGAGCGAAACTTCTTGTTCTCCAGTGTGATTGGAAACAACAGCAAAATCTTGTTCAACCGTGATCCGGCCCAGCGGGTTGAGGCGGTGGCGCCGTGGTTGACCACCGACAGCAGCGTCTACCCGGCCATCGTCAACAAGCGGCTGGTGTGGATCATCGACGCCTACACCACGTTGAACAATTACCCGTATTCCGAGCTAACCTCGTTGTCGTCGGCCACCGCCGACTCCACCGAAGTCGCGTTCAACCGCCTTGTGCCCGACAAGCAGGTGTCCTACATCCGCAACTCGGTGAAGGCCACCGTCGATGCCTACGACGGGACGGTTTCGCTTTACCAGCAGGACGAGCGCGATCCGGTGCTCAAGGCGTGGATGAAGGTCTTCCCCGGGACCGTCAAGCCCAAGAGCGATATCACCCCCGAATTGGCTGCCCATCTGCGCTATCCCGAGGACCTGTTCAAGGTGCAGCGGATGCTGTTGGCCAAATACCATGTCAACGACCCGGTGACGTTCTTCTCCACGTCAGATTTCTGGGATGTCCCGCTTGACCCGAACCCAACCGCAAGCAGCTATCAGCCGCCGTACTACATCGTTGCGAAAAACATCGCCAAAGGAGATGATTCGGCGTCATATCAGTTGATCAGCGCGATGAACAGGTTCAAGCGCGACTACCTGGCCGCGTACATCAGCGCCAGCTCCGACCCGGCGACCTACGGCAAGATCACCGTCCTGACCATCCCCGGCCAAGTCAACGGGCCCAAACTGGCCAACAACGCGATCACCACCGACCCGGCGGTGTCGCAGGACCTTGGCGTGATCGGGCGCGACAACCAAAACCGAATCAAGTGGGGCAATTTGCTCACGCTGCCGGTCGCCCGGGGCGGGCTGATGTATGTCGAACCCGTTTTCGCGTCACCCGGCGCCAGCGATGCCGCCTCATCATATCCGCGGTTGATCCGGGTGGCGATGATGTACAACGACAAAATCGGCTATGGCCCCACCGTGAGCGATGCGCTGACTGGACTGTTCGGCCCGGGCGCCGGCGCGACCGCGGCCGGGATTGCGCCGGCCGAGCCGGGCGCACCCGCGAATCCGCCGCCCAGCGCTGCACCGCAGGCCGACGGCTCGCCACCCCCGCCAGCGGCCGCTGGTGCTGTTCCGCCCCCTTCGCCGAACGGGGCCGTCACGCTGTCTCCGGCCAAGGCCGCCGCGCTTAAAGACGTTGAGTCTGCCTTGAGTGCGGCGCGCGACGCGCAGAAGAGCGGCGACTTCGCCACCTATGGAGCGGCGTTGCAGCGGCTCGACGACGCGATTTCCAAGTTCGACAACGCCAAGTGATCCCACTTGCACCGGCGAGCGTGCGCGTCTGTACGTCGACACGCCGCACGATTCGTCAGTCTGTGCACGCCCGCGCAGCTGTTACGCGTGGTGAGCGCGCGATTTGGTGCCCTCGCAGGCGGTGAAGTAACCTGATATTCACCCGTCGCGGGGTGGAGCAGCTCGGTAGCTCGCTGGGCTCATAACCCAGAGGTCGCAGGTTCGAATCCTGTCCCCGCTACTAATGCGAAACGGCCCCCGGATATGGCTCCGGGGGCCGTTTCATGCGCGATGGGAACACTTTTGGGAACATTCGCAAAGCTAACGGCCTGCCGGAATCTGATTGGGAACATCGGCAACGTGCTCTGACCAGTGCCGATCACTTCGGTGGTGTCGGCCAGGCGTGGCTGCACGCTTGGCCGGCAGCAGAATCTGGGTGCTGGCGAGCGGGTGCATCGCGCCCGCCTTGGGCGCACGTCGAGGATCTGGGCGCCGAGCCTACGGATGCGCCGGCGGCGGCCGTATCCCCACCGCGTGAGGGTGCCGCCGCACCCGAGGTGCGGACAGCCGATCTCGCCTGCGCCCAGGGCCTGCTCGGCCCACTCGACGGTGCGGACAACGATCATCGGGTGCTCGGGCGACCATGAGGCACCAGGATGGTCTATCACGGTGCGAGCCGGGAAGGGGTCATCTCGTGTTGGCCGCAGGTGCGCGAAACCGCCGCTGCGCCAGTCGATCACCCCGGCACGATCGTCCGGCGCCGCGATGATCGCCGAAACGAACCCACACCACCATGGCCCTGGGCACAACCCAGCATCGTCACCACGCCGCCGCGCGAACCCGGCCAAAGCATCCTCACCCCCAGCGCCGGTACCCCTACCCCGACGTGGTCACCCTGAATGCCCGCCAACATACGGGGTGTCGGTGCTGACCTGTGAGCCCCGCCGACCCGGCCTCCAAAGGCGGGGTGGAAAACGCCGTGAAACTGCCCAAGGCCGATATCGTGCCCGCCGAGACGAACTTGCTGGCGCACTACGACAGTTTCGCCGAAGTCGAGGTGGCGTGCGCGGCGTTCACCGAGCAGGTCAACACCCGAGTGCATCGGGCCACGCGCAGGGTTCCCGCGCAGATGCTCGTCGAGGAACGCGCCCGGTTGCATCAGGTGCCCGACCTGCCGCACACCGCCGCGCTCGGGGTGACTCGCCGGGTCCCCGACAATACCCCCCATGGTCACCTTCGAACATTGTCAATACTCCACTCCGGCAACACTGTTGGGGCAAAGTGTGTGGGTCCGCGTGTGTGGGTCCGCCATCACGACGGCACCGATGAGGTCGTCATCTGCGCACTTGATGACGGTGGCCCCATTGACGTCGCGCGGCACCGTCGAACCAGCCCGGGCAACGTCGACTCGTCGGGAGCGCCACCGCTGGTGAGTCCGAACGAGACCAGCTTCTCAGCTGCGGTCTTTGCGGCCCCGCTGGCCAATCGCCGCGGACGACCGGCACCCGGCCAAGGTAGCTGTGACCGCTAACGCGAGCACCCCGGCCAGCGGGTAACGGACCCCGCGCCGGTCACGAGGGTCTGGAATGGCGCCCAGTACGTTGAGCAGTTGCTGCTGGCGTCAGGCTCGCCTCGGGGACCGATGTCGGACAGGATGGCATGTGGGTGTGACCTCGGGCTCGGACACCGACGTTCCTCGATGAGAAACTGCGTCAGCGCCCAGCGGCCGGTCAGTGTCGGATGACCTCTCGTGAGTCGTCGGCTTGCATCAAGCGCACACCACCGACCGCCAGGAGGGACTTCCTCCCGAAGGGGTGATGGCAGGACGCGGGTGCTGGGCGCGACCACACGACCACACCCACCCATCTGGGTGAACAGGCCGGGTGAAGTGCTCGCAGGATGCTGGACCTCGGCACTAGCACCCGGCCCGGATAGTAACTGGACAGGTGCCCTTTGACCTAGTCGATTCGGAAGCCGTAAGCGGCTTCGCTCTCCTAGATCAAAGGGCACCTCTGCCGTTATGGCACACGCGCCACAATCATCCGTCGGTGGATTCAGCCTCAGTTGTCGTGGACGATGAGACCGCGGATGTTCTTGCCGTCGCGCAGATCCTGATAACCGTCGTTGAGCTGGTCCAGGGTGTATCGGGTAGTGACCATCTCTTCGACCTTCAACGTGCCCGCATCATACATACGGCTCATACGCAGAATATCCCATTGAGGGTTAGAACTGCCGAATAGGCCACCCTTTATTTTCTTTTCGTACAATGTTAATTCGAGGCCCGGAACGTGAATGTTTTTCTCGTGCGGTTGGCCGAGCGAAGTCAAACATACCGTTCCCCCCTTGCCGATCACGCTAAACGCGTTGCTAATGATTTCCTCTTTGGGGGTGTCGACGGTGATCATCGCCTGGTCGGCCATCTGACCCCAGGTCAACTCCTTGACCTTCGCGAAGGCCTCCTCGAAGTTATCGAAGGTATGGGTGGCGCCGAATTTCGCCGCCATGTCCCGCTTGAACTGCACCGGCTCGATCACGATTACATGCTTCGCCCCGGCCATAGCGGCGCCTTGCACTGCGCTCATGCCCACTCCACCGACGCCGAAGATGACCGCGGTGTGTCCAACCCGCACTTCGCCGACGTTAACCGACGACCCCCAGCCGGTGGGCAGTCCGCACCCGATCAATGCAATAGGCTCTAACGGTATCCAGCTGTCGACCTTCACCAACGAATGCTCAGAGATCGTCGCGCGCTCCGCGAACGTTCCTATCAACATAAACTGGCCGAAGTCGGTTCCCTTGGAGTGGAAGCGAGTGGTGCCATCGGGCAGCACGCCGTCAAGGATGTAGGCACCCCAGTCGCAGAGGTTCTGATGCCCGGTTGAGCAATAGCGACAGACGCCACAGCTAGGAATCCAGCTGGCGATTATATGGTCGCCCTCTTTTACTTTGGTGACGTTAGCGCCGACTTTCTCGACTACCCCGGAGCCCTCATGCCCGCCCACGATCGGAAACCGGCACTCCAGTTCGCCGTCCTCCAGGTGCAGGTCGGTACGGCACAGTCCAGAGGCACTATATTTGACGGTGACCTCACCTGGACCAGGATCGTCCACGTCCAGCTCAACGATCTCAAACGGCTTATGAGGAGCAGTTAATACTCCTGCCCTTGTTTTCATTCCCATTCCTTGCACCTCTGATTGTCTCCATCGGGGCCGGCAACTTACTCCGGGCCATTTTGATTAAACTCATCTATCAAACGTCGATTTGCGGACGTTTATAAACGTAGTTCCTGGTAACCGTATTGTTTTTACACCTCAAGCGTTCCCTATGTCAAGGCCTAGCCGCCCGTCACGTCGACCTGGCAGCATTGCAACCGCCAATCAACCGATTGGCCAAGGCGAAGTAGCGCAGCCCCTACGCGCTCACCATACGTGAGGCAACCAGCCACTACTCTGCGCTCACTTTTACGTCAGCCGCCTCGGGTAGCGATAAAACTTACGAAATGCCTGCGAAACACTTCTCACTTGCGACCGATATAGACGATTATGAGAATCATTTCTATTAAGCGATGTCGACGGCGGTTGGGATGGGGGTGGCTGCGACGGCCGCAAGCCGGGCCAGAGCACGGCCCTGGTCCAGATCGGACATCGGCCCCGCCGCGGACCAGCGCCTTGGCAAAGTCGCGTTTCACGAGGGGGCAGCAGTAGTTTGAGTGGCCGGCGTCTCGGGCCGGGTTGGTCGTCAATTGAACAGTAAAATGGCCGCAAAGATCCGGCCAGCCGAATGGGTGAGCCGCCCAACAGGGCCAGCCCGTCGCCGAGTACCCGCACCCAGGGCGGCCGGCCAATAGTGCCAGGACACTGCCGAAGCCAATTGCAGTCCCGGTGTAATCATCGCTTCCGTATCTTGGCGGCAGTCGCGTCGCGGTGCTGTCGCCGGGCGGTTGTACTGCCGGCAACCGCCGACGGCATGGTTGACTGGCTGAGTCGGCGTGACCACGTCGAGGACGGCGCTCATCGGATCAGTCTGCTGCCATTCGTGGCACTCGAGCGGCTCGACGATATCCGGATCCGGCGCGCCATGTCACCGTGATCGAACGGGCCCCTGGCCTTTCCGATCCTGCCTCGCCAGGCTGACCGCGACGGATTCCCTCTTGCCGATCAGCATCGCGAGTCCCGTGGTGCGCCGCTATCGGGCGATGCTGACCTCGCATCCGCATCGACATGTCCGGTTGGTGCGCGCCCGCCGTCGTCGGCGGTTCCGGCGCGGTCGACGGCGGATACTTTGCCGCGGTCTGCGATCTTGACTTCCGCAGTCCAACTCCAACGCACGGGGACCGCGGTAGCATTCCGGTGCAGCGGACAGTGGATTTCTCAAGTAACACGGCACTGTTGGTGCAATCCGCTCGCGACGCCAGTATGCGTGGATCGCAGACCTCAACGGCGAGACGGGGAAGGCATCGGCCACCGTCCGGCTGAGCATCGTCGATAATGTGCGCACCGGGCCTGGGTCGGCATGTCTGCGTCCGGCGATGGGCCGGGCGCCCGCCGTGCGCACCTGCTGATGCTTTCAGGCATCGGGGAGGAAGAGGTATTGCGGAAAGCCGGTGTGGAATGGTCAGCCCGCCTGCCGGTCGGGCAGCACTGCGCCGACCGCCCGCTGATGCGGCCCGTAAGCCCGAGGACGCGTGGTGCTTGCTTCAGCCGATCCGCGAGTGCTGCCGCGCATCGAGCACCTGCGAGAGCGGACCCGCCGACGTCGCGGCGCTGCGATCGGGACCCGGTTAGCGCGCGAACTATGCGTGCCCGAAACCCGCAGCAGCACACCAATGCGGTCGACTTCTCGGCATTTGTGCGGAAGTGCCTATCGGTGACGACCGACGACGAATTCCGCCAGTGCTGGATCTGCAGTGTCGGGTTAACGGCATCGACGGCCTATGGGCCGTGGACGGATCGATCCTGCCGACGGTCATCAGCCGCGGACCGACCGCGATGAGACCGTGCACCGGGTCCGCGGAGTTCGTTCGCAGTGGCTGACGTAGCCGAAAAGCCGTCGGAGCGGATCACATGCCCAGATCGCGCCGAAACCCCGGCGGTATCACCAGGTCACTCCGGCTCAGATCGTGTACCGAGGAATGACCGAGACCCAGTAGAGCCGAGTCTATACCGCCGCGCATGATGTCGAGCACATTTTCCACCCCGTCCTGCCCGCCGGCGGCCAGTCCCCAAAGGTACGCGCGTCCAATCATCGTCGCCCGCGCGCCAAGCGCGAGCGCCTTGACCGTATCGCTGCCGCGCCGGACTCCGCCGTCCAACACGATTTCGACCTGGCCGCCGACCGCGTCGGCGATCGCCGGCAGCGCCCGGATCGAAGCCGGGGTGCCGTCGAGGTTGTTGCCGCCGTGGTTGGACACCGAGATCGCGGTGACACCGGCGTCGACGGCGCGGCGTGCGTCGTCGACACGTATCACGCCTTTGAGCATGAATGGGCCACCCCATTGTTCGCGCAGCCACGCGACGTCATCCCAGGTCGGCAGCGGCGTTTGCATCCACTCGCCGTAGGCGCCGAAGAACGTCGGTGCCGGGCCGCCGCCGTCGGCTAGGTTGGGCGCGGTCAGGTCGGGAACCTTGGCGGTTTTGGCGAATTGGAGTAGCCACCGCGGCCGGGTGATGCATTCCGGAGCTAACCGCAGCATCGCCTTGAGGTCCATCTTTTCCGGGATTTTCGGGCTACCCCAGTCTCGGCCGCTGGAAAATGTCCAGTCCGAGGTCAAGATCACGCCCACGGCGCCCGCCGCCCGCGCGCGTTCCATCCTGGCCTCCATCTTGTCGCGGCCACCGGTCCAGTACATCTGGAAAAACGTCTGCGGGTTAGCCGCGGCGACCTCTTCGATGGACTTGCTGGCGAACGAACTCAGGCTCATCGCCGTGCCCCGGGCCGCGGCAGCCCGCGCGACGGCGACTTCCCCGTCCGGGTGTACGGCCTGCACCCCGGTGGGCGAGATGAACACCGGCAGCGAGATCGGTTGTCCCAGTACGGTGGTGCCCAGGTCACGCTTGCCGGACAATCCAGCGGCGTGCGGCGCGAACCCTAGTTCCGCGAACGCGGCGACGTTGTCCCCGACAGTCGTGCCCCGCTCGGATCCCGCAACCAGAGCGCTGTAAACACTCTTGGGTAGCGTTTTTGCCGCACGACGCTGAGCCTCCGCAACGGTCTCGAACCAGCTTGATTTCGCCATGATGAATACCTCTCAGCCGCGACCGGTCAGCGGATCGCTGTCGCAGGCTCGTTTCGGTGGCCGCGTGACCACTGTCAGCGGTATGGGACGGGAATGGTCGGCCCCGGGTTTGGGCACGACACGGTCGGCGGCGAGTGCCGGCTCGCCAAGGCCTCGCACGCATTCCGGGTCCGGGCCGTCTAGCGGCAGGCCTGTGAAAAACTTCGCCGCCATGCAGCCACCGCGGCAAGCATCGAAGTGCCCGCACTTCGCGCATGCCCCGCCGGTGGAGGGCGCACGCAACTCACGGAACAGCTCCGAGCTGCGCCAGACCGCGGCGAACCCGCCGTCGTCCAGGACGTTGCCGGCCAGGAACTGCTCGTGGATGGCGAATGGGCAGGCGTAGACGTCACCGACCGGATCGATCAGGCACACCACGCGTCCGGCGCCGCACAGATTCAGCCCGGGCAGCGCCGCGCCGTAGGCGGCCAGATGGAAAAATGAGTCGCCCGTCAGCACTCCTTCACCGTGCGCCACCAGCCAGTCGTAGAGCGCGCGTTGCTGTTCGGCCCTCGGGTGCAGGTCCTCCCAGACATCGGCGCCGCGTCCCGACGGGCGCAGCCGGGTAATGCGCAGTGTGGCGCCGTAACCGTCCGCCAATGCCTTGAAGTCGTCGAGCTGGTCGATGTTGTGGCGAGTCGCCACAACCGAAATTTTGGCGTCGCCGAAGCCGGCCGCGGACAGGTTCTCCAACGCACGGATGGCCATCGCGAACGAACCCTCGCCGCGCACAGCGTCGTTGACCTCTGCGGTGGCGCCGTCAAGCGAGATCTGCACGTCCACGTAGTCCGAGGCGGCCAGCTTCACCGCCACCGCCGGAGTGATCCGGACGCCGTTGGTGGAAAACTTCACGCCAACATGATGCGCGGTCGCGTACTCGACCAGGTCCCAGAAATCGCCACGCACCGTCGGCTCACCACCACCGATGTTTACGTAGAAAATCTGCATCCGCTCGAGTTCATCGATGACGGCCTTGCACTGTTCGGTGCTGAGTTCACGCGGATCACGTCGCCCCGACGATGACAGGCAGTGCACGCACGACAGGTTGCAGGCGTAGGTCAGCTCCCACGTAAGGCAAATGGGCGCGTCCAGCCCAAGCTCAAACTGATCCACGAGCCGGTTAGGCAACACCGCGGTCACGATATCCGCACCAACGTCTGTGAATCGGCCAGCGTTTCCAGCGCTTCCGCGTACGCGTCGGGGTCCTCAACCCCGGCCGCGCTCAGCGCTGCGCGGACGCTCGCATGCTCGGGCAGTGAGCGCACGATGTCAACGATCACGCGATTTTTCAGGAAGGAAAGCTTTCTGGTCCCGAAGTGATATAACAGCGCCCCGAACGGTTCTGGCCGCAACGCCGCCTGGGGATGCAGACGCCATCGTTCGTCCAAGTCGAACGCCATCAGTAGACGCCGCACATACCGTCGATGGACAGCTCCTCGACCAGCGTCTCGGAAATCAGCTGCTCCGCGGTGACGGCGGCTTGGGTGGCGTCTGGGTCGTGCATGATTTACCTCCAGGGTGTTTGGCATATGGACTTGCACTATGGCAGCGGTCACAAAGGTACCAGACGGGCAGACCCCTACCAACAGTTCCGTTCCCGGGACGCCTCGCACGGCGCCATCGTCGACGGGCTCGGAGGCGAGCCGCACGTCGGCGACGTCGCGGTGCGAGACGGCGTCATCGCGGCCGTCGGTCACCTCGATGGCGAGCGCGCCGCGCGGGAGATCGACGCGACCGGGCTGCTGGTCACCTCGGGTTTTGTCGAGCTGCACACCCACTACGACGGCCAGTCCATCTGGTTGGAGCGCCTGACCCCGTCGTCGGCGCACGGGGTGACCACCGCGTTAATGGGCAATTGCGGTGTCGGCTTCGCGCCGTGCCGCCAATCCGATCACGACGTGCTGGTCGACGTGATGGCCGGCGTCGAGGACATTCCCGGTGTCGTGATGCCGACGGTTTGCCGTGGGCTTGGGAAACCTTCCCCGAATACCTCGAGGCCCTGGAAAAAGGCAGGCGTGACATCGACGTGGCGGTCTACTCGCCGCATTCCGAGCTACGGCGCCGCCCGTGAAGAGATTGAAGAGATCGCCCGCGGCGTGGTCGACGGCGGCGGGCGCCTATTGCAGTTCGTGTCCGACATCCCGGCGGCGGCTACCAGGCTGGTGCTGCAAACGATGTTCGACGTCGCCGAGGATGTCGGACTGCCTTTGACCTTTACCTTCGTCGTCGCCAATGCCGGCGACCCGACATGGGAAGACGCGATCGCGATGATCGAGAAGGCCAACACAAATGCGCGGGCTGGCGGCGCACAATTCACCGCGCAGCTGCTGCCGCGCCCGATCGGCCTGATCATCGGGTTGCAGTTGAGCGCCAACCCGTTCGTCCTCTATCCCAGCTACCGCGAGATCTCCCATCTGCCGCTGGCCGAACGGGTGGCCGAGATGCGCAAGCCCGAAGTCCGCGTCCGCATCCTGGCCGACGAGCCCGGGGTTGGGCGTCCGATGCTGTACGTGACGCAGATGTGGGACTGGATCTTCCCGCTGGACGACAACCCCAACTACGAGCCCGATCCGGCGGACAGCATCGGAGCCCGGGCGCGGGTCAAAGGGGTGGACCCGATGGAGGAGGCTTACGACCGCCTGCTCGACGCGGGTCCGCCCCGGCCGGGGGCCACCCGGCTCCGGTGCTGAAGCTAGCCTCGGGGGGTTAGGGCTGTTGAGCGCGGGGCGCTGCTGAATTCCCTCGGGCTGTCAGCGTAGTAGTAGAGGTCTTGGTCCCTGACAGACAGATGACTCAGCTCGACAGCGCGTCGAAGAGTGCGGCCAGCTGATCCGGCGTTGCCGACGACCGCGCTTTGGCCGGTGGCCGGCTGATTGCCGCGGCGAGCACGTTGTTGGCATCCGGATGAGCGTCGAGGAATCCGCTTGCCGCGTTCAGCACGCCGCTGGCTGTGGCAGCCGACCCGCTTGCCGCGCACGGCGCGGGCCCGGCGCCGGCGATCGGCGACGGCGCGAGGACCCCCGCCGCAACGGCAAGAGCGCTGCCGGCGACCACGCCCAAGACTCTGCACCGTAAGCACATCGCGGATGCTCGCATTCTTGCCGCCCCCTTCGTCCCGACAGTTTGAACGTCCAGTACAACAGCCGGAAAGCGAAAGGAAAAGCCCGGCCCCACTCGGGGACCGGGCTCTTCGGGCAAGCGGACTCAGAAGTCCATGCTGCCCATGCCGGCGTTCGGGTCGGGGACGGAAACCCCGGCCTTCTCCGGCTTGTCGGCGACGACGGCCTCGGTGGTCAGGAACAGGGCCGCGATGGACGCCGCGTTCTGCAGCGCCGAACGGGTCACCTTGACCGGGTCGGCAACGCCGGCCTTCAGCAGGTCCTCGTACTCGCCGGTCTGCGCGTTGAGGCCGTGACCTGCGGGCAAGTTGCGCACCTTCTCGGCGACCACGCCGGGCTCCAGCCCGGAGTTGAAGGCGATCTGCTTCAGCGGAGCCTCCAGCGCCACGCGGACGATGTTGGCGCCGGTGGCCTCGTCACCGCTCAGTTTGAGCTCGTTGAGGACCGGGGCCGCCTGCAGCAGCGCGACGCCGCCGCCGGGGACGATGCCCTCCTCGATGGCGGCCTTGGCGTTGCGCACCGCGTCCTCGATGCGGTGCTTGCGCTCCTTGAGCTCCACCTCGGTGGCCGCGCCGGCCTTGATCACCGCAACACCGCCGGCCAGCTTGGCCAGCCGCTCCTGCAGCTTCTCGCGGTCGTAGTCGGAGTCGCTGCTCTCGATCTCCTGGCGGATCTGGGTCACCCGCCCGGCGATGGCGTCGGTGTCCCCGGCGCCCTCGACGATCGTGGTCTCGTCCTTGGTGACGACGACCTTGCGGGCCCTGCCCAGCAGCGAGAGGTCCGCGGTCTCCAGGGCGAGGCCGACCTCTTCGCTGATCACCTGGCCGCCGGTGAGGATCGCCAGGTCCTGCAGCATCGCCTTGCGGCGGTCACCGAAGCCGGGGGCCTTGACCGCCACCGACTTGAAGGTGCCGCGGATCTTGTTGACGACCAGGGTGCTCAAAGCCTCGCCCTCGACGTCCTCGGCGATGATCAGCAGCGGCTTGCCGCCCTGGATGACCTTCTCCAGCAGCGGAAGCAGGTCCTTGACCGTCGACACCTTGGAGCTGACCAGCAGGATGTAGGGATCCTCCAGGACAGCTTCCTGACGCTCGGGGTCGGTGACGAAATAGCCCGAGATGTAGCCCTTGTCGAAGCGCATGCCCTCGGTGAGCTCGAGCTGCAGGCCGAAGGTGTTGGACTCCTCGACGGTGATGACGCCCTCGTTGCCGACCTTGTCCATCGCCTCGGCGATCAGGTCGCCGATCGACTGATCGCCCGCCGAGATGGCCGCGGTGGCCGCGATCTGCTCCTTGGTGTCGACCTCCTTGGCGCCCTTGAGCAGCGTCTCGGTGATCTTCTCGACGGCCTTCTCGATGCCGCGCTTCAAGGCGAGCGGGTTGGCGCCGGCCGCGACGTTGCGCAGGCCCTCCCTGACCAGCGCCTGGGCCAGCACGGTGGCCGTGGTGGTGCCGTCGCCGGCGACGTCGTCGGTCTTCTTGGCGACTTCCTTGACCAGCTCAGCGCCGATCTTCTCGTGCGGGTCCTCCAGCTCGATCTCCTTGGCGATGGACACGCCGTCGTTGGTGATCGTGGGAGCGCCCCACTTCTTTTCCAGGACGACGTTGCGGCCCTTGGGACCCAACGTCACCCGCACCGCGTCGGCGAGGGCGTTCAGGCCCCGCTCCAGGCCGCGGCGGGCCTCTTCGTTGTACGCAATTGTCTTGGCCATTGCGAAGTGATTCCTCCGATTGGGGATGACACGTCTGTGGCCGGGCGCAGTGCCCGCGACGGACGGCTGGGGTTGTGCCCGCTGACGCGGCCCCTGCCTCACCGTCCCGACCTAGCACTCACTGGTCGCGAGTGCCAATGTCATTCTTAGCACTCACCCATGCCGAGTGCAAGAAAGCGACGTGCCTGACCTATTCCGGTGCGTCGCCAGCGTCAAGCCGCCAAGGCCGGGATCGGATTCACCGCGCTGGACAACGGGTTCGCCACCGTCGAGGACCCGGCCGCGCTGCAAGCGATCTGCGATCATCTCGACGAAGACCAGATCGACACGCTGCTGCGCAAGTGGCTGGCCATCCTGCCGCATCCATTCACCGCGAGCGACCGGGCCGCGGACTACCGCTTCCCTATGG
The DNA here is from genome assembly GCF_023515995.1 of Candidatus Mycobacterium methanotrophicum. Classification (GTDB taxonomy): domain Bacteria; phylum Actinomycetota; class Actinomycetes; order Mycobacteriales; family Mycobacteriaceae; genus Mycobacterium; species Mycobacterium methanotrophicum. The sequence goes on along the minus strand of NZ_CP097320.1, from coordinate 4,041,170 downwards.
ACGCCACGATCCACGGGTAGGCATCACCGTGGGCGCCGCGGCGTTTCTCGGTGCGAAACAGCTTGGTCTTCTCCTGCGCGCCGCCCGACGAACAGCACCCCCTCGCTACCGGTGAACCGGGCCAAGTGCTCGTGGGCGATGTCGTCTTTGCGTTGCCCCGTGACGAAATCCCCCCGGGGCAGCCCGTGGTCGCGGGCGAACCGGTGCACCGCCTTATGATGGGCTCCGGACGGAGATGGGACGGCCAGTCGGCCAACCAACCGTTATGACGGTTCATCCACCGGGCCGGTCCGTCGGTCACGGTCTTCACCCGCCGACCGCAGCCCCCAAACCAACAGTGACCAACGACATGCCTCGTCGGGCTGGGGCGAAGCCCCGGTTAGGTATGATTCGCGCCGGCCGGTTCGAGAACCGATTTAGTCATACGGCACAAGCCGCCTGACCGTGTGTCCAGCAGACGGGGTCAAGCCCAGTGAGGCAAATCAAGTAACGAATTTTGCGATCCGTGCCGGACGAAGGACTGCAAAACACCACCCACCGAAAAACGCCACCCGCCTAAAGACGCCTGGAGTTGGTCGGGAACTTTGGGGTGCTGCGGGACGGCATATGGTAGCAGGGGAGAACCGGATACGTGACGCTGACACGCTGAACGTCATTTGCACGAAGTGCGTCGCCGCGCGCCGGAAGGGAGATGTGAGCACCAGTGCCCGTCAGAGCCGACGGCGAACGCCCGCCCGACGCCGACCGTGACCGGAACGCCGCACAGGCGAGCACCGGTCGATCGCGTTGGCAACCCTCCGCCGACCGGAGGCGCGAAACTGCCGAAAGGGGCGGGCGAAGCTCACGTTCCAACCAATCAGGCGAAGTCCGCGGACGGAAACGCCCCATGAACCTCAGCACCAACACATCCAGCCGCGAAGTGCAGATACTCGTCGACGGAATGTCGTGCGCCTCGTGCGCGGCCCGATTAGAGAAGCGGCTTAACGGCATCGACGGCGTCACGGCGTCCGTTAACTTCGCAACCTCGAAAGCCAACGTCACATACACTGGCGCTGTTACACCCGAGCAACTGGTGGCCACCGTCGGAGAAGCCGGCTACAAAGCTGAACTTCCCCAGCTCAGCCCGCTGCCGCGCGACGAGGCCAGGTCCTCGGCCGAGTCTGGTCCAACGGCTGCGCTGCGCCGACGGTTTCTGGTGTCGGCGCTGCTCTCGGCCCCCGTGATCGCGATGGCGATGACCCCTGCGCTGCAGTTCACCAACTGGCAGTGGTTGTCCCTGATACTGGCCGCGCCTGTCGTGGGATGGGCCGGGTTGCCGTTCCACAAAGCGGCATGGGCGAACCTGCGTCACGGCACCGCGACGATGGACAACTTGATCTCGATGGGAACCCTTGCGGCGTTCGGCTGGTCGGTCTATGCGCTGTTCTGGGGCACGGCCGGACTGCCGGGCGTCAAGCATTCGTTCGACTTCGCCGTCTGCCACACCGACGGTACGGGCAGCATTTACCTCGAAGCGGCCGCGGGCGTCACCACATTCGTCCTCGCGGGCCGCTACTTCGAGGCCCGCGCCAAGCGGCGGGCGGGGGCGGCGCTACGGGCGCTGCTGGAACTCGGCGCTAAGGATGTGGCGGTGCGGAAAAACGGTGTGGAACAACGCGTCCCGATAGACAGCCTAGCTGTCGATGACGAATTCGTGGTGCGCCCGGGTGAGAAAATCGCCACCGACGGTGTCGTGATCGAGGGCTCGTCCGCGGTCGACGCGTCGATGCTCACCGGAGAATCGGTTCCCGTGGAGGTCGGTCCCGGCGAACAGGTGATCGGTGCCACGGTGAACGTCGGCGGCCGAATCGTGGTGCGCGCCAATCGGATCGGTTCCGACACTGAATTGGCGCAGATCGCAAAGCTGGTCGAGCGCGCACAGACTGGCAAGGCGCCGGCCCAAAGGCTGGCCGACAAGGTCTCGGGGGTCTTTGTGCCGGTCGTCATCGCGCTGTCGGCGGCGACACTGGCATTTTGGATCGCCACCAGCGGATCGTTTTCGACGGCGTTCAGCGCTGCAGTGGCCGTGCTGATTGTCGCCTGCCCGTGTGCGCTTGGCCTGGCCACGCCGATGGCGCTCTTGGTCGGCACCGGTCGCGGCGCGCAACTGGGCATCCTGATCAAAGGGCCCGAGATCCTCGAATCCGCCCGGCGCATCGACACGGTTGTCCTCGACAAGACGGGCACGCTCACGACGGGCACGAAGACCGTGCTCGCCGTGGTCACCGCCAACGATGAACAGCCGCATGACGTGCTACTGCTAGCCGGTGCGGTCGAGCACGCCTCCGAGCACCCGATTGCCAGGGCCATCGTCAAGGCCGCCCGCGAGAAGGTGGGCGAGCTGCCGGGTGTCGACGGTTTCACCAACTTGGCGGGGCTCGGGGTGCAGGGCGTTGTCGGTGGCCACCAGGTGCTCGTGGGCCGGCAGCGCCTTCTCGCCGAGCGGTCCCAGCAGCTACCCGATGAACTCGTGCGGGCCGTGCACCGGGCCAACGCCGACGGCGACACGGCTGTCGGCGTCGCGGTGGATGGCAAAGTCTGCGGTGTGTTGGTTGTCAGGGGCACCGTGAGGCCGACATCGGCCGCGGCGGTCCGCGAGCTGCGTGCGCTGGGCTTGTCGCCGATCATGCTGACCGGCGACAACGCGGCCACGGCGCGCACGATCGCCCGGCAGGTCGGCATCGATCAGGTCATCGCGGAGGTGTTGCCGCAAGAGAAGGTGGAGACCATCAAGCGGCTGCAGGCGCATGGCAAGGTGGTGGCCGCGGTCGGCGACGGCGTCAACGACGCGGCCGCATTGGTGCAGGCGGATCTCGGTCTGGCGATGGGCACCGGGACCGACGTCGCGATCGAGGCCAGCGATCTGACTCTGGTCCGTGGTGACCTGCGCGCCGTCCCCGACGCCATTCGGTTGTCGCGTAAGACATTGGCGACGATCAAGGGCAACCTGTTCTGGGCCTTCGCCTATAACGTCGTGGCGTTGCCGCTCGCGGCCGCCGGCCTCTTGAACCCCATGCTGGCCGGTGCCGCGATGGCGTTTTCGTCGTTCTTCGTAGTCAGTAACAGCCTACGGTTACGGAGTTTTAAAGCGCTTGAATCAGCTAGGAATTCGAGTGGCGCTGCTGCGACAACGACCTGAGGCCGTAGCAATCGCCGTCCCGATGCTCTCTTATGCTTTAGCGCGAGAGGTGTACCGGACGGTTTGAACCCAGATCAACCCGTCGCGAAACACAAACGTGTCAACGCCGTCGTCCACACGCGACATTGCCGAATCGGCAGCCCACTCCAGAAAGAGCACGTCGCCCTCGTAGGTCTGGGTCTTCAGCTCCCAAACGGCTTGCGGCACATCGCTGAGCAGCTGGGTGAACGCCGAGCGAATGCCGTCCTTACCGCGCAGCACACCAGCGGGTGAGATGAACACCGCGTCGTCGTGGTAGTCGGTGAGGATGTCGTCAAGATCGCCCGCACCGAGCGCTCGGGCGTGGTGGGCAAATACTTCCTCGGGTGTGCGGGTCATCGCCGGCCTTCAGTTCGTAGGTGCAGTTGCTTCGTTTTGTCTCGTTGCGCTCTAACCGCCACTTGCGGGTGCGCTTCACCCAGAGAGTCGCTCAACAGTGCCTTCGGTCTGCCCCACTGGAGGACGTAGAGCGGGTCGGTGGCCGCCACTGGCACCGGATCGACGGGTTTGGCGTCGCGGATCAGCTCGTGCCAATCCAGGTCGCGGCCGGGCCTCAGCTGGTCCAGCAGTTCGCGGTAGCGGCCAGCGCTCACACTGGCACCGTAACCGACTAGTGCATCACATGCCTCATTTTGACCTGCACCTCACCGACGGTGACTTGCCGCCCCGGTTCCCGATTGTGGGTGGCCACGAGGGCACCGGGATCATCGAGGACGTCGGCGCCGGCGTCACGAAGGTCAAGCCGGGCGACCATGTGGTGTGCAGCTTCATCCCGAATCGCGGAACCTGTCGGTACTGCGCGACCGGTCGCTCCAGGCGGCAAAGCACGCGGGGCCAAAATACGTGATCGCGGTCGATCCCCTCGAGTTCAAGCGCGACGCGGCAGTGGCTTTCGGCGCGACACACGCCTTGGCGACCGCCGCGGAGGTTCGCGGAAAAGGTTTCCGAGCTGACCTGGGGGTCCAATGGCCGACCAGGTCATCATCACGGTGGGCACCGTCGGCGAGCAGGTGGTCACCGACGCCTTCAACGCCATCGGCAAGGGCGGCACGGTAGTGATCGCCGGCCTCGCGAATCCCGAGAAACTGACTGTGCACGTCTCCGGCTGCGTGATGACGCTCTACGAAAAGACGATCAAGGGCATCCTCTTCGGGTCGGCCAATCCGCAGTACAACATCGTCAGGCTGCTGCGGCCCTACGACGCCGGCCAGCTCACGCTGGACGAACTCGTCACCACGAGGTACACCATCGAGCAGGTGAACGAGGGCTACCAGGACTTGCGGGACGGGAGGAACATCCGGGATGTCATCACTCACGCCGAATAACCTGAGCTACGCGTCGGGCCTCGCGGATGTTCCGCTGCTTGGCGACACGATCGGCCACAACCTTGACCGCACCGTGCGGCGGTTCGCCGACCGCGAGGCGCTCGTTGAGCACCACACCGGCCGGCGCTGGACCTATCGGAAATTCGCCGCCGAGGTCGACGCGCTCGCGTTGAGCCTGCTGGAGGTCGGGATCGCCAAGGGACACCGGGTGGCCATTTGGGCGCCTAACTGCGCGGAATGGACCTTCGTCCAATACGCGACCGCAAAGATCGGGGCCATTCTGGTCAATATCAACCCCGCTTACCGTGCCCACGAGTTGGAGTACGTCCTCAACCAGGCCGGTGTCACCATGCTGATCGCGGCCGAGAAGGTCAAGACCTCCGACTACGCCGAGATGATCGACGAGGTCCGGCCGCGATGTGAGGCCCTCGACGAAGTCGTGCTGCTCGGCGGTGAGGACTGGCATGCGCTGCTCGACGCTGGCCGGCGGGCCGATCCGCGACAGCTGGAGCGCGTCGGGGCGACGTTGACTTTCGACGATCCCATCAACATCCAGTACACGTCGGGTACCACCGGGTTCCCGAAAGGCGCCACGCTTAGTCACCACAGCATCCTCAACAACGGGTTCTTCGTCGGTGAACGGTGCGGCTATACCGAGGCCGACCGGATCTGCATTCCCGTGCCCTTCTACCACTGCTTCGGTATGGTTTTGGCTAATCTCGCGGCCACCAGCCACGGCGCGTGCATGGTGATCCCGGCGCCGTTGTTCGCGCCGAAGGCCACGCTGGAAGCCGTGCATGCCGAGCGCTGCACCTCGCTTTACGGGGTGCCGACGATGTTCATCGCCGAACTGGCCGAGCCGTCGTTCGACGACTTCGATCTGACCAGCCTGCGCACCGGAATCATGGCAGGCTCACCATGCCCGGTGGAGGTGATGAAGCAGGTCATGGACCGGATGGGCGTCGGGGAGGTGACGATCTGTTACGGCATGACCGAAACGTCGCCGGTGTCGACGCAAACCACTGCGGACGACTCGATCGAGCGGCGGGTGTCCACCGTGGGTCGGGTACACCCGCACCTGGAAATCAAGATCGTCGAACCGAACGCGGGAGTAACCGTACCGCGCGGTACGCCGGGCGAACTGTGCACCCGCGGATACTCGGTGATGCTGGGCTACTGGGAGAGGCCCGACTGGACCGCCGAGGTGATCGACGCCGCGCGCTGGATGCACACAGGCGACCTGGCCGTCATGGACGAGGAGGGCTACGTTAGCATCGTCGGCCGGATCAAAGACACCGTGATCCGCGGCGGGGAAAACATCTTCCCGCGCGAAATCGAGGAGTTCCTTTCCACCCATCCAGACATCTTGGACGTCCAGGTGATCGGCGTTCCGGACCGCAGGTACGGCGAGGAGATCATGGCGTGGATTCGCATGCGAGAGGGTGCCGAACCACTCACCGCCGAGGACCTGCGGACCTTCTGCACAGGGAAGGTGGCGCACTACAAGATCCCGCGTTACGCGCACGTAGTCGACGAGTTCCCGACGACGGTTAGTGGTAAGGTTCGCAAGGCCCAGATGCGCGACTTGGCGGTCGAAATCCTGAACCTTCACGCGGAGACTGACCGCTGAACGGCGGACCGCAACTTTCGTTGGCTACACAATGCGATGGCAGGCGTCTCACCGCCCGTCGGGTGGCCGTCCATCGTCGTGCCGAGAGTAAAAGGATCAGCATGAAGTATTCCAGCTTGGCGGCCGGTGTGGTGGCCGCCGCAGTGCTCGTCGCGGGGTGCGGTGGGCACTCTGTAGCCTCGCAGCCCGCTGGCCCGGCGCACGTAGGAGCAGCGGGTGGTGGCGCTGACCGCGCCGTTCCGGCTCAGCTGCAATTCACCGCGAAAACGCTCGATGGGCAGGCGTTTCAGGGAGCGAGTCTGGTGGGCAAACCCGCGGTGTTGTGGTTCTGGACGCCTTGGTGCTCGACGTGCCAAAGCGAAGCCGCCATGGTCGGCCAGGCCGCTGCGTCTCATCCGGCCGTGACCTTCGTCGGCGTGGCGGGGCAGGACAAGGTGGCCGCCATGAAGGAGTTCGTCGACAAGTACCCGGTGAAGGGATTCACCCAGCTGGCCGACACGACCGGATCGATCTGGATGAAATTCGGGGTCGTCGAACAGCCCGCGTTCGCGTTCGTCCGACCGAGCGGCGGCATCGACGTGGTCAAGTCCGAGCTGGCTGAGTCCGACCTGAATCGGCGGGTAACGGCGTTGACCAGCCCGTGATCGACACCGGGGCGCTCGGCTTCGCGCTGGGCGCCGGCCTGGTGGCGGCGCTGAATCCGTGTGGCTTCGCGTTCCTGCCGGGCTATCTGGGGCTGGTGATCGCCGGCGGTGACGCGGAGTCGTCGCGGTCGGCGGCGCTGGCCCGGGCGGGCCTGGCGACGGTGGCCATGTCCGCCGGATTCGTCACCGTGTTCGGTGTTTTCGGCTTGGTGATCTCACCGCTGATCGCCTCGGTGCAAAAGTATCTGCCGTTCGCCACCGTGGCCGTCGGAGTCCTGCTGGTGGTGATGGCGGTATGGCTGCTGGCCGGTAAAGACATCAGCGTCATCCTGCCGAAGGCGTCGGTCGGGGCGCCAACCGCGCAGCTGCCGTCGATGTACGGTTACGGCGTCGGCTATGCGATCGCGTCGCTGTCCTGCACGGTCGGGCCGTTTCTCGCGGTGATCGGCACGACGTTCAAGCAAGGATCGGCGCTCACGGGCGTCCTGGCCTTCGTTGCCTATGCGGCCGGGATGAGCCTCACCGTTGGGGTGGCCGCCCTCGCGGTGGCCCTGGCCGGATCCACGGCCACTGGCGCGTTGCGGCGAATCCTGCCGCACGTAGGCCGGATTGCCGGCAGCATCATATTGCTGACCGGGCTCTACGTGACTTACTACGGTTACTACGAGATCCGGCTGTACTTCGCCCACGCCAGCCCCGAGGACCCAATTATCAAAACTGTCCGCGCGGCGCAAAGTTGGCTGGCGCACAGCGTCGACGCCCTGGGTGCGTGGCCGTTGCTGGCCGCGCTCGCCGTGTTGGTCGCCGTCGGCCTGGGGTGGGCCGCCATTCGCCAGGATCCACGGCCCACTAGGCGAAAAAGTGTCAGTCACATCTGGAATGCTTGGCGCACAAGGTGATTGGCGTCTAGGCTGCAACGGCACACCGATCCTGCCACGCTGCAGGGCGGCCTGTGGTCGGCTCGCACAGAGAACCCGCTCTTGGTGAATGCCGCCTCCCGGTTGTCAAGAATCGTTCGACGGCGCCGATCGCCGGAGGGCTGATCAATATGAAGTAGTGATCGGCGTCGACGTCAACCACCCTGGCGTAGCGGACCTCTGCGGCGAACCGTTCGGCGTCAGCCCGTGAAACCACCAGGCCGCCGCCTGGGACCATGGGCCTTTGCTGGCTCGGACCAACAGGACGGGGCAGCGCAGCTGCGGCCACATCCCATAAACGTCCTGCGTCGATGCGTAGGCGCTGTCCTCGCCCGCCGCGGCCAAGTCGGTCCGAGTCCGGACGGTGTCGCCGACCGGTTCCAGCTCCCACGCGAAGTAGCTGTCCCAGGATTCGTCCCACGGAGTCATGGCGCCGGCGGCCCGCATGTGTGACAGCACATCTGGTGCCGACGGATATGTCCGGCCCAGTCTGCTGATGGATTTCGTGATGGGCGGCAATGCGCTCGGTTCAGGCTCGCCCGCGGCGTGGATGAGGACGAGACGGCTACACCGCCGCGGACACTGGGCTGCCAGCGACATTCCGATGAAGCCACCCATCGAGTGCCCAATCACGTCGAACGAATCGGCCCCGTAGAGATCGGCGATCTCGAGGAGATCGCGGACGTGGCTGTCCCAGCCGTACGAACCGGGTGGGCTGATCTCGCTGCGCCCACGACCACGTAGGTCCATGGTGACGACGTGGTGGCCCGCCTCGACCAGTACGGGCACGAATGGATCGAACGATCGGCAATTCGCCGATAAACCACGTACGCACAAGATGAGGCGCCCGAGCGGATCGCCGTTCGATTCCACGTGTAGGGCGCCCGATGTCAGCTGGATCCGGTTGGTAGCGTCACTTTCCGGTAACCGGACCCGTGCGGCCGATTAGGCTATCGACGGGAGTTTGCCGCTACATGACTGCATCGGTTCGTCAATCGGCATGTCGCCCAGGTTACCCGACTCCGCCTGCTTGCGGTCACACCATCCGGCTGGAAGTTCCGCTGATATCGTGTATGCGGCGCCGCCACGTTGTCCACTATTTCCGTCCCAGGCACGTCAGGGAGCCCGTTCGACACCAAAAATCGCGGTGCAAGCAACCCGGGCCGCGACTGCCAGCCGATCTACCATCGACTGCAGGATAATTAACACACCATCAGACAGGGCAGGCGTTGGGGTACCGATCGGTCACATCCGTTGACGGGACTCGTCTGCGGTCGTGGAGCAATGAGGGCCGCGGGGTTCCCGTGCTGATCTCCAACGGGCTCGGCACGCCTCACGACGCCTGGCCGACGATCAACCGGCAGACCGAAACCTATCGGGTCGTGACGTGGGACCATCGTGGTCTCGGCGGGTCGGATCGCCCCTCCGACGAGTCGCGGATCACCATCTCCGACCACACCGACGATCTCTTCGCCGTGATGGACTCTTACGGCATCGATCGAGCCGTGGTCATCGGCTGGTCGGCCGGTGTCAACATCGCGTTTGAGGCAGCCCTGCGCGAGCAACGGCGGATCGCCGGCGTGCTCGCCGTCGGCGGCGTCCCCGGCGGAACCTTCGAAGCCTTGCTTCACCCTCTTCCACGATTCCTGCGCCCGCGGGCCGGGCGGGTGGGATCCCACTTGATGCGGTACCTCGGGCCGGTCCTCAATCGGCTCGGCGACGTATTACCCGGTTCGCCCGAGCATGGGTTTGACACACGAGGAGTCGCCACGTTCGGCCTCGACGTCATTCACGGACAAACTCTGGTTCGAGTACTGCGCCGGTTCGCCGATCACGATTGGCCCTGGTATTCGCGTCTCGCCCGCGCGGTCGGCGACCAGCCCCCGATGGACCTGAGCTCGATCGACATACCAGTCACCTATATCGCCGGGACGTGGGACGCGATCACATCAGCGGAACGAATGCGGGCGGCCAGCGCGCAGACACCACGGAGCCGATACGTCGAGCTCCCGGCCACGCATTTTGTGCCGCTGCAGCTTCCCAACCGCATGTCAACGGAGCTCAGCAGCCTCGTTAATCGCTGCCGTCTCTAGCGTCCCGCGCCGTTTAATTCGTTTCATCAATCGCTGGATGGACTGAAGGATCTGTTCGGCAGTCTTGGTCCATACGAACGGTTTTGGGTTAATGTTCCAGTTGGCGATCCAGGCGCGGACGTCGCGTTCGAGGGCTTGCACGTTGCGGTGGTCGCCGCGTTCCAGCATTCGGCGGGTCAGTTCGGGGCGAGACAGGATCACCATTCTCTGTGACTATGACGATCGCATCCCTGCAGGGGTGTGCCGATATGACCAGTGGTCGGTCGACAAGGTGATCAGCATCCCCGCCGAGCCGGCCGATGCCGATGAGCTGCCACCCGCGCTTAAGCCGTTCGGCGCCGTGCCCCCGCTGGTATCCGACATCGACTTGTCGGTCGATGACCGCTGGCTGTATGTATCGGGTTGGGGGACTGGCGAACTCAAGCAGTACGACGTCAGCGAGCCGTTCCATCCCCGGGAGACCGCGTCGCTGCGCCTTGGCGGGATCGTGCGACGCGAACCGCATCCTGCGGCCCCGGGCCTTCCCCTCAGCGGCGGGCCACAGATGGTGGAGATCAGCCGCGACGGACGCCGCGTCTATGTGACCAGTTCGCTCTACGCCGCCTGGGATGAGGTGTTCTATCCTGACGGCGTTGGGGTGGCTGGCCAAACCCGACGCCGACACCACCACCGGCGGTCTGGTCCCCGACAACCGGTTCTTTCCGAACGGCGAAGATTTCCGCGGTCTGCGGGTCCACCAAATTCGACTGCAGGGAGGCGACGCCTCCGGCGACTCCTACTGCTACACAAGCTGAACCGCCTTCTCAGGACGTCGCCCGAGGCGGCTTGTGACTGACGGCTCGGCACAGTTCTGGCGCGACGAGGCCGATGCGACTTCCGGGGAACCGAAGCCCGGTAGTGCCGGAAAAGCTCACCGCGGGTCCGGTTCCTGGTGAGCGACGACAACGACGTCGGCGGGTGTGCCGCCGACCGCACGCAAGCTGTGGCTCACCGACGCGTCGAAGTAGGCGCTGTCACCGGCGGCCAGGGTGACGATCTGATCGCCGTAGGTCAGCTCGACGGACCCGGCATGCACGAACAGGAATTCCTGTCCGGCATGCGCCGGGCGGGGGTCGTCAGCGTTTTGGCCGTTGGGCCGAACGACGAACGGCGACATCGACTTTCCCAGCACTCCCGGCGCGAGGGCCACGTAACGTTCGGTACTGGCGCTGCGGTCGACGGCGCGGTCGACGGCGATCTTCTCGTTGGTGGCCTCGGAAAACAGCTGCGCGACGTCGACGTCGAGTGCGCGGGCGAGTTTGAGTGCCACCGCGATCGACGGTGTGCTCTGCCGCCGCTCGATCTTGGACAGATAGCTCTTGGTCAGCCCCGTCTGCGCGGCGAGCGTCTCCAGTGTGAAGCCGCGTTGCCGGCGCACCGCACGCAATAGCGCTGTCATGGTTGCATGATGACACAAAGTTTCCTATCATGGCCATCTGTGTCCTAACCCACGATTCACCGGAGCCGTCGATGGCAACCACGTTCACCGATTCCAAGGCCGACTTGATGCGGCGCGCGCAGCACAGTCTGGCCGCCAACGTCGCTGATTCGAACCTGACCACCCGCCAGAAGCTGGCGCTGACCTGCCGTGCGCTGTTCGACGCCGGTCATGATTCGGGTCTGGCCGGGCAGATCACCGCCCGCGCCGAACAGCCCGGGACCTACTACACCCAGCGGCTGGGCTTGGGGTTCGACGAGATCACCGACGCCAACCTGCTGCTGGTCGACGAGGACCTGGCCGTGCTGGATGGGGACGGAATGGCTAACCCCGCCAACCGCTTCCACAGCTGGATCTACCGGGCGCGGCCCGACGTGGCCTGCATCGTGCACACCCATGCGTTTCATGCGGCGGCGCTGTCGATGCTGGAGGTGCCGCTGGTGGTGTCGCAGATGGACACCACGCCGCTCTACGACGACTGCGCGTTTTTGGCCGAGTGGCCGGGCGTGCCGGTCGGCAACGAGGAGGGCGAGATCATCAGCGCTGCCCTCGGCGACAAGAAGGCGATCCTGCTGGCGCACCACGGCCAGATCGTGGCGGGCGCCAGCGTCGAGGAGGCCTGTTCGCTGGCGGTGCTCATCGAACGCGCGGCCAAGCTGCAACTGGCCGCCATGGCAGCCGGCGCCATCAAGGAGCTGCCCGAGCGGCTGGCCCGCGAGGCCCACGACTGGACGCTGCGGCGCGAACGCAGCCGGGCGAACTTCGCGTATTACGCGCGCCGCGCCCTGGTCCGACACCCCGACGTACTGAGCAACTGAGGAGCCCGCAGTGCCGAAGATTCACGGCATCATCGCCTACCCGGTGACCCCGTTCGATTCGACCGACCGCATCGACACCGCGGCGCTGACCGCGCTCGTCGACCGGCTGGTGCTCGCCGGCGTCCATGCGATCGCCCCGCTGGGCAGCACCGGCGAGTTGGCCTATCTGGACGAGTCCGAGTTCGACACCGTCGTCGACACCACGATCGCCGCCGTCGACGGCCGGGTGCCCGTCGTGGTCGGAGTATCAGATCTGACCACCGCCAAGACAATTCGGCGCGCCTGCTACGCCGAGAAGGCCGGTGCCGACGCGGTGATGATCCTGCCGGTGTCCTACTGGAAGCTCGCCGAACGCGAGATCGTCGCGCACTACAGCAGCATCGGCGACGCGATCGGGATTCCGATCATGGCCTACAACAACCCGGCCACCAGCGGGATCGACATGAGCCCGGAGCTGCTGGTGCGGATGTTCGAGACCATCGAGCGGCTGACCATGGTCAAGGAGTCCACCGGCGACCTGTCGCGAATGCAGCGCATCGCCGAACTCAGCGAGGGTCGGCTGCCGTTCTACAACGGCAGCAACCCGCTGGTGCTCGACGCGCTGCGGGTCGGGGCGGCCGGATGGTGCACGGCCGCTCCATGTTTGCGTCCGCAGCCCTGTCTCGATCTCTACGACGCCGTGCGGGCCGGGGATCTGCAAAAGGCGCAGGCGATCTATGACGAGCTCAAGCCATTGCTGAAGTTCATCGTCGCGGGTGGGCTGGCTACCACCGTCAAGGCCGGTTTGGATTTGCTGGGTGTCGGTGTCGGGGATCCGCGCCGACCGCTGCTGCCGCTCGACGACGACGGCCGGAACACGTTGCGGCAGCTGTTAACAGGGTAGAGCGTATGCCGGCAGGTCACCGGATTCAGAAGTGACGGCCGGCGTCTTCCGCACTTTTCAGCGGCGCTGCTTTTTCCGCGTCGCCGTTGTTGGTGGATGGAAATCGGACCCGAAGTTGGTGGGGACCCCAGGCGAATAGACACCACTGGTGTAAACGACGGCAGCTTTCTTGCCGGTGATGTCCGGTGTAGCCGCGCTCTGGGTCGAAACCGAACGCCCAGCCGGGTTGGGTCACGTTGTCGATCCACTGTTTCAGGACATAGGGGATGCCCGAGTTCCACATCGGCACCGAGAACAGATTAGGCGTCGGCGTTAGCGAATCGGTCGAAAACGCTCGGGGACGCCTGCCACGGCGCCACCTGTGCACCGGTTGGTTCTCCACCGCCCAAGACCGCTAGCTTAGCTTCGTTGGACAACCGGCCAAAATCTCGTTCTCGCTGTGGTGTTCGCGCGGACGAAGCCGATGCCAACCTTCAGCGGTCGCTCGGATGCACTCTCGCGCAGATTCGGTTACAAGTTACGCACTTCGGCTCAGCCTGGAACGCTCGCCTTCAGCGACGCCAGGGCGCGTGCGCTCAATCGGGCAAGTTCGTCCGCCTCGTCACCGTCGAGGGCGGCCGCCAAAATCTCGGCCATCCGGCGGCTGGTCGTCTGCTCGACCTCGGCGTAGCGGTCCTTGTTGTCCGCGCCGTCGGCGAACGGCTCGGGCCACCCGAACATCTTCGTGTACTGATATCCCTTGCCGAGCATGTGTGCTTCTACGGGGGTGACACCGGAAATGGTGAGGGCGTTCAAATGCACACCGCCCCAGAGCTCCCGCAGGATGAACATCACCTGCAGCGCCCGCGCGGGGGCGTCATCGGCCAGCGGCATAGTGCGCCAGCCGGCGTACAGCGGTAGGCCCGCGGCCGGCGTCGTCGCCGTAATCTCTTCCCCCAGCGCGGCGATGCGCTCCAGCCCCTCGGCGGCTGCCAGATACCTTCGGGCGAAGCCGGCGACTTGACCCCAGTAAAGCTCTGCCGCGCCAGACGCGCCGCGCACCGCGATGCCTTGTTCCCACAGGGCGGCGAGGAACGTGGGTTCGAACACCGCAAATACCGAACTGACCGTGACGCCGGATGCCTCGCCCAGCACACCTCCGCGGCCGGCGACGTAACCAGCGAACGGGTCCCGGTAACCGGCGGCGACGCTTTCGGCGAAAGTCTCCGAGTGCAGCATGAATATTCGGACCGCTTCCTCTATCGGCGGTCCGGCGGTGCGCGCGGCGTCCAACATGTCGTGATCACTCATGGCGATTCTCCTCTCTCGGATGCGAGCTGTATTTCCCGGTGTCAGAGCGCAGGGGGATCCCGCTATCTTGGTCAGCCGACATCGGCGGGGACCGGCGCATCAGCTGCCGCCGAGGGCTGGCTCGGCGATTCGTCGCGAAAGTAATCCCTGATTTGCGGCACGGATCTGGCCGGTGAACCGTTGAACCGGGTCAGCTTAGCGGTGCCGGGCACATCGGCCCAGCCGTCGGTGACTTTCCGCAGGTTGGTGACCACCTGATAAACCTTCGGGAAATCTGCCTGCACGGTCTGCCACATCTCGGCCGACGTCACGTGCGTGGCCGAGGCCAAATAGTCGACCAGCTTCGACGCCCCGGCGGTGGAAGCCGAGAACGGCACCCCGTCCAGCAGTTCGGCCGCGTGGGGGAAATCCAGCATTACCAGATTCCGGACGTCTTGGATGGGGATTCGGACCACGCTGGCCACGTGGTCAAGCAGCTTGGGGTGCTCCTCAGTCACGCCGCCGTCGGGCAATATCGCCGGGCCGAGGGCATCGACGACGACCGAGATCAAGCCGATGCCGGCGCGATCGCCCTGGACCCGATCCAACGCGAACACTGGGCGGGTGTCGTTGAGCAGCCGCTGCCCGCCGATGAGGCGGGGGAACAGGTTCAGCCCGAGCACCAGTCCAACCACCGCGACACCACCACCGGAACGACCATCCAGGCGAATTTCAGCGGGTTCTCCGGCACGCCGCGCCAAGTCACCACGACCATCGTGGTGCCGAAGGCGATCACCACGATCCCCAACACCAGCAGCAGGGGAGCAAGAAAGGCCACCCCGCCGCCGCGCGTGGGCAGCAGGTTCACGGTGCCCGGAATATCGTCCCAGCCTGCCGTCAGTTCCGGTAGGTTGACGATCACCTGGTTGATCTTCGGATAATCCGTCTGCAGCATGTGGTCGACTTGCGCGGGCGTCATGAACATGGCGGTGCCCAGGCAGTGGACCAGCTTGGGTAGCTCGGCGCTGCCTCAAATCCAAAAAGCTGATGGTCGCCATTTTGTTCACCAGCCATCGCGAGTCCTGTCGATTCATCGTCAGACGGTAAGCCACGTACTTCATCCTTCATCGACGGGATGTTCTTGGTCAGCGGGCTGGTCGCGGTGGTGTTGGTCAGGACCAAGGTGTCCGCGTCGCTGCCCTTCAGCGATTCCACAGCCACCCCGACGACATTTGTTTTATCGGTCACTTGAGCTTGTTTGTTGGGCATGATGGCGGCTTGCAGGAATTTGCGGTATAGCGCATCGAAGTCGCCGCAGAGGTATTTACTGGCGCGGTCGGGCAGGGTGTCGATCGTGTCGGGCGTGTAGGTCCACAACGTGCTGATCGCCGCCGCCGCGGTGCGCGCGACCTCTGTTTCGGTGGCGACGGCGCCGACCAACCAGGCTTCGCGCCGTCCTCTGGGTCGCCTGTCAGCGACGGTCTCTCGCGCCGCGTCGGTTCCGGTGGCGTCGGTCGCGGCGTCAGCGGGGGAGTCGTGGTCGGGGTTCGTGTCGGTCAGGTCATCGGGCTCAATTCGCTGATTTTCCACAGGTCTCCTTCCTGCTTGGCCGTTGTCGTCCACCGGTTTGTTCGTTCGAGCTGCAATGTGCCGTCCGGGGATTTCGACGTGACCTTCGTCGCCGCCAGCACGTCGACGCTACCGTCGTCGTTTTGTCGGGAGACGCCGGCCTCGGGGACGGTGCCCTTGGCCGGTTCGGCCCCCGCCACTTGGACGAGGATCGCGTTCTGGTTTTGGCGGTACTGCTGGGCGAAATCGCCCGTCGCCTGCGCAACTATGCGCTCTGTGTAATCGTGAGCGCGGAAAGGGTCCGGTGTTGTGAATTCCGTCATGAACGCCCGCACATAGCTCAGCGCCGCGGCGTCTGTGATAGTCGAAAGCCTCTGCGTTTCATGCGATTCCAGCTCCCGTGCGCATAATGTCATCGCCGCCGCAGCGATGGCCGCGGTGAGCGTCGCCACGAGTGGCAGTCCCCGACGCCGTGACCGCTGCGGCGCCGCCGAGAACCACGGCTGTTCGCCGGGTCCGAGTTTGCGTCGAGGGCTCACGGTTTGTCCCCAGCCGTCTGCGGTTCGGTGACGACGGCGAGGTCGTCGACACGCCATCCCGCCCCGCCCGACTTGACGAAGTTCACCCTCACAGAAGCGGCCAGGTGACGCTGGTCGGGCGGCGCGCCGCGCTCACCCCGCAAGAACACCAGCATCGTGGCACGGTCAGGCGTGACGCTGAGCACCGAACTGTCGGTCGCCCAGTACTCGTTGCGCACCGGGCCCGCCTTCCGCGCTGCCTGCTGCAGGGTGGACAGTTCGCCGCGATTTTTGTCGCTGGCCAGTGACAACGCGTGGTCGAAGTCGGCCTGGATGGTCTCCGGACGGTAGCTGAGCATCTGCGCGACCATGTGCGGGCCGAGCGCCGCGATCGCTGCACTGGCATCCCTGACCGCCCGGTCATGTCGGCGCACAACGGCATCGGTGATCGCGGCGCCGGCCGCGCACAGCAACGCGGCGGCCAGCATCACCGCCGCGGCGGCGCGACGCGGGTTGCTATCCGGTCGCCGGGTCGGCAGGAGGCGTGCCTCGGTGCGCAGCAGGATGTGAGCGAAGGTCCGCCGGTGGGAGTCCCATAACGGCCAAAGCCAGCCAACGATCGCCGGGGCGGTGTCCAGCAGGTGCGCCAGGTGCGCGGCAAAAGCCGCCACGGCCCGACGGCGTGGGCGCTTCGGTGCATGACCGCGATGCCGAAAACGGCCCGCCCGAGGCTTTGCCCGCAGACAACCGGCAGCAGCCGGTTGAACGCCGTCCACAGCATCGCGACAGCGCCAAGTGAGACGCACACCCACCACCACCGGCCGCGCAGCGGCACCTACAGCGCCGCCAGCATCGTCGTCGCGAGAACCGCGGCGCCGGGCGCAGGATGTCGATCGCCAGCGCCCCGGCACGCGGCAGCCACGGCGTCGGCTCCGGCGGTGCAGCGCAGCGCCGGGGCGGTCGCGGTGGGTCCGGTGCTGCAGGGCCTGGGCAAACCGATCAACGATCTGTCTCGGGGTGCGCTGGTGGATGACATCGTCGACAGGTGGCGATCACCGCGATCCAGGCCCAGGCAGGCTCACAATTGCAGACACCGCCAACCGAAGGAGGCGAACGATGAGCGGGCTTGTCTTGGTGCTCAACTCGGGATCGTCGTCGATCAGGTTTCAGCTCGTGGACCCGGTGGCCGGCACGGCCGTGGCCTCCGGTTTGGCGGAGCAGATCGGCGAGCCGGACGGGCGCGTGGTACACGATTTCGGCGACCGGCGGTTCGAGCATCGCGGCCCCATCGCCGACCACGCGCAGGGGATGCAGCTGGTGGGTCAGATGTTCAAGGAGTGCGGCCCGGACCTCGGCGCGCCAGGATCAGGGCGGTCGGTCACCGGGTGGTGCACGGCGGCGAGCTGTTTCGCGAGCCGACACTTTTCTGCCCTGCTCGATGCCGCGGCGACGTACGCCATCGATCAGGCTGTCGCCGACGCGTTCGACGTCCGCCGCCGCGGCTTTCACGGCACCTCGCACCAGTACGTGTCCGGCGAAGCGGGCAGGCTCCTGCGCCGCGAGTTGAGCGAGTCGAACACGAGCGTGTTGCACCTCGGCAACGGGGCCTCGGCTTCGGCGGTACGTGGCGGTGTGGCGGTCGAGACCTCGATGGGGCCCCATTGGAAGGTCTGGTGATGGGTACCCGCGGCGGCGGCATCGACCCGGGGGTGCTGTTGCACCTGAATCGGCGAGTGGGGACGGACGTGGAGCAGATCGACTGGCTGCTCAACCGCGGCTCCGGGCTCAAGGGGCTGTGCGGCGTCAACGACTTTCGGGAGTTGTGCGCCCAGACGGATGCCGGGTCACCGTCGGCGAAACTCGCCTTCACCGCCGGCGTCGGCGAGAATGCGGCCAACGTGCGTGAAGATTCGTTGTCCGGCCCGACCGGTTACGGCATTGTCGTCGACCGGGAGCGAAACCGTTCCAGCGTCCGCGGCGCGCGGGTGATCTCCACCGACGACTCGAAGACCGCGGTTGCGGTGGTGCCGACCAACGAAGAACTGGCGATAGCCCGCGCCGCCTAGCAATTCGTGGGGAGCTGACCTGGAATCCGCACGGCAGCCGGATCCGGTTTTGCTGGTTAGCACGAGTCGAGCTAAGCCTTAAAGCGTTGCCCGCAGCCCACCGACGAAGGCGCGGGTAGCCTCCCAACTCGGCAACAGGCCGGCGGCGCGCACCTCGTCGAGGCTGGGCGCTGCGGCGTCCCGGTCGGACAACAGTAGTTCGTGTCCGCTCGGCCAGTCGATCGCCAGCGCCGCGTCGGTGGGGGCAATGGTGTGTTCGCGTTGCGGGCTGTATTCCGCGGAGCACAAATACATCACCGTCGAGTTATCCTGTAGCGCGAGGAATCCGTGCGCAAGACCCTCGGACAGGTACACCGACCTGTGGTCACGGTCGTCGAGCAGAACTGAGTCCCACTGCCCGAAAGTCGGTGAACCAACCCGGATGTCGACGACGACGTCGAACGCCGACCCGGAAAGACAGGTCACGTACTTGGCCTGGCTCGGTGGCAGCTGAGCAAAATGCAGACCGCGCAGCACACCGGCCGCCGAGACCGAACAGTTGGCCTGCCGCACGTCCAGCCGATGACCGGCGAACCCGGTGAAGCCCCGGTCGGTGAGCCACTCGAAGAACATTCCCCGCGAATCGGAATGCACTTGTGGGGTGATTTCCCACGCGCCGGCGATGTCGAGTTCACGGGCCCGCATGTCAGCGACCCCACTGCTGGTAACGGGTCTCGACGGCAGCTTTCAACGGACCCCACCACGGCTCGTTGTCCCGGTACCAGTCGATGGTGGCGCGAAGACCCTCGGTGAAGTCGGTATGCTTTGGCGCCCAGCCTAGTTCGTCGCACAGCGACGTGGGGTCGATGGCGTAGCGCAGGTCGTGGCCGGCGCGGTCGACGACGTAGTCGAAGTCGTCGGGATCCTGGCCCATCAGCTGCAGCAGCGTCTGTAACACCGATAGGTTGTCGCGCTCGCCCTCGGCGCCGATCAAGTAGGTTCGGCCGGCTTGGCCGCTGGTAAGGATTCGCCGGACCGCATCGTTGTGGTCCTCGACGTGGACCCAGTCTCTGACGTTGGCGCCTTTGCCGTACAGCTTCGGCCGCCGCCCGGTCAGCACGTTGGTGATCTGGCGGGGAATGAACTTCTCCACGTGCTGATACGGCCCATAGTTGTTGGAGCAGTTCGAAATCGTCGCACACACGTCGTAGGAGCGCACCCAGGCTCGCACCAGCATGTCGGAGGCGGCCTTGGTCGACGAGTACGGACTCGACGGGTTGTAGGGCGTGGATTCGGTGAATCGCTGCGGATCGTCGAGCGCAAGATCGCCGTACACCTCGTCGGTGGAGACGTGATGCAGCCGCACCCCGTGCCGCCGTACCGCCTCCAGAATGGTGAACGTCCCGATCACGTTGGCCTGCAAAAACGGGGCCGGATCGGCCAACGCGTTGTCGACGTGGGTTTCGGCGGCGAAATGCACCACCGCGTCAGCCTCGGCGACAAGGCAGGAAACCAGCTCGGCGTCGTTGATGTCGCCCTGAACCAGCCGGATGTTGTTTTCGACGGGGGCCAGCGATTCGCGGCTGCCGGCATAAGTCACCGCGTCGAGCACCGTCACCGTGTCCTCCGGGTGCTCGCGCACAGTGGTGTGCACAAAGTTGGCGCCGATGAAACCAGCGCCGCCGGTCACCAGCAGCCGCATGAGGGCACCTTAGCGGAGAGCTCCGGTCAGCCGGTGGGCGTCAGCCTCAACGGCCCGGCCAGCTCGCTCAGTGCGGGCAGCAGTGTCTCCGGTGTCCAGCCGCCAAGCACCTGGATCGCGACGTGGTCGGCGCCGGCCTGCAGGTGCTCGTTGAGGCGCGCGGCGATCGCCTCCGGTGTGCCGTAGGCGACCACCGCGTCGATCAGCCGGTCGCTACCGGGCTTGCGCACGTCGTCTTCGCTGAAACCCAGCCGCAGCCAGTTATTCACATAGTTGCTCAGCCCCAGGTAATGGTCGACGGTCTCGCGGCCAATCCGGCGGGCCTCGTCGGCGTCGGTGCTCAGCACCACCTTGTGCTCCGGCGCCAGAAACACCGAGTTGCCCATCTTTTCGCGCGCCTTGGCGGTGTGCTGCGGCGTGGTCAGATACGGGTGCGCGCCCGCGCTACGCTCGGCGGCCAGTTTCAGCACCTTGGGACCCAGCGCCGCCAGCACTCGACGACTGGTCGGCACCATCGCGCCGTCGAGCTGGTCGAGGTAAGCGACCAGTGCGTCGTAGGGCTTTACATACTCTGAAGTGTGCTCGCGGTGGCCCACCCCGATGCCCAGCAGAAACCTTCCCGGATGGGCGTTTTCGATGCGCTCATAGGATTTGGCGACCACCGGTGCCGGCGCCGACCAGATGTTGACGATTCCGGTGGCCAGCTGCAGCGAATTAGTCTGCGCCAGAGCCGGATCCACCCACTCCAACTCCGCGTCCGGCGATCCGCCGACCCAGGCGGCGCCATAACCGAGGGATTCGATTTGGGCGGCCAGCTCGGGGGCCAGCGAGCGGTAGGCCAGCCATACGCCGAACCGGCCCAGGTCGGGTTTCAGCGATACTGCGTCGGTCATCTAAGTCCCTCCTGTCGTCAAGCGGTCAGCTCCCGGGCCTGCGCGGTGTGCCCCGGCGCGGTCAGGTAGGGATGCGCTCCGGCGCTGCGCTGCGCCGAAAGTAGAAGTACCCGCGGGCCCAGCGCGGCAACCACTCTGCGCTCGGCGGGCACGCCGTAGTCGTCGAGGCGGTCGAGGTAGGCGACCAGCGCGTCGTAGGGCTTGCGGTATTCGCTGATCGCTCGCGATGCCCGACGCCGATACCCAGCAGGAACTGGCCGGGGTAAGCCTCGTCGATCCGGTGGAACGACTCGGCGACCGGCTTGGCCGGCGCCGACCAGATGTTGACGATGCGGGTGGCCACCTGCAGCGTGCTGGTCGCTTCGAGGATGGGCTCCACCCATTCCAAACCCATTCCAACTCGGCCGGTGGCGAACCGCCTACCCAGACCGCGCCAAAGCCCAGGGCCTCGATTTCTTTGGCCTGCTGCGGGGTCAAGCCGCGGCCAAACGATCCGAACCGACCAAGGCGGCAATCCGCTCCAGCCAGTCGGTGTCGATGCCGCCTTCGACCAACGTCGGCGCGATGTCTCAGCCGCCGTCGATGCCGTGGTCCTGTAGCCACTCGCCGGGATCGTCGTCGATGGTCAGGATCACCGGTTTGCGGCCCCGGGCGTCGGGACCGGCGGCGCTAGCTTCGGCGTTGAGCATGCGCCTCTCGGGGCCCGCCCGCGTGGCGGGGTCGGCTGGTTCCGATTCCGCCCACAGCGATTTTGGCCAGTGGGAATGAGCGGGTATCGTGGGTCGACAGTGCCTCATAGCGCTGGTTTTTTTGCGTGCCCAGTCTTAGGAATTTCCTGTCACCGGCTCACGTCGCAAAGCCAGCCGACGCTGCGCCGAACCGGGCGTAGAAGCAGCAACGAAACCAAAGACGAGGATTCGAAGAAAAGTTATGGCCAAGAAGGACGGCGCCATAGAGGTCGAGGGCCGCGTGGTCGAGCCGCTGCCAAATGCGATGTTCCGCATTGAGCTGGAGAACGGCCACAAGGTGCTTGCCCACATCAGCGGCAAGATGCGGCAGCACTATATCCGCATCTTGCCCGAGGACCGAGTGGTGGTGGAGTTATCTCCCTACGACTTGTCCCGGGGCCGCATTGTGTACCGCTACAAGTAAAAGTCCGAGCGACAAAGCCATCGAACAGAGAAGAACAGGATCGAAACAGCCGTGAAGGTGAACCCGAGCGTCAAGCCGATCTGCGACAAGTGCAGGATAGTCCGTCGGCATGGACGCGTCATGGTGCTCTGCTCTGATCCGCGCCACAAACAGCGCCAGGGCTAATCGGAGCGCCTTAGACACCGACAACTGAATGCAGACCTCCCAGCACCAGTGAGCGGCTGGAATCTTTTCAGATGGGCCAGCTCATCGACGTCCGGAACGGAGGCCGGACCCCGGAGCAGTCAGCCGGGAACGGACTGGGATCAGACCTCCGCGAACGAGAAGGAATGCCACCCATGGCTCGAGTTGTGGGCGTGGACCTGCCGCGCGATAAGCGCATGGAGGTCGCGTTGACCTACATTTACGGCGTTGGCCGTACCCGGTCGAACGAAATTTTGGCCGCCACCGGGATCGACAAAGACCTGCGCACCAAGGATCTCAGCGACGATCAGGTGACGCACCTGCGCGACTACATCGAAGCCAATCTGAAGGTCGAAGGTGACCTGCGCCGTGAGGTGCAGGCCGACATTCGCCGCAAAATTGAGATCGGCTGCTACCAGGGCTTACGGCACCGCCGCGGCCTACCGGTGCGCGGCCAGCGCACCAAGACCAACGCGCGCACCCGTAAGGGCCCGAAGCGCACGATCGCCGGCAAGAAGAAGGCCAGGTAAGTCATGCCACCAGCCAAGAAGGCCGCCGCCACCCCCAAGAAGGGTCAGAAGACCCGGCGGCGGGAAAAGAAAAACGTCCCGCACGGCGCCGCCCACATCAAGAGCACCTTCAACAACACAATCGTGACGATCACCGACCTGCAGGGCAACGTCATCGCCTGGGCATCGTCGGGCCACGTCGGCTTCAAAGGTTCACGCAAGTCGACACCGTTCGCCGCCCAGCTGGCCGCCGAGAACGCCGCCCGCAAAGCGCAGGAGCACGGCGTCCGCAAAGTCGACGTGTTCGTGAAGGGCCCGGGGTCGGGCCGCGAGACCGCGATCCGGTCGTTGCAGGCCGCCGGTCTGGAGGTCGGCGCGATCTCTGATGTCACCCCCCAGCCGCACAACGGCTGCCGGCCGCCCAAGCGGCGCAGAGTCTAGCCAGGTCGAGGAGAAGGACAGACAATGGCTCGTTACACCGGACCGATGACCCGCAAATCGCGTCGGCTGCGCACCGACCTCGTCGGCGGCGACCAGGCGTTCGAGAAGCGCCCTTACCCGCCTGGCCAGCACGGCCGCGCGCGGATCAAGGAGAGCGAGTATCTCCTGCAGCTGCAGGAGAAGCAGAAGGCCCGCTTCACCTACGGCGTCATGGAAAAGCAGTTCCGACGCTACTACGCAGAGGCCGCAGGCCGTCCCGGCAAGACCGGTGACGAGCTTCTGCAGATCCTGGAAAGCCGGCTGGACAACGTCGTCTACCGCGCCGGGCTGGCGCGCACCCGCCGGATGGCCCGCCAGCTGGTCAGCCACGGCCACTTCGCGGTCAACGGCGTGCACGTCGATGTCCCCAGCTACCGGGTGTCGCAGTACGACATCATCGATGTGCGGGACAATTCGGTGAACACCGTGCCGTTCCAGATCGCGCGTGAGACCGGCGGCGACCGTCCGATTCCGAGCTGGCTTCAGGTGGTCGGCGAGCGGCAACGCATCCTGATCCACCAACTGCCCGAGCGGGCACAGATCGAGGTGCCGCTCACCGAGCAGCTGATCGTCGAGTACTACTCGAAGTAGGTCTCCTGCACCGCCGGTGCAGGTCTTGACGGCATCAAATAGCGGGTGCCGAGAAGGAGAAGAAGAAACACCATGCTGATCTCACAGCGACCGACTCTGTCCGAAGAGGTCATCAACGACAACCGTTCGCAGTTCGTCATCGAGCCGCTGGAGCCGGGATTCGGCTACACGCTTGGTAACTCGCTGCGCCGCACGCTGCTGTCGTCGATCCCCGGCTCGGCCGTCACCAGCATCCGCATCGACGGCGTGCTGCACGAGTTCACCACCGTGCCCGGCGTCAAGGAAGACGTCACCGACATCATCTTGAACCTCAAGAGCCTGGTGGTGTCCTCGGAAGAAGACGAGCCGGTGACGATGTATCTGCGCAAGCAGGGCCCGGGCGAGGTCACCGCTGGTGACATCGTGCCGCCGGCCGGTGTCATCGTGCACAACCCCGAGATGCGCATCGCGACGCTGAACGACAAAGGCAAGCTCGAGATCGAGCTGGTCGTGGAGCGTGGCCGCGGCTACGTCCCGGCCGTGCAGAACAAGGCGTCGGGCGCCGAAATCGGCCGTATCCCCGTCGATTCCATTTACTCGCCGGTGCTCAAGGTGACCTACAAGGTGGACGCCACCCGTGTCGAGCAGCGCACCGACTTCGACAAGTTGATCCTCGACGTCGAAACCAAGAGCTCGATCGGTCCGCGTGACGCGTTGGCGTCGGCGGGTAAGACCCTGGTCGAATTGTTCGGTCTGGCACGCGAACTCAACGTCGAGGCCGAGGGCATCGAGATCGGGCCGTCGCCGGCCGAGGCCGATCACATCGCGTCGTTCGCGCTGCCGATCGACGACCTGGATCTGACCGTGCGTTCGTACAACTGCCTCAAGCGCGAGGGTGTGCACACCGTCGGCGAGCTGGTGTCGCGCACCGAGTCCGACCTGCTCGACATCCGCAACTTCGGGCAGAAGTCCATCGACGAGGTGAAGGTCAAGCTGCACCAGCTGGGTTTGTCGCTGAAGGACAGCCCGGCCAGCTTCGACCCGTCGCAGATCGCCGGCTACGACGTCGCCACCGGCACGTGGTCCGGCGAGGGCGCCTACGACGACCAGGACTACGCCGAAACCGAACAGCTCTAAAGCCGCGTCCGGTGACGATGCGGGCCGTGGGCGGCCCGCTGAGGAGCCGGACAACAGTACTCAGCACATCTAGACAGGAGCGTCAGCAATGCCCAAGCCCACCAAGGGTCGTCGCATCGGCGGATCGTCTTCGCACCAGAGGGCGATTCTGGCCAACCTGGCCACGGCGCTCTTTGAGCACGGCCGAATCACGACCACCGAGCCCAAGGCTCGGGCACTGCGGCCCTACGCCGAGAAGCTGATCACCCACGCCAAGAAGGGCACGCTGCACAACCGGCGTGAGGTGCTCAAGAAAATCCCCGACAAGGACATAGTGCATAGCCTGTTCGCCGAGATCGGGCCGTTCTTCGCCGACCGCGACGGCGGCTACACCCGCATCATCAAGGTCGAAGCACGCAAGGGCGATAACGCCCCGATGGCGGTCATCGAGTTGGTGCGGGAGAAGACGGTCACCTCGGAAGCCGAACGTGCGCGCCGGGTAGGCGCTTCGAAGGCCGCTGCGCGCGAGGCTGCACCGGAAGCGGCCGCGGCGGCGCCGCAGGCCGCAGTCGAGCCGGAGGCGGCAGTCGGTGGCGAGGCGCAAGAGGCCCACGACCACGAGGCCGAGACCACGATGCCTGAGCCGGAAGCCGTTGAGCCGGAAGCCGAGGCCGCCGACGCTGACAAGTCCTAGCGATTCGCCGTTGAATGACGTGCCCGCCATCGACGCCGATGGTGGGCACGTTCGACTTCGGCTCGATATCGCTTACGACGGCACGGATTTCGCTGGCTGGGCCCCGCAGCCTGGTCAGCGCACGGTCGCGGGCGTTCTGGAGGAGGCGCTTTCGACGGTGTTCCGGACGCCGGCGCCGTTGCGGGCGGCCGGGCGCACCGACACCGGCGTCCATGCGACCGGTCAGGTCGCCCATGTCGACGTCTCGGCGGATGCGCTGCCCAACGCCTATCCTCGCTCGCCCCGACCAACCGAACCGGAATTCCTGCCGCTGGTCCGGCGTCTGGGCCGGTTGCTGCCCGCCGACGTTCGGATCCGCCGAATCATCCGCGCGCCAGCGGGTTTCGACGCCCGATTCTCGGCACTGCGCCGCCACTACGTCTATCGCCTCTCGACCGCCCCCTACGGGGCGGAGCCGCATCAGGCCCGCTACATCACCGCATGGCCGCGCCTGCTCGACGCGGACGCGATGACGGAAGCGTCGCGTAACATGTTGGGGCTACATGATTTTGCTGCATTTTGCCGTCACCGCGAGGCTGCCACCACGATTCGCGATCTGCAGCGGCTGGACTGGACCCGCGATGGTCATCTGATCACCGTATGCGTCACCGCCGACGCCTTCTGCTGGTCGATGGTGCGGTCGCTGGTCGGTGCCCTGCTGGCCGTCGGCGAACACCGGCGCACCGCCGCCTGGTGCAGCGGGTTGCTTACCGCAACGCGCCGGTCCAGTGACTTCGCCGCCGCGCCGGCGCGGGGTTTGACGATGATCGGCGTGAGTTACCCGCCCGAGAACGAACTGCAGGCGCGGACGTTGATCACCCGCGACCTGCGCACGCGCGACTGATGCCTCGGCTACAGCTTGCCGGCAACGAAACTTGCGGCCTGATCCACCAGCCCTGAGCTGATATATGAGTTCTGCAGATGCGCCGCCCAACGCAAAGAGCGAATCCCCTGACTGCAGATCGGGTCGCCGGCCGCGCACAGGTCGACGGTCTTACCGGCAAACGCGGGGTTGGAGCCGTCGGTGATGGTGACATCAGCCGGGTAGTTGTAGAACAGCACCCTTGGGCTCGGTTGACAGTACGTGCATTGGCTAGGTGAGCTTGCCGGCAACAAAGTCGGCGGCCTGACTGACCATGCCGGCCTCGATATATGAGTTCGGCGAGTGTTGCGGCCAGTTGTCGGACCAGGTGTGTGGATCGGCCGGATTGCATATCGGGTCGGCGCCGTGGCACTCCTCGATCGTCCGGTCGTTGTAGGCCGGGTTGAAGTTCGTGATCGGCCCGACCCACTGGCTTCCGTTGCCGAACAGCGCGACCGCCGCGATGTGCGGCTCGGCGCTCGGTGGCAATGGATTGGTGAAGCCGAATATCGGGCCGGGGGCGGCCATCACCACGTCGGTGACCGCCGCGCCCAGCGAGTAGCCGCCCAATACCACGTGGGTGTCAGGGCAGCTGTTGACCGTGTTCTGGACGTGGGCGCTCATGTCGTTGGCGCCGACGTCGATCTCGGTGTCGGCGGGGTAGCGCACCGCGTAGAGGTTGACGGTGCGATGGACCCGAGAGCGCAACGCGCTGACAAAGGAGTTGCCGAGGACACCGGCGCCCGGCGACTCCAGTCGTCCGCGGGCGAACACCACCTCGACGTCAGGACAGGAGGCCCGAGAGACTGGAGCCGCCGGAATCAGCGTCGCCGGCACAAGCATCAACGCCGTGGCGAGCAATCCGGCGACCGCGAACCTGGCTAAGGAGCCCGGGATCGGATGCGGCTTCATGGGGCTGATAGTAGTGCGCCGATTGGCGATTAGCAGGGGGAATGTCTGTCAGCGAAACACCGTGGGCTGGTCGACCACGACGTTCGCCGGGGGGTGGCCATCGAGGCCGGGTCCAGGCCCGGGTCCGGCGCCAGGTACGGAGGCCGGGGGAACGCCCAGCGGTGGTGCGGGCGCGGTGGGGGGCAGCACCGCCAGCAGCCTGGTCTGTATGAAGCTCGCCGCCTGGCTGGTGTAGATGGGTACGTAGCCCTCGGTGTGGCCGGTCCACTGGTTGCCGGGGCCGGCGTGACAGATCGGGTCCACGGGGTTGCAGAAGTCGATGGCCTTGGCGCCGAACATCGCGCTCTGTGCCGAGATCGGTCCGCCGCTGCGGTCGGCCGGGTTGCCGAAGGTGGTCACCGCGATGACGTTGTTGGCGTACTGGGCCGGCAGCGCGCTGCCCCAGATGATGCCGCCGACCGGGACACCGCTGACGATGTCGATCACCGACGCGCCCTGCGAGTAGCCGCCGAGCACCTGCGGGGTGCTGGGGCACTTGTCGGCCACGTCTTTGATGTGCTTGATGGCGTCGTTGGCGCCGTCGCCGCCGTGCAACTGCAGCAGGCTTGCCTTGTAGTTGACCGCGTAGGCGTCGATGTTCTTGCCGGTGTTCCGGCGCAGCGTGTTGACCAGGGCCTGCCCGACGTGGCCCAGCCCGGCCGGCTCGTCGGTGCCGCGGGCGAAGGTCACCGCGACGTCCGGGCAGTTGTCCGCGCGGGCCGACGGGATGGTGCGCGAAACGGCACTGGGGACGACCAGCAGGACACCGGCGGCCAGCACCGCGGCGGGGCGCCGGGACACCCAACGGCTGACGTGGTAAATGGGCACCAGACGATTTTAGGTGAGAACTGGGCAAACGATCACCTCGGCGGCCCCACGGCCGCGGTGCGCAGCTTCTTGTCGCCGGCTGCTGGGCCGCGCCGCTTCGTCATGCTCACGTAGTTCCGGCTGCTAGTCCTGATCGAGATTGCGCAGCAGTTCCGGAATGTCACGGCCCTGTGCAGGACGCGCAATATCGCGCAGTATCTCGATATGGTCGGTGCGCTCGACGTACAGGACGGGTCGCCCCGTTGCGTTTTCGAGGTAGTAGTCGATGGCGTGCTCGAATATCCGCGCTGGGCAACCTGCTGTTCCACGAACGCCTTGAGTGAGTCGGGTGGTGAGACGTTCATGGTGCCCACGGGACGAACGCTAGTGATGGCAAAAATTGTCGAACGCCTGGCGCCCTCGGCG
Organism: Candidatus Mycobacterium methanotrophicum; assembly: GCF_023515995.1. Classification (GTDB taxonomy): domain Bacteria; phylum Actinomycetota; class Actinomycetes; order Mycobacteriales; family Mycobacteriaceae; genus Mycobacterium; species Mycobacterium methanotrophicum. The sequence goes on along the minus strand of NZ_CP097320.1, from coordinate 4,012,381 downwards.
CCGCGGCCCTGTGGATCGACGGCGACGCGAGATGTGACCACTAAATATCGTGAAGCCGATGCACCCGGGGGTCACGCGACTGCAGGTCAGCGGGTATCGATTTCTGCTGCGCCGTATCGAATGCGCGCTGCTGGGCAGGGATGTCCGCGACGTTAACGAACCGATTCGCGCGTCGCTGCAGTCGCTGATGGCCGGCGCAGTGCTGGCGATCGTCATGGTGGCCGGATGCGCGCTGCTGGCCGCGGTGGGCCCGCAACCGGGTTTGCCGAACGCCTCGATTGTCATGGGCAAACAATCTGGGGCGCTGTACGTTCGCATCGGCGAAACCCTGCATCCGGTGCTGAACCTGGCCTCGGCGAGGCTGATTACCAGAACGAATGCCGACCCGCAGCCGGTGCCCGAGTCGGACCTGAGCCATAGCAAAAGAGGACTGCCGCTGGGCATCCCCGGCGCCCCCCAATTTCTGGGGATTCCACTTGGCGAGGACGAACTGCGGTGGACGGTCTGTGACAGCGGCGGCGGCTCACCGAGCACGACCATCGTCATCGGTTCGGCCGAGGGACCGCGCTCGCAGCCCTTGGCGGGCGAACAATCCGTCCTGGTCAAGCCGGTATCAGGCGGGTCCACCTATCTGCTGTACGACGGCCGCCGGGCCGTGGTGAATCTCAATGAACCTGCGGTGGTGAGGGCACTCGGGCTGGACGGTCGGGTGCCGTTGGCGGTGTCATCGACGCTGCTGAACGCCGTCTCGGAGGCGCCGCCGATCACGACGCCCCGGATTGCGGATGTCGGCACTCGCGGATCCTCGGCACTGCCGGGGTTTACGGTCGGCAGCGTGCTCCGGGTGGCCCGCGCCGACCGCGACGAGTATTACGTCGTAGTCGGCCACGGGATCCAGCGCATCGGCCGGGTGGTCGCCGATTTGTTGCGATTCACCGACTCGCGGGGCGCCCGCACCGTCATCGCCGTCGCGCCCGATTTCATCCGCTCGGCGCCGACGGTGACCGACTTGCCGGTGGCCACGTTTCCCGACCGGGCGCCGACGCCGTTGACCGACTCCACAACGCTGTGCGTCGGTTGGCGGCATGGCGATGTCGCGATGTCGGCCGGCGGTCCACCGATCCCGGCGGGCCAGGAGCCGGTGAAGTTATCGCAGGCCGATGGAAACGGCCCGGCGCTCGACGCCGTTTACCTTTCGCCGGGGCACTGTGCCTATGTACGGGCGACCGGTCTGTCGGGAAGCAACCCGCAAGCCGGCACCCGATACCTGATCACCGACACCGGTGTGCGATTCGCCATCCACGACGACGATGCCGCACACGACCTCGGCCTGCCCGATACGGCCATCCCGGCACCGTGGCCGTTATTGGCGAAACTTCCTGCGGGGCCGGAGCTGAGCAGGGCGAACGCCTCAGTCGCGTCGTAGTCGGGCCATCAGTGTGCCGGCGAGCACCACTGCTGCCAGCACGCCGCCGCAGATCGCCGCGCCGCGTAACGCCGTGTCCCGCGCGCCATGGTTCGCCGGCGCGGGACGCGGCGGTGCTGCAATCGGCACCGGTGTGTGCGGCGGCGAAGGCGATGGGTTCACCGGCGGGTCGGTGCTGACCGCGGCGAGCAAGTCGACAACGCCCGCGCCCACCAGTGGATCCCGCCCGCCGGGAGGATGGTGCGCGGTGGCTTCGATGCGTTGCATCACCTGACGCGCCGTCAATCTCGGGAACCGGGATCGGATCAGCGCCGCCAACCCGCTGACCACTGGAGCCGCGTAGCTGGTGCCCGACAGCCGGGCCGTTCCATCAGGCCCGCCAAGGGTATTCATCAAGCCGTCGCCCGACGAGCTCAGCGATATCACCGCCTCGCCGGGAGCAGCGACATCCACCCACGGTCCGGCAAGCGTGAACGACGATGGTTCGCCGCGCGCGTTCACCGAACCCACGGTCAGCACGTAGTCGTCGTACCACGCGGGGCTGACCGCAACCGTCACGTTGTCCCACGTTGCCTCGGGTCGCTGAGCCGGACACTGCCCCGCGCCGGTGTTGCCGGCCGCGACCACGACGACGGCGTTCTTGATGTCAACCGCGTAGGACAGTGCGGCGCCGAGGGCGCGGTCGTCGAGCACCGACCCGGTGCGGATGCAGGCAACCGCGGAGATATTGATCACCGAAGCGCCGAGATCCGCCGCGGTCCGGACAGCTGCTGCCATGGTGTCGACATCGCCGGATCCGGTGTTGGACGGATCCGCGACCGCGCCGAACTTCGCGCTGGACTGCCGGATGCTGATCAAACTGACCTCCGGCGCGACGCCGCTGAACCCATCATGATGGTGGGAATCCGGTGCGGCGGCGATGATCCCGGCCACCGCGGTGCCGTGGCCGTCGCAATCCTGGGTGCCGTCGCCGGTAAAGACGTAGTCACCGCCGGCCGCCGTGTCGGGCAGCCGCGAGTGCGGCGAAACCCCGGTGTCGATGACCGCGACCCGTTGGCCAGCACCACGAGTGAGTCTCCACACCGCGGCCAGATCAAGCCCGGACAGTTGGCTGGGGGCGTCGGCCCGGTTCGCAGCGCCAGCCATCGACGGCACTGCGCACATCGACCGCTGCACGGTGGGCTGCGGCGGCCTCGCCGGCGCCGGCTCGGGTAGCCGGCTGCTGTCGATTGGTGGCGGCGAGACCGCGTACGCTGCAGGCATTCCGTATTGCGGCAGCGCGGCGATCATCACGACCGTCACACACCGCAGCGCTTTGCACTGTGCGGTGGTCATAGCAGGTTCATGCCACGCGCGGCACTGTAAAACCCGCAGATCCAGCACGCAAGCGGCACGATAGCGGCCAAGGCGAGATACTCCGACAGCTCGACAGCTCGTCGCCCGACGGGGGAGAGCCGCATCGTGTGGGCGATGAAACCCAGGCATAGCGCGGCCGCCGCCAGCGTCGTCGCCAACGCAGCTATGTAGGGCGTCTGGAGCGGGTAGGCGACGGCGGCGATGACGAGAGTTGCGCCGAGCGTGGCGATTCCAGCCGCGAGCAGCGGCACGGATCGCGCCAGGTCAGGGTGGGAACGCGCTCGCAACAGCAGCACACCGCCGGTTACCGTGGCGAACGCAATCCCACGCCAGGGTGGACCGTCGGCGAATACCGATCCGACTGCGGCGCCGATAGCTCCCAGTGCGCCCGCAGCGGAGAATGCGACGACCAGGCTGGTCAGCCAGGTGTCGGCGCGGATCGACTTGGCGTTCAATCCCTCTGGAACACCGTCGGACTCCGGCGAGACTTCTGAGGACAGGCCCGCCAGCATGATCGACAGCGGTGCGGACACTTCGACCAAGACCAGCGATATCGCCGCGGACGCCGCACCGATCGCCGTTAGCGGCACTGCGGTGACCGCACCCACCACCGCCGCAGCTGCTTCGGCCGTCGCGAAGCATGCCAATGCCGTGAATACGGTTGCGTGGCAACCTATCACCCGCATGACGGTCGCCGATGTCGCAGCGGCAGCCGCAGCGAGCAACGCATTCGGCGCCCCCAATCCAGCGGGAACTGCCAGCAAGCCGGCGAGGCCGGCGAATCCGGCAGCCGCCAGACCCAACGTCAGTCCGACCGACCCGTCGCCGAACACCCGGTGGGTGGCGAGCGCCGCCAGCAGCGCGATGAAGCCGGCCGCCGCCGCGACACCGGCACAGCCGGCCCGACGGATGTCGTTGGCGCCAAGAGCTGTTCCGACCAAGACCGCCGCGCCGCTGGCGGCCATGCAACTGGCCGCCAGCGCACCGACCAGCCGAGCCGATCGACTAGTCCAACGCCGCGCCGTCGAAGCGAGAGAAATCGATACCGCCTCTGCTAGGTCGTCGAAACGTGGCGGCGTTGGAACGGTCGACGATCTGGTCAGCATCAATACTGTGCCGTCCCGGATTTCGGATTCGGCCAACGTCTTTGACGGGTCGAGCGCGCCGTTTCCCGCAAGTGAAAGCTGATATCGAGCAGCAACCAGCTCACCGCCACACTCGGCTGCCACAATGTCCACGATCGGTGGTATCAGCGACGCGATCGGCAAGGCGGCCGACAGCACCAAGTCGACGTAGCGGGAGTCGGCGTAGACAACCACCCGTCGCACTGCTTGGTCCACCACGACCTCCCTTCGCCAATCGGGACGCTAACCGACGTCGCCAGGCCGCGTATCCGATGATCCACAGCTGACTTGCAGCCGATTGCGGTCCTACCTAGGGTGCCAATCGCATGGGGCACTGCGACAGTTCGGCGACGGTGGAAGTCACGCCGCCGGCACGGCTGGCTCTGCCGGTGGTGGAGTCGGCCGACATCCTTGTTGCGCCACCACCGCCCGTGACGCGACCTACGCGGACGAACATGGTGGCCCGTTTTCTGCCGATCGTCACGGCCATCGCGACTTCCGCGATGATGGCGGTCTTTTTTCTTTCCCGCTCAGCCGGGGCGCGCAGTCCCGTGTTCATGACGTTTCCGCTCATGATGCTGTTGTCGGCGGCGGTGACGGTGGCGTCCGGCGCGGGTCGGCGGCGCGGCGAGATCAACGCCGACCGCGCCGAATATCTGGGCTATCTGTCTGACTTGCGTGCTGCTGTCGCCGAAACCGTTGCGGCACAGCATTCGTCGCTGATGTGGTGCCATCCGGATCCCGACCTGTTGTGGACCTTAATAGGCGGTCGGCGGATGTGGGAACGGCGATCATCGGATTCAGACTTCTGTCACATCCGAATTGGTATCGGAACGCAGTGTCTTGCCACCCGTTTGGTGCCTCCCCAGGCCGGGCCGACCGACCGGCCGGATCCGGTAACGGCGAGCGCCTTGCGGCGATTCCTGCAAACGCACTCGAGCGTCCCGGATGCGCCGATCGCGATCGACCTACGGGAACTGAAGGCGGTGACGGTTGACGGTGAAGCCAGGCACGCGCGTGCGCTGTTACGCGCGATGATCTGCCAACTGGCCGTGTTCCACAGCCCGACCCTGGTGTTGGTTGCCGCCGTGGTCAGTGACAGCAATCGAGGCCACTGGGATTGGTTGAAGTGGTTGCCGCACAATCAACATCCGTGCGCCGGCGACAGCCTCGGCTCTGCCCGGATGGTGTATCCGTCGCTGGCCGCGGCCATTCTGGCACTCGCCGACCTGCCGACGCCTCAGTTGGTCATCGTCGTCGACGACGGAGACGTCGTCGGCGTGAGGTTGCGCAACGGCGCCACGGGCGACGACGGCGCCACAGCTGGGCAGCTGCGGCTGCGCGTGAGCGGCAGCGAGCTGGTGATCGGACAGCCCGGCGGTGACGAAGCCTCCGCACGCCCGGACCACATGACATACACCGCTGCGTTGACGTGTGGGCGAAGGCTTGCGGGCTACCGAGCCGGCCGGCCGGATGCGTCAGGCTGGCAGGATCTGCTCGGGATCGGCGACCTTGCGTCCTACACCGCGACTGACTGCTGGAACAACACACGTCCCCGCGACCGGCTCCGTGTTCCGATCGGCACGACGGCCACGGGCGCCCCGCTAGAGCTCGACATCAAGGAGGCCGCCGAGAAGGGCATGGGTCCGCACGGGCTGTGCATCGGGGCGACCGGGTCGGGTAAGTCTGAGCTGTTGCGCACGGTCGCACTCGGGATGATGGTCCGTCACTGCCCAGAAGCGCTCAACCTGGCCCTCATTGACTTCAAGGGCGGCGCGACCTTCGCCGGCCTGGAGCCGGCGCCGCATGTCGCCGCCGTCATCACGAACCTGTCCGACAAGGCCGCACTGGTCGCAAGGATGCGTGATGCGCTCACCGGCGAGATGAACCGCCGCCAGGAAGTCTTGCGCGCGGCCGGTAGCCTCGACGGGGTTGGCGCCTACAATCGCGCGCGGCAAGCGGGAGCCCAATTAGCGCCGCTGCCAGTGCTGTTCATCATCGTCGACGAGTTCTCCGAACTGCTCAGCCAGCACCCGGATTTCGCTGACGTTTTTGTCGCGATAGGCCGACTCGGCCGATCGCTGGGTATGCATCTGCTGCTGGCCAGCCAACGTCTCGACGAAGGCAGACTTCGCGGCTTGGAGGCACATCTGTCCTATCGCGTATGCCTGAAGACGTTGTCCGCCAACGAGTCACGCATTGCGCTGGGAACCAACGACGGCTACGAATTGCCCAGCACACCGGGTGCGGCATATCTGCGGGTCGGCACGGACGAGTTGATCCGCTTCCAGGCCGCGTATGTTTCCGGCCCGTGCCATGCGGACACTCAGTGCACCGGGGAGGGGTGTGACGAGCCGTCGCAGCCGGTGCGGGTTTTCACTGCAAAACCGATCGGGCCGATCGCACGCACCCGCAAATCCGACGGCGACGAGCAGCGCACCGTTTTGCAGACCGTTGTCGATCGCCTCTCCGGACACGGCCCGTGTGCGCACGAGGTGTGGCTGCCGCCGCTGGAGACGAGCCCGGCCCTGGACACCGTGCTGCGCGACGGCGAGTCAACCGGCGAACCCAGGCCCGCGTTGACCGTTTCCATCGGCCTCGTTGACCGCCCGTTCGAGCAGCGGCGCGCCCCGCTGGTGGTCGACTTGTCCGGGGCCGCCGGCAATGTCGCTGTGGTCGGCGCGCCCCAATCCGGCAAGTCGACCACCTTGCGCGCGCTGATCACCGCGCTGGGCGTCACCCACGATCCGCGATTGGTGCAGTTTTACTGCCTGGACTTCGGCGGTGGGGCATTGGCATCGTTGGCCGACTGGCCGCACGTCGGCTCGGTCGCCGGCCGAGCGGACTCGCAGTTAGCGCGGCGGATGATCACCCGGCTTGACGCGATCATCCGGTCCCGTGAGGCCGCCTTTCGCGACCACGGGATCGGTTCGATGGCCCAGTATCGGCTGCTGAAAGCCAGACAAGACCCGAGATGCGACCGCTTCGGCGATGTCTTCTTGATCGTTGACGGATGGGCAAGCCTGTGCCGTGAATTCGAAGCGATCGAGGCCTCGATCAGCAGCCTTGCCGCTCAAGGACTCTCATTCGGAGTCCATGTGGTGTTGTCCGCGTCGCGATGGGCTGAGATTCGCCCCGCACTCAAGGATCAGATCGGAACCCGAATCGAGTTGCGGCTGGGCGATCCAGCGGATTCCGAACTGGACCGTCGACGGGCCCAGCTGGTCCCTGAAGGCAAGCCGGGCCGGGGCCTTTCCGGCGACGGGCTGCATATGGCGATCGCGTTGCCCGGTCGGCAGAAAGGACAGATGTTGCACCGCCGTCATGGCGGATGGACCGCGCCGCCGATAGCCCTATTGCCTGCGCGCGTCGAATACCAGCGCATGGTGCAGCAGACCGTCGCGGGCTCCGATGTGCTGATCGGCCTCGAGGACAGTGAACTGCGTCCGCTAGCCGTCGATTTCGCCCAGCAGCCGCATCTGCTGATTCTTGGGGACGCCGAATGCGGCAAGACCGCTGCGTTACGCACCGTTTGCCGTGAGCTCCTGCGGACCACGACCGCCGCACAATCGCAGCTGTTCATCGTCGATTTCCGTCGCTCGCTGCTCGGCGTCGTCGAGCCGGAGTATCTTGGCGGATACCTTGCCTCGGCGGACGCCGTCGACGCGGTGTTACCGCGCCTGGATGGCCGGCTGCGCGACAGAATGCCGCCGCCGGACGCTACCCCGGTGCAGTTGCGCAGCAGGTCCTGGTGGTCAGGACCCGAGATCTATGTCGTCATCGACGATTACGACCTGGTAGCCACCGCCAACAGCAATCCGCTTTCGCCGCTGCTGGAATCTTTGCCGCACGCCAAGGACCTGGGTTTGCATCTGGTGGTGGCACGCCGCAGCGGCGGGGCCGCCCGCGCCATGTTCGAGCCACTACTCGCGGGATTGCGTGATGCCGGCTGTATGACGTTGCTGATGAGCGGAAGCCCGGACGACGGCCTGATGATTGGCTCTGTCCGCCAGTCGCCGATGCCGCCTGGCCGCGGCACGCTGATCACCCGCGACGCCGGAGCGCAGATCGTGCAGCTCGCCTGGAGTCCCCCGCCATGAGCACGCACGTAGTCGAGGTCGGCCCAAACAGCATCCGCGAATTATGTTGCAGCGGCGCAGCAGTCGACGACGACGGGGAGATGGTAAGGGCCGCGTTCGACAGCATCGACGATCCGGTAGCCCTGCTTGACCTCCGTCCGGTCAGTGTGGACTGGTTGTGGCGGACCGTGTTGGGTTCGCATGCCTGCGGTGGCTCTGAGCGGGCGATTGTCGTTCACCCGTCGTGGTGGGCGCCGACGCGAATTGCTCGCGTCGGCGCTGCGGCAGATACCGTCGCCGGCGAGGTAGCGCTGCGGCCCCGATCGTGGCTGCTGATTCAGGCATCGCCGCTCAAGGCCCAGCACGCGACGGTGGTTGTGGAAATCGCCGACTGCTTCGTGGTGATCACCGGCGCCGCGGTGGTCGCCGAATCCCGCTGCGGGGAGCCGGAGCTCGTCGCTCAGGCGGTCATGCGATCCGTCCGAGAGATGACTTCGGACGTGGCCGCGGCGGTGGTGATCGACGCGCCGGACACGGTAGCCGGGGCCGGTGCGCTGGCAGCGATGATCGCCGACGGGCTGCGCGCCGGCGACCGCATCAGCGCGGTGCACGTCGACGATGCCCGCTTGAGACAGCTTGCCGCACAGACTATTGCGGACGAAAGTACTGGCCGGCCATGTTCGGACGAAGCCGCCCGGCCCGGCTATCGCCGTTACCGCGGTCTGGTGCTGCTGGCCATGCTGCTGATCGTCGCGGTATCAGGAGCGCTCTTGCCGGGCGGGCACCGTGCGCCGGCCGGCGAGGGCATGCCGATGACATTCTTGGTGGAAGGGCACGTCGCCCTGGAAGTTCCGGCGCAATGGCCGATGCAGCGCGTCGTTGGCGGGCCGGGTTCGGCGCGGGTGCAGGTCACATCGCCGTCGGATCCGGAGGTGGCGCTGCATGTGACGCAATCGCGAGTTGCCGTCGCAAACCTAAGCGCCACCGCCGAGTCGCTGAAGCGTGCAATCGATGCGGAGCCGACCGGTGTGTTCGTCGACTTCAACCCGGTCGGCGCTAGTGCCGACCGCCCTGCGGTGACGTATCGGGAGCGCCGCCCCGGGCACGACATCCAATGGATTGTGTTGGTCGACAAAGCGGTTCGGATCAGCATCGGATGCCAAAGCCGTCACGGACGCGACGACGCGGTACGGCAGGTGTGCGAGCGGGCGGTGCGGTCGGCTCGGGCAGTGAGCTGAGAGCTGCTCAGCCCAACGGACGGTGCCCCAGTGAGACCTCGAGCAGGCGCTTCTTCTGCTCCTTGTACTCCTGCTCGCTCAGGCGGCCCTCGTCGCGGAGCTTGGCGATCTGGCGGATCGCCGCCGCGACCCCGGTGACGACGGTGCGCGGCGCGGGCGTCACGTCGGCGTCATCGTCGCTCGCCACACCCGGAGCGCGGCCCGTCAGCCGGGCGTGGGCCACCGGCTTGCCGCCGTCCTGGCCCTCGTCGGTGGCCGGTGGGCCAGCCATGGCTTGGCCGGCCATACCCGCCAGACCCATCTGGTTGAACGCATTAGCCGAGCCGGCTTCCACCGCCGGCGCAGCTGCCGCGGCAGGGCCGGTGAGCGGCGACGTCAATGCAACGGAACGTATCTCGGGCGCGGCCACCGTCCAGTTCGACGGAACCGACAACCCTGCGACCGTGTTCGCCTCGCCCAGGCCCGCCGACACCGACGGGCCCGGGTTCGCGATTGTCGCCGACGGCATTGGGGTCACCAGCGCTGACTCCGACCCGGACGCTTCCCCGAACATTTCGCTGACGACGTCATCCGTGTGCATCTGAACGAATAAGCTGCTGAAGTCGGGGTAAAAACTCGTGATCGACAACGGTGTGGCGCCGAGGCTGGCCACGTCGGCTGGTGCGGAGGTAAAAATTGCTTCCAGTTCGCTCAACAGGCCCAGCGCGTCTGAAAGAGAAGTCGACTGGCCCGATGTTGCGGCGCCCTGCAGCGCGTTGGGCGCCGCGGAGAATGTCTGGGAGGCACCCGACACGATGCTTTGCGCATCGCCGGCAGACCCGCTGGCGGCTTGACCGACCGCGTCGGCTTGGCTGGCCGTCCCGCCCGGGTCGGTGCTCTGGTGTGGTGAGCTGAAAGGTGTGAGCGCTGTCGCGGCTGCCGACGAACCTGCGTAGCAGTACATCGCCGCGGCGTCCTGGGCCCACATCTCGGCGTAGTGCGCCTCGGTGGCCGCGATTGCCGGCGTGTTCTGCCCGAAGAAGTTCGTCGCCACCAATGCCAGCAGCAGGCTGCGGTTGGCGGCGATCACCGGCGGCGGAACCGTCGACGCGAACGCCGACTCGTAGGCGGCGGCCGCCGACCTGGCCTGGGCGGCCGTTTGCTCGGCCCGCGCAGCGGTGGCGCTCAGCCACGCGACGTAGGAGACGGCCGCAGCGGTCATCGACGCCGACGACGGACCCGACCACGGCCCACCTGTCAGCTCCGCCACCACCGACTGATATGCGCCGGCTGCGGTGTACAGCTCGTCGGCCAGCCCCGCCCAGGCCTGCGCAGCGGCCAGCATCGGCCCCGAGCCCGGACCGGCATACATCCGACCGGAGTTGATCTCCGGCGGGTAAATCCCGAAATCCATCGCTGCGCATCCTTCGTTGAGACAACCGGCGCTTCCACCCGAGGTCGGTGGGTGGTTCAGCGACCGAGCAGGCGGTTCTTCTGCTCGGTGTATTCCTCGTCGGTCAGAATTCCCTCGTCGCGGAGCTTGGCGAAGTCGCGCAGCTCCGCCGCCACGCCGGTGACCACGGCCCGCGGTTTACTCTCCGGCGCTTCGGATTGACCGCCGACCTTCGCACTGTCACCGGTGGCCGGCGGGGCTCCGGCGCGAGCCGCCACCTGTGCGCCTTTAGCCCCCTGGCCGCCACCGCGGGCACCGCCGGTGACCACGGTCGCGGCCATGGCCCGCCCGGCCATACCCCCGAGCGCCATCTCGCTCAACGCGCTGCTCGAAACGCCCCCCCCGGCCGGCCCGGCAGAGGCCGCAGGGGGGGCCGGCAGGGCCGGCAGCGTGTACGCGACGGGGCGTACCGCCGGTGTGGCGAGGCTCCACGTCGGCGGCACGGACAATGCGCCGACCGTGTTGGCCTCGCCCAGGCCCGCCGACACCGGCGGGCTTACGTTCGTCGGCGCCGGTGGGCTCACGTTCGTCGGCGCCGGTGGGGCCCAGGGTGCCCCTAAATCCAGCCAGGTCGGTGTCCCTGTGTACTGGCTGACGACCTGATCCGTGTGCTCCCCGACGAAAAGGCTGGCGACGTCGGGGTAAAAACCCGTGACCGTCAATGGCGCGTCCGCACCTAGTTCGGCCAGGCTGGATGGTGCGTCGAGAAAAATTGCTTCGAAATCGCTCAACAGGCCCAGCACGTCTGAAAGAGAAGTCGACTGGGCCGGCGTCGCGGCGCTCGACAGCGCGCTGGGCACCGCGGAGAACGCTTGCTGAGCCGACGACACGGTGCTTTGCGCGTTGCCGGCCGAGGTGCCGGCAGCTTGGGCGGCTGCGGCGGCCTGGCCGGTCGACCCGCCCGGGTTGGTGTTTTGCTGTGGAAAAGTGAACGGTGTCAGTGATGTTGCGGCTGCCGACGAAGCTGCGTAGCCGTACATCGCCGCGGCGTCCTGGGCCCACATCTGCGCGTATTGCGCTTCGGAGGCCGCGATCGCCTGCGTGTTTCGGCCGAACAGGTTCGTCGCCACCAGCGTCGTCAACTGGGTGCGGTTGGCGGCGACCATCGGCGGCGGGACCGTCGAGGCGAACGCCGCCTGGTAGGCGGCGGCGGCGGCGTTGGCCTTGGCGGCGGTTTCCTCGGCCTGGGTGGCGGTGGCGTTAAGCCAGGTGATGTAGGACGAGGCGGCCGCCGTCATCGATGCGGACGCGGGCCCCAGCCACGGTCCGGTGGTCAGCCCCGACACGACCGACTGATACGAGTTGGCCGCCGAATGCAGTTCGGCGGCCAGTCCTTCCCAGGCCTGCGCGGCGGTGAGCATGGGCGCCGACCCGGGGCCGGTATACATTCGAGCGGAGTTGACCTCCGGCGGATACATCCCGAAATCCATCGCTAAGTCACCCCTCTAGTTCACCGCGATCGAGTTGGCCCAGTCGGTGCGCCAGACGCCCCCGACCCTGGTGTATGTCGCGGTTGCGGACAGCTCACACCTGGCCGTGTCGGCACCAGCGACTGCTGGCGCAATGGTGACATGCCGCAAGGCTGTTGTCGCCTCTGGCCCCCGCGCGTCGTCAACTGACGCCGGAATTGCGCCGCCGCATTTGCACTACTCACCGCCGCGACAATGCCGGGCGAAATCATCGACTGCCGCCGGCGACATTCGGACTCACCGGTCTGGAAACCATCGGCCCCCTTCGGTGATAATGGTCGGGCAAACCGCCATTACATCAGGTTGCGGTTTGGAGCGTCCACCAGCCTAAATTAGTGCTGGACGTAAACATTCAGCCGTTTCGCGGAGGCGGTGAGGTCGCGGCATCTGCGCCTGGGTGGTGGCGCCGAGGCCGTTACGGGTCGTAGCTATGGTCGGTGTTTGTGGCTATCAGGGAAGCTCGTGCAGTGGTCGATGCGCTGGCTGATTGGCAGCCGCGTCGACGTCAGGGGTGTGAACGCGCCGCTGCGACAGTGGTGACTGTCGGTGCTGGTGTGGCTGGTGTGGTCTCGGCGTGTCGCCGGTGATGTTGGTGGTGGGGCTGGTGTGATCTCGGAGTGGCCGCGCCCGAGGAGATGTCGCGTGAGGAGCTGATCGCGCTCGTCGCTGGCCAGGCGGCGCGGATCGCCGAACAGGACGCGCGGATCGCCGAACTGGCCGCGGCCAACGAGGAATCCGCGGCGAGGCTGGCCAGACTGGAGCATCTGCTCTCGCGCAACAGCGGCAACTCGTCGATGCCGCCGTCGCAGGACGATGCCCCAGGCCGCGTGGCGCCGGTGAAGCCGAAGCGTCGGAGCGGGTCGGGGCGGAAGAGGGGCAAGCAGCCCGGAGCCCCGGGGACGCATCTGGCCTGGACCGACGGCCCGGCTGAGCGAGTGGACCGGTTCCCGCAGGGGCGGTGCGGGTGCGGCGCGGAGCTGGCCGGGGCGGCGGATCTGGGGATCGTGGACCGCTACCAGCAGCACGAGATCCCCGCGATCGAAGTGCGGATCACCCAGTACGACCAGCATCGGGTGATGTGCGGCTGCGGCCGGGTGCACACCGCGACCCGCCCCGACGGTGCCCGGTCCGGGCCGGTCGGGTACGGGCCGAACCTGCAGGCTCTCGCGGTGTATCTGATGGTGGTGCAGTTCATCCCCGCGCACCGGGTGGTGGAGCTGCTGGACTCGCTGACCGGCGCCGCCCCCTCGGTGGGGTTCGTGCACGGCATGCTCGCGCGCGCCTCCGCGTTGCTGGCCGAGGTGGACAAACGGATCCGCGCCCTGATCACCCTGGCGTACGCGGTGTGCTGCGACGAGACCCCGCTGCGGGTCGGACCCAGGACCCCCAAGCTCGGCCGGAAGAAGGCCGAGAAGTATCTGCTGGTCGCCTGCACCGAGTGGTGCACCAGTTATCTGGTCGGCGACCGGGATCTGGACACGTTCAAGAGGTCCGTGATCACCGAGCTGGACGGCGCGGTGCTCGTGCACGACCGCTACCAGAACTACGACTCTGCCGCGCTCGGCGATCACACCCATCAGCTGTGCTGTCAGCACCTCGGGCGGGATCTGGGCGATGCCGGCGAGGTCTACCCCGACGCGGAATGGCCGCCCCAGGTCGCTCGGGCGCTGCGCTCGCTGATCCACCAGGCCAACCTCGCCCGCGCCGCCGGTGCCGACGGCATCGACCCCGCCGTGCGTGACAACCTTGTCGGCGAGTTCAAACACGGAGTGCTGGTAGGGCTTTCGGAGACAACCAGCGGCGGCGACCGTCCGGGCGAACGCAAGGCTCGGCTGCTGCTGGAAACCCTGCGCGACCGCGAGGCCGACACGCTGCGCTTCGCCTTCGACCTGCGTGTGCCGCCCACCTCCAACCAGGCCGAACGCGACCTGCGGCCGGCCAAGATCCAGCAGAACATCTCCGGGCGGCTCACCAGCGAGAAACGCACCGAAGACCGCTACCGCATCCGCGGCTACCTGTCCACCGCGGCCAAGCACGGCCGCAACACTTTCGGCGCGTTGCGCGAGGCCATCATCGGCCAACCCTGGATGCCACCCGACCCAGCCCCGGCCTGACAGCGGCCCGACCGCCACCACCGAATCCAACCATTCCGGCGGGGGCGCCGCGGGGCGCAATCACACAAGTCGAACCACAGGTCAACGTCGGGGCTGAATGTTTACTGCTGGACCGCTGGACCATCTCACTATCGGCCGTTTAAACGCAGGAAATCCAAAAACGACAGCGGTTTCTTAGCGCCGTTTTGTCGTAACGATCAGTCGTATTTCTCAGGCTAATCACCTGTATTTCTTAGGCGCACGAATTCGTTGCCATTGCGCGGAGTCGGGCCACAAATGCCGACAGGTGCTTTCGCCCCCTGGTCCGATGGCCTGTCTGCAGTCGTACCCGATTCCAAGCGGCGCAACCCCGCGAAGTGGCTGGTAACGACGTGGACGCCAGCTGCGAGCGTTCAGCCGGCCCGCGCTTGGCGGGCGGCGTCGATGGAGACGCCTTGCTCCTCCGTGGCTGGCTGAGCGTCCTGGCCGTCGCGCAACCCCTCGTCGTCGGTCGGTTGCCGAGGCGGCAGTCCCTTGCGCAACGTGCCCAGCAATTCCCGGTACGGGCCGACCAGATAGACGGTGTCGTCCGCGCGCAGCCGCTCTTCCCGGCTGGGGCGTAGCTGCACCGGCGCGTCCTGCCGGGTGATCGCGATGATGCGGATTTGGGTAGACACGTCGAACATCTGCAGGCCATCGAGTTCACTGCCGGGCGCGACCCGCATGGCGCCGACCATGAAGGAACTGTGCCCGACCGAAAAGGTCCCCAGCACCTCCAGGCCGCTCGCGGCGCCGATGAACCAGGGCACGGCCAGTTCGACGGTGGACCGGACGCCGTCGAAGCCGAACCGCTGAGCGACCGCGAAGCCCAATTTGCGCTCGAACACCCGCAGCACGACCGGCACTTCGGCCAGCCGATTGACGTCGGGCAGCACCCGCGGTCCCAACATCTCGGCCATGATGATCCCGGTCTCGATGTTGATCATGTCGTCGCGGGTCACTACCGCCACCGCACGGGCACGATCCGGCCGCGCTGATTCCAGCGTTTGGATCACCGTCGCGTCCCCGAAGATCACCGGCACGTCGAGTTCGCGCACCGCCGGCAAGAAGCGGTTTTCCTCGTCGCGCTCGATCACCGCCACGTCGTGGCCAGCGGCAACGAGATCGCTGACCACCCGGATCCCGAGCTCGGACAGCCCGACGACGATGATGTGGTTGCGCAGATGGCGCACTCGCGGGCGCGCCGCCGCGGCGACGAAGCGCTGGGACAACAGCACGTCGGCGATGAATGCGACCAGCAATGCGATGGTGGTCGCGCCGCCGAACATCAGCATGACAGCGAACAGACGTAGCCAGATGACCTGTTGGCCGAAGCTGAAGTCACCGTAGCCCGTGGTGGTGATCGTCTCGACGGTGAAGTACAGCGCGTCGATCCACGACATCCGCGGGCGCTGATAGTTGAAGTGCAGCACCGCCATTGAGGTGATAACCAGGATGCCCGCTGCCATCAACGCCGGATAAAACGCCGGGTTGAAATCATCGAGCACCACCCGGATCGCGTCGAGCACTCGTCGCAATCGAGGCCGGCGTGCGCGGGTTCCGACCGGCAACGCAACCTTGACGCCGCGATCGGCCGACTCGTCGGCAGTCCCGATCATCACCGTCCAGTCACCGGCGTGCACCCGATGATCCCGGCTCGGACAGGCCACCACTTCACTGCGGTTGGGGGAGTTCCCGCCGTGGATGACCGCGACCGGCGCCAGGTCGCCGTAGAGTTCGCGCAGCGTTGCGTCGCGGGGTGCTTCGCTGCCCGAGGCCACGAATTTGATGCCAGCGGCCTCGAACGGGTGGGCGGTATGCGACAGGCAGGCTTCGACGACCGACGGCGCCGCGAGTTCTGCGACGTGGAAGATGGCGCCGGGCCCGTTGTCGTCAGCAACCGCAGCACGCAACACGTCATTGGTCAGGCGCGCCACCACACGCATGTTCTGGTTGGCTCGTCTTGCCAGAAGGGCGATTTCGAGGTTGAGCGCATCGTCATCCCCGGCACATACGACGGCAATGGCGCGCGCGACTTCGGCGCGCACGAGCTCGCGCGCCACGCCGACGTCGGAAAGCTTGGCACTGTCTAGCTTGACAACCCGCGCGCCGGCCCTTTTCAGCTCCTCGACGATCGTCGTGGCCAGCGCATCGTCACCGCTGACAATGATGTGATGATGCATGCTCTCATCCGCCACTCGGGAATACCTGATTGCGATCGAGTCCAAGACTGAGCGCGGGGAGGCACCCGCTTTGCCGATGCCATTACTGATAAAGGTTACCCCACGGCTTTGCGTCGTCCGGGCCCAACACCTAAGTTTGCTGGCCGGAAATTCACTCATGACGACTGACTCATGGCCCGTGCCCGCGGCGCTAAAGCTTAAAGCCGTTACTGCGCGGGATCATTCGCGTGGTATCGCCCGAGCATGCCTTAAGAGCAGTGGCGCTCAAGCCTCGAAGCGATACCCCATGCCCGCCTCGGTCAGCAGATGGTTCGGATGCGACGGGTCGTCCTCGAGCTTGCGTCTCAGCTGCGCGAGAAAGACACGCAGATAATGTGTTTCCCTCGCGTACTTCGGTCCCCAGATCTCCCGCAGCAACTCCTCGCGCTCGACCAGCTTGCCGCGGTTGCGTACCAGCATTTCCAGCATTCCCCACTCGGTCGGCGTCAGGTGGACCTCGGCGCCGTTCTTGATCACCTTCTTTGCGGAAAGGTCAACGATGAACGACTTGGTTTCCACCACCGGATTGTCCGCACCGGTGGCGACCGCTGCCCGTCGCACCGCGGCGCGCAACCGGGCCAGCAGTTCGTCCATGCCGAACGGCTTGGTCATGTAATCGTCGGCACCGGCGTCCAGTGCTCCCACCTTGTCAGCGGAATCGGTGCGTGCTGACAGCACGATCACCGGAGCGCTCATCCAGCCGCGGAGCCCGGCGAGCACGTCGATGCCGGATATGTCGGGCAGCCCGAGATCCAGGATCACGACGTCGGGCGGCTGCTCGGCGGCGGCTGCCAGTGCTCGCGCGCCTGTTGCG
The DNA here is from genome assembly GCF_023515995.1 of Candidatus Mycobacterium methanotrophicum. Classification (GTDB taxonomy): domain Bacteria; phylum Actinomycetota; class Actinomycetes; order Mycobacteriales; family Mycobacteriaceae; genus Mycobacterium; species Mycobacterium methanotrophicum. The sequence goes on along the minus strand of NZ_CP097320.1, from coordinate 3,995,089 downwards.
GCGGTGATCACCTCGTAGCCGCGCACCGACAAGTTGATGCGCAGTGCCCGCAACAGCTGTCGGTCGTCGTCGACGACAAGTACCCGGGTCATCGGCTTGATTCCGCGGGGGGTGCCGCCAGATCCAGCGCGATGGTCAACCCGCCGCCGGGAGTGTCGTTGGCTTGGATGGTGCCGCCCATCGCCTCGACGAACCCCTTGGCTACCGACAAGCCGAGGCCCAGACCGATGGTGTTGTCGGTATCGCCCAGCCGCTGGAACGGTTCGAACATTTGCTCAGCAGCGCCGCGGGCGACGCCCGGACCCTCGTCGACGACATTGATCAGCACCCGATCGGCGACCTGGCCGGCGTTGACCCGCACCAAGCTGTCGGGCGCGTGGCGCAGCGCGTTGTCGATCAGGTTGGACAGCACCCGATCCAGCAGCCCCGCATCGGCCATCACGGTTGTCCCGCCGACATCTGCCTTGACCCGGTCGAAGGTGTCGCGCCCGAAGGCGGTACTGCGTGTTCCGATGCTGACCAGCGCGCGTTGCACGGACTCCTCGAGGTAGATCTTGGAAAGCTCCGGCCGGACCACGCCCGCGGCCAGCCTGGACGAGTCCAGCAAGTTGTTGACCAGCGTTGTGAGTTGGTCGATCGACTCTTCAATGGTGGCAAGCAATTCGGCAGTATCGTCGGGCGAAAACCAGACATCTTCGGCGCGAAGGCTGGAGACCGCCGCCTTGGCCGCGGTCAGCGGGGTCCGCAGGTCATGTCCGAGCGCCGAGAGCAGCAACCGGCGCATCTCGGCGGCCTGAGCAAGAGTGTGGGCCTTGCCGGCCTGTTCGGCCAGCTCCTGCTGTTTGACCAAACCGGCGGCTTGGGTTCCAACGGCCGACAAGACTTTGCGGTCGCGGGCGGTGAGGGCTCGGCCGGACAGCAGCAACCAGAATTCGTCGTCGCCGACTTTGACCGCGGTGTCAGCGGAATCCACCATCGCGCAGGGGGCTTTGCCGACCGAGACGACCACCTGGCGGTCACCGTCGACTTCGCGCATCAGGCAGACCGCGCGCTGAGAATACGCCTCCCGGACCCGCTCCAGCAGCGTGTCGAGACTGCCGCCGCGCAGCACCGACCCGGCGAACAACGCCAACAACTCGGCTTCCTGAGCCGCGAGCCTGGCCTCGCGGGCGCGGTTGGCGGTGGTGTCGACCAGCGCGGCGATACCGATGGCGACCCCCAGCAGAACCACTTCGGTGATGAGTTGGCTGGGGTCCTGAACGGTGAAGGAGCCTCGCGGGTCGGTGAGGAAAAAGTCCAACAGCCCCGCAGACAGCAGCCCCGACAGCAGGGCCGGCGCCACGCCGCCGAACAGCGCGACACCAATCACCCCGACGAAGAAGACGGCAGTCTTGCCGCCGACGTCCAGCAGCGAGTCCAACCAGGCCAGGGTGATCGCCAACATCACCCACGGCACGGTGACAGCGGCGAGCCACGATGCGAGTCGCCGGCCCCGCGGCGAGATTGACGCGAAGGAAAACCCGGGGTGGACTTGGTCATGGGTGACCATGTGGACGTCGATCTTGCCCGAGTTCTTGATGGTGGCCGCGCCTATTCCCTCGCTGAAAATGCTCGCCCACCGCGACCGCCGCGAGCTGCCGAGCACCAGCTGGGTGGCGTTGGTCTCGCGGGCGAACTCCAGCAGTGCGGCCGATACGTCATCGCCAACCACGGTGTGAACTGTTGCGCCCAGGCTGGTGGCGAGTTCGCGCACTTTGCTCGCTTGCAGCGCCGAGGTGCCCGAAAGCCCGTCGCCGCGGACGACGTGTGCCACCATCAGTTGAGCGCTCGACTTCGATGCGATGCGAGAAGCGCGGCGCACCAACGTTTCCGATTCCGGGCCGCCCGTCACGGCGACAACTATCCGTTCGCGGGTTTCCCAGCTGTCGGTAATCTTCTTGTCGGCACGGTAACTCGCCAGCGCCGTGTCGACCTGGTCGGCAAGCCATAGCAGCGCGAGTTCACGCAAAGCGGTCAGGTTTCCGGGGCGGAAATAATTGGACAGCGCCGCATCGACCCGCTCCGGCGGGTAGACGTTCCCGTGGGCGAGCCTGCGCCGCAACGCTTCCGGTGTGATGTCGACCAATTCGATCTGAGCTGCTTTTCGGACGATATCGTCGGGTACCGTTTCACGCTGCTCGATGCCGGTAATCGAGGCGACGACGTCGTTGAGGCTTTCCAGATGCTGAATGTTGAGCGTCGAGATCACGGTGATGCCCGCGTCAAGCAGCATTTCGACGTCTTGCCACCGTTTCGAGTTCGCGCTGCCCGGGACGTTGCTATGCGCGTATTCGTCGACCAGCGCCACTGCCGGCTGACGGCGCAGCACCGCCTCGACGTCGAGTTCGGGGAACGTCGTTCCGCGATAGGTTAGGTAGCGCGGCGGAATGACCTCGATGTCGTCGAGAAGCTCTGCGACCTTCTTGCGGCCATGGGTTTCTATTACCGCCGCGACGACGTCGGTGCCCCGCGCCAGCCTGCGATGCGCCTCGCCGAGCATGGCGCAGGTCTTGCCGACGCCGGGTGCGGCGCCCAGGCAGATGCGCAGCTCACCACGTCGGCGCGGTTGTGCTCGTTCGGCGGCTGCGTTTGACGCAGCCTGCGCATCGGAAGTCACACCGACATCATCTACGACTTCGCCGGGTACTTGCCATCCAACTCGAGATTGAGCTGCAGCACGTTGACCACCGGCTCGCCGATGAAGCCGAGCTGACGACTGTGCTGGTTGTGGCTAACCGCCTCATGCACCTGGGCAACGCTGATCCCGCGCGCCTGGGCTACCCGGGCCACCTGAACCTCGGCGTAAGCAGGCGAGATGTCGGGATCGAGGCCACTAGCGCTGGCGGTGACGGCGTCGACAGGTACCGTCGGGTGATCAGACGCCGCCCCGCGAACCGGGACGATCTGACCGACCGAGTAGTCCTGACCGTACTGGGCACATTGCACCCGCACACCCTCGTAAAGCTGCTGGAAGACCGTCGTCGGTGCGCTACCGGGCATCGAGCAGGGCTCGTTGACGCTGACCACCTGGGTCGGGTGGACCACCTTGCCGGCTGAATCCCGTGGCCCGATCACCGACAGCACTGCGCCCGCCCCGCCGCCGGTGCAGAACGGGCGCGACCCGTCGACCTTCTCGAGCTTTCCGATCGCAAGGCTGCGCGAGCACACCTGGGTCAGCAGGCTGGGTTTGAACCCGGCCGTGGACGGATCGGCGCCTGCAGCCAGCTTGGCCGGATCGGCCGGTGTGTCAACGATGCTTTCCGGACCCAGGTTGCTGGCGCCCGACGCCAACGGGTCGTAGCCGTTTCCAGCGGCTGACGGCCTGGATTGGAAGTACTGCGGCAGCGGGTTGCCGTCTTTGTCGGTGAACAGCTGACCGATCAGCTTGCTGCCCACCGGCCGCCCGGCGACGGTGAGCATCGAGCCCTCCGCCTTGGCGTGCAACCCGGGAAGCAGCGCGATTGCCCAGATGGCCAGCGGGTAGCCGATGCCGGTGATCACCGTCATCACCAGCAGCGCGCGCAGCGCCGCCCAGTGTTGGCGAAGCAAGTTCGAGAATTTCATTTGCGCCGCTCCTCCTCCTCACTTCGTTCTGCATCGTCGCCGACGCGGTTCATGTCAGCCCATCCCGGGGATGAATTGCACGGCCAGGTCGATCAGTTTGATACCGATGAACGGGGCGACGATTCCGCCCAGCCCGTAAATGTAGAGGTTGCGGCTCAGCAGTTTAGCGGCACGGCTCGGTGTGTACTGGACACCGCGCAGCGCCAACGGGATCAGCAACACGATGATGATCGCGTTGAAGATCACCGCGGAAAGGATCGCCGATTCCGGGCTGTGCAGCCGCATCACGTTGATGGCGTCCAGGCCGGGGAACAGCGCCACGAACATGGCCGGGATGATCGCGAAGTATTTGGCGATGTCGTTGGCGATCGAGAACGTGGTCAACGCGCCACGGGTGATCAACAGCTGCTTGCCGATCTCGACGATCTCGATGAGCTTGGTGGGGTCGGAGTCCAAGTCCACCATGTTGCCGGCCTCTTTGGCCGCGCTGGTGCCGCTGTTCATCGCCACCCCGACGTCGGCCTGGGCCAATGCCGGCGCGTCGTTGGTGCCGTCACCGGTCATCGCGACCAGTCGGCCACCCTCCTGCTCACGCTTGATCAGCGCCAGCTTGTCTTCGGGGGTGGCCTCGGCGAGGAAGTCGTCGACCCCGGCCTCGTCGGCGATCGCCTTGGCGGTCAGCGGGTTGTCACCGGTGATCATCACCGTTCGGATGCCCATCCTGCGCATCTCGTCGAACCGGCTGCGCATGCCTTGCTTGACCACGTCCTTGAGGTGGATGACGCCCAGCACGTCGGCTTTCTTGCCGCCGCCGCCGTCGGTGACTACGCCGACCACCAGCGGAGTGCCGCCGGCGGCCGAGATGCCGTCGACGATATCGCCGAGCGCGTCGGGAATCGTGCCGCCGTGGTCGCGGATCCAGTTGGCGACCGAGCTGGCCGCACCCTTGCGCAGCTGTCGCCCGTCGAGGTCGACGCCGGACATTCTGGTCGTCGCGGTGAATTCGACCCAGTGCGCGTGGCTGAGTTCGCCGGGGGAGCGCTCGCGCAGTCCGTAGGCCTGCTTTGCGTGGACCACGACCGAGCGGCCCTCCGGGGTGTCGTCGGCGAGGCTGGAGAGCTGCGCGGCGTCCGCCAGCTCCGCGGACGTGACCCCGGTGACCGGGATCAATTCCGACGCTTCCCGGTTGCCCAGAGTGATGGTCCCGGTCTTGTCGAGCAGCAACGTGTTGACGTCGCCGGCGGCCTCGACCGCGCGGCCCGACATCGCCAGCACGTTGCGCTGGACCAGTCGGTCCATGCCGGCGATGCCGATCGCCGACAGCAGCGCGCCGATGGTGGTGGGGATCAGGCACACCAGCAGCGCCACCAGGACGACGCCGGTGACGCCGTTGTTGGTCAGCGCGGAGGTGTCATGCACGCCGGGGTTGTCGATCTTGGAGTAGATCGCCAGCGGTTGCAGCGTCGCCACCGCGAACAGGAAGATGAGGGTCAGCGCCGCGAGCAGGATGTTCAGCGCGATCTCGTTCGGCGTCTTCTGCCGGTTGGCGCCTTCGACAAGGGCGATCATCCGGTCGATGAAGCTCTTGCCGGGCTCTTGGGTGATCTTGACGACGATGCGGTCCGACAGCACTGTGGTGCCGCCGGTGACCGCGGAGCGGTCGCCGCCGGATTCTCGGATCACCGGCGCCGATTCGCCGGTGATGGCTGATTCGTTGACCGAGGCAATCCCTTCCACGATGTCGCCGTCGCCGGGAATGATTTCGCCCGCCTCGACGACGACAATGTCGCCTTTTTGCAGTTCTGGTGCCCGGACGTCCTCCTGGGTGCCGGGGGCATCCGGTGACCAGCCGTGTAGCCGGCGTGCGATGGTGTCGGCCTTGGATTTGCGCAAGGTGTCGGCCTGGGCTTTGCCCCGTCCTTCAGCGACCGCCTCAGCGAGGTTGGCGAAAAGCACTGTCAGCCAGAGCCAGAACACAATGAGCCAGCCGAACCACGACGAGTTGCCCATCGTCAGCAGCGTCGACCAGACGGCGCCGATCTCGACGATGAACATCACCGGGTTGCGCCATAGGGTGCGCGGGTCGAGCTTGCGCACCGCGTCGGGAAGCGCTTTGACCAGCAGCACGGGATCGAGCAGGCCGCCTCGGACCCGCCCGCCGGACATGTGGCCGGGGAGTTGAGGCGACGAGTGGGTGGGCTGGGCGTTGGAAGCCGTCGTTGTTGTCGTCAATTCAGTGGATTCCTTCAGCGAGAGGTCCGAGTGCCAAAGCCGGCAGGAAGGTCAGGGCACACAGGATTACCGTGACGGCCGCGACAAGGCCGACGAACTGCGGTCGATGGGTGGGCAGGGTGCCGGGGGATTCCGGGGTATGACCTTGCTGGGCAAGCGATCCGGCCAGCGCCAGCACCAGGATTATCGGCACGAACCTGGCGATGACCATCGCCAGGCCAAGTGCGATGTTGTACCAGGTGGTGTTCGCCGACAGGCCGGCGAAAGCCGAGCCGTTGTTGTTGGCCGCGGAGGTGAAGCCGTAAAGCACTTCCGAGAGGCCGTGCGGTCCGGTGTTGGCCATGGCGGCGCGCTCACCGCCGAACCCCATCGCGATGCCGGTGCCGAGCAGCACGAGCAACTCGGTCACCGGGAAATAGCTTGCCGCGAGTTTCATCTCGCGGGGGGTGATCTTCTTGCCGAGGTATTCCGGTGTCCGGCCGACCATCAGCCCAGCGATGAACACGGTGAGGACGGCCATGATCAGGATGCCGTAGAGGCCGGAGCCGACGCCGCCGGGCGCCACCTCACCGATCTGCATGTTGAACAACTCGACCAGCCCGCCCAGGCTGGTGTAGGAGTCGTGCGCCGAGTCCACCGCGCCGGTCGAAGTCAGCGTGACCGCGTCGGCGAAAACCGCGGAGTCGGCGACGCCGAGCCGTCGCTCGACCCCTTCCATCGCGGCGCCGACGGCAGTGGGCACGGTGCCGTGGTGGCCCAACTGGAATACCCCGATGAGGGCGACGCTGGACACCGCCAGGACGGCCATGATCGCGGCGATCGCATAACCTTGCTTCTTGCTTTCGACGATGCGGCCGAAGGTGCGCGGCAGCGAGAAGCTGATGGCCAGCAGCAGGAAGATCTCCACCCAGTTGGTCCACGCGCTCGGGTTCTCGAAGGGATGCGCGGAGTTGGCGTTGTAGAAGCCGCCGCCGTTGGTGCCGAGTAGCTTGATCGCTTCCTGGCTGGCGACCGGTCCGCCGGTGATGGTCTGCTGGGCGCCGCTCAGCGTGGTGACAACCTGGTCGTTGAGGTGGAAGTTCTGGATCACGCCGCCGGCGAGTAGCACGATCGCGCCGATGAACGCGATCGGCAGCAGGATGCGGAGCGTGCCGCGGACCAAGTCGACCCAGAAATTGCCGAGTTCGGCGGTCCTGGTGCGGGCGAAGCCGCGAACCAGCGCCACCGCGACGGCCATGCCCACCGCGGCGGACACGAAGTTCTGTACGGCCAAGCCGGCCATCTGCACGAGGTGGCCCTGGGTCGACTCGCCTGCGTACGCCTGCCAGTTGGTGTTCGTCACGAAGCTGATCGCGGTGTTCCAGGCCAGCGAGGGTGTCATCGGGGTCGCAGGATTCTTCAGGTGCAGCGGCAACTTGTCCTGCAGCAACTCGAAGAAGAACAGGAACAGCACGCTGACCGCCGAGAACGCCAGCAGGCTGCGGGCGTAGGCAGGCCAGGTCTGTTGTGCTTCGGGGTCGGCGCCGATGACACGGTAGAGGGCCTTCTCCACGCGCCAGTGCCGCGGCGAGGTGTACACCCGGTACATGTAGTCGCCCAGCGGCACGTGGATGGCCACCAACGCCACCACCAACAAAGCTAGGAACGCGACCCCCGCAGTAGAGTTGTTCACTTAAAACCTTTCCGGCAGGAACAAAGCCGCGACGAGGAAAATCGCCAACGCTGCCGACAAGACGATGCCGACGATGTTGTCATAGCTCATGCGCGCCACTCTCCCCCGCGAGCGGGTGGGGGTACTCTCAGCCGCGCAGCGGCGAGGGGGCGTGCCCCCACCTCATCGCTTCGCTCCGCGTCGTCGCGGCTCATAGCTTTTCGACCAGCTTTTGCGCATAGCCGAGGACGGCGAAGACTGCCACCGTCAGTAGGACGTAGGCAACCACCGACATAGTTCCTCCGTTCGTGACAAGCCGACAGCTCGACGGTCCATCGAGTCGTGGTGCCGGTATGCAAGGTAGACCTTCATGGTGAAGACCTGGAATGACGCTATGCCTCGGCGGTTTCGAACGCGTCATCGTTAACGTTTTCTTTACGGCGGGCAAGGCTTACTGAGTTTGCGACGACCGAGCAGGCTAACGCGTAACAACCAATTAACGCTCAGTTTCGCGGCCACCGCGAATTGCGGGAACTTTGCTGCACCGGCTGTGACCCGTTACCCTACGATAGGCAGGCGCACCCGGAAAGTGGTTTTGCCGTCAGCGGATTGGGCGCTGATCGAGCCCTGATGGGCTTTGACGATCGAGTCCACAATCGCCAGGCCCAGTCCATTTCCGGAGCCGTCGTATCGGGCGTTCTTCGCGCGAACGAATCGCTCGAAGAGGTGCGGCAGTAGGTCCGGCTCGATGTCGGGGCCGTCGTCGGTAACCGTCAGCTCGGCGTATGGCGCACCGTCGGCAGGCCGGTGACAGGCGATTCCGGTCGTCACGGTCACACCGGACGGGGTATGCACCCAGCCGTTGGTCAGTAGATTGCTGACGAGTTGGTGCAGGCGGTCGCGGTCGCCGCGCACCCACACCGGCTCGTCGGGCAGGTCCTTGACCCAGCGGTGACTCGGCGCGGCCACCGCCGCGTCGTTGACCGCGTTGAGGACCAGATCGCCCAGATCGACGTCTTCGGTGCGCAGATCCTGACCTTCGCCCAGCCGTGAGAGCAGCAACAGCTCGTCGACGAGCGACGTCATCCGCCGGGCTTCCGACTCGATGCGGGCCAGCGCGTATTCGGTGGTCGGCGGCAGCGCGGCGCTGTCTTGGCGGGTGAGCTCGGAGTAGCCCTGGATGGCTGTCAGCGGGGTGCGCAGTTCATGGCTGGCGTCGGTGATGAATTGCCGCATCCGCCGGTCGGATTCGGCGCGGTGCGCGAGCGCGCTGTCGACGTTGTCGAGCAGCCGGTTCAAGGTGTGGCCGACGATTCCCACCTCGTTGTCCGGGTCGGTGTCCTCCGGTTGGACTCTGGCGGTGATGCGATGGTCCTCCATGAGGGGCGCGCCGGCGACCTCTGCGGCGGTTGCCGCGACGCGCCGCAAGGGCCGCAGCGCGTATGTGACCACCAGTGTGGTCAGGGCCGCCGTTACCAAGAAAGCTGCTATCAAAAGCATTGTGGCGCTGATAATTCGGCGCTTGATGGTCTTGTTTGCAAGATCCAACGAGACCCCGACAACGAGCTCGTCAGCGGGACCGACCGTTTGGCTGTCCACACGGAATGACCCAAGGCTGCCCAGCGTCACAGTGCGTAGCCGTCCGTCCTGCCAGTGCTGCGCCTTGATCGCCGCGACGACATCGGGAGTGGCGGGACGCGGATCGTCTTGGAAAAATACCGCTGAGCCGATCACTTCGCCGTTGTGCAGCACGGCGATGACGTTCCCCGTGTTCTGTCCGGTGAATCCCAACATCGCGTGCCCGAGGCCACCGTGATGCGACGATTCGTCACGGCGATACCGGGCGACCGAATAACTCAGGGCGTCAAGCGATTCGGAAACTTCCGCGTCGTTCATTGCGTTGACGTAGGTGCGGAAGCTCAGCGTGGAGATCACACCGACCGCCAGTACCACGATCGTGACCACAGCTGAGACACCCAGTACCAGCTGGCGACGCAAGGTCCGCGGGCGCCACCAGGATGCGGTTGGCGGCCTGATCATTTGGGCGGGCGCAACACGTATCCGACACCGCGAACGGTGTGAATCATCGGCTCCCTGCCGGTGTCGATCTTCTTCCGAAGGTATGAGATGTACAGATCGACGATGCTGGTGCGTCCCGCGAAGTCGTAATTCCAGACGCGGTCCAGGATCTCGCTGCGGGTCAGCGCTCGGCCCGGATTGCGCATCAGGAAGCGCAGCAGTTCAAATTCGGTTGAGGTAACCGAAATCGGCTTGCCTGCGCGCGCGACTTCATGACTGGCGCCGTCGAGCGTGAGGTCGCCGACTTTGAGACCCTCCGCCGCGGGCGCCTCCATGTGGTTGGAGCGACGAAGCAGACCGCGTAGCCGGGCAACCAACTCCTCCAAGCTGAACGGCTTGGTCATGTAGTCGTCGGCGCCCGCCGTCAAGCCGGTGACCCGGTCGGTCACCGAGTCGCGTGCGGTGAGGAAAAGCGTGGGGGTGTAGGCGTCCGCCTCGCGGATCCGCTGCAGGATCTCCAGACCGTCGATATCGGGAAGCATGATGTCGAGGACCAGCACGTCGGGGCCGACCTCGTCGAACTTCGTCACGGCCTCCCGGCCGTTGTGCGCTACCTCGACCGTCCAGCCCTCGTAGTGCAGCGCCATTTTGACCAGGTTGGTCAACGCCGGTTCGTCGTCCACCAACAGGACCCGGATCGGCGATCCGTCGGCACGGCTGATCCGGGGCAGCTGACCGAGAATGGCCTGACGTCGCCGCTGATCGCGCGCAGAGTCCGACATTATCGCCATGTCCCTCCATTGTTCCCGGCTCACACGCCATTGTCACGCAGTTCATAGAAATCTCAAATCTGTCGGCCAGCCGGCGCGCAGGGGCCGACATCAGCAGATATGCGTTTTCTATGTATCTCGTCGCTTGGCTTGCGCTGCGGTTATACACCAAAAACACTGTGTAGCAGAGCCGTTGGCAAGGAGCTAGTTGGCCAAAAGTGAGGGTACATCGCTAACCGATTGTGTGTAAACGTTTTAGGTAACCCTGCCATAACAGAACCAACGAAATAGCCGCCGCCACCAACGATGAGCGCGGCCGTCGGCAAACGAAACTTTGGAGAGATCAGTGTCTTTCGCGTCTTTCGCGTCTTTCGTGACCACGCATCCGGAGACGCTGTCGTCGGCGGCCGGCGATCTAGCTGGCATCGGTTCGGCGATGGCTGCGGCAAATCAGGCGGCAGCCGGCCCGACCAGTAGTGTCGTTCCCGCCGCTGCCGACGAGGTGTCGGCGCTGACGGCGGCGCAGTTCGCCACGCACGCGGGCAGCTACCAGGCCATCAGCGCCGCGGCCGATGCCATTTATTCGTTGTTGGTCAGCACCCTGCAGACCAACGCCGCATCGTATGCGGCCACCGAAGCCGCCAACGTCATCGCCGCCGGCTGACCCCAGCGCACAACGGAAAGGGCAGAAGGCTAAGGCAATGGACTACGGGGCGGTTCCGCCGGAGATCAACTCAGCTCGCATGTACGCCGGTCCGGGCGCCGGGTCGATGCTGGTCGCCGCGGGGGCGTGGGACGGGCTGGCGGCCGACCTGCACGCCACGGCAGCTGCGGCCGGATCGGTGGTTTCCGGGCTTGCCACTCAGTCTTGGCGCGGTGCCGCGTCGACGTCGATGGCCGGCGCCATTGCACCGTTTTTGACATGGATGAGCGCAACCGCAACTCAACTCGAGCAGGTGGCCAACCAGGCCAGGGCGGCAGCCGCCGCCTATGAGGCCGCGTTCGGTATGACGGTGCCGCCGGCGGTGATTGCCGCGAACCGGGCGCAGCTGATGGCGCTGATCGCCACGAATTTCCTAGGTCAGAACACGCCGGCGATCATGGCCACCGAGGCTCACTACGCGCAGATGTGGGCTCAGGACGCCGTGGCGATGTACAGCTACGCCGCCAGCTCGGCGGCCGCCTCGACGTTGGCGCCGTTCACTTTGCCCAAGTCGACCACCAACCCCGCAGGCGCGACCGGTCAGTCCGCCGTGGCGGCCCAGGCCGCCGGCAGCCACGCGCAGACCGCCGCTTCGACTTCGCTGTCGGCTGTGCCTTCGACCTTGCAGGGGCTCTCACAGCCGACGCAGTCGGCGGGTGGCCTCTCGGGGCTATTGTCGGGCAATGGTGCAGTGGTGACGACCACTGGCGTCTCGGGAGCGTCTGGAGGGCTGAGCGCGCTTGCGGGCCTAGCTGGGTCGACGGGCAAGGGTGTCGGCACCAGTGCGAGCAGGGGTGCCACCTCGGGCCTCGGGGGACTCAACAACCTGACGAACATCGCGTCATCCTCGTCGAGCGGAGTCGCCGACTTGGGCTCGGATGCAGCCGGTTTGGGTTCCAATGGCTCTAGCTCGGGAGGCAGTGGCGCTGGTTTCCCCGGCGTTGGGGTGAGTTTCCCGGCCGCCGATTCGCTGTCGGCGTCGGGAGCTATGGGGACGTTCGGTAGCGTGCGTGGACTGGATTTGGCGCCTGCGCTGAGCAGCTCGATGCCGATGAGCCACCTTGGCTTTGGTTCCGCGGGCACCGCGGCGACCATGGGCCAGGCGAGTTCGGTCGGCTCGCTGTCGGTGCCGCAGACGTGGACGCCGGACGCTGGTCCAGGCGCTGTGTCGATGAGCCCCGCCGCCGCAATGCCCGTGCCCACGAACGGCTTTGGCGCGACGGCTGCTGCGTCGGCCAGTGCGCCGGCTGCAACCAAGGTCACATTTCCGCAGCTGGGCGAACATGAGGTCGATGGACTGGCGCGAATCGGTATGCGTACCAGTATGGTTCCGCCGCAGCTGGTCGGATAATTCGGCGGGGCCAACCAAATATTGTGGCCCGCACACCGGTTGGTGTGCGGGCCACAAAAGGCTGCAGCGGGTGCTGGTTAACTACGCCCAGCTGCCGCCGACGGCGCTGTCGGTGGAGTTCATGTTGTTGCCGGCGGTTTGCACCTTTTGGCCGTGGGCGTTGGCTTGAGAGTAGATGACCTGGAAGTTGCGGCCCAGCGCGGTGATGAACTCCTGGCAGGCAGAAGAACCCGAGCCGCCCCAGAAGTCGCCGGCGGCCAGCACATCGCGCACGATGGCCTGGTGCTCGGCCTCCAGCGACGCGGCCTGGGCCCGGATCAGCGCGCCGTGGGCGTCCACGTCGCCGAACTGGTAACTGATCGACATTGTGTTCTCCTAAAAGGCTGGTGCGATGGGCTAGCTGGACAGGATCTGCTGGGAGGCCTGCTCTTGGGTTTCGTAGTTGTTGGCGTCGCGGATCAGCCCGTCGCGCACTCCGTGCAGCATGTTGACGATGTTGCGGAACGCCTGGTTCATCTGGCCCATGGTGTCATGCGACGTCATCTGGGCGGTGCCGCTCCAGCCGGCGCCGGCGATGTTTTGGCTCGACGCCCACATCTTGCGGGCCTCGTCCTCCACCGTTTGGGCGTGCATGTCGAAACGGCCCGCCATCGCCCGCATCTCATGCGGGTCGGTCATAAAACGCGTCGGCATAATCCTGTCTCCTTGTTGTGAGTGCTCGACACTGGTCGAGATTGATGACTGCTCTCAGGTAGGCGGCATCGTCTCCCCGGTCATCAGACGAAGACCTGTTTGGGCATAACCTTCGGCTTGACGCCGTAGCGCGGGCCGGCCATGCCGTAACCGGATTTGCCTGCGGCGCTGGCCATTCCCGGCATGATGCCGCTCGGCGCTCCGCCCATGCCAGTGCCACCCTCGTCGACGGCCGCGGTCCAGCCGCTACCTGCCAAGGTGGCGTCGGTGACGGCGGCTGGAGTGGCGGCCGACCACCCGGCCGGCACGGACAGCCCGCCGACCGAGGACGCCGCGCCCATACCGGCCAACGTCGCGCCGCCGCCAAAGCCGCCGGAAGACGCGCCCGCCAGGGTGGTGCCGAAGCCCAAACCGGCGCCGAGAGGGGTGGCGTCACCGATGGTGAAGCCGAATGCGGCGCCGCCCATGAAGTGGCCGAGCAGCGGCAGGGTCGCGGTCATCTCCGCGATGTTCCATGCCAGCGTGACGCCGACGTTGTAGATCACGTTTTCCACGATCGGGGTGGTGGCCAAGTTGTTGAGGGCGGACAGCACGCCGCCGCTGCTGGCTTGCGCCGAGTTGGCCGCCGGGGTGGCGGCGGCGCTCACCGCGTTTTGCAGGCCGCTGAGGGTGCTGTTCAGCGTTGCCGAGCTGCCGTTGCTGCCGACGGCGTTGCTGACCGCGGCCGCTTGGGTTCCCTGCCCGGCCGGGTTGGTGTTTTCTATCGGGGGGGTCAGCGGGGACAGTGTCGCGGCTGCTGCCGAGGCGCCGGCATAGCCGTACATCGCGGCGGCGTCTTGAGCCCAGAATTCGCCGTACATGGCTTCGTTGGCCGCGATCGCCGGGGTGTTTTGGCCCAGGATGTTGGTCGCGACCAGCGCCGCCAGCTGCGCCCGGTCGGCGGCGATCACCGGCGGCGGGATCATCGCGGAACGGGCCGCCTCGTAGGCCGCCGCCGACGAGGCGGCCTGGGTGGCTGCTTCCTGCAGCTGCCCGGACGTGGTGGTCAGCCAGTCGATGTAGGGCTGAGCCGACGCGGCCATCGCCTGTGAGGACGGGCCCTGCCACTCCGAGGTGAGCTGAGAGATCACCGACTCATACGATGCCGCGTTGGAGCTCAGCTCAGAGCTTAGGGCGTTAAATGCCGAGGAGGCTGCCATCATCGGCCCCGCTCCGGCGCCGGCGTACATCAGTCCGGAGTTGATTTCCGGGGGTCGCGCTGCGAAATCGAGAACCATGTTTTTAGATCCCGTCCGTGAGTGATCGAAGTGTGGTTGAGGTTGACCGGACCGCATCGGCCGGCGGGGTGGTCAGGTGAGCGTTGGTTTGGGGATCGGCGGCATGACTTTGGGTTTGACGCCGTAGCGCGGGGCGCCGAAGCTGGTGCCGCCGCGACCGCTATTGGCGACCGCGGGCATGCCGGCGATGCCGGGTCCCATCCCGCCGGTGGTCGGGGCGGCGGTGGTCCAGCTCTGCGAGGCCAGCGTGACGGGTGTGCTCGCCGTCGGCACTCCGGCTCCGCCGGCCCAACTCGGCGGCACCGACAGCGGGCCGATGGACGACCCCGAGCCGGCCGCGGCCAGTACCGGCGCCGCGCCCATTGCGCCGACTCCGCCGGTCCCGCTGACCGCGGTTGCCGGACCGACGTCGCCGGCCAGACCGGCGCCCAAGCCGCCGAGATCAGCCGAACTCGTTGACGGACCGGACAGCGTCGTCAGCAGACCGCCACCGCCCATCCCGATCATGTCCGAGTAGGCGGAGGCGAAGTTGCCCATCTCATCCATCGGTATTTCGGTGATCCCACCCGATATAGAGTTGCCGCCGAGGAACGACGCCAGGCTATTGATGGCTCCTGCGAGTCCGCCGCCCGATGCCGCGCTCGACGACCCGCTCGATGCCGCCGACGAGGCCGAATTCGCCGCGGTCCCGGCCTGGTTGGCGGCCTCGGTCTCCTGATAGGAGCCCGACGAGGTCTGCAGCAGGTTGACGAACTGCTGATGAATGGCCTCGGCTTGGGCGCTGACCGTTTGGTAGAGCTGCCCATAGGTCGAGAACACGCCGCTCTGCAGGATCGACACCTCGTCGGAAGCCGACGGGGCGATGGCCGTGGTCGGGCCGGCGGCGGCAGAGCTCTCGGCGGCAAACGAGCTGCCGATGCCTTCCAGCTGGGATGCCGCCGTCGAGATCGCAGCCGGCGCGGTGTTCACATAGGACATGTATTTCTCCTGGTGGCGAGAGGCCGACCCCGTCACAGGGGTCCGGCCATGATGGTCACTGTTTCTGAGTGCAGGTCTCCGGCAGCGGTTCCATCTCCGGGTGGCTCTGAGTGAGACCGCATACCGGGTTGATGGCTGATGACCGTCAGGGCGGAACTTTAGATAAACTACTTGTCTCGGTCCGGCGCCTTGGGATGGCCGGGAAATAGGAGCAGGCAGCGGACTTAAAATCCGCCAAGTGTCGGTTCGAATCCGACGGGCACGGTTCGGGGCGCACGAATGGTCTCAGGCTTTTCTCAGGTCGGGCGACGGTGCTGTTAGTGGAACACGGCGTCCACGGTCCCACCTTGGTGCTATCAGGCTCGGGATCGCTAATGGCTTGACGGTTTCTTAACGCACGCAACTGGCCTTGCGGCGGTGCCAGACGATCCGGGCAACGGTTTGGCCTGGTCTCAGCCCTGCCCGGCAGGCTGGACGCCGTTGCCGGCCTTATCGGGTTTGGCGGCGCCGGCGACGGCTTGCCGGTAGCCGCTGCTGGGTGAGTCGGCGAAGCAGCTGCGGGATAAACCTCGAGAGCTCTTTCGTGGCTCTCTCGGCGCTACCTGAAGGCCAGGGTCCGTCCTGGATGATCGTCGCTTCGATGCGGCGCCGGCTGCACCTAGCAGCGCGCCGGCGACACTTAGAGTGCCGTTCTCGGCTCTGGGTCCTGGCGGCACAAATGGTCGTGGCCGGCACACCGTTTGGTGTGCCGGCCACAATGGTTAGTGGGGGATTAGGCCCAGCTGCCGCCGACGGCGCTGTCGGTGGAGTTCATGTTGTTGCCCGCGGTTTGCACCTTTTGGCCGTGAGCGTTGGCTTGTTCGTAGATGACCTGGAAGTTGCGGCCCAGCTGGGTGATGAACTCCTGGCAGGCCACCGAACCCGAGCCGCCCCAGAAGTCGCCGGCGGCCAGCACATCGCGCACGATGGCTTGGTGCTCGGCCTCCAGCGAAGCCGCCTGCTGACGGATCAGCGCGCCGTGGGCGTCCACGTCGCCGAACTGGTAACTGATCGACATTGTGTTCTCCTAAAAGGCTGGTGCGAGTGGGCTAGCTGGACAGGATCTGCTGGGAGGCCTGCTCTTGGGACTCGTAGTTGTTGGCGTCGCGGATCAGCCCGTCGCGCACCCCGTGCAGCATGTTGACGATGTTGCGGAACGCCTGGTTCATCTGGCCCATGGTGTCATGCGACGTCATCTGGGCGCTGCCGCTCCAGCCGGCGCCGGCGATGTTTTGGCTCGATGCCCACATCTTGCGGGCCTCGTCCTCCACCGTTTGGGCGTGCACGTCGAAACGGCCCGCCATCGCCCGCATCTCATGCGGGTCGGTCATAAAACGCGTAGGCATAATCCTGTCTCCTTGTTGTGAGTGCTCGATACTGGTCGAGATTGATGACTGCTCTCAGGTAGGCGGCATCGTCTCCCCGGTCATCAGACGAAGACCTGTTTGGGCATAACCTTCGGCTTGACGCCGTAGCGCGGGCCGGCCATGCCGTAACCGGATTTGCCTGCGGCGCTGGCCATTCCCGGCATGATGCCGCTCGGCGCTCCGCCCATGCCAGTGCCACCCTCGTCGACGGCCGCGGTCCAGCCGCTACCTGCCAAGGTGGCGTCGGTGACGGCGGCTGGAGTGGCGGCCGACCACCCGGCCGGCACGGACAGCCCGCCGACCGAGGACGCCGCGCCCATACCGGCCAACGTCGCGCCGCCGCCAAAGCCGCCGGAGGACGCGCCCGCCAGGGTGGTGCCGAAGCCCAAACCGGCGCCCAACGGGGTGGCGTCACCGATCGTGACGCCGAATGCGGCGCCGCCCATGAAGTGCCCGAGCATCGGCAGGGTCGCGCTCATCATGGCCATGTTCCAGGCCAGCGTGACACCGATGTTGTAGACGGTGTTGGAGACGACCGGCACGCCGAACAAACCGTTGAGAGCCGACAGTACCGATCCGGCGCTGTCCTGAGCCGCGCTGGCCGCCGGGTTCGCGGCCGCGCTCGCCGCGCTCTGCGTGCTGCTCAGCGCGTTGTTCAGTGTCGCCGAGGTCCCGTTGCTGCCGACGGCCTGGCCGACCGCGGCAGCTTGTTGGCCCTGCCCGGCGGGGTTGGTGTTTTCGGTCGGGTCGGTCAGCGGTGTCAGCGCCGACGAGGCTGCTGACGCCGCGGCGGAGTAGCCGTACATCGCGGCGGCGTCCTGCGCCCAGAACTCGCCGTACATGGCCTCGTTGGCCGCGATCGCCGGGGTGTTCTGGCCCAGGATGTTGGTCGCGACCAGCGCCGCCAGCTGCGCCCGGTTGGCGGCGATCACCGGCGGCGGGATCGTGGCGGCGTGGGCCGCCTCGTAGGCCGCCGCCGATGAGGCGGCCGCCATGGCTGCATCCTCGAGTTGCGCCGAGGTGGTGGTCAGCCAGGTGATGTAGGTCTGGGCCGAGGCGGCCATCGCCGTGGACGACGGACCCGTCCACTCCGAGCCGAGGTGGGAAATTATCGACTCGTAGGACGCCGCGTTCGAGTTCAATTCGGAGCTGAGGGCGCTGAACGTCGCGGACGCGGCCGTCAATGGTCCCGCTCCTGAGCCGGAGTACATCAGTGTGGAGTTGATCTCCGGGGGTCGCGCTGCGAAATCGAAAACCATGTGTCTGATCCCGTCCTTGAATTGATCGGATTGCGATTGAGGTTTATCTGGCCAGCATTGGCCGCGCGGATTCCTTATGTGGCCGTCGGCGTGGGGATCGGCGGCATGACTTTGGGTTTGACGCCGTAGCGCGGGGCGCCGAAGCTGGTGCCGCCGCGACCGCCGTTGGCGACCGCGGGCATGCCGGCGATGCCGGGTCCCGTCCCGCCGGTGGTCGGGGCGGGGGTGGTCCAGCTCTGCGAGGCCAGCGTGACGGGTGTGCTCGCCGTCGGCACTCCGGCTCCGCCGGCCCAGCTCGGCGGCACCGACAGCGGGCCGATGGACGACCCCGAGCCGGCCGCGGCCAACACCGGCGCCGCGCCGATTCCGCCGGCCCCGCCGACGGCCCCCGCCGGACCGACGTCGCCGACCAGGCCGGCGCCCAAGCCGCCGAGGTCCGCCGAGGCCGTTGCGGGACCGGCCACCGCGGTCATCAGACCGCCAGCGCCCATACCGATCATGTCCGAGTAGGCGGAGGCGAAGTTGCCCACCTCATCGAATCCCACGCCGAACATGTTGCTCGACGTGGGGCTGGCAGTGAGGAAGGACGTCAGGTTGTTGATGAGGCCGGTGATAGGACCGGTCGATTGCGCGCTCGTCGACGCGGCCGAGGACCCGCTGTTGGCCAGCGAAGACGCGGCGGCCCCGGCCTGGTTTGCTCCTTCGGTCTCTTGGTAGGCGCCTGAGGATTGCTGCAAGAGATTCACGAACTGCTGGTGAATGGCCTGGGCTTGGGCGCTGACCGTTTGGTAGAGCCGGCCGTAGGTAGAGAACACGCTGCTTTGCAGGAGCGACACGTCGTCGGCAGCCGCGGGGGAGATGGCTGTGGTCGAGCCCGCGGCCGCCGAACTCTCGGTGGCAAACGAGGTGCCGACGCCTTCTAGCTGGGTCGCGGCCACCGAAATGGCGGCGGGTGCAGTGGTCACATATGACATGTATTTCTCCTGGGTGGCAAGAAGCCGACCCCGTCAGCGGGGTCGGCCACGATGAATCACTGTCAGTGTGTGCGGGTATCCGGCAGCGGTTCTACTCTGGCGCAACCTGGGCGGGAGCGCATACCCGGTTAATGGCTTCGTAACCGGGAAGTCGGAACTTTTAACACACGGCTTGGACCGAGCGGGCGATTCGGGTGCCCGGTTCGCGTTTCAGCTGCCACGCGTAACATTCCTCGCCGGCCCCCATAGCCCAATCGGCAGAGGCAGCGGACTTAAAATCCGCACAGTGTCGGTTCGAGTCCGACTGGGGGCACGACTGAGGCTCCGCACCGAACTCGGGGTGGTCTCAGAGGTTTCAGGTTGTCCTCAGGTCGGCCAAAGCGTCTTTTTGCTGGACAACGGCGTCCACAGCTTCACCTTGGCGCGGCGCTGCTCAGACGGCGTACCGCCTTCACGGATTTTTAAACGGCCTGCATGCCACCTGCGGCGGGCGGGCCCCGCCCGGCCGATCGCGACCCGGATAACCCGGAAGGCGGCCAAGCGCTTCAATGGCCGCTCAATGGCCGCCCGTTCGCGAAGCGATGATCTGATCATCTCGATTCGAGGACCAGCCATTGCTTTCCCGGCGCGGAGAGCACCATGCGGGCAGCGATCTCGCAAAGGTCGGGACATCGATTTCCCAACTGATAGCTGTGTCTGGATATCGGGGAGGCGAATCGCCAGGCGCGCAGCGGCATCGTGTGCTGAAGCCGGACGCACGTCACTGCTCGCTTTCATGGGATTATTTTCCGACCGATGCCTCTGGTGCCTGAGCGGGCATGCGTGTCGACGCCATATAGTTGCGCGATGGTTGATCGACTTTCAGGGCCTGATGCTGACGCGGGACAAAACCTTGATAGCGCCCTGTCCACGCCAACCGTATTCATAGCTACACCCATGTACGGGGGCATGGCTGCGGGGATTTACACCGTATCAATGGTGCAATTACCCGCTATCTTCCTGAGGAACAGGGTTGATTCGTTGTACGCCTTCACATCCAGTGAAAGCCTTGTGCCGAATGCCAGAAACGTCTTGACTCATCAATTTCTATAATCCAAGGCCACCCATTTGATGTGGATTGATTCGGATATTGGGTTTAACGCAATCGACATAGTGAGGTTTTCTCACTTGGGGCTTGTGAGTTTGTTGTGACTGGAGTTTTCGGCGTGTCGTAGCGGCGGGGCGTGGGGTCCTTGCTTGAGGATTCGGTTTCGACCAAGAAAGCCGTACCGCTGCAAAGGACCCCACGTGTTCACCTACTCTGCCATCTGCGACGTCCCGCAGGAAACCCTGCTGCATGTAACCGCGCTGCTGCACGCCCACCGGCGCGAGATCAGAACCCGTGCCGGACGACGTGCCGGCACGGCCCGCGCCCAGGCGAAGTTGGTGCTGCGGTGGTTTCGTGACGACGCCCCAATACGACTGCTCGCCTTCGAGGCCGCCCTGCCGATCTCCACCTCCTACCGCTACCTGCACGAGGCGATCGACGTGATCGCCAAACAGGCCCCCGACCTGCACGAAGTGCTTGAGCGGGCCAAGCGGGAACAGTGGTCGCACGTGACGTTGGACGGAACGCTGATCGCCATCGATCGGGTGGACGAGCGCAACGACAACGGCCATCACCTGTGGTATTCGGGCAAGCACAAGACCCAGGGCGGCAATGTGCAGATACTGGCCGACCCGGGCGGGTTCCCGGTGTGGTCCAGTGAGGTCGAACCGGGCAGTGTTCACGACATCACTGCCGCCCGCGAGTACTGTCTGGGCGCGTTGTACAAGTCCGCGGCCGACGGGGTGCCGACGCTGGCCGACAAGGGCTACGAAGGTGCCGGGATCGGGGTGCACACTCCGGTCAAGGGCCACGGCCTGGACGTGGAGACCAGAGCTACAACATGCTGCTCACCGCGGCGCGTGCCATCGGTGAACGCGCCAACGCCGAACTCAAACAACGTTGGCGCTGCCTCCGTCGAATCCGCCTGTGCCCAAACAGGATTGGCGCAGTTGTTGCAGCGGCCATCGTACTATCGACTCTCCAACGCGGAAATTACTGAGAAAACGTCAGTGAGCATGCTGATAGCCGATAGGGACATCGTGTGTGGGATATATCCGAAGAAAGAAGTGGACTGGGCGGGTGTGGCGCAAGCGGTCAAGGCCGGCGTGCCGCCGGAAGAGTGCCGGAAGAGTTTGAGCAACCACGCAGGCTTGTTCGCCGTGAAACTCTTAGACGACTCCGCTGGCGGTTTGGCCGCCGACCCTGATCGATTACTAGAGATTGCGGCCGGAGGCACCGGATTTATGCTCATCAAGCGCGGAGTGTTTGACACCCTATCCGAGGTCGTCCCAGAATATGCGCCAGACGAAAGATCAATTAAGGAGTGCTACGCCACCACCACCGACCTTGAGTCGGGCAGGCTGATAACCGAAGATTATCATTTCTGCGGGCTGGCCCGCACCCACGGTTTCAAGATTTATGCAGCACCCTGGGTGCGTTTAGGCCATGCCGGAACATACGTATTTGACCGCCATTTTGACCTGAACTGGCTGAATTTGAGCGATGGATCCGAAATTGATCCCAGCGGCTAAAAGGCCGTCGCGTGGCGCAGGCGGGGATCGGCGGCGTGGCGGTCGAGGCACAGCGCAGCGACTCATAAGCAGCAAGGTAGCGGGCCGCGGAGGCATTGCCCGGGATGCTGACGTAGATCTGCGCCCATATATTCGAGGGTATGCGCGCAGCCGTCTACACCAGAATCAGCCAAGACGCCACGGGACAGCGTGCCAGTGCGACCCGCCAGTTGAAAGACTGCGAGGCACTCGCCGATCGGCTCGGATGGGAGGTCACCCACCGCTACGGCGACGACGACCTGTCCACCTACTCCGGTCACGCCCGTCCCGGCTTCGAGGCAATGTTGAAGGCGATGGCTGATAGCGAGTTCGGCGCGGTGATCTGCTGGCATCCTGACCGGATCTTCAGGTCGATGAAGGACCTGGAGCGGTTGATCGCCATCGCCAATGGCCACCAAGTGCAGTTGCGTGCCGTCAAAGCTGTGGTGGTGGCCGATCTTCGCCTACCAGGTGAACGCCGAGCGGTGACCGGCTGCCCGGCGGTGACGCCGGCGTGCGAGCCGGTCGTCAGCGGCGCGGACGCTGTCGCGGCAGCGTTGCGCAGTGCTGACGTCGCCGCCGCGGTGGTCCAGGCGGATGGCGTGGCGCGGACCTGGTTGACTGCGCCCGGCCGTGACGTTATCGCTGCTGCGTTGACGCCGCGCTGGTCGCGGTGGGCGGCGGAACAGTGCCGCCCAGCCGTGGCAGCGATATTCGAGACGGTCGCCGCCGGTGGCCAGGTGGATGGCGCTCGCGTCGGCGAAGCGGTGACCCGGGCGATCCGGTTGGCGTTGTTCGGCGTCGACGACGAGTACGCACTGTGGGAGGCGGTCCAGCAGCGCCAACCAGTCGGCGGCGATGACGTGGTTAGTCGGCTGGCCCGAGCCGCGCCGCAGCTTACCGACGAAGAGATTTTCTTGTTGGCGTCGTCGGTGCACGGCAGCGGTGAGCGCGGCGGTGTCGGCCAGATCAGCGACACTTTCGTGTGGGCGTTGCTGCACCTTGCGTCCGACACCGGGCTGGCGGGGAAGCTGCGCGAAAACCCTAACGATATCGCGGTTTTCGTCGAGGAGATCGTGCGGCTACATTCGACGATCCAGTACCCACTGCGGGTCGCCTTGCGGGACACCCGTATCGGCGACCTCGATTTGTCAGCCGGTGACATGGTCGCCATAGCGGCAGGTGCGGCCAGCCGACAGGGCGACGGCGGCGACCAGGTGAACGAGCGGGCGTGTAAGCATTGGGGGTTCGGTACGGGCCAGCATCGTTGCCGCGGTAATCATCTAGTCCGGGCTGCGCTGCGGGTGCTGGTGGAGGAATGGCTGGCACAGATCCACCCGTGTGCGGTGCCGGACGAGTTTGTGCCGCGATACATTCCGGGCCGGTCGGCGCTGGTGGAGCTACCGTTGACGTGGCAGACGTAGAACCGGCCCCCGTTTTGGCCGAGGGCGGTTCGTCGTTGGTGTTGGGACTTCCATAGTCCGCCACTGAGGTTTTCTCACTTGGGGCTCGTGAGTCTGGTGTGACTGGAGTTTTCGGCGTGTCGTAGTGGCTGGGCGTGGGGTCCTTGCTCAAGGATTCGGTTTCGACGAGGAAACCCGCTCCGCTGCAAAGGACCCCACGTGTTCACCTACTCTGCCATCTGCGACGTGCCGGAGGAAACCCTGCTGCATGTGACCGCGCTGCTGCACGTTCACCGGCGCGAGATCAGAACGCGGGCCGGGCGGCGGTCGGGTACGGTGCGCACGCAGGCCAAGCTGGTGCTGCGGTGGTTCCGCGACGACGCCCCGATCCGGTTGTTGGCGATGGAGGCCGGGCTGCCGATCTCCACCAGCTACCGCTATCTGCACGAGGCGATCGACGTGATCGCCGAACAAGCTCCTGACCTGCACGAAGTGCTCGACCGGGCCAAGGCCGAACAGTGGTCGCACGTGACGCTGGACGGGACGCTGATCGCCATCGACCGGGTGGACGAGCGCAACGAGGCCGGCCATCACCGGTGGTATTCGGGCAAGCACAAAACCCAGGGCGGCAATGTGCAGATACTGGCCGACCCGGGCGGGTTCCCGGTGTGGTCGAGCGAGGTCGAGCCGGGCAGCGTGCACGACATCACCGCCGCCCGCGCGCACTGCCTGGGCGCGCTGTACAAGTCCGCGGCCGACGGGGTGCCGACGCTGGCCGACAAGGGCTACGAAGGAGCGGGGATCGGGGTGCACACTCCGGTCAAGGGCCGCGGCCTGGCCGTGGAGAATCAGAGCTACAACATGCTGCTCACCGCGGCGCGTGCCATCGGTGAACGCGCCAACGCCGAACTCAAACAGCGTTGGCGCTGCCTCCGTCGAATCCGCCTGTGTCCAACCAGGATTGGCGCAGTTGTTGCCGCCGCGATCGTACTATCGACTCTCCAACGCGGAAATTACTGAGAAAACGTCACTATAACTTTCATCGGCGCAACATAATTCGCGGTAATGCTTACGCGCCCACACGCCCCATGCGGCCAGCGTCTTCAAGCAGATCGGCGGCGCTGGCAACGCTTAGGGCAGGTTTGGTCATCTGGGCGGCGACCTCACGAGCTCGAGTGATGCATTGCGGATCAAGGATGGAACGCAGGTCTGCCACCAGCGAACCCAGGTTGCTCACCGAGAAGGCTCGCCCTGAGCCGACTTTCAGTCGCCTCACGGCATCTGCCCAGATCCGCTGATCATTGATCGGGTGCCAGAGGATCAACGTGGGTATTCCGGCGCGCATGCCTGCGGCCGTGGTACCGGCACCCCCTTGATGAACCACCGCGCGGCAAGCCGGAAAAACGGCCGAGTGGTTCACCGCGCCCACAACCTTAACGTGATCAGAATGCGGAGCGTCGTTGAAGTCACTTGCCCCAGAGCAAAACAACGCTCGCTTGCCTAGCCGCGCGCAGGCCACACTGATCGCGCCGACCGTCTGAGCGGCGTTTGGGAGCCACACCCCGCTGCCAAAGCCGAAGTAGATCGGCGGCGTTCCCTCGGCGATCCAAGACAAGACCTCGTCGTCGGCTTCCGTCGGCAATTCCAGCGTCAGCGCCCCCACGAACGGCCGCCAACCATCTCCGTCCGCCCACTCGGCTGCCAGCTCGGGAAAACACAGCGCGTCGTAGGCCTGAATCTCCAGGGATCGTGTCGAGTGTTCCGTCACCTCAGGCAGGCCCAGTGCACGGCGTTGGGCGGCTTCAGCTTCCTCCGTTACGGGGCCGGCCCAGCCGCTCAGGGGCAAGTGCGCCCCGGGGAAGAAGTGCAGCGTCGCCTGTGGAATGCCGTAATACTCCGCGACGTTGGCGGCCAGCCCCTGCTCGATTCTGCCCGTAATCAGCAGGTCGGCCCCATTTGCCAGTGCCGTCAGCGTCGTGCCCCACTGCACCATGGCCCGGGACAGGCACTCCTGCTCGTCCACCACCCCGGTGACCGGATCTTGGATCGTCCGGTTGCGGCCGGACGCGAGCGACTCCGGGCCGAACGGGACGGCATCAAGTTCCGCCAACTCAAGGAACCCAACCAGCTCGGGCGCGACCGCCATGCACACGTCGTGACCTCGGCGCAGCAGCTCACGACCGACGGCGGCGAAGGGCTCGGTGTCGCCGCGAGTTCCGTAGCCGGCGAGTACCATTTTCATCGGCGGAGCCTAACTGACGGTGTGCCGAAACGTCCGAGCAGCCGCTCGATTCGGTACCCGGCAAACGTCTGCCCCCGCTCAACCGCTTGGGCGGATAAACGAACTTCGGGCACGCCAAAGGGGTACGGCAGTTCAAGAACCGATGGCAGCAAGGCGTTCTGCGCGGTGCCGGACGCCGTTATGGACGGCTCGATGGATCGGCAACAGTCGGCCTTTACTCGCCGGTCGCCACCGTGGGCAAATACCGATAGCGCAGCACGCATCGAAACGCAGACATCGCCGCGCGCGATACATCCCGCACGGGCAGCGCGCTACGATCCCGCAGTCTGCCTGGGCGGCAATATGTTTCAAAGCGGACAACTTCTTTTCCGTTGCGTGAATGAACGCGCCGATATCTCGTCCTTCTCGTCGGAGTGCTGGACGCAAGCGGCTGCTGTCGGTGACCACGGTTGCGGCTCTTCTGACATAGTTGTGGGTCTGCGACCTGAAGGGTTTGGGCGCAACGCCGTGTCCTGCTTACGTTTTGGACTGTTGGAGGTTCAAGACGAAGAAGGGGTACGGCGTTGCGCAATTCCAGGGTATTCGCGAGGGCTCTCGGTGGCCAAGACATGGTGGTCGAGGACGTATCGATAGAGGTCGAGACCTCACGCGCCAAGACGCCGGTGAGCAGCGAAGTGCTGGTGTTTTCGGTGCGTCCCAAGGCCTCGCAGACTAGCCGCTGTTCACGCTGCCGCCGCCGCTGCCCCGGATATGACGGCGGAGAGAGCTCGCGGCGGTGGCGCACCCTGGACGTGGGCGCCACCAAGGCATACCTGCAGGCCGCCGCACCACGGGTGCAATGCAGTGAGCATGGAGTGGTGGTGGCTCATGTGCCGTGGGCGCGAGCCGGCGCCCGCCACACCTGGGCATTCGAGGACACCTGCGCATGGCTGGCCGCCCATACCGCGCTCAGCGTGCTGACCGTGCTGTTGCGGATAGCGTGGCGCACCGTGGCGGCGATCGTGACCCGGGTGGTCGCCGACGGTCGCGACACCAACGACCTGCTGGTCGGGCTGACCAGGATCGGTATCGACGAGATTTCGTACCGCAAGGGGCACCGCTATTTAACGGTGATCGTGGACCACACGACAGGCAGGCTGGTGTGGGCTCGTGAGGGCCGCAACCAGGACACCCTGGGGGCGTTCTTTGACCAGCTGGGAACCCAACGCGCCGCGCAGTTGAGCCATGTCAGCTGCGACGGTGCGGAATGGATCCACGCCGTGGTGCGAGCGCGTGCCCCGCAGGCGCTGATCTGCCTAGATCC
Source organism: Candidatus Mycobacterium methanotrophicum (assembly GCF_023515995.1). Taxonomy (GTDB): domain Bacteria; phylum Actinomycetota; class Actinomycetes; order Mycobacteriales; family Mycobacteriaceae; genus Mycobacterium; species Mycobacterium methanotrophicum. The sequence continues at coordinate 3,968,588 of NZ_CP097320.1, read as the reverse complement.
ATTCCATGTAGTGGCCTGGACGCTCAAAGCGCTAGACAAGGTGCGGGCGCGGACCATGACCAAAGCCGGTGTCCGCGACCGGCACGCGATGTGGGCAACCCGCAAAAACCCGGCCGATTTGACCGGCGAGCAACGCAGCAGCCTCGCAGCGATCGCCGACACCAACCGCGCTCTCTACCGGGCGTATCTGCTCAAAGAGCAACTCCGCGAAGTGTTTCGAGTCAAAGGCCGCGCCGGACACCAACTGCTGGCCGGCTGGTTGTCGTGGGCAAGCCACTCGCGCATCCCCGAGTTCGTCGCCCTGGCCCGCACCATCCGCCGCTACCGCGATCTGATCGCCAACACCCTTGACCATGGGCTCTCGAATGCCCTCTCCGAAGCCACCAATACCCACCTGCGAGCACTGACCAAACGTGCCTACGGGTTTCATAGCCCTGACGCGCTCATCGCCATGGCGCTGCTCACCCGAGGCGGCCTGTGCCCCTCTCTACCCGGACGGGCAGCATGAAACCCCGCCCACGGAAACGTCAGTAGATTCACGGTTGCGATGTTGAACAGCGTCACCGCACCACTATGACCTGCTCCGCAGTCCGCTGTGATGCTGTGCGGGAGTGAGGCGGGGTGACTGAGCATCAGGTACCGTTCCCCGGCATTCGGGACAGTTGGAGATATTTACGGCGTTCGCTGAGCCGATCATTGTGGTGCTAGCCCGTGGCGCGGCGGTACGTCGGCCGTTGGCGGCGTGCTGGACCACCTCGGAGTATTTGTGGGCGCAGATTTTGGTTGGGCCTATCGCGGACCACATGGGACTTGGGAGGACTCGCAGCCAAGCTATGTGTACGGGCCACCGGCGGTGATCCTGCCGACTCTGATGGATTGACCGAGATTAGGCCGGTGGTACGGGATTTAGGCACATCGAACGGGTCGAGCCTGAATCAGTATCCGCAAGTTTTTCTACGCGCACCCTTCATGTGCCCGATTTCAATCATCTTCGGGAAGCGGGAAGCGCGTCAGGCAATACGTCGTCAAGTCAAGTATCAACGCGTCTCGCTGAGCCTGACGCGGCAGCCCGCCGACACTGGCGCCTTGAATTGTCATGAACAGCCGTACGATCGCGAGTGGATTGAGCTGGTTCGCGGCGTCTTCAAAGCTGGCCAGAATTTTCGGGACATCTTCGCCGTCCAGCGCGACTAACGCCATAATTTTCTGGACCCGCTCGGCTATCTCGGCTTCGTCTGTCAACCCACATATGGCGCTGCCGTGTGACTCGATCCGCCTGTACATGTCGAGCAAGCCTTGCCCGTAGAGCATTTTCAGGTCATTGACGTAGCGGCGGAAGTCTTCCACGTCCTGCGGGTTCGGTTGTTCGATTTCCGCTAAGTGCTTCGGGATCAGTTCCTCTGGACGTTCACCGAGCGCCGTCAGGAACCCCTTGATATGGGTCTCTAGGTCAGCGTCGTCCATGTCGTCGGTCCAGACCTACCAGCGCAGCTTTAGGCGGCGCAGGTGGGTCACACTGGTCGGTTTATGCACGATAGCCGGGGTGAACCCTGGTTTGAGTTCGAAATCCGGGATGCGGTTCAACCATTCGCTCACAAACGAGTTCATTTCAAGACGAGCCAGGTGCATGCCCAAGCATCTGTGCATGCCGGCGCCGAACGCCCAGTGGCGCTGCGGCCGCACCTTTCCGTCGCTGCCCCTCGATATCTCATCGCCGCCGTCTGTTCTGCCTGCGGCCTCCAGAGCAAGCCACACCGAACTGCGTGCCGGGATTGCGACACCACCGATATCGACCTTTCTCGTGGTAACGCGCGGGATGCCCGGCCCTGGCGGCTCCAACCGGAAGATTTCCTCGGCGAACGCGGGGATCTGTGCTGGGTCCTCGCGCAGCTGGGCCCGCAGTTGCGGGTCGCGCGCAAGGTGGAGAAGCGCGAAAGTGATTGCCGCGGAGACCATTTCAATGCCAGCCACAGAGAACAACAAAAGGATCACCGACACCACTTCGACCCTGCTGAGCGGAAAATCTTTGTCGCCGGCGAGTCTTTCGAGCAGCGGCCAAAGGATGCCGGGCGGCCGCTCGGGATCTGTAAGGCCGGCGTCGAAGCTGGTGTTCAACCACTTGACGAGTTCGAGTTGTGCTGTCCCGGTGGCGTCGCCGATTACCGCGGCCCTGGTCATCTCGTGCGCCCGAGTGTCGTCTGGCGGCAACCCGCACACCATGAATAGCGCTTGGCACGCATAAGTGTCGGCGACGCTAACTGCATCACACTGCCTTCTGGCAGCGACTGCGTCGGCCAGTTTCGCGGCGCGGGCCCCCAGCTCCGGCGCGAATGGCGCCAACGCTCTAGGGCTGAAGAGCGGATGCAAGACGCTGCCGAAACGGGCATGCTCCGACCGCGTACCGCACGAGAGCGGCACCTGCGGAAGCGGTGCGCCGAATAACTGAATCGCGAACGTTTTCGGTGGCGACGCGAATGTTTGCGGGTCGAGCAACGCCGCACGCACGTCGTCGCGGCGGGTGAGATAGTAGCCGTGCAGCAATGGATCGCCGGTGTCTATCTTCACTACCGGGCCCAGCTCGCGAAGGTGGCGCCAGTACGCGGCGCGGTCTGCTGCGAAGAACGGACTCTCTTTATGGTGCAACGGAGGCGAAGTCATGCGGCTACCTCCAACGGCGCCCGTCTACGCGCATAGTCGGGTGTATCGGGCACCTCGGTGTCGTTCATGCCTGGGTTAACTCCAGTGTGGTCGCAGTGATGTCGAGAGGCTGAGTATTGCGACCAGGAACGTCAGCAGCGTACGACTGTCGTGGCAGCCTCTCGGCGGAGTCGCCGGGTCAAACCAGGGTACCCAACTGCTCGCTCAACGGCGAGACGACGCGGAGCGGTTACGCGCGCCACCGACCGGCAGAAAAAAGGCAGTTTCAGGGCATGTGCCGCCGCCCGCACCGCTGGCGCACTTGCCGGTCGTCCACACGCCGTCGGGTGTTGCGCCGCAACGTCGCCGTAATCCGCCCGGCCCGCAGCGACAACCCTGCTGCTGCCCAGCCGCTAGTGTCCTGAGCAGATTGCATGGCTTTTATTGTGGCGCGACAACTCCGGCTGTCTCGGCCCCAGCCCGTCTGACCCGAGCGCCCCGACGCAGCCCGACCCGGTGTCCACTACAACCGAAAAGATCACAAAGGTACCGGCCTGGTACCGGCCAAGCGCCCGCATCGGTGAATCAAGGCTAAATGGCTCTTCGATTTGACGAACAGAGCGGACACGAAAATAATTGCGCCATGAAGACGAAACTGGTGGTCGTTGCCGCCTTCGCGGCTGCTGTGCTGGTCAACGGCGGCATTGCCGTTGCGGACCCTGCCCCACCTGCACCTTCACCTGACCCGAACGCGCCGAAGTGCTGGACGCAGACCGACGACGGCTGGATGCACACAGCACTTTTACCCTGCGGCTGGACATATTCGTCGTCGCAAGGTTGGCAGCAGCTGCCGCCTCCACCTCCCTGACCCGGTTCGCGTGTCAATGCAAGTTCACCGACACGCCGGCTATCCGCGCGTTCTCCTGCGCCCGCGCGATTGCGGTCGGTGAGGAGTCGATGCCAGTCGCCGAGTAGCCCTGTGAGGCGTAGAAGGTGGCGTGTGGCCCGGATCCGGCACCCGGGTCAAGCACCTCGCCTTTGACCGCCCGCAGTGCGACAAGTTTGCTGTACGGCCTGCTGCGGGACCGCCGATGTCTCATGGTGTGGCTGCCGGCAAGCCGTGGGAGGATTGCTGATCGCTTAAAAAAATCGTGTGATTTAGGCCGCTGTTCAGGCCCTCATGGTTAAGAAACTCTTACTTGTTTATAACCTTCTCCCAGGTCAGCGTTGATTAGCGAGCACCGAGAATTGCCCGGCGAAACGCACTGCCATGTTTGCTGTTTGGGGTCAAATGCGTGCTGAAAGAAATGGTGTTTAAGGATACTCTGAGTCCTTGGCGTGACGTGCGCCCCCTGCATCGTGTCTGAGGCTGTTGGTGCGTTTTCAACCGCTAGACTCGGCTTGAAGCGGCGCTCGACGCGCCTACCCCAGGATCGGGTTTGCAGCCTGCGGAAGTATTGGGCCGCACGAACCGTTTGACCGTCCAGAGCCAAACGTCCGCCCACCACGAACCAACGAGCAGAGGCTGGTATCACTGTGAGCAAGGTAAACGGGCTTGATGGGGTCGTCACGGCTCCGGGCTTCACAGCGACCGCCGAAATCCTCGTCCAGCATGGCGCCATCAGCGGCATCGCCGTAAGTGCCGACGGCGCGTGGCTGATGGCCACCCACTATGGCGACGACAGCTTCTCGTTGATCGACGCCGGTAACAACGCGGTCGCGCAAACGGTCGTCGGCATTGCCGAACCATTCGCCATCGCCGTCGCCGCCACGCCGCAGGTCCGCGTCTACGTCAGCACCGTATCGGCGGCATACGACTCGATTTTGGCTTTTGATCTGACTGCCAACCGCGTCGTCGGGGTGCATGTCGTCGGGGTGCATCCGGTGGCGCACAGCGTCACCGATCTGGCGGTCGGCACCGACGGAAGATATGTCTACGTCAGCCGGACCGCCCCCAATGGGGCCGACGTCGCAATCCTCGACACCGCGACGGGCTCCGAAGACGCGATCGGCATCGCGACCGCGGCCGGTACCTCCGCCGGGTGCGTGCGCGTCAGCCCGGACGGCGACCGGCTGTACGTCGCGGCCAACCGACCCTCGTCGGCAGAGCTTGTCGTGATCGACACGCACAGCAACCGCGTGCTGAACGCCTTCGAAATCGGTTGTCCGATCAGGGATATCGCGCTCAGCCGGGACGGTGCCACCGCGTATGTCGCCAGTTGCGGCCCCGACTTCGGCGCCGTGCTCGACGTCTTCGACACCCGGACTGACACCCTTGCGGGCACATACAAATTCGGCGAGATCGGCGGCTTGCTGGCCCAATTGGTGTTGAGCCGCGACGGTGAGCGGGCATACCTCGTCGGCGAAACCGGTGTGACCGTATTGTCCACGTCAACCCGCGACGTTGTCGGCAGCATTGTGGTCGGTGCGCAGCCGTCATGCCTGACCGAGAGCCCGGACGGAAATCGCCTATACATCGCCGACTACGTCGGCGCGATCACTGTGCTGACGATCGCGCCGAGGGCCGCGTGCACCGACGCGATGACCGCGGACGAGGTACCCACCGCCCCGCCCCAGGGGGTGTTGTAACTAACCTGCTGAGAGCCGGCCTAGCGTGCGATGATCGCCACCAGGGCGACGGTGAGCAGGCCGGCCCGGGACAGCAGGTAGGGCGAACCAAAGGCGGTTCTCGATGTACAGCACGATGCAGAGCTTCCCGTTGACGATCACCGCCATCTTGCGACATGCATCCGGCGTGCATGGGGCACGCAAGGCCATCACCGCGACAGGCGGCGGTTACCGCGAATGCACCTACGCCGAACTGGTTCGCCAAGCTGCCCAGCTGGCGAACGTCCTACGGCGCATCGGTGTCAACGGCGACCAGCGAGTCGCCACTTTTATGTGGAACAACGCCGAACACCTGGCGGCGTATATGGCGATACCCGCGATGGGCGCCGTGCTGCACACGCTCAACATCCGCCTCTTTGCCGAGCAGATCGTCTACGTCGCCAACGAGGCCGAAGACCAGGTGGTGTTGGTCGATTTGTCGCTGGCCAAACTGCTCGCGCCGATCCTTGGCGAACTCGACACCGTGCACACCGTGATCGCGGTTGGAGATGGCGACACCGCGGCGCTGGAGGAATCGGGCAAGACGGTGCTGCGCTACGCCGACGTGCTGAGCGGTGAGTCGACCGAGTTCGACTGGCCGGACGTCGACGAGAACTCCGCGGCCGCGATGTGCTACACCAGCGGCACCACCGGCAACCCGAAAGGCGTGGTCTACAGCCACCGGTCGACCTACCTGCACACGATGGCCACGTGTACCCACAACGGCATTGGAGTCGGTTCCAGCGATTGCGTGCTGCCCATCGTGCCGATGTTCCATGCCAACGGGTGGGGGCTGCCGTATGCGGCGCTGATGGCGGGCGCCGACCTGGCGCTGCCCGATCGGCATCTGGACGCCGAATCGCTGATCGACATGGTCGAGAAGCTGCGAGTTACCGTTGCCGGTGCGGTGCCGACCATTTGGAACGACGTCATGCATCACTTGGAAAAGGATCCCGACCACGACATATCGACCCTGCGGATTGTCGCCTGTGGCGGCTCGGCGGTGCCAGTGTCGCTGATGCGCACCTTCGAGGAAAAACACGGAGTGCAAATCCGCCAGCTGTGGGGGATGACCGAAACCTCGCCGATGGCCACCATGGCCTGGCCGCCGCCGGGCACATCCGACGAAGAGCACTGGGCGTTTCGCGCCACCCAGGGCCAACCGGTATGCGGTGTGGAAGCCCGTATCGTCGACGACCACGGCCGGGTGCTGCCCAACGACAACAATGCCGTCGGTGAGGTGGAAGTTCGCGGGCCGTGGATCACCAGCTCCTACTATCGGGGACACGACGAGTCGAAATTCGATTCCGGCTGGCTGCGCACCGGCGACGTGGGTCGCATCGACGAGCGAGGCTTCATCACGCTGACCGACCGCGCCAAAGATGTGATCAAGTCTGGCGGAGAATGGATTTCGTCGGTCGAGTTGGAGAACTGTCTGATCGCGCATCCGGATGTGATCGAGGCTGCTGTCGTCGGGACTCCCGACGAGCGCTGGCAGGAACGGCCGCTTGCCGTCGTCGTCGCCAAAGAAGGCTCTGACGTCACCGCCACTGATCTACGAAACTTCTTGGCAGACAAGGTCCCTCGATGGTGGTTGCCGGAGCGCTGGACATTTGTCGACGAGATACCCCGTACTAGCGTCGGCAAGTACGACAAGAAGACCATCCGGTCGCGGTACGCCGACGACGTTTATCAGGTCGCGGAGGCGCGAGATTAGCGGCGCGAGCAGACGCAGAATCGCGATCCGCCTTGGTCATTCGGGCTCGCCGGCGAACGCTACGAAATCGAAGTGCGCGGCAACCCGGACGCCTTCATCACGGTCAAGGACTGGCAGCCGGAAAGCGTGCAGGCCGGCTTGAAAAGCAACCCCGGCGTTGTCGCAACGGCGGGGCACTGCGTCAATGCCGTCCCTGCGACCTGCGCGGCTGCGGCGGGCATCCAAAGCTTCTTCGACCTGCCGCTGATTACCGCTCGGGCTGCGCCCGGGCTGTCGCGGTAGCCTGCGGTCATGACACGCTCCTTGGCCGTCGAACAGTCGCACCTGGTATCTGTCGGCTACGCGCGCCGATCGCCGGAAACACCCTCAGCCCTGCTGGCGGGCTGACCGTGTGCCGACTCTTCGGGCTGCATGCCGGGACCAACGTTGTCACCGCGACGTTTTGGCTGCTGGACGCGCCGGACAACCTCGCCGAGCAGAGCAAAAGAAACCCGGACGGCACCGGCCTGGGCGTCTTCGACGGCGAAGGTCGCCCCCAGGTGCGCAAGCAACCGATCGCCGCGTGCCATGACACCGAATTCGCCACCGAAGCGCACGAAATGGCCGGCACCACCTTTATCGCGCACGTTCGCTATGCGACTACCGGATCACACGACATAGTCAACACGCATCCGTTCCTGCAAGACGGCCGGATCCTGGCGCACAACGGCGTGCTGGAAGGCCTTGACCTGCTCGACGAGCGGCTGCGGGAAGTGGGCACCGCCGATCTAGTGTTGGGGCAGACCGACTCCGAGCGGGTCTTCGCGTTGATCACCGCCTCGATCCGGGCACGTGGCGGGGATGTGCAGGCCGGTGTGGTCGACGCGATGAAGTGGCTGGCCGACAATATACCGATTTACGCAGTCAATCTGCTGCTGTGCACCGCCACCGACATGTGGGCGCTGCGCTACCCCGACACGCACGAGCTGTACATCTCGGACCGCCGGGAAACTGCGCCGGACCGCGAATTTAACCTGCGCACCAAGCGGATTCGCGCGCACTCCGAGCATTTGCGCGGGCGGCCTTCGGTGGTGTTCGCCACCGAGCGGATGGACGACGACCCGCGCTGGCGCCTGATGGGCCCGGGGGAGTTGGTCCACGTCGACGCCGGGTTACAGATCAGCCGGCAGGTGGTACTGCCGGATCCACCACGGCATCTGCTGAATCTCGAAGATCTGAGCGCGACGGCTCAGGCCGCCCAGCACGCGCCGGGATAGCGAACCGAGACGTGACGATCAAACGAGCGCTGGTGCTCGGCGGCGGTGGCGTGGCTGGAATCGGCTGGGAGACAGGAATTCTGCAAGGCATCGCTGACGAGTCGCCCGCTGCGGCGCGAGCTCTGCTGGATTCCGAGGTCCTGGTCGGAACGTCGGCTGGCTCGGCGGTGGTCGCCCAGATCGGCAGCGGCTTGAGCCTCGAGCAGCTGTTCGGGCGGCAGGTCCGGGAAGCGTCGAGCGAACGCGACCCCGGCGTCGGGGTAGACGCCGTCACCGACCTGTTCCTGGCCGCCCTGTCGCAACCGGACAATACGGTGCCGCAGATGCGGCAGGGGATCGGGGCGGCCGCGCTGGCGGCAGGGACCGTCGCCGAACCGGTCCGGCGGGATGTGATCGCCCAGCGCCTGCCGGCGCACAGTTGGCCCCACCGTGCGCTGCGGGTCACCGCCGTCGATGTCGCAACAGGGGAACTGGTTGTGTTCGACCGCGATTCGGGTATCGACCTGGTCGACGCGGTGGCCGCCAGTTGCGCGGTGCCGGGAGCGTGGCCACCGGTGACGATTGGCGACCGGCGCTACATGGACGGTGGAATCGGCAGCACCATCAACCTGGCCGTCGCCGACGACTGCGAGATGTCGGTGGTGCTGGTGCCGGCCGGCGTGGCGGCGCCGTCGCCGTTCGGCCTCGGACCCGTCGCCGAGATCGCGGCGTTTGGCGGCGCGGCGCTCGGGGTGTTCGCCGACGTCGGGTCGCTGGCGGCCTTCGGGCCCAATCCGCTGGATCCGCGCTGCCGCGTCGCCTCGGCAAAGGCTGGGCGTGCGCAAGGCCGGCGGGAGGCGGCCGGCGTCGCTGCGTTCCTCGGCGTCACGCCGACCTAGGCGATCACCGGAATAAGCAGTCGCGCAGCGTAATCAGGTCCCCAATGGATAGTGCATCTGCCGCGTGGCCCGCGTTCGTAGGCTGACGGGAACTGACCGGTGAGCGGGTTGCGGGGCCACAACCACCGGCCCGCGACAACAAGCCGCAACTGCTCGCCGGCTCTGAACAGCGTCGCCGACGGCCCGAGTGAAAAGATCCACGTCGTTGCTGCCGTGCACTTCGACGAACAGCCGCAGCGCCATCGGACCGGTGATTTCGGTGTCGGCGTCCAGCGTCCAGCCGAATCGTGCGCCACCGGAACGGGTATCGAACGCGATGGAGCCGGCTCGTTCGGGGGAGCGGCTGCCCAGTCCGGCACCGCTGAGGTAGAGCGCCGTCCAGTCGATCGACTCCGGCGGCCAGCTGGTTTCTTCGCGGACCTCGACGATATGGTCGCGTCTTCGCGGACTTCGAGGCGAACCCTCGGCTGCGGTGCGCCCGTCCCACCGCGGAGATGCCGGTCGAGGAACGCCAACTGCGTCTCGAGCGCCGAGGGGGAATAGAACGTCGCCCATTTGCCGCCGCGGTGGGTGCAGAGATGACGTTCGGGCGAACTGATCTGTTCGAAGGCGCGCACCGACCCGCGGCTGTGCAGGTTGTTGTCGGAGAAACTGCCGCAAATCAGTGCCGGCACTTCGATTTTCGGCAAGTCGGGCACGAGCCCCTGCCACCACTCGTCGCGTAACGGTCGTTTGGCAGCTTCGTCGTTCAGGGTGTATTTCAGCCGCGCGGCCCGCAGGCCACGGCTCCACATCTTCAGGAAGCCGGTCTCGCGGACACCACCCGTGCGGGCGAAGTCGCGGTAGGCGTCGGTGAATCCTTCCCACGGGACGATCGCGGCGAGATGCGGCGGTCGCAGGGCCGCGGTCTTCGACTGCGAGATGGCAAGGTAGGAGACCCCGATCATGCCCACCGCGCCGGTGCTCCACGGTTGCGCTGCAGCCCATTCGACGAGGTCGTAGACATCCTCGCCTTCCTGATCGGAAAGCAGTGCGCACACTCCATCGGATCGACCGGCGCCGCGCAGATCGCAATTGACCACCGCGAACCCGTGTTCCGTCCACCAGACCGGGTCGGGTGCCTCCCAGCCGGTCAGATCGGAAAACCGCGGTCGCGTCGGTTGGCGCAGCAGCCGGTACTGGATGGACACCGAGTAGCCTCGGCCGCACCTTTTCTTAGTGGGGAGGTTGTCCTTGCCGTAGGGATGTGCGCAAAGCAAGGCCGCGAACGGGCCATCGCCGGGTGGGCGATATACGTTGGCGCGCAATATGGTTCCGTCACGAGTGGGGACCGCTACGTCGTTGTCGATCACCAGGGCAGTCGGCTGCGCGGCGTAGACGTCGACCGGTGATCGCGCGAAACCGCGCAAGCGTTTGAGCGCGTAGCCGGCGGCACCGGGCCGTCGCCAGGGTCGGTCGGCAGCCGCGGCGTCGGGTGAAGTCGGGTGTGCCATGGCTAGTCCGTCCGGGCAGCGTTGCCGGTCGGGCCGATGGTGTCCAGGGCCCGGGCGGCCAGCGTGCGGCCGATGTCGATCACCTCGGCAGCGCGGTGGAATTCCAAGCCGCGGCAGGCCGAGCGGGGCACCTCGATCAGCGAGTCGGGCGGGTAGGCGGCCAGGGTGTGACGCGCCAGGGCGGCCTGGGCGATGTCGATGGTGCGGTTCATCACTTCGAAACCGCCCAGCTTAGGAACATCGGGTTCCTCGTCGGGTTCGGCCTCGACGTCGGATTCGGGATCTGCAACGCCGAACCGATTGAGCACCGCCCGCGCGGTGGGCCGGTCGAGCAGTGCGGACGTGCTAGTCAGCATGCGGTTCAGCCACTCGGTGGTGGGCCGGGGTTCGGGCTCGTGGTGGCCGGTGGCCTCGCTGCCGGACAGGCTGACCGCGATGGTCAGATCGGCGTTGACCGCAGAGATCGGCGCCATCGGCAGCGGATCGAGGATCCCGCCGTCGGCGAGCAGTCGCCCGTCGACGGCGTGCGGCGCGATTACCCCGGGGATGGCGATCGACGCCCGGATGGCCTCGTCGACCGGCCCGCGCTGCAACCACACCGACTTGCCGGCCAGTAGGTCGGTCGCCACCGCGGTGTAGGGGATCGGCAGTTGCTCGATGGTGGCCGCACCGAGGATGTCGCGCACCGCGTCGAGGATTTTCTCGGCCCGCAGCACACCGGCCGCAGTGATCGACGGATCCAACAGTCGCAGGATGGCGCGCTGCGTCAGTGAGCGGGCCCAGTCGGCGAACTCGTCGAGTCGGCCCGCCGCCTCTAAACCACCGACGAGCGCGCCCATCGACGAACCGGCGATCCCGACGATCGCAAACCCCCGGTCGCGCAATTCGTGGAGCACCCCGATATGGGCGTATCCGCGGGCGCCGCCGCTGCCAAGCGCCAGTGCGACCCGGGGCCGCGACGACTTGTCGGCGTGCTGGGCGTCCAAGCCGGCCATGTCTTCATTGTCCCCGCGCCCGCGTTGGCCGTCGGTGGCGGTAGAAAGCAGCGACCCCGCGTACGCGAGCAGAGTTCGGCGGGCGCCCGACGGCGACCGCCGAATGCTCCGGGAATCAGCTTCGGTGCGCGCTCACCAGGAATGACGGCAGCTGCGCACGGCCGTCGGACCCGATCGTCACATTGCGGTATTCGAAACCGTCTGGCAGCGTCCCGGGCACGTTGACCCACGCCCGCGCGCGGGCCGTATCTCGCCGACGACCAGGTGCCCGCTGACGATCTCGCGCAGTTGCGTCTCGTTGAATGGCCGTGGTCCGAAATCGGCGTCTGGCGGGAACGCCTCGGTGGAGAAAGCCAACGCAAAGAATCTCCCGCCGGGTCGCAGCGCCTGTGCGCTCGATTCGATGTATGCGTCGCGGAGGGTCTCGGGCAAGCAGTGAAAAACCAGCCCGTCGATGACGGTGTCGAAGTAGCTGTCGTAGCCGGTCGTTTTCGAGAGGTCGGCGACGCGGAATTCGGCATATGGCACCGAAGGTAAATACGCCGAGCGCTGGTTTCAACCGCCCGACCGCGTTTAACAACTTCAATACAGCAGGTCAGCCCGTCTTAACGCGTTGCGTACGCCTACGCTAAGCCGGTTCGCGGGAATCTGCACCGGAAAAACTAGACAAACGCTGGGAATCTCTGTAGCGCATCCCAAAGTCGAGCTACAATTGCCGGGAATATCGGAAGAAATGAATTCCGGCCGGTCGGCACGTCGGCGCGTTCTGGTCAACGAGCCCTCGGCTGGTGTCGACGAACTGCCATCCAACGGCGTCGGTCGGCATTTTCGCCCGGCGTGATTCAATCCCCGGCCGCTTCTCAGGTCATCCGCATTCGTCGGCGGCAGCGGCGCGTGCCGCCACGATCACCGCCGCCTGCTGTGCCGGGCTCAGCCGGGCCCACGGGACGTTCCAGGTGCCGGCCCCGCTGGCGCGCGGCGCCTGAACGGCCGCCAGGTATGCCTCGACCAGTGCCTGCGGGTCGCCGGGCCGCTCCTGCATCCACGTCTTCGCAGCGTGACAGGCCTGAAAGTACTCTTCCTCGGTCGACTGCGCGGGCGCGTCAACGCGGGTCGTCACCCCGCTGGGCGAGACACCCGGACGGGCGGACGGCCATCCCGACGACGGACGAGGAGCGGGGGGTGGGGGCACCGACGGCCGGGCCGGGTCGCGACCGACCGTGCACCCCGTGCCTGCCGACACGACGGCGGCGACGACAACCGCGCTCCACACCAACCGGCGACGTAGGCACCAACGCACCCGCATCAATGTATGCAACCCCGCATCAAATGTATGCAACACTGTCTGGCGTGATGCAGCGAACGGGATTTTGGGAGTGTTGTCGGCTCTGACTTGCCGCCGCCCCCCATCCGCTCGTCCCGTTCTGGAGTTCTTGCATGGTTTCGGTAAATCTTGTTGCTGATCGCATCCCATCACACCCCTTTGCCGTCCGGTCGGTCTCCGGCCCCACCCGGCTGCGGCAGGCTGACCTGCTGCACCTCACCGACCGAACCGCCGACGACGTGCTCAACGGGCGCTTCGACCACGTCCTCCCACCGGGGGGCGTACCCACCGACGACCGCTGGTTCGTCCGGCTGCACGGTGACGACGAAGCCGACATCTGGCTGATCAGCTGGGTGCCCGGCCGTCGCACCGAACTGCACGACCACGGCGGATCGCTGGGCGCCCTGACGTTGCTGTCCGGGGCACTCGACGAATTCCGTTGGGACGGCGAGCGGTTGCGCCGACGGCGCCTCGGGGCCGGCGACCAGGCCGCGTTCCCGTTGGGCTGGGTGCACGACGTGCTGTGGGCCCCGACCGCCGGGGCCGCCGCGATGCCACCTCCGGCGGCTCCCACGCTGAGCGTGCACGCGTACTCGCCGCCGCTGACCGTGATGTCGTACTACGAGGTCACCACGCGGCACACGTTGCGCCGCAAGCACACCGAGCTGACCGACCAACCGGAGAAGTCATGAGCCGCATCGATCAGATATTGGATTCGTCCCGCGCCCGATTGCGCCGGCTGGCTGCTCACGAGGTACCCGCCGCGCTGGACCGCGGTGCGTTGATGGTCGACATCCGGCCGCAGGCCCAGCGCACACGTGAGGGAGAGGTGCCCGAGGCCCTCAACGCTTTAGTCATCGAACGCAACGTGCTGGAGTGGCGGTGCGACCCCACCAGCGACGCCCGGCTGCCGCAGGCCGTCGGTGACGACGTGGAGTGGGTGATCCTCTGTTCACAGGGCTATACGTCCAGCCTCGCGGCGGCCGCATTACAGGATCTGGGCCTACACCGGGCCACCGACGTCGTCGGGGGATATCAGGCGCTCGTCGCCGCGGGAATACTGGCCGAGCGTTAGCCCGTTTAGCCGCCCCCCGCCGCCGCCCATGCCGTAGCCCCAGCAGTCATCGGTGTACTCAGAACTCGACTGCTCGGGGGAAACGGCGCCGGTGCGGGCGCAGAACACCCGGCCGACCGCAGTGCCGGTGAACGTGTAGTGCCGAATCCACCACGGGTTCGGTCACTGCGGGCTCTTTAGCGGTGGGTGAAGTTGGCAGGCCGCTTTTCGATGAACGCCGCCATTCCTTCGGACTGATCGTCGGTCGCGAACGTGGAATGGAACAACCGGCGTTCGTAGAGCAGCCCTTCGGCCAAGGTCGATTCGAAGGCGCGGTTGACCGCCTCCTTGGCCATCCGGGCAGCCGAGCCAGACATCTGCGCAATGGTGCTGGCGACGGCCTTGGCCTCGGCCAGCAGGTCGTCGGCCGGCACCACCCGCGACACCAGGCCGCTGCGCTCGGCCTCGGCGGCGTCGATGGTGCGCCCGGTCAGAATCAGGTCCATGGCCTTGGCCTTGCCGATCGCCCGGGTCAGCCGCTGTGAGCCGCCCATGCCGGGCAGCACGCCGAGCTTGATCTCCGGTTGGCCGAATTTCGCTGTGTCAGCGGCGATCAGCACGTCGCACATCATCGCCAGTTCGCAGCCGCCGCCCAGCGCGTGCCCGGCGACCGCGGCGATGGTCGGTGTGCGCACCGCGGCGAGCTTGGCCCAGGGGGCGAAGAGGTCGCCGTCGAAGACGTCGGCGAACCCCAAGTGCGACATTTCCTTGATGTCGGCGCCGGCGGCGAATGCTCTCGCCGATCCGGTGATGACGATCGCCCCGATGCCTGAGTCGGCATCGAGTTCGGCTGCAGCACTGGTGACGTCGTTCATCATTTGGCTGTTGAGGGCGTTCAGTGCCTTCGGCCGGTTCAGCGTGATGGTGCCGACCCGCCCGTCGCGCTCGACCAGGATGGTCTCGTAAGCCTTCTCAGTCACCGCAGCTGCCTTTCTAGAACGTCAGATCGTCATCGACCGGTGCGAAGTATGCCTCGACGTCGTCCGCGCTCACCTGGGCCAGCGACGCCGGCGACCACTTCGGATTGCGATCCTTGTCGACCAGCTGAGCCCGGATGCCCTCGACCAGGTCATGCGAACGCAGCGACGCGCACGACACCCGATAGTCCTGAACCAGAACATCTTCCAGCGTGTCCAGCTTGGCGGCGCGGCGCACCGCCTCCAGCGTCACCGACAGCGCGATCGGGGAGCGGGTGGCGATCAGGTTGGCGGCGTCTTGAGCAAGTCCCGAGCCGGGTCCGCCGTCATGGCCGCGCAGCGCGGCGACGATGTCGGCGACGGTGTCACCGGCATAGCACTCGTCGATCCAACCACGTTGCGCTACAAGGTTACTCGGCGGCGGCTCGACGGCATGGGCGGCGACTGCCCGCTCCACGCCTTCGGCGACGATCACCTGGCGCAGCGCGTCGAGTTTGTCGTGCGGAACAAAGTGGTCAGCGAATCCCAGTGCGATGGCGTCAGTCCCGGAGAACGGCGCACCGGTGAGCGCCGCATGCAGACCCAGCGACCCAGGCGCGCGCGACAGCAGATACGCGCCGCCGACGTCGGGGATGAAGCCGATTCCGACCTCGGGCATGGCCATCTTGGACCTATCAGTCACCACCCGGGTGTTGGCGTGTGCGCCCACACCGACGCCGCCGCCCATCACGATGCCGTCCATCAGCGACACGTAAGGCTTTCCGAACCGGCCGATCTGGGCGTTGAGCAGATACTCGTCGCGCCAGAACCGCCGCGCAGCCACCCCGTCGGCGCGCGCACTGTGGTAAATCGCCACAACGTCGCCGCCGGCGCACAGGCCGCGCTCCCCGGCGCCGGAGAGCACCACCGCGCGGACCCGCTCGTCCTGCTCCCAGCCCGCCAGAACCGCCCTGAGCTCGTTGACCATGCCCTGGTTCAGCGAGTTGATCGCCTGGGGGCGATTGAGCGTCACAAAACCGACACCGTCATGAACGCGGCGCAAAACCTCGTCGGATTGGTCCGTCACGCGCGTCGTCTCTCCTCGGTGAACGTTCGTCCAGCAATCTAGATCGTCACCCGCATCGCACCGCTCGCGGGTAAGCTTTATTTCGAGTGGGTCCGGCCGCGCAGCGAGTAACGCCTCCGCTGGGAACTTGGTTGGACTACGGTTCGTTGATCATTTGTTCACACAGCTGAAAAGTCACAGCTCACGAGAGGATCCGACGGTGCGGGAGACTAGCAACCCGGTATTCCGCTCGCTGCCCAAGCAGCGTGGCGGATATGCGCAGTTTGGGACTGGCGTCGCGGGTGCCGCGACTCAATATGGGCATCAGACGGACCCCTATGCTCCGTATGTCGACCAGCGGGCAGGCGTTTCCCGCCCGCTGACCATTGACGACGTCGTCACCAAGACCGGGCTCACCCTGGCTGTGCTGTCGGCGGTGGCCGTCGTCTCCTACTTCATGGTGGAGGCCAATCAGGCGCTGGCCGCCCCGTTCACCTTCGTCGGCGCCTTCGGTGGTCTGGCCCTGGTGTTGATCGCCACGTTCGGGCGCAAGCAGGACAACCCGGCGATCGTGCTGACGTACGCGGGGTTGGAGGGGCTGTTCCTAGGCGCCATCTCCTTCCTGCTGGCCAACTTCTCGGTATCGACCACCAGCGCGGGTGTGCTGATCGGGCAGGCGATCCTCGGCACGCTCGGGGTTTTCGTCGGGATGCTTGTCGTGTACAAAACCGGCGCCATCCGGGTCACCCCGAAGTTCACCCGGATGATCGTCGCCGGCCTCTTCGGTGTAGTGGTGCTGATGCTGGGCAACCTGGTGATGGGAATGTTCGGCGTCGGCCACGGCGAGGGCCTGGGGCTGCGCAGCGGCGGCCCGCTGGCCATCATCTTCTCGCTGGTCTGCATCGGCCTGGCGGCGTTCAGCTTCCTCATCGACTTCGACGCCGCCGACCAGATGATCCGCGCCGGAGCACCCGAGAAGGCGGCCTGGGGTATCGCGCTGGGCCTGACCGTGACGCTGGTCTGGCTCTACATCGAGATCCTGCGCCTGCTCAGTTACCTACAAAACGATTGACCTTGAGATCGAAAAGGCCGGCACCAACGTGCTGGCCTTTTCCGTCTCTTCTGAGTGTGAGCCGACCGCGTCCAGTGTGCAGCGGCGGCGGGGCTTCTCGGCGTGTCGCCGCCCTGGTTTCACACTCGACGCGGGCCCGTGTCAGATGAGCCGCTCGAGCACCATCGCCATGCCCTGCCCACCGCCGATACACATGGTCTCCAGGCCGAAGGTCTTGTCGTGCGCCTGAAGGTTGTTCAGCAGCGTGGTGGCGATGCGCGCGCCGGTCATGCCGAACGGGTGGCCCAGCGCGATCGCGCCACCCGAGACGTTCAGCTTGTCCTCGTCGATGCCCAGTTCGCGGGCCGAGCCGAGTACCTGCACCGCGAAGGCCTCGTTGATCTCGAACAGGTCGATGTCTGTGATCGACATCCCGGCGTTGACCAGCGCCTTCTTGCTCGCCTCGATCGGGCCAAGGCCCATGATCTCCGGGGAAAGGGCGCTCACCCCGGTGGCCACCACCCGCGCCAGCGGTATAAGGCCTAGTTCTTTGGCCTTGGTGTCGCTGGTGATCACCACCGCGGCGGCGCCGTCGTTCAACGGGCAGGCGTTACCCGCGGTCACCGTGCCGTTGGGCCGGAACACCGGTTCGAGCTCGCTGATCTTCTCGTAGGTGGTTCCCGGTCGCGGCCCGTCGTCGGTGCTTACCATGGTGCCGTCGGGCAGCGTGACCGGTTCGATCTCGCGCTCGAAGAACCCGCTCTTGATCGCCTCCTCGGCCCGGTTCTGGCTGCGCACTCCCCAGTGGTCCTGGTCTTCGCGGCTGATGCCGGTGAGTATGGCGACGTTTTCGGCGGTTTGACCCATCGCGATGTAGATATCGGGCAGCGCCTGGTCGGAGCGGGGATCGTGCCATTCGTCGGCGCCCTCGGCGGCGGCGGCCGTGCGCTTTTGGGCGTCGTCGAAGATTGGGTTCTTGGTGTCCGGCCAGGAGTCCGAGTTGCCCTTGGCGAAACGGGAGACCGTTTCGACGCCCGCGGAGATGAACGCCTCGCCTTCACCGGCCTTGATCGCGTGGAAGGCCATCCGGATGGTCTGCAGCGACGACGAGCAGTATCGGTTGACGGTGGTGCCCGGCAGGAAGTCGTAGCCGAGTTCGACGGCGACGACGCGGGCCATGTTGAAGCCCTGCTCACCACCGGGTAGGCCGCACCCCAGCATCAGGTCGTCGATTTGATGCGGATTGAGCGTCGGCACCTTGTCCAGTGCGGCGCGCACCATCTGCGCCGCCAGGTCGTCGGGCCGCACGCTGACCAGCGAACCCTTCATGGCGCGGCCGATCGGCGAACGGGCGGTCGAGACGATGACGGCTTCCGGCATGACGCTCCTTGGTGTGGGTGTGATCTCGAATCTAGCCGCCAGAGGAAGCCGGCCCAGTTAGCCGGGGGCAGACACGACGAAGGGTGCGGGCACGCCCGTGGTTGGCCGTCGCCACAGCCGCGAGATCAGCGAGATCAGCCGGAGTGCCGAGTAGCCGGGACCGGCCTCGGTGGCGCTTGTCGAGGCCAGCGCCGGCTCGCCGGCCCATTCGCCGAGCGCCTGGCACAACGCCGGTAGCAGTTGACTTGCGGCGAGCGCGTATCCGGCCGCGGACGGATGAAATTGATCGTCGGACAGCATCAGCTCGGGTGCATGCCGGAATTCGTCGGTAACCAATGAGGCCAGCGGCACCGGCACGCCGCCGGCTGACCTGACAGCGCCGGCCTGGGCGCGGGCCAGCCGCATACCACGGGTGCGTACCGTCCAGCGCAGCGGCTGCGGGATGGCTTTGACGACGCCGAAATCAGGGCAGGTGGCTACGACGACCACCGCGCCGCTGGCGCACAGCCGACGCACCGCTGCGCCGAGTCGCCGCGCGGAAGCGCCGATGCCGTTGAGGGCCGTGACGTCGTTGGCGCCGATCAAGATCACTGCGGCGTCCGGCGGCGGCCCGGCCACAAACATGGCGTCCACCTGCCCGGACAACCCCTTGGAGGTGGCTCCGACGATCGCTTTGGTGCTCAACCGGATGCGTTTACCGCTGCGGTCGGCGAGTCCGCGCGCGATCAGCACACCGGGAACTTCTTCGGCAGTGCGACAGCCATACCCCGTCGCCGTCGAGTCGCCGAAGATCATCAGGTGCAGGTCGACTGGCATCCCGCGTTCCCAGCGCTGCACTAGACCGCCACCGGGCGCGTAGACGCCGTCAGCCCGCGGCGGGACGTCCCAGGCTTTCGGGATGACGCTGCGGGCTTTCGCTGCTTGGCCAATCAGCAGGTTGCGAGCGCCCAAATAGGCGGTGCCGGTCGACGCCAGCGCACCTGCTGCGGCCAGCGCAACCATCGAACCTCGCGGCGCGCGGAGTACCACGCGTTCAGTTTATGCCGTCGAGAGGGGGCGCTTTGGGGAGCTGAGGCTCGACGCGATTACGGGCCGGATCAGTTCTGGTATCGAATAAGGATATTTGCTTGTTGAACTTGTCAACGGTGTCAAGCTAAGTTTGCCAGGTTGGCTGAGCGCAAGGCCGGGTACCCGTGCTGGGTAGCAGCTGAACCCGATGCTTGGCTACTTCGCCGACTTACTACAACGACGTGGGAAGTGTGGAGGATGAGCGCGCCGACTCAGGTACCGAGTATTCCGCCTGCGAGTGCGCGTGCCCTAAAGACGGTGCGACCGCGCAGGTTACCCGTCAGCGACGGCGCGCCTGTCGAGGTCGTGGAAAGCGGTCCCAGCCTTCCCGGAATGGTCGCGGCGGTGGCATGCCACCTCACGGTAAGGCCGATTTTGGCTGTGGGCAGCTACATTCCGCACATGCCGTGGCCGTTCGGCCTGATCGACTTCGTCTCCCAAGTTTTACTTCCTACGCCTGGGACTGTCCGCGCGACAGTGGAATTGCCGCACGCGACCGCGCAGCTGGTTCGTGCGCCGGGTGTATTGCCCGCCGACGGCAAGCGACGGGTGGTGCTCTATTTGCACGGCGGCGCGTTTTTGACGTGCGGAGCCAACTCGCACAGCAGGGTCGTCAACGCCTTGTCGAAATACGCCGACTCGCCGGTGCTGGTGGTCAATTACCGTCTGATTCCCAAGCATTCGGTCGGTATGGCCCTGGACGATTGCCACGATGCCTACCGTTGGCTGCGGCTGCGCGGATATCGACCTGAGCAAATCGTGTTGGCCGGAGACTCCGCGGGTGGCTACCTGGCTTTGGCGCTGGCCCAGCGGCTTCAGCAGGTCGGCGAGGAACCAGCTGCGCTGGTGGCGATTTCACCGTTACTGCAGCTGGCCAAGGAACCCAAACAGGCACATCCGAACATCAAAACCGATGCGATGTTCCCGGCCAAGGCATTTGATGCGTTGGTCGCGCTGGTGGCCAAGGCCGCAGGCAAACGCATTGTCGACGGAGCGCCCGAGGAACTCTACGAGCCACTCGACCACATCGAGCCGGGACTGCCGCAGACGTTGATCCACGTGTCGGGATCCGAGGTGTTGCTGCACGACGCGCGGGTGGCCGCCGTCCGGTTGGCGGCGGTAGGCGTCCCTACTGAGGTTCGGGTCTGGCCGGGCCAGGTACACGACTTCCAGCTCGGCGCACCGGTGGTGCCCGAAGCGACGCGCTCGCTGCGCCAGATTGGCGAGTACATCCGGGAAGCCACTGGCTAGTGCCCGCGCGGCACTTGAGACGATGAGCGCATGCGGATCGCGCGACATATCAGTGAACTCATCGGCAATACTCCATTAGTTCAGCTGAACTCAATCGTGCCGCCAGGGTCCGGCAGGGTCGTCGCCAAGGTCGAATACCTCAACCCCGGTTTGAGTAGCAAGGACCGCATTGCGGTGAAGATGATCGACGCCGCAGAGGCCAGTGGCCAGCTGAAACCGGGCGGCACCATCGTCGAACCCACCTCCGGAAACACCGGCGTCGGCTTGGCTTTGGTGGCCCAGTACCGCGGTTATCGGTGTGTGTTCGTCTGCCCGGACAAGGTAAGCGAGGACAAGCAGAATGTGTTGCGTGCCTACGGCGCTGAAGTGGTGGTCTGCCCGACGGCGGTACCGCCCGACCATCCGGACAGTTACTACAGTGTCTCGGATCGCCTGGTCGTCGAGATCGATGGCGCGTGGAAGCCCGACCAGTATTCCAACCCGCAGGGACCGGCGAGCCATTACGAGACGACGGGGCCGGAGATCTGGGCCGACACCGACGGCCTGGTCACCCATTTCGTCGCCGGTATCGGGACCGGCGGGACGATCACCGGCGCCGGTCGCTACCTCAAGGAGGTCTCGGGCGGACGACAAGTTGGGCCGGTACGCGTCGTCGGCGCCGACCCGGAAGGTTCGGTGTATTCCGGCGGCAGCGGCCGGCCATATCTCGTCGAAGGAGTAGGAGAGGACTTCTGGCCGGCGGCCTACGACCGCAGCGTCCCCGACGAGATCATCGCGGTGTCCGACTCCGATTCGTTCAACATGACCAGAAGGCTGGCCCGTGAGGAGGCCATGCTGGTGGGCGGGTCATGCGGGATGGCGGTGGTGGCCGCGCTGAAGGTGGCCGAACAATCGGGGCCCGACGCGCTGATCGTGGTGTTGCTACCCGACGGCGGTCGTGGATACCTGTCGAAGATTTTCAACGACGCCTGGATGTCGTCGTATGGGTTCCTGCGCGCCCCGCTGGACGGCCGGCTCCAGCAGCCCACGGTCGGCGATGTGCTGCGCGGGAAGTCGGGCAAGCTGCCTGATTTGGTGCATACCCACCCCTCGGAGACGGTGCGCGACGCGATCGGCATCTTGCGCGAGTACGGCGTGTCACAGATGCCCGTCGTCGGCGCGGAGCCACCGGTGATGGCCGGCGAGGTCGCCGGCAGTGTGTCTGAGCGCGAACTACTTTCGGCCGTCTTCGAAGGCCGCGCGAACCTAGCTGACGCCGTTGGGATGCACATGAGTCCGCCGCTGCCGATCATCGGAGCCGGCGAACTGGTCGGTTCATTGGCCAAGGCGCTGCGGGACTTGGACGCCGTCATGGTTGTCGGGGAAGGCAAACCGGTGGGGGTCATCACTCGGTATGACCTACTGGGTTTCCTCTCCGATGGCCCCCGACGCAAGTAGCCGGGCGGCCAACAAGCAAATTACTTTGGGCAGCAAAACACCGTGCGTGCCGGGTGGTTCGGGAGAGTCAACCGAGGGCGGCCGGACAACGCGCCCGCCGAACGTCTGCTGGTCGCCGACTGCATGCCAATCTCTCGGATAGCCTGGTGCCGCTTAGTCCAGCAAATCGTGTGCAGAGGGAAGCCGTCCGTGACCGACCAACCGCCCCCGCCGCCGGCCGGTGGCGAGTACCCGCCGCCGCCACCGGCGTCGGGCGGATATGCGCCGCCGCCTCCCGGCCCGGCGCTGCGCGGTCTGCCGCGGCATGCCTACACGTCGTGGCTCGCCCGGGTCGGGGCATGGCTGATCGATATCGTGCCGTTCGTGGTCATCCTCGGCGCCGGATGGCTGGTGCGGCAGAACAGTGTCGATAGCGCCTGTCTGACTGACATCACCCGGCACGGCGTCGACCAGATCTGCTCGATCGGGTATTCCACGGTGGGTGTGGCGGTGATGTGGGGGGCAGCGCTGGTCGGGCTGATCTATCTGGTCTGGAACTACGGCTACCGTCAGGGCACAAGCGGGTCGAGCATCGGCAAGTCGGTGCTGAAGTTCAAAGTCGTCAGCGAGAACACCGGGCAGCCGGTGGGTTTCGGCATGTCCGTGCTGCGCCAAATCTGCCACGTCGTCGACGCAGTGCCGTTCTACATCGGCTACCTGTTTCCGCTCTGGACCGCCAAACGCCAAACGCTGGCGGACAAAATCATGGCGACGGTGTGCCTGCCACTTGAGCAGTCGGCCCCAGACGCACGTGCTGGCTGACCCGGTCACGATGGCTGGCGAGGCTGCTTGCCAGGCTCGCCGCTTCGCGGCTGCGGGAACCCAGCTCCCCGTACCGTCTAGGCTGATCGTCGATGAGCGAACACTTCGACACCGCCGGGCTCGCCACCAAGGCCATCCACGCCGGTTATAGACCGGATCCGTCGACCGGTGCGGTCAACGTCCCGATCTACGCCAGCAGCACGTTCGCGCAGGACGGAGTCGGTCGTCTGCGCGGCGGATTCGAGTACGCGCGCACCGGCAACCCGACCCGCGCCGCGCTGGAGACCGCGTTGGCCGCCGTCGAGGACGGCAGGTTCGCTCGGGCGTTCGGTTCCGGCATGGCCGCCGGCGACTGTGCGCTGCGGGCGGTGCTGCGCCCCGGCGACCACGTGGTTATCCCCGACGACGCCTACGGCGGAACCTTCCGGCTGATCGACAAGGTGTTCACCGGATGGGGTGTGCAGCACACCCCGGTGCTGCTGGGCGATCTCGATGCCGTCCGGGCAGCGCTGCGCCCGCACACCCGGCTGATCTGGGTGGAAACACCCACCAACCCGCTGCTGTCGATCGCCGATATCGCGGCAATTGCCGAGTTAGGCGCCAAGGCTCGCGCAAAAGTGTTGGTGGACAACACGTTTGCATCACCAGCGCTGCAGCAGCCGTTGACGCTCGGCGCCGACATCGTGCTGCACTCCACCACCAAGTACATCGGCGGGCACTCCGACGTGGTGGGCGGAGCGCTGATTACCAACGACGAAGAGTTGGACGCGGCGTTTGCGTTCTTGCAGAACGGGGCCGGTGCGGTGCCGGGACCCTTTGATGCCTACTTGACCATGCGCGGCCTGAAGACGCTGGTGTTGCGGATGCAGCGGCACAGTGAAAACGGCACCGCCATCGCGGAATTCCTCGCCGGGCACGCATCGGTGAGCGCGGTGTTATATCCAGGTCTGCCCACTCATCCCGGTCATCAGATCGCGGCGCGGCAGATGCGCGGCTTCGGCGGCATGGTGTCGGTGCGGATGCAAGGCGGGCGCAGCGCCGCCGAAGCGCTGTGCGCCAACACCAAGGTGTTCATCCTGGCCGAGTCGCTGGGTGGAGTCGAGTCGCTGATCGAACATCCCGGCACGATGACCCATGCATCGACCGCCGGTTCGCAGTTGGAGGTTCCGGACGACCTGGTGCGGCTGTCGGTCGGCATTGAGGACATCGCCGACCTGGTAGCCGATCTCGACCAAGCGCTCAGCTAAGCCCGCTGCAAGGCCAGCGCCGGACGGATGACCGCGGTTGTCACCGCCAGGTTGACCTCCGCTAGCCGCTTAAAGCCGTTGAAGCCACTGCTTTGCAGCTGAACCCGGTGGATGTGTCCGTCGACCTCCAACTGCGACAACACGATGCCGGTGGTTTGGCGGCGCAGCTTTGCGATCGCGGCCGCCGGGCTCATCGGGCGGCGCAGCAACATCTGCAGCGCCGGGGCGGCCACTGGATCCGTCGGCTCTGGTCCGATCAGCGCAACCAGCTGACCGGACCGCACAGGTTCGTAGTCCAGTGCCGGGCGGATTCGGCAGGCGTACGCCAATTCCAGCAGCACCGCCGCGGACAGCGCACTTTCGTGCCGGCCCCGCTTTAGCGCAGGCTGAGCCGACGCGTTGTCGAGCAACAGCAAGGCTAAATCCTCGGCGATGCGCGCCATCAGCCGATGCGATCCCGCCCTATAGTCCCCGACCGACGCCCTCGTTAGGCGTGGTACGGCTCTGCGCTGACCAGCGTCACTTCGACGGTGTTGCCGTTAGGCACGGTGTAGCTGCGCGTCTCACCGACTTTGGCGTCGATCAGGGCAGCGCCCAGCGGCGAGTTCGGGGAGTACACCTCGAGCTTGCCGTCGTTGATGCCCTCCTGGCGGGTAGCGATCAGGAATGTCTCGGTGTCGGATTTGTCGCCGTTGTAGTAGACCTTCACCACCGAACCGGGCAGCGCCACACCGGACTGCTTGGGCGCCTCGCCGACCTTTGCGTTGTTGAGCAGGTCCTGCAGTTGGCGAATGCGCGCCTCTTGCTGGCCCTGCTCTTCACGGGCGGCGTGGTATCCGCCGTTCTCGCGCAGGTCGCCTTCTTCGCGCCGGTCGTTGATCTCGGCAGCGATGACCGGACGGTTCGCAATCAACTGATCGAGCTCGGCCTTGAGTCGATCATGTGACTCCTGGGTCAACCAGGTCACCTGAGTGTCCGTCATCTTGTCGCGCTCCTTGTGGTGTCGGTTCCGCGGCATCCGCCTCGGCAGGTTGTCTTCGCCTTGCTGCCGGGCGGTTCCACCGCGTGTACTGCCGACCCCAGTAGTCGGGCAGACCCCCTGCGCGGCGCATACGGCCGCTAATGCAGCAATACACGGTCCCAGCTGGAACCGTGCACCCAAACATGCTACCACCGCTGCGGCGGGCGCCGAATACGTTTTCGGAGTTCGGGGTTTGCCGGCGGTTGGGGTGCGCCGACCCGGTCAGGGTACGCGCAGGTAGCCCGGCACGTCGGCGCCGCAGCCGTAGACGTCGCCCATCACCGGCGGCTTGCTCGACTTGACGATCGTTGTCACCTGGACCGTTGCTTCGGACGCTGGCGGGACCAGCACCTCACGGCGACCTGTCTCACTGCCGTCTTTTGCGCGCACCCGAACGATGCAGTCGACCGGTTGCGACGGGTCGGATCGCGTCACGCTGATCGTTACCGATACCGTCTCCTGGTCGATGAGTCGGTAGCCGGCCAGTGTGCCCGCGACGTCGCTGCGACCCAACCGTTGGTAGCCGATGACGGCGACCACGATCCCGGTGACGATACCCAGCCCAGCCAGCGCAAGGACGACCCGGCGCCGCGAGGCGCGAGGCAATGGGCGATACCCGTAGCGGGTGCGCGGCGGCGGCAGCGAAGGTTCTCCTTGAGTTGTCTCGCGGTACCTGCC
This sequence comes from Candidatus Mycobacterium methanotrophicum, assembly GCF_023515995.1. Lineage (GTDB taxonomy): Bacteria > Actinomycetota > Actinomycetes > Mycobacteriales > Mycobacteriaceae > Mycobacterium > Mycobacterium methanotrophicum. Next base: position 3,942,671 of record NZ_CP097320.1, on the reverse strand, counting down.
GGGTGATCAGGTTTCCGGCCCCGGTATACGAGATGAAACTATTAGGACTGGAACTATAGGGCCACAGACCAGGCCGAAAGATTTGGACAGGGAGCACGTGAGCGAACTGCGGTTGATGGCGGTGCACGCCCACCCAGACGATGAGTGCAGCAAGGGCGCTGCCACCCTCGCCCGCTACGCCGACGAGGGGCACCAGGTGCTGGTGGTGACCCTGACCGGAGGTGAACGCGGTGACATCCTCAACCCGGCGATGGACCTGCCCGAAGTGCACGGACGCATCGCTGACATCCGCCGCGACGAGATGGCTAAGGCAGCCGAAATCCTGGGCGTCGAGCACACCTGGCTGGGCTTCGTCGATTCCGGGCTGCCGAAGGGCGATCCGTCGCCGCTGCCCGAGGGATGCTTCGCGCTGACTCCACTGGAGGTGGCCGTCGAGGCGCTTGTGCGGGTGGTGCGCGAGTTTCGTCCGCACGTGATCACCACGTACGACGAGAACGGCGGCTACCCCCACCCGGATCACATCCGCTGCCACCAGGTTTCGGTCGGTGCTTTTGAAGCGGCCGGCGACTATGCCCGGTTCCCGGACGCCGGCCCGGTGTGGACGGTGTCCAAGCTGTACTACAACCACGGATTCCTGCGACAGCGGATGCAATTGCTACAGGACGAATTCGCCAAGCACGGCCAGCAGGACCCGTTCGAGAAGTGGCTGGCGCATTGGGATCCCGCACACGACGTGCTCGCCGGCCGGGTGACCACCCGGATCGAGTGCTCGGCGTACTTCAGTCAACGCGACGACGCGCTGCGTGCCCACGCCACCCAGATTGACCCGGAAGGGGATTTCTTCGCGGCCCCGATCGCATGGCAGCAGCGGCTATGGCCCACCGAGGAGTTCGAGCTGGCTCGCTCCCGTGTTCCGGTACGTCTACCCGAGACCGATCTGTTCGCCGGACTCGAGGGACAGCAGTGAACCAGTTGCAGCTTGTTGCGATTGCGGTGCTCGCAGACGGACCGCCGCACAACAGCGGACCCGATTTCGGCAAAGCCAGTCCGTTTGGATTGCTCGTGGTGGTCCTGCTGCTGATCGGCCTGGTGTTCTTGGTGCGCTCGATGAACCGCCACCTGCGCAAGCTGCCGGAGTCCTTCGATCCGCAAAATCCCGGCCCGGATCAGGCCGCCGACGACGGGACGATCGGCCACACCGTCGAACGACCACCGCATGAACCCGGCGGGTAACCGACTCGGCGGGGCGGCGAGTCCCTACCTTCGCCAGCACGCCGACAACCCGGTGCATTGGCAGCAATGGTCGCCGCGGGCGCTGGCCGAGGCCGCGCAGCGCGATGTACCGATCCTGCTGTCGGTCGGCTACGCCGCATGCCACTGGTGTCACGTCATGGCGCACGAGTCGTTCGAGGATGACGAGGTGGCCGCCGCGATGAACGCGGGCTTCGTGTGCGTGAAGGTCGACCGCGAGGAGCGGCCCGACGTCGACGCGGTCTACATGAACGCCACGGTTGCGCTCACCGGGCAGGGCGGCTGGCCGATGACATGTTTCCTGACGCCCGACGGACGGCCCTTCTTCTGCGGTACGTACTATCCCAAAGCCGCATTCCTGCAGCTGCTTTCGGCGGTGGAGGCTACCTGGCGCGATCGCCGCGACGAGGTCGAGCAGGCCTCCGATCACATCGCAGGCGAATTGCAGTCAATGGCAGCCGGATTGCCCAGTGGCGGCCCGCAAGTAGCGGGGCGGCTGTGTGACGACGCCGTCGCCGCCATTCTGCGTGACGAGGACACCGTGCACGGTGGTTTCGGCAGGGCACCGAAATTCCCGCCGTCGGCTTTGCTCGAGGCGCTGGTGCGGCACTACGAGCGGACCAGCTCGTCGCGCGCGCTGGACGCGGTCCGACGTACCGGTACCGCGATGGCCCGCGGCGGAATTTACGATCAGCTGGCCGGCGGGTTTGCCCGCTACAGCGTCGACAACGCTTGGGTGGTGCCGCATTTCGAGAAGATGCTGTACGACAACGCGCTACTGCTGCGCGGCTATGCACACTGGGCCCGCCGCACCGGGGACGAATTAGCGCGCCGGGTTGCCGGCCAGACCGCCCGGTTTCTGCTCGACTATTTGGCGCAAGCCGATATGTTCACCTCGTCGCTGGACGCCGACGCCGACGGCCGGGAGGGTTCGACCTACGTCTGGACGCCGACGCAACTGATCGAAGTACTCGGCAGCGACGACGGCCCTTGGGCCGCTTCGGTTTTCGGAGTCACTGCAACGGGTAACTTCGAAGCCGGTGCGTCGGTGCTGCAGTTGCCCAGCGACCCGGATGACCCCGGCCGTTTCGAACGCGTCCGGACCGCGTTGCGGGCCGCCCGGCTCACCCGGGCGCAGCCGGGTCGCGACGACAAAGTCGTCACCGCCTGGAACGGACTGGCCATCACCGCGCTGGCCGAGGCGGGTGTGGCGCTGGGCGCGCCGAAGTTGACTGACGCCGCCGTGCGCTGCGCGGTTGCGTTGGTCCAGCTGCACCTGGTGGGCGGCCGGCTGCGCCGGGCCAGTCTGGGCGGGGTGGTCGGCGAGAGCACAGCGATCCTGGAAGACCATGCGATGCTGGCCACCGGGTTGCTGACGCTCTACCAGATGACCAGCGACGACGTCTGGTTGACGACGGCCACCGCCCTGCTCGATATTGCGTTGGCGCACTTCGCCGATCCGGACCGGCCCGGCCGCTGGTTCGACAGCGCTGACGACGCCGAGCGGCTGCTGATGCGGCCCGCCGACCCGCTGGACGGGGCTACGCCGTCCGGCGCGTCCTCGATCGCCGAGGCGCTGCTGACGGCGGCTCATCTGGGCGACGCGAAACACGCTGACCGCTACCGGCAGGCGGCGGCTGACACGTTGCAGGCGCACTCTGCGCTGCTCGCCCGGGCTCCCCGCTCGGCCGGACATTGGCTGGCGGTCGCCGAATCGGCGGTGCGCGGGCCGGTGCAGATCGCGGTGGCCTGTGACCCGGCTCGATCCTCGCTGCTGGCCGACGCGCGCAGACTGGCGCCCGGCGGGGCGATCGTCGTCGGCGGAGCGATGGGATCCTCGCAGCTGTTGGTTGGCCGCGATCGGGTGGCCGGTGCTGACGCGGCCTATCTCTGCCGGGGGCGGGTGTGCGACATGCCCGTCACCACGGCCGAGGATCTGGCGGCGGCGCTCGCCCGGTAGCGTCGCCGGACATGCCGAGCCGCGAACAGATCGCCGACGCCGTCAACCGCTACATCAGCTTGCTGGCCAAGGGCAGCGCTGACGATTTGGTCGAGTTGTTCGCCGACGACGCCGCCGTTGAGGACCCGGTCGGCGGGGAGGTGCACGTCGGCCGGCCGGCGATCCACGGCTTCTATTCGGGTCTGACCGCCACAGAAAACGTGCAGCGGGAATGCGAGCTGGTGACGCTGCGGGTGGCCGGTAACGAGGCGGCCTTCCAGTTCCGGCTGACAGTGAAGGCCGGCGGCGGGATCGTGATCGAGCCAATCGACGTGATGGTGTTCGGCGAGGACGGCAAGGTGACGGCGACGAAGGCCTACTGGTCGCCCGACAACGTCACGCAACTTTAGCGCGCAGCTAGGCCCGGGTGGCCGACGTAGAACACCGCGAGCCAGACGGCGATGTAGTGGCAGACCGCGGCCAGCACGGTGCAAGCGTGGAAGAACTCGTGGTAGCCGAACGTGGTGGGCCACGGGTCGGGCCAGCGCAGCGCGTACAGAATGCCGCCAATGCTGTAGAGCGCGCCGCCGACGGCCAGCAGCACCATCGCGGCCACCCCGGCGACGTGCATGATCGTCGCGACGTAGAACGCCGCGACCCAGCCGAGCAGCAGATAGAGCGGGACACCGACCCAGCGCGGGGCGGTCGGCCAGCCCAGCTTGAGCAACACCCCGGCGAGTGCACCGCTCCACACGATGCTGAGTACCAGCATCCCCACGTGATGCGGCATCGCCAACAACGCGAACGGGGTATAGGTGCCGGCGATCAACACGAAGATCATCGAGTGGTCGAGCCGCTTCATCCGGATGCGCGCCTTCGCCGATTTCCAGGTGACGCGGTGATAGACGGCGCTGACGGTGAACATTCCCACCACGGCGCCGACATAGACGAACGTCGCCAGACCGGCTTTGAGCCCTGCCAGCGTCCACGACACCGATATCAGTGCAGCGCCGGCGCCGACCGCGAAGACGGCCGACACCAAATGGATCCAGCCGCGCGCTCTCGGCTTGGTCAGCACGTCGGTGGCTGACTCCACAACCTGATCGGCGACGTTTTCGATGGTGTCGGCTGGGCCGGAAGCGCGGGACTCGGTGGCCACATGATTCTCGCCGCTCAATATCCCTCCTCGATCCCTGGTGAGATCCCGGCTGCCGTTGCGGTCGGATCGCGGGTAGGCGATGCGCCCACAGTAATCTTGATCCCTGTGGAGATCATTCCGCCGCGCCTGAAGGAACCGTTGTATCGGATTTATGAGTTTCGCCTGCGGCAGGGGTTGGCCGTATCCCGATCCGCGCTGCCGCGTCACATCGCAGTGCTGTGCGACGGCAACCGGAGGTGGGCGCGTGACGCCGGATTCGACGATGTCAGCTACGGGTATCGGATGGGCGCGGCCAAGATCGCCGAGATGCTGCGCTGGTGCCAGGAAGCTGGCATCGAAATGGCGACCGTCTATCTGCTTTCCACCGAAAACCTGCGACGCGATCCCGCCGAGCTGGCGGCGCTCATCGAGATCGTCACCGATGTGGTCGAGGAGATTTGCGCGCCGGCTAACCGCTGGAGTGTGCGCACGGTCGGGGATCTCGAACTGATCGGCGAGGACCCCGCGCGGCGATTGCGGGCGGCGGTGGAAAGCACAGCGGGCACCGCCTCGACCGCCGGCTTTCACGTCAACGTCGCCGTCGGGTACGGCGGGCGCCAGGAAATCGCCGACGCCGTCCGAGCATTCTTGAGCAAGCAGATTGCCAACGGAGCCAGCGCCGAGGAGCTCGTCGACGCCGTCAGCGTCGACGCGATCTCGGAGAACTTGTACACCTCCGGGCAGCCGGATCCCGACCTGGTCATCCGGACGTCGGGGGAGCAGCGGCTGTCCGGGTTCCTGCTGTGGCAAAGCGCCTACTCGGAGATGTGGTTCACCGAAGCGCACTGGCCGGCGTTCCGCCGGGTCGACTTCCTGCGCGCATTGCGCGATTACAGCCAGCGCCATCGCCGTTACGGCATCTAGCGGCGATCGCAAGCGCGGCGCAGCCGGGTCAGCGGGTCGCCGCCGGCGAACCAGCGACATGTCACACTGAAAGCACGGCTGCGCTTTCGGCGTTGGTGTTTGCGCTGAGTTGGTGGCTGGGCCTGTATTTGCTGGCGCGCGACCCGCGCAAGCCGGTGCTCGCGTTCTCGGCGGTCGGCCTGTGCAGCTTTGCGACGGCAGGGCTGGACGCCACCGCCCGGCAGGCCTGGCAGTGGTTCGTCACCGAGGTGCCGCAGCGCTCGCTGCACAACTGGCAGAACGCCGCGGCGCGGCTCATCGCCGCCGATCTGCGCGGCCGGGTGGCGGTTTCCAGTTAGCGCCCGGCGACGATGCGGTCCGGAACTGGCGGGCTGTGGGGGTTCCCCCAGCCGCGCAGCGGCGAGGGGCGGGGGGGGCAAAAAGACTTAGCTGGCCTAGCCATGAAATGCGTGGCCCAGATCACTCGGTTGACTTGCGCATGGCAGAGCTTGGCAGTGCGAGGCGGTTACCTGGCAGTCGCAGACCGGCACGCTAGAAAGTGTTCGACCCGTCACCGCAAGGAGCTCTGAACATGACCGCTGTTACCGGACTGGCTCCCCGACCCCTCGCCGACTCGACCGACTCCTTGTTGCGGTTTGCCATGCGGCTCGACGCAGCGGTGACCGGGCTGGCCGGCCTGATGATCGCCGCGGCCGCCGATCCGCTCTCGTCGCTGACCGGGCTGAGCTCGATCGCCGAATATGGCATCGGCGCGTTCTTCGTGCTCTACGGGCTGGTGGTGTTCGCCCTCGCCGCAGCACCCCATCTGCGCCGCGCCGGGATCGGCGTGGCGGTCACCAACGTCGTCTTCACCGTGGCGGCGGTCGCCGTGGTGGCCTGCAATACCTCGGAGTGCGCCGCCTGTCGGCGTGACTCCCATCGCGCCGGTGCGGGGCGCCGCTGTCAGAGGTTGCGGTGTGTGCCTCCGCATCGGTTTGTGCCATGCCGAACGTCGCGTTGTTCAGAATAATCCGCGATTTTCGCGCAACAACTCGACGTTCGCGCCGAGACCTACAGCTTGCGCAGCCGTAGCCGGTTGATGGAATGGTCGGCGTCTTTGCGCAGCACCAGGGTGGCCCTCGGCCGGGTGGGCAAAATATTCTCGATAAGGTTCGGCCGGTTGATCGAACGCCAGATGCCGCGGGCTGCGACCACCGCCTGCTGATCGGTCAGGCCCGCGTAGTGGTGGAAGTGCGAGGCCGGGTTGGCAAAAGCGGTCGAGCGCATCGCCGAGAACCGGGAGACGTACCACTGCTCGATGTCCTCGATCCGCGCGTCGACATACAACGAGAAGTCGAACAGGTCCGACACCATCAGCGTGGGCCCGGTCTGCAGCACGTTGAGGCCTTCGAGGATCAGGATGTCGGGGTGACGCACCACTTGCTTGGCGCCCGGCACCCGGTCGTAGTGCAGGTGTGAGTACACCGGGGCGCAGGCATAATCAGAGCCCGACTTCACCGAGGTGACGAAGCGCATCAGTGCCCGCCGGTCATAGCTCTCCGGAAAACCCTTGCGGTGCATGATGTTTCGACGGGTCAGCTCGGCGTTAGGGTAGAGGAATCCGTCGGTGGTCACCAGGTCGACCCGCGGGTGGTGATCCCAGCGGGCCAGCAACGCCTGCAGTACGCGGGCCGTCGTCGACTTACCGACCGCCACGCTGCCTGCTACGCCGATGATGAACGGCACCGGCCGATCGGGGTTTTGCCGGGGTTCGCCGAGGAATTCAGCGGTGGCGGCGAACAATCCTTGCCGGGCGGCCACTTGCAGGTGCAAAAGCCGGGCCAGAGGCAGATAGACTTCCTCGACCTCGAGCACGTCGATCTGCTCGCCCAGCCCGCGCAAGCCGACGACCTCGTCTTCGGTCAGCGGCTGCGGCGTCGCCATCCGCAGCGCGCGCCACTGACTCCGGTCGAACTCCACATAGGGGCTCGGCTCGCTCAGCCGCGACACGGGCCTCAGTCTTGCAGTCACACGCCCGCGCTCAGCGGTTGGGTTGGCTCGCGGCGGCAGCCGATGTGGTCCAGCGGCGTCTCGCTCCGACCCTCTTGCGGGTGGCGACAGCATCGCTGCGTGCGAGTTCGATGGTGGCCGCCGTCATCGCCAGCGCTGCCACCGACAGCGTGATCATGCCGGCGCGCCCGGTGTTCAGCGTCTCGCCGAGCATGACGACGCCCAGCACCGCCGCGACGACCGGCTGGGACATCTCCAGAGTCGGCATCGACGCGGTCAGGGAGCCGGCTCGAAATGCCGCTTGCTCCCAAGCGAAACCGCCCACCGCCAACAACACCCAGGCATAGGTTTCAGGTGACCCGGCAAGCGTCCACACACCGTCGTCGAGCCGACTGACGACCTCTTTAGTGAGTACGGCGAACACCCCCCACAGCGAACCCGATACGAACGCGAACAACACCGCGGCCAGGGCGCCGCCGAAGACCCGGGCGGCCACGACGCAACCGATCAGCAGTGACCCCAGCACTACCGCCACCACGGCCCAGCTCTGAGCCGAGGCGCGCGATTGCCCGGGCTGCGGATTGCCGACCGTCACGATCACGGTCACCGCCGCAGTCAGCACGGCGGCCCACAGCCACTCCCAGCGGGTCACCCTGCGGCGGGACAATGCCGCGCTGATCGGCAGTGCGAACAGCAGCGACAGCACCAGCAATGCCTGCACCAGCAGCACCGAACCTTGGCCCAGCGCGGCCGCCTGCAACCCGATGCTCGCCACCAGAATCAGGGCACCCTGCCGCCACCGTCGATTGCGCAGCAGCGTCGCGTACAGTGCGGCGTTGCTCTTCGACGGTTCGACCATTCGGTGCGTCGCGCGTTGCTGGAGTACGTCGCCCAAGGCAACGCACAGCGCAGAGCCCAGGGCGAGCAGCGCAGCGATTTCCATCTTGGCCATCAGCATCTTTCTCTGTCGACGGGACGGTAAATCTTGCCTGTGTTTTGACTGTTCCCCGTCATAGCGCAGGTGACACCACAAGGTGCCAGCCGCCCGCCGGGGCGATAGCCTCGACGGGGTGCAGCACGACAACGAAGCGACCGCGCTGATCCGCGAGTACCTGCTGCTCGGTCTGCGTTTCGACCGCATCGAATCCGGTTACGTCGACGCATTCACCGGCGATCCCGCGTTGCGTCAAACGGTGTTGGCCGAGCCCGCGCCCGATCCGGCCGGCCTGGTCCGCCTGGCTCGGCGGCTGCTTGACGCGCTGCCAGATGTGCCGCGCGGTAACGGGTTCGACGAGGCCCGCGCCGATTTCATGGGCGCGCATCTGCGGGCGTTGGCCTGTGCTGGGCGAAAGTTCGCCGGAGAAGACATCGGCTTCGTCGACGAAGTGCACGACTATTTCGACGTCGACATCGTCAAGGGTGAGCAGCAGACCTACCGGCAGGCGCATGCCCGGCTCGACGAAGTGTTGGGTGACCAGGCCCCCAGCGGCCCGCTGGCCGACCGGATGGCGGCCTACCGGGCCGCAGAAGAAATCCCGCCCGACCGGTTGGCCGAGTGCATCGAGGCGTTCTCCAGCGCGCTGCGCGACCGGGTGCGCGCCGAGTATCCGCTGCCAGACGCCGAAACCGTTGACTACCAGGTGGTGACGGACAAGCCGTGGTCGGGATTCAACTACTACCTGGGCGATTACCGCTCCACTGTGGCCGTCAACGCCGACGTCAAGCAGCTGATGTCGAACCTGCCGCGGCTGGTGGCCCACGAATCCTATCCGGGGCATCACACCGAGCACTGCCGCAAAGAGGCTGGGCTGGTCAACGGCAAAGGTCAGGCCGAGCAGACGATTTTCCTGGTGAATACCCCGCAGTGCCTGATGGCCGAGGGCCTGGCCGATTTGGCGTTGCACGCCGCGATCGGCCCGGGTTGGGGGCACTGGGCGTCCGAGATTTACGCCGACGTGGGGCTGCGGTTTGACGGCGAGCGCGCCGAGGCGCTTTCCGAGGCGTCGGCGGCGCTGGCCGGTGTCCGTCAGGATGCGGCGTTGATGCTGCACGACGAGCACCGCGATGCCGACGAAGTGGCGGCGTTCCTGCGGCGTTGGCTGCTGGTCGACGACGCCCGCGCGCGGCAGATGCTGCGGTTCTTGTCCTCGCCGCTGTGGCGCGCCTACACCAGCACCTACGTCGAGGGGTATCGACTGCTGCGAGCCTGGCTGGACCACCGGCCGGCCGGGGTGAGCCTCACCGAGCGGTTCGGCCGGCTGCTCGACGAGCCGCTGATCCCGTCGAGGCTGCGGCCCGACTAGTCTCGGCTGCATGGCAGCCGATTTGACCGCGACCACCTCATCCGCCTCGTCCCCGGGCGCCGATTACGCCGATACCGCGAGCGCGGCCTACCAGGCGGCGCTGCAGGTCATCGAGTCCGTCGAGCCGCGCATCGCCGCGGCGACACGCAAAGAGCTTGCCGACCAACGCGGTTCACTTAAGCTCATCGCCAGCGAGAACTACGCCTCACCCGCGGTGCTGCTCGCCATGGGCAGCTGGTTGTCCGACAAGTACGCCGAAGGCACCATCGGGCACCGTTTCTACGCCGGCTGCCAAAACGTCGACACCGTCGAGAGCGTGGCCGCCGAGCACGCCCGCGAATTGTTCGGCGCGCCATACGCCTACGTCCAACCACACTCGGGTATCGACGCCAACCTGGTCGCCTACTGGGCGATCCTGGCCACCCGGGTCGAGGCGCCCGGTTTGGCCGAGGCCGGCGCCAGGCACGTCAACGACCTCTCCGAGGCAGACTGGGAAACGCTGCGCAGCAAGCTCGGCAATCAGCGCTTGATGGGCATGTCGCTGAATGCCGGCGGCCACCTCACCCACGGTTTCCGGCCCAACATCTCCGGCAAGATGTTCCACCAGCGCAGCTACGGCACCGACCCGGAAACCGGACTGCTGGACTATGACGCCGTCGCCGCGGCGGTGCGCGAATTCAAGCCGCTCATTCTGGTCGCCGGCTACTCCGCCTACCCGCGGCGGATCAACTTCGCCAAGATGCGCGAGATCGCCGACCAAGTCGGCGCCACCCTGATGGTGGACATGGCGCACTTCGCGGGCCTGGTTGCCGGGAAGGTGTTCACCGGCGATCAGGACCCAGTGCCGCACGCCCACGTCACCACCACCACCACGCACAAGTCGCTGCGCGGGCCGCGCGGCGGGCTGATCCTGGCGCAGCCGGAGTACGCGGACGCTGTCGACAAGGGCTGCCCGATGGTGCTGGGCGGACCGTTGGCGCATGTCATGGCCGCCAAGGCGGTCGCGTTGGCGGAGGCCCGCCAGCGGTCGTTCCATGCCTACGCGCAGCGCGTTGCCGATAACGCCAAGGCGCTGGCCGAGGGTTTCCTGCGACGCGGCGCGCGGCTGGTCACCGGCGGCACAGACAATCACCTGGTGCTGCTGGACGTGACATCATTCGGGCTGACCGGCCGGCAGGCCGAATCGGCGCTGCTGGATTCCGGCGTCGTCACCAACCGCAACGCCATCCCCGCCGACCCCAACGGCGCCTGGTACACCAGCGGCATTCGGTTTGGCACCCCCGCGCTGACCACCCGCGGTTTCGACGCCGCCGACTTCGATCGGGTCGCCGAACTGGTGGTCGAGGCGCTGGCCAACACTCAACCCGCTGCGGGGCCACAGGGCCCCTCGAAGGCCAAATACGTGCTGGCTGACGGAACCGCCGAGCGGGTGCACGCCGCGGCCGCCGAGTTGCTCGCCGACAATCCGCTTTATCCGGGGCTGGCGCTTTAAAGCGTGTCAGACCGATTTTACGGAACCTGTATACGCGGGTTACGGTTACTTTCATGGCAATCAAACCCGTTGCTAACGCGCTGATGCTCGAACTCGAGCCGGTCGTCGGAGAAAACCTCAACCGCCACCTCGATACCGAAATGCTCTGGTTCGCGCACGACTTCGTGCCGTTCGACCAAGGCGAGAACTACGCGTTGCTCGGCGGGCGTGACTGGGATCCGTCGCAGGTGACGCTGCCCAAAGCGATCACTGACGCGTGCGAGATCCTGCTCGTCACCAAGGACAACCTGGCCGGTTATCACCGCGAGTTGGTCGAGCACTTCATCCTCGAGGAGAACTGGGGCCAGTGGATCGGCCGGTGGACCGCCGAAGAACACCTGCACGCCGTTGCGCTGCGCGAGTACTTCGCGGTGACCCGTGAGATCGATCCGGCCGCCAACGAGCAGGTCCGCTTCCAGCACGTATCGATGAAGGGTTATCGCGCCGACCAGTACTCTCAGGTGGAAACCCTGGTGGTCATGGCATTTTTCGAGCGCGCCCACGCCGTGTACTGCAACAACCTGGCGACCCGAATCGAAGAGCCGGTGCTGGCCGGGCTCATCGCCCACATCGCACGCGACGAAGAGCGGCACGAGGAGTTCTTCGCCAACCTCGTCGCGCACTGCCTCGGCTACACCCACGACGAGACGATCACGGCGATCGCCGCTCGCGTGGCTGAGGTCCAAGTCGTCGGCGCTGACATCGACGCCTACCAAGACAAGGTGCGAAACGTCGCCGACGCAGGCATTTTCGGCACGGATCAGCTGCGGCAGGTGATCTCCGACCGCATCACCGCGTGGGGGCTCGCCGACGAGCCCGCGCTGCGGCAGTTCGTCATCGGCTAGGACGCCGCTGAGCTTTCTCCGCGGCGCGCCTGCGCGGCATACTTGCGCAGACCGGAGTAGCGTCGCTTTCGATGGCTAGCGACATGCTCTGCTGTCCGGGCGGCGCCTCTCGTCTCGACTCCGACAGGATCGCCGGCCCCGGTCCTGCCACGCGGCCCCCGCCGAATCGTCCGTGCGGGCCGCACGGGCATCAGCCCGGTTATGACGCCCCGCGTGTACTGGTGGCGGTGGGGCCACCACCCGCATGCGGCAGCGAACCGGGCGATGAGCTCGAGGAGCGCTCGTGACTGATTCCCCGGCGGTTGCGCATGACACCAAACGTACGTACGTGCTCGACACCTCGGTGTTGTTGTCCGATCCATGGGCGTGTTCCCGGTTCGCCGAACACGAAGTGGTGGTTCCCCTGGTGGTGATCAGCGAGCTGGAAGCCAAACGGCATCACCACGAACTCGGCTGGTTCGCCCGTCAGGCGCTGCGGTTGTTCGACGACCTCCGGCTCGAGCACGGGCGGCTGGATCAGCCGATCCCTGTTGGGACAGAGGGTGGCACGCTGCACGTCGAACTCAACCACAGCGACCCGGACGTGCTGCCGGCCGGGTTCCGCACCGACACCAACGATTCGCGCATCCTGTGCTGTGCCGCCAACCTGGCCGCAGAGGGCAAGCGAGTAACGTTGGTGAGCAAAGACATTCCGCTGCGCGTCAAAGCCGGTGCGGTGGGTCTGCCCGCCGACGAATACCACGCCCAAGACGTCGTCACGTCCGGCTGGACCGGGATGACGGAGATGGAAGCCACCCCCGACGACATTGACGCGCTGTTCGCCGACGGCGAGGTCGATTTGGCGGCGGCCCGAGACGTGCCGTGCCACACCGGTATTCGCCTGCTGGCCGGCAGCTCCCATGCGCTCGGCCGGGTCAACGCCCACAAACGCGTCCAGCTGGTCCGCGGCGACCGCGAGGTGTTCGGACTGCGTGGTCGCTCCGCCGAGCAGCGGGTGGCTCTGGATCTGCTGCTCGACGAGTCGGTGGGCATCGTGTCGCTGGGCGGCAAGGCCGGTACCGGCAAATCGGCGCTGGCGCTGTGCGCCGGTCTGGAAGCCGTGCTGGAGCGACGCACTCAGCGCAAGGTGGTGGTCTTCCGCCCGCTCTACGCGGTCGGCGGTCAGGAGCTGGGGTATCTGCCCGGCAGCGAGAGCGACAAAATGGGTCCGTGGGCACAGGCGGTCTTCGACACCCTTGAAGGTCTGGCCAGCCCGGCGGTGCTCGAGGAGGTGCTCTCCCGCGGGATGCTCGAGGTGCTGCCGCTGACCCATATCCGTGGTCGCTCGCTGCACGACTCGTTCGTCATTGTCGATGAGGCGCAGTCGCTGGAACGCAACGTGCTGTTGACCGTGTTGTCCCGGCTGGGTACGGGGTCGCGGGTGGTGTTGACTCACGACGTCGCTCAGCGCGACAACCTTCGGGTGGGCCGCCACGACGGGGTTGCCGCCGTGGTCGAGAAGCTCAAGGGACACCCGCTTTTTGCGCACATCACGCTGCTGCGCAGTGAGCGGTCGCCGATCGCCGCGCTGGTCACCGAGATGCTTGAGGAAATTACTCGGGCCCCGCTGCCGTAATCGCGGCGACCTGCTGCGCCCGGCTTCGCCGAGCGTGCAATCACCGCAGGTAAACTTCCTCCCCGTGCCGAGACGACCAGACAACCTTGCGTGGCGGTACTGGCGCACGGTCGCCGGTGCGGCGGCAGCGGCCGTCGTCGTCACCACCGGTGCGTTGACCGGTCACATCAGGTTCGCGCACGCCAACGATGTCGTCGACTGTGCGCAAGTCAAATGCGTGGCGTTGACGTTCGACGACGGCCCCACCCCGTACACCGATCGGCTGCTGGATATCCTGACCGCCAACAACGCCCAGGCAACGTTCTTCGAGATCGGCAACAAGGTTGCTGCTAACCCGGCCGGCGCCAAACGTGTGGTGGACGCGGGCATGGAGATCGGCAACCACACCTGGGAACACCCCAACATGACGACGCTCCCGCCGTCCGATGTGCCCGATCAGTTGTCGAAGGCCAACGCTGCGATTGCCGCCGCCACCGGAGTGACGCCCAGGCTGTGGCGGCCGCCGGGCGGGCTGACCGACGCGGGAGTCGATGAGCAGGCCGCAAAGATCGGCCTGGCCGGAATCCTTTGGGACGTCATCCCTTACGACTGGATCAACGACTCGGACACCGCGGCCAGCAGATACCTGCTGATGACCCAGATCAAGCCCTCTTCGGTGGTGTTGCTGCACGACACCTACTCCAGCACCGTTGATCTGGTCTACCAGTTCATCCCAGTGCTGAAAGCCAACAACTATCACCTGGTGACGGTCAGCCAGCTACTCGGGCAACGAGCACCGGGCAGCGTGTACGGCAGCCGGGAGAATGGGCCGCCGGCCGATGATCTGCACGACATCCCGGTCGCGAAGATTCCATCGTTGCCCAACACGCCGTCGCCGAAGCCGATGCCGAATTTCCCGATCACCGATGTTGCCGGCCAGAACTCGGGCGGATCGAGCAACGGCAATTAGCCGCTTGGTTGGACGCTTGGCCGCCGACGGTCGGCCGGTCGTTCTGACATGATGGAACCAATGCCAATCCGGCGGAGCGAGCCGGCTAGCACCGGCATCAAGCGGCGCTGGTTGTCGTTGGCGGTCACGCTGGCAGTGACGTCATGTGCCTTCCTGTTCATCAATTGCGGTGTGTTCTTGATACCGGCGTTGCAAACCGACCGCCACACCTCGCTGACGGAGGCCGGTCTGTTGTCGGCGATGCCGAGCTTCGGCATGGTGCTGACACTGGTCGCCTGGGGTTACCTGGTGGACCGGATCGGCGAGCGGATGACGCTCACAGTGGGCTCGGCGTTGATCGCCGTGGCGGCATTTGCCGCGGCACCGCTGCACTCGCTGCCGGCGATCGGCGCACTGTTGTTCGTCGGCGGGATGGCGGCCGCCAGCGCCAACGTAGCCGGCGGCCGGCTGGTGTCTGGGTCGTTCCCGCCGCAGCAGCGTGGCCTGGCTATGGGAATTCGCCAGACCGCGCAACCGCTGGGCGTCGCCATCGGCGCCGTGGCGATGCCCGAGCTGACCGAGATCGAGAACGGCTTCTTTGCCGCGCTACTGTATCCGGCGATCGCGTGCGCGGTGGCGGCGCTGGTCAGCTGGATCTTCCTGGCCGACCCGCCGCGGCCGAAGCGAACAGTCGCCGTCGCCTGCTTCGTGGCGTTGCTGATCCTGGCGCTCAACGATCAGCTGGACTCGCCGCTCGCCGAGGCCGCCATGGTCGTCGCGGCGGTGGTCGCGGTGGGCTACAACGGGTTGGCGGCTACCGCGATTACCGAGTACGCCGGGCCGTTCTGGAGCGGACGCGCGCTGGGCGCCCAAAACACGGCCCAACGGCTGATGGCGGCCAATAGGGGTCGGCTTAGCAACGGAACAAAACTGGTTGTTTTGGTGATCTTCGTTTAGCAGCGGCTTACGAGTGGCCTTTGCGCCAGGGCGCTTCAGGGTCGGCGAGGGTGTCGAGCATCAGCTGGCACCAGGTGAGCGCCGCGTTGACCGCGAGGTGAGCGTGCCGGGTGCCAAGACCGACGCGCGCGGTTGCTGGACCGTGCCCGGTGCCCAGTCCGCGGTTGCGCAGCTCGGCGAGTCCGTTGGCGATGGTGGTCACCGCACCGAGGATGCGCCTGACGCCTTCGCCGCCATCTGGTCCGGACCCGGTGGAGGGGTCCAGCCCAAGCGAAAGCTGTGCTGCACGAGCCAGTTTGGGTAGGTCGGACTTGTCATCGAACGGCTGGCCGTGTTCGGTCAGGACGACCTTCGCGGTGCTTTCGATCAGTTCCTTGGCGCTGCCGACCGCGAGCGCGGGATCGTCGCTGATCGCGCGCCTGATGCGCTCGAAACCCTCGCGGATGGCCGATGGGTCCGAGAGCCTCGCAATGGATTCGATCGAAAGCTGCGGACCAACTGGCGTGATCTGGCCGGTCTGCTCATCGATCTGGTAGCCGTCGCGGCGTAGCGATTGGTGAAAGTGGCTCAGGGACTGCGGCTCCCAACCATTCAGCAACCGTTCAGCGACCCGGAGAAATCGGGCGACGTGTCGCGGGTCGGCCCAGTCGACCGCATCCAGATACGACTGCGTGGTCTGCCGGCGCACGCTGCTGTCTTCGTAGCGGCAGTCGGGATCGGGCGCGAAGCCCTCGTCCTGGAACGCGGTATTGATCGCGCCGACCGTGCTGTCGGTCATCAAGTCGCGGAAGACGCCGCGCGTCGTGCGCCCGACGAGATCGGTCATCGCGTTGCGCTCTGTGTCGGCGTCCCGGTCGTTCGCCCGCCTGCACGCGCGACGGCCCGGTAGATCGTTGAGCGGGTGACCGGGAACAGCTCCTCGAGCTCGCCGATGGTGTGCCCTCCGGCGCGGTAGAGCTCGACGAGGTGCGCCTCCTGCCGCGGACTGAGCTTGGGTTGCTTGCCCCGACGGGTCTCCGGTGGACGCTCGAGCGCCCAATCCCAACCTGACGCGCGATCGCAACGCTGACGCGGACGACTTTGACCGACAGGCACGCTGTGGGCGTACGGTGCTATTCGCGCCCGTGGGGAGCTTCGGTGATCCGGATATGAAGGGGGGCTCTCGGACGCCCACGATGCACCGCTCAGCAGCAGGTCGATCCGCTGGCAAAGTCGGTGGGGTTCGTGCTCGCGGAGCCTCATCGCGCCCACACGTTGACGCCGCAACACAAAGTCAGTCATCTCGCCAACCCCCTGCCGGCGCGCAACGTGGCAAACCTCCACGGTCGCTGTCGGCCAGCGCCATGGATGGAGACCTATTGCCCCTGACGTCAGAGACTTGGGTCGTCATTACCCCCAGGGGGTATGCGCGCGGGAGATCGAATGCTAACACGCCGGTACGCGGGCCGACAGAGATCGATAGTGACGCACTCGACTAGGTTTCCCCTGAATTCGTCGAGGCTCCATTTAAGCCGCGTCCGGCTACATGGCAGCGATTCTTTCGTACTCGTCGGGAGCAAGCAACGCCGCCGAGCTGGGCCACCGTCTGACGCTGTAGAAGTCCTGGCACCAGGGGAATCCTCGCCGATCACGGCATGGTGTGATGATTACCCTGGGGTAGGCGCGGCTGCACTCCAGGTCCCGAACAATTCGGCGGCGTTGACATGACCAATTTCGCCGCTGCTGGACATTCGATCCGCTGGGTCTGCGACCCAATTTCGCAGACGTAGTACGCATTCGAATTGTCAGGGTCTGCCACGTACTGGACCCCCACGGTGTCGCCGCAGGTGATGTTATTGCCTGGGGGGATACGCGGCGGCTGCGTATGCGCCACGGGCGCACCCACCATGGTCACCCACCCGACGCCGGCAACGGCGGCCCCAATAACGGCCACCTGGTTAATCTTGGTGAACATGACGACTCCTAAAAATTTGGTATTACTTACATTCCGTGTCAGCGCGGTGTCTGAATAAGGGCCTTTCGGCCCGACGTAATCGCCGAACGTCACCTGTGACTCACCGAAATCGAATGTTCTGCCCATCGCCGACTTGAGGGGCGCACCACTAACGGTCGAGCAGGCCGGATCTGGTGGGTCACCCAGGGCTGTCAGTGGGCCCGACCGCCTCGGACTTAAACTCAGGGGTGAACTTCCGCCGTGTCGAACCCATTACAGTTTTCTCCTTGCAGACAATCATTCCACTTCGATGACTGTCTACGGAAGCGGTCGTCCTCCAGTCGAATTCCCATCCGACCGGAACATGTCAAGGCCGGTGAGACAGTTTCTTACGCGGATTTGATGAGTGCTTCGGGGGTTGGCTGGTTGATCCAGGCGATGGTGGGCAGTTTCGGCGGGGTGGGCCGGCGATGCCGGAACCTGGCGGGGTTGGCGGCATAAGCCGCGTCGAGTGTGGCGGCGCGTTGGGCCTGTACCTGGGTTGCGGTGCCGTAGTGCACCGAGGCCGCGGTGTGTAGCGCGACGCCGCTGTGACGATGTTCATGGTTGTAGTAATCGAAGAATGCGCTGCAGAAGGCGCGGGCGTCTTCGATCGAGCCGAACCGGCCCGGGAACGCCGGGCAGTACTTGAGGGTCTTGAAATTGGCCTCCGAGTAGGGGTTGTCGTTGGACACGTGCGGGCGGCTGTGGCTGCGGTCCACACCCAGGTCGATCAGCAGTTGGGCGACCGGCTTGGAGGTCATCGAGGTGCCGCGATCAGCATGTAGAGCCAGTTGACCGGGTTCGATGCCGTGGTGGGCCAAGGTGTCGTCGATGAACTGCTTGGCCAGCTCGCCTGTCTCGCTGGCAGCGAGGGTCCAACCGACGACGTAGCGCGAGAAGATGTCGATGATCACATACAGCTGATAGAAGATACCACGTTGTGGCCCTTGCAGTTTCGTTATATCCCACGACCAAACCTGGTTCGGCGCGGTGGCGATCAACTCGGGTTTCTTGCGCGCCGGGTGGGTGCGCTGACGGCGCCGCTCCCGGTTCTCCCCAGCAATGGCCAAAAGCCGGTACATGGTGCGAATCGAGCACAAGTAGATGCCGTCGTCGAGCAGGCGCGCCCACACCTGCGCCGGCGCCAGGTCGCAGTACTCGGCCGATCGCAGCACCGTCAGGATCTGCTGGCGTTCGGCCTCGGTGAGCTTGTTCGGCGGCTCGGGCCGCCTCCGCGGCGCCGGCCGCGGTGCTGGGTTGCGGCGCCGATAGAGCGTGGCCCGTGATGCACCCAGCAATTCACACGCCCGCTTGGTGGACGTCGCCGACTCCAGGGCGGGCAGGTGCTCGCCGATCACGGCTTCGACTTCGGCTCGAAATCCGCGCTCTCGCAGAGCATCTCCAAGAGCGCGTGTGCTTTTCCCGTGATCTCCAGGGCTAGCTTGGTCCGGTCCAGCTCGGCCTGCAATTGCTTGGTGCGCCGCCGCAGCTTGTCCAGCTCCACCTGCTCAGCGGTGCGTTTCGACTTGCCCTTGGGCGTCAGCCCGGCACGGGCACCGGCATCACGGGCCTTGCGCCATTCGGCGATGTGCGAGCTGTACAGGCCTTCGCGGCGCAGCAACGCACCACGCTCGCACGAGCCGGCCGGCAGGGCGTCGTACTCGTCGAGGATGCGGGCCTTGTACTCGGCGGTGAACGTGCGTCGCCGAGCCCGAGCACCCGGATCCGGCGTGCTGTCCACTTGGTCAGTATCGGCGCACCCCTGCAGGGATGCGATCGTCATAGTCACGGAGAATGGTGATCCTGTCTCGCCCTGTAGCGATGATCGGCTACTGCTGCTGTCTCACCTAACCCTGTCACACAGGGGACTTCAACGCACTGACTATCGACGGTAACGGCGCCGACGTCATCACGGTAATGAAGGCACCATGCCGCGGGCGTTCGTTATCGGCCCGGACGGGTGGCGACCGTCGACACCGATTACTTCACCAGCATCGAACTCACCGGCACCTGCGGAATGGCGTCCAACTACCTTGCGACCCCTCCGGGGTTGACGGTTGCCGTCACGCCATCCGTCACCTCGACGATTTACCGCCCAGGGGCGGGCATGGGCATGCTTGGCATGGGGGACATGCTCGGCATCGATGGCATTGGCGACATGGACGGCATGTTTTTCATGTCGTCCATCATTTTTTTCATGTCCGCTTTCATGGACTCGCAACAGCTTTGCATGTCGCTATTCTTCACGGGACCGCCCCAGCTCGGCTGCGCGATGAGGAGATAGAGGCCAGCGACGACAATAAAGGTGCCCGTTGCGATGCCGGTGATGGCGAGGGCCGGGTAGAGCCAGCGAGTCCAAGTCGAGGTGGTGCTGGCCGGACTGGTGGGGCTGGTATCTGTCATTGATTCCTACCTTTCGGGATCGAAAGACCCACATAGTCACTCATAGTCACTTGTGCCGTATCGGGCTGTCATCCGTAGTGCCGACCGCGGCGTGGCGTCGCGCCGATGGCGCGTATCAACGCGCAACGCGCGATAGAGAACGCACAATGGGATGGTTGGCGATCCGCCATCTTCGCAACGCTGTCGATGGCGTTGTTGACCCCTTCCGTTGACCCGTTGTTACTCCGTGCAGGTACCTTACCCCGCTAGGGTATAAATACCTAGAGCCTGAGGATGCAGGATGGCGGATCGCCATCCGACAGCAAATGTGACGACCCATCGCTCCCTACGGGGCACACTCCCAAAACCTCCGCGAAGCTCTTGAAGCTCTGGTCTTCTCGGCCGGTCGTGGCCCATGGTTTCAAACTCAGCGACAGCCAAGCCTATGCACCAGACCGTTCAAAGCGTACTGTACCCCCTAGGGTATGATGTGGTCTACACAACGCTCGATGGGTCGCCATAGCAACCGAACGAAACTGATTGTTTTCGAAGGCCCGCAAGGGGATCCCCTTACGGGCGGCGCGGCGGAGCCCTTGCCGCGCTCAAGTGACTGGGGCTAGCGTCCTTGCGATGATGGCCCGAACCCGGACCGGTCGGAGGCCAGATGCCGGTCCGCTACCTGTCTGATCCCGAGCTCGCCCGACTGAGCAGCTGGCCGGACGAGATCGCCGACGAGGACGCGGTCACCTACTTCACGCTCTCCGCCGACGATCTAGCGTGGCTGGCGGGCTTCAACCGCCAGCACAACCGCCTCGGCGTTGCCGTCCAACTATCGACGCTGCCGTGGCTGGGTTGGATCCCCGACGACCTGGCCGCTTGCCCGCCCACCGCACTCGATCGGCTCGCGCAGGCCACGTCGGCGCGGCTGCCCAGGGTGCAGTTGCCGGCGTTGCTGATCGAGGTCGACCAGATGACCAGGTTTAGCGAGGAGTTCACCCACGCCGGCGGCGCACAACCCCGCAACCCGGACCTCACCCGCAACGTGTACGCGTCGCTCATCGCGTACGCATGCAACCTCGGCTATGCCGGGATGGCCGACGCCTCCGGCATCTCCGAAGACGCCCTGGCCTGGACCTCGCAGTGGTACCTGCGCCAAGAGACGCTGCGGGCGGCGAACACGCGTCTGGTAAACGCACACCACGCGCACCCGCTCGCGGCACTGTGGGGCGGCGGGACGCTGTCGTCGTCGGACGGGCAGCGGTTCCCGCAGCGCGGCCATAGTCTGACCGCCCGGGCGATGTCCCGCTACTTCCTCGACGAGGGCACCACCACCTACACCCATGTCTCCGATCAACACTCCACCTACGGCACCAAGGTCATCCCGACCACGTGGCGCGAGGCCGTCGCAGTGCTCGATGAGATCTTTGGCAACCCAACGGATTTACCGCTCGGTGAGCACACCGTCGACACCGCCGGACAGACCCTTGCGACGTTCGCGATCTTCCACCTGGCCGGGTTGCAGTTCTCCCCGCGCATCCGCGACATCGGCCGCCTACAGCTCTACCGCCTCGGAACGCCCTCCGAATGGCGCGCTCGATACGCGCACGCCGGGCGGCTGCTCGGCCAGCCAATCCAGACGCAGCTGATCGCCGACCACTGGGATGATCTGCTGCGCCTGGTTGCCTCGATGAAGTTCGGGCACACCACCGCGAGTCTGCTCATCGCCAAGCTGCACGCCAGCAGCCGGCAGAGCACGCTCGCGAAGGCGCTTCACGAGTACGGGCGCCTGATCCGCACCCTCTACATATGCCGTTACGTCGCAGACGAAGAACTACGTCGCCGGGTACGCCGTCAGCTCAACAAGGGCGAAAGTCTGCATGCGCTGCGCCGCGACCTCTTCTTCGCCCACCAAGGCCACGTCCGACGACGCCATCTCGATGACCAAATCGATCAAGCACTCTGCCTCACCTTGGTCACCAACGCCTGCGTGTTGTGGACCACCACCTATCTCGCCGACACGATCGACGCACAACGGGCAGACCGCGTCGACGTCAGCGACGAGATCACGGCACACCTGACCCCGGCGCAACATGACCACATCAACTTTTACGGCACCTACTCTTTCAACATCGACGCCGAGCTTCGCCGCCAAGGCCACCGCCCGTTACGCATCCCCGCATAGCCCAAGAAGATCACGAAACAACCAGATTCGTTCCGTTACTACGGCGACCCCGGCTACACCGCCGGTGTTCGGGGCGTTGATCACCGCGGTCGGTTATCCGCCGGCGTTCGCGATATGTGCCCTGTTTCCGCTGTTGGCCATACCGGTGGTGCCGGTCAACTACGAAGGGCCTGACTGATTCGGAAGCTCACCTGCGTCGGCAAGGGACAGCAGCTCGCTGCGGCCGATCTGGCTGACCAGGCTGGCCGAGTCAAAGTAGATGCGCTCATTGGTGATTCGATCGGCTCCTGCCTACTGCTCGAGATCGACGCTGGTGCAGAATTTTCATAAAATTTTGGCCCTGCCGTCGATCTCGGTGAATCGAGGTGCCACTAGTCCTCTTTTAATCGTCATGGACCTTGGCCATCGCGAGCACGTCGAGGCGACTATCGAGTTCGGACTCGGACAGCTTGTCGCCGATCAGCCCGCGGTCGATCACCGTCTGGCGAATCGTCTTGCGCTCCTTGACGGCTTGCTTGACCACCGCGGCGGCCTCCTCGTAGCCGATCACCGAATTCAGCGGGGTCACGATCGACGGCGAGGACTCGGCCAGCTCGCGCAAGTGCTCGACGTGCGCGCTCAGCCCGACGATGCAGCGTTCCGCAAACGGCGTGGATACGTTGGCCAGCAGCTTGAACGACTCCAGCAGATTGCGCGCCATCATCGGGATGTAGACGTTGAGCTCGAAGGCTCCACTCGCGCCGCCCCACGCGATCGCCGCGTCATTGCCCACCACTTGCGCGGCGACCTGGGTAACCGCCTCGCACAGAACAGGATTGACCTTGCCCGGCATGATCGAGCTGCCCGGCTGCAGATCCGGCAGCTGGATCTCGGCCAACCCGGTCAGCGGACCCGATCCCATCCAGCGGACATCGTTGGCGATCTTGGTCAGCGATACCGCGATGGTGCGCAGCGCGCCGGACGCCTCCACCAGCCCATCGCGAGCGGCCTGGGCTTCGAAAGCATTGACCGCCGTGCGTAATTCGGTCAACCCGGTATCTTTCACCAGCACCTCGACCACCTTGGCGCCGAAGCCGTCGGGAGCGTTGAGGCCGGTGCCGACCGCGGTGCCACCGATCGCCAGCTCGCCCAGCCGGGGCAGCGTGGCGCGCACCCTTTCGATGCCGGCCTCGATTTGGCGGGCGTATCCGGAAAACTCCTGACCGAGTGTGACCGGGACGGCATCCATCAGATGGGTGCGGCCCGATTTCACCACCGTGCGCCACTCGCGAGCCTTGCCCGCCAGCGCGTCGTGCAGCACCTCCAGGGCCGGGATCAGGTGGCGCACCGCGGCTTCGGTGGCCGCGATGTGGGTGGCGGTCGGGAAGGTGTCGTTGGACGACTGCGACATGTTGACATCGTCGTTGGGGTGCACGGTCACCCCGCCCTTGGCCGCGATCGACGCGATCACCTCGTTGGCGTTCATGTTCGAACTGGTGCCCGACCCGGTCTGGAACACGTCGATGGGGAACTGGTCGTCGTGGCGTCCGTCGGCGATCTGGGCAGCGGCCGCGATGATCGCGTCGGCCTTCTCCTTGGACAGCAGCCCGAGATCTTTATTCACTTGTGCGCAAGCGCCTTTCAGCAGACCCAAGGCGCGGATCTGAGTGCGCTCGAGCCCTCGTCCGGAGATGGGGAAGTTCTGCACGGCGCGCTGAGTCTGCGCACGCCACAATGCGTTTGCCGGGACCTGGACTTCGCCCATGGTGTCGTGTTCGATGCGGTATTCGGTGTCGTTCGCGGCGGTGTGAGCGCCCATGGACGGTCCTTGTCTGGGTGGTTACGGCAGGGGATATTGCGCGGTGGAATCGCCGGCGAAGTCGATCGCAGAGTATTCGTTGAGTTTGGACAGCCGGTGGTAGGCCTCGATCGTCCGCACCGTGCCGGACTTTGAGCGCATCACGATCGACTGGGTGGTGCAGCCGCCGGGTTGATAGCGGACGCCCTTGAGCAGGTCCCCGTCGGTGACGCCGGTCGCGCAGAAGAAGACGTTCTCCCCGGACACCAGGTCCTCGGTGGTCAGCACCTTGTCGAGGTCGTAGCCGGCGTCGAGCGCCTTGCGCCGTTCGGCGTCGTCTATGGGCGCCAGCTGCGCCTGGATCTCCCCGCCCATGCAGCGGATCGCCGCCGCGGCGATGATGCCCTCCGGGGTGCCGCCGATACCGGCCAGCATGTCGGTGCCGGAATGGGGCCGGCACGCAGAAATCGCGCCCGCCACGTCGCCGTCGGTGATCAGTCGGATTCGTGCGCCGGTGGCGCGGACGTCGTGGATCAGCCGGGCGTGCCGCGGCCGGTCCAGGATGCACACCGTCATGTCGGCCACCGACAAGCCCTTGACCTTTGCGACCGCGCGGATGTTGTCGGCGATCGGCGCGGTGATGTCCAGCATGTGGGCGGCGTCCGGCCCGACGGCGATCTTGTTCATGTAAAACACTGCCGACGGATCGAACATCGAACCCCGGTCGGCCACCGCCAGCACCGAGATGGCGTTGGGCATGCCCTGGCTCATCAGCGTGGTGCCGTCGATGGGGTCGACGGCGAAGTCGCAGTCCGGACCGTCGCCGTTGCCGACCTCCTCGCCGTTGTAGAGCATCGGCGCGTGGTCTTTCTCGCCCTCGCCGATCACCACCACGCCGCGCATCGGCACCGAGTTCACCAGTTGGCGGATCGCGTCGACGGCCGCTCCGTCGCCGCCTTCTTTGTCTCCTCGACCCACCCAACGCCCGGCGGCCATCGCACCGGCTTCGGTGGCCCGCACCAGCTCCAGAGCAAGGTTGCGGTCCGGGGGTTCACGTCGACTCTCGCTCATGGCTGTTGATTGTCCCAGAGGGGTGTTCGGGCTCGGGAGCTGGGATACTCGTGATGTGACGACGCAGCCGCAGCCGCAACCGACGGCCAGGCCGGCTAAGCCACGGCTGCTGCAGGACGGCCGGGATATGTTCTGGTCGGTCGCGCCGCTGGTGGCGGCCTGCATCATCCTGGCCGGCATGGTCGGGATGTGCACGTTTGCCCCTGGTGGCACCAACCGCGGACCGGTGCCGTCGTACGACGCGGCCCGCGCCCTGCGGGCCGACGCGCAGACTTTTGCGTTTCCGGTCCGGTTGCCGCGACTGCCCGACGGCTGGCAGGCCAACTCCGGCGGCCGCGGCGGCATCGGCGACGGACGCGCCGACCCGTCGACCGGTCAGCGGGTGCGGGCGGTCACCTCCACCGTCGGCTACCTCAGCCCCACCGGCATGTATCTGAGCCTGACCCAGAGCAACGCCGACGAGGCCAAGCTGGTCGGCTCGATCCATCCGGCCATGTACCCCGCCGGGACCGTCGACGTCGACAGCACCCAGTGGATCGTCTACCAGGGCGACGACGGGGTTGAGCCGGTGTGGACAACCCGGCTGAACAGTCCGGCCGGTCCTGCCCAGGTCGCGATCACGGGCGCCGGAAGCGTCGACCAGTTTCGTACGCTGGCGGCTGCCACCCAATCGCAGCCGCCGCTACCGGCGCACCGGTAGAAGGGACATCGATGACCGCACCTGAAGCAGGTCTGACCGGCTGGTCTCCGGCGCCGTTTACCGGTGGTGGCTACGCGTCGTGAACACTCTCACCCATCCGGAGCAGGAATCGCAGCAGCGCACCCTGCACGATGGGGCAAATCGCGAAGTACTCGATGCCGGCGGCCCACCGCGTCGCCCGTTCGTGGTGCTCATGTTCGGCCACCGTGAGAGCGATTAGCACGCTGGCGTCGAGCAGGTATGTCGTCATTCGTCGCCAAGTGCTGCGGAAACCTCATCGGTGGTGATCCGACGACCCACACTGACCACCGGAAATCCGGAGCGTTCATCTACGACGATGCTGAGCGGCTGGTCGAGTCGACTGAGTCCCCGTGCGGTCAGTTCGGCAACTGTCGACGACAACGACTGTCCGCGAGCCCTCGCGAGTTCCGCGACGCGGCGATGCACTGCCGGGGGAGATCAACCGTTGTCCGCACTAGTGCATCATATCTGCATCATGCATGATGCAGATGGCGTCCGAGCCGCTTGTCTCTTAGCTGCGGCCGACGAAGCCACCGATGGCGCCTTTGTCCAGGATCGGCGTCTCGACGGCGGCCGGACATACGGCCAGCACGCCCACCCCGCGGGAGACGGCCTCCGAGCGCAGCGCCAACGACAGCCCCACCACCGCACGCTTGGTCATCACGTAACTGGTGATCTGCCCGGCCGCGGTCAGCCCGGCCATCGAAGCGGTGTTGACGATATGACCGTGCCCCTGCCGCGGCATCGCCGGGTAGGCGGCCGCCACCCCGTGCACCACGCCGCGGATGTTGACGTCGACGATCGCATTCCACTGGTCGAGCGTGAGCAGTTCGGTGTCGCCGCCCCAAGCGATTCCGGCGTTGTTGAACATCAGGTCGAGCCGGCCGGCGCGGGAGACGGTGGCGTCGACGGCGGCCGCGTCGGTGACGTCGAGGGTGGCCGAGGTCGCGCTGCCGGGACCGGTCAGGCCTTCGGCGGTGCGGGCTGCCGCGGCGCCCTCGACATCGGTGCACACCACGTCGGCGCCGGCGACGACCATGCGGCAGCCGTCCGCGGCCAGTGCACGGGCCACCGCTCGGCCGATGCCCGACGGCCCGCCCCCGACGACCGCGGTGCGATCAGTCATGCCGGCTCCCGTTCGGGTCGCGGATCATTCCACTTGGCTTCGATCACCCGCCACGGGTCGGCGTAGCGGCCCGGGTAGCGATAGTACGGCGAACGCCGTTTGAGCAGCTCATGGGCCAGCGGCGCCGCCAACCGTGCCGGATAGCGTCGCCAGCTCATCCGGTCGGACGTCTCGGCAAGCAGTTGCGGCCACGAAATACGTTGGAATTTCAGGGCTTCCACCGCCCGGGCGGTGTCCATCCAGTCGGTGGCGAACCAGTCGGTGTCGCTGTCTGGGTTGCCCTTGCCTCCGGCAGGTATCCCGCCGGCCAAGCCCATCGCCGCCGCGATGGGGTGTCCAGGTCGACGTCGAACCGCGGCTCTGCGGTGAGCACGCCGCCCAGCCGCAGCATCACCCAGTCCAGCTCGGAGCCGCGCACCAGCTGCTCGGCTTGCGCCTTGTGGGCACCGTAGATGTCGGGTGGCCAGGGGTAACTGAAACGTGTCCTAGTTTCGAATACGAATTGTCAAACTGGTTTCAGTCGCAAGAATCTTGCTGGTCGCTGACGGCCAGCGCATCGGCGATCCGCTTACGTGCGCCAGCTAAGTGCTCCTCGCATCGTTTTGCCAGCTGTTCGCCTCTTTCCCATAAGGTTAGCGATGCATCGAGGTCCAGCCCGCCCTGCTCGAGCAGGCGCACAACCTCGATCAGCTCGTCTCGGCATTCTTCGTATCCGAGATGACTAATAGGTGTAGCCTCTTCGGGTTTGTCAGATGCCATTGGTTCGTCCTTCGCTGATCGCTGCCACGGCGCCGTCGGCGACCCGCACCCGCAGCTTGGTGCCGGCCGGGGCGTCGTCGGCACAACGGAGCACCGCCGAAGGCCCCGCAGCGGGGACCGTCTGCACCACGGCGTAGCCGCGCGCCAGGGTGGCCGCCGGTCCCAACGTAGCCAGCCGGGCGGACAAGTGAGCGACGCGTTCGGCCTGCACGTCGATCAGTCGGCCGATGTCGCGGCGAACTGCCGAGCGGGCGCGGTGAATCTCCTCGGCGCGCACCCTAAGCGCGGCCAGCGGTTCGGCCAGCACCGGGCGGCTGCGCAACTGCGCGAGCGCGCGCTGTTCGCGAGCAACCCAGTTGCGCAGCGACTGGGCGCTGCGCCGGCGCAGGTCGTCAAGCAGGTGTTGTTCAGCAGCGGTGTCCGGGACGATCTTTTTGGCGGCATCGGTGGGAGTGGCGGCGCGCACGTCGGCGACCAGATCGCACAGCGGATTGTCCGGCTCATGACCGACCGCGCTGACCACCGGGGTGCGGCAGGCGGCGATCGCGCGGCACAGCGTCTCGTCGGAGAACGGCAGCAGATCCTCGACGCTGCCGCCGCCGCGGGCCACCACGATCACGTCGACGTCCGGGTCGGCGTCCAATTCGCGCAGCGCTTCGACGATTTGGGCGACGGCGCCCGGGCCTTGCACGGCAGTGTTGCGGACCGCGAACCGCACCGCGGGCCAGCGCGCGGCGGCCACCGTGGTGACGTCGCGCTCGGCGGCGCTGGCCCGCCCGGTGATCAGTCCGACCGTCGCGGGCAGGAACGGGATCGGCCGCTTGAGCCGCGGGTCGAACAGCCCCTCGGCGTCCAGCAGCCGTCGCAACCGCTCGATGCGGGCCAGCAGTTCGCCGATTCCCACCGGGCGGATTTCGGACAGCCGCAACGTCAGGGTGCCGCGTCCGGTGAAGAAGGTCGGCTTGCCGCAGACCACCACCTGCACACCCTCGACGAGCTTGACCGGCGCACAGTCCACCAAATCGCGCGGGGCGGTGACGGTCAGCGACATGTCGGCCGCAGGGTCGCGCAGCACCATGAACACCGTTTTGACGCCCGGCCGGATGTTGATTTGGGTCAGCTGGCCCTCGACCCACACCGCGCCCAGCCTGTCGATCCAGCCCGCGATGCGGATGGCTACGGCACGAACTGGGTAGGGATTCTCGGCCGAATTCGTCGGCCGAGCCGGCACCGCTTCGGTCACCTCGCCGTCGCGTGAGTGATCCTGTTGGCGAGCAGCGTCTGGAACGGTGCGCGCGCCTTGGTGGCCTCTTCGTAGGCCAACAGGGCCTCGAGTTCGTCCACCTCGAGCGATTGCAGCCTGGCCCGCAGCTGAGCCAGCGTCAGCGTCTCGTAGTCGAGCTCGTCGGCGACGGCCGGCGCAGCCACTGACAGGGTGGCCGGCCTTTTCGCGCGGGCGACGGGCTGAGTCGGAGGGTCGGTGGCGGTGTAGAGCGCGAACCGTCCTTCGGCGCGGCGCTCGGGGTCGGTCGCGTCGACGCCGGAGCCCAGCGCGTCGGCATCGTCCTCGGAGTCGCCCAGGTCCTCGTCGAAGGTCGCCCACTGCGGCTGCTCCTCCTTGGGCGGGAAAATGCTTTCCAGCGTCGAGTCGCCCTTGATCACCAGCTCGGCCAGGTTCTGCTGGAAGCGCATGACGAGGTGCGCCGCCTGACTGGCCAGCGTCATCGGATACATCAGAATGGTTTTCGGCAGCTTGATCGTCTCCTCGACGGCGAATGTCGCCGCGCCGACCAGCAGCCGGACCCCATACGGTGCAGTAGCCATGCGCCCCAGCCTGCCTTAACCGGCGGTCAACGCCAAGCTGGCCCCGACATGTCGGCGGAAAGTACCCTGATGCCATGCCTTCCACCGTCAACATGCGGATTCCCGGCGCCGCCAGTTCGCTGGTAACGCCAACGACGGGCAAGCGGGTGCTGCTGGCCGAGCCACGCGGGTACTGCGCAGGCGTCGACCGCGCTGTGGAGACGGTCGAGCGCGCGCTGGAAAAGCACGGCCCACCGGTCTACGTCCGGCACGAGATCGTGCACAACCGGCACGTGGTGGACACCCTGGCCAAGGCCGGGGCGGTTTTCGTCGACGAGACCGACGAGGTGCCCGAGGGCGCGATCGTGGTGTTTTCCGCGCACGGCGTCGCACCGACCGTGCACGCGTCGGCGGCCGAGCGGTCGCTGCGAGTCGTCGACGCCGCCTGCCCGCTGGTCACCAAGGTGCACAACGAGGCCAAGCGCTTTGCCCGCGACGACTACGACATCCTGCTGATCGGCCACGAGGGCCACGAGGAAGTCGTGGGTACCGCCGGCGAAGCCCCCGACCACGTGCAGCTGGTCGACGGGCCCGGCGCTGTCGACGCTGTGACGGTGCGCGACGAGAACAAGGTCGTCTGGCTGTCCCAGACCACACTGTCCGTCGACGAGACCATGCAGACTGTGCAGCGGCTGCGGGCGCGGTTCCCGAAACTGCAGGATCCGCCGAGTGACGACATCTGCTACGCCACGCAGAATCGGCAGGTCGCGGTCAAGGCGATGGCGCCGGAGTGCGAGTTGGTCATCGTCGTCGGGTCGCGCAATTCGTCGAACTCGGTGCGGTTGGTCGAGGTTGCGCTGGGCGCGGGTTCGGCGGCCGCTCATCTGGTGGACCACGCCGGCGACATCGACCCGGCGTGGCTGGACGGCGTCATCACGATCGGGGTCACCTCGGGTGCATCGGTGCCTGAGGTGCTGGTGCGTGGCGTACTGGAGCGGCTGGCCGAGTACGGCTACGACGTGGTGCAGCCCGTGACGACGGCTAACGAGACGCTGGTGTTCGCCTTACCGAGAGAGATCCGCCCCACCCGCAGCAGGGCTTAGACGTCGTATTCCCAGGAGTCGGCTCCGGGCTCGCGTGAGCGCCGGGGACGCGATGGGGGCTCGCCGCGCAGCTCGTCGTCCGGGGTCGACCCGCGATATCGAACCTGCGAGATCGGGTGGTGGGTCGCGGTGGCACCGGTTGTTCCGCTCGGCACGGACCTGCGACGAGCCTCCGACGGTGCTGCGCGGTCCAAGGGCTCGATGGGCTCGTAGGGGTCGAAGCGGCTGCTGCGACGGGTCGGTTGAGCCCGGTGAATATGCGGGTCGCGGTGGATGTCCCGCGACGGCCGACCACGCAGGTCCGGATCGCGCGGCATCCCGCCGCGGCGAGGTGGCTCCGGGCTGTCGTACTCGCCGGTGCGCGTCGGACGCCTGGGCCGTCCGGCCCGGCCAACGGTTGGGTCGGCTTCGTCCAGCGGCGGTCGGGGTTGGCGGGAGCGCGACGCGGCCGGACGTTTGGCTGCCCGCCTGGCGTCGGCCGACCTGGCGGATCTCTGCGGCTTCGCGGAACGTCTGACGGCGTGGGCTCGCGGCGAACTCGGCTTCGCGGCTTTGTCGGCGGTGTCGTCATCGGCTGACTCGCCCTTAAGGCCCGCCAACATCGACGCCAGCCGCCCCATCAGGCCGGCGGGCTGTGCGTGGTCGCTCGTCGTATCTGCGTCGGCCTTCGCGACCGGGCGGATCACCATGTCCAGCAACCAGCGGACGATGCCGATGACCAGCACGCCGCCCGAGGTGAACACCATCAGCGGGAAGCGTTCGATCAGCGGATAGCCGCAGTTGATCAGCAGGTCCTTGAGCCCGGTGAACTTGGCGCCGTGAAACAGCCAGTACGCACCGGGCACCGCGCAGAACAAGATCAGCGGCGGCTGGATGACCGCGGTGAAGATGCCGGACTGGCGCACCGCCAGCACCGCAGCCACACAACCCGCCACGTACAGCCCGGCAAAGACGGCGGTCAGCTCTTTGCCCGAGCCGGCGTCGAAGGCGAAACCCGCGGCGGTGCAGGCGACAGCGACAACTACGGCGGCCCACCAGGGCACACCGGCGATGTTGGGGAATATCGAACGGTGATCTGCCGCCACCGTCGACCGCGTCCGCTGTGCTGACACACGTCGACCGTACCGGCTCAGCGCCGAAAGGCTCGTAAAGACTTGTAAGCAGGCGGTGGGCGTGCCACATCCCACGCTGGGCGGCTCTCATACACTTGACTCCCTGTGAGCAGCTTGAGCCTGGGGATCGTGGGTCTGCCGAATGTGGGCAAGTCAACGCTGTTCAACGCGTTGACCAGAAACAACGTGGTGGCAGCGAACTATCCGTTCGCGACAATCGAGCCGAACGAGGGCGTGGTGCCGTTGCCCGATCCCCGGTTGGCAACGTTGGCGACGATGTTCGACTCGGAGCGCATCGTCCCGGCGCCGGTGACCTTCGTCGATATCGCCGGCCTGGTCGCCGGCGCCTCCGAAGGCGCCGGGCTGGGCAACAAATTCCTGGCCAATATCCGCGAGTGTGACGCGATCTGCCAAGTGGTGCGGGTGTTCTTCGATGACGATGTGGCCCACGTCGCCGGGCAGGTGGACCCCAAATCCGACATCGAGGTCATCGAGACCGAGCTGATCCTGGCCGATCTGCAAACACTCGAGCGGGCGGTGCCGCGGCTGGAGAAAGAAGTTCGCAAAAGCAAGGACCGCAAACCGCTCTACGACGCCGCCGCGGCCGCTCAACAGACGCTCGACGGCGGGACGACGCTCTTCGCCGCCGGGGCCGACGCTGCGCTGCTGCGCGAATTAAATCTTTTGACCACCAAACCGTTCCTCTACGTGTTCAACGCCGACGAGGCGGTGCTCACCGATGTCGACCGGGTCGCCGAACTGCGTGCGCTGGTGTCGCCCGCCGACGCGGTTTTTCTCGACGCCAAGATCGAGGCCGAGCTGATCGAGCTCGACGACGTGTCGGCCACCGAGCTGTTGGAGTCGATCGGCCAAACCGAGCGCGGTCTGGATGCCCTGGCGCGGGCCGGTTTTCACACGCTGAAGTTGCAAACCTTCCTGACGGCCGGGCCCAAGGAGTCGCGGGCGTGGACCATTCATCAAGGCGATACCGCGCCCAAGGCGGCCGGGGTGATCCACACCGACTTCGAGAAGGGCTTCATCAAGGCTGAGGTCGTGTCCTACGACGAGCTGGTCGCCGCTGGGTCGATGGCCGCGGCCAAGGCGGCCGGCAGGGTGCGCATGGAGGGCAAGGACTACGTGATGGCTGACGGCGACGTCGTCGAGTTCCGGTTCGGGTCAACGTCCACGTCGAAGAACTAGAGCGACCCGTGAGCCTCGTGCACAGCGAGCGCGGCCGAGCGGTCGTGCCACAAACCGCCCGCACCAATCGAATTCGACGGGCTCGAATATGCGGCCTTAGCGTTACTTTTGAATCCCGTTGCCGTACAGGACGTTTCGATGCCGACTTGGCCGGAATCGCTAGTCGCCCCATCCCTCAGAGTGCTCGTAGGCCACGCAGCGTCCTTCTCATCAGTTCACGTCGTTCATCTATTGAGGTTTTCTCAGTAGTGTCCCCTTTGCAGGGTTGATAGTACGACCGCGGCTGCGACGATCTGGCCGATTCTGTTCGGGCACAGGCGGATTCGGCGAAGGCATCGCCAGCGTCCTTTGAGTTCAGCGTTGGCGCGTTCCCCGATAGCCCGTGTCGCGGTCAGGAGCGTGTTGTAGCTGCGGTTCGCGACGTCGAGGTCACGGCCCTTGACCGGGGTATGCACCCCGATCCCGGAACCTTCGTATCCCTTGTCCGCCAACGTCGGTAATCCCTCGCCGGCCGCTTTGCACAGCACGCCCAGGCAGTGCATGCGAGCGGCGGTGATGTCGTGCGTGCTGCCCGGCTCGACCTCGCTGGACCACACCGGGAACCCGCCCGGGTCGGCCAGTATCTGCACGTTGCCGCCCTGAGTCTTGTGCTTGCCCGAATACCACCGGTGATGGCCGACCTCGGTGCGCTCGTTCACCCGGTCGATCTCGACCAGCGTCGCGTCCAGCATCACGTGCGACCAGCCTTCCCGTTTCGCCTGGTCGAGCACGTCGTGCAGGTCAGGAGCCTGCTCGGCGATCACGTCGATCGGCTCGTGCAGATACCGGTAGGAGGTGGAGATCGGCAGCCCGGCCTCCAACGCAAGCAGCCGGTGGCTATGTCAACTTGAAGTGGCCCCACCGTGACGGCGTGAATTGGCCCCATCTGAAATCTTCGTGGAGCGGTTTGGTGGACGGGGGGCGACTGATCCCTGTTGGTGCGAGCCGAGCGCCGCGCCATCCGGCGGGCAGGGGCCTGACCCCTGCCCGTGTCACTGCGCGATGAGGGGTCGCAGAGGCTCGCGGGCCAAGGGTGGCCGAGGGCCATCGCGAAGCGACGCGGTAGCGCCCTTGACGCGTGAGGGGCGGCCCCGTAGCCTCGCGCGGCGCTTGGCGGAGGTGACCGGAAGCGGTCAACGCGACCTTCATCGAAGGTGCTAGGGGTTCGGTAGGCTTGGTGTCCGCGGAACCTCGGACCGGCTCTTTTCAGGGTCTTAACGTTAGCGAGGCGGTTGAGCTTGGCGAGCTGCTGGCGTTCGTCAGCGACTGGCTGGCCCGCGACCCTAATCGGTTGGATGTGTCGTTGTGTGAGTTCGTCGGCGTGCCCGATCATGTCGGTCCGGTGTGCTCAGTGGATGAATTGCGCGCTGAGGTGGCCCGTTTCGCTGGTATGTTGTTGGGCTATACGCCAGCCGGTGAGTTCCTCACCTAACACCGCGACCATGTGGCAGATGGCTGTTAATTGCTTTGGGGTGCAACGTTTTTTGGTCGATTGTTTGCTGTGTGGGTCGGAGTGCAGGCCTTCGCCGCCTTGACGTTGCGGGTGTGGGCGAGTCGGTAAGAGGTGCTGCCGGTTTCGATGATTCGTCCGCCGAACGTCAACCTGTCGACAACTGCCGCGCAGAGCCGCGGGTCGGTGAATGTCTTTGTCCACGAAGCGAATGGCTCGTTGGAGGCAATGGCAATCGCTGAGCGCTCTTCGCGCTCGGTAAGAACTTGGAACAGCAGTTCGGCCCCGCGTCGATCCAGCTGCAAGTACCCCAATTCGTCAATGAGTATTAAATCTACTCTGCCGTAATGGTTTATCAGTTTGGTGAGTTGCTTGTCGTCGGCGGCTTCGGCGAGCTCGTTGACCAACTTGCTGGCCAGCGTGTAGCGCACCCGGTAGCCGGCTTCGGCGGCCAAGGTGCCCAGAGCTATCAATAGATGAGTTTTGCCGGTCCCGGAATCCCCGATCAAGCACAACGGGTGCCCGGCCTTGACCCAGCCGCAGCTGGCGAGCTGGCCGATGACCGCGGGATTGACGGCCGAGTTAGCGTCAAAAGAGAACTCCTCCAACCGCTTTGGGCGAGGAAAGCCGGCGTCACGGATTCGCCGCTGGGCGCGACGCTGTGTGCGGTCGTCGCATTCGGCGATCACCAGCTCTGATAAAAACCCCAGGTAGCTCAGTTGCTCGCGTTCGGCGGCGGCGGCGACCTCGACAAAGCGGTCACGGATGGTCGGAAGCCGCAGAATGCGACAACCCTGCTCGATCGCGGCGACCGCGGCCTGCTCGGTGACGCCGCGCCGCCGGGTCATGAGGTTTGCCGCCCCAGCAGAGTGTCGTATTTGTCCAGCGAGGGCGCCGCACGGGTATCGGCGGGCACGGCCGTCACGCGATGCTGGGCCAGGCTAGCCACGCACCCGTCCTGATTGGCGTCGTATGCGCCGCTGACCGCGCCGCGGCGGTCGGCGGCCTTGCGGGCTTCTAGGGCCACCACATCAGCGCTGCTGGACCCTACCGACAGCGCCGCGGCGATCCCGGCCAGCACATCGGCGCGCTGCAGGTGGCGATGCAATAACAGCACCTCCACCAGGGCCCGCGTGCCGCCGGCATCACCGTGGGCTTTGCGGGCGGCGGCCCAAAACGCCTCGTGCTCGGCGGTGAACACCTTGGCTGCCCGTGCTTGGGCCAACGCGGTCGCCCCAGGCAGCGCGCCGGGCTTGCGCGCCAGGATCTCCAGATAGTGGTCCAAGTCCAGCACTTTGGCGCCCTTGCCGACCGCCCGTTGATGCCGTGCGACCACCGAATTGCGATCATAGGCAGTGACTTGCGACGCCGACAACTTCACCTGAAGCCGATGCCCAATGAAGCGGGCCGGCACGCTATATTGATTGCAGCGCACCATCACCTGCGCGTAGCGGTCTACCCGCGGCGTCAAAGTCAATGCGGTATCGAATGATTCGCCCGGCAACGGGCGCAACAGCGTCTTCTCAAACGCCCAGTCCTGGCTCACACTGGTCGACCGGTTGCCCACCCGGCGGGCGTCATCGGCGTCGTCGGCGGCCTCCAGCAGCGCGTTGAGCTCGTCAATCGAGTCGACGACAGGCATTGGGACGCAGTGGTTTCGGCGAAACCGCCCCCCCTCGTCCTCGACGCCGCCTTTCTCGTGGCTGCCCTCATGGCCGGGCTGGCAATACCAGGCTTCAAAACCATAGTGCGATTTGAAAGCGATCCAACGCTCGTTCTCCTGCCGCGAGCGCCCAAAGAGCACCTGCTTGACCGCGCTGGTCAGGTTGTCATAGCGCACCTTCTCGCACGGCACCCCGCCCAGCCGGTCAAACCCATAGACGTGGCCTTCCAAAAACGCCTCTTGCCCCTGAGTCAAATACGCTCGATGCGCCGCGCGGGCCGAATAGCTCAACCGCATCGTGAACAGAGCGGTCTTGGTCTTGATCCCACGCAGGATCACCCACAGGTCATGAAAGTCAACCTCGGCCTCCGCGGCCGGCGGATGGGTCTGGGGCACATACCCGGGCTCCAGCGGTTTGCCCGCCTCGGCCAGGATCTGCGGGCGGCGCTTGCGAACATGATCACGCACCGTCGAATACGACAAGCCCACTGCCCCACGCTCATCCACCAACCGAGCCAACACCCGCCGGGCGGTATGACGCTGCTTTTTCGGTGCATCCACATCAGCACGCAACATCTCATCGATCGCCGCCTTGAACGGCTCCAACCGCGGCGCAACCCGCTGCGGCGTCTTACGCACCGGCGGGATCGCCGACTCCAACGCCTGGCGCACCGTGCGCCGATGCACATGATGCTTACCCGCCAGCGCCCGAATCGACAACGCGTCCACCCGGCGATCGCGGCGAATATCCGCGAACTGCTCCACCCTTGACCCCATCCTCCAGCCTCCACTTCTCCTAATGAGTATTAGCGGGTGCGGCCTTCGGGCAGACTTGCTATCGGTAGCGGCCGGTGGGTGAGTACTGATGCCTCCTGGATTTCGAGTCCTGATGTCAGATCGTCGCCCCCACCGGTTCGCCCGGGAGAAGGGATCGCTGATGGGATGTCGTGCCCGCCCGCGTGGCGTGAGCACTGCTTCATTAGGTCGCCGAGAGTTCTCCCGCACGCTGCCGGCTGTAACCCGGACAACTGCAGACAGGAGCGAGGAGTGGCGAAATTGCTGTACGTGGGCGACGATTGGGCGGAAGATCATCACGACGTCGAACTGATGGACTCGGCGGGACGCAGGCTGGCCAGGGCGCGGCTGCCCGAGGGCGCGGCCGGGATCGCGCGGTTGCACGCGATGATCGGCGCCGAGCTGGGCGCCGACGCCGACATGGCCGAGGTGGCGATCGGAATCGAGACCGACCGGGGCCCGTGGGTGGCCGCGCTGATCGCGGCCGGATACACCGTGTACGCGGTGAACCCGCTGTCGGTGGCCCGGTACCGGGAGCGGCACAGCGTCTCCGGCGCCAAGAGCGACCCGGCGGACGCACACACGCTGGCCGACATGGTCCGCACCGACTCGCACCAGCTGCGCCCGGTGGCCGGCGACAGCGCGGCAGCCGAGGCGGTGAAAGTTGTTGCCCGCTCGCACAAGACGATGATCTGGGACCGCACCCGCCACACCCAGCGGCTGCGGCACGCGCTGCGCGAGTACTTCCCCGCCGCGCTGGAAGCCTTCGACGATCTCGACGCGGCCGATGCGCTGGAACTGCTCGGCAGAGCCCCCGACCCCGCGTCGGCGGCGAAGCTGAACCGCAGCCAGATCCGGGCCGCGCTCAAACGCGCCGGTCGCCGCGACATCGACACCAAGACCAGCCGGATCCAGGACGCGCTGCGCGGCGAGCAGCTCGGCCGCGACCCGGTGATCACCACCGCGTACGCGGCTGCCACCCGCTCGATCGTGGCCGTGCTCACCACCCTCAACGAGCAGATCGCGATCCTGCAAGAGCAGGTGGAGGAGCATTTTCACCGGCACCCGGACGCTGAGATCATCCTGTCGCAGCCCGGCCTGGGACCGATCCTCGGCGCCCGGGTGCTCGCCGAATTCGGCGACGACCCAGCACGGTACGCCGACGCGAAGGCCCGCAAGAACTACGCCGGAACCAGCCCGATCACCCGCGCCTCCGGCAAGAAGAAGGTCGTGCTCGCGCGGTTCGTGCATCAGGACAGGCTCATCGACGCGCTGATGACGCAGGCGTTCTCCGCGCTGCGCGCCTCGCCCGGCGCACGCGCCTACTACGACAAGCAACGCGCCCGCGGCCTCGGCCACAACCCCGCGCTGCGCCAGCTCGCCAACCGGCTCGTCGGAATCCTGCACGGCTGCCTCAAGACCCGCACGCTCTACGACGAAGCCACCGCCTGGCCGTCCCACAATCAAGATCAACAAACCGCCGCTTGACATTTAAGCTCCTGGGATGTCTGACAGCGATCCGGGTTATCGGACCACTGATCACAGGTGAGGTGGGGCCAAATCAGACCGTCACAACGACACCCTGTCGCCACACAGGTGGGGCCATTTCAAGCCGCCCTCCTGGGGCCAATTCAGACTGTCACGGCCACAGCCGGATCGGGGCATCGTCGCGGAACCAGCGCAACACCAGCTTGGCTTGCGCGCGGACCGTTCCCGCGCGCCGCCCGACGCGGGTGCCGATCTCGCGCCGGTGCGCGTGCAGCAACGCGGTCACATACCGCAGGGTTTCCTCAGGAACGTCGCAGATGGCAGAGTAGGTGAACACGTGGGGTCCTCTTGCGGCAGAACGGCTTTCTTCGTCGAAACCGATCCTGAAGCAGGGACCCCACGTCCTGCTCTCACGACGCGCCGGAAACTCCAGTCACAGCAACCTCACGCACCCCAAGTGAGAAAACCTCAGTACACGGTTACGTCGGAACGAAAGCGATCCGCGATTGAGGTAGTAGGCAAGCACTCGATCGATCGCCTTGGTGTGCCAGCGCCAATGACGGACAAGACGCGGTACCAAGTGCGTTCAGTCGCTGTACCGTTCGGGAACTGCATAGAACCGACGAACGTTCAGGCCGGTGGGCACAGCTGTCCTATCCGATTCCAGTGTGCAGGCTGTGGCTTTTACCGGCCCGACCCGTCCTACCTCCCTGCAATCGAGGAGCACCTCAACTCCCTGAAGGCGGACCGTGGAACCGCCCAAGCACTCGGAGTGGCGGACTTCGTGGTCGACAACATCGGCGCTCAGGTAAGCGCCTACGAGAAGGTGTTATCGCACTTACGTAGCAGCCTGGATGAACTCGACCCGGTAGAGCGACAACGCGTGCAGGAGGCATCCGCGACCCTTCGAAAAGTGCGCGCCGTTGACGATCCCGATCGTCTCGACATCACCCGCGAGCGGCCGGCGACCATGCTCACGTTCGGTGGCGGCATTCACTACTGCCTGGGAGCACACCTGGCCAGAGCCGAACTCGCTGAAGCCCTGACCGTCATCACACGCCGGATGCCCAACCCGCGCCGCAGCGGCCCGGCCCCATGGAAGCCACTGATGGGGATCACCGGACCAACAACCCTGCCCATCGAATTCGACGCCGGACACTGAACCCGCCGACCAGCCATGAGCTAGGTAGGCTGCCAACGCACTCACCAATAATCGGGCTCTTCGATTTTGACCGGGCAATCAGCATGAAGTCTGGGTTGCGGCCCGCTGTCTGCGGGTGCAGTGGAAGCGTATCCGGCGGGCCGAGTTTTCTGTGTTGCGGAATCCGCAGGCGGCCCGTTTGACCTGTTTGACCAGCCGGTTGTAGCCCTCGGTGGCCGCGTTGGTGATGCCGGTGGTGATGAAGGCGTTGATTTCGGACCACCAGGTGTCGACGGTGGTGGCCAGGGTGAGCAGTTCGGGGATTTGGGAGTCGATGCACCAACACAGGAAGCGGTGCAGCCGGTGCCGGGTCAGGTGCGGATCGCCGCCGACGCGCACGGTCGATAGCAGGGTGCGTAGTTCTTCTTTGGCGATCCACGCTGAGAGGATCTGGCCGGTGTTGTCCTCGGCGAGGATCGCGTTCCACATTTTGGCGAAGCTCTTGTCCGACAGGCGTTCCCGGGCACGCAGCAGGCGGCGCCGGTTGGCCCATTCGGGGTCGAGTGTGCGGCCGCGACGATCGCGTAGGTCCCAGGTGACGCGGCGGCGCACCTTGGTCAGCGCGTCGTTGCCGAGCTTGACCAAATGGAAATGGTCGACCACCAGCGTCGCATTGGGCAACAACCCCGGCGTGCGGATCGCCGCCGCGTAGACCGCCGCCGGGTCGATCGCCACGAACTCGGCAGCGCCACCGGGTCTTGTTCCAGCGCAGCATGATTCGGTCTTCGCCGTAGGGGATGTCACGCGGCGAGGCGCTCACCCGCTCCTTCACCGAGGTGGACACCACCCCGCACGACGGGCACGCCGCCGCGGTCTCGCTCGCGGTCACCACGTGCACCACCCGCGTCCCATCTGCCCAGCGCTCGACACGCTCAACCTGTACACCTGGCAGCCCAAACAACAATGTCGTACCGTCGATCACGGCCCTTGGCTTCCTTCCTTCGCCTGAGTAATTCGCAACTTCAGACTTCGGAAGGCCAAGGGCCTCCTTATGCAGCGACACGCTCTATGTGAGCGAAATCACAACCGCCCGTTTAAAATTGAAGAGCCCTCATTTCCTGTCCCATAGCGCGTGTCTCGAATCCTTTCCGTGGTTTGCTACCTGCTCGGCCCCTATCAGGCAGCCAGGCCGAGACAGCGAGGCAAGGTGTCGATCAGCTAGCTCGCAAAGGGACCCGCTATCGCTGCAGTCCGCGCGCGGATCTGAGTCATCGTCGGCGGTACACCGACGCTCGATGCGCAATCCTGTGCACGATGACGATCTTGGCCGTGTCGTCGATGCTGTAGATGATCCGGTAGTCGCCTCGTCGCGCCGAGAAAAGGCCGGCGAGTTCGCCGACCAGCGCTCTGCCGAGCCGGTGCGGGTTTTCACGGATGGGGCCATGTAGCGCAGCCAGAGCTGCGTCGCGGATCTTCGCCGGGAGGCGGTTCAGGTGACGGAGTCCCTCAGGAGTGATGCGGAGCTCGTATGGGTCCGTAGGCGCAGAACTCACGCAGACGGCAAGGGCCGCGATCTACCCTGAGCGGCCTCTTCTTGCGACCGCTTCAGCGAGGCGACAAGCTCGCGATCCCGCAGGATGTCGAGCGTCTCTTCGAGTGCGTCGAGGTCGTCGGGGCTCACCAGTACGAATGATGGCCGTCCGTTGCGCGTGACGAGGACGCGCGCATGCTCAAGTTCGACGCGTTCGGCCAGTTCGGACAGGTGGGCTTTCGCTTCGGAGAAGGGCATAACTTCGACCATAGGTCAATATTCTGACTTGTCGCCGCGTGTCGCGCAAGCGGGCGGGTTCCCACTGCGCCCGCAAGGGGATGGCCTTCCGGCCACCCTTGACCCGCGAGCCTCTATGCGCCCTTCGGCGGGCTTAAAGGGCAGGTCGGTGACCTGCCCGCGGTGCCGTCGCGGCCCAGACAAAGACCTGAATGCCCAGGTAACGAACCCACGGAAACGTCAGTAGATTCGAAAAATTGAGGCTAGAGTTAGCCGACCGTGACGCCAACGATCGCTAACGGCGGTCCTCTAAGTGCTCCCTAAGAAATCGACCACGGCGCTCAGCTCGCTTTCGTCACGAGCGACCGCGTAAACACGGCAAGCTTCCGTGGCGACGACGCTCTCTTCCAACATCAGCCGAGCAGCAATTTCGCGCAGGTAGTTATGGTGGTCGGCGACGCCTGTGAGGAGCTCTGCGATCGAAACGGAGTACGGCTCAGTGGCAAAATGCGCTTCGACGGCTGGATCGGCGAGGACAACTTTTTCGGGCGCTGCATCATCGGGAAGGTTGTGGATGAATTCGCAGGCTGAGGGCATGTCGCCACCGCGAAGTCCCACGGCCCAAAGACCCGCGTTGCGAAGCAACTTCACTGCTGACGGAACGTCCTGTGCGGACCCGATCCGCAGAACCTGGGATCCAGACAGCAAGTGGTGATCACAGCGCCGCATTATCTCGATTGCCAGGTGGCTGGCGAAAGTGTCCTCGACGCAGATAACGGCCTTGTTCTTGCTCTCATCAGCGTGCAAATAGGAGTCGATCTGATAGGTGCTCGCCAGCCGCTTCTGCGCGTGCCCGTGAAGCGATGTCTCAGGTTCTTCCGGGACGAAAAGGCTCTGCGCGGGGGCCGATTCCATCGTATTGACCATGTAGGCGACGCGGCCCTCACCGAAACCCATGTGATTCTCTGAGTACCGCTTGCCATTACGTGTCGCCATCGCCAGCTCGGCTCGTCGAGAACGATTGTCATCGAGTCACCGAGCGGGGCGCGCACCCGCAAATAACCCTTTGTCACCAGGTCGTCGACCAGGAACCGCGTCGCACCGAGCGGCAAGGACAGACGAGCGGCGATCTCTGCGACCGAGGGATTGTGCACGCAACACGTCAGGATCTGGCCGCGCGCACATCATTTCTAGGCCAGCGCGGCGGCTTCGCTTCTGCGTTGAGCGCTTCGACCGGAGCATCGAGTGGCAGTTCGACCCCGGAGTCGGTACGGCCTGCCGTCAGCGTGTGTGGCCGGACCAGGCTCGGCTCGTGCGCGGTTTCTGGTGCTGTGAACCAGTCGCCGATCGGTTCGCCCTTGCCCTCCCTCCGACTGCTGATGCGCGTCGGGGTGCTTCTGCCGGACATGTGGCGAACTATGCGGCACGTTGTGATTCTGCAGGAACCACAAGGTCTGGTCGGCGTGCACCGAAGCGCGCAGCTCGCTGGAGACGACCTTTGAGTATGGTGCGGTCGGCGCCGATGACGAATGTGGTCCGTCTGACCGGTAGCAGCCGGGCCAGCAGGCCACGGCGCCGAGTGTGCCGGCCACGCCGGGAGGCCTCACGCGCCACGGACGGATCCACGCAGCTTGGCGAGCCTGCCTCGGCGCACCCCGAACAGCTCGGACACCACGCCGTCCGCGTCGGAGAGCAGCGGATAAAC
Organism: Candidatus Mycobacterium methanotrophicum; assembly: GCF_023515995.1. Taxonomy (GTDB): domain Bacteria; phylum Actinomycetota; class Actinomycetes; order Mycobacteriales; family Mycobacteriaceae; genus Mycobacterium; species Mycobacterium methanotrophicum. The sequence continues at coordinate 3,899,991 of NZ_CP097320.1, read as the reverse complement.
GAACGAGCGCTGTTGGGCGAAGTGGGCCTGCTTGTCGACGGTGTCGGTGCTGATACCCACCCGATGGGCGACCACCCTGGCGAATTCGTTGCTCAGATCCCGAAAATGACAAGCCTGGGCTGTACACACATCGGGGAGGACGCTAATGGGAAGAAGAACAGCACAACCGGCCCGTCGGAAAGGAGCGCGGACAGTGTCCGAGGCCGACCGGTGTGGTCGTACAAAGTGAAGTCAGGCGCCTTGTCGCCCGCGATCATCGGCAAAGATTAACGCCAGGAAGCTCTGTGCGGCGCACGACTGGAGATAATTCGGGTACACCACAGGCCTTGTGCTGCTACGGGCCGAGACTGCCGATCGCGCTAGAATTCTGTACATGACGTCACTCCCGCTGGCCGAGGTGCGGGCTAACCTCTCGAAGCTGATTGAGGAAGCGGTCCGGACTCATGAGCGAATCGAAGTCACCCGGCAGGGTCGCCGGGCTGCGGTGATTCTCAGCGCCGACGACTACGACTCGATCATGGAAACCATCTCGATCCTCAGTGACCAGGAGTTGATGCGCGAGGTACGAACAGCGGACACCGAGGCCGAGAGCGGTCAGATCTACACACTGGAAGAAGTGACAGAGGAGATGCGCGCCGCCGGGCGGCTCCCGTCTTGACCTATCGAATCGAGTTGACCAAGTCGGCCAAGAGAGCGCTCACTGAACTCCTGCCAGAGGCCGTGGCGGTCGCATGTTGGGAGTTCATTCGCGGCCCGCTTGCTGAGGATCCCTACCGAGTGGGTAAACCACTTCGCGATCAATTGGAGGGACGGTACTCGGCGCGGCGGGGCGAATTCCGGGTAATCTACCAAATCCTCGACGAGCGGGTCGTGGTTCGAATCATCCACATCGCCCACCGGCGTGACGTTTACCGGTGACAATGGTTGTGTCAGACATCCCAGGAGCTTAAATGTCAAGCGGCGGTTTGTTGATCTTGATTGTGGGACGGCCAGGCGGTGGCTTCGTCGTAGAGCGTGCGGGTCTTGAGGCAGCCGTGCAGGATTCCGACGAGCCGGTTGGCGAGCTGGCGCAGCGCGGGGTTGTGGCCGAGGCCGCGGGCGCGTTGCTTGTCGTAGTAGGCGCGTGCGCCGGGCGAGGCGCGCAGCGCGGAGAACGCCTGCGTCATCAGCGCGTCGATGAGCCTGTCCTGATGCACGAACCGCGCGAGCACGACCTTCTTCTTGCCGGAGGCGCGGGTGATCGGGCTGGTTCCGGCGTAGTTCTTGCGGGCCTTCGCGTCGGCGTACCGTGCTGGGTCGTCGCCGAATTCGGCGAGCACCCGGGCGCCGAGGATCGGTCCCAGGCCGGGCTGCGACAGGATGATCTCAGCGTCCGGGTGCCGGTGAAAATGCTCCTCCACCTGCTCTTGCAGGATCGCGATCTGCTCGTTGAGGGTGGTGAGCACGGCCACGATCGAGCGGGTGGCAGCCGCGTACGCGGTGGTGATCACCGGGTCGCGGCCGAGCTGCTCGCCGCGCAGCGCGTCCTGGATCCGGCTGGTCTTGGTGTCGATGTCGCGGCGACCGGCGTGTTTGAGCGCGGCCCGGATCTGGCTGCGGTTCAGCTTCGCCGCCGACGCGGGGTCGGGGGCTCTGCCGAGCAGTTCCAGCGCATCGGCCGCGTCGAGATCGTCGAAGGCTTCCAGCGCGGCGGGGAAGTACTCGCGCAGCGCGTGCCGCAGCCGCTGGGTGTGGCGGGTGCGGTCCCAGATCATCGTCTTGTGCGAGCGGGCAACAACTTTCACCGCCTCGGCTGCCGCGCTGTCGCCGGCCACCGGGCGCAGCTGGTGCGAGTCGGTGCGGACCATGTCGGCCAGCGTGTGTGCGTCCGCCGGGTCGCTCTTGGCGCCGGAGACGCTGTGCCGCTCCCGGTACCGGGCCACCGACAGCGGGTTCACCGCGTACACGGTGTATCCGGCCGCGATCAGCGCGGCCACCCACGGGCCCCGGTCGGTCTCGATTCCGATCGCCACCTCGGCCATGTCGGCGTCGGCGCCCAGCTCGGCGCCGATCATCGCGTGCAACCGCGCGATCCCGGCCGCGCCCTCGGGCAGCCGCGCCCTGGCCAGCCTGCGTCCCGCCGAGTCCATCAGTTCGACGTCGTGATGATCTTCCGCCCAATCGTCGCCCACGTACAGCAATTTCGCCACTCCTCGCTCCTGTCTGCAGTTGTCCGGGTTACAGCCGGCAGCGTGCGGGAGAACTCTCGGCGACCTAATGAAGCAGTGCTCACGCCACGCGGGCGGGCACGACATCCCATCAGCGATCCCTTCTCCCGGGCGAACCGGTGGGGGCGACGATCTGACATCAGGACTCGAAATCCAGGAGGCATCAGTGCTCACCCACCGGCCGCTACCGATAGCAAGTCTGCCCGAAGGCCGCACCCGCTAATACTCATTAGGTGGCACGATTGTCGTCGACCATCTCTATCATCGGCCCATGCAGTGGGTGTCCTCGCTAATCGCCAGCGCAACAGGCTTTCTCGGCTCGCGAACTCCAGCATGAAGATCGCTTATTTCTTCCTCCCGCCCTACTTCGGACTCTTGGCGGGCCTCATTGGCCACAATGTCACGACGGGCTGGCTGGGCGCAGGCGCCGGTTTGTTTCTGGCCGTGTTGATCTCAGCGGAGGGCCACCGGCGGCCCGGAGCCGATGCGAGCATGAGGGCGATTGACGCCATGTCCGGCACGGAGTTTGAGGCCTACGTCGCTGCCCGACTGCGGCGGGGCGGCTGGCAAGTCACGTTCACCTCAGTAGTTGGCGACTACGGCGTCGACCTGATCGCGCATAGGGACGGTAAGTCGGTGGCGATTCAGTGCAAGCGCCACGGCAAGTCCGTCGGCGTCGCGGCTGTCCAGCAGGTTGTCTCCGGTGCATGTCACCACGGGTGCACGAAGAGCATCGTCATCAGCAATCAGGAATTTACCCGGGCGGCCAGGCAATTGGCCGTTACCCACCACTGCCAGCTGATCGGTCGCCGAGCATTGCAGGCCTGGGTGCCGCCTCCTGTGCGACGGGAGGTTTAAGAGATCGCGACTGGAATATCCTCAGCAGGTGGCGACTATAAGGCGGTCCATAAGCGTGCTGGTGGTTGCTCTGTCCGCTTTCGGACTGGCCAGCGGTGCCTGGGCACAAGCGGCTCCTGCCCCTGCGCCCACCCACCAATCACTGGTGTCCGGGTGATCTTTGGGACCCGGCCTGGGGCGCCAACTACAACTGGAACTGGAGTCAGTGCCATGGCTGGCAAGCTCCGGCAAGCCAAGGTGCTTCAGTGGGCTGGTTACCTTGGGGTCCGCCGCCGCTGTGGGCGCCGCCACCCCCACCGCCACCCTCGTGAGCACCCCAGGCTCATCTGATGTGGAACCCCACCGCCAATGCTTGGGGGGGTTTGAGCTGTTGGGGTAATACTGAGTGATAGTGAGCGCATGAACGTTCGAGTGAGTATGTTGGTGGTGTGAACCTGACGGAGTGGGCGCGTGCTCAGGGCGTGCATCCGCAGACGGCGTACCGGTGGTTTCGAGAGGGCACGCTGCCGGTTCCGGCGGTGCGGGTGAATGAGCGCACGGTCCTGGTGGCGCCTGACGTGGCGCCGGGTTCACCGGCTCCGGCGTTCGGGTTGTATGCGCGGGTCTCCTCGCATGATCAAAAGGCGGACCTGGATCGTCAGGTGGCGCGGCTGACGGGGTGGGCCGCTCAGGCGGGTGCAACGGTGGTGCGGGTTGAGGCCGAGGTTGGATCCGGGATGAACGGGTCACGCGCAAAGGTACGGCGGCTGTTGGCCGACCCGAAAGTGACCGTCGTGGTGGTCGAGCACCGGGATCGCTTGGGGCGGATGAACACTGAGCTGGTGGAGGCGGCGCTGGCGGCGCACGGCCGCCGGTTGGTGGTACTCGACGACGGTGAGGTCGACGACGATCTGGTGGGCGACATGGTGGAGGTGCTCACACGTTTCTGTGCGCGGCTCTATGGTCGCCGCAGTGCTCGAAACCGTGCGTTGAAGGCGGTTGGCTGCGCGCAGCGTGATATCGGCCCGAAGGCGGTTGTCGGCGCCGGGAGCAAAGATAACGGCCGTGAGTAAACGTGCGTTGCGGCGGATCGCGCTTGGCCAGCTGGACCGCAAGCAACACAAGTGTCTGGCGGGCTCAGCGTAAGCAGGCGGTGACGGAGGCGGCGTCGTCGCGGTGGGCCGGTGCCATCACCCGCGCGGTCGAAGATCAGCACCAGCTCGGGATGCGCGCCCTGGACGCCGAGGTCACCGATTTGCAGGCCGCGATCACAGTGTCGGAATCCCGGTGTGCGCTGCGCCCGGGTGAGGTCTGCGCCCCGGATCGAGATGTTGCTGGTGGGCCGCGGCGGCGGTCACGGCGCGCGGTGCGCGGTTATCGCTCGGCGGCCGGGCGGTGCTGCAAGACCCGTCGGCTGGCGGCCTTGCGCGGGCGTCTGGCCGCCGCGCAGGCCGCGTTGGCCGCGGGCCGGCCGTCGATCACCGTGGGCGGGAACAGGTTGTGGCGCACCCGGCAGAACCTGGCCGCCGCTGAGTGCAGCGAGCCGCAGTGGCGGGACCGTTGGGATGCCGCCCGCATGTTCCTGACCGCCGACGGTGAATCGGGCAAGACCGGCGGTAACGAGACGATCCGCGTCGATGAGTCAGGTCATCTTCGGGTGAAAGTTCCTGCCGCCCTGGCGGACCGGTTCGGCACGCACCTACACATCGCCGACCCGGTGGCGTTCAACCACCGCGGCGACGAGTGGGTGGCCCGGGTGGCCGGCCGGCGGGCGGTGCGCTACGACATCAGCTTTGACCCAGCGAAAAGCCGTTGGTATCTGGATGCGTCCTGGACCATCGCGCCCGAACCAGGCCCCACACTCGACGAGCTACGCGGTCACCGGGCGCTCGGTGTGGATCTCAATGCCGATCACCTCGCCGCCTGTGCCCTGGACTGCTCAGGAAATCCGATCGGTGAACCAGCAACCATCGCGGTCGAGACTGCCGGGTTGGGTCGGCCGAGCCGGCGGCCAACCGAAGTGCAATTGTGGAGCTCATTGTCGAGGATGTGGACGCCAAGCACCAGCGGCTTCGCGAGCACCTGGCCGAAGTCGTGACTGAACCGACAACTATGCCGTGGGGCAACCGGGCGCTGTTATTTCGCGATCCAGATGGAAACCTCGTCAACTTGTTCACTCCTGTCACCGACGAGGCCCGCGCCAAGTTTGGAGTTTGATTTTCCACCCGCGCGCGGCGGGCATTCGCAGGGTTAGGCTGGGGCGTGGCCGCGGAAGACCGGGCTGATGCGCTTGACGAGCGTGAGGAGTCGCTCGCCCGGCGGGAGGCTGAAGTCCGAAGACGTGAATGGTTCGCTGGCCAAAGAGATCACATCGCAGATGAGCGGGAGCAAATGGCGAATCAGCGAGAAGCATTTGCCGACGAGCGAGAGCTGCTCGCCGACCAACGCGACGGCACGGCGGCAGAGCGTGAACGTGAGCGACTGCAACGCGTGGAAGACCGGACGGACCGTAGAGAAGCCGGCGCCGAGCGGGATCAGGCCAACGTCGATCGCGAGATGACCGAAACCGAACGGCGTCAGCGCTCCCGCTAACTATCGGCGCAAATCATCAGGGGTGCGCGGCAAGAAACGTCTCATTGCCCAAGCCGGCGGTGAGCTGATCGACATTGAACGGCTCGTCGAGGCGCGCGTGCAGCTTCTTCGGGTCGATCAGTAGGCTGATCTCGGCGGTCTGGCGGGCGAATAGCCGACCGAAACAAGGGTAGAGCCAACGCATTACGGCGCGCTCCGCAGAAGTGCGGCGCGCCACTCCCGCCGCCGCGGCGAGCGCTGCGACGTCCGCACCCGCCAGCCCGCACCGACCGAACTCGGCCACCGCGGAGTCAAAGACAACTCGCACCCGGGTCCGCAGCCGCTGCGCTTGCTGGCTGCATTGCAGGAGGTCATTGGTCGTTGATCTGCCAACTCATCGGTTTGGTCGTAGCATCGGCGCAAAGGAGAGGACATGAATGAGCAGACGCGCGCGAACCCGCGGCGGGCGCACGCACCGATGTTTGCAGGTTCTGTGTGGTACGGCGGCGGCCGTCGTCGTGGCCCTATTGAGCGCCGGGATAGCGGACGCCGATGAGGCCGGTTACCTGGACGAGTTGAGCCGCCACGGATATCTGGTGACCCCGCCGACGGGGGAGTACCTCCTGGGCAGCGGCCACGCGATGTGCAAGGAATTGGACGCCGGGCAGTCGCCGGACGACGTCGCCAAGCATTGGACCTACCCCAACGCGTCGTATCAGAACTTGCTGGACATGGCGACGGCAGCGCAAAACAACCTATGCGGTGATTAAGCGCGAATTAGTCTGCGACGACGGCGATTTCGCCGCCCAGCCGGTACGGTGCCACCAGCGGAAGGTCATCACCGCTCCAGAATCTGCCCGGGTCGAACCAGTTGGACCCCTTGTGGGTTTCGATCAGCCCCATCTCTTCGTAGGTGACCGCCACCGTTTCTGCGCAATAGGCGGACTCGAAGCTGCCCTGTCGCTGCTCGGCTCTGCGCCGTCGCGTTGATTCGCGAACATGGCTGTCCACCACGGGAATTCCGCGCACCCAGTCGTATCTGGTCGGCAGCTGACCGCGCAGCCACCGCAAGGTGAGCCGGCCCGCAGTCGGAAACGGCGTGCCGTCCATCCGGGCGACCACGCGCAGTAATCGATTCTCTTGCTCGCGGTTCGTGTCCGGCGCCAGCTGGCGCAACCAACATCGCTGGCCATAGCGCTGCAGCCACCGCTCGACTGCTTGCCGGGCGTCGTTGAGTTGCACACCGCGGTGGTTGGCGCCCGTCCAGACATCGGTCAGCTTGTCGCCCAGTTCGGCATGCCACATCAACGGCGGCAGATCCTCGATCGCCACCGTCATGCCGACATGGTTGACCGGACTGTTCGACAAGGTCTGGATCGCGCGGTCGGGTCCGGAGCGCCCACGAAACAGCCATATGTCGCCGGTCCGGGTTTCGTTCAGTGCGCGGTCCAGGGTCACCGTGTGTGTTTCCACCACCGCACCTTATGCGGATATCGTTCAACGACGCGATGCGCTCGCGAATAGCCTGTGCTGATGCGCACAATGTGGAAGTTGCTCGGGTTGGCCGGGATCGTCGGCGTGGCCGCCGGGGGAGTACTGGTGGCCCGCGACCAGCGCCGGCGGCGGGCTTATACGCCCGATGAAATCCGCGACCGGCTGCACCAGCGGCTGGCCGAAGCGGGCGATCAGCCGTAACTGTTCAAGCGGCGACGGCGTAGAGGCGGTGGGTGCCGGCGAAGCCCTTCAATTCCGCAACGCGGACGTCGTCGACACAGATGCCGCCGCAGTCGCTGACCGCGTCGCGCACGGTCTGGCTGACCAGGATCTCCCCGCCACCGGCCTGCCCGGCCACGCGCGCCGCCATCGCGACGTTACGGCCGAACAGGTCGTCGCCACGGCGCACCGATCGGCCCAGGTGGATCCCAATTCGCACCCGAATTCCGTTGCGCCTCTTGCGTTGTGCGTCTTTCTGCAGCGCGTGTTGAATGTCGACGGCGCAGCGCACCGCCTGCTCAGCCTGGGCGAAGGCAATCATGAATCCGTCGCCCTGGCTCTTCACCACATGCCCGGAGCGTTGCTTGACCAGTTTACGGACCATCTTGTCGTGCTCGCCGATCAGCTTGACCCACGCGCGGTCGCCGACCCGTTCATCGAGCGCGGTGGACTCCTCGATATCGGAGAACAGAATCGCTACCTTGCCGTCCGCAGTGACCCGGGCCAGGTCGGGGCGTTCCACCTCGGCCCAGTCGGCGAGATCTTCGATCGAGTTGCGCATCGCGGCGCCGAGCCCCTCCTTGCGGACCAGGTTCGCGGTCTGCCACACGGTCTTGACCGCCTCCCGGCCCCCCGGTCAGCAGCCAACTGCGCGGGTCGACGCGCTCCCGCAGTTCCGCGGCCTCCCGGCGACTGCGGGTGAGCGCTGCCCATAGGATGGCCAGCGCGCCGGCTTCGGCCACTGCCACGCCGGCCAGGGCGTAGACCGCGATCATCAGGGGGTCATGCATGCCAGGCATCTTTCCCGATGAGAAGCATCTGTCCTAGTAACGGGCCGAGTCCGCGGTGCCGGAATTCGGCTGTGACTTGAAAGCTCAACTGCGGGAGCGCTTTTGGCTAATCAGGCTTGGTTGGGCCCGCACGCGGTTACTTGACGCCAGGCACGCTGCGTGTTGTCGGTCCCGTAGTGTCTAGTGTTGGTGGTCGATTCTTCGTGGAGGTCTCCGATTGGCTGAATCCGGTGGTCGCGGCTCAGAGGTGCTGGTGATTTTCGGCATTACCGGCGACCTGGCTCGCAAGATGACCTTCCGCGCCCTCTACTGCCTGGAACGCCGGCTATTGCTGCAATGCCCGGTGCTGGGTGTGGCCAGCGACGATATCAGCGTCGAGGAGCTGGTCAACCGGGCCCGCAAGGCCGTCGTCGACACCGGCGAAGGCTTGGACAACAAGGTATTCGATCGGCTGGCGAACCGGTTGTCCTACTTGCACGGTGATGTCACTGACCCCGCCCTGTACGCCGAGCTGGCCAAGCGCCTCGGCTCGCGACGTGATTGCCTGTTCTACCTGGAAATGCCGCCGTCGCTGTTCGCTCCCATCGTCGAGAGCCTGGACAAGGCCGGGCTGTTAGCGCACTCCCGCGTCGCGGTGGAAAAGCCGTTCGGCCACGACCTCAAGTCTGCGTGCGAACTCAACGCGCAACTGCGCGCGGTGTTGAACGAGGACCAGATCTTTCGGGTGGACCACTTCTTGGGCAAGCAACCGGTCGTCGAACTCGAGTATTTGCGCTTCGGCAACCTGGCGCTGGCCGAGATGTGGGACCGTCACAAGATCTCGCAAATTCAGATCACCATGGCCGAGAACTTCGGCGTCGAGGACCGGGGCAGGTTCTACGACGGGGTGGGCGCCTTGCGCGACGTCGTGCAAAACCATCTGCTGCAGGTGCTCGCCGGAGTTGCGATGGAGCCGCCGGTGGGGCCGAGCGCAGACGATCTCAACGACAAGAAAGCCGACGTTTTGCGTGCGATACCGGCGCTGGACCCAGACCTTTGCGTGCGGGCTCAATACAGCGGCTATACCGACATCGACGGGGTGGCCAAGGGCTCGCAGACCGAGACCTTCGTCGCGCTGCGACTGGAGATCGACAATTGGCGCTGGGCCGGGGTGCCGATATTTTTGCGGGCGGGCAAGGCGATGGCAGAACGGGTGACCGAGGTGCGGTTGTTCACCCACCGCGTCCCCGCGTTGGCTTTCCTGCCCGACCGCAAGAAGGCCGAACCCAACCAGATCGTGCTGCGGATCGACCCCGATCCCGGACTTCGCGTGCAGTTGACCGCGCTAGACGCCGGCCGCTGGCGCGACATCCACCTGGATTCTTCGTTCATGCAAGACCTGGGCGAGCCGCTGACGCCCTACGAGCGCATACTGCATGCCGGGTTGACCGGCGACCGCCAGCTGTTCGCGCGTGAAGACAACATCGAAGAGACCTGGCGCGTCGTGCAGCCGCTTCTCGACAATCCGGGCAAGATCCACCGTTACGAAACCGGCTCGTGGGGGCCGGAAGAGGCCCGGTCGCTGCTGCGCGGTCAACACGGTTGGCACCAACCGTGGCTTCCCACCGACCACCGTGCGTCACAGTAAGGAGAACAGGACAACATGCAGCTTGGGATGATCGGACTGGGCCGGATGGGCGCGAACATCGTCCGTCGGCTGGTCGAAGACGGGCATGAATGCGTTGTGTACGACCATAATCCGGACGCGGTCAAGGCGATTGCGGAGGAGCCGAGGGCTACCGGAGTCTCCTCTCTGCAAGAGCTCGCCGAGAAGCTCGCCAAGCCGCGGGTGGTCTGGGTGATGGTGCCCGCGGGCGACATCACCACCGGGGTGATCGGCGACCTCGCCAAGACACTGGAAGCCGACGACATTGTCATCGACGGCGGTAACTCGTACTACCGCGACGATATGCGTCATGCAAAGACACTGGGCGAGAACGGGATTCGCCTCTTGGACTGCGGCACCAGCGGTGGCGTGTGGGGCCGTGAACGCGGCTACTGCTTGATGATTGGCGGCAGCGAAGACGCTTTCTCCCACGCTGAGCCGATTTTCGCCACCATCGCACCCGGCGTGGACTCAGTGCCGCGTACCCCGGGGCGAGAAGGTGAGGTCGCTCAATGCGAGAAGGGTTATCTGCACTGCGGGCCTTGTGGCGCAGGGCATTTCGTCAAGATGGTGCACAACGGCATCGAGTACGGCATGATGGCCTCGCTCGCCGAGGGGCTCAACATCCTGCGCAACGCCGACATCGGCACCCGCAGCAAGAAAGGGCAGGGCGACGCCGAGACCGCTCCGCTGACGAATCCCGAGTTCTACGAATACAACATCCCCATCCCGGAGGTCGCAGAGCTATGGCGGCGGGGCAGCGTCGTCGGCTCCTGGTTGTTGGATCTGACCGCGATCGCGCTGCACGAGGCGCCGGACCTGGCTGAATTCGCCGGCCATGTCTCCGACTCCGGTGAAGGCCGCTGGACCTCGATTGCCGCTATCGACGAGGGAGTTCCGGCGCCGGTGCTGACGTCGGCGCTGTATTCGCGGTTCGCCTCGCGCCGGCTCGACGAGTTCGCCGACAAGGCGTTGTCGGCCATGCGTAAACAGTTCGGCGGGCACGTAGAAAAGCCTGGCAGCTAGCCGTTGAGCGCACGGTAGATGAACTCGGTCAAGGTGTCGATCGCCTCATCCTCGTCGAACGCGCGACCTTTTGACTGACCGCCGAATCGGCCTTCGGAGAGTTGCCAGCGATAGCTGAACCCATCGAGCAGGCCGGCGAACATCGCCAACACCAACTCGGGCGGCCCTGGCAGGCTGCGCCCGGCTTTGGCGATCGGGTCCAGATGATCATCGAGGTGGTCGACGTTGCCGGCCATCATCGCTTCTCGGTCGGATCGCGGGGCGACGGGATACAGCCACGCACTTTGGAGGTGTTCGAAGACCTCGGCGTCATCGACGAAGTGATCTCCGCTGGCATGGCGGCGCCAGTCACTCGGTTCTATGCCGACGGCCGGGTGGTCTGGGAGGGTCGGATGGCCGAGCCGGTGGCACCGCGGTCCGACGTGCCGTATCCCAACGTGTGGTTTGTGCCGCAGTGGCGGACAGAGCAGATCCTGCGCTCGCGGCTCGCCGCGCACGGCGTGCAGGTTGGGCTCGGCGCCGGGGTGGTCGAGTTCGACCAGGACGAGGAGGGGGTAACGACGCGGCTGAACGGCGGCGAGACCGTGCGTGCGGCGTATTTGGTCGGCGCTGACGGCGGAGGCAGTACCGTCCGGCGTCAACTCGCGGTGCCGTTCGTCGGTGAAACCGACGAGGACGTCAGAATGCTGGTGACCGATGTGCGCGTCGACGGCCTGGACCATGATTACGGGCACGCCTGGATGCTCGACGGGGGCGCCTTTTTGGTTTTCACGCCGCTGGCCGGTGCTGACGACACATTCGTCGTGGCAACCCGCGCGTCCCGGATAGCGCCCACGCTCGAGGCTCTCCAGCAGACGCTTGAAGCCGCATCCGGGCGTACCGACGTCCGGCTGCACGAACTGACCTGGAGCACGATCTGGCGGCCGAATGTCCGTATGACGCAACAGTTCCGGATGGGCCGCGTCTTTTTGGCCGGTGACGCCGCGCACGTGCATCCGCCGACTGGCGGCCAGGGCCTCAACACCGGTGTGCAGGACGGCTACAACCTGGGCTGGAAGCTGGCGGCTGTGCTCGCCGGGGTGCCCGCCGAGCTGCTGGACAGCTACCAGGCCGAGCGGCTGCCGGTCGCGGCGCGGGTGCTCGGCATCAGCGCCGCGCTGCTGGAAAAGCATCTCAACAGCGCTGATGACGCGTTCGAGCGCGGCGAGGAAACTCGGCAACTGGATGTGAGTTACCGAGGTGGCCCATTGACGCTCGACGACGGCTCCAGCTGCACACTTGTCGCGGGTGATCGGGCCCCCGACGCGCCATGCCTAGACCAGGGCGGCCGGCCGGTGCGGCTGTTCAACTGCTACACCGGACCGCACTGGACACTGCTGCGATTCGGGGTGGCGGCGCCGGTCCTCGACCGTGCAGACGGGTGGTCATACCGCATCGGTAGCGATCTGGTCGACGCCGACCGCCACATCCAGGACGCTTACGACATCAAAGATGGTGCGGCGGCGCTAATTCGGCCCGATGGCTACATCGGGGCCATCACGTCACGACCGGCGGACTTGGCGGCCTACGCAGCCCGGGTTATGTCGTAACTCCCAGTCAGCGCCTCACGAACGTCACCACGACGTCGCTGAATGCGTCGTTGTCGTCGCCGGCTGCGGTGTGTCCCGCGTCGGACAGTTCGACGAACTCGGCGCCCGGCACCGTCGCCAGAAAGTTGCGCACGCCCTCCGGGCTCTCGGGCGTAGGTGTCCGCCTGACGTTACCTACAGCAGGTTTGCCAGGTTCAACTGCCCGCATCCGGCGGCAGCGGCGCGTCGGGGAACAACTGGTTGAAGGCGCCGAACATGATGCGGTCCTTGGTCTTCGCCTTGACGCCGTCGAACAGCCGGTGCAACGTCTCTTGGGTGTGGCCGAAAGTGCGCTCGATGTGCGGATAGTCCCTGCCCCACAATGTGTTTCGGTAGCCCATCGCGGTCATCGCGGCGATCGCCGAGCTGTCGTGCTGAAACGACGCATACACCTGCGAGTAGGGTCACCGCACGCTGCCGACGCTGGCGCCCGAAGCGGCGACAACGTCGGCCGTCGTTGCGGCGGTGAAGCCGCGCGTGGCGAACACATCGGTTGCCGCAGCCAGGATGCGTCGCTGGGTGTCATCGGTTCTGGCCCAGCGGCGAACGCGCGGGCGGGTAGTGCCGATCTGGGGCATGACTAGAGTTAACGCGCTCGCCGAAAAGACTGGAATGCAGTTCTGGAAAAATTGGGCACGTGCGTTGGACGTTACCGACGCGCCGAACAGGAGCAAAAATGGCAGACGATGCTGCTACCTCCGGTGGGGAGCCTGACGTCGTATACCTTCGCCCGCTGCAATCCCATACCCAGGTTGAGCGGATCGCGATGGTGGTCGGCCTGGTGACGGGTGTGCTGCTGGCGGGGCTGGTCGGCTGGCTGGGTTTCACTGCGTATGAGGCGCACAATCTCGAGGCGCAGCGCAATCTTTTCGTGCAATCGGCTCGCGACGCCGCGGAAGACCTCCTCACGGTGGACTATCGGCATGCCGACGCCGATGCCCAGCGGATCCTGGACTCGGCGACCGGCAAGTTTCATGACAGCTTCGCGCGCCGAAAGCAGTCATACGTCGACAACGCCCAGCGGATGCGGTCGAAGCTGGTAGCCACCGCCACCGACGCCGGTCTGGAATCGCGAAACGGTGATCAGGGCAAGGTGTTGGTAGCGGTGACGGTCCGCTCGTCGGATCCCGCGCAGGCGCAGCAGGAGCCGCACTTCTGGCGGCTGCGGGTCACTGTGAAGAAGATGGGCGATGTCGCCAAGGTCTCCGACGTGGTGTTCGTCTCATGACGCAACCAAGAGGCGTCGACTGGTCGCGCGTACTGGTCTACGGCTTGCTTCCTGCCCTGGCGTTGCTGCTGACGATCGCCGCGGGTCTGCTCAAGTGGAACGACTCGTCGGTTCGTGATATCGACCTTGCTCGCAGCCAATCGGTGGCGGCGGCAAGGGATTCCACGGTCGCGTTGCTGTCGTTCCGGTTCGACACGCTGGATCGGGACGTGGCGGCCGTTCGCGAGCGGTTGACCGGCAATTTTCTCGACACCTACACGCACCGGACGCAGGAGGAGCTCATCCCGAATGCGAAAGAACGACGGCTCTCCGCGACGGCCAACGTTCCCGGGGCGGCGTGCGAATCGGCTACGCAAAATCATGCGATAGTGCTGGTGTTCGTCAACCAGACGGTCAAGATCGGTGACTCCGCGCCGGCCGATGCCGACTCCAGCTTCCGGGTGACGCTGGACAAAGTCGGCGACCGCTGGCTGGTTTCCGGCTTCGACCAGTTGTAAGGATCAGATGATGACGGGACACCGCTGGATTAGTGTGCACGCTCCCGCGGTGGAGTTGAAGGCCCTGGCGTGGGGGCCGCCCGACGGCCCGGTCGCGCTGTGCCTGCATGGGTTTCCCGATACCGCTTACGGCTGGCGAAATTTCGCGCCGCGACTCGCCGAGGCAGGCTGGCAGGTGGTGGCACCGTTCATGCGCGGCTATGCGCCGTCATCGATACCGTCCGATGGCAGTTATCACATCGGGGCGTTGATGGATGACGCGCTGCAGGTGCGTTCGGCGGCCGGTGGCACCGACCGCGACGTGCTGATCGGACACGACTGCCGCAACACCCGCCCGCCGATGCGCTACGCCGAACTGCACCAGCACTGGACGTCGCCGCCAGCGCTGCCGACCCTGTACTTACACGGACGCGACGACGGGTGCATGACAGCGGCTTTCACGCATTGGATGATCCCACGGGTAATGCCGGAAGGCAGCGACGTCGCCATCGTCGAAAGTGCCGGACACTTCCTGCAACTCGACCAGCCGGAGCGCACTGCCGACTTGGTGCTGGGGTTCGTCGGCGCAGCCGGTTAGCGGCCGCCTCGGTCCCACGGATCGCCGTCTTCATCCTTGGGCTACCTGGGCTCGCGGTTTTCCGCGATGGCTGCCACACTCAACCATGACTGTAAATCCGTTCTGTCCGATTTTCGCCGCCTGGGCAGTGGTACTGGTAGCGGCAGGCGTCGCTCACGCTGACACACCGGATGCCCAGTTTTTGGCGTCGCTGTCGAATGACGGAATGAACGTCGGCCCATCGGATCGGTTGATCGCCATCGCGCATGAACGGTGCGACAACGATGGTCTTTCTCGCGCCGACGTGTATAACTTTCGATTCGGCGGGCGCCCAAGCCCATTCAGGGTCGCCATGTCGAAGATCGCCGCCGAGCTGCAAGCTCAGGGTTTGACGACGGCGCAGGTGCGGCCGTTCATGCAAGATGCCATCACCGTGTATTGCCCCGGTGCGACGAATTGACATGTCCGCGCGCGGTCGACGATGTCCGCAGTCGAGCCCAGCCTTGCCGAGCCCTGACCGTCCGCGTCGAAGACGGTTCGCCGTTGACCTATCCGAGCTGGGCGCCGGCGGCCCTCGAGCCCGAGCGGACGACCCGCAGCCACATCCGGCGCTGTCACCGGCAATGGGACTCGTTCACGGCGTGCACGGCATCGGCGAGACGATCGCGATCAGCGTCCACGCCGCCGAATCCGCGGTTGGTGACGTCGACGAGCACCTTATTCGGCTCGACGCCGAGCTGTAACGAAAGCTATGGAGTGTAACCAGATTTGGCTTCCGACTCGCGGGTCAGGCCGGCC
Organism: Candidatus Mycobacterium methanotrophicum; assembly: GCF_023515995.1. Lineage (GTDB taxonomy): Bacteria > Actinomycetota > Actinomycetes > Mycobacteriales > Mycobacteriaceae > Mycobacterium > Mycobacterium methanotrophicum. The sequence continues at coordinate 3,884,494 of NZ_CP097320.1, read as the reverse complement.
GCGAGGATTAGCTCCTCGTGCAGTTCGAACCACACGGTGTGATAGGAGTCGATGAGCGGTCGAGACAGCCAAGCCGTGTCGCCGGCGTGGACGTTGTCCAGCGCCGCTTGCAGTTTGGTCGAATAGCGGCCCAGCCGCGGCAACTGTGCAGCCGCCGCGGAGATGATCGGCGTCACCCGATGGTGCACGTCATCGAGGCGAGCCAGCACCGCGGCGTCGTAATCGGCGTCGTCGTGTGCGTTGGGCTGCCCGTCCTTGACCTGCCAATCGGTGACCAGCGCTTTGAATTCGGCGTTGACGCGACGGAATTCGGCGTAGGCGGAAGTCAGTGCCGTCGTGTCGATCTGCTGGCGTTCGGCGGCCAGCAACTCGCCCAGCCGGATCCGCCCCTCGGGGCTGAGCCGCAGCACGTTGCCGTCGACCAGTAACCCTGATCGGGTCAGCTCGTCAACGGTGGCGGCCAGGTCGTCGGCGTCTTCGCCGAGCGTCGCGGTCAAATCATCGAGGCGCGCCCGACCTTTCAGCCGGACCGCTTGCAACACGGTCAGCTCGCTCACGTGTCCTCGCGCAGTCGCAGTGCGGCCAGCATTGCCAGCAGCGGGCGGGCGGACACCACATCGCTGTGGTCGCTGGCCATGGCGGCGCGCACCGCGCCATCGGAATGGCTTACCAGTCGTGGGTAGTCGCCGCCGGCATGAGCACGTAGCGGGCTGATGCGTCGGGCGATCTCGGCCAGCTCGCGTAGTTCTGGAGTGTCATCTTCGGACCAGGCGGTCAACTGCAGCCTCCCGTCGCGCACTTCGCCTTCGGTGCCGTCGACGGTGACCAGCTTGCCGGCCAGAGATTTGGCGATTCCGCGGCCGCAGCCCACCACGGCCACTCGGCCGAGCTCACGGCTGACCACGGCCGCATGGCTGGTGGCACCGCCGGTTTCGGTGACGACGCCGCGCGCAACCAGCATGCCGTGAATGTCGTCGGGGCTGGTGTGGTTGCGCACCAAGATGACATCCTCGCCGCGGTCGGCCGCATCAACCGCGGCGTCCACTTCGGTGTAGGCCCGCCCTGAGACCACGCCGGGCCCGGCCGGTAAGCCTTTTGCCAAAAGTGTCGAAGTCGAGCGGTGTTCTGGTTGCAGCGATGGCCGTAGTAACGCCTCCAGGTGGGCAGGCGTCACCCGGCGCAGTGTCTCGGCATCGTCGATAAGACCGTCACCGCGCAGTTGCAACGCCAGGCGCACCGCGGCCTGCGCCGACCGCTTCGCGGGCCGTGTCTGCAGCAGCCACAGCGTCGCGTGCTCAATGGTGAACTCGATCTCTTGCACATCGGAGGTGAGCCGCTCCAACGAGCGGGCGGCGGCGATCAGTTCGTCGTAGACAGCTTGCTGCTGGTCGCGCAGCGCGGTGATCGGTTCGACGTCGACCGTGCCGGATACCACGTCACCCCCTTGGCCTCCTGGCAACCACTCCCCGAAGGCCTCGTTGGCGCCGGTCATCGGGTTTCGCGAAAAGACAACGCCGGCACCGGAACTGGTGTTGACGTTGCCGAAGACCATGGCCTGCACCACCGCCGCGGTGCCGCGTCGGTCGTCGAGTCCATGATGGGCGCGATAAGCGGCGGCGCGCGGCGAGCCCCACGACGCGAACACAGCCTCGACCGCTGCGCGCAGTTGTAGATACGGGTCGGCAGGCGCGTCGCGGCCGACCGGCGACTCGATGAACCGACGACGGGTGTCGCGGGCGAATCCGGCGGTGCGCTCTGCCGCCAACGCCTGCTCGACGGCGTCGTTGATCCCGAGATCCAGCACCGTGTCCATCATCCCGGGCATCGACACCGCCGCCCCGGAACGCACGCTCACCAGCAGCGGATGCGGTCCGCGTCCGAACGTGCGCGACGTCGCCGCCTCCAGCCCGCGCATTCCGTCGAGCACGTCATCCCAGATCGCGTCGATCGTCGCCTCGGGTTCGCTGAGGTAGCGCGCGCCCACCTCGGCGGTGATGCAGAACGCGGGCGGCACCGGCAGGCCGTTGCGGCGCATCATGTCGATGCCATGCCCCTTGTGGCCCAGAATTTTCGGTGGGTAGTTGGCGTCGCCGTTCAGCACTAACACCGAAGGTGCAGAAGGGGAAGCCATCAGGATGCTCAGGATTCGCCGCGCGACAGGCCGAACGCGAAATTGGTGCCGAATCCGCCGCGCAACGCGAGGTGGATCCACAGCAGCGCGTACGGCTCCAGCAGCGGGGCCAGCGTCAGATCGCCGGCGTCGACGGTTTCGAAGCCCAGCTCGCTGACCAGCGTCGCGGTCACTGCGACGTCATGGCCGCGGTCGCGCCATGCGGTACCACGCGTGCGCCCGACGTTGCCGGCGCCGATGATGGCGATCGTGATGTGCCTGCTCCTTTGCGGTTTGTTTGCCGGTGGGACGATACCTCGGCCCCTCCGTGCCCACCCGATGATCTAGGTTGGCGTCTATGACTGCCTATGATGTCGGGTTGCTGATCCTGCGGGTGGTGCTGGGGTTGACGCTCGCAGCTCATGGCTACAACAAGTTCTTCGGCGGTGGACGGATACCCGGGACGGCGCGCTGGTTCGAAAGCATTGGCATGAAGAACGGCAAGTTTCAGGCCGTCGCCGCGGCGAGCACCGAAGTGAGCGCGGGTCTGGGGCTGGCGGCGGGGCTTCTGACGCCGATCCCGGCCGCGGGCTTTGTTGGGCTGATGTTCGTCGCCGCGTGGACCGCGCACCGGCCCAACGGCTTTTTCATCGTCAAGGAGGGCTGGGAGTACAACCTGGTGCTGGCCGCCAGCGCAGTCGCGGTGGCCACGATCGGCCCCGGTCAGTACAGCCTGGACTGGCTGATCTTCGGGTACAACTGGCGCAACGGCTGGCACGGTCTGCTGATCTCGCTGCTGCTGGGCTTGGGCGGCGGGGTCGGTCAGCTGTTGCTCTTCTACCGCCCGCCGGTCAAACAGGCACAGTAGCCGCTGTCGTTTCGCGGGCCAGCACTTCCGCGGCGGCGCGCTCCCCGGTGCGGATGGCGCCTGGTAGAGCACCCACAGCAACGACACCTCTGATGCAGCCGAGGTGTAGGGGCCGGCCAGCGCAATGCCCAGCATGTCGCGGGCCTGCTGCGACAAGATGTTCTTGTCCAACCATGCCGCCAAACTGATCTGGTCCCACTCGGCGGCCTTGCGGGCCTGCCAGGGGCTTGCAGCGCAATCGATCGGCACATCTGCCGCATTTTGATCAACCCGACCCCGAGGTTCATCGTCGCCCAAGGGCTTACCGTCCACGGGATCGCGCCGGCGTGGCGGTGCTGCTTGCCGCCGACCCGGTCCGGGCTTCCAGCAGCACGACCGGGCGACCGGCTTGCTTTAGCCGCAGGGCGGCGGTCAAACCGGCGAATCCCGCATCGACAACGCAATAGTCGACATCTGTCATGGCTGATCTCAGCAGCAAGCTACACCGATTGCCGGCGTGGGGTGGGCGAATAGGGCAGGCCGCTGCCGGTGTTCTCGTCGACGACGACACGCCCGCCGAGATAGGGAAATGCCCGCTGCGGGCACGACGACCGGTTGCAGATCTTGCAGCCGGCCCCGATCGGCGCCGCGGTGCCCGGATGGTCCGGCGCGATTCCGCCTGCGTAGACCAGTTTGTCGGCGTGCACCAAGTCGCAACCCAAGCCGACGGCAAAGCTTTTATGCTGGCCCAGATAACCCTGCTCTGCCACCCAGCGTCTCGCGGCGGGAGATTTCGTCTTCTGGCTCAGCAGGCGCTCGGGTGTGACTGGCAGTACGGTGTGGTCCCCGGGAAGCGATACCGGTTGGCGGCCACCCATCGGTAGATGGTTTCCTCGATGAAGCGCATACCGGGAATCCGATAGGTTACCAGCGGGATTCGCGTCCCGAGCGCGGCCGATAACGCAGCGTTGGCGGCCCGCGCGCCGGAGTAGACAGCGCCGGAAGAATCCAGCCATCGGACCGATTCCATCAGGGTCGTTGGTGCGATACCGAGTCGCTGTGCGGCCCCGGGAGTTTGCAGAGCCTCGGTCTGCAGCTTTCCTATTCGATCCAACTTCAGCAGCAAATCCCGGGAGCGAGTGCATATTCCGCAGGCCCCGTCGAAGAACAGGGTTCCCGCCGTTTCGGTGTTCATCGTGCGACACCCTACCGCGGGCGCAGTGGAAGTACCGACGCCTCGCCGACCGACCGGCGTGCGCGGATACCGGCGATCGCGAACACAATCGCGGTGCCGATCTCGGTCAGGGACATGATCCTGGGCGCCAAACTCGTGTGCCTGGTGATCTGGCTGGGCGCAGCAACATCCAAGCTGAACAAGCACTTCCCGTTCGTCATCTCCTTCAACACTCACGGTCGGGCCCTGTTCACCTTGGCCCACCGCGCGATGGCCGATCAGAACGAAGACGACTACGTGCTCACCGACGGCGAGCGACTCTGCGGCACCGCAATCGGATGGAATTTCGGCGACGGGCACTTCAGCAACGAGCAGCTGGTTGCCGCGCTGCAGAAGCGCTGTCACTTCGAGCCGGGCGAGGTGCGCGTGGTGATGCTCGACGCCCAGCCGATCCATAAGCAGACCCAACAGTACCGGCTGGTCGACGCGGCTACCGGTGAATTCGAGCGCGGCGACGTGCGCGTCGCGGACATGGTGACGCGCCAGCCCTGGGCCCACGACGTGCCGGTCCATGTGCTCGCCGAAGGGCTGGACTCGCGCCGAGCGTGAAACTGTTGCGAGATTTCGACGACTTTTTCGCAGTGGCGTTACGCTCGCCGCGTCACCTCTGGAACTAGGCGCTGGCTCGCACTTGCTTCGTCGCAGCGACCAGATTGGTCAGCGACGCCGAGACCTCATCGGGATTACGGGTTTTCAGCCCACAGTCGGGGTTGACCCACAGTCGTTCGGCCGGTACGGCTTTCAGCGCCGCCCGTAGCGAGTTGGCGATCTCGTCGGTGCTTGGCACCCGCGGCGAGTGGATGTCGTAGACACCGGGCCCCACGCTGTTGGCGAAGCCGACCGAGTTCAGATCGTCGAGCACCTCCATGTGCGAGCGGGCCGCCTCGATGGACGTGACGTCGGCATCCAGGTCGGCGATCGCACCGATCACCTCGCCGAACTCCGAGTAGCACAGGTGAGTGTGGATCTGCGTCGAATCGGCAACGCCGGAGGTCGCCAACCGGAAAGAACCGACCGCCCAGTCCAGGTAAGCCTGCTTGGCCGCATTCCGCAGCGGCAGCAGTTCCCGCAGCGCGGGCTCGTCGACCTGGATCACCGCGATGCCGGCCGACTGCAGGTCCACGGTCTCGTCGCGAATGGCGAGCGCCACCTGGTTGGCGGTGTCGGCCAGCGGCTGGTCGTCACGGACGAACGACCAGGCCAGAATCGTCACCGGGCCGGTGAGCATGCCCTTGACCGGCTTGTCGGTCAGCGACTGCGCGTAGGTGATCCAGTCGACCGTCATCGGGTGGCGCCGCGCGACATCGCCGTAGAGAATCGGCGGGCGAACGCAGCGGCTGCCGTAGGACTGCACCCAGCCGTTCTGGGTGGCGAAGAAACCGTCCAGCTGCTCGGCGAAGTACTGCACCATGTCGTTGCGTTCTGGTTCGCCGTGCACCAGCACGTCGAGGCCGAGGTCCTCCTGCAGCTTGATGACGTCCGCGATCTCCTGCTTCATCCGGCGTTCATACTCACTACTGTCAATCTCACCGGACCGAAAAGCCGCGCGGGCCTTGCGAATCGCCGAGGTCTGCGGGTAAGACCCGATCGTGGTGGTCGGTAGCGGCGGCAGGTGCAGCCGCGCGTTCTGCGCCTCGCGGCGCTTGGCGGCCGGCCCGCGTTCGGTGCCCGACGTGGTGATCGAGTCGATGCGGGCCCGGACCTGGTTGTTGTACAGCCGCGGATCTGACCGGCGGGACGTCACCGCGGCGTTGGAGGCCTCGATCTCCTCGGCCACCGCGTCGCGGCCGTCGCGCAGCGCGCGTGCCAATGTGGCCACCTCGTGCACCTTTTCGGCGCCGAAGGCCAGCCAGCTGCGCAGCGCGTCGTCCAGATCGGTTTCCGGCTCCAGCGAGTACGGCACGTGCAGCGTCGAGCACGACGTCGACACGGCCACTGACCCCGCCGAGCCTAACAGGCTGGCCAGCCGGCCCAGCGCCGCCTCCAGGTCGGTGCGCCAGACGTTGCGCCCGTTGACAATTCCTGCCACCAGTGTCTTGCCAGCCAGCTCCGGGACCGCAGATATTTGGGCCACCGCGGCGTCGGCGCCGCGGACCAAGTCCACGCCGATCGCCTCGACGGGTGTGCGAGCCAGCGCGGGCAGTGCGCTGCCGGGGTCACCGAAGTACGTGGCCACGTAAATCGCGGGCCGCTTCTGCACTGATCCCAGCGTGTTGTACACCTTCTCCGCCAGCGCCGCTGCGTCGGCGTAGATGTCGGTCACCAGGACCGGTTCGTCCAGCTGCACCCACTCGGCGCCGTTGTCGGCCAAGAGCGTTAGCAGGTCGGAGTATTGGGGGACCAGCTCGCCGAGCCGCTCGACCGGTGCGCCGGCACCGCCGACCGCCTTGCTCAGCAACAGGAAGGTGAGCGGGCCGATGATCACCGGACGCGCCGGAACCCCTTGTGTCAGAGCCTCGTTGAGTTCAGCCAGCACTTTCTCCGGGTGCAGCGAGAACGTGGTGTCCGGCCCGAGCTCCGGGACGATGTAGTGGTAGTTGGTGTCGAACCATTTGGTCATTTCCAGCGGCGCGATGTCCTCGGTGCCGCGGGCGGCCGCGAAGTAGCGGTCCAAGTCGTCGGAGACGCTGTGCACCCGGGCCGGCAGCGTTCCCAGCAGCACGGCCGTGTCAAGCATCTGGTCGTAGTAGGAGAAAGTGTTGACCGGCACCGAGTCCAAGCCGCCGGCGACCAGCTGCGCCCAGGTGTCGCGGCGCAGCCCGGCGGCGACAGTCTCCAGCTCTGATCGGCTGGTGCGGCCCGCCCAATAGCCCTCGGTGGCTCGCTTGAGTTCTCTTCGCGGGCCGATGCGCGGAGAGCCGGTCACGGTGGCGGTAAACGGTGTTGCGGTCACGATGTCGTCCATTCACTCGACGGGCAAAAGGCTGGTCACCGCCAGCGGACGCAAAGGAGGCCCAGATGCGATGTGCCGTCAGCACATTTATGCACCCAGGACAGCCATCCGCCCATTCCACGAGGCGATGAGCCGCCAGGCGCGGCGCGCCCGGCACAGCCGGCAGGTCTTCGGACTCGCAGGCACGCACCCGGTGATACTCCTACTGGCCGTCGCTTCCCGATCTCGGATCTTTCCAAGGCCAGTGCTTGTGACGGCGGTCGTTCCTGCATACCGCTGCGGGACAGTCCCGGACTCTCACCGGGTTCCCTCTTACGAAGCACTACTAACATGCCCCGCTCGATGCTGACACGAGTGCCAGCAAACCAGCTGCGCAAATGAGATTACCTGATCCATGGCGGCGACCCGCTGCGCCCGGCTTCGCCGCGCTTGCGATCGCCGCTGGCGGCCAGCGCCGCTGCGATGGGCAGATCACCGTTGTTGAATTCGATGGTCCGGCCGATCGTCGCGTCGTCGTTCAACACCGTGGCCACCACCAGTGCGACGTCTTACCGGGAGACCTCTCCGGCGGCGCCAACGGCGATCCGCCCGGTTGCCGGTCCCTGGGTTACGGAAGACCGACGTTCACCCCGCAAGGTCAAGATGCGAGCCAGGTGTACAGCGACCTTGCCGTGGCCGCCGATCACGACGACGCGCGTCATGCTTTCCGACGCTACCCGGCAGCTGAGCACCCCCGCGGCGAGCCGTCCAACGGGTTGGTCAACAATCGAACAACAACCTCATGTCTTAATGAGTTAGGTCATGGCTGAAGCCGTAATCGTCGAGGCGGTGCGTTCACCGGTCGGCAAGCGCAACGGTGGGCTGTCCGGCGTACACCCCGCCGACCTTTCTGCGCAGGTCCTCAACGGACTCGTCGAGAAGGCCGGCATCGACCCCGAGATCGTCGACGACGTGATTTGGGGATGATGCGTCATGCAGGCCGGCGAGCAGGCGCTCGACATCGCGCGCACCGCCTTGCTGACCGCCAGCTGGCCGGAGACCGTGCCCGGTGTCACCGTCAACCGTCAGTGTGGGTCCAGCCAGCAGTCGATTCACTTCGCTGCCGCCGGCGTGATCGGTGGCCACTACGACGTCGTCGTCGCAGGCGGTGTGGAGTCGATGTCGCGGACACCGATGGGATCCTCGCTGGCAAACGGCGGCAGGCCGTTCTCGCAGACATTCCTGGACCGCTATCACGGGGCTATCCCCAACCAGGGCATCGGTGCGGAGATGATCGCCGAGCAGTGGGGACTCGACCGGACGATGCTCGACGAGTTCTCCCTCGGCTCCCACGAAAAGGCTGCGGCTGCGCAAGATTCCGGTGCCTTCGATGATGAGATCGTCGCGATCAAAGACCAGGACGGCAATACCGTGCTCAAGGACGAGGGCATCCGCCGCGGTACCACGATCGAGAAGATGGGCGAGCTGAAGCCCGTTTTCAAGGAGGACGGCGTGATTCACGCCGGCAACTCCAGCCAGATCTGCGACGGCTCGGCGGCGCTGCTGTTCATGTCCATGGAGATGGCGAAGTTGTTGGGCCGCAAGCCGATCGCCAAGGTGCATACTGCGGTACTGGCCGGGGCTAACCCGGTGATCATGCTGACCGCGCCGATCCCGGCCACCCAGAAGGCGCTGCAGCGCTCCGGCCTGAAGCTCGAGGACATCGGGGTTTTCGAGGTCAACGAGGCGTTCGCGCCGGTGCCGCTGGCGTGGCTGAAGGACATCGGAGCCGACGAGAAGAAGCTGAACCCCAACGGCGGCGCGATCGCGCTCGGCCATCCGCTCGGTGGATCTGGGGCCCGGATCATGACCACGATGCTCTCTCACATGCGGGACAAGGGAATTCGTTACGGCTTGCAGACGATGTGCGAGGGCGGCGGTCAGGCCAACGCCACCATTGTGGAGCTGCTGTGACGGTAGCGCTCAGGGAACGGCGCGGCAATGTCCTGGTGATCACGATCAACCGGCCCGAGGCCCGCAACGCGGCCAACGGCGCAGTGAGCACGGCCGTCGGCGACGCGCTCGAACAAGCAACCAGGTTGTCCCGGACGGCACGGTGTTGGAAGCCGCACTCGCACTGGCCGAGCGGATCACGGTGAATGCGCCGTTGTCGGTGCAGGCCTGCAAGCGGATCGCCTACGGCGCCGTCCCCGACGAGGAACCCGGCTGGGCCCGCACCCAACGCGAATTCGGCGTGGTGCTCAAGTCCGAGGACGCCAAAGAAGGCCCGCTGGCGTTCGCCGAAAAACGCTCGCCGGTCTGGAAGGCGCGTTAGTCCGACAACCTAGCGCGCCAGCGTGTTCACCGCTCGGCCGAAGACGCCGGGGAGCAGGCTGGCTGCCGGCACCACCGCGCGTCGGCCTGCCCGCGGCGCGGTGGCCAGCACGAGCGCGCGGGTCAGCAGGCGATAGTCGCGGGTAATCCGGTGCCACGCCGCTTCGTAGGACGACGGCGTGCCGTCGACGATCGCTGCCACGGCGGCGCCGGCTTGTTTGACGGCGAGGCTGATGCCCTCGCCGGTCAGCGCATCCTCGTATCCCGCTGCGTCGCCGACTAACAACACCCGTCCGGCGACCCGGCGCGAAACTACTTGGCGCAGCGGACCGCAGCCGCTCGGCCGCGCCGGCGCAGCGCCGCGCAACCGGGCGGCCAGCCGCGGGAACCAGGAAAGGTCGGGCCGGTGCCGCGACAGAATCGCCACGCCGACCAGCTCCGGCTCCACCGGCGTCACGTACGCCTCTCCCCGGGGCGACCAGTGCACTTCGACGAGCTCCGACCATGCAGGTACAGCAAAGTGCCAGCGCACGCCGTAGCGCCGCGGATTTCCGGCCACCGCGTTGATTCCGACGGCCCGGCGCGCCGTCGAGTGCAGCCCGTCGGCCGCTACCAACCATTTCGCCCGCACTCCGGCCGCCCTAACGCCGTCCGCGTCTTGGTCGATCCGGGTGACCCGCGTCGAAATCCACTCGGCGTCTTGTTCTTTCGCGCGGGCCGCCAACGCGGCATGCAATGTGGTTCGCCGCACCCCCCGGCCCGGGCAACCGCGAAAGCGCGCTTCGGCGCGACGGTGCTCGCTCAGGTAAGCGATGCCCCGAAACGGCAGGCCGGGTGGGTCGATTCCGAGCGCAATCAGCTCCGCGAGGCCGCCGGGCATCAGCCCCTCACCGCAGGCCTTGTCGATCGGGGTTGCCCGCGGCTCGGCGACGATCACCGAAAGCCCTTGCCGCCGGGCGTGCAATGCGGTGGCAAGGCCGCCGGGGCCACCCCCGACGATCAACAGGTCGGCGTCGTAGGAACTCATGTGTAGCCAAGTGCCGCGTTTTCCACCCTGATTCGCACCGTGAGCAGCAACGCGTTAACCAGCGTGAAGCACGCCGCCGTCAGCCATGCCGTGTGCACCAGCGGCAGCGCCACACCTTCGGCGACGACGGCGACATAGTTCGGATGATGCAGCCACCGGTACGGGCCCCGCCGCACCAACGGCGCCTGCGGCATCACGATCACCAGCGTGTTCCACCGGTGGCCAAGTGTTGCCACGCACCACCAGCGCAGTGCCTGACCGAGTGCCACCAGCGCCAGCATCGGCCAGCCGAGCCAGGCAATGAACGGTCGGTGCAATGCCCAGACCTCACCGACGCAGCCGAGCAGTAGCGCGGCGTGGACCGTCACCATCACCGGATAGTGGCCATGGCCGAATTCCTTGCCGCCGTGCGCGAAAGACCATCGCGCGTTGCGCCTGGAGATGATCAGCTCCACCAGCCGCTCGATGCCGATCGCCAGGATCAGCAGGTAGTACACGAGCTACCAGCCGAGCAGCACGAGTTCCGAACAGAATCCCGGCCCCATCGCCATCATCAGCCCGAACGAGCCCGGCGGCGGCGGGTCGGCCATGTTGGCGCGGAGTACATCCAGCACCGACACTGACGAAAGGTTGCCGTTATCGCGCAACGAGTTTCGGGTGTGATCTAGGGCATCGGCGGGAAGGTCAAGGGCGTGCTCGACGGCGTCGATCACCTTGGGACCACCCGGATGGCAGACCCATGTCGAGATGTCTGCGGGAGTCAGGCCGTGGTCGTTCAAGAAGTTGCGGACGTCTTCGCCCAGGTACTCCTCGGCGACGGTCGCGACCTCTGTGGACAACTTGATCTGAAAGCCGTTACTGCCGATATTCCAGCCCATGACCTCTTCGGTGTCGGGGTAGAGCCGGCTGCGGGTCGCGAGCACCCTGGGCCCCGTCGGTGTGCGGGCAGATCCCTTTGCGACCACGGCGGCCGCGGCGTCGCCAAACAGGCTGGCCGCTACCAGGTTCGCGATCGAGTAGTCGTCGCGCTGCAGCGTCAACGAGCACAGTTCGACGGCGAACAGTACCGATATCTGATCGGGGAACGCGAGCAAGTAGTCGTACATGCGTGCCACTCCGGCGGCCCCGGCGACACAGCCGAGCCCGAACAACGGGACGCGCTTGACGTCGGGTCGCAGTCCCACGCGGGTCGCCAGCCGGGCCTCCAATGTCGGCACTGCCAGCCCGGTGACCGTCGTCGAGAAGACGATGTCGACCTCGGAAGGCTTGACCTTGGCGGCGTCGAATGCTGAGAGCAGCGCCCGCTCGCCAAGCTCCATGGCGGTCTTGATGAATATGTCGTTAGCTTCCGTGAAGCCGCTCAATGTGGCGTATTGCGGCAACGGCAATGCGATGCGGCGCTTCTGCACGCTGGCGCTGGCGGCGAACCGGTCAAATTGCGGGCCGCCGAAGCCGGTCAGGCCCGACAGGGCCTCCTGCTGGCCGACCTGGTGGGGCGGAAATTCGACCGCCGCCGACGCGATGGACGCAAACGGTGTCATATGGCTTACTCCCTGGGCACCGGGCCGACGGGCGCGTTTTCTAATGTATCCATCTGGTGGGTCGCCGTTGGGCAGCTCGGTTGGTGAATCCAATTCATTGGACTAAACCACAGTCGCTTGGATTTCACATTAGCACCTCCCGCTAAGTTGAGCCGGGCGGTCCCGTCGATACGGTGGAAAACTTTGTTTATGCCTGCGCCGTCGCCGGCGCAACCAGCGAATTGTCCGCCAGTGTGAGCGGGGATCGCTAGGTTGGAGGGTGTGCGGATTCTGGTGACCGGCGCGACCGGTTACGTGGGATCGCGGCTGGTTACGGCTTTACTCAAGGCTGGCCATCAGGTGGTGACCACCACCCGCGACCCGGCTCGGCTGGCCCGAATGGGCTGGTTTGATGACGTCACCCCGGTCGTCCTGGACGCCTCAGACTCCGACTCGGTCCGGGCGGCGTTCGCCGCCGCCGGCCCGCTCGACGTCGTCTACTACTTGGTCCACACGATCGGTCAACCCGGCTTCCGCGATGCCGACTGGGCCGCCGCCGGCAACCTCGCGGTTGCGGCGAAGGACGCCGGTGTGCGCCGCATCGTCTACCTGGGCGGGTTCGTCCCTGACCAACCCGACGACGGGGCGCTGTCCGAACATCTCGTCAGCCGGGCCGAGGTGGCCTAGACGCTGACGGTCGACGGCGGCCCAGAAGTGGTGTGGCTCGGCGCGGCATTGATCGTCGGTGCTGGCTCGACGTCGTTCGAGATGTTGCGCTACGTCGGTGACCGGTTCCCGGTCATCCCGATTCCAGCCTGGATGGATAACCCGATCGACCCGATTTCCATCCGGGACGTGCTGCATTACTTGCTTGCGGCCACCGATAGCGGACAAGTTCCGGCGGGCGCATACGACATCGCCGGCCCGGACCAGACGTCGTATCATGCACTGCTAAAAACCTATGCGCGGGTTTCCGGCAAGCGGCACACGAGTCTGCCGGCGCCGGGGGTGGGCACCACTATGGCGTCACGGGTCACGGCGGTTGCGCTGCCGGTGCCCAGCGGGCTGGCCGCCGATCTCGTGGAATCGCTGGATCATCCGATGCAGGCCTCCGGCGCCGGCTTGCGCGATCTGGTTCCCGACCCGCCCGGCGGGCTGATGCCCGTCGAGGAGGCGATCACCCGGGCGTTGTCGAGTCGCCGGCCGCTGCCGGTCAACGCGCTGGCTGATCCACACCATCTTGCCGATAGCGACCCGGGGTGGGCCGGCGGCGACGTGCTGCGGCTGCGGCGGCTCGCAGGAATGGTGACGCCGTCGGTCGCGCGGCCAGGTCTCGCGTTGATGGATGCCGTCCCCGGCCCCATTGCCGGTGCGCTTCGAACCGGCCTCGACATGCTGATCGCACTGACACCGAAGGTGCGTGTCGCATGACCCGCGCCGGCGACGATGCAACGGGGGCATCCCCGGCCGCGCAGCGGCGAGGGGCGAAGCGATGAGGAGGAGCGGCGCCAATGACTGAAGTCGAAAGTCCACATCCCAGCGCTGTCGAAGAAATTCGCCGCGCAATGCTCAATGTCGCTGTGCCGCACAACGAACCGCCTTCCATCGTGCGGCGCCGCCGGATTGTTGTGGTGATCGTGCTGCTACTCGGCGCGGCGGTGTTGGGGCTTGCGATGCGCCGGCATCCCGGCGAGCCGAGCTTCTACTGGTTGTCGCTGGCACTGGCCGCCGTATGGGCGCTCGGGGCATTCGCGTCCGGCCCGTTGCATCTGGGCGGCGTCTGCTGGCGTGGGCGCAACCAGCGTCCGGTGATCAGCGGCGCCGTCGTGGGTCTGGTGGTCGGCGGCGTCTTCGTGGTCGGCGGGCTGATCGCCAGGGAGATGCCCGCGGTCTCCGAGTTGATCACCCGCGTGTTGCACTACACCGACCAGGGATCCTGGCGGCTCACCATGACTGTCGCGCTGCTCGGGGGGGTCGCCGAGGAGTTGTTCTACCGCGGCGCGCTCTACACCGCGTTGGGCCGGCACTATCCGGTACTCGTCTCGACCGTCGTGTACGTGGCCGCCACGTTGGCCAGCGGCAACCTGATGCTCGGATTTGCCGCTATTTTCCTGGGCACGGTGTGCGCATGGGAGCGCCGCGCCACCGGCGGCGTGCTGGCGCCGATCGTGACCCACTTCGTGTGGAGCCTGGTCGTGCTGCTCGCGCTGCCCCCGCTGTTCGGTCTGTGAGCTCGCCGCAATCAGAGGTCGGTGAAGTTCGGCGTCCGACGCTCTTGGAAAGCCCTTGCGCCCTCGCGGAAGTCGGGCGATCCCAGCAGGACCTGCTGACCCTCCGGTTCGCGCTGTAGTGCGGCCTCCAACTCCGGCAGTGTCGCCGCGTTGATGGCCTCCCTGGTCTTGGCCAACGCCACCGCGGGCCCGGACAGCAATCCGGACACCACCTTGTCCACTTCGGCCGCGAAGTCGTCGGCCGGCTGCTACGACCGGTTGCGGCAGCGCCACGATGGCTCGAATCGCGCGGTTGAGGGCCAGGATGAGCTCGGCCCCCTCGTCGGCGCTCATGCCCGCCCCGCAGCTGAAGCCGCGGCCGGTGCCAGCCAGGCGGACCACTTTCACCGCGGATCGCTCGCTGCCTGCTCCATCGCATCGGCGATCCCGGTCAGCACCGGCAGCGTCAGCGAATTCAGGCTCTCGGGACGGTCGATCGTCACCGAAAGCACCCCGTCGGCCAGTGTGACCGCAAGCCCGGTGACGGGCGCGAGGGCGTCGATTCCAGAATCGATGGCGGTCATGGATTCGACCCTAAGCCACTGGGATGCAGCGCCGGTCGGCCCGGCTGAGAAGATGCCAACGGAACCAGTGTCGACCCGCTGCGCCCGGCTGTGCCGCGCTTGCGGTCGCCACGCGGAACCAGTGTCGACCCGCTGCGCCCGGCTGTGCCGCGCTTGCGGTCGCCACGCGGAACCAGTGTCGACCCGCTGCGCCCGGCTGTGCCGCGCTTGCGGTCGCCACGCGGAGATTTTGCTCTACTCGAACAAGGAGGTCGCTAGATGGCCGGACCGCTGACTGGGCTGCGGGTGATCGAGCTGGCCGGAATCGGGCCCGGGCCGCACGCCGCGATGATCCTCGGCGACCTCGGCGCCGACATCGTGCGCATCGACCGGCCAGGAGCAAGTGGTGCGGACCCCATGCTGCGCAACCGGCGCTCCGTCATCGCCGACCTCAAATCCGAGCAGGGCCGCGAGCTGGTCCTCAAGCTCGTCGCCAAGGCCGACGTGCTGATCGAGGGTTTCCGGCCGGGCGTCACCGAGCGGCTGGGCCTGGGCCCGGAAGACTGCGCCACGGTGAACGACCGGCTGGTGTACGCCCGGATGACCGGCTGGGGTCAAACCGGACCGCGTAATCAGCGGGCCGGCCACGACATCAACTACATCTCGCTCAACGGTGTGCTGCACTCGATCGGCCGGGCAAATGAGCGGCCGGTGCCGCCGCTGAACCTGGTCGGCGACTTCGGCGGCGGGTCGATGTTCCTGCTGGTCGGGATTCTGGCAGCGCTGTGGGAGCGACAGAACTCCGGCAAGGGCCAGGTCATCGACGCCGCGATGATCGATGGCTCCTCTGTGTTGGCGCAGATGATGTGGGCGATGCGCGCCACGGGCATGTGGACCGACGAGCGGGGCACCAACCTGCTCGACGGTGGCGCGCCCTACTACGACACCTACGAATGCTCGGATGGCCACTACGTCGCCGTCGGCGCCATCGAGCCGCAGTTCTATGCGGCGATGCTGGCCGGACTCGGCCTCGACGCCGCCGAACTGCCGGCGCAAAACGACCGCACCCGCTGGCCGCAGCTGCGGGCCCGGTTCACCGAGGTGTTCGCCAGCCGCGACCGCGACCATTGGGCGAAGGTGTTCGCCGGTTCGGACGCGTGCGTAACTCCTGTGTTGGCCTTCGGTGAGGTGGAGACCGAACCGCATATCACCCAGCGCAATACCTTCTACCGGACCGGCGGGGGACTGCAGCCGTTGCCGGCGCCGCGGTTCTCGCGCACGGCTCCCGGCGAGCCGCGCCCGCCCGGCCAGCCCGGAGCCGACATCGAAGCCGTCCTCAGCGAGTGGGTATAGTCTCGACCAACCAGTGAGTTAGCTCGGGTAGGAGTGGCCCGACCGTCGCCTACTCGGCGTCTACAGGGGGCGTGGTTGGCATGACGCTGCCTACCGCGCGATCTTGCCAGCAAGGGCATCCGCGCGATGACCATCGCCCCGGGCCTGTTCGACACTCCGTTGCTGGCGGGCCTGCCGGAGCCGGCCAGGGAGTCGCTCGGCCAGCAGGTGCCGCACCCCAGCCGGCTGGGTAAGCCCGACGAGTACGGCGCGATTCGGATGGCCCCCAGAGCGGGCAGCGGTAAGCGGCAAAGAAGATCCCCGCCGCCTGACGACGATGCAGCCGCGGTGCGGCTGTTGAGGAGTCGGGCAAAAAAAGATCCCCGCCAGGGGCGGGGGCCGGAACAGTGAGGCTAGGGCACAGGTGCGTTTGGGGCCCGGCAGTACCTCGTCTCGGTAGCGCCCGCACCGACCGGCGCTACGACAGATCAGCTCGCAGTGGGCAGCGGGCGCCAGTCTTCGAGTTGCTCGGAGGTTTCGCCCTCTACCAGCATGTCGCCGTGATAGAGAGCCTCGAAATCAGCTTTGATCACGTCGGCACTCGAGTCGTCGATCCACATGGTCATGAGCGTATAAGTCGCCTTTAAGGAATCCTTGAGTCACGATTCGGAAAATGGTGGCAATTATTACCGCCGGGTAGGGTTGTCCTGGACGGCACGTCCGGCCGACCGGATATTGGTCACGTATCGAATTAGCAGCCGATGGGCTCCGCGAAATGTCCCCGTTGGTCGGCGTGACGATGAACCATCACGGATACCGGTAGGTGTCTATCGGGCAGGGCGTCGAGGTTGCACCTGACATTGCATGGCTAAGTTAGCGCGGTAGCCACCGCTGGAAGGACACGCATGCTGCAGGGAGTGGCTCGCCTCGCCATAGCCGCGCCGCGCCGCATACTCCTCGTCGCAGGCCTTTTCATGGTGGCGGCCGCAATCTTCGGGCTGCCCGTCGCGAAAAGCCTTTCCGCCGGCGGCTTCCAGGGCCCGGAGTCGGAGTCCTCGCGGGCCATCCACCTGTTGACCGACAAGTTCGGGCAGAGCGACCAACAGCTGGTGATCTTGGTGACCGCGCCGGCCGGCGCCCAAAGTGACCACGCCCGTCACGTCGCCACCGACACCGTCGATCAGCTGAAGCGGTCGGCCGGGGTATTCAACGTGTCTTCGGCGTGGACGCGACCGGCCGCAAATCCGCCGCATCTGGCCGCCGATCTGGTGAGCAGAGACGGCAAATCCGGATTGATCGTGGCCAACCTCAAAGGCGGCGAGAACTACGCCCAGAACTACGCCAAGGCGATCGCGAAGCAAGTGGTGTACGACCGTGACGGCGTCACCGTCCGTGCCGGCGGCGTGGCGATCGTTTACGCCCAGATCAATCACCAAAACGAGCGTGACCTGTTGCTGATGGAATCCATCGCGATCCCGCTGAGCTTCCTGGTGCTGGTGTGGGTCTTCGGCGGGCTGCTGACCGCGGCCTTGCCCGTCGCCCTGGGCGGGCTGGCGATCGTCGGCTCAACGTCGGTGCTGCGGCTGATCAGCTTCAGTACCGACGTCTCGACCTATGCACTGAACCTCAGCACTGCGCTGGGCCTGGCCCTCGCCATCGATTACACCCTGCTGATCGTCAGCCGCTATCGCGACGAGTTGGCAGACGGCACCGGTCGAGACGAGGCGCTGATCCGGACGATGGCCACCGCCGGGCGCACGGTGCTGTTCTCGGCGACCACCGTTGCGTTGTCGATGGCCGTGATGGTGCTGTTCCCGATGTACTTCTTGAAGTCCTTCGCTTACGCCGGCGTCGCCACCGTGGCTCTCGTGGCGGTGGCGACGATCGTGGTGACACCGGCGGCGATCGTGCTGCTCGGGCCGCGGCTGGACGCGCTGGACGTGCGCCGGCTCGGACGGCGGATACTCGGTCGCCCCGACCCCGTGCACAACCCGGTGGAGCAGTTGTTCTGGTATCGCTCGACGAAGTTCGTGACACGCCGGGCAGTGCCGGTCGGTCTGGCCGTCGTTGCGCTGCTGCTGCTGCTCGGCGTTCCGTTTCTCGGCGTGAAGTGGGGTATGCCCGACGATCGGGTGCTGCCGCAATCGGCCTCGGCGCATGCGGTCGGTGACCAGCTGCGCCGCGACTTCCCGGACGACTCGGCGACGGCGGTGCCCGTCGTCATCCCCGACATCGGCGGGGTGGGCACTGCCGACCTGGACCGCTACGCCGCCGACCTGTCCCGGGCGCCCGACGTCTCGGTGGTGTCCGCCCCGACTGGAACGTTCGCGGCCGGCAACCGAGTCGGGCCGCCGTCCGCGCCCACCGGGATGGGCAGTGGCAGCGCATTTTTGACCGTCGCCACCACAGCCCCGCTGTTCTCGCAAGCCTCGGATAACCAGCTGGACCGGTTGCACCAGGTCGCCGGACCGGCCGGCCGGTCGGTAGAGATGGCCGGCCTGGCCCAAATCAACCGCGACAGCGCGCATGCGATCACCACCGGGCTACCGCTGGTGTTGGGACTCATCGCCGCGATCACGTTCGCGCTGCTGTTCCTGCTTACCGGCAGCGTGGTGCTGCCGGTAAAAGCGTTGGTGTGCAACGTGTTGTCGCTGACGGCGGCGTTCGGCGCGCTGGTGTGGATCTTTCAGGACGGCCACCTCGGCGCGTTCGGGACAACCGACACCGGGACGTTAGTCGCCAACATGCCGGTGCTGTTGTTCTGCGTCGCGTTCGGCCTGTCGATGGATTACGAGGTGTTCCTGGTTTCCCGGATGCGGGAATACTGGTTGGCTTCCGTCGCGGCCCGCCCGTCGACGGCGGACAACACGACAAAACGCGCCGACAACGACGAAAGTGTGGCGCACGGGCTGGCCCGCACCGGCCGGGTCGTTACTGCCGCTGCGCTGGTGATGTCGATCTCGTTCGCAGCGTTGATTCCCGCCCAGGTGTCGTTTATGCGGATGTTCGGCGTCGGGCTGACACTGGCCGTGCTGGCCGACGCGACGTTGGTGCGAATGTTTCTGGTTCCGGCATTCATGCACGTATTGGGCCAGTGGAGCTGGTGGGCACCGAAACGACTGGGCTGGCTGCACGAACGGTTCGGGATCAGTGAGACGGTCGCCGGCGCCACCCTGCCGGCAACTGCTGACCGTCCGCCCGGCCGGCGTCGCCGCGAAGACGTTGGCTCGGCAGTGTCCATTGGCGGGCGGGCCCGGGGTACCGCCGCGACGGGCGCCGACAGTGGCTAGCCCAGCTCACCCGGCAGCGGATAATTCCCGCCGTCGTCGTGCACCGCGTGGATCCGGCGAGCTGCTCCGCGACCAAATCCTGGACGCCGCTACTGAACTCCTGCTTGAAACCGGGGCACGCCAAGGAGGTGTCGGTTCGCTCGGTGGCGCACCGCGTCGGTGTGACCCCGCCGTCGATCTATCTGCATTTCGAAGGCAAAGGCACCCTGCTCGACGCCGTGTGCGCCCGCTACTTCGAGAAGCTGGATGAGGAAATGCAGCGGGTGGCCACCGGACAACCGTGCACTATCGACGTGCTATGAGCGCAGGGCTGGCATATGTCCGGTTCGTCACCGAGGCTCCGGAGCTCGACCGGATCGCGACGATGGGTGAGTGGCGGTCGGGCAGCGATATCGACGCTGCGCTGGCCGGCTCGGCGTTCGAGCACATGCGTGCCACCGTGCGCAAGCTGATGGACGAGGGCAGCTGCCCGCCCGGCGATGCCACGACTGTCGCCCTGCAGCTGTGGAGTGCGGCGCACGGGGTGGCATCGCTGCTGATCGCCAAGCCCCACCTGCCGTACGGTGATGCAGGCGAGTTCGCCAACCGGGTGCTCGGTGCGGTGTTCTGCGGGCATATCGTCGGGCATATCGTGGAGAGGCTTCTCGGCGCCGACGCCGCCCCGCAGCAGACGGTGGAATGGTTGATGGCGGTAGGCTCTTTACAGAAACGGACAGAAGGCTTGCAAGCATGACGGCTTCCTACCAGCGGCCCCCGGTAACGGTCGACAACCCGTTCTTCGCTCGAATCTGGCCCACCGTTGCCGCCCACGAGACCGACCAGATCCGCGCGCTGCGTCGGGAAAATTTGGCCGACCTGTCAGGCCGGGTGCTGGAAGTGGGCGCGGGTATCGGCACCAACTTCCCGCTGTACCCGGACGCCGTCACGCAGGTTGTGGCGGTCGAGCCCGAGCGTCGACTGGCTGTACGGGCGCGCGACGCGGCCGCCGACGCGCGGGTGCCGGTCGTGGTGAGTGACACGGCGGTGGAAGATTTCTCGGCCGCCGAGCCATTTGACGCGGTGGTGTGCTCGCTGGTCCTGTGCTCGGTGAGCGATCCCGATTCAGTTCTGCGCCAAGTGTTTTCGTGGTTACGTCCGGGCGGCGAGCTGCGCTATCTGGAGCATGTGGCCAGCAGCGGGATCCGCGGCCGGTTCCAGCGACTGGCCGATGCGACGGTCTGGCCGAAGCTGGCGGGTAACTGCCACACACACCGCCACACCGGGGAGTCGATCCGCGCCGCGGGGTTCGAAGTGGACCACGCCCGGATCGAGCAGGCGTTGCCGGTGTGGGTGCCGCTACCGGTATCGGAGTTCGTGCTGGGCCAGGCGAAGCGTCCGGCTTAACTCTTGCGCCGAGACTGCGGATTCGATCTGTGCGCAGGCTCGCCGCCGCTAGCGCAGGCTCGGGTGTCGAGAGTCCAGCGCAGCGCGAACGCGACGGACGATGTCGGCCGGCTGGTCATCGGCGATCACCCGGATGGCTATCCAGCCGAGCCGTTCCAGCTCCTCCCTACGCCGAATGTCCTTTTTGTACTGCCAGCGGTCGAGGTCACACGTACTCCGGCGACCAAGCAGGACTCGCCGCACTCGTCCGGTGCAACGACACCAGTGCCGTCGAACCTGCGTCCAGCGCGCGATCTGTGGCGAATGCGCGATCTGTGAGCAGCGTCGATAACGCCAGCGCAGGCTCAGTTCAGCAGCGCGGGCAGCCGCTGCAACAGCGTCGGGAGTGCCTTGCTGGCCGTCTCGCGGACGGTGAGCGTGGCGCTGTTCGACAGCGGCGTCGGCTCGGGGTTCACCTCAATGACGACCGTGTCGCGTGCCAGCGCCAGCTCGGGCAGGCTCGCCGCCGGGTACACGATGGCCGAGGTGCCCACCACGACCAGCACGTCGGCGCCGATTGTCGCTTCCACCGCGTGCTGCCACGGCTGCTCGGGCAGCGGCTCACCGAACCACACGATGTCGGGCCGTATCAGACCGCCGCAGCTGCATGTCGGCGGCTCAACGTCTATGGCCGGCTCCGGCATCTCGGGTAGTTCGCCGGTGTAGCGCAAACTGCAAGTCGCGCAACGGAAGTCGAACAAGCTGCCGTGCAGGTGATGCACCGGCGAGCTGCCGGCGCGCTCGTGCAGGTCGTCGACGTTCTGGGTGACGACGGTGACCTCGGCGTGGTCCTGCCAGGCCGCGACGGCGCGGTGCCCGGCGTTGGGCTCGACATCGGCCACCAGGTAGTGCCGCCACAAATACCATCCCCAAACCCGCTCGGGGTTGGCAAGCCAACCTTGCGTGCTGGACAACTCGTAGGGGTCGAACCGCGCCCACAGCCCGTTCTTGTCGTCGCGGAATGTCGGCACGCCGCTCTCCGCCGAGATGCCGGCGCCGGACAAGACGGTTATGCGCACCCCGCCGACATTAGCCGGACTGCGCGATACTGAGCAGGTGGAGCTGGGGGAGTGGCTACAGGTTGACGGACGAGCGGGTCGCCCGCTGTTCGACCAGCTCCGAAACCAGATCGTCGAAGCGATCCGCGATGGCACGGTGCCGCCCGGCGCCCGGCTGCCGACCGTCCGCGAACTGGCCGGTCAGCTCGGCCTGGCGGTCAACACCGTTGCCCGCGCCTACCGCGAGCTGGAATCTGCCGGCGTCGTCGAAACGCGCGGACGCTTCGGCACATTCGTCGCCCGCGCCGACCCGTCGGATTCCGCGATGGCCGCCGCCGCGCGCAGCTACCTCGACGTCGCGCGGGGACTCGGGCTCGGCAAGGCTGAGGCGCTGCGCTACCTGGAGGCCACCTCCAACGACTGAGATCCGCGCAGAAGTTTGGCCAGTGTGCGCATGTTGCGGGTAGTGGTCGATGATTTGTATCGCGCCTAGCCCATGGTTTTGCCGATAGTGCTGTCCAGCGTGTGGTTCTTGGCCACCTGCCAATAGATCACGCCCGCGGAATCGGGTCCGCGGCTGATCTTCTCGTCGGCCCCGGCGTGGTCGGCCAGCGCCGCGAGTTGGTCGAGCACGCCGGTATCGCTGACGAACGTGACGTAGGCCTGGTAACAGTCGCGCTCGGCCTCGAACGGGTAGCCGTCGACGATGGCCCGGACCGTCTCAAGGGGGTAGACCAGCACCCACGCGTCATATCCGAAGCGCTGCCGCAGCCCGCTCTCGGCCTTGACGCGCACCGCATCCGCGCCGGCGCCGGACTCCAGCAGGACATTACCGCTCGCCAAAATCGTGCGGACCGCTGCGAACCCCGCTTCGGTCAACGCGTCGGCCACATCGGCCATCTTGAGGTTGACGCCGCCGACGTTGACGCCGCGCAGAAACACCGCGTAACGGGCCATCAGCGTGATGGTAGCGGGCCTGCGATGATGAGTAGGCTTTCGACATGGGACGTCAAGTGTTCGACGACAAGCTGCTGGCGGTGATCGCCGATAATTTCCTCGGCGTGCTGGCCACCGTCAAGCGTGATGGGCGTCCACAGCTGTCCAACGTGCAGTACTACTTCGAGCCCCGCAACGTCGCGGTTCAAGTGTCGATCACCGAGCCGCGCGCCAAGACGCGCAATCTGCGCCGCGACCCGCGGGCTTCGCTGCTGGTCAGCGCCGACGACGGCTGGTCCTACGCCGTTGCCGAGGGCACGGCGCAGCTGACATCACCGGCGCTTGCCCGCGACGACGACACCGTCGAAGCGCTAATCACGTTGTACCGCAACATCGCCGGAGAGCACCCGGACTGGGACGAATACCGCGAGGCCATGGTCACGGACCGTCGTGTCTTGCTGACGATGCCGATCGCGCACGTATACGGCATGCCGCCGGGTGTGCGGTGATCTAGGCTTGCGGGTATGGCTGCATCCAAAGCGGGGCCGGAGTCCGAGTCGGAGGACGGCGCCAAACGCAAATTCCGAGAAGCCTTAGACCGCAAGAACGCGAAATCGGCGAGCGGGTCCGGCCACAAGGACGGTGGTGCCAAGCAGCCGCGTGCGCACGGGCCGCTGGAGAGCCGTCGAGAGTTCCGGCGTAAGAGCGGCTAGTTGGGTAGCTCGGCCGTGACTTCGGTGTCGGCAATCGCGAAATCGCGGCGGGAACGACGAATTCAACTGCCATGAGCACTTCCTGGAACCAGTGCCGCCGGCCATTGGGGGCCAGCGAAATCAACCGCCCGACCGCACTCAACAGCATCAGACTCGCCAGTAGACGCACATCGGTGGCCCGGATCGGGGATTTGCACGCGGCTCGTAGCAACGCCAGGCTAGAGCCGGCGACAAAGGCCGAGTAGAATCGCTCCCGCGAATCGACCGTCGCGTTGGCGTCCGTCGCACCGGGAACCGAAGCCGTCCCCAGCGCGAAGTGGTAAACGCCGATGGCGATACGAGAGGCCTTGTGGTTGGCTAGTCGAGTGGTGAAGCTGTGGCTAGCGCAGGAGCCGAAAGCCGACGCGCTTCTCGCGGAGAACCCGTTCGCGTTGCTGGTCGGGATGGTCCTGGATCAGCAGATCCCACTTGAGGTCGCGTTCGCCGGCCCGAAGAAGATCGCCGACCGGATGGGCGGCTTCGACGTAGCGCAGATTGCCGACTACGACCCGGACAAGTTCGCCGCTCTCTGCTCGGAAAGGCCTGCAGTACATCGTTTTCCAGGCTCAATGGCCAAGCGCATCCAGGCCTTGGCGCAGATCGTCGTGGACAAGTACGATGGGGATGCCGCCGCGTTGTGGACCGCAGGCGACCCCGACGGGGCTGAGTTGCTACGGCGACTCTGGGCGCTACCGGGATTCGGCGAGCAGAAGGCGCGGATCTTCCTGGCGCTGCTTGGCAAGCAGTACTCGGTGACCCCGAAGGGTTGGCGCAGCGCTGCCGGCGACTACGGCAAGGCCGGCACGCATATGTCGGTCGCCGACATCGCCGACGCCCGCTCGCTCGGGCAAGTGCGGTCATACAAGAAGCAGACCAAGGCAGCTCAAAAGGGAAAGGCGGCAACGTGAAGACACTCCTGAACTGTCTGTGTGGCGAGGCCATTGTCGGCAAAGACGAAGACGACTTGGTCGAGCTTGCTCAGGCGCACCTTGCCAGTGTTCATCCCGGCCTGGAGTACGACCGCGACACAATCCTGTTCATGGCTTACTGACGCCAACCCGGGTTACGGCACCACCGTCGAGCCGATGGTGGGCAGGAACTGGCACTGCTTGTCCTTGGTGGTGACCTGCCCGAAGATCGTCGACATGACGCTGCCCGAACCGGTGTCGGCGATGGCGGTCAACGTGGTCGGCCCCGCCGGGTTGATGTCCGGTTGCGGCTTGAGCGTTACGCTGCCCGACTTGCCAGTGGTCAGGTTCACCCAGGTCACGTTCAACGGCAGCTTCTGCACGTCGGCAGGTCCAGGTGTGCCGATCGCGGTGAACACGTAGGCGGTCTGACCCGCTCTGGGGCCCGGCGTCGGGATCGTCGCGGGCCCGGCCACTGACAGCGCGGTCGCCAGCACGTTGCCGCCGTCGGCCGAGCAGCCGTTGCTGATCGACGGATACATGAAATCCTGCGTGGGCGGTGCGTCCGGGCTGAAACCCGGAGCTGCGGCGGCCGGCGCAGGTGCCGGCGCTGCGGGCGGTGCAGCCGACGCGGCTACCGGCACGGCATTCGCGCCGGCCGGGGCAGGTGCCGCCTCCGGCCCGGGGCCTGCAGCGTGCACCGGATCGATACCCGTGGGCAGGTGCGCCTGAGCGCCCGGCTCCACTCCTGGCGGGACGATGTGCGCGGTGGGTGCCTGGACGAACTGATTCACCGATGCGGCAACGTTTTTCGATTGGTCGGGCGCAGTCGGATTGTGGGTGAACGCCGACGCCGCGGCCATCAGCAACTGCGTTGCCTGCTCGGGGTTGCCGGCGGCCTGCTGAATGATCGGGCTCAACTCGGTCAGCGCCGGAAGTCCCGGCAGCTGTTGGGCGGGGATCGGCGGGGGCGGGGCCGGGTCGGCAGCCGCGCCGGGGCTAAGGGTCACCGCGGTGCTGCATGCGATGGCCGCGGCGGCGAAGCCGCTGATGAGATTCCCGTTGATTACCACGGTGGTCCTCCTGGTCGTTGTTGGTGGGATGGCCGGCTAGCGCTGCGATGCGCTAGCCGGCCAACGCGGGTCACGGCAAGCCGGAAACCGGGAAGAGCAACGGGTTGGTCGGTGCGGCGACGGGAAGAGACGCCACGCCAGGCGTGCCGACGCCAGGAGAAGCCGGGACGCCGCCGGTCACCAGCGAGGTCAGGTCACCCGGCAGCGAAATCTGCTGCGGCAGCGGGATTCCAAGGAACGGTATTTGCGGCAGGTTGAGTTGCGCCTGAGGCAGCAATCCCGCAGGTCCGGCCGCCGGCGCCGCTGCCGGAGCGGTCGGCGTCAAACCGGGAATCCCGAGCCCGGGCGTAGCGGTCGTTGCCGCGGGCGCCGCGCCGGGGAGGCCCGGAACCAGCGAGCTTGCGCCCGGCACGGCGGAAGCGGCCCCCGGAAGACCTGCCGTCGACGGCTGCGGAACTCTGATGCTGGCCAACGGCGGTGGCGTGGCTGGCTGTCCGCTCAGGGCCGCCCCAAGGTTTTGCAGCACCTGGGGTGCGCCGGCCGCAGAAGTGATCAGCTGCTGCCCGATATCGGGTGCCGGTATCGGCGCCGCCGCCGGGTCGGCGTGGGCTGTGCCCATCAGACCGCCCATGAGCAGCGCGGCCGACGAGCCCGCCACAACCGCGGTGGCGCGGAACAACGTCCAAATGTTTGACATGACTCTCCTGAGGTTCTCGACGACTGGGGTGCTGCTGCGCTGATAGTTCGCCGGTTACTGACGTGGCTCAAGTGACACGTGTGGCGGTTATTCGATCGTTACGGATACGAGTGACTGCGGTGACCGGGCGGGCGAATCTGCGGCGACGGCAGGTTTGTCGCGGCCCGTTAGAGTCGTGCGGGTAGACACCACCTCGGCCGCCCCGGCGGCAGCTACCACCCGTCGGCGGGCGAGCACGCGCAGCGCTGTCGGGCCGGTGCTGTTGGTGATGAGCGTCGCCGCGCGGTTGGCCTGGACGTATCTGGCTCCCAACGGAGCCAATTTCGTCGACTTGCACGTCTACATCGGCGGTGCGGCCGCCATCGATCACGCGGGCAGCCTGTACCAGTACGTCTACGCGGACCAGACGCCGGATTTCCCGCTGCCGTTCACCTATCCGCCTTTTGCGGCGATGATCTTCTACCCGCTGCACCTTCTGCCGTTCGCCCTGGTCGCGTTCTGTTGGCAGGTCGGGGCGATGGTCGCGCTCTATGGCGTGGTCCGGATCAGCCAGCGGCTGCTCGGGGTGGCGACCGGCGCGGGCCACGGTCTGGCGATGCTGTGGACCGCGATCGCTATCTGGCTCGAGCCGCTGCGCAGTACGTTCGACTACGGCCAAATCAACGTGGTGTTGGTGCTGGCCACCCTGTATGCGGTTTACACCACCCGGTGGTGGTTCTCGGGCCTATTGGTTGGCTCGGCAGCCGGTGTAAAGCTGACGCCGGCGATCACCGGCCTCTATTTCCTCGGTGCACGCCGATGGGCTGCGGCGGTGTTTTCCGCGATCGTTTTCTTTGCCACCGTTGTGATCTCGGCGCTGGTCATTGGTGACGAGACCCGCCAATACTTCACCAAGCTGATTTTCAGCACCGACCGGATCGGACCGATCTGCACGACGTTCAATCAGTCGTGGCGCGGCGGCATCTGCCGGATCTTCGGCCACGACGCCGGTTACAGCCCGCTGGTGCTGACCGGGATTGCGATCACCGCGATACTCGCCGTCCTGGCTTGGCGCGCACTGGGCAACGACCGGCTCGGCATGCTGCTGGTGGTCGAGTTGTTCGGGCTGCTGCTCTCGCCGATTTCCTGGACGCACCACTGGGTGTGGCTGGTGCCGTTGATGATCTGGCTGCTGCACGGGCCGCTGTCGGAGCGTGTCGGTGCGCGCATTCTTGGCTGGACGTGGTTGGCGCTGACCATCATCGGTGTGCCGTGGCTGCTCAGCTTTGCCCAACCGACGATCTGGCAGAACGGCAGGGCGTGGTATCTGGCCTGGGCCGGGCTGGTCTACATCGTGGCGACCTTGGCGACTCTGGCCTGGATTGCCGCGAGTGGACCGCGAGCGGCTAAGTGGTGACCTGTAATTGGTTGTTGGTCTTGAGGTTTCACAGTCCGGCGATGATTTGTAGTGATTGGTTGACGGGGTTGTCGCGGCGGCGGCATTGTCGCAGTATCTGCCAGTCTTCGAGCCGGGCGATGACGTGTTCGACGCGGGCCCTGATGCGGCGGTGGGCCCGGTCGTGGTCGTCGTGGTTGATTCGGCCGGTGGGGTCGGGGGCGGGGTGGTGATCGGAGGTGATGGCGCGGTATCCGCTGTCGCCGAGGATGACACGACCGTCGAGCAGGTGTGCCACGGTGTGGCGGGCGACGATGATGCGGTTTCCGGGTGTTGGGCCAGCCGCGGCCGACGGCGACGGGTTGGGCGTGGATTTCAACTAGTCGCTCGACCAACGAGTTCAAATCGCCACCGGCACCGGCCTGTTGGCGGGCATTCCGTCCGGCATACCTCAAGCCTTGTTCTTACTCGCCGGGATCCTCTGCCAGATAGTCGCCGAGGGTATAGGACTGCCCTAAAGCACGACGGCGCTCGGCCTCCTCGAAAACCGCTTGCAGGCGCGCCTGATCGGACTGGGTTTTACGCGCCACTTCGCGATACAGCTGGTTGTCCATCGCGAAAACACCGGGGGCAGGCTTAGTGATCAAAACTGGCGGACTCTACCTCCGGCAACCACGGCAGCTCGGGGGCTCCGCGAACATCAGGGCGTCGAAGGGTTGCCGACCGTGTGTAGCCTCTCCGCCGACGTGGTTTCGTTGCGCTCGAAGCTGTCCGCCGTTTTCGAGAGCCTGTCGGCAGTGGACCGCATCCGTGTGCTGAACGCGGTCAAGGTCTTCGTGGTGGCCGCGCGATAGCGGTTGGACCGGCTCGCCCCGAACTGCCAGGTCGATACCGCCGGTATGGCGGGGCCGCGACCGCGGACAGCTCGGACGCTCGCACCTCACACTGGTTGGACGCTGCGCGCAGACCCGCGGGGTCGATCTTGAGCGAGGTCACGATAAGCATGACGCGATGGTAACGCGGCGAGAGCGCGACGCGTAACCGTAACAGCATGCGGACCCGGCCGCCCCGTGGGGCACCGGCTTTCAGGCGCTCGGGAAGTGTAGCACCGCCGGTTTATGCTCCTTCAGCCCCTTGGCTTAGCTTAGGTCCCGATAATCCCGTCGATGTCGTGCGCCATCGCGACGTCCTTGTCGGTAATGCCGCCCTCGGAGTGCGTCACCAGCGCGAAAGTCACTGTTCGCCAACGGATATCGATATCAGGGTGATGGTCCTGAGCCTCGGCGTGCTCGGCTACCCGACGCACCGCGTCGATACCGGCCAGAAACGCCGGAAACTTGACTGACCGGCGCAGCGAGCCCTCCGCGTGTTCCCACCCCTTGAGGTCAGGCAGTGCGGCGTCTACTTGTTCATCGGTTAATACAGCCATAATTTTCAGCGTACGTCGCTCGGTGCCCGCGACTGCTATAGCGTCGCCCCCAATGCCGAACCAGATCGTGGTCGCCGGGGCCGTCATCGCCGAATCCCGGGTGCTGGTCGCACAACGGCAGCGGCCGCCCGCTCTGGCAGGCCGCTGGGAATTGCCGGGCGGCAAGGTGGCGCCCGGCGAGACCGAGCCCGAGGCGCTGGCCCGCGAACTCGCCGAGGAGCTGGGCGTCGAAGTCGCGGTCGGCGAACGCCTGGGCGGCGACATTGCACTCAACGCGACGACAACGCTACGTGGCTACCAGGTGAGTCTGGTCCGCGGCGAACCTCATCCCTACGACCACCGGGCGTTGCGCTGGGCGACTGCGGCGCAGCTGCGCGAGATCGACTGGGTGCCCGCCGACCGGGGCTGGCTGCCCGCGCTGACCCGCATCCTCTGACCAGAGCGGTACAGGTCACAGCCGCTCCGTTAATTGCCCGGCTCCTCTTCGGGCCGCTGCGCGGCCCACATCGTCACCGGGCGGTTTCGCGATTAACCACTCGCACTGTCAGAATCACAGGCGTGGATTTTCGCAACATCGCCATCGTCGCTCACGTCGACCACGGCAAGACGACGCTGGTTGACGCCATGTTGCGACAATCCGGCGCGCTGCACGAACGCGGCGAGGTGACGGACCGAGTGATGGACACCGGCGATCTCGAGCGGGAAAAAGGCATCACCATCCTGGCCAAGAACACCGCGGTACACCGTCATCACAGCGACGGAACCGTCACCGTCATCAACGTGATCGACACCCCCGGGCACGCCGACTTCGGCGGTGAAGTCGAGCGCGGCCTGTCCATGGTCGACGGCGTGCTGCTGCTGGTCGACGCCTCCGAGGGTCCGCTGCCGCAGACCCGGTTCGTGCTGCGCAAGGCGCTCGCCGCACATCTGCCGGTGATCCTGGTCGTCAACAAAACCGACCGGCCCGACGCACGCATCGCCGATGTCGTCGACGCCAGCCATGACTTACTGCTTGACGTTGCGGCCGATCTGGACGACGAGGCCGCCAAGGCCGCCGAGGGAGCGCTCGGCCTGCCGACGCTGTACGCGTCTGGGCGCGCCGGGGTGGCCAGCACCGCAGCGCCTGCCGACGGCCAAGTGCCCGATGGCGACAATCTAGACTCGTTGTTCGATGTTCTGCTGCAACATATTCCACCGCCCAGCGGCAACCCGGATGCGCCGCTGCAGGCGTTGGTGGCCAACCTTGACGCGTCGGCGTTTCTGGGCCGGCTGGCGCTGGTCCGCATTCACAACGGCCGGCTGCGCAAGGGGCAGCAGGTGGCGTGGCTGCGAGAGGTGGACGGCGAGCCGGTGATCGCCACCGTGAAGATCACCGAGCTGCTGGTCACCGAGGGCGTCGAGCGCTCGCCCACCGAGGAGGCCATCGCCGGCGATATCGTCGCGGTCGCAGGAATACCCGAGATCATGATCGGCGACACGCTTGCCGACGTCGCGAATCCTGTTGCGCTGCCCAGAATTAGCGTGGACGAGCCAGCGATCTCGGTGACCATCGGCACCAACACCTCTCCGTTGGCGGGCAAAGTGTCCGGGCACAAGCTGACTGCGCGGATGGTCAAGTCGCGGCTGGACACCGAGCTGGTCGGCAACGTGTCGATCCGGGTGCTCGACATCGGCCGACCCGACGCCTGGGAGGTACAAGGCCGCGGCGAGCTGGCGCTAGCCGTGCTCGTCGAGCAGATGCGCCGCGAAGGGTTCGAGCTGACCGTCGGCAAGCCGCAGGTGGTGACCAAGACCGTCGACGGCAAGCTGCATGAGCCGTTCGAGGCGATGACCATCGACGTCCCCGAGGAATACGTCGGCGCAGTCACCCAGTTGATGGCCGCGCGCAAGGGCCGGATGGTCGAAATGGCTAACCACGCAACCGGTTGGGTCCGAATGGATTTCGTGGTCCCCAGCCGGGGGCTGATCGGGTGGCGCACCGACTTCCTCACCGAGACCCGCGGCACCGGTATCGGCAACGCGGTGTTCGACGGCTACCGGCCGTGGGCGGGGGAGATCCGGGCCCGGCATACCGGATCGCTGGTGTCCGACCGGACCGGCGCCATCACACCGTTCGCGTTGATTCAGTTGGCCGATCGAGGCCAGTTCTTCGTCGAGCCCGGGCAAGACACCTATCAGGGCATGGTCGTCGGGATCAATCCGCGCCCGGAAGATCTCGACATCAACGTCACCCGCGAGAAGAAGCTGACCAACATGCGGTCTTCGACCGCCGACGTCTTCGAGACCCTGGCCAAGCCGCTCGAGCTCGATCTGGAGCAGGCGATGGAGTTCTGCGCGCCGGACGAGTGTGTCGAGGTAACCCCCGAGGTGGTGCGGGTGCGAAAAGTGCAGCTGGACGCCACCGACCGGGCCCGCAGCCGTTCACGGGCCAAGGCCCGTGCGTAAGTGGTATTGCCCGCCGAGCCGAACGCGGCGGCGAAAAATCCGCCACGATCCCGCCGTAGCGTTACGCGCGCGGCCGAGACGGCATACGGCGCGGTTCTGGGGGCCAGCCGCCCGGGCCCCGATACCCTGTTGGGCGTGCCGAAACGAGCCCGCCGCGCCTGGCTGACGATCGGCGTGCTGGTTTCGGCGCTTTCCCTGGCCGGCTGCACGGTCAGTCCGCCACCGGCCCCGCAGAGCACCGAGACCACCCGAAGCGTCCCGCCGCCGCCGCAGCGCAAGACGCAGATCATCGTGGGCATCGACTCGATCGGCGCAGGCTTCAATCCGCATTTGGTGTCCGATCTTTCCGCGGTCAACGCCGCGATCGGGGCGCTGGTGCTGCCCAGCGCATTCCGGCCGGTGCCCGACCCGGCCACGCCGACGGGATCCCGGTGGGAGATGGACCCGACGTTGCTGGTGTCCGCGGACGTGACTAACGAGAACCCGTTCACGGTGACCTACAAAATCCGGCCGGAGGCCCAGTGGACCGACAACGCTCCCATCGCCGCCGACGACTTGTGGTATCTGTGGCGCCAGATGGTCGGCCAACCCGGTGTGGTCGATCCGGCCGGCTATGACCTGATCACCGGTGTGCAGTCGATCGACGGCGGCAAGCAGGCGGTCGTCACGTTCTCGCGGCCATACCCGGCCTGGCGGGAGTTGTTCAACAACATCTTGCCCGCGCACATCGTCAAGGATGTGCCGGGCGGTTTCCCGGCCGGATTGGCGAGCGCGCTGCCGGTCACCGGCGGACAGTTCCGGGTGGAAAACATCGACCCGCAGCGCGACGAAATCCTGCTCGCCCGCAACGATCGTTATTGGGGGCCGCCGGCCAAGCCGGATCTGATCCTGTTCCGGCGAGCGGGGGCACCGGCCGCGCTGGCCGACTCGGTCCGCAACGGCGACACGCAAGTGGCCCAAGTGCACGGTGGCTCAGCGGCTTTCGCGCAATTGTCGGCTATCCCGGCCGTGCGGACCGCGCGGATCATGACGCCACGAGTCATGCAGCTCACGTTGCGCGCCAACGAGCCCAAGCTGGCCGACACCGCGGTGCGCAAGGCGATTCTGGGAATGCTTGACGTCGACCTACTGGCCGCCGTCGGAGCAGGCAGCGATAACACCGTCACCCTGGACCAGGCGCAAATTCGCTCGCCCAGTGATCCCGGCTATGTGCCGACCGCGCCGCCGGCGATGACCCGCAACGAGGCGTTGGCGTTGCTGGAAGCATCCGGATATCAGATCGAAAACGACACGTCGGCGTCGGTCACCCCGCCACCGCCGGGGCCCTCGGCGGCGCCGCGGCCCCGTAATGGGCCACCAGAGATCACCCGGGGCCGTATCAGCAAAGACGGCAAGCAGCTCTCCCTGGTCATCGGCGTGGCGGCGAATGACCCGACATCGGTGGCAGTGGCCAATACCGCCGCCGACCAGTTGCGCGATGTCGGTATCGCCGCGACCGTGCTGGCGCTGGATCCGGTGGTGTTGTACCGCGATGCTCTGGTCAACAACCGGGTGGACGCCCTGGTCGGTTGGCGCGAAGCCGGGGGAAACCTGGCCACGCTGCTGGCGTCCCGCTACGGCTGTCCTGCGCTGGAGGCGACGGCGGTGTCGACGGCGGTGGCGCCGACGGCCTCATCCGGTCCCGCTGTCGCGGGCCGAGCGACTCCGGCGACCACCGCCACGGCGCCTACCTCGGCCGCACCCCGCCAGGCGCAGGAACCCGGGGCGTTGGTGCAGGCCCCATCCAACCTCACCGGCATCTGCGATCACAGCATTCAGACGGACATCGACGCCGCGCTGGCCGGCACCGCGAACCTCAACGACGTCATCAACGAAGTGGAGCCGCGGCTGTGGAACATGTCGGCCGTGCTGCCGATTCTGCAGGACACCACCATCGTGGCCGTCGGCCCCAGCGTTCTGGGTGTGAGCCTTTCGGGATCGGTACTGGTCGGCATCGTCGGCGGCGCCGGACAGTGGGTCAAAACCGCGCAGTAAGCGTGATCACGGTGTCGACGATGTGCTCCAATTGGCGCTTGTTCGGCGGGGCTCCGGTGAGCAGCACTTGCTGGTAGATCAACGCCGGGCCGACGCGCGCGGTGTAGGGCGTGAGCGCGGCGGCGTTGATCTCGCCGTTGGCCACGCCGGCCTGCAGAATCGATTCGGTGATCGCCAGGCGGGGCGCCACAACGGCGTCGGCGAAGATCGCACGCAATTCCGGCTCGTGCAGAAGCTGGTTCATGATGGCCAGACTGGGGAACGCGGTCTTGCCGGAAAGTATGTCGCAGTGCGCGGTGAAGACGGCCAGCAGATTCTCCCGCGCCGACCGGTCGGTGCGGGGCTCTGGCAGCGCCGGCAGCGCGTAACGCAGCGCCGACTGGACCAGGTCGTGCTTGCAGGTCCAGCGACGGTACAACGCGGCCTTGCCGGTCCGGGCTCGCGCCGCGATTCCTTCCATGGTCAGGCCCCCGTAGCCGGCGACAGCAAGTTCGGCCAGCGTCGCGTCGTAGAGCGCGTCCTCGAGCTCCTTGCCGCGGCGGCGAGTGCGAGCGGTCTGCGGTGGCATCCGTTGATAGTAGCCAGCTGCGTTCACACCGGTATGGTGGCTCCATGCAGGAGACGCCACGGCTGTTGTTCGTCCACGCCCATCCGGACGACGAGACCATCACCAACGGCGCCACCATCGCCCATTACGTCGCCCGCGGGGCGCAGGTGCATGTCGTCACCTGCACCCTCGGCGAAGAGGGCGAGGTCGTCGGCGACCGTTGGGCACAGCTGGCCGCCGACCGCGCCGACCAACTCGGCGGCTACCGCATCGGCGAACTCACCGCGGCGCTGCAAGCCCTGGGTGTGCCCGCGCCGATCTTCCTGGGCGGTCCGGGCCGCTGGCGTGATTCGGGCATGGCCGGCACCGAACCGCGGCTCGGCAACGAACGGTTCTGCGATGCCGATGACCGCGAAGCCGTCGGCGCGCTGGTCGCGCTCATTCGCACCTTGCGGCCGCATGTCGTGGTGACCTACGACCCCAACGGCGGATACGGACATCCCGACCATGTGCAGGCCCATGTCGTCGCCACAGCAGCAGTGGCCGCGGCCGGGGCCGACGACTACCCGGGCGCGCGGTGGTCGGCGCCGAAGCTGTACTGGACGGTCATCGCCAGAAGCGCATTCGCCGCAGGCTGGGAGGCGCTCGGCCCCGCCGACATGCGGTCCGAGTGGGTGATTCCGCCGTCCGGCGGCGACTACTCCGCTTTTCAGGAACTCGGCTACCCCGATGAAGAGATCGACGCCGTGATCGACGACCCGGACGCGCTGCCGGCCAAGCAGGCGGCGCTGGCCGCGCACGCCACCCAGTTGACCGTCGGCCCGACCGGCCGGGCGTTCGCGTTGTCGAATAACTTCGCCCTGCCCATCGTCACGCAGGAGCACTACATCCTGGCTGCCGGCGTCGCGGGAGACCGCGATGGGCGCGGCTGGGAGACCGATCTACTCGCCGGACTCGACCTCACCAACCCCGTCGCGCGGTAGGCTTCGGAGCAGGCGAGCCCGCGAGGACCAAAAAGGAAGAGTCATGGATCCGGATTTGGACCAGAACGAACAACACTGGCGGGACCGACTGGACAGCTTCCAGTGGGTGCTCATGTCTAACGTGTCGCAGTTGGACAGCGTCCCGACCTGACCGCGACCAAGCCGCGCGTCGCGCGCGTTGACGACATCGTCGTAACGGATCCAGCGATTCGATTCGTCATCCTGGCGTTACTCGCCGTCGACGGGATTCTCTCCGCAGTGGCCGGTGCCCTGCTGCTGCCGGCCTATATCGGTTCAATTCCATTTCCGATCAGCGCGTTGGTCAGCGGTCTGGTCAACGCGGCCCTGGTTTGGGCTGCCGGGCGATGGGCCACATCAGCGAGAATGGCGGCGTTGCCGTTGTGGACGTGGCTGCTGACCGTCCTCGCGATGTGCGGTGGAGGTCCGGGCGGCGATGTTCTATTCGGTGGGCCCGGAGTGATGGCCTACGGCCCGTTGCTGCTGCTCGCGGCGGGCGTGTTGCCGCCGGGGTGGGTGCTGTGGCGCCGCCAAGAGCCAGGCGCCCGCTGACGGGAGCTGGACGCTACTGTTGCGCACATGGCACGCGTCGGGGTTGGACACGGGTGGGGTGCGTGGATGAAATCCAGCCGGGCGGAAGTTACACCACCGTGCCACTGACCCTGGGGCAAGAGCCGACGCTACTGCCCACCCCGTCGCTGCCGCCGTCGCCGAGTGCCTCCGCGACGCGCCGGGTGTTGCGGCGCGCCCGCGACGGGGCGGCGCTGAATGTTGACGAGGCGGCCGTCGCGATGGCCGCCCGCGGTGATGACCTTGAAGATCTGTGTCACAGCGCGGCGCGGGTACGCGATGCCGGCCTGGAATCGGCCGGACGGCGTGGCGCTGGTGGCCGGCTGCCTATCAGCTACTCGCGCAAGGTGTTCATCCCGGTGACCCGTCTATGCCGCGACACCTGCCACTACTGCACGTTTGTCACGGTGCCGCCCAAGTTGCGTGCCCAGGGCGCGGGGATGTTTTTAGAACCCGACGAAATCCTCGACATCGCCCGCCGCGGCGGCGAACTCGGTTGCAAGGAAGCGTTATTCACTCTCGGTGATCGGCCCGAGGATCGGTGGCCGGAGGCGCGGGAGTGGCTGGACGAGCGCGGCTACGACTCCACGTTGTCCTATGTGCGAGCGATGGCGATCCGGGTGCTGGAGGAAACCGGGTTGTTGCCGCACCTGAACCCCGGCGTGATGAGCTGGTCGGAGTTGTCGCGGTGCAAGCCGGTGGCGCCGTCGATGGGAATGATGCTGGAGACGACGTCGCGGCGGCTGTTCGAGACGAAGGGCCTGGCGCATTACGGCAGCCCCGACAAAGATCCGGCGGTTCGGCTGCGCACGCTGACCGACGCGGGCCGGTTATCCATACCGTTCACTACCGGTCTGCTCGTCGGCATCGGCGAGACGCTGCCCGAGCGTGCCGAGACACTGCATGCTATTCGTAAGTCGCACAAGGAGTTCGGGCACGTCCAGGAAGTCATCGTGCAGAACTTCCGCGCCAAGGAACACACCGCGATGGCGTCTACTCCGGACGCCGGTATCGACGACTTCCTGGCCACGGTGGCGGTGGCCCGCCTGGTGCTCGGTCCGGGCATGCGCATCCAGGCGCCGCCGAACTTGGTGTCGGCCGACGAGTGTCTGGCGCTGGTCGCCGCGGGTGTCGACGACTGGGGCGGCGTCTCCCCGCTGACACCCGATCACGTCAACCCCGAGCGGCCGTGGCCGGCACTCGACGAGCTCGGCGCCGTCACCGAAGCGGCGGGCTACGACCTCGTGGAGCGGCTGACCGCACAGCCCAAATATGTACTGGCCGGGGCAGCCTGGATCGACCCGCGGGTCCGCGGCCACGTCGCAGCGCTGGCCGATCCGGCCACCGGGCTGGCCCGCGACGTGCGTCCGGTGGGCATGCCGTGGCAGGAGCCGGACGAGGTGCTGTCGTCCGGCCGGGTGGACTTGAACGCGGCCGTCGACACCGAAGGTCGCAACGCCGAGGCCCGTAGCGACTTGGACAGCGCATTCGGGGACTGGGACTCGATCCGCTCCAAGGTGCACGAGTTGGCGGCCCGGGTGCCCGAGCGCATTGACACTGATGTCCGCGCAGCCTTGCGCGCTGCTGAACGTGATCCGGCCGGTTGCACCGACGCCGTGTATCTGACATTGGCCACCGTCGACGGTCCGGCGCTGGATGCTGTTGCCGCGCTGGCAGATTCGTTGCGCCACGACGTGGTGGGTGACGACGTGACATTCGTGGTCAATCGCAACATCAACTTCACCAACATCTGCTACACCGGCTGCCGGTTCTGCGCCTTTGCTCAGCGCAAGGGCGACGCCGATGCTTACTCGCTGTCGACGGCCGAGGTCGCCGAGCGTGCGTGGGAGGCCCACGTCGCCGGTGCCACCGAGGTATGTATGCAAGGTGGTATCGATCCCGAGCTGCCGGTCACCGGCTACGCCGACCTGGTGCGCGCCGTCAAGGCGCGGGTGCCGTCTATGCACGTACACGCGTTCTCGCCGATGGAGATCGCCAGCGGTGTGACCAAGAGCGGCTTGAGTATTCGCGATTGGCTGACCAGCCTGCGCGAGGCGGGACTGGACACCATCCCCGGCACCGCCGCTGAGATCCTCGACGACGAGGTCCGCTGGGTGCTGACCAAGGGCAAGCTGCCCACCTCGATGTGGATCGAGATCGTGACGACAGCGCACGAGGTCGGACTGCGGTCATCCTCGACGATGATGTATGGGCACGTCGACAACCCCCGGCACTGGGTCGGACACCTCAACGTGTTGCGCGGCATCCAGGATCGCACTGGGGGTTTCACCGAGTTCGTGCCGCTGCCGTTCGTGCACCAGAACTCGCCGTTGTACCTCGCCGGTGCGGCGCGGCCGGGGCCCAGCCACCGCGACAACCGCGCCGTGCACGCGCTGGCACGAATCATGTTGCACGGCAGGATTTCTCATATCCAAACCAGTTGGGTCAAGCTCGGCGTCGAGCGCACACAGGTGATGCTCAACGGCGGGGCGGACGATTTGGGCGGCACGCTGATGGAGGAGACCATTTCGCGGATGGCCGGCTCCGAACATGGATCGGCCAAGACCGCGGCGGAATTGATCGCGATCGCGGAGGGCATCGGCCGCCCGGCCCGCCAGCGCACCACGACGTACAGCCCGCTCGCAGCGTAGAGTCCCCCCATTTCCGCGAGCGTGCGTGTTTGTACGCCGACACGCCGCCAACTGTGACAGTCTGTGCATGCTCGCGGCGTAGACGCGCTGTCGAAGGGGAGGCGGTCGACGTGACTAGTTGCCATTGCACCGCAGTCAACCCCGCTATAGCCGCGCCGCCAGCTCGGTGCCTTGCTTGATGGCACGCTTAGCGTCTAGCTAAGCTAGCAGGTAGAACGCGCCCTGCCGGTAATCTCCGGTCCCTTCCATCACCACCAGGCTGACCTGCTCGGCGACCAGCCAGTCCCGCAGCTCCAGCGGCGCATTGGTGGTCGTGGCGAACGTGCGGATCTCCTGGCGGCGAGACCGCTTGCCCTTCGGGCTGGGCGCCCGCACGCCTTGAGGTCCTTCTTGCCGATATCCCCCGATCCGGCTGCTTGCGTTGGAGGCCGGGCTGCCGATCTCCACCTCCTACCGGTATCTGCACGAGCCGATCGACGTGATCGCCGAGCAGGCTCCTGACCTGCACGACGTGCTCGACCAGGCGAAGCGGGAAGGCTGGTCGCACGTCACGCTGGACGCGACGCTGGTCGAGATCGACCGGGTGAACGAGCGCACCGAGGTCGGCCATCACCGGTGGTACTCGGGCAAGCACAAGACTCAGGGCGGCAACGTGCAGATACTGGCCGACCCCGCTGGGTTCCCGGTGTGGTCCAGCGAGGTCGAGCCGGGCAGCACGCACGACATCACCGCCGCTCGCATGCACTGCCTGGGCGTGCTGTACAAAGCGGCCGGCGAGGGATTACCGACGTTGGCGGACCAGGGATACGAAGGTTCCGGGATCGGGGTGCATACCCCGGTCAAGGGCCGTGACCTCGACGTCGCGAACCGCAGCTACAACACATTGCTCACCGCGGTACCGGCGATCGGGGAACGCGCCAACGCCGAACTCAAAGGGACGCTGGCGATGCCTTCGCCGAGTCCGCCTGTGCCCGAACAGAATCGGCCAGATCGTCGCAGCCGCGGTCGTACTATCAACCCTGCAAAGGGGACACTACTGAGAAAACCTCAATGCAACGGTGTGGGTTTTATCGTGAGACACTGGCGACCACTCACCGGCCGCACGGAAAACCCAAGGAGCAGCAGATGACAACTCATTTCGATCCACCCGGTTCGGTCATTGTTGCGGGGGCTCGCACCCCCATCGGGCGGTTACTCGGCGCACTGAAAGGATTCACCGGCGTCGAGCTGGGCGCCCTGGCGATCCAGGCGGCGCTGGAGCGCTCCGGAGTACCAGCCGACCGCGTGCAGTACGTGATCATGGGGCAGGTGCTGCAGGCCGGTGAGGGGCAGATCCCCGCTCGCCAGGCCGCGGTCAAGGCGGGGATCCCGATGACGGTGCCCGCGCTGACGATCAACAAAGTCTGCCTGTCCGGGCTGGATGCGATCGCCCTGGCCGACCACCTGATCCGCGCCGGCGAGTTCGACATCGTGGTCGCCGGTGGCATGGAGTCGATGACCAACGCACCACACCTGCTGCCGAAGTCACGGGAGGGCTTCAAGTACGGCGACGCGAAGCTGGTGGACTCGATGGCTTACGACGGGCTGTGGGACAGTTTCACCAATGACGCGATGGGCGCGCTGACCGACAAGCAGAACCCGCGGCTGGGCATCACCCGCGAGCAGCAGGACGCGTTCGCGGCCCGTTCGCACCAGCTGGCGGCGGCCGCGCAGAAGGAGGGCCGCTTCGCCGAGGAGATTGCTCCAGTGCAGATACCGCAGCGGCGGGGCGATCCGCTGGTGGTCGACACCGATGAGGGCGTGCGCCCCGAGACCACCGTGGAGTCGCTGGCCAAACTGCGTCCGGCCTTCGCCCCCGACGGCACCATCACTGCCGGCTCGGCCTCGCAAATCTCCGACGCTGCGTGCGCGGTCGTGGTGACCAGCCGGGCCAAGGCCGAGGAACTGGGCCTGCCGTGGCTGGCCGAGATCGGCGCGCACGGCACGGTGGCCGGGCCAGACTCCACACTGCAGTCGCAGCCCGCCAACGCCACCCTGCTTGCGCTACGCCGCGAGGGACTTTCGGTGGCGGACCTGGATCTGGCCGAGATCAACGAAGCCTTTGCCGCCGTGGCGATCCAGTCGATGCGTGAGCTGAAGATCGACGAGGAAAAGGTCAACGTCGACGGCGGGGCGATCGCGATGGGACATCCGCTGGGTATGTCCGGTGCGCGGCTGGTGCTGCACCTGGCGCTCGCGCTCAAGCGCCGCGGCGGCGGGGTGGGCGCAGCCTCGCTGTGCGGCGGCGGCG
Organism: Candidatus Mycobacterium methanotrophicum; assembly: GCF_023515995.1. Lineage (GTDB taxonomy): Bacteria > Actinomycetota > Actinomycetes > Mycobacteriales > Mycobacteriaceae > Mycobacterium > Mycobacterium methanotrophicum. The sequence continues at coordinate 3,844,027 of NZ_CP097320.1, read as the reverse complement.
GCCAGGGCGACGCGCTGGTGGTGCGGGTACCCAAGCAGTAGCTGGCGTCAATGACAAACCAGCGACAGATAGGAAACGGTTAGTGAAAGGTGATGTGCCATGACCACTTTGGACGCCGAGCAGCAGGACGCCTCGTGGCGTGGCGGCGGCGAGAAGCTGCGCGGCCGAGTTGCTTTCGTGACCGGCGGCACTCGCGGCATCGGCGCGGCGATCTGCAAGAGCCTGGGCAACCAGCACGCGACAGTAGCGGCAGGCTACGGTCATAACGTCGAGCGCGCCAAGGCATTTGCTGACGACTACGAGGAACTGCTAGGGGTGCGGCCCAGCCTGTACCACGGCAACGTGGCATCTGCCGAGGATTGCCGGCGCACTGTCGGTGAGGTCCTCGAGCAGCACGGACGGCTCGACATCCTGGTCAACAACGCCGGCATCACCATCGACAAGACGGTGGCCAAGATGACCGACGAGGACTGGTACACCGTGCTGGCGGTGAACCTGTCCGGGGCGTTCTTCATGGCCCAGGCCGCGCTGGCGCACATGGTCGAGCGGGGCAGCGGCCGGATCATCAACGTCTCTTCCGTCGTCGGCGAAACCGGCAACGTCGGGCAGGCCAACTATTCGGCCTCGAAGTCGGGGCTGTTCGGATTGACCAAGACCCTGGCCAAGGAGGCCGCGTTCCAGCTGGCCAGGGCCGGCAAGAACACCGAGGACGGGATCGGGCTGACCGTCAACACCGTGACCCCTGGTTTCATCGCCACCGAGATGGTCGCGGCGATGCCCGCGAAGGTGCTCGAGAAGATCAAGGGCCAGATTCCGGTTGGCCGCCTTGGGCGACCCGAAGAGATCGCCCGGGTGGTGCACTTCCTCGCCGCCGACGCGTCCTCCTACATCACCGGCCAGGTGTGGGGGGTCAACGGCGGCCTCGACATGTGAGAAGCAGCGTCGACGAAGCGGATCGGTTCTCCTCGATCGCGGACTTTCCCGACAACTTCGTAACAGAAGGCGGCGACATTGTGGATGCCGAATTGGTGGACACAGCTGCGGGTGGCGCGGAGGCGTTGGGCCGCGCCGATCCGTATGACCTGCTGAGTGCGCTGCGGGAGATCGCCAGTCCCTGGCTGCTGGCGCGGGAGACTTTGCCACTGCTGGTCGAGTGGGTCCGGATCGCTGTCGGAATCGGTGACCGGCAGCTGCCGGCGAAGGACCAGCGGTTCAGTGATCCGGCCTGGCGGGACAACCCGTTGTACAACCGGTTGGCCTAGGTCTACCTGGCCTGGTGTGAGACGGTCGGCAGGCTGGTCGAGGACGCGGACCTGCACGAGCGTGAACGTTCCCGCGTGCGGTACGCGACGAACATGTTGACCGCGCTGACCGCGCCGACCGATCTGTTGCCCGGCAACCCCGCAGCGATGAAACGCGCCTTCGAGACGGGCGGAGCGAGTCTGCTGCGCGGCGCCCGGAACTTCGTCGGCGACCTGATCCTCAATCGCGGCATGCCCGCACAGGTCGACACCAGCGGCTTCGTCGTCGGCGAGAACCTGGCCGCGACACCAGGCGCCGTCGTGTACCGCGAGGAGATGTTCGAACTCCTGCAATACTCTCCGACGACGTCCACGGTGTATTCCCGGCCGCTGCTGATGGTGCCGCCAGAAGTGAACAAGCACTACTTCCTCGACCTGGCGCCTGGGAGAAGTCTGGTGGAATACACCATCGCGCAAGGAATCTCGTTTTTCACGATCGTCTGGCGCAACCCACGTCCGGAGCACGGCGGATGGAGCATGGCCGACTACGTCGCCGCCCAACTGCGGGCCCTGGACATCGTGCACGAAATCAGCGGCGCCGACGACGCGAACGTGCTGGGAGCCTGCGCCGGCGGATTGACGACCGCGCTGATGCTGGGACACCTTGCCGCGGCCGGCCAAGCGGCGTACACGCGGCCGCGTTCATGATCACCATGGTCGACACCAGCGAACCCAGCCTGATCTTGGCGCTGTCCACCGAGCGGGCGCGCCGGCAGCTGAGCAAGGACGCTGCCGCGAAACGGCTCTACGACCAGAAGACCATGGCGGCGAACTTCGCCTGGATGCGGCCTAACGAGCTCATCTTCAACTATGTGGTCAACAACTGGCTGATGGGCGAGGACCCGCCGGCGTTCGACATCCCTGCGTGGAACGCCGATTCGACGAACCTCCCCGCCGCGTTCGACCATGACTTCATCGAACTGTATGCCACCAACGCCGCCAGCACGGGCGCGCTGACGATGCTGGCACCCCGATCGACCTGTCGAAGGTCGATTGCGACAACTACATCGTGGCCGGGCACACCGACCACATCACCCCGTGGAGGCCCTGCTACCTGACCAGTCATCTGCTCGGCGGCGCCAGCGAGGTGGTGGTGACCTCCATCGGGCACATCCAGACGATCGTCAACCCGCCCGGCAAACCGCGCGCCAGTTATCACGCCGGCCCCGCAGCGGGTCCCGACGCCGACGCCTGGCTGGCCGGCGCCACCGGGCACGACGGCTCATGGTGGCCGCACTGGGCGCAGTGGCTGACCGCGCGCTCGGGAGAACCTGTGCCCGCGCCCGACAGCCTCGGCAGCCGCGCCCATCCCGCCGGGGATCCTGCACCAGGGCGTTATGTGCGAGAGATATAACCGATACTATGGCCGAACCCAATCTCTCCCCCGCGCCCACCGGTACGTCGAGCATCTACATCGCATCCGCGGAGGCCGACACCGGCAAGTCCGCCATCGCTTTGGGACTATTGCACCTACTGGCCGCGTCGGCCGCGCGGGTAGGGGTATTCCGGCCGATCGTGCGGTCCACCGATAAAGCTGACGACCTCCTCGAGCTGATGCTCGAGCACGCCACCGCCACCCTCGACGACTACGGCCAGTGCCTGGGAGTGACCTATGAACAGGTGCACGAAGATCCCGAGGCCGCGCTGAGCGAGATCGTCGCGAAATATCACGAGGTCGCCCACCAATGCGATGCCGTGCTCGTCATCGGAAGCGACTACACCGACATCATCAACCCGATTGCGCTGAGCGTCAACGCGCGCATCGCGGCGAACCTCGGGGCACCGGTGGTGCTGGCCATCAACGGCCACAGCCGCAGCCCCCAGGCCATCTCACAGATTGCCCAGCGGTGTTTGACCGAAATAACTGCCGTGCACGCGCGCACCGCCGCAATTATCGCCAACCGGTGCGACCCCGAGCAGCTGGGCGATGTCCACGGCGGGAAGTTGTTTCACGAGCCGACGCTGATCACCGATGCGACGCTGGCAGAGATCGAGCGGCTCTCCGACTTGGCGCCGCTGCACAATCCGGCGAACGCGATCGGCATCAAAATCGCGCGCAAGGATTTTCCGGGCATACCGCACGTCGCCGTGTTCGACACCGGGTTCTTCCACACACTGCCGGACGCCGCGGCGACGTACGCGATCCACCGGGATACCGCGGAAAACTACGGTATTCGCCGCTACGGGTTCCACGGCACCTCGCACGAATACGTCGCCGGGCGAGGTAGCGACGGTCCTGGGCAGCGATCTGAGCCAGCTGAATACGATCGTGTTGCACCTCGGCAACGGGGCGTCGGTCTCGGCGGTGCGCGGCGGGGAGGCGGTCGAGACCTCGATGGGGCTGACCCCGCTGGAAGGCCTGGTGATGGGCACCCGCTGCGGAGACATCGACCCCGGCATCCTGATGCACCTTCATCGCACCGCGGGGACCACCGTTGAGCAGCTCGACGAGCTGCTCAACCGGAATTCCGGGCTCAAAGGACTCTGCGGTGTCAACGACTTTCGCCAGTTGTGTGCCCGGATGGAGGCCGGTTCGCAGGCGGCGCAGCTGGCCTATGACGTCTACATCCACCGGCTGCGCAAATACATCGGCGCGTACGTCTTCGTCTTGGGCCGCGTCGACGCGATCGCCTGCACCGCCGGGGTCGGCGAGAATGCGGCCAACGTGCGAGAAGACTCGCTATCGGGTCTGGAAGGCTACGGCATCGCAGTCGATCCCGAGCGCAACCGGTCCCGCGACCGCGGAGCGCGGGTGATCTCCACCGACGACTCGAAGACCACGGTTTTGGTGGTGCCGACCAACGAAGAACTGGCGATAGCCCGCGCCGCCTGGCCTTTTCGTGTGAGTCAGGACAGGATCAGCCAGCTCAAAGTCCTGATTTGCCGTTTAGCGACGTATTAGCTAAACTGCTAATCATCCGATATACACCGCCTTATCTAAGGAGTTGAGATGGCAACCGCAAACAACACGAACACCTTCGAAGAGACCGCTAACCGAATCCGCGAGCTCAACGAGAAGCTGATCCAGCTGGCCAAGGAATCCGGTCAGGCCTCGCTCGACACCTACGAGAAGACGCTGCAGAACATGGCCGACTTCGAAAAGTCCCTGGCCAGCCACAGCCAACTCGACTGCGTAAGCGCCCTGGCGAACACCCATGCGAACTTCGTCCAAGACCTCAGCAGCTTCTACATCAAGGCCGCTCGCGAAGCCGTGAAGTAACAAGACGGCAGGTGAAAACCCCACCCGAAGGTGCGGATTCCACCCCAGCTACCACAACACCCACGACTCACAGCACCAAAGAAGCGCCCGGCAGATAGCACGGGCGTGCCCGCGCCGGTGGCCGTCCGCGGTGGCGAGGGTGACCAGGTGCATGCGGTCAAGTTCGTGACGCAGGTTGCGCCAGGTGTCGCCGGTGCGGATTTCCGCATGGATGAGAAGCAGTGCCAGCCAACACAATTGGACGTGGGCACGGAGGTCCGTGGGCACGGAGGTCCGCAGCAGCCACTTGCCGTCGTAGTGGGCTTCGCATGCGGCGGTGGCGCGGTCGATGCGCAGACGCCCGGTCGGGGTGCGCCGCAACAACCGTCGCAGCCCGGGCTTGCCCTTCAGGGAGCCGACCAGCTCGTCGCGCCGACGCCGAACCGCTCCCACAGTTGATCCAGCACCCACGCCCCGCCGAAGCGGCGCGAGTTAGGTTGCGCCGCTTCGTCTCCCGCAGCTACGCACCTACACCGCTATCACATATCCACTAGTGAAATCCAGCGACACGCCCGAGCTCGTGTGCCTACAGGAATTCGCCGTTCGAGCGCCTCTCCAAGGCTCCGACCAGCGTATGCGCTCCGCGCAACCCCGAAATAGGACCTACGAACTATTGGGCTGTACGTAAACAGGCTGCGGCCAGCAACAGGGCCAGCAACAGCCAGTCCGACTGGGTGACCGCGCAAGTGGAATCCCACCGGAGCGGTGGGGGTTTTCACTTGCTTACCGGAAGCGCAGGCGTTATTCGGCGCGGGTGCGGCGAACGATGTTTGCGTCCAGGAAACTTCGGTAGATCTCGAGCATGGCCCGCCGCTGCGCTGACGTCAGTTCCATCGCAGCTTCGATGGCGGCACCGAGGTCGGCGGATTCGTCATCAGACGAGGCGGGCCGTTCGACAAAACCCGCCATTCTGTACAGCTCGTCGGCTGAGGTGTCGAGCGTTTCGGCGATCGACTCCAACACGGCGTCCGACGGTGCCCGCAGTCCGCGCTCGATCTGGGAGAGATATGGGTTCGATATTCCCACCACCTTGGCGAACTCCCGCATCGGCAGCTCGGCTAGTTCACGCTGCTGGCGAATGAGAGCGCCCAACACACTACGTGGCCGTTGCTTGTTCACGCCTCCAGATTACCGTGGTGGCGTACGCCCAACTGGACTCGTTCTCCAGCAACGTAATCCATCACCGGTGGATCCGTCGTGCATGCACAGCCCCGCGCGCAGGCTGCTTGCCGCCTTCAAGTTGACGTTCCTGCGATTTGTGGAACCCGATGACCACCGACCGTTCGATGCCGTAGGAGTCCATCACCGCGAACAAGTCGTCGGTGTGGTCCGAGATGTTGATCCGCGACTCGTCGGAGGGGCGTTCCGATCCGCCGAGACCGCGATGATCCCACGTCATCACCCAATAGGTGTCGGTGCTCCGGTTGATAGCCGGCCACGCATCGTGCGGAGTGCCAAGCCCGTTGGAGATCAGCACGGGAATTCCGTGGCCATCGTTATCCCACGCCCGCAGACGCGTGCCATCAACGGATGTGACCGATCGGTACGCCAATACACTGCCTTGCTTGATGGTTCCGCTTGTACCTGATCAATCGTAGGGGCACAGAAGGCAGCCACACCGGAATCTCGCTAAAGCTCTGCCCGCCACGTCATCGCCGCGATCGTTCGAGGGTGTCTGACACCGCTTCGACGCCACGTTTGGTCAGCAAGATCGTGTAGTGGTTCACTGTCGGGATGGTCACGCTGCGCAGTGCCGGCACCGCACCAAGCCAGATCTTGATGGTGCTTTCGGGGTAGAGCGGCGAAGTCTGGTTCAGGACTCCGCGCTCCGCACGCAGAAGGGTTGCCGGCACCGTCAGTCGTTTCAGGGCACGATCGAATTGGTCACGGTCGAACTCGCTTTCTGCGTCTGCGATGACCGCGTCCTCACGCACCGTTGACCGCAGTGTCGGAGGCTGGCCACCGAGGTCGTACACCATTGCCTTTTCGATGTGTGTGTTCCAGGCGTCGACGAGCGCCGGGTGCCGCCGCCAATAATCGAGATAGCTCGCCACGGAATCGAACGTCAGGCGTAGGCGGTCGAGCGCGGGTCCGATCAGGCAGGCAAGCCGTTGATCGACCGGCAGCCGGGCAATCGTCCCGATCTCCAGTGGGATACCACCGTCGACTAGTACCAGGTTTCGCACCCGATCCGGGTAGCGGTCAGCGCAGAGGATTGCGACGAAAGCGCCCATCGAGTGCCCGACGACGGTGGCCTTCTCGATCCCGAGAAAGTTGAGCACCGAGACGAGGTCATCGGCGTGGGCCGTCACTGAGAACGGCCCGACGATTTGACTGCTGCGACCTCGCCCGCGTAGGTCCGGTGCAACCACCGTGAAGTCGGGGATGAGTTGATCGGCGAGCGCGGCGAAGTGGAGGTGGTTTCCGGTGATACCGTGTGCGGCGAGGACTACCTCACCGCCATCACCCCATCTGCCGATCTTCAGATTGCCGCCATCGACCGGAACGTCGTAGGTCTTGTATCGCATCTTTGGGTGTGCACCTGCTCATCGAGGAGCGTCATCAAAGGTCGCGTCAGGGTGGCCTATGTCACCGCCGACGCTGTCAGCGGGCCGGATCACGCCCGCGCACTTTCAACCGACAAGCTACGTTGATCTGATGACGCTACACCGAACGCTGCAAGACAGTCTGGCGGATGGCGGCATCGTCAGCACCTACATGAGGGCGCCTGCGCAGGTGTACAGCGCAGCGGCGGTCGGGGCCGCGCGCTTCACGAGTTCTATGGCCGAGCAGGGCGCGACCCCGGCCGATCTGCTTGATACGTTCAACCGCTGGACGCGGTCGGCTTTCGAGCGGAAACCACCGACATGGTCGACGGCGCACAACATCGTCCGGGTGTGGCCGATCGCGCGGCTGCGGGATTTCAGCATCAATCCGCGGTCGCGGGGCGTGCCGGTTCTGGTGCTACCGCCGCAAGCCGGCCACGATTCGTGCATCGTCGACTTTGCTGATGGGCAGAGCCAGATCCAAACGGTCCAATCAGCCGGAATCGGCAGAGTGGCTTCGCTGGATTGGATCGGTGCAACTCACGGAACAAGAAATACGGCCGTCGAGGACTACCTGGCGGTCATCTCCGAAGCGATTGACCAGCTTGGGGGACGGGTCAACCTGGTGGGTGACTGCCAGGGTGGATGGCTCGGCACCATCTTCGCAGCGATGCACCCCAAGAAGGTGCACACACTGGCCGTTGCCGGTGCACCGATCGACACGAAACGCGGAAAACCGCAGTTACAGCAGTGGCTCGCGTTGTCGAGCCTGAATTTCGACATTCCCGCCCACCGAATGATGGTCGCCGTGAATGGCGGAATCTGGCCGGGCCGCTACCAGCTTGCCGGGTTCAAGTCGATGGAGCCCGCCGGTCAGTTCGAGCGGCTGGCCCAGCTGCTCGGTAACGCGCCCCGCGAGGACGAGCTCGCCCGTTACGCCAAATTCGCTGACTGGTTCGAGCACACGCAGGACATCAGCGGCGCGTTCTATCTGTGGATCGTGAAGCACCTGTTTGTCCGCAACGAGCTTGCCGGGGGAACGCTGCGGGTGGCCGGGGAAAGGGTAGATCTTGGCCGCATTCGATGTCCGATTTATTTGATCGCCGGCGACCGCGACCACATCACGCCGGCCGAACAGGTTTGGGCCCTTGAAAAGCACGTGTCGACCGACCCCCACGACGTCACTCGCCGGCTTGCTTCAGCCGGACATCTGGGCTTGTTCATGGGTCGCCATGCGCTCGACGAGCACTGGGCGGCGGTCTTCGCGGACATCGCGCGTCGGTCGTAACCAACCTTCGCGTCGGATCATCATGCCCGAACAAACCACTGAACAAAGTCGCACCGCCGCAATGGCGGCCGCAGGTGTCGATTTGACCGGACGCACGGCAGTGGTCACCGGTGGTGGCAGCGGTATCGGCCGCGCCTGTGCAGTCAGGTTGGCTCGGGCAGGAGCGGCGGTAACGGTGATCGACCTCGACGAAAACGTGGCGATGTCCACAGCGCAGGCTATCGGTGGTACCGCCCGTGCGGCCGACTTGACTGACCCTCGGGTGCTCGACGAACTCGACGTAACTGCAGAAATCGTCGTCAACAATGCCGGTTTTCAACACATCGCACCGATCGAGGAGTTTCCACCCGACAAGTTCGCCGCGCTGCTGCGGCTGATGATAGAAGCTCCGTTTCGATTGATCCAACGCTCACTTCCACGGATGTACGCTGCTGGATACGGCCGCATTATCAACATTTCGTCGGCGCACGGGTTGCGCGCCTCACCGTTTAAGTGCGGGTATGTCGCCGCCAAGCACGGGCTTGAGGGATTGTCGAAGGTGGCGGCATTGGAGGGTGGCCCGAAAGGCGTCACATCGAACTGCATCAACCCAGGGTATGTTCGCACACCGCTGGTGGAGAAACAGATCGCAGCCCAAGCCGCGAGTCGAGGAATTCCCGAATCCGACGTTATCAACCAGGTCATGCTTGCTGAAAGTGCGATAAAGCGGCTCGTCGAGGTAGACGAAGTTGCCGAGCTGGCAGCCTATCTCTGCTCCGAGCAGGCTGCTCTGATCACCGGTGCGTCGCTATGCATTGACGGCGGCTGGACAGCTCACTGAAGTCGCGCCGCTCACAGCGGCGATATATAGGAGATCCGTTGCCGGACAGCAGCTTCCGGCGCGGTCTTCATTAACACTAGTCGAGGATGCGCACGCCCGGCTGCCGATGGCACATTGCCGTGGGTGGAGGGGACCCCAGCGAATCCGGTCAGGCCTCGCTCGACACCTACGAGAAGACGCTGCAGAACATGGCCGACTTCGAAAAGTCCCTGGCCAGCCACAGCCAACTCGACTGCGTAAGCGCCCTGGCGAACACCCATGCGAACTTCGTCCAAGACCTCAGCAGCTTCTACATCAAGGCCGCTCGCGAAGCCGTGAAGTAACAAGACGGCAGGTGAAAACCCCACCCGAAGGTGCGGATTCCACCCCAGCTACCACAACACCCACGACTCACAGCACCAAAGAAGGTGGGCGTTCCCGCGGCTCCCGGCATGATCACCTCCGCGCGCATCGACGCTGCACGAGCTGAGCGACGATTCCGGTGCCGCCATCGACTACGGGCGGATTAGCGCGCTGCGCGCCCCCCCCGGATCGCCAAAGCGATCGCAAGGCCCTGGCGAAATACAAGATGGGCAAGCACTTTCACACCACAATTACCGACACCAGCTTCACCTACCATCGCGACCAAGCCGAGATCGACACCAAAGCCGAAGGCGTCTCCTTAAGGCCAGGCCGGAACGGAAAAATCACGGGTGGTCTCATGGCGGGCCGCCTATAGGGTGCAGGTATGGCCAATCGAAGGCGGTATGCACATCTGTCTTCTGCAGCAGCGCCTCCGCGCCGCCCGCCGGCTTTCCGGTAATAACGATTTCACCCGTTGCTGAGGAGGCGAGCGACAATGCGTGACATGGAAGTAAACCGGCACGGTAAAATCGTCTTTCCCGCCAATTGCTTTCCAGAGCTTGACTTTTCGACGCTCAACACCTTGCAGCAGCTGGACGGCGTCGTCGAGCGCGACTTCGGCGCCAAGGCGCCGACGGGGACCGACATCTTCGATCGCATCGCGGCCGGGCGGTACCGGACCAAGTTCGGGTTGATGCGCGACATGGCGCTGAACCTGTTCTGGGCCAACAGGTTCGTCATCACCATGTACGAGGTCCAACCGACCCGGTGGGCCGACCTGCCGCGTCGTCGCGACGACGTGTTCGTGCCGATACAGACACCTTGGCGGGACCGGGAGACCAAGGTTTCGGCGGTGCGGGACACCTATCCCAAACTGGCCGCGCGGTGGGACGCGGAGACCGAGGACCGAATCTATAAAATTCTCTTCGACGTGTTCAGCCATCGTCGCAGCCACGCCACCAAACTGTCGGCCGTCATTCCCACGGTCGCCGAGTTGTGTTCTGACCGGGCCAATCAGACGCTACGGCTGCAGGAATACGATCCCGACTTCCCCCGCTTCAGCTACGCCGAGATCATCGACTGCTACGAGGAGATCCCCGAATTGGAGGCGCTGCACCGCTGGTCGATGGTGCTGCACAACCAGTACCCGTGGCACCGCGAGCACGCCACCTTGACACCGGTCAGCGAGCTGCGTGACGACGATTACGTTGATGAAGTCGGATCCGACCGCCGCCCGGGTGCGGCGGATGATCTCGACCGGGAAGCGGCGGCGTTTCTCCGGCGTACCGCCCCAGGCGTCGTTGCGCTTATTGGTACGCGGCGCCAGGAACTGGTTGATCAAATAGCCTTCACTGCCCATGATTTCGACGCCGTCGTAGCCGGCATCGCGGGCGAGCTGCGCGCAGCGCACGAAGTCGTCGATCGTGCTCTGCACCCCGCGTGACGAGAGCCGACGCGGGCGAAACGGGTTGATCGTGGCCTTGATCGACGACGCGCTCACCGAAAGCGGGTGATACGCATAACGACTGGGCACGTTCGGCGCGCAGCGCAGAAATCTGCGTGCGCAGCGCAGCCGTGTCGCCGTAAGCGGCGCCGCGCAGCTTGACGGCCACGTCACGGGCGCGGGTATCGCTGAGCGCTCCGCCGCGTCCGCTCATCGGCTCGGCGATCCAGCGGGCCAGTTCGGCGCGGCCGGCGTCGGAGGCGGTGTAGACCTTCTTGTCCGGTCGGCCGCGCTGGATGACGAGAGTCGCGACGACCCAGCCGTCGTCTTCCATCGCCCGCAGCGTGCGGTAGATCTGCTGATGGGTGGCGCTCCAGAAATAGCCGATCGAGCGGTTGAACCGGCGTGCGAGCTCGTAGCCGGAGCCGGACTGTTCGCACAACGACACCAGGATCGCGTGCGGTAGTGCCACCCGCGCAGGATAAGCACCGCCGTGGCGCTATGCAACTAGTTGCGCTGCGCTAGCGCGCATAGCCGCCCCGGTAGTTGCGTTGTATGTGCAACGTCTAGTGTCAGTAATCAACGGACCTTCACCCCCGGGAAGCAAAACCACCAATCCGGGCGTACTTCCCCGGGCCACGGACACACATGGAGGAGACCTTCGTGACGTACACGATCGCCGAACCCTGCGTCGACATCAAGGACAAGGCATGTATCGAGGAATGCCCGGTCGACTGCATCTATGAGGGCGCACGGATGCTCTACATACACCCCGACGAATGCGTGGACTGTGGCGCCTGCGAGCCCGTCTGCCCGGTCGAGGCGATCTACTACGAGGACGATGTGCCCGAGCAGTGGAATCAGTACACGCAGATCAATGCGGACTTCTTCGCTGAACTGGGATCGCCCGGTGGCGCGGCCAAAGTCGGCTTGACCGAGAACGACCCCCAGGTCGTCAAGGATCTGCCGCCGCAAGGTGAGGGCGACTGAGCACCCTGGTGAACCGCCGGCCAGCGTCGGCCGTGTCAGCTCTGTTGCCGGTGTTCCCCTGGGACACCCTGGCCGATGCGACGGCGCTGGCCGCGTCGCACCGGGACGGCATCGTCGACCTATCCGTCGGCACGCCGGTCGACCCGGTGGCGCCGGTGATCCGCGACGCGCTCGCCGCAGCCAGCGGCGCACCGGGATACCCCACCACTGCGGGCACCCCGGAACTTCGCCAATCGGCCGTCGCTGCGCTGGAGCGTCGCTACGGCGTGACCGCGTTGACCGGGGCGGCGGTGCTGCCGGTGATCGGCACCAAAGAGCTCATCGCGTGGCTGCCGACGCTGCTGGGCTTAGGCGCCGACAGCCTGGTGGTGGTGCCCGAGCTCGCCTACCCCACCTACGACGTCGGTGCCCGGCTGGCCGGAACTCGGGTGCTCTACGCCGATTCGCTGACCCAGCTCGGTCCGCAATCGCCCGCGTTGGTCTATGTGAACTCGCCGAGCAATCCGACCGGGCAGGTGCTGGGCGTCGATCATTTGCGTAAAGTCGTCGGTTGGGCTCGAGAGCGCGGCGCGCTGGTGGCCTCTGACGAGTGCTACCTGGGCCTGGGTTGGGACGCCGAGCCGGTGTCGATCCTGCATCCCTCGGTCTGCGACGGTGACCACACCGGTCTGCTGGCGGTGCACTCGCTGTCCAAGAGCTCTTCGCTGGCCGGTTACCGGGCCGGCTTCGTCGCCGGGGACCAGGCTCTGGTCGCCGAGCTGCTGGCGGTGCGCAAACACGCCGGGATGATGATGCCCACACCGGTGCAGGCGGCGATGGTCGCCGCCCTGGACGACGACCCCCACGAGCATGAGCAGCGCGACCGCTACCGCCGACGCCGCGACGTGTTGCTTGCGGCGTTCCGTTCAGCCGGTTTCACCGTCGACCACTCCGAGGCCGGGCTGTATCTCTGGGTCACCCGCGGCCAGCCTTGCCGTGACACCGTCACCTGGCTGGCGCAGCGCGGCATCCTGGCGGCGCCCGGCGAGTTCTACGGCCCACGCGGGGCTCGGCACGTCCGGGTGGCGCTGACCGCCACCGACGAGCGGATCGCTGCGGCCGCCGAGCGCTTGTCCTAGCGTCGAATGTGGCCCATCTAAGGCGCATCGGTGCATTGATGGGCGGCCCGGTGGCGCGGTGGGCCGAGCAGACCGACCGAAATCCTGCGCGGCTGGAGCGTACGACCGCTGGGGCCACGACATCAGCCAGGTCATCCAGCCGACGTCGTTCACCCAATCGAAAAGGGCAGTGCTGGATGCGCCAAAGGCATTAAAAGACGATGCGCGACGCGCCCGCGTCAACCCGGCGCTGCCGCTGTATGCCGCCAACTATTTGCTCGACCAGGCCGACATCGGGCTGGGCTGCGCGCTGGGCACCGGCGGCGGGATGGTCAAGTCATTGGTCGCGGCTTACGCGCCGGCCGATGTTCGCGAGCATGTCCTGGCCAAGTTCGAGACCGGCGAGTGGGAGGGCGAGACCGCTCAGCTGTTGACCGAGCGCACCGGCGGCTCCGATCTCGGCGCCCTGGAGACGACGGCACGACGCGACCGCGGCGACGATGAGGACGGCTGCACGTGGCTACTTAATGGCTTCAAATGGTTTGCGTCCAACTGCGACGGGCAGGTGTTCGTGGTGCTGGCCAAGCCCGAGGGCGCGCCGGATTCCGGGCGCGGTGTGGCGACGTTCCTGCTGTCCGGTGAGCCGAGCGGTCAGGACGCCCAGACCGGTCTGCACGACGGCAAGGGGCTGGGCCGGATGATGGAACTGACCAACGCGGCGCGGCTCGGCATCGCGCTGTTCGCCCTCGGCAACTCGCGCCGCGCCCTGGTCGAGTCGCTGTGCTACACGCGGCAGCGGCAAGCATTCGGCGGCACGTTGCTCGACAAGCCGTTGATCCGCCGCAAACTCGCCGAGATGATCGTCGACGTCGAAGCTGCCCAAGCGCTGGTCTTCGACTGCACCGGATTTGCCAACCACCGTCAGCCCCGCGCGGCGCCTCAGCGTATCGCCGTGCCGGTGACGAAGCTGAAAGTGTGCCGGCTGGGCATCACCATGGCGTCGGACGCGATCGAGGTCCACGGCGGTAACGGGTATGTCGAAAACTGGCCCGTCGCGCGGCTGCTCCGCGACGCGCAGGTCAACACCATCTGGGAAGGTCCTGACAATATCCTGTGTCTTGACGTACGGCGGGGCATCGAGCGCTCTGATGCCCATCAGCCTTTGCTGGAGCGTCTGCATGATGCGGTTTCGGTGTCCGACGACGACGCGACGACACGCTTGGTGCGCTGCTGCATCGACGATTTGGGGGCGGCGATCACGGCTTGGCGCAAGCTGGACGGCGCGGTTGCTGAGGCCCGGCTGTTCCCGCTCACCCGGTTCATCGGCGACGTGTATGCGGGGGCTTTGCTGACCGAGCAGGCAGCCTGGGAGAGGGCCACCCGCCAGGCCGACCGCAAGGCCCTCGTCGCCCGGTTGTATGCCTCGCGTCACCTCGCTGACCAGGAACGCCTGCGGGGTATCGACGGACAGAGTGACGATGCGATAGAAGGGATAGAAGGGTTTGACGAGCTGGTCGAGGGCTCGCTGGTGACCGGCTGAGAACGCAACATCCCCGGCTCGGCTGCGCTCAGCGCGCGCGATGGGAGACCACAACGTACGCTTTTGCGGAGCCGGCAAGATCTTGCTAAGGAAGTGGTGTGACAAAACTAGTAGACGAGCAGAGAATTGCGCCGTCTTTTTCCGACGTGTTTAAGCGGGTTGTTCTCGGCAAGCCGATGGTCAACGACCAGCTGGAACACGAACGACTGTCGAATCCTGTTGCGCTGGGCGTGCTTTCACCCGACGCGATCTCGTCGACCGCTTATGGTTCGGAACAGATCATGATCGAGTTGCTGCCGGCCGCCGGGCTGGCCGCGTTCGCGCTGCTGCTCCCGATCACCGGTGTCATCCTGTTGATTCTGGTGCTGGTGGCCGCCTCCTATCGCCAGGTCGTGATGGTCTACACCCGCGCGGGTGGCTCCTATGTGGTGGCCCGGGAGAATTTCGGGCCCCGGGTGGCTCAGATCGCCGCGGCGTCGCTGTTGATCGACTACGTGGTGACCGTCGCCGTGCAGTGCGCGGCCGGAACGGTGGCGGTGGCCTCGGCGTTTCCCGTCCTGGGCCCGTACAGCCTGGAAATCACCGTCGGCGTCGTGCTGGTGATGTGTTTCGGCAACCTGCGCGGCCTGCGCGAGGCCGGCGTGCGTTTCGCCGCGCCGACGTATTTCTTCGTCGGGATGGTGTCGCTGACCATCGTCGTGGGCGTCATCCGTGAATTCACGGGTGGTTTGACGACTTACAACCCCGAGCACCTCGACGGAGCCATTCCCGTCGGCCACGGCAACGGCATCGTCATGGGCGCCACGGTGCTGATCGTGTTGCGCGCGTTCGCCAACGGTGGCTCGTCGCTGACCGGTGTCGAGGCGATCTCCAATACGGTCAACGCGTTCCGCAGGCCCGAGGGCATCAACGCCCGTCGCGTGCTGACCATCATGGCCGCGATCCTCGGATTTCTGCTGGCCGGGGTGGCCTGGCTGGCGCACGTGACGCGCGCTACCCCCTACACCGAAGGGTATCCATCGATGCTGTCCGAGATCGCCCGGGCGGTGTTCGGCAACGGGGTGATCGGTCAGGTCTTCTACTTCTTGGTGCAGGCGGCGACCGCGTTGATCCTCTACACCGGGGGCAACACCAGCTTCAACGGGTTTCCGGCGTTGGTGAGTTTCGTCGCCGAGGACCAGTTTTTGCCGCGGCCGCTGATGAAGCGCGGTCAGCGGCTGGTGTTCTCCAACGGCATCATCACGCTGACGGTGCTGGCGGTGGCGCTGCTGGTGCTCACCGGAGGATCGCTGAACGCGCTGGTGCCGTTCTACGCGATCGGGGTGTTCACCGGCTTCTCGATGGCCGGCTACGGGATGAGCAAACACTGGCTGACCCATCGTGGGTCCGGCTGGCGATCCAAGCTGGTGACCAACTTCTCGGCGGGCGTCTTGTCCACGGTCGTGGTGGGGATCTTCGCGATCGCGAAGTTCACCGAGGGCGCCTGGCTGGTCGTGGTGGTCTTCCCGATTCTGGTTTTCGCTTTGATGCGGTTCAACCACCAGTACCGGGCCGAGGCGTCGGTGCTGGAGACGTCGCTGACCGAGCGTCCCGACGTGGACCGCTATGACCGGCATCGGGTGTTCGTCTTTGTCGACAACGTCGACCTCGCCGAGGTCGAGGCGATGCGTTACGCCGACGGCCTGCACGCCGACGAGTTGGTGGCGGTGCATTTCGTGTTGGACTCGGCGCATGCCGAGCGGCTGCGACGACGCTGGCAGCACTTCGGGCACGTCACCGAGCTGCGGATGGTCGAGTGCCGGGATCGCAACTTGACCAGGGCCGCCCAACAACTGGTGGCGCAAGCTATTCACGAACACCCGCACACCAAGGTGACGGTGTTGCTGCCGCGTCGCAGCTATTCGCCGCTGTTGGGCCGGCTGCTGCATGACCGCACCGCCGACAAGATCTCCGCAGCGGTCAGCCGGATCCCCGGCGCGAGCGCGCAGATCGTGGTCTACGACATCGAGTCTCGGATCGAGCACTCCCGCGCCGACGGGCCGGCGCACCCGTCAGCACGGCCGGGTGATGCGGTTACCCCTCCCGGCGTGCCCGAGTCGCCCCCGACCTACGCGAAATGATGTTCGCCCCAAGGCTGTCTAGTACCGAGGAAGTGAGACATGGTGACAACATCGGACAATAGCTCGGACATCGCTCCGACTTTCGTCGACAAATGGAAGCGCATCGTTTTGGGCCAGCCGCTCACCAGCGAGCAGCTGGAATCCGAGCGATTGTCGAATCCTGTTGCGCTCGGCGCGCTTTCACCTGACGCGATCTCCTCGACGGCATATGGCCCAGAGCAGATCATGATCGAACTGCTGCCGCGTGCCGGGATGGCCGCGTTCGTGCTGTTGCTTCCGATCATCGGCGTCATCTTGTTCATCTTGTTGCTGGTGTCCGCCTCGTATCGCGGGGTCGTGATGACCTACGCCCGGGCCGGCGGCTCTTATATGGTGGCGCGGGACAACTTCGGGTCCCGGTGGGCGCAGATCGCCGCCGCGGCGCTGTTGATCGACTATGTGGTCACCGCCGCGGTGCAACCCGCGGCCGGGACGGTCGCGGTGGTCTCGGCGATACCCCAGCTGCGCCCCTACCACCTGGAACTGACGATCGGCGTGGTGATCCTGATCTGCGTCGCCAACCTGCGCGGTCTGCGGCAGTCGGGCCGGAACTTCGCGATCGCGACGTACTCCTTCGTCATCATGATCACGCTGACGATCGTGACCGGCGTGGTCCGTGAGCTCTTCTGGGGCCTGCCGAGATACGACCCGCAGCACATCGTGGGTGCGGTGCCGGTCCATCAGGGCGGTGGCCTGGTGATGGGCGCCACGGTGCTGGTGGTGCTGCGCGCTTTCGCCAATGGCGGCACGTCGCTGACCGGTGTCGAGGCGATTTCCAACACGGTCAACACCTTTCGCGAGCCGCAGGGCTACAACGCCCGCCGGGTGCTGACCCTGATGGCCGTCATTCTCGGGTTCTTGCTGGCCGGTGTGGCCTGGCTCGCGGTCGTCACCCACGCCACCCCGTATTTGGACGAATACCCGTCGATGCTCTCGGAGATCACCCGGGCGGTCTTCGGGCAGGGGGTGACCGGCAACATCTTGTACTTCTTGGTCCAGGCGTCCAGCGCGGCGATCCTGTTCACCGGCGCCAACACCGGTTTCAACGGGTTTCCCGCGTTGGCGAGTTTCGTCGCCGAGGACCAGTTTCTGCCGCGGCCGCTGACCAAGCGTGGTCATCGCCTGGTGTTCTCCAACGGCGTCATCACGCTGGCCGTGCTGGCGGTGGCGCTGCTGCTGGTGACGGGGGCCTCGGTCAACAGGCTGGTGCCGTTCTACGCGATCGGCGTGTTCACCGCCTTCGCGATGGCCGGGTTCGGCATGAGCCGACACCACCACACCCACCGCGATCGCGGCTGGCGGCGCCAGATGCTGGCCAACTTGTCCGCCGGGATCATGTCGGCGATCGTCGTGGGGATCTTCGTGGTGGCCAAGTTCACCGAAGGCGCCTGGCTGGTCGTCGTCGTCTTCCCCTTCTTGGTGTATGGCCTGATACGGCTGAACCAGCAGTACCACGCCGAGGCTTCGGTGCTGGAGATGTCGCGCACCGAGCGTCCGGAGTTGGCCGAGCACGCCCGGCTGCGGGTGTTCGTATTCGTGGACTCGGTCGACCTAGCCGAGGTCGAGGCGCTGCGCTACGGCAAGGGGCTGCACGCCGACGAGTTGACCGCGGTGCATTTCGTGATCGACGCAGAGCACGCCGCCCAGTTGCAGGATCGCTGGCAGCATTTCGAGCACGACACCCGGCTGCGGGTGATCGACTGCCCCGATCGTAATTTGAGCCGGGTCGCACAAGAGCTGGTCTTGGAGGTCAAACGGGCATATCCCGACACCAAGGTCACGGTGCTGTTGCCACGCCGAACATATTCGGCGCTGCTAGGCAGGCTGTTGCATGACCGCACCGCCGACAAGATGGCCCGCGCTGTCAGCCGAATCCAGGGCGCGACGGCCATCATCGTGCCCTACGACGTCGAGTCCCGCATCGCCCGGGCGGACCCCGATGTGCTCGCCGAGCGGATCACCCGAGAAACCGCCGATGAAGCGGTGATGTCGTGCGCCGAAGCCGACTAGCACGCAGGTCGGTCAGCCACGACTGTAGCTACACTTCGTGTGACGCCGAACTTCTCTAACCGGAAAATACCAAGGTGAGTGGCAGCGAACACCAAGGTGAGTGGGCAGACCGAACGCACCCGGCGGAGCTAGTCCAGCCGGGTCCTGTTGTGCGGATGAAGATTTGGGTCAGGCGGCGGGTTCGAGGGTGATGTGGTAGCCCATCGCCATCAGTTGGGTGACGTAGTTGTGTGTTCTGCGTTCGGTGTTGATCCGGGTGGCGTGGTAGTCGGCGCCGAGGTCGTGGAATCGGGCGGTGGAATCGGCCAGTAGCTGCCAGATGATCCTGAGGATGGTGCGGGCGACCCCAAGCAGCGCTTTGAGTTTGCCGCGGCGTTTGACAAGGCGCCGGTAGCGTTCGCCGAGGAAGGTGTTGGTTTTCGCGGTCGCCGCAGCGGCTTCGCCGAGCGCGGCTTTGAGGTAGGGGTTTCCTTTGCCGGTCTTGCCGCCACGACTTATGGGACCGGACTGGATGGTGCGTGGACACAGGCTCGCCCAGGAGACCAGGTGCTCGGGTGTGGGGAAGCGGCTCATATCCAGCCCGATCTCGGCGATGATCATCTGCGCGGCGCGTTGGCCGATGCCCGGGATCTCATCGAGCCGCTCGATAACGCTTGGCGCGCAGTGGGCCACTGCAGCGGGATCGACCCGGGTGTCGTCGCCGGTGGCAGGATCGCCGGCGACGTTGTCGCGATTGGCATCGATGCCCGCGCCCGGACCCATAGCGGGGTCGTTGTGATCGATGGCCCCAGCCGC
The DNA here is from genome assembly GCF_023515995.1 of Candidatus Mycobacterium methanotrophicum. Classification (GTDB taxonomy): domain Bacteria; phylum Actinomycetota; class Actinomycetes; order Mycobacteriales; family Mycobacteriaceae; genus Mycobacterium; species Mycobacterium methanotrophicum. The sequence goes on along the minus strand of NZ_CP097320.1, from coordinate 3,824,436 downwards.
GCCGGGCAGTTCGGCGATCAACTCCTCGATCCGCACGGTCAGGATATCGATCTGGGTGAAAAGCGCATCGATCTGGCCCAGCAACATCCGCGCCAACTCGGCGTGATGATCATCAAAGCGACCGTCGAGGGCGGTAATCAACTCCGAGCGTTTGCCCACCACCGCCGGCTTCTGCTTACGCCTTCGTTGTGCTGCCACTTCGCTTGCCCTCCAATCGAATCCATCCATTCCATCGGGTGGATCGCCCGGGGGACTCGGTACAGGGAAACCGAAGTTCTACCGGGGCTTCGCCCCAGCCCGACGAGGCATGCCGTTGGTCACCGTTGGTTTGGGGGCTGCGGTCGGCGGGTGAAGACCGTGACCGGCGGACCGGCCCGGTGGATGAACCGTCATCACGGTTGGTTGGCCGACTGGCCGTCCCGTCTCCGCCCGGAGCCCATCATGACCGTAGCGCGATCCGTCGCCGATGTCTTGGCCGAGCCATGTGGTCTTTGAGGTCGAATGCATCGACCGCATGTTCTGCAACGTCTACGTGCCGGGGTTGCAGTACGCGCCCGGCCTGGTGGGCTATGTGCACCAACAGTTGGGTCTGCCGATCGCCTCGACCGCGCCGCTGGCCCGTATCACCGAGGCGTTCGACAAGGCCGTGCACCGGTTCGCCCGCGACAACGCCATCCCGTGGGTCGATTTCGCCAAGGGGCAGCGCAAAGACGACATCGCCCACGAGTACCTGGCGGGGTTCACCGGCAGCGAAGGGGTGCGGCAAACGGCTGACTAATCTGCCCGCGCTGCGGGAGATCGGCTTTTCCGCCAACCGACGTCTGCTGCACGCCCAACGACTCGGCCACGACCCGATCACCGGCGCCGCCGCGCTCGATGCCATCACCGGGGCTATCACCACCGCCACCGGCGCCCGCATCCCCGGACTACGGCTGGCCCAGCGCCGCAGCCACGCCCTGCTGCAGGCGCTCCTAACATTTGGCTGCCACACCAACGGCTTCACCAACGCCGATCTGCGCGCGCTCACCAGCGAGCTGCGCGGACTGCCACCCGGTGCGGTCACCGCCGGGCAGATCACCTATGACCTGCGCCGACTCAAATCCCACGGCCTGCACACCGCCCACTTCCTGACCTGCGTGCACGACCGACTCCTGCCCACCGGCTTGGCGCACCTCACCGACCACACATGCGCGCCACCTCTGCAGGCAGCTTCCCGCGCCTACAATAGGGCTCTCGAAAACCTCAGCAACACACCATTATTCGCTGCTTAAGCCCAACCATCTGACCCAGTACGTCAAACTTGACTCAAAATTCCGGCTGTGCCGGATCTAGCGAAGCTAGCCGGCGTGCCGGAAGCAACAATGCGTGACCCTTCCGGATCGGGCCCCGGCGCCAAGCTAATGAACGGGCTCACACGCCCAAGGAAGAGTCGGCGTCGGCAGGCGACCCAACCCCATTTTCACGCCCGCAAGGCGTCCCCCGCAGGGATATGGAGCTAATGAGAGCTAGCGGGTCGAGTCGTCGTTCGGCAGACTCGCTTGCGGTAGCGGCCGGTGGGTGAGCACTGATGCCTCTTAAGGCCGCCGCCACGATCGTGCCCTACGACGTGCAGTCCCGGATCCGCGAAGCCTTCCCGGACATCTTGGAACAACGCATCGTGCGAGAGGTCGAGAAGCTCGAGGCACGGGTTTTACGCAGTGAAAACCAGATTGTCGATGCCTACCAACACCCTGAACGGCCGGCGACGGTGATCCCGGTGAATAGCGTGATACCGGGGCGCCGTGCGACCGTTGAAGGTCGGATCAGCCAAGTAGAGGACAACACCACGCATCAAGAGCTTTTCCGTTCGATCGTCGTCGGCGACGAGACCGGGGAGATCCGCGCCACCTTCTGGCCCGGGGCAGCGGCGACGACATCTAGCCCGGGCAGCTCCTGCGGATCACCGGAAAGGTGCAGCAAAGCGGCAATCGCGAACCGTCGATGCTCGACCCAATTTATGAGGTGATCGAGCAACCGGCGGAGTCGTAGCGCCATTCGGCGACGTAGGGTGCAATCCGTGCGTGTCCATTCCGAGGTCTCCGCCGCGCTGGATGCCGGACGGCCCGTCGTGGCGTTGGAGAGCACCATCATCAGCCATGGGCTGCCGCGTCCGGACAACCTGCGCATCGCGCGCAAGATCGAGGACGCGGTGCGCTCCGGCGGGGCGGTGCCGGCCACGATTGCGATCGTCGGCGGCGAGCCGTGCATCGGCCTGGATGATGCGGCGTTGCGCCGTATCGCGCAGGGCGACTCGGTGGTCAAGGTCAGCGTCCGCGACCTCGCGGTGCTCGCGCCCCGGGGCGGAGACGGCGGGACGACGGTCGCCGCGACGGCGCACCTGGCGGCCGCGGCGGGCATCACGGTGTTCGCCACCGGCGGGCTGGGCGGCGTGCACCGGGGTGCGCGCGACAGCTGGGACGAGTCCGCGGATCTCACAACGCTTTCCCGCACCGGCATCCTCGTCGTCTGCGCAGGCGCCAAGTCGGTCCTGGACGTGCCGGCCACCCTAGAGCGGCTGGAGACGTTGAACGTGGGAGTGATCGGCTACCGCACCGACCGGTTCCCTGGCTTCTACCTCGCCGATTCCGGGCACCCGGTGGATTGGCAGGTGGAGACGCCGGCCCAGGTCGCCGATGTGCTGCGGGCGAGACGCCGACTGGGCCTCGACGGGTATGGGCTGGTATTGGCCAATCCCATCGCGCCGGGCGACGAGATGGACCGCGCGTTACACGACCGGGTGCTGGCCGCCGGCCTGGCCGCCGCCGAAGCAAAACGCGTGCGCGGCAAGGACGTGACGCCGTTCTTGCTCGACTTCTTCCACCGCGAGACGGGCGGCGCGTCGCTTGCCGCCAACATCGCCCTGGTGCTGTCCAATGCCCGCTTGGCGGCGGAGATCGCCGTGGCCTACGCGGCGAGGATGTAGTCGTCGTCGCGCGGTTGGGCCAGCATGCGGGTCAGCCGCTTGCGGTCGAACGGCCACGGGTCGATGTGGTTGTCGTCGGCGAAGTACCACGAGTTGCGGAATCGCCGGCGCATGTAGTTGTGGGCCTGGAAGTCGGTGGCGAGCGCGACCGCGTCCAGCTCATGGTGAACGCCGTCGGTTGTGCGCACGCCGTTTTCGGCGATCTGGGCGATCGGCTCGCTGACGAAACTGGCGTTCGGCTTGGAGATTCGCCGGTAGTAGTCGCCGGAAAGCGATACTTTGATGCCCGCTGAGTGCAAACGTGTCGATCGGTACTGAGGGTCTGCTCGCTCCCTGAGTCATGAGTGACGTTTTCTCAGTAATTTCCGCGTTGGAGAGTCGATAGTACGATCGCGGCGGCAACAACTGCGCCAATCCTGGTTGGACACAGGCGGATTCGACGGAGGCAGCGCCAACGCTGTTTGAGTTCGGCGTTGGCGCGTTCACCGATGGCACGCGCCGCGGTGAGCAGCATGTTGTAGCTCTGATTCTCCACGGCCAGGCCGCGGCCCTTGACCGGAGTGTGCACCCCGATCCCCGCTCCTTCGTAGCCCTTGTCGGCCAGCGTCGGCACCCCGTCGGCCGCGGACTTGTACAGCGCGCCCAGGCAGTGCGCGCGGGCGGCGGTGATGTCGTGCACGCTGCCCGGCTCGACCTCGCTCGACCACACCGGGAACCCGCCCGGGTCGGCCAGTATCTGCACATTGCCGCCCTGGGTTTTGTGCTTGCCCGAATACCACCGGTGATGGCCGGCCTCGTTGCGCTCGTCCACCCGGTCGATGGCGATCAGCGTCCCGTCCAGCGTCACGTGCGACCACTGTTCGGCCTTGGCCCGGTCGAGCACTTCGTGCAGGTCAGGAGCTTGTTCGGCGATCACGTCGATCGCCTCGTGCAGATAGCGGTAGCTGGTGGAGATCGGCAGCCCGGCCTCCATCGCCAACAACCGGATCGGGGCGTCGTCGCGGAACCACCGCAGCACCAGCTTGGCCTGCGTGCGCACCGTACCCGACCGCCGCCCGGCCCGCGTTCTGATCTCGCGCCGGTGAACGTGCAGCAGCGCGGTCACATGCAGCAGGGTTTCCTCCGGCACGTCGCAGATGGCAGAGTAGGTGAACACGTGGGGTCCTTTGCAGCGGAGCGGGTTTCCTCGTCGAAACCGAATCCTTGAGCAAGGACCCCACGCCCAGCCACTACGACACGCCGAAAACTCCAGTCACACCAGACTCACGAGCCCCAAGTGAGAAAACCTCAATGACGTTCGGCGATTATGCCTGGCCAAAAGACCCTTTTCTCTAGCAAGCGCTGGCGCGGAATGTAATGAGTCCGACCGCTACCAAACGATTAGGAATGGTGATGTTCGCCAAGACGAAGGCGGCAGCTGGCGGCGCAGCTATTGTCGGCCTCGGATGGGTGACCATTGCGAATCCGGGCGTCGCGCAACCCCAGCCACCGCGCATGCCCCAGGACACTAACTTCACCTGTCCTGACATCGCGGGCATCAACTATGTACGGGATCCCGAAGATTTGCATGGGTACTACCTCTGCGTTGATGGATTGCCGCGCCATCGATACCGGTGTCCACAAGTTACGGTATTAATCATGGGGATCCCGCCCAAGTGCATACTCTTGCCTTATCCCCTGCCGTAGGGTGAGCCGCGAACCAGCGCTTGTTGTTGCGCGGATGACGCGGTTTGGCCGCGCAGATAGTGATTCGCCGCTCGCCGGCCGCACCCCTTTCACCGAGGCCATGCCAGTAGATGGTTAAGTGAGACTCGTGAAGAAACTGGCAGCCGTGGTGAATTCGCTCGCCGGGCTCGCGTTCACCGCCAATGGCTACAAACCGCTCAGCAAGCGTGGTTATCCCTCCCTGTACGCGTTCGCGTTCGGGGTGTTCGCCTCCGAGCTGCCATTGCAGATCCTCGCGGGCCATTTTGCAGTGCTGGCGGCACTGACCCGCAGGCTCTCGCCGCGGGCACGCCGGTTCAGCTGGCTGGTATCGGCGTTGTCGTGGCTGGGACTGCTGGGCCTGAACCGCGTGGGCCGTGCGGCTAACGTGCCGCTCACCGCTGCGCTCGACGCCGGATTGGGCACCGCTCGTCGCACCGAGTCGGGCGATTTATGGAAACGGCCGGATGGTGCCGGCACGGCCAAGACGCCCGGGGTCATCCGCATGATGCGGATCTACGGTGACTACGCGCACGACACCGACATCCCTTATGGCGATCATGGCTCTCGCAACCACCTCGACATCTGGCGACGGCCCGACCTCGACCCTGGCGCTCGGGCGCCGGTGCTGTTGCAGGTTCCCGGCGGCGCCTGGATGGTGGGAAGCAAACGCCAGCAGGCTTATCCGTTGATGAGCCACCTCGCCGAGCTGGGCTGGGTATGTGTGGCGATCAACTACCGGCTCAGCCCGCGCTCCACCTGGCCCGACCAGATCGTCGACGTCAAGCAGGCATTGGTGTGGACGAAGGAGCACATCGCCGACTACGGCGGCGACCCGGACTGGATCGCGATCACCGGCGGCTCGGCCGGCGGGCACCTGTCGGCGTTAGCTGCGCTTACTGCGAACGATCCGCAGTTTCAGCCGGGCTTCGAGGGCGCCGACACCAGCGTGCGGGCGACCGTCCCGTTCTACGGCGTCTACGACTTCACCCGCAACGATGCGATCCACCCGCTGATGGTGCCCACGCTGGCGAAGTACGTGTTCAAGCTGCGACGGGCCGAAACCGCAGAGGGGTTCCGCAGCGCCTCGCCTGTCGCGCATGTATCAGCTGATGCACCACCGTTTTTCGTGCTGCACGGGCGCAACGACTCGCTGATCCCGGTCGAACAGGCCCGCGCCTTCACCGCCCGACTGCGCGAGGTCAGCCGCCAGCCGGTTGCCTACGCCGAACTGCCGTTCGCGCAGCACGCCTTTGACATCTTCGGCTCGGCCCGCGCCACCCATGCGGCGTTGGCCGTCGAGCAGTTCTTGGCCGAGATCTATGAACGCACGGCCGTGACGTCTAGCCAGATCGCTCGATAGCACGCAGCCCCAGCGAAAGAAGCAGCCGCACTTCGGGATTGGCCAGTGACGTCGACAGCAGCTTCTCAACCCGACGAACCCGGTAGCGCACGGTATTGGGATGGACGTTCAGCTGCTGTGCCGCCGCGGCGACTTCACCAAAGCTATCCAGATAAACGCCTAGCGTCTGGGCCAACTCCGGGTCGCGGACTTGCAAGTCGCGCACCCGGGGGTCGACCAGCCGCTGGTCGGCGGCGACCATCGTGACGATCTCGTCGAGCAGCACGGTGCTGCGCGCTTCGGCCAGCGACGTCACAGCGGCGAACGAATCCGGATGGCGCTCAGCGCTATCCAGCACCCGGTCCACCTCCGCACGCACGGCGGCCAGACCGGCCAAGCCGGTGACCGGCGCGGCGACCACCGCCCGCAACTGCAATCCCAGTTCTCTGCGCAGCGCGCTGATGATGCCGCGAATCCAGGAGGTGAGTGACGACCGCTTCGCGGTATGCGGCAGTAGCACATAAACCCGCGAACCCCGCGAGGCGACCTGCGCATCAGCCCGAAAAGCACTCGCGCTCAATGCCAGCACATCGGCCAGCCGGGCGTGACGGTCTGGAGTGTGGAAGCCGATCAGGGCGGCGTTGCCGTCGGGCATGATTCCGAGCTCGCGTGCGATGGTGTCGACATCGACCGATCCGCCCTCAGACAAGCCCAGCAGCTCCTGGACCCGCAGCGCGTGCGTCGACGGCCTGGCCGCCAGCCTCGACATGATGCGGGCGGCGAGCACGGCGGCGCCGCGCAGCATGTCCTCGGCGTCGTCCGCCAGCGGCTGGGAGCCTTGCTGCACCCAAATAGCGCCCGCGAACATCGGCGCTTGGCGTTCATCGAGGGCCGGCTGACGAACACCAACTGCCAGCCTGGGTCGTAGACCCAACTCCGGGCGCTCGGCCACCCGGACCACATCGTCGCCGGCGCGTAGCGCATCGAAGATGCCCCACTGACCGATCCACTTCAGGTGTTCGGGCGGCCCGGCACGACCGAGGATCGACAGTCGCCGCAATTCATCGGCTTCGTCGTTGGACGCCGAGTAGGCCAACACGTGCGACTGCTCGTCCTCGATGCTGACCATGCCGTGAATACGGTCGGCCAGGGACTGGGCCAGCCCGAACAAGTCGGTGCCTGAGTCGTAGTGCGGATCGGCCCGATCGCCGTGGTGTTCGAGGACATGATTCACCAAGCGGTACAGCCGCTCCCAGCGGGCCTGCGGGTCCACCGCCACCACCGCCGTCCCCGCCGCGACGGCCCCGGCCACCAGAGCGCCGGACGGTTTCTTGGTGAAGACGGCCACCGGGGCGGGGCCGGTAACGAGCCAGCGCTGCGCCTCGCCGTCGGCAACACCGAGGAGGAAGAACACGTCGGCCGAGTCCGCATCGTGGCCCAGACCCAACCGCATATCGTCGGAGTCGATCAATGCCGCCGACGCTACCGGCAGATCCAGGCCGCGAGGCGCCTCGACCAAGCTCACGACGGTGGTATCCAGGGCCAATAGCAACTGACCCAGTCCGACACCCGCCCTTCGCATGTTATCCGATCCTACTAGCAACTAAGGCTTGTTTTGTCTGATCAGCTAGCCATGTGCGGCTTCGCCGCTGAAACCCTGGGGACATGGATGCCATCTCTTCCGTTCCCCCGCCCGGCAACGAGCCGGTCCATGACTACGCACCGAACTCGCCCGAACGCAGTCGGCTAAAGGCTGCGCTGACCGCCCTGGCCGATCAGCCGATCGACCTGCCGCACGTCATCGGCGGCGCCCATCGCATGGGCACCGGTGAGCGCATCGACGTCGTGCAGCCGCACCGGCACGCCGCGACGCTGGGCACGCTGACCAACGCCGACCACGCCGATGCCGCCGCCGCCGTGGCAGCGGCAATGGCCGCCCGGGCACCCTGGGCGGCGACCCCGTTCGACGAACGCGCCGCGATCTTCCTGCGCGCCGCCGATCTGCTCGCCGGGCCGTGGCGTGAGTCGATCGCCGCCGCAACCATGCTGGGTCAGTCCAAAACCGCCTACCAGGCCGAGATCGACGCTCCATGCGAGCTGGTCGACTTCTGGCGGTTCAATGTCGCCTTCGCGCGCCAGATCCTGGCGCAGCAGCCGCTGAGCGCAGCGGGGGAGTGGAATCGCAGCGACTATCGGCCGTTGGACGGATTCGTCTATGCGATAACGCCGTTCAACTTCTCCGCGATCGCCGGCAATCTACCCACCGCGCCGGCGTTGATGGGCAACACGGTGGTGTGGAAGCCGTCGATCACGCAGACATTCGCCGCATACCTGACCATGCAACTGCTGGAGGCGGCCGGGTTGCCGCCTGGCGTGATCAACCTGGTTGCCGGCGACGGCTACGCGGTTTCTGATGTGGCGCTCGCGGATCCGCGGCTGGCCGGTATCCACTTCACCGGATCGACGGCGACCTTCCAGCGGCTTTGGCGCGAGGTCGGCGCCAACATCGAGCGCTACCATAGCTATCCGCGCCTGGTCGGCGAGACCGGCGGTAAGGACTTCGTGCTCGCGCACGCCTCGGCGCAGCCGGATGTACTGCGCACCGCGCTGATCCGCGGTGCGTTCGACTACCAGGGGCAGAAGTGCTCTGCGGCGTCGCGGGCATTCATCGCCCACTCGGTCTGGCAGCAGATGGGCGACGACTTCCTGGCGGCCACCGCCGAACTGCCGTTCGGCGACATCACCGACTTCTCCAACTTCGGCGGCGCGCTGATCGACGAGCGTGCCTTCGTCAAAAACGTCGACGCGATCGAACGTGCGAAAGGTGCGGCCGGTGTCACGATCGCGGTCGGTGGTGAATACCACGACAGCGAAGGCTATTTCGTACGCCCGACGGTGCTGCTGTCCGACGACCCGACCGACGAGGCCTTCATATCCGAGTACTTCGGCCCGCTGCTGTCGGTGTACGTCTATCCCGACGACCAGTACGAGCGGATCCTCGACGTCATCGACACCGGCTCACGTTATGCGTTGACCGGCGCGGTGATCGCCGACGACCGCGACGCCGTTTTGGCCGCGCAGGATCGGCTGCGGTTCGCGGCCGGCAACTTCTACGTCAACGACAAGCCGACCGGTGCGGTGGTAGGTCGCCAGCCGTTCGGCGGTTCGCGCGGCTCAGGCACCAACGACAAGGCGGGATCGGTACTCAATCTGCTGCGCTGGACATCGGCACGCTCGATCAAGGAGACATTCGTCCCGGCCACCGATCACAACTATCCGCACATGGCGCAGCGATGAAACCGGGCCTGTTCGCCAAAACGCTGCGCCCGGCGATCCTGGCGGCCAGCCATTCCGACGGGTTGCGGCGCACCGCCGAGCGGCTGCCGGTCACCCGCAAGGTGGTCGACCGATTCGTACCCGGGTCGTCGCTCGACGGGGTACTAGACAGCGTTGCTGCACTGCGGAATTCGGGCCGGCTGGTCAGCGTCGACTATCTGGGCGAGGATGTGGCCGACGTTGACGGCGCGAACGCCACCGTCCATGCCTACCTGCAGCTGCTCGACGCGTTGGGCCGCCGGCCGGATGCCACCCACTATGGTGTGCGCCCGCTCGAGGTATCCGTCAAGCTTTCGGCGCTCGGACAAGCGCTGGAACGCGACGGCGAGAAGATCGCTTTGGCAAATGCGCACACCATCTGCGGTCGCGCCGAGCAAGTCGGCGTGTGGGTGACCGTGGATGCCGAAGACCACACCACGACGGATTCGACATTGTCGATCGCAACCGATCTGCGGACCGATTTCCCTTGGGTGGGCGTGGTTCTGCAGGCCTATCTGCGGCGCACACACGGCGACTGCGAACAGTTCGCCGGCTCTGGGACAAGGGTGCGGCTATGCAAGGGCGCCTATGACGAGCCGGCGGCGGTGGCCTACCGGGATGCCGCGGCGGTCACCGACTCGTACCTGCGCTGCCTTCGAGTGCTGATGACAGGCTCAGGGTATCCGATGGTGGCCTCCCATGATCCCGTGGTCATCGGCGCAGTGCCGGCATTGGCGAGCGAATCCAGGCGCAATGCGGGCGATTTCGAATACCAGATGCTGTACGGCATCCGCGACGACGAGCAGAGGCGGCTGGCCTCCACCGGCAACCGGGTTCGGGTGTATGTGCCGTTCGGCACCCAGTGGTACGGGTACTTCATGCGTCGGCTGGCCGAGCGGCCAGCCAACCTGACGTTTTTCATGCGTGCGCTGGCCGAGCCGCGACGGTCGCAAGCGCGGCGAAGGCGGGCGCAGCGGGCCCTCACTACAGTCGCGGTCACTGACCGCGGACACAACCTGCGCCACAATCGAAGCGGCAGCAGCCGGTGAGATAGATCACCTAGCGCCGTCATCGTCGACGTATGACGCCCCGATGTGGCGGCACGCAGAGATCAACCGTTTGTCGCGCGTCCACAACCGCGCTCCGCCCGTGACTGACACTGAGCCCAACAGGTGAGCGTCGACGGCGCTCAGTCCCCGCCCAAACAGCCGGCGGCTGTCGACGAGTGCCATCACCTCGGCGTGACTGAGAACAGGGAATTGGTGCAGGTTGCCGAGCAACTCCAAAACGACTGCCCGCCGCCTGATCGATCCAAGACCCAATTCCTCGATCACGTGTGCGTGAGACCCGACCTCATCCGCGCCCAGCAGGGCGACCAATTGCGGGTCGGTTTTGTGGAGATGATCGATCCACACCGAAGTGTCGACCAGGATCACTCCGGGGAGCGCCTTCGCCGCGGCGCAGCGGACGCCCGCTTATCCGATCCTCCGAGCGCGGCCAGCCGACGGGCGCTCTCGACGCGTATCAGGGTTACCAACCCGTCGCGCAGCAGCGCCGACTTCTCGGTGATACCGGTCAGTTCACTCGCGCGGGCCAGCAGTTCGTCGTCAATTGTCACTGTCGTCCGCATCAAGGGTCTCTCTGCATCAATAGCTGCATCATAAGATGATAATAATGATGCCTACCGCAACCCTCAAGCCAACTGGACTTTTCATGCGTGCGCTGCGTCTGGGCGCAGTCGGCGCTGCGGTCGCCCAATCGGCGACGGTACTGGTCATTGTGGTACGTGCGGGATAGCGCACTAGCTCGCAATAGCTTTCGATCCGGCATACGTGGTGACGAACGTCCCAGTGCTGCCGGGACTTCGGTCTCTATCGGCATGTAACGCTCTAATGATCGGATAGTCGCGCGAGATCAACACATCTCGCCTGACGATGACCTTCAACGGAGGTAGTGGAATGAAATCTTCACATCAACCGGAGAACAGGACACGCATGTTCGCACGCGTGATGGGCCCGTACTTGGCGATCATTGCCGCCACAGCCGCGTTGCGGCCGAACGACATGCGGGCGATGCTTTCCGCATTCGAGTCAGATCCGTTGTGGTCCTGGGTAACTGGGGCATTCATCTTGTTGTTTGGTCTGGTAGTCATCGCTCTCCATCCGTACTGGCGCGGCGCGGCAGCGATCATCGTGTCCGGTCTGGGTTGGCTCGTCGCGCTCAAGGGACTGTTTCTGGTGGCCGGCTCTCACACCTACTTTTCGATGGCTAACAGCGCAGTTGACGCAATGGGTTGGTGGCGCGCCGGCGCCGCTGTCGAGGTTCTGATTGGGCTGTATCTAGCCTATGTTGGCTGGAACCCGGCGCGGACTCGCCCGATGTCACAACGGGCGACCTCAGCTCCGGACCTGCCGCGGACCGCCTGAGTAAAAGCTCACACGTGTGGCCGGCGGCGACGGCGACAACCCGTCTGGGAAAGCGGCATCCCGATCGAACCGGGTCCCGAGCCGCCCACAACGGAGTCGGGACGCCGGGCGAAATGGTTCACCGGCGGGGCCTTAGCCTTAGCTTCACTCCCGAACGATGAGCGCTGAGGACTGGGCATGCCGAAAGACGGGATGATCGTGCGGCCCGACGATCTGCGCAAGTTGGCCCGCGTCGGCGCCGCCGATGACAGCTAGCGGGACCAGGTCATCGTTGCTCTTGAGGAAATGCGCAACGTTGCCGCCCGCTGCCACGGGATAGATGTGGACGTCCGGATACCACCGCCTCCATGGCCATAAACGGTTGTCGAGTTCGTGAGACGGAGCCTCGGCCGCCTCTGCTTGCGCAGTGCCGATAGCCAGCACTGGCAGGTTGCGCAGCTGTGCTTCCCTCATCGCCTGATCGATGACTGTATCGCGTCCGGGCGCGTCGCTGACCTTCACCACGATCCAGTTGATGTCCGGGCTTGGCCGGTCCGGTCGGTAGCGGATTACCGCGACCGGGCAATGAGCCTTTTCTGCGACTTCGGTTGCGGTCGAACCCAACAACGCCCGAGAATAGCGACCGATCCCGATAGATCCGACGCAGATCATTTCGGCATCGTCGGATTCGGAAACCAGAATGGCACCCGCTGGCCCGCGCAGAATATCTGTTTCGACTTTGACCGGTCTTCCCATCGCCTCGACCGCGAGTCGCGCCGCGTGAAGCGATGTCTCGGCGTGTGCGACGTCGCGGTGGTAGTCCTCCGCGGAGGGATGAGTGGCCTTGATGATCGCAAGCATAAGTAACGAGATCGCACGGCCGAGGGCCTCATCTGCGGCCCATTCAGCGGCATGGACCGCCGCCTGTGAACCATCTATGCCGACGATGACAGCCGGCCGAATTCGCCTGTCGCTCATAGTATCCTCCGTACTCCGCCACCTTCAGAAGGGCGTCGGTAACCATGCGCGACGGTCACGTCGGGCTTTGCGAGCCGGTACACGTCGACCAGACGAGTGAGATCGCTTGGGGTGACGATGCCTACGACAAGCGCCCCCTCGACAACAAGAGCACGGTTGCCGTGACCGGACGCCAGCCGTTCCAGCAGCGTTGTGACCGGTTCGTCAGGTGTTGCGATGGGGACCTGGCTCAACGGCATGGCGATATCACCGACAAGGGTGCTGGAGCGATTACTCGGCTCCACTTGACGCAACTGGGTCAGTGTTATCAGCCCCGAGATCGACCCATTACGGTCCTTCACCGGATAGCCCGAATGCCGGTCGCCGAGCAGATAACGCTCGATGAAGTCCTGCACGGTGATCCAGGCTGGCGCCGTATGCGGTTGGCGAGTCATTACCTCGGCGACACGTACACCCGTCAACGCATTCCGGGTCAGCGCTGACGCCTCATCTGTGTGCGCGGCGGTAAAGATGAACCAGCCGATGAACGCCAGCCATACGCCGGCGACCATAGCTCCGGCCAGAAACTCGAGCAGCCCGAACGCGATCAGGACGAAAGCGAGGGTGCGCCCCGCCCGCGCAGCGCCTACGGCAGCGCGCATCGGATCGCCGTGGCGGCGCCAGAGCCACGCCCGCAGAACTTGACCACCGTCCAACGGCGCACCGGGCATCAGATTGAAAATGCCCAGCAGCGCATTGATCCCAGCCAGCCACCAAGCGACGCCGAGGATCATGTGCCCTACTCCCAAAGCCCGCAATCCCACACCGGTGCCGGCAAATAACGCGGCCAGTAGCAGGCTCGTGGCCGGGCCCGCCACCGCAATCCGGAACGCGGTCTGCGGTGTCTTCGCTTCACCACCCAGACGGGTGACGCCTCCGAAGATCCACAGCGTTACACCGAGAACCTTGACACCGGCGCGTCGGGCCACAATCGCATGCGCAAGCTCGTGGGCCAACAGGGATGCCAGCAACACGGTGGCGCCGCACGCACCGGCCACCCAGTAGGCCGTTGGCGAATAACCCGCGGCGGTGGTGGGCAGAGTCGACGCCAGGCTCCAGGTAAACAGCCATAGGATGACCAGCACACTCCAGTTGACGTGTAACGGAAACCCTGCGATACGCCCTAACGGGATGCCGCCCATGCTTGGACCTCCAAAAAGGTGGGGGAACAGATCTCTGTCTTCTGATCACTACTGTCGGGCGACGATTACCGGCACGCGGGCCGCTTGCACCACGGCCGTGCTCACCGATCCCAGCAGCATGCCGGAATATCCGCCGCGACCGTGACTGCCGACGACGAGGAGCTGTGACGACTCGGCCTCCTCGAGGAGATGACGAGCCGGAGCGTCCAACACAATCCGACGCCGGACGGCAACGTCGGGATAGCGTTCTCGCCAGCCGGCCAAGCGTTCCGCCAAGGCTTCCTCCCCGACCGCTTGCTGCGCCGACCACTCAATGCTGGGAATGTCGGATACGTGTGCGTCGGACCACCCGTGCAGAGCGATTAGCTCCACACCTCGCCACGACGCCTCGTCGAAAGCGATCGCGGTCGCCAGCTCCGAGGCAGGCGACCCGTCGATACCGACCACCACCGGCAGCTGCGAAGCGTGCGGCGCAAGGGGTATTTCGTCGTGGATCACGGCCACCGGACAACGCGCATGATGGATCAGCCCGGTGCTCACCGATCCAAGCAAAACGCGACCCACCTTGCTGCGCCCGCGGCAGCCGACCACCATCATTTGCGCGTGAGTGGATAGATCGAAAAGCGCCGGACCGGGTGCCGAGAAGTACACCTCGACGTGTAGTTGCGGAAGACTCCCGTTGTGGACGCTCTCCTTCGCGAGCTTGACTGCGTCCGAGATAATCTCCTCGCCTTCTGTTTTCCGCGATTCACCGATTTCTGACGGAGGTGCAACAGCGCCCCCGCCCAAGGCCAACAAACCCCATGGGGATCTCTCGATGACATGGACGAGGCTCAGCGGAACGTTGCGCATCCCCGCTTCACGTGCGGCCCAGCGCACCGCCATGTCCGATGACGGCGATCCGTCGACGCCGACAACAATTCCCTGATGTTCCAAGCGCTGGGGCATTGCTGTCCTTCTGTTGCCGGGTTCGTTGCTGCCAACACTAGGAATCTGATAGGCGCCGCGCAGGAGTCTTTAGTCCCAACATCCTGCCGGAACGCATGCCGGCAAATGACCCCACAAACGCAGGACTTCCGTCCCTACCACGGCGCCGGACCGCGTGTTGGAATCGTCAATATAAGTAACCCAAACCCTCAGCAGGAGGCCAATATGAGTACCCTTCCCGTTCGACGTCAGCCCCGCTCACTGTTTCCCGAGTTCTCTGAGCTGTTCGCCGCATTCCCGTCGTTTACTGGACTGCGCCCAGCTTTCGACACTCGATTGATGCGGCTCGAGGACGAGATGAAGGATGGCCGCTACGAAGTCCGTGCCGAGATCCCCGGCGTCGACCCGGCTAAGGACATCGACATCACCTTGCACGAGGGCCAGTTGACGATCAAGGCCGAGCGCAGCGAGAAGAAGGAATTCGACGGACGTTCGGAGTTTTCCTACGGCTCGTTCGTCCGCACTGTGTCGCTGCCGGCCGGTGCCGACGAAGACGACGTCAAAGCTACGTACGACAAGGGCATCCTGACGGTTTCCGTTGCCGTCAAGCAATCCAAGCCAGCCGAAAAGCACGTGCCGATCGCGTCGGCCAACTGACCAGATGGCGAGGCGGACCCGCAGCAATACACGCTTTCGGCTGCGGGTCCGCCGCACATCAACCTGTCGACCCGCGAATCAGTAAGGACTTGTCAAAATGAGTAGAGCGGTCATCCTCGGCAAGGACACGCCAGACCGGCTGTTTCGCAACCGTCGTGAGGCCGGCCAGGTGCTGGCGGGTTTACTCCAGGCCTATCGTGACAGGCCCGGCGTCGTGGTCTTGGGTCTGGCCAGAGGCGGAGTGCCGGTCGCATGGGAGGTCGCCGCCGCACTGCACGCGCCGCTCGATGCATTCGTCGTGCGCAAGCTCGGTGTGCCGGAGCATGAGGAATTCGCGGCCGGCGCACTCGCCAGTGGCGGTCGCGTCGTGCTGAACGACGACGTGGTGCGGGGCCTGCGGATCAGCCCTCAACAGTTGCGGGACGTCGCCGAACGCGAGGGGCGTGAGCTGATCCGACGAGAAGCGGCCTATCGCGACGGTCGCCCGCCGACCGACGTGACCGGAAAAACCGTCATCCTCGTCGACGACGGGCTGGCCACCGGTGCCAGCATGTTCGCCGCGGTGCAGGCTTTGCGCGAGGCGGAACCGGCACAAATCGTGATCGCGGTGCCCGCGGCGCCGGAGTCCACCTGTCGCGAATTTGCCGGTCTAGTCGACGATATGGTCTGCGCATCGATGCCGACCCCGTTTCTGGCGGTAGGCGCATCGTTCTGGGACTTCAGCCAGGTCAGCGACGAGGAGGTCCGTACCCTGCTCGCAACCCCGACGAGCGGGCCGGCGCTGGCCCTCGCCGCAGAGACAGCAGCCGACGTCCTCCGGCGCGTCGCCGTCGACGCCCCGGCCGGTGTGCCACCACGAGAAATGTTGTCCGAGTTGATCGGTGACGCGCGGATTGTGCTGATCGGTGAAAGTTCGCATGGAACCCAGGAGTTCTATCGGGCCCGAGCCGAGATCACCAAATGGCTGATCGAGGAGAAGGGGTTCTGCGCGGTGGCCGCGGAGGCCGACTGGCCGGACGCCTACCGGGTCAACCGGTACGTCCGCGGGCAGGTTACCGACACCACCGCCACGGAGGCGTTGCGCGGGTTCGAGCGCTTCCCGTCGTGGATGTGGCGCAACACCGTGGTCCGTGACTTCGTCGAATGGCTGCGGGCCCACAATCGGCGCTCTAGTTCGCAGCATCGCCGCCAAGCCGGTTTCTACGGGCTGGATCTCTACAGTCTGCATCGGTCGATGGACGAGGTGGTCAGCTATCTCGAAAAAATCGACCCGGTTGCCGCGGCCCGCGCGCGAGCCCGCTACGCCTGTTTCGACCATGCATCATCCGCCGATGACGGCCAGGCCTACGGGTTCCGGGCAGCATTCGGCGCCGGCCTGTCGTGTGAAAAGGAGGCCATCGATCAACTGGTCGACGTGCAGCGCAACGCGTTGCGCTACGCTCGCCGCGACGGGCTGCTCGCCGAAGACGAACTGTTCTACGCGGAACAGAACGCACAAGTGGTGCGCGACGCCGAACAGTATTACCGGGCGATGTTCAGCGGACGGGTAACATCGTGGAACCTACGCGATCAGCACATGGCCCGGACGCTGCAGGCGCTGCTGGACCATTCGGACCGCCGCCCTGGCGCGACACCAGCACGAATCGTGGTGTGGGCGCACAATTCCCATGTCGGTGACGCCCGGGCGACCGAGGTGTCCGCGGACGGCCAGCTGACTTTGGGCCAACTCGTCCGCGAACGCTACCGCGACAACTGTCGGCTGATTGGGTTCAGCACCTACAGCGGCACCGTGACTGCTGCCAGCGAATGGGGAGGCGTGGCAGAACGGAAGATGGTTCGGCCTGCATTGCCGGGCAGCGTCGAGGAGCTGTTCCACGAGACCGGGAACCCAGCGTTCGTCGTGTCATCCGGCGGCGCCGCGGGCGCGGCGTTGGACATGGTCAGATTGGGCCGCGCGATCGGCGTGATCTATTTGCCGGCGACTGAAAGACAAAGCCACTACTTCCATGTCCGCCCGGCGGATCAGTTCGACGCAATGATTCACATCGAGAACACGGAGGCACTCGAGCCGCTCGAAGTGACCAGCCAATGGATTGCGGGCGAGACACCCGAAACCTACCCGACTGGCCTCTAGCTAGGGCCGAAAGCGGCACGGTGAGCACACCCAGATCGCCCAACGGAAACCGGGCCGCGATCAGTGACATTGACGATGAATCCGACACCGTGAAGGCCGTTGATTCAGCTGACACCACTGGCTATTTCGTGTCGGCAACGGCATGGCCACCGGGGCATGTCGCGTTTGGGGCTGTTGAGGGTAGTTCTGGGCCGCACTTGCCGTGAGTGTTTGTGCCTAGCACCGTCAACGCGTCATCCGCGAACGGGTAACGAGCGCCTGACCTGCCCGAGAGGCGAACGGCCTGTCGAGTAGGGACTAAATCCTCCTGACTGACGACAGCTCAGCAAATTAGCGTCATCGACGTCGGGAGGCGTGCCTGAGTCGTGACCACACGGAGGAATCAGCGAAATGCCGAATTCTGCAACAGATCTGGGCATCGTCGTTGGGGTCGATGGGTCACTGTCGTCCAATAGCGCTGTTCAGTGGGCCGCGCACGAGGCAATGATGCGCGATGTGCCGCTCACTGTCGTCCACGTCGTCGTCACACCGGCTTGGGGACCGACGCCTTGGCTGCTGTCCGATCAGCCACTTCCCCTGCCCGCCGAGGACGACCCCGCGCTAGAAGAGACCGGGCGAAAGATTATCGCCGAGGCGACCAAGATCGCCGAAGACAGCGCCGGCGACCAAGCTCTTGACGTGACGGCGTTGCATCCGCGCCGAAGCTGGCGAATCTTCCCGTCGTGGTTGGTGTCGACGGATCACCGGCGTCGGAATTGGCCACTGAGATCGCGTTCGACGAGGCGGCACGACGAGGCGTGGACTTGGTTGCCTTGCATGCCTACAGAGACGCTGACCTACCGCAAGTCTTGAATATTCAATGGTCACGCGACAATCCGATTCCACCGCAAGCCTTGGCTGACCGTGTGGCCCGTTGGCTGGAACGCTATCCGGACGTCAGCATTCATCCCCGGATTGTGTGCGACAACCCTGCCCGTCACCTGCTCGACGAGTCCGAGTCGGCCCAATTGGTCGTTGTCGGCAGCCGCGGCCGCGGCGGCTTCGCGGGAATGCTGTTGGGGTCGGTCAGCACCGCGGTTGCCCATGCGGCGCGCGTTCCGGTCATCGTGGCCCGCCAGGGTTAGCCAGAAAAATCCAGATAAAGTCGTTCAGCTTTTGTGGTTGAAACTGTCGGCGATGCCCTGCAGTACCTCCGGACTCCGCAGGGGCTGTCGCTTCGTGAAACCTGTGATCGATCGCCGCCGCGCCTTCACACCCAGCGTCATCAAAGCCCAGTCGCCGGTGCCAGAAGCCGCGATGCGGGATGCGCTCGCCGCCGAAGGCGGTCTGCTCTTTGATATCGGTCTAATGCACGTTGCGCCAGAGCGTTTCAGCCCGGTCGGTGCAATCGCATAACGCTTGGCTCGTGTCGATGGGGTGGGCAGTCTCCCACGCATCGTCACGCATGGCCAGCGCCCGGGCGATGTGCGGAGTCGCGTCCGAGGCGCCGGCGGCACGGTGCTCGACGCGCCCGACCGCTGCGCCCACTGACGTCCAGCAGACGATCTCGAGCAGTATCGATGCGGTCTGGCTGGCCAGTGCATGGGCTAGGCGGCGCTGGCGGGGGTCTCGCCAGGTGCCGTCGAGGATCACGGACCGCCCGCTGGTCAGGGATAAGCGTGCGCGCCGGATGACGTCGTGGTATACGGCGGCGACCTGGTCCGGCCGATAGAGACCCTCGTCAAGGAGGCCGCCCTCACCATCTATCGTGCCCTGCCGTCGCAGTTCGCGCCGCACATCGTCGGTGGAGATAACCTCTGCGCCAACACGATTGCCGAGTGAGTGGGCGAGTGTGGTCTTGCCGGTTCCGGGTGCGCCGCCGATAAGGACCAACCGAGGCGCCCCCGCCATTAGGTGTTCGAGCGCCAGCGTCAAATGACGCGATGCATCGCCCGAAGCCTCGGGGTGTCCCTGCTCGAACCGTATACAGTCGACCTTCGCACGGACCACCGCGCGATAAGCGATGTAGAAATGCTTCAGCGAAGCCGGGGCATCGTCCTTGGCCGCGGTGCTGTAGGTATCCAGGAAGTAGTCGGCAAGGTCGTTGCGTCCGAGGAACTCTAGATCCATTGCCAAAAATGCCGCATCGTCGATGCGGTCGACGTACCGCAGACGATCGTCGAAATCCAGGCAATCGAGCAGCACCGGACCGTCGGGCATGCAGAAGGTGTCTTCGGCCATCAGGTCACCGTGCCCGTCGACGACACACTTATCAGCGATGCGCCGCCCGAACAGCGCTGTACGACCGGCGATGTATTGTCTTGCCAAAGCTTCGACTTGCTCGATTAATTCGAGCGGCACCACGGTTCCTGCGAAATCTTTCAGTTCGGCGAGGTTCTCTTCCCACCGTGCGCTGATGGCGCCAGCCTTGCCCTGCGCGTCCACGGCTCGGCTGTGGCACGCGCGGGTGTGAAAGGTCGCCAATGCTTCGGCGATGTCGGCCAGTTCGCTTTCCGCCGCGGCGCCGTGTTTGACGAGCGTGCTCAGCCGCCGCGAGTCGGGATAGCGACGCATCACGACGATGGGCTCAGCGGGGCCTCCGGCCGGGTCGCTCCAGTGTCCGACTCCCAGATAGCTCTCGGGTGCTAGCCGGCTGTTGAGCAGGACCTCCCGGGCGCAAGCTCGCTCACGGCGGTCGGCGGTGCTGAAGTCGAGAAAATCGGTTACAACGGGTTTCTTTGCCTTGTAAGCCTTGTCGCCGACGAGCACCACGACACCCGTATGTGTCTCATGCACCTCTACATACGGGCTGATCCGTCCCGCGGACACTGCAGCGAGCTGACGGGCATGTTCCATGGCACGATCTTGTGCCGGCGTAATCGCCGGGTCTAGCGTCGGAGGGCCACGGTCGTGGCGGTGAAGGTCACCACATGCCAGGGCCAAAAGTCCCGGCCGCGCAGACGGTGCCGGAGCGGGCCACCGGGACTAACGACTCTAGCGGCCCACGTTTGCCTCAGTAGGGTCGATCTCAGACCGACGTGGAGGAACTGACATGCCGCAAACGATGCCGGACATCGATGTGGTTAAGAAGGCGGTGCTACTGGCGTGCCGCGCGCCGTCCGTGCACAACAGCCAGCCCTGGCGCTGGGTGTCTGAGGGCGTGGTGTTGCACCTGTTTGTTGATCGGCACCGCTGGGTACACCGTGCCGACCGTTCCGGCCGGGAGGCGATCATCAGTTGCGGGGCTGTCCTCGACCACCTTCGCGTCGCCATGGTGGCAGCCGGTTGGCAGGCGCACGTCGAGCGCTTCCCAAATCCGAACGATCTAGATCATTTGGCATCAGTCGAGTTCAGCCCACTTGAATTCGTCACCGAAGCGCAGCACAAGCGCGCGGAGGCAATTCTGCAACGCCGAACCGACAGACTTCCGTTTAGCCGCCCAACCTTCTGGGCATGGTTGGAGCCGGTGTTGGGCAGCAGCCTCGACAGCGACATCGCGATGCTGGATGTGCTCTCCGATGAATTGCGCCCGAAATTGGCGAAAGCCTCCTATCTTACCGAGACGTTGCGCCAAAACGACGTCTCCTACCATGCCGAATTGCAGTGGTGGACATCGCCGTTCGCGCTATCGGAAGGCATACCTCCGGAGGCGCTGGCATCCACGTCAGAACGGTGGCGCGTCGATCTGGCGCGAGATTTCCCCGCCCGGGGCGATGCCGACCGGCGTGCGGACGTCGCTGTGGACTGCTCCAAGGTTCTTGTGCTGTCCACCGAAGGAGACGCCCGAGCGGAGGTATTCGGTTGCGGCGAGGCCTTATCCACCGTGCTGCTGGAGTGCACGATGGCCGGTATGGCGACCTGCGCTCTGACGCATCTGATCGAGTTGGACGAGAGTCGCGATATCGTGCGCAGGCTCATCGGTGAACGTGGTGAGCCACAAGTGTTGATCCGTGTCGGCATCGCACCGCCCATGGAAGACCTGCCCGCGGCAACGCCACGGCGGCTGCTTGACGACGTGCTGGAAATCCGATAGCGAAGCCGGGTCTTTGGCGATGGTGATGACGGCGCCGGTGGCTTGCCCACGACAACCAGCCGGCCAGCAGTTGGTGTCCGGCGCGGCCTTTGACTCGAAACACTTCGCGGAGTTGCTCTTTGAGCAGATACGCCCGGTAGAGAGCGCGGTTGGTGTCGGCGATCGCTGCGAGGCTGCTGCGTTGCTCGCCGGTCAAATCGGCCGGGTTTTTGCGGGTTGCCCACATCGCGTGCCGGTCGCGGACACCGGCTTTGGTCATGGTCCGCGCCCGCACCTTGTCTAGCGCTTTGAGCGTCCAGGCCACTACATGGAATGGATCTAGGCAGATCAGCGCCTGCGGGGCACGCGCTCGCACCACGGCGTGGATCCATTCCGCACCGTCGCAGCTGACATGGCTCAACTGCGCGGCGCGTTGGGTTCCCAGCTGGTCAAAGAACGCCCCCAGGGTGTCCTGGTTGCGGCCCTCACGAGCCCACACCAGCCTGCCTGTCGTGTGGTCCACGATCACCGTTAAATAGCGGTGCCCCTTGCGGTACGAAATCTCGTCGATACCGATCCTGGTCAGCCCGACCAGCAGGTCGTTGGTGTCGCGACCGTCGGCGACCACCCGGGTCACGATCGCCGCCACGGTGCGCCACGCTATCCGCAACAGCACGGTCAGCACGCTGAGCGCGGTATGGGCGGCCAGCCATGCGCAGGTGTCCTCGAATGCCCAGGTGTGGCGGGCGCCGGCTCGCGCCCACGGCACATGAGCCACCACCACTCCATGCTCACTGCATTGCACCCGTGGTGCGGCGGCCTGCAGGTATGCCTTGGTGGCGCCCACGTCCAGGGTGCGCCACCGCCGCGAGCTCTCTCCGCCGTCATATCCGGGGCAGCGGCGGCGGCAGCGTGAACAGCGGCTAGTCTGCGAGGCCTTGGGACGCACCGAAAACACCAGCACTTCGCTGCTCACCGGCGTCTTGGCGCGTGAGGTCTCGACCTCTATCGATACGTCCTCGACCACCATGTCTTGGCCACCGAGAGCCCTCGCGAATACCCTGGAATTGCGCAACGCCGTACCCCTTCTTCGTCTTGAACCTCCAACAGTCCAAAACGTAAGCAGGACACGGCGTTGCGCCCAAACCCTTCAGGTCGCAGACCCACAACTATGTCAGAAGAGCCGCGCCGGTGGTGGTTGACCCGCGCTACTACGACGCGGTGATCTTCGATCTTGACGGTGCGGTGACTGATACGGCCGCGTTCGATTCCACCATTGCGTTAGCACGCAAGTTGCAAGATGCGCAGATGCGCACGGGCGCTTATTCATCGAGCGCTGACTGCAAGCGGGCTTTTGCTGCTGGCGGTATCGGCGACATTTCCGCCGTTCCGTTCGATGACGTCGTCAGCGGCCAATCTGGCCTGCCGGGGGCACCAGACCCGGCCGTTTTGCTGGAAGCAGCGCGGCGGCTCGATTGTCGGCCCGAACGGTGCGTCGTCATCGAAAGCTCCGAGGACGGGGTAATCGCCGGCCGTGTCGGTGGATTTGCCCTCGTTATCGGTGTCGATCAAGCGGGGCATGCCGACAAGCTGTGCCGCAACGGCGCCGATGTGGTGGTGACCGACCTCGCCGCGGTTACGGTGCGCTGCGGGGATCGCCGGATGTCTACCCTTCCTGATGCGCTGCAGTCTTACGGCCAAATCGTCGCGGTGGTTGCCGCTCGACGACCGGCGGTGCTGCTCGACTTCGACGGCACGCTGTCTGCCATTGTCGATGACCCCGGCGCCGCCACGTTGGTCGAAGGTGCCGCCGACGCGCTGAAGGCGTTAGCCGCACAGTGCGATGTCGCCGTGCTCAGCGGACGCGACCTGGCTGACATAGTCGCCCGCGTCGGTCTGCCGGGCATCTGGTACGCGGGCAGCCACGGCTTCGAGTTGGTAGCCCCCGACGGCACCACCCACCACAACGAGACCGCCGCATCAGCGGTCGACGCGCTCGAACAGGCGGCAGCCGAACTGCGCGAGGGGTGCGCGCACCTCGCCGGTGTCCGTGTCGAGCACAAGCGATTTGCCGTCGCGGTCCACTACCGCAATGCCGCGCCCGGGGCTGTGCGCGAGGCGACCGCCACCGTTCATCGCGTCGGGCAGCGCAGCGGCCTTCGGGTCACCAACGGACGCAAAGTCATCGAATTGCGGCCGAATGTTGCATGGGACAAAGGGAAGACGCTGGAGTGGATCCTGCACCGGATCGCCGAACCCGACCCGCTACCCATTTACATCGGCGATGATCTCACCGACGAGGATGCGTTTGATGCGGTACGCCACGACGGCATCGGGGTCGTCGCGCGGCATGACGAGGACGGGGACCGCCCGTCGGCGGCCCGGTTCGCCCTTGATGGTCCCGACGCCGTCCGCGAATTCATCGAGCGGTTGGCGCGAGCAATCACCGCTGAGCGGGATGAACCCGGCAATCCATGGTCGTTCGTCTTCGTAGGCTATGAGCCCCGAGGTGAAAGGCTGCGCGAAGCGCTGTGCACGATGGGCAACGGTCATTTCGCCACCCGTGGCTGCGTGCCCGAGTCGTCGGCGGGGGAGGCTCATTACCCGGGCACCTACGCCGCTGGCATCTACAACCGGCTGACCGACCGCATCGGCGGCAGCACAGTCGACAACGAGAGTCTCGTCAACCTGCCGAACTGGCTGCCGCTGACGTTTCGGATCGACGGCGGCCCGTGGTTCGATATCGACTCAACCGAGCTGTCGTCCTATGTGCAAACGCTCGATCTGCGCCGAGCGGTGCTGATTCGGGAGTTTCGCTTCTGCGACCCTGCCGGGCGTACCATCGCGGTGACCCAGCGCAGATTCGCGGCGATGCATTTGTCCCACGTGGCCGCCTTGGAGACCACGGTGGTGGCCGAAAACTGGTCGGGCACACTCGAATTTCGATCCGCCATACACGGTGACGTCGAGAACCGACTGGTGGAACGCTACCGCGAGCTTTCCAGCAAGCACCTTACGGTGACCCAGCTGCGTGAGCTCTCCGATGACTCCGTGCTTTTGGGGGTTGCCACGGTGGAATCCCAGATACCGGTCGCGGTGGCCGTGCGAGCAACTGTGTGGCGCGATGAGGCACCGGTGTGGGCGGACTACCGGCTTGTGCAGGATGCGGCCCGCATCGGGCACGACATCGCGGTCGACATGGCAGTCGGGCAATCGGTGACGCTGGAAAAGGTCGCCACCCTTGCCACCGGGCGTGACCCAGCAGTATCAGAACCGGCGGACGAGGCTGAGCGGCAGCTGCACCGTCTGGGCCGGATCAGCGAACTATTGCACGGCCATTCGCTCATGTGGGCACACCTGTGGGAACGATTCAACATCGACATGGGTGGCAACTCTGACGAACTGCGGATTGTGCGCCTGCACCTGCTGCATCTTCTGCAGACGCTGTCGCCGAACACCGCCGATCTGGATGTCGGGGTACCTGCGCGCGGTCTGCACGGTGAGGCCTACCGCGGTCACATCTTCTGGGACGAGCTGTTCGTCTTTCCCGCACTGAATATTCATCTCCCCGCGGTGACCCGATCCTTGCTGCAGTATCGCTATCGGCGACTGCCACAGGCTCGCCGGGCCGCCCGAGAAGCGGGCTATGGCGGCGCGATGTTTCCCTGGCAGTCGGGCAGTGATGGTCGTGAGGAAAGCCAGCAGCTGCACCTGAACCCGCGTTCGGGTAGGTGGAATCCCGATCCGAGCGCACGCGCGCACCACAGCGGCATCGCCGTGGCCTACAACGTCTGGCAGTACTATCAGGTGACGGGCGACGTCGATTACATCGTCGATTACGGTGCCGAAATGCTGGCTGAAATCGCTCGCTTCTTTGTGAGTTTGGCCGGCTTCGATGCTGCGCGTGGACGCTATGTGATCCGCGGGGTCATCGGACCCGACGAGTTCCACTCGGGCTACCCCGGCCGGGTCTACGACGGCATCGACAACAACGCCTACACCAACGTGATGGCGGTTTGGGTAATCGTCCGCGCAATGGACGCCCTTGAGCTACTGCCGTTGTCGGACCGGCTCGATCTGCTGGAAAGGCTGGGCGTAGATGGCCCGGAACTTGACGTGTGGGACGACGTAACCCGACGCATGTTCGTCCCATTTCACGACGGCGTGATCAGCCAGTTCGAGGGTTATGAGCAACTGGCCGAGCTGAATTGGTACGCATATCGCCAGCGATACGGCAACATTCAGCGTTTGGACCGTATTCTGGAAGCCGAGAACGACAACGTCAACCACTACAAGGCATCCAAGCAGGCTGATGCGTTGATGCTGTTCTACCTGCTTTCCTCCGACGAATTGCGTGAATTGCTCAACCGGCTGGGCTACCGGTTCGATCCCGACCAGATCCCGAAAACCATTGACTACTACCGATCCCGCACCTCACACGGGTCCACGTTGAGCGCCATTGTGCATTCTTGGGTCTTGGCCCGCGGCGACCGGGAACGGGCCATGAAGTATTTTCAGCAGGTCCTGTTCTCCGACATCGCAGATGTGCAGGGAGGCACCACCTCCGAGGGCATTCACCTGGCCGCCATGGCCGGCAGCGTCGATCTGCTGCAGCGGTGCTTCACGGGTCTCGAATTCCGCGCCGACCGGATCGTGCTCAATCCGCTGTGGCCCGAAACGCTTGGGAAGCTTACTTTTCCGCTCAGGTACCGCGGTCATCGCCTTCACCTCGAGGTCAGCGGGCGCCAAGCAAAGATCAGCTCGGATTCAGAACAGGCCAACGCGCTCGACATCGAATACCGGGGCCGCGTCCAGCGCCTCATGCCTGGACACACCATCGAGTTCTGCTAGTGAGGTTGCGAATGATGAACGCCGAGGCAATGCCGGCGCCGAACGACACATTGACGGGGCCGGCGTGCCTCGACCGGGCGGCGATCGCGCGGTACGTGCTCGGGCGGCGCACGCCCGAAGGGGGCTACTGCTTCTACCGCACACCGCAATGGGCCGTCGAGGAGCCTAACGCTCCGGATACGCTGGCCGCGCTCGAATTGCTCAAGCTGCTCGGCGTCGACATTCCCGCGACTCGGCAGACCGGCGATTGGCTACGCGGCCTGCAGGACGAGCGCGGCGGATACCCGACCTTGACGATCGGCTGGGCGGCGCTTCGCGCGCTCGACCTGCTCACCATGGTGCCGAAGTTCTCCCCGGATCAGTGGCTGCGTGGCCGAGTTGAGGCGTTCTGCGATCGCGGCGGGCCGCGGGACTGGCGTGCGGCGATCGTCGACGCGGCGCATCTGTGCGAGCTAATGCATCTGCGGCACAACGATCTTCGTGGATCAGAACGTGACAGCGCGGCCGCGTTGCTGGATGCAGCGCGTGCCGCCGACGGAGGATGGGCGTCTCCCGGTGCGGACTTGGAGGAGCGGATCGGGTTGCCAGGGCGGGTACTGGCCCCCGACGCGGGAACCACCTCGGTCGGGGCGCTCTGCAGCGCCCGGACGGCGGGCTGGGCGCGCGCCACCGAGCGATCTCATCTTTGCAGGCCACGTGGCTTGGCCTGCAAGCCATGGCTCTGCTCAACCGGCTACGAGAGGGGTAACCATGAACACGCCGAAATACATACGGTTCTTCGAGGAATTCGGCATCGAGGACGTTCCGCTGGTCGGCGGAAAGAACGCCTCCCTTGGCGAGATGTACTGCAAGCTCTCCGACGAGGGGGTGTTGGTACCGAACGGCTTCGCCATCACCGCGGACGCCTACTGGCGGATGCTCGAGGCGGCGGGGGCTATGGAGCCGCTGCGTGCCGCTCTCGACGGGCTCGATCCCAGCGACGTCGCCGACCTGGCACGCCGCGGCAAGCAGGCCCGCGAAATCGTGTACGGCGCAGGGCTGCCCAACGACGTCGCCGACGAAGTGCTCGCCGGGTACCGACGGTTGCAAAGCGAGTACGGCGAAGATGTGAGCCTGGCGGTGCGCAGCTCGGCGACTGCGGAGGACCTGCCGACGGCAAGCTTCGCCGGCCAGCAGGACACTTTTCTGAACATCCGCGGCGAACAGATGCTGCTCGACGCCTGCCGGCGTTGCTTCGCGAGCCTGTTCACCGACCGGGCCATCCACTACCGCATCGACCAGGGCTTCGATCACTTCAAGGTCGCCCTGTCGATCGGTGTGATGAAGATGGTCCGCTCCGACCTCGCGTCCTCGGGCGTGATGTTCTCCCTCGACACCGAATCCGGTTTTCGTGACGTCGTGTTGGTCACCGGCGCCTACGGCCTCGGCGAAAACGTCGTACAGGGCGCGGTCGACCCAGACGAGTACTACGTCCACAAACCCACTTTCGCCGCGGGCCACCGTGCCGTGTTGCGCCGCATGCTCGGCGACAAGGCGGTGAAGATGGTCTTCGTCGAAGGCTCGACCAAGCAGACCACCCGCAACATCCCCGCGCCCAAGGCCGACCGCGAGCACTTCTGCCTCGCCGACGAGGACGTCCTCGAGCTGGCCGATTATGCGATCAAGATCGAGCGCCACTACGGGCGGCCGATGGATATGGAGTGGGCGAAAGACGGCATCGACGGGCGGCTCTACATTGTGCAGGCCCGGCCGGAGACCGTCGCCTCCCAGCACACGGTGACCACCGTGGAGAGCTATGTGCTCGAAGGCTCCGGTGAAGTGCTTGTCGAGGGCCGTTCGGTGGGCGAGAAGATCGCCTCGGGTACAGTCCGCAAGATCGAAAACCTGGCCCACCTCGCGGAGTTCAGGCCTGGCGAGGTGCTGGTGGCCGACACCACCACACCGGACTGGGAGCCGGTGATGAAGACCGCGGCCGCGATCATCACCAACCGGGGCGGGCGCACCTGCCACGCAGCGATCATTGCCCGCGAACTCGGGGTCCCCGCCGTGGTGGGTACCGGTAACGCGACCTCGCGCGTGGCCAGCGGCCAAACCGTCACCGTGTCCTGTGCCGAGGGTGAGACCGGGCGCGTCTACGCCGGAGAGATTCCGTTTGCGGTCGACCAGACCGAGATCACCAGCCTTGCGCGCCCGGCCACCGAGATCATGATCAACCTCGGCAATCCGGACCTGGCATTCAAGAGCTCGTTTTTGCCCAACGACGGTGTGGGCCTGGCGCGGATGGAGTTCATCATCAGCGAGTCGATCAAGGGCCACCCGCTCGCGCTGCTGCACCCCGACAAGGTCACCGACCCCGAGGCGCGCTCTCAGTTGGCACGTCTGACTCGCGGCTATCCCGACGGGGCGAGTTTCTTCGTGCAGCGGCTCTCCGAAGGGATCGGCACTATTGCCGCGGCGTTCTGGCCCAAGCCCGTTGTGGTGCGCATGAGCGACTTCAAGACCAACGAGTACGCCAGCCTCATCGGCGGCGCCGACTTCGAGCCTGACGAGAACAACCCGATGCTCGGCTTCCGCGGAGCCTCTCGTTACGCCCACCCCGCCTACGCGGACGGTTTCGCGCTCGAATGCAAGGCGATGAAGCGGGTCCGCGAGGAGATGGGGCTGACCAACGTGATCCTTATGCTGCCGTTCGTGCGCCGCGTCGCCGAGGCCCAACAGGTGCTTGACCGGATGGCGGAACTCGGGCTGCGGCGCGACGAGAACGGCCTGAAGATCTACGCGATGTGCGAGATTCCCAACAACGTCCTGCTGATTGACGAATTCTCCAAGCAATTCGACGGCTTCTCCATCGGCTCCAACGATCTCACCCAGCTCACCCTGGGCGTCGATCGGGACAGCGAGATCGTGGCGTTCGACTTCGACGAGCGCGACGAGGGTGTCAAGGAGATGATCCGGCTGGCCGTGGATGGCTGCCACCGCAACGGCATTCACTCCGGACTGTGCGGACAGGCGCCGTCCGACTACCCGGACATGGCCGAATTCCTCGTCGAGGTCGGCATTGACTCGATGAGCCTCAACCCCGACACCGTGCTCAAAACCACCAAACAGGTGCTGCGGCTCGAGCAGCGGCTGGGGCGCGCCCCGCGGGCCACCCCTTGAAGCCTGCGTGGATGAGGAAGTGCACGAGGAATTAGTCACCACATGAGCGGCCGGAGGACCCTTTGATGTGCCAGCGCCTCCCTCACGCTCGAGAACATGATGCACTTCGCTGACCGTGCCGACGCCGGCCGCAGACTGGCCCAGCGCATGAAGTCCGTCGATGGCCGGGACGTCGTCGTGCTCGGCCTGCCGCGAGGCGGAGTGCCGGTAGCCTTCGAGGTCGCCAAGGCGTTGCGGGCCCCGCTGGACATCCTGGTAGTGCGTAAGCTCGGCGTGCCGTTTCAGCCCGAACTCGCCTTCGGCGCAATCGGTGAAGGCGGCGTGCGGGTGATCAACGAATCCGTCGTGCGTGATGCGAACCTCACCGAGCACGACATGGCCGCAGTCGAACGCAAGGAGCGCGCCGAGCTGCAGCGCCGGTTAGAACGCTTCCGCCACGGACATGACCGGATCCCATTGGCAGGGCAGACCGCCGTGATCGTCGACGACGGCGTCGCAACCGGCGCGACGGCCAAGGCAGCGTGCCAGGTTGTGCGCGCCCAAGGCGCGGCCGGGGTCATATTAGCGGTTCCCATCGGCCCGGCCGATATCGCCGAGAGCTTCGGCGAATATGCCGATGAGGTGGTGTGTCTGGAGACACCCGCGCTTTTCTTCGGGGTCGGTCAGGGATACCGCAATTTCGCGCAGACCTCCGACGACGAGGTGATTGCACTGCTCGATCGTGCTAGCGGCGGCTATCAGGATGTGGTCACCAGCGCCAGCGTGGACGATCCCCCGCTGCGCGAGGAGGACGTCCGGATAGCCGCCGGGTCCATGACGTTGTTGGGGCATCTCACGATTCCGGAGCATCCGAGGGGCATCGTCGTCTTCGCCCACGGCAGCGGGAGCAGCAGGCACAGCCCGCGCAACCGCTATGTTGCCACGGTGCTGAACGGCGCCGGTTTCGCCACGCTGCTGTTCGACCTGCTCACGCTCGAGGAAGAACGCAACCGCGCCAACGTCTTCGACATCGGGCTACTCGCCGGCCGGCTGGTCCACGCCACCGAGTGGCTGGCCGGTCAGCCGGACACCGCATCGCTGCCGGTGGGCTACTTCGGTGCCAGCACGGGAGCCGGCGCGGCGTTGGCTGCGGCTGTCGATCCCCGGGTGAAGGTGGCAGCGGTCGTTTCCCGCGGGGGCCGGCCCGATCTCGCGGGCGAACACCTGACCAGGGTTCACGCGCCGACCCTGCTGATCGTCGGAGAGCGTGACGAAGCGGTCCTCGACGTCAATCGGCGTGCCCGGGACGCGATACCGGGCAAATGCCGAATCGTGGTGGTCACGGGAGCGACTCACCTCTTCGAAGAGCCGGGCGCTCTCGGGAAGGTTGCGCTGCTGGCCCGCGACTGGTTCATGATGTACCTCGGACAGGCACCCGCAGGCCTTTGAGTAGCGCGAGAATCCTTGCGCTCGTGCCCGGGCAGCTTTCCTTCAGTAGCTCGTCAGCGCCCGCCCGCTCGTCGTAGTCCTCCGTACGCGCTTTCGCAGTCTCGGCATCAGACGGTGGCGACCAGGACCTTCGGCTCTCTTTCTCGCCGTCTTCTGCGCGGGTCAGGGAGCTCAGCGCCTGGAGATCGCGCAGCATGGTCGGTGATGGACTCACGACCAACGGCCTCGACAGGCGGGACTTCAGACCCCTGTCGCCGGTGCTGGTCAACCGGTGAGATACCCGATGGGGGATCTGTGCATCCCAAATGTGAAAGCTCGTCTTTACCGATGACATGACAGGCGCAAACGGAGGTTTGGCAATGAGCTTTACACCGCAGTCGCAGATCAGGACGCGCATGTTCACCCGTGTAGTGGGTCCGTACCTTGTCATCGGCCCGGTTACGGTCGGTTGTAGCGCACGCCTCGCGCATGCGTGAAATGCTTTCGGACTTTCAAGCAAACATATTGTGGCCGTGGGTCCCGTACTCACCTACGCCGGACGCCGGGCATACGACCATCTCCAAGGGCGCCCGTCAGATGGCGCCGAGGTTGTGGTGCGCCACCTGGACCGCCGCGATGCTACTGCTGCAGTAGGGTGCGGATGTCTGGCGGGAGCTGATCCAGGACAACCGCCGAGCAGAAAGACTACTTCACATCAGTCTGGTCAAGGAGACGCACGCCGAGAACGTCGAACTCGTCCAAGCCGGGTGGCCAGGCTGGGCAAGCCACCGGCCACCCTGCTGACCGTGCGACCGGCGTCTAACTAATGGACGTGAGGTGCCGCTGGCCCCGCCGACGAAGGACCGCCCACCGCGGTTCCGGAGGACCCCGGCTACTCCCCTTCTTCTATGATGTGAACTGCGGCTTCCTCAGCGGATGCTGCGCCTCCGCTGATACCGACGTCCTCTGCGACCAGTTCGGCCTCGCTATCTTCACCAAATCCCATGTCCGGTGCGACAAGTCGGCCTGCCCGCGCGCGTCCAACCTCGTCTCGCCGGGGAAATTCGGTTTCACGCTCGGCTTCGTCTGAGTGTTGTTGCTCGTCCTTGTCGAGCGGGACATTTATCCGCGATGTCGGGTCTTGTTCTTCCTCTGCGAGCAGCTGGTCCATGCTTTCAGACGGGCCAAGGGCGCCAGGTCCGTATAGCCGCTCGGGTGGCGAATATCCCTCATCGAGCACGTCATCGACGCCGCGGTCGATGAGAGTGTCCTCCGGCTGAAGCTGGTTGTCGTCCTCCACGCTGTATTCGCCTGCCGCCGGGCCGGTACCGCCATAGGGAGTACTCATGACTTGCTGGCCAAGTTGTCGAGGGTCGGTGGCTGGCGATGGCTCAGGGGCGCAGATCGCTTTGACGAGTCGGCCGGTTGCGCGTTCGGTCGCAGTCGGTGATCATTCCGCGCAAGCGCATAGTCCCGGCAGGTCGGCAGCATGCCCATGCCTAAATCCCCATATGTTGGACCGCGGCGGTGGAAGCCTCGCCCTATCCCACACACGTTGCTCCCGATATGCATAACGTCGCGGCCCGTGGTCATTGTGCACTCCTGAATCGTGACGGTGCTGTGGTATTCGGCTCTCAGACACTCCAAACATAAAGGCGGCGATATTGCCCCGCCTAGGGCCATTCGTCCTTTCAGCCAACGACCTTGGACCGCCGACCCGCGGATCACACTCTCCGGCACCGCCACCGACACTGATCACAGGTGAGGTGGGGCCAAATCAGACCGTCACAACGACACCCTGTCGCCACACAAATGGGGCCATTTCAAGCCGGGCGGATTCCAGTGAACGTCGCAACACGGATGCTATTCGGAGGTTGCGGTGGGAACAGAGCGGAAGACCCGACACGGCAAGATGCTCGTGGAGAAGCAGGAGTGGTTCGTTCGGCTGATTGCCCAAGGGGTAAGCAACGCCCAGGCGTGCCGGATCGTGGGAATCAACCGCAGGACAGGGACACGCTGGCGCTATGGGCGCACAATCCTGAACAAGGCCGGCGAGCAGGTGCACTATCCAGCGGTGAGTCTTGCAGAACACAAGCCGCGACATCCCCGATACCTGTCGCTGGCCGAGAGGACGACGATCGCCGACTTGCACCGCGCGGGTGTCAGTGTGTGCGCCGTCGCCGAGGAGCTGGGCAGGGCGGCCTCGACGGTCTCCCGGGAGCTGCGCCGCAACGCTGACGATCAGGGCCGCTACCTGCCCGCCACGGCGCAGCGGCTTACGGTCGAGCGGCAATCCCGGCCGTCGCGGACGCGCCGCGTAGCCCGTGACGAGCAGCTCCATGGTGTCGTCGCCGACGTCATGACTCCCGATCCGCACATGGCTCCAGCCGACATCACCGTCGAGGATTTCATTCATCGTTACCTGCTTGGCGACCGCCACTCGGCGTATCCGGTCGCCGACCGCGACGGATCGATCATCGGGCTGATCACCCTGGCGCAACTGCGCGGCATCGCACCGAGCCAGCGCGCCGCCACCTTAGTGCGCGAGGCCGCGATACCCCTACCCCGGGTGCCCACGGCGGCACCACACGAGCCGCTCACCGTACTACTGGAGCGGCTGGGATCAGACGCCGGCAACCGTGCTCTGGTCGTCGATGAGGGCCGTCTGGCCGGCATTGTCACCGCAAGCGACCTCAGCCGATTGATCGACGTGTATCGGCTCGCGTCTCCACAGGCGGATGTCGCCTACCGGCGCTGATTATCGATTTTGTCCACCGTTCCAGTAACTACTTACCTTCCGTCCGGGACAAGGACTGTCGACGGGTGGTTAGGCGAAGGTGGATTCGCGGTCGGGTTCGGGGCCGAAAAGGAATCTCCGGCCGCTAATGGTTGAGGCGTGTATGCGAACATAGTTGAGCTTCAAGGTTGCGACCCAGGGCCGCAGCCCGGCACGGTCCGCCTCGTCGATCTCCGCAGCGGTCGACAAAACGTCGGCGGTGCCTTGGACGATGACACTCCAGCCTTCATCGAGTGAGTGTCCATCGGCTTCGAATACAACGTTTTTGTTGATGACCACGCTCAACAGCTTGGTGCCCTCGGCAGTCCGAAACAGCACGGTGGGTCGCTGGACGACGAAGTTAACCGGAAAGATTTCGGGGCGTGAACCAACGCATACCACCAATCGGCCCAGTGCCACACTGGCCAGCAGCCCCCAGCTCTCATCCTCACCGAGAATTGTCACCGACTCATCGCTGACGGCCATGGCCAACCCTGGCATGGGCCGCACTGGTCTTGCTTGCGCACAACGGTTTTGGTCACCCGATCTCACCCGCCCGTAATACTGAAACGATGACCAGGGCATCGGATCCTCAACTGATGCAGTGCAACCGGGTAGTGCGATCGTCGTCGGGCGCACGGGAGCGTGCGGCGGCTATGAAGCCGGCGCGCTGTCGGTGTTGGTGCCACGGCTGCGCGCTGCGGGCTGCGAACCTCGGGTGTACGTCTGCGCGCCGGCGCGATCTGACGTGTGTCTGACTCAATGAGGCATTCGTGGTTCGAAATACCAGCCAAGAGCGGTGCGTGTTCATGGTTGGGTTTCCTTCAGGTGCCGGCGGTAGTCGATGCGGTCGCCGCAACAGTCGGCCCGTAGCCGGCGCGTGACGCGATGATAACTTTCAGGGTGTAACCGTCCGGGGCATAACCGAATTGGTTGGGATGCCGGAAGCCGTCTCGTTCCATGACGTACCAGGCCCCAGTGGCGCCACAGGTCAGCCGCTGCAACTCTTCGGGCAGGATCGACTCCCACAATGAGCACTAATCGCCTACAGTACGAAACACGATGGCCTCAATCCCTTCCGCTACAAGGGCTTTGAGGCCATCTTCCCAGGTCAACGCCAACAAACCGGGGATCGACGCGCCGACTTTTTCAGGTCGAAGTAGCTAGTCGACGTGTGGACCGGGTGGGCCGACCGGCGTGGCACGGTGCCGTGGTCGGCGGATTCCGGTGCGATGGTGTTTTCGGTAACCAAGGACTTGGCTTCGACGGTCATCCATCGGCTTGTCGACCCGAGGTTGCTTGCCTACGACGCGCCGGTCGCCGAATACTGGCCTGCGTTCGGCGCGAATGGCAAGTCGGCTATCACCATTCGTGACATGATGCGGCACCGTGTCGGGCTGTCTCTCGGCTGCTTTCGGCGCAATGCACGCCCCGGGCATGAAAGCATTTGTGCAAGGTGACATCCCCATGCTCGACAGCGAAGTACCCGCAGCCAACGGGGTTTGCACCGCACGGACGCTGGCGCGGCTATACGGGGCGATCGCCAACGGCGGCCAGTTCGATGGAACACATTTCCTGGCATCGGTGGCCATTTCGGGTGTGCTGCCGAGATTCGGTCACATTGGTTTAGGCGGATCGATCGGGTGGGCCGACCCGGCCAGCCGAATAGCGTCCGGCTTTGTGCACGCTAGGCTAGCGCGCTGTCACGGCTGGCCCCGCGATCAGTGCGGCGCGGTGCTGGGGTGCCAGGAGCGCAGCGACCGTAGCAGGCTGGTTCTTTTTTGGTGGTGTCCTGTCATGCGCCGAAGAATCTTGTCGAGGACCACCACGGCCTCACCGATGTAGGGGCCCTTGTTGAGCATTACGCATTCGGCCCGCTCGCTCATCGCGGCATCGCTGATCTCCGCGCGTGACGGGTTGCCGGTTTTGGCCAGTTGTTCAAGGACCTGGGTCGCCCAGATCACCGGGAGATGCCCGGCCTCGCACAGCCACAGGATCTCCTCCTGTAGTTCTGCCAACCGGTCGAAGCCGGACTCGACAGCGAGATCTCCGCGCGCGATCATTACCCCCGCCCGCGGACGGCGCATGGCGGCGAGCAGCAGTTGAGGCAGATGCTCGAACGCCTGGCGGGTTTCGATTTTCAGGATGATTCCCAAGTCTTGCGCGCCGAGCCGGTCCACCTCGTTGAGCAGTCCCTCGACATCGGAGGGTTCGCGAACGAACGACATCTCCACCATGTCGGCTAATTCCGCCACCACCGACAGGTCGGCGATGTCTTTGGCGGTCAGCGCCGGAATCGGAAGGCGGGTGTCGGGAACATTGATGCCTTTGTCGGCGCCCAGCCTGGATCCGCCGTCGGCGGCGCGATCGATGCGGATGCTCAACATCCCATCATTGACGCCCACGATGTGGCCGCCGATACGGCCGTCGTCGAATTGGACGGTTTCCCCGGCACGGGCGTGGTCGAAGATCTCCGGCAGGGTACAGCCGATCTGTGCCACACGGTCGGGTTGCACTGGGGCGGCAGCACAGTCACGGGTCAGCTTGAGAATGTCCCCGCGGTACAGCCGCAGGCTCTGCGGAACATGTGCCAGCTCACCGACCCCGGCCGGATCGTCGGCCCCGTCGACATGCAACACCGTTCCGGTACCCAGGTACGTTGTTTTGTCCGCGTCGATGACGAATCCTGCTGCGGCGGGTGTTCGCTCGTCGGCATACAGGGTGTGGCGACGGTTGGCACCGCGGGTGTCGCGCGTCAGCAGCACATCCCCCGCATGGCGGCGGCTCAGCCAGTCCCGGGGTACGGGGATGGTTGCCATATCGGCCCGGGGTGGGCTCACCGGGTCGTCGGCTGCGGTAAGCCACGCCTGCGCTGGGGCGATGACCTCGCCCAGGACGTTCCTTTGTGGACGAAGTTTGATGACCCGCGGACCGGGCTGCACTGGGCCGGTGCGCAGTTTGGGACCAGCCAGATCCATGGCGACCAGGCATATTCGGCCGGTCGCCTCGGCGGCATGTCGCACATTTCGGGCCATCGCCCGCCACGCCGCGGCGTCATCGTGGGCACAGTTGATCCGTGCGACGTTCATGCCACGTTGCACCAGTTCGAGCACCAGGCCTTCGTTGTCGGCGGCTTCGGAGGGAAGGGTGACCATGATGCGGGTCACCCGCCCCATCGGTTGCGGGCCGAGGAGGTCGATGGTTCGCTGGCGAAGCAGCCGCGCCCCCTCCTCGATCCCCACCGTCGGCAGCGGCGGCGGTGGGCGCCATCCGTTGCCGAGCATCGCACCGATCGCCGAGTGCACCAGCGACAGGGTTGCCTCAACATGGGCCTCGCTGCGCCCCAGCGATGACAAGCCGAAGGCGGCCAGGCGAGACTGCAGATCACGCAAATCGCTTTGCCGGATCGCCCAGTAGTGCACGAGGTTTCGCGCGCTGATGCGCTGCTCTGCGGCGACCTCCGTCAGCCACTGCGACCACAGCGATTCCGCCTCGCCCAAGTTGGCCAGCAGCTGATTTACTTCGTGTTCCAGCCGCAGCAGCTGTGAAACGGGATCCGGTCCCGCTCGGTGCGAGCGGCCTTCATGGTGGCCGGGCGGCCGGGGCTGGCTGGGCAGAACGGACATACACAACTCCTTCCATACCGCCAGCCAAGAGCGCGCAGTGGCGGCATACCAGCATTCCCGCCTATGACCGTTTGCTCGCCGCTCATGTCGAGGTTACGAATCTGGCGGCGCACGAACTCAGCCGGTTCGCCGGCTCACTCCTTGCTCAGGGTTTGGCCCGCGCTTCGTACAACGCTGCGCAGGAATTCGATTCGCACCTTGACGAGTTCCTCGGCCAAGTCAAGGGCCGCATCGACGACCTTCTTGCGCCGCCCCGGCTCGGCGACCACGGGGGTCACTTCGTCGACGAACTTGCGTACCGCCTCGATCGCTGTCGTGCGTCCGGTTTCCAGCGATTCGAGCACGTCGTCGGACAAGCCGGCCAGCCGCTCTGCCACCGTTTTCTGCGACGTCTCGGTCATGATCACGCTCCTCATGGGGTTTGGTGTTGCGTAGTTCGCTACATGCGGACACGAACCCGTGCAACGTCCTGACGGAGTCGACGCTATGGCGTCCAACGCCCACTCCAATAGTGGCTAAAGTCCTCCCTACCGACCGGACCGCGCCCACAGCCGGCGGGCGACCGGTAGCCGACACCGGCCAGCATGCGAGGAACCAGATCCCGCCCGTCCGGCCGGACAAGTACGCGGCTATCGGGCCGGGCAACTGTTACCCCGGCAACGGCCAACAATGGCCAACTACATCAGTAACGGTCCTAGTGCCCTTTGGTTAGGGACCAAAGCCTCCTAATGAGTATTAGCGGGTGCGGCCTTCGGGCAGACTTGCTACCGGTAGCGGCCGGTGGGTGAGCACTGATGCCTCCTGGATTTCGAGTCCTGATGTCAGATCGTCGCCCCCACCGGTTCGCCCGGGAGAAGGGATCGCTGATGGGATGTCGTGCCCGCCCGCGTGGCGTGAGCACTGCTTCATTAGGTCGCCGAGAGCTCTCCCGCACGCTGCCGGCTGTAACCCGGACAACTGCAGACAGGAGCGAGGAGTGGCGAAATTGCTGTACGTGGGCGACGATTGGGCGGAAGATCATCACGACGTCGAACTGATGGACTCGGCGGGACGCAGGCTGGCCAGGGCGCGGCTGCCCGAGGGCGCGGCCGGGATCGCGCGGTTGCACGCGATGATCGGCGCCGAGCTGGGCGCCGACGCCGACATGGCCGAGGTGGCGATCGGAATCGAGACCGACCGGGGCCCGTGGGTGGCCGCGCTGATCGCGGCCGGATACACCGTGTACGCGGTGAACCCGCTGTCGGTGGCCCGGTACCGGGAGCGGCACAGCGTCTCCGGCGCCAAGAGCGACCCGGCGGACGCACACACGCTGGCCGACATGGTCCGCACCGACTCGCACCAGCTGCGCCCGGTGGCCGGCGACAGCGCGGCAGCCGAGGCGGTGAAAGTTGTTGCCCGCTCGCACAAGACGATGATCTGGGACCGCACCCGCCACACCCAGCGGCTGCGGCACGCGCTGCGCGAGTACTTCCCCGCCGCGCTGGAAGCCTTCGACGATCTCGACGCGGCCGATGCGCTGGAACTGCTCGGCAGAGCCCCCGACCCCGCGTCGGCGGCGAAGCTGAACCGCAGCCAGATCCGGGCCGCGCTCAAACACGCCGGTCGCCGCGACATCGACACCAAGACCAGCCGGATCCAGGACGCGCTGCGCGGCGAGCAGCTCGGCCGCGACCCGGTGATCACCACCGCGTACGCGGCTGCCACCCGCTCGATCGTGGCCGTGCTCACCACCCTCAACGAGCAGATCGCGATCCTGCAAGAGCAGGTGGAGGAGCATTTTCACCGGCACCCGGACGCTGAGATCATCCTGTCGCAGCCCGGCCTGGGACCGATCCTCGGCGCCCGGGTGCTCGCCGAATTCGGCGACGACCCAGCACGGTACGCCGACGCGAAGGCCCGCAAGAACTACGCCGGAACCAGCCCGATCACCCGCGCCTCCGGCAAGAAGAAGGTCGTGCTCGCGCGGTTCGTGCATCAGGACAGGCTCATCGACGCGCTGATGACGCAGGCGTTCTCCGCGCTGCGCGCCTCGCCCGGCGCACGCGCCTACTACGACAAGCAACGCGCCCGCGGCCTCGGC
This sequence comes from Candidatus Mycobacterium methanotrophicum, assembly GCF_023515995.1. GTDB lineage: Bacteria > Actinomycetota > Actinomycetes > Mycobacteriales > Mycobacteriaceae > Mycobacterium > Mycobacterium methanotrophicum. Next base: position 3,784,941 of record NZ_CP097320.1, on the reverse strand, counting down.
CACAACCCCGCGCTGCGCCAGCTCGCCAACCGGCTCGTCGGAATCCTGCACGGCTGCCTCAAGACCCGCACGCTCTACGACGAAGCCACCGCCTGGCCGTCCCACAATCAAGATCAACAAACCGCCGCTTGACATTTAAGCTCCTGGGATGTCTGACCCGATGCCGACGGTTGCCTAACGTCAGCAGCGTCCGCGGAGCGGTCATGACTTGGTTCAGTTGTCGGCTCGAAAAGGAGACTCGGATGTCGCGGCAACCAACGCGGCTAGGGACTGTGGTCGGCGCCGATGGTTCACCCTCCTCGACCGTGGCGGTCGAATGGGCCGCACGAGATGCCGAGATGCGCAACGTGCCGCTCAGGTTGGTGCACGTCTTGGCGCCGGAGCTGGCCGCCCCCGAGGGGTGGGCAGAGATCCGGGGGCCTTCTGACTATTCAGCGTGGCGGGAAGACCAGGCGCGCCAGATCATCGAGGCGGCCCATAAGCTCGCTGCCGAGACCACCTCGCCAAGTCGCGCATCACAAATGGAGAGCGAGGTGCTCCACGGCCCGATAGTGCCCACCCTGGTTGACCTCTCCAAGCGGGCCGACATGGTCGTGGTGGGCTGCCGCGGCCAGGGCGCGGTAGCTCGTACGTTGCTGGGATCGGTCAGCTCCGGCCTGGTCCACCACGCACATTGCCCGATCGCCGTCATCCACGATGAGGACCCGCTTACGACGCGCTCGCCTCAGGCGCCTGTGGTGGTGGGCGTCGACGGTTCACCGACGTCGGAGTTGGCGACCGAGATCGCCTTCGATGAAGCCTCGCGCCGCGGCGTGGGTTTGGTGGCGCTGCACGCCTGGAGCGACATGGGCCCACTCGACTTCGGGCACCCCGGTCGGGCGCCGATCGAATGGGCAAATTTCGAAGTCCGTGAAGAAGAAGTTCTGGCCGAACGTCTGTCGGGATGGCAGGAACGGTACCCGGATGTCGTCGTGCACAAAGTCGTCGTGTGCGACCGACCGGCGTTTCGACTGCTCGAGCAGGCAAACACCGCCCAGCTTGTGGTGGTCGGCAGCCATGGCCGCGGTGGGTTCCCCGGCATGCTGCTGGGCTCGGTGAGCAGGGCAGTAGTGAACTCTGCTCAGATTCCGGTGATCGTCGCCCGAATGCCTCAGCAGCATGGCGGGGCGCCGGAATCGAAATAGAACAAGGAAGGGGAAACGCTGATGAGTTGTTGGTGCGGTCACGGTCCGTGGCACTACCACGGGTATCCCTATGGGCCCCCGGCGTATGCGCCGCCCCCGGCAGCTGAAGGGTACGGTCGCCGTCGGCGCTACCGGGCAAATGCCGAGGAATTATCGGACTATCTGCAGGAGCTCGAAACAGAAGTCGCGCGCATGCGCCGCGAACTCGATGAGCTACGTGGAACGGATACGACCTGAGAGCTGATTCCGACAGCCACGTGCCGCGCCGGATGACCACACGCGCGGGGCGAGGGGGCGGCAGGGGCAGGGTCGACCTACTGCACCTGCGCTAGCCCCGTAATTCGCACATGAGGTGCGGTGGGTCGGCTCGTCATCTGGATCCTATGGTCGCCGGTGCTGGGCATAGTCGATCGCGGCCAGCTCGGCGACGTGACATGCCAGCAGGCGACGGTGCGGGTTCGGTACGGTCCGGCCAGCACCGAGCAGGTGCTGGGGGCGTTGCCGGTGGCGGCCGGGTTGTGCCGACGGCTGGACATCGCGGGCATCATCGACCGGGCGGTTCCGGCGCGCGAGATCGCCCACGCCACACACGGGCAGGTGATCGAGGCGCTGATCGCCAACCGGCTGACCGCACCGTCGCCGATGATCCATGTCGGGGCCCTCGCCACACTACGGCTGCGAACCGCCACCACCGACGCCACACCAGAAATAGCGCAGCCTGACGCCCTCCAGCTACGCCTCCTCCACCTACTCGATATCGATCCACGGCGCACGCGCTAACCCGATCCAGGGCGCACGCGACGACACCGACCCACCGCACCCCCATGTGCGAGTTACGGGGCTAGCGCTAGCTGTTTCATCTGCGTTCCTTAGGAGTGAGCAACCCCGGGATCGGCGCAATATAGAGGCAGTGGCCCTGGTAATGAGCATCGCTAACCGGTCAATGAACACGGTGGAGGCCTTCCGGTCGCGGTTGCGCGGCGTGCCTGTTTCGGAGTCCCTGCCCGCGGAAATCGTGATCACCTCAGGACTGGTTGCCGTCTCTCCTACCTTGATCCCCGTGCTCTCAGTTCTGCTTCGCAAATCCCCCCGGCGACTGCTTCGTGAGTTGCACGCGTATTCCGCCGGCGTTTCGCCAGATGCGGCGTAGGCGGAAAACGAAGGCCTGGATCGGCGATCTCGATATTGTTTGGCGGCATCAGCGTGTCTCCCTCACGACCTCAGGGTCTCGGCAAAGTCGTGTTGTGGGGGTTTGAGCTGGGCTGATGCGGTGGTGTGACACGCGGGACTGGTGTGATTACGAGACGGGCACGGCTGGTCACGGGATGATCACAGTTCTCACACCAGTCACATCCCAGGAGTTCTGCCGTGCCCGCTGTGTCATCATCGCCCACGCTGTGCCTCGTTGACGATTCCGACCCGCTGGTGGGTGAGTTGGCCGACGTCCCGGCCGCACCCGGTGGTTTGCTGGAGTTGATTGCGCAGGTGCCCGATCCGCGCAAGCCGCGCGGGAAGCGCCACGGGCTGGCCGCCATCCTGGGGATCGCGCTGGCCGCCACGCTCACTGGCGCGCGGTCGTTCGTCGCGATCGCCGAATGGGCAGCCGATACTGCGCGCCGCTGCTGGCGGCGTTGGGCGTCACCGGCGCAGTGCCGTGTGAATCGACGATCCGGCGCTGTCTGCAGCGTCTGGCCGCTGACGACTTGGACGCGCTGATCGGCGGGTGGATGTGGTTGCACACCCACACTGCCGGTGGGCGCCGGGTGATCGCGTTTGACGGCAAGACCCTGCGCGGCGCCCGCGACGCGGCCGGTCGCCTCAAGCATCTGCTGGCGGGGCTGTGCCACACCACCGGAACCGTGCTCGCCCAACTCGCCGTCGACGGCAAGACCAACGAAATCCCCATGCTGCGCACACTTCTGGACGGCATCGACATCACCGGGGCGGTCATCACCGCCGACGCGCTGCACTGCCAGCACCAGACAGCCCAGGCCATCACCGCCCGAGGCGGTCACTACATCTTGACCGTCTTATGCCGTTGCTGGGACTATGCCGAGTCTGTGGGTGTTCGGGCGGAGAGTGGTTGTGGGGCGGCATGTCTGGGGTCGGTACCGGATCGAGCATCGGCATAGTTACAGGCCTTCGAGGAAGGCGAGGACGGTGTCGGAGGGCCGGTAGCGTCCCGGTGCGACGGTCGGTTGGGCGGTTATGGCGAGGGCTTTTTCCTTGATGGTCAGGTCAGCGTGCAGGTATGGGTTCGTTGATCGGACGTCGGCGTGACCAAGCCAGAGAGCGATCACGGAGGTGTCGACACCGGCTTGGAGCAGTGCGACGGCGCAGGTGTGCCTGAGGACGTGGGGGTGCAGGTGTCTGGCCTTCAGGGAGGGGCAGCTCTGGGCGGCCTTGTGGGCGTGCACCGCGATGCGCTGCTCGATCGCGTCCCTACTCAGGCGCCGCCCACTGCGGGTCGGGAATAGCGGATCGCCGGGCCTGCCGGCGAGCTCGGCGATCCAGTTCGCGAGTACCGCCTGGATGGTGGCGGTCAACGGAACGGCGCGTTGCTTGCGGCCTTTGCCTTCGCATCTCAGGTGCGCTCCGGGGCCCAACGTGATGTCGCCACAGTTCAGCCCGATCAGTTCGGAAACCCGCAGTCCAGTCTGGATGTCCAACGCCAGCCAGGCGTGGTCGCGGCGGCCTTCCCAGCGAGCGCGGTCCGGGGCGTCGATCAGGGCTGCCGCTTCATCGCCGGCCAGGAATGTGACGGTGCGCTTGTCGGCCCGTTTGGCCGGGATGGCCAGTACTCGTTGGATGACGGCGGCGTGCTCGGGGTGGCGGAACGCGGCGTAGCGGAACAGCGCCCGGATCGCGGTCAGCCGTAGGTTGCGGGTGCGTGCGCTGTTTCCCCGCCGGGTTTGCAGATGGTCCAGGAACGATGAGATCACCGGCTCGTCCAAGTCGGCCCAGTCCAGGGTGCACGGTTCCTTGCCGGTCTGTTCGTTCACGAAGCGCAGCAGCAGTTGCAGCGAGTCCCGGTAGGAGGCGACGGTTTGCGGGCTGACTTGTCGCTGCCGGGTGAGCCGCTCGATGAAGAACATCTCCAGCGTGGTGGCGACGGCGGTCATCGGCCCGCTGCCTTCGATGCGGCTTCTTCGAGCCGGACGGCGGCCTGGGCGAGAAGATCGGGAGTGGCGGTCAGATACCAGTAGGTGGAGACCGGATCGCGGTGCCCGAGGTAGGTCGACAGCCGGGGCAACAGCGCCTGGACATCGCGGCCTTGGCTATACCAGCCGGTCACGGTGCTGATCGCGAATCGGTGTCGGAGATCATGAATGTGTGGCGGGCTCGGTCGGCCGTGCGCGATGCCGGCGGCGTCGACTGCTTTGCGGAACGTTGCGCGGAAGTGGTTGTAGTCGACCGGGGTGCCGGCTAGCGACACGAAGAACCGGTCGATGTCGACGCTGCCCCGCCGATCGCGGCTGTCTGCGTAGCTGCGCAGCGCCGCGATGGTCGAAGGGGACACCGGCAGGTCCCGGCCCTTGCCGAATTTGCTGTCCCGGATCCGGATGACAGCCTCATCCCAGTCGATGTCGCCGCGGCCAAGGCGAATCGCCTCACCTACCCGCATGCCCGTGATCATCAGCAGCCTGATCATTGTTTCCAGGGTGTTCGCCCGGAACGGCGACCGTGTGCCGGCCCGCGCGCAGCGCACCAAGGCCTCGATATCGCAGTCGGTGAACAGGTACGGATTCCGGCGGCGGGCACGGTAGGCGACCAGGCCGGCTGGCGGGATCTCGGTGCGCGGCTCGGCTGCGCCCAGGTAGCGGGCGAAGCCGCGTACTGCCATCAGCCGGTGCTGCGCAACGACGGAGCCCGGGGCAAGTCGCGGATCAGACACGAACGCCAGCACGTCTGGCATCGTGATCACTTGCGTGCCGGCCGCGTCGAGCCTTGCGATGAACTGTCGTAAATACCGCTCGGCGCCGGCTAGCTTGTGCCCGAAGGCGCGCCGTAGCCGCAGATAGTCGTCCAAGGACGTTTCGAGGGCGCTCATCGTGCCGCCGCCGTCCATGCCGGTGCCAGCTCCCGTAGCGCCGTGTAGTCGACCTTCGCGTAGATCGCGGTCGTGGCTAGATCGACATGCCGTAACAGTTGGCCGATCTCGGGCAGGCGCACCCCGCGGTCAAGCAGGTTCGTTGCCAGTGCATGACGCAGTGCGTGCGCCCGCACCCCAGGCAGCCCGGCCTTGTCACACTGCCGCCACACCGTCTGGCTGACCGCTGCCGGACACAACGGCCGGTGCGGTGCGCGCACGGTCACGAATACGGCCCTGGTCTGCGCCGTGGGGCGGGCCGCGCGCAGATACTCCGCAACAGCGGCGCCGACGTCGACGGGCAGTGGGATGCGGTCGGTGCGCCGCGACTTGCCGCGCACCACCACCTCGCCGTCACGCCACCGCAGGTCGTCCAGGGTCAACCCGGCCACCTCGCAGGCCCTCAGCCCAAGGCGTGCCAGCAGGGTCAGCATTGCGAAATCCCGGGTCCCCGCCGCAGTGCTGCGATCACAGCTATCCAGCACTTCCTGAACCAGCCCGGCCGGCATCCGCGCAGGGACCGCCACACCCTTCCAGCCGGGCACCGGCGGGATCGCCTGTACCAGCGGCGCGTCGATCAGGCCGTTGACGTACAAGAACCGCAGCACCGAGCGCAACTCGGAAACGTTCGCACGCAGCGACCCGGTGGACAACCCCCGCGACACCACGCCGAGCAGGAAATCGGTCACCGACCGCGCCGTCAGCGATCCGATCCCCACATCCGCAGATCCGCACTGCTCGAGGAACCGCCGGGCCGTCCTCTCGTAGCGTTCCATCGTGCGCACGGCAAGACCACGCTGATCCACCATCCAGCCCCGATAAGCGGCCATCAGCCCGTCAAGTCTGTCCGGCTCGGCGACAGTGCCGGGCACTCCGGCGCCCCGCGAGCGCAGAAACCGCAGTAGCTGCTCGAACCTCCCGCGGCTCGGCGGCGTCTTCCGTGATGCCGCGAACTCAGCGACGAAGGCTGCCAGATGATCACCGTCGAGCCCACTCGGCGGCAGGCCTCGCGCGGTCATCCACCGGCTCAGCCGGCTCGCGTCGTTGATCTTCCACTCGATCGACGAGGGCGTATACCCCAACGATGCCAGCTCGACCCTGAACCCGAACTCGTATTCGGCCAGCACGCCCCGGATACGGCAACACGACACAGTTCCCATCTCGACCTCCTCGTTGCAGGCACCGTGCCCGCAACAATGAGCATCAACCGGGAACCGCAACTATGCCGATGCTCGATCCGGCACCGACCCCAGACATGCCGCCCCACAACCACTCTCCGCCCTGAACACCCACAGACTCGGCATAGTCCCAGCAACGGCATAACGCCGTCTATGCCGATATCGGCATAGACCGTCAAGGCCAACCAGCCCAGCCTGCACGCCCGCCTCAAATCCCTGCCCTGGAACCAGATCCCGGTGTGCGCCCGCAGCACCGAACGCCGCCACGGCCGCACGACCACCCGCACACTGAAGGCAGCCGAGATCAGCGCAGGGATCGGCTTCCACGGCGCCGCGCAAGTGCTCAAACTGATCCGCACAGTCACCGCCAAGACCGGCAAACGCTACACCGAGACCGTCTACGCGGTGACCTCCCTCTCGGTTACCGACACCACCCCCACCGACGTTGCTGGCTGGCTGCGCGGCCACTGGTCGATAGAGAACCGGCTGCACTGGGTCCGAGACGTCACCTACACCGAAGACCACTGCCAAATCCGCGCTGGCGCCGGCCCCCAAGTCATGGCCACTCTGCGAATTCTCTGAACTTGACCGTTGTGCTTGGTGATCCGTTTGTTCCAGTCAGGATTTCGTTGGTAGTGGGGGTATTCCGAGTTCAGTGTTCGTTGGGGTTCGCCGGGAGATCTGGGCGAGCTTGTCCTGCGCTGCGGCGAGGCTGACCTGTAGGCCTTCGACCTCGCCGAGCCAGCCTTCACGCTCGGCCTCGGCGATACGAGCGGTCAGGTTGTCGCGAATCTCGAGCAGTCGGTCCCGTTGGGCGGGGTCAGGCCAGAGCAATGCGCAACGGACACAAGCATGTTCATGAATACAGGGTGAGCCGAAGGCTCGTCCGCAGGTGCCGATAGAGACCTTGCGGCGTTCGAAGTGGCCGAGGAACTCGGCCCATTCTTCGTCGGTGGGTACGCGATATTCCTCTGAGGGGCGCAGTGCGCGGCGACGGGCGAGGAACGCCAGGTGGGCCTGGATAGCTTCGTCAGGGTAGACGGCCTTGTAACCAAGAGTGACGTTGATGTCGCGATGCCCGGCGATGATCTGCGCGATGTGCGGCGGTAAGCCGCTCATGATGGTGTCGGTGATGAAGATCCGGCGAAAGTCGTGCGGCGTGAAGCGCAGCGGGCCGCCTTCGCGGTCGGTGAGGCCGGTGCGGGCCAGAGCGGCGTTGAGGATGTTGCGTACCGCGCCGTCAGACATTCTGCGTTGCTCGCCGCCGAACCGGCGTTGGAACAGCCACGGCATGGGCGGATGCCACACGCATTCGCGTCGGTCGTAGGCGGGCACGAGCGGGATCGCGGCGGCGTCACCGCGGACGCGGCTGATGACGGCCGACAACACGTCCGCCGACTCTGGGGAGACGACCAGCAGTCTTTCCTCGTCGGTCTTGGACGGGGCGATCTGTAGCAGCGGCACCAGTTCACCAGTGGTGGGCAGTCGGTACTGCACCATGCTGTGGTGGCTGATCTCCAGCAGTTCCTCGACGCGTATTCCGGTGGTGCGCAACACTTCCACCACGGCCCAGGCCCAGAAGGCGAGATCTTCTTCGGTGGTCATGTCGCGTCGTTTGCCGGTGGTGGGATCCTCAGCCCAGATCCGGTCGCCGGTCGTGCGTGTCACGCTTGATCGGGTGTTGCGCGACGCTGAAAATGACGACCAACGGACGGATCTCCTGACGTTTCCGTGGGTCGGGTTTCATGCTGCTCGGCCGGGTAGTGCGGGGCACAGGCCGCCGCGGGTGAGCATGGCCATGCCGATCAGCGCCTCAGGGCTGTGAAACCCGTACGCACGCTTGGTCAAGGCCCGCAGGTGGGTATTGGTGGCTTCCGAGCGGGCATTCGACAGTTGGTGGTCGAGGGTGTTGCCGATGAGCTCCTTGTGACGGCGGACGGTGCGGGCTACGGCGACGAACTCCGGGATGCGCGAGTGCGACGCCCAGGACAGCCAACCGGCCAGCAGACGACGGCCGTCGCGCCCTTTGACCCGGAAGACTTCGCGGAGTTGCTCTTTGAGCAAATACGCCCGATACAGCGTGGCGTTGGTAGCCGTGATTGCGGCCAGGCTGGTGCGTTGCTCACCGGTCAAGTCGGCCGGGTTCTTGCGCACCGCCCACATCGCATGCCGGTCGCGGACGCCGGCGCGGGCCATGGTACGCACCCGCACCTTGTCGAGGGCCTTGAGCGCCCAGGCCACGACATGAAACGGATCCAGGCAGATCACCGCGGCCGGGGCCCGGTCCCGCAGCACGGCGTGAATCCATTCCGCCCCATCACAGCTGACGTGAGTCAACGCCGCGGCACGTTCGGCGCCGAGCTGGTCGAAGAACCGGCCCAGGGTGTCTTTGTTGCGGCCTTCGGCGGCCCACACCAACCTGCCTGTCGTGTGGTCGATCACGCACGTCAAGTAGCGGTGGCCTTTGCGGTAGGCGATCTCGTCGATGCCGATGCGGGTCAGTCCGACGAGCAGGTCGTTGGTGTCGCGGCCATCGGCGACCACCCGGCCCACGATCGCGGCGATGGTGCGCCAGGCCACCCGCAAAAACACCGCGACCACACTGATGGCGGCATGCGCGCTCAGCCACGCGGCTGTGTCCTCAAACGCCCAGGTGTGGCGGGCGCCGGGCCGCGCCCAGGGCACATGCGCCACCACCACTCCATGCTCGGGGCAGGCTACCCGCGGTGCGGCGGCCTGCAGATAGGCCTTCGTCGTCCCCAGATCCAGGCTGCGCCAGCGCCTGATCGCGTCCCCGCCGTCATAGCCCGGACAGCGTTTCTGGCACCGCGAGCACCGGCTGGCCTGGTTTGCCTTGGGCCGCACCGCAAACACCAGCGCTTCGCTGGTCACCGGCCGCTTGCCGCGCGAAGTCTCGGTCTCGATCATCACGTCGTCGATGACCATGTCCTGGCCACCGAGGACCGTCGCGAATACCCTGGATTTGCGCAACGCCGTACACCCCTTCCGTCTTGAACCCGATTGCAGTCCAAAACGTAAGCAGGACACGGCGTTGCGCCCCAAAACCCCTGGTCACGAACCCACGACTATGGCAGAAGAGCCACCCTTGGGATCCAGTGACCGGGTCACCAGGTAGAGCGCCTTGAGTGCCGCCTGCTCGTTTGGGAAGTGTCCACGTGCTCGCACCGCCCGTCGGTAGCGCGCGTTGAGGCTCTCAATTGCGTTGGTAGAGCACAACACTCGACGGATCTCGACGTCGTAGTCCAGGAAAGGGATGAACTCGTCCCACGCGTTGTCCCACAGCCGCTTGATCGCCGGGTAGGGCTTGCCCCACTTCTCGGCGAACTCCTCGTAACGCATCCGGGCCTCGGTCGCGTTGGCCGCGGTGTAGATCGGCTTGAGGTCGACGCTGATCTTGTCCCAGTACTTGCGCGAGGCGTACCGGAAGGTGTTGCGGATCAGGTGAATGATGCAGGTCTGCACCGTGGCCAGCGGGAACGCCGCAGACACGCTGTCGGGCAACCCTTTTAGCCCGTCGCAGACCAAAAAGAAGATGTCCTTGACACCGCGATTCTTCAGGTCGGTCAGCACCGCCAGCCAAAACTTGGCTGACTCCCCGTCGCCGTCGCCGGCCCACATCCCCAGGATGTCCTTGTTGCCGTCGAGGTCCACACCGATCGCGGCGTAGACCGGCCGGTTGCGGACCTGGCCGTCGCGGATCTTGACCATGATCGCATCGATGAACACCGCGGCGTACACCTTCTCCAGCGGCCGTGACCACCACGTCTGCATCTCCTCGATCACCCGGTCGGTGATCCGTGAGACGGTGTCCTTGGACACCGAGGCCCCGTAAACGTCGGCGAAGTGAGCCGAAATCTCGCCTGTGGTAAGGCCTTTGGCGTACAGCGACAGCACCACCCGATCCACGTCGGAGACCCGACGTTTACCCTTGCCGACCACTACCGGCTCGAAGGTCCCGTTGCGGTCGCGGGGCACCTCGATCTCGACTTGCCCGCACGCATCGGTGATCACCTTCTTGGTGCGAGAGCCGTTGCGCGAGTTGCCACTTCCGCGGCCGGCCGCGGCGTGCTTGTCGTAACCGAGATGCTCGGTCATCTCCTCTTCGAGTGCCGCTTCCAGCACCGTCTTGGTCAGCGCTTTGAGCAGCCCCGCCGGACCGGTCAGCGCGACCCCCTCGGCGCGCGCCTGGCGTACCAGATCGCCCACCAGCACCCGCTCGGCCCCGGACAGCTCACGGGCCGCAACGGCCGCCTCATCCACGTTCTCGCCAGCCTGGGCCGGCGACTCCTTCACCTGGGCATCCACGCCCTTGAGTGTGTTCGTCATCACAGCGATTCCTTCTGCCCCACGCCGGGGCGGTCAGAACCACTTACATTCGGCTAGCGCCGCTATGTGCTGCTGTCGATGCGACACATCCCCGCCGCACTGGTAATTCGGCTCTTCAATTTTGACCGGGCAGTTGTGATGTCGCTCTCATGGGGCGTGTCGCTGCATGCCGAGGCCCTGGGAGGCCCTTGGCCTTCCGAAGTCTGAAGTTTGCGGATTTCAGGCGGAAGGAAGGAACCAAGGGCCGTGTGTGACGGTACGACATTGTTGTTTGGGCTGCCAGGTGTCGAGGTTGAGCGTGTCGAGCGGCTCGCCGACGGGACGCGGGTGGTGCATGTGGTGACTGCCGAGCAGACGGCGGCGGCATGCCCGGGATGTGGGGTGGTGTCCACCTCGGTGAAGGAGCGGGTGTCCACCTCGCCGCGCGACATCCCCTACGGCGAAGACCGAATCATCGTGCGCTGGAACAAGACCCGGTGGCGCTGAAGGGCAGCCGAGTCGGGCTGGGCGCGCTGTTGGTCGACTACTACGAGGGGTCCGACCTCGTCTACGCCGGCAAGGTGGGAACCGGCTTCGATACCGCCACGCGGCGAAGCCTGCACGAGCGACTGTCGGCCATCGAACGGGACACGTCGCCGTTCACCCGTGGACCAGTCCGCCAAGTCGGTATTCATTGGGTACGTCCGAAGCTGGTCGCCCAGGTCGGCTTTACCGAGCGGACGCGCGACGGCAAGCTGCGCCACCCGCGTTACACTGGCCTGCGCACCGACAAAAACCCCGAGCAGGTCGTGAGCAGGGCCTCGGCAAAGTCGCGTTTCATGAGGTCAGGAGTAGTTTGATGGCCCTTTGAGGGTGTCGGGCGTTGTGGCGCAGGGATTTTGCGATGTTTTCATGGTCGTCGAGCCGGAGCAGGCTGATCGCGATGTTTCCTGTTGACTGAACTACGACACGCGTTTGCCCAGCGTGACGGGCGATTGGCGGTTTGTTTGTTAGTGTCCGGCTCGTGGGTGAAGGTGACGAGGGTGTTCGTGATCTGGCCGCGTTGACGGTGCCGTTGACGGGCTCGTTGCAGGACACCGGGGATCCGTGGCTGCCGTACCGTCTGGTCGATCCGGCCGGGGAGCCGGTGGAGGCGGTGTCGGCGTATTTTCGTGATTTGCAGGCGGCTGGCCGGTCGGCGGCAACGATGCGTTCCTATGGTCTGGATCTGTTGCGCTGGTTTCGGTTCCTGTGGGTGATCGAGATTGCGTGGGATCAGGCCACCCGGGTAGAAGCACGTGACTTCTGCCGCTGGATGTTGGTGGCGGGCAAGCCTTCTCGTCCGCATTGGCGGAGACCGCACGAGATACCTGATCGTGCTGGGGTAGTGGCGTATGCGCCGTCAGTGCGTGCGCACGCTGAAACGGTGTTGCGTAGCTTCTACGGCTTTCACCTCGAAGCGGGCAGCGGGCCGTGTCAATCCGTTCCCGCTGGCTCGGTCGCGTACCGGTCGGGCGCATCCGCACCATAATCCGATGGAGCCGTACCACAACGAGCGGACAGGGTTGTATCGGCCGCGGGTGCCGTCTCGGGTTCCGCGCAGCGTGCCGGATGCGGAGTTCAACGAGATCTTTGCCCGGCTACCTTCGCATCGGGATCGGGCGTTGGTCGCGTTTTACGTGTCGACTGGTGCTCGGGCCTCGGAATTGTTGTCGGTGAACCAAGGTGGTGTCGACCCGGGGCGGCAGCTGATCACAGTGATTCGCAAGGGAACTGGCGAGATTCAGCAGTTGCCGGCATCGCCGGACGCGTTCGTGTGGTTGCGGCTTTACCAGGTGGAGATGGGCGCGATGATCCCGAAGGGGAAACGGCAGCCGTTGTGGTGGACTGCGCGAATGCCGTTGCGGCCGTTGACTTATCACGCGGTGCATCGCATGTTTGAGCGGGTCAACGATCGGGCTGGTACCACGGCGACGCTGCACTCGTTGCGGCATACCGCGGCCTACCGGATGGCCGAGGACCCGAAGCTTCCGTTGACCGATGTGCAGCTGGTTCTTGGCCACTCCCAGTTGACGACAACGCAAATCTATTTGACGCCTCGCCAGGAGGATGTGGTGCGCCGGGTGCTGGCCCATCACGACGAACAGACCAGGCATGCCTCCGCACGCAGCAAACCAACCCCGGCGCCGGGATACCGGCCCGAGTCACTGGAGGTGTTGTTTGGAGGCCAGCTCAGATGACGGTTGAGCTTGTCGAACCCACGCTGGGTGAGCCGATCTGCGCTGTAGCGCCAGACGAACCGGCGGGTGACACCCGGTTTGCCGCGCGTGTGCCGGCCGTGGTGTGGCCGGCGACCACCGCCAGCCGACACGAAGTCACAACACGGCTGAGTCGCCCGCCGTTTGTGCTCGACAGCGCGGGCAGTCAAGAACATCGGGTGCGGGGGCTGGGGTTGCTGCTGGACTGGTTAAGCGACTACCCGGGGCATAGTTGGCAGCAGCGGTGGATGGCCAGCGGCGCCGATGCCGCCGCGGCGCACTGGCGAGCAGTTCCCGCCAAGTGGCTGCGCCGGCGTGGGGACTTCAATTCGGGCCGCCAACGCGCACTGTGTGCGGCGGTTGTGGTGGCGATCGCCGCCGACGTTTTTCGTCCATCACTAGACTGGCTTGTCGGGGCGGGGATACGTTCGCTGGCCACCGCGCACGATTTGATGGAAACCCGCGACCCCGACGGGTTTACTCGGCTGCGCAAGCTTTGTGACAGCGATCGGCTCGTCTCGGCGCGGGGGCGTGATTACACCCTGCGCCGCGCTGCTTTGATCCTGGCCGCCCAGGGCGGCACGGTGGGCGAGATCACCATCGGCGACGTGCTGGAACTGCTGGCCACCGAGGCCCGCATCTACCGCCAACCCAGAACCCACGGCGCCGACTTCTATCGGATGATGCGCGGAATCGGGGTATTCGACGCATCCGCCCCGCACCGGCTGGGTGAGCTGCGCCGCGCTGGGCAGCGCACGCCGGCCGAACTGATCGACCGCTACCAACTCGCCTGCCGGCCGGTTCGTGACTTGCTGGTCGATTATCTGAAGGAACGCCAGCCGGGGATGGACTACAGCAGCCTGCGCAAACTAGCCACCTACCTGGGCAACACGTTCTGGAAGAACATCGAGACTCATCATCCCGGCATCGACAGCCTGCACCTGACCGCCGACGTCGCCGAGGCGTGGAAGAAGCGGCTACGCACCATGTCCCAGACCGCCGGCACCGCCGAGGACAAGCACACCGTCACCGTCGAACGCATCAGCTACCGACAGTGTCTGACCCCGGTGCGGGCCTTCTACTTGGACTTGGCCCAGTGGGCAATCGAGGAGCCCGGCCGCTGGGCTAGGTGGGTTGCGCCTTGCCCAGTCAAAGACGAGGAGATCAATCAACGCAAGCTGACGCGGCACCGTAAGGCACGCATGGATGCCCGCACCCGTGAACGACTGCCGGTACTTGCCGAGCTAGGCCGCAGCCTTGTCGAACGGCGCAACGCAACACAAGCCTTGCTGCGCGCGGCGCAACAAACTCAACCCGGCCAGAACTTCGCCGCCGCCGGGCAGACCCTGACCCGATTGTTGGGCGTCAGTCCGAATGCACACGGATTGGTCATTGAAGGCGATCATGTCCATTCCTCGATACGTGCCGCTTCCTGCCGCCGGGAGGAGGGAGTCAAGGTGGAGTCCCCGCAGCGTAGCGAGGAGAACCGACCTTGACGCCCGACGAATGGTGGCGATGATCGGCAGCGAGGAATGGCCTTGAAGGTGGTCGCCTTGAGTGTCCGAAAGGCTCTTCTGCCATAGTCGTGGGTTCGTGACCAGGGGTTTTGGGGCGCAACGCCGTGTCCTGCTTACGTTTTGGACTGCAATCGGGTTCAAGACGGAAGGGGTGTACGGCGTTGCGCAAATCCAGGGTATTCGCGACGGTCCTCGGTGGCCAGGACATGGTCATCGACGACGTGATGATCGAGACCGAGACTTCGCGCGGCAAGCGGCCGGTGACCAGCGAAGCGCTGGTGTTTGCGGTGCGGCCCAAGGCAAACCAGGCCAGCCGGTGCTCGCGGTGCCAGAAACGCTGTCCGGGCTATGACGGCGGGGACGCGATCAGGCGCTGGCGCAGCCTGGATCTGGGGACGACGAAGGCCTATCTGCAGGCCGCCGCACCGCGGGTAGCCTGCCCCGAGCATGGAGTGGTGGTGGCGCATGTGCCCTGGGCGCGGCCCGGCGCCCGCCACACCTGGGCGTTTGAGGACACAGCCGCGTGGCTGAGCGCGCATGCCGCCATCAGTGTGGTCGCGGTGTTTTTGCGGGTGGCCTGGCGCACCATCGCCGCGATCGTGGGCCGGGTGGTCGCCGATGGCCGCGACACCAACGACCTGCTCGTCGGACTGACCCGCATCGGCATCGACGAGATCGCCTACCGCAAAGGCCACCGCTACTTGACGTGCGTGATCGACCACACGACAGGCAGGTTGGTGTGGGCCGCCGAAGGCCGCAACAAAGACACCCTGGGCCGGTTCTTCGACCAGCTCGGCGCCGAACGTGCCGCGGCGTTGACTCACGTCAGCTGTGATGGGGCGGAATGGATTCACGCCGTGCTGCGGGACCGGGCCCCGGCCGCGGTGATCTGCCTGGATCCGTTTCATGTCGTGGCCTGGGCGCTCAAGGCCCTCGACAAGGTGCGGGTGCGTACCATGGCCCGCGCCGGCGTCCGCGACCGGCATGCGATGTGGGCGGTGCGCAAGAACCCGGCCGACTTGACCGGTGAGCAACGCACCAGCCTGGCCGCAATCACGGCTACCAACGCCACGCTGTATCGGGCGTATTTGCTCAAAGAGCAACTCCGCGAAGTCTTCCGGGTCAAAGGGCGCGACGGCCGTCGTCTGCTGGCCGGTTGGCTGTCCTGGGCGTCGCACTCGCGCATCCCGGAGTTCGTCGCCGTAGCCCGCACCGTCCGCCGTCACAAGGAGCTCATCGGCAACACCCTCGACCACCAACTGTCGAATGCCCGCTCGGAAGCCACCAATACCCACCTGCGGGCCTTGACCAAGCGTGCGTACGGGTTTCACAGCCCTGAGGCGCTGATCGGCATGGCCATGCTCACCCGCGGCGGCCTGTGCCCCGCACTACCCGGCCGAGCAGCATGAAACCCGACCCACGGAAACGTCAGGAGATCCTTGCATCATCTGGGCCTCGCACGTGGTGCCAGTAGGGACCAATGCCAGCCAAATCGGGGCCGAACAGCCCCTGCGAAAACGCAGCGACACCGATTAACTTGTGCCGGTGAACGCCGAGGGTATCTCATCCTCGGTCCAGCCGTGCCGGGAGGACGCGATGAACCAATCGCAGCCGAAATCGATCGTGGTGGGCATCGACGGTTCAGACGCTGCGATCAACGCGGCCAAATGGGCGGTACCCGAGGCCGTCAGCCGCGACGTTCCCCTGCGCTTGCTCTATGTCACCCGCAGCGAGCGCCCAGCGTCACCCGCGGCGGGCCTTGACCTCGATATGGAATACGCGGAAACCGCGCTGCGCACTGCAGCCGCCGCTGTGCATGCCATGGGCAAGCCGGTCAAGGTCGAAACCGCTATTGCCCACGGGTCGCCCGAAAATGCCCTAATCGGCGAATCGCGTGGCGCGGCAATGATTTGCGTGGGATCTGTGGGGATCGGACATCTCGCCCAGATCGTGCTCGGCTCGACCGCCGCTGCGCTCGCCCGGAAAGCGCACTGCCCGGTGGCGATCATCCGGCCCGCTCACCAGTTGTCAGGTTCTTTCTGGATCGCGGTGGTCGTGAACGATTCACCCGACAATGACGCGGTGCTCGCAGAGGGTTTCCGAGAGGCACGGCTGCGCGATGCGCCGATATTGGCGCTGGGAGTCTGGCGGTGGGGTGTCGGTGAAATTCCTTACAGCCGACTGCATCGCCGTCTGGGCCGCTGGGTCGATCGGTATCCTGAGGTGCACGTCCGGCCGGCTGCCGCACGAGCCGGTGCTGCCGAATTCCTCACTCGCGCCGACGAACCCGTTCAGCTGACCGTGGTGGGCAGCGCCCAGGCAGGCGAGGTGGCCCGGATCGTGGGTCCGGTCGGCGACTCGTTGCTCCACCGGTGCCCCGCGTGTTCGGTGCTGGTGGTCCGCAGCTAACTGCGACGCTCGAGGTATCACACGGGCCTAGCTTGGATAATCTTGGTTTGCATCTTGCTAATTCCCCTTCGGAATGCCATGTGAACTCAAAGCGGCTTCGGTGGATCGGTGGTCTAACGCAACCTCGTGCCACAGCTTTTCGGCCTGGCCGGTGCAGTCCTTCAGCGCTTGGCTGGTGTCGATGGGTGCGCGGTGTCCCATGCGTCGTCGCGGATCGCTAACTCCCTCGCGATCTGTGGCGTCGCGTCCGAGCCGCCGGGCGGCCTGCCCTGCACCCGATCCACCGCCGCGTCCACCGACGTCCAGCAAACGATTTCGAGCAATGTCGATGCGGTCTGGGCGGCCAACTCGTGGGCCAGACGGCGCTGACGGGAATCTCGCCAGGTGCCGTCCAGGATCACCGGTCGCCCGCCGGTCAGGGATGAGCGTGCGCGCCGGATGAGTCGTGATAGACGGCAGTGACCTGGTCCGGCCGATACAGGCCGGCGTCGAGAACGCCGGCCTCGCCGACTATCGCGCCGCGCTGTTGCAGCTCTCGCCGCACGTCGTCGGTAGAGATGACTTCGGCGCCAACCCGATCGGCGAGCGAATGGGCGAGGGTGGTCTTGCCGGTCCCGGGTGCGCCGCCAATGAGGGCCAACCGAACCGCCCCAGTGTGGCCAGCCGGCGCGAGTCTGGGTAGCGGCGCATGACGATAACGGGCTCGGCGGGACCGCCGGTGGGGTCGCTCAAGTGCGCGACGCCCAGATAGCTTTCGGGCGCCAGCCGGCTGTTGGCCACGACCTCCCGGGTGCACGCCCGCTCACGGCGGTCGACGGTGCTGAAATCCAAGAAATCGGTCTTAACCGGTTTCTTCGCTTTGTGCGCTTTGTCGCCGACGAGCACGACGAGACCCGTGTGTGTTTCGTGTACCTCGGCGTACGGGCTCGTCGGCTCTTCGGACACGTCAGCGGCCTGACCGGTGGTCGTAGAGTCCTGTGCCATAACTCGATCGTGTGTCGGGGCGGGCACCGGGCGTAGCGTCCGAGGACCACGGTCGGTGCGGTGAAGGTCACTGCCTGCCAGAGCCAAAGGTCCCTGGCACATGAGCCGGCCCTAAGTGGACCGATGACAGCGCCACCGGGATCAACGATCCTACTGGCCTACGGCGCTCTCGGTAGGGTCGTTCGCATACCGGAAGCGGAGGAAGTGCCATGCTCAAAACGACGCCGGACATCGAGGTTATTAAGAAGGCGCTGCTGCTGGCGTGCCGCGCGCCCTCGATACACAACAGCCAGCCGTGGCACTGGGTGTCCGAGGGCGGCGTGCTGAACCTGTTCGTCGATCGGCGCCGGCGGGTGCACAGTGCCGATCGCTCCGGCCGGGAAGTGATCATCAGTTGTGGGGCTGTGCTGGATCACCTTCGCATCGCCATGGTGGCGGCCGGTTGGCAGGCGAACATCGACCGGTTCCCCAACCCGAACAATCAAGATCATTTGGCGTCGATGGAATTCAGCCCTCTCGGATTCGTCACCGACGCTCAGCGCAAGCGTGCGGAGGCGATTCTGCAACGGCGAACCGATCGGCTTCCACTGGGTCGTCCGACGTATTGGGAGTCGTTCGAACCGGTGCTGCGCAGCAGCGTCGACGAGAGCGTCGCGATGCTCGATGTGCTCCCCGATGAGGTGCGACCGCAACTGGCCGAAGCCTCGCAGCTAACCGAGGCGCTGCGCGGCGGCGACGCTTCATACCACGCTGAACTAGAATGGTGGACGTCGCCTTTCGCATTATCCGAGGGGATGCCCCCAGACACGCTGGCATCCGCCTCAGAACGGCAACGGGTCGATGTCGCGCGCGATTTCCCCGCCCGCGGCCATGCCGAGCGTCGTGTCGAGGTCGGGATGGATTGGTCGATGATCCTTGTGCTGTCCACCGCCGAGGACACCCGGACGGACGTGTTGGGCGCGGGCGAGGCCCTGTCCACCGTGCTGCTGGAATGCACGATGGCCGGCATGGCGACCTGCACGCTGACCCATCTGATCGAGTTGGACGAAAGCCGCGACATCGTGCGCAAGCTCATCGGCGGGCGCGGGGAGCCACAAGTGTTGATTCGTGTCGGCATAGCGCCACCCATCGAAGAGCTACCGGCCGCGACGCCGAGGCTGCCGCTCGATGCTGTGCTGGAAATCCGCTCGCCGCGCTGACCCCCGCACTGATCATGAGGCGACGGTCATGACGGCGCCGGTGACGATCGATCCGCGCTACTACGACGCGGTGGTCTTCGACCTCGACAGTGTCGTGATCGACACGGCCCGCATCGAGGCGGCGGCCTGGACGCAACTGTTCGACGACTACCTGGCGTGTCGGCGTGCTCGTGAAGGCGAAGACTACTCACCCTTCACCGGCGACGATTACCGCCGCTTTGTCGGTGGAAAACCGCGCTGCGATGCGATAACCGACTTCCTGAGGCTCTTCTGCCATAGTCGTGGGTTCGTGACCAGGGGTTTTGGGGCGCAACGCCGTGTCCTGCTTACGTTTTGGACTGCAATCGGGTTCAAGACGGAAGGGGTGTACGGCGTTGCGCAAATCCAGGGTATTCGCGACGGTCCTCGGTGGCCAGGACATGGTCATCGACGACGTGATGATCGAGACCGAGACTTCGCGCGGCAAGCGGCCGGTGACCAGCGAAGCGCTGGTGTTTGCGGTGCGGCCCAAGGCAAACCAGGCCAGCCGGTGCTCGCGGTGCCAGAAACGCTGTCCGGGCTATGACGGCGGGGACGCGATCAGGCGCTGGCGCAGCCTGGATCTGGGGACGACGAAGGCCTATCTGCAGGCCGCCGCACCGCGGGTAGCCTGCCCCGAGCATGGAGTGGTGGTGGCGCATGTGCCCTGGGCGCGGCCCGGCGCCCGCCACACCTGGGCGTTTGAGGACACAGCCGCGTGGCTGAGCGCGCATGCCGCCATCAGTGTGGTCGCGGTGTTTTTGCGGGTGGCCTGGCGCACCATCGCCGCGATCGTGGGCCGGGTGGTCGCCGATGGCCGCGACACCAACGACCTGCTCGTCGGACTGACCCGCATCGGCATCGACGAGATCGCCTACCGCAAAGGCCACCGCTACTTGACGTGCGTGATCGACCACACGACAGGCAGGTTGGTGTGGGCCGCCGAAGGCCGCAACAAAGACACCCTGGGCCGGTTCTTCGACCAGCTCGGCGCCGAACGTGCCGCGGCGTTGACTCACGTCAGCTGTGATGGGGCGGAATGGATTCACGCCGTGCTGCGGGACCGGGCCCCGGCCGCGGTGATCTGCCTGGATCCGTTTCATGTCGTGGCCTGGGCGCTCAAGGCCCTCGACAAGGTGCGGGTGCGTACCATGGCCCGCGCCGGCGTCCGCGACCGGCATGCGATGTGGGCGGTGCGCAAGAACCCGGCCGACTTGACCGGTGAGCAACGCACCAGCCTGGCCGCAATCACGGCTACCAACGCCACGCTGTATCGGGCGTATTTGCTCAAAGAGCAACTCCGCGAAGTCTTCCGGGTCAAAGGGCGCGACGGCCGTCGTCTGCTGGCCGGTTGGCTGTCCTGGGCGTCGCACTCGCGCATCCCGGAGTTCGTCGCCGTAGCCCGCACCGTCCGCCGTCACAAGGAGCTCATCGGCAACACCCTCGACCACCAACTGTCGAATGCCCGCTCGGAAGCCACCAATACCCACCTGCGGGCCTTGACCAAGCGTGCGTACGGGTTTCACAGCCCTGAGGCGCTGATCGGCATGGCCATGCTCACCCGCGGCGGCCTGTGCCCCGCACTACCCGGCCGAGCAGCATGAAACCCGACCCACGGAAACGTCAGGAGATCCCTTCCTGAGATCACGGGGTATCTCGCTACCGGTCAGTACAGCCCCCAGAGGTGACATCCGGGCGACGACTCCGCCTGCCAGTTGCCTTACGCGGCACCGGGTTTGCGTCTGCGATGGCGCGCCCGGCTGATCGCCGCCAGTTGTGCGACACCTTGCTCGATGCCTGAGGCGATTTGGTCGACGTCGGGCGCGGCGTCGTGGTCGCCAGTAATGCCGAAAACGAAACTGTCGGCGTAGCTCACCATCGCGATGCCGGTGCGCAGCTGGAGCGCAATCGGCGGTACCGGCAGGACTTCGAGCACCTCACGACCCATCAGCGTCTGTCGACCACGAGGTCCGGGAACGTTAGTGGCTAACGCGGTGACGGCATGTTGCGGCAAACGAGTCAGCAGTCGAATCATCCGTGCCGAGAAGTGGAACGGGATGTTGTTGACAGCCGCCATGAATACGGTGCCGCCTTCACGCTGACCACTGCCCTTGGCCACCGTCAGCCGGGAGTGTACGAGTTCCAATTGCTTAACCGCGTCCGCCTCGTCGATGGGCAGTAGCGGCAGCATGGCCGAGACCCGGTTGCCGATTTGGTGGAGGTCTTTCATCGACCGCACCGACACCGGAACCAGGGTGCGCAGTGAATCGTGATGGGGCTGTTCGCCGCGGTTGAGCAGAAGATTGCGGTAGCTGTCGGTGATCGCGGCCAGCGCCACGTCGTTGAGCGTGACATCAAAGGCTCGGGACACCTTCTCCATATCAGCGAGCCTGACTCGCGCCGCCGCGTAGCGTCGCATCGTTGTCACCGGCCCGGTCAGCGACGATTCGGGCGGTGGGCTCAGCAGGCCCGCCGTCAGCTCGGCGACGCCTACGGCTGCGTGTTCGGCGGCAGTGGCGGCGGCGACCGCGCTTCGCCACAAGCCGCTCAGCCAGGTTAATGGGTTAATGGTCATGGGCGGCAAACGCAGTGCATCCGTATCCGACTCCTTAGCAGCGCGAATACTTTTCGCGAAGGTATCGCCGCCGCCGGTGTCGCTGAGGTTAGCGAGCATCTGCGTGGTGCCGATGCCGTCAGCGATGCAGTGATGGATTTTCGTCAGGACGGCCCACCGGTCGTCGCTGAGGCCCTCGATGATCCAGCACTCCCACAATGGACGTTCGCGGTCGAGCCGATGCTGCACCGGTTGTGCTGCCTGCTTTGAGCAGTGTCCGGTGCACGTCATCGAGATGGTGCCGGAGCCGAGATGACACGCGCCACGGTAGACGGCAACGAGGCAGCGGTATCGGTGGCCTATCGGCTCAACGAAGTGTGCTGCATCTACCCGATCACCCCGTCCTCG
Source organism: Candidatus Mycobacterium methanotrophicum (assembly GCF_023515995.1). Taxonomy (GTDB): domain Bacteria; phylum Actinomycetota; class Actinomycetes; order Mycobacteriales; family Mycobacteriaceae; genus Mycobacterium; species Mycobacterium methanotrophicum. The sequence goes on along the minus strand of NZ_CP097320.1, from coordinate 3,762,816 downwards.
CCGATGGCCGAGCTTGCCGATGACTGGTCGAGCCGGCATCGGCCCAATGTATGGGGCACCGTGCCAACCGTGGTGGAGATGCAAAGCGAGGGCGGGGCGGCCGGCGCGCTGCACGGCGCATTGCAGGGCGGAGCGCTCACAACGACGTTCACTTCGTCGCAGGGCTTGCTGCTGATGATCCCGAACATGTACAAAATCGCCGGCGAGCTGACCTCCGCAGTGATCCATGTTGCAGCAAGATCCCTTGCAGCACAGGGTCTCTCAATCTTTGGTGACCACCAGGATGTGATGGCAGTGCGCCCGACCGGCTTTGCGCTGCTGTCGTCGGCATCGGTTCAGGAAGCCCACGACCTGGCCCTGATCGCGCAAGCGGCCACGCTGCGCACCCGGATCCCGTTTGTGCATTTCTTCGACGGTTTCCGTACCTCTCACGAGCTCAACACCATCGAGTTGCTCACCGATGACGACTTGCGGGCGCTGGTTCCCGAGGAGTTGATCCTGGCCCACCGCGATCGTGCATTGTCGCCGGCGCGGCCGTTCATCCGTGGCACCGCGCAGAATCCGGACACCTATTTTCAGGCCCGCGAGACGGTGAATCCGTTCTATGCGCGGGTGCCCGCGGTGGTGGATGAGTTGATGGCGCAGTTGGGGCGTCGCACCGGACGGCAGCTGCACATCGTCGACTACGCCGGGCATCCGCAGGCCGCGCGGGTGCTGGTGCTGATGGGATCCGGTGGCCAGACCGCAGCGGAGACCGTGGCGGCTCTCACCGCTCGCGGCGAGCGCGTCGGGGTGGTTCAGGTGCGGCTTTATCGGCCGTTTCCGGTGCAGGCGCTGCTTGCCGCGCTGCCGCAGACCGTTCACGCGATCGGCGTGCTCGACCGCACCAAAGAGCCGGGGTCGCTTGGAGAGCCGCTGTACCTCGACGTCGTTGCCGCCCTGACCGAGGCGTACCGCAGAGGTGAACGGTCGCAGCTGCCGACCGTATGCGGCGGGCGGTATGGACTGTCATCAAAGGAGTTCACCCCCGCCATGGTCGCCGGCGTGTTCGCCGAACTGGCCGGCGAGCAGCCGCGAGACCGCTTCACCGTCGGCATCGACGACGACGTTTCGGGCACCAGCATCGCCTACGACCCGTACTTCGACATCGAGTCCACCGATACGACGAGCGCGCTGTTCTTCGGTCTCGGTTCGGACGGCACCGTCGGCGCTAACAAGAACACCATCAAGATCCTCGGCGGCGAAGAGAACCTATGCGCGCAAGGCTATTTCGTCTACGACTCCAAAAAATCCGGCTCGCAGACCGTTTCGCATTTGCGGTTCGGCCCGCGCCCAATCCGGGCACCCTATCTGGTGCAACGAGCCAACTTCATCGGCTGTCACCATGCCCGGTTCTTGGAGAAGGTCGATGTGCTGGGTCGCGCGGCACCCGGGGCGGCACTGCTGCTCAACTCTTCACGCCCACCGGAGCGCGTCTGGGACGCGTTACCCCGCGCGGCGCAACAGCAGATCATCGACAAACACATCAAGCTGTATGTCATCGACGCGGGCGCCACTGCCCGCGAGGCCGGACTGGCCGGCCGGATCAACATCGTGCTGCAGACCTGCTTTTTCGCCATATCGGGCGTGCTGCCCATAGATGACGCGATCTCCCGGATCAAGGACAGCGTGGCCAAGACCTATGGCGTGCAAGGTGCCGACGTGGTGGAGCGTGAACTCGCCGCTGTCGATCGGGCCCTGCAAGGGCTGCACCCGGTCGAGGTCCCCGACCTGATCAGTTCCAGCTACCAGCCCGGACCTGTCGTTCCAGCCGATGCACCGGATTTCGTGCGGACCGTCACCGCCGAGATGATCGCCGGCCGCGGTGATGCGCTGCCGGTCAGCGCGTTACCAGTGGATGGAAGCTACCCCAGCGGCACCAGCGCCTACGAGAAACCCAACATCTCCGACCTCGTCGCCGTCTGGGATCCCGACACCTGCATCCAGTGCGGCAACTGCTCATTTGTATGCCCGCACAGTGTGATTCGCACCAAGTGTCTACGAGCAGGAGCGGCTCCACGACGCGCCCGCGATGTTCCTGTCGGCGCCGCTGGATGCCGTCGGTCTTCCCGACACCCGCTACACGTTGCAGGTGTATGTCGAAGATTGCACCGGATGCGGGTTGTGCGTGGAAGCCTGCCCGGCCGTAGTCCCGGGCACACCGATCACCAAAGCGATCAACCTCGCGCCCCGCGAGCCGCTCGTCGCCGCCGGTCGCGAGAACGTCGCATTTTTCGAGACCCTCGCGGTGACAGACCGATCTCGCGTGGACTTCGGCACTGTGCGGGGTGCCCAGTTTCTGCAGCCGCTGTTCGAATTTCCCGGCGCGTGTGCGGGCTGCGGCGAGACGCCCTACCTGAAACTGCTTTCGCAGCTCTTCGGCGACCGGTTGATAATCGCCAACGCCACCGGATGCTCGTCGATCTACGGGGGCAATCTGCCGACCACACCGTGGACGACCAATGCCGACGGGCGTGGACCCGCATGGTCCAACTCACTGTTCGAAGACAACGCCGAGTTCGGACTCGGTCTTCGGCTTGCCGCCGATACCCACACCCGCCAGGCCCAGCAGATCCTATCCGCGCACCGCGACGAGCTGGGCACCGATTTGGTCGACGACGTCCTGGCGGCACCGCAATGCCGGGAATCCGAACTGCAGGCCCAGCGCGAGCGCGTCGCCGAACTGCAAACCCGCCTCGAACGCCTCGAGCCCGCGGTGGCCGGGGAGTTTCGCAGCGTCATCGACCATCTGATCCGGCGCAGCGTGTGGATTGTCGGCGGCGACGGCTGGGCCTACGACATCGGCGCCGGCGGGCTCGATCACGTGCTGGCCAGTGGACGCAACGTCAACGTGCTGGTGCTCGACACCGTATGACGGGCCGTCGATCGTGATCGCCTACAGTCACTGCATCGCACACGGGTTCGAGCTGCGTTACGGCCTCGACCAGCAGTACCGGGCGGTGGCCAGCGGGCACTGGCCGTTGATTCGATACGACCCGATGCTGCGCGCTACCGACAGGCCACCGTTCCTGTTGGACTCCCACCGCCCGCGCCTACCGCTTGACGACTATCGCTATCGGGAGCTGCGCTACCGGAGTCTGGCCAACTCTGATCCCGACGAGGCCGAGCGCCTGCTGGCATTGGCGCAGGAGTCGATCTCTCAACACTGGAACACCTATGAGGACATGGCTTCTCGCGCTCCACAGCACTTCCCATCCGATCCTCGAAAGGATCATTGATGGACCTGACGACTCGCTACCTGGGACTCACCTTGCGCAACCCGCTGCTCGCCGCGGCTTCTCCCTTGAGCCGGAACGTCGACGGCATCCGGCGACTCGCCGACGCCGGCGTCGGCGCGGTGGTGCTGCACTCGTTGTTCGAGGAGCAGCTGCGCCGCGAAGCCGAGCACAACGTGCGGATGGCCGCGCAGGGCAGCGAGAGCTACCCGGAATCGCTGACTTATTTCCCATCGGCGGTGGATCCCGGCTACCGCGCCAACCGTTATTTGCGTCTGCTCGAATCCGCCGCCCGGCACGGTTGACATACCCGTGATCGGCAGCCTCAACGGCGTCACACCCGGCGGCTGGGCGCGTTATGCAAGCTCGATGCAGAATGCCGGTGCGGCAGCCATCGAGCTGAACACCTACTACCTGCCCGGTGACCCGCAAATCGACGGCCGACAGGTCGAGCAGCGGCATCTCGATATTCTGGCTCGCGTCAAAGCTGCGGTAGAGGTGCCGGTGGCGGTTAAGCTGAGCCCGTTCTTCAGCTCGATCGGCGAGATGGCACAACGACTTGACCAGGCGGGCGCCGACGGGCTGGTGCTGTTCAATCGATTCCTGCAGCCTGACATCGACTGCGAGACGCTCACGGCGGCACCCGACGTGCCTCTGTCGGCCGCTGCCGAGATCAGGTTGCCGCTCACGTGGATTGCGCTGCTGCACGGACGGTTGCGTGCCTCGCTGGCCGCCACCACCGGTGTGGTGGCCGCCGCCGACGTGGTCAAGTGCCTGCTCGCCGGGGCGGACGTCGTCCAGTCCGCATCTGCGCTGCTGCGACATGGTCCCGAGTACGCCAGCGTCCTGCTCGACGGGCTGCGTGATTGGATGCGACGCAAGGGGTTCACCACCCTCGACGAAGTGCGCGGCATGCTCGCTGTACATGAGGACGGGTCAGCGCGAGAACGTGGGGACTATGTCAGTGCGCTACGGGATGCCAACAGCGGCGCTGACGGCGTCTATTGACATCTGACGGTGCTGTTGCCGCGATACCGCCCAGCTTGGTTGTGTCGGTACCGGGGATCGTGTTTAAGTTAGCGGTGTGACCCTTGCCAGGAGAAAGCGTCCTATGCCGTTCGTATCATTGTGTGCGGTTGCGGCGCTACCGCCCCGAGGCTGGTGAGCGCCGCGATGTCCAAAACCGGTCAACCCGTCACCATTCTTTCGGCAAGTGAAAGCTGGGATTTGCTGGCAAGCGTGGCGTTAGGGCGTCTGGTCACGAGCGTCGAGGGCCAGCCCGAGATCTTTCCGGTCAACTTCGTTGTCCAGCACCGCACTGTGCTTTTTCGCACCGCGGAGGGCACTAAGTTGGTCAGCACCGCAATCAACAACCGTGTTCTTTTCGAGGCCGATGACCACAATGCTGCCGAAGGCTGGAGCGTCATCGTGCAGGGCACGGCCTGGCTGGTCTGTACCAATGAGGAGATCGAAGAGGCCGAGCGCGCACAGCTGTTGCCATGGACGGCGACGTTGAAGCAACATTATGTTCGCGTTCTTCCGGTCTCGGTCACCGGTCGCCGTTTCCGGTTCGGTCCGGAACCCAGCCGGGAATCCACATTCGCTTGATTCAGCCTTCCGGCTGGCCCCAGAAGCGAGGGACGTCTCCGCTCGGAGAGCCCGGCAACCACCACAGTGCTTCGACAATCGCGGCACCGAGAACACCGATCGCCAGCGCGGTTGTGGTCAACGCGATATTCGATGGATCCAGCATGAACTGTTGCCGCGCAAGCGGAATGCTGAAGATCACCACGTATGCCGCACCTGACCACACGACCAATATCACCCGCCACCATGTGTAGGGCCGGGCCACCACCGCCAGCACCCACACCGCGATCACCAGCAGAGTGATCAACGCTGACGTCGACGCCTGCATCTGCTGGGCCGGGCTGGCCGTAGCCCCTCGAAAGGCCAGCAGATAACACACGAACGTCGCGATGCCGGCGACCGCGCCGTTCGGCACCGCGGCCTTCATCACGCGGCGGACAAAACCGGATTGCGCGCGTTCGTTGTTGGGCGCCAGCGACAGGATGAACGCGGGGATCCCTATGGTGAACCAGGCGGCGGTGGTCACCTGGATCGGCTCGAACGGGAACGTCAACGCGTTGATGCCCAACACTTTGGCGGCCAGGCCGGTGAGGCCGATCAGCAACGCCAGTAGCACCGAATACACGGTCTTGGTCAAGAACAGGTTGGATACCCGTTCAATGTTGCCGATCACGCGGCGTCCTTCACCCACCACGTAGGGTAGCGTGGCGAACTTGTTGTCTAGCAGCACAATCTGGGCGACCGCTCGTGACGCCGAACTCCCCGTCCCCATGGCGACGCCGATGTCGGCGTCCTTCAGGGCGAGCACGTCATTGACACCGTCACCGGTCATCGCGACCGTATTGCCGAGAGATTGCAATGCGCGCACCATCACACGCTTCTGGTCCGGCCGTACCCGACCGAAAGTGGTGTACTTCTCCAAAGTTTCGGCCAGATCGCCCGGGTCGGTGGGCAACTTCCGGGCGTCGAGCGTCTCCCCGCCAAGGCCCAGCGCCGATGCCACTGCACTTACCGATACGGCGTTGTCGCCTGAGAGCACCTTAACCGAAATACCTTGTACTGCTAAATAATCCAACGTCTCGCGGGCATCTGGACGAACCTTTTGTTCCAGCATGATCAGAGCAGCCGGGACGACGCGCCCGGGGCCGTCGGGATGGTCAACCGGCCGGTCGGTGGACCCCAATAGCAGCACACGCAGCCCATGTGAACCGGCTGTCTCGGCCTGCTCGGCGGCCGCTGACGACGGGTCCAGCAGCACGTCCGGGGCGCCGAGAACCCAGTTGCCGTGCTCGCCGTAGGACGCCCCGCTCCACTTCGTGGCCGATTTGAACGGGGCGGTCGCCGTGGCGGTCCAGTCGGGCGGGTTGCGATAGGCCTCGGCGATGGCCTGGATGCTGGCGTTGGGTCGGGCATCGCCGGCGGCCAGTGACGCAAGCACATCGACGATCGCGTCCATGCCCGGCACGGAATCGAGCCGCTGCAGGGAGGCCACCTGCATCCGGTTCTCGGTCAGCGTGCCGGTCTTGTCGGCGCACACCACGTTGACCCGGGCCAGACCCTCGATAGCTGGAAGTTCCTGCACTAGACACTGGCGCCGACCCAGGCGGACCACGCCCACGGCGAACGCGATCGATGTCATCAGCACCAGGCCCTCGGGGACCATAGGGACCAGCGCGCCCACCGTGCGCAGCACCGACTGCCGCCAGCCGACGTGGGTGGTGAACATCTGGGTGTAGATGATCAGCAGCCCGGCGGGAATCAGCAGATAGGTGATGAGCTGCAGGATCTTATTGATTCCGGTGCGAAGTTCCGAGCGCACCAGGGTGAACCTGCTGGCCTGTGCGGCCAGCCTGGCGGCGTAGGCGTCGTGTCCCACTCTGGTGGCCCGGCAGGCGCCGGTCCCGGCGACGACGAAGCTGCCGGACATCACCGCGTCATCGATGCGCTTCAGGACGGGGTCGGCCTCGCCGCTCAGTAGCGACTCGTCGATCTCCAGGCCAGATTCCTCGACCACCACCCCGTCGACGACGACCTGATCCCCGGGACCCAGTTCGATGATGTCGTCGAGCACCACTGCACTGGGCAACAGTTCACGTGTCCCGTCCGCCCGGCGCACCAGCGGCTTGGCCTGCCCGACGATGGCCAGCCTGTCCAGTGTCTGCTTGGCACGCATTTCCTGCACCATGCCAACCACGCTATTGACGATGATCAAGAACCCGAACAAGCCGTTGATCACCGATCCGGTTGCCAGCACGATGGCGAACAGCACACCGAGGATCGCGTTGATCCGGGTGAACACGTTGGCCCGCACGATGTCGGCCACGCTGCGCGTCGCCCGGCTCGGGACATCGTTGACCTTGCCCTCGGCAACCCGCTGGGCCACTTCGGCGTGGGTGAGCCCGGTGGCCAGCGACGTGGTCATGAAGCGCAAGCGTATCCATTGGGAAGGCGGACCGTTTAGGTGTGCGTAGCGGTGCCCGGGTGGCGAACGCAAGGAGCTGCCAGCGAGACTAGGCGAGAGTGCCGAGCGTGTGAGGTGACGATGACCGATGCCGTGGACGTCGAAGCGGGCGTTGGTCTTGACCCCACCGAACACCTGGATCTGCTGTTGCGCGATCTCCGCAGTTCGCGCTCGGGACTGAGCACGCGCGCGGCGGCGCGGCGGCTGATCCATGTCGGGCGCAACGAGCTGCAGCGGCGCGGTGGCCCGACCTGGCCACGGGAGCTGATGCGGCAGTTCACCCACCCGCTGGCCCTGTTGTTGTGGGCAGCGGCGGGTCTGGCCTGGGCGGTGCACATCGAGGCCGTGGCTATCGCGATCGTGGTGGTGATCGTCTTCAACGCCGCGTTCGCCTTCCTGCAGGAGGTACAGGCGGAGAAGGCGGTGGAGGCACTGGCCGCCTACTTGCCTGCGCGGGCCAAGGCGGTGCGGGATGGCCGGGTGGTCGAGATCGAGGCCGCGGAACTGGTGCCCGGTGATGTGCTGGTCATCGAGGAGGGGGACCGGATCTCAGCAGATGCCCGGCTCTTCGACGGCGGCATCGAAGTTGACATCTCCGCGCTGACCGGGGAGTCGATGCCGGTGTTCCGGCGCGCCGATTATCTTGACACCGCCGTGCCAAAGCTGCAGGCGCGGGATCTGGTGTTCAGCGGCACCACATGCACCGAGGGGGAGGCGCGCGCGCTGGTGTTCGCCACCGGCATGCGCACCGAGTTGGGCAGGATCGCAGCGTTGTCGGAGCGGGTGCAAGCCGACGAAAGCCCGCTGGAACACCAGGTGCGGCGAGTCGCCTGGCTGATCGCCCTGATTTCGGTGCTGATGGGGGCGGCGTTCATTCCGGTGGCGATACTGGGCGCGGGCCTGTCGTTCCTCAACGCGGTGATCTTTGCCGTCGGACTGCTGGTGGGCAACGTCCCGGAGGGGCTGTTGCCGGTGATCACCTTGGCGCTGGCGATCGGGGTGCGCGCGCTGGCCCGCCGCGGCGCGGTAGTCAAACGGCTCAGCGCGGTGGAGACGCTGGGGTCCACCGATGTCATCTGCACCGACAAGACCGGCACTTTGACCGAGAACCGGATGCGGGTCACCGTGATCAACACCGCGACCGGATCCCGTGACCTCACCGGCGCTCGACCGCCGCAGCCGGGCGATGCGACGCTCGCCCGCGTGGCGACCGCCATGTCGGCGTGCAACAACGCGCAGGTCTCCGGGGAAACGGCCATAGGTGATCCCACCGAAATCGCGATGGCCAACGCGGCGGTCGTGGTGGGTGTGCGTCTAGACCCTGATGAGCGACAGCGCAGACGGCGCCGTCAGTTCCACTTCGACCCGACACGCAAACGCATGTCCACCATCGACGACGACGACGACGATCGCGTCTGGGTGCACACCAAGGGTGCCCCCGAAACCGTGCTGCCGCTGTGCACCACCGAACTCGGCGCCAACGGCCAGCCCCGCCCGCTCACACCGGCCCGGCGTGCCGCACTGGCGGACCTGGTGGATACCCAGGCCAGGCAGGGGCTACGGGTGCTGGCCGTCGCCGACCGCCTCCTGCGCGCCGACACCGCGTCGCTGCCCGACCGCGAGCAGGTCGAGCAGGACCTGACGTTGCTGGGCCTGGTGGCCATGATCGACCGGCCCCGCCGCGAGGTCGCCGCCGCTGTCGCCGATTGCCATGCCGCCGGCATTCGCATCATCGTCATCACCGGCGACCATCCGCTGACAGCGGCGGCCATCGCCGCCCAGGTCGGCATCATCCGCGGGGAGCCCACCGTGATCACCGGCGACAAACTCGACCAGATGAGCGAAGACGACCTCGACGCACTGCTGTCGGGGCCGTCAGAGCTCATCTTCGCGCGGTCCTCACCGGAGGCGAAACTGCGCGTCGCCGACGCGCTGCGCGCTACCGGACACGTGGTGGCCATGACCGGCGATGGGGTCAACGACGCGCCGGCGCTGCGGCGCGCCGACATCGGTGTCGCGATGGGTCGGTCGGGCACCGACGTCGCCCGGGAAGCCGCCACGATGGTGCTCACCGACGACAACTTCGCCACCATCACGGTCGCGGTCCAAGCCGGGCGGCGTGTCTATGACAACATCCGCAAGTTCATCCTCTACATCTTCGCCCACGCCACCCCCGAAGTGGCCCCCTTCCTGGTGTTCGCGCTTTCCGGCGGCGCTATCCCGCTGCCCCTGACCGTGCTGCAACTGCTGGCGTTTGACGTGGGGACCGAAACCTTGCCTGCGCTGGCGCTCGGGCGCGAACCCGCAGAACCCGGATTGATGCAACGTCCGCCGCGCCGACGCGGCGAGTCGGTGATCCGCGTCCCAATGCTGTTGCGCGCCTGGCTATTCCTCGGCATGATCGCCGCGGCACTCGCGATCACCGGGTTTTTCTACGTCCTGATCAATGCGGGCTGGCATCCCGGAGACCCGACCGGGACCGGCACACCGCTGAATCATGCCTACCGGCAAGCGACCACGATGACGTTTTTCGGCATGGTTGCCGGCCAGATCGGCACCGCATTCGCCGCGCGCACCGAACGCGCTTCTCTGTGGTCGATTGGGGTGCTGTCCAACCCACTGCTGCTGTGGGGCATCGTGTTCGAACTCGGCCTTGCCGCAATGATCATCTATGTGCCGCCGGTGCAGGATGTGCTCGGCACCGCTGCACTGACTCCGGACATGCTCGCACTCACCGCGGTGTATCCGGTGATCGTCTGGGGTGCAGACGAATTCCGTCGTTTCGTGCTACGCCGCCGCTTGTTTTACTGCCGCGGCAAGCGATGTCATCTCTGGCCGCGCCGCGCGTGTGTGACCGGCGAACCACAATTCCCCGTTGTCGGATGCCATGATGCGCCGCCAATAGGCGATGGCGAAACGCTTTGGCGCATATAGATCCAGCGCGAAAGTTGCGGGGATCTGGCTGTTACCGCACTCCTGCAAGGCCCGCAACGCTTGCCGTGTGGCACGCACCATCAGCCGGAGCGCGCTGGTACCGCGGGCCAGACGCTTTGGATCCACGCCGACGCGGTAGAGCGCAAACGGGATCGGCGCTGTTTCCGAACAACACCACACCGCCGCTCAATTGAGAATTAGTCAATGACGAAACTGCAGTACCGAACTGCTCGCGGCGGACCGCGCGAAGATCGCATCGAAATCGCGTTGCTGGTCGTCAACTGAGGCCAGTAACGGCAAGCGAAACCTAGTGCAGTGTCCAGCCCGGGCATTGTGCAAAACCAGCCCCAACGTTTGTAATTCGGCGAGTCGTCGGCCCCGCACGGCGTCGTCGCACGTGGACCACCGTGTGCGTCATACCAACACCGCCTCTCCTTCGACATCGACGTTAGAGCTTTCCCGACGAATCGCCAGGGCCGTTGGTCGTCGAGGAAATGGGCTTTCGGCCCCAGCAACGCGGTTTAGACCGCTGCGGCCAGGTCGATTTCGAGGTGAGTTATCGCGCCGTGGGTGATTCCCCGATAAGGCCATCCGGCATCTGACAGCGCCGTGAACATGAGGCGATTGGTGGACAAGACGTCGGTGACCAGGCGCTGTAGTCCGTGCCTTCGCGACAGGTGGCCTAAGTGTCTGAGAAGCGCGGCGCTCACCCCGCGCTGGTGATCGTCGCGAGCGATGACGATCGCCAGCGCGCCGGCTCGTGGGTCATCGGATATGGCGTAGATCGCCGCCCCAATGAGGCAGCCTTTGTCGAAGGCGCCGATCGCAGAGCTGTTAGCGTCAGGGGTGGTCAACGCGCTCGCCAGCCGCGGCAGATCCACCGGACTGAGCGTCAAGAAACGGAAATCGCGGTCGCCGTCGGGGAGGTTTTGGTGCAGCGCGAGGACGGCATCGGCGTCTTCAGCGTCCAGGCACCGCAGTGACACGACGCGCCCGTCGAGAAGCTTTGCGCGTGCTAGATCCGCATGACGATCGTCCGTCGGGACATCGACCGCGGCTTGCGAACCACCAATGCCCACCGCTACCGACGACGCGGGCAGCTGGATCATCACGTCTCCTGTTAAACGCGGCCGGTCGATCACCGGGATCGTCCCGGTACGAAGTTATTGGACCCCGCACCGGTGTCGGCAGGGCCGTTGGACCCAAGGCGCACTGCCTTTGGTCCCTTCACCCGGGTTCGCCGTGGGCTGTGCTGGCGGCGACTGGCGGCCGTAGCCGCGGTGCTCTGGCTCGGGATGGTGCTGGCCGCGGTGGCCACGGTGCCGCGACCCATTCCCGACTCGGCCGAATGCCCGACGCCGAGTGCCAAAGCGACATCAGATGATTTGGCGGATGGAGACCGTTCACCGGCTGGCTGACTTCCCGCCTTCAGGGCCTTTAGTCCCTACGAAAATAGGTCTTCTGCCTCAGCCTCCAATATGTCGATCGACAGTACTCTTCGACCATGACTTACGTGATTGGCAGAGGCTGTGTTGACGTGATGGACAAGTCCTGCGTGCAGGAATGCCCAGTCGACTGCATTTACGAAGGTGCTCGTTCCCTCTACATCAACCCGGACGAGTGCGTGGATTGCGGTGCCTGCAAGGCGATTTGCCGCATGGAGGCGATCTATTACGAAACCGATCTGCCGGCAGATCAGCAACAGCACCTCGCCGACAACGCTGCATTCTTCAGCGCGATATTGCCGGGCCGCGACGGACCACTCGGCTCCCCCGGTGGCGCCGGCAATCTTGGGCGGATCGGGGTTGACACGCCGTTGGTGAGCGCGCTGCCGCCGCAGGAATCGTGCTCGCGCCATGCATCGCATGGTTAGCGGTCGATCGATTTCCATGTAATCGGCAGCCAGCTCGAAAAGATGACGTCCACGCTATGTGTGTCTTGGAGATCAGAATCGCGGTAGCGTTCGATCCCAACACAACTAGAGGAAGGCGGAATGTTCGAGGCGGCAACGATGTACGGGATACTAGTTGCCGTCGACGGGTCGGTGGAGTCGGATGCCGCCATACGCTGGGCAGCTCGCGAAGCCGTCATGCGCAACCAGCCGGTCCCCTTCATGCACGTCGTCGCCCCGGTCCCCGACTGGTCCACGCCTTCCAGGCGAGTACAGGTCGCTGAGGCCTGGGAGCAGAACGCCAGCGGTGGCCTGTGTGTGACAAGCCAGCCCACTGGCTCATCGAGGAATCGCACCACGCGCAGGTCGTGGTGCTCGGCAGTCACGGCCTCGGCGGGTTCCCCGGGATGCTGTTGGGCTCGGTGAGTTCCGGGGTTGCGCATTCGGTGGAAGTTCCGGTGATCGTTGTACGTCCTCGGTGACGCAGTGAGAGCTACCGAATAGGCGGAACATGATGAGTGCCTTGCGTGCCCGGCCGCGGTCGCTGTCCCTCTAATACGAGGGCATTGCCGGCGGTGAGCACGGAATACGGTGCCGACGAATCCGAGATGGAGTCGATCGGTTCGATGCCGACCTCGCCCGCGGTGATGCTGTCCTCGTCGCCAATCATTTGTTACCTCCATCATCCACTGATCACAAGGGTACCCCTGGGGGTATATCGGTCCAGTTGGCGTTTCCGAAAGCCGATGAGGCTCGACAAACCCGGCCGGACCCGCTGCTACCACGTCCCGCCGGTGGCCGCGCGAACCATCGCCGCCCTGCTCACCCTCCGCGATCAGGTCGTCGCCCCGATCCTCGCCGGCATCCGCAGTCCGAAGATGGGACGCAAACCCGCGCACTGGGCCCGCGTCGAGCGCGGCTACGAACAGATCCGCATCGACATGCACACCCTGTTCACCGGTCTCGCGATCGAAACACCGCTAGCCGCTTGAGGATTCGGCGCATCCTGCGCCATCCCGCATCACCAACAAATTGTCGAAAGTTGACCCTCAAGCGGCTAGGAGCGGTCGCGCAGAAAGGACTTCCGGCCGCTGTCCTGTGACCATCGACCCTACGGCCGACGCCGGACGGGCTGTATCCTGAAGCCAAGTAGCGCACTGCACGCGCGGCAACTAGTCGAGAGGGGACGGTATGCCATGACCACCACCGCAGAGACGCCGACCGCCACAACACCCATGCCACGTATCGGGGACCCAGCCCCCGCATTCACTGCCGTCACCACCCAGGGCAAGATCAACTTTCCCGCCGACTACAAGGGCAACTGGGTGATCTTCTTCTCCCACCCAGCCGACTTCACCCCCGTCTGCACAACCGAGTTCATCACGTTCGCCTCGATGCGGCACCAGTTCGCCGCCTACAACACCCAACTGGTGGGACTCTCGGTCGGTCGACGGGCTCTACAGTCACATCGCCTGGCTGCGGACCATTAAAGAGAAAATCGCGTTCCATGATCTCAAAGACGTCGAAGTCACCTTTCCGGTAATCGACGATGTCTCAATGGATATCGCGGGCAAATACGGGATGATCATGCCCGGCGAGGATTCCACGAAGGCGGTGCGGGCGGTCTTTGTCGTCGACCCGAAGGGCACGATCCGCGTTATCATCTACTACCCGCAAAGCCTTGGGCGCAACTTCGAGGAGTTGCTGCGTGTCGTCAAGGCCTTGCAGACCGCCGACCACTTCGGCGTCGCAACCCCGGCGGACTGGCGGCCCGGTGACCCCGTCATCCTTTCCCCGCCCGGCTCTTCCAGCGACGCACAGAAGCGCATGGAGGGACACGCGGACGGCGTCGAGTGCGAGGACTGGTTCTTCTGCACCAAAGTGCTCTCCGCTGACGAGGTTGAATCCGCCATCCGGGTCCGATAGAGGGCCCGGCCAGCTGGTTGGCGTCGATCAGGGCGCTCATCAAGGAGCAACTCGCCGTGCACCCCGAGCGCCGAATGTTGTTGGTGTGGGGAGTGACCGACGTGGCCAATCTCCACGTACTTGACGTGATCGCAGGCTGGCTCGGCCGCGCCAACGCCGCCGCGCTGCACCGTCGCGGCGTCGCGGCCGGACACGTGTTCGTCGAGTCGTTCGGCCTGCGTGGTCGACGTCGCGGCTTTACGCTCGTGCGGCCGGTTTGGTGGCGCGGACGACGGCGGCGTGCATGCCTTCGGTCACTTGGTGGGTGAAGGCGATCGACGCGTCGGTGAACCCCGCCGCGGCAAGCCCGTCGAGGTACTCCTGGTGGGAGAGCGCACCGGCGATGCAGCCCGAGTAGGAGCCGCGTTCGGCTCGGTCCCGCGGGGTGAGGTGGTCCTCGGCAACGACGTCGGAGATGCCGATGCGCCCGCCGGGTACCAGGACGCGGAACATCTCACCGAGCACGGTGGGTTTGTCGACCGAGAGGTTGATCACGCAGTTGGAAATCACCACATCGACGCTTGCGTCCGGCAGCGGGATGTCTTCGATGGCGCCCTTGCGGAACTCGACGTTGGTGGCTCCTGCTTTTGCCTTGTTCGCCTCGGCCAGGGCGAGCATCTCGTCGGTCATGTCGACGCCGTAGGCGAATCCGGCCGGACCAACTCGGCGCGCTGAGAGCAACACGTCGATGCCGCCGCCGGAGCCGAGGTCGAGCACGCGCTCGCCCGGATGGAGGTCGGCGACCGCGATCGGGTTGCCGCAGCCGAGACTGGCCGCGAGAGCCTTGGCGGGTAGCTCCGACTGCTCGTCGGCGCTGTAGAGGCTGGCGCCGAATGCGTCGTTTATTTCGACGACCGCGTTGTGTGCCGTGGTGTCTGTCGCGCTGTAGGTGCTGGATGCACAACAGCTTTCGGCGGTGAGGACGTCGCTGTTGGTGGCACCCGCGGCCACCGCGGCGGCGGCCGCAGCGTAGCGGTCGCGGACCAGTTCACGCAGCTCGTAGTCGGTGGTCTCGCTCATTTGGATACTCCCTCACATCGATAATCATCTATGTCAGACCACTATGCGCCCATTCATCGATGGCTGTCAATGTTTGTGGCAGAAATGGCCCGCGTGACCGTCACCGCAACGCCTCCCTCCAGCTCGCTGCTGGTCGCCGACCTAGCCACGTGCTGTAGCCCTATCACCGGCGGCGTGCTGGATCGCACTTCCGCGGAACGGCTTGCCGCAGTACTCAGGGCGCTGGCCGAGCCGACCCGGCTACGGCTGGTGTCGTTGATCGCGGCACACGACGGGGCGCAGGCGTGTGTCTGTGCTCTGACCGATCCCGTTGGGCTGTCCCAGCCAACCGTCTCGCACCACCTCAAGACACTGGTGGAGGCCGGACTGCTGGAACGAGAACAACGCGGTAAGTGGTCTTACTACCGGCTCGTGCCGGGTGTGCTGGACGCACTGGCCGGCATGCTGTCCAGCGCTGGTCGCTGCTGAGCCAGGCTCGCCTCGCGCCGCCGGCGGTGTGCCGGCAGAAAAAAGCGGAACGTCCGCTTCGTCGAGGCTATGCGTGGCGCCACTGCCAATCCCGGTCGGAGGCAAGGGTTACCCGTGCCGTGCAGTTAACGCCCGCGGTGTCGATGTAGTTCAGCGTCGCTGTGTCGCCAGGAACCTTCGAGAGGACGGTCGCAACCAGGGCATCACCGTTAGCGATCTCTTGGTCATCCATCCTGGTGACCACCGTGCCGGGATTCAGCCCGCCCGCCGCGGCGGGGCTGCCGCTTTTCGTCTCGATGATCTTGGCGCCATGCGTGTCAGTGTCGCTGTCCAACTGCACACCCAGGTAGGCGTGCGAGGCTTTGCCGGTGGCGATCAACTCGCCTGCGATGCGCTTAGCTTGCCCGACCGGGACAGCAAAACCGAGCCCTATCGAACCGCTCGGCCCGAAGATCGAGCCGGCGCCGGTCGTGACGATCAGCGAATTCACCCCGATGAGCTCGCCGTTGCCATCGATCAGCGCTCCGCCTGAACTCCCGGGGTTGATTGCGGCGTCGGTCTGGATGGTGTCGAGCACAGTCTTGTGGCCGGTGGAGTCGGTAGCGGTGGGTATCGGGCGGTGCAGCGCGCTGATGACCCCGGTGGTGACGGTGTTCTCGAAACCGAATGGAGACCCGACCGCGAGGACTTTCTCGCCGACGCGGAGATTGGCCGAGGAACCGAGGGTGACCGGGGTGAGCCCGGAAATGCCTTGCGCGCGAACAACCGCCATGTCAGTGGCGGGATCCATACCAACCACACTGAACGGCGCGGTGCGGCCGTCGGCGAAGGTGGCCACGGTTTTCGTCGGGCCGTCGCCCCGTAGGCGGGCTTCGACATCAGACACGACATGGCTGTTGGTCAGGATCAGCCCGTCAGCGGTTAACACGATGCCTGAACCCTCTTCGGTGAGGTGACTGGCGTTCGTCTCGAGTTGGACGACGCTCGGCACCGCCTTGGCCGCAGCGCGCTCAACAGAGGAATTTGCAAATTCGGCCACACGCTGGGCGGCAGACACGCCGCCATGAGCCAGCTCGCTGCCGAAGGGATCGACAGCCAACACGGCGGATGCCCCGATGATCCCCGAGGTCACTGCCACCCCCAACGCGCCGGCGAACAGTTTCCAATCGGGACAAATGCCCTGCCGCTGTGCGTCCACCGTGGTTGCACCGACGTCAGCCGGGAGAACTTCGAGCACCCTGCCCGTACTGCGCTTTCCAGGTGCCCGCGCATGCAGCCAGTGCACAGCAACGTGGGTCATGGCGCTCCTTGGTTGGTATTGCGCTTCTGTTGGGGCGTACCGACTCCATCTTGAGCAGCGGCAGGCGGGCGGCAATAGGGACCGAAGTCCTCTGCACGAAGGGCGTTCGTCGCCCGGCTGGTGGTTTGACGAACGGCCCTGCAACGCAGGACTTCGGTCCCTACCGCGGAGATCGGTCGAGTGATCGGATCGGAGTTGTCAGTTCACCGAAGCCCTAGGAGGCATCATGACAACCCTTCCCGTTCGGCGTCGGACGCGTTCGCTTTTCCCGGAGCTGTTCGACGTGTTCGCTGGTTTCCCGTCATTCGGCGGAATCCAGCCGGTCTTCGAGACCCGGATGATGCGGCTGGAGGACGAGATGAACGAAGGCAAATACGAGGTCCGCGCCGAGCTCCCCGGTATCGACCCAGCTAAGGACGTCGACATCGCCGTGCGTGACGGCCTGCTGACGATCAAGGCGGAGCGCACCGAGAAGAAGGAATTCAACGGACGGTCCGAATTCGCGTACGGCTCGTTCGAGCGCACGGTGACGCTGCCGACGGGCGCCAACGAAGACGACATCAAAGCCACCTACAACAAGGGTGTTCTCACGGTGTCGGTGCCGGTTGCCCGGGCGAAGCCCACCGAAAAGCACGTCCGCATCCAGTCCGCGAATTGAGCGACTAAGCGGTCCCGGACCGTCGGCTCCGGGACCGCATGACGCTCAAGCACCTGCGGCGCGGCGGTTGACGAGGAAGGGAAAGGCTATGGGACGGCAGACATCGGATCTTTCGAGCAGCCAGCGATGGCCATGTCATGACCCACGCGGCTGATCTCAGGCGAGGCGCGCCTCGACGGGTGTTCCGTGACCGCCGTGAAGCTGCCTATCGCGGCGGCCGGCCCTCAGCCGATGTCGCCGGAAAGATGGTCATCCTTGTCGATGACGGGCTGGCCACTGGGGCAAGCATGCTCGCCGCGGTGCATGCATTACGCGAAGCCGGGCCGGCACAGATCGTGATCGCCGTGCCGGTGGCCCCGGAATCGATCTGCCGGGAGTTCGCCGGCATTGTCGACGACGTCGTCTGTGCCACCATGCCGACACCCTTTCTGGCTGTGGGCGAGTCGTTTTGGGACTTCAGCCAGGTCAGCGACGAGGAAGCCAGAGAACTGCTTGCCACCCCCACCACGGGTGCCGCAGTGTCTGTCGCCCGGTCGCAGACCACCGCAGCCGATGTGATCAGACGCGTGGCCCTTCCGACCGGCCTGTAGACACTGGGCCGCCAGCGAAATGGGGTGTGGTCCGAAATGAAGCCGCCGACTCGTCCTTCGACGTGTGGATCGCGGATTGTGACGTTGACAATGAACCCCGCGCTCGATATCACCACGACCGCCGATCACGTGCGCCCCACCGAGAAGATCCGTTGTCACGGCGCACGTTATGACGCGGGCGGCGGCGGCATCAACGTGGCACGCGTCGCGCATGTACTCGGCGCATCCGTGTTCGCGGTGTTCCCCGCCGGCGGTCAGACCGGCCAGGTCGTTGCCGATCTGGTGGTCGAGGCGGGGGTTCGGTTTCATCGCATCAACGTCGCCGAGTCCACCCGGGAAAGTTTCACCGTCAATGAGACCAGCAGCGGCCGGCAGTATCGGTTCGTTCTCCCCGGCCCGCGGTTGAGCTCCGCAGAGCAGGCGCGATGCCTCGACGAACTGCGCGCAGCGGCGCGATCGGCCCAGTTCGTGGTGGCCAGCGGAAGCCTTCCACCGGGTTTTCCCGCCGACTACTATCAGCGCGTCGCAGACATTTGCGCGGAGCTGGGGGCGCGACTGGTTCTCGACACATCCGGCAGCGGCTTGCGTCATATCGCCTCCGGTGTATTCCTGCTGAAAGCCAGCGTGCGAGAACTGCGCGAATGTGTGGAATGTGACCTTGTCGGCGAATCAGACCAGGTAGCCGCTGCCCAAGAGCTTATCCGATGCGGCCGCGCTGAAGCCGTCGTGGTATCGCTGGGGTCGCGGGGCGCGCTGCTCGCGACACGGCGTAGCAGCCAACGGTTTTCGGCGATCTCGATGCGCTCCGGCAGCGGTGTCGGCGCGGGCGGCGCGATGGTGGCCGCGATCACCGTCGGGCTCAGCTACGGATGGCCGATCGAGAAGTCGGTCCGCTATGGAATCGCTGCCGGCGCAGCGATGCTGATGACACCCGGCACGGCCGCCTGCAACCGTGCCGACGTGGATCGACTTTTCGAGATGGCGCCAGAGCCGACAGAGGTGTGATCGCGGGCCCACTGGCCCACTGCCGATTCTGCTCGGCGAGCTGATCGTTTTTGCCAGGACCTTCCGCTCCAACGCGGCGGTCTCGGTGTGCTGCGAGTGGTCAGGATGGTTGCCGCGCGGGTGATCATGGCTTGGCGCGCGACCGCCGCCGCCCGCGTTGACTGCCGTGTTCCTGTCCGCACCCGCACGTTGCGGACGCGATTGGCTCACGTCCATCGACGCACGCGCCGATCCGCGGCAGATTCGCAGACCGTGTCGACAACGCTTCGGGTGACCGCCATTTCGTGCACGTTCCGCTTCCGACTCAGGTCGCGAGTCGGGCCGCGATCACTAGCGACGCCCACGTCATGATCCGAAGCGCGCGCGGCACCGACTCGCCCGTACGCGGTATCGACTCGCTGTTGAAAATCATCTGGTGATCACCGTCGGATCCAACGATCGAGCTCGGCGAGGACAGCGGTGCCGAGCGTCGGTACAGCGGCCGCGACCGCGGGGGAAAGGCCGACGCCGTCGCCGGTATCAGCGACATCGACGGTGAACACGACGAGCGCGTCGGGTAGCTGCCCTAGCGCTTCGCCCAGCGCGTAGGTCTGGGGCAGTCCCAGGGCATGTGAGCTGACCACCGCTGTGCTGGCGGCATCGCCCGGTGTCCACCGGCGGACGCACCCCGGCGTCGAGCCCGCGTCGACCGCCGCGTCGATGACCACTGCGAGGGCGGCACCGGTCCAAGCGTCCAGGATCGCGCCCGGTTCGCCGATGGCCGTCAGCACCCGCACACCCGGCAGGCCGCGCTTGGCGATTTCGTCGGCGACCGCAAGCCCCACGCCGTCGTCGCGGCGGTAACTGTTGCCGATGCCGATCACCAAGCGGTTCAACGACGGTCAACGGTGAGGTTGAGGAAATGGGCAGAACAGGAGATGCACGGGTCGTGGTTGCGAATCGCCCTCTCGCACAACGAGGTCAGCGCCGCATCGTCCAGCGACAGGTTGGCGGCGACCAACTCGCCCATGTCGTGCTCGATAGCCGCTTGGTTCTGCGAGGTGGGCGGAATGATCGTCGCCGCGCGGACGAGGCCGTCGTCGCCGATCTGATAGCGGTGATACAGCAGCCCGCGCGGCGCCTCGCTGACCCCATGGCCGAAGCCGGCGCGCGCCGGGACCTCGACGAAAGGCCGGCGAGGCGGCTCATATTCGGCGATGATGCGCAGCGCCTCGTCGATCGCGTACACCACCTCGACCGCGCGAACAACGATGCTGCGGAAAGGGTTTCGGCATTCAGCCCCGAGCCCGGCATCGGCCGCAGCCTGACGCGCGATCGGCGAAAGCTGTGCCGAGTTCAGGGACTACCGGGCAAGCGGCCCAGCCAGGTAACGGGCCCCGTCCAATGTGGCGTGCAGCGCGGTAGAGTGCTGCACCTGTGTCTCGGCGACGTGATCGGTGAATTCTGGGACTTCGAACGCGGGTCCGCCGGTGCGCCGGATCGCCCCGTTCTCAATCGCATAGCGGGCCGGATCGGTGAGTGCGAGAAACTCGTGGTCGAATTCGGTATCCGGGAACTCGAACTCTGCCACCGAGCGCACCGTATACAAGGCGTCGTCCAGCGCTCGGCGCAACTGCTCTGCCAGCGGTTGCAGGTCGTCGCGACGCGGCACCGAGTAGAAGCCACCCAACCGCACGTTGATCGGGTGGATCGCCCTCCCGCCAAGCTGCTCCATCAGCCGGTTTCCGGCCTTTTTCAAAGCAAGTCCGCGTTCGACGACCTCGTGGTTGTCCCTGGCGAGGCTGATCGCATCGGGGTAGCCGAGAAAGTCCGGCACATGCAGCAGATAGATGTGCAGCGCGTGGCTGTGGATCCATTCCCCGCAGTACAGCAGCCGCCGCAGTGCCACCAGCGCCGGGTCGAGCGTTACCCCGCACGCGTTTTCGATCGCATTGCAGGCACTCACCTGATAGGCGACCGGGCAGATGCCACACACGCGGGCGGTGAGGTCCGGCGGCTCGGTGTAGGACCGTCCATGAAGGAACGCCTCGAAGAGCCGCGGCGGCTCATAGATGTTCAGCTAAACGGTCTCCACCGTTCCGTCGGTCAGGGTGACATGCAGTGCGCCTTCGCCTTCGACGCGGGTGAGCGCGCCGACCGATAGTGTGCGGATCTCGGAGCTCATTGGTCGTTTCGTTCGGTTGCGAAATTGGCGACGTTGAAGGTGGCGAACACACGGTCGACGTCGCCGCTGGACATCCCGTCATGGCGCAGGACCGGAATCAGCGCCGCGGTGTTGGGGGTGGCGGCCGGCCCGAAGCAGCCGTAGCAGCCGCGACGATGCCTGGGACACAACGCTCCACACCCGGCATGCGTGACCGGGCCCAGGCACGGGATGCCGTCGGCGACCAGGACGCACGTCACCCCGCGCAACTTGCATTCGGCGCACACTGTTTTGGCCGGCAGCCAGGGCTTGCGTCCGACCAGCAGAGCCGCGAGGGTGTCCAGCAGCTGACCGCGGTCGATCGGGCACCCCTGCAGCTGGTAATCGACCTTGACGTGCGCCGATGCCGGTGTGGACGTCGCCAGCGTGTCGATGTATTCGGGCTTGGCGTAGACCACCGACGCGAATTCGCCGACGTCGGCGAAGTTGCGCAGCGCCTGCACACCGCCCGCGGTGGCGCACGCACCGATGGTGACCAGCACCTTCGACTGCTCGCGGATCTCGCGGATGCGCCGCTCATCGGCGGTGGTGGTGATCGATCCCTCGACCAGCGACACGTCGTAGGGTCCGTCGACCACGGCGCTGGAGGCCTCCAGAAAGGTCGCGATCTGCATCTGGTCGGCGAGCGTCAGCAGCTCGTCCTCGCAGTCCAGCACGGTAAGCTGGCAGCCGTCGCACGAGGCGAACTTCCAGACGGCGAGAGTGGGTGCGCCCATCTACAGCTCCTTGACCCGCATCAGTGGATCGGCGACGTCGTACGTGACCACGGGTCCGTCGCGGCACAGCAGTAACGGACCGAGCTGGCAGTGGCCGCACCAGCCGATGCCGCACTGCATGTTTCGTTCGAGCGAGACACGAACATCCTTGGGCGCCATGCCTTTCTCCACAAGAGCTTGGGTGCAGAACCACATCATCCGTTCCGGCCCGCATAGCAAGGCGGTGGTGTGATCAGAGTCAAGGGTGAGGCGGCGCAGCGGCTCGGTGACCCGTGCGACCTGCCCCGACCAGCCCGGGCCCGTCGCATCCACGGTCAGCACCTGCAGCACAGCCCCCCGCAGCGGGGCCAGTCCGCAGCCTCCGCCGACGATGACCAGGTCACGGCCAGTGCAGGATTCGAGATCCCAGTGGGTGCCGAACGGCCCGCGAACACCCACGATGGTGCCCACTTCGGCATCGTGCAACGCCTGGCTGACCGCGCCGACGGCGCGGATGGTGTGTGTGATGGACTCGTCGGTCACGGTGGGATCTCCGCTGACCGACATTGCGATTTCACCGACACCGAAGGCATACAACATCGTGAATTGACCGGGGAGCGGTGCGGCCAGCCGCTGGCCCGCCGGCTCCAGGCAAATGGTTACCGCTTCGAAAGTTTCGGTGACCGTCGTGCGGACCCGATGGGGGACCGGTGCCATCGCCGACGACGGCGGCCGCACCCACGCGGTGGCGGTGTCAGTCATCCGCGGACCCCGGTTCTTCGCCGGATTTCTCATTGGCGAGGCGGTCGAGCGTCGTCATCTCCTCCGTGATGTCGATCCCGGTGGGGCACCAGGCAATACAGCGCCCACAGCCCACGCAACCGGTGCTGCCGAATTGGTCATGCCAGGTGCCCAACTTATGGGTGATCCAGTGCCGGTACCGCGACGGTCCGGATTGCCGCACGCTGCCCTCGTGGACGAACGTGAAGTCGAACTCGAAGCACGACGCCCAGTGCATCCAGCGCTGCGCGTGCTCGCCGATGAGATCGGTGACGTCCTCGACGCTGGTGCAGAAGCAGGTAGGACATACCATCGTACAGTTTCCGCAGGTCAGACACCGACTGGCTACTTCGTCCCAGTGCGGTGACTCCCGCGATCCCACCAGCAGCTCGCGTAGGTCGCCGCTGGGCATCTGGCGGTCCACGCTGCAGAGCTGCGGTTGCTTGTCGTTGGTGCACGCGGCACTGGTCATGTGCGAGAGGTTGTCGGACCGGCAGGCAATGCCGCCCTGGTCAACTCCGACTGCGCGGTGCTTGTCGTCGATCACCAACACCTCTGAGAGGGGGCGAGCATGATTAGCTGTCAACGTGCCGACGCCCGGAGTTGAACGGCAACGACCTCATGGAGGGTTCGCCATGGTTGTGAGGGTCTTTTTGGTCGACGATCACGAGATGGTCCGCCGCGGGATCATCGACTTGCTCGGATCGGATCCCGAGCTGGAAGTCGTCGGCGAAGCCGGCTCGGTCGCCGAAGCGTTGGCACGGATACCAGCGGCCCGGCCCGACGTTGCCGTGCTTGATGTCCGCCTGCCCGACGGCAGCGGAATCGAGTTGTGCCGTGATTTGCTGTCGGACATCCCCGAGCTGCGTTGTCTGATGTTGACCTCGTTCACTTCCGATGAGGCGATGCTTGATGCGGTTTTGGCCGGCGCTAGCGGATATGTTGTCAAAGACATCAAGGGCATGGAGCTGGCGCAGGCCATTAAAGACGTCGGAGCCGGCAAATCGCTGCTGGACAACAGGGCTGCTGCGGCGCTGATGGCCAAGCTTCGCGGCTCCGCCGAACGCGCTGATCCGCTGATCGGGCTCACCGACCAGGAGCGGACACTGCTCGGGCTACTCAGTGAGGGGCTCACCAATAAGCAGATCGCCGCGCGCATGTTTCTTGCCGAAAAGACGGTGAAAAACTATGTCTCGCGGTTGCTGGCCAAGCTCGGCATGGAGCGGCGGACCCAAGCGGCAGTCTTCGCGTCCAAGCTGACCACCACCAACCGGCCGGACAGATAGCTGAAAGGGACGTGCCGCGTGCCACCATGGTCGTGTGACCGGACCAGTTGAGCCCGTCGGTGGCCCGCATCCGCTACGGGACACGTTGCCGCAGCTGCGGCTGCGGGAGTTGCTGGCCGAGGTCCAAGAACGCGTCACGCAGATCGTCGAGGGGCGTGACCGCCTTGACGGGCTGGTCGAGGCGATGCTGGTGGTCACATCGGACCTCGACTTGGACACTACGCTGCGCACCATTGTGCACACCGCCATCGAGTTGGTCGATGCTCGGTACGGGGCGCTGGGTGTGCGGGGGGAAGGGCACGACCTGGTGGCGTTCATCTACGAGGGAATCGATGAAAAGATGCGCGAGCAGATCGGGCACTTGCCCGAGGGCCGCGGTGTGCTGGGGTTGTTGATCGACGATCCGAAGCCGATCCGGTTGGACGACATCGCGCAGCATCCGGCGTCGGTGGGATTTCCCCCGAACCACCCGCCGATGCGAGCGTTCCTCGGTGTGCCCGTCCGCATCCGCAGCGAGGTGTTCGGCAACCTGTATTTGACGGAGAAAACCAACGGGCAACCATTCACCGGGGACGACGAGGTGCTCGTTAAAGCCCTGGCTGCCGCTGCGGGGATCGCGATCGAGAATGCCCGGCTGTATGAACAATCCAGGGCTCGTCAATCCTGGATCGCGGCGACCCGCGATATCGCCACCAAGCTGCTGTCCGGTTCCGACCCGGCGATGGTCTTCCAGCTCATCGCCGAGGAAGCGATGAAATTGACCGACGCCCAAGCGGCTTTGGTGGCAGTGCCGGCCGACTACGAAATGCCGTCTTCCGACGTTGGTGAACTGCTGGTGGCCGAGGTGGCCGGTGAGCTGCCCGCGTTGACTGAGGCGCAGGTTATACCGGTCAGCGGGACACCGGTCGGAGAGGCTTTTCGGGACCGCAGACCGCGGCGATTCGACAACCTCGAGATCGGCGTCCTGGAGATGCGCCCCGGTCCTGCGCTGGCGCTGCCTCTTCGCGCCGCCGACAAGGTCGCCGGTGTGCTGGTCGCCTTCCGGCACGACGGTGCAACGCCATTCAGCCAAGACGAAGAAGACATGATGGCCGCCTTCGCCGACCAAGCCGCACTGGCCTGGCGGCTGGCCACCGCACAGCGCTTGGCCCGCGAACTCGATGTCGTTGCCGACCGTGACCGCATCGCTCGAGATTTGCACGACCACGTCATCCAGCGCTTGTTCGCCGTCGGGCTCGCCCTGCAGGGAACAATCCCGCGGGCCAGGTCGCCCGAAGTACAACAACGACTGTCGGAGTACGTCGACGACCTTCAAGCGGTCATTCAAGAAATCCGGACGACGATCTTCGATCTCCATGGGCCAGCTGGCAGCGCGACGCGGCTGCGTCAACGACTAGACGAAGCGATCGCCCAATTCTCGGACGGGAAGCTACGCATTACCACGCAGTTCATCGGACCACTCTCGGTGGTTGACGCGGGCCTGGCCGATCATGCCGAAGCCGTTGTGCGTGAAGCAGTCAGCAACGCCGCGCGCCACGCCAACGCCACCACGCTTGCCGTCACCGTCAAAGTCGAGGATGAGGTGTGCATCGAAGTGGTCGACGACGGGCGGGGCATCCCCGAACACGTCACCGGCAGCGGCCTGACGAACTTGCTTCAACGCGCTCAACAGGTAGGCGGCAGATTCACCGTTGACAGCCTTCCAACCGGGGGGACGCTGCTACGGTGGTCCGCTCCGTTGCCCTAGCTCTCGGTAGGGCGCGCAGCCGTACCCACGAGATCCGTATGCGAGACACGCAGCGGGAGCAGGACATTCGCTACCATGTCGGCAACGACGGCGGGAGCGCCAACCATTCACAATGATCAGCTTTGTTGAACGCCGGTCGGCGCTCCGATGAGATCCAAATGTCCGCTCCCGGTAACTCATCCGGAATCTTCGCCGCCGTCGACAGATCGCCTGTGCCGAGTGCCGGCTTGCCACAGTCGCAAAAGCCTTGCGCGTCCTGACCGAGGATGGCCTGATCGTGGTGACGGGCTTGGCGCGATACTCACAGATGGCATCGAGGCACCTCGACCAGTTCGTGCGATGTCTCTCGGGTGTGCCAGACACAGTGCTGACGTGACGCTGAGAGGGCGGTCATTGGTGTCTATCCCGTACGACGAGCACAGAGCAGTCGGCGTGAGGAAGGATTGGCGGGCTGTGCGGGCCCAGCAGTTGCACTACCCGGTTGGCATCCTCGTGATCGATAACCACCAGTTGAACTGTCCCGGTGCGGGTTTCCAGGCATCGGGCCAAACTCAAACGCGTGCTTACGACTTCGACCTCCACGTCAGGATACCGCCGCAACCAGTGGTCAATGCGCCGGTGGAACTTTTCATTGTCGATCTCGAAGTGCGCCCACTGCCCGATGCCCAGCGCGAGCACAGGAGCTCGCCGCACCCGGGCCTCTTCCATGGCCCATTGCACGACCTGGTCGTTGCCGGGCTGATCATCGACGACGACCGCGATGAAACCGGCCTCCGACAGCGGCCCGTCCTCAGTGCGGCGGATGATCGCCACCGGGCATGCGGCCTGCTCGGCAAGTGTCGCCGCGGTCGATCCGAGCACCCCGCGGGCCATTCGACCGATCCCCAGCGATCCGACGCAGATCATGGTCGCGCCGTTCGACTCGGCGATCAGCACAGAATCGACGTCTCCATGCCGCACCGCGGTGTCGATCTTCACCGGTAGACCAGTCGTCTCCACCACCAAACACGCAGCCCGCAACGAACACTCGGCAAAGTCTTCCTCGGCTGGATAAGCGCTCGGCGAAGCGATCGACTGGCCGGCCACCGGGATGACGTGGACGAGCCGGAGCGGAACGTCTTGATGGATCGTGTCATTTGCCATGAGGATGGGACCACCGGTTGGCCAGCAACTATGGACCGCCTGTTTGGCTTATTGGGGATGATCGGCGGTCGTTGGGGCTGGTGTCAACTGAGGGCTTTTGGCGGCGCCGGTAGGACTGGCCCTCGATGATCAGTTCGTGCGCTGTCGAGGTAATCCTGTCGATGGCCGATTGGGCGAGCAGCGGGTCAGTCATGACGGCCAGCCATTCATCGGGGCTGCGGTTGGAGGTGAGCACGGTCGAGCCGCGTTGGTGGCGGGCTACGACCAGCTCGTAGAAGTCGGCGGTCGCGGTGACGTCCATGGGCTTCGGTGCGAAGTCGTCGATTAGCAGCAGCCGGATTTGGGCCAGGCGGCGCATCTGGGCTTCGGTGCTGTTGTCAAGGCGGGATGCTTTGAGCCGCTTGAACATTGCATCAGCACGCAGCATCAAGGTGGGGATGCGCCGGCGCACGGCGATGTGCCCGAGCGTGGTGGCCAGGTGAGTTTTTCCTACCCCGACCGGCCCGAGCGGCAGGGCGCCGTGCGGGCCGTCGAGAAACCGCAGGCTGGTCAGGTCGGTCCGCAGGGCGCGGTCGTAGCGCACCGCGGCGGACTCGTCCCAGGAGTCGGGGCGCATGGCCGCATCCAGGCCTGCTTCGCGGGCGCGGCGGGCGGCTGAGCTGGTGTCTCGGCGGTGAGCCTCATCGGCGAGGACCAGCTCCAAAAACGCCGCGTGCGATAGGTGCTGCTGGTGGGCCAGGGTGAGCCGCTCGGGCAGGGTGTCGAGCATCCGCCCGAGTTTGAGCTGGCGCATCGCACGCTTAAGGTCAGTCGAGATCGGGCCGGTGACAACGGGTTTGGTCGCCATGATGATCACCGCCCCCGGCTCTCGCCGCCGCTGGCGGGGGTGGCGCCGCCGTCGATGACGGCCATCGGGTCCGGTCTGTTTCTGGCCGGGCTGCGGTATTCGCCGGGGCCGGGCCGTAGCGTTTGACCAGCCCCAACAGCCGATACACCTGCCGCATCCGCGTCCAGGGCGGCTGGTGGTCGAGCAGGCGTTCGGCGTCGATGCCGATATCGGGTCCGTGGCCGGCGGCGGTGGTGATCAGCCGGGTCAAATCCCGCATCGCGTAGCCGGTCTTGTCGGCGGGCAGATCAGCCGGGTCGGTGCAACGTCCGCCGGCGGGCTGGCGGGGATGGGTCTTGACCAGCTTTCCGCGGTGGAACGCCTTGACCAACTCCCCGTCGGCGCGAACCGAAACAGTTTGCCCCCGAAGGTGCTCAGGGATTGAATACAAGGCCCGGCCGACCTGAATGTGGTAGTCGCGGTGGACCTTGGCTTGGGCGTAGATCGGCACCTGGTAGACCGCTACCGGGGCGGGCAGCAGCAGCGCGGCCTCACACTCGGCGAACACCACCGCCGGTTGGGCGCAGGTGGTGCCGTGGATACGCTGGCCGGCCTTATCGGCACACCACGCTTGCGCTCGGGCCTGGGCGTCGGCCAGATCGGTGAAATCTTCACCGGCGAAAAAGTTGCCGCGCACATACTGCACCATGCGTTCCACTCGCGGCTTGTCGCACGGGTGGGCCACCCTGGCCGGGTCGGTGAAAAATCCGCGGGTCTGCGAGTACTCCGTCCATCCCACACTGAACTGCGGATCGGCCGAATCCGCCTTGGGCACAATAGGTGTCATGTTATCGGGGATCAACACCTTGAAGACGCCACCGAAGAATGCCCAGGCCGCCTCGCAGCCGGCGATGATCGCTTCTAGCGTCTGGTTAAACGTCAGCCACACGAACATGTGCCGCGAGTAGACCGCGGTGAAGATCAGCGCGTGCACCACCCGGTTACGCCCCGATTCGGCGTCGAAGATCTTGCCCATCTTCCCGAAGTCGATCTGGCACTCCACGCCGGGCTCACCGTCGATCACCGGCACCGTGCCAGCAGCCCCGCGGCCCCGATAGCCGGTGCACTGCGTGCAGCACCGGTGCAGGGTCCGCTGCGGCACCACGATGCCGCGACGCGCTAACAAATCGCAGACCTTGACCACCGTCAGATCTTCTTCCACCCACTTGACGATCTGATCATGGTTGGCGCGCAACACTTCCCACCTCTCACCGTGGCCATCCGGCCGGCCCGGACGCACCGCCTCGATCACCGCGCCGATCAACTCGTCGGTGAGCTGATCCAGATCACCGCCCCGGTCCAGCCCCGCCAACACCGCCGCGTTCGTATAGTCGCGTGCGGTCTTGCGGTCCACCCCGGCCAACGCACCCACCCGGCGCAAGCCGGCCCCCGACATCCACACCCGCAACAGCTCACGTACCTCGATCACCGAAACCTCCCGATACATTCAGCGGACCTCCCCCACATCGATCGACACGAAGCGATCCGACCCAGTAATCGAGCGGCCGCCGGCGCGACACGCCGGTGGTCCCATAACTGGCAAACGGGTGGCCCAATGAGGCTGGCTAAACCCTGGTCAAGGTGGTCCCATCATCGTGGCGGTCGACATGGATCGCCTCCTTGACTGCCCATTGGGCAGCTCCGAGCGCTGCATCCGAACCGTCGATGCCCACGACAACCGGCCCGGGTGGCTCTTCATTGCTCATTGAATGCTCCTGATCCGGGACTGAACATCGATGACGCTATCCAGAACCCGGCCGACCCACAGGGGCCATAGGGCCTAACACCAGGAGACATTGGACCCTACGGGCGCGACTTCTCAATTGCGATGCTCGAAGCAACGCCGCAAATAGCCCGGACTGAGGTTGCCATGAAGAGTTTCGTAATCCGGCCGATGACGTGGCCGGTTCTTCGGCTGTTCAGCCGCAATCCGTTGATCCGGATCAGCGATCGGATCGAAACAGCAATCGTCACGCTGGCCGTGTTGCTGGTTGTCATCGCCGCCGCGTGCGCGGGAGTACTGGGCACGGTCATTCACGACACCGAGGCCCAGAACTACCGTCAACAGGCACAGACGCGCCATGCCCTGGTGGCCACCGCCGTCGCCGACAGCAAACCAGCGGTTTCAGCTGAAACGACGGCCTACACGGTGCATGCCCGATGGCAGCTGAACGGCGTTGATCACGCTGATGTACTCGGCTGGGACTATGCTGTCAAAACCGGTGAGCCGTTGCCGATTTGGGTCGATGACCATGGCGAACGCGTCGGATGGCCAACTCCGGTCGAACGGGCAACCGCCGACGCGCTAACAGCGGCAGTGGTGGGCTGGTTGATCGTGGTCCTCGCCGCCGCACAAGTCGTAGGCGTTGTGCGTGCCCACGCCATCCGGATGCGCGACGTCCAGTGGGAAAAGGACATCCGCTCCCTCGTCGACGACGACGGCGGCCGCACGAACCATTCACAATGATGCGTCGTAGTTCGTCGATCCTGTGAGGAGACAAAGATGTCCGCTCCGACAAGCCATCCAGGCATCGTGGTCGGCGTCGACGGATCACCCGCCTCCAAGTATGCCGTCGATTGGGCGGCGCGCGACGCCGCGATGCGCAATGTTCGCCTCGCCCTCGTGCATGCCGTTCGGCCCATCAGGACCACCCTACCGGTAATGCCGGCGCCGACGGCCTTCTCGCGATGGCAAGTAGAGCAGGGGCAAAAGATCCTTGACGACGCCGTCGAGATCGCGCGGAGCGCCACTCCGGATGGTGATCCACCGCAGGTCGAAAGCGAGCTGTTGTTCTCACCCGTCGTTCCGACCCTGGTCGATTTATCCAAGGAAGCCCAGATGGTCGTCGTCGGTTCCCGGGGACGAGGCCCCGTCGCGCGCAGCTTGTTGGGATCGGTGAGCTCTAGCCTGATCCGCCATGCACACCGCCCGGTTGCGGTCATTCACGACGAGGACCCGCTGATGCCTCATCCCGCTGAGGCCCCGGTGCTCGTTGGCGTCGACGGTTCGCCGGTATCGGAGTTGGCCACCGCGATCGCGTTCCAGGAGGCGTCATGGCGAGGCGTCGAGCTCGTCGCGCTGCACGTCTGGAGCGACGTCGCAGTCAACGATTTCCCCGCCATCGATTGGCCGGCGGTGAAACCGGCCGCAGAGGAGATCCTCGCCGAGCGTCTAGCCGGTTGGCAGCAGCGCTACCCCGACGTGACAGTGCGGCGCGTGGTCGAATGTGACCATCCGACGTATCACCTCATCAAAAAGTCCGAATCGGCGCAACTAGTGGTCGTCGGCAGCCATGGACGGGGTGGATTCGCCGGCATGTTGCTAGGGTCGGTCAGCGCCGCTGTGGCTCACTCCGCCAGGATGCCGGTGATCGTCGCGCGTCAATCATAGGTGGGCGGAACATGTCAAGGCCGGTGAGACAGTTTCTTACGCGGATTTGATGAGTGCTTCGGGGGTTGGCTGGTTGATCCAGGCGATGGTGGGCAGTTTCGGCGGGGTGGGCCGGCGATGCCGGAACCTGGCGGGGTTGGCGGCATAAGCCGCGTCGAGTGTGGCGGCGCGTTGGGCCTGTACCTGGGTTGCAGTGCCGTAGTGCACCGAGGCCGCGGTGTGTAGCGCGACGCCGCTGTGACGATGTTCATGGTTGTAGTAATCGAAGAATGCGCTGCAGAAGGCGCGGGCGTCTTCGATCGAGCCGAACCGGCCCGGGAACGCCGGGCAGTACTTGAGGGTCTTGAAATTGGCCTCCGAGTAGGGGTTGTCGTTGGACACGTGCGGGCGGCTGTGGCTGCGGTCCACACCCAGGTCGATCAGCAGTTGGGCGACCGGCTTGGAGGTCATCGAGGTGCCGCGATCAGCATGTAGAGCCAGTTGACCGGGTTCGATGCCGTGGTGGGCCAAGGTGTCGTCGATGAACTGCTTGGCCAGCTCGCCGGTCTCGCTGGCAGCGAGGGTCCAACCGACGACGTAGCGCGAGAAGATGTCGATGATCACATACAGCTGATAGAAGATACCACGTTGTGGCCCTTGCAGTTTCGTTATATCCCACGACCAAACCTGGTTCGGCGCGGTGGCGATCAACTCGGGTTTCTTGCGCGCCGGGTGGGTGCGCTGACGGCGCCGCTCCCGGTTCTCCCCAGCAATGGCCAAAAGCCGGTACATGGTGCGAATCGAGCACAAGTAGATGCCGTCGTCGAGCAGGCGCGCCCACACCTGCGCCGGCGCCAGGTCGCAGTACTCGGCCGATCGCAGCACCGTCAGGATCTGCTGGCGTTCGGCCTCGGTGAGCTTGTTCGGCGGCTCGGGCCGCCTCCGCGGCGCCGGCCGCGGTGCTGGGTTGCGGCGCCGATAGAGCGTGGCCCGTGATGCACCCAGCAATTCACACGCCCGCTTGGTGGACGTCGCCGACTCCAGGGCGGGCAGGTGCTCGCCGATCACGGCTTCGACTTCGGCTCGAAATCCGCGCTCTCGCAGAGCATCTCCAAGAGCGCGTGTGCTTTTCCCGTGATCTCCAGGGCTAGCTTGGTCCGGTCCAGCTCGGCCTGCAATTGCTTGGTGCGCCGCCGCAGCTTGTCCAGCTCCACCTGCTCAGCGGTGCGTTTCGACTTGCCCTTGGGCGTCAGCCCGGCACGGGCACCGGCATCACGGGCCTTGCGCCATTCGGCGATGTGCGAGCTGTACAGGCCTTCGCGGCGCAGCAACGCACCACGCTCGCACGAGCCGGCCGGCAGGGCGTCGTACTCGTCGAGGATGCGGGCCTTGTACTCGGCGGTGAACGTGCGTCGCCGAGCCCGAGCACCCGGATCCGGCGTGCTGTCCACTTGGTCAGTATCGGCGCACCCCTGCAGGGATGCGATCGTCATAGTCACGGAGAATGGTGATCCTGTCTCGCCCTGTAGCGATGATCGGCTACTGCTGCTGTCTCACCTAACCCTGTCACACAGGGGGGCGCAGGCAGATTCGATCTTTGGTCCCGCTATTCGGCTGACGGCGGCGTCCGTCAAGCGCCCGCGGCTGGCAGGAAGTCCTCTGAAGCGGAGTCTTTCGGCTCTAGCGGCTGCTATGCCTACCGGGCGACCCTGGGTTCATTGTGTTAGTCAAGAAAGGGGTGACCCGATGAGCGTTCACTTCCCGGATCGCAACACGGTCCACGCGGCCTTGTCGCTGGCCATCCGTGCGCCGTCGGTGTACAACACACAGCCGTGGCGGTGGCGGGCGGGTTCGGACAGCCTGCACCTCTACCTCGACCGCAGGTTACATCTACCCAGCACGGACCCCGACGGCCGCGAGCTCATTTTGAGCTGCGGTATTGGCTTGCATCACTGCGTCGTCGCGCTTGCGGCGCTCGGGTGGCAGTCGAAGGTTCACCGGCTACCCAACCCCGACGAACCCGAACACCTTGCGGCCATAGAGGTTTACCGTCATCATCAGGCAAGTGAGGTTGACATCACGCTGGCGGCGGCGATCCCACGGCGGCGCACCGACCGGCGCAAATACAGCTCGTGGAGCGTGCCTGCCAACTACGTCGCCCAGATGGGTGCCCGCGCGGCGCGTGCCGGAGTGATGTTGCGCCAAATCGAATCATTGCCTCGATTGCAACATATCGTGGCACAAGCAGTTCGGCGACACGCGACGGACCACGATTACATGACCGAACTCACCACCTGGAGTGGACGATACGCGTCGCTGGCCGGCGTGCCGGCACGCAATACACCCGAGCTCGACCCGAGCGCGCCGGTACCGCCGCGACTGTTCGCCGGTCCCGCACTGGCGCAGCCCCCCGACACCGGCTCGGTCGACGACAATGCCGCAGTGTTGGCGTTAGGCACCAAAGACGACAGCACGCTGGCTTGGCTGCGCGCCGGCGAAGCCAGCAGTCTGGTGCTGCTGAGCGCAACCGCACTCGGTCTTGCGAGCTGCCCAATCACCGAACCGCTAGAGATCACCGAAACACGCGACGCGGTACGGGACGATGTTTTCGGAATCAGCGGATTCCCCCAGATGTTGCTGCGCATCGGCTGGGCACCGGTAAACGCCGACCCGTTACCGGCGACTCCGCGTCGCCCGCTGGAAGACGTCGTTGAATATCTGAACTGATCTACTTTCAACTGGTGTGATCTTCGCCCGCCGTGACCGGAAACCTATCAACCACTTGATCCATTGATTTGGGTTACATGACTGTCGATGGTGATCAGATGGTCCGACACGTCCGTGCTGGCCAGGGCGTTTGTCGGTGTTGTGAAGTTCTTGACCACGCCCGGCAAGCAGACACCGGTGTTCGTGCGGTTCTCGACCGTCGCGGGTTCCCGCGGATCGGCTGACACCGTTCGCGAGGTCCGGGGCTTCGCCACCAAGTTCTACACCGAGCAGGGCAACTACAGGGTCTCGGCAACAACTTCCCGGTTTTCTTCATCCAGGACGGTATTAAGTTCCCCGACTTCGTGCATGCGGTTAAACCCGAACCGCACAACGAAATTCCACAGGCGCAATCGGTGCACGACACCCTGTGGGACTTCGCGTCGTTGCAGCCGGAAACCCTGCACACGATTATGTGGCTGATGTCGGATCGGGCGCTGCCGCGCAGCTACCGAATGATGGAAGGCTTTGGCGTGCATAACGTTCCGCTTCGTCAACGCCGACGGCGAGGGCACGTTCGTAAAGTTCCATTGGAAGCCGCGGCTCGGGGTGTGCACTCGTTGATTTGGGACGACTGCCAGAAAGTCGCCGGCAAAGATCCCGACTTCAACCGGCGCGACCTGTGGGATTCAATCGAGGCCGGCCAGTATCCCGAATGGGAACTCGGCGTGCAGCTGGTGCCGGAGAGCGACGAGTTCGAGTTTGCCTTCGACCTACTCGACCCGACGAAAATCATTCCCGAGGAACAGGTTCCAGTCCGTCGAGTAGGCAAGATGGTGCTCAACCGCATGTAGTAGTCCTTGAAGCTCTCGGCCCGTTGCCGGATCTTGTGGCCATCCACCTTTTGCGTGTAGTGCCGGAAGACGCCCTCTTCGGCCAGAGCGGGGCAGCCCCCGCCCAACGAGTTCTTGTAGTAGCTGGTCTGGCCCTTGGGAATGGCGATCTGGCTGTAGCCGTCGTGTTGGTTGTTGTGAACGTCGGCGACCGGCCGGTTCACCGGCAACTGGGCGAAGTTCGGTCCGGCCAGGCGGATCAGCTGGGTGTCGAGGTAGGAGAAGTTGCGGAACTGCAGCAGCCGATCGTTGGTGAAGTCGATGCCGGGCACGAGTCAAGCGCGGATGTTTTGGAAGAGCATGTCCCCGGTGGAAGCCAAACACATCGTGGCCGCCTACGCCTTCGAGCTCAGCCGTGTGGAAACCGTCGAAATCCGTTCCCGTGTCGTCGATCAACTGAACCTGGTCGACCACGACCTGGCAACCCGGGTCGCTGGCGAGCTCGGCTTACCGGCGCCCCAGGGAAAGGCAGTCGACGACAAGCTGCCCGCATCGCCGGCGCTGTCGCAGCTGAATACGCCACCGACAGCATTGAAACCCGCAAGATCGCCGTGCTGGCTGCCGACGGTGTCGACGTGCGCGGCGTTGACCGGTTCATCAAGGCGATGCGTAAACGTGGCGCGATCCCGGAGGTGCTGGCGCCGATCGCGGGCGGCAGCCTCTCCGGTGGATCGGGGGGTGAGAATGCCGTCGACCGGTCATTCACCAGTGTGGCGTCGGTGCTCTACGACGCGGTCGTGGTGCCGTGTGGGCCACATGCAATGGAGACGCTGGAAAAGAACGGGTACGCAGTGCATTTCGTCACCGAAGCCTATAAGCACCTCAAAGCGGTGGCGGCGTTCGGCGCGGGAATCGACCTGCTCCGCAAAGCAGGGATCGACCAGCCGCTCGCCGACGGCCAGGATGTGGTGGCCGCCGCCGGCGTCGTGTCGACCACCGCGGCCCAAGACGACCTTTCCGACCAGTTCTTTGAGGAGTTCGCAGCCGCGCTGGCCAAGCATCGGCCTGGGGGCGCGAAACAGACTCGGTGCCAGCCTGATTCGGCTTTCTCCGAACCGTCGAAAGTGGCTGGGCGACAGACGGGCGACGGTTCGCCGCCCGTCTGATTGTTAGCGCAGTTAACCTAACGGGTGCCGGATAAATCGACGGTGAAAGCAGCTGCTTGGACGCCGCTGTGGGTAAACTTGAAATTTGCTGCCAAACTGGTTGCTGACCGGAAAATGTATGTAAGCAGCTCAATACACATGCAAACGGGCGGGTTTACGCCGGCGGCTTTTCTATGCTATAAATAGCCAACTATCGGTCTGTCTTCAGACTTAGGGCAGCCATCATCACCGCGGTAAACATTCAGCCGTTTCGCGGAGGCGGTGAGGTCGCGGCATCTGCGCCTGGGTGGTGGCGCCGAGGCCGTTACGGGTCGTAGCTATGGTCGGTGTTTGTGGCTATCAGGGAAGCTCGTGCAGTGGTCGATGCGCTGGCTGATTGGCAGCCGCGTCGACGTCAGGGGTGTGAACGCGCCGCTGCGACAGTGGTGACTGTCGGTGCTGGTGTGGCTGGTGTGGTCTCGGCGTGTCGCCGGTGATGTTGGTGGTGGGGCTGGTGTGATCTCGGAGTGGCCGCGCCCGAGGAGATGTCGCGTGAGGAGCTGATCGCGCTCGTCGCTGGCCAGGCGGCGCGGATCGCCGAACAGGACGCGCGGATCGCCGAACTGGCCGCGGCCAACGAGGAATCCGCGGCGAGGCTGGCCAGACTGGAGCATCTGCTCTCGCGCAACAGCGGCAACTCGTCGATGCCGCCGTCGCAGGACGATGCCCCAGGCCGCGTGGCGCCGGTGAAGCCGAAGCGTCGGAGCGGGTCGGGGCGGAAGAGGGGCAAGCAGCCCGGAGCCCCGGGGACGCATCTGGCCTGGACCGACGGCCCGGCTGAGCGAGTGGACCGGTTCCCGCAGGGGCGGTGCGGGTGCGGCGCGGAGCTGGCCGGGGCGGCGGATCTGGGGATCGTGGACCGCTACCAGCAGCACGAGATCCCCGCGATCGAAGTGCGGATCACCCAGTACGACCAGCATCGGGTGATGTGCGGCTGCGGCCGGGTGCACACCGCGACCCGCCCCGACGGTGCCCGGTCCGGGCCGGTCGGGTACGGGCCGAACCTGCAGGCTCTCGCGGTGTATCTGATGGTGGTGCAGTTCATCCCCGCGCACCGGGTGGTGGAGCTGCTGGACTCGCTGACCGGCGCCGCCCCCTCGGTGGGGTTCGTGCACGGCATGCTCGCGCGCGCCTCCGCGTTGCTGGCCGAGGTGGACAAACGGATCCGCGCCCTGATCACCCTGGCGTACGCGGTGTGCTGCGACGAGACCCCGCTGCGGGTCGGACCCAGGACCCCCAAGCTCGGCCGGAAGAAGGCCGAGAAGTATCTGCTGGTCGCCTGCACCGAGTGGTGCACCAGTTATCTGGTCGGCGACCGGGATCTGGACACGTTCAAGAGGTCCGTGATCACCGAGCTGGACGGCGCGGTGCTCGTGCACGACCGCTACCAGAACTACGACTCTGCCGCGCTCGGCGATCACACCCATCAGCTGTGCTGTCAGCACCTCGGGCGGGATCTGGGCGATGCCGGCGAGGTCTACCCCGACGCGGAATGGCCGCCCCAGGTCGCTCGGGCGCTGCGCTCGCTGATCCACCAGGCCAACCTCGCCCGCGCCGCCGGTGCCGACGGCATCGACCCCGCCGTGCGTGACAACCTTGTCGGCGAGTTCAAACACGGAGTGCTGGTAGGGCTTTCGGAGACAACCAGCGGCGGCGACCGTCCGGGCGAACGCAAGGCTCGGCTGCTGCTGGAAACCCTGCGCGACCGCGAGGCCGACACGCTGCGCTTCGCCTTCGACCTGCGTGTGCCGCCCACCTCCAACCAGGCCGAACGCGACCTGCGGCCGGCCAAGATCCAGCAGAACATCTCCGGGCGGCTCACCAGCGAGAAACGCACCGAAGACCGCTACCGCATCCGCGGCTACCTGTCCACCGCGGCCAAGCACGGCCGCAACACTTTCGGCGCGTTGCGCGAGGCCATCATCGGCCAACCCTGGATGCCACCCGACCCAGCCCCGGCCTGACCGCGGCGCGACAGCGGCCCGACCGCCACCACCGAATCCAACCATTCCGGCGGGGGCGCCGCGGGGCGCAATCACACAAGTCGAACCACAGGTCAACGTCGGGGCTGAATGTTTACTCACCGCGCGGCTGGTGCCGTTTGATGCTGGAGTCTGCCCATGAATCCTGTTCGTCGACTTTCTGTTTCCACACCACCATCGAGACCACCGTCGAGCTTCGGTGAGCCCAGACCGCTCCGCGGTGGAAGCACCGGATTACGGGCCACTAGCGTCCGCGACGGCTCAGCGGTGATCGTCTCTGTGGCAGGCGAGGTGGATGCCAGCAATGAAGACTTCTGGAGTCATCTGCTGAGCAAAATGGGAGCAGCCGCCACCGCGCCGGGTCCCTTCGTTGTCGACGTACGCGGTTTGCGGTTCCTGGCGTGCGGCGCATTTCCCATTCTCGCCCGAGAAGCGCAGCGATGCCGCCGTCGTGGTTTCAACTTGCATTTGGTCAGCAACCGCGCAGCAATTGCCCGAACGGCTGCCGCGTGCGGACTGCGTCCGGTCCTGCTCATATTTCCGACAGTGAGGTTTTCTCACTTGGGGCTTGTGAGTTTGTTGTGACTGGAGTTTCAGGCGTGTCGTAGTGGCTGGGCGTGGGGTCCTTGCTCAAGGATTCGGTTTCGACGAGGAAACCCGCTCCGCTGCAAAGGACCCCACGTGTTCACCTACTCTGCCATCTGCGACGTGCCGGAGGAAACCCTGCTGCATGTGACCGCGCTGCTGCACGTTCACCGGCGCGAGATCAGAACGCGGGCCGGGCGGCGGTCGGGTACGGTGCGCACGCAGGCCAAGCTGGTGCTGCGGTGGTTCCGCGACGACGCCCCGATCCGGTTGTTGGCGATGGAGGCCGGGCTGCCGATCTCCACCAGCTACCGCTATCTGCACGAGGCGATCGACGTGATCGCCGAACAAGCTCCTGACCTGCACGAAGTGCTCGACCGGGCCAAGGCCGAACAGTGGTCGCACGTGACGCTGGACGGGACGCTGATCGCCATCGACCGGGTGGACGAGCGCAACGAGGCCGGCCATCACCGGTGGTATTCGGGCAAGCACAAAACCCAGGGCGGCAATGTGCAGATACTGGCCGACCCGGGCGGGTTCCCGGTGTGGTCGAGCGAGGTCGAGCCGGGCAGCGTGCACGACATCACCGCCGCCCGCGCGCACTGCCTGGGCGCGCTGTACAAGTCCGCGGCCGACGGGGTGCCGACGCTGGCCGACAAGGGCTACGAAGGAGCGGGGATCGGGGTGCACACTCCGGTCAAGGGCCGCGGCCTGGCCGTGGAGAATCAGAGCTACAACATGCTGCTCACCGCGGCGCGTGCCATCGGTGAACGCGCCAACGCCGAACTCAAACAGCGTTGGCGCTGCCTCCGTCGAATCCGCCTGTGTCCAAACAGGATTGGCGCAGTTGTTGCCGCCGCGATCGTACTATCGACTCTCCAACGCGGAAATTACTGAGAAAACGTCAGTAGACGCGGCACTGTCGCGAAATCCCGCACCGCCTTGCCGCGAGCACCACCTCACGCTGGTGCGGCAATGACGCCAGGTTGGACACTGCAATGGAAGGAATATGGGGGCTCTTCGATTTTGACCGGGCAATCAGCATGAAGTCTGGGTTGCGGCCCGCTGTCTGCGGGTGCAGTGGAAGCGTATCCGGCGGGCCGAGTTTTCTGTGTTGCGGAATCCGCAGGCGGCCCGTTTGACCTGTTTGACCAGCCGGTTGTAGCCCTCGGTGGCCGCGTTGGTGATGCCGGTGGTGATGAAGGCGTTGATTTCGGACCACCAGGTGTCGACGGTGGTGGCCAGGGTGAGCAGTTCGGGGATTTGGGAGTCGATGCACCAACACAGGAAGCGGTGCAGCCGGTGCCGGGTCAGGTGCGGATCGCCGCCGACGCGCACGGTCGATAGCAGGGTGCGTAGTTCTTCTTTGGCGATCCACGCTGAGAGGATCTGGCCGGTGTTGTCCTCGGCGAGGATCGCGTTCCACATTTTGGCGAAGCTCTTGTCCGACAGGCGTTCCCGGGCACGCAGCAGGCGGCGCCGGTTGGCCCATTCGGGGTCGAGTGTGCGGCCGCGACGATCGCGTAGGTCCCAGGTGACGCGGCGGCGCACCTTGGTCAGCGCGTCGTTGCCGAGCTTGACCAAATGGAAATGGTCGACCACCAGCGTCGCATTGGGCAACAACCCCGGCGTGCGGATCGCCGCCGCGTAGACCGCCGCCGGGTCGATCGCCACGAACTCGATCCCGGCGCGGAACTCCTCGCTGCGTTCGCGCAGCCAGTCGATCACCGCGGCGCCGGTGCGGCCCTCGCGCTGCCCCAGCAGGCCCTGATCGCCGGCCACATCGACGAACCCGGTGTCCCACGGGTCGACCCGCACCCAGCGGCCCGTGGTGGCGCACCGCTGCCAGCGGGGCTTTCCGCGCCGTGTTTCGTCGATGCCGAGCACCCGGACCGGCTCGGGCTCGGCCAGCAGCGCCTCGGCGTGGGCGACGAAGGCGCGGTGGGCGGTCGGCCACGACACCTGATGGG
Source organism: Candidatus Mycobacterium methanotrophicum (assembly GCF_023515995.1). Lineage (GTDB taxonomy): Bacteria > Actinomycetota > Actinomycetes > Mycobacteriales > Mycobacteriaceae > Mycobacterium > Mycobacterium methanotrophicum. Next base: position 3,722,271 of record NZ_CP097320.1, on the reverse strand, counting down.
CGGAAGCGACCTCGGCCACCGAGCGGGCCGCATCCCCGATCGCCTTACCGATCGCGGCGCGCAACCGCCCGGTGGTGCGCGCCCGCGGCGGCACCTGCGCGATGGCCTCGGTGAACGAGGACTTCTCGCAATAGTCTTCCCGGCAGCGCCACCGGGTCTTGTTCCAGCGCAGCATGATTCGGTCTTCGCCGTAGGGGATGTCACGCGGCGAGGCGCTCACCCGCTCCTTCACCGAGGTGGACACCACCCCGCACGACGGGCACGCCGCCGCGGTCTCGCTCGCGGTCACCACGTGCACCACCCGCGTCCCATCTGCCCAGCGCTCGACACGCTCAACCTGTACACCTGGCAGCCCAAACAACAATGTCGTACCGTCGATCACGGCCCTTGGCTTCCTTCCTTCGCCTGAGTAATTCGCAACTTCAGACTTCGGAAGGCCAAGGGCCTCCTTATGCAGCGACACGCTCTATGTGAGCGAAATCACAACTGCCCGTTTAAAATTGAAGAGCCAATATGGGATGGCCGTGAATAGTTATCGCCGGGCGCGCCGGTTGCTGACCGCCGCAATTGTGGCGGCCGCCACGCCGGGACTGATCAGTGCGGTTTCGGCTGCGCCACGGGCGCAGGCGGCTGCGCCCGAATTCCTGCAAGTGCCCTCGCCGTCGATGGGCCATAACATCACCGTGGAATTCCAAAGTGGCGGCGCACCGGCCGTCTACCTGCTCGACGGTCTGCGCGCCCGCGACGACCGGAGCGGTTGGGACATCGAAACAAATGCCTTCGACTCCTACGCCGGTTCGGGCATGTCGGTGGTGGCGCCGGTCGGTGGCCGCTCCAGCTTCTACACAGACTGGTACGGGCCGGCCAACGGGCAAACCTATAAGTGGGAAACTTTTTTGACCAGCGAGCTGCCCGGCTACCTATCGAGTCGGGGAGTGCGGTCGAATCGCAACGCCGTGGTCGGCGTGTCAATGTCGGGATCCTCGGCGTTGATCTTGGCCGCTTACCACCCGGGGCAGTTCGCCTATGCCGGCTCACTGTCGGCGTACCTGACTCCCTCGAGCGGCAGTGGGCCGATGCTGATCCACTTGGCGATGAACGACGAAGGCGGCTTCAACCCCAACGACATGTGGGGGCCCGACGGCGGGCCCGGCTGGCAGCGCAACGACCCGACCGTGCAGGCCGGGCGACTGGCCGCCAACAACACTCGGTTGTGGATCTACAGCGGCAACGGCACACCCTCCGAAATCGGTGAGGGCAGCGTCCCGGGCCAGGTCATCGAGGAAACCGTGCTGCAGAGCAACGTTGCCTTCCAAAACGCCTACACCGCGGCCGGGGGCCACAACGCGACGTTCAACATCGACCAAAACGGCGTGCACAGTTGGGGCTACTGGGGTGCCCAGCTTAACGCCATGAAACCGGACATCCAGCGCACGCTGGGCGCCGGCGGGTCGACTGCCTCATAAGACAGCCAAATCCAAACTTTTCCGAGCCGATTAGCCGATTTCTCAAAAGGGACGGACGACGTGACGCAGGAAGACCGAGCGATGTCAGGCTTCCCGCGTTCCGTCAACGCGCCCCGCACCGGCGCATCACCTACGATATGAAACTGTTCGTCCGGCTTCGAAAAATCATTGTTTGTACAGCAACTCGGATGGGAACCTCGGCCGCATGACTACACTTAACCTCCTTCGTTCCTTTGGTCTCACGGTATTGGCGGCGCTGAGCCTCGGTGCTTTTGGCGCCGCCGCTCCCTCGTCGTCCGCTCAGCCTTGCCCCGCCACCCAAGTGGTGTTCGCTCGCGGTACCGGTGAGCCGCCGGGCGTCGGTCCGACGGGGCAGGCGTTTGTCGACGGCCTGCAGTCGCGGTTGGGCGGACGGTCGATGAACGTCTACCCGGTCAACTACCCGGCCAGCGACCAATGGTCCACCGGCATGGACGGCATCCGCGACGCCGGCTCCCACATCGTTTCGATGGCGAACAGCTGCCCCAACACCAAGATGGTGCTCGGCGGCTACTCGCAAGGCGCCGCCGTCATGGGCTTTGTCACCTCGCCTGCCGTCCCCGATTCGATACCACCCGACATCGATCCCGCGACAATCCCGAAGCCGCTGTCGCCCGACATCGCCAACCACGTCGCCGCGGTGGTGCTGTTCGGAACGCCCAACGTGCGGGCCATGAACTTGCTCGGCCAACCGCAGATTGTCATCGGCCCGCTGTATCAGGACAAGACGATCAAGGTGTGCGCCCCCGAGGACCCGGTCTGCTCGGACGGGATCAACTTCGCCGCGCACGATACCTACATCTCTGACGCGAGTGTGATAGACAAAGGGGCGGACTTCGCCGCTGCGCGCCTTGGTGCCGGAGGAAGCGCAGAGGTCGCCGCGACGACATCTCCGCGCCAGCATCTCGGAAGCTGAGCTGCGCGGTGGAAAGCGCATTTCGGTACCAGTTCGGGGCGCTTACCGCGCAGCTTGCCGAGATGTGTGCGATGGCCGCCCAGGCAATGAACGACGCCACGTACGCCTTACTGGATGCGGACCGCAGCATCGCCGACGCTGTCATTGCGGGCTACGACGAGACCGCCGCGATGAGCTCGAGTGCGCACGAAACCACATACTTGCTGCTGTCAATGCCGGCCCCGGTCGCCACGAATCTGAGTGCGGTGGTCGACGCCGTCCAGATTGCCGTGGATGCAGAACGGATGGGCGAATTGGCAACGCAGGTAGCAAGGATCGCTTGCCGTCGGCATCCTGATCGAGCGGTGCCGACGCAGGTGGTCAAACCCATAGCCGATATGGGCGCGTTGGCGGTGTCGCTGGCCGGCGACGCGCGCGACACGTTGTTGTCCGGGGACTCCGCCTTAGCAGCACACATCAGCCGCGGTCGCGATGCCATGGAGAATCTGCACCGCGAGCTGGTAACTCTACTGGTCGACGAACGCTGGGCACACGGGGTAGCCGTCGCTGTGGACGTCACCCTGCTGGGCGGGTGCTATCAGCGCTTTGCTGATCACACGGTGCAGATCGCCCGACGCGTCGCCTTCCTCACAGCCGGCCGCTACGGACGAACGCAACCGGCGACTAAGGGCAGACCTGTCAGCCCTCTACCAAAACGATCCGCCTGAATTCGGAAATAAGTCCTGGGTGGCATCATGGCGGCGTCTCTGCTGGCTTGGTTGTCATGGTTGCCGCGTCGTGGGCCCAGCGTTGGGCACATCCGGGTCGTCGTCGGCCGGAGGCTCCGGGCCGCGCCACTCCTCGGCCCGGATCGAGCGGTTGCCCTGCAGCGTGCCGCGTAGACGCTTCTGCAGAATCTGCAACACCCGACGGCCAGTCTGGGCGCCGGCCTGATCAGGCAGGGCCTCGGTACTTTCCCCGGCTGAGTGCGTCTGCAGCCACTCCCTCAACTCCCGGGAAGGCATGTTGACCACACGATGAAACTCCTCCCATAGACCTGGATCCACCTCGACGTGCTGAGCCATCGCCTGCCTCCTGGTTGGTTCGAACTCGGCAACGGTCTTCGGCTACCCGGGCGGGTCAGCGCCTAATCGGGCCTGCCGTTCGCCCGCGGCAGCTTTTACCGGTTATCGGCAGGGTGAAGAATTTCGCATGTCTAATTCATTCCCAACACCTATGGGAGTGTTTCCCCAGCTAATACGCCTGCACGGGAGCGTGTGGTTTTGACGCTGACGGGAATGGGTATCGCAAACGGTCGTGCGAGCCCGCCCGGGGCCGGTGTGGGCAATCGCCTGAAGAGAAGAAACGAGCATCACGAAACGAGAGGAGTTAGCGTGAAGTTCACCCCGACTACGGCAAAGGCGGCGATTGGAGCTGCGGCAATCGCGACAGCCGGCCTTTTCACTGCGGCGACCGCGGTTGCCGCTCCTCCCACCATCCAGGGATTCGGCACCAGCGAGCAGCTCAACGACGGTAATCTCTCAACCGCCTACACGGTGAGCAACTTGCGCCCGTCCAACGTGGTCATCCCCGGCTATACGCCACAGGGCCACCTCTACCAAGCCGACATCACCGCGCAGGCGAATAGCGGGACCGTCACGCCGATGGTTACCGACTTCAGCGCCCGATCCACCGTCGGGCCTGCGGCCAACGTCCCTCCGGGCGCCCCGCCCGTGGGTAACGGCACCACCGAGAACGGCGCGACGTACCACGTCATCAACAGCGTGCCGGTTCCCAACGGGCTGAGCCCGGCGCCGATCACTCAGGGCAACCAGGCAAGCGGCATGCTGTACTTCGACGTCACCGGGCCACCGCCCACCCAGGTGGTGTACAACGACGGAGTGCAGGACATCCTCGTCTGGACCAACTCCTAACACCAGCCTCGAGTAGGCGCTAGCCAAATTGTCGGCCTCCCCGCGTCGTCATCGACGCGGGGAGGCCGCATTTTCGAATCGCTTCGCGCAGCAATCGATTGGGGCCAGCATGAGTTCTACCGACCACAGATCCGCCGATATACGCCAGCAGGCGCGTGAACAGGCTGATCAGGCTCAGGGCGCAATGGAGGATCGGCGTCGGGCACAACAGGGCGGTCTGAGCGGCTGGGTGGCCGAACGTGCAGGAGAATGGGACCTTCGCGGCTTCGATGAGACTACGATGCAGCGCCAGAAGTACTTCTGGAATACGTTGGTGGACTAGTGGTTTCGGATGGAGATCGACGGCTGGGAAAATATTCAAGACCCGCCGGTGTTGCTGATCGGCATCCGCTCCGGTGCACCGTTCGTCTGGGATGCCTGGACTGTCGGCCTGCAATGGTGGCGACGGTTTGGCCGAGAGCGTCAACTACACGGCACCGTTCACGATGCGCTGATGGCCATCCCGGGTTTCAGGCGGTATTTCCTAGCAATGGGTGTGACCGACTTTGACGGGCGTTGCGGCTGGACCGGCTGTTGCGGCTCAAAGTGTTTCCACTCGCCATCTCGCTGCCCTGGGGAATTGCCCCGGCTGCACTGCCACAGCTGCCGCTGCCGGCCAAGATCAGGACCCGGTTCATGCCGCCAGCCGAGTTCGACCATGCCCCGCAGCGCGCCGATGACGACGATTACGTCGAGCGCAAATACCACGAGGTGCAAGAAAGCATTCAGCGCGGGACGAATGCGCTGGCGCGCAAGCGCGCATTCCCCCTGTTCGGCTGAAAGCCGCTATGTTGAACAGCTTTTAGCTGAAGATTAGGATGGCCCGGTCCACCGGACCGGGCCACCAATAGTTCCAGCTATTACTTCCGCTGGTGCGATTCTTCCTTCCGTTCGGCCACCTCAGCGCTACCGCGGGCCGCGTCGGCTTCAGCCTCCCGCTTGGCGGCGTCGCGCTGAGCCTCGGCCTTGTCCTGCTGAGCCCTGCCCTCGCGCGCGAGGTCGTCTTGACCGAGTACGCTTCCGGCCGCTTCCTTGTATTTCTTGACCGGTTCGACAGGGGAAACCGTGGCATTGGCTTCCCGCGCCGCGCTTCGGCGGATTCCCATGCCACCGAACGGTCAAACCTCTTTGGCCGCCTAGAGATCCCCGCTTCCTTGCTCATCGCTGCTGAGAGGCCGGAACTGATCCCCTGTGATGCCCACCACCGGTTTCCGGCTGCCGATGGCGGTTGGTGCTCGAAGCCCGCAAAGCCGGCGAAGTGACCACAGGCAACACGACCGGAAAAATCAGTCTGCTGCAGGGCACCACGTTGTCGAGGATCCTGGCCCGCCACGGCGCTGACCTTGCCCGCGACTACGTGAAAGGCAATCGCGAGGGCCAAGATTGGCTACTGCGATATTGTGCGGAAAACGATGTCTCGGTGCAGCGCGAAGACGCCTACACGTATGCGCAATCCGCGAACGAAGTGCCGTCGGCGCGCGCCGAGCCGGCAGCTTGCCGATTGGCCGGTCTGGACGCCGATTGGGACAACGACGCCGGCGTTCCGTTTCCCTATCACGGCGGTGTGCGCCCTGCCGATCAAACTCAGTTCGATCCAATGCCTTTGTTGGATAGTCTGATTGGAGAACTCGCCAGCCGTGCAGGTCGGATCGCGGAGGGCGCCCGGGTGGGGTCGGTGTCGCAGCATCACGGCCGGGTACAACTGCGGGTGCATACCGGCCAGGGCGACGCGCGCGTTGATGCCGGGCAATGCGTGCTTGCTACCGGCATTCCGATTCTTGAGCGTGGCGGATGTTTCGCGAGACTCAAACCCAGCAGGTCCTACTCGTTTGCGTTCGACGTTCCGGGGGAGCTCACCCGGCCGATGTTCATCTCTGCCGGTTCGCCGACCAGGTCGCTGCGCTACGCCCCGGTCGACGGCGGCGAGCGTCTCGTGGTGGCGGGCGCCGGTCACACCGTGGGGCGCAAGAGTCCCACTGCCGAGCTGGACGAGTTGTTGTCGTGGGCGCTCAAGTACTTTCCGGGTGCTGCGGTGACGCACCAGTGGTCGGCGCAGGACTACACGCCAATCGACCGGCTGCCGTATGTTGGCCCGATCTTGCCGGGCGGTGAAAAGATTTTTGTCGCAACGGGTTTCAACAAGTGGGGGCTCGCCGCGGGTGTCGCCGCGGGCCTTCTGCTCAGTAGCCGGATTCTCGGAGGGCGGATGGACTGGGCGCGCGCGTTCGCCGCCTGGAGCCCGCACGAGGTAACCGGCATCACCACGGCCATGCAATGCCTGGGCTCGACCCCGGCATAGTCCGCCATGTGCGCCATCACGTTGCGCACGCGGCGTCGGCCTCGCTGGTCTCCCCGCAGCCCGACAGCGCCGTGCTCGTCGTCGACGGTCGCGGCGAGTCGACGTCCATGCTGGCTGGCAAGTACCGCGACGGAAAGCTGGACATCCTCGCGTCCTAACAGCTTCCGCATTCGCTGGGGTTGCTCTACGAAAGCCTCGCCGAGCATTTGGGATTCAAGCGATCCAGCGACGAATACAAGGTGATGGCCATGGGCTCCTACGGGCGCCCGACTTATGCCGAGCGGCTGGCCGAACTGGTTTACGCGTGCGGCGAAGGCACATTCCGCACCGAGCCGATCGGCTGGACCGCTTTCACCGATCCCCGCCTGGCCGACGCTCTTGGCGTGCACACCTCCCGCTGCGTGATGATCGGCGACACCGGCGGTGACGTCGCAGCTGCCCAGGCCGCCCAGGCCAAAGCCGTTCTGGTGCCCACCGAAAGGACCCGGTGCACAGAGATCAGCGACGCCCGGGTCAACGCGAAAGTGGCCGCCTCGCTGGACGAGGCAGTCACCCTGGTGCTGGAGGGGCTGGATTGACAACAGCGTTGGTGGCCCGAGTCTGGACGGCATCGCCGCCCGCGACGTCGTGTTGGCGGTCGCTGAGCTAGTCAGCCGAGGTGCAGCATGATCGACGCCCGCGGCGTGCGCGCGCATGGTCGGTTCGGCGACGTGCTGGTCGCGTTGTCTACCAGCGGCACCAGTGCCAATGTCTTGGCCGCGGTCAAGGTGGCCAGCGAAATCGGGGTGACGACCTGGGGGCTGACCGGTCCGGCGCCCAACCCGCTGCAGGCCATGTGCGACGACGCAATCTGCGTGGAGGCCGAATCGACGGCGACCGTGCAGGAAATCCATCTGGTATTGCTACACGGACTGTGCAGAGCGCTCGACGAGTCGCTGCCTCGGGCAGGAGCCGGATCGACATGAAACCGCTTGTGATCGTCGGCGATTCGTTGCCCGACATCGACATCGACATCGACGGTACGGCTGATCGACTTTCACCCGAGGCGCCGGTGCCGGTGGTGGAACCCGAGCGGATCTGGCATCGGCCGGGAGGCGCCGGTCTGGCAGCAGTGTTGGCAGCTCGTGGCTAGGCCGGCCACCCGCAATTGCGCGGCTTGCTGCAGTCGGCGACCGCGCACGTTCCGATGGTGTGGGACCCTCATCCCCGGGGCGCCCGCCCGATCGGCGATTGCGCTCTTGTCACTCCGAACCAGGCTGAAGCGCAAAGGTTTTCGCTGTCGGCCGCTGGCGGTCAACTGGCCGGTACGCTGCGCCAGGAGTGGGGCGTGACCGCGGTGAGCGTCACGCTCGGCGCCCGTGGCGCCATGTTCGCCGACCAGCACCACGGCGCCCGTCACATTGCGCCGCCGGAAACGGCCGCTGCTGGTCGCAGCGATACCTGCGGTGCCGGTGATCGGTTCTCGGTGGCGGCCGCGATCGCGCTCAGCGAAGGTGCCGACGAACTGGCGGCCGCCACCGCGGCGGTGGCGGCCGCGTCGAGGTTCGTCGCCACCGCGGTGTGGGCCGGTGATTGTGGCGACCCGCATAGTGACCGGCCGCACCGTGGGCTGTTGCTCATCACCGCGTCGCGGGTGATCGAGGCTGCTCGACGGATTTTGGAGGAATGCGCGTGAATCTCAAGGTCGGAGTGGTCGGCGCCGGCTATGTCGGCTTGACCACGGCGGTGTGTTTGGCCGCCAAGGGAGCCGACACCTTTTGCATGGACAACGACGCGGGCCGGTTGGCCGAGTTGCGGAGTGGCCGCGCCGGGATCGACGAGCCGGGGCTGGACGAATTATTGTGCAGCGGTGTCGAGCTCGGCACATTGCGCTTCACCCGTCACTGCCGTCGACTGGGAGATCGTGATGTCGTGTTCATCTGCGTTCCGACACCGGCCAACGACGGCGGCAGCACCGATCTGAAAGCGGTCGAGAACGCGGTAGGCGAACTGGCGCAGAGCTTGCGGCCCGACGCGGTGATCGCCGTGAAATCGACTGTGCCGGTGGGTACCTCTCGTCGGCTCAGCCAGATGCTGGCTGGACGCGGCATCCATACGGTGGTGAATCCGGAGTTCTTGAGAGAAAGCCATGCCGTCCACGACTTCTGCCATCCCGAGCGGGTGGTGATCGGTGCCGTCGCCGATGGGGATGAGGCCGCCGAGCGGGTGGCCTCCCTCTGCGCTGACCAGGCTGTTCTGCGGATGAGCCTGGAAAGCGCCGAGCTGGCCGAATATGCCAGCAACGCGTTTCTGGCCGTCAAGCTGTCGTTCGTCAACTCGATGGCCGAACTGTGCGCGCGGGTGGGCGCGGACATCCGCGACATCACCGGCTGCATGGGCGCCGACGAGCGAATCGGCCACCATTTCCTGGCGCCCGGCCCGGGTTGGGGTGGTTCGTGTCTGCCCAGACGAGGTCAAGGTTGCCGCGCTGGGACTGACTTTCAAGGCGGGGACCAGCGATATCCGGGATTCGCCGGCCGTGGCCATCTGCAAGGGTCTTCAAGACGCCGGCTCCCAGGTGACCGCCTACGACCCCCGCCCGGACAGCCTCGAAGGGGCACGATTACCGGTCGGCACCGCTCGGGACCCCTACGTTGCCGCCAAGGACGCCGACGCGATCCTGGTGCTGACCGAGTGGCCGGAATTCGGCGAGCTGGACTGGGGCTACATCGAGCGGTGCGTGGCCCCGGGCGCGGTCGTGATCGACACCCGCAACATCCTCGACCGCGAGGCCGTCATGGGGTCGCGGCTGGTGTGCCTCGGCAACGGCACCGCGGGCGGCTACTGACCCGCGCTACCCGACCATCCGGTCGACTCCCGGGACGCGCCGCCTGGCCGTAAGGCAGGATGGATCCTGCCCTTTGGGATAGCCGTCTTGGGGGTTAGCCGGATGGTGCCCTCCCGTGCTAGGAGTGTGATGACGGAGCAGGAGCCGACCAGCCCCAACGGCGCTGGGGCATTTCCGCGTGCCGAGGGATACCCGGGCGCTAAATCAGCAGGCCGCCCGAAGTACACCCGAGTGTTGCTCAAGCTGGGCGGCGAGATGTTCGGCGGCGGACAGGTCGGGCTGGATCTCGATGTGGTCGCGCTCGTCGCGCGCCAGATCGCCGAGGTGGTCCGCACCGGTGTGCAGGTCGCTGTCGTCATCGGCGGCGGCAACTTCTTCCGTGGTGCCCAACTTCAGCAACGCGGGATGGAGCGCACTCGTTCGGACTACATGGGAATGCTCGGCACGGTCATGAATAGCCTTGCCCTGCAAGACTTTTTGGAAAAAGAGGGCATCGTCACCCGGGTGCAGACCGCGATCACGATGGGCCAGGTCGCCGAGCCCTACATTCCGCTGCGGGCCCGGCGTCACCTGGAAAAAGGACGTGTGGTGATTTTCGGTGCCGGCATGGGGCTGCCGTATTTCTCGACTGACACGACGGCCGCACAGCGGGCATTGGAGATCGGCGCCGACGTGGTCTTGATGGCCAAGGCCGTCGACGGCGTGTTCGCTGAGGACCCGCGCGTCAACCCGCGGGCCGAGCTGCTCACGGCGATCACCCACCGGGAAGTCATCGACCGGGGCCTGCGGGTGGCCGATGCCACCGCGTTCAGTTTGTGCATGGACAATGGCATGCCGATCCTGGTGTTCAACCTGCTCACCGACGGCAATATCGCTCGCGCGGTTGCGGGTGAGAAGATCGGAACACTGGTCACCAGCTGAGCGGAGCGGCGCAGACATGCGCGCCGCGACGATGCACAGCGCATAGCGCGATGAGGAGGAGCGGCGCGGACATGATTGACGAAACCCTCTTCGACGCCGAGGAGAAGATGGAGAAAGCGGTGGCGGTGAGCCGTGACGACCTATCGACCATCCGCACCGGCCGCGCCAACCCCGGCATGTTCTCCCGCATCGTTGTCGACTACTACGGCTCGTCTACCCCGATCACTCAGCTGGCCAGCATCAACGTCCCCGAAGCGCGCCTGGTCGTCATCAAGCCTTACGAGGCAAGCCAGCTCCGTGCCATCGAGACGGCGATCCGCAACTCCGACCTGGGCCTCAATCCGACCAACGACGGCACGCTGATCCGCGTCGCGGTGCCCCAGCTGACCGAGGAACGCCGTCGCGAACTCGTCAAGCAAGCCAAGGCCAAGGGCGAAGACGCCAGGGTCTCGGTGCGCAACATCCGCCGCAAGGCGATGGAGGAACTGCACCGCATCCGCAAGGACGGCGAGGCCGGCGAGGACGAGGTCGCGCGCGCCGAGAAGGACCTGGACAAGGCCACGCACCAGTACGTGACCCAGATCGACGAGCTGGTCAAGCACAAAGAAGGCGAGCTGCTGGAGGTCTAACGGCCCTCAGCAAACCACGGCGGTGGCAGACACTGAGACCGGCGCAAATACCCCGGCCAACGGTTCGGTGCGACAGTCCTTGACGAAGAAGCCGAAGAAGAAGTCGCGGGCCGGCCGAAATCTGCCGGCTGCGATCGCCGTCGGCGCGGCCATCGGGTTCACGATTATCGCGATCTTGATATTCGATCGGTACCTGTGGGTCCCATTGGTCGCGGCCGCCATCGCGATTGCCTCTCATGAGGTGGTGCGACGGCTGCGCGAGGCCGGTTACCTCATTCCGGTCATTCCGCTGCTGATCGGCGGCCAGGCCACCGTCTGGCTGACCTGGCCGTTTCATGCAGCCGGCGCGCTGGCCGGTTTCGGCGCCACGGCTGTGGTCTGCATGTTTTGGCGGCTGACGCTTGAGGGCGCGCCCTCGCCGCACGGCCCCGGCAACGCCGACTCGTCGTCGAACTTCCTGCGGGATGTCGCCGCCACGGTCTTCCTGGTCGCCTGGGTGCCGTTGTTCGCATCGTTTTCTGTGCTGCTGGTCTATCCGCATGACGGATCGGGCCGGGTGTTTTGCCTGATGATCGGCGTGGTGTGTTCGGACATCGGCGGATACGCGGTAGGCGTGCTGTTCGGAAGGCATCCAATGGTCCCGTCGGTCAGCCCGAACAAGTCCTGGGAGGGACTGGTCGGTTCGCTGTTGCTCGGGGTCACCGCGACCGCGCTGACGGCCGTGCTGTTGGTGCACAAACCAATCTGGGTCGGAGTGCTGCTGGGTTTCACGCTGGTGGCCACCGCCACGCTCGGCGACCTGGTGGAATCGCAAATCAAGCGCGACTTGGGCATCAAGGACATGGGCCGGATCCTGCCCGGGCACGGCGGCCTGATGGACCGACTGGATGGAGCCTTGCCGTCGGCGGTCGCGACCTGGGTTGTCTTGGCGCTGGTGCCCTGAACACCTGCCCGTCTCCTCCTCACGCCGTTGCACGGCGCGCATCGTCGCCGGGCGGAACACCTGCCCGTCTCCTCCTCACGCCGTTGCACGGCGCGCATCGTCGCCGGGCGGAACACCTGCCCGTCTCCTCCTCACGCCGTTGCACGGCGCGCATCGTCGCCGGGCGGAACACCGCTGGTCTGCGAAACAGGCCCATACTGGTGCTGGGATGAAGCAAGAGTTGGTGTTCGAGGCACCGCGCCGGGGTCTGCCGCCGCGGCACCTGGCCGATCTCGACGACGCCGAGCGCATCGACGCCGTCGTGGCACTGGGCCTGCCGCCGTTTCGCGCCAAACAACTCGCCCACCAGTACTACGGTCGGCTGATCGGCGACCCGCAGCAGATGACCGATCTGCCGGCTGAGGTTCGCGGCGCGGTGGCCCAGGCGCTGTTCCCCAACCTGCTGACTGCGAGCCGGGAACTCGCTTGCGACGCGGGCTCAACCCGCAAGACGCTGTGGCGGGCCGCCGACGGCAGCACCTTCGAGTCGGTGCTGATGCGTTACCCGCGGCGCAACACCATCTGCATTTCGTCGCAGGCCGGCTGCGGCATGGCGTGCCCGTTTTGCGCCACCGGGCAGGGCGGGCTGACGCGCAACTTATCGACCGCCGAGATCGTCGAACAAGTACGTGCGGCGGCTGTGGCGCTGCGTGACGACTGGGCAGACCGGTTGTCGAACGTGGTGTTCATGGGGATGGGGGAGCCGCTGGCCAACTACTCCAGGGTGCTGGCGGCGGTGCGCGGCATCACGGAAGGCTTCGGGATTTCGGCCCGGTCGGTGACGGTGTCGACGGTCGGGCTGGCCCCGGCGATCCGCAAACTTGCCGACGAGCGGCTGCCGGTGACGTTAGCGCTGTCGCTGCACGCCCCTGACGACGAGCTGCGTGACATGCTGGTGCCGGTCAACAACCGGTGGAAGATCGCCGAAGCGCTGGACGCCGCCCGCTATTACGCCGACGTGACCGGTCGGCGAGTTTCGGTGGAATACGCGCTGATCCGCGATGTCAACGACCAGCCGTGGCGCGCCGACCTGCTGGGCAAGCGGCTGCATCGCGCGCTGGGCCCGCTGGTGCACGTGAACCTCATTCCGCTGAACCCGACACCCGGCAGCGACTGGGACGCCAGCCCGAAGCCCGCGCAGCGCGAGTTTGTCCGGCGCATCCGCGCCGCCGGCGTGCCCTGCACGGTGCGGGACACCCGCGGCCGCGAGATCGCCGCCGCGTGTGGCCAGCTCGCCGCCGACGGCTCGGCGCACCCACGTGAACCGGCCGGGGGACAGCAACGTCTTCCCGGTGGCGACCAGCAAAGGAGACGAGCATGAGAATCCGATTCCGGCTTGGCAGGTTGGCGCTCGGCGTGGCCACAATCGCCACAGCCGCCTCGGTTGTCGGGCTGAGCGGTGCGCCGCGGGCGCTGGCGGGCGATGACCGTCTGCAGTTCAGCGGGACCACAATCAGCGGTGCGCCCTTCGACGGGGCAAGTTTGGTGGGAAAGCGCTCTGTGCTGTGGTTCTGGACGCCGTGGTGCCCGTTCTGCAACGCCGAAGCGCCCGGTCTGAGCCACGTGGCCGCCGCTAATCCCGCGGTGACGTTCGTGGGCGTCGCGGCGCACTCCGACACCGGCGCGATACAGGACTTCGTCTCGAAATACCACCTGAACTTCACCCAGCTCAACGACGCCGACGGCTCGATCTGGGCCCGCTACAACGTGCCCTGGCAACCGGCGTGGGTGTTCTACAACTCCGACGGGACGTCCACGTTTGTGAACAACCCCACCGCGGCGATGTCGCAGCAGGAGTTGTCCGATCGGGTGACGGCGCTGAAGTAGCTCGTGGACTTGGGCGTGGATTCAGGCCTGGTCAGTCTGGCGTTCGCCGCCGGATTGGTCGCGGCGCTCAACCCATGCGGGTTTGCCATGCTGCCGGCCTACCTCGTTCTGGTGGTACGCGGGGAGCGCGCCACGGGATTGGCCGCGGCCGGCCGGGCCGTGGCGGCGACCGCCGGGATGGGGCTGGGATTTTTGACCGTGTTCGGGCTGTTCGGAGCGCTGACCATATCGGTGGGCGCGACCGTGCAGCGGTATCTGCCGTACGCGGTCGTGGTAATCGGCATTGTGCTTGTCGCCCTGGGAATTTGGCTTCTATCAGGCCGGGAGCTGACGCTGTTGGCCCCGCGGTATCGGGGCGGGGGAGGGGCTCCGACTGCTCGGCTCGGGTCCATGTATGGCTACGGCGTCAGCTATGCGATCGCCTCGCTGTCGTGCACGGTCGGGCCGTTCCTGGCGGTCACCGCCGCCGGCTCGCGCCGCGGCTCGCTGATCGGCAGCGCGTCGATCTATCTCGCCTATATCGCGGGCCTCACCCTGGTCATCGGCGTGCTGGCCATTGCCGCCGCCGTCGCGACCGCGGCGGTGGTGAATCGGCTGCGGCGAATCCTGCCCTATGTGAATCGGATCAGCGGCGTGCTGCTGATCCTCGTTGGGCTGTATGTCGGTTACTACGCCCTCTACGAGATCCGGCTGCATACCGCCCATGGCCTGCCGTCCGATGCGCTGCTCGCAGCAGCGGGCCGCGTGCAGGGCTGGCTGGCCGGCTGGGTGCACCTGCATGGCGCGTGGCCGTGGGTGCTGGCGCTCGCCACCCTGGTGGCAGGTGCGCTGGTCGGCGGCTGGTACCGGCGGCGCGATAAGCGCGCTACCTGAGCCAGCCGCGCCGGCGGCCCCACCAGTCACGCACCACGAAGAAGAGCACCAGGGCCGCGAAACCGATCAAGTAACAGTTCTCGATGTGGCCGACGTGATTGCCGTCCAGCATTGCGAGCAAAAGGCCGACGATGCACAGCCCGGTGATGTGCCAGGTGCGGTGGTTGATTTTGCTCCAGCCCCACTGCGCCGACGGCACATCAGCGACGTCGACCCCTTCGCTGTAGCGCTCCACCTCGGTACTGGCCACGGCGACTCCTCCGGTAGGGGCTCGGTGTTGCTGGAAACGATTGCGGCCATTCTGGCATATCGCGGGTTGCGGGGCCGCGGCACAATGACTAGGTGACCGACCGCCGTCTCAAGATCCTGGTGCTGGGCAGCACCGGGTCCATCGGCACCCAGGCGCTGGAGGTCGTCGCCGCCAACCCCGACCGCTTCGAGCTGGTCGGCCTGGCCGCCGGCGGCGGGCACCCGGAGCTGCTGGCTTGCCAGCGCGCCGAAACCGGTGTGATCAATGTCGCCGTCGCCGACCAGCGCGCCGCCCAGACCATCGGCGACGTCACCTACCACGGGCCCGACGCAGTCGTCCGGCTGATTGAGAACACCGACGCCGACGTCGTGCTCAACGCGCTGGTCGGCGCGATGGGGCTGCAGCCCACGCTGACCGTGCTGGCCTCGGGTGTCCGACTGGCCCTGGCGAACAAGGAGTCGCTGATCGCCGGCGGTCCGCTGGTGTTGCGGGCCGCGCAACCGGGCCAGATCGTGCCCGTCGACTCCGAGCATTGCGCGCTGGCGCAATGCCTGCGCGGCGGATCTGCCGACGAGGTGGCCAAGCTGGTGCTGACCGCCTCCGGCGGACCGTTCCGCGGCTGGTCGGCCGCCGACCTCGAGCACGTCACACCCGAGCAGGCCGGTGCCCATCCGACCTGGTCGATGGGCCCGATGAACACCTTGAACTCGGCGTCGCTGGTCAACAAGGGGCTCGAGCTGATCGAAGCCCACCTGCTGTTCGGCATCTCCTACCGGCACATCGACGTCGTCGTGCACCCGCAGTCGATCGTGCATTCGATGGTCACGTTCACCGACGGCTCGACGATCGTGCAGGCCAGCCCGCCGGACATGAAACTGCCCATCGCGCTGGCGCTCGGCTGGCCGGAGCGGGTGCCTGCGGTGGCCGCCGCCTGCGATTTCTCCACCGCGACGAGCTGGGACTTCGAGCCGCTGGACAATGAAGTCTTCCCGGCCGTCGAGCTGGCCCGCAACGCCGGTGAGATCGGCGGCTGCATGACCGCCGTC
This sequence comes from Candidatus Mycobacterium methanotrophicum, assembly GCF_023515995.1. GTDB lineage: Bacteria > Actinomycetota > Actinomycetes > Mycobacteriales > Mycobacteriaceae > Mycobacterium > Mycobacterium methanotrophicum. The sequence goes on along the minus strand of NZ_CP097320.1, from coordinate 3,706,244 downwards.
TACAACGCCGCCAACGAAGAAGCGGCCGAGGCGTTCCTGGCGGGCCGGATCGGCTTCCCGGCCATCGTGCGCACGATTGCCGAGGTCTGCAGCGCCGCCGACCAATGGAGCGGCGCACCCGCTACCGTGGAAGACGTACTCGACGCGCAGCGCTGGGCCCGCGGTAAGGCCAGACGTGCGATAGAGCGAGCCACACAGGAGGTCTTACCAAGCTGATGATGTTCGTTATCGGCGTCGTGCTGTTCGCGTTCGCCATCCTGCTCTCGGTGGCGTTGCACGAATGCGGTCACATGGGCGTCGCCCTTGCGACCGGGATGAGGGTGCGCCGCTATTTCGTGGGCTTCGGCCCGACGCTGTGGTCGACGCGCCGCGGCGAAACGGAGTATGGCCTCAAGGCCATTCCGGCCGGCGGGTTCTGCGATATCGCCGGCATGACGTCGGTCGAGGAACTCGCGCCCGACGAGCATGACCGCGCGATGTACAAGCAGAAGACCTGGAAGCGCGTCGCGGTGCTATTCGCCGGTCCGGGCATGAACTTCGTCATCGGCTTGGTGCTGATCTACGCCATCGCGGTCAGCTGGGGACTGCCGAACCTGCATCCCTCCGCGGTCATCGGTCAAACCGCTTGTGCGGCCTCGGAATACAAGCAGGGCCAATTCGAGAAGTGCACGGGTGACGGGCCGGCGGCCGCGGCCGGAATCCGGGCCGGCGATGTGGTGCTCAAGGTCGGCGAAACTCCGGTCACCGACTTCTCCGAGATGGCCGCCGCCGTGCAGAAAATGCACGGAACCGTTCCGATCGTCATCAAGCGCGACGGCCAAACGATGACCAAATACGTCGACATCGTCCAGCGGCAACGCTGGGTCACCGGCGCCAAGCCTACGACGATCGGGGTGATCGGCGTGATGGGCACGGCAGCCGGCCCCACGCAGTACAACCCCGTCAGCGCGGTGCCGGCCACGTTCTCCTTCACCGGCAACCTGACGGTCCTGCTGGGCAAGTCGCTGGTCGCCATCCCGACCAAAGTCGGCGCGCTGGTCCACGCGATCGGCGGCGGCCAGCGCTCGCTCGATACACCGATCAGCGTCGTCGGTGCCAGCATCATCGGCGGCGACACCGTCGACCACGGCGTCTGGATGGCGTTTTGGTTGTTCCTCGCGCAGCTGAACTTCATCCTGGGCGTCATCAACTTGGCGCCGCTGCTGCCGTTCGACGGCGGGCACATCGCGATCGCGGTGTTCGAGAAGCTGCGCAACATGGTTCGGTCGGCCCGCGGCATGGTCGCGGCCGCGCCGGTCAACTACCTCAAGCTCATGCCCGCAACCTACGTAGTGTTGGTCCTCGTGGTCGGCTACATGCTGTTGACGGTGACCGCCGACGTGGTCAACCCGATCAGGTTGTTCCAGTGACCACAGGTCTGGGTATGCCGGCAGCCCCGGCGCCCACGCTGGCGCCACGACGAACGACGCGGCAGCTGATGGTCGGCGATGTCGGGGTGGGCAGCGATTGCCCGATTTCGGTGCAGTCGATGTGCACCACCAAGACCCACGACATCAACTCGACCCTGCAGCAGATCGCCGAGTTGACCGCCGCCGGCTGCGACATCGTCCGGGTGGCCTGCCCGCGTCAGGAGGACGCCGACGCGCTGCCGGCGATCGCCAAGAAGAGCCAGATCCCGGTCATCGCCGACATTCACTTCCAGCCGCGCTACATCTTCGCTGCGATCGATGCCGGCTGCGCCGCGGTTCGGGTAAACCCCGGCAACATCAAGGAATTCGACGGTAGGGTCGGCGAGGTCGCCAAGGCGGCCGCAGCTGCCGGGATCCCGATCCGCATCGGCGTCAACGCCGGCTCGCTGGACAAGCGGTTCATGGAGCGCTACGGCAAGGCCACGCCCGAGGCGCTGGTCGAGTCGGCGCTGTGGGAGGCCTCACTGTTCGAGGAGCACGGCTTCTCCGAACTCAAGATCAGCGTCAAGCACAACGACCCGGTGGTGATGGTCGCCGCCTACGAGCAGCTGGCCGCGCGGTGCGACTACCCGCTGCACCTCGGCGTCACCGAGGCCGGTCCGGCCTTTCAGGGCACCGTCAAGTCCGCGGTCGCCTTCGGCGCGCTGCTGTCACGGGGCATCGGCGACACCATCCGGGTGTCGCTGTCGGCGCCGCCCGTCGAAGAGGTCAAGGTCGGCGCCCAGATCCTCGAATCGCTGAATCTGCGGCCGCGCTCGCTGGAAATCGTGTCCTGCCCGTCATGCGGTCGCGCACAAGTCGACGTCTACACCCTGGCCAACGAGGTCACCGCCGGACTCGAGGGCCTCGACGTGCCGCTGCGGGTTGCCGTGATGGGCTGCGTCGTCAACGGGCCGGGGGAGGCGCGCGAGGCCGACCTCGGTGTTGCGTCGGGCAACGGCAAGGGCCAGATCTTCGTGCGCGGCGAGGTGATCAAGACCGTGCCCGAGGCGCAGATCGTCGAGACGCTGATCGAGGAAGCGATGCGGCTGGCCTCGGAAACAGACTCGGAGATAGGCACAGCGAGCGGTTCGCCGGTCGTGACCGTAAGCTGAGACGTGGCCCACTCGGGCCCCAATTGTCTGGTGGCAGAAAGAGTCTTTTATGTCGGCTCCGCCCACCCGTCGCATGGTCAACGAGCGACGGGTGTCGGTAGTGCGCGACGGCGCCGCGGTGCGCCGCGTCTTCGACGACGATCCGATCGGATCGTGCATGGTCGCCGCCCGGGTGGCCGATCACGGCCTCGACTCCAACTCGATCGGCGGCGAGTTGTGGACGCGCCGCGGGCCTGAGGAGTCGCTGTGCTATGCCGGCGCGAACCTGATTCCGTTGCGCGGCCAACTGACCGACCTGTATGCGTTCGCCGATGCGGCGCTGACCGCGTCGCGGCGATGTTCGTCGCTGGTCGGCCGGGCCGAGTTGGTGATGCCGATGTGGCAGCGTCTCGAGCCGGCCTGGGGCCCGGCCCGCGACGTGCGCGAGCACCAGCCGCTGATGTCGCTGGCTCGGATGCCGACGTGTGAGATCGACCCTGGTGTGCGCCAAGTGCGGCCCGACGAGATCGACACCTACCTGACGGCCGCGATCGACATGTTCATCGGCGAGGTGGGAGTCGACCCGCGAATCGGCGACGGGGGCCGCGGCTACCGACGACGGGTCGCCAACCTGATCGCGGCGGGCCGAGCCTGGGCCCGCTTCGAAAACGGCCAAGTGGTTTTCAAGGCCGAGGTCGGCTCCCAGTCACCGGCGGTCGGCCAGATCCAAGGAGTCTGGGTGCATCCGGAGTGGCGCGGCAAGGGGCTGGGCACCGGCGGTACCGCGACGCTGGCGGCGGTGATCGTCGGCACCGGGCGCATCGCCAGCCTGTACGTCAACGACTTCAACACGGTGGCCCGGGCCACCTACGACCGTGTCGGCTTCGTCGAAGTCGGCACCTTCGCGACGGTCCTGCTGGACTAACGCGCGAGCGTCGTCAGAACAAAGACAGCGTCCGCAGGCCGCATTGCGCTGCGATGGCCTCGATGTCGCGGTCACGGTGCGCCACTGGCAGATCCAAGCGCAGTGCCGTCGCTGCGACGAGGCAATCGATGAGGCTACGGACAGTCTTTCCGCTACGCCGACAGCGCCGTGGATCGCTGCGGCGTCCTCGGCGTCGCGCACCGGAGCCAGCGGCTGAATTGCGAAGCGCTGCAGGAAACGGCGTCGCACCGAAGTGGTTGCCTCGTCGGTGGCGCCAATAGCAACTCCATCAGCACCACTTCGGGTACGACCAGCGACGTTTGATCGGCAATGCGGTCGGCGACCCAACGACTCGCCGTCGATTCGGCAGATTTGAAGAATTCGATCCACACCGAGGTGTCGACGATCATTCCGCCTCGTCGCTGTCGCGCTCAAGCGCGGAGAAGGTTTCAAGCTCGTCATTGGTGTAGTCGAAGCCCGTGCCATGGAACCGCCCTACTGCATGCTGTCTCGTGCGCCGAGATCGACGTTAGAGCGGCCGCTACTCGCACTTCTGGCGCTAACGTCGATCTCGACGCAAAGGAGCTTGCGTAACGATTTAGTCTCGGTGCGCCTCCGCCGATATGGGCGCACAGTTCCATAACATCTGCCTCAATGGCAACAAAAACCACAGTGGTATCAGCCGCGACGCTGGCGGTGCTTGTCGCGGCGACAGCCGTGTCCGCCTGTACGCCGCGCGCCGAAGGCCCCGCGCCGGCCGCAGAACGGTTCTTCGCTGCGTTGTCCACAGGCAACACGGCGGCGGCCGCCGACCTCAGCGATGCTCCCACCGACGCGCGCGAAGCGCTCAACGCGGCGTGGGCGGGCCTGCAAGCCAGCCACCTCGACACCCAGAGCCTCGGCTCGAAATACATCGAAGACATCGGCGCGGTGAGCTACCGCTATACCTGGCACCTGCCGAAGAACCGGACCTGGACCTACGACGGCCAGCTGAAAATGGCCCGCTACGAGGGCCATTGGCAGGTGCGGTGGAGCACCACCGACGTGCATCCGCGCCTCGGCGAGCACCAGACGTTCGCGCTGCGGGCCGATCCGCCGCGACGCGCGGCGGTCAACGAAGTCGGCGGCACTGACGTGCTGGCTCCCGGCTACCTGTATCACTACATGCTGGACGCATCTCGGGCGGGCGGCTATCTGATCAGCACCGCCCACGCGGTGATCGATGCGCTGCATCCGTTCGACGACACGCTGGGCGACCCGCAGCGGCTCGCCGAGCAGGCCAGCTCGCTGGGCAAGCCGATGGATTTGATCACGCTGCGCACCGACGACAACAACCGGGTCGCCCCCGCGATCGGCAACCTGCCCGGGGTGGTGATCACACCGCAGGCCGAGCTGTTACCAACCGACGACCACTTCGCTCCGGCGCTGATCAGCCAGGTGAAGAAGGCGGTGATCGACCAGCTCGACGGCCAAGCGGGCTGGCGGGTGGTCGCGGTCAACCAGAACGACGTGGACGTCGCGGTGCTGCACGAGGTGGAGCCGTCGCCGGCCGCGTCGGTCTCGATCAGCTTGGACCGGCCGGTGCAGAACGCCGCTCAGCGCGCGGTGGACAACCAGAGCCGTCAGGCGATGATCGTGGCGATCAAACCCTCGACCGGCGAGATACTGGCCGTCGCGCAGAACGCCGCTGCCGACGCCGTCGGCCCGCTTGCCACCACCGGACTCTACCCGCCGGGGTCGACGTTCAAGATGGTCACCGCCGGCGCGGCCCTCGAGCGTGACTTGGCAACTCCGAACACGCTTTTGGGCTGTCCCGGGGAGGTCGACATCGGGCATCGCACCATTCCGAACTACGGCGGGTTCGATTTGGGTGTGGTGTCGATGGCACGGGCATTCGCCAGTTCGTGCAACACCACGTTCGCCGAGTTGGCCAGCAAGTTGCCGCCACGCGGTTTGACACAGGAGGCAAGCCAGTACGGCATGGGGCTGGATTACCAGGTGGACGGCATCAGCACTGTCACCGGATCGGTACCGCCGACGGTCGATCTGACCGAGCGGACCGAGGACGGCTTCGGTCAGGGCAAGGTGCTGGCGTCGCCGTTCGGCATGGCGCTGGTCGCAGCGACGGTGGCCGCCGGAAAGACGCCGGTGCCGAAGCTAATCGAGGGGCGGTCGACGGCAATCACCGGCGACACCACACCGATCAGCCAGAAGGTGATCGACGATCTGCGTCCGATGATGCGGCTCGTGGTGACCAACGGCACCGGCAAGGAGATCGCCGAGTGTGGCGCGGTGTACGGGAAGACCGGTGAGGCCGAGTTCCCGGGCGGGTCGCACGCCTGGTTCGCCGGCTACCGCGGCGATATGGCGTTCGCTTCGCTGATCGTGGGGGGCGGCAGTTCGGAGTATGCGGTGCGGATGACGAAGTTCATGTTCAACTCGTTGCCGGGCGACTATCTGACCTGAAAGTGGTTGCGCGGCCACGTTTCTGCTAAGGGCCGGGACGTAGCCGGGCGAGAAGCGCTCGCGGCCAAAATCTCGTTATCCAACGAGTGTCAAATAGATTGCTTGCCGACGATGCAGGAAATCGGTAACGCTCTTCGGACCGCACTCCCCTGAGCGAAGCCCTCGCCGGGCCGTTGCCCGACCCACATCGTCGCGGGGCAACGGCGGATACCATGGTCGCATGCCTGTTCGTTCTGCGCTGTCCGCCGGCGCGCTCTCGCCGACACTGCCGGTGCCCAAGTCGATCGCGCGCCCGGAATACGTCGGCAAGCCGACGGCGCGGGAGGGCACCGAGCCGTGGGTACAACCGCCCGACGTGATCGAGAAGATGCGGGTGGCCGGCCGGATCGCGGCCGGGGCGCTCGCGCAGGCGGGCAAGGCGGTCGCGCCCGGTGTGACGACCGACGCGTTGGACCGCATCGCCCACGACTACATGGTCGACCACGGCGCCTACCCGTCGACACTGGGCTACAAGGGTTTTCCCAAGTCCTGCTGTACGTCGCTGAATGAGGTCATCTGTCACGGCATCCCCGACTCGACGGTGATCGAAGACGGCGACATCGTCAACATCGACGTCACCGCCTACATCGACGGTGTACACGGTGACACCAACGCCACGTTTCTTGCCGGCGACGTGGCGCAAGAGCACCGGCTGCTTGTCGAGCGCACCCACGAGGCGACGATGCGGGCGATCAAAGCCGTCAAACCGGGCCGTGCGCTTTCGGTCGTCGGGCGCGTCATCGAATCCTACGCAAACCGGTTCGGCTACAACGTCGTTCGCGACTTCACCGGTCACGGCATCGGCACCACGTTTCACAACGGGCTCGTTGTCCTGCACTACGACGAGCCGTCTGTCACCACGATCCTCGAGCCGGGCATGACGTTCACCATCGAGCCGATGATCAACCTCGGCACGCTGGACTACGAGATCTGGGACGACGGCTGGACGGTGGTCACCACAGACCGCAAATGGACCGCGCAATTCGAGCACACGTTGCTGGTCACCGAGTCCGGCGCGGACATCCTCACGTGTCTCTAGCGCGAGCAGACGCTGAATCGCACGATCACGGGGCGGAAAATGCGATTCTGCGTCTGCTCGCCACAGAAAGGTGAGCGGTGCGCTGCTGGTCGCCGGCACCAGCTCCGACGCCGGGAAGTCGACGGTGGTCGCAGGACTCTGCCGGTTGCTGGCGCGCAAGGGCATTCGAGTCGCGCCGTTCAAGGCGCAGAACATGTCGAACAATTCCGCGGTCACTGTCGAGGGCGGTGAGATCGGTCGAGCCCAGGCGATGCAGGCCCGCGCGGCCGGCCTGGCGCCCAGCGTGCGGTTCAACCCGATTCTGCTCAAACCCGGCAGCGACACCACGTCGCAACTGGTGATCCGCGGACAGGCCGCCGACTCGGTGACCGCGACCGGATACTGGTCGCACCCCAACCGGCTGCTCGATATCGTGCTCGACGAATTATCGCAACTGCGAAGCGAATTCGACGCGGTGATATGCGAAGGAGCCGGATCGCCGGCCGAAATCAACCTGCGCGCAACGGACTTGGCTAACATGGGCCTGGCCCGCGCTGCGAATGTGCCGGTGATCCTGGTCGGCGACATCGACCGCGGCGGTCTGCTGGCGCATCTGTTCGGGACGGTGGCGGTGCTCGAGCCCGACGATCAGGCGCTGGTCGCCGGGTTCATCGTGAACAAGTTTCGCGGCGACGCGGCGCTGCTGGAGCCCGGGTTGCGGCAACTCGCCGAGCTCACCGGTCGCCCGACCTACGGCGTACTGCCGTACTGCGACGACCTGTGGCTCGACGCCGAGGACTCCGTCTCGGCGCTGGCCCACCGGGTCATCGGCAGGCCGCAGCCACCGCGCGGTTCGGGGTGGCTGCGGGTCGCGGTGCCGCGGCTGCCGCGGATCTCCAACTCCACCGATATCGAAGCGCTGGCCTGCGAACCCGGCGTGCTGGTGCGTTGGGTCAGCCAATCCGCCGACCTGGTCGACGCCGACGTCGTCGTGCTGCCGGGCACCAAGGCCACCGTCGCAGACCTGGGCTGGCTACGGGAGCGAGGGCTGGATTCGGCCATCGCCGCGCATGCCGCGGCCGGGCGCACGGTGCTGGGTATCTGCGGTGGCTTCCAGATGCTGTGTCGCTGGATCGACGACGCGGTCGAAAGCGGGTCAGGCCGGGTCGCGGCGATCGGGATGCTGGACGCCGACATCGTGTTCGCCCCCGACAAGGTGTTGCGCCGCTGGCAGAGCACACTCCACGGCTACGAGATTCACCACGGACGCCTGTCCCGCTGCGCGGAGGCCGGCTGGTTCGAGGTGAATGGATTCCCGCAGGGCTATCGGCGCGGCCAGGTTTTCGGAACGCACTGGCACGGCCTGTTCGACAACGACGACTTCCGGCGCCGTTGGCTGACCGACGTCGCGGCGGCAACCGGCCGCGACGGGTTTGTGGTAGCTGATGACATTGACGTTCCCGCGCGCCGGGATGGCCAACTGGATATGATGGCAGACCTGTTGGACGCCCACCTCGACGTCGATGCAGCCATCGGATTATTAGGCAGTGGCCCGCCGCCGCGCCCGACCGTCATCGCCGCCCTGCACTGACAACGTCGCCGGCCGTTTCAAAACGGCGGTCAGTCAAAAGCTTCAAAAGGGCCGTTCCCTTATCGTCGCGGTCATCGTCGCAAATTGACGCGCCAGTTCTATGTTGCAAGAACGTTTCCAATTGCAACTGTGTCAACACACTGCGCGAAAACGGCCCGCGCGCGGGCTACTCGACTGTAATTTACTCTAGTGCCTTCGACGATGATGACAACCGTCGACGGGTTTCCCATCCAGGTGAGTGATACCGGTCCGGATCAGGGCTCCGTCGTGGTATTGCTGGCTGCCGCGCAGCGCGCGCCTGCCGCGTACGACGCGGTCTGCGGTCGCCTGCATACCGCGTCGCTGCGGACGATTGTCGTCGGATCAGACCCACGCCTGACGCCGAAGTCGGTCATGGGCATTCTCGATGTGCTTGACATCGACTGGGGCGTGCTGGTCGGCGATCGGGTCGGCGGCGAGCTGGCCTGGGAGCTGGCGGCGACCAGGCTGGACCGCTTCACCGGTCTGGTGGTCATCGACCGGGGGCATCCGCGGGTCGCCGACGCCGCCGGGGTGATTCGCGACAACCACTGTCCACCGGTCGAGATCAACACAACCGCGCTGGTCAGCATGCCGGCTACGCAGGCGGTGGCCCGTGCCAGCCAACGGTTCGTTTACGGCGATTACCGCGTTGTCGAATTGCTTACCCGGCGCAACGCGTACGAGTCGACGGCCCAGTTGGCCGCCGAGATCGTCCTGCGAACCAGCACCTGGTGACCCGCGAGCCGGATCAATCCCGCTACGGAAGTGGTTGTTGCGCCCGATGACCTGATCGCGTACTTCGACGCCGCAACAATCGCAAGCCTTGTACACATTTTGGGGTGATTGTGACTTGATCGGCGTGTCGTCGTGATCAGGCGGTGATCATGAAGAAAGCATCGGCGGGTGACATGTACTCGCCCAGATGTTCGAGACGCCGCCGATGCTTGCGGCCTGAGCTTACCGGCCTCGTGGCGTGAACTGCTGGCAACACTGCGGCCGGTGTTTGGCCGGTCGGCCACGTTCGGGATGTTCGCGCTGCTGGCAGCCGGGCTTGTCGCCCGCGCGGCTGATCGTCGAGCGGGTGCTCGGCGCCGGCGCGGCGGTCGCAGCCGCCGTCGATGACACCTTGTTTCGGCGCTGGGGCAAAAAGGTCCACCACGCGTTTTGGGCCCGCGACGGCGCCGCGCAAGGACCGGCCGAACTCGGCCGCGGCAACCGGCTGCGTTGGCCGGCAGCCGGGTGGTGATCGTGGCACCGACACCGCCGCCGGCACCGCGGGCATCATCGCCCGCTACGCCGAGCGCTGGTCGATCGAACCGGCCAACGCCGCCGGCAAACAACTGCTCGGGGCCGGCCAGGCCCGCAACCGTGTGCAACGCGCCGTGGAGCGCACCGTGCTCTTCGGGTTCTTGATCCAGACCCTGGTGATCATCTGGCACATCCTGTTCGGCTATCGCCCCGATGACCTCACGGCCCGCCACTCCGCCGGGCCCTGGTATGACCACAAGGCCCAACCCGCCTTCGAAGACACGCTCGCCAAGCTCCGCCGCGCCCTGATCGCCGCCCGATTTAACGGCATTGGCCCAGCTCAACCCGATCCCCACAAATACCGCGACTACAAACTGGCCTGCGCCGCAGCCGCCGCATAACTGCGAAAGTCGCGTATACCAGTGATATGTTAAAAGGCGCGAATCGCACCATGATTGACCTCGACGACGACCTACTGGCGCGTGCGGCCGAAGGAACTCGGTACTACGACGAAGAAAGACACCGTTCACGCCGCCCTACGAGCCGCGGTCCGGGCAAGCGCGGCTCAGCTGCTCATCGAGGCGATGGCTGCAAATACCGCTGGTATCGAAGACGAAACGTTGGTCAATGCGATGTGGCGAGACCGCCAGCCAGACGCCACCTGACTACTCGCTATCTTTTGGACACTTCCGCGGCTACTCGAATCCACATTCGAGTAGTCCGAGCCCGGGTAGGCCCCTTGATGGAACGTGGTCTGCTCGCGATCACTGGCCAACCCATTGAATGGGTTGGCCCAGCAGGATCTACGTAGAGACCGCAACTGTTCGTCCCGAACAGCAATACCGAGCAGAAAGACAAAGACACAGTCTGATGGGGATTCTCGCAATCCAGAGGCGCGGTAGGAAGGCCTTGTGACCGGCGCCAGATGCGGCGCATTGTTGCCCGACGAGCTCGCGCGGCTGGTAGCCGCCGGTGACGTCGACACCGTGATCGTCGCGTTCGCCGACATGCAGGGCCGGCTCATGGGCAAGCGGGTCGCGGCGCGCTTCTTCCGCGACGAGGTCTCCGAACACGGCGCCGAATGTTGCAACTACCTGTTCGCCGTCGACGTCGAGATGACCACCGTCGGCGGCTACGCGATGTCGAATTGGGACGCCGGGTACGGCGACATGGTGATGCTGCCCGACCTGACGACGCTTCGGCTGATTCCGTGGCTGCCCGGGACCGCGCTGGTGCTGGCCGATTTGGCGTGGCACGACGGCAGCCCGGTCGAGCCGGCACCGCGTCGCGTCCTGCGTCGTCAACTCGACCGGCTGCATCAACGCGGGCTGCGCGCCTATGTCGCCACCGAACTGGAATTCCTGGTTTTCCACGACACGTATCGGCACGCCTGGGCGAGTGGTTATCGCGGGCTGACTGCGGCCAGCGACTACAACATGGACTACGCGGTGCTGGGCTCCACCCGCGTCGAGCCGCTGCTGCGCGACATCCGACAGCACATGGAAGGTGCGGGCCTGCGCTGGGAGACTTCCAAGGGCGAATGCAATAAGGGCCAGCAGGAAATCGGGTTCCGCTACGACGAGGCGCTGGTCACCTGCGACAACCATGGTATTTACAAGAACGGGGCTAAAGAAATCGCCGACCAGCACGGCAAGTCGCTGACTTTCATGGCGAAATACGATGAGCGCGAGGGCAACAGCTGCCATATTCACATGTCACTTCGGGCGACGGATGGCTCGGCGGTGTTCGCCGACGAGCAGCAGCCGCGCGGCATGTCGCAGACGTTTCGCAGCTTCCTCGCCGGCCAGTTGGCCACGTTGCGGGAACTGACGCTGCTTTACGCGCCGAACATCAACTCCTACAAGCGGTTTGCCGATCGCAGCTTTGCACCTACCGTGGTGGCGTGGGGTTTGGACAACCGGACCTGTGCACTGCGTATTGTCGGTGATGGCGACAATACGCGGGTGGAATGCCGGGTCCCCGGCGGCGACGTCAACCAGTATCTGGCTGTTGCGGCGCTGATCGCCGGCGGGCTGCACGGTATCGAGCACGGCTTGCAGCTGCCCGAGCCGTGCTCAGGCAATGCCTATCGGACTGCCGGCGACGTCGAACGGCTGCCCGGCACGCTGGCCGAGGCGGCGGAGCTTTTCGAGGCGTCGACGGTCGCCCGGCAGGCGTTCGGGGAGAATGTGGTGAACCACTACGCCAACAACGCCGACGTCGAGGTGGCGGCGTTCAATGCAGCGGTCACCGACTGGGAGAGGGTGCGCGGGTTTGAACGGTTTTGATCCGGCGACGATGCGGGCCGGGACGGCCCGAGGAGGAGCCGGGCAATCAAGGTGTAGACCGCCGGTGATCGGCTTGACCACTTATTTAGACCAAGCACAGATGGGCGGGTGGGATGTTCGCGCGAGCTTTCTGCCCGCCGGCTATTTCCAGGGCGTGATCGCGGCTGGCGGGGTGGCCGTGTTGCTACCGCCCCAGCCGGTCGGTCCCGACATCGCGGAACGGGTGCTCGACGGCCTGGACGGGCTGCTGATCACCGGTGGCCAGGACGTCGACCCCGCGGCCTATGGCCAGCAGCCTCATCCGGCCGCCGAAGCGCCCGATCGTCAACGCGACGCCTGGGAATTCACGCTGCTGGCCGCGGCGCTGCGGCGCGAGCTACCGGTGCTGGGCATCTGTCGCGGCGCGCAGGTGCTCAATGTCGCGCTCGGCGGAACGCTGCATCAGCACCTGCCGGACGTCGTCGGACACAGCGGGCATCGGGCCGGCAACGCAGTGTTCAGCCAACTGCCGGTGCGCACGGTCGCGGGTACCCGGCTGGCCGCATTGGTTGGTGAATCCGTCGACGCGCAGTGCTATCACCATCAAGCCGTCGCCGAACTCGGCGAGGGCCTGGTTGTCAGCGCATGGGATGCCGACGGTGTGGTCGAGGCGCTGGAATTGCCCGGGGACGCACTTGTGCTCGCGGTGCAGTGGCATCCGGAGGAGAGTTTGGACGACCTTCGACTCTTCTCGGCGATCGTGGAGGCAGCGCGCTGCTATGCGAGCGGACGGGTGGGCTGATGGATCTTACGCGGCGGTTGGCCGGCAGGATCGCCGTTGTCACCGGCGGGGGCGGCGGTATCGGCTTGGCGTCGGCGCGGCGGCTGCACGCCGAGGGAGCGACCGTCGTCATCGGCGACATCGACAAGCGGAGCGGTGCAGCGGCCGCCGACGAACTGGGCGGCCTGTTCGTCGGGGTGGACGTTTCGGATGAAGCAGCGGTCAACGCGCTGTTCGACACCGCGGCGCACGCCTACGGTTCGGTCGACATCGCGGTCAACAACGCAGGCATTTCGCCACCGGAGGACGGTCTGATCGAGAACACCGAGCTGCCGGTTTGGCAGCAGGTGCAAGACGTCAACCTGACATCGGTCTACCTGTGTTGCCGGACGGCGTTGCGCCACATGGCGCCTGCGGGTAAAGGCTCGATCGTCAACGTGGCGTCGTTCGTCGCAGTGATGGGATCGGCCACCTCCCAGATCTCCTACACCGCATCCAAGGGTGGGGTGCTGGCGATGTCACGGGAGCTCGGCGTGCAGTTCGCTCGCCAAGGTGTCCGGGTCAACGCGCTGTGCCCCGGGCCGGTGAATACCCCACTGCTGCAAGAGCTTTTCGCCAAGGATCCCGACCGCGCGGCCCGGCGGCTGGTGCACGTGCCGATGGGCCGCTTCGCCGAAGCCGACGAAATCGCAGCAGCTGTCGCATTTTTGGCCAGCGACGACGCCTCGTTCATCACCGCGGCGACGTTCTTGGTGGACGGCGGTATCAGCGCCGCCTACACCACCCCGCTGTAAGGCTGCCGGTTACCCCGCTGCCGGTGAATGCGCCACCACCGTCGGGCGGAACCCGTATTTGGGAACGGAGCCGTTGAAGTGGTTTCCGGCTGCGCTGGTAGCCGGCATTCCCGGCATGCCGGGCACTGCGGGTGGGGCGCTGATCGGGGCGCCTCCCAACAACGGGGCGATAGGGCTTGTCGTCGGCGCGATCACATCCCAGCTCGGCGGCACGGCCAGCGCTCCGATCACCGTACCCCGACCCAAGGCCGCCGACACCGCGCCGCCGAGCCCGCCGGTCGGGACCAGCAGGGCACGTCCGCCGAGCCCCTCGGCTGCCGCCGCCCCATCGGCCGCAGTCCCAGTCCCGAGGAGCCCGGGGATCTCCGACAGGATCCCGATCCAGTTGCCCGGCATGTAGACGCCGGACGAGAAGATGGTGTTCCAGATGCTGCTGTTCAACCCTAAGCCATTTGAGCTGAACAGGTCGTTGAAGACTGCCGACAGGCAATGTTCCGGATCCTTCATCTGTACCGGGGAAAATCGCGTTGGGACTGACCGCCTGCCGCAGCCGGTGTCAAGGCTGGCCGTAGGCCACCGGTAGAGCTTGGCCTTGACGCCGGCGAGGACACCTCCATACTGCTCCTTGCCGGGGTGCGATGCACTCATGACGCTTGCCCGGATTCGGACCTGCCGTTACGGAGCTGCTGTTCGTGCTGCGGCGGAGATCGCATGTTCAGTGCCGAATGACGACGATCAGTGTTGTAGTCCTCGATCCAGGCGACCAGCTCACGGCGGGCCTGGACCTTGGTCCAGTGATCCTCCCGAGGTCTAATCCTGTGCCGGTGAACGCAGTAACGCGTCCCAGTGGACGCGGGCCACACCCACTACAACGTCACAAGAGCCGTCGGTGACCAGTTCGAGCAATGCGCAGGATGCTTCTCCCAGTCCGACCCCGCTGGCGCGCACGACGTCGATGATTTCATTGAGTGCTTGCTCGGCCGAACAACGACGAATGCCCATGACGACGCCGATCGCCTGGTCGATTTCCCGTCTGGACCGGTGGTCGGCGGGCCGGTAGTTGGTTGGATGGATCATGTTCGCTCCCAGCGGTGTGAAGTTTCTTCGAGGATTCAGTGGGCATGAACGACGTCCCACGGTGGCAGCGGATCGGGGTGGTCGACCCACCGCCGAGGACCTTGGGCCAGTTCGCTGTCGGTCAGCGACGCCGCCCGCATAAGGCCTAGCACATCGAGAAGATTCTTCTTAGGCGCGCGGCCGGCCAAAGGAGCGGACCTGCCTGTTCGCGCGGGTTTTTGGCCATCACCAGCTCGTCTTTCGCACGCCCGGGAGCTGTCCGGCGTGCGCAAGTTCGCTGACCCGGACTCTCGACAACCCAAATTTGCGGACGTGGCCGCGTAGTCGCCCGTCGACGGCGTCGCGGTTGTGCACCCGCACCATGCCGGCGTCTCGAAGTTGGCGCGCCAACTCGTTTTGCGCCGCGATGCGTTGCACGGGGGCGCTCCGCGGCGAGCGAATGATCTCCTTGATCTCGGCGCGTCGTTGGGCGTAGCGCGCGACAGTATTGCGACGGCGATCGTTCCTGACGACCTGGGATTTCTTGGCCATGCTTAAGCGCTCCTCTCGAAATTCGACGTCCTGGCGGATCACCCGGTCATACGTGCGGAGCACCAGCCGGTCGGGGTCATTGCGCCGGTTCTTTCGGGTCATATAGGTGTAGCCGGTCCCTGCGGTGGACCGAAGTTTGGGGTCGGATCTCGTTGCGCACCATCAGATTCACTGTCCTTGGTGACGCAACCGCGCCACCACTGCCTCGATGCCGTCCCAGTCGATCACTTTGATTTGCACTGACCCGTAGCCGAATGCGACGGCCCTCAGACAGCAGGTAGTACGTCTTGAGTTGGATATTCGGTGACCACCGCCGACGGGTGCGGCGACGGGAATGCGACACGGCGTTACCGAAACCCGGGATACGGCCGGTCACCTGGCAGTGGGCGGACACTGCACACCTCCATAGGAATACTTATTGAAAATTATTCTCGACAAGATCTGTCGAAGACGCTACCGTACGGAGGGTCTAGATGACAATGATTCTCAACAAGGAGCCTGATGCGGACGCCCGTCATCCTGTTCGCCGGCCAAACGGACACAGATCCGGTCGTGGGTGCGCTGCTGCGCAGCCCGGGACGCTGGTCGTCGAGCACCGCATGGACGCTCACGTGGTGGTTCGAACGACGGTGATGCTGCAGCGAGGCGCGCCTTGACGACCCCAGGAGTGCGCTCGAATTGGCGCACGGTATGCCCGACGCACCTGTTCGCAAACTGGCCTGACCGTGAGCGTGTAGAGAGGGACTTCAATGCCACAGCCGCAGCAGCTATCAGGCCCCAACGCCGATATTTGGGAATGGCAGTTGCAAGGCCTTTGCCGTGGGGCGGACTCGTCGGTGTTCTTCCACCCGGACGGCGAGCGCGGCCGGCCCCGCTTGCAGCGCGAGCGGCGCGCCAAGGAGATGTGCCGCCAGTGCCCGGTCATGGCGCAGTGCCGCGCACATGCCCTGGAAGTCGGCGAGCGGTATGGCATCTGGGGTGGCCTGTCGGAGACCGAACGTGAGCTGTTGCTCAAGCGCGAGATCGGCGTGACGCGCAGCATCCGCCGCACCGCATAGTCGGACAACGGTTTCGGCTTCACTGCCAGCCAGGCAACGGACGATGAGTCGCTGGACGTCCAGCTGTACGACCAGAACCCCTGGTAACGCCGCAAGCTTCGATCAGTCGGCCTTCACGTTCGAACTCACCTACGACTTCACCAGCCTGGATTACTTCCTGGTTGTCACGTCGGCTGAGGTGATTCAGGAACTGCTGCACGCGTACCTGCCTGCCGGCCGGGCAGCCGCGCTGGACGCAGCGCTCACCTTGACACGGTCGCTGGTCGAAAGCTGGCCTGTCGAGCCTGCGGAGGTCTATCACGCTCGAAGCCTGCACAACTGCCTCGGTCTCGGCGCGCGCGATCTGCTCCACCTGGCGTGCTGCCGGCGTCGCGGCGTCACCCGGATCTGAGCAGGCGGCGTTGTCGGCGGGCTGGCAGGGTGACACCGGGATGAGCTATCAGAGGCGTGGCAGGCCCAGTGGAATCAGACCACGGAGCAGTTGGTGTTGGCCTACCGCGCGATGGCCGGCACCCGCGAAAACAACACCACCTCGATGCTGGCACGCGACCAAGCCGAAGGTGCCAAATGGGGCGGCGGCTAGTTGCGAGAGCTGTTGGTCCCAGCGAATTTAGTTGCGATCGCAGGTGTCGCGGGAGGGTGCCAATGTTCCAGCCGCCGCGCTCAAGCCAGTTCCGCACAACTTCTGCATCCGCCAAGTTGCTGAGGGGTCCGATCCATCGCGGTGGGCCGACGGGTGATCAGTCTGTGAAGCAGGGCTGCAGCAGCACCATGGTGCCCGAGCCGTCGGTGCGCGCCGCGCAGGTGAGCCTTCCCAGCAGGCACGGCGCGGAGGCCAGCATGCCGTGCCGGCAGCGTCGGATGCTCTCACGAAGGCCCTGCAGGACGGATAGCCCGGGCTCGGCCGCGCAGCAGGAGCAGACGATGACAGTGAATGCGCGGTCGGTCGCGCGGCGCCCGGATGTCACCGCAGTGCTTTCGGGCAGGGCAGTAGCGCCACCTCACGCGCATTCTTGATCGCAGTGGCAACTTGGCGCCGGGCTGGCCCGGCGAGCCCTTGCAACACGAGTCGACCCTGCCGCCGACGTCGATGAGGCCGTAAATCTTTGCGCTGTTGTGTTTTCAAGGACAGCAAAGGAGGCAATCGGTGGCGGTTGGCGATGATGAGGCCAAGGTTCGGGGCGAACGGGCCCGGGCGATCGGGTTATTTCGGTATCAATTGATTCGCGAGGCCGCCGATGCGGCGCTTTCCACCAAGGCGCGGGGAAAGGTGGTGCGCGAGCTGGCCTGCCGTGAGCACACCGACCCGTTTGGGCGGCGGGTGCGCATTTCCCGGCAGACCCTCGACCGCTGGATCCGCGACTGGCGGGCTAACGGGTTTGATGCGCTGGTGCCCAGTGCGCGCCAGTGCACCCCGCGCACCCCAGCCGAGGTGCTGGAGCTGGCGGTGGCGCTGCGCCGGGAAAACCCGCAGCGCACCGCCGCGGCCATTCAGCGGATCTTGCGCACTCAGCTGGGCTGGGCGCCCGATGAGCGCACCTTGCAGCGCAACTTTCACCGGCTGGGGCTGACCGGCGCCACCTTCAGGCCGGCACCGGCGGTGTTCGGCCGGTTCGAAGCCGAGCACCCCAATAGTCTGTGGACTGGGGATGCGTTGCACGGCATACGGATTCAACTCCGCAAGACGTATCTGTTTGCGTTTTTAGACGATCATTCCCGGCTGTTGCCGGGCTACCGGTGGGGTTATGCCGAGCACACCGTGCGCCTGGCCGCCGCGCTACGCCCAGCACTGGCCTCCCGCGGTGTCCCCAAGGCCGTCTATGTCGATAACGGTTCGGCCTACGTCGATGCGTGGTTGTTGCGGGCATGCGCGAAACTCGGTGTGCGCCTTGTTCATTCCACACCAGGTCGGCCCGAAGGCAGGGGGAAGATAGAGAGATTCTTTCGCACGGTGCGTGAGCAGTTCCTCGTCGAGATCACCGGCGAACCCGATGTCGTCGGCCGGCATTACGCCGCTGATCTGGCCGAATTGAACCGGCTTTTCGCGGCCTGGGTCGAGACCGTCTATCACCGCACGATTCATTCCGAAACTGGGCAGACCCCGCTGGCCCGCTGGTGCGCCGGCGGCCCGATTCCGCTGCCCGCCCCCGAGACGCTCACCGAGGCGTTTTTGTGGGAAGAACACCGCCGCGTGACCAAGACCGCGACCGTCTCGCTACACGGCAACGCCTACGAGGTCGACGCCGGCTTGGTGGGGCGGAAAGTGGAGCTGGTGTTCGACCCTTTCGATTTGACCCGCATCGAGGTCCGCCTGGCCGGCGTCCCGATGGGACTAGCGATTCCGCATCACATCGGCCGGCACTCGCATCCCAAAGCCAAACCCGAAACACCCACCACACCAACGCAACCCACCGGCATCGACTACGCGCAGCTCATCGAGACCGCCCATGCCGCTGAGCTGGCCCGCGGCGTCAACTACGCCGCCTTCACCGGGGCTGCCGACCAGATTCCCGGCCAGCTCGACCTGCTCACCGGCCAGGAGGCCCAACCGCAACGATGGACAAACTGATCTCCTACTTCGGGTTTTCGCGGACCCCATTCGGCCGCGATCTGGCCCCGTCCATGCTGCACCGCCATGCCGCCCATAACGAAGCGGTCGCGCGCATCGGCTGGTGTGTCGCCGACCGCCGCATCGGGGTGATCACCGGCGAAGTCGGCGCCGGCAAAACCGTCGCCGTGCGCGCCGCGCTGGCCGCCCTCGATGCCAGCCGCCACGCCGTCATCTACCTGCCCGACCCCACCGTCGGGGTCCGCGGCATCACCACCGCATCGTCGCCTCCCTCGGCGGGCAACCCCTGACCCATCATGCAACTTTGGCTCCCCAAGCCGCCGACGCGCTGGCCGCCGAACAAGACGAGCGGGGACGCACCCCCATAGTGGTCGTCGAGGAGGCACACCTGCTGGGCTACGACCAATTGGAAGCGTTGCGGCTGCTGACAAACCATGACCTCGACTCCTCTAGCCCCTTCGCGTGCCTACTCGTGGGCCAGCCCACCTTGCGGCGGCGGATGAAACTCGGCGTGCTCGCCGCCCTCGACCAGCGCATCGGACTCCGATATGCCATGCCGCCGATGACCGACCAGGAGACCGGCGGCTATCTGCGCCACCACCTCAAGCTCGCCGGACGTGACGACACACTGTTCTCCGACGACGCCGTCGGGCTGATCCACCAGACCAGCCGCGGCTACCCCCGAGCGGTCGACAACCTCGCACTCCAGGCACTTGTCGCCGCGTTCGCCGCCGACAAGGCCATCGCCGACGAATCCTCCACCCGCACAGCCATCGCCGAAGTCACGGCAGACTGAACACCACCCCGACACCCCGAACGGGGCTGTCAAGTTAACGGTGTAACTGGTTGTTGTGGTGTTACTTTCGGCCTGGGCTTAGTCGTCCCGGGAAGGCCAGCTCGAACGCGTTGAGCGGTGCCTTCCATCGATTCATCCAGCGTTGCCGGCCCTTGCCAGTTGGATCGAGGCTCATGATCGCCAGGTAGACGCACTTGAGCGCGGCCTGCTCGGCCGGGAAGTGACCGCGGGCGTTGACCGCCCTGCGGATGCGGGAGTTGAGGCTTTCGATGCTGTTGGTCGTGCAGATGACTGTCCTGATCTCGGTGTCGAAGGCGAGGAATGGGACGAACTCGGCCCACGCGTTGTCCCACAGCTTGATGATCGCCGGGTAGCGCTTCTCCCATTTCTCGCTGAACGCGACGAACGCGTCCAGCGCCGCAGCCTCGCTGGCCGCGGTGTACACCGGCTTGAGATCTTTGGCGATCGCCGCCCAGTCTCTCTTCGACGCGTAGCGAAAGCTGTTGCGCAGCAGGTGAATGACGCAGGTCTGGGTGATCGCGGCCGGCCACACGTTGGCGATGGCGTCGGGCAGCCCCTTCAGGCCGTCGCACACCACGATGCAGATGTCCTGGGCGCCCCTGTTTTTGATCTCCGACAACACCCGCAGCCAATACTTCGACTATCCCTCCCCGTCGCCGTGTTCGCCGGCCCACGGCCCCAGCACGTCGCGGGTGCCGTCCACAGTGACACCCAGCGCGACGTAGATCGGCCTGTTCGCGACGTTGCCCTCTCGGATCTTGACATTGATGGCGTCGATGAACACCACCGGATACACCGCATCCAGCGGCCGGTTGCACCACTCGCTCATGCCCTCGATCACCCGGTCGGTGATCGTGGAGATCATCTGCTTGGACACCTGCGCGCCGTACACCTCGGCCAGGTGCGCGCAGATCTTGCCATGGGTCAATCCCTTGGCCGACAACGAGATCACCAGTCGGGGCGCCGGTAAGGATCGTGTCACCAGGTACAAACGGCGTTTCGGGCGTGGCGCGTGGCCTGTGGCTGTAGCTTCTGCGGGGTGGCTCGCGAGGTTGACCGGGATGAGCTGATCGACTGCTGGACGCTCGTCGGTGATGAGTTGCCGCTGGTGGTGGGTAAGCGCGGGCCAACGAAGCTGGGCTTTGCGGTGCTGCTGCGGTTCTATGCCGAACGGGGCTGCTTTCCGCGCGGCCGTTCAGAGATTCCCGATGCCGCCGTTGATTATGTGGCTCGCCAGGTTGGAGTGGAGCCGACCGAGATCGCGTTTTACGAGTGGGCGGGCCGAAGCAGCAAGTTTCATCGGACCCAGATCCGCCAGGCGCTGGGCTTCCGGGAGTGCACGGTTGGTGACGCTGAGGCGTTGACCAGCTGGCTGGTCGAGCACGTCACTCAAGTCGAGCGCAGCACCGATCGGGTACGTGAGCACCTGCTGGACGAGTGTCGCCGGCGGCGGGTGGAGCCACCGACTGCCAGGCGAGTCGATCGGATCGTGCGGTCGGCGTTAAGCCGCGGTGAGGACGTTTTGTTCGACCGGGTGGCGTCGCGGCTGGCCGAGCCGCAGCGGCAGCGACTGCTCGCGCTGATCGAGCCCGATGGTGACGAGGACGGGGAAATCGAAGATGGTGCGGCGGTATTGGCCGCGATCCGTTCCGATCCGAGCAACGTCAGCCTCAACACGATGCTGACTGAGATCGCCAAACTGGAGGCGGTGCGTGAGGTCGGAGTGAACGCGGATGTTTTCGCCGATGTGGCGCCCAAGATCGTGGCCGGCTGGCGGGGTCGGGCGGCGGTGGAGTCGCCGTCTCACCTGCGTGAGCACCCTTTGCCGGTGAAGCTGACCTTGTTGGCCGCGCTGCTGTTTTGCCGGCGCCGCGAGATCACCGACACCCTGGTGGAGTTGCTGTGCTCGACTGTGCACCGGATCAACGCCCGCGCCGAGGTGCGGGTCACCAACGAGTTGATCAAGGAGTTCAAGCGGGTCACCGGCAAGGAGAATCTGCTGTTCCGGGTCGCCGAGGCCACCGTCGACGCCGGCGACAAGCTGGTCCGCGACACCGTGTATCCGGTCGCGCCGCCGGCCGTACTGCGTGACCTGGTGACCGAGTTCAAGGCATCGGGTCCAACGTATCAGCGCACCGTGAAGGCCACCCTGCGCGCCTCGTATACCAATCACTACCGGGCGGGGTTGATCAAGCTGCTGTCGGTGTTGGAGTTTTGCTCCAACAACACTGCGCACCGGCCGGTGCTCGACGCGTTGGAGCTGATCGGCCGCTACGCCAGCGCCGGGAACCTGCGCTACTACCCGCGCGACGAACCGGCACCGGTGCACCGGGGCCTCTCGGGTGACTGGGCGCAGTTGCTTCATCACACCGACAAGCGTGGGCAGCGGCGGGTGGTGCGGATGGTCTATGAGATCTGCACGTTTCAGGTGCTGCGAGATCAGCTGCGGTGCAAGGAGATTTGGGTGTCAGGTGCCGACAAGTGGCGCAACCCCGCCCAAGATTTGCCGCTCGACTTCGAGGAAAACCGTATCGAGCACTACCAGGCGCTGCGTAAACCGTTGGACCCGAGTGAGTTCATCGACGAGCTGCGTAAGCAGATGCACACCGAGCTCGACGCGCTGCACGCCGCGCTCCCTGAGTGCGGTTGGCTGCAGGTCGCCGATCGCCGTCAGGGTGCGATCAAGTTGACACCGCTGCCTGCGGCGGCAGAGCCCCGCAACCTGCGCCGGCTGAAAACCGAGATCCGGACGCGCTGGGGTGCGGTGCCATTGATCGACATCCTCAAGGAGACGGTGCTGCGCACCGGCTGTCTCCGGGCGGTCACCTCGGTCGCCGACCGCGGCACCCTGCCCGAGCATGTGCTGGCCGAACGGCTGCTGCTGGCGATCTATGCCTACGGCACCAACACCGGCATCCGCGCGGTCGCCGGCGGGGCCCACGGTCACGATGAGGACGAGATCCGCTACACCCGCCGCCGCTACCTGACCGTCGAGGCGGCGCGGCGGATCGCGATCGAGATCGCCAACGCCACCTTCGCCGCCCGCCGCACGACGATCTGGGGCGAGTCGTCGACGGCGATCGCATCGGATTCCACCCATTTCGGGGCGTTCGACCAGAACATCTTCACCGAGTACCACTCCCGCTACGGTCGCCGCGGCGTGCTCATCTACTGGAGCGTGGAGAAGGGCTCGGTGGTCATCCACTCCCAGCTGCTCAACTGCTCGGCCTCCGAAGTGCATGCCATGGTCGACGGCGCGATCCACCACGGCACCGAGATGGCGGTGGAAGCCAACTACGTGGACACTCACGGCCAATCCGAGATCGGGTTCGGCATCACCAAACTGCTCGGATTCGATCTGCTGCCCCGGATCAAGCGCATCAACAAGGTGAAGCTCTACCGGCCCGCCACCGGGGAGCCGGACTTGTGGCCAGGGCTCAAACCGGCGCTGACCCGCCCGATCAACTGGACGAAAATCGCCGAGCAATACGACCAGATGCTCAAGTACGCCACCGCGATCCGCACCGGCACCGCCTCCACCGAGGCGATCCTGCGGCGGTTTATGAAGGCCAACGCCGCACACCCCACCTATCAGGCGATGATCGAGCTGGGCCGGGCACAAAAGACGGTGTTTTTGGCCCGCTACCTGCGCTCGCGTGGGCTGCAACGTGAGATCAACGACGGGCTCAACGTGGCCGAATCGTGGAACCGCGCCAACTCGATCATCTTCTACGGCAAAAACGCCGAACTCGCGTCCAACCGACGCGACGAACAGGAGATGAGCGTGCTGTGCCTGCGGATCTGCCAAGCGGCGATGGTCTTCGTCAACGTCCTCATGATCCAAGACGTCTTGGCCGATCCGGACTGGAACGGCGTACTCACCGCCGAGGACGAGCGCGGCCTGACACCGCTTTTCTGGTCACACGTGCTCCCGTACGGCGAGGTCAAACTTGACATGAACACCCGACTTGCGCTGAGTGGATCACCGACCGATTAGGGATCGCTAAGCGGACACCCCGTCACCGGCGCTATCCGAGCCGCGGACAACTCACGACCAGGAGCGACATGTGACCAGGGCATTCTCAGATACCTGGTCCGAAATCATTCTCATTGAAGGGTGGCTATCCGTTACACTGTCCGGGTGGCCTCCGGCGCACTCATCGGCTACGCCCGATGCTCCACTGACGCCCAGGACCTCACCGCACAGCGGCAACGGTTGGGTGAACTCGGCGTCACCGAAGCCCGGATCTACCTGGATCACGGCTACACCGGCGCCAGCCGAGCCCGCCCCGGCCTGGATCAGGCCCTGGCCGCGGTCCGCGAAGGTGACACCTGGTGGTGCCCAAACTCGACCGGCTCGCCCGCTCGGTGCCCGACGCCGGCGCCATCGGCGACGACCTGGCCGCCCGCGGCATCAAACTCTCCCTCGGCGGACAGGTCTATGACCCCACCGACCCGATCGGCAAGATGTTTTTCAACATCTTGGCCACCTTCGCCGAATTCGAAGTCGACCTGCTGCGCGCCCGCACCCGGGAAGGAATGGCCATCGCCCGCGCCAAGGGCCGGCTCAAAGGCCGCCGACCCAAACTCACCGCCAAACAACAGAAGGAGCTGCGCCGGATGCACGACACCGGCAACTACACCATCACCGACCTTTCCGAGCTGTTCAAAATCTCCCGCCCCACCGTCTACCGCACGATCGACCGCGCGCCAGCTGCGCAAACCCATTGAAACTGCGAGCAAAATGAACTGGGTCACCCGAGACGGCGCGAGTTGGCGGGTTGGCGCGGACACAGACATCGCCTGGATCGACGCGTTCACAACGATCGACTGTCACGATTACCTCGGCGATCCCGCCAGGTTTTGACGCTTACGCCACGCGTCGGTGGGTACTTCGTCAATCGCCAGTGATCAAGCCCGCCTCCGCCTTACGCTGCCATCCGTTCGGCAACGTCACACAAGGAGGTCGGGCGCGATGCTTCTCCGTGTTGCAACCCTCGTCGCGGTCGCGATCGCTTCCGCCGTAATCGGGTCGACATCGCCGGCCAACGCTGTGATGCAATGCTCTAAGGGCTATTACAAAGCCGCCTCCGGCGACTGCGTTCACCGCCCAGTATGTGGCGTGCCCTCGCCACCTCCGGGTGCCACCGCTAAATGCGCGGACGGCTGCTACACGTTCAGTGAAACCCTCGATGGCGATTCCACCTGTCACGGCCACGGCGGCGTGGCGTGAAACTGTACTTGTAGGCTCAGCTGATGGTCCAATATCGCAAGCAAAAGAAACTCGGCCCCTTTCGGTTTACCGTCAGTCAGCGTGGAATCTCGACAAGCTTTGGGGCTGGACTATTCCGTATCAGTAAGGGCGCGGACGGCAAGGTTCGGCGAACTGTCCGCATCCCTGGCACTGGCATTTATGACACCAAGGTCGTAA
Source organism: Candidatus Mycobacterium methanotrophicum (assembly GCF_023515995.1). Taxonomy (GTDB): domain Bacteria; phylum Actinomycetota; class Actinomycetes; order Mycobacteriales; family Mycobacteriaceae; genus Mycobacterium; species Mycobacterium methanotrophicum. The sequence goes on along the minus strand of NZ_CP097320.1, from coordinate 3,681,069 downwards.
GCAGACCACCACGGAAACATGCCAGCGGAAAGGAGATGAACAGCATCATGCCTCCAAACCAGCACCAACCACCAGTGGGTCCACCATCGGCTGGTTGGTATCGCGACCCTGGCGGCGGAGCGTTTCGTCGATATTGGGACGGACACCAATGGACACAAGCGACCGACGAGCCGCCGCAACCACCGCCTAATGTCGCCACCACGCCGGAAAATAAACCCGAAAGCTTTCTCCGACTCACGGTGGCCCTACCCGGGCGGCCAAGAACAGTGGCCCTACCCGGGCGGCCAAGAACAACCAAACCCCGTACCGCCACCGCCGCAGGGGTATCCGACCTATTCCGGTCAGCCGGATCACCCCTACCCGCCACCGCCGCAGGGATATCCGAGCTACCCCGGTCAGCCGGATCAGCACTCCGGCGCGGGCTGGGGCGTTGACTCCGAGGCACCGTACGGACGCGATCAAGTCACGGGTAAACCACTGTCCGACAAAAAAGCCGCGACTGCCGGATTGTTCCAGTTATTCCTCGGCATGTTTGGCGCCGGCCGTTTCTACATTGGCTCCAAGGCCATCGGAGGTTGCCAGCTAGGTCTGACCGTCCTCGGCATCGTGCTCGCGCAAGTGACCGCATCTTCCGACAACGCCTCAGGGCTGGTCGGTCTCCTGTTGGTCGGTGTGATCATTTGGGCGATCATCGACGCCGTCCGGATATTTAACAAATCAGTTAACGACGGCCAGGGCCGCAAACTGCGCTGAAACGCGGGCGTTGCCCAGAACACGGCGAGCTGACCGGTGGTTTGCGCCCCGACCACTCGTAGAACGCGATGTCGGTGGGCGTCACACCCACCTGGCGGGCGACGTACTCGACAGCGGCATCCGGGATCTCACCCCGCCCATGCGGGAACCGACCGCACTCGACGTAGAACCGCAGCAACAGAGCAAACCCCAACCGGGTCGCACCCCGCTTGCCCGAAACCAACTCCAGCTCATCGCCAACAAGCGTCCAACGGTCGATCAGCTCGTCCTGATCCAACTCCCTCATCACGCGCGGAAGCTACACCGCAAACCACCCACTCACATCACGAATGCTCGTTTGCGGCTGGTGACACGATTCTTACGGGCACCCCCAGTCCATCGATCCCGGACAGCCGGCGTTGCCGCTTGCGCACGATCTGCGGCTCGAACGTGCCGTCGCGGTCGCGTGGCATCGCGACCTCCACCGGCCCAATGTCGGTGAGCACCGTTTTGGCGCGCGCTCCGTTGCGGGAGTTTCCGCCGTCGCGGCCGGCCGGGTCGTGCTTGGCGTAGCCCAGATGGACGTCCATCTCGCCCTCGGCCGCGGACTCGATGATCCGCTTGGTCAACTGAGCCAGCAGGCCGTCCTCGCCGGTCAGCCGCAGCCCTTCCGAACGGGCCCGATCCACCAACTGCCCGATCAGCTGCTCGTCGAGGTCGTCCAGCCGGACCATGCCCTGCATGTCGGGCCGCTCGACGATCTTCTCGTCCATAATCACATCAGTCACAGTGCTCTCCTTCTTCCTCAGGAGTTACACCGTTTAACTTACAGACCCCCCCGAACACCACCGACCCCGCCGGACACCCACCGGCGGGGTCATTTCATAGCCGCACATCCTCACCGCCAACGCCGCCATCATGCTCATCCTGAATGCCGGTCAACAGACCACTTCCAGATGCAGCCGCCGCTGTAGCCACAGATTTATTCACCCATTCTCGGGCGTGTCCGCGATAGCGTTGATCGCATGGGAGTAATGACCTGTCAGCAACTGCAAACACGCCTCCGGTCGGTTCTCTGAGCACGCCCCGATCTTGGGACCGTCTGACTGACGGCGGCAATCGGTGCCGCGGCTGCCCCGAGTGCCGCCGGTTGGCGTCGAAGGGTTCGGACGACTAGCCGAGCGGCTGTAGCCACGCCGCGGCTGCACCTGCCATTTTGCTGGCATAGAAAACGGGCTGTCGTGTCCGAACGACACCTAGACCAGTTCGGCATCCTTGGTGGCAACGGTCGAGGGCTGCGATGTGAGATCACCCGACGCAGTGATGGTCCAGTTCTGGCCGGTGCTGGAGGCGACGCTCTGCGGCCAGCGCGGGCGTCGGCGCTCCACTTCGGCACCGACCACGTCTCTGACCCACGTGCTGACCGTCTTGCGGTCCTTCTCGGCCAGTTGCTTCACATCGGCGATCATCTCGGGCGTGAACCTGATCGGGACGTGCGTCGACTTGGCCGTGCGGCTACGACCGGGGCCTGCCGGCACCTGGTTCTTGGGGTCGGCGTAGTACTCGCACGCCTCATCGTCAGCAGCAGCCATAGTCGTCACCTTGTCTCGCGGGTCATTCGATCTGTCCAGTATCACGGAGATACATCGTCTTGGTCAGGCCAGTTGCGGGATAGATACTGATCGGCCTGGCCTTGGTTGGGTCACCGCTGTTCGGGGCCGCGAGCGGCACGAGCAACGGCTGTTCGCCCGGCGGCTGGCCGACCATTCAGCCACTGGGCCCTGCGCCGCCCGTCGATTATCTCCTCCCCTTCGCCCGTCGGGTAGAACTTCGCGTCGCTGTCGAAGATGATGTCGCGCAGGTCAGCCTCGCTATACGGAGGGTGACCGCACAGGTGGGGGCGGTTGCCTTCATCGAGTTCGAACGGATCCTCGGGGTCGAGGTCGTTCGGGTCGGATGGCATGCCCCCAGTGTACACCTCGCTGTGTTACGATGTAACACATAAAAGTCAGTTCAATCATGTTGGCCGACGCGGCGACCGTTGCGGACGGCAAGCTCTTCGTTCATGGCGGCTGCTGGAACACGATCATCACGCCGCAGATCCCCGCCGTCCACCCGACGCTGGCGCTGGCGCTGGTCTTCAAAATCAACTGGCACGAGGCCAACGAGGATCTCCCCGTGGCCCTTGCGCTGGTGACCGAGGACGGTCAGCCTGCGGGGTTTCGCATCGAACTGAAACTGCGGGTCGCGCCGACGGTGTTCACGAAGAAGGGCACCGACCTCTACCAAGCGAGCGCCCACACCATCCAGGGGCTGACGTTCAACGCCTATGGGTCATATTCGTTTCAGGTCAGTTCCGGCGATCAGATTCTCGCGTCGGTGCCGCTGACCGTCGGGCCGCCGGGAGCGTTCTCGGCCTAGCCCGTCACCGCATCCGCGCCGGGCCGTCCAGAATGGCGCAGTCGACGCCGAGCGCCGGGCCAAACGTGATTGGCCGCACGTGTTGCAGGCCCACGACAAATGCCGGTAGCCGCACGAGCAGGGCCGCGCGGCCAGATGCAATTCCCGGCCCCAGGACTCTGGACATAGAGGCGGCTCCCTGCTGACGAGTTTGGCGTTTTTCCTGGTAGCCGCCTGTTTCTGGGTGTGTCGTTAGCGGGATTCGATTGCGGTTTATGCGATCATTCATGTGATGATTTGTCTCGGATCGATGTGGTCCAACTAATGGCAGTGGTTGGCCACCCAGGCGGGGGATGCCCGGTTGCCTGGAACCGGGATATCCTTTAGCCATGCTGAGAGAGCACACCACGCTGGTGCACTTCCTGATCGAAGCGCGTCGGCGCCATCCCGGCGCCTCCGGAGACCTTAATGGACTGATCCTCAATGTGGCGGTGGCCTGCAAGGCTATCGCGAATCGGGTAGCGGTCGGCGCCTTGGGCGGTTTGCTGGGCTCGGCCGAGCACATCAATGTGCAGGGCGAGGTGCAGCAGAAGCTGGACGTGTTGGCCAACGAGTACTTCTTGCGCGCCACCGAGTGGGGCGGCCAGGTGGCCGGCATAGTCTCCGAGGAACTGGCGGACCCCTATCAGCTGCCGACCGAGTATCCCAAAGGCAAGTATCTGCTGGTGTTCGACCCGCTGGACGGTTCGTCGAACATCGACGTCAACATGTCGGTGGGCAGCATCTTTTCGATCCTGCTGGCGCCCAATCCCGGGACGGATGCGCAGCGAGAGGATTTCCTGCAACCTGGCACGGAACAGGTGTGCGCCGGATACGCGATCTACGGCCCATCGACGATGCTGGTGCTGTCCGTGGGAACCGGCGTTCACGCGTTCACGCTGGACCCGAGGCTCGGCGAGTTCATCCTCACCCGCGAATCTATCCAGATTCCGCCCGCAGGCAAGGAATTCGCGATCAACTCATCCAACCAGCGGTTCTGGGAATCGGCGGTGCAACGCTATGTGGACGAATGCCTGGCTGGCCGGTCGGGGCCGCGGCACAAGGACTTCAACATGCGCTGGGTCGCCTCGCTGGTGGCAGAGATCCACCGTATCCTTACCCGCGGCGGGGTGTTCCTCTACCCGCGCGACTCCCGCGACCCGGCCAAGCCCGGCAAGTTGCGGCTGCTATATGAGGCCAACCCGGTGGCGTTCCTGGTCGAACAGGCCGGCGGCGCGGCAAGCACCGGGCGCGGCCGAATGCTCGACGTCGTGCCCGAGGATGTGCACCAGCGCATTCCGCTAGTCTTCGGCGCCCGCGACGAGGTCCAGCGTATCGAGAGCTACCACGAAGAGATTTACGACCCACCGAACGCCTGGCCAATGTATGGAACCCGTGGCCTGTTCCGCGCCCCTGCGGGTTGAGCGACCATGTCACGTCAGCATCCTATTGTCTCAGTCACCGGTTCTTCCGGGGCGGGCACCACGTCGGTGACACGCACCTTCGACGAGATCTTCCGCCGCGAAGGTGTCAACGTCGCCTATGTCGAGGGTGACAGCTTCCACCGCTATGACCGCGCCGAGATGAAAACAGCCATCGCGGATGCCCGTGCCCGGGGCGATCATGGTTTCAGCCATTTCGGCCCGCAAGCCAACCTGTTCGAGGAACTCGAAAAGCTGTTCCGGACGTACGGCGAGACCGGCACTGGCCAGATCCGCAAATACCTGCACGACGACGTGGAGGCCGAACCGTACGGTCAAAAGCCCGGCACATTCACACCGTGGGAAGAGCTGCCGGACACCGACATGCTGTTCTACGAGGGCCTGCATGGCGCCGTCGTGACCGACACCGTCGACATTGCCCGCCACGCCGATCTGCGCATCGGCGTCGTCCCGGTGATCAACCTGGAATGGATTCAGAAACTGCACCGCGACAAGGTGGTTCGTGGATACACAGAGGAGGCGGTGACTGACACGATCTTGCGCCGCATGCCGGACTACGTGAAATATATCTGCCGCCAGTTCTCCGCGACCGACGTCAACTTCCAGCGCGTCCCGGTGGTTGACACCTCAAACCCCTTCATTGCCAGGACGATTCCAACCGCCGATGAATCCATGCTGATCATCAGGTTCCACGACCAACATGGCATCGATTTCCCGTATTTGCTCTCGATGCTGCACGATTCGTTCATGTCGCGGGCGAACACGATTGTCTGCCCGGGCGGCAAGATGGATCTGGCGATGCAACTCATCTTCACCCCGATGATTCTGCGGCTCATCCAACGGCGCAACGCCGAGCTCGCCAACCACTGACCAAGGGCGGCCACTTCTATCACCAAGAGTGCGAGCGCAGCACGATCTCGGTCGCCAGTTGGACAGTGAAATGGCGGGAGCCTCGCCAGCCGGCCAGCTCCACCAGCCGGAAGTCGCCTTGCACATATCGCCTGCTTGCTTGAGCGACCGTGCGCGCCGCCGGGGTGCTGGCCAGTGCGGTGGTGTCGACCTGGACGTGCGGGCAATCCTCGTCGCGGACCACGCCTTCCACGTCGGCGACCCGAGGATGCCCGCCGTCGACCACCACTAGCCCGGTGAAGCGTTCGGGGCGATCACTTCGGTCGGCTAGCCGCGCTAGAGCTGGATAGGTCACTGGTCGATACCTTCTCGCAGCGCAGTCGCCACGGCGCTGGCCCGGTCGGCGACTTCGAGCTTGCGGTAGATAGCCCGAAGGTGACTTTTAACCGTCTCGTCGCCGATGATGAGCTTCGTGGCGATACGACGACTGGACAGGCCGCGCACCATATGCGACAGGATCTCGCTTCCCCGCTGGGTCAGACCATGCCGCGCGCCCGGCCAAAACCGGTCCCGCTGCAGCCGCGCCGCGGTGTCGACACCGCGCGCCGCCAGCCCCGGGTCGATCGCTGTGGTCCCACTGCGCACAACTTCGAGCTGGCGGACCAGGTCGTCGCTGCCGATGCTCTTGAGCAGATAGCCTGACGCGCCAACGCGCAACGCTTGAAAGAGGTATTGCTCGTCGTCATAGACCGACAGCATCACGATCTTGCGTTGCGGATCGCGTTGGCGCAGGGTCAAACACAGATCGAGTCCACTGGAGGCCTGCATCCGCACGTCGCACAGCACCACGTCGGGATCGAGGCTGTCGACTACCTTTACCGCTTGCTCGACCCCCACGGCCTGACCGACGACACGTACCCGGCTTTGAAAGCCGGCCAGCATCGCCTTGAGACCCTCGATGACCACCTCGTGGTCGTCGACCAGAACAAGTCGCACTGGACCTGTGACAGTCGTAACCATGGCGACACCGTATCGACGGAAGATAGGCGCTGTCATCCGGCTCTGGGGGTTACCATCGGTTTAACCCGCTCAATCCCCCGCGCGGGGGAAACCGCGGCAGCAGCGGCGCTCCTAGCGTCGCCGGTAACCCTGAGGAGGTTGGATGGATACGCGCACGCCGACGCTCGTCGCTTCGGTCCTGCCAGCGGACTTTTCAAAATTGGGCCAACAAGTCAAGCAGCTGGAGAAGGCTGGAGTCGACCGGATCCAGTGGGATGTCATGGATGGCCGGTTCGTGCCCAACCTCACCTTCGGCCCAGATGTCATTGCCGCGAATCGCGGGCAAGTGACGCTGGGCTTCGAGGCGCATTTGATGGTCGAGGATCCCGACCCGATGCTGCCGCGGTGGGTTGAAGCGGGCTGCGAGATGGTCATCGTTCACGCCGAGGCGACCCGGCACCTGCATCGGACTCTGTCTGCGATCACCGATTCGGGTGCGAAGGCCGGTGTCGCGTTGAACCCAGCCACGCCGCTAGAAGCCGTCACGAACGTGCTGCACCTCGTTGATCTCCTGCTGGTGATGACGGTCAATCCCGGATTCGGTGGCCAGCAGTACCTGTCCGCGATGGAAACCAAGATCGCCGCCGCACGCGCCGAAATCGACCGGCGCGGTTGGGAAATCGAGCTTGAGGTCGACGGTGGGATCGCCTGCGCCACGATTGGCGACGCGGCACGCGCCGGTGCGGATGCGTTCTGTGCCGGCTCGGCGCTATTTAGCGGCCCGGGAACGATGGCGGACCGCGTCGTGGCGCTGCGCGCCGCGGCCACCGCCGGGATGAAGCAAGGATGAGCATCGCGCCCAGCACGACAACGAATCAGGAAGTGCTGACCGACGAGACCGACCGACTGGCGATCACTGCGTCGTCGACCACCGCACCTGGGTGTTAGCCAGCGATGGCGACCTGATGGAGGGGATAAGCCATGAGGCCGCCTCGCTAGCCGGACGGCTCGGGCTGGGCCGGTTGACGGTCATCTTCGACGACAATGACGTCACCATCGACGCTGCGGACGACGATCGGGTACGGCGCACCGGCGGCGGAAGGCACCTCGAAGGCGCACGGCAGTCCGCTGGGTGTCGACACGCTTGCGGCGATGCGCGTCCGGTTCGATTGGCCAGACACATCGTTCCATGTCCCTGCCTCTGTCCGGTCCGCCACGGCCGCGGTGGCTGCCGAAGGTGCTGCCGCACGGGCGGATTGGCTTCGCGGGTACGCCACCTGGTGTGCCGACCACCCGCAACTCGCTGTTGACTTCCCGCTCGACCGGACGCCGGCCCCCAAAGACCTCGGGGTGCTGGCGGCGCTCGCCGACACGACGGCCGGTAGCCGCGCCGCGACCCGCCAGGCATCGGGCGCAGCGCTGGGCGCACTAGCCGGCGCATTCCCGGCGCTGGTCGGTGGATCCGCCGACCTGGCCTCATCGACTAACACCGCCATCCCCGGCGGCGATGTCAGCACCGACAGCTATGCCGGCCGCACCATCCATTTCGGGATCCGTGAACACGCGATGGCCGCGGCCCTGAACGGGATCGCGTTGCACGGCGGTCTGCGGCCGTTCGGCAGCACATTCCTGGTCTTCGCCGACTACCTTCGACCGGCGCTGCGGCTGTCAGCATTGATGCGTCAGCCGGTCATCTACATCTTTACCCATGATTCTGTGTACGTCGGACAGGACGGGCCGACTCATCAGCCGGTCGAGCATGTCGAATCGCTGCGTCTGATACCGGGGCTGACGGTGCTGCGACCGGCCGACGCGGCCGAGACCGCGCTGGCGTGGGAAATCGCCGCGCACAACCTGTCGGGGCCGACCCCGCTGGTGCTGACCCGTCAAAACCTGCCGGCCCTGGGTGGCGCGGGGCTTGCCGACATCCGCGAAAACGGCTTCCGTGCCGTGCGCGGCGCGCTGGGCGAGGCCGACGTTGTCCTCGCCGCGAGCGGTTCGTCGAGGCGCTGTCGAGCGGGGGTTTTTCGCTGCCCGACGTCCCGGTGGTTTGGACCGAAGCCGGCGTTCAGGGGGACGCAGCCCGCCCACCAAGCTAGACCTGCGCCAGCCTCCGATTGGTTACTCGCAACTGGCGGGCGGTGGCATCGGCCAGCGTCCGAGCCTGCTCGGGGCCCAACCGACCACACACCCGGCTCCAATGGATCGCGACTGTGTCGCCGGCGGCGACGTCGGCCACTGCGCTATACCCGTCAGCCCAGACGTCGAGCCGGCGCGCCGACGGTTCGGACAGGGCCAGCGCGTGACCGTCCCATATCAGCCGCCGACACGACACCTCGACATCGTCGCCGTCGCGGGAAAGTACTGTGCCCCAGGTGATTCGGCAGTTGTCCAGCACATTTACTGGTTGTTCGGCGATGCCCTTGCCGAGGAGTCTGGACCATGGGTAGACCCCGAGCACGTGGAAGCAGTGGTTGGCGGCCACCTCGCACCTCAATTGCGGGTTGAGGTGCGCCCAGTAGTGGCCGGCCTGTGGGCCGATGATCGCGAGCAACTCGGCGATGAATTCGGTTGCGTCCAGCTCGGCGCCGACGCCGCCGCCGAGCCAGTAGGATTCGACGAGTCGGTGATCGAGCGGGTCGGCGATGCCGGTCATCTTCGATAGCACTTGCAGATAGGGCCAGGCACCGGAGAATTGTTTGGCCATGGCTTCGATGCGCTCTCGCGATCCGCTGGTCAGTGCCGCTGGATCGGGTGGGCCGCAGTAGCCCAGCGCGTTGGGGGCATACGCGTAGCGGGCGAACATTTGTGTTCCTCGGGTGTCGACGGTGGGTGCGGCCATGGTCACGTCCGTTTGGCGGAGGTCACGAGTTTGACGGCGTCGCGGTGCATGCGGCCGAAGTTGTAGTAGGCCGCGCAGGCTCCCTCGGGTGACACCATGCACGTGCCGATTGGGGTCTCCGGGGTACACGCGGTGCCGAAAACCTTGCATTCCCAGGGTTTCAGCACACCCTTGAGCACTTCGCCGCACTGGCAGGCTTTCGGGTCGGCGACCCGTACGCCGGGCATCGCGTATCGCAGCTCGGCGTCGAAGTCGGCGAAGTCGTCGTGCAGCCGCAGCGCGCTCTGCGAGATGAAGCCCAGCCCACGCCATTCGAAGTGCGGACGCAGCGCGAACACTTTGCCGAGGAGCGCCAGCGCCGCCGGGTTGCCGTTTTCGGGCACCACCCGCTTGTATTGATTTTCCACCTCGCATCGGCCTTCGCGGATCTGGCGCAGCAGCATGGTGACCGCCGCCAGAATATCCAGCGGCTCGAACCCGGCCACTACCAACGGCTTTCGGTACACCTCAGTCACGAACCGGTACGGCCGGTTGCCCACCACCGTCGACACGTGCCCGGGGCCGATGAAGCCGGATAGCCGCAAATCCGGCGATTCCAGGATGGCCTTGATCGGCGGAACGATCGTGACGTGGTTGCAGAACACGCTGAAATTGCGCAGGTGCAGCTCGCGTGCGCGCACCAGCGTCACCGCGGTAGACGGCGCGGTGGTCTCGAAACCGACGGCGAAGAACACCACGCTTTTGTCGGGGTTGTCGATCGCGACCTTGAGCGCGTCGAGCGGCGAGTAGACGAACCGCACGTCGGCGCCGCGCGCCTTGGCGTCCAACAGGCTGCCGGCCGACCCGGGGACCCGCATCATGTCACCGAAACAGGTGAAGATCACGTCGGGTTGGCCGGCCAGCCACATCGCGTCGTCGATACGGCCCATCGGAATGACGCAGACCGGGCAGCCCGGCCCGTGGACCAGTTCGACGTTGTGCGGCAGCAGATGTTCGATGCCGTGCCGATAAATGGTGTGGGTGTGCCCGCCGCACACCTCCATGAACTTGAAGTGCTCGGGACCGATTCCCGCCAAGTGCTCGATGGCAGCCAGCAGCTTGCGGGCCGCAGCCGGATCGCGGAATTCGTCAACGAATTTCATCGTGGTCTCCCTTTAGACAATCGCCGACGAGTCGAAGGCTTCGATTTCGGTCGTGTATGCCTCGCCCAGCTTCTTGACCGCGGCCAGGGTCAGCAACGCCTCGGTCTCGTCGATCTTGGCCATCGCGAACCCGACATGGACCAGCACCCAGTCGTCGGGCTCGGGCATGTCGTTTTCCAGCAGCCGCACACTGATGCTGCGCTGCACACCGCTGACGTCTACTTTCGCCAAATAGTTGGCGGGATCGGTGATTTCAACGATCCGACCCGGAATCCCAAGACACATCGACGGTCTCCTCCTCTTCGCTCAGCAGATTCGCGGCAGCGGGTCGCCGACAAGCATGTCGACAATCCGGGTACCGCCGAATCCGGTACGCAGGACCACGCTTTCCGCCGGTTCGGTGACGATTTGCCCGACCTCGGCGGCGTCGGCGCCCAGCGGATGCGACCGCAACGCGGCCAGCCCCGCCTCGGCTTCTTCGGGCGCGACGACGGCGACAAACTTGCCCTCGTTGGCCACGTAGAGCGGATCGATGCCGAGCAGCTCGCACGCGCCATTGACCATGGGCGCCACCGGCAGTCGCTCCTCCTCGAGCAGCACCCCCAGACCACAAGCCTGAGCCAATTCGTTGCAGACGGTGCCGACCCCGCCCCGAGTCGCGTCCCGCAGCCAGCGGGTGGATGGCGCGGCCGTCATCAGCAGTTCCACCAGCGGGCTGAGGCAGGCGGTGTCGGAATGGATTTCGGCCTCGATGGCCAGGTCGCCGCGGGCCAGCATCACCGCCATGCCGTGGTCGCCCATCGAGCCCGACAGAAGCACCTTGTCGCCGGCGCGGATCGACGCGGGCGAAAGGCTGCGTCCTGCGGGAATGACACCGACCCCGGTGGTGGTGACGAACACGCCATCGGCGGCGCCCTTGGGCACCACCTTGGTGTCGCCGGTGACGATCTGCACTCCGGCGTTGACTGCCGCCGCGGCCATGTCGGCGACGATCTCCTTCAGCTCGGCGATCGCAAAACCTTCTTCCAGCACGAATGCCGCCGAGATCCAGGCCGGCACCGCGCCGGTCATCGCAACGTCGTTGCAGGTGCCGTGCACAGCGAGCTCGCCGACGGAGCCGCCGGGAAAACGCCTGGGCGCCACCACAAATGAATCGGTGGACATCGCCAGCCGGTCACCGCCGGGCAGCGTGAGAACTGCGCCGTCGCCAAGCGACTCCAGCAGCGGGTTGCGAAACGCCTCCACAAACACCGCGTCGACCAGCGCGGCCGAGGCCTTGCCGCCCGCTCCGTGCCCCAGGTTCACGTGGTCATCAAGCAACCGGGGGCGGCGCCGCCGGAACACCTCGATCCGCTCGATCACCTCGCCCTCGGCGAACCCCGGTCCCGACGACAGGTATTCACCTGCTGACTTGCTCATGCGGCCCCCAAACCTGGATCGTCGGCCCGTTGCTGGATGGCCAACCACAGCCTATAGCCCAGCAGCGCTTGCGATTCCTGAATCCGATGCACGCTTTGCGAGCGAACGGTGAAGCAGATGTCCACATTTGGGTTGTCCGCGAACGCGCCGCCGTCATATCCGGCGAAACCGGTGGTGTACAAACCACGCTGGCGAGCCTGCGCCAGCGCGGTAAGCAGGTTGGGCGAATTTCCGCTGGTCGACATCGCGATCGCGATGTCGCCGGCCTTGGCGCGGGCGATCAACTGGCGGGCGAACACCAACTCGAACCCGACGTCGTTACCCAACGCGGTCATAATCGCCTGATCGGCCGTCAACGACCAAGCGGGTAACGGCTTTCCGGCAGGCGGACGGGAGAACAGGGCGGCCAACGTGGTGGAATCGGTGCAGCTGCCGCCGTTTCCGAAGGTGAACATCCGGCCGCCGGCCGCGAAGCGGCGTGCCATCTCGCTAGCAGCCGCCTCCAGCAGGTCGGCGTTGGCTTCCAACGTGCCGCGCCGCAGCGCCAGGCTCTCGGTGGCCTTCGCCTGTGCTGACGCGGCGAGGTCGGCAAGTAGCGATTCCAGGTTGTCTTCCTGTGCGTCGATGAACGGATACAGGAAGTTGGTGGGCTCTTCACTCATGGGCGCCGCCGCTCCTCGATGCGACTGATCGCGGTCCCCGCGTGCACCAGGACCAGCTCGCCGGCGGCGACCGGGTCGATCAGCGTCGTCGCCACGTTCTCGACGCCACGCGCGGTGCGCACCGCGGCCATCCCGTCGGTCGACGGCGACACCACCTCGCCCAGCCTTCCCTCGTCGCTACACGTGACGCAAACCTGCTCGGCGGATGCGGGTTTGAGCAGTCCCGAGTGCTCGAAACACACGTGGGTGAGCTCCCACAACAGGTGATAAAACAGCACAAAGCCGCCCGTCGCGGGGATCCGGGGATCGGGATCGTCGAGCCACAGCACGTGATCGGCCACACCGGCCGGGGGCCGTTCACCGCTGCCGATCCATACGGTGGTGGCGCCCCAGGCCGGGCTGCGGCGCATCACCGAACCCAGGCTGGGGTCATCGGCGCCACCAACCCCGATCACGATGTCGCCGGGCTGCACCGACACCCGCGCCAGATCGAGCAGGTCCGGTCCGGTCAGGGCAACGGCCGGCAGTGCGCGTTTGCCCATGATCACCGGATGCACGAACTCGACCGCGATGTGCAGCGCATGCGGCTCCCACAACGGCGCAATGGACCACATGGTCGCACCCGCCGCGAACCGCTTGGCGAGGGTGAAGGCGGCGGCGGCCAGATCAGCGGCCAGCTCGGCGCCAACCCCGCGATCGATCGCAGTGATCGTCATCGCAACTCAGCCTCTTCCAAGGCGGTCAGCACGGAAATCGCGGCCTGGCCCAGCGCCAGCCCGCCGTCGTTGGGTGGCACGGTGTGATGGGTGAGCACCTCGAACCCAGCCTGCTGCAACCGTTTCCGAGACTCCTGCAGCAGCAACACATTCTGGAACACCCCGCCGGTGAGGCCCACCAACCGCACCGGCCCGGCGACCTTTCCCACCGCCTCGGTGACGGCGACCGCGACCGCGCGGTGGAACTCGGCAGCCAGCACCGCCGGTTGCAGACCTGCGCGCAGGGCCGTCACCATGGCCCGCAGCATGCCGGCGGGATCGATCACCCCGTCGGGGCGTACCGCCAGCCGCAGCGTCGGTCCCGCCGTGTCGCCGATCGAGTCGGCGAGTGCCTCGAGCTCGATGGCGGCCTGGCCTTCGTATTCGATGCGGTGTCGCAGCCCCAGCAGGGATGCGACCGCGTCGAACAGCCGCCCCATGCTCGAGCACGGCACGCATCCGGCGCCGGATTCCAATTGCGAGCGGATAAGGCGCAGTTCGGCTGGCGTCGCCGCAGAGACCGGGGGTAGGTCCGGTGTCCAGTCGATCTCCGCCGCCCACATCTGCGACAGCGCCATCCGGCACGGATTGCGCACGGCGGCGTCACCGCCGGGTAGCGGTACCGGCATCAGGTGGCCGGCCCGGACAAACCGGTGACTGTCACGGCCGAGCTTGAGAATCTCGCCGCCCCAGATCGTTTGATCACAGCCGTAGCCGGTGCCGTCGAACGAAACCCCGATCACGGGCTCACCGATACGGCCGTGCTCGGCCAGCAGTGACACCACGTGCGCGTGGTGGTGCTGAACCAGATCCAGCGGTCGATCGCCCGCCCTGCGCTCCGCCCAACCGCGGGTGTGATACCCCGGATGCAAGTCGGCGGCCAATCGCACCGGCGTGCAGCGGATTTCGCTGAGTTGGTTAACCGCGCGCTCGAACGCCCGCAGGGTCTCCAGTGTCTCCATGTCGCCGATGTGCCCGGACAGGTATGCGCGGGAGCCGTCGGTGAGGCAGAAGGTGTTCTTCAGTTCGCCGCCGACCGCCAGCACCGCCGGTCCGTCTCGGCCGAGGTCGACGGGCAGCGGCGCGTATCCGCGGGACCGGCGGATCGGCAGTTCCCGATCGTCCACCACGCGGACCACCGAGTCATCGCACGGTACGTGGATCGGCCGGTCGTGATCGAGGACCGCGTCGCACAAGGGGGCGGAAGGCCGCAAAAGCCTGAGCGCGGCATCATCCTCCGTGAAGCAGATCGGGTCGTCGGAGCGGTTGGCGCTGGTCAGCACGAGGGCGTCCGGTGCCGGTGCGTCGACACCCGGGACGGGCGCGAGCAGTAAGTGATGGATCGGTGAGTACGGCAGCATCAGGCCGATGAGTGGGCTGCCGGGGGCGACGGCCTCGGCGAGCGGCGCGTCCCGGCGACGCCGCAACAGCACGATCGGCCGGGCGGCACTCGAGAGTACCGCGGCTTCGGTGGCGTCGACGCGCGCGTAGCGGCGAGCGACGGTGAGATCACGCACCAGCACGGCGAATGGCTTGGCGGCGCGGGCTTTTCGGGTGCGCAGCGCGGCGACTGCCGCCGCGTCGTCGACCCGACAAGCCAGGTGATAGCCGCCGATGCCCTTGATCGCGACCACGGCGCCCGCGGCCAGCGCCTGCTGGGTGGCCGCCAGCGCGGCATCGGATCCGTCGACCCGCTCGCCGTGCGCGGCGAACCACAGCAGGGGCCCGCAGTCCGGGCAGGCGATCGGCTGCGCGTGGAAGCGCCGGTTGGCGGGGTCGCGATATTCGGCGGCACACCGCTCACACATGCTGAATGTCGACATGGTGGTGGCCGGGCGGTCGTAGGGCAGGGCGCGGATGATGGTGAACCGTGGACCGCAGTTGGTGCACGTCACGAAGGGGTGCCGGTAGCGGCGGTCGTTCGGGTCGAACAACTCGGCGATGCACTCGTCGCAGACGGCGATGTCGGGCGGAATCGGGGTGCTGACACCGGCGACCGGCTGACTCTCCACGATGCGAAAGCCGCTGTCGGACAGCGTGTCGACATCGACGACGTGGACAGCGTTGATCGCCGCCAACGGCGGTGCCTCGGCGCGCAGCCTCCGACCGAATTCGTCGATGCGTGCACCGAGTCCCTGCACTTCCAGGAAGACCGCGCCGGAATTATTGCCGACGAATCCGGTGAGCCCCAGCTCGGTGGCGATCCGGTGGACGAACGGGCGGAACCCCACCCCCTGCACGACACCGGTCACGGTGAACCGTTGCCGGACGTCGACGGGTCGCATGAGCGTGTCAGTCATCATCGCGGCCCCGGCCCATCAACTCCAGACCGGCCATTGCCTGCTCGGCGCCGGCCCGGTCGGTCTTTTCGACGACGAACCCCATGTGGATGATCACCCAGTCGCCGGGCGCGAACGTTTCCTCCAGACACATCGCTCAGCCCTGCCCTTCGACGGATGCCGCCGGTAACCGAGACCGCAGACCCGCGACGACCTCCGCAACGGCGTGGACGGCCCGTGGCACCGCGCCCGCGACGGCGTCGGTGAGGCCGATGCCGTCGTCGACGCTGCCGGCCTCGCAGCCGATGACGACCGTGTAGGGCGGTCTGCCGCCGAGTGCCTTCAGGCTGTCGAAGACGGCCGCGGGATCCATGCTGTGGGCGTCCAGAGCGGCCGTGGCCGAATGCGATTCATGGTCGGCCTCGAAGACGTGCAAAGCGCCCGGGCTGCCGCGACCGGGGACCGCGTCGACGATGACCAGCGCATCCCAGTCGTCAAGCAGGTCGTAAGCCAAGTGCATGCCCCCGGTCCCGTAGTCGACGACCCGCACGCCCGGATCGTCCTGCTGGACTGGGACGTGCCGGACCACCTCGGAGCCGAACCCGTCGTCGCCGAGGAAGATGTTGCCGATGCCGGCCACCAGAATGCGCAATGGAATCGGACCGTCCGGCGACGCTACATGTGCCGGATCTTGAGGTACCGGCGGGCGTCCGGAAGGGATATCAGCCCTATCACGACTCCGATCACAACGAACAGGCCCAGCAGGAAGATGAACACCCATCCTACGATCGCCATGACGAATCCCTTCTGTGGTGGTGGTGGTGGTGGTTTCGAGCGGCTCGACTTCGTCGGGGGAGAAGTACAGGTAGCGGCCGTACCAGTCGTGTAGGTCGGCCGCCGGATCGTCCTCGACCACGAGGCGCGACATGGCTTCGGGCGACATGGCGTCACAGCGGTCGATGATCTGCGCGGCCAGCGGGTCGGTCGCCCGGGCCTGCGCCTTCTCTTGGTCGGTCATCGTCATCACCCGCAAGGTCAGGATCTCGTCGATCTCGGTGCGGTCGTATAGCGCGGTTTCGCTCTGCTCGGCGATCTCGGGGTGGTCGTAGAGGATGATCGGGGAGATCAGCAGCAGATCCGCAGCGCCCGGCGCGCCGGCCAGCACCGGGAAACAGCGGCGCCGGCTACATCGGGATGCCGCGTCAGCGGCGGGTAGCGGTGGTTCGAGCAGCGAGACGAACTTGCCGCCAATGACGTGCGCGATGACGTGGGTGCCGATCAGGGAACGCGCGATCGCGCCGACAGGACCCAAAACGCCCCATTGCCAACGTGATCGGTTCCTGCTCGACGTCGACGAAATCTCCGGTGCGGCGGCGCGAATCGCATCCTCCACCGCCAGCTCCAGCGTCACCGCCGACGACGGACAACTCTTACAGCTACCGGCGAACGCAAGCTGCACGGTGTCGCCGGCGACGTCGAGCAGGTGCACATCGCCGCCGTGCGAGCCTAGATATGGCCGGACCCGGTCGAGCGCATCGGATACCCGACGTCGCACGGTGTGCGGGTGCAGGCCATGGACGAGCAGCAGGCTGGCCACCAAGTCGTCGGTGACCAGGCGATCAACGGTGCTGGGATCCGCCCGATCGCCTACTGCCGCCATGATCCGCGCCAAGCCCGCGCCGTACAGGTCGACCACCTCGCGAACCAGCTGCTCGGCGCGTTCACGCGCGACCGTTCCGCCGGACGACGTCGCGTCTAGCAGCGTCTGGATTCGATCACCCGCCGAGCGCCAGTGCGTGTCCCCCTGCAACTCCTCGGGGCGATCAGCCATACATCACTCCCCGGTCGCTGCTTGTGTTGGTGAATGCAGCCGCTCCAGTGTCTTGCCCTTGCCCAGGTACATGTGCACGCCGCAGGCAGGCACGGGTCGAAGCTGCGCACCGTGCGCATGATGTCGATGCCCTTGAAGTGCTCCCGGTCGTTCTCCTCGAAGATCGGCTGGCCCTGCACCGCGTCCTCGTAGGGGCCCGGCGTGCCAAAGCTGTCGCGCGGGTTGGCATTCCACGGGGTGGGCGGGTACGGGTGGTAGTTGGCGATCTTGCCGTCGCGAATCACCATGTGGTGGCTCAGCACCCCACGCACCGCCTCGGTGAATCCGCAGCCGATGCCCTCATCGGGCACGGTGAACTTCTCCCAGGTCTTAGTGCGACCGGCCCGGACTTCCACCAGTGTCTTCTCCCTGACGCCACGGGGGTCGACGGTCGGCCCGCTTACGCGGCGCTGTTTTCTGGGTCTACCCTCGCTCAACTACCTTGTCAACGCTGTATTGGCAAATTCGGAAACCCCGTACGGGTTTTCCGGATTTTCGGCATGACTTCGGCGGTCGAGGGGTATTCTGAGCGCCGATCGCAGTCGGCGCGTGCCCATCAGCAACACAATTAGTCTTGCCAATTAGTTGCATGTGTTGTCGCTCGGCTTTCGCGGTTGTGCGGCGGCTGCGGCGCAGGCCAGTTCGTTGTCGCGGTATTTGTGGGGATCGGGTTGAGCTGGGCCAATGCCGTTAAATCGGGCGGCGATCAGGGCGCGGCGGAGCTTGGCGAGCGTGTCTTCGAAGGCGGGTTGGGCCTTGTGGTCATACCAGGGCCCGGCGGAGTGGCGGGCTGTGAGGTCATCGGGGCGATAGCCGAACAGGATGTGCCAGATGATCACCAGGGTCTGGATCAAGAACCCGAAGGGCACGGCGGCGACGCCAAAGTGCGCAGGGCTGCGTTGGCCGGCAGCCGGGTGGTGATCGTGGCGCCGGGCATCGGCAGCGGCTTGCCGTGGCAGGCGGCGTCGCCCGCAGCGTGGATCTGCTTGTGCCAGAACGCTTGCGCAAGCACGGCGATCATATCGCGGGTCGGCCGCACCGGGGAGGCGGCGCCTTTGCCGGCCCAGCGCCGAAACAAGGTGTCATCGACGGCGGCGGCGACCGCCGCGCCGGCGCCGAGCAACCGCTCGACGATCAGCCGCGCGATCGCCAGGCCCGGCTGGCCGGTGTCCCGGCGATAGGTGCAGAACAACCGGCAGTCCGAGTGAAACGACACCAGCGCGGCCATTCCCGCGCCGGCGGGCATGCTGGCTACGGTGCGCCCCATGGTGCGGGCGACAAGCCCGGCTGCCAGCAGCGCGACCACCCCGAACGTCGCCGACCGGCCAAACACCGGCCGCAGTGTTGCCGGCAGTTCACGCCACGAGGCCGGTAAGCTCAGGCCGCAAGCATCGGCGGCGTCTCGAACATCTGGGCGAGTGCATGCCATCCGCCGATGCTTTCTTCACGATCACGGCCTGATCACGGCCTGATCACGACGACACGCCAATCAAGTCACAATCACCCCAAAAATCACACCCGCCACACTGACCAAACTGCGAAACTCAAGTTGTCAGGTAAGCGATTAAACGCTCCGGCGGTATACGCCACTAAAACGCCGGCCCACGGTTGCTTTTAGCCGACGTGGCCCACCGTGAACCGTCGCAGCCAACCGAACCAGTCGGCCATGCCGGCACCGGTGCGGGCGCTGATCGGCAAAACCGTCGCTGTCGGGTTGACGGCGCGGACCCGGGCGATGTACGTGCCGACATCGACGTCCAGGTAGGGGACCAAGTCGATCTTGTTGAGCAGCACCACGTCAGCGGCGCGGAACATCACCGGGTACTTCAACGGCTTATCGTCGCCCTCGGTGACCGAGTACACCATGGCTTTTGCATGCTCGCCAACGTCGAACTCGGCTGGGCAGACCAGGTTTCCGACATTTTCGATGATGACGAGATCGAGGCTGGCCAGATCCAGTCCCTGCAGCGCGCGGTTCACCATCGGTGCGTCGAGGTGACATTCGCCGCCGAACCCGTTGCCGGTATTGAGCAGGGATATCTGGGCGCCTCGGCCACCGAGCTTGGCCGCGTCCAGGTCGGTGGCGATATCGCCCTCGATCACCCCGACGGCGATCTCGTCGGCCAGTTCGTCTAGGGTGGCCTGTAACACCGTCGTCTTGCCCGAGCCGGGGGAGCTCATCAGGTTGACAGCACGAACTCGGTTGTCTTCGAACGCGTGTCGGTTAAAGTCGGCCCGGATGTCGTTCTCGGCGAAGATCGCCTCCAGCACGTCGATCCGCTGGGAACCGGTGTGATAGCCACTGTGATCGTCGTGGTCGTGGGTATGCGCGGTTCCGTCGTCGTGCCGATGAAATCTACCCATCGCCAATTCCTTTCACGAGACCTCCAATGACGTCACCAAGAACTCGTTGCCGTGCAGCACCTCGACGTCGGCACTCTCGCAATGCGGGCATAACAATGACCAGCGCGAGTCGATCGTCGACTGGTGGCCGCAGGAGCGGCAGCTCACTTCGGCGTTGACGAACTCGAGCTCCAGCTCGGCGTCGGGCATGTCCTCGTAGTCTCGGACCAGCATCCAGCAAAACGACAGCGAGTCGGGGACCACCTGGCGAAGGGCGCCGATCGTGACCCGCACGACATCGACGTGGCGGCCGTCTGCGTATGGCTTGACCACACCGGCAATCGCTTGGCACAACGACAGCTCGTGCACGGCGGATCACCGCCGCGGCGCACTGACGGCAGCAGAGCCCACAGGCACTGTTCTACACCTGGGAGCCCGCCGAGATTTCACAGCCGCCAAACACAGCGCGGGGGCAGGTGGCCAGGCGTTGGTTTGGGTCACCTGCGCCTGCGTACGCCGATAGTGGCCTCTCACGCAAAACTGCGGCGGGCCTACGCTCATCCCGTCTGCGGGGGTCGCGCGCCGCCGGGCTGCCATCCTGGCGGCGATCGGGGAGGACTGGGACCCACGGGCGGTGCTGGCCGAGGAGGATCGCGCCTACGCGATGTTGTATTCCGGCCTGGATGACGAGCAGCAGCGCACGCTCCCGGATCGGGCGGCCGGTTGTGTTTCCGATTGATCCCACCGCTGATCCGGGGCGCCGGGCGTGGTTCGGCTGATCGGCAGTGCGACCACGGCGCCCTAGGCTCAACCCGCCGGCGGGACTCACGACAGGTCGAGTAGCGCGTTCTCGACGACTTCTGGCAGCGCCGGGTGAATCCAGTACTGACCGCGAGCCATCTGCTGGGCAGGCAGTCCGAAGCTGATCGCCTGGATCAGCGGCTGAATGATCGACGATGCCTGGTGTCCCATGATGTGCGCACCGAGCAGTCGCCCGGTCCCGCGGTCGGCGACCAGTTTGACGATGCCGGTGCTGTCCTCCATCGCCCAGCCGTAGGCGACACCCCCATAATTCTGAATAGCGCATGATACGTCGAAACCCTTCGCGACAGCTTCATTTTCACTCAGCCCGATGGTCGCGATCTGCGGATCGGTGAACACCGCGGCGGGAACGTAGCGGTGGTCGGTGGCGACCAGCGCCTCGGCGTCGTCCCAGTCGCAAAGCAGATTGTGCTGCACGACGCGCGCTTCGTGGTTGGCCACGTGCTTGAGCTCGTAGGGCGACGACACATCGCCGAGCGCGAAAACGTTGCGCGCCGAAGTTCGTTGGTATTCATCCACGACGATTCGGCCGTCGTCGACCTCGATGCCGGCTTGCTCGGCGTCCAGCTGATCGCCGTTGGGGCGCCGGCCGGTCGCCACTAGCAGCGCGTCGGTGCTCAGCGTCGAACCGTCGTCGAGTTCGAGCACGATGCGGGAGCGGTCTTGCTGGGCGCCGATGAGGTTGCGGTGGGTGCGCAGTTCCCATTTGGTCGATGCGATGCGGGTAAACCTTTCGCACAGCGTGTCATCGAGGTGGCGTAACAGGGCGCCGCCGCGGATCACCAGGGTGATCCGGACGCCCAGTGCGGAGAAGATGTGCGCGAATTCGGCTGCCACAAAACCGCCCCCGACGATCACCAGGTGCGCGGGCAACTCGGGTACCCGCATGACGGTGTCACTGGTGTAGTAGCGGACTCCGCATTCGACGACGGCCGGCGGGATCATCGGTCGCGCGCCAGCGGCAATCACCACCTGCTCGGCGGTGAACTCGTCGCCGCCGTCGGTGCGCAGCAGGTACCGACCGTCGGGCTGGACCGTGCCGAATCGGGTGTGCCGGTCGTAGACGTCAACATTGGGTGAGGCTCGTCGATAGTCCTCACCGCCGATCGCGATCGGGTCGATGCGCCCGAAGACGCGCGAGACGATGTCGTCCCAGCGCACCCGGTCGATGTGCGCGTCGATGCCGTAACGGGCCGCAGCCCGGATGATCTCGGCGACTTCGGCGGCGTAGACGAACATCTTGGTGGGGATGCATCCGACGTTCAGGCAGGTTCCGCCGAATGTTCCCTGTTCGCAGATCGCGACTCGTTTGCCGGCGTAGCGTTCGTCGAGAATGCTGTTGCCCGAGCCGGTTCCGATAATCGCGAGGTCGTAGGTCTCCATCTGTCTGCTCCCTCAACCGCTTTCGGACGTGACGTTGGAGGTGGCACCCAGGTAGTCATCAAGCCAAGTGTCCAGCTGTCGGTAGGCTACCTTCCGCGGCTGCGGCATCGACAAGAACACGTCGTGCTTGGCGTCGGTCACCGGAACGATGGTGCTGTGGTTGCCGATGCAGCCGGCCCAGCGGGCGATATGTGCCACGTTGAGAACCGCGTCACCGCATTGCAAAGCGATTGGGTCCGCGGTTTCCGGCACGCTGCGATCTGACCGCAAGATCAGGTTCGGCACGCCGACGTCGAGCCCGCGGTGCAGCCGCGCCAGGCCACGCTGGATCGCGCGCAGCCAGCCGAAGGTGATGGGGAAGCCGCCCAGCGGTTTCCACTGCAGGTTGTAGTCGAACTCGCCGTAGTAGTCGCGGTGCAGGCTGGCGCCGTAACCACCGGCATTTTCGCTCGGGGAGCGGGCGACCCGCTTAACGCCGGTGCAGGCGATCGCGGCGATCAAGGCTGTCGTCGTCGGCCAGCGCAGCACTGCCGGGCCGGGCAGATCCAGGAACGGGCTGTTGAGCACCAGTCCCGTCACGCCGGCGCGTGCGGACGCGCCACTGCTGCTGCGTCTCCGACGCAACCGGTCCAGCCACAGCGACACGATCAACCCGCCGGCGGAATGGCCGTACACCAGCACCCGCGCCGGACCGGTCTGCTCGCCGATCACCGCGAGCGCGCGGTCGAGTTCGGCGTCGTAGCGGGCCAGGTCGGTGGTGAAGTGCGGGGTTTGGCCGGTCCGCCACGACCGCCCGCACTTCTGCAGGTCGAGCGCATAAAAGGCGAATCCGCGGTCGGCAAAGTGGTCGGCGAGCGGGGTGTGGAAGAAGTAGTCGGTGTATCCGTGCACGGCCAGCACGGCATCGGTGGTCCTCACTTCGTCACCACGGCGCAGCAGGGTCGCGACGACGTCGCCCTCGCCGTCGGGATCGTCACCCAACGGGATGGTGAGCTGCCAGTAGCCGGGTAGGACGTCGGGGTGCCAGCCAGTCACGCACGCCAGCGTAAAGCGTGCGAGATTCAGCCGGGTCGAGCCAAAACGACCGGGCCGGCGGAGCGCAAGCCGTTGCCGCCGTCCGTGCACAAGCTACTCGGCACCGGCTGCTCAATACTTGCCTCGTATCGGGCGAGGTGGATTCGGAAACGGGCGAGTCGCAGCGACCGACGGCGACCGCCTCGCCGGGCGCCACACCCCATTCCCGTCGTTCGTTGCGGCGCAACACATCGGCGATGGCTGGGCGCTCAGCCACCCGGGTTGCTTCCCGCAGCATGTACTCCGACAGGGAGAGCCCGACCGCAGCGGCCTTCGAACGCAGGGCGGCATGGACGTCCTCGGGCACGTCGCGGATTGGAGCGCATCCTAGGGCCATCAGGATGATGCGGGCGGCATAGGCGGCGACACCGGTGTTGAATCCGTCGCCGCGGGATAGGGTGGAATGCGGCCCGTTCACGCGAGCAGGTAAGGACCAGCAACCCGGTGTCAGACCCAGCGGCAACCGCGAAGGCCGATGTGGTGTTGGTCGGGGCGGGCATCATGAGCGCCACCCTGAGCGTGTTGTTGCGGCGGCTGGAGCCCGGGTGGTCGATCACTTTGGTGGAGCGGCTGGACGCGGCCGGGGCCGAGAGCAGCGACGCGTGGAATAACGCAGGCACTGGACATTCCGGGCTCTGCGAGCTGTTTTACACACCCCAGCAGCCGGACGGCTCGGTCGACGTCAGCAAAGCGGTGCGCGTCAACGAGCGATTCCAGCTCACCCGTCAGTTCTGGGCTTATGCGGCCGAAAACGGCATCCTGTCGGATGTGCGCGGCTTTCTGCGCCCGGTTCCGCATGTCAGCTTTGTGCAGGGCGCCGATCGTGTCGACTATCTGCGCCGCCGCCGCGAGGCGTTGGCGCCTAATCCACTGTTTGCTCGCAGCGAATGGATCGACGACGCCGACGAGTTCGCCCGCCGGCTGCCGTTGATGGCCGCCAAACGCGACTTTTCCGAACCGTTCGCGCTGGATTGGGCCGCCGATGGCACCGACGTCGACTTCGGTGCCCTGTGCCGGCAACTCATCGGCTTTTGCGTGCGCAACGGGACGGCGGCGTTGTTCGGTCACGAGGTGCGCAACCTGTCCCGTCAGCATGACGGCAGCTGGACGCTGACCGTTCGCAACCGCCACACCGGCGAAAACCGCAAGCTGACCGCCAAATTCGTGTTCGTCGGTGGCGGCGGGCAGGCGTTGCCGCTGCTGCAGAAGTCCGGCATCGCAGAAGCCAAGGGATTCGGCGGTTTCCCGATCGCCGGCAAGTTTTTGCGCAGCGGCAGACCCGCGATCGCCGCTGGGCACCGGGCGAAGGTCTACGGCTTACCCGCGGTCGGCGCGCCGGCGATGACGGCGGCACATCTCGACGCGCGGATTGTCAACGACAAGCCCTGGCTGCTGTTCGGGCCCTTCGCCGGGTGGTCGCCGAAATTCCTCAAGCACGGCCATATCACCGATCTGCCCCGCTCCATCAGGCCGGGCAACCTGGCGGTCATGATCAGCGTCGGCGTCACACAGAGGAAACTGGTCAACTACTTGATCGGCCAGCTGCGGCTTTCGCATTCCGACCGGGTCCGTTGGCTGCGCGAATTCGTGCCCAGCGCAGTGGATTCCGATTGGGAGCTGACGACGGCCGGTCAGCGGGTGCAGGTGATTCGGCCCACCAAGCGCAGACGTGGGGAACTCGAATTCGACACCACGGTGCTAAGTGCCGCCGACGGCAGCATCGCCGGTCTGCTGGGAGCGTCACCGGGGGCCTCGACGGCGGTGTCGGCGATGCTCGACGTGTTGGCCCGCTGCTTTCCCGGCCGGTATCAGGCGTGGCTGCCTACCCTCAAAGACATGGTGCCGTCGTTAGGAGCCACCCTCTGCGAGGAACCGGGGCTGTTCGAAGAGGTGTGGTCATGGGGCGCCAAGGCGCTGCGGCTGGACGACCCGGCGGGCGCGTCATGACCCGCGTCCGCGACGATGCAGCGCCAAGCGGTGAGGAGCAGCGACGCGCATGACTGCGACGTTGCACCGCGCGTGGGCCAAAGACCTTGACGTTGCGACACTTTACGCGCTGCTCAAGCTGAGAGTGGAGGTCTTCGTGGTGGAACAGGCCCGCCCCTATCCCGAATTGGACGGGCGTGATCTGCTCGCCGAAACCCGGCATTTTTGGCTGCAAGCCCCCGACGGCGCGGTGATCTGCACCCTGCGGTTGATGGAAGAACACGCGGGCGGGAAGAAGGCATTTCGGCTTGGGCGGTTGTGCACCGAACGCAGTGTGCGCGGTCAGGGCCACACCACTCGGCTGCTTGACGCGGCGCTGGCCGAGGTCGGCGACTATCCTTGCCGCATCGACGCGCAGACCTATTTGACGGACATGTATGCCCAGCACGGATTCGTCCGGGACGGCGACGACTTCGTCGACGACGGCGTTCCGCACGTGCCGATGGTCAAACCGGGTTTCGCGGGGCAGCTGTGAAAACGTACCCGTTCAGCGCGATCGTCGGCCACGACCAGCTGCGGCTGGCGCTGATTTTGTGTGCGGTGCGCCCGGAGGTCGGTGGCGTGCTGATCCGTGGCGAGAAGGGCACCGCCAAGTCGACGGCCGTGCGTGGCCTGGCCGCGCTGCTGTCGACGGCGGATGGCTCGGCCGACGCGCGTCTGGTCGAGCTCCCGATCGGCGCCACCGAGGACCGGGTGGTCGGTTCGCTGGATCTGCAGCGGGTATTGCGCGACGGCGAGCACGCGTTTTCACCGGGGCTGCTGGCCCGCGCCCACGGCGGTGTGCTCTATGTCGACGAGGTCAACCTGCTGCCCGACCACCTGGTCGATTTGCTGCTGGATGCCGCCGCGATGGGGCGGGTGCATGTTGAGCGCGACGGGATTTCGCATTCGCACGAGGCACGGTTTGTCTTGATCGGCACGATGAATCCCGAAGAAGGCGAGCTGCGCCCGCAGCTGCTGGACCGGTTCGGGCTCACCGTCGACGTGCATGCGTCTCGCGACGTCGATGTGCGGAGCCAGGTTGTCCGGCAGCGAATGGATTACGAGGCCGACCCGGACGCTTTCGCGCAGCGCTACGCCGCCGACGACGCCGAGCTGGCCCGCCGGATCGCCTCCGCGCGCCGGCTTGTCGGCGGTGTGACGTTGCCGGACAAGGAGTTACGGCGGATCGCTGCGCTGTGCGCCGCGTTCGACGTCGATGGCATGCGCGCTGACCTGGTGATCGCCCGGACCGCGGTTGCGCACGCCGCCTGGTGTGGCCGTGACACGGTGGGCGAAGACGATATCCGGGTGGCAGCCGAGTTGGCGCTGCCGCACCGCCGCCGCCGCGACCCGTTCGACGATCCCGGAATCGACCCGGGCCAACTCGACGCGGCGTTAGCCGCCGCCGACCCGGACCTGGCCGGGCCGCCCGATGACCCCGATCCCGAACCTGACCCGCCCGGCGCCGGACAAGGCATGAACGATGCTGAGCCGCAGCTGAATTCGTCGCGCCCACAAACATCGAGGCCCAGTGCGTCACCGTCGGCGACGTTTCGCACCCGCGCGCTGACGGTGCCCGGCGTGGGCGCGGGTGCGCCGGGGCGTCGGTCGCGGGCCCGCAACGCAACCGGTGCCGCGGTGGCCGCCACCGAAGACGATACGGCCGGGTACGGCCTGCATCTGTTCGCCACGGTGTTGGCCGCCGCTGGGCGCGCCGAGGGGGCCGGGCGACTGCGGCTAGGGCCCGGCGATGTCCGCCGAGCGGTACGGGAAGGCCGCGAGGGCAACCTGGTCATCTTCGTCGTCGACGCATCGGGATCGATGGCGGCCCGCGACCGGATGGCCGCAGTCAGCGGCGCCACGTTGTCGCTGTTGCGCGACGCCTATCAGCGCCGCGACAAGGTCGCCGTGATCACCTTCCGCGGGCAGGACGCGCAGCTGCTGCTGCCGCCGACGGCATCGGCGCACATCGCGGCGCGCCGGCTGTCGCGTTTTGACACCGGCGGCCAAACGCCGCTCGCGGAAGGTCTGCTCGCCGCACGCGAACTGGTGGTCCGCGAGAAGGTCCGTGACCGGTCGCGGCGCGCCTTGGTGGTGGTGCTCACCGACGGCCGGGCCAACGCGGGACGGGACCCGTTGGGCCGCAGCGGGTCTGCGGCGGCGCTCATCGTCGCCGAAGGCGCCGCCGCGGTCGTCGTCGATTGTGAAACGTCGTATGTGCGGCTTGGGCTGGCCCAGCAGCTGGCGGCGCAGCTGGGTGCGCCGTCGGTGCGGCTCGAGCACTTGCGAGCCGATCATCTGACCTATGTCGTGCGCAGCGCGGCCTGAATCGCCGAGAGGTAAGCGCTCATGCCGCAGGGCCGTCCGCTTTCCGTCCCCGACGACGGCCTGACCACCCGGGCCCGACGCAACGTGCCGGTGCTGGCAGTGCACACGGGTACCGGCAAAGGAAAGTCGACGGCCGCCTTCGGAATGGCGTTGCGGGCATGGAATTCGGGCTTGAGCGTCGCGGTGTTCCAGTTCGTCAAGAGCGCCAGGTGGAAGGTCGGCGAGGAGGCGGCGTTCCACCAGCTGGGGCGACTGCACGAGGAGCACGGGCTGGGTGGCCCGGTGGAATGGCAGAAGATGGGCGCCGGCTGGTCCTGGACGCGTAAGACCGGCGGCGGCGACGACCATGCCGCGGCGGCCGCCGACGGCTGGGCCGAGATCAGCCGTCGGCTGGCCGCTGCGCAGCACGACTTCTACGTGCTCGACGAGTTCACCTATCCGCTGAAGTGGGGCTGGATCGACGTCGACGAGGTGGCGGAAACCCTGCTGACGCGACCGGGCAATCAGCATGTGGTGATCACCGGTCGTGACGCTCCGCCGCGTCTGCTCGAAGTCGCCGATCTGGTCACCGAGATGACCAAGGTCAAGCACCCGATGGATGCCGGCCGCAAAGGGCAGAAGGGCATCGAATGGTGACCCCACGTTGCCGCGAGCGCGCGTGTTTGTACGCCGACACGCCGCCGCGACTGTCATTTTGCGCGCGCTCACGCACGTGGGGCAGAGCGTGAGTGTCCCCGCCGTCATGGTCGCCGCGCCCGCGTCGGGCAGCGGAAAAACCACCGTCGCGACGGGGCTGATCGGCGCGCTGCGACAGGCAGGCCATGCCGTCGCGCCTTTCAAGGTCGGCCCGGACTTCGTCGACCCGGGATATCACGCGCTGGCCGCCGGGCGCGTCAGCCGCAACTTGGACCCAGTCCTGGTCGGGGAGAAGCTGATTGGGCCGCTGTACGCGCACGGCGCCGCAGGTGCCGACATCGCCGTGATCGAAGGGGTGATGGGTCTTTTCGACGGCCGCATCGACGCGCAAGCGCGCATACCGGCATCCGGGTCCTCCGCGCATGTCGCTGGTCTGCTGGGCCTCCCGGTCATCCTGGTGGTGGATGCCCGGGGCCAAAGCCACAGCATCGCCGCGCTGCTGCATGGGTTTTCGACGTTCGACAGCGCGACGCGCATCGCCGGTGTCATTCTCAACCGGGTGGGTTCGGCGCGCCATGAGCAGGTGTTGCGGCAGGCGTGCGAGCAGGCCGGTGTCCCGGTGCTGGGCGCGATTCCGCGCCGCGATGAACTAGAAGTGCCGTCAAGGTATCTGGGCCTGGTGACCGCTGTCGAGTACGAGCGGCGGGCTGATGCCGCGGTCGAGGCGATGACGACGCTGATCGCCCGCCACGTCGATCTGCGCGCAGTATCGCGGCTCGCCCGAAGCCTTGTCACCGATCCGGCGTGGGACCCGTCGACCGCCGCGGGCCAACCGGTCGCAGCGCCGGTCAACGTGGCGCTGGCCAGCGGGAAGGCGTTCAGCTTCGGCTACCCCGAACATGCCGAACTCGTGCGGGCATGCGGCGCGGACGTCACGGAGTTCGACCCGCTCGTCGACCCGCTGCCCGACGGTACCGATGCGGTGTTGCTGCCCGGCGGATTCCCCGAGCAGTTCGCCGCCGAGCTGTCCGGCAATGACATGGCCCGCCGGCAGATCAACGCACTGGCTGCCGCCGGTGCGCCGATCCAGGCCGAATGCGCTGGACTGCTGTACCTGGTTTCCCAGCTCGACGGGCATCCGATGTGCGACGTGCTGGCCGGATCGGCCTCGTTCACCGAACAGCTCACGCTGGGCTATCGCGACGCGGTGGCGGTGGCCGATTCGGTTCCCTACCGTGCCGGCCAGCGGGTGGTCGGACACGAATTCCACCGCACCGCGGTCAGATTCAGCGGCGGCTACCAGCCGGCGTGGATGTATCGGGGTCAGCGCAGCGACGCTGTGCGCGATGGCGCGGTGCACGGGGGAGTGCACGCGTCGTATCTCCACACTCACCCGGCTGCGACCCCTGATGCGGTGGCGCGCTTGGTGGCTCACGCTGCCGCAAAGTCTAGAATCGGCGGGTGACGTCGCCCGAGGATCCTTATCTGGCCGGCTTGCGGCTGACCGGTAAGAAGGTCATCGTGGTCGGCGGCGGCACTGTGGCTCAGCGCCGACTTCCGTTGCTGATCGCCAGCGGAGCCGGCATCCACGTTATCACCCGAACGGCCACCCGCGCGGTCGAGGCGATGAGCGGAATCACCTTGTCGCTGCGGGAGTATCGCGACGGCGACTTGGCGGGTGCCTGGTATGCGATCGCGGCCACCGACGACGCGCAGGTGAACGAGGCGGTGGTCGCCGAGGCTGACCGGCGCCGAATCTTCTGCGTGCGCGCCGATATCGCGGTCGAGGGCAGCGCGGTGACCCCGGCTACGTTCGACTACGCGGGGCTGTCGGTGGGAGTTTTGGCCGGCGGCGAGCACCGCCGCTCCGCCGCGATCCGCTCGGCGATCCGCGAGGCGCTCCAGCGGGGGGTCATCACCGGCGAAAGCGTCGAGAGCAGCGACGTCGTGCATGGCGGGGTGGCGCTGGTCGGCGGGGGCCCCGGCGATCCGGAACTGATCACTGTCCGCGGCCGGCGTCTGCTCGCCCAGGCCGACGTCGTCGTCGCCGACCGGCTGGCGCCCCCGGAGCTGCTCGCCGAGCTCCCCCCTCACGTCGAGGTGATCGACGCCGCCAAGATTCCCTACGGACGGGCGATGGCGCAGAACGCCATCAACGAGGTCATGATCTCCCACGCCCGCGCCGGACGGTTTGTGGTGCGCCTCAAGGGGGGCGATCCGTTCGTGTTCGCCCGCGGATACGAGGAAGTGCTGGCGTGCGTCGAGGCCGGCGTTCCGGTGACGGTCGTGCCCGGTGTGACGAGCGCCATAGCAGTACCCGCGTCAGTGGGTGTTCCGGTCACTCACCGCGGCGCGAATCACGAATTCGTGGTGGTCAGCGGCCACCTTGCGCCAGGGCACCCCGAATCGTTAGTGAATTGGGACGCATTAGCGGCGATGTCGGGCACCATCGTTTTGCTGATGGCGGTGGAGCGCGTCGAGCTTTTCGCCGAGGTCCTGCTGAAAGGCGGCCGACCTGCGGAAACGCCGGTGCTGGTGGTCCAACAGGGAACGACGGCCGCAGCGCACGTTTTGCGGGCCACCCTCGCTGACGTACCGGAAAAAATACGTTCAGAGGGAATTCGACCCCCGGCGATCATCGTGATCGGCACGGTAGCGGGATTCGGCGCTTAAAAGATTCCTAAGACTACTGTAGGGTAAGTTCTTATGACGGCTCTCAACGACGCAGAGCGGGCTGTCCACGAATGGACGTCTGAACCCTCGGAGCGAGAAGTCCATATGCCCCCAGTGCACGCCGCTAAAACCGCCGTGAATTCCGCGAGCAGATCTTATCCGACGTGGCTGCTCTCGTGGAGGTTCATCGCTGCAGTCATCGCGATCGGCGGGATGCAGTTGATGGCGACGATGGACGGCACCATCGCGATCGTCGCGCTTCCTAAGATCCAGAACGAGCTCGGCCTCTCGGATGCCGGGCGGAGCTGGGTGATCACCGCCTACGTGCTGACCTTCGGGGGACTGATGCTGCTCGGCGGCCGCCTGGGCGACACCATCGGCCGCAAGCGCACCTTCGTCGTCGGCGTCGCGCTGTTCACCATCGCCTCCGCGCTGTGCGGTGTCGCATGGGACGACTTCACCCTGGTCACCGCCCGGTTGCTGCAGGGCATCGGCGCCGCGATCGCCTCGCCGACCGGCTTGGCGCTGGTGGCTACCACCTTCCCCAAGGGGCCGGCGCGCAACGCCGCGATGGCGGTGTTCGGCGCGATGACCGGCGTCGGCTCGGTGATGGGCTTGGTGGTCGGCGGTGCGCTGACGGAGGTGTCGTGGCGCTTGGCGTTCCTGGTCAACGTGCCGATCGGGCTGGTGATGCTCTACCTGTCCCGCACCACGCTGCGGGAGACCAACCGGGAGCGGATGAAGCTGGACGCCACCGGAGCGGTGCTGGCCACCTTGACCTGTACCGCCGCCGTCTTCGCGTTCTCGATGGGACCCGAGAGGGGCTGGATCTCGGCTACCACCATCGGTTCCGGCGCGGTGGCCCTGGCTGCATTTATCGCGTTCGCCATGATTGAGCGCACCGCCGAGAACCCGATCGTCCCGTTCGACCTGTTCTTCGACCGCAACCGGCTGGCCACCTTCGTGGCCATCTTCCTGGGCGGCGGCGTGCTGTTTACCCTGACCGTCACGATCGGGCTGTACGTGCAGGACATCATGGGCTACAGCGCGCTGCGAGCCGGTGTCGGCTTTATCCCGTTCGCGATCGCGCTGGGCATCGGCATGGCTGGCTCCTCGCAGCTGGTGTCGTGGTTCCCGCCGCGGGTCGTGGTGATCAGCGGCGGGATCCTGCTGCTGGGCGCGATGATCTACGGTTCGACGCTCGACGGCGGCATGCCCTACCTCGACTTGGTGGTGCTGATCACCGTCGGCGGGATCGGGATCGGGATGATCATCATCCCGCTGGCGCTCTCGGCGATCGCCGGCGTCGGCTTCGACCGGATCGGACCCACCTCCGCGATCACGCTGATGCTGCAGCAACTCGGCGGCCCGGTGGTTTTGGCGGTCATCCAGGCCGTCATCACGTCGCGCACGCTGTACCTGGGTGGCACAACCGGCCCGGTCAAATTCATGAACAAGGCACAGCTGCGTGCGCTCGACCACGGCTACACCTACGGTCTGCTGTGGATGGCCGGCGTGGCCGTTGTCGTCGGTGGAGTCTCTCTGCTCATCGGCTACAGCGCCGCGCAGGTGGCCCGCGCGCAGGAAGTCAAGGAGGCGATCGACGCCGGCGAGCTGTAGTTCGGCGTTCGTGAGATTGCAGTCAGGGTCGTGATCTGCCGCGGAAAGCAGCCCTGACTGCAATTTGGCGGATACACAGGCCCACCGTGATTGGTGGCGGCGACCCGCCTCGCCCGGCTGGCAGCCGCGCTCGCACTCGCCGCTAGGCTGTCGCGCTGTGATCACCCGGATGTCCGAGCTGTTCTTGCGCACGCTGCGCGACGCCCCCGCCGACGCCGAAGTTGCCAGCCACAAGCTGTTGATCCGGGCCGGCTACATCCGACCGATCGCGCCCGGCCTGTACACCTGGCTGCCCCTGGGGCTGCGGGTGCTGCGCAACATCGAACGCGTCGTGCGGGAAGAGATGAACGCGATCGGCGGGCAGGAGATCCTCTTCCCGGCGCTGCTGCCGCGTGCGCCTTACGAGACGACCAACCGCTGGACCGAATACGGCGACAGCATTTTTCGGTTGAAAGACCGCCGCGGCAATGACTACCTACTCGCCCCGACCCACGAAGAAATCTTCGCCCTCACGGTGAAAGGGGAGTACAGTTCCTACAAAGACTTTCCGCTGGTGCTCTACCAGGTCCAGATCAAGTACCGCGACGAGGCGCGGCCTCGGGCCGGCATTCTGCGGGTACGCGAGTTCGTGATGAAGGACTCCTACTCCTTCGACATCGACGATGCCGGGCTCAAGAACGCCTACCAGGCACACCGAGAGGCCTATCAGCGCATCTTTGAGCGGCTCACGGTGCGTTACGTCATCGTGTCGGCGGTGTCGGGGGCCATGGGCGGCAGCGCTTCCGAGGAGTTCCTGGCCGAAAGCACGGTTGGTGAGGACACCTTCGTTCGCTGCCTGGAGTCCGGGTACGCGGCTAACGTCGAGGCCGTGGTCACCGCTCGCCCCGAGGCCCGGCCGGTCGACGGCCTGCCCGAGGCGGTGGTCCACGACACCGGTGACACCCCGACCATCGCGACCCTGGTCGAGTGGGCCAACGGCGCCGACCTGGGCCGCACGGTCACCGCGGCCGACACCCTGAAGAATGTGCTGCTCAAGGTGCGCCGACCGGGCGGGGACTGGGAGCTGCTGGCCGTTGGGGTGCCGGGCGACCGTGCGGTCGACGACAAGCGGTTAGGCGCGGCGCTGGAACCGGCCGAATACACGCTGCTTGACGATGCCGACTTCGCCAGGTATCCGTTTCTGGTGAAGGGATATATCGGCCCGAAGGCGTTGCAGGACAACGGCGTTCGCTATCTCGTCGACCCGCGGGTAGTGGATGGCACCAGCTGGATCACCGGCGCCGACAAGCCGGGGCGCCACGTCGTCGGGCTGGTCGCCGGCCGCGACTTCACCGCCGACGGCACCATCGAGGCCGCCGAAATCCGCGACGGCGATCCGTCTCCGGACGGCGCCGGAACTCTGGTATCAGCTCGCGGCATCGAGGTCGCTCACATCTTCCAGCTCGGCCGTAAATACACCGACGCCTTCACCGTCGACGTACTCGGCGAGGACGGCAAGCCGGTGCGGCTGACCATGGGCTCCTACGGCCTCGGGGTGTCGCGGCTGGTGGCGGTCATCGCCGAACAGCACCACGACGAGCTGGGGCTGCGCTGGCCGGCCGAGGTCGCGCCCTTCGACGTGCATGTGGTGATCGCCAACAAGGATGCGCAGGCGCGCGGCGGGGCCACCGCGCTGGCCGCCGATCTGGACCGGCTGGGCATTGAGGTGCTGCTCGACGACCGGCCGGCCTCGCCCGGGGTGAAGTTCAAGGATGCCGAGTTGCTCGGTGTGCCCTGGATCGTCGTGGTGGGCCGCGGCTGGGCGGACGGGACGGTCGAGTTGCGTAATCGGTTCACCGGCGAGACCCGCGACCTGGCGATCGGCGCCGGGCTCGCCACCGACATCAGGGTTGCGGTATCGGGGGGCTAGCCTCAGCCGGCCGAGCAGACGCAGAGTCGCATTGCGCAGGCCTTCCGCGTGCGATTCTGCGTCTGCTCGGCGCTACTGCTAGTCGCCGCCGGGGAACGCCGTGGTGATCGGGTCGGTGCCCGACACCTGGTTCCAGCGGGCGGCCAGCACCGCGCTTTGAGTTAGCGCGGTCACGGCGAACTGGCGGTCCTGCGGCGTCTGAGCCTGTTCGATCACCGCGCGCCAGGCCACCTCGGTGTCCTTCTCCATCCGCACGGCCAGCCGGTTCGCATCGGTTGGGTTGTTGACCGGCATCGGCAACTGGTAGCCCACCGCGGCCACCGGGGGGGCCACCGAGCGGCCGCCGAGTGTGGCAATCACCTGGTCGCGACGCTGCCGATGCTGACTCAGCGAATAAGAGACCAGGCTGTTGACGTCGGGTTCGCAGTGCGCAGACACGATGCCGTAGCCGTAGATGACGGCGTATTCGGTCGCCAGCGCAGCGCACAGTGCCGAGTCGGCCGGTAACGCCTCCGCCGATGTCATGACGCCGATCCGCCGAACACCAACGCAACGCTGTACGAGGCTGTGCACGCGGCGGCGATCGAGCCGAGCAGGCCCGCCCGATAACCCGAGGACGTCATCGCCACGTGACTGGCGCTGGCCGCGGACCCGCGCAAGGAATTGATCACATCCGACAATGTCGGTGGTGGCGCCGCCGCAGCTGACGTGGGGGGTGTCGGGCTGGTGGTCTGACCCGACGTCGACGTCGGGTTGACGGCGAGGCGGGCGATCTCGGTGGCCAGCGCCCGCGCGTGTTGAGTGCGTTCGGCGGCGACCTCGGTCAATGCGGCGTTGACCGGGTTGGCTGCCGCCGCGGCCGCCGCGGCCGCCAGCTCGCTGTCGCGCCGGGCCAGCATCAATTGCGATTCGAGCTCGTCGACCGCGGGCGGAGCGGGCGGCGAACTGCAGGCCGAGCCGGCCATCGCGAACACGGCGAGCGCGGCGCCGGCGGCCAGCATCCCTCGCCTGCCGAAAACCGGTCTGACGGGCCCTACTGCGGGCAGCGTGCGTGGCACAACAACATCCTGCCATCACGGCTGATACCGGTTTCCTGGCGTATCGTTGATGGCTGGCTCACCGGGAACGTGCATCACTGCCAGCCGCGGAGCCGCCTGACCGGACAACTCAAGATGAGGATCCCGCCGTGGCCAGCAGGCTACCGTCACAGACACAAGTGATCGATCTACTCGATGGTGAGTTCGCGCGTGCAGGCTACGAAATTGAAGACGTTGTCATCGATCCGGGAGCCCGCCCGCCGCGGATAACGGTCATCGCCGATGGCGACACTCCACTTGACCTGGACACGGTCGCTGAGCTGTCCCGTTCGGCGTCGGCCCTGTTGGATGCGCTCGATTGCACTGCGGGTCGCTATCTGCTCGAAGTCAGCTCGCCCGGGGTGGACCGCCCGCTGACCAGCGAGAAGCACTTTCGCCGGGCGCGGGGCCGCAAAGTCGAAATAGCCCTGGCCGATAAAACGATCGTCACCGGTCGAGTCGGCGAGATATCCGACAACACGCTGCTGGTGGTGGTCCGCGACGATCAGCGCCGCGACTGGACGGTGCGCCCGGTGTCAATCGGGGAGATCGTAAAAGCTGTTGTCCAGGTTGAGTTTGCGCCTCCTTCGCGACGAGAACTTGAGCTGGCGGCCGCCGACCGTAGTGCGGAGGGCCCCACATGAATATCGACATGGCGGCTCTGCACGCGATCGTCGTGGAACGAGGAATCTCGTTCGACGACCTGCTCGAAGACGTCAAGGCCGCGGTGCTGAGCGCATACCGGCACACCGAGGGCCATCAGCCGGACGCGCGCATCGAGATCGACCGCAAAACCGGTGCAGTCCAAGTTTTCGCTCGCGAGGTCGACGAAGACGGCAATGTGCTGTCTGAATGGGAGGACACCCCGGAGGGTTTCGGGCGGGTTGCGGCCACGACCGCACGGCAGGTCATGCTGCAGCGGCTCCGCGACGCCGAGAACGAGCGCACATTCGGCGAGTTCTGCACTCGCGAGGGCGAGATCGTTGCCGGTGTGGTGCAACGAGATAACCGGGCCAACGCCCGCGGTTTCGTCGTCGTTCGAATAGGCAGCGAGACCAAGGGGTCCGAGGGCGTGATCCCAGCCGCCGAACAGGTTCCCGGTGAGGTTTATGAGCATGGTGAACGGCTGCGCTGCTATGTGGTGGGCGTCAGCCGCGGTGCCCGCGAACCAGTGATCACATTGTCGCGCACCCATCCCAACTTGGTGCGCAAACTGTTTTCGCTGGAAGTCCCCGAGATAGCCGACGGGTCGGTGGAGATTGTCGCGGTCGCGCGCGAAGCCGGCCACCGTTCGAAGATCGCGGTCGCGTCCCGGGTTTCGGGCCTGAACGCCAAGGGCGCCTGCATCGGCCCGATGGGTCAGCGGGTACGCAACGTGATGAGCGAGCTGTCCGGGGAGAAGATCGACATCATCGACTACGACGAGGACCCGGCCCGGTTCGTCGCCAACGCGTTATCACCGGCCAAGGTATTTTCGGTGACGGTCATCGACCAGAACGCCCGGGCGGCGCGGGTCGTGGTGCCCGACTTTCAGCTGTCGCTGGCCATCGGCAAAGAGGGCCAGAACGCGCGGCTAGCGGCCCGGCTCACCGGATGGCGGATCGACATCCGCGGTGATTCGCCCGACCAGCCCGCAGACCATCCCGGGCACGGCGCCACTCACGGCATGGCGCACGATCGCTAGCCCGGCGACGATGCAGAGCGCGTAGCGCGATGAGGAGGAGGCGGGCAATCGGTCTAGCCCGGCGACGATGCAGAGCGCGTAGCGCGATGAGGAGGAGGCGGGCGGTCGGTCTAGCCCGGCGACGATGCAGAGCGCGTAGCGCGATGAGGAGGAGGCGGGCGGTCGGTCTAGCCCGGTCGCGGGTGGTACAGGTCACCAGTTGGGTGTGGGTAAACTAAGCCGTGATCCAGCGCGCGACTTTGGCCTCCGCGCATCGACGCATCGAAGGACCGGTGCGGACATGTGTCGGTTGCCGAAAGCGAGAGTTGGCCGTCGAACTGCTTCGAGTGGTGGCTGTGTCGAGCGGGAACGGTAAATGTGTCGTGACCGTTGACCCAGCAGGTAATCTTCCGGGGCGGGGTGCATGGCTGCATCCCACTCCGAAGTGCGCACATGAAGCGATCCGGCGGCGAGCGCTCGCGCGAGCGTTGCGGATCACCGGTGCATCGGACGCGTCAGCGCTGGTCGAGCATGTCGAGTCCCTCGACACGTCCGATCATCCCGCCAACAGAACAGGTAGCAAAGAACATGAGCACACCGTGAAGTCCCGATGACTCCCACCCCGATGCGTTACAGCTAGTACCCGAGGCGCGGCCTACCTCCGCTGTTGCCTCATAGACAGGAGATGTAGTGGCAGGCAAGGCGCGCGTACACGAGTTAGCTAAGGAACTCGGTGTTACCAGCAAAGAAGTTCTCGCCCGGCTCAGCGAGCAGGGTGAATTCGTCAAATCCGCATCGTCGACGGTAGAAGCGCCGGTCGCGCGTCGGCTGCGCGAGTCGTTCGGCGGTGGCAGGCCCGCGCGGGAAAAGACCGCCGGCAACGGCGCGGCTGCCGCCAAAGGCGCCGTCAAATATGCAGCGCCCCCCGCGGTGAGAAAACCCGCGGCTCCCAAGCCGTCCGCGCCGGCGGCGCCGCCGGAGTCCGCGCCGCCTGCCCCGGCTCCGGAACAGCCGCAGGCTGGGCCGTCGCCGACTCCGAGCCGCCCCGCACCTACTCCCGGCCCACGCCCGGCTCCCAGGCCGGCGGCTCGCACCCCGCGCGTCGGCAATAACCCGTTTTCATCGGCGCAACCGGTGGACCGACCAATTCCGCGTCCGCAGGCGCCCCGTCCCGGCGCCTCACGCCCCGGCGCTTCGCCCGGCAGCATGCCGCCGCGCCCAGGTGGCGGCGTTGGTGGACCAGGTCGGCCGCCGCGTCCCGGCGGACCCCGCCCGGGCCCCGGTGGCCGGCCGGGCGCCCCGACCACAGGCCGCCCCAGCGGCGGTGGTGGCAACTACCGCGGCGGAGGCGGCGGCGGCGTCGGTGCCCCGCCCGCTGGCGGCGGTTACCGCGGCCGTCCGGGTGGAGGCGGCGGCCGTCCCGGCCAGCGTGGTGGCGCTGCCGGTGCGTTCGGCCGTCCCGGCGGAGCGCCGCGGCGCGGTCGCAAGTCCAAGCGGGCCAAACGCGCCGAGTACGAGAACATGCAGGCGCCAGTCGTCGGCGGCGTGCGCTTGCCGCACGGCAATGGCGAGACCATCAGGCTGGCCCGCGGCGCGTCGCTCTCGGATTTCGCCGAGAAGGTCGACGCCAACCCGGCCGCGCTGGTGCAGGCGCTGTTCAACCTCGGCGAGATGGTGACGGCCACACAGTCGGTCGGCGACGAGACGCTCGCATTGCTGGGCAGCGAGATGAACTACAACGTCCAGGTCGTCAGCCCTGAGGACGAAGACCGCGAACTGCTGGAGTCATTTGACCTCTCCTACGGCGAAGACACCGGGGGCGAGGAAGACCTGCAGACCCGTCCGCCGGTGGTGACCGTGATGGGTCACGTCGACCACGGTAAAACCCGGCTGCTGGACACCATCCGCAATGCCAGCGTCCGCGAGGGCGAGGCCGGCGGGATCACCCAGCACATCGGTGCTTACCAGGTGGCGGTCGACCTCGACGGCGCCGAGCGACTGATCACCTTCATCGACACCCCTGGTCACGAAGCGTTCACCGCGATGCGTGCCCGTGGCGCCAAGGCCACCGACATCGCGATCCTGGTGGTCGCTGCCGACGACGGCGTGATGCCGCAGACGGTGGAGGCCATCAACCACGCCCAGGCGGCCGATGTGCCGATCGTGGTGGCGGTCAACAAGATCGACAAGGAGGGCGCCGACCCGGCCAAGATCCGCTCCCAGCTCACCGAATATGGCCTGGTTGCCGAAGATTTCGGTGGCGACACCATGTTCGTGGACATCTCCGCCAAGCAGGGCACCAACATCGAGGCGCTGGAAGAGGCGGTGCTGCTGACCGCTGACGCCGCACTGGATTTGCGTGCCAACCCCGACATGGAAGCCCAGGGTGTGGCGATCGAGGCGCACCTGGACCGCGGTCGCGGCCCGGTGGCCACCGTGCTGGTGCAGCGCGGCACGCTGCACGTCGGCGACTCGGTGGTAGCCGGCGACGCCTACGGCCGGGTCCGCCGGATGCTGGACGAATTTGGCGACGACGTCGAAGAGGCGCTGCCGTCGCGACCGGTCCAGGTCATCGGCTTCACGTCGGTGCCCGGCGCCGGCGACAACTTTCTCGTCGTCGACGAGGACCGCATCGCCCGCCAGATCGCCGACCGGCGCAGCGCGCGCAAGCGCAACGCCCTGGCGGCGCGCTCGCGCAAGCGAATCAGCCTGGAGGACCTGGACTCGGCGTTGAAGGAAACCAGCCAGCTGAACCTGATCCTCAAGGGCGACAACGCCGGCACCGTCGAGGCGCTGGAAGAGGCCTTGCTGGGAATCGTGGTCGATGACGAGGTGGAACTGCGCGTCATCGACCGCGGCGTCGGCGGCATCACCGAGACCAACGTCAACCTGGCGTCGGCGTCCGACGCGGTGATCATCGGCTTCAACGTGCGTGCCGAGGGCAAAGCGACTGAGCTCGCCAACCGCGAAGGCGTGGAAGTCCGCTACTACTCGGTGATCTACCAGGCGATCGACGAGGTCGAGAAGGCGCTGCGCGGCATGCTCAAGCCGATCTACGAGGAGAACCAGCTGGGTCGTGCGGAGATCCGCGCGCTGTTCCGCTCCTCGAAGGTGGGTTTG
The DNA here is from genome assembly GCF_023515995.1 of Candidatus Mycobacterium methanotrophicum. Taxonomy (GTDB): domain Bacteria; phylum Actinomycetota; class Actinomycetes; order Mycobacteriales; family Mycobacteriaceae; genus Mycobacterium; species Mycobacterium methanotrophicum. The sequence continues at coordinate 3,641,024 of NZ_CP097320.1, read as the reverse complement.
ATCGCCGGTTGTTTGGTCACTTCGGGCGTGCTGCGCCGCAACGCCAAGGCCCGGCTGCTGCGGGACAACATCGTGGTCTCTGAGAACTTGACCGTACAGTCACTGCGACGGGAGAAGGACGACGTCACCGAGGTCCGCGACGGCTACGAATGCGGTCTGACGCTGAGCTACTCCGACATCAAAGAAGGCGACATCATCGAAACCTACGAGCTGGTCCAGAAGGAACGCTCCTGAAGATGAGTCCGGACAACCCCAACACCCGGCATGGCTGACCCGGCCCGGGCCCGCCGGCTGGCCAAGCGGATCACCATGATCGTCGCCTCGGCAATCGAGTACCGGATCAAGGATCCCGGACTGGCCGGTGTCACCATCCTCGACACCAAGTTGTCCGGCGATCTGCACGACGCGACGCTGTACTACACGGTGATGGGGTCGACGTTGGATGACGCCCCCGATTACGCCGGCGCGGCAGCGGCGCTGGAACGCGCCAAAGGTGTGCTGCGCACCAAGGTCGGGGCCGGCACCGGCGTGCGGTTCACGCCCACGCTGACGTTCACCCGCGACACGGTGTCTGACTCCGTGCAACGGATGGAACAGTTGCTGGCACGCGCACGCGCTGCCGACGCCGATGTGGCTCGGGTTCGCGAAGGCGCCAAGCCGGCGGGAGAGCCCGATCCATACCGGAGCGGGCAATCGGACCCTGCAGTGGGAGATGCCGGTGACGACGATCAACTCGAAGACTAAATCAGCGGCCACGGGGCGTCGGGTGGACGCTGTCGGGGCCGCCGAGGTGCTGTCGGCCGCCGCCACGGTCGGTGTCGTCTGCCATGTCTATCCCGACGCCGACACGATCGGCGCGGGGCTGGGGCTGGCCCTAGTGCTGGATCGGTGCGGCAAAGCCGTCGAGGTCAGCTTCGCCGCGCCGGCAGCGCTTCCGGAGTCTTTGCGGTCGCTGCCCGGCGGTCAGCTTCTGGTCGATCCGCATGCCATGCGTCGCGATGTCGACCTGGTTGTCACCGCGGATATTCCGAGCATCAACCGGCTGGGAGACCTGCGGGAAATGGCGGCTAGCGCCCAAGAGCTGCTTGTGATCGACCACCACGCGTCGAATCAGCTGTTCGGCACCGTCAACCTCGTTGACCCGGCGGCGGACTCCACCACGATGCTGGTCGCCGAGCTCCTCGACGCATGGGGCCAGCCGATCGACATCGAAGTGGCGCATTGCCTTTACGCGGGGCTGATCACCGATACCGGATCGTTCCGGTGGGCCAGTGCGCGCGCATATCGGTTGGCCGCCCGGCTGGTCGAGCTGGGCATCGACAACGCGGCGATCAGCCGATCGCTGATGGACACCCATCCGTTCCGGTGGCTGACGATGCTGTCCCGGGTGCTGGGTTGCGCGCAGGTGGTGCCCGACGCATTGGCGGGTCGCGGCCTGGTGTACGCGGTTGTCGGAAACCAGGAACTGATCAGCGCGCGCTCCGAAGAAGTGGAGAGCATCGTCGACATCGTCCGCACCACCGAGGAGGCCGAGGTCGCGGCGGTGTTCAAGGAGATCGAGCCGCAGCAGTGGTCGGTGTCGATGCGGGCAAAAGCCGGTGTCGATCTGGCTGCCGTCGCTTCGGCATTCGGCGGCGGCGGTCACAAACTGGCCGCGGGCTACTCGGCCACCGGTTCGACCGACGAGGTGGTGGCTTCGCTGCGTGCCGCTCTAGGGTGACCGGGCTCTCTTTGCGCGAGTGTGCGCGTTTGTACGCGACACGCCGATAAGTCCTGGCAGTCTGCGCGCGCTCGTCGAACGGGTAATCAGCGGTGACCGGGCCGGGCCCACCGCAGGCGGGTGGCCGACAAATCACGCAGCTGGCCCTGCCGGCGCTGGGTGTGCTCGCCGCCGAGCCGCTCCACTTGCTTCTCGACACCGCGGTGGTCGGCCGGCTCGGCGCGTTGAGCTTGGCCGGGCCGGCCAGTGGCGGCCGCGTTGGTCGGCTTTCTGCCGCTGACGTGGCTATCGCTATAAGCGGCCCAGAGTGCAAGAGGTGTGATGTCTGGGGCGCCGGGGCGGCTACGCCGCGGTGCGGCCGGACGGGTTGGGGCGGCCAGGTTCCGTCGACGATCCAGCACAGCACCGCACCCGGCGCAGGGTCGATGTCGGCCAGCAGCCGCAGCAGCGCCTCCTCCATCGCCGGCAAGACTACCCACCGGGCCAGCGCGCTGCCGCCGACCGAGGTGCAATCTCGCGCGCTAACCGTGTGCCCATCCAGAAAGGGTGCAGTTCGTGGGCGAGCCGTTGAAGGTGGACACCGACAGCCTGGCCGCCGCGGCCGGGCGGCTGCTCGCGGCGGCGACGGCGGCGGGGCATCGAGGACTTCATCGGGCCCGGCCTTGAGGATCGCCGACACGTAATCGGTGGCCGCCAGCGCCGCTGTCGTTAACCCGCCCAACGCGGGCGGGCAGTCAATAAGCACGAAGTCGTAGCCCTCGATGTCGTCGAGTTGGCGCGCTAGGCGCAGCTAGCCGCTTGATCCGAGTCCGGCGCGCTCGAGCTCGCGGAATCAGGAAAACACTCGGATTCGTTCGTTCTGTTGCTGAACCCGGCCCCGCAAGGGCGTCGCCAGCGCCCACGCTGGAAATCCAGCTATCCGATGCCACTCGATCACAAGCCCAGCTTTAAGCCGAGCAAGTCGGCGTCGAGGCCGTTGCCACTGGGCGCCGACGCCGAGGACGGGTGGCACCGCCGAGGCCGACGTTGACCAGGCTGTCACCGGTTGGTGGGGGTGCCGACGGTGATGGTCAGGCCGTCAGCGCCCCCACCAACGTTGGTGTCGATAAGGCTGCCGCCGCCGTCACTAACCGGTCAACTCGAACCCGCCGGCCCCGCCGTTGCCGCCGTCACCGCCGGCCCCGCCGGTGGTGTCGGTGGGTGTTGTGCCGGCGACACCGGGGGCGCCGGGATCGCCCTTCGCAACGCCGCCGAAGCCGGTGCCGCCGTCGCCGCCGGTCCCGCCGGTGCCGCCGGTGCCGCCGATGCCGGCCGTCACGTTCCCGCCGGTGCCGCCGACCCCGCCGTCGCCGCCGGCCCCGCCGGTCACCAAGCCGTCACCGCCGGCCCCGCCGGCCCCGCCTTCGCCGCCGACCCCGGCGGTGCCGGCAGTGCCACCGGTGCCGAACAGGCCGCCGGTTCCGGCGGCGCCGCCGGCCCCGCCGGCCCCGCCTTCGCCGCCGACCCCGCCGTCACCGCCGATCGTCAGACTGCCCGCGCCGCCGGTGCCGCCGGCCCCACCGACCCCGCCGACCCCGCCGTCGCCGCCGTTGCCGCCGTCGCCGAGGAAGTCGAACAAGCCCGCGCTGCCGCCGGCCCCGCCGTCGCCGCCGGCGTTGCCGACGCCGCCGGCCGAACCGGCCCCGCCGGCGAGGCCGGTCGTGCCGGCCGTTCCGGTGCCGCCGACGGTGGTGATGTCCGCGCCGTTGCCGCCGTTGCCGCCGTCGCCGCCCCACAGTCCGGCGTTGCCGCCGGTGCCGCCGACGCCGGCCGCGTCGGTGGCGCCGTTGCCGCCGTTGCCGAGGATCAAACCGCCGTTGCCGCCGTCGGCCGCGGTCAGCGAGTGGCCGCCGACGCCGTTGGCGCCGTCACAGAACAAGTCGGCGAAGCCGGTGCCGCAGACGGGCAGGCCGTTCGACGCGGCCGCGGCCGAGTCCTGGTTGCCGCCGAACATCGACGCGAAGTCTTGGTCCAACCCCTGCAGGAACGAGGAGGAAGGGTCGCTCGCCGAGGCCGCCGCGGCGCCGGTGTCGGGCAGCGCCAGCGCCGAGCCGGAAACACCGGACAGGTCGCCGATCGCCGACTCCCACCCGCTCACACTGCCCAGCGGGGCCAGCGCGGCGTCCAGCGTCGAGGGGTCGAAGACGTTCACCGAACCGGCCAGCGAACTCATCGCCGGGTCGACGATCAGATCGATCCAACCGGTCAGCGGGTCGGCGTGCGCGCTCGGCGCGCCCGCCAGCGGGCCCAACCCCAACGCCAAAAACGCCCCGGCGCCGCTGCCCAGCCCGGCGATCCGCGCCATCCGACGACGACGGGCCCTGTCTTTGCCCGACCGGCGATCCCGCTTCGAATGCTGACCCGCCATTGCTCGCTCCCCTTTTCCGTCCGCTCACGACATGACCTGCTGGTCTCAGGCCCCGTTAAGGCCCCGTTAAGGAACGGTACCAGTTGAGCGGCGCGACGCAAGACGAAGACGCCAACAATTCCCCCGGCAATTCTCGCCGACCGCAGCCCCAAGGCGATGAGCGCAGACTGCAACGGATATCCGCCGCTCGGCCGCCACCGCAGGCGAAGGCGCCCAGAACTACCTATGCGCCGCCCAGGCCGCCGCGGTCCTGGCAGGACTCGCCGTCACCGCGAGCTGGCCCGGCGGCTGGTGGCTCGACCCCGTCATCGGGTTGGGCATCGCCGCCGCCGCAGTCTGGCAAGGCGTCCAATCCTGGCGCGGCCAGGACTGCGGCTGCTGAGCCCGGCCAGGCGCGGTTTAGTCGAGACGGCAGCGGATCAGCCGGGAGCTGTTGGTGACCACCGCTACCGAGGACGCGTTGTGCAGGATCACGGGAAGACCGTGCACTTCGTGATCGTCGGCGACAGCGCTTCTGCCCAAGGAGGGTTGCTCAACCCGGCCATGGATTCGCTCAGGAAGCTTGTGATCGAGGCGTCAAGGTTCTGATCGCACGATCAGAATTCGAGCCCGTAATCGATGCCTTGCTCACGATCCTGGTCGCGGCTGAGGTGTTGGTCGATGAAGCGTTGCTGCTCGACGCGCTCATCGACGGTGGCCTCGATTCGACTGCCGGTAGGCCGCGCGGCGGGCTTTGACGGCGTTCGTATGCGGGGCCAGCAGGTGTTGCATCCGCTGGGGAAGCCCTCGACGAAGCCACCTCGCAGCTCGACCCACGTCTGGCCCGCGGCCTGGAGCGCTCGTTGTCCACCCTGCTCGCCGGGCGCACCGTCATCTCGATTGCGCACCGCCTGCACAGCGCCGAGGACGCGGATCGGGTGTTGGTGATGCAGCACGGCCGCATCATCGAAGACGGCTCGCACACCGAACTGCTGGGTCGTGGCGGGCTTTACGCACAGCTATGGGCGGCCTGGCACGGTGAGCGGCAGGCCGCGACACCGTGACCTGCCCTGTGGCCGATCTGCGGGCCCGCCCGCTGCCCAGCGACCTTCCCGGACCCGGCCGCGGGTGCCTAACCAGTGACCCGGACGCCACTTTGCGCGCTCGCCTGGATCTACAGCAGTGCGCGTCGGTGTTGGCCAGCGCCGACGCGCTGGATGTGGGAATGGAGTTGTTCGCCGACGCTTGGCAATGTGTTGCCCGATAGGGACATCCCGGCGGTTTCAGCATCCCGAACAAATCCGTTAGTCGGTAGTGCTTGGCGTGGGCCAGTAGCCGACGATGCCGTCACTGAACTCGAGGTCGGTTTGCGGGAAGTCGTTGCCGGTGGCCAGGAGCGGTTCGTGGGCGAGCTCGGCGGTGGCGTAGCTCATGCAGTCGCCGAAGTTAAGTCCCGCTGGATGGCGGGCGCGGCCGAACTGTAGGTAGGCGCGGTGGGCGGCGTAGGCGTGTTCGGCGGTGTATTGGGCTATGCCCAGGTTGATTTCGGTTCTGAGGCGGTCGAAGACGGTGCGTGCGACGGGGCCGCGTCGGGCGGTGAGCACGATCAGGGTTTCGGTGAGGGTGGCGGCGCTGATGACCGGGCTGCGGGCGCCGGCGAGGACCGTGGCAACCTGCTCGGCGGCCGGTTCGTTCTGGATGAGGGCGATGAGCGCGGAGGAGTCGACGATCACGGGTCAGGCTCCGATCTCGGGGTCGTAGCCCAGGATTTGCTCTCGTTCGTCCTTGGTGATCGGCGGTTGGGGCGGGAGGAGGGGCCAAATCTCGGTGCGCATGACGTCGAGGAGATGGGTGGCGCGGTCGCCGTGCTGGGCTTCCAGGAGCGAGAGTTGGGCGGAGAGCGCGTCCCGGATGGCCCTGGTCTTGTTGTTGTGGCCCATGCGCGCGGCGAGTTCTTCGGCGAGGCGGACCAGCTCGGGGTCTTTGATGTTGAGCGCCATAGGTAGATGGTACCGCGCAGGTTGGTGATGGTACCTAGTTTGTGGAGAGCGGCTGGTACATTACGGTAGCCAGTCACCCGGTGCGGACCAGTAGAATACCCGTATGACCAGAAAAATGACCGCTACTGAGGTGAAGGCGAAGATCCTTGCTCTGCTCGACGACGTCGCCGACGGCGAGGAAATCGAGATCACCAAACACGGCCGGACGGTGGCCCGACTGGTGGCAGCGACCGGGCCACACGCACTCAAGGGCCGGTTGGCTGGGGTTGCGATGACGGCCGCCGATGACGACGAGCTATTCACCACCGGTCAGTCCTGGAACGCCTCGTGACGCGCGTCGGCGGCGATGCGGAGCGGCGCTCATGACCACGGTGGTGCTCGACTCGCACGTGATCCACTGGTGGGCGGCGGAGCCTCGGCGCCTGAGTCCCACCGCCAGCCGGGCCATCGAGCAGGCCGACGAGCTCGCCGTCGCCGCCATCAGCTGGTACGAGTTGGCGTGGCTCGCCGAGCACGAGCGTATCCAGACGACGATTCCGCTGCGATCCTGGCTTGCGCAGCTGGCCGAGCACGTCCGCACGATCGGCATCACTCCCGCCGTCGCCGCCACGGCAGCGTCGTTGCCGTCCGGGTTTCCCGGCGATCCGGCCGACCGGTTGATCTACGCCACCGCCGTCGAACACGGCTGGCCTCTGGTGACCAAGGATCAACGGCTGCGCAACCACCGGTATCCGCGTCCGGTCACTGTGTGGTAGCAGCCGGGTCGCTCCTATCGTTGAGGGATGTGCCGAAACGTCACCGAGTTGCGCGGACTCGAGCCGCCGGCGACCGCCGAGGAGATCGCCGCGCCGCCAACCTCCGAAGGCCGACCCGCCGTTGCGTCGGCTGGCGATCAGATGACCCAAACCGCCACCGTGCCCGCGCTCAAGGAGTGGAGCGCGGTGGTGCACGCGATGCTGGACGGCCAGCAGTGGGTGCTGTTGCGTAAGGGCGGGATCGGTGAAAAGCGTTTCGAGGTGGCCGCCCGCGAGTTCCTGCTGTTCCCGACGGTCGCGCACAGCCACGCCGAGCGGGTCCGGCCAGAATTTCAGCACTTGCTTACGGCCGCGGCTCCCGACAGCACCGGCGACCGATTCGTGGTGCGGGCGGCGGCGAAAGTTGTTGCGGCACTGCCGGTCAACCGACCCGATAACCTCGAGGCGATCGCGGATCTACACATCTGGACGGCCGCGTCGGTGCGTGAGGACCGGCTGGACTTTCGTCCCCGGCACCGGTTGGCGGTGCTCGTCGTGCAGGCGATACCGCTGGTCGAACCGGTAGAACTGCCCCGGATTCCCGACTACGCCGGCTGCACCAGCTGGGTGCAGTTGCCGGTCACGCCGTCGCTGGGTACGCCGGTGCACGACGAGGCGGCACTGCGAGACGTCGCCGACCGCGTTCGTGCCGCCGTCGGATGACGACTGGTCGACCAGCACAGCGCCGTCCGGCCGCCCCCCGAGCGTGCCCAGCTCAGTCGTCTCGCCGGCTACGGAAACGCGCACCAATGCCGGTGCGCCCGGCGTGCCGCAGCGACGGGTGAACGCGGTGACTTCCGCTCCGGCGTTCGCAGCCGTTGACGACCGCCAATGGACGCCAATGGAGTTGTGTTGCGCCGCTTGCCTATTTGTCGACGATGCCCATCGGCTAGGCGCGCTCGACCGGCAGTAGCACCCGGGAGGCGCCGAAGTGCAGCTCATGGGTCGAGGGCTTGAGCTGTGCGCCGGTGGCCGTTGGCTCACCGGTACCGAGGTTACGGGCATAGCGGGGATGACTGCCGCCGGCGATCAGCACGCGGATGCGTGCTCCGGCGCCGAACCGGTGAGCGATCGCGTCGAGCTCGAGCCTGACCGAGTCGGTCGTGTCGGTTAGCCGCCGATAGCCGTCGCTGACATTGCGGGAACGGCCTTTAGCGTCGACTTCGCTGATCCGAGCGAACACGTCGGCGTGGGGGTTGTCGCAGGTATGCGCCAATTCAGCGACCGGGTTGCCGATCACGCACAGATCTTCGGTCAGCACGTCGCTGGTGAAGCTGAGCACGTCGCTGCGGGCGGCCAGCGCGGTGTCGTCGCGGTATCCACCGTCCGGCGACAGCAGTCGGCCGCCGATGGTGGGTGTCGGGTCGGCGGGGTCGTAGCGGAAACTCACCGAGGCCACCGCGGACGATGTCGGCGGCGTGTCGGTCAGATCGCCGCCGGGCTGCAGGTACAGCGCTCGCTCGGTGGTGGCCGGCGGCCAGTCGGCGGCATCGCGCCAGCCTTCGCCGGCGACGTGGAAGTGGACTCTGGCGGGTCGCGGTTTACCGGGGCGACCGCCGAGGTGGGTGTCCAGCCAGCCCTGTGATTCTTGGGCGATGGTCCGCAGACCCTGGAAAAGCAGCTGGGTATGTGTCCATGGGCCCATCGTGAGGGCTACGTCGACGCCGCGGTCGCGAAGACGCCGATATTGCTGCAAGGTCTGCTGCAGGAACAGGTCTTGCCATCCGCCGATGAGCAGCACCGGCACCTCTGCCCGGTCGAGCGCGGCGCCGAATCGCATTGCCGACCAGAACCTTTCGTTGTCATCAGGATGGTCCAGCCACGACTCCCACCACGGCGCGCGGGCACCCAGCAACTTCCGGCCGGCCGCACCCAGAGGTAACTCACCGGTGGCGCGTATCACACTTTTCCGCGCCCGTATCTGGCGGATGGCTCCGCGGATCCGCCCGGGATCTTCCTGGTGGGCCACCAGGTAGCTCCAGCCGAGGAAGTCGTTGACGGTGAATGAGCCCGTGCCCCACGCCGATTCGCTGAAATCGTGGGGGCCGGCGGTGATGACGGCCGCGGCCAACTCGGGCGGCGGATCCTGCAACAGCGCCCACTGGGTGAAGCCGAGGTAGGAAATCCCGATGGTGGCGAAGCGGCCGGTGAACCACGGCTGGCGCCGCAGCCATGCGACGGTGTCGGCGCCGTCGGCCGCTTCGTGCGCCATCGGGGCGAACGTCCCGCCCGAGTCGAACGTCCCCCGCACGCTTTGCATCAGCACGTGGTAGCCGCGGGCGGCGTACAGCGCCCCGTACAACAGCGAGAACGGAAACCCACGGCCATACGGTCCGCGCAGCAGCAGGGTGCCGACGGGTTCTCCGGCGGGCACGTAGTGGTCGGCCACCAATTCGACGCCGTCGCGCATCGGAATCGTGACGCGGCTGACCGTGTAGCCGCTGGTCCGAGCCGGCAGGCGCAACATCCGTCCAAGGGCGCGGCCGGCAAGGTCCCTGGTAAGTGAGCGCAGCGTCGACCCCGCAAGTCGCGTGGACGTGGCGGCGGATGGAGAAGTCACAAGATCAGGTTATGGCCGCAGCGGCGGACGCGGGTCAGAACTTGTAGCACGGCGAAAGCTCGTTTGCCCGCTGCAGGTTGGTGGACGGGCAGTCGACCTCGGGGCTGGAGTAGACCGTCGAGTAGAACAGCGACTGCTGGATGACCCCGCAGCTGGTCTTGAAGATCACCATGCAGGAGAAGTACCAGTAGCTGCTGTGATAGGTGGGCTTGAGGTTCCAGTTTACAAGTCGCATCCGCGCGATCACAGGGTAAAACGAGAACCTGTTCTAATCCTGCGGCGCAGCATGCATCCCCGCGCCCGTTAGGCTGGGGAGTCGTGGCATCAGAGCAGACCGCCAGGCAGCCGACCCTCTGGGCGATCTCCGACCTGCACACCGGGCACAGCGGCAACAAGCCCGTCGCCGAATCGCTGTATCCGTCGTCGCCGGACGACTGGCTGATCGTCGCCGGTGATGTCGCCGACCGCACCGACGAGATCCGCTGGGCGCTGGATCTGCTGCGGCGACGATTCGCCAAGGTGATCTGGGTGCCCGGCAACCACGAGCTGTGGACCACCAACAAGGACCCAAAGCAGCTCGGTGGCCGCGCCCGCTACGACTACCTGGTCGACATGTGCGACGAAATGGGGATCGTGACCCCCGAACACCCGTTTCCGGTGTGGACCGATCGCGGCGGGCCGGCCACCATCGTCCCGCTGTTCGTGCTCTACGACTACACGTTCTTGCCGGCGGGCGCGGCCAGCAAAGCCGAGGGGCTCGCGATTGCGCGCGAACGCAACGTGGTGGCCACCGACGAGTACCTGCTGTCACCCGAGCCATACCCGACCCGCGACGCGTGGTGTCGCGATCGCCTGGCCGCCAGCCGCAAGCGACTCGAAGACCTGGACTGGATGACGCCGACGGTGCTGGTCAACCATTTCCCGATGGTGCGTCAGCCCTGCGATTCGCTGTTCTACCCGGAGTTCTCGCTGTGGTGCGGAACCACTGGGACCGCCGACTGGCACACCCGCTACAACGCGATCTGCTCGGTCTACGGTCATCTGCACATCCCGCGCACCACCTGGTACGACGGTGTCCGCTTCGAAGAGGTGTCGGTGGGTTACCCGCGGGAATGGCGGCGGCGCAAACCGTTCAGCTGGTTGCGCCAAGTGCTGCCCGACCCGCACTATGCGCCCGGCTATCTCAACGACTTCGGCGGTCATTTCGTCATCACCGAAGAGATGCGAGCGCAGGCGCAGCAGTTCCGAGAACGACTGCGCCAGCGGCAATCACGATGACGCTGAGCACATTGCTGTCGTCGGTGCTGCCCGGCAGCAGGGCCTTGGCAGCTGCCGAATTGTATTCTGACCCGCCCGGGCTGGCGCCGATGCCCGAAGAGGAGCCGTTGATCGCGCGGTCGGTGGCCAAGCGGCGCAACGAGTTCATCACCGTGCGCCACTGCGCTCGGCTGGCATTAGCCGAACTCGGGTTACCCCCGGTACCGATCCTCAAGGGGGAGAAAGGCGAACCATGCTGGCCCGACGAGGTGGTGGGCAGCCTTACCCACTGTGCGGGCTTCCGTGGCGCGGTGGTCGGCCGGGGTGCGGTGGTGCGTTCGGTGGGCGTCGACGCCGAGCCGCATGACGTGCTGCCGCACGGCGTGCTCGACGCGATCAGCCTTCCGGAAGAGCGCGGCGATATGGCCGGCATGCCGGCCAGTGTGCATTGGGACCGAATCCTATTCTGCGCCAAGGAGGCAACGTACAAGGCGTGGTTCCCGCTGACCAAACGCTGGCTCGGCTTCGAGGACGCGCACATCACCTTCGGGGTCGACGGCGCCGGCGCCACCGGCACTTTCGAATCGGTCATCCTGATCGACGGCGCCACACTCTCGGGCCCGCCGCTGACGAAACTGGCCGGACGGTGGTCGGTGGAACGGGAATTGGTGCTCACGGCGATCGTGCTATGACTGCCGGCCTCGTCATCGTCGACAAACCGGCCGGGATGACCAGCCACGACGTTGTCGGGCGGTGCCGACGCATCTTCGGCACCCGCCGGGTCGGTCACGCCGGAACGCTGGACCCGATGGCCACCGGCGTGCTGGTGATCGGGATCGAGCGCGCCACCAAGATCCTGGGGTTGCTCACCGGCGCGTCGAAGTCGTATGCGGCCACCATCCGACTCGGTCGGACCACCTCGACGGATGACGCTGAAGGCCAACTGCTGCAACAGGTTTCAACAGAGCACCTGACCGACTCGGCTATCGTCGCCGCGATCGCCGGGTTGCGCGGCGACATCATGCAGGTGCCGTCGGCGGTCAGCGCCGTCAAGGTCGGCGGCCAGCGCGCCTACAAGCTCGCCCGAGAGGGTCAGGCCGTCGAGCTGGCCGCGCGGCCGGTGCGCATCGACCGGTTCGAGATGCTGGCCCTACGCCGCGGGAGCGGCGTGATCGATCTCGATGTCGCGGTGGACTGTTCGTCGGGAACCTACATCCGCGCCCTGGCCCGCGACCTGGGCGGCGCGCTGGCGGTCGGCGGTCACCTGACCGCGTTGCGGCGCACCCATGTGGGACGGTTCGGTGTGGACCAGGCACGCTCGCTCGACGCGCTGGCCGAGCGGCCGGAGCTGAGCTTGACCCTCGACCAGGCGTGCCTGCAGCTGTTTGCCCGCCGCGCGCTGACCGCCGAGCAGGCCGACGCGGCCGCCAACGGCCGGCGCCTCAGCCCGGCCGGCATCGACGGCGTCTACGCCGCCCACGACGCAAACGGCCGGGTGATCGCGCTGCTGCGCGACGACGGCCCGACGACCAAGTCGGTGGTCGTGATCCGGCCGGCCACCTTGTGATCCACTCGGCGTCAGGGCGGGCCTACGTTGTCCGCCGGGCCGATCGGCGGTGAGACGCCGGCGAACTCAAGACCCACGTGCTGCGGCCGCACGCGGCGTTGACGGGCTTCGCCGGCTAGATCTGCTTGTTGTGCAGCACCGCGCCGGTCGTCGCGTTGACGGCGACTTTGTGCTCGAGGAGATTCGTGTCCCAGACATCGGCTTCCCAGCAGGTGGCTCCGTCGGTGTCGGCCAGGCTCAGATAGGTGATGGATCCGCTGGGCACGGCGTCAAGCATCTTCTTGACGGCGGCCCGGTAGTCCAGATGCGCGGCCATCACCCGAGCGCGGCGGGCTGCGGTGTCGGCGCCGCTGTTGTCCCGGGAAGTCGGTCCCACCAACACCGTCGTCCCGTTGGAGCTGATGTCCAGCTGCTGTTCGGCGCCGTCGGGCGCCACCACACGCACCCGCCATGCCTGGCTTTGCTCGGTTTCGATAAAACTCAGCACGCTGTGCGCGACTTGCGCCACGGCGGTGGCGCCCGCGCTGAGCAGGGTCTGGGGGTCAGGCGGTGCCACCGGCGGCGGCGACCACGTCGCTTTAGCCGAACTCGTCGCCGCTGGTGCGCTTGAGCTGCCGCTATGGCCGCACCCCGCGAGCACGCCGATCAGCAGCAGAAAAGACCCCGCCACAATCTGGTGGCGCCGCAGCGCAACGAGCATGCCCACACCGTAACCGAGTCATGGTGCGCCGGTCGACGAGGTCCGCGCACCTTGGGCGACGGTGCTGCCGCGATCGCCCAGTTGCCGCCGGAGCACCCCGCGCAAAAGCAGCTCCGCAACATCGTCTACACCGCGATGGACGCACTGCGGGGAATCCTTGTTGCCAGCCTTGTCGACCGAGATTCTGAGCGTGCGCGGCGGCGATGGGAGCGCGCGTGTGTGCATTTGCGCGAGATCGCTGGCGTCGCTCTGCCGGCAACGTCGTCGCGCTGAGCCGGGCTGGCGGGCGCTCAGAGACTTAACGGATGGAGGCCGGTAGACAGGAAATCGACGCCGTTGGTGAGAAGGTCGCCGCCCAAGAGCACGTGTCGCAACCAACGGTGGGTAAGTGGCGGGCCCGGTTCGTCGAAGCGCGCTGCGATGGATTGGTCGACGAACCGCGCCCGGGCCGGCCAGCCACGATCGCCGCCGAGCAGGTCGAAGAGGTGGTCGTGGCCACCCTGGAGTCCACCCCGGACAATGCCACGCACTGGTCACGCGCATCGATGGCCAAGCGGTCGGGCTTGAGCAAGTCGCATCTCCTCGCTGCACCGCCGCCACCGCGCGGTGGAATTCGAGAAGTTCATGGCAAAGATCGACACCGAGGTCCCCGCCGACTTGGACGTGCACCTGGTCTGCGACAACTACGGCGCCCCTAAAGCGCCCACCGTCACGGCCTGGCTGGACAAGCGCCCCCGCTTCCACATGCACTACACGCCAACCTATTCCAGCTGGACCAACCAAGTTGAGCGGTGGTTCGCCGAACTCACCCGCCAACTGATCGAACGTGGCGACCACCGCAACGTGCAGACCCTGGAAAAAGACATCCGCGCCTGGGTGGCCAACTGGAATGACAACCCAAAACCATTCGTGCGGACCAAAACCGCTGAACAGATCCTCCAGTCCATCCAACGACTCATGAAACGAATTATAGGCGCAGGACACTAGCACACGTCGAAGAAGCCACCCGGGATGCCCATCACGCTCGCGCGATCGCGGGCGGAAACAGCTAGGGCTACTGCGCTACCATCCAAATCGCTTGTGCGGCGGGGCTTCCGAGATCGACCGTGGTGGGTGCGCAGTCAGCCGATTCGACCGCAATCGAGATCATCCCGGCGAATTCGCGCCGGGTCAGCACCCGCAGCCGCGAGTCGAGGCTGATCCCGACGCTGTCGAAGTAGCGCAGCATCTCGGGGTCTTTGTCGGATATCCGCGCCACGGTGCCGGTGTCGCCGTCGGCGCATGACCATAGCTGGCGGGCCGGTGGCGTGGGCACTTGCCCGTCGGAGCCCGGGATCGGGTCACCGTGTGGATCGCGCTGCGGGAAACCCAGCTTGGCGTCGATGCGTGCCACCAGCCGGTCGGACACCGCGTGCTCGAGCACCTCGGCCTCGTCGTGCACTTCGTCCCAGCTGTAACCGAGCTCTTCGACCAGGAAGGCTTCCAGCAGTCGGTGGCGGCGCACCATCGCCAGCGCCGCCCGACGCCCCGACTCGGTCAGCGTCACCGCACCGTACTTCTCGTGGTCGACCAGGCCCTGCTCGGCGAGTTTGCGGATGGATTCCGACGCGGTGCTGGCCGACACCCCGATCTTCTCGGCCAGCATTTTGGTGCTGACCTTCTTCCGAGACCACTCCTGGGCGTTCCAGACGACTTTCAGGTAGTCCTGGGCAACCGCGGTGAGCTCGCGGGGCTCTTCGCCGCGAGAGTCAGGGCACACAACGGAAGTTTAAGCAATCCTCACTTGATCGGGGGCTCGTGCGACGACGACACGGGCCGCCCGCGGCCCGTTGAGGAGTCGCACAACGGGCTCTCGGACAATCAGCCGCTAGCTTGCGCCGTAGGCTAGCGGTTGTGCAACGGTGGCGTGGTCAGGACGAGATACCCACGGACTGGGGCAGATGCGTGCTCACGATCGGAGTATTCGACGGTCTGCACCGCGGGCACGCCGAGCTGATCGCACACGCGGTGAAATCGGGTCGGGCCCGCGATGTGCCGACCGTGCTGATGACGTTCGACCCGCACCCGATGGAAGTGGTCTTCCCGGGCAGTCACCCGGCTCAGCTGACGACGCTGACCCGACGTGCCGAGCTGGCCGAGGAGTTCGGCATCGATGTGTTTCTGGTGATGCCGTTCACCACGAACTTCATGAAGCTCACCCCGGAGCGCTACGTACACGAATTGCTGGTCGAAGACCTGCACGTGGTGGAAGTCGTGGTGGGTGAGAACTTCACCTTCGGCAAGAAGGCCGCCGGCACCGTCGACACCCTGCGTCGCGCCGGCGAGCGATTCGGGTTCGCAGTGGAATCGATGTCGCTGGTTTCCGAGCATGTGCGCAAGCACCCTGACACCGAAACCGTGACGTTCTCGTCGACGTACATCCGGTCCTGTGTCGACGCCGGCGACGTGGTTGCCGCCGCCGAAGCGCTGGGGCGTCCGCACCGCGTCGAAGGTGTGGTGGTGCGCGGCGACGGACGCGGCACCGAGCTGGGTTTCCCCACCGCCAACGTGGCCCCGCCGATGTACTCGGCCATTCCGGCCGACGGTGTCTATGCCGCCTGGTTCACCGTGG
The DNA here is from genome assembly GCF_023515995.1 of Candidatus Mycobacterium methanotrophicum. GTDB lineage: Bacteria > Actinomycetota > Actinomycetes > Mycobacteriales > Mycobacteriaceae > Mycobacterium > Mycobacterium methanotrophicum. The sequence continues at coordinate 3,625,429 of NZ_CP097320.1, read as the reverse complement.
TCGGCCACGGGCCGGTGACCGGCGCGGTGGTGCCGGGCGAGCGCTACCAGGCCGCGGTTTCGGTGGGCACCAATCCGACGTTCTCCGGGCGCACCCGTACCGTGGAGGCGTTTGTGCTCGACACCAGCGCTGACTTGTACGGACAGCATGTGGCGCTGGACGTTGTCGCCCGGATCCGCGGGCAGGAAAAGTTCGGATCAGTGGCGGAACTGGTGGCCGCGATGGGCAGGGACACCGACCGGGCCCGCGCCCTGCTCTCCACCCGCTGACTTCTGCGTTTCGGGCCCGCGGGTTCGCCGCTGTTAGACTCCCTGACGAAATGGCGCGTGCTGCAGTTCGCGGCGGCCGCAGCCTGGATTTGATCGCGGACCGATTGATGGAGATATTTCGTGGCGCTGACAGCCGAGCAAAAAAAGGAAATCCTGGGCTCTTACGGCCTGCATGGGACCGACACGGGATCGCCCGAGGCGCAGGTCGCCCTGCTGACCAGGCGGATCGCCGACCTGACCGAGCACCTCAAGGTGCATAAGCACGACCACCACTCACGCCGCGGTCTGCTGCTGCTGGTGGGGCGCCGGCGCCGGCTGCTCAAGTACGTCGCACAGATCGACGTGGAGCGCTACCGCTCACTGATTGAACGGCTGGGCCTGCGCCGCTGACCTCGGTTGCCCGTCGGCGCACCGCGGTGTTTCACCGAAACTTAAACGGTTGCCAATCCCGTCGGCGCGTCTTCGCGACTCGTTAAGTGTCGCGGTCCCGTCGCGGCGACCGGCTGGCCCCTGGGCGGGTAGGAATCGCCAGGTCGACGTGTAGAGTGAGGAGGTTCTGGGCCGTACCGGCCCGAGCAGGTGCGGCGTGCGCGATCCGCGTGCTCCGTTCCAGCGAGTCACAAACCCATATCGAGACCTGCGTCGCGCGGTCTTCGGTAGTGGCTGCCGGGCTCCCGAATCGGGACCGGTCGGCAGCTTCGATCGATGGCCGTCGCTGCATCCAGGGTCACCGAACCCGCGCGGTTTAGCGTGACCACGCGAAATAGTTGAACAAATCCAGAGAGGCCATACGGACACCCATGTCTGTAGCTGAAATTGACGAAGGCGTGTTCGAAGCGACCGCCGTTATCGACAACGGGAGCTTCGGCACCCGCACCATCCGATTTGAGACCGGCCGGTTGGCCCAGCAAGCCGCCGGCGCCGTCGCCGCCTACCTCGACGACGAGACCATGCTGCTGTCGGCGACCACCGCCGGCAAGACCCCCAAAGAGCAATTCGACTTCTTTCCGCTGACCGTCGACGTCGAGGAGCGGATGTATGCCGCCGGCCGCATCCCCGGCTCGTTCTTCCGTCGCGAAGGCCGGCCCTCGACCGACGCGATCCTGACCTGCCGGCTCATCGACCGCCCGCTGCGCCCGTCGTTCGTCGACGGGTTGCGCAACGAGATCCAGGTCGTGGTGACGATCCTGAGCCTGGACCCCAACGAGCTCTACGACGTCGTGGCCATCAACGCCGCGTCGGCGTCCACCCAGCTGGCGGGCCTGCCGTTCTCCGGCCCGGTCGGCGGCGTGCGAGTGGCGCTGATCGACGGCACCTGGGTCGCGTTCCCCACCGTCGAGCAGACCGAGCGCGCGGTCTTCGACATGGTGGTCGCCGGGCGGGTGGTCTCAGGCACCGGTGACAACGCCGACGTGGCCATCATGATGGTCGAAGCCGAGGCTACCGAGAACGTCATCGAGCTGGTCGCAGGCGGCGCCCAGGCGCCCACCGAAAGCGTTGTGGCACAAGGCCTGGAGGCCGCCAAGCCGTTCATCGCGGCGCTGTGTAGCGCCCAGCAGGAGCTGGCCGACGCTGCGGCGAAACCGACCGCCGAATACCCCGTGTTCCCCGACTACGGCGACGACGTGTACTCCTCGGTGTCCTCGGTGGCCACCGAGGAGCTGTCCGCCGCGCTGACCATCTCCGGCAAGAACGAGCGCAATGCCCGCACTGACGAAATCAAGGTTCAGGTGCTCCAGCGGCTGGCCGACACCTACGCCGGCCGGGAGAAAGAAGTCGGGGCGGCGTTTCGTGCACTGACCAAAAAGCTGGTGCGCCAACGCATCCTGAGCGATCACTTCCGCATCGACGGCCGCGGCGTCACCGACATCCGCGCGCTGTCAGCAGAAGTCGCGGTGGTGCCACGGGCGCACGGCAGCGCGCTGTTCGAGCGCGGCGAAACCCAGATCCTGGGCGTCACCACCCTCGACATGGTCAAGATGGCTCAGCAGATCGACTCGCTGGGCCCGGAGACCTCCAAGCGCTACATGCACCACTACAACTTCCCACCGTTCTCCACCGGCGAGACCGGACGCGTGGGCTCACCCAAGCGGCGCGAGATCGGCCACGGCGCGCTGGCCGAACGCGCGCTGATCCCGGTGCTGCCCAGCGTCGAGGAGTTCCCCTACGCCATCCGTCAGGTCTCCGAAGCGTTGAGCTCCAACGGTTCCACGTCGATGGGCTCGGTATGCGCGTCGACGCTGGCGTTACTCAACGCCGGGGTGCCGCTGAAGGCACCGGTCGCCGGCATCGCGATGGGCCTGGTCTCCGATGACATAGAGGTTGAAGAGACCGAGGGCGGGGGCACCGAGCGCCGCTTTGTCACCCTGACCGACATCTTGGGCGCCGAGGACGCGTTCGGGGACATGGACTTCAAGTGCGCCGGTACCAAGAACTTCGTCACCGCGCTGCAGCTGGACACCAAACTCGACGGGATTCCGTCGCAGGTGCTCGCGGGCGCGCTCGAGCAGGCCAAAGACGCCCGGCTGACCATCTTGGAGGTGATGGCCGAGGCCATCGACGAACCCGACGAGATGAGCCCCTATGCGCCCCGGGTCACCACGATCAAGGTGCCCGTGGACAAGATCGGCGAGGTGATCGGCCCTAAGGGCAAGATCATCAACGCGATCACCGAGGAAACCGGCGCGCAGATCTCCATCGAGGACGACGGCACGGTGTTCGTCGGCGCCGTCGACGGACCTTCGGCGCAGGCCGCGATCGACCGGATCAACGCGATTGCCAACCCGCAGCTGCCCAAGACCGGCGAGCGATTCCTCGGAACGGTGGTCAAGACCACCGACTTCGGTGCGTTCGTGTCGCTGCTGCCCGGCCGCGACGGGTTGGTGCATATCTCCAAACTCGGCAAGGGCAAACGCGTCGCCAGGGTCGAGGACGTCGTCACCGTCGGCGACAAGTTGCGCGTGGAAATCGCCGACATCGACAAGCGCGGCAAGATCTCGCTGGTGCTCGTGGAGGAAGGAGCCGCAGAATCCGGCAACGGCGACGCAGCAAGCCCCGCCCCGGAGCCCGCATCGTCGCCTTCGGAAGCCGATGCCGCGACGACCCGCAGTTAGCCCGGGCGCGCAGCCGCTGCGCCGTAGCCGCCACAGCGCCCAGCCGTCTTCCGCGTTGCGTCGCACCACCCTGCCCGGGGGCTTGCGAGTCGTCACCGAATACCTGCCCGGGGTGCACTCCGCGTCGGTCGGGGTCTGGGTGGGCGTCGGATCGCGCGACGAGGGTGCGACCGTGGCCGGCGCGGCGCACTTCCTCGAGCATCTGCTGTTCAAATCCACCCCGACGCGCACAGCTGTCGACATCGCGCAGGCGGTGGATGCGGTTGGCGGTGAGCTGAACGCGTTCACCGCCAAGGAACACACCTGCTATTACGCGCATCTGCTCGACAGCGATTTGGAGCTGGGCGTCGACCTGGTCGCCGACGTGGTACTCAACGGACGATGCGCCGCCGACGATGTTGAGCTCGAGCGCGACGTGGTGCTCGAAGAGATCGCCATGCGCGACGACGACCCTGAGGACGCGCTGGGCGACATGTTCTTGGCGGCGCTCTTCGGTGACCACCCGGTGGGCCGTCCGGTCATCGGCAGCGCGGCGTCGGTCTCGGCGATGACGCGCGCACAGCTGCACTCATTTCACATGCGGCGCTACACACCCGAACGGATGGTTGTCGCGGTGGCCGGCAATGTGGATCACGATGACGTGGCGGCCATGGTCCGCGAACACTTCGGGCCGCGGTTGGTCAGCGGCCGGTGGCCGGTGCCGCCGCGCAAGGGCACCGGCCGGATCGCCGGTCGCCCGCAATTGACGCTGGCCAACCGCAGTGCCGAACAGACCCACGTCTGTCTGGGAGTACGCACGCCTGGCCGGCATTGGAAGCATCGCTGGGCGCTCTCTGTGCTCAGCACCGCGCTCGGCGGCGGCTTGAGTTCGCGGCTGTTCCAACAGGTTCGGGAATCTCGCGGGCTGGCCTACACGGTCTACTCGTCGGTGGACATGTTCTCCGACAGCGGTGCGCTGTCGGTCTACGCCGCATGTCTGCCCGAGCGTTTCGCCGAAGTCGCGCGGGTCACTACCGAGGTGCTCGAGACCGTGGCACGCGATGGCATTACCGAGGCGGAATGCCGGATCGCCAAAGGTTCACTGCGTGGCGGGCTGGTGCTCGGCCTGGAGGACTCGAATTCCCGGATGAACCGCATCGGCCGCAGCGAACTCAACTACGGTGAGCACCGAACGATCGACCACACACTGCAAGAGCTCGACGAGGTCACCGTGGATGAGGTTAATGCGACGGCCCGCCGGTTGCTGGCCAATCCGTACGGAGTGGCCGTTCTCGGCCCCTATCAGTCGAAAAGGTCGCTGCCGGGGCAGCTTCGGTCGATAGCAGGCTAGCGCGATGGTACTGGGGTTCTGGGATCTCGACGTGCCAATCGTGGGAGCGCCGATGGCGGGTGGCCCAGGTACCCCGGCGCTGGCGGCGGCGGTGTCTAATGCCGGCGGCCTGGGTTTTTTGGCCAGCGGTTATGTGAGTGCGGACCGTTTCGCCGACGACATCGCCGCCGCGCGCGCCGCGACCACCGGCCCGCTGGGCGTCAATCTGTTTGTGCCGCAACCCAGCGTCGCCGACGTGCACGCGCTGGACCACTACGCGGAGGCGCTCGATGAGCTGGCCGAGCACTACGCCGTCGAGGTAGGTTACCCCCGGTTCGGTGACGACGACGGCTGGGAACAAAAGCTCGAAGTGGTGGCCGACTTACGGCCCGAGATGGTGTCGTTCACCTTCGGCGCGCCGCCACCAGGCGTCATGCGGTGGTTCGGCGCCCTGGGAATTCTGCTGTTCAACACCGTGACGTCGACCTACGAGGCCGGGGTGGCGCTCGCCGCCGGTGCAGACGGTCTGATCGTGCAGGGGCCCAACGCCGGCGGTCACCGCGGCACCTTCGCGCCGGACATGGACCCCGGTAAAGAATCGTTGCACGAGTTGCTTGCCCGCATCCGCAGCGCGCATGATGTCCCGTTGGTCGCAGCCGGCGGGCTCGGCACCCCCGAGGACGTCGCCGCCGTGATGAACAGGGGGGCGGTCGCCGCGCAGATCGGCACCGCGCTGCTGCTGTCCGACGAAGCCGGCACCAACGCCGCGCACCGCGCCGCGCTGCGGCATCCGGAGTTCGTCAACACCATTGTCACTCGGGTATTTTCGGGACGGTATGCGCGCGGCTTGGAGAACGAGTTCACCCGGTTGTTCGACGACGTGGCGCCGCTGGGCTATCCCGAGGTCAACCACATGACCTCACCGATCCGCAAGGCCTCGGCCGTCGTGGAGGACCCGCACGGCACCAACCTGTGGGCGGGAACGGCTTACCGGGCCGCGCGTGTCGGGCCGGCGAAGGACATCGTCAAGACGCTCGGCGACGTCTAAGACAGCTGGGGCTTGCGCTGCGCCCAGGGCTTAGCGGCTTCCAGTTGACTCGCCACTTGGAGTAGGACGTCTTCGCGTCCGTACGCGGCCACCAACTGCACGCCGACCGGCAGGCGGGAGTCGGTCCACTCAACCGGCACGTTGATCGCGGGCTGGCCACTCATGTTGTACGGCGGGGTGAACGGAATGAACTGCCCCGAACGTTCCAGAGCATCCATCGGGTGATCGGGGTGGTTGGCGATGGTGCCGAGCGGCAGCGGTAGCTCGGCCACCGTCGGCGTGAGCAAAAGATCCCAGCCGTCGGCCCACCAGGCCTGCAGCGCCCGGCGGAATTGGGTGGTGGCCGATAGCGCAAGCGCATAGTCGACGGCGCCCAGGTGTTCGCCGTACTTGGCCTGGATGCGGTTCATCGGTTCGAACTCGTCGTCAGTGAGGGGGCGTCCGAGCTGTGCTTCGAACCGCCGCAGGCTCACGCCGATGTTCGTGCTCCACATGGCGCCGAAGCGGGAGATGAACGACGTATCCTCGAGCGCGGCGGGCCACGCGTGATCGACTGTGTGGCCGAAGGATTCGAGCAACGTGCCGACTGAGCGGGCGGCCGCGGCGCATTCGGGTGCGACGGCGCCGCCTTGCGGATGGTGGTCGAGCAGGCCGATCCGCAACCGGCCCGGGTCGGCGCCAACCTCGTCGACGTACGGGCGGGAAGCAGCGGGCGCGATCACCGTGTCGCCGACAGCGGGTCCCCGAACCGCGTCGAGCAGCGCCGCTGTGTCGCGCACGCTACGGCTCACGCAAAGCTCGACCGACAGCGCGGTTTCGTCGCGGATCGGGCCGAGCGAGATCCTGCCCTGGCTCGGCTTCAGGCCGACCAGCCCGCAACACGAGGCGGGAATCCGGATCGAGCCGCCGCCGTCGCTGGCGTGCGCGAACGGGACCATCCCGCTGGCGACGGCGGCGGCTGCGCCACCGCTTGAGCCGCCAGGCGAACGACTCATGTCCCAGGGGTTGTGCGTCGGGCCCCAGGCGAGCGGTTCGGTCGTTGGCACGCTGCCGAGTTCGGGGCTGTTGGTCCGGCCGGCGATCACCAAACCGGCACGGCGGCAGCGGCTGACCAACGTGGTGTCGGCGTCCGAGATCACCTTCGCGTTCTTGAACGCGAGGTTGCCGTTGCTGATGCGCTGACCGGCATAGCCGGCGAACAGGTCTTTGATCAGGAACGGCACGCCACGAAACGGCCCGTCGGGCAACTGCGCTCGGGCAGTGTCGCGGGCATGATCGAACCAGCGGATGACCACGGCGTTGACGAGGGGGTCGACGCGCTCGATGCGCTCGATGGCCGCGTCGAGCAACTCGAGCGGTGTCACCTCGCCTTTTCGCACCAAGGCGGCCTGGTCGACCGCGTCCATCCAGCGGGTGTCGTCGGCGAGTGAACTCACGTCGTCTGTCTAGCACGCAACCTGCGGGTCAGGCCAGCAGCACGTCCGCGGGGTCGGTGAACGCCAGGTCGAGGTCGGCGGCCACGCGCTGGGATAGCAGCGTTCCGTCGTGCGTCGAAAGCCCTTTGGCGAGTGCGGGATTGGATCGGCAGGCCGCTTGCCAGCCGTGGTCGGCGAGCTCGATGACGTAGGGCATGGTGGCGTTGGTCAACGCGAACGTCGATGTTTTCGGCACCGAAGCCGGCATGTTGGCCACGCAGTAGAACAGCGTCTCGTAGACGGCGAACGTCGGGTCGTCGTAGGTGGTCGGATGTGAGTCCTCGAAGCAGCCGCCCTGGTCGATGGCGATGTCGACCAGCACCGCGCCCGGCTTCATCTGCCCGACAAGCGAATTGGACACCAACGTGGGCGCCTTGGCGCCGGGCACCAGCACGGCGCCGATGACCAGGTCGGCACGCTTGACGGCCTGCTCGAGCTCCAGGGCGGTCGAGTAGCGGGTCTGCACCCGTGCGCCGAACACGGTGTCGAGTCCTTGCAGTTTGTCGATGTTGACGTCGAGCACCGTGACCGCAGCGCCCATCCCGCCGGCGACCCGGGCGGCGTTGTAGCCGGCGGTGCCGCCGCCGATCACGACGACGTTTGCCGGCTCGACACCGGGCACACCACCCATCAGCACGCCGCGGCCGCCCTGGGTGCGCATCAGGTGATACGCACCGACTTGGGCCGACAACCGCCCGGCGATCTGACTCATCGGGGCCAGCAGCGGCAACGTGCCGTCGGCGGTCTGCACGGTCTCATAGGCGATAGATGTGATGCCCGACGACAAGAGCGCTTCGGTGCAGGCGCGGGAGGCGGCCAAGTGCAGGAAGGTGAACAGGGTCTGCCCGCGTCGCATCCGGGCGTACTCGATCGCCGTCGGCTCCTTGACCTTGAGCACCAGATCGGCGTCAGCCCAAACGTCGTCGGCGGTGGCGACCACTAGCGCGCCCGCGGCCTTGAAATCGCTGTCGGCGATTGCCGAGCCCTCTCCGGCGCCGGCCTGGATCAACACCTCCTGGCCGCGGCGGGTCAGCTCGGTGACGCCGGAAGGGGTGATGGCCACTCGGAACTCGTTGTTCTTGGTCTCGGTGGGGATTCCGACGCGCATCCCTCCATTATGAAGAAAATTCGAATGTCATTCAAAGATAGTGAAGACACTGTTCTAGAATTGGGCAGTGCCCGTACAAATCACGGAAACGCCTGCCGTTGACGAGCCTGTGCCGAAGGATCTTCGGCCTCCCATTCTGGACCGGGTGGACCGAAGAATTCTGAGCCTGCTGCACGCAGACGCCCGCATCACCAACAGCGCGCTGGCTGCCGAACTCGACATCGCCGCGTCGACCTGCCATGGTCGCGTTCGGCGGTTGCTGGACTTGGGCGTCATTCGCGGCTTTTACGCCGACATCGACCCCGTTGCGGTCGGATTGCCGCTGCAGGCGATGATCTCGGTCAGCCTGCAGTCCCACGCCCGCGGCAGGATCCGGGATTTCATTGCGCAGATCCGGTGCAAACCCCAGGTGATGGATGTGTATTTCCTGGCCGGCGCAGACGATTTCCTCTTGCATGTCACCGCCCGCGACACCGAGGATCTGCGCTCGTTCGTCGTCGAAAACCTCAACGCCGACGCCGACGTGGCGGGCACGCAGACGTCGCTGATCTTCGAGCATCTGCGCGGCGCAGCCCCTACCTAGCACCGGGGGATTCCCGATACCGGGGGTACCGGTTTATGCTGCGGTGCGAACGGGCTTTAGACATCAGGCTCGCTTTGTAAAGCAACCTGAAGGTAGGGATCACGATGTTCACGAATCAGCGACGACGCCTGTCAGGCCCCATCTGTCACGTCGTGGGGCGCCGGCCGACCGCGAACGACTGGTCCTCGAAGCGCGCGACGTCGACTTCGACTGGTCCAAGCTGCCGTCGCACTACGTGCCCGGTGAGCCGTTCACCACCCACGTCTTCAACGTCCTGCACCTGCTGCTGCCCGCGGGCGAAGAGTTCTTCGTCGACGTGTTCAAGAAGACCCTGCCGCTGATCGCTGATTGGCGAACGCCCCCGCTGGAGTCTGCGACGACGACACGGCTGGTTGCTCGAGCAGGTGGCGATCGTGGCGGCGATCGAGCATTACACCGCAATCCTGGGGGAGTGGATTTTGGACACTCCGCAGCATGACGCGATCGGCACCGACCCGGTGATGCTGGACATGCTGCGCTGGCACGGGGCCGGGGAAGTCGAGCACAAGGCGGTTGCCTTCGACGTGATGAAGCATCTGCGGGTCGGCTATTGGCGACAGGTGCGCGCCCAGCTGGCGGTCACGCCGATGATGCCGGCGACGATGCAGAGCGAAGCGATGAGGAGGAGCGGCGCATGAGCCGCACATGCGTGACCGCGTCCGACGGCGTAACGCTGGCCGTGCACGCCTACACCGAGATCGACCCGCAGCGGCCGACCGTGTTGGCGATTCACGGGTATCCGGACAACCACCACCTATGGGACGGCGTGGCTGAACACCTTGCCGAGCGGCTAGACGGCCGATACAACTTTGTGGCTTACGACGTGCGCGGCGCCGGCGAATCGGCATGCCCGCCGGACCGATCCGGTTACCGCTTTGCCCAACTGATCTCCGATGTCGGTGCGGTGATCGACAGTCTGGGCGTCGGCCCGGTGCACTTGCTGGCCCACGATTGGGGCTCGCTTCAGGGCTGGGCCGCAGTCACCGACGAGGCGGTGATGGTCAAGGTCGCATCGTTCACGTCGATCTCGGGCCCGCACCTGAATTATGCCGGCAAGTTCTTGCGGTCAGCGCGCACTGCGCGCGGTGTCTTTGACGTGCTGCGCCAGTTGATGGCGTCGGGATACATCTGGTTATTCTTGTGCCCCGGCCTGCCGGAGTTGATGATTCGGTCCGGCGTTGGCGTGAAAGTGATTGACGTCTTTGGGCGTATCGGCAACTCGAGCACGCGGAGCCGGGATGTCGCGCCAGTACGGTCAACCGGCGACTACATCAATGGCCTGAACCTGTACCGGGCCAACATGCCCGGGCCGTTTCTGGCCCCCGGCGCGCAGCTGCCCCAGACAGGAGTCCCGGTCCAGGCGTTGGTGCCGCGGATGGATCTGTTCGTCACGCCTGCGCTGCAGCGGTTCACCGGCTCAATACCGCCCCGCGGCAGGGTCGTTCCGATCGAAGGTGGTCATTGGGTGGTGACCTCACGTCCCGACGTCATCGCCAGGCTGACCAGTGAGTGGATCGACCGAGTCGTCAGCGGCGCGGCGCCGTCGGGCCCATCGGTGGTGGGCGCCGGCCGGCGCGACGTGCGGGGCAAGCTGGCCCTGGTCACCGGGGCGGGCGCCGGGATTGGCCGGGCCACCGCGATCGAGTTGGCCCGCAAAGGTGCCCGGACAGTGGTGATCGTCGACCGCGACCTCGCCGCGGCCAAAAAGACCGCCGCGGCGGTGGTGGACGCCGGCAGCGGCGCCCCGGTCTATCAGGTCGACGTCGGGGATGAAACGGCGATGAATACGCTTGGCGCACAAGTCAACGACGAGCACGGCGTGGTGGACATCCTGGTGAACAACGCCGGCATCGGGATCGCGGGCCGGTTCCTGGAGACGACGCCCGAGCATTGGGACAACATCTTGGCGGTGAATCTGCGCGGCGTGATCAGCGGAAGCCGCGCGTTCGGCACGCAGATGGTCGAGCGCGGCCAGGGCGGAACCATCATCAACGTGTCGTCGGCCGCGGCGTTCCTGCCGTCGAAGTCGATGATCGCCTATGGCACGACGAAGGCCGCGGTGCTGGCCTTTAGCGAAGCACTGCGCGCCGACCTGGCCGACGATGGCATCACCGTCACGGCGGTGTGTCCGGGGCTCGTCAACACGAATATCGCGAAAAGCACGGTCTACGCCGGGATGTCGGCCGACGAGCAGGAGCGTGCCCGCCGGAAGGCCGATGCCGCGTACCGGCGCCGCAACTACACACCGGAAGCCACCGCGAAAGCGATCGTCAAGGCTGTGAAGACGGGCCCAGCTGTGCTACCGATTGCGCCCGAATCCCGGGTCGGCTACGCGCTGCGCCGCATCAGTCCCTCGCTGGTCCGGCTGTTCGCGCGTTACGACTTGCGGCGGAGCTAAGCGCATTGTGACGCAATCGATCTGGGCCAGCAGGCCCGCCGACATCTACGGTCGCCGCAAGCGAGATCGTCTCTACACGGCGCTGTGGGTCTTGGCGCGGTGCTCGGCGGACTCGCCTGGTGGGCACATCGACGTCCAGCTGCCGTCGGGCCGTCGTCGCCAATACTCGCTGTGCGGTCCGCCCGGTCGGAGGAGCGACGACGACGAGCGTGGCCGTTCGCCACGGCCGACGAACTGCTCGTCGGCGCTTTGCCGACGACGCCGGTGTACGTGTGCGGGCCGACGCCGATGCTGGAGGCGGTGCGCATCGCCCGCTCGGCTTTTACTGAGCACGCCAATGCGCCGCTGCACTACGAGCGCTTCAGCCCTGCTCCCGTCGTCGACGGCGTCCCGTTCCAGCTGGAACTCGCCCGGTCGCGGCGGGTGCTCGAGGTGCCTGCCAACCGGTCGGCGCTCGACGTCATGCTCGACAACGATCCGAACGCGGCATATTCCTGCCAGCAGGGTTTTTGCGGCACCTGCAAGGTCAAGGTGCTCGGCGGGCGGGTCGACCGCCGCGGCCGCACCGCAGAGGACGACGGTGAGATGCTGGTCTGCGTATCCCGCGCGACCGACGATCGCGTGGTCATCGACGCGTGAACAAGCGCTGCGGATGGGTTTAATCGCCCCGGCATTGGGCGGCCGGGGCGGGCGTCGGTGTCGCGGGCTTTGGCACCCGTGCACGGTACGACCCTGCGGCGCCGGCCGATTCAGAACGGTTCTGGGTCGTCGTCGTCGTTGTTGGAGGGTGGGGCTGGTCCGAAGTAGCTGAGTTGTCTTGCCCGGCGGCTCATCCGGGCGTTGTGGTTTTGTCGGCGTTCGGCCGCGATGCGGTGGGCGCGGGTTTTGCGCGCGGGTGCGCCGGCGTTTGGGCATCATCGCGGTGCGATCACCGCAGTAGTCGACGGCGGGGTCGGTTTCGGCTGCGGGGATGCCGCCGGTGGAGCGGCACAGCCGGGAAACAGCAGGGCGCTGCCGGGTGTGGTGACGTAGGTCTGGCCCGACGGTGAGGTCAGGATCAGGGTGCCGTCGGGCAGTTGCTGCTCGCGCCAGCCCCAGAAAGTTCTTGACTAAATGATGAGTTCGGCAGGAGCACTGCTTGGATAGCCTGCTGCACTGGTCAACCTGCCAGCCCAACCACTGATGGTCACGATCTACGGCTGCGTTACTGGAGCAGGGTGATCGCGACCGGGATACCGAGCTGATCAGTGGCATTGGCCAAGCGTCTGTCGACGGTGATCACGGCGGCCGAGCGTTCGGCGGCGACAGCGACATACAGGCCGTCGTAGATCGAGATGTTGTGCCGCCAGGCCCAGGCGGCGCGCAGGAGCAGTGCATCAGGGAGCACGTATTCGATGGCGAGTGCGGTGGCGGTGTCGGCGGCGGCCTCGGCGTCCTCGAGCTCCAATTGCTCGCGCAATACGGCTTTGTGCAGGGTGCGCAGCACCTCGCCCGGCATGTGGGCCGGTGCGAGCCAGCCGTCGTCGCCGCTCAGGGCCGCGCGTGCCGCGTCGCCTTGGGCAGTGCCGCTCGTGAGCGCCACCACCAGCACGCCTGCGTCCACCACAATCACAGGCGAAAACTCACCCGCCGCGGTCGGCGCGGATGACGGCCGCCACTTCCTCGGCTGTCATGGTCAGGCTGCGATGACTAGCCAATGCCTCCAAGAGCTGCCGGTTGCGTTGAGCCTGGTACTCCCGTTCCAACAGCGATCGCAGATACGTTTGGGTGGACTGGCCGCGCGCCGCGGCGCGGGCTGCCAGCGCGTCGCGAACTTCTTCAGGGACATCTTTGATCTGAATCGCAACTGCCATAGCCACAAGCTATCACATGCGCATGCCATGCACATGTTCTGCGTGCTTAAAGTCAACAACGAACAACGATCACCGGACGCCTTTTGAGGTATTACCCATGCGAGTCAAAGTCAGGTCTATCAAACAACACCCCAGGCCCTAATCAACGGCTTTACCACCCATTTCGCTGATGCCGATGAGGCAAAACGACAGAGCAGTCTCAGCTTGCTCGCAAGCCTCGACTTTTCACCTAATTGACTGGCATCGGGTGTCGTTAACGTGAAAGGTGCGCTGCCACACGGGTAATCGGGTTGTCTGACGTTCCGGTATCCAGGATGGGGAGCGCACCTGACAGATGCACGGTACTACGGAGTGGCCGAAGAATCTTCGTGTCGAGGTCCGCGGCGACGATGTGGTCGGGCACGGCGGGTGCGTGGATGCCGCGGATGCCGGCGGATGCGACCGGGCTCACCGCGGGATTGTCGGCGGCGCTGCCGCGGCCGGGGGTGACCCATGATCGGGGCGCGGCGCTGCGCGATCGGCCTGCTGTGCTGGATCAGGCTGCTGCTGCTCGACGGGCCACCGGCCAAGGCCGAACCCGACACCCTGCGGCACCGGCTGCTGCACACCGCCGCCCGGCTGATCAACCACTCCCGCCACCTGTTCCTCCGCATCCCCGAAACCTGGCCCTGGGCGCACGAATTCGCCGACGCGTTCAACCGCGTCCTGGCGATCCCCTGACGAAAAGGCCGTTGCCGCTACGACCCCCAGAAGGAGCAACCGGCACCGAGAACCAAATCTGCTCCGTTAACGGTGGAAGTATCTGCCAAAAACTTTCCAAAGCTCGGCCGGTTTGCACGGCCTTCGTCGTCTCGATTCGTTTCAAAAGCGTAACCACGGTGTTAACCTCCACCCGTGCCACGGACGCTGGTCTCACTGGCCCGCCGGTCGATCGTATTCCCCCTCGCGGGGGGCGGCTCATCGATTCGGGCTGGATTGTGCGTGGGGGCGACTCGCTGCCTTCGGGCGGGTCGGATTGTGCTCGCGTTGGTGGCGGCCCTCCTGTTAGGTGGGCCGCTGAGCATCGCACCGAGCGCGTTTGCAGATCCCCCGCAGTTCGAAGAACACTGCCCGGAGCCCGACCCCAACTGCTGGTCTGACCAGTCGGCTTACCATGCGTTTTATACCCCGCCGGACCCGCTGCCGCCGGGCAGGCCCGGAGCGTTGATCCGGTCCGAGACGCAGAACGGCATCAGGCTCGAGCCGTCCGGGCAGCTTGGGTCGTGGGTCGCCCACGCCACCCGCATCATGTACCGCAGCACTGACGCGCGGAGCAATCCGGTGGCGGATACCGGAACCTACCTCGAACCTAATGACCCGTGGCCAGGCCCCGGCCCGCGGCCGCTGATCGCGTACGCGGCATCGCCGCTCGGCCTAGGGGATCAATGCGCAGAGTCGCGGCTGCTGGATCAGGGCGTCCACTTTTCATCGGGCCAGGATCTGATGCTCAACCTCGACGAGGGCTTCCTCGCCACGATGGTGGCCCGCGGCTTCGGTGTCGTTGTCGCCGACGGCACCGGAGTGGGCACTCCGGGCCCGGTGCCGTTCCTCATCCGTGATGCGGCCGGACCGCCGCTGCTCGACGCCGCGCGAGCGGCGATGCAGTTGCCGGGTACGTCGCTGGACCCCCACGGGCCGGTGGCGCTGTGGGGCTGGTCGGCGACCGGCGGGCAAGTCTCCGCGGACGCAGCCGAAATCGCCGCGGACTACGCGCCCGACCTGAACGTCGTCGGCGCGTGGAGCGGCGCCCCGCCTGCGGACCTGACCCTGCTTCCCCCGTTCGTTGACGGCAACGTCTTCCTGGTGGCGGTGGGGTGGTTGCTCAACGGTGTGTTGGCTGCCTATCCGGAGGCCGCCCCGGTGCTGGCGCCCACGCTCGCGCCTCGAGGCCAGGAGCTGGTTAGCCGCTCGGCGAGCATGTGCCTGGTCGAAGGACTCTGGGATTTCGGCTTCCGCCACCTCGTGCCGTGGAACGCGTTCCTCGGCGCCGCGTATTTCAACACCGACCCCTACGAGCTGTTCAACTCCGAGCCCGTTCATACCATCTTGGCGGCCCAGCGACTCGGAGGCCGGAAACCGGCCATGCCGGTCTTGTTGGAATCCAATCGTTGGGACCCGTTCATACCGTGGGGCGGCGTTCGCCAGCTAGCGCAGGACTGGTGCGACAAGGGCGCCGATGTGCAACTGTGGACTAATTACGAGACGCCATTTTGGGAAAAGCTGGCGATCTTCAATCACGTGCTGCCGTGGTGGGTGGACGGTGAAAGATCGATGGCGTGGATCGCAGACCGATTCAATGGCCCGCCCACCACTCCCAACTGCCAAGAAATCCCAGACATCCAGTAAAGCCCGGTGTCTCGGCCGCGGGAACGTTGGGCGGATTGTCGGCCAGGGCAGGCGGCGGCGACCCACAGGCAAGCCAGCGGGGCACCGTCGGTGCCGGGCCGTCACGGCGTGGATGAAGGTGTGACGGGGATCGGGGTTGTCTACGCGCATCGCCGCACAGCGCGTCATGGGCTTTCAATTGCTCGGCACCGCAATGTATTTGCATCTCACCGCGGCGAAGCCAGGTGATCGACCCGCAACGATGCCATGCCACCAAAGGGGGTTTGAGCTGTTGGGGTAATACTGAGTGATAGTGAGCGCATGAACGTTCGAGTGAGTATGTTGGCGGTGTGAACCTGACGGAGTGGGCGCGTGCTCAGGGCGCGTGGGTGGGGCCCGCCGTTGGCATGCGGGATGGTGTGGTCGAGGTCGCAGTCATAGGCCGGGTGGTCGCAGCCGGGCCAGCGGCAGATCAGATCCCGGCAGCGCACGAAATGGGCCAGCGTTTTGGAGGGCACGTAGCCGGGCTCGGGTGCGGCGTCGCCGGGATGGGTCAGCGGCACCAGCGTGGCCGAAGTAGCCAGTTCGGCGAGGATGAGCCGAGCCGCTTGATCGAACGTATGTTCAAGTACGCCAGACTCCACCCTCGCGCGCATCTTGACGGTAGGTGATACGGGATGGCGCTGAGGCAGCGGTTGTTGACCAAGTCGCAACTGTGGACAACTTATGCGACGACAGCTCTGCCGCGTTACTTACCAGCACATCGGAATCCACCAAGATCGTGTGGTGCTGCGCGAGGCTCGAGCACGATGCTTCTCGCGGCCGGCGGGCCGGCGCACCGGCAACTCGATTTCGCGAAGCGCCCCGAACGAACCGTCGATCGCCTCAAGGTCGGACGCCAGATTGTCGTCAACGCCGGTGAGCGCGCGGTTCAGGAGTTGGCGGATGAGCTCGGCGCGCGACACCCCCTGCTGCGCGGCTAACTTGTCGAGGCTGGCTGTTTGCGCCTCCGCAGGATAGATGTTGGTCCGCTTCATACACCACATCGTGCGTCAGTTTGACGTGGCTGTTGTCGCCGAATCGGCGAGCGTGCGCAAAATGCCGCTCGCGCCGGCGTGTCGACGTACACACACGCACACTCGCGAGGAAGTGGCACGTTCTAGGGTGGAGCTATGCGGGTAGGAGTGCTGGGGTCGAAGGGCAAGGTCGGCGCGACGATGATCCAGGCGGTGCAGGCCGCCGAGGACCTCACCTTATCCGCCGAGGTCGATGCCGGTGATGCGCTGAGCGCGCTGACCGATAACAACACCGAGGTCGTCATCGACTTCACCCATCCCGATGTCGTGATGGATAATTTGAAGTTCTTGATCGACAACGGGATTCACGCTGTCGTCGGAACCACCGGCTTCACCGACGAACGGCTGCAACAGGTGCGGGCGTGGCTGGCCGCCAAACCGGGTGTCGGTGCGCTCGTCGCGCCCAACTTCGCGATCGGGGCGGTGCTGTCCATGCATTTCGCCAAGCAGGCCGCTCCCTTCTACGAGTCGGTCGAGATCATCGAACTTCATCACCCGCACAAGGCCGACGCCCCGTCGGGAACCGCTGCCCGGACCGCCGCGCTGATTGCCGAAGCACGAAAAGAACTGGCGCCCAACCCCGATGCCACCACCGCGAGCTTGCCGGGCGCCCGTGGCGCCGATGTCGACGGTGTCCCGGTGCACTCGGTGCGGCTGGCCGGGCTGGTCGCGCATCAGGAAGTGTTGTTCGGCACCGCGGGGGAGACCTTGACGATCCGCCACGACAGCATGGACCGCACGTCGTTCGTGCCCGGCGTGCTGTTGGCGGTACGGCGGGTCGCCGAACATCCGGGCCTGACGGTGGGAATTGAATCTCTGCTGAACCTGCAATGAGCGGGACGTCGCGGCGTGCGCGCATCCAGCTGACGATCGCGTTCATGTGCGCGGCGTTGCTGGTATACCTCGCGTTGCTGGGCCGGACCGCCGTCCTGATGATCGCCGCCGGGCGTGCCGTCGCGGTCGTTTTGGGCACGGCGCTGTTGATCCTGCCCGCGATCGGCCTCTGGGCGATGATCGCGACCTTGCGGGCGGGCTTTGCCCATCAGAAGTTGGCCCGGCTCGTCGCCGACGACGGGATGGAGCTCGACGTGTCCGCGTTGCCGCGCCGGCCGTCCGGGCGCATCGAGCGCGACGCCGCCGACGCCTTGTTCGACACCGTCCGTGCCGAGCTGGACGGCGACCCGCACAATTGGCGGCGCTGGTATCGGCTGGCGCGCGCCTACGACTACGCCGGGGATCGCACCCGCGCGCGGGAAGCGATGAAAAAAGCCGTGGAGTTGCACCGAGCAATGCAGGGTCGCCAATGAGCAAGACGCTGTTGGTCATTCACCACACGCCGTCGCCGTACATGCAAGAGATGTTCGAGGCGGTGGTCTCCGGGGCGACCGATCCCGAGATCGAGGGCGTGGACGTCGTCCGGCGACCGGCGCTGGCGGTCTCGCCGACCGACGTGCTGTCGGCCCACGGCTACCTACTCGGAAGCCCGGCCAACCTCGGGTACATGAGCGGCGCGCTCAAACATGCCTTCGACGTTTGTTACTACCCATGCCTGGACGCCGCGCGGGGACGACCGTTCGGCCTGTATTTGCACGGCAACGAGGGCACCGAGGGCGCCGAGCGCGGCGTCGATTCCATCACGACCGGCCTGGGATGGGTGAAAGCCGCGGAGTACGTGGTGGTCTCGGGCAAGCCCGACAAAGCCGACCTGCAGGCGTGCTGGGAACTCGGTGCGACGGTCGCGGCTCAGCTCATGCCGTGAGCTGCTCGCTACGGGTCGATGTGCGTTGGCGGGTTGCGCAATATGGGGTCGCCTTCGGCGGGCGGATCGTTCGCGCTCATCGTGTAGCAGTCGGCCTCGGCGGGATTCAGAGGCCCGTTCGGGTAGTACGTCAGGCAGCGCTCCCACATGCCGTCGGAGTCGGGGGGGCTGTCACACAGTTGCGCAAGGGGATGCGTCGCCGATCCCGGGTTCATGCATCCGGCGCTCGCCGGGGCAGCACCGGCAATGAGCCCGCCGGCCATCAACACGGCGGCCAGTCCTGTGACCACGTATTGCTTCATGGAACGAAGCTACCGCCTTTTGGCATGACGATCCGGTGAAAGTGTCAAAACGCAGTGGCGGCATGATGTGATCCGGATGGGAAACGCTCGACCGTGACAAAGGACCGGATGTGACGCGACTGTTGATCGCGAACCGCGGTGAGATCGCGCTCCGGATCATCCGCACCGCATGGCCGGCGGCTCGCTCCGCGCCCCGGAGTTCACCGTCGCCTGGCCGACCGGGGAGATCGGCGGGATGGGCTTGGAAGATGCTGTGCGACTGGGATTCAGCAAGGAGCTGGCCGCGGTTGCAGACCCGATCGAACGCCAGGACCTGTTCGACGAATCGGTCGAGGCGGCCTACCGGCACGGCAAGGTGTTGACGTCGGCCACTACGTTCGAGCTCGACGACGTGATCGACCCGGCCGACTCCCGCGCCTGGATCACCCGGCTGCTGTCCAGAGATGAAAGGAACCCGTTGTCATGAAGGTTGCCGACAAGGTCGCCATCGTCACCGGCGGCGGCAACGGCATCGGCAGCGCGTTGGCCGTCAAGCTGGCACGACACGACGCGCGTGTGGTGGTCGCCGACATAAACGTTAGCGCCGCCGACGCAGTGGCCCGCGCGATCAACGCCGAACGGCCCGGCGGAGCAATCGCTGCGGGTGCTGACGTCGCCGACACCGCGCAGATCCGGCGGGTGATCACGCTCGCGCAAAGCGGATTCGGCCCGGTCGACCTTTATTTCGCGAATGCGGGCATCACCGGCGCCGCCGGGTTGCAGGTCAGCGAGAAAGAGTGGGACCGGTCCTTCGACGTCAATGTGCGGGCGCATGTCCGCGCCGCCCAATTGTTGATACCCGGCTGGATCGAGCGAGGCGAGGGCTACTTCATCAGCACCGCATCAGCCGCAGGGCTGCTCACCCAACTCGGATCAGCGACCTACGCGGTCACCAAGCACGCTGCCGTCGGCTTCGCTGAATGGCTGAACATCACCTACGGCGACCAGGGCGTGCGGGTGAGCTGTCTGTGCCCGATGGGAGTGAACACCAAGCTGCTGTGCGAAGGCGAGCAATCCGGTGACCGGCTCGGTGACCTGGCCACCCGAGCGGTCACCACCGCGGGCGAGGTGCTCGAGCCGGCGGACGTCGCCGACAGCGTGCTGACGGCGATCGACGAGGAACGCTTCCTGATCCTTCCGCACCCCGGCGTGCTGGAGATGTACCGGCAAAAAGGCGCCGACTACGACCGATGGCTGAGCGGGATGCGCCGCTACCAACGCAACTTGTTAGAGGAGGCGTAATGAGCTCACCGCAGCTGGGCGGCCGAACGGCGATCGTCACCGGGGCCTCGCGAGGCATCGGCCTGGCCATCGCGCAGCGATTGGCCGCCGCGGGCGCGAACGTGGTGGTCACTTCCCGCAAGCAGGACAGCGCCGACGCGGCGGCCAGGCAGATCGGCGGCAGCGCCGTCGGCGTGGCCGCCCACGCCGTCGACGAGGACGCGGCCCGACGCTGCGTCGAGAAGACACTCGACCGCTTCGGCAGCGTCGACATCCTGGTCAACAACGCCGGCACCAACCCGGCTTACGGCCCGCTGATCGAGCAGGACCACGCCCGGTTCGCCAAGATCTTCGAGGTCAACCTGTGGGCGCCGTTGCTGTGGACCTCGCTCGTGGCCAAGGCGTGGATGGGCGAGCACGGTGGCGTGATCATCAACACCGCCTCGATCGGCGGCATGCATCAGTCGCCCTACATGGGCATGTACAACGCCACCAAGGCCGCGCTGATCCACGTCACCAAGCAACTGGCGCTTGAACTTTCGCCGCGGGTGCGGGTGAATGCGATCTGCCCGGGCGTGGTTCGCACCAGGCTCGCCGAAGCGCTGTGGAAGGACCACGAAGGCGCCCTGTCGGCGTCGACGGCGGTGGGCCGCATCGGCGAGCCGCCCGACGTCGCGGCCGCAGTCGCGTTCCTGGTGTCCGACGAGGCGAGCTGGATCACCGGCGAAGCCATGGTGATCGACGGCGGTCAGCGACTCGGCGACGCGGCGGCATTCCGATGAGCCAGGATCTACAACGATGCGTGAGCTGCTGTACTCCGACACCGGGGAAGCGCTGCGGGATAGCGTGCGCCGGCTGTTCGCCGACCGGTGCTCGCCGGAATCGGTCATGCGCGCCTATGATCCCCGCGCCGCATGGCTTTTCCGATATCTGGCGTGGGTTGGCCGCCGATCTGGGGATGGCCGGCTTGCTGGTGCCCGAGCACCTCGGCGGCGCGGGCGCGGGTGCTCGTGAGGCGGCCGTGGTCTCAGAGGAGATCGGCCGAGCCGTCGCGCCGGTGCCGTTTTTGTCCAGCTTGGGATTGCGCAGTGGTGCTTCGACACCACGCTGGCGCACATTAAGCAGCGCAAGCAGTTTGGCCGGGCGATCGGGTCTTACCGCCGACATTGGCCCAACTCGGCATCGGCTTCGTGCCGTACAGCCCGCTTGGCAAGGGCTTTCTCACCGGAAGAATCAGCAAGACAACACAATTCGATCACTCCGACATCCGCAGCAGCATTCCCAGGTTCGCCGCCGACGTCCGCGAAACCAACCGCGCCGTGGTTGAGCTGCTGCAGACGATCGCGGCCCGCAAAGGTGCGACACCCGGCCAGATCGCGTTGGCGTGGCTGCTGGCGCACCAGCCCTGGATCGTGCCGATCCCGGGCACCCGGCGCCTGGACCGGCTCTCGGAAAACCTCGGCGCGGCCGACGTCGAGCTGACCGCCCAGGACTTGCGCGAAATCGACGACGCCGCAGCCGGTATCGAGGTGCAGGGCGTGCGCTACCCCGACTTCATGCAGCGGTTGACCGGCCGCTGATTCGGCGGGCCACCTCGCCGTACCGCTCGAACCGCTCCGGATCGCCGGCGGCGTTGTACAGCACCAGCCGCGTCGCGATTCCGGCGTACTTCTCGCTCAGCGCGTCGGCCAGCTTGTCCCACGTCGACTCGGTGGCGAACGCGGCGACATGGTCGTCGCTGACCTGGGCTGTCATGCCGGCGAAGTCGCCGGCCTTTTGCTTCTGCCGAATCCGTGCCGTCGTACCCTCGAACCCGGCCTGGTCCCAGATGAACGCGTAGTTGGGTGTGCTTCCGTAGAAGGCCATGCTGGCGCGCACGGCTTCTCGCTGCTTGTCGCGTTCTTCGTCGGTGTCGCCGACGATCGTCATCACCGGCACGATGATCGCGATGTCCGCATCGCAACGCCGTGCCTTCGCTGCTCCCTCGGCCACGTTCGGCAGCACGTGACGGGCCAGATAGCCGGGCTCGCCGATCGGATGGACATGCACGCCGTCGGCGACTTCGCCCGCCATCCGCAGCATCCACGGATTCACCGCAGCGATATCGACTTTCGGGTCGGGAGCGTTGATGGGCCCCGGATTCCACGGCGGCGTGATGAAATCCAGGTCGTAGAACTCGCCGTGGTGATCGAGCTTTCCGGTGCGGAACGCCGAGAAGCAGGCCTTGACTGCGAGCAGGTAGTCGCGCAGCCGCGGACCGGGCCGCTCGAACGCGGTCCCGTAGCGCCGCACCACGTGCGTGCGCACCTGCGTGCCCAGGCCCAGCCGAAACTTTCCACCGGTCGCATCTTGCAGTTCCCACGCCGTGGCCGCCGTGATGAACGGACTGCGCGGAAATGCCACCGCGACCCCCGTCGATAATTCGAGTCCGGGCGCAGCCTGCGAGGCCACCGCGGCGTTGAGATAGGCCGTGCGGCCCGTCTCGGTGAACAACAGACCGGAAAACCCCGCGGACTGCGTTCGCCGGGCCAGGTCAGCGGTCTGGCCGAGCGGCTGGGGAGTCGTCATCGCGTCGACGTACATGGACTACGCCGTTAGGTGGGTCCCGAAGAAGTCGCGCGTCGCCGCCCAATGCCGTTCGGCCGCGGCGGCGTCATAGGGCTGGTTGTCCGGGACGGCGAACCCGTGCCCGGCCGGGTAGGTCTCGATGGTGTGCTCGACGCCCGCCGCCGTCAGCGCCTTCTCGAGCTGTTCGGCGTGTTCGGCGGTGAACGACGCGTCGTTCTCTGCGCCTGCCACATACACCGCCGCCCGAATCTGGTCGGCCAGCAGATGAGGACTGTCGTCGCCGTCGGTCACCAGCCCGCCGCCGTGGAACGACGCCGCGGCAGCCACCCGGTCGGGCTGCCGGCCGGCCACCACCAGCGAGGTCCGTCCGCCCATGCAGTAACCGGTGGTCCCGAACCGGTCCCCGCTGACCTCCGGGCGAGCGGCCAGGTAGTCGAAGAACGCGCCGGCATCGATGTCCATCTTCAGCGGGGTCACGCTGCCCATCATCGACATCAGCCGCTTGCGCTCCTCAGGGTCGCTGAATGCGGTCTTCATGTCGATGGGCTCCCAGTCGCCCAGGCGGTAGTAGATGTCGGGCAGCAGCACGGCGTAGCCGAAGCCGGCCAGCCTGGTGGCCATTTCGTCGAAGGTGGGGCGCACGCCGCCGGCGTCGGGGTACATGACCACGCCGGGCCAGGGACCCTCCCCGTCGGGGGTGAACAGGCGCACGGTGCAGGTGCCGTCGGCAGTGGTGACGGTGTCGGTGATGTTCGGCATGGCTTCCGTTTTACTCTGACGGCTCGCCAGTACGCTAAGCAGCGTGCCGATCGCCACCCCCTACGAGGATCTGCTGCGCCTGGTGCTCGAGCGGGGCACAGCCAAAGCCGACCGCACCGGCACCGGAACCCGCAGCCTGTTCGGCCACCAGATGCGATACGACCTGTCGGCCGGCTTCCCGCTGATCACCACCAAGAAGGTGCACTACAAGTCGGTGGTCTACGAGCTGCTGTGGTTTTTGCGCGGTGACTCCAACGTCGGCTGGTTGCGGCAGCACGGAGTCACGATCTGGGACGAATGGGCAAGCGACACCGGCGATCTCGGTCCCGTCTACGGCGTGCAGTGGCGGTCCTGGCCCACCCCGTCCGGTGAACACGTCGATCAGATCGGCGCAGCGCTGCAGCTGCTGCGGACCGATCCGGATTCGCGGCGCATCATCGTGTCGGCGTGGAACGTCGGCGATATCCCGCAGATGGCGTTGGCACCGTGCCATGTGCTGTTCCAGTTCTACGTGGCCGACGGCCGGCTCAGCTGTCAGCTTTATCAGCGCAGCGCCGACCTGTTCCTCGGCGTGCCGTTCAACATCGCCAGCTATGCGCTGCTGACCCACATGATGGCCGCGCAATCCGGTTTGGCGGTCGGCGAATTCATCTGGACCGGCGGGGACTGCCACATTTACGACAACCACGTCGAGCAGGTCACCGAGCAGCTGGGCCGTGACCCGCGGCCGTACCCGAAACTGGTTTTAGCGCATCGTGATTCGATCTTCGACTATCGTTACGATGATGTCGTCGTGCAGGACTATCACCCGCATCCCGCGATCAAAGCTCCCGTCGCGGTATGACCGGCCTGAGCTTGATTTGGGCTCAGTCGACGTCCGGGGTCATCGGCCGCGGGGGCGGTATTCCATGGCGGTTGCCCGAGGACCTGGCCCGCTTCCAGGCGCTCACGATGGGGCACACCGTGGTGATGGGCCGGCGCACCTGGGAGTCGCTGCCGGCGAAGTTTCGGCCGCTGCCAGGCCGGCGGAATATCGTGCTGACCCGGCAGAGCGGCTTCACGGCCGACGGCGCGACGGTGGTGCGAAGTCTCGACGAGGCGCTAGCTGATCCAGACACCTGGGTAGTGGGCGGCGAGCAGATCTACACGCTGGCGGCGCCGCGCGCCAGCCGGTGCGAGGTTACCGAGGTCGACATCGACCTGCCACGTGATGACGGAGAAATCGTCGCACCGGTGCTCGACGACACGTGGGTCGGTACGACGGGAGAGTGGCAGACCAGCCGCACCGGCCTGCGGTACCGGTTCCACAGTTATGTTCGCTCATGACAGCGCCAGGCAACCCGTGACATACTCGATTCGGGTCGGTTTCATCGGATTTACCAGGCATTTCAGGAAGGAGAATCGCGCGTGAAGAGCGGACCGGCACACAAGTTCCCTCGTGTTCTTCTTGGCTACGATCCGCTGGCCGTCGAGACCTACATGGACGAGTCGACCACCGAGCGGCAGTCGCTGCTCGACGAGATCGAGCACCTGACGACCCGGCTGAAGAAATATGCCGATGACACAGCCGCGCTGCGAAAAGAGGTCGCCCTCCTCAACGACACCTCGTCGTCGCCACACGCGATGGCGCATCGCATCGCCAAACTGCTGCGACACGCGGTCGACGAGGTTGCCCAGATGCGTGCCGAGGCCCAGGCCGAGGTAGCGGCGTTGGTCGCGACAATTGAGTCGGAGGGCGAGGCCGCGCGTCAAAAGCATGACGAGATGTTGGCGGACGTGGCGGCGCAGCGAAGCGCCCTGGAAGCCGAGTGCGCTGAAGCAAGGGAAAAGCTCGAGGCCGAACTGGCCGGTCTGCGCGCCGACGCCCACAAGGCGCGTGAGCAGCTCCTCGCCGACGCCAACAAGGCGCGTGAGCAGCTCCTCGCCGACGCCAACCGGGAGGCTGATGATTATCGTGAGCAGGCCCGGCGTGCGGCGGACGAGGCGAATCTGCAACGGATCAAGATCCTGGAGGATCTCATGCTCGCGTACCGCGGGCTGGAATCGGTCCCGGCCACGCTCGAGTCGGCATACCGCGATCGACACGAGTCGTCGGGCGCCGGCGTCGTGCTGCCATTCGAGCAGAAAACCAGTGCGGGGTAAGACCGGCTGAGCTTCCACGCTGAGCGCAGTCGACAAGGTCGGACGGATCGTTGTTGCGGCCCAAAGGTTTAGCGGGTCGCGGTCCGGTAGCCGGATCGACCGGCGCCCATGCGGCGGCTGATCGTGACCTCCGTTTCGACGAAGACCATGACATACTCGGCCTCAGGGGTTGGTTCTGCCGGGTTGCCAAGCGATTTCAGAAGGGGAGTTGGTTGTGGAGCCCGAATCCACGAACACATTCACTCGCAGGTTCCTCGGATACGATCCGGCTGCGGTCGATGCCCACATCGAGATGTTGACCACCAAGCAGCAGTTGGTGCTCGACGATGTCGAGAGCTTGAGGGCCCGGCTGAATGAGCTCGGCGATGAGGCAGCCGGGTTGCGCAAAGAGGTCGCCCAGCTCACCGAAACCTCGCCCACGCCGCATGCGACGCAACAGCGGATGGCGAATATGCTGCGGCGTGCGGTCGACGAGGTCGCCGAGATGCAGGCCGAGGCGCGGACTGAGGCGGAGGCGCTGATCGCCGCGGCCGAGGCGAAGGTCGAGGCCGAGCAGCAGAAGCACAAAGAGCGGCTGGCGGACTTGGATGCGCAGTTCAAAGCCCGGGAAGCCGAGTATGCGAAAGCCGAGGAAACGTTGCACGCCGAACTGGACAGGATGCGCACTGACGCGCAGGCGGAACGTGAGCAGCTGCTCGCCGACGTGAAATTCGAGGCCGACCATTATCGCGAGCAGGCCCGGCGGAAGACGGACGAGGCGATTGCGCACCGAGTCGAGATCCTCGAGCAGTTGATGGGCGTCTACCGCGAGCTGGAAGCGGTACCGGCCGACCTGGAGTCGGCATACCGAGAGCTCAAGAATCCGGAGGCGTGAGCTCGCCGCAGCATGGCCGCCGAGATTGCCGGTACCAAGCGGTACTCTCGGCGCCGTGTCTACCTGGCCCGTGAGGCTATCCGCCGTGCAAGCCCGGCGGATAGCCGTTGCGGCTCAGGGCTTTCGCGAGCCCCGGCCCCGGCGGTGCGGTTACCCGGGCGCATTTGCGGCGGCTGATCGCACGCATCCAAGTGCTGCAACAGACGCTGCAGGACGTCGCTGACCTTGCAAAGGTACGCCGGCCTGTCGTCAGCATGTGGCGAAAGCGGCCGATTGTGCGCGGCGTGTCGATTCCATTTCCGGCGCCGGTGGAGATCACCGATGGGGTCGCGCGGTTCGCCCGCGATGAGGTGGTCGAATGGCTGACGCGCACGGGCCGAGGCAACAACGCCGAGCACGCCTACGACGCACCTGCGGTTGCGGTACCCGACGGCGTGGCCCTTGAGGATGTCGTCACGCTGCTGTGCTGGCATGTGTTGACGGGACAAGAACTCGCAGGCACATCGTTGCCGCACCGCGTTGGGCTGGCGGAGGAATTCGACCCGGATGACTTGTCCTTGTTGCGCGAGATCCGAGGCGTGCAGGCATCGGAGGCACTGCTCACCTACGTCGACGATCTGGTGGAGGCGTCGTTCGGCCCACCCGATGCGTTGGCACGCCTTGAGCAAGGTCGCCTGAAGCGCACGCTAGGCGCGCGTGAACTCACCCGCGCCGCGGTCGAGATGCTCGGCTGGATCGTTGAGGCGGCGGCCACACATCTTGAGCACGAGCCCGTGGTTATGCGCGCCGATGATTGGGTTGCGCTTGACATCGCGGCGGCATGTGAACTCGGGGTCGTGTCCAACGACCGAGCGCTTCGCCGCAGAGCGGTGATTCGCGGCATCGCGGTCGGTGAACCGGCTGCACGGCCACGCATTTCAGTGTCATCGCTTGTTGGCTTGGACATCGGCGATGCACTTGACCGCGCTGATGACGTGGTTGTCGCGTTGGATGAAGACGACGTCGCGGTGCTGCTTGGTCCGGCCGCGGCGTTGTCCGACGAGCTGGCGGCAACCCTGCAGCAACGGCGGGCCACGACCTTGCGGGTTGGCAATTTGGTTGCGGCCATTCGACTTCCGCGCGGCCTGTGGCGCGAGGCGCACCGCCAGAGCCTCGCACTGTGGATATGCCTGGGAGGCGCCAACGCGCAGCGGCCCTGGGTAGCCGATCTCGGCGTCGTTGACCATCTCGAACGCGGCGATATTGCCGCGGACATCGCCGGGGCGTTGGCCCAGACCGAGGATCGCGCATTCCGGTACGCCCGCCGTATCGACCTGGCCAGCGTGCTCGCCGCGGGCTCCGTGGTACCGCGCGGGGTGCGCGCACCGACCTTGCGTGAGGCCGACCCGGCACGCCACCTCGAACGCGTGCATGCCGCAACCTTGACGACGACGTCACCGCTGGAGCCGTTGGATGTCCTGGTAGAGCCGTCGCCAGGCCGTTTCCGATTGCTGTACCGATCACTCGGTGAGCTACACGAGCGCAAGCATTTGATTGTCAAGCGCGGCAGCCGAATCGACTTCGCCGATGCTTCGCCTGATGGAACGGTGCCGGTCCTGCCGGCCGAAATGGCACGGCGTGTTGCGCTCGACCCGATCGACGCGGCGCGCAAGTACCCGCGTGCGGCCCGCACCGACCCGGGCGATGTGATCTTCATCGAGAAGCCGCGCCCGCGGGCGTGGGTTGACCCGGTTGGCGGGGCGATGGTCGCTTCGCCGGCGCGGATCATCCGGCTGCAGGAGTCGGCCGAAATCGGGCCGACGGTGTTGGCGACAGTGATCAACGAAATGGCAGCTGTCGGAAGCGAATGGAAGACTTGGACCGTTCCGGCGATGCGGCGCGACGAGGCCGCGCGACTCGAAGCGGCTCTGATGCGCGCTGATGAGTTCGAACGCGAAGCGCGCCGACGAGCCGATGCGGCAAGGGATTTGAAGACGGCGCTGATCAATGGGGTCGCCGCCGGTGCCCTCACGCTCGATGCGCAACCCACCACGCCCGGTGTTGCCGCGGCCGAAAGATAGGAAGGAATTCTTCAATGCCTCCGAGGAAGAAGCAGCTGGAGCCGCAGGCGCCGTCGACCATGAAAGAGCTCAAGGACACGCTTTGGAAGGCCGCCGACAAGCTGCGCGGATCTCTCTCGGCCAGCCAGTACAAGGATGTGATCCTGGGCCTGGTGTTCCTCAAATACGTGTCGGACGCATACGAGGAACGGCGAGACGCGATTCGGGCCGAGCTCGCCGCCGACGGCATGGACGAATCACAAATCGAAGACCTGATCGACGATCCCGAGGAATACCACGGCTACGGCGTATTCGTGGTGCCCCCGAATGCGCGCTGGAACTTCTTGGCGGAGAACGCAAAAGGCAAGCCAGCGGTCGGTGACGAACTTGCGAAGAACGTTGGTCAGCTCATCGACGAGGCGATGGACGCGGTGATGAAGGCAAACCCGACGCTGGCCGGGACGCTGCCGCGGTTGTACACCAAGGACAACATCGACCAGCGGCGGCTGGGCGAGCTGATCGACTTGTTTAACAGCTCACGATTCAGCCGCCAAGGCGAGCACCGTGCCCGCGATCTGATGGGGGAGGTTTACGAGTACTTCCTCGGCAAGTTCGCTCGCGCGGAGGGCAGGCGGGGAGGGGAGTTCTTCACCCCGCCCAGCGTGGTCAAGGTGATCGTCGAGGTGCTCGAACCGTCGAAGGGGCGGGTGTATGACCCGTGCTGCGGGTCGGGCGGCATGTTCGTGCAAACGGAGAAGTTCATCTATGAGCACGACGGCGATCCGAAGGACATCTCGATCTACGGCCAGGAGAGCATCGAGGAGACCTGGCGGATGGCGAAAATGAACCTCGCCATTCACGGCATAGACAACAAGGGCCTCGGTGCGCGGTGGGGCGACACCTTCGCCCGCGATCAGCACGGCGATGTGCAGATGGACTACGTGATGGCCAATCCGCCGTTCAACATCAAGCATTGGTCGCGAAACGAGGAAGATCCGCGCTGGCGGTTCGGCGTTCCACCGGCAAACAACGCCAACTACGCCTGGATCCAACACATCCTGTCCAAGCTGGCCCCGGGCGGTAAGGCGGGCGTGGTGATGGCCAACGGCTCGATGTCGTCGAACTCGAACGGCGAGAGCGAGATTCGCGCACAGATCGTGGAAGCCGATCTTGTGTCTTGTATGGCTGCGCTGCCCACCCAGCTGTTCCGCAGCACGGGAATCCCGGTGTGCTTGTGGTTTTTCGCCATGGACAAGGCGGCGGGTAAGCAGGGTTCGATCGACCGCACGGGTCAGGTGCTGTTCATCGACGCCCGCGAGCTGGGCTACATGGTCGACCGGGCCGAGCGTTCCCTGACGAACGAGGAAATCGTCCGCATTGGCGACACCTATCATGCCTGGCGGGGATCTGCGTCAGCTGCCGCGAAAGGGATTGTCTACGAAGATATTCCGGGCTTCTGCAAGTCTGCCACGCTTGCGGAGATCAAGGCGGCTGATTATGCGCTCACACCCGGGCGGTACGTCGGCGCGCCAGAGGCCGAAGACGACGGTGAGCCGATCGACGAGAAGATCGCGCGTTTGACGAAGGAGCTACTGGCGGCGTTCGACGAGTCGGCGCGCTTGGAGAATGTGGTTCGGGAGCAGCTGGAGCGGATTGATGGGTGAGTTTGAAGTGATTGCACTCGGAGAACTCGGCGCCGATCGGCCAGCGGCATTCGCGACGGGGCCGTTTGGCTCTGCGGTGTCCGCGAAGAACTTTGTGCGCGCAGGCGTTCCCATGCTCCGTGGAAGTAATCTGAGCGAAGACATCGGTGTTCGGCTCGACGAATCTGACCTGGTATTTGTCCCTGAGGAGCTCGCTCGCCAATATTCTCGCTCGATCGTTGGACTCGGCGATTTGATATTCACCTGCTGGGGAACCGTTGGCCAACTGGGAATCCTTGACGGTAGTAGTCGTTTCGACAGGTATCTTGTCTCGAACAAGCAGATGAAGGTGACGGTTGACGACCATCGGGTGATTCCTCTATATCTGTACTACTACCTCTCCCAGCGCAGCATGATTGAACTGGTGCGGGGGCAGGCGATCGGTAGTTCGGTGCCGGGCTTTAATCTTGGGCAGCTCAAATCTATCCCTATACGGCTACCCGCTTTGAAGGTGCAGCGGGCCATCGTGGACGTGTTGGGTGCCCTCGATGACAAGATCGCCGCGAACGAGCGCATTCGCTTGACTGCCGATGACTTGCTCGCTGCAGTGTTTGATCGCTTACGTGCAGGATCGCGTCATACTGAACTCAGGGCCATCAGCACCGTTAATCGCGTTGTGACTAACCCTGTTCCGGGTGGAGAGCTGCGCTACGTCGATATCTCGTCAGTGGGGCAGAGCTTGTTTGTCTTCCCGGAGCCGATGTCGTGGGATGACGCGCCGGGCCGGGCAAGACGAGTCCTGTCCGCGGGGGACACCATTTGGTCTACCGTCCGGCCGAATAGACGGTCACATGCTCTTGTACTTGATGATGACCCACTCTTGGTCGCCTCGACGGGATTGGCGGTGCTGACCCCAAACCCCGGTCGGGTCGCTGGGTTGTTCCAAGCGACGAAGACGGATGAGTTTGTCTCCTACCTGGAGTCGGTGGCGGAAGGGAGCGCATACCCCGCCGTTCGCGCGGACCGCTTCGAGCGCGCACCCGTACCCGACCTTTCGGAAGATCAGTGGAACTCGTTCGAACGGCTAGCATTGCCGCTACGCCGTCGTTCTCATGTAGCAGAACGTGAATCACGTCGACTCACCAGGATGCGCGACGAACTACTTCCGCTCCTGATGTCGGGCAAGGTCCGGGTCAAGGATGCCGAAGCTGCGGTGAGTGAAGTCCTGTGACCACCGCGGAGAACGGCTCATGACCGAACACCATGAGAGGCCGACACGAGCCGTATCACCATGTCGCGCTAATCGAGAAGCTCGACGGCGCTGACCTGCGACTACGGTATGCCCAGGCCGCTATCGAAGATGGGTGGAGCCGCGACGTCCTACTCAAGGTCGGCGATTTCGATCCCAGCTACTTGGGGCAACTCGGCACCTACATGGCCGCGGTCGACGATCTGCTGCGCCACCCTAATGACAAGCCGACCATTGGGCTGCTGTTGTGCAAAACCAAGAACAACGTCATCGCCGAGTATGCCCTGCGCGGTTACGCGCCGATCGGTGTAGCGGAGTGGAAGACCGCCATCACCGAGAGCCTGCCCGCCGAACTCGAATCCAGCCTGCCCGCAGTCGAAGAACTCGAAGCCGAGTTGGCAGACGAGCCCGGCAGCGTCGCGCACGAAGGAGAGGACCAATGACCGGATTCAGCGAAGCCGACTGGGAACAACTCGCCCTGGACGTACTCGGCGAACGCGAGTGGCCAAAACTCACCGGAACACAGATCGCTCCCGGCGCTGAGGGCGGCCGGCAGTCATGGGATGACATTGTCCTGCCCGACCGCATGCTCACCAAGATGCGCGAACTCAATCCCCACGTTCCAGCCGAATACCTCGACCAAGCCCGCGCCGCTACCATCCAGCCGCAGTCCCAGGATGCGATCGCCGAAAACTACCGGATACACAAGATCCTTGTCGAGGGCTACCGCGGCGTCAGCTACATCGATGCAGATGGCATCGAGCAGAACCCGACCATCCGGCTGGTCAGCCACCGACCCGAGGACAATGAATTCCTTGCAGTGCAACAGGTTACGGTTCGCAGCGCCGAGCACCAGCGCCGCTTCGACGTCGTGCTGTACCTCAACGGCATGCCGGTCGCCATCTTCGAGCTCAAGCAGGCCGGCTCGGTTCACGCCGACATCGCTGCGGCGCATGCGCAATTGCAAAGCTATCTGCGAGAGTTCCCGATGGCCTTCCGCTTCGCGGTGCTGACCGTTGTCAGCGATGGCATCACCGCCCGATACGGAACACCGTTCACGCCACTGGAGCACTTCGCGCCGTGGAACGTCGACGATGACGGTCGAGTGGTGCAGTTTGGCGAGCCGGGCGACGGCGAGAACGTCCCGATCGAGCTCGAAACTCTCATTGATGGGCTGTTCAACACCGAGCGGTTCCTGCAGCTGCTACGCAACTTCACCGCCTTCGACGAAGATGGCGATGGGCTCGCCAAGCGAATCGCCAAGCCGCACCAGTACTTTGCTGTCACCAAAGCCGTGTGGAAAACCGTGGAAGCCGCGGAAAGCAACGGCAAGGCCGGTGTTGTCTGGCACACGCAAGGCTCTGGCAAGTCGATGGAGATGGAGCTCTACGCGCACTTAGTCGCTAAGCAGCCCAAGCTCAAAAATCCGACTATCGTCGTGGTCACCGACCGCAAGGAGCTCGACACCCAGCTCTTCGAGACCTTCAACCGCTCGCGGTTGCTCGCCGAATCACCACAGAAGGTGATCAAGCGCTCAGAGCTGCGTGACGAGCTCTCCAACCGAACCACCGGCGGGATCTACTTCACCACGCTGCAAAAGTTCAGCCTGACCGAGGACGAGCGCAAATCTGGTGCGGATCATCCGTTGCTTACCGACCGGCGCAACATCATCGTCGTCGTCGACGAGGCCCACCGCAGCCACTACGACGACCTCGACGGCTTCGCCCGTCACATCCGTGACGCCCTGCCGAACGCCGTGTTCATTGCGTTCACCGGCACGCCAATCTCATTCGCCAACCGCAACACCCGCGAAGTCTTCGGCCCAGACATCGACGTGTACGACCTGACCCGGGCGGTCGCCGACAACGCCACCGTGCCAGTGTATTTCGAGCCTCGGCTCGCCAAAGTCGGATGGTCGAAGGACTTCAGCGAAGAAGACCTCGACCACGCGGTCGACGAGGCAACCCTGGGACTCGACGACGTGGAGCGCGCCCAGATCGAAAAGTCGGTGGCGGTCATCAACGCGATCTACGGTGCGCCCGAGCGGCTAGCGGTGCTGGCCGAGGACATCGTCAACCACTGGGAAGCGCGATCGGAGGAAATGCGCAAGTTCATCTCCTCACCTGGCAAGGCATTCATCGTCGGCGCCACCCGCGAGATCTGCGCACAACTCTACGAGGAGATCATCAAACTGCGACCGGACTGGCACGACGGCTCCATCGACAAGGGCGTGATCAAAGTTGTCTACTCCGGCACCCCGCAGGACCAGCCCATAATCGCCAAACATGTGCGCCGGGAAAGCCAGAACAAGACGATTCAGAAGCGGCTGCGTGACGCCGAGGACGAGCTGCAGATCGTGATTGTCAAGGACATGATGCTTACCGGTTTCGACGCGCCGCCGCTGCACACGCTCTACCTCGACCGGCCGCTCAAGGGTGCGCTGTTGATGCAGACATTGGCGCGCGTCAACCGGACGTTCCGCGGCAAGCCCGCTGGCCTGCTGGTTGCCTACGCGCCGTTGGCCGACAACCTGGCTGCGGCGCTTGCCGAATACACCGAGACGGACCGCAACACCAAGCCTGTCGGCAGGGACGTTCGGGAAGAGGTTGTTGAGGACACCAAGAAACTCGTGGACCAGCTCGATGAGCTCTGCGCGGGATATGACTGGCGCTCGAAAGTCAGCGCATCACAGCATGGATGGATGAAGGCCGCGATCGGCCTCACCGCATACCTGCGCTCGCCATCCACCCCCGGCAACCAGGTGCCGGAGGGCGAGCCGACTCTCGGAGACCGATTCCGGAATCTGGCCAACCACTTGGCGCGGGCGTGGTCGCTGTGCGCGGGCAACGAAACCCTGGATACTCTACGGCCGACAGTCAAGTTCTACGAGCAGGTCCGGGTCTGGATGGGCAAGTTCGACGCCCAGCAACGCCAAGCCGAAGGCAAGCCCATTCCCGACGACATCAAACGGCTGTTGTCCAGTCTCGTCGCGGAGTCGACCGCGTCGGGTGAGATCGTCGACATCTACGACGCGGCCGGCCTGCCCAAACCGTCGCTGTCCGAACTCGGCCCCGACTATGAAGCCAGGGCCAAGGCCGCGGCGCACCCGCACCTGGCGATCGAGGCATTGCGCGCCGAACTGACCCGGGAGCTTGCGGCGGCGACGAAGAACAACGTGGTGCGGCAGCGCGCGTTCTCCGATCGGATCGCCGGCCTGATGCGCCGCTACACCAACCAGCAGCTCACCTCCGCCGAGGTGATCGCGGAATTAATCGCGATGGCGAAAGAAGTCGCCGCTGAGGGTAACCGGGGCAAGCGTTTCACCCCGCCGCTCTCGCACGACGAGCTGGCCTTCTACGACGCGGTGGCACAGAACGAATCGGCCGTCGAGTTGCAGGGGGAGGAGGTGCTGGCCCAGATCGCCCGTGAGCTTGTCGGCGTGATGCAGCGCGACACGAAGACGGACTGGACCGTGCGTGACGACGTGCGCGCAAAGCTACGGTCGTCTATCAAGCGGCTGCTGGTGAAATACAGATATCCGCCGGACAAACAGCCCGAAGCGATCAAGCTGGTCATCGAGCAGATGGAGGCGCTCGCACCGGAATACGCGGAGCGGGCCCGCCGCGTGGCAAAGGGGGAACACCATGAGTGATCGGCTGTTTCGTGCATTCGAGACCGTCCAGGAGAAGTATGTGCGTGACCCTCAATTCGCCGATGCCGAGGCCCGTCATCGGCATGTTCGGTGGCTGCGGGAAGAGCAGGAGCGGATTGCCGGCCAGGTCTGGGACGAAATGGATCGCGACCGAGCGCCGGACGGGTTGCACGGCGTCGACGCAGTGAACGCGGCGCTGGACGCCTATGCCCGTGCCGAAGACATGGTGATCGAGCACGAGATCATTGGCCGCTTACCGCGCAGGCAGTTGCATGAGCTTCGTAACGGCTGGTCATATCGGGAATCGGAGTTCACCGAGCCGCTTGACCCTGCCGCAGTCAGCACCGGCCCAGAGAGTACGAAGCACTGGTATCAGCGCGCCAGCGAGGCTGACGTGTCCGTCGAACCAGTTGGTAATCCTAACGACTACGGACTGGGCACGATCGATCCCATCGAAAACGTCGCGCTGGCGCCCCGCGGGACTGGACCGATGCCGACAATAAAGCGGCGATGGAGGAAGCGATCCGGATCTACGGCCTGGAGCCGGGGCAGTGGATTGAGCTGGAATGGCCACCGACAGCTGGCCTCTGGGACCCAGGCAACGTCTACGCCACTGAATTCGAACCGTGCGAGGCGCACGCCGAGCCCGACGACGCCGGTGCCTGGGATGACTGCCCGGATTGTCAGGATTCGGTGCGCGAAGTCATTGAGCGGATGGCGCAGTGGAAGTGGACCACCGAGTTACGCATCTATCAGATCGGATTCGATGCAGGGGGCAACGAACGGGACGAGGAAGTGTATAGCGACAACGCGTTCGAGGTGGCGATCATCGAGCAGGATCCGCGGGAAATCCTAATCGGGTCGCCGGGTGAGGGGCGACAGTGGTGAGGAGATTACGGCAGAACCGATCGGCGGCTGAATGACCCACCACAGCGCCACCGTGACCGGTTGGACGCCAATCCGGATTCGGGCATACCCGAGGACGTCTACGAGGTGATACGCAAGCGGGCCCGCGCTGCGGGGCGCTCCATCCAGTCCCACGTGCGAGCCTGGGTGATCGACTTCGGAAGAAGCGCGGTGGGCTACCGAAGTGGCGCGCGAGCTGGGCACACCAGGAGTGTCCAGGGAGTCGATCTTTGCCGATCTGGCTGCGAACGGCAGGCGATCGCTGTAGCTGTCCTAGCGTCAACAAGTGTCGCTGTCTTGTCCTTGCTGGGTCAGGTAGAGTTACCGTTCGACCCGGTTTGGCGAGGAGGGCGCCATGGCAAGCGAGATTCTTGATGTGGTTCCAGTGGCGTTGGAGACCGCATCGGGAGTCATTGCGCGGCATGCTACGCGGGTGGCGTCGTCGTCTGGGTCGTTAACCGCGACCGCAGAAATGTCGGGTGTTGCCGCCGCCGCCGCCGTGCACGGTGCGTTCCATGGCTATTGCGCGGCGTTTTCGGTACGACTCTCATCCGCGTCGGCCGCGCTAGTGGGTGCGGCCCGTTCTTTCACCGCGATGGAGGACACCAACCGCGCCGAGCTGGCGTCCATCACTCCAGGGGACATGCCGGTCCTTGGGGTGTAGCTGTGGCTGCTACCGGCGGGCCCATGACGCGATCACGCATCGAGCTGTTCGACCAGACGGCCACCGTGTTGTCGAATTTAGCGGATTGCTTGCGGGCGGGCGCGCCACGGCTGCAGGAAGCCGCCGACGCCTACGTTGAGCAGATCAACGCCCCCAATGGCACCGAGTGGGAGGGGGGGTACCGCCACTCGGTACTTCGAGGAGGCGCACGCCGATCGGCTGCTGGTGGTGTTACCTTTGGTCGTCCATGCCGACGGCGTGGCCAATATCGCTGCGCAAGGCTCGGATAACCTGCTTGGCGCGCGAGCAGCTGCGTTGGAGACAATCGCCCAAGCCGAAGAGGACGACTTCGCCGTCGGCGAGGATTTGTCGGTCGCGGATAACCATCCCTGGAATTCACCTGCCGACCAGGCCGCCCGTCAGGCTGCCGCGATAGCGCACCGCAACTACATCGCCCACTGCGCCGGACGACTTGAGGCCGAAAACCTACGCATTGCGACCCAACTGGACGCGGGTGCGGCGGAGATGGCTGGCATGGTCCCTGCGCATTGGCGCCAGCCTCACACGGCCTTCGGCCAGCCTGCTCCTCGTGAGCCCAACGCCAACAATCAAGACCGGCAGGGCAGCGTCCACGCCGTCGGCCACCGCACCTGGAAACAAGATCCACCGACACCAAGTCCTGGTGATCCCAATGCTCCCGGAGGACCTCTCAAACCTGTTAGAACCGGGCAAGACGTCAAAGATCTCCTGCGAACGCTGGAGCCTGGCGTAAACAAACCACATCGCCAAGTCGAGTGGCCTGAAGATACCCGCCGTTTGTATGACTGGCTTGTCAGGAACTCGGTGGGAGAGGCTCCACCATCCACCTACCCAGGGCAGGGGCGGGTATTAGACGACGGAACAGTCATTCAAATCCGCGAGGGCAGTACATCAGGTGGTCCAACGATCGACGTGACCTATCCTGACGGGTCAACGCAGAAGGTCCACCTACCGCTGCCGATCATTAGTCCTCCGCCGGAGTTGCCGCCAGTGGTCGGGCATCCCCCAGTGGCGCTCGCTCCACCACAGGTCGGGCATCCTGCCCAGGTTCCGTTGCCCCCGACGCAGGTCGTCGAGCCGGCGACGCTGCCGCCGTGGCTGCAAAACCCTTCACCCCCGGGCTTCACCGTCACTCCGGCGCAACCACCGCTATTCCCTCCTTGGGATGATCCGGGCGTTCCTGCGGCGCCTGCACCGGCTCCCTCAACCACTGTGGCGGCACCACCTGTGCTTCCGCCGGGGGCGATCAAAGCGGGAGAAGAAGCAGCAGGAGCGGGCGGGATCCTGGGTATAGGCATTTGGATTTTGCGCCAGCTCAGCAACCTGCCCTACGTTCTTTCACCCTCATCATGACATCCCAGGACCGCGCCGACGAGTGGCAACGGTTAGCCACGGCATCGACGATCGTCGACGCTGTGAAGCCATACGTCGATGACTTTGCGCATCTCGGTGCCAATGATCAGTCAGGGTGGTTGAAGCGGTTACAGATCCCAGACGGGTGGCGTATCGCCCAGCTGGAGGGCGGGGATGCTGCGCCGGCTCGGATCGCAGTGCGCGGTGCGCGTAGCAGCGGAGGCTGGGATGGCAGCGAGACGATCACCATCTTTGGGTTCACCGGCATCTTCCCGATAGCATTGGTGTACAGCAACATTGACTGCACGTTGCGCGCTCTGGACGCCGCCGACATCACCACCCGGGTTCTGACGGCCCCGCCGACTCCTGGAGTGGTGGCCGTGCGCGCCAGCGGATACTTGAGCGCCGCAGGGCTGCAGGTATGGGCGCAATACAGCACCTACATAACTGGCTCCGAGCAGCTCGGCGCCGGTCGGCTGATCGCCCACAGTGTATTTGTCGAATCCGGTTGTCGGACAAAATTGGCCGAGGATGTGACTCAGCTCAGCGACGCGGTGCATCAGGGGTTCGTCGCCAGCATCGGGGTCATCGCTGGTAATGGGAGAGTTAGTCGTCGCTCGCCACCACAAGAGCCACGCTTCCAGCAGCGCGGTCAATCAGCACAAACTCGTGAAATCCAGTCGTCCCCACGACCCCTCCCCAGTCGTGCTCAGCCGTCCGACGGAGGTCGGCCAACTGGTAGCGGGTAATGGCGTTACGGATGCGCGGATACAGTTCGTGTTCCAGCTCGGCGCGGTTTTCATCAGGCAGCGGCGTGGCGTATTCAGCCCAGGTCCGTAGCAGTGCTTCGGCGTCGGCGGACTCCACTTGCGAAAAAGACTCGGGCGTGATGGCTTTCAGCCAGTAGGGTCCGTGGATGTCGACCATGTCTTTATCACCAGTACCCGCATAGCTGTCGCGGTAGCGGACATGGCGCAGCAAGAGCTCCAGCGCTGCCCGATCATCAACGTCCTCGGATAGCGCGAACAGCTTAATAACAACCCACTGGCGCGAAGTGCGGAAGTTTATGAACACCTCGCCCTGATAGACCAGCTGTTCCTCAACCGGCTTCGACTCATCCGCCTTTAGCGACCTACTCTCACTCACATCCTTGTCTCCGCTCGATTCTTGCTCCTATACTCTGCTGGCTCTGGCTAGCTTCGCGCAAGTCACCATCGAGCCGGTTGCTTTTCCAGTTGGGAGCACCAATTTCGGTTGGCTCCAGTAGCCTGCCGGCTCACCGAGCACAGACAGCGTCGGTGAGGCGAGCCAGTCGTCAATCTGTGCAAGTGCTTGGCTTCGGGTGCTCGGTGGGTCGTAGATCTTGGGTTGGGTGCTGATCGCGAAGAACTCGTGCAGGCAAGGCCGGGGAATCGCCCACGCGGATCGTCCCTCGGCCAGTGTGCCCGTGCTGTTCCAACACCCGGCTAAGGTGTTCGCCGTGGCCGAGACCGCGCCGTTGCAGGTGCAACTGATAGCAAAGACCGAGTTCTTCGCGCCGCCGGACGTGCCATGGAGCACCGACGCCGACGGCGGCCCAGCGCTGGTCGAGTTCGCCGGCCGCGCGTGCTATCAGAGCTGGTCCAAGCCCAACCCCAAGACCGCGACCAACGCCGGCTATCTGCGGCACATCATCGACGTCGGCCATTTATCGGTGCTCGAGCATGCGAGCGTGTCGTTCTACATCACCGGTATCTCACGCTCGTGCACGCATGAGCTGATCCGGCACCGGCACTTCTCCTTCTCGCAGCTGTCGCAGCGCTACGTGCCGGAAAAAGAGTCACGGGTCGTCGTGCCGCCGGGCATGGACGACGATGCCGAATTGCGGCAGATCCTGGCCGAGGCCGCCGACGCCAGCCGCGCTGCCTACGCCGAGCTACTGGCAAAGTTGGAAGCCAAGTTCGCCGATCAACCCAATGCGGTCTTGCGCCGCAAACAGGCCCGCCAAGCCGCCCGTGCGGTGTTGCCCAACGCCACCGAGGCCCGCATCGTGGTCACCGGAAACTACCGAGCCTGGCGGCACTTCATCGCCATGCGGGCCAGCGAGCACGCCGACGTGGAAATCCGGCGGCTGGCTATCGCGTGTCTGCGCCAGCTCGTCGCCGTCGCTCCCGCGGTGTTCGCCGATTTCCAAATCGCCCCGCTGGCCGACGGCACCGAGGTCGCCACAAGCCCGCTGGCCACGGAAGCTTGAGCCCGCCAGGTAACCTGGGAGCCGTGAGCACCGGCGGGATCGACGTCCATTCAAGCCTGGGTACGCTCCTGACCGCCATGGTGACGCCGTTCGGCCCGGACGGCGCCCTGGATGCCCCCGCCGCCGCCCGACTGGCGACCCACCTCGTCGAGGCCGGATGCGACGGCCTGGTGCTATCGGGAACCACCGGCGAGTCTCCGACCACCACCGACGACGAGAAGCTCACGCTGCTGCGGACCGTGCTGGAGGCAGTGGGCGACCGCGCCCGGATCATCGCCGGCGCGGGCACCTACGACACCGCGCACAGCATTCGGCTGGCCAAAGCGTGCGCGGCCGAGGGGGCGCACGGCCTGCTGGTCGTCACGCCTTATTACTCGAAGCCGCCGCAATCGGGGCTTATCGCACACTTCACTGCCATCGCCGACGCGACCGCGCTGCCGGTGCTGCTCTACGACATCCCGCCGCGATCGGCGATCCCCATCAAGTCCGAGACCCTGCGCGCGCTGGCGGCGCACCCGAACATCGTCGGTGTCAAAGACGCCAAGGGCGACCTGCACGCCGGCGCGCAGCTGATGGCGGAAACCGGTCTGGCCTACTACTCCGGCGACGACGCCCTGAATCTGCCGTGGCTGGCGATGGGCGCCACCGGGTTCATCAGCGTGATCTCCCACATAGCCGCAGGCCAGCTTCTAGACCTGTTGTCCGCCTTCGCCTCTGGGGACGTCAGCACTGCCCGCAAGATCAATGTCGGGATCGCCCCGTTGTGCGACGCGATGAGCCGCCTGGGTGGCGTGACGATGGCCAAGGCAGGTCTGCGCTTGCAGGGCATCGACGTGGGTGACCCTCGGTTGCCGCAGATGCCCGCCACTCCCGACCAGCTCGAAGCACTGGCCGCCGACATGCGTGCGGCTTCGGTGCTGCGGTGAGCTACACGTGGACGTAGACCTTCGGCCGCCGGGTCCGCTGACCGCTGGCGGTCTGCGGATCACCGCGTTGGGCGGGATCAGCGAAATCGGCCGAAACATGACGGTTTTCGAGCATCTGGGTCGGTTGTTGATCATCGATTGCGGCGTGATGTTCCCCACCCACGACGAGCCTGGCGTCGACCTGATCCTGCCCGATCTGCGTCATGTCGAAGACCGTCTCGACGACGTCGAAGCGCTGGTGCTGACCCACGCCCACGAGGACCACATCGGCGCGATTCCGTTCCTGCTCAGGCTGCGTCCCGACATCCCGGTCGTCGGCTCGAAGTTCACCCTGGCCCTGGTCGCCGCGAAATGCCGTGAGCACCGGCTGAAACCGGTGCTGATCCAAGTGGCAGAGGGACAGCGCAGCACCCACGGGGTGTTCGAATGCGAGTATTTCGCCGTCAACCACTCCATTCCCGACGCGCTGGCCATCGCGGTGCGCACCGGCGCGGGCACAGTCCTGCACACCGGTGACATCAAACTCGACCAGCTGCCTCTTGACGGACGCCCCACTGACCTGCCCGGCATGTCGCGGCTCGGCGACGACGGCGTGGACCTGTTTCTGTGCGACTCGACCAACGCCGAGATTCCCGGTGTCGGACCGTCGGAAAGTGAAGTCGGGCCTACCCTGCACCGGCTGATCCGCAGTGCTAACGGACGCGTCATCGTGGCGTGTTTTGCCTCCAATGTGGATCGCGTGCAACAGATCATCGACGCCGCTGTGGCGTTGGGCCGGCGGGTCTCGTTCGTCGGGCGGTCGATGGTGCGCAACATGGGTATCGCGCGGGAATTGGGTTTTTTGCGGGTGGCCGATTCCGACCTGGTCGACATCGGCGCCGCGGAGATGACGGCGCCCGAGCAGATTGTGCTGATTACCACGGGAACTCAGGGTGAGCCGATGTCGGCGCTGTCGCGGATGTCTCGCGGTGAGCATCGCAGCATCACGCTCACCGCCGAAGACCTGATCGTTCTCTCGTCGTCGCTGATCCCGGGCAACGAGGAAACTGTCTACGGTGTCATCGACGCGCTGGCCAAACTCGGAGCCCGCATCGTCACCAATCAACGGGTCCGCGTGCATGTTTCAGGCCACGCCTATGCGGGCGAGCTGCTGTTCCTGTACAACGGGGTGCGACCCCGCAACGTCATGCCGGTGCACGGCACCTGGCGAATGCTGCGGGCGAACGCCAAACTTGCCGCCAGCGCGGGAGTGCCAGAAGATTCGATTGTCTTGGCGGAGAACGGGGTCAGCGTAGACCTGGTGGCCGGAAAGGTCGGCATCGCCGGTGCCGTTCCGGTTGGCAAGATGTTCGTCGACGGGCTTATCACCGGTGATGTCGGCGATATCACGCTGGGCGAACGGCTCATTCTGTCATCGGGTTTCATCGCGGTGACAGTGGTCGTGCGCCGTGGGACCGGGCGCCCGGCCGCCGCGGCGCATCTGCACTCGCGCGGCTTCTCCGAAGATCCCAAGGCATTGGAGCCGGCCGTCCGCAAGGTCGAGGCCGAGCTGGCATCGTTGGCGGCAGAAAACGTCACCGACCCGATCCGGATCGCGCAAGCGGTCCGCCGCACGGTCGGTAAGTGGGTGGGCGAGACCTACCGTCGCCAACCGATGATCGTGCCAACCGTCATCGAAACCTAACGCCTGCACGTCGTTGAGATTGCGTCCACGGCTGTGCTGCCAGCGTTTTCACGACCCTGGACGCAATCTCAATCGATACCCGCGGCGGGCGAATGCATCCGACAACCGACGAATGACGAATCGTCGGCTGTGTTCGGCCACCACGTGAAGGTCGATCCAGCCTTGGCGCTCGATGAGCTCGGCACGTCCGATGTCGTGCACGTACTGCCAACGGTCGGCGCTATGATGCTGACCGTCGTAATCAAGGCCGATCATCGGTTCGTCGTAACCCATGTCCACGAATGCCTCGTTGACACCGTCGGTAACCCTTATTTGTGTTCTCGGCCGGGGTAGCCCGGCATCGATGAGGACGAGCCGCAACCAGGTTTCCCTGGGTGATTGAGCGCCGGCGTCCATCAGGTCGAGGGCGACCGCTGATCGACGTAGCCCGCGCGCCCTGGGATAGCGCTCGGCCAGCGACAGGACATCGGATGTGTTGACGCCTGTTGCGCGGGCCAACGCGTCGAGGTGCCGCACGGCGAGGTCGCGGGGCAGGTGTCGGGCAAGGTCCAGTGCGGTCCTTGCAGGGCTGGTCACCCGCATGTGGTCGATGTCGACGATCTCGTCTAGGTCGATCCGTTCGTTGCGAACGACGATTCCTGACGGCGGGCGGCTACTGCGCCAGATCATTTCGATCGGTGTTGCTCGGTCAACCCACAGGGCCCCGTGTAGGGCCGCCGCTGCGCGCCCGGCAATCACGCCGTTGCGACGCGACCACAGCCACGCGCCGACGGTATTGCGCCACAGCGACGGAGCCGTCGCCCTCGGCACATAGATATCGGGATAAATCGAGCGGTAGTTCCACCGCAACTGCCCCCTGGTAAGTCCGCCGTCGCCCAGCATTTCTGTTCCCACGAACACTTCAGACATGTCGTGATGGTGATTGGAAGCACCGACGGTTTCGTGTCCCTGCGGTGAGATTGCCTGCAGGGCTGTGGATAAGTGGCCGATAACGACCCTGGACGCAATCTCAACGTCGAGAAGCGGCGCGCCGGGAAAGGATGCCTCCGGCGTGTCGGATTGGTTAGCCAGTCTCGTGGTAGCGGCCCACGGCGTCGTGGCGAGCATTTTCCGACAGCAGCCCGTCCACACAGCGCACGACGCGCGTCCCCGCAAGCAAGTGGTCGGTGGCCGCGTCGAGCACCGCAGCTTGGTGCGGCGACAGGAATCGGTAAGCCGCGGCGATCTGGCCCCGGGATACCGGCGGGATCGACATGTCTTGAGCGAACGTGCGTCGCTCCCCAACCCAGCGCAACGCTAGCGACCTTGACATTTAAGGTCCAGGGATCTCTGACAGCATCGGGGTGACCGTTGTCACTCTAGTAAGCCTCCACTAAGCCGGTTTCGTGACCACGCCGCGACCTCGCCCTAACCAGTGTGGCAGATGGTGCGGATGGTGCATTTGCGATTAGGCTTGCGGGCATGGCTAGCAAGACCCCCGCCCGATCCGGCGCCCGAACGACCGGGTCGAAGGCTGCTTCGCGAGGTGGGTCCCGGTCGGCGCAGCCCAGGCGCCAGCCGGTCAAGGCGCCGCGCCGACCCGCCCGGTGCCGCAACCACTCGCTGGTGTCCAGCGCCGGGCTGACTTGTGGGCGGGCGGTGCGCGCAACGTGGTTGATGGTGGCCAAGGGGACCGGAACCACGGCACGGTCGGTCGGCCGGGCGCGCGAGATCGACCCCGGGCATCGCCGGGACGGGATCGCCCTGGCGCTGCTGGGGTTTGCGGTGGTGGTCGCTGCCAGCTCCTGGTTCGACGCGGCCCGCCCGGTCGGCGCATGGGTCGACTCGCTGCTGCGGATGTTCATCGGCTCGGCGGTCGTCCTGCTGCCGGTGGTCACCGCCGCGATAGCGGTGGTGTTGATGCGCACCGAGCCCAACCCGGACGCGCGGCCGCGACTGGTTCTGGGCGCGACGATGGTGGCGCTGCCCGTGCTGGGCATGTGGCACCTGTGGGCCGGCTCACCGGACAGTCCGGTCGGGCGCGCGCATGCAGCAGGATTTATCGGCTTCGCGATCGGGGGACCGCTCTCGGAGGGGTTGACCCCGTGGATCTGCGCACCGCTGCTGTTCATCGGCGCGTTGTTCGGCGTGCTGCTGTTGACCGGCACCACGATTCGCGAGGTGCCCGATGCACTGCGGTCCATGTTCGGCACCAGGATCTTCGACTACGGCGAGCC
This sequence comes from Candidatus Mycobacterium methanotrophicum, assembly GCF_023515995.1. Classification (GTDB taxonomy): domain Bacteria; phylum Actinomycetota; class Actinomycetes; order Mycobacteriales; family Mycobacteriaceae; genus Mycobacterium; species Mycobacterium methanotrophicum. The sequence goes on along the minus strand of NZ_CP097320.1, from coordinate 3,580,526 downwards.
CGAGGGTGACGGGTACGACGACGCAGGCGCGGAAAGCGATGCGGCCGACGACTTTTCCGACGGTTACTACGACGACCCGTCATCCCACGGCCACGACGAAGCGCAGGCATGGCCGTCGGGCAGCTCTGCCGTCGAAGCGGACGACAACCCGACGGTGCCCGAGCCCGCCGTGTCGCGCAGCCGCCGTCGCGACGGCAAATCCGCTGGCAGGCAAGACGCTCCTGCGCTCGACCGGGTGGTCGAGGGGCCGTACACGTTGCCGTCGCTGAGCCTGCTGGTGGCCGGTGATCCGCCCAAGAGACGCAGCGCGGCCAACGACCTGATGACCGACGCGATTACGTCGGTGCTGCAGCAGTTCAAGATCGACGCGGCGGTCACCGGCTGCACCCGCGGGCCGACGGTCACCCGCTACGAGGTGGAGCTGGGCCCCGGCGTGAAGGTGGAAAAGATCACCGCGCTGCAACGCAATATCGCCTACGCGGTGGCCACCGAGAGCGTGAGGATGCTGGCGCCGATCCCGGGCAAGTCCGCCGTCGGCATCGAGGTGCCCAACACCGACCGCGAGATGGTACGGCTGGCCGACGTGCTCACCGCGCCGTCGACCCGACGTGACCATCATCCGCTGGTCGTCGCGTTGGGCAAAGACATTGAGGGCGAATATATTTCGTGGAATCTCGCCAAGATGCCGCATCTGCTGGTGGCGGGTTCGACCGGCTCGGGTAAGTCCAGCTTCGTCAACTCGATGCTGGTGTCGCTGCTGGCGCGGGCCACCCCGGAAGAGGTCAGGATGATCCTGATCGACCCCAAGATGGTGGAACTGACGCCCTATGAAGGTATTCCGCATCTGATCACGCCGATCATCACCCAGCCGAAGAAGGCCGCCGCCGCGCTGGCCTGGTTGGTCGAGGAGATGGAACAGCGCTACCAGGACATGCAGGCCTCGCGGGTGCGTCACATCGACGACTTCAACGAGAAAGTGCGATCCGGCGCTATCACCGCACCGCCGGGCAGCCAACGCGAATATCGGCCCTACCCTTACGTTGTCGCGATCGTCGACGAGCTGGCCGACCTGATGATGACGGCGCCCCGCGACGTCGAGGACGCCGTCGTGCGGATCACCCAGAAGGCCCGCGCCGCCGGCATCCACCTGGTGCTGGCCACCCAGCGGCCGTCGGTCGACGTGGTCACCGGGCTGATCAAGACGAACGTGCCGTCCCGGCTGGCGTTTGCGACGTCGTCGCTCACCGACAGCAGGGTGATCCTGGACCAGGCCGGCGCGGAGAAGCTGATCGGCATGGGTGATGGGCTGTTCCTGCCGATGGGAGCGAATAAACCGATCCGCCTGCAGGGCGCCTACATCACCGACGAGGAGATCCACGCCGTCGTCACCGCCTGCAAGGAACAGGCCGAACCGCAGTACACCGACGGTGTCACCGCCGCCAAGCCCACCGGGGAACGCACCGACGTCGACCCCGATATCGGCGACGACATGGACGTCCTACTGCAAGCCGCCGAGCTCGTGGTGTCCAGCCAGTTCGGCTCCACGTCGATGCTGCAGCGCAAGCTTCGGGTCGGATTTGCCAAAGCCGGCCGGTTGATGGACCTGATGGAGACCCGCGGGATCGTCGGACCCAGCGAAGGTTCGAAAGCCCGTGAGGTGCTGGTCAAGCCCGACGAGCTGGCGGCGACTCTGGCGTCCATCCGCGGTGTGGACGCTGGCGCCGACGATGACAGCCAAGTCGAGTAGCTCTGCGAGCAGACGCAGAATCGCATCGGAACGGGCCGTATTTGTGCGACTCTGCGTCTGCTCGCGCAGCTAAAGAACCAACAGCATCCGCGAATTACCCAAAATATTGGGCTTGACGTAGCTGAGATCCAGGAACTCGGCGATACCGATGTCGTACGAGCGACACATCTCCTCGTACACCTCGGCGGTCACCGGTGTCCCTTCGATTTCGGTGAACCCGTGCTTGCCGAAGAATTCGGTCTCGAAGGTCAACACGAACAACCGCCGCAGCTGCAGTTCCCGGGCGACGTCCAGCAGCTTGTCGACGATCGCATGGCCGATGCCCTGACCGGTCAACTCTGGCGCGACGGCCACCGTACGCACCTCGCCCAGATCGGCCCACAGCACGTGCAACGCTCCGCAGCCGACGACCTCTGGACCTTCGGCGCCCTCATGTTCGGCCACCCAGAACTCCTGAACGGCTTCATAGAGCGTCACCAGGTTCTTTTCCAGCAGAATCTTGCCGGCATAGGTGTCGACGAGCCGCTTGATCGCCGGTACGTCAGAGGTTCGGGCGCGCCGGATCACTGGCCGGTTGCCCGCTGGACCGCCCGCTGCGCTCACGGATGCACCCTATCGGCGCGGGTGATCGGGTTCAGCGCCTGGGCAACCGATATTCTGTTGCGGTGTCGGGACAGCCTCAAACCGGTCCGGTAGTCCCGCGCGTACGGGTCACCAATATCGCCAACATGCTGACGCTGCTGCGGCTGGTGCTTGTTCCGGTGTTCCTGCTGGCGCTCTTCGCCGGGAATGGTCACGAAACCGTCAGCCGCATCGCCGCTTTCGTGGTTTTCGCCGTCGCCGTCGTCACCGATCGCTTCGACGGCGCGCTGGCGCGCAACTATGGCATGGTGACCGAATTCGGCACGATGGCCGATCCAATCGCGGACAAAACGCTGATCGGCGCGGCGTTGATCGGTCTTTCCATGCTCGGTGATCTGCCGTGGTGGGTGACCGCGGTGATCCTGGCTCGTGAGGTCGGGATCACCGTGCTGCGGTTTGCCATGCTGCACCGCGGTGTCATCCCGGCCAGTCGTGGCGGCAAACTCAAAACCCTGGTGCAAGCCATCGCGATCGGATTGTTCATCCTGCCGCTGTCGGGATCGTGGCAGGTGGCCGCGTCGGCAGTGATGGCGGCCGCGATCCTGCTGACCGTGGTCACCGGCGTGGATTACATCGCGTCGGCCGTAAGGGACGGGCGTGTACGACCCGCTGCTGACTGACGACGCTCGCGGATTGGTAGCGGCGGCGTGAACCGGTTTGAGACCCATCGGGGAACCAATCGCCGCGCGGCACACGTTGACCAGTTGAACAGGTGACTCGACAAAGGGAGGCCGATGCCGTCAGTGCTACGCGAGGTCCTCGGCAACGTGCTGCGTCGCGCACGAACCAAACAAGGCCGGACTCTGCGTGAGGTGTCAGGCGCTGCGCGGGTCAGCCTGGGCTACCTCTCCGAGGTCGAGCGTGGCCGCAAGGAGGCGTCCAGCGAGCTGCTGAGCGCGATCTGCGACGCCTTGGGTGTGCCGTTGTCTGAGCTGCTCCTTGATGCCGGTAAGCAACTGGCACGCCTGGAGTACCGGGCGGTCTCGCCGGCCAGCGCGGCCAATATCGACGCCGGCACCAAGGTTGTCATCCCGCCGGTCGTGTCACTGGCCATCGCTTAGCTCACGTCGGACCGATAAATTGAGCCTCACGACGAGTGCAGACACCTAACACACGAAGGCGGAGCTAATCCATGGCCAATCCGTTCGTCAAAGCGTGGAAGTACGTCATGGCGCTGTTCAACGCGAAGATCGACGAGCACGCCGACCCCAAAGTTCAGATTCAGCAGGCCATCGAGGAAGCACAGCGTCAGCACCAGGCGCTGACCCAGCAAGCCGCCCAAGTGATCGGCAACCAGCGCCAACTCGAGATGCGGCTCAACCGGCAGCTGGCCGACATTGAAAAACTCCAGGTGAATGTCCGCCAGGCGGTGACCCTGGCTGACCAGGCCACCGCCGCCGGAGACACCGCGAAGGCCACCGAGTACAACAACGCCGCCGAGGCTTTTGCGGCTCAGTTGGTGACCGCCGAGCAGAGCGTGGAAGACCTCAAGGGATTGCACGATCAGGCGCTTGGCGCCGCAGCGCAAGCCAAGAAGGCCGTCGAGCAAAATGCGATGGTGCTTCAGCAAAAGATCGCCGAGCGCACCAAGCTGCTCAGCCAGCTCGAGCAGGCCAAGATGCAAGAGCAGGTCAGCGCGTCGCTGCGGTCGATGAGCGAGATCGCTGCTCCGGGCGCCACGCCGACCCTCGACGAGGTGCGCGACAAGATCGAACGCCGCTACGCCAACGCGATGGGCGAGGCCGAACTGGCGCAGAACTCGGTGCAGGGCCGCATGCTCGAGGTCGAGCAGGCCAGCGTGGAGATGGCCGGCCACTCCCGGTTGGAGCAGATCCGCGCGTCGATGCGCGGCGAGGCGTTACCGGCCGGGGGATCGGCTGCTCCGGGGACTCCGGTGGCCGCTTCGCAAGCCGCCCCGACCGAGAAGCCGATCGGTCAGCAGTAGACGAGCGGAGCGAAATGGCGGTGGAGTCCGTGCGCGGTGGGCCATGGCGCGCCCTGCTGCAGCGCGGTTCGGATACCGCCAGCGGGCTTTCCGACCTGCTGGCGCAGAAAATCAGCGCCGCCACCGATCCGCGGGCACGCCTGCTTCGCCAGCGTCGGCGTGCGTTGCGGTGGGGCCTGATATTCACCGCCGGAACCGTGTTTTGGGGTGTGCTCACCGCGCTGCTGGCGGCCTGGGGCTGGTTCGCGTTGCTGCTGATCATCACCGGCTCGATTGCAGTGGCCGAGGCGGTTCCGGCGACGTTGTTGTTGCTTCGCTACCGCTGGCTGCGCGCGGAGCCGCTGCCGGCGAAGCGGCCCGCCGGCACTAGACGACTTCCCCCGCCGAATTCGGCCGCGCGGTCGGCGATGTACGCGCTGGGAGCCTCCGAGCGGGGCTTCTTCTCGCTGCTCGGCGTCATCGAGCGGGGCAACATGCTGCCCGCCGCCGAGATCCGCGACCTGACCGCCGCGGCGAACGGGACCGCTTGTGCGATGGCGGCAACCGCCGCCGAGGTGGTGTCGATGGAGCGGGCGGCGGACTGCACTCCGCAGTCACGCTCGTATCTGGTGCCCACCATCAACGCGTTCACCGCACAGTTGAGCGCCGGTGTGCGGCAATACAACGAAATGGTCACGGCTGCAGCACATCTGGTCTCATCGGCCAACAATGACGCAGCGAATCCGGCTGTCGGACCGTCGGTTTCGCGGCAGCACTACCGCGACGAGCTGGTCAGTGCGACGGATCGCCTCGTCGCTTGGGCGCAGGCGTTCGATGAACTCGGCCGGCTCCAGCGAAGTTAACTGCCCTGGCTGGACGGCGGCGCCGACTCAGGGCGGGGGCCGTAGCGTTCGATATAAGCCTGGTGAATATGGGCATCACGCTGACGACGATGTTCGTCGACCAGGTCTGGGTCGAGGTTGTGCACTTGCAGCATGTGGCGCCGCCACACCTTGTTGAGCGCGTGCGAGAAATACACGAAGGGGACCAGGATCGGCAGCGTCATGCTCAGGTGGACGTCCAGCGTCGCCGGGATCAGCCAGAACGGCGCGAGCACCAATACCGCTGGAACAGCGACCCGTCGCATCATCCGGCCCGTCGCACCTTTGCCGGCCAAATCGTTGCGTACCCAGTCCCGCATCGAGTCGGGCAGCCGCCTTCCGCAGCAGTAGCGAATGAACTGCAGCGCGCTCGGCCGGTTGTTGCTCATTGCGCTGAGAACGACGCCCGCAGTGCCGGCACGACCAACCCGGCCAGGCCCCGCAGCGTCGCCTTGAACATGTCGAAGAAGTCGAAATAGTCCCGCCACAGCGTGATCTGCCCGTCGTGGACCTCGAACACACCGCACACCCAGAACTGCAGCCGCAGCGGGCCAAAGATCAGCGCGTCGGTGCGTTCGGTGAGCACAGCAGCACCGTCGGCGGCGATGCGATGAATCTTCGCCTCGAACGCGCCGGCACCTCCCAGCGAACTGAACAGCTTGATCGTCCTGCTGCGCCCGTGGATCGCCGGTAATCCGACGTTCTGGTACACCAGGTCCTCGGCCAGCAGCGCGCCGGCCGCGTCGAGGTTTGCGTCCTGCAGCGCGTAGAGGAACCGTTCGACTGTGCGGGTGTGCTCTAGAGTCTGCCCGGTCATGGTGGCCAGCCTACGGCGATTCGAGGGGCAGGGCGCTGTGGCAGGGTAAGGCGATGCGCGTCGCCGTGGTCGCCGGACCGGACCCCGGGCACTCGTTCCCGGCCATCGCGCTGTGCCGACGTTTCTTGGCCGCCGGCGACGCGCCGACTCTGCTCACCGGCACGGAATGGCTCGAAGCTGCCCGTGCCGCCGGCGTCGACGCCGGCAAACTGGCCGGGCTCGACCCCGCCAGCGACGACGACGACCGTGACGCCGGCGCCAAGATCCACCAGCGCGCCGCGCGGATGGCCCTGCTCAACCTTCCGCAGCTCCGGGACCTGGCGGTTGATTTGATGGTGGCCGACGTTATTACCGCCTGCGGCGGCATGGCCGCAGAGCTGCTGGGCATCCCGTGGGTCGAACTGAACCCGCATCCGCTGTACCTGCCGTCGAAGGGGCTACCGCCAGTGGGGAGCGGGCTCGCGCCGGGCACGGGTATCGCGGGCCGGCTGCGGGACGCCGTGATGCGGGCGCTGACCGCGCGATCCTGGCGTGCCGGTATCCGTCAGCGGGCGCAGGCCCGCATCGGGATCGGTCTGCCGGCCGGCGATCCCGGGCCGCTGCGGCGGCTGATCGCCACGCTGCCCGCCCTGGAGGTGCCGCGCCCCGACTGGCCGGCCGAAGCCGTCCTGGTGGGTCCGCTGCACTTCGAGCCGACCGATCGGGTGTTGGCGATCCCGCCGGGCACGGGGCCGTTGGTGGTGGTGGCGCCGTCGACGGCGTTGACCGGGACTAAGGGGATGGCCCAGACCGCCTTGGACAGCCTGGTGCCCGGGAGCGGTTTACCCGCCGGTGCGCGGGTGGTGGTGTCGCGGTTGAACGGTCCGGATCTGGCGGTACCGCCATGGGCGGTGACCGGGCTGGGACGCCAAGATGAACTGCTGGCGCACGCCGACCTGGCGATCTGCGGCGGCGGGCACGGAATGGTGGCCAAGGCACTGCTGGCGGGTGTGCCGCTGGTGATGGTCCCCGGCGGAGGGGATCAGTGGGAGATCGCCAACCGGGTGGTGCGCCAGGGCAGCGGCCAGCTGGTTCGGCCGTTGACTGCCGAAGCGCTGATCAGCGCCGCCGATGAGGTGCTCTCGACGCCGACCTACCGTGAAGCCGCCCAGCGTGCCGCGGCCAGCGTCACCGACGTCGCCGACCCGGTACGGGTGTGCCGCGATGCGCTCGCGCCCGCTGGGTAACTTGGTTGGCGTGCGCCTGACGGAATTTCACGAGCGAGTCACCTTGCGTTTCGGCGCCACCTACGGCGCCTCGGTGCTGACCGATCACGTGCTGACCGGCTTCGACGGGCGCACCAGCGCCCAGGCGATCGAGGACGGTGCGGACCCGCGCGACGTGTGGCGGGCGCTGTGCGCCGACTTCGACGTCCCGCGCGAACAGTGGTGATCGGGTCCACGGCCAGCACGTCGGCCGGCTGGCTTCCGTTCGGCTGACCTGTGTGCCGGGCCAGGAAGGCCGCTTCGCGCGATATCGACTCAGAGACCTCACCAAGCTGAGACATCCCATTGATTACACCCACGACGACATCGTCGTGGAGAACGGGGGCCAGTCGTTGCGGCCGTTGACGCTGTGGCTCAGCGACTCCGGTGTCGCCCCGGCGGTGGCGAAGTCGTGGCAGACCTCGGCGGTGCGTCAAATCTTGTGGTCGGGTCCCATCGCGGGTTGCGGGAGTATCGTCGTCAGGTGATCAGTGAGGCGAAATGGCCGGCGATCGAGGCACAGAGTGGGCGATGATGGCACGACGGGCACGGCAGGGGCTCCTGGGATGTGACTGGTGTGAGAACTGTGATCATCCCGTGACCAGCCGCGCCCGCTCTGCAACCACACCAGTCCTGCGTGTCACACCATCACATCAGCCCAGGTCAAACTCACTACTCTCCGACTTTGCCGAGACTTTGAGGGTTATGAGCTGATGCGGGCTCTATAACCGGACGTCTATAGCGACATTTGAAACCGCGTTAAAGCGCTCGTTCGCAACGCTCAACTCGACAAGGAAGCAGGCATGCGAAATGTTCTCACATTCGAGGAGACTGTCCGCGAACCGGATAGCTGTCGTATAGGCGGCAAGGCCTGGGGGCTTGCGGAAATCAGTCGTGCCGGCTTTGAAGTACCGAACTTCTGTGTTCTGCCGACTCAGGTATTCACCGAGCATATAAGCAGCAAGTGTGCGGAAAGTTTTGCTAAGGCGATCTTTTCTGAATCTAATAATTCCGGTGTCGCTACTGCGGGGGCACTGGCGTGCCTCTCCGACGCTGTCCGCCAGTCCTCGCTGGACCTCTATTTGATCGAGGAATTGGCGAAAAAGCTCGACGAACTGGGCCCCGGACCCTATGCCGTACGGTCGTCAATGCGCCGCGAAGACACGATGGCGCACTCGTTCGCGGGTCAGCTCGAAACGTTACTCAATCAACGGACCCTCGCTGAAGTGGCCGACAGCATCGTTCGTTGCTGGGCGTCCGCCTACAGCGAAAAAGTGGCCACCTACGCCGGCCAGGCGCGCATCAGCATCGCCGAGCGCCAAATGGCGGTCATCGTCCAGCAGATGGTCGATTCCCGAGTCTCTGGTGTGCTGTTCAGTGCCAACCCGAACAATGGCGACGAAAACGAAACCCTCATCTCGGCGGCCTGGGGCCTGGGCGACGGAATAGTAAGCGGGATCGTCGATGCCGACGAGTTCGTCGTGAGAAACAGCGCTGAGGTCGCGTCGCGAATTGCGGCCAAAAAAGAAGCGGTCGTCCGCGCGCCCCGCGGCTGCGGCACCCTGCAGAAAGCCGTGACCGGCGAGGACGTCGGCAGGCGCTGTCTGACCACGGCTGAAGTGCTACGGCTTGAATGGGTCGGTCAGCGCCTGGCTCGAGTGTTCAAGCATCCCGTCGACGTTGAGTGGGCCTTCGACGATGAGACACTTCACGTCCTGCAGGCTCGTCCGGTAACCATCCGCCAGCGCCCGGCGCCCGATCTAACTGAGCCCGTCACCATATGGGATGACAGCAATGTCCAGGAAAGCTTCAACGGTGTCACGACGCCGCTGACCTTCTCGTTCGCCTGCAGGGTACACGAATACGGCTACCGCACCTTCTTCAGGACGTTAGGCACGCCCGCGCGCACACTGCGCCGGCATGAGCGTTCCTTTCACCGTATCCTGGGTCTGCTCAAGGGACGCGTGTACTACAACCTCACCACCTGGTATGAGGGCTGCGAGATGCTGCCGTCTCTCCAGCAGACGCGTGAGGACCTCGAGAAGATGCTCGGCGTCGAGGAGCCCCTTGACTTCATAGTTCCCGACATCTCCAGATGGAATGTGTTACGGCGCGCACCGCAGTTGGCGTATATGTACGCCCGGCTAGCGCCACGAATGTTAACAGCCGATCGCAGGATCAATAAGTTCACCACCCGGTTCGATGCTGTCTACGACAGCATTCCACGAGAGCACCTGAGCAGCGCCTCCATAAGTGAGCTGATGGACTATCTCTCGTATTTAGACGACGAGCTTCTCAAAAAATGGGACGCGCCAATTCTGAATGACTTCCGGGTGATGAAATCCTCCGGCAAGCTTCGAAGGATTGTCGCATCGACGTCGAACGATTCCCAGGAAGCCGAAGAATTAGTCAGTGGTCTTCTGAGCGGGATAGACGGAATCGAGTCCGTCGAGCCGACCCGCCATTTGATTGAACTAGCGAGGCTGGCCCGCGGGGAAACGAAACTTGCAGAATTGATTCGCGCCGAGACAAATCCAGCGCTCTTGGAAAAACTGCGATCGAGTTTTCCGTCCTTCGTCAAGAGTGTGGACGAATATGTGAGGTTATATGGTGACCGGTGCATGGGCGAGCTGAAGCTGGAGACCGTCTCGCTCCGTGAGGATGCGTCGTTTCTGTTCGACATACTACGGAACTATCTGGACTCACCGGCGGTCGATTCGACCGTGCCTACCAGTATCGAGACGGACCAATTCAAGGAAGCTCGGGATCGAGTCCGCGCCGCGCTTTCACACCGTAGCGTCAAAGCGTTCGAAAAGTCCGTGCGGGAGGCCCGACACGCTGTCAAGATACGAGAAAACCTGCGGCTCGACCGCTCCCGCATGTACGGCCTGTACCGGAGCATCTTCAGAGCACTGGGGGACAGGGTGTCCAAGAGCGGCGTGTTGACGGCGACTGACGACATCTTTTACCTGACCGTGGAAGAATTGTGGGCCTATCACCTCGGTAAGAGCGTCACCACAAATCTGACTGACCTCGTCGCACTGCGGCGGCGCGAATTTGCGGAATACGAGAAATCCTATGCGCCACACCGGATTAAGACCCGGGGCTCTCCTTACCTGCCAGGTCAGTGGCATGAGAATCAGGTCGACAAAGATATATCCTATGTCGAAACACTCAAGGGCATCGGATGTTATCCGGGAGTTGTCGAGGCACCAGCTCGCGTGGTACAAAATCCTGAGGCTGTCGCCGGTTTGAATGGCTGCATTCTCGTCGCGAACCGTACCGACCCGGGCTGGGCCCCCCTCTTCCCCTCCATTCGCGGGCTGTTGATAGAGCGTGGTAACACGCTTTCGCATTCGGCGGTTGTCGCGCGCGAACTCCAAATTCCAACGATAGTTGCTATCCCGTCGCTGCTGCGGATCATCGATGACGGCGAACCGCTGATGATGGATGGCCAATCGGGCACCGTCTGGCGAATTCGGCGACGAGGACAGGATGACCGTGTCTAGCTAATTCTTTGGGCTCGAGCCTGATTCCACGTGTGTCACGGCCTCGGCAAAGTCGTGAGGTGAGCCTTTGATTGAACAGCGATGTTGCAGATAACACACGCGGCAGCAGTGTGGTTACGGGACAGTCAGGGCAGAGCACGCGATGATCACAGCTCTCACACCAGTCACATCACAGGAAGCTCTGCCGTGCCCGCTGTGCCGTCATCGCCCATCCCACTCAACATCGCTGACGCGTTCACGATTTCTCCACCGAGCCGTTCTGCGACGTCGAGGGCCAGCTGCGACTTGCCGACGCCGGTCGGGCGGCGCGCTGGGTCGTCGGGGTCGGGGCCGCGGACGCGGTGTTCGGCCGGGACCGTGTGGGAACCTTCGCCGGCGCGGACGGAATGATCGCGATGGTGCGCAACACGCCATCGACCTAGCGAGGTTTTCTCACTTGGGGCGTGTGAGGTTGCTGTGACTGGAGTTTCCGGCGCGTCGTGAGAGCAGGACGTGGGGTCCCTGCTTCAGGATCGGTTTCGACGAAGAAAGCCGTCCTGCCGCAAGAGGACCCCACGTGTTTACCTACTCTGCCATCTGCGAAGTCCCTGAGGAAACCCTGCGGTATGTGACCGCGTTGCTGCACGCGCACCGGCGCGAGATCGGCACCCGCGTCGGGCGACGCGCGGGAACGGTCCGCACGCAAGCCAAGCTGGTGTTGCGCTGGTTTCGTGGTGATGCCCCGATCCGGCTGCTTGCGTTGGAGGCCGGGCTGCCGATCTCCACCTCCTACCGGTATCTGCACGAGCCGATCGACGTGATCGCCGACCAGGCTCCTGACCTGCACGACGTGCTCGACCAGGCGAAACGGGAAGGCTGGTCGCACGTGATGCTGGACGCGACGCTGGTCGAGATCGACCGGGTCGACGAACGTGGTGAGAACGGCCATCACCGGTGGTATTCGGGCAAGCACAAGACTCAGGGCGGCAACGTGCAGATACTGGCCGACCCGGGCGGGTTCCCGGTGTGGTCCAGCGAGGTCGAGCCGGGCAGCACACACGACATCACTGCCGCTCGCATGCACTGCCTGGGCGTGCTGTACAAAGCGGCCGGCGAGGGATTACCGACGTTGGCGGACAAGGGATACGAAGGTTCCGGGATCGGGGTGCACACCCCGGTCAAGGGCCGTGACCTCGACGTCGCGAACCGCAGCTACAACACGCTCCTGACCGCGACACGGGCTATCGGAGAACGCGCCAACGCCGAACTCAAAGGGGCGCTGGCGATGCCTTCGCCGAATCCGCCTGTGCCCGAACAGAATCGGCCAGATCGTCGCAGCCGCGGTCGTACTATCAACCCTGCAAAGGGGACACTACTGAGAAAACCTCAGCGTTCCGACGGCGCCGGCGATTGCGCGGCGACTTTCGACCGCCGCCCGCCGAGCGCCGCCATCCCGGCGGCTTCTCCCCTGCTCAGCGCCACCGTCGACACGATCATCACGGCCAGCGCCGCCACCAGGACGACAATGTCGGCGCTCTCGACGTGCAGGTGCTCGGAGAGCACGGTGAGGGCCAAGATCCATCCCACCACCGGTTTGGACAACGTCATGGTCGGCAGCGAGGCCGTCAGCGCGCCGGCGCGAAAAGATGCCTGTTGGAACACCATGCTGGCCAGCGCGACACCGAACAAGGCATACAGCTCGGGTGCACGCAGCAGCGCCCCAAAGCCACCGCGGGCCGCATCGACAGCACCCTTGGCCAGCACCGCGAACAACCCCGACGACGAACCCGCCACCACCGCCAGCAGAATCGCGGCGACGGCACCAGACCAGATTCGGGCGCCCAGCACGCACAACACCAATGCCGGGCCCATGACCAGGGCCGCCACCACCCACGCTTCCAGCGGGGCGCGCTGCTGGTCCGACGTCGGATGGCCGACCACGATGATGACCGCCACCGCGACGGCCAGCGACGCGGCCCAGAACCATTCCCGAGCGGTCACCCGGCGATGCGTAATCCGCGCGTTGATCGGTAAGGCGAAGAGCAGCTTCGTCACCTGCAGCGCGGTCACCAACATCACCGACCCCAGGCCCAGCGCCGCTATCTGCAGAGCGCGGTTGGTCACGGCGGCCGCACCGCCGAGCCACCAGCGGGTGTCCCGCAATGACAGGCGGAACAACTCCCACGCGCCGACCGGTCGATCGACGATCTCGTGCGCGGAACGTTGACGGATGACCGATCCGAGCGCCGATAACAGCGCGGCGCTCAACGCAAGCACTACGGCGATATTTTCTTTCGTCATCCGTCGCCTCCTCGTCGATTCTCGGCAATCTGTTTGATAAACACGCTACTGGTCCCGGTGCGGCTAACCTTTCGACGGCGCTTTCTCGGTGTCGGGTAAGTAGACGGACAGGTCTGCTGCCGACGTCTTGCTGGCGGCAATCGTGGCGGTCATGCATCCTCCCAACGACCCTGGTGCGTGCTTGCGCTGGCGTGGCAGACAGCGTCAATGGGGCTGTCGGCTGATCGAGAGTCGCGAACCGGCCGCGCGTCACCCTGCTTCTTGACGGTACTACGGCGCGCCTTCTTGTCATCGAACACACGTTCGCCTACGGTGGTCGGTGTTTCGACGGTGAGGTGCTGGTCAGGCAACTTGTCAGACCCTGCCTCTAGCGTCACGGCCAACAGACCGATACCGGTCGAGGAGAACACCGATACACCGAGAGGTAGCACCATGGCGCAAGCCCCTGACCGCGAGAAGGCCCTCGAACTGGCGATGGCCCAAATTGAGAAGAGCCACGGCAAAGGTGCGGTGATGCGCCTCGGCGACGAGGTGCGCCAGCCGATCTCGATCATCCCGACCGGGTCGATCGCACTGGACGTCGCCCTGGGCATCGGCGGCCTGCCGCGCGGCCGGATCGTGGAGATCTACGGCCCGGAGTCCTCGGGTAAGACCACCGTCGCCCTGCACGCGGTGGCCAACGCCCAAGCCGCCGGCGGTATCGCGGCGTTCATCGACGCCGAGCACGCACTGGACCCCGACTACGCCAAGAAGCTAGGCGTCGACACCGATTCACTGCTAGTCAGCCAGCCCGATACCGGCGAGCAGGCACTGGAGATCGCCGACATGCTGATCCGCTCCGGGGCGCTGGACATTCTGGTCGTCGACTCTGTGGCCGCACTGGTGCCGCGGGCGGAAATCGAAGGTGAGATGGGCGACAGTCACGTCGGGCTACAGGCCCGGCTGATGAGCCAGGCGCTGCGGAAAATAACTGGTGCGCTGAGTAATTCGGGTACCACAGCGATCTTCATCAACCAGCTGCGGGAAAAAATCGGAGTCATGTTCGGCTGCGGATCCTGGTACACCAACGTCACGCTCGCGGATGGATCGACTGAGAAGCTTGGCAAGATCGTGAACCAGAAGATGGACGTCGAGGTCTTGTCCTACGACTTCGAATCCGGTCAGATCGTGCCGCGCAAAGTGACCAACTGGTTCAACAATGGAAAAGCAGAAGAGTTCCTGCACTTCAAGGTTGATCGGCCCGGGGGCGGGACTGGACGCGGTCACGCCAGCTTGGCCATGACTCGGAATCATCTCATCCGAACCCCCGGCGGCTGGCGCGAAGCTGAAGACATCGCCGTTGGTGACCGCGTGATGCTGGCACAACCGAGCATGCTTAGTGATCAGCAATGGGAAGCTGTGCTGGGTACGTTGATGGGTGACGGATGCCTATCTCCACCCGTGCGACAAGATTCGGAATCCGCGCGGCTCCGTATGGGACACGGGGCAAAACAGTCGGAGTATCTCGATTGGAAGGTCTCCCTGTTCGCGAACATCCCGCACTGCCGCACTAGTAACGGTAAAGGGGCCGTGTTCGCAGACTTCACTCCGCTCTCCGAGCTTCATGAGCTAATGAGCGCAGTGTATTTGGGCGATGGTAGGAAGTTCTTCTCTGCGGAGTATCTCAAGGCGCTAACCCCGTTGGCGCTAGCCATTTGGTACATGGACGACGGTTCGTTCAGCCTCCGGTCGAAGGGCTTACAGCAGCGCACTCAAGGTGGTAGCGGGCGAATCGAGATCTGTGTTGAGGCAATGAGCGAGGGGTCACAGGTGCGTCTTCGCGACTATCTACGCGACACCCATGGCTTGGACGTGCGGCTGCGGAAGGCTGGTATGGCCGGTAAATCGGTAATGGTCTTCTCCACACAAGCCACCGCCGAATTCCAAGAACTCATCGCGCCGTACATACATCCGTCCATGGCGTACAAGCTGCTTCCACGCTTCCGTGGTCAGTTCAACGTGGAACCGCAGTTTGTGGCATCGACGATGCAGCTGATGCCGGCGCGTGTCACCGAGATCGAGTCGAAGACGAACTATCAGAAGATGGACCGCTTCGACATCGAAGTCGAGGGTTCACACAACTATTTCGCTGACGGGGTGATGGTGCATAACTCACCTGAAACGACAACGGGCGGAAAGGCGTTGAAGTTCTACGCCTCGGTTCGCTTAGATGTCAGGCGGATTGAGACGCTCAAGGACGGCACCGACGCAGTCGGCAACCGCACCCGCTGCAAGGTTGTCAAGAATAAATGCCTCGCAGAGGGCACTCGGGTATTCGATCCGGTTACCGGCACGACGCATCGCATTGAGGATGTTGTCGATGGGCACAAGCTTATTCATGTCGTGGCTGCAGCCAAGGACGGAACGCTGCACGCGCGGCCTGTGGTGTCCTGGTTCGACCAGGGAATGCAGGACGTGATCGGGTTGCGGATCGCCGGTGGCGCAACCGTGTGGGCGACACCCGATCACAGGGTGCTGACGGAGTACGGCTGGCGTCAGGCCGGGGAACTCCGCAAGGGAGACCGGGTGGCGCAACCGCGACGCTTCGATGGATTCGGTGACAGGGCGCCGATTTCGGCGGATCATGCGCGGCTGCTTGGCTATCTGATCGGGGATGGCTATGTAGGGGGTAAGACTCCGGTCAACTTCGTCAACGTTCAGCAGCCACTTATTGATGACGTGACGCGAATCGCTGCGACGCTCGGGTGTGCGGCCCATCCGCAGGGGCGTATATCAATTGCGATAGCTCATCGACCCGGCGAGCGCAACGGTGTTCTAGACCTTTGTCGGCAGGCCGGTATCTATGGCAAGCTCGCATGGGAGAAGACGATTCCGAACTGGTTTTTCGAGCCGGATATCGCGGCCGATATTGCCGGCAATCTGCTCTTCGGCCTGCTCGAGAGTGACGGCTGGGTGAGCCGGGAACAGACCGGAGCGCTTCGGGTCGGTTACACGACCACCTCTGAACAGCTCGCACACCAGATCCATTGGCTGCTACTGCGATTCGGTATCGTGAGCAGCGTTCGAGATTACGATCCGACTCAGAATCGGCCGAGTATCGTCAACGGTCGGCGGGTCCAGAGCAAGCGCCAAGTGTTCGAGGTCCGGGTTTCCGGTATGGAGAACGTCACGGCATTCGCGGAGGCAGTTCCTATGTGGGGTCCGTGTGGTAGCGCCCTTATTCGGGCGATTCCCGAGGCTATGCAGGGCCGGCGGGGTGGATCGCAGGCGACATATCTGTCCGCTGAGATGGCCGGTGCCGTGCTGAATTACCTTGACGAGCGTGGCGTCACCGCGCTGGAGGCCGCAGCAATGATCGGCGCAGGCGCCGGGAACCCTCGTGGCGGAATGAAGCAGGTCTTAGGCGCCAGGCGTCTCCGTAGGGATCGTGTGCAGGTGCTCGCGGATGCCTTGGATGACAAGTTTCTGCATGATGTGCTGGCGGAAGAACTCCGGTACTCAGTGATCCGCGAAGTGCTGCCAGTGCGGCGGGTACGGACGTTCGACCTCGAGGTCGAGGAACTGCACAACCTCGTCGCGGAAGGCGTCGTCGTGCACAACTGCGCGCCCCCCTTCAAACAGGCCGAGTTCGACATCCTCTACGGCAAGGGCATCAGCCGGGAAGGCTCGCTGATCGACATGGGCGTGGACCAGGGCTTCATCCGCAAGTCCGGGTCCTGGTTCACCTACGACGGCGAGCAGCTGGGTCAGGGCAAAGAGAACGCCCGCAACTTCCTGATGGAGAACGCCGACGTGGCCAACGAGATCGAGAAGAAGATCAAGGAAAAGCTCGGCATCGGCGCGGTGATGACCGACGGATTGACCGATGGCGACGCCTTGCCCGCCCCCGTCGACTTCTGAGCCGTCTCGCGAGGAGCTGGCGCGGGCATTGTGCCTGCGCCTGCTCACCGCGCGGGCACGCACCCGTGCCGAGCTGGCCGGCCAGCTGGCCAAGCGCGGTTATCCCGACGATGTCAGCGCCCGGGTGCTGGACCGGCTGACCGACGTCGGGTTGATCGACGACGCGAACTTCGCCGAACAGTGGGTGCATTCGCGCCGGGCGAACACCGGAAAAGGCAAGCGCGCGTTGGCCGCCGAGCTGCATACCAAGGGCGTCGACAGCGACGTGATCACCTCGGTGCTCGACGGCATCAACCCCGCTGCCGAGCGCGTCCGCGCCGAGAAGCTGGTGCGAACCAAGCTGCGACGGGCGGCACTGGGCGACGACGATGACGCCCGGGTGATCCGCCGGCTGGTGGCGATGCTGGCCCGCCGCGGGTTCGGCCAGACGATGGCCTACGACGTGGTCAGCGCCGAGCTGGCCGGTGAACGGGAGCGCAGGCGCGTCTAGGCGCGTGCGTTACGCAGCCGTACCATGGCCCCGTGACGTCGACGCTGGCACCACAGGAGGTGCGGACCTATCAGGTCCGCACCTACGGATGTCAGATGAACGTTCATGACTCCGAGCGGTTGGCGGGCCTGCTGGAAGCGGCCGGCTACCGGCGCGCGCCTGAGGGCGCCGACGCCGACGTGGTGGTCTTCAACACCTGCGCGGTGCGCGAGAACGCCGACAACAAGCTCTACGGCAACCTCAGCCACCTGGCGCCCCGCAAGCGCAGCGACCCGAACATGCAGATCGCGGTGGGCGGCTGCCTGGCCCAGAAGGACAAAGACGCGGTGCTGCGCAAGGCGCCCTGGGTCGACGTCGTCTTCGGCACCCACAACATCGGATCGCTGCCGGCGCTGCTTGACCGGGCCCGGCATAACCAGGCTGCCCAGGTAGAAATCGCTGAGGCATTGCAGGAGTTCCCGTCGGCGCTGCCTGCTGTCCGCGAATCGGCTTATGCCGCTTGGGTTTCCATCTCGGTAGGGTGCAACAACAGCTGCACCTTCTGCATCGTGCCGTCGTTGCGGGGCAAAGAGGTCGACCGCAGCCCCGACGACATCCTGGCCGAGGTGCGGTCGCTGGTGGCGGCCGGCGTGCTGGAAATCACCCTGCTGGGCCAAAACGTCAACGCCTACGGCGTCTCGTTCGCCGACTCACGGCTACCACGCAATCGCGGCGCCTTCGCCGACCTGCTGACCGAGTGCGGACGCATCGACGGTCTGGAGCGGGTGCGGTTCACCTCGCCGCATCCGGCCGAGTTCACCGACGACGTCATCGAGGCGATGGCGCAGACGGCGAACGTCTGCCCGGCGCTGCACATGCCGCTGCAATCCGGCTCGGACCGGGTGTTGCGCGCGATGCGCCGGTCCTACCGCGCCGAGCGTTACCTCGCCATCATCGACCGGGTGCGCGCGGCCATGCCGCACGCCGCCATCACCACCGACCTGATCGTCGGTTTCCCCGGCGAGACCGAGGACGACTTCGCCGCGACGCTGGACGTGGTTCGGCGGGCCCGGTTCTCCGGCGCGTTCACCTTCCAGTACTCCAAGCGCCCCGGCACACCCGCCGCGGAGCTCGACGGTCAGCTGCCGAAAGCCGTCGTCCAGGAACGGTATGAGCGACTCGTGGCGCTGCAAGAGCACATCGCATTGGAGGAGAACCGCAAGCAGCTCGGTCGGTCCGTTGAGTTGCTGGTGGCCACCGGGGAAGGCCGCAAGGACAGGCGCACTGCGCGGATGAGCGGTCGCGTGCGCGACGGTCGGCTGGTGCACTTCACGCCCGGCGGACAGCAGGTGCGCCCGGGCGACATCGTCACGACGCTCGTCACCGACGCCGCGCCGCATCACCTCATCGCCGACGGCGACGTCATCACCCACCGCCGCACCCGCGCCGGCGACGCCTATGGCGACGGGCAAGGTTCCAGCGGTGTCACCCTTGGCATGCCAGCCGTCGGGCAACCGGTTGCCGCGACCGAACCGCTCGGGTGCAATCAATGAGCGAGGGCGAGCCGAACCAGGGCCCATTCGACGACTTCCGGGATGATATCGAGGCGGCCGAGCGTCGTATTGCCCGCCAAATCGACCCGGGCGCAAGGGCTTTGGTTGTGGCGATTCTGGTGTTCGTGCTGCTCGCGTCGTTCATCTTGCCGCACACCGGTCAGGTACCTGGATGGGATGTGCTGTTTTCCACCCATGGCGCGGCGGCGGCCGCGGTGGGGCTGCCATCACGTGTATTCAGTTGGCTGGCATTGGTTTTCGGCGTCGGCTTCTCGATGTTGGCGTTGTTGACCCGACGCTGGGCATTGGGCTGGGTGGCGTTGGCAGGTTCGGCGGTGGCCAGCGCCGCTGGGTTGCTGGCCGTTTGGTCGCGGCAGACCGTGGCAACCGGCCATCCTGGCCCCGGCGTCGGCCTGGTGGTGGCGTGGATCACCGTCATCCTGTTGACGTTTCACTGGGCGCGTGTCGTGTGGTCGCGCACGATCGTGCAACTTGCCGCCGAGGAGCAACGCCGTCGGGCCGCCGGGCTTCGTCAATCTCGAACGCTGCTGGAATCCCTTGAGGACGAGGACCCTCCCGGATAGCTGCGCTCGCGCGTTAGGTCTTGCGGCTCAGCGCATTCGCGGCAGTGTCCGCCCATTGCCGCCACTGCTCGGCATTGGCCTTGGCCTCCTCGGCTTCCTTGCTGCGCCCTGCCGCCTCGGCTTTCTGTGCCTGGCGTTCGAATTGCTCGGCACGCGTCTGGAACTGCTCCGCGCGTACCTTGGCCTGCGGGTCCGACCAGTCTGTTTCTCCGGCGTCGCGCACCTTCTTCTCGACGGCGCGCAGCCGCCGGTCGAGTTCGGCTGACCGTTCGCGCGGCACCTTGCCGATCGCGTCCCATTTCTCGGCGATCGACCGCAGCGCCGACCTGGCGGCGTCGTGATCGCTGGTGTCGAGTTTTTCCGCCTCCGCCAACAGCGCCTCTTTGGCTGTGGCGTTGGCCCGCAATTCGGCGTCGCGCCCGGCGGCCGCGGCAGTGCGCGCCTTGAAAAAGGTGTCCTGGGCGGCCTTGAAGCGGAGCCACAGCGCATCATCGACGTCACGGGCGGGGCGGCCGGCGGCCTTCCAGTCGGTGAGCAGCTTGCGGAACTCGGCGCTGGTGGCAGCCCAGTCCGTCGAACCCACGAGCTCCTCAGCCTGGACGCAGAGCCGCTCCTTCGCCTCGCGGGCACCCGCCTGCTCGCGGTCCAGCCCCGCGAAATGCGATCCTCGTCGCCGGTTGAAGGTTTCCCGAGCAGCCGAGTAGCGCTTCCACAGCGCATCGTCGGTCTTGCGGTCCAACCCGCTGATCGTCTTCCATTCGTCGAGAATCGCGCGTAGCCGGTCACCGGCCGCCTTCCACTGCGTCGAGGTGTTGGCCAACTCCTCGGCTTCGGCAGCCAAAGCCTCCTTGCGTGCGGTCTGGGCCGCGCGATGCTCTCGGCGGCGCGCGCGATCGGCGGCCGCCGCCGCTTCGGCCCGCTCAACAATGCCGGCAAGCCGGGCGGCCAGCGCATCGACATCCCCGAGCACATGTGCGTCCGGCAATGTTTCGGCCAGTCCAGTGGCGGCGGTTTTGATCTTGCGCGCATCGCCGGTACCCGAAGCCAGCCGTTCTTCCAGGAGCACGACCTCGGTGCTCAAGTCGTCGAATCGCCGGCCGAAATGCGCGAACGCGGCCTCGGCGTCGCCGGCCTGCCAGGACCCGATGATCCGCTCGCCGGCCACCGTGATCAGCCAGACCGTTCCGTCGGGGTCGACGCGTCCGTATCGGTGCGGATCGTTGGCCAGCGACCCGGCGACCGGGTGCGGGTGGGGATGGGATATAGGTCTGGGCCGCGGTCCCGGCCGGGGAACGGGCCGAAGTCCGCCCGGTGGCTCGTCAGGCGTCATGAGCTGCCATCATCTACCCTCCGCGCGGTTATTAGCCGCGCACCTGCCGCGCATCGCGGCGCCGTCAACTGCACTCGCGGGAGGAAGCCCCGAAGTGCTCCCGTCTGGATCCCACCAGTATTGAAGCAGCTTGTGGGGCGGTGCGGTCCGAGTTGGCGGTGCAGCTGTGATCTTTGCGGCGACGGCGCTGGCATGCACGAGCGGCCACCATGGCCGTTGACGACAATGACCGGCCGACCTCGCTGGACCGGAACGTGGAGCCACTGGCTGTGTATGGGGTGCCGCACACCGTCAGCGCCATAGGCTATCCGTGGAACCTGTTGGTGAACAGTCGGTGTTGGATAATCGAATCCGAAACCGGGTGTGGGCGAGGTGATCGGGCATGTCGAAAGCGGATTTCGCGGCGTTGATCGCACTGTGCGCCGCGCTGGCGTCTGCGGTGGGCGACGTGGTTCGGCAGCGTTCGGCCCAGGAGGTCACCGATAAGCCGGTCGGGCACCTCGAGCTCTTCCACTTGTCGTTGCGCGACGTACGGTGGTGGCTGGGCGGCGCCGGCGCCGTGGCCAACTACAGCCTGCAGGCCGCCGCGCTGGCGTTGGGTTCGGTGATCCTGGTGACCGCGCTGCAGGTGACCTCGCTGCTGTTCGCGCTGCCCATCTATGCACGGCTGGCACATCACCGGGTGACCCGGTGGGAGTGGATCTGGGCGGTGGTGCTGGCCGCCGCCCTGGCAGTGGTCGTCGTCGTCGGCGACCCGAGTGCCGGCGACTCCAGGGGCTCGCTGGGATCGTGGGTCGTGGTGGCCGTTGTGATGGGGCCGATCTTGGTGTTGTGCGTAGTGGGCGCGCGGATCTGGTCGGGTGGTCCGGCCGCGCCCGTGCTTCTTGCGGTGGTGGCCGGCTCGTCACTGGCGCTGTTCGCGGTGCTGACGAAAGGCGCCGTCGGCGCGGTTTCCGGCGGCTTCGGGGCGTTGCTGCGAGCGCCCGAGACTTACGCCCTGGTACCGGCGGCGCTAGTGGGGATGATTTTTCAGCAGTCGTCCTTCCGGGCCGGCGCGTTGACCGCCTCCCTGCCGGCGGTGACCGTGGCCAAGCCGACGGTGGCGTCGCTGCTGGGAATTTTGGTGCTCAAAGAGACGCTGGACGCCGACGGCCCCGAGCTGTTCGCGCTGGTCGCCGCCGCGATCGTGGTGATCGTCTCGACCATCGCCCTGGCTCGCGGCGAGGCGGCCAGCATTGCGGCCGGCGCCGGACGTGACGTCGTGGCCGTCGTCGACGGGGTGGCGGCAAAACCCTAGCCGAGTCCCGCGCGTCCGTCGTTGCTATTCACGGAGTCGGTAACGTGTGCCTGAAACGGTGGTTGTTTCTGGCAATCCGAGCGGTAGGCCGGCGGGAGCCTCAGCGAGGTCGAATGGAAGGGTCGCCCATGCCGAAATCGGACGTTGCGGTGCTGCTGGCCCTGGCCGCGGCGCTGGCGTCGGCGGTCGGGAACGTGGTACGTCAGCGCTCGGCTCATGAGGTCACCGACAAGCCGGTCGGGTACTTCGCGTTATTTCGGATGTCGTGGCGTAATCGCTACTGGCGGCTCGGTGCGCTGGCCGCGATCGCCAATTACGGTCTGCAGGCCGCGGCCCTGAGCCTGGGATCGGTGATCTTGGTGACCGGGCTGCAGGTGACAGCGCTGCTGTTCGCGTTGCCGATTTACGCCCGAATGACCCGGCATCCGGTGAGCCGGTGGGACTGGACCTGGGCTACGCTGCTGGCCGCTGCGCTGGCGGTGGTCGTCACGGTCGGTAATCCGACGGCCGGGCATTCCCGGGCGTCGCTGCAGACCTGGCTTGTCGTCGCCGCCGTCATGGGGCCCGCCGTGGGCCTGTGTGTGTTGGCAGCGCGGATTTGGTCGCATCGATCGATAGCTGCGGTGCTGCTGGCGGCTGTGTCGGGTGCTTCGTTGGCGCTATTCGCGGTGCTGCTCAAGGGCGTTGCGGAAGTGGCCGAAGGCGGCATAGTGGCGGTGCTGACGGCGCCGGAGCTGTACGCCGGCATCCTGGCGGCTTTCGCCGGGATGATGTTTCAGCAGTCCGCGTATCGTGGCGGGCGCCTCACCGCCTCCATGCCGACCATGACGGTGGCGAAGCCGGCGGTGGGCTCGCTGTTGGGAGTCAGCGTGCTCGGCGAGACGATGCAGGTCGGCGACGAGACGGTGTTCGTGCTAGTGCTGGCGGTCCTGCTGATGGTCGTCGCGACCGCGGCGTTGGCTCGCGGTGAAGCAGTCACTGTGCAGGCCCATGCCGACGCCATAACTGTCGACGACACGGCTGCTGTGCCGTCGGAACGCTAGTTTGATTGCGTGTTGAGCACCATCGCGATCATCCCGTCCGCGCCGGTGCTGGTCCCCGAGCTCGCCGGAGCCGCGGCCGACGAGATGGCTGAGCTGCGGACCGCCATGGTCGCCGCCGTCGCCGCGCTGCCGCCGCGCTGGGTGGTCATCGGGGCCGGGACCGCCGACGTCGTCGTCGGCCCGGAAAGCGTCGGTACCTTTGCGGGTTTCGGCGTCGACTTGCCGGTGCGGCTCTCGCCGCACGCAACCGGCCGGCCGGGCGAGCTGCCACTCTGCGCGCTGATGGCCGGGTGGATGCGGGCTCGGGCTCAGCCGGATGCCCGCGCCGAGGTTCGGGCGTACGCCGGGCACCACGATGCGGCGACCGTGTTGGCCCTTGGCAGACAACTGCGCAGCGAGATCGACCAGTCGGCCGAGCCGACGGGTGTGCTGGTGGTCGCCGACGGCGCCAACACCTTGACCCCGGCCGCCCCAGGCGGCCACCACCCCGCCGACGTCGACGTGCAGCTTGCCCTGGACGACGCGCTGGGCCTCGGCGACGTGGCCGTGCTGAGCCGGCTGCCCGGGCAGGTGGTGGGGAGGGTGGCCTTCGGTGTGCTGGCGGGTCTGTGCGCGCCGGCGCCCCGGTCGGCCGAGGAGCTCTACCGGGCGGCGCCCTACGGCGTCGGGTACTTCACCGGCGTCTGGCAGCCGTGAGGCCACTGGCGATCGTCGGCCCGACCGGGACCGGCAAGTCGCAGTTGGCTCTCGACGTCGCCGAGCGGCTCGACGCGGAGATCGTGAACGCCGACGCGATGCAGTTCTACCGCGGAATGGATATCGGCACCGCGAAACTTCCTGTCGCGCAACGCCGCGGCATCCCGCATCACCAACTCGACGTTCTCGACGTCACCGAGACCGCGACCGTCGCGCATTATCAGAGCGCCGCCGCCGCCGACATCGAGGCGATTATGGCCAGGGCAGCGGTGCCGATCCTCGTCGGTGGGTCGATGCTCTATGTCCAGTCGCTGCTCGACGACTGGTCGTTTCCGACGACCGACCCGGCGGTGCGGAGTCGGTGGGAAGAGCGGCTCGCCCAGGTCGGGGCGGCCGAGCTGCACGCCGAGCTGGCTTGTCGGGATCCGGCCGCGGCGGCGTCGATCCTGCCGACCGACGGCCGTCGCATCGTGCGCGCGCTGGAGGTGGTGGAGCTCACCGGTCAGCCTTTCGCCGCGTCGGCGCCCACCATCGGCACACCGCGTTGGGACACGGTGATCCTCGGATTAGACTGCGGCACCGAGCTTCTCGACGAGCGGCTGGCCCGGCGTACCGAGATGATGTTCGCTTCCGGGCTGGTCGGTGAAGTGAACAGGCTGCTAGGTCGCGGGCTGCGTGACGGCGTCACCGCGTCACGGGCGCTGGGCTATGCGCAGGTGATCGCCGACCTCGACGCCGGCGGCACCGGCGACGCTGCACGCGAACCGACGTTCGTCGGCACCCGCCGCTACGTGCGGCGGCAGCGGTCGTGGTTTCACCGCGACCACCGGATTGAGTGGCTGGACGCCAGCGCGCCCGACAATACGGATAACGCGATCCGGGCCTGGCGGCGCGAATCTTGAAGTGGTGACCTGCGATGGGCTGGGCTGGGCTGGGCCGCGCCGCGGTCGTCATCACGGCGACGGGATCGACGACCGTGGTGGCCGGTCTGTGACCGGCCGGTCTCAGCCGCGCGTTCCGGGCTGCCGTAGCTGCCAGGTATGCCGGAGGAGCCGCTGGCGCCCGGACCAGTGCCGCCGGACCCGCCCGACCTGCCATGTTCCGCCTTCTGCTCGAGGACAATGCGGATACAGTCGCTTTCGCTTCGGCCGAAGCTACTCGACGCATATCGAATACGAAATAGCTGGCGCCGATTTTTTGTCCAATTCCTCGGAGTTTTCCTCTGAACGGCGTTTGCCCTGGTCACGCAGTTTTGACAGCATGCTGGCGGGTTCAGCCCAGGAGAGGCCGTGATGCTGCGAGGGCCCGGGGACGGCGCCGCGCCACGTATCCTGAGCAGATGATCCGCGCCGACGACGATGGTGCCGGTGGAGCCGGCATCGAGGAGTGGCGCCGATGATGTTCGCCAAAGGCCATGGCACCCAGAACGACTTCGTGTTGCTGGCTGATCTGGATGCCAAGCTGACGCTGACACCCGCCGTGGTCTGCGCATTGTGCGATCGGCGTCGTGGCCTCGGCGCCGACGGGGTGCTGCGGGTCACCACGGCCGCTGCCGTGCTGGCTGCGGGGGTGCTCGATCGGATTCCCGACGGCGTGGGCGCCGACGACTGGTACATGGACTACCGCAACGCCGACGGGTCGACGGCACAGATGTGCGGCAACGGCGCGCGGGTGTTCGCGCACTACCTGCGCGCCAGCGGATGGGAATCTCGCGACGAGTTCGTCGTGGGATCGCTCGCAGGCCCGCGGCCCGTCGTCTTGCATCGCGCCGATGCGACCAACGCCGACGTCAGCGTCGACATGGGCAAACCCAACACGTTGGGCAGGGGGGGCAAGGCCTTCCAGGTCATCGTTGGTGGCCGCACCCTCACCGGGCTGGCGATCGACGTCGGCAACCCGCACTTGGCCTGTGTCGACCCCGCGCTGACCCTGGAAGCGCTGGCGGCGCTCGACGTCGCGGCGCCGGTGACGTTCGACAAGGCGCAATTCCCGGACGGGGTGAACGTCGAAGTCCTCACCGCGCCGGCCGACGACGCGGTCAGCATGCGGGTGCACGAGCGCGGGGTGGGCGAAACCCGTTCGTGCGGCACCGGAACCGTCGCCGCCGCGGTGGCTGCGCTGTCGTATGCGGGTGCGGCCAGCGGCACGCTCACCGTGCGGGTACCGGGCGGCGACGTGGTCGTCACCGTCACCGAGGCCACCAGCCGCCTGCGTGGGCCGTCGGTGTTGGTGGCCCAAGGCGAACTGAGCGAGGAATGGTGGTGGGAAAACCAGGTGCACGGCGCGGCTTTCCCGGGCATCATTGAGCACTGACGATGACTGTCCCCAACACGCCCAGCACGGGCGAACTTGCCCTCGACGACCGTTCGGCGCTGCGCCGCGTCGCGGGGTTGTCCACCGAGCTCGCCGACGTCTCGGAGGTCGAGTACCGCCAGTTGCGCCTGGAGCGGGTCGTGCTCGTCGGGGTGTGGACCGAGGGCAGCGCCGCCGACGCGGCGGCCAGTCTCGCCGAATTGGCCGCGCTGGCCGAAACCGCCGGTTCCCAAGTGCTCGAAGGCATGATCCAGCGCCGTGACAAGCCGGATGCCTCGACCTACATCGGGTCGGGCAAGGCAGCAGAGCTGCGGGACGTGGTGCTGGCCACGGGCGCTGACACCGTGATCTGTGACGGCGAGCTATCCCCGGCGCAGCTGACTGCGCTGGAAAAGGCGGTCAAGGTCAAGGTCGTTGACCGTACCGCGCTGATCCTCGACATCTTTGCCCAGCACGCCACCAGCGCCGAAGGCAAAGCCCAGGTGGCGCTGGCGCAGATGGAATACATGCTGCCGCGGTTGCGTGGTTGGGGCGAGTCGATGTCGCGGCAGGCTGGTGGCCGCGCCGGCGGCAGCGGGGGAGGCGTGGGCCTCCGTGGTCCCGGTGAGACCAAGATCGAGACCGATCGGCGCCGTATCCGTGAGCGAATGTCGAAGCTGCGCCGCGATATCAAGGCGATGAAGCAGGTTCGGGACACGCAACGCAGCCGCCGGCTAGACAGTGATCTACCGTCGATCGCGATCGTCGGCTACACGAACGCGGGCAAGTCCAGCCTGCTGAACGCGTTGACGGGCGCGGGCGTGCTGGTTCAGGATGCATTGTTCGCGACGTTGGAACCCACTACTCGCCGTGGGCAATTCGACGACGGACGCGCGTTCGTGGTCAGCGACACGGTCGGCTTCGTGCGGCATTTGCCGACGCAGTTGGTCGAGGCTTTTCGTTCCACGCTGGAAGAGGTCGTCGACGCCGATCTGCTGGTGCACGTTGTCGACGGTTCCGACGTCAATCCGCTGGCCCAGATCAGTGCGGTGCGCCAGGTGATTTCCGAGGTGATCGCCGACTATCACGGCGATCCGGCGCCGGAGCTGTTGGTGGTCAACAAGGTTGACGCCGCAGGCGATTTGGCGCTGGCCAAGTTGCGCCATGCGCTGCCGGGTGCGGTATTCGTCTCGGCGCACACGGGCGACGGCGTCGACGCGCTGCGTCGGCGGATGGCCGAGTTGGCCGCCCCGACTGACACCGCGGTCGACGTCGTAATCCCTTATGAACGGGGTGATTTGGTGTCGCGCGTGCATGCCGACGGTCGAGTGCAGCACACCGAGCACAACAGCGACGGCACCCGAATCAAGGCTCGGGTGCCGATAGCGCTGGCCGCGAGCCTGCGGCCGTTCTCGGTGAACGGTTAGCGGGCCGGGGCGCCCGGTGATGCGGTGGGGAGGCCGACCTCGCGGCAGCCGTCCAACAAACGGCGGTCGTAGGTGACGAACGCCCTGAGTTCCCGCTTGGGCTGGGCTGCTGCCGCGAGATGAATGGCATCAAGTGAACGCAGGGCGGGCGGGCCGATTTTTTCGGCGAGAGCGATCACCGGTTCGGCGAGCGGGAGGATGCCGGCCCGTCGAGTAGGTAACGCGCGCCCAGTCTGGCCTGGTTCACCATATCCGGCGACAACTCCGATCAACTCGACCCTGCCAAGCGCGCTCGTCACCGCGTACTCGCCCTGGCCGCTTTGGGCGGTGAGCCGTGTCTGCAGTTCGAGCGTCTGCGGCTCGGCGATGAGCAGCGAAGACAGCGCCGAAGTGCCCAGATAGATCACTGCTCCTCGTGGATCAAGTCCCTGCGCACGAACTCCGGTAAGACAGCCCCTTTGGGTCGCTGCACTGTGACGATCATAGCCATTGCGCCGCTAGGGATTTCACCGCTCAGGTAGCCTGAAGGCTCCCGGCCGGCCGGACTCAGTCAGCCAACTCGTAGACGTCCTCAGCGGGCGCCGCCAGTATCTGCTGCGCTAGCTGTGCCTTCAGCTGGTCCAGGTGCGCCTCTTCGGCCTGGCTGCGGTCCGAGTTGCCGACGAGGTCGATGAATTCGGCGGTGACGAAGCCCGGGCGCAGCAACAGAGTCGCTACGCGGCCGGCGATGGAGATCTGGAACACGAAATCGCCCAGCAGCCGACCGCGGTCGGGTCGCGCCAGCGCGGGGTCGACGGTGTAGCGGCCGTTGGTCACCGCTCGGGTGACGGCCTCGAAGCCGTCGCGGGCTCCCGGCCCCTGGAAGGCGGTGCGGATGACGACCGATCGCCGCTGCGGGGGTTGGTTCGGCGATAACGCCGCGAATGCCCGCTGCATCACTTTGAAGGCATTGGCCACACCTGCCGGCGAGTAAGGCCCCGCGTAGCACAGCATGTCGGTGTAGGAGAACTCGAGCAGCTGCCCGCGTTCTGTCACCAAAAGCGTTTCGTCCACGTCGCTGACTGTAGGCCGGATGCGCACCTCGGGCGCCCAACCATCCGGTTGGTAGCTGGTATATCTTGGGCGGCACAGTCCCTGTCCAGCCGGAGGTCATCCAATGGGTAGCACGGTCAAATACCAGCGCACACTGTTCGAACCCGAGCATGAATTGTTCCGCGAGTCCTACCGGGGCTTCCTGGACCGTCACGTCGCGCCCCATCACGAGGAATGGGAGAAGGCGAAAATCGTCGACCGCGGGGTGTGGTTGGAGGCCGGTAAACATGGCTTCCTGGGCATGGCGGTGCCCGAGCAGTACGGCGGCGGCGGCAACCCCGACTTCCGCTACAACACGATCATCACCGAGGAGACCACCGCGGGCCGTTACAGCGGTATCGGTTTCGGGCTGCACAACGATGTAGTGGCGCCCTATCTACTTCGTTTGGCCAACGACGAGCAGAAGCAGCGTTGGCTACCGAAGTTCTGCACCGGTGAGCTGATCACCGCAATCGCCATGACCGAGCCGGGCACCGGCAGTGACTTGCAGGGCATCAAGACCCGCGCGGTCAAGCATGGCGACCACTACGTGCTCAACGGGTCCAAGACGTTCATCACCAACGGCATCAACTCCGATTTGGTGATCGTGGTGGCCCAGACTGATCCGGACAAAGGCGCGCAAGGCTTTTCGCTGCTGGCCGTCGAGCGCGGCATGCAGGGCTTCGAGCGCGGCCGGCACTTGGACAAGATCGGCCTGGACGCCCAGGACACCGCCGAGCTGTCGTTCACCGACGTGCAGGTGCCCGCCGAGAACCTGCTCGGCGAAGAGGGTATGGGCTTTATCTATTTGATGCAAAACCTGCCGCAGGAACGAATCTCGATCGCCATCATGGCCGCCACGGCCATGGAAACGGTGCTCGAGCAGACCCTGCAGTACACCAAGGAGCGCAAGGCTTTCGGCCGATCGATCGGCAGTTTTCAGAACAGCCGATTTGTGCTGGCCGAATTGGCGACCGAAGCCACCGCGGTCCGCATCATGGTCGACGAGTACATCCGGCTGCACCTCGACGAGAAACTGTCTGCCGAGCAGGCTGCGATGGCCAAGTGGTACTCCACCGAAAAGCAGGTGCACCTGATCGACCGCTGCCTGCAGTTACACGGCGGCTACGGCTACATCCGCGAATATCCGATTGCCCGAGCCTATCTCGATGCGCGGGTGCAGACGATTTACGGCGGCACCACCGAAATCATGAAGGAAATCATCGGCCGCAGCCTCGGCGTCTAGCCGAGGCCATCGGCGGTCAGCCGAGTAAACATTGACGCCGCCGTTGTGATGAGCAGGATGACGACAATCACCGCCAACGACAGCATCGTGCCCAGTTCGACGACGCGCACCGGGTTGCCGCCGTTGATAAAGGGAATGCTGTTGTCGCGCAGTGCCTACACCATCAAGTCCACACCAATGAAAGCCAAGATCGCCGCAAGACCATACGGCAGGTACACCAGTCGATCGAGCAGACCCTCGAGCAGAAAATACAGCTGTCGTAGGCCCAGCAACGACAATGCGGTCGCCGAGAACACCAGGTAGACGTTTTGCGATAGCGCGAACATCGCCGGGATCGAGTCGAATGCGAACAAAATATCCGCCCCGCCGATAGCGATTATGGTCAGCAGCATTGGCGTCATCAGCCTGCGGCCGTGCTCGACGGTGGCCAACCGTTTGGCGGTACGGACGAGCACCGTGTCCGTGTCCGACGTCTTTGATTTTGCCGACTTTGCCAGGCTGACTGCCAGACTGCCGTGACCAGTAAGACAACCGCGAATAGGTAGAACACCCAGTCGAAGACCCTGATCAGCGCAGCGCCGATAAATATGAATCCGGTGCGCGCCGTCAGCGCAACGACAATGCCGAACAACAGCACTTTCTGCTGGGCGATCCGCGGTACGGCGAAACTGCTCATGATGAACAAGAAGACGAAAAGGTTGTCGACCGAGAGTGCTTCATTGCTCACATAACAGGCGAAATATTCGACGCTCATGGTCTTACCGCCGAAAACCCAGACGCCGACCCCGAACACGATCGCAATTGCGAGGTAGCTGGCCGAGCACACAGCCGCTTCTCGCGACGTCGGCGTGCGGGTGGGGCGGACGCTGAACAGATAGTCGAACACGACAAGACCGGCGACCGCCGCAACGATCACCAGCCAGATCGGTCCGCTTCCGTGCGCCACGATCGGGGACCGTAACGCAAACTCGCATGAATGGAGTGCGACACCCGGCAGCGTTGTGGACAGCTTTTTGACGTCGACGGCGTGTCGGTTCCGTAGGGTCTTCGACATGAGTTTGCATGCGCCCGTGCGCCGAAGCACAGTTGTGCCTGCTCGCCGAGTGGTCGACACTGGCCAGAAGCTGCTGGTGGTGCGGGCGCCGGGAGGTGTGATGGCAGGGCGACAACATCGATCAAGGACCGTCGTGCGGCGTGCGGTGCTGGGTCTGGTGGCACTGGCGACAGCCTTTGGGTCGGCGGCATTGGTGGTGCCCGTCGTGGCGGCATCCCCGTTGGGCGAGGCCGACGAGGCGATCACCGCAGCCTGGAAAGACGCGGGCGGCGACCATTCGAATCTCGGCGCCAAGCAGGGTGAATGCTACCCCGCCGGGCAAGGATTCGCCCAGGACTTCGTCCACGGCAAGATGTTCTTCACCCCGGCCACCGGCGCCAAATCGATGTCGGGCGCCATCCTCGACAAATACGAAGCTCTCGGCGGTCCGGCGGCCAGCGATCTGGGTTTCCCGACGATCAACGAAGTACCGGGTCTGGCCGGTCCCGACAGCCGCGTCAGCACCTTCTCGGCCAGTGACAAGCCGCTGATCTTTTGGACCCCCGAGCACGGAGCATTCGTGGTGCGCGGGGCGATCAACGCCGCGTGGGACAAACTGGGCAGCTCCGGTGGCCCTCTCGGCGTTCCGGTCGGCGACGAAACCTACAACGGCGAGGTCGCCACCCAGACGTTCAGCGGCGGCAAGGTGTCCTGGAACAGGGTGACCAAAGCGTTCGCCACCGTCCCACCCGATCTGGCCAGCCAGCTCACCGGCCTGCAGGTACCAATCGATCCGACCGCGGACATCAACACGGCATGGCGCGCAGCCGGGGGTCCCTCCGGTCCGCTGGGCGCCAAACAAGGCGATCAGTATTCCGTGGCCGGCGACGGGCTGGCCCAGAACTTCGCCGGTGGCAAGATCTTCTTCAGCCCGGCGACCGGCGCCAACGCCGTCGAAACGGACATTCTGGCGAAATACGAGTCGGCGGGAGGCCCGGGCGGCAACCTCGGCTTCCCGATCGCCAACGAGGCCGATGGCGGTCTCAAGCCGGCCAGCCGGGTGAGCGCGTTCGCCGCCGCCGACAAACCCGTGATCTTCTGGACGCCCAGCCACGGCGCCTTTGTGGTCCGCGGCGCGATCAAGGCCGCGTGGGACAAACTCGGCGCCGCGACCGGCAAACTGGGGGCGCCGCTGGGAGATCAGACGGCAGACAACGACCTGCTCACGCAGAAATTCACCGGCGGTCAGATCTCGTGGAATCAGGCCAAGAACACCTTCACCACTTCGCCGGCGAACCTGGCGTCGTCACTGTCCGGGCTGCAGGTGCCGGGACAGAAGATGCCGGTCGGTTCGGCGCCGGCTCCCGGCGGGGGTGGCTGGTTGACCTGGCACCGGTGGTGGTTGCCTGTTGCGATCGCAGCGGCGGTGTTGTTGATCGGGATCGCCGCGCCGACGGCGTCGACCTGGCGTCACCGCCGTGGCGCCCGGCGCCACGTCGACGTCGCCGAACCCGGGGTTGGACAGCAATCAAGCGAGCGCATCGGCGATGAGGCGGTCACCGAGGCTGTTGCACAGTGGTCACCGGAGGCCGAACGCGATCTCGCGTCGTCAAGATTGACCGAGGGCTATCCCGCGCCGCCGCGTCCGCGGACCGTGCGCCTGCCGAGTCAGGCGACCAGGGACTGGATGCCGCTCAAGCGTGTCGATTCGGTTGACGAGCCGCTGCCCGACGAAATCGAAAGCCCCGAAGATTTTTCCGGGCTGGACGAAGGCGACGACGAGCACTTCGATGACGAGCACTTCGACGAAGAGCACTTCGTCGAAGACCCAGACGCCGTGGATACGGCTCCGACGCGGATACCGGCTCGGAGCCAAGTTCGAGGCGGGCGACATGCAGCCGCGGACCCGGACGACGACGAAGACACCACTCACTTCGCTGCAGTTGCCCCAATTGTTCCCGGCCAGTTGGCGATTCATCTACCGCTGGACGATCGGTACCAGGTGCCCGACGGGTACCCCGTTAAAGCCAACGCCAGCTCTGGCCTCTATTACATGCCCGACAGCGCACTATACGAAGACACGCTTGCCGAAATCTGGTTCCTCAGCGAAGAAATCGCGCAGGCGAACGGGTTCACCAAGGCGCAGTAGCCGACCGGATCGCGGCAGTCAGATCTTGCGGATCACCGTGACAACTTTTCCGAGCACCGCAGCGTGGTTGCCCGGAATGGGGTCGAAGGCCGGGTTGTGCGGCATCAGCCACACCTGACCGCCGGTGCGCTTGAAGGTCTTGACGGTAGCCTCGCCGTCGATCATCGCCGCCACGATGTCACCGTTGTCGGCCACGTTTTGCTGACGCACCACCACCCAGTCGCCGTCGCAGATCGCGGCGTCGACCATCGAATCACCGACTACCCGCAGCAGGAACAGCGCGCCCTCGCCGACGAGCTCGCGCGGGAGCGGAAAGACGTCTTCAACGGCTTGCTCGGCAAGGATCGGCCCGCCTGCCGCGATGCGCCCCAAAACGGGAACAAACGTAGGTTCCGGCAGTGCGTCCGAGCCGGAGACATCGGTGAGCACCGTCGGTTTCACGTGGTCGTCGGCACCGCGCACATCGACAGCGCGCGGGCGGTTGGGGTCACGGCGGAGATAGCCCTTGCGTTCGAGCGTGCGCAGTTGGTGGGCCACTGACGACGTCGACGTCAGACCCACGGCATCGCCGATTTCCCGGATGCTCGGGGGATATCCGCGACTGCTGACCGAAGCGCGGATGACGTCCAAAATCATGCGCTGTCGCTCAGTGAGCCCTGAATCCGCAGATCGCGCGCTGCGCCCAGGGCCGGCGTCCGGGGTGTCGCTGTCGCTCATGCGGACGAATGTAGCCGCATTCAGCCCCGATATCAAACATGTGTTCGAGGTGTGTTCGATGTGTTGCGGCCGAGCCAACCGCAAAAGGTGTCGGTGGGGTGTCCTAACGTCTGCTGTATGTGCAACAGCTCGATCACACGTTCGAAATTCGAACGTACTATCGATTATACTTCGAACAGATGATCGAGTATCAGGCAGCGAAAGGAGCACACATCATGCCCATCGAGACGATCTCACCGAGCGCGCCGATCCAGTGCCGGCCGGTCCGGGCGCGTCCGGCCGGCCGCCGCGATCGGCCAGTAACCCGGGGTCCGCAGCCGTCTAGACCGATGGCCGCGCCCCCGCGCTACCGCGGCGCTGTGGCGATGTCGACGGCGCCACATCGGCCACGTCCGATTACACCGGCGACCACGGTGGTGCTGGCCCTGCTGGCGGCGCTGATCACCGTGTGGCTCGGGATGGTGGCGCACTTCGGCGACATGCTGCGTGACGGGCCCGCACAGACGGCGGGCCACCTGCCCGACCGGCTCGCCGTGGTGCGGGTCGAGCCAGGGGAGACTCTGCACCACTTGGCGGCCCGGGTAGCGCCCGATGCGCCCGCCGGCGAGGTCGCCGCGCGCATCCGCGAACTCAACGATCTTGATTCCCCGACCGTGACTGCCGGTCAGACGCTGATCGCACCGGTGGGCTGACGGCTTCGCTTGCACCGTGATGCTAGGTCCGCGCGGCAGCGCGCAGGTACGCTCGGGATGGTCTGAGACATCTCGTAGTCGGCGCGGCGAAGGAGCGGTCATGCATTGTCCGTTCTGCCGCCATCCCGATTCTCGAGTCGTTGACTCACGGGAGACCGACGAGGGCCAGGCCATCCGACGCCGCAGGTCCTGCCCGGAGTGTGGGCGGCGTTTCACCACCGTGGAGAACGCGGTGCTGGCTGTCGTCAAACGCAGCGGTGTCACCGAGCCGTTCAGCCGCGACAAGGTGATCAGCGGTGTGCGTCGGGCCTGTCAGGGTCGCCAAGTCGACGACGACGCATTGAATTTGCTGGCCCAGCAGGTCGAAGACGAAGTGCGGGCCAGTGGGTCACCCGAAGTGCCCAGCCACGAAGTCGGGCTGGCAATCCTTGGTCCGCTGCGAGAACTCGACGAGGTGGCCTATCTGCGATTCGCCTCGGTGTACCGGTCGTTTTCGTCCGCAGACGATTTCGAGCGCGAGATTCAGGCGCTGCGCGCGCACCGCAAGGTGTCGTCTCCCGGCTGACCGTAGGTAGGGTCGGGACGTGACTCGAGCCCTGCAAGTCCAGGTCTGTGTTGCCGGTGGCGGTCCCGCGGGCCTGGTTCATGCGTTGCTGCAGGCCCGCGCCGGTATCCGGGTCGTCGTCTTGGAAAAGCACAACGATTTCCTGCGCGACTTCCGCGGCGACACAGTGCATCCCACCACCCTGCGGATCATGGACGAACTCGGGCTTATCGATGAGTTCCTGCGTCTACCGCACACCAAGATCACCCGAGTTGCGTTCGACACCGACGGCCCACTTCGCACCTTCGGTAACTTCAGCGCGCTCACATGGCTTGGCTTCAAACAGCCTTACATCGCATTGATGCCGCAGTGGGACTTCCTGGACTTTCTCGCCGAAAAGGCAAGTGAATACCCACAATTCACCTTGATCCGCAACGCCGAAGTCAAGGATTTGGTCTTTGAGGACGATCGCGTCGTCGGGGTGCGCACGCCCGAGCTGGAAGTGCGGGCCGAGCTGGTGATCGGCGCCGATGGGCGCGCGTCGGCGGTGCGCGCGGCGGCAGGATTGGAGATCGCCCGGGCGAGCTCGCCGATGGATGTGTTGTGGTTCCGGCTGAAGTGGCGCCCCGGCGATCCTCAAGAGCTCTTCGCGATCCTCCGTAAAGGCCTGCTGATGGCCATGATCTATCGGGGCGACTACTGGCAGGTCGCGTATCTCGTGCCGAAGGGCCAGAACCCGCGAGACGGTTCACTGGAGGCGTTCAAAGAGCGTCTGGCGTCCGCGCTGCCGACGTTGGGTGAGCATCTCGGTGATCTGCAGTCCTGGGACGACACCAGCCAGCTCGATGTGCGGGTGGATCGGCTCAAGACTTGGTGGCGTAGCGGTTTGCTCTGCATTGGGGATGCCGCGCATGCCATGTCGCCGGCCGGTGGCGTCGGTATCAACCTTGCTGTTGCTGATGCGGTGGCGGCGGCCAACATCGTCTGCACCCCATTACGAGAGGGCCGGTTGACCGATGCCGACCTCGCCAAGGTGCAGCGTCGCCGCGAGCTACCTGCCCGGATTATCCAGGCCGGCCAGATATTCATCCAGAACCGGGCGATCAAGCCCGTTTTGACGGGCGACCTGTCGCCGATCCGTATTCCGAAGTTCGTCGGCCGGGGCCCGCTGCAGTTCATCCCGCCGATCGTCGTCGGCCGGGGCTTTCGCCCCGAGCATGTACGCACCCCGGACGTCCACGGCGCCTAGCTAGCTGCGCCGCAGCAGATAGGCTGGTGAGATGCCGCCCGACCTGCACCCCGACTTGCAGCCGCTCGCTCCGCTGCTCGGTACATGGCAGGGTCGTGGGTCTGGGACATACCCGACAATTCAGCCGTTCGACTACCTCGAGGAAGTCGTGTTTTCCCATGTGGGCAAACCGTTTTTGGTCTATGGGCAAAAAACCGCCTCCGCGGCCGACGGCAAGCCCCTGCATGCCGAGACGGGATATCTTCGCAGTCCCCGACCCGGTCACGTCGAACTGGTGCTCGCACACCCAAGCGGCATCACCGAAATCGAGGTGGGCACATACACCGTCGGCGGCACGACGATCGAGCTTGACATGACCGCCGCGCACATCGGGCTGACACCAACCGCCAAAGAGGTGACCGCCCTGGGCCGCACATTCCGTGTCGATGGCGACGAGCTCGCGTATTCGCTGCAGATGGGCGCGGTCGGCCGACCGCTGCAACACCACCTCTCTGCGGTATTGCACCGCACGAGCTGAGTGCCGCGCCAAAGGCATTCCCGCGTCGAAGCATTGATGGCGGATAACTCTGACGCGGAACGGCCTAGACGAAGTGCGTCACACCGTCGTCGACGACGCGCCCGGCAACCCGAACCCAGCCCTGCGGGTTCCACCTGGTCTGGATTACCGAGCCGTTGCCCTGCACGATGGTCAAGTCACGGCTGAGATAGTCGGTCATTCGGACGGCAGCAGATCCGGCCGCTTCGTCTTCGGCCACACCAAGATTGGCCGCGAAAAACCGAGCGCGCAGTGATCCGGCCGCCTCGTCGACCCAGGTCCACAGGTAGTGCGCCACATCGTCGGTGAAGTCGGCGGGGTCGGCGGCTGCGAGGTCATCGAGCGATTCGAGATCGTGAACGGCGAATTCGGGAGCCCATTCCGAGCGTGCGCTGATCGCCGTGGCGTCGTCGTCGTAGCTCACCTGCACGATGCCGGCCGGTACCTGCAGCGTGCGGATCGGAGTACCCCGGTTGCGCACCCACCATGAGGCGCCGACCGTCGGGTGACCGGCGAACGGCAGCTCGGTGACCGGGGTATAGATGCGAGCACGCGCAGTGGTAGCGCCGGCGCTCGGTAGATCGATGAAAACTGTTTTGCTGTAACCTAATTGAGCGGCGATGCGCTGGTGCCAGGAAACCTCGACGGTGCTGGCGTCGACGATGCCCAGCGGGTTGCCGAAATTCCCCTCTGAATCGGTGAACACGCGCAACGCCGTGACGTCGAAGCCCATAACCCGACCATACGACGTCGCGCCAGCAGACCGGTTAGGTGGCGCTACGTTCGTCGGACCCCATGGCAGTCAACACGGCGACGCGGGTGTCGGCCGGTCCTGAGAGGGTTTGTGCGCCGCCACCGCTGCGCAGCAGCTCCCGCAGCGCAGCCTGGTCGTATCGGGCGGGCTCCGTCTTGTCGATGAAGCGCTCGACGACCTCGATGAAACGGTCCGGATCGTCGTGGAACGGGAAGTGGCCGGAGTGCTCGAAAAGCGCCAGTTGGGAACCTGGCATCGCGGCGTGCGCCATTCGGGCATGGCTGACCGGGATTACCACATCGTCTGTGCCCCAGATGATTTGCACCGGAACGGACGCAGTCAAATAACATCGGTCCAGCATGGTGACCATCTGACCGCGCCAGTCGACCACCGCCCGCAGCGTGCGGGTGAACGCCGCCGAGGCCATCGGCTCTGGTAAAGCGGCCAGCACCCGCAGGACGTCCGGCAGGTCGTGCCCCAGAGCGGTTGATCCGAGCACCAGCCCGGCCGCGCGCCCGGCGATCTGCAAAGCCGGCAGCACCAACGGCAACCGAAGCAACGCCAGCGCCTCGCCTCCCATCGGCAAGGAAGCCAGCCGTAACACCACGTTGACGTCCTTGGTGACCCCGCCGGCCGCGACCAGGACCAGCCGCTCCACCAATTGCGGGAATTGGTAGGCGAACTGCATCGCCACTCCACCACCGAGCGAGTGACCGACGACGGTGACGCGCTCGATGCCCAGCACGGAAAGCAGGTCGCGCATCCCGTTGGCGTACGCCGCGAGCGAGTAGTCGGCGCGTGGTTTGTCCGACTGCCCGTGGCCCAGCAGGTCGACGGCGATCACCGTGAACCGTTGCGCGAGTCTGGCTTGAACTGTCTCCCAGGTGGTGGAGTTGTCACCGATCCCGTGAATCA
The DNA here is from genome assembly GCF_023515995.1 of Candidatus Mycobacterium methanotrophicum. Taxonomy (GTDB): domain Bacteria; phylum Actinomycetota; class Actinomycetes; order Mycobacteriales; family Mycobacteriaceae; genus Mycobacterium; species Mycobacterium methanotrophicum. The sequence goes on along the minus strand of NZ_CP097320.1, from coordinate 3,541,986 downwards.
GCAGGATCACCGGACCGGAGCCGGCGATGCGGAACGCACGCCGATAGCCGTGGACCGTACGGAACTGCAGCGAAGGGGTGACCTCCCGCACCGAGCGCAAATTGGGCCTCCGCTGCGTCATCTCGCCAACTTCGCTGTCGGGCGTCCTGACACGCGCCACTCCTCGTCGCATCGCCGAAGCATCGTCGTCGGCGCGGTGGGGCGTTCACTTCGGATCGTCGTCGTCAAACTTCTTCTCTGCCTCCTGGGCGAGGAATCGCTCGAACTCCGCGCCGAGTTCGTCCCCGCTAGGCAGATCGTCATCCCGCGTCAGCAGCGACCGTTCCTCCTGATCGGCAATGAAGGCATCGTACTGTCGCTCCAGCGTGGCCACCACTTGAGCGACGTCGGGGCTCGCTTCAACCTGTTCGTCGACCCTGGCCGCAATCTCAACAGCCGCCTCTTCGAGCGCCTTGAGCGGAAGCTGTAGCAATCCGGTCTTGGCCACCTGCTTCAGCAGTGCATGCGCGGCGGCCGGATAGCCAGTCTGTGCCAAGTAGTGCGGGACATGAACGGTGAAGCCCACCACCTCGTGGCCGTGCTGAGCCATCCGGTATTCCAACAGGTTCGACGCGCTTCCGGGCACCTGGACCTCGGTGATCCACGGCGTGAAGTCGGCGATCAACTCGCGGTTGTTGGAGTGCGCCGTCATCGTCACCGGCCGCGTGTGCGGGACCGCCATCGGGATCGCGCCCAGACCGATCGTCTGCCGCACACCCAGACGCTCGGCCAACAACCGCACTGCGGTGATGAACCGCTCCCACTTCAAATCCGGCTCCATGCCGGCCAACAGCAAAAACGGCGTCCCGGCGCTGTCATGCATGGCGTAGAGACGAAGCTCTGGGTCGTCGTAGTGGGCGAAATGATCGGTCTTGAACGTCATTAGGGGCCGCCGCGACCGGTAATCGAGCAGCTCGTCGATCGCGAACGAGGCCACCAGTTCGGTGTCCAGTGTTTCCTTGAGGTGGCTGGTGGCCAGCCGGATCGCATGACCGGCGTCGGAAAAGCCTTCCAGAGCATGCACCAAAACCGGGCCACGGCCATCAGACGATGACAGCTGCGGCGCGGGGACCTCGAGCTCGTACATGCCGTTCTGCTGCTCGGGTTGGTAATGCTGTTCCCGGTCGGGGGGCTGGTTGTCGTCCATCGCTACTGCCTCCTCGCACGGCGCGGTTGGGTACCGCCGTGTCAAATAGTGTCTCTCAAATCTGCTGGCTGCGGGTGCGGACCCGGTCGGCAATGCCGGCGCGTCTCACCGCTCTCCTCATGGATACCCCGTTTCGGCGTCGCCTGCGGCCATCCGGTCGGGCATGATCGACGGCGATGCACATTCTGGCACCGGCGGTGGGCGCAATCGCCGCGCTGGCCGCGGTATTAGCGGGATGCGGGCACCAGCCACCTGCCGCACCGGTCATCAGCGAACACAAGCCGGCCGTCGTCGGCTCCCCGAGCTAGATCATTGCGGCGCCGGTGCTGCGCCGGCCGATGTCTGGACGGTCAGCGTGATCTAGCTGGATCCGCGGTGGGTCGCCAATAAGGATTCGTACGCCGACTATGCGATTGCCCGCGTCAGCCGCCCCGACGGCTGTCAGGCCACCACGGGAATCGGTGACCGCGGCTACCCGGAGCTGCTGTGCGCGGGCCTGGCCGACGGCACCAGCGGGGCGCCCTGGATCAGCGGCTCGAGCGTCAGCGGGGTGATCGGCGGTCTGCACCGCGGTGGCTGCGGGGAGAACTTGTCCTACTCGCCACCGTTCGACCAGCACATCACCGAGCTTTTGGAGCGCGCCGAGGCCGGCGGCCCAGGCGACGTCGCGCCCGCGGGTTTCGACGGTGCCCCTCGCAACCCATCGTCGCGTCTACCGGTTCGCCAAACGCGTGGCGGGCGGCTACCCGGCCTCGGTCCATGGACGTCTACGCACGAGCGGGCAAGCCGATGACCTCGCCGACGGCGAAGACGTGAATATCAGTTCGCGGTTGTCCCCAGCCGCGCCGTTGTCCACAGCGCATGGGTGGTGCCGTCCGCACCGCCGACGGACTGACAGTGCCGACGGTCAGCGTGAGCGCCATGACCAAGCAGCCCCCTGACTTTGAACTGAATCGTCCCGGCGCGGTGATCGCCGCGATCCCGGCCGTGCTGGGCTTCGTGCCGGAAAAATCGCTGGTGCTGATCTCGATCGACGACAACGAGCTGGGCTCGGTGATGCGAGTCGACCTCTCCGAGGTGCTCGCCGACCACGTTGGGCAGCTCGCGGAGGTGGCCTCCGCGGCCAGCCCCGAGGCGGCCATCGTGGTCATTGTCGACGCCGACGGCGCAGGCTGCCCTATGTGCAACGAGCAGTTCCGCGACTTGTGCGCGACGCTCACCGACGAGCTGTCGCAGCACGACATCGACCTGTGGGCGGCACACGTGGTGGACCGGGTGGCCGCCGGGGGCCGCTGGCACTGCGTGGACGGTTGCGGCGCGGGCGGTGTGATCGACGACCCGTCCGCGTCGCCGGTGGCGCTGGCAGCGGTGCTCGACGGCCGACGGTTGTATGCGCGGCGCGCTGACCTGCAGTCGGTAATCGCGGTGGACGAACGGGCGCCAACCGCGGCGCTGGCCAGGCTGATCGGCGAACACGCCGCGCTACGGGATGCAGCACACCGCGCCGATCCAGCTGCCTGCGTCCGCGGCGACGTCGAGGACGCGCTGGCTGCGGCCGCCCGGGTGGGCGAGGGACAACAGCTGTCCGGCGCGGAGCTGGCCGGCCTGGCTTGCGCGCTGGGCGACGTGGAGTTCCGAGACACGATGTTTGCCCTGGCGGTCGGCCGGAGTGCCGGAGAGGCCGAATCGCTGTGGGCGCTGCTGTCGCGCAGCCTGCCCACGCCGTGGCGGGTCGAGGCGCTGGTGTTGGTCGCGTTCAGTGCCTATGTCCGCGGCGACGGCCCACTGGCCGGGGTGTCGCTGGAGGCCGCGCTGCGCTGCCAACCCGAGCATCGGATGGCAGGCATGCTCGACGCGGCGTTGCAATCGGGCCTGCGGCCTGAGCGCATTCGCGAGCTGGCTGTTACCGGGTATCGGCTAGCCGAGCGGCTCGGTGTGCGGCTGCCGCCGCGACGGGCATTCGGCCGACGCGCCGTCTAACGGGCCCGGCCAATTGGCCCGGTTCAGACCTTCTCGACCTTGACCGCGTGAGCCATTTCATGCGGCAGGCTCACGTTCTCATGGCCCAGCATCACGATGGTCACGCCGCCGGCCGGGTTGGTTTCGACGGTCACCCTGGCGTTGGGCACCACGCCGGCGTCCTTGAGCCGGGTGATCAGGTCGATGTCGCCCTGCACGTGTTCGGCGAGCCGACGCACCACCACTGCGACGGGTGATCCGGCCGGCAGCTCGGTGAGCCGCACCAAATTCGGTTCCCGGTCGCCGACGCCCGGCCCGATGCCCAAATCCAACAGACCTGGAATCGGGTTGCCGAAAGGCGAGGTCGTCGGGTTGTCGAGGACCTGCACCAGCCGACGCTCGACGTCTTCGCTCATCACGTGCTCCCACCGGCAAGCCTCGGCGTGCACCTCTTCCCACGGCAATCCGATGACATCGACCAGCAGCCGCTCGGCGAGGCGGTGCTTACGCATCACCGAGATCGCCAGTGCGCGGCCCTTGTCGGTGAGTTGGAGATGGCGGTCGCCGGCGACATGCAGCAGCCCGTCGCGCTCCATCCGTGACACAGTCTGGCTGACCGTGGGTCCGCTCTGGTCAAGCCGTTCGGCGATACGGGCGCGCAGCGGCGTCACGCCCTCTTCTTCGAGGTCATAGATCGTCCGCAGGTACATCTCGGTGGTGTCAACCAGCTCGTTCATTCCGTACCCTCCGTTGCTGCTGAGCTTACTTGCCCAGCTGCGTGAACGGTTCGCTAACGCTCCAGCACGCCAGTGTGCCCGCCGCTGGCGCGACGGGCACACTGGCCGGGAGTTGATCTAGCTCCTCAGCTGGCGTAGGACCGCAGTCGGTCGGCCCGCTCACCGTTGCGAAGCTTGGCCATCACCTCGCGCTCGATTTGGCGAACCCGCTCACGGGACAGCCCGAACAGCTTGCCGATTTGGTCGAGCGTGCGGGGCTGTCCATCGTCGAGCCCGAAGCGCAGCCGGATCACCTGATGCTCACGCTCATCGAGCGTTGCCAGCACTGTGCGGATGTCGGTGTGCAGCAGCTCGGCGATCACCGCGTTCTCCGCGGACATCGCTTCAGCGTCCTCGATGAAATCGCCGAGCGGCGCCTCTTCCTCGGAGCCGACGGGCATGTCGAGGCTCACCGGGTCGCGGCTGTGCTCCAGCAGGTCGTTGATCTTCTCGACCGGAATGCCCGACTCGGCAGCGAGTTCCTCGTCAGTGGCCTCACGGCCGAGGCTCTGGTGCATCTCGCGCTTGATCCGGGCCAGCTTGTTCACCTGCTCAACGAGGTGGACAGGCAGTCGGATGGTGCGGCTCTGATCGGCCATGCCCCTGGTGATCGCCTGCCGGATCCACCACGTCGCGTACGTGGAAAACTTGAATCCCTTTGTGTAGTCGAACTTTTCCATCGCGCGGATCAAACCCAGATTGCCTTCCTGAATGAGGTCCAGCAGTGGCATTCCGCGGCCTGTGTAGCGCTTCGCCAACGACACGACCAACCGCAGGTTGGCTTCCAGCAGATGGCTTCGTGCTGCTTCGCCGTCGCGAGCCACCAGTGCCAGGCCGCGTTTGCGGTTCTCGCCCAGCCGCTTGCGGGTGCTCAGCAGATGCTGAGCGTAGAGTCCGGCCTCGATGCGCTTGGCGAGTTCGACCTCATCGGCGGCATTGAGCAACGCCGTTTTGCCGATCCCGTTCAGATACACGCGCACCAGGTCCGCGGCTGGGCTTTGAGCATCCAGATCGCTGTCAACCCGGCTTGTGGTGGCATTTGCCATGGCGGCCTCCCGATAGGCGTGAGCTGTCATGAGGTACAACGACCAACTTGAGGTACAACGACCAACTTGGCAGTGGAGTTCCCGCTGGGCGACCATCCCACACCCCTTGACGTGCGCGGACGTCCGCGCGGTCTGAGAATGTGCTAAGAACCCGCTGCGCCCTCGGATTATTCGGAACCGTCGGCCTCCTGCCGCGGCGATTCCGGTTGCGGCGCTGGGCGAGTGTGATGTTCGAGCGCGGGTCGTTCGGCGGTTGGGAACAGCGGGGTGCGCTGCGTGACCGCGTCGAAGCGCCGGGGTTCGTCGGCGCGACGTGGCGGGCGATCGTTGGCGATCAGCACTGCCATCCAGGGCAGCGGGACGGACGCGGCAATGATCGCAAGTGAGACAAGACCGTTGTGCCACAAGCCATATGCGCCGGCTGCCAACACCAACGCCGGAATCCGGAAGGCCATCAGCGTCAAGTATTTGCGCACTCGCTGTCGGTGCTGTACCTCGTATGCCGGCGCCGCGGCGGTGATGAGTACCGGCTTACCCTCGTCGTCGAAACCCAGCTCAGGGCCGCGCTTCATTTCTCTACTGTTCCACACTTCGGCAACCGCGTCGAAGCCGATTACGGCACAATATGGACATGCAGACCCAGACGATCGAGCGCACCGAGACCGACGAACGTGTCGACGACGGGACCGGCAGCGATACTCCCAAGTACTTCCACTACGTCAAGAAGGACAAGATCGCCGAAAGCGCCGTGATGGGCACGCATGTCGTGGCGCTGTGCGGTGAGGTGTTTCCGGTGAGGAAGGCCGCCAAGCCGGGCTCACCGGTATGCCCGGACTGCAAGCGGATCTACCAGCAGCTCAAGAAGGGCTGACCGGATCGGCGCCGACGTAAGCCGTTGTGTCGTCGGTGTCGTCGGTGTCGTCGGTGTCGTCGGTGTCGTCGGCCTTGGCGCGTGCGACCAGCCACCGCCGCAGCCGGTGGACGTGGGTCCGGGGGGCCGGCCACTCCTCCTGGATGGCGGCGTTGAGTTCCGCGCCCAACATGATCGCGAAGCCGGCGAAGAACGCGAACAGCAGAAACGCGATCGGTGTGGCCAGTGCGCCGTAGGTGTAGCCGGTGCCGGTGATCCACCAGAGGTAGATGCGCAGCCCCAGCGTCGCGATCACGAAGGTCACGCTCGCCAGTGCCGCACCGAAGATCAGCCGATGCGACGGCAGCGGTTCGGGCAACGCCACCCGATACAAGATCATCACGGCGACGACCAGGCCGGTGATCAACGCCGGGTAGTAGCCGTACGCCAGGACGTCCTGCAGGCCGTCGGGAATGAGTTGGGCGAGCTTGCGTGGCCCGCGCACCATCAGCGGGGCAGTGACGATCAAAAACAGCAGCATCACCACATACAAGAGCAGCGCGAACAGCCGTTGGCGGATCGGATGGCGCAGCGGGGTCTGGTCGTGGGCCTCGACTATCGAATCGACGAACGCCGAAATTGCCGACGATCCCGCCCACAGTGAAATCACAAACCCCAGAGACACCACCTCACCGCGAGCGCCCCGGTCGATATCGGCAATCGTCGGCTCGATGATCTCGTGGACCACACTGGGGGAGAAAACCTTGCTGCACATCGACACCAGGCGTTGCTCGATCCCAGACATGGTGTCGGGCCCGAACAGCGGCGCCACGTAGGCCAGGCTGCCCAGCATTCCCAGCAACAGTGGCGGCAGGGACAGCGCTGACCAGAACGCGGCCTGCGCCGACTCCGAGAAGATCGAGTCGTCCCAACTCTTCGATAGCGTCCGGCGAGTGACACGCCAGATGTGATGGCGCGAAGGCTTCACTGCTCGGTCGCTCATGACCAGTTCAGGATTCCTGACGACTGGTCCTGCCGCGCGGATTGCCGATGGTGAGTCGCGCCTCAGGACTCTAGGGGGACTGCGCTTGCCTCGATCACGGCCGACAACTCAACCAGCTTGGCCTCGTGCTCGTTGGCGTGGTGCTGACAAAAGAGAAGCTCCGCGCCTGAGGGCAACGTGGCGCGCACACGCGCGCCAGCGCCGCACCGATCGCACCGGTCAGCCCTGGTTAGTTCTGGAGTGGTCAAAGTCGCGTTCATGGCTAATCCTTCTGGGCCCGTAATCCACTGTCTCACATGTCGACGCGTTTGGCCGTCTTCACCGAGGTTACCCGCTGTGTCGTTTCCCACGCCTGAGCTTTTGGCGCTCCCGGCAGGATGGCGGTATGAGCCACCGTCCGACGGTACTGGTGCACCTGTGTCCCTCCGACGAGTGGGCGTCGGCCCGGCCCGAAGGCGAGCTGCGGCCCGAGTCACTGGCCAACGTCGGATTCGTCCATCTATCGACGCCGGCGCAGGCACACCTACCAGCCAACCGCCTTTTCCGCGGTCGCGACGACCTGGTGTTGCTGCATATCGACCCCGACCGTTTGCAGGCTCCTATTCGTTGGGAACCCGAAGTGTCAACGGATCCGGAGTCGATGGTGTTCCCTCATTTGTACGGCGCACTGCCAGTTGTCGCTGTGATCCGCGTCACGCCTTACCTACCCGGCGCTGACGGCGTCTTCGCGCCCGCCGGTGCATCGGCTGGCGAATAGGCGTCGGCTTCGATCTCCACCAACAACTCGGGCGCTATGAGCGCGGCCACCTCGACCATAGTGGCCGCGGGGCGGATCTCACCGAAGACGTCGAGGTGAACGGACGCCACCTCGCGCCATCGGGATATGTCGGTCACGTAAATCCGGGTGCGGACCACATCGTGCAGCGTCGCTCCCGCCTGGTTCAGCGCGACCTCGATGCGGCGCAGCGCCTCCCGTGTCTGCGCAGCAATGTCGTCGGCCGGTCCCGGGCCGGTGGTGCCCGCCACCGCGATGTGGGGCCCGACGCGCACCGCCCGGCTATAGCCGGCGGTCGGCCCGAAGTGGGATCCCGACGAGATGAGGACGCGGTTGGCTGACGCCGGGTCAAGATACGCCGCCGTGATTGACGACGCAGCGAGCGCTCAGTCGAGGTAGTCGCGCAGCACCTGCGACCGGCTGGGATGGCGCAGCTTCGACATCGTCTTCGACTCGATCTGGCGGATGCGTTCGCGGGTCACACCGTAGACCTGGCCGATCTCGTCGAGCGTGCGGGGCTGGCCGTCGGTAAGGCCGAAACGCAGCCGCACGACACCGGCTTCGCGCTCGGAAAGCGTCTCGAGCACCGACTGCAGCTGGTCTTGCAGCAGCGTGAACGACACCGCGTCGACAGCCACCACCGCTTCGCTGTCCTCGATGAAGTCGCCGAGCTGGCTGTCGCCCTCGTCGCCGATGGTCTGATCCAGCGAGATCGGCTCGCGCGCGTACTGCTGGATCTCCATCACCTTCTCCGGGGTGATGTCCATTTCCCTGGCCAGTTCTTCGGGCGTGGGCTCGCGGCCCAGATCCTGCAGCAGCTCGCGCTGAATACGGCCCAGCTTGTTGATCACCTCAACCATGTGCACCGGGATGCGGATGGTGCGCGCCTGGTCGGCCATCGCGCGGGTGATCGCCTGGCGGATCCACCACGTTGCGTAGGTGGAGAACTTATAACCCTTGGTGTAGTCGAACTTTTCGACGGCGCGGATGAGTCCCAGGTTGCCTTCCTGGATCAGGTCGAGAAACGCCATGCCGCGGCCGGTGTAGCGCTTGGCGAGCGAAACAACAAGCCGCAGGTTGGCTTCCAGCAGATGGTTTTTCGCACGGTCGCCGTCCCGGCAGATCCACGCCATGTCACGGCGCTGCGCGGCAGGCAGCTTCTCGCCGCGACTGCTCAGCTCGGCCGTCAACTGGGTGGCGTAGAGGCCGGCCTCGATTCGCTTGGCCAGCTCGACCTCTTCTTCGGCGTTGAGCAACGCCACCTTGCCGATTTGCTTGAGGTAAGCCCGAACCGAGTCGGCCGATGCGGTCAGCTCGGCGTCCTTGCGGGCTTGACGCAACGCCTCAGACTCGTCTTCGTCCCAGACGAAATCGCCTGAGGCTTTGTCCTTTTCGCTCGGCTCGATGATTTCTTCTTCGTCGACCGGGTCTTCGTCGGGGGCCTTAGCCGAGCTCGCTTCGGCGTCTTCTGCGATGTCGGCCGGGTCGACTGCCGCCTCGTCGGCCGGGGCGTCCTCGAGGTCCTCGAGGTTCAGGTCCACTTCGATGTCGATTTCCTCGTCGGCCGCGGCCTCAATGTCGGGTTCACCGTCGAGCTCGTCGAGTTCTTCGGGGGCTTCGAGCTCGCCTGCTGCGACCTCGACGTCTTTGACGGTCTCGTGCGCCGCCGCCGCCTTCTTCGCCCGGCCGCGAGCCGGTTCGGACTTGATGCCAGCGGTCTTGGTGGCAGTATGCGCCGTAGCCGGGGTGGGCTTCGTGGACTTCGCCGGTGCTTTCGCGGCCTTCGCCGGTGCCTTTGTTGCGGTCTTGGTGGCCCGCCGGGGGGCGGCTGAGCCATTGGACGACTTGGCCGTTGAACCTTTTGCCCCGGCGGCGTGAGACTTGGCGGCGGTGCGCTTCACCGGCTCCTCAACTGCCGGCCGTGCTTTGGTCGCTGCCACGTAAACCCCTTCGGTTGGACGCACTTCCGATGCTCTGGGCATGCTCAACCGGAAGCTGTCAGCTATGTCAGATGTGAGCGTCTACATTCGCCGCTCTCGGTTAGGCGGCTGCCGCAGACCATTGTAACGACAGCACAGCAACACCCCGCCCGGAGCGCGCAAATTCAGTGCGTCACGTCGCTGGCAGCCGCCATCGCCGCGCCGACGATTCCCGCGGTGTTCTGCAGGGCGGCGGCCACTACCGGAGTGCGGTTCTTGAGCAGAGGCACCCACTTGTCGGCTTTGCGGCTGATCCCGCCGCCGGCGATGAACAGTTCCGGGCACATCGCGTTCTCGATAGCAACCAGGACCTTCGTCACCTGCTTGGCCCACTTTTTGTAGCTCCAGCCGCGGCGACCCCGTACCGATGACGCCGCGCGGTGCTCAGCCTCTTTGCCGTCCACCTCAAGGTGGCCGAGCTCGGTGTTGGGTAGCAATATCCCGTTGTGAATGACCGCCGACCCGATCCCGGTCCCGAATGTGAGCAGCACCACCACACCGGTGGTGTCTTTGCCGGCCCCATAGCGCTCTTCAGCCAGCCCGGCGGCGTCGGCGTCGTTGAGGACCACTACCTGCCGGCCGCCCAATTCGGCGCTGATGACGTCGCGCGCGTTGGTTCCGAGCCAGGACTTGTCGACGTTGGCCGCGGTCCGGACGATGCCGTGCGTGACGACACCCGGATAAGTCACCCCGAGCGGGCCGGCCCAGCTGAAATGCTCGACGACGGCGGCGATCGTTTTGGCGACCGCGGACGGCGTGGCCGGCTGTGGGGTCGGCAGCTTGTAACGATCGCCGATCAGCTGGCCGGTGTTCAAGTCGACGATTCCGCCCTTGACGCCGCTGCCGCCGACGTCGATACCGAATCCCTGTCGCGGCGGCATGCCGGGCCCATCGGTCCCGGAGCAGGCGGGGATCGAGTCGGTGCCGGTCAAGAGAATCTCCTCGGCGAGACTGGGGTGTCGGCCCACACCCTAGTATTGGGGACGATGAGGGCTGGTACAGCCCGGGGAGGAGTCGGACAATTCGGCCCGAGTGGGTGGGTGAGCAGTCGGCTGGGCTGCTTCGCGGTCGCAATTGTGATGCGATGGACCGGTGAGCGCGCCAGCGAACCAACCGGCACATCTGCGTTCGGTTGCCGAAAGGTTGGCCGGGGAAGCAGCGGCGTTCGTCCGGCGTCGTCGTAGCGAGGTGTTCGGCCCCGGCGCACGCTCCGGAAACGACGCTGCGGTGCGAACAAAGACGACGCCCACCGATCCGGTCACCATCGTCGACACCGAGACCGAACGGCTGTTGCGTGATCGGCTGGCGCAGCTGCGATCCGGCGACCTGATCCTGGGCGAAGAAATTGGCGGACCCGGCGCTGTCGCTGCCGACGGCGACGGCGCCGTCACCTGGGTGCTCGACCCGATCGATGGCACGGTGAATTTCATCTACGGGATCCCGGGCTATGCAGTGTCGGTGGCAGCGCAGGTCGACGGCGTGTCGGTGGCCGGCGCGGTCGCCGACGTCATGGGTGGACGGGTGTACTCAGCCGCGGTCGGACAGGGTGCACAGGTCGTCGACGAGCGCGACACCCATCCGCTGCGGTGCACCGCCGTCGACGATTTGTCGATGGCGCTCGTGGGCACCGGATTCGCATACTCCAAGCGCCGCCGCACGGCCCAGGCGGCACTGGTGGCCAAAATGTTGCCGGTAGTCCGAGATGTGCGTCGGATCGGCTCTGCCGCAATGGATTTGTGCATGGTGGCGGCGGGCCAACTGGACGCCTACTACGAGCACGGCCTGCATGTCTGGGACTGCGCGGCCGGGGCGCTGATCGCCGCCGAAGCGGGCGCCCGGGTGGTGTTGCCCGCGCCGGGTGATCTGGAGAGCACGGCGGCCCTGGTCGTCGCCGCGGCGCCCGGGATCGCCGACGAGTTACTCGCGGCCCTTGCGCGATTCGACGGCCTCGCTCCGATTCCGGGCTGATCCAGCGGTCAGCAGGTGCCCTCGTGGATCTTCGTCAGCAGCGCCGGGTCGGCGGGCTCCGCATCGCGCCGCAGGCCGGCGAGCACTGCGTCGATGTCGTCGCCGTGTGCCAGCGCGGTGAACTCGGTGCCCAGCACCAGGTCAACGGAGTCGTCAGTGCGGTCATCGCGATACAACTCGGCGCACGGCGCAACCAGCCACACGGCCGCAGCGGCGGCCTGGCCGGCGTCGCCGAAGCGGATCTGGCCGTGACAAGTCAGCCTGGTGCGGGCATAGATCGGATCGTTGGCGGCGCTCGGCTGCGGAAAGCCCAGGTCTTTCAGCGCACCGGCGACGTCGGCCGCCTGACCACTCCGCCCGCTGGCGTTAAGGACACGAAGTTTGGTGTCGGGAAGCTTTGCCGGTGCAACGTTGATCATCGTGCTGCGCGACACCGGCGTGCCCAGATGCGGCGCTGCTGGGTCCGTCTGCCCCGGCGGCGGGTTGCACGCGGCGGCCTCATGCACGTCGGGTGGACGGGTCAGGGCCATCGTCCACGCCACCGCGGTCGCCACCAGCAGCACGACCGCCAGGAAAATCGCGGGCCGGGCGTTGCGGCGGCGAAACGGTCGACCATGCCGGTCGAAAGCGGTTCCTTCGGTGATTTGCGCGACCACGTACGCACTCTAAACACCGGTGTTTAGGGCGAGGTCACGCGGTTAAACCCTGGGTGTGACGTAAATCACACTTGGAGACTTGGCTATACGGGCACGAATCGTTTGGTGGATGCGTTCGACGCTGGTACAAAGCTTTGCTTGCAAGCTTACGAGGGGACACGATGATGGCTACCGATTATGACGCCCCAAGGCGTACTGAAACCGACGACGTTTCCGAGGATTCTCTAGAGGAGCTCAAAGCACGGCGAAACGAAGCGGCATCGGCGGTGGTTGACGTCGACGAATCGGAAACGGCCGAGTCTTTCGAGCTACCTGGTGCCGACCTGTCCGGAGAAGAGCTGTCAGTCCGCGTGATTCCCAAGCAGGCGGACGAGTTCACTTGTTCGAGTTGCTTTCTCGTTCAACACCGCAGTCGGCTGGCCAGCGAGAAAAACGGCGTGATGATCTGTACCGACTGCGCGGCTTGATAGCTGCACTCACCCTGTCAGGGCCGACAGCACCCGTTCCGGGTGACGGCAGCTCACCAGCCAATACGGCGTGGGGTCGTCGACGTCGTCCAGCACCAGCAGCACCATCGGACCAACCCAGCCTCGGTGCACCACGTAGGCCGCGGGGTCGAGTTGGCGTCCCAGCGCCGCGGATTTGGCCGAGCGGGGGATATCTGCGGACCGGGCGATCACGGTGACCGGCAGATGCGCGTCGCCGGCCCATAGTTCGACTCCGCCCTCGCCGGCGGTGACCCGGATCTCGATCCGGCCCAGCCAAAGCAGCGCCCCGGCTGCCGCCACGAACAGCAACACGAACGGTAGCCACCGCGGCAGGCTCGGCACGCCCTGGTTGACTTCAACGGCAATGACGGCCGCGAGCCCGAAACCCAACGGCCACCACCACCATGGCGCCCACAACCGCTCGCGATACCGCACGCTTCGCAGCGCGACTGGCGTACCTGACACTCGGTCGAGGGTAGTCTGTGGCCCCGTGTCGACCAGTCTGGCGATAGTTCGTCTTGACCCCGGGCTTCCGCTGCCCTCTCGTGCCCACGACGGTGACGCCGGCGTTGATCTCTTCAGCGCCGAAGACGTCGAGCTTGCGCCCGGACACCGTGCGCTGGTGCGTACCGGGATCGCGGTTGCCGTTCCGTTCGGAATGGTCGGCTTGGTGCATCCACGCTCTGGATTAGCTTCTCGGGCAGGGCTTTCGATCGTCAACAGCCCGGGCGCCATCGATGCCGGCTACCGGGGTGAGATCAAGGTTGCCCTGATCAACCTTGATCCTGCGACGCCGATCGTCGTACATCGCGGCGACCGGATCGCCCAATTGTTGATACAGCGCGTCGAGTTGGTCGACCTGGTCGAGGTGTCGTCATTCGACGAGGCCGGGCTGGCCGACACTTCTCGCGGCGAGGGCGGCCACGGCTCTTCCGGCGGGCATGCGAGTTTATGACGCGCGCCGGCGACGATGCAGAGCCAGGCGATGAACGCCGGCAGCGCCATAGACTCGGCAATGATGAGAAGGGGCGGCGCTGGTAATGGCATTCGGTAGACACAGACCCAAAGACGGGCCGGCCGACGAGGCGGACGAAACCCGGGAAGTACCGGCCGCACCCCCGGAAGCGGAACCGCCGGTCGAAAACGGGGCCGGTGACGACGTCGAGGGCCCGTTCGACATCGAGGATTTCGACGGCGCCGCGGCCGCCGAGGCGGGCCGACTTGATCTCGGTTCGGTGCTGCTGCCGATGCCTGCGTCGGCCCAACTGCAGGTCGAGCTGACCGACTCCGGCGTCCCCAGCGCGGTATGGGTGGCGACGCCCAACGGCCGCTTCACCATTGCCGCTTACGCGGCGCCCAAGACCGGCGGTCTGTGGCGTGAGGTGGCCGGCGAACTGGCCGAGTCGCTGCGCAAGGACGGGGCCGCGGTGAGCATCCAGGACGGCCGCTGGGGCCGCGAAGTCGTCGGCACCGCGGCCGGAGTGGTCCGGTTCATCGGCATCGACGGCTACCGCTGGATGATCCGCTGTGTGGTGAACGGCTCAGCCGAAACCATCGATGCGTTGACCGAAGAAGCACGGGAAGCTTTGGTGGATACCGTAGTTCGTCGCGGCGATACTCCTTTGCCGGTTCGGACGCCGCTGCTGGTGCAGCTGCCCGAGCCGATGGCGTCACGGTTGCGTGAGGCCGCGGCCGCGCAGGCCGCGGGAGGACAGGCGGTCGAGCCGCCGGACCCTAACCTCGGGGGGGACGCCGCGCCGTCGGAGCCGACCGCGCGGCGTAATGCCGGCGGGTCGGCGATGCAGCAGCTGCGCAGCACCACCGGCGGCTAGCGGGCAATTACGCGCCGACGACTGCCAGCGCTGCCAGGCAGGCGGCGCCCAAGACGGCGGGATCAGCGCCGATCTGGTCCAGCGTTAGCGTGCGCAACGCTGCGTGTGGTGCGGCGGTCGCCCATTCATGCCCGATTTCGAGGGGGTGAATCGGGTCGTCGATCGCGGCGGCGACGCCCATCGGCACCGCCAGCTGCTGCAGCTGCTCGTTGGTGGGCGCAGCGTAGGTCGCCGCCTCTTCCATGACGTCGGGTAGCTGCGGCCATAGGCTTCGCCACGACCGGGTCAGCTCGTCGGCCAGCCACAGCGGGCCGGACGCCCGCATCTGCGCCGTCGTCGCGGCCAGGCCGTCGTTGCGCAACAGTTGCGCGGAATGCCGCGCCGCGATGGCGGCGGGAGCATCGCCGGGCGGACCGGTCCACGCCGGCAACGCGGCCAACACGGCCACCACCCGGTCGGGACGCGCTAGCGCCCACGCGGCAGCCACCGCGGCGCCGATCGAAACGCCGCCGACGGCAATCGGACCGCGGCGCGCGGCGTCGTCCAAGGCGCTCAGGTAGCCGTCGATCAAGCGATCCGGCTGCGGCGGCGGCGCCAACGTTCGTGCGCCGGCGTGGCTCAGCGGACCGCCGAATGCTCGGGTGATGTAGTTGTCGTCGGATCCTGTTCCCGGCAGCACGACGGTCGTCACTCCGCGCAGGTCGATAGCCACCCCTCGATACTGCCGTCACTGGTGAAGTTGGCCGTTGCCGGCCGTTTGCCGGCAACTGGCCCAGATGGTCGGCGACGAGGTCAAGTACCTGCTCGTCTTCGGGTGTGGTCCGCAACCGCGCGGCGATCGCCGCCCCGGACGGGCTGGCGACCGGCTTCGCGCCAGCCCCGCAACTTTCGGGTCGTCGCATTCCGGCCATCTCGGGCAGCACCGACAAAACAGCCACGACCAACAACGGCCGACAAATAAGTTAACAGCAAGCCAACGCGCGTCGCGCCTGGGGAACTAACTCCTCTGGAACAAACTCCTCTAGGGTGTCCGTTGGCGTAAGAGGATCGGCTTCCAACTCGGAAGATGGACCTAGAGGACGGTCAGGAGAGGCCATGGCGGAAGGTTATCTGCGCCGGCTAACTCGTCGGTTGACAGAAGACCCCGAGCAGCGCGACGCTGAGAAGTTGTCCGACGAGTCGGTCACTACCGGCGCGCAGCGCGCCATCGACTGCGAGCGAGGCCAGGAGGTCACGATGGTGGGAACACTGCGCTGCGTGGAAACCAACGCCAGAGGTTGCGCCGGCGGGGTGCGCGCCGAGCTGTTCGACGGCACCGACACCGTGACCCTGGTGTGGTTGGGACAACGGCGAATTCCCGGAATCGACTCAGGCCGCACGCTGCGGGTACGGGGCCGAGTGGGTCGGCTGGACACCGGCGGCAAGGCGATTTACAACCCGCACTACGAAATTCAGCAGTGAAGCGGCTGGTGAACGGTGCGACAGCAGCCGACGACATGACTCCGGCCGCCGAAGACGACGATGCCCATTCGGTAGCCGCGCACCGCACCCCGGCCGAACGGGTGATGGCACAGCTGGGTGGCGTTGCGGGGATGATCTACTCTTCGCTGCCGGTGCTGGTGTTCGTCTTGACCTCGAGGCTGCTGGGCTTGTCGGCAGCGGTGGGCGCCGCGCTCGGCATCGCCACGCTCATCCTGCTGTGGCGGCTTGTCCGGCGCGAGTCCGTGCAGCCGGCGGTGTCGGGACTGATCGGCGTCGCGGTCTGCGCGCTGATCGCCTACCTGCTGGGGGAGTCCAAGGGCTACTTTTTGCTGGGCATCTGGACGTCGCTGCTGTGGGCGGCGGTATTCGCGGTGTCCATCCTGATCCGGCGGCCCGTGGTCGGCTACATCTGGGGCTGGCTGCACGGCCACGATCGAGGCTGGCGCGAGGTGCGCCGTGCCGTTTACGCCTTCGATCTGGCCACGCTCACCTGGGTGCTGGTCTTCGGCGCCCGCTTCGTGGTGCAGCGGCTGCTGTACGAGTCGGACCACACGGGCTGGCTGGTGGTGGCGCGGATCGCGATGGGCTGGCCGCTGACCGCCGCGTCGGCGCTGGTGACCTACCTGGCGATCAAGGCGGCCCAGCGTGCCCTGGCGAGCGCGCTCAGTGCGGCGGCAGCACCAGCTGACGCAACTGATCTTCCGCCTCGGTGACGGCCACGAACAGCAACTCGTCGCCACCTTCCAGCGGCTCGTCGTCCTGCGGCACGATGACCCTGGGCCCCCGCAGGATCGTCACCAGCGCGGCGTCGCGCGGCAGCTGCAACCTGCGCACCGGCTTGCCGCCCCACGGCGTGTCGTCGGGCAGCGTGATCTCGACGAGGTTGGCCTGACCGTTCCGGAATTCCATCAGCCGCACCAGGTCTCCGACCGCGACGGCCTCCTCGATCAAGGAAGCCAGCATCCGTGGGGTGGACACCGCCACGTCGACGCCCCAGGCATCGGTGAACAGCCACTCGTTGCGCGGATCGTTGACCCGGGCCACCACCCGGGGCACCGCAAACTCGGTTTTGGCCAGCAAGCTGAGCACGACGTTCGCCTTGTCGTCGCCGGTGGCGGCCACCACGACGTCGAATTCCTCCAGCCGTATCGACTGCAGCACGCTCATCTCGCAGGCGTCGCCGAGCCGCCAGTGCGCAGCCGGGATGGCGTCGGCGTCGATGTGCTCGGGGTTGCGCTCGATCAGCGACACGTCGTGACCGTTCTCCAGAAGTTCGCGGGCCAGCGACCGGCCGACCGCCCCCGCCCCCGCAACGCCTACTTTCATCTGCGCCGCTCCTGATCATCGCTTCGTCCCCCTCGCCGCTGCGCGGCTGGGGATGCCCCCACTGCATCGTCGCGGGCGCGTGTCACGAGTCGAGGTCCTCACTCGGTGGCAACGCCGCAATGGCCAATGCTTCTGCCACGCGGCCGGAAATGGCGGCGATGTAGATCTGGTCGCCGGCTTGCATCACCGTCTTCGGTTCGGGAAGCAAGCCGGTGCCGAATCGGATCAGAAACGCCACCCGAGCACCGGTCGCCGTCTCCAGGTCGGTGGCTCGGCGGCCCACCCAGTCTTCGTGCAGCGAGACTTCGGCGACTCCGACGGTCCCGGTCGGGTCTCGCCACTTGGTGGTTTCGGTATCTCGGGTGAGCGCGTTGAGCAGCCGATCGGTGGTCCAGGGCACGGTGGCGATCGTGGGAATGCTGAGCCTTTCGTAGACCGCAGCACGTTTGGCGTCATAGATCCGCGCGATAACCCGCGGCACGCGAAAGATCTCCCGCGCCAGTCGTGCCGAAATGATGTTGGAGTTGTCGCCGGATGACACCGCGGCGAACGCGTCGGCTTCCTCAATGCCGGCCCTGACCAGCACGTCTCGGTCGAAGCCCACGCCCAGAACGCGCTCACCGGCGAAGTCCGGGCTCAGCCGGCCAAACGCGGCGCTGTTGCTGTCGATGACCGCGACATCGTGGCCGATCCGGGACAACCCGTCGCTCAGCGACGACCCCACCCGGCCGCACCCCATCACAACCACTCGCACTTGCGGGTCCTCCTCGGGAGGATGGCCATCCGGTGTAAGCCGGAACGTTGTCGTCTAGACCGTACCGGGCAGTCCGGGTTGGGCTTACTCTTGGCTCTCGTGTCCAAACTTTCGACCGCGGCGCGTCGCCTCGTCTTGGGCCGGCCGTTTCGCAGCGATCGGCTGAGCCACACCCTGCTGCCCAAGCGGATCGCCTTGCCGGTGTTTGCTTCCGACGCGTTGTCCTCGGTGGCCTACGCCCCCGAGGAAATCTTTCTGATGCTCTCGGTGGCCGGGCTGGCGGCATACTCGCTGACACCGTGGATCGGACTGGCGGTGGCGGCGGTGATGCTGGTCGTGGTCGCGAGCTACCGGCAGAACGTGCATGCCTACCCGTCCGGCGGCGGCGACTACGAAGTGGTCACCACCAACCTTGGCGACAACGCCGGCCTCACGGTCGCGAGCGCTCTGCTGGTGGATTACGTTCTCACGGTGTCTGTTTCAACGGCATCGGCCATGTCGAACATCGGATCTGCCGTTCCGTTCGTGGCCAACCACAAAGTGGTGTTCTGCGTGAGCGCGATCCTGTTGGTGATGGCGATGAACCTGCGTGGCGTGCGCGAGTCCGGGGTGGCCTTCGCCATACCGACCTATGCGTTCATTGTCGGCGTTGGCATCATGCTCGGCTGGGGGGTGTTCCGGATTTACGTGCTGGGCGACTCGCTGCGGGCCGAATCCGCCGGCTTCGCGATGCACGCCGAGCGTGGCCAACTCGCCGGTTTTGCTTTTGTGTTCCTGGTGGCGCGGTCGTTCTCATCGGGCTGCGCGGCGCTGACCGGTGTGGAGGCGATCAGCAACGGAGTCCCGGCATTTCAAAAGCCCAAGTCGCGCAATGCTGCAACGACACTGCTGCTGCTGGGCACCGTCGCGGTCAGCCTTTTCATGGGGATCATCCTGCTGGCCGAGAAGATCCGGGTCCAAGTTGTCGACGATCCCGCCACGCAGCTCAGCGGGATCCCGCGCGACTATCAACAGAAGACTTTGGTGACGCAGATCGCCCAGGCGGTGTTCGGCAGCTTCCAGATCGGGTTCCTGGTGATTGCGACGGTCACCGCGCTCATCCTGGTGTTGGCGGCTAATACGGCGTTCAACGGGTTCCCGGTGCTGGGGTCGGTGCTCGCACAGCACAGTTACCTTCCGCGCCAACTACATACCCGCGGCGACCGGCTGGCGTTCTCCAACGGCATCGTGTTCTTGGCGGTGGCGGCTCTCGCGGCGATCATTGCGTTCCGCGCGGAGGTGACCGCGCTGATTCAGCTCTACATCGTCGGGGTGTTCATTTCGTTCACGCTGAGCCAAATCGGTATGGTCCGACACTGGACTCGGTTGCTGCGCAACGAGGCCGATCCCGCCGTCCGGCGCACGATGCAGCGGTCGCGGGTGATCAACACGGTCGGGTTCGCATCCACCGGCGCGGTGCTGTTGGTGGTATCGATCACCAAGTTCCTTGCCGGGGCATGGATCGCGGTCGTCGCCATGGTTCTGCTTTTCGTCGTCATGAAGATGATCCGCAAACATTACGATGCTGTCAGCCAGGAACTGGAACAGCAGGCTGCCGAAGACACTGAAGTCGTCTTGCCCAGCCGCAACCACGCCCTGGTCCTGGTGTCGAAGTTGCATCTGCCGACACTGCGCGCGCTGGCCTACGCGCGCGCGACGCGGCCAGATGTGCTGGAGGCCATCACGGTGAGTGTCGACGACGCGGAGACGCGTGAGTTGGTCCGCAGGTGGGAAGACAGCGATATCAGCGTGCCGCTGAAAGTTATTGCTTCGCCGTACCGTGAAATAACCCGCCCGATACTGGATTACGTCAAACGAGTGAGTAAAGAATCGCCGCGCAACGTGGTGACGGTATTCCTTCCGGAGTACGTCGTGGGCCATTGGTGGGAGCACCTGCTGCACAATCAGAGCGCGCTGCGACTGAAGGGCCGGTTGCTGTTCATGCCGGGAGTGATGGTGACATCTGTCCCCTGGCAACTCAATTCATC
This sequence comes from Candidatus Mycobacterium methanotrophicum, assembly GCF_023515995.1. Classification (GTDB taxonomy): domain Bacteria; phylum Actinomycetota; class Actinomycetes; order Mycobacteriales; family Mycobacteriaceae; genus Mycobacterium; species Mycobacterium methanotrophicum. The sequence goes on along the minus strand of NZ_CP097320.1, from coordinate 3,521,879 downwards.
GGAGCGGCTCATGGCGATGCACCCGCATGCGGCGCCCGGCGACGCCCGTCGGGGGATTTTCGATTGACCGCCCCGGGAGAACTGACGCTGACCGTCGGTGCGCCGGCCAACGGGGGCAGCTGCGTGGCACGTCACGACGGCAGGGTGGTGTTCGTCCGCTACGCGCTGCCCGGCGAGCGGGTTCGCGCGCGAGTCACCGTAGACCGGGGTTCGTACTGGCACGCCGAGGCGGTCGAGGTGGTCGAGCCGTCGGACGACCGGAGGGCGTCGCTCTGTCCGATCGCCGGGGTCCATGGTGCGGGTTGCTGCGATCTGGCGTTCGTCGAGCCGACGGCCGCGCGTGCACTCAAAGCCGAAGTGGTATCCAATCAGCTTGCCCGCCTCGGCAATTATCAGTGGAGCGGAGTTGTCGATCCGCTCTCGTCGGTCGGCCCGACCGGATGGCGAACCCGGGTCCGGCTTGACGTCGGCGCTGACGGCCGTGCCGGATTTCATCGCTACCGCAGCGATGAGCTGGTCGCTGATCTCAATTGTGCTCAGCTGCCGTCCGGGATGACCGACGGTCTGGCGGCAACCGTGTGGCCGCCCGGCGCGCAGTTGCACGTCGTCGTCGACGACGACGGTCAGCGGCATGTGGTGCGCACGGCGCGCTCGCGCCGACGAACCTCGACCGAGGTGGTCGAGGGCAGCTACGAGGCTGTGCAGCGGGTTGGTCGGCACAGCTGGCAGGTACCGGTGACGGCTTTCTGGCAGGCGCATCGCGACGCGGCACGCACTTACAGCGCGCTGGTGGGCGACTGGGCTCAACTGGACCCCGGCATGACCGCCTGGGATCTCTACGGTGGTGTAGGGGTTTTCGCGGCGGTGCTCGCGGACGCGGTGGGAGAGTCCGGACTCGTGGTAAGCGTCGATAGCTCACGGGCTGCGTCGGGGACGGCATGCGCGACATTGGCCGAGCTCGGACAGGTCAGTGTGATCACCGATTCGGTGCGGCGGGCATTGGCCGGTCAACGCCGCGCTGCCGATGTGGCGGTGCTGGATCCGCCGCGCGGCGGCGCCGGGCGTGAGGTGATCGATCTGCTGGCCGCCGCCGAGGTTCCTCGGGTGGTGCATATCGGTTGTGAGGTCGCATCGTTCGCGCGCGACGTCGGCCTGTATCGACAGCACGGCTATGCGGTCGAGAAGATCACGGTGTTCGACTCGTTCCCGCTGACCCATCACACCGAGTGCGTCGCGCTGTTCACGCGCTGACGACTTACCCGAGAACGAAATACCGCAACCACAAGTAGACGCCGCACAGCACCGTGGAGATGGCCGTGATCACGATGCCCTTGCGGGTGAATTCCCAGAACGAGATGGAATAGCCGGAGCGCAGGGCGATTCCGATCATCACGATGTTGGCGCTGGAGCCGACGGCGGTGAGGTTGCCGCCCAGGTCACCGCCGAGCGCCAGCGACCACCATAGGACGTGGTGGTGCGACTGGCCCGGAATGAGCGAGGCCAGGTGACCGACGATGGGTGTCATGGTGGCCACGTAGGGGACGTTGTCGATGACGCCGGACGCCAGGGTCGAGACACCCAGGATCAGCATCGTCGTCACCAGCACACTGCCCCCGGTTGCGTTGGCCGCCATCGTCCCCAGGTGTTTGATGACGCCGGTTTTCAGCAGCGCGCCGACCATGATGAACAGGCCGACGATGAACAGCAACGTCTCCCATTCGACATTCGACAAATACTCGGACTGCTCCATCTTCGACACCAGAATGAGAGCGCCCGCGCCCAGCAGCGCCACCAGCGACGGCTGGATATGAATCGTCGGGGACACGATGAACCCGGCGAACACGACGGCCATTACCGCGCCGCAGTTGATCAGCAGCTTGCGATCGCGCAGCAGCTCACCCTCTTCCAACGCCATGACGGCAGCGACCTTTTCGGGTGAGACCGTAGAGAAGCCGCGGAACAGCAAAGGGGAAACGGCCACCATGACCAGCATCACGATGATCACGATGGGCGCCATGTTGAACAGGAAGGCGTTGAACGACAAGCCCTTGCGCGCGCCGATGATGATGTTGGGCGGGTCGCCGACCAACGTCGCGGCGCCGCCGATGTTGGAGGCGAAGACTTCGGCCATCAGCATCGGTACCGGGTTGATCGCCAGGCGGTCGCACACCAGCAATGTGACCGGGGCGATCAAGAGCACCGAGACCACGTTGGGCAGCAGCGCCGAGGCCATCGCCATGACCAGCATCAGCAGGATCATGATGCGCAGCGGAGATCCGTTGGCGCGTTTGGCGGCCCAGATAGCGGCGTATTCGAACACACCTGTCTGGCGCAGGATGCTGACGATGATCATCATTCCCAGCATCAAAAAGATGACGTCCCAGTCAATCCCGGTCGCCTGGGAGTAGAACACATCGGGCGAGTCGATGACCGGCAAGAAGATCATCAAACCCGCACCGACCAGCGCGACCTTGGTCTTGTTGAAGCGCTCGCTGATGATGAACGCGTAGGCGACGGTGAAGACCGTAACCGCGAACCACATCATGATCGCCGTCACTATCGGCACTGCTCCCTTCGGCGTCCGGTCAGCGTTTGAGCGCTTCGGCCAGCAGCTGCGATGCGGTGATCACCCCGTGCAGTTTGCGGCCTTTGACCACGGCTACCAGCGGGCTGTGCATTCGGGACATGACCTCGGCGACTTCGATGATGGTGTCGTCGGCGTCGACGATCGGCGCCTGTTGTGGTTTCTGGGGGAGCAGGTCGCGAATCGTCTTGCCGCTGAGGCTGTCTGTGGCGTGGTCGGCCATTGATTCGGTCAGCACGCCGGCCAGTCCGGGATCGTCCTGCACGTAGGGGGGCACGATGAAGCGCACGACCTGGGAGGCCGACAGCACAGCGTAGGGCGTGTCGGAGGTGTCGGTGACCACCACCAGCCCGGTCAGGCGGTGCTCGGCGAACAGGCGCACCGCGTCTAACGCGCCGGAGTCGATGTCCACAACCGGGAACTCCTCGACCATCTCCGTGGCACGCATGCAGCCTATAGTAGGTTTCTGATGCTTTCCTGGGACGTGTTCGGCGCCGATCGGTCGCCTATCGCGGGCATGCTTGTGAAATCCTTACGCGCTCTTGCTTAGCTGAGTCCTGCGCGTCGACCGGTCAGCTCAGCACGAAGTAGCGCAGCCATAGGTAGAGGGCGCAGAGCACGGCAGACAGCACGGTCACCAACGCGCCCTTGCGCGTGAATTGCCAAAACGAGATGGGATTGCCGGACTTCAGCGCGATTCCGATCATCACGATGTTGGCGCTGGAGCCGATGGCGGTGAGGTTGCCGCCCAGGTCGCCGCCGAGCGCCAAGGCCCACCACAGCACGTGGTGGTGCGACTGGCCCGGAATGAGCGAGGCCAGGTGGCCGACGATGGGTGTCATGGTGGCCACGTAGGGGACGTTGTCGATGATGCCGGACAGGCACGTCGAAACGCCCAGGATCAGCATCGTCGTCACCAGCACGTTGCCGCCGGTGGCATCGGCCGCCATCTCGCCGAGAGTTTTGATGACGCCGGTCTTGAACAGCGCGCCGACCATGACGAACAGGCCGACCATGAACAGCAGCGTGTCCCATTCGACGTTGGACAAATACTCCGACTGCTCCAACCGGGAGGTGAGGACAAGGATGCCCGCGCCCAGCAGCGCCACCAGCGACGGCTGAAGATGAATGGCTTCCGAGACGACGAACCCGGTGAATACCACGGCCATGACCACGGCGGATTTGATGAGCAGCGGGCGATTCTGAAGGGCTTCGTTTTCATCCACTGCCATGACGTCGGCAATCCGCTCAGGATCCGCGCGGGATCGGCCGCGGAACAACAGCGGCAGCGCCGCGACGAAGACGAGCATCACGATGATCACGACCGGCGCCATGTTGAACAGGAAGGCGTTGAAGGACAGGCCCCTGCGCGCGCCGATGATGATGTTGGGCGGGTCGCCGACCAATGTCGCGGCGCCGCCGATGTTGGACGCGAACACCTCTGCCATCAACAGCGGCACCGGGTTGATCGCCAGGCGGTCGCACACCAGCAACGTGACCGGGGCGATCAACAGCACCGAGACCACATTGGGGAGCACGGCCGAGGCGATCGCCATCACCAGCGTCAGCAGGATCATGATGCGCAGCGGCGAGCCGTTGGCGCGTTTGACCGACCAGATCGCGGCGTATTCGAAAACGCCGGTCTGGCGCAGAACGCTGACGATGATCATCATGCCCAGCATCAAAAAAATGACGTCCCAGTCGATTCCGCTGGCCTGCGAATAGAACACGTCGCGGGACTCGATCACCGGTAGCAGGATCATCAATCCCGCACCGACCAGTGCGACGGTGGCGTTGTTGAAGCGCTCGCTGATGATGCATGCGTAGGCGATGACGAATACCGCGATCGCGAAATATGTCATCGCAGTCGCTCCACCGGCCGGCCGATCAGCGTTTGAGCGCTTCGGCCAGCAGCCGCGATGCGGTGATCACCCCGTGCAGCTTGCGGTCTTTGACCACGGCTACCAGCGGGCTGCGCATTCGGGACATCACCTCGGCCACTGCGATGATGGTGTCGTCGGCGTCGACGATCGGCACCGGTTGTGGTTTCTGGGGAAGCAGGTCGCGAATCGTCTTGCCGCTGAGGCTGTCTGTGGCGTGGTCGGCCATTGATTCGGTCAGCACGCCGGCCAGTCCGGGATCGTCCTGCACGTAGGGGGGCACGATGAAGCGCACGACCTGGGAGGCCGACAGCACAGCGTAGGGCGTGTCGGACGTGCCGGTGACGACCACCAGCCCGGTCAGGCGGTGCTCGGCGAACAGACGCACCGCGTCTAACGCGCCGGAGTCGATGTCCACGACCAGGAACTCCTCGGCGATCTCCTCCGCACGCACATCGACACAGTACTTCCCGCAAGACTTCCCGCAAGCTCGGGCGTAGCGGCTAACCCAAGGCGAAGTAGCGCAGCCACAGATAACCGAGCGAAAGCACAAACGAGACCGCGGTCACCACCGCGCCTCGTCGGGTGAAATCCCAAAACGACACCGGGCTGCCGGCGCGTTGCGCGATTCCGACGACCACGACGTTCGCGCTGGCCCCGATGGGCGTGAGGTTGCCGCCAAGGACGGTACCCAACAGCAGGGCCCACCAGAGCACTCCCGAGCTGGCATGGCCGGGCATCGATGCGGCGAGTTGTCCGACGATCGGTGTCATCGTGGCGGCGTACGGAACATTGTTGATGAAGCTGCCCACGGTGAAGGACACACTGAGGATCAATATCGTGGCCGTCCAGGCATCGCCGCGGGTTAGCTGGCTGGCCAGCTCGGCCAATTCCTTGATCACACCGGTTCGCACCAACGCCCCGACCATGACGAACAGTCCCGCGAAGAACAGCAGCGTTTCCCATTCGACGCTGGACAGGTAGAACTCACGGCTCAGGCCGGAGGCCACGATCAGGATGCCGGCGCCGGTCATCGCCACCAGAGACGGCTCCATGTGGATCTGCTGGTGCATGACGAATCCGGCGAGCACCCCGGTAAGGACTATCCCGCACTGGGCCAGCAGACGATGGTCGCCGATCGCTTCGCGCTCGTTCAGCGACATGACATCGGCGACACGCTGCGGATCGACGGCGAAAAAACCTGGGTACAGCCGGGGCAGCAGCCCGACCAGGGCGGCGAGGACGATGAGCACGGCCGGCGCCATGTTGGCCGTGAACGTGATGAAGCTCAGGTGGGCTCCGGTGCCGATGATGATGCTGGTCGGGTCGCCGACCAGGGTCGCCGCGCCGGCGATGTTGGCGGTGAGGGCTTCGACGACAAGGAATGGCGCCGGACTGACCGCCAGCCGGTCGCACACCAGAAGGGTGACCGGTGCGATCAACAGGACCGTGGTCACGTTGTCCAGAACAGCCGTTCCAAGCGCGGTGACCAGCATCAGCAGGATCATGATCCGCAGCAGGGAGCCCCTGGCGCGTTTGACCGACCAGATCGCCACGTATTCGAATGCGCCGGTCTGGCGCACCACGCTGACGATGATCATCATCCCCAAGAGCAGAAAGAGAACGTCCCAGTTGACCCCGGTGTCGCGTGAGTAGAAGACCTCGTCGGAATTGATCAGCGGCAGAAAGAACATGGCGGTCGCGCCGGCCAACGCGACCAATGTCTTGTTGAAACGTTCGGTGGCGATCAGCACGTAGGCCACCACGAACACCGTCGTCGCGTAGACCGCATGGAACACGCTCAAGATTCGAGCGCCGTCCGTGTGGCGCGCGCGGTTGTGTTCAACGTGCACTCCTGGATTGCCCCGAATAGCAGGGAACCCGCGAACAGCACGAAAACTATGCCGACCAGGCTTCCCGGCTCACCGGGGCGTAGCTTAACAGGCGCGAGGTGTCCTCGCAGGTCGGCGCGGGTGGACTGGCGGCCGTGCGTACACTGGCGAAGTGCTTGAACGGATCCGTGGGCCCGCCGATCTGCAGGAGTTTTCCCAGGCGGACTTGCGTGATCTGGCCGAAGAGATTCGCGAGTTTCTCATTCACAAGGTGGCGGCCACCGGCGGGCATCTGGGGCCCAACCTCGGCGTCGTCGAGTTGACGCTGGCATTGCACCGGGTCTTCGACTCGCCGCACGATCCGATCATCTTCGACACCGGCCACCAGGCCTACGTCCACAAAATGCTGACCGGCCGCTCGGCGGACTTCGAGACGCTGCGCAAAAAGGGTGGTTTGTCGGGTTATCCGTCGCGCGCCGAGAGCCAGCACGACTGGGTTGAGTCCAGCCACGCCAGCGCGGCGTTGTCCTACGCCGACGGGCTGGCCAAGGCATTCGAGCTGACCGGGCAGCGCAACCGGCATGTGGTCGCGGTCGTGGGCGACGGCGCGCTCACCGGCGGCATGTGTTGGGAGGCACTGAACAACGTCGCTGCCGCCCACCGGCCGGTGGTGATCGTCGTCAACGACAACGGCCGCAGCTATGCCCCGACTTTCGGGGGTTTGGCCAACCATCTGGCCGCCCTGCGGCTGCGGCCCAGCTACGAGCACCTGTTGGAACGGGGCCGCGCCGCGGTACGCGGAATGCCGGTTGTCGGCGAATTGGCCTACCAGTTCATGCACAGCGTCAAAGCCGGTGTGAAGGACGCGCTTTCGCCGCAGTTGCTGTTCACCGATCTCGGGCTGAAGTACGTCGGGCCGGTCAACGGCCATGACGAGCACGCGGTGGAGACCGCGCTGCGCAGCGCCCGCGGATTTCGCGGACCGGTGCTGGTGCATGTCGTCACCCACAAGGGCATGGGCTACGGCCCCGCGGAGGCCGACGAGGCCGAGCAGATGCATTCCTGCGGGGTGATCGACCCGGCGACCGGGACCGCCACCAAGGTCCCGGGGCCGAGCTGGACGGCGACGTTCTCCGAATCGCTGATCGAGGTCGCGGGCAAACGCCGCGACGTTGTCGCGATCACTGCTGCCATGGCGGGGCCCACCGGGCTGACGGCGTTCGGGCAGCGCTTCGGAGATCGGTTGTTCGACGTCGGCATCGCCGAGCAGCACGCGATGACCTCGGCGGCCGGATTGGCCATGGGGGGACTACACCCGGTGGTGGCCGTCTACTCGACATTTCTCAACCGCGCGTTCGACCAAATCCTGATGGACGTGGCGATGCACCAGCTGCCGGTCACCATGGTGCTCGATCGGGCCGGGATCACCGGCCCGGACGGCGCCAGCCACAACGGCATGTGGGATCTGTCGATGCTGGGCATCGTCCCCGGCATGCGGGTAGCCGCGCCCAGGGACGGCGCCCGACTGCGTGAGGAGCTCGCCGAGGCCCTCGACGTCGATGACGGCCCCACCGCGATCCGATTCCCGAAAGGCGATGTCGGCGAGGATATTCCGGCGGTGGAACGGCGCAATGGAGTTGACGTGCTGGCGGTTCCGGCCGAGGGGCTGACCACCGATGTGTTGTTGGTCGCGGTCGGGGCGTTCGCGTCGGCGGGCCTTGCGGTGGCCGAGCGGTTGCGCAATCAGGGCATCGGCGTGACGGTGATCGACCCGCGGTGGGTGTTGCCGGTGTCGGATGTGGTGGCCGAGTTGGCGCTGGGACACAAGCTGGTCGTCACGATGGAAGACAACGGTGTCAACGGGGGCGTCGGTTCGGCGGTGTCAGCGGCGTTGCGGCGCAAAGAGATTGATGTGCCCTGCCGCGATGTCGGGCTGCCGCAGCAATTCTTCGATCACGCGTCGCGCGGCGAGGTGCTCGCCGAAGCCGGTCTGACGCAGCAGGACGTGGCCCGGCAAGTCACCGGCTGGGTGGCCGCGCTGTCCGGCGACGTCGAGCCCGGCGCCGAGATCGGCGAACGCCTCGACTAATCGAGCGCGAGCAGACGCAAAATCGCATGGCTGGTGCGGTTTTTGCGCGACTCTGCGTCTGTTCGCCGGCGTTAAGCCAACGCTTCGGCCAGGACCGGCACCGCCAGCGCACGTTGCCAACGACGGGCCTGTCCGGCGGCCAGGCACTCGTCGGTCGCCGCCACCGGATCCTGGGCGCTCTCCCAGTCCCAGCACAGCCGTCGCACCAGGTCGGGCGAAACCAGGTTCTCGGTCGGCACCGAGACTTGCTCGGAGAGTTTGCGCAGCGCGGTGCGGGCGGCGTCCAGTCGCGCCGCGGCCTCCGGTCTGCGCTTGAGCCAGCGTGCCGGCGCGGGTGGCCCGTTGGGTGGTTCGGCCTCCTCTGGAGGAGCGGGGGCTTGCCGCGCCGCCTTCAGCGCCGCCAACCAGGTCGCGGCGTTACGCCGTTGCTTGGGGCCGCCGAATATCGGCAACGCGATCAACTCGTCGCGGGTCTTCGGGTCGGCGTTGGCGGCGTCGATGATCGCCGAGTCGGGCAAGATGCGCCCCGGGGCGATATCGCGGCGTTGCGCGATTTCGTCTCGCACGGTCCACAATTCACGAACCGCAGCCAGGCCGCGCTGGCTGCGCACCTTATGGATACCCGAAGTGCGACGCCAGCGCTCCCGGCGGGTCGGCGGCGCCGCCGGACCCATGCTTCGCAGGTAATCGAATTCCTCTGCGGCCCAACCGGTTTTGCCCTGCTCAGCAAGTACACCGGCGATCGCGTCGCGTAGTTCGATGAGGACTTCGACGTCCAGGGCCGCGTAGTTCAGCCACGCCGCCGGCAGCGGACGCGCGGACCAGTCCGCGGCGCCGTGACCTTTGGCCAGGCCCACCCCGAGCAGCCGTTGCGCCTCGGCCGCCAGGTTGACTCGGTCGAAACCGGCCAACCGCCCCGCCAGCTCGGTGTCATACAGCGCCGGGGGCCGCATGCCCACCTCGGCCAAGCAGGGCAGGTCCTGATCGGCCGCATGCAGAATCCACTCGTCCTGTGCGAGCACCTCGGCGACGGGCCGCAGCACGGTCAGCGGGTCGCCACCGTGGCTGACCGGATCGATGAGAACAGTGCCGGCGCGAGCCCGGCGAATCTGAATCAGGTAAGCGCGGTTGGAGTAACGAAACCCTGAGGCCCGCTCGGCATCGACCGCGAACGCGCCATGGCCGTCGGCCAGCAGTTCTGCGGCGGCGGCAATCTCGGCGGCGCTCGTCGACAGGTCGGGCACCCCGTCGGCGGGCGCAAGCAGCGGCGTGACGCCTGGTTCGGCGCCCTCGGGCCGGTCGTCCGCCGCTTGAGGCGGCTGGTAAGCCATGTCAGACGCGGGGCCGGGTGCCCAGATCCGTCACCCCGACCGGCGGCAGCCCCGCAGCATGCCCGAGCACCTCGCAAAACGCCTCGACGTGTGTTCCGATGTCCGGGGTGATCGCTGTCCAGGAAGCGCGTAACTCCAGCTGATGGGCGCGCGGCGGGCCCGAGATGTCCCCATAGCGCACCGAGGTGGTGGCGGTGACGGTGCCGCCGAGCGCGGTGACCTGGTCGGCGCGCTTGTCCAGCGCTTCCACCAGCCAGCTCCACGCCACTTCCGGCAGCAACGGGTCCACGGCCTCGCTGGAGTCCAGGTCGGCCTGGACGTAGGCGACCAGCCGCATGGTGCCGTCCCACGCGTCGGCCCCGTCCGGGTCGTAGAGCAGGATCAGCCGGCCGAACGCGTCACCCTCGGATTGCTCCGAGATGATGTCGACCTCGCGACGTTTGACCTCGGCCCCGAGCGCGTAGCTGTATGGCGCGAGCCGCTGCGGCGGCCGGATGGGACCCAGCTCGATTTCCGGTCGCACGCTGGCACCGCCCATCGCGGCGACCGCCTCGCGGAACGGAACCGGTTCGGCTGCGGTCACGGGCGCCGCTCCTCCTCATCGCTGAGTCCCCCTCGCCGCTGCACGGCCCAGGGCGCCCCCGCTGCATCGTCGCGGGCGCGATTCACAACCTCTGACGCTAGACCTATCCCGCGACACGCGGAGACAGGCGCGCCGTTTAATGCGAGTCGGCGGAGAAACGAGCTGGCCGCTTCTCGCGGTGAGCGGCCAGGCCCTCGGCGACGTCAGGTCCGCCGAAGCCCAGAAACTCCAGGCCAAGAGCAGTTTCAAAGGCCGGGGCAAACATTCGGTACCAGTGGTTGAGGCTGTGTTTGGTGAAGCGGATCGCCGACTGCGCGCCTTGCGCCAGGTCCGCGGCAATGCGGGTTGCGGTGCCGAGCACGTCGTCGTCGTCCACACACATCGACACCAGCCCGATGCGTTCGGCCTCGGCGCCCGACAACGGCGCGCAGGCGAGCAGGTAGTACTTGGCTTTGGCCATGCCCACCAGCAGCGGCCAGCAGATGGCCGCGTGATCGCCCGCGGCCACACCCAGCTTGGTGTGGCCGTCGATGATCTTGGCGGTTCGACCGGCCACCGAGATGTCGGCGAGCAGCGCCACCACCAGACCCGCGCCCACTGCCGCACCGTGGATCGCCGAAACCACCGGCTTGTCGCAGTTGACCATGTTGAGCACCAGATCGCGGGCCTCTCGCATGATGCGCAGCCGGTCGCTGAACTCGCCCATCGTCTCGTCGATCAGCTCGAAGCTGCCCCCGGAGGAGAACGCCTTGCCCTCGCCGCGGACCAAGACGACGCGCACGTCGGGGTCGCGACCGATCACCGGCCAGATGTCGGCGAGGTCGCGATGCATCTGCGGCCCGACCGAATTGAGCCCGGGAGCATCGAGAATCAGATGCAGCACGCGATCGTCGGCGCGCTCGATCCGCAGGCTCGGGAACTCGTCGTAGTTGACTTCTGGGTGACGAACTGGCATGTGAAGCAGGCTACGCATGCCCCGGCCAGCCGCTGCTCGTGGCAGCATTGGACACGATGAGTACCCGCCGCACGCTGCCCGAATCGCCGTACCTGGCCGCGGCCACCGGCCGCAAGCCGCACCGGGTGCCGGTGTGGTTCATGCGCCAGGCCGGTCGATCGCTGCCGGAATACCGCGCGATACGGGCCAACCACAGCATGATGGCGGCCTGCTTCGACGCCGAGCTGATCGCCGAGATCACCCTGCAGCCCGTACGCCGCCACGACGTCGACGCCGCGATCTTGTTCTCCGACATCGTGGTGCCGCTGCGCGGCGCCGGTGTCGAGGTGGACATCGTCGCCGACGTCGGGCCCGTCATCGCAGCGCCGGTGCGCACCGCCGCCGACATCGACGCATTGAAACCTCTTGAGCCGCAATGTGTTCAGCCGGTGTCGGACGCGGTCTCGCTGCTCGTGCAAGCGCTGGGCGACGTTCCGCTGATCGGATTCGCCGGGGCGCCGTTCACGCTGGCGTCCTATCTGGTGGAGGGCGGCCCCAGCCGCCACCACGCCCACACCAAGACGATGATGCTGGCCGAGCCCATCTGCTGGCATGCGCTGATGGAAAAGCTGACGGACCTCACCATCGCGTTTCTTTCGCTGCAACTCGACGCCGGGGTGGACGCGATTCAGGTGTTCGACTCGTGGGCGGGCGCCTTGTCGCTTGCCGACTACCGGCGCTATGTGCTGCCGCACAGCGCGCGGGTGTTGGGCGCGCTGGCCGATTGCGGCGTCGCGATGACGCACTTCGGGGTCGGCACCGCCGAACTGCTGGGCGCCATGTCGGAGGCGGGCGCAACCGTCGTCGGTGTCGATTGGCGAACCTCGCTGGTCGACGCCGCCGCCCGGATCGAAACCGGTGTCGCGCTGCAGGGCAACCTCGATCCGGCGGTGTTGCTGGCCGGCTGGCCGGCGGTGGAGCAGGCCGCGCGCGCGGTGGTCGACGACGGGCGATGTGCGGTGGACGCCGGCGCGGCCGGGCATATTTTCAACCTCGGGCACGGCGTGCTGCCGGAAACCGATCCCGGCGTTCTGACCGACCTGGTGTCGCTGGTCCACTCGTTATGATGTCCGGCGACGATGCGGGCCGCAACGGCCCGAAGAGCAGGCGGACGATCAGGACGAGTTCGTATTGTGTTGTCGGCGGCGGTATTTCGGGCCTGACAGCGGCCTACCGGTTACGGGTGGCCGTCGGCGACGAGGCGAGCATCACGGTGTTCGACCCAGCCGACCGCCTCGGTGGCGTGCTGCGCACCGAGGCGGTCGGCGGGGTGCCCATGGACGTCGGCGCCGAGGCGTTCGTGGTACGCCGTCCCGAGGTGCCGGCGCTGTTGGCCGAACTGGGCTTGACGAACCGGCACGTCGGGACCACCGGAGTACGCCCGCTCATCTACAGCCAGGGCCGGCTGCATCCGTTACCGCCGGCGACGCTGGGCGGCATTCCCTCGTCCGCGGAGTCGATGGCCGGACTCGTCAACGCCGCCACCCTCGCGTGGATCGCTTCTGAGCCCAGCCGTCCGTTTCGCTGGCAAGCCGGTGGCGATCCCCCCGTCGCCGACCTGGTTGCCGGCCGGTTCGGCGAGCAGGTGGTGGCCCGGTCGGTGGATCCGATGCTCGGCGGGGTGTACGCGGGGTCGGCGGCCACCATCGGGCTACGCTCGGCTGTCCCGACCCTGACCGCCGCGCTCGACGCCGGCGCCCCTCACCTGACCGACGCGGTCCGCCAGGCGCTGATGAGCATCACCGCAGGACCGGTATTCGGCGCGGTGGGCGGCGGTTACACGGTGCTGGTCGACGAGCTGGTCCGCCGCAGCCGGCTGAATTGGGTACAGGCTGCGGTGGACGGTATCGAAGCCGCTGAAGCTCCTGCGCAGGGCTGGATGCTGCGCGACGATGCCGGTGGCGGGCGGCGTGCCGACGCGGTGATCCTGGCCGTCCCGGCCGCACGGCTGGTCAGGCTCGTCGAAGGTATCGCGCCACGCACCGCCGCCGCGGCCGGCCGCATCGTCAGCGCGTCGTCGGTGGTGGTGGCGCTGGCCGTACCCCGCGGTGTCCGCTTCCCGCAGAATTCCGGCGTGTTGGTAGCCAGCGGAGAACACTTGCACGCCAAGGCGATCACGTTGTCATCGCGGAAGTGGGGACGCAGCGACGTGGAACTGTTGCGACTGTCGTTCGGCCGGTTCGGCGACGCCCCCGATAAAAATCCAGCCCGCCACGCATCCGACGACGAGTTGCTCGCCTGGGCGAAACAGGATCTGGCAGACGTTTTCGGGCTGGCGATCGACCCGGTAGACGTGTGCGTGCGGCGCTGGGTGGACGCGATGCCGCAGTATGGCCCCGGCCATCGCGACTTGGTCGCTGAGCTGCGGGCCGGCCTGCCGCCGACGGTGGCGGTGGCAGGCGGCTATCTCGACGGGATCGGGGTACCGGCGTGCATCGGCGCGGCCGGCCGGGCCGTCACCGGCGTGCTGGGAGCGGTCGAAGCCTCCGTGGCACGATAGTTGTCATGGCCCGCTTGGACTACGACGCGATCAACGCCACCGTGCGTTACCTGATGTTCTCGGTGTTCTCCGTGCGGCAAGGGGCGCTGGGCGAAGAAAGGGATGCCCGAGAAGAGGTGGTCGATGAGACCGCGACCTTCTTCAAGCAGCGCGAGGAGTACGGCGTCGTGGTGCGGGGTCTCTACGACGTCGCGGGCTTGCGGGCGGACGCCGATTTCATGATCTGGACGCACGCCGAACGCGTCGAAGCGCTGCAGGCGACCTATGAGGATTTCCGTCGCACCACCACGCTGGGCCGGGCGTGCACGCCGGTGTGGAGCAGCGTGGCGTTGCACCGGCCCGCGGAGTTCAACAAAAGCCACATCCCGGCGTTTCTGGCCGGCGAGGAGCCGGGCGCCTACATCTGCGTGTATCCGTTCGTGCGGTCCTACGAGTGGTATCTGCTGCCCGACGAGGAGCGCCGGCGCATGCTCGCCGAGCACGGCATGGCGGCGCGCGGGTACAAGGATGTTCGGGCCAACACCGTGCCGGCGTTCGCGCTCGGCGACTACGAGTGGATTCTGGCGTTCGAGGCTCCGGAGTTGCACCGCATCGTCGACCTGATGCGCGAGTTGCGCGCCACCGACGCCCGACGGCACACCCGTGAGGAGACGCCGTTTTTCACCGGGCCGCGGGTGGCCGTCGAACAGCTGGTCGCCTCGCTGCCGTAACGTCGCCGTGTTCGGCGGCGGGTTCGTGGACCGTTGCGCCGTCGACAAGCCGGTCCAGCGCGGCCACCATCGTGGGGCATTGGCACGCGGGATGGTCGGTCGGGCAGCTCGATGCGCGGGTGAGGAATTTTTACGCCGCCTGCGCATCGGCGACCACGGGGCTGGCCAACGACGGATGGACCGACCAACAGGCCGAGTCGTTCGCGGCGTTGCATCGCGATACGTTTGCGTTATATCGTTAGCGTCATGACTCGACCAGCTTCCGTCGACCCCAGCCGCTTTGAAGCGATGTACCGCGATGAGCGGGTCACGCACGGATTGCCGACTGCCACACCGTGGGACATCGGTGGCCCGCAACCCGTCGTCCAGCAACTGGTGGCCCTGGGCGCGGTCAAGGGCGAGGTCCTCGACCCGGGCACCGGGCCGGGCCACCACGCCATCTACTACGCGTCGAAGGGCTACTCGGCCACCGGCATCGACGCCTCGCCGGCCGGACTGGCGCGGGCCAAAGAGAACGCGCGCAAAGCCGGGGTCTCGGTGAACTTCCAACTGGCCGACGCGACCAAGTTGGAAGGCCTGGACAACCACTTCGACACCGTCGTCGACTGCGCCTTCTACCACGTCTTTTCAACGGAGCCGGAGCTGCAGCGCTCGTATGCGCGAGCCTTACACCGCGCTACCAAGCCCGGGGCGCGGCTGTACATGTTCGAGTTCGGCGCCCACGACGTCAACGGCTTTCGGATGCCACGGTCGTTGTCCGAAGACGACTTTCGGCAGGTGTTCCCCGACGCCGGCTGGCAGATCACCCATCTGGGGCCGACCACGTATCAGATTAACTTGAGCGTCCAAGCAATCGAGATGATGCTCGCCCGCAACCCCGATCAGGCCGAGCAAATCAAGCCACTACTGGAGCGGTTCCGCGTCATCGAACCGTGGTTGACCAGCGGCCGGGCCCACGCCCCGTTCTGGGAGATGCACGCCACTCGCGTCGACTAGTCGGCCATGAGATTGCGGCTATGGCAGTTGCGGCGGCGAAATCACGACCCTGTACGCAATCTCGATGCTCAGGCAGGCACCAGGCGCAGGCAGACCGAGTTGATGCAGTAGCGCTGATCGGTCGGGGTCGGATAGCCCTCGCCTTCGAAGACGTGGCCCAGGTGGCTACCGCAGTTGGCGCACAACACTTCGGTGCGGGTCGTCCCCAGCGAGTGGTCGGGCCGCAGGATCACCGCGTCGGAATTGGCCGGGTCGAAGAACGATGGCCAGCCGCAATGGGATTCGAACTTCTCCGAACTGCGAAACAGTTCGGCGCCGCAGGCCCGGCACTGGTAGACGCCTTCTGCCTTGGTGTCGGTGTATTCACCGGTGAACGGGGGCTCGGTCCCGGCCCGTCGCAGCACCGCGAACTCCTCGGGAGTCAGCTTTTGGCGCCATTCGTCGTCGGTCAATTGCACGTGTGGAGAGCTCATGCATCCACGCTAGCGCTTGCGCGGGCTGCGGTGCGGGCCGTCAGCCACGCCGGGTCGATCCCGTTGTCGAGGCGGTTCTCGGCTTTGGCATCCAGGTAGCGGAAGTAGAGCACGGTGAACACCACGATCAGCAGCAGCGACCAGCCGTAGGTGATCTTGAGGTATTCCAGCGGCCGCCCGATGTACATCCAGTTGAACAACAGCCAGCGGTCCATCGTCAGGAAGCCGTAGATGCCCAGCCACGCCGGCCAGTTGCGGATCGCCGAGTTGGGCAATACGACCGTCATCAGGAACGGGAACAGCATCATCGAGTAATATCCCTGGGCCAGCGACAGCACCAGCCACGACCACAGCAACAGCACGCCCGAGGACGTGGTGAACCAGAACAGCGGGTCGCGGGTGCGGTAATAGCGGCACAGCAGCCGCAAACTACCAATGGCCAGCAGCGTGAACAGGATTCGCAGCGAGAAGATCAGCCACGTTGGCAGCCCGAAATACACGCCGTTGCCTTCGATCGAGCTGTTGAAATAGTCGCGGACGCCCAACATGTAGGGCACGGTGCGGGTGATGAAGTCCGTCGGATGGACGGTCACAGGCCACGCGGCCAGATTGAATACTGCCGGCACCACGAAGGCCGGCGCCAGCGCGCGCCATTGCCGGTTCAGCAGCGGCAGCAGCAGCAGTGGAAGCAGCGCCGGCTTGACCACGACTGTCAGGCCGATGGCGACGCCGGCCCACCACTGCCGGCTGGTCCGGCCATCCAGCAGCCACCGCAGAAACAGCACCTCAAGCAGCAGGATGCAGCCGTTAATATTGGTGAAAACCAATGTGTTGGTTACGGATTCGGTGCAGAACATCGCCAACAGCAGCGCCGGGGCGGCCACCGAGGTCAGCGTGAAGTTGAACATCCGCAGCAGCACGTAGCCCGCCAGCACGATCGCGACGCTGTTCAACGCGATGAACAAGTAGCGCGACTCCGCGAACGGCAGATAGCCGAACGGCGCCATGATCAGCGTGCCGCCGGGCGGATACAGGTAGTGCGGGTCGACGTAGTCGAAGTGCTCGTTGTAGATGTCCCAGCCGTGCCGGAAATTGAGCGCCGCGCGGTAGACGGGCTTGAAATCGTCGGTGATGTTGCCGTTGGTGGTCACCACGACGGTGCGGTGGATTACTGCCAGGATGGCCACCGGCCACAACGCCGAGCGCAGCACGCTCGCCGTGCTCGGCGCGGTGGTGCGGGGACCGAAGGCGGCCTGCGCCCAATCGCGCAGAGCGCCGTGAGGGGAATCAACTGAAGTCACGAGCGCCGCTCCTCTCCCGGCTGGGTGGTGCCCCCACATCGCTTGCTGAAGCATCGTCGTCGGCGCGCGTCACGAGCGCACCGTACACGGGCGATGGCCGTTCGCGTCAGGCGGGACAGTAAGTGTCGGTCGATGGCAAATGGCCGCTGTCCAGGTAGCCGATCAGCGGCGGGACCGCGCACGAGGAGTAGATGCTGGCGCCGTGCCCGATCCCTTGCCACATCACCCGCTTGCTGGCTGCGGTGGCGTTGATGACGGTGGCGGCGGTGGCGGAGACGCCTTCCATCCCGACAATCGGATCGTCCTGTACGCCCATCAAAAGCACGTCGACTTTGAGAACCTTCGGCGGCTGCGGCGCCGTCGTGCTCGGCCAGGAGAGGCATTTGACGAGGTTGAGCGCGCCGACGGCGCCGAACTGGGGATAGAGCTTGCCCCAGGCGACCACCAGCTCCCGTACCCGGTCGGGTGTGGGGCGGTTGAGCGCGTCACTGCATGAATCGACGAACTGCCCGTCGGTGCCGGTGAGGCCCTCTGCCCGGTTGGCAAGGCTGGTCAGCAAATTGGTGTCACCGGAGCGCGCGGTTGCCAGCGCGGCGGCCAAGTCGTTGGTGGTACTGGCCCGGTCGCCGGTGGGGTAGCCCAGCGCGGTGCTGATCGCGGTGGCGAGGACCGCCACCGACACACCGCCGGGGCCATGGCCGGCGCGGGCGTCGGCCAATAGCGAGCTCACCGCGGCTTTGGGATCGGGGCCCAGCGGGCAGTTCAGCGCCGCGCATTGCGCCGCGAACGCGTCCAGTGCCGATTGCTGCCCTTTGACCCGCTGCTCGGCGGCGGCTTCGGCGCCCACGTCCAGTGCTATTGGGGAATCGAGGACCAGCCTGGCGACCTTGTCGGGATGCGAGCTGGCGTAGGACAGCGCCACCTGGGCGCCGCTGCCGATGCCGATCAGCGCCAGCGCGGGCACATCCCAGATACTGCGCAGCCGCTCGATGTCGGTGGCGGCGTGGGTGTTGTCGTAGGCGGAGTCGCCGGGTGCGATGGTGTCGGTGCAGCTGGTGGTGGCGTTCTGCACGATGTCGGCGAGGTTGGCGACGGGATCGTTGCCGGCCTCGAACTGCGACTGGTCGCGGATCTCCTGACGGTCGAACTGATCGAGGCAGTCGATCGGGCTCGACAAGCCCATACCGCGGCGGTCGACGGCGACGATGGGGTGCTTTTGCAGCACGTCGGCGCCGGCGCGTGCCAGCCACACCGGCAGCTGCAGCGACGAGGGCAGATCCGAGCCGGTGGTCAAGACCAGCGGGCCGGCATCGTGCGGCGTCTTCACCGAGGTCGCGCGCACCACACCGATGCTCAGCGTGCCGGCCGCGCCGTTGACCGGGTCGAGGTCGGCGTCGTAGCTTGCGCAATCCAGCTTGACTCCGGGCGCCGCGGGTACCGCGGCGTCGATGAACTCCTTCGACGTGCAGTTATGCCACGACAAGTCGTTCTTCGGCGCCGCGATCGGGGGCGGACCATTGGCCGGCTTGGCCGTCGTGGGCTTTCCCTGCGGCCCGGCGCCGGCATTGGTGGCGAAGCGCGGATTGGCGGCCAAGCCGGGCGCGCAGCCGACCAGCAACCCCGTCACCACGATCAACGAGGTGGCGATTGCGGCGGGCCGGCTCATGCCGACCACCATAGCCATCCGGGCGCTCTACACGTCTTTGACGTAGCGCGTGTACAGGTAGCCGTCGTCGTCGGTGAGGATGTGCGCGCAGCGCATACGGGTGAGCACCTGCCCGGGGCCCGCGGCGATGCGGCCGGCCAGACCGCCGACCAGGCTCGGCGCGATCGTCAGGCACAGTTCGTCGAGCATGTTGCGCTCGACGAATGAGCTCAACAGCGTTGGGCCGCCCTCGGTCAGCACCCCGTACAGGCCGCGGTCGGCCAGCGCCGCGAGCACTGCGGCTTCGTCGACTCGGGCCGGGTCGTCGGTCGAGCATTCGACGACGTCGGCGAGACCGGCGAGTTCGCGCCGAGTCCGGTCGGCCACCGCCGCGCACGTGCACACCAGCGGCGGCGCCTCGGTGCGGGTGAACACCGGCATATCCCGGCCCAGCCGGCCGGATTTGGTGACGATCGCCAGTTGCGGGACTTCGCTCTGGCCGCGGGCCTGGCGACGCCCCCGCTGGGCGATGGTCGGGCGTGCGCCGGAGTAATCCTCGACGCGAACCGTGCCGGCGCCGACCAGGATCACGTCAGCCAGCTCGCGCAGCAGGCTGAACAACGCCCGATCGCCGGGCCCGCCCAGACGGCCGGTGGCGCCGCCGACGGTGGCGCCGCCGTCGAGGCTGGCGATGAAGTTGGCCCGTAGCCAAATCCTGTTCAGCCGCGCCGGGTAGCCGTACAGGTCGGGCAGTTCGCCGCCGTCGAGTTCGCGGACCGAGCCGAGCAGTCGCAGCTGCATCCCGCCGGCCTGGTCAGACATGGGCATGATTGCACCACGTGGGTAGGGTGCCTGCATGCCCGGCCGATGCGATGCATCCCGAGCCCTTTGCGACCTTCATGGAGCTGACCCAGCTGGCCGGAGTGTTCGGCTTCACCGAATGCATTGAGCTGCTTGGGCATTACACGCTGTTGTGTATCGACGAGTTCGAGTTGGACGACCCGGGAAATACTACGCTGATCTCCCGGCTGCTTTTCCGACTCGTCGAGTGCGGCGGGTCGGTGGCCGCGGCGTCCAACTGGTTCTGAGTGCAGTGCTCAACGCATAGAGCTGCGCACCATCACATAGTCGTTTTCGATACCAGCACCCAGTTGAAATGTTCTGACGCCGTCGACGCTGAAACCGCATTTTGTGTAAAACCGTTGTGCGCGAGTGTTTTTCTGATTGACACCCAGCCATACGCAGCCAGCGCCCCACTCGACCGCGGCGTCGAGCGCGGCGGTCATCAGCGCCGTCGACGCGCCCGAACCGTGATAATCGGGCAGCACGTACAGCTTGGAAAGTTCCACGGCTGGTCGGACAGGCACGGCTCGCTGCACGTCGGGATCGTCGCCGACACCGCGAATCAGCATGGTGTAACCGACAATTCGGTTGTCGTGGCTGGCGGTGAGGACCAGCCGTTGCGGATCGGCCAGGTACTCGGCGAAACGTATCTCGGACAGGTTGGCGGTGACGAACGCCGCGATATTCGCGGGCGTGGCCGACGGGGGACACGCGAGCGGGAAGGTGCGTGCGGCGACCGCAGCCAACTCGACGGTGTCGGCGGGATTGGCTCTGGCGATGCGGGCTATAGGTTCCACTGCGCCAGGTGACACTCCGTTTTCCTGTCCAGCAGCACGACGGCGGAGACCGGGTCGCGGTGGGCCTCCCTATACACGCCGCCGCGAATAACCGAGCCGGCCGGTGCGTTGGTCAGCGCGGCGTCCAGCGCGTCAGGTGCGTCGGACGGGCGTGACTTGTAGGCGTCGCCGAACGGGGTTACCCCGTCGAAGGTCAAGTCGGTGGCCATCTGGAACGGGGTCGGCACCCGGACGGCATGGATCGCCACGTCCGCGCGCACCGCCGCGCTACGCGGGAAGCTCTTGACCGGGATGCCGACGCGGTTGTAGCCGAACCCCGGCGGCGGGTCGATCGGCTGGACGCTGCTGACCGTGACGTCGGCGATCATTTTTCCGGTGTCGACCCGCAACGTGGTGCCGAGGTGGCCGATCGGCGCATCGCCGGCCGATGCGCGCGGAAGCGCCCACAGAGTCGCGGCGAACGCGGTGACCAACACGACGAGGCAGCGGCGCATGTTTGGCATGATGGCACACCGCGAAGGCTGCGTCAGTTCTTCTGCCCGGCAACCAGAGATTCCAGCACGGCGGCGTTTTGGGCGGCGGCGACGGCGTTGCGGGCCCGGGGCGTGAAGCGTTCGAACCCCTGGTTGGGGTCGAGTGTGGTGCCCTCTGCTCGCAACACGAACCGCTTCTGTGCTGCCTGCTTGCTGACGCCCATGCTCTTGCCGATGTCGGTCCAGGAGGCTCCCGATCGGCGCGCTTGGTCGACGAAGTGTCCGATCAGGTGGTCGGCCACCTCCCCGAGGTGTTCGGCTGCCAAGACGGCGTCGCTGAGCTGGTCCAGCATCTCGGTATGCGCGTTTTCGATGGCGTTGATCATCTCGTCGAGTCGGACGGGATAGCTGACGGGAGCGGGTTCCGGGGCAGATTCAGCCATGCCGTCAACCTTAGGTTGACCCCGGTATTCCGTCAACAATGGGTTGACGGGGACGGCGGGCGGCGCTCGCCAACCCTTCGGGTAGCCGCGGCGCACGGTCGGGTCCAAGATGCCCAGCGCGGTGCGCAATGCGAGCTCGGAGACCACCGGAAAAATGCCGGTTCCACGCCGTGATCGTCGATCTGGGACCAGTCGTAGACCGATGTGACGAGCGTCCCTTCGTCGGTTTCGTCGGGTTCGAGGCGGTACCCATAGACACCCATAGACGTGGCCGATCGGCGGGCGAATTTGACCGAGAACGGTCCACGAGATCAGCCGTCCGGGCTCGAAGTCGCGAATGCTGACCGTGACGTCGCACTTGCCCAGTTCCGGAAAGTCGTTGAGCGCGTCGCGGTCCATATGGACGACGACGCTGTCACCCGCGGCGGCAACGGGGGGCCGCCTTCGGCGTCTTGCAGCATCCCGGTCGCTCGATGGCGACGTGACCCTGTGGATCGCTGAGCACTGCGAAGACGTCGGCTGGGGGAGCGGCGCTCTTGCGTTGGACTTCGATTTTGTCGGCCACGACGTGATCTTGGCAGCCTTATCGCAAGCATGGTTCCTATACGACAACGGCGCCGCCATAAGCGATGATGGCCAGATGCGACGTCTCCTCCTGTTGCTCGGCATCATCGCCACGGTCGGGTCGGGCGTGCCGGCGCACGCCGACCCGGCTGTCGATGCCAGCTTCCTGGACGCGCTGACGAAGGCCGGCATCACCTTTAGCAACGGGCCGAGTGCGGTCAACGCCGGCAAGGCCGCGTGCGGGCTGATGGACCAGGGTCAGCCGGAAATTGACGTCGTGCAGCACGTGACCGAGCAGAATCCGGGAATCAGCATGACCAGCGCCGCCAAGTTCACCGCGATTGCGGCCAGCGCCTACTGTCCGCAGCATCTACAGCGTGCCAGCGACAACGGCGCCGAGCCCCCACCGAACCGAGCGGACATATCAGGCGGACGCGGAGAGTAGCGGGCGCGGCGAACGAGTCCACAAGCCGACGCCTCTCCTAGGGTCGGGGCTCATGGTCAAAGTCGGTATAGCTGTTCGTGCGCTCTCAGCGCGCTTTTCATCGATGGCGGTGGTGCGATCCACTTACCTCAGTGCGGTGGCCACCCGGATCGATTCGTTTTGGGTGGCCGACCACTTGAACTCGCTATTTCCGTGGTCGATGGCCCAGCCGAAATGTGTTGGCGCGATACGACTTGCCCCGAAGGTGGACGCCGAGCTCGAACCGTGGACGGTGCTGTGGGCATCTGGCCGCCCGAAACCGTATGGCGCGCATGCGCCTTGGTATCGGCGTGACCGATCCGGGCCGGCGTGATCCTGCGGTCACCGCTCAAGCGGCCGCAATGCTCCTGCAGAGCTGTGGAAACGGCACGGAGCGCGTCACCTGCTAGCTAGGCGACGACTTCGTCGGCGCACAAGACGTCATCCCGCAGGTGCTCGAGGAGCAGACGGTGTTGTCGTACATATCCGACGCACCGATGTCACTCCTCAAAGATGCTGTGCTGCAGGGTATCCCGATGCGGTTGTCGAGCAGGTCGCAGAGTTGCGAGATCACGGCCTGCGCTATCCAGTGCTTTCCAAGATCAGCACGACGCAGCCGAGCATGTTTGCCGGGCCTGCCCGCCAGCGCCCCGTTCGCGAAGATTCTGCGTGTGTTCTACGAGCGATTCTTTTCGCACGCGTCCTAATAGTTTTACCCACGACGCCGCCCCGCCCCAGGCTGCGCATCGCGCCTGCCAGGTGTGTGCAGAATTCGAAACTTCCGACAAGTGAGTTAGCCGATGCTTACTGGTTAGAACGAGTTTAGGAGCCCAATATCGAAGGCGGTGAACAAACTACCGAGAGCGTCGAAGGTAGGACCGAGCAACTGCAAATCAGCCGCAGCCATCCCGAAATCGGAACTGCTCGTGAGTGTGCCCGCCGCGGCCGCGTCCGTAAAGCTTTGGCTAGCGCTAAGCACTGCTGCATCGCCGTTGGCGAACGCCTGATCAACGTCGCCGAATAACGCGGTGTCCAGGTCCAACGCAATAGGGTTGGTGTCGGCGGACAGGTCGCTTTCTTGAAGCGTCACCAGAGAATCTTGTAATTGTAAAGCGTTGTCGTTCGTCCCTAGTTGTTGATCCACCAACCCCTGAAGGTTGAGGTTATCGGAAACGTCCGATTGGCCCAGCGCTGTGTTCAATGCGGCGTTGGCGTCGGTCAAATCGGCGGTCGCAGTGGCCTGCAAGTCGGCGGGGGTGACACCGCCGTCGGCGCGGGCGCCAGGCGCAGCGGCCATCCCAATCATGGCGGCGGCGACAGCTCCACTAACCAGGCCCGCGCCAGTACCCCACCGGCGGACCCAGGAGGCGGTGAGGCGGTTGTCGATCATTGGAACCCCCATCGTTTCGTGCGTGCCCAACCTTACGGTTTTACTGGGTTTAACTAAGCTAAGGCTCAGGCTGGGTGCCGTCAAATTGGTCCGAGGTCGTCCCAGCAGGTTTTCAGCTTTTCGGCAGCAAGAAATCAAGTTAACGGGTAAGCGACGTATATGTGGCGGGAGCCGATTGTCAGGCTTCTAAAACTGCCTCTGTGCTGCACAAACACTTGGTGCGCGGTACTGGGATTGAAGTAGGCTTACCTCATGGCAGCCAGTGCCGCGATCAACCTGCATAAATAGGGCTCTATTGCCATGAATGTGGGTCGGGTGGGGTCTGCTATGTCTCGCGTGGCGTAAGGGGTTGGGCGCACGGGCAGCTCATAGGTTCAAAAGCTCCTAGGTGGCTGGTGTTTTACACGGCTAACGATCTCGGGCCGCCAAATATCGTGATCTCCGGGCGGGTGATTTGGTCGGCGGGTCGCCGAAAGTCGCTCAGCGTCCATTCTGGCGGTGCCGGTTTTTGCCGATTTCGCCGCGGCGCATGAAACCGCCCGTTCGACACCAGCCACCTAGACCACGTCCTGAGGAGCTTGCCCGTGCGCGCCACCACCTTACTCAGCCGCGTCCTGAACTTGCCCAAGACGACGGTTCGTGCCGTCGAGGTCGGCGAGGAGGTGACTGTGTGGGTGCGGCCGCAGCAGCGGGTGATGTCATGTCCGCATTGCGATTTCCGGACCCGGCACCGCTACGACACGCGGATGGTCGACTCGGCGTGGCGGCATCTGGACCTTGGCGGGCGGGGTTGCGTGCTGAAGCTGCGGCGCCGCCGCCTGCGGTGCCCCGAGCACGGCGTGTTGGCCGAATCGGTGCCGTCCGCCCGTCCTGGGTCGGGGTTCACCAGCGACTTCGAGGACCTCGCCGTCTGGTTGGCCACCAAGTGTGACAGGAAGACGGTCTCCACGTTCTGCCGCGTCGCCTGGCGCACGGTCGGAGCGATGTGCTCGCGCGTGGTGGCAGACAAACTTGACCCCGACCGGCTCGACGAGCTGGTCGATATCGGCGTCGATGAGATCTCCTGGCGCAAGCACCACAAGTATTTGACGCTGGTCTCTAACCACGACACCGGCAAAATCGTCGGGGCGCGCCCGGCAAGAAGGCCACCACGCTGGACAGGTTCTTCACCGAGGCCCTGCCCGAGGACGGGGCGAACAAGATCGAGGCCGTGTCGATGGATCTGGGTCCTGCGTTCGCGAAATCTGTTCGGGCGCACGCCCCGCAGGCGGTGATCTGTTTCGATCCGTTCCATGTAGTCAAGCTAGCCACCGACGCTCTCGACGACGCGCGCCGCCAGGTGTGGCAGTCCGCGCGCACGCTGTCGAACAAGCAGATCGCCAAAACCTACAAGGGCGCCCGGTGGGCGCTGCTGAAGAACCCCGAATCCCTCACCGATACACAGAAAGCCACCCTCGCCCAGCTCAAACGCGAGGGCGGCGCCCTGGTGCGGGCCTACGAGCTCAAGGAATCGTTGCGGGCGGTGTTCGCCGGTCACCTCGACACCGACACCGTCACCCACATGCTGGGCAAATGGTGTGCTTGGGCGCAGCGATGCCGGATCCCGCAGTTCACCAAGGTCGGCACGACCATCAAAAAACACCTCGACGGCATCCGGGCCGCCGTCGACCGCGGCCTGGCCAACGGACGCCACGAAGGACTCAACAGCAAGGTCCGGCTCATCATCCGCCGGGCCTACGGCTTTCACAGCGCCGAGGCCGCCCTCGCCATGGTCATGCTGGTCTGCGGACCGGTCACCCTCGAACTCCCATACCACACAGGAGGTCATCCACATTCACGTCAGTAGAGTCTTTTTACAAAGGCATTTCAAGTTTGTTGCAAGTTCTAAAGCTACCCCCTCACGCGGCACCTGAGATCGACTTTGGTGAAGGTCGGCGCGTTTCGGTGAAAGCGTGTCGTCTTACTCATGGCGGGTCGGCGTGATAGTATCCAATATCCCGCAACATACCCCCCGGGGGTAAGTGACTGAGTCACCGACGTTAGGGGCCAATAGGTCACTACCCGTGACGCTGACCGACAGCGACCGTGGAGGTTTGCCACGTTCCGCGCCGGCAGGAGGTTGGCGAGATGACCGACTCTCTGTTACGTCGACAATGCGTGGATGCGGTGAGGCTGCCCGAGCACGAACCCAGCCGTCGTTGCCACCGGATCGATCTGCTCCTCGGCGGTGAGTCGTGGGCGTCCGCGAGTCCTCGTTGGCATCCGGATCACCGAAGCTGCCCGCCACGGGCGCGAATAGCACCGTGCGCCAGAAGCTACGTACCGAGCCGCGGGCGTCGTTCCTGCCTCGTTTAGACGATGACAACAAACGGTGATTAACCCAATCCAGTTCCGTTTGCGCATAAGGAATTCCAACGCCGTTAGGACGAGACCGCCGGAACTGCTGATCACAGTGGCGCCGACAACCGGAGTGACAGGATAGGAGCTGTGTAGTAATGGATTTCGCGATGATTCCACCAGAGATCAACTCCGCACGCATGTATGCCGGCACCGGCTCAGGGCCGATGCTGGCCGCCGCGGCGGCCTGGGACGGACTGGCCATTGAGTTGCACGCGGCGGCCACCTCCTACCAGACGGTGATCGCCGGACTGACCAATGGGCCCTGGCTGGGTTCGTCATCGGCGGCGATGGCGGCCGCCGCCGCTTCGTGCGTGACGTGGCTGAACACCACGGCTACGATGGCGGAGCGAACCGGCAGCCAAGCCAAGGCGGCGGCTGCGGCCTTTGAGACCGCATTCGCATCAACGGTGCCTCCGACAGTGATCGCGGCCAACCGGAGCCTGCTGACCGCATTGGTGGCGACGAACCTGTTCGGGCAAAACACCCCGGCGATCGCGGCGACCGAAATCCAGTATGCCGAAATGTGGGCCCAAGACGCCGTGGCGATGTACGGCTATGCGGGTTCGTCGGCATCGGCAACGATGTTGACACCGTTCACCCCGCCCGCCCCGACCACCCGCCCGAGCGCTCTGGCCGGCCAAGCGGCCACGGTCGGCCAATCCGCCGGCACATCTGCCACGACGAACACCTCCGCGGTGTTGTCGCAACTGACCTCCGCGGCGCCCACAGTGCTACAAGAATTCGCGACGGGCGCGCCTTGGACCTCGGCGGCCCCGTTGGCAACATCCGGGTTAGCCGGAATTTTAGAAAGCCTGGGGCTGACATCGCCTCTGACCTATGCGGGTACAGGCCTTGCAGGATCGGAACTAGCCACAGCCTCTGGGGCATGGGCTTCCGCATCCGATGCCGACAACATGATTATTGGCACGCACTTTCAGCTTGCTGACACGCACGAGTTCATCGCCACCACGCTGGACCGTATCAACGGCGTGGAAGGTCAAATCCTGAACCGGTTGGGCCAGGTGGGACCGGTGGGCGCGGTCGGGTCGGCGGTATCGGCGGGCATGGGTGAGGCGACGTCGGTTGGGGCGTTGTCGATACCGCTGGGTTGGACCACAGCGGCTCCGGCGATCAAGCTGGCCGCGGCGGCTCTGCCGGCCGCCAGCCCCAGTGTCGCCTTGGAAGCCTTCGCAGCCAATCCGGGAAGCCTGTTCGGTCAGATGGCGCTGGCGAGCGTGGTCGGGCAAACGGCCGGGAATGCCGTCAGCCCCGGACGTCGGGCGCGCATCAACGTGAATACGGGCGACTGCGGGGCGCTCCCGAAGAGAGCGATGAATCGTGAACTCGTGACGGCGCAAAACATGTCGCCGCGCGGCCCAGCCACGGGGATTGCGGCCGAAATGCGCGAAGTCGCCGAAGTGTTGCGCGACCTCGGCGCTCTGCGCGATTGCGGAATTCTCAGCGCCGAAGAATTCAGCGAACAGAAGCGACGACTTCTCAGTCGCTAGGCCGTCTGCATTCCGGCACTGGGCCGGGCCCAAGTCCGGCACCGCCCCACTACAGCGGATGACTCGACGCGACTTCGCTGCCACGACGAATATTGAAGAAGGCGGCGCGGACGCGGTGGAGCCGCTCAGGCAACATGGCGTCGGTGACGCCGATTGGAGGTGGGCGTGATGCAGGAGCGTGAGCCGGCTGGCGAGGCCCCTCCCGCCGAGTTGTTGCTGTTTGACGGCCGCGGGCTCACGTATGACGAGTGGGTGGATGCCTATGACGCCTGGTGCACTGCGCGGGAGGCGTGGCAGGAGCAGCATCCCGGCGTCGAGTTGCCGGAGGGTGTGGAGTTGGGTGAGTGCCCGTTGGACCCCATGTTGACGCTTGAGTGCCGTGCGTGGTCGCGGGCGCCTGGTGAGGACGAGATGGAGGGCCTCGCCGGCGAGGAGGACATCCACATTTAGGCCGTAGCTACCTCAAGCCGATTCGCTCACGCAGCTCCTCGGTGTGCCACGACTCGTCGGTATTGGCAGGCAACTGCTTGAAGTCGGCCGGTGTGAGGCGCCGACCGATGGCTTCCTCCAGGCACCGCCAGCACTCGTGGCGGCTGAATCCTGAGCTGGCCCAAACCTCGTCAGTCACCATGTGAATCTCGGCTACCTCGGGACGCTGGCAGCGCGGGCACCGCAGATCGAACACAACGTGCTGCCACTCAAAGCGATGATCCGCGCCGTTGTCCCACTCGAACTCCCGTCAGCCCGAGCCTCCGTGAACTCGTGTCAGAGCTGCGCCAGTCTCCTCGGCGTAGTCCTCCTCCCACGTCCGGATCTCGATTTCAAGCTCGACAAGTTGGCGTGGAGGCAAAATGTCGACCTGGCCGTTGAGAACCGGATCGTCGTACCCGGAAACGCTCAACGACCACTCACTGAGGAAGCCCGGCTGTGGCCGGTAGTCGAAATCACTCACCGGGCTCACGTTATGCAGCCGAATTGCTCCCGACACATGGCGCGCCGATCGGCAGCCGGGCCCCAACCTGTGGAAGCGTTGGGCGGTATGGAAGACACCTGGACAGCTCTTTCGGCGGCCGCCTTATTGCTGTGGGGCCGCCAACTGGGGAGGCGTTACGGGTGGCCGGTCAATGGCCCACGCCCGAGAACATGCTTGAGCGGCTCATCGCGGCGTTGGAAGCTGCTGGCGAAGACGAGTCTGTCGCGGAGCCGGAGCGAAGCAAGCTCAAACAGGTTGCGCTGGGGTTGCGTGGCGCGGCTTACCAGGTAGCTATCGGCGCTCTGGCCAGCGCAGGCGGCCACATGCTGAGCAGCTAGCGCCGCTCCTTGCCGTGGGAGCGGGCGCCCCTATCCCTTTTTGTGAACCCCGCCACCACCGGGAGGCGGTGGCGGCGGCGGCGATGGACGCGCGGCGGGCGGTGGTCGCCGGCCACCGGTTTTGGGGCGGGGGCTATAGCCTTTCTGCTCTTGATCTGCCATCTGCGGCTCACCTTCCTTTACGCACCGTGGGTGACTGACACACGCAACTTCCTGCCCTTACCAAGGGGCAGCACGGCGACTGGCCTCTCGTTAGAGTATCCGCTGGAGGCTTGACCAGACTCTGCGGATTTACTGCCGGCCGCAGCGACTTCGCCTGGTTTCAGAAATTGAACGAATTGAGCATCGTCGCAGCGAATCCAGACGCCGGCGGTGCGCGGAATGGGTTGTATAAACACGCCATCCTCGTCGAGCTCCCATGCCTCTTGGAGAAAGATTTCACGAGTTTCCGGGTAGCCCGAGAAATACGACTTATCCTCCGAGCGGCCGCCCACCCACGTGTCGTCGCTGGTGTACACGCGCACGAAGCCCGGCCCCATGTGGTCCGCGGCGAAATCCCACGCAGTTGCGGTTGGGTCGTACACGCTGAATCGCTCATTGTTGCGCTTAACGCACCACTTGCTGATGACAAAGCGTGTTTTGCAGTAGTGAGGTTTTCTCACTTGGGGCTCGTGAGTCTGGTGTGACTGGAGTTTTCGGCGTGTCGTAGTGGCTGGGCGTGGGGTCCTTGCTCAAGGATTCGGTTTCGACGAGGAAACCCGCTCCGCTGCAAAGGACCCCACGTGTTCACCTACTCTGCCATCTGCGACGTGCCGGAGGAAACCCTGCTGCATGTGACCGCGCTGCTGCACGTTCACCGGCGCGAGATCAGAACGCGGGCCGGGCGGCGGTCGGGTACGGTGCGCACGCAGGCCAAGCTGGTGCTGCGGTGGTTCCGCGACGACGCCCCGATCCGGTTGTTGGCGATGGAGGCCGGGCTGCCGATCTCCACCAGCTACCGCTATCTGCACGAGGCGATCGACGTGATCGCCGAACAAGCTCCTGACCTGCACGAAGTGCTCGACCGGGCCAAGGCCGAACAGTGGTCGCACGTGACGCTGGACGGGACGCTGATCGCCATCGACCGGGTGGACGAGCGCAACGAGGCCGGCCATCACCGGTGGTATTCGGGCAAGCACAAAACCCAGGGCGGCAATGTGCAGATACTGGCCGACCCGGGCGGGTTCCCGGTGTGGTCGAGCGAGGTCGAGCCGGGCAGCGTGCACGACATCACCGCCGCCCGCGCGCACTGCCTGGGCGCGCTGTACAAGTCCGCGGCCGACGGGGTGCCGACGCTGGCCGACAAGGGCTACGAAGGAGCGGGGATCGGGGTGCACACTCCGGTCAAGGGCCGCGGCCTGGCCGTGGAGAATCAGAGCTACAACATGCTGCTCACCGCGGCGCGTGCCATCGGTGAACGCGCCAACGCCGAACTCAAACAGCGTTGGCGCTGCCTCCGTCGAATCCGCCTGTGTCCAACCAGGATTGGCGCAGTTGTTGCCGCCGCGATCGTACTATCGACTCTCCAACGCGGAAATTACTGAGAAAACGTCAGTGAACGATGAATGCGAAAGACCATCGGCACGGCAAAGACCAAGCCAATTAAGGCCAATGCGGTCAGCCGCCGATCCGGCGGATTCTCGGCCACATACAACAGTGCGAGGAAACCCGACGTCGCCAGTGCCCGGAGGACGCGGACGGTGACCTCTTGCTCGTCGGGCGTCGGACCACGCAGTCGAGACCGCGTCCCTTGATAGATAAAGCCGGGTATGACTGCCAACAGCAGCGTGACCGCCTGTTGCCAGCTAGCCAGCATGTCATTACTCCTCGTGGAACCGAGCCTCTACACAAGGCTGACCATCGACGCTATCTGCGGCTGGGCCGGGCGGGTGCTGCGACATGCCGGTAACCGTCCCCGCAGAGGTGGGGGCAAATTTCGTCGGCCCGTGATGCGTAGGCAGCGTATTGGCAGCGGCACCGGCAGAGTCGGCTAAAAATACCGTCTAAGCAGCGCAAACGCTTGGTGCGCGGTACTGGGATTGAACCAGCGACCTCTTCCGTGTCAGGGAAGCGCTCTCCCGCTGAGCTAACCGCGCCCGGGTCAAAGAATTGGAGGTGGAGACGGGAATCGAACCCGCGTGCACGGCTTTGCAGGCCGTTGCCTCACCACTCGGCCACTCCACCGTGGGTTTGATGCCACTTACGCCCTCGAGCGGATGACGGGATTCGAACCCGCGACCCTCACCTTGGCAAGGTGATGCGCTACCAACTGCGCCACATCCGCGCGCAGCGGGCGAGATCGTCGCCCGGTGCGATGCACGACGATAGTCCAAATGAGCTCGCCTGCACAACTTCCTCGTGCCGTCAGGCGCGCTGCTATCCGCTGGCCCACGCAGCGCGTTCTGCCGGAATGCGCGCACGTGCTAACCTTCGACGTCGTTCGCCTTGGCGCGGTCCCGTGGCTCAGTGGGAGAGCGTCCGCTTCACACGCGGAAGGTCGCTGGTTCGATCCCAGCCGGGACCACCCTATCTGCACTCAATGTTCGCCGTCTCACCGGCCTTGACATGTTCCACGGGCGTTGCAGCGTTAGATTTGAGCAATCGGGGCAACTCTGCGTTCACCACCACCGTCTGCGCGACGGTCCCGCCGCGTCTTTGAACGGACTCGCCGCGAGATTGCCCATGAAAGGATGCTGACGATGTCTGACGAGAAGCGGGGCCAGGCCGCGCTGTTCGACGCCTTGACGACCAAGGGCACGGCCTTTTCCGAGGACGAACGCCGCAGATACGGGTTGCTCGGACTGCTGCCCACCGCGGTGAAGACCCTCGAACAGCAGGCCGCGCACTGCTGGCACGAATTCTGCACTCGTCGCGACGATCTCGACAAACACATCTATCTGCGGGCGTTGCAAGACCGCAATGAGACACTGTTCTACCGGGTGCTGCACGACCACATCCCCGAAACACTGCCGATCGTATACACCCCCACCGTCGGGGAGGCCTGCCACCGGTTCGGCGAGATCTATAGACGCCCAAGGGGATTGTTCGTTTCCTACCCCGACCGCGACCGTCTCGATGAGGTGCTGCGCAATCGGCCGCAGCGCGACGTTGACGTGATTGTGGTGACCGACGGCCAGCGGATTCTCGGCTTGGGTGACCAGGGCATCGGCGGGATGGGCATTCCGATCGGCAAGCTGTCGCTCTACACGCTCATCGGCGGCACCGATCCCGCGCGCACTCTTCCGATCATGCTCGACGTGGGCACCGACAACGCCGAACTCCTCGAAGAGCCGCTTTATCTCGGTTGGCGCCACCGGCGCATCGACGACGACGAGTACTACGCCTTCATCGACCAGTTCGTCGCAGAAGTGCGCGAACAACTGCCCGATGTGCTGCTGCAGTGGGAGGACTTCGCCACGGTGCATGCCCAGCCGATCCTGGCCCGCTACCGCGACCAGCTGCTGACCTTCAACGACGACATTCAGGGCACCGCCGCCGTCACCCTCGGTGCACTTCGCGGTGCCGCCCAAGTGGCGGGTCGCCCGCTTTCGCAGCAGCAGGTGGTGATGCTCGGCGCAGGCTCGGCAGGCATAGGTGTCTTGAACATGATCCGACGGGAGATGGCGAACGATGGGATATCGGAACAGGCTGCGCAAGAACGGATCTGGGCCATCGACGTGGCGGGCCTGCTCACCGATGACCGCACCGATCTTTC
Organism: Candidatus Mycobacterium methanotrophicum; assembly: GCF_023515995.1. Classification (GTDB taxonomy): domain Bacteria; phylum Actinomycetota; class Actinomycetes; order Mycobacteriales; family Mycobacteriaceae; genus Mycobacterium; species Mycobacterium methanotrophicum. Next base: position 3,489,015 of record NZ_CP097320.1, on the reverse strand, counting down.
CTCGGGGCAACGTGAGTTTGCTCAGCCCGCCGATCGGGTGGCTAGTTGGGGGCTGACGGAGCCGGCCCAGCTTGCCGACGTCGTGCACCACATCGACGTCGGTGTTCTGTTGGGGCTGTCCACCGCCGCCGGCGCCTTCACCGAGAGCATCGTGCGTGAGATGGCCGGCAAGACCGAACGGCCGATCATCTTCCCGCTGTCCAATCCGACAAGCCGCGCGGAGGCGCATCCGGCCGAATTGGACCACTGGACTGATGGGAGAGCGCTGATCGCGACGGGCTCACCTTTCGCGCCCCTACGCCGCAACGGCGTGGAAAGACCGGTGGCACAATGTAATAACGTCTATATCTTCCCCGCGATGGGACTCGCAGTGACCGCAGCTCAAGCCACCCGGGTCACCGACGAGATGATGCGGGCTGCCGCAGCGGCTTTGGGCGATGCATCGCCTGCCCTCGCCGACCCCGACCGGCCGCTGCTGCCGGACTGGTCAGACGTCCCCGACGTCGCAGTGCGCATTGCACACGCCGTCGCCGGACAGGCCGTGGCGGACGGCGTCGCCCCGAAACGCAGCGATGATGAACTCGCCCAACGGATTAGCCAGGCGCGGTGGACTCCCGAGTACCGAACGCGCACATGATCGCCGGGTGAGCGAGCCGTACGTCTCGGGTCGCCGCATGCTCAAGAGCCGAAACGCCTCCAACCAGTCGCGGCGCTGATCGAGGTCAGCCGCCAGCCGGCCGTCTACGCCGAGTTGCCGTTCGCGCAGCATGCTTTCGACATCTTCGGCTCGCCCCGTGCCGCACACGCGGCAGTGGCCGTCGAGCAGTTCCTCGCCGAAATCTACGCGTCGAGTCGCGCAGACGCCCGCATGGCCTGGATGTCGCTCAGGCGTCGACCACCACGCGACCGCCTTTCGCTCGCGAGACGCAGACCAGCATCTCGTCGTCGCCCCACATCGTGACCCGATCCGGCGCCACCGCCACCACCTCGTCCAGCAGCGGCATGTAGTCGCGCCCCCTGCCGGCATAGATTGCCCGCCAATTGATCCCGTGCTGTTCAGCCACCTGGATCGTGGGCAGGATCGGTGTCACCCCGATACCGCCGATCACGAACAACACGTCGTGCTCATCGGTGACGAGATAGAACGCGTTGCGGGGACTTTCGAACATGAGGGTGTCGCCCACCTCGAAGGTGTCGTGCATCTCGATGGAACCGCCGCCGCCGTCGGCGATCCGGCGCACGGCGATACGGTAGTCGGTGCGCCGCCCGGACGGACCGCACAGCGAGTACTGCCGACGGCGCCCCGACGGCAGCCGAACATCGATGTGCGCGCCGGGTGTCCACGACGGCGGCAATCCGCCTTGCGCATCGGCCAACGTCAAGGCGACGGCGTCGGGCGTGAGCGGTTCGCGTTTGGTGACCACCGCGGTGATCGTCCGCTGCACCGGCACTACCTGCGATGGCGACCAGCGCGATGCCGAAGCGAAGCCGCCGAAAAGCGCACCCACGCCGCACAACGCCGAGTACATGCGGTCGCGCTTGCGGTGGCCTGATCAGCGGCAGCGCGTTTTTGAACACCTCGACGATGAACTCCTCGCCCGCCGGCAGCAACAGGTGCAAGACGTTGCAGAAATGGGTGGTGAACGGCTCGTTGGGCACGTAGTAGAACGGCAGCTTCGCCCAGTCGAACTGCAGGTCACGCGCCTGGAGGACGAGGCGCTCGTGATCGAGCGACGCGTCGTGCGGGCCCGCTGCCTGGTCATCGACGGTGAACATGGTCAACCCCCATGAGTGCCCCTTGAGTGGCTAGGCACTGCATTGCGCGTCAGTCTCCTCGGCGATCAGACGCTCGCGCCGCAGGAACCGGATCGCGCGGCCCGCACCGGCGGTCCAGCTGCTCGGCGAACGCCGGGATGTCGTGGTAGTCGAAGCGGTAGCCGTAGCGTTTGGGCAAGATCCGGGTGATGTCCATCAGGTTGTAGTAGTCATCGGCGGTGATGTTGAAAATGGTGCCCGCCTGCGCCGGCAGGTCCATCAGCGCCACGATGTGATCGGCGACCAGGTCCGCCGATGCCGACTTCGGCGCCCGCCCGACGTTGTACGCGGTGTCGCAGGAGCTACCGGGCAACACCTTCGTCGGCCCGCGCTTCGGCCTGTACGGCCGTAGCCAGCCGACGTGGCGCAACTGGACGGCCAAGCGTGCAACAACCGCGGCTGCGCCGTGGGAGCTGTCCGAACAGCTCACGGGAACCAAATTTCCGCTGTGAGGTTCCCCGCGGCTCATGCCTAGATTGACGAAGGAACTGTCGCGGCGGTTTCGGCGCGGGCGGTGCTGAGTACGGCCCCCATTGGTACCCGGGCCAACCATCACGGTTGGTACAGGCCATGGCGCCGACGCCGGATCATCCGGCGCCGGCGAAGCTTCGGTAAGACCCCGCTCACGCCGGGGCCGAAGCGGTGAGGCCAAAACCCAAACCCTGCAAGGGGACACCGCATGAGAGTGTCACCAACACACACTCAACGGCAACGGCTTCTGGTTCTTCGGTATCGTATCTGGATTCCGCTGTACTGACACAACGTGAGGCGCCTCGTCGACGGGCGATGAGGCCCAGACATGCCAACGTCGGAAAATGATGCGTCCAGCGCGATTTCGGTGCAAGATGTGCGGCGTGGCTATGTACCAGGGCAGGGCGCTCGCAGACATCAACCTCACTGGTGTCGCGTTGGCGGAGGCGCTCGAAGCTTTTATCTGCCGGCGCGACCCGACCCTGGAGAACGTCCAGGTCAGACGCGCGACTCCAACTGGTGATGTCGAAATGCGGGTGCAACCCCACAAGCGGTGGTACGAGGTCGTCTTCGAGACTGACGACAACCCCGAGGACGACGAAGACGATGACGACGACACTTTTGAGGCAAGGCGAAAAGCCAAGGAGAAGGCAAAGGCGGCAGCGAAGGCCCAGGTCAAGACATGGCCGCCAGCTAATTCAATGATGCTGCCACCCGATCCTGATGAGGAACAGCGGCGCCGATGACCCGCGGCGCCGACGAATTGGCACAACGCGATGAGGTGGGGGCATCTCCCGCTCGCGGGGGACAGCGGCGCCAGTGACCGGTGTTCGTGATCAGGTGGTGACTCGGGCGCGCGGCATGCGCGAGCATGCGTTCATCAGCGAGAAGGTGGCCATGGACGTCGCGCAGATCTGGCTCGGCATCATCGACGACCAATTCGGGCTCTGACTGCGCGGCAACCGAATTCGAGACGACCGACTTTTGCGTGCACTGACCGGGCCTTTTCCCGCACGGTCGTCGTAACAGGTGCGGCGTCGGGCATCGGGCTAGCCACTGCCGAGCGCCTGCTGGCCGAAGGCGGCAGCGTCGTCGGCGCCGGGCGGGCCGCCCCGCCGGACCTGGGTCCCGACTTCGGGTTCGTGACCGCCGACGTGACCGACGAAGCCGCGATCGCGGCCATGCTGGACGCCGTGCCCGACCGCATCGACGGGGTCGTACTCCGTACGGGGCCAACGCCATTTGCCCCGGCTTCACCGAAACACCGATGACTGGCAGCGTCTTCGGCTTGCCGCGCATGGAAGGTCCGAAGCCTCCATCACCGAAGAGCACGCATTACAACCGATGGGCTTGCCGGAAGAGATCGCCGCCATGGCTGTCGGCTTTCCCGGTGTCCCCCGACGCGTCCTTCGTCATCGGTCAAGCCATTGCCGTCGACGGTGGCTACCCGGCCGGCCGCGATCACGGCGTGGTTCAGCTCTTCGGTCTTTCCACGTCAGCTAGGTCGAATTCGACGCTCTTAGAACCGGAGTGACGGGACCGGCACGCTTCCCAGGCAACCCGGCGTCAGCGGTTTGGTGAGCCCGAGCGCCGGGTAGCCAAGACTCGGTGCGCACCACAGCCTGGTGCGCCAAAGCCTGATATTTGGGAGGAACCCATGGCTAATGCTGCGGTAAAGACGCCCACCGACGTCGTCCAGTTTCTCGTCGGCCAGCACGAGCAGATCAAGTCGTCGTTTGCTGAAACGCTGGCTGCTTCCGGCAAGGCTCGAGGCGAGGCCTTCGTCAAGCTGCGGCGGTTGCTCGCCGTACATGAAACCGCTGAAGAGGAGATCGTTCACCCGCGGGCGAAGCGGAAGATCCCTAACGGCGACAAGGTGATTGGGGAGCGGTTAGCGGAGGAGCACGAAGCCAAGACGGTGCTGTCCGAGCTGGAGAAGCTCGACGTCGACGACACGTCGTTCACCGACACGTTGACCAAGCTTCGCGACGCGGTTGTCCAGCACGCCGAGAAGGAGGAGAAGCAGGAGTTCGCCAAGCTGGAGCAGGAATTGGGCAGCGACGAGCTCGAGAGGATGGGTCGTGCCGCCAAGCTTGCCGAGGCGATCGCGCCCACCAGGCCGCACGCCGGTGTGGAATCGCAGCTCGCGAACCTGTTCGCCGGACCCTTCGCGGCGATGACGGACCGCGCGCGCGACACCATCATGGGTAAACATTGAGGACAAGGGGTAGGCCCGCAGCATGACGCGTTTTGGCTACTTCTTATCGTGCGAGGAATTTGATCCCAAGGAGCTTGTGCGGCAGGCTGTCCGAGCCGAGGCTGCCGGCTTCGAACGGCTCTGGATCTCCGACCACTTCCACCCGTGGAGCAACGAGCAGGGTCAGAGCTCGTTCGTGTGGTCGGTCATCGGAGCGGGCGTTTCATGCTCGGGCTGGGAGCCGGCGAGGCGTTGAACGAGCACATCACCGGTCAACGCTGGCCGCGGCCGGCGACGCGCCGGGCGATGCTCGAAGAGGCGGTCGCGGTGATTCGAAAGCTGTTCACCGGCAGGCAGGTCAGCTATGACGGACGCTATTTCACCGTCGAGCAGGCGCGGCTGTACACGCTGCCATCTCAGCCGACGCCCGTCTACATTTCCGGCTTCGGGCCGCGCGCCGCCCGGCTGGCTGGACGGATCGGCGACGGGTTCCAATGCACGATGCCGTCGGGGGAGTTGGTCTCCGAATTTCACCGGGCGGGTGGAGCCGGCAAGCCCACCCAAGCCGGGTTCAGGGTCTGCCACTCGAAGACCAAGGAAGAAGGGGTAAAAACCGCTCACAGCCTGTGGCGGACCGAGCAACTGCCCGGACAGCTCAACCAGACATTGCCCACACCTGCGCACTTCGAGCAGGCATCGAGCCTGGTGCCGGCCTCGGCAGTGGAGGAGTCGATGCCATGTGGGCCGGATGCCAAACCCGTCATCGAGCGCGCTCGCACCTACGCCGACGCAGGCTTCGACGAGGTGTACATCCAGCAGATCGGCCCGGACCAAGACCGGTTCTTCGACTTCTGGCAGTCCGAAGTCGCGCCCGGGGTGGCGGCGTAAGCAAGGGCGCACGGCCATGACCCCGGCCAAGGTCCGGCCGGGTCGTGCTTGGCGTAGCCCAGGTGGACGTCCATCTCGCCCTCGGCGGCGGACTCGATGATCCGCTTGCTCAACTGAGCCAGCAGGCCGTCCTCGCCGGTCAGCCGCAGCCCTTCCGAGCGGGCCCGATCCACCAGCTTGCCCGATCAGCTGCTCGTCGAGGTCGTCCAGCCGGACCGCGCCCTGCATGTCGGGCCGCTCGACGATCTTCTCGTCCATAATCACATCAGTCACAGTGTTCTCCTTCTTCCTCAGGAGTTACACCGTTTAACTTACAGACCCGACCGCGGCTCAGTCGTTGCTGGGCAACGCCTTTCGAGTCTCCACGCATCGCGGTGAGCTGTTGCAGCTGCCGCCTGAGATGCACGTTCGACTGGACCCGCGACCGCGGCTGACGGCTACCGTTCATCCGTCGGCGGTGCTGCGCGATCGCACCGACCGCGAACTGGCCTACAAGTCATTGGTAGCCGACTTGCGCAGCGCGCGTAAGGGTCTGGCGACGAGCACACGATAGCGCCGCTACGGCTCGTCGTCGTCGTCGTTGTCGTGGAGGAGTTTTTCGGGGTGGTGGTAGGTGTTGGTGCGGGGTTGGCCGTGGTCGAGGTGTGCTGGGGGGATCCATTCGGTGTCGCCGTGGTGGTTTTTGCGGGTGGTCCAGCCTTGTTCGGCCAGGGGGTGATGCCCGCCGCAGCCCAGGGTTAGGTCGTTGATGTCGGTGGTGTGGCATTGCGCGTAGGGGTCGGTGTGGTGGGCTTCGCAGTAGTAGCCGGGCACGTCGCAGTTGGGGAACGTGCAGCCGCGGTCTTTGGCGTACAACACGATTCGTTGGGCCGGTGAGGCGAGGCGTTTGGTGTGATACAGCGCCAGCGCTTTGCCGTGATCGAAGATCGTCAAATAGTGATGGGCGTGGGAGGCCAGCCGGATGACGTCGCTCATCGGCAGCAGGGTGCCTCCGCCGGTCAGCGCCTTGCCGGCGGCGGTTTCGAGTTCATCCAGGGTGGTGGTGACGATGATCGAGGCGGGTAGCCCGTTGTGCTGGCCCAGCTCACCGCTGGCGAGCAGGGCACGTCCGGCGGCGTTGAGGGCGTCGTGGTTGCGTTGGGCGGTGCTGCGGGTGTCGCGTTGCACGGCGTCGGCGGCGGGGACACCGTCCACGCACGGTGTCTCGTCGGCGGGGTTGCACATGCCCGGGGCGGCCAGTTTGGCGAACACGGCATCCAGGGTGGCGCGGGCCTCCGGGGTCAGATGCCCCGAGATCGGGCTCATCCTGTCGTATCCCTCCGCTCCGATGGTGAGGCCGCGCCGCCATGCACGGTCGTCGTCGGTGAAGTCGCCGTCGGGGTCCAGGCAGTCGGTGAGTTTGTCGGCCAGCTTGGCCAGCTCGTCGGGGCGATGCGCACCGCCGAGGTGGGCCAGCTGCGCCTCGGCGTGTACCCGGGTGTCGAGGTCGACGAAGTCGGGCAGCCGATGACAGAAGCTGCGGATCACCGCGATGTGGGCGGCGCCGAGGTCACCGGCCCGCTGGGCGGTGGCGGTGGCTTCCAACAACGGCGGCAGCGCTTCACCGGTCAGCGCGCGCTGCTCACCCAGATCGGCGGCGTCGTGGATGCGCCGGGATGCCTCGGCGCGGCTGATCCGCAGCCGATTCGCCAACGCCTGCGCCAGCCTGCCGCCCAGCTCGGCTTCGCTGGCCTGGCGGGCCAGCTGGTTGATCAGGCCATGCCCGGCCGCGGGCAGGCGGCGTATCTCGGTTTCCAGACGTTGCAGCAGGGCCAGGCATTCCGGGGTGGTCAGCACGTCGGCGGGCACGTCGAGCACGTCAGAGACCGCATCGTGCAGCGCGTCATAGCGCTTCACCACGTCCTCACCGCAACTCGAATGCATGTTCGAACACTATCGCCGCCGCCCGACGAAAACCCAGCCCGCAACACCAATCTGTGGATAAAAACCCAACTGTGGATAAAAGCGTTAGTCGCTACGAGCGGTTGACAGTTACTTACCGTTCGTACATACTTACCGATATGGCTGCTTCCGTGGACGCCGTATTGGATGCCCTGGGGGACCGCACCCGACGCAGCATTCTGGACAGGCTCTCAGCCGGTCCGGTCGCCGTCGGGGTATTGGCCGATCAGTTACCGGTGTCGCGGCCCGCGGTATCCCAGCACCTACGGGTGCTCAAAGATGCTGAGCTCGTCATCGAATCGGTGGCCGGCACCCGGCGGCTCTACCGCATCGATAAGTCAGGGTTACGTGTTGTGCGCGAGTATTTCGACCGGTTCTGGGAGACCACTCTCGACAACTTCGCGATTCTCGCTGAAGCCGAAGCCCGCGACGACACCCGCGAACGCGGCACCAGGCCCCGTCGGGGCAAGAAGGGGTGAAGTAGACCGATGGATACCGAATCCGATTCCGCTGTAGAGGTTTTACGGTCAGTGAGTGTGCCGCTGCAGCAGGCTAGTGGTCCGTCTCAGTTTTGGCTAACTACTTGTTCGAGTGTTGTGCGTGCGCGCTGGACTTTGGCGAGGATGGATTCGGCGGTTGCGGTCCAGACGTAGGGTTTGGGATCGGCGTTGTGCGCGTTGAGGTATTCCTCGATACTGGCGATCAGGTCCGGCACGCTGCCGAATACTCCACGGCGCAGATTCTTGTCGGTCAGGTCACGAAACCAGCGCTCGACCTGGTTGAGCCACGACGACGAGGTCGGGATGAAGTGTAGATGAAACCGGTTGTGGCGCTTGAGCCAGCGGTCGACTTCGGCGTGCTTATGGGTGCTGTAATTGTCCAGAATCAAATGGATCTGCAATCCCTGGGGGACTTCGCGGTCGATGGCGTTCAAGAACTTCAGGAACTCAGTGTGACGGTGCCGCGGCAGGCACTGGCCGATCACCGTGCCGGTCAACACGTCCAGCGCCGCGAACAGCGTGGTGGTGCCGTTGCGCTTGTAGTCATGGGTCATCGTGCCCGCTCGGCCGGCCACCATCGGCAACGAGGCCTGTGTGCGGTCCAAAGCTTGGATCTGGGACTTCTCGTCCATGCACATCACGATCGCCTTCTCCGGCGGGTTGAGGTAGAGGCCGACCACGTCGACGAGTTTCTCCTCGAACTTCGGATCGTTGGACACCTTGAACGTGTCGATCAGGTGCGGCTTGAGCCCTAGATCCGACCAAATACGTTGCACCGTTGCAGAACTGACTCCCACCCGCTTGGCCATCGTGCGACACGACCAGTGCGTAGCTCCAACCGGGGTCGTCGTCGTGGTCAACCGGACGATCTCGGCAATGGTCTGCTCGCTGATCGAGGGCTTGCGGCCCCGGCCCTCGCGGATCTTCTCCAACCCGGCCAACCCGTCCTGCCCGAATCGCTTGCGCCACGACCGCACCGTCATCGCCGTCACCCCCACCTCCTCGGCGATCACCATGTTGGCCACCCCATCGCCAGCCAGCAACAACGCCCTGGCCTGAAGCACCTGACGATGCGGTGCCGACTGCGCCCGCGCCAGCCTCTCCAACGTTTCCCGCTCACCGGCCGACAACGGCAATGGCACTGCTGGTGCACTCATCCCACCAGAATACCGAACAACTACCTATTTATTTGCGAGACACACCACTAGGGCCTTCGAGTTGTTCACCGCACGGATGACCGAGTTCTGGCCCACCGAACACTCAATCGGTGCATCCGAGTTGGCCGACGTGGTGATCGAACCGCGAACCGGCGGACGGTGGTTCGAACGCGGCGTCGACGGCAGCGAATGTCAGTGGGGGCGGGTGGCTGCCTGGGATGATCCGCCGCGAAAAGTGGTGTTGCTCTGGCAGATTGGAGTCGATTGGCAGTTCGATCCAGAGTTCGAGACCGAGGTTGAGGTGACGTTCAGCGAGGAGGGCCCGGGCCGCTCCCGACTGGATCTACGGCATCGCAACCTGCAGCGCTACGGCGACCACACCGACCGGATGCGAGCAATTTTCGACGGTCCCTCGGGCTGGACCGGGGCACCCTGGCCGGATTCGTCGACCTCGCAGCGACGCAAGCCACGCCGGGTCACTGAGGCTTCCGATGCAGGACACGTCCACGATGCAGCTGGCGTGCGAGGAACGCCAAGACTTTGCCGCCTTCCTCGATGAACTGTCGCCGCAGCACTGGGAGCTGCCGAGCTTGTGCGAGTTATGGCGAGTGCGCGACGTCGTCGCGCATGTGATCAGCTATGACCAGCTCAGCCGTTGGCAGCTTGCGTGCCGGTTCGCCAAAGGCGGGCTCGTGCCCGCGCGCATTAACGCGCTCGGTGTTGCGGAGTACGCCGGACGCTCGCCCCGGCAGCTCAGCGAGCTGATGCGCACGTGCATCCCGCCACGCGGACTGACGTCGGCATTCGGCGGCATGATCGCTTTGGTAGACGGGATGGTCCACCAGCAAGATATCCGGCGACCCCTGGGCATTGAGCGGGTCATCCCACCGCAGCGCTTGCAGCGGGTGCTCGACCTCGCGTTGCGCGCACCGACAACGCGCGGCGCCCGGAAAGCCCGCGGCTTGCGGCTGATCGCCACCGACGTGGACTGGGCATACGGCGATGGACTCGAGGCGACCGGCCCGGCAGGCTTACCAGTCGGCCGGGTCTGACAGCGACAGCGCAGCGTCGACGCTCTCATCGACCGCCAGCACTTCGCCCAGCCCGCAGGCGGCGACAATCCGAGAGACAATCGGCTGATTGCTCACCACTCGCAGCTGGACTCCGCGCCGACGGCAGCGCTCCGCCTCCTCGGCCAGCGCCGCGTAGGCGCAGCAGCCCATGAAGTCCAGGCCGTTGGCGTCGACCACCAGCGATCCCGGCGGGTCCGCGGCGGCGGCCGCCTCGCTGAGCAGGCGGCGCCAGGTGCCTTCGTTGGAGGCGTCCAGCTCCCCGCCGGCGCTGACGACGACTGCCCGGCCGATGCGCTCGGCGGTCGTCCGGAGCGTGCTTTTGGCCTGTGCGAGTTCGGAAACCAGGCGGCTGCTGAGCATGAGGTGACTAACAGATGGCTCTGCGATGGCAAATGTGCTCATTTTGGTCCTCCTAGTCGGCGGACGCTGTGCGTCGCGACTTTTGGGATGCCCGCCCTGCAATGCTGAAGACCGACCTCGATTAGCAGATATCAAATTTATAACAGAGCCCCGTTGGGTTTGTCCATCGAACGGGCCTAAGAATCTGGTAAGGCAAGTAGGACCACGACCGCTTGACCCGCTGCTCAGCAAATTTTCAGGTTCGCCATCCGGGGGGCCTGCCCCCAGTGCTGTGGCCTGCAGAAGTGTCACGCACTGTGGCCGCTAAAAACCTGCTATGGCAACATATTCAGCTGCGCTAGGGTGCGGACGACACCGCCCGGCAACGGTGGTGGACCAGCAATCAGCGCACCCGTAGCGCATGCTTGGCAAAAGACCAAAAAGGCAGGCGCGGAGTTTTCCCTGACGCCTTTTGACGGGTATCGAAAAATGGGCAGGAATAGTTGTCGCGACGTGCGTTGGCGGCGTCGATGCGCCTGGAAATAACAACGGCGATGCTCAGGCGGTCGGGTGGCCGGTGTCGCTGGGGTGCTCGGCCCCGAGTTCGATGATCGCGCGGGATGCACGCTCGCGCAGCAAGATTGCGGCGACCCCCCCGCACACGGCAGCGACGAGCAATGCAATCCAGGAGAAGCGGGTGAGCCATCTTTCGGCGGCCACGCCCGCGTAGTAGACCAACGCGGTGGTGCCGCCCGCCCAACAGATCGCGCCCGAAACGTTGGCGCTAAAAAACTTTGGGTAGCGCATCTTTAGCGCCCCGGCCAGTGGCCCGGCGAGTATCCGCAGTAACGCGATGAAACGGCCTAAGAACACCGCTCGCGCCCCCCAGCGGTCAAACAGCCGCTCGGCAAACCTCACATGTCCGGGGCCGAAGTGGTTGGGGAAGCGCCGACCTAACCGGTCGAACAGCGGCAGGCCGAGTCGGCGGCCGATGGCGTAGCCGGTCGAGTCGCCGAGCACCGCTCCGAGCACCGCGGCGGTCCCGACACCGATCGGGTTGACGGCCAGCTCGTGCCGCGACGACAAAAGTGCTGCGCTGACGAGAACGATCTCGCCCGGCAGCGGAATGCCCAGGCTCTCGACACCGACCACGACGCCGACCATCGCGTACACCGTGAGCGGGGAGATCGACTGCAACAGGGCATCCACCGTCATGGGTTAAGAATGCCCGACCCCTGGGCAGGGTGCGGCGGTGACTGGCTCCGGCTCGCCCACCCGGCAGGCCCAGCCGACCGCAATGTCGAGGTCCGCGGCGACGATGTGGTCGGGCGCGGTGATCGTGATCGGCGTCGGCGCCCCGCTGATCGGCTCACATTCGGGCAAGCAGCACGCGGCCGGGAACGTCAAGGGAGGGTAGGGGTTTCATCCGCTCACGGCCGTGGTGCGGCAATACCGGGGAGTTGCTGGCGGAAGGCAGGAATGGCTGGATCGGCCCAGTTACCGGTTCGAGCACCTGGTGGCGATAGCCTTCAACACGCTGGGCGGCAGCCGGGATCGCGTCGCCAACGCACTCAACGGGGTATGGCTCGGGCATCCAGTGCACCCACCGTTGGCGTCGTTGACCAGCGGCGCGGTCGGGACCACGGTCGGTTTGGACGCCATCAACCTGCTGCCGGGCCGGCCGAAGTCGGAATTCCGCGATGCATCGCGATTCGCTTCGCGTGCGCTGGGCCTGGGGATCCTGGCGAGCTTGGGTTCGGCGGTCACCGGCGTTGCGGATTGGCAGCACACCCACGGAGAAGACCGCCGCGTCGGGTCGGTGCACGGCGTGTTGAACGGCCTGGCCACCGGCCTCTACATCATGTCGTGGTTGGATCGCCGCCGCGGGCGGCACGGCCGCGGGATCCTCACCAGCGCGCTTGGCTACGGCATCACCGTCAGCGCGAGTTACCTGGGCGGGGCTTTGGTGTTCGGCTCGGGGATCGGCACCGACCAATCCGGAGCGCGCCTGAGAACTCCGGACTGGACGCCGGTGCTGGCGGTGGAGTCGCTGAGGAACGGCACGCCGCAGCGCGTCGAGGTCGACGGCGTCGGCCTGGTGGTGTGCCGGACCGGCGACGACGGCGCGGTTGCGGCGTTCGGTGAGCTCTGCCCGCACCTGGCTGCCCCGATGAGTGACGGTTGGGTCGATCGCGGCCGGTTGGTGTGCCCGTGGCATGGGTCGCGATTCGATATCGGCTCGGGAGCGGTAGTGCGCGGCCCGTCAGCGGCGCCGTTGCCGCGTTACCAGACGCGTGTCAACGACGGGATGATCGAGTTGCGTGGCGACGGTCTCCATGCGCTTGCGGCCGGACGAGCAGTGGCTAAGTGAACGCCTACACCGTGTTGCAGGATCACCACAAGGTGCTCAAGGGGCTGATCAAAAAAATCTCGAACACTCCGGCCGTCGTCCCCGAACGTCAGGCATATCTCGACGACCTGCTGGTTGAACTGGACATCCATTTCCGCATCGAGCAGCTGCGCGAGTCGACGGTTCACAAGCTGCGGGTGAAGGGCAGAAAGTCGGTGCTGCGGGCCCTGTAGAGCCCGCGATCACCGACACCCGTTCAGCTGCGGCCGATTCCGGCCATCATAAGCGGTGTCTGCACTCGCCTGTCCTCGGCGAATCGGGCGGCCGCCGCACCGGCGTCCTCACCCGAGAGCAGGCCGGCGCCGACCACAGCGTCCGCAGGCTCTCCAAGGACAGCCTGAAGAAGTCGAAGCCGGGCGAGTGGGAGTCGATGATCGGCGTGCGGCCCTCGCCGCGAACGTTCGACAACGCGGCGGCCGTACCGTGGCTCGAATCCGGCCTGCTGCATGAAGGTGATGATGGCGTCGACCACCCGGTCGACCATCCGGTCGAACCGCGGGTCGTCGTCCTCGAAGCCGAAACCGGTCCAGTCGTAGTCTTCGACGACCATCCAGCCGCCGGGACGCAGCGCGGCCGCGAGGCGCTCGAGGATTCGTCGGCGCTCGGTCAGATGCTCGAGCACCAGCCGGGCCCCGAGACTTAAGCCTTTGCGACGTGCGTCGGCGTGTCGTCACAACGGTTTACGTGTCGCGGCACCTCGGGAGATGAGCGCGGCGCGAACCCGGCGCAGGACGTCGTGGGGGGAATCCTCGGCGATCACCCGGATGACGATCCAACCCATAGCCTCAAGCTTGCGTAGTCTTCGTTGATCCTTGGCGTATTGCCGACGGTTGGTCCGGTGATGATCGCCGTCGTACTCGACCGCCAGTTTGTACTCCGGCCAACCCATATCGAGCACGGCGACCAGCCGCCAATTCTCGTGTACCGGTATCTGGGTGGTTGGGGCCGGAAGTCCGGCGTTGATCAACAACATCCGCAGCCAGCTCTCTTTTGGTGACGCAGCCCCGCCGTCGACAAGTGGTAACGCAGCGCGCAGCCGTCGTAGCCCCCGAGCGCCCGGATAACGCTTGGCGAGCAAGAGCACATCCTCGACCGCAAACGGAGCGGCTCGCATCAGTGCGTCGAGTCGCGCCACCGCCTCGCCACGCGGCAGCCGCCGACCAAAATCGAATGCCGTGCGGGCGGGCGTGGTCACCGGAAGCCGCGCGACATGGGTGACCTCATCACTGTCGACCCGTTGGTTTCGAGTCACAACGCCTGCCGGTGGATGCGGGTTGCGCCAGATCAACTCGATGGGTGCGTCGTCGTCGATCCAACTCGAACCATGCAGTGCCGCCGCGGCGAGTCCGGCCAACACCCCACGCCGCCCCGACCACAGCCACGCCGCTTCTGAGCGCGTTCGCAGCGATGGAGCCGCCCAGTTCGGCACGTAAACGTCGGGATAGATTGCCCGGAATCGCGACCGGAGCCGATAGGCGGTCAGCTTGCCCTGCCGCACCGCCTCGCTGCCGATGAACACATCGCTCATGCATGGACGGTGTTATGGCCGACCCAGATGGTTCCGCAGACTTAAACCAATGCGACGTGCCTCGGCGTGTCGTCACACCGGTTTACGTGTCGCGGACCAAACGCGGCGGTCACACCGCGTGGACGTAGCGTTTGGCGATCATCCGCTGGGCCAGCGACGTGAGCGGGCCGCCGGCTTTGCTCCACCAGATCACCGGCCGGGAGAACGACGAAACCTCCGCATACACCGCGGCGGTGACCGGGTCGTGGCGCACCACGAACCGTTGCTCACCGGACTCGGGGTGCCCGGGCAGGGTGCCATACGCAAAGCCCCGCACGTCGGGTTCGTCGATGACGTACACCACGCGGCACGGGGCTTTCAGGAAAGCCATCTTGACCAGCACCACCGCGCCGACCTCGACCACGTCGCTGCTGGCCTGGACGCGCAATCCGGCGCCGCGCTGCATACCCCAATGCATGAGCGCGTCAGCGGCCTCCAGGAAACGCTGGTGACCGGCGCCGATCTGGGTTACAAAGCCGAGATGGCGGTATCCCGGCGGCGGAGGCCCGGCGGTCGCACCGACTTCGGGATAGGTCAGCGGCATGGTGCCCATCGCGTACAAGTCCACCTGCCTGAGCTTGCCACGCCGCGGTCCGGGTGTTGCTGCGGCGTACGGTCGTAAGCGTGACCGCCCACACCCCGGCGCAAGCATCCGGAACCCTCGCCCTCGGCGAGCTAACGGTCAACCGGCTCGGCTTCGGCGCAATGCGTCTGACCGGTAAGGGCGTCTGGGGCCCGCCGGCCGATCGCGGCGAGGCTGTGCGGGTGTTGCGCCGCGCCGTCGAACTCGGCGTCACCTTCATCGACACCGCCGACTCGTACGGTCCCTACATCTGCGAGGACATCATCCACGAGGCGCTGCACCCTTATGACGGCCTGGTCATCGCGACCAAGGCCGGGCTGCTGCGCACCGGGCCGGACGTGTGGATTCGGCTGGGCAACCCCAGCTATCTGCGTCAGGAATGCGAAATGAGCCTGCGGCGCCTCGGCGTCGAGACCATCGACCTGTTTCAGCTGCACCGCATTGACCCCAACTTCCCGCTGGCCGACCAGGTCGGCGAGCTCGCTGCGCTGCAGAAGGAAGGCAAGATCCGGCATATCGGCCTGTCCGAGGTCGACGTCGACCAGCTCACCGCCGCACAGCAGATCGCCCCGATCGTGTCGGTGCAGAACATGTACAACCTGGCGGCTCGCACCGCCGAACCGGTGCTGGACGCCGCGACCAAGCAGGGCATCGCGTTTATCCCGTGGTTCCCACTGGCCGCCGGGCCGCTGGCCGCACCCGATGGTCCGCTGCAGAAGGTCGCGGCCGGCCGCCACGCGACGCCCTCGCAGCTGGCGCTGGCCTGGCTGTTGAGGCGATCGCCGGTGATGCTGCCGATTCCCGGCACGTCCAGCGTCGCCCACCTGGAGCAGAACGTCGCCGCCGCCGAGATCACGCTGTCCGACGAGGAATTCGAGACGCTGGGCTCCCTCGGCGCCGCACAGGACAACTAGCTGCCGCGGCCCGGCGGGCCCCGCCGCGCCGCGAGATCTACGTTTTGCAGGTCGCTTCTCGCGCTTCCTCTGCAAAACGTAGATCTCGATGCGTGGCGTCGGCCTCGGGGCCACCGAGGCCCCCCCGATAGCATGGTCGGGTCCGTCTGAACACCGCAAAGCCATGGAGACCGCGTCGATGACCGCCCTCGCACACCCCGCCCCGGGCCCCGATGGCGGCGACCCGGAGCGCCCGGCTGCGCCGGGCTCCCGATCGCCGCGAGCCCCGATCCGGGTTCGTGGCGGGACGACCGCGGCCGCCGCGGTTCGCGACGCGGGCCTGCCGGGCCGCGGCGCCCCCGACGCGATCGTGGTGGTGAAAGACGCCGAGGGCAAGCTGCGCGACTTGAGCTGGATTCCCGCCCAGGACGCCGAGGTCACCCCGGTGGCGGCCAACACCGACGACGGGCGAAGCGTGATCCGGCACTCGACCGCTCACGTGTTGGCTCAGGCCGTCCAAGGCATGTTCCCGGACGCCAAGCTCGGCATCGGACCGCCGATCACCGACGGCTTCTACTACGACTTCGACGTCGCAGAGCCATTCACGCCGGAGGACCTGGAGGCGCTGGAAAAGCGGATGCGTCAGATCCTCAAGGAGGGGCAGCTGTTCTCCCGGCGGGTCTACGAATCCAAGGAGCAGGCACGCGAGGAGCTGGCAAGCGAGCCCTACAAGCTCGAACTCGTCGACGACAAGTCCGTCGGGGCCGAGTCGATGGCCGAAATAATGGAGGTCGGCGGCGACGAGCTCACCGCTTACGACAACCTCAATCCCCGTACCCGGGCACGGGTTTGGGGCGATTTGTGCCGCGGACCGCACATCCCGACGACCAAGCACATCCCGGCATTCAAGCTGACCAGAAGTTCGGCCGCCTATTGGCGCGGCGATCAGAACAACGCCAGCTTGCAGCGCATCTACGGCACCGCGTGGGAGTCGGCCGAGGCGCTTGAGCGCCATCTGCAGTTGGTCGAGGAAGCGACGCGTCGCGATCACCGCAAGCTGGGCGCCGAGCTGGACTTGTTCAGCTTCCCCGACGAAATTGGTTCTGGGCTAGCGGTTTTCCACCCCCGGGGCGGCATCGTGCGCCGAGAGCTGGAGGAATACTCGCGGCGCAAGCACATCGAGGCCGGCTACGAATTCGTCAACACCCCGCACATCACCAAGGCGCAGCTATTCCACACGTCGGGCCACTTGGACTGGTACGCCGACGGCATGTTCCCGCCGATGCACCTCGACGCCGAGCTGGACGACGACGGGACCGTGCGCAAGCCAGGGCAGGACTACTACCTCAAGCCGATGAACTGCCCGATGCACACGCTGATCTTCGCCGCGCGGGGCCGGTCGTATCGCGAGCTTCCGTTGCGGCTCTTCGAGTTCGGCACCGTCTACCGCTACGAGAAATCCGGTGTGGTGCACGGGCTGACCCGGGCGCGCGGCTTCACGATGGACGATTCGCACATCTTCTGCAGCCGCGAGCAGCTTCACGACGAACTGGCATCGCTGCTGCGGTTCGTGCTCGAGTTGCTGGCCGACTACGGGTTGGAGGACTTCTATCTGGAGCTGTCCACCAAGGATCCGGAGAAGTTCGTCGGCTCCGACGAGATGTGGGAGCAAGCCACCGACTCGCTGGCTGACGTGGCGGCGGAGTCCGGGCTGGAATTGGTGCCCGACCCGGGCGGCGCGGCCTTCTACGGCCCGAAGATCTCCGTGCAGGCCCGCGACGCGCTGGGCCGCAGCTGGCAGATGTCGACCATCCAGGTCGACTTCAACTTCCCGGAGCGTTTCGAGCTGGAATACACCGCCGCCGACGGTTCGCGGCGGCGGCCGGTGATGATCCACCGTGCGCTGTTCGGCTCGATCGAGCGGTTTTTCGGCGTCCTCACCGAGCACTACGCCGGCGCGTTTCCGGCGTGGCTCGCGCCCGTCCAGGTGGTCGGCATCCCGGTGGCTGACGGTCATGTGTCGTATTTGGAAGATGTCGCCGCGCAGCTTAAGTCGCAGGGGGTGCGGGCCGAGGTGGATTCCAGCGACGATCGGATGGCCAAGAAGATCGTCAACCACACCAACCAGAAGGTGCCGTTCATGCTGCTCGCCGGCGACCGCGACGTCGAGGCCGGCGCGGTGAGCTTCCGATTCGGCGACCGCACGCAAATCAACGGAGTTCCACGAGACGACGCGGTGGCCGCCATTACCCGGTGGATAGCTGATCGTGAAAATGCCGCTCCCACTGCTGATCTGGTCAAGGCGAAGCGTCGTGGCTGAGGGCGACTCGATCATCGACCGAGGTGTCGGTGAATCCGACCACCTGCAGCGGTTGTGGACGCCCTACCGGATGAGCTACCTGGCCGAGGGGCCGCCGAAGCAGGACATCGGCAGCCGCGAGCAGCCGTTCTCCGACATCCCGCAGCTGCCCGACGAGGACGGCCTGGTGGTCGCCCGGGGTGAACTGGTCTACGCCGTGCTCAACCTCTACCCGTACAACCCCGGACATTTGATGGTGGTGCCGTATCGGCGGGTAGCCGAACTGGAAGATCTCACCGACAAGGAGAGCGCGGAGCTGATGGCGTTCGTGCAGAAGGCGATTCGGGTCATCAAGAACGTGTCCCGGCCGCACGGCTTCAATGTGGGCTTGAACCTGGGGGCGTCGGCGGGCGGTTCACTGGCCGAACATCTGCATGTGCACGTGGTGCCGCGCTGGGGCGGCGACGCCAACTTCATCACGATCATCGGCGACTCCAAGGTGATCCCGCAGCTGCTGCGCGACACCCGTCGTCTGCTGGCTGCCGAGTGGGCCCGGCAATCATGAGTGGGCAACCGTGAGCGCGCCGGCGACGATGCGCAGCGATGAGCAGGGTCGGCGCCATTGAGCAAGCTGCTGTCGCGTGAGGGCGTCGCGCGGGTCACCGCACCGGCGGCTCGGGGGTTCCTGCGGGCCGGCTTCACCGCCAACGGCGTCACGATCGTCGCCGCCGCCGCCGCCGTGCTCGCGGCGCTGACGCTGTTTCCGACCGGCCGGCTGTTCGCCGGCGCGTTGGTGATCTGGTTTTTCGTGATGTTCGACCTGATCGACGGGGCGATGGCGCGCGAAAGCGGCGGCGGCACCCGGTTCGGCGCCGTGCTGGACGCCACCTGCGACCGCATCAGCGACGGCGCGGTGTTCTGCGGGCTGGCGTGGTGGGCGGCCTTCGGCATGCGCAGCGCGTCGCTGGTGGTGGCGACGTTGATCTGCTTGGTCACCTCGCAGGTGATCTCCTACATCAAGGCCCGCGCCGAAGCCAGCGGGCTGCGCGGCGACGGCGGCTTCATCGAACGGCCGGAACGGTTGATCACCGTGCTCGTCGGAGCGGGATTATCGGACCTGCCGGTGTTTCCGTTGCCGTGGGCGCTGCACGTGGCGATGTGGCTGCTCGCGGTGGCCAGCATGATCACCTGTGCTCAGCGGTTGCACACGGTGCGCCATTCGCCCGGTGCGGCCGATCCGATGCCCCCGGCCGGCCGGGCGCAGGAACCGGGGAAGAGCGAGCCGTGAATTTAGTCAGCGGCTCCCGGCTCGTCGACTGGGGTTATGCGGCCGGCTGGGTGGCGGTGCGCGCGATGCCGGAATTCGCCGCCCGCAGCGCTTTTGACGCCGCGGCGCTCGTCGCGTCCCGCAACGGGGGACCGGCTCAACTACGCAAGAATCTGGCCCGCGTCATCGGGGTTGCGCCGATTGACGTGCCCGACAGGCTCATGCGGGCGTCGCTGGCGTCCTATGCCCGCTACTGGCGCGAGGCGTTCCGGTTGCCGACGATGGACCATCGCGCGATCGGCGAAGACCTCGCCAAAACGGTTGTCGGCGACGAACATCTGGACGCGGCGCTGGCGGCGGGTCGCGGCGCGGTGCTGGCGTTGCCGCACAGCGGCAACTGGGATATGGCCGGGGTGTGGTTGGTCCAGACTCGCGGCAAGTTCACCACTGTGGCCGAACGGCTCAAACCCGAGTCGCTCTACCGGCGGTTCACCGGCTATCGGCAGAGTCTGGGCTTCGAGGTTATCCCGCTGTCCGGCGGGCAGCAGCCACCGTTCGAGCTGCTGCGCCAACGACTGCGGGACAACAAGGTTGTCGGTCTGATAGCCGACCGCGACCTCGCCCGCACCGGTGTCCAGGTCGATTTCTTCGGCGAGCCGACCAGGATGCCGGCCGGTCCGGCGAAGCTGGCGGCGTCAACCGGGGCGGCCCTGCTGCCGGTGCACTGCTGGTATGAGTCCGACCGCACCCGAATCGAGATCTTTTCGCCGCTGGATTGCGGCGGGGACGTCGGCGCCATCACCCAGGCGCTGGCCGACGTCTTCGCCCGCAACATCGCCGAGTACCCCGCCGACTGGCATATGCTGCAGCCGCAGTGGCTCGCGGATCTGCGCCCGGCGACGATGCGGGCCGGAACGCCCCGAGGAGAAGCCGGGCGATGGGCCTAGACGAGCGACCGGGCCGATTGGCGGGGACCTGATGCGAATCGGCATGGTGTGTCCGTACTCGTTCGATGTGCCGGGCGGGGTGCAGTCGCATGTGTTGCAGCTGGCCGAGGTGATGCGCGCCCGCGGTCACGACGTCAGCGTGCTGGCGCCGTCGTCGCCGCATGTCTTACTGCCCGAATACGTCGTCTCCGCCGGCAGGGGCGTGCCGATTCCCTACAACGGCTCGGTGGCCCGGCTGCAGTTCAGCCCGGCCGTACACGGCAAGGTCAGGCGCTGGCTGGCCGACGGCGACTTCGACGTGCTGCATCTGCACGAGCCCAACGCGCCGAGCCTGTCGATGTGGGCGCTGCGGCTGGCCGAGGGCCCGATCGTGGCGACCTTTCACACCTCGACCACCAAGTCGCTGACGCTGACGGTCTTCCAGGGTGTGCTGCGGCCCTGGCATGAGAAGATCGTCGGCCGGATCGCGGTCTCCGACCTGGCCCGGCGCTGGCAGATGGAAGCGCTGGGTTCGGACGCGGTCGAGATTCCCAACGGCGTCGACGTGGCCTCGTATGCCAACGCGCCACTGCTCGCCGGGTATCCGCGGCCCGGCAAGACGGTGTTGTTCTTGGGCCGCTACGACGAACCCCGCAAGGGCATGGCGGTGCTGATCCGGGCGCTGCCCGCCCTGGTCGAACACCTTCGGAGTGTCCAGGTGCTGATCGTGGGCCGCGGCGATGAAGACGAAGTGCGCGGCAAAGCCGGCGGGTTGGCGGGCCACCTGCGCTTCCTGGGTCAACTGGACGACGCCGCCAAGGCGTCGGCGCTGCGCAGCGCCGACGCCTACTGTGCGCCGCACACCGGCGGGGAGAGTTTCGGCATCGTGCTGGTTGAGGCGATGGCGGCCGGCACGCCGGTGGTGGCCAGCGATCTGCACGCGTTCCGGCGGGTGCTGCTTGACGGTGATGCGGGTCGACTGGTGCCGGTCGAAGACAGCGCCGCGCTGGCGGCCGGCCTGGTCGCGGTGCTGGGAGACGATCGGCTGGCCAAGCGCTACATCGCGGCGGGCGCCGACGCGGTGCGCCGCTACGACTGGTCGGTGGTGGCCAACCAGATCATGCGGGTCTACGAGACGGTCGCTGCCGCCGGGAACAAGGTGCAGGTGGCCAGCTGATGACATTCCTGCTGGTCGTCGCGCTGGCCGTGCTGCTGGGGCTGCTGGTCGCGTTCGGCGCCTGGGGCTATCAGACCGCGAACCGGCTGGACCGGTTGCATGTGCGCTACGACCTGTCCTGGCAGGCCCTCGACAGCGCGTTGGCCCGTCGCGCCGTGGTGGCCCGCGCGGTGGCGGCGAGCTCGGGCGGGCGGCAGCTGGCGGTGCTGGCCGACGCCGCCGAACGCGCGCCCCGGCAGGCTCGCGAGGCCTGCGAGAACGACCTGTCGGCCGCGCTGGCGATGGTCGATCCGGAATCGATGCCGACGGGCCTGATCGCCGAGATGGCCGACGCCGAAGCGCGGGTGCTGCTGGCCCGCCGATTCCACAACGACGCGGTCCGCGACACGCTGGCGCTGCGCGAGAGACGCCTGGTTCGATTGCTGCGCTTGGGTGGAACCGCTTCGCTGCCAAGCTATTTCGAGATCGCGGAGCGGTCGCAGGCGCTGCGCCGCGGCGATCACTCCGCGGCCGTCCGGCGCACCTCGGCGCGGGTGGTGTTGCTCGACGAGACGGGAGCCGTGTTGCTGCTGTGCGGGTCTGACCCGTCGCTTCCGGAAGGGGCGCCGCGATGGTGGTTCACGGTGGGCGGCCAAGTCGGCGACGACGAGCCGTTGGCTTCGGCCGCCGCCCGCGAGCTGGCCGAGGAGACCGGTCTGCGCGTCGATCCCGCTGAGCTGATCGGCCCGATCTGGCGGCGCGATGCGGTGTTCGACTTCAACGGCTCGGCGATCGACAGCGAGGAGTTCTTCTTCGTCTACTGCACCCAGCGGTTCGAGCCGTCCACCGCCGGGCGGACCGAGCTGGAGAACCGCTACATCCACTGCCACCGCTGGTGCGCCGCCGCCGACATCGCCGAGCTGGTGCTCGCCGGCGAGACGGTGTATCCGCTGCAGCTCGCTGAACTGCTTGCCGAGGCGGTCGCGCTGGCCGGCGCGCCGGATCGGGCCCGCCCGCTGCAATCCATCCGCTGACGGGCCTACTGCTGCATCGCCAGACGTAAGATGACGTCATGCGCACGCTGGGCCGCGGTGACCGGGGACGTGGCCCGCGTCGGTGGACGGCTCGCCCGGCGATATCGACGGCCCCGTACTGACATTTCTCCGGCGCAGCCGCATCACTAGACTGGGTTGACACCAGCCAAAAGGAGATCAGCAGTGGATACCGCCGCTTCGGCGAACGGCGCGACCGGCAGCCCGCAGACCGGGACGGCGCGGGTCAAGCGCGGGATGGCCGAGATGCTCAAGGGCGGCGTCATCATGGACGTCGTCACGCCCGAGCAGGCCCGCCTCGCCGAGGGCGCCGGCGCCGTCGCGGTGATGGCGTTGGAGCGGGTGCCCGCCGATATCCGCGTGCAGGGCGGCGTGTCGCGGATGAGCGACCCGGACATGATCGAGGGCATCGTCTCCGCGGTCACCATCCCGGTGATGGCCAAGGCCCGCATCGGGCATTTCGTCGAGGCGCAGATTTTGCAGAGCCTCGGCGTGGACTACATCGACGAATCCGAAGTGCTGACCCCGGCCGACTACACCCACCACATCGACAAGTGGAAGTTCACCGTGCCGTTCGTCTGCGGCGCCACCAATCTCGGTGAGGCGCTGCGGCGGATCAACGAGGGCGCGGCGATGATCCGCTCCAAAGGTGAAGCCGGCACCGGCGACGTGTCCAACGCCACCACCCATATGCGTGCGATCGGTGCAGAGATCCGTCGGCTGGGATCGGTGTCCGACAGCGAATTGTACGTGGCGGCAAAGGAACTCGCGGCGCCGTACGACCTCGTCGTGGAGGTGGCGCGGGCCGGCAAGCTGCCGGTCACGCTGTTCACCGCCGGCGGCATCGCGACGCCGGCCGACGCCGCGATGATGATGCAGCTCGGCGCGGAAGGGGTTTTCGTCGGGTCGGGCATCTTCAAATCCGGTGATCCGGCCCGGCGCGCCGCCGCGATCGTCAAGGCCACCACCTTCTTCGACGATCCCGATGTGCTGGCCCGGGTGTCGCGGGGGCTCGGTGAGCCGATGGTCGGCATCAACGTCGAGGAGATCGCCGCGCCGCATCGCCTGGCCGAACGCGGCTGGTAAGTGTGTCGATCGAAAAGATCCTCGATCTCGAGCAACTTGAGGCCGACATCTACCGGGGCAGCGTGTTCAGCCCGGATTCCGGTTACTTTCAACGCACTTTCGGCGGCCATGTGGCCGGCCAGTCGCTGGTGTCGGCGGTGCGCACCGTCGAGCCGCACTTTCTGGTGCACTCGCTGCACGGGTATTTCATCCGGCCCGGAGATGCCAAGGCGCCCACCGTTTTTCTCATCGAGCGGCTGCGCGACGGCGGCTCGTTTTGCACCAGGCGGGTCAACGCCGTCCAGCACGGGGATACCATCTTTTCGATGTCGGCGTCGTTTCAGACCGATCAGGAGGGTATCCGCCATCAGGATGCGATGCCGTCGGCGCCGCCACCGGAGGATCTGCCGGGCCTGAAATCGATGAAGGTGTTCGAGGACGCCGGATTTCGTCAGTTCGAGGAGTGGGACGTGCGCGTCGTGCCGCCCGACGAGCTGCAGCGGTTGCCCGGCAAGGCCTCCCAGCAGCAGGTGTGGTTTCGGCACCGCGATCCGCTGCCCGACGACCCGGTGCTGCACATCTGTGCGCTGGCCTACATGAGCGATCTGACCCTGCTGGGATCGGCGCAGGTGAATCACCTTGGCGAGCGGTCGCATCTGCAAGTGGCGTCGCTGGACCACGCGATGTGGTTCATGCGGGTGTTCCGGACCGACGAGTGGTTGCTCTACGACCAGTCTTCGCCGTCGGCGTGCGGCGGCCGGGCGCTGTGCCAGGGCAAGATCTTCAACCAGTCCGGCGACATGGTCGCCGCCGTCGTGCAGGAGGGGCTGACCCGCTTCGCGCGCGGATATCGGCCGGCTGCTGGCCCGTGAGCGCCGTGCGGGTCGGGGTGTTAGCGCTGCAGGGCGACACTCGCGAACACCTGGCGGCGCTGCGCGAGGCCGGGGCGTCTGCGGCGCCGGTGCGGCGGCGCTCGGAGCTGGACGCCTGTGACGCGTTGGTCATCCCCGGTGGCGAGTCCACCACGATGAGTCATCTGCTGCGCGACCTTGGTCTGCTGGAGCCGCTCCGCGAGCGGCTGGCCGACGGGTTGCCGGCTTACGGGGCGTGCGCAGGCATGATCCTGTTGGCCAGCGAGATCCTGGACGCCGGCGCGGACGGCCGCAAGGCTCTGCCGTTGTCCGGAATCGATATGACTGTGCGGCGCAACGCTTTTGGGCGTCAGGTCGACTCATTCGAAGGCGACGTGGCGTTCAGCGGGTTCGACGACCCGGTGCACGGGGTGTTCATCCGCGCGCCGTGGGCGGAGCGCTGTGGCGAGGGTGTGCAGGTGTTGGCGACTGCGGCCGGGCACGCCGTCGCAGTGCGACAGGGTCGGGTGCTCGCCACGGCTTTTCACCCGGAGGTGACGGGGGATCGGCGCATCCACCGGTTGTTCGTCGACATCGTCACCGGGGCGGCGTGACCGGCGCCGGGCAGCGCCCATCCGGTCACGTTCGAGACTCTGCGGCTCCTGGGGAAGCCGAGGCGGCGGCCGGTCAAGGGCCAGCCAGCGTCGACGTAGACTCGTCAGGCGAGCTTTTAGAGCAACAGAAGAGGTAGCCAGCAGATGAGCGGCCATTCCAAGTGGGCCACCACCAAGCACAAGAAGGCCGTTGTCGACGCGCGTCGCGGCAAGAACTTCGCCAGGTTGATCAAGAACATCGAGGTCGCGGCCCGGGTCGGCGGCGGCGACCCGGCCGGCAACCCGACGCTCTACGACGCCGTCCAGAAGGCGAAGAAGAGCTCGGTGCCCAACGACAACATCGAGCGGGCGCGCAAACGCGGCGCCGGCGAGGAGGCCGGCGGCGCCGACTATCAGACCATCACCTACGAGGGCTACGGACCCAACGGTGTCGCGGTGTTGATCGAGTGCCTGACCGACAACCGCAACCGCGCCGCCAGCGAGGTGCGGGTGGCGATGACCCGCAACGGCGGCGCCATGGCCGACCCGGGCTCGGTGGCCTATCTGTTCGCCCGCAAGGGCGTGGTGACCTTGGAGAAGGACGGCCTGACGGAGGACGACGTGCTGACCGCCGTGCTGGAGGCCGGTGCCGAGGACGTCAACGACCTCGGCGACAGCTTCGAGATCATTTCGGAGCCAAGCGATTTGGTGGCGGTGCGGACTGCTTTGCAGGACGCCGGGATTGAGTACGAGTCCGCCGAGGCGGGTTTTCAGCCGTCGGTGAGCGTTCCGGTGGACGTTGACGGCGCACGAAAGGTGTTCAAGCTGGTCGACGCGCTGGAGGACAGCGATGACGTGCAGAACGTTTACACCAACATCGACGTCTCCGACGAGGTGCTTGCGGCGCTCGACGACGAGGAATAGCCGGCCCCTCGGCGTCCCCTCGTGCAGTACCGTTGACGCCCAAGCGCACGAATCGATCTCAACCGCGCTGGCCAGGCTGGCCGGGTTGGCCGGGTTGACCGGGCTGACCGCCTGGTCCGGGCGCGCCGCCGGCGCCGCCTGCGCCGGGCGCGCCGCCGGCGCCGGGGACCCCGCCATTGCCGCCTTGGCCACCGTGCCCACCGGCTCCACCTTGGCCGCCCGCGCCGCCATTGCCGCCGTTGCCGCCGCCACCGTTCGGAGAATCGAAGAGGGCCGGGCCATTGACCGTTCTGATGTGGTCGCTCACGCCCGCGTTGGCGGCGGGTGCGGCGGTCAGCGGAATCACCGCTGCGGCCACAAACATGCCGGCGGTCGCAGCGACGCTGCGTGACAGGCGGTTTCGCTTACTGTCGGGATGAGCCATTATGCGCACAGCTTGTCGAGTTGGGCGATTTGCGAGTCCAAGTCGTGGCGTAACGGATCCTGAGCAGCGGCTCCTGCCTGGGTGAGGTAGTTGATGCCCAGCTGTTCGATGGTGTTGGCAAAGGAATTGGCGGCGCTGGCGAGATCAGCTGGGGCGGCGGCATTTGCCTCCACTCGGTCCTGTAGGTATGCGCCACCGCCGATGAGGGCCAATCGTGCATTGGTGGCCACCGAGAGCTCGGCAATGGGGTCGTTGGGGTTGGCGCTTTGCATGTGGGTGTTGATGACGACCGCTTTGTGGGCAGAGGCGTAGGCCGAGCAGACGTTGGCTTTCGCGTCGCCGCCTTGCTGAGCTATCGAGACCCCTTTGTGCGCCGGGTAGAAGTATGCCAGGCCGGCAACGACCACGGCGACCACCGCGATTGCCAGGGCCGCGTAGATCAGCCACCGCGACGCATCCGACCAGCTCGGGGTGGGCGCCGGTCTGCTGGTGGAAGACTCTTGGTCGGCGGGGGAATGCTTCTGGCTTGCCCCGTGGGGCGATTCGGTGACAGGTCGATCAGACATTGGCTGAGGATATCGCGCAATGTTGGCGTTGGTTGGGCATTGCCCAAATGTTTTCGGCCACATCGGGTTGCCTCGAGCAGCTCATGACGCCGCGTCCGACCGCGGTTATCCGCGGCTGAAGGCCCGTGGAGATGACACGCCGAGCCGTCAGGTCCGGCGCGCGAATGACGGCGCTAGCGTTGCGGGCCCGAGTTCAGCGACATAGCCAGGAAATCGAGGCGCCACAGCGCCTGGAACAGCTTGCGGGCGAATTTCTCCACGTCGGCCACGCTGCCCCGCGCTGACGGCCCGCTGTGCATCGAGGCGGCGATCTCTCGGATCGTGCGATGGCCGTCGATCTGCTGGACGAAAGGCAACTGGGCGGAGTTCAGCGTTGCCCGCCAGTCCGACCGGAATATTTCGTTGCCGGACAGGCCGCACCGCATCCGCATCAACGGCACGTAATCCAGGCAGTCGGGCGTCGAGAAGTCGATCGTGTAGGACTCTTTCGGTCGCTCCGGGCGACACGCCATAAAGAAGTGGCAGGCGTTCACTGTGTGCAGACGTTCGATCGCCGACCACCGCGCCGGTTCCGGCAACGCATTTATGGCCGGATAAATCGTGTTGGGACGTGCGAACAGTTCGTGCGCATAGTACGGCGCCTTGTTGAACCAGCCCTGAAACACCAACCCGGCCGTGGTGACCAGGTCGATGCAGTCGTCGACGGTGTAGCTGCGTTCGCGGCCGTGCAGGAAGGTGTCCACCAGCACGGCATCGGATTGCAAATTCCGCGCCATGTTCAAATAGCTTTGCACCGGGTGAGCGGCGGGCAGCAACGAAAGCGTCTCCCGCACCTGAGCGATTGACGGCTCGTTTTGGCCCAGACCTAAGTCGCGGAAGAACTGCTGCAGCAGTTCGAGCCCGAATCGCCCGTACTTCGCGTACAACATGATGCCCATGGCGCCGTCGGGTCGCAAACAACTGGCCACCGCATTCATTCCCACCTGCGGGTCGGCCAGGTGATGCAGCACACCGGTCGATATGACCAGGTCGAAATCCTGGTTGAGTGAGGGTAACTCCTCGATCGGCAGCAGGTTCAACTCCAGGTTGAACAGCCCGTGCTTGTCTTTGAGGTACTGCTGATGATCCAGCGAGGGCTGGCTGATGTCGATCGCCACCACTTTGGCGTCGGGGTTCATGAACGCGAAAACCGACGCCTGGTTGGTGCCGCAGCCCGCGATCAAGATGTCAAGATCGGGCTGGTATTCCCGGTCCGGCCAGAAAACCCGGTGCGCGTGGCTGGGGTCGTACCACTCCCAGTTGTTGGCCAGCCAAACTTCCAGGTCCTCGATCGGTTGCGGGTACCGGTAGCGCTCGTACTGGCGAGTGACCACATCGGCACGCGGGTTGTCATTCATCTCAGCGCTGGCTCCTTCGCGGTCAACCTTCGGTCAAGGATGAAACGCTTCGGCCGAGAGCGTCAGCGGATCCACAGATCGTCTTCTCATCCCCGGAGCGATTATGGGCTACTCCCGTTCCGCCCGCACGCGGGGTCCGGCAACCGCTCCACGTTTGTTCATACCCGAAGGCGTTCGCATCGAGACCCCGGCGCGCTTTTGTGCGCCGCGGTGAGGTCTGGCGACTGGCGATGCGGTTTACGAACGAACAAAGTAGACAAAAGTAGATAATTCGCTGGTATCTTGGCCGCATGAAGTCCATCTCCGTCGGTGAGCTGCGCCAGAATCCTGCTCCAATGATCGCCGGCCTCGAAGGGGGCGAGCCGTACGCGCTGACCCGCCATAACCGCCGGATCGGCACGATCCTTCCCGCGGTCTCGTCGGCAGCCCTTATTCCCCGGAAGGCAAACGGACCCGCACGTACCCGCACAATCGCCCGCCACGACCTCACCACGGCATCGACAATCGATGAGCTTCTCAACGAAGAAAAGGGCCTGTGGTGACTCACCATTACCTCGACAGCTCGGTCGCGGTGCGCATCATGCTCGCCCATTCGCCGTCAGCGGCCCGATGGTTCGACAGCACGACCGGCAGAGACGCTGATCGCGTCGTTTCCTCACGCATCCTCCGCACCGAGATCACTCGCGTATTGCGACGGGAGAGCTTGCCGGTCGCCGACCGCGACCAGATTCTGGACTACATCGACACGATCCCGCTCGACCACGCCGTTTTGCAGGAAGCGGAAGCAATCATCCCTCACATTCGCACGCTCGACGCCATTCACCTCGCGTCGGCGTTGCGTTCCGGCCTCGATGACCTTGTTATCACCACGCACGACATGACCATGAAATCGGTGGCTGTGATGCTTGGGTTCCGTATCGCCGATCCGGTGGAATAGCGCACCTTGCGGGCCAGTCGAGTCCGCGCACCGGAGACGCTCGTGGCGAGATCCCGGTAGGCTTTTGCGACATGACCGAGCCGTCCGGGAACCTCGAATCCCGAATGGATGCGCCGGAGGCGCGTGTCGATGAGCTCGCCGAACAGCTGCAGGAAGCCAGGCAGGACGAGGTTGCCGCGCGAGTGCTTGCGGGGGGAGCCGATCGGGACGTCGAACAAGCGCGCAGCGAGATCCGCGGTTTTCGGCAGGCCACGGTTGCGAGCTTCAACGCCATGCGCGACGATCTGATCGACCTGGGGGCCCGGATGGACAGCGGGTTCGCCGATGTGCGCGGACAACTAGACACGACCGCAGCCGGGCTCGCCCACATCACAGCCCTATTGACCGGGTTGACCGGTGGGCGCGAGGACGACAGCGCCGGGCCTGCTTGATCTTTGCCGGTCGTCGGTGGGCGTCGGCAACGCACCTAACGCAGAGGCTTCAGACGACTCTCGCCTCGATTCGCGGCGCCGGTGACGAGGGGGACCCGAGCGGCTGAGAGCCCTGCGCGCAGGTTGGGTCAGATCCCCGATAGCAGGTCCACTAGGTTGACCAGGGTACCGCCGAGGTTCTCCGCGACGGGTGGGATCACCGCGTACGCCAGCGCGAACGGGAGCAATCCTGCGGTGATACCGATCCCGTCGGCGAGCCCGGCGAGCGGGTCACCGGCCTGGAGTTGGTCGGCGAAGACATTGCCAACTTCCGTCGGGAGGCTGGTAAGCAGCGCGTTGATGGTGTCGGCGATGGGGAGCAGCGTCGCGTAGTCGGCCGAGAGCGTGCCGCTGAGATCGTTGACGATGTCGGACGGCGAGGAGGCCAATGTGGCATTTGACGTCGGGAAACCGGCGAACTCCTCGAGCACGGTGCGCGCCAGCTCCAGCAGCTCCGACGGATTCGCCAGCAGCTGCGACGGGGTGGTGGCATCGGTGAAACCCAAGGTATGCGCGGCGCCCACCAAGGGCGAGAGAGCGTCCAACGCCGCGGTCTGGTCGGCGGCCGGATTGTGTAGATCGCCGAGCGCGGTCGTGATGCCTTGCTGTGCCCCGTTGACCAAGTCGGTGAAAAGCTGGCTGAGGTTGATATCGGTCGGCAAAAACCCGACCGGGGTAGCCACGTTCGCCGGTCCTTGGTTCCAGCCTTCGGTGAGGCTGCCGTAGCCCAGGTCCACCAGTATGCGGGTGTCCGGTTCCAACAGGTCATACAACGGTTTCAGGCCGAGCGACAGCAGCGGCTCCAGCAGCGGCAGATGTTGGTCGGGAATCACGTAGTAGTTGGTCAGGGTGTCGGCCACCGACGTCGGCAGTTGGATTGCGTCTTGGATTTGTTCGGGGGACAGATCTGCATAGGTGAGGTGCTGGAAAGTGATGCCGGAAAGCGCGTTGAGGGTGGACAGCTCGTCGATTGGGTAGCGCGGCAAGTCGGCGAAGCCGTCGTATTCCAAGGTGTACACGTCGGTGGGGTAGAGGTCGCTGGGTTGGTCGCCGGTGAAGGTGAGGCCCAGGGCGGGCACCGACGGGTCGGCGCCGACGGGGTCGTCGAAGCTTGAGAGGGAACCCCCGTTGGGCGCGCTTTCGTCGCCCACCAGCACGAAATGAACGTCGTCGCTGGGCACGCCTTGCTTGGCGAGCTCCGGCATCAAATCCGACGAGATCACCGAGCTTTGGGAGTAGCCGAACACCACGACCGGGTTTTCGGCGTCCACGTGCCCGCCGGCGATCTGATGCAGGATATCGGTGTCGAGGATTTGTTGGCCCTGGGCCTCCGAGGTGTCGAAGGGCAAGCTCTTGACGCCGGTGATCGGGTACAAGGCCTCGGGAGTGTCCACCGGTTGCAGAGTGCCGTCGAAGCCGCGTGGCGCCAGGTAGAGCTGGTCGACCGCATCCACATAACCCTGCGGAGGGATGGGGATGCCGCTGGGGCCGACGACTAACGCCGTGCCGTCGCCCAGCGGCGAATCCGCGGTGTCAATGCTGGTGAGCTTGACCGCGCGTGCTTGTGGTCCCGGTGACAACGTCGGCGGCACAGCGATCAGGCCGACGCCGGCCATGACGATACCGGTGGTGACATGGGCAAACCGACGACCTGACAATGACGACCTCTCTGGTCAGAGACGGCGACGGGTCCGCCCGCAGTAGAACACCCCAACCATTGTGAGTCAAACGCACACATTTTGCTAAACCTGGTGCGCGGGTCGCACCCGGAAAGATGTTGGTGGCCAAGACATCAGGCCGCCGCTACCAACCAGCACGGCGGAACGGCCGACCGCTCGGCGTGGTCTGCCGTCCGGCCGTAATCGGCGTCGCATGGCCGAAGTGTAGGGGTGGCCGCTGCGGCCGGTTGATCGTCGGTGACCCCACCGTGCCTCTGTCTAGGGACCCTGCTCGCTGCGGTCGACCGCAAGGCGCGCCAGCAGTACGGCCGGCACCGGGTCGGGCATCCCTCGTCGTAGGCGCGAGGGAGCGCGGTCGTGAGTGACCGCGCTCATCGCCAGCGCGTAGTAGCCCACGACCGTGTCGCCTCGGCGCAGCACGTAGGTGGCTGCGGTGCCAGCTAAGGCGGCGATGTGCGCGGAGTTTCGCAACCAGCGATCAAGATCGGCGACTCCGGAGTCGAACCGATCGAGGCGATGCTCGACGGATAGCAGCTCGACGGGTCGAAGCTTCCCGCCGTTCACCGAAATGGGATCGGGCTTGGCTCTTGGGCGTAGCGGCTCAGGGTTGGCATCGGCTCAATCTCGGCATCGAGTGCAGCGACGAACCGTTCGAATGCCGCGCTCTTA
Source organism: Candidatus Mycobacterium methanotrophicum (assembly GCF_023515995.1). Lineage (GTDB taxonomy): Bacteria > Actinomycetota > Actinomycetes > Mycobacteriales > Mycobacteriaceae > Mycobacterium > Mycobacterium methanotrophicum. The sequence goes on along the minus strand of NZ_CP097320.1, from coordinate 3,456,906 downwards.
ATGGCGATACGTCCGGCATTTTCGAGGACGTGGGTGGCGCGCTCTCCTGCAGCCGAAAGCATGAAGCCCGTCAGTGTCTCGCCGGCCGCCTCCGCGGCAGCGCGCAGACGGGCCTCTTGGTTTGCGTCTACCCGCAGGTTGATTCGCCCATGGCTCTTGTGTTCGACGGAAGCCATCCCGCCGTTGTACTCACTCGGTACGTACGCATAGACGACCCGGCGGTTTGCCTCCGTTGCGTCGCCTCCCGACCGCTCAAGGCGAAAGAGGCGTGCTAGTGGCCGGTCAACGCATCCAACGAAAATTGCATGTCTGTCGGCTGGTGCACCTGGACCCGGTCTCCGTCGAGCGCCGCAACTTGTCGATAGATTTCGCCGTCGAGGCGGTAGACGACAAATCGGTCATCAATCGGTGCGTCGGGATCGACGATCCAGTAGTTCGCGATGCGCGCCTTGGCGTACTCGTGCGACTTCATGACGTGGTCTCGCCCACGCGAGCCCGGCGATACGATCTCGACGACGAGCACAGCATCGGCTGCCGGAATCCGGGCAAGGCGTCCCTGGAACACGCGATCCGGAACCACCACGATGTCAGGCTCACGGACGCTCGGCGGGAACGATGGGCTCGTGATCACCTCGATCTCGGGAACAGCCTCGAAGCCATCCGGCAGGTGATCATCGAGAATGCGGACAAGCCTTTTCGAAATGCGCTGATGCCACAGTTTCATCGCTGCTGTGGGGCGTGGGCGGTGAGCGGCCGCATCTTCGGCGGTGCGGGCGTAATCGCCGTCGATGTGCACCACGCTGAGCCCATGACGGACGGCGTGGGCTCCGCATGGTTGCCCTCGGCTGGGAATCTCGCAGCATCGACGTTGCCTGACTCCCGCCGCGTATCCTTACCTCGAGCGAATAGTAAGGAATAGTAAGGAATAGTAAGGAATAGTAAGGAATAGCGATGGACGCTGCGGCCAAGCTGACATCAAAGGGGCAGGTGACCGTCCCGAAGGCGGTGCGGGATGCGCTCGGCCTCAAGGAGGGCGACGACGTGATCTTCCGGGTGGAAGGCAATCGAGCGGTGCTGGCCCGGACGCCGAACTTCCTCACCCTGGCCGGAACTGTGCGTGTCCCGGCGGCGAAACGCAACGTCGCGTGGGATGTCGCGTGGGATGAGGTGATCCGCCGCAGCCGGGCCGCTCGAGCTGCAGACCGCCGTTGACCGCGATCGTTGACACCGACGTCCTTGCGCGTCATCTGGCGGGCGACCCGCCTGAGATCGCGGCCCGCGCGACTGCCTACCTCGGGACCGGGCAAGAGTTACTGCTCGCTGACCTCGTCGTGGCTGAGACGGTGTAGGTGGTGGAGTCCTTTTACCGAACGCCCCGCGGCCACGTTGCCGAAGCCATGAGATCGCTGATCGCATTCGACTCCGTTGTGTGTGTGTGGATCCGGCGCTTCTTTTGCGTGCGGTCGAGGTCTACGAGGCTGACCGGATCGATTTCGCGGAGGCATATCTTGTCGCGTGCGCCGAGAGCGCCGGGGTCATCAAGGTAGCCTCTTTCGACCGGTCCATCGATCGCATCAATACGATCGAACGGATTGAACCGCCGCCGGTCTGATCCGCAAGCGCCCGCGCGGCAACAGCCGGCAAGACCCGGCGGGACACCACGAACTCCCGCTGATTTGGGGGCCAAAACCTTTGGGGCGCAACGCTATCGGTGTGGCCGCGCGAGGCGCCGTTCGGCGCCGACGGCGGTGGCCCCCGAGTTGATCTGTGTGCTGGCGTTCACCAGCGTCGAACGCCCCGCCTGGGCGCGTCGGGTTCGCGTCGCTTCCGGCGGCGGCTGGGCCGTCGCCGAGCAGATCCGCGCCGTGGCCGGCGACCGGTTGCGCCGCTACGCGCCCGAGATCCGGCTATCGGCGGCAGAACTCAACGAAGTACGGCACATACTGGGGCAAATGCCGATCGTCTGAGTCTCACGCGGTATGCATGCCGTAATGACGAAAGACTCTGGGCGGCAAGTGCTTTCGGCAGGTTACAAACATCGGCGCTCAACTGCGTGAATTCTTGACGTGCTCCCCGCCTGAAGGGCGAGGATTCCCGTGGCGGCTTACGCCGCTGTTGGGTTGCTTCCTGCTTCAACATCCACTGCCGCAACGGGCACAGGCTGAACCACCACTCCTGGTGTGGTCCTGCCCACTGTCGTGGGAGGCGTTTCGTCTCTCCGCCCGTGGCGCGCCTGGCCGTATCATCGCCCGACTCGATGCCGAGGATTCCGGCCTGCTGCGCGGGTGTGGTGTGCCCGGCCGGGGCTGCCAGCGTGAATACGGTCGCTACGGGATCAGGCGCTTACTCGCCCGGCGGATAGCTGCGACACCCGTTGCGGTGACACGCCGAGAACCGTTCCCACGTCTCGGACCGATAAGCCCTTCGCCCTGAGACTAGCGACCAAGCCACGAACATCCTCCGCAGCGCGCCGCTGGGCTGCGTCGGCTTCGGCGGCTTCGGCACGTACCCGTTCGACGGCGGACTGGATGTCGTCAGGGAGGGCCGGTCGGACTGTCACCTCGACAGCGACATCCGTCAACAAGCGCGCGGCATCTGCGACGACGGCAGCAACCTGATCGAGACGGCGTGCCTGCGTGAACAACCCGGGGAGTTCGGGCACCTCGACCGCCCACCACCCCCCGGTGCGTGTGGCAACGGCGGTGACTCGCATGACTACTCCCCTTTCTCTCGGAAATACGACAAAAGCCCTGGTCGGCGGTCGCGCCGGATAAGGGTATGCGTCGAGTGTGTGGTTCTGTACGCCAGCGCGCGGCGTGTCGCGTACAAAACCGCACACTCGACGCATTTCCATCCCCCACCCCGGGGCGAAGCCCCCCTGATAGCTGCTCGTTTATCACGGGTTTCCAGTGTTGTGTTCGGCTGAACCGGTCGGCTCAGACTCCGACGATGGTCAGGAGGTGTTCAAGCCCTCGGAAGTCATCGACGTTGCGCGTGTAGAGCGGGAGGTTGGCGGCCAGGGCGGTGGCGGCGATCAACAGATCGACGGCTCGCGGGCCACGTGCCTTGCGCCCCGTCGCGACGATCGCGGCGTAGACGCGTCCGTAGGCTCTCGCCGAGTCGTTATCGAACGGCAGGGGATCGAAGCTGGCCTCGGCTCGTTGTAGCCGATCTTGACGTCGTGCTCGCTCGCCGGCGTCGGCTGTCGCGTGCGGGCCGGCGGCGAGCTCGGCCGTGGTAAGGGCGCTGATGGCGAGTTCCATCGGGAGCTGCTCGGCGTCGATGTGATCCAGATCGATCACGACCGAGGTGTCGATGAGCCCGCGCGACGGTCGAGGAGTCTCAGCCACGGGGCATGATCTCCTGGCTGGCGGCCCGATCGAGATCTGCTCGGAACCGGTCGAACCCCACCGGCGGAGCGCCCCTGAACGCGGCGACGGCCGCCTCGGCGCTGACGAATCGATGGCGGCGCAGCGGGGAAAGCTCGCCGACCGGGACTCCATTCCTGGTCACGACGAACGACTCGCCTTGGTCGAGCCGGCGCATAATGTCGCCGCTGTTATTGCGCAGCTCCCGCTGGGTGATCTGCTTGGCCACACCGGGAGGGTAGCACGCGTGCTACCCAGGCTATCCACGGCGCCAATCACCCCAAGGGCCATGGCACGGGCAACGGCGGAACCGATCATCCGCACGCTGCCACACGCCGCCTTCCACCGCAGAATCACCCGCTTGTCTCCACCAGGCCTTATTTAAGGCCTTATTTAAGGCCTTATTTAAGCGATTTGGATGTCCAGAATCAGGGACAGAGCGCGCTCGATCTGGCGCATCGTCTCAGGCGCCAAGCTGCCCATCCGCTGCGATAGGCGGGTACGTGCGACGGCACGGATGGCGCGGCAGACCGCGACGCTTTCTGTGTCCACACCTTCGCTCGGTGACAGCTGTGGTCGCAACGGGTTGCCGGTCAGCGAGCTCGACACCGGCACGACGACAACGAGTTCGTCGTCGATGCCGGCGAGTAAGTCGTCGACAGAGACGACGACGGCCGGGCGGTGTTTGCCGGGTTCGCCGGCGCGGACGGCGCCAAGGATTGTCGTTCACAGCTGCGCTGGCTCCTTCGCAGTCAACTGTGATCGCGTAGCGCTCGGCTGGCCGCGAGCATCCTGGATCCGGCGTCGTATTCCCCTCCCATGGCCGCGAGTATCAGCGGTGTAGCACATTGCGTGCTACGGTAGGTGGGTGGAGGCAATCGGAGTTCGCGAGTTGCGGCAGCACGCATCGCGATACCTCGCCCGGGTGCAAGCCGGCGAGGAGATCGGCGTCACCAGCAACGGACGACTCGTAGCCCGACTCGTCCCCGTGCAGGCCCCGGCACGGTCTCGCGAAGCACTGATCGATGCCGGTGCCCTGATTCCGGCGCGGCACCCGCAAAACCTTCTGGACGTCACGGCCGCACCCGCGCGGGACGGCAAGCGCACCTTGTCCGATGTCCTCAACGAGATACGCAACGAGCAGTGATCTACCTGGACACCTCGGCCCTGGCCAAGCTGCTCATCGCCGAGCCGGAGACGCCCGAACTGCAGACCTGGCTCACCGCGCAAAGCGGGCAGGGCGAATACGCGGTGACCAGCGCGCTTGGCCGGGTCGAATTGATGAGAGTTGTTGCCCGATACGGGGAACCGGGCCTGGCTGATCGCGCGCGCTATCTGCTCGACGGGCTCGACATCCTTCCGCTCGCCGAACCGGTGATCGCTCTGGCGGAAACAATTGGCCCGCCCACTCTGTGCTCTCTCGATGCCATTCATCTCGCAGCCGCCGCCCATATCGAGCGGGAACTTGCCGTGTTCGTCACCTACGATCACCGGCTGTTGGACGGTTGCCGTGAGGTCGGCCTGGCATCCGCATCACCCGGTGCCGCAGTTCCCTAACCGCCCGCTCGAGCTCGACGAGCCCTCACACGACCTGCAGGCCCTCGGGGACGTTCTTCGGATCGCGCCAGAACGCGTCGTTGACGAAGCGGTTGAACAGGTCCGGCGGCAGCAGACTCGCGCGCCGCTCCGCCCTGACCCTGGGGGCCACCGTGTGCAGCCCTGGAGTGCCGGCGCGTTCGTCGAATTCGGTGACGTCGTTCCGCTCAAGGCGAAAGAGGCGTGCTAGTGGCCGGTCAACGCATCCAACGAAAATTGCATGTCTGTCGGCTGGTGCACCTGGACCCGGTCTCCGTCGAGCGCCGCAACTTGTCGATAGATTTCGCCGTCGAGGCGGTAGACGACAAATCGGTCATCAATCGGTGCGTCGGGATCGACGATCCAGTAGTTCGCGATGCGCGCCTTGGCGTACTCGTGCGACTTCATGACGTGGTCTCGCCCACGCGAGCCCGGCGATACGATCTCGACGACGAGCACAGCATCGGCTGCCGGAATCCGGGCAAGGCGTCCCTGGAACACGCGATCCGGAACCACCACGATGTCAGGCTCACGGACGCTCGGCGGGAACGATGGGCTCGTGATCACCTCGATCCCGGGAACAGCCTCGAAGCCATCCGGCAGGTGATCATCGAGAATGCGGACAAGCCTTTTCGAAATGCGCTGATGCCACAGTTCCGGAGGCGGCGACATGACGAGTGTCCCCTCACTGAGCTCCCACCGTCGCGTCGCGTCGAGTTCGAGCGCATCCCACTGCTCTAGGCTCAGCAATCCACGTGGCAGATGGGCAAGCTCGGTCACAGCGCACCTCCTCCCGGTGGAACTCGAGTGATTGCAGACTACGCTCGACGGGCGATCGGGATCCGAGTCTGGCGTATCCCGATGACAAGGGCCGCCAGCTGTCCACAGACCCGTCGTTTCTGGGCGGGCTTCGCGGCCAGAGGGTCGCGGCGCGCATCACCGAGGCGCCAATTGAACTGAGCCGGAATCGAAACCGCGGTTTTTGTCGCAGCGACGTTTCAGGCATAGCGCCGTACGGATGAGCCAACACTGGGCGCCGGACATGAAAGTGCTTGCCGGACACAGTGTCGCGACTGCGCCGATTTCAATTCCTCGTCAATTGGCTGGCGATGGCGCGCGCGTTGACGTCGGGCAGCTCGTCAAACCGCGCGTGCCGGTCGGTAGTGAGGATGGTGCGGCCAGTGACGCGGGCAGTGGCGGCCACGATGAGGTCATGGGGGCCTCGTCGCCGGCGTTCGCGTGCGGTGGAGGCCAACAAAGCGGCATGGTGCTCGGCCACCGATCGGTCATATGCGCAGACCGGTGTGACGGTGAGGACGTCGGCGAGAAATGCCCGCTGTGCCGCGGGGCTGGATGAGGGACATTTCAGCGATGCGATGTTCGACGCGCCCGCACCCCCACTTGCGCAGCGCCCGCCAGATCCGCGCCGCAACCGACGCAGGCGCCCGGCTCATGGTGCACGGTCTCGTCCGGGTCATCCACCAACCGCAACGTCGACCCGGGATGCCCGGGCTGCCCACCCGGCTTGCGGCCGCTCCTTCGACGCAACGACTTCGGCACCGGTGGGGCGCAGCAGGATCGAAGATGATCGGGAATGGGTACGAGGCCAGCGCCTCCTCAATCGACTCGTCTGAAATGCGCGCCCGCATCAAGATGCGTTTCGGCAGGCGCTGGGCTCGGCGGCCGCCACCTGGGATTGGGTGTCGGGGATGCCCGCGGCCGCGGCGGCGCGGTCGGCCAGGGCCATCAGCCGGCGCAGCTGGCCGCTGATGGTGTCTTTGCTCAGCGGCGGATCGGCCAGCCGGCCCAGCTGACCCAGCGGGACCTGCTGGTGTTCGATGCGCAGCCTGGCGGCCTGGACCAGCTGCGCGGGCGCACCGTCGCCGAGGATTTCCAGGGCCCGGCGCGCCCGGGCGGCGGTGTCGGCGGCGGCTTGGGTTGCGCGGGCCTGGTTGGCGCCGGCGAATTCACCCGGCTGCCGCGGGCGGGCGCCGCGCACCGCCCAGCGCTGCTGTAACGCCCGCACGGTCTCACCGGCGCCGATCCGCGCCAGCAGCAGCGCGATGTGTTCGCGACCCCGCACCGTCACCCGGTCGACGCCGCCTGCGTCGCGGGCGCGGGCGCGGACGCCGAGGCGGCGGGCCGCGCCCACCAGCGCCAGGGCGGCCTCTGGAGTCGGGCAGTCCAGCCTGATCGCACGCTCGTCGAGGCTTCCGCAAGCTAGAAACGCGCCCCGCCACACCGCCTCGGCGGCGATCTGCCCGCCGACCAGCTGGGCCGGCAACCCGCGCACCAGACGCCCGTGCGCGTCGAGGAGGCCGGCCCGCCGCGCCAGCGACTCACCGTCTCCGCTCACGCCCACCACATGCCGCGGCGGGCGCGGCCGGGTCCGGATAGCGGCCTGACAGCCATAGCCGGCGGCAAGGTCGGCGCGCAGCCGCGCCGCGGTGCGCTCGTCGTCGAGCTCGGCGCTCAACACGCTTCGCCCCGCCACCACGCGCACGCGAGCGCCGGCGCACCGCAGCAAGGTGGCCACCTGCGCGCGCCGCGCCGACGCCGGCATCACCGTCAGCCGGCACAGCTCGCCGACCGCCGCGCCGCCGATGTCCCACGACGTGTTCGCGCCCATGGGGCCCCTTTCCTGTGACAATTTCCCCACGAGGCGGCCGCGCGCCCGCGGACACGGCCAGCCGGCCACCGTCAGTCTTTGATGAGATTGCGGAGCCGGGCGGCGTTCTCCAGACATGCGCTCCCCCTTCATATTTCGACACCTAATCGGCCATTAGTCGGTGCCCCGTCTGGCGACTGCCCGAAGTGATCGAACCCGTCGTGATGATCTGATCCACCAATTCCGGAACCAGCTGGCTGGCCGGCCCGACCCAGGCGTAGTCGTATCCCACAGAGCCAGTGGCATTCAGGTTGATCTCCACTGTCACCGCCCCTGCAGCTTTAGCGATCTCAGCAAACCTGCTGGCGGGATATACCGTCCCCGAGGTACCAACCGCGGCGAACACACTCGCGGCGGTCAGCTTCTCCATAACTACATCGAGACCGATAGTTCGCTCCCCGAACCACACCACATGCGGGCGCCAGACCGTCTCCGATTCCTTGACGTCGTAAGGCCAGTCCAATACCTCACCGGTCTCAACATGACGGATCTTCTTCAACTCGCCGTGCATCGCCGTCAGTCGTGTACTTCCCGCGCGCTGATGAAGATCGTCAATATTCTGAGTCACCAGAAGCATCCTCGAACCCAGATGACATTCCAGCCGAGCCAGCGCCTCATGAGCCGGATTCGGATGCACCTCGCCAAGCTGGCCGCGTAATCGGTTATAGAACCGCTGCACACGCGCAGGGTCAGCAGCGAACCCCTCTGGCGTTGCTACAGACTCGACCCGCTCACCCGCCCATAATCCGTCCGGGCCACGAAACGTCGACAAACCTGACTCGGCGCTAATGCCCGCACCCGTCAATATCACCACTGACGGCCCGCTTACCACATCGTCACCATTCCGCTGCGCTCCACTGCATCTCCTACGCTGGGCGCTGGTGCAAGGTCGTGGCTTCTCCGCCTGTGTTCATGGCCTGATAGTGCTTCCGGCTGTCCACGCGATCCTGCTCGTCATCACCACCACCGTCACTCCCGGGCCTCGATAAGACAGGTGTTCCAGCGCTGCTTGTCGTGACCGTGTTTTCGCCTCAGCTCGCCGGCTCTAGGGCCACTGCCCCACGCTAGCCGAGGCGGCCACGCGCCCGCGGACACAGCTATCCCGCGTGTCGGCCGGCCGCGATCAGCGGCGCATGCTGGCGGCCAGGGCGGCCAGGTCGACTGGTGGGGCGTCGTTCATCCACACCTGTGTGCGGCCGGTCGCCAGCTGGTCGGCGGCGGGATGCACCCGCCAGGCTTGCTGGCGGGCCATCACGGTGTGGGCCAGCGCCACAGCGTGAAACCTGGTCGGGGTTTTGATCGTGTCGATGATGACGCCGCGGCGGGCGAGTTCGGCCAGCGCGCGATCGTTGGCTTTGGTGACCACCACTTGGCGCCAAGGTTTTTGGTGGATCGCGATGATGGCGACGGTGTGCTGATCAAGCCAGCCTTGTTTGCGCCAGCCGGGTTGGGGCGGTCGGCCGGCGGCGAGGCTGTCGATGGCGGCCAGGGCGTGTGCGTGGCGCTGCTGGTTGCGGTGTTCGGCGAGGTCGGGTCCGCGCTGCAGGCGGGCGATCCGCGCCGGCGGGCAGGATGTCGCGCGGCGGCGGGCGGGTTTGCCGCCGGCGATCCAGCGGCGCACCGTGCCCGCGGTGACGCCGGCGTATTCGGCGGCGGCGGCGTTGACCTTGCCCCGGGCGGTGGGGCCGTAGCAGGCCAGGAGCATGCCGGCCAACCGGGGTGCGTCTGTCGCGTGTCGAATACGTCGCAGTATTTGTGGACGGCACGAGGGTTCACCGCGTGGGTTTGGACTGTCGGCGCATCACCTCCTCGTCATCGAGTGACACGTCGGCCCTACGGCTGTTAGGCGTTGATCGCTGTCTGCTGGCCGTCGTGGCTGATCTCGATGCGCCGCGGCTTGGCCTTCTCTATGAGCGCCGCGGACTGCTGAGCCCGGCTCGCACCGCTGGGAGCACCCGTCGCTACAGCGACAACGATCTGCAGCGCCTGCAGCGGATCACCGAACTGGTCGACCAAGGCGTCAACCTCGCCGGGATTGCGCAGATTCTGGACCTAGAGACCAAAAATAGCCAGCTGCAAGCCGGCTACACCGCCTTGAAGCTGCTTAACGCCAAACTGAAGGCCGACCGCAAACCGGCGGTCGATCACAGTGCCGCCGGGAAGAACGAAGGGAGTGCCTGGGTCGCTGAACTGGCGGGTGGTGGTTCCGCCCGGGCAGCGCTGGCAGACCGAGATCATGGCGCAGCGACGCTAGCCCCAGTCGGTTGACCGTGGCAAGGGCTCCGCGGCGCCGCCCCGTAAGGGGATCGATCCCCTTACGGGCCTTCGAAACAATCAGTTTCGTTCGGTTTCTAAGGCGACCCCACGCCGGGCGACAGCTACCCCCGTCCGCGATCGTGGTCGACCCGCGGCCGCTGACTGTTGTAGAGCATGGTGCACCGTCCGCTCGCTCAAGCGGACGAGCGGGTCTTCACAGCCGGGCGGCATGGTGTAGGCCAACTTGCGTAACTCAAGGGCGAAGCCGTACAGATCCTGGTTCGGCGACTCAGCGCTCATCGACGCAACGCCCATTGAAGAACAGATATATCCCAAACTTTTCATCACTGCGGTAGTGCGGCTCGCGAGGGTGGGAACCGCCCTGCGGGACGATCACGCGGGCGGTTCCCGCGCATGCCATGACCCAGCAGCCCACCATCGGGGCCGCAGGATCTTGGCTTCGGCTAACACCGAAACTTTCCCGAAGCGACCACCACTACCAGTAGCGCCTACTGCGGGACAGCGAGCCCCGCTGCCGAGGGAGAGCAACGAATTGGGGCAGCGGGGCCTAGCCGGACTGTGCGGTGACATCACGCACGGCCCACTCTTCTTGGGGCGCCACATCGGTGGCGGTGCGCACGCAGACCAGGGCCTGCGTCGGGCGCTTAATAATGGGGGTAGCTGTGGGCGGCACGCGAGTCACTGCCAGCTCGTGTTCATCGCTTAGGGACATCACCTCCGTTGTTCGGCAACTCGCTTCGAACGAGGTCGGTTGTGCGACGGCGGAGGAGACCGTTGTGTGGGCCACACTGGTCGAACTGGTCGACTCGACCGCCCGCCGGCAGGCCACTGTTTTCGATAACGGGGTCGCGCAGCGCCGGGCCGATCACGCGTTGCGGTACAGGTGGCGACCTGCGGAGGGCGGGGCCGGGCGGCGGGCATCTCGGCGCAAGCTGGGGTGACCTGATGCTGGCTCGGTGGGGTGGCGTAGAGCAGGCGCATCCATTCAGCCCGCACAATCGTCTCCGCCTCTTGCGGCAGAGCATCAGTCAGGGTGTCGGTGGTCATCTTTCTCACCTCCTTGACCTGAAGGCGACCGCCGCCCGGTCCTCGCGGTTAGGCGCTAAAGGGCCTCTTTTCGCCGCTGCCGGCCACCTTGACCTCCTAAGATTCGATCAGATCACCTGTGCGACCTGACATAGGTTTTTATATAGCATGTGTGCTAGGTTCTTGCAAGGGAGAACTTCGACTGGATGGAAGACGCGTGCCCAGGGTGTTCAGCAGCGAGTCGACGTTGACCGACAGGTCCAGGGTGCCCGGTCCCAGCACGGTGGGGCTGGTCGTCAAATCCCTGCCACCGAGCGCCGACACCTCGTCGGCGATGGTGTTGCTGACCTGCGCAAGACCGTCGAGCTGGCCGGTGGCCGCGCCGTCGGCGGTGTTGGTGAGTAGGCCGAATCCGGGGACAGGTCGTTGCCGGAGCCGACGGCGTCCGGGTAGCCGTTGAGGTAGGCGTACAGCACCGTGGTGCCGGCGTTTTCCAGGTCGGTCATGGCCGTGGAGTCGCCGCTGCGCAGCGCCGATTCGACGTTGTCGGTGACGGCGGTGGACGCTGCATTGGACGCATCGGCGCTGCTAAGCACCCCAGCGCGCCCTCGCTGAGCAGCGAGATCGGGTTGGTCCCGGGTTCGCGGCACCGGTCGACAGGTCGCTGAACAGCGTGCTGAGGCCCTGCGAGATGTCGGGGGTTGCGTAGGGAACGAGATTGCGTTGCATGACCTGCCCCCAGTGCACATGGACCCAATACCGCCCCAACTGTAGCTGAGCGACGGCTGAGAGATTATCAAATTTCAAGAAAGTTTCCTGTGCGTTCTGTCAGGCGCGGACGTCGCGCGCATCCAGCGGGCCGTCGCCGACGCCATCGCGCCAGACCGGCAGCAATGAAGAGTGTTTGGCTCCCTGCTGGTACGGTTCTGTCCTGGGAGTAAACGTTCGCAAGCCGATTGGTCGTCGCGAGCCCATGCCCTGGGCGGGAACGGCACTCAACTATCTCCCCATCTCCGCTGTCGTCGGCTTGCGGGAACAGGATGAGACAACCGTGATCAATCCGGTCTCCGTCCGGGTGCTCGACGCAGCCTGCGCATGCTCGGGATAATCGTGGGCGAGCGGCACCGCGGGTGTGTCGGCGACGATCTGGACGATCTGACCGAAACCACCCGGACCTGGCTGCAGTGGTACGGCATCGATCAGGTGATCGACCTGGGCGATGATGACGATCTCAACGACGTGTTGGACCGCTTTCAGGATCAGGGCGGAATACCGGACGGCCATGCCCCGGACGACGTGGTGGTGATCTGCTCCGAGGGGCAACTGACACCGTCGGTGATTCGGCTGCTGACGTTGCGGTCAGCGCGGCTCCCGGCGCATTTCATCGCATGGAACTCCGGCGTCGACGGCCGGATAATCGCCGCCCGGCTGGCACGGGCTGATTTGTTGCGGCTCAATCACCGAAACCACCGAGATTTCGAGGACAGCCTGCGCAAGCTCACCGACATTAAAAAGTTGCACCGGTACGACTTTGAAGGAATCACGGCCAACGATGCGATTCGCGTCGGCGGATCGTTCGCGAAATCCGGTGTACAGCCGTACTTTCGCAAGCAAGCCACCGGTCGCGGTTCGATGAAGCTGCGCGACGAGGCACGGTTCTACGCCCGCCTTCCAAGAGCGCTGCGCGACAGCTACCCCGAGATGCTGTTCTCTGATGTGGAAGCCCATTCCGCCCGCCTTGGGCTGGAGTATGTCGGTCACCCGAGCCTTCGCGACCTGCTGCTGAACCTCCAGATCACCCCGCGGCACGCCGCGTCAGTGCTCGAACAGGTGCTCGACTACGAATACAGCCAGGCGTATCGCAAGCATTCGAGTGCGACACCGGCGAACTACCTGCGGGATTACCACTTCACCAGGGTGTGGAATCGGCTTGCGGTCACCGTCGACCTGGATCCGGATTTCGGCCCGCTGATACGCAGCCGCCGGCTGCAAGTCAACGGGCGGGTCATTCCCAATGTCCCGGCAATGCTGCTGCAGCTGGAGCACGACGCCAACGCGGTCGCCGAACTCACGCCGGAGGGTGTGTCGCCGTATATCCACGGCGATCTGCACTTGGAGAACATCCTTTACGACCAGGAGTCGAAAAAATTCTGGCTGGTCGATCCGCGCGGCTACCCGGTCTGCGACATCTACTATGACCTGGGCAAACTGTCCCACAGCTACAACGGGCATTACGACCTGCTGCACGAGGGTCGGCACCAGGTGAGCCACTCGGTGGCCGGTGACACGGCCGTCGTCGAGCTCACCCTCACATCGCCGCGGCTGGAAGACGTTTACAACGAGCTGCATCAGCTGATGCGGGGCAGCATCGCCGATATCTTGCACACGGATTTCGGACGGGTCGAGTCGCGCATCCTGTTCAACGAGGCCATGCACTTCTGCTCGGACATGCCGTTCCACGTCCACCCCTGCGCATCCCCGAACGTCTCGGTGGCCATCTACGTCATCGGAGCGCTGCGGCTGGCCGAGGTGCTGGAGCGCCTCGCGACCGAGCCAGACGACTCCGAGGAGCTGTACCGCCGTGCCCTGAACCGAAGCACCGACCGGGGCGCCACTGAGTGGCGATTCGACAGCTAGTCGGGCCTGGGGTGGCTGATGTTCGCGCGCGCCTGGTCGTGCTCGATATCGACGGCACGCTGCTGGACGCCTACACCCCGCTCTCCGCGCGCACCGCGGAGGCGCTGCGCGACCTGCGGCACCGCGGTCTGCAGCTGGCTTTCGCCAGCTCGCGGCCGATCGGCTCACTGCAGCTACTCGCGCGGCAGCTGGATGTCGCCGCGCATCTGATCGGATTCAACGGCGCGGTGGTGGTCCGCGACTGCGGTCGGCAGCTGATCGCCGAAACCTTCGTGGTGGATGCCCGCTTGACCGGGGCGCTGCGCACATTCGCCGACACCGGCGGCGCGGTCAACGTCTACCAGCCGTCGCGCTGGCTGGCGGTCGCGCCCGCGGCGGCCACCGATCACGAGGAGCAGGTCACCGGGCTGACCGCCGACGAGCGCGGGACTCCCGACGCATTGGCGCAGCTGCTCGGTGAATCGGTGCTGAAGGTGATGTGTCGGGGCAGCACGTCGGCCCGGGCGGACGTGCTGGACGAGCTGGCCGTTCGCGACGATCTGACCGCGGTGACCAGCGGCTGGGACTGCTGCGACATTCAGGCCCGCGGCATCGACAAGGGGATCGCGGTCTCCGAGCTGTGCCGGAGCTTGCAGATCACCCCGGCCGACGTCGTTGCGTTCGGGGACAGTGACTCCGACGCCCCGATGCTGCAGCTTGCCCATTACGGCGTGGCAGTGGGCGCGGCCAGTGAACGCGCGAAGGCCGTGTCGTGCGAACACATCGACGGGCCCGGCTCGGAAGCGGTCGCCGATTGGCTGGGCCGCATCACGGTGTCGCGCTGAGCTCGATCTGTGATGACCGTTCATGTGCTGGTGCTCGGTGCCGGCGGACGAGTCGGCGCCGCGCTGTGCGATCTACTGCCCGGATACGGGTTCTCGGTCCACGGGTTGACGCGCAGCGAGGTTGACGTCGGCGACGACGATGCAGTGGCGGCGTGCATCGCGGCGGCTGATCCGGGTGTGGTGATCTACGCCGTCGCGATCGCCGATCCGGATCGCTGCGAGCGCGACCCGGCGGCATCGTATGAGGCCAACGTGGCCGGGGTGCAGCGGGTGGCCGCGGTGGCGGCACGCACCGGGCGCCGGGTTATCTACTACTCGTCGGACTATGTGTTCGGCAGCGCCGGAACATATTTCGAAGACGCCGCGGTGGCGCCGCTGCAGGTTTACGGCCGCCACAAGGCCGAGGCCGAACAGCTGGTTTTGGGCTGCGGTTGCAACGTGGTGCTGCGGTTGCCGCTGCTGTTCGGCTCGAAAGACTTCGTCGCCGACGCGGTGCGTGCGGCCCTGGCTGGTGCACCGCTGGCCGTCGATCGGCGACGGCGCTTCCCGATTCCGGTGACCCACGTCGCCCGGCTGACCGCTGGGATCATCACGTCGGAAGCTGTGTCGGGGATCTATCACGCTGTCGGGGTGGAGGCCGTGACGAAGGCCGAGTGGGCGGCCCAGATCGCCGGGCTGCTGGGCCGGCCGGTACCGCCGGCCGTGGCGCCCGGCGGTGGACTCGGTGCGCCGCGGCCGGTGGACGTCGAGCTGGCCACCCGGCATCCGCAGCTGCGCACGGTGCCGGGGACGTTGTGGGCGGCGACCCGGGCGCGGGTGGCGGAGCTGGCGAAGCCGGTGTAGCGAGATTCAGACCGAAGGCCGTCGCTCAGATCAGATCAGAGGAAGCCCAGCGCGCCGGCCGTTCCCGACCGACGGCGTCTGGGTCGCTCTGCAGCGTCTGCGTCAACAGCTCGTAGTACACGTCACGGAAGTCGGTAGTGGGTTTGAGATCGCCGTGGTCCAGGTCGGTCAGGCTGGGCTCGTCGCCGTAGAAGCCGCCCTTGACCGGCGCGCCGGCGACGAACACCGGGCCCGCGGTGCCGTGATCGGTGCCCTGCGAGGCGTTGGCCTGTGGGCGACGACGTGGCAGCTGATTGACGAGCCGCCCTATCTGCGCACGTGCAAGCTGGACCTGCAGGTGTTTCTGCGTGAGGTCCTGGAGGGCCGTCGCGTCTGGATCACACACCGACCACCGCGAACTCGTCGAGCGCCGCACTGTCCAGCCACGGCTCGAACTCGCGCTCCCACTGCTCTTTTCGCGGCAGCCGGCGATCGAGCACCTTGAACCGCGCCGCCGGCAGCGAGAACAGTGCCTTAACACATCCCTTTGCGTTCGCATCATGCGACAGCATCCAAACTGTCTGCACCGCACCACCTTTAACGCGTGCGGCCGTCCGGCCCTTGAAATCTGTGTTGCGCTGCTGGACCTCAAAGACCATGTTGGCGGGCACCACACACACGTCCGCCCGTGCGACGCACACACCGTCGGCGTCGACGAGCTCGTGCTCGGGAAAAGCCGAGTACTCCATCCGCCGGCAGAGGTCGGTGATGTAGTTCGGCATCCACCGGTGGCGTTCGCTCATGCCACGATCGGTCTCTGGTGGCTCCTCTGGCTTGCTGTCGAGCTGCAGCGTCCTCCTCGGTCAGGTGCAGCCGGGTGCGCACCCGAACACCGGCGGGCCCGGCCGCCGCCACTGGATCACCGATCCGCCGCAACGCACGTTTACTCACGGCCGTTATCTTTGCTCCCGGCACCGACAACCGCCTTCGGGCCGATATCACGCTGCGCGCAGCCAACCGCCTTCAACGCACGGTTTCGAGCACTGCGGCGACCATAGAGCCGCGCACAGAAACGTGTGAGCACCTCCACCATGTCGCGCACCAGATCGTCGTCGACCTCACTGTCGTCGAGTACCACCAACCGGCGACCGTGCGCCGCCAGCGCCGCCTCCACCAGCTCAGTGTTCATCCGCCCCAATCGATCCCGGTGCTCGACCACCACGACGGTCACTTTTGGGTCGGCCAACAGCCGCCGTACCTTTGCGCGTGACCCGTTCATCCCGGATCCAACCTCGGCCTCAACCCGCGCCACCGTTCCACCCGCCTGAGCGGCCCACCCCGTCAGCCGCGCCACCTGACGATCCAGGTCGGCCTTTTGATCATGCGAGGAGACCCGCGCATACAACCCGAACGCCGGAGCCGGTGAACCCGGCGCCACGTCAGGCGACACCAGGACCGTGCGCTCATTCACCCGCACCGCCGGAACCGGCAGCGTGCCCTCTCGAAACCACCGGTACGCCAGGGCGACGACGTGATCTTCCGGGTGGAAGGCAATCGAGCGGTGCTGGCCCGGACGCCGAACTTCCTCACCCTGGCCGGAACTGTCCGTGTCCCGGCGGCGAAACGCAACGTCGCGTGGGATGTCGCGTGGGATGAGGTGATCCGCCGCAGCCGGGCCGCTCGAGCTGCAGACCGCCGTTGACCGCGATCGTTGACACCAACGTCCTTGCGCGTCATCTGACGGGCGACCCGCCTGAGATGGCGGCCGGCGCGACTGCGTACCTCGGGACCGGGCAAGAGTTACTGCTCACTGACCTCGTCGTGGCTGAGACGGTGTACGTGTTGGAGTC
This sequence comes from Candidatus Mycobacterium methanotrophicum, assembly GCF_023515995.1. Classification (GTDB taxonomy): domain Bacteria; phylum Actinomycetota; class Actinomycetes; order Mycobacteriales; family Mycobacteriaceae; genus Mycobacterium; species Mycobacterium methanotrophicum. Next base: position 3,439,859 of record NZ_CP097320.1, on the reverse strand, counting down.
CTTTCACCGAACGGCCCGCGACCAAGTTGCCGAAGCCACGAGATCGCTCATCGCATTCGACTTCATTGCCTGCGTGGACCCGGCGCTTCTTTTGCGTGCGGTCGAGGTCTACGAGACTGACCGGATCGACTTCGCGGAGGCATACCTTGTCGCGTGCGCCGAGAGCGCCGGGGTCATCAAGGTAGCCTCTTTCGACCGGTCCATCGATCGCATCAACCCGATCGAACGGATTGAACCACCGCCGGTCTGATCCGCAAGCGCCCGCGCGGCAACAGCCGGCAAGACCCGGCGGGACGCTACGAATTCCCGCCGATTTGCAGGCCAAAACCTTTGGGGCGCAACGCTGTCGGTCTCGCCGCGCGAGGCGCCGTTCGGCGCCGGTGGCCCCCGAGTTGATCTGTGTGCTGCCGTTGGCCAGCGTCGAACGCCCCGGCTGGGTGCGTCGCGTTCGCGTCGCCTCCGGCGGCGGCTGGGTCGTCACCGAGGAGATCCGCACCGTGGCCGCCGACCGGTTGCGCCGGTACGCGCCCGAGATCCGGCTATCGGCGGCAGAACTCGACGAAGTGCGGCACGCGCCGGGGCAGATGCCGATCGTCTGAGTCGCACGCGCAGTGACGGCGGCGGACGCTGGGGAGCTGATCAGCCGAGCGTCGCGCCGATGATCGGACTTCCCGGTGAACTCCGCCCAGCGCTCGCGCAATCGCGACGTCACCGTTGGCTTTGGCGCCGACGAGGCGCAGCGGCCGGCGGTGATGCCCGTGGGAGGCGAGCTGTCGCTGGACGTCGAGTGTTCGGCGCAGCGCGTCCTGCGTGGTGGGCGCCCACGGCGACGCAGCCAGCGCGGCGGCGAGTGCGTCGTAACCGGCGCAGCCGAGATCCTTGGCCGCTTCAAAAAGGCCCGCGGCTGTCGGCCAAGGCCAAACCGGTGGGCAATGCCGATGAGCTTCGGCGGGCAATCTCGGTGAGCGCGGTGGGAGTGGCCGCTGGCGCAGTTCGTGTACGTGGTCGACCGGGCACGTCGGCGTCGTCGTGTCGACGGCGGGGTGGGGCACGGCGGGCCCGGGCCGTGGCGAGGGGTTATCGGCCGGTCGCCGCTGGGAGGTCCCACACAAAAGAGAGGCCCGCCGAAGCGGGCCTCTCTCTTGTGTTTTCTGCTGCCGGTCAGCTGGCCGGTGCGGGAGCACCGGTGCCGAAGGTGCCGCCGGTTCCGCCGGCGCCGCCCGCCCCGCCGGTGTCGCCGACGTTCGGGGCGCCTGGGGCGCCGGCGGTGGGACCGCCCGCGGTGCCCAGGGCGGGCGCTGTGGTGCCCGCGGTGCCGACGCCGTTGGCGCCGCCGTTGCCGCCGATGCCGCCGTCCGCGCCGTTGCCGCCGGTGCCGCCGGTGCCGTTGGTGCTGGTGGACGAGCCGCCGACACCGCCGCTACCGCCTGCCGCACCTGCCGAGCCGTTGCCGCCTGCCCCGGCGGTTCCGGCTGCGCCGGTTCCGGAGCTGGTGCCCGCCGCGCCGCCGACACCGCCGGTGCCGCCCACGCCGCCGGTGCCCGCGGCGCCGCCGGCGCCGCCGTTGCCGGCCGTGCCCGCGATACCGGCGTCGCCGCCGCCGCCGCCGAGGCCGCCGCTGGAGGCCGCGCCGGCGTTACCGCCGGTGCCGCCGACGCCGCCGTCGCCGCCGCTGACGGTGTTGCTGGCCGCGCCGCCTGCGCCGGCGTCACCGCCGGCGCCCGCGTCGGCGCCGTTGCCGCCGGCCCCGCCGATGCCGCCGTCGCCTTCGGAGGCGGCGTAGCCGCCGACACCGCCCGCGCCGGCCACCTCGCTGATGCCGCCGCCGTGGCCACCGTCACCGCCGGCGCCGCCGGCCGTGAGCTCGGGGCCGGCCGCGCCGCCGACACCGCCGTGGCCACCGGCCCCGTTGGCGCCGATGTCGCCGCCGGCGCCGCCGGCGCCGCCGTTACCCGATCCGGCCGCCTCGCCGCCGGCGCCGCCGTAGCCGCTGCCGCCGCCGGTGCCGCCGGTGCCGCCGTCGCCGCCGTTGCCGCCCGTGATGCCTGTGCCGCCGCTGGCGCCGCCCGCGCCGCCGCTGCCGCCGTGGACGCTGGCGCCGCCGTTGCCGCCGGCCCCGCCGGCGCCGCCGTCACTGGCTTTGCCGAGGCCCTCGCCGCCGTTGCCGCCGTGGCCGCCGGTGCCTGCCGTGCCGCCGTCGCCGCCGACCCCGCCGGCGCCGCTGGACGTGTCACCGGTGATGCCGACCCCGCCGGCGCCGCCGTTGCCGGCGCTGGCCCCGGTGGCCCCGCCGGTGCCGCCGGCGCCGCCGCTGCCGGCTTCACCGCCGGTGGCGCCGCTGTTGCCGCCGTTGCCGCCGAAGCCGGCGTCGCCGCCGTTGCCGGCGTTGCCGCCGCTGCCGCCGGCGCCGTCGCCCAGGCCGTTGCCGCCGTCGGCGCCGGTGCCGCCGTGACCGGCCACACCGCCGGCCGCGCCGTCACCGCCGTTGCCGGTGAGCGCACCGTAACCGCCGTTGCCGCCGTCGCCGCTGGCGCCGCCCGTGCCGCCGCTGCCGCCGTTGCCGCCGGCTGCGCCGGTGCCGGTGACGCCGGAGGCGTTGGAGCCGATGGCACCGTTGCCGCCGGCGCCGCCGGTGCCCGCCGCGCCGCCGGCGCCGCCGTTGCCGGCGTCGAGGGTGCCCACAGCGTCACCGCCGGCGCCGCCGTTGCCGGCCGCGCCGCCGGCCCCGCCGTCACCGCCGGCATTGCCGGCAGCGAAGGGGTCCTCGTTGGCGATGGTCTGGAAGCCGGGCGCGCCGTTGCCGCCGACGCCGCCGTCACCGGCCGCACCGCCGGCCCCGCCGTTGCCGCCCATGTTGCCGCTGTTGCCGCCGGCCCCGCCGTTGCCGCCGGTGCCCGCGGCGCCGCCGGTGCCGGCCGCGCTCAGCGGAGTAGCGCCGTCCGCGCCGTTGCCGCCTAGACCACCCACGCCGCCGGCGCCGCCGTTGCCGAAGCCTTCGTCCGTGACGCTGGCGCCGCCGATCCCGCCGTTGCCGGCGTCGCCGCCGTTGCCGCCGATGTTGCCGACTCCTGCAGTGGTGGTGCCGTATCCGTCGCCGCCGGCGCCGCCGTTGCCGCCCACGCCGCCGTTGCCGTACGCGGCGGCCCCGCCCGCGTGCCCGGTGGACCCGCCGGCCAAGCCGCCGGAACCGCCCTGGCCGCTGGCGCCGCCGTTGCCGCCGAGGCCGCCGTTGCCGCCGGCGCCGTCGGTGGCGGAGGCGGCCGGGTTCCAGCCCGCGCCGCCGTTGCCGCCGGCCCCGCCGGTGCCGTCCGCGCCGCCGTTGCCGCCGTTGCCGTCGACGCCCACGACGCCGGTGGTGTTGGTGGTGGGAACCACGCCGGCCAGCCCGCCGTTGCCGCCGGTGCCGCCGGTGCCGGCGTTGCCGCCGTCACCGCCGTTGCCGCCGAGCGGGTGGAGTGCGCTGCCCGATCCGCCGTCGCCGCCGTTGCCGCCGCTGCCGGCGGTGCCGCCGGCCCCGCCGTCGCCGCCGTCGCCGCTGTTGCCGCTGAGGGTGCCGGCCTCGCCGCCGTTGCCGCCGTTGCCGCCGAGCCCGCCGCTGCCGCCGGTGTTGCCGTCGGTGCCGTCGCCGGTCGAGGAGGTTTCGCCGTTGGCGCCGGTGTTGCCCTGGCCGCCTTCGCCGCCCGCGCCGCCGTTGCCGCCGTCGCCTTCGCTGCCGGCGTTGCCGCCGTCACCGCCGAGGCCGCCAGCGCCGGCGGTGGGGTTGGTGACGGTGGCTTCGGCGCCCTGGCCGCCGGCGCCGCCGGCGCCGCCGTTGTCGGTGAAGCCGGCCGCGCCGTTGCCGCCGTCGCCGCCGAGGCCGCCCGCGCCGGTGCCGCCGTCGGCGAAGGTGCCTGGCGCGCCGACGCCGCCGGCGCCGCCGTTGCCGCCGATGTCGCTGGCGACGCCGTTAGCGCCCGTGGTGCCCGCGACCCCGCCGCCGCCAGCGGTGGTGCCGGCCGCGCCGCCGGCGCCGCCGAGGCCGCCCACAGTGCCCGGGGTGCCGCCGTTGCCGCCGTCGCCGCCGTCGCCGAGCACGCCGCCCGCGCCGGCCACACCGGTCACACCGGCCGCGCCGACACCGCCGTTGCCGCCGGCGCCGCCGTCACCGCCGACGCCGCCGTCGCCGCCGTTGCCATTAACGCCGACGTGGCCGAAGATGCCGCCCGTGCCGGCGTCGCCGCCGGCGCCGCCCGCGCCGCCGTTCTCGCCGACCCCGCCGTCACCGCCGTTGCCGCCGGCGCCGTCGTCGACCCCGCTCACACCGGTCGCGCCGGTGGCGCCGGTGGCGCCAGCGCCACCCTCGCCGCCGACCCCGCCGTTGCCGCCGTCGCCGCCGTCGCCGAAGAAGTCGAATGCGCCCGCACTGCCGCCGTTGCCGCCGGCCCCGCCGGCCCCGCCGACATTGCCGATGGTGCCGGCCACCCCGGCCCCGCCGTCGCCGCCGTCGCCGCCGTCGCCGTACCACGACCCGGCGGTGCCGCCGTCGCCGCCGGCCCCGCCGTCAGCGCCGGCCCCGCCGTTGCCGCCGTCGCCGAAGGTGGGGGCGTCACCGCCGGCGCCGCCGACACCGGCAGAGTCGGTGGCGCCGTTGCCGCCGTCACCCAAGAACAAGCCGCCGTTTTCACCAGTGGCCTGCGTCAGCGTGCTGTCGGCGATGCCGTTCGCGCCATTGCAGAACAGGTCGCCCAGACCGCTGGTGCACGTCGGAAGGAAGGAGAACATCGAAGAACTCGCGCTGTCGGTCGACGCCGCCGTGCTGGCGTCCGGCGCCGAAGCGCTGCTCGACAGCGCGGCGTCAAAGCTGCTCGGGTTGGCCAAATCAGCCAATGCGGTGTCGAAACCGGCCGGGGTGGACAGATCGCCCAGCAGCCCGCTCAACATGCCAGGATCCAAGAAATCGGTCGGGTTGACCGACGTCACCGCCGAGCTGGCCGCCGAGCCCACCGCCAGGTCCAGGATGTCGCCGATGATGTCGGCCTTGGCCGTCGGCGCGCCCGCCAGCGGGTAGAGCCCGAACGCCAAAAACGCCCCGGCGCTCCCGCCGAGGCCGATCGCCCGACTGCGACGGGCCTTAGCCTTGCCCGACTGCCGGTTCTTCTTGGAGTGCTGACCCGCCATGTTCGCAAACCTTCCTTAAGCATGAGCTGATTCGATCTCAGGTGTCGTTAAGGTACCGCATGATGCGGCGCGCGCAAAACGGAAACCGGAAAAAAATCTCGAAAGAATTTTCGCGCCCGGCATTCTGCGGCATCAGCGCACGTCAGCCGGTACGTGACGGGGTCCTAGCTCAGCGAGCGCACACCCGACATCTACCGGAGTGTTAACAGACAGGTGTCAACTCCTAACTCGCAGGTTAGGAAATGTGTTCAACAAAACGCCTGGTCCAGCTGGCGGCCGGGACGGGGTCGTGGGCAGTTCGAACCTTCCCGGGCATGGCGTTGCACGGTCCGAACCAGCGCGCGGGGCCTTCTGACCCGGGGTTAGCGCGTCGATACCGCGCTTGCCGGCCACGACGCGGATAAGATCACTCAGGCAAGCTACCGAATATTTCCGTGAAATTATGGTTTAGCCGCGGAAATATTGAGCAAAAGTAACGTTTCTCACTTCTCGCTCAGCCGACCGCGAGCTGGGGTCGATGCCCTGGGGCGCATCATCCGCTCTGGTCAACCGGCCTTCGGCGAATCGGTCAGCTCGCGAGCGTCGAGCTTGGTGCGCCAGCGGCCCAGTCGTGGCCGACCGCCACACCCACCCCTATTTCGCGGCAAGGCCACTGTCGAAGATTGGTTGCGCCGCTCGCAGAGCCGGGTTCTGCGGGTCCAGCGCCGCGACGCCGAAGTGGTCAGCTGGCGACTTGAGCGCCACCGAGGCCGCTCGGCGTAATGGTGATACCCGGCTGGCCGACCAGTCGGTAAGACAGGCGCTGCAACTCAGTGCCGTCGATGCTGATGACGAACGTGTACTGGCCGAGCTTCTCGAACGGCAGGACTGGCACATTGACCGCCAGCGCGACTGATTGACTTTCGCCGACTTCAAGTTGTGGCGGACGACCAACATTGAAGCGGATCTCAGTTCCGAACGGCTGACGATCAGTTGGACTCGTCAGCACTTCGACTGGATGGCCGTCCGCGTCCTGCAGAGCGATGCGAACGCTGTGTTCCTGGTTCGTCTGCGTCCAAGGGACTTCAACAATCATTCCCACTGCGAGAGACACGGGCCATGGCCCGGGTTGGCCAGCCGGAATCAGGACTCGATCGAAGCCGCCTCCTGAGAGGTATAGCAAGTTGTTCTGCGCTTCCGCGTGGTTGCACAGCAGTGCGGTTAACTCCATCGCATCTCCGTGTCATACGTGCTAGACTTTTCGGTAATACCATAACACGGAAGCGGTATGACCGCCACCAAGGAGAGTCGTGGGATCGCCCGCCGATGCCGAGTTCCTTGAGATCGATGAGCGCAATGAACTTCATATAACAAAGCACGGAATAACCGCCGCAGAACGTGAACAAGTGTTCGAGAACTATCCAGCCTGGGCGTCGAACAAGCGGGGGCGCGCCGCCACCTATTTGATGGTTGGGCGGACGTTTGGTGGGCGACCGGTCATTGCGGCGGTACTTTATGACGAAATGCGGCGAGTGGTTCGACCGATCTCGGCCCGCGAGTGCACCCGGGCAGAGATCAACAAGTGGCTCTGAGGAGTGGTTGATATGAGCAACGATCGCAGGGTCGAAGACGAGAGCGAGCTTGCTGATGAGCTCGAGAAGGCTATGGCGGATCCAAGCGAGTGGGGCGAGCCGATTCGAGAGAGTCGGCATCTGCGGTCGGAGAAGAGGCGCCGCGCCGCGATGATTAGCATTCGGCTCACGGCGGAAGAGTTGACCGCCGTACAAACGGAGGCTACTGCCCGCGGCCTGAGTGTGAGCGCGTATGTGCGCGACACGGCACTGCGCCCTGCGCAGTTGTCATCGCCGATCACGACCATGCATAGGCTGCCCGTCAATCCGCCTGCGGACACGCAGAATCCGATAATAGTAAGCGCTCAGAATCTTGCTACGCCCGATGAGAGGAGCGTCGCCACGACGTATCTTTTCCTAACTGCAGCGTCATAGGATCCATGCGCGCCGGAGCCGTGGCAACTCTCGACACTCGAAATCGCATCTCCGATGCTTTGGGCGACATAGGCGGATCGAGAAGAACGTCTTCAACAAGTGTTTCAGGCAGACGAACTTGACCTTTGTTGCGAGTCGGGAATCTACCCCCTGGTATGTGGTCGCTCACCGGCGGCAGACACGCGGAATCACCAGCAGTTGCCCATCGGTCGGCAAATCGTGCCATATACGAGCAAGAGACGGAGTGGATGCGGCGCCGGACGTCAGCACACGACGGTAAACTCGGCGTCATGTCCAGTGTCGAGCGACCTGAAGAGCCAGTCGTGCGAACCTACCCGCCCGACGAGGCAATCAGGCATGCTCGCCCACTGCCTCCGCGTGATCGCCTCATCATCGAGGATGTGCCCGAGGATGAGTGGGCCGCCTTTCAGGCTGCACTAGCAGGCGCATGACCAACGCCCAGCTATCGGGCGTCGTTGTGGACGCGATGGTTTCGTGCAGACTGCGCACAGATCGGCCATGCGCTCGCCGGCAAGCTCCATGACGGCGACCGGTGGATCGCAGCCGCCGCAATGCGGCTCGGCATACCGCTGGTTTCCCATGACGGGATATTCGATGGGGCACCCGGGCTTGAGTTCGTCACTGTTGCCGGCAACGAATAGCGGCCCGCATGGCGAGACCGAAATTCACGGACCGGTCTACCACTGCGTGATCCCCTGCTGCTGCGATACGACAGAACAAGTACACCTGCCTCACGTGTCGCTAACAACACCCCACATCCTCGCCGATGCTTTCACCAGCTGTTTTGCCGAGCACCCACGACCGAAACAGCACAGTCACGCGCGCTGCCCAAGCGCAGGAAGCGTCGTCGGTGACGGCAAGAATCTTCGTCGCGTTGACGCAGCGCGATCCGCATGTGCGCGAACTCGTAGCAGAGATCGTGCCCGACGTATTTCCGTGGGTGGCGTTCCTGTCTCGCGATGAGGTGCGCGAGTTTGTGGTGGAGCTGGTATCGACGATGCGAGCCGCTGATGCGATCGATAATCCGGCGCCGGTGGTGCAGGTGATTGATAGCTGGCGACATACCGCGGAGGTACTGGCTGACCCCGAGTTGACTGCGGTGCTGAGCGGGCCCAGCGTCGGCGACTTCGGACGAGTTCCCCAGCCCAGCCGCGGGTAACGGATTGGCGCCCAAACGTGGTGATCGAGTCGCGCCGCCAGCTGGCACGGCCGCCGAGTGGGAGCTGCGATTCGTCACGCATCCGCGCGTCACCGAAAACCCGCTGTCGGCCGCCGACGCGTGGCGATACGTCCAAGACCGGCTCGCAGCCCTGCTCACATCGGTCAGGGCCGCGACGTCGAGACGACGGCGAAACTCACTGAGAGCCGTCTTGGTCACGATCCTCGTCGTGCGAGCGGCAACGGCCATGTCGCAACCACCGGCCGGCCTGTCACGGCGTGTCCTGTCCGGCCGCCGTCGGTCCGGCCCGCTAGGGTATCGAACGAGTGTTCGGCAATCCGGGAGGCGCGGATGCGGGTGATGGGCGTCGACCCGGGTCTGACCCGCTGCGGGCTCTCGGTGATAGAGAGTGGCCCCGGCCGCCAGATCATCGCGCTCGACGTCGACGTGGTGCGCACGCCGGCTGCCGCGCCGCTGCCGAAACGGCTGCTGACCATCAGCGAGCACGTCGAGCACTGGCTGGATGTCCATCATCCAGACGTCATCGCCATCGAGCGGGTGTTCTCCCAGCAAAACGTGTCGACGGTGATGGGCACCGCGCAGGCCGGCGGCGTGATCGCGCTGGCCGCGGCCAAACGCGACATCGACGTGCACTTCCACACGCCGTCCGAGGTCAAGGCCGCGGTCACCGGCAACGGCGCCGCGGACAAAGCACAAGTCACCGCCATGGTCACCAAAATCCTTGGGCTGCAAGCCAAACCGACACCAGCCGACGCGGCGGACGCTTTGGCGCTGGCGATCTGTCACTGCTGGCGTGCCCCGATGATCGCGCGGATGGCCGAAGCCGAAGCCAAGGTCGCCGAGCAGCGCAAGAAATTCGCCGCGAAAGTGCGGGCCGCGCGATGACCGCCGGCGACCACGCAGAGCGAAGCGATGAGCAGGAGCGGCGCATATGATCGCATCGGTACGCGGGGAAGTGCTCGACGTCGCTTTGGGCCACGTCGTCCTCGAAGCGGCCGGCGTGGGCTACAAGGTGATGGCCACCCCGTCCACCCTGGCGACGCTGCACCGCGGCATGCAGGCCCGGCTGATCACCGCGATGATCGTCCGCGAAGACTCGCAAACGCTCTACGGCTTTCCCGACGGCGAGGCCCGCGACCTGTTCCTGACGTTGCTGAGCGTCTCCGGCATCGGCCCCAAGATCGCGCTGGCCACCCTGGCCGTCTACGACGCGCAGGCGTTGCGGCAGGCTCTCGCCGAGGGCGACGTCACCGCGCTCACCCGGGTGCCGGGCATCGGCAAGCGTGGCGCCGAGCGCCTGGTGCTCGAGCTGCGCGACAAGATGGGTGCGGTACCGGCGGCGACGTCAGTCAACGGCCACGCCGTTCGCGGTCCGGTGGTGGAAGCCCTCGTCGGACTTGGCTTTGCGGCCAAGCAAGCCGAAGAGGCCACCGGCAAGGTACTGGCCAACGAACCGGAGTCCACCACCGCGACCGCCTTGCGGTCGGCACTGTCGTTGCTGGGGAAGACCAAGTGAGCCGATTCGAAGACTTCGAAGACGAAGCGGACGAGGACCGCGAGGTTTCTGCCGCCCTGACCGTCGGCGAAGGCGACATCGACGCCAGCCTGCGGCCGCGCTCGCTGCGCGAGTTCATCGGCCAAGCACGCGTCCGCGAACAGCTGCAGCTGGTCATCGAGGGTGCCAAAAACCGCGGCGGCACACCGGATCACATCCTGTTGTCCGGCCCGCCGGGGCTGGGCAAGACGTCGCTGGCGATGATCATCGCCAGCGAGCTCGGGTCGTCGCTGCGGGTAACCTCGGGGCCTGCGCTGGAACGTGCCGGCGACCTGGCGGCGATGCTGTCCAACCTCGTCGAGCACGACGTGTTGTTCATCGACGAGATCCACCGCATCGCCCGGCCCGCCGAGGAGATGCTGTATCTGGCGATGGAGGACTTTCGGGTCGACGTGATCGTCGGCAAAGGCCCTGGGGCAACGTCGATTCCGCTGGAGGTGGCGCCGTTCACGCTGGTCGGCGCGACCACCCGGTCGGGGGCGCTGACCGGCCCGCTGCGGGACCGGTTCGGGTTCACCGCGCACATGGACTTCTACGAGCCGGCCGAGCTGGAGCGGGTGCTGGCCCGTTCGGCGGGGATCTTGGGCATCGAGGTGGGGGCGGAGGCCGGCGCGGAGATCGCGCGGCGCTCGCGGGGCACGCCGCGCATCGCCAACCGGCTGCTGCGCCGGGTGCGCGACTACGCCGAGGTGCGCGCCGACGGGGTGATCACTCGCGACGTCGCCAAGGCCGCGTTGGAGGTCTACGACGTCGACGAACTCGGCCTGGACCGGCTGGACCGCGGCGTGCTGTCGGCGCTGACCCAAAGCTTCGGCGGCGGTCCGGTCGGGGTGTCGACGTTGGCGGTGGCGGTGGGGGAGGAGGCCGCCACTGTGGAAGAGGTATGCGAGCCGTTTCTGGTGCGCGCCGGCATGCTTGCCCGCACCCCGCGCGGCCGGGTGGCCACCGCGCAGGCCTGGACCCACCTGGGCATGACGCCGCCGCCCAGGGCGGCGGGTTTGGGTCAGCCGGGCCTCTTCGAGTAGCCGCGCAACCTGTGTCACGTTCACTGCTCAGCGTGTTACGTTGGTGGCGTGAAGACCATTCGGTTAAGTCCCGAGCTAGAGAAGCGACTGCAGTGTGCCGCCGCGGTTGCTGGCGAGTCGCTCTCCGAGTTCATTCGGCGCGCGGCCGCCGAGCGCGCCGACCTGCTGCTGAGCAGCGGTGGCCACGAGGACTTCGCCGACGTGCTAGGGGTGATCCGTGGCGGTGGCGGAAGGGCCCGCCGGACCGGCACGGCGTTCACCGACATCCTCACCGACCGCCAGCGCAGTCGGTGACCCTCACCGACGCCGGTCCGCTGATCGCGATCATCGATGCCGACGAAGCCGACCATGAGACATGCGCACTGGCCTTGCGGACGCTGGCGTTGCCCCTGGTCACCACCTGGCCGGCGTTCACCGAGGCGATGTACGTGCTGGGCCGAGCCGGCGGCGCGGCCGGCCAGCACGCCCTCTGGAAGCTGCTGCTGAGCAAGCGGCTCGACATCGCCGAACTTTCGCTAGCTGTGCTCGAACGTAGTGCCGCACTGATGGCCAAGTACGCCGACCGGCCGATGGACCTCGCCGACGCCACCCTCGTCGCGCTGGCCGAAGCACGCGGCGAACGGCGAATCTTCACCCTGGACAATGACTTTCGCATCTATCGCATCCACGGCCGGACCCGCTTTGAGGTCATCCCCGGCTGACGACGGCCGAAGAGGTATGCGAGCCGTTCCTGCTGCGCGCCGACGGCGTCGTCGAATGAACCGTCACCGACCGACAGGCCAGTGCTCGACCGTGATGTCGTCCATCGGGAAGTCGGCGGGATTGCCCGTCGCGAGGCGAGCCCCGATCGCGGCGGCAGCCGCCGCTGCCGCCATGGCCGAACTGATGAGGGAAATCCTCAACTGACCGTCACAGGTTCCAGGGGGCGTGCCAGTGCCCGTCAGCTTCTTTGGTCCACCCGCAGGGCGCGTAAGCCAAGTGGGGGATAGGTGTGGGGTCGATCGGCAGGCACATCGGGGGCGGCCCAGGCGCTGGGGCCGGAGGGACAGCCGGGCCGCTTTTGTATCGCGCCGCCTGCACCACCGCTGTAGGGGCGCGCCCGCTTGTGTAGCCGGGCTGGCTGAAGTTCGGCCCGACTTCCTGGCAGTCGCCCTGCCACGGCGAGTAGCCGCCCCACGTGCCGGGGTCGTCGCTTTCCGTGCCGGGCGCCATAGAGAAGCGCGCGCCTACGCAGCGCTCATCCCAGCGGCTGGCCGGGCTGTAACAGCATGCGGGCATCGTGGACGCTGCGGCCGGCCCGGCGAGCACCAGTCCGAGACCGGACAGGACAGCCAGGAAGGTCATCAGGATGAGCGCGGTTTTAGCGATCAGGCAGTCGGCCTGATGAAGTGTGATCCCCCGAGCGGCGAACTGGCGGCGCCACCCACCAGCGAGAACCCCTTCGGCTGCGCCCAGCGGCGCGCACCGCAGGCCGCGCACCAGGCGTCGTGCTGCTGTTTCTTCGCCGGGAACCACGCCTCGCCAGATTTCCTCGACCGAGATCGCACACGTCCACGGCTCGTCGCCGCGGCGGCGCAGGGCGCGCAGTCGGTCCGCGGCTGGCCGGCCGCGCAGGGCATCGATCAGTACCGTCGAGTCGAGCAGCACCCTCGCCACGTCAGCCGCTGCGACGTTGGCCGGCACGCTGGTCGCGGACCCAGGCGCCGGGGTCGTCATCCCATTCGTGGCCCCGGTCGGGGATGGCCCCCAGCGCTGCCTCGATGTCGTCCCATCGACGCTCGTCCTCAACCCCGCGGCGCAGCAACTCTGCGATAAATGCACTTCGTCGCCGGCTACCGGCTCGCCTGTCGAGCTCGGCCACGAGCGCATCATCGACAGTAATGTGCAATCGCATGTGTCTACGATAGCCCACACTGCCTGCACACGTTTGCCGCGGCGCGTGCCAAGTCCCAGATTCGAACGCGTGCCAGTAGGCGAACTTCGTACCATAGCGTGACACGGTGTGACACGGTGTGACACGGTGTGACACGGTGTGACACGGCATAGTACGGTAAGTGCGTGGCCGATCACTACACCTTGCGACTAGCTCCGGGGATGCGGCAGCGACTCAGCGAGCGGGCGCGTCGCGCTCATATGCCTGAACGCACCCTCGCGCAGCGCTACGTCGAGGAAGGCCTGCGCCACGATGCGCATCCGTTGATCCAGTTTGTCGACGGACCAAGCGGGCGGCGGGCGAGCCTGGTCGGTCGCGGGCTGGATGTCTGGGAGGCCGTCGCGACGGTCCGCGACAACGACGGGTCTATTACCGAGGCCGCCGAGTACCTGCAGATCCCGGCCGGGCTGGTGGAGGCGGCAGTCGCCTACTACGGCGAGCACCGCGACGAGATCGACGCAGAGATCGAGCACAACGAGGCCGAGTACGAGCGTGGCCGGGCGGCGTCCGCCGCCGCCCAGCAGGCCCTGCGCGGGTGAGGGCGCCTGTCTACTTACTGCGCTCTCCGGAGAACGCCAGGCGGCTGATGCAAGCCGTCGCCAGGGACAAGGCCGGGGACGCCACGGTCACCACTCCTATAGACGAGCTGCGGGAGATGGCCGGCGGCGAAAAGTGAGAAGCGTCCACTTCGACTCCGGCGGCTGGGAGGACTTCCTGTTCTGGCTGGCCTCCGCCCGCAAGACCGCCCGCCGCATCGTTCGTCTCATCGCAGAGATCCAACGGGAACCCTTCACCGGGATCGGCAAACCAGAACCGCTGAGAGGCGAGCTGTCAGGATATTGGTCCCGCCGCGTCGACGACGAGCACCGGCTGGTGTACCGAGCAAACGACGAAGAAATCAAGATCCTCAAGGCGCGGTACCGCTACTGAGTGGCACAAGTTGCCGCACCGCTGCTTGCCGGTGTCGGATCCGCGGCTTGAGCGGCCGCCGTGCTTAGGAACGGTTTCCGGTTATAACACCAGCGCGTGCGGGTATTCAGCACGCGCTTGACACTTCGGTGTCCAACTGCATGAGGAGACTCGTAATGACTGAATCGCGGTCGGGATTCGGCAGCCTGCACATGCCGCGCAGCCGCGGCGCGGTAAGCGGATTGCTACTGATCATCCTCGGCGCATGGGGAGCGTTGATCCCCTTCGTCGGGCCCTACTTCAATTTCGCGTACACCCCCGACCAGGCTTGGGCCTGGAGCGCGGCGCGCGCCTGGCTCGAGGTGCTTCCCGGCGTCATCGCCGCAGCGGGCGGCGTTTTGCTGCTGATCTCGGGAAACCGCGCCACTGGGATGCTCGGTGGCTGGTTCGCCGCTATCGGCGGGGCATGGTTCGTCGTCGGCCGGACGCTGGCGTCGACGTTGCGCCTCGGCGACGTCGGTCACCCGATCGGCGCGACGGACGCCAAGCGGGCCCTGCTCGAGATCGTCTACTTCTCCGGCCTCGGCGCGCTGATCGTCTTCCTGGGCGGGGCGGCGTTGGCGCGCATGTCGGTCCGCACGGCACGCGATCTGGAACACGCGCTGAAGCATGAGCCCGCGCCGCAGGCGGACACCTCCGCCGCTTACGCCGTACCGGCGGTGTCCCCAGACGCCCCGACCTACGCGGCGCCGCAGGAGGGCCGGCACGAAAAGAGCCGCTTGTTCCGCCGGCGACGCGCCGACGCCAGCAGCCACCCGGCTTGACCGCCGGCGCGTCTGCTCAGCGGGGCTACAGCAGCCCGAGCAACTGCAGGTCGGTGGCGTACTTGACGATGATCGGCGCCGAGACGTGGGGAATGTCTTTGTCCGGCCCGATTTTCGCCTCTTGCACCGCCGCGCGGAACCGGTCCGTCGGCGCCATCGACCCGTTGATCGGCTTGTCGGGCCGCCGGTAGTTGTGCAGCAGCGGCAGGAGCGAGTACTGGCGCTGCCGCTGCGGCAGGGCCCGCAGCGTGGTCTCGAACCGTTGCAACCAGGTGGCGTAGTCGCCGACCCGCTGGATCGAGTAGCCGGCATCGATCAGCCAGTCGACGTACTCGTCGAGGCCGACGCCGTCGTCGTACGGGTTCATCACGTGGTAGGTCTGGAAACCGTCCACTGCCCGCGCGCCCAGCTCCGAGATCGCCTCGGCGACGAACTCGACCGGCAGGCCGTCGTAGTGCGCGCGCTGCCGCCTGCCCTCGCTGTCCAGCTCGTAGAACGATCCGGGCGCGATACCGGCGGCGACCAGGCTGAGCATCAGCCGGGTGAACATGTCCGGCAGGTTCAGCTGGCCCGCATAGCTGGTGTCGGCCAGGATCATGTCGCAGCGGAACACCGCGACCGGCAGCCCGCACCGGTCGTTGGCCTCGCGCAGCAGCACCTCGCCGGCCCACTTGCTGTTGCCGTAACCGTTGGCGTAGGTGTCGTTGACCGCCCGCGTCGGGCTGATCCGACGGATGTCGGCGTCCTCGACGAACGTGCCCGGCGCCGTCTGATCGCCCACGCCGATCGTCGACACGTAGGTGTAGGGCTTGATCTTGCCGGTCAGCGCCAGCTTGACCAGCTCGGCGGTGCCCAGCGCATTGGGGCCGAACAGCTCGCTGTACGGCAGCACGTGGTTGACCAGAGCCGCGGGGTCGACGATCAGGTCGACGGTGTCGGCCAGCCGCTGCCAGGTCTGCGGGTCCAGGCCGAGGTTGGCTTCGCCCTTGTCGCCCGCAACGACCTCGAGGTGGTTGGCCGCCAGCTGCCGGTAGTGCTCGAGCAGCGTCGGGCCGCCGTGAGCAGAGCCCACGCCGAAAGTCTTGTCCAGCCGCGCACGAGCGTCCTCATCCGAGCGGGCTCGCACCAGCGCGATCACCTTGCCGTCGACGAAGTTCATCCGCTCGAGCCATTGCAGCGCCAGGTAGCGGCCCAGGAAGCCGGTCGCCCCGGTCAACAACACGGTCCGCACCTCGCGGCTGGGCTGCGGCAGGTCGGCCGCGGCGGCCAGCGTGGCCTCGTCGATGAACTTGTCCAGCGTCAGGTCGGCGGCGTGCACCTGCACCGCGCCGCGGCCGTGCACGCTCGCAAACGACGGCCGCTTGGCGCCCTGCCGCTGGCCCTCGACGTAGTCGGCGACCGCCGCCAGGTCGTTGGCCGGGCTGACGATCACGCCCACCGGCACGTCGACGTCGAAAATCTCGTGCAACAGGTTGCCGAATGTCAACGCGGACAACGAGTCTCCGCCCAAATCAGTGAAGTGGGCGTCGGGTGTCAGGTCGGACTTCGCGGCGCCCAGCATGGCGGCCGCGGCCCGGCTGACGGTCTGCAGCGCCGGCGCCCGCGCGCCGCTGCGGCGCAGTTCGGTCAACTCGTTGGCCTGGCCTTCGGCCAAGTCGGCGTAGAGCTGTTCGAGGCGCTCGCCGTAACGCTGCTTCAGCTTGGGCCACGCCAGCTTGCGGATCCCGGTCAGCAGACCGTTCTCCAGGCTGAAAGGCGTTGCCTCGATGATGAAGTCGCGCGGCACCTCGTAGGACTGCAGACCGGCCTGCCGGGCGGCCTGCTGCAGCGACTCGGCGATCGCTGCCTTCGACGTGTTCACGTCGGTCGGCACCACGACGGCCAGCAGGTAAGGCTGCGCGCTGTTGCCGTAGAGGTAGATCTGGCGGACCAGCGGGCTGTTGCCGAACACCGCCTCCAGCTTCGCCAAGGCGACGAATTCGCCCTGCGCGAGCTTCAAGACGTTGTTGCGGCGATCGACATACACCAGCCGGTCAGGGGCAACCTCGGCGAAGACGTCGCCGGTCCGGTAGTAGCCGTCGTCGTCGAAGACGTCGGCGGTGGTTTCGGCCCGCTTGTAGTAGCCGGGGAACATGTTCTGCGTCTTGAGCAGCAACTCGCCGCGCGGATGGGGGCGGTCGGTGGCAAAATAGCCCAGGTCCGGCACGTCGACCAGCTGGTAGTCGAGCACCGGCGGACGCCGAATTTCGCCGTCGAACAAGACCATGCCGGCCTCGGTGGAGCCGTAACCGTCCAGCAGGTGCATCTCGAGCAGCGACTCGACCCAGGCCCGCAACTCGGGAGAGGTCGGCGCCGAGCCCGTCATCGCGAAGATGTAGCGCCCGCCGAGGAGGTGCTGCCTGAACTCCGCCATCACGTCCGACTCTGCGGCGCCGCGCCCCAC
The DNA here is from genome assembly GCF_023515995.1 of Candidatus Mycobacterium methanotrophicum. Lineage (GTDB taxonomy): Bacteria > Actinomycetota > Actinomycetes > Mycobacteriales > Mycobacteriaceae > Mycobacterium > Mycobacterium methanotrophicum. Next base: position 3,422,827 of record NZ_CP097320.1, on the reverse strand, counting down.
CTCGCTTTGGTACTCGTCGTAGAGCATTTCCCAGATGCGCGGGACGAAGTTCAACTCGGTGGGCCGCACCAGACGCAGATCCTCCAGCAGCGTCGACAGGTCGCTCTTGGCGGCGAAGTACGCGGTGCCGCCGTTGCCGAGCGTGCCGTAGAGGATGCCGCGGCCCATCACGTGGCTCATCGGCATGAAGTTGACGGTGATCGAGGCGGCGCTGGGCCCAAACCAGTTCTTGGTCGAGCGGTTCCACATTTTGGCGACGTTGCTCTGCGGGTACATCGCGCCCTTGGGCGCGCCGGTGCTGCCGGAGGTGTAGACCAGCAGCGCCAACGGGTCTTCGGACTCGTCGGCCTCAAACGCCGGCGCCGCCGGCAGCCCGGCGCCGCGCTCGCGGACCTCGTTGAGCGTGTCGATGGCCAGTGCGATGTCGGCCAGCCGCTCGTGGGCGGCCTGCAGCGCCTCGCGGTGGTCGTCGACCTCGCTGCGGTAGTCGAAGATCACCAGCCGTGCGGGGGCGTCGCCGGCTTCGGCCGCGCCGACGATCAGGTCGACCGCGTCGGACAGGTAGTCGGCGCCGGCCACCAGGACCGTGGGTTGGGTCTCGGTGACGATCGGCAGCAACTGCGCGGTTGCCGCGCTGGTCTGCAGCGGAACCGACACCGCGCCGATACGGCCGAGCGCGATGTCGATGCTGGTGTAGTCGACGCTGGTGAAGCCGAGCAGACAGACCCGGTCACCGACCGCCACGACACCGTCGGCCAGGGCGCGAGACACCGCGTCGACCCGGTCGGCCAGCTCGCCGTAGGAGATGGTGTCGAACCAGGGGAGCAGCTTGGCTGACGTGCGTCCGGTCTGCGGGTCCTTGACCAGCTCGACGGCGCGTTGTCCCAGCGCCGGCCGGTCTGGGTAGCCCTCCAGCACCGCCTTGACCACCTGTGGGAGCCGTGTCCCGGCGTTCTCGACGGCGGCGCTGACGGCCTCGTCGGGCCGCGCAGCGGCGAACTGCGGGTCGTTGGCGGCTAGGTACTGGGCATCAATCGACATAAAGCAACCTCGCAACGTGTGAATCGGGAAATCTTGGCGGCGCGACGCTGCGCCTGAAAACTTGGCGGCGCGACGCTGCGCCCGGAAATTACTACGTTAGCGAAGCTAACTATATTCCTGCCGAACGCGAAACGCGACGTGAAATCGGCCACTGCCGGTGCAGGCGGGCGGCTTGGTCCTCATCTGCCTCATCGGTCACGGGCCGGAGGGTGGGACTAGCTACAGCCCGGCCAGCACCCCGGCCACAACGTCGAGGCCCTCGGCGAGAAGCCCGTCGCTGATCGTCAGCGGCGGCAGGAAGCGCACGACGTTGCCGAATGTGCCCGCCGTCAGCACGATGACGCCGGCCGCCACCGCGGCGGCGGCCAACGCGCTGGTCAGCGCGGCGTCAGGCTCGGCGGTGTCGCTTTTCACGAACTCGACGGCGATCATCGCGCCACGGCCACGCACATCGCCGATCCGATCGTCGGCGGCCTGCAGCGCAAGCAGCCGGTCCTTCATCAGCCGTTCGATCTGGCGGGCCCGCTCCAGCAGCCCGTCGGCCTCGATGGTCTCGATGGTGGCCAGCGCAGCCGCGCAGGCGAGCGGGTTACCACCGAACGTGCCGCCGACGCCGCTGGAGTGCGGGGCGTCCATGATCTCGGCGCGGCCGGTGACGGCCGACAGCGGAAGCCCGTCGGCGATTCCCTTCGCGATGCAGACCAAGTCGGGCTCGACGCCTTCGTGTTCGCAGGCGAACCACTTGCCGGTCCGCGCGACGCCGCTTTGCACCTCGTCGGCGACGAAGACCACGTCATGCCGTCGGCACCAGTCCAGCAGCGCGGGCAGGAATCCCTCTGCCGGAACGATGAAGCCGCCTTCGCCCTGGATGGGCTCAATGACGACGGCGGCCAGGTTCTCCGCGCCGACCTGCTTGGCGATGACGTCGATGGCGCGCTGCGCGGCCCGCTCGCCGTCGGTGGCCAGTCCCTTGTCAATCAGCCCGTCGCGGTACGGGTAGGACAGCGGCGCCCGGTAGATCTCCGGCGCGAACGGCCCGAATCCGCTCTTGTACGGCATCGACTTGGCGGTCAGCGCCATCGCCATGTTGGTGCGGCCGTGATAGGCGTGGTCGAACGCCACCACCGCCTGCTTGCGGGTGTACGACCGGGCGATCTTGACGGCGTTCTCCACCGCCTCGGCGCCGGAGTTGAACAGCGCAGAGCGTTTTGCACCCGAGCCGGGCGTGAGCCGGTTGAGGTGTTCGGCGACGGCGACGTACTGCTGGTAGGGCGTCACCATGAAGCAGGTGTGGGTGAAGTCGGCGACCTGGGCGCGCACCGCGTCGACGACACGAGGTGCGGAGCTGCCGATCGTGGTCACCGCGATCCCCGAACCCAGGTCGATGAACCGGTTGCCGTCGACGTCCTCGAGGATGCCGCCGGCGGCGCGGGCCGCGAAGACCGGCATGCTGGTTCCGACGCCGCGCGACACCGCCGCGGCCCTGCGCTTGGTCAGCTCCCGCGATGCCGGACCGGGGACCTCGGTCGCGAGGTGGCGACTCTGTTCGACAGCGGACACGTCAGCAGCCTAGACCGCCGGCGGCCCGAAGCTATCCGGCCGGCGGCCCTTGTCCCAGCGGCCGGCACACGTTGGTCGTCGGGTCCCAGTACTGGCCGGGATCGCAGCCCACGGGTGTCGGCCCTTGGCCCAACGGCCGGCAGACGTTGCCGCTCGGATCCCACCACTGCCCGGGATCGCAGTTCAGCGGTGTCGGCCCGACGCCCAGCGGATAGCAGGTCTTGCTGAACGGCTCCCAATACTGGCCGGCGTCGCATTGCGCCGAGCTCACCGCCGGCGTCGCGATCGTCACGAAGGCCATCGGCGTCAACGCCGTCGCCGCGATCGGCGCCAGACGGCGAACGAACTTTCTCATCCACACATCTTGGCTGACATCCGCGTCCAGCGTGCAGCCACGGCGAAAATCCGGCGAAAACTTCGCAACAGTTTCACGCTCCATGCTGCAGGAGCGGGGGAGCGAACAGGAGCGGGGGAGCGAACATGTACAGCGCCTGGCAGACGTTCTGCAGCGGGTTGTAACGCCAGCCGACATTGCATTGGCACACATCGGCATCCGGATCGAACGATGAGCCGGAAGGACATGGCAGCGTCATGCACGCATTGGCGTGCGGGCTCCAAAATTGGCCATCTTCACATGGGGCCGAGCTTGCCGTCGGCACCGTCATGGCCCCCATCGGCATCAGCGCGATGGCTGCTACTAGCGCCCGGCGGCGAACGGAGTTTTTCATGTGCCAGCCTCCCCTACACGGTACCGCTAGGGCGGGCCAAATGGTGTTCCCCCTGCGGGCGGCCGGATGATCGATGACGTCGGCCCATAGCGAAGCGCAACCCGGTTTCCCACGCCGCCACCCGGGCGGTCGAGACCGCGCGGCCGGGCAGTTGCCAGGCCTGAGGTGGCAGACTGGTGACCGACTCACCGACCAACAGGAAAGATCGTTGCCGTCATGAACCAAATGGTTGTCTTCTTGCCGCTGCTCATCGTGTTGGGCGCATTCATGTTTTTCTCGTCTCGGCGGCAGAAGCGCGCGACGCAAGCCACGATCGACCTGCACGAGTCGCTGCGCGTCGGCGACCGGGTGCACACCACCTCCGGGTTGCAGGGAACGATCAGGCACATCACCGACGACGACGTGGACCTCGAGATAGCGCCGGGAGTGGTGACCACCTGGATGAAGCTGGCGGTCAGGGACCGCGTCCAGCCGGAGATCCTGGACACCCCGGCCGACCGGGCCGACGATTTGGCCGATGGCCCGGAGCGACTGCCCAGGGACTGAGGTGGGCAATCCGCCACGTACCCTTTGCGGGTGCAGTCGAACTGATCGACACGCGACAACCGAGCGCGGGCCGCTGCCGACCCGCGCGGACCGGATGAGGAGACTCGACACGTGGCATCGCCTTCGACGCCGGTGCACCCCGCCCGTCATCTGACGGTGTTCCTGATCCTGCTCGTCGGTGTTTACCTGCTGGTCTTTTTCACCGGGAACAAGCGGGCCGACGCCAAGCTCGGCATCGACCTGCAGGGCGGCACCAGAGTCACGTTGACCGCACGAACCCCGGACGGATCGCGGCCGACACGCCAAGCGCTGTCTCAGGCGCAGGAGATCATCAGCGCCCGCGTCAACGGGCTGGGCGTTTCAGGTTCTGAGGTTATTGTCGACGGCGACAACCTGGTCATCACGGTTCCGGGCAAAGACAGCAGCGAGGCGCGCAACCTGGGCCAGACCGCGCGGTTGTACATCCGTCCTGTGATCAACGCGATTCCGGCGGAGAGCGGTCCGCTGCCAGGGGGCGCGCAACGGCCACCTCCTCCACACGGCAGACCGCGGCTGCCGCCGGGACGACTGCCCGGCCAACCTGTGCCTGGTGGACCCGCAGCACCGGTGCAGCCGGGCGGTCCCGCACCCGGTGCGATTCCTGGCGGCGGCGCGCCTGGCGGTGTTGCGCCGGGCCCGGCGGCGCAGCCGCGGCCTTACCCGCTGGAGCCGCCGCCGACACCGGCACAGCCCGCGCCGGCACAGCCCGGCCCGCCTGATCCGCGGCTGGCACTCGCCGAGCGCATCGCCAAGGAAAAGGAATGGCGCCAGAGCACCAATCAGGGCGTGCAATTCCTGGCGCTGCAAGTCGAGGCCAGGCAGTGCAACAAAGACGACATTCTGGCCGGCAACGACGACCCCAACCTGCCGCTGGTGACCTGCGACAAGGACCACAACGAGGCGTACCTGTTGGCGCCGTCGATCATCAGCGGCGACCAGATCGCGAACGCCAGCTCCGGGTTCAACCAGCAAAACGCCAACTACGTCGTCGATCTGCAATTCAAAAGCGACGCGGCAAACACCTGGGCGGATTTCACGGCCTCCCACATCGGTACCCAGACCGCGTTCACCCTGGACTCGGAGGTGGTGAGCGCACCGCGGATCGAGGAAGCCATCCCCGGCGGGCGGACTCAGATCCACGGCGACTTCACCTCGAGCACGGCACGCCAGCTGGCCAACGTGCTCAAATACGGCTCGCTGCCGTTGTCGTTCGAGTCCTCGGAGGCCCAAACCGTCTCGGCGACATTGGGATTGACGTCGCTGCATGCAGGCCTGATTGCCGGCGCCATCGGGCTGGCGCTGGTGCTGCTGTATTCGCTGCTGTACTACCGGGTGCTGGGGTTGCTGACGGCCCTGTCGTTGGTGGCTTCCGGCGCCATGGTTTTCGCGATCCTGGTGCTACTCGGCCGGTATATCGACTACACGCTCGACTTGGCCGGCATCGCGGGTCTGATCATCGGTATCGGGACGACGGCCGACTCGTTCGTGGTGTTCTTCGAACGCATCAAAGACGAGATACGCGAAGGCCGTTCGTTCCGGTCGGCGGTCCCGCGGGGCTGGGCGCGGGCCCGCAAAACGATCGTGTCGGGTAACGCGGTGACCTTCCTGGCCGCCGCGGTGCTGTACTTCCTGGCGATCGGCCAGGTAAAGGGATTCGCGTTCACCCTGGGCCTGACCACCATCCTCGACATCGTCGTGGTGTTCCTGGTGACCTGGCCGCTGGTGTACATGGCGTCCAAGTCGGCGACGCTGGCCAAGCCGGCGTACAACGGCCTGGGCGCGGTCCAGCGAGTCGCACGCGAACGGCGCGCAGCCCAACTTACGGGACGGGGGTAGCGCGATGGCCGACGAGACGACCGCCGTTGAACTGTCCGACGACACGGCAACCGTCGCCCGCTCAACCGGCGACGAGACCGGCGCTGGCCTGCCCCACCACAGTTTCCTGTCGCGGCTCTACACCGGCACCGGCGCGTTCGAAGTCATCGGCCGGCGGCGGCTGTGGTACGGCGTCAGCGGGACGATCGTCGCGATCGCCATCGTCAGCATCGTGTTGCGGGGCTTCACCTTCGGCATCGATTTCAGCGGCGGCACCACGATGTCGTTCCCGCGCGGCGGTGCTCAGGTGAGCCAGGTGGAGCAAGTTTTCCGGCAAACGCTGGGCAGCGACCCCGAGGCCGTCGTGATCGTCGGCAACGGCGCCGGCGCGACCGTGCAGATTCGCTCCGAGACGCTGTCCAACGACAAGACCGAGAAGCTGCGCAACGCGCTGTTCGACAGATTCCAGCCCAAGGGCTCCGACGGTAAGCCCAGCAGGCAAGCGATCTCCGACTCGGCGGTGTCCTCGACCTGGGGCGATCAGATCACCACGAAGGCCGTGATCGCGCTGGCGGTGTTCCTGGTGCTGGTCAGCCTGTACATCACCGTCCGCTACGAGCGCTATATGGCGATATCCGCGTTGACCACGATGTGTTTCGACCTGACCGTCACCGCGGGGGTGTACTCGCTGGTGGGCTTCGAGGTCACCCCGGCGACGGTTATCGGCTTGCTGACCATCCTGGGTTTCTCCCTCTACGACACCGTCATCGTGTTCGACAAGGTCGAGGAGAACACCCACGGCTTCCAGCACACCACCCGGCGCACCTTCGCAGAGCACGCCAACCTCGCGATCAACCAGACCTTTATGCGCTCGATCAACACCAGTCTGATCTCGGTGCTGCCGGTGCTGGCGCTGATGGTCGTTGCGGTGTGGCTGCTCGGCGTCGGCACGCTGAAGGACCTGGCGCTGGTCCAGCTGGTCGGGATCATCGTCGGGACCTACTCCTCGATCTTCTTCGCCACCCCGCTGCTGGTCAGCCTGCGTGAACGCACCGAGTTGGTGCGGACCCACAGCCGCCGAGTGGGCAGGCGCCGCGGCCCCGTTCCCGAAAAGGACACAGCCGCGCAGGCCAAGGACGAGCCGGACGGGCCGGACGGGCCGGGCGCCGCAACCGTCGCGGCCAGTGCCGGCGCGCCGGCCAACAAGCCGGCCCCCGGTGCGCGGCCGGTGCGCGAGGGCGCGAGTCGCCACCCGCGTCCGACCGGCAAGCGAAACAAGCGATAGCCGCGGTGGCCGCAGCTGCCCGACGTTGGCGTGTGGCCGCCAGCTGGCTGGCGGCGGTGCTCGCGGCAGCCGCGCCGGGCACGTTGACGGGCTGCTCCGGCAGCGCCGCCGGGCAGATCGACTACATCGTCGACGGCACACTGGTCAGCTATAACAGCAACACCGTCACCGGTGCCGCCTCGGCGGGCGCGCAGGCCTTTGCCCGCGCGCTGACCGGATTCGGCTACCACGGCCCGGACGGCCAGGTCGTCGCCGACCACGACTTCGGCTCGGTCTCGATGGTGGGTGGTTCGCCGCTGGTGCTCGACTACCAGATCGGCGACAACGCCGTCTACTCCGACGGTAAGCCGGTCACCTGCGACGACCTGGTGCTGGCCTGGGCAGCCCAATCCGGTCGGTTTCCCGGCTTCGACGCCGCCAGCCAGGCCGGCTATGTCGACATCGCGGGTATCGACTGCCAACCGGGACAAAACAAAGCCCGAGTGACGTTCGACCCAGACCGCAACATCGTCGACTACAACCAGCTGTTCACAGCGACGGCGATGCTGCCGTCGCACGTCATCGCCGAAGAGTTGGGGATTGACGTCACCACGGCGCTGATGCGCCACGACCTGCCGGCCATCGGGCGCATCGCGCAGCTGTGGAACACCACCTGGGACCTCAAACCCGGCACGGAGCCGGGCGCCATCGCCAAGCACTTCCCGTCGTCGGGGCCGTACAAGATCGAATCGGTGTTGGACGGCGGGGCGGTGGTACTGGTCGCCAACGACCGCTGGTGGGGCCCCAAGCCGATGACCAGACGGGTCACCGTGTGGCCGGAGAAAGCCGACATCCAAGACCGCGTCAACGACAAGAGCGCCGACGTCGTCGACATCGCGGACGGCTCGTCGGGAACACTGACCACCCCCGACACCTACCGCCGCAGCGATTACCCGTCGGACGGCATCGAGCAGCTGATCTTCGCGCCGCACGGCCCGCTTTCGGACGTCGCCGCGCGCCGGGCGCTGGCCTCGTGCACACCGCGTGACGCCATCGCGCGCGACGCCCGGACACCGATCTCCAACGCGCGGTTGCACACCGCGTCCGACGACGCCATCGGACTGGCGGAAAACGTTCCCGAGGCGGGCCGGTACGTGAAGGCGAACCCGGTCGCCGCGCGCGGCGCGTTGGGCGGCAAGCCGCTGACCGTGCGGATCGGCTATCGGGCACCCAACGCGCGGCTGGCCGCAATCGTCGGCGTGATCGCCAAGGCCTGCGCCCCGGCCGGCATCACGGTCTCCGACGTCACCTCCGACACGACGGGCCCGCAGACGCTGCGGGACGGGAAGATCGACGTCTTGCTGGCCAGCACCGGCGGCGCGACCGGTAGCGGTTCGAGCGGGTCGTCGGCGATCGACGCCTACGACCTGCACACCGGCAACGGCAACAACCTGTCCGGGTACAGCAACGCCCAGATCGACGGAATCATCGACGCGCTGATCGTGTCGGCCGACCCCGCCGAGCTGGTCCGGCTGCTGGCGCAGAGCGCGCCGGTGCTGTGGGGCGGTATGCCGACGCTGCCGCTGTATCGCCAGCAGCGGACCTTGCTGGCGTCGAAGAAGATGTACGCCGTCAGCAATAACCCGAGCCGCTGGGGGGCCGGCTGGAATATGGATCGATGGGCCCTGGTGCGGTGACCGACCTGCCGGTTGCCGACCTCATCGCGTCGCTGACTCGGGAGGTCGCCGATTTCCCCACGGCCGGCGTCGATTTCAAGGATCTAACTCCGCTGTTCGCCGATCGCCGGGGCCTGGCCGCGGTGACCGACGCGCTGGCCGGTGTGGCGTCCGGCGCTGACCTGATCGCCGGAATCGACGCGCGCGGGTTCCTGATCGGGGGCGCGCTCGCGGTCCGGCTGGGCACCGGCATGCTGGCCGTCCGCAAGAGCGGCAAGTTGCCGCCGCCGGTGCGCGCCGTCGAGTACCAGCTCGAATACGGCACCGCGCGCCTGGAGATTCCCGCCGAGGGAATCGAATTGGCCGGCCGCAACGTCGTGATCGTGGACGACGTGCTGGCCACCGGGGGCACGGTGGCCGCAGCGCACCGGCTGCTCGAGGAGGCCGGTGCGCACGTGACGACGGCCGCGGTGGTGTTGGAGCTGACCGCGCTGGGCGGTCGTGGGGTGGTGGCGCCGCTGCGGGTGCACAGCTTGCGCCGCATCTAAGAGCTCACCTGACCGGCTCAGGCGATGAGCGGTCAAGTCGGTCGGCTGTCTTCCAAGCAAATTCCCAGCAGCGACAAGCACGCCGCCAATGGCGTCCTGCCTCGTCCCATTTCTAAACAATCAGCACGGCTGCTCGGTTCGGGTGATGTGATGTGGCACCAAATGGGCCTGCAGCTTGGCTGACTGTCCGTTTCAGCGTTCCCGTTAGCCATCCCGGGATGTTTATGGAGTCGTTCAGCTCACCCGGTTAAGCCTCACAGGCCGAGGAACGACAGCGGGTCGGTGCTCCCGACCGCGTCAGCTGCAGCGCCGGCCGCGTCAGTGCCGACACCGAAGGCCGCACCCGGGTCGAGGCTCAAAAGGTCAACCGCGCTGACCAGGCTGGACAGGATGTTGTCCCCGGACTGCGGGGTGACGATGTCGAAGACCCCGGTGTTGACGACATCGGTGTTGGGCAGGCCGTTGCCTATACCGAATGCAAAGTCGTGGCCGCCGCCGGCGACGATATTGTTGGCGCCGTTACCGACGCCAGAGCCCAAGTCGTAGACGGTGTCGTAGTTGTAAGTGGCCTGAGCAAAGCTGTTGCTGCCGATGTCCGTGGCGGTGTCGTTGCTGCCGTCGCCGGCGCTGGCAAAGGAGTAGGTGCCGATGGCGGTGGCGGTGTCGTCGCTGCCGCTGCCGCTGCCCAGGTTGCCGGCCTGGGCGAGGTCGCCGCCGCCGTCGGCGAAGGCGACGTCGTTGCTGCCGCGGGTGGCGTCGGCGATGGTCTGGTTGAGGATGGCGGGGCTATTCGTGGCGATGGCGGCTGCGACGTCACTGTCGGGGCTCGACACGGCGACCGCGCCGGTCAGCGGGTTGACAATCTGGTTGGTGTCGACCACGAGGTTCCCGTCATAGGACACCTCAACCGGGAGGCCGTTGTTTTCGGCTTGCACCGGCATACCAATCATTGGTATTACGGCGCTCCCTTCAGGCGCCGCGTGGACAAAGCCCGGCCAAAGTCGCCGTTTAGGAATGACAGGCATCGGGTATCACGCGTCAGGTAGCTCCGTGTTGTCATCCGACCCCCAACCCGATGGCAGCGCGGAGCTTTCCCATTGCAGTTAGTCGACGGCTCCCGTTGAAACGCAGGGAAGTCCTCCGCGGCGGCGAGCAGCCTGGCGTCGCATCTAGCCCAGGGATGAGCGATATCCTTGGACGTCGGAGGTGACCAACGTGGCGGACGATAAGGTGACGGCGATTCAGCCGCCCACCGAGCCGCTGCAGCTTGCCGACATCCCTAAGCCGGCCGAGCCGCTGGCCTCCGAGCCTGCGATCAGCCTCAAGACGTCCAGCAGCGCCTCGCGCCGGGTTCGGGCCCGGTTGGCGCGGCGGATGACGGCTCAGCGCGGCGCGTTGAGCCCGGTGCTCGAACCACTGGTGGCGGTGCACCGGCAGTTCTACCCCAAGGCCGACCTGTCGTTGTTGCAGCGGGCCTACCAGGTCGCCGAGCAGCGGCACGCCACCCAACTGCGGCACTCGGGGGACCCGTACATCACCCACCCGCTGGCCGTGGCCAACATCCTTGCCGAGCTGGGCATGGACACCACCACGCTGGTGGCCGCCCTGCTGCATGACACCGTCGAGGACACCGGCTACGCGCTCGATGCATTGGCCCAGGATTTCGGCGAAGAGGTCGGCCACCTCGTCGACGGGGTGACGAAGTTGGACCGGGTGGTGCTGGGCAGCGCCGCCGAGGGCGAGACCATCCGCAAGATGATCACCGCGATGGCACGCGATCCGCGCGTGCTGGTGATCAAGGTTGCCGATCGGCTGCACAACATGCGCACGATGCGCTTCCTGCCGCCGGAGAAGCAGGCCCGCAAAGCCCGTGAAACGCTGGAAGTCATTGCGCCGCTGGCGCATCGGCTGGGCATGGCCACCGTCAAATGGGAGCTGGAGGATCTGGCGTTCGCTATCCTGCATCCCAAGAAATACGAGGAAATCGTGCGGCTGGTCGCCGACCGGGCGCCGTCGCGGGACACCTACCTCGCCAAGGTGCGCGCCGAGATCATCGCCACCCTCAATGCGTCGAAGATCAGCGCGGTGGTCGAGGGACGGCCCAAACACTATTGGTCGATCTATCAGAAGATGATCGTCAAGGGCCGCGACTTCGACGACATCCACGACCTGGTCGGCATCCGCATCTTGTGCGACGAAATCCGGGACTGCTATGCGGCAGTGGGTGTGGTGCATTCGCTGTGGCAGCCGATGGCGGGCCGGTTCAAGGACTACATCGCCCAACCGCGCTACGGGGTGTACCAGTCGCTGCACACCACCGTCGTCGGCCCGGAGGGCAAACCGCTGGAAGTGCAGATCCGCACCCGCGATATGCACCGTACCGCCGAATACGGCATCGCGGCGCACTGGCGCTACAAAGAAGCCAAGGGCCGCAACGGAGTTCCGCATCCGCATGCTGCAGCCGAGATCGATGACATGGCCTGGATGCGGCAACTGCTCGACTGGCAGCGAGAGGCCGCCGACCCCGGTGAATTCTTGGAGTCGCTGCGTTACGACCTTGCGGTACAACAGATCTTCGTGTTCACACCGAAGGGCGACGTCATCACGCTGCCCACCGGATCCACGCCGGTGGACTTCGCCTACGCCGTGCACACCGAAGTCGGCCACCGCTGCATCGGCGCTCGGGTCAACGGCCGACTGGTAGCGCTGGAACGCAAGCTTGAAAACGGCGAAGTCGTCGAGATTTTCACGTCGAAGGCGCCCAACGCCGGGCCGTCGCGGGACTGGCAGCAGTTCGTGGTGTCGCCGCGCGCCAAAGCCAAGATTCGCCAGTGGTTCGCCAAGGAGCGCCGCGAGGAAGCACTCGAGACCGGCAAGGAAGCGATTACCCGCGAAGTTCGCCGCGGCGGACTTCCGTTGCAGCGCTTGGTCAACGGCGGGTCCATGGCGGCGGTGGCCAGCGAGCTGCACTACGCGGACGTATCGGCGCTCTACACGGCGGTCGGGGAGGGTCACGTATCGGCCAAGCACGTCGTGCAGCGGCTGGTCGCCGAGCTCGGCGGTATCGACCAGGCCGAAGAGGATCTCGCCGAACGGTACACCCCGGCCACCACGCCGCGACGTCGACCCAGCACCGACGACGTCGGGGTGGCGGTGCCCGGTGCCCCGGGCGTTTTGACCAAGCTCGCCAAGTGCTGCACGCCGGTGCCCGGCGACCAGATCATGGGTTTCGTCACCCGCGGCGGCGGAGTCAGCGTGCACCGCACCGACTGCACCAACGCCGCGTCGCTGCAGCAGCAGGCCGAGCGGATCATCGAGGTGCACTGGGCACCGTCGCCGTCGTCGGTGTTCCTGGTGGCCATCCAGGTCGAGGCGCTCGACCGGCACCGGTTGCTGTCGGATGTCACGCGCGTGCTGGCCGATGAGAAAGTCAACATCCTCTCGGCGTCGGTGACCACGTCCGGTGACCGGGTGGCGATCAGCCGGTTCACTTTCGAGATGGGCGACCCCAAGCATCTGGGACATCTGCTTGGCGTGGTCCGCAACGTCGAGGGCGTCTACGACGTCTACCGGGTGACGTCCGCGGCGTAAGCGAATCGCGTTACCGCAGCGGAAAGGCGGGGATAACCGGCGGCGTCCGTTCCATGGGACTGCGTCCAGCGTCGTGGTCTTTCGAAAACCACAGCCCTGGCTGCAATCTCGCGCCGCTCAGTCCGGCCGCACCGAGGTGATGGTGACTTCGGTGGCGGGCGTGCCGTCGTCGCCGCCACCGGCGACGCCCGCCGCGGCGATCTTGTCCAGCGTCGCCAGGCCGGCGGCGCCGATTGTGCCGAATACGGTGTATGCCGGCGGCAATTGCGAGTTGCGGTAGACCATAAAAAATTGGCTGCCGTTGGTGTTCGGGCCGGCATTGGCCATCGCCAGCGTGCCGCGCGGATACGTGACCGGCTTCTTCAGCGCCGGATCGCCGGGCGGGTACTGATCGACCGGGTATTCGTCGGCGAACTGATAGCCCGGGCCACCGGTGCCGTCGCCTCGCGCGTCACCGCACTGCAGTACTGACAGCCCCGGCGACGTGGTCAGCCGGTGACATTGCGTGTCGTCGAAGAACCTCTGCTTCACGAGGCTGACGAAACTGTGCACTGCGCAAGGTGATTCGTTGTTCGCGAGCTGCAGTCCGATCTTGCCCCGGTTGGTGACGACGGTCACGTCGATCCGGGCGGGATGGGTGGGCACAGCGCCGGTTTTGGGCGGGTTCACCGGCTTGGCGGCGGAATCGGTGGTCGCGGGGTATCGGCAGTCGGCGCCCAGGCCAGCGGAGGGGACGAACGGCGGCAGCTGCGGCCCGGCCGACGGTTTGGCCGTGGCCGGGGTGGTCGCAGTGGTGCTGCTGCTGGTGGTGGCCGACGTCTTGGTCGGGGCCGCCGACGACGTCACGGTGGTGCCGCGATCCGAGGTTGCGGCGCTGACGACTACCAGCGCGATCACCCCGAACAAAGCCAACCCCGCTGCGGCCAATCCCGCGATCAGCGCCACGGTGTGCCTAGTTTCGGATTCCACCGGCTGCTCTGGCTGCCGCGCCGGTGCGGGCCGGGGCCCGGCCGATGGCGACAGGCTTGCCGGTGGACTGAACCGGTTCTCCAGCGCTGCGCGTGCGGCTTCGGCGAACTGCAAAGCCGTCTGGTAGCGGGCCTGCGGGCTTTTGGCCATAGCGGCGGCGATCACTGCGTTAAATGCCGGCGCTACACCGGGGGAGGACGTCGACGGTCGCGGCGGCGGGGCCGTCAAGTGCCCAACGCGTTGTTCTTCGAAGGTGTCTCCGGGATAAGGCTGTTGTCCCGTCAAGCATTTGTGCAACACACCGGCAAGTGAATAGATATCAGCGCGGGAATCGCCTGTGCCGCTGAACAGTTCGGGCGCCATGTAGGCGCCGGGGACATGGCCCACGCTGGCCCCGGCGATATCTGCGGCGCTGCGGGCCATCCCGAAATCGGTCAGGTAGACGAAATCTCGCGGCCCAATCAAAATATTCGAGGGCTTGACGTCGCGATGCACGAGTCCCACCCGGTGGGCGCTGTCGAGGGCCGCGGCGACTTGCTCGACGATCGTGACCGAGCGGGCAGGAAGTATGCGGCCGCCTTCGTTTCTGATCAGCCGACCAAGGTTGGCGCCCTCGATCAGCTGCATGTCCACATACAGCCGGCCGTCGATCTCGCCGTAGTTGTGAATCGGGACCACGTGCCGGTTGTCAAGGCCGGCGGCCGCGGCTACGTCGCGGCGAAACTGCTCGAGGAACTCTGCATTCTCGCCCAATTCCGATGGCACTATCTTGAGCGCGACCACCTGGTTGGTGACGGTGTCGTTGGCCCGGAAAACGTTTCCGGTTGTGCCGCGACCGATGAGATCGAGAAGCTGGTAGCGCCCGAATGTCGTCACCTGCACAAAGAGTTCTCCTGTTAGCTAGGGCGCCGAAGCCTCGATCAGTCCAGCCGCACTGATGTGATCGTGACCGGGACGGCTGGCTGGCCGTCCTGACCGCCGCCGGCAACGCCGCCCTTAGCGATCTTGTCCAGGGTGGCCAGCCCGTCTTGTTGGATCTTGCCGAACACGGTGTATTCCGGTGGCAGCTGGGTGTCCTTGTACACCATGAAGAACTGGCTGCCGTTGGTGTTCGGGCCGGCATTGGCCATCGCCAGCGTGCCGCGCGGATAGATCACCGGCTCGTGGGCGGCGGGGTCACCAGGCTTGTACTGGTCGGTCGGATACTCGTTGGCGAACTGATAGCCCGGCCCGCCGGTGCCGTCGCCGGTCGGGTCGCCGCACTGCAGCACCGCCGACGTCGGCGCGGCGGTGAGCCGGTGGCACTGGGTGTTGTCGAAGAATTTCTGCTCCGCCAAGCTGACGAAATTGTTGACGGTGCAAGGTGATTCGTTGTTAGCGAGCAACAAGCCGATATTGCCCTGGTTGGTGACCATGCTGACGCTGACCTGAGCCGGGTCGGTGGGCACTTTGCCCTGCCTCGGCGGCTTCACCGGCTTGCTGGCCGGCTCAGCCGAAGGCGCGTACTGGCAGTTGGCGCCCAGGTTGGCGGCCGGCTTGAACGGTGGCAACGGCGGAATCCCGGACGGCGAGGCCGCAGCGGCGCTGGTCGTCGTGCCGGGGCTGGCCGAAGCCTGCTTGTTCTGGTGCTCCCTGTTGGTCTTGACGACGGTGAAGACCGCCGCGGCCAACACGACCACTGCCGCAACCGAGCCGCCGACGATCGCCAGCATCCGGCGACGACGGGCCTGCTGGGCGCGGCGCTGCAGCTGCCGTTCGAGTTTGCGCCTGGCCGTCGCACGTCGCTCTTCGTTGGTGGGCACCGCCGATATCCCTCCGTGGTTGTGTGGCTGAGTCAGCAAAGAGTGTGCCAGTTGACGCCGGACAGGGGTGGCGCGACCCATGCCCGCTGCAGGGATGGGAAACTGGAGACCGTGTTTGTCACCGGATTTCCCGCCGGGTTGCTGCAGTGCAACTGCTATGTGCTGGCGCCGCACCCCGGAGCCGACGCCATCATCGTCGACCCTGGCCAGCGCGCGATGGGCCCGTTGCGGCGCATCTTGGACCAAAATCGGCTTGCGCCCGCGGCGGTCCTGCTCACCCACGGCCACATCGACCACATCTGGTCGGCGCAGAAGGTGTCCGACACCTTCGGCTGCCCCGCTTACATCCACCCCGAGGACCGGTTCATGCTGGCTGACCCCATCAAGGACTTCGGGCCGAAGCTGGGCCAGCTGGTGTTCGCCGCGATTTTCCGCGAGCCCCAACAGGTCGTCGAACTCGATCGGGACGGCGCCTTGATCGACCTCGCCGGAATCAGCGTCACCGTCGACCACACACCGGGCCACACCCGCGGATCGGTGGTCTTTCGAGTCGGCGGCGATGAAGAACTGGCGTTCACCGGCGACACCCTGTTCGAGCGCTCGGTGGGTCGGACCGACTTGTTCGGCGGCAGCGGACGCGACCTGATGTGCTCGATTGTCGACAAGTTGCTGGTCCTCGACGACAAAACAGTGGTGCTGCCCGGGCACGGCAATTCCACGACCATCGGCGCGGAACGTCGGTTCAACCCGTTCCTCGAAGGCCTCAGCCGGTGAGCGGCGACTTCTCCGGCCCCAAAGGCGTACCGGACTACGTCCCGCCGGATTCGGCGCGGTTCGTCGCGGCGCGCTCGGGGCTGCTCGACGCCGCCCGCCGGGCCGGCTACAGCGACATCGAGCTACCGATCTTCGAGGACACCGCGCTGTTCGCCCGCGGGGTGGGTGAGTCCACCGACGTGGTGACGAAAGAGATGTACACCTTCACCGACCGCGGCGGCCGCTCGGTGACGCTGCGGCCGGAGGGCACGGCCTGTGTCGTGCGCGCGGTGATCCAGAACGGCCTGGACCGCGGCGCGCTGCCGGTCAAGCTGTGTTATGCGGGGCCGTTCTTCCGCTACGAGCGGCCACAGGCCGGCCGCTACCGCCAGATGCAGCAGGTCGGTGTGGAGGCGATCGGCATCGACGACCCCGCGTTGGACGCCGAGGTGATCGCCGTCGCCGATGCCGGATTCCGCTCGTTGGGCCTTGACGGGTTCCGGCTGGAGATCACCTCACTGGGCGACAACACCTGCCGTCCGCGCTATCGGGAACTGTTGCAGGACTTTCTGTTTCAGCTTGACCTCGACGACCAGACCCGAAAGCGCGCCGAGATCAATCCGCTGCGGGTGCTCGACGACAAGCGCCCGGAAGTCAAGGCGATGACGGCCGATGCCCCGGTGATGCTCGACCACCTCTCCGATGTGGCCAAGCAGCATTTCGAGACCGTGCTGGCCTACCTCGACGCGCTGGGCGTGCCCTATGTCGTCAACCCGCGGATGGTCCGCGGCCTGGACTACTACACCAAGACCACCTTCGAATTCGTGCACCCTCGCCTGGGCGCGCAATCCGGCATCGGCGGGGGCGGCCGCTATGACGGCCTGATGCGCCAGCTCGGCGGAGCCGACCTGTCCGGTATCGGGTTCGGTATCGGCGTCGACCGCACCTTGTTGGCGTTGCAGGCCGAGGGCAAAGAGGTCGGGCCGACCGCGCGATGCGACGTGTTCGCAGCGCCGCTGGGCGAGCCGGCCAAGCTGCGGCTGGCGGTGCTGGCCGGGCAGCTGCGGGCGGCGGGGGTGCGGGTGGATTTGGCGTACGGCGATCGCGGCATCAAGCCCGCGATGCGCGCCGCGGACCGATCCGGTGCACGCGTGGCGCTGGTCGCCGGTGATCGCGACATCGAAGCCGGAACCATCGGCGTGAAGGACCTCACGACCGGGGAGCAGGTCGACGTTGCGACGGATTCCGTTGTCGCCGAGGTCCTTTCGCGGCTAAGCTAGGCCGACTCGCCGCGAGTTGGGGGCCGAGACGACTTCTCCGCCGGTGACGCTCACCGTGTAGCCGTTCGGGAACTCGACGGGCGGCACGGAGATGGTGGTCTTCGAGTCGGCCGGGAAGCTGCCCATGCCATCGGCCTTTTCGGTGGCGTAGCTGAACTCGAAGGCGCCGTTGTCGAACGAATAAGACGTCGGGGTGACATGTTCGCGACGAGTCGGGCGCGCTTCAATCTAACAAACTACTTAGAAACAATCTAGTTTTCCTAACCCTGCCGGCCAGTGGGGAAACACTCAGCCGCGGCGGGGCCGAGTGAGCGTGAATTGTTCGACCACGCTGATCGCCCCGTACGGGCCGTTAACCGCATAGTGCGTTGCCTTGATCGACGTGTTGCCGCCCGCCGAGCCGGGGTCGACGTCGAAAGCCGCGAATCCGTACGGGTTTTCGCGGTCGCGGAACGCCGACCACGGCGCCTCCTCTACCACGTAGAAGGGCGCCTTGCGTCCGATTGCCGGATCGAATTGCCCGACGCTGGTCAGCACGCGGCATTTGGGCTCGGGGAAGAACATGGTGTTCGACGGCGCCGACGTGCCCCCACCGCCGATGACCAGGTGCACGGTGCCCTTGCTGGTGTCGATCACGTCGCCGCGGGAATCGGCCGGGATCGGCGTTTTGGTTTCGCTGTCTTGTGTTCCCCGCACCGGATGCGAGCGTTCGTAGTGGTGCTCATGACCGCACACCACCAGGTCGACCTGGTAGCGGTCGAACAGCGGCAGCCAAACCTGGCGGATGCCCAAGTCGGCGCCGTTGGTGCGGTCGGCGGTGGACACCGCGGTCTGGTGCATGCAGACGACCACCCAGTCGATTCGCTGGTCAGCTCGCGCGGCGGCGAGTTCGGTTTCCAGCCAACGCTTTTGCGCGCCGCCCGAGTAGCCGTGCACGTAGAAGTTTCCGCCGTCCTGAAAGCAGACGTCGTCGTTGCTGAGGCTGATGACGCGCACCGACCCGGCGGTGAACGAATACCACAGTCCGCGCAGTTCGGCGTCGGACCCCGAGTCGGGCAGGGCGAAGTACGTCTGATACGCGGCGTAACCGACCGGCCCGTTGCCCAATTCGTTCTCATGGTTGCCGGCCGCCGGCATCCAGGGCCGGTAGCGGGCCGAGCGGGTGTTGTTGTCGAACCAGTCCGACCAACTGCGGATGCGGTCGTCGGCCAGGTTGGCGTAGCACAGGTCGCCGTTGACCAGGTTGAACAGCGGGCCGAGGCGTTCGACGGCGGTGGTGGTGTCCCCGGCTGCCGGGGAGCCGAGATTGTCGCTGCGGTAACTGTTGTCCTTCAGCCGGCCAAGAGTCGGAGTGGCCTGGTCGCCGAAACTGGTGAAGCGGAACGGCTTTCGCCCGAACGGCGCAGTTCGGAGCGTCCCCAGCTCGGGGTCGGCGCCGTCGTGCACCGCGGCGTACACGTAGTCGGTGTCGGCAGCCAGGTTGTCGAGCACGGCGTGGTTGACCCGAACCTCGGTCTTGGACTTCGCATCCCGATACGTGCGGGTCTCGGCGTGCACCACGCGGCCGAAACCGGACATCGGTGTGCCGACCATCACCCGCGGGTTGTGAACGGGATCGGTGGTGTGCCATGAGACGACGACTTCGGTGGAAGCGTCCCTGCCGAATTGCAGATGCAGCCCGCCAACCGGTTGCGCCCCGCTTCGAGTGGGCCGAGTCCACAGGGTGGGCCCACGATGCGCTGCGCCGAGCAGTGCAACGCCGCCCGCGCCGACACCCGCGCCGACGATCGCGGCCGCAGCCCCCGTCGTCAGCACCGTCCTGCGGCTGATCCCGTCGCTCACCACTCCTTCATACCTGGCGCCGAGTGTGGGGTTCGGAGCTGTTGCGGCTGACACGAGCCCACATTCGACGCGCTGCCCGCCGGCGCGGCGCGCACCGCGTTCGACTTCGGACGGCGAAAAGCTCCGAGGGCTGCGGTCGTTCGGCTCGATGCTCTGGCCAACGCTACCGGGTTGACCCCGGAGGCGGTCAGAGCCGTCGCTCAACGTCGTGCCGGCGGGTGGCCTGCTTCGACTGCGGCGTGTGATCGAGCCGATACACGATCGTGTCGGCTATCCGTTCGCCCGCACCGACATGGGCTTGGCCGGTGTCTCCGATTTGACGACGGCAACGACGGCGCTGATGCGGTGATGGTCTTGCCGGGTCTTCTGGAAACTTTCCGAACGAGAAATCTTTAAGCATTTTCTCAGAATTGGCGAAGTGATTAGGGATTTCGATCATGACGGACAACAACCCGGCCACTAGCGGGTCGATATTGCTATCGACGACGTCACACAACAGCGCAATGGTCAAAGAGTGCACCGGTGGTCTTTCCCGGATGCGGCGCATCGACGAGCTCAGCGGCGGCCGGCTGCCCTTCTGCGCCGGCAGCAATCCGCTAGTGCTGGACGCGCTGCGGGCCGGTGCCGCCGGTGTGTGCACGGCCGCGCGGTGTCGGCGTCTGCAGCCCTGTATCGACGTGTACGATGAGGCTAACCGCTGGCGAATTGCCAACAGCACAAGCCACTTACACCGAGCTCAAGCCCGTGCTCGAGTTCATCGTGGTCGGCGGGGTGGCCACCACAGTCGAGGCCGGGTTGGAGTTGATCGCAGCCGGAGTCGGGGATCCGCGCGGACCACCGCTGCCCTTGGACCTCGACAGCCGAGCGAAGCCGCAGAAGATATTGACAAGTATCTAATCGCGCCACTAGGTAAGGTGCGGTTGAGCGGGTTGCGGCCTTGCTCGAGAGCACGGTGTCTGAACATTGGAAAAAAATGTCGATGCGGGCTGAATGTCTTTGGTTCTTATCAGCTCAACGCGCGTGTTCGTGATTTACGATTTACCGCACCGTTGGGCCCCCGGACGAGCGCTGCCCCCAAGAGTTAATTGCATTACTCTTGGGGGCAGCTGACCGGGGGTTTGACGTCATCTCAAGGAGGGCTCAGGTGTCGTTCGTAACTACGCAGCCGGAAGTGTTGTCCGGTGCTGCGAGCACTTTGTCCGGTCTCGGTGACGCGATGGTGGCGCGCAATGCTGCTGCGGCGGCACCGACGACGGGGTTGGCCCCGGCGGCATCCGACCTCGTGTCGGCGATGACGGCGACCCAGTTCGGTCGGCAGGGGTTGACCTATCAGCAGATCGCCGCCCAGGCGGCGGAGGTACATGAGCAGTTGGTGGCCGCGTTGCGCTCCGGCGCGGGGGCCTATGCATTGACAGAGGCGGCGAATGCGGCATCTGCAGGCTAAGGGGGGCTGGGGGCAATGAGTTTCATGATGTTCCCGCCTGAGGTCAACTCGGCCCTGATGTATTCCGGGGCGGGCTCTGGGCCCTTGATGGCGGCGGCGTCGGCCTGGAACGAGTTGGCCACCGACTTGGAGACCACTGCCAACTCGTATCAGTCGGTGATCCAGCAAGTGACCAGCGGGCCATGGCTGGGTCCGACTTCGGCGCGGATGGCCTCCGCGACCGCGCCGTACATCGCCTGGTTGCAGGGCAGCTCGATCCAAGCCGCTCAGACCAGCGCCCAGGCCAGTTTGGCTGCCGCCGCTTACGAAGGCGCGTTTGCAGCGACGGTGCCGCCGTCGGTGATCGCGGCCAACCGAGCGCTGTTGGCAGCGCTGGTCGCCACCAACTTCCTGGGCCAAAACACACCGGCGATCGCGGCCACCGAGGCGCACTACATGGAGATGTGGTTCCAGGACGGGCTGACGATGGACACCTATGCGCTGACGTCCCAGCAGGCCACCGCGCTGCCCGAGCAGAGCCCGGCGCCGCCGACCAGCGACGGGGGCACCTCGGCCAACGCGGCCGCCGCCGCCCAGTCGGCGAGCACGACCGGCAATTTGGCCACTGGCCTGGAGAATCTGCTGATCGACTATCTGACCTCGAATTCGGGGAACCTGACGACCGACTGGACCAACGTGCTGGGCGGTGTCGGCGTGCCGTCGAGCTGGGACTCGACGCTATTGAGCACGCTGGTGCCGCCGGCGTCGGAAGCGGCCATCTCTTCGGCCGAGGGGACGATCCTGCCGGCTCAGCTCTCCTACTACGTGGCCATGGGGGGCAGCATGCCGGCGAAGATGCTGATCAGCATGTCCAACTCGCTGAGCGCCAGCCAAGCGCTGCAGGCGGGCCAACAGGCGATGCTGGCTCAAGTCACCCAGGTCATCGACGGCAAGATGAAAGCTTTGATGGGCGGCATCGCGGGCGAGATGCGGGGGTTCTCGTCGTCGATCAGTGCGCAGCTGGCTTCGGCGAGCCGCTTGGGCGGGTTGTCGATACCGAATGGATGGGCGCACAACGCGCCGCAGATGGCCGTTCGTGCGGCCCCGGTGCTGCCCCAGACCAGTGTCAGCCCGATGAACCCGTCGGCGGGCCTGCCCAACAGCCCGTTCACCCAGGCGCTGATGGGTTCGCTCAGCGGGCGCGGGGTAGGGACCCAGGCTGTCAAGACAGCCTCCGTCAAAGTCGAAACCCGCACACCGGCCGGCGGGTGAGAGGTGGGGGGATGCCGTTGCCGCACAACGCATTAATGCCGAAATGATATCGAGATAGGGAGAAAGTTATGCCTACGCGTTTTATGACCGACCCGCATGAGATGCGGGCGATGGCGGGCCGTTTCGACGTGCACGCCCAGACGGTGGAGGACGAGGCCCGCAAGATGTGGGCGTCGAGCCAAAACATCGCCGGCGCCGGCTGGAGCGGCAGCGCCCAGATGACGTCGCATGACACCATGGGCCAGATGAACCAGGCGTTCCGCAACATCGTCAACATGCTGCACGGGGTGCGCGACGGGCTGATCCGCGACGCCAACAACTACGAGTCCCAAGAGCAGGCCTCCCAGCAGATCCTGTCCAGCTAGCCCACTCGCACCAGCCTTTTAGGAGAACACAATGTCGATCAGTTACCAGTTCGGGGACGTGGACGCCCACGGCGCGCTGATCCGGGCCCAGGCCGCGTCGTTGGAGGCCGAGCACCAGTCCATCGTGCGCGATGTGCTGGCCGCCGGTGACTTCTGGGGCGGTTCGGGTTCGGTGGCCTGCCAGGAGTTCATCACCCAGCTGGGCCGCAACTTCCAGGTCATCTACGAACAAGCCAACGCTCACGGCCAAAAGGTGCAAACCGCCGGCAACAACATGAACTCCACCGACAGCGCCGTCGGCGGCAGCTGGGCCTAATCTCAACGAACCGCTGTGGCCTGCACACCAAACGGTGTGCAGGCCACAGCGGTTCGGGCCTAATGGCCTAAATCGCAGCGCTACATGCCGACCGCTATGCACGCGCCGAGGATCGTGGTCGACACGAAGTTAGCGGCGTTGGCCAGGTGATTATCGGTTGGCGTATACGTGGGCAGCGACACCACGAACGCCCGGCGATACTGCGCGGAGAGGTTGGCAAAATCCTGCCAGACCGCGTTATCGCTTTGCCGGCCAAGCTGTTCGAGGTTGCGGGCATAGGCGTTCATCACCGGGGCAACCGCATAGTTGACGGCCTTTTGTTCGCGATTCCAATAGATCGCGGGGACGTTCGGGTCCAGCTTCTGCCAGTCGGCGATTTTTTCGCCGAATCGATCTAGCGCCGACTTCCAGTCGCCGCACACGGGATTAGCACTAGTCAGGAAGGGCTGCGGGTTAGCCGGATTGCCCACCGGGGCAATGTCCGACGGCGGCGCCGACGGCGGCACCAAGGGACCCCGCGCAGCCGCGGAGCCGTCGCTGATCGCCGCGCAGATCGCCCCCAAAGCAGACGAGGCGCTGTTCGCGGTGCCCGCCAGGGTGTTGTCCGCGGGTGTGTACTTGGGGATGCGTTCGGCATACGCGCGGGCGTAGGCGATGAACTGCTGATAGAGCTCGCGCATCACCCGATGCGGCGTCAGCTTGACCAAGCCGATCGTTTGCGCCGCGGCGCCGCGCATCGACTGCGCGGCCGCAATGTATTGCGCACGTTGCCTCGGCGTCCACGCCGAGGCAGGCACCGATCGGTCTCGCTCGTTCCAGAGGCCCGTGCCGCTGTTCGCGAGCTCGTTGTTGATCGCTGTCCACGCCGCGCAGCTGGCGTCCTCGGTGATGACCGAGACCGGCCCGATGTCTTTGCTGCTGGCCACTCCGCTCGCATCCGCGTTCGAACCCGCGTCGGGGTTACCCCCTTGCGGTAGCCCGGAACCGCCGCCGCCGAAAAGCAGGACCACGGCAACGACCGTCGCCAGGACAGCCACCACGCCGACCGCGCCCATGGCCCACTTGAGGCTTTTGTTGTCGGTCGGACCGTCAGATTCAGACGTCACGGTGGTTCAGCTTAAATGACAACCGGCTCACCGCAGGCAATTGGCGCGGACGGCGGCCCTTGACAGCCACCCGAACAAGCGTTCGAATAGGGTATGCGGTGGGATGGCCAGAGCGTGGCGGTCGACGACGGCGCGCTTCCCGGGCTGGAGCGCATCGGTTTGGTCCGCAGCGTGCGGACACCGCAGTTCGAAGGGATCACTTTTCACGAGGTTTTGTGTAAGTCTGCGCTGAACAAGATTGCCGGCGGCGGCGCCATGCTGCCGTTTAACTACACCGTCAACGGGTACCGCGGCTGTTCGCATGCGTGTCGCTACTGTTTCGCCCGCCCGACTCACGAATACCTGGAGTTGAACTGCGGCAACGACTTCGACAGCCAGATCATCGTCAAGACCAACGTTGCCGACGTGCTGCGACGGGAGGTGCACCGTAGATCGTGGCGGCGCGAAACCGTTGCGCTGGGCACCAATACCGATCCCTATCAACGCGCGGAGGGGCGGTATGCGTTGATGCCGGGCATCATCGGCGCGCTCGCGGAGTCGGGCACGCCGCTGTCGATCCTCACCAAGGGCACGCTGCTGCGGCGTGACCTGCCGCTAATCGCCGACGCCGCCGGGCAGGTGCCGGTCAGCCTCGCCGTGTCACTCGCAGTCGGTGACGCCGAACTGCACAAGCAGGTCGAGCCGGGTACCGCGTCGCCGCAGGCCCGGCTGGGCTTGATCGCGGCGATTCGCGACGCCGGCCTGGACTGCCATGTGATGGTGGCGCCGGTGCTGCCGTGCCTCACCGATTCCGTCGAGCAGCTCGACGCCTTGTTGCGCCAAATCGCATCGGCCGGGGCCACGGGTGTCACGGTGTTCGGGCTGCATCTGCGCGGGTCGACGCGCGGCTGGTTCATGTCCTGGCTGGCGCGAACGCACCCCGGGCTGGTCGGGCGGTATCGCGAGTTGTACCGGCGCGGAGCATATCTGCCGTCGTCGTACCGAGCCGAACTATGGGCGAGGGCGGCACCGCTGATCGCCAAGTACGCATTGGGCGGCGATCAACGACGATTCGAGGCGGCCCCGGCGCATCGGGTGATCGAGGCGCCGCAGCCGATGCTGTTCTGATGGCTACCCGAGGTTCGGCTCGCGGAAGGTGTCGCACTGGTTGGGGTCACCGGTTCGATAGCCGACGGTGAACCAGTGCTGCCGCTGCTCCGAAGAGCCGTGCGTCCACGACTCGGGGTGAGTGCGGCCGGTCGCGGCCCGCTGAATCCGGTCGTCGCCCACCGACGCCGCCGCCGACAGCGCATCTCGAATGTCCTTGTCGCTCAGCGGTTCCAGATACGCGACACCGGTGCTCTCCTGTTTGACGGTCGACGCGTAGTGCGCCCACACCCCGGCGTAGCAGTCGGCCTGCAATTCGGTGCGCACGCCGTTGCCGCCGGCGCCCTGCGCGCCCTGCTGGGCACGCCCGAGTATTCCTTGCAGGTCCTGCACGTGATGGCCGAACTCGTGGGCAACCACATACTCCTGCGCCAATGGGCCACCGCTGGAACCAAATTGGTCGACCAACACCTGGAAGAAGCCGGTGTCGAAGTAGGCGGTCTTGTCCACCGGGCAGTAGAACGGCCCGACTTCGGTGCTAGCCGGTCCGCAGCCGGTGTCGACCTGATTGCTGAACAGCCGCACCCGAGGGCGGGTGTACCCGCGCATCAGCTGCTTCCAGACCGCGTCCACGGAGTTGCCAGTGGCCACCACGCGGCACTGCACATATTCGTTGGCGTCGGCTCCGGTCCGGCACTTGCTCAGGTCGAAGCCGGGGGCCACGCCCTGGCTGGTGTTCATCGGCAGCTGGGTTGCCACTTTGCCGGGATCGACGCCGAGCAGCAGCGCCACGACGAGAAACAACAATCCGCCCAGTCCGCCGCCGATCGCGATCATCCGCCCGCCTCCGCCGCCGGATGCCGACGTCGTGCTGGTGTCGATCTGCATACCCTCGTTGAAGGTCATCGCATTCTCCGTCGCGCATCTGTCGCGGCTCCCAAGAGCTCACACCGGGGCGAGATCAGCTTCGCACACGCACCACGATTCGGGCATGACCGCGGTCGCCGAAGTCGCCGCACGCCGCTCGGTGGAGGACAGAGCAGCACTAGTCCGAGTCTCCGGACCCAGGTAGCTGAGCCGCGGCGGCTGATGTAGTTTGTGGAACTAATCGACAAAGTCGATCGACACGGCTGAAAGAACGGGGGGCTGCACGTGTCTCGAGACTCCAGCGCCTGTTCGAAGCTTCCGCGCCTTTACCTCTCGCGACCCGCGACCGTTCTTCCCGACGAGGCGATCGACAACGAAGCCGCGCTGTCACGCGTCCGCGAATCATTCCGCGGCGCGGCGGCCGAATGGGAGCCGATCGAGCAGGGCATCCGGTACGTGTTCGACCGATGTAACACCAAGATGCGCTACCTCGACGAGGATTCCGCGCTATCGCCCGGCGAGTTCGCCGCCCGCGCGGCCAGCGCCTGTCTGCGCGAAAACGGCTCGGCGGCAACCGATATCGACCTTCTGATCTATGGCGGGATCGCGCGTGACGCGTTCGAGCCGGCGACCGCGGCCGAAGTGGCCGGGCGGCTGGGTGCGCGACCGCTGCACGCCATGGACGTGACTTGCGCCTGCGCCGGGCTCATCGAGGCACTGCACGTCGCCGCCGCTTATTTCGCCCTGCACGACGACATCCACACGGCGCTCATCTGTGCCGGTGAGCTGACCCGCGACCGGATCACTTACGACATGCAGTCGCTGGAGGAGATGGCAGTCGGCGTGGCCGGCCTGACGCTCGGAAACGCTGCCGCGGCGCTGCTGATTTCGCGGGAGCCGTTGCGGGCCGGCAGCGCGCGGCTGGTCGGTGTCTTGCACAAGACGCTCTCCGAGCACTACGCCCTGTGCCGCGCGCCGGTCGACGGGCACTTCACGTCGCATTCCAAGGAACTGTTCGCGCTGGCAGTTCACGTGCCACCGGAGATCCGCCGACTGGTGGCCGACGCCGGTTGGACGCCCGAAGAGGTCGACCACTACGCCTTCCACCAGCCGAGCGAGGCGGTCCTGGAGCGAGTCTTCGCCGAGCTCGGTGCGCGGCCCCAGGCGTGCGTGCACACCCACTCGTTGTTCGGGAACACGGCGAGCACCTCGTGGGCGCTCGCGTTGGACTATCGCCTGCGGAACGGCACCGTGGCGGTCGGCGACAAAATCGTCGTCGCCAGCGCCGCGGCCGGGTTCACCATCGTGGCCGCCGCCGCGGTGTGGGAAGGCTGATGGGGCGCTACCTGCACCTCTACCGGGTGATCGGCAAAACGTTCGGGTTCTGGTTGCGCCCGCTCGGCGCGTTCGCGCTGCTGCAGGTGCGTCAGGTGATCTCCGCGGCGACGCTGGGCCTCGACCATCTGGTCTATCCCCGCCACCGCAAGCAGACGATCGACCGGCCGATCTTCATCGTCGGCAACCCGCGCAGCGGCACCACGTTCCTGCACCGGCTGCTGCTGGGCGCCGGGGACATGGCCGCTTTCGAGCTGTGGGAGATGCTCTTCCCGGCCATTGCCGCACGCAAGCTGCTCGGCCGGATCGTCCCGCGGCTCGACCGCCTGTCGCCGGCGCGTTACCACCCTTCCGACGTGCACGACACCAGCCTCCGCGGTATCGAGACCGACGACGTGGCGTGGTTCTTCCGCACCCTCGACGGCCCGTTCGCGTGGGCGTATTTCCTTGCTTGGCAAGATATTTGGGGCAGTGAACTGTCGCGGCGCGAGTTCGGTATCGCCGGCGTGACGGCGCGCGAGAACGAGCGCTTCTTCCGTTACTACGAGGCTTGCTGGCGGCGCAACCTGACCCTCAAGCGCGCCAACCGCGTCCTGGTCAAATCCAGCATGCTGATCTTCCGGCTCGAGGAGCTGCTGCGGCGCTACCCCGATGCCCGGCTGGTGTACGTCGTCCGCGATCCGGTCGAGGTCATCCCGTCCGGGATGTCGCTGCTCGCCAGCGTGCTGGAGAACGGCTACGACGTCTGGAACCGCACGAACGAGGAGGACCAGCGGCGCTGGATCGAGAACCTCTACCAAGCCTCGTGCGCGATGCTTCGCGACTTCCACGACGCCCGAACGGCCGGGCTCATCCCTGAACGGAACCTGTGCGTGGTCCGCTACGAGGATCTGCTGCAGAATCTCGAGCCGACGACGAAACGGATCCTCGACTTCATCGAGATCGAACCCAGCGAGGCATTCCGAGAAGAGGTGCGGGCGCAGGCCGAGCGGCAGCGCAGCTACACCAGCCGTCACGAACACTCGCCCGACCAGTTCGGCCTGAGCGCCGAACGCATCCGGGCCGACCTGGACTTCGTCTACGACGCGTTCGGGCTCTCCGACAAGGCTGGCTGATGCTCATGCATTGTCGCCGTATCACCCGCCGCACCTTGGGCGCGGCGGCCGGTGGGCTGCTGGGCGTCGCGTTTCTCCCCGCGGCGGTCGCCTTCGCCGATAGCTACGAGATCATTGCTGATCCGTCGTCTACCGAAACGTACACGGGGATGTACGGATTGGAGAACACGGCTCCTCCGGCTGTGAGCGGAAGCATCCAGGGATATCAGGAGTTCGAGGTTTACGACACCACTAGCCAGCAGGTGGTCGGGGCTTTCTACGCCGACGAGTCCAATTCGGTGGATATCGCCGGTGACAGCAACACCGAATTGCTCGTCACCTCTGACCTCTCCGGCGCCCCAGGCACTGCCGCCGGGGACGTTCCGCCGGTCGGGTCGGTGATCGACACTTACACCTACGCTGGCGACGAATACGGGTACGTGTACTCCGCCCTGACCCCGACGTCTCCCGGCGGCGCGGTCACGGTCTCGGATACCTTGACGACGGTGGGCTACGGAGACTTCCCGGTTGGCAGCACTTATGACGCAGTCGCGCCCGAATCGGACAGCTCGGTTCCTCCCATTCCGCTGGCCGGCGGCGACGAAATCGTTCCTGCCGCCGATTCTCCGGAACAGTTCACCGCGGTAAACGGGGCCGTGCCTATCGACGCGGCCATTCAGGGCATTCAGGTGTTCGACGTGGATAACAGCGCTGGCACGGTCGTCGGGTCCTTCACCGGCGACGTGACCACCACGACGGATGCGGTTGGTACGAACACCGAGGCAATCCTGGTCACTGCTGACGGATCAGGCACGGTAGGAACCGCGGCCGGGGACATCCCGGCGGTCGGCTCGGTCATCGACAGGATCGACAGCGGCGATGGCGCCTACCCGGTGATCTACACCGACCTCGTCTCGCCGAGCGGCGGCGCGGACGTGATCTCGACCATCAACACCAGCCCCTTCGGGAACCTCAGCCTTCCCAGCAGTTTCGACGCAGTCGCCGCCGAATCGGACAGCAGCCCAATATCGTTCGACGGCGGCAGCATCACTCCCACTGGCCCGGAGACGTTTACCGGAATCAACGGGCTTCCGCCGGCGGATGTCGCCATTCAGGGCACCCAGGAGTTCGACGTTGCCGACAGCGCCGGCACCGGGACCTTCGACGCCGACGTGACCACCACCAGCACAACCGTCTATGACGCGACCACCGAGACACTTCTCGTCACCAGTGCAACCGGCGACGCGCCTGCGGCCGGCTCGGTGATCGACATCGCCAACTACGGTAGCGGCTTCGAAACCGTGTACTCCGACATCCTCTCGACGGGCGGAACGAGCGTGATCACCGATACCTTCGTGACCCCGTTCGGCGACATCGCCATGCCCACCACGTTCGACGCAGCCTCGGGTCTCACCGCCGATACGGTCGCTTTGTTCTGAGGCCGCCGCCTGAGCCGCATCGCCGGTCGGCTAACCCGGGCCGTCGCTGGCCGCGGCGAACAGGGGAACCAGCACGTCGCCGATCGGCGTCGCGATTCCGTGCCCGCGTGCCCTGCGGATGATCACCCCGTTGCGGATGTCCCACTCCTGCGGCCGGCCGGCCTCGCGGTCAGCCAGCATCGAGGTGCCCATGTCGGTGGGCGCCTGGCGGAACATATCGACCAGCTCATCGGCGACGTCGTCACCGAGCTTGGCGCCCTCGGCGCGAGCGACCGCCGCGCACTCGGCGCCGTATCGGCGCGCCACCGCGGCCACGTCGTCGCGGCGGAACATCCCGGACCGTCGCCCGGTCAGCACCATCAGCCCGGCCAGCGCGTTCACCAGCAGCTTGCGCCAGGCCGCGGTGGTGAAGTCCGGGTCGCACTCCACCGTGCAGCCGGCGCCGTTCAACAAGTCCGCGATCTTGGCCGCGGCGGGTCCGTCGGGCAGCACCAGCCGAACGTCGGTGCGCAGCCGCACCCAACCTTGTGGCTGCGTCTCGGCGCCGTACCAGACGATGCCCGGTACCACCGTCGACGTCGGGCAGTGCGGCTGCACCTGCTCGACTTGCTCGACACCGTTTTGCAGCACGACGACGACGGTGTGCTCATCGCACAGCCGGGCCAGCCAGCGAGCACCGTCGTCGTTCTGGGTGGCTTTGACGGCCAGAAAGACCACCCCGACCGGGCCGGTCACCTCGCCGGGATCGGTGTGTACCGGGCCCGGCACGACGATCCGATCGGCCCCGTCGGGACGCAGTTCGAGCTGTGAGCGCGGCGTCCGCCCGCACACCAGAACTTGGTGACCGGCGGCGGATAGGTATGCCGCGACCGTCGTACCGACAGCACCGGGACCGACAACTGCAATATCCATGACGGTGCTTGAAACTACCGGCTCGCAGCGGGTCGCCGCTATGAACGCGCGGCGATCGCAAGCGCGGCGTAGCCGGGCGCAGCGGGTCGCCGCTATGAACGCGCGGCGATCGCAAGCGCGGCGTAGCCGGGCGCAGCGGGTCGCCGCTATGAACCTAGACTGTGCTGTCGTGCTACGCAGTCATGCCTCCGGATCATTGCGCGCCGCCGACGCGGGCCAAAAGGTCACGCTGGCCGGATGGGTCGCGCGCCGGCGCGACCACGGCGGAGTGATCTTCATCGACCTGCGCGACGCGTCGGGCGTGTCGCAGGCGGTGTTTCGCTCCGGGGACGTGTTGGCTCATGCCCACCGGCTACGCGCCGAGTTCTGCATCGCCGTCGAAGGTGTGGTCGAGATCCGCCCGGAGGGCAACGCCAACCCCGAAGTCGCGACCGGCGAAGTCGAAGTCAACGCAACGTCGCTGACGGTGCTGGGGGAGTGCGCGCCGCTGCCGTTTCAGCTCGACGAGCCCGCCGGCGAGGAAATTCGGCTGCGCTATCGCTACCTCGACCTGCGCCGCGACGGCCCTGGCGGGGCAATTCGGTTGCGTTCCAAGGTGAATGCGGCCGCCCGGGAGGTGTTGGCCGCCAATGACTTCGTCGAGATCGAGACCCCGACGATGACGCGCTCGACGCCGGAAGGCGCCCGCGACTTCTTGGTGCCCGCGCGACTGCAGCCCGGCTCGTTCTATGCGTTGCCGCAAAGCCCGCAGCTGTTCAAGCAACTGCTGATGGTGGCCGGCATGGAGCGCTACTACCAGATCGCCCGGTGCTACCGCGACGAGGACTTCCGGGCCGACCGCCAGCCGGAATTCACCCAACTCGACATGGAGATGAGCTTCGTCGACGCCGACGACGTGATCGCGATCTCCGAGCAGATCATCAAGGCGGTATGGGCGTTGACCGGTTACGACGTACCGCTGCCATTGCCGCGGATCAGCTATGCGGAGGCGATGCGACGGTTCGGCACCGACAGGCCCGACCTGCGATTCGGGCTCGAGCTGGTCGAATGCACAGAGTTCTTCAACGACACCACATTTCGGGTATTCCAGGCGCCGTATGTGGGTGCGGTGGTGATGGCCGGCGGGGCGTCGCAGCCGCGGCGTGCCCTGGATGGCTGGCAGGAGTGGGCCAAGCAGCGCGGGCACAAGGGTCTGGCGTACGTGCTTGTCGGCGACGACGGCACGCTGGGCGGGCCGGTTGCCAAGAATCTGTCCGATGCCGAGCGCGCGGGCTTGGCGGCGCACGTGGGCGCCCAGCCCGGTGACTGCATCTTCTTCTCGGCGGGGCCGGCCAAGGCGTCGCGCGCGCTGCTGGGCGCCGCCCGCGTGGAGATCGCCCACCGGCTCAACTTCATCGACCCGGACGCCTGGGCGTTCACCTGGGTGGTGGACTTCCCGCTGTTCGAGCCGGCCGACGAAGCCGCCGCCGCGGGTGAGGTCGCGGTAGGCGCGGGCGCGTGGACCGCGGTGCATCACGCATTCACGTCGCCCAAGCCGGAATCGGAGGCCACCTTCGACACCGACCCGGGCAGCGCGCTGGCAGACGCCTACGACATCGTCTGCAACGGCAACGAGATCGGTGGCGGCTCAATTCGTATCCACCGCCGCGACATTCAAGAACGGGTGTTCGCGATGATGGGTATCGGCGCAGCGGAGGCGCAGGAGAAATTCGGCTTCTTGCTGGACGCTTTCACTTTCGGCGCGCCGCCGCACGGTGGGATCGCCTTCGGTTGGGACCGGATCGCCGCGCTGTTAGCGGGCAGCGACTCCATCCGCGAAGTCATCGCATTCCCGAAGTCCGGCGGTGGCGTCGACCCGCTGACCGACGCGCCGGCGCCGATCACCGCCCAACAGCGCAAGGAGTCGGGCATCGACGTCGTGCCCGACTCGCACCGAGATCGACGCTAGCGCAGCATTTGTCGCGTTTTTCGACGCTAACGTCGGTCTCGGCGATACCCGCGCCGCTCTACTGCGCAACCGATAGCGACCACAGTTTGTGAAGCGTGCTGCGTAACGGATGCCCCGACCGCAGGATGTTGACCACTTCAACGGGGAAGAGGTCTCCGTTGCCGCCGCACTTGGGCCAGGCCTCGGGGCCCTGAGTGGCCAGCACCCGGTTGGCCACCGCGATCTGCTGATTGCGCGAAGCGTTGGCCGGATTGCCGGTGCCGCCATTCTCGTCCCAGGTGGACTGCTTGAACTGCAGGCCACCGTAAAACCCGTTGCCGGTGTCCGCTCTCCAGTTGCCCCCCGATTCGCACTGCGCGACGGCGTCCCAATCCATGCCTGCGGCGTACGCCACCCCGGTCGTCGGGTCGATGACGAGCGATACGCCCAGTACGACTACCGCGGCTAGCACCAGCGATTTGCAAACCGATCGCAGACTCGGTGGTCCCCCTAAATAACCCATTTAACACGTCTAACAAACCCGCGTGAAAAATGTCAACGTCTGGGGCTTTAGTAATTTAATGAGATATTTGATGTGAGGGGGTTTCAAGTTGCAGAAGTTAACAGAAGTTACAAATTAATTTTAGAGTTATATAAGTTATCTAGTCGTGATGGAGTTATCTAGAGTGTCTAAAGTTGCGATTGTTATTAAAGTTACTGACGATGCTGCTGTGACAAGCGATGCTGCGGCACAGCGTCAGGTGACCTCGCCGAGAAACTCTTGCACCAGCCGTTTCGGGGCGTGGGTCAGCCAGGCCTCGACAACCACCTCGCGCAGCCCCAACAAGTCGATCTCGGCGAGCTTGACCAGCACCGCCGCATAGCCGTCAAAATGCGGGGTGGTGAAGTAGACGTCCGGCTCGTCGGCGATCAACGAGAACTTCACGCCCTCGTCGGCCACCCGCACGGCGAGGATGTCGCCCCCCGGCGGGTCAACCCCTAACGCGGTCAATGCTTCCCGATCGGACTCTCGCAGCGGCCGCTCCCAGGCGATCAGCTTCTTGCCGATCCGCCACTCCCGCGGTGACCGCTCGTCGGCGAACGGGAACTCGCCGAAGACGCTGGCGACGTCCTCCCACGTGGCCATGACTCATTGTGCTCTTTCGGAAACGACCCATGCGGTAGATCGTGGCCAGGCGTTGTTCGGCCGTCGCTGCGCCGCGGCGCTGGCTAGTGTTGCAGCTGTGGCCGACGTGCTTCCCGACGAGTCGCCCCGACCCCATCGGCATCCGCCGGGTCCGGGGACCCGCTACCGGATCACCCACCGCACCGAATACCGCTATTCCGACGTCGTGACCAGTTCCTACGGACGGGGATTCTTGACCCCGCGTGAGCTGGCCCGGCAGCGTTGTCTGTTCCACGAGCTGCGGATCTCCCCGCCGCCCGCCGACAGCTCCACCAGCCGCGACGCCTACGGCAACACCAGCTCGTATTTCCACGTCACCGAGTCGCATCAGAGGCTGACCATCACCAGCGAGTCGATCGTCGAGGTGTATCCGTCGCCGCCCGAGCGTTGGGGCAGCGGACCGGCGCAGGCGCCGTGGGAGCAGGCCCGGCCGGTGGGCGCGCAGGGCGCTTTGGCCACCGAGTTCGCGTTGGACCTGGATCCGCCCGAGATCACCGACGGCGTACGCCAATACGCCGCGCCCAGCTTCACGCCCGGACGGCCGCTGATCGAGGTACTGCGGGATCTCGCGTCGCGGATCCACACCGACTTCACCTACCGAACCGGGTCGACGACGATTTCGACCGGAGTGGATGAGGTTCTGATGGCGCGCGAAGGGGTATGCCAAGACTTCGCTCGGCTGGCAATCGCCTGCCTGCGAGCCAACGGGTTGGCCGCCAGCTACGTGTCCGGAT
Organism: Candidatus Mycobacterium methanotrophicum; assembly: GCF_023515995.1. GTDB lineage: Bacteria > Actinomycetota > Actinomycetes > Mycobacteriales > Mycobacteriaceae > Mycobacterium > Mycobacterium methanotrophicum. The sequence continues at coordinate 3,388,311 of NZ_CP097320.1, read as the reverse complement.
ATCTGGCCACCGATCCACCGCCGGGAAGGGACCGCATGATCGGCGCCGACGCAACCCATGCCTGGGCCGCGGTGTGGACACCGCAACAATCCGGGCAGTTCGAGTGGTTGGGCCTGGACCCCACCAATGACCAGATGGTCGACGAGCGTTACATCGTCGTCGGCCGCGGCCGTGACTACGCCGACGTCCCGCCACTGCGCGGGATCATCTACACCAACTCTGACAGCAGCGTGATCGACGTCGCCGTCGACGTTGTGCCCTGCAAAGGCGACGAGTAAAGATGCGTGACTTCCACTGTCCCAACTGCGGCCAGCGTCTGACATTCGAGAACTCGGCATGCCTGGCCTGCGGCAGCTTCCTGGGTTTCTCACTCGAGGAGATGGCCCTGCTCGTGATCAGCACCGGTGACGATGCCGACAACGCCGGCTTCGTCAGCGCCGGTGATTACGAACTGTGCGCCAATCGCCACCTTGCCGAGTGCAATTGGCTGGTTCCAATCAGCTGCCCCGGCAGGCTTTGCGCATCGTGCGCGCTGACCATTGAGCGGCCCAACGACGCCGACGCTGCCGGTCTCGCGGAGTTCGCTCGAGCGGAGGCGGCCAAGCGCAGACTGGTCGTCGAACTATCCGAGCTGAAGCTGCCGATCGTCGGGCGTGACCAGGATCCGGACTGCGGATTAGCGTTCCGGCTGCTGTCCAGTGCGCATGAGAAGGTGCTGACCGGACACGAAAACGGTGTCATCACGATTGATTTGGCTGAGGGCGACGACGTGCACCGCGAGCAGTTGCGGGTCGAGATGGAGGAGCCGTATCGCACCTTGTTGGGGCACTTCCGCCACGAGATCGGCCACTACTACTACTACCGGCTGATCGACCCGTCCAGCGACTACGTGGCGCGGTTCGCCGAGTTATTCGGCGACCCGGACGCCGACTATCAGCAGGCGCTGGACCGCCATTACAGCGAAGGCCCGCCCGAAGGTTGGAAGCACCGCTACGTGTCGTCGTATGCGACCATGCACGCTGCCGAGGACTGGGCCGAGACGTTCGCGCATTACCTGCATATCCGAGACACTTTGGACACGTCGGCCTGGTCGGGATTCGCGCCGGCCACGGCGACCTTCGACCGGCCGGTATTGGGGCCCAGCGCTTTTGCGACCATCATCGACATGTGGCTGCCATTGTCCTGGTCGCTGAACATGGTGAACCGGTCAATGGGCCACGACGACCTGTATCCGTTCGTGCTGCCGGTGGCGGTACTGGAGAAAATGAACTTCATCCACACCGTTGTCGACCAGGTGGCCTCGGTGTCGGGCAAGACCGACCCGGTCAGGGCCTGATACTCGCCGGGTGTCCCCACAACGGCTGCATACCGCTGGGCAGCGCCAACTGTGTCGCTGTGATGACGTCGGCCAGTTCGCGCAGCGCGGTATGTACGGTGCTCAACAGGCCGGCCAACTTGTCGCGGCTTGCGTCCGCGGAGACCGCTTCCAGTTCGACAGGATCGGATCGGCGCAGCATAGCGCTGATCTCGGCGACCATCCGCTCCGGACGCGAGGATCCCGACGAGCCGGGCAGCTCGCCGAGATCCGCGCGCAGCCGCTCCAGCTGATACACCAGCGACCGCGGGTTCGACGCGTCGAAGAGCATCAATTCGGCCAACGTGGCGACGCTGATCTTGCCCACCGTACGGCGCCGGTAGATGACCGACGATTCGCACGCGACCAGGGCTGACTCGATGATGGTTCGCTCACCGGCTGCGGCACGGGCGGTCGTCACGGTCTGCCCCAGCAACGCGGTCAGGCCCAGACCACGTTCGATCCGTTTGCCGATGTCCATCATCGTCCAGCCGACGTCGTGCACCATCGACTCGCCGGCCACTCCCGCCAACGTCAGCATCCCGAACAACGTCTGGGATTGGGCCGAGCCGAGCGCCGCATCGGCCTCGGCAAGCGAGTCCGGCGGCTCGGACTGGTGCGCCAACTCGCGCTCGACACCGGCCAGCACCGCCCACGTGTCGGTGGACAGCTGGTCACGCACGGCTCGGGCGGCAAGGGCAAGCCGGTCCACCGAGTGCACCAGCGACCCTGGCCGATCGCGGTCCATGGTCAGCGACCACAGCGTCGAGGGCGCGGTAGCGATCGCCTCGGCCGCATCGCCCAAGCCGATCGCGGTCCCGGTGATCCGGTCCAGCGCAGCCATCAGCACCGGCACGCATTCGCTTTCCTCGGTGTGCTGGCGGTGGCGGTATTCGTAGTAACGCTGGCGGGCGACGATCAGCAGCCGGGCCATGTTCTCGGCGCGTTCGCCGTAGCGCCCCATCCAGAACAGGTCGGACAACACGCGCGGCGAGCTGACCCCGAGGACGCCCGCACCCGTCTTCACCGGAGGCACGGGTGCGGGCGAGGTTAGCGTCTCGGCTCTGGCACGTTCGGTAGGGCGAACCCAGATATCTTTGGCCACGACAGTTTTCAATGTGTATGCGGCCGGACCCGCCGCCAGCACGTAGCCAAGTCCGCCGATCATCGGCGCGTAGCCGCCACGCTGTGCGACCGTGAACAACCGCAGACCCACGGTGGACGAGGAGAATTCACCGGCGTAATTAGTTGGCGCCGAGGAGAATTGGGGGAGCTCCTGGCCCACCCACTGCCAAGGCACGGCCGCGATGCGGGCGGCCAGTTCGGCCCGTTGTGCCGCCGAAAGTGTGGGTCCGATAAACATTCGTCCACCGACGGCGGTCCTGATCACCAGTGACGGCAGCCGTGCCAACAGGTGAGAGCGTTCGCGCTCGATGCCGCCCCAATAGCTCGGCACAGTCGCCAGCAGCGGCGCTTCACCGAGCAACTGCTCGGCCAGCTCCGGCAGGAACCGAAGCAGCCCCGGGCTTTCCAGGACGCCGCTGCCGAGCGTGTTGACCACCGTCACCGTTCCGCGGTGTTGTGCTTCCACCAAACCGACGACGCCCAGCCTTGAATCGGCGCGCAGATCCAGGGGGTCCACGTACGCCGCGTCGACCCGGCGGAATACCACGTCGACGCGTTTGAGCGTGCCCAACGACCGCATCCACAGCTTGCCGTCGCGCACCACCAGATCCGCACTCTCCACCAACGGGAAGCCCAACATCGTCGCGAGATACGCCTGATCGAAAGCGGTCTCGGAGTAGATGCCCGGGCTGAGCACGACGACAACCGGGTCTTGGACGCCGTCGGGTGCGGCGTCGATCAGGGCCAACCGCAGCGCCTGCGCGAACGGCGTCGTCGGCCGCGGCGCGACACTTTCATACAGGTCAGGCATCGCGTGCGCGACGACCCTGCGGTCAGCCAGGGCGTAGCCGGCTCCTGAAGGGGCCTGAGTCCAGTCGGCGTTGACCTGGAAGCTGCCGTCGGGCAGGCGGCTGACATCGCAGGCGTGCATGAAGAGTTGGTGGTTTCCCGGTACTTCGATTCCGGTGGCGGCGCGAATGTAACCGGGGTGGCCGAAAAGGAATTCCGGCGGCAGCACGCCCTCGGTGATCGAACGACGGGCCCCGTACAGATCGGCAAGAACGGCATCGAGCACCCGGGAGCGCTGCACCAGCCCGGCCTCGAGGGCGTCCCAATCGGCCGCGGAGACCAGCAGCGGCAGCGGGTCCAGCCGCCAGGGCCGGGACTCGGGCTGGTGGCCGTTGGCAGCGGCGCAGATGCCGGAATCGGTTCCGGTGTATGTGATGTCGTCGTTGTCCACCAGTTGGCGCACCGCGGAGCGCAGCCGATCCAGGCCGGCGCGCCCGCGCTCTCCGACAGCGTCGGCGAGCTCGGTCCAAGCCGGGCGCAGATTACCGGCTGCGTCGACGAATTCGTCGTAGCCGCTGACCGGGCCCACGGCGCCGGGGGTGCGTAGGTCGAATAGCGCTTCCTGGGCACGTGCGGCGCGGTACCCGGCCAGCAGCTGGTCGATGTCGGTGCGATGGTGAAAAGCCGCCGACGACGCGCTGGAGTGCAAGGTCATTACTGCAGCACGGTACGCACGCGCCGCAGGTCGAGGATGCCCGGCGCGCCGATGTCTGTGAAAATTCGGGCCTGCTTTTCCCGGATGTCGGACAGGTCGAGCTTGCCCGGGGTGAATCCGGCGGGCTCGAAGCGGCGGGCGCGGCGTGACTCGGCCTCGACCGCGTTGACCGGGGGTTCGTCGTAGGCTCGCCCGCCGGGATGGGCGATGTGGTAGGTGCAGCCGCCACGCGACGTTGCGGTGGCGAGGTCGACGAGCTCGAACTGCAGCGGACCGTCGACCGTGATGCTCGGGTGCAGCGCGCTGGGTGGTTGCCAGGCGCGAAAGCGCACCCCGCCCACATGGATGTCGGGGTTGTCGGTGGCCAGTAGCGGTATCGGGAAGCCGTTGCACGTCACCAGGTAGCGGTGACGGTCGGCGCCGATGAGGCGCACCTGGATGCGCTCGACCGACGAGTCGACGTAGCGGGCGGTGCCGGTGGCGCTTGCCTCCTCGCCGAGGGTGTTCCACGGCTCGATCGCCCCGCGCAGCTCGATCTCGACGCTGTTGAACACGGCGGTGCCGATGCGCGGGAAGCGGAACTCGGTGAACGGGTCCAGCCAGCTTGTGTCGAACGGGATCCCCTGTGCACGCAGGTCGGCGGCGACGTCGGCGATGTCATGGATAATGAAGTGCGGCAACAGGTATCGCCCGTGCAGATTCGAGCCGTGCCGGATCAGCGGAGCTCGCAGCGGCTGGTCGGCGAACCAGGCCACCAGTGAACGCACCAGCAGCGACTGCACCATCGCCATCCGCAGATGCGGCGGCATCTCGAAGCCGCGCAGCTCCAGAAGGCCCAGGCGACCGCGGGGGCTGTCCGGGTTGTAGAGCTTGTCGATGCAGAACTCCGCGCGATGAGTGTTGCCGGTGATGTCGGTGAGCAGGTGCCGCAACGCCCGGTCGCCAAGCCATGGCGGTGGCCGGCCATCATCGTTGGAAGATGAAGCGAGCCGGGCGATTTCGGCGAACGCGATCTCGAGTTCGTAGAGGGCGTCGGCGCGGCCCTCGTCCACTCGTGGCGCCTGCGACGTGGTGCCGACGAACCGCCCGGCGAACAGGTAAGACAGCGACGGGTGGCGTTGCCAATAGGTCAGCAGCGACACCAGCAGGTCGGGACGGCGCAGCAGCGGCGAGTCCGCGGGCGTGGCGCCGCCCAGGGTGATGTGATTCCCGCCGCCGGTGCCGCCGTGGGTGCCGTCGACGTCGAACGACTCCGTGGCCAACCGCGCCAGCCGGGCCTGCCCGTAAAGGGTTTCCAGCTGCTGGCGTTGTTCGTCGAAACTGGCGGTGGGCGCGATGTTGACCTCGATGACGCCGGGGTCGGGGGTGATCGTCGTCGACTTCAGCCGTGGGTCCGGCGGCGGTTCGTAGCCTTCGATCACCACCGGGCAGCCGACCTTGGCCACCGCCGCCTCGACCCGGGCGATGAGGTCGACGAAGTGTTCCAGCGCCTCGGTGGGGGGCAGGAAAATGTAGAGCAGCCCGTCGCGAACCTCGGCGACCAGCGCGGTGACCGGCGCAGTGTCGGTGTCCTCGAGCAGCGTCTCGCCGTCTGACAGGCTGATCGACTCGCCGACGGCGGTCGGATCAGCGACGAACGACGTCCTCGGCGGCTTCCAGCTGATCGAATCCAGCGGCAGTCGCAGACCCGCCGGCGAGTCGCCGTCCAGCAGCACGACGCGGCCGCGACGCAGCTGCCAGTCGGCGCTGGCCCAGCCGAGGTCGTCGGCGCGGCGATGCAGTGGCAGCACGAATGCCGCTGCCGCCGTGGTGGATTCGTCGAGGCGTGCCAGCAGCGCGGCGCGACTGGCGGCGGTGTCCCCAACGTCGGGGCCGAGGTCGTCGTCGCATTCCACCGGATCACCTTGCGGCTGACGAACTTTCGCCGCCAGCCGGGACAGCGGATCCTCGTAGGCCGGTCGCAGGCGCGAAAGCGGCAATCCCAGGCCGTCGGCGACCGCGGCGACGAGCTGGTACGCCGTCTCGTGATCGGCGGGCGGGCTGTTCGAGTCGGTACACCACGGATCGGCCAGCAGCGTGTCCGCTGTCCACAGCGGCTGCTCGTCGGCGCGCCAGTACACTCCGATCTGCCAGCGCGGCAACGGTTCACCGGGATACCACCTGCCCTGGCCGCGCTGGATCAGCCCCTGCGGCGCCCACGCCGCCTTCAGCCGGGCGGCCAGATCGGATGCCCGGCGGCGCTTATCCGGGCCGTCGGCGGCGATGGTCCATTCCTCGTCGGCCTGGTTATCGACCGAGACGAAGGTGGGCTCGCCGCCAATGGTGAGCCGAACGTCGCCGGCGGCAAGCCGCTCGTCGACCTGTTTGCCGACCGCGCAGATCGTCTGCCAGGCCTCGTCGGTGTAGGGCATCGTGACGCGCGGGTCTTCGTGCACGCGGGTGACGGTGTTGGAGAATTCCAGCTCGCATTCGCAGGGCTCGACGCCGCCGCTGATCGGGGCCGCGGTCGCCGGGTGCGGCGTGGCCGCCAGCGGGATGTGGCCCTCGCCGGCGAACAGCCCCGACGTCGGGTCCAGCCCGATCCAGCCCGCGCCGGGGATGTACACCTCGGCCCAGGCATGCAGGTCGGTGAAGTCGGCGGTCGGTCCCGACGGCCCGTCGATCGCCTCGACATCGGACGCCAGCTGTACCAGGTAGCCGGACACGAACCGGGCGGCCAACCCGAACTGGCGCAGGATCGACACCAGCAGCCACGCGGAGTCACGGCACGAGCCGATGCCGGTGCGCAGCGTGACGTCCGGGGTCTGAACGCCGGGTTCCATCCGGACGCTGTAGCCGACGTCGGCGCTGATTGCCTGGTTGAGCGCGACCAGGAAGTCGATGGTGCGGGTGCCGGCGCGGACGGAGAAGTCGCGCACCCATTCGGTCACCAGTTCACCGGGCCCGGAGCCCTCGCCGTCGTCGTCGACCGGCCGCAGGTACGGTTCCAGGTCGTCGGCGAGCGCTTTGGGATAAACCAGGCCACCGGCAGGCCAGACTTCGGCCCAGTCCTCGATGAAGAAGTCGAACGGGTTGATCACCTTGAGGTCGGCGATGAGCCCGACGGTGATGGTCAGCCGGTTCGTGGGATTCGGAAACACAAGCCGGGCAAGGAAATTGCCCAGCGCGTCTTGCTGCCAGTTGATGAAGTGGTCGGCCGGCTCGATCCGCAGCGAGTAGGCCTCGATGGGCGTGCGGGAATGGGGCGCCGGACGCAGCCGCACGATATGCGGATACACCCGGACGGGCCGGTCAAAGGTGTAGCTGGTGCGGTGCTCCAGTGCCACTTTGATGGTCATAATCGCTGATCCCATCACAACAGTGGGAAGGCCGCAGCGCGGGGCTATTCAATGTCGTGGCGCGCAGACCACTCCGCGACAGGCAGCGCGACCTATTCTGGGCTTCCGATGCCATGATTGCATCTCGTGTCCGGCCTGACCCGACGATCTTTGCCCGAGAGCGAGAAACCATGACGTCTCCACAACCGGCGCCCGGCTGATACCCGGACCCAAGCGGCGGCCCCGGGCAGCGGCATGGGGATGGCCGGCAACGTCGCCGACGCGCAGGGACGCCCGCTACGAGACTGACGTCTGCATTTCGGCGAGTGGCGTAACCGGGTTTTGCCGGCCGGTGTTCCTAGGATCGCTCGGGTGGATGATCGTTACGGTTCCGACGTGCTGGCCCGCGACCCGCACGGCTCGCGGAAGGGCCGGTCGGTCGAAGTCCCGATAGAACTCGGCATGGTCGTCGAGGATGCGCAAACCGGCTACGTCGGCGCCGTGGTGCGTGTCGAGTACGGCCGGATGGAGCTCGAGGACCGGCACGGCCGCGCTAAACCGTTCCCGATTGGTCCGGGCTACCTCGTCGACGGCAAACCGGTGATCCTGACCGCACCCCGAAGCCCGGCACCCAGCACCGTTACCCGCACGGCGTCGGGCTCAGTGGCGGTGACCGCACCCCGGGCCCGCGCCGCCCGGTCCGGCCGGATTTACGTCGAGGGTCGCCATGATGCCGAGCTCGTCGAGCAGGTGTGGGGCGACGACCTGCGGATCGAGGGTGTGGTGGTCGAGTATCTGGGCGGTGTCGACGACCTCGTCGACGTTGTCGAGCAGTTCCGGCCGGGCCCGAGCCGACGGCTTGGTGTGCTCGTCGACCATCTGGTGTCCGGCTCGAAGGAGGCGCGGCTGGCCGAAGCGGTGCGCCGGGGCCCGGGCGGCGCGCACACGCTGGTGGTGGGACACCCGTTCGTCGACATCTGGCAAGCCGTCAAACCGGCCCGATTGGGTCTGTCGCAGTGGCCGGTGATACCGCGCGGAATCGACTGGAAACACGGGGTGTGTCAGGCGCTGGGCTGGCCGCACGCCGAGCAGGCTGACCTCGCCGCGGCCTGGCGCCGCATCCGCGGCCGGGTCCGCGACTGGACCGATCTCGACGCCGCCCTGATCGGCCGGGTGGAAGAGCTGATCGACTTCGTGACCAGCCGTGACGAGCCCTACGGGGTCAAGGGCGCGATCGGACCCCCGGCCAGCCGACGGTAGGTGTAGACCTGCACCAGCAGTGCCAGCGGGCCGCCCACCAGGATGCCGACGCCGCAGGCCAAGGCGCCGACCACCAGCAGCAGAACCTGGACCACAAACGACAGCAGCGTGCTGCCGAGATTGGACCGAACAGTGGCGATGCTGGCCTTGAGTGCATCGATCGGCGGCGCGCCGCGATCTGTGGCGAAGGCGATCGTGAACAGCGCGAAGAAGGCAAAGACGACGATCGCCGCGAACGACAATGCGGCGAAGATGAAGGTCGGCAGCAGCGACAGCAAATCCAAAGCCACGCTGATCACGCTGAGCAGTGCACCGGCCAGGACCACGTTGCCGAAGTGGCGCGGCTTGAAGAACGAACCGATGCTCACCGGCCGGCCGTCGGCGAGGTCGAGCGCACCGGACAGGAACGCGGCCTGCACGAAGATGCCGAAAACGAACAACACGATCGACAGCACCAGCGTTTCGGCGGCGCCCAAACCCGCCGTGAACGACGCGCCGTAACCGCCCTCGACGTCGGTGGTGTCGGCGTTGGTGCCGCCCATCGACACGAACACCAGCGCGTGCACGACGAACCCGATGACGGAATACACCAACATCGCAACGATCAGCGGCACCGCGTTGTGAACGAACTTGTTCCACGCCCACCTGAACGCATCACCGATGTCGAAGGGCTGCCCGGGAGGCGGCGGATAACCGGGTGGCGGCGCCGCATAGCCAGGAGGCGGTGGGCCGTAGCCGGGGGGCGGCGGTGGGGGCGCCCCATATCCCGGTTGAGGCGGGCCGTACCCCGGCGGCGGTCCCTGAGGCGGGCCGTACCCCGGCGGCGGTCCCTGGGGTGGTCCGTACCCCGGCGGCGGTCCCTGGGGTGGTCCGTACCCGGGCGGCGGTCCTGGAGGTGGTCCGTAGCCGGGTGGCGGCGGGTAGTCGCCGGGATGGGGGTTGCCGCCCCACGGATCGCTCGGGTTGCCGGGGTGCTCTGGGGGCTGGCTCATAGCCGCTCCTGCCTCGCGGTCCAGTTGTTTCAGGCGGATGCCTCGCGCCTCCGCGAACTTAGCAAGTATTCGGCGGTCCCGCTCAGACCCGGACATCGCGAACCCATGTCGCGGTGGCGTGGTATGCCTGAAACCGTGCCAGACGGTCTGTTCGACGTCGCCGACGCGACCAGCTTGACCGAACATGCGCAGAGCGGTTCGGCCGCTGCGCCGTTGGCCGTGCGAATGCGGCCGGCCAGTCTGGAAGAGGTCGTCGGCCAGGACCACCTGTTGCAAACTGGTTCGCCGCTGCGGCGTCTGGTCGAGGGCTCGGGCGTGGCGTCGGTGATCCTCTACGGCCCGCCCGGTAGCGGCAAAACCACGCTGGCGGCGCTGATCTCGCAGGCCACCGGTCGGCGGTTCGAGGCGCTGTCGGCGTTGTCGGCAGGGGTCAAAGAAGTCCGGGCGGTGTTGGAGGGCGCGCGCCGGGCTCTCCTCAGAGGCGAACAGACCGTGCTGTTCATCGACGAAGTCCACCGGTTTTCTAAAACCCAGCAAGACGCGCTGTTATCCGCCGTGGAGAACCGGGTGGTGCTGCTAGTGGCGGCCACCACCGAAAACCCGTCGTTCTCCGTGGTCGCCCCGCTGCTGTCGCGATCGCTGATTCTGCAGCTGCGGCCGCTGAGCGCCGACGACATCCGCACGGTGGTGCAGCGCGCGATCGACGATCCTCGGGGGCTGAACGGCCAAGCCGTCGAGCCCGATGCCGTCGACCTACTGGTGCAACTCGGAGCCGGGGACGCCCGGCGTGCGCTGACCGCTTTGGAGGTCGCTGCCGAGGCGGGCGAGCAGGTCACCGTCGAGGCGATCGAGCAGTCGCTGGACCGGGCGGCGGTGCGCTACGACCGCGACGGCGATCAGCACTACGACGTCGTCAGCGCGTTCATCAAGTCGGTGCGCGGCTCCGACGTCGACGCGGCGCTGCATTACCTGGCCAGAATGCTTGTCGCCGGTGAGGATCCGAGATTCATCGCGCGCCGGCTGATGATTCTGGCGAGCGAAGACATCGGCATGGCCGACCCGACCGCGCTGCACATCGCCGTCGCCGCGGCGCAAACCGTGCAACTGATCGGCATGCCCGAGGCTCAGTTGACCCTGGCGCAGGCCACGGTGCACCTGGCCACCGCGCCCAAGTCGAACGCGGTGACCACTGCGCTGGGCGCGGCGATGGCCGACATCAAAGCAGGCAAGGCCGGTCTGGTGCCGCCGCACCTGCGCGACGGCCACTATTCGGGCGCCGCGGCGCTCAGCAATGCGCAGGGCTACAAGTACTCGCACGATGACCCCGATGGCGTTGTGCCGCAACAATATCCGCCAGACGAGCTGGTACGGGTGGATTATTACCGCCCCACCGGACACGGCGCCGAGCGCGAGATTGCCGGCCGGCTCGAGCGGCTGCGGGCGATCATCCGGCGCAAGCGCGGCTAGGAGCGCGGACAGCCCGGGGCTGATCTCCGTCACACCAGCACCAGAAACCGACCGCCACATGGTCTCCCAAAGCGATGGCGTATGCGATGGCGCCCGATCAAGCAGCGTCGATGAAAACGTTCACCGACGACGAGAGGAATGCACTGTTGCCGGCCGTCAAGGCGTACAGCGTCGTCATCCTCAAACAGGGCCCCAATTTCGCCGACGACACAGCGCCAGCGCTCATGTGGGACCGCTAAACCAGCTCCGGCACCCGCAGGTGGGCGATCGCGAGTTCGAACTCGCCGACGTCGAACTGGTCGGCGCCGAGGTCGCGAAGCCGTGCGGTCCGCAGCGAGCGGGCGCGTTCTTCGTTGCGCTGCATGGCCGCAAGGCTGTCGAACGTCGACGACGACACCGCCCGCCAGGACGTGCGGTCGATCATCAGGCTCGCGCTGCAGAAACCTTCGAGCTCCTCGATCGCCGGCAGCACCGACTCCCGGTAGAACTCGATGGCCCGGTCGAATTGATCAGGGTGCACTTTGAGCCAGGTGGCCCGCACGCCGGCTCCCGGGCCCGAAGGGTGGTTTCGGTGCAGCACCGCGATCTCCCATTCGTCGACCGTCGGGCTCCCGCCGAAGGCCTGCGCCGCCTGATCGCGAACCGGCCGTATCCCGTCGGCGCTCGCGCGCATCGCCTGTTCGTTCTCCCACGAACTGGTCGCGATGCAACGACCAGAATCACGGTCGACCAACAACGACATGCCAAGACATCCGTCGACTTTTTCGAGCGCGGGCATCACGACGTCGCGAACGTGCGCGATCCCGGCGTCGATGGACGACCGCTGCGCCTCGATAGTGGTTGAGCGCGCGTACACGACTCCTCCTCGTCCTCCTCGCTGTGGGCGCCCCGGTAGCGCCACCGGTTCCACCGACCACCTTCCTCCGCTCGATTCGCCATGACAATGGGCAAATCCGTAGGCTGGTCCGGTGAATACCGATGTGCTGGATGTGGACACCGCACGTCGTTGTGTCGTCGACTTGACGGAGTCAGTGCGCGCGTTTTGCTTCCCGCGAGGCGACGGGCTCTGCAACGTCTTCGTCCCGCATGCGACGGCCGGGCTGGCGATCATCGAGACCGGCGCCGGTTCCGACGGCGACCTCGTCGAGACCCTGGAACGGTTGCTGCCGCGCGACAACCGCTACCGGCACGCGCACGGGTCGCAGGGCCACGGTGCCGATCATGTGTTGCCGGCCCTGGTCGCGCCGTCGATCACGGTGCCCGTGCAGGGCGGCGAACTGATGCTGGGCACCTGGCAAAGCGTGGTCCTGGTCGACCTGAACCGGGACAATCCGCGGCGCTCGGTGCGATTGAGTTTTCTCAACGGTTGAGACGGCAGCAGGCGGCGGTCCGGGGTCGCCGCACCGGTACTGTAGTGCGGTCGATGACGGCCTGAATAGTGTGGAAATTGGCCGGTCCGGCAGCAGGACAGCAAAAGGAAAGCGGAGAAGTGCAGACACACGAGATCAGGAAGAGGTTCCTCGATCACTTTGTGAAAGCGGGTCACTGCGAGGTGCCAAGTGCCTCGGTGATCCTCGACGACCCCAACCTACTGTTCGTCAACGCCGGCATGGTCCAGTTCGTGCCGTTCTTTTTGGGCCAGCGGACCCCGCCGTACACGACGGCGACCAGCATCCAGAAATGCATCCGCACCCCCGACATCGACGAAGTCGGGATCACCACCCGGCACAACACGTTTTTTCAGATGGCCGGCAATTTCTCGTTCGGCGACTATTTCAAGCGCGGCGCCATTGAATTGGCCTGGAGCTTACTGACTAACTCCGTTGCCGACGGCGGTTACGGATTTGATCCCGAAAAGCTCTGGGCCACCGTCTATTTGGACGACGACGAGGCGGCGAAGCTGTGGGAGGACGTTGCGGGTCTGCCCGCTCAGCGGATCCAGCGCCGCGGCATGGCCGACAACTACTGGTCGATGGGCATTCCCGGACCGTGTGGCCCGTCCTCGGAGATCTACTACGACCGGGGCCCGGAGTACGGCCCCGAGGGCGGCCCGCTGGCCAGCGAAGAGCGCTACATCGAGATCTGGAATCTCGTGTTCATGCAAAACGAGCGTGGGGAAGGCAGCGCCAAAGACGACTACGAGATCCTGGGGCCGTTGCCGCGCAAGAACATCGACACCGGGATGGGCGTCGAGCGGGTTGCGGTGCTGCTGCAGGGCGTGCACAACGTCTACGAGACCGACCTACTGCGCCCGGTCATCGACACGGTGGCCGCCCGGGCGCCGCGCGGCTACGACGTCGGCACACCTGAAGACGATGTGCGCTACCGCATCATCGCCGACCACAGCCGCACCGCGGCGATCCTGATCGGCGACGGCGTCAGCCCCGGCAACGACGGCCGCGGCTATGTGCTGCGCCGGCTGCTGCGCCGGGTGATCCGCTCGGCCAAACTGCTGGGGATCGACGGACCGGTCGTCGGCGACCTGATGGCCACCGTGCGTGACGCAATGGGTCCGTCCTATCCGGAACTGGTGGCCGATTTCGACCGGATCAGGCGCATCGCGGTAGCCGAGGAGACCGCGTTCAACCGCACATTGCAGTCCGGGTCACGGCTGTTCGACGAGGTGGCCGGAGCCACCAAGAGGTCGGGAGCCGACGTGCTGTCCGGGTCGGATGCCTTCACCCTCCACGACACCTACGGATTCCCGATCGAGCTCACCCTGGAGATGGCCGCCGAGGCCGGCCTGCAGGTCGACGAAACGGGTTTCCACGAACTGATGTTGCAGCAGCGCCAGCGGGCCAAGGCCGATGCCGCCGCACGCAAACACGCGCACGCCGACCTGTCGGCCTACCGCGAACTGGTTGACGCCGGCCCCACCGAGTTCACCGGCTTCGACGAGTTGACGTCGCAGGCCCGAATCCTGGGCATCTTCGTCGACGGCAAACGGGTGCCCGTCGTGGCCCATGGGATCGACGGTGCGGATCGGGTCGAGCTGGTATTGGACCGCACGCCGCTCTACGCCGAGTCGGGCGGGCAGGTCGCCGACGTCGGCAGCATCAGCGGCGCCGGCGCCAGCGAAAGCGCCCGGGCCGCGGTAACCGACGTGCAGAAGATCGCCAAAACCCTGTGGGTGCACCGGGTCAACGTGGAGTCCGGGGAATTCGTCGAGGGCGATGTCGTCACCGCGGCGGTGGAGCCGGGCTGGCGTAAAGGCGCCGCCCAAGGCCACTCGGGCACCCACATGGTGCATGCGGCCCTGCGAGAAGTGCTGGGGCCCAACGCCGTTCAGGCCGGCTCGTTGAACCGTCCGGGCTATTTGCGTTTCGACTTCAACTGGCAGGGCCCGTTATCGGACACCCAGAGCTCCCAAATCCAAGAAGTAGCCAACCAGGCGGTGCAAGCCGACTTCGAGGTGCACACCTTCAGCGAGCGGCTCGACAAGGCCAAGGCGATGGGAGCGCTGGCCCTGTTCGGGGAGAGCTACCCCGACGAGGTGCGGGTCGTGGAGATCGGCGGCCCGTTCTCGCTGGAGCTGTGCGGCGGCACGCATGTGCGCAACTCGGCCCAGATCGGCCCCGTGACAATCCTGGGCGAATCGTCGGTGGGCTCCGGTGTGCGTCGGGTGGAGGCCTACGTCGGGTTGGAATCGTTTAGACGCCTGGCCAAGGAGCGCGCGCTGATGGCCGGGCTGGCCTCGTCGCTGAAGGTGCCCTCCGAAGAGGTGCCGGCCCGGGTGGCAAACCTGGTCGACCGGCTCAAAGCCGCGGAAAAGGAACTCGAACGCATTCGGTTGGCGGCCGCGCGGTCAGCCGCGGTCAATGCCGCCGCCGGGGCGCAGCGCATCGGCGATGTCCGTGTGGTCGCGCAGCGGATGTCGGGCGGGATGACCGCAGCGGATCTGCGCTCGTTGGTCGGCGAGATCCGCGGCAAACTGGGCAGCGACCCGGCGGTGGTCGCGTTGATCGCCGAGAGTGACGGCGGCAGCGTGCCGTACGCGGTGGCTGCCAACCCGGCCGCCCAGGAGCGGGGCATCCGGGCGAACGACTTGGTCAAGCAGCTCGCCGCAGCGGTCGACGGCCGGGGTGGCGGCAAAACTGACCTGGCCCAGGGCTCGGGGAAGGACGCATCGGGTATCGACGCTGCGCTCGACGCGGTGCGAGCGGAGATAGCGCGGGTCAGCTGAGTGGACTCTGCACACCGCCTGCCGGATCGTCCCGCGGGGGACGATCCCGGACCCGGACGGCGGCTCGGCATCGATGCGGGCAGCGTGCGCATCGGCGTGGCCTGCAGTGACCCGGATGGCATTCTGGCCACGCCGGTGGAAACCGTCCGCCGCGACCGGTCCGGCAAGCATTTGCGACGGCTGGTCGAACTGATCACCGAGCTGGCGGCGGTCGAAGTGGTCGTGGGGCTGCCGCGAACCCTGGCCGACCGCACCGGCCCCTCGGCGCGCGACGCGATCGAGCTTGCTGACGAGCTGGCCCGCCGGATTGCGCCGATCCCGGTGCGGCTGGCCGATGAACGGCTGACGACCGTCAGCGCCGCGCGGTCGCTGCGCCAGGCGGGGGTGCGGGCCAAAGGCCAGCGTAGGGTCATTGACCAGGTGGCCGCGGTGGCCATCCTGCAGGGTTGGCTCGATGAACGCCGCGCCGTGTTGCCCGGGGAGGTCAACGGTGTTTGACCGCCGAGGGCGCACCCGTGCCGAACCGCGTCGCGATCGCCAGCGCGGCGAAGCCGGGGGCGCCCGCGCCGAACCCCAGGCGGTCGGACCGCCGCGTCGTGGCCAGTCGCGCACCGAGCGGCTCCGCGCCGAGCGTTGCCGCCGGCGCCGGCGCCGGCGCCGGCGCATGGCACACGGATTTGCCGCCAGCCTGCTCGTCGTCGTCGTGGTTGCGGCGGTGTTCGTCGGCTCCAAACTGTGGCACAGCTTCGGCCGGCAGAACGACTACGCCGGCAGCGGCAAAAAGGATTTGGTGATTCAGGTCCACGCCGGCGACTCGACCACCGCGATCGGCGAGACGCTGCACAACTATGACGTCGTGCGTACCGTCAATGCGTTCGTCGAAGCGGCGCAAGGCAATGACGCGATCTCGTCGATCCAGCCCGGCTATTACCGGCTGCGCACCGAGATTCCGGCGTCGTCCGCGGTCAAACGGCTCGCCGATCCCGAGAGCCGGGTGGGCAAGCTCGTCATCCCCGAGGGTGAGCAGCTCGACGACACCACCGACGCCAAGACCAATGCCACCACACCTGGGATCTTCACGATGATCTCCAAGGCCACCTGCGTCGACCTGGACGGGGACAAGCACTGCGTCTCGGGCGCCGAGCTGCGGACGGCGGCCGAAAAGACCCCGCTCGCTTCGCTTTCGGTGCCGGCCTGGGCGATCGAGCCGGTCACCCGGATGGGCGACGATCACCGCCGGCTGGAAGGTCTGATCGCGCCGGGAACGTTCAACGTCAACCCGTCGAGCTCGGCCCGGACGATTTTGGAGACCCTGATCAGCGCCAGCACGCAGCAGTACGTGAAAAAGGGTCTACTGGACACGGCAACCGCGATGAACATGTCGCCGTACAACGTCTTGGTGGTCGCATCGCTGGTCCAGCGTGAGTCCAAACCGCAGGACTTCCCGAAGGTTGCCCGCGTCATCTACAACCGGCTGGCCGAGCACCGCACGTTGGAGTTCGACTCGACGGTGAACTATCCGCTGGATCGTCGGGAAGTGGCCACCACGGACGCCGACCGCGAGCAGCAAACGCCTTGGAACACCTACGTTTCCGAGTGGCTGCCGGCGACGCCGATATGTTCGCCGGGTACTGACGCGCTCAAAGCGGCCGAGCATCCCGAACCCGGCGACTGGCTGTACTTCGTCACCATCGACGCGCAGGGCACCACGCTGTTCACCCGCGATTACCAACAGCACCTGGCGAACATCGAGCTGGCCAAACGCAACGGTGTCCTCGACTCCGCGCGCTAGGAAGGCCGGCGTTCTCGGTTCGCCGATCGCCCATTCGCGCTCTCCGCAGCTGCATCTGGCCGCCTACCGCGCGCTGGGCCTCGTCGGCTGGACCTATGAGCGCATCGAGTGCGGCGCCGATGAACTAGCCGAGGTGGTCGGCGGATTCGGGCCGGAGTGGGTTGGGGTCTCGGTCACGATGCCGGGCAAGTTCGCGGCGCTGCGGTTCGCCGACGAGCGCACCCAGCGCGCCGAGCTGGTCGGCTCGGCCAACACCCTGGTGCGCACGGCGGGCGGCTGGCGGGCCGATAACACCGACATCGACGGTGTCATGTGGGCGTTGGGCGCAGAAGGCATAGCGTCGGGTCACGCAGTGGTGTCGGGGTCCGGCGGCACCGCCCCGGCGGCGATCGTGGCGTTGGCCGAGTTGGGCGTCGGCGCGATCACCGTGGTGGCCCGAAACCTGGACAAGGCCGCCCGAATGGTGGAGTTGGGCGGCCGGGCCGGCGTGACGGTCCGGTTCTGCGGCCTGGACAGCACGGCGTTGCCAGACGCAATGGCGGGCGCGGCGGTGCTGGTCAACACGCTGCCGGCCGAGGTGGCTGGGCGGTATGTCGAGGTGTTCGCGGGGGTTCCGGTGGTGTTGGACGCGATTTATGACCCGTGGCCGACGCCGTTGGCCGCGGCGGTGAGCGCGGCCGGGGGTCGGGTGATCGGTGGCCTGCAGATGCTGCTGCATCAGGCGTTCGCGCAGGTCGAACAATTCACAGGGCTGCCTGCGCCGCGAGAGGCGATGCGCGCGGCGTTGGGTTAGCCTGCCGCGCATGCTGACGGCGGCGGTGGTGCTGTGGATGGCGGCGCTGACCGGCTACGACATTGGGCAGCGCCGGTTGCCGAATTGGCTGACGGTGCCGGGTTTCGCGGTGATCATGCTCGTCGCGGCCGGCTCCGGGCATGGCCGGGCCGCTGCGCTGGGGGCGGTGCTGCTGGCCGCGGCGTATCTGCTGGTCCATGTCGCGGCGCCGGCGGCGATGGGTGCCGGTGATGTGAAGCTGGCGCTTGGGCTGGGCGCGTTGACGGGCTGCTTTGGCGGCGGAGTGTGGTTGCTCGCGGCGGTCGGCGCGCCGTTGCTGAGCGCGGTGGTCGGGGCAGTGGCCCGGCTCGGCTGGTCGGTGAGGGCTGTGCCGCACGGCCCGTCGATGTGTTTGGCCAGTGCGGTGGCGGTAGGTCTGAATCAGCTGTAACCGGCCGCCACAGGGCGGCGAGCGCAATGTCGACGATTGGGGTCAGCGGGATCCGCGCATTCTCGCTACGATCTGTCTAACTGTGCCCTTGGTTTTGCGGAGGTTTGCGGTGGTGTTTGCGATGGTGCCGGCGGTGGTGGGGGTGTCGGCGGCGGCGGAGGCGGGGGTGGCGGCGGAGTCGGCGGGGGTGGCATCGGGGGCGGCGGGGGTGTTGGTGCCGGCGCCGATGGCGTTGGATGCCGATTCGGCGAGGTTTTCGGCGTTGGTGGCCGCGGCGGGCCAGCAGCATGTGGCGATGGGTGTGCAGCACGCGGCCCAGCGGGGGTTGTATGCGGGGGCGCAGCTTTCGGCGATGCTGGATGCGGTGGCGACTGAGGCGCTGCGGGCGGCGGCAGCCGCCATTTAGCGCCGGCCGGCGCCGCTGAAATTATGGGTGTGCATCCGTGGCCGGGGATCGATCCGGCGAGCGCGTACGTGACGATGACCGGCGGGGCGGGGGCGGCGCCGATGCATGCGGCGGGCGCGGCGCTCTCGGCGCTGGGCGCTGCGGTGGATGCGACGGCGGCGACCTCGCAAGTCAACGACGGGGTTGTCGGGGCGGACTGGTCGGGGGTGGCTCCCTGCTGACGAGTTTGGCGTTTTCCTGGCAGCCGCCTGTTTCTGGGTGTGTCGTTAGCGGGATTCGATTGCGGTTTATGCGATCATTTGTGTGATGGTTTGTCTCAGGTTTGTCTCGGATCGATGTGGTCCAACTAATGGCAGTGGTGACCCAGCCGGTGTTGCCGCTGACTCCTGCAGGGGCGACACCGATCGGCCCGATCGCCGCGCTGGTGGCCGATCCGGATGGGGGCAGGGCCCGGAAAGGTCACGTCTCATGAGGTCAGGATCAGTTTGTGGTTACAGCCCGTGGTGTTGACGCTGCTGTTTTTGGCGTTGCTGCGCGATCCGCGCGCCGAGGGCCGTCGAGGGCCTGACCCGGCTGACCCCGGCCGATCTGGGCCGCCTACGCGGGTTGGGTCGAGCACCCGAGGTCAAGACCCTGCGACGCAAGCTTGGTGAGCTGGTCGCCTATCGGCGCGGGGCGGCGCTGCAGGGCGCGCTGGCCGCCGCGCACGCCGCGACGGGCTCGCCCGGGCACGCGCCGACCGCATCGACTACCGTGGACACCTGAAAGAAACCCAATCATGATCACGCACCCCTCTTGGCTGGGTATTTCCAGCCACGAATGCCTCATTGAGTCAGACACACGTCACCGCGACGCAGCAGGGCCATCGCCCGCTCGATGCGCCGGGTCATCAGGTAGGAGTACGGCGACTCGCCGAAGGCGGTCTTGAATTGGCGGCTGAGGTGGCCGGCCGACATGTTGGCATCGCGGGCGAGCGCCTCGACGTTGAGCGGCCGCGGGTACTCGCGGCCGAGCCGGTCGCGGATGCGGCGCAACCGCACGAGGTCGTGCAGGTGCTGTTCGCCGGCGGGTCTGGATCGCACGTGTGCGATGGCGCCAGGTCGCGTCGGGCTCGGGCGAGCTTGGCCGTCTGCTGTAGGCTTTCCACCTGCTGCCGGTGATTCTTCGGCGGCGCCGGGCTGTGGCGCAGTTTGGTAGCGCACTTGACTGGGGGTCAAGTGGTCGCAGGTTCAAATCCTGTCAGCCCGACCAAGAGAAGTGGGGTTTGACCTGCGGTAATGACCCAAGAGTACCTCTACCATGGTTTAGCTTTAAGTCGGTTGGGACCACAGATCTCGACCTTCGGGCTTGCCGTAGCGCACTTGTCCGCTCGTCAAGTGCTTCGATCTGCGGCATTGAGTTCTATCGGTTCATCTTGCGCGGGTCCGGGAAGCCCATCTTGAGGTAGCCGGGTGTTCGTTTCCTCAGCGATGAGGCGATGACGGGGGTGAGTTCGTCGTGGTAGTCGTGCACGGTTGCGGTGCTCTTCGAGGGGTAGGGACGGGTGACGCGACCGATGTATTGCACGAGGCGGTTCTTGAAGGTGATTGGCGCTGCCAGGAACAGTGTGTCGAGAGCGGGGCAGTCGAAGCCTTCCCCGATGAACGAGCTGGTGCCGACGATCAGGAGTGGATCCGAATCGGGCGTGTGGTTGGCAAGTTGGTCGGCGATCTGGCGGCGTTCACGAGCCTTCATGCCGCCGCTGAGAACGGTGGCGGTCTTTCCGGCGGTGCGTAGCTGGTCGGTGATGGCGTTGAGGTGTTCGACCCAGGTGGTGAGCACCAGGATGTTGGCTCCGGCTTCGGAGGCGGTCAGCACGTCGTCGACGATCTGCTCGAGCCGATTGCGGTCGGCGACGAGGGCTCGATAGATTTCGGCCATTCCACCGGGTGCGGTGGGGTCGGCGTCGCCGCGGTATTGGAATTCGGTCGGGTGCAGGTGCAGAACCGGGTGGGGCGTCAGTAGATCGGAACCGTCGACCGGGAGTTGTCCGGTACTGGGCGGCTCGATGGCCACGTGGTGTGATTCGAGTTGGTGATAGATCAGGTCTTCGAGCCCGTCACGGCGCTCCGGCGTGGCGGTCAGGCCGAGCCAATACCGCGCGGCTATGCGGCTGAGGACGCCGAAGAATGCGCTGGCGGCGACGTGGTGGCATTCGTCCACAATGACGAATCCATAGCTGGCGGTGATGCCCTCGACGTTGTCGCGGCGGGCAAGCGTCGGCAGCAGCGCGATGTCGAGGATGCCCGTGGTTTTCGAACGCCCGCCACCGATCTGACCGCATGCGAAACTAAGGTGGCTGCTGATCCGGTCGCGCCATTGATCGGCAAGGGCCTTGCGATCGACCAGGACCAGGGTCACGGTAGCTCGCGATTCGATTGCCGCACAGGCGATAACTGTCTTTCCCGTGCCCGGAGGGGCGATGAGGACACCGGTGTCCTGCTCCAGGATTCGGTGCAGTGCGGTGGTCTGAACGGTGCGCAACGGCGTGCTGCAGGTGAACTTGTGGGGTTGACCGAGGATGCGTTTGTCATCGACGTGAAGCGTGCTGTCGGCCGATTCGACGAGTTCTGTCAGCAGAGGATGCAGGCCGCGGGGCAGGACGAGATCACCGTCAGCGGTTTCGTCGTAGCTGTAGAGGAACCGTGGCGTGTCCCAGGTGCTGCGGCGCGCACGTTGGCGCGCATCGAATTCCGGGTTGCGTATCGATGCGGCGTGTTTAACGGCCGAGATCATCGCTGGACCAAGATCGTTGGCGGTCAAGGTGAGTCGTGATGTGAACTCTGCGCGCACGATTGCCGCCGGCCGTGGGATGATGCGCGATGACGTCGGTAGCTGCAGACGCCGGACATTGTGGCCGATCTGTGGATCAGGAAGTTGGCGTGCCAACGCGGTCACGTCTTTGGTGGACAACCGGGCGATGCTTGACAGGTAGGCCCACTGATCCTCGTATGCCTCGAGGGTGGCGGGATCGAGGAAGACGGTGGTGCCGTGTTGACGGCGCTTACCGTTCATCGGTGCGGCGATCAGATTGCCCACCCCTCGCCCGGTGTGGACGTCCTGGGATGGGAACAAGCGGTCATAGCTACTCAGATGCATGCTGCCACGCACGCGAAATGCCTCACTCAGCAGACTTGTAGCGATGCTGCGGGCGACCGATGCCGAGATCACATGAGCGAAGAAGATCCAAACGTGAGCTCCGCGCCCGGATTGTGATACCTCCAGCGCAGCCGGAATCCCATAGGAGCGAGCCGCTTTCATGTACGCGAGTGCGTCGAGCATCGCTGCTTCCTTGTCGAAATCGGCCGCCACCCACCAGCAGGTGTCGTCATCGCTGAGCGGATACAAGCCGATATGTGCCTCGCCCCGCAGGTGGGCATCAACGACCTCCGGGGTCAGCGGAAGGTAAGGTGCGTCGGCCCGATTCATACCCTTGCGCCAATAGCCCTTGATCGCCGGCATCCAACCTGAACGGCCATCTCGACGACTCTCCCAGCGCAGCGCGTAAACATCGGTGCGACAACGGAACAACTCGAAGAAGAACCGCACCTTGTCAGCGGAGCTGGAGCCCATTGTCACCGGTGAGGCCAGCGCCCCCGTCAGCGTCGCCTGGTCACTGGCGGCTGCGCGTGCCTGTTCCTCACTCAGCTGAAGAAGACGACGCAAACGCACATTGTCGACACGCAGCGTGTCCAACTCGCCAGGGAAACTCTCGACACCGCTAACGGTCAACTCCTTTGTGCAGCACACTCTTCGGCGGAAGGGTTTACTCGCGCCAGCGCTCCCCGAGCGCTTTCGCCGCTGTGGACACCTTCATGACCAGACGACGCTCGCGGTTCCTGACGGGAACGAAGTGGTAGTGCTCGTAGAAGGATTGTGCTTCGTCGTCGATGGCATCAACGACGATGAGCCGGCCGCCGCCGATTTCCGATGCGGCGACGGCTTTGCCTAGTGCGTCGAGGAGCAGCTGCTCGCCATATCCCTGACCCCGCAGCGACGTGTCGATCGCCAGGCGGGCAATCAAGTATCCGGGTATGCGGGAATAGCCGCCGGCCATGGATCCCGAGACGCCGTCGTCGTTGCGTACTATTTCGGTGGGGCAGATGGCGAAATAGGCGCTGACTTTCTGTTCGCCGAGCGGGGTCCACACGTAGACGTGCGCGACTCCGCTGCTGTCCGCGCGACGGGCATGGGCGATGAGCCAGGTATTCAGCGACTCCTTACCGCAGTCGAATCCTTCCAGCGTGTGGGCGTCGGTGAGTCGCGCGGACTCGAACATTGTTCAACGCCTTGTGAAGACCGCTGGTTTGCGTGCGGCTGCCGCCAGCCGCGGCGCTTCGTCGGCAGCATCGAGCGAGGACATCAGTTTGTCGAACTGTTCGGGCTCCATTGCCGTTACCAGCTCCTGACGCAGGATGTCTTCGGCCCGTTGCATCGCAGCTTTCCGCACGAACTCCGACGTCTGCTCATGGACAAGGTTGGCGGCGCGCTGGATGCGGTCCAAGGTCGCTTGCTCCGCGCGAAGCTCGATGCGCTTCGTTTTGACTGACACAGCGACACCTCCTTCCTCCAGTCATCTCTGCTCGTAGCTGTTGGTTGCTTCATTGTACGGTGAATGTACGTACGCGGCTAGTAAGAGTTGCGGCCAGCACCTGGGGACCACCCAGGGACCACACGTCATGCGCGATGCCGAACGACCTGTACGTCGGTGAACGTCACGCACCACGTCCTCGCAGCGAAAACCGCTGGCGACCTGCGAAAACGCGCTACCGCCACTTCCTGGGGGTCAAGTGGTCGCAGGTTCAAATCCTGTCAGCCCGACACACGAAAAGGTCATTTGAACTGCACTTATTCGGATCGACCGATTGTCCCTGTCGTCGGTTCTGGGACCAATTTGGGACCACGCCCCCGCATTCGCCGGTTCGCGCCCGCCGCCGGCGGGGGCTTAGTTGGCGGTTGTAATCGTCGACGCCGGGGCAGGCACGGACGGGTTGATGCGCGTCAGAAAGCCGGGCATATCGTTCCAGCCTGTCTAACCAGACGGTGTTCACCCCGAGCGAGCCAAGGTAACGCTCCTTGACTGGGTTGCGACGTCCCTGCACCGTGTACGACGCGGGCAGGTTCATTCCGTATACGAGGCGGATGTCGTCGTGGATCAGGTTGAAGTTGGGATCACTGAGGCTGAAACCCACGAACAGGAACGCCGTGTCGATCATCTCGTTACGTAACGCACTCAGCATCTCAGTGCGCTCCGCACGAGCCCGTGCGTAATCGAGCCTGGTTAGCACGATGGTGTCTGGTTGATCGATCGACCCATGAAGCTTGACCAGATGCCAGGGCGGCCTCTCGGCACGCCGCGCTCTGAACTGTTCTTCGGTGATACTCACGCGCAGAGATTGGCCTGCACTCAGATACGCAGCTTCTATCAGGATCTCCTGACGTTTCCGTGGGTCGGGTTTCATGCTGCTCGGCCGGGTAGTGCGGGGCACACGCCGCCGCGGGTGAGCATGGCCATGCCGATCAGCGCCTCAGGGCTGTGAAACCCGTACGCACGCTTGGTCAAGGCCCGCAGGTGGGTATTGGTGGCTTCCGAGCGGGCATTCGACAGTTGGTGGTCGAGGGTGTTGCCGATGAGCTCCTTGTGACGGCGGACGGTGCGGGCTACGGCGACGAACTCCGGGATGCGCGAGTGCGACGCCCAGGACAGCCAACCGGCCAGCAGACGACGGCCGTCGCGCCCTTTGACCCGGAAGACTTCGCGGAGTTGCTCTTTGAGCAAATACGCCCGATACAGCGTGGCGTTGGTAGCCGTGATTGCGGCCAGGCTGGTGCGTTGCTCACCGGTCAAGTCGGCCGGGTTCTTGCGCACCGCCCACATCGCATGCCGGTCGCGGACGCCGGCGCGGGCCATGGTACGCACCCGCACCTTGTCGAGGGCCTTGAGCGCCCAGGCCACGACATGAAACGGATCCAGGCAGATCACCGCGGCCGGGGCCCGGTCCCGCAGCACGGCGTGAATCCATTCCGCCCCATCACAGCTGACGTGAGTCAACGCCGCGGCACGTTCGGCGCCGAGCTGGTCGAAGAACCGGCCCAGGGTGTCTTTGTTGCGGCCTTCGGCGGCCCACACCAACCTGCCTGTCGTGTGGTCGATCACGCACGTCAAGTAGCGGTGGCCTTTGCGGTAGGCGATCTCGTCGATGCCGATGCGGGTCAGTCCGACGAGCAGGTCGTTGGTGTCGCGGCCATCGGCGACCACCCGGCCCACGATCGCGGCGATGGTGCGCCAGGCCACCCGCAAAAACACCGCGACCACACTGATGGCGGCATGCGCGCTCAGCCACGCGGCTGTGTCCTCAAACGCCCAGGTGTGGCGGGCGCCGGGCCGCGCCCAGGGCACATGCGCCACCACCACTCCATGCTCGGGGCAGGCTACCCGCGGTGCGGCGGCCTGCAGATAGGCCTTCGTCGTCCCCAGATCCAGGCTGCGCCAGCGCCTGATCGCGTCCCCGCCGTCATAGCCCGGACAGCGTTTCTGGCACCGCGAGCACCGGCTGGCCTGGTTTGCCTTGGGCCGCACCGCAAACACCAGCGCTTCGCTGGTCACCGGCCGCTTGCCGCGCGAAGTCTCGGTCTCGATCATCACGTCGTCGATGACCATGTCCTGGCCGCCGAGGACCGTCGCGAATACCCTGGATTTGCGCAACGCCGTACACCCCTTCCGTCTTGAACCCGATTGCAGTCCAAAACGTAAGCAGGACACGGCGTTGCGCCCCAAAACCCCTGGTCACGAACCCACGACTATGGCAGAAGAGCCAACGGCGTGCTGCAGGTGAACTCGTGGGGTTGACCGAGGATGCGTTTGTCGTCGACGTGAAGCGTGCTGTCGGCCGATTCGACGAGTTCTGTCAGCAGAGGATGGAGGCCGCGAGGCAGAACGAGATCACCATCGGCCGTTTCGTCGTAGCTGTAGAGGAACCGCGGTGTGTCCCAGGTGCTGCGGCGGGCACGTTGACGTGCATCGAATTCGGGGTTGCGAATCGATGCGGCATGTTTGACGGCCGAGATCATCGCTGGGCCAAGATCGTTGGCGGTCAAGGTGAGTCGTGATGTGAACGTTGCGCGCACGATTGCCGCCGGCCGTGGGATGATTCGCGATGAGGTCGGTGGCTGCAGACGCCGGACGGTGTGGCCGACTTGCGGGTCGGGGAGTTGGCGTGCCAACGCGGTCACATCTTTCGTAGACAGTCGAGCGATGCTCGACAGGTAGGCCCACTGGTCCTCGTATGGCTCCAGGTTGGCGGGATCGAGGAAGACGGTGGTGCCGTGCTGCCGCCGCTTGCCGTTCATCGGTGCGGCGATCAGATTGCCCACCCATCGCCCCGTGTGGACATCCTGGGAAGGGAACAAGCGGTCATAGCTGCTTAGCTGCATGCTCCCGCGCAGGCGAAACGCCTCACCCAACAGACTTGTAGCGACGCTGCGGGCAACGGAAGCTGAGATCGCATGAGCAAAGAAGATCCAGACATGTGCTCCTCGTCCGGATTGTGACACCTCCAAAGCAGCCGGAACCCCATGGGAGCGAGCTGCTTTCATATACGCGAGCGCGTCGAGCATTGCGGCTTCTTTGTCGAAGTCCGCTGCGACCCACCAGCAGGCGTCGTCGTCGCCGAGTGGGTAGAGGCCGATGTGCGCGTCTCCCCGCAGATGAGAATCAACGACTTCCGGGGTCAACGGGAGGTAGGGGGCGTCGGCCCGATTCATGCCCTTGCGCCAATAGCCCTTGATCGCTGGCATCCATCCCGATCGACCATCTCGCCGGTTCTCCCAGCGCACCGCGTAAACGTCAGTGCGGCAACGGAACAGGTCAAAGAAGAATCGAACCTTATCGGCAGAGCTAGAGCCCATCGTCACCGGCGAGACCGGGGCTCCTGTCAGTGTCGCCTGGTCACTGGCAGCCGCACGCGCCTGTACTTCACTCAATTTAAGGAGATGACGCAAACGCGTGTTGTCGGCACGTAGCGTTTCCAGCTCCCCAGGAAAACTCTCGATACCGCTAACGATCAGATCTCCTTTCAGTACTCGTTAAGTGGCGCCTCGGATAAGTTCGACAGCCTCGACCATGGCGTAGCGTGCCGCGAGGCGGTCGAGGATCTCGTCGAGGGTCGACGGCGGTCGAACGAATCTGGTAGCCATCGCAATGACTGCTTGGCGGGCGTTGTCGGGCGACACCGCCACGGTGTCAGCAGCGAACTGTGCAGGCGAGATCACCTTGAGCGGTTGGGGGATCTGTTGCGGTGGAAAGTCTTTCAAGTTGCTGGTCACGATCACCTTCGCTCCGCCAACCAGTGCGGCCGCAACCACGTGTTCGTCATCGACGTCGGGCAGTCCGAACGTGCCCGGCAAGCTTTCCCAGTTCAACACGATGGCGTCATCAAAAGCACTCATTTGATTGACGAGGCGTTGTGACCGCTGCGTGGTGACCGCTGCTCCGCAAGAACTCGATCGTGGCCGCGACCTACGAGCTTTCGCGTCTCGTGATAGCGCAATTCATCGAGGATCGCAGTGGACCGCAACGGCCGATACAACCCCTCGACAGCAAGCGAAAGCAGAAAGTCGCGCTGCAGGCTGGGCCATAGCACCCAGGTATCCAACGTCGCGGCGAACATTGGTCGATGTTGTCAGCGCGTTGAAGCCTTGGAACGCCGCCGTTCGGCGACGACCCGGCGGGCTTCGCGCAGTCGCTCGCGAACGACTTCAGGATCGTCGTCAGCGTCGATGTCCACCGCTGTGGCCGCCAGCGCCTCGTACTGGCGATTGCGGCGCCGCTCACGGTAGGCGAGAACATCGTCGAGTAGCAGTCGGTGACGATTGCCGATCCGCTCCGCCGGCAACGTACCGCCGGTGATCAGGCGGACCACCGTCGGTCGGCTGACTCCCAACAGATCTGCCGCCTGTTGGGTGGTTAGCTTCATCGTCTGCGGGGCGATGGTGACTGCTTTGCCGGCATGCAGCGCCGCGACGACCTTGGCCAATGCTTGGTGCACTGAACGTGGTAGCTCGATGCGGTCATGTTCACCGATCCCCACGAGGGCATAGCTAGGCGATGCCACCGTTCCTCGGAGTCGCTCATGGGTAGCGAGAAACCCGACGACCGAGGCGAGCCCGTCAGGATCCTCTGGGATGAAGGTGGCAGCCTCTGCGGCTTCGGCGCTCACGTCTGCTCCTATCTGAACTATCCGAATTAATTTTCGGAACGTTCGAATAGTACTGCAGAATGCCGACACAGTGTTAGCGCGCTTCGCTCCGAGCAGCTGCAGATCCGGCGGCACTGCGCCTTTTCCGAGGACCACGCTGGGACCACACGCTGTGCGCGATGGTGAACGACCTGCGCGTCAGTGAACGTCGCACACCACGCCCCGCCCCCGACCACTTCGTGCTCGCGTGGGCTGAGACTTGCCAGGCGTGATTGGTCGTGGAGGAGGGGCGGCGGATCGAGCGGCATGACGACCCACATCTGCGATCCCCAACCGCTGGTAGCGCTTACGCCGAGCCGCCCGTTGAGCGCCGTGACGCGCTGCTGGAGTGGTTGGAGCTGGGGACTCTTCAGCGATAGCCGACCAGGCCCGTCATCGCGCACGTCAATCAAGAGATTCTTGCCGTCGCAATCCCATTGAACGCGAATCCTGTTGACGCCGTCCTGGTCGGCGACCGCCAGGATGGCGTCCCGGACGACTGCCCGTGCTCCGTGTGCGATCTCACTTGGCGGGGCGCGTCCGTCGACTGGTGGCTCCACGAATTGGACGTCGACGTCGCGATACGTCACCAACGGCCGCAGATCGTCCCGCAGACGTGCAAACGCACAGGTGACTGGCTCCTCGGTGTACGTCAAGATCTGGTCGGTCGCTGTTCGTAGGCGAACCACTGCCTCTGTCGCCAGGATGGTGGCTGTCTGGCGTGCCCCGCGGTCATCGAGGTTCGTCGAGCGCAGGACACCGAGCAGCGATTCGAGGGTCGTCGTGTGGTGGTCCGTGAGATCGTTGACCGCCCGGGCCCGTACGCTTGCGGCCGCCCTCGACTCGATGAGGTAGGTCGGTGACGCTTCGCGCGCGTGGTGCTGAATTCGCAGGGCAACGATCTCCCACAGGCGTGCGACCAGCTGGCCCTCGGGGTCAGTGAGCACGAGGACCGCGTCGGTGCGGGCGACGGCCGCGAGCACCGGCCGTGACTCGCGAGCAAGCAGCGCGTCGTACCGCAGGTGCTGACCGGTCGGGATGCGGTCGCGGATAGCCCGCAGCTCCTGCAGGGTCGCCGCTGCAGTGATGGTCGCATCGCCCGAAGTACTGACGGGGTGACCGACGTCCGCAACCGACAGGATGAGCGGCGCTGAGTGCGGGACGTTGGGCGCGACAAGGTCTGAGACTGACCTTGCGATCGCCGACATCGGCGCGGCCAGCACCGAAGCCACCTTGTCCAGAACCGTCAGTGGCACCCGGGCGGCCGAACTCACCTGGCCTGATGGATTCATCTCCGCAGACTCGGGGACCCTTTGTCGCCAACTTGTTGAGACTTGTCTTGAGTTTTCAGGCTGCTTTTGTGGGAGCCTGGCCGTATCGATGTATTTGGTGATGTGAAAGTCTATGGAAGTTCGCCGCCGTAACCGCCCGTTCGGGTGGTCGGGACCGTCCCGAACGATGATCGCGCTACCCGAAGGCGCCGGCCAGGCTCGATGAGAACACCCGCGAGGAGGGGCAACGTGTCAGGGAATAGAGCAGTCGCCTACAAGGGCCCGGGATTAGTTGATGTAGTCGACATCGACTACCCCACTTTCGAACTGAAGGACGGCCCCGGAGTCAATCCCGCCAACGTCGGGCGAAAAGTCCCGCACGGGGTAATCCTCAAGACCGTCACTACGAACATTTGCGGGTCCGACCAGCACATGGTGCGCGGTCGGACGACGGCGCCGACCGGACTGATTCTCGGGCACGAGATCACCGGCGAGATCGTCGAGGTCGGCTCCGACGTCGAGTTCGTCGCAGTGGGCGACATCGTCTCAGTTCCGTTCAACATCGCCTGCGGACGTTGCCGAAACTGTAAGGAGGGCAAGACCGGCATCTGCCTCAACGTCAACCCCGATCGTCCCGGCAGCGCCTACGGCTATGTCGATATGGGTGGTTGGGTCGGCGGACAGGCCGAGTACGTGCTGGTGCCCTATGCCGACTGGAACGTGTTGAAGTTCCCCGACCGCGACCAGGCGCTGGACAAGATCCTCGACCTGACGATGCTGTCCGATATTTTCCCGACCGGTTTCCATGGTGCGGTGACAGCCGGCGTCGGTGTCGGCTCGACCGTCTACGTCGCCGGCGCGGGACCGGTCGGGCTGGCCGTCGCCGTCTCAGCCCAATTGTTAGGCGCCGCAGTGGTCGTCGTCGGCGACCTCAACGAGAGCCGCCTTGCGCAAGCACGAAGTTTTGGTTGCGAGACGATCAACGTCGGAGCGGGCTCAGTCCCGGATCAGCTCGCTCAGTTGCTCGGCGTTCCCGAGGTCGACGCGGCTGTGGATGCCGTTGGTTTCGAGGCCCGCAGCCAGGGCCACGGCGCCAATGCCGCCGAAGCGCCCGCGACAGTACTGAACTCCTTGATGGAGATCACCGCTGCCGGCGGAGCGATCGGTATTCCCGGTCTGTACGTGACGGGCGACCCCGGCGCCGCGGACGAGGCGAGCAAGGTCGGCACGCTGTCACTCGGTCTCGGCACGGGATGGGCCAAGTCGCTGTCCTTCACCACCGGCCAATGCCCCGTCATGAAGTACAACCGTCAACTCATGATGGCGATCCTGCACGACAAGGTCGCCATCGCGAAGGCTGTCAACGCGACCGCCATTTCGCTGGACGACGCGCCCCGCGGCTACGCGGAGTTCGACGCCGGCGCCGCAACGAAATACGTCCTCAACCCCAACGGCTACGTCTCGGTTTGAGGCGTCCCCGGCTAAACCCAAACGAAGGAGACGCATGTCGCACCTCACCCTCGCCGACGCATGCACGATCATCGCAGCAGCAGGGAAAAAGGCCGATGAGATCGGGCAGCCGATGAATATCGCCGTCGTCGACGCCGGCGGCAACCTGATCGCGCACGTCCGACAAGACGGCGCATGGATCGGCGGCATCGACATCTCCATCAGCAAAGCGTGGACTTCCAGGGCATTCGACATCCAGACCAAGGACCTCGGCGACAACTCGCAACCAACACAACAGTTCTTCGGAATCCACACCACCAACGGTGGCAAAGTCGCGATCTTCGCCGGCGGCGTTCCGCTGAGCCGCGATGGCGTCATCGTCGGTGGTCTCGGCGTCAGCGGTGGCTCCGGTGAGCAGGATCAAAGTGTTGCGCTGGCGGGCCGGGCCGCGCTGTGACACAGGCATGGCCACCGCGGGATGGCCGTGTAGGTGCTGGAGGTCCCGGACTCGCACTCGCGCCCGGTTTCTGGGAGTGCGCCCGGTGTTCTCAGCCACCCGTGAGCAGCGGTGCCGGTACCATCAGCGGCCAACGTCGTTGCTGCGCTCACGAAATCACCACTACGGGGCGCGATCGCAGCAACGCTCGACATTGATTCCCGCTCGCGTTGCCGGCCACTGCGACGATCGATCCCATCTACCGTTTATCCGCGGGTCAGCTCCGCCCGCACCGCGCAAAACTAGCCAGCGTTAAGGCCGGCAGAGTGGCGATCGAGCGCGGCGAGGATGGCTTCGCGTGCAAGGGATGCGGCCCACCGGTGATCTCCCTGAGCGTCCTGGCTGACCGCAGTGGCGTGGGTTCCACTGCCACGCTGTGGCGGCTGGTCGATGCGCGCATCGACGCCGTCCACCTGCCACGGATTCAGGCGGCCCGCGCGCACGCCCGAGCCTGTCACGAATTTTGTGTAAGTCAGAGGTGACTTGACTGCGAATTGTATTCTGACGCTACGTAATTCGTCCTGGAAACAGTCTGACCAATCTTCGCGTCAGAACGTATTCGTCAAATACAATTGCAGCGAGTCCAATACGCTCTCGAGCAGTCCGCTGCCAGCAGCGCCGTGCTCGAATACCGCGCTTATCCAGGCGTCGAAGTTGTTGACGTCGCTGTCGGCGATGTTGACAAGGGTGAGGTCGCCCTCGGTCGACGTGGTCGCATCCGCGACCTCCGTCGGTGTCAACCCCACGTATTCCACGTGCGGGCCGACTATGTCCAGCAGTGCGCTAAACAGGCCCTTGCTATCGAAGACGTCTTGGAAGTTGGCGACCGGATCGGTGTCCAGGCTGTAGATGGTCGCTGGATAGAGATCATCCGGCGTCACGTTGCCCAGGACGGCGTCAAAGCCGAGATCCGTGAGAATAGTGTTCGTCAGGCTCGAGCCGAATATCGTGTCCATGTCTGGTTCCAGGTTGGGCCATATGCCGCCCGGCAGGGAGGGGTCGCCGATGAACACGAAGTGCAGATCGTTGCTGGGGGACGCCGGCTTCTTCGAGTCGGGTCATTGCGATCGACTCCGCGGTGGCGCTCTGCGAGTAGCCGAAAATCGTCAACGGGTGCTCGGCGCTGATAGCGCCTGGATCGCCGTTCATTTCGTTCTCCACGGCGAGGACGACGTCCGACGCGCCGGTGAGACTGCTCGGGCCCTGCTGGATCAGTTCGGGCGTCGTCAGCACCTGCAGCGGCGCGCTGCACGGGTCGGTCCCGATCATGTCGCAGACCGTCGAGTAGGTCGCGCCGTCGTCGAAACCCAGCGGGTAACATCGCGCTACGAGCACCAAACACCTGGGCCCAGTCAACGGTCCCCAGCGCGGCGTGAAGCGCGGCAGCCAGCCACGAACAACAGCTGCAAGCCTGGCCATTCATGGCCGGGTAGTTGACAAGACTCCGTTTGGGGGTCCGGCTCGCTGGCCGGGGCAGCGTTGCGCCACCTTGCCTTTTCTCCGGCGTCACTAGAGGAGAATCCCGGCGCCGGTCGGGGGCAGGCCCAAGGCGTGATTGTCGGCATCCGATGCCGCGCAGGGGTAGTCTGATGGAAACAAAGGAAATGGGTGGCATGGCCATACAGAACTGGTGCGATGCACCCGAGATTCATCCGTCGAAGATCCGAGTCGGCGACATCATCGGCACGACGAAGTCCACGGATCAGCGATATACGGTCAAGCTAATCAGCGAACCTCAGAAAAGTCCGGGGCAGTGGACATTTTTCGGGCGCGACGCCAAGGGGCTCCAGCACACGAAAACGTTTGGAGACGACGAGTTAGTTCGCCGGTTCACCACAGCATCGTGACAGCGTTCTGAAGGCTGGCCTACCCGAATTAGGTTGCAACACAACGTAATTCATTCGGGAGCGATTACTCTCTGATCTGGCGATTGACGAGGCCCGTAACGAACCGGGAATCGATCTTCTCGCCCCATCGCCGTAGTAATCGCCGTAGTAGTAGACGCGATAGCTATCCTCGTCGGAGCAGTCGTGCGCGACGCTCATCGTGCCGTCGGCGGTTCCCCCAGCCTTGATCCACTTGCCAGAGGCCGGAGCTTGGAGCATGCCGCCCTCGCGGATTTCCGACAGCGGCATCTGTTCGATTGCATGTTCAGCCGCTTCTTGCGAGGAATCCCGGTCGTTGACGTCGGGGAGGAATCGCATTGCTTCCCCTGGGGGCCGTCTCGGCGTCACCCTGAGCATTGTCCGCCCGAGCCCGCCCGGGTCAATCACAGATTTACCCGGGTGGCCGAACCGAGCCTGCGGGTCAATCACACAGCGGCCTCGCTCGTAAAACACCCCGACTAGTGCCAGGGTAAGAGGATGACGTTCGCGCCGAGACCCCCGGGCGCCCGTACGGCTGCCCGGAACGTGGTCGGCTAAGTGTGGAGATCCACGAGCGGTTCCTCGCCGCCGTCGACGGCCACCGTGGGGTAGCAGCCGCCGACGGTCTATGCGACGCCTGCGTGATGCTCCTGCACGTTGACGCAGCAGCGATTTCGCTCGTCTTCGACGGCACCAACAGCGGAACTATGGGATCGAGCAGCCCGGCCGCGCGCCAGTACGACGAACTGCAGTTCACTCTCGGCGAGGGACCGTGCCTGGAGTCGGTCACACGGCGGATTCCGATTCTGGTCGTCGACCTCGAGGATCCCGAAGAGGCTCGGTGGCCCGCGTACCGGCCCGCCATGCTGGCCCACCAGATCAGGAGCGTCTATGCGATACCGGTCGTGGTGGCCGGCGAATTCGTCGGCGCCCTCGACCTCTTTCGCGCGGAGCCGGGCCCATTGGGGGGCAAGCATCTGGTCGGCGCCGTCGCCGCCGCAGAGTTGGCAGCCATCCCGCTTCTGGACCTCTTGGACGCCGACATGCAGGCCGCCGTCGCTGACCCCGCCAGCAATGCCTGGGCCGAACTCAATACCCTAAGCCGCTCGGAGGTTAGCCAGGCCACTGGCATGCTCGTCGCCCAACTGGGCGTTGAGCCGGCCGAGGCCCTCGTCCGGCTGCGCGCCCACGGTTATACCGAGGGCCGTAGCGCCACAGACGTCGCTCGCGACATCCTCGACCGCCGACTGACGCTCGAGGCCGACTGATGCCGGCTCGCACAGACCGCAACAACCCAGAACGGAGGGCGACGTGACTGACGTTTGTCGTGAATCTCGTGTGCTAGACGCCGTCGTCTCACTCGTCGATAGCCTGCTCGACGACTTCGACGTCGTCGACCTGGTGACCGAGCTCACGGAGCGATGCGCTGAGCTCCTCGACGTCGAGGCCGCGGGATTTCTGCTCGCCGACCCCCTACACCGGCTCCGCCTGTTGGCCGCCACATCGGAGCAGGCCCGCGAACTCGAACTCTTCCAGCTGCAAGCCGACGAGGGTCCATGTGTGGACTGCTGCGCCACCGGCCAACCGGTCTCGATTGCCGACGTTCAACGGGCAGCAGGCCGGTGGCCGCGGTTCGTTCCGGCCGCGGTCGGGGCCGGCTTCGCCTCCGTACACGCCGTTCCGATGCGCGCCGCCGGCATCGTGTTGGGAGCGCTCGGTTTGTTCGGCACCCGTCCGGGCGAGCTCAACCAGGCCGATCTACTCGTCGGCCAGACCCTGACGCACATCGCATGCGTCGCGATCCTCCAGGAGCACTCGCCCACACCCTCGACGGTCATGCCGCAACTACGCTCCGCGCTGATCAGCCGCGTCATCATCGAGCAGGCTAAGGGCTTACTGCGGGAAATGCTTGATGTGTCGGTGGAGGAGGCATTCCGCCTGTTGCGCACCTACGCCCGGACCACAAACGAACATCTGACTGATGTCGCCCGAAAATTGATGAGCGATAGGCAGTCTCGCCCGGCACTCGTGGCCGAGATCGCTGACCTCCTGCCCGCGCCACCGCACTGACGGGTTCAGCGATGCCGCGCGCGGGCGCGCCGCACGGCCTCCTCTACCAGTCGCTCAGCGACGGCGCGCAGCTTGATGTTCTCGGTCTGGCTGATGTGTGCGAGCCGTCCGAAGGCCTCGTCAGCGGTGCTTCCCGACCGGCTGCGGATGATGCCGATCGCCTGATCGATCACTGCGCGGCTGTCCAATGCGCGCTGCAACCGCATCGTCCGGTCATGGGCGTTGGCCAACAACTGTGCGTTGTGCACCGATACCGCAGCGGGTCTAGCAAACTGGGAGCCCAACTGCACGGCGTGTTCGCCGAACGCGTCGCGGCTTCCGGCATAGGCATTGATCGAACCGATCAGCTGATCGTCGACGATTAACGGCAGCGCTAGCGCGGAGTGCACGCGCATTCGGGCGACCCGGCCACCGAAGTGCGGCCAACGGCTGTCAGCGCCCAGCGATCCGCTTACTGTGGGTCGCCGCGACTGCATACAGGTGATGCAGGGGCCCTCGTTCAGTTCGTCGTATTGAATTGTGTCGATCTCCTGGATCAGTCCGGCTGTCGCCGCCCAGTTCCTGACGCTCGACACGCCGTGTCGCGGGTCGATCAACGCCACGCCCACGCCGTCGGCGCCGGGAATCGCCAGGGCGGCGTACTGCGCCACGTCGTGGAGAACGTCGATCACCCCTTGGGCGCCAGCCACGATCCCGGCCACTCCGCGAAGCCCGGCATACAATTCAGCCTCGTCTGCTTCCAGTTGCGCGGGGGAGGGTTCGGGCTGTGGTGGCGTGTTGCGACCGGACTGGGCGTCGAAATCGGTCAATATCCCCTTCCTCCCCATGCACTCTTGATACGACGAACTTACTCTCCGGCGCGTCCCGAAGAAGTCAGTCGACGAGTGCCAGGGTATGGGCGCGCCGCAGCTTGCCCGAAGGCGTCTTCGGAACCAACCCCGGCTCGAGCACAACAACGTTGCGGGGCCGAACATCGACTTCGGCAACCACCTCGTGGGCCACTTGATGCTCTATTCGGCGCACCTCGGCGGAATCTCGCCAGCTCTTGGACTCTACGGCGACGGCAAACGTCTCCCGCGAATGTCCGGCATGCAGGCGCACCGCCACCGCGCAGCCGGGGCGGACCCCCAAGACGCGCCCGGCGGCGCGTTCGATGTCGGTCGGGTAGATGTTGCGACCGGCCATGATGATCACGTCCTTGACTCGGCCGCAGACGACGACGCGGCCGGTCTCGGTGAGGTAGCCCAGATCGCCGGTGTCATACCAACCGTGCTCGTCCTGAGCCGCAACGAAACCGCCCATCGTCACGTAGCCCGCGGTCACCGGTTCGCCGCGCACGTGAATGACGCCGACGCCCCGCGCTGACAGGATGTTGCCGTCGTCGTCAACGACACGGGCCTCCAGCCCCTTCAGCGGACGGCCAAGCGTGGTCAGGCGGCGGGTTTTCCCCCTGGTCGCCGGGACGGCTCGGTGCAGTACGGCGAGCAGGTCTGCGTCGACCTCATCGACCACGAGGCCTGCGCCGCACTCGGAGAATGACACCGCCACGGTCGTTTCGGCCATGCCGTAAGCTGGATGATCTGTACGGCCTTGGGCGCGCCGGTAGACCCCGATGTCAACTGCAGCAGCGCGACGTCGTCGTCATCGGTGTCGACGGGATCGATCGGTCTGCTGTCGAGTAGCTGCTCGATGGTCAGCACCCGCGTACCCAGCTGGGACAGCAACGGCGCCGCCGTCACGAATGGATCGGAGATGACGACCGTTTTGGCACCGATCATCTTGATGACAGCGGTAGTTTCCTCGGCCCAGCGCGCCAGGTCGGTGCGTGGAGTGGGCTGGTGGAGCATGGTGAGGCTGGCACCACGCATCCAGACGCCCTGCCCGGCCGGGGCGATCTCGGCTGGAGCGCCGGCCAGTAGCGGGACGGCGTCACCCCAGCCGATGCCGGCCGCGGCCAACCCGCCCGCGATCCGACGGGCTCGCTCGTGCACTTCGCCCCAGGTATGCCGGACGGGGCAGTGGGGCTCCCCGGTCACCAGACCCCGGGAACTGGACTGCGCTGTGCCGTACATGGTTTCGGTGAACTTGCTCAAGGTGTGATTCCTTTGGCTACGGCGCCGCGGTTGGCCCTGTGACCGTGCTTCCCGGCGTTGAAGGCGGACTTGCGAGCATGTGTGAAACCAACGCGCCGGTGTTGAGTCGCGCGACGTTGAGCGAGATTGCGGACGCGTCAACACTGATGTCGCTGCGGTAGGAGTCCGCCGCCCACGAGCGGGGCCGATGGCTGGTGGGGCGGAGCGCGCCCTTCTCACGCACACCCCAGATGCTTCATCGCTCTGGTCGAAGGAAGGCCTCGAGCATGTCAGACACGCCGACTGTACATACTCGCGGGCAATCGCCCAGCAAGGCGCGCCGATATCGCGGGCGGGCGCAGCGACCAAACCTCTGAGCACCGGGTTCCGTCACGGGCAGTCCGAATAGCACACCCGTTGACCGTGCCGGACTGCACGTGGTGGGCATCGGAGGGTGCGATTCCCTCCGGCCACTAGGGGCCACTAGGTGGGTAACTAGCTTGGGGTCCGCGAGAGGCGTAGCGTTGGCGGCGCTGAGTCCATCAGCCAGTCGGGAAGCGAGTTTGGCTGTACGCCGCTTAACTTGATGAGCGCCTGCGAGTGCTGAACATCCCAATATCTATGTCTACCCCGCTTCATTCCGGGACAGCCTACACATACCGCTCATCAACCGGGAATTCGGAGGACCATCACACCTGAGTCCCCAGAAGGAACCGTAAAACCGTCAACAATCTGCCGGCGAAGTCGGCGGCCAGCTGTTTTGTCGTATCAAACCATCCAGGTAGCGGCCTTGCTGGTCGCTTAGGCGCGCTGGCAGGTGGTCTGCCGACCGGCTGCGCTGGTTCGGAGTTCTTTCTTGCCGATGACGCCGGCAAACACGACATACAAGCTCGATGAAAGAGAGCCAACGATGGCGATTACCGACATTCCGGCATTCGCTCACCTGACCGACGCAGATATCGAGAATCTGGCCGTTGAACTGGACGCGATCCGGCTGGATATCGAGGATTCCCGTGGTGAGCGCGACGCACGCTACATCCGCCGTACCATCGCCACGCAGCGTGCCCTTGAGATAGCCGGCCGGCTCATGCTCGCCGGCAGCTCGAAGCGCGCTACGTGGTGGGCGGGAACGGTGAGCCTCGGTCTGGCCAAGATCGTCGAGAACATGGAGATCGGCCACAATGTCATGCACGGCCAGTGGGACTGGATGAACGACCCCGAGATCCACTCATCGACGTGGGAATGGGACATGAGTTCGGTATCCAAACACTGGCGCTTAAGTCACAACTTTCAGCACCACAAGTACACCAACATCTTGGGCATGGACGACGATGTCGGTTACTTCGTCCTGCGAGTCACCCGTGACCAGCCCTGGGAGCTCTCCAATATCGGCAACCTGCTCTTCAACGCTGTCCTCGCGCTTGGTTTCGAGTGGGGAATTGGTTTGCAGACAATCGATTACGCCAAAGTCTTCAAGGCTGACCCGGACCGGGAGATCACCCTTCAGCAGATGCGCGAATTTTCGGTCAAGGCCGGAAGGCAGGTAGTCAAGGACTACGTCGCGTTCCCGGCGCTTACCGCGCTGTCGCCGGCGGCGACCTACAAATCGACCCTCAAGGCCAACGCGGTGGCCAACCTGATCCGCAATGTCTGGGCCAACGCGGTGATCTTCTGCGGGCATTTCCCTGATGGCGCAGAGAAATTCACTGCTACCGACATGATCGGGGAAACCCGGGGGCACTGGTATCTGCGACAGATGCTCGGTAGCGCGAACTTTGCCGCTGGGCCGGTGATGCGCTTCATGAGCGGCAATCTGTGCCTCCAGATCGAGCATCATCTTTACCCCGATCTGCCCAGCAACCGGCTGCACGAGATCTCGGTGCGGGTCAAGGAAGTCTGCGACAAGTACGACCTCCCCTACACCACGGGTTCGTTCCCGGTGCAGTACGGCAAGACGTGGCGCACCATCGCCAAACTGTCGCTGCCGGACCGTTATTTGCGCGACACCGCCGACGATGCCCCGGAGACCCGCAGCGAGGGGATGTTTACCGTGCTGGAACCAGATTTCGCCGGGATCGACCTAGCGACTGGGCGCCGCCGCGGGCTCAAGTCAGCAATAGCAGCAGTCCGCCAATGGCGTCGCGAGCCGCACGTCAGCGAAGGCAGGGATCGATCGGGCCTGAGTTCGCGAAGGCGCCGGCGGCTGTCCAGGGCGATTCCCGAGTAGTCCACGGCGCAGCACAGATGACGCGACGCCGCTGAGGCGCCGCTCGCCTTACTTGGATTTCCGCCGCTTAGCGGATCCGCCGGGGGACAGGTGTTTTCGGACACCCCTAGGGCCGACAAATGACAGAACCAGTCGATTAGAAGGACGACAGGCGATCAGCCCCAGGGGTTTTCATGCCGAGTCGCTAGGCGGAGCTAACTCCCACCGCCTGAGGACCTTTGGGTCCCTGGACGATCTCAAACTGCACCCGTTGATTCTCATCAAGGGAATGAAAACCGTCACCCTGGATCTCTGAATGGTGGACGAACACATCTTTTGCGCCGCCGTCAGGAGCGATAAAGCCGAAACCCTTCTCGCTGTTGAACCATTTCACGGTTCCTTGTGTCATGCTAACTTCTTTCTTTTTTCAAGCGCGCGCGATTAGGCTACGCTCAGAATCAACTATAACATAAATAAATTTAAAAGATAGCCCGCGACTTGACTCACGAAAAGTGCCCGCGAAACACCCTCGGTGCCTCACATAAGAATGCCCGCGAAACGGTGACCGTCGTTAGGCATGGAATGTGGGTTGTCGATGACGTCTCGTGCCGAGATCACCACCAGGTACGCCAAGGCGTATGTGAAGGCCTCGAAGAAGAACAGGGGGCAGATTCTGGACCAGATCGTTGAGGTGACGGGCTGGTCGCGCGACAACGCCCGCCGCAGGCTCACGGCAGCGGCAAAGCGGCCACCGGGGCCGGGGCGCAATGTGGCGAAGCGGCCCCGCAAGCCCAGGGCTGTGAAGTTTTCCTACGACGCGCTCAAGGTGCTGCAAAGGGTTTGGGCCGCCTCGGGTGGGCAGTGCGGGAAGTATTTGGCTGCTTCGATGCGCTTGCAGCTCGACGGCCTGCAACGCCACGATGAGCTGGCCTTCGGTCGTGACCGCTACAGCCCGGACGTGCGTGCCGAGCTGCTGGAGATGAGCGCGGCGACGATTGACCGCTATCTGGCGCCGGCGAAGGCCAGGGACCAGATCAGTGGTGTTTCGACGACGACACCCTCACCGCTGCTGCGGAATTCGATCAAGGTTCGCAGGGCTGGCGATGAGGTAGAAGACGAACCCGGTTTCTTCGAGGGTGATACGGTCGCGCATTGCGGCCCAACACTCAAAGGCGAGTTCGCCCGCACCCTCAACCTCACCGATGTCCATACCGGCTGGGTGTTCACCCGCACCGTGCGCAACAACGCCAACACCCACATCCTGGGCGCACTGAAAGCAGGAGTGCATGAAATACCTTATGAGGTAACCGGTTTGGACGTCGACAACGGGACCGAGTTCCTGAACAAGGCTGTCATCAAGTGGGCGGCGCAGATGGAGATCTTCTTCACCCGCTCACGGCCCTACAAGAAGAACGATCAGGCCACGATCGAGTCCAAGAACAACCACCTGGTGCGCCGATACGGATTCTACTACCGCTACGACACCGACGAGGAACGCGCGGTGCTCAACCGGCTCTGGCACCTGGTCAACGACCGGCTCAACTACCTGACCCCCACCATCAAACCCATCGGCTACGGCTGCAGCCGCGACGGTCAACGCCGCCGGCTCTACGACAAGCCCATGACCCCGCTGGACCGGTTGCTGGCCGCCGGGGTCCTCTCAGCGGCGCAGAAATCGGAGCTGCTCACCTACCGACACAGCCTCAACCCGGCCGCGATCGCCCGCCAGATCGCCGACCTGCAGGCTGCCCTGCTCAGACCCGCCAAGGACAAGACCGAGCAGCTCTACCTCGCCTCTATACCCGCCGCCCTGCCCGACGTCAGATCCGGCATCCGCACCACGAACAAGACGGCCAGCTGACCCTGATTTCGCGGGCATTCCTACGTGAGGCATGGATCAGGTTTCGCGGGCATATTTACATGAGGCATTACGCTGCGTCCGTCAGAAGAATGCACGTTGACGTTTTCTCAGTAATTTCCGCGTTGGAGAGTCGATAGTACGATGGCCGCTGCAACAACTGCGCCAATCCTGTTTGGGCACAGGCGGATTCGACGGAGGCAGCGCCAACGTCGTTTGAGTTCGGCGTTGGCGCGTTCACCGATGGCGCGCGCCGCGGTGAGCAGCATGTTGTAGTTCTGATTCTCCACGTCCAGGCCGTGGCCCTTGACCGGAGTGTGCACCCCGATCCCGGCACCTTCGTAGCCCTTGTCGGCCAAGGTCGGCACCCCGTCGGCCGCGGACTTGTACAACGCGCCCAGACAGTACTCGCGGGCGGCGGTGATGTCGTGAACACTGCCCGGTTCGACCTCACTGGACCACACCGGGAACCCGCCCGGGTCGGCCAGTATCTGCACATTGCCGCCCTGGGTCTTGTGCTTGCCCGAATACCACCGGTGATGGCCGTTGTCGTTGCGCTCGTCCACCCGATCGATGGCGATCAGCGTTCCGTCCAACGTCACGTGCGACCAGCCTTCCCGTTTCGCCTGGTCGAGCACGTCATGCAGGTCAGGAGCCTGCTCGGCGATCACGTCGATCGGCTCGTGCAGATACCGGTAGGAGGCGGAGATCGGCAGCCCGGCCTCCAACGCAAGCAGCCGGATCGGGGCATCGCCACGAAACCAGCGCAACACCAGCTTGGCTTGCGTGCGGACCGTTCCCGCGCGTCGCCCGACGCGGGTGCCGATCTCGCGCCGGTGCGCGTGCAGCAACGCGGTCACATACCGCAGGGTTTCCTCAGGGACGTCGCAGATGGCAGAGTAGGTGAACACGTGGGGTCCTCTTGCGGCAGAACGGCTTTCTTCGTCGAAACCGATCCTGAAGCAGGGACCCCACGTCCTGCTCTCACGACACGCCGGAAACTCCAGTCACAGCAACCTCACACACCCCAAGTGAGAAAACCTCAATTTATGTCCGGTGCTTTGTTACGTGTACGGGTTAGGCTCAGGCGCTCGAGCGAGACTTGGCACCAAGGCCACCCCCCCGTAAGAGCAAACGACGTGACCAGTGCATACTATCGAGCGACAGCTCAAGACAAGGGATTTCGCAACATTGCGACCACTGCTGGCGGCATTGTCCACGTCGCACGAGGCGGGTGTTTGGCACGGAT
Organism: Candidatus Mycobacterium methanotrophicum; assembly: GCF_023515995.1. Taxonomy (GTDB): domain Bacteria; phylum Actinomycetota; class Actinomycetes; order Mycobacteriales; family Mycobacteriaceae; genus Mycobacterium; species Mycobacterium methanotrophicum. The sequence continues at coordinate 3,345,877 of NZ_CP097320.1, read as the reverse complement.
CATGGGATTGCCGGGGATTATGAAGCCTGTTCGAACGAGATCCGTTAATTCCCAGTGGGTTTGCGCGATCACTGCCTGAACCGGTCTATACCCGGGTTTCCCATTCCTTCGCGTTGATCATAAGGCCTGGATTTTTCACGCAGGTTGGCTTTGATGGGTGTCGTTAACGTGAAAGATGCACTGCCGCAAGGACAATAGGAGTATTCGAGGTTGCGTTATCCAAGGTGGGAATGCACTTGCCGCAAAATTTCGCGCGGGTGCGTGCGCTCCCGCGGCGTCGGCGGCTGACGTTTGTTGATCTTGTTTTTTTCGGCTCTCCTGACGTCGATGTGGATCGCCGAGCGTGTGGTATGGGGCGAGGAGGGTGCGCGGGGGCACACGGACGTGATCTAGGTTCGAAGGCTCTAACCCCAATCGATCCTGGAGCCGTCCGTGCGCGCGTCACCCCTACTCGATGCCTTCTTCGAACTGCCCGGCGCGCGTGTCGGCAAGGCCGCGGTCGAGGACGGCGAGCTACGGGTGACGGCCAGCTTGTGCCGGCGGCGGCTGGAGTGTCCGCAGTGCCGGTTTTCGGCCCGGCACCGCTATGACACCCGCGAGGCGGACTCATCGTGGCGGCATCTGGACACCGCTCGGCGGATCTGCCGAATCCTGTCCGGCACCCAAGCCCACACCCTGCGGGAAATGAAACGCAGCGGTGGAATCCTTTGGCGCGCCGACCAAACTCAAGGAAGCGCTTCGTGAGATTTTCGCCGGCGACCTTGACGCAGCCACCACAGCCGAGCTGCGCGGTCGTTGGTGCGCACGAGCCCAACAAAGCCGCATCCCCGAGTTCGTCAAGGCCGGGCGCATCATCCGTAAACACCGCGCCGGCATCGACGCCGCCATCGACCGCCAACTCTCGAACGGCCGCCATGAAGGGCTCAACACCAAGGTCCGGCTACTCATCCGACGCGCCTACGGCTTCCACAGCGCCCAGGCCGCCCTCGCGCTCATTCTCCTGGCCTGCCGACCCGTCACCCTCGAACTCCCGTACCACGCACGAAGTCATCCACATTCACGGCAGTAGAGCCACTTTATCGACGCCGAGCAGCTGTTGGCCGATCAACTCGCCCGGGCCAGCCCGGACATGCTCCGCGGGCTGCTGTCGGTGTTCATTCACGCGTTGATGGGCGCGGAAGCCGACGCGGTCTGCGGGGCCGGCTACCGCCAGCGCAGCGACGAGCGGTCCAATAGCCGCACCGGCTACCGCAACCCGTGATTTCGACACCCGCGCCGGCGCCATCGGCGTGGCCGTTCCCAAGCTGCGCCAGGGCAGCTATTTCCCGGACTGGCTGTTGGAGCGGCGCAAGCGCGCCGAGCGTGCCCTGACTAGCGTGGCGGCCACCTGCTACCTGTTGGGGGTCGGATGGAACGCCTCGTCGAATCCCTGGGTGTGACACGGCTTTCCAAGTCGCAGGTGTCGATCATGGCCCAAGAGCTCGACGAGGCCGTTGAGGCGTTCCGCACCCGCCCGCTCGACGCCGGCCCGTACACGTTCGTCGCCGCCGACGCCCTGGTCCTCAAGCTGCGCGAGAACGGGCCGCGTCGTGGGCGTGCACACCCTGATCGCCGCCGGCGTCAACGCCGAGGGCCATCGGGAGATCCTGGGCATCCAGGTCAGCTCCGCCGAGGACGGGGCCGGCTGGCTGGCGTTCTTCCGCGACCTGGTCGCCCGGGGCGGCGCTGGTCACCAGCGACGCCCACCCCGGCCTGGCAGCGCTGCCGCACCCATTACGCGGTGAATCTGATGTCTGCCACCCCGAAGTCCTCCTGGCCGTGGGTGCGCACCCTGCCGCACTCGGTCTTCGACCAGCCAGACGCTGAATCGGTTGTCGCCCAATACGATCGAATACTCGACGCACCGACCGACAAACTACCCGAGGTCGCCGAGCACCTCGACGCGGCCCGCCCGGATCTGTTGGCGTTCACCGCTTTTCCCAAGCAGATCTGGCGCCAGATCTGGTCCAACAATCCCCAGGAGCGCCTCAATCGGATATCCGTCGAGCCGTACTCTATGCCCCCCGACCACGAACTTCGAAGGTGGCGTTGCCCATTCGTTCATGTTGTAGATCACGCGGTCAATCTGCCCAGTGGGAACCGACAGCACGACAGCAGATCCGGTAAGCTCCGCGGTCAGGTCCTCACTGTGCGGCCACGAAGCCCCATCGACAAACCCGCTCTGATGCGCCTTGGGCTTGAGCCTCAAGCGCGGTGTGAGTCCGGTGGGGTGTGCTGGCACCCGACGTTGGTGCGGACTGTATTCAGCGTCATAGCGAGGCTCCCGCCTGACCGTGATACCGGTCAAATAATTCGAATCGGCGACGACATGGCCTTGAGTCGTCAGGTACGGGGTATCGCCGATGGTTCCCACAGCACTCGGCTGGTCCAGAACGAATCACGCCGACCTGATGGTTCGTGATGGGGCGTTCTCAGCGGATGGAAACCAGACGGTCGATCGAATCCGTCGGCAAGTCGCCGGCAACGACGGCGCTCACGACCAGCTGGTTCAGCATGATCGCGCCTTTGTGATTATCGAGGAACGCAATGTCCGCGGCGTCACGGCCGGTGGCTATGCGCACCAGAGTTTGCCGGGGCGCTAGGAGTGTGGCGTCGACCACCCGCCAATGCTCCTCGATAAACGCCTCGGCCACCGCGTGGAAGTCCATCGGGTACACCCCCGGTGCGTAGACCGACACCACGCGGGCTGGGACGTTGACGGCCCGCAGCAGCGCCACCACCAGATGAGCGTAGTCGCGGCACACACCTTCGCCGGCTAGCAATGTGTCTACCGCCCCGTCGATCGGATCGCTTGAGCCTGGCACATAGTTCAGCCTTGTGCCCACCCACGAGCTCACGTTCTCCAACAGCGTCGCAGAATCACCGTAAGTGCCGAATTCGGTTGCAGCGAAACCGTAGAACTTGTCGGCCTCGGCATAGCGGCTAGGGCGCAAATACATCGACAGGTCGTATTCGGTCACAGGTGCCGGATCCGTCTGGCCCACGATCGTCGCCGCGTAATCCACTTTCAGTGAGCCCACCGTCGCGTCGAACTTGTGGATGCGGTTGCCATGCATACCGCTGACTTCCAAAGGCTGCACGGGCCTTCCGTTCAAGATGAAGCGCAGCGATTCGAAGACCTCCGTGCGTGGATGCGGAGCCACCGCAATCTGAAACTCCAGCGTCGTGGGCGCGATGATTTCGACTTCGATCTCGGCGCCCACTTCGCGTTTCATAGCGTGATAATGCGCCAATCGTTGTGCATTTGCCAGGCACGCGACGGCGCGATCAGACCGGCATGTTCCGGGCACACGCCTCCGGCAGACCCGAACCGGGCAACCTGGCACAGTCGAGATGCCCAAATCGCGGGGCCGCCGCAGTGATCGTGTCATTTGCCATGAGGATGGGGCCACCGGTTGGCCAGCAACTATGGACCGCCAGTTTGGCTTATTGGGGATGATCGGCGGTCGTTGGGGCTGGTGTCAACTGAGGGCTTTTGGCGGCGCCGGTAGGACTGGCCCTCGATGATCGGTTCGTGCGCTGTTGAGGTAATCCTGTCGATGGCCGCGAGCAGCGGGTCAGTCATGACGGCCAGCCATTTATCGGGGCTGCGGTTGGAGGTGAGCACGGTCGAGCCGCGTTGGTGGCGGGCTACGACCAGCTCGTAGAAGTCGGTGGCCGCGGTGGCGTCTATGGGCTTCGGTGCGAAGTCGTCGATGATCAGCAGCCGGATTTGGGCCAGGCGGCGCATCTGGGCTTCGGTGCTGTTGTCAAGGCGGGATGCTTTGGGCTGCTTGAACAGTGCGTCGGCGCGCAGCATCAAGGTGGGGATGCGCCGGCGCGCGGCGATGTGCCCGAGCGTGGTGGCCAGGTGAGTTTTTCCTACCCTGACCGGCCCGAGCGGCAGGGCGCCGTGTGGGCCGTCGAGAAACCGCAGGCTGGTCAGGTCGGTCCGCAGGGCGCGGTCGTAGCGCACCGCGGCGGACTCGTCCCAGGAGTCGGGGCGCATGGCCGCATCCAGGCCTGCTTCGCGGGCGCGGCGGGCGGCTGAGCTGGTGTCGCGGCGGTGAGCCTCATCGGCGAGGACCAGCTCCAAAAACGCCGCGTGCGATAGGCGCTGCTGGTGGGCCAGGGTGAGCCGCTCGGGCAGGGTGTCGAGCATGCGCCCGAGTTTGAGCTGGCGCATCGCACGCTTGAGGTCAGTCGAGATCGGGCCGGTGACAACGGGTTTGGTCGCCATGATGAATCACCGCCCCCGGCTCTCGCCGCCGCTGGCGGGGGTGGCGCCGCCGTCGATGACGGCCATCGGGTCCGGTCTGTTTCTGGCCGGGCTGCGGTATTCGCCGGGGCCGGGCCGTAGCGTTTGACCAGCCCCAACAGCCGATACACCTGCCGCATCCGCGTCCAGGGCGGCTGGTGATCGAGCAGGCGTTCGGCGTCGATGCCGATATCGGGTCCGTGGCCGGCGGCGGTGGTGATCAGCCGAGTCAAATCCCGCATCGCGTAGCCGGTCTTGTCGGCGGGCAGATCGGCCGGGTCGGTGGATCGCCCGCCGGCGGGCTGGCGGGGATGGGTTTTGATCAGCTTGCCGGCCTGGGCGTCGGCCAGTTCGGTGAAGTGTTCACCGGCGAAGAAGTTGCCGCGCACATACTGCGCCATGCGCTTCACCCGCGGCTTGCCGCACGGGCGGGCCGCCCTGGCCGGGCCGGTGAAAAATCCGCGGGCTTGCGAGTACTCCGTCCATCCCACGCTGAACTGCGGATCGGCCGAATCCGCCTTGGGCACGATCGGTGTCATGCTGTCGGGGATCAACACCTTGAAGACGCCGCCGAAGAATGCCCAGGCCGCCTCACACCCGGCGATGATCGCGTCCAGCGTCTGGTTAAACGCCAGCCACACGAACTGGAGAACCCCCACTTTCGTAGACACTAGCATTATGCTGTTGCGGCCAATTCATCGTCAATTGATTCGAGCGAATTGTGGTCCATTTCACACGGCGTCGCATTTCCGATATTGCTGTGCGGACGCTGACGATTGTAGTAGACTTCGATATATTCGAAAACCGCGTGTCTCACCGCGCGTAGAGTCGGCCAGGTGTGCAAATGGATGAGTTCCTTCTTGATGGTGGCGTTGAACGATTCAGCCATGGCATTGTCGTAACAAATACCGGTGTTTCCGACTGAAGGAATTATGCCGTTCGCCAACGCGAGAGTGCGGAAGTCGATACTCGTGTATTGACAGCCGCGATCGGAATGGATTATGACATCCCCGATTCCCGGTCGCTGCCGTTCGATTGCCATCCTCAACGCGTTGGTGACCAAGGTCGTGCGCATATGGTTATCTACCGACCAACCGACGATCTTTCTTGAATAGCCGTCGATAACCGCGGCTAAATACGCCCAGCCACCCCACGTACGAATGTAGGTAATGTCGGTGAACCACAATTGGTTCGGCCCCTCTGGCACGAAGTCGCGCCCTACGAGGTCGACCAGACCGTCGCTGTTGGTGTCGTCCTGGATCGTGGTGGCCCGGTACGGGCGCGGATGCACGCATGTCAGGCCCGCGCCGCGGGCGAGGCGGCGGACCCGCCGCGGTGAATGTCGCCGGCCCTGCTTGGCCAGCTCGGCGACGAGCCGATCGATACCCAAGCGCCCCTTGTGATCTTCGTGGATCTTTTTGATCACCTCGGTCAATTCCGCGTCGTCTTTTTCTCGATCTGACCGGTCTCGTTTCAGCCACGCATACCAACCGCTGCGGGATACATCGAGGACGTCGCACATCAAGGAAACAGGAATTCTAGCTTTGCGTGGTTTACGTCGTTCTTCTTCATCCAGATCGCGGATGAAAGCGAACTTCACATGCTCTCTTTCGCAAACCACGCCGCCGCTTTTTTTAGAATCTCCCGTTCCATCCTCAAACGGCGGTTTTCCTCTTCCAATTCCTTCAGTCGTGCACGCTCGTCGATCTCGAGTGGCTTTTCCTTGAACTCGCCGCGTTTCTTCGCTGCTTTCACCCAGTTCCCTAACGTTCCGTCACCGATTCCAAGATCTCGGGCAATTTCGGCTATCGGCTTACCCGAGCTGATGACCAACTCTACGGCCTCGGACTTAAACTCAGGGGTGAACTTCCGCCGTGTCGAACCCATAACAGTTTTCTCCTTGCAGACAATCATTCCACTTCGATGACTGTCTACGGAAGCGGTCGTCCTCCATCTCTGCCCACCAGCACCCAGGCAGTGGTCCATGTTTGAGTCTTTTATCGTTGCGGCATCTGGCATACCCTGGAAGTCGGCGATGGGTTTGGGCAGGTTGCGTTCGTAATCTGTTGCTAGACGGCCGTTGGTGCGCAACTGTGGTGTTAAGCAGTCAGCACCAGACCGGCCGCCGTCGAAATCTTCACTGTGTGTACAAACGCAGCAGAGCCCTTCGATAGAGCCCGTATGGCCCCGCACTCGATAGTCATGCACAGGGTTACGTGGACATGGTGGGGCGGAACTTCTAGACCCAACTCATCGAACAGAAGAACCAACTCGCTCGTCACATCACAACGTGCCTGCGGTCGACGACAGTGGGACGAGGGCGGTGGTGGACTGTCCTCCCGGGCAAGGGGTTCCGGTATTCGTTAGTCGGTTTGCGAGCCCAGGGGCGGTCGTTCGCGCGGTTCACCCTGGCTGTTTCCGGTCGTCGGCGTATCTCTTTGGTTTCGGAACAGACGTCTCGCGACCACGTGTCGTTCTTCGCAGCGTCGGAACAATTCGTTGAGTTCTTCTGGCGTCGTGGCCTTTCTAGTCGCGTAGAAGTGCATCGCGCATCCACCCTTTCCTGTGTGGTACCGGGTGCGATGAGGTGCGAGGCCAATCCAGTCACTGCGGTGTCGATGGCAGCACACGCCGCGGACCCAAGTCGTTGCCGCTACCGTCCCGGGCGACAAACCACCGCCAGTGACGGCCGCTGCCGCGATGAACCGGCGCTCACAGCGGCGACGAGACTTCGTCGGGGGCCTTCCCTGAAAGCGCTATTCGGCAGCGGCGGTCATCAATGGCCCGGTATCGCCGGCAGATCATCTCGGATGCCTTGAAGATCGTCTTGGATATGTTGCAGTTCACCTTCGACGCGTTGCAGATCCGAAAGCGCATTCTCGGATGCTTGCTGCGCCCGGTCCTGGGTTGCAGCTTTGTACTGAGGACAGTACGAGACGATGGCACCAGCAGCGAGGTCGGCGCTTTGATTGGCGTCCCATATCGACGTTCGCTGCACGAGGCTGACGGCCTCTTCGAAGTTGGGTTGGCGCGCGAGGAAGTCGCAGACCGCGTGCCCGTGGACCGTCACGTATTCGCGGCTGGGCACTGGCACGCCCTCGTGTTTCAACGCGTCGATAAGCGCCGTGTCGACGATGTCAACCGCTGGAGCGAGTGCTTTCGGTGCAGCCGGGGCGGGCGCTTTCGGCACCGTCGACGGCGGGACTGCCGCCGGCTGCGCCGCCGAGTGTGTGTTGTGAACCGCAAACATCACGACGAACACGGCGGCGACAGCTACTACGGATAGCGGCAACGCTGCGCGGGAGCCGAGGCGAAGTAGTACACCCTTGCGAGCCGTTAATCGTGATGTCGTCGGTTTCGTCGCGCTACGGACTGGTGCCGACAATGTCCTCGGTGTCCTCGGTGTCCTCGGTGTCCTCGGTGTCCTCGGTGTCCTCGGTTTTGATGCCTCTGCGCGGTGTCCTAGGCGCTCATCAAGGAGCTCGTCGATCTGACGACTGGACAGCGCGCCGGCGTGCTCTCGGATCGAACGGCGCAGCGCTGCCAGACGCCGCAACTCGGAGTCGATCGCGTCCCGATCGCGCATGCCCTGAGCGTAAAGCAGTCCGCCCCTGTTCGTTTGGCAATGGGCCTCCCCGCGTCACTTAGGTACGGCGCCGGGAAGGTGCAACCGGACTAGGTGCCGGGCCAGGAAGTCCACGTGGTGGCGGTCCTGAGTTCAGGGCAGCACCGGGACCCGCGTTCCCGGGCACATTCGACGTCCGCATCAGAATGTCTTGCAGTCCGTCGTTATAGAGCACGCCATTTGGCGGCGCACGCCTCGCGTACCGTACGCGCTGCTGCCGAGACATTTCGCCCCTCCTCCAGGCTTGGCTGTCTACAAGGGAACTACGACTGGCGCCCAACCGATACCGACGAGTAGGAATACGACGGATCCGTACAAGGGCGGTTGCATACCCTGCCCGAAGAACAGCTCCACTGTGCCGTTGCAACCGCCGCCCGTGCACGCTCGCTATGCGGCTGTAAGAGGTCGCCTGCCCAAGACCGTCCGCCTCATGGCACCGATCTTGGCTCGATCACAGGTTTGATCTCTGGCGAATCGTGCAATTAACACGTACACGGATCGCGTCGTTCGACTTTTAAGAGATTAAGTTCATATTCGTGGGAGCGAACGGGGTGGATACGTATTCACCGCTTAGGGCCGGCGTGATCTGGTGAGCCGAGTGCATGAACAGCTCGACGGGCCGGTGGCAGATCGCGACCAGATGGAAAAATTTGCGCAGGTCATCGCCGGGATCGGTTCCGATTTAGACCTGGGCGTGACGCTGCATCGAATTGTCAAGGCGGCGATGGAGCTGACCGACGCCCGCTGCGGAGCCCTGGTTATCCGCGCCTCCGACGGCACGCTGGTCTCTGATGTCCACGCGGGGATCGACGACCGGACGGCGCGGCGACTCGGCGATCTGCCGGTAGGTGAGAGTCTTCGCGTCGAGGACGTCAGCGCTCATCCGCAGGCGGCGTGGCTACACGAGCATGACCCGCGGATGCGCGCACTCCTGGGGATACCGATCACTGTGCAGGCGGCGCACTTCGGCGACCTTTACCTGGCCGACGACCGGCCCGACTCGGTGTTTTCGGACTCCCAAGAGAGGGCCGTCCGGGCGTTGGCGTCGGTGGCGGCGGCCGCCATCGACAATGCGCGAGTCTTCGAGCGAGAACGCGAGTCGGCGAGATGGGCCAAGGCCAGTCGCGAAATCACGACGGCCGTTTTGTCCGGCGACCCACAGACTGGGCCGCTGCAGCTCATCGTGAACCTGGCGCTGCAGTTGGCCGGTGCGGAGCAGGCGATCTTGCTGGTTCCGAGCGAATCCAACCTGCCTGCCCAGGAAGTCAACACCCTTGTGGTGGCGGCTACGGCGGGCCGGTACCCGGCTGAGGTGATCGGTGGGCATGTTCCGGTCGACGGCTCCACCGCCGGCGCAGTCGCGCGTCGCGGTATACCGCTGATCACTGATTCCTTCGAATACCCAATCGAGGGGTTCACCGATGTCAGTGAACGGTCGGCGATAGTCATGCCGCTGATAGCGGACGACGCGGTACTGGGCGTTATCGCCGTCGCACGCAACCCGCGGCAGCAGCCATTCAGCAGTGATTACCTCGAGCTTGTCAGTGACTTTGCCCGACACGCGGCAATTGCGTTGGCGCTGGCGGCAAATCGCGAACTAGCGCTCAGCCAGCAACTCGCCCAAGCTGACACTGTCGAGAGCGCAGTGCGAGCAGCAGCAGAGGAACTGCGACGACTATGGCGGGCCCGTAGCGTTCTGGCCGTCACCTTCCCTGCGGGCGAATCCTCCGCGGAATCGACCTCCGGTGCGCCCGACCTGGTGTCGGTCGGCGAGCCCGCGAACTGGGACGACCTGTCATCCGAAACACGCCAGATGTTGGTCTCGTTGCGCGACGGCGACCTGCTCGCGCCCAACACAGCGTGGCTGGGGACCGCCGGGATCGCATTACCGCATCCCGAGGGTGTCCTCGTCGTCTGGATCCGGTTGGCCGAAAGGCGACCGTTCGCCCTCGAGGACCAGACCTTGCTAACCGTGCTCGCCGTCCGCCTCGGCCAGAGTCTGCAGCGGGTACACCAGGCTGACCAGGAGCGCGAGACCGCCCTGGCGCTGCAGCACGCAATTCTTGGGCCCGCTGATCTGCCGCCCGGGTTCGCTGTGCGGTATCAGGCAGCAAGCCGGCCCCTACAGGTCGGCGGTGACTGGTACGACATTGTCGGTTTGGCGGACGGGCGCATCGCGTTGGTCGTCGGCGATTGTGTTGGCCACGGCCTCGCCGCGGCGGCCGTGATGGGACAGGTGCGAAGCGCCTGCCGCGCACTGCTGCTCGACCATCCCAGCCCAGGTGCCGCTCTCGCGGGGCTGGACCGCTTCGCCGCGCGACTACCGGGCGCGCACTGCACTACCGCCGTCTGCGCGGTGCTCAACCCTGATACCGGTGAACTCGTGTACTCCAGTGCCGGGCACCCGCCGCCCATCTTGGTCTACGCCGACGGCACCACCCGGACCCTCGAGGATGGCCACACTATTCCGTTGGGACTACGACTCGACCGGCACCGCCCGGAAGCCCACGCGACCGTGCCCGCGCGCGCGACCCTGCTGCTTTATACCGACGGCCTGGTCGAGCGGCGCGGTAGCGCACTGGACCAGGGCATCGCCCGCGCCGCTGCCCTCATAAAGGGCGGCCGCGACTGCCGATTGGATGATCTGGCGAAGCAGATGATGTCTGATCTCGCGCCCAGCGGCGGCTATCAAGACGACGTCGTGCTGCTGCTCTACCGCCATCCCGCTCCGTTGGAGCTGGACTTCCCGGCCCACGTCAGTCAGCTCGCCCCTTCACGCGCCGCCTTGCGCGCCTGGTTGAACCGAGCGCGGGTGGCTCCAGATCAAGCTCATGACATGCTCGTCGCAGCCGGAGAAGCCGTCGCCAACGCTATCGAGCACGGTCACCGCAATAGTCCAGAAGGCGTCATTAGCCTGCGCGCGACCGCGTTGGTTCATCAGGTGCGGTTGACCATTGCCGACAACGGCTCGTGGAAGCCTCCGCAACCGGCTGCTGATGCTCATCGGGGCCGTGGTATTGCCCTCATGCGAGCGCTCATGCACGACATCGCAATTCGCACCGAAGCGGCGGGAACGACAGTTGATTTGTTCGCGAGGATCACCTGATGCCCACCCTGCTCACTCTGAACACCCCGCGCAGCGACGACGGTAAGCTAGTCCTGATCGCAGCGGGGGAGATTGACCTCAGCAACGTCGACATGTTCACTCACGCCCTCACCGCCGCCATCGCGGAGACGGCTGGTAGCGACGAGAAACTCACGGTCGACCTCAGCACGGTGAAGTACTTGGACAGCGCCGCCGTGAACGTCTTGTTCCACCACGCCGAGCAGATCCGGCTCATCGTCCACCCGTTTTTGATCCGCATCTTCACCGTCACCGGCCTGAACGAACTCGCCACCGTCGAAGTCGCACCGCCGGAATAGTGATGCACCTTTCGGCCAGCGGGAATACAGCTGTGCCGTTGAGTATTTCGCTACGGCGCGTCGGTTGAGCGTGCCCATCGACAGGGAAGCACGGCACAATTTCAGTTTCGGTCACGCAACAGGGAGCGGCGGTGATGGACTGCTATGTGTTGAGTCGATTAGTCGCTCCCATGCCGGTCGCTGTTCGTGCGTCGTCGGCGATGTTTGCATTGCTGGTGCTGGGGATTGGCGGTGCTGCGGGCGCCTCCGCCGCACCGGCCAAGCCAGTTAGCAGCGCATTCGATGAGAAGACGGTGGGCTGGGACACCTACCGTCATTTGGACCGGTTGCCGTATCTGAGTGCCGACACGCAAACTTCGCAGCTGTCGAGCTTCGATCGAAGCGGCGGCAATTTCGACATCTCCACCGGCAATAAGAACGGCAGCGGGGGCTGTCTGGCAGTTGGTGGTGCCGGCTGTGTCATCGCGGAAGATCGCGGCGCCGGTGAGATCGATTCGATCTGGTTCACCCGCGACGGCGGCAACGTGACCGCGCTCGGAACAGTCCGCATCGACCTGGATGGCCGGACGGTGCTAGAGGCACCGTTGCAATCGCTGGTCGACGGCGCGCTGGGCGCGCCCTTCGCCTGGCCGCTGGTAGCCAACGCCACGCAGTCGCCGGGAGGCGTATACGTCAAGGTCCCGATGCCCTACCGGCAGTCGATGCGGATCAGCGTCGCATCGCATTTGGAGTACTACCACGTTGACTATCGCCGGTTTTCCACAGCCGACGGCGTGCTCACCTTCTCACCGGCTGACCCCGCACTCGACGTGCTCGCCGCTTTCCGCGCCGCCGGCGTCGTCGACCCGAAACCGGCGGCACCCAGCACGGGTCATAACCATCGCGTCAACCAGATCCCCGCCGGCACTGGGCTGCAGATCGCGGAAGCGACTGGCTCTGGCAGCATCTCGGCGCTCCGGTTGCGATTACCGTCACCGGCGGATCGACTCCTGGCCGGGCTACGGCTGCAGATCGAGTTCGACGGTCGAACGATGGTCGACTCGCCCCTTGGCGAATTCTTCGGCGCCGGGCTGGGCATCGACAATGTGCGATCGTTGATGTTCGCCACCGTCCCAGAGCTCGACGGGTCTGTGTCGTTGGCAGCCTGGTGGCCAATGCCGTTCGCGCACACCGCCCACGTCACACTCGTCAACGCCACCGGTGGCCCCGTGACAGGAATCGACAGCGACGTCGTGTTCACCCCCGACCCGCAGTGGGCACCCGCGCTCGCCAGCGGCCGCGCCGGGTACTTCACCGCACGTTCGCATGCCGGACCGACGACTCCGGGGCAGGACTGGTTGTTCGCCGACGAACAAGGCCACGGAAAATTCGTCGGCGTCAGCCACACGATCCGCGGTTCTCGGATCAAAACGTCCTTCGGTGACGAGTCTCCGTACTTCCTCGAGGGGGCCGAACGGGTCTACACAGACGGTTCCGCGTCGCCGCAGTGGTATGGCACCGGCACCGAGGACTTCTATGAGGGAGGCTGGTACTTCCATAACGGCACTACCTACAGCGACCCGCTCACCGGCCAACCCGATCAACGCACGGCCGGCGGTGGTTGCGCAGACTATTGTGTGGCCGCTTATCGGCTCATGCTCGCCGAAGCGATCGACTACCGCTCCGCCATCCGCTTCGGCATCGAGCACGGTAAACGCGACATGGTCCAACCGGACTACAGTTCAACAGCATTCCTTTACACACAACCCAACGACACCGCCACCGGAAGCGATGACGTCAACCCGGCAGAGCTCATCAGTCGGCTCATGCACGGCTACTCAGACAGCGACGCAGTCGATCAGCTGTTGGTCAGCGAATATGAGGGCACCGAGGATGTCCGCCCGGTCGCCGGGTTAATACGCGCCACCAATGCTGCGATCACATTCCATGTTCTGATCAGTCCGGACAATCAGGGCATCCTGCTACGCCGGACATCGGACCAGGCGACCGGTTACCAATCGGCCGAGGTCGCCGTCGATGGCGCACCTGCCGGGATCTGGCTAGAACCACGCAGTAACAACTCACACCGCTGGCTCGATGACATCTACCTGGTGCCGGCTCGGCTGACCGCCGGCAAAAACCTCGTCACGATCACGCTCACACCGACCCCCGGCACACCGCCCTGGACTGCCAGCCGCTACCACATAGACACAATGGGGCTTGCGATATAGCCAAAGCGGGTAACGCTCGGTCCAACACAGAACGGAGCAGGATGAGCGAACGCGTGCAGACCGGAACCATCACCACGCTCGTGCCGGCACGGTTGGACCGATTGCCCTGGGCGCGGTTCCACTGGCGCGTCGTTATCGGTCTCGGCGGGGTATGGATCCTCGACGGACTCGAGGTCACGATGGTCGGCAACGTGTCGTCCCGACTCACCGAGAAGGGGAGCGGCATTGAACTCGACCCCGCACAGATCGGCGTGGCCGCGGCGGTCTATATCGCGGGAGCCTGCTTGGGCGCACTGTTCTTCGGTCACCTGACGGACCGCTTCGGGCGACGCAATCTGTTCATGCTCACCCTCGCGGTCTATCTGGTCGCCACCGTGGCGACCGCGTTCGCGTTCGCGCCTTGGTATTTCTTCATCACCCGCTTTTTCACTGGCGCCGGGATCGGGGGCGAATACGCCGCCATCAACTCAGCGATTGACGAGCTGATCCCGGCGCGTGTTCGCGGGCGTGTGGACTTGGTCATCAACGGGACATATTGGCTGGGTTCGGCCGCCGGAGCGGCGGGCGCCCTGCTCGTTTTGAACACGGCGAACTTCCCGGCCAACATCGGATGGCGGCTCGCCTTCGGCATCGGAGCGATCTTCGGCATCTTCGTCCTACTTGTCCGGCGCAACGTTCCGGAAAGTCCCCGATGGCTGTTCATCCACGGCCGCGAGCAGGAAGCCGAGCGGGTCGTCGCCGAGATCGAAGAAGAAATTCAGCAGGACACCGGCCAACCATTGCCTGAGCCGCGAGGGCAGCCGCTCAGAGTTCGCCAGCGCGAGACGATTTCGTTCCGCGAGATCGCCCAGGTGGCTTTCAAACTCTACCCGCGGCGCGCTGTCCTGGGGCTGGCGCTATTCATCGGGCAGGCTTTCCTCTACAACGGCGTGACCTTCAATCTCGGCACGCTGTTGAGCGGGTTCTACGGCGTCGCATCCGGGAAGGTGCCGCTGTTCTACATCCTCTGGGCGCTCAGCAATTTTGTCGGCCCCCTGGCACTCGGGCACCTGTTCGACACCATCGGCCGCAAACCGATGATCACGTTCTCCTATGTCGGTTCGGCCGTCGTGGCCGCCGTCCTCGCGGCGCTTTTCGTGACCCGGACTGGCGGCGTCTGGACGTTCATCATTGTGCTCGCGTTGGTTTTTTTCTTAGCCTCAGCCGGTGCGAGCGCGGCGTACTTGACCGTCAGCGAGATCTTTCCGATGGAGACCAGGGCGCTGGCGATCGCCTTCTTCTACGCCGTCGGCACCGCGATCGGCGGTATCACCGGGCCGTTGCTGTTCGGTCAGCTGATCAGTTCGGGTCAGCGTGGCCTGATGGTCTGGTCGTTCCTGATCGGTGCCGCGGTGATGGCGGCGTCCGGCCTCGTCGAACTGTGGTTCGGTGTCGCCGCCGAGCAGCGGCCGCTAGAAGAACTGGCGTTGCCGCTGACGGTGGCCGATGCCGAGCGCGAGCAAGAGTCCGGGCGCACTCCCGGCTAGGTCGGCGACGCCGTCGTTAACGCCGGCTGAACTCTTGTCGTACCTACCAGGACCCGGCCGCCGCCATCGCCGTTATGCGAGCTAGTCGACAAGGGGACACCGGACGCTGAGATTGTGGACAATCCGCAGCTGCGCAACCCGGGATTCACCGGGCAACGGCGCCGCCAAGTTCGCGACGCTAGCGGCCGGCGAGTATTGCCCGAACTACCTGACCGGCTAAACCCCGCTGCGAACCACCTCGTCGGCGATGGCGCGCATCCGCTCCGACAATCGAAGCAGATCGTGCTCGCCGATCCCGTTCTGCAGCGTGTATGCGAGTTGACGTAATTCGACGGAGCAGTTGCGCAATTCTTCACGAAGCCGCGCCTCAACGGTGAGCATGACCATCTTCCTCATACCGGGCCGGGCTCAAGACCCGACGATTCGACTTAAAAAATGTGGCTCTTCTGCTGTTTCCGTGGGTGCCCGACGGAGCGCTGGTCACGGGTTCGGTTGGGTGAACGCGGATCTGGGCCGCGCCTGCTACGGACGCACCCCTCACGCGTCAAGGGCGCTGCGCGTCGCTTCGCGATGGCCTTTGGCCACCCTTGACCCGCGAGCCTCTATGCGCCCTCCCGGCAGGCGAAAGGGCAGGTCACAGACCTGCCCTGGCCACTGGCGCGGCCCAGAGAACAAGCCTGTCCGGGCCTCGAAAGCCACCCACGGAAACGTCAGTAGATCCAAAAATGTATGCCGTCCAGTGGCCGGTCCGCGAGATATCGCGGGCCTTTTTTACATGACTTTGACATGCCACCTACGCCCTCGAGCAAGCTCGGGAAATTGACTTAGCCTCGCAGGCGTAGGTCTGCCGAAGCAGACGACATTTCTCGCCCGACTCGGGCTCGTATCTCATGGCACCGCAATGGGCTGACGGTAGGCGTCCACCCTGCGTGCGACATTAAGAATGTGGATGAGGTTGCTGAGAAATAAGCAAGCGGAGCCCCGGGCACGCAAAAGACAGCCTTTGTTCAGTTCGATGTATTTGCCGTCGGCAGACTGACGTTTTCTCAGTAATTTCCGCGTTGGAGAGTCGATAGTACGATCGCGGCGGCAACAACTGCGCCAATCCTGGTTGGACACAGGCGGATTCGACGGAGGCAGCGCCAACGCTGTTTGAGTTCGGCGTTGGCGCGTTCACCGATGGCACGCGCCGCGGTGAGCAGCATGTTGTAGCTCTGATTCTCCACGGCCAGGCCGCGGCCCTTGACCGGAGTGTGCACCCCGATCCCCGCTCCTTCGTAGCCCTTGTCGGCCAGCGTCGGCACCCCGTCGGCCGCGGACTTGTACAGCGCGCCCAGGCAGTGCGCGCGGGCGGCGGTGATGTCGTGCACGCTGCCCGGCTCGACCTCGCTCGACCACACCGGGAACCCGCCCGGGTCGGCCAGTATCTGCACATTGCCGCCCTGGGTTTTGTGCTTGCCCGAATACCACCGGTGATGGCCGGCCTCGTTGCGCTCGTCCACCCGGTCGATGGCGATCAGCGTCCCGTCCAGCGTCACGTGCGACCACTGTTCGGCCTTGGCCCGGTCGAGCACTTCGTGCAGGTCAGGAGCTTGTTCGGCGATCACGTCGATCGCCTCGTGCAGATAGCGGTAGCTGGTGGAGATCGGCAGCCCAGCCTCCATCGCCAACAACCGGATCGGGGCGTCGTCGCGGAACCACCGCAGCACCAGCTTGGCCTGCGTGCGCACCGTACCCGACCGCCGCCCGGCCCGCGTTCTGATCTCGCGCCGGTGAACGTGCAGCAGCGCGGTCACATGCAGCAGGGTTTCCTCCGGCACGTCGCAGATGGCAGAGTAGGTGAACACGTGGGGTCCTTTGCAGCGGAGCGGGTTTCCTCGTCGAAACCGAATCCTTGAGCAAGGACCCCACGCCCAGCCACTACGACACGCCGAAAACTCCAGTCACACCAGACTCACGAGCCCCAAGTGAGAAAACCTCACTTAACGTTCCTCCGGTGCAGCTCGCATCGCGCCGCTTGCACTCGTCAAACCGGCCAAGGCAAACCCCGACGTCGCGGTGACCGCCGTCGCGGCGCGTGACGTTTCCCGTGCGCCAGCCTTTGCGGCCAAACACGACATCGCCCGGATGCACGACAGTCATGACGCTCTACTCGCCGCCCCTGAGCTCGACGCTGCGGTCCACATGGTCCGCACATTCGGAGGCTCACGCCGGAAGTCATTTCAGTGCGAGCAAAAATGCGCGATCCGCAGGTCGACCGGGCCATGGCGGCCGAGGTGCGCGATTCCCCGAGGGGCACACGGGCCGGATCCGTTGCTCCATGTAGTCGTCGCATCTGCTGGAGTTCAGCGGCTCACGTGGTGGGCGACCGCGGCGAGCTTCGCGCAGTCAACCCGGTCATGCCGAAGGTCTACCATCGACTCTCAGTTCGATCAGCTGCCGGTAAACGCGTCGAGCATTTTCCGCGCCGCGCCTCCTACGCGTATCAGCTCGACGCCTTCGCCGCGGCAGTACTGCGCGGTGAACGGGTCAAGACCACGCCCGAAGACGCGATCGAGAACATGACCGTTATCGATGCGATTTATCGCGCTGCCGGCTTGCCGCTGCGCGAGCCGAGCTGATCGGTCAGGGCGCGACGGGGCGGTTAGTCCATTCTCGGTGGGGCCGGCGTGAGGATCGAAGCCACCCACCTGCTGCCGCGGTGCCACCGTCGGTCGGGATCGTGTGGCCGGTGACGAACCCCGACACGCCGGAGGCCAGAAACAGGATTGCCCGGGCCTGGTCATCGGGCAGCCCTATCCGCCCGACCGGAACCCATTGCGGCCACTGCAGCTGTTCTTCGTCGGAGAGCCACTGCGAATGCGGCACCTGCAGTGATTCGGTGACGTCGGGCCCGATTGCGTCGACGCGCACCCGTCGCGGCCGACCCTGCACCGCAAGGCTGCAGGTGAAGTGGATGACGGCGGCTTTGAAAGCCGCATAGACCGGGTCATCCGGGCAGCCGCGCAGCCCTTCGACCGACGAGACGTTCACAATCGCGCCGGCCGCCTTGGTCCAGCATGGTCGGCAGGAAGGCATGCGGCACGAGGAAAACGTGGTGCAGGTTGGTACAGCTCCTCCCACACCTGGGAGTCGGTGCCGACGAAGTTGCCCGGGTGGCGAAGCCAGTGGCCCACGTTGTTCACCAGAACGTCGACCCGGCCGAAGCGCTCGACTACTGCATGCGCCAAGCCGCCGACCTGGTCGACGTCGCGGACATCGGCGACGAGAGCGAGAGCTGACCCGCCCCCGTCGACGATCTCGTCGGCGATCTGCTGAGCGCGTTCGGAGTCGATATCGGCAATGACCACGTCGGCGCCGTGCTGTGCGAATAGCCGCGCCGTCGCCGCGCCGATACCGCCGCCGCCGGTCACCACCGCAACCCGGTCCGCCAGCAGTGCGCCGGCGACCGCCGCGTCGTCGATCGTCATATCATGGCTCCTCGGGGTGGTAGAGCACTCAACGCTTAGGCTTACTCAACGTAATCAACGCGGCATTGCGGATCTAATTCTGGCGCAGCCAGCTTCGATACCGACCAACACAAGCGGGGCGGTAGGTTTGCGGCCATGTGGAGCTCGCTGTTGGCGCTGGCGATTCCCATCGCGCTCGACCCGGTGCGTCTCGGACTCAACCTTCTGCTGGTTTCCCGACCACGGCCGGCACGGGACTTGCTTGTCTACTGGGTCGGTTGCGCGCTAGTCGGCTTTTTCTTATTGCTGATCCCGATTCTGGTGTTGCATTTCACGCCGAGTCTTTCTTCGTTCGTGCACGACTTGGCGAACCCGGCCACGGCCGCCAGTGCAGGCGTCCGCTACCTCGAAATCGTCGCGGGTGTGGTCGTTTTATCCGTCGCGGCTTTCTTGACGGTCGGCTTTTTCGGGCGTCAGCGAGCGCGCCTGGCGACACGCGGCGCCAGCACGTCGACCTTGGTGCTGGACTCCGATGCGCCGAATCTCTGTGTAATCCGTCGTCTGGTCGGCCGGGCCAACACCGCTTGGGAAAGCGAGTCCTCGTGGGTCGCGTTGGCGATGGGGTTCTGGGCCGGGCCTAATCCCGCCATGGTTGTCTTCGGCCTCACCACCGTCCTGACCTCGGGAGCCCCCCTTGGCGTGCAGGCCGGCGCCGCCATCGTCTTCATTGTCGAGACGCTTGCGGTTGTCGAAATCGTTCTGCTCGGCAACTTGATCGCACCAGCCAAGACCCAGGCGCTTTTGCGACGGCTACATGACTGGGCACGGTCCTACCGCCGGCAGATCCTGGTCGCGATGTTGGGATTGGTCGGGCTCGCGCTGGTGGCGCAGGGCATCGGCGCCATCTGAGCTGCCGCAAATCGGCTGACGGCCCGGTGAGGCGTCCCGTGCATCGAGTGTGAATCCTGGGCTTCGACCGTGAATCTTGGGCGAGAAAAGCGAAACTTCCGCCCTCCGTTCACACTCACTCGGAGCCGTCCGGCCGCATCCTCAACAACCGTCGATACTGACCTGCCCGGCCGTTTTCGGACAGTTGTTTATTTATCGTTTTAGGCGGCCCTGTGGTTATTGAACCATTCGGATTCTACCTCATTCGGCGTGCAGTAGTCCAGTGCTCGACTTGACTCACGAAAAGTGCCCGCGAAACACCCTCGGTGCCTCACATAAGAATGCCCGCGAAACGGTGACCGTCGTTAGGCATGGAATGTGGGTTGTCGATGACGTCTCGTGCCGAGATCACCACCAGGTACGCCAAGGCGTATGTGAAGGCCTCGAAGAAGAACAGGGGGCAGATTCTGGACCAGATCGTTGAGGTGACGGGCTGGTCGCGCGACAACGCCCGCCGCAGGCTCACGGCAGCGGCAAAGCGGCCACCGGGGCCGGGGCGCAATGTGGCGAAGCGGCCCCGCAAGCCCAGGGCTGTGAAGTTTTCCTACGACGCGCTCAAGGTGCTGCAAAGGGTTTGGGCCGCCTCGGGTGGGCAGTGCGGGAAGTATTTGGCTGCTTCGATGCGCTTGCAGCTCGACGGCCTGCAACGCCACGATGAGCTGGCCTTCGGTCGTGACCGCTACAGCCCGGACGTGCGTGCCGAGCTGCTGGAGATGAGCGCGGCGACGATTGACCGCTATCTGGCGCCGGCGAAGGCCAGGGACCAGATCAGTGGTGTTTCGACGACGACACCCTCACCGCTGCTGCGGAATTCGATCAAGGTTCGCAGGGCTGGCGATGAGGTAGAAGACGAACCCGGTTTCTTCGAGGGTGATACGGTCGCGCATTGCGGCCCAACACTCAAAGGCGAGTTCGCCCGCACCCTCAACCTCACCGATGTCCATACCGGCTGGGTGTTCACCCGCACCGTGCGCAACAACGCCAACACCCACATCCTGGGCGCACTGAAAGCAGGAGTGCATGAAATACCTTATGAGGTAACCGGTTTGGACGTCGACAACGGGACCGAGTTCCTGAACAAGGCTGTCATCAAGTGGGCGGCGCAGATGGAGATCTTCTTCACCCGCTCACGGCCCTACAAGAAGAACGATCAGGCCACGATCGAGTCCAAGAACAACCACCTGGTGCGCCGATACGGATTCTACTACCGCTACGACACCGACGAGGAACGCGCGGTGCTCAACCGGCTCTGGCACCTGGTCAACGACCGGCTCAACTACCTGACCCCCACCATCAAACCCATCGGCTACGGCTGCAGCCGCGACGGTCAACGCCGCCGGCTCTACGACAAGCCCATGACCCCGCTGGACCGGTTGCTGGCCGCCGGGGTCCTCTCAGCGGCGCAGAAATCGGAGCTGCTCACCTACCGACACAGCCTCAACCCGGCCGCGATCGCCCGCCAGATCGCCGACCTGCAGGCTGCCCTGCTCAGACCCGCCAAGGACAAGACCGAGCAGCTCTACCTCGCCTCTATACCCGCCGCCCCGCCCGACGTCAGATCCGGCATCCGCACCACGAACAAGACGGCCAGCTGACCCTGATTTCGCGGGCATTCCTACGTGAGGCATGGATCAGGTTTCGCGGGCATATTTACATGAGGCATTACGGTGCTAAATGAAGTCGTTTGTTGTTGTAGCGCAGTTCGATGTATTTGGTGATGTCCTTTCGTGCGTGTTCACGTGTGGGATAGACGGTGCGGTTCACTCGCTCGTTTTTCAGGGTGCCGTTAAACGATTCGGCCCAGGCGTTGTCGTAACACACACCGGTGCGGCCGACGGAGCGCAGGATGCCAAGCCCTTTCGCGTGATCGGCGAAATCCTGGGAAGTATACTTGAGTCCCGCGGTCCGAATGGAAAATTGTCATTCCGGCAGTGATAGGATCTACACCCACACTGAGGTTTTCTCACTTGGGGCTCGTGAGTCTGGTGTGACTGGAGTTTTCGGCGTGTCGTAGTGGCTGGGCGTGGGGTCCTTGCTCAAGGATTCGGTTTCGACGAGGAAACCCGCTCCGCTGCAAAGGACCCCACGTGTTCACCTACTCTGCCATCTGCGACGTGCCGGAGGAAACCCTGCTGCATGTGACCGCGCTGCTGCACGTTCACCGGCGCGAGATCAGAACGCGGGCCGGGCGGCGGTCGGGTACGGTGCGCACGCAGGCCAAGCTGGTGCTGCGGTGGTTCCGCGACGACGCCCCGATCCGGTTGTTGGCGATGGAGGCCGGGCTGCCGATCTCCACCAGCTACCGCTATCTGCACGAGGCGATCGACGTGATCGCCGAACAAGCTCCTGACCTGCACGAAGTGCTCGACCGGGCCAAGGCCGAACAGTGGTCGCACGTGACGCTGGACGGGACGCTGATCGCCATCGACCGGGTGGACGAGCGCAACGAGGCCGGCCATCACCGGTGGTATTCGGGCAAGCACAAAACCCAGGGCGGCAATGTGCAGATACTGGCCGACCCGGGCGGGTTCCCGGTGTGGTCGAGCGAGGTCGAGCCGGGCAGCGTGCACGACATCACCGCCGCCCGCGCGCACTGCCTGGGCGCGCTGTACAAGTCCGCGGCCGACGGGGTGCCGACGCTGGCCGACAAGGGCTACGAAGGAGCGGGGATCGGGGTGCACACTCCGGTCAAGGGCCGCGGCCTGGCCGTGGAGAATCAGAGCTACAACATGCTGCTCACCGCGGCGCGTGCCATCGGTGAACGCGCCAACGCCGAACTCAAACAGCGTTGGCGCTGCCTCCGTCGAATCCGCCTGTGTCCAACCAGGATTGGCGCAGTTGTTGCCGCCGCGATCGTACTATCGACTCTCCAACGCGGAAATTACTGAGAAAACGTCACTGCAGGAGAAGGAAAATGATCATGACCGACGACACCCGCACACAGCTAGGCCCGCACGCTGAGGAACCGCCAACACAATTCGCGGACTACCCACTCGCGACTGAGGGGGGTCCTCCCGAAGCGTATTCCGCTGAGCAGGAGATCCCCGCGCCGCGCCGGCGGTTGTGGCGCGACCCGCGCACACGGGTGACCGTCAGCCTGACGGCGGCGCTCACCGCAGCCACCGTCGCAGCCTACCTGGCTGGCGCTGCGCATCCGCGGATCGAACAGGCCGCGCCTATCGTCAAAACGGTGATAAAAACAGTGACAAAAACTGTTCCAGGGCCGCCGGACGACGACGGCTACATTAAAGCGCTGAACGATGAGGACATAACCGGCGACCCGACGGGACTATTAACTCAAGCGCACGATCTGTGCGCAAACCTGTATGACGGTAAGACGAAAGACCACGAGATCGGTGAAATTGACCACGGCAATCCTGGCCTGCACCCTGGGGACAGCGTCATGATCCTGCTCAAAGCGGAGCAGTTCTTCTGCCCGTCCATGGAAAAAATCCCGTGAAAGTCGGGTCGCTGTTCTCGGGCGCCGGCGGTTTAGATTCGGCTGTCGAGAAGCTGTTCGGCGCGCAAACGGTGTGGCAGTGCGAAAATGATCCGGCCGCGGCGGCCGTGCTGGCGCGCCGCTGGCCTGAGGTCCCGAATCTGGGGGATGTCACTGCGGTGGACTGGGGGTGTGTCGAGCCTGTCGACGTGCTGTGCGGGGGGTTCCCATGCCAAGACGTCAGCGCTGTCGGGTTGCGCGCCGGCATGCGCCCCGGCACACGCTCCGGTCTGTGGGCGCAGTTCCGCGACGCGATAGCCGAATTCTGTCAGCAGCCATGGATAATGCGTCGCAGGTGAGTGCCGATGTCATGGTGGAGTCCATGGCATATCCGAGGACTTTCTTGCTGAAACAATCCAGCACGGTCGCCAGGTACAACCATCCTTCCCAGGTGCGGATGTAGGTGATGTCCCCGACAAGCTTGGCCCCGGGCGCGGTCGCGGTGAAGTCCCGGTTGACCAGATCAGGCAGGCCGGCGATATCGCCAGCGATCGTGGTGACAGGCCTAAACGGCCGTGGCTGGCAGGCCACCAGGTGCAGATCACCCATGATCTGGCGGACGGTGTCGTCGTCGATCTGCTCACCCTGGCGCGCCAGCTGGGCATGCACACGCCGGTAGCCATACGTGTGGTCGGAATCGTCGAAGATCGCCACGATCAGGTTCTCCAAGCGACGCCGTTCGAGGTCCCGGGCACACGGTACATGGTTTTTCCACGCGTAATAGCCCGACCGGGACACTGATACGGCATTGCACATCATGGCCACCGAATAGTTGCCTTCTTCAGCGGAAATAGCTGCGTAAACGTCTACGGTTGCTGTTTCTTCGCGAAGAAGGCGGTAGGTCGAGTGGCCCGGGGGAATCTCACCCCCGGGCTCTCACAGAACCGTGCGTGACAGTCTCCCGTCACACGGCTCTTACCATCCAGTCGCCATGAAGCCACGGGTATATTCCCAGTGAGCAAACATTCGAGGATATCGTTCCCCCAAGGCTTTCCACCAGGCGTTGACCTTCTTGAACCCGTGCAACCGTCGATATTTCTTGCGAGCCCACCGCACCAAGTAGGTATTGATGCGTTTGCACAGCGCATACAGTTTCGTCCGATAGAACAGACCGTAATATCGCAGCCAGCCTCGCACGATGGGGTGTTGGGCGTCAGTCCGAATGCACACGGATTGGTCATTGAAGGCGATCATGTCCATTCCTCGATACGTGCCGCTTCCTGCCGCCGGGAGGAGGGAGTCAAGGTGGAGTCCCCGCAGCGTAGCGAGGAGAACCGACCTTGACGCCCGACGAATGGTGGCGATGATCGGCAGCGAGGAATGGCCTTGAAGGTGGTCGCCTTGAGTGTCCGTTGGTCGTCATTTTCAGCGTCGCGCAACATGGGGTTGATCCATCGTGCGATCCGGCCCAGAGTCCAATCCGTGTGTCGGTGCAGGCCCCAGCTGCGGACCTCCCGGTTGATGCGTTTCTCCGCGTCGCGGCTGATGGCAGGCAAGAACGAGGTGAACAACTCCCCGAACTTGTTGCGCGCCGACCGCATTCGGAACTCATAGCCGAGGAACGTGAACGAGGTGTGCTCGGAATCGAGCGTGCGCTTGTTCTCGTCCCGGCAGTAGACGATCTTCGTCTTGTCCGGATGCAGCTCCAACCCCACCGCGGCGAAACGTTCCCCAATGGCGGCCTTCAGCATCAGCGCCTGACGCTCACTGACACAGTGGATCACCGCGTCATCCGCGTACCGTTCGAAGTCGACGTCCGAGAACTTCCGGGCCATCCACATGTCGAACGCGTAGTGCATGAACAGGTTCGCCAGAATCGGCGACACCGCGGACCCCTGCGGGGTACCTCGATGCCGCACCTCTTGCGTCCCGTCCGGGAGTTGCAGCGGAGCCGAAAGCCACCGCCGCACATACAACACCACCCAGTCCTGGTCGGTATTGGCCCGAACCGCTTTGACCATCAATTCGTGGTCGACGGTGTCGAAGAACTTGCGGATGTCCAGATCGACAACCCAGTCCTTCTTGAAACACCGCTGTCGGCATGACGCGACTGCGTCCAGCGCCGAACGCTTGGGTCGATAGCCGTAGGAGCCCGGATGGAAAATTGGCTCCACCCGCTTTTCCAGTTCCATGGCCACCACCGTCTGCGCAACCCTGTCCGCGATCGTCGGCACACCGAGCACCCGCACACCGCCGCCAGCCTCCGGGATCTCCACCGCCCGCACGGGCGGCGGAAAGTACGTCCCCGACGACATCCGGTTCCACACCTTGTAGAGGTTGCCCTTCAGGTCGGACTCGAAGCCCTCGATGGACAACCCGTCCACACCGGCGGCACCCTTGTTGGCCTTGACCCTGCGATACGCCTCCGCAACAGCCCATTTCGATATCTCGAACGGCTTTCCCAGCGATTTCGATTGCTTCATCCAGCTCCTCCCGGCTGCCGCCGGTTGACTGCTTCACCAACCCGAATGGTCCGGCCCCTTTGCTCCGCGCCCATTACAGGCGGTTCAGCGCTACTACGAGCCGGTCCGCCAGCACACCCCGCGTCGGTACTCAACGGCTCACAGTTTCTGCTGCCCGCCGCGCTCCCTCTCGCCCTCACCGAAGCGAAAACTGTATCGGGGCATGCCTTCCCACGTTCCGCGTGAACGCCGCAGACCAGGATCACGTCGCCTCCATGCCGGACACCGCCTGGCCAGAAATCGGGATACCCGCCAAACTCATCCCGGCGCCAAAAAGAAGCCCCGGTTTCGATGCCATCTCATCCATTTCGACACGTCGTCAGCGATTCACTCGCGTTCGTCTTCCTGATCCCCACCTGACGCTTCTAACAGCGCCTTTTCCTCATCGCTCACCACGACGGTCTTCAGCCAACGCAGCATGAGGCGGTTTGAAGCCTCCCACCCGACGGGCGACTCCGAAGGGCCACAACCCCTTCATCATTCACACAGCACCACGTTCCTCCGCGATCTCCTACATCACGCAGCCTCCCGTGTTCGTGGCACACCTTTTCCCAGGAACTCGACCTCCTGTTCCAGTGATTTCACACGCCGTCGCAGCCGACGCAACTCGTCCATTTCTGATTCTGTCAATTTATCGCCAATCTCGGGATGTTCCTCCTTATACTGGCGGACCCATCGCGAGACAGACTGTTCCGACACGTTGTTTTCGCGTGCAATATCAGCAATCGCACGCGAATGCTCGATCACCTCCAGTGCAATACTGGCTTTAAACCCAGCGGAGAACCGGCGACGTTCCATACTTGCGACTCCAATTCGGCTCGGCCTCAACAATAGTCAAGGCGTTGTCCGAAAGTCGCCGGGCGGGTCATACCGTACCGCGCAAGCGGTCTGACCACCACGCTCTCCGACGCCGTGCGTCGCAATGCCGAACAGTCGCCGGACCGCGTCGCCTATGTCGACCATCCCGGCGTGTCGTTAACCTGGCATGAATTCGATTACGCCGCACGATCTCTGGCGCAACAGCTAGCCGGCTTGGGCGTCACACCGGGTGATCGAGTCGCGTTATGGCACGGCGACTCGACTGCGATCCATGTGCTGTTCGTCGCAATCGAACGCTGCGGTGCGGTGGTCGTCGATATCGGCGCACGCGCCGGCACCCGCGAGGCCGCGCAGATACTGGGCAGTGCGCAGCCGAAGATCCTGGTCGCCGACCAGCAGCGCAGCGGCCTGGCAGCGGGCATGGCCACCGAGTCGATGGTCTTGAGCCACGACGCGGGTGCGCTGTGTCTGAATACCGACGCGACGCCCACGGCGCTGACGGTCGAGTCTCAGCTCGGCCCGGACGACGTCTTCCTCATCAATTCCACCTCGGGTACCACCGGGGTGCCCAAGTGCGTCGCGCACACCCAAAATCGTTGGTACTACTTCCACCAGAAGGCCGTCGCCCACGGGCTGCTTACACCGGACGACATCTTCTTGCCGGTCATTCCAACACCTTTCGGCTTCGGGCTATGGACCAGCCACACCACCCCGATCTGCCTGGGCGCCACCGCAGTGGTCCTGGGACGTTTCACCGCCAGAGCGACCTCTGAGGCAATAGCCCAGCACCGGGCCACCGTATTGTGTCGTGTCAGCACGCAACTGACGATGCTGATGGCCGATTCCGCATGTCGGGACTACGACTTGAGCTCGTTGCGTGTCGTTTTCACCGGTGGCGAGGCACTGCCCTACCGGCCGGCTGCCGAGTTCGAGGAGCTTACCGGGGCAAAGATCCTGCAGTTCTACGGCTCCAACGAAACCGGCCTGCTGAGCGGGACGACCTTGCACGACTCGCAGCCACGCAGACTGCGCATCTGCGGCCGCAGCGTTGCGGAAATGTCGGTCCGGCCCTTCGACGGCGACGACGATGTCACCGCGGCCGGCCGAGGCCAGCCTGCCTGCCGTGGTCCGGCGACCAGCCTCGGCTACCTCAGCGGTACTGACCACGATCAGTTGTTCACCCGTGACGGGTGGACGCGGATGGGCGACATTGTCCACACCGAACTGCACCATGTCCGCGGCGACGCCCGCGTGGTCATTCACAACCACCCGTATTACGTGTACCTGCTTGCCGTGCTGGGCATGCTGCCCGAGCTCGTTCATCAGGCCGATTCGCTGTTTCTGGATGACCTGTGCCTCGTCGACAGATATGACGGCGAGATCGACGGTCGTTCCCGCGCAGCGGCTCTCGCGGCCCGCATTGGTGGCGCGAACCTGACCATTTTGGCCGACCACGGCGTTATCGCGACCGGCCGCAGCCTGGCCGACGACCGGCTTCGCCACCACCGCGCACCCGAAGCCGTCACCGCACACTCGATCGCGCCGGTCCTGCAAGGAGATAATCGAGAAATGAAATCGATCGACGAGCTGGCCGCCAACCTGAACTTCGCCACCGCCAAAACCGGCGACGAGCGCTCTGTCACGTTTCTGCCGGACCCAACGCGGGCGCCCCGCCGCTACACGGTGATCTCGGTCGACGATCACATTGTCGAATCGCCGGACACATTCACCGGACGCTTGCCCCGCAGATTGGCCGACCGGACACCCCGGGTTGTGGACATCGACGACGGCGGGCAAAACTGGGTTTACGACGACCGAGAACTGCCTAACGTCGGGTTCAACGCAGTGGTCGGGCGGCCGGTGTCGGAGTACGGCTTCGAGCCGGTTCGGTTCGATGAAATGTGTTGTGGCGCATGGGATATCCACGACCGCATCAAAGACATGGATTTGAACGGCATCTACGCCTCATTCAACTTTCCCTCGTTTCTGCCAGGGTTTGCCGGCCAGCGGCTGCAGCAGGTGACCGACGATCGCGATCTGGCGTTGGCCTGCGTGCGGGCACGGAATGCCTGGCACCACGAGGTTTGGGCGGGTTCGTATCCCGACCGGATCATTGCACGTCAATTGTCCTGGCTGCTGGATCCCGAGCTGGGCGCCACAATGATCTCCGAGAACGTGGAGCGCGGCTTTCACGCCGTCACATTCAGCGAAAACCCCGCGCTGCTCGGGTTGCCCAGTATTCACTCGGGGCATTGGGATCCGATGATCGCGGCGCGCGCCGAAACCGGCACGGTCGTGAACCTTCATATCGGATGTTCTGGTTCGTCGCCGTCTACCACTGAAGACGCGCCACCAGATGTGCAGGGTGTGTTGTTCTTCGCCTATGCCATTTCGGCAGCGGTCGACTGGTTGTACTCCGGGCTGCCCAGCAAGTTTCCGGATCTGAGGATCTGTCTGTCCGAAGGCGGGATCGGCTGGGTGGCGGGGTTGCTGGATCGCCTTGACCACATGCTCAGCTACCACGCGATGTACGGAACCTGGGCGTCGTCGGGTGAGCGCGTCACTCCTGCAGAGGTTTTCACCCGCAACTTCTGGTTCTGCGCGGTGGAAGACAAGTCGTCGTTCGTACAGTGCGACCGGATTGGCGTCGACAACATCATGTTGGAAGCCGATTACCCGCATTGCGACTCCACCTGGCCGCACACCCAAGAGGCGATCCACGAACAAATCGCGGATCTTCCGCAAGGCGTGATCCGCAAAATCACCTGGGAGAACGCTTCGCGGCTGTATCGCCATCCGGTGCTGCCCGAGGTGCAGCGGAATCCTGAAGCGTTCTGATGACTGCGATGCACGTGGAGAGCCTGCGACGCTACCCGGTGAAGTCGATGCTCGGCGAGATCGTGCCATCAATATTTGTCGATGAGCGTGGCGCGTCGGGGGACAGGCGGCTAGCCATTGTCGACGCGGAGACCAACCGGGTCGCCAGCGCCAAGCAGCCGCGGTTGTGGCGCAAGCTTTTACAGTTCACCGCGAGCGGGGACACCGGTCGGGTATGCATACGGTTGCCCGACGGAGCGACCATCGCGGCCGACGATCCCGGTGTCGACGAAGTGCTCTCCAAGCTGGTGGGACGGCCAGTCAGCCTGGTCAGCACGCGCCCGCCGGGCGCCACCCTGGAGCGGCCCGATCCCGAGACGGTGCTGGAATTGGGTGAAGATGCCGAGGTTGCGGGTCAGGTCCTCGAGATCGCCCGAGCGACGCCCGGCGACTCGTTCACCGACCTCGCACCGCTGCACGCGATTACCACGACCACCGTCGGGCACATCGGCACCGAGGCGCTGCGCTACCGACCCAACCTGGTCATCGCCACTCCGCACGACTATCCGCCCTATGCGGAAAACGACTGGGTCGCCCGGGATCTGACCATCGGCAAGACGAGGTTGCATGTTTTGAAGCCAACGTCACGATGCGCGTTGCCCACGCTCGAGCACGGCGAGCTACCGCGAGCACCCCACGCACTTCGCACCCCGGCGGCCGAGAACCGGGTCGAATCACCGGGATCCGCTGCGCTGCCCTGCGCCGGGGTCTACCTGACGGTGCTAAAGGAAGGCACGATTCGCATCGGCGATCCGGTAATTCTGCAGTAGCGTCGGCCACCCGCGCATGTCGGGATCGATAGACTCCGCGGCCATGATCGTCCATCATTCAGCGCTGACGGGTCGGCGCATGTTGATCACCGGCGGTGCACCGACATCGGTGCCGCCGCGGTGCAGGTGCTGCACGACGCGGGGGCGCACGGCCCCGATGCCGGGCATTCATCGATCAGCAGATGAAGTTGTCGATTCCGCTCGGCGGCCGAGCGGACCCGCTCGGTGGATCGTCTCGGTTTCGAGATGCTCTGCGTGTTCGGCATGCCGCCGGTCGACTACGTGCGCCTCGTCGCAGATTTGGGATGCCACAATATCACCACTGGCATGATTGGCTTCGCGCCAGTGAAAGTGCTCGGTATCAACCGTTTTCGCTACGCGACGATCCCCGGCTGCGCCGAGAGCTCCTTGCGGCGATGGGCGAACGCGGGGTGTCGATCTCATTGGGGGAGGGCTTGCTGATTGCGCCGGGAGTCGACGTCCGTTCGTACGCTGCCGATCTGGACATCCTGGCGCAACTGCGGATCCCGCGAATCAACACCGTCAGTTTGGAGCCGGACCGGATACTTCCCTGCGTCGAGAGCGCCCGGGCGCTTAGCTGCCGAGGCCCTTCTTGATGGCCTCGTCTTGTTTGCGACCGACGTCGGCAACGAATTCCGGTGGTGCCAGTGCATATGACGGACCATCGAATTCCATCGTGACGAACGCCTTGCCCTCGGTGAAGAGCAACATCGTGACTCCCTTGGAGTGATCCGGCGAAGGCCCTGAGATCGTCGCGCCGTCGACCCCGACATCAACCCCTAGGGGTTTGGCGAGCAAGGCTTCGTGGTGAACCGCCTTCGCCGAATCCAGCGCGTTCGCAGCGGCCGCAGGGTCCAGCATGATCTGGATCGTGTCGATAATCGTGTGTGCCTTGTCTTGGTCGGTGAACGTGATTTGTGCGCCCTGCTGGCCGTTCGGGTTATTGACCGGTGGGCCTGCGGTGAAAGGTTCGGGTGCGTTGATGTCACTGGCCTTGATCAACAGCTGGGTGTAGTCG
Source organism: Candidatus Mycobacterium methanotrophicum (assembly GCF_023515995.1). Classification (GTDB taxonomy): domain Bacteria; phylum Actinomycetota; class Actinomycetes; order Mycobacteriales; family Mycobacteriaceae; genus Mycobacterium; species Mycobacterium methanotrophicum. The sequence continues at coordinate 3,314,933 of NZ_CP097320.1, read as the reverse complement.
CCTTGCTGTGCTACGTGCATCGAGGTGGTCGATCCCGATGTCGGCGTCGAGGGCTTTGAATGGCTGCTGCAGCCGGCCACCGACCCCCCCGTCAGCGTTGACGCCGCGATCACACCGGCGATAACCGGGTGGGAAATCCTCATCGGGCCGTGCTCCCTTCAACCGGGCTAATCGGGAAACGGTAACCCAGGTGAGATCTGTCTGGTCGGATGTCGCCGTTGTCGGCGATGTGAGCACACTCGGAACGGCTACCGCCAAGCGAAACCGGGTATGCCCGCGTGGTGGGTGCAGCGTCTGATGCGGGCCGCCGCATGCAACTAGGCGAAACGGTTTCCGAGCAGCTCCTGCCGCAGGTGTTACGGCAATACGCCTTGCTCGCGGACGGGGAGCGGGGAATCCTGGTTGGCCCGCGAGGCGATTTTTGCTGGATGTGTTTGCCGCGTTGGGATGGCGCTGCGCTGTTCAATTCGCTGCTGGGCGGTGGCGGCGTGTACGCGGTTTCGCCGGACGATGCGCGATTCGTGTGGGGTAGGCAGTTGCTGCCGCCGGCGCCCGCCCGCTGCTCGATGACGCGGTGCGCTATGCCAGTGAGCGCATTCTTGCCGACGGCCCTGCGCTGAAGCCCGCCTACTCGGCCGCGGGCGAGGCGGTGCCAGACGAGCACGACGTGGACCTTCCGGGTTACCCCGGCGGCGGTTTCGCCGAGGTGGGCAACTGGGTGACCGACCAATTCCAGCTCGACGCGTACGGCGAGGCGCTACTGCTCTTTGCCGCGGCCGCCCGCCTCGACCGGATGGATTGGACCCATTGGCAGGCAGTCCAGACCGCCGTCGACGCAATCGAAAAGAGATGGCGTGAGCCCGACTCCGGAATGTGGGAATTGGACAAAAACCACTGGGCGCATTCTCGGCTGACGTGCGCGGCGGGGTTGCGCGGCATCGGTGCGGTGGCGTCACGACAGCAGGGCGGCAAATGGCAGCGTCTGGCCGATCTGCTGGTTGCCGACACTGACACCGACTGTTTGCACCCATCCGGCAGATGGCGGCGGGCGCCCGATGATCCACGGATCGATGCGGCGTTGCTGATGCCGTCGATCCGCGGCGCAATCCCGCCAAACGATCCACGTACCGTCGCTACCATCGAGGCGGTCCGCGCCGAATTGAGTCAGGACGGATTCATCTACCGGTTCCGACCGGATCGGCGTCCACTCGGCGAAGCCGAAGGCGCCTTCCTACTCGACCCGCGCGACGCGGAAAACGGTTAGTCTTTCAGGGCAGCGGCAATGACCTGTGCGATGTGCATCGGGCGGTGATCGGCGGAGAGCTCGCGGATTTGGGTACGGCAGCTGAACCCGTCAGCAAGGACCAGCGCATCGGGATCGGCCTTGCGCAGCGCCGGCATGAGTTTGTCTTCAGCACAGGCTGCCGAAACGTCGTAATGACCCTTCTCGAAGCCGAAATTGCCTGCCAAACCACAACATCCGGCGTCGAGGACATCCAGCTCAACTCCGGCATCGACAAGCAGCTGCCGGTCCTCGCCGCAGCGGTGTTGAGTTGGCCGGTGGAGATCCACGTCAGCCCGCAACATACGGTTCGGCGTGGAACCTCGACAGCGAATCCCGCCGATTCCAGCACCGCGACAGCGGCTTTGCCGACCTCGGGATCGAAGTTGTTGACGAAGGTATCCGGCCAAAGCAGCACCCGCCCGCGCGCCGCGGGGGTGGGCGCCGACCGGCGGTGGTGAAACCATCTAGTGAACCGCTCGTCAGCGAAGTTCGGCATGTCGCGGTGGACGTCGATCCCGCCCGCCTTTTTCGCCAGTGTGGAAAGTCCACGGGTATGCGTGACGGTGTCCCACCATCCAGCCCGACGAGTCGAGCTCGTCGTTGAGTTGGTCGAGCTTGATGCCGGGCTCCACAACGGCGATACCGGCGTCGGTGTCGACGGAGGTGACGCGGGTGCAGTACTTGCTCCAGTCGATGACTACTCCAGCGTTACAGCATTGCCCGGCCAAGCTGGTACCGCCGCCGCGGGACAGCACCGGCACGTCGTACTGGCGGCACACAGCGAGGGCCGCCACCGCGGCATCCGGGTTGCGCGGCATCACAACGCCAATGGGCACCTGTCGGTAGTTGGATGCATCGGTGGAGTAGGCGGCACGTGAACCGGGATCGAATCGCACCTCGCCGTCGACGCGTTCGCGCAGGTCGGCAGCTAGCGCCTCGTAGACCTTAGGTGACGGGCTTGGACGTCTTTGAGTTGTGCCGGCGCGGCGGTCACGCTTCTCGATGTTTCTTGTGCGGCAAGAACTCTTGCGCCTTGGTTTTGAGACCGGTCTTGATGAAATCCCTCCGGTCCTCGTCGCCGGCCAGCACGGCGGTGGTGACCGCTTTGAACTGATCCCAGGTGGCATGCGGCGGGATCGGGGGCATGTCGGGGGAGGTGTGGACGTCCAGGACGGTGGGACGGTCGGCTGACAACGCGTCGCGCCAAACGTCCGCGAGTTCGTCGGGGTCCTTGACCGATGACGCGTTGAGTCCAAGGCCGGCCGCAAACGACGCATAGTCGACATCGGGAAGGGTCTGCGATTCAACGAATTTGGGCGCGCCCGCCATTGCACGCATTTCCCAGGTGACTTGGTTGAGGTCGTTATTGTGCAGGATCGCCACAATCAGACGCGGATCGTCCCACTCGCGCCAGTATCGCTTGATCGTGATCAGTTCGGCCATGCCGTTCATCTGCATCGCACCGTCACCGCTGAACGCAATGACCGGTCGTTGCGGCTGAGCGAACTTGGCTCCGATCCCGTACGGCACACCGGGGCCCATGGTGGCAAGCGTGCCCGACAGTGAGCCGCGAATCTCACCGCGGAACACCAAGTTGCGTGCATACCAGTTGGCCGCCGAACCGGAATCGGCTGTGACGATGGCGTTGTCGGGCAGCTGGGGAGACAGCTCGGAGAACAGCCGCAGCGGGTTGATCGGATCGGTAGTGACCATCGCCTCTTTGTGCATGGTTTCCCACCACCGCGCGACGTTTTTCTCGATGCCCTGCCGCCACGACCTGTCCTTCTTGCGCTTCAGCAGCGGAATCAGGGCCCGTAACGCGGCCCCGGCGTCGGCGACGAGGTTGATCTCGTACGGGTAGCGCATTCCGATGAACCGACCGTCGATGTCGATCTGCACCGATCGGCACTGCCCGAATTCCGGCATGAACTGGGTATACGGGAAGCTGGATCCCACGGTCAGCAGGGTGTCGCAGTCGCGCATCATCTCGTAGCTGGGCCGGGTGCCCAGCAGACCGATAGACCCGGTCACCCACGGTAATTCATCGGACAGCACATCCTTGCCGAGCAGCGCTTTGGCTGCTCCGGCACCGAGCAGGTCGGCGACTTCGATGAGTTCGTCGCGTGCCCGGCGCGCGCCGGTGCCTACCAGTATGGCCACTCGCTTGCCTTGGTTGAGGATGTCGGCCGCGCGGGCGATGGCCGCGTCGTCGGGATCGATCGCCGGCCACTCGATGCCCATGCTGGACGGCACCATCTTGAACGCGTGAGTCGGCGGCGAATATGCTAACTCCTGCACATCGGCCGGGATGATCAACGCTGTCGGCACGCGTTGTGCCAAGGCCACCCGGATAGCGCGATCGAGCACGTTGGGCAATTGTTCTGGTACGGTGACCATTTGGACGTAGTCGCTGGCAACATCCTTGTACAGGCTCATCAGGTCGACCTCTTGTTGGTACGACCCGCCCATGGCGCTGCGGTTGGTCTGGCCGACGATGGCCACCACCGGCACGTGGTCGAGCTTGGCGTCGTACAGACCATTCAGTAGATGGATAGCGCCAGGTCCCGACGTCGCCATGCAAACGCCGAGCCGGCTGCTGAACTTGGCGTACCCGACCGCTTCGAACGCGCTCATCTCCTCGTGCCGAGATTGAATGAACATCGGCTGGTTGTCGGCTCGTCCGAAAGCGGCCAGGATTCCGTTGATGCCGTCGCCGGGGTACCCGAAGACGTGCTTGACATCCCATGCCCGCAAACGCTCGAGTAGGTAGTCGCTGACTTCTTGTTCGGCCATGGAATTCCCTCCTGATCTATGACTTTCAGCGTAGCTAATTCGCTCGATGGTGGTCACCGGCTCCCGCCGCCGCGGCAAGTGCGGCTGCCGCCGCGCCACCGAGAAGTCCGTGATGTTGCGAGGCCCACAGTTGAATGCTGCGATCTTTGGACTGGTCGTCGAAAATGCCTCGGGCGCAGTAGTCCTCGCCGTTCTTACCGTCCGCGGGTTCCCATAGATTCGCCGGCTGGCCGGGTGGGCGGTCATCCTCAGTCTGCTGCGAGTCGAAGCCGGTACGGGCGAGGTAGCGATCTAGCAGACCGGGCGCTATGGCATTGGCGACCGGCGTGCCTGCCGTGCTGCCACCTACCCAGTACTCGCGGCGGCGAGGATGATCGGCGGCATACAACACCGTCCGCGCGGCGACTTCAGGCTGGTAGATAGGCGGAACTGGCTTGGCCTGCTTGGGCAACCGGGATAGCACCCAGGAAAACTGCGGTGTGTTCACCGCCGGCATCGTCACCAACGTGACGCGGACCTTGCTGCCTTCATGCGGCAACTCGCATCGCAGTGCCTCGTGAAAGCCCTGAATCGCGTGCTCGGCTGCGCAGTAGGCGCTCCGGAGCGGGATTCCCCGGTAGCCAAGGGCAGAGCCAACCTGTACCACGGTGCCGGCGTTTCGCGGTTTCATCCGCCGCAGCGCCGCCCCGGTGGCGTAGACGTAGCTGAGGTAGGTCACCTCGGTGACGCGCCGGAACTCGGCGGGCGTGATCAGCCACATCGGTAGGTATCGCGCAGGCCTTGCCGCCTGCGGCTTCGACATCCCGTGCAGCACCGGCAAGCCCCTTCTCACCGCGGGCCACCAAGCCGACGTGTGCGCCGCGGGCCCCAAAGGCTTTCGCTGTGGCCCGTCCTATCCCGCCACTGGCACCGGTAAACACCACAACCCGGCCCGGATGGGCAGCTTTTCACTTACCACGCTCATCCAGGTACCCGTAATTCCCTACGTTATTCCTCTTGACAGTGGGCAGGCAGGGCGTAGTCCGGGCCGGCCGGGGTATGACCGGCGCGCCCTGGTGTTTGAGGTCGCGACGCGGTGGGAAACCTCGTCGGTGCCAACGTTGCCACCTCAACAACCACCGAAAGGCGCATTGATACATGGGGGACAAGAAGAGCGGTCCGCAAGAAGCCGTCGAAGGAGTCGTGGAGGGCGTCAAGGGCAAGGCCAAAGAGGTTGGGGGCACGCTTGCCGGCCGCGACGACCTGGTCCGCGAGGGCAGGGCCCAACAGGACAAGGCCGAAGCCCAGCGGGATGCGGCCAGGAAGGAAGCACAAGCGGAGGCAGCGCGCGGCGCAGCAGATGCCGCCGAAGAACGCGAGAGGCGCGAGCAATAGTCGGGCGGGCCGGCGGGCGATACCACCGAGATCGACGCCAGCGTCGGAGAAACGCGAAAAACCGTGCGCTACCGTCGATCTCGATCAAGTAGAGCGCTCAACACACACTGCGTCCGGCCCGGCGTAGAGGCCGCTTCCGGTGACCAGCGGCAAACCCAGTGTCGTCCTGATGCCGGGCGGCGCCGCGACCGCAGCTGGGATGGCGCTGACGATTCGGCCCGCTGCGCCGGCAATGGCCGCGTGGTTGTGATCGCCCTTGCGGCTGGTTGGGCAGACGCCCACGGTGTAGGACTGTTCGCCGACGATCGCCACGCGATACGACCCGCCGGGCTGGGCAGGTTGCGGCCAGTCGGGCCGCAGGGATTCGGTGATCTCGTCCAGCTCGGCTCCCAAGCCGGCCGCCAGCTGACGGATCGCTGCACCCCAGGCAATGCTGAGCACGCCCGGTAGCAGCAGCATCGGCATGTCGTCCAGGGGCCTGCCGAACCCCATGTAGCGCATGACCTCGTCGCCGTCGTAGGTCGCGTAGTCGGCGATCTCTATGCAGCGCACCTGGTCGATTCGCTGACAGGTGCTCGCGAGCACGAACGGAATGAGATCGTTGATGAACCCCGGGTCGACGCCGCGGTGACGGCGTCCTTAGGCGACCGCCGAGAACCAGTCCGGCGAGATGCGCCGGCGACTATGCGCGAACTTCAGTCGCCAAAGCCTTGGTGCGGGGAGGCCACTGCCATCCGAGTGCCGCCTGCGCCAAGGCGATTCGCGGCGAAGTCCACCCCCTGGGCGATCACGTCCGCGTCGATGGCGTAGGTATTGTGCGCGGCGAAGTTGATCCCGTCCGAGCAGACCGGGTCCTCGGGGGCGCACACCTTGATCGTCTTGTCCTGATACAGCGGGCCGATGACAACCTGCGGTTGGCCGAGCAAGTTCATGGCCCGCACGTTGGGCGCTCCGAACAGCACCACCGCGGCGACGTGGTTGGCGACGTCGGGCGACAGCGGCTTCGGGATTGTCGCCGGATCGATGTCGGGTGGTATCGAATCGGGGACGGCAGGCGAGGTGACAAAGCCCATGACGGCGGCGCCTTGCGAGTAGCCGCCGAGCACCATCTTGGTGTTGGGGCAGCTGTTCGCCATCGAAACGATGTGGGAGCCGGCGTCGCGGATGCCGTCCATGCCGGTGGACCATTGGTCGCTGGCCGGGTAGTTGACCGGGTAGACGTTCATCGACCGTCCGCCCAACCGCGACCGCAGGCCGTCGACGAATGCCTGTCCGGTCGGGCCGACGCCCGGATCCTCGCCGGTGCCGCGAGCGAACACCACCTCGGTGTCGGGACATCCCTGCGCGGACGCAGCGGGAGCAGCGGCGGCGGGACCGCCGAGGCCCATGGCCGCCAAGATCGGAAGAGCTATCAAACGAAACATGTCACGTGGAATCATGCCGGACGATGTTCCCACGCATATGCAGCTCCAAACAAGGACTTTTCGCGCAAAAGTCAACCGGTGCCAAAGCATACCTGAAGACCCGTTAACGCCAGATAATCCTGCCGCGTCGGGCCGGTGGTGGACACCGGTGCGCCGCGGACGTCAGTTGACCCGTGGGCCATAGTGATTCAGCCCGACAGTGCGTCAAGGGAGCCGCTGGTTCGCGGTTCGGTCACTTTGTGGGCGCACATCGGATGCGAAAACACCTCCAGGTTCTGCCAGCCTGACAGGCCACGGGCGGGATAGAAGCATCAGCGGGTGGATGTGTGGCGCGCTTAACAACGCGACGTATGATCGCCTAGCCCTGTTCGCGCCAGTGCGACAGCCGAATTGTCTCATAACCGGCGCCGCAAAGGCTGTCAGTGCCAGACGTTTGGCGTCACGGGCCGGCGGGTGATGTCTCAACAAATAGCAGCGGGCATAAGCGGCGCGGCATGACATTGCGCCGGTTGGTTCTGCTGGTCGGGATCATCGGGTTGTTTGTCACAGTCTCGGTGTCGGACGGCAACGGCGGCAGCTGACATTCATCGCTGCGCTCCGGCGACGCGTTTGATCATCTGCGCGGTGGCCCGCTCGAGCGTTTCGCGCCTTGCCTCTGGCGTTCGCTGGCGTTTGGTTCTCCGTAGTGCCGGGGCGATGGTGGCGCCTTGTTCATAGGCGGTCACGACCCGTGGATCCGCATAGGAGCTCCGCGCCACCGCGGGCGTGTTACCCAATTCTTCGGCCACCGCGCGCATCACGGCCGCTTCTTCGCGGCGGCGAGCCGTTTTTGACGTCGGTTCTCGGGCCATGGCGAACGCCTCCGCGGCCAGCACCGTGCCGTGCCAGGTCCGCAGATCCTTGACACTGAACTCGTCACCCACGAGCTTTCGAAAGCGAGCGTTGAGTTCGTCGGCACGCACTTCGGACCAGCCATCTGAGGTGCGATACACCAGTAGCCGCGGAATCTTCGTCTCCGCACGCAACAGCGATCCGACCGCCTTGATCACCAGGGAGTCTTCCAGCGAAATCGTCCGGTGCACTCCGCTTTTCGCGGGATAGTCGAATTCCACGCTGTCACGGTGTAGTCGGACATGTTCACGGCGCAGCGTGGCCAGTCCGTAGCTGCCATTCTCCCGGGCGTACTCCTCACCGCCGGCCCGGAAGTAGCCATGATCGATCAAATGCTGAGCCAGTGCCAGCACGCGATTGCGGCCGAGCCCGCGGCCTCGCAGGTCGGTGAGAAGGTGAAGGCGCCAGTCCAGCAGATGCTTGGCCAAGCTGAGTGCCCGGTCGTACTTCTCCTCCGAACGCTCGGCCTGCCATTGCTCGTGGTAGACGTACTGGCGGCGTCCGGCGGCGTCCGTGCCGACCGCTTGGATGTGGCAGTCGGGGTATGGGCAGATCCACACGTTCTTCCACGCCGGCGGGATCGCCAGCGCTTCGATCCGCGCCAGGCATTCCGGGTCGTCGACGCGGCCGCGCTGCGCGTCGACGTAGGAGAAGCAGCGACCCCGCCGAATACGACGAAAACCTGGTCCGCCGACGGCGCTTTTACGCAACCTCATCTGTGCATCCCGTAGCCGACCTGCGCTTTCATGCGCAGTGGTTTACCCGCGGCGGAATTTGCTTAACATCGCTGGCTTCGGCCGACACGATGGGATCAGCCGCAGTGTCGGAAGGTGACGTGAGACGGTATCTGGTTATGCAGGGCTACGACTACGTGAGCTACGAAGTTTTTGGGCGGCGATTCTTCGAAGTCGCCGTGACGGAGGAACGTGTCGGCGCCGCCTTCGCCGCGTTCGCCGGCAACGAGTTCGACATGGAGCCGATTGCACAGGGACCGGGCAAGATCGCCAAAGTCAGCGCCCGGGTGGCGATCAAGGAGCCGCAGGTCAGCCGTAACGTCGGCGACACCATCACTTTTGACATCCACATCCCGCTTCTGATCGATCTCCTTCTTGACCTGCGACTCGACAAACAGCGGTTCCGGGTTGCCGGCGACATCGCATTGACTGCGACAGCGCGCGCTGCCGAACCCCTGCTGCTGATCGTCGATGTGGCCAAGCCGCGGGCGTCGGATATCACCGTCCACGTGTCGTCGAGAAGTATCCGCGGGGAGCTATTGCGCATCATCGCCGGCGTTGACGGCGAGATCCGGCGCTTCATCGCGCAATACGTCAGCGCGGAAATCGATTCACCGCCGTCCCAGAAGGCGCAAGTCATCGACGTGGCAGAACAACTTGACCAGACCTGGACCGGTATTTGAGCGCCGCTGGACCTCAGATGCAGGGTTTATCGCACCGTCGCGCCCGGGTATGCGAACTCAGCCGTGTTCTAGTCGGAGGGAGGGAGATTGACACCGGGTGGCCCGAGTAGATGTTTCGACGTCATCGGACCTGGCACCGGAATCAGCATGGAAGCTGGCATGCGATCTGAATCGGTTCGGCGAATGGATGACGATATTTGCAGGCTGGCGTGGTTCGGTTCCGTCCAAGATCGACAAAGGAACGCAGGTTTCCTCGCGCATCAAGGTAAAGGGTTTTCGCAACGTCATTCATTGGACCGTCACCCGGTACGAAGAGCCCAAAGCGATCGAACTATCCGGCCGCGGCCGCGGAGGGATTCGCCTCGCGGTAGCGATGACGGTCGATGACAACCATCCGGGGTCAACGTTTCAGCTGACCGCTGATCTCGCAGGGGGTCTGCTGAACGGACCGATCGGGCGGCTTGTCGCCAGGATCATCAAGTCCGATGTGCACGAGTCCGTTTGCAACCTGGCTGCCCTGCAGTGATCCGCGCCGACGGGCCGGTTGATCGCTTGCGTGGAGGATATGCCTGAGCCATGGACCAGAGCAAAGCGCCCCTTCTAGCCGCTTTGGCCGACTATCACCAGCAGAATCGGTACGGATTCAGCCCACCCGGACACCGCCAGGGACGAGGGACCGACGAGCGGGTCTTGGCGGCACTGGGACGCGACCCATTCCGCGCGGACGTGTTGGCCAGCGGTGGCTTGGACGACTGGCGCTCAAGCGGGCAATATCTCAGCCAGGCCGAGAAGCTGACGGCCGACGCGGTGGGGGTATCGACGGCATTCTTCTCGACATGCGGCAGCTCGCTGTCGGTTCGGGCGGCGATGATGGCGGTGGCCGGTGCCTCAGAAGGTGGCCTGCTCCTTCCGCGCGACAGCCAGAAATCGATCGTCGGTGGGCTGATCTTTTCGGGCATCCAGCCGCGGTGGATCACGCCGCGTTGGGATATCAGCCGCCACTTTTCCCATCCTCCTTCACCGGAGAGGGTAAGCGGCGCATGGGATGAGTATCCCGACGCCGCGGGTGCGTTGATCGTCAGCCCAAGCCCGTATGGCACCTGCGCCGACCTCAAGCGCATCGCCGAGATCTGTCATGAACGCGGCAAGCCCTTGATCGTTGATGACGACTAGCCCTAACGTGATGATCTATGCCGCGCTGGACGGTTGGCGGCGGCAGATGGTGGAGCACGGCCACGAATTACTCAGTGCGGCATTGGATTTAGCCAAGAACTTGCGCGAGCGCATCCAGCAGATCCCAGACGTTGAGGTCCTCGAGGACGAGCTTCTCGGCGCCGAGGCGTCGCATGACCTGGACCGCCTGCAAGTCTTGATCGACGTTTCGGCTACCGGGACGTCGGGGTATCAGGCGCGCGACTGGCTGCGACAGCACTGCCGAGTTGACGTCGGATTGGCCGACCACCGCCGCATTTTGGCGACATTGTCGCTCGCCGACGGTCAAGATACCGGCGACCGTTTACTGCATGCGCTGGAGGCTTGGCGCAAAGCTACCGAATCGTTCGACCCACCAGCGGCAATCGACCTGCCGTCGCCCGAGGAATTGCAGCTGGAAAACGTCATGCTACCGCGCGACGCGTTTTTCGGGTCCACCGAACTCGTCTCCGCCGATAGGGCGTCGGGACGCATTGCAGCAGAACTGATCACACCGTATCCACCCGGAATTCCCGCGGTGGTTCCGGGCGAGCTGCTCAACGACGCCGCCATCGCTTATTTGCGGTCGGGCGCAAAAGCCGGCATGCCGCTACCCGATCCAGTCGACCCGCAACTTGAACACGTCCGCGTCGTCGCCTCGCGCTGAACAATGAACCCGGCGAGCTGTTGTACGCCGTGGTGCGGGTCATGCCCACTGGAGTGGTGTAAGAGTTCGCTCGATCGCGTGACCCTTCGTGGGGCAGTCTAGGTGGTCAGGGCTGGGGTGTCGTCGGTTTGCTGGGGGCTGGGTTGGTCGGTGCTGGTCGCGGCTGCGCGGGCGCGGGTGAGGAGGTCGAGGCCGAGGTAGCGGCGGCCTTCGACCCATTCGTCGTGTTGCTCAGCTAGCACCGCACCGACGAGGCGGATGATCGATGCCCGGTCGGGGAAGATGCCCACGATGTCGGTTCGCCGCCGCAGCTCCCGATTGAGGCCATGATCGACACCTGCGACTTGGAAAGCCGTGTCACACCCAGGGATTCGACGAGGCGTTCCATCCGACCCCCAACAGGTAGCAGGTGGCCGCCACGCTAGTCAGGGCACGCTCGGCGCGCTTGCGCCGCTCCAACAGCCAGTCCGGGAAATAGCTGCCCTGGCGCAGCTTGGGAACGGCCACGCCGATGGCGCCGGCGCGGGTGTCGAAATCACGGGTTGCGGTAGCCGGTGCGGCTATTGGACCGCTCGTCGCTGCGCTGGCGGTAGCCGGCCCCGCAGACCGCGTCGGCTTCCGCGCCCATCAACGCGTGGATGAACACCGACAGCAGCCCGCGCAGCATGTCCGGGCTGGCCCGGGCGAGTTGATCGGCCAGCAGCTGCTCGGCGTCGACAAAGTGGGTGAAGTCATCGCGTTGTCTCCTTCGATTGACTTTGCTGATCGTTGGAAGGATCACGCGAATGTCCGCCCTCTACCGGGCTACGACACGCCCACCGGCCCTACCAGCTCATACACCATGCCCCTGGACGCAACTGTGGTGGGCGTTGCTCCATTCTCGCTCGTCTTGGCGGACCCGTCGGGAATCCATGCCCAGCCACGCGAAGCCTGCGCCGGTCGCAAACAAAGCGATAACGGCGCCGGCGACTCCGACAGCGACCGCTGCGTGGGCGAAGCTGGCCAAGCAAATCACGAATGCCACTAAGCCAGAGGCCAATAGGAACAGGCCAGGCGACTTCGCGCCGCTCTTCAGCGATTCGCCCGCACGCGAGCGGGTAGTCCGGTGGTGGTTGCTCGGGTCGCGCGAGGTGTCTCCCATTTCGGTTGACTACCCGGATCGGGAAGCTAAAAAACAACTCCTCCGCCGGGGTCGCGAAACCCGACAACGGGCCGCGCATGAACAGCATGCCTGGTCGCGAGCGGATTCGCTGAGTTCGCGATAAGCATCGAACCGCGAGTCAGCGCGCCCAGCAGTAGACGGGTGACGGTTTCCGGACTGTCGACTCGCAACGACCCGGCTTCGGTGGCGGCCCGTAACGCCGCGGCAGACCGGTTCTGCCCGCCGTCCGTCGCTACAGTGGAAACGGTGACGTCGGTGGTGATCGTAGGCAGCGGATTTACCGGCTTCGAGTGCGCACGGCGACTGGCCCGCCGATTACGCAGATCAGATGTCGACGTCACGATCATCTCGCCGGTCGACTACATGCTGTACACGCCGCTGCTGCCGGACGTGGCGGGTGGCGTCGTCGATCCGCGATTCGTGACGATCCCGCTGGCGGGGACGCTCAACGGCGTGCGCAAAGTGCGCGGTCGGGTAGACAGCGCTGACCTCGAGCAGCACCGGCTGCAGTTCACCGATCTGGAACAGCGCTCTTGCGAGCTGACGTGGGACCGGTTGGTGCTGACGCCCGGTTCGGTCACCCGCCTGTTCAGTATCCCTGGATTAGCCCAGTACGCAAGGGGTTTGAAGTCGACAGCCGAGGCGCTCTATCTGCGAGACCACGTTCTGAAGCAGTTGGAATTGTCCTGCCTGGAGCACGACGCCCAGCTCGCGCGGGCGCGACGCACGATTGTGGTGGTGGGCGCGTCCTACTCCGGTACGGAACTGGCCGTACAGCTTCGTGCGCTGGCCGATGCCGCAGCCCAGCAAATGAGCTTTGACGCGTCCAACGTGAAATTCGTGCTGCTCGACCTTGCCGAGCAGGTGATGCCCGAAGTGGGCGAAAAGTTGGGCGCTCGTGCGATGCGGGTGCTGCGGCGCCGTGGTGTCGATGTCCGCTTAGGCCTGACGCTCAACGAGGTCCATCCCGATCATGTTGTGCTAAGCGATGATTCGCGGATAGATACTCGAACTGTCGCATGGGTCACCGGGGTTACCGCCGCTCCGCTCATTCAGACGCTGGGCTTGCCGACCGAGAAGGGCCGGTTGAAGGTGCAGACCGATTTTGGGGTGCCCGGCCATCCTGACGTGTTTGCGGCAGGCGATGCCGCCGCGGTGCCCGACGTGACGCAACCCGGCAAGATCACCCCGCCCACCGCCCAGCACGCGATTCGCCAAGGCAAAGTGCTCGGCGACAACGTGGCCGCCAGTCTGGGGCACGGGAAGAAGCGGCAATACAAGCACCGCAACCTGGGGTTGGTGGTCGACCTTGGACCCCATAAGGCCGTAGCCAATCCGCTGGGAGTTCCGCTGTCCGGCTACCCCGCGAAATTCGTCACCCGGGCGTATCACTTGTACGCGATTCCGCGAGGCGTCAACCGCTGGGCAGTTGCATTGGCCTACCTGACCGACGTCTTTTTCCCCCGGACTCTGGTGTCGCTGGGACTGTCCACCCAAAGCGACGCGGAATTCTCGACCAGCGAAGGCATTCCGCTACCGAAGACGGACTGAGGACACCTCCTGCGCGACTTGGGCTCGATTCTGATCACCACGATTCTGATCACCACGAGCGCAAAGGTCAAAGGAGCACCGGCGCGTTCGGCGTCGATCTTGGTCGCTGAATGTCCCAGCGATACTTCGATATCCGCCGGACTGCGTCCGGCAGCTGCTGCCACGTCATGCATCAGCGTCAGCAGGTCGTCCAACTGCGCCCCGGTCACGCCCAAGGGCTGGAAGCCGTCGCCAAAGCGCCCGGCCCGTCGAGCAGCTGCTTTGCTGTGGCAACCGATGTGAATCGGAAGGTGCCGTCCAGCAACAGATTTGGGACTACAGACCACGCCATCGAACTGAAAGAACTCGCCATGATGGGTGACGCCCTCTCGGCGGTCGTCCCAGAGCGCCCGTACGCCGCCAACTGCTCGTTGCTGCGGCGCCCTCGAGTTGCGAATTCGGTGCCGCATGCTCCATCTCTTCCCGTAGCCAGCCGACGCCGACGCACAGCCGAAGCCGCCCGCCGGACAGCGCATCGACCGTCGCCGCGCGTTTGGCCAGCAGAACCGGATGATGGTTGGGCAGCACCAGAACTCCGGTGGCCAACCCGAGCCGGGCGGTATGGCCGGCCACAAACGACAGCAGGTCAAGCGGGTCGGGATCGGGCAGTCGGCCGCCAATTCGACCCGTCCCGAGCGGTCATACGGGTAGACGCTGTCGTACCGGGTGGCCATGACGGTGGGTTCGACGGCGATGATCGATCCAAACCCGCACGCCTCGAGATAACGCGCGAAGGCCACCATCCACCCCGGGTCTGCGGTAACCCCGGCGGCGACCGGGGCAACGACACCGAACTTCAAGACGCTCATCGCACTCGAAAAGCTAACAGGTGGTCCGGCTCCCAGTGACGGCCGTCTGCGCGCGCATCGCATCGGCGAGCGCGATTGCCCTGGGGTTGGTGAACACGTCCTCGAGCAGCACCGGCTGACCGTCGGGGCCGCTCAGCGGTACTCGCCAATTCGGATACTCGTCGGTCGTGCCCGGCTGGTTCTGAGTCCGCCGGTCTCCGACCGCGTCTGTCAATGAGACGCATAGCAGCCGCGACGGCGTTCGGCCCAGGTACTGATACAGGGCCAGAATGGTGTCCTCGATGTCGGCTTCCCCGGACAGCAAGCCGACGCGGCGCAGCTCGGCGATCCACGCCGCGCGCTCGGTTTTCGCGGCGGCGAGCTCCTCTGCGACGGGTCGCGTCAGCAGGCCCAGCGATTCCCGCAGGTGCACATGCTCGTCGCCCAGATACCCGGCAGTTGGTGGCAGATCGTGGGTGGTCACCGAGGACAGGCAGCACTCTCGCCAGCGCTCGGCCGGCAGCGGGCCGCCACCGCGGTCGCGGTCGAGCTCGAACCACAGCACCGACGTACCCAGCACACCGCGGTCGCGCAGGTAGTCACGAACCCATGGTTCGACAGTGCCGAGATCCTCGCCCACCACCAGAGCCGCGGCCCGGTGCGCCTCCAGCGCGACGATGCCGATCATCGCCTCGTGCTCGTAACGCACATACGTGCCTTGCGTGGGCGTTTGGCCCTGCGGAATCCACCACAGTCGGAACAGGCCGATGATGTGGTCGATACGCACCCCGCCGGCGTGCCGCAGGGCACTGCCAATCAGCGCGCGGAACGGCTGATACTCCTGCTCTTCGAGCCGATCCGGGCGCCACGGCGGCTGCGACCAGTCCTGGCCTAGTTGGTTGAACTCATCCGGCGGCGCACCCGCGGTCACCCCCACCGCCAATACATCCTGTAACGCCCAGGCGTCGGCCCCGTTGGGGTGTACGCCGACGGCGAGATCGTGCATGACGCCCAGCGCCATTCCGGCCGCCACTGCCTGCGATTGGGCGGCCCCGAGTTGCTCGTCGAGCTGCCATTGCAACCAGCGGTGGAAGTCCACCGCCTTCGCATGCTCGGCGACGAACTCGGCGACACCGTCGGCATCGGGATGCTGCAGCGATTCCGGCCACTGATGCCAGTCGCTGCCGCATTCCTCTGCCAGCGCGCACCAGGTGGCGAAGTCGTCGAGGGCAGCACCTTCTCGGGCGCAGAAAGCGCCATACGCCAGTTCGCGGCCCGCCGTGCGCGGAACCCGATAAACCAGCTGCAAAGCCGTCCGCTTGGCCGCCCAAGCGGTGTCGCGGTCAATGGCGTCGACCATCTTGGCGTGACGCTGCACCTCGTCGCGCAACCGCCATACCCGGCGACGTTTACGCAGGTAGGCGAACTCCGGGATGGCCTCGACACGCAGATAAAGGGGGTTGACGAAGCGCCGCGATGTCGGCAGGTATGGCGACGGCTCCATCGGCCTGGTCGGCGCGGCCGCATGCAGCGGGTTGACCAGCACATAACCGGCGTCGTACGCGGAAGCCGACCACACCGCAAGCTCGGTGAGGTCGGTAAGGTCACCGACGCCCCAGGACTGTCGGGACCGGACACTATACAACTGGGTGGCCAGCCCCCACGCCCGACGACCGCCCAGCCGGTCCGGTACTCCCAGCCAGCCCGGTGTCACGATCAGCGCCGCACTGGCCTCGGTGTCCCCGGAACGCAGATGCACCCGGTGGTAACCGAGCGGCAGATCGCCGGGCAGCACGAAGCTGGCCTCACCGACCAAGCGCCCGTCCAGCTCAAACGGCTCGGCGAAGTTGTCGACCTGACGTATGTCGGCTCGCACGGTCCCGTTCTCGAGCTGCACCCACACGTCGGCGGGGCGGCCGTGGGTCACATGCGCCCAGAACGGCGTCTGGGTACCGGCACGTCCGACCGTGGTGGGTGGCAGCGACCGCGACCAGTACGCGCGATCGTGTGCGGTCAGCGCTGCGTTGCGCTGCGCCTCGGTGCCGGCGGCCACGCCGAGCGCGGCGAGGACGGCCAGCAGGGTGCTTTCCGGGACGCCGGTCCGGCGACCGCTCCAGTCCTCATAGTCGGTGGCGATGCCAAAGCGCCTGGAGAGTTCGACCAACGAGGGCGCGAGCTCAGTCATGTGCGTCATCGCTTCCTGGGCGCGTCATCCCGCCATCTTGCTCAATCGGAGGGCCGGAATGCGACCCGAGTGTTCACCTCACGGCAATTTTTTAACAGGTCTGAGTTTGCTCTTCGCCGTACGATGCGCAGTGAAGATTTCGTTCGATTTCCTCACTACTTGATGGCAGGTGACAGCACTGTGGTGCAGACCACTCCCGGCGCGGCCGCTGACCAGCCCGGCGCCCACACGCTCGCGTGGCGAGGTGGCCCAGGGTGCCCTACGGTTAATCCGGTGAATCGTGGGCCTATGCGGCGTTCAGCCCTTCTGTCGGTTTGGAGCGTGATCAACCGTGGCTGATTCGAACGGCGGGCAGCGGGGTTCGGGTTACGGCCTCGGACTCTCCACCCGGACCCAGGTAACTGGTTACCAGTTCTTGGCACGCCGCACCGCCATGGCGTTGACCCGCTGGCGAGTCCGGATGGAAATCGAACCCGGCCGGCGCCAGACGCTGGCGGTGGTGGCGTCGGTGTCGGCGGCCGCGGTGATTTGCCTGGGCGCGCTGCTGTGGTCGTTCATCAACCCGTCGGGGCAGCTCAACGAGTCGCCGATCATCGCCGACCGCGATTCCGGCGCGCTTTACGTCAAGGTGGGGGACAAGCTCTATCCAGCGCTGAACTTGGCATCTGCCCGGCTGATCGCCGGCCGGCCGGATAACCCGCACAAGGTGCGGTCCGGTCAGATCGCCGAGCAGCCGCACGGGCCGCTTGTCGGTATCCCCGGGGCGCCGTCGGACTTCTCGCCAACCAGCCCCGCGTCGTCGTCGTGGCTGGTGTGCGACTCGGTGACGTCGGCGGCCGGGGTGGGAGCACCGTCATCGGTGACCGTCACCGTGATCGACGGAACGCCGGACCTGTCGAGTCACCGGCACGTGCTGAGCGGGTCTGACGCGGTGGTGCTGCGTTACGACAAGGACGCCTGGGTGATCCGGCAGGGACGCCGATCGCGCATCGATGCGTCGAACCGGGCAGTGTTGCTGCCGCTGGGTCTGACCCCGGAGAACGTCAACGAGGCGCGGCCGATGAGCCGGGCACTGTACGACTCCCTGCCGGTGGGTCCCGCGCTCTCGGTACCCAAGGTGCCAAACGCCGGTAAGCCGGCCGGCTTCGCCGGTGCACCCGGACCGGTGGGAACCGTGATCGTGACACCGCAAATCAGTGGGCCACAACAATATTCGGTGGTGCTGGCCGACGGTGTGCAGACCGTGACGCCGGTCGTCGCCCAGATCCTGCAGAATGCCGGTACCCCGTCGGGCAATGCGCCGGTGGTGGTGGCGCCGGCGTCACTGGCGAAGATGCCGGTGGTCACCGGGTTGGATTTGTCGGCCTATCCGGACGGGCCGCTGCAGGTGCAGGACATCCGCGACAACCCGGCGACCTGCTGGTGGTGGGAGAAAACCGCCGGCGAAGAGCGGGCCCGTACCCAGGTGATCTCCGGGCCGACGATCCCGGTGTCGGCCAGCGACACCCAAAAAGTGGTCTCGCTGGTGAAGGCCGACACTTCCGGCCGGGAAGCCGATCGAGTATTTTTCGGACCCAACTACGCAAACTTCGTCTCCGTCACCGGCAATGACCCAGGGTCGGCCACGTCAGAATCACTATGGTGGCTCTCGAGTTCCGGTGTCCGGTTCGGTGTCGACAACTCACGCGATGCCCGCTCGGCGCTCGGATTGACATCGCAGCCGAGCCCCGCGCCTTGGGTGGCCCTGCGGCTGCTGGCACCGGGCCCAGCCCTCTCGCGCGCCGACGCGCTGGTGCGCCACGACACCCTTCCGACCGATATGAGCCCAGCAGAGTTGGCGGTACCGAAGTGAAACAAGGTTTTGCACGCCCCACGCCCGAGCGCGCACCAGCGGTTCGGCCGGAGAACATTGTCTTACCGACACCGCTGAGTGTCCCGCCCCCCGAAGGCAAGCCGTGGTGGCTGATTGTGGTGGGTGTCCTCGTGGTGGGTCTGCTGGTCGGTATGGTCGGCATGACCGTCGCCAACGGCTCGCGGATGTTCCTGGGCGCCGGCTCGATCTTTCCGATCTTCATGATCGGCGGCGTCGCGATGATGATGTTCGGTGGTCGTTTCGGCGGCCAGCAGCAGATGAGCCGGCCCAAGCTGGACGCGATGCGGGCCCAGTTCATGCTGATGCTCGACATGCTGCGCGACACCGCGAACGAGTCCGCCGACAGCATGGACACCAACTACCGGTGGTTCCATCCGGAGCCGACAACGCTGACCGCGGCGGTCGGCTCGTCGCGGATGTGGGAACGCAAGCCAGACGGGAGGGACCTCAATTTCGGCGTCGCCAGGATCGGTGTGGGCATGACCCGGCCGGAGGTGACCTGGGGCGAGCCGCAGAACATGCCGACCGATATCGAGCTGGAGCCGGTGACCGGAAAGGCCCTGCAGGAGTTTGGCCGCTACCAGAGCGTGGTCTACAACCTGCCCAAGATGGTGTCGCTGCTTGTTGAGCCCTGGTATGCGCTGGACGGCAATCGCGACCAGGTGATCGGGCTGATGCGGGCCATTATCTGCCAGCTGGCGTTCTCACATGGGCCGGACCACATCCAGATGATCGTTGTCAGTTCCGATCTCGCGAAATGGGATTGGGTCAAGTGGCTGCCGCACTTCGGCGACCCACGCCGTCGCGACGCTGCCGGCAACGCGCGGATGGTGTACGGGTCGGTGCGCGAGTTCGCCGCCGACCAGGCCGAATTGTTCGCCGGCCGTGGGTCTTTCACCCCGCGGCATGCTAGCTCGTCAGCGGAGACACCGACTCCGCACCACGTGATCATCGCCGATGTCGACGACCCGCAATGGGAATACGTCATCAGCGTCGACGGCGTTGACGGCGTCACGTTCTTTGACTTGACCGGCTCGGCGCTGTGGACCGGTAACCCCGAGCGGGTGCTGAAGTTCACCAACGACGTCGGGGTGATCGAGGCACTGCCCCGTGACCGCGACACCTGGATGGTGATCGACGACAACCGGTGGTTCTTCGCTCTGGCCGACTATGTGACCGAGGCGGAAGCAGAGCAGTTTGCGCAGCGCATGGCGCACTGGCGGCTGGCCGAAGCGTATGAGGAGATCGGCCAGCGGGTAGCCCAGATCGGTGCGCGAGACATCCTGTCCTACTACGGGGTTGAAGATCCGGCCGAGATCGACTTCGAGTCGTTGTGGGGCAACCGGCGAGACGGCCTGTCCAGCCGGTCGCGATTGCGCATCCCGTTCGGCAACCGCTCCGACAATGGCGAGCTGCTGTTCTTGGACATGAAGTCCCTCGACGAAGGCGGCGACGGCCCGCACGGCGTCATGTCGGGTACCACCGGTTCGGGTAAGTCCACGCTGGTGCGCACGGTGCTTGAGTCGTTGATGCTGGCGCATCCGCCGGACGAGCTGCAGTTCGTGTTGGCTGACCTCAAGGGTGGATCGGCGGTCAAGCCGTTCAACGGCGTGCCGCACGTGTCGCGGATCATCACCGACCTGGAAGAAGACCAGGCGCTGATGGAGCGCTTCCTGGACGCGTTGTGGGGCGAAATCGCCCGGCGCAAGGCGGTTTGCGACAACGCCGGCGTCGACGACGCCAAGGAGTACAACGAGATGCGCGGCAGGATGCGCGCGCGCGGTCAAGACATTCCGCCGCTGCCGATGCTGGTGGTGGTGATCGACGAGTTCTACGAATGGTTCCGCATCATGCCGACCGCGGTCGACGTGCTGGACTCGATCGGCCGACAGGGCCGTGCCTACTGGATCCACTTGATGATGGCCTCGCAGACCATCGAGAGCCGGGCCGAAAAGCTCATGGAGAACATGGGTTACCGATTGGTGCTGAAAGCGCGTACCGCCGGTGCTGCACAGGCGGCCGGGGTGCCGAACGCGGTCAACCTGCCCGCACAGGCCGGTCTGGGCTACTTCCGCAAGAGCCTGGACGAGATCATCCGTTTCCAGGCCGAGTTCCTGTGGCGCGACTACCGTCGCGGCGTTTCGCTCGACGCCGACGGCCAGACCGCGCTGACACATATGGTGGATTACATTCGGCCGCAACTGTTTACCACCGGCTTCACGCCTATCGAGGTCAGCGTCACCGGTCCGGACGACTTCGACGCGCTGACCAACGGCGAAATCCTCGGCGGGAACGGCGAAGCGTTGAGCGGCAACGGAGCCGCGGAGCCCGACGACGAGGAAGAAGAAGAGGCAATCCGGACACCGAAGGTCGGCACGGTGATCATCGATCAGCTGCGCCGGATCGACTTCGAGCCTTATCGGTTATGGCATCCTCCGCTCGACGTGCCGGTGTCGATCGAAGACTTGGTGAAGCGGTTCCTTCGTCGGCCGTGGCAAGAGGACTACGGCACAGCCAGGAACTTGGTGTTCCCGATCGGGATCATCGACCGGCCGTTCAAGCACGACCAGCCGCCGTGGACGGTGGACACCTCCGGGCCGGGTTCCAACGTGCTAATCCTCGGTGCCGGTGGCTCGGGCAAGACCACCGCATTGCAGACGCTGATCACGTCGGCCGCGCTGACCCACACGCCAGAGCAGGTCCAGTTCTACGCCCTGGCCTACAGCAGCACCGCGCTGACGACGGTGGCCGGGCTGCCGCACGTCGGCGAAGTGGTCGGCCCCACCGACCCCTACGGCGTTCGCCGCACGGTGGCCGAGTTGCTGGCGCTGCTTCACGCGCGCAAGCACACCTTCCTCGAGTACGACGTGCCCTCGATGGACGTGTTCCGTCGGCGCAGGTTCGGTGGGGAGGCCGGCAGCGTGCCCAACGACGGCTTCGGCGACGTGTACCTGGTGATCGACAACTACCGGGCGCTGGCTGAAGAAAACGAGGTGCTGATCGAGCAGGTGAACCAGATCATCAACCAAGGCCCGTCGTTCGGGGTGCATGTGGTGGTCACGGCTGACCGCGAGTCCGAGCTGCGGCCACCGGTGCGCAGCGGTTTCGGCTCCCGGATCGAGCTGCGGCTGGCCGCGGTCGAAGACGCGAAGCTGGTGCGCTCCCGCTTCGCCAAGGATGTCCCGGTCAAGCCGGGCCGCGGCATGGTCGCGGTGAATTACATGCGGCTGGACAGCGATCCGCAATCGGGTCTGCACACGCTGGTGGCCAGGCCCGCCTTGGCGAGCACGCCGGACTCGGTTTTCGAGTCCGCCAGCGTCGCCGCGGCGGTGAGCCGAGTGGCGGCCGGCCACGCGCCGCCGGTGCGCAGGCTGCCCGCCAAGTTCGGGCTGCAGCAGGTGCAGGCGTTGGCCGCGGCCGATCGGCGCCAGAACGTCGGGGCCGGTGGAATCGCTTGGGCCATCAACGAATTGGACCTGCAGCCGGTGTATCTCAACTTCGCCGAGAACGCACACCTGATGGTGACGGGCCGGCGCGAATGTGGCCGGACCACGACGCTGGCCACCATCATGTCCGAGATCGGTCGGGTGTACGCGCCGGGAGCCAGCATCGCGGCTCCGACGTCGCGGCCCTCGGCGCAGGTGTGGCTGGTCGACCCGCGTCGCCAGCTGTTGACCACGCTGAGCACCGACTACGTCGAGAAGTTCGCCTACAACCTCGACGGTGTCGCGGCGATGATGGACGACCTGGGTGCCGTGTTGTCCCGGCGCGAGCCACCGCCGGGACTGTCGGCCGAAGAGCTGTTGTCGCGGGCTTGGTGGAGCGGGCCGGAGATCTTGCTGATCATCGACGATGTGCAGCAGCTGCCGCCTGGCTTCGATTCGCCGCTGCACAAGGCCGCGCCGTGGGTGACCAGGGCAGCCGATGTCGGCTTGCACGTGATTGTCACCCGCACCTTCGGTGGCTGGTCGTCGGCGGGCAGCGACCCGATGCTGCGGGCACTGGCGCAGGCCAACGCCCCGCTGCTGGTGATGGACGCCGACCCCGACGAAGGCTTCATCCGCGGCAAGATGAAAGGCGGCCCGCTGCCGCGCGGTCGCGGCCTGCTGATGGCCGAGGACACCGGCGTGTTCGTCCAGGTCGCGGCGACGGACCTGCGCCGATAACCGCGTCTGCGCGAAGGTTCCCTCGCCCATCGGACGGGGGAACCTTCGTCACGCGCAGGCACCGGGCCGCTGCCACTCGGCGACAACCGCGGTCAGCGAGGCGGAGGCCCCGCCCCGCCCCCCATAACGGTCTAGCCACCCAGGGTTGGCCGCGGCATTCGGTGGCGGCGGTCTGTGATGCGGTATTCCACGTCGGTGCCGCGACGCCCTGCGCCGTTGGGGATCTGGCCCATCGTCGGCAGGCCGGCCGAGGTGCTCGTCGGGTTCGCCCACGTCGGCAGAGCTTTGAAACCCGTGTCCGCCGGGGCCACCGGTTGGACGGCCGGGCCGGCCGTCGACGTCGCCGCGGTCCAGTTCTGCGGCACGGACAATCCGCCCACCGGGTCCGCGCGACCCACGCTGGCCAGCACCCAGTTCGGCCCCATCGTTTGCGCCCCAGCAACAGCGCCTGCCGCAGGCGCCGGTAGCGCCGGCAACGCGGACGCCTGGGCGCCGGCTCGGGCAGCCGCGACCTGAAAAGACAAGATGTAAAACGGCGTTTTCACGAATTGGGAAGCGTAAAAAGCCGGCCGCCAAAAGGCGGTATCCAAATCGGTGATGGCGGTGATTATCGAGGTCGACGTCGAGGTCGACGTCGAGGTCACGGAAGCCTGGGCCGCCAACGCATTCACGAACCCCCCTGATGTGAGGGACTGCAGCTGCGGGGGCGCCGCGGACGTCAGCTGCGAAAGTGTGGTCTGAGCATGTCCGACGGCGGTGTCAACGGCCTGGGCCACAGCGGCGCCTTGGGTGGATTGCCCGGCGGGGTTCGTGGTCTGCGGCGGCTCGCTGAACGGTGTGAGGGTGGCCGCCGCGGACGCGGAGGCTGCGTAGCCGTACATCGCCGTGGCGTCCTGCGCCCACATTTCGGCGTAGACGGCCTCGGCGGCCGCGATCGCGGGCGTGTTCTGCCCGAAGAAATTGGTCGCAACCAGCGTCGCCGACAAGGTGCGGTTGGCCAGCACCACCGCCGGGGGCACGGTTGCGGCGAACGCCGCTTCGTAGCCGGCGGCGGCCGCCCGGGCCTGGCCGGCCGCCTGCTGGGCTTGCCGCGCCGTGGTCGTCACCCACGCCACATAGGGCGCCGCGGCAGCGGCCATTGCCGTCGATGCCGCGCCGGACCAGCCCTGGTCTTGCAGCGCCGAAATCGCCGAGCAATACCCGGCGGCGAGGGTTTCCAGTTGCGCGGCCACGCCGTCCCAAGCCGAGGCCGCCGCCAGCAGCGGGCCCGAGCCGGGGCCGGCATACATTCGCGCCGAGTTGACCTCGGGCGGCAGCGCCCCGAAGTCAAGCATCAGCGTTGTTGCCGCGACGATGGCAAACCGGTGGCCGAGGGTCGCGACGACACCGTCGGGGGCGACCGAAACGAGGCGAAAACGGCTACCCGCCTAAAGTTGGGCGCGGCATTTTGAAGCCGCGTGACGGCACGCGCAACACATTGTTGACCGAGGAACGCCCATGCGGACCTGCCGCTGAGTTCATGCCCACCATCGGGCCTGCGCCCGTCGCGCCCGCCACCGGGGCGTCCGCCGACACCGGCACTGCTGCCAGGTCCATCTCGGACAGCCACTGCGGTTCTTTGGCCACCGGCGCCGTCGACGTCCAGCTCTGCGGCACCGACAACCGGCCCATCGGTGCCGCCCGCCCCACGTCGGCCAGCACCGGACCCCGAACACCTTGCGGCACAACCGATTCAGCAGTGGTAGCGCCGGCCCCGATGTCCCCCCCGCCGATCTTCGGCAAGTCTTTGCTCTGGGCCGCGGCAGCCCGGTTGGCCGCTAGAGTATAACTTCCGCCGGAAAAGAACGTGCGGGTGAAGGCGGCGACGGCGATTGCCGGGAAGGTGAATTGATTCAAATCGAAGAAGGCGTTTATCAACGCCGACGAGGACGGGCCGCTTGGCAACGTCGCCCCCGAAGACCCGCCGGTGGCCAGACTCTGCAGCTGCTGGGGCAATGCCGCCAGCAACTGCGACAGGGTTGACTGCGAACTCGAAGCGCCGGAGCCGGCGGCGTGGGCCACCGCGGCAGCCTGGGCGGGTGCGGCGTCGGCAGTCGTGGTTTGCGGCGGCTCGCCGAACGGCGTCACGGTGCTCGCTGCCGAGGACGCCGCGGCATAGGTGTACATCGCGGCCGCATCCTGTGCCCACATCTGGGCATATTCGGCCTCGGCGGCCGCGATCTGGGTGGTGTATTGCCCGAAGACGTTGGCCGTTACCAGCGCCACATACTGATCGCGGTTGGCCGTGACCAGTGCCGGTGGAACCGTGGCCGCGTGTGCACTCTCAAAGGCGGCGCTCGCGGCGCGAGCCTGACCGGCCGTCTCCTCGGCCTTGGCCGCCGCCGTCGCGATCCACTCGACATACGGTTGCGCTGCGTCGGCCATCAAAGTCGAAGCATTGCCCGACCACGTTTCGCCTTGCAGCCCCAAGATCACCGCGGTGTAGCCGCGCGCGACCGAGTCCAGTTGGCTGGCTATCGCCTGCCAGGCCGATGCGGCGGCCACTAACGACCCCGAGCCCGGACCCGCATACATCCTGCCCGAGTTGACCTCGGGCGGGAGGGCTCCGTGATCAAGCATCAGCCTTTCCCTTCCTCAACCAACTATCGCAGCAGACGGGCCGCCGTTGCAATCTGCCGACTTGACTCACGAAAAGTGCCCGCGAAACACCCTCGGTGCCTCACATAAGAATGCCCGCGAAACGGTGACCGTCGTTAGGCATGGAATGTGGGTTGTCGATGACGTCTCGTGCCGAGATCACCACCAGGTACGCCAAGGCGTATGTGAAGGCCTCGAAGAAGAACAGGGGGCAGATTCTGGACCAGATCGTTGAGGTGACGGGCTGGTCGCGCGACAACGCCCGCCGCAGGCTCACGGCAGCGGCAAAGCGGCCACCGGGGCCGGGGCGCAATGTGGCGAAGCGGCCCCGCAAGCCCAGGGCTGTGAAGTTTTCCTACGACGCGCTCAAGGTGCTGCAAAGGGTTTGGGCCGCCTCGGGTGGGCAGTGCGGGAAGTATTTGGCTGCTTCGATGCGCTTGCAGCTCGACGGCCTGCAACGCCACGATGAGCTGGCCTTCGGTCGTGACCGCTACAGCCCGGACGTGCGTGCCGAGCTGCTGGAGATGAGCGCGGCGACGATTGACCGCTATCTGGCGCCGGCGAAGGCCAGGGACCAGATCAGTGGTGTTTCGACGACGACACCCTCACCGCTGCTGCGGAATTCGATCAAGGTTCGCAGGGCTGGCGATGAGGTAGAAGACGAACCCGGTTTCTTCGAGGGTGATACGGTCGCGCATTGCGGCCCAACACTCAAAGGCGAGTTCGCCCGCACCCTCAACCTCACCGATGTCCATACCGGCTGGGTGTTCACCCGCACCGTGCGCAACAACGCCAACACCCACATCCTGGGCGCACTGAAAGCAGGAGTGCATGAAATACCTTATGAGGTAACCGGTTTGGACGTCGACAACGGGACCGAGTTCCTGAACAAGGCTGTCATCAAGTGGGCGGCGCAGATGGAGATCTTCTTCACCCGCTCACGGCCCTACAAGAAGAACGATCAGGCCACGATCGAGTCCAAGAACAACCACCTGGTGCGCCGATACGGATTCTACTACCGCTACGACACCGACGAGGAACGCGCGGTGCTCAACCGGCTCTGGCACCTGGTCAACGACCGGCTCAACTACCTGACCCCCACCATCAAACCCATCGGCTACGGCTGCAGCCGCGACGGTCAACGCCGCCGGCTCTACGACAAGCCCATGACCCCGCTGGACCGGTTGCTGGCCGCCGGGGTCCTCTCAGCGGCGCAGAAATCGGAGCTGCTCACCTACCGACACAGCCTCAACCCGGCCGCGATCGCCCGCCAGATCGCCGACCTGCAGGCTGCCCTGCTCAGACCCGCCAAGGACAAGACCGAGCAGCTCTACCTCGCCTCTATACCCGCCGCCCTGCCCGACGTCAGATCCGGCATCCGCACCACGAACAAGACGGCCAGCTGACCCTGATTTCGCGGGCATTCCTACGTGAGGCATGGATCAGGTTTCGCGGGCATATTTACATGAGGCATTACGTCTGCTGACCAACCAACGCCACGCAGGAGATCGGCATCGCAGCCCGGGTTGGCCGCCAATAGGCTGCGAGCCTAGATAGAAAAAGCCAGCAGCTGCGAGCAAGCACATCGCTACCCTAGCTAGGCAGCGGCCGGCTGGCATGCCCGGAATGCCGACTGTAATTGGCGTGTCATTTGCCAAAGCTTTTTATGAGCCGCCAATTTCGTGCCGCCAACCCAAACAACCCGGTGACCAGCTGGCGTTCGACGACCTCGACGGCTGGCGGCTACACGCGATCATCACCAACGTCACCGCGTAGAAGCTCAGGGCGGCCGAGGTCGAGGCGCATCACCGGCTGCGCGGCGGCATCCCCGAAGACGCCGTCCGCGCGCTCATGAACGACTTCGGGATGATCTTCGGTGCAAGCGGTTTTCGGTAACTGGCTGTGCTGGCGGGTCGCCGCCCCCGTTCACAACGTCGGGCTATGGCTGGGCACCCTGGCCCTGCCCCGCAAGCTACGCCGAGCGGGTGGCAAACGACTGCGCCTGGCATTTCTCAACGTCGCCGCCCGGCTGGTGGCCACGGCCACCGCCTACCCCCACGTCGAGGCGTTCGCCGCCGCGCTACGACACATCTGGGCTACCGGCCTCCGGTTGACCATTCGCAGCCCACTGAAAACCGCACCCTCGCAGCGCATCTCGAAGCCTCCACCGCGATCGACGCATGCCCAAAACCGGTCACCACACCGCCGCAGCCACGCCCACGCCCAATTACGCCATCGCCCAACAGCACAGCCACCAGCGACCCGACCACCGAAAGCAAGATCATTACAAACCCGGCTGAAAAATCAGGGTCTGACGAACGCATGAATGACAGGTGAACAACAGGGTGTCTTTGGTGAATGGGCGTGAAAACAATTGCAAATATTGATCGGTGAGCCTATGAGAGTCCGGCCGCGGCATCTAGCATCGTGCTGAACGGTCGGAGCCGGAAAGTCGTTGCGCCGCACGATTTCGAGCACGCCGTCGAGGTGTCCACACCGCGAGCAGACGGGGAGATGAGCGATGACAGAACACGAATGGCCTCCGGTGAAAACACCACTTCGTGGGCGCGACCCACGCTTCCGGGTGGCGGCGCACGCTGTCACACTGCTCGTGACGTCAGCCTGCGCGGCAGCAGCCGTCGGTGTGGCCGCGTCGGCGCACGCCGAGCCAACTGATCCGTATGAGTATGTCCCCAGCGCGACCGACACCACATTCCTTGGCGCGATCGACCGCCTCGGCATCAAACAACCGAGTGGTCCCGAAGCAGTCGCCATCGCCAAAGGCGCCTGTGCGACTATCCAGCAGGGCAACACCATCCGCGATGCCGTGAACGGGGTGAGAAGCGCCGCCCCCGGCATGCCGCTTCTGCAGGGCGCCCACTTCGTGGCGGTGGCACGGCGTTTGTACTGCCCGAACACTCCGGACTACTGATCCGCCTTCGGAGCCACTTGACCTAACTTGGGGAAATCGATCAGCGTGTCCTTGACGGGGGCCGTGGTCCTTGAACGGAATGATGCCCGCGGCGGCGTTCGTGATCGGCATCAACGCGTCGTCGATCGACCCGCACAGCAACAAACAGCACGCGGCGGGCAACTTTCAAGGGCGGCTGGGGGTTTCATCCGCTGATAGCGTGGCGCGCCAAGACGCGCAGGCGGCGGAGCTGACCGGGCTGCCGCGCGAGTCCGCCGGCGCAGACCGGGCTGCACGGCTGGCCCGCTGACATGCGGACCTGGTGCGGCGGGAGACGATCGACGAAGGCCAGCCCAGCCCCGCACTCGCCCAGGCTGCGGCACGCCGGGCCCCCGGGGAGCAGCTATCCACCGGAGGAATGACGGGGCATCTTGTAGCGGGGAGGCGTGACCTGCAAGATGGTGCTGATACTGGGACGCACCACTTTGCGGGCCGCGGCCGCACCGGCCGCCCCTGCCATCGGCCCCATGGCGGCCGCCGGCCCTGCGCCGGCCGTTTGCATTTTCGGAGCAGCATCCCACGACCCCGCGGTCCCCGACGACAGCCACTGCTGGGTCGCAGCGGCGGCCGGAGTCGCATTTGTCCAGGATGCGGGCACCGACAATCGCCCGACCGGGGTCGTCTCGCCCACGCTGGCAAGCACCGCCCGGTTGACGTCCGCCGATTCGGCCGCTGAAGCCAGCGCCGTTGGTGCGGACGCCGTGGCCGGCGACGTCGCCCCAGCAACTCCTACCGCCGGCGCATACAATTCCTGTGGCGCAAAAAGTGCGCCATCGGACCCGAACCTGGTACCAAAAATTAAGGCGTCGCCGATCGCCCCAACGTTACGCATTTGCACGAACACGAAGATGTCCGGAACTCGTTGGACGTAGTTGAGATCGGTCATCAGCGTCATAAACCACTCCGGTATCGGTATGCCGGCTTGCGCCGGTGCGCTTGTGCCCGCTGCTGAGAGCAGCTGCGGCACGCTCGAAAGCACCTGCGACAGGGTGGATTGCGACGCGGCCGCCGCAGACGCCGCGGGCGCTGCGACGGGATTGGTGGTCGGCGGTGGCCCGGTGAACGGCGCCAGCTTTGTCGCCGAGGACGCGGACGTGGCATAGCTGTGCATCGCAGAGGCGTCTTGCACCCACATCGCCTCGTAGGCGGCTTCGGTGGCCGCGATCTGGGCCGTGTTCTGACCGAGTATGTTGGTTTTCACCAGGCTTAACAACTGGGTTCGGTTGGCGGCTATCAGCGGCGGCGGCACAACCGCCGCATGTGCCGCCTCGAAGGCGGCCGCTGCCGCCCGAGCTTGGCTGGCCGCGAGTTGTGCTCGTTCCGCGGTGCTGGCCGCCCACTGCGCGTACGGTGCGGCCGCAGCGGCCATGGCATTCGAAGCGGGACCCAGCCACCCTTCGTCCTGCAAGCTCGATATTGTCGCATCGTAGCCTGCCGCGAACGAATCCAACTCCGCGGCGAGCGCGTCCCAGGCCGACGCGGCCACCATCGTCGGCTCCGCTCCCGGGCCGGTATAAATCCTGGTCGAGGTGATCTCCGGCGGCAAGAGCCCGAAATCCAGCATTCCCATTCCCTTTCTTCACCGGTCGCGCGCGAGAGTTATAGACCCGCAGGTTCGATACTGGTGCTATCCGCCGACCGCGGGCCGGGGCATTCGCCACCGGCGATCCCGCATGCGGAACATGGAGTTGTCGCTGTGGCGCGCCGCGGCGCCGCTCATCGGTCCCATGACCGGCTGCATCGGCGGCTGGTCCGCCATGGGCGCAGCTGATTTGGCGCTGACCAATTCCGCGGACTCGGCCCGCTGACCCGTTTCCGACGACGGCGACTCCAACGACTGGGCGAGGTAACCGGTTTTGCCCGCCGGTGTCGCCTCGGTCCAGCCCTGCGGCACCGAAAGCGGCCCCACCGACGCCGCTTTGGCGGTGCTGGCGAGCACCGGCTGGCCGGTGGAACTTGTCGAACCCGCCGCTAATGCCTGTCCACCGGTGCCCAGCAGCGGCGGCGTCGTCCTCGGAAAACCGAGAAGCTGGCCGTAAACTAGGTAAGCGGTATTGAACATGCCCTGATCGCCGATGGTGACGCCGTAATTGTAATATTGCGCAACGAACGACGAGTGCAAAAGGTTGGAAAACTGTAGATAGGTTTGCAGATTGTCGATGTAAAAGTACCCGGATGACCCCGACGAAGACGTCGACGTCGCAGCACTGGAGTTTGCCACGCTCTGCCCAATGTTTGACGAAGCCGGAAGCGCGTGCGCCAACGCGCTTTGCGTAGATTCGCCCGCCGCTGTGCCGACCGCGTGAGCTGCCGCGGCGGATTGCGCCGGTTGCCCGCCGGGATTGGTGGTCTGCGGCGGCGGTGTGAACGGCGTCAACGTGGCCGCCGCCGGGAGTGACGACGCGGCATAGCCGTACATGGCCGCGGCGTCTTGAGCCCACATCTCGGCGTAGAGCGCCTCGGCGGCGGCGATCGCCGGAGTGTTCTGGCCGAAGAAGTTCGTTGCGATCAACGCCGTCAACAACGCCCGGTTGGCCTCGATCACCGGCGGAGGCACCGTCGCTGCGAACGCCGCCTCATAGGCGGCCGCCGCCGCCCGCGCCTGGTTGGCCGTCTGCGCGGCCTGTGTGGCTGTGGTGTTCGTCCACGCCAGATACGGGGTGGCCGCGGCGGCCATCGCCGTCGAGGCCGGCCCCGACCAACGCGGACCTTGCAGAGTCGTCAGCTGCGCCGAGTAGCCGGACACGAACGATTCCAGTTGCGCGGCCAGTTCATCCCAGGCTGTCGCTGCCGCCATCATCGGCCCCGACCCCGGGCCGGCGTACATTCGGGCCGAATTGACCTCGGGCGGCAGCGCCGCAAAATCCAGCATTACTGTTCCTTAATTTTCGGACAACAACGGGGCGGCGGTGCGGCGTGCTTTGGATTGGCTATCCGCCGGCTTTAGGGCGGGGCATCTTGTAGCGCCGGGGCGCGACCCGCAACATATTGCTGACGACGGGACGCGCCAGCATGCCGGCTGCGGCCGCGCCGGCGATCCCCGCCATCGGTCCGATACCCGCTGTCGGCATGGCGCCGGCCGCCGAATCGGCTTCGTAGAACCCCTCGGCCCCTGACACCCACAGCGGTTGTTCGCTGGCGGCGGTGGCCACCGGAGTCGCGCTCGCCCACGATGGGGGCACCGACAACGGCCCTATCGGAGCGGCGGTGCTTGTGCTGGCAAGCACCGCATTGGAAATGCCTCCCCCGGCCGCGGACGTGACCGGCGACGTCGCGTCGCTCAGCATGGCCAGCGGCGCGTACAGCGCGGAGTCGCCAACTAGTCGGCCCATGATCATGGCGGCGGCGCTGACGTTGGCGACGGTACGACTCAACGCCGCGTAGAAACTTATTGGGTTGATGATGGTGTTGAAGTCTCCGATGCTGGTCACCAGCGAGTTCGGCACCTGGATTCCGAACACTGAGGTTGTGTCCGATGTTGCCGCAGCCGGGCTCGCTGCCGAGGAGAGTTGTTGCGGGACATTCGAAAGCATCTGCGACAGGCTGTTGAAATGCGAGGCGCCCGAGCCGGCGGTTTGGGCGGCCGTCGTGGCGGCTTGGGCCGATTGTCCGGCGGGGTTGGCGGTTTGCGGTGGCGCCGTGAAAGGCGTGAGCTTGGTCGCCGACGACGCCGAGGTGGCGTAGCCGTACATCGCACTGGCGTCTTGGGCCCACATCTGTTCGTACTGGGCCTCAGTGGCCGCGATCTGCGGCGAGTTCTGGCCTAAGAGGTTGGTCGCAATCAGATTCGTCAACTGGGTGCGGTTGGCGGCTATCAGCGGCGGCGGCACAACGGACGCGTGTGCCGTCTCGTAGGCCGCTGCGGCCGCCCGGGCTTGGGTGGCCGTCTGCTCGGCTTGGGTCGCCGTTGTGCTCACCCACGCCGCATAGGGGGCGGCCGCCTCGGCCATCGCCGTCGAGGCGGGACCCGTCCACTCCTGGTCCTGCAGGGCCGTGATCGTCGACGAGTAGCCCTGCGCGAACGAACTCAGTTGCGCGGCGAGCGCATCCCAAGCCGACGCGGTCGCCACCATCGGCGCCGACCCTTGGCCCGTGTACACCAGGGTGGAGGTGATCTCCGGCGGCATCGCCGCGTAATCCAGCATTCGCGTATCCCTTCCCGCAACTGACCGTCACTGACAAACCGCCGCCGTGGCGCGGCGAGCGCAAACGAAGTTCCTGAGCATGTCCTGCGAAACGCCTGGGCAGACCCTGGCATCTCCGGCTGAAGTGCCAGCGACGAGAAAATGAGCTGCACGTGAACGGACACTGACCATCTTGGCCGGGCAACTGCGTCAAACCGCAGTAGCGGCCCTCGGCATACTCCGGCGGTCGGCACAGGACTTCACATATGTGTCGGCCTGGACGGGATTGGTCTACATCGCGTTTACATCGCGTTCGTTCGGCCGGAGTCGTCGGCGCCGGTGGCGCCGCGGGTACTTACCGCTGCGGTTCAGGTGACCAGACCCACCGACTCCGCGGTCAGCGGGTCGGCCGCGTCGTGACCGGCGCGGGTGGGGCCATCGGCGGCGCGCTGGGCACCTGCACCCCCGCAGGTACCTCGCCGACGTGCGCAGCCACTGCCGGGATCTCGATCGTCGCGCCTGCCTGACCACACTCGTCGGTGTCAACGGTGACGGTCATCGTGCCGTGCAGCGAACCGTTTGATCGCGCCAGCCGGATGGCCTGCGTGGTGGTTTGTTTGGCCGGCGCTCCATCCGGTCCCAGGCACGCGAACTGCACCGTGTCCGGTCGTGACTGCCAGGCGCCGTCACGGAAATCCATCACCAGCGGCATATTGCTGCCCGCCGGGCTCGGGGTTTGGTGGTTGTTGTCGTCCAGCATGGTCCCGGTGGCAACACAGGTCGTGGGTGTGCACGAGGTACGGAAAGCCCACCAGGTGCTGACGTTCGGCGGTTGCGGGTCGGGAGTGCTGTTGTAGGTCTGCTGGTCGCGATTGACGTCGACGCGGTAGGACCCGTCCAGTGCTTCCCCCGGTCCCGGAAAATTACGACTGGTCGTCGCCGGCGGCGCGGCGGCCGCAGCGGAGCTGCGGATGGCTGTGGTTGGGCCAGGGGCTTGCTTGGGCGCGGCGTCGTTGCCGCGACCGATCACGATGCCGACGCCCAGCAGTCCGGCGCACAGCGCAGCCGCCGCGCTGCTCAGCGCAACGATCCAGGGCCACCGGCGGCGCCGAATCACCGCCGGCTGGGCGGGCGCCTCGGCGGCCTGCCCGATGGCGGAGTGATGCTGCGCAAGACCGCGTACCGTTCTCGCCCACGCCGGGAACACGCCAGACTGCGCCGGACCGCCCGGTGTGGGCGCGGCCTCGGGCATGTCGTCGGGATAGTCGACGACAGTGAGGTAGGCCTCGGGACTGCGCTCACCGGTCCAGGCCCCGGCACTGTAACTAAGCGCGTCGGCGAAGGCGCGGCAACTCTCGAACCGATCGTGGGGATTCTTGGCCAACGCGGTCGCGAGTACGTCATCCAAGCGTGCGAGGTCGGGGCGCCGATCTCGCAGGCCGGGAGGTCGCGCGGTCGGATGTTGACTGACGACGGCGGCCGGATTCGACTGCTGGAATGGCGGCGCACCCGTGAGCAGGTGAAACGCGGTGGCCGCGAGCGCATACTGGTCGGCACGTCCGTCGATGTCCGAGCCGGCCAATTGTTCGGGTGCGGTGTAGGCGACCGCTTCACCGGTGAGACCGGGCGCCGCGAGGCCGTTGGGATCGCCGAGCGGTCGGGCTATCCCGAAGTCAGTGAGAAGTATTTGTCGTTCACCGTCGGTTGGGCTGGTGAACAGAATGTTCGCGGGTGTCATGTTGCGATGCAGCATGCCCCGGCTGTGGGCGTAATCAAGGGCGTCGGCGGCGGCCGTGATGGTCGCCAGCACCTCACCGACAGGCATCCCGGTTCGCAACCGGTTAGCGATGAGCTGCGCCGCGCTGGCGCCGTTGACGTAGTCCATCGTGACCCACAGCTGCCCGTCGGTCTCACCGCGATACTCGACCCCGAGAATGTGGGGGTGGTACAGCGTTGTGGCGATTGGGGTTTCGCGCATGAACCGGTCGTGGAACTCGCGATCTTCGGTCAGTCTGGCGGATAACACCTTCAAGGCGTTCCACTGCGGTAACCGCGGATGCTGGACCAGGTAGACGTCGCCCGTCTCACCGCAGCCCAATAAACGCAAGACGCTGTATCCACCGAAGGTCGCGCCGCTGGTCAACGGCATGCCCAGATACTAACCGCCGCTGATGGTCGCCGGCATTCCCACCACGTTTAGCCGGCCCAAAGTTCAGTGGCCCGTTGGGTGGCAACACGGAGCAGGCGTGGGAGGGCATAGCGGCTAATAATTTTGCTGGACGCATGTATGACGTGCCTGCTGCAGGCGTTATCCGCGGCCAGATTTTTTGTGCTCCCTAAGTCCTGCTTTCTGCCGCGTTCGGGGACTGACCGTTGAGTCGCCGTCGAGCCGCAAACTGTTGCCGAGCCGAGATCATCAAATTTGCGCAGGTCGTAAACCCCTCGAGAGTGCTGACCAGCCCTCCGCGGCGTCGCTTGTTACTCAGCCGTTACCAAAGGTGAAACAGTTGTTGCCGATCGGTGAACAGTTGCCGACACCGGGCTCTACAGCGGCAAGGAACGGGACGCGCGTCTATTCTCATCGACGGATGTATTGCTCAGAACGACCGAGGAGGGAAGCTAAATGTCGTTTGTAACCACACAGCCGGAGGCGTTGTCGGCAGCGGCCGGCAGCCTGCAGGGCATCGGGTCGGCGGTGAACTCACAGAACGCGGCCGCGGCGGGCCCGACGACGGGCGTCGTTCCGGCTGCAGCCGACGAGGTTTCGGCCCTGACGGCCGCGCAGTTCGCCGCGCACGCTCAGATGTATCAGGCGGTGAGCGCCCAGGCGGCGGCCATCCACGAGATGTTCGTCAACACACTGAGCACCAGCGCCGGCTCCTATGCGGCCACCGAGGCCGCCAACGCAGCTGCGGCGGGCTGAACGCCGTCAATGAAGTCTGTCCCACTGTGGTGGTGGCAGCCCGGTAGGGGGAAGGGGGGGATCAGCAGTGTGTTTCAGGCCGGCGGTTACCTCGGGTAACCGGTCCGGCAACCAGCACGTCCATCGCAGTCGTCGATCACTACTCAATCAAGGAGACAAGTAAGTGCCTACGCGTTTTATGACCGACCCGCATGAGATGCGGGCGATGGCGGGCCGTTTCGACGTGCACGCCCAGACGGTGGAGGACGAGGCCCGCAAGATGTGGGCATCGAGCCAAAACATCGCCGGCGCCGGCTGGAGCGGTACCGCCCAGATGACGTCTTATGACACCATGGGCCAGATGAACCAGGCCTTCCGCAACATCGTCAACATGCTGCACGGGGTGCGCGACGGGCTGACCCGCGACGCCAACAACTACGAGTCCCAAGAGCAGGCCTCGCAGCAGATTTTGAGCAGCTAACTCGCTGCAAGCGTAAACTTTTCCAATCAGGAGGGACAGATAAATGTCAATTAGCTACCAGTTCGGTGATGTAGACGCCCACGGCGCGCTGATCCGGGCCCAGGCCGCTTCGTTGGAGGCCGAGCACCAGTCCATCGTGCGCGATGTGCTGGCCGCCGGTGACTTCTGGGGCGGTTCGGGTTCGGTGGCCTGCCAGGAGTTCATCACCCAGTTGGGCCGCAACTTCCAGGTGATCTACGAGCAGGCGAACCAGCACGGGCAGAAGGTGCAGACGGCAGGCAACAACATGTCGTCCACCGATAGCGCTGTTGGCTCTAGCTGGGCTTAAAAGTCACCAATTGGCGCGGCAGCACACCGACCCGGGTGTGCTGCCGCGTCGTGCGATAACCGACCACCCCGAGACACGAGAGTAGCGATGGATCAAACCACCCGGACCGATATCACAGTCAACGTCGAGGGCTTCTGGATGTTGCAGGCGTTGCTGGATATTCGCCATGTCGCACCCGAATTGCGGTGTCGGCCATTCGTTTCCACTGATTCGATGGACTGGCTGAACCAGCATCCCGGCATGACAGTTATGCGCGAGCAGGGGATCGTGACGGGGGAGGCGGTCAACGAGGCGATCGCTGCCCGGATGCGCGTGTTGGCCGCGCCCGATCTCGAGGTCGTCGCGCTGTTGTCCCGCGGCAAGCTGCTCTATGGCGTCAGGGAAAAGGAAGAAGGCAGCGAAGAGGAACCTGTGGGCTCCCGCGAGATCCCGGACAACGAATTCCGTGTGCTGCTGGCCCGCCGCGGCCAGCACTGGGTCTCGGCGGTACGGGTCGGCGACGAGATCACCGTGGACGACGTCGCAATCGCCGACACCGCCTCGATCGCGGCACTGGTCTTCGATGCACTGGAGTCGATCCATCACGCCGACCCGGCGGCGATCAACGCGGTCAACGTGCCGCTGGAGGAAATGCTGGACATCACGAAGGCCTGGCAGAGCTCCGGTTTCAACGTCTTCTCCGGCGGCGATCTACGGCGGCTCGGCATAAGCGCGGCGACGGTGGCCGCGCTGGGGCAGGCGCTGTCAGATCCGGCGGCTGAGGCCGCGGTCTACGCCAGGCAATACCAGGACGACGCCAAGGCGCCCAGTGCCTCGGTGCTGTCGCTGAAGGATGGATCGGGCGGCCGTATCGCGATGTACCAGCAAGCGCGAACCGCCGGGTCGAACGAAGCATGGCTGGCTATCTGCCCGGCCACCCCGCAGTTGGTCCAAGTGGGGATAAAGACGGTTTTGGAAACGCTTCCCTATGGCGAGTGGAAGACGCATAGCAGAGTTTAACTAATCGTTACGGAAATATTGCGCATACCAAGGTTTTTCGGCACAGCATTCACCCATAGTGCGGATGCCGCGAAATACTCTAGAATCTGCTCAACAATTGGGACACGACGTCACAGTTACAAATAGCAAGACAAGACACATGGACCCGGAAACCATCGACAGAGGGGTTGCACAATGACCGCAGTAGCCGAGGCGCCACAGCCTGGTACAGAGGCAGTCTCATCGCCGCAGTCTGTAGTGCTTGGCATCATTGCTGGCGAGGGCGCGCAAATCGGCGTGCTGCTGGACGCCAATGCCCCGATCTCGGTGATGATCGACCCGTTACTCAAGGTCGTCAACGTCCGACTGCGGGAACTGGGCCTGCCGGCTCTGGAAGCCAAACAGCGCGGCAGGTGGGCACTGTGCCTCATCGACGGCACACCGCTGCGGGCCGCCCAGTCGCTGAGCGAGCAGGACATCTACGACGGCGACCGGGTGTGGCTGCGGTTCATCGAAGACACCGAACACCGTTCGCAAGTCATCGAGCACATTTCAACGGCCGTGGCGGTGAATCTGAGCAAGCGGTTCAGCTCGATCAACTCGACTGTGGCAATCGAGGTCGGTGCGTCGATGGTCGCGTCCGGGGTGCTGCTGGGATCGGCGCTGCTGGGCTGGTTCCGCTGGCGGCACGAGTCATGGGTTCCGGCGCCCTACGCCGCGGTCATCGCGGTGCTGGTGATCTCGGTGGCGCTGATGATCCTGGCGCGCTCCAAGACCGTGCAGCACCGCCGCGCCGGCGACGTCTTGCTGTGGAGCGGGCTGGCGCCACTTTCGGTCGCGGCGGCTGCCGCGCCCCCCGGTCCGGTCGGTGCGCCGCACGCGGTGATGGGATTCGCGGTCGCAGGTGTCGGCGCGATGATGGCCGTGCGCTTCACCGGCCGTCGGTTGGGTACTGGAACTGCGATCGTCACAGTGTGCCTGGCCGCGACGCTGGCGAGCCTGGCTCGAATGGCATTCGGCGCCGGTGCGGTGACGCTGTTGACGTGCATACTGCTGGCCTGTGTGTTCGGCTATCACGGTGCGCCGGCGCTGTCCCGCTGGCTGTCCGGTATCCGGCTGCCGGTGTTCCCGTCGGCCACCAGTCGCTGGGTGTTCGAGGCCCGGCCTGATCTGCCGACCACCGTGGTGCACCCCGCTGGCGGCGGCCGTCCGACCCTCGAAGGCCCGGCTTCCGTCCAAGATGTTGTGTTGCGGGCCGAGCGGGCCCGGGCGTTTTTGACCGGCCTGCTGGTTGGCCTGGGTGTGCTGACGATTGTGTCGCTGGCGGGCGTCTCCGATCCGCGCACGGCCGACCGGTGGCTGCCGCTACTGCTGGCCGCCGCCACTGCCGGCTTCCTGATGCTGCGTGGCCGCTCCTACGTCGACCGTTCCCAGGCGATCACCTTGGCCTTGACCTCGCTCGTGATCATCGCCGCGATCGTGGTGCGGTACTCGCTGGTGTTGTCCTCAACGGCGGCGATGTCGGCGGGAGTGGCGATCGTGGTGCTCTTGCCTGCAGCGGGGTTGACGGCTGCGGCGGTGGTTCCCAACACGATCTACAGCCCGCTGTTCCGCAAGCTCGTGGAATGGGTGGAATACCTCTGCCTGATGCCGATCTTCCCGCTGGCACTGTGGCTGATGAACGTCTATGCAGCGATTCGCTACCGGTAGTCATTCACTCGTGGCGATCGCAAGCGCGGCGAAGCCCGGCGCAGCGGGTCGGCGCGCCAAGGTAAGCCGGCTCCGGGCGGCTGCAGTGGCCGGCACGACGCTCATTGTCGCCTCGGTAACGCTTTCCGGAGCGCCGGCCTACGCGATCGATCCGCCGAGGATCGATCCGGCGGCCGTACCGCCTGACGGTCCGCCCGGGCCGCCGCAGCCGATGAAGCAGAGCGCGTACTGCACCGAGGTTGGCGTGCTGCCGGGCACCGACTTTCGGGTGCAGCCGAAATACATGGACATGCTCAACCTGCCTGAGGCGTGGCGCTTCGGCCGCGGCGGCGGTGAGAAGATCGCCATCATCGACACCGGGGTAACCCCGCATCCGAGGCTGCCGCACCTAGTTCCCGGCGGCGACTATGTGATGGCCGGTGACGGCCTGTCCGACTGCGACGCGCACGGCACGCTCGTCGCGTCGATGATTGGCGCCGCCCCGGCGAGCGCTGAAGGACCGGGAGAGCCGGGGCCGCGGCGGCCACCGCCGGTTCCGACCAAGGAGCCACCGCCGCCGGCGCCGCCTCCGCAGACGATCAGCGTGGCGCCACCGCCTCCGCAGACGATCACGCTCGTCCCAGCTCCGCCGCCGGGGGAGGAGCCGCAAGGACCACCGCCACCGTTCGGCGCACCGCAGGTGCCGCAGGTGCCGCAGGTGCCGCAGCAGGAACCCAAGGCACCGGGAGCCGCCAGCCGTGGTCACGGCAAGATAGTGCTGCCCGGCTACTCTCATGGCGAACAAGTCATTTCGGTGGACTACCCGCGGCCGACAGCGCCACCGCCACTGGACCCCCCGCCGGCGGGGCCGTCCGACGCATTCGTCGGGATTGCCCCCGACGCCGAGTTGATCTCGATCCGCCAGTCCAGCCAGGCGTTTAGCCTCAAGGACGCCTACACCGGCGACCAGGACCCGCAAACGCGGCAGAAGTCGGACGACATCCGAACCATGGCACGGGCGATCGTGCACGCGGCCGATATGGGCGCGCGGGTGATCAACATCTCCCTGGTGATGTGTATGAGCGCCCGCAGCCTGATCGACGAGCCCGATCTGGGCGCCGCGGTGCGTTACGCGGCGGTCGATAAGGATGCGGTGATCGTCGCCGCCGCGGGCGACACCAGTCAGCGTGACTGCAAGGAAAATCCGCTCGTAGATCCCTTGCACCCCAAGGATCCTCGCGACTGGAATGCTGTGACTACGGTAGTGACGCCATCGTGGTTCAGCGA
Organism: Candidatus Mycobacterium methanotrophicum; assembly: GCF_023515995.1. Taxonomy (GTDB): domain Bacteria; phylum Actinomycetota; class Actinomycetes; order Mycobacteriales; family Mycobacteriaceae; genus Mycobacterium; species Mycobacterium methanotrophicum. Next base: position 3,274,730 of record NZ_CP097320.1, on the reverse strand, counting down.
CTACGTGCTGACTGTCGGCGCGGTGGATTCCTCCGGCGCGCCGATGGATAAATTGAGTGTGGCTGGGCCGTGGGTGTCGATCGCGGCACCCGGTACCGACGTCGTCGGGCTCTCGCCGCGAGATAACAGCCTGGTCAACGCTATTGATGGTCCGGACAACTCATTGCTGGTGCCGTCGGGTACCAGCTTCTCCACGGCGATCGTGTCCGGTGTGGCGGCTCTGGTGCGGGCGAAATATCCGCATCTGTCGGCGCACCAGATCATCAACCGGTTGATCCACACCGCCAGGGCACCAGCTCGCGGAGTGGACAACCAGATCGGTTACGGCGTCGTCGACCCCGTCGCCGCGCTGACGTGGGATGTGCCCGAAGGGTCTGCGCTGCCACAATATTCGGCGTCACCACTGAACATGCCCCCAGCGCCTACTCCACGCAACATGGTGCCGGTGTGGGTCGCTGCCGGCGGGTTTGGTGGCGCGTTACTAATAGCCGGGATTGTGTTCGGTGCAGCGATGTTATTGCGAAAGACAGGGAGACAGGAATGAAGGCTCAACGGGAATACGGCCTGGACCTGTCGTGGCCGCGGGTGACCGCGGTGTTTCTCATTGACGTTGCGTTGCTGGTGATCGCCAGTCATTGCCCGGCTTCTTGGCAGGCTGGTCACGCGGCCTTTTGGGTCGGTGTTGGTCTAGCGGCGTTCGTGACTATCGTCGCCCTGGTCACCAATGGCGGCGTTCCCATCGCGTCGGCACCGCTTGCGCGAGTGCGGAATTGGTACGCCGATCCGGAGGCGCTGACCGTCGGCTGCACCCCTGCGATCGATCACCGCCGTCGCTTCAGCCGCGAGACGGTCGGCGTGCGGGAATACGACGGCCGACTGATCGCGGTGATCGGGGTAGAAGGTGCGGTGGACACAGCGTCTGGGCGTCATGGCCATCGCGACACGTTGCCGGCAACTATGCCGCTGGACGCGGTCATCGAGGCGCTGCGCCAGTTCGACGTCCGCCTTGACAGCGTCGACATCGTATCGGTGGGAACACGCCGGGCCAGCAAAGGCGTCAAATCGGCGGTCCAAGACGATTTCGGGTCTGCCGACGACCGAGATCCGCTCGATGAGCGCAACACCTGGCTGGTCTTGCGCATGGATCCGTTGCACAACGTCCAGGCGGTGGCCACCCGCGATTCGGTGGCCAGCACGCTGGCGGCGGCTACCGAGCGGCTGGCCCATGATCTCGACGGGCGAAGCTGCACGGCCCGGCCGCTGACCGCCGACGAGATCACCGACGTCGACCACGCCGTGTTGGCCGGGCTTCAGCCGGCTCACATCCGGCCGTACTGGCGCTACCTCAAGACGCCCGACGGCTTCGTCACCAGCTTCTGGGTCTCACCTTGCGACATCACCAGCGAGACACTGCAGGAACTATGGCTCCCCGACGCCGACGTCACTGTGGTGACGATCCGGCTCATCGCGGACGGTCGGGAAGCCGACGTGGCGGCGTGGGTGCGCTACCACAGCGACAAGCGGTTACACAAAGAGACGTTCAACGGACTGAATCGACTCACCGGCCGTCAGCTGGGGGCGGTAGCCGCGAGTATTCCCGCGCCGAGTTCGCGTCGGGCACTGCCGATGCCGAGTCGCATACTCGACGACGGCGAGGGCATCTTGGTTCCGGTCGGTGCTGTATACCATCAACAGATGAGTCAAGCAGAAGCTTTGCGGTGACTCGGCCGCAGGCCAGCACGGCAGATGCCCGTAACGCGATGGTTGCGGGCCTGCTGGCGTCGGGCATCTCGGTCAACGGGCTGCAGCCCAGCCACAACAGGCAAGTGGCGTTGCAGATGTTCACGACAGCCACCCGGCTCGATCCGGACATGTGCGACGCCTGGCTGGCGCGGCTACTCGCCGGTGACCAGACCATCGACGTGCTCACCGGCGCGTGGAAAGCCGTCAAGACATTCGGCTGGGAAATCCGACGACTTGGCTTGTCCGAGTTGGAGTTTCGCCCCGAGGTCTCCGACGGAATGTTCCTGCGGCTGGCAGTGACCAGTGCGGAGTCCCTGGCGGCTGCCTACGTGGCAGCCCTCACCGAAGCGAAACGGTATGCCGAAGCGGCGGCGCTGCTGGATTCCACCGAGCCGCGACAGCCCTTCGACGAAGAACTGCTCAAGTACGTGCGAGGCCTGCTGTATTTCCGCACCGGCCGCTGGCCCGACGTCCTGGCCCAGTTCCCGCCCGCGACCACCTGGCGCCACCCCGAGCTGAAGGCCGCCGGTGCGGCAATGGCGACCACCGCGCTGGCCTCGTTGGGAGTGTTCGAGGAAGCAACCCGTCGCGCACAGGAGGCCATCGAGGCCGACCGAGTGCCCGGCGCGGCGAATGTTGCGATGTACACCCAAGGGATGTGCTTGAGGCACCTGGGCCGCGAAGACGAAGCCGTGGAGGCTTTGCGCCGGGTGTACTCACGCGATGCCAAGTTCATCCCGGCGCGCGAAGCGTTGGACAACCCCAGCTATCGGCTGGTGCTGACCGACCCGGAAACCATTGAGGCCAGGACGGATCCGTGGGATCCGGACAGCGCGCCCACCCGCGAACAGGCCGAGGCCGCTCGTCACGCCGAGATGGCCAAGAAGTACTTGGACGAAGGCGATGCCGAGCTCAACGCGATGCTCGGCATGGAACAGGCCAAGCGAGAAATCAAGCTGATCAAGTCGACCACCAAGGTGAATCTGGCGCGTGCCAAGATGGGCCTGCCGGTGCCGGTGACCTCACGGCACACATTGTTATTGGGCCCCCCCGGCACGGGGAAGACGACAGTGGCCCGCGCATTTGCCAAGCAGCTGTGCGGCTTGACGGTGCTGCGCAAGCCGTTGGTGGTGGAGACCAGCCGCGCAAAGTTGTTGGGCCGCTACATGGCCGATGCGGAAAAGAACACCGAGGAGCTGCTCGAGGAGGCGCTGGGTGGGGCCGTCTTCTTCGACGAGATGCACAACCTGCACGAGAGCGGCTACTCCACCGGCGACGCCTACGGCAACGCGATCATCAACACCTTGCTGCTGTACATGGAGAACCATCGCGACGAGCTGGTGGTCTTCGGAGCCGGCTACGCCAAAGCGATGGACAAGATGCTCGAGGTGAACCAGGGTCTGCGGCGGCGGTTTTCCACGGTGATCGAGTTCTACAGCTATAACCCCAAGGAACTGATCGCGCTGACGCAGCTGATGGGCCGCGAAAACGAGGACGTGATCACCGATGAGGCAGTCGACGTGCTGCTGCCGGCCTACACCAGGTTCTACGAAGACGAGAACATCTCCCGCGACGGCGACCTGATCCGCGGTATCGACGTGCTGGGCAATGCGGGATTTGTCCGCAACGTGGTCGAAAAGGCCCGTGACCACCGCAGTTTCCGCCTCGACGACGAAGACCTCGACGCGGTGTTGTCCAGTGACATCGACGAGTTCAGCGAGGACCAACTGCGCCGGTTCAAGGAACTGACGCGCGACGACCTGGCCGAGGGTCTCAGCGCCGCCGTGGCAGAGAAGAAGGCTGACTAGCCCCCCGAAAAAGTCGGCGTGGCGACATGCGGCTGTAGTTAATTCTTGCCGCCGCGAACGGCGTGGTAAGCAATAGCGGCGTCGCAATTCAGATGCGGCGCGCCGAGTGTGACGCATTGACGGGCGGTGGCTCGGCTGCGACGATGACCTTGACAAACACGTAACATGCACCTCGCTAGGTGAGGCGTCTGCACGGATATAGGCCACTGACCTCGAACGTCGAAAGACGCCCAGGGTCAGGACAGCTCTTCCCGGGCTAAGGGTTGAGCCCAAGTGGCTTCCGGCTCAGCCGGATACGCCGTGCAGTGCCAAAGCTCCGGCGAGAGGGGTGCCACCCGACGGTTTCGTCGGGCGATCTGCCTCTCTTGTCCTCGCGCGAGTGCCCTGGCCGTAGGGAGGAGGGCCGCGACGACTTGCACCGATGGTTCTGATCAGAACCATCCACGATCGATGACCATCTCATTCTGATCCGGTCACGGCGGCGACTCTGGCGAACCGAGCCGGTTTGCGAGCCCCGTATCCGGGTCGGAGTTTTTAGAGGATTTTTAGAGGAGAAGTCCATGTCATTCGTGACAACGCAACCGGAAACGTTGTCCGCAGCTGCGGGCGACCTACAGGGGATCGGTGGGGATGTGGCAGCCGGCAACGCGGCCGCAGCCAGCCCGACGACGGCGGTGATTCGCGCGGCGGCCGACGACGTGTCGGCGCTGAGCACCAGCGCCGGGTCGTATGCAGTCACCGAAGCAGCCAGCGCGGTCGCTGCGGGATAAGGGGGGTCGCAATGGATTTCGGGGCATTACCACCAGAGATCAATTCCGCCCGCATGTACGCCGGTCCCGGTTCGGGGCCGATGCTGGCAGCCGCGTCAGCATGGGATGTGCTGGCCGCCGAGCTCGGTTCGGCAGCGTCCGCCTATTCGTCGGTGGTTTCCAGCCTGGCCGAGGGGTCCTGGCGGGGACCGGCGTCCGCGTCGATGGCGGCGGCGGCCACACCATACGTGGATTGGATGAGCACGACCGCCGCCGAGGCTGAGCAAGCGGGTTACCAGGCCAGGTCGGCCGCGGCGGCGTACGACGCCGCGCATGCGATGACGGTGCCGCCGGCAGTTGTCGCGGCCAACCGCACACAGTTGGCGGCGTTGGTGGCGACCAATGTGATCGGTCAAAACACTCCGTCGATCGCGGCCACCGAGGCGTTGTACGGGGAAATGTGGGCCCAGGACGCCGCGGCGATGTACGGCTACGCCGGAGCTTCGGCGGCCGCCTCGACGGTGACGCCGTTCGGTTCGCCGCCGGAGACCGCCAATGCGGCCGGGGCGGCCAGCCAGACCGGCGCGGTTGCCCAGGCCACCGGCACGTCGTCGAGCGCGGGTGTGCAGTCGACGCTGTCGCAAGTGGTCTCGACGATGCCCAACACCCTGCAGGGCATGGCATCACCAATGTCGGCTGCGAGCACCAATCCGTTTGCGTCAGGGTCGGATCAAGCCACCACGGGCATCGCCGGGTTGTTGAATATGCTCGACGGACAGACTGGATCGGCTCTCGGGAGCTACCTGAGCTCCGGGTTCTCGAACGGGATCCTCTCGGGTAACTGGTTCAACCCGGCCAGCCAGTTCCCGGCCGTGACAAGCTCGTTCGGTGATATCGGGTTCTTGGCGGTGGCCGGGCAGGGCTTTGGCGGCTTGAATCCGGGAATGATGACCGGGGCTACCGCGCCGTCGGCAATGAGCGCGGGACTGAGCCACGTCGGTTCGGGGCTGGGATCACTCGGATCACCGGGCCTGGGTGGATCGGCGGTATCGGCCGGGATGAGCCGCGCGACGTTGGTCGGGGCGATGTCGGTGCCGCAAAGTTGGGCCGCCGCCACTCCGGGAACCAGCGCCCCGCTGATGGCGTCGCCATCGGGCGGCTGGGCCATCTCGCCCGGCGCGGGCACCGAGATGGCCGGGATGCCCGGAGTGCCGGGTATGCCCGGAGTGCCGATGGGGGGTATGGGCGGACGCGGCTTCGGCTTCGCTGCGCCCCGCTATGGGTTCCGCCCCACCGTGGTAGCGCATCCACCGGCTGCCGGATAAGGGAAGGAAGCTCACGCGGTGATTTTTAAGCTGTCGGTCGGCGTGAAACGTCGGAGTTCACGCCGTACCCGACGTCGACGTCCACCGCGTCGAGAATCGGGTCCGCACGATATTAACATCCTGAATTACATGCAGCCACAACGGCTTTCGATTGCCGGTGACCGCCCTGGGACCGGTATCGACAATTGTTTTCGCGCGTTGAGTTGACTACCACCGCCGATGATGGAAGTATTGCCTGTGCAAGCACCTCGCTAGGTGAGGCGTCTGCTCGGATATAGGCCACTGACCTCGAACGTCGAAAGACGCCCAGGGTCAGGACAGCTCTTCCCGGGTTAAGGGTTGAGCCCAAGTGGCTTCCGGCTCAGCCGGATACGCCGTGCAGTGCCAAAGCTCTGACGAGAGGGGTGCCGCGGCCAGCTGATCTGGCGGGTCCGCCTCATCCCGTGTGCAACGTGCTGGCACCCCTGTGTGCCCTGGCCGCGAGGAGGTGAGGCGAAATGAGTTCCAGTGACAGTCCGTATCCGAAACCGATGACCATTTCGTTCGGATCCGGCCCCGGCCCCATCACCATAAGCTGAATCGGCTTGCGCCGCTTCGCTTAACACCCACGCTCGTTATCGCACGCGCGGTCCTGTCGTGTTCTGACGCGACTACCGCCGCGGCTTAGTCCTGCCTGCTCAAAGGAGAATTCCGATGTCCTTCGTGACCACACAGCCAGAAATGCTGACGGCAGCAGCCAACCAGCTGCAAGGTATCGGCACCGCTATCGCTGCCCAGAACGCGGCCGCAGCATCCCCGACCACCGGGATCGCCCCTGCCGCTGCGGATGAGGTGTCGGCGCTCACCGCGGCGCAGTTCGCCCGCCACGCCCAGATGTACCAGGCGGTGAGCGCGCAAGCCGTGGCGATACACGAGATGTTCGTGCGCGTCTTGAGCGCAAGTGCCGGTTCGTATGCGACCACTGAGGCGGCCAACGCGGTCGCAGCCCTATGAGAGACGTCGCAACCCGCCGAGAGACCAGGGAGGTGTGCCATGTTGGACTTCGCAGCTCTTGCGCCCGAAATCAATTCCGCCAGAATGTATTCGGGTGCCGGATCGGGCCCCATGCTGGCCGCCGGTGCTGCCTGGAGCCAGCTGGCAGATGAGATGCGCTCGGCGGCAGCCTCTTACAGCTCTGTCGTCTCGAGTCTCACCGACAGCAGCTGGCAGGGTCCGTCCTCGACGTCGATGGCGGCCGCGGCGGCACCCTACGCGGCGTGGATGAACACCACCGCCGCGCAAGCCGAGCAGACAGCCGCGCAGGCGCAGGCGGCGGTGAGCGCCTACGAGTCGGCGTTCTCGATGACCGTGCCACCGGCGGAGATCGCGGCCAACCGCGCTCAGCTCGCGTCGCTGGTGGCGACCAACATCTTCGGGCAAAACACTCCGGCGATCGCAGCCACCGAGGCTCTGTACGGCGAAATGTGGGCGCAGGATGCCGCGGCGATGTACGGCTACGCCGGTTCCTCGGCGACGGCGTCGCAGCTGACCCCGTTCACCGCCCCGCAGCAGAGCACCAACGCCGCCGGGCCGGCCGCCCAGGCCGCCGCGGTCGCGCAGGCCGGCGGTACCTCGGCGGGCAACGCCGGCAACACCGCCGCCAGCGGAGCCTCCAGCAGTGCTGGTGGTCTGCTCAGCGAGCTCGACACTTTGCTCAACGCCGGCAGCGGCTCGAATTTGTCGTCGGTGTTGAGTGGGTCGAACAATTCGGCGCTGGGAACGTTTTTAAGCGGCAACTTCTTCAGCACCATGGTGGTCAACGGGGCACTTGCCAGTGGGGGCTACAACCCGGAATTCCTGCTGATGACGTTGGGGCGTTTCGCCGATATCTCAAGCGCGCAAGGTGCCGCGGGCGCGGCGGGGTCGGGGCTGTTGAACCTGTTCGACCCGGGTGCGCTGGGGTCGGCGGGCATGCCCGCCCTGGGCGGGGCCGGATCGGGCATGTCGGCCGCGGCCGGCGAGGCGGGCCACATCGGCGGGTTGTCGGTGCCGCCGAGCTGGTCGGCGGTCGCCCCCACCAGCCCGATCGCCTCGACGCTGGGCCGCACCCCGCTCGCACCCCCGGAGGCCGCCGCCGGCGGGCCCGGCGGTCTCGCCTCGCCGATGTCGAACATGAGCGGGCGGCTGCGCCGTCCGATTCCGAAATACGGCATGCGCCTCCCGCCCGTGATGGCCCGGCCACCCGCCGCTGGATAACAGACCAAGGAGAAATTGTCATGATCGACTACGCGGTGCTACCACCGGAAATCAATTCGGCCAGAATGTATTCGGGCGCCGGCTCATCGCCGATGCTGGCCGCCAGCGCAGCGTGGCGCCAGCTGGCAACTGAAATGCGTTCGGCCGCCGCCTCTTACAGCTCGGTAATCACGAATCTGACCAGTGGCAGCTGGCAGGGCCCGGCATCCGCGTCGATGGCGGACGCCGCCGCACCGTATGCGGCATGGATGAGCACTACTGCCGCGCAAGCTGAGCAGACGGCCACCCAGGCGCAAGCCGCGGCGAGTGCCTATGAGTCGGCGTTCTCCATGACCGTGCCGCCAGCGGAGATCGCGGCAAACCGCGCTCAACTGGCATCGCTGACGACGGACAACGTTTTGGGACAGAACGCTCCGGCGATTGCGGCCACCGAGGCGCAATACGGAGAAATGTGGGCTCAGGACACCGCAGCGATGTACGGCTACGCCGGGTCTTCGGCGGCGGCCACGCAGCTGACCCCGTTCAGCCAACCGGCCCAGACCACAAGTGCAACCGGCCTGGCCGCGCAAGCCGCCGCGACAGCGCAAGCCTCCAGCACCTCGGCGGGCGCCGCCGGCGCCACCGCGTCCAGCGCGTCGTCGAGCGACGGGTTGTCGTCGTTGCTGGGAGGAATCCTCGCGCCGAACTCGGACACCTCCACCACGGGGCTGGCCGGCCTGCTCAACTCCCTAGACGGCAACAACGGGGGACTGCTGGGAAGTTTTCTCAACGACGCCACCGTCTCCAACTTCTCCAACGCGTTCACCACCAGCGGGCTGATGAACCCGACGGCGATGATCGACTCGGTGACCGGCTTCGGCGCCCTGTTCCCGTTTATGGCGGGCGGGGGGTTGTCGGCGGATGTATCGGGCCTGGCCGCCGGACTCGGCTCGGGGACTGCGGGACTCGGGTCAGCGGGCCTGCGCGGCCTGGGGGGCCTCGGCGCGGCAGTGTCTGCGGGCGTCGGACAGGCCACACCGCTGGGCGCCTTGTCGGTGCCCAGCGGCTGGGCCGCGGCCGCACCGGGGCTCAGCAGGATTGCTACCGAGTTGCCCGGCGCCAGCGCCCTCACTCCCGCCCTAGGCGTCACCCCACTGGCGCCGCCTGCTGGGCCGGTGGGCATGCCCGGGATGCCGTTCGGAGGGTTCGGGGCCATGGCCGACCACGGGTTCGACGAACCGATGTACGGTTTCCGCCCCACCGTGATGGCGCGTTCGCCAGCTGCGGGTTAGCAATGCGAAATACATAGCACTACACCGTAATTGCAAAGTGAGGAGAAAAGGATATGCCTACGCGTTTTATGACCGACCCGCATGAGATGCGGGCGATGGCGGGCCGTTTCGACGTGCACGCCCAAACGGTGGAGGACGAGGCCAAGCCAACGCTCACGGCCAAAAGGTGCAAACCGCCGGCAACAACATGAACTCCACCGACAGCGCCGTCGGCTCCAGCTGGGCCTAACCAAATGCTCGGCGCGGCAACCAAATAGCCCGTGCCGATCCCGTGACAAATCGACGACGCAGATTCTGCGCCGAGGAGGAATAGCCATGAGCCAGCCAGCCGCCGGGCCACAAGGCGTCGGTACCATGACGTCGTTGATTCACCTGTCTCAGCTGTTGGGCGCCCCCGTGGTGACGCCGTCCGGCGAAGCAGTGGGCCGGGTTGACGACATCATCGTGCGACTGCGCAGTGCGCAAACCTACCCACTGGTCACTGGCATCGTGGCGGTGGTCGGCGGCCGGCGGGTATTCATCGGCAGCGGATCCATTCGGCGATTCGATCCAAGCCGGATAGCACTGGCGCACAACGAGATTGACCTGCGGCGGTTCGAGCGCCGAGACGGCGAGGTGCTGTTGCGGTCTGATGTACTCGGGTATCGGCTGATCGACGTGACCACGGGGGAGTTGGTGCGCGCCTATGACGTCGAACTCGAAGACCGCGGAAAGGGCTGGGTGCTGGCGCGGCTGGATACCCGCCGACCGCCCCGGCTGTTCGGATTGCTGAAAACACCCGGCGGCCAGGCTTCCCGCGATTGGAAGGCGTTTGAACCGTTGATCGGACACGGCCAGTCGATTGCCGTGCGTCGCGTTTCCGGGCGAGTTGCGGCACTCAAACCCGCGCAAATCGCCGATCTGCTCGAAGACGCCAGCGACACCGAGGGCGACGAAATCCTGGACCGCGTCCGCGGGTATCCGGAACTGGAAGCAGATGTTTTCGAGGAGCTCGAACCGGGCAAGGCCAGTCGGCTGCTCGACGACATGCCCGACGGCGAGGTGGCGGCCTTGTTGAGCCGGATGCGCGCCGACGATGCCGCTGACGCGATCATGGATCTCCGCCAGTCCCGCCGGCGTCGGGTTCTTGAGTTGATGCCTGCGCCGCACCGCACCAAGGTGATAACTCTTTTGGGCTTCAACCCCGACAGCGCGGGCGGACTGATGAACGTCGACATCGTCTGCTGCGGAACATGGGCGAGCGCCGGCGAAGCGCTCGCGCTCATCGGCACTGCCCAGGCCACCGAGCCGGCGGCGCTCCTGCAGATACCCGTGCTCAACGAGCAGGGTCAACTCGCGGGAGTCGTTTCAGTGATCGCGTTACTGCAAGCCGATCGCGCGGATGTGGTTGCAACGCTTATGGATTCGGACCCTACTCGGGTAGCCCCGGACGCTGATCTTGCCGATATCGCTGTGCTGATGGCCGATTACAACCTGCACACCATCCCGGTTGTCGATAACCAGCACCGGGTGCTGGGTGTTGCCACGTTCGACGACGTGCTCAAGGCGACCATTCCAGACGACTGGCGTCGACGTGAGCCCGGGCCGCGGCCGATACGAGAACCGGATGGCCTGAACGACGATCGCAAATCCATCGACGGCGACGGAGGTGACTGGGCATGACCATTTTGGACCCCGAGGTCACCGAGACGATGCCCTCGGCGCCGCCGAGCACGGCGGTACTGGACAGTGCGCACGTCGGAGACATTGAAGGCGCCCTCGGCCGGATCAGCATCAGCGACATCGACCGTCCCCGCACCCTCAAAGTCCGCCTGGCCACCCTGCTGGCGATCATCGGCCCCGGGTTGATCGTGATGGTCGGCGACAACGACGCCGGGGGCGTCGCGACCTACACCCAGGCCGGGCAGAACTACGGCTACAGCCTGCTGTGGGTGCTGCTGTTGTTGATCCCGGTGCTGATCGTCAATCAGGAGATGGTGGTCCGCCTCGGTGCGGTCACCGGAGTCGGACACGCGCGGCTGATCAACGAACGGTTCGGCCGCGGCTGGGGCTGGTTCTCCGTCGGTGACCTGTTCCTGTTGAACTTCCTTACGCTGGTCACCGAATTCATCGGCGTCACGCTGGCGGCCGACTACATTGGCATTCCCAGATATGTGGTCGTTCCGTTCGCCGCGATTGCGCTGATCGCCATCATGGCCACTGGCAGCTTCAAGCGCTGGGAACGGGCAATGCTGGTGTTCATTGCGATCACGCTGCTGCAGATTCCGATGTTGTTGATGTCGCATCCGCACTGGGGACACGCAGCGAAATCCTTCGTTATGCCCGGCGTGCACGGGGGAGTCACTTCGGATGCAGTGTTGTTGATCATCGCCATGGTCGGCACCACGGTCGCTCCGTGGCAGCTGTTCTTCCAGCAATCCAACGTCGTCGACAAGCGCATCACGCCGCGCTTCATCGGCTACGAACGGGTCGACACCACGCTGGGCGCCTTTGTCGTGGTGATCGGCGCGGCTGCCTTGGTGATGACCGGTGATTGGGCTGCTCGCGCCACCCACAGCAGAGGGAATTTCGTCGACGCCGGCGTGCTCGCGCACCTGCTCGGCGCGCACAGTCACACCCTTGGCACGGTGTTTGCCATCGTGTTGCTCGACGCCTCGATCATCGGTGCGGCTGCGGTCACACTGGCTAGCAGCTACGCCTTCGGAGACGTATTCGGACTCAAGCACTCGCTGCACCGCGGCTTCGCCGACGCCAAGCCGTTCTACCTGTCCTACACCGGGATGGTGGTGGTCGCCGCGGCAATCGTGCTGATTCCGGGTGCGCCGTTGGGGCTGATCACCACCGGTGTGCAGGCGCTGGCTGGATTGCTGCTACCCAGCGCCACCGTGTTTCTGCTGCTGCTGTGCAACGACCGAAAGGTGCTGGGCCCGTGGGTGAACCGCTTATGGCTGAACGTCGTCGCGTGCATCATTGTCGGGGTGCTGCTGCTGTTGTCCGGGATATTGATGGCGACAACGGTGTTGCCCAACCTCAATGTCGTCTCGCTGGTCACCGCCCTCATGCTGGGCTTCACCGCATGCGCCGCGGTCGCCTTCGCCGTGACGCGGCGGTCCGGTCGCCGGCGGTCGAGTCAACCGGTGGCCGAGGAAATTTCCAGGGCGGCGGCCTGGCTCGACCGGAACACCTGGCGGATGCCGCCGCTTGCCTTACTCGAACCCGTCACCTGGTCGCCGGGAACTCGTCTGGGCATGCTGGCTTTACGCGGCTACCTCGTCATCGGAGCGATCCTGTTGCTAGTCAAGGCGATTCAACTCGGTAGTGCCTAACTACATGTTGCAATGCGAAGGGAGTAACCATCATGTTCATCATCAGGCTCCATAACGGGCGAGAAGTCCTGGAAACCGAGGGAGACCATCTGTCGATCAACCACGACACCGGTGTGATCACGGTTTCACGGGTCGACGGGTTCGAGGAAGTCACGACGTATTATTCGCCGTCGGCCTGGGAGATGGTGACGCACCGAGTAAAGGACGTCGCCGTCGGGCCGTCGAGGCTGTCGGTAGCTCGCTGAGGACGGTGTCCTCGCCACAGCGCCAATCCGGCCGAGGTCGGCGACAATGATACTTAGCTCTGCACCGACGGAAGGAGAGCCGCGTCATGCAGACGCTGAGTGTCGCCGAGTTCGCACTGCGGTTGGGTGTGGGGCTGGGCTGCGGCGCGCTCATCGGCATCGAGCGGCAGTGGCAGGCCCGTAGGGCCGGGCTCCGCACCAACGCGCTGGTGGCCGCGGGTGCGACGTTGTTCGTGCTCTATGCGGTTATCACCAACGACAGCAGCCCGACCAGGGTGGCGTCCTATGTGGTGTCCGGGGTCGGTTTCCTCGGTGGTGGGGTGATCCTGCGCGAAGGCTTTAATGTGCGCGGGCTCAACACCGCCGCAACCCTATGGTGCTCGGCCGCGGTCGGCGTGCTCGCGGCGGGCGGGCATTTGCTGTTCGCCCTGATCGCCACCGGCACCATCATCGGGGTTCACGTACTGGGCCGTCCATTGGGCCACCTGATCGACCACGACAACGTGGTGGAAGAGGACGAGGATGATCAGCCTTACCAGCTGCAGGTGATCTGCCGGCCCAAGTCGGAAAAGTATGCGCGCGCCCAGATTGTCCAGCGCACCGGCAGCGGCGACTTCGTGCTGCGCGGCATTCACACCGGACGTGCCGGCGACGACAGCGTTGCCTTGACCGCCTACCTGCTCAGCGACGGCCATGCGCCGTCCCGGCTGGAAAAGTTGGTGGCAGAGCTTTCACTGCAGGCGGGCGTCCAGGCCGTGCACTGGTATGCCGGCGAACAGGACGAACTGATGCCCCGCGCGCCCCGCGCAGACTAGCGCGGTGAATCCGTCATGACATGTCCTTCCAGGGAGGCTCGGCTAAAGAGAGCGGTGCTCTCGGTGAGTGTCACGGTGTCATATCGGCGGCGCAACTTCAAGAGCACTGATCTCTTTTGTGTCAAAATGGGTCGATGGCCAAGCGGCGCGACTCTCGCGAGCGCATCGAGGCGCAGATCCTCGAGCTCGGCCGGCGCCATCTGGTTGAACACGGCGCGGCCGGATTGTCGCTGCGCGCCATCGCCCGGGACCTGGGCATGGTGTCGTCCGCGGTGTACCGCTATGTGTCCAGCCGCGACGAGTTGCTGACGTTGTTGCTCGTCGACGCCTATATCGACCTTGCCGACGCGGTGGATCGCGCGCGCGACGCGGCGCCCGACGTGTGGAGCGACGACGTTATCGCGATCGCCCACGCCGCCCGCCGTTGGGCCATCGCCCACCCAGCCAGGTGGGCGCTGCTGTACGGCAGCCCGGTGCCCGGCTACCACGCGCCGGCCGAGCGAATGATCGCTGCCGGAACGCGGGTGGTTAGCGCCTTGTTCGACGCCGTCGCCGCCGGCATCGCGACCGGCGACATCATGCTGACCAATCGGCCTGCGCAACAACCGGTTTCGTCGGACTTCGAACGCCTCCGCCAGGAATTCGCTTTCCCGGGCGACGATCCCGTCATCGCGAAGTGTTTCGCGGTTTGGGCCGGCGTGGTGGGAGCGATCAGCCTGGAGGTGTTCGGGCAATACGGCTCCGACACGCTGACCGATCCCGAGGCGGTGTTCGACACCCAGGTGCGGTTGCTGGTCGGTGTGCTGACTCAACCCGACGTCACCGCGACGCCGCACCGGGCAACGTCGCAGAATTAGAACACGTTCAACGGCGGTTATCGTGGCGCAAACAGCTGGTGATGGCAACCTCTTTCTGCCAGGGCGGACGCTGGGCTATCCTGCGAGACGATGAGCCTCTTCCCAGGGGCGGGTGTCCACACATCTGGCGTGCCTGTCCGATTGCGGTTATGCGCAGGTGCGTCGGCAGGGCCGGTTCGCTTACTACCGCGTGACCGACGCGCGGGTGGCTGAGCTGGTCATGCTGGCGCGTGCGCTGGTCGCCGACAACGCCGCCGCACTCGCCGATTGTGTGCGCATCGGCGCGCCCACCGACCGGGAGGTGATCGGGTCGTGACCAAGCACCGTGCACCACCGCCGCGGCCGGCTCGGTGGTGCTGGCCGGGCTCGGCTACACCGTGCACCGCCCATCCGCCAGCATCCGCGGCAGTACGGACCCGGCGTGCTGCGCCACATCGTCGCCGCGGACCTCGACTCGCAGATTCTTCGACCAATCACTGATAGCCCGCATCTGCCAGGTGCACTCCCGCCTTGGATACCGGAACGGTTAACACTCCGATTACCCTTGCGGCAGTGCATCTTTCGTGTGCGCTACACACATCAACGCCGAGTTAGTTGAAAAACCGAGGTCTACGAAAGTGGGGGTACTCCAGACGACGAACCCAAGGGCGTCTGCGACCGCTGCTACGGCTGGCGCGAGGACTCCGAATCCGTCAACGACATCCTCCAAGAAAAACTGCACAAGCGCCGAATGATCGCCTATATTTAGCGCCCCTACATGCTGCTGGGCTTTGGCGTCTTCGGCGCGAAGGGCTGCCTCCACGAATTGCTGATCGTGGCCGGTCCAGACATTCGGGTTGAAGTAGACGACTCTGCCGTCGTCGCTGGGAACCCTCTTGACGAGATGGATATTGCGCAAATGCCGCAACGCGTCCTTAGCCGCTTCCTTGTCGTCGATCGCCTCGACAGCTGCCAGCGCCGCGTCCTCGTCAAGGGGTTGCAGCGTGGTGGCGCGAAGAATGGCCAGCGCCGAACGCTGCACGTTAGTCGCCACGACGATATCCAGCAGGCGCCCGGCAGCGCCGATCAAATCTGCAGGAGGCGGGATGAACGCGTCAACATTGTGCAAGGTGCCCTCCGGGTCGTCCCGGCACTCGACCCACCCCAGTTGTTACAGCGTAGGTAGCACATCACGCAGCAGCATCCGGCGTCCGATGGCCGCCTCGGTGGCGATTGCTGCCACACGTGTCGCCGAGGACAACCCTGAGTTACGCAACCGCCAAGCCATCTCGTAAACCTGGCCAGCCCACTGCAGTGCATCAAGATCGGCGTGCGCGGCAGTTACCCCGTAGGCACCCAGATGTCTCGACACCCCCAACAACAACTCAGCGTCATCAAGCACCCGCAAGTTTCCTTCCCCGAAGCGCAGCACTCAGGTTAGCGTGCCCACCGATCACGCGGCCCGCTACGCGAAATCCGTTAAGTCCTGTTCTTCAACGGTCGGCGTCAGTTCGGGTCCGTCGGATAGGGAATTCCCACACCCGAGCGGCTACGACAAATCACCGGATACGGCCCTACAGATAAGGGTGTTCCCCAGGATGCCAATAACCGCAAAAGCCTCGAATCCATCGGACGATTAATTAAACGAATTAACGGCTCAGGACACTAGCCGGCGTAAACATTCAGCCGTTTCGCGGAGGCGGTGAGGTCGCGGCATCTGCGCCTGGGTGGTGGCGCCGAGGCCGTTACGGGTCGTAGCTATGGTCGGTGTTTGTGGCTATCAGGGAAGCTCGTGCAGTGGTCGATGCGCTGGCTGATTGGCAGCCGCGTCGACGTCAGGGGTGTGAACGCGCCGCTGCGACAGTGGTGACTGTCGGTGCTGGTGTGGCTGGTGTGGTCTCGGCGTGTCGCCGGTGATGTTGGTGGTGGGGCTGGTGTGATCTCGGAGTGGCCGCGCCCGAGGAGATGTCGCGTGAGGAGCTGATCGCGCTCGTCGCTGGCCAGGCGGCGCGGATCGCCGAACAGGACGCGCGGATCGCCGAACTGGCCGCGGCCAACGAGGAATCCGCGGCGAGGCTGGCCAGACTGGAGCATCTGCTCTCGCGCAACAGCGGCAACTCGTCGATGCCGCCGTCGCAGGACGATGCCCCAGGCCGCGTGGCGCCGGTGAAGCCGAAGCGTCGGAGCGGGTCGGGGCGGAAGAGGGGCAAGCAGCCCGGAGCCCCGGGGACGCATCTGGCCTGGACCGACGGCCCGGCTGAGCGAGTGGACCGGTTCCCGCAGGGGCGGTGCGGGTGCGGCGCGGAGCTGGCCGGGGCGGCGGATCTGGGGATCGTGGACCGCTACCAGCAGCACGAGATCCCCGCGATCGAAGTGCGGATCACCCAGTACGACCAGCATCGGGTGATGTGCGGCTGCGGCCGGGTGCACACCGCGACCCGCCCCGACGGTGCCCGGTCCGGGCCGGTCGGGTACGGGCCGAACCTGCAGGCTCTCGCGGTGTATCTGATGGTGGTGCAGTTCATCCCCGCGCACCGGGTGGTGGAGCTGCTGGACTCGCTGACCGGCGCCGCCCCCTCGGTGGGGTTCGTGCACGGCATGCTCGCGCGCGCCTCCGCGTTGCTGGCCGAGGTGGACAAACGGATCCGCGCCCTGATCACCCTGGCGTACGCGGTGTGCTGCGACGAGACCCCGCTGCGGGTCGGACCCAGGACCCCCAAGCTCGGCCGGAAGAAGGCCGAGAAGTATCTGCTGGTCGCCTGCACCGAGTGGTGCACCAGTTATCTGGTCGGCGACCGGGATCTGGACACGTTCAAGAGGTCCGTGATCACCGAGCTGGACGGCGCGGTGCTCGTGCACGACCGCTACCAGAACTACGACTCTGCCGCGCTCGGCGATCACACCCATCAGCTGTGCTGTCAGCACCTCGGGCGGGATCTGGGCGATGCCGGCGAGGTCTACCCCGACGCGGAATGGCCGCCCCAGGTCGCTCGGGCGCTGCGCTCGCTGATCCACCAGGCCAACCTCGCCCGCGCCGCCGGTGCCGACGGCATCGACCCCGCCGTGCGTGACAACCTTGTCGGCGAGTTCAAACACGGAGTGCTGGTAGGGCTTTCGGAGACAACCAGCGGCGGCGACCGTCCGGGCGAACGCAAGGCTCGGCTGCTGCTGGAAACCCTGCGCGACCGCGAGGCCGACACGCTGCGCTTCGCCTTCGACCTGCGTGTGCCGCCCACCTCCAACCAGGCCGAACGCGACCTGCGGCCGGCCAAGATCCAGCAGAACATCTCCGGGCGGCTCACCAGCGAGAAACGCACCGAAGACCGCTACCGCATCCGCGGCTACCTGTCCACCGCGGCCAAGCACGGCCGCAACACTTTCGGCACGTTGCGCGAGGCCATCATCGGCCAACCCTGGATGCCACCCGACCCAGCCCCGGCCTGACCGCGGCGCGACAGCGGCCCGACCGCCACCACCGAATCCAACCATTCCGGCGGGGGCGCCGCGGGGCGCAATCACACAAGTCGAACCACAGGTCAACGTCGGGGCTGAATGTTTACTAGCCGGCGGGCTCGTTAGCCTCTCGCCCGCACCTCTTCTGCCAGTTCTCGGATTTGGCTGCGAAGCTCCTCGATATGAGCAGCTGTGGCCGCCTGATTCGCGGTCTCTTTTTCGGCGACGCGCTCGATGATGAACGATGCGAGGGTTGCCGTGACGACACTGACAAGACCGATCCCGCCAATCATCAGCAGCACGGCGATGACCCGACCGGCGTTGGTGACCGGGTAGACGTCGCCGTAGCCGACGGTGGTCACCGTTGTGATCGACCACCATAGCGCCTTTCCGAAAGAGTTGATGGTAGCGCCGGGCTGGTAGCGCTCCTCGTCGAACGCGGCCAACGATGCTGTGTAGATCAAAAGCAGGACACCTGAGGCTGTGTAGCTGACGATGCGGCCCCTAAGCGCATCCCCGGCTGCCCTGTTCAGCACTTGGATCAGGACAATCAGGCGCAGCAAGCGAAGTGGTCGTGCCATCGGCAGCACAACAATCGCGAGGTCAAACAGGTGCCGGAAGAACCACCGCGGCCGGTTGCAAGCGAGGCGAAGCCGCGCAACGTAATCCAAGATGAACAAACTCCAGATGATCCACATGACCGCCCGCAGCACATGGGCTTCACCTCCGTGTGGCTGGGCGAGCACCTTCACGGAGTACACGCCCAGGAATATGAGGGCGGCTGCGGCGAGCGGCCATTCGCTACGCCGTTCCCACCGCCGCAGATTGGTTTGGGTGCTCATGCCGCGCAGTATCGCCGTTGCGCTGCGCGCTCGTCGACAGATGGCTCCCCTGATATTCCCGTGGGTGGATTTTTGGTGTAGGGGGGCGAAAACGGCTTATCAGTAGTTGAATCGTTTTTTGAAACGATTGACAGTAAAATGGCCGCAAAACGATGTATTTTCTCGGTCAATTCCCTTCATCCTTTCCGGATCGGATCCTATTTGGTCCGCAGTCCGGAAAGTGGGAGGCACGCCAAACCGCCTCCCGGCGACGTGTCGACGCACGCGAACGCGGCGCTGCGGCTGTGCGTGCCGGGTCGGGCGACCAATCCGGCTCGGGCAGTTCCGGTTTGAGCTGCAGGCGGGTGGCGGGCGCGGTCATGATATTGGGTCGCGCGGGTTGAGAACTGCTGGGGGTTTTGTTGGCCAGTAGCGGCCAAACGGAGTTGTCGGACCCCTCTGGGAGTATTTGCCGCATGATCGACCGCAAGCTGCGCCAGTGGCGCGGGGTGAAACCGGTGGCCGCTCCCACGGGTGTGGCGATCACCACGCGGCTGCGCACATCCGCCGAGGACGAGCTCGTGCTCGACCAGGTCGCAGCCCACCTTGGCCGGTTGCGCCGCGCGGATCTGGCCGCAACCTGCCAGCGGGAACCGGCCGATGCGCGGTTGAGTGACGATGAACGCCGCCAGGTGCGCCGCGACCGGCTTAATGCGCGTAAGAAGGCGTTGACCCCGCGGTCGTCGGCGCGGTGGGCCAATGCGATCATCGCCGGCAACGACGACCAGCACCGGCTGGCGCGGGACGCCGAGTTCCGCCACATCGCGGGTTTGCGGGCGGCGATCGCCACCATCGACAAACGCCTGGCCGCGCCGACTGCTGACACGTTGACTGCGGGCGAGCGCAAGGCCCGCCGCAAAGCCAAAGCGGTGAAGGGGTATGCCACCCGAGCCGAGCGGTTCGCCAAACAACAACGGGTGCAGCATCTGCGGGCCGTGCTTGCTCGAACCGAAGAGGATCGCCGTAACCACCGGGTGCGGGTGGTCGAGGGCGGCAAGCGCCTCGCCGGTATCCGCCACCACCTCGACGACGCCGGGCTCACCGTCGATGGCTGGCGGCGGCGATGGGATGCCGCGCGCTACCGGATCAGCGCCAACGGTTCCCCCGACGAGCCGTTCGGCAACCTGACGATCACCGTGACCCCGGCCGGGCAGGTCAGTGTGCGGTTGCCCAAGCCGCTGGAGCGCTTGGCCAACGCCCCACGGGGCCGCTACGTGCTGTCGTGCCCGGCGGTGTTCGCGTATCGCGGGCAGGAATGGGCGCACCGCATCGGCGGCGGCAACTCGGTGTCCTACACGATCACCCGCAAGCCCGGGCGCGGCGGCAGGTACCTCGCCGCGGCGTGGGCGATCCCGTCGCTGCCCTATTGGGCGGGCCGTGCCGGCTGCGCCGCCGGCGACGACGTCTACGCCGCCGGCGAGCTTGCCGGGGCAGATCTCAACGACGGCCACCTGGCGGTGCGCCGTCTCGACCGCCACGGCAACCCGGTGGGGGCGGCCGAACGCATCGACATCGACGCCACCGGCGCCGCGTCGCGCCGCGACGCCCAGGTCCGCCACGCCATCACCCAGCTCATCGGATACTGCCAGCGGCATGGGTTGACCGCGATCGCCGTGGAAGACCTCGACTTCGCCGACGCCCGCACAACCGGCCGAGAAACCATGGGCCGCGGAAAACGGGGCAAACGGTTCCGCCGCACCGTCATCTCGGGCATCCCTACTGGACGATTCCGTGACCGGCTGACCGGGATGGCCCATCGCGCGCAGATCACGGTGTTCGCGGTCAACGCCGCTTACACCAGCCAATGGGGCGCCCAACACTGGTGCCGCCCCTATGAAAACGTCACCCGTCACCAGGCCGCGGCCACGGTGATCGGGCGTCGCGCCCAAGGTTTTCCGGCACGGCGGCGGGAAGGTGTGACACCGGCGCGACCGGAGGATCGCGCGGTGAGAGCTACCGACCAGACCGCGCCGGGAAACCCTGCGGCGAGCAGTACCGGTCGCCGACACCGGCCAAGGATGCGAGGAACCAAATCTCGCCCGCCTTGCCGGAACGTACGCGGCGATCCGGGCCGGGCAACCGTTACCCCGGCACAGTTGGCCGACAATGACCAACGCCAGTTGTAACGGTCGGTGAGGGATTCGCTACCTCGCGAGATCTGCTCGAGCAGGTCACCGAAACCGGAGAGATCACCATGGGCGGCGAAGTGGTCGGTGCTGACCGTGATGAACACCGCCCTCGCGGTGAACCGGGCGACCCCGTCGGTGCCCGTACCCGTCCCACTGACATGCAATGCCCGTCCCGCCCGCGCGGTGATGTGTGCGGCGATGCGGTGGCACTGATGCAGCGGCACCGGCAACAGATACTCAACGGTCGGGCTGCGCGTCACTGCCGGTGTGCCGGCGATCCACAACGTGAAACCCAAGACGTCGTCCCACCCGGCGGCGACCGCGCCGCCGGGTGCCAGTCCGGGTGCACCACGATCGGCTTATTCATCAAGCACCAAGCCGTCGCGCACCAAGTACGTCGCGCGCAGACTTCAACAGCTCGTCGCACTTGCTCGCGGCCACCTTCGAGCGGCTCTTACCTCAAGTCACCCCGCCCGAACCGGCCAGTGGGACGCTGCGGGAAAGGCTCATCGAATTGCTCACACGCCAGGCCGCACTGTTCGCCGACGCGCCACTGCACGTCACCATGCTGGCCTGGCTTGCCCTAGGTCCCACTGCTGCCACCGACCCCGCCGTTGGTGAGTACACCGCTGGGGCGCTGCGAGCCCGAGTCATTGACCAATACCGACAACCCTTCGACGCCATCCTGCAAAGCACCGAGGCCCGCGCCGACCTCGACGACTTCAACTTGCAACTGGCACTGTGCCAACTCCTCGGACCGCTGGCGTTCGCGCGACTGACCGGCCTGCGTGCCATGACTGCCGACGACTGCACTCATATTGTCGATGACTTCCTCGCCGCTCACCGGCAGCCGAAGTCAGTACACCGGCCGTCTCGTTTGTAGAAACGGGACAGCCCACTGCACACCACTCCCAGCCCCAATTCCCAGCTCGCGGTGTCCCATTGCCTGCCTCACACCGCGTGTCTCGGATCCCTACTGTTGTCAGGTAACGAGACAGTCATCGACATCACGGCGATCCTCGGTTATGCCCGCGTCAGGACCACCGGCCAGGACCCAACCGCGGTCCCCAAACTCGTGGTTCGGGAGGATGCTCGCAACCCTCGCCGACCCCTTAAACCCTCGCCGGTTCGCCTTTCAGTGGGCCCAGCCGCCATTGGCCTTCGCCGATCAGCTCGAGCCGCTGATTGTGGTGGTGCTCGACCGTGCTGCGGTGACTGACGCTGACTACTATGGTGTGCGGCAACTCGCTGCGCATCAGCTGATACATCGCCAACTCCAGCCCCTCATCCATCGCCGAGGTGGCTTCGTCGAGAAACACGGCTTTGGGCCTGGTCAACAGGACCCGCGCGAACGCGACCCGCTGCTGCTCTCCGGGAGAGAGAACCTTCACCCAGTCCTCAACATCGTCAAGCCGGTGGACCAAGTGCCCCAACGCAACCCGACTCATCATGTCGCGAAGCTCCTCGTCCGGCACGTCGCCGGTGGCTGCCGGATACGACACGACCGCTCGCAGATCACCCAGCGGCACATAGGGCAGCTGCGATAGGAACATGGTGTCCGCGCCGTCGGGTCGGCGCAAAGTTCCTGTCGCATAGGGCCACAGCTGGGCGAGGCTGCGCAGCAGCGTGGTCTTGCCGCTGCCGGACGGGCCGGTGATCACCAGCGCGTCGCCGCCTGCCAAGTGCACGTCGAGCGTGTCGATGAGCTGGTCGCCGTCCGGGGTGCGCACCTCGACGCTCTCGATGTCGACGGTGCCGTCGAGGCTTGGCTTGACCAGCAGCTCGGGCAGCTCACGGGCCTTCTCGTCGGCCTCGACAAGCCCGTTCAGCCGGATGATCGCTGCGCGATAGCTCGCGAATTGGTCGTAGGCGTTACGGAAGAAGGACAACCCGTCTTGGACGTTGCCGAACGCCGCCGCGGTCTGAGTCACGTCGCCGAACCGGATCTGACCGGCAAACAACCGGGGCGCCTGGATCACCCAGGGCAGCGGGACGATCGCCTGACTCATCGACACGTTGAATCCGAACCAGCCGACGGTCCGGTTCACAAACCGCAGATAGTTGTCGATGATCGGGCGGAAACGGGCGTTCAGCTGCGCGCGTTCGGCGCGCTCGCCGCGGTAGAACCCCACCGCCTCGGCGGCGTCGCGTACCCTCACCAGCGCATAACGGAAGGCGGCGTTGGTGAGCTCGTTGCGGAAGCTGAGCCTGATCAGCGGTCGTCCGATCCAGAAGCCAATGATCGTCGCAAACAGCACATAGACGATGACGATCCAGAACATCGCCTTGGGCAAGGTGACCCCGAACAAGGTGAGCGGTCCCGACAGGTTCCACAGAATCGCGGTGAACGACACCACCGACAACATCGAGCTGATCGCACCGAACACCAGCACGCTGCCGGTGCCGTTGGATGGCACGTTGGGGGTGGCTCCGGCATTGGCGGTCAACACGTCGATGTCTTGCTGAATACGCTGGTCGGGGTTGTCGATGGTGCTGTCGATGAACCGCCCGCGGTAGTATGCCCGCCCCTCCAGCCAGTCGCCGGTGAGCCGCTCGGTGAGCCAAACCCGCCACGCCACGATGAAGCGCTGCATGAGGTAGACGTCGAGCATGAAGCGAGCGACGTGCAGCACCGCCATGATGCTGAAGATCAATATCGACATCCAAAAGCCATGCACGCCAGACGCTTTCACGGCCTCATTGCCAGTGGCCATGCCCTGCACGGCGGTCTGTACGGACGAGCTCAGATCGTTGGCCTGATAGCTGAACAACACGTTGAGACGCACCGAGATAACGACCGACAACAGCAATACCCCGAGCATCAGCCAGGCCCGGAAACTCTGCCGGCCGATGAAATAATCGCCGGTGATCCGCCAGAATTGGCGACCCCACCGGGTGAGCGATCGCAGCAGCGCCAGCACGACGATCGCGCTGACCGCACTGATCACCCAGGTCAGCGCCACCCAGGAAAACGAATCGGCCAGCGCGTGACCCCAGTTGATGGATGGCTTGAACAGCTCCACGGTGCGCCTGCTCCTCGGTTGCGGCTTGCGGGTCCACCGCGGGCGTCGAAGCCCACCTGACGAACCTTCCCGCGAAGCTACCGCAGCAGTCCGGTTAAAGCTGAAGTCAGGTCGTTACGCTCAGCGGATGGGCACCGAGGCCGAGAACTCCTTTCACGCGGGCCGGCTCGTCGCCCGCCGGCTGAAAGCCAGCGGGATCGACACCCGCCACGAACAGACCGCGGCCTTTGCGGCCGAAGGCTGGCTGGGCGAAGGTGACGCGCCAACCGGGGGTCGCCGCCCTGACCGCGGGTCCGGGCGTGACCAACGGGATGAGCGCGATGGCCGCCGCCCAGCAGAACTCCTCGCCGCTGCCGGTTCTCGGCGGTCGGGCGCCGGCGGGGCGTTGGGGGATGGGGTCGCCGCAGGAGATCGACCATGTTCCGTTCGTCGCTCCGCTGACCCGATTCGCTGCCACCGCGCCGTCGGCTGAGGCCGTCTGCGGGCTCGTCGACGAGGGGTTGCTGGCCACGGTCGGCGCGCCGTCGGGTGTCGCGTTCATCGACTTCCCGATGGACCACGTCTTTTCCATCGCCGCCGATCCGCTGGCGTTTTCTCGGGCACGCTCAAAAGCTTTGGGGCAGGCCGATGTTGCGGTCGTCGTGGGCGGGTCCTGGCTACGCGCTGGCCGCCAAGCTGGCCCGGCCCGACCGCCAAGTCGTCCTGCTGCAAGCCGACGGCGCCTTCGGATTCAGCGGCATGGAATGGGACACGCTGGCGCGACACAACGTGCCGGTGATGTCGGTGATCGGCAACAACGGAATCTGGGCGCTGGAGAAACACCCCATGGAGGCGTTGTACGGCTATTCGGTGGTGGCAGAACTGCGTCCCGAGACCCGCTATGACGAGGTGGTACGAGCGCTTGGTGGACACGGTGAGCTGGTGACAACGCCTGCCGGGCTTCGGCCCGCCTTGAAGCGTGCCTTCGGCAGCGGCCTACCCGCTGTCGTCAACGTGCTCACCGACCCCGCTGTCGCCTATCCACGCCGATCCAATCTGGCGTGATTTCGAGTGCTGCGACATGGGTAATTACCCGGCGTGTGGCATGTGCCCCGGTATCGGATTCCGCATGGCTCGGGCGCATGGTTCTGGGTGACGCCTGCGCTGTGCGTTGGTGCGGCGATCGGATTGGCCGCCGGACTGGTCGTCACCAACCACAAGTTCAATGTGACCAGCCCTGTTCTGTTCCAGGGACCGCCGTCGGGTGCGCGCACTTCGTTGAATTCGATCATCACCGCGATGATCTCGTTAACCGGGCTGGTCTTCTCGGTCACCTTCGTCGCATTGCAGTTGACCGCCGGCCAGTTGTCGCCTCGAGTGCTGCAGGTGTTCTTGCGTGATCGCATCATCCACTTCACCTTCGGGGTGTTCGTCTTCACCTTCGGGGTGTTCGTCGCGACCTTCGTCTACGCCATGGTGGTGCTGCAGACGGTGAAAGGGAGCTCGTCGGATGCCGACGTGCCACGGCTCGCGGTCAGTGTGGCGTTCCTGTTGGTGTTCGCCAGCGCCGGCGTGTTCACGCTCTACATCGCGCATGTAGCGCAAATGATGCGTGCCTCCACCGTCATTGCCGAGATCTCGCATGAGTCCCGTGGTGTGCTGGACCGCATATATCCCACCGACCCGGTCCAGCCCAAGGAGTTTGATCGTCTGTCGGCTCCGGCACGCGTGGTCGAGGCGTCACGCGAAGGCCTGCTGATCGGGGTCAACGAGTCCGGGCTGGTCGAACTGGCGGGGCAAGCACAGTGTGTGATCGTGGTAGAGCACCGGCAGGGAGATTACGTTCCGGAAGGGGCAAAGCTGTTCACACTCCACGGTGAGCCCGACGACGTTGACCACCTGGTCAAACGGGCGAATAAGCAACTGGTCTTGGGGGCCGAACGGGCCCCCGAGCAAGATCTGGCGTTCGGCTTCCGGCAGTTGACCGACGTCGCCGATCGGGCTCTGTCGCCGAGTACGAACGACCCGACCACGGCCTGCCGGGCCTTGGATGCGCTGCACACTCTGTTTCGGCGGCTCGCGACTCGTCCGCCGGCCCCGGAGGCGGTATGCGGGCCGGATCGAGCGGTGCGATTGGTGATGCCGCGCTACCAATTTTCTGACCTGCTCGATATGACGATGACCGAAGTCTGGCACTACGGGTCCGATGAGGTGCAGGTACCCGAAAGGGTCGCCCGCATGCTCGACGACCTCGCCGAGGTGGCCCGCCCAGAGCACCAGGAGGCGGTGAAACGCTGGATCGACGTGGTCGGTGCATCGCCACGCTGGTCGCCTTTATCGCCGCGCTTCCGCGTACCGTTGTTCTGTGCCAAAGACCACCAGCCCTTCGGCGGGGCGCCTCGGTAGCCGATTCTGGCGGCTGCTCGGCGCCAGCGCCGAGAAGAATCAAAATCGTTCACTAACCCAAGTCAGCGCGTCAGCGGAGTACGACGAGAAGGCCGCCGACCTCGACGACGAGCAGCTGCGCAAAGCCGCGGGATTGCTCGACCTCGACGACCTCGCCGAGGCGCACGACATCCCGCAGTTCCTCGCCATCGCGCGGCAAGCAGCCGAACGCTCTACTGGGCTAAGGCCGTTCGATGTGCAGCTGCTCGGGGCGCTGCGCATGCTGGCCGGCGACGTGATCGAAATGGCGACCGGCGAAGGCAAAACTCTGGCCGGAGCGATCGCCGCGGCGGGGTACGCGTTGGGCGGCCGGCACGTTCACGTCGTCACGATCAACGACTACCTGGCCCGCCGCGACGCCGAGTGGATGGGTCCGCTGCTGGAGGCGCTGGGCCTGACCGTCGGCTGGGTCACTGCTGAATCGACGGCCGACGAGCGTCGCGCGGCCTACAAGTGCAATGTCACCTACGCCTCGGTCAACGAGATCGGGTTCGACGTGCTGCGCGACCAGCTGGTCACCGATGTCGCCGACCTGGTGTCGCCGAACCCGGACGTGGCCATGATCGACGAGGCCGACTCCGTGCTGGTCGACGAGGCGTTGGTCCCGCTGGTGCTGGCCGGAACCAGCCATCGGGAGACCCCGCGGCTGGAGATCATTCGGCTGGCCGGTGAGCTAGAGGCCGGCGAGGACTACGACACCGACGCCGACAGCCGCAACGTCCACCTGACCGAGGCCGGAGCACACAAAGTCGAAAAGCGGCTCGGCGGAATCGATTTGTACTCCGAAGAGCATGTCGGCACCACGCTCACCGAGGTCAACGTCGCGCTGCACGCGCATGTCCTGCTGCACCGCGACGTGCACTACATCGTCCGCGACGACGCGGTGCATTTGATCAACGCTTCCCGCGGCCGCATCGCCCAGCTGCAACGCTGGCCCGACGGTCTGCAGGCGGCGGTCGAGGCCAAGGAGGGCATCGAGACCACCGAAACCGGCGAAGTGCTCGACACCATCACTGTGCAGGCGCTGATTAACCGGTATCCGACGGTGTGCGGCATGACCGGCACAGCGCTGGCGGCCGGCGAGCAGCTGAGGCAGTTCTACAAGCTCGGCGTTTCCCCGATACCGCCGAACGCGCCGAACATCCGCGAGGACGAGACGGACCGGGTCTACATCACCGCTGCGGCGAAAAACGACGCGCTCATCGCCCACATCACCGCCGTGCACGAGACCGGGCAGCCGGTGTTGGTCGGCACCCATGACGTGGCCGAATCCGAAGAGCTGCACGAGCGGCTCCAGCGTCGCGGCGTTCCCGCGGTAGTGCTCAACGCGAAGAACGACGCCGAGGAGGCGGCAGTGATCGCCGAGGCCGGCAAGCTCGGCGCCGTCACCGTCTCGACCCAAATGGCCGGCCGCGGCACCGATATCCGGCTCGGCGGCTCGGACATAAGCGACCATGCCCCTGAGAAAAAAGAGGTGGTCGAGCTGGGTGGGTTGCACGTGATCGGCACCGGCCGACACAGCACCGAGCGGTTGGATAACCAGCTGCGCGGACGCGCCGGCCGCCAGGGCGATCCGGGGTCGACGGTGTTCTTCTCCAGCTGGGAGGACGACGTCGCCGCCGCCAACCTCGACCCCAACAAGCTGCCCACGCAGACCGACGAGGACGGCCGCATCCTCAGCTCCAAGGCGGCCGGACTGCTGGAGCACGCTCAGCGGGTCGCCGAGGGACGGCTGCTAGACGTCCATGCAAACACCTGGCGCTACAACCAGTTGATCGCTCAGCAGCGCGCGATCGTCGTCGAGCGCCGCAACACCCTGCTCAGCACTGCCACCGCTCGCGAGGAGCTGGCCGAGCTGGCGCCCGAGCGCTATGAGGAGCTCTCCGAGACTCTGCCGGACGACCGCCTGGAAACGATCTGCCGGCTGATCATGCTGTATCACCTCGACCGTGGCTGGGCTGACCACCTCGCCTACCTTGCCGACATCCGGGAAAGCATCCACCTGCGCGCCCTGGGGCGGCAGAACCCGCTGGACGAATTCCACCGGATGGCCGTGGACGCCTTCGCATCCCTAGCCGCCGACGCGATCGAAGCAGCCCAGCAGACTTTCGAAACCTCGCCGACGATCGAGGACGAGCCTGGCGTGGACTTGTCCAAGCTGGCCCGGCCGACATCGACGTGGACGTACATGGTGCACGACAACCCGTTGTCTGACGACTCGCTTTCCGCGCTGAGCCTGCCCGGCATCTTCCGCTGAGGCCGCGGCGAGCTAAGGTCACGCCTCATGAGCCGCGTCGGCGACGATGCAGAGCGCAGCGATGCTGAGGAGCGGCGCACATGAGTCCCCTCGGCGACGATGCAGAGCGCAGCGATGCTGAGGAGCGGCGCACATGAGTCCCCTCGGCGACGATGCAGAGCGCAGCGATGCTGAGGAGCGGCGCACATGAGTCCCCTCGGCGACGATGCAGAGCGCGCGGCTTCCCGCGACCGGCTGCTGACGGTGCCCAATGTGCTCAGCGGGATCCGTCTGGCGCTGATCCCGGTTTTCATCTACCTGCTGCTTGTTGCCCACGCCAATGCCTGGGCGGTGACCGTCTTGGTGTTCAGCGGCGCATCGGACTGGGCCGACGGCAAGATCGCGCGGCTGCTCAACCAGTCATCGAAGCTAGGGGAGCTGCTGGATCCGGCGGTTGACCGGCTCTACATGGTGACTGTTCCGATCGTGTTCGGGTTCCGCGGCATCATCCCGTGGTGGATTATCGCCGCCCTGCTGGCGCGCGATCTGCTGCTGGCTGCGGAGTTGCCCCTGCTGCGCACCCGCGGATTCACCGCGCTGCCGGTGCTTTATATCGGCAAGGCCGCGACGTTCAGCCTGATGTCGGCGTTTCCGCTGGTCCTGCTGGGGCAATGGGACGCGTTGTGGAGTCGGGTCGTGCTGGCCTGCGGCTGGGCGTTTTTGATCTGGGGCCTGTACATGTACCTGTGGTCGTTCGTGCTGTATGCGATGCAGGTGGTTTTGATGATGCGACGACTGCCCCCGGTGCGGCCCGGTCGCCAAAAGCCGCTGGCGCGTAGGGCAGATGCCGATGGTTGACCAAACGCTCGGCGGTTACGACCCACACGCGGGCATCAACGCACACGAGGCGGGGCGACCGCAGCGCATTCCGGTGCCGTCGCTGCTGCGGGCCCTGCTCTCCGAACACCTCGACCCCGGTTACGCAGCCGCCGCGGCCAAGCGAGACCGCCCCGGCGCGCCGCAGACCGGTCGTGCCCGCGTTTCCAACTGGGTCTGGCAGGCCTTGGCGGCGTTGCTGGTGGCCACGGTCTTCGCCGCGGCTGTGGCCCAGGCCCGGCTGGTCGCGCCGGGGGTCAGCGCCGCCCAACGAGTGCTGGCCGGCAGCGTGCGATCGGAGGAGGCGACAACAAGCGACTTAGCCGCACGCCGGAACGCGCTCACCGCGCAACGCGACGACGTTCAGCGGCGAGCACTGGCCGAAAATGCCACGGGTCAGCGACTGCTCGCCAACCTCGACCGGCTCAGCCTGGCCGCCGCCAGCACCCCGGTCACCGGTCCAGGTCTGAGCCTGACGGTCACCGACCCCGGCTTGGCCCCGAACCTTTCCGACGTGTCCAAGCAGCGGGTGGCCGGCAGTCGGCAGATCATTCTCGACCGGGATCTTCAACTGGTGGTCAATTCGTTGTGGGCCAGCGGCGCTGAAGCGATCTCTGTCGGCGGCGTCCGGATCGGGCCAAACGCGACGATCCGGCAGGCGGGCGGCGCCATCCTGGTTGACAATAATCCGATCAGCAGCCCATACACTGTCTTGGCAGTCGGACCCCCGCACTCCATGCAGGAGGTTTTCGACAGCAGTCCCGGCCTGCGCCGGCTACGGCTCTTGGAGGCATCTTACGGCGTCGGTGTCGACGTCAGCGCACGTGACGGCCTTATGCTGCCCGCCGGGGCCGCCCGAGATGTCAAGTTCGCCAAGAAGGTTGGGTCCTAGTGCTGAACATTCTGATGGCAAGAAGCGCTGCGTCGATAATGCCGGCGAGGGGAGCAGAGCAGCGATGATCGGTATCGCGGCGCTGGTCGTCGGGATCGTGCTGGGTTTGGCCTTCCACCCCAGCGTGCCGGAAGTTGTCCAGCCGTACTTGCCGATCGCGGTCGTTGCCGCGCTCGACGCGGTGTTCGGCGGGTTACGAGCCTATCTGGAGCGGATTTTCGACCCGAAAGTTTTCGTGGTGTCGTTCGTGTTCAACGTGTTGGTGGCCGCACTGGTCGTCTATGTCGGCGACCAATTGGGCGTCGGCACACAGCTGTCGACCGCGATCATCGTCGTACTGGGCATCCGCATCTTCGGTAATGCCGCCGCGCTGCGGCGCCGGCTGTTCGGAGCGTAACGCAGATGAGACCGACGTGAACAACCCCAAACCCGAAGGCACGCCGCAAGGCAACGAGTCGGAGCCCAAAGCCGACGAAACCGCGCAGCAACATGAACGCGGCGCCGACGAGGCTGCGCGGCACGGCCGACATGAGCTGCCGCCGCATCGTCGGCGACCCGACATCGGCGAGCTGCAGCCACGGGGAATTCTCGGCGTGCTCCGCCGCGGCCGCACGATCTTTGGCGCGCTGGCGGTATTGCTGTGCCTGCTGCTCGGTGTTGCCATCGCCACCCAGGTTCGCCAGAACAACTCCGGGGACTCGTTGGACACTGCCCGCCCGGCCGACCTGCTGGTGTTGCTGGATTCATTGCACCAGCGCGAAGCGACGCTGAGCACCGAAGTCGCCGAGCTGCAGCAAACCTTGTCCGCGTTGCGGGCATCGGGCAGTAACGATCAGGCTGCCATTCAGAATGCGCAGGCCAGGCTTGCCGCGCTGTCAATCCTGATCGGCACCGTCGGGGCCACCGGTCCGGGCGTCACCGTCCGGATCGAGGACCCCGGGCCTGGTGTGGCGCCTGAGGCGACGCTCGACGTGATCAACGAGTTGCGGGCGGCCGGCGCCGAGGCGATCCAGATCGGCGACGGGCATCAGGCGGTGCGAGTCGGCGTCGACACCCGGGTCCTCGGCGCCCCCGGCGCGCTGAGCGTCGACGGCAAAACTCTCATGCCGCCGTATTCGGTTCTGGCCATTGGTGATCCGCCGACACTGGCAGCGGCGATGAACATTCCCGGCGGCGCGGTGGACAGCGTCAAACGCGTCGGTGGCACCATGTCGGTCCAACAGAGCGACAAAGTCGACATCACCGCCTTGCGGCAACCAAAACAGCGCCAATACGCTCAGCCAGTCAAGTGAGTAACGTCTGAAGAAGAACAGGAACACAGTGAGCGAAATCGCGCCCGACTTGCACTACACCGCCGACCATGAGTGGATTCGCCTGACCGGGGACAACACCGTTCGGGTCGGCATCAC
Source organism: Candidatus Mycobacterium methanotrophicum (assembly GCF_023515995.1). Lineage (GTDB taxonomy): Bacteria > Actinomycetota > Actinomycetes > Mycobacteriales > Mycobacteriaceae > Mycobacterium > Mycobacterium methanotrophicum. The sequence continues at coordinate 3,243,054 of NZ_CP097320.1, read as the reverse complement.
CGACTTCGCGCAGTCGGCGCTGGGCGATGTCGTGTTTGTCCAGCTGCCCGATGTCGGTACTGACGTCACCGCAGGAGAGTCCTTCGGCGAAGTGGAGTCGACAAAGTCGGTGTCCGATTTGTTCGCACCCGTTTCGGGCAAAGTCGCTGCCGTCAACAGCGATCTCGACGGCAACTCACAGCTGGTCAATTCCGATCCCTACGGCGCCGGCTGGCTGATCGAACTGGAAGTCGACGGTCAGTCCTTCGAGCAGGACTTCGCGGCCCTGCTGGACGCCGAAGCCTACCGGGCCACACTGGCCGAATGACCCTTGTTATGGTTCCCCGCGCGGCGACGATGCGCGCCGTGGAGCGGCGTGAGGAGGAGCCGGGCATTGGGCCCGCCGACGGCGGTGTCTGTCGCGGTGGGGGCAGACGCGTCCGCCGATCCGGCGGGGGACGGCACATTGGGCTCGGGTGCGCGGTACGGTCGACACATCGACGGTCGAGGCGGGTGGGAAGCCGGTCGAGCGGACCCAAGCAGACAACGCAGCAGCGGCCAGTTAGGAGCAGCGGGTGACAGAGAAGGACAACGACCAGATTTCTGATGAAGTCACCGCGGAGACCACATCGGTCTTCCGCGCCGATTTCCTCAATGAACTGGACGTGCCCGCACAAGGGGGTGCTGAGACTGCGGTCTCGGGCGTCGAGGGACTGCCGGTCGGTTCGGCGTTGCTGGTCGTCAAACGGGGACCGAACGCCGGGTCTCGCTTCCTGCTCGATCAGCCGACCACCTCCGCCGGCCGCCATCCCGACAGCGACATCTTCCTCGACGACGTCACCGTCAGCCGGCGGCACGCGGAATTCCGGTTGGAGTCCGACCAGTTTCAGGTCGTCGATGTAGGCAGCCTCAACGGCACGTACGTCAACCGGGAGCCTGTCGATTCGGCGGTGCTGGTAAACGGCGACGAGGTTCAGATCGGCAAATTCCGTCTGGTCTTCTTGACGGGCCCGAAGGTCAGCGACGACGGAGGGCACGGAAGCTAGTGACCGCGCCCGACACCCCCGCGCTGGCCGGGATGTCGATCGGAGCGGTCCTCGACCTGCTACGGCCAGACTTTCCGGACGTCACGATCTCCAAGATCCGTTTCTTGGAGGCCGAGGGTCTCGTCACGCCGCAGCGCGCGGCATCGGGCTATCGCCGATTCACCGCTTACGACTGCGCCCGGCTGCGCTTCGTCCTGACCGCTCAGCGCGACCAGTACTTGCCGCTGAAAGTGATCAAAGCCCAGCTGGACGCTCAGCCCGATGGCGAGTTGCCGGTCGCCGGATCACCTTATGGTGTACCGCGATTGGTGTCGGTGGGCAGCGGCGTGCATGCTGCGCCGGGCTCGGACCCGGCGGCAGCGGAACCCAGCCGCAGCCGGCTGAGCCGCCAGGATTTGCTCGAATGTTCCGGAGTAGATGCCGAACTGTTGACCGCGCTGCTCAAGGCGGGGGTGATCACCACCGGGCCGGGCGGGTTTTTCGACGAGCACGCAGTGGTGATTTTGCAGTGTGCCCGCGCCCTCGGCGAGTACGGCGTCGAACCACGCCACCTGAGGGCATTCCGCTCGGCCGCCGATCGGCAATCCGACCTGATCGCGCAAATCGCCGGCCCGCTTGTCAAGGCCGGCAAGACCGGTGCCCGTGACCGCGCCGATGACCTGGCACGGGAAGTTGCCGCGCTGGCAATCACGTTGCACACGTCGTTGATCAAGTCGGCCGTGCGCGGCGTTCTACACCGTTAAAGGACTAGACTTTCTCCTCGAGGGCTTGGTTCGGCGGCTTGGTCTTCCACCGCGGCGTCGGGCCAAGTCTGGCAGGGACACGGCAGCACGTGCGGAGGGCAGACACAGATGGGTGAAGTTCGCGTCGTCGGCATTCGCGTCGAGCAGCCGCAGAACCAGCCGGTGCTGTTGCTCCGCGAAGCCAACGGTGACCGGTACCTGCCGATCTGGATCGGCCAATCCGAGGCCGCAGCGATCGCCCTTGAACAGCAGGGAGTCGAGCCACCCCGCCCACTGACGCACGACTTGATTCGCGACCTGATTGCCGCACTTGGCCATTCGCTGAAAGAGGTGCGGATCGTGGACTTGCAAGAAGGAACGTTCTACGCCGATCTGATCTTCGATCGCAACATCACCGTTTCAGCGCGGCCGTCAGACTCGGTGGCCATCGCGTTGCGGGTCGGCGTCCCGATTTATGTCGAGGAGGCGGTGCTCGCAGAGGCGGGCCTGCTGATTCCCGACGAGAGCGACGACGAGCCCTCCACCGCGGTCCGCGAGGATGAGGTAGAGAAATTCAAAGAGTTTTTGGACAGCGTGTCGCCGGACGATTTCAAGGCCACCTAGGGTCTCGGTAGAGACGCGTTCCCAACATTACGGATGCGTCTCATCTGCCGGTTCGACCTCGACACGCCCGTTGGATAGCGTGGAGTCATCGCTACGACCGCCATACTTTGATCTCGACTTGTATTAGTACCGGATTAGTTTCCTGAACACCACAGCGTGTCGAAAAGCGTATGCTCACAAGCACTCGGCTGAGCAATCGCGGCTACCGGCAGCCCGTAACGAGCGTGATCGGCGAGAGGAAGCATCGTGGGAGACCAACCACGTCACGACCAATTGGGCCTCGAGTCCGCCATCACGATCGACGACACCGCAGCGAGCCGCCCGGAACCAGCCGTCCGCGAACCTGTGCAAGCCGGCTTGTTCCCCGACGACTCGGCGCCCGATGAATTGGTCGGCTACCGGGGCCCGAGCGCCTGCCAAATCGCCGGCATCACCTACCGCCAGCTGGACTACTGGGCGCGTACATCGCTGGTGGTGCCATCGATTCGCAGCGCGGCAGGATCGGGCAGCCAACGGCTGTATTCATTCAAAGACATTCTGGTGCTCAAGATCGTCAAGCGGTTGCTAGACACCGGCATCTCGTTGCACAACATCCGCGTTGCCGTCGACCACCTGCGCCAGCGCGGCGTGCAGGATTTGGCTAATATCACGCTGTTCTCCGACGGCACCACGGTCTATGAGTGCACCTCGGCCGAGGAGGTCGTCGACTTGCTGCAAGGGGGACAGGGCGTGTTCGGCATCGCCGTCTCCGGAGCGATGCGGGAGCTGACCGGCGCTATTGCCGATTTTCCCGGCGAGCGTGCTGACGGTGGCGAGTCGATCGCCACGCCGGAAGACGAGCTCGCCTCCCGCCGCAAGCACCGCGACCGCAAGATCGGTTAGCCCGAAGCGCGCCTTTCCGGCGCGAGGGTGCTCCATAATGCCACGCGTCACGGCGTGTCGGCGTACAGACACGCGTGCTCGCGGCGAGGTTCGGGCGGCCGCAATCAGCAGGTAGCATCGGCAGTGCATCGCGCTTGCGCGGGAGAGTTCCGTGGTTGCCAGCCACGGACGCCGAAGGAGCAACACCTCTCCGTCAACCTCTCAGGCATCCGGACCGCGTCAGACCTCGATGCCTCTGGAAAGCGGCGACCGTGCACCGGGGTCGCCCGCCCACGGGGAAAGACGTCGCAGCGGTTGCGCATGTCGAATCTCTCAGGCGCCCGGACCGGGTAGACGACAGAGGGAGAGGAACGCACCAGAAGTGCAGTTCCGCCTTAGGTCAGGAGTCCGCCAGATTGTCCGACTACACCAATGCCCTTTTCGCCAACCGCCACATCGGCCCGGATAGCGACGCCGTCGCGGCCATGCTCGAAGTCATCGGTGTCAACTCGCTGGAAGAGTTGGCGCGCCGCGCGGTGCCCGCCGGCATCCTCGACAAATTGACCGACAGCGGCGCCGCGCCCGGCCTGGAGCGGCTGCCCCCGCCCGCCAGCGAAGCGCAGGCGCTGGCCGAGTTGCGGGCGTTGGCCGATACCAACACCGACGCGGTGTCGATGATCGGGCAGGGCTACTACGACACGGTTACGCCACCGGTGTTGCTGCGCAACATCATGGAGAACCCGGCCTGGTACACCGCCTACACCCCGTACCAGCCGGAGATCAGCCAGGGCCGGCTGGAAGCCCTGCTGAACTTCCAGACCATGGTGGCCGACCTGACCGGGCTCGAGGTGGCCAACGCATCGATGCTCGACGAGGGCACGGCGGCCGCCGAAGCAATGACCTTGATGCACCGCGCGGTCAAAAACAGCGCCACCCGGCTGGCCGTCGACGTTGACGTGTTCGCTCAGACCGCCGCGGTGCTGGCCACCCGCGCCGAGCCGCTGGGCATCGAAATCGTCACCGCCGACCTGCGTGACGGCCTGCCGGACGGCGAGTTTTTCGGCGTCATCGCGCAACTTCCCGGCGCCAGCGGCCGGGTCACCGACTGGTCTGCACTGGTGTCGCAGGCACACGAGCGCGGTGCATTGGTGGCCATCGGCGCGGACCTGTTAGCGCTGACGTTGCTCACCCCGCCCGGAGAGATCGGCGCCGACGTCGCTTTCGGTAACACCCAAAGATTCGGTGTGCCAATGGGCTTCGGTGGTCCGCATGCCGGTTACCTGGTGGTGCACGCCAGCCATGCCCGCCAACTGCCCGGCCGGTTGGTCGGTGTTTCCATCGACGCCGACGGCTCACCGGCCTACCGCTTGGCGCTGCAGACCCGCGAACAGCACATCCGTCGGGACAAGGCGACCAGCAACATCTGCACCGCCCAAGTGCTGTTGGCCGTGATGGCCGCGATGTATGCCAGCTACCACGGCGCGGACGGCCTGACCGGGATCGCGCGGCGGGTGCACGCCCATGCCGAGACGATCGCCGCCGCGCTCGGCGACGCGCTGGTGCACGACGCGTACTTCGACACCGTGCTGGCCCGAGTGCCCGGACGCGCCGACGAGGTGGTCGCCGCCGCGAAGGCCAGCGGCATCAACGTGTGGCGCGTCGACGCCGACCACGTGTCGGTGGCCTGCGACGAAGTGACTACCGGCGAGCACGTCGCAGCGGTCCTGGAGGCTTTCGCTGTATCGGCCGCCAAGCCCGCCCGCACCGACATCGCGACCCGCACATCGGAGTTCCTCACCCATCCCGCGTTCACCCGATATCGCACCGAAACGTCGATGATGCGGTATCTGCGTGCGCTGGCGGACAAAGACCTTGCCTTGGACCGCAGCATGATTCCGCTCGGCTCCTGCACGATGAAACTGAACGCTGCCGCCGAGATGGAACCGATCACCTGGCCGGAGTTCGCCCGGCTGCACCCGTTCGCCCCGGCCTCCGACACCGCGGGTATCCGCGCGCTCATCGACCAGTTGGGCAGCTGGCTGACCCAACTCAGCGGCTACGACGCGGTCTCGCTGCAACCCAACGCGGGCTCGCAGGGCGAATACGCGGGCCTCTCGGCGATCCACGCCTACCACGCCAGCCGGGGCGAACCGCAGCGTGACGCCTGCCTGATCCCGTCCAGCGCGCACGGCACCAACGCCGCGTCCGCGGCGCTGGCCGGCATGCGGGTCGTCGTGGTGGCCTGCCGCGACGAACCCGGTCTAGAAGGCAACGTCGACCTCGACGATCTGCGCGCCAAGATCAGCGAACACGCCGAGAGGCTGTCGACGCTGATGATCACCTATCCGTCCACGCACGGCGTGTACGAGCACGATATCGCCGGGATCTGCGCCGCTGTTCATGAGGCCGGCGGGCAGGTGTACGTCGACGGCGCCAACCTCAACGCGCTGGTCGGGCTGGCCCGGCCCGGGAAGTTCGGCGGCGACGTCAGCCACCTGAACCTGCACAAAACGTTCTGCATCCCACACGGCGGCGGCGGTCCGGGGGTCGGGCCGGTGGTGGCACGCTCGCATCTGGCGCCGTTTTTGCCCGGGCATCCGTATGCGCCCGAACTGCCGCGGGGCCAGCCGGTGTCGTCGGCGCCGTACGGGTCGGCGTCGATTCTGCCGGTCACCTGGGCCTACGTCCGGATGATGGGCGCGGACGGCCTGCGGGCCGCGTCGCTGGTTGCGATCGCCTCGGCCAACTACATCGCCCGCCGGCTCGACGAGTACTACCCGGTGCTCTACACCGGCGAGAACGGCATGGTCGCCCACGAGTGCATCCTGGATCTGCGGGCGATCACCAAGTCCACCGGCGTGACCGTGGACGACGTCGCAAAACGCTTGGCGGACTATGGCTTTCACGCTCCGACCATGAGTTTCCCGGTGGCCGGCACGCTGATGGTGGAGCCCACCGAAAGCGAGAGCCTGGCCGAGATCGACGCGTTCTGCGAGGCGATGATCGCGATTCGCGCCGAGATCGACCGAGTGGGCGCGGGGGAGTGGCCGGTCGAGGACAACCCGCTGCGCGGCGCCCCGCACACCGCCGAGTGCCTGGTGGTGGACAAGTGGGAGCACCCGTACACCCGCGAGGTCGCCGCCTACCCGCTGGGCCGCGACTTCCGGCCCAAGGTGTGGCCGCCGGTGCGCCGCATCGACAACGCCTACGGCGACCGCAACCTGGTGTGCTCGTGCCCGCCGGTGCAGGCCTACGGCTGAGCGCAGCCGCGGACCTACATACCCAGCGCCGTCAGGATCTGCTGCAGCACGACGTCCACCAGCTCGGTGAGCATGCCGCCGAACGGCTCCACGCTGACGCTGGCCAGATCGCCCAAGCCGAGATCACCGAGCAGGGCGCCCAGGGTCAGCCCGGATAGGTCGCCCAAATTGGACAGATCTATGTGCAGGTGGGCAAGCCCGAGGTCCTTGAGCAGATCACCCACGTTCAAGCCATTCAGCAGATCGGTGATGTTCAGGCCGAGGATGGGATTACCCAGCTGGTTCAGCAGGCCGCCCAGCGTCAGGTCACCGGTCGAGCTGGCGAAGCCCAGATCTTGCAGCAACCACCAATGGTCAGACCGCTCGGCGTGACGTCGCCGACACCCAGGGCCGTCAGGATGTTGGCAAGGCTTTCGTTCAGGGTTTGACCGCCCAGCAAACTGCCCACGGTGTCACCGTTCAATGCGGTTTCGAGGCTAGTGAGGCTGAGGAGACTGCCGGGGCTGAGGCCGAGGATCTTGAGAAGGTCGACCAAAGCGGGGTCATTGAGCAAGGTTCCCTATCACCTGGAGGCCGGGACCGGGCCGATCGTGAATCCGTTCCCACTGGTCAGGCCGGGGCGGCCGTATGCGCATCACAACCCGATGGACCCGTTCCCGCTGCAGAAGTCCGGCCTGTTCCGGCCGAGGGTCCCCCGTCGGGCCCGAGGCAGATCCCGGACTCGGTGTTCAACGAGCTGTTCACTCGGCTGCCCTTGCACCGGGACCGGGCCCTCGTCGCGTTCTGGGTCTCGACCGGCGCCCGGGCGTCGGAGCTCCTCGGCGTTGTGCGCTCCGGCGCTGACCCCGGACAGCAGCTAATCACCGTGACCCCGCAAGAGTTCTCGGGCCGTGCAGCAGCTCCCGGCGTCGCCGGACGCGTTCGTGTGGCTGCGCCTTTACCAGCAGGAGATGCATGGGCTGGCGCCGTCCGGGCCGGACGATCCGTTGTGGTGGACGCCGCGCAGGCCGTTCCGGCCACTGTCTTATCACGCGGCCAGGGCGATGTTCGACCGGGCGAACGCGGCCGTTGGCGCGGGGTGGTCGCTCCATGCGCTGCGCCATACTGCCGCCTACCGGCTCGCCCGGGACCCGGACGTCCCGATCACCGACGTGCAGTGGATCCTCGGCCACGCTTCGCTCACGTCGACGCAGGTCTACGTCAACCCGACCCCCGAGGACGTCATCGCGGGCACGCTGGCCCACTACCGGCGGCAGACGGAGCCCAGGCCGGCCGCGCTTCTGGGGCCGGGGCCAGGTTACCGCGCTAAGAGCCTGGACGCGCTGTTCGGAAAAGGCCGCTGGTGACCGTCGCGGCGCCGCCTGTGGCGGCCGCCCGGCAGCTCGGCGCCGAGGCCCTGGCGGTGATGGGAAGTTCCCGCCGCGGCCGGTCCCGGCGTCGTGGGACGCAACTGCCGCGGACCGGTTCACGGTGATGCGACGGATGCTCGCCCCGCCCTTCGCGGCCGAGGAAGCGAAGAGACAGGACTGGCGGAAGCGGGCCATGCTGAAGATCCTTGACTGGCTCGGGCTGCACCCGGGGACGACGTGGCAGGAACGCTGGGAAGCGTCCGGGGCAGGCGCCGACGGGAGGACTGACTGGCGGGATCAGCTTCTGGCCGACCTCGGCGGCGCCGGCCACCCGGTGCCGGGCGAGCGCAGCCGCGCGACGCTCGGCGGCGGCTTGGTCCAGCTGATCGGCGGCGACGTCCTGCGCCCTGGCCTGCCCTGGCTGCTGGCCACCGGATCCCCGCGCCAGCTCTGGCGGGAAATGGGCCGGACCCGCGACCCCGCCGGGATCGCGGCTCTGCGGGAACTGGCGAAGGCCCGCGGCCTCGCCACACCCATGTTCGGCTCGGCGATCGAGCGGGTCGCCATGATCATGGCCGCCAAGGGCGGGACGGTCGCCTACGTCACCCCCGGCGACTGCATGCAACTGCTGGAGTGCTTCATGCGGGTATACGACGACGGGACTAGCATGCACTCCCCGTTCTTCTACGAGTTCTTGCACACAGCCGGGGTATTTCCACCCGGTGCGCCGGTCACGGTCCGAATAATCGACGCCAGGTTCGCCGGGCAGCTCACCCCCGCCCAGCTCATCGACCGCTACGATCTGTCCTGCCGGCCCGTCCGCGACCTGCTCGTGGACTACCTGCGCGAACGCCAGCCCGGTATCGACTACAGCACCCTCACCGGCCTGGCCTCGACGCTGGGCCTGTGGTTCTGGAAAGACCTGGAAGACCACCACCCAGGCATCAGCTCGCTGAAGCTGCCCCCCGACATCGCTGCCGGGTGGAAGAAGCGCATCCAGGACAGACAGTCGGGCGCCGGAATCCTGACGGCCGTCCGGGGGTTCTACCTCGACCTCGCTCAGTGGGCACTGGACGAGCCGGCCCGCTGGGGGCCATGGGCCGTTCCCTGCCCCATCCGCGGCAGCGACATCCAGCACAAGAAGCAGAAATCGCGGACCAAGGCCCGCATGGACGCCCGGACCCGGGAACGGCTCCCCGTGCTGCCAGCCTTCATCGCCGCCATCGACCAGCACCGCAAGGACACCGCGGCTCGGCTGGAGGCGGCCCGCGCCACCCCCGCCCGGCGAGACGTTCACCGCCGCTGGGCACACCCTGCGCCGGGCCCGGATGCACCGACCGGGCACTTCGTCAGCCCGGCTCTGGGCCGAAAACCTAAACACCGGGAAGCGCCGGGAACTGATCCACGAGGAAGCCAGCGCGTTCTGGGGCTGGGTCGCCATCGAAGTGCTCCGCCACACCGGGATCAGGGCCGAGGAACTGACCGAGCTCTCGCACCACAGCCTGGTCCAGTACCGGACCCCGGACTCCGGCGAGCTGATCCCGCTGCCGTCGATCGCCCCGTCCAAGTTCGACCAGGAAAGGCTCCTTGTCATCGACCCGGAGCTCGCCGACGTCCTGTCCGCGATCATCACCCGCATCCGCGGCGCAGACGGCGCCGTCCCCCTGGTCACCGCCTACGACCCCCACGAGCACACCTGGAACCCGCCGATGCCGCTGCTGTTCCAGCGCGTCATCGGCTTGGAGAACCGCCCCATCCCCGCCGACGGGATCCGCGACCTCATCCACGCCGCGCTCGCCGCGTCCGGCATCACCGGCACCAACGGGAAGCCGCTGGACTTCCAGCCTCACGACTTCCGGAGGCTCTTCACGACCGACGCCATCCTGAACGGGATGCCGCCGCACATCGCCCAGCTGATACTCGGCCACAACGACATCAACACCACAATGGGCTACAAAACCGCCTATCCCGCGGAAGTCATCCGCGGCCACCGGGCGTTCATTGCCCGCCGGCGCGAGCGCCGCCCCAGTGAGGAATACAGGTCTCCCACCGAGCAGGAGTGGGAGGAGTTCCTCGGCCACTTCGAGCGCCGGCGGGTCGCGCTCGGCGACTGCGGCCGGGCATACGGCACCAGTTGCATTCACGAGCACAGCATCCGGTGCCCGCTCCTAAGGATCGACCCAGCCCAGCGTGGCCGGCTCGCCGACATCCGCGACAACCTCCTGGCCCGCATCGCCGAAGCCAAGCGCGAAGGCTGGGTCGGCGAGGCCGAAGGCCTCAAGGTCAGCCTCGCCGAGGCGAACAACAAGCTCGCGGCAGGTGCCCGCCACTCCAGGGCCGTCAGCCTCGGCATCCCCGCCTACCGCGACATCGCCGCCGCGACCCTGCCCGCCCCACCCGTCTCACCGATATAGACGATTCCGGCAGCCAATCACCCATCACCACAACAGATTCCACAATTATTGACCTGTTCGTCTACGAGCGAGCCGCCCAGCAGAGGACCTGACGAAAACTCTTCGGCAGCTGGTCTTTGGTAGTGAGCTCCGATGGCTGAGAACGTGATCCGGCTAATTTGTCCCGCTTCCGCGTCTACAATCAAGCTTCAATAACTCGAATTGTCCTATCCGACCACGGCATCCATTACCATCCTCAGCGTGCGCGCCCCGACTGCTCGCGTAATTGGGGCAATGGGCGCAAACACCTCACTTTGCTCGCGCGGCGGTAATGTGCTCTCTGCCTACCATTGGCAAATCGTTGACGTTTACCGATCGGAATGGCGGCGGTTCAATACGTTCCGAAGCGCTACGTCGGTGTCTGCTGTGGGATCAGTATCCGGATAGCAATATCTGCATCCTGGCCAGCATCGGGGCGGGCATGTAGCTGCGAAAATTTCCGCATTTTTCGGGTCTCCGTCCCCACATGATCAAGGTGCGGGCCTCGGCGTCGGGCTCGGTGCTGTCGTCAGCGACCAGTTCGAGGCCGGCTTGGCCCTCGTCGATCACCACCCGCAAATCTTTGGCGCCTTGGGCGCGCAAGCGGACCGCGAAGTTCCGCCCGGCCAGCGGGTCCATCTTCGCGCCCGCTTCTAATGAGGCCGGCCTCAGACCGCCGAGGTCGGGGTCCGGTTAGGCGGTTCGCCTGCGGTCATGGGGGTGTCGAGTGGGCGGTCCGACGCCGGCCTCGGCGGCTTCGCTTTCTGACCGCCGAGTCCTGTGGCTCCCTGAATCAGCGCAAGCTCACGCAGAACCTGCGACGGACCGCCGCAACCCGCTGCGCCGAAGTCCGGTCGTTCCGATGACCGGCTGTACCACCAACGTGGCTGGTCAGGACATCATTCCTGCACAAGTGGAGCGGACACAGCGAACGTTACGCCGTAGAAAAACTCAAGACAAGCGCATTAGTTTCGGCCACCCTAGTAATAACCGGCCAAGCACGGTGACTGCGTGCTCGGTGAGTTCAGGTCGAGCTAATAGTTGCCAACCGATCTCATCGTCGCCGGCGATGTCCCAGCGGTGGATCGCGAACTCACTACGCAGGTGAGGCGCGAACTTGGCAACGGCCATCTGTCGCCCGGTCCAGGGGATGACCCCCTCGGGCTCGGCGGTTGTTGGCGGGCATTCAGGGTGACCACGTCGGGGTAGGGGTACCGGCGCTGGGGGTGAGGATGCTTTGGCCGGGTTCGCGCGGCGGCGTGGTGACGATGCTGGGTTGTGCCCAGGGCCATGGTGGTGTGGGTTCGTTTCGGCGATCATCGCGGCGCCGGACGATCGTGCCGGGGTGATCGACTGGCGCAGTGGCGGTTTCGCGCACCTGCGGCCAACACGAGATGACCCCTTCCCGGCTCGCACCGTGGTAGACCATCCTGGTGCCTCATGGTCGCCCGAGCACCCGATGATCGTTGTCCGCGCCGTCGAGTGGGCCGAGCAGGCCCTGGGCGCAGGCGAGATCGGCTGTCCGCACCTCGGGTGCGGCGGCACCCTCACGCGGTGGGGATACGGCCGCCGCCGGCGCGTCCGTAGGCTCGGCGCCCAGATCCTCGACGTGCGCCCGAGGCGGGCGCGATGCACCCGCTGCGCCAGCACCCAAATTCTGCTGCCGGCCAGCGTGCAGCCACGCCTGGCCGACACCACCGAAGTGATCGGCACCGCCCTGGCCAGCAAGGCCGACGGCCACGGACATCGCCGTATCGCCACCGAGCTGGACCGCTCACCGTCGACCGTGCGCCGCTGGATGCGCCGCGCCACGCGCAACGCTCATCTGCAATGGTTGCGGCAGCGCGGCAGCCAGGCCCTCATCCGGCTCGACCCCGACACGTTCAACCAGCTGCCCCGCGCCGCCAGCCCGCTGCGCGACGCGCTGACTGTCCTGACCGCGGCCGCATGCTCGGCCCGCCAGCGGTTGGGCTTCAACGAACCTCTGTGGACCCTGATCGGCCTGCACGCCCACGGCCGGCTCCTGGCAGCACCGACCTGAACCGCCACATCGCCCGGACCGATCTGGCCGGGCTGGCGATCCCGCACGCCCACCCACTGCCCCGGCGCCGTGAACACCACCGCCGGCCCGACACCGTCACCGTCACCGTCACCGTCACCGTCACCGTCACCGCGAGCATCACAGCGTCAGCGTGAACACCAAACCGCGCCAATCATCCTCACCGACAACGCCGCCAACATGCTCATCCTGAACGCCGGTCAAGTGCGCCACGAGGCGCAGGATGGATCGAGAGGTGGTGAGAGACCGTCTCCGTCGGGCCGTCGCAGCGGCTCGGGAGAAGCTGGGGGCAGTCCGATCCGGGGAACGCCGGTGAGGGTGGCAAGCGGCCCCGACAAAGGCGAGGCGTGCCGGCACTGCCAGACGGCGCGGGCTCGCCGAGCGAGGTCAGAAGGTACAGCGTAAGCGAACCAGTGGTTGACGCCCCGTAACCTCTCTGCGGGCTCAAATCTGGTGGATATGGGCCGGGATGCAGTGCACAGCCTCCACCGCGACGCCCGCGAGGGCATTTGTGGTGGTGGTTGACTCCGAAGCCGTCTTTGACCGGCGGTGGGGAGGCCGCGTCGAAGGTCTGCGGCGTAGGCGCGCCGATGCTGCCGGGGTAGAGCTGGGTGCCTCCCTGACCGATCGATCGTTCGGTGAACGTGGGAACCACCCCGCGCTCCGCCCACCCGGTCCGGGCAGCCGGTCCGGTTCGGGTGGAAGGCCCGTGTCCGGCCGAGGAGCGCTGGGGTGGGGCGGAGGTCCTGATAGTAGTCGCGGGCGTGACGACCCGTCGTGGAGGTCGCGAGAGGCGGCCGCAGGGCAAAGGGGACCAGCAAGACAGCAGTGGAAGTTCTGGAATATCAGGAGGAGTGGTCGCCGGTGAATACCGACGAATTCGAGCACGCCGTATGTGAGGCGCGCCGACGGGTACTGAAGATCCAGACCAAGCTGCACCGTTGGGCTCGCGATGCTCCTCATCGCCGGTTCGACGACCTGTTCAACCTCGTTGCCGACCCCGCGTTCTTGTTGGTGGCGTGGGATCGGGTGAGCGGGAACAAGGGTGCCGCAACGGCCGGGGTGGACGGGCGTACCGCTCGTTCGGTCGCGGCGTTGCAGGGTGTCGAGGAGTTCCTCGACGAGCTGCGGAACAGTTTGAAGGACCGTAGTTTTCCGCCCGTTGCCGGTGCGTGGGCGGATGATTCCGAAGGCGAATGGAAAGTTGCGTCGTCTAGGGATTCCCACCGTGGCGGATCGGGTGGTCCAGGCATCGTTGAAGCTGGTGTTGGAGCCGATTTCCGAGGCTGAGTTTCTGCCGTGTTCCTACGGTTTCCGCCCGAAACGCCGGACTCATGACGCGGTGGCCGAGGTTCGCTTCTTCACGACCCGCCCTCGTTGCTACGAGTGGATCGTGGAAGGCGGCATCAAAGCCTGTTTCGACGAAATCTCGCATCCGGCCCTCATGGACCGGGTGCGGCGACGAGTCGGAGACAAACGCGTTCTGGCTCTGGTGAAGGCGTTCCTGAAGGCGGGCATCCTCACCGAGGAACGCCAGCTGGAAGACACCACCGCCGGCACCCCGCAGGGCGGAATCTTGTCGCCGTTGTTGGCGAACGTGGCATTGTCGGTGCTGGACGAGTACACGCCCAGGCTCCTGGCGGGCCGAGCACCGGCAAGGTGGAGCGGGCTAAGCGGCTTCGCCACGGACTTCCGAATTTTCGGCTGGTCCGCTATGCCGACGACTGGTGTCTGATGGTCAAGGGCACCAGGGCCGACGCCGAGGCACTGCGCGAGCAGATCGCCATCGTGTTGGCGGCAATGGGGTTGCGTCTGTCACCAGACAAGACCCTGATCACCCAGATCGACGAGGGGCTGGACTTCCTCGGGTGGCACATCCAGCGTCACCGCAAACGGGGAACCAGCCGGTACTACGTCTACACCTATCCGTCAAAGAAAGCCGTTCAGGCCGCCATGCGGAAGGTCAAGATGATTTCACGACAGGTCTCGACCAGCCAGCCAATCGATGAACTGCTGCGCCGCTTGAACGTGACGTTGCGGGGATGGGCTGGGCATTTCCGGGCCGGGGTGTCCTCGGCTGTCTTCTCCTACCTCAACCACTGTGTGTGGCACACGGTTTGGCGATGGATACGCCGCAAACACCCGAAATCGACCTGGAAGCAACTCCGCCGGCAGTACTGCGGCGGACGATGGTGGCCAGCCGGGCGCGAGATGACACTGATCGATCTGTCCAAAGATCGGCACGACCCGATACCGCTACCGCGGATCGGTCATCCCAACGCCCTGGCCGCTCATCGGCGACGAGGAACACCACGACGCCGCGACGGGTCTTGTGGAGAGCCCGGTGCATTGAGAGATGCACGCCGGGTTCGGGAAGCGGCCCGGAGAAACGGAACAGCCGCAAGGCTGTCACCGCGCTCCGGGCCGACTTTCACCAACGAGTTAGAACTTCGTCGACCAGCTTGCTGACCTTGCGTTCTTCGGCGTCGAGACGTCGCAGCAGCGCGTCGTGGTCTAGCACCCGGAACGGGGTGTCTCGCGCCTCGAAGCTCTGCGTCGCAGGCACCGGATCACCCTGTAGGTAGGGATCCAGGTGCCGGCTGATTTCCGCAGCCCCAGCAGCCAAATGCGCGATGACTTCGTGGGCTGTCCAACCTCGACAGGCGCTCACCGCATTCGACGGAATGTCTTGCACAGTGGCGAGGAAGGCTGTAGCTTCCTCGCTTCTTGGAATCGTCGGCATGTAGATCTGCTTTCTACTTGGGTTGGTCCAATTGAGACAGGCTCCGCAGGGTCTCTAAGCCGCCGCGAGGCGTCCCCCGGAAGGGATATGGAGCTCAGCAGTTAGACGTGTCCGCGACCGTTCTCGGTTGATGTTAGGAACTCCATTACCAGTTAGCCACTGCGTTCCTGCATGCCTTCTGAAAGTGCCCGGACCTGCTAGTATCGGTCATCGCATTAGTTCAGAGAACGGGCCGATCGCCGACTGGGGACACCACTTCTGCGTTGACCCGCGCCGACTTCCTGAACGAACTAGAGGCTGTACCCACGGTGGGTCCCGATAGCGGCGCCCCAGTGGTTGAGGGGTTGCCGGTGGGTTCCGCACTGCTGGTGGCAACGCGGGGTCCCAACGCTGGATCGCGTTTCCTGCTGGATCGGCCTGTCACCTCGGCGGGTCGACATCCCGACGGAGACGTCTTTCTCGACGACATCACGGTGAGCCGCCAGCATGCCGAATTTAGATGGGACAACGACGAACTCCACGTTGATGACGTGGGCAGCCTCAACGGCACCTACGTCAACCAGAAGCCGGCGCAGTCGGCTGAGCTGGTTAGCGGCGACGTGGTTCAGATCGGTAAGTTTCGCCTGGTTGTTGTGAGGTCCTAGACGGCGACAGCGACCAAGCCCGAGCAGTCGCCCACGGCGAAATCCAATGGCCTAAAACAGCGGCAACTGCAGTCGGCCCACCAGGATCGTCGGCATCGCTGTGCACACACAACGGCGGAAACACCGAGCAGGGTCATCCAGCTGTCGAAGTCCGCCGCCTTGTGGCCAACGGCCACGGCGCGGATCGCAACGATGAGATTCCCCGACGAGTCGGGTCATGACGCATGGGTCGTTGTGGACTGGCGCGTTGTTCCGCGCTCACGGCGGTGATGCCGCGGCGTTGTTTGATCCGCTGCATCAGCAGGTCGCATTGCGCGATGCACATTCCAGCGTGTGCGGATCGGCCTGCGGCAGCGGCTCGTCGAACATGCCTCGCGGAACATGAAGCCGGTCGCTAGGGCACCATCCTTATTGCGGTCCTCGATTTGAGGGTCGTGGAAGGGACTCGGCGGGAGCCGGGGTGACGGCCTTTGTCGGTCGCTCGTAGAGGGCCAGCATGACACCGCCGCCCCCGGCTTCCCCGGGGCCGCAGATCGGCAACAGGGAGATGCGCCGCAGAGCGCCGGTTAGTGACCACCCAGGGGCCGGCCTCGCCGCCGAGTCGTCGCTGCCATGTTGAGGAGTCCAATTGTCTCTCGCTGTTGTCGCCGCATTGTTCTTCGTCGGGATCGACTGGGCGGCTGAATCCCATGCCGTGTGCGTGCTGGACCAGGCCGGCAAGGTCGTAGCTCGTTTCACCATCGCCCATTCCGCCGACGGGATCGCCACTCTGGTTCGCCGATTGGCGAAATACGCTGAAGCGGAGGATATTCCGATCGCAGCGGAGGATATTCCGATCGCAATTGAACGCCCCAACGGGCGGCTGGTGGACCTGCTGCTGGAGGCCGGGCACCCCGTCGTGCCGGTCAGCCCGAACGCGATCAAAACCTGGCGCGAGGGCGAGGTGCTCTGCGGCGCCAAGTCTGATGCCGCCGACGCCGAAGTCATCGCCGAGTACCTGCGGCTGCGCCAGCACCGGCTGCGCGTCGCCGCCCCCTACAGCGATGCCACCATCGCGGCCCGCACCGTGGTGCGCACCCGCACCGACCTCGTTGAGCAGCGAGTCGCCGCCACCAATCAGCTCTCCGCGCTGCTCGACGCCCACTGGCCCGGCGCCAGGGCCATTTTCGCCGACGTGGAATCCCCGATCAGCCTGGCGTTTTTGACCCGATACCCGACCCCGGCCGCCGCCGAGCACCTGAGCGAAAAGCGGCTCGCCGCGTTCCTGGCCAAACAGGGCTACTCCGGACGCCGCCACCCCGCCGAATTGCTCGCCCGGCTGCGCCAGGCGCCGGCAGGCTCTGCCCACCACGCTCTCAGCGCAGCACTGGCCGATGCCGTCGGCACCCTGGTCGGCGTGCTGACCGCACTCAACACCGCCATCAAACAGCTGGACCGCTCGGTGGCCACCCGACTCGAAGAGCATCCGGACGGCAAGATCTTCACGTCGCCGCCAAGGTCGGGTCAAATCAATGCCGCCCAGATGCTCGCCGAGTGGGGCGACTGCCGCCAAGCCTACGACGGACCCGAGTCGATCGCCGCCCTGGCCGGATGCACACCGGTCACCAAGGCCTCCGGCAAACACAAGGCCGTGCACTTTCGCTGGGCCTGCAACAAACGCTTCCGCCAGGCCATCACCACCTTCGCCGACAACAGCCGACACGAAAGCCCCTGGGCCGCCCACATCTACAACCAGGCACGACAAGCTCACAAAGACCACCCCCATGCCGTGCGCATCCTCGCACGAGCCTGGATCTGCGTCATCTGGCGCTGCCGGCAAGATGGCGCCCCGTATGACCCCGCCCAACACGGCGCCGCAGCCAATCTCACAACCGCATCCGCGGCCTGAGGTTGACATAGGGAGGTTGACATAGGGAGTGTCATGCGCCCGCCCCAACGCAATGTTCTTGATCGGCAAGCAACTCAACCAGGTTCTTGATCGGCAGCAACTCAACCAGCAACTCCGCTATATTTATCGCCGGTTGCCATTTCCACGGAGACCTGGTCGGCGTACTTCTGCACCACAGGCAGCACGAATCCAAGGTTCACGCATTGGAGTCGCTGTCGGAGCTGTCTTCGACGAGACGGCGGATCTGTGGAGGGTCTTGCCAGCGCCGACCTCGCGCGCGCTCTCGCTTGGACTTCGCTCGTGCTCGGATCCAGTTTGATCGGTCGGGGCCATCGGGTCGGACCGATGCGTCGTGCTCGGTCGCCGGCCGCGCCGCGCTGGTGTTGGGGCTGCAGGCTCGTCTGTTCGGTCTGTCGAAGTCGGAAGCCAGACATCACGGCTGGCCGCAGTGCGGTCGCGTACCGTATGCCGCCCCGCCCGCATGGCCGAGAGGAGTCGGTGCTGGCAAGGTCAGCATGCCCGCGGCGACCCAGTCGAAGACGACCGGCCACTGCGCTGCTCTACGGCAGAGTTTCGAAATTCGTCAATTTTGATAGATATGTTATGTTCTGTATCCGCGTCGTAGGGAGTGGGGAGGTTGGCGGTGTCGGTTCCGCTATACCAGGCGAGGGCGGACTTCTTCCGGATGCTGGGGCATCCGGCGCGAATCCGGGTGCTGGAGCTGCTGGCCAATGGGCCGCGATCGGTGCGGGACATGCTGGCCGTGATCGAGGTTGAGCCGTCGACGCTGTCGCAGCAGTTGGGGGTGTTGCGCCGCTCGGGGATCCTGACCGCGACGCGCACGGGCAGTACGGTGATGTACACGCTGGCCTGTCCGGACATGGCGGAGATGATGGGCGCTTCCCGGCGGATCTTGACTGAGCTGCTGGCCGGGCAGAATGAGCTGCTCGCCGAGTTGCGGGCTGAGCAGTCCGACGTCGGCGGCGCTGGAGTCAGCCGTAGCGCGGCGGTGTCGTGATCGGGCTGTGGCGCAAGATCTGTGCTACGGGTCGAGTGGCCGAGCCGGCCCCACCGCGGCCGGCAGGGATCGGCCCGGAGCGGGCGGGCGGGCTGAACGGGTCGCTGCAGCTGCGGCATGTGGACGCCGGCTCGTGCAACGGCTGCGAGATCGAGATCGCGTCGGCGTTCGGGCCGGTCTATGACGCCGAACGCTACGGTGCCCGGTTGGTGGCCTCGCCACGGCATGCCGATGCGCTGCTGGTGACCGGGCCGGTGACCCGCAACATGGAGGTGGCGCTGCGCCGCACGCATGAGGCGGTGCCCGAGCCGCGGCTGGTGGTGGCCTGCGGGGACTGCGCACTTAACTGTGGAGTGTTCGCCGGCGGGTATGGGGTGGCCGGTGCGGTCTCCGACGTGGTGCCGGTGGACGTGCAGGTGCCGGGCTGCCCGCCACCGCCGGAGGCGATCGTCGCGGCGCTGCGCGGGTTGACCGGCCGATGAGGCGTTGCCCTACTACGTCTCCTGCTGCCGGGGGATGTAGGCCGTGAGCGTTGCCGGGCCGGCGTTTGGCGCGGCGCTGGGGTTGAGTGTGCTTGCGGCAACCGCCGCGGTGGCAGTGCCGACTCGTCGCAGGGCGACGCTGGTGGGCATCGGGACTGCGGGCGCCGGGCTGGCCGCCGTGGCGGCCGGGGTGGCCGCGATGGGCGGGTCGTCGTTCAGCGCGTGGTTGCCGGATCTGCTGCCGCTGGCCGGGGTGCGGTTGGCGTTGGATCCGCTCGGGGGGCTGTTCGTGGCGGTGACCGGCGCGGTAGCGGTGTGCGCGGCGGTGTACGGGGTCGGCTACGTACGGCCGAGCGGGCACGGTGCGCACGGCGACGGGCGGGTGATGCAGGCGACGCTGCCGCTGTTCGTGGCCGCGATGCTGCTGGTGCCGGCGGCGGCGAGTGTGAGCACGTTGCTGGTGGCGTGGGAGCTGATGGCGCTGACCTCGCTGCTACTCGTGCTGGCTGAGCATCGGCGTCGAGCCGCGGTCGGCGAGGCTGGGCGCTGGTATGCGGTGATGACGCACCTGGGGCTACTGGCGATCCTGGCCGGGCTGGTGGGTTTCGCTGCTGCCGCGCACGGCGAGTCGTTCACGCAGTTGCGGGCCGCGGCAGGCGGGATGTCGCCGGCCGTGAAGGGTGCGGTGTTCGCGGCGACGCTGCTGGGGTTCGCGTCCAAGGCCGGGGTGGTGCCGCTGCACGTGTGGCTGCCCCGGGCGCATCCGGAGGCGCCGAGTCATGTCTCGGCGTTGATGAGCGCGGCCATGGTGAACCTCGGGGTGTACGGAGTGTTGCGGGTGGGCCTGGATCTGCTGCGCGGCGGGTCGCGGTGGTGGTGGCTGACGGTGCTGACCGCGGGTGCGCTCTCGGCGCTGTACGGGATCTTGCAGGCCGTGGTCGCGATTGACCTCAAACGGCTGCTCGCATACTCGACCACCGAGAACATGGGCCTGGTCTTGATCGGTATCGGCGCGGGCGGATACTTCGCCGCGGGCGGAAGCCGGCTGTTGGCCGCGCTCGCGCTGACCACCGGACTGTTGCATCTGGTCAATCACGCGGCGTTCAAAACGGTGCTGTTCTGCTCGGCCGGGTCGGTGCTGCGCGCCACTGGCAGCCGCAACCTGGACGCACTCGGCGGGCTGCGGTCGCGGATGCCCGTGACCACGGCGCTGTTCGCGGTCGGGGCCCTGAGCGCGTCAGCACTGCCGCCGGGCAACGGCTTCGTCAGCGAATGGCTGCTGCTGCAAAGCCTGATCCATGCGCTGCCGACGACCGCGACCGCGACCGCGGTGGCGATGCCGCTCGCGGTGGCGGCGGTGGCGTTGACCGCCGGGCTGGCGGTGGCGACGTTCGTGAAGGCGTTCGGGGTGGGGTTTTTGGCCCGCCCGCGCAGCACCGTCGCCGAACAGGCTGCGGAGAGTCCTTTGTCGATGCTGGCCGGGACTGGCCTGGCCGCGGCCGGATGCGTCGTGCTGGCGATCGCGCCGGCGGCGGTGCTCCCGAGGCTGTCCCGGGCGGCGTCCACGGCGTTCGGGTCCAGCGCCGTGGACGCCGTGCACGGACCGGTGACGCTGCGGCTGACCGGTTATGCGGGCAGCATGTCGCCGCTGCTCATCACGGTCGCGCTGCTCGCCGCGGCGCTCGGTGCGCTGGCCGGTGTCCGGGTGCTCGCGGCGCGGCGAGCGCGGCGGGTGGCCAGGCTGTGGGACTGCGGTGCCGGCCCGCTGTCGGCGCGGATGGAGTACACCGCCACGTCGTTCGCCGAACCGCTGCTGCGCGTCTTTGACGACGTGCTCGCGCCGGAGACCGACGTCAACGTCACCCCGACCACCGAGTCGGCATACCTGGTCGAGCGCGTCCAATTCCAGGCCAGGGTGCCGGACCGGATCGAACATCGCCTCTACGAGCCGGTGCTGTCCGCGTCCCGCGCGGTCGGTGAGGCTGCCCGCGGCCTGGCCAACGGCAGCGTGCACCGCTACCTCGGCTACGGGTTCTTCGCGTTCACCGGGTTGCTGATCGCGCTCGCGGTGATCCGGTGACCGCGGCGGGTGCGCTCGGCGCGGCCAGCCAGGTCGCCCTCATCGGCGGCGGGTCGCCGCTGCTGGTCGGGCTGATGCGTCAGGTGCGCGCCCGGTTGGAGGGACGCGCCGGAGCCGGCGTGGCGCAACCCTGGCGCGACCTGCGCAAACTGCTGCGCAAGGAGCCGATCACCCCGCACGGCACCGGATGGGTCTTCCGCAGTGCGCCGCTGCTGCTGACCGCGACCGTACTGGTCGTTGCCGCGGTCGTTCCATTCGCCACCACCAACTCGCCACTGGACCCGGTCGCGGACCTGATAGCGGTGGCTGCGCTGCTGGCGCTGGGCACGGTGGCGCTGGCGCTGGCCGGGCTGGACACCGGCACCGCGTTCGGTGGCATGGGCGCCAGCCGCGAGATGACCGTGATGTCGCTGGTGGAGCCGACGATCCTGCTGTCGGTGTTCGCGCTGTCGGTGCGGGTCGGCTCGACGAACCTCGCCGCCATCGTCGGCGCGACCCTGCACGACCCACGCGCGGTGATCTCCCCGGCGAGCCTGCTCGCCGGGGTCGCGCTGGCGGTCGTGACCATGGCCGAGGCCGGGCGGCTACCGGTGGACAACCCGTCCACCCACCTTGAGCTGACGATGATCCACGAGGCGATGATTCTCGAGTACGCCGGCCCTGATCTCGCGTTGGTGGAGTGGGCCTCGGCGATGCGCCTGGGCGTGCTGCTCGGGCTGCTGGCCAGCCTGTTCGCGCCGTGGGGAATCGCGACCAGCGCCACCGGGCTCGCCGCGATCCCGGTGGCGCTGGTGGTGTTCGCGGCCAAGGCGGCCACGCTCGGCGTCGTCCTCGCCGCCGGTGAGGTGTTTTTGGCCAAGCTGCGACTATTCCGGGTGCCGGAGCTACTGGCCGGCTCGTTCCTACTCGCGCTGCTGGCTGTGGCCGCGTCATTCTTCCTGGACTGAGACGGACATGAGCGAGACGACCTACGTGCAACTGCTCGACCTGGCGTGCGGGGTGTTCCTGCTCGCCGCGGTGCTGATCCTGTGGCGTCGGCGGCTGTCCGCGATCGTGCGGCTGTTCACGATCCAGGCCACGGCGCTGGCCGGGCTGGTCGCGGTGCTCGCCGTGCACCAGCACGACATCGAACTCGGGGCCGTCGCGGTCGGGATCCTCCTGCTGCGCGCGGTGCTGCTGCCCCTGCTGGTCCGACGCGCTCTTGCGGCCGCCGGGGAGGCGGGGGAGACCCAGCCGCTGGTCAACGTCGCCGCATCGCTGCTCGCCGCAGCGGTGCTCGCGCTGCTCGCCTACGCCGTCACCCAGCCGGTGGTGCGGCTCTCGCCGTCACCGGCCACCCACGCGGTCCCAGTCGCGGTGACCGTGGTGCTGCTCGGGTTCTTCGTGCTGGTCACCCGCCACCGCGCGCTCTCGCAGTTAGCCGGGTTCCTGCTGCTGGACAACGGCATCACCGCGGCCGCGTTCCTCACCACCGCCGGGGTCCCGGTGGTCGTCGAGCTCGGCGTCTCCTTCGACGTGTTGCTGGCCGTGCTCGTGCTGCAGGTGCTCACCAGCCGGATGCGCGCCGTGTTCGGCAGCACCGACCTGGACGAACTAAGGGAGCTGCACGACTGATGATCAGCCTTGTTCTTGCACCGATCGTGCTGCCCTGGCTGGCCGGGCTGGCGTACGCGGCAGTCGGCTGGCAGCGGCGCACCGCGTGGCTCGGCGCGCTCGCCGCCGCGGGCGCGCTCGCCAGCGGCATCGCGCTGGCCGTCGTCGTCATCCGGACCCACCCGCGCACCGGGCTCGGCGGGCTGCTGCGCGCCGACGCCCTGTCGGCCTACATGGTCATCGTGATCGGCGCCATTGCCCTGCTGGCGATGGCCGCCAGCCCGGCCTATCTGGCCGACGAGTTCGCCTCCGGGCACACCGACGCCCGCGCCGCCCGCCGCTACGGGATCCTCACCCAAGCCTTCATCGCCACGATGAACACCGCTGTGCTCGCCGCCAGCGTGGGCGTGCTGTGGGCCGCGATCGAGGCCACCACCATCGTTACGGCGTTCCTGGTCGGGCACCAGCACACCCGCGGCTCGGTCGAGGCCGCGTGGAAATACGTGGTGATCTGCTCGGTCGGCATCGCGCTGGCCTTCCTCGGCATCGTGCTGCTCAACTACGCCGCCGTGCACACCGGGCTGCTCGCCGCCCACGCGATGGACTGGACCAGCCTGACCGCCAACGCGCACGCGCTCGATCCCGGCGTGACCCGCATCGCGGTCGCGTTGCTCGTGCTCGGCTTCGGCACCAAGACCGGGCTGGTCCCGATGCACGCCTGGCTTCCCGATGCGCACAGCCAGGCACCCGCCCCGGTGTCCGCGCTGATGTCCGGCGTGCTGCTCTCGGTGGCCTTCTACGCCATCCTGCGGGTCAAGGCCATTTCCGACGCTGCGCTCGGCGGCGGCTTCGCCCGCACCCTGCTGCTCATCGTCGCGCTCGCCTCGATCACGCTCGCCGCGGCGTTGCTGCTGGCCCAACGCGACTACAAACGCATGCTGGCCTACCACAGCATCGAGCACATGGGCCTGATCGCCCTGGGTGCCGCGGCCGGGACCCAGCTCGCGATCGCCGCCGTGCTATTGCACATTCTCGGCCATGGACTCGCCAAGGCGGTGCTGTTCCTTAGCTCCGGGCACCTGCACCTGGCCCTGGGCAGCACCCAGATCCATGCCGTGCGCGACTTGGCCGGGCGGGCGCCGCTGCTCGCCGGCACCTTCGGCGTCGGCCTGCTCGCCCTGCTCGGCCTGCCCCCGTTCAGCCTGTTCGCCAGCGAACTGGGCATGTTCCGCGCCGGCTTCGCCGCCGGCTTGGGCTGGGCGGTCACCCTGGCCTTGGCATCCATACTGGTGATCTTCGCCGCGGTCGCCGCGCACGCCGGCGACATGCTGCTCGGCTCACACGACCAGCCTCCGGCCGCGACCGCGGTGCCGCTGCGGCTTCCCAGCACCGCCGCGGCCGCGCTGATCACCGGACTGGGCGTGTGCGCCGTCCTGGGAATAACCTCGTGGCCGCTGCGGGCACTGCTGCACGCCGCGGCCCTCGCCGCCGGAGGAACCTGACATGACCTCGATCGCCAGCACCCAACGCAGCGTGATCGAACTCGGGCCCGAGGCGCTGCCCGCCCGCGCCGGGCAACTGCTCGCCAGCGGCTACCGCCTCGCCCTAGTCGCTGCGCATCACGACGACGGCGACGCGCTGCGCGTGGTGTACCTTTTCACCAGCGGCCCGCCCGACTCGCGCATCGAACTGCGCGTCCGCCTCGACCCACGCCGGCCGCAACTACCCAGCCTCGCCGCGCTGTCGTTCCCCGCCAGCAGGTTCGAACGCGAAATGCACGACCTGTACGGCGTCATCCCGCTCGACCACCCACAACCCCGCCGGCTCCTCCGTCACCACCATTGGCCCCGCGGCTGGTACCCGATGCGCGCCGACGCCGGCCCGCCACCCGAATTCGGCGACCCCGAAGGCCCCTACCCCTTCCTCAACGTGGAAGGCCCCGGCGTCTACGAAATCCCCGTCGGACCCGTCCACGCCGGCCTCATCGAACCCGGCCACTTCCGCTTCTCCGTCGTCGGCGAAACCATCCTCAAACTCAAAGCCCGACTCTGGTTCGTCCACAAAGGACTCGAGAAACTCTTCCAAGGCCGTGACCTCGCCGACGCACTGCCCCTGGCCGAACGGGTCAGCGGCGACACCGCTGTCGGCCACGCGCTCGCCTACTGCCTAGCCGTCGAAGACGCCGCCGGCTGGCCCGTACCCGCACACGCCCAGCGCAAACGCGCGATACTCCTTGAACTCGAACGGCTCTACAACCACACTAATGACATCGGCGCAATCTGCAACGATGTCGGCCACGGCATACTGAACTCACACGCCCTGCGCATTCGCGAACAACTGCTCCGCCTCAACGCCGAGGTTACCGGCCACCGGCTCCTGCGCGGCGGCGTCATTCCCGGCGGCGCGCACCTGCGCACGCTGCCCGACACCGGCCACCTGCACGCCATCGCTGCCGACATTGCCGAGATCATCCACCTGGCCCTCGGTCACAGCGTCGTGGCCGACCGCCTCACCGGCACCGCCATCCTCAGCCGCGACGCTGCCCGCGACCTCGGCACACTCGGCTACGTCGCCCGCGCCAGCGGACTGCCGGTCGACGCCCGCCACCAACACCCGTTTTACGATGGCGAAGAGGTGTTCACCCCCGTCACCCGCGACACCGGCGACGTCTTGGCCCGATTCATGGTCCGCGCCGACGAAATCGCCGCGTCCGCCGCGCTGATCACCGCGTTGACATCAACCGTCACCGCCGGCACCACCCGCACCGAACCGCCAACCGGGACAACGGCCCGCGCCGCCTCCGGCGTCGGCATCGTCGAAGGATGGCGCGGCACCATCACCCACCGCGTCGAACTGGCTCCCGACCGCACCCTCACCCGCGCCAAGGTCGTCGACCCATCCTTCTTCAACTGGCCCGCACTGCCGATCGCCCTCCGTGGAGCCATCGTCCCCGACTTCCCCCTCGTCAACAAAAGCTTCAACCTCTCCTACGCCGGCAACGACCTATAGGAATCACTGCCGCGGCCGAATCGCGGCGCCAGCCATGGGGTGCCCGCAAGGCGATCCCCTTACGAGGCAGCCGGTCGACACCTTGCCCCGTCGCTTCGGCACGGTTGGGGTCCTGCGATGGCGGCTCGAACTGCGGGACGTTCGGAGGTGAGATGCCGGTCCGCTATCTGTCCGAGCCGGAGCTGGCCCGGCTCTACAACCACGCCGCCGACCTCGGCGCGCTGGCCAACGACGTCGGATTCGGCCTGGCCAACGCCAACGCCCAACGCATCCGCGAAACAACTGCTGCGCCTCAACGCCGCGGTGACCGGGCACCGGTTGCTGCGCGGCGCGATCCACCACAGCCGAGCGGACCCACTACACCAGCACGATCCCGGCGGGCCCGGCAGCCGGCAGCGGCGTGGGCATCGTCGAAGGCTGGCGCGGCACCATCGTGCATCGCGTCGAACTCGATGCACATTTTCTGATCACCCGCGCCAAAATCGTTGACCCGTCCTGGTTCACCTGGCCCGCGCTGCCGGTCGCGATGGCCGACACGATCGTCCCCGACTTCCCACTGACCAACAAGAGCTTCAACCTGTCCTACGCCGGCAACGACCTATGACGACCCGCCCCCCTTCCCCCTTCCCCCCGACTTCAACGAATTGCTAAGACTCGCAAGTAACATAACGGTGAGTTCCGTCGAGGGGAGACCTGGTGCCCGACTCGCGTCAGCCCTTGTACCGAATGAAAGCCGAATTCTTCAAGATGCTAGGGCATCCGGCCCGCATTCGGGTCCTGGAGCTACTCAGCACGCGTGAGCACACCGTCTCGGAAATGTTGCCCGAAGTGGGCATCGAACCCGCCAACCTGTCTCAGCAGCTGTCGATTTTGCGTCGCGCCGGGCTGGTAGCAGCTCGCCGGGAAGGACTCACGGTATCTTACGTGCTGACTTCGCCACAGGTCGCAGAGCTGTTAACGGCGGCCCGGGCCATCCTGACGGGAGTGGTGGCCGGCCAGGCCGAGGTACTCGACCAAGAACACGGGCCACCCTCGCTTGCCGGCCGGTCGACCCGCTGACAACCGTGACCACTAGCAACTGTCACAGCACGCCAACTACTTGCCAGCTTTCTTAAGTATCAATATTGGACCGACAGGGTGTAGGTGATGTTAACACCAGCCAATGGGGCGCCCAACACTGGCAGCGCCCCTATGAAAACGTCACCCGTCACCAGGCCGCGGCCACGGTGATCGGGCGTCGCGCCCAAGGCTTTTCGGCACGGCGACGGGAAGGTGTGACACCGCGACCGGAGGATCGCGCGGTGAGAGCTACCGACCAGACCGCGCCGGGAAACCCCGACGGCGAGCAGTACCGGTCACCGACACCGGTCAAGGATGCGAGGAACCAAATCTCGCCCGCCTTGCCGGAACGTACGCGGCGATCCGGGCCGGGCAACCGTTACCCCGGCACAGTTACCAACTTCAGTTGTAACGTGCTCAGCCCGAGGTCGCTGAACAACGAGCCCACGGTCAGATCGCCCAGCCCGAGGTTGCCCAGCAAGCTGCTCAGGTCGAGGTTGCTCAGGCTCAGGTTGCCCAGCCCCAGGGCGTCCAGAAGGTTGGTCAGGCTGAGGTTGATGTCCACCGGCTGCAACGGCGCGAGGATGCCGTTCCAGGCGGGGATGGTGATGCTGCCGTTCAGCAGGCTGAGGGTGTCTTGGCCGTTGAGGTAGGCGTTGAGGACGTCGGGCACGGCATTGATGAACGCGGTCGGACTCGTCAAATCGGCGGCGACGTCATGGAGTGCGGTAGCGGTGGTCACCCAGTCGCCGAGTTGTGCGATCCCGAGCTCGAGCCCCGGCGGCAACTGCACCGAGATCGTGGCCGGAACCGAGGTGAGGTCCGAGGTGATGGTCGGCGTGAGGTTCGTCAGCGCGGCTGAGCACGCCGCCCGGGTTGGTTACTTGACTTTCGCAGTTATGCAGCTGCTGCGGCGCAGGCCAGTTGGTAGTCGCGGTATTTGTCAGGGTCGGGTTGAGCTGGGCTAGCACCGTTAAATCGGGCGGCGATCAGGGTGCGGCGAAGCTTGGCGAGCATGTCTTCGAAGGCGGGTTCGGACTTCTGGTCGTACCAGGGTTCGGCGGCGTGGCGGGCGATGATGCCGGCGGCGTCGGTGGCGGCGTCCGGTGGTGAACACCGCGAGGTCATAGCCGCTGGCGGTGTCGGGTTCGCGGGCCAGCACCACCCGGCCGGTGGTATCGCCGAAGGCTCCGTACCACAGGCAGTCGGCTTCTGCGATCGCGATGGTGTCGGTGCGGCCGTAGCGGTTCACCGTGGCGGTGCGCCAGGTCGCGGTGGCGGGCAGTTCGATCAGGCGGGGCAGTCGTCGGCCCTTTTTGGCGGGCCGGCCGCGGCGGCCGGTACGCGGTGGCGCCGGGGCGTGCAGGGCGGCGTTGGCGGGCAGTCGGGTGGTGATGGTGGTGTCGGGGACCAGCAGCGGCCTGCCGTGGTAGGCGGCATCGCCGACGGCGTGGATTTGTTTGTGCGGGAACGTTTCCGCAAGCACGGTGAGCATCGCAGCGGCCAGCTCCACCGGGGAGGCGGCGCCTTTTCCGGCCCAGAGCCGAAACAGGATCGGCAGACACACTGGATGGCTGCAATACGGCAGCCGGACCACGATCCCGGCGATCACCCACCGGTTGCCGCGGGCCGAGTTTGGCCGGGCCTTGGGCGGCGCCGTCGTGGGTCCAAAACGCGTGGTGGACCTTTTTGCCCCAGCGGCGAAACAGGGTGTCATCGACCGCGACGGTGATCGCAGCGTCGGCGTCGAGCAACCGCTCGACGATCAGCCGCGCGATCGCCAGGCCCAGCCGATCGGTGTCCCAGGCGTAGGTGGAGAAGAACCGGCACGCCGAGTGAAACGACACCAGCGCGGCCATTCCCGCCCCGGCGAGCATGCCGACCACGGTGCGCCGCATAGTGCGGGCGACCAACCCGGTTGCCAGCAGCGCGAACATCGCAAACGTCGAGGACCGGACAAACACCGGTCGCAGTGTTGCCAGCAGTTCGCGCCACGAGGACGGTAGGGTCGGTGCCGAAGCATCGGCGGCGTCTCGAACATCTGGGCGAGTACTATTCATCCGCCGATGCTTCGTCATGGTCACCGATCGATCACGCCGACACGCCGATCAGGTCACAATCGCCTCAGAAATCACACCCGCCACACTGATTAAACTGCGAAAGTCAAGTGGTAAGGAACTCGCTGAAAACCTGCGAAATCGCCGACGAGTCGGCTCCGCTGACGATGTTTTGCCAGTTGGCAGCTGTCTCGGTGAAGAGATCCGACCACGCGTCGACGAGTCGGACAGGCCGGACTTGTACTCCGATTGGCCGGCGCTGCCACCGGAGTGACAGCAATCATGCTGGCGCCGACCACTGCTACACCAGCGGTGACATAGGGGCGAAGTGCTTGGTGCATGACAGCGTCTCCTTCGTCGGGGCGTCGGCTGTGGCGCCTCTCACAGCTTGGCTGGGACATTACCTGAGACTCAGGTAAGAAACAACGAAAGATTCCTCATGTGCCTAATAAATATTGCGGGTGGCCCGGGCGCATTCTCCGAGGCCGCGGTACAAGCTGCTTACCGACTAGCTAGGCGGCCGCTCAGCTCAAGAAGTTGGTCACCGCGGTGGCCAACTCGGGCGACGCCGACGTCGCGAGGTTCTGGTAGGAACCACCGGACAGCTTCGCGACGGCTTCCCAGGTTTGCCGGTCGGAATCGGCGCCGAAGTCGATGATGTTGACGGCCACCGGCTTGGCCG
This sequence comes from Candidatus Mycobacterium methanotrophicum, assembly GCF_023515995.1. Classification (GTDB taxonomy): domain Bacteria; phylum Actinomycetota; class Actinomycetes; order Mycobacteriales; family Mycobacteriaceae; genus Mycobacterium; species Mycobacterium methanotrophicum. Next base: position 3,213,467 of record NZ_CP097320.1, on the reverse strand, counting down.
GGTCAGCGCTGTCCTTGATGAAGTCCTGCAAGCCCTGACCGCCCAGCGTTTGGTCGGTGTGCGGTCCGGCCGTGATCACCAACACCGAATTAGTTTGCCCGGCATGGTAATTGGTCAGCATGTCCTTATAGATCAGCCGCAGGGTGGTAAACGACACCGCACCACCGGACGACGCGCGCTGCTTGTCCAATGCGGTCGTCAGCGCAGCCGAGCGGGGTTGACCATTGACGTTATCGGCCAGCGGGCCCGCCGGCACCTCGCTTCGGCCTGCTTTGCCGTCGAAAGTCCACAATCCGAGCACGGAGTTGGGCGGCAGCGCCTTGATCCGGTTATCAAGTGCGTCAACCACATTGGCCAGCCGGGTCTTGCCGCCTTCATCGGTCATCATCGACTGCTCGAGCATGATGACGGCCGCCGGTCCGCTCGACGGTGTAGTCACCAAATTCGCCAGCGTGGCGCGCATCGCGTCATCGCCTACCGACAGCGTCGACGGCAGGGCCGCAAAACTGGTGACCTCGCTGCTGGGCGGCTTGACGCCTTCGACGCGGAAGCCGGCTTTGGCCAGCTCGGCGAGTTGATTGGGTTTGTGCATGAACTGGGCGAACGCGCTGGCCGCCGTCACCTGGTCTTGTGACAACCACGAACCCTTGAGCAGCACGGTGGGGTAGTCGGCGACCGCGGCCGGGCCAGGCGGCAGCCAGGAACTCAGCGTGCTGGCGGCATCGTGCAACGATTCGCCCCGCTGGAATAGTTGCTGTTCGGTGGTGACCACTGCGTGCACCGGCGCGGTTGCCGGATCACCCGGCCGCACAAGCGCATTCATCGCCTCGGCCAGCGAGTTGTCGGCCAACTTGGGTTGCCCGTTGATCAGCGCGCGGACCGCGCCGCTGCCATCGGTCGGCGGTGCGCCAGGCGGCGCGGAGCCCGCCGCCACCGCCTCGCCGGCCAGAACCGCCGCGTCGCTGTTGCCGCCGAGCGGCAGCGCCAGCCGCAGCGAGCCCCAGGTCGGAAGCTTCAGTGCGGCCAAGGCATCGGGCTTGGTCTGCAGTCCGGGCAGCGTCGACCATTTCTGGTCGCCGAGCGCTCGTTGCAGTTCGGGTCGCACCGCCAGTACGATCGGCGAGGTCACCAGCGACCGGCTGTCGGTGATGGTCTGCTTGCCCGCGGCGGCTGTCAACTGCGCCGCCGACACGGAGCTGGCCGGGATCCACAGCGCGGGTCGCTGGCCCAGACCTGCGGGCCAGTTCCCGAAGCCGTCGACGACGGCGTCAGAGCGGGCGGATTTGACGCTGACCGCGACACAGTGGTCGCCGACCTGACCGCCGGACCCGTTGTACCGCTCCGCGAACTGCTGAACATGATCGGCGATCGACGGGTCGGCGATGACAGCGACCATCTGTTTGTCGCCGGTGCACCGCGCGGCGGAATGCGAGCGGTTCGACAACGCGTCTCCGAAGAAGCGCCAGACGATGACCCCGGCTACGACCACGACCACCGTCACCAATGCTGCGATCACACCGATGCTGACACCGCGTGGTCCGGCGTCGCTGCGGTGACCGCCCCGCCAGTCGCCGAGGCCCCGGTGACCGCCGGATGGCGGCGGTGGCGGCGCAGCGGACGGCTCCTGCCCGGGCCGCGTGAAGTCCGGGAAGTCATCCGGGGTGTCAGCGTCGGCGGGGTGTAGGTCTTCCTCGCGGTGCTCGTCACGGTCGGCGGGGTCGGTGTAGTCGAAATAGCCTGGATCGTCCGGATAGTCGTCGCCCGGCTGACCGGGCTCGCCGAAGTCGTGGGATCCGGAGTGGTCGTCCGACCCTTCGTCGGCGGGTTCGTCAGGATCGGGAGCTCGGTGCCTACCCATGCCGAGGCTCTCCCGCGCGGCGGAAGTATTTGCAGCGTCTAGCTTCGCTAGTCATTGGGACGGTAAATGCGCGCCGAACCATGATCAGTCACCAGCGCGGGCCTTAAATTCCCGACGACGTCGGTGCAGGATCGGCTCAGTGTAGCCGTTGGGCTGTTGGGTCCCGGACAGAATCAAGTCCTGGGCAGCCAGGAAGGCGATGCTGTCGTCGAAGTTGGGCGCCATCGGAAGATACGCCGAGTCGCCGGCGTTCTGCTGGTCGACCATCGGAGCCATCCGCTCCAGGCTGGCTCGCACATCCTCTTCGGTGATCACGCCGTGACGCAACCAGTTTGCCAGCAGCTGGCTTGAAATCCGCAGCGTCGCACGGTCTTCCATCAACGCGACGTTGTGGATGTCGGGCACCTTCGACGACCCCACACCCTGGTCGATCCAGCGCACCACATAGCCGAGGATGGATTGGCAATTGTTGTCGACTTCTTCTTTGATTTCCTCATGAGCCCAGGCCAGCTCCTTGGCCAGCGGGATCGTCAGCAGCTCATCCATCGTGGTGCGCTTGTTACCGGCCAATTCCTTCTGGACCGCCACGACGTCGACCTGATGGTAGTGCAAAGCGTGCAGCGTGGCCGCGGTGGGGGATGGCACCCACGCGGTGCTGGCACCCGCCTTCGGCTGGCCGATCTTCTGCTCGACCATGTCGGCCATCAGCTCGGTCATCGTCCACATGCCCTTGCCGATCTGGGCGTGGCCGGCGAACCCGGTCGCCAGGCCGGTGTCGACGTTGTTGTCCTCATAGGCCAAGATCCACGGCTGGCTCTTCATGGTGCCCTTACGCACCATCGGGCCGGCCTCCATCGAGGTGTGGATCTCATCGCCGGTGCGGTCCAGGAAACCGGTGTTGATGAACACAATCCGGTCGGCGGCGGCTTTGATGCACGCCTTCAAGTTGACGGTGGTGCGCCGTTCTTCGTCCATCACACCGACTTTGAGCGTGTTCTCGGGCAAGCCGAGCACGTCTTCGGCCTGGCGGAACAGCTCCGTGGTGAACGCGACCTCATCCGGGCCATGCATCTTCGGCTTGACGATGTAGATCGAACCCGTCCGGCTGTTGACCAGCGGACCGTTGTCATCGGTGGCCTTGAGCCCGTGAATTGCGCACAGTCCGGTGAACAAGGCGTCCTGAATCCCCTCGAACACCTCTGTTTCTTCGCCGTCGTCTTCGCTCCACACGATCGCGTCGTTGGTCATCAAATGCCCGACGTTGCGGACGAACAGCAGGCTGCGGCCGGGCAGCGCGAACTCGTCGCCGCCCGGCGCGGTGTAACTGCGGTCCTGGTTGAGCACCCGGGTGAACGTGTCGCCGTCCTTGTCCACCTCTGCGGACAGATCGCCCCTGTTCAGGCCGAGCCAGTTGCGGTACGCGCGGGTCTTGTCGCCGGCGTCGACGGCAGCCACGGCGTCCTCGAAGTCGATGATCGTGGTGACCGCCGACTCCAGCACCACGTCCTTGACGCCGGCGGCGTCGGTCTTGCCGATCGGCGATTGCGGGTCGATCAGGATCTCGATGTGCAGCCCGTGGTTGACCAGTAACACCGACCAGTTGGGCGACCCGAGCTCACCGCCGTATCCGGCGAACTGACCGGGGTCGGCCAGGCCACGATCTTGCTCGTCGCCTTGCAGGCTGACCAGCAATTGGCCGTCGTCGATCTTCAAGCCGGTGGCATCGGTCCACGAACCGGACGACAGCGGCACTGCGTCGTCGAGGAACTTGCGGGCGTAGGCGATCACCTTGTCGCCGCGGACTGGGTTGTAGCGGGCGCCCTGCTCGGCGCCGTCGGTTTCCGGGATGACGTCCGTGCCGTACAGCGCGTCGTAGAGGGAGCCCCAGCGGGCGTTCGCCGCGTTGAGGGCGAATCGGGCATTCGTGACCGGGACCACCAGCTGCGGGCCGGCCGTCGTGGTGATCTCAGGATCGACGCCGGCCGTGGTGATGGAGAAATCGTCCGGCTCTGGCACGAGATAGCCGATTTCGGTGAGGAACTGCCGGTAGGTTTCCGGGTCGATCGGTTCAATGATGCGATGCCGGTGCCACTTGTCGATCTGTTCCTGCAATTGGTCACGGCGCGCAAGCAGCTCCTGGTTTCGCGGATGCAGGTCCGTGACGACCTTGTCGACGCTCGCCCAAAAACCGTCGGGGTCGATGTCAGTGCCGGGCAAAGCCTCGTTGTTGACGAAGTCATACAGCTCCCGAGCGACGCGCAGGTTCCCCACCGACACGCGATCCGTCATCTTTCTCCTCCGCTTCAGCCTCATGAAGTTCTGCCCAGCCTACCGGCCAGTACGCCGAATTCCGGTACCTGGGCGACCTGCAGCAGCAGGTCACACCGGTCCAGCAGGGCTGCCCGTAGCGGCGCAGCCCGTGCAGCGATGGCCTGCTGGCAACGCACATACTCGGCGCGGCCGGCGGCGTGCTCGACGGCAATCGGTGCACACCCGTAGCCACGCAGGTCGTACGGGCTTGCCCGCATGTCGATTTCGCGTGCGGCTGTGGCCAGTTCCAGGCAGTCCATCAGCAGCTCGGAGTCGATCAGCGGGCTCACTTTATAACACCACTTGTACAAGTCCATGTTGGCGTGCAAACAACCAGGCTGTTCCCAGTCCTGCTGGGTGGCACGGCTGGGCACACCCGCGTTTCGAGGCACCGCGTCAGAACTGAAGAACCGGAACGCGTCGTAGTGGCTGCATCGCAGCGGCCCGGCGAGCTCACCCTCGACAACGGCGTCGGTGCCCGCGGCGCCCAACCGCAATGGGACACGCTCGTGGCGGACGGCACCGTCATGGTACACCATCGCCCACTCGTGCAGCCCGAAGCAGTTCAGCCGAGCCGGGCGCCGCGCGGTCGCCCGTAGCAGGCGCGCCACGAACGAAATGGTGTCCAACCGGTCGCGCAGGTAGCTCAGGCTGACTGTGACACCGTCACCGTCGACGGTGTAACCACGGCGCCCACGGTAGCGCCGGATCGCTTGGCTGCCGACGAGTAGCACCCCGTAACCCGGGTGCCAGCAGCGCAGCTGCCCTGGCCGCAGGCTGTAGTAGCTGAACAGAAAGTCCCACACCGGATGCGCCTCGCCGGCCCGGGCCCGCTCGACGTGTGGGGCAACGAAGGCGTCGACGCGTCGGGCATACGCGTCGGCGCGCGCCGTCCACAGCTCCTGGTCAAGCTCAGACACGCTGCATGCCGTCCCGCACCGCACCGACCAAGTCGCGGACCAAGTCTTCCAGTGCGACCATCCCTGCCACGGCCCCGTCCTGCGCGCTGACCAGCGCTAGATGACTCTTGCTGCGCCGCATCCTGGACAATGCCTCGGGAACCGACAGCGACCCGCCAATTCGCGGCAGTGGTCGGACCCGCACCAGATCGACCACGGCGTGGCGATCGTCACCCAGTGACAGCACATCCTTGATGTGCAGGTAGCCGATGAACTTGCGGTCGACGTCGACCACCGGGAACCGGGAGTAGCCGGTCGCGGCCAACGCGTTTTCCACCGCTTTGACGGTCGGTCCGGAACCCTGCGCCGCCACCGACACCGCGCGAATCTGGGAAACCGGGACCGCGACGTCGGCGACCCGCCGGTTGCGAATCTGCAGCGCCCGGGTGAGCCGGGTGTGTTCCTCGGGATCCAGCAGACCTTCCGACACCGATTCGGCGATCATCTCGCCGAGCTCGGCGGTGGAGACGGTGACGTCGAGCTCGTCTCGGGGTTGCACTCCCAGCGCCCGCAGTATGACGCTGGTGCAGCGGTTATAGAACGTGATGATCGGCCGGACGGTACGCACATACGCAAGGTAGGCCGGGATCAGCAGCATCGCCGCCTTCTCCGGGCCGGCGATCGCGATGTTCTTGGGAACCATCTCCCCGAGCAGGACATGCAGCGTCACCACAATCGCCAGCGCAACGACGAACGACGCGGTGTGCAGCAGGGGCGAGACGCCGACCGCCTCGAATGGCCGCCGCAACAGGTCAGCCACCGCGGGCTCACCGAGTCGGCCGAGCACGATCGACGACACCGTGATCCCCAGCTGGGCGCCGGCGAACATCAGCGGCAACTGTTCGCCGGCCCTGATCGCGGTGACCGCGCTTGATCGGCCCTGCTCCGCCAATGCTTGGAGCCGATCTCGGCGCGCTGAGATCAGCGAGAATTCCGCACCAACGAAAAATGCATTGGCGGCCAGCAGCACAATGGTCGCCAGCACTCCCAGCAAGTCGCCCATCAGCGACCGCCTCCCACGCCGGAACCGCGGCGACCCGCCAGCCGGGTCAGCTCCAGCAGGTCGATGCGCCGACCGTCCATCCGGATCACTCTGGCCTGCCAGCACACCGAGCCGTCCGGTATCCCGCCGGGTTCGTGTCCGCTCAACTGCACCGTGTCCCCGCTGACCGGAATGCGGCCGAGCTGCTGAAGTACCAGCCCGCCGATCGTCTCGTATTCACCCTCCGGTGCGTGATATCCGGTCGCGGCCGCCACCTCGTCGACGCGCAGCAGCCCTGACACCCGCCAACCATTGCCGGACGCCACCACGTCCGGTGTGGCGTCGTCGTGTTCGTCGCGGACGTCGCCGACGATCTCCTCGATCAGATCTTCGACGGTCACCATGCCCGCCACACCGCCGTACTCGTCGACAACCATCGCGGTCTGCAAGCGGTTGGCCCAGATCTCTCCCATCAGCGCATCGCCGTCCAACGTGGAGGGCACCACCGCGACCGGCTGCGCGATGGCGGTCAGCAAGGTGTGCTGGCGCTCGGCGGCTGGAACTTCGAAGACCTGTTTGACATGCACCATCCCGACGGTCTCGTCAAGGTCGCCGTCGACGATCGGGAACCGGGAAAAGCCACTCTTGGCGGCTGTGGCGACGAGGTCTGCGACAGTGTTGTCCTTTTGCAGCGCAACAATTTTCGAGCGCGGCGTCATCAGCTCCTCGGCTGTCAGCGTGCCGAACTGCAGTGACCGATGTAGTAACGCCGCGGTGGTCGGATCCAGAGCTCCGCTGCGAGCCGACGCGCGGACCAGGGAAACCAGCTCCTGCGGCGACCGGGCCGACCGCAGTTCCTGCGCGGGCTCGATTCCCAGCTTGCGCAGGAGCCGGTTCGCCGCACCATTTGTCAGTCGGATCGCGAAGGTCATCACAAACGAGAACAGCAGCTGCGGACCCGCGACGGCGCGGGCGGTCGGCAATGGCCGCGCGACCGCCAGATTCTTGGGCACCAGCTCACCGAAGACCATGGACACCGACGTGACCACCAGAAGGGCCGCGAATGCGATGACGGCTTCGGCCACCCGGTCAGGCACCCCGAGCGCATCCATGGCGGGATGCGGCAGCTTCGCCACCAACGGCTCGGTGAGATATCCGGTGACCAGTGTGGTTATCGAGATGCCCAACTGCGCTCCGGACAGCTGGAAAGAAAGGGTGTGGTGGGCCCGGCGCACGAAGCGGTCACGACGGCCACCATCGCGCGCGTTGGCCTCCACTGTGCTGCGCTCGAGGGTGGTCAACGAGAACTCCGCGGCCGTAAACAGCGCGTTGCCCGTGATGAGCAGCACGATGGCCAGCAGGCTGAGCGAGGTGACGGCGGGGTTCATCGCCGCCGCCGGGGTTGCGAGCAATCAGCCCGTACGCGCCGCGGTGACCGCTCGGCCCGGAGGCCGACGGCCGCGCCGGGTGCCTGCGGCACGGAGAGACCTTTCCCTCAAGTTATCCAATGACTAAGTGGAGCTTCTATGGTAACGAAGCCGTAACCCGCGCTAGCCGCTTCGCCGCGACGACACGCCCCCCGGCTGGCCGGGATCACCACCCGAACGGCAATGGATGGCCTTCAGCGAAGCCCGCTGCGGATTGCACGCCGACCAACGCCCGCTCATGCAACTCGGCCAGCGTCGACGCACCGACATACGTACAGGTGCTGCGCACCCCGCAAGTGATGTGATCGATCAGATCCTCGACGCCGCCGCGGTCGGGGTCCACCCCCATCCGGGAGGTCGAGATACCTTCCTCGAACAACGCCTTGCGGGCACGCTCGAAGGCGCTGTCGGCTGCGGTGCGGGCCACCACGGCGCGTTTGGACGCCATCCCGTAGCTCTCCTTGTACGGCTGATCTTCGCGGTCGCGCAACAGGTCGCCAGGGGATTCGTAGGTGCCTGCGAACCACGATCCGATCATCACGTTCGACGCGCCGGCCACCAGCGCCAAGGCCACGTCCCGCGGGTGGCGCACCCCGCCGTCGGCCCACACGTGTGCCCCGAGTTGCCTTGCCGCCGAAGCGCATTCGACCACAGCAGAGAACTGGGGCCGGCCGACGCCGGTCATCATCCGGGTGGTGCACATCGCGCCCGGGCCCACACCGACCTTGACGATCGACGCACCGGCGTTGATCAGGTCACGGGTGCCTTCGGCCGACACCACATTGCCGGCGGCCAGCGGCACGCCCAGATCCAGCGACGATATCGACTTGATGGCGTCCAGCGCGTTGACCTGATGGCCATGCGCGGTGTCGACGACAACCAGGTCGACGCCGGCCTCGGTCAACGCCTGGGCTTTGGTGGCCACATCACCGTTGATGCCGACCGCTGCGCCGATGCACAGCCGGCCCGCGGAGTCGGTAGCCGGGGTGTAGAGGCCTGCGCGGATCGCTCCGGTGCGGGTCAGCACACCGGCCAGCGTGCCGTCCGGTCCGGTCAACACCGCGACATCGACGGGGGCTTGCTCGAGAAGGTCGAACACCTCTCGCGGTTCGGTGGCCAGCGGCGCCCTGACGAAGTCGGTGATCGCGATATCGCGCACTCGCGCGAAACGGTCCACGCCCTCGCAGCATGATTCGGTGACCAGCCCGACCGGGCGGCCCTCAAAGGCCACCACCGCGGCGCCGTGCGCGCGCTTGTGAATCAGTGCCAGCGCGTCCGACACCGAATCGTCGGGCTCCAGCACCACCGGGGTGTCGACAACCAGGTCGCGGCTTTTGACGAAGTCCACCGTGCGCTGCACCGCGGTGATCGGAAGATCTTGAGGCAGCACCACTATCCCGCCGCGGCGGGCCACCGTCTCGGCCATCCGCCGCCCCGCGACCGCGGTCATATTGGCCACCACTACCGGGATGGTGGTACCGGAGCCGTCGTGGGCGGCCAGATCCACGTCGAACCGTGACGCCACGTCCGAACGATTCGGGACGATGAAGACGTCGTCGTAGGTCAGGTCGTATGCGGGACGGTGCCCGTCTAAAAACCTCATCGGTATCGGTTGTACCCCTTATCGGGAGCTGCTAGAGGCCGGCACTTCGGTGCGATCGCCGCTCCACAACGTGTGGAACTTCTTGCTGGGGTCCTCGTCGATGCGTCCGTAGGTGTGCGCGCCGAAGAAGTCCCGCAGGCCCTGGGTCAGCGCGGCGGGCAGCCGCTCGGTGCGCAGCGCGTCGTAGTACGACAGCGCCGAGGAGAAACCCGGGATCGGGATGCCCAGCTGGGTGGCGGCCACCACGACGCGACGCCAGCCGTCGATGGCCGATTCGATAGCGCTGCGGAAATACGGCGCGACGATCAGCGTCGCCAGATCGGGGTCCTCATCGAACGCCTCCTTGATCCGGTTGAGGAACTTCGCCCGGATGATGCAGCCACCGCGCCAGATGGTGGCCAGGTCGCCGGGCGTGATTCCCCAGTTGTACTCGGCGCTGCCGGCCTGGATCTGGTTGAATCCCTGGGCGTAGGCGATGATCTTCGACGCGTACAGGGCCTGACGAACATCGTTGACGAATTGCTTTGCGTCCCTGGGTTTTTCGCCAAGCTGGCCCGACGCCAGGCCGGTGGTGGCCGTGCGTTGAGTCACCGACCCCGACAGCGCCCGAGCGAAGACCGCTTCGGCGATACCGGTGACCGGCACACCGAGATCCAGCGCCGACTTGACCGTCCATCGACCGGTGCCCTTCTGCTCGGCCTCGTCGAGGATCACGTCCACCAGCGGCTTGCCGGTCTTGGCCTCTTTCTGGCGCAGCACCTGCGCGGTGATCTCGACTAAGAAGCTGTCCAGGTCGCCAGAGTTCCACTCGTCGAACACGTCGGCGATCTCGTCGGCGGTCTTGCCGAGCCCGTCGCGCAGCAGCTGGTAGGCCTCGCCGATCAACTGCATGTCGGAGTACTCGATGCCGTTGTGAACCATCTTGACGAAATGACCGGCGCCGTCGGGCCCGATGTGCGTGCAGCACGGTACACCGTCGACGTGCGCCGAAATCTCCTCCAGCAACGGACCCAGCGACTTGTACGACTCGGCGGGGCCGCCGGGCATGATCGACGGACCGTTCAGCGCCCCCTCCTCGCCGCCGGAGATGCCGGCGCCGACGAAGTGCAGGCCGCGCTCACGCATGGCCTTCTCGCGTCGGATCGTGTCGGTGTAGAGCGCGTTGCCGCCGTCGATGACGATGTCGCCTTGTTCCATGGCGTCAGCAAGCTGGTCGATGACAGCGTCGGTGGGGCCGCCGGCCTTGACCATGATCAGCACCCGGCGCGGCTTCTCCAGCGCGGCGAGGAACTCTTCGATGGTCTCCGCCCGCACGAATTTGCCTTCGCCGCCATGCTCTTTCAGCAACGCATCGGTTTTGGCCACCGAGCGGTTATGCACGGCCACGGTGTAACCGTGGTGAGCGAAGTTCCTGGCGATGTTCGACCCCATCACCGCCAGCCCGGTGACTCCGATCTGCGCGGTGCCGGCAGCAGCGTTCGATTCGGAGCTCATGTATTCGCCTCTTTCGGGTCGTGACGTTCTCGTAAAAGCCTGCACCGCACACTGTGGCACAGCGCGATTCGGCCACCCAGCCGCAGGAGGTTAGGCCGCGAGGAATAGCCGCTGCAGTTCAGTCAGCCACGGAATGGCCAGCGCAACGGTGGGCACCGCCAGCACCGCCGCCGCGGCGAGGTAGGCGGTCGTCGAGCACATCAAGCTGTTGCCGCTCCCCCCGGCAAGCCGGCGCACCCGCAGCAGCGTGTGGGCACTGCCGGCGGCCAATGCGCCCACCGGTGTCCGGCCCGAGGCGCACGTCACCAGCGCACGGGCCAGGGGAGCGCGGCCGGCTACCCGCACCGCGGCGTCGTCGGCCAGCAGCTCGACCAGCAGCTGGACCGCGTCCAAAGCGTTGGCGCTGCGGACAAATCGGGGAAATGCAGCGTGCGCAGCGGTGAACGCCTCAAGGACGAGATCGTGACGGGCGCGCAGATGGGCCCGCTCATGGCTGAGTATCGCGGCGACCTCGGCCTCGCTGAGCGAGTCCAGCGTGCCCTCGCTGACCACCACCCGGCTGCGCACGCCGGGCAAACAGTAGGCCAGCGGCTGCGCCACTTCCAGGACGCGCAGATCGCGCTCGTCGGCGCAGCCCTTCGCGACGACGGCCTCGGGTGCTACGCCGACCAGATCGACGAGCATACGGTGACGGGCGCGGCGGCGACGCGTGGTGATGGCCACCCGGACCACCGCCGTCGTCAGCCGGGCACCGATCAGCAGCGTGAGCGCGAACACCGCGACATCCAAAGTCCACAGCGGCCAACCGAGCCGGCCGATGGCGGCGACCGGGGTGGCGGTTGGCCGCCCGTCGGCTCCGGGAAGAAACAGCCGGCTGGCGATCGCGAGCCCGGCGCTGAACGCTGAAAGCACGCCGGCCACCGCGACGGCCTGCCAGAGCACCATCGCGGCGCGCGGGGCGCGCAGCGGCCATTTTGCCCGCGATAGCAGGGCTGGTATTGGGCTGACCAGCATCACCGCGAGGACTGTGAAGGCTAGCCCGGACACGCTGCCAGTCTCCCTTAGCCCTCGGGTCGCGCGCCAACAGACGGCGCGTCGCGGTGGCCGGACTCGAGTTCATCGAGTGCCCGCCGAAGCGCCTCGGCTTCGTCGGCGCCGACCCGTTCGACGAAGTGCACCAGGGCCGCTTGTCGGCTCCCGGAGTCGACGGCCTGATCCAGCGCGTCGACCATGAGGCCGGCGACCAACTCGTCGCGGCCGTGCACCGGGACATAGCGGTATGCGCGGTCGTCGCGGATTTGGGAGACCAGGTTTTTCTTGGCCAATCGTTGCAGCACGGTCATCACCGTCGTGTACGCCAGGTCGCGTCGTATCGACAGCGCCTCGTGCACTTGCCGCACTGTTTGAGGTTCGAGAGCGGACCAAAGGTGGTCCATCACCGCGCGTTCGAGATCTCCCAGACGCGTCAGCTTAGCCATATTCGTTCATCTCCTGTGCCATGACGCAATCGTACTCCGGCTTACTACCGGCGGTCGTACCGATCTGTCCGCTCATGTGATGGCCTTGACGGTATTCGGGTGGTCGCGCTGGCGGCGTTGGAGGCGCGGGCATGCCGACACCGGCCTGGAGAACCTGCGGGTGCACGTCGACTCCAAGGGCGTCATCGACGGGGGTGGCCCCGGGCAATCCCGATTGTCTTTGCGACGCTGTGGGGCTTCGGCCTTCCGGTGCGCAGCCCCACGGTGTTGCGGACTCGCACCGCGTCGGCTCAGTCTTTGATGAAGTGGTACATCCGGTAAGAAAGCCGTCCGCGTTGCAGTTCGCGATACATCAACGTGCCCGGCGCACCGGCGAAAAGCCGGCCGAAGGACTGCAGGAACACGGGCGCATGGCGGCCGACTAGATCCAGGTAACGCGGCGAATTGTTATCCAGCCCGCGCAGCATCTCGGCGCTGATCTCCCGTTTTGAGACCATCCGCTGAACCACGAATAACTCCCGATGGGCTTGACGTACTGCCTGAGGGCGCCGGTCACGACCCGCGGACCCGGCGGCGGCCGGACAGGCTCGGTCGTCGCCGTTGCCATGCCCTCCCCGCCCGTGTTTCGCCATTGCAAAGGTTTGCGTTGGCCGGTCTCACAGTAGCGGTCGCGAGCATGTCCCGCGGCCTGTCCGGTAGCCCGGACAGGCCGGCGACAACCGGGCCGTGTAGACACAGACGCTATGCAGCCTCCGCCAAATTCACCGATCCCGGCGGGTTTTGAGGCGCCATTCGACAATGAGCTGGGGCTAGTCTTCACCGAGCTCACTCCGGATGGCGCACAGGCCCGGCTCGAGGTGCAGCCCAAGCTGCTGCAGCCGATGGGCATTGTGCACGGGGGTGTCTACTGCTCCATGGTCGAGAGCATGGCCAGCGTGGCCGCTTGGGCATGGATCAGCGCAAACGGCGGCGGCTCAGTCGTCGGCGTCAACAACAACACCGACTTCCTGCGCGCGATCGGCAGCGGCACGGTGTACGGCACCGCGACGCCGGTGCATCGCGGCCGCCGTCAGCAGCTGTGGTCGGTCACGATCACCGACGTCGACGAGCGGATGGTGGCCCGTGGGCAGGTACGTCTGCAGAACCTCGAGGATACGGAGCCAGCTAACTAGCTGGCCGCTGCCGTCGCCTCGCCCTGATGCGCCTCGGCAGCCAGAACCGCCAGCTGCTCAAGTCGGGTGCGGGCGAACGCTTGCTGTTCGGTGATGGTCAGCTGGCCACGTCGGCCACTCAAGAACGTCACCGTCCAGGACAACACGGTGGTGATCTTGTTCTTGAAACCGATCAGGTACACCAAATGCAGCAGCAGCCACGCGAACCAGGCAATCAACCCGCCGAATTCCAGCGAACCGATCTTCGCGACGGCGGAGAATCGCGAGACTGTGGCCATCGAGCCCTTGTCGAAGTACTGGAAGGGCTCCCGCTCGGCTGGATCGGCGCCGGCCAGTTCGGCTTTGATTATGGTCGCGGCGTACTTGCCGCCCTGGATGGCGCCCTGCGCGACTCCAGGGACGCCCTCGACGGCAGCCATGTCACCGACGACGAAGACGTTCGGGTAGCCGGGCAGCGAGAGGTCAGGAAGCACCTTGACGCGGCCCGCGCGGTCGAGTTCGACCGACGACTGGCGGGCAAAGTCGCGGCCCAATGGGCTGGCCGAGACTCCGGCCGACCACACTTTGCAGGCGGATTCGACGCGCCGGATGGTGCCGTCGGAGTCCTTGACCGTGATGCCGTCGCGGTCGACGTCGGTGACCATCGCTCGGAGCTGGATCTCGACGCCCATCTTCTGCAGCCGTGCGGCCGCCTTCTTACCCAGCTTTTCCCCCATCGGCGGCAGCACCGCAGGGGCAGCGTCCAGCAAGATTACTCGCGCCTTGGTCGAATCGATGTGCCGGAAAGCGCCCTTCAAGGTGAAGTCGGCGAGCTCGGCGATTTCTGCGGCCATCTCGACGCCGGTAGGACCGGCGCCGACGACGGTGAAGGTGAGCAGTTTCCGCCGCCGCTCCGGATCGGTGGATCGTTCGGCTTGTTCGAATGCGCTCAAGATGCGGCCACGCAGTTCCAGCGCGTCGTCGATGGACTTCATACCGGGGGCAAACTCGGCGAAGTGGTCGTTGCCGAAGTACGACTGGCCGGCGCCGGCAGCGATGATCAGGCTGTCATACGGGGTCTCATAGGTGTGGCCGAGCAACTCCGAGACGACGAACTTGCCGGCCAAGTCGATATGGGTGACGTCGCCCAGCAGGACTTGGACGTTGCGCTGTTCGCGCAGGATCACGCGCGTCGGGGGAGCGATTGCACCTTCGGCGACAATGCCTGTCGCTACCTGATACAGCATCGGCTGAAACAGGTGGTGGGTGGTCCGGGCGATCAACTTGATGTCGACGTCGGCCCGCTTGAGCTTTTTGACCGCGTTAAGTCCGCCGAATCCAGATCCAATGACCACGACCCGGTGTCGATGGTCGGGCGCGGTGGCTTCGGGGTGGGCGCTCATGGTGTGGATTGCTCCTCGACGGCGACGGCGTTCTACTACACGGTAGCCGCCGGACCTGCTGTTATCGACGCCGACCCGTGGCGGGTGTGATTTTTGGGGTGATTGTGACTTGATCGGCGTGTCGTCGTGATCAGGTCCTGATCGTGAGGAAAGCGTCGGCGGGTGACATGTACTCGCCCCGATGTTCGAGACGCCGCCGATGCTTGCGGCCTGGCCTTACCGGCCGCCGCCGCATAACCGCGAAAGTCGAGATACGAGGGTCTGCGGAAAAGGGAATGAGCAAATCGCGGGCCGCAGCGATTTCGAATTCGCCGGGATCGTCCAGTAGAGGTGGCAAGAGCTCAGGCAGCAGCCAAAGCAGCCGCAGTAGCGGATCTGGTAGTGGCGGAAACACTTCCCAGAGTATCTAGGCGCCGGGGGTACCGGCACGTCTTGCAGGGGCATTTTGTTGGCCATTATTGGTCATTCCCGGTGGTATGTCCGATCTACGTGGTGGAAGGGGACGACGCGATGAGATCCGCGGCCGCCGTGACCCCGCCCGGTGTATAGGAGGGCATGTTGATAATCGGGCGAGCCCAGCTTCGGATCACGAAAATGGATCGCGGAAACTGAATCGAATCCTGCCGATTCGGCCTCGCGTGCTTGCGCGATAACGGTCGGGAAGAGCTGCTCGACGCCGGTGCCGTAGGAAAAGTTGGGAATTTGCAAGCCAAGTCGGATGGTCACGCGGTTTGCCCTAATGACCGTGCACCAGCGGCAGGTGTCACGCTAGGCGAATTGCGTTAGCGCACCATGGCTGACGTGGAGAAGCTGTCCGCTGATATGCCGG
The DNA here is from genome assembly GCF_023515995.1 of Candidatus Mycobacterium methanotrophicum. Lineage (GTDB taxonomy): Bacteria > Actinomycetota > Actinomycetes > Mycobacteriales > Mycobacteriaceae > Mycobacterium > Mycobacterium methanotrophicum. The sequence continues at coordinate 3,197,973 of NZ_CP097320.1, read as the reverse complement.
GCAGCGGGACTCGTCAGGAAAAGCGCCAACCGCGCGACTTCGGCGGCAACCGGCGGGGGCGTGCTGGACAACCCTTCGTACCCTGGCTGCGTGCCGCGGCCGGCGGCGACGGCGTTGACCGTGATACCGCGAGCACCGAAGACCGTCGCCTGGCCCGACACCCAGTTCGACAGTGCGGCCTTAGTCGCGGCCTCGGCACTACCTGGACGTGGGTTCTCCGGCGCAACGCCGATGATCGACCCGCCGGGACGTAGGTGGTCGCCGACAGTGTCAACGACCAGCATCGCCGATAGCACGGTGGCGTCGAGTGAGTTACGCCATGCGGCGGCCTTGTCCGACAGCGAGTACGCGCGTGGGTCACCAGGGTTCCAGCGCGGCGCCGGGATGTTGACGATGGTGTCGAGGTGATGCGGGAACAACCCACGCGCCTCCGCGAGGCTGACCGGGTCGGCGGTGTCGCAGACGATTGCGTCGGCTTCGAGTTCTTTGGCGACCACTTCCAGATCGTCGCGACGGGCCCCGACCAGCGTGATCGCATGGCCTGCGTCACGGAATCCTTCAGCAACGGCGCGACCCAGTTCGGTATCGCCCCCGGTGACCAGCACCTCCACCGTCATGACCTCCTCGTCTTCAGCACTGAATCCAGGTGACGGCCACCTACGGGCACCTGCGGCTTCCGCCTGGAGCAACGGTTATCCGATGCTTCGATGGTGGCTCACCGCAACACCGCTCCCTGGGATTTCAGGGCGTGTATGGCGTCATTCTCCGTACACGTTACTGGACGGTAGTTAGCGATGACACTCTACACGCCGCACGAGGCGGTCACCGTTTGGATAACGCTTGGCACACGGACCAACGGTGCTGAGCCAAGCCGGCTTCGCCCGGCCCGAATGATCGGCGTTGATGCGTCGGATCGCATGGGCGCGATCGGCTGCAAATCAATAACATCGTCGGCGTTACGACCGTGCCCCGGGGTGCTGACACGGTAGGTTTCTCCGCATGGACAAGGTGGACGCAAACTCGACACGGCCCAAAAGCCGCTGGACGACGCTGGCGGTCGCCGCGATAGGCGGCGCCGGAGCCATCGCGCTCGTGTTGCCGGCGGCGACAGCGAGCGCCGACCCGGTTCCACCGCCGGGAACCACCACGGCAGCGCCTCCGCCTCCCAACGGCCCGGCAGATGCGGCACCCGGTCCGGCCGGTGCTCCCGCTGCGCCTCCGCCCGCCGACCCAGTCGCGGCGCCACCGGGCGCCGACCCCAACGCACCCGCGCCACCGGCAACCGACCCGAACGCGCCCCAACCCGGGCGGATCGACAACCCGGTCGGCGGATTCAGCTACGTCATTCCGGCCGGCTGGGTGGAATCGGATGCCACCCATCTCGACTACGGCTCGGCACTGCTCAGCAAACAGACCGGGCCGCCTGCCCCGGGCCAGCCCCCACCGGTTGCCAACGACACCCGCGTGGTGCTCGGCAAGTTGGACCAGAAGCTTTACGCCAGTGCTGAACCCGACGACACCAAGGCTGCGACCCGTTTGGCGTCGGATATGGGTGAGTTCTTCATGCCGTATCCCGGTACCCGGATCAACCAGGAGAACACTCCGCTGACGGCCCCCGGCGTGTCGGGGGGTGCCTCCTATTACGAGGTCAAATTCAGCGACGCTTCCAAGCCCAACGGCCAGATCTGGGCCGGAGTGATTAGCCCGTCGGGACCGAATACGCCGCAGGGTTCGGCGAACCAGCGCTGGTTCGTGGTGTGGCTGGGCACCTCCAACGATCCGGTGGATAAGGCCGGCGCCACGACACTGGCCGAGTCGATCCGCCCGCTGGGAACTCCTCCGCCGGCCCCGGCGCCCGCCCCTGCAGCTCCGGCACCGGCTCCTGGGGCTGCGGCACCCGCCCCGGGCGCGCCACCACCGCCCCCTGGACAGCCGGCCGGCGGTATTGGCCCCGTCCCGGCTCCGCGCGTAGTATCAACCTGACGAACGTAGTTCATTGCCCCCGTGGCACAGGCTTGGCCAGCAACACCAAGGAGATCCGGATCGACGTCATGGCAGCTACCGAAATCCTCGCCCGCTCAACAACGCTGACCAGCGTTGGCGTCGTTGGTTACATCATCATCGGCGGTTTGGCCGGCTGGCTTGGCAGCAAGGTCATCAAAGGCAGCGGTTCCGGCATCTTAATGGACATCGCGATCGGCGTCGTCGGGGCGTTGATCGGGGGCTTCATCCTCAGTTTCTTCGTCGACACCGCAGGCGGCGGCCTGATCTTCACCTTCTTCACCGCCCTGCTCGGATCGGTGACCCTGCTTTGGCTCGTCGGGATGGTGCGCAGGTCTTGATCCGGCTAACCCGTTGCAGCCGTGACGATTAGCGGCAAGCTATACGAATGCCCGAAGCGATGATGCGCGCCTGACCGATCTGCACGTCGCCGAGGGCGACCTTGCGGTGCATCGGGACAACGTGACGCCCGGACACGAAGTAGTCGGGGAGGTCATAGAACTGGGCTCGGCGGTCGGCGACGAGTTCGGCGTCGGTGACCGGGTCGGAATCGCCTGGCTGCGGTACACCTGCGGAGTCTGCAAATACTGTCAGCGCGGCGACGAGAACCTGTGTCCGAATTCCCGCTACACGGGTTGGGACGCCGACGGCGGCTACGCCGAATTCGCCATGGTCCCTGCGGCTTTCGCACACAATCTGCCAAGCGGCTACAGCGACAGCGAGCTTGCACCGCTGCTGTGCGCCGGCATCATCGGCTACCGGTCGCTGCTGCGCGCTGCGCTGCCGCCCGGTGGCCGGCTGGGCCTGTACGGGTTCGGCGGCAGCGCCCACATCACCGCGCAGGTCGCGTTGGCCCAGGGCGCCGAGCTGCACGTGATGACCCGCGGCGCCGAGGCCCGAGAGCTGGCGCTGCAGCTGGGCGCCGCGTCGGCCCAAGGCGCCGCCGACCCGCCACCGGTACGCCTGGACGCAGCGATTCTGTTCGCCCCGGTCGGAGATCTGGTGTTGCCGGCGTTGGAGGCGCTCGACCGCGGCGGCACCTTGGCGATCGCCGGAATCCACCTGAGCGACATTCCGGCACTCAACTACCAGCGCCACCTGTTTCAAGAGCGCCAGCTGCGCTCGGTAACCTCGAATACCCGTGCCGACGCACGCGCGTTCCTCGACTTCGCCGCCCAGCATCACATCGAGGTGACCACGCCGGAATACCCGTTGGCTCAAGCCGATAGGGCGCTTTCAGATCTCAGCGCGGGCCGTATCGCCGGCGCCGCCGTGCTGCTGGTGTAAGCACTCCTCAGCTGGACAGGTGCCAGACCACCGCGGCCGCCAACGCGCCCAACCCATTCAGCGACCAATGCAGGGCGATCGGGGCGATCAGGCTGCCGCTGCGTCGGCGCAGCCAGCTGAAGGCGAACCCGGCCGCCCCTGTCGCGATAACCGCCAATGTCACGCCGGCCAGCGTGCCCACGATTCCGCCGCCGAGCAGCCGCGTAAAGCCGACATTGCTGCTTGTCAGGCCCAACGACGTCGCGATGTGCCAGAACCCGAACAGCAGCGAACCCGCCACCGCGACACCGCGAAATCCCCAGGCCCGGTGCAGCGCAGCATGCAGCGCACCGCGGAAAGCTAACTCCTCGGGGATCACGGTTTGCAACGGAATGATGATCATCGAGGCAACGAGTGCGCTCGACATGGTCGCGTAGCGGTGGTTCATGAACATCGGCCGGGTCGGCGGCAGCAGCACGCCGACTGCGATCACGGTCGCCACTAGCGCCGTCGCGGCCAGCGCATACGCGGCGCCGGGCTTCCAGTGGTCACGGCCCAGGCCGAGCTCGGCCCAGCCCAGACCGTTGAACCGCAGTAGCGCCAGCAGGCCGACCGCCACGACCGGAACCGTCGCGACGCCCCCCCCGGGGGCGGTGAAGTGTGCGATCAGGTTCGTCAGCACCAGCACCACCACGACCAGTGCTACGTCGACGTAGACGCGGAACTGGTGCAGCGCAGAGAGTTGCGACAACAGCGGATTCGGCTCCGCGGCGCTCTCCGGACCCGACATCTCACCAGGCTACTCGCTCGACGCCCAGGTCGGATGGATCGTCTCGCTCCCGTCACTCACTGCGTTCGTTCCGCTCGCTCGACTTCCAGGTCCACCCCGCGATCTGTGGGTCGTCCTCGCCGTGCTCGCGCGTGTAGCGCTGCGCGGCCAGCCGGGCATCGGCCATCCGCTGACGCAGCATCGCGGCCCGGGCGCCCAGCCTGTCCACCCGGTCGATGACGTCCATCACCAGGTGGAAGCGGTCCAGGTCGTTGAGCATCACCATGTCGAACGGCGTCGTGGTGGTCCCTCGCTCCTTGAACCCGCGTACGTGCAAGTGAGGGTGGTTGCTACGACGGTAGGTGAGCCGGTGGATCAGCCACGGGTAGCCGTGATAAGCGAAGATGACCGGCTTGTCGCTGGTGAACAGCGCGTCGAATTCTTTGTCCGGCAAGCCGTGTGGATGCTCGGAGTCCGGCTGCAAGCGCATCAGATCGACGACGTTGACCACTCGCACAGCCAGGTCGGGCAGTTCGCGGCGCAGGATGTCGGCGGCCGCCAGCGTCTCCAACGTCGGGATGTCGCCGGCGCAGGCCAACACGACGTCGGGCTCGCCGGTCGCGGTGCTCGCCCAGTCCCAGATGCCCAGGCCGCGGGTGCAGTGGGCGATAGCCGAATCCATGTCGAGGTAGGCCAGTTCGGGCTGCTTCCCGGCGACGATGACGTTGATGTAGTCGCGGCTGCGCAGGCAGTGGTCGGCCACCGACAGCAGGGTGTTGCCGTCCGGCGGCAGGTACACCCGCGTGATTTCGGCGCGCTTGTTGGCGACCAGGTCGATGAACCCGGGGTCCTGATGCGAGGCGCCGTTGTGGTCCTGGCGCCAAACATGGCTGCTCAGTAGATAATTCAGCGACGCGATCGGCTGCCGCCAGGGCAGTTCACGGCTGGTGGCCAACCATTTCGCGTGCTGGTTGAGCATGGAATCGACGATGTGCACGAACGCCTCGTAGCAGTTGAATAATCCATGCCGTCCGGTCAGTAGATACCCCTCCAGCCAGCCCTGGCAGAGGTGCTCAGAGAGCACCTCCATCACCCGGCCGGTCGGGGAGAGGTGGTCATCGTCGGGCATCGTTTCCGACAGCCACACCTTGCCCGTCGACTCGTAGACCGCGTCCAAGCGGTTCGAGGCGGTCTCATCGGGGCCCATCAGCCGGAACCGATCGCGGTTGCGGGCAATCACATCCCGCAGGAACGTGCCCAGTATCCGGGTGGCCTCGTGGGTCGTTGTCGCCGGCCGCGGTACCTCGACCGCGTAGTCGCGAAAGTCGGGCAAGTCCAGGTCGTGCAGCAGCTGGCCGCCGTTGGCGTGCGGATTCGCGCTCATCCGGCGATCGCCGTGGGGCGCCAGAGCCCGCAGCTCCGCGCGCAGCCTGCCGGCGTCGTCGAACAACTCCTCCGGTTCATAGCTGCGCAGCCACTCTTGCAGCTGTGCCCGGTGGGCGGGGTTGCTCCGGGTCTCGGCTAGGGGGACCTGGTGTGCCCGCCAGGTGCCTTCCACCTGCTTGCCGTCCACCACTTGCGGTCCGGTCCACCCCTTGGGAGTGCGCAAAACGACCATGGGCCACACCGGCCGTTCGGTTTTCCCGCCGCTGCGAGCATCCCTCTGAATTGCGCCGATGTCGTCGAAGGCGTTGTCCAGCGCGGCGGCCAGCTGCTGGTGCACGTCGGCGGGATCATCCCCGGCGACGGTGATAGGTCGGTAGCCGTAGCCGCGCAGCAGCGCCTCCAGCTCGCCGGCCGGGATGCGGGACAGCACGGTCGGGTTGGCGATCTTGTAGCCGTTCAGATGAAGAACGGGCAGCACCGCACCGTCGCTGACCGGGTTGAGGAACTTGTTGGAGTGCCAGCTCGCGGCCAGCGGCCCGGTTTCCGCCTCGCCGTCGCCGATGACGCAGGCGACCACCAGGTCGGGGTTGTCGAACGCCGCGCCGTGGGCATGCACCAGCGCGTACCCGAGTTCACCGCCCTCGTGGATGGAGCCCGGCGTCTGGGCGGCGACATGGCTTGGGATACCGCCGGGAAAGGAGAACTGCCGGAACAGCTTTCGCATGCCGTCGGCGTCTTCTTCGATGCCCGTGTAAACCTCGCTGTAGGTTCCTTCCAAGTAGGCGTTGGCGACCAGCCCGGGGCCGCCGTGACCGGGGCCGGTGATGAAGATGACGTTGGCGTCGCGGTCGCGGATGACGCGGTTCAGGTGTGCGTAGACCAGGTTGAGGCCAGGTGTGGTACCCCAGTGGCCCAACAGCCGCGGTTTGACATGCTCGGGTGCCAGCGGTTCACGCAGCAGCGGATTGTCCAGCAGATAGATCTGGCCGACCGACAGATAGTTGGCCGCACGCCAGTAGGCGTGGATGCCGGCAACTTCGTCATCGGAAAGCTCCGCGGGGGTGACGGTTTGTGCGCTCATCGGATCGATTCTGCACGAGCTCGGTGAACAATGCACCAAACCGAGGTAGGCGCTCTTTGCCTCCACCGGCACCGCCTAGCATTTCCCACGCGCACATCACGAAAGGTCTCCTTCAATGCCCGTCAACCCCAGGACGCCGGTGCTGGTCGGCTATGGCCAGCTCAATCACCGTGAGGACCCGGACGCGCAGGAGAACGCGAAAGAACCGGTGGACCTGATGGCCGCTGCAGCCCGTCAAGCCGCCGACCCGAGGGTGCTCGAGGCTGTCGACTCCATCCGCGTGGTCAACTTGTTCTCGGCGCGCTATCGCGACGCCGGCCTGCTGCTGGGCCAACGCATCGGCGCTGACGCTCCGGCCACCCGCTACAGCGGCATCGGCGGCAACGTACCGCAGTCGCTGATCAACCGAGCCTGTCTGGATATCCAACGCGGGCGCGCGGACGTGGTGTTGGTGGCCGGCGCGGAAATGTGGCGAACCAGAACGCAGTTGCGCATCAGGGGCAAACGACTGACCTGGACCGATCAGAACGAGTCGGTTCCGCTGGCGCAGGGCAGCGACGACAACGTGCCGATGGCCGGGCCTGCCGAGGACCGCATTGGGCTGGACCGCCCTGCCTACATCTACCCGATGTTCGAGCAGGCGCTGCGCGTCAGCGCCGGCGAGTCCATCGGGGATCACCGCAAGCGGATCGGCGAGCTATGGGCCCGGTTCAACGCCGTGGCGGTGCGCAATCCTCATGCCTGGATCCGTAAACCCGCTACTGCAGAAGAGATTTGGCAGGACGGACCGGCGAACCGAATGATCAGTTGGCCGTACACCAAGTTGATGAATTCCAACAACATGGTGGACCAGGCCGCTGCCCTGGTCTTGACGTCGGTCGATACCGCGACCCGCCTGCAAATCCCCACCGAACGTTGGGTCTATCCGTATGCCGGCGCCGACGCGCACGACACCTACGCCATCAGCGAGCGGGCCGAACTGTACCGATCGCCGGCCATCCGCATCGGCGGTGCCCGCACGCTGGCGCTGGCCGGTCTGGGCATCGACGACGTCGACTACGTCGATCTGTATTCCTGTTTTCCGTCCGCTGTGCAGGTCGCGGCCGCCGAACTTGGACTGTCGGTTGATGATCCGGCTCGGCCGCTGACCGTGACCGGCGGGCTGACGTTCGCCGGGGGTCCGTGGAGCAATTACGTGTCGCACTCGATCGCGACGATGGCCGAACTGCTGGCGGCCAACCCTGGGAGGCGCGGCTTGATCACCGCCAACGGCGGCTACCTGACCAAGCACAGCTTCGGCATATACGGCACCGAAGCGCCGTCAGCCGAATTCCGTTGGGAAGACGTGCAATCCATAGTCGACCGGGAGCCCACCCGGGATGCGGCGGTGGAATGGGAGGGCGCGGGCACCGTCGAAGCCTGGACGACACCGTTTGACCGCGACGGCCGGCCGGAGAAGGCGTTTGTTGCGGTTCGCACTCCCGACGATCGCCGCACCCTAGCGTTGATGCCAGACCCGGCGTGCGCGGCGGTGACCGTGCAGGACGACATCGCGGGCGCCAAAGTCACGGTTTATGCGGACGGCACCGCCGCATTGACGTAAGCAGTTCGTTAACTGAAAGTTGCCTGTCAACTGCTTCGTCCACATAGTGTCGAAGGCGTGCGGATCCTGCTCACCGGGGTCACCGGACTGGTTGGACGTGCCGTCGCCCGCCAGCTGCTCGCCGCCGGATTCGAGGTCAGCGGTACCGCAACGCGCCCGCATGAAAACTTGGATCCCGGCGTCGACTTTGTGTGCGGGGGCTCGGCGAACCGATGCTGCAGCAGCTGGCCGACGACGCCGACGTGGTCCTTCATCTCGCCCCGACCGAAGCCACTGCGCCCGGCAGCACCGGAGTAGACGGACTGGTGCGCGTCGTCCATGCGGCAGGCCGTTCAGGTGCTCGGCTGATCTACCCATCGCAGTCGGCCGGGCAGCCGACCCGCTACCGAGGGGCCGAGTCGCTGGTGTCGACCGGCTGGGCGCCGAGCCTCATCGCCCGGATGGCGCCGCCGATGGGTCGCCAGCTCGACTGGATGATCTGTCGCACGGTGGGCAGCCTGCTGCAGAGCAAGGATTCGGCCGCACCGTTGCGGCTACTGCATTTCGACGACCTGCTTCGATTCCTCGTACTCGCCGCGGCGACCAACCGCACCGGAATCGTCGACCTCGCGCCGCCAGACACCGTGGAGATGGCCACCGCGCACCAACCCACCCGACGGCACCCAGCTACGCGCTGCGGCGCCGGACGGCCTGGATGCCGAGTTCGACGATCGGAGCGATTCCCGCTTCCCGGTATTCAGCGCGGCAACTCTCGCCGCGACGCTGCCGGGGCCTTTGACGCCGATGACGCTCGATGTCCAACTCGCCGGCTTGCGCGCCGCCAACCGGCTGATCAGCCAGGTGATGGCGGCGGGCGACGTGGTTGCCGGCGAATGGGCGAGCCGGGCCATCGCGGTTTTCGGTCACCGCCCCTATGCTGGCGTTTCCGTCGGCGTCATCGCCGCAGGCCAGTTGCCCGGCTGGGACGCGGGCAAGGTCGCGCAACAGTCGCTGCGCAACTGACGTCGTTATCGGACGCGGATCTGCAGGTGCGGACTCGTTTAGTGCGGGACCGGATCCACCAAGGCTGGAGTCTCATTGGCCTGTGGCTGATCGACACCGGGATCACCGCCGCGGCGGTGCAGCGCACCGGCCTACACACCACGGCCTCGGGGGTGGCCATGCTGGTGGAAAGCGACGCCGTCGACGCTAAGACTTCCTGGCTGGCGGCGCTGCTCCGCCACGATCCGCAGTTGTGCAGGCTGGCTCTTGACGCAGACCTGGACGGCGTCAGCGCCTTGTCACCCGGAACGGCCGCCGCCCTCACCACTGCCGTCGACCAGATCGGCCATCGCGGTTCGGGTGAAATCGAACTAGCCAATTTGATGTTCGCTGACGATCCGGCGACGCTGCTGGTTGCTGCCGCGCGGCCGCGACCGCAGTGCCGCGGCGAAATCTTCTACCTAACCTGCGACGAAGCCGTCACCCTGCCTGCCGATGCCCGGCTGCGGATCAAGCGTCGACGCGTCGAGCGAGAACGGTTGCAGAGCGACCCGACGTCATTGGGTTGAGCTGACCAGATCACCCAACGGCACCTGCGGATCGACCAGCGTGTCAGGATCCACGGCGCGTTTCGACCGGATCAGGCTCTTGATGTCGTCGAGCACGTCCCAGATGTTGACATTCATCCCGGCCAGCACCCGGCTGCCGGCATCGAGCCAAAAAGCGATGAATTCTCGGCTGTCAACGTCGCCGCGGAACACGACGCGGTCATATGTCGGAGCGTACCCCGCGTACTCCATTCCTAAGTCGTACTGGTCGGTGAAAAAATAAGGCAGCTCGGCATATTCGGCTTGCTCACCCAGCATACCGGTCGCTGCGACCGCGGGCTGCTTGAGCGCGTTGGCCCAGTGCTCGGTACGGACTCGGGCGCCAAACAGGGGATGCTCGGCGGCGGCGATATCGCCTACCGCGTAGATGTCGGCGTCACTGGTGCGCAGCGATGCCTCGACCAGCACGCCGCCGCCGCTCGTCGACAGTCCAGCCTGGTCGGCGAGCTCGACGTTGGGCTGCGCACCGACGGCCACCAGCACGGCGTCGGCGGTGACATTCGTCCCGTCGCCGAGCCGCAGACCAGTGGCCTTGCCGGCGGCGGTGGTGATCTCCTCGACCTGGGACTTCAGTCGCAGGTCGACGCCGTGTTCGCGGTGCAGCCTGGCGAATACCGAGCCGACCTCTGCGCCGAGCGCACCGATCAGCGGCAACGACGCGGCCTCAACGACGGTGACCTTGACGCCGCGCTGCCGGGCGCTGGCGGCAACTTCCAGCCCGATCCATCCGGCACCGACCACTGCCAGCGAAGAGCCTTCCACCAGAGCCGAATTCAGCGTCGACGCGTCGTCGAATGTTCGAAGATAATGAACACCCGCGGCATCAGACCCTCCAATGGGCAGTCGCCGTGAGCGCGATCCGGTGGCGAGCAGCAACTTGTCGTACCCGACGCCTGTGTTGTCGGCAAGCTTGATGTTGTGTGCGGCCGGATCCACGGACAGCACGCGTGTGCCGAGGCGGAGGTCGATCTCGTTCTCGCAGTACCAGGCTGAGTCGTGCACGGTGAAATCGCTGAGCGACTTCTTGCCCGCCAGAAACTCCTTCGACAGCGGAGGCCGCTCGTAAGGAAGCAGCTCCTCCTCGGCGCACAGAATGATATGGGCGTCGAAGCCTTTGTCGCGCAGGGCTTCTGCAGCCTTCGCTCCGGCAAGGCCACCGCCGATGATGACGAATGTTCTCGAGTTGGCCATGACCTTCACCCTACTCGCGCGGGTTAACCCACAAGGTCGCGCAGAAACATGGCATTGCGCACCGCGTGGCCGTAGAGGTCGTTGTTGAAGTACAGCCAGACGTCCCTGCCGTCGGCGTCCCATTCGCCGATCCGCCCGGCCCACGTCCGAAGCTCCTCGTCGGTGTAGGAGCCGGTGTACATGGTGGCCGGATCGGGGCCGTGCATCCGCACATAGACGAAGTCGGTGGTGGCACGTGGGATGCACGGCAGATCCGCCCCGCTCATCACCACGTAGGCGGCACAACGGCTCTCCAACACCGCATACACCGCCGGGTCGTTCCAGGAGGGGTGCCGCAATTCCACTGCCACCCGAATTGACTCGGGCACGCGGGCGAGAAAGCCGTCGAGGCGAGCGTCGTCGCGGCGTTGCTGCGGGTGCAGCTGCACCGGCAGCACCCCATGGCGATCGCCGAGCAATTGCCAACAGCTTTCGAACCTGTCGATCCACGGCTCGGGTGACGCCAGCCGACGGTAATGAGTCAATCCGCGATGGGCCTTGACCGACGTCGTGAAGCCGGCCGGAAGTTGCGCACGCCACCCGGCGAATGTGGAATCCTTGGGCCAGCGGTAGAAGCTCGCATTGAGCTCGATGGTGTCGAACTCCTCGACATAGCGGCTCAAGCGGCGCGCGGATACCAGGCCCGGGGCGTAGAGCACATCGGTCCAGTGGTCATAGGACCACCCGGAGGTGCCGATCCGCACGGTCACCGCCGGTTCAACCGACCACCTGTTGGCGCACATCGTCATCGAGCGAGGCCCGCACCAACGCTGCGGCCACCCGGGCGTTGGCACGCGGGGCGAGCGCACCCAGCTTCGCAGGATCGGTCGGCAACCCCAGCATCTTGGCGGCACGGGCGGCACGGTTGTCGAAGTATGGCCGCACCCACGTCCAGGCATCCTGGACTTCGCGAAGGAAGATGTCGTCACCGGTGTCGCCGATTCCTTTGAATCTCTTCAGCATTCGCTTCGCGGCGTCGATATCGCCGTCACTGCGCCGAGCGATTTCACGAAGGTCCCCCGGTGTCGATCGGTCCGGGGCCCACGTAGGAGGAGGGAGGCCGCGGGACCGCCTACGAGTCGACCACGTTCGTTGACAAGGACTTGCTGACGGCGCTGGACAAAGTCGTCGTGCATGCCCAGAACACGCACGCCCAGGCGTCCGGTAACACCGGCACGGCCGGTCTGGAAGAAACCAGGGCGGCGCGTCGGTAACCGCAACGTAGCGTCGCTACCGTTTAGCCGCCGGAGGTGTTTACTCGCACAGTTATCGGGGATTCCCAACAACATGGAGAAGCCAACACCTGACATTGGCGCCGTATTGGAGGAGATACTGCGCGACGACCTGAATATCGATCTCGCCCCGGTAACCCCCGATTCGCGACTGATCGACGACGTCGGGCTGGACTCCGTGGCCTTCGCAGTCGGCATCGTGGCGATCGAGGACAAACTCGGCGTGGCGATGTCCGAAAAGGAGCTGCTGAGCTGCGAGACCGTCCGCGACCTCGAGACGGCCATACAAGCGGAAATTTCCGTTGCAAAATGAGTGTGCTCGCGACCGCCCTGGCTGAGGCGATGAAGACGTCCCCGCACGATCTCATGGTCTTCGATCGGGACACCGACGGCTGGATCCGCCACCCCTGGCCACAGGTCCACGCCTGCGCCGAAAGCATCGCCGCCCGGATCCTCGCCGAAGAGAACCCGGGGGCGGTCGGCCTGGTCGGCGAGCCGACCGGGGACTTCGTCGCCGCCATTCACGGCGCCGGCCTTGCCGGGCAGAGCGTGTCCATCCTGCCCGGACCAATCCGCGGTGCCGACCCGCAGCAGTGGGCGCGCTCGACGCTAAGCCGATTCATCGGAATCGGCGTGCGCATCGTATTGGGCGATGGAGAGGTGCTGGACCTGTTGCGCGCATCCGATCCGCCGCTGCCGGCGCTCGACGTCAGCGCGGCCGCTCAGGGCCGGGACGCGGCCGCCGGAGCACCGGCTGCCGACGCATCCGACACGCCAGCAGTACTGCAGGGCACCGCCGGCTCCACCGGTGGCCCGCGCACTGCGCAGGTGTCACCCACGGCAATGCTGAGCAATATCAACGACCTGATCGAGCGGTTGGATGTCGACCGCTCGGCCGATGCAGGGTGTTCCTGGTTGCCGCTCTACCACGACATGGGCCTGGTCTTCCTGCTCACCTGCGCGAAGGCCGGACTGCCGTTATGGCTGGCCCCCACCACGGCCTTCTCGGCCGCCCCGGTTCGTTGGCTGACATGGCTGCAGGACAGCGGTGCGACGCTGACCGCCGCCCCGAACCTCGCCTACAGCTTGATCGGCAAGTACGCCCGTCTGGCGCCCGAGGTCGATCTTGGGCGGTTGCGGGTAGCGATCAACGGCGGCGAGCCGGTCGACTGCGCCGGGCTGGAGCGGTTCACCGCCGGGCTGGCGAAATGCGGTCTGGATCCAGGCGCGGTCGCGCCGTCCTACGGGATGGCGGAGGCCAGCTGCGCGGTGACGATCCCGCATCCCGGCGCCGGCCTTCGGTATGACGAAGTCGAGACGGCAGGATCCGGCGCGCCGGTGCGCCACGCCGTCCTGGGTGAGCCGCTCGCGGGCATGCAAATACGGATCGGCTCGGTGAGTGAGGACGCCGCCGAGGTGATCGACCGCGAGGTCGGCGAGATCGAGATCCGCGGCACTTCGATGATGTCAGGCTATGTCGGGCAGCCCCCATTACAGCCGGACAGCTGGTTCAAGACAGGCGATTTGGGCTATCTGACCGACGACGGGCTGGTGGTATGCGGGCGGGCCAAGGAAATCATCACGGTCGCCGGCCGCAACGTCTTCCCGACCGAGATCGAACGCACCGCCGCCCAAGTGCACGGCGTGCGCGAGGGCGGGGTCGTCGCAGTGGGTAGCGACGACGGCACGCGGCCGGGCCTGGTGATCGCGGCCGAATTCCGCGGCTCCGACGAATCGAGCGCACGCAGCGAGCTGGTGGCCCGGGTGGCATCCGAATGTGGCGTCGTCCCTTCCGATGTCGTGTTTCTGTCACCCGGGGCGCTGCCGCGCACGTCGTCGGGCAAGCTGCGGCGACTGGAAGTCCAACGCAACCTCGCGACGATGATCACATGACCGCCTTGGCGGCCCTGGGCATCGACGACTACCGCAAACTGCTCGACGAGGTGTTCGACCAGCGGATCGTGGACTTGGCCGCGGAAGCCGAAGCCGCCGAACGGTTTCCGCGTGAACTGGTCGAGCGGCTCGGCAAGGCCGGTGTATTCGCCCACAAGTGGCGCAACGGCCAGCAGCCCGATATGGCGAAGTTGGTCGCACAGGTCGACGTGCAGGCGCCCTATCGCAAAGTCGGCGCCGGGCCGCTGGACACCGCCGCGGTGCATATCGACACCCACGTGCCGGCAGATGCGCTCATCGCCCGTCCCGGAAACTGGTTTGGCGGCGATCTCCTGGGGGCTGGCACATGAACGCATGTCGATCGCCGGGCAAGTCGCGTCGGCCTGCCAACGTGCCCTCGGCATCACCCATGCCCGGATGATGACGCGCCGGCAATTCGGCGCCACGCTGTTCGAGCATCAGGCGCTGCGCCTGCGCATGGCCGACCTGCAGGCACGCGTCGGGCTGTTACGACACGGGCTCAACGGGATTGCCGCGCAGGGCCGCGTCGATCTGCGTGCCGCGGCGGCCGTGAAGGTCACCGCCGCCCGCCTCGGCGAAGAGGTGCTGTCGGAGTGCATGCACATCTTCGGCGGCGCCGGCGGCTACCTGGTGGACGAGACATGTATCGGTCGATAGTGGCGTGATATGAAGCTGGCGAGGGTCGGCGGCGGCACCGATGAGGCGCTGTGGGAACTGGTGGCCGCGGCGATGAAACCCGACCACGACGGCTACGCCGAGATGACAGCCGAGCGCCCTGTCAATCGATGACGCCGGCGAGCTCGAACTCCGCGAGCGTTTCCGTCACCAGTTCCCGCAAACTTGACTTGCTCTCGACTCGGCCGGGTTGATAGCCGCCGATGGTCAGGCCCACCTTGTCGCCGAAACGCGCCGCCCACACGGTAAGTTGGCCGCGCGTCTGCTCGAGGTGGCCCCGCGTGACGTGTTGCTCGCCCCCGCGCGCGAAAGCATCCGAAGCATCGCCGCCATCGACACGACCAAGGGCCGGATCGACATCGCCGCCATTGGAACACCCCACCGGCAATTCGTCGTAGTCGAAAGCCGCGTCGACCACCCGCTTGAGCACACGCCTCGGCGCAAACGGAGCGAGCGGGGTCAGCGCCAGAATCGGATTGGATTCTTCCGGGTGTGCCCGCAACTCCCTGAATGCTTGTCCGTTGGCTATCCGGACGCCATGCAAATCTTTGGTGACGGGCGCCGGGTCGACCGCGATGCTCACGAACGACAACGCATTGGCCCGAGTGTCGTCTCCGGTGCGATCGCTGACCGGCAGTTGCAGGGTAACCAAACCGTCTGCGGCACGTCGGCGCCCCAGCTGTTCGCCCAGTTTCGCGGCGAAGCCGGCGATCAGGTGATGACCCATTCCACCAAGAGCTTTCGCGCGGGCATCCCAGTTGTCCCCGTCGACCCTGACGGTGACCATCGGTACGACGACAGCTTCGTCACTGTCGCCGCCTGACACTCCGGCGGGTCGCGAAGCACGCGACGATTGGCCGGCGTCACGCTGCTCGCGAGTCTGCCTTGCCAACGCAGCGATCGCCCGGGCAACCTCCGATCCGCTTTTCGCGACCTGCGCGGCATCCTGAATGACCGCCCGCCACCGACTGCGCGACCCGGGCGGCGGATAGCCGAGATCGCGATCGCTGCCGTGGATCGCGTCAGCGATCGCGCCGCCCAGCCCCAGGCCGTCGACCAGACAGTGGGACACGACCAGGCTGACCGCGGTGGACCCGTCGGTCAGCGCCAGGACCCCGAGATGCCAACACGGCCCCCGTTCGGGATCGACGGGCAGCTGGGCACGTTCATCGGCCCAGTCGCTGAGGTCCTGGCGGGGACGGGCTTGCTCGGCGACGTCGATATCGGGCCCTTGATATGCGACCCAGCGATGGCGGGCGAACGGCAATGGGGAACGTTCGATCCGCCGTCCTAACAATCCGCGCCCGAGCTCGCGATGAAGGCGCCGCAACCCCGCGAAGTTTACCGGGCGTTCGTAGACCCAAATGCACTGGACGACCGCGGTCCGGCCGGTGGCACGCATCATTCGGAACAGCGCTTCATCCATGGACGAAAGGCAGTTGTCCGTGAGCGTCACGGCGCAGCCTCCAGATTCGTCGGTAGCCCCCGGCGGGGGAGGAGTACTTGAATACCAGAGCTACCCACGAGACGCGCCTTCAAACCCACCGCTAACTCAGCCCGGCGCCAGCCGTCGCAGCTGCGTCACGTGCTTGGGCGAGAGTTCTTCGAGGCAGGTGACACCGAGTAGCCGCATCGTGCGGGTAAGCTGCCCCGCCAGGATCTCGACGGCGCGCCGAACGCCCGCTTGCCCGCCGGCCATCAGCCCATACAGGTAGGCGCGGCCGATAAGCGTGCAGCGTGCGCCGAGCGCGATTGCGGCGACGATGTCGGCGCCCGACATGATCCCGGTGTCCAGCAGGATCTCGGTGTCCCTGCCGAGTTCACGCGCCACAGCGGGCAACAGATGAAACGGCACAGGAGCCCGATCAAGTTGGCGGCCACCATGATTGGACAACACGATGCCGTCGACGCCGCAGTCGACCGCGGCGCGCGCGTCGTCGAGGGTCTGGATGCCCTTGACGACGAGCTTGCCAGGCCACTGCGCCTTGACCCAGCCCAAATCATCGAAGGTCAGGCTGGGGTCGAACATCGTGTCCAGGTATTGACCAACGGTGCCCGACCAACGATCCAGCGACGCGAAGGCAAGCGGCTCGGTGGTCAACAGGTCGAACCACCACCGCGGGCGCGGCACGGCGTCAAGCACGGTGCGCAGCGTCAACGCGGGCGGGATCGACATCCCGTTGCGCACGTCACGCAGCCGCGCACCGGCGACCGGGACATCAACGGTGGCCAGCAGGGTGTCGAACCCGGCGTCGGCGGCCCGCCGCACCAGCGCCATCGAACGGTCCCGATTGCGCCACATGTACAGCTGAAACCACCTGCGGCCCTGCGGAGCGGCGGCCGCCACGTCTTCTACTGACGCGGTGCCGAGCGTCGAGAGCGAGAACGGAATCCCGGCCGCAGCGGCCACCCGGGCACCGGCAATCTCGCCCTCGGTATGCATCATCCGGGTAAAGCCGGTCGGGGCGATAGCGAAGGGCAGCGCCACCGGCTGGCCCAGCACCTCCCAGCCGGTGCCGACATTGCTGACGTCACGCAGGATCGTGGGGTGAAACTCGATGTCGCGAAAGGCTTGTCGCGCGCGTGCCAGCGATATCTCATCCTCGGCCGCGCCGTCGGCGTAATCGAACGCCGCCCTCGGTGTCCGCCGCTTGGCGATGCGCCGCAGATCGTGGACGGTCTGCGCCTCGTCCAGCCGGCGTTGGGTGCGGTCGAACCGGGGCTTGCGGAACCGGATCAGCGGCGCGAGATCGTTTACCCTCGGCACCCGCCGTTTGACCACTGTGCCACCGTAGGTCATATGCAGTCCGCAAGCGACCCCTTCGATCTCCAGCGTTTCGTCGATGCCCAAGCCCGGGTTTACCCGGAAGTCCTCGACGAGTTGCGCGCCGGCCGCAAGCGCAGCCATTGGATCTGGTTCATCTTCCCGCAGATCGCCGGGCTGGGCAGCAGTTCGACGACGGCCAGATATGCGATCTCCTCGCTCGACGAAGCCCGCGCCTATCTAGGGCACGAACTGCTCGGATCGCGGTTACACGAGTGCGCGCAACTGGTCAACGCGGTGCAAGACCGCTCGATCGGCGAGATCTTCGGGTCTCCCGACGATCTGAAAGTGCGCTCGTCGATGACGCTGTTCGCCCACGCCACCGAGGACAACCAGGATTTTGTGGAGTTGCTCGACCGGTACTACGAGGGCGAGGCAGATCCACGCACGCTGGAGCGGCTGACTTAGACTTAGCCTTAGACGGGCCGCATGATTCGCCAGCCCTGCGGCTCAATCTGCACCCGGTCGACGACTTCCTGGGGCGGCATACCACTGCCGGCGATGACATGCGCCTGCCCCACGCCCAGCTCGGCCAACACCACCTGCGTTGCGGCATCGTTGATGTTGAGCGCCACAATCAGTGCGTCGTCGCCGTGTCGCGACTCGTACACGTAATAGCGGTTGTCCAGTTGCAACGTCGACGTCGACGCGGCATGCAGCCAAGAGTGGCGTCGGCGCAGGCCAACCAGGTATTGATGTAGCCGCCATACCTCGGCCCTGCGCGCATCCAGTGCCGCTCGGGGAGAACCGAATTCGGGACGTACCGCGTCATCACCGCCGAACCGCTCCTCCTTGATCCCACGGTAGCCGAGCTCGTCGCCGGCGTAGATGCTGGGAATGCCACCCACGGTCATGAGGAGCACCAGGGCGTGGGCGAGGTGCTCAGATCGCTGAAGTTGGCTGGCGATGCGGGTGACGTCGTGGTTGCCGATGAAGGTCAGCGGCGCAAAGCTTTGCACGAAACCGTTGTGGCGCTCCATTGCCCAGTCCAGCTCGTAGAAATTTCCGTCGTTGAGGCTGCTCCAGATCGCCTTCCACAGTTCGTATTGGGTGACGGAGTCGAACCCGGTATGGCGGACCACCGCGGCGTAGTCACCGTGGATCAGCTCCGCGACGAACCACGCATCCGGCTGGAGTTGACGAACCCTCGGCAGGACTGAAGCCCAAAACTGTTGCGGGACAGCATATGCAGCATCCAGACGCCAGCCGTCAGCTCCTCGTCGCAACCAGTGCGCCATGACGTCAGTGGTGTAGTCGGCGACCTCATGGTTGTCGTGGTTCAGCGTAATAAGGTCGGCGTGGCCTTCGAAGGGGTAATCGCGAAACCACCCATCACGATAGCGAGCGAAGTCGGCGCCGACGTGGTTGAACACTCCGTCGAGCAGCACCCGTAAGCCGCGCCGATGCGCTTCGGCAATCAGATAGTCGAAGTCTTCGTCGTCGCCGAGTCGGGGATCAATCCGGTAGTGGTCGGTGGTGTCGTAACCGTGTGTGCGCGAGGCGAAGATCGGTCCCAGCGCGATTCCCGAAGCACCGAGTTGGATCGCGTGGTCGAACCAATCGACGATCCGTCGCAGCCGGTGTTCGCCCGGATCCGGGGGTTCCGTTGCGGGGAATGCCCCCACGAACCCGAGGGGATAGACATGCCACCAGATCACATGCCCGACCCAAGGCGGCACCGTCATCGCCGGTACCTGGCTTCGTAGAGGGATTTGATCTCGGCTTCCAATTCGGGAGCGGGCCCGTCAGCCACCACTCGGGGCGCCACCGTGTCGACCGGCAGCATGGCCACCGGCGTTGTGGGCACCTGCCACTCGCTCAGCCACTGGGTCAGCTGCGCGCAGGACGTGGCATAGACAATGCGCCCGAGACCCGCCCAGGCGTGCGCGGCCGCGCACATCGGACACTGCTCACAGGACGTATAGA
Source organism: Candidatus Mycobacterium methanotrophicum (assembly GCF_023515995.1). GTDB lineage: Bacteria > Actinomycetota > Actinomycetes > Mycobacteriales > Mycobacteriaceae > Mycobacterium > Mycobacterium methanotrophicum. Next base: position 3,178,477 of record NZ_CP097320.1, on the reverse strand, counting down.
CCGTTGCTCGAATGCGATGAACCGGAGCCATATTCGCTACGGCCCATCGGATGATCCCCAGCTCCGCGTGCAACGTCTGGTCGTCATCGGTGACGCGATTGTGGTCCTCGTAACGAGTTCGGCCCTTGGCGTCGACCAGGATCGCCCCAAAGGGGCCGTGCCCATTGTCCAGCGCGGTTCGGGCGAGTTCGACGCAGCGACGCAGATGCTGCAGATCGATCTGGCTCACCACCACAGACCCGAAGTCTACGGTCGATTGCCCGACTCCTCACCAGCCCGGCCCGCGGGCCGCACGTCGCCGGGCGGCGCTCTACCCGGTCGCCGCCAGCGTTCGACTCGTCGCGATAGCCTGCGCGACACCCGCAACGACGGCGGCCACCTTCAACGCCTCGAGGATTGCTTCTCGGTCGACTCCGGCCTCGCGCAGGGTGTGCTCGTGGGCCGTCACGCAGTCCGAACACCCGTTGATCGACGACACCGCAAACGACCACAGCTCGAAGTTCGCCTTGTCCACGCCCGGGTTGGCGATGATGTTCATCCGCAACCCGGGGCGTAGGTCGTCGTACTTGCCGTCGAGGAAGCCGCGGCCGCGATAGAACACATTGTTCATGCCCATGATCGACGTGGCGGCCAACGCCGCCCGGTAGGCCTCGGAAGACAGGTGGTCGACCGCCTCGGCGGCAATCTCGGCCAGCACTTGGGTATTGCGCGTCGCCGCGGCACTAGCCAGCAGCGTGCCCCACAACTGCTCTTCGTTGAGCACGCTGGCGCGACTGATCGAGCCGAGGTTGAGCTTGAGGTCCTTGGCGTATTCGGGCAGCGCGTCCTTCAAATTCTCGATGCTCATGCGCCGCTCCTCCTCATCGCTTCACTCTGCATCGTCGCCGGCGCGGGTCATCAGGCCGACTTCCTCAACTCTTCGCCGGCGTCGATCGTGGGGTCGCCCTTACGCCAGTTGCAGGCGCACAGCTCGTCGGACTGCAGAGCGTCGAGCACGCGCAGCACCTCGTCGACGTTGCGGCCCACCGAACCCGCGGTCACCGAGGCGAACTGGATCTCGTTGTTGGGGTCGACGATGAACGTCACCCGGTCGGCAACACCCTCGTCGTTGAGCACACCGGTAGCTTCGACCAGTTCGCGCTTGATGTCCGACAGCATCGGGAACGGCAGCTTCTTGAGGTCCTTGTGCTGGACACGCCACTGGAAGTGGACGAACTCGCTGTCCACCGAAACACCGAGAACCTGCGCGTCGCGATCCTCGAACTCGTCGTTGAGCTTGCCGAACGCCGCGATCTCGGTCGGGCACACGAAGGTGAAGTCCTTCGGCCAGAAGAACACCACCCGCCACTTGCCCTCGTAGTCGTCGCTGGAGACCGTCGTGAAGTAGTCGCCGGGCTGCTGGGCGTTGACCTTGGACAGGTCGCCACCGATCAGCGCAGTCAGCCGGTATGCGGGAAACTGGTCACCAATGGTCAGCAGTGCCATGTTGCTCCTTTTCGAGAAGATTAGATTTAGTCAAGACTTTACTCAGTCCATATTGCCGCAACGCAACTCAGAATAAAAGGTGATATATCTCACTATACTGATAGGCATGACCGATAAGAGTTATCAGCCGACAATCGCCGGGCTGCGCGCCTTCGCCGCGGTCGCGGAAAAGCAGCATTTCGGCAGCGCTGCAACAACTCTGGGCCTCAGTCAGTCGACGTTGTCGCAGGCCCTCTCAGCACTGGAAACCGGTCTCGGCGTCCAGCTGGTCGAGCGGTCAACCCGTCGGGTTTTCCTGACCGCGGAAGGCAAGCAGCTGCTGCCGCACGCGCAAGCGGTGCTCGAGGCCGTGACCGCGTTCGCCGCCGCGGCCGCGGGCGCCTCAGACCCGCTGCAGGGCAGTATCCGGCTGGGGCTGATCCCGACGGTCGCGCCATATGTGCTCCCGACTGTGCTGGCGGGGATGGCCGAGCGGCTGCCCGCGCTGAGCGTGCGGGTGGTCGAAGACCAGACCGAGCGGCTGCTCACCGCACTGCGCGAAGGATCACTGGACGCCGCGTTGATCGCCTTGCCGGCTGCGGCTACCGGCATCAGTGAAATCCCGATCTACGATGAGGATTTTGTGCTCGCGCTGCCGCCGGGACATCCGCTGGCAGGCAAGCGGCGAGTGCCGGCGAGCGCACTGGCACAGCTGCCGTTGCTCTTGCTCGACGAGGGGCACTGCCTGCGCGACCAAGTTCTCGACATCTGCCGCAAGGCGGGTGTGCGCGCCGCGCTGACCAACACCCGGGCGGCGTCGTTGACGACGGCGGTGCAGTGCGTGACCGGCGGGCTGGGCGTGACGTTGATCCCACAGAGCGCGGTGCCCGTCGAAACCGCGCGCAGTCGACTCGAACTGGCTTACTTCGCCGCACCCCGTCCCGGCCGACGAATCGGGCTAGTATTTCGTTCGTCCAGCGGCCGGCAACGGTCCTACCGGCAGCTCGCCGGGCTGATCGGCCAGCTGGTCGGCAGTGATCATCAGATACGCCCAGCCGGGTAGGGCGCCCCGCCAACGGTGCCGGAGGTGAGCGTGTTCTAGTTTTCTCATGCTGGACTTCACGCCGGACGACATCGGCGCCGAAGACGCCGCGCGGCTGCGGGCTTTGTACGAGCCGTTGGCGACGAACCGATTCGTCCGGAAATCACTGCGGCAACCGTTCGCGAAAACGACCAGTTCGCCCAGCTGCTGGGCGGTCAGGCCAATGCGCGGGCGCTGGCCGATTTCACCGGTCGGCGTGGCAGCTGATCGCTACCGAGAGCCACTGGTCTCCAATTGCGCGGCCTGCGCGATGATCGCCCGCAGGGTGTGTCGGCAACGGCCACAGTCGGCGCCGGCGCCGCACGCGGCGGCCACCTCTTTGGATGTTGACGCTCCGCGAGCAACGCACTCGGACACGGTTTGGTTAGTCGCCCCGACACAAAGGCACACGTACATCAGCACACCCCTGCCGCTTCAACTTCGTCGCCCGACTGAACAGCCCGCATGTTAGTGGAGTCTAACCTATGTTAGTTAGCGCAGTCTAACCTAAGTCGATGAGCCCGCTCACACCCGGGCTTCGGTTCGGTGAGTGACAACCGCTCCGGTCTCTGGGCGACCAGCCGATAGACCTGCTCACGTGAGAGTGTGACCCCGCGTTCGGCCAGCAACGGCACCAGATCCGTGGTGGCGAACATGCCAGCATCAGCCATCAGTCGGCGCAGGTGCCAGTAGTAGCCGACCTTGACGCTCACGACATCCCCCGCTCGACCTCGAACGCGGTCGACAACGCGGCCCGCAGCATCCGGTTCTTCGCATTCGAACTGACGTGGGTATACACCGCGGTCGTCGAGGCCCACGAATGGCCAACCTGCTGCTGCACGAACAACGGATCGGTCCCGTTCTCGATCAGGCGCGAGATAGCAGCGGTCGAGCGTGGCGATGAGGAGTTTGCGCACGGTGGTCGAGCCGATGACGCTCCAGCGCCAGCTGCCGCGGCGTCGTTGGAACAGGTGCGGCAAAGCCGGGCCGGTGCTGCGTTCGTGCCCGTCGTAACGCGCTGTGAGAGGGATGGTTCCGCCGTTGCGGGCGCGCAGCCGGGTGATGATCGCGGCGAGCCCGTTCGCCAGCTCCGGGCCGACCAGCAGCAGCCGTTCCTGGTTGGCTTTCGAGGGGACGATTTGCAGCATCGGCACGATCTCGCCGGTGTCGGGCAGCCGGTAGGAGATCAGCGCCAGGTGGGTGAGCTCGGTCAGTTCCTCGACCCGAACTCCGGTGTGGCGCAGCGTTTCCACGATCGCCCACGACCAGAACGCCTCGTCTTCGGTGTCGGTGAGGTTGATCCGTTCGCCGGTGGCCAGATTCTCCACCAGCACCGGCGGTGTGACACCGCGGTATTCGGGCTTGTCGTAGGAGGCCGGGACGACGCGCCGGTATCCGCAGTCCCGGTGGGCGAGGGTTTCACCGATCGGTGTCGCGTTGGCTGCCGCCAGCAGGGCGGCCTGATCGGCGCGGTGGTCGTCGACGACACGCACAAGTGTCGGCAGCTGCGGAAGCCGGTCCCGGACGCGTTGGTGCATGTTCGCGACGACGTCGCGGTGGGCGTTGCGGTAACCGTCGGTGTCGCCGCGCCGCACCGGGCTGGGCGCGGCCCACGGCGCCCAGGTCGGGTCCTCCATCGCCCATTCCTGGATGTCGAGGTAGAACGCGCGGACGCGGTCGAGGATCTGGAAGTAGCCGAGCCTGCCGCGGTCCCGGGTGGCCCCGTCGGCGCGCACGCTGGTGCGGGCGCGCTGCTTCCACGCGTCGGCGACCACGGACGGCAGGTGCAGGGTGTCCAGATCGGGGTGGTGGGCCTCGATGTCGGCCCAAAACACCCCAGCGAGCACGTTGACAAGATTCTGGAACGTGTTGTGGTCCACACCGGGACGTCGCTCGTCGAGGTAGCGGATGAGAACCTTGCGAACGTTGCCGTCGCGCAATCGGTATCGGTCGACAAGTTCGGTCGTGCTACGTTGCCCGAGCCGGACGGCTTCCTGCATCGTCGCCGCTGTCCCCAGCTCGGCGATGTTGCGCAACGGCCCGCAAATGCGCTGGCTGAAGCGGTGTCGGTCTGGGTGTGCATCGCATCGAGAGTCACCGCCGCGCCGTCGAGATCAAGGTGGCCCAACAGTGTTCGCACAGCCGGTATTTCGTTGCTTTTCGCATCGACAGCCACCTGTCCGGGGACGACGCCGGCACCGTGGTCGAATGCGGCGACCAGGTGCGGGGCCTTTCCGTCGCGGCGAGTGCGTGCGCCGCGGACGGTTTTGCCGTCCACGGCAATCACGCGACGTTGGCCGGCGGTGAAGGTTCGCGTCCACATCCACTGGCCCAGCGCGAACGACCGGCACCCGGCCAAGGTAGCTGTGACCGCCAACGCGAGCACCCCGGCCAGTGGGTAACGGACCCCGCGCCGGTCACGAGGGTCTGGAATGGCGCCCAGCACGTTGAGCAGTTGCTGCCGGCGTCAGGCTCGCCTCGGGGGCCGATGCCGGACAGGATGGCATGTGGGTGTGACCTCGGGTTCGGACGGTTGGTTTCGCGGTCCCATCCAAGCCCGTAGGTCACATCCTTCACCTACGTCACGCCGGTCACACGACGATAACAGCCAAGGTCACAGGGCTGCAGATCAACTTTTCCGGCACCCTGCCATGAGTGCAGTCTCGGCGCAAGAGTTAGGCGAGAATAATCAGCAACCGCTGAGTCGCTCTGGGCAATTCTCAGCTCAACGCGCACCCTCTTTATATTGCACTCAAACATAGGCTCGCTTTACTTAGGGAAAGCTGACCTGAGTGAGTGTTACCTTTGCTGACAATGGGCTTGGGCTGGGGTAGCGTAGCCGCAACAACAGCGGTGGGAGCCCAGATAGGAGTGACAATGCAAGGCGATCCCGAAGTTTTACGTCTGCTCAACGAGCAATTGACGAGTGAGCTCACGGCGATCAACCAGTATTTTCTGCACTCCAAAATGCAAGAGAATTGGGGATTTACCGAACTGGCCACGCGAACCCGCGAAGAGTCATTCGATGAGATGCGGCACGCCGAAATAGTTACCGACCGAATACTGCTGCTCGACGGTTTGCCGAACTATCAGCGCATCGGGTCGTTACGCGTCGGGCAAACCCTGCGCGAGCAGTTCGAAAGCGATCTGGCGCTCGAGTACGAAGTGGTCAACCGGCTCAAACCAGCGATCATCCTGTGCCGGGAGAAGCACGACAGCACGAGCGCGAACATCTTCGAGAAGATCGTCGAGGACGAGGAAGACCACATCGACTATCTGCAAACCCAGTTGGAACTGATGGAGAAGCTGGGCGAGCAGCTGTATTCCGCGCAGTGCGTGGCCCGGCCGCCGACCACGTGACACGCCGCGCGTCCTGAGCGCGGATCACCCTCGAACCGACTGTCGACCGCCTGGTCCGCGCCGGCCACGTCGGGCAAGACGTCGACCGCGTGTGGCTCACGTCTTCAGGCCGGCAGCAAGTTAGTTTCGTGTCGGATCTGTTGCCGGACTGGATCGTCAACAAACTGGCCCAATCTCCGGGGTTCGACGGACGGCCCGACCGGGCCCAGGTGGACGCCGCACTCGACCGGATCGCCAAGCGGGTTGTCACTCAACGAGATTGGCGTGAAGAGCGCCCGCGGTCGATCGCTTCCTAGCATTACGGCCGACGGGTTTCGGGATACCGCAGTCGGAGGCGTACCATCTCGCCATGAGCCGCATCGGAGCATTCGCTGGCGACGACCTCGCGACCTGGATGACAAAATCTCCCGAACTTGGCCGCGCGATCGGCGCGTTCGCCAACGCCGTGTACGACCACAACCGGTTGCCGATGCGCACCCGCGAAGTAGCGCGGACCGTCATCGCCCACGCCAACGAATGCGAAGTGTGCGTCAACACCCGCGACGCCGACGGACCCGCCGCGGGCGTCGACGAGGCGTTGTACGAGCACGCCCGCGAGTGGCGCACGTGGCCCGGATACAGCGACCAGGAGCGATTGGCCGCCGAGTTCGCCCACCGATTCGCCACCGAGCACACGGTGCTGCGCGACGACGAAGACCTCTGGACCCGCTGCGGCGAACACTTTTCCGACGAACTGCCCGCCGACCCGGCGCTGTCGTGCGCGCTGTGGATGGGAACGGGACGGGTACTGCGCACCCTGGACATCGGCCAGAGCTGCCAGCTGGCGCTGCCCAGTCGGGTCTGACCTACCAGGCCCGCCCGGCACATGACCACCACACCCCTTGCCGCGGCGGCTATCGCCCAACTTGAGGTCGAAGGCGTCGACGTCGTCATCGGCACGGTGGTCAATCCAGCCGGGCTCATCCAGGCCAAGACCGTACCGATCCGCCGAACCAACGCATTCGCCGATCCCGGCTTGGGCGCCAGCCGGGTCTGGCACGGCTTCGCGATCGACCAGACCGGCATCGCCTTCACCGAACACATCGGCGTCGTCGGTGATCAGCGCGTCCGAATCGACCTGTCGGCGTTACACATTCTCGGCGACGGATTGGCCTGGGCGCCCGGCGCGTTCTTCGAACAAGACGGCACACCCGTCCTCGCCTGCAGCCGGGGAACGCTGGACCGCGTCGAAGCCGCGCTCGCCGAAGCAGGCATCCAGGCGAGCGTCGGTCACGAGATCGAATTCCTGCTAGTCAATCCGGACGGCCGTCGGCTGCCTTCGACGCTGTGGGCGCAATACGGCCTGGCCGGCGTACTCGAACACGAGGCGTTCGTTCGCGACGTAACCGCGGCGGCGGCCGCCTCCGGTGTGGTAATCGAGCAGTTCCACCCCGAGTACGGGGCCAACCAGTTCGAGATCTCCTTGGCACCGCAATCGCCGGTCGCCGCGGCCGATCAACTAGTGTTGACCCGAATCATTATCGGTCGCGTTGCCCGCCGCTACGGGTTACGCGTCAGCCTGTCACCGACGCCATTCGTCGGCGACGCCGGAAACGGTGCCCACCAACATTTTTCGCTGACCGGCCCGGCCGGCCCGCTGTTCTCCGATGGAGCAGGTGTCCGCGGCATGACCAGCACGGGCGAGAACGCGGTGGCCGGGTTGCTGCGCGGGCTGCCGGAGGCTCAGGGCGTTTTGTGCGGCTCGATCGTGTCGGGATTGCGATTGCATCCCGGCAACTGGGCCGGCGCGTATGCCTGCTGGGGAACCGAAAATCGAGAAGCCGCACTGCGCTTCATCGTTGGCGGCCCGGGTAACCCGCATGGGGGCAACGTCGAAGTGAAGGTGGTCGATCCGTCAGCCAACCCATATTTCGCCACGGCGGCAATCCTGGGCCTGGCGCTAGCCGGAATCAAAGACAAAGCCGTGCTGCCGCCCGAAACCAGGGTGGATCCGGCAGAATTGTCCGACTCGGAGCGCGCTCGCGCCGGCATCGTGCGCCTCTCCAGCTCACAAGCGCAAACTGTTGCTGCACTCGATAATTCGAAGCGATTGCGTGCAATTCTCGGCGACCCCGCCGTCGACGTTGTGGTCGCGGTCCGCCGTTTCGAACATGAGCAATATGCCGATCTCCACCGAGAGCAATTAGCGGACAGATTCCGTATGGCCTGGAGTGTTTGACGATGGCAGACCTGGCGGATCACATCGCCGGTGTGCCACTGATCGACCAGCACATGCATGGCTGCTGGCTGAGCGCGGGGCGCCGGCGCCGGTTTGAGAACGGTCTCAACGAGGCCAACACCGAACCCCTCGCCGAGTTCGATTCCGGATTTGACTCACAACTCGGTTTCGCAGTGCGCGCCCACTGCGCGCCGCTTCTCGAGTTACCTAAACATGCTGGCGCCGACGAATATTGGCAGCGGCGCAGGCAGTTCACCGAAACCGAGTTGGCCCGAATCTTTCTGCGAGCCGCTGGCGTCAGCGACTGGCTGGTGGACACCGGGTACGCCGAAGACGTCGCCGATGTCGCGCAACTGGCCGAATGGTCCGCCGGCCGCGCTCACGAAGTGGTCCGCCTCGAGCAGGTCGCCGAGCAGGCCGCACAGACTTCGGATGACTACGCGTCGGCGTTCGAGGAGATCCTGCACCGGCGCGCGGCGACGGCGGTGGGCACTAAATCCATCCTGGCCTACCGCGGCGGATTCGACGGGGATCTGACCGAGCCGTCAGCGGCCGAGGTCGCCGAGGCCGCCGCCCGATGGCGCGATCGCGGCGGGGTCCGGATAGACGATCGGGTTCTGCTGCGCTTCGGGCTTTATCAGGGTCTGCGAGTGGGTAAGCCGTTGCAATTCCACGTGGGATTCGGCGATCGGGACTGCGATCTGCACAACGCCAATCCGCTGTATCTGCTCGACTTTTTGCGCAGTTCCGGCGGTACGCCGATCGTGCTGTTGCACTGTTACCCCTATGAGCGCGAGGCCGGCTACCTCGCCCAGGCGTTCAACAACGTCTATCTGGATGGCGGCCTGTCCATCAATCACCTGGGCGCCCGGGCCCCGGCATTCATCGCCCGGCTGCTGGAGCTCGCACCGTTCCGCAAAATTGTCTACTCGTCGGACGGGTTCGGCCCGGCTGAGCTGCACTACCTCGGTGCCAGGCTGTGGCGCAACGGTATTCATCGCGTGCTGAGCAGATTCGTCGCCGATGGCGACTGTAGTGAGGCCGATGCGATCCGGGTGGTCGACCTGGTCGCGCATATCAATGCCGCCCGCATCTATCGACTTGACCCCGCCGAGATTAAGGACGCCGGTCGCAGGGTATAGGCCCGCCATGCCCGGCCTGACAGAAGTACATCCGCGACCAGTTGCCCGGAACGTGGCTGCTGGCATCGCTGTACTTGGGCCGAGGTGGCCAACCTGGAACGGATACCCGCCGAGGGGCCGGTGTTGCTCGTCGGCAATTACAGCGGCAACGTACCTCCGGGCACTTTCGTATTCACGCTGGCGTTCTGCTCCTGCTTCGGTGTCGAGCGACCCTTCTATCAATTGGCCCACAATCTCGTCGTCTCGGCGCCGCCATTAGGCTGGCTACGCAAATTCGGCACCGTGGCCGCCAACCACGAAAACGCGCGACTCGCGCTGGAAGCTGGCGCCGCGCTGCTGGTCTATCCCGGTGGCGACTACGAAGTGTTCCGGCCGTCGTGGGAGCGGCACAAGGTCGACCTCGGCGGCCGCACGGGGTGTGTACGGGTGGCGCGCGAGGCCGGCGCGCCGATCGTGCCGGTCGCCAGTGTGGGCGGTCAGGAGACCGCGTTGTTCCTTGACCGTGGGCAATGGCTGGCCAAGCTGCTCTCTGCCGACAAACTGCTGCGACTCAAGAGCGTTCCGATATCTTTGGCGCTGCCATGGGGTCTGAACATCAGCGACTTGGCCGGCCACATCCCGCTGCCCGCCAAGATCGCGGTGGAGGTGCAGGAAGCCATCGAAGTCGATGGTGACGACCGGGCGGCGCACGACAAGGTGATGGCCAGCCTGCAGGCCGGTGTCGACCGCCTTGCTGCCCGACGTCGTTTCCCGGTGATCGGCTGATGCGGGCCGAACGGTGCTGCGTGATCCGCGCCGACCGCGGTGCGGTCTGCAAGATCGTCAGCGATCCTGACCGCTACCCGTCGTTCATGAGCAGCCTGGAGCGATGGGAGAGCGCCAATGAACAACCGCCGGGCATGGGAGCCCGCTACATCGTGCACTGGAAGATCGGCTCGGTACCGGTGGGCGGGCTGATCGAAGTGGTCGAGTTCGACGACCTGCGCGACTTGGCGCGTGGGTCGGCATCACCGGTATCAGCCTGCGTGGCCGGATCCGGTTGCGGGATGCGGGGGAGGGCCGGACCAAGGTGACCTTCCGGCTGTCATACCCAGCGCCAGGCGGGATTTGGGGCTACATCGCCGACCGCGTCGCCGTGCGCCAGGTGGGGCGCACCACAGCCGATACACTTCAGCGCCTCAAGGAGCTCGTCGAGTCCAGCGGCTGACGACCACGCCGAACCGATGCGGCGTCCCGGACGTCGCGGACCATCCTCGCATGAGCTACTATCTGCATATGAACGCAGATAATGGCCAGGGCATCTCGATCCCGGAGGACCAGGTCAACCTCATCGTCGAAGTCTTCCGAATGTTGGCCGATCCCACCCGCATTCGGATGCTGTGGGCGCTGAGAGACCGTGAATTGTCGGTCAACGAACTCGCCGAACACTTGGCCAAGCCGGCGCCATCGGTGTCGCAGCACTTGGCCAAGCTTCGGATGGCTCGGCTGGTGCGCACCCGCCGGGAGGGCACCACAATCTTTTACAGCCTGGAAAACGAGCACGTAAGTCAGCTCGTTGTCGACGCGGTGTTCAATGCTGAACACGCCGGACCGGGGATACCTTCGCACCACCGTGGCGATGACGGGGTGCGCCGCATTACCCGCGACCGTCAGCAGCGCAAGGCAACTCAGCGATGAAAAGCGAGGACGCCAACACCGGCGCAGCTACTCACAAAGGCCATGACCATCGCCACGGCAACCACGGGCACTCTCATGGTCACGACCATGACCATCCGACGGGATTGCGGGGGATCGTCAAGGAGATCTTCGCGCCGCACTCCCACGATGCCGCCGATAGCTTTGACAATGCTCTGGAATCCAGCGTCGCCGGGATCCGTGCGGTCAAGATCAGCCTGCTGGTGCTGGGTATAACCGCCATCGCCCAGATCGTCATCGTCATGGTCTCGGGATCAATTGCGCTGGCAGCCGACACCATTCACAACTTCTCCGACGCCCTAACCGCGGTTCCGCTGTGGATTGCGTTCGCGCTCAGTACGAAAGCCGCAACCCGCCGCTACACCTACGGATTCGGGCGCGTCGAAGACCTCGCCGGTCTGTTCGTCGTCGCAATGATCACCCTGTCGGCCATCATCGCTGGCTATGAGGCCATCGAACGACTCATCCAACCCCAAACCATCGAGAATGTCGGCTGGGTCGCCCTAGCCGGTCTGGCTGGATTCGTCGGCAATGAGTGGGTGGCTCTCTACCGCATCAGAGTGGGACGGCGCATCGGCTCAGCCGCCTTGGTTGCCGACGGCCTACACGCCCGCACCGACGGGTTCACCTCGCTGGCCGTGCTGGTCGGTGCTGGTGGCGTCGCGTTGGGCTTCCCGCTGGCCGACCCGATCGTCGGCCTGGTAATCACCGTGGCGATCCTGGCCGTGTTGCGCACCGCCGTGCGCGACGTATTCCGTCGCCTCATCGACGGCGTCGATCCTCGATTGGTTGACACCGCCGAAGCGGCCTTGGCTGCGCGGCCCGGGGTGTGGTCGGTGCACAGTGTGCGGCTGCGCTGGATCGGCCACCGGCTGCACGCGGACGCCGAACTCGATGTTGACCCCACACTGAGTTTGGCTGCCGCGCATCGCATCGCCCACGATTGCGAACACGACCTGATTCATGCGCTACCCAAACTCACCACCGCGATAATCCACGCCTATCCCGCGCACGAGCGGAACGCCGCGGGGGAACATCGCCGAAATAGCGAGGCCGTCAGATAAGTCCCTTCCCGGCAGAGTTTAAGTTCGGTAGCAGTCCACCGCGCAAGCGCCGCGATGTTACCCGCGTGCTGCCTTAGAGTGGCGAGATGAGCGAGGCTGATTGGCCGCCGTGGGAGTACAAATGGTTCTATTCGACGGGCGAGGATGCCCTGAATGAAATGATGCGCAAAGCGAACGCTCTAGGGGAACAAAGATGGGAGATGGTTAACTTCGCGGTGGACCAGGCCAAACCCTTTACCGCCGTGTGCTTCTTCAAACGGGCGCGGCTCCCGGGGGAGACGCCCTCACCGCCCGAACCGCCTCGGCGCTTTCTCTAAATACCCAAATGGTGCGCGAGGCCAGCCGCCCACCTCATCAGGGCAGGAAGATGTCCGGGAGGCCGAAGTCGCTGAAAATTAGAGCACCGATGTCAGCAGCAAGGACGTCGTAGAGGGGGCCGAGCGTCGCCAAACCAGGCTGCGCCAAATCCAGGTTGGCTGTGAGCGCCCCTGAGCTAGTAGCGAGCTCGCTAGCTTCATCGACATCGGCCAGGCCGGTGTGGTCAGCCGCGGGCAGGCCGCTGGCTACTTCCGTCCGTTGATCGCCGACGCCGTCGCCGGCGGTGACACGGCCTTCGACGGGCCGTTCTGGGCCGCGCTGCGGCCGGGCATGGTGCTGCCCGGGATTGTCGCCAACGATGTCGCGGTCTTCCTGGTCGGCGGCTGGCACGACGCCTTCCAGCGCGATGCGCCGCTGAACTATGCCGCGTTGCAGAACGCCTTCGCCGGGCGGCCCGACGAGTCGCCGATGCAACCCGGTCAGCCGGTGTTTGATATACGGGTGATCTGCGGCGGGTCGGCCGCCCGAGCGTGGGTCGGTTGACCGACGAGCGAGGAGACCGCGGTGGACCAGTTCATGCCTTGCCTGATCCGTCACCATCGTGGGTCGGAGTTGGCCGCGATCACGCCGGGGCATCCGCTGCTGGATGACTACCTGGCTTTCGTTGCGGCGCGAGCCCGGACCAACGCCTGGCTGGCGGTGGCCTCGGATTTGAAGATCTTCTTCGGTGTGGTTGCCAAGGAACCGACTCAGGTGAACGCCGCAGATGTCTTCGCGTTCTTGGCCTTTCAACGCACTGCCCGTTTGGGTGAGCGGGTGGTGCGGTTGGAGGACGGCGAGCCGGGCCTGGCGGCGCGCACGATCGCCCGCCGGTTGTCCAGTGTGCGTGGCCTGTATGCCTACCTCGCGGCCCGCGGTGACACCGGCGTGAGCCGCAACCCGGTGCCGACCAGCCTGGCGGCGCGGCGCCCCGGTGCTCGGCGCGGGAAGGGCGGGATGCCGTTGATCCGCACCCCGCGCACGCTGCCCCGGGTGCTGGTGCCGAGCGAGGTCGACGCGCTGCGGGCGGCGCTGCGCACCCACCGCGACCGGGCCATGGTCGAGGCGATGCTGCTGGGTGGACTGCGACGCTGTGAGGTGCTGGGTCTGCGCCTCGACGAAGTCAACGCCGGCGAGCGGCGGGTGTTCGTAGCCGAAGGCAAGGGCGGTCGGCAGCGGATGGTGCCGGTATCGGCGCGGTTCTTCGCATCGCTGGGGGACTATCTGGATCAGGAGCGCCCGCGGACGTCGAGCGATCGGGTGTTCGTGGTGTTGAAGGGATCCCGGCGTGGCCAGCCGTTGTCGGCCGCCGGTCTGGACGAGATCCTCGACGGTGCGCGCGCCCGCGCCGGGCTGAGGCAGGCGACGTGCCATCAGCTGCGGCACACCTGTTTCACCCGGCTGCGGGAGGCGGGAATGGCGCTGGAGGCGATTCAAGCCCAGGCCGGCCACCGATCTATGCGGATGACGCTCGTTTACGCCCGAATCGCCGATCGCACCGTCGCCGACGAATACTTCTCCGTCAGCGAAAAGGTCGAAGCCCTCTACGATCAGCCGCGCGCACTGCCCGCCGACGCCGAAGGCGCCGAAATGCGCAAGCTCCGCGCCGAGATGCACCGCCGGATGCTCGGTAACGGCTACTGCGCCCGACCCGTCGGCCTGGACTGCCACTTCGAATCCATCTGCGAATCCTGCACCTTCTTTCAGACCACCATCGAATTCGGCCCGCCCTGCAGGCACAACGCGACGACGCCGCCGAAAAAGGACAGCTCGGCCGCCAGAAAGTGTTCGACGGACTGCTCGCCCGACTCGATCAAACCGCCTCCTAATGAGTATTAGCGGGTCCGGCCTTCGGGCAGACTTGCTACCGGTAGCGGCCGGTGGGTGAGCACTGATGCCTCCTGGATTTCGAGTCCTGATGTCAGATCGTCGCCCCCACCGGTTCGCCCGGGAGAAGGGATCGCTGATGGGATGTCGTGCCCGCCCGCGTGGCGTGAGCACTGCTTCATTAGGTCGCCGAGAGTTCTCCCGCACGCTGCCGGCTGTAACCCGGACAACTGCAGACAGGAGCGAGGAGTGGCGAAATTGCTGTACGTGGGCGACGATTGGGCGGAAGATCATCACGACGTCGAACTGATGGACTCGGCGGGACGCAGGCTGGCCAGGGCGCGGCTGCCCGAGGGCGCGGCCGGGATCGCGCGGTTGCACGCGATGATCGGCGCCGAGCTGGGCGCCGACGCCGACATGGCCGAGGTGGCGATCGGAATCGAGACCGACCGGGGCCCGTGGGTGGCCGCGCTGATCGCGGCCGGATACACCGTGTACGCGGTGAACCCGCTGTCGGTGGCCCGGTACCGGGAGCGGCACAGCGTCTCCGGCGCCAAGAGCGACCCGGCGGACGCACACACGCTGGCCGACATGGTCCGCACCGACTCGCACCAGCTGCGCCCGGTGGCCGGCGACAGCGCGGCAGCCGAGGCGGTGAAAGTTGTTGCCCGCTCGCACAAGACGATGATCTGGGACCGCACCCGCCACACCCAGCGGCTGCGGCACGCGCTGCGCGAGTACTTCCCCGCCGCGCTGGAAGCCTTCGACGATCTCGACGCGGCCGATGCGCTGGAACTGCTCGGCAGAGCCCCCGACCCCGCGTCGGCGGCGAAGCTGAACCGCAGCCAGATCCGGGCCGCGCTCAAACACGCCGGTCGCCGCGACATCGACACCAAGACCAGCCGGATCCAGGACGCGCTGCGCGGCGAGCAGCTCGGCCGCGACCCGGTGATCACCACCGCGTACGCGGCTGCCACCCGCTCGATCGTGGCCGTGCTCACCACCCTCAACGAGCAGATCGCGATCCTGCAAGAGCAGGTGGAGGAGCATTTTCACCGGCACCCGGACGCTGAGATCATCCTGTCGCAGCCCGGCCTGGGACCGATCCTCGGCGCCCGGGTGCTCGCCGAATTCGGCGACGACCCAGCACGGTACGCCGACGCGAAGGCCCGCAAGAACTACGCCGGAACCAGCCCGATCACCCGCGCCTCCGGCAAGAAGAAGGTCGTGCTCGCGCGGTTCGTGCATCAGGACAGGCTCATCGACGCGCTGATGACGCAGGCGTTCTCCGCGCTGCGCGCCTCGCCCGGCGCACGCGCCTACTACGACAAGCAACGCGCCCGCGGCCTCGGCCACAACCCCGCGCTGCGCCAGCTCGCCAACCGGCTCGTCGGAATCCTGCACGGCTGCCTCAAGACCCGCACGCTCTACGACGAAGCCACCGCCTGGCCGTCCCACAATCAAGATCAACAAACCGCCGCTTGACATTTAAGCTCCTGGGATGTCTGACAAGACGCACTTGACAAGATCACCCGCATAATGTCCGAGCGGCTGCGGTTATTGATGGACCCCTGGTATCACGTCTCGGACTTCGGTGGGCTGCACATCAACGCCCTGCAACTGCGCTGGTTCGACCATTGGCTGCGCGACGAGGCGGACGCCGCGATCTGCGGACCGCCATTCACCTTCCAGGCCATCGGAAGCCCGCGGTGGTTCCATGCCCGCGACTACCCGCTGGCCGAGGCGACGCCGACCCGCTTCTACCTGTCCGACTCTGGCCAGCTGACCGCCGACTGCGCACCGCAAACCTCCACGGCAACAATCAGATACGTGGGACGCGGCCCGGTGGCCGGTCGAAGCATCGAGCAGTGGACCCTGGGAATGACCAGCTTCATCCGCGCCCAGCGCGGCGGCCAAACCCACTACGACCAGGACAACCGGCGACTGCACCGCGCCGCGCTCACCTACACAGGAGAACCGTTCGCCACGCCGACACTGCTCGCCGGACCGATCACGCTGACCGTGCAGGCCACGGCCACCACCAGCGAAACGCTGTGGGTCGCCCACCTCGACGACGTCGCGCCCGACGGAGCCAGCCGCCCGGTGACCCAGGGAGCACTGCTCGGTTCCCACCGCGCGCTGGATCCGGATCGCACCTGGCGCCTGCCCGACGGCACCGTGCTGCGGCCGCACCACTTCAGCACCCGGTCGGCTGTTGAGCCGGTGGTTCCCGGCGAGCTCACCCGCTACGACATCGAGATCTTCCCGACCGCCGCGATGATCGCCTCGGGCCACCGACTGCGGCTGACGGTGACCACCTACGACTTCCCACACCTGGTTCCGACGAAGCCGGCCCGCCGCGCCCTGGCCGGTGGCAGCTACCAGCTCCATCAGGGTGGCCCCACCCCGTCCCATCTGCTCATCCCGGTAGCTGATCCGGACAGCTTCAGCTGACCTGGCCCGCAGCGACATCCGCCCGGCACTGCGGTTTTCGGTGCATACTCCCCAAGGTGACCCCGTTACAGCAGTACGTTGCCGAAGAGATTGCCACCGACCACGTCGACGGTCTGCTGACTAGGCGCGAAGCGTTGCGGCGCCTGGCGCTGCTCGGTCTGGGTGGCGGGGCGGCGGCCGCATTGATCGCCGCGTGCGGCGGAAGGCAGACGCCGCGTCCGAGCGGGTCATCAGGGACGAGTGGGGCGGCGCCGCCGGGCATGGACAAGGCGTTGCCGACGGAGCCGATCTCTTGGCCGGGCCCGCGTGGACAGCTCCTGGGCGCCTGGGCGCAAGCCCACAATGCGCGTCGCGGTGTGTTGGTCGTTCACGAGAACAAGGGTCTGAACGATTGGGTGCGGTCGGTGGCTGGTCGGTTCGCCGGGGCCGGCTACTCGGCGCTGGCCATCGACCTGCTGTCCGAGGAAGGCGGCACGGGGCACTTCGCCGATCCGGCGCAGGCCACCGCCGCATTGAGCGCCGCCAAACCAGACCGCTTCATCGCCGACCTGAATTCCGGTATCAACGAACTCCAGATGCGGGTGCCCGGCCGCAAGATCGCGGTCGTCGGGTTCTGCTTCGGCGGCGGATTGGTGTGGCAACTGCTGGCTTCCGGCGCACCGGAACTGTCGGCCGCGGTTCCGTTCTACGGGCCGCTGCCCGACAACCCGGACTTCGCCGGCTCCGACCGCGCCGCAGTGCTGGCACTCTATGGCGCCCTCGACACCCGTGTCACCCGCTCCGCGGCGGCGGCCAAGGCCGCCCTCGAGCGGGCCGGGCTGGTCAACGACATCGTCATCGAACCCAACGCCGATCATGCGTTCTTCAACGACACCGGGCCGCGCTACAACGCTGCCGCGGCAGACGATGCCTGGGGGCGGGTGCTGGAGTGGTTCGGCCGCTACTTGGCCTAGATGTCAGCGGGTGGCCATCGACCGCGCCGGGCCCAGTGCTACCGGCAGCGTCGACCAACCATGCAGAACCCGGGTGTCACGGCGACTACCCGCGCCGACCGCACGCACGTCGGGGAAGCGGTCGAAAACTGCCCGCAGTCCCACTTCGCCTTCGGCTCGAGCCAGGGCCGCGCCTAAGCAGAAATGCCGACCACCGGAGAACGCCAAATGCCGGCCGGCGTTGTCGCGTTCGATGTCGAAGCGGTTGGGATCGGCGAACACCTTTGGGTCACGGTTGGCCGCGCCCACGTACACCACGATTAGTTCGCCTTGTTTGACCGAGACACCGGCTATCTCGGTGTCGTTGAGCGCAAGCCGTGCGGTGAGCTGAACCGGTGATTCCAACCGCAAGATCTCCTGGATAGCATTGGCCCACAGCTGCGGTCGCTGACGGAGTGCGAGCAAATGCTCAGGATGATCCAGCAGCATGCGAATCCCGTTGCCCAGCAGATTTACCGTCGTCTCGAAACCGGCCGCTAACACCAGACCCGCGACCGCGTGAAGTTCGGACTCGTCTAAATACGTTTCTGCTGAACCACTTTCGGATTTCTCGATCAGCTGGCTCATCAGATCGTCGCCCGGGTTGCGGCGCAACTGCTGCAGATGCTGCGCCAGCCAGAAGTTGAATCCGGCTATCCCACGTTGCACGCGGCGGTATTGCGGCCAGGTGAGGCCGAAATCCAGACTGGGAGCGGCTAGCTCGCCGAACTCAACAATGCGCTGTCGATCGGCGTCCGGAACTCCCAGAATGTCGCTGATAATCGACACCGGAAGCTTCGCGCAGTACCGGTCGACGATGTCGACGACACCTGGTTCGCGGGACAGTTGATCCACCAGCGTCGCCGCGGTCTGCTCGACCCCATCCCGTAGTTCGGCGACCGCCCTGGTGGTGAACACCGACGACACCGTCTTGCGGTAGCGGGTGTGGTCTGGTGGCTCGACCGCCAGCAGCGACGGCGGACGTAGCGGATGAAGTAAATCGTCGCGGGTGCGAGTCTCCAGCCACCGCAGCGGCGCCGGCAGATTCGCGCCGATCGACAGCACCCGGAAGTCGTCTGATCGCAGCAGTTCATGCCCGATCGCATGGTCCGCGGTGATGTAGCCGATACGTGATTTCACCAGGTGGCCGCGGGCCCGGACCTCCTCGTAGAACCGCACCGGGTCGGCTTTGATGGTTGGGTCGGCGATCAACCGAGCCTGCACGTCGCCCCGTCGGGCGCCGATCGACGCGACGCCGCGCACAAAGCCGTGCAACGCCAGCCAGTGCACCCTCTGCTTCAATGCGATGTCCACGTCGACCCTTTCCATCGTCTCCGCGATCGCAAGCCTAAGACGAAGGCGGAAGTCGGGGCCGTTAGGCCAGTTCCCAATTCATGTTCTTTGCGAACGCCATCGCGTCGTCGCTGGCGGTGCCAAGCGCGTGACATCGCTGGATGTACTCGCGGACCATCGGCAGGAAGTTCACCAGGTTGTAGGCGCCTTCCTCATAGCTCCACAGGTTGTCGCCGGCATACTTCATCACCGACAGATTGGCCGTCTGGTGAATGCTCCCGTCGCCGGGATCACGCATCCGGTTGAGAAACTCGCAAAACACCCAGCCGCGGTCGGTGTCAATGGAGTACCAGGACGTCGGGTAGAAGTCACGACGTCTCGCTGCCCCCGGGAAAACATTCATCGTCGAGACGATCCAATCGCGAATCTGCTCGCGCCCGTGAAACGTCCCGTAGGTGTGCTCGACGTAGGTTGCGTCCTCGGTGAACGCGTCGGCAAACCGCGACCAGTCCCAGCTGGAACCGATTCCATCACGACTTCTTGGATCTACTGACGTTTCTGTGGGCGGGTTTCATGCTGCTCGGCCGGGTAGTGGTGGGCATAGGCCGCCGCGGGTGAGCATGGCCATGCCGATCAATGCGCCGGGGCTGTGAAATCCATACGCCCGCTTGGTCAGTGTTCGCAGGTGGGTGTTCGTCGCCTCTGAGCGCGCATTCGACAGGCCGTGATCAAGGGGGTGTTGCAGATCAACTCCCGGTAGTGGCGGATGGTGCGGGCGAGCGCGACGAACTCGGGGATACGCGAGTGCGACGCCCACGACAACCAGCCGGCCAACAGCTGCCGCCCGGTTTGGCCTTTAACTCGAAACACCTCGCGGAGTTGCTCTTTGAGAAGGTAGGCGCGGCAGAGGGTGCGGTTGGTGTCGGTGGTCTCGGCGAGGCTGGTGCGCTGCTCACCGGTCAGGTCGGCCGGGTTCTTGCGGGTCGCCCGCATCGCGTGACGGTCGCGGACGCCGGCGTGGGCCATGGTGCGCACCCGCGCCCGGTCGGGGGCTTTGAGCGCCCAGGCCACGACATGAAACGGATGCAGGCAGACCGCCGCCTGCGGCGCCGCGTGCTCGCAGCACGGTGTGAATCCACTCGGCCCCATCGCAGCTGACGCGGGTCAACGCCGCGCAACGTTGGGCGCCCAGCTGGTCGAAGAACTTCCCCAGGGTGTCTTGGTTTCGGCCCTCGCCGGCCCACACCAGCCTCCCGGTCGTATGCTCGAGCACGCACGTCACGTAGCGATGTCCCTTGCGGTAGGCGATCTCGTCGACGCCGATGCGGGTCAGCCCGGCGAGCAGGTCGCTGGTGTCGCGGCCATCGGCTACCACCCGAGCAACGGTCGCGGCGATGGCGCGCCTCGCTGCGCCCAGGACCAACACGGCGCCATCGATGAGGGTCGCCTTGGCCACGCCGGTCACCTCCGCCGAGTGCCGCGCGAGGCGACGGGACCGCCCCTCACGCGTCAAGGGCGCTACCGCGTCGCTTCGCGATGGCCCTTTCGGCTGCCCGCCGAATCGCACGGCGCTCGGCTCGCACCAACAGCGATCAGTGGCCCACGTCCGCCAAACCGCTCCACGAAGATTTCAGGTGGGGCCAATTTGCGCCGTCACAGTGGGGCCACCTCAAGTTGACATAGCCACCCAGGATCGCGGTGATGGCGATGACTGTCTCATTGCCCACCGACAGCGAAGATCCGACACACGCGGTGCGAGACAAGAAATGAGACACCGCGTGTGACGTTCAGAGCTGAGCGGCGCGGAATCTTCAGCGTTATTTGGCGCACCGAGGAACTGAAATCGGCGAACGGGTGGCGCTAGCTAGGACGACCCCGAGTGGCGAGGCAGTGCGCGTGCGATCCTCTGCCTCACAGTCCTCTTAAGAATTGCAGTACGGTGGCCGATTGTGTCCGACGAAATGAGTGCAGATGACGAGAGCAACGAGGGCTGTCGATTACGGCCTCAGCTATGCACGGGAGCTGAGGCCGCTATCGGGTACCGGACTGTGCAACAGCGTGTCGATGCGCTGATTCGCGGCCGCACCGATCTCGGTGATCTGACCGTGCCCGCCTGCCCGGAATGGTCAGTTCGTCAAACGGTGAGCCACCTGGCCGGTAGCGCTGAGGACCTGATTTCGCTGAACCTTGATGGTGCGGGAACCGATGAGTGGACCCGCGCCCAACTGACCCGTTTAGCCGACTGTAGCCTCGATGAATTGCTTGCCATCTGGGCCGAGAATACTGGCGCGGTCGCGGATCTCTTCGAGCAGAGCCCGAAAATCTTTGGCGCGCAGGCAGTTTTTGATGTGCTTACTCATGAGCACGACATTCGCGGTGCAATAGGAGAACCCGGGCTACGCGCGGAGGATCCAGTCTTTGTGGTGGCTGCCGGTTTTCTCATGACGATGTTCGACCGGTTCATTCGGCGAACTGAGAGGCCTGCACTTCGGTTGACCACGCCGACCGTAGGGACGGTGCAGCTCGGTGATCCCACTATGGCACCTGCTCGAATCACACTTAACCTTAGTGATTTTGAGGCTCTGCGCACCTTCGGGGGGCGACGAAGCAACGGCCAGATCCTGGCGCTGCCCTGGCGCGGGGACGCCGCCAACCTGTTGCCGGTCTTCAGCACAGCCATCATTCGACCGCCGACCAACGATCTGTTGGAGTGATCCAACCGTCGCAGAACCCTGCGCGACTCGCGCTGCTGCTCGGTCGATCGCTGGCTCGACGCACGCCCTACCGGCTCGTCGACTCTGGTCGACTGGCTATGCCTGACGGACGAACAGGCGCCGAGCCTGATCGGCGCTGCGATGTGGGCTCCGACTAACCGCATCCGATCCGGAAGGTATTGCGTTGGGCCGGAGGGGGTTAGGGAATTTGGTGTGGCTCTTGTCCGCATTCGGAAGATCCGCCGCCAGGTAGCGGTGCAGCGAGGTTTTGGGGATGCCTGTCTTGGTGGCGATCTGGCCGAGGCTGTTGCCTTGCTGGCGAAGGAGTTTGGCGTAGTCGATCTTGTCGGCGGGGTGGGCGGCGGGCCGGCCGACGCGGCGGCCGGCGGCTTCGGCGACGGCGCGAGCGTGGGCGGCGCGTTCGGCGGTATAGGTGCGTTCCATTTCCGCGAACAGCGCGAGCAGCAGAAACGCAATGCGGCCCATGCCGTCGTCGCTGGTGTCGATCGGCAGCGGGTCGCCCAGTGACCGCACCCCGATGCCCTTCCCCGCGAGATCGTGGACGAGGTTCAGGACCTCGCGCAGATTGCGGCCCAGCCGGTCCAGAGTGTGCACCACGATGGTGTCGCCCTCGCGGGCGTAGCCGAGCAGCTTCGTCAGCCCGGGCCGATCGACGGTACGGCCGGTCTTCTTGTCGCTGTAGATCCGCGAGGCGGGGATGCCGGCGGCAGTGAGTGCGTCGAGCTGGCGTTCGAGGCTCTGCTTGGTCGTAGACACCCGGCAGTAACCGAGTTCGAGTCCGCGTAGTGGGCGTTCCTGACCGGTTCCCATGCCGATACCGTACCGGAAGTCGCCAGCGTACGGTTATTTTGGAACATGCTTACCTAAGTTCGGGTGGGTGAAGTTTCGCCGGTCCCGCAGTCTGGATGGTGAGACCATCCGCTCGGCCACCCTCGGCCGTGACGGCGCCAGGCTGTCGGCGCAGGAAACCGCCAATGGTGCAGGGCTTACGGCCGAGCTTCTTGACGCCATCGAAGCCGACCAAATCCCGACGGATGACGAGGTGGCCCGGATCAAGGAGCTGCTGGCCGCCCTGGGTGGCTGACTCGCCGCCTCACAGGGGTGTTAGCCGCCCGATCCGCCCGGGTGGGCACCGAGGTAGCCCTGCAGGTCGGGCTTCATGGCGTTCAGCTGGGCGCCCCAGTACTCCCAGCTGTGCGTGCCGTAGGGCGGGAAGTTGAACACGGCGTTGTGGCCACCCGCGGCGGTGTACGCCTCTTGGAACTTCTTGTTTCCGCCGATCATGAAATTGCTCTCAAGGAACGTCGCCGGCAAGTTGGCGCCGCCCAGTTCATTCGGAGTCCCGTTGCCGCAGTAAACCCAGAGCCGGGTGTTGTTGGCGACGAGCTTGTCGACGTTGACAGTGGGGTCGTTGCGTATCCATGCCGGGTCGTTGTCTGGTCCCCACATGTCTTCCTTCTTGTAGCCGCCGGCATCACCCATCGCCATGCCTATCCAGCTCTGCCCGGTGGACGGGCTGAGGTAGCCGGACAGCGAACCGGCGTAGATGAACTGCGCAGGGTGGTAGATCGCCAGATTCATTGCCGATGCACCAGCCATCGAGATGCCCACCGCGGCGCTGCCGGTCGACTTCACGCTCTTTTCCGAAGCCAGGTAGCCGGGCAGCTCGCTGGTCAGGAAGGTCTCCCACTTGTACGTCGAGCAACCGGCCTTGCCGCAGGCCGGGTTGTACCAGTCGGTGTAGAAGCTGGACTGCCCGCCAACCGGCATCACGACCGACAGCCCGGACTGGTAGTACCACTCGAAGGCGGGGGTGTTGATGTCCCAGCCGTTGTAGTCGTCCTGGGCGCGCAGACCATCCAGCAGATAAACGGCGGGGGAGTTGTTCCCACCGCTCTCAAACTGGACCTTGATGCTGCGGCCCATCGCGGCCGACGGTACCTGCAGGTACTCGACCGGAAGGCCGGGCCGGGAGAATGCCCCCGCCGTCGCCGCTCCGCCGAGTAGGCCGACGAGGCCCGGCAGTGCGGCGGCCGCAAAAGCGGCGACCGTCAGTCGCCGCACCCAGCCACGCATCTTTTCGTTCACGAATTTCATCCGGCGCCCCTTGTCGTACGGCCATCGCGCGATACTTCGCAAAACTTACCGTGTGGCAGTCCATATGTCGATCGGGACGCAAAGGCGTATCGATTTGGTGTCGGCTGCCGCCACCTGCGCAGAGCTGGCCGCGAGCCGGCCAAGCAGCCGTTTCTGGCAACGTTGCGATGCACTGTGGACAACGGAAATCCGAAGGTTGCGCACGGCGTGGGAGGTCCATCGCGGCCTCGCACGGTGGTGTTGATGCCCGTTCGGCTGTTGTCGGGATGAGCGCGTAGGCTCACCCGGGTAGACCGACGAGACCACGCTGTCCCGGTCCTCCGCCCCGGCTCGAACCAACCCGCATTGACGGTCTCGTGCTGGCGGTGGCCTACGGGTCGGGGCACGATTGAGGTGCAAATTTGGACACGGTAGTTGGGCTGTCGCTGACATCCACGTCAGTCGGCTGGGTCCTGGTGGAAGGCCGCGACGCCGACGGCTCCATCCTTGATCACGACGATTTCCAAGTAGCTCCTGGCGGCGGGGTGCGCGCGGTTAACACCTCAGCGCAGACGACAGCCGCCGTGTTCGACGCTCAAGCCACGGCGATCAACTATGACCACCGCCTTCATGAAATCGCTGTCACCTGGTGCGACGAGGCGGCCGCGGAGGCTGCACTGCTGCTGGAGTCGCTGACCGACGCCGGCTTCGACAATGTTGTTCCAATTCGGCTGCAGCAGGCTTGTGAGATGTTGGCGCGGGCGATCGCGCCTGTCGTCGGCTACGACAAGGCCGCCGTCTGCGTACTGGACGGCGATTCGACGATTGTCGTTATGGTCGACACGCGCGACGCCGAGCCACAGACGGCCACCAAGGCGCTGACCGGCGGCGCGGGTCGACTGGTCGGATGGCTGACCGCGCTTTTCGACCGGAGTTCATGGCAACCGGGCGGGATCGTGATCGTCGGTCCCGATGAGGACCTCGAGGCGCTGGCGTGGCGGCTGGAGAAAGCGGTGCCGGTGCCGGTCATTACGCAGACCGGCGCGCAGCTGGCGCTGGCGCGTGGGGCTGCTCTCGCGTCGGCCGAGAGCATCGGATTCACCCACACTGAGATGGCCGAGACCGCCGGCGGCGAGCAGGAGGAGCGGCGACGCTCGCGGCAAAACGCGACCGCACCGGCGATGACGATGCTCATCGCCGGTGCGGTCACGTTCGTCGCATCGCTGTCATTTGCTCTCGGCCCGAGCCTGGTTCCCGACCGCCCTACCGGACCGGTCCGGCATGCGGTGCACAAGGCCGCGACTCATCGCGTCGCACAAGCTCCGGCTCCGCGGCCGGCGGCCGTCGAGGCGCCCGCTGCGCGACCGGCGCCGGCGCCGGTCGAAGCCCCTGCAGCTGCCCAGCCGCAGATCGTGGCTTCCGACGAACCGTCTGCCGAACTCCCAGCCGCCGCACCGATTCCGCCGCCACCGCCGCCAGAGCCGGTCGCTCCTGTCCCTCCGCCACCCGATCTACATCCACTGCTCACCAAGCTGCTTGAGCGCCTGCACGGTCAGCAGAACCCATCGCCAGACCAGCCGGCTCCGGCGCAAGGCCCGCCGCCTAATGCGGGCGCGCCACCGCCATAGTCACTAACCCGCGAAAGCTTGGGCGATTTCGGCTGCGGTGCTCAACGCGGCAAGGTGGTCGTCGACCGACGCCAGCCCAGCCTTCATCGTGTTGATCGAAACATGCGACGCGCCGGCATCGGCCCATACCCGAAGACCGTCGGCGAGGTCGTCGGCATTGCCATTCCAGGAGACCCGGCCCTCCATGGCGATTTGGGCGGGGTCACGGCCGGCCTCCGCCGCGCCTTGCGCTACGTCTTGCAGCGCCTGGTCGAGTTTCGGGCCCGGGCCCACCATGGGAAACCAGCCGTCGCCGAGGCGACCGGCGCGCCGGCACGCGCGTGGCGAAGCCGCCCCGAACCACACTGGAATCGGCCGCTGTACGGGCAGCGGCGCCAGTCCGGCTCCGGTCACCCGGTGATACGTGCCGTGGTAGGTGACACTCTGTTCGGTCCACAGCTTGCGCAACAGGTCCACCTGCTCTTCGCTGCGCTTGCCGCGGTTCGAAAAGTCTTCGCCCAGCGCCTCGTATTCGACCGCGTTCCAGCCAATGCCCACGCCCAGGCGTAGCCGGCCACCGCTGAGCAGGTCCACCTCGGCCGCCTGCTTGGCAACCAGAACGGCTTGTCGCTGCGGCAGGATCACGATGCCGGTCACCAGTTCCAGTGAGGTGGTGACCGCGGCGAGGTAGCCGAACGTCACCAGCGGCTCATGGAAGGTGTCGTACCGGTCATAAAGCCCGTCCCAACCGACGTGTACCAACGGATCGGCGCCGACGACGTGGTCGTAGGCAAGTAGGTGGGCAAATCCAAGCCCTTCGACATGCTCGGCGTACGCGCGCACCGCGCCCGCGTCCGCGCCAATCTCGGTCTGCGGGAACACGACTCCGATCCGCATCTTTACTTCCTTCCATGTTGGGCTGTGAACGAGACGGTGACGTCGTCCGCGACTTTCAGCGAGCCCATCAACAACGAATACGGCTTGACCCCGAATTCGGATTGGCGTACGACGGCCTGCGCGGACAGCCGCCAGGTATCGCCGAGATCCTCAGTGCCCAAGTCGATTACGTATGGTCGGGTCTTTCCGTGGATTTGCAGCGTACCGGCCAGCCGATAACCGTCCTGGCTGTGGTCGATGCTATCGGCCTCGAAGCAGATCTTGGGAAAACGTCCGGCATCCAGCTGTCGTAATGCGTTGGACCGCACCAGGATCTTCTCCGGACCGGACAATGGCGTCAGGCCGCCTTCGCCCCGCAAAACGTCGAGCGAATCGACGTCAACTGTGAGCGTGGCCGCCACGGGTGCATCATCTGACCACTTCACCGTGGCCCGCCAGCGTCGCATCACGATGGTGAGCCGGTGACCCATCTTCGGTGCCCGGCCGGCGACACCGGTGTGAACCAACAACTCACCGTCAGATGCATCAATAGTCCATGGGCCGGTCACCGACCGACTGTGTCACATCGTCAAAACGGTGCGGTAGTGTGCTCGGCCCTGCTCCAATATCGCATAGCCTTCGGAGGCCTTTGACAGCGGTAGCTCCTCGATCCAGGCCCGAACACCGGACAGCACCGCGAAATCCATGGTGCCTTCGACGTCTTTCGCGGTACCGGAGGGATGGCCGACGATGCTGATTCCCGGGGTGATGAGCTGAAGGGGACTGATCGGCGACGGTTCAGGCGTGACGCCGATGGCGACGAGCTCACCCTGTGGTGATATCCCGCCGACCGTTGCGGCCATGGCATCGCCCGGGCGAACTGCACCCCGAGGTGGCCGAGCCCGCCGACACCGAGGACGGCGACGCGGTCGCCGGGCAACGCTTTCGTGTGGCGCAAGGCGTTGTAGGTGGTGACGCCGGCGCAGCCCATTGGCGCGGCTTCTGCATCGGAAAGCTCTGCCGGTATCCGGGCCAGTGCGCTGCCTGGGACAATCACCGACTCCGCATATCCGCCCGGATATTGGTAACTCGGGACCTTGCCGTTCTCGCAATGAATAAAGTGGCCTTTTCGGCACTGATCGCAGTGGTAGCAGCAGCCGCCGAACCACTCGACCGCGGCGCGATCGCCGACCGCGAAACCCTCGACACCCGCACCCAGCTCGGCGATCGTTCCGGCGATTTCGTGCCCGGGAGTCAACGGCCACGTCATGCCCGGAAAGCCGCCCGAGACAAAACGTGCGTCGGTGCCGCAGATCCCACATGCGCTGACCGTCAGCCGTGCTTCATCGCGGCCTGCGGCGTCGTTTCGACATCGACCAGTTCTAACGGAGCTCCGGCGGACTTTACCTGAACAGCTCGATGCGTAGCCATGCGATTGAGGCTAATGCGCGACAGCGCTTTTCGCCCCGTTGGTGTGGTAGTCGACCTGCCGGTGCTTGATGCCATTGAGCCAACCCGACCGCAGCCGCCGGGTTTGCCGATCGATTCCAGATCAGGAATTCCGTCGGCGATCGCGTTGAACATCAAGTCGATCGTCACGCGCGCCAAGTTGGCCCCGATGCAGTAGTGCGCTCCGGTGCCGCCAAATCCCACGTGCGGGTTGGGATCACGCAAGGTGTTGAACGTGAACGGGTCGTCGAAGACATCCTCGTCGAAATTGGCCGAGCGGTACACCATCACCACTCGCTGACTTTTCTTGATCTGCACGCCGGACAGCTCGTAGTCCTGCAGGGCGGTCCGCTGAAACGACGTGACCGGGGTGGCCCAGCGGACGATCTCGTCGGCCGAGGTTGCGGGACGCTCCCTTTTGTACAGCTCCCACTGATCGGGAAAGTCGGTGAACGCCATCATGCCCTGGGTGATGGAGTTGCGGGTGGTCTCGTTGCCGGCCACCGCCAGCAGAATCACGAAAAAGCCCGTCGATGTCAGCCTCGATCAGCTTTGTCACGAGGTCTTCAGCGGGATGTTCGGCGTCGGCATTGACCGCGGAGATGGAACGTGATGGTCGATGCCGTACTTCGACCGTAACACCATGTAAAGCGGTTATTTCCCGACGACGACTTGGCCCGTGCGCTCGAGCTCGGGTCGGCAACGCCGGTCGCCACCGGCGTCCTGATCTGCACTTACCGGCCCGCTGACCGCTAGCGGGCCCGCTGCATACCGCCGCGCCAAACAGCCTTGCGGCCCAGGCCGCGCTGGCTATGCTTGCCGCATGATTCGCGAACTGTTCGTCACCGCTGCGATCACGGGTACAGCTGTCAGCCTGGCACCGGCCTCCGCCGCCGACCCCGGCAACTACGACGGGACGTGCCAGCGACTGCAACGCGTCGCTGGGCGCGCCGTGCGGCAACTATGAGCGGTTCATCTTCGGGCGCAAGCCGGGCGGGCAGGCCGAGGCGTGCCACCGTATCATCAACCAGTACCCGGCAGCGCAACCGGGGTACGGGGTGATCTGCTACCCCCTCAACGGGGTTCAGCAGGTCGGTGCACCATGTCAAAATCCGCGCGGGTCGGCCGCGCAGACGCGGGACGGGCTTCCTATGCTGTGCACGGAACACGGCTGCCAGGTTGGGCAGCTGACCGGTGGCGGTTTCCCGTCGGACACGGGCGTCGCCGGCTGACGAGACAACAGGGAGACTGCAATGGGCTTCAACGCCAGGGACGCGATCGACGCCGCCAAAGACATCGTGGCGAACGCCGTTGAGCGATCGTCGGACATCGTCGAAGATGCCGGCCACATGATCAAGGGCGACATCGCCGGCGGCGCCGGCGACATCGTGCACAACTCACTCGACATCGCCACCTACGCCATCGACAGGGCCAAAGAGGTTTTCACCGGCACGCCCGCCGACGACGAGTAATCCCGGCGCAGAGCCGTTCGTCAAACGGTGGTGGCCTCGTTGAGCTCGTCTAACCGGTTCGTCGCTTCCAGGTGTTCCTGCACCCAGCGTTCGATGACCGCAGCGGTCTTCTCCACCTTGGCGAACTGTCCAACGACCTGACCGACCGGATTGAACGCGACGTCGACCGTCTCGTTCGGGTATTTGTTCGTGGCCCGCACCGCCATGCCGGAAACCATGTACTGCAATGGCATGCCGAGCGGCTTCGGGTTTTCCGGGTCCTCCCACGCGTCGGTCCAGTCGTTGCGCAGCATCCGCGCCGGCTTGCCGGTGAACGAACGGCTGCGAACGGTGTCGCGGCTGCTCGCCTTGGCGTATGCCGCTTGCTGAACCGGGGTGTTGGAGGCTTCCTCGACCATCAACCACTGCGATCCGGTCCACGCCCCTTGGGCGCCGAGTGCCAGTGCCGCCGCGATCTGCTCGCCGCTGCCAATGCCGCCCGCCGCCAGCACCGGTACCGGCGCGACTTCCTTGACGACCTGCGGCCACAACACCATCGAGCCCACCTCGCCGCAGTGCCCGCCGGCCTCGCCGCCCTGCGCGATGATGATGTCGACGCCGGCGTCGGCGTGTTTGCGAGCTTGTGAGGGGGAGGCGCACAGCGCTGCCACCTTGAGTCCGGCTTCGTGGACGTGCTTGATCATGTCGGCCGGCGGGGAGCCGAGCGCGTTCGCGATCGTCTTCACCTTCGGGTGCTTGAGTGCCACCTCGACCTGGGGAGTGGCTGTCGCTTCGGTCCACCCGAGCAGCTGCAGGGTATCCACGTCGGCGTTCTCGACGGGGACACCGTGATCGGCGAGGATCTTCTTGGCGAAGTCTAGGTGCTCCTGGGGCACCATCTTGCGCAGCGTTTCGGCTAGCTCCTCGGCGGACAGGTGTGAGTCCATGCCCACGTATTTATTCGGGATGACGATGTCGACCCCGTACGGGTGATCGCCGATGTTCTCGTCGATCCATTTGAGTTCGGTCTCGAGCTGCTCGGGGGTGAAGCCGACCGCCCCCAGTACGCCGAAACCACCGGCCTTGCTCACCGCGACGACGACATCGCGGCAGTGTGTGAACGCGAAAATCGGAAACTCGGTGCCGAGCTCGTCGCAGATGGGAGTGTGCATACCTGATTCCTTACTGGTCTGCTTGCTGGCCGCCGTGGACTAACTGGAACGTGTTCTAGTTTAGTACGGGATTGGCGAGCTGTGACCATCTGGATCGGTTAGATCGCCTCGTTATGGCGTGCTCGCGACGCGCACCGTCGGGTCGTTTCTGAGGGCGTCCGCGCGGCCCACGATGGAACGAGTTCTAATCGCATTTCCGGCTGCGGTAGCCTGACGCGTCATGGGACGCGTGAACGGAAAAGTTGCACTGATCAGCGGCGGCGCTCGTGGGATCGGTGCTGCGGATGCCCGGATGCTGGTCGACGAGGGCGCCAAGGTGGTGATCGGCGACATCCTCGATGACGAGGGCAAGGCGCTGGCCGGCGAAATCGGTGATGCCGCGCGCTACGTCCACCTCGACGTCACCCAACCCGACGAGTGGGAGGCCGCGGTGTCCGCCGCGGTCACCGATTTCGGCAAGCTCAACGTTCTGGTCAACAACGCCGGCATCGTGGCGCTCGGCCAGCTGGGGCAGTTCGATGTGGCCAAGTGGCACAAGGTCATTGACGTCAACGTCAACGGTACGTTTCACGGCATCCAGGCCGCGGTGGAGCCGATGAAGGCCGCCGGCGGCGGCTCGATCATCAACGTCTCATCCATCGAGGGCCTGCGAGGCGCCGTGATGGTGCACCCGTACGTCGCTTCAAAGTGGGCGGTGCGCGGCCTGACCAAGTCAGCCGCGTTGGAATTGGCGGCGCACAACATCCGGGTCAACTCGATTCACCCCGGATTCATCCGCACCCCGATGACCAAGCATTTCCCGGACGACATGGTCACCGTCCCGCTCGGTCGCCCCGGTGTGGCCGACGAGGTCGCCACCTTCGTGGTGTTCCTGGCCAGCGACGAATCGTCGTATGCCACCGGCGCCGAATTCGTGATGGACGGCGGCCTGGTCAACGACGTCCCGCACAAGTTCTAGATTTTCGAAACGTCGGGCACACGCAGGTCGGAGGCGCTAAGAAGTGGATGGTGGATTTCGCACTTGACGCAGCGCAGAACGCCTGGCTGGCCGAGGTGCGTGACTTTCTGCGGCGAAACGTCACGGCGGGTCTGCGCTGCGAACCGGCTGAACACGGCCAGGAGTCTCTCGGCGGGCACGTCGCGTCGTTCCGACGCAAGATCGGCTAGCGGGGATGGTTCGGACTGAACTGGCCGCCGGAGTACCAGGGCGAGCTGCCTCAGACAGCAACCAACAAAGTCCTCAAACGCGAGCTGATTCAGGCGGGTGTGACCGCTGCCGGCAGCGTTTTGTGGCAGCTGCGAGTCGCAGCACAACCTACGTCGTGGGGGAATAGAGCGCGAGCTCAGCGGGTCGCGGTGATGTACTCCGAGTGCATAATCTGGTCGACTCGCAGGTCGACTTCGGGTGGAGTTCGGCCATATTCGGCCTGCAAGTCGGGGTTGGCGCGGACGGGCTCAACCGTCCAGCCGTGACCGGCGAGCCAGTCAGCGGGTTTGGTTTTCTTCGCGGCGTCGTAGGTCAGAGCCGAGAACCTGACATCGCCGGACAGGTTGAGACCGGGATAGGCCGCTCCTAGCGCGGCAAGTCTGTCGTCGTCCAGGCACGAGCCCAGCGCACCGATCGCAATCCGGCTGCCCGGCGCGGAGAGGTCGCTGATCCGGGTGAACAGCGTGTCCTGCGCGTCGCCGGCCAAGTAGGGCAGAATTCCCTCCACCGACCAGGCAGTGGGGCGTTGCGGGTCGAACCCCGCTGCGCGCAGCGGTATTGACCAGTCGTCGCGCAGATCCGTGGCGACCTCTTGGCGATCCGCGGCGGGCACGGCCGCATGCTCGGCGAGCACGCGCTCTTTGAACTCCAGAACTTTCGGTTGGTCGATCTCGAATACTGTTGTGCCACTTGGCCAGTTCAGCCGGTATGCACGAGAGTCTAGCCCGGCCGCGACGATGACTGCTTGACGGATACCACCGTCAGCGGCGGAGGAGAAGAATTCGTCGAAGAACCTTGTCTGCACCCCGTACAGCCGCGGGAAGGTCGTCGCGCCATCGGATGTTCCCGGCGCGGCAAGCAGACCGGTCAAATACGGGTCCGCCGAAGCTGTGATGAAATGCTTCGCGTAGTCGTCACGCACCAGCGGCTGCGCACTCATGGCATGTAGGGCGCGCCATCCGGCTACCAGCAGTGCGGTATAGCCGACGCTGCTGACAATGTCCCACTCATCGTGGTCGGAGCGGATCCATCCGTCCGGTGTGGTCATTGACCGTTCCTCAAAAACAGCTCCCAACCCTCCACCTGATGGAAAACGTATGACCCGATGGTGATCACCCGGGCCGCAGTCAGCGCGAGCACCCGGGCCGGCCGATCGGCGTCGAAGATGCGTGAGCGGCTGTAGCCCATCTGGCGAACATACCGCCGTCCGGAGAGGCGACGCCAAGAGCTCACGAATGTCTCGCAACGTCATGGCCGCGCGGCAGGTGAAGGTAAGCGTGGATCGTCGTCTGGTCAGCAGCGGTGTGCGTGCGCACCAGATCTGCCGCCGCGTTGACCACGTACAGCCCGCGCCCACGGTCGCTGTCGCTGGCGTACCGCCGGCGCCCGGCGAGCGGGTCGTCGAGGCAACCGTCGTCACGCACTTCGCAGACCACATGGCCATCTTGCCGCCACAGTGCAAGGCGGCACGTCCCGCCCGCGTGTGTCAGGCCCGCCGTTGTCAGTTCACTGGCGATCAACTGCAGGTCCGCGGTCTGGTCGGGAGACAGGCCGAACCACTGCGCGTAGGCACCGGCGAAGGCCCGTGCCCCGGCCAAGTCGTCCAGTGTCCGCGCCGTGTACCTGACTGCTGTCGGGTGGCTGAACAGCGGCCGGTTGTAGCGAGCGAGCATCGTTTCGGGGGCGTATGCCGCATTGTCGTTGTCTAGGATTCCGTTCTGCCATAGAACCGGATGGGTGCAACGGGCGTCGGCGATGACGTCGGGGTCGAGCCGTGAGACGTCATATGGGCAGACCACCGTGACGTCGCGGCCGGTGAAAGCTCGGTTGAGCAGCGTCTCGTGTTCCACGCAGGCCGGATATTCGGCAACAGAACGACTCGGTCACATGTGTTCGCTGATCATGCGTGCCGGTTTTCCGCGATGCTTGTCGACCAACCTGCTCAGCACCTCGCCCAGGATCCGGCTGGGGTTGCGGCCCGCTTCGCTCATGTCGGTCATGACCACGCCGGCGGCCAAGCCGTCCAACTCGGCGGCCAGCACCGCCAAGTTCCCTGCCGGAACCGCGATCAGCACCGCTTGATCCGCCTGAACGGCGCCGGAGACAAATGCCAGCAGATGATCGCGGTATTCCTGCCGGGTGCGGTAGAAGAAGGCGACGTGACCACGATCCTGCGCGTACCTCACGTCAGCCGCTCCACGAACGCCGGGTGCGGCTCGACCAACCGCCGCTTCCACAGCACGCTACGCTCAGCCGCCGCGGAGACGGCAATGACCCGCCAATCACAGCTCCAGCAGTAGGGTCACCGGGCCGTCATTGATCAATGCGACCTGCATGTGCGCGCCGAACCTACCGGTTTCCACGTGGGCGCCCAGCTGCCGCAACGCGTGCGCGAACGCCGCTATCAGCGGCTCGGCGACGGCGCCGGGGGCGGCGGCATTCCATGACGGTCGTCGCCCCTTGGCGGTGTCGGCGTACAACGTGAACTGGCTGATCACCATGATCGGGGCGTTGATGTCGGCTGCGGACTGCTCGCCCTCGAGAATTCTGAGCTGCCAAAGCTTTTCAGCGAGCCGCCGGGTTTTGCCGATATCGTCGTCGTGGGTCACTCCGACGAACGCCAACAGCCCCTGGCCGTCGGGTTGGATTGACCCCACGACATGCTGACCGACCGACACCGTCGCCGATGAGACCCGTTGCACCAGAACACGCATGGAGCCGATGCTGCCATGCGTGTCGAGTAGGGTCTGTGTTGTGTCCGTACTGGTCGCATTCTCCGTCACCCCGCTGGGCGTGGGTGAAAGCGTCGGTGAGATCGTCGCCGAAGCGGTGCGAGTGGTGCGCGATTCCGGTTTGGCGAACAAGACCGATGCGATGTTTACCGTCGTTGAAGGCGATAGCTGGGATCTGGTGATGGCGGTGGTGCAGCGCGCCGTCGAGGCCGTCAAGGCCCGCTCCCCTCGGGTCAGCGTGGTGATCAAGGCGGACTGGCGCTCTGGTGTCACCGACGCGATGACCCGCAAAACCGAATCAGTCGAGCGTTTTTTGAGCGGTCCGGAGGCTTAACCGCCGATCGCAGCGCGAAATGCTTGTTCGGCGGCGTCGCCGTGCACCGCGAACACGACACGCTCAAGCGAACGCGGCTGGTGCTGGCGCACCGCGTCGACCATCAGCCGGGCCGCCTCATCCAACGGAAAACCGCCAACTCCGGTACCGAAAGCCACCAAAGCTAATGAGCGACAACTTAATTCGTCTGCAGTATGCAGCGTCGAGCGGGTGGCCCGGGCAATGATGTCGGCCGAGGTCGGTCCGCCAAGCTCCATCGTGGCGGCGTGGATCACGTAGCGGGCCGGCATCTCGCCGGCGGTGGTCTCGACGGCTTCCCCGAGGCATATCGGCGCCTTCTCGTCCGACTCGCG
The DNA here is from genome assembly GCF_023515995.1 of Candidatus Mycobacterium methanotrophicum. Classification (GTDB taxonomy): domain Bacteria; phylum Actinomycetota; class Actinomycetes; order Mycobacteriales; family Mycobacteriaceae; genus Mycobacterium; species Mycobacterium methanotrophicum. The sequence continues at coordinate 3,143,559 of NZ_CP097320.1, read as the reverse complement.
CTGCACAGCCGGGCCGCCGGCCCGGGAGATGGCCGCGGCGACCCCGCCACCATGCCGAAGCTCGGTGTTGGCCGCGTTCGTGATCGCATCAACCTCGAGCTTGGTGACATCAGCTTGAAGTACCTCTAACTCGATCATCAATCGATTCTCCTCCACGCCTACTGTCATAGCGTGACTGCACGCGCCGGCATTGTCGTGACCGGAACCGAGGTGTTGACCGGTCGGGTGGCCGACCGCAACGGTCCATGGCTGGCCGATCGGCTTCTCGAGTTGGGCGTCGAACTCGCCCACATCACCCTCTGCGGTGACCGCGACGCAGACATCGAGGCGGCGCTGCGGTTCCTGGCAGCCGAGGGCGTGGACCTGATCGTGACCAGCGGCGGATTGGGGCCGACCGCCGACGATATGACCGTTGCGACCGTGGCGCGGTTCTGCGAACGCGAGCTGGTGCTGGACGCCAAGTTGGAGGCCAACATCGCGGCGATCCTGAAGAAGTTGATGGCTCGCATTGAGGGTGGCGATTTCGATGCGGTCCGCGCCGCCAATCGCAAGCAAGCGATGATCCCGGCCGACGCGCTGGTGATCGACCCGGTGGGCACGGCCCCGGGTGTGGTCGTGCCCGGTAAGCCGACCGTCGTAGTGTTACCCGGGCCGCCGCGCGAACTGCAACCGATGTGGCCGATCGCCGTAGCGACACCCGCGGTTCAGGACGCCATCGCCGGCCGGACGGTCTACCGCCAGGACACCGTGCGGATGTTCGGATTGGCGGAGTCCGGCCTGGCCGAGACCCTGCGCGACGCCGAGCAGCGCCTGCCCGATTTCGGGTCCTTGGAGATCACCACCTGCTTGCGGCGAGGAGAGCTCGAGATCGTCACCCGTTACGAGCCCGACGCCGCAGAGGTGTACAGCCAACTGGTCGAATTGTTGCGCGCGCGGCACGGGCAGCACATCTATTCCGAAGATGGCTCGCAGGTGGACGATCAGGTGGCGCAGCTGTTGACCGGGCGGCGGATAGCGACGGCGGAGTCTTGCACCGGCGGGCTGCTGGCGGCACGGCTCACCGAGCGGCCGGGTTCGTCCGCCTACGTCGCCGGCGGTCTGGTTGCTTACGCCAACGAGGCAAAAACGCAGTTGCTCGGTGTCGATTCAGCGTTGATCGAGGCACACGGCGCGGTCTCCGAGCCGGTAGCCGAGGCGATGGCAACCGGTGCGCTGCAACGCTTTACGGCCGACACGGCGGTTGCGATCACTGGGATCGCCGGTCCAGACGGAGGAACAGCGGACAAGCCGGTCGGCACGGTCTGCTTCACGGTGGCGCTGACCGAGGCACGGTTGGTGACGCGAACGCTTCGACTGCCCGGCAACCGTGCCGATGTCCGGGAGTGGTCGACGACGGTGGCGATGCATTTGCTGCGCCGGGCGCTCAGCGAACTGGGCAACCACCGTTCTCAATGACTTTTGGTTATCCACAGTTGGCACCACCTGCTGAAGACGTTCTACTCGGGGTTTGGCGGCTGGGCCGACCGTCAGCTTGCCGATGGTGCCGTGGAGTGGATGTCACCGACGGGTCACATCTACACCACCAAACCCGGCGCCAGTATCTTCTTCCCATTGTTGGTCGCGTCAACGGGCGAATTGGTGTTGCCGACCTCAAGTCGAGCACAGGGCGAGCACCGAGGACTGATGATGCCAGCCCGCCGCCAGACCCGCGCCGCCGAGCGCGCCGCCCGCATCGCCTCGGAGCGACGGATCAACGAGGCCGTCATTGCGGCCCAGAGTGGCCGAAGACGAATCGCTGCCCGCAACGACCCACCACCCTTTTAAGGGTTAACGTTGCTCGCCGCGATCGCCGACCGGACCGGCGCGACTGTAAGCGCTTTGCTTAGTGCCGAAGCGGATTCCGGTCGCGTCCTTGCCGATCGCTGTCAAAAGAGCGACGACGGTCAGCACCGGCACAATCGTCGCGGCCAACGCGAAGGGGTAGCCGTGCGCAGCGGCAAGTCGCTCTTGGATCGGCAAGTTGAACGCGGCCAGCAGATTGCCCAGCTGGTAGGTGACCCCCGGGTAGAAGCCCCGGATGGCATCCGGCGACATCTCCGTCAGATGCGCCGGTATGACGCCCCACGCGCCCTGCACGACGAGTTGCATCAGAAACGAGCCAAGGCCACAACATCGCTGCGGTATGCGAGTAGGCGAACAGCGGGACGATCGGTAGGCCCCATACCGCGCAGAACACCACCGTGTGGCGGTGGCCGAATCTTTGAGACAGCGAGCCGAAAAGCAGGCCGCCGACGATGGCGCCGGCGTTGTAGGTCACCACGATCCACTTCGCGGTCGTGCCCGACAGCTCTGCGCCACCGTTGTGGGTCGCCGACAGAAAGGTAGGGTAGATGTCCTGGGTGCCGTGGCTCATCCAATTGAAGGCGGCCATCAGCAGCATCAGGTAGATGAACCGGCGGACGATCGCAGCGTCGCGCAGCACATCGCTAATCCTGGTGTGAGTCAGCCGCATTCGGCGATGTTTGGCCTCCCACACCTCGGACTCCTTCACCCGATACCGGATGATCGGGCTGACCAGCGCCGGGATGATGCTCAGCCCGAACAGCCAGCGCCATGACAACCCGAGCCGGTCCATCACCAACAGCGACGCCAACGTTGCGAGCAGATAGCCCAATGCGTAGCCCTCTTGCAACAGACCGGAAAAGAAGCCGCGTCGCTCCGCGGGAACATTCTCCATCGCAAGCGCGGCGCCCACACCCCACTCACCGCCCATTCCGACGCCGTATAGCAGTCGAAGGATTACCAGCACAGCGAAATTCGGTGCGAACGCACAGAAGAAACCGACTAGGGAAATAGAACGTCACGTCGCCCATCAGCGGTAGCCGCCGGCCCACCCGGTCGGCCCACAGCCCGAACAACAATGCGCCCACCGGGCGCATCAACAGAGTGGCGGTTGTCAGGAACGCGACTTCGGTTCTGGTGTGGTGGAACGTCTTTGCGATATCCGCATACACCAGCACGACGAGAAAGTAATCGAAGGCGTCCATCGTCCAACCCAGCAGCGCGGCAATGAACGAGTTGCGCTGATCGTTGCTGAGTCGCTGCTTATCGACCACTCGTACTATGTATCACGACTCGTCGGGCAATTTGTGACCGGCGCTACTTTTCGACGGCGTCGACAAACTCGTCGCATGATAGCCGCATCGGTTTGACGAGCGCTGCGGACGGCAAAATTAACTCATGAAGACCAAACTGGCGATCATCGTGGCCGTTGCGACTGCTGTGCTGTCCGGCAGCGGCCTTGCCCACGCAGACGACCAGCCGGACCAACCCGATCCGAACGCGCCGAAGTGCTGGACACCGACCCCGGATGGGTGGTTGCATGTGGAGTTCGTGCCCTGCGGTTGGACGTATTCGCAGGCGGGAGGCTGGCAACGACTTCCGCCTCCCCCGTCGCCTCCCCCGTGACCCGGCCACACCCGCGGGGGTACGCGGAAATTAGCTCTTCTCGATCGCGGCCTCGATCGCCGAGGAGCGTTTGCGGGTGCGGTGTGGGCGGCGCGCGGCGCCGACGATGGTGCCGATCTTGGGCGCATCCAGCCGGCAGCGGGTGCGATCGACGACTGCGTCGAAGACCCGCTGCATGATGGCGCCGTTGGCGAAGATCAGGTTGCGGCTGTATTCGAGCTGATAGACGGCGAACCCGTAGCCGAATCCGCTGCGGTGTTGCTCGTCGAGATCCAGCCCGAAGCACAAACACGCCGAATAGATCCAGCGTTGGCAGACCTGACCCAGCCGCCCTACAGCCGCATCCTGCGACAAGGCATCTGCGATCCGGGCCAGGCCTGCGGGGGCGGCCACAGCGGTGAAGCAGTTGCCGGCCTTGGTGAATGCTATCCCCGCCGCGGCGGCCTGGCGAGCCGCGAACTCATGGCCGTTGAGGATGATCTGCGCGCCGAACGGCGGATGCCCGCTCATCTTGATCGTGACATGCCCCACTCGGGGTCGATGATGTGAAACGAGTAGTGGTTGACGTATTCGCGTCTCCTTTCGATGTTGAGGATCGCGCCGGTCTTGGGCGAGCGGGCCACCTTCCACACCGGTGCTGGCGCCTTGGCCGCCAGCACCATAAACACCCCGACGCCGACCTGGCGGGTGGCCAGATACTCCTCGGCGATGCGGTGCTTGCGTTCCCCGGCCTTGCAGAAGATCACCGGCGCCGCGTTGGCCGCGCCCCACGCCTTGACCCGGCGGGCGAAGCGGCCCGCCATCCGCATCAAATGGGTGTTGTCCAGCTCGGCGTCGCTGTCGCCGTGCAGCCGACGCCACCACACCCGCAACCCGCCCGGGTTATATCCCAGCGAGAAGAACGCATTGAGCACGATCCGATCCACGCAGTCATAGCTGCCGGTCACCAGATCCGAATACCGCAGGCTGAACTCATCACTGGACATCCGCTCAACCTACGAAACCACCCGCCCGCGTGAGGCGAAACTGCCCGAAGGGCCACCGCCGCCGGGCGAAGTCCCGGCTGCGGCGTAGCTGCTTACGGCTGCCGTTGAGCAGATCGTCGAGGAACATGGCCTTGAACTCGGGCCGGACCAGCAGAGCCCGGTCGGCTTCGGGGGAGACCCGCGCGTACAGGTACAGCACGGGCTCGGCGACCGGCTTGAGAAGGCGGATCAAACCGACCGCCGCCCACCGGATCGGAAAACCGGCCACGCTGAGCAGCGGGGCCAGCAGTGACCCAAGTGCCATCACTCCGCCGCCGATGGCGTCGACGCCGACGGTTGGGGCCACGCCGCCGAGCACCCCGACCGCCACGACGCGATCGGGCATTGCCACCGCGCAGCCGAGGGTGTACGGCCCGCCACCTGACAAGCCGATCACGGTCATCTTGTCGATGCCCAGGGTGTCCGCCACTGTGCGCAGGTCATCGGCGAATGCGACGACGGTGTCGTACTGGTAGGGCGTGGAGGCCCCGATTCCGGGGCGGTCAATGCCGATCAGGCGAACGTGGTTACTGCGGTCTCGCTGGCGTACAACTTGGCCATCGAGCCCTCGGCTGAGGTGAACGGCTTGTCATTCCGTTGCATCCAGCTGGCCCGCCAGACCAGCATCCGCGATGCGTCAATGCGGCTTTTCATGTCGGCCAGCTTGAACGCGATGGCCTGGAATTCGGCGATTTTCCGTCCGAACTGTTCGCGTTGGCGAGAGTATTCCAGCGCATATTCGTAGGCCGCCCGCGCGATGCCCAACGCCATCGCGCCCACCACGGGGCGGGTGCGCTCAAACGTCATCATCGCTGCCTGGCTGGTTGTGCGATGTCCTTCCCGAATCTTGGCGATCCTGCTCTCGAAACGCTCTCTGCCACCGAGGATTAACTCGCCAGGAATCCGGACATCATCGAGAATCACCTCAGCCGTGTGGGATGCCCGGATACCGTGCTTCTTGAACTTCTGCCCCTGTGACAAGCCCTTTGTACCGGGAGGCACGATGAACGTCGCCTGTCCCCGCGTGCCCAACTCGGGCTCGACCGACGCCACCACCACATGGACATTGGCGATTCCACCGTTAGTAGCCCATGTCTTGGTGCCGCCCAGCACCCACTCGTCGGCGGCTTCGTCATACCGTGCCTTGGTGCGGACGGCTCCCACGTCGGAACCGGCACCGGGTTCGGACGAGCAGAACGCCGCCAGCTTGGGCTCGCCCGGGGTGCCGAACATCTGCGGCAGCCACTCACCGAGTTGCTGCGGGGTCCCGTTGGCGGCCAGTGCAGCCGCCGCAAGTCCGGTGGCCATGATCGACAACGCAATTCCGGCGTCGCCCCAGAACATTTCCTCGAATACCGTCGGCATGCCCAGACCGCTGGATTCGGCAGCCATTTGGGCGAATAGATCGGGGGTGTAGAGCCCGACCTTGGCAGCCTCTTGGATGATCGGCCACGGGGTTTCTTCCCGCTCGTCCCACTCCGCGGCGGCCGGCCGGACAACCGATTCGGCAAATTCATGCACCCAGTCGCGGACGTGGACCACTTCCTCCGACAGGTCCATCGAAAATGTTGGGTCCATCAGCGCTCCCATCAGCGACGTCGTCCGTGGTGGCCACGTTGGTGCGCGGGATGCACGCGGGGATCGCCAGCCGAGTCTTCAGCGCAACCGGGCCAGCGGCAGCCCCGACCGAGGCGATCCATGACGGAATCACCCGTGCGATCTCCGTCACCGCGACAAACCGGTTGAGCCGACGGCTGATTCGCTTGCGGCGGCGTTCCCGGCGGCCACTGAGCGGGTCGTGGTCTTCCTGCACGGCTGATGCCTTACCGAGCGGTCATGGTCTCGGCAGCCACGCGACGGCTCGGAGGGAGGCGACCGCCGAAGCTACGGCGAACGGTTGCACCACGACTTGGGTTTCAGCCCGGTTCGCACGTCTCGGTCAACGGCCGAACGCTCGCCGAAATACTGGACCGGCTGCACAGCCAATGACCGGTGTCCATCACCGAGCGCGTGCTGGTCGGCCACTCGATGGGCGGTCTGGTTGCGCGCAGCGCTTGCCATTACGGCGCCCAGCAACAGCATGGCTGGACCGACGCGATCAGTCATGTCGTGCGCCTTGGCTCACCGCATCCGGGGGCCGACTTGGAAAAATGGCGTGAACATCGCGTCGTGGGCGTTGGCACGGCTGCCCGAGACCCGAGCAATCGCAACATTTTTGAACGCTCGCAGCGACGGCATCAAGGATCTGCGCTTCGGCGCCTGCCTCGACGAGGACTGGTGCGACGCCGACCTCGACCAGTTCCTCCACGACCGTTGCCAGGAGGTGCCGTTCTAGCCTCATGCCCCATACCACTTCGTGGCGGCAACCGTCGCCCCGCCGCTGCTCGGGACGACCGCTGGTAATCACCTCGTCCGATCGGAGAGCGCAGCCGGCCGCGGCAGGTCGCGGCGTATTCCGTTCGACGCAGACCAAGGGCTGACGCTGACCGGGTTGAACCACTTCGACCTACTGAACCATCCGGCCGTCTACACGAAGTTGCGCGACTGGCTAACCGTTACGGCGGCGATGCGAGCTGCCACGTCGGCCGCGACGGCCAACGTCTTCAGATCGTCAGCTGCGACGTAGCGGCCGGCGTCGGTGTCGTAACTGGCGCCCGCGATTGATCCGTGGTCGGCCGGCAGTTCGGCCACCTTTACCGGCCAGTGTTTCCGCCGCAGGGCCGAGGCGAACTCGCGGCTCACCGCGCGACCGGAATGACATCGTCGGATAGGCCGTGCAGCAGAGTAAACGGGCAGCTTCGCAGACCGAGCTCGAGCTGGCTAGCCCGAACTCGACCGAAGATCGGGTCGGTGACCATGAACGCCCCGGCGAGGCAAACCGTGTGCGCAAAACCAACGTCAGCTCGTCGCGCCTGAATCGCCAGCCCTGCCGCCGCTGCACCGCCCATCGACCGGCCCACAAGCACCAGGTCATCGGGTTCGTCAACGCGCTCGCGGGCAAAACCACCGAGCGCACCAGATCGGCACGCCCGCCATCGTCGGCATGTGAGTTCCAGTCCGGGGCGACGACGCCCAAAGCGTGGTCGATCAGCAGCTCGGCGAGTGGCCGGACAGCGGCTCCGGCATCGGCCTGTTGGCCGTGCCACAACAACACGGTCCGTTGTGCGGGTCCGCCGGAAACATCTGCCAACGACCGGGGGCGTACTCGAGGGTCTCCATACCCGCCACGCTGCCCTACCGGCTAAGCCATTAAGGGTTCGGAGGTGGTGCTCCGCCTAGAAGCGAGCCGAGGATAACTAACGGGAGGCCTGCCTCGGCCGGCGTCTTGCCCGGGTCGGGGACCGCAGCGTCGTTCCTCTGCCACGGCTGGCAACCGTCGGTCTTGAACGCCTTATCGGTCGGGTCGATCCGCACGATCTGCGGCTTTTTGGTCATCGCGTTATCGACCAGTTGTTTGCCGTCATCGCCGGCGAGCCGTTTCCAGTAGCAGACGCCCTTACCTTGCGGTCCGGCGGACGTGTAGGTGCCGGGCACGATGTCGGTTCCCACCGCGAACGTACCGTCGTGGTCGATGCTCGTCTTTGCCGCGGCCGGCGCTGGCGCGGGAGCCGGTGCAGGGGGATCGGCGCGAGCAAGACCGGCGACCGCGCCCCAGGTCAGCGCAATGAGCGCCGCGACGGCGACAGCAGTCTTCGAACTCACAAATAGCAGCATACGGGGTTTGCGCTGGGCGCGCCCGAGCCTGACCCGCGCCGCTAGGCGGTTTTGGTGAGCAGCGGCAACAGCAACCGGCGGCGCGCCGACGTGGCATCAGCGAAGTACTGCAGCGCCTCGTGCACCGAGCCGACGACGGGGAAGCTGGATTCCTCGTGGGTGACCAGTAGCGCCGTGGTTACCGCTTGGTTGGGGACAACCGACCACTCCAATCCGGCGGCGCCGCACACGTCATCCATCTGGTAAAGAAGCGGAACAGCTTGCGCTGCAAAGCAATTCACACCGGAAAGATCGAGGACAAATGGCTTGTCGGGCAGGATGAAGCGCTTGGAGTACTCGCTGACCTGGTCGACATTCACCGCGTCGACCACACCGCTGATAGTCACGACCGTTGCCAGGTGACGACACTGCGCCCGCACCGCCGCGCCGTTGCAGTCGAACGGAAGATGGGCGTAACGAGGCACCAAGTACGAAGCTGCAGTGTCGATCGACTTGTTCATCAGGCCCCCAGTTACCACACGCTCTTGCTGCAATATGTTTGAAACGCTAATCGGTTACTTTAAGGTCACTGGGTGCAGCCTTTAATACTTTGGTAAGAAACGTTTTTCAGCTACCGGCCAGTACGCCGCCGATGACGTGCCGACCGGCCGCCGACGGGGGCATCGTCAGGTCAGCGGCTTGACCACCATCAAATCGGCGCTGCAGGCACGGGATGACGTGCACCGGAACTTCGGCGAGCGTTTCAGTCAGGCTCAGCGCTCTGCGGTACACCCGTTGGGTCTGCGGATCGTGACTCCGTCGCAGCCGCGTGAGCCAGATACTCAACGCCGATGCTGCGGTAGATTTCGGCGATCGCCGCGCGCTTGTCCGCGTCGGTGATCACAAGCCACCGCCAGTCCTGCGCGTTGCTCGCCGTGGGCGCCTGCATTGCCACTTGCAGGCATTCCAAGATCACGTCACGACCCACCGGCCGAGTCAGGTCAAGTCGCTTGGGCACCGAGCGGGTTGCGGTGAGCAATTCGTCAACCGACGCGATGTCCATTCTTTCCTGTCGCTTACAGTTCGATCGCGCAGGACTGATCGACTCCCAGCACAGTCAACGACCGTCCCAGGCCCAGGAAAACCGCCAAACATGGCGGGAGCTCAAGGATTTCGGGATCGGTGAACGACTCGCCAAGCCGCCCGACAAACGCGCGGTCGATGGATCCATGGTCATTGGCGAAAGGTGTCGTCGCCTTCGGCCTCGACTGCCCGCTGCTGTGCTCGCGGCGAAACAAGCGCCTCTGCGGCAGCCCAGAACCTGGTACCCGCCAGCACGCCGTCTGCACCCAGCGCCAGAGCCGCCACCAGACCCCGAGCCATCGACGACACCGCCAGCAGCGAGTACCGGCGTTTCGGGCGAACGCTCGGCGACGACGTCAACGATCTCGGGCACCCGGGTGAATGTCGAGCGGACACTCGTTCCGTGCCCGCCCGCCTCTCCACCCTGAGCCGCGACGATGTCTGCGCCGACGTCGAGAGCCCGGCGGGTCTGCTCGAGCGTCTGCACCTGCGCGATCAGCGGAACTCCGGCCGCACGAACGCGGTCGGCGAACTGCCGCAACTCACCGAACGACAGGACCATGGCCATCGGCGCCAGCAGGATCGGGTGTTCAATCCCGAAGAATTTCGTGATCCGAGTAGTCAGTGGCATGGCGGAAAATCCTCGTTTTCGGTCACCGCATACCGAATGTCATCGCCCGGCATAATGCGCAAAACCCGTGCTTATACGCAATTCTCAGGTGCCACACCGGGTCGACGACTCGCCATTCGAGCGATGGCCTTGATACCCTCCCATCGCCGTCGCTTTGTCGCGTCGCATGAAGTTCGACCGCTCGGACAGGTGGCGCAATGGCACAGATGAAGCGGCAGTGTCGAATGAAGACAACTGGCCTGACGGGAAGAGCGTTGTGCGCAGCGGAGAGATAAGGGCCCTCACCGGACTTCGCATCACCGCCGCTGTGTGGGTGGTGCTGTTTCACTTCCGCCCGCTGCTGCAGGACGCGATGCCCCGGTTCCGGGACGCGCTCTCGCCAGTACTCAATTGCGGAGCGCAGGGCGTCGACCTGTTCTTCATTCTCAGTGGGTTCGTGCTGACCTGGAACTACCTCGATCGAATGGGCTGGTCTTGGTCGACGCGGTCTACGCTGCACTTTCTGTGGCTGCGGCTGGCCAGAGTTTGGCCGGTGTACCTGGTCACGCTGCACCTGGCGGCGCTGTGGGTGATCTTTACCCTGCACGTCGGTCACGTGCCGTGGCAGGACCTGAGCGGGTTCAGCGCGGTCAGCTACGTGCGTCAGGTCCTGCTGGTTCAGCTGTGGTTCCAGCCGTTCTTCGACGGGTCGAGCTGGGACGGGCCCGCGTGGTCGATCAGCGCCGAGTGGCTGGCCTACCTGCTGTTCGGCGTGCTGGTGCTGGTCATCTTCCGGGCGGCACACGCGACGAGGGCACGCAGCCTGATGTGGCTGGCGGTTGCTGCGTCGCTGCCGCCGGTGGTGATGTTGCTGGTGAGCGGCCAGTTCTACACGCCGTGGAGCTGGTTGCCACGCATCGTCATGCAATTCACGGCCGGCGCACTGGTCGCGGCCGCCGTCACGAGGTTGCGCCCGAGCGATCGGGGCCGCCGTGTCGCCGGGTACGTTTCGGTGCTGCTGATCGCCGCCATCGTCGGCCTGCTGTACCTGTTCGACGGGCATCCCTTGCACGGTGTGCAAGACACCGGTGGGCTGGTTGATGTGCTGTTCGTGCCGCTGGTGATGACGCTGGCGATCGGGGTCGGCAGCTTTCCGGCCCTGTTGTCCACCCGGTTGATGGTCTTCGGCGGGCAAATCTCGTTTTGCGTGTACATGGTTCACGAGCTGGTGCACACGGCGTGGATTTGGGCCGCCGAGCAGTTCCAGCTGACGCTGCACGGCAATGGCGGAAAGCTCATCGTCGCCGGGCTGCTCGCGATCACCATCGGCACCGCGATCGTGCTGTTTCACTTCGTTGAAGAACCCGCTCGCCACTGGATGCGCAGGATGGTCGACTTTCGCGACCCGAACGCTGATGCCCGGACCGATCCAGCCCCTCCTCCCATCATCGGCAAACTTCAATCGATCGACGGCGCCCTCGATGGACGGCCGAAGTCGATTTCGGCGCGCGCCGGCTAGGCAATCGGTTCCGGAGACGAACCCGGCTGTGCCGCAGATTGGTCAAGTACGATTCCCTATGGCGCAGGACCTTCGGTTCCTGCGTCCGTCGACGATATGGGGGCTTCACTTGCGGCGCACGCGGCCGAGAGGTGGACAGTGGAGGTAGCAGTGGGTCGTCTAGTCACGTTCGTCATCTGCCTGGCCGTTGCCGGGGGCATGATCAGCTACTGCACGGCTCCGGTGTCTCCGTACCGCACCACGGCCCGCGGCACCCCGATTGATCACGTCGCGGTGGTCGGTGACTCCTACACCAACGGCACCGAGGAAGGCGGGCAGGGCCAGAATGCGTGGACCAGCCGCACCTGGCTGACACTCGCTCGCCAAGGAGTTCAGATTTCGCCCGATGTCGCCTCCGAGGGCCGAGCCGGCTATGTCGTGCGCGGCGACCACGGCAGCGTCTTCGAGGACCTCACCGGTAGAGCGGTCCATCCCGACGATGCGCTGGTGGTGTTCTTCGGGTCCCGCAATGACGAGGGCGTGGATCCCATGCAGTTGGCAGGCATGGCGCACGACACCTTCGATCTGGCGCGGCGCAGCGCGCCCTCAGCGAAGTTGCTGGTGATCGGACCGCCGTGGCCGACGGCCGATCCGCCATTCGACGTCCTGTACGTTCGCGACACCCTCAACCGCCAGGCCGAATGGGCCAGAGCAACGTTCGTCGACCCGATCAGCGAAGGCTGGTTCGTAGGCAGGCCCGACCTGCTCGGCCCCGACGGTATACATCCCAATGACGCCGGACATGCGTATATGGCGGAGAAGATCGCTCCGCTGATGCGTGCTCAGCTATCTGGGCGCAGCTAGATATTCGACGCGTTTCGCACATCGCCGTCCAGGGTATCAGCAGGTGCACCTGATGGGATTGGGGATCTGCGCATGAAGTCTGAAGCTCGGACAACGATGGCATTGTTCGGCGGTGCGGCCATGTTGGTGTTGGCGGTTGGCTGCGGCGGTGGCCACAAAGGCGGTCCAACGACCACGACGACAACCACCACCACCACCACAACGACTCCTTCGTCGAGCGTGGCGCCCGCGCCTGCGCCGGCCCCCGGCGGTGGTGGGCCTGGCGGTCCGACCGGCGGCGGCGGACCGGGCGGCGGCGGCGGAAGCATCCCCGGCGGTCCGACCGGCGGCGGCGGACCGGGCGGCGGGGGTGGGAGCATCCCCGGCGTTGGCGGCGGCAGTGGCGGACCGGGCGGAGGCGGCGGTTGCGTCAATGGAGTGGGCTGCGGCGGGTGGCCGTGATCGAGCAGTACGCGTGAGCTAGTCGCGGATGCCCTGGCCGCGCGTCGCCCGACAGGTCTAAGGTTCTCCGCAACGCGACTGCTGGGGGCAATGCCGGGTAGTTAACGCCCGAGGGCTGTTGTCAACGATTTCGCTTGTTGTGTTGCGTGTTTGAGGTCGGGGTCGGTGGCGGTGATGCTGGTGATGGGGGTGCTGGGTTCGGGCCGGTAGGGGTCTTTCTTGTTGTAGCGCGATAGTGGGGATTTGACCTTGCGCACGCTGGTGCGTGGTCGCCGCGGCGGGAGCAGGTCGGCGAGCGCGGCCTGGCCGATGTGGCCGACGGGATCGAGGTCATCGGTGGCGTTGGCGGCGGTGATCAGCAGGTCTTTGGCGGTTCGAGGGCGGTGGTGAAGCTGGCACGGTCTGGATCGGTGCCGGGTCGGGATTCGACCGCGGTGACCATGGCCCGGCGGATCGCCTGGTAGACGGTGAGCAGCGCCCACATTTCTTGTTGCCGTCCGGCCGGGTCGGTCGAGCGCAGCACGCTGGCCGTCGGCGAGGGTGTGGCGCAGCGCCAGGTAGGCGATCTCGTGTTCCCAGCGTTCGCGGTAGAACCCGATGAGCCGGCGGGCGGGATGGCGGCGCGGGTCGCACAAGGTGGTGGCCAGCCGATAGTTGGAACTGTAGCGGGTCCCGTCGGCGCAGCTTACGGCGAGGCCACTATCGACGAGCTGTACTACCTTGCGCAGGAACACGCCAACCGCGAAGTCGGGCCAGGAGAGCAGGCCTACGACGTCAAAGTCGGAAGCATGGGCACACCGCTGATGGGCGACGACACCCGACAGTCGTGGCCGTCGACGTACAAGGTGCGTGCGGCTCGTTAGAAGACGCGCAGATTCATCTCCGGCACGCCACGGCACCATAGCAGGATCGCGGCGCTGCCGTCTGGCACCATGGCGAGGTGTTCAGCGGGTATCCACGACGCCTGATCGCAACACTGCCGCGACTTTTTCTGGACCCGCTGATCGTTGCAGTGTTGGCCGCCACCGTGAGCTTGGCCGGCGCAAGCCGTCCGTCATTCTGGTACGACGAGGCCGCCACGATTTCGGCCTCCTACAGTCGTTCTCTGAGTCAGCTGTGGCAGATGTTGGGCGACGTGGACGCCGTCGAAGGTCTGTACTACTTGTTCATGCACGGCTGGTTTGAAATTTTCCCGCCCACGGAATTCTGGTCCCGCGTACCAAGCGGTTTGGCTATCGGAGGCGCCGCGGCCGGAATCGTTGTGCTGGGCAAGCAGTTGTCGTCCCGAACCGTTGCCGTGGCCTCCGGAGTCGTGTGTGCAATCTTGCCTCGGGCGACGTGGGCCGGTATCGAGGCTCGACCGTATGCCCTTTCGATGATGGCGGCCGTGTGGCTGACCGTAGCGCTCGTCTATGCCGCACGCCGTAACAACGCATGGGCGTGGCTGCCTTACGGGATTGTCTTAGCGGCATCGGTCCTGCTCGACGTGTACCTCCTGCTGCTGTCGTTGGTCCACGTCGTTGTCATCTATGTCTTTCGGCCCGGCCGAACCGTCGTAACGCGGTTCGCGCTTACCTCGGTTTTGGCGGGTTGCGCAATCGCCCCGTTTTTGGTGGTCGCAATTGGCCAGGCGCGTCAGATCAGCTGGATCGCGCCGATTGGGCGCCGCACGCTCGAAGACGTGGCGATTCAACAGTATTTCGAACGAAGCCCACCGTTTACGATTCTCTCAGCGCTGATCGTAGCCGCGGCTATTGCCGTGTGGCGCTTCACATCCGCGCACTTCGCACAGGCAGATCGGCAGCTGCTGAGGTTAGCGATTGCCTGGCTTGTGATACCGACCGCGGTGCTCGTCAGCTACTCCGCCCTGATTCACCCCATCTACACGCCGCGCTACCTGGCCTTCACCGCACCCGGTGTCGCGCTGGTGCTGGGCGTCTGCATCGGCGTGTTGGCCGTCACACCGTGGGCAGCGGCGGCGCTCATCAGCCTTCTCGCTATCGTCGCTGCACCGAATTACATTCTGGCACAACGTAATCAGTACGCGAAGTACGGTATGGACTACAGCCAGATCGCCGATCTGATCACGGCGAAGGGGGCGCCGGGTGATTGCTTACTCGTCAACGACACGGTGACGTTTATGCCCGCCCCCATGCGCCCACTGATGGCGGCGCGCCCGAATGCCTACCGGAAGTTGATCGACCTCACCCTGTGGCAGCGAGCGACGGACCGCAACGACGTCTTCGACACCAACCTCATCCCAGAAGTTGTCGCCAAACCGCTGAGCCATTGCCGCGTGGTGTGGATCATCACCCAGGCCGACAAGACGAGGCCCGATCGTGAGCAAGCGTCAACGCTTCCACCGGGCGAAGGTTTCGGAGCGACCCCGGCTTTCGCGGTTCCGCACGAGCTGGGCTTCCAGCTGGTCGAGCGCTGGCAGTTCAACCTGGTTCAGGTGATCAAGGCGACCCGGTGACGGCCGGTTACCAAACCCGGATGTAGTCGACGAGCATTTCGCACGGGAAGGTACCGAGTGCAGGATCACCCCCACCAACCCCGCCGACCGCAAGCGTGAACATCGGAGACATCCAATAGCCGGGATTGTTGAACGGCCACCGGAAGTCGTCCGGCGCACCACCGTGGACGTGGATCGGCTTCGGCGGAACGTGGAAGTACTCTGCGCCGTCCCGCGAGAATTTGAAACCGTCTGTATCCCAAAGCATTTGCCAAGTATGCCAAGCGCCGTCGACCATCCCGGGAATCGATTTCCCCTCCCAGGTCTTCCCATTGGATGCCGCATGGACCGTGGTGCCCGGGGCCCATTGGCCGTTGCCGTACCACTCGAAGATGTCGACCTCGCCGTCTGGTACCGGATCCTCGTTGACAGTCCAGAATGACGGCCAAAGCCCCGGGTACAAACAATCCAGCTTTATCCGCGATTCCCAGGTGGTACCGATTTGGCCCCGCCAATTGCCGCGTAATTTGCCGCTGAAGTATTGATCATTTTCCTTGCTGGCCTGAAGGACGAGATTGGAATTACCGTCGAGGAACACGTTTTGAGCGCGGTATATCCCCTCGACCGGCGGATATACGTCCTCCTGCCAGGTCTGTACCGTCCATTTCGACAGATCGGGGCCTTGGCCGGCAGGACCGTCAAACTCGTCCTGGAAGATATACGGCCCGGCGGGTCCCGCTGCGGGCGCTGTCGGCGGCGCCGCATGCATCGGGTTAGCGTGCGCTTCCGGGATGCGGCCTGCGGCTGCAGCGACAAGCATGCCCATCCCCGTCGTCAACAACATGTTGCGTCGATTCATGTCCGGCACAATTCGACGATATAGGAGACGGCCTGGCCGCACGCGCACGAGGCGCAATTCGGTCTTGTCGAGCTGGGCGTGAGCGGTCTGTTACGGCTGACACCGGCCCGGCCTCAGGCTGGCCTGGCGAGCTTGGCAGACTGTCCGGATGGCACAGATAACCTTGCGTTCAAACCCGATCAATACCGTTGGCGAGTTGCCTGCCGTCGGATCCCCGGCTCCTGCCTTCACTCTCACCGGATCCGACCTGTCACCAGTCAGCAACGACCAGTTCGGCGGTAAGCCTCTGTTGTTGAACATCTTTCCATCAATCGACACACCGGTATGCGCCGCCAGCGTGCGCACCTTCAACGAACGCGCCGCCGCAAGCGGGCTGTCCGTGCTGTGCGTGTCCAAAGACCTGCCGTTCGCGCAGGCGCGGTTCTGCGGTGCCGAGGGCATCGAGAACGTGAAGACTGCGTCGGCGTTCCGTGACAGCTTCGGGCAGGACTACGGCCTCACCATCGCCGACGGTCCGTTCGCGGGGCTGCTGGCCCGGGCCGTCGTGGTGATCGGCGCCGACGGTAACGTCGCCTACTCGGAGCTGGTGCCAGAGATTGCCAACGAGCCCAATTACGATGCGGCACTGGCTGCGCTCAGCGCGGCCTAATAGCGTCGCGGCTCGCGGACCTCTACCGGCCCAAGCGCCACCAGCAGCACGCCGACGGCAAAAATCAACACGGTCAGCCACGGAAAATGCCCATCGGGAGCGAACCCTTTCGCGGCGATAAACGCCAGGCCGTAGGCCGCCGTCGCGGCACCCGCCAGCATGATCGGTTCGGCCCGCCGATCGGGCAGCGGCGTCTCGAGGATGGCGAGCGGCGCCGCGCAAACGCGCCGGCCCCAGTACAACAGCACCATCTCGGCCGCTGTCACCAGGCTGAGGACGACCACCCATGCCAGCCGGGCTAGCCACCACTGCGCCGTGCCCTCGATCGGTTGGGGCAAGAGTCGGGCGGGGTAGCCGACCATCGCCACGATCACGACCGGAATCATGTGCCACAGGTAAAGAGCCATCACGTTGCTATTGGCTATCGACAGTATCCGCTGGACAAAACCGGCGCGCAGCGCACGGTTGAGCGCGGGCGCAATGATTATCACCAGTCCTGCTTGCGTGCAAGCAAACGCCAGCATTGCCACCGAGGGCGGGTCGGAGTTCTGCACGGGTTGGCCCGGCACGCCGATCATGCTGACCGGATAGGGGCCCGCAAGGATCAGCAGCGCCAGCGCGACGGTCGATCCACCGGCGAGCAGCACGGGTCGGCGGCCGACTAATAGCCCGTCGCGCCAAGCGATTCCGAGCTGATACAGCGCGCCCCAGCACAGCAGGTAATTCAGCGGTCGCAGGTAGGGGAAGTGGCCGCCGAGCGAGACGGCGTCGACCGCAACGACTCCCACCGCGAGCACCGCCGGCACCAACAGTCCCCAACGCCGTTGTGCGGCAATCGCAACCGGCGTCAAGGAAACCACCACCAGATAGACGGCGAGGAACCACAGATGCATCGCCACTGCCCAACCGGCGTATTCCAGTGTGGACCCGCCGACGTGGCGCAGCTCCAGGACAACCACAACCGCCGAAATCAGCGCGACGTAGACGGTTGTCGGTCCGAGCACCCGGGCAAGTCGATGTCGCACCCACGTCTGACGCGCCATTCCCTCGGCATCACGCCGATGGTCCCAGGACACCGCGCCGGCGTAGCCGGCGACCAGGAAGAATGTCGGCACGGCCTGGAAAGGCCACGTCAGCCATTGAGTCCAGGGCATGTCGACCAGAGGGTTCTGGCGACCGAAATGGCCGTCGTGATAGGTCACCGACCCGGCGAGCCAGTGGCCCAGCACGATCAGGACTACGCCCGATACGCGGTAGAAATCCACCGCCAGATTGCGGGTCGGGCGCATGACAGACGGCTTGGTCGTGTCGTCCATGACCAGACATTAGTCCGCGCCGGGCCGCAGCATTCTCGGCTCCGCGCAACGCCGCCAAGTCTTTGAGCGAGCCGCGCCTCCATCAGTTCCGGTAAACTGGTGGCCTCTGCGCCGAAGTCCGGCGGTACATAGCTTGGAAGGTGCCCACATATGGTCACGCGGTCGTTCACTAAGCTGGCTGCTGCAGTCGGCGCTCTGGCGTTGTTGTTGGTTGCTGGTGCCGGGGTCGCCTCCGCAGACCCCGCTCTTGATCCGGCAATCAACACGACCTGCAGTTACCCGCAGGTAGTTGCGGCCCTGAATGCGCAATCGCCGGCCGCCGCAGCGAAGTTCAATTCGTCGCCGATGGCGCAGGGCTGGTTGCGTTCCTTCCTCGCCTCACCGCCGCCTCAGCGCGCGCAGATGGCTCAGCAGGCCTCGGGCATGCCTGGGGCTGCGCAATACATCGGCCTGATCGGCCAAATCGCCACCAGCTGCAACAACTACTGAGCGGCTGATCTGGCGACGGGACGCGTCCGGCCTTACCAGACACGTATCCAGTCGACCAGCATGTCCGCGGGATAGGTTCCGGATCCGGGATCGCCGCCGCCGGAACCGGCGACCGCAAGGTTGAACACGGTAAAAGCGGTGTAGCCCGGCCGGTTGAACGGCCAGTCCGGTAGCGAACTCGCCGGCACGTCGAAGTACGGTTGCGCGCCGTCGACGTAGTCCTTCCAGAACCGGATGCCGGTGTCGTCCCACTGGGTGCGCCAGGTGTGCCAGGCGCTGTCCACCGCGATGTTGTGCGTCTTCCATTCGCCACCGTTGGCTTTGGCATGAACGGTGGTGGCCGACGGCCAGTTGCCGTTGCCATACCACTCCATGACGTCGATTTCGCCCTGGTCTTCATTGCCCAGCCAGTAGGCGGGCCAGGCGCCGGCCGTCAGGCAATTGAGCTTGATCCGGGATTCCCAGGTGTGCCCGACGCCGCCTCGCCACAGGCTTTGAACCTTGCCGCTGTAGTAGGTGGGTCCGTCTTGGGCGGCACGCAGGACCAAGTTGGAGTTGCCGTCGAGGAAAACGTTGTGGCGATCGTCGCGGTACTGCCCGATGTTCTCCGGCTGCTCCCAGTACGTCGGGTCCTTGATCGTCTCGCGGGCTTTCGCCACCGCCCACTTGGACGAATCTGGCGCCGAACCGGCCGGACCGTCAAACTCGTCGTGGAAAAGGTAGGAACCTGCTGGGGCCGTCGGTGGCCAGGGATACGCGCGGGCCTCGGGAAGCGGGGCCGCGGCTGCCAGCAAGCCGAACCCGGTCATCAACATCATCGAGCGACGATCCATCAGTACGCGCCGAGGGGACTGGCCGCTTCAGCCGTCGGGGGGATCGGGACCCGTGAATAACGTGGCCTGGCGGGTTTTGTCGGTGTCGTTGCATAGGGTGCGGTCATGTTCGGCCGTCGCTTTCCTCCCAACCGTCAGAGAAGTCACCTCGGGCATAGGCACACAGCACGATAGCAGCCGGCTGGCTCACGTTATAGGTGAGCCAGCAGCCGTTCGGCGAACACGCCGGCGTGCTCCCGATGCATGAAGTGGCCGCCGGGCACTTCTTCGACGACGTAGTCGCTTTCGAACGTCCGGGCAGCGCCTCGGTAGTCCGACGGTATGACGATTGGATCAGTAAGCCCGGCAAAGACCACCGTCGGCACGGTGATCCGCGCCCGTAGCGACGCGCCCGGTATTGGCGAGAGCTTCCGGTAGTAGCCGAATGCGGCGTTCAAGCTCGCCGGGTTCGAGAAGCTCGCGCGAAGGGCGTCGAACTCCTCCTGCTCGGGAGTCCAGTCCGGCGACCATCATCGATAAATCGCGGGAAGTGCCGCAAAGTCATTGCGCGCAAAGCGTTTCGGCGCCCCGGGCAGCTTGTATGCCACAAAAGTGGCGGACACCCCACAGCTTCTTGAGCGACGGTTTCAACGCCCCCGGGTGCGGAATGCCAATGACCAACAGCTTTTTCACTTGATCGGGATCGAGTGCCGCGGCGCCGTAGGCGGCCGAAGCTCCCCAATCGTGGCCGATGACGGCGGCGTCACGGGCACCGAGTGCCTCAATCAACGCAAGTGGATCACGAGCCGAGGTCTCTTGATCTGCGTCGTGATCCGGGATCGCTGTGGGGTCGTAGCCGCGCATGAACGGGCTGACGGCGAGGTAGCAGGTGAAAATCATGGTGCTGCACTGCTGGCCGAGTTCACGGGCGGCATCGTCGGGAACATAACCTTCTCGTGGCGCGAAAGTGTTGAACAACAGTCGCCCGCCGGGGGCCAGGCAATGCGCGGCGGCGAGTTCGAACAGGCCGCGCAGCTGCTGCGTCGTCCGGAAGTCGGGCGCCAACTCGGAGGCCACAATCCGCTGATAGTCGCAGGGGATACCGTCCAACGTCGCGAACACATCACGCTCGATGACGCGGACGTCGAGGGATTCGCGTTCGCCTCCGATCGGATGATGTGGGCGAGCTTCGGCGGTTTCGCCGGCTAGCGCCGACACCCGCGCGTCCGGTTCGATGCCGAACAGCGATCCCTCGCGATTTCCCACCCAGCCGTCGTACGCGCCGGCGATCGTCACCGATTCCACGTTGGCTCGATAATTCAGGGCCGAGCCGAACGGCGCACGAAACGAGATGACAATGTTGGAACGTGACGAGGTCCGGTAGGCCTCCTGCAATTGGCTGTATAGCACCGTCCTCAGCTGAGCGAATTCCTCGGGGGAGTACTGGACGCCGACGCTGACAAACAGGTTGTCGCACATCTTGACGTACTTCGTCGATCAAGCTGGGTTCGGCCGGCACCGTGATTTGCCCCACGGCCACCGATCGGCGATACAACCGCCGGGCTATCGCTTCGCGGAGCGCACCGAAAGACCTGACGGCCGGATCGTCCACAGGACTCGATCTACACGACCCCGACCTGTTTCCACCAGCGGTCGGTGCTATAACGCAACGTATGTCAGAGACTGGGCACTACATCACCCACGTTTCGGATACTGCCCGGTGGACGGCGTTGCACCGGAGGTGACTTGGTGGATGCTCGACTTCGCCGGGCCTGGCCTGAAAAAGATGATGAACAAGAAGGTGGCCGGCATGCTGCAGAATGCGCCGTTCGAGTTCGCGCCCGAGAACGGGTTGGCCTACTTCGAAGATCTGGGCTGGCGCTCGCTCGATGTCCAACCTCTGCTGATGGCCGCCAACCGTTTTCGGCGCTTGCCGATGTTCATGCGACCGGTTGTATGGGTGCCCCAGCCAGAATCCACGGCACCCGGGCAGAAAAGCCTGGAGCGCGACTGCTCTGTTTACCCACTGAGCCCGTGAACAGCCAGCGATCCGTTTCGCGCCGCGACGCCATCAAGTTTGCATTGGTGCCGGTTGCGCTCGGCCTGGGGCCGCTGGCCACGCCACTGGTCCAGCAGCAGGCGTCGGCTGCCGACATGAAGCTGATCGATTTCACTGAGCGGCTGGTTCAGCCGGATCGAATCAAGTCCGCGGGTTATGACGGGGCCGTGGTCTATGTATCGGAGTCGCGGCCTGGCGCAAACTTCGATTTCAAGCCCGTCACCCGTGAATTTGCGGATGCGGCGCGAGCAGCGGGTCTTCACATCGTCAGCAACTACCAGTACGGCAAGCCCGGCTGGCCGGATCCGTCGGATTTCACCCGCGGGTATGACGGCGGCGTGGCGGACGCCCGGACTGCCTTGCGGCTACACGCGGCGGCCGGGGGGCCGAGTTCAGCACCGATCTTCTTCAGTATTGACGAGGATATCGACCTCGACACCTGGAAAGGCCCGGCAGTTCAGTGGTTTCGAGGAATCACCTCGGTGCTGGGCGTGAGCCGCACCGGAATCTACGGGCATTCCCGCGCCTGCGCATGGGCAATCGGCGACGGCGTAATCGGCGCGTCGACCACCGCGGGGCGCAGCTGGGCATGGCAGACCAGCGCCTGGTCTCACGGTTCACCCGAGCCCGCGGCGGTGCTTTATCAAAGTGCGGTCAACACCGCGTCGAAGCCGGGTCCGCTGATCGACGGCATCCACGTCGATGTCGACCAGGTCCTTGCTCCCGATTTCGGACAGTGGGACCTTGCGCGATGATTCCCAAATTCCGGTGGCATCCTGGTCGTATGGGCCTGCTGTTCCGGTTGGCGGAGTTTCTCATCGTGATCGTCCCGCTGGCGGGCATGATCATCGCGGCGATACGGGCGTTCTCCGGCAATAGGCGCCCAGCCGACAACCCAGCTGGCCCCGATCGGGGCCGCACCGACGGCACTCAAGCCGCCCAATGGCGGTCGCTCACCCGCGTGCTTCGAGAGCACGACCGAACAGACACCCGTTGGCTGGAGTACGAACTCGACTTCGCCAGACTGCTCGATTTCCCGCTGATGACCGACATGCGCAATCCGCTGACGATCGGCTTTCACAAAGCCAAACTGCGGGCAGACTTCCTGCGCCCGACCAAAGCCGAAGATCTCCTCGATGACGGCGACGCGGCGGCGCGTTACTTGGCCGCTGTTGAGGACTATGTGACGGCGTTCAACATCGCTGAGTCAGAGGCGAAACGTAAGCGCCGAAATGACTTTTCACAGGACGGACAGCAGCGAATTGCCCGCGCTGAAAATCTGTTGCGCGTGGCCTCCGACTCCGCTGCAACGCCGCAGGAACGCCAGAATGCCTATGACCGCGCACGCAGAGAGCTCGACGGCCTCATCGTATTGCCCGCGACAACCCAGGCCGGCATCGAACGCGGGATCGCCGGCGAATTAGGCGGATAGCGCCGCGGCTTCGAGAAGATCGGCGGCGCGGGCGACGCTTTCGGCGGATGTTGTCATCGAAGCGGCAATGTCACGGGCCGCGGTGACGCATTGCGGACCCTGCCACCACAAACTTCATCGGCGGTACCGTACCGCGAGGGAGGTTGGACCTATGGTCGAGATAGCCCAGTTGCATCGCGAGCTCGTCGCCCGCGTGCGGGATGGTAGCCGAAAAGCGACAGCCGAGCTGCGGGTCGCCGCGTTCGAGAATGCCGGCCTCGACGAGCCCATTCGCACACTGGTCGAAAAAGTGGCTAACCACGCCTACCGAGAGTCACCGATGAGGATCTCGCCGCCGTCGGCGAGGCGGGCCTCACCGAGGACCAGATCTTCGAAATCGTGGTATGTGCCGCAGTCGGGCAGGCGAGCCGTCAGTACACCAGCGCACTGGCAGCCTTGGCCGGCGCAACCGAAGAAACGCCTGAACCATGAGACTGGAAATACTCGACCGGGGTCATCGCTTGCACACCAAGGTGATACTGGCGCTCATCCGGGTTTTTTCCGGCCAGCCCGTTGTCGACGCCGTCAAGCTCGCGCTCTATCGCCCCGAAGTTCTACGGCGGTGGCCCGCTCACCCACGAAGCGATGCGCGGACAGTCAGAGTGGTCGATCGGCGATCGCGAGCTGATGGCCGCCTACGTCTCCAAGGCCAATGAGTGCCCATTCTGCGTCTCGGCGCACAGCGCCACATCGTCGATGTGGTACGGCGACGAAACGAAGGTCGCCAGCGCGCTAGCCGATCTGGATGCCGCGCCGATCGACGAACCACTCCGCGCGACGCTGCGCATGCTCGGCAAGCTCACCGAACAAAACAGCATTGCGGCGCAAGACATCCGAGCTGTCTTAGACGCCTCGGTGTCTCCCCAACGGATCAAGGACGCCTTAGCGGTCGCGCTTGCCTTCAATATCACCGACCGACTGGCTAACGCGTTCGGCTTTGCCATCGCGAGCCCCGAAGCCATGAACGCAGGCGCCCGTCATTTGCTGAAACGCGGATACCGTTGAGGCTCAACGCCACTTGATGCCGCAACCGATCGACGGCCGCTGGTCGGTATCGACCGGCCGGCCGGCCAACACGGCGTCGACCGCAGCCCGGACGTCAGCGGCCGTCACCGGTAGATCGTTGCCGGGCCGGGAGTTGTCGAGTTGCCCGCGGTAGACGAGTCGGCGCTCACCATCGAAGACGAATGTGTCGGGCGTGCAGGCCGCCGAGAACGCGCGGGCGACGTCCTGGGTTTCGTCGTAGAGGTAAGGAAATGTCCAGCCATAGCGGCGAGCCTCGACAACCATCTCGTCAGGCCCGTCTTGCGGGTAGGTGGCCACGTCATTGCTGGAAATCCCGACCATTGAGACGCCCTGATCGTGGACATCTCGACCCAGCACGGCGAGACCAGCGGCGACGTGCTTGACGTACGGGCAGTGGTTGCAGATGAAGGTGACGACTAGCGCGGGTCCCGCGAGCTGATCCAGGCTGACGGTGTCTCCGGTGGCCGGCTCGGGCAGGGCGAAATGCGGTGCGGGAGTGCCGAGCGCAAGCATGGTTGATTCGATGGCCATGACCGCCAGTGTAGCTCTCGGCGAGCGGCGCTCCGACGAAGACGCCCTTGTAATGGCCGCCGAGGAACGTGCCATAGTCCGAAAGCGCCACCCCGCGAGACTGGTGGCTCGCGGGGTGGCGTCTCACTCCAGCTGTTACCTGAGGTCGAACCGGTCGCTGTTCATGACCTTGACCCACGCCGCGACGAAGTCCTCGACGAACTCGCCCTTAGCGTCGTCTTGTGCGTAGACCTCGGCCAACGCGCGCAGCACCGAGTTCGACCCGAACACAAGGTCGTTGGCGGTCGCGGTCCACTTCAGAGCGCCCGAGGCCCGGTCAACTACCTCGTAGACGTTCTCGGCCGCCTCCGATGCCTTCCACTCGTTACCCATGTCCACCAAGTTGACGAAGAAGTCGTTGGTCAACACGCCTGGCTTGTCGGTGAACACGCCATGCTTGCTGCCGCCGTGGTTTGCCCCGAGAGCACGGAGGCCACCAACGAGGACCGTCATCTCCGGCCCGGTCACGCCCAACAGGTACGCCCGCTCCACCAGCAACTGCTCGAGCGGTGCCTTCTCGCCGGAACGGATGTAGTTGCGGAACCCGTCGGCCCGCGGTTCGAGCACCGCGAACGACTCGACATCGGTGTTCTGCTGCGAGGCGTCGGTACGCCCGGGCGCAAAGTGCACCGAGATCTCGTATCCGGCGTCCTTAGCCGCCTTCTCCACCGCCGCAGATCCGGCCAGCACGATCAAGTCGGCCAGTGAGATCTTCTTGCCGCCGGCCGCCGAGCCGTTGAAGTCCTGCTGGATCTTCTCGAGAACCGGTAAAACCTTGTCCAGTTCGGCGGGTTCGTTGACCTCCCAACTCCGTTGCGGCTCAAGGCGCAACCGCCCGCCGTTCGCGCCACCGCGTTTGTCGGTGTTGCGGTAGCTCGCCGCCGCCGACCATGCGGTCTTGACCAGCTGAGGAACGGAGAGTCCGGACTCGAGCACCTTCTTCTTAAGCGCCGCAACGTCTTTGTCGTCGACCAACTCATGGTCCACCGGCGGAACGGGGTCCTGCCACAGCTGGGGCTCGGGAATCCACGGCCCGAGGTTACGCGATATCGGTCCCATGTCGCGGTGCAGCAGCTTGTACCACGCCTTGGCGAACGCATCGTCCAGCTCCTCGGGATGGTCGAGCCACCGGCGCGTGATGTCGCGGTAGATCGGGGACTCACGCATCGAGATGTCGGTAACCAGCATCGTCGGGGCGCGACCCGGTCCGCCGAACGGGTCGGGGATGGTGCCCGCCCCGGCGCCGTCCTTTGCCACAAATTGCCAAGCCCCGGCCGGACTCTTGGTGAGCTCCCACTCGTAGCCGTACAGCATCTCCAGGAAGGTGTTGTCCCACTTGGTCGGAGTGGGCGTCCAGACCACCTCCAGGCCGCTGGTGATGGCGTCTTTACCCTTGCCGGTGCCGTAGGAGCTCTTCCAGCCCAGGCCTTGTTGTTCGATCGGGGCGGCCTCCGGCTCGGGGCCGACCAGATCGGCGTCGCCGGCGCCGTGGGTCTTGCCGAAGGTGTGGCCACCGACGATGAGTGCGGCGGTCTCCACATCGTTCATCGCCATCCGGCCGAACGTCTCGCGGATGTCGATGGCCGCCGCGACCGGATCCGGCTTACCCTCGGGGCCTTCCGGGTTGACGTAGATCAGACCCATGGTGGTCGCGCCGTAGGGCTGGGCCAGATCGCGCTTACCGGAGTAGCGCTTGTCGGTACCCAACCATTTGTCCTCTTCGCCCCAGAGGATCTCTTCGGGTTCCCAGACATCCTCACGGCCGAAGGCGAAGCCGAAGGTCTTGAACCCGAACGACTCCAGGGCGCAGTTGCCGGCGAAGACGATCAGATCCGCCCAGGATATCTTGTTGCCGTACTTCTTCTTGAGCGGCCACAGCAGCCGGCGCGCCTTGTCCAGACTGACGTTGTCGGGCCAGCTGTTGATCGGGGCGAAGCGCTGCATTCCCTGGCCGGCACCGCCGCGGCCGTCGTGAATGCGGTAGGTGCCGGCGTCGTGCCAGCTCATCCGGATGAACAGGCCACCGTAGGTGCCGTAGTCGGCGGGCCACCAGTCCTGCGAGTCGGTCATCAGCGCCATCATGTCGGCCTTGAGGGCGTCGACGTCGAGCTTGGCGAACTCCGCGGCGTAGTCGAAGTCGTCGCCGAGCGGGTTGGACTGCGGGGAGTGCGGGTGCAGTGTCGACACGTCGATCTGGTCGGGCCACCAGTCCCGGTTCGTCAGCGGCGGATGCGATTTGGGCTCCGGCGCATCGATCACCGGGTTTTCACTTTCGCTGCCCTTGTGGATTGTATCGGATGACACGGTGTTCCTTTCAGAGATAGTTGAATCGGCCGGTGATCACGGCTGTGATCCGGAATCTGCGGTCGAGCACTCGGGGCATAGACCCCAGTAGATGACTTCGGCCTCGTCGAGAACGAAACCATCCAGCCCGTTGTCGTCGTCGGAAGGAGTCAGGCAGGGCGCACCACCGACCGCACAATCGACATCGGCGATGACGCCACAGGACCGGCACACGATGTGATGGTGGTTGTCGCCGACCCGAGATTCATAGCGGGCAACCATGCCTGATGGTTGGATCCGCCGAAGTAAGCCGGCCGCGGTCAGCGCGTTGAGCACGTCGTACACGGCCTGGCGGGAGACGTCGGGCAGAGCGCCGCGTACCGCAGACAAGATCGTCTCGGTGTCGGCATGCGGATGGAGATGCACCGCCTCCAGCACGGCGACCCTCGGCCGGGTCACTCGCAAATCGACCATTCGCAGCTGCGCCGCGCACTGCGCCGCCGTTGACGACACCCCGTCAAGGTACCGCTCTTGTTTGGAATGAGTCAAGACCTCGGCGGCGTGCCTCACCTACTTTGAGCGCGTGGCCGGTGGTGGTGCCTCAGGTATTTTGAGCGCGTGGCGCGGAAGGCTTGCCCGATGTGGAGGGCAAGATCGATATGGCCGCAAGGCGGCAGGAAACCAACAAACTGCGAGGTCAGTACCGCAAGGCGTGCAAGGCGGACAAGACCAAGATCCTGGATCGGGTGGTGGGCACCACGGGGATGGGCCGTTCGACGGCGCGGCGGATGCTGACCGGCCCGAGGCTTCCTGACCCGGCCGAGCAGGTCGACCGGCGCAGGTTGCGGGCGCGAGGCTTCGGCGACGACGCCAGGGCGCTGTTGGAGCACGTGTGGGCGTTGATGGGCATGCCGTGTGGCCGAAGCCGGTGATCTTGACAAGCCGTTCGGCACCGCAGCGGCGCTGACGGCGGTGACCAGTACGTTCGGCGTGCCGTCCGGGCGGCTGAGGCCGACGATGGCGGCGTTGAGGCTGCCGTTGCCGGCCCGTTGAAGCGACCCCTTCCGTCGAGCTGAATCCTCTAACCGGTTGTAGCGCTGCTCATTACGGGATTACCGGCCGCGACGGGCGTATGCGCAAAGCGGGAAGCTCAGGCGCATGGCGTGTTGTTTGGGCGCAACACCGCAATTGTCGCTACGGTCGATGAGGGCTTGTCGAGGCCGGAAACTTGACGTCAGCCGCGACCATGGGGGAGAGCAGACCCGTGACCCTGTACGGCGTCGACGTGGCCAGCTACCAGGCTGGGCTGAACCTTGCCGAGGTCAGGGCCGAGGGCTTCGACTTCATCATCGCCAAAGCCGCGGCAAGTACCTGGTGGTCATGCTCTCACACAGGGTGCCGCTGCTGGGTCACGATGTGGCGGTGTGTATTTGGTGGGCTAGGCGGCGGGTTCGAGAGTGACGTGGAATCCCATCGCGGTCAGGTGGGCGATGTGGTTGCGCACCTTTCGCTCGGTGTCGACACGGTTGGCGTGGTAGTCGGGGCCGAGGTCGAAGAATCGGGCGGTGGGGTCAGAAAGCAGCTGCCAGACGATGCGCAGGATGGAACGGGCGACTGCGACGAGGGCTTTGAGCTTGCCCCGGCGTTTGACGATGCGCCGGTAGCGCTGTCCGAGGAAGGCGTCGGCGCGTGCAGCCGCAGCGGCGGCCTGGCCGAGCGCGCCTTTGAGGTAGGGGTTGCCCTTGCCGGTTTTGCCGCCGCGGGTCAGCGGGCCGGACTGGATGGTGCGCGGGCAGAGTTTGGCCCAGGAGACCAGCTGTTCGGGGGTGGCAAAGCGGGTCATATCGAGCCCGATTTCGGCGATGATCGTCTGGGCGGCGTGGACGCCGACACCGGTGATCTCGTCGAGCCGTTCGACGGTGCTCAACCGGGTGGGCTCGACCAGCGTGGCGGTGTCGCTGTCGGCGCCGATCGCGGTGGGCATACCAGGGTCGGGTGCGGCGGGCTGCTCGCCGGTGTGGGGCCCGCTGGTGACCTGTGGCCCGCCGCGAGCCGATCCGCCGCGCTCGCCGCTGTGGTGATCTGATTCGTCCATGGCGGCGATGGGCGCCCCGATGCGGGCGCTCAGCGCGGACGCGTGCCCACAACGTCGCCGTTGGAACCTACGGCGAGTGCCGGCTCGGCTGGGCCGATACATGGTTCAGTGTGGATCGAGGCTCAAATTTCATGACGGTTTCAGTTGAGTAAAGGTACTGCAGCTTACCCGCGATGCGCGGACCGATATCGGCTTGTTTGGCTTTAGTGTTGGCTGCTATGGCCGGACTGGACAATTACGTGACGGGCTGGCGCACAGCGCTTCACGTAACCGTGTCGGCATTGATAGTTGCCATCCTCGGACTCGCCATCACCCCCGTAGCTCATGCGGCTGCGGCCACGGCGAGGTTGTCGGTGACATCGACGTGGCAGACCGGTTTCATCGCGCACTTCACCATCACCAACTCCAGCACGGCGCCGCTAACCGATTGGAAGCTTGAATTCGACTTGCCGATGGGAGAATCCGTCTCGCACACGTGGAATAGCACCCTTACCCAATCTGGCACGCACTATGTTCTGACCCCCGCGAATTGGAATCGCATCATTGCGCCCGGTGGTTCAGCCGCAGGTGGTCTAAGAGGCGTGCTGACCGGCTCCTACTCGCCACCGTCGAATTGTCTGCTCAACGGGCAATATTTTTGCACCTAGGGGCGATAGCGCACTGAAGCTCGACCGCTCCGAGACCCGCAACCCAAGCCGCATATGCGACTGGACCACAAAACGGGTTCCCGTCACGAATCCCCTGGCCGGGCAGCGGTGGCTTGCCCAACCACACCCGAACCACCCTCTTGGGATCGACTAGTTCGATTAACACCATGAAACATCAACTCGGAACTGAGCAGGCCCGGTGGCATCGAAATCTGTTGATGTTACACAGTAATAGAATTTGCGCTGTACACTTCGCTATAGGGGGTAGCACGAAAGCTGATGTCGCACAGACAGTCAAGGAACATGGTGTAGGTTACTGGTGACCCGCGATATTCGTTTCCGACCGTCTGCCATTGATCGCTCGGTGAGGGGAGTGCCCAGGCAGCGCTGCGCTTTGTCCTCGATCTGTGATGCTTAGCCGCCCCCTCGTGCATCTTCGAACGGGCGGTGGGCCACTCGACGTCAGACAGGTATGGAGGTTGGATTTGACCACGTCATTGGGAACCACGTGGGAACAGAAACGCGGGCGCTGACACTGGCGTTGGTCATTGAAAACGCCTGGAACACAGGGCAATACGGAATACTGTTAACGCGCCATATCCGAATAGCCGTGACTCATCGGATGAATACGGAGTAGTTACCGGGTAACTTGAGTTTCGCAGTTAGACGGGCGTGGCTGGGGTGATTGTGGTGATCGTCGGCGCGCCTGCGCGCCCGGGCTGTGATCATGGCGAAGCGTCGGCGTGTCAATGGATCCGCTCGTATGTTCGATCATCCACTCGTTCTTAAAACACCGCTCTCGGCAGGCCGCTGACAGGGTCGCGCAGACGGTGGTGGCCATGGAGCTGGAAAAGCGGGTGGAGCCGATGTTTCACCCCGACTCCTACGGTTATCGCCCGAGGCGCTCGGCGCTCGGCGCTGGATGCGGTCGCGGCCTACTCACCCGCCCGGATCTCCTGCGCTAAGTGCCTGCGTCAAAATAATCTAGGTGGTGTTCGGGCGTGTCGGCTGCATGGTGTAGTTCCACTCGCCGTGGAAGTCGTGGCGTGTGATCGGCAGGGCGTCAACGTCTTTGGCGGTGTATTTGATGCCGGTGGCGTATTGGTCGGTGTCGAGGACGCAGTGCACGGTTAGCCCGGTGGTCGTGGTGGTGTTGCCGATCAGGTCGACGATCATGCGGTGGCTGGTCAGTGGGCGGCCGCGCCAGTTCATGGTGATCTGGGAGAACAGCCGGTGTTCGATCTGGGGTGAAATGCGACTGCGCCGCATACCTCGACGCCGCCGACTCCACGACTTCCGCCATGCCGGTCATTATCACAACCGTAGCCGCCGCGGAAGCGAAAACCTAAGTTATTGTGACGCGAGTCCTAAGTGAAGTCAACGGACACTGTTAACTTCACTTAACCAGATAAGTGAAGTTAAACTGGGACAGTGACTTCACTTCGTCCCGTCACCTACGAGAACGTTCGTTGGGAACCACAGGGGAGGCGATACGCGAGCGCAGCGCTGCCGAAATATGGCACCTACCACCCCGCTATGCCGGCTAGCATCGCTGACCTGGTCTTGGACTTGTCGCCATCAGTGTTCGCAGACGCCGAGTCCGCCAGCAACGAAATCACACGCTTCGACGGCCAACTCGGAGGCGAAATCGCACCGTTTGCCGCAGTGTTGCTGCGGTCGGAGTCAGCCGCAAGCTCGCAGATCGAGAACTTGACCGCATCAGCCCGCGCTATCGCCGAGGCCGAGCTGCCCGGCGGCAAGGCCAAGCGCAACGCTGAGATGATCGTCGCCAACACCGCTGCGATGCAAGCAGCGGTCGCCCTGTCCGACACCGTTGACGCCAACGCCATCCTGGCGATGCACCGCGCGTTGATGGCCAACGAGCCACGCCATACACCAGGCGAATTCCGCACCGAGCCAGTGTGGATCGGCGGTGGCTCCACCCCCATCGGCGCGACGTTCGTCGGCCCGCGCCACGAGGTGGTCCCCGGCGCGATTGACGACCTGATCGCCTTCGCGCAGCGCGCCGACGTTCCCGCACTGCCGCAGATCACGGTGGCCCATGCACAGTTCGAAACCATTCACCCCTTTACCGACGGGAACGGGCGCACCGGCCGCGCACTGGTACAAGCCATGCTGCGCAACAAGGGCCTAACGCGCCAGGTAACGGTGCCGGTCTCGGCCGGGCTGCTGGCCGACACGGACGCACACTTCGCCGCGTTGACTAGCTATCGCGACGGTGACGCCGCGCCGATTGTCGAGCGCTTCTCTCAGGCCACCGTCCTGGCTATCGCAAACGGGCGTCAACTAGTCGCCGACCTTCGCGATACCCGGGAGAACTGGAACGACGTGATCACCGCGCGCTCTGACTCGGCGGTGTGGAAGGTCGCCGATTTGTTGACCCGCCGTCCTGTCGTGAACGCTGCTCTACTGGCGCAGGAATTGGGCATCGAGTCCACCAACGCTCACCGCTACCTCAACCCGCTCACCGAGGCGGGAATCCTCATCGAGACGACCAGCGGACCCCGCAACCGAGTGTGGCGTTCTCCTGAGGTGCTCGCCGCGCTCGACGCTTTCGCCGAACGCGCTGGGCGGCGCGGCTGATCCCCAGTTGTATCGTGCCGGCGCAATTGCGCCGCCAGGTGATGTCAGGTGAACAGTCTGATCTGATGCACGTCACCGGCGGACGGCAGCGCGGTGGTGCTCCGCCGCTGGTCGGTCGCCACCGGGTCACTGCCGCCCGGTCGCCGGCCGAAATCCTAAGGCGAGGGCGGGTTGTGAAGGGCTCCCGCAGTGATGCGATATTTGAGAAACGCAGAAGGTTAGAAAAGAGACGACTGCTGGCACCTCGGACACCCAACCTTAAACGGCTCTACTGACGTGAATGTGGATGACCTCCTGTGGGGTATGGGAGTTCGAGGGTGACCGGTCCGCAGACCAGCATGACCATGGCGAGGGCGGCCTCGGCGCTGTGAAAGCCGTAGGCCCGGCGGATGATGAGCCGGACCTTGCTGTTGAGTCCTTCGTGGCGTCCGTTGGCCAGGCCGCGGTCGACGGCGGCCCGGATGCCGTCGAGGTGTTTTTTGATGGTCGTGCCGACCTTGGTGAACTGCGGGATCCGGCATCGCTGCGCCCAAGCACCATTTGCCCAGCATGTGGGTGACGGTGTCGGTGTCGAGGTGACCGGCGAACACCGCCCGCAACGATTCCTTGAGCTCGTAGGCCCGCACCAGGGCGCCGCCCTCGCGTTTGAGCTGGGCGAGGGTGGCTTTCTGTGTATCGGTGAGGGATTCGGGGTTCTTCAGCAGCGCCCACCGGGCGCCCTTGTAGGTTTTGGCGATCTGCTTGTTCGACAGCGTGCGCGCGGACTGCCACACCTGGCGGCGCGCGTCGTCGAGAGCGTCGGTGGCTAGCTTGACTACATGGAACGGATCGAAACAGATCACCGCCTGCGGGGCGTGCGCCCGAACAGATTTCGCGAACGCAGGACCCAGATCCATCGACACGGCCTCGATCTTGTTCGCCCCGTCCTCGGGCAGGGCCTCGGTGAAGAACCTGTCCAGCGTGGCGGCCTTCTTGCCGGGTGCGCCCCCGACCAGGTTTCCCCGACAACCCCGTCGTTGACTTGCGAGGTCGCCGCCGTCGCATCCACCGCAGCGCCGAGAGCGCCGCGCTGGCCGCATGCATCGGCGCCGCCCCCGCCCCGCCGGTCATCGTCACGTACGCGCTCGCCGGATCGATCTCCGGCCACGGATGCACACCCATAACCTCAGCGCCCCCGGCCGGCGCTAAATACCGGCAGCCGCCGCCCGCAGCGCCTCACTCGCCACCACATCCAACATCGCCGGCACCATCGCAAACACCACCGCAAACCTCCGCAAAACCAAGGGCACAGTTAGACAGATCGTAGCGAGAATGCGCCCAACTCGCGTACACCAAAAATCGCCCGACCAGACACACCACCAACGACGAGCATTGGCAGACCGCGCTCGGCGCACAACGAGTCCTGGCAGGAACCGGCCGACATCGGGCGGTCGGAATGGCCGACCTGCTTATCGCAACGCTCGCCCGCCGTACACCAACTCACCGTTGTCCACTACGACGCTGACTTCGAAACAGCCGCAACGGTATTGGCGTTCCAGCACCGGTGGGTGCTACCACGGGGAAGCATCTAGCCAGCTCGCCGGTAACTTACTGGTAGCGCTGCGATATTCGACGCGCGATAAGTCGGATTCGAGTCAAAACAACGGTTTGGTTTGTAGGGCGCAATGCGCGCGGATCACCTCGTAGTCCCGATCACGATGTGCCAACAGTGGGTCCCGCTCCCCAACGCCATCGCGGCCACCCTGCGACCGATCAGGCTGCTTCGCCTTATCCCGCTCTTCGCGATCGCGCGAGATCGCATACAGCAGGACATTGGTGTCAACGAACCGCACGGGCGTGGACATCGTCACGGCTCAGGCGGTCGCGTGCGCGAAAGTTGCGGATTTCGCCTTGTACCCGCCGTTGCTTTGCCTCCAGCCGGGCGAACTCCTTCTCCCGCTCGGAAAGTGAGTTCAGCAACTCGGCGACGACAGCGCTCAGGGACTGGCCGAGCTTCGCTGCCCGAATCCGCGCCGTGCGATAGACATCGTCGGCAACCGATACCGTGATATTTTTCACGGACGCACAGTATCAAAGTTTCTGTGACAGCTCGTCGACCGATTCGTCGTGTGCGCGGAAGATCGGTTCCAGTGGAACGGCGAATCTTTCGGCCATGTCCGTCAGCGCTTTCGACCACACCCGGTCGGCAGACGAGACCGGCCCGCGCCCGGGCCCGGTCAGCAGCAATGCCACCGTGGTTCCCGGTGCCAGGTCGTCAAGCAGCGTCCGCAGCGACGACATCAGGTTCCACACGACTCGGCCCTGGGGCCGCCGACGAATTGGCACGTGGCAGAGCTTTTTGGTGAAGCATCGATCCGGCCCGACGAGGCCGAACCACAACAGCCGTTCCTCAAATCCGAGCGGTCCCATCAACGCTCGCCACCGCTGGCGCAGATCGGCGGCGCAGTGAACGGGATCGGTGGCGGTCTCAATGGATGGAATCGGCAAGAGCTCGTGATGACTCATTCGCGCATCATCAGTGGGCGGCGGCGCCGCGGGTAGTCAGTTATCCACAACCCGCAGGATCGCAAACGAATACGGCGCCAGCTCGGTGGCCGCGGCGCCGATGTCGGGCGAAGCGGAGCACAACACCACCTCGCCGGTTACCGGAACACCCGCCGCCTCGGCACCCAGATTGCAGGCGATCGCCAACCGCCCGCGGTGCATGACGATCCAGCGGTGTTCCTCGTCGTAGTCGATCACCAGGTGGTCCAACCACGGGTCGGCCATGTCAGTTTCGTTGCGCCGCGATGTGATCAGGTCCTGATAGAGCCGGCGCAGTCGCGCATGTTCACCAGTGCCGGGCTCGTCCCAGTCCAGCTTCGAGCGCTGGAAGGTCTGCGGGTCCTGTGGATCGGGGATCTCGTCGGCGTCCCATCCGTGATCGGCGAACTCCTTCTTGCGTCCTTCGGCGGTGGCGCGCGCCAGCTCGGGCTCCGGATGGGAGCTGAAGAATTGAAACGGCGTCGACGCTGCCCATTCCTCACCCATGAAAAGCATCGCGGTATAAGGAGATCCGAGCACCAGCGCAGCCTTGACTGCCAACTGGCCGAAGTTCAGGTTCTGCGACGGGCGATCGCCCAGCGCACGATTGCCGATTTGGTCGTGGGTGCAGGTGTAGGCCAGCAACCGGGTAGCCGGAATCCCCGAGGCCTCGGTGGTATCCAGCGGTCGTCCGTGGCGCCGTTTTCGAAACGACGAATATGTGGCTGCGTGGAAGAAGCCGCTGCGCAATGTCTTTGCCAGCGTAGCCAACGATCCGAAATCGGCGTAGTAGCCCTGACGCTCCCCGGACACCGCGGTGTGGATGGCGTGGTGGATGTCGTCGTCCCACTGCGCGGTCATCCCGTAGCCGCCGCCGCGCCGGGGCGTGATCATCCTCGGATCGTTCAAGTCGCTCTCGGCGACAAGCGACAACGGTCGGCCGAGTTGCTCAGCCAGCGCATCGGTTTTGGCAGCGAGCTCTTCCAGCAGGTGGATGGCGGTGGTGTCCACCAAGGCATGCACGGCGTCCAGACGCAGACCATCGGCGTGGAAATCACGCATCCAGCGCAACGCGCAGTCGATGATGTAGCGGCGAACTTCGTCGGAGTCGGCGTCGGCGATGTTGATGCCTTCCCCCCACGGATTACTCGCCGACGACAAGTACGGGCCGAACCGCGGCAGGTAGTTGCCTGACGGACCGAGGTGGTTGAACACCGCGTCGATCAGCACGCCAAGGCCGCGGCAATGACAGGCGTCGGCGAACCGGATCAGCCCGTCGGGTCCGCCGTAGGGTTCGTGCACCGCATACCACAGCACCCCGTCGTAGCCCCAGCCGTGCGTGCCGGAGAACGCGTTCACCGGCATCACCTCGACGACATCAACACCGAGATCAACCAGATAGTCGAGCTTTTCGATCGCCGAGTCGAAGGTGCCCTCGGGTGTGAAGGTGCCGATGTGCAGCTCGTAGATCACCGCGCCCTGCACCGGCCGGCCGGTCCAGCCGTCGTCCGTCCAGCGGGTCGCCGGCGCCCATAGCTGCGAGCGGCCGTGCACGCCGTCGGGCTGGCGGGGCGATCGCGGGTCGGGCAGCACCGCCGGATCGTCGTCGAGGAGATACCCGTAGCGGGCTGCTGGTGCCGCGTCAAGGGTGGTCCGCCACCAGCCGTCCGCGCTGCGCGTCATCGGATGGACGTGACCGTCGACTTCGACGCGAACCGTGTCCGGTTTGGGCGCCCATACCGCGAATTCAGCCATCGCTGCGCTCCAACAGGGCCACCGGCAGCTCGGCGAACAGCTCGGCTGCCGGCGCCGCCCCGGCGATCGTCGCGCCGGTGAGCGTGTCGCTCCACCCGCCCGCGGGTATCGGTACCGCGGTGTCGCCCCAGCCGGATTGCTCGAGGCGTACCGTCCAGCGGGTCGCCGCGACCAGCACGTCGTCGCCGCGCATGAACGCCACCACATGATCGGCGGCGGTTCCCGCGGCAAGCACGGGGTGGTAACCGCCCCGCAGGAAGGTGCCCGGACGGCCGCGGCGCAACTGCAAGGCAGCCTTGACCACTCGTATTTTCCGATGCTGCAAGGACTTCAGGGCCTGACATCGGGCTTCGTAGTCGACCGGGCGTCGGTTATCCGGGTCGACCAGGCTGTCGTCCCACAATTCGGTGCCCTGATAGATGTCGGGGATGCCGGGCACGGTCAGCGCGAGCAGCTTTTGGCCTAGCGCGTCGTTCTCGGCGTGCGCCTGCAGCCGGATCACCAGGTTGGTCAGCTCGCGCGCCACCGGGCCGTCGAGCACGGCGTCCAGCCAGCCGTGCACCGCGCTCTCGAACTTGGCGTCCGGGTTTTGCCAGGAGGTCTGCCAGGCCGCTTCTCGTATCGCCTTCTCCCCGTAGGTGTGTAACCGGTCGCGGAGTTCGCCGGTGACTTCGCCGCTGGCCGGCCAGACCCCGAAGATGTTCTGCCACAGAAATAATCCGGTCACCGGGTCGGGGGCGGGAGTCGCGCTTTCCCAGCGGGCGACGAACTCGGCCCACAGCGACGGCACCTGCGACAGCACACCGATGCGCGCACGGACGTCCTCGCCGCGCTTGGTGTCATGGGTCGACAACGTCGTCATCGCCTGGGGCCAGAGTCGGGCGCGGGCCGCGGCGCGGTGATGGAATTCCGCGGCGCCGACGCCGAACCGACGTGGTTGGCCGCCAACTTCGTTCAGCGACACCAGCCGCGCATCGCGGTAGAACAGGCAGTCCTCGACGGCCTTGGCCGTCACCGCGCCGCACAGTTGCTGCAGCCGTGTCGCGGGCTCGCCGGCTCTGATATCGCGGCGCTCCTGCTCATCGCTTCGCTCTGCATCGCCGCCGCCGGCCAACGCAGCCGCGATCAGCTGCAGCGCAACGTCCAACTCCGGTGCAGCAGACTGGGTTTCCGCCAGCGCAGCGGGCAGTATCGCGGCCAAACAGCGGTAATCGCAACGATAGACGTCGATGTGTGCGAGCAGGGCGGCCACCGCCGCGGGCAGTTGGGGATGGTCGGCACCGGCCGCCGCGGCGATGCACCGCCGCAGCCTGGCAAGCTCGCTGGCCAAGGTTTGGGTGGCCGCTGTGGTCTTGAGGCCGGCGAGCATGGCCGGCATCTGTTGGTAGTCGATGCCGGTGGATTCGAGCAACGCCGTCAATGCCGGTGCGCCGTTCGGGTCGATGAAAATCCCGCCGATCTCCCGAAGCGCGTCGTACCCGGTTGTGCCGGCTATCGGCAGCGTCGGCTCCAACGCCTCGTCGACGGCGAGGATCTTCTCGGTCACGATGTAGGCATCGGGGCCCAGCAGCTCGCGCAGCCACGTCAGATACCCGGCCGGATCGGACAAGCCGTCCGGGTGATCGATGCGCACACCGTCGACGAGCCCTTCGATGAACCAGCGGGCAACTTCGGTGTGGCTGGCCTCGAACACGGCACGGTCTTCCTGACGGAGGCCGGCCAGCGAGGTGATCGAAAAAAACCGCCGGTAACCACACACTCCGCGCTTCCAGCCGACCAACTGATAGTGCTGGCGGTCATGCACCTCCGTGCCGGTGCCGTCACCGGTGCCGGCGGCGATCGGGAATGCCAGATCACCCAACCGCAAGAGATCGCCGTCGACGGTCAAGTCGGCGACGTCGTCGTCAGAACCCAATACCGGCAACACTATTCGGCCATCGGCCAGGTCCCAGTCGATATCGAAATGTGCCGCATAGGTTGACGACGGGCCGTGCCGCAGCACGTCCCACCACCACTGGTTCTGCTCCGGCTTGTCCACCCCGACGTGGTTGGGGACGATGTCGACCACCAGTCCCATGCCGCGGGCCCGGGCCGCCGCCGACAGCCGCGCCAGACCCTGCGGGCCACCGAGTTCGGCAGACACCGTCGTCGGGTCGGCGACGTCGTAGCCGTGCGCCGACCCCGCGACCGGGGTCAGGATCGGCGACAGATAGAGGTGCGACACCCCGAGTTCGGCGAGATAGTCGAGCAAGTTCTCGGCGTCGGCGAAGGTGAACCCGAAACCGCTGGACGCGCCCCGCAGCTGCAACCGATAGGTGGACAGTACGGGAAAGACCATGCGTCATCGCGTCTTACGGAACACCAGCAGCGCGTGGCCGGGCAGCGAGACTTCGTCACCGTCATTCACGACCAGCTTCACCTCGCCGGTGGAATCGGTGGTATCCAGTTCTGCCGTCCACTCTTTGGCGTAGTCGTCATGAGGCATGACGAAGTCCACAGCATGGGCATGGGCGTTGAAGCACAGCAGAAATGAGTCGTCGACCACCCGCCCGCCGCGCGCATCGCGCTCATGCAGGGCTTCGCCGTTGAGGAACACCGCGACGCACTTGTCGAAGTCGCGTTCCCAGTCCTCCGGGGTCATCTCGTCGCCTGCGGGCGTCAGCCAGGCGATGTCGCGCACCTGGCCGAGGCTGCGGATGGGCCTTCCCTCGAAGAACCGGCGGCGACGAAACACCGGATGGTGTTTACGCAGGGCGGTGACTTTGCGGGTAAACGCCAGCAGGTCACCATTTTTGTCGACCAGCGGCCAGTCCATCCAGGACAGCTCGGAATCCTGACAATAGACGTTGTTGTTGCCGTGCTGGGTGCGTCCCATCTCGTCGCCGTGCGCGATCATCGGAGTTCCCTGGCTGACCAGCAGCGTGGCCATGATGTTGCGCATCTGCTTGCGACGCAGATCCAGGATTTCGGGG
Source organism: Candidatus Mycobacterium methanotrophicum (assembly GCF_023515995.1). Classification (GTDB taxonomy): domain Bacteria; phylum Actinomycetota; class Actinomycetes; order Mycobacteriales; family Mycobacteriaceae; genus Mycobacterium; species Mycobacterium methanotrophicum. The sequence continues at coordinate 3,104,292 of NZ_CP097320.1, read as the reverse complement.
TCGTCGGTTGAACCCTCGACGCCGCAGTTCCAGGACCGGTTGTAGCTTTCGCCATCCTGGTTGTTTTCACCGTTGGCCTCGTTGTGCTTCTCGTTGTAGGACACCAGATCGTTGAGGGTGAAGCCGTCGTGGGCGGTGACGAAGTTGATGCTGGCGCTGGGACGCCGGCCGGTCGCCTCGTACAGGTCTGACGACCCGGTGAGCCGGGACGCGAATTCGCCAAGGGTCGCGGGCTCGCCCCGCCAATAGTCACGCACGGTATCGCGGTACTTCCCATTCCATTCGGTCCACAAACCCGGGAAGTTGCCGACCTGGTAGCCGCCTTCGCCGACGTCCCACGGCTCTGCGATCAGCTTGACCTGGCTGACCACCGGATCCTGCTGCACCAGGTCGAAAAACGCGCTCAGCCGGTCGACGTCGTAAAACTCACGAGCCAACGTGGACGCGAGGTCGAATCGGAAGCCGTCGACGTGCATCTCGGTCACCCAGTACCGCAGCGAGTCCATGATCAGCTGCAAGGTGTGCGGATGGCGGGCGTTGAGGCTGTTGCCCGTGCCGGTGAAGTCCTTGTAGAACCGCAGGTCCTCGTCGACCAGCCGGTAATAGGCGGCGTTGTCGATGCCGCGGAAGTTGATCGTCGGACCGAGGTGATCGCCCTCGGCGGTGTGGTTGTACACCACGTCGAGGATGACCTCGATGCCCTCCTCATGAAACGCGCGGACCATCGACTTGAACTCGCACACCGCGCCGCCGGCCTGCCGGTTCGCCGCGTACTGGTGGTGCGGGGCGAAGAACCCAAAGGTGTTGTAGCCCCAGTAATTTCGCAATCCCAACTCCAACAGCCGATGGTCATGCAGGAATTGATGCACCGGCATCAGCTCGATCGCGGTGACATGCAGCGATTTGAGGTGATCGATGATCACCGGGTGCGCCAGCCCGGCGTAGGTGCCGCGAAGGGCTTCGGGGACGCCCGGGTGGGTTTGGGTCATCCCCTTGACATGCGCCTCGTAGATGACCGTCTCGTGATATTGCGTCCGCGGCGCACGGTCGGTCGCCCAGTCGAAGAACGGATTGATCACCACGCTGGTCATGGTGTGCCCGAGCGAATCGACCTGCGGGGGAGTGCCGGTCTCGGCGGGGTCTTCGGCTGCGGTGGCGAGGTCGTAGGAGAACAGCGCCTGACCGAACGCGAATTCGCCGTCGAACGACTTCCCGTACGGGTCGAGCAACAGCTTGCTGGGGTCACAGCGGTGACCGGCCGACGGGGCGAACGGCCCGTGTACCCGAAACCCGTAACGCTGTCCCGGGCTGACGGTTGGCAGATAGGCGTGCCACACGTGTCCGTCAACCTCGTCGAGGCGGATTCGAGTTTCGTGCCGGTCGCCGTCAATCAGGCACAACTCGACGCTTTCAGCAATCTCGGAGAACAGCGCGAAGTTGGTGCCGCCGCCGTCGAAAGTAGCGCCGAGCGGGTAGCTGCTGCCCGGCCATACGGTGACCAGCTCAGGTGGAGGTGCAGCGGCACCGTGGTTGGGATCTGACGGGGGCATCCTTCGACCTTATCGGCGGGCGGATCTGGTGGGCCTGCGTCCCCTACGCGTGTGGGCGGTCACCACCAGCCGGTGGCCGCCCCGACTTGGCGACCCAGCTCGTTCGTCATGGTGCGCATGTAGGTGGCAGACAGGTGATGAGCGTCGTGGTATACCAACACGTTTCCCTCGACGGCAGGGCAGATGTCGGGGCGGCAGACGGCATCGCTCATGTCCAGCGGTTTGAGCAGCGGGAACTGCTCGACCCAATCGAGGGTGGGGTTGTGATCAGCCAGCACGTCGGAGCGCTTGGTGCCGCACGACAGCGCGTCGCCGCCTTTGGCCAGGCAGTCCGCCGGGTTGAACGGTCGACCGTCTCTGACCAGCCACGGCGTGTCGCGCATCGCGAGGATCGGGATGTTGTTGTCGGAGAATGTTTGCCAGATCCCGACATACGTCCCGGGCATCACATCTGCGGGCTTGATGTTCCAGGGCCTGGTGGAGGTGGTGAATACGTAGTCCGGATGGTCGGCCACCACCTTGGCCATGGCCTTGGGCACCCAGTCGCGGCACTCCGGGTAAGGCGCATTGCTGCCCATCACCAACGGCATCTGTTCGGTGGACAGCGGACAGCCCATCTTGAGGTAGGTCGTCACCTTGAAATGGCGCCTGCGTCCGAGGATGTCCAGCGCGGTCAGCCAATGCTCGGCATGCGAGCCGCCGGCAAGGGCGATGGTCCTGGCGGCATCCTTGTCGCCGTAGGCGCACCTGATCACTGACGTGTTGGCAAAGTCGCTGATGCAGCCGTCCCGGGTCGACGGCGGGTAGTCGGTCTGGGCTTCCAGCACGGTGGGCCGCGGCCGGAGCTTGGGCACTCGCACGTGTTTGACCAGGGCGCGGGCCCCGGGGTAGTCGTGGGCATTGAGCGCGCTGAGCTCCTTGCCGCCGGCGCGCTCGACCTTGACATGCTCGACCCAAGTGAACGCGGTCGCCGTGAGCGTCACACCGAGCATCGCCACCATTGATCCCAGCACCATGGTGGGACGGCGCAGCCGGCCCCGCCAGGCAATGACCGGCGCGGACTCGGGTGCGGTATCGGCACCGGCGTGGTGTCGCAGCGGTTCTTCGACGAACCGATTGGTCAGGTAGGCCAGCCCGCCGGAGATCAGCAATACCGCCGTGCCCTCGACGAAGTTGGCGTGCCGGTGACCGGAATACGCGAGCCAGAAGATCAACAGCGGCCAGTGCCACAGGTACAGCGAGTAGGCGATCGCGCCGAGCTTCACCAGCGGCTCGGTGGCCAGCAACCGGTTCGGCAGCGGCAGCTTGTCACGGGTAGCGGGATGGGCCTGCCGGTTGGCGCCGGCCAGGACGAACAGCACGGTTGCCCCGACCGGGACCAGCGCCCACGGTCCTGGGAACTCCTTGACGCCGTCGATGAGCGCGCCGCAGGACAGCACCGCTGCCAATGCGACGGTGGCGACCACCGTGCGTAACCACATCGGCCAGCGGATGTAGGGGACCAGCGCGCCGACGAGTGCCCCCAGCAGCAACTCCCACGCCCGGGCAAAGCTGTTGTAGTACGCGGTCGCCTGGTTGGCTTGATGCGCAAAGATCGCGTAGACGAACGATGCCCCCGCCAGCGCGCTGAGCAGCAGCACGAACGTCGTGCGCAACCGGTCGCCGAGACGGCGCCGGAGCAGAAACGCGAGCCCGAAAACCAGTGCCAGGAAGGCGATATAGAACTGGCCCTGCACCGACATCGACCAGATGTGCTGTAGCGGACTGACCGCTTCGCCCGCCCGCAGATAGTCGGCTACCGTGCTGGCCAGCTCCCAGTTCTGGTAGTAGCCGAGGCTGGCCAGGCTCTGGTCGGCGAACGTCTCCCAGCGGGTCTGCGGCTGAACCAGGACGGTCAGTACCGCGCACGCGGCCAGTACCACCACCAGAGCCGGCAGCAACCGCCGAACCAGTCGAATCACTTCGGGCACCGGCGACAGCGATGACGCCGGGTTCAATGCCGCGCGCAGCAATTTGCCGCCGAAGAAGAAGCCGGACAGCGCCAAGAACACGTCCACTCCACCGGAAACCCTGCCGAACCACACGTGGAACATCGCGACCAGGGCGATGGCAATGCCGCGCAGCCCGTCCAGATCGTGGCGGTAGAACCCTGCTCTCCGGTTTCCGATGGCGGACTGGGCGGATCCCGCAACGGAGGCGACGGCCGGACGGGTTAGGTAGACGGTCATCATGATTGACAGACAATCTACCTAAGCCGCCGGCCGCCGACAGTGCGTTAACGGTGCCTCGGCGAGTTCCGGGTCAGGACTCGATGATTCGGGTCAGATACGGAACCATTCCCGTGGTCCGCGCCGGCGAGACCGTGACGGCAGGCTCGGTGGCCTCGATCATCTGGCCGTTGCCGAGGTACATCGCGACGCTTTGGGTGCCAGCCGGGCCGTAGCAGAGCAGGTCGCCGGGACGCGCCTGTGCAGGCGGCACTTTGCGCCCGACGTTGCACTGCTCGCCCGACGTCCGCGGCATCTTGATCCCGGCGCCGGCATAGGCGTACTGGATCAGACCTGAGGCGTCGAAGCCGACGACATTGGCTTTCAACCCGGTGCCGCGGGTGGGCCCGGCGGCGTTGCCGCCGCCGTACAAGAACGGCACACCGCGCTGTGAAAGGGCCCGCTGAATCACATAGTTGGTCGACTGCTGGTAGCCGACCAGCGACGGACCCTGCAGTGACGGTCCCTGCAGTGACGGTCCCTGCAGTGACGATTCTGGCGGGGTCGGACCCTGCACTGAGGGTCCCGGCAGGGTCGGACCCGTCGGGTCAGCGGTCGCGGAAGTCGGGTTGAGCATCGGTAGCGTCAGCAACAGGGCCAGGCTGATTGGGACGGCGTAGCTGCGTCTCATGTCGATCACCTCTCTGCGGCGTCAGCGCGGTGACTACGCGCGTCTGCCGCGCTCCTACCGGTTCACCGCAGAGACTCCTGCGCCGGCCCGCCCCCGTTGGGGCCGCACGCCGTCACCAACGTCGGCGACGACGTGCCCCTCGGTGAACCGCTGAATTCACAACAGTCACTACAGACACTTTGACAACAAATGGCGGCGGGGGCCATACCGAGGGGGTCGCACAAGGGATTTTTTGTCGTACCGTGACTCAACGGTGACCGTCCGTAGGCCAGAGGCTCAATCGCCGGCGGCCCCTTGTGATTTCGGTCTCACCACGGCTGTGTCGCGACGTTGGGCCGGGACCGTCGCCGTCAATGCCAATACTGGCCGCAAGAAGTGGTCAACATCGACCCGATCACGGAGCTGAGGACGGCGAGCGCGATCGCCAACAGCGGCCAAAAGGACAGGTACCAACCCTTGAGCAGCGAGACCACCGGACCGATAAGGGCGGCAGCAATCGCCGCGCCGATGCCGCCCCACACCACCGGGTCGATATAGAAGTCGACGCCGTAGGGCACCGGTGGGCAATCGTCTCCTGCGCACACGTCCTTCAGGAAGCTGAAAAGCTGCGATTCCCAGTCTGTGGCGAAGGCCGCGACCAGCCCCGGACTCACTGTTGAGCAGATCAGCGCGATCGACGCGGCGCACCTGTGGCATCCCTACAGCACTATCGGCGGCTCGAATGCCGACGCCGCGCCGCGCCGCCCAATGTCGTCGCGGTCGGGGCCCGCGGCGCCCGACTGACGCTGATCCGCGACGCCGGATCCACCATGCCAGTACGAGCTGCTGAAGGCGGTCAGCGCCGCGCCCGCCCCCGAGGCGACCAGTACAAGGACGATGGCCAGCAGCGGCCAGAACGACAGGTACCAACCCTTGAGCAGGGACACCACCGGGCCGACGACGGCCGCAGCGATCGCCGCGCCGATACCGCCCCACACCACCGGATATATGTAGAAGTCGATGCCGAACGGCGCGGGCGGACAATCGCCGACGCAGACGTCTTTGAGGAAGCTGAAAAGCCTTGAATACCAATCGGTTCCGAACGCGAGAACGGCAAGCAGGGCGAGCAATACCAGCAGTGAGATGACATCCCACGGGACTAGCCGCGGCCGCAGTAACCGCGGCGGCGAGTCATCGTGCTGGCTGGCAGACGGGTCCTCGAACTGCTGCGGCGAAACCATGGTGGCCTCAATGCTGCCCGACGCCCGCGATTTTTGCGACCGAACAGCGAGTACCGCTGCTCGGCCCGGTGCTTGCCACGCTGCGTTACCCTCGTTGTAACGTAACCCCGCTGATCAGCGCCACGACACGCCCTCCGAAGTGCAAAAATCCCACTTTGCGTTTCTCTAGAGAACAGCCAAGACCGGATCGCGCAAGTCGTAGTCAAAATGTATTCACGGAGTGCCGAACTGGTAGACGCCGGTGTGTGAGGAGTGTTGCGCGACCTACGTAACGCTTGGTGGTAGCCAATGGTCAGGCTCTGGCAGCGGGGGTGGCGGATATTGGCCGTAAGTGCCGGCCGGGTTCCCTTCGAGAGATGCCCGGCATTCAGCGTCGGCGCGAGCGGCGATCTGGCGGCGGGCTTCCTCGCGACGCTTCTGCACGAAACTGACAATCGCCCCAACCACATTGCTGTTGTTAATCACGACTGGCTGCGGCTGTGGCGCGGGTGGGGCTGGAATACCCCACTTTTGTCCATGGCTGATCACCCACGACACCGCCATGACCGCGATGAACGCGTTCTGGTACAACGCCACCCGACACAAACCTGTTGTGCCCGGCAACAGCTTCTAGCAGCAGGATTTCAAACGGAGACCAAACCGCGCCGAGATGGTGTAGCACATTATGTGCAAGTCCAAGAAGATCTCCGATAATTATTGGGTGGCGGTAGTGGCGGTGGTGGCATTCCCGGCACTGGTGGTTGCTGTGGGGTTGTCCGCCCATCTGAGGGGCCGCCGGGAACTGTATACGCTCTGTCTCCATGACTGCTGAGGCCGCGCCGAGCCCCGGGCTCACACCCGCGCAGATCAGCGCGATCGATGCGGCGCATTTGTGGCATCCATACAGCACGATCGGCGCCGAGGCAGTGCCTCCGGTGGTCGCTGTCGGCGCCCGCGGGCCCCGGCTGACGGTCATCCGCGACGGTGAGCCCGTCGAGGTGCTCGATGCGATGAGCTCCTGGTGGACGGCCATCCACGGGCACGGGCACCCGGTCTTGGACGCGGCGCTGGCCGCGCAGCTGGCAACGATGAACCACGTCATGTTCGGCGGGCTGACCCACGAGCCCGCCGCCCGGTTGGCCAAACTGCTGGTCGACCTCACGCCAGCGCGGCTGGAGACGGTGTTCTTCTGCGACTCCGGGTCGGTGTCGGTCGAGGTCGCAGTGAAGATGGCGCTGCAGTACTGGCGCAGTCTGGGCCGGCCGGGCAAACGGCGGCTGATGACCTGGCGCGGCGGCTATCACGGCGACACCTTCACCCCGATGAGCATCTGCGACCCCGACGGCGGCATGCATTCGTTGTGGACCGACATATTGGCTTCCCAGGTGTTCGCCCCGCAGGTGCCCCGCGACTACGACGCCGACTACAGTGCGGCGTTCGAGGCGCAGTTGGCCGACCACGCCGACGAACTGGCGGCCGTCGTCATCGAGCCGGTGGTGCAGGGTGCGGGCGGCATGCGCTTCCACGATCCCCGCTACCTCGTTGACCTGTGGGAGATCTGCCGACGACACGACGTGCTGCTCGTTTTCGACGAGATCGCCACCGGATTCGGCCGCACCGGCGAACTGTTCGCCGCCGACCACGCCGGCGTCAGCCCCGACATCATGTGCGTCGGCAAGGCGCTCACTGGCGGCTATCTGAGCCTGGCCGCCACCCTGTGCACCACCCACGTCGCGCACACCATCAGCGCCGGCGAGACGGCAGCGCTGATGCACGGCCCCACCTTCATGGCCAACCCGCTGGCCTGCGCCGTGGCGGTGGCCAGCGTGGAGCTGCTGCTCAGCCAAGACTGGCGGTCGTCGGTCGCCGAGATCAGCGCCGGGCTGACCGCCGGTCTCGAACCGGCCAGGACGCTGCCGCGGGTGATCGACGTCCGGGTGCGCGGGGCGATCGGCGTCATCGAATGCGACCGCCCTGTCGACCTGGCGATTGCCACCCCGGCGGCCATCGACCGCCGCGTATGGCTGCGCCCGTTCCGCAACCTGGTCTACGCGATGCCGCCGTTCATCTGCACACCTGACGAGATAGCGCAGATCACTGCGGCGATGGTCGAGGTCGCGCGGCTCTGTGGCTCTCGTAGGCTCTAGTGCGATGACGCAGATCGATACCTCACCGCTGGCATGGCTGGAGGCGGTGGAAGCACAACGCTGCCAGGCCGGGCTGCGACGCGCGTTGCGCCCGCGCCCGCCGGTGTCCACCGAACTTGACCTGGCGTCCAACGACTATCTGGGGCTTTCGCAGCACCCGTACGTCATCGAAGGCGGGGTGGACGCGCTGCGCACCTGGGGCGCCGGCGCCACCGGTTCGCGGCTGGTCACCGGCAACACCGCGCTGCACGAGGAATTCGAGTGTGCGCTCGCCGAATTCGTCGGCGCCGCAGCGGGTCTGGTCTTCTCGTCCGGGTACGCCGCCAACCTCGGGGCGGTCGTCGGATTGTCCGGCCCGGGCTCGCTTTTGGTGTCGGATGCCCACTCGCACGCTTCGCTGGTAGACGCCTGCCGCCTTTCGCGGGCCCGGGTGGTGGTGACCGCCCATCGCGATGTCGACGCGGTGGACGCGGCGCTGGCGTCGCGAGACGAGGAGCGGGCTGTCGTCATCACCGAGTCGGTGTTTTCCACCGACGGCGCCTTGGCGCCGGTGCGACGGCTGCACGAGGTGTGCCGCCGGCATCGGGCGCTGCTGATTGTCGACGAGGCCCACGGCCTGGGTGTGCGCGGCGCCGGTGGGCGCGGGGTGCTGCACGAACTGGGCCTGGCCGGAGCGCCTGACGTCGTGATGACCACCACACTGTCCAAGGCGCTGGGCAGTCAGGGCGGCGCGGTGCTGGCGTCGACGGCCGTGCGCGATCACCTGATCGACGCCGCCCGGCCGTTCATCTTCGACACCGGTCTGGCGCCGGCGGCGGTGGGCGCGGCGCTGGCCGCGCTGCGCGTCCTGAGCGCCGAGCCGTGGCGCCCCGGGGCGGTGCTTTGGCACGCGGGCGCGCTGGCGCAGATCTGCGCAGTGTCGACGGCGCCGCAATCGGCGGTCGTGTCGGTGATCCTCGGCGAGCCGGAGGTGGCGCTGGCCGCGGCCGCGGCCTGCCTGGACGGCGGGGTGCGGGTGGGCTGCTTCCGGCCGCCGACTGTGCCGGCCGGCACGTCGCGGTTGCGGCTCACCGCGCGGGCCTGCCTGGGTGCCGACGACCTCGAGCTGGCCCGCACTGTGCTGACCGACGTGCTCGGCGCGGCACGGCGTTGACGGTCCTGTTTGTCACCGGGACGGGGACCGGGGTCGGCAAGACCGTCGCCACCGCGGCCCTGACCTCGGCGGCGCGGCAGGCCGGAATCGACGTCGCGGTGTGCAAACCGGTGCAGACCGGCGTCGCCGCCGGTGACGACGACCTCGCGGAGGTCACCCGGCTATCGGGGCTGACTAAGGTGGTCGGGCTGGCGCGATATCCGGCGGCGCTGGCCCCGCTGGCCGCCGCCGAGCAGGCCGGGACGTCATTGCCCACCCGCAAAAATGTGCTGAAGCTCATCTGTGCGATCGACCGCCCGGGACAGTTGACGCTGGTCGAGGGCGCCGGGGGCCTGCTGGTCGAACTCGCCGACAAGAGCGTGACGTTGCGGGATCTCGCGGCCGACCTGGGCGCCGCGGTGCTGGTGGTCGCCACCGCCGGGCTCGGCACCCTCAATCACACCGGTCTGACGGTGGAATCGCTTGCTGCACAGGCAATTTCATGCGTCGGGCTGGTGATCGGCAGCTGGCCGGCCCAGCCGGGCGTGGTGGAGACCTCCAACCGGTCCGCGCTGACCCGGTTGGCGCCGCTGCGTGCCGTGTTGCCTGCCGGCGCGGCATCGATGGACGCCGGCGGGTTCGCCGCGATGAGCGCGCGCGCCTTCGATCGGCAATGGGTCACCGCGCTGGTCGGCTGATGGTTCATTCGATCGAGCTGCTGTTCGACCGGGACACCGAGGCGGTGATCCGTCACCTCTGGGACGACTTGGCCGCGGCTGGCATACCGAGTCAGGCGCCGGCTAGTCGTCCGCACGTGACGCTGGCGGTGGCCGAGCGGATCGCGCCTGCCGTCGACGCCCTGCTGAAGCCCGTGGCGCAGCGACTGCCCTTGGCGTGCGCTGTTGGGGCGTCGCTGCTGTTCGGCAGATCGGGCGCCGTGCTGGCCCGGCTGATCGTGCCGACCACTGAGCTGCTTGCGCTGCACGCCGAGGTGCACCGAATCGGTGGCCCGTATCTGCTGCCCGGGCCGATGCCGAACAGCCTGCCCGGTCAGTGGAGCGCGCACGTCACGCTGGCCCGGCGAGTCGGGGGCGCCCAACTCGGGCGGGCCGTGCGCATCGCGGGGCGACCGTCAGAGATCCACGGCGCCCTGGCCGGTTTGCGCCGCTGGGATGGCAGCAAACGCGTCGACTACCTGATCAGCTGAACCTAGTTGCCGCTGCCGGGGCTGGCGCCGCTACCGGCGGTGTAAGACGCCTTTCCGGTGCCGGCCAGCGCTCCGCCGGCCACGATCAGGTATTCGTCGCGGATGGGTTTGTCGGCGAAGAAGTCCTCGAGGATCTCGCGCGTCCCGGCCGCGTAGCGGGTCTGGGCCGACAGCGTGGTGCCCGAGGTGTGCGGTGTCATCGCCTCGTGCGGCATGCTGCGCCACGGGTGATCGGCCGGCGGCGGCTGCGGGTACCACACATCGCCGGCGTAGCCGGCCAACTGGCCGCTCTTGAGCGCCGCCACAACCGCGTCGCGCACGCAGATCTCGGCGCGAGCCGTGTTGACGATGTAGGAGCCGCGCCGCATGGACGCCAGCAGCTTCTCGTCGAACAGGTGATAGGTCTGGGGGTGCAGCGGAGCATGGATGGAGACCACGTCAACAGCGCGGACCAGCGACGCGGCGTCGGGGTGGTAGGTGACGCCCAGCTCCTGTTCGACGTCTTTGGGCAGCCGGCGCGTGTCGGTGTAGTGCAGGTTGACGTCGAACGGCGCCATCCGGCGCAGCACAGCAAGGCCGATGCGGCCGGCGGCGATCACGCCCACGTCCATGCCCTCCACGTCGTAGGCCTGGGCGACGCAGTCGGCGATGTTCCAGCCACCCTCGCTCGCCCAGCGGTGCGACGGGACGAAGTTGCGCACCAGCGCCAGGATCTGCATGACGGCGTGCTCGGCAACGCTGATGCTGTTGCAGAAGGTGACCTCGGCGACGGTGATCCCACGGGCGATCGCGGCGTCGAGGTCGACGTGATCGGATCCGACCCCGGCAGTGAGAGCCAGCTTCAAATTGGGAGCTTTGGCGATTCGCTCGGCGGTCAAGTATGCCGGCCAAAACGGTTGGGAGATGACGATATCGGCGTCGGGCAGCTCGCGCTCGAACTGCGAATCCGGGCCGTCCTTGTCCGAGGTCACGACCAATCGATGCCCGCCACTTTCGAGGAATTTGCGCAGGCCGAGCTCGCCGGACACGCAGCCCAGAAGCTCACCCGGAGTGAAATCGATTGCCGCAGGGCTCGGCAAGGTCTGACCGCCCGGGTAACCGGGTATCACCGGGATGCTGTCGCGGGCGTAGACCGGTGGATAACCGGTGACCGGATCTGGATACAAAACGACGAGCACTTTGGCCACTGACGTCCTCCTCTATTGGTTTTCTCTATTGGTTTCGGACCCGGCCAGCCCCGCGGGTCGGCCGCAACCAAGTCACGTTTGTACGGGTGCCCACGCTACCCTAGCCGGGGAACGTCCAACGCAGGTGCGATGAGCCCGACCCGGTCCGAGCGCTGCCCAAACTGGACGTTCAAAAAAACTAAGGAAACTAAGGAGTAGCTGGTGACTCAGGCGGCGACTCGGCCAACCCTCGGCACCGACCGCACCGATATCCTCACCATGGCCCGCCGGCAGGTGCTCGAGCGCGGTGAGGGGCTGCGCCAGGAGCAGGTGCTGCGTGTACTGCAGCTGCCCGACGATCGCCTCGAGGAGCTGTTGGCGCTGGCCCATGAGGTGCGGATGGCCTGGTGTGGGCCCGAGGTCGAGGTCGAGAGCATCATTAGCCTCAAAACTGGTGGCTGCCCGGAAGATTGCCATTTCTGCTCGCAGTCGGGCCTGTTCGCCTCGCCGGTGCGCAGCGCCTGGCTCGACGTTCCCAGCTTGGTGGAGGCGGCCAAGCAGACCGCGAAAACTGGCGCCACCGAGTTCTGCATCGTGGCCGCGGTGCGCGGACCCGACGACCGGTTACTGGCTCAGGTGGCGGCCGGCATCGAGGCGATCCGCGACGCAGTCGACATCCAGATCGCCTGCTCGCTGGGCATGCTGACCGCCGAACAGGTCGACCGGCTGTCCGCAATGGGCGTCCACCGCTACAACCATAACCTGGAGACCGCCCGCTCGTTTTTCCCCAACGTGGTGACTACCCACACCTGGGAAGAGCGCTGGCAAACGCTGTCGATGGTGCGCCAGGCCGGGATCCAGGTGTGCTGCGGCGGCATCCTCGGCATGGGTGAGACGGTCGAGCAGCGGGCCGAATTCGCAGCTAATCTGGCCGAGCTGGACCCCGACGAGGTGCCGCTGAACTTTCTCAACCCGCGTCCCGGCACGCCGTTCGGTGACCTCGACGTGTTGCCGGCCAGCGAAGCGCTCAAGGCGGTGGCCGCCTTCCGGCTGGCGCTGCCGCGCACCATGCTGCGCTTCGCCGGGGGCCGCGAAATCACGCTCGGGGACCTGGGCGCCAAACAAGGCATTCTGGGTGGCGTCAACGCCGTGATCGTCGGCAACTATCTGACAACGCTAGGTCGCCCGGCAGAGGCCGACCTGGAGCTACTCGACGAGCTGCAAATGCCGATCAAGGCGCTCAACGCGAGCCTGTAGAACGCAATTGATGGTCCGCGACAATCTCCCAGCGCCGGTCGGCGCGGGCGTCTATAACGTCTACACCGGGGATCTGGCCGGCAGTACCGTGCCGACCGCCGCTCAGCTCGGTTTGGAGCCACCCCGGTTCTGCGCCGAGTGCGGCCGCCGGATGGTGGTCCAGGTCCGGCCCGACGGCTGGTGGGCCACCTGCTCGCGGCACGGGCGGGTGGACTCGACCGACCTGGACAGGCGCCGATGATCGGGCGGCAGCTCTCCGCCGCCCCGCGGACCTCGCGCCGCCGAGCGGTGTTCGCGATCGCAGCGGGGCTGTTAATCGCGGGGGCGGTCGTCGGTGGTCTGTGGGCATGGATAGCGCCGTCGATACACGGTGTGGTGGTATTGAGCCGCGACGGCGATCGATTGCACGACTATCTTGGCGATGAATCCGAGCACTTCTTCGTCGCGCCGTTCCTGATGCTCGGCCTGCTGAACGTCGTGGCCGCCGTGGCGGCGGTGCTGGCCTGGCAATGGCGGGCGCACCGCGGTCCGGGCATGGTGACCGGGCTTTGCGCCGGCGTAATGATCGCAGCGGGCGCCGCCGTCGGCGTGGGCGTGCTGCTGGTGCACTTGCGTTACGGGGCAGTGGATTTCGCGGCGGTGCCGGTGAGCAAAGACCACCGGGTGTACTACTTCACCGAGGCGCCGCCGGTATTCTTCGGTCGCACTCCCTTGCAGATTGCCTGCACGCTGCTGCTATCCGCGAGCATTGCCGCGCTGGTGTACGCGGTACCCGTTGCGGCAACGGCGCGCGACGATCTCGGCGGCTACCCGCCGGTCGATCGATCGTATCGGCAGCCCGCCGCGGCGCCGACGTCTATGCCGTCATAGCGGGCGGCGGTGCATTGCCTTTCCGGTGAGCACCTTGCCCGCGATCACGGCCAGCCGTGCCATCCCGATGTAGGTCGCCGGGTTGAACATGGTCGGCCACTTCGTCCTGACCAGGTGATCGGTCAGCGGTCGGCGGGCAAACCGGTCCTGCAGCCAGCGCAGCGTCATCGGTGCAGACAGCGGATGCAGCAGCAGGTGCTCGTTGAACGCATCGCGGTGGTAGGTGACGTCGGCTCCGCCCGCGCAGTAGGCGTCGGCCAGTCGGTCGATGTCGTCGACGTCGATCAAATAGTCGTGCGCGGCCTGCACGATCAACACCGGCGGCGTCGGCGCCGTGGCGCCCAGCCTGATGCTGTCGAACACGTGCTGGACCTCCGGCATCGTCAGGATTTCTTCCAGCGGCCGGTCGAGGTAGACGCCGACGTCTTTTTTCACCATCCGGATGATCGCGCCGACCGTGGTCATCCGTTCCAGCCGCTGCAGCAGCGCGCGCCCTTCCTCATTGGCGTGCTCGTTGATCACCCGGTCCAGGTCGGGGTAGACGTGGGCCAGCGCCGCGATCACCATCGCGGGCAAACCGGCCAGGAAGGTGCCGTTGAGTCGACGGAAAGCGTGACCGAGGTCGCCGACCGGTGACCCGAGTACGGCGCCGACGATGTCGAGATCGGGCGCGTAGTCGGCGCACAGCTCGGCGGCCCACGCGGTTGCCAGACCGCCGCCAGAGTAGCCCCACAGTGCCACCGGCGCCGACGGGGACAACCCAAGCCGCTCGGCGCCCAGCGCAGCCCGGACTCCGTCGAGAATGCAGTAGCCGGGTTCGAACGGCGCGCCCCACATTCCGTTGCGGCCCTCGTGATCAGGTATGGAGACCGCCCAGCCTTCGACGAGTGCGGCGGTGATCAGCAGAAGCTCTAGTTGGGCCAGCGAACCAAGGGCCATGGCACGTCGCCGCAGCGCATAGGACGGAAAACACCGGGATGTGACGGCGTCGATGGCGCACTGATACGACAACACCGGGCAGGGGTGTTCGGGAGTGACGCCCGCGGGCACGATCACGGTGGTCGCCGCCGCGTCCGGCTTGCCGTGCATGTCCGTCGTCCGGTACAGCAGCTGGGTGGCCGTGGCCCGCTGCGGTATGAGGCCCAGAAATGCCAGCTCGACGTCGCGCGAGCGCAGCACGGTGCCCGGCACGGCGTGCTGATAGCCAGGTGGCGGCTGGTAGAAGGGGTCGTCCGACGGAAGCAGCGGTCGCGCCTTCGGCTGCAACTCCTCATGGGGTGCGCGTCCGATCCATTCCGGGCCGGTCGTGGTGATCGCGAGGCTGCCAGTGTCCATCGGGGCATTCTTGCCTAAGAGGGCATTAAGAATCCAGTCGGCCCGCCGGGAGGTCGTAAAGCAGCGAACTCGTCGGTCACCCTCAGCTTGGAATCGGTGAAGCGATACAGCGCCGCCGGCCGGCCGCCGCTGCGCCCGGACTGCGCTACCGTGCCGGTCTGGATGATGACGCCGCGACGGGCCAGCACGCGCTGCAGATTCGTCGTGTCGACCTGATGCCCCAACGCTGCGCTGTAGATGTCGCGCAGCGTCGACATTGCGAATTCGGTTGGTGCTAAAGCAAATCCGATATTCGTGTAGGATATCTTGGCGACCAGCCGGGTGCGGGCGTGGGCGACCATCGGGGCATGGTCAAAGGCCATCTTCGGCAGTGCGGTGACCGGATGCCAGCCGGTGTCGGGTGGCAGCTCCGGGACGGCGGGGGAGGGCACGAGGCCCAGGAAGGTCGACGCGATCGTGCGTGTGTCGGGTACCCGGTCGGGAGCGGAGAACACCGCGAGCTGCTCCAGGTGCGCGACTTCCCGCAGGTCCACCTTCTCGGCCAGTTGGCGCCGCATCGACGTCGTCATGTCCTCGTCGTCGCGCAGCCGCCCGCCGGGCAACGACCACGCACCTCGCTGCGGATAGCGGGCACGCTGCCACAGCAGAACACTGAGCTGCGGCTTCTTGGCGTTCGTGCCCGATCCGAGGCCTCGAACCTGGAATACGACGGCGAGCACTTCATGGGCAGTGCTACCATGTGACATGTTTTCGATTATAAATCGAAAACTGGGTTGCGGGCGAAAGGAACGGCCATGACGATCCTGAATCGCACAGTGCGGGACGACCTGAAAAACGACCTGGCTGCGATGATCACTAGCTCTCCCAATGGATATGGTGGCGTTGACGGCGACGAGCGATGGGCGGCCGAGATTCGCCGGCTGGCTGACCTGCGCAACGCCACGATTCTGGCGCATAACTACCAGCTGCCGGCCATCCAGGACGTCGCCGATCACGTCGGCGACTCGCTGGCGCTGTCTCGGATTGCTGCCGAGGCGCCCGAAGAAACCATCGTGTTCTGCGGCGTGCACTTCATGGCCGAGACCGCGAAAATCCTCAGCCCGGACAAGACGGTGTTGATTCCCGACCAACGGGCGGGCTGCTCGCTGGCCGACTCGATCACCCCCGAAGATCTGCGGGCATGGAAGGACGACCATCCCGGTGCGGTCGTCGTCTCCTACGTCAACACCACCGCCGCGGTGAAGGCGCTCACCGACATCTGCTGCACGTCCTCGAACGCCGTCGACGTGGTCGCCTCCATCGGCGCAGACCGTGAGGTGCTGTTTTGCCCGGACCAGTTCCTCGGGGCACATGTACGCCGGGTGACCGGGCGGCGCAACCTGCACGTGTGGGCCGGCGAGTGCCACGTGCACGCCGGGATCAACGGCGACGAGCTCACCGATCAGGCCCGCGAGCATCCCGATGCCGAACTGTTCGTTCACCCCGAATGCGGCTGTGCCACTTCGGCTTTGTACCTAGCCGGCGAGGGCGCCTTCCCGGCGGAGCGGGTGAAGATCTTGTCCACCGGCGGCATGCTGGACGCCGCGCGGGCCACCCACGCCCGGCAGGTGCTGGTCGCCACCGAGATCGGGATGCTGTATCAGCTGCGCAACGCCGCGCCCGGTGTCGACTTCCGCGCGGTCAATGACCGCGCGTCGTGCAAGTACATGAAGATGACCACCCCCGCGGCGCTGTTGCGCTGCCTTCTCGAGGGCGCCGACGAAGTCCACGTCGACGCGCAGACTTCCCGGCTGGCGCGGCAAAGCGTGCAGCGGATGATCGCGATCGGCCAGCCCGGCGGCGGCGAATGAGCATCCGTCCGGCTTGGCAGGAGAGTGCCGACGTCGTCGCGATCGGTACCGGCGTAGGCGGATTGGCCGCCGCGCTGGCAGCGCATCGGGCGGGCCGTCGGGTCGTCGTACTGAGCAAAGCGGGACGCAAACCCGGTGGAACGGCCACCCACTACGCGCAAGGCGGGATCGCGGTGGTGCTGCCGGATACCGACGACTCGGTCGACGCGCACGTCGCCGACACACTCGCCGCCGGCGCCGGTCTGTGCGATCCCGACGCGGTGACCTCGATCGTCGCCGACGGCTACCGGGCCATGACCGAATTGGTCAGCGACGGAGCGCGATTCGACGAGACGGCGGCCGGTGGATGGGCGCTTGGCCGCGAGGGAGGGCACTCCCGGCGGCGCATCGTGCACGCCAACGGCGACGCCACCGGCGCCGAGGTTCAGCGGGCGCTCGACCATGCGGCAGCCGCGCTGGGCATCCGCACCAACCACACCGCGCTGGGCGTGCTGCATGACGCGAGTTCGGGGATCGATTCGGTGACCGGCGTGCTGGTCGCTAACCCGGACGGCATCGGCATCGTCCACGCGGCGTCGGTGATCTTGGCCACCGGCGGGCTGGGACACCTCTACGGCGCGACCACCAACCCTGACGGCTCCACCGGCGACGGGATCGCGTTGGCACTGTGGGCCGGTGTTGCGGTGAGCGACATCGAGTTCATCCAATTCCATCCCACCATGCTGTTCGATCACCATAGTGGCGGTCGGCGACCGCTGGTCACCGAAGCCATTCGCGGCGAAGGCGCGGTTTTGGTTGACCGTCAAGGTAATTCGGTGACTGCAGGTGTGCATCCGATGGGCGATCTGGCGCCACGCGATGTGGTGGCCGCTGCCATCGACGCCCGGCTGCGGGCAACCGGCGATCCGTGTGTTTACCTCGACGCCCGCAGCATCACCGCTTTCGCGGACCGTTTCCCGACCGTCACCGCCGCATGCCGGGCCGCCGGCATCGACCCGGTTCATCGACCCATCCCGGTGATCCCGGGTGCGCACTACAGCTGCGGCGGGGTGGTCACCGATGTGCACGGCCAAACCGGGCTGCCCGGGCTGTTCGCCGCCGGCGAGGTCGCCCGGACCGGGATGCACGGCGCCAACCGGCTGGCGTCCAACAGCCTGCTGGAGGGCTTGGTCGTCGGCGGCCGCGCGGGACGGGCCGCGGCGGCGCACGCGGAACTGGTCGGGCGTACCCGTGCGATGGTGCCGGAGCCGGTCAGGCGTCCCGCGCTGGCCCGCGGCGACCTGCAGCGGGCAATGAGTCGCGATGCCTCGGTGGTTCGCGACGCCGATGGTCTGCGCCGGTTGACCGGCGTGCTGTCGACGGCGGCGATGCGGACCATGCTGGCGCGGGCCGACCTCGAAGATGCGGCGTTGACGGTGACCGCCCGCGCGGTGGCGACAGCCGCGTCGGCCCGTAACGAGAGCCGGGGCTGTCACCACCGTGCCGAATACCCCGGCGCCACCCCCGCGCAGGCGTGCAACGTCGTCGTCCGGCTGGGCGATGACGACAGCGCGCAGATCGATGCGCTGGCGGCGGTGTGCTGATGACGCTCTCGAAATGCGAGCTTG
The DNA here is from genome assembly GCF_023515995.1 of Candidatus Mycobacterium methanotrophicum. Classification (GTDB taxonomy): domain Bacteria; phylum Actinomycetota; class Actinomycetes; order Mycobacteriales; family Mycobacteriaceae; genus Mycobacterium; species Mycobacterium methanotrophicum. The sequence goes on along the minus strand of NZ_CP097320.1, from coordinate 3,086,074 downwards.
CCGAGGCCGGCGCGACGATCAGCCGGGCCCTCGACGAGGACCTGCGCTACGGCCCGGACGTCACGACGTTGGCGACGGTGCCCGACGGCGCCACCACCGCCGCGTCGCTGATCACCCGGGAGCCCGGGGTGATCGCCGGTGTCGACGTCGCGCTGCTGGTGCTCGATGAGGTGCTTGGCGCTGACGAGTACCGAGTGCTCGACCGTGTCGAGGACGGCTCCCGGCTGCAGCCGGGAGCATCGGCGTTGACCGTGGAGGCGAAGACGGTGGGTCTGTTGACCGCCGAGCGGACTCTGCTCAACCTGGTCTGCCACCTGTCCGGGATCGCCACCGCGACAGCCGCCTGGGTCGACGCCGTAGCCGACACCAAGGCGCAGATCCGTGACACCCGCAAGACGCTGCCGGGCCTGCGGGTGCTACAGAAGTACGCGGTCCGCGTCGGCGGCGGCGTCAACCACCGGCTCGGCCTGGGCGATGCCGCGCTGATCAAGGACAACCACGTCGCGGCGGCCGGATCGGTGGTCGCGGCGCTGCGCGCGGTGCGGGCGGCCGCACCCGATGTGCCGTGCGAGGTCGAAGTCGATTCGCTCGAGCAGCTCGACGAGGTATTGGGCGAGAAGCCAGAGCTGGTGCTGCTCGACAACTTTCCGGTGTGGCAGACTCAGATCGCGGTCCAGCGCCGCGACGCTCGCGCGCCGGCCACCAAGTTGGAATCCTCCGGCGGGCTGTCACTGGAAACTGCCGCCGACTACGCCGGGACGGGCGTGGAATTCCTCGCCGTCGGTGCGCTCACCCACTCGGTGCGCGTGCTCGATATGGGTCTGGACGTCTGAGGCCGCGCTGGCCAACTACCGCGACGGTTACACCTTCCACACGACACGCCGGGCGGATTCGCGTTGAGTTAAGTCCCGAGCGTTGACTGGCACTAGCGCGCGTTGAGTGTGTGATTGTGTTACGCGAAATCGCGAAAAGCGTGCATCAACCCCACACTCAGCAGCGGCGCGACCCACGTTGAACTGCAGGGTAGCGTGGAGTGGTGACTGCACCGACCCATCTGCCCCGCACTGTCGGCGAACTGCGTGCCGCCGGGCACCGCGAGCGGGGAGTCAAACAAGAAATCCGGGAAAACCTGCTGGCACGTCTCGCCGAAGGCGCAGATGGTGAAGCGATCTGGCCGGGAATCCTGGGCTTCGATGACACCGTGTTGCCGCAGCTGGAGCGGGCGTTGATCGCCGGCCACGACTTCGTGTTGCTCGGTGAGCGCGGTCAGGGCAAGACCCGGTTGCTGCGAGCGCTGGTTGGCCTGCTCGACGAGTGGACGCCGGTGATCGGTGGGGCCGAACTCGGCGAGCATCCCTACGCGGTATTCGATAGCGAGCGGCTGCCGGGTTTCCTGCTGACGGGCCGGCCCGATCATCCGCCGCGAGATGTCGATCCCGACCGTCTCTGCGGCGCCGGCGTTGCGCAGCAGTCGCGTGAAATGCCCTTCGCCGCAGGCGACGTCGAGCACTCTTTTACCCGCGACATCGCCGATGAGCTTCATGAATGAAGAGGTTTCGGCGTGCGAGCCCCACGCGCGTGCGCGCGGGCCTGTTGATACTGCTCCCAATCGCGGCCTGGGCGGCTCGTCGGGTGTTCGCCGAAAGTCAGCCTGCAGCAAAGGTTCTGCATCGGCGCCTTCGGTAAGTGCTGAACACGGCGCGGTGAATGCGCAGTCACGGCAATGCGCGCCAAACGTCGGGTAGACGGTTGCGCGCGGCGAAGCCGCCGGTTGATCACCCGCGTCGCTCGGCCGGCGCCGACGACCTGCCCGTTACGTTCGAACCAGACTTCACAGGTGGCATCGCAGGTCAGGTATCGGCGTTCGGCGTCGGTGAGCAGCGGACCCAGATGCAGCGCCGCGGCGCGCTGCTGGGCGTCGACGTGCACCACCACCGTGGTGCGATGCTCGTGTGGCCGGCGGGCCGCCTCGGCGTCCCATCCGGCCTCGACCAGACGCATAAACGCCTCGACGGTGGTAGGCAACGGGGGACAATTCTCTGATGTGCGCTCGCCATTGCCGTGATCGTGCTTCCACTCGGCGACCAGCGCATCACGATGAGACGCCAGTGCCGCGTCGAACTTCGCCGCGTCGTCGTGGGGAAGTTTGATCCGCCAACAGGTGGACTGCTCGCCGGAGGTCTTGGTGATCGAGCGCTGCGGTTGCGGGGCACAATCGGGTTCGGGCCGCGGTTCCAACTTCACCGCGGTGCGCAGCTGGTTGACCGTGGCGGCCTGCGCCAGCTGGGCGTAATGCTCATCGGAACCCTCGCCGGCCCGTGCGGCGATGACGCCGACCTGGTCCAGCGACAGCCGACCCTCCCGCATGCCCGTCGCGCAGCGGGGAAACTCCTCCAGCCGGCGCGCCACGGTGGCGATCGCGTGGGCATTTCCCGATGACGAACCGAGCTTCCAGGCCACCAACGCCGCCACCGACCGCGCACCCGTAGCACCCCACAGCTCGTCGCGATCCAGCTCGGCGACGATCTCCACAATGCGCCCATCAATCGCATTGCGCTGACCGGCCAACTCCGCCAACTCCTCGAACAACACCTCAACACGCTCCGGAAAGATTGCGAGTACTCACTATCTATGCTAGCGTCGCTGCAACCCTGACGATGTGAGGGACGACGGTGACCTACGACGTGATCATTCGCGACGGCTTGTGGTTCGACGGCACCGGCGGCCCGCCGCGAATCTGCACGCTGGGCATTCGCGACGGGATCGTCGCCGCGGTGTCTACCGCGCCGCTGGACGAGACCGGCTGCCCCGAGGTGATCGACGCGAAGGGCAAGTGGGTCACACCCGGGTTCGTCGACGTTCATACGCACTACGACGCTGAGGTGCTGCTGGATCCCGGATTGCGGGAATCGGTGCGCCACGGCGTCACCACGGTGCTGCTGGGCATGTGCTCGCTGTCGACGGTCTATGCCAGCGCAGATGACGCGGCGGATCTGTTCAGCCGAGTCGAGGCGGTGCCGCGCAACTTCGTTCTGGGCGCGTTAGAGGCCAACAAGACCTGGTCGACGCCCGCCGAATACGTCGAGGCGATCGACAACCTGCCACTCGGCCCGAATGTGAGCTCGCTGCTTGGTCATTCGGATCTGCGGACGGCGGTGCTGGGCCTTGACCGCGCGACCGACAAGAACGTGGAGCCCACTGGTGCCGAACTCGATCGCATGGCGGCATTGCTCGACCAGGCGCTCGAGGCCGGAATGCTGGGGATGTCCGGGATGGACGCCGCGATCGACAAGCTCGACGGCGACCGCTTCCGTTCTCGCGCGCTCCCGTCCACCTTTGCGACGTGGCGGGAACGGCGCAAGCTGATCAAGGTGCTGCGCAAGCGCGGTCGGATCCTGCAGAGCGCCCCCAACGTGGCCAAAGCCGAATCGGGACTGTTGTTCTTCTTGTCCAGCAGCCCGATGTTCGGGCTTCGCGACAGCGTTCGCATGAGCCTTTTGGTGTCCGCCGACGCGAAGTCCATGCCGTTGGCCGTGCATGTGTTCGGGCTCGGCACCCGGCTGCTCAACTTCCTGCTGGGTTCTCAGATTCGCTTCCAGCATCTGCCGGTCCCGTTCGAGTTGTACTCCGATGGAATCGACTTGCCGGTCTTCGAAGAGTTCGGCGCGGGCACCGCGGCGCTGCATCTGCGCGATCAGCTCGAGCGCAACGCATTACTGGCCGATAAGGAATACCGTCGCAGATTCCGCCGCTCGTTCGACCGCAAAACACTCGGACCGTCGTTGTGGCACCGCGACTTTCACGACGCCGTCATCGTCGAATGCCCCGACAAAACGTTGATCGGCAAAAGCTTCGGGACCATCGCCGACGAGCGAGGGCTCCACCCGCTCGATGCGTTCCTCGACGTCCTGGTGGAAAACGGTGAGCGCAACGTCCGCTGGACCACCATCGTCGCCAACCATCGGCCCAAGCAACTCGACAAGTTGGCCGCCGAGCCGAGTATCCACATGGGCTTCTCCGACGCCGGGGCGCACCTGCGCAATATGGCCTTCTACAACTTCTCGTTACGGCTGCTCAAGCGCACGCGAGACGCCGAGCGAGCCGGCAAGCCGTTCCTCACGCTCGAGCGCGCCGTGCATCGCCTCACCGGCGAGGTAGCCGAATGGTTCGGCCTGGACGCCGGCACTCTGCGCGAGGGCGACCGCGCCGATTTCGTGGTGATCGATCCGGCTGGCCTAAACGACGCGGTCGACGCCTACCACGAGCAGACGGTGCCGTTCTATGGCGGCCTGAGCCGCATGGTCAACCGCAACGACGCGGCCGTGCTGGCCACCGGCGTCAACGGCGCAATTGTGTTCCGCCACGGCCAATTCCGTGACGGCTACGGCAAGACGGCAAAGTCGGGCCGTTATCTGCGAGCGGCCGCGAGCCAACTGCAGCCCGCCAGTCCCCTTGCGGCGCACTGATGGCGAGGACCCAGCAGCAGCGCCGGGAAGAAACGGTTGCCCGACTGCTCGAGGCCAGCATCGCCACGATCATCGAAGTCGGATACGGCCGGGCGTCGGCGGCTGTGATCACCAAGCGCGCCGGGGTGTCGGTCGGGGCGCTGTTCCGCCACTTCGACACCATGGGCGACTTCATGGCCGCCACGGCGTATGAGGTGCTGCGCCGTCAAGTCGAATCGTTCACGAAGCAAGCCGCGGCAATTCCGTCCGACCGGCCGGCGCTGGAATCGGCACTGGCAATTCTGCGGGACATCACCAGCAGTTCCACTAACGCTGTGATGTACGAATTGATGATCGCCGCGCGCACCGATGAAAAGCTCAACGCCACCCTGCAAAACGTCCTCGTGGAATACACGACGAAGATCTCCGATGCCGCGCGCACATTACCCGGTGCCGAGAGCCTCCCGCCCGAAACCTTCCCGGCTCTGGTGGCGTTGTTGATCAACACCTTCGACGGCGCCGCGTTGGTCGGCGCGGTGCTACCCCAACCGGACATCGAGCAGCAACGGATTCAGCTGTTGCTGACGCTGCTGAGCGGAGTCGGCCTACCAGCGTGAGCGTCTTACCCGTCGGTGAGTTTGCTGACGGCGTCGTCCAGCGTCCGACACAGCGACATCATCTCGTTGATTCCCAGCAAGGTGAGCGGCCGGTGTGTGGTCGGCCCGTCGGCAACCACGCAGAACGGAGTCGAGTCGCCAAGGGTGTCGCGGGTTTTCATCAGCACGCTGATGCCCGCTGAGCCCAGAAAATCAACACTGGAAAGGTCGACGATCAGGCCGTTGGCCTTCTTGGCAAGCGCGGAATCCAGCGACTCGGCCAACCCGGGGGCGGTGAGCATGTCTACGGTGCCGCTGACCGAAACCACGACCAGCCCGTCGACCACGGACTCGTGGGTAGTCAAGCCATCTTTATCAGACTGCGGTGGCGAACCGGCCGCAGCGGGTTGTTTCTCGGCCATCATCGATCCTCACTTCTTGCGGGCATCCGCGCGGTTGCAGGCGACGCAGACAGTTTGTCAATGGCTGGCGACTCAACCGATGAACGGCATCGACGCATATCGACACGATGCCGCCCAAGCTCACATTGGGCAACTGCAAAATAGGGCAGCTGCAAAAACGAATGCAAACGCCGTAGGCAGACTAGCAAAACCCCAGCGCGTGCCGTCAGTGGCCTACAAGACGCCGACCGCTGATTGCGGATTGAGGGCAAAACCCCAGTCCAGCAGGCTGCCCGCCTGATCCCAGTACGTGGGGCCGCCCTCGCGCACCAGCCCGTACATCATGGCAACCACCAAGCGCTGTCCGCCGCGGACAGCCGCGCCGACAAACGTCTTGCGCGCCGCATCGGTGAAACCGGTCTTGCCGCCGATCGCGCCGGGGTAGCGCTGTAGCAGCTCGTCCTGGTTGGCGATCGGATGATCGCCGTTACCACCGGGAAACACAGCGGAGGGCTCGCTGGTGATCTGGGCGAACACCGGATTGGCCATCGCCGCCCGGAAGATGACGGCCAGGTCGTGCGCCGTCGACCAGCCCGGGCCCCCGAGCCCATCCAGACCGGATGGGGTGGAGGCATGGGTATTGACCGCACCCAGCGACGCGGCTTTGGCGTCCATCTTGGCGACGGCGGGCTCCGCGCCGCCCAGCATGTGCGCCAGCGTGTTGGCGGCGTCGTTACCCGATACCAGCAACAGCCCGTCGAGCAGCTGGCGCGCCGTATAGGTGCGGCCGGCTTCGACTCCCACACAGCTGCATTCGACGTTGGTGTCGGCCTCGTCGGCGACCACAGTGGAGTCCAGGCCCAGCTCGTCGAGGACCACCAGCGCCAACAGCACTTTGATAGTGCTGGCAGGCGGGTGCCGGACGTTCTGGTCGCGCTCGGCCAGCACCTGACCGGAATCGAGATCGGCGACCAGCCAGGTCTGCGCCGGGCCGTCGGGAATCGGGACCGAGCCGACCGGCTGCACACCGGCATCGGCCGACGCGGGAATGCCGCCACCGATGAATGCCAGAACAGCCGCAACCGCGGCAAGCAGCGTCCGCATGCCCGGTGAGTCTAACGGCCCGGGCCGTCCGTCGTGGCGATAGCGGTGTTCAATCGACCCATGTTGAGCCAGGTCGAAATCTCTGACCGGCTAGAAATCCAGCAGCTGGTCGTCGATTACTCCACCGCGATCGACTCATGCCGCTTTGACGACCTCGATGCGGTGTTTACCCCCGACGCTTACATCGATTACACGACGCTAGGCGGCATCGAGGGCCGGTATGCGCAGGTGAAAGCCTGGCTGGCCGAGGTGTTGGGGAATTTCCCGATGTACGCGCACATGCTCGGCAACTTCTCCGTCCGCATCGACGGGGACACCGCGTCGTCACGAATCATCTGCTTCAACCCGATGGTTCTCGGCGGTGATAAGGAACAAGTGATGTTTTGCGCGCTCTGGTACGACGACGAGTTCCTCCGCACCCCCGACGGCTGGCTGATGACGCGGCGGGTGGAAACCAAGTGCTTCCAGAAAGTGATGTCATGAACCCGTCCCTGAAGGAACCGACTTGGAGTGCGTCCCTTGCGGTTTGAGTCTGCCTTTAGGTTTGCTGCTGCCGCGCTAGCTGGCTGTTAGGGTGGGCGCTGCGTGTGGGCGCATGACTTCGCCCCAGCGTTCGACACTGCGGGTGGCGATGTTGATTGCTGCGATGTGGTCGGCGTGCAACCGCGACTTGAGTTCGGTGTAGAAGCGTTTCTGCGCGGCATACTTGCCGCGCACCCGCTGCTCAAGCATTCCGGCCGAGGGCCACGACGCCGCTGCATTACACGTGCGCAGCGCGGCTCTCAGTGCTAAAGCGGCCCGCTACGGGGGCTGACCACCGGGATCGGCTTGCTCCTGGTCGTAACGACCAGCCTTCCGCCGAAGAATGGCTGTGACACGCCGCGACGGCGAATTTCTGGGTCGAGGCGTCGTTCTGGCACAATAGGCGGCTGTCCGCCGCGCAACCACGGCTGCTTGGCGGTCACACACGCGAGGCAAAACCGGACTCTGGCAGCCCGCCCGAATCGCTGAATTGCAGTGTGACACCTACAGGAGAAGTCGCTTAACCATGGCTGTGAAGATCAAGCTCACCCGGCTCGGCAAGATCCGCAATCCCCAGTACCGCATCGCCGTCGCCGACGCGCGGACGCGCCGCGACGGCCGCGCCATCGAGATCATCGGCAGGTATCACCCGAAGGAAGAGCCAAGCCTCATCGAGGTCAACTCCGAACGCGCTCAGTATTGGCTCTCGGTGGGTGCTCAGCCCACTGAACCCGTCCTCAAGCTGCTCAAAATCACCGGTGATTGGCAGAAGTTCAAGGGGCTGCCCGGCGCCGAGGGCAAACTGAAGGTCGCCAAGCCCAAGCCGAGCAAACTGGAGCTGTTCAACGCCGCGCTGGCCGCTGCCGAGGGTGCGCCCGGGGCCGAGGCCGCGACACCGAAGAAGAAGAAAGCTCCGACCAAAAAGGCGGCTGCGCCCGAGAAAGCCGACGAAGCCCCTAAGCCCGCCGATGAAGCCGAGCAGGCTGCGGGCAGCCAGCAGGCCGAACCGGCTGAGCCGGCCACCGAGAGCTGACTGCGGCCATGAGCACCGTGGTCGTCGACGCCGTCGAACACCTGGTCCGCGGGATTGTCGACAATCCCGACGATGTCCGAGTCAACCTGGTAACCAGCAGGCGTGGCAGGACCGTTGAGGTGCACGTCCATCCCGATGACCTCGGCAAGGTGATCGGTCGCGGCGGGCGCACCGCGACCGCGCTGCGCACGCTGGTCGCCGGAATCGGTGGTCGCGGTATCCGAGTCGATGTGGTGGACACCGACCAGTAGCGCAACCCGGCCGGTGGGACTGCTGTGGAGCTGACGGTCGGGCGCGTGGTCAGAGCCCATGGCGTGACCGGCGAGGTCGTCGTGGACATTCGCACCGATGATCCCGAATCGCGGTTTGCCCCGGGCACGGTGTTGCGCGCCAAGGGCTCCGATCATCGTGAGCGCAACTACGTGGTGGAGGTGGCCCGTCCGCACGGCAGCCGCCTGTTGCTGCGACTGGACGGGGTAGCCGATCGAGATGCCGCCGACGCGCTGCGCGGCAGCCTGTTCGTCATCGACTCTTCAGCCTTGCCGCCGATCGACGAACCGGACACCTACTACGACCACCAGCTGGAAGGTCTTTTGGTGCGGACGACGACCGGCCGTGACATCGGTAATGTCGCCGAGGTCCTGCACACCGCGGCCGGCGAACTACTGGCGGTCAAGCGAGCCGGGGCCGGCGAGTTGCTGGTGCCGTTCGTGAGCGCGATAGTCACGTCGGTGTCGTTGGAATCCCGCATCGTCGAAATCGATCCGCCAGAGGGCTTGCTGGAGCTGGAGAGCTGAGGGCGGAGATGAAGGTCGACGTCGTGACGATTTTCCCGTCCTACTTGGATCCGCTGCGACAATCCTTGCCGGGCAAAGCAATAGAGTCCGGACTCGTTCAGCTTCACGTGCACGACTTGCGGAAATGGACTCACGATGTGCACCACTCGGTGGACGACGCACCGTATGGCGGCGGTCCGGGGATGGTGATGAAAGCACCCGTTTGGGGTGGGGCGCTCGACGAGATCTGTACGCAGGAAACGCTTCTCGTTGTCCCCACGCCCGCGGGTGTTTTGTTCAATCAGGCGACGGCGCAGAGGTGGAGCAGTGAGGCCCACCTGGTGTTCGCGTGTGGGCGCTACGAGGGGATCGACCAGCGGGTCATGGACGATGCCGCCAGGCGCATGAGAGTCGAAGAGGTCTCGATCGGCGACTACGTGTTGCCGGGCGGGGAGTCTGCGGCCTTGGTGATCATCGAGGCGGTGCTGCGACTGCTGCCCAACGTCTTGGGTAATCCTCTTTCGCACCAGGATGATTCGCATTCTTACGGTCTGCTGGAGGGCCCCGCCTACACCAGGCCGCCGAGCTGGCGCGGACTGGACGTGCCGGAGGTTCTGCTGTCCGGCGACCACGCTCGGGTCGAATCGTGGCGACGGCAGGCCGCCGAGCAGCGCACTCGTGAACGCCGCCCCGACCTGTTGCAGGGGATCAGATCCGCCCGGAAGGGAACATCGTCTTGACCGCCTGGGTGATCGTTGCCCGCGCGGTGGCGTCATCGGATGGTTGCAGCGACTCGATCACCATGACGTAACGCCGATCCGAGCCGATGATGCCCGTCGACAGGCGCGTCCAGCTGTCACCGATGCAGCACATCCAACCTTGTTTGACCGCAACGGGTTCGGCGTAGAGGCCGTCGGGAATGCCGAACCGCTGCGGGTAGCCGTCGGCCCCTGTTGCCGTGGACCCGGCCAGGTCGTCGACGACGACCTGCGCGCGCGCCCCAAATAGACCGCCGGACCCGTTGAGCAGCACGTCGTAGTAGTGAACCAAGTCCGACGCCGAGCTCATCGTGTTCCACCACCGCCCGTCGCTGGGCGGCCTGGTGGACGTCAGCCCATAGCGGCTCGCGACATCGGTGATGATCGCCTCACCGCCGCGTTGGGCCCAGAACGCCTCGGCGGCGCCGTCGTCGGAGGAGCGCAGCATGTTGTCCAGCGCCCGGCGGTCTGCCGTGGATAGCCGGCCGCCATCTTCCGAGCCGCCCGATTCCTGCGAGAGCAGGTCATCGGCGATAAACAACTTGGCCACCGACGCGATGGCGACGAGCTGGTCGTTGCCGTTGGAAAGCAATTGATCGTTGGCTCGGTCGAGGATCGCGACCGAGATGGTGGCGCCGTCGGCGTGAGCGCTTGTGGCGGCGCAGCGACATGGGGCGCGTGCGACCCAGCGCCGGGCTCGCCGTAGACCTTCGCGGGAAAGCCTCCCACAGACGCCACCAGTAGCGCTGTGGTGGCGATCAACAGGAGCGGCCGCGCTCGCATGGCTCTCCTCACAATGCCTTCCGCTTGACGCGCCAGGTTAGCGCTCGGCTCCGCTTTATGTACCATTCGCCCATGTCACGGCCTGGTAAGCAGGATCAGCGATTCCCGCTGATTTCACTGCCCGGTCCCGATCTGGCACAATTGACCAGTTGTCTCCAGCGGTTCTCGGCCGACCGGTCTTCCCGCCTGCAGAGAGACGCACCCAGATGCCCGAATCCATCGGCTTGCTGTCCACGCTCCGAGGGCGTGCAGAACGCAGCCGCGACCGCAAGGAAGTGTCTTCCGACATGAACACGCTGGACTTCGTCGACAAGGCGTCGCTGCGCGACGACATCCCGGCTTTCGGCGCCGGCGACACGATCAATGTGCACGTCAGGGTGATCGAGGGCGCCAAAGAGCGCATCCAGGTGTTCAAAGGTGTGGTGCTGCGTCGGCAGGGCGGCGGCATCCGGGAAACCTTCACGGTGCGCAAAGAGAGCTACGGCGTAGGCGTCGAACGGACCTTCCCAGTGCACTCGCCGAATATCGACCACATCGAGGTCGTGACCCGCGGTGATGTTCGCCGCGCGAAGCTCTACTACCTGCGCGAGCTGCGCGGCAAGAAAGCCAAGATCAAAGAGAAGCGCTGACCCACCGGTGGGGCCGCCCGCCCTTCAAGGCCACACTGATCGACTCCGATTAGGCTGGCGCAGTGACCGAAACCACCGACTCGTCGCATGAGGGCCAACCCAACTCTGATCCGGCTGAGCCAGAAGTAGCGACGAGCCAACCGGCCACCACTGAACCGAACGCCGACAACGCCGACGATGAGCCCGAGGGCAAAAAGGGTGCGGCGCTGCGGGAAACCGTCGTCCTGGTAGCGATCGCGCTGGTGCTCTACTACGTCATGTTGACGTTTGTGGCGCGGCCCTACTTGATCCCGTCGGAATCGATGGAACCCACGCTGCATGGATGCTCGGGTTGCGTGGGCGACCGGATCATGGTGGACAAGCTCACGTACCGTTTCGGCTCACCGCAGCCCGGCGACGTCATCGTCTTCAAGGGTCCGCCGTCGTGGAACGTGGGGTACAAGTCGATCCGCTCACACGACACCGCGGTGCGCTTTGCGCAAAACGCGCTTTCGTTCATCGGCTTCGTGCCTCCCGACGAGAACGACCTGGTCAAGCGCGTCATCGCGGTGGGTGGACAGACCGTGCAGTGCCGCAACAACACCGGGCTGACGGTCGACGGCGCACGGTTGAACGAGCCGTACCTGAATCCGGCGACGATGGGCGTCGACCCCTGGGTGTATCCGTGTCTGGGCCCCGAATTCGGGCCGGTCCACGTCCCGCCGGGACGGCTGTGGGTGATGGGGGACAACCGCACCCATTCGGCGGACTCCCGGGCCCATTGCACCAGCATCCCCGCCGACGCGATGAAGGGGCTGCTGTGCACCGGTGATCCCATGGCCGGCACCGTGCCGGTGGGCAACGCCATCGGCAAGGCGAGGTTCATTGTGTGGCCGCCGTCGCGATGGGGTGCCGTGCGCTCGGTCAATCCGCAGCAGAATCACTAGACATGGCCACCACATGGCCGCCACGGACGGTGATTCGTAAATCCTCCGGCTTGCGCACCCTGGAGTCGGCGCTGTACCGCGGCGGTCTTGGGCCGGTGGCGGGTGTGGACGAGGTCGGCCGCGGAGCCTGCGCCGGGCCGCTGGTGGTCGCGGCTTGCGTGCTGGGGCCGGGGCGCCTGGAAAGGCTCGCCGCGCTGGATGATTCGAAGAAGCTCACCGAAAAGACACGCGAGCAGCTGTACCCGTTGATTTGCCGCTACGCGGTGGCCTATCACGTGGTGTTCATCCCCTCGAGTGAGGTTGACCGGCGCGGCGTGCACGTGGCCAACATCGAAGGCATGCGGCGGGCGGTGGCCGGGCTATCGGTGCGTCCCGGCTATGTGCTCAGCGACGGTTTCCGGGTGCCGGGCCTGCCGGCGCCGTCGCTGCCGGTAATCGGCGGCGACGCTGCGGCGGCCTGTATCGCCGCCGCCAGTGTGCTGGCCAAGGTCAGCCGGGACCGAGTGATGGTGGCGATGGACGCCGATCATCCGGGCTACGGGTTCGCCGAGCACAAGGGCTACAGCACCATCGCGCACTCTGCTGCGCTGACCGAGCTGGGCCCGTGTCCCGAGCATCGCTACTCGTTCGTCAACGTCCGGCGGGTGGCGACCGCGGCGGGCAGCCGCGTGCGCCTGGCGACGACGGGGGCCGGTACGGCCCGAGCAGGAGCCGGGCTGTGGGGCATGGCCGAGTGCGGGGCGGATCCCCGCGACAACGACGGGTGGGGAAAGATGGACGCCGGGCACAACGGGGAACAGAAGGACGGCTGACCAGATGAGTGCCGAAGATCTCGAAAAGTACGAAACCGAGATGGAGCTCTCGCTGTACCGCGAATACAAGGACATCGTGGGCCAGTTCAGCTACGTGGTGGAAACCGAACGCCGGTTCTACCTGGCAAACGGGGTCGAGATGGTGCCGCGCAACGCCGACGGCGAGGTGTACTTCGAGCTGCGGCTGTCTGACGCGTGGGTGTGGGATATGTACCGGCCGGCCCGGTTCGTCAAGCATGTGCGGGTGGTCACCTTCAAAGACGTCAACATCGAAGAGGTCGAGAAACCCGAGTTACGGCTGCCCGAGTAGACAGCCGGCGCAGACGCTAGCTCGATGACCGGCGGTGGTCGCCGAATCTTGGGTTGCCGCGGTGCTCGATCACCGTTCGCGCCACATCGGCGAGCTTGATGTTCAGATCCTGGGAATATCGCCGCAGCACATCGAAGGCCGCGTGCTCGTCCAAGCCCTGCAGCATCATCAGCATGCCGACGGCCTTCCCGATTTCTCGGTTGCTGAGCAGCCCGCGCCGCAAGGTGGCCACATCCTCGCCCTGAGCGACGGCATTGATCGCCACGCTGGCAAATGATGCCAGCACGATCGCCTGGCCGGCGGCCTCGGTGTCGAACACGCCTGCTTTGTCGCTGAACAGGTTCAGCGCACCGGTCTTGCGCTTATCGACGAGGATGCGAAACCCCATCGCGCCCCGAACCGGTGTCTCGGCGACCAGCCGGGCGGCCAGCTTCGGCCATTGGGTCTGCGCGGTCAGGTCCGTTTCGATCTGCGGGGTCTCTTCTTCGATCGCGTCGACGCACGGTCCGTCACCGGCTCGGCGCTCCATATCGTCGATCCGCTGCGCGATCCGGTCGCTGGCGCCGACGGTGACGTAGCGACCGTTGCGCCGGACCAGCAGGCTCGCGTGGTCACAGCCCGCGACGACCAGCGTCGCGGCGACACAAATAGCGGCGTAGACCTCCTCGGAGTCCGGCCCGTGGTAGATGATCTCGGCCAGCGCGGCAAAGACCGTGCTGGGGTCTGCGGTCGTCGGTGTCCCCTCGGAGCCGATGGTGCCCTCTTCTGCCACGTCGTCCATCATTTCAGGCCGCTTCCGCGCTCGCGAACGTATCGGCGTTTCGGCTGACGACCGAAGGATCTTGGGTGTCAAGATTCCGTAAGCAAGACGGTGGCCAGCCTCGCCATCGGTTAGGAATAACGGATGACGGGATTGGTTGCCGAGCAGAAAGTCGCGCCGTCTTTCTACGACGGCTGGAAGCGGGTCTTCCTCGGGAAACCGATGATCACCGACGACCTTCAGCATGAAAAGCTATCGAACGGCGTTGCGCTCGGCGCGCTTTCGCCGGATGCGATCTCTTCGACCGCTTACGGTCCCGAGCAGATCATGGTCGAATTGCTACCTGCGGCTGGGATGGCCGCTTTCGTGTTATTGCTGCCGCTGATCGGCGTGATCCTGCTGATTCTGGTGCTGGTGACGGCGTCGTATCGGCAGGTCGTGATGGCCTACACCCGGGCCGGTGGTTCCTACATCGTGGCCAGGGAGAACTTCGGACCTCGAGTGGCGCAGATCGCGGGCGCGGCGCTGTTGATCGACTACACCGTCACGGTGGCGATTCAATGTGCGGCCGGCACCGTGGCGGTGGCGTCGGCGATACCGGTGCTGGGACCCTACAGCCTGGAGATCACGGTCGGCGCGGTGCTGATTTTCTGTTACGCGAACCTGCGCGGATTGCGGGAGGCCGGCCGGACCTTCGCGGTGCCCACGTACTGGTTTATCGGCATGCTCACGCTGATGATCGTGGTAGGCCTTGCACGCGAAATCTTCGGGAGTCTGCCGCAATACGATCCGCAGCACCTCGACGGGGCAGTGCCGATGGGGCATGGCGGCGGACTCGTGATGGGCGCGACAATCCTGGTGATACTGCGGGCGTTCGCCAACGGTGGCTCGTCGCTGACCGGAGTCGAGGCGATCTCCAACACGGTCAACCTGTTTCACAAGCCGGAAGGTCCTAACGCGCGCCTGGTGCTGACCGTCATGGCTACGATTCTCGGGCTGCTGTTGGCCGGTGTGGCCTGGCTTGGCTACGCCACTCATTCCGTTCCGTTTTCCGCCGGGTATCCCTCGATGCTCGCCGAGATCGGCCGGGCGGTCTTCGGCCACGGGGTCGTCGGCAACGTGTTGTTCTTGCTGTTGCAGGCGGCGAGCGCGGCGATCCTCTACAACGGCGCCAATACCAGTTTCAACGGTTTTCCGGCGTTGGCTCATTTTGTCGCCGAGGACCAGTTCTTGCCGGGCCCGCTGATGAAGCGCGGTCAGCGGCTGGTGTTCTCCAACGCCATCATCGTGTTGTCGGTCCTTGCGGTGGTGCTCTTAATCGCCACGGGAGGCGGGGTCAACGCGCTGGTGCCGATGTTCGCGATGGGCGTGTTCACCGCGTTCTCGATGGCCGGCTACGGGATGACCAAACACTGGCTGACCCATCGTGGGCCCGGCTGGCGTTACAAGCTGGTGATCAACCTTTCGGCAGGCCTCTTGTCGACGAGTGTGGTGGTCATCTTTGCGATCGCGAAGTTCACCGAGGGCGCCTGGCTGGTCGTGGTGGTCTTCCCGCTGCTGGTTTTCACTTTGATGCGACTCAACCGGCAGTACCGGGCCGAGGCGTCGGTGCTGGAGACGTCGCTGACCGAGCGTCCCGACGTGAACCGCTACGACCGGCATCGGGTATTCCTCTTCGTCGACAGTGTCGACCTCGCCGAGGTCGAGGCGATGCGCTACGCGCAAGGGCTGCACGCCGACGAGCTGGTGGCGGTGCACTTCGTGTTGGACACGGCCCACGCCGCGTGGTTGCAGACGTGCTGGCAGCGCTTCGGGGACGTCACCGAGCTGCGGATGGTCGAGTGCCGGGACCGCAACTTGACTAGGGCCGCCCAACAACTGGTGGTGCAAGCCATTCACGACCACCCGGACACCAAGGTGACGGTGTTGCTGCCGCGTCGCAGCTATTCGCCACTGATGGGTCGACTGCTGCATGACCGCACCGCCGACAAGATCTCCGCGGTGGTCAGCCGGATCCCCGGCGCGAGCGCGCAGATCGTCGTCTACGACATCGCATCGGCGGTCCGCCGCAAGCCGACGTCGCCGGTGGCCTGAAACCGGGTCAGCCGCAGCCGGATCATCGTCTCGAGTTCGTCGGCGGACGCCGTATCGACGAGAGACACGTGGTTGCCGCTATCTGGCGGGTTCGAACGGCGAGACCCCATCTCCGACACCGGAAAACTGAGACGTGTCTTGCCTTGAGGTACTTTGCCGAGGCCGGGGTGGTGCGCCGCGCTGAAAACCGCAATTTCCAGCCGACTCACAGCCAATAGGAGTTAGATGGCGGCCAGGCCGGATGCCGACCGGCGCACCCGTGCTGTGGCGGGTGGGGACACATGAGAATGTGGCGGAGCGGTTTGGTTTGGTGACTTTCCGCGAGGGTACGCCGTGGTGGATTCGCGGAGTCCCTGCGACCGCTTTGTCTTTGCAGCCTCGAAGGGGGAGTAGCGATGGATTTCGGCTTGTTACCTCCGGAGATCAATTCTGGTCGTATGTACACCGGTCCGGGCTCGGCACCCATGCTTGCCGCCGCCGCCGGCTGGGACGATCTGTCGGCCGATCTGCATGCGACGGCGGCCTCCTACGATTCGGTGATCTCGGCGTTGACCGCGAGATGGCAGGGCCCGTCCGCGGCCACGATGGCCGCGGCGGCCGCGCCGTTCGTGGCGTGGCTGCGCGCCACCGGCACCCAGGCTGAGCAGACCGCCACTCAAGCGCGAGTGGCAGCCGCAGCGTACGAAACCGCTTTCGCCGCAACGGTTCCGCCGCCGGCGATTGCTGCCAACCGCGCGATGCTGGCGTCGTTGATCGCCACCAACCTCTTCGGGCAGAACACCGCGGCGATTGCGGCCACCGAGGCCGACTACGCCGAAATGTGGGCGCAGGATGCCCTCGCCATGTACGGCTATGCCAGCTCGTCGTCGGCCGCCGCCCAGCTGAGACCGTTCCGACCGCCGCCGCGGACTACCAACCCGACCGGGGCGGCCGCACAGCCTGCTGCGGTCGCCCAAGCGACCGGCACGCACGCACCGGCGGCGCCGCAAGTGCTGCAAACCCTGTCAGCACCGGCATCGACGGCGGCGGCGAGCACGGCCGCTGATCCGCCGTCGCTGTCGACGCCGTTGACACTTATCAGTTACGCCGTCGGGGGATTCAACCCCGTCCGGATGTTCGATCCGTTCGGGGCATTTTACGATCAGGGCATCCAGACCTTCCTGGCGCCGTTCAACAACTTCAACATGCAGAATGCGTACTCAGGCGCGCTGAGCAGAGCCGCAGCCGCCGCCGGCGGGGTCGGGCCCGGGTTGCACACGATGAACTCGGCTGGCGGCGCGGTGTCGGCGGGTATCGGCCGCGCGGGCCTGGTCGGAGGAATGTCGGCGCCGCCAGGCTGGGCCGGCGCCGCCCCGGCGATCAGGCCGGTCGCGCTCGTGCTGCCGGGGAATAACCTGGCCGCCGTTCCCGCGGCGCTGGCGGGCGACAGCAGCGGCAGCGTATTCAGCAATATGGCGCTGTCGGGTTTGGCGGGCCGGGCGGTAGCCGGCACCGGAACGACCGTCGCCCCCGGCGTCGGCGGAACCGGGGGCGTTGTTCCCGGGGCCGCCACCACCGCCACCATCATCGTGATCCCCGAGGACTGAGCGCCACCAGGCAAGGAGGGAAAATGCCCGTCGTGAACCCTGTACCGGCGACCCGGGGACCGCAGTGACGATGGATTTCGGGGCATTGCCGCCGGAGGTCAACTCCGGGCGCATGTACAGCGGTCCCGGATCGGGATCGATGCTGGCAGCCGCGGCGGCCTGGGACGGGCTGGCCGCCCAGCTCCGCTCGACGGCAGCGTCCTACTCCGCGGCGGTCTCGGGTCTGACCGCCGACTGGCAGGGCCCGTCGTCGGCGGCAATGGCCGGCGCGGCGGCGCCGTTCGCGGCGTGGATGAATGCCACGGCCACACAGGCTGAGCAGACCGCCGGCCAAGCCCGGGCTGCGGTTGCCGCCTACGAGACGGCGTTTGGCGCGATGGCGCCGCCGCCGGTGATCGCCGCCAACCGTGCTCTGCTGGCGTCGCTGTCGGCGACCAACATCTTCGCTCAGAACACGGCGGCGATCGCGGCGACCGAAGCCCAGTACGCGGACATGTGGGCGACCGATGCCGCCGCGATGTACGGCTATGCAGCCCAGTCCGCGACCGCCGCGCAGGTGCCGCTGTTCACCGCACCGCCGCCGACCACGCAGCCCGGCGGGCTGGGCGCGCAGTCCGCCGCGCTCGCCTCGTCCGCCGCCGCCAGCGCGCAGCCGATGACTGCGGTGGCCTCGGCGCTGCAAAGCCTGGCAGCGCCCGCGGCCGGTGAGCCGGCTTCGCTGCAGACTCTGCTGACCAGCCTGCTGCCGGAGGTGATAGGTCTCGAGTTATTCGAAAGCCTCGGCGCAGATACTGTCTATGCGCGAATGGGCCTGGTAAGCAGCACCTTTGGGTTCGGGCTGGCGGCGCGCGGTTTCCAGACCGGCGAGCTTGCGGTCCCGCTGATACCGGGTGTGCTTTATCCGCCGGCAGCAAACCTGGATGCGGCCGCGCCGGCGGTATCAGCGGGTCTGGGCGAGGCGGGCACGGTGGGGGCGTTGTCGGTTCCGCCGAGCTGGGCCGCGGCCACTCCAGCGGTCAGGTTGGCCGCCGCTGTGTTGCAAGGCGCAGGCCCGGCTGGACTGCCACTGGTGGCGACGGTCGGCCAGGGCAACGTGTTCGGCCAGATGGCGCTGGGGAGCATCGCCGGTGGCGCACTGGGTAATGCCGTTCCCCGCAGGGCGGCCGCGTCCGGCGCGCGAGTAGCCGCCGCCGAACACGACGACGGCAACGACAAGACGTCGGACAAACTCAAGCGTGTCCTTGCCGAACTGTCGCAGCAGCCGGAGACGGTGCAACACTGGCACACCGACAAGGCGCACCTCGAAGGCCTGTTAGAGCAGCTGTCGCAGAAGCCGGGCGTTCACGCCGTCCACGTGTCGTCCCGCGAGCGACCGGATCCCGTGCCGCACCAGCCACGTTGGGGTTGACGGCGCCTCAGCGCGGTGACGACGGTTTGCGCACGTCGTAGGGCACGATGGTGGCGGCGGCGTTCGGGGTCCGGCTGACGGCCTCGGCCATCTCGTCGGCGGTGCGGTCATGAAGCAGCCGTCCCAGCGCGCCGTATGCCCGACGCGGCAGCAGCACCGTCACGTCGGTGTCCGGGTGAGCGCGCTGCTCGCCGACCACCAGTTCTTGGGTGGCCCTGGTCAGCTGTCTGTCCGGGCAGTCCAGCACTCGCAGTGCAATGTCGAGATCGAAGCGCTGCCAGGACTCGCGCAACTGCGAAGCGTGCTGCGCGTCGATCATGAAGTGCACGGCGGTCAACTCGTCGGCCCGCAGGCTTCTTCCGTAGCGCAGCGCTTCCAGCGTCGCGACGTCGACCGTATTGACGCACAGGAACACCGTGTGATGCGCGTGCGCCGGCTTGCCGGGCCGATCGCTGCGGAACCTGTCCAGGACCGTCGCTTCGGCCCGGTACTGGTTGTTGAGCCGGATGAACATGAAGACCAGGACGGGGAAGACGACGACGATGAGCCAGGCGCCCTCTTTGAATTTGGTGATTGCGAAAATTCCCACCACGACCGTGGATGCGACCCCAGCGCACAGGTTGACCGCCAGCTTGTATCGCCAACCCGGCTCACGATGGGAGGCGTGGTGTTTGGTCATTCCGTAGCCGGCCATTGCGAACGCGGTGAAGACGCCCATCGCATAAAGCGGTATCAGCGCGTGCACCGAGGCGCGGGTCACCAGCAGCAGTGCCACAGCCAGCGCGGTGAGCGTGATCACGCCGTTGGAGAACACCAGCCGGTATCCTCGTTTGATCAGTGGCCGGGGCAGGAATCGGTCGGCGGCCACGAAGCTGGCGAGTGCCGGAAATCCGGTGAATGCGGTGTTGGCGCCGGTGAAAAGGATTGCCGCGGTGGACGCTTGCATCAGGAAGTAGAAAACCTGCCCGATCGCTCCGTTGCCGAACACGGTCCGGGTGATCTCGGACAGCATCGACGGATACTCACTGCGGTAGGGAATGACCTGGATGTGGTGCGCCAGATAGGCCACACCCGCCAGCAGGAATCCGATGACGCACGCGATGACGGTCAGGACCCGGCGTGCGTTGGGGCCCCGGGGCTTGCGGAAAACATCGACGGTGTTGGAAACCGCCTCGATCCCGGCCATCGACGTGCCGCCGTGGGCGAAGGCGCCCAGCAACACCAAGATCGTCGCCCCCATCACCAGGCCGCCGCCCCGATGAACCGGCACCAGCCCGGTGCCCTGATGTAGGGCGTATCGCGGTAAGCCCCAGAAGATTTCCCGGATGACGCCGGTGACGATCGTCAGCGCGAGCATGATGATGAACCCGTAGGTCAGCACGGCGAACGCCCGGCCCGCCCTTCGCAAGCCGCGCAAGTTGGCCAAGCACGTGATCAGCACCGCGGCCACCGCGATGTGCAGGTGATACGGACGAAGCTGGGGTATCGCCGAAACCACCGCGATCGCGCCCGCCGCCGGCTGCACCGCCACGGTGACCACATAGTCGATCAACAAGGCGGCGGCCGCGATCTGGGCCATCCGGCGCCCCAAGTTCTCCCGTGCGACCACATAGGATCCGCCCACGCGGGTGTAAGCCATCAAGACCTGCCGGTACGACACCGTCACCAACGCCAGAATCAGCAGGATGACCCCGACGATCGGAAACAGCAACACGAACGCGGCCAATCCGGCCACCGGCACCAGTTCCACCAGGATCTGCTCGGGACCGTAAGCGATCGAGGAGATCGCGTCGGGCGCAATCGCGCCCAGCGCAACGGGATTGGACAACGTCTCCGATTCGAGGCGCTCGCTGATCAGTGGTTTGCCTAGAAAGATGCGCTTGAGCCGGGTTCCGATGGTCGGTGGAAAGCTCACCTGATGTGCCGATGTAGTCACTACGCAGCGCCTCCCGGCTAGTCGACGACCTGGTAGGCAGGTTCGGTCATCGAAATGACGTCGTTCTTCTCGTCTCGGCGCGCTTGGCCGGTGATCCGCAACAACTGGCCGGGCATGATCTGCGCCTCGGCATGCTCGGCGCCGAGCGTGATGCGAACCTGGCCGCTGTCGTCGCCGACAAGCATTGACCGGCGGGTCTGCTGCTGGCGGGTCAGGTCTTCGACTTCGCTGACCCGGCCTTCGATCGTCGCCTCGCGGCCGGCAACAAGCTCATCGATGGAGATCACGTCTGTCGGGCGTTCGGGTTGCCCGTAGGAGGCTACTGTGCCGGTCGTGTCCGGCCAGATCCGCGCGATCATCGCGGCGAATCGGCGCTTGATCCGTTGTTGGAGCTTGTTCGGAAACTCTTCGTCGATATGGGCTTGCACGTCGTAGGGGACGATCGTCGCGGCAGCACCCCGATTTCGGCTGACGGCCTTGGCGATCTGGTCTGCGGTGCGGTCGTGCAGCAGTCGGGCGAGGGGCCCATATGTCCGGCGCGCCAACAATATCGTCACGTTGGTGTCCGGATGCTCGTTCTGCTCGGCGACAACCAACTCTTGTGCGGCCCGGGCCAGTTGCCGGTCCGGACAATCGATCATCCGTAACTCAATGTCGAGATCGAAACGCTCCCAAAGCTTTTGCAGGTGTTGCGCCTGCTCCTCGTCGATCACGAAGTGCACCGCGGTCAACCGGTCGGGTCGCAGCCGCTGCCCGTAGCGCAACGCTTCCAGCGTCGCGATGTCGACCGTGTTGACGCAGGCGAACACGCGGTGTCGCCGGTAGGTCATCAGGTCGGGGCGCTCGGTGCGGAAATCGTCGAGGATCGCAGCCTCGGACCGGTATTCGCTGTTCAGCCGCATCAGCATGAACACCAGAATGGGAAAGACCACGACAATGAGCCAAGCCCCTTCGGTGAACTTGGCCACCGCGAAGATTCCGACCACGATGGTCGCCAGAATTCCCGCCGAGAGATTGATGACTAATTTATGTCGCCAACCCGGCTCACGGTGGGTGAGATGGTGTTTGGTCATGCCGTAGCCGGCCGTCGCGAATCCGGTGAACACGCCCATGGCGAACAGCGGAATCAGCGCGTCCACCGAACCGCCGGTCGCCACCAGCAGCACCACCGCCAGTACGGTCAACGTGATGATGCCGTTGGAGTACACCAGCCGCTGACCGCGTTTCAGCAGTTGCCGAGGCAGGAAGGAATCTTCGGCGACAAAGCTGGCCAGCGCGGGGAATCCGTTGAAACTGGTATTGGCACCGATATACAGAATCGCCGCCGTCGATGCCTGCACGAGCACGAACAAGACATTCCCGATCAAGCCGTGGCCGAAGGCGGCCCGGGCGATCTGTGCCAGCACCGACGGGTATTCATCTTGATACGGGGTGGCGTGCGTGGCGTAGGCCAGGTAAGCGACGCCGGCCAGCAATGTTCCGAGGATGCAGGCCATTGCGGTGAGAACGCGCCGTGCGTTGGGGCCCTGCGGGTCCTTGAACAGGTTCACCGTGTTGGAGATGGCCTCCACGCCGGTCAGTGAGGAACCGCCGTTGGCGTAGGCCCGCAGGAGCACCAGAATCGTTGCGCCCATTACCAGGCCGTGGTCTTGATGGACCGGCACGGTGCCGGGCAGGTGTTGCGGATCGTAGATCGGCAAGCTCCAGAACATGTGGCGGAGCACGCCGGTGACGATCATCAGCGCGACCATGATCACGAACGAATACGTCGCCAGGGCGAAGGGCCGACCCGCTTCTTTGGCACCGCGCAGATTCATGTAGGAGATGAGCAGCACCACACCGACGGTGATTTCCAGGCCGTAGGGTCCCAGCGCGGGCAGGGCCGAGGCCACCGCCACCGTTCCCGCCGCTGCCTGCACCGCCACCGTCACGGTGTAATCGATCAACAGTGCTGCCGCGGCGATCTGCGCCACCCGGGGCCCGAAGTTGTCACGCGTGACGATGTAGGAACCGCCTGCTCGGGTGTAGGCCATCACGACCTGCCGATAGGACGCGGCCACTAAAGCCAGCACCAACAGCAGGATGCCGGTGATCGGCAGCAACAGCACGAAGGCGGCCAACCCGGCGTGCGGCACCAGCTCGGTCAAAATCTCCTCGGGCCCATAGGCGGTCGAGGAGATCGCATCGGGTGACAGCGCCCCGAGCGCGACACGTTTGGATAGCTGCTGGCCTTTCAGCTTTTCGCTGATCAGTGGCTTACCCAGCAAGATCCGCTTGAGCACCTGGGAGAAGGTCAGCGGTATCGCCCGATCGTCAGCCGGCACCGTCACGCTCGCACCATACCCGGCTGAGCCCATTCTCAAGCTCCCTTTTCGATGGCAAAGTGCTGGCACGCGCTCGCAGCGATGTCAGGAGCCGGTGAGCCGGGCCTGCTCAAGGTCGAAGTCTCGTTCGATGGTGCGCAACAGTGTCGCGTTGATGCGGCCGTCGCGTCGCAATTCCAGCACCGCGGCCCTCTCGACACCCAACAACGTCAGCCGCAAGGACCGATATTGTTCCATCTCCCCAGCCCCCTCTGCGTCATCGGCCGACCCGGTCTGCAGCCGTCGCACGCGTGCGGCATAGAGCGCACGGGCAGACTCGGTCGCCTCGTCGTCATCTTCGGCGCCGGCGTGGGCATCCAGCCACTCCAACGCGGCACGGGCTGCATCCAGCCGAGCTTTGTTCTCTTCGGTGGCGAAATCAGAAACACGCCGCACCGTTGGCTGGCAATGAGCCAGCCAAAATGGCTACTGGCTTCTACTGGCTTCTACCCCTTCGATCTCGAGGCTCGTCGAGAGGGTAGAAGCGTTCATGTGCCGCGATCTGATGCCGCAGATCCCGCAGATCCCGCAGATCCCGCAGATCCCGCAGATCCCGCAGATCCCGCAGATCGTCGCCGCCCTGGTGGTCTCTCCGCCCTATGCGGGAATCCAGCGACGGGTCGAAGCGATCGTTGTGTCCACACCGGGAACAGCAGGCGCTCACCCCGATCCTGACTGGTTGAACCGGCTGTGCAGGCCCGGCTGCTACATGGCCGTATCGGTGATTGCACCCGGTCATCACGGACGAACTTTTGTCTCCTAACTTTTTGGCTGACCTTGCTGGCGGCGCGTTGATGCACGCGGTCGCATCATTTGGGATCTCTTTATCTGGTTCGGATGCTGCCTGCAAGCTGCGCGGGGTAGACGCTATTTTCGGCATCCGCTCGGCATGGTCCAGTGCGGTGCCTGTAAAGGATCGCGGCTGAATTGGGCTATAGGAAAACGATCTTCATTGGCGACCCGATAGCGGGTTCTTGCTTGGTCCGTGCTCAGATATTCACGACCGCCCTGGAGTTGCTGGTCGCCGGACACCCGAGTATTGGCGCAGCCTGGTGGCTGCGCGACACCGCTGTGGAGCTGTTTGCCGCGTGGACTCCCGAATTCGCGCTGCACGAACCCAATTCACCGCAAGGTGTCGGAGCCGCCGATCCCGAGGGCCACTCGGGTGATTTTCCACATTGCCTGTGGACCTGGATAGACAAATCGACTGGGCACATACCATCTGAGGCGTCCGCGCCGGAGCCGGGTATGCAAGAGGACGAAGCGACCGGTCCCGCTGCCATGGGGCGTCGCTGATCATCTCAGCCGCGATCTCAGCATTACTCAGGGTAAGGGTTCGGTGATCTACACCCGGCGGAGCCCTCGCGGTTGGGTAGCCTTCGGTGGTCGGCCCATTCACGAAGGGCGGGTGGATATTACGTAATGCGCGCGCCCGTAGGGCGCATCGAAGCCTTTGTAACGAGCCAAGAGCAGTGACGATGGAGCTGATAAATATGGTTGGCAGACAGAGGATCTCACCCTCTCTCACCGACGTGTTCAAACGGCGCTTACTGGGCAAGCCGTTAACCACCGATCAACTGGAATCGGAGAGATTGTCTACTCCGGTTGCGCTCGGCGCGATTTCACCGGATGCAATCTCATCGACCGCTTACGGTCCGGAGCAAATCATGATCGAGCTACTGCCTGCCGCCGGGATGGCGGCGTTCGTGTTGCTGCTTCCGATCATCGGCGTTATTTTGGTGATCCTGGCGTTGGTGACCGCGTCATACCGCGGGGTCATCATGACCTACACTCGGGCCGGCGGTTCGTATATGGTAGCGCGCGACAATTTCGGGCCGAGGGTGGCGCAGATCGCCGCCGCGGCATTGTTGATCGACTACGTAATCACCGTCGCGGTGCAACCCGCGGCCGGCACGGTGGCGGTGGTCTCGGCGATACCGCAACTGCGTCCCTACCACTCGGAAATCACCGTTTACGCGGTGCTGCTCATCTGTCTTGCCAACCTGCGCGGATTGCGCCAGTCGGGCCGGACCTTTGCGATCGCCACCTATTCCTTCGTGATCTTCATCACGCTGATGATCGTCACCGGCCTCATTCGTGAAATCTTCTGGGGTTTACCCAGATACAACCCGGCCGACGTAGTCGGGGGAGTGCCGCTCCATCAAGGCGGCGGCCTGGTGATGGGGGCAACGATCCTGGTGGTGCTGCGCGCTTTTGCCAACGGCGGCACGTCGCTGACCGGTGTGGAGGCGATTTCCAACACGGTGAATTACTTGCGCGAGCCGCAAGGCGTCACTGGTCGCCGGGTGCTGACCGTGATGGCTTTTATCCTCGGCGTGTTGTTGGCCGGTGTGTCCTGGCTCGCCTACGCCACCCATGTCGTTCCCTATGTCGATGAATATCCGTCGATGCTTTCCGAGATCACCCG
Organism: Candidatus Mycobacterium methanotrophicum; assembly: GCF_023515995.1. GTDB lineage: Bacteria > Actinomycetota > Actinomycetes > Mycobacteriales > Mycobacteriaceae > Mycobacterium > Mycobacterium methanotrophicum. Next base: position 3,060,404 of record NZ_CP097320.1, on the reverse strand, counting down.
GGCGGTTTTCGGCCAGGGAGCGATAGGGAAGGTCTTGTATTTTTTGGTGCAGGCGTCGAGCGCAGCGATCCTATTCATCGGCGCGAATACCGCGTTCACCGGGTTTCCCGCGCTGGCCAGTTTTGTCGCCGCGGACCAGTTTCTGCCGCGCCCGCTGACCAAACGCGGTCATCGTCTGAGGTTCTCCAACGGCATCATCACGCTGACCGTGCTGGCGGTGGCACTGCTGTGGGTGACCAGCGGTTCGGTCAGAAAGCTGGTGCCGCTTTACGCGATCGGCGTGTTCACGGCGTTCGCGATGGCCGGCTTCGGGATGAGTAGACACCATTTCACGATCGATCTGGCCGAGATCGAGACGCTGCGCTACGCAAAGGGACTCAATGCCGACGAGCTGCTTGCGGTGCACTTCGTGATAGATCGCGATCATGGCGCTGAGTTGCAGGACCGCTGGCGGCATTTCGAGCACGACAGCCCGCTGCGAGTGATCGACTGCCCGGATCGCAATATCCCTCGCGCGGCACAGAAACTGATTTTAAGAGACGAAAACCAAGTATCCGGATACCAAGATGACGGTGCTGTTGCCGCGTCGAACGTTTTCGCCGTTGCTGGGGCGGCTGCTGCACGACCGTACCGCCGACAAGACGGCCCGCGCTGTCAGCCGAGTTCAGGGTGTGACGGCGATCATCGTGCCCTACGACATAGAGTCCCGGATCGCGCGGGTGGCTTCCACTGGCGACGAAGAACTGATCGCGCGCGAAGCCACTGAGATGGAATGCAGTCCGCTTGCGACGCCGACGCGGCGGGCCCTCGTCGAGCCAGACACCGCAGACTCACCTGAGGCCGACAGATGACCATGAGACAGATGACCATGATTGGAAGCAACCATGACCGACGCTGACCACACGAGCGATGAGGGGATAGTCGAGGACCAGAACGCCGCACCCTGGCTGACACCCGGTGTCGGCGCCGTCGCAGCGGCAAGCTTCTTCTCGGATTCCGGTCATGAGGTGACCACGTCGGTGCTGCCGGCCTTTCTCACCAGCACACTGGGAGCTTCCGCGGCGGCGCTGGGCGTCATCGACGGAATCAGCGACGCGCTGACTGGCGTGATGAAGCTGATCGGCGGGCCGTTGGCGAACGAACCACACGGGCGGGCACGGACCGCGTCCTGCGGCTATCTGGGCACCGCGGTGGCGACCGGAGCGATCGGTGCAGCGATAACCGTATGGCAGGTTGGGGTGCTGCGTGCGATCGCCTGGTTGTCTCGTGGTCTGCGGTCTCCGGCGCGCGATGCGTTATTGGCTTCCCTGACCCCGACAACAGCGCACGGCAGGGCGTTCGGGCTGGAACGGGCCGGTGACAACCTTGGCGCCGTCGCGGGTCCGTTGCTGGCGGCCGGGTTGGTGACCTGGGTCGGTGTCCGGCCGGCGCTGTACCTGGCAGCGGTTCCAGGTTTGTTCGCGGCCATCGCGATCATGGTGGCCGCTCGCCAGTCCCGGCGCAGCGGGCACACCGCTGTCGGATCCTCGCCGCGTCGGCTTGAGCTGCGGGCATTGCGCGATGCCGGGCTGCTCCGCGCCCTGGCGCCGGTGCTGCTCTTCGAATTCGGCAACCTCGCGACGACTCTGCTGATATTGCGCGCGACCCAGCTGCTCACGTCGCAGCATCGGTCGGTGACGACGGCGACGTCGGTCGCGATCCTGATTTATGCGGGGCACAACGTGATTGCGACACTCGCATCTTTGGTAGCCGGGCGGTGGTATGACCGCGCGGGACCTCGGGTGGTATTCGCGACCGGCGCAGCGGTCTATGTCATCGCTTACGGCGCCTTCTCCATCGGTGCGCATAACGCGATCGCGGTCGCAGTAGCGTTCGCGGTAGCCGGAGCGGGTATCGGCCTTGCCGAGCCCACGGAATCCGCGGTGGTGGCACAGCTGCTCCCGGACCGGCTGCGCGGCAGCGGGTTCGGAGTGCTGGGAGCGGTGCAGGCCACAGGTGACGTGGTGGCGACCGTCGTCGCCGGATTGCTGTACACGTTGGTCTCGCCCGCCGTGGCGTTCGGCTACGCGGCTGTCTGGATGCTCGCGGCAACCATCGCTTCGATGGCGCTTCGCGGTTCAGCGAATCAACCACCGCGGGACGGTTGAAATGGACGCCAACCACATCATCGTCAGCGGCGAGGACGCCTTGGCCACGACGATCGCCGAGGAGCTGAAAAACGCCGGCGCGACCGTTGTCAAACTCGACGACACTGAGCTCGCAGACACCGAGACCGACCTTGCCGAAGCTGGTATTGCCGACGCGCTTGCTGTTGTCTGCGCCGCAGACGACGATTCGACAAACCTGGAAATCGCCTTGCTGGCAAGGAAAGCTAACCCCGAGGTGCGAGTCGTGGCGCGGCTGGCCAACGACGTGCTGTGCCAAGCGCTGTCTGACGGCAACGGGCCCGGCGCAATCTTGAACGTCGCCGAACTCGCGGCGCCGTCGGTCGTCGAGGCCTGTCTGGCTCACGCCACTCACCCGTTCGAAGCCGCCGGTATCCGATTCGCCGTCTCGGGCAGTTCGGCGTCGCGGGACGCTACGCTGCGTGAACTGTACGGCGGACTGGCCCCGGTGGCGGTGATCCGCGGCGCAAACTCCCCCAACCCCGGCGCGGTGGAGGTCTGCCCGGGCCGGGACCTGCAGGCGCACACCGGTGACTGGGCGGTGATGATCGGCACCGCCGACGAAGTGGCCGCCCGGGGCATCGAAGTGCCCCGCCCAGTTCGAACGCGATCGCGCCGGCCGCTGCCGCATCGGACTCTGGACGCCGCCCGCGCCTTACGCAACGACATCAACCCGGCGTTCTACCCGGTGGTGGCCGCCGTGCTCGCGCTGACTATCGGCTCCACAGTGGTGTTGCATTTGAGCCACCAGCGCCCTCGGATGGGGTGGATCGACGCGCTGTACTTCACCGTTGAAACGATCACCACGACTGGCTACGGCGACTTCAGCTTCGTGGACCAGCCCACCTGGTTGCGGCTGTTCGCCGCCATGATGATGTTTGGCGGCGTGACCACCATCGCTTTGCTGGTCGCGTTCATTTCCGACGTACTGCTGTCGCGACGCTTCGTTCTCGCCGCCGCACGCCCGCGGGTAGGCCACCTGCGTAACCACATCGTCGTCGTCGGACTGAGCGCGCTGGGGATCCGCGTGGTCCGCGATCTGGTCGCCACCGGACACGACGTCGCGGTGGTCGAGATCGATGAGGAGAACCGGTTCTTGTCAGCGGCACGCGAACTCGACGTGCCGGTGATCTTCGGCGACGCGACGCTGCGTCAGACACTGGAATCGGCGCGGGTGGATTGCGCCCGCGCGGTGACGGTGCTAACCCACGACGACATTGTCAACATCGAAGCCGGGATCATACTGGCCGAGATGCTCGGTCGCCGGTTGCGCCCGATGCACCACTGGCCCGGCGTTCCGCTCGTATTACAGGTATTCGACCGTGCGCTGGGCTTCGCGCTGGCGCAGCGATTCGGTTTCGTCAACGCTCGCTCTACCGTTGAGCTGGCCGCACCCTGGTTCATCGGCGCCGCCATCGGATTGGAGGTGCTCGACACGTTCTCGGTGGGTCAACGCTCCTTTGTGATCGGTGCGATGCGCGTGGCGCCCGGCAGCAAACTCGATGGCCTGCGCATGTTCGACCTGTCCACCCAAACCCGGGTCATCGCCATCACCCGGCCCAATTCAAGGGTTGAACTGAACCCACGCCGCGACGCCCGCCTTCGCGCCGACGACACCGTCTACCTCGTCGGGCCCTACCGCGAGCTGCTCGACACGCTGCGCAAAGGACAGTCGCCGACCGAGTCGAGCGCTGACGGCGAAGACCCAAGCGACGATCAGTAGTGGTAGTGGGCCGGCAGGAGATTGCCACGCCGACCGGGCGCGTGGATCGACAGTGCGGCGGGGACCATTTCACAGGTTACGACTCCGTGGTCGGCCGTCAGCTCGTTGACTACTTGGAAACTGCGCGCGATTGACGCGGGGGCGTCCACGATAATGGTCACGACGGGCACTTTCCTTACCAGCTGAACCAGTCTGTCGCCGTGCGGCCTATTGTGGGCCTGAAATCCCCAGACGCCGCGTACCGCGGTGGCGCCTTGGGCGATTTTCGATTTCAACAGCCGACGAACGATTTCTCGGTGAATCGGCGCGCCGTCGTAGGTGGCTCCCTCGGTGGTATGCACCATCAGCTTCTGCCACAGCGGCCGCCCATGTTCGTCAGTCGGCGGCAGTTCGCGCGGTGTCGCCAGCAGCTTGCCTTCCCGCTTGCAGAGCTGGATTCGTTCTATGGTCAGCAATGGATCCGGTATGACGGCGTTGAGTTCGGTGACGGTGGCCGAAACCTGGTCTGGAGTCCCCACGGAGACGACCATCATCGGAACGTTGACGTTGCGGCTGAAAAATCGGGCGCGGTATCGCACGCCATGCGCAGTCCCGTCGACGCCCAAAAGTGCTGCGGCAAAGGCAAATCCGTGGTGATACAACACATCGCATAAAGCGCGGTATGCGGGTATCCCGGCGACGCGTGCTGTGCGGCCCACATACACGCTGAGTTTGATCGCATCCCACGCGTGGGCTTCCACTAGGGCGGGCAAGACGTCACCGGGAACCAGCTGCGTCCGTTCCAGGGTGATCAGCCCGCGCCCCGTGATGGCCACGACGTCGTCGACTAAATCGTCGATCGTCGACTCGGTGTCTACCGCGTAGACCACTGCCGGCGGATCTTCCGACAAGCTCAGCGACTCGTCGGTACGCAGCACGCCGATCGGCCCGAAGCTTGCGATGCCGCGCAGCATCACGCTGGTCGCGACTTCGCGGTCATCGAACAGGTTCAGTACGTGATCGGCCAGAAACCCGGGCCGGGCGGCGCCCGTGCCATCGGTGACGGTACGTAGGCGCTCGGGGAAGTAAGCGCTGAGCTTCCAGGCCGGTTGGTTCACAGTCGTTCCCCGATCGGGTGCCCGAGCACCGTGGCGGCGATCCATTGGCCGAGCAACGCTGCCGCTAGACCAAGGACCATGCTGACGACGATATTCGCGAGGGCGGTGCCAAGTTGCCGCTCCTCTTCGAGCCGTTGGGTTTCCAACATCCAGGTGGAGAACGTGCTGTATCCACCGATAGCGGCAAGGGCGTGGTCGCTCAGCCCGAAGGAGAAGCCGGTGACGAGGCCCATCAGCACTGAGGCACTTGTGTTCACCGTTAGCGTGCCGAACGGAAATGACCGCTTGACTCTGTGGCCCACGGCGGCGTCCACCAGAAAACGCAGCATTCCGCCTACCCCGCCTGCGATCAACACACCTATCGGGATGGTCATCACAGCACCTGTGCACGGCGCACTGCTGCAGTGGCCACATATACCGCCAGCAAACCCAATACGATACTTGCGACGCTATAGCTCACGGCTAGGCCGTATTCCCCATGTTCGATCATCGCCAGGATTTCGGCCTGCATGGTCGAAAATGTGGTGAAGCCGCCACACACCCCGGTGCCGAGGAAGGGTCGACGATAGCTTGACACAGGCAACCGCTCCAGTAACCGGGTGGTGAAGTAGCCGATTAGGAATGCGCCGACGATGTTCGCAGTGAATGTCGACCACGGCCAGCGCGTCGGCTCGGGGGCTGGCATGAGGGCCGTGACTGCGCTCCTGGCCAGGGTGCCCACCACGCCACCGGCGAAGACCGCGGCCAATGCGCGGTAGTCATAGCTTGCCAATCGTCGTAATCCTTTCTCGTCGACGGGTGCCTGCGCAGCGCGCCGCGCCGACTGCTCTGTGTGATCAGCGGGCTGGCATGTGGTTGCCCCGAATACCCGCGGGCACGCCGAAAACACGCCGAAACGAATCCTCCCCGTAGCTGGTGGGTTCGGGTTCACCCGGCATCAGCCGAAACGTTCGTGCGCCATCGGGACGTCGTTCGGCTCGCAGGAACAAGTCGGCGGGGTTGTGGCGTGCGTAGAGGCTGCTGGCCAGGTCATAAAGGTGGGTCACGTAAATGACTTTCACGCCGCTTTCGATCATGGCGTAAACGATGCCGCGCGCGATCTCCGATCCCTCGCGCTCGTTGGTGGATGCGAAGGATTCGTTGCAGAGTAGCAATGATGTCGGGGTGATGCCATCGGCGATGGCATTCATCCGGGCAAGTTCTTCGTCGAACTTGCCGTGCAGCGTCGCCAACGTCCCTTGCCGTTCGAAGTGGGTGTATATGCGGTCGGGAAGCATCACGCTCGCGTGTCTGGCAGGTATCGGGCAGCCGAGCGACGCGAGGTAGACGCACTGTCCGATGGTTCTGGCGAAGGTTGTCTTCCCGCCCTGGTTGGGCCCGGTCACAACCAAGACCCGCTCAACGTCCGACAAGTGGAAGTCGTTGGCTATGACGGGTTTATCGGCAGCGACGGACTTGACTGCCAGTGCCAGATCAAAGCCGTTTTCGACTGAGAGGCTTCCAGGTTCGGCCGTTACCTCGGGATAGGTGAAGGCCAACCCGGCGGAGCCCAAGCGGTGGACAAATTCCAGATAGGCGAGATAGCAACGGACCTCGCGCTCGAACCGGGCGATCGTCGGTTCGATGAAGTGTTCGTTGCAGTCGCAGTAGGCGGCAAGCAGGCTAAATGTTTCGGGGTAGAGTTTGGCGACGCATTCGAGGATTTGTTCTTCGACGTGGTTCATGTCGGGGTAGTTCTCGAACGGCACGCGGTAGTCGTCACGCACCTCGGTGGCGAATCGGTCGAAAGTCTGCACCACCTCCACGCTGTAATCGCTCTGGTCCTTGAACTTTTCGACGTGGACCCGCAGTCCCTGGATATGCACCGTGTAGCGGACCTCGTGCAGCTGGGTATGCAGTGCCGCGGTGTCGGCCGTCAGTTTGCGGAAGGTGTCGCTGTCGGTGTAATCGACCACGTGGTCGAAAAAGCTCTGCAACCCTTGCGAAGCGAGCTCTACGCCAGTGAGGCCGTCGCGAAGCTGCGTTATTGCCCCGCAACAGGATTCGACGGCGTGGGCGAGCCACCCCTGCTGTTGCAGCGGGTGCCACAGCTTTGCAGCCCGGCTGACTTCGCGTCTCGTCGTGCGTATGCCGTCGACAAATCTTTGGATGGGCTCACGTGTTTGCTCGCGTTCGAGGTCGTGGAATAGCCGGTGGCGGTAGTCGATGGTGGAAATCTCGTGCAACGGCGCGTGGAAGAACTTCTTCAGGTGCTCATTGATATCTCCGATGGTCGCCGCAGCGACGATTTCGTCGAGGTGCAGATCAGCGAAGCAATCAGGAGCGGCGTCGATATCGGGTTCTGCTTGCGGCCCAGGAAACAGGATGCTCGTGAAGGACGACATTCTTCGCCTCACCTGCCTTCTACCGCGGATCACTCACGTGGTAGAAGCCATCAGCCGGTGCGGCGGTCGAGGCGAGCTTCATCGCCTGGTTTGTTCCATCGTACGCTAGACGTTGCCGCTCCTCAGCAGTGTCGTCAGGGTGGCATCGCCTCTGGTGTGTCATCCGGCCGACGGCGACTTGGGTACGACGCTGGGGGTGCGCAGCTTGGCGGCGACATTGCTGACACCGCGCCCGGCCAGCGTGCCTAGCAGCGACTCACCGAAGATGCTTTGGGACACCGCATCGTAGGGTATCGGTGCGGTTGCGGGATTTGGCAGAGCGAGCGCTGCCGGGTTGACCGCAGGGGTGGCGGTGGCTGCCCAGGTTTGCGGTACCGACAATGTGCCGACCAAACTGGCGCGCCCGACCACCGCCGAAACCGCTGGCCCGCCGAGGTTCGCGGACAGCGCAGATGGCGGTGGGGGAAGCGGGCCCCCCAAGAATGGTCCGACTCCCTGAAAGGCGTCGCGTTGGGCGGCGATCGAAATGGCGTTGTTCGTGACGTTCATCGACGCCCCGGAAAACGAGGAGCTGGTAGAGGATGCGGCTGCGCTTCCGCTGTCTATCGCGTCGGCGCCAAACAACGTGAAAAGGTCGAACAGGTTCAAGGAGCCCGCCGATGGTTGAGCGGCCAGTCCTTGCAGTGTGGTGGGTAGCTGCGAGAGCGTCTGTGCTTGGTTGGCGGCGGGCGCACTGGCGGCCTGAGCGACCGCAGCGGCTTGGGCGCCCTGCCCGGCTGGATTAGTGGTAGCCGGTGGCTGGGCGAACGGCGTGAACCGCGTCGCGGCCGCCGAGGAGTTGGCGTAACCATACATTGTCGAGGCGTCCTGAGCCCACATCTCGTCGTAGGCGGCTTCGGTGGCCGCGATCGCCGGGCTGTTCTGCCCGAAGAAGTTCGACGCGATCAGCGACGTCAATTGGGTGCGGTTGGCCGCGACGAGCGGCGGGGGCACGGTCATCGCAAACGCGGACTGGTAGGCGCTTGCCGCTGTTCTGGCGTGGGCGGCGGTCTGCTCGGCCTGCGCGGCGGTGCTGTGCATCCACGCAATATAGGGTGAAACCGCTTCGGACATCATGATCGACGATGGGCCCTGCCATCCGTCCACGGCCAGACCGGCGATCACCGAGCGGTAGGTGGCGGCCGACGAATTCAGCTCGCCGGCGAGTTCGTCCCAGGCGTTGGCGGCGGCCAGCATTGACCCGGGGCCGGGGCCGGAATACATCCTGGCCGAGTTGATTTCCGGGGGAAGCGCTCCAAAGTCCATGTCTAACAGCCTTTCTCAACGTGCAACGGCCGGGTTGGGGTTGATCGGCGGCGGTGGTGTCTTCGTGTTCGATTTGTCATATGCGTGTGCGTCATGGGTGTTCCTGCGGTGTTATCCGGCGGCTGGCGAGCGCACGATGATCGGACGAGTCTTCGGTTGCCGCGGGGGAGCAACGTCTCGGGAAAGAGTCCCAAGAACCGCCTGGCTAAATGAGCTACCGGGGACTTGAGGCATTTGTCCGGAAGCCTCAGCTGTGACGGTGGCGCCGGAGTCGGGTAACGCCAAGGCAACTGGCCGTACCTCTGGAACGGCGCCAACCCAGCTAGGCGGCACCGACAACGACCCGAGCGGGCTCGCTCGCCCCATTCCCGCCGACACTGCTGTGCCGCCCGGCATGCCCGGACTTGTCCAGCCCGCGGTGATCGGCTCGAATCCCGGCAGCTTCTTCGCATCCCCCTGACGTTGAAATGCGACCCGTTCGTTGGTGATGAGGATGCTGCGCCCCGATGCAACCGAGCTGCCACCCCAACCGATCCCCATGTTGGTGATCCTTGGGGTATTGATTCCCCATAGGTAGAGATCAACCACGAAGCCGACCTCTGGAGACATCAGGAACGAGATGATCGACGACAGGCCCGGTGGGTCGGCGGCGGGCGCGGCGAGTTGTCCCAGCGCAGGTGGTGTGGATGTCAGCTGCGTCAGCGCTGTCGGTTGACTACCGGCTGAGCTGGCGACGGCGTGGGCGACAGTGGCGGATTGGGCGGTCAGCCCTGCCGGATCGGTGGTAGGCGGCGGCTGGCTGAACGGGTTCAATCTAGCTGCCGCCGCAGAAGACCCCGCGTATCCGTACATGGCCACAGCGTCTTGGATCCACATCTGCACGTAGTGCGCCTCGGTGGCCGCGATGGCCGGTGTGTTCTGCCCGAAGAAGTTCGTCGCGACCAACACCATCAACTGGCTGCGGTTGGCCGCGATCACCGGTGGCGGCACCGTCATCGCGAACGCGAGCTCGTAGGCCGCCGCCGCGTCCTTGGCCTGCGCAGCGGTCTGCTCGGCCTGGGCCGCGGTAGCCTGCAGCCAGGCCACATACGGCGCCGCCGCCGCCGCCATCGACATCGACGAGGGTCCCCGCCACTGGCCGCTGGTCAGCTCCGTAATGGCGGATCCGTAGCGCGCGGCCGTCGACGACAGCTCTGCGGCCAGCGTGTCCCAGGCGGCTGCGGCGACCAGCATCGGGCCGGAGCCGGCGCCGGAATACATTCTGGCAGAGTTGATCTCCGGTGGTAATGCTCCGAAATCCAGCACCAGCAGACCTTCCTCAGAGGGCAGCCGCGGCGTTCGCGGCCTCGGTGGCCGCATAAGAGCTAGCGCTGGCTCTCAGTGTTGAGACGAACCTCTCGTGGATCGCCGCGGCTTGGGCGCTCATCGCCTGATACATCTGCGCGTGGGCGGCGAACTGAGCCGCCGTCAACGCCGAGACCTCGTCGGCGGCTGCAGGTACGACGCCGGCGGTCGGCGGCGCCGCGGCGGCGTTCTGGGCGCTCATCGTCGAGCCGAGAGCAGCCAAGTTGGCGGCCGCCGCGGCAAGGGCTTCCGGTTGCGTGGTGACGAACGACATCCGTTTTCCTTTCCACAGGTATCAAATACGGTTGACTATTCATATGGTCGAATAACGGGCCATCTGGTGTGCTCGCTAGCATGAAGTGCTAAACCGGAGTCGCAGTGACCGTGACCGCGCACATGACGTGTGAATACCATCCTGATGGACGAATACGTTGGACACGCCGCTCGAGCCAGCGATCGGCCACCAAATCTGGCCCTATCCCAGCACTGTTGAAACCTGCGGTGCGGCATCGGTCCCAAACGGTGAGATGAGAGACGACCAGGCGTGTTGCAGCCGCGAATGTCCAGTAGTCGCTTCAACGAGGATCAGATTCTGCCCTAACCGCCCCACCCCGCCTTCTACCCCAAGCATGCTCGCGGTAGAAGCCATCAGCCGGTGCGGCGGTTAAAGGCGGGCCTCATCGCCTCAACGCGATGCTAACGGTGGGTTAACCCCAAATGCAACGTCACGTATGTAACCATTGGCAAACATCGCCGCAAGCGGAATGATACCGATAGGCGGAGGGACTCGCCCAAACCGCGGACATCGCCGATAGTCCCTATGATAACGAGCCAGGACGAGAAAGCATGTCCGATAACGCTTCCCCAGGGTCGTCGTGAGTTCGCCGTTCCGCCCGATCAGGGATCCGGCGCGATTCGATGTGATGTTCTGGTTACCGCCAGGCGGTATCGACAACGGAGTATGGGCCAGTGCGTGGGCGGAATTGGCCGATCTGGACGCAGACGATATCGACGCGGTGTTGGGTTTGCTGGCAAGTGCCGATGTCGGCGGCTACGTTGCGACCCCGGGTGGCCGTGCGCACCACCGAGAACAGCTGGTGGTGCACCGGTTATGGGTGGATTCGCTGCAATACCATAAGGCAGAAGACCTGCTGATGACATATTTCAGCGGCCCGGGTCACCGCGACGACCGAAGCGGTTGGTCCGCGACCTGGTCGTAGGCGTCCGCCCGCCACGCACCGTCGACCAGGCTGAGCTGGTTCCAGCACGCGGTTCGCTGACGCACATCGCCGAGCGCGGGGTCAAGCTGTCCAAGCAGCGCGCGGTTGAACGCATCGTGGGACACCATGACCAGCGGTCCGGGACCATAGTCGGCCACCAGCTCGAAGAATGCTCGACGGTCACCGTCGCACCGCAGGCCGCACCAATCGCGTGTGCGGTGGCGACGGCTCGTTGCAGCGGACTGCAGATGACCGCGGTGGGGTGCTTGGGCACGAGCGCATCGGCGAGCCGAGCCGCCTCAACAATCCCGACCTCGTCCAATGGAGGGTCGCTGAGCCCACGCAGCCGCCCCTGCGCGTTGAGCGCCGTGCGACCGTGCCGGGCGAGAAAAACACGATCAACGGCCGCGGTCATCGCGGGACCGTTCCAAACGGAGGAACCACCACAACGGGACGGTCACCGCAGCGCAACAAGTTTCGCGCAACATTCCCTGTGATCATGTGCCCGAATGCCGCGCCGATGCCTTGTTCAGGTCGACCGACAATCAGCATCGAGGCTCCGTGTTGTCTAGCCGCTTGCAGCAAGACCGACGCGGAATCGCCCCGGAGGCGGTGATAGGTGCACTGCACATCACCGAGGGCATCTGCGACATGCCGGCATTCGGCATCGAGATCCACGTCACGACTGGTGGAATTCGGCGGCGCGGTATCGGCGTCGTCAACGACATGAACGACGTGCAGTGGCGCGTTCAGGGCGCCAGCGAGTTCGCCCGCGAACACCAGCGCGGCCCTGCTGGCTGGGTGGCGGTCGTATCCGACAACTAAAACCACGACAACCTCCCGCATTACGCTCCTGCAGGAACCATCAGCCTGGACGGCGGTTCGGGTCGTGGTTACGTACCCGGGCGGAGACCCATCACCTGGGCCCCAAGCCTAGGGTGTCAAGGTCGGACTGGTTCCGGCGCACATCTGGATGCCACGCGGCTACGCCGCGGCTCCGGGTCCGGCTCGCGCCATAATGGCAGGTGCCGCAGTCAATCCTGACCTTGCGGCGTTGATCTCGTGGTCGAGTGTGGAGAACGCCGGTGTGATCACCACCGGATTCGGCGTTGCGCTGGTGGGCGCGTCAGTTGGCCAGCCGAAGTTGGTCGCGGCCGGGCTGGTGGCCGGCACTGCGCAGGTGATGGCCCACGCGCTTGGCGAGACGTTGCTGTTCGTGTCGGCATCGACGATCGAACACGTCGCCGGTACCACCGATCTCGATTCGGCTGGGCGGCATTGTGCGCCGATTACCCTGGGCCGGCGCGGGTTTGGCGATCGGATCGCTGACTTTGGCGGGGCTGCCGCTGACCAGGCAGCAGGCGCCAACGCGAAACCGTGGGTGCTGCAGCCGGTGTTCGACGATTTTTCGGCCCTGCCGCCGAGTTGGCTCGAGTTGGCTATGGATCGTGCTACCGCTGATGGCGGCGGCTATAGCCGGGTTCGCGACGTTGTTCGCCGGCCGTAACCCCTTCCGCGCCCGTCGGGTGAGGCCGTGGTCGTCGGCGTCACCAGGTGTCGACCGCGGGCTGGGCTACACGTCCTTCGCCTACGCGAACCCGGTACGCAACGTTTTGTCCAATGTGCTCCTGACCAGGTCTGAGCTGATCGAGACGTCGGCTGAACCCAGCGGCGACCGGGCGGTCTCCGGTTTGTTCACCTACCGCGTCGACGTCGTCGATCTTGTCGAGCGATTTTTCTACCGGCCGCTGATCGCGACGTTGGTGGCGGTGCCGCGTTTGCCCGACGGCTACAGTCGGGCCGTCTCGATGCTTACATGACTTACATGCTGATCGCGGTCCTCGCCGTATTGGCCGTGGTGATCGCGACATCATGAGGTCAGGGAAATCAATGAGCCGGCAGGCCGAACGCCAGATCCGGTGTCGCTGCGCTGATTTCGAGGAGACGATTGTATTTGGCCACGCGTTCGCCGCGGGCTGGGGCGCCCGACTTGATCTGACCGCAACCCGACGCCACCGCCAGATCGGCGATGAACGAATCGTCGGTTTCACCCGAACGATGCGAAATCATCGCACCGTAACCTGCACTTCGGCAAACCTTGAGTGCCTCAAGGGTTTCGGTGACCGTCCCGATCTGGTTGACCTTGATCAGAGCAGCGTTGGCGATACCGGCGCGCACTCCGGATGCGATGAGTTCTGGATTGGTCACAAAATTGTCGTCGCCGACCAGCTGCACCCGATGACCCAATGCCTCAGTCAGCTTCTGCCAGCCAGCGGTGTCGTGCTCGCCCATACCGTCTTCGATGCTCCACACCGGGAACCTGTCGACGATGCTCGTGTAGCGGTCGATCAGCTCGTCGCTGGACAACGATTGCCAGCCCAACCGGTAGCGGCCGTCGTGGTGGAATTCACTGGCGGCCGGGTCCAGCGCAATCGCGACACCATCGCGCCCTGCGGTGTAGCCGGCATCACCGATGGCCTTGGTGAGCAGTTCCAACGCCTCATCTGCGCCGTCGACATTGGGTGCAAAACCACCCTCGTCACCCAACCCCGTCGCGAGGTTACGGTCGGCCAACGTCGAGCGGAGGCGCCGGTACACCTCTGCGCCCGCATGGACCGCTTCCTGCAGCGACGGCGCCCCGAGCGGGGCGATCATGAATTCTTGAAAGCCGAGACCATTTATGGCGTGGGCGCCGCCGTTGATGACATTGAAGTGCGGAATCGGAAGCCTCGGATCCACCCCTTTGGGAATCAACCACTGCCACAACGGTTGTCCTGCCTCCAGCGCAAACGCCTGGGCGGCAGCCATCGATGCACCGACGATCGCATTGGCGCCCAACCGCGACTTGTCGGGGGTGCCATCCAGCTCGCACAAGGTCTGATCAACCTCGTCCAGCCTGCTGAACGGCCGACTCGTCAGCGCCTCGGCGATCGGCCCGTTGACCCCGGCCACCGCATTGAGCACACCCAGGCCCCCGTAGCGCTCGTCATGGTCGCGCAACTCCACGGCCTCCCGGCTGCCGGTGGACGCCCCGGAGGGCACGCCGGAACGCACCTGCCTTCCATCCGACAGCCCGGCACACACCGACAACGTGGGCCGACCGCGCGAGTCGAGAATTTCTATCGCCGAGATCGACGAAAACTTAACGGCCACTTAAGTTCCTCCGCGTCGGGGATCGATCCGGCGCAGTGGTACTGCGGCCGGATCGACCTTCATCAGTTGCGTAGGGACCGTTGGCCGTCCATATCAGACGCGCGGTTGTGGCGGGCCCCACCGCCGTCTTGACTAACCTACCAGCATGCTCGGCCACTCTGCACGGTTTCACCCAAGGCAAGTGCGCTCAGCGGGGCGCTCTGAACTAAACGACCGACATGAAAACGGCTGTACTGCAACGGAGGTAGCGGCGGATGAAGAATGCCTCAAGCTGATCACGTACTTCGATGAGCGTCAACGCGTCGGCCACCGCTTCGTGGCCGAGGCCATGCTCGGTCTGTACGAACAACGACGGGTCGCGACCAGCATCGTGCTCCGCGGGATCGCCGGCTTCGGTTCCCGGCATCAGTTCAGAACTGATCAGTCCCTGAGCCTGTCGGAGGACCCCGCTGTCGCAGTGATCGCGGTGGACGCCAAGCCAGTCATCGAGGGATTGATCGAACCCATACTGGCCCTCGAAAAGCGCGGCCTGATCAGCCTGGAGCGTGCGCGGTTGTTGCGTGACGACATCCACAGCATCGAGCTGTCCGACCAATATCCCGAGGAAACCAGGCTGACGATCTACGTCGGCCGCAAGGAGCGGCTGTACGGCGTGCCCGCCTACATTGCGCTCTGTGATCTGCTCTACCGGCGCCAACTCGCCGGCGCATCAGTTTTCTTGGGCGTCGACGGCACGGCTCGTGGCCAACGTGAGCGAGCACAGTTCTTCGGCCGCAACGCCGACGTTCCGATGATGATCATCGCCGTCGGCAGCGGCGAGCGGATCGGCCGGCTGCTGCCCGAGATTGGCGGGCTGCTCCGGCGGCCCGTCGTCACGCTGGAACGGGTCCGGGTGTGCAAGCGCGACGGCGAACTCTTGGAGCGACCGCACGCTTTGCCAGGAACCGACGAGCACGGTTTGGCGCTCTGGCAGAAGTTGATGGTCTACTCCTCGGAATCTGCACGTTGCGACGGGATGCCGATTCACCGTGCGCTAATTCACCGACTCCGGAAACACGAGTCGTCACACGGGGCAACCGTGTTGCGCGGAATCTGGGGCTTCCACGGCGATCACGCCCCGCACGGTGACAAGCTGCTCTCATTGAGCCGGCATGTCCCGGTCGTGACGATCATCATCGACACCCCGAACAACATCGCCGCGTCCTTTGACGTAGTCGACGAAATCACTCGCGAGCAAGGCCTGGTGACAAGCGAAATGGTGCCCGCACTGGCCGCTGTCGACGACCACGGCGACAGCGGGCCGCGCATCGCACATCACCGGTACTAGGGCGAAGCGTCGAGTCGCGCCAGCTGTGGATTGCCGCGCAACTGGGGATAACCGGCCACCGTCCCGGCTCGACTGCAGCGCGACGGATATCCGCGTCGGTGCACTGCCGCAAGGTGGCCGCATGACGATGTTCACGCGGGCCGAAATCGGGGCGCTCGGTGAGCAGTTGGCCACCGATCACCTGACCGGGCTGGGACTGCGGATATTGGCCCGCAATTGGCGCTGCCGGTACGGCGAGCTGGATGTGATCGCCGTTGACTCGACCACCAACACCGTGGTGTTTGTCGAAGTGAAAACCCGCACCGGTGACGGTTTTGGCGGTCTGGCGCAAGCGGTGACCGAGCAGAAAGCGCGCCGATTGCGTCGGCTGGCCGCGATGTGGCTCGCCGGTCAGGAGCAGCGTTGGGCCGCTGTCCGCATCGATGTGATCGGGGTTCGCGTCGGCCGATGTCGAACCCCGGAAATCAGTCACCTGCAGGGGATCGGCTGATGGCGCTGGGGCGGGCGTTCTCGGTCGCGGTGCTGGGGCTGGACGGCGCGATCGTGGAAATCGAAGCCGACATCACCTCGGGCCTGCCGGGCGTGCATCTGGTGGGGCTGCCCGATGCCGCGTTGCAGGAGTCGCGAGACCGGGTCCGGGCGGCGATCACCAACTGCAGCAACCGCTGGCCGATGTCTCGCCTCACGCTGGCGCTTTCACCGGCAACGCTGCCGAAGACGGGCTCGGTATACGACCTGGCCTTAGCGGCCGCAGTGTTGTCGGCGCAGCGCAAGACGCCGTGGCGACAACTGGAGACCGTCGTGCTGTTGGGTGAATTGGCTCTCGACGGACGGGTTCGGCCGGTGCGCGGCGTGCTGCCGGCGGTGCTGGCGGCCAGAGGGGAGGGCTGGAAAGCCGCGGTGGTTCCGGTGGACAACCTGCCTGAAGCCAGCCTGGTCGACGGCATCGAGATCTGGGGCGTGCGCACGCTGGCGCAGCTACAGAACTGGCTCAGCGGGTCGGCGCAGTTAGACGAGCGGATCAGCGGAGTAGTTCCGGAGGCCGGGCCGCCCGCGGATCTGGCCGACGTGGTGGGACAGGCCCAGGCCCGCTTCGCCGTCGAGGTGGCCGCCGCCGGGGCGCACCATCTGATGCTCACCGGGCCACCGGGTGTGGGCAAAACAATGCTGGCACAACGTCTTCCGGGACTGCTGCCGTCACTGTCGGACAGCGAGTCGTTGGAGGTCACCGCTATTCACTCGGTGGCCGGACTGCTGTCGGATGCCACACCGCTGATAACCCGGCCGCCGTTCGTTGCGCCGCACCACAACTCCAGCGTCGCAGCGTTGGTCGGTGGCGGATCGGGAATGGCACGGCCCGGCGCCGTCAGCCGGGCGCATCGTGGGGTGTTGTTCCTCGACGAATGCGCCGAAATCAGCGTCAACGTATTGGAGGCCCTGCGAACTCCATTGGAGGACGGCGAGATCCGCCTGGCCCGCCGCGATGGGGTGGCCTGCTATCCCGCCCGCTTTCAACTGATTATGGCCGCCAACCCGTGCCCCTGCGCGCCGGCGGATCCGCGTGACTGCATCTGCGCGGCAGCGGTCAAACGCCGCTACCTGGGCCGGTTGTCCGGGCCGCTGCTGGACCGCGTCGACTTGCGAGTCGAGATGCATCCGGTGCGGATGAGCGCGTTCGCGACCACCGAGGCCGAGTCGACGGCTCAGGTCCGCAGCAGGGTGGCATCGGCCCGCGAGGCGGCGATGCAGCGTTGGCGTCCACACCGATTCAACACCAACGCCGAGGTCAGCGGGACACTGCTGCGGCGCCGGTTCCGCCTCGGCGGCGCGGCGATGCAGCCGCTGAGCAGCGCGCTGGAACGCGGTCTGCTCAGCATCCGCGGCGTCGACCGGACATTGCGAGTCGCCTGGACATTGGCCGACCTGGCCGGCCGCACGTCGCCGGGACGCGATGAAGTGGCGGTCGCGCTGAGCTTTCGGCAGTGCGGAGCCGCGCGATGACCGATCTGGCGTTGCGTGCATGGGCCTACTTGTCTCGGGTGGCCGAACCACCCTGCGCTGAATTGGCCGTGCTGGTGGGTCGTGTCGGGCCGGTAGAAGCGGCCGAACGGGTGCGACGGGGTCAGGTCGACGACAACCTGGCCCACCACACCGAAGCGAGGCGCGAAATCGACCGGGTCGCGGATGATCTCGAATTGCTTGCACGTCGCGGCGGTCGGCTGATCACGCCGGACGACGACGAGTGGCCAATGCTGGCCGTCGCCGCGTTCAGCAGCGTCGCGGTCGCGGCGAAGCCACAGGGCAGGCCGCCACTGGTGTTGTGGGCGAAGGGGCCGGCGCGGCTCGACGAGACGGCGCAGCGGGCGGCCGCTGTTGTCGGAACGCGAGCGGCCACCCGCTACGGCGAGCACGTCGCTGGCGACCTGGCGACCGGGCTGGCCGAGCAGGACGTCGCGGTGGTCTCCGGTGGGGCCTACGGCATCGACGGCGCGGCCCACCGTGGCGCGCTCGCAGCCGAGGGCGTCACTGTGGCGGTCTTGGCGGGTGGGCTTGATATCCCCTATCCCGCTGGGCATTCCGGCTTGCTGCATCGGATCGGCAGCAACGGCTTGTTGATCACGGAATATCCGCCGGGCGTGCGGCCTGCACGGCATCGGTTCCTGACCCGCAATCGGTTGGTTGCGGCATTTGCCGGCGCAGCGGTGGTGGTGGAAGCCGGTTTGCGCAGTGGCGCGGCGAACAGCGCCGCGTGGGCGCGGGCGCTGGGCAGGGTGGTCGGCGCGGTGCCCGGGCCGGTGACCTCCTCGGCGTCGACGGGATGCCACGTCCTGCTGCGCGGCGGCGCGGAGGTGATCACTCGCGCCGAGGACATCGTCGAGTTGGTGGGTTCCATCGGCGAGCTGGCGCCGGAGCAGCCCCGTCCGGCAACGCCGCTGGACGGCCTCAGCGACGCCGAGCGTCAGGTGTACGAGGCGCTGCCGGGGCGTGGGCTGGCCACGGTCGACGAGATCGCCGTCGCCGCCGCGCTGGAGCCGACGCGAACACTGGCGCCGCTGGCGATGCTGGAGGTCGCAGGCCTGGCCGAGCGACACGATGGCCGCTGGCGAATCGTCCGCAGCTCGTATAGTCGGCGGGGTCAGCTCTGAAGGGTCCTGAAGGGTCGAAAAGAGGGGAGAATCGCGTGGCCGGTCGACCAGTGCATACCTTCGAAGTGGTGCGCCGCGAAGAACTCGCGTCGCATATGGTCCGGGTTGTTCTCGGCGGCAACGGTTTCGACACCTTCAAGGCCAGCAAGTTCACCGACTCCTACGTCAAACTGGTATTCGTCGCTGACGACGTCGATGTGGCGAGCCTGCCGCAACCCTTGACGCTGGATAGCTTCGCCGACCTACCTGTCACCAAGCAGCCGGTGGTGCGGACCATGACCGTGCGGCGTGCCGACCCGGTCGCCCGCGAGCTGGCCATCGACATCCTCGTGCACGGTGAGCACGGCGCGGCCGGCCCGTGGGCCGCGGCGGCCGAGCCCGGCCAGCCGGTGTGCCTGATGGGTCCCAGTGGCGCCTACAGCCCGGATCCCGCTGCCGACTGGCACCTGCTGGCCGGTGACGAGACTGCCTTGCCGGCCATCAGCGTCGCGCTGGAAGCGCTGCCGCCCAACGCCATTGGCCAGGCGTTCATCGAGATCGCCGGACCGGAGAACGAAATCCCGCTGACCGCACCCGAGGGCGTCGGGATCAATTGGATTTACCGCGGCGGGCGAGCCGATCTGGTCAGCGAGGATCGAGCCGGCGACCACGCGCCGTTGATCGATGCGGTCAAGTCGGCCCGGTGGCTTCCCGGGCAGGTACACGTCTTCGTCCACGGTGAAGCGCAAGCGGTCATGCACAACATTCGGCCCTATATCCGCAAAGACCGCGAAGTGGATCCGAAGTGGGCGTCGATCTCGGGTTACTGGCGGCGCGGCCGCACCGAAGAGACGTTCCGGCAGTGGAAAAAAGAACTCGCGGCCGCCGAGGCGGCAGCTGGCGAAGCTGACTGATCGCCGACTGGCATTCTGACTTCTATGGCATTTGCGGATTACCAGTTCGAGATCTACCTGCAGGGCCTCTCCGGAGTGGTGCCGTCGCTGCCGATGGCCTATGCCGAACTGGAGGCCAAAGCCGCAGCGGCGCTGCCACCCTGGGTATGGTCGTATGTCGCCGGCGGCGCCGGCGACGAGCGCACTCAGCGGGCCAACTGCGCCGCGTTCGAGCGATGGGGGCTGATGCCCCGGATGTTCGTCGGCGCCAAGGAACGCGACCTGTCGGTTGAGCTGTTCGGGCTGACGCTGCCATCGCCGATATTCATGGCGCCGATCGGTGTGATCGGCATCTGCGCCCAGGACGGCCACGGCGACGTGGCCACCGCCTGTGCCGCTGCCCGCACCGGGGTCCCAATGGTGATGTCGACGTTGACGGCCGACCCGCTCGAAGATGTCGCCGCCGAGTTCGGCGACACCCCAGGGTTTTTCCAGCTCTACACGCCGACCGACCGTGACCTGGCCGCCAGCCTGGTGCATCGCGCCGAGGCGGCCGGCTTCAAGGGCATCGTCGTCACACTCGACACCTGGGTGCCCGGCTGGCGCCCCCGCGACCTGAGCACCGCGAACTTCCCGCAGCTACGCGGACATTGCCTGAGCAACTACACCAGCGACCCGGTGTTTTGTGCGAGCCTGCCGGCATCACCCGAGGAGAACCCGCAGGCCGTCGTGCTGCGCTGGGCGCAGGTCTTCGGCAACCCGCTGACCTGGGACGACCTTCCCTGGCTGCGCTCGCTGACCAGGCTGCCGCTGATCGTCAAGGGCATCTGCGACCCCGACGATGCGCGTCGCGCCAAAGACGGCGGCGTCGACGGCATCTACTGCTCCAATCACGGCGGCCGGCAGGCCAACGGCGGCTTGCCCGCGCTGGACTGCCTGCCGGGTGTGGTCGAGGCTGCCGACGGGCTGCCGGTGCTGTTCGACTCGGGCATCCGCAGCGGCGCCGACGTCGTCAAAGCCCTCGCGCTCGGCGCGACCGCCGTAGGCATCGGGCGACCCTATGCCTACGGTCTGGCGTTAGGCGGCGTCGACGGCATCGTGCACGTGCTGCGCGCGCTGCTGGCCGAAGCCGACCTGACCATGGCTGTCGACGGATACGCATCACTGGCCGATCTCACTCCCGACGCCGTGCGGCGCGTCAGCTGAGCCGGACCGCCGCTGTCTGCGACGGTGGGGTAGTGGAGGCGATTCTCGAGGAGTTCGACGACTTCTTAGCGCTGCAGCGCGGCCGCTCGGCCCATACCCGTCGTGCCTACCTGGGCGATCTGCGGTCGTTGTTCGACTTCCTGGACCGACGCGCACCCGGGACCGGCCTGCGTGGGCTGAGCCTGCCGGTGCTGCGGTCCTGGCTGGCCGCCGGCGCCGGCGCCGGCGCTGCCCGGACCACGTTGGCGCGCCGCACCTCGGCGGTGAAGGCGTTCACCGCGTGGGCGGTGCGACAGGGCCTGCTGACCGACGACCCGGCTGCCCGACTACAGCTGCCGAAGACCCGCCGCACGCTGCCCGCGGTGTTGCGGCAAGACCAGGCCCTTGCCGCCATGTCAGCCGCGAAATCTGGTTGCCAGCAAGGTGATCCGCTCGCGCTGCGCGACCGGCTGATCGTGGAGTTGTTGTATGCGACCGGCATCCGGGTCAGCGAGCTCTGCGGCCTGGACATCGACGACGTCGACACCGGGCATCGGGTGCTGCGCGTGTTGGGTAAGGGCGACAAGCAGCGCACGGCGCCGTTCGGGGAACCGGCTGCCGAAGCGTTGAGCGCCTGGCTGGCCGACGGGCGGCCCGCGCTGGCCACCGCCGGCTCCGGGCCGGCGCTGCTGCTGGGCGCGCGCGGTCGGCGGCTCGACGTGCGCCAGGCCCGCACCGTCGTGCACCAGACCGTCGCCGCAGTGGACGGCGCACCCGACATGGGGCCGCACGGGCTGCGACACAGCGCGGCCACCCACCTGCTCGAAGGCGGGGCTGACCTGCGCGTTGTGCAGGAGTTGCTCGGCCATTCCAGCCTGGCCACCACCCAGCTCTACACCCACGTCACGGTTGCCCGGCTACGCAAGGTGCACGACCAGGCCCACCCGCGGGCCTAGGGGGCTGCTCGCGCTAGCCGCGCAGCGGCTTGAGCCGCACCGGCGTCGAGGCCAGCAATCCCAGCGGGTCGACGTAGTCGGCGCGTGACGCCGAACCCCACATCGCGCCCCAGTGCAGGCACGCCTCGGCCGCACAGCCCGGGTGCCCGCTGGCCAATTCGCCGATCACCGTCTCAGCGGTCACCCGCTGCCCGACCCGGACGGCGGCGTGCACCGGCTCATAGCTGGTGTGCAACCCGCCGGGATGAGCGATCGACACCACCGGCCGGCCGGCCAGCGTCCCGGCGTACACCACCGTCCCGTCGCGCGCGGCGTATACCGGTTGCCCCGCGCGACCAGCCAGGTCCACCCCCCGATGCCCGCGCTGCCAATCGGGTGAGGGCGCGTCGAACACCCGGGCCACCGCAGGTGGTGGCCGTAAAGGCCAGTCCAGGTGGGCGTCGTCGCCGCGGACAGGGGCGGCGCAAGCCACTGCGCCGATCACCAGTAGCACAGTGGCGCGCCGCATCGCCACAGTTCAGCGCGTTCTGCGCAACCCAGCCAGCCAGCCCTGTGGACAAAGCACCTGCTACCAGCGTGTAGACTGCTCTGCGCAGCCTGTACCAACGGGCTGACTTCGCGTGTCTGCAGCCGAACGGATGCCGCGCGGTCCTGTCGCAAGACGGGTCCGGTATCCCGCAGACACCAGGGCCCGTCCTCACCCGACGCCGGGCGACAACCGACACAGTTAAGGCACAAGCATGGCCGTAGTAACCATGAAGCAGCTGCTTGACAGCGGCACCCACTTCGGGCATCAGACCCGTCGCTGGAACCCCAAGATGAAGCGGTTCATCTTCACCGACCGCAACGGCATCTACATCATCGACTTGCAGCAGACGCTGACCTTCATCGACAAGGCGTACGAATTCGTCAAAGAGACCGTCGCCCACGGCGGTTCGGTGCTATTCGTCGGCACCAAGAAGCAGGCGCAGGAAGCCGTTGCCGCCGAGGCGACCCGCGTCGGCATGCCGTATGTGAACCAGCGTTGGCTCGGTGGCATGCTGACCAACTTCTCCACGGTGCACAAGCGCCTGCAGCGGCTCAAGGAACTCGAAGCGATGGAGCAGACCGGCGGGTTCGAGGGCCGCACCAAAAAAGAAATCCTGATGCTGACCCGCGAGAAGAACAAGCTGGACCGCAGCCTGGGCGGTATCCGCGACATGGCGAAGGTCCCGTCGGCGGTCTGGGTCGTCGACACCAACAAGGAGCACATCGCCGTCGGTGAGGCCCGCAAGCTGGGCATTCCGGTGATCGCGATCCTCGACACCAA
Organism: Candidatus Mycobacterium methanotrophicum; assembly: GCF_023515995.1. Lineage (GTDB taxonomy): Bacteria > Actinomycetota > Actinomycetes > Mycobacteriales > Mycobacteriaceae > Mycobacterium > Mycobacterium methanotrophicum. The sequence goes on along the minus strand of NZ_CP097320.1, from coordinate 3,037,218 downwards.
CTGTGACCCCGACCTGGTCGACTACCCGATCCCGGGCAACGACGACGCCATCCGCTCGGCGGCCCTGCTGACCAAGGTGATCGCGTCGGCGGTGGCCGAGGGCCTGCAGGCGCGTGCCGGTCTTGGTCGCGGCGACGGCAAGCCCCAGGCAGAAGTCGCCGAACCGCTCGCCGAATGGGAGCAAGAGCTGCTGGCCTCGGCCACCGCTTCGGCAGAAGCCCCCGCCGCCGCTTCGGCAGAAGCCCCCGCCGCCGCTTCGGCAGAAGCCCCCGCCGCCGGAGGCGCAACCGAACCAACCACCGACCCCTCACAGGAAGGCTGACCATTGGCGAACTTCACCGCTGCCGACGTCAAACGGCTCCGGGAGCTCACCGGTGCCGGCATGCTCGACTGCAAGAACGCGCTGGCCGAGACCGACGGCGACTTCGACAAGGCCGTCGAGGCGCTGCGGATCAAGGGTGCCAAGGATGTCGGCAAGCGCGCCGAGCGTGCCACCGCCGAGGGTCTGATCGCGGCCAAGGACGGGGCGCTGATCGAGCTGAACAGCGAAACCGACTTCGTGGCCAAGAACGCCGAGTTCCAGAAACTCGCCGACGAGATCGTCGCGGCGGCCGGCAAGTCCAAGGCCGCCGACGTCGAAGCGCTCAAGGCATCTCCTATTGGCCGAGCCCCCGGTACTCAAACCGTTGAGCAGGCCATCGCCGGCCTGTCGGCGAAGATCGGCGAGAAGCTCGAATTGCGCCGGGTCGCCTACTTCGACGGCACGGTGGAGACGTACCTGCATAAGCGGGCTGCCGACCTGCCACCGGCCGTCGGCGTGCTGGTGGAATACGGTCCGGATGGTAACCCGGACACAAGCACAGCCGCTGCACATGCCGTCGCGCTGCAGATCGCCGCGCTCAAGGCGCGGTATTTGTCCCGCGACGACGTGCCTGACGACGTGGTGGCCAGCGAACGCCGCATCGCCGAGGAAACGTCACGCGCGGAGGGCAAACCCGAACAGGCGCTGCCCAAGATCGTCGAGGGCCGGCTGAACGGGTTCTTCAAGGACGTCGTGTTGCTCGAGCAGCCGTCGGTGTCCGACAACAAGAAGACGGTCAAGGCGCTGCTCGACGAGGCCGGCGTCAGCGTCACGCGATTCGTCCGCTTCGAGGTCGGCCAGCAGTAGCATCAGCGCAGATGCGACACGTACATGCGTTCGGTGACGACGCCCTCGGCGACCTCGACGCGGTCGGTCTTGCCGATGCGCTCACCACCGGTCGGGTAGGCCCGGCCGAGGTCGTTGAGGCGGCGATCGCCCGCACCGAGGCCGTCAACCCCGTCGTGAACGGCTTGGCGTATCCGACATTCGACCGGGCCCGCGCCCAGGCAGCCGCGCCCGTTCGGGCCGGCTTTTTCCGCGGGGTGCCGACTTTCATCAAGGACAACGTCGACGTCGCGGGGCTGCCGACGATGCTGGGCAGCGACGCGTGGGCACCGCGCCCGGTCGACCTCGACGGCGAGTTCGCGCAGCTATATCTGGCCACCGGGATGACGCCGCTGGGCAAAACGCAGATGTCGGAGTACGGGTTCAGCGCTTCGGCCGAACACCCGCGACTCGGGCCGGTCCGCAACCCGTGGAATACCGATTACACCGCGGGCGCGTCGTCGTCGGGCTCCGCGGCCTTTGTCGCGGCCGGTGCGGTACCGATCGCGCACGCCAACGACGGCGGTGGCTCGATTCGAATTCCCGCGTCCTGCAACGGTCTTGTCGGCCTGAAGCCGTCGCGTGGTCGGCTTCCGCTGGATAAGGCGGTCAGCCGAATGCCGATTCGCGTCGTCGCCAACGGTGTGGTCACCCGATCGGTGCGCGACACCGCGGCCTTTTTTCGGGAAGCCGAACGCATCTGGCGTTCGCCGAAACTGCCGCCAATAGGGGACGTGAAGCACGCGGGTAAGCAGCGGTTGAGGATCGCGGTCATCACCCGCTCGCTATTGAGCGAGTGCAGCGCCGAGGTCCGCGAACTCACGCTGAAGACCGCCGGGCTGCTCGAAGAACTCGGCCATCGCGTCGACCATGTCGAAAAGCCGCCGGTGCCCACCAGTTTCGCCTCCGATTTCGTGTTGTACTGGGGGCTGCTGGCATTCGGCCAGATCCACGTCAGCTCAAGTGCGGCCGGCTTCGACCGCAGTCGGCTGGACAACCTGACCCTGGGCCTGGATCGGCTCGCTCGCCGCAACATGCACCGCATGCCGCTGGCGCTCATCCGCCTGCGTGGCACGCGGCGGCATACCGCGCGCTTCGCGCGGACGTATGACGCGGTGCTGACCCCGACGCTGGCCGACGAGACCCCGCCGATCGGCTACCTTGACCCAACGGCCGACTACCAGCAGGTCATCGACCGGCTGCAAGAGTGGGTCGCGTACACGCCGGTGCACAACGTGACGGGGGAGCCGGCCATCTCGTTGCCGCTAGCTGCATCCGCCAACGGGTTGCCGGTGGGCATGATGTTCTCCGCGGCGATCGGCGCCGAAGTCCGGCTTCTGGAGCTGGCCTACGAACTCGAAGAGGCGCGGCCGTGGGCCCGCATTCAAGACGCTGACGCCTGGTGACGATGCTAGTCGGACCCGAGCGTTGCCAACATCCGCTTGAACTCGCGCTGCTCGGCTGCGGTCAGCTTGGCCAGGACCCGGGCGTCGGCTTTGCGCACGGCGGTTTCGGCGCGCTTCAGCAGCTCCCGGCCTCTGCTGGTGAGCGAGGCCGGTAGCGCGCGACCGGACGCCACCGACGCCGGCCTGGTAACCACCTGGGCGTTTTCTAGCCTGTGCAGCACGGTGTTCATTGCCTGCGGCGAGACGTTGCCTTTCCGGGACAGTTCGGCGCTGGACATGCCCGGGTTCATGGAAAGCATTCGCATACAGACGAATTCGGGCAGTGTCAGCCCGAGCGGGCTCAGCACCGCAGCCACTTCCGGTCGCAGCGCGGCGACCACCTGATACAACAGGTACCCCAGTGGCGCGTCGCGTGCGGTGCTCATGTCAACGATCTTGGCATATACCAGAGGTGTTGATATATCTCAGACATGATCTCAGATATGAGTAACGCGCCGAAGTTCGATTTCGATTGCGATTTCGATCCGGCCTACCGCGGCGAAGCCCCCAGTTCGGGGCGGGTGCTCGACCGCCGTGGAGTCTCGGTGAGCCGCAACCCGAGCTGGCCGCGTAGATCGACCAGGGCAAATCAAGGGTGACGTGCTCGATGCCGGCTGCGGCGAGGCTGCGCTGTCGCTGCATCTGGCGGCGTTGGGGCACAACACCGTCGGGCCGGATGCGCTCGCCGACCGCGATCGAGTTGGCCAAGGCCGAGTCGGCCACGCGTGGCTTGACCAACGCCTCGTTCGAGGTTGCCGACGTCACTGACTTCACCAGCCGGCCGACCGGTTCCGAAGGCCGGTTCGACACAATCGTGGACAGCACACTGTTCCACTCGGTGCCGGCCTGGCTGCTGTCGGCGCACTTGGGCTAAAAGCCGCGAAAGTGGTTACAGCCGAAGCAGTTGGCTGAACTCCTCCAGATGCGCCCGCACCTCCAGCGGGCCGGCGTAAATCGCGGCGGCGCCGGCGTTTTCCAATGCCTCCCGCCCGATCCCGCCGGACAGCACCGCCGCGGTGGGCACACCGGCGCGTCGACCCGCGTGCACATCCCAGACGGTGTCGCCGAGCATGACCGCTTCTGCTGGGTCCGCGTCGATGCGTTGCAGCGCGCTGACGACGACGTCCGGATGCGGTTTGGCTCGCTCGGCGTCGGCTGCCGATGTCACCGCGCGGATCAGATCGTCCGCGTCGAGCGCCTCGCGCAACACGGAGAGCTCCTCCTCTCCGGCCGAGGTCGCCAGCACCGCTCGCCAGCCCAGTTCGGCCATCGCCTCGAGTAACTCGCGCGCGCCGGGAAGAGCGCGAAGCGCTGGCGCTGAGTCGACGAAGTATCGGGTGTGCAGCTTTTCCACGTGTGAGCCCTGTGCGTCGGCCAGTTGATCGCCGAGCAGGATGCGGACGAGTTCGGAACCTGCTCGGCCGATCAACCCGAGGATCCGCCAACAGGGCACCTCCTTGCCGACATCGAGGAACGCCCGGTGCCACGCCACGACGTGTGGCGCCGCTGGCGCGACATGCCAACGGTGGAAACTGGCGGTTCCGGCTTGGCTGGCTGAGGTGGGCTGCGGTAGTGGCGCGGGACGTTCCCCTCCAGATGGTTCAAGGGTCCGAGGATGATCGCGGACTGGCCGGCATCGAGGAATCGCAGCGAGGTCAGGTCGCCGAGCGGGGTGCGGTCATAGCGCAGGTCGTGCTGCGCGGTCCAGATTCCCCCGGGCTACTCGACAGCACTAGGTGCTGGATTCCGTTCGCGCGGGCAATCTGAGCGAGCCGCCGAAGAAAAACAGTTTCTACTCCGCGCAAGTGATCATTGTGGGCCACGACGGCAGCGACCTCCGCGGTCGCTGGTCTATCGCAGACCGTGTAGTTCGCGACGCCGATCAACCGTCCGGTTCGAAAGCGCCCAGTGCATAGTCATCGTCCTCACCGTCAGTGGGCTTGCCCGCCAGAATCTTCAGAAAGACTGTCGCTCATCGCTGACCAACTGACGACTTGTTGCAGCCGTCAACTTTTCAGCCGTAGAACTTCGGAGAGCGGTCGCCGAGGTGTGGGAGGCGACTTTTTTTCGGTGACCGGAACCACGCCCACCCGGACCAGGACCTGCGGTACCGCGTCGTGATCCAACAGCGACTGGATCAGTTCGCGGGTGACGTAGAGCTCGGTGAGCTGCGTTACCGGGCAGGTGGCGAGGCCGGCCATCGTGCATTCCAGCAACACCGCGGAGAGCGCTTCACCGGATGCCAGTGCGTCGGCACGAGCGCTGTTGTCGGTGGACAGCACCAGGATCTGGCCTTGGTCTTCGGGAATTTCGGCCCGTCGTTCCGGCTGATGGGTGACCGGGAACGCCCGGTCTATCCCGACTCGGCCGCCCTCGGCTGCCGAAACCAAGGCACTGTAGGGAATACCTTCTGATGCCTCGAATGGCGCTGTCCACCAGTGTAGTTCGTTGTTATAGGGAACGTCATAAAACCGCAGCGATTCGGCGATCTGGGCCGCCTCCCGCAGTCGGGGACGCGCGTCGCCGGGGAGGATGTCTAGGTGCACAGTTGCTGCGTCGACTGCGCTGTTCAGGCGCGGTTCGAAAGATTCCCAGTCCGTTGGTGCGCTGAAAGGCAGCCGGTCGGTGTGGCGTTTCCAGATGGCGCCAGCGCGACGCCGATCTTCGTCAGTCACACAATCCATCCGGGCGAATTCGATTGACGCCAGATGGTTGGGGCTGTCGGGCATAGGAAACCGATCGATGTGCGCCCGCCATCCGGCCGCGGCGGCGGCTACCCGAAGGTGATCGAGAGCTGCGCCGCAACCGATGAGCGCTTCTCGCGCAGACTGGTCGGTGTCCGTCACTCGGCTCGGATCAAGGAATAACCGCAGTTGGCCACCGCCGAACACCCACTGCCAAGGCTGGATGTTGTACAGCGATGGTGCGCGGCACGCTGACCACACCACATTTTCGATGACTTTGGTTTCCACCACGGTGGAAGACATCTCTCGACCTCCCGGTCTTCGCCTACCGTCAAGGATTCTCCGGCGCCGCTGGCAACCGGCAGGGCCATTGGTCCTCGATTCGGGAGCCAGCGGGCCATGCCCCGGCAGGCTGTCACCGCGCGTCGACAGCTCGTCTTGCCCGCGGGCGATCATTGGCGAATCCTCGAACCAGCCTTCACCCAGTCATTCGGCAGCAGGCCAGAACTGGTGCAGCACACAGTCGCCGTCGGCTCCGTCCAATGTCTGGTAGAACAGTTCCTAATTCCATGGCATTCCATGGATTTTAGGTCACGCAGCCTTGCGGCTGCGTCCACGGGCACCTGCTATGCCGTGGACCGCGACTGGTGTCGGCAGGTCTCCCGCGAGCGTGGACCAGTGCCGTGCGGTAGTGGTCGAGAACGTCTCGACGCCACGGTCCTGGACGCGTTCACGTCCGCGTGAAGCTCTTTGCCGCAAAACCCGCACACGAAGCGTGCCTGGCTCTTGCGGTTGGTGTTGTGCAGGTAGCCACAGCTGCAGCACTGCTGGCCGGAATACGGTGCGGGTACCACGGTGGCGGTGATGCCGTGTCGTTCGGTCAGTCGCGTCAGCCGGGCCTTGAGGACGCGCCGGCCGGTGCGCGTGCACAGCCGGTTCATCCGCCGCGACAGCCCGCCACCGCGGGAGTCCAGCCGCTCGGCCACGACCTCACGAACGTGATCGCCGGCCAGCCGGTTGAGCAGCCGGCCGATCTCGTTGGCCGCGAAATGGCCGATCCGCTGCTGCAGTGTGCGGTAGGTCGGATCGGTTTCGAGCACGTGGCAAACGCCGCGGCGAAAGATCACGTCGAGCTGCTGGGACCCACCCCGCTGCACGACTGGACCCAACTCGCCGGCCAAATGATGTTCGGCGCCGCTATGGGAATCCTGCCGCGCATCCCGCTGACTCTCGGCTCCCTGTACAACGTGATCCTGTCGAACGTTCCCGGTCCACAGCACCAGATGTACTTCCTCGGTTGCGCCGTCAACGCGATGTATGCTCTCGGTCCGATCCTCGCCGGCGCGGGCCTCAACATCACCGTCATGTCGCTCAACGGGAAGCTGGGTGTCGGCATCATCTCTCGCTCTGACGTGCTCCCCGACCTATGGGGTATCGTTGAGCTTCTCCCCGCTGCGCTGGACGAACTGGTGCAATGCACCGATCTGTCGCGTTCCAACCACCGAGCTGACGCCGGCACCGGGTAGCCTGCACCCGTGCTGCTGACCTCGCTGGATCCCGCCGCGATCACCGGTGGCCGCGATCTCGGCGACGCCGTCCGCATCGGCGACGTCACGCTGAGCCGAAGCGATGTCGTCGGCGCCGCGACTTCAGTGGCCGAGCGGGTCGGCGGCGCGGACCGGATCGCGGTGCTGGCCACGCCGACCGCCTCGACCGCGTTGGCTGTCGCCGGGTGCCTGATCGCCGGTGTGCCAGTGGTGCCGGTGCCCGCCGACGTCGGGCAGGCCGAGCGCCGGCACATCCTCACCGACTCCGGCGCGCAGGCCTGGCTCGGCCCGGTGCCCGACGAGCCGGAGGGCTTGGCGCACATCCCGGTGCGCACACACGCCCGATCCTGGCACCGCCAGCCCGAGCCGTCCCCGCACGACACCGCGCTGATCATCTACACCTCGGGCACCACCGGGCCGCCGAAAGGCGTGCAGCTCAGCGGCCAGGCGCTCGCCGCCGACCTGGACGCGCTGGCCGAGGCGTGGCAGTGGAGCGCCGAGGACACCTTGGTGCACGGATTGCCGCTGTTCCACGTGCACGGTCTGGTGTTGGGTCTGCTCGGATCGCTGCGCGTCGGAAACCGCTTCTTACACACCGGCAAACCGACGCCGGAAGCCTACGCGGCAGCAAAGGGCACGCTGTACTTCGGCGTGCCGACGGTGTGGTCACGGGTGGTGGCGGACCCGGCGGCCGCCGAGGCACTGCGGCCGGCGCGGCTGCTGGTGTCCGGCAGCGCCGGTCTGCCGGTGCCGGTCTTCGACCAGTTGGTAGGGCTCACCGGGCACCCGCCCGTCGAACGCTACGGCACCACCGAGTCGCTGATCACGTTGTCGACCCGCGCCGACGGCGAGCGGCGTCCGGGCTGGGTGGGCCTGCCGCTGGCCGGCATCGAAACTCGATTGGTCGACGACGGCGGCGGTCCCGTGCCGCGCGACGCGGAAACGATTGGGCGGCTGCAGGTTCGCGGTCCTACCCTGTTCGACGGCTATCTGAATCGGCCGGATGCCACCGCTGAGGCATTCGACACCGACGGCTGGTATCGCACCGGCGATGTCGCCGTCATCGACAGTGCGGGGATGCATCGCATTGTCGGCCGCGAGTCGGTCGACCTGATCAAATCCGGCGGCTACCGGGTCGGCGCCGGCGAAATCGAGACGGCGCTGCTCGGCCACCCCGGGGTCGCGGAGGCGGCAGTGGTCGGGCTGCCCGACGAAGACCTGGGCCAGCGCATCGTCGCGTTCGTCGTCGGCGACGCCGCACCGCAGGAATTGATTGACTATGTTGCCCAACAGCTTTCGGTGCACAAGCGACCCCGCGAGGTGCGGGTCGTGAATGGCCTGCCGCGCAACGCGATGGGCAAGGTGCTGAAGAAAGAGCTGCTCACCCGCGGCTGAGCTGCGACGTCGACGGCCTGCGTTACCGTCGGTAAGGTGCAACGGCCCAGCGTCACGCCGATGAGGCGAATTGCCGCGGCATGTTTGGTCGGCTCGGCAATCGAGTTCTACGACTTCCTGATCTACGGCACCGCGGCGGCGCTGGTGTTTCCTACCGTCTTCTTCCCACACCTCAGTCCGACGTTGGCCACGGTTGCGTCGCTGGGCACGTTTGCGAGTGCTTTTGTATCTCGGCCGATCGGCGCGGCCACCTTCGGCTATTTCGGGGATCGCCTGGGCCGGAAAAAGACCCTGATCGTCACGCTGTTGCTCATGGCCGTCGCCACGGTGTCAGTGGGCGTGGTTCCCGGCACGGCGACCATCGGCACCGCAGCCCCATTGATCCTCATTGCGCTGCGGCTCCTACAAGGGTTTGCTGTCGGCGGCGAATGGGCAGGCTCGGCGTTGCTGAGCGCCGAGCACGCGCCAGCCGACGCACGCGGCAGGTATGGCATGTTCACCCTGCTGGGCGGCGGCACCGCGGGGGTGCTTTCCAGCCTGACGTTTTTAGGCGTGAACTTCAGCATCGGCGAGAACAGCCCCGCCTTCATGGAGTGGGGGTGGCGCATACCGTTCCTGATCAGCGTTGCTCTGATCTGTATCGCCTTGTATGTGCGTCTGCGGATCGACGAGACGCCGGTATTCGCCGAGGAAAAGGCCCGAAATCTCGTTTCCGCGGCGCCGATCGCAGAGTTGCTGCACTTGCAACGCCGAGAGATCCTGTTGGCCGCAGGCAGCGTCGTGGGCGGCTTTGGCTTCGCCTACATGGGAAACACCTATCTCACCGTGTACTCCCATTCCCAGCTCGGATACACCCGCAGTTTCATCTGGGCCGTCGGTGCGCTGGGCGGGTTGGCAAGCATCGTGTTCGTCGCGCTCTCGGCAAGTCTGTGCGATCGAGTCGGGCGTCGCCGGATGATGTTGCTGGGCTGGGCGGGATGCGTGCCGTGGGCGGCGGCGGTGATGCCATTGATGGACACCGGCAAACCCGCGCTATATGCGGTCGCGATCGTCGGCATGTTCGCGATCGCCGCGATTGGTTCCGGACCGACGGGCGCCTTCATTCCCGAGCTGTTCGCCACCCGCTACCGCTACAGCGGATCGGCGCTGGCGGTCAACCTCGCCGGCGTCCTTGGCGGCGCGTTGCCGCCGTTGATCGCCGGAACGCTGCAGGCAACCTATGGCAGCTGGGCCGTCGGCCCCCTGCTGGTCGTCCTCGCCTTGGCCAGCTTGGTATGCACCTACCTACTTCCCGAAACCAAGGGAACAGCTTTGCAGTCCGCCCGAGGTGCTGGCGGCGCAGCAGTGCCGGTCAGCCGCCAATTGCCCGACGGCGGTAGGTGATTCGGCGTTCGTCGTCGAGCCGGGCCAGCCCGTGGTGGATTATCGCTGTCGCCGCGACGATCAGGCAGATGTGACCGAGTAGGTCTTCGACATTCCATCGCCGAAAGACGGCGTGCAGCGGCGGCCCCAGGGTGGCCGATGCCCATGGCGACATGAGCAGCACCGCGCAACCGCCTCCTCTGCTCCGGTCAGACGGGCGGTTTGCTCGGGTCGGGGCGCAGGTCGCGCAGTCTTGGCAGCGCGCGTGGTGATGCCAGGTATTCGGTGATCGTCTCGGGCTGGATCAGGCCGAACCGGACGAGCAGGTCAATCGGGTTCAAACCCAGGTGCTTAGCTGCGCGGATCAGATTGTCGGCGGTGACCAACCTGCCCTCGCGAACCGCCTTGTAGTAGGCCGACTTGCGGTAGCCGAACGCCTCGTACACCTCGGTGGCGGCAAGGGATCGGCCCACAAGATAAGGAAGCACCACTGCCGGATCCTTATCGCAGTCCTCCATCGGTAGACAATAACCCGGATCGGTAGACGCGCTGCGCCAAGGCACAATCGACGTCCCTAAATCGCTAAAGAAGTGCAGTTTAGTGAACTACAGTGCAGCTATAGAGTCGCGCTCCGTTCAACTGCTCGGTCGACGACGACGCGCCGAGGCCCGTAACCCGAGCCAGCAGATTGCTTGTCGGGTTGGCACACGCGACGCGCCGCCGCCGCCGCGTCGCGTGATCAGTTCGCGTGCAAGTCCTCGTTGAGCGCGATGCCGTGACCGACGCGGGACACCACCTCCACCGCGCCCGTCACCGAGTTGCGGCGGAACAGCATGTTGCTGCCGCCGGAGAGTTCGCGGGCCTTGACCGAATTCCCGTCGGGCATACCGACTTTGGTGCCCGCCGTGACGTAGAGGCCGGCTTCGACCACGCAGTCGTCGCCCAGTGGGATTCCCACTCCGGCGTTGGCGCCGAGCAGGCAACGCTTGCCGATCGAAATCACCTCGTTGCCACCGCCGGACAGGGTGCCCATGATCGATGCGCCGCCTCCGATGTCGGAGCCGTCGCCGACGACGACGCCCGCCGAGATACGGCCTTCCACCATCGAGGCGCCCAGTGTGCCCGCGTTGAAGTTGACGAAGCCCTCGTGCATCACCGTCGTGCCCGACGCCAGATGCGCGCCCAGTCGCACCCGGTCGGCGTCGGCGATACGGACCCCGCTCGGCACGATGTAGTCGACCATCCGGGGGAACTTGTCCACGCCGTACACGGCTACCGGGCCGCGGCGGCGCAGCCGCGCCCGCACCGTCTCGAAACCCTCGACCGCGCAGGGCCCCCGGCTGGTCCACACCACGTTGGTCAGCACCCCGAAGAGGCCGTCGGCGTTGAGCCCGTGCGGCGCGACCAGTCGATGCGAGAGCAAATGCAGTCGGAGGTAGGCGTCGTAGGCGTCGACGGCCTTGGCGTCCAGGGAGCCGATCACCGTGCGCACCACGACGGTTTGGGTGCCGCGGTCGTCGTCGCGTCCGGCCAGCGTCGCCAGCTCGTCGGGAACCTCGGCCAGCGAGAGCCGGACCGTGCCTGTCTCGCCCGATCCGATCAATTCCGGTGCGGGAAACCAGGTGTCGAGGACCGACCCGTTGTCGGCCAACGTCGCCACACCAATACCTGAAGCTGCCGTCACATGCCCTACGCTACTGGATGCGGATTCCGTCGCCACCAGACACAGAATCGCATTCCGCGGCCTTCGTGCGTGCGATTCCGCGTCTGCTCGCCGGGCTATGGTGAACGCGTGCTGGACCTACGCGGCGACCCGATCGAGCTGACTGCAGCTCTGGTCGACATACCGAGTGAATCGCGGCACGAAAGGCGCATCGCCGACGAGGCGGAAGCCGCGCTGCGGTCTCAAGCACCGGCGTTCGAGATCATCCGCAACGGCAACGCCGTGCTCGCGCGCACGATCCTCGGCCGCCCGACCCGGGTGCTGCTGGCCGGGCATCTCGACACCGTCCCGGTAGCCGGTAACCTGCCGAGCCGCCGAGACGGAGATGTGTTGCACGGCTGCGGCACCAGCGACATGAAGTCCGGTGACGCCGTCTTCCTCCATCTGGCTGCCACGGTCGCAGCGCCCGCGCACGACCTCACGTTGGTGCTGTACGACTGTGAGGAAATCGAGTCAGCGGCAAACGGTTTGGGGCGCATCGAACGGGACTTGCCCGACTGGCTGTCGGCCGACATGGCGATCCTGGGCGAGCCCACCTGCGGCTTCATCGAGGCGGGCTGTCAGGGCACGCTTCGGGTGGTCATCCACGCGACCGGAATCCGGGCGCACTCAGCACGATCGTGGTTGGGCGACAACGCTATTCACAAGTTGGGTGCGGTGCTCGATCGGCTGGCGGCCTACCGGCCCCGCAGTGTGGAGATCGACGGCTGCGCCTACCGCGAAGGATTGTCGGCGGTACGCATCGACGGCGGGATCGCCGGCAACGTCATTCCGGACGCCGCGTCGCTGACGGTGAACTTCCGCTTCGCGCCCGACCGCTCGCCGGACTCCGCGCTGCGCCATGTCCATGAGGTGTTCGACGGACTCGACGTGCGCATCGAGCAGACCGATATGGCCGCCGGCGCGCTGCCCGGGTTGTCCAAGCCCGCCGCCAAGGCCCTGGTCGAGGCCGCCGCCGGGCAGGTGCGAGCGAAATACGGCTGGACCGACGTGGCGCGGTTCGCCGCCAGAGGCATTCCCGCGGTCAACTACGGGCCCGGTGATCCCAACCTGGCGCACACCCGCGAAGAGCGGGTTTCCGCCGAGCAGATCACCGCCACGACGGCCACGCTGCGCAGTTATCTGAGCAGCTGACCGCGCTGTGCCTGAGCGGAGGCGTCTGCTGCCGCAGGATGCAGCCCGCGGTCGGCCAAGTCGGCAGCCACATCGGCCAGCGCCGCGGCATCGCCGTTGGCCAGCGCCCGCGCATGCGCCAGCGTGAGCCTGCCCAACACGCAGTCCACCTCGACCGACAGGCGTTCGGCCTTGAACACCGCCCGGGTGTCGCCGAGTCGCGCGGCGTCCTGCAGCGCGCGCAGCGCGATCGCCGACTGACCGCCGCGTTCTGCGGCCTGCACGGCTTCGCGGGCGGCTTCGATGGCGCCGGTGGTGTCGCCGCGCGCCGCCCTCGACCATGCCTTGGCCAGTGCCAGCTCCGGCGCGAACAATGTCGACTTCAGCCCGTGGCGAGACTCTGCGCGGCTGAAAACCTTTGCGGCCTCGAGTTGTTCACCATGCTGGCCCAGCGCCTGGGCGAGCAGCCACAGCGACAGCGGACCCCACGAATAGCCGGTCCGGGCCAGCGGATCGGCGGCGCGGCTCAGCAGCGTCACCGTTGCGCCGAAATCGCCCTGGGCGATCGCCACGTAGCCAACCAACGTCTCGCCGATAGCGCGGCCGGGCTGCTGCAGTTCGGCGAAGTCGGTGTAGCGCTGCGCCAACACGCGGGCCTCATCCAGCCGGCCGTTGCCATCGCCGACCAGTGAGTCGTGGGCCGCGCGCAGCAGCTCGGCGGGCCTGCCGCTCTCGGCGACGTCGGTGATCTGGAGCAGATCACCGAACGCGCCGAACGGCGCCCTCCGTCCCGTCGCAGTGCCCACCACCCAGCGGACGACCGTCGACGGCTTAACCGCTGCGAACCTGTCGGCGGCGCTACGGGCGAGCAGCGTCTTGCCGGCGCCGTCGGCTCCGACCAGCACCACGCCGGACCGCTCGGGGTCGTCCAACGCGGCCGCGACCCGCTGCAGCGCGGCGTCGGGCGGCGCGGCAACCCAACCAGTCGGCGCCGCCGGATTTTATGGCGCGCACTGGCTCGCGTTCTCGCCAGGCGTGCCAATAGGCCCAAATGCGCTCGGCGTCAAGACGGTCTGCTCGGTCTACTAGGGTCTCGACTGTGCCCTCCAATCGCCAGTGGGCGGTCTGTGTGTACTGCGCGTCCGGGCCCACCCATCCTGAGCTCTTGGCGTTGGCCGCCGAGCTCGGCGAGGCGATCGCCGAGCGGGGCTGGACGCTGGTCTGGGGTGGCGGGCACGTCTCCGCGATGGGCGCGTTGGCCACCGCCGCGCGGGCCCGCGGCGCATGGACCGTCGGCGTCATCCCTAAGATGCTGGTGCGTCGCGAAGTCGCCGACACCGACGCCGACGAGCTGATCGTGACCGACACCATGCGGGAGCGCAAACAGATCATGGAGGACCGCGCCGACGCGTTCATCACGCTGCCCGGCGGCATCGGCACGCTGGAGGAGCTGTTTGAGGTCTGGACCGGCGGGTATCTCGGCACGCACAACAAACCGGTCGTGCTGCTGGACCCGGCCGGACACTTCGACGGGTTGCGCGCATGGCTCTCTTGCCTGGTCGACAGCGGTTATGTCGCGCAGGCCGCGCTGGACCGGCTGGTGGTCGTCGACGAGGTAGCTGCGGCACTGGCGGCCTGCGCACCCGGCTGACGTCGCGGAGCCGCGACCGACCCCGCCTGCCGTCAAGAGGCGCCGGTCGTCACTGATCGGCTGCGTCCAGAATCGAGATCGCGCCTCTGGTTTCGAAAATCGCGAGGCGAACGCGGTCAGCGCTTTGGCGCCCGTGCTGTCGTAACACAGCCGCCAGGTCGTCGGGGGTCATTCCGCATTGACGAAGGCTTCGATAATCGACCCGTCCGTCGCGGATCAGGACTTTCATCGGCGGATCGATGAATCGCCCAATCCCGGGCACGAAGCGCAGCCTCACCACTGCCGTATGGATGAGGAGCACGCAGAACAGCGCCGTGGATGCGGTAAGCCATGATGTGTCGCTGGCGGTAGCTGACCGGCCGACGATGGCTCCGGAGGCAACCGCAGCGAGCCGGTCGATCGGCGTGAATTCCGCGAGGGTGCGGCGCGCCGCGAGGCGAAACATGATCGATAGCTTCCGAGGTGGCCGGCGGGTGAAGAATGCCCGCTGCTAACGCTGTGCCGGAAGGCCCGCCTCCTCCTCAGACCGCTGCCGCGGTCTGCATCGTCGCCGAGCTAGGCTGGCCGCGCATACTGCGGTTCAGCAAAGTAGGGGATAACAGTGTCTGACCACGACTCGGGTGCTCGTTCGTCGGTCGGGCTACTCGATATCGCCACCCGGATGCCCGGGGTGTTGACCGACGTTCCGGTGATAGTCCGCGGCGTGCTCACCGGGCTGCTGGCCCGGCCGACCTCCAAGACGTCGATCGGCAAAGTGTTCCAGGAACGTGCCGCCCGCTTCGGCGGCCGGGTGTTCATCCGGTTCGGCGAGCAGGAGCTGACCTACCGCGAGGCCAATGCGACCACCAACCGCTACGCCGCGGCGCTGGCGGCGCGTGGAGTCGGTCGCGGCGACGTCGTCGGGGTCATGCTGCGCAACTCGCCGAATGCGGTGCTGATGATGCTGGCCGTGGTCAAATGCGGCGCGGTCGCCGGGATGCTCAACTATCACCAGCGCGGCGAGGTGCTGGCGCACAGCCTCGGCTTGCTGGACGCCAAAGTCCTTGTCGTGGAATCCGACCTGCTCGACCCGGTAGACGAATGCGGCGGGTCCGGCGTTGCACCGACGACGGTCGATGAGATGCAGCGCGTGGCGGCCACCGCGCCCACCACCAACCCGGCGTCGGCATCGGCGGTGCTGGCCAAGGACACCGCGTTCTTCATCTTCACCTCGGGCACCACGGGCCATCCCAAGGCCAGCGTGATGACGCATCGTCGGTGGTTGTCAGCTTTGGCTGCGTTCGGCGGACTGGGCTTGCGGCTCAAAGGTTCCGACACGTTGTACAGCTGTCTGCCGCTGTACCACAACAACGCGCTGACGGTGGCGGTCGGCGCGGTGATCAACTCGGGGGCAACGCTGGCCCTGGGCAAGTCCTTTTCGGCGTCGCGGTTTTGGGACGAGGTGATTGCAAGCGATGCAACGGCATTCATCTACATCGGCGAGATCTGCCGCTACCTGCTCAACCAGCCGGCCAAGCCGACCGACCGCGCCCACAATGTGCGGTTGATTGCCGGCAACGGGTTGCGTCCGGAGATCTGGGACGAGTTCACCACTCGGTTCGGCATCGCGCGCGTCTGCGAGTTCTACGCGGCCAGTGAGGGCAACACCGCGTTCATCAACATCTTCAACGTGCCCAGATCGACTGGTATCGGGCCGATCCCGTTGGCCTACGTACACTACGATCCCGACACCGGCGAACCGCTTCGCGGCGACGATGGCCGGGTGCAGCGGGTGCCCGCCGGCGAGCCGGGTCTGTTACTCAGCCCGGTGAACCGGCTGCAGCCGTTTGACGGTTACACCGATCCCAGTGCGAGTGAAAAGAAGTTGGTGCGCAACGCCTTTCGTGACGGTGACTGCTGGTTCAACACCGGTGACGTGATGAGCCCACAGGGCATGGGCCACGCCGCCTTCGTCGACCGGCTCGGTGACACCTTCCGCTGGAAGGGCGAGAACGTCGCCACTACCCAAGTAGAACGGGCGCTGGCGGCCGAGAAGTCTATCGAGGAATGTGCTGTTTTCGGTGTGGAGATTCCCGGCACCGACGGGCGCGCGGGGATGGCTGCGGTCAAGCTGCGCGACGGTGTCGAGTTCGACGGGAAGGCGATTGCCCACACCGTCTACGACCAGCTGCCGGCATACGCGAGGCCGCTGTTCGTGCGGGTGGTCGAGTCGATGGAGCACACCACCACGTTCAAGAGCCGCAAGGTGGACCTGCGCGAGCAGGCTTACGGCCCCGGCATCGACGACCCGCTGTATGTGTTGGCCGGCCGCGAGGAAGGCTATGTGCCGTTTTACGACGAGTATCCGGACGAGGTCGCGGGCGGTAAGCGACCGCAAGGCTGAGCGTGCGTCGACGGCCCGCCCGGCGAGACTGCGCTGGCGGCATCGACACTGCGCACCCGGCGCGAAACCGTGAGATAGGCCGACCTGGGCGCAGTCTCGATCACCAAGACGGGCACCATGGACGGGTGCGCTCCACCCTGTGCGGTCGCCGAGTAGCCAGTGACCGCCCGCTGATCATGGCGATCATCAACCGCACGCCGGATTCGTTTTTTGACCGCGGTGCCACGTTCGGCAATGACGCAGCCCGCGACGCTGCGCACCGCGTCGTTGCCGAGGGCGCCGACGTCGTCGACGTGGGCGGCGTCAAGGCGGGCCCGGGGGAGAGCATCGACACCCAAACCGAGGTCGCTCGGGTGGTGCCGTTCATCGAATGGCTGCGCGATACCTACCCCGACCAACTGATCAGCGTCGACACGTGGCGCTCCGAGGTTGCCCGGCAGGCCTGCCGGGCGGGCGTGGACCTGATCAATGACACCTGGGGCGGTTTCGACCCCGCGATGCCCGAGGTGGCTGTGGAGTTCGAAGCGGGGCTGGTGTGTTCGCACACCGGGGGTTTGCCGCCACGTACCCGGCCGTTCCGGGTCAGCTATGGGACGAGCACCCGCGGCGTGGTGGACGACGTGATCCGCGAAGTCACCGCTGCCGCCGAGCAGGCGGTGGCCGCCGGGGTGGCCCGTGACCGCGTGCTGATCGACCCGACCCATGACTTCGGCAAGAACACTTTCCACGGCCTGACGCTGTTGCGTCACATCGAAGATCTTGTCAACACCGGCTGGCCGGTGTTGATGGCGTTGAGCAACAAAGACTTCGTCGGGGAGACTCTGGGCGTGGATCTGACCGAACGGCTCGAGGGGACTCTGGCGGCCACCGCGCTCGCGGCGGCCGCCGGAGTGCGGATGTTCCGGGTGCACGACGTCGGGCCTACCCGGCGGGCGCTGGAAATGGTGGCGTCGATCACGGGGCAGCGACGGCCGACGCGCACGGTGAGAGGACTGGCATGACGGCATCAGAGCTCGTCGATCTCGCCGCCGAGGGGGCCTTGACCGCGCTGCCCGGCGACGTCTGGCTGGCCGACCGCAGCTGGACCCGTCCGCACTGGACGGTCGAGGAGTTGGTGATGGCCAAAGCCAAAGCGGCCGGCCGAACCATCTCGGTGGTGCTGCCTGCCCTCAATGAGGAAGACACCGTCGAATCGGTGATCGAAAGCATCTCGCCGCTGGTCGGCGGGCTGGTCGATGAGCTGATCGTGCTCGATTCGGGCTCCACCGACGACACCGAGATCCGAGCGATCGCCGCGGGCGCGCGCGTCATCACCCGAGAACAAGCGTTGCCGCACATCCCGCCGCGGCCCGGCAAGGGGGAGGTGCTGTGGCGCTCACTGGCGGCCACCGACGGCGACATCGTGGTGTTCGTCGACTCCGACCTGATCGACCCGCACCCGATGTTCGTGCCGCGGCTGCTCGGGCCGCTGCTCACCGAGGACGGCGTTCACCTGGTCAAGAGTTTTTACCGGCGACCGCTCAACGTCGGCGACGCCAGTGGCCGCGAAGGCGCCACCGGCGGTGGCCGGGTCACCGAGCTGGTGGCGCGGCCGCTGCTCGCGGCGCTGCGACCGGAGCTGGGCTGTGTGCTCCAGCCGCTGGGCGGCGAATACGCGGCCACCCGCGAACTGCTGACGGCGCTGCCGTTCGCCCCCGGTTATGGCGTCGAAATCGGCCTGCTGGTCGACACCTATGACCGGTTGGGCTTGGACGCGATCGCGCAGGTCAACCTCGGTGTGCGGGCACACCGCAACCGGCCGCTGGCCGAGTTGGGCCCGATGAGCCGCCAGGTCGTGGCGACCCTGCTATCGCGCTGCGGCATCGCCGACTCCGGAGTGGGGCTGACCCAGTTCTTCGTCGACGGCCCAGACGGTATGGGCTACACCCCGCGCACCTCGACGGTCTCGTTGACCGATCGCCCGCCGATGAACGCGCTCCGGCCTCCGCGCGACGGGCGCAGCGGGTCGCCACCGAACTGATAAGGCAATATCGGTCACGTGGCTTTGGTGTTGCTCTACGTGGTGGTGCTGGTCTTGCTCGCGATCGTGCTGTTCGGTGTGGTCAGTTTGCTGTTCGGCCGCGGCGAGCCACTGCCGCCGCTGCCCAGGGGGACGACGCCCACAGTGCTGCCGGCCTCCGGCGTCACCCGCGCCGACGTCGAGGCGGTCAAGTTCACTCAGACGCTGCGCGGCTACAAGACCGGTGAGGTGGACTGGGTGCTGGACAGGCTCGGGCAGGAGCTCGACTTGCTGCGCGGTCAACTCTCGTCGGTGCACGCCGCCGCGGCTGGCGACGGCCCCGACGATCCAGATGTCGCCGCCGACGTGGCCGACGACCAGGAGCCGACATGACCGCGGTGGACGACAACGGCCTGATCCGCTGTGACTGGGCGGAAACTCGGCCGGGCCCGGACTTCGCGCTCTACCGCGACTATCACGACCGGGAATGGGGCCAGCCGTTGCGGGGTCGGGTGCCGCTGTTCGAGCGGTTGAGCCTGGAGGCCTTTCAAAGCGGCCTTTCCTGGTTGACCATCCTGCGTAAGCGGGAAAATTTCCGGCATGCCTTCGGCGGCTTCGACATCGAGACGGTCGCCCGCTACACCGACGCCGATGTGGCCAGGCTGCTGGCCGACCCGGGAATCGTCCGCAACCGCGCCAAGATCGAGGCGACCATCGCCAACGCGCGTGCCGCCGCCGACCTAAAGTCTCCGGACGACCTCTCCGGGTTGCTGTGGTCGTTCGCACCGCCGCCGCGGCCCCGGCCCGCGGACGCCGCAGGAGTCCCTGCGGTCACTGCGGAATCCACCGCCATGGCACGCGAGCTGAAGCGGCGCGGCTTTCGCTTTGTCGGACCGACGACCGCGTACGCGTTGATGCAGGCGACCGGGATGGTCGACGATCACCTGCGAACCTGCTGGGTGCCCTCGAGGCCTCGATGAAACGCCGATCCGGAGGTCGTGTACAGCCGCCGGGCCGCATAGGGGACAATGGGGGGGTGAATTTGCAGTTCAATGCCGGGGATGGCTGGAATTCCACTGGCGGGGCATGCCCGGAGCGTACCCGGTCCGTGACGACGGGCCACCTCGAACCCGGAGGGAGCACTCGATGGCGGCGATGAAGCCCCGGACCGGAGACGGTCCACTGGAAGCGACCAAGGAGGGGCGCGGCATCGTGATGCGGGTACCGTTGGAGGGCGGTGGTCGACTCGTCGTCGAACTGACACCCGACGAAGCCGCTGCGCTGGGCGACGAACTCAAAGGCGTCACCAGCTAAACCAGCTTCCGGTAGATCTCCAGCGTTTGTTCTGCAATGCGAGGCCAGGAGAATTCCGCGATGCAGCGCTGCCGGCCCGCTTTCCCGTAGCGCTTCGCCTTTTCGGGATCGGCGATCAGGGCGTTGACCGCCTCGGCGAGTCTGCTCCGATAACCGACGGCATCGTCGGGTGCGTAGTGCACCAGCGAACCCGTCACCCCGTCGGCGACCACCTCGGGAATGCCGCCGACATCGGAAGCCACCACCGCGGTGCTACACGCCATCGCTTCGAGGTTGACGATGCCCAACGGCTCGTACACTGACGGGCATACGAAAACCGTTGCAGCCGAAAGTATCTCGCGTATCTTCCCGATGGGCAGCATTTCTCTCACCCAGAACACGCCGAAGCGCTCGCGGACCAGGTCGGCTATCCCGGCAGACACCTCGGCGGCAATTTCCGGTGTATCGGGCGCTCCGGCGCACAGCACCAGTTGCACGTCGGGGTCGAATCTGTGTGCGGCCTCCAGTAGATGGGCGAGGCCTTTTTGCCGGGTGATTCGCCCGACGAACGCCACTATCGGCCGGTGATAATCGACGCCGAGGTCGGCAAGCACGGAATCCGCTGGGAGGGTCGCCAACTGCTCGGCCGGGTGCCACACCTCGGTGTCGATTCCGCTGCGCACGACGTGCACCCGGCTGGGATCCAGCGTCGGGTAGACCCGCAGGACGTCGTCGCGCATACCCGAGCTGACGGCGATAACGGCGTCCGCGGCCATCACTGCGCTCTGTTCCGCCCACGACGAGATCCCGTAGCCGCCGCCGAGCTGTTCTGCCTTCCACGGCCGCAACGGCTCCAGCGAGTGGGCGGTCAACACATGCGGGATGTCGTAAAGCAATGCGGCCAGCCGCCCGGCCAACCCGGTGTACCAGGTGTGGGTGTGGACCACGCTGGCCTCGGCGGCGGCATTGGCCATCGTCAGATCGCACGACAACGTCGACAGCGCCGGGTTCGCGCCGCGCAGCTGTGTGTCGGGCTGGTAGGCGAACGCGCCCGCGCGGGGGGCGCCGATGCAATGCACGTCAACCTGGCACAGGTTGCGCAGTTGCGCGACGAGCTCGGTTACGTGTACCCCTGCGCCGCCGTACACCTCCGGCGGATACTCCCGAGTCATCATCGCCACCCGCATACCGGCACGGTAATAGCCGCATCCGGATAGCGGCGCGGCCGGGTTGACTTAAATGGCTTGATGGACAATCCGTCAGCGTGGGTATTCACCAGCATGACCTGGCAGCGGTTGGCCCCGGCCGCTAGGTTTGGCTCATGAGGGAAGCGCCACACGTGCTGGGCATTGTCCTGGCCGGCGGGGAGGGCAAGCGGTTGTATCCGTTGACTGCGGATCGGGCCAAACCCGCGGTTCCCTTCGGCGGCGCCTACCGGCTGATCGACTTCGTGCTTTCCAATCTCGTCAACGCCCGCTATCTGAGGATCTGCGTTCTCACCCAATACAAGTCACACTCGCTGGACCGTCACATCTCGCAGAACTGGCGATTGTCCGGGCTGGCCGGCGAGTACATCGCCCCTGTTCCGGCCCAGCAGCGGCTCGGCCCGCGCTGGTACACCGGTTCGGCCGACGCGATCTATCAATCGCTGAACCTCATCTACGACGAGGATCCCGACTACATCGTGGTTTTCGGCGCCGACCACGTGTACCGGATGGACCCGGAGCAGATGCTGCGTTTCCACGTCGACAGCGGCGCCGGGGTAACGGTGGCGGGCATCCGGGTACCCCGCGCCGAGGCAACCGCGTTCGGGTGCTTGGACGCCGACGATTCCGGGCGCGTCCGCGGCTTCGTCGAGAAGCCGGCTGAGCCGCCCGGCACGCCGGATGACCCCGATAGCACTTTCGTTTCGATGGGCAACTACATCTTCACCACCAAAGTGCTCATCGATGCCATCCGTGCCGATGCCGACGAAGATCACTCCGACCACGACATGGGCGGTGACATCATTCCGCGGCTGGTGTCCGACGGGTTGGCCGCGGTCTACGACTTCTCCGACAATGAGGTCCCCGGCGCCACCGACCGCGATCGGGCGTACTGGCGCGATGTCGGTACGTTGGACGCCTTTTACGACGCCCACATGGATCTGGTGTCGGTGCATCCGGTGTTCAACCTGTACAACAGGCGCTGGCCGATCCGCGGCGAGTCGAAGAATCTGGCGCCGGCCAAATTCGTCAACGGCGGCTCGGCGCAAGAGTCGGTGGTTGGGGCGGGCAGTATCATCTCGGCCGCGTCGGTGCGCAACTCGGTGGTGTCGTCGAACGTCGTCGTCGACGACGGCGCGATCGTGGAGGGCAGTGTGATCATGCCCGGCACCCGCATCGGCCGCGGAGCGGTGGTGCGTCACGCAATTCTGGACAAGAACGTCGTCATCGGACCGGGCGAAATGGTCGGGGTGGACCTGGAGAAGGACCGGGAGCGCTTCGCGATCAGCGCCGGCGGCGTGGTCGCCGTCGGCAAAGGCGTCTGGATCTAAGAACTGGCGAGCAGACGCGAAAGGCTCTAAAGGATCGCCGTGTCGGGCGCTTTTGTGTCTGCTCGCCAGGGCCTCACCACACGCCAGGCGCCAGTCGATAGCGCACCTGCTGGGTGTATTCGCGGTAGCCGCTCAACTCGTGCGCGAGCAGATGTTCTTCGTCGCGAATGCGCAGCACGAGCACGGTCAGGCCGGGGATGACGAAGACCAAACCCCAGTACGAGCCGAGCGCCAACGGGATGCCGGCCATCAGGATGACGTTCCCGGTGTACATCGGGTGCCTTACCAGCCCGTACAGCCCAGTGGAAACGAGGCGCTGGCCCTGCTCGACAACGACATTGACTGCCGCATAGCCGTTTTGGATAACCACCAGCATGTCAACGCCGAGCCCGATCGCGACCAGGGCATCGCCAACCAGCGAGACCGTTGTCGGTACCGCGGACCAGCCGAAGCGGTGATCAAGCGCGCTGACCACGAACATGGCCGGAAAGCAGATGAACGCGACGGTGATCAGGATCCGCTGCAGCGTCCGGGTCTCCGCAAACGGCCCACGCATGCGCCGCTCGAGCGCGGCCGGGTTCGTGCGCATCAAGTACACGCTGGGGATCCACGTGGAGAGCGCGAACACCGCGAGGAAGACCCACCCCTGCCAGTAATGGAACGTCCCGGCCGGCAGGAACAGCATCAATCCGAAGGCCGCCAGTCCCAAAGTGGCTGAAACTAATCCCTTACCAACAGCATTCATGACAGCCTCCTTACGTCTACACGTCACGGCGGCGGAAGGCCGCCATGCCCAGCGCGGTTAGCGCGGCGTCGGTCACCAACAGCCACAGCAGTGGAACCGGCGTGAATGCGCCGCCGGTGACCCGCGGAATGTGCGCGAACGGTTCGAGGTCGAGCAGCCACTGGGGAAAGCCCGACAGCGAACCGATCAGATACCGGGCGACGAACCCGACCAGCACGCCCCAAGACAGTGCGCTGAATCTCGGCGCCAGCCCGAACAATGCGACGGTCACCGCGGCGGAAAGCCACACGGCGGGCAGCTGTACCGCGGCGGTGGCGATGGCAAAAGAAAGCTTGCCGCCGATGTCGTGGGCAGCGACCCCGTAAGTCAGTCCGGCCGCCGACCCGGCAATCAACATCGCGACGGCAGAGCCCACCAGGGCGACGGCCAGATGGCCTGCTAGCCAACGGCTTCGGCCTCCCGCGCCGCCCAGCACCGTTTCGGCTCGCTGGCTGGCCTCCTCTTGGTACGGCCGCAGTGTCAGCGAGATAGCGAACGCGGACGCCATCATGCCCAGCATGCAGAACCCGACTGCAATAAAGGCCTGCTCCACGGCACTGGTACCGCCCATCCGCGCGACAATGTCTTGTGCCGTGCCGCCGCCCAGCTCGTCGCCGATACCGTGCACCACGCTGCCGATCAACAAGCCATAGAGGCACAGCCCCACCGTCCACAGCAGCAGCGCGCCGCGATCCAGCCGCCAGGCCAGCCCGAGGGAGCCCCGCAGCGTCGGCGTTGCGCCCGCCGGACCCGCACGTTCGGCGATCAACCCTGCGCCGACATCGCGACCGGTCGCGCCAAGGCTGTCATTGTAAATCTGGCCGTAGAGTGCCCGTTGCGCCGGGCTGGCCATAATCGTGGCGGCGAAGGCGGCGCGGGCTGCTTGGTCGGGGTAAACCTTTTCGATGCTGCCGACGTAGACGGTCGACAGCGGTAGCGAGAGCAGAAACACCCACAGCGGCAAGACCACCCGGTCCCGGCGCAGATAGAGTCGCAGCATCCCCAACGTACCCGTGAACGCCGAACCACGTTGTTGCGCTTCGTGTTCCGGATATTTTGGTCGATTCAACATGGTGGTCGCGCCCGCACCTCTTGACTGCTGACTTCGCGCCGGCCACCGGTGCCGATGCCGTAATGGCGCAGGAAAAGTTCCTCGAGCGTGGGCGGCTGGCTGACGAGACTACGCACGCCGGCATCACCGAGCACTCGGATGAGCTCGCCGAGGCTCTCACTGTCGACGTGGGCCCGCAGCGTGGTTCCGTCGAAGCTGACATCCTCGACGCCGCGGATCCGGGTGAGATCACCCGGATGGCGCTGCATTTCGGCCTTGATCGATGTGCGGGACAGGTGTCGCATCGACTATCGGCCTTGACCACTCGCAGCAGTATGCGGATCGTCGTCGACTTTCCGGCGCCGTTGGGCCCGAGGAAGCCGTGTACCTCGCCCTCGCGTAACGTCAAGTCAAGGCCGTCCGACGCCCGGACTGTACCGAAATTCTTCGTTAAACCGTGGATTTCGATAGCAGCTCGGTAGTTGTCAACTGGCATCGGATTCTCGTTCTTGTCGGGCCAGGAAGGCGTCGTACATGGTGCTGTCGGTCATCAAGCCCTCGGTATAGAGCTCGAGCGCGGGCAGCGTCATGTCACGGGAGTAGTCGCGCAGAACCGCGCGCAAATCCGTTGGCGTTTCATGCATCTGCAGATACAGCAGGAAGCCGCCGCCGCTGGTGATCGCCAGATACTTCGCCCGGGCGCGGGGATCTCTGCTGGGTTTGAGGATGCCGGTCTGCACCCCTTCGTCGAGGTAACTCTCGGCATCGTCGATCATCTTGCGCCATAACGTGTTCACCAGCTCGCCACCGGAGTGCATGCTGCGTACCAAGTACGCCATCAACGGCGCGTACTCGTCGATCTCGGCCATCGCGGCGAACCACGTAGCGGGATCGCTGGAGCGCATGGCCTCCGACTTCCCACTGCGGATCTCTTCCGCGACGTAGTCGTCACAGGCGCTGCGCAGACCGTCCTTGGAGCCGAAGTGATGGATAACCAGCGCAGCGCTCACTCCCGCCGCTTCGGCAATCGATCGGAGCCCAACGCCGAAGCCATGCTCGCCAAACTGCTCGATCGCCGCGTCGCGGATCCGAGCCGCGGCGGTCAGATCTCGGGCTGAACGCATGTTCAGGATATTAAACGTTCGTTCAGTTGAACGTCAAGCAGAAACGCCGCCAAGGATCCGTAACGGCTGGATCAGTCGCGGACGGCAGCCAGCAAGCCGTCGCCGAGCGGCACCAACGCCGGTGTGAGCAGCTCGTTCTCCGCAATGAGTCGTGCCGCTTCCCGCACCGCTGCGACCTCCGCGTCGCGCGCCGCTGGGTCGCCGGCTCGCCCACCCAGTGCGGCGCCGTGAACAACGATGACCCCGCCCGAGCGCAGCAGTCGCACACCCTCGACGACATATTCCGGCTGGTCAAGCGGCTCGGCGTCGATGAAGACCAGGTCGTAGGACGCGTCGGCCAGCCGGGTCAGCACCTCCTGGGCCCGGCCGCCGATCAGCCGAGTCCGCGATGGCCCGATACCGGCGTCGGAAAACGCCTGCTTGGCGATCAGTTGGTGTTCGGGCTCGATGTCGATCGTGGTCAGCACGCCGTCGTCGCTCATCCCCGACAACAACCACAGGCTGCTGACTCCCGCACCGGTACCCACTTCGACGACCGCTTTGCCGCCACTGAGCTTGGCCAGCAGGCTGAGCAGTGCCCCCACCGCGGGCGTCACCGCGCCGGCGCCGATGTCGACGGCGCGCTCGCGGGTGGCCAACAGCAGCGCGTCTTCCAAGATCGACCCCTCGGCGTGCGCGCAGAGCGATTCGGCCCGACTCATCGGAGCCGACTGGCCTGGTGTGCGGTCGGTGGTGGCCATGCCTGCAGCGTAAATCCATCCGATGCCGCGTGCGGTCAGGCGCGCCCGGTGCTACTGTGTGGGCGCGCTGCGACACGCCCAACCCTCGCGGCGGGTCAAGGTCACAATTTGATGAATACGACCTGCGCAAGCAGGTGCGGGTGACCATTCTCAGTCAAAGCTCAGTGCGGTCACATACCGCACACACGCCGGTAGGCAACCGTATCCCCCATGGAGCGTGGTGGCCGATGGTCCGGGAATACATCTCGGCGTCTTCGCGTTGCGCGCGTTGATGAATTGCCTAACGTTGACGGCAATCTGAATCCGGAGGACTTGAATATCACCACCTTGATGAGCCCTGCCAGCATGTCGCATCCTGAGCGGCGTGAGGCCGCTGACTGGGTCGAGCCCGGCGAGGAGCCTTACGGCACTGCGGTATTCGATGCGACAGGGGACAAGGCGACCATGCCGTCCTGGGATGAGCTGGTCCGTCAGCACGCCGACCGGGTATACCGGTTGGCTTACCGACTTTCCGGTAATCAACACGACGCTGAAGACCTGACCCAAGAGACGTTCATCCGGGTCTTCCGGTCGGTACAGAACTACCAGCCGGGAACTTTTGAAGGCTGGCTGCACCGCATCACCACGAACCTGTTTCTCGACATGGTGCGCCGGCGGGGCCGGGTCCGGATGGAGGCACTGCCCGACGATTACGACCGGGTGCCTGCCGACGAGCCCAACCCGGAGCAGATCTACCACGAGTCGCGGCTGGGGGCTGACCTGCAGGCGGCGCTGGATTCACTGCCCCCCGAATTTCGCGCCGCCGTCGTGCTATGTGACGTCGAAGGACTTTCCTACGAGGAGATCGGGGCCACGCTGGGGGTCAAGCTCGGCACCGTGCGCAGCCGCATCCACCGGGGACGGCAGGCGCTGCGTGACTATCTGGCCGCGCACTCCGAGGCAGTTACGCATTCACGGGCCGGCGCCGCGGCGGAGCCTACCGACTAAGACACAACCCGCCTGATCCGCTCTTCATTGCTGTTCCCTATCGGGCAGCGCGCTACATTCGAGGTAACGCGCGCAGATCGAACGCTGATACTACAGAGGAGCTGGTGATGGTCGATCGGGGACATGGGTTCCGCCGAGCGTTCTCCTGGCTCCCGTCTCACTTCGCCTCGCAAAGCGACGCGCCGGTTGGTGCGCCGCGCCAATTCGGGTCTACCGAGCATCTGTCTACCGAGGCCATTGCCGCGTTTGTCGACGGTGAGCTGCGGATGAATGCGCACCTGCGCGGAGCGCATCACATTTCCCTGTGCCCGGAGTGCGCCGCAGAAGTCGAAGGTCAGCGGCGGGCCCGCGCCGCGTTGCGGGACTCCGGCCCGATCAAAATCCCCAGCACGCTGCTGGGATTGCTGTCGCAGATTCCGGACTGCCCGCCCGGCAATGACGCGGGGCAGGCAGGCGGCGGCCCGTGGGGGAATCCCCGCGCGCCGCGAAGTGAAGACACGCCCTCTGACTGGCGCGAGCCTCGGTAGGGTGGTGTCAGGTTGGCCAAGCCGGTGCGCCGCGCCGTGCTCGTGCCCATAGCGCGCGTTTCTTAAACGCTCGGAAGAGGATGACGTGAGCTCCGACCAAGAAAAAAATGGCGCGCCCCGGCTGGCGCCGCGACCCATTTCCCGGCCGCCCGTCGACGCAGCGTCGCGCCAAGCATTCAGCCGTCCCGACGGAGTGCAGGGCTCGTTCATCGCCGAACGTGTGCGCCCGCTGAAATTTCGCGACTCCGGTGAGTTCACTCCGCACGACGAACCGGCCGACCCGGTGCTTTCGGAGGCGTTCGGTCGACCGTTTCCGGGAGCGGAACCGTTGCAGCGGCACCCCACCGATGCCGGCGCGCTCGACGGCGATCAAGACCAGCCAGACCAACTCGCCGACCCCTGGCGCGACCCGGGCGCGGCCGCCGCTCTGGGCGAACCCGCTGTAACGCCCGCGGGCCCAGCGAGGGCCGGGGGCGAACGCGATCGGTTGGGGGTGCGCGATGTGCTGTTCGGGGGACGGGTGTCCTACCTGGCGCTGGGCGTGCTGGCCGTCCTCGCGTTGTTGATCGGCTTGGTCGGCGGTGTGGTCGGACGCAAGACGGCGGAGGTCGTCGAGGCGTTCACCACGTCCAAGGTGACGTTGGCGACCAACGGCAACAACAACGAGCCGGTCGGCGTATTCGCCAAAGTCGCTGCCGCGATGGCTGATTCGGTGGTCACGATACAGTCGGTCAGCGATCAAGAAGGTATGCAGGGATCCGGTTTCGTCGTCGATGGCCGCGGCTACATAGTTACCAACAACCATGTGATCTCCGAAGCGGCCAACAACCCGAGTCAATTCAAGACCACCGTCGTATTCAACGACGGCAAGGAAGTGCCCGCCCACTTGGTCGGCCGCGACCCCAAGACCGACTTGGCCGTCCTCAAAGTCGACAACGTCAATCATCTGTCGGTGGCCCGCCTCGGTGACTCCGACAAGGTGCGTGTCGGCGACTTGGTGTTGGCGGCCGGGTCGCCGCTGGGTCTGCGCAGCACCGTCACACACGGCATCGTCAGCGCACTGCACCGCCCAATCCCGTTGTCGGGGGAGGGCTCAGACACCGATACGGTCATCGACGCCGTCCAGACCGACGCGTCGATCAACCACGGGAACTCCGGTGGCCCGCTGATCAACATGGATTCTCAGGTCATCGGCATCAACACCGCGGGCAAGTCGCTGTCCGACAGTGCCAGTGGGCTGGGCTTCGCGATTCCAGTCAACGAAGCGAAAGTGGTCGCGCAGACGTTGATTCGGGACGGCAAGATCGTGCACGCCACGCTGGGTCTGAGCACACGATCGGTGAGCAACGCGATCGCGCAGGGCGCCCAGGTCGCGAACGTCAAGGCCGGCGGCCCCGCCGAAAAGGGCGGGATTCTGGAAAACGATGTGGTGGTCAAGGCGGGCAACCGGTCGGTCGCCGACGCCGAAGAGTTCGTCGTCGCCGTACGCCAGCTGACGGTCGGACAGCCAACCCCGATCGAGGTGCTCCGCGATGGCCGCCACGTGACGCTGACGGTGACGCCAGGCCCGGACACCAGTTAGATGTTCGCCAACGTCGGTTGGGGGGAAATGCTGGTGCTCCTGGTGGTCGGGCTGGTCGTCTTGGGCCCCGAGCGGCTTCCCGGCGCTATCCGGTGGACCACCACTGCACTGCGGCAGGCCCGCGACTACCTCACCGGGGTGACGGCCCAGCTGCGCGAGGACATCGGGCCCGAATTCGACGACCTGCGTGAGCCGCTCAGCGAGCTGCAGAAGCTGCGCGGCATGACGCCACGCGCAGCGCTGGCCAAGCATCTATTCGACGGCGATGACTCGCTGTTCACCGGTAAGTTCGACCAGCCGTCGACTGCTGGGCGAGCCGAGCCGGTGGTGCCGCCGTCGGCGACCACTTTCGAACCACCCGCCGCCGGGCCCGTGCCCTTCGACATCGACGCGACTTAGGCTCAGGATGCCGAGCAGACGCGGAATCGCACGCGGGGGGCACGCGACGTGCGATTCTGCGTCTGCTCGCCAGGAGTCAGTGCTTCGTCGGGTCTAATCCCAGCGACATCCCGGCCAAGCCGCGGCGTCGCGACCAGAGGTTGTCGGCGACGCTGCGCAGTTCCTTGCCCGCCGGTGAGTCTGGAGCGCTGAGCACGATCGGCAGCCCGGCATCGCCGGCGGCGACCAGCGCGGGATCCAACGGGATCTGGCCGAGCAGCGGCACGTCGGCGCCGACGGCACGCGATAGCCGCTCGGCGACCTGCCGGCCACCACCCTCGCCGAACACCCGCAGCTGCGAGCCATCCGGCAGGGCAAGCCAGGACATGTTCTCCACTACCCCGACGATGCGCTGTCGTGTCTGCAGCGCGATGCTGCCCGCACGTTCGGCCACCTCCGCTGCGGCGTGCTGTGGCGTGGTCACCACCAGGATCTCCGCGTTCGGGATCAGCTGGGCCACCGAAATGGCGATGTCGCCGGTGCCCGGCGGTAGGTCGAGCAGCAGCACATCCAGATCGCCCCAATACACGTCGGCCAGAAACTGCTGCAAAGCCCGGTGCAGCATTGGGCCGCGCCACACCACCGGCGTATTGCCCTGGGTGAACTGGGCGATCGAGATCACCTTCACCTCATGCGCAATCGGCGGCAGGATCATCGACTCGACCTGAGTGGGCCGGTCGGTGGTCCCCATCATCCGCGGGATCGAGTGACCGTGGATGTCGGCGTCGAGCACTCCGACCGACACGCCGTGCGCGGCCATCGCCGCCGCCAGGTTGACCGTCACCGTCGACTTGCCCACGCCACCCTTGCCGGACGCGACCGCGTACACCCGAGTCAGTGATCCCGGCTGCGCGAACGGGATGACGGGCTCGATACCGGGCCCCGATCCTGAGCCGCGCAACTGCTTTCGCAGTTCGGTGCGCTGCTCGTCGTTCATCACGTCCAGGCTGACCTTCACCGTGCCGGTGCCCGGGACGTCGGCCACAGCCTGCCCGACGCGGTCGGCGATTTCGGTCTTCTTCGGGCATGCCGCGGTGGTCAGGTAGATCTCGACGTGCACGTCACCGTCGGGGCTTACCTCGATACTTTTGACCATCCCGAGCTCGGTGATGGGACGCCGCAGTTCAGGATCGATCACCTTGGCCAGTGCGGCGCGAACGCCGGCGACGGCAGTTGTTTCGGACATCACCGCCGAGTGTAGTTCGGCGACGATGCGGGCCGGGACGGCCCGTTGAGGAGCCGGACCATCGGCTCAAGTCGGGGGTCAGTTGCCGGCAGCCGGCGCTTGCGGAGGTGCGACGGCAGCAGGTGGTGCCGGCTGCAGGCCTTGCGGCGGTAGCACCGGCGGAACCGCTGGAGGCGGAACGGGTGGCAGGCCCGGCGCAGGTGCCGGAGCGGCAGGTGGTGGCGTGTTCAACGAGAACTGCGGCGGCATTTCCGTGTCTTGGCCGATGCAGATCACCGTGCATGACGGTCGAAGAGCGGTGGTCCGCTGCCACGGCCATATCGATGGCTGGTTGGGGGCACTGGCACTGGTCCCGCTGAGGTCGATCAACGGCATCTGCGCCAGCGGATCCGTGGACGGTAGGCCGTGCATGTTCAACGGCAGGTTCGGCCCGAGGCCCTCGGGGTTTTCTAGATGCGCATCGCCGAGCGGTGGTGGCGGGCCGGTGAGCGGCGGCAGGTCGACGGGGACCACGCCGGTGGCGTACGCCGCAGCCCAGCCCAGCACGTTCTGGGCATACGGCATGGAATTGTTGTAGCGCAGGATCGAGGCCAGCACCTGTGACTGGTCGCGCAGGTTCAGCCCACCGCTGCACAGGTATCGAGCCGCGCCCAGCGTCGCGTCGTACAAGTTCTGCGGATCGGCCACGCCGTCGCCGTCGCCGTCGGAAGCATAGCGGGCCCACGTGCCCGGCAAGAACTGCATCGGGCCTACCGCACGCGCGTAGGTGATGCGTCCGCCCGTGTTGCCCTGGATGACGACCTCGTTGCCGGGCAGTGTGCCATCCAGCGTGGGGCCGTAGATGGGCCGGACGGCGGTGCCGTGCATGTCGGTGGCGCCGCCGTTGGCGTGCATCGATTCGATGCGCCCGATACCGGCCAGCAGGTTCCAGCTGATGCCGCAACCAGGGTCAATTCCGGCCATCAGCCGTTCGGCGTTGCGGTAGGCGGATAGTGCCATGGCTGGAATGCCCAGTGCGCCAAGTGTATTCACCACTCCCGCTGGCGGGGGAGCCGACATCGTGGGACCCGCCGCGATGTGAAAGCCGATTTTCGGACGTTGGACGGCGATCACCAGTGGGCCGGACGGGTCGCTGGACGCGGGGGCCACCGCGATAATGGCGGCGTCGCGCGGCGTCGAGTGCAGCCCGGGGAAGGGCGGGGCAGCCGCGCCCATGACTCCGGCGAAGATCAGGCAGGCGATCATCGCAACGCCAAATGCCGGGCTCTGGGCGGCGGGGGTCAGCCGCTGCCGCACCGCAGCGACCACGGCATCGACGGCGGCGGGGATTTTCGTGGCACGGGCGGCGCGAACCGTCGAGTGCCGCACGGTGGCGAGACCGGCGCCGAGCGTAGCAGGCATTTTCGGGGTCCGCGGCATGCGAATTCTCCGCAGCCGCATCGTGGCAAGAGCTAGGCCACCCCCGATGCGCACTCGACCGTCCTCAGTATTCGAGCCCTATTAGGCACTTGTGAAACCACTTTGGGTTTCGTGACCAAAGTCACCATACATAAACTCTTTGCTCGCAAAGGCCACAATCGCAGAGTCTGTGTCCAGCGACTATGCGGGGTTACGCGAGGTCAAATAGGGAACGTATTTTTTTCAAGATTCGTCCCGCGCAAATCGCATTCCGCTCGGGCGCGTTGTTAAGCGGACTTCGCGGTGCGCGCATCCGACCCGTCACCGCTAGGCGCGGGCACTTCGGTTGTCCGGGGTTGTCCGGCCCTCCAGCAGATCCCGCAGCTCTTGCAGTTCGCGGCGCAGATGATCGCGCGTCTTTGCGACGTCGCCGATCGCCAGCCGCAGCGCGGCCAGCTCGCGAGCCAGAAACTCGGTGTCGGCCTTCATCTCCTGGTCTCGGCGACGGTCCTCTTCGAGCGCAACCCGGTCCCGGTTCTCTTGGCGGTTTTGGGCCAGCAAGATCAGCGGCGCCGCGTAGGCAGCCTGGGTGGAGAACGCCAGGTTGAGCAGGATGAACGGATAAGGATCCCAACGCAGGCTGACCGCGGAGACGTTGAGCACGATCCAGACCAGCACCGCGACGGTCTGAATCAGCAGGTAACTGCCCGTGCCGAAGAAGCGGGCAATCGATTCGGTGAACTGGCCGACGGCTTCGGAGTCCACTCGCGGGGCGGCAACCCGTGAGGTGCGCGGCGTGTACAGCCGCGACCGCGGCGCCGACTTGTTCACGACGCTCCGGTCGCCGCATCCAGTGAGAGCTCTTCGTTGTTCGCTCGCCAGTCGTGCGGTAGCAGATGGTCGAGCACGTCATCGACCGTCACCGCGCCCAACAGGTGGCGTTGTCCGTCGACCACCGGGGCGCACACCAGGTTGTAGGCCGCGAAATAGCGGGTCAGCACCGGCAGCGGAGTTTCCGCTGTCAGGACGGGCAGATCCGCGTCGACGATCCCGCCGACCAGCATGGCCGGCGGCTCGCGCAACAGCCGCTGCAGGTGCACACAGCCCAGGTAATGACCGGTCGGGGTGGCGGTAGGTGGACGGACCACCAACGCCAGCGACGCCAGCGCCACTGTCAGGTCGGCATCGCGGACCCGGGCCAGCGCCTCGGCAACCGAGGTGTCCGGAGTTATGACCACTGGTCGCGACGTCATCAAACCGCCCGCGGTGTCGGGAGAGTGTTTCAGTAGCCGTCGCACCGGGTCGGACTCCTCTGGATCCATCTGGCGCAACAATCCCTCGGCCTGGGTCGGAGTCATCGTGCCGAGCAAGTCGGCGGCATCATCGGGCTCCATTTGCTCGAGCACGTCGGCGGCGCGTTCATCGCCCAGCTGCGTCAACACCTGCGCCTGTTCTTGCTCAGAGAGCTCCTGCAAGATGTCGGCCAGCCGGTTGTTATCCAGCGCGCTGGCGACCTCGTAGCGCCGTTTCGGTGGCAGCTCACGCACGGCGTCGGCCACGTCCGTCGGCCGCCAGTTTTCGAACTGATGCAGCAGCTGCGCCACACCCTGCCCCGGCATCGCCAGCAACGAAGGCGTCAGTCCTTGCACGTTGCGCCAGCCGACAATGTGAGCATTGTTGCGCCGGCCAAACCGTCTGGGAACCCGCACCGCGACCCGCGTGACCATCCAGTCGCGGGTCCGGGTCCGCTCCAAACCCAGGTCGGTGACGATGACCTCGGTGTCGGCGAGCTCCGGTAATTCCGGGTCATCGACCCGCACCTTGGTGTCGATGATTTGTCCCAACACCAGTACTTCGCCGGGCCGTTGCTCGAACCGGCTCAGCGACACGCTGGCGGTGTTGAGTGTCACCGCGTCGGGCTCGATCGCGGCGACCCGCAGAATCGGCACGAATATCCTTCGGCGCGCGAGCATTTCGACAACCAGCCCAAGGACTCGAGGTTGCTGACGGACGACGCTGATGCTGACAACGACGTCGCGGACCTTGCCGAGGGACTCACCCATCGGGCCCAGCACCAGCATTCGCGCCAGCCGGGCGGCATACACCCTGTTGATCGAGGCCATGATGCACAGGGTATTCAAGAGCGGTGAGTGAAACGTGACCACCATCTATAGATCCCGCCGTACTTGCCTATCGGTACCGGGGAGCAGCCTGAAGATGATTGACAAGGGCAAAAGCCTTCCCGCCGACGAGGTCTTTCTCGATCTTGAGGATGCCGTCGCGCCGGACGCCAAGGCGGCGGCCCGCACCCGGGCGGCCGCTGCACTCGCCGGGCCCGGCTGGGCCGGGCAGTTGCGCGGCGTTCGGGTCAACGGCTGGACCACACCGTGGACGCACGCCGACATCATCGAGGTGGTTTCCGCCGTCGGTGCTACGCCCGACGCCAAGCTCGATGTTGTTGTGCTGCCTAAAGTCTCCGATGTCTCCCACGTTCAGGCGCTCGACCTGCTGCTGACCCAGTTGGAGGCGGTGCACGGGCTTCCAGTCGGAGGAATCGGCATCGACGCGCAGATCGAAGACGCGCGCGGTCTGATGAACGTGGGCGCGATCGCGGCCGAACCGCGGGTGCAGGCTCTGGTGCTCGGCCCGGCCGACTTGATGGCCAGCCTCAACATGCGCACGCTGGTCGTCGGCGAACAGCCCGAGGGCTACGACGTCGGCGACGCTTACCACCACGCCCTGATGACCATCCTGGTGGCCGCTCGTGCGCACGGCATTGCCGCTGTCGACGGTCCCTATCTGAAAGTGCGTGACGTTGCGGCGTTTCGGCGGGTCGCGGGCCGGTCGGCGGCCCTGGGCTATGACGGTAAGTGGGTATTGCATCCCGACCAGGTCGCGGCCGGCAACGAGATCTTCAGTCCGCGCCAAGAAGAGTACGACCATGCGGAGTTGATTGTGGAGGCCTACGAATGGCACACCTCCGCCGCGGGTGGTGCCCGGGGAGCGGTGATGCTCGGCGACGAGATGATCGACGAAGCCAGCCGCAAGATGGCCTTGGTAGTCGCCGCTAAAGGGCGTGCGGCGGGAATGCAGCGTCGGTCCGGCCCGTTTGTTCCGCCGAGCGGATCAGGTTGAGGACGGCGAGCGCGCCGCCGCCATGACCGCGATCACGAGTAACACCAGCAGCAACGCCGCAGTCGCGCCGACCGCGATCCCGGCGATGGCGAGTCCGCGACCCTGCTGGCCTGTTCGCTTGATCTGGCTGAGCGCGGCTGCCCCAAGTACCGCACCGACGATCGGAAACAGTATCCCGATGAAGGCAACGCTCAGTGGAATCCCGAGCAGGCCACCGGCGATCGAGGTGACCAGGGAAGCGATGGCCAACCCATTGGTCTCGTGCGAACGATCCCGGTAGGGCTGATACGGGTCGTAGGGATGGGGATACCCTGGGGGGCCGCCGTATCCACCACCGCCGTAGCCCGGCGGCGGATAGCCGGGGCGGTATTGCGGCGGGGGCGGCGGATATGAGGGACCGCCGTACGGCCCAGGGTCGGGATATCCGGGCGGAGCGTAACCGCTTCGCGGCGGGTGGCCTGGCGGCGGCTGGCTTGGCGGCGGCTGGCTTGGCGGCGGCTGGCTTGGCAGCGGCTGGCTTGGCAGCGGATAGTTAGTGGGCGGCGGCTCCCAGGGCGGCACTGGCCCCGACTGCGGCGGATAGCGCGGAGCGTTCGGCTCGGGCGGGACAGGCGGTTGTCCTGCGTATGCGGGCGGGATGAAGTCTTGTCCGAATGGGCGCGCCTGCGGCCTCTGCGGAGGCTGCTTTGCTTCGTCGCGGGCTTCCTCGCCGAAGTTGCCGCCCTGACCGGTCATGGTGTTCAACCTAGCCTGACCGCCGCATGGCGCCGCGTTTGAGCTGGTTGTCGACCCGCCGGGGCGCTGGGCGTAACCGAGCCGATGCTCAATCGGCCGGGCAGAGCACAATGGCGCTATGGCCAGTCCCTTCCAGCCCGGGCAGGTTCCCGGTGCCGCACCTGGTACCCCGGCCGCGAGCCGGCGTGCCCCCGGATTGCCGACGCCGCCGAAAGGCTGGCCGGTCGGCTCGTACCCGACCTACGCGGAAGCCCAGCGTGCCGTCGACTACTTGTCCGAGCAGCAGTTCCCCGTGCAGCAGGTGACGATCGTCGGTGTCGACCTGATGCAGGTCGAACGGGTCACCGGGCGGCTGACCTGGCCGAAGGTGGTCGGCGGCGGTGTGCTCAGCGGCGCCTGGCTGGGTCTTTTCATCGGCCTGGTGTTGGGGTTCTTCAGCCCCAACCTGTGGGCTGCGTTGATGACCGGTTTGATCGCCGGGCTGTTCTTCGGCCTGATCACATCCGCGGTCCCGTATGCGATGGCGCGCGGTACCCGGGATTTCAGTTCGACGCTGCAGTTGGTCGCGGGCCGATATGACGTGCTCTGCGACCCGCAAAACGCGGAGCGGGCCCGTGATCTGCTGGCCAAGTTGGCGATCTGACTCGACGGCCGGGTGACCGTTGGCGGACGTGGTGCATATCACGCGCCGCCCGCCCGTGCGGTCTGCCCCGAGATGGTCGACGAGCGGGAGAAAGGACGGTGTAGTGGCGAGTCGCCGCGGGCGCGCCGTAAGGCTCACCGCGGCCGCGCTGGCGGCGCTATCCACCGCCTCGGTGATATCGGCCTGCGGCTCGGCCGATAACGGTCGGGTGATCAGCTTCTACACGCCGGCCAGCGGCGCCGCGACGTTCGCCGCGGTAGCCAAGCGTTGTACCGAGCAGTTGGACGGACGGTTCACCATCCAGCAGTTCAGCTTGCCCCGGTCCTCTGACGACCAGCGGCTGCAGCTGGCCCGCCGGCTGAGCGCCAACGACCGCACTGTGGACGTCATGGCGTTGGACGTGATCTGGACGGCAGAGTTCGCTGAAGCGGGCTGGGCGTTGCCGCTGGCGGATGACCCGGCCGGCCGTGCCGAGGTAGACGCCACCACCGACACCCTGCCGGGGCCACTTGCCACCGCCACCTGGAAGCACCGGTACTATGCGGCGCCGCTATCCACCAATACCGAATTACTTTGGTACCGACCTGATTTGATCGACAAGCCGCCGACAACTTGGAGCTCGATGGTCGCCATGGCAACCCGGTTGCACGCAGCAGGAAAGCCCAGCCGGATCGGCGTACAAGCCAGCCAGGGCGAGGGTTTGGTGGTGTGGTTCAACACCCTGCTGGAAAGTGCGGGCGGCCAGGTGCTGTCCGACGACGGGCACAAGGTCACGCTGACCGATACTCCTGCACACCGTGCCGCCACCGTCAGCGCTCTGCGGGTCCTCAAGTCAGTGGCCACCGCGCCCGGTGCCGATCCGTCGATCACGCGCAGCGACGCAGGCACTTCACGATTGGCGTTCGAGCAGGGTAAGTCTGCCTTGGAGGTCAACTGGCCGTACGCACTGGCGTCCATGCTGGAGAACGCGGTCAAAGGCGGCGTGGCGTTTCTGCCACTCACCCGTCGTCCCGACCTGGCCGGCAGCATCAACAACGTCGGCGCATTCGCGCCGACCGACCAGCAGTTCTACGCGGCCTATGACGCGAGCAAAAAGGTGTTCGGTTTCGCTCCCTATCCCGGTGTGCAGCCGGGCCGGCCGGCCAAGGTGACGATCGGCGGGTTGAACCTGGCGGTGGCCAAGACGACGCGTCACAAAGCCGCGGCCTACCAAGCGGTCAGATGCTTGCGCGATGTGCAAAGCGAAAAGGTCGTCGCCCTGCAAGGAGGCCTGCCTGCGGCGCGGACCTCGCTGTACTCCGACCCGCAATTCCAGGCGAAGTACCCGATGTACAACATCATTCGTCAGCAGCTCACCAACGCCGCTGCGCGGATCGCGACGCCGGCCTACCAGGCGGTGTCGGTTCGGATGTCGGCCGCGCTGAGCCCGATCACCGAGATCGACCCGGAGAAGACGGCCGACGACCTCGCTGCGCAGGTGCAGATGGCCGTCGACGGCCGGGGGCTGCTGCCATGACCGCCATCGCCACTAACCGCAAGTCGGAGCGGCGACTGGCGTACGTCCTGGTCGCGCCGGCCGCCATCGTGATGTTGGCCGTCACCGCTTACCCGATCGGCTACGCGATGTGGCTGAGCCTGCAGCGCGACAACTTGACCACTCCGAACGACACCAAGCTCATCGGGCTCGGCAACTACCAAATGATCTTGACTGACCGGTATTGGTGGACGGCACTCGCGGTGACGGTGGCGATCTCGGTTGTCTCGGTGTCGATCGAATTCGTGCTGGGCCTGGCGCTGGCGTTGGTGATGCATCGCACGCTGATCGGCAAGGGCCTGGTGCGCACCGCGGTGCTCATCCCGTACGGCATCGTCACGGTGGTCGCGTCTTACAGCTGGTACTACGCCTGGACGCCGGGCACCGGCTATCTGGCCAACCTGCTACCGCAAGGCTCACCCCTTACCCAAGCGCCGCTGACCCACCAGATTCCGTCGTTGGGCATCGTGGTCCTCGCCGAGGTATGGAAGACGACACCGTTTATGGCATTGCTGCTTCTGGCCGGCTTGGCGCTGGTGCCCGACGATCTGCTGAAGGCAGCGCAGGTCGACGGCGCCGGCGCATGGCGCCGCTTGACGAAGGTCACGTTGCCACTGATCAAACCGGCGATCTTGGTGGCGTTGCTGTTTCGCACCCTGGATGCTTTCCGGATTTTCGACAACATCTACGTGCTCACCGGCGGCGCCGGCAACACCAGCTCGGTGTCGATCCTTGGTTACGACAACCTGTTCAAAGGCTTCAATCTCGGCCTGGGATCGGCGATTTCGATGCTGGTCTTCGGCTGCGTCACCGTCATCGCGTTCATGTTCATCAAGGTGTTCGGCGCGTCGGCGCCGGGCGCCGACGGCGATGGGCGCTGAGCGGTGACCGAGCGGGTGGTGGTGCGGCGGGCGACGGCTTGGCTGCTCATCGATACCGTGGTGCTGGCGTATGCGTTGTCACCGGTGCTGTGGATTCTGTCCCTGTCGCTCAAGCCAACGTCAACGGTCAAGGACGGCAAGCTGATTCCGTCGTCGGTGACCTTCGACAACTACCGCGGGATCTTCCGAGGCGATTTCTTCAGCTCGGCCCTGATCAATTCCTTGGGAATCGGGGTGCTCACCACGACGATCGCGGTGACAGTAGGCGCGATGGCGGCATACGCGGTGGCGCGGTTGACTTTTCCCGGCAAGCGGTTGTTGATCGCTGCCGTGCTGTTGATTTCGATGTTCCCGGCGATCTCCTTGGTCACCCCGTTGTTCGATATCGAGCGGCGGATCGGGCTGTTCGACACCTGGCTCGGGCTGATCATTCCCTACATCGCATTCGCATTGCCGCTGGCGATCTACACGTTGTCGGCGTTCTTCCGGGAGATCCCATGGGATCTGGAGAAGGCGGCCAAAATGGATGGCGCCACGCCGGCACAGGCATTCCGGAAGGTGATCGCCCCGCTGGCTGCACCGGGAATCGTGACCGCCGCGATTTTGGTATTCATCTTGGCCTGGAACGATCTGTTACTGGCCTTGTCGTTGACGGCCACCAAGGCTGCGATCACTGCGCCGGTGGCTATCGCGAACTTCACCGGCAGTTCGCAATTCGAGGAGCCAACCGGATCGATCGCGGCCGGTGCAATGGTGATCACGGTCCCGATTATCGTTTTTGTTCTAGTCTTCCAACGACGGATAGTCGCTGGGTTGACTTCTGGCGCGGTGAAGGGATAGCTCGATGGCCGAGATTGTGTTGGCTCGCGTGACCAAGAGTTACCCGGACGGCGCGATTGCGGTGAGGGATCTGTCCATCACGATCGCCGAAGGTGAGTTCATCATTCTGGTCGGGCCGTCAGGCTGTGGAAAGTCGACGACGCTGAATATGATTGCCGGACTGGAGG
This sequence comes from Candidatus Mycobacterium methanotrophicum, assembly GCF_023515995.1. Lineage (GTDB taxonomy): Bacteria > Actinomycetota > Actinomycetes > Mycobacteriales > Mycobacteriaceae > Mycobacterium > Mycobacterium methanotrophicum. Next base: position 2,997,149 of record NZ_CP097320.1, on the reverse strand, counting down.
ATATCTCGTCGGGGGAATTGCGCATCGACGGCGAGCTGATGAACGAGAAGGCGCCAAAAGATCGCGATATCGCAATGGTGTTCCAATCGTATGCGCTCTACCCGCATATGACCGTGCGACAGAATATCGCCTTTCCGCTAACCCTGGCGAAGATGAAGAAAGCGGAGATCGCGAGCAAGGTCGAGGATACCGCTCGAATCTTGGACTTGACTGACGTTCTCGAGCGCAAGCCTTCGCAGTTGTCCGGCGGCCAGCGGCAGCGGGTAGCGATGGGTAGGGCAATCGTGCGCCACCCCAAGGCTTTCCTGATGGACGAGCCGCTGTCGAACCTCGACGCCAAGTTGCGGGTGCAGATGCGTGGCGAGATCGCTCGCCTGCAGCGACGGCTGGGCATCACGACCGTCTACGTGACCCACGACCAAACCGAGGCCATGACACTCGGCGACCGGGTGGTGGTGATGCGCGGCGGGGTTGCGCAGCAGATCGGTACGCCCGACGAGCTTTACGAGCGGCCCGCCAACCTGTTCGTCGCCGGCTTCATCGGCTCGCCGGCGATGAACTTCTTTCCCGGCACGTTGACCCCCACCGGCGTGACCCTGTCATTCGGCGAGGTGACGCTCACCCAACCGGTCCATGACGCGCTCGCGCAGCATCCCACGCCGGACAAGGTCATCGTCGGCGTGCGCCCGGAGCATTTGCACGATGCCGCCTTGATCGACGGCTACCAGCGCATCAGCGCACTGACCTTCGAGGTAAAGGCGGACATGGTCGAGTCGCTGGGTGCCGACAAATACGTCTACTTCACCACCGAGGATTGCGTTGTCCAGTCCGACCAGCTCTGCGAGCTCGACGGCGAATTCGCGGGAGAAAAGCACGAGTTCGTGGCCAGGGTGCCCGCCGCGTCGAGAGCGGCCAAAGCAAAGCCACTCGAATTAGCCTTCGACACCGCCAAACTCGCCGTTTTCGACGCCGACACCGGTGTCAACCTGACTGTTCTACCACCGTCGCAGGTGCAGTGACGCAGACATTGGTCCGGGTGCGCGCGCACCTGTCCGCGCACTTCAAGCAAGCGGGTGTCGACCCCGAGCCTGATGTCGCGAGTGTGACGTTTCTGCGCGCCGAGCCGATCGCGGTGTTGCGCTTTGGCTCAGGCGCTGACGAGGTCGTGCATTATGTCTCGCTGGGCTGCTCGCGGCACCCGATGACCGATCCGGCGGCCATGTTCGCCGATCGTGAGGGCGGCCCCCGCGCTGAAGTCGTTCTGCGACTGCGCAACGCGGGACCGATCACCCGGCTGGTGCATAGCCTGGCGATTGTGGCGGCAACGCCTGCGGTCGAGGCAGTGGTGTTGACCGAGGACGCGTTGATCGATCTCGGTTCGCCGCTATGGGACAACCGATCTGGTCCTGCCCCGTTCACTGCGATGTTGTTGGACTGCAGCGATATCGTCGACCTGCCGCTGGATCCGCCGCGCGCCCCGGTGCGTTTTCTATCCGCCACGCCGATCACCGCGGCCGAGGCCGCGTGGGTGCGGCTGAGGGGAGCCGAGGCGATGCGCGACGCCTGGCGAAGCGGCGGGGTGGATGTGCTGGATCCCGATCGGCCTGCTGCACAGCCGAACTGATCCTACAACCAGTCTCGGCGGCGGAAGTTGCGGTACAGCAGCACGCAGACGATCACCATACCGGTGACGACGGCGGGGTAACCCCACCGCCACTTCAAGATTGGCATGTACTCGAAGTTCATCCCATAGATGCCGGCGACCAGCGTGGGCACCGCCAGAAGGGCCGCGTACGCCGATATTTTGCGCATGTCGGTGTTTTGCTGCATCTCGACCCGGGCCAGCGCGGCCTGCACCAAGGAGCTGAGATTCTCGTCGTAGCTGGCGACCTGATCGGCGGCGTGGGAGTGGTGGTCGCCGACGTCGCGCAGATAGCGCCGCACCTCCTTGGAGATCAGGTCCTTGTGTTCGGTCTGTAACCGCGCGAACGCGACGGACAGCGGGTTGACGGACCTGCGCAACTCGACGACTTCGCGTTTGATCTGGTAGATCGCCTCGATATTGGTCCGAGCGCCGGGCGCGAATGCCACTTCTTCGATGGCGTCGATATCGACAGCCATCAAGTCGGTGACGTCGAGGTAATGGTCCACCACGTTATCGGCGATGGCGTGCATCACCGCGAAGGGGCCTAGCCGCATGTGCTCGGGGTTGGCATCCATCCGCTTGCGCACGTCCGACAACCCGCCGTGCTCGCCGTGCCGGACTGTCACCACGAAATCCCCGTTGACGAAAATCATGATCTCGCCGGTTTCGACGATCTCGCGGGTCAGCACCAGCGATTCGTGCGGAACGTAGTTGACGGTCTTGAGAACCAGGAACAACGTCTCGTCGTAGCGCTCCAACTTCGGCCGCTGGTGGGCCTGCACAGCGTCCTCGACGGCCAACGGGTGCAGGCCGAAAACGCCGCCGACCTCCTGCATCTGGTGTTCGGTGGGCTCGTGCAGGCCGATCCAGGCGAACGCTTCCTGCCCGGCCAGCGCCAGCTCGCCCACCTTGGCTCGTACCTCCTCGTGGGTAAAAGTCCCGGGCAGTCGCACCCCGTCGACGTAGATGGCGCAGTCGACCACCGCCTGCTCGGCAGATGGGCCGTCCAGGTGCGTATGAGCAGGCCCGTCCCGTTCAGGCCACACTGCTGGACGCAGTGTTTCCGGTATGTCGCGAAACGAAGGCATCCTTCACCTCCCGTCGCAGCGCGGATCCGATGAAGCCTCGGTCATGCTACGCGCCTCATCCAGGCATTGCCCGTACGCGGGTGCGGCTGAGCTGGCGTGATTGGCTCCGAGTCCGCCTCGGGGCCGGGCCGGGGTTTGTCACGCGCGTGCGTGCGCTACTTTCGAGGCGTGAGCACAACACCTTTGAAGGTCGCCGTCACCGGCGCCGCCGGCCAGATCGGCTACAGCCTGCTGTTTCGCCTGGCGAGCGGCTCACTATTGGGGCCTGATCGCAAGATCGAGCTGCGGCTGTTGGAGATCGAACCGGCCCTCAAGGCGCTCGAAGGCGTCGTGATGGAGCTCGACGACTGCGCGTTCCCGCTGCTGTCGGCAGTGCAGATCGGTGCCGATCCGAACAAGATCTTCGACGGCGTCAACCTGGCCCTGCTCGTCGGCGCCAAGCCACGGGGTCCGGGCATGGAGCGCGGTGACCTGCTGGAGGCCAACGGCGCGATCTTCACCGCGCAGGGCAAGGCGCTGAACTCCGTCGCCGCAGACGACGTCCGCATCGGCGTCACCGGCAACCCGGCCAACACCAACGCGCTGATCGCGATCGGCAACGCGCCCGACATCCCGCACCACCGGTTCTCGGCGTTGAGCCGTCTCGACCACAACCGGGCCATCTCGCAGCTGGCCCGCAAAACTGGAGCCGACGTCAGCGACATCAAGAAGATCACCATCTGGGGCAACCACTCGGCCACCCAGTACCCCGACATCTTCCACGCCGAGATCAAAGGCCGCAACGCCGCCGAGGTGGTGGGCGCCCAGTCCTGGATCGAGAACGACTTCATCCCCACGGTCGCCAAGCGTGGCGCGGCGATCATCGACGCGCGGGGCGCGTCGTCGGCCGCCTCGGCCGCGTCGGCAACCATCGACGCCGCCCGAGATTGGCTGCTGGGCAGCCCCGCCGACGATTGGGTGTCGATGGCCGTGGTTTCCGACGGCTCCTACGGCGTACCGGAGGGCCTGGTCTCGTCGTTCCCGGTCACCACCAAGGGCGGCGATTGGACCATCGTGAGCGGCCTGGAAATCGACGACTTCTCCCGCCGCCGCATCGACAAGTCGACCGCCGAGCTGGCCGAGGAGCGGGAAGCCGTCACCGGCCTGGGCCTGATCTAAAGAGCCAGCACAGTACCCTGGGACCGTGTCCGAACGCGCATCCCGAGCAATGGGAGGCTCTCCGGTGACGAGCGATCCCATCGTGCTCTGCGACGAGGAAATCTTCGACGCGCACATCGCCGGCAAACTTTCCGTGCAGACGAGGTTCCCGCTGAACACCCAGCGCGCCTTGTCGATCGCCTACACGCCGGGCGTCGCGCAGGTCAGCCGGGCGATCGCCGCCGACCATCCCCTGGCCGCCCGCTACACGTGGGCGAACCGGTTGGTGGCGGTGGTCAGCGACGGCGGCGCAGTGCTCGGCCTCGGTGATATCGGTGCGGCTGCGGCGCTGCCGGTGGACGCCGCTGCCCGGCATGCGGCGATCGTCTCCGTCGTCGCCGACGACTTGGCGCCGGACCGGATCGTCCCCAGCCCGCTCGACCCGCGGGTTGCGCCGGCGGTTGCTGCCGCCGTGGCCGCGGCCGCAGATCCCGCGGAGTGATCACCGGCAGTGTCCGGCCGCGATGCAGTGCGGGCACCCCCAGCCGCGCAGCGGCGAGGCGGACGCGGGCCGCGATGAGGTGGGGGCACCCCCAGCCGCGTAGCGGCGAGGGGGCGAGCCGGGCGAATTGTCTGACCGGCCTCGCGCTCGCTGCGGCGCTGGCGATGACCGCTTGCGCGCACGGCGCCCACCACCGCTCGGCTGAGCTCGTCGTCGGGTCTCGTCGCGGTGTGGAGTCGGTACTGCTCGCTGACGTCTACGCCGGCGCGTTGCGCTCCTACGGGTTCCCGGCTCGCACAGAGCTGGCGCCCGACCCACTGGCCAAGCTCGACGCGGGCGCATTTGTCGTCGTGCCCGCTTTCACGGGCCGTGTGCTGCAGCGCTTTCAGCCGGGAACAACCGTGCGGACCGACGCGCAGGTGTACAAGGCGATGGTGGGGGCGTTGCCCGAGGGCATCGCCGCCGGCGATTACACCACCGCTGCCGAGGACAAACCCGCGCTGGCGGTCGCCGAGGCGACTGCCAAAGGCTGGGGCGGCACCGATCTGAGTGCGGTGCCACGCCACTGCGACGGCCTGGTGATCGGATCGATCACGGGTGCGTCGACGCCGTCGGCGGTCGGCAGCTGCCGACTCCCTGCTTCTCGCGAATTCCCGGACAGTGCAACACTTTTCGCTGCGCTTCGCGACGCAACGGTAACCGCGGCGTGGACCACCACCACCGACCCCGGCGTGCCGGCCGACCTGGTAGTGCTGACCGATGGTAAGCCGGCGCTGGTGCGAGCCGAGAACATTGTGCCGCTGTATCGCCGCAACGAGCTGACCGATCGGCAGCTGCTGGCGGTCAACGAGGTGGCAGGGGTGTTGGACACCGCCGCGCTGGTGGAGATGCGCCGGCAAGTGACCGGCGGCGCCGATCCTCAAGTTGTGGCCGACGGCTGGCTCAGCGATCATCCGCTCGGGCGCTAACGTGAGTCTCTAACGCGACGGTGGCTTTATTCGGCCCACCACCGGGAGCAACAGCCGCTGGTAGCCCGACCCGGTCACCCGCACGATCGCGTCCAGCACCTTGGCGTCCGGGCCGACCAATACCCTGGCCCGGTTTTTGCGGACGGCTTCCAGAATGATTTCGGCCGCCCGCCGCGGGGTGGTGTTGGCCAGCCGCTTGTCGAAGAACCTTGCCGTCAGCTCGGGGTCCACCCCTTCGGCGGCGGCGCCGTTGCGGGCAATCGCCGTCTTGATACCGCCCGGATGCACGCAGGTCACCTTGACCGGGTGACCGTTGAGTGTCATCTCCTGACGCAAGGCTTCGGTGAAGCCCCGCACGGCGAATTTCGCCGAGTTGTAAGCGGCTTGCCCGGGCATCGACATCAGCCCGAAGAGGCTGGAGACGTTGACGATATGGCCGTCGCCGGAGGCGATCAGATGTGGCAGGAAGGCCTTGGTGCCGTTGACGACGCCCCAAAAGTCGATGTCCATCACCCGTTCGATGTCCTTGAACGCGCTGACCTCGATGTCGCCGGTGAATGCGATGCCGGCATTGTTGTAGATCTGGTTGACCTTGCCGAAGTGCTCGTTGATCTGGTCGGCGTAGGCTGCAAAGGCCTCGCGTTCGGTGACGTCGAGTCGGTCGGCCCGCACCGGCACCCCGAGGTCCCTCAGTCGTTCTTCGGTCTGCCCGAGCCCCTCGAGCTCAACGTCGCTGATCGCCAGCGTGGCACCGGAGCGCCCGAGTTCCAGTGCTAGCGCCTGGCCGATACCTGAACCGGCGCCGGTGACCGCGGCGACCTTCCCGGCAAACCCTTCCATGGACGCTCCTCGCAACGTGGGTTGCGGTCAAGGTTAGCCGGTACCGGCGGTATCTCGTAGGTGTGGGTAGATGTTGAACGGCGCCGCGACCGCACGGGCGGGCGCAGCGCGACCCCCGCTCATATCGGTCGCCCTTAGCCGTCGACCAACGAAATTGGCGTCCCGCGAGGGTTGGTTAGGCCCAGCTGCCGCCGACGGCGCTGTCGGTGGAGTTCATGTTGTTGCCGGCGGTTTGCACCTTTTGGCCGTGAGCGTTGGCCTGTTCGTAGATGACCTGGAAGTTGCGGCCCAGCTGGGTGATGAACTCCTGGCAGGCCACCGAACCCGAGCCGCCCCAGAAGTCGCCGGCGGCCAGCACATCGCGCACGATGGCCTGGTGCTCGGCCTCCAGGGAAGCCGCCTGCTGACGGATCAGCGCGCCGTGGGCGTCCACGTCCCCGAACTGGTAACTGATCGACATTGTGTTCTCCTAAAAGGCTGGTGCGAGTGGGCTAGCTGGACAGGATCTGCTGGGAGGCCTGCTCTTGGGACTCGTAGTTGTTGGCGTCGCGGATCAGCCCGTCGCGCACCCCGTGCAGCATGTTGACGATGTTGCGGAACGCCTGGTTCATCTGGCCCATGGTGTCATACGACGTCATCTGGGCGCTGCCGCTCCAGCCGGCGCCGGCGATGTTTTGGCTCGACGCCCACATCTTGCGGGCCTCGTCCTCCACCGTTTGGGCGTGCACGTCGAAACGGCCCGCCATCGCCCGCATCTCATGCGGGTCAGTCATAAAACGCGTAGGCATAATCCTGTCTCCTTAACTATGAGGCCATTGTCTGACGGCGGTTGGTGGTTACCCGCCCGCCGGTGAGCGGGGCATCACCTTGGCGGCCACCCGGGAGCCGAGGCTGCTCACACCGCGTCCAGCCAGTGCGCCCATCAATCCCTGGGCGAACGGGCTGCTGGGCAGACCCGCCGTCATGCTGGGGGCGGCGACGCTGGTGGCGGGCAGAGTCGGGGCCGCACGCGCCATGTCCGTGGCCATCCCGTGCCAGGCGTTGGGCACTGACAGCCCGCCCAAGTGTTGTGCGCTGGCCAGCGACGCCGAAATCGACGACCCCCACTTCTGCAGCTGGCCGCCGACCCCGCTCATCACGTTGACCAGCTTGCCGTCGACGAATTTGCCGACGTTGTCCATCAGCGAGTCGCTCATACTGGCCAGAGTCGAGCCGCTGGCGGCGGCGCCCGAGCTACCGGAGCTCATGAACATACGCGCGGGCACGCTGGACAGCATGCCCATGTAGTAGGTGCCCTCCAAGCCGACCAGCGCGGCCGCCGGATCGGCGGCGATCCCGGACGCGAGTGCGCCGAGCCAGGTCGTCAAATCTGTCGCCGTCAATCCCGTCGGAGTAGCGCTCGACGACGACACGCCGAGCAGTTCGGCAAAGGCGGCCAGCAGCCCCTCGATGATCGGGGTGCCGCCGGCGCTGCCGGCGGCGGCCGGGGCGGCCGCGGCGGCCATGGCGCCGTTGGCCACCTGCGGGGCGGCGGTCTGGGCGGGCAGCGCGCTGGCCGCCTGGGAGTTCACCTGGTAGGTGTCCATGCCCAGCGCGTCCTGAATCCACATGTCGAGGTATTCGGCCTCGTTGGTGGCGATCGCCCCGGTGTTTTGGCCCAGGAAGTTGTTGGCCACCAAGGTCGCCAACTCCGCGCGGTTCGCGGCGATCACCGGCAACGGCACCATGGACGCATAGGCGCCCTGATAGGCCGCGGCGGCGGCCTTGGCCTGCGTCCCGGTCTGGGCGGCGGTCGCCGCGGTGCTCTGCAGCCACGCGATGTAGGGCGCGGTCGCCGCGGCCATCTGCGCCGACGACGGGCCCAGCCACGGGCCGGTGGTCAGATTGGTGAGCAGCGTCTGGTACTGGGTGGCGGTGCTCTCCAGGTCGGCGGACAACGAGTCCCAGGCCACCGCGGCCTCCAACAACGGGCCGGAGCCCGCCCCGGAAAACATCAGGGCCGAATTGATTTCCGGGGGAATCAGCGAAAAGCTCATCGAGTAAGCCTAGTTACCCGGTGGCCGCCGCGTTCGCCGCCTCGGCCAGCGCATAGGCGCCGGCTCCGGAGCGCAATGCCGCCACCAACTGCTCGTGCACTTCCGCGGCTTGGGCGGCGAGCTGCTGATAGGCCGCGCCCTGCTGACCGAACCGGGCGGCCGTCATCGCCGACACAAGGTCGGAGGCCGCCGGGGCCAGTCCCGTCGTCGGCGCCGCGGCAGCCGCGTTGCGGGCCACCATCGCATCACCGAGACCGGACAGATTGGCCGCAGCGCCTGCCAGCACATCTGGATTCGTGGTTACGTACGACACCTTCCAACCTCCTACAAAGACCGCGCCGATACTGAAGATAGACGTTACTCCAGGCCGAGCGCTGGAATGCCTCCCGCAAAGCAACAGCCACGCATGATGGCCGACAAATCGTATCGTATACTTTTTGCTTCCGGCGGAACACAAATCGACGAAACGACGCCCGCGCGAAGGGATGCGTTAACGGTAGCGCATTTCCCAGGCGGTGAACCAACGGGCCGGCGCCGGTCACGCTTCCCCGAGCTCGCGTTCGCAGCGGATGACGCCAGCGGTCGGTTGCCTGGTTGCCCCAAGCCGGGGCTGTATCGTTGCCGCGTGACCGAGCGACCGCCCACACTTTACATCTTTCCGCACGCCGGCGGATCAGCCGAATATTACGTTCCTTTTGCCAAAGCGTTTTCCAGCGACATCAAACGCATTGCGGTCCGGTACCCGGGACGTGCCGGCACTCACGATCTTGGCTCATTTACCAGCATTTCCGATCTCGCGGACAAGGTTTGCCGGATGTTGCCGCCGCCGGACCAGTCCGCCGCGTCGGTGGCGTTCTTCGGCCACAGCATGGGCGGGTTGCTGGCGTTCGAGGTCGCTCGGCGGTTCGAAGTGGCGGGGAGCCCGATCGCCGCTCTGTTCGTATCGGCTTGCGCGGCGCCCGGCCGAGTCGGCTATGGGCACATCCCGGAGTCCGATCGCGGCCTGCTCGATGCGGTCAGCCAGATGACGGGGGTGAATCCCGAGTTCCTCGAGAACGAGGAATTCGCCACCAAGATCCTGCCGACGCTGCGCGGGCTCAAGGCCATCTCGAAGTACGACTGCCCCCCCGAGGCGACGGTGTCATGCCCGATCTTCGCTTTCCGAGGCGACGACGACGACGTCGCTACCCACGAGAAGGTGTCGCCGTGGTCGGAGCGCACGACGTCGGAGTTCACCGTGCAGGTCTTCCCGGGCCATCATTTCTACCTCACCGACCACATCCCCGCGCTGGTCAGCCAGATCGAGAGTAAGGTCTTGGCGTACTGCCGCGACTGACGACGGCGCGCCAACCGAGCACGGGGTGAACCATTCGACGGCTGGCCTCACGAGATTCCTTGCGAGGCCGTAATGTTGGCCTACCGCTGTTATAACGGTGACAAATAGTATGCAGAATCCTTGCGCGCCCGATATATTGGATCATACATCCGATTAATTGGACATCACGGCAAATTAGAACCTGCTCGAGTTCTGCGGCAAGCCTGCCGGCATATCCGCACGTGGCATGTTTCAGCGCCTGCGACATATGCAACTCGCCTCAACACCGCACCGTCGTCTCCAGCAAACTGCCGTGACGGCAGGGACAGCGCGATCGGCGGTCGGCGACGGCGCCGGCCGCGGTCTTGCCGCGGTCGCCGGTTCTCTAGCGAGAATTGTGAAAACACCACTCCCGACGGTGGTTACGACATTTGCGGAGATCAGGCCGGCCTGTTTAGTGCGCTCGAATGCCGGCCGGCGGATCGCGCACAACGCCAAACGACCAGAGAGCGCCGCCTTCCCGTTTGACGGCTTAGCAAACCTATGGTCTGATCTAGCGGGCAGGCAGCGCCCTGCTCGTGTTTGTCGCGCGTATTACTTGCATTCTTGGGTTTTTGGTCCGAGAGGTGCGGCGGCCCTGTTAATCTCCTGCATCACAAGCGCCCCTAACGTCGTTAGCGTTCGGGGCCTGAAGACATAGAGGGGTGGTGTCCCGGTGGAGGCAACCGAAGTTTCGCTTCCCGCAGCGTTGGGGGAAAGGGCCCGGCAAAAGCCGGATACGCCCGCATACACGTTCGTCGACTACGAGATCGACCCTGAGGGTTACTCGCAGACCGTGACGTGGTCCGAGCTTTACCAGCGCGTGCGGGCGGTCGCCGGGGAAATCGTGTCCTGCACGTTTCCCGGCGACCGGGTGGCCATCCTCACGCCGCAGGGCCTGGAGTTCGTCATCGGCTTCTACGCTGCGACGGAGGCGGGCTGCATCGCGGTCCCGCTGCCGGCGCCACAGTTCGGCGCGCACGACGAACGCGCCGCTGCGGCCCTGCAAGACAGCGCGCCGACGGTGCTCGTGACGACATCGGCCGTTGTCGACGACGTCGTTTCGTGCGCTCGTGCGCTCCCCGGCACACCACCGGCCGTGATCGAAATCGACGTGCTTGACCTCGACGCGCAGCCAACCTTGCGGTCGGGTAGCCGGCCACCCGCCAAAACCGCTCTGCTGCAGTACACCTCAGGCTCGACTCGCTCGCCGGCCGCCGTCGTGGTGAGCCACAAGAACATCTTCGCGAACATCTTCGCGAACGTCGAGCAGGTCATTGCGGACTATTTCGAGGCCGACGGGAAGGCGCCGCCGGCGGACCTCACACTGGTGTCCTGGCTGCCGACCTACCACGACATGGGTCTGCTACTCGGGGTCACTGGTGCGCTGACAATCGGACTTCACTCAGTCGTGATGAGCCCGATGGCGTTCCTTCAGCGGCCCGCGCGGTGGATGCAGCAATTGGCCAAAAACTCCTGCACCTTCACGGCAGTGCCGAACTTCGCCTTCGAACTGGCCGCGCGACGGACGACTGACGCCGACATGGCCGGGCTTGACTTGTCGCACGTGCACACCGTTCTGTCCGGTAGCGAGCGGGTACACGCGGCGACGATCCGGCGTTTCCTCGATCGCTTCGCGAACTTCAACTTCCCGGAATCCGCGCTCAAGCCGTCGTACGGCCCGGCCGAGGCGATGGTGTACGTGGCATCGTCGGATCCGGGACGGCCCCCGACCGTCGCCAACTTCGACTACGAGAAGCTGTCCGCCGGTCACGCGGAGGCCTGCGACAACGAAAGTGGCGTCCAGCTGGTCAGTGTCGGTACGCCGCGCGCGTCCACCATCCGGATCGTCGACCCGGACACCCGGGTCGAGAATCCAGCCGGCATGGTCGGCGAGATCTGGTTGCACGGCGACAACATCGCCAACGGCTACTGGCGCAAGCCGCAACTGTCGCAGCGGACGTTCGGCGGACAGCTCGTCGATCCATCGACTGACACGCCGACGAGTCCCTGGCTTCGGACCGGAGATTTGGGCGTTATCTACGACGGCGAGCTGTTCGTCATCGGCCGCATCGAAGATCTGCTGATCGTGGATGGGCGCAATCACTATCCCGACGACATCGAGGCGACGACTCAGGAGATCAGCGGGGGCCGAGTGGCGGCGATCTCGATCCCGGCTGATCGCACTGAGCGGCTGGCCGTGATCGCGGAGACGAAGAACCGCGGCCACTCCGAAGATGAGATGCAAGAGCGGCTCCGCACCGTCAGAGCGCAAGTGGCGTCTGCGATTTCCAAGTCGCACGGGTTGCGGGTGTCCGATCTCGTGCTGGTGCCGCCCGGCTCCATTCCGATCACCACCAGCGGCAAGATCCGCCCTTCCTCGTGTCTCGAGGCTTACCGCCAGGACGAGTTCAGTCGTTTGGATTCCGCCGCATGACGCCTCTCGGCGATACCGCCGAGAGGCCTGACTAGTGACTAGTGGTGTCCGGACTGCCTTACACTCAGCGAGAGTAAAGCCAATGCCATTGACCAAATCGTCGTTGCCCGCTGTGCTACGGAAGCGCGAAGGATGCCGGGACAACACCGGATGACATCTGAGAGCGGGGCTGAGTACCTCGCAGAGCTTTCTGTCAGATTGGGGGTGGCGCGATGACTGCGGCACCGTCGGATCGTCGTGCGATCATCGCCGAGGCGCTGCGCAAGATCGACGATCTGACTGCGCAGCTGGAGATCGCTCAAAAGGGGGACACCGAGCCGATCGCCGTGGTGGGGATGGGCTGCCGGTTTCCCGGTGGGGCGAACAGCACAGCCCAGTACTGGCGGTTGCTGCAAGACGGCGCCAGTGGAATTGTGCGGGTGCCCCCGGAGCGTTGGGACGCCGACGCGTTCTACTCCGACGACCACTCCGTGCCGGGGACGATCTGCAGTCGAGAGGGGGGTTTCGTCACGTCGTGGCGACCCGATGAATTCGACGCCGAGTTTTTCGGGATCTCACCGCGCGAGGCAGCCGCGACGGATCCTCAGCAGCGGCTGCTGCTCGAAGTTAGCTGGGAGGCACTGGAAAACGCGGGCATCACCGCGCCGATGATTCGAGGTACCCAGACCTCGGTCTTCGTTGGCATGACCACGCACGACTACGGACTGGCCCTGGTCGGGAGATTGCCGGCAGACGAGATCGACCCGCACCTGCCATTCGGAAATGCGGCGAACTTCGCAGCGGGGCGGTTGTCGTATTTCCTGGGCGTGCACGGCCCGGCGGTGGTGATCGACACCGCGTGCTCGTCGTCGCTGGTCACCGTCCATTTGGCCTGCCAAAGCCTGCGCCGGCGGGAAAGCGACCACGCGCTGGCCGCCGGGGTCAACCTGATGCTGAGTCCGGAAAACAGCGTCGCCACCTCGCGGTGGGGGATGCTGGCCCCCGACGGCCGGTGCAAAACCTTCGATGCGGATGCGGACGGCTACGTGCGCGGTGAGGGTTGCGGAGTGGTGGTGCTCAAGCGGCTCAGTGACGCGCTGCGGGACGGGGATGTGGTGTTGGCGGTGGTGCGCGGTTCGGCCGTCAACCAGGATGGCCCCAGCAGCGGGCAGACGGTGCCCAGCGGACCGGCCCAGCAAGCCGTGGTGCGTGCCGCGTTGGCGGCCGCACGGTTGCAGCCTTCGGAGATTGACTACATCGAGGCCCACGGCACCGGCACCGCGTTGGGTGATCCGGTCGAACTGGGCGCGTTGAGCAGCATCTTCGGTGAACGGAACGGCTCGGCGCCGCTGGTGTTGGGTTCGGTGAAGACCAACGTGGGTCATCTGGAGTCGGCGGCTGGGATCGCCGGGTTTATCAAGACTGTGTTGAGCGTGCAGCACGGCTACATTCCCCGGCACCTGCACTTCAAGCAGTTGACTCCGAATGCGGTCGAGGGCGCTTCGCGATTCACGATCGCCGACCAGGGCATGCAGTGGCCAGGCGTGGCGCGGGCCCGGCGGGCGGGCGTGTCGTCGTTCGGCGTCAGTGGCACCAACGCGCATGTGGTGCTCGAGCAGGCCCCGGCTACCGAGCCGGTCGCCGCACCGCCGGAACCGGTGACCACCTTGGTGGTCTCGGGGAAGACCCGCGCGCGCGTCGCGTCTACGGCCGCGATGCTGGCCGACTGGATGACCGCCGACGGCGCCGGTGTTTCACTGGCTGATGTCGCCCACACCCTCAACCATCACCGCACCCACCACAAGGTTTTCGCCACCGTCTGCGCGCGCGACCGTGCCCAGGCCGTGGCCGGCCTGCAGGCGTTGGCGACCGGTGAATCGGCAGTTGGCGTGGTGGGTGCCCATGACGGGCTGTGCAAGCCGGGCACCGTATTCGTGTATTCGGGCCAGGGCTCTCAGTGGGCGGGCATGGGCCGGCAGTTGCTAACGGACGAGCCGACATTCGCCGCCGCGGTGGACGAGTTGGAGCCCGTGTTCGTCGAGCACGTCGGATTCTCCTTGCGGCAGGTGCTCGCTGAAGGCCAGTCGGTGGCCGGGGACGCGCGGGTGCAGCCGGTGCTGATGGGGTTGCAGTTGGCGCTGACCGCGTTGTGGCGCTCCTATGGCGTGGAACCCGATGCGGTGTTTGGGCATTCGATGGGGGAGGTGACCGCGGCGGTGGTGGCCGGGGCGCTGAGCCCGGCTGAGGGGCTGCGGGTGATCGCGATCCGGTCGCGGTTGATGTCGCGGCTGGCCGGCCAAGGTGCGGTGGCACTGCTGGAGCTTGACGCCGACGCGGCCGAAAAGCTGATCGCCGACTACCCCGAGGTGAGTTTGGCGGGCTACCTTTCGCCGCGGCAGACCGTGGTCGCCGGGTCGGTGGGGCAGGTCGATGCGGTGATCGCCGCGGCAGCGGCCCAGGAGCGATTCGCCAGGCGCGTGAACATGGAGGTCGCCTCGCACACCGCGCTGATGGACCCGATCCTGTCTGAGTTACGTTCGGCGCTGGGGGATTTGGCGCCCAAGGCCCCGGCGATCCCGTTCATCTCCACCGTCGCCGACAGTGATCCGGTGTTGGATGCGCAGTATTGGGTCGCTAATGTGCGCCAGCCGGTACGGCTGCGCCAAGCCATCGCGGCCGCCGCCGAGCACCACGCAACCTTCATCGAAGTCAGCCCGCACCCCACGCTGGCGCATGCCATCGCCGAAACGCTGGAAACGCTTGCTTCCGGCCACCATCACAGCACCGGGACGCTGTGCCGCGACGGCGATGACACGGTCAACTTCCACACCAACCTCAACAGCACCTGTGTCCTTCGTCCCCCGCAGCTGCCGCATCCAGCCGGGCCGCACCCGGTGCTGCCCAGTGCGCCCTGGCACCACACCCAGCACTGGATCGGCGCGGGCAAGTACGTCAAAACAGCCGAGTCCGCGCCCAAGCCCGGCACCCTGCTCGGCGACCACACCGTGGTCGCGACCACACCGCCAACGCATCTGTGGCAGGCGCGGCTCACCCGCGCCAACAAGCCGTATCCGGGATCGCATCACAACAACGGCGTCGAGATCATTCCGATATCGCTTCTGTTGCGGACGCTTTCGGCCGCCGCCGCCGAATATGACGTATCGATAACGTCGGACGTCCGATTCGAGTATCCGATCGTCGTCGACGAGCCACGAGTGATCCAGGTGGTCGCCGACGGCGAGTCGGTCACCGTGGCGTCCAGTTCCGCGAGCGCCGGCGGCCCCGAAGCCTCCGCGCAACGGTGGGTCAGGCACGCCCATGCCCGAATCTCTCGCCAGCCGCCCAACCACGGGGCAGTAGGCCAGTGCCTGCCCGGCGCAGACACGGCAGACACCGAGTTCGTCGACGAGTCGGTTACGTCGCTGTGGCGGACCTGGGGCAGTGAAGGGCGGCCGTTCGAGTGGTCGGTCGGATCGTGCCGGTCGGCGGACGGGCGATTGCATGCTGAGGTTGAGCTGTCCAAATCGTCGGCGGTTGCGCTGCTCGACGCCGCCATCCACCTGGCCCGGCTGCTGGACAGTTCCAACCCGCGGCTGATGATCCCGGCTGCGGCAGCAAGTGTCCGCTTCGTTGCCGAGCCAATTGAGCCGCAGGGCCGCATCGAGGTGTATCGGCGCGGCGGCAACGACGAAGAGCTGATTGTCGACATGGTGGTCACAGCGGCGGATGGCAGCACCTGCGTCGACGTCCGCGGACTTCGCTACGCGGCAGTGGATTCGAATGCTTCTGCCTGCTCGGCGTCGCGCAACGACGACCCGTCGACGATGGTCCACACGATCGACTGGCAACCGTTCGGAGCTGTTGAGGGTGATGCTGACTCCTCTGCTGGCTTGGCCACGATCGCGGTGCTCGGCGACGACAGCGTCGTCGGCACCCTGCGTGATCGGCTTGCCGACGCGGGTTATCGGTCGGGAGCCGTCGCCGAGGCGCGATACGTGCTCTACGTCGCCGAGTCCAAGTCCGACGCGACCGACCTCGACTGCGCGGTCCGGTTGTCGGCCGAAATGGCCGCCCTGGTCCGAGGACTGGCCGAGCGAGACGATGACGACCCGGTCACGCTGTGGATCATCACCCGCGGTGTTCGCGAAGGTTCTTCCGGTGCCGCCGTGCGGCAGAGCTGCCTGTGGGGGACCGCGGGGGTCATCCGGGCCGAGCAGCCACAGCTGTGGGGCGGCCTGATCGACGTGCCGGGGGAAGCAGACGTCAGCGACTGGGTGTCGGCGCTGGCGGCGCAGTCTGCGGTCCTGCGGACACCGGCCAAGTCCATCCTGGCGCTGCGCGACGGCGAATTCTTCACCCAGGTGCTGGGGCCGGTCTCCGGCGAACCGGTCCGCGAGGCGCTGCGGTGTCGCCCGGATGCGGCGTACCTGATCACCGGCGGCATGGGCGCACTCGGTCTGCTGATCGCGGGTTGGCTCGCGGATCGCGGCGCGCGTCGTCTGATATTGGCCGGCCGCACGCCGCTGCCGCCACGTCGTGACTGGGACAGCGCCGTCGTTGATGCCGACACGAGGCGCAAGATCGACGCCATCCGGTCGCTGGAATCGGGTGGTGTTTCGGTCGACGCGGTGGCCCTCGACGTGGGTTCGCGTGATGGGCTGCGGGCGCTGGTAGCCAAACGCGACTCCGATGGAGCCCCGCCGATCCGCGGTGTCGTCCACGCTGCCGGAATCACCGATGCCCAACTGCTGACCGAGGCCACCCAGAGCCGTCTTCGGGACACCATGTCGCCGAAGATCGCTGGCGCGCAGGCGTTGCACGAGGTTTTCCCGCCCGGCAGTCTCGACTTCTTGTTTATGACCGCCGCGGCCGGGGCGGTGTTCGGTGTGCCGGGACAGGGCGCCTACGCGGCGGCCAATGCCTACCTGGACGGACTGGCCCACGCGCGTCACCGGCAGGGCTGCCACACGGTCAGCCTGGACTGGGTGGTCTGGCGGGGCCTCGGGTTTGGCTCGGACGCGCAGACCGCGGTGCAGGAACTCGAACGGTGGGGCTCACGGCCCGTCACCGCCGACGAAGCCTTCAGCGCCTGGGAGTACCTGGCGCGCTATGACGTCGCTCAAGCCGTGATGGCGCCGATGCCGTCGTCCGACGCGCCGGCGGCACCCGAGGCCCAAGCGATAACACCGGCATGGTCGCAGATGCCCGCCGAGGAGGTGCTGCGCGAACTCGAGGCCGGGCTGCGAACGATCGTGGCCCGCGAGCTGTGCATGCCGGAAGCCGAGCTCGCGCTCGACCTCCCGTTCGCAGAGCTGGGCCTCAATTCGGTGATGGCGATGTCGGTTCGGCGAGACACCGAGCAGTTCGTCGGCATCGAGCTGTCCGCGACGATGCTTTTCAATTATCCGACAATCGCTGCCTTAGCCGAGCATCTCGCCAAAAAGCTACTGCCGCGGACAGATTCGGACAACGAAAGCCAAGCGGCGGGCGACTCCGAGAGCAGTGTGTTGGATGACCTGTTCGCTCATGTGGAGTCGGCTCCGGCGGGTAGTGAGAGGGGTATCTAATGGAGGGCTACCTGTGGGGCTGCTCTAGCCGTTTGGAGATCGGCCCCGGCGTGCGGGAGTGTCGTCGTTTGGGGTTAGTGGCACCAACGCGCACGTCGTGGTTGAGCAGGCGCCCACGACCGACCCCGCTGGCGAACCCGTCGGTGAACCGGAACCGCTGGTGAGCACGCTGGTGATCTCGGGGAAGACCCCGGCCCGGATCGCGCCGTCGGCCGCGGTGCTGGCCGAGTGGATGGACGGTGAGGGCATGGGCGTCCCGTTGGCCGACGTCGCCCACACCCTCAACCACCACCGCGCCCGTTTCAGGAGCTTCGCCGCGGTGCGCAAGGCCTGTTGGCGCGGCGCATCGAAGTCGATGTGGCCTCACACCATCCGACCGTCGATCCGATCTTGCCGGCGTTGCGTACTGAGTTGGCCGGTTTGGCGCCGGTTGCGCCGAGGATTCCGTTGATCAGCACGGTCGGTCAAACCAGCGGCGCAGCACCGGCTTTTGACGCCGACTATGCCGACTATTGGGTGGCCAATCTGCGCAACCCGGTACGCTTCAGCCAGACAGCGGCGGCTGCTTCCAAAGACCATGCCACCTTCGTCGAAGTCAGCCCACACCCGCTGCTCACTCACGCCATCGGCGAAGCCCTTGCTTTAGCGCGGCAACTGGCTGCCGCCATCCCGACTGACGCGTCGGATGGTTCGACGTCGTATCTGCCGGTGTCGGTCGCGGCGATTCGGGTGTTCGGTCCGAGTCGGCGCCGCGCCCGGTGCCACGCTGAGCTGGTCGAGCAAGCGCCCGGTGACTACCGGGGCCGAATCGTTCTCACCGACGATGCGGGGACTGTGACCGCGGAGCTCACCGGCGTCGAGCTGCGACCGGTCGATCCCGCGGCGGTGCGGCTGCCGTTGGAGCGCAAGGTCTTCGACGCTGTCTGGGTGCAAAGTTCGGCGCCGCGAATTGCCTCGGCCAGCGACCGCGTGGCAGGCGGCAGCTGGCTGCTGTTGGCCGGCTCCGATTCCGAGACAGCGGCACTCGTCGCCGACGTTGCCACCCGGTTGAGCTCACCGACCCGACGAGTGGTCAGCGGTGCCCTGTCGAACGACTCGGCAGTAGTGGAGGGGTTCGCGAAAACCGCTGCTGAGGCGGAGCTTCCGCCTGCAGGCGTGATCGTGTTCCTCGGACATCCTTCGTTTGACGGCACGGATGTCGACGGCGCCCTCAAGGGCCTCATTCGTAACTGGCGGTTCCCCGGCGAAGCGGCGCGGGTGCTGGCCGGCGAGCCAGACCTCGGCACCACTCTTGTCGACCTGGGCAACGATCCGGACAATCTGGTCGCCGCGTTGATCACTGAACTCGCCTCGCCCGCCGGCGATGACGTGATCGCGTGGCGCAACGACGGCCGATATGTGCAACGGCTCTCGCGTGCGACGCTCGATGCCGGCCACCGGGAGGCGGTTATCCGCGGCGACGGCTCATACATCGTCACCGGGGGTTTGGGCGGGCTGGGCACGGTTGTCACGCGCTGGCTTGTCGAGCGCGGCGCGGGACGGATTGTGCTCAACGGTCGAAGCGAACCGTCCGAGGTTGCGCGCAAGGCCCTTGCCGACCTGACCAACGGCACCGAAATCGTCTTCGTTGCAGGCGATATCGCTGTACCGGGCGTAGCCGAGCGGCTGGTGGCTGCCGCCGAAGAGACTTCCCGCCCGCTGCGTGGAGTCGTGCACGCGGCCGGTGTGACCGGTGACGGTCTGGTGACTGCGCTCACCTCCGAAGGCATGCAACGGGCGTGGGCCCCGAAGGTAGGTGGCGCACTGCGGCTGCACGCTGCGACAGCCGCCCTCGAGCTCGATTGGTGGGTTGGGTTCTCCTCGATGGCCACGCTGCTGGGCCTGCCGGGCCAATTGGCGTACGCAACCGCCAATGCGTGGCTCGACGCGTTGGCGATGTGGCGACGTGCGTCGGGCCTGCCCGCGACCGCGATCAACTGGGGCCAGTGGTGGGACGTCGGGATGAGCCACGCACTGACTTACAGCATTCTCGATCCGATCACTCCAGACGAAGGCGTCGAAGCGCTGGGGTCGCTCGTGGGCGGTGCGCTGGCTCGGGTGGGTGTCGGACGACTGCGCCTTGATCGCGCCGTCGCCGCAACTCCCGAGTTTTGCGAACTGAACTACTTCGAAAATGTGGTGTCCGAATTCGACAACGCTTTCGACGTTTCAACCGTCGAGCAACGACCCGTCGTTGCAGACGGGTCAGAGATTGCCGCCCCGGACTGGTCGCAGTTGTCGGCGCAGGACAGGCGAAGCGGACTCGAGGCCAGGCTACGGGCCATTTTGGCCCGGGAACTGCGGATGTCGGCATCAGCACTCGACGTGGATCGGCCGTTCCCCGAGCTGGGACTGGACTCGATGATGGCGATGACGGTCCTGCGCCAGACGCAGAAGCTGGTGGGCATCGAGCTGTCGGCGGATATGCTGTTCAACCACCCGACCGTCTCGTCACTGGCGACGTATGTGGCGGGCCTGCTGGCACCCGAAGAAGTGCCGCAGGACCACGCGGGCGATCTTGAGCTGGGCTCGCCGGGCGGGGTGTTGGACGAGTTGTTCGATCATGTGGAGTCGGCTTCGGCGGGCAGTGAGAGCGGTATTTTTTAATGGGAAACAATCGTGTAGTGGGAACAATTTTCGACAGAGTTTCGGCGATGCCCGCCGACAAGCGGGATGCGCTGACACAGCAGTTCGACAAGGCTTCGCGCATCGCCGCCGCCGAACCGGTGGCTGTCGTGGGGATCGGCTGCCGTTTTCCCGGTGGTGCGGTAGGCCCGGAAGGCTACTGGAGCTTCTTGGCCGACGGCGGGGACGGGATCAGCGAAATTCCTCCCGACCGCTGGAATGCCGACGAGTACTACGATCCGGACCAGTTCGCGCCCGGCCGGATGTCGTCGAAGTGGGGCGGCTTCCTGCCCGATGTGGCCGGCTTCGACGCGGACTACTTCGGTATCTCCCCGCGCGAAGCCGAGGCCATGGATCCCCAGCAACGGCTGATGCTGGAGGTGGCCTACGAAGCGCTCGAGCACGCGGGGATTGCGACAGGTGAGCTGTCCGGTGTGCGCGCCGCGGTCATAATGGGTGTGTATTACGGTGAGTACCAAACGATTTCGGCCGCGAACCCGGACGCCATCGATGCCTACTCTGCGACCGGCAACGCCCACGCCGTCGCCGTCGGGCGCATCGCGTACCTGCTGGGGCTGCGTGGTCCGGCGGTGGCGATGGATTCCGCCTGCTCGTCGTCGCTAGTCACCATTCATCTGGCGTGCCAGAGTTTGCGATTGCGGGAGAGCGACCTGGCACTGGCAGGCGGGGCCAGCGTGATCCTGCGCCCGGAAACTCAGATCGCGATGGCCAAGTGGGGAATGCTGTCCCCGCGGGGCCGCTGCCACTCCTTCGACTCCCGAGCCGACGGATTCGTCCGCGGCGAGGGCTGTGGCGTGGTGGTGCTCAAGCGGCTCACCGACGCCGTGCGCGACGGGGACCGGGTCGTGGCCGTGGTGCGGGGTTCCGCGCTCAACCAGGACGGCCGGTCCAACGGCCTGACCGCGCCCAACACCATCGCGCAGTCCGATGTAATCGGGCGCGCGCTGCGCAGCGCCGACGTGGCCGCGAGCTCGGTGAACTTCATCGAAACGCACGGCACCGGCACGGCTTTGGGTGACCCGATCGAGTTCGAAGCACTGGCCGATCAGTATGGGCGCGGCGAGAGCCGCTGCGCTCTGGGTGCGGTGAAGTCCAACTTCGGCCACCTGGAGGCCGCTGCCGGCGTCGCCGGCTTCATCAAGGCCGTGCTGTGCGTGCAACGGGCGCAGATACCGCCCAATTTCAACTTCTCCCAGTGGAATCCGGCGATCGACCCGAAGCCCACCCGGCTGTTCGTTCCCACCGAGCTCAGCCCGTGGCCGGCCGAGGACGGCCCGCGCCGGGCCGCGATCTCGGCATTCGGCCTCGGCGGGACGAACGCACACATCGTGATCGAACAAGGGCCGGATCCGGCGCCGGCGTCGGATGCCGACACCTGCCCGGTGACCACATTGACGGTTTCCGGCAAGAGCGAACAACGGATCGCATCGTGGGCGACGGCACTGGCCGACTGGATGGAATCAGACGGAGCCGGCGTGCCGCTGGCCGACATCGCTCACACCGTCAACCACTACCGCAGCCGCCACAACAAGTTCGCCACGGTGACCGCGCGTGACCGCGCCCAGGCGGTGGCCGGGCTGCGGGCGGTGGCGTCCGGACAGCCGACGCCGGGAGTGGTCGGTCCCCGCGAGGCGCCGCGCGGATCGGGCACGGTGTTTCTATATTCGGGCCAGGGTTCGCAGTGGGCCGGTATGGGCCGGCAATTGTTGGCCGATGAGCCGGCGTTTGCTGCGGCAGTGGCTCAGTTGGAGCCGGATTTTGTTGCCCAAGTAGGATTTTCGCTGCATGATGTGCTGACTGCCGGCGAGCCCGTCGTCGGTATCGAGCGTATCCAGCCGGTGTTGGTGGGTATGCAGTTGGCGCTGACCGCGTTGTGGCGCTCGTATGGCGTTGAACCGGATGCGGTGATCGGGCATTCGATGGGGGAGGTCACCGCGGCGGTGGTGGCCGGGGCGCTGAGCCCGGCGGATGGCTTGAAGGTCATCGCGACGCGGTCGCGGTTGATGTCGCGGTTGTCCGGACAAGGCGCGATGGGGCTGCTGGAACTGGAGGCCGAGGCGGTCGAGAAGTTGATCGCCGAATACCCGGATGTCACGGTGGCGGTATATGCCGCTCCGCAACAGACGGTGATTGCCGGTCCGCCCGAGCAGGTCGACGCGGTGATCGCGGTGGTCGACGCGCAGGGCCGGCTGGCGCGGCGTATCGAAGTGGACGTGGCGTCCCATCATCCGACGGTTGACCCGATCCTGCCCGAATTACGCAGCGCGCTCGCCGATTTGGCGCCGATGACGCCGAAGATCCCGTTGATCAGCACGGTCGGTCAAACCAACGGCGCCGCACCGGCGTTCGACGCCGATTACTGGGTGGTCAATCTGCGTAACCCGGTGCGGTTCAGTCAGGCGGTGGCCAACGCCGTGGCAGAGCACGGAAGCCACGTATTCGTCGAAGTCAGCCCCCATCCACTGCTGAGCCACGCCATCAACGGCACGTTGGAATCGGCCCAGCCGCGCGGCGGTGTCCAGGTCGCGGCGACGTTGAACCGGGACAACCCGGAGACGCTCGCCTTCCACACCCAGCTGGCGACGGTCCGGCCGCCGTCAGCAGCGCAACCCGCCGGCGGCACAAAGAAACTTGTCGATCTCCCGCCGACGCCGTGGTTGCATTCCCGGTACTGGGCGGCGCCGTTTTCTGCGACCCGGCAGTCCGCCAGCACTCACCCCCTGCTCGGGATGCACGTCGAGATGCCGTCAGGCCGCGATCATGTGTGGCAGGCCGATGTCGGCACCGAATCGCTGCCCTGGCTGGCGGACCACAAGGTGCATGGCCAGCCGGTCATGCCGGGAACCGGTTTCGGCGAGATAGCACTGGCGGCCGCGGGTGAGGCCCTCGGCCTGCCGGTGCAGTCGGTAACCGTCCGAGTCGAAGTCGAACAGATGCTCCCGCTGGGCGCCCAAACCCCGCTCACGACGCAGCTCACCCGGGGCGCAGATGACGGCGATGACATTCGCATCGAAATCCACTCGCGCTCGGCCACCGGAACCTGGACCCGCCACGCAGTTGCGCACGTTGAGGTAACCCAGCCCGAGCCACCCACCGCGCCAACCACTTCCACAGACTCCGGCACCGTGATTTCGCCGGCCGATCTGTATTCGGCGTTGCGCAACACCGGTTTGCATCACGGCCCGGCGTTCGCGGCGCTGACTCGCATCGTGCGCAGGGCAGGCGGGTCTTCGGAGACCGAAATCGTCCTGCCGGACGAGGCGACCGGGCATCGCGGTTACCGCATCCACCCGGTGCTTCTCGACGCGGCGTTGCAAGGCCTGGCCGCCGCGATGTCGTCTGAATCGCTGACCGACTCCAGCGAGGCCACCTATCTGCCGGTGTCGTTCGACAAGATACGAGTGTTCGGCGATGTCGGCCGACGGGCCCGATGCCACGCCGAGCTGGTCAACCCCGACGGCGCGGGCGCCGGATTGATGGGCCGTGTCCTGTTGACCGACGACACCGGCACGCCGACCGCCGAGATCACCGGCATCTACCTGCAGCGGGTACAACGCCGCAGTGTGCCGCTGCCGCTGACCCAGAAGATCTTCGACACCGAGTGGGTCCAGACCCCCGTTGACCCGGTCGCGCCCGCTCCGCCGGACGGAAGCTGGCTGGTATTGACCGACGGCACCGAGACTGACGAGGCGGCAGAGGAATTCATCACCGGGTTCGGCTCACCGACTCGCCGGGTGCTGCGCGCCGATCTTTCGCAGGAGTCGGCGGTTCTGGAGGCGTTCGCACAAACCGCGGGCGACGCCGACCTTCCGCCGGTCGGTGTCGTCATCTTCGCGGACCGGCAGTCATTCGACGGGACCGAATCTCCCGACGCGGCGGTGCGCGGCCGTGACCTCGCCTGGGGCGTCGCGGCGACCGTGCGCGCGATCATCAGCGGGTGGCACGGGAAGTCGCCGCGACTGTGGCTGATTTCCCGCGACGGTCTGGCCGTCAACGAAGGGGAGTGGGGCGACCCGTCGATCAGCGGCCTGACCGGGCTGGTCCGGGTTCTTGCTTACGAGCACCCGGATCTGCGGACCACGCTGGTGGATCTCGCCGGCGACAGCGTGACGCAGGTGACCACCGAACTGGGACTGGCCTTCAGTGACGATGTGGTCGCCTGGCGCGGCGAAAAGCGCTACGCGAAACGGCTTTCCCGCGCGACGCTGGGCACGGCCAAGTCCGACACGGTGGTTCGGCGTGACGGCTCCTACATCCTTACCGGTGGTCTCGGCGGGATTGGCTTGGCCATGGCCCGCTGGCTGGCGGAACGCGGCGCTGGACGCGTCGTTCTCAACGGACGATCCAAGCCGTCCGAGGAGGCGCAAGCAGTGCTCGCCGAGCTGGAGCAGCGTGCACAAATTGTTGTGGTGCCTGGCGATATCGCCTCGCCCGGAGTCGCCGAGCGGCTGGTTAGCGCCGCGGAAGAGACGGGGCTGGCGCTGCGGGGTGTGATGCATAGCGCCGTCGTGCTCGACGACCAGATCGTCGCCGGGCTCAGCAAGGAAAGCCTGGAACGAGTATGGGCGCCTAAAGCCATTGGCGCACTGCGACTTCACGCCGCCACCACTGCCACGGCCGATCGTGAGCTTGACTGGTGGCTTGGCTTCTCCTCGACGTCGTCACTGCTGGGCGCGCCCGGACAGGCTGCCTACGCCGCGGCCAGTGCCTGGCTCGACGGCCTGGTCGAGTGGCGTCGGGCGTCGGGTTTGCCTGCCACCACGATCAACTGGGGTCAGTGGTCCGACATCGGCGTCGCCCGCTCGCTGACGTTCAGCGCGCTGGATCCGATTGCGCCGGCCGAGGGTATCGAGGCGCTGGAGGCCATCCTCGCCACCCGGCCCACTCGGATCGGCGTGGCGCGGCTACGGCTGGACCGCGCCGCGGCCGCATTCCCGGAAATCCAGCAGCTCGGGTATTTCGCCAAGCTGGCAGAGGAACTTGACATCGACAGCACCGACGACAACTGGGTGGGCCCCGACGCGTTGCGGGAGATGGATGCCGTTGACGCCAACCGGGTCGTCCTTGGCCGACTGGGTGGCCGGATCCTGGCCATCATGGGCTATCCGAAGGACAGTACGATCGATGCCGACCAGCCGTTGACGGAACTGGGCATGGATTCGCTGATGGCCGTGCGGATCCGCAACACTGTTCGTGGTGACTTCGGGGTGGAGCCGCCGGTGGCCCTGTTGTTGCAAGGTGCCTCGTTGGCGGCGCTGACGACCGATCTCATCCGTCAGCTCGGCCTTGACGCCGAGGAAATGGCCGACAGCGGCACCGCGGTTGGCGATCGAGCCAAGCAGCGCGCCGCGGCCCGGCAGCGCGCCGCGGCTCGGCGGAAGGTAGGGGATCGAGTGTGACCACCAACAGCGAACTGCCGCCCAGCGCCATCGCGGTCGTCGGCATGGCGGCCAGGTTCCCCGGCGCCAACACGCTGTCGGCTTTCTGGGACAACCTGCGCCGCGGCCAGGAGTCGATCGTCACGCTGTCCGAAGACGACCTGCTGGCAGAGGGTGTCACGGAGAAGTCGCTGGCCAACCACGCGTATGTGCGGCGCGCCGCATTGCTGGACGGGATCGACGAATTCGACGCTGAGTTCTTCGGCTTCACTCCGCAGGCGGCCCGGATGACCGATCCACAGCATCGGTTGTTCCTGCAGACGGCGTGGCATGCGATCGAAGATGCCGGTTACGACCCGGCCCAGATCGAGGGTTCGGTCGGCGTGTACGCGACCAGCACCACCAGCGGGTACCTGCTGCACAACATCATGTCCAACCACGACCCGAACGTGATCATCGGACAGGGCATCACTTTCGACTTGGTCAACCTGTCGATGCAGAACGACAAGGACTATCTGGCCACCAAGGTGGCTCACCAGTTCAACCTGCGCGGGCCCGCGCTCTCGGTGCAGACCGCCTGCTCGTCGGCGTTGGTCGCGGTGCACCTGGCCTGCCAGAGCATCTTGAACGGCGAGTGCGAGATGGCGCTGGCCGGCGGCGCGTCGCTGCGAATCCCGCACCGTGTCGGATATTGGTACGACCCCGGATCAATGGTGTCCCCGACCGGCCACTGCCGGCCCTTCGACGTCCGCTCCGACGGCACCATTTTCGGCAGCGGAGTCGGTGTGGTGGTGCTGAAGTCGTTGGCGGACGCCGTCAACGACGGAGACCGGATCCACGCCGTGATCCGGGGATCGGCGCTGAACAACGACGGTGCGACGAAGATGACCTACGCCGCCCCCAACGCGGCCGGACAGGCTGATGTCATCGCCGAGGCGCAGGCGATCGCCGATGTCGACTCCTCGACGGTGAGCTACATCGAGACGCACGGAACCGGCACGCCGTTGGGTGACCCGATCGAAATCGAAGGCCTACGCCTTGCATTCGCTGCTTCCGAAGGGGCCCGCCCCGGTCCGTGCTATGTCGGGTCGGTCAAGTCCAACATCGGTCACCTGGAGACCGCGTCCGGCATCGCGAGCTTGATCAAGACGATTCTGTGCCTCAAGCACCGGGCGATCCCGGCCACGTTGCATTACACCAGCCCCAACCCGGAGCTGCACCTCGACCGCGGGCCGTTCGTCGTCCGCAGCGAGTACGGCCCGTGGGAGTGGGATGGCGTGCTGCGCGCCGGGGTCAGCTCGTTCGGTGTCGGTGGCACCAACGCGCATGTGGTGCTTGAAGAAGCGCCGACGGTCCCGGTCTCGACGGCCCAGCCGGGTCCGCAGGTGCTGTTGATGTCGGCCCGAAGCGCCGCGGCGCTGCAGCAATCACGCGCGGCGCTGGCCGCCGAATTGTCGGGCGCCGACGAGGCCAGCCTGCCCGATGTGGCGTACTCGCTCACGCGCCGCCGCAAAGAGAACGTCCGCCTGGCGGCCGTCGTCAAAGACCAACAGGACGCGACGGCGGTGTTGGAGGCTGCCGAGCACGACAACGTGTTCGTCGGCGAATTCGCAGCGACCGGCGACAATTCGGAGCGCGTCGTTTTCCTGTTTCCGGGTCAGGGCGCTCAGCACATCGGGATGGCGCGCGGACTCTACGACTGCGAGCCGGTGTTCGCCGAGCACTTCGATCGGTGCGCCGCGGGCTTCGGTGACGAGCTGGGCGTCGACCTGCGCGCGGAGATCTTCGAAGGCGCCGCGCGCAATCTGGAGCGCACCGACCGCACCCAGCCCGCACTCTTCACCGTCGAGTATGCGCTGGCCAAGCTGGTGGAGAGCTACGGTGTTCGGCCGGCGGCGATGGCCGGGCACAGCATCGGGGAGTATGTGGCCGCAACCATGGCCGGCGTCTTCGACGTCGATACGGCCGTCAAAGTGGTGTCGATGCGGGCCCGTTTGATGCACGCCGCACCGCGCGGAGTGATGGTGGCGGTGGCGCTTAGCCCCGATGCCCTGGCCGAGCACCTGACCGGTGACGTCGACATCGCCGCGGTCAACGAGCCCGGTGGCTGCGTCGTCGCCGGAACTGAGGACAGCATCCGCCAGTTCAGCGACCGGCTCACCGAAAAGGGGATCGTCGCACGTCGGGTTCGCACGTCGCATGCGTTCCACTCGCGGTTGATGGATTCGATGATTCCCGAATTCACCGGCTTCCTGTCCCGTCAGACGCTCGGCGACCCCCACATTCGGTTGCTGTCGAACGTCACTGGAACCTGGCTGGCCGCCAGCGAGGCCACCAGTCCCGCGACGTGGGCGCGCCAGGTGCGCTCGACGGTCCGGTTCTCCGACGAAGTCGACGAGTTGCTCGCCGATCCGCACCGCATCCTGGTGGAAGTCGGCCCTGGCGGCACGCTCACCGCGTCGGCGACCCGGCACACCAGGTGGTCCAGCGGACACAGCGCGGTGCGGTTGATGCGCCATCAGGCCCAGAACCGCGACGATCGCGACGCGTTCCTGCTGGCGCTCGGGCAGCTTTGGGCAGCGGGAGTCGATGTGGACTGGGCGCCGCTACGCGGCGGGCAGCCGGCGCGGCTGGTGACGCTTCCTGGCTATCCGTTCGAACGGCAACGGCATTGGGTGGAGCATCGCGCGACAAGCTGGGCGGCGGATGCCGCGGCAACCAACGGAGCGGCAGTCGCGGGCCCAGCCGGGACTGCCGAGCCCACCCACGCGGCCAAAAACGGCAAGTCGCCGATGGAGGCGACGCTGCAGCGCATTTGGGGGCAGTGCCTGGGCCTGAGCACTGTCGAGCGCAACGCCAACTTCTTCGAACTCGGCGGGGACTCACTGGTCGCGATCAGCGTCGCGATGACCGCCGCCAACGAAGGGCTGGACCTTACACCCCAAGACCTTTATGACAACCAGACCGTCGCCGCACTCGCCAAAGCGCTGACCGCCCGTTATGCGATCGGCGGGCTGGCGCGTCAATCACCGGGCGACGTGACGCATCCACCAGTCCCGCCGAACATCTCCTACTTCCTCGAGCACGGCGTGCGCGAACACGGCCAGTGGCGTGTCCCGCTGATCCTGCAGCTTCGGCGCGACGTGGCGGTCGACGACATCCGCGCGGTGCTTACCGCCGTCAGCAATCACCACGACGGGTTACGCCTGCGCATCGTCGAACGGGCGGGCGCCTGGGAGCAGGTTGTGGCCGAGCCGGCGGAACCCGCCGACCTGGCCACCCGCTCCCTTCCAGACGAGGTGTCGCCGGGAAGCCCGCAGGAGCGCGAAGCGCTGCTGGGGATCCTCAACGAGCAGATCCGGGAACGGGATCTGTCCAGCTTGCCGCTGAGCGCCACCTATGTTCGTGGCGTGGCCGGCGGTTCGTGCTACCTCGCGATCAGCGTGCCGGCGTTCGCCGCCGACAACGCCTCGCGTGACATCTTGCTCACCGACGTCTTCACCGCCTTCGGCCAGCGGCTGGCCGGTGAAGAGATTGCGCTGCAACCGATCACTACCTCATGGGCGGAGTGGTCCCAGCGCTGCGCGACACTGGCCGTGCATCCCGCTGTCGTCGAAAGCCGCGACTTCTGGCTGCAGACCGTCACCGCTGCGAATCTCAAAGTGGCCGGCGACAACGCCGGCGAAGCCCCGGGCGTGACCGATCTGGCCCGGGTTGCGTCGGCGTTGACCGTCGCGGAAACCACCGAGATCGACGACGCACGGCGGCGGCTCAAGGTACCCATCGACGAAATGCTGCTGGCCGCGCTGAGCCGGACCGTTGCCACGGTGGTCGGTGAGGGCATCCTCGCCGTCGACCTCAACGGCGAGGGTCGCTCGGTACTCAAACCCGACGTCGACCTGCGCCGGACGGTGGGCTGGTTCACCACCGTCTACCCGGTCGCGCTGACCTGTGCCGCCGGCGACGATTCCAGCGCCAAGCAAGTGCTCGACGACGTGCACAGCACGCTGAATGCCGTCCCGCACTACGGAATCGGTTATGGTTTGCTGCGTTACCTGTACGCGCCGACAGCGCGTAGTCTCGGCGCCACCGCGCCGGCAGACGTCTATTTCTGCTACCTTGGCGCGATCCCTGACCTGCCGGCGCTGGGCGAAGACGTGGCCGTTCGATTGGACACCGACACCGCATTGCCGGTGCGCGAAGCCATTCCCGGCCTCGGTCACGCAATCGAGTTCCGGGTATTCCGCACGGCCGGCGTGTTGCACCTGGACTGGTGGTACGACACCCGCAGGGTCGACGTGGCCACCGTGCAGTCGCTGGCCGGCGAGTTCGCCGATGCGTTGATGGAGCTGACCCGGGAGGCGCTAGCGGAGGACGAAATGGACGCCGACAGCGAGGAACTAGCCTTAGTGGACCTATCGAGCGACATCGGTCGCGGGGAAGCGGATGGCTAGCACCGACAATGCGGTGGTCGCCAACGGGATCAGGAAAACATTCGGTCCCGTTGTCGCGCTGGCGGATATCAGCTTCAAGATCCGGCGTGGGGAAGTGCTTGGTCTATTGGGGCCGAACGGGGCCGGCAAGACCACCATGGTGGACATCCTGTCAACGCTGACGAGGCCAGATCGCGGCCGCGCGGAAGTTGCCGGGCATGACGTTTTGTCCGATCCGGCCGGGGTGCGGCGGTCGATCATGCTCACCGGCCAGCATGTGGCTCTCGATGACATGCTGAGCGGCCGGGAAAACCTGGTGATGTTCGGTCGTCTCCAGGGGCTGAGGAAATCGCAGGCCCGGCGGCGGGCCGACGAGCTTCTCCACCAATTCGACTTGGTCGACGCCGCAAACCGAAGGGTCAGTACATATTCGGGCGGCATGCGCCGACGTATCGACATCGCCTGTGGATTAGTGGTGCGCCCGGAAGTGGTGTTTTTGGACGAACCCACGACCGGGCTGGATCCGCGCAGTCGGCGCAGCATCTGGGAACTGGTTTCCGAGTGCAAGGAGGCTGGCATCGCCACGTTGTTGACGACCCAGTACCTCGAGGAGGCCGACGCACTGAGCGATCGCATCGTTGTGATCGATCACGGGGCCATCATCGCCGAGGGAACGGCCGACGAACTCAAGGAGCGAACCGGAGCCACCTACTGCGAAATCGTGCCCCGCCATCCACAGGATCTTCTCGCGGTGGCCGAAGCGCTCGGCTCGCTGTTACCGGAAAGAAACAGGGCGGCGTTGACGACCGCATCCGACCGCATCTCGATGCCCGCCGCCGGCGGGCCCAACACCCTCGCGCAGGCCCTAAACCGGTTAAGCGAGGCCAACATTGAGCTGCTCGACATCGCTCTGCGTCGCCCGTCACTTGACGAGGTGTTTCTAACGCTGACAACCGAAAACACCGGCGACAGACCCAGATTCACCTCCGGTCGCCATCCTTCGGAGAACTCGGGCAACACCGGTACCGAGCACATCGACGTGGATATATTGCGGTGACCGGTATCGCGGCTGCCCGGCCGGCGGTGTCGACTGTCCAGCAGTGCTGGGTGCTGACCGCACGCGTAATCCGGCCCACGCTGCGCAACGGGGAACTGGGTACCCAGGTGGCCGCGCCGGTCATGTTCACGGTCGACTTTTACCTTCCGCTCAAAGGGATCATGGGCGCCTTCGCCCAGGGCACGAGTAGCTATGGGCAGTACCTGATGCCACTCGTCGCGCTGGTAGCCGTCGCGTTCGCCGGCATATCGGCGGCATTGCGGGCGGCGACCGACTCGGTGCAGGGCATCGACCGGCGATTCAAAGCCATGCCGATCGCCGCGCTGACACCGCTGGCCGCCCGCATGTTAGCCAGCATGTACCGCTGCTGCATCGCGCTGGCGGTCTCGCTGGCGTGCGGCTATGCCATCGGGTTCCGGTTCTATGGCGGTGTGGCGCACACCGCGGGCTTCTGTGTATTGGTGATGGTGGTCGGCGCGGCCATGGCGTTGCTCGGAGACGTGATCGGGGTCGCGAACCAAAATCCGGCGGCCACCGCGCCCTTACTGTTGCCGCCGTTGCTCGTCCTGGGTCTGCTGTCGGTCGGATTGCAACCGGTCGAACGGTTCCCCGCCTGGATTCGAGGCTTCGTCCGCGATCAATTGGTATCGCAGTTCATCAATGCGCTGCGTGCATTAGCAGGCGACCGCACGCCGGCGGCCGGTATGGTGACCTGGCCTGTGATGATGCCAACGCTTATTTGGTTGGCGGGCTTCATAGTGATTCTGGTTCCGCTGCACGTTGTCGTTTCCTCGAGTCGGCGATGATGTCGATCGCAGCCGAGGACAACAGGACCGACACCTTCTGGGCATTTGGCGATGTACGCCCGGCGGGGCGTCGGCACGGTAGCGAAAACTCACCGTGGCGGCTCGTCGCGCACACATGGGTGCTTACCGTGCGGTTACTCGTTCGGTGGCGTCGCGATCCTGCGACCGTGCTCGAGTCCTTAATCATGCCTGTCGCGCTATTAGTGACCGTGAACATCGTTTTGGGAAACGGGGTTTCGCAGCTCACCGGGCACAGCGCTCTGTATGGCAGCGTCCCGCTGATCGCCATGGTCGGAGCCATGTCGGGCTCGATGGTCGGCGGAATCAACCTGATGCGTGAACGCGGCGACGGCTTGCTTTCCCGAATGTGGGTCGTGCCCGTGCACCGGGCATCGGGGCTGCTGTCCAGGTTGACGGCCGATGTTCTTCGGATCGTGGTGACCACTGCGGTCATCATGTGCACCGGCTTGGTGCTGGGTTTCCGGTTCCGGCAAGGGATCCTGGCCTCGGTGGCGTGGCTGTTCGTGCCGACGGTGTTCGGGGTGGCATTCACGATGGCCGTCATCACCCTCGCCTTGTACACGGCGAACACGATCGTGGTGGAGGCCACCGAGATCGTTTGGGGAGTGCTGATGTTCTTTTCCACCGGCTTTGTGCCGGTCAACCAGTACCCAGGCTGGCTTCAGCCAATCGTTGCGCATCAGCCGATAAGCTATGCCGTCGACGTGATGCGCGGGCTGTCGCTCGATGGTCCGGTGCTGGCGCCGATGGTCAAAATGTTGCTGTGGTCGGCGGGCATCGCCGCCACGTGCGCAATACCGATGGCTACCGGATACCGAAGGGCCGGCACCCGTGGATGAATCGTGGACCGCCGGGAGGTCTTAGGTTGTTTTCGTCGTCGGTGATTCGAAACCTGTCGCGCAGCGAAGAAATATTCGCTGACACAGAATGTTTCGTGGGCGTCGGCGCGCATCTGCAGGGGCCGATCGACGCCGAGGCTCTGTCGGCCGCCTTCGATGCGCTGCTGGAGGCGCACCCGGTACTTGGTGGTCATCTCGAACAGAGTGCCGACGGGCGGCATCAGATCGCCGTTGACGATCTCCTGCACCCGGGAATCGAGGTGGTAGAGATCGACGACCCGGTCGCCGACAGCCACGCTGTCCGCCTCGACCAAAGCGAGTCGCTGGTCCATTTGCGGTTGACCATGCGCGGGGGAGACCCGCAGCCGACTCTCTATGTCCATCACGGACTTGCCGACGGCCACCACGAGTTCCGGCTCGTCGAGGAGATGTTCTCCTATTACACCGATCTGGTATGCAACGGAAGAATGGGGCCGGTCACGGTCCAGCCTGCGCCGCAACCGCTGGAAGCGGTTCTTGCTCAACGGGGTATACACAAGCAGCAGCGGTCGGGGCTCGAGCGGTTCATGCCCGCGGCGTTCGCTTACGATCTGCCGCCGTCGCGGCGTGCCG
Organism: Candidatus Mycobacterium methanotrophicum; assembly: GCF_023515995.1. Lineage (GTDB taxonomy): Bacteria > Actinomycetota > Actinomycetes > Mycobacteriales > Mycobacteriaceae > Mycobacterium > Mycobacterium methanotrophicum. Next base: position 2,963,765 of record NZ_CP097320.1, on the reverse strand, counting down.
CCTCCGACGTCAAACCTGCTTCGCCGCTGCGTGTCCCGATGGCGGCGTGTCAGCTGAGCGAGCGCGAAACACAGGATCTGATCGCGTTTGGTCGTGCCCACCGGGTTGGGCTCAACGGGTTACTGTCCGCAGTTCTTCTCCTGGCGGAGTGGCGACTGCGTGGCAGAACGAATATTCCGGTGCCCTATGTCTACCCGGTCGATTTGCGCTACATCCTCTCCCCGCCGCTGTCTGCCACCGCGTGCACAAACCCGTTGGGAGTGGCCACCTATCTTGCCGAGATCGACCACAACACCGACGTGGTAAGCCTGGCTCGGGACATCGTCGAGACATTTCGGGCGGACGTGGCCGAGGGCGTGGTGCAGCAGTCGCTGCTGCATTACAGCCCGCAATACGTAGGGAACCTGCCCGGCTTGCCCGATATCGTCATGTTGACCGACGGCGGTATGGTGCCTCCGATTCGAATGCCACCCGGTTTGGAAGTGACCGCCACACATGACGAGCTGTTCTTCGCTGTCAACGCGGGAATCGACATGTATCTCAGCAACGTCTTCGCGGGGCAATTGGTGGTCGAGTACCACACGCATGCGCCGGCGCCCGGAAAATCGATCGAGGAAATACACTCGCTGCTTGGTACCATCGCCGAGCAGCAGGCCGCAACCGGCGTCAATTGACGCCGAACTTCTACGGGCCCAAGCACTCAACTGGAATTACGAGCCGCCGAATTGACCCGGATTTCCCATAGCGGACGCTCGTCGACAGTCGTCGCGGGACTCGCCGAGGGGCGGCGCGCCGCTCAATCCTTGGCGAAGCAGTACATCCGGTACGAAAGCCGCCCGCGCTGCAGTTCGCGGTACATCAGCGAGCCTGGCCCAGCAAGGTTGTACCTTTTCCGACAAAAGGCGATGGCGTCTGCGTTCAAGTCCAGCCCGGTGTAGGACGCCGGACGCAACGTGCGCATAACGTAGGAGGCTCCACCGCCGTGGCCGCAGCTGACCTCCAGCACCTGTTTGCCGCGCAGATCCGCCTGTGTTGCCGTGCGGTGGTAGAGCTGGATGCCGTATCGGCTGCGTTCGTCGGACGCTGCCAGCGGCAGCCCCATCGGCGGATCCTCCTCGTAGCCGTAGTCGAGAAGAAGGACGTCCTCTGCATCCCACCGGCGGGTCAAGAAGGGATACCAGTACTTGACCATGACCTTTTTGAACCATGAGGCGTTACCGATGGACTTTGCCGGGTGGGGCATGCGAGTTACGGCCACGTCCGGCGAGTATGCCACGCAGAAGATCTCGGCGCGGATCTTCGCGAACTGCGGGGCGTCCGGCGAGTAGGCGCCGAGCGGTTGGCGCGGCGGGAAGATCCACGAACGTCCGGTTGACGGTCGGCGGCGATACCGGCTAAGTCCAAGTGGCCTCGCTCGTACGTTCGTCGGTCTGTTCGCTGAGGTGCCGAGACTGCGGTGGCGGCGACGCCAACGCGGAAAAGCTAGCGCTGAACGCAGGCTCGACGCCACCAGCGCAGACTCGGCGCCAGCGGCGTCTGGTAACAACCTCCGACGAACTTACCGGCCAGACACCTTAGGGCTCCGCCGGTAAACCACGGCCCGGCCGCCCCGCGCCGGCACCGTCGCCACACCGCGCCAGTGACGCCGTTCGCCCGGCGCATCGGTGGGCGCGAACCGCAATTCGCGCAGCATTGTGCGCAACGTGACATCCATTTCCATGTTGGCTAGCGTTCCATGTTGGCTAGCGCTGAGCCGATACAACGGTTGACGCCGCCGCCGAACGGAATCCAGGCGAAGGGCTTCGGGGCGCCGACGCCGACGAATCGGTCCGGGTTGAACGACGCCGCGTCCGGAAAGCTCTCCTCTGCGGCATGCGCCACTCGGATACTCAATATCACTGCGGTGTTTTCCGGAAGCACCCAGTCCCCTAACCGGATTCGCTTCTTGGTGCGCCGCGTGGCGCCTTCGAGAACCGACCGGGTGCGCAGCACTTCCCAGATCGTGGCCTGCCGCAGCGCAGATCCGCCGGCGTCGACTTCCTCGGTCAGTCGCGCCAGCAGCGACGGATGCCGGCGCAACCGTTCCACACTCCAGGCCAATCCTGCGCTCGTTGTCTCATGACCGGAGGCCACCAATGTCAGCAACTCGTCGGCGATGTGCCGATCCGGGATCGGCTCACCGTCGTCGTAGCGGGCCTGGACCAGCAGCGCGAGCACGTCGCTGCGCTCGTCGAGGGCAGTGTCGGCCATGCGCATCATCGGCTGCAGCGTTTTGAGCTCGCGGCCCTGCGGCCAGTTCGCGATCTCGCGCGTCACCTCGTCTTCTACGATGTGCTCGTAGCTTCTCACCCGCTTGCCGTGAAACGGCGGGACCACCAATTTGCGGCGTGCCAAAAGCTCCTCGCCGCCAAGGCTGAACGTGGACCCCGTGCCGAACGCCTCCCCGAGATGGCCTGCCCCGGTGGGGCGTTCGATCAGATCGACGCTGGCGGTGAAGAGATCCTTGACCAAGACTGGGTCGCTGATCACCACCGCCTGGCCGAAGAGCGACAAGTTGACGGTAAACACCCGGCCCTACCGTCGGCCCAGGGCAGCAAACATTCCGTGCGTTGTAGCCAAGAACGCGATGCCCTGCACGATCTTCGGTGTCCGCGGTCCTGGCGAGTTGGTCGAAACCGTTGGCACGCCACACCCGCGGCGGATCGGCCCAGGCGCGCAGGCAGGTCGAGCCCGCTCGTCACGACGGGGAGCACGTCACGGGTCCGAACGCATAGCGATGGTATTGCAGTGCCGTGCGCACGGGCGGGACTACACCAACCAGCCCGCTGAGCAACCGGAACCCGCCGGATGCGCGACGAAACGTGCTGGCATCGAAGAACGTGACGGCGATCAGCAATCGGACCCCGGGGACTTGGCTTAGGATGTCCTGCGGGCTATCGACCGCCCAGTGCAGCGTCGACCCGGTTCGCCGCACCAACGTGTGCATCTTCTGCGACCTGATTGCCCACCTGTTGTAGAAGTCGATCTGCAGTTCACCGGAGCGGAAGCGGTCGACGACGCGGCGCAGCAGCGCGACGCCCTCGTGGTCCGCCAGATACATGCTGATGCCCTCGGCCAACAGCAGCACGGGGCGGTCCGCAGGAATCTGGTCCAGCCAGGATTGATCCGTCGCGGAACTGGCAAGGAGGTGATATCGCGGGCGCGCGGGGTAGATCTTCTCGCGCAATGCGATGACGGCCGGATAGTCGATGTCATACCACCGCACGTCCGGCCCGGGGTCTAGCCGAAACACCCGGCTGTCCAAACCGCACCCGAGATGCATGACGGTGCACTGGTGGTGGACGGCCAGGAACTGACGCGCCCAGATGTCGTACTGGGCTGTCCGCACGGTGATCAGCGGGGCCCATCTGGCGGTGATGCCAATTTCGCGGAAATCGTAGTCGAGGCGGCTGACCGCTTCCCTCGCGTACCGATCACCAAGGACTGGGCGGGCGAAATCGGCGTCCAGCGCCTTGAGGTACAGCGTCGCCAGCATCGTCTGCGCAGCGCCGCTGAGATCGACGGGAACTTTCTCGGTCACGCACCCGAGGCTATAAGCCGGATTGGCGTTTCCCCGCCGGCGGGTCACCCATTTGCTGTCGCAGTCCACCAGGCGCGCCGTACGCTGAAGCGGCTATGGCCTCGACCAGGCAGGTCGCCGATTCGCGCCGCCCCTCAAACAACATTCCCGGTATGGGCGCCGTCGAGAAGTGGAAGCTCGAAGGGCTCGACTTCGCGTTGCCACGCTTACCGTGGACCACCCCACCACGGCCGCCGACGCCGCGTATATTTACCGACCATCGCCGGGAACTGTCTTGCCGGCTCGGGTGCCGGAAAGCGGCGGCCGCCAGAAAGGTCGTGACGCAGACGTGCCAACTGAGGACGCCTTCGGAATATGACCGACACGCAGATCGCCGCCGAGGCGCTCGCCCGACTCGACATGCCGTTGTGCGACGCGATGATGACCCAGCGCGCAGTGCGCCGCGTGCACCCCGACCCCGTCGACGACGCGGTGGTGTTGAAATGCATCGAGCTGGCGCTGCGAGCACCGACCGGCGCCAACGGTCAGAACTGGGAATTCATCGTAGTCAAGGACGACCGCATCAAAAAGAAGCTCGCCAAGCGCTACCGGCAGGCCTGGTCACTCTACTATCGCGCTATCATCCGCCGAGTCGCTGCCCGCGACGAGTCGATGGCGAAGGTGGCTCGCGCGGTGCAGTGGCAGGTCGACCACTTCACCGAGATCCCGGTCCTGGTGGTGGCTTGTCTGCGGCTCGGTGTGCGGGACGGGAAGCTGCCGCTGATGCCGCTGCCGCATGCCGCCGAATCCGGATACTACGGGTCGATTTATCCCAGCGTGCAGAACTTGCTGCTGGCGGCACGCGCCATGGGGTTGGGTGCGTCGCTGATTACCTTGCCACTGTGGAGCGTGGCGTCCGCACGCAGAGCCCTCAAGTTGCCGCATTCGGTGACACCCTTGTGCGTGGTACCGCTCGGCTGGCCGCGCGGGCGCTACGGCCCCACGACTCGAAGGCCCGTCGCCGAGGTGACGCATCTCGATACCTACGGCAATCGAGCCTGGGGCCACGCCTGAATGCGCTTTCGTTCAAAGCTTTTTAATTCCGCGAAGAATCTTCAGAAATGGTGCATTAGCGGCCAATGTCTTGCGTAACCGAGGATTGAGTGGGCTGGCGTTCAGAATGAGGGGGTATCTGAGCCCATGATCGCGCCATTCGGCGAATTGGTCGATGACCTCGTCGGGTTCCAGCGTTTCGGCTACGTCGTCGCGGTTTCGACCGGTGACCACGGCACGGTTTATCGCGGGGACGATCGACATGGGGTCGCGACCGGCGTCGGAGGCCGCAGTGCGTACGGCCTCGAGGGCGCGAGCGTAGTCGGCGGGCCGAGATAGCACGAAGGGGATCCAGGCATCGGCACAGCGTCCGGTGATACGCAGCATCCGCGGGCCGTGCGCCGCTATCCAGATCTGGGGCCATCTCCCGCGGTACGGCGGAAGCGCGAACATGGCGTTGCTCAACGGAAAGTACGCTGAATCACGGGAAACGGGCTTTCCGCCCGAGTTCCATAGCGCGCGGATTGTGGCGATGGCTTCTTCGAACTCTGCCACCGGCTTGATCCGCTTCGCCCCGTAGGGCTCGTTGCCTTCCCGTTCTCCCACCCCGATGCCGAGGATGGCACGGCCCCGGGTAAGCAGGTGCAGCGTTGCGGCGGCCTGCGCCGTGACTGCCGGGTGGCGGCGGGTGGCGTCGGTGACGCACACGCCGAGTCGCAGTCGGCGAACCCGGTTGCGGGCGGCGAGGTGCCCGAGCATCGTCCACGGTTCGAGCACCGCGTCAACGTCGGGCACCAGTTTGGCGGCGATGCCGAAATGCTCAGGGGTCGCGAGCGAGCGCGGCAACATCGCGTTGAGATGGTCACCGACCCAGAACGAATCGGCGCCCGTTGCGGCGGCGGTCAGGTAACTCGTCGCGGGCAGCAGAGTCGGTGACACGCGGGAGTTGACGATCCCGTCGAGGATGCCGAACCGCAATTTGGCCATCCGCGCCGACGCATTCCCGCGAACAAGCAACGTCACGGTAGCGACCGTACTAGCGAGCGCGCTGACGGGATGTTGTTCTCAACGCTAGGGGGTGAGCGACGTTGCCAGCTCGGAAAGCAGTGAGCTGACATCTGCCCCAAGCCCCGGGCCCGCGAGTGACGCGAGGTCGGTTCCGGTGCTGGACAGCAGAGCGCTGAGCTCGCTTGAGAGCGGGGCGGAATCACTCAGTGCTCCGAGCGCGGCGTCTGTCGCGCTTGCACCGTAGGTGGCCGGGTTGAAGTAGCCTTCCAGGCCATTCAGCAGGAACTGGAACCCCTGCTCCAGGCCCGGAAGCACGTCTGAAATATTCGTGGTGTACCCGGTAATGGGCTCCGCGCCGTTGTTGGGCAAAACGAATTCGTTCGGTATGAGGCCCAACGAGGCGTCGTGAACTAGTCCGCCGATCGCGGACGGGACGCTATAGAGCGTATCGGCGCCCCAGTAAGCGAAACTGCCCTCGATGAGCGGGTCGAAGTCGTTGACGAGGTCTTGGCCGAGTTTGACAGCGCTGTCGAAGAGATCTCCAATATTGGGGAGCATGATCGGGTTGTTAGCCGGACCTTCGACCGCATTCTGCCAAATGGCTTCGAATGGCTCCAGTAGTGGATTGAAGGGCACTTGCTGACCCGACCAGATGGCAGTGGTCTCGGTGCCCGGCGGACCGACGTTGACGACCCCGTCCGGGAAAACGCTGGTGGCCGCGCCGTTTTCCCCGATAGTGTCCGTTGTTGTTGTCGGGTATGTCGAGCTAAACACGTTACCAAGATGGGTCAACCAACCGCCGAGATAACCCACCGGGTCGGAGCATTGAATCTCGCAGTTCGCGTCCTGCGCTCCATCGATGAACGAGGACTGCGCGACGGACTGCACTGACTCGGCCAAACCTTCGGTCCACTGAAGCGGCAGCACAAAGTGCAGCAGCGCGTCTAACTGCGGCCAGTTGCCGTTGTCCCAGCCCCAGGTGTTGCCGATGGATTCCATCAACCAGCTGCCGGTCCCGCCCTCGGTGTAGTAATCCTGCCCATTAATGACATCGACGCCATGGTCCGCCACGGTGGCGCCCGGCGGAATCCATCCCGCCACCCCCCCGGTCGAGCCCGCCGGCCCGAGGGCGTACGCATCTTCCTGCAGCGCCTGCGACTCGGTGTAGGGGATGTTGACGATGTCGGCGAAAATGTTGTACGGGATCCAGAGCAGGCTGCTTTGGTCAAGAAGACCACTAGAGCTGCTACCGGCGTCACTCAAAACGCCCGGAAGGCTGCCCAGGCCCAGGTCGCCGAGCAGGCCGCTTTCGGCGTCGACCAGACGCACGTCCGCGCTGGACACCCGGGGCAGATCAGGTGGCGACGAGACCGGGGTGACCGCCAAGAGGCTGGACGCTATCAGCGCCGAACCCGCGATGGCAGCCGGGCGTGCAACTAACTGCATGATGCTCCCCCTCCTCCGCCGAACTGCGCCAAACCTAGCTAAGAATGAATCTGAACTTACCTTAATTTAACCTGAGTGTTCAAGAGCGATGGCACCCGAAGTTTTGCCATCCGACGGCAGCCACCGGGTTCAAGGTCTAGTCAAGGCTGAGGTCGTATTTCGTTGCGCTCTAGTAAATTAACTGTCTGCTCCCGAGTGCAGATGCAGGCCGATACTTGCCGGGAAGTCGAAGCCCTCTGTTAACCTGCTCTTAGGCTGCCACCACCTTGGGCGGCGCGGTCGGGGGCTCAGACGATGCAGGGAAGGTGTCCTGATGCCTGCTGGCCAGCGCTCTATACCCGCTGTACTGCGCGAGCAAGCCCGACAGCGTCCGGATGCGCCCGCATACACGTTCATCGACTACGCACTTGACCCGGCCGGATATTCCGAGACGTTGACGTGGTCGCAGATTTCAGTGCGCGCGCACGCCGTCGCTGCCGAACTGGCCTTGTGCGGGTCGCCGGGCGACCGCGTCGCGATTTGCGCTCCGCAGGGCTTGGACTACATCGTCGGGTTGCTCGGAGCCATGGCAGCCGGCTACATCGCGGTTCCGCTGTCGGTTCCGCAGTTCGGCGCGCACGACGAGCGCGTATCGGCCGCGCTCAGTGACTGCGAACCCACCGCGATCCTGACGACGTCGGCGGCCGTAAGCGATGTCGTCGGCTATGCCCACGCGCTTCCCGGCGCTGCACCGGCGGTGATCGGCGTCGACGCCCTTGACCTCGACACACCGGCCGACTTTCGGCCTCCCGAGATATCGCCCACCCAAACCGCCCTGCTGCAATACACCTCCGGCTCGACTCGCGCGCCGGCGGCTGTCACGGTGACGCACAAGAACGTGATTGCCAACCTGGACCAGGTGATAGCCGACTATTTCGAGGACAATGGAAAGGTTCCGCCGCCGGGCCTCACGATGGTTTCGTGGTTGCCCTTCTATCACGACATGGGCTTGCTACTGGGCGTTCTGGCCCCGACATTGCGGGGCTTTCCGGCGGTGCTGACTGACCCGATGGCTTTCCTGCAGAAACCCGCCAGGTGGCTGCAGATGCTGGCCGGCAACCGATCGTTCTCGGCAGCGCCGAACTTCGCATTCGAGCTGGCTGCGCGGCGCACGTCCGACGAGGACATGGCCGGGCTGGACTTAGGCAACGTGCACACCATCCTCAGCGGTGCCGAACGGGTGCGCGCCGCGACGCTTCGGCGTTTCACCGAGCGGTTCTCCCGCTACAACCTCCCGCCCACCGCGCTGAAGCCCTCGTACGGCTTGGCCGAGGCAATGGTGTATGTGGCGTCGTCGAACCCCGGCCGTCCGCCGACGACCGTCCGCTTCGATTACGAGAAGCTTTCGGCCGGCCACGCAAAGCGCTGCGACAGCGGAGGCGGTTCTGAGCTGGTCGGCCATGGGGCACCACGCGCCTGCACCGTGCGGATCGTCGACCCCCAGACGGGCGCCGAGAAACCGGCCGACGAGGTCGGCGAAATCTGGGTGCACGGCGACAACGTCGCCGGCGGCTACTGGCGAAACCCCGAACTGTCGGAGCGGACCTTCGGCGGACGACTTGTCGATCCGTCCGCGGGCACGCCACCGGAGCCCTGGCTTCGCACCGGCGACTTGGGCGTGATATCCGACGGTGAGCTGTTCATCGTCGGCCGCATCAAGGATTTGCTGATTGTGGATGGGCGTAATCACTATCCCGATGACATTGAAGCGACGGTCCAGGAGATCACCGGGAGTCGTGCAGCGGCGATCTCCATCCCGACCGAACGCATGGAGCAGCTGGCCGTGATCGTTGAGTTCAAGACGCGGGACAGTTCAGACGAGGAGCTGCACAGCGTGAAGCACGAAGTGACGTCTGCGATTTCGGGGGTGCACGGCGTACGCGTCGCAGACGTGGTCTTGGTGTCGCCCGGTTCCATCCCGATCACTACCAGCGGGAAAGTCCGCCGCTCAGCGTGCGCCGAACGTTATTACCACGGAGAATTCACCCGACTAGACGCGCCCGCATGAGGTCTTCCGGCCAAAGTGGCAGTAAGCCCACAGCATAGGAGCGCCCAGTCCGCCAGGCCCGGAAGCCGCACGGGAGTATCAATGCCAGCAATCGAGCCTTCGAGCTATCGGCTCAACCGAGTCGCCCGATTGGATGTCACCGCATGAATGCCCCCCTCGATGAGCCGGCGCTTCGGCACTGGCTTGTCGACCACCTGGTCACCAACGTCCGATGCAGTCCCGACGACATCGACTTCCACGCCTCGCTGAAAGACTTGGGGGTCTCGTCCCGCGATGCGGTGGTGCTCTCCGGCGAGCTGTCCGAATTGCTCGAGCGCCCGGTGTCGCCCGTCGAGTTATGGCAACACCCGACCATCGACGACTTGGCGCGATTTCTTACCAGCTGCGAACCTGATTCCGATACCGAGCCGGTACCGCGCCAGGACCAAATTTCGGCTGACGACCCGGTGGCTGTGATCGGTGTGGGGTGTCGTTTCCCGGGTGATGTCTTTGGGCCCGAGGGTTTTTGGCGGTTTCTGGGTGATGGTCGGTGCGCGGTGGGGGAGGTGCCGCCGGATCGGTGGGCGGGTTTTGATGACGGTTCGCCGGAGGTGGCTGCCGCGTTGTCGGGCACGACGCGTTGGGGTTCGTTTTTGACCGATATCGACGCTTTTGATGCGGAGTTCTTCGAGATCTCGCCGAGGGAAGCGGCCAAGATGGATCCGCAGCAGCGGCTGTTGCTGGAGGTGGCCTACGAGGCGTTGGAGCATGCCGGTCTTCGGGCTGATTCGTTACGTCAGAGCCGGACCGGGGTTTTTGTGGGGGCCTGTGCCGGGGAGTACGGGTATTTGGCGTCGATGGATTTGAGCCAGGTGGATGCGTGGTCGGGTACCGGGGGTGCGCTGAGCATCATCGCCAACCGGCTTTCGTATTTTCTTGACCTGCGGGGGCCGTCGGTGACGGTGGATACGGCGTGTTCGTCATCGCTGGTCGCGGTGCATCTGGCCTGCCAGAGTCTGCGGGCCGGTGAGTCCAGCCTGGCCGTTGCCGGTGGGGTTAACCTGCTGCTGTCGCCTGCTGTGACCCGCAGTTTTGATGTGGCCGAGGCGATGTCGCCGACGGGTCGGTGTCATGCTTTTGACGCCGGCGCCGACGGTTTTGTTCGTGGTGAGGGCTGTGGGGTGGTGGTGCTCAAGCGGCTCGCCGACGCCGTGGCCGACGGTGATCCGGTGTTGGCGGTGGTGCGCGGTTCGGCGGTCAACCAGGATGGCCGGTCCAATGGGTTGATGGCGCCCAATCCGGCAGCGCAGATGGACGTGCTGCGCGCGGCCTACGCCAATGCCGGCATCGAGCCGCGTCAGGTCGACTATGTCGAGGCCCATGGAACCGGCACGTTGCTCGGTGATCCCATTGAAGCCCGCGCCCTGGGACGGGTGCTGGGCCGCGGACGCCCGGAAAGCGCTCCGCTGCTGATCGGTGCCCTGAAGTCGAATCTGGGTCATCTGGAGGCCGCGGCCGGGATCGCGGGGTTTATCAAGGCGGTGCTGGCGGTGCAGCGTGGGCGCATCCCGGCCAGCCTGAACTTCGACAACCCTAACCCGCTCATCCCTTTTGACAATCTGCGACTGAAAGTTGTTGATGAGCCTCGTGACTGGCCGGTGACAGGTCAGCCGCGGCGGGCGGGGGTGTCGGCGTTTGGTTTCGGTGGCACCAATGCTCATGTGGTGGTGGAGCAAGGGCCGGATCCGGGGCCTGTGGCGGCGGGCGGGCCGGAGCCGGCCTCGGCGGTGACCACGCTGGTGGTGGGGGGCAAGACGGCGCAGCGGGTGGCCTCGGCGGCGGGGATGCTGGCGGGGTGGATGGAGGGTCAGGGGGCCGGTGTGGCGCTGGCCGAGGTGGCCCATACCGTCAATCATCATCGGGCCCGGCATGCGGTGTTTGCGACGGTGGCGGCGTTGGATCGTGAGCAGGCGGTGGCCGGGTTACGGGCGTTGGCGGCGGGCGGGTCGGCTGAGGGGGTGGTGGCCCCGCATCGGGGGCAGTGCCGGGCGGGCACGGTGTTCGTGTATTCGGGGCAGGGTTCGCAGTGGGCGGGCATGGGCCGGCAGTTGTTGGCCGATGAGCCGGTCTTCGCGGCGGCGGTGGCTGAGTTGGAGCCGGTTTTTGTTGAGCAGGCGGGGTTTTCGCTGCAGGAGGTGCTGGCCGCCGGAAAGCCGGTGGTCGGCATTGAGCGCATCCAGCCGGTGCTGGTGGCGATGGGATTGGCGCTGACCCAGCTGTGGCGTTGCTATGGTGTGCAACCCGATGCGGTGATCGGCCATTCGATGGGCGAGGTGACCGCGGCCGTGGTGGCCAAAGCGTTGACACCCCGCGACGGGTTGCGGATCATCGCCACCCGCTCACGACTCATGTCACGGTTATCCGGACAGGGCGCGATGGCGCTACTTGACCTGGACCCGGAAAGCGCCGAGGCATTGATCGTTGACTACCCGCGAACCACGTTGGCCGTATATGCCTCGCCACGCCAGTCGGTGGTCGCCGGGCCGCCCGACGAGGTTGACGCGGTGATCGCGGCGGTCGCGGCGCAAGATCGGTTGGCCCGGCGCATCGAGGTCGACGTGGCGTCGCACCACCCGATCATTGATCCGGTGCTGCCGGAATTACGCACGGCGCTAGACGATCTGTCGCCACGCCGCCCCACCATTCCCGTTATGACCACCACCGGCGCGATGCCGGTATTCGATGCAAACTATTGGGCTGCCAATTTGCGTTACCCGGTGCAATTTAGCCAGGCGGTGGCAGCCGCCGGGGCCAACTACGCCACGTTCGTGGAAGTCAGTCCCCATCCGGTGCTGACCTACGCGATCAGCGACACGCTGGGCAAGATCCATCACCACAGCATCGGGACCCTGCAGCGCGACACTCACGACACACTGACCTTTCACACCAACCTGAACGCCACGCACACCGTCGCACCGCCTGCGACCGATCACCCCGCCGAGCCGCATCCGGTCATCCCGACCACGCCCTGGCACCACACCCGCCACTGGTTGGCCACCGAGAAGCGCGTGGACACAACCGCGTCTGCACCGAAGTTCGGCACGCTGCTCGGAGCGCACATCGCCGTAGCGACGTCGCCTCCTACGCGCCTTTGGCAAGCCAGGCTGCTGCCGGAGGCCAAGCCATATCCGGGTTGCCATCGAATTCACGGTGTTGAAGTGGTGCCGGTGTCGGTACTGCTGCAGACTATTTGCGCCGCAGTAGGTGAATGCGGAGCATCAGCCGTGGCCGACGTCAGATTCGAGCACCCGATCGTTGTCGACCAGCCGCGGATTATCCAGGTGGTCGTCGACGGCGAATCCGTCACGGTGTCATCGGCGCCGGCAGCAGATTTGACAACCGGGGCGCCCCCCGCCCACTGGGTCAAGCACGTCAGCGGCCGGATGGCGCCGGCGCCGGCCAGCTTCGGCGGTGCCGGCATCGACGGGTCGGCCGCCGACGACGGCCACCATGAGACGGCCGAGAACGGAATCCGGTCGGCTGCCCAGCTTCTCGAGAGTTGGGGCGTCGATGGTCAGCCGTTCGCCTGGTCGGTCCAAGCGTTACGGCCAACCCCAGGCGGTCTTGTCGCCGACGTCTGTTCGGCCGAGCAATCGACGGTCGCGCTTCTCGACGCCGCCGTCCACGTCGGCCGGTTGGTGGACACCTCCGACGCGAGACTCATGGTGCCTGCTGCAGTCGAAAGCGTATGGGTGTCAACCTCTTCCGGAGACCGGCAGGGCGCCGTGGAAATCCGCCGGGTGTCTGGCAACACCGAAGAACTTGTCGTCGACATCGCCGTCTACACCCCCGAGGGCACTACCTGCGTAGACATCCGATCGCTGCGATATGCGGATATCGAGTCCGGACCCGCGCAAGCTATCGGCCGCGACGCCGATCCGCGCTCGTGCGCGCATGCGATCGACTGGCGAGCTTGGTCGCAAGACCATGACGGCCCGGCGACGGCGCCGGGCACACTCGCCGTTGTCGGCGGGGAGCACGCCGTCAACGCGGAGCTGCAAGATCGGCTGACCGAGACCGGGTACACCCCGGCCGGGGCCGCCGACGCCCGGTATGTCGTCTACCTCGCCGAACCAGGCCCGGCAAGCCACAACGACAACGACATCGAGTCTGCGGCCGCCCTGTCGTCGGACGTGGCCGATCTAGTACGCCAACTGGCAGACCGCCACGAGCGCCTACCGGTAACCCTGTGGATCATCACTCGCGGCGTGCACGAGGCCGTCTCGCGAACGGCGCTGCCGCAAAGCAGCTTGTGGGGACTCGCCGCCGTCATCGCAGCCGAGCACCCGAACCTGTGGGGCGGCCTCGTCGACGTCCCGGTCGGAGACGATGTCGAGGATTGCGTCACGGCGCTGTCGAAAGTTTTGCCGGGGGCGGCCAAACGGATTTTGGTGCTGCGCGACGGCGAGCTTCTCGCCTCGACGATGGCGCCGATCTCCGGTCAACCGGTGCGTGAGCCACTGCGGTGTCGGCCGGACGCGGCATACATGATCACCGGCGGCATGGGTGCACTCGGGCTGTTGATGGCCGGCTGGCTGGCGGACCGCGGTGCACGTCGGCTGATCTTGGTGGGCCGCACCCCGCTGCCGCCCAGGCGCGACTGGGACAGCACCAGCGACACGGATCTGCACGACAAGATCGCCGCGATTCGAGCGCTGGAGTACCGCGGCGTCACGGTCGACGCGGTGGCCCTCGACATCGGTTCGCCAGAGGCGCTTCGAATACTGCTGGCCAAGCGCGACCGCGAAGGGTCACCGCCGATCCGCGGTGTCATCCATGCCGCCGGCGTCACCGAAAGCGCACTTCTGACCGAGACGACACACGCCACGTTCCAGCGGGTCATGTGGCCGAAGATCGCCGGGTCGCAGTCGTTGCACATGACTTTCCCGCCGCAGCATCTCGACTTCTTTTACCTGACCGCCTCGGCGGGAACGGTGTTCGGCGTGCCGGGGCAGGCTGGGTACGCGGCGGCCAATGCGTACCTCGACTGCTTGGCGCGAACGCGTCACCGACAAGGCTGCCATACCGTCAGCCTGGACTGGGTGGCCTGGCAGGGACGCGGCTTCGGCGCCGACGCCGCGGTCACGGTCCACGAGCTCGAGCGGCACGGATCGCGACCGCTAAGCGCGGAAGAGGCTTTCGCCGCATGGCAGTATGTGGACTGTTACGACGTCGCCCAAGCGGTGATGGCTCCGATGTCGGCGACTGACTCCGCCGGGCCCGGCGAATCGACGCCGGTGCGCGCGTGGTCTGAGTTGTCCGCCGAGGAACTGCTGCGCGAACTCGAGACCGAGCTGCGGCAAGTGCTGGCCCGGGAACTTCGGCTGGTGGAATCGGAACTGGAGTCAGACCGGCCGTTCGCGGAGTTGGGCCTCAACTCGGTGATGGCCATGTCGATTCGACGAGAGGTTGAGCAACTGACCGGTATCGAATTATCAGTGACGATGCTCTGGAATCACCCGACGATCGCCGCGTTGACGGAGCACCTCGCCAAAAAGCTGTCGCATCACCAAGATTCGGTGGATGATGCAAATGGGCAGGCGGCTTCATCGGGCCGCGTGCTCGACGAGTTATTCGCTCACGTGGAATCGGCGCAATGACGGCGACTCCTTCCGGCGCTGAGTTGCGGACCTGGCTGACCGATTATCTCATCGCGACCATCGGCTGCGACCCGGGAGAGGTCGACCCGGATGCATCGTTCTCGGATCTGGGGATCGGTTCGCGCGATGCGGTGGTGCTCTCCGGCGAGCTGTCCGAATTGCTCGAGCGCCCGGTGTCGCCCGTCGAGTTATGGCAACACCCGACCATCGACGACTTGGCGCGATTTCTTACCAGCTGCGAACCTGATTCCGATACCGAGCCGGTACCGCGCCAGGACCAAATTTCGGCTGACGACCCGGTGGCTGTGATCGGTGTGGGGTGTCGTTTCCCGGGTGATGTCTTTGGGCCCGAGGGTTTTTGGCGGTTTCTGGGTGATGGTCGGTGCGCGGTGGGGGAGGTGCCGCCGGATCGGTGGGCGGGTTTTGATGACGGTTCGCCGGAGGTGGCTGCCGCGTTGTCGGGCACGACGCGTTGGGGTTCGTTTTTGACCGATATCGACGCTTTTGATGCGGAGTTCTTCGAGATCTCGCCGAGGGAAGCGGCCAAGATGGATCCGCAGCAGCGGCTGTTGCTGGAGGTGGCCTACGAGGCGTTGGAGCATGCCGGTCTTCGGGCTGATTCGTTACGTCAGAGCCGGACCGGGGTTTTTGTGGGGGCCTGTGCCGGGGAGTACGGGTATTTGGCGTCGATGGATTTGAGCCAGGTGGATGCGTGGTCGGGTACCGGGGGTGCGCTGAGCATCATCGCCAACCGGCTTTCGTATTTTCTTGACCTGCGGGGGCCGTCGGTGACGGTGGATACGGCGTGTTCGTCATCGCTGGTCGCGGTGCATCTGGCCTGCCAGAGTCTGCGGGCCGGTGAGTCCAGCCTGGCCGTTGCCGGTGGGGTTAACCTGCTGCTGTCGCCTGCTGTGACCCGCAGTTTTGATGTGGCCGAGGCGATGTCGCCGACGGGTCGGTGTCATGCTTTTGACGCCGGCGCCGACGGTTTTGTTCGTGGTGAGGGCTGTGGGGTGGTGGTGCTCAAGCGGCTCGCCGACGCCGTGGCCGACGGTGATCCGGTGTTGGCGGTGGTGCGCGGTTCGGCGGTCAACCAGGATGGCCGGTCCAATGGGTTGATGGCGCCCAATCCGGCAGCGCAGATGGACGTGCTGCGCGCGGCCTACGCCAATGCCGGCATCGAGCCGCGTCAGGTCGACTATGTCGAGGCCCATGGAACCGGCACGTTGCTCGGTGATCCCATTGAAGCCCGCGCCCTGGGACGGGTGCTGGGCCGCGGACGCCCGGAAAGCGCTCCGCTGCTGATCGGTGCCCTGAAGTCGAATCTGGGTCATCTGGAGGCCGCGGCCGGGATCGCGGGGTTTATCAAGGCGGTGCTGGCGGTGCAGCGTGGGCGCATCCCGGCCAGCCTGAACTTCGACAACCCTAACCCGCTCATCCCTTTTGACAATCTGCGACTGAAAGTTGTTGATGAGCCTCGTGACTGGCCGGTGACAGGTCAGCCGCGGCGGGCGGGGGTGTCGGCGTTTGGTTTCGGTGGCACCAATGCTCATGTGGTGGTGGAGCAAGGGCCGGATCCGGGGCCTGTGGCGGCGGGCGGGCCGGAGCCGGCCTCGGCGGTGACCACGCTGGTGGTGGGGGGCAAGACGGCGCAGCGGGTGGCCTCGGCGGCGGGGATGCTGGCGGGGTGGATGGAGGGTCAGGGGGCCGGTGTGGCGCTGGCCGAGGTGGCCCATACCGTCAATCATCATCGGGCCCGGCATGCGGTGTTTGCGACGGTGGCGGCGTTGGATCGTGAGCAGGCGGTGGCCGGGTTACGGGCGTTGGCGGCGGGCGGGTCGGCTGAGGGGGTGGTGGCCCCGCATCGGGGGCAGTGCCGGGCGGGCACGGTGTTCGTGTATTCGGGGCAGGGTTCGCAGTGGGCGGGCATGGGCCGGCAGTTGTTGGCCGATGAGCCGGTCTTCGCGGCGGCGGTGGCTGAGTTGGAGCCGGTTTTTGTTGAGCAGGCGGGGTTTTCGCTGCAGGAGGTGCTGGCCGCCGGAAAGCCGGTGGTCGGCATTGAGCGCATCCAGCCGGTGCTGGTGGCGATGGGATTGGCGCTGACCCAGCTGTGGCGTTGCTATGGTCATGATCACAATCGTCTACCTCACCGCCGCGAAACTCCCGCTGCCGAGCGTCGCCAACCCCACCCCGGCATACCTGCCCGCCGCGGGCTAAAGACCACAATCCAGAATCATCCAGGTAAGGCTAACCAACCCACTTGAAAGAGCGGAGAACCCAATGGAGCCGGCTCGCACAGCAGCCGCTTCGCGCGACGAAGCAGCGGCGATTGTATGGTCGCAGATTCCCGCGGAGAACATTACCGGCGAAATCGAGGCCAGGCTCCAGGCGATCATCGCCCGCGAGCTCGGCATGCCCGCATCCGAAGTGGACGTCGACCGGTCATTCCCCGAATTGGGATTCGACTCGGTGATTGCGATGTCGGTCCTCGGAGAGGCTAAGCGGTCATTGGGCTTCGAAGTGTCGGCGACGCTGTTATGGGATCACCCGACCATCGCGTCGTTGTCGGCGTGTTTAGCGGAATTGCTTGCGAAGCCCGGAGTCTCCGACGATGGGTCGGAGGAAGACCCTGTCGACCCGATGCCGGAGTCGGCAAGCAGCGTGTTGGATGAGCTTTTCGACAATGTGGAGTCGGCTTCGGCGGGCAGCGAGAGCGGTAACGTGTTGTGAGAACGAGCACCCCGGTCGACCCAATCGCGCCTCGTACACCATAATGGGTATTGCGTTCGCAACGGGTCAGGGGAGTATCAATTGTTTCCATCTGGTGGCTGAGGGCAGTCTCGGCTGCATTTAAGCCCGCAATACGTTGCTTGAGTTTCGCAGTTAGACGGACGTGGCTGGTGTGATTTCTGGGGTGATTGTGGTGATCGTCGGCGCGCCTGCGTGACCGGGCTGTGATCGTGAACTGCACCGCCACCGACTTCCATGGCGACTGGAACTACACGCTCACAGCGGACCACACCGCGACACGCCCACCGGAACCCACTCAATTACTGCGCGAGTCCTACACTGGTCGCGGTGTGCTGCTCGGCAATGCTGCAGAGCGTCGAACGCACTGCCTCGAGCGATCTTTCCGGCACCGGTCCATGCGAGTGGTACTCGACGTCCAACTTTCCGGCGAATAGCTGGGTGAAGTAGATGTCAATTCCGGCGCTGACGGCGAAGAACATCTCGCCGTGAGTGCTGACCACTTCCAGGCCGGGAGGTGTACACACGGGAGGAACCAGACCGCTATCGGAGAGCACGACGACATCAGGCAAACTCGGCGGGTTCCCGATGTACTGCGGGCTAAAGTGCAGCCGAGACTGTTGGATTACACCCTCGGACAGGTCTGCTTGAAAAGTGTCGGCGATGTCGCGGGCGAGATCGACAACACGCGTCTTGTGATCGATCTCGGCGAGATAGGTCGCCAATCCCACCGGGTTGGTGCATCCGGTCGCGGACACCGGTGGGGAGAGAAAGTAGCGCAGGTTAACGGTGTAGAGCAACGGAACCGGGATATCGGGCGTACCGCGAATCTGCCACTCCGCCATGAGGATAGCGGCAGCGAGCATGGACGTCAGTCCGAGCCCCTGTGCACGGCAGAGCGAAACGACGTCATCGGTGTGGCGCTCGCTCAACCGGCACGACACCATCGGGACACGCACGGGTGACACCGGTTTGACGCCGGTAGCCGCTCGCCGAGATGGCGGAAGGTCGTAGGCGAACATCGCCGGCATGAACCGCTCGATACCGGAGCGCTTCTGCTTGTGGATACCCCGTTCGGCGAGCACCGTCTCGATCGATTCGGGCGCGGCTTCGACGGTGACCGAACGGATGCTTCCAGTGCTGACCACCTCGGTGTAGTAGGACAGCACTTCCTCAACGAGGCTGAACATGTGATGACCGTCGGCGAGGCTGTGATGGACGTAAAGAGTCGGCTGCGCCTGCCCGTCGCGGATGATCACTCGGAGGTGGACCAGTGACTCGCTTTGGTCGAAGTGGGGCGGGGGACCTTCGGCCGCCGGGTCAACGAGCTCGATGACCTCGATGTCCTTGGGAAGAAGGTCATCGGCGACGATCTGATGCCGTCCGTCTGGCCCCCGTTCGAGGTGAGCATAAAGGATCGGGTGCGCTTCGAGTAGCGCGTCGTAGGCAGCGGACAGCGCGTCGATATCGACTGGGCCCTTCATATGCGCGGCGAGACCCACAAAATTCTGGGTCTCGGCGAGCATTTCCTCGCTATTTGCCAGCTTCCGAATGACCGAAGATGGAAACAAATTCACACTCCCTGACCGTTATCGAACGCGATGACGAGTTTATGCCGGTGGGCCTCCCCTGATTCCGTGGAGACTTCAGTTGTAGGGATCTTGTGGTCAAGTTGTTTGCCGCTGCCCCGGGTAGCGGCCAAGAGGGGGTGCCCGCAGCCGGTGTCAACGCTGGCCGTAGGCCACCGGTAGGGCTTGGCCTTGACGCCGGCGAGGACACCTCCATACTGCTCCCTGCCGGGGTGCGATGCACTCATGACGCTTGCCCGGATTCGGACCCGCCGTTACGGAGCTGCTGTTCGTGCTGCGGCGGAGATCGCATGTTCAGTGCCGAATGACGACGATCAGTGTTGTAGTCGTCGATCCAGGCGACCAGCTCACGGCGGGCCTGGACCTTGGTGTCGAAGTGCGCCAGCATGCGTAACTCGAATTCCAAAGTGGAATACCATGATTCGATCACCGCGTTATCCAGATCCGAGCCCGGCCGTCCCATCGATTGGCGGATCCCGCAGCGTTGGCGAGCAGCCCGAAACGCACCCGCCGTGTACTCGCTGCCTTGATCGGTGTGCAAGGTGACCCCGGCGATCTCCTGTCTTCCGCCGCGCACCGCCACCGCCATGGACAGCGCCCCGTAGGCCAGCTCGGCGTCGTGGTGCTCACCGATAGCGAACCCGATGATTCGCCGTGAGGCCATGTCCAGCACCGAATCCAACTGCAGCTTGCCCTCGTAGGTTTCCACTTCGGCGCCGTCGCCGTAGCACTTGCCGTTGAGCTGTTGAGCGGCGAACTTGCGTTTGACCAGGTCCAGCGCCCGCCACCGACATCTTCCTGGCCGGGTGCAATGTCGTCGGCGCCGTTTGGAGCGAGCCGCCATGCCCTGCTCACGCATGATCTTCGCGACGGTGTTCACACTGACGGTCCAGCCTTCATCGCGAAGGTCTGCCCAGATCCGCGGGGACCCGTACTTACCCTTATGCGCTGCGAACAATCGCCCGATATCAGCGGTCAGTGCCCTGCGGCGGGCGTGCCGTAGTGACGCATCGCCGTGGCGCCATTTGTAGAACCACGACTGCGATACCCCCAACACTCGACACGCCGTGGCGTACGTGATGCCGTAGTGCGCCCTCTGGGAGTCGATGAACCTCGACATCTCTACTGGCCCATCGCTTCTCGAACCCACAGGGCGCAGGAGCGCTTGAGGACATCACGCTGCATCGCCAGCTCCGCATTCTCCCTTCTCGGCCGGATCAGCTCTTGGCGCTCGGACTCCTCCAACCCGCCGTCACCGCCAGCCCTACGTCGCCGCTCTTGGGCGCACCAGTTACCCAGCGGCCCGCGTTGACACCAAGCTCCCGAGCCACCTGCGCGATCGATTTGCCGGTCTCCCGCACGATCCGCACCGCGCCGCCAACGCCACATCACTTTCCCGCAACCGCAAACTCTGACACGCCAAATGAATCGCCACCAACGACGACGAACACGCCGAATCCACCGCCACGGCCGGACCCCGCAACCCCAACAAATACGCAATCCGCCCCACCGTCACCGCATGCGCATTACCCGTCGCCGAATACGCATCAATGCCGTCCAGATCAAGCCCCGAAATCGTCTGATACTCCGTGTAATACACCCCCATCATCACCGCCGCCCGCACCCCAGCCAACCGACCCGGCGCCATCCCGGCTCCGCCCCCACCACACGCGACGACTTATCAAACTGCTCAACCAACACACCCCGCTGCTCGGCCGACATCGCCGAAACACGCGAAAAAAACGACCGCATCAAAAAATACCGCCCTCACTACCCGCCTGAACCGACTCCACACTGTCGAACAACTCATCCAACACACCGCCCACCGGGCCGGGTGCCGGATCGACGTTGCTCTCATGTGGAACTTCTTGTCGCGCAAGCATTTCTGCTAAATACGCGGCGAATGATGAGATAGTCGGGTTGTTCCATAACGTCGTAGCCGACACTTTGACGTTAGCTAACCGCTGCGTCTCTTTGAGGATCGTCATCGCCATCATCGAATCCAGCCCCAACTCGGGAAATGGCCGATCCACGTCGACCGCTGACACCGGCATCCGAAGTTCGCGCGCCAGCAGGGCTCGAAGCCTGGCCACCAGTTCGTTGAGCCGGTTCTCGGCAGTCATCCGTGACCAACCCGGAACCGATGCTACCGATTGATCCTCTACCTCAATTCCACGGCCGTCGGCACTGGATGTGACGAATTTCTCGACCATCGTCTGGAAGTAGCCGAGTTCGCCGAACTCGGGGTTCGCCGCGGCGGCGCGGTCAAGCCGCAGTCGCCCCACCCCTACCCGAGTGAGGTGGCCACCCACCAGCCGTTCCAGCGCCTCGACGCCTTCGTCGGGCGTGATCGGGTCTAGCACACTGGATGTCAGCGAGCGGCTCATCCCCACGTCCGACCACAGGCCCCAGTTGATCGCAGTTGCGGGCAGACCTGATGCACGTCGCCACGCCATCAGGGCATCAAGCCACGCGTTCGCGGTTGCGTAGGCCAGTTGACCCGGCAAACCCAAAAGTGTGGCCATCGAGGAGAAGCCAACCCACCAGTCAAGCCGTCGGTTAGCAGTCGCCGCGTGCAGCCGCCATGCACCGACCACCTTGGGCGCCCATACCCGTTCCATCTCTTCCTGGGTATGAGCGGCGACCAAACCGTCGCCGGTCACGCCCGCGGCGTGCACGACGCCCCGCAATGGCCACCCGGTTTCCTCGGCAGCCGCCACGAGCCGCTCAGCCACTTCCGGCGAAGCGATATCACCTGAAACGAAGACGATTTCGGCAGCGTTCGCCAAGTCGTCCAGGACCTGATGGTTTAAGGGCTTGGTTCGCCCATTGAGGATAACCCGCCCCGCGCCGCGCTCTACCAGCCACCGCGTAACGACCTGGCCCAAGCCGCCCAGCCCCCCGGTGACAATGTATGAGCCGTCCCCACGGACAACCGCCGCGCGCTGACCTGAGTCGAGCGTCGCACGGCAGAGCCGCTCAACGTATCGGCGCTGCCCGCGCCATGCGATCACGTCGTCGCTCCCCGGTGACTCGATCTCGCTCATCAGTGCCGCCGTGATGTCGTCGGCGGAATCGAGATCGACGAGGGTGACAGCCGCATCCGGCTCGCCGGCGAGGACACGAGCCGCCTCGCCGGGGAACCGCCAATTGCGAACGAGGCCTTTGAGGGCGCCGATCACCGGATCTCCCGGCTCATCGCCCTGAGCCGAAAGACCGTTACGTGTTACCAACCAAAGCCGTGGTGATTTCGGTTGCCGGCTGTCGACTGCAGCGTGCGCCGCTACCCAGATCGACCAGATCAACTGTTGGGCACGCCGGATCGCACCATCCCCGTCGTTGTGGTCAAATGAACGCCTTCCGACGAATACGATGATGCCAGCCGGCGAAAGCTCGGCATCAGCACCGTTTCTCCTGAGAGCCTGCCGAACCGCCGCCTCATTCGACAACTCTTCGCTTATCAATCGCCGGGTCGGTGAGCTGAAGCGGGCAATAAATTCTGCCACAAAGGCTTTTGTCTCGGCATCGTCGTCGACCAACAGCAGCCAGGGGCCAGGAGGAGCAGCCGACGGACTGATTTCCGCCGGCGAGCTTTCTACCCATTCGGTGTCGAAGATCTTCTGCTCTAGCGGCAACGCCCCAATAACGGGGCCGATTGGCCGCAACTCGACGCCGGTGATTTGCGCGGTTTGCGTCCCGGTGTCGTCCATGAGCACGATCCGGCCCCGCGGGGCGCCGCTCTCATGTTCTGAGCTCACCAGTTCGGCACGGCACCGGGCCCGTCGACCAACCTGCCCAAACAATCGAATCGTTCCCAACGACACTGGCAGATAAAGGATGTTGTTCTGATCTTGCAGCAATTCATTCGGTATAGACGCAGCGAAACTCTGCAGCGCCGCGTCGAGCATCACCGGATGAATGCGATAACTTCGATGGTCTACAGCCTCATCAGGCAACACAATTTCGGTCTCCACCGCATCGCTGGAAGTCCGAACGATCCTGGTCACGGCGGAAAACGCCGACCCGTGATGTATTCCCGAGCGTCGGAGCGTGGCGTAAAAATCTGCAACCGACATCTCGGTTCCCGACTCGCTAGAAGGCTGGACCGGTTCGGCAGGACTATCCTGTTGCGTCACCTCGATGCTGGCCACCGCATACCGCTGCCAGGTGGCATCAGCCGAACTACCATGAATCTGAACGTGAATCCCGTCGTCGCTTCGAGCAAGCTGTGTCGTGACCCGGGTGTGGCAATCGAGAACAAGAGCCTGTTCGACCTCAAGCTCGGTGACCGCTATGGACTGGGTCGGCAGATCAAGAGCTTCGCAGCCGGCAGCCAAAGCCATCTCGGCAAAACCCGCCGACGACATGACAACCTGCCCACGCACTTGGTGATCGGCCAGCCACGGCATCGTCTCCGTTCCGACGTCTGCCTGCCATACGTGGTCGCGGCCCGAAGGCATCTCAATGTGCACGCCCAGCAACGGGTGAGCATCTGGCAGCCGCTGCTTGGGCGAGCGACTCACCGCCCAATGCTTAGCATGCAGCCATGGCGACGACGGGATATGCACGAGCCGGCCGCTTTCGGCCTGGCGGGTCCTGACATCAAGCGCAGCGAGCTGCGTATGGAAGAACAAAGTTTCGTCTTCCGCACGCTTCAATGCCGAGGTGACGGTGAAGCGCGCCGTCGACGAGGTTGATGAAAGCGTCTCGCCGATTGCGTAAGTCAACAGTGGATGCGGACTCACCTCGATGAACGTGGCGCAGTTTTCCGCAGCTGCGGCCACGGCCTGGCTGAATTGCACCGGATTGCGTAGATTGGCAACCCAGTAATCGGCGTCGAACAGCGGCTCGCGGCTAGTACGATCCGTCGTGCTGATCAGCGGAATCCTCGGTGCGATCGGCGCCAGATCACCAAGCGCACTGCGTAATTCGCGCAAGATCGGATCAATGGTCGGATGATGCGACGCGACGTCCACCTCGATGCGGCGCGCCAGCCGCCCCTGGGCGTCCACCACCGCAATCACCGCATCGACCTGCTCGGGCGGCCCGGCGATCACCGTTTGACTCGGTGCGGCATACACCGCTGCCGTGACGTCGGGGTAGTCGGCGACCAACGCCTCGGCAGCGGGCGCCTCCAATTCCAGCAGCGCCATTGCACCCTGTCCCGACAGCCGCGACATCAGCCGGGCTCGTGTCGTGATGACCCGCAGGCCATCCGCGGGACTCAGTGCTCCGGCCACCACCGCCGCGGTCACCTCACCCATCGAATGGCCAATCACCGCATCGGGTTCGACTCCGTAGGAGCGCAACAATTCCGTCAGCGCCAACTGCACGCCCACCAACACCGGCTGGATACGCTCGATGCCGATCACCGCCTCGCCGGTGGCTAAGACATGCTGTAAGGAAAAACCGGTCGCGGCCAAAAACGCAGGCTCTAATTCGGCGACCGCCGCGGCGAACGTCGGCTCGTCGGCCAGCAACCGCTGACCCATGCCCACCCATTGCGAACCCTGACCTGAATAAACGAATACCGTGCCTGACCCTGGGAGTCGCTCGTAAGGTTCTACGACCCCCGCAGCCGGTTCGCCGGCCGCCAATGCCGTCAACCCGGCCACCGCCTGGGCGCGATCACGCACACACACCGCAGCGAAGTGCTTGTGGCGAGTGCGGTGATGATTGAGTGTGTAAGCCACATCGGCGAGCGGCACTCCGGCGCCCTCGCCGGACATCCACTCCGCCAACAAGCCGGCCATCGACGCGATTCGCGCCGGTGTCTTACCCGAGACCACCAAGGTGCTCACCGCCGGCGCCGCCGCCTCGGCAACCGGTTCAGTAGCCGGGGCCTGCTCCAACACCACATGCGCGTTTGTCCCACCGAATCCGAACGCAGACACCCCAGCCCGCCGCACGCGGTCCACCGACGGCCAAACAGTCTGTTCGGCAACCAGTTTTAGCCGCAGATTTTCAAATGGGATGTGCGGATTGGGGTTCTCGAAATGCAGGTTGCCCGGAATGTGCCCCCGCTGCAACGACAGTACCGTCTTGATGAAACCGGCGATTCCGGCCGCCGCCTCCAAATGACCCAGGTTCGTTTTCACAGCGCCGATCAAAAGGGGAGTTCTCGGCGGCCGCGCACGGCCCAGCACAGTTCCCAGCGCGCGTGCTTCGATGGGATCGCCCAGCAACGTTCCGCTCCCGTGGGCCTCGACATAATCGACCCCATCCAGCGGCACGCCGGCATTAGCGTAGGCGGCGCGCAGCACCGCCATCTGGGCTGCCGGATTGGGCGCCATCAGCCCGTTGGAACGGCCGTCCTGATTGACCGCTGAACCCCGGACCACCGCCAACACCGAATCCCCGTCGCGCAGCGCATCGCTGAGCCGCTTGAGCACCGCGACCCCGCAACCTTCGCCACGAACGAAGCCGTCGGCACTCGCGTCGAACGAACGACACCGACCCGTCGGCGACATTGCCTCGGCCTGATCGAAGCTGCGGGTAACTACCGGCGACAGCAGCAGATTAACCCCAGCGACGAGCGCCAGGCTCGAATCACCCGCTCGTAAGCTTTGGCAGGCCAGGTACACCGCCACCAACGACGACGAGCACGCCGTATCGACGGTCACCGAGGGACCCCGCAAGTCAAAGAAATAGGAGACGCGGTTGGCGATAATGCTCAGCGCGCCGCCGGTACCGGAATATGCGTTCACTTGACTAAGGTCGGTCGACGTCAGATAGCCATACTCACCTGAGCACGCACCGGCAAAAACCCCGGCCTGCGTGCGCCGCAGCGAATCAACCGGAATCCCGGCATGCTCCAAGGCTTCATACGCCACTTCCAGCAGCAGACGCTGCTGGGGGTCCATCCACGCCGCTTCCCGCGGCGAAATCTCGAAGAATTCGTTGTCGAAAGCGTCGATCTCGGTTAAAAACGAACCCCAGCGCGTGGTGTTCGACAGCGCCGCCTCCGCCTCAGGTGAACTATTTTCAAACGGCCTCCACCGGTCCCGCGGGACCTCCCCTACAGCTGACCGGCCCTCACACAGGAACTGCCACAACGATTCTGGGCCGTGAATGTCACCCGGGAAGCGACATCCGAGACCGATGACCGCGATCGGCTCGTCGGCGAAGGATCGACCGGACTGGTCCGTCCCATCAGCTTCGGCTTCCGACTCGGGCTTGGTGAGATATTCGGCGAGAGCATTTATTGTGGAGTGCTGCCAGAACTCCAGCGGCGATACCGGCCGGTCCAGCAACTCCGCGAGTTCACCGGACAAGACCACTGCATCACGCGACCCGACACCAAGATCCCACAGTGATGCATCCGGGTCAATCTCGGTTGCGTCACAGCCGATATTCGTGGTCAGGTAATCGACCAACCAATGACGCAGCGCAGCAACGGAAAAAGTCGCAGTCATGAAATGTCGCCCTCACTACCGCCGCGGCCGATTCCCCATTTACCGTCGCCACATACAGCCGCAGCGCATCGCCCTCGATGGTAATCGATGGTAATCGCCCGAGGATTTGGCGGTGCTAGAGCCATCGCGCTC
The DNA here is from genome assembly GCF_023515995.1 of Candidatus Mycobacterium methanotrophicum. Taxonomy (GTDB): domain Bacteria; phylum Actinomycetota; class Actinomycetes; order Mycobacteriales; family Mycobacteriaceae; genus Mycobacterium; species Mycobacterium methanotrophicum. The sequence continues at coordinate 2,937,129 of NZ_CP097320.1, read as the reverse complement.
AGCCCAACCTCTCGGAAAGTTCCTTCAGCAGTTCGTCATCGGTCAGGTCGTCGTAGGCGTCGACCCTTTCCTGCCTTTCCTGCTCGGCAACCTCGACCAACTCGGGAAGGATCGTGGCCAAGTAGTCGCAGAGAGCTTCGACGGTTGGATAGTCGAACACGACAGATGTCGGCAGCACCTCGCCGAGGCTTTCGGAAAGCGACCGTTGCAAGGTCACGCTCATGAGCGAATCCATACCGGATTGGAAGAAGCCCGCCGTCGGATCCAGCAGCTGCGGCGAAGCCAATCCCATCGCCGCCGCGACCTGTGTGCTTACGTGATCAACCAGAAGATCGCGGCGCCGCGTCGGTTCGCAGTCGCGCAATGCTTCCCGGAACTCGGTTCGCCACCCTGATGAACCGTCGCTGTCGGCATCGGTCGGCAGCAGGTCGTCCACGATGTGCAGCGCTGCACGGGTGCGATACGCGGTGGCCAGTCGGTCCCAGTCCGCGGCGGCGATGGTCGCGTGGACCGGGGCGCCGGGACCGGTGAACGACGCCAGCGCACCGATGGCGACCTCGTCGGGCATGGGCTCGAGCCCGGATTCCAGAGTCACCTGGCGTTCCTGGTCGGCTTGGGTGTCGGTCAGCGACTTCCACAGGCCCCAGTTGATCGCGGTGGCCGACAGTCCGGCCGCTCGGCGCGCATAGGCGAAGGTGCCGGAGTATGTGGTGGTTGCCGCGTAGTGGGCCAGCCAGCGGGAGCCGGTCACTCCGGAGATCGAGGAGAACAGCACAAACTGGCGCACCGGGTGGCCCAGGGACAGTTTGTGCAGCAGCGCCAGCACGTTCAGTTTCGGTCGGAACATGGCGGCGACGTCGTCATCGGTCATGTCGCGCAGCATTATCGGGCTGCCCCCGAAAGCCGCCAGATAGATGCCCGCCAGCGGCGGAAGGCAGGTGCCGAAGCGGTCGAAGAGCGCGCTCATCGCGGTTTCATCGGCCGCGTCGGCGGCCACCGTCACTAACGTCGTTCCGGTTTGCGACAGGCTGGTGGCCAACTCGTCGAGACGCGAACCCGGATTGCGCGACACCGCGACGATCGTGGCTGCTCCCATATCAGCGAGTTGCCGAATCAGATTCGGCCCGATGTTGCCGGTCGCACCGATGACCAGATAGCTGCTGTCCTTATCGAGCTCAACCGTGGTGGCCGACGGTACGTAGCCCCGTTGCAGGCGCGGAACACGGCGTACTCCGGCCCGATAAATGACCTGATCCTCGCCGTCGCCACGGTGCGCCTCGTCGACCACATACCGGGCGGCCGGCCCGCCCGGCACTGACTCGTCGACATCGATGACGCCGCCCCAGAATTCGGGATGCTCCAGTGCCACTGAGCGCGCCAGGCCCCATAACACGGCATGGGCGGGGTTGGCCCGATCGCCTTCGCTGATTGGCTGAGCGTTGCGCGTGAGCAGATAAAGACGGGGAGGCGCAGTGATTCCCCCCACCGCGGCCACCGCCGCGGTCAGCCGCCGGGCCGCGTTGAACAGCTCGTAACCCGGTTCGGCAGCAAAATGATCAGACGACACTTGGGGCGCGTAGAGCACATGGGTCACTCCGGCGAGGGCCTTCGCCAGGGTCGCGTCATTATCTTGGGCCAACGCCGAGGGCGACAGCACCGTCACCCGATCGGCCCCGCCGAGAACACCGCCGATCTCCGCGCCGAGCTGACAGTCGCCGACCACCAGCCACCAACTGTCGACACCGGTCTGCGCGCTGCCCAACTCACGAGCCGGCCAGGCCAGCTGCAAACACCACTCCGCCGGGATCGCCCCACCGCTCTGCGCCGACCATTCGCCCGGGTCAACCGATTCGCGTCGACGCCGGACCGGTGTGACATCCACCCAGTGGCGGGTGTGCTGCCAGGGAGTGGTGGGCAGCAGCGGATGCGGTTCCGGCGGATGCGGGGTCTCCGGTGGATGGCTGGTGTGCACTGTGTTGAGGTTGGTGTGGAAGCTCACCGTGTCATCGCCGCCACGCCACAACGTCCCGACAGTGTGGTGATGGGTCACCGACTCCAACGTGTCGCTGACGGCGTGGGTCAGGATCGGATGGGCGCTGATCTCGACGAAGGTGGTGCGACCCTTCGCGGCCGCGGTGACGGCCTGGAACAGCCGGGCCGGCTGGCGCACATTGGCCACCCAGTACTCGGCGTCCGGCGGGGCGGTGACGTCCTGGACGGTGGTGGAGATAAACGGAATCGTCGGCATCGTGGGCACCAGATCAGCAAGCGCCGCACGCAAATCGGGCAGGATCGGATCCATCAACGCGGTATGCGAGGCGACCTCCATGTCGACCCGCCGGGCGAACCGGTTCTGCGCGCTCACCGCGGCGATCACCGCGTCGACCGGCACCACAGGTCCGGCAATCACGGTCTGCTGCGGTGCGATGTGCCCGGCCACACTTACGCCGGGAAAGTCAGCGATCAATGTTTCGGCGGCCTCGGCGTCCAGTTTGAGTAGTGCCACCGCGCCCTGTCCGGCCAGTTGCGACATCAGCCGGGACCGGGCGGCGATCACCCGAAATCCGTCGGCCACGGTCAACGCCCCGGCCACCACCGCCGCGGTCACCTCGCCCATCGAATGCCCGATCACCGCATCGGGGTGCACCCCATAGGAGCGCCACAATTCGGTCAGCCCCAGTTGCAACCCCATCAGCACCGGCTGCACCTGCGCATCGCCGCTCACCGGTTTACCGTTGGCGATCACGTCCCAAAGCGAAAATCCCACCTGTTGGACAAACGCCGGCTCCAACGCTGCGACCGCCCTGGCAAATACCGGCTCCTCCGCAAGCAATTGCCGACCCATGCCCGCCCAGTGCGAACCCTGACCCGAGTACACGAACACCGTGCCGGGTCCGCACGGCCCGTCGTGCGGATCCACCACCGTATCGGCGGTTCGGCCGGCGGCCAGCGCCCGCAGCCCCGTCACCGCCTGAGCGCGGTCGCGGGCGCAGATGGTGGCGAACTGGGCGTGGCGCTCCCGATGATGGTTCAGCGTGTGGGCGACATCGGGCAGCCTCACATCGGCCCCGTCGCCGTTCATCCAGTCCGCCAGCACACCGGCCAGCGACGCGATACGCCCGCCGCTCTTACCCGACACGATCAATGTGGTCACCGGCGGATCGGGCTCGCGGACAGCGGCATCGGTCGCCGGGGCCTGTTCGATCACCACGTGCGCATTGGTGCCGCCGAACCCAAACGCGGACACCCCGGCCCGGCGCGGTCGCTGCCTGGCCGGCCACTCGTGGTGGTCAGCAACGACTTTCAGCCGCATTTGGTCGAATGGAATATGCGGATTGGGGATCTGGAATCCCAGATTCGCCGGGATGCTGGCCCGCTGCACCGCCAACACCGTCTTGATGAATCCGACGATCCCGGCCGCAGCCTCCAGATGGCCCAGGTTCGACTTGACCGCACCGATCAAAAGCGGCGACTGCGGTTGGCGTCCCTTACCCAAGACCGTGCCGAGCGCACGCGCCTCGATGGGATCGCCCAGCAACGTTCCGGTCCCATGGGTCTCGACATAATCCACTTCATGCGGCGCCACCCCTGCATTGGTGTACGCTGCGCGCAGCACCGCCATCTGGGCGGCGGGGTTGGGAGCCAACATGCCGTTGGAGCGGCCGTCCTGGTTGACCGCCGAGCCCCGCACCACCGCCAGTAGCCGGTCCCCGTCGCGCAGTGCATCGTTTAATCGTTTGAGCACTACCACCCCGCAGCCCTCGCCGCGGACGAACCCGTCGGCGGCCGCGTCGAACGCGTGACACGCACCGGTCGGAGACAACGCACCGGTTTGATCGAAAGCACGAAAAACCCCGGGCGCCAACAGAAGATTCACCCCAGCCGCGAGAACCAGATCCGAGTCCCCGATCCGTAGGCTCTGGCAAGCCAAGTGCAGCGCGACCAACGACGAGGAGCAAGCGGTATCAACGGTGACGGAGGGTCCACGCAGATCCAGGAAATACGACAGCCGATTGGCGATGATGCTCAGCGCACCACCGGGGTTACTCCACGCGTCGACATTGGGCAGATCGAGCGCCGCCATATACCCGTAGTCGGCGCAAGACGCGCCGGCGAAGACTCCGGTCTGTGACCGGCGCAGCGAGCTGGGCGGAATCCCGGCGTGTTCCAATGCCTCCCACGCGACTTCCAGCAGCAGCCGCTGCTGAGGATCCATCCTGACGGCTTCGCGGGTAGAGATGTCGAAGAATTCCGCGTCGAAGGCGTCGATGTCGGTCAAGAACGATCCCCACCGCGTGGTGCGGGCCAGGGTCGCCGCGACCTCAGGGGAGCCGTCGTCGAACGCGGCCCACCGATCCGGCGGTACCTCGCTCACCGCGGATTGGCCCGCGCACAGGAATTGCCAGAACGCTTCCGGGCCGGCGAGCTCACCGGGGAAACGGCATCCCAGGCCGATCACTGCGATCGGCTCGTCCGGGCCGCCTTGAGCGGAATCGCGGACCTGCCCGGCGTCGGCGTCGGGTTCCGATCCGCTGAGAAACCGCGCCAGGCCGCCGATTGTCGGGTGCTGCCAGAATTCCACGGGTGAGACTTGGCGGCCGAGCAGCTCGGACAGCTCGCCGGAGAGTACGACTGCGTCGCGTGAGCCCAGTCCAAGATCGCTCATCGACACGTCGAAGTCGATGTCGTCGGGACTGCAACCGACGTTCGTGACGAGGTAGTCGACCAGCCAGTAGCGGAGAGCCTCCTCGTCGGAAGCCGCCGTCATGCCGCGAGGCCCAAATGGCTCATCAGATACCCCTCTCACTACCGGCCGGAGCCGATTCCACGCTGTCGAACAACTCGTTCAGCACACTGCTGGTCGAATCGGATAGCATATCGACGTCGTCCTGCGGGCCTTCCCGCGGTAGCGGCTTCTTGGCTAGGTAACCCGCTAATGACGCGACCGTGGGGTGGTTGAAAAGCATCGTCGCGGACAGCTCGATGCCGACGAACTGCTCGGTGGATCGTCGAACTGACATCCCCGGCGGGAAGGCCTCGTGCAACACCTGCGCGCCCGCGATTTTCGGCCACATGGTGCGCCGAAGGCGGCTATCCGAAATTTCAGTCGGGAGTTGGGCGTCGGTGATTCCGGCGGCGTGGATGACACCACGGATCGGCGGGGGGGCACCCGCACGGCGCCGCTCGCCCCGTCGTGCAACAACCGCCAGAACTGGGCGGGGTTGTTCACCCCACCAGGCAACCGGCATCCCATCCCCACCACCGCGATCAGTTCGGTGTCGGCCCTTTCGGCGATCTCCAGGCGCGCAGTCAAATCATCGATCGTGCGCAGCGCCTCGGTGAGGATGCTCCGACGATCCGGCGGTGCAGCAGTCATATCGCGTTCAACCCCGCCTTTCGGAAAGTTCTTTGGCCAGTTCGGACTCTCAAAAGCCGGCGTCATACAGTGACGTCCAGCCGGGTGAATTCGTCCTGCTGGTAGCACTCGATGCACGAAGAACGGCGGATCTTGCCGCTGGTGGTGATCGGGATAGAGCCGGACGGTACCAGCACGAGATCGGCCACCCGCAGCCCGTGCGACTTCGAAATCGCAGATGTCACTTGCTGTTTCACCCTACGAAGTCTGTGCAGCATCTCCTCTTCGGAGCTGCCCCGGTTCTTCATCTCCGCGATCACGACCAGCCGCTCACTGCGATCATCCGGGACCGAAATCGCCGCGACGCGACCCCCGCTAATCTCCTGGACCGTCGCCTCGATGTCGTCAGGATAGTGGTTACGCCCATCCACAATCAGCAGATCCTTGATGCGGCCGATGATGAACAGCTCGTCCTCGTAGATGACGCCCAAGTCCCCGGTGCGAAGCCAGGGCCCCAGCGGGGTGCCGGGCGACGCATCGACGAGCCGTCCACCGAAGGTCTGTTCCGATAGTTGCGGGTTTCGCCAGTAGCCGGCCGCGACGTTGTCGCCGTGCACCCAGATCTCCCCGACCTTACCGGCCGGATTCTCGACGCACGTCTCAGGATCGACGATGCGCATAGTGCACGCGCGCGGTGTGCCGTGGCTGACCAGCTCGGAACCGGGTTGTTCGTCGCCGCAGCGCTTCGCGTAGCCGGCCGACAGCTTCTGGTAGTCGAAACGGACGATCGGCGCAGAGCGCCCCGGGTTCGACGTCGTCACGTACACCGTCGCCTCGGCCAGCCCGTACGCCGCTCGCAGCGCGGTGTCAGGAAGGTTGAACCGGGAAAACCGCTCGACGAAATGTCTGATCGCCGGGGGGTGTACCCGTTCGGCGCCGCTGATGAAGGTATGCACGTTCCCCAGGTCGAGCCCCACCGTGTCGGCGTCGGACGTGCGTCGCGCAGTCAGTTCGAAGGCGAAGTTTGGGGCGGGCGAGAAAGCTTTAGTATTGCTGGCCACCAAGTGCATCCACCGGGCGGGCTTCTGCAGAAAAGCTATAGGGCTCGTCAAGACTGAATGAAGTCCGAACCTGATCGGAATAAAGATTCCAAACATCAGGCCCATGTCGTGATAGAAGGGCAGCCACGACACGAGCGTGGCGTCCCACGGCGGAACCCCTCCTTGGTCCTCGAAATAGTCGGACATGATCTGGTTGAGGTTGGCCATGATGTTCTTGTGCGTCACCACGACGCCAGCCGGCGCACGAGTCGAGCCGGAGGTGTATTGCAGCAGGGCCGTCTTGGTCTGCGGCGCGCCGGTCGAGTGGAGGGCCGGCGGTGAGTAGGGGTCGAGCGCGTCGATCTCGATCACTGCCGGCGGCGAGCCGGGGAGCGCCCGAGCGCACGAGTCAACGTCGGTGACGACCGCCGATGTCGTCAGGATTGCCGCCGGCGAGCTGTCCCTCAGCGCCGCGGAAACCCGTTCGGCGCCGAACAGCGGCTCGGGCAGCGGGACCGCGATGAAGCCGGCCTCCATCGCGCCGAGAACCCCGACGATGTATTCGACGCCCTGCGGAGCAAGGATCGCGGCGCGATCACCCGGCGATCCGCAGGACGCCAGTTCCGCGGCGACTGCCTGCGCGCGCCGGTGGACCTGAGACCACGTCAAGCTTTGGGAATACCCGGCGGGGTCGACGTCGTAGTCGACGAACGTGTACGCGGGCGCATCCGGCTGTTGCCGGACTTGTTCGCGTACCGCGGCCGGAATCGATGAATGGGTCAACGGCACGGTTTCACACCCTACAAAGCGAGATCCGATAAAGGTTTGCGTGTCCAAGCCGGAACTGCCGTATCGAGGCTTTGAGGTACTTTTCGTAAATCTCTGCCTTTTCGGGGCCAACAATTTCGCCCGCCTCAGTCCTGTGCGCCTGGAGCTTTTCGAGCCAGGCTGAGCAGGTACGCGCGTAGTGTTCCCGATGGTTGACTACTGATTGAACCTCGAAGAGCTTCTCAGTAGCGTGCAATATTTCCGCGAGCCTCGGCGGATCTGATTCGGGAAATATGTGCTGCGCCATGAAGATAGTGTCTCTCAGACCTTGCGCGTCGAGTACGACGTTCCCCTTGCCGATTGTCTGCAGCGCCATACCTGCCCCGGACTTGAGTGACTCATGACACTTTTCGAAAAACCGGCGATATGCTGCCACCTTTTTTGACCGTTCCCATCCGAACTTAACGAAGTGCTCCATGGCTCCAACGCTAATTGCTGTGTCATACGGCGCGTCCGGAACAAAGTCAGCCCAGTCCTGAACCCGAACTTCCAGGCGAGGGTCGCGTAGGTCCTCGATGCGGCGAGCCTGCGCTGCGCTCAAGGTCAGACCCGTGACATGTTCCACGCCGTGTTCGGCAACCAATCGTTGCATAACCGACCCCCACCCGCACCCGATGTCCAGCACCCTTTCCCGCCCACCAGCGCCTGCCAGAGATACCAGGTAATCAATCTTCCGCGTCTGCGCCGCCGACAGACAGTCATCGTCGTTCTGCCACAAGCCGCACGAATACGTCATGGACTCGTCTAGCCAGAGTGAGTAAAATCTCTCGCTTACATCATAATGGTGCTGAATGGATTCAGCTGATGCCCCGCGTTCGCTTATCGACGTCATACGCTAACCGTCCTTCAATCTGGATTTTCCTTGATCGGCGAGATCCAACACTGGACCGACAATTCCGAGCAGCAGGCCCATGTCGTGATAGAAGGGCGGCCACGAGACGAGCGTGGTATCCGGCGGTGGAACCTTACCCGTTGTCCTCGAAATGGTCGGACAGCATTGCTCGACATTTCGCGAAGATATTCACGACGCCGGTCGGCTGACGAGTCGAACCCGAAGCGTATCGTAGCAGAGCTGTTTTGGTCTGCCCCGTGCTGATGGAGAAGGTCTGCTGGGGTATCAAGGTCGAGCGCATCGATCTCGATCACTGCCGGCAGCGGCAAGGGGAGCGCCCGAGCACACGAGACGACGTCGTTGACAACGGCCGATGGTGTCAGGATCGCCGCCGGCGAGTTGTCCCTCAACGCCGCGGAAAGCCGTTCGTCGTGCGCGCCGAACCGCGGCGCGGACAGCGGGACCGCGACGAAGCCCGCCTCCACCACGCCGAGGAACCCGACGACGTACTCGAAGCCCTGCGGAGCGCAAATCGCCACGCGATCACCCGGCGATCCGCAGGACGCGAGTTCCGCGGCGACCAGTTGCGCGCCGACGAGCCTGAGACCACGTCAATCTTTGGGAATACCCGGCTGGGTCGACCTCGTCGTCGATGAACGTGTACTCGGGCGCAGCCGGCTGTTGCCGAGCACGTTCCCCCAGCACAGCGGGTGTGAAAGATCCGATTGCTGACATTGCGTTCACTCCCCCTGCGGTGTGACGCCCTGGGGACGCCACTATCCGGGTTTTCCGGCGTCGCCGAAAAACGTCATGAGGTGGTGTCCATCCGGGTGAATTCGTCCTGCAGGCAATACTCAATGCACGAGGAACGGCGGACCTTGCCGCTGGTAGTGATCGGGATGGAGCCGGCCGGCACCAGCGCTCGCGGCGATCACCGGGAACGGAGGTCACCGCGACGCGACCCCCGCTAATCTCCTGGACCGTCGCCTCGATGTCGTCAGGATAGTGGTTACGCCCATCCACGATCAGCAGATCCTTGATGCGGCCGATGATGAACAGCTCGCCCTCGTAGATGACGCCCAAGCCCCCGGTGCGAAGCCAGGACCCCAGCGGGGTGCCGGGCGATGGATCGAGGAGCTGTCCGCCGAAGGTCCGCTGCGACTGTTCGGGTTTTTTCCAGTCGCCGCACCGAACTGCGGCACCAGCGACGGGACCGCGACGAAATCACCCTCCATCGCAGCGTAAAACCCGATCACGTATTCCAGGCCCTGCGGAGCGACGATCGCGACGCGGTCACCCGGCGACCCGCAGGAAGCGAGTTCCGCGGCGATGACCTGCACGCGCCGGTGAACCTGAGCCCACGTCAAGGTCTCGGAGTTTCCGGCGGGATCCACTTCGTAGTCGATGAACGTGTGGGCCAGCAAATCCGGGCGCTGCCGGGCCCGTTCCGCGAGTACGTCAGGCATGCAAGAGTGGCTCGCCGGCATCAGACACCCCTTTTGGTTCCAGTGGTTCAAGACTCGCCAGTGGTTCAAGACTCGACGGACGCCACCTCTCCGACGTCTGTGTTGAACGACGTTAACAGGGGCTATCGGCGTCTCCTACGAAAACCCAAGAATGCATTCAGCCGGAGACTGAGACAAACCTTAGGGCTCGCGCCCATAAGTTCGTCGGGGGTCATGTCCAGGCGGTTGGGTCGCCGAGGTAGAGGCCGCAGGCGGTGTCGAGGGCGTGTTCGGGTGAGCCTGCTGTGTGGCCGGTGGTGGGTAGTACCGAGTCTTGGTAGCCGTTCTTGCTGGCCAGGTAGCTCGCGAAGCCCCAGCGGGAGGCTGATCCGCCGTAACGCAGCCGCATCAGTGGCATGGAGTCACCGTCGGGCAGGCGGGCGGTGACGTAGGCGAACGTGCCACGGAAACGCACCTCGACACCGTTGAGCTGGGGCCATCGTTGCCGAGCATGGGCGGACAGGCGTTGTTGCAGGGAGGTTTTCGTCGATGCGGGGGGCGCGGCCATGGTCAGTGATCGTGCCCGACGGGGTGTGGCTGGGCGACAAACCATGAGTGATGGGTGAGGCTGAAGTGTCTAGTGTTATCAATTCGCGATCATTGCCTCGTGGAGTAGCCCGCCATGCCGCCCGCCGGCCGGATCACGTTGACCGGGTCGCAGCGGCGCGGACTGCGCCGCCTGGTGCGGGCCGGGCGCACCGAGCAACGCCTGGTCACGCGGGCCAAGATCGTGCTCGCCGCGGCCGAGGGATCCCGAACGCGGTGATCGCGGCGTCGCTGCGGGTGTGCGAGGACACCGTGCGCAAATGGCGGCGCCGCTGGTGCGCGGCACCCGGGGCGGCCGCGCTGGGCGATGCGAAACGCTGCGGGCGCCCGCCAGTGTTCACCGCGGTGCAGATCGCCCAGGTCAAAGCGGCCGCGCGCATCCCACCAGCCGATGCCGGGCTGGGTTCCTGCACGCTCGGCTGCCGCGGGTGCGCTGCCCCGTGCACGGGGTGCGCCAGGTGGGGGCGCCGTGGGCGCGGGAGGGATCGGGGTTCACCTTGCTGTTCGAGGCGCTGTTGCTGCAGTTCGCGGCGGCGATGCCGGTGCGCAAGGTGGCCGAGATGACTCGTGAGCAGGACACCCGGATCCGGCGGGTGCTGCACCACCACGGGCCGCGGCGTTGACCCATGTCAGCTGTGATGGCGCCGAATGGCTCCACGCCGTGGTCACCGAGCGCGCCCCGGCTGCGTGATCTGCCTCGACCCATTTCATGTCGTGGTCTGGGCGATGAAAGCCCTCGACAAGGTCCGGGTGCGCACCACCGCGGCCACCGGCCACCGCGACCGCCACGCCATGTGGGCGGTGCGCAAGAATCCCACCGACCTGTCCGGTGCGCAGCGCACCAGCCTGGCCGCCATCCAGGCCACCAACAAGACGCTGTATCGGGCGTATTTGCTGCAAAGAGCAACTCCGGGAGCTATTTCGGGTTAAGGGCGAGCCCGGGCGCCAGCTGCTGGCCGGCTGGGTTGTCGTGGGCCAAGCATTCCCGCATCCCGGAGTTCGTCAAGGTCGCCGCCACTATCGACCGGTACCGCCACCTGATTTTGAACACTCTCGATCATGGCCTGTCGAACGCTCGCTCCGAGGCCACGAATACCCCCATCTGCGGGCATTGACCAAGCGTTCCTACGGGTTTCGCAGCCCTGAGGCGCTGATCGGCATGGCCATGCTCACCCGCGGTGGCCTGTGCCCCGCGCTACCCGGCCGAGCAGTATGAAAACCCACCCACGGAAACGTCGGGAGATCCTATTGGCGCCGCACTCTCGGCGAGGGACTTTGGCGGAGACAGCCACCTGGAGTCGCGCGGGGGCACCCAGCGGCGCCACGTGGATGTCGGCGTTAACGCCTTGGCCGCAACGCCGGTCGGCGCGGGCACCGCGCGAGCGCAGAATCGCGGACGGAGGGGGCAGGGATGTCGAACCTCAACTCGGATGGTGGATGTTGCCGGCTGTGCTGGTGCTGACCGGTTGTGGGAGACTCACCATGTCAGACATCCCAGGAGCTTAAATGTCAAGCGGCGGTTTGTTGATCTTGATTGTGGGACGGCCAGGCGGTGGCTTCGTCGTAGAGCGTGCGGGTCTTGAGGCAGCCGTGCAGGATTCCGACGAGCCGGTTGGCGAGCTGGCGCAGCGCGGGGTTGTGGCCGAGGCCGCGGGCGCGTTGCTTGTCGTAGTAGGCGCGTGCGCCGGGCGAGGCGCGCAGCGCGGAGAACGCCTGCGTCATCAGCGCGTCGATGAGCCTGTCCTGATGCACGAACCGCGCGAGCACGACCTTCTTCTTGCCGGAGGCGCGGGTGATCGGGCTGGTTCCGGCGTAGTTCTTGCGGGCCTTCGCGTCGGCGTACCGTGCTGGGTCGTCGCCGAATTCGGCGAGCACCCGGGCGCCGAGGATCGGTCCCAGGCCGGGCTGCGACAGGATGATCTCAGCGTCCGGGTGCCGGTGAAAATGCTCCTCCACCTGCTCTTGCAGGATCGCGATCTGCTCGTTGAGGGTGGTGAGCACGGCCACGATCGAGCGGGTGGCAGCCGCGTACGCGGTGGTGATCACCGGGTCGCGGCCGAGCTGCTCGCCGCGCAGCGCGTCCTGGATCCGGCTGGTCTTGGTGTCGATGTCGCGGCGACCGGCGTGTTTGAGCGCGGCCCGGATCTGGCTGCGGTTCAGCTTCGCCGCCGACGCGGGGTCGGGGGCTCTGCCGAGCAGTTCCAGCGCATCGGCCGCGTCGAGATCGTCGAAGGCTTCCAGCGCGGCGGGGAAGTACTCGCGCAGCGCGTGCCGCAGCCGCTGGGTGTGGCGGGTGCGGTCCCAGATCATCGTCTTGTGCGAGCGGGCAACAACTTTCACCGCCTCGGCTGCCGCGCTGTCGCCGGCCACCGGGCGCAGCTGGTGCGAGTCGGTGCGGACCATGTCGGCCAGCGTGTGTGCGTCCGCCGGGTCGCTCTTGGCGCCGGAGACGCTGTGCCGCTCCCGGTACCGGGCCACCGACAGCGGGTTCACCGCGTACACGGTGTATCCGGCCGCGATCAGCGCGGCCACCCACGGGCCCCGGTCGGTCTCGATTCCGATCGCCACCTCGGCCATGTCGGCGTCGGCGCCCAGCTCGGCGCCGATCATCGCGTGCAACCGCGCGATCCCGGCCGCGCCCTCGGGCAGCCGCGCCCTGGCCAGCCTGCGTCCCGCCGAGTCCATCAGTTCGACGTCGTGATGATCTTCCGCCCAATCGTCGCCCACGTACAGCAATTTCGCCACTCCTCGCTCCTGTCTGCAGTTGTCCGGGTTACAGCCGGCAGCGTGCGGGAGAACTCTCGGCGACCTAATGAAGCAGTGCTCACGCCACGCGGGCGGGCACGACATCCCATCAGCGATCCCTTCTCCCGGGCGAACCGGTGGGGGCGACGATCTGACATCAGGACTCGAAATCCAGGAGGCATCAGTGCTCACCCACCGGCCGCTACCGATAGCAAGTCTGCCCGAAGGCCGCACCCGCTAATACTCATTAGGATTCCACGGCACTGTCGGCCGCAGAGGCGCCGTGACGGACATCAGCTAACCGGGGAAAGCATCGTGGTCTACGGTCAGGTCAGATTCGAGAAAGTTTCCAATAAAGTGAACGCCTCCGCACATCATCTGGTGAAGGCCGCATGAACAACCATCGAGCGAGCAATGAGCGCGCTGCACGGGTGGCCGTGGCGGGAGCGGTCCGTAAATTCGCTGTGCCCATCATTCTGAGCTGGGTGGCGGTCACGCTCATGGTGAGTTTTGGCGTGCCGTCGCTCGAACAGGTCGCCGCGAATCATGCCGTATCACTCAGTACCAAAGATGCGTCGTCGGTGAAAGCAATGGCACGCATGGGAGAGCTGTTCAAGGAATCGAATTCCGACAGCGTGGCGGTGATCGTCTTAGAAGGGGAGCAACCTCTCGGGGAGGCTGCCCATAAGTATTACGATAGTTTGATTCGCCAGCTGAAGGCAGACACAAAGCATGTGCAGTATCTCCAGGATTTCTGGGGTGATCCGCTGACGGCAGCTGCTGCGCAAAGCGCCGACGGTAAAGCCGCCTACGTTCAGGTGTACCTCGCGGGTAACCAGGGCGAGGCGAAAGCGAACCAATCCGTCGACGCGGTCCGGAACATTATCCAGCACACCCCTTCCCCAAAGGCGATTAAGGCCTACGTCACCGGGCCGGCGGCGCTGGTGACAGATATGTACCACAGCGGCGACCGGACGGTCATCAAGGTCATGGTGGCAACAGTCGCGGTGATCTTCATCATGTTACTTCTCGTGTATCGTTCGTTCCTGACCGTAATTCTTTTGTTGGTCATGGTCGGCATCGAATTAGCGGTGGCCCGGGGTATTATCGCACTTCTCGCCGAACACGACATCATCAGGGTTTCGATTTTTGCTATAAATCTTCTGGTGTCCCTCACGGTAGCGGCGGGCACGGACTACGGAATATTCTTTATCGGGCGTTATCACGAGGCGCGCCAGGCTGGCGAAGATCGGGAGACGGCTTACTACACGGCTTATCACGGCGTCGCACACGTGGTCTTGGCCTCGGGTTTGACTATCGCCGGTGCAACATATTGCCTCAGTTTTACCCGGTTGCCGATTTTCCAGACCCTGGGCGCACCCTGCGCAATAGCCATGCTGATCACAGTCGCGGTGGCGCTAACACTGGTTCCGGCAGTCCTTGCGGTGTGCGGTCGCTTCAGCCTGCTCGATCCAAAGCGCAAGATCAAGGTACGCGGGTGGCGACGGGTAGGCACTGCAGTCGTGCGCTGGCCCGGGCCGATTTTCGCCGCCACGTGCGCGGTGACATTGGTCGGCCTGGTGGCGTTACCGGGATATAAGGTGAGCTACAAAGACCGGTTGTATTTGCCCCGCGATATCCCTGGAAACATCGGGATCGCCGCCGCGGAGCGCCATTTCTCGCAGGCGCGTTTGATGCCTGAAATCCTGTTGATCGAGTCCGACCATGATATGCGTAATTCAGCAGACTTCTTGGTCTTAGACAAACTAGCCAAAGGGATTTTCCGCGTTGAAGGTATTTCTCGGGTAGAAAGCATTACTCGGCCCGAGGGCACGCCACTTGCGCACACATCGATACCATTTCTGCTCAGCATGCAAACAGCTGGGCAGCTAGAGAATATAAAATTCGCGAAGTCGCGGCTCGATGACATGATGAAGCTAGCCGACGAGCTGGGCGGTACTATCACGGCTGCGGAGCACATGAATACCCTGATGCAACAGCTCGCCGGGACAAGTCACCACATGGTCGGTGTCACGAAAGAAACAGAAGCGATCGCCGCTGAAGTGAGACAAAATATCGACAACGTCAATACGACTCTACGACCGCTTCGCGGTTATTTCGATGCGGATCCGAACTGCGACAATGTTCAAATTTGCTCGGCGATAAAGTCTGTATACCAGTCAATGGGTGGGGTCGACAAGCTCAGCGATAAGCTGAGCGATCTCGTTAAAGACCTGGATAGCACCGATGCTGCCCTGCCACAACTGCTCGCGCTGTTGCCGCCGCAGATCGCCACCATGAAAAGCGTGCGGACCATGGTGCTGAGTATGCACAGCACAGTGTCGGGAATGTTCGACCAGGCAGACCAGCTGAGTGGCGATGCGACTGCCATGGGTCAGGATTTTGACGCCGCAAAAAGCGACGACTCCTTCTACCTGCCTCGAGAGGTTTTCGCCAACCCGGACTTCCAACGGGTCATGAAGCTGTTCGTGTCACCCGACGGGAAGGCGGCTCGCTTCATCATTTCACACAGGGGAGACCCCGCCACAGACGAGGGCATCGCACGGATCGGGGCGTTAAGGACGGCTGCCTACGAGGCTCTCAAAGGTACGCCGCTAGAGGACTCCAAGGTCTATATTGCCGGCACCGCGTCGATCTTCAAGGACTTACAGACAGCGGCGAACTACGACTTTTTGATTGCGGGAATTGCGTCACTCTGCATGATCTTCATCATCATGTTGATGATCACCCGAAGTATCGTCGCCGCGCTCGTGATCGTGGGTACGGTGGCGCTGTCACTGGGGTCTTCGTTCGGGCTCTCCGTACTGCTCTGGCAATACATTCTCGGCTTCAACCTGCACTGGCTCGTGATGGTGATGTCCGTGATCGTCCTGCTGGCCGTGGGATCGGACTACAACTTGCTCCTCGTCGCTCGGTTCAAACAAGAGATAGGCGCCGGGCTGAAGACAGGCATCATCCGTTCGATGGGCGGCACTGGCAAGGTCGTGACCGCCGCTGGGCTGGTGTTCGCGTTCACTATGGCCTCCCTGGTGGTCAGCGACCTACGAATGGTGGGCCAGGTGGGCACGACCGTTGCTCTCGGTCTAGTGTTCGATACGCTGATCGTGCGTGCTTTTCTGACTCCGTCTATCGCCGCACTGTTGGGACGGTGGTTCTGGTGGCCGTTGACCGTTCGCTCGCGGCCGGCCCGCGTCAGATATGGCCCCGTGTCGGCCGATCTCGAACTTGCCATCACAGCGATCAACGGCTCCTCCGCGCCTGTTACGAATGGTTCCGCGAAACAGACACGGACCACGAACGAATCCCACCCCCTGGTGACGAACGGTGCCGGGCATCGGTGGTTGCTGCACAGGTAGTGCAGTAGCGTTCGGAGTTCGGTCGTGGGTCAACGCCGCAGCCGGGCATCCAGCCGCCACGTCGAGCAGCCGAGCTCGCCCGGCGCCTCTTCAGGGGCGAGTCAGATCAATGCTGGCGACGACAGGGCTGACGTGATAGGGGTTGGCAACTGCTGGGAAATGAACATGTATTAGATAGCAAACACACACATCCCTGCCGGGCCAGCAACGTGTGGATCTTGGTGACCGTCAACGGCCGCTGCTCACCCTGGCCGGCCACCCACGCGGTGATCTGCTCCTGCAAACCCCAGCAGTTGCTCCCAGGCGGCGCCGTGACCGTCTGGCCGGGCGGGACGCACCGCCTCAGCGACCACCCCGATCAACCCGTCATGGAGGGCGCTGACATCGTCGTCGCGGCGCAGGCCGGCAGTCTGCGCGGCCTCCACGTAGCGGCGCACCGTTTTGCGGTCCACGCCGCAATGCGCGGCGATCGTCCGGTACCCCGGCGCCGGCCGCCCCGCCACCCCCAGCCACACCCGCAGCACTTCCCTAATCTCGTTCACACTGACCTCCCGAAAAGCCATGCCCTTTCCACCTCCGTGACTTGAGCTGTCACAGCGATCGAACGGGCAAACGAAGAGACCACCGACGCGACGCGCCGGTGGTCCCATAACGTTCGCTGCTGTGCATCGTCGCCGAGCAGCAGCACGCAGCAAGCGGTGTCAGTTAACCGGGCTCCCGAAGGCGTAGCGGTGGTATTGGAAGGTTCGACGCAGCGGCGGGACAGCACGGACCAGCCGTCGCGCCAGCCGGAAGACGCCCGATGCCCGGCCGAAGGTGGTCGCATCGAAGAAGGTTACGGCCGTGATCAGCTGAACCCCGGAAAGCTTTTCCGCAATGTCCGCCGGGCTGTTCACGGCCCAATGCAGCGTCGAACCGGATTGCCGCTGCAACCTATGTGTCTTCTGCGATCGGATCGCGAGCCAGTTGTAAAAATCGATCTGCAATTCACCGGATCCGAACCGGTCGACGACGCGTTGCAGCAGGGCGATGCCGTCACTTTCGGTGAGGTACATGCTGATGCCCTCCGCCAACAGCAGCACCGGCCGGGCGGTGGGAATTTGTTCGAGCCAGGACGGGTCGGTCGCCGCGGCGGCGACCAAGCGGTAATGCGGACGAGTCGGAAAAACCTTCTGGCGCAGCGCAATTACCGCTGGGTAGTCGACGTCGTACCATTCGACGCTTGGGCCCGGGTCCAAGCGGAATACCCGGCTGTCGAGACCGCAACCCAGGTGGATCACGGTGGCCCGCCGGTGAGCGGCCAGGAACTGAGAAGTCCAGATGTCGAACTGCGCGGTTCGCACCGTCACCAGCGGCGTCCACCGGTCGGCGACCTTGAGTTCCGCCCAGTCGTAGTCGATTCGGGCGACAGCCTCCTTTGCGAATTCATCGCCCAAGATTGGCTGGCGCCAATCGGCGTCCAACGCCTTGCAGTACAAAGTGGTCAGCATAGTCTGTGCGGGACCGCTGAGGTCGACGGGAACTTTGTCGGTCACGGCGGCCAAGCCTAGTGGCGATCGCAAGCGCGGCGGAGCCGGGCGCAGCGGGTCGCCACCACAACGCTATCCTGCGCAATCCAACGATGGAGGTGCCATGACGGATACGACCGGGCGCGGCGAAAGGCCGCCGCGGGTCTTGCTGCTGTATTACTCGTATACGGGGCAGTCGCTTCGGGTGCTCGAGGCCGCGGGAGAAGTTTTTCGCGAACGAGGCTGCGAGGTATCCAGGGCCGAGATCGAGTTCACGGATCAGCGATATGCCGAGAAATTCTCCCGATTCCCGATGAGACGGGTGTGGCCCGACATGCTCAGCGTGCTGCCTGCGCAGAAACGCGGCGCCACGGGTGAGGTCCGCACCCCCGACACTGTGCGAAACGGCGACTACGACCTGATCTGCATCGGCTCACCGACCTGGTGGCAGACTGTCAGCATGCCGCTGCGCTCCTTCCTGATGTCCGATGAAGCGCGAAAGCTGTTGTTTGGCAAGCCGTTTGCGGTTTTTGTAGTCTGCCGCCAATTTTGGCGGGAAAATCTCGAAGCGGTGCGTGAGCTCGCCGGGCAGCAGGGTGGCCGGTACGTCGACGAGATACACTTCACCTATCCCGGCGACCCGATTCGCTCCATGCTGTCGCTGACCAGCTACCTGGGTTCCGGTGAGTACCGCCAGAAATACCTGGGTCTTCGGATCCCGCCGACCAACGTGCAATCCGAGCAGTTAGAGCAGACGCGGACTTTTGCGGCCCGCCTGGCGGATCGGCTGTTCGGTAAGGGATAAGGGGTTCGGTTACTATGCCGCGTTCGTTCGAGGTGTCGGCCGAGTCGTCGGCAACTGTCGAGCAGGTTCATTCGGCGTTTAGCGACGAGGACTATTGGCTGGCCCGGCTTGCGAGCCTTAACGGAAGCGCTGGGCTGGAATCGTTGATCGTCGATGACGACCTGATCGTGCGGGTGGCTACCACTCAGGACCTCGGCCGTGACCTGCTGCCCGGGATCGTCGCGAAGTTCTATGGCCGCGACGTGCAAATCCGCCACACCGAGACGTGGCGACCGGTCGGCGGTCAGCTCCGCGGGGAGATCAGTGTCGCGGTGTCCGGTGCGCCGGGATCCGGCTGTGGCGCCGCGTCGGTCGCACCCATCCAGAGCGGCTCACTGCTGACCTTCACTGGGACCGTGGAATTCAAAGTCCCACTGGTTGGTGGCGCGATCGAGAGCTTCATCGCGCGCGAATTCGCCCAGGGGATACCGAATATTCAGGATTTCACCGCGACGTGGGTCAGCGAGCACGCGTGACGCAGGTCCGCAACGCTGAGCCCCTCGATTTTTGACAGCATAGCATCACAATAGTTGATGCTATGCTGTCAGGGTGCGGACGACGGTGACCCTTGACGACGACACGCTCGTCGTCGTCAGGCAGCTGATGCGTCAGCGCAACGTATCGTTCAAGCAGGCGCTCAATGACGCCATCCGGCAAGGTGCGCAACGGCGGCCGGCTGGTGCGGTTTTCCAAACGCGGACAGCTGATTTGGGTGTGCCCTCGGTCAACCTGGACCGGGCGCTGCAGATCGCCGGCGAACTCGAGGACGAGGACCTGATCCGGCGACAGCGTCGCGGCGCATGAGGATCGTCGACGCCAATGTCCTGTTGTACGCCGTCAACACCGCAGCAGGCCACCACGAGGCCTCCCGCCGCTGGCTCGACGGTGCGCTGTCCGGCAGAGACACCGTCGGCCTGGCGTGGGTGCCGCTGCTCGCATTTGTGCAATTGACGACTCGTCATGGGCTTTTTCCTTCGCCCCTGACCGCCGACGCGGCAATGGCTCAAGTGCTCGATTGGTGCAACGCACCAGCGTCCGTCATCGTGTCGCCGACTGCGCGCCATGGCGACGTGCTGTCCGGGCTGCTGTCGCAGGTTGGCGCGGGCGGAAACCTCGTCAACGATGCGCATCTGGCCGCTTTGGCGATTGAGCACCGCGCACGAATAGTTAGTTACGACAGCGATTTCGGACGATTCGATGGTGTGCGGTGGGAAACGCCCGGGTCATTGTCGAACTGACGTGACACGGTTTAGCGCGCGAGGATTCGTGCGGCGTTCAACGCGCGACCCAACAAAGGAGCGACCACCTCGGGCCCGCAGGCCCAGCAGCCATGAGATGGTGAGGTCGAGGTAGGAAACGACACATGACCGACGCGCCGAACTCCGCCTCGCCCTACGCCGACGCGTTCCGGGTGGAGCCGACCACAGCGGAGGCGCTCGCCGGCCTGAACATGCCGCTGGTCGAGGCGATGATGACGCAACGGGCCGTGCGGCGCGTCCATCCCGACCCGGTCGATGACGCGGTGGTGTTGAAGTGCGTGGAGTTGGCGCTGCGCGCGCCGACTGGCGCCAACGGGCAGAACTGGGAGTTCATCATCGTCAAAGACCGGCGCGTGGTGAAAAAGCTCGCCAAGCGTTACCGGCAGGGCTGGAAGTTCTCCTACGGCGGTGCGCTCCGGCACGCGGCCGATCACGACGAGTCGTTGGCCAAGGTGGTGCGCGCGGCCCAGTGGCAGGTCGACCACTTCACCGAGATCCCGGTCCTGGTGGTGGCGTGCCTTCGGCTCACCGTCCGCGAAGGCCGCGTGCCGTATTCGGTGATGCCGCACGCCGCGCTGTCCGGATACTGGGGTTCGATTTACCCCAGCGTGCAGAACCTATCGCTGGCCGCCCGTGCGATGGGATTGGGGGCATCGCTGATCACGCTGCCGTTATGGCGAGTGAGATTGGCGCGGCGGATCCTGAAATTGCCGCGCTCGGTGACACCGTGCTGCGTGGTGGCCCTGGGCTGGCCACGCGGACGTTACGGACCGACCACCCGCACCCCAGTTGGGCAGGTCACGCACCGTGACAGCTACGGCAACCGTGTCTGGCTGGACACGTAAAAACCGCTATGAAGTCGCTGTGTCCGAGGACGTGGGCAATGGCGTGAATTTATTAGACTTCCTGCCAATTATGCGGCTGAACACCCCGCCTATTGTGAGGCTGAACACACCGCTGAACACGCAATCAATGGTTTCCGACGGATTCGCCGGTTCTGTTTCAGACTTAGGTTCTCTTCGTGTAAGTTCACAGTTCACTGAGTTCAACCGATCGCGAGGGGGCGCTATGCAGGCTGCGTCGCGTTCGTATGTCCTGGCAGCCGCGGCGCTTGCGGTAACCGGCGCCGTTGCCATCGCACCGTTCACGCTGCGGACCTCCCAACTGCCTACCCGCACCAGTGCGGTCCACCTGGTCGACACCAGTTCAGTGCTCAACGTGCCAATCAACCTGTTCGACGACATCGTGAACATTCCAAACAACGAGGTCCAGGCCTTGGACACGACAGCGGATTCGTTGTTGGACACCGGGAACTGGTGGGTGCCGAGCTCCACGAACATCTGGGGTTGGGGCCCTTGGGACAGCACTCATGTCGCGGCGGTGCTCTCATTATTTCTACCCTTCCCGTCGTTGGATCAAGGCCTTGGAGGCCTGGACTACCAATTGGACGGCCTCCTGGCGGCCGAACTTCCGGAGAGCCCATCCTGCGCCGTAGCGAGCTGCGCGCCGATCCTCCCGCCGGATGTGATTACCGGCACCACCTCGACCGACCGAACAATTGCGTTCCTTGACGCCTTAGATGGGCAGACCCAATCTGGACTTTTCGACCACATGTTCCGGGTACCGCTATCAGAGCTACTGTCGGGCTACACCTATACCGCAGCAAACGATGCCGGTGTCAGTGACGCCGGGGGACCAGTCTATCCGGAATTCGGCTTCCCGCTGGATGGCGGCACCAACCCCTTCGAGGGTGCCACCACCTTGGTCAACGGCCTAAACGAGTACCCGTGGGATGGGGTAACCTACACACTCAACCCGCTGCAGCCCTTTGAGAACTTCTACGGAAGTTTGTTGGCGGCGCCGTCCGCCTCCGGTGTCGACGGCACCGGCATCGAACTTCCCACTCTGACGGAGTTCACGCAGGCTCTGCAGAATGTTGTGGCCGGGAGCGTCATCGATTTCGATCCGTTTACCGCCGGCAGCCCCGTGTGTGCGGCGTCGTGTGACGTACCCGAAAGTATGACTTACCCGGCGATCGTTCAGGACATCGCAAACCTGGATTCGAGCAATACGACGCTTCAGACATGGCTGGCTGAGTACGCCGCCGGCACGGCTGCCGCGCCGACGCAAAGCCAAATCGACGAGACCACAGCGCTGTTGCAGGTTGGTGCGTACAACCTGACCCCAGACCAGCTGGGAACGGTTGACGCGGATTTGACCAGCATCAACCCGGAGCTGCCGGCACTCTACACCAACCTGGGGGTACTGACCGACCCTGGATACCTCGCCTTCACCGACGCGACCGCCAACGCCACCGGCCCGACCACCACCGCTGTCTTTGACCCCGTATACGGCGGCACGGATTGGAACTTGGTGGGGCAAGACCTCCTGACGCTGCTGACCAACAACGAAACGAACGTCAACGCGTTGTCCGACCCCAGCGTTATGTTGGCCTTTCTCGACCCCGCCGCGACAGTAACGGACCCTGGCGCATTTTCGGCCGGTGCGGCTGACCCCAGCAGCGCCAGCGCAGTGGCGAACGACGCCGTCAACCTCAGCGCATTGCTCGGACTCAGCGGGGCGTCGGGCATCTCGGCTGATCTCAGCGCAATGCTGTCGCAACTGTCCACGGAGTTGAGCACAGCACTGTCGGCGGAGTTCGGAACCACACTGTCGACGGACCTCGCGACGACAATGCCGTCGGACCTGCTGAGCTTGTTCTAAGCCTCGCTTGCGACCTAACGGGGAGGGTCAACACCGGCCCAGCCGGGATTCGACGGCGACGCCAGTTTTCAGGCATTGAGACTCGTCGTCATGACACGATCCCACGTGCGGTCGGTCAACAGTAGTCGAGTTGTGCGAACACGGACGTCTTCCCTGACGCGCCGAAATATAGCGGGGATTGGATGGATCTGCCCCGCTCCACGCCGATCTGCTCGGCGCCGGCCAGCCCGGCACCGCACCCGACACATGCGGCGGGCTCGTGGCGCAGTATCTCGTCCGGGTCGTCGACCAGCGCCAGCGTCGATCCCGGATGTCCGGGCTGACCGCCGGGTTTGCGGCCACTCTTGCAGCGCAACGACTTCGGTGCGGGCCTGGCGAACGGCGAATCCGTCGACGGCGGCTTCGATGAATTCTGGCTGTTCTGTCCCAGCTGCCGCTTGAGCTCGGCGATCTCGGCCCGATGCTCCTCGACCATCACCCGCAGTGCGGCGTTCTCGGTTCGCAGCGCAGCGATGTCAGCGATGAACTCCTCATCTGACCGCCGCCGACCATCAGGCGCCCCAACATGATTGGCGGCCAGCCGCGAAGGTCAACGCGACACGCCCATCAGATCACAAAGAATCACAAGCCCCACCAGTCACACGGCCACCGCCCGGACCTGACCAGTTACGAGTGACTTAGGCGCGCAGAACTCTTGATATGCTGCTCGCGGTAACTCTTGATTGCCTAGCGCCACTGTGTTGCCCGCCTGATCGCAACGGCCCGACCACCCGTAAACCGGCTGAGCAGTTGATCCACCTCCATGCCTACTGCAACCGGCCCGGGCTCGACAGCTGATCGCTCTGGTGATTCACAGCTTCTTGAGTCCGCGCAGGACCTTTACGTGTGGCACGCTTGCCGCCAAACCCTTGTGTAGGCGCGGGTTAAGCATGCTGGCGCTTATAACGTTTAGGTATCGGAGGCCGTGATCGCGCCATTCCGCTACTTGGTCGATGACTTCGTCCGGTGTCCCATGAAAATTGATTTCTTTCATGAGTGACGACGGCACTTTCGCGATGTATGACAACGCGCTCTGCTGGTCGATGATTTGGGGGACCAAATCTTGCACGCCGGAAAAGTCGGCTCCCAGTGGATGCTGAACGCCGTGACGTGTCCAGGCTTCTGCGGGTGCCGCGAGCGCCGACGATTTTATGATGACGGAGTCCAGCGCTTCATCCACGGCGTCGCGATTCCAACCGGTGACTACGGCACGTTGTACAGCAGGCGTGATCGACATCGGGTCACGACCGGCGTCGGACGCCGCAGCGCGCACGGCCTCGAGTGCGCGGGCATAGTCGGCGGGTCGCGACACAACGAACGGAACCCAGGCATCGGCATAGCGTCCGGTGATCCGCAGCATCCGCGGTCCGTGGGCTGCGACCCAGATTTCGGGCCATTTCCCGCGGTACGGCGGAAGCGCGAACACCGCGTTGTGTAGCGGAAAATATGGTGAGTCACGCGACACAGCTTCCCCGGCCGAATCCCACAATGTGCGAATTGTGACGATGGCTTCTTCAAACCGCGCCACCGGTTTGGTCCACTCCACTCCATACGGCTCGTTGCCTTCACGTTCTCCGACACCGATACCGAGGATGGCACGGCCGCGGGTTAGCAGATGCAGCGTCGCGGCGGCTTGCGCTGTGACCGCTGGATTGCGGCGACTGGCGTCCGTGACGCCCACACCGAGTCGTAGTCGGCGGAGCCGGTTGTGGGCGGCGAGGTGTCCAAGCATTGTCCACGGTTCCAGGATGGCGTCAACATGGGGCACCAGTTTCGCTGCAACGCCGAAATACTCAGGTGTCGCGATCGACTGCGGCACCAGCGCGTTCAGATGGTCGCCGACCCATAACGAGTCCGCGCCTGTCGCGGCGGCAGTCAGGGAATCCATCCGCGGCACCATGGCTGGCGAAAAGCGCGTGTTCACGATGGGATCGACGATGCCGAAACGAAACCCGTTCATGCACATCGATACCTTCCCGCTGAAGAGCAACGTCTTGTTACGGTACTACCGAGTGCCTTGAACTACGGCCTGCGCGTTCACTCACCAAAAATCCGCGCGTAGACCCCATTCGTTGCCTCAGCTGAGGGTTAGGCTAACGCGGTGCTTGAGGTGATCGACAAGGGGTGTGTCACTGAGTCCCACCCCGTGCCAATGCTCTTCGTCCACGGCGCGTGGCACGCCGCATGGTGTTGGGATGAACATTTCCTAAGCTTCTTCGCCGACGAGGGTTATCGCGCTCTGGCGGTCAGCCTTCGTGGACATGGCGGTAGCCCAACTCACAAGCCGCTGCGCATCTGTTCGCTCGCCGACTACGTCGATGATGTCCGCTTGATCGCCGACAGTCTGCCCACAAGACCCGTGGTAATCGGTCACTCCATGGGCGGCTTCATCGTCCAGAAATATCTGGAGTCGCACGACGCTCCGGCCGGCGTGTTGATGGCCTCAATGCCTCCACAGGGAAATCTCGGATCTGGCCTACGCTGGATCAGACGGCACCCGTGGCATTTCACGAAAATGTCACTCACAGGTAAGGCGCTGCCATATATCAGCGCTCCGCATCTCGCGCGGGACAGATTCTTCTCGGCGGAGACGCCCGAAGCTCGAGTCTCTGATTACGCGATGCGGCTACAAGAGGAGAGCACACGAGTCGGGATCGACTGCCTTGTGCTCAACTTGCCCCGGCCTAAACGTGTGGCGACCCCGTTGCTGGTCTTAGGGGCCCACGATGATGGCGCGCACACCCGGAAAGAAATACGAGCAACGGCACGCGCATACCACACCGAGGCGGAGTTCTTTCCCAACATGGGCCACGACATGATGCTCGAGCCTGGGTGGATTGCCGTCGCAGAGAGAATGCACACCTGGCTCGGCAGTCACGGACTGTAGGGCCTACGTCTCTTGCTCAGTCCTTGACGAAATGGTATGCGCGATAGTCGATTTCGCCGCGTTCCAGGTCATTGTAGAACCACGAGCCGTCCACCACGGCGAACTCGCGGCCAAATTTGCGCAAGAAGGCCGGTAGCCGATTGTTGATCAGTTCGTTGGACCGTGGCGAGTTCATCTTGAGGCCACGCAGAACTTCCTGGTTGATGACCCGCTCGCAGACTTGCCGCAGACCGGATTCCGCCATGGCTTTCTCCCAGGCGCCGAAGCCGTCGCGGTTGCGGAAAT
This sequence comes from Candidatus Mycobacterium methanotrophicum, assembly GCF_023515995.1. GTDB lineage: Bacteria > Actinomycetota > Actinomycetes > Mycobacteriales > Mycobacteriaceae > Mycobacterium > Mycobacterium methanotrophicum. Next base: position 2,911,354 of record NZ_CP097320.1, on the reverse strand, counting down.
CGGCGTAGAGGAAGTGCCCGCCCGGACGCAGCACCCGCTTCACCTCGGCGAGGAAGCGTTCGAAATGCGGGTAGCTGTGTGAAGCCTCGACGTTGTCATTTGCCATGAGGATGGGGCCACCGGTTGGCCAGCAACTATGGACCGCCTGTTTGGCTTATTGGGGATGATCGGCGGTCGTTGGGGCTGGTGTCAACTGAGGGCTTCTGGCGGCGCCGGTAGGACTGGCCCTCGATGATCAGTTCGTGCGCTGTCGAGGTAATCCTGTCGATGGCCGATTGGGCAAGCAGCGGGTCAGTCATGACGGCCAGCCATTCATCGGGGCTGCGGTTGGAGGTGAGCACGGTCGAGCCGCGTTGGTGGCGGGCCACGACAAGCTCGTAGAAGTCGGCGGTCGCGGTGGCGTCCATGGGCTGCAGGGCGAAGTCGTCGATGATCAGCAGCCGGATTTGGGCCAGTCGGCGCATCTGGGCTTCGGTGCTGTTGTCGAGTCGGGATGCTTTGAGTCGCTTGAACATTGCATCGGCACGCAGCATCAAGGTGGGGATGCGCCGACGCACGGCGATGTGCCCGAGCGTGGTGGCCAAGTGCGTTTTGCCTACCCCGACCGGACCCAGAAGCAGGGCGCCGTGCGGGCCGTCGAGAAACCGCAGGCTGGTCAGGTCGGTCCACAGGGCGCGGTCGTAGCGCACCGCGGCGGACTCGTCCCAGGAGTCGGGGCGCATGGCCGCATCCAGGCCGGCTTCGCGGGCGCGGCGGGCGGCTGAGCTGTTGTCTCGGCGGTGAGCCTCATCGGCGAGGACCAGCTCCAAAAACGCCGCGTGCGATAGGCGCTGCTGGTGGGCCAGGGTGACCCGCCCGGCGACTTTCGGACAACGCCTTGATTATTGTTGAGGCCGAGCCGAATTGGAGTCGCAAGTATGGAACGTCGCCGGTTCTCCGCTGGGTTTAAAGCCAGTATTGAGGTTTTCTCACTTGGGGCTCGTGAGTCTGGTGTGACTGGAGTTTTCGGCGTGTCGTAGTGGCTGGGCGTGGGGTCCTTGCTCAAGGATTCGGTTTCGACGAGGAAACCCGCTCCGCTGCAAAGGACCCCACGTGTTCACCTACTCTGCCATCTGCGACGTGCCGGAGGAAACCCTGCTGCATGTGACCGCGCTGCTGCACGTTCACCGGCGCGAGATCAGAACGCGGGCCGGGCGGCGGTCGGGTACGGTGCGCACGCAGGCCAAGCTGGTGCTGCGGTGGTTCCGCGACGACGCCCCGATCCGGTTGTTGGCGATGGAGGCTGGGCTGCCGATCTCCACCAGCTACCGCTATCTGCACGAGGCGATCGACGTGATCGCCGAACAAGCTCCTGACCTGCACGAAGTGCTCGACCGGGCCAAGGCCGAACAGTGGTCGCACGTGACGCTGGACGGGACGCTGATCGCCATCGACCGGGTGGACGAGCGCAACGAGGCCGGCCATCACCGGTGGTATTCGGGCAAGCACAAAACCCAGGGCGGCAATGTGCAGATACTGGCCGACCCGGGCGGGTTCCCGGTGTGGTCGAGCGAGGTCGAGCCGGGCAGCGTGCACGACATCACCGCCGCCCGCGCGCACTGCCTGGGCGCGCTGTACAAGTCCGCGGCCGACGGGGTGCCGACGCTGGCCGACAAGGGCTACGAAGGAGCGGGGATCGGGGTGCACACTCCGGTCAAGGGCCGCGGCCTGGCCGTGGAGAATCAGAGCTACAACATGCTGCTCACCGCGGCGCGTGCCATCGGTGAACGCGCCAACGCCGAACTCAAACAGCGTTGGCGCTGCCTCCGTCGAATCCGCCTGTGTCCAACCAGGATTGGCGCAGTTGTTGCCGCCGCGATCGTACTATCGACTCTCCAACGCGGAAATTACTGAGAAAACGTCATTGCACTGGAGGTGATCGAGCATTCGCGTGCGATTGCTGATATTGAGGTTTTCTCAGTAGTTTCCCCTCTGGAGAGTTGATAGGACGATTGCGGCAGCAACAATCTGGCCAATTCTGGTTGGGCACAGTCTGATTCGCCGAAGACACCGCCAGCGTTCTTTGAGTTCGGCATTGGCGCGTTCCCCGATCGCCCGAATCGCGGTCAGCAGCGTGTTCAGGACTCCCGACATAGGTCAGGAATTGCTGCGCGGTCGTCGGTGGGATTTGATGCTGTAGCGCAGCGTGAGGTTGGTGCCGGGGTAGATGGTGTTGGTGTCGTTGAGCACGCGGCAGAGTTCGTCGATGGCGGCGGTGTGGCGTGGCGCGGACAGTGGGTCGAGCCGGATGTGCAGGGTGTCGGTGGCGGTGTCGGGGATGATGTCGCCGGAGCCGGCCAGGGCGGTGCGGATCAGGGTGTGGGCTTCGTCGTCGGCGCGGGTGTAGCCGGTGGCGGTGACGATCGCGCGGGCCAGGGATCGGGTCGTGTTGTAGGCGGCGATGCGGATGGCGTGGTGGATTAGCTTGGTCTCGGTGTCGAGCACCTGCTGGCCGGGGTTGACCTGCGACAACGGTAGCCGGGCGGGGATCGTCTGGTGCGCGGCGAGCGCCGCGTCGAGCGTGCTTTGGGCGGCGTGCACGTCGGCGTTGATGGTGTTGATCATCTCGTTGGTCAGCACCACCGAGGTTCCGGGTTGGGGTGAGTGGGCGGCCAGCAGCGCGGCTTCGCTGGCGGTTTCGGCGAGATGCAGTGCCCGGCGGGCCTTTTCGACCTGCTGGTAGGCGGTCTTCTTGGCGAGGTTGGGCACCATCCGGTCCGCGTCGTCGTCGGTGGCGCGGTAGGTGTCATGCGAGTCGAGGTCGAAATGGATACGGCCGTAGCGGTAGTGGTTCTCCTGGCGCCAGCGTGACCCCATCCGGTGACGGATCTCACCCGGCGTCAGGTCGCGCCGGGTGGTCAGGATGTGCATCTGGCGGGTGATGGCGGCGTCGAACAGGCTGATCTGGCGCATCGCGAACACCTGCCCGGCGCGCGGGCCGTCGGCGATGTCCAGGGTGACCTCGGTGTCGGCCAGGCGCCAGGTGTGGGTGCGGCCGTGCTCGTCGATATGGGAGTGCTCGGCGAAGGCACTCTGGTCGATGTCGGCGATCTTGCCCTTGCGCCAGGTCAGCGTGTCGAACCCGGCCGCGTCCAGATCGGCGAACAGCGTCGGGGACCAGCCGCCGCGGTCGAACCCGACCAGCACCCGGCGGTCATCGCCCACGGAGGCGCGCAGTTGGGGGATCAGCCGACGCAGCTCTGAGGCCAGCGAGGCGGCCGGTTCGGCCAGCACCACCAGCAGCGGATCCCCGGCCGCGTCGGCGACCCAGGTTTCCACCGTGGCCGGGGCCGGGAACTTCAACCTGGGCACATGGGTTTTCGCGATCTTGCGGGTGCCCTGGTAGGCGCGGACATGCCCGTCGACGTAGAGCACCGCCGCCTGCTCGGGGCGGGCCGCGACGTGCCGGCGGGCCATCGCGGCGATCCAGTCGCCGGCCTTTCCCGCCGCGGCGAGCAGCCCGATCTTGCGGCGGATCGTCTTGACCTCCGGGGCCCGGTCCAGCCCGAGCACCCGGCCCAGCGCGGGCGGGTCGATCCGGGCCGCGCCCTCCGCGCGGGCCTGGCCTAGTAGGGCGCGGAACACGCTCTCGCACAACATGGTGTCCAACGAGTAGAACCCGTTGGGCAACTCGCCGTAGACGGCGTGCGCGGTGGCCAGCAGCCCGGTCGCGGTCAACGCGGGCAACGCCAAAAACAGTCCCGCCAGCGGGGCTCGGGCGCACCCGGCGAACACCGGCGGCGCGTACCCGATCAACCCGAACGCCGCCAACACCCGCTCGGCGCCGCGGTCAACCGGATCGGCCAACACCGGCACCTGCACGGCAGGTTGATCATTGGAAATCAACGCAGGGCAATCCTTCTCAGGCTCACCCTCCCCCTCAACCTCGGGCTCGGGCTCGGGCGGAGTTTCCGAAGCCGTTGCCGGGCAGGCTTCCTCGGTACGGGTTCCGCCTGAGGCCAGGACCAGCGCTGCGCGGACGCTGCCCTGCGACACCCCTGTTTCGGCAGCGATGGCGCGGTAGGACGCGCCGCCGTCGCGCAGACCGCCGATGGCCGCGATGGTGTCGGCGGTGAGTTTCGACTTGCGTTTGGGCCCTTTGCGTTCGGCAAGCAACCCGGCCACCCCGGCATCGGCCAGGCGGGCATCCCAGCGCCGCACGCTGGCCGGTTTCACCGCGAACGCCTCGGCGACCTGGAGCTGGGTCGCGGCCTTGATCCGCACCAGCGACACCGCCGCGAACCGGCGCCCGGCGGTGTCGCCGCCATCCCAGGCGTAGGCCAGATTGCCGTGCACGAACACCCGCCCGCCGTCAGTGTCCTCGACCATCGCCGCAGCCGCGCTGACCGGTCGCGTGCCGCCCGGCGCCAGCGGCAGGGGCGGCTGCGCGGTCATCCCGGCCATCATCCCACCACCTCAGAAACGCGCGAACTAGTTCTATCTATTATCGAGCACCCCGACCGGTTCCGCACGCCGACACACCGAGAATCCGCAGATCAAAGCACAGAATTAGGCGTCGGGCACGGACTCCATGTCAGACATCCCAGGAGCTTAAATGTCAAGCGGCGGTTTGTTGATCTTGATTGTGGGACGGCCAGGCGGTGGCTTCGTCGTAGAGCGTGCGGGTCTTGAGGCAGCCGTGCAGGATTCCGACGAGCCGGTTGGCGAGCTGGCGCAGCGCGGGGTTGTGGCCGAGGCCGCGGGCGCGTTGCTTGTCGTAGTAGGCGCGTGCGCCGGGCGAGGCGCGCAGCGCGGAGAACGCCTGCGTCATCAGCGCGTCGATGAGCCTGTCCTGATGCACGAACCGCGCGAGCACGACCTTCTTCTTGCCGGAGGCGCGGGTGATCGGGCTGGTTCCGGCGTAGTTCTTGCGGGCCTTCGCGTCGGCGTACCGTGCTGGGTCGTCGCCGAATTCGGCGAGCACCCGGGCGCCGAGGATCGGTCCCAGGCCGGGCTGCGACAGGATGATCTCAGCGTCCGGGTGCCGGTGAAAATGCTCCTCCACCTGCTCTTGCAGGATCGCGATCTGCTCGTTGAGGGTGGTGAGCACGGCCACGATCGAGCGGGTGGCAGCCGCGTACGCGGTGGTGATCACCGGGTCGCGGCCGAGCTGCTCGCCGCGCAGCGCGTCCTGGATCCGGCTGGTCTTGGTGTCGATGTCGCGGCGACCGGCGCGTTTGAGCGCGGCCCGGATCTGGCTGCGGTTCAGCTTCGCCGCCGACGCGGGGTCGGGGGCTCTGCCGAGCAGTTCCAGCGCATCGGCCGCGTCGAGATCGTCGAAGGCTTCCAGCGCGGCGGGGAAGTACTCGCGCAGCGCGTGCCGCAGCCGCTGGGTGTGGCGGGTGCGGTCCCAGATCATCGTCTTGTGCGAGCGGGCAACAACTTTCACCGCCTCGGCTGCCGCGCTGTCGCCGGCCACCGGGCGCAGCTGGTGCGAGTCGGTGCGGACCATGTCGGCCAGCGTGTGTGCGTCCGCCGGGTCGCTCTTGGCGCCGGAGACGCTGTGCCGCTCCCGGTACCGGGCCACCGACAGCGGGTTCACCGCGTACACGGTGTATCCGGCCGCGATCAGCGCGGCCACCCACGGGCCCCGGTCGGTCTCGATTCCGATCGCCACCTCGGCCATGTCGGCGTCGGCGCCCAGCTCGGCGCCGATCATCGCGTGCAACCGCGCGATCCCGGCCGCGCCCTCGGGCAGCCGCGCCCTGGCCAGCCTGCGTCCCGCCGAGTCCATCAGTTCGACGTCGTGATGATCTTCCGCCCAATCGTCGCCCACGTACAGCAATTTCGCCACTCCTCGCTCCTGTCTGCAGTTGTCCGGGTTACAGCCGGCAGCGTGCGGGAGAACTCTCGGCGACCTAATGACGTTTTCTCAGTAATTTCCGCGTTGGAGAGTCGATAGTACGATCGCGGCGGCAACAACTGCGCCAATCCTGGTTGGGCACAGGCGGATTCGACGGAGGCAGCGCCAACGCTGTTTGAGTTCGGCGTTGGCGCGTTCACCGATGGCACGCGCCGCGGTGAGCAGCATGTTGTAGCTCTGATTCTCCACGGCCAGGCCGCGGCCCTTGACCGGAGTGTGCACCCCGATCCCCGCTCCTTCGTAGCCCTTGTCGGCCAGCGTCGGCACCCCGTCGGCCGCGGACTTGTACAGCGCGCCCAGGCAGTGCGCGCGGGCGGCGGTGATGTCGTGCACGCTGCCCGGCTCGACCTCGCTCGACCACACCGGGAACCCGCCCGGGTCGGCCAGTATCTGCACATTGCCGCCCTGGGTTTTGTGCTTGCCCGAATACCACCGGTGATGGCCGGCCTCGTTGCGCTCGTCCACCCGGTCGATGGCGATCAGCGTCCCGTCCAGCGTCACGTGCGACCACTGTTCGGCCTTGGCCCGGTCGAGCACTTCGTGCAGGTCAGGAGCTTGTTCGGCGATCACGTCGATCGCCTCGTGCAGATAGCGGTAGCTGGTGGAGATCGGCAGCCCAGCCTCCATCGCCAACAACCGGATCGGGGCGTCGTCGCGGAACCACCGCAGCACCAGCTTGGCCTGCGTGCGCACCGTACCCGACCGCCGCCCGGCCCGCGTTCTGATCTCGCGCCGGTGAACGTGCAGCAGCGCGGTCACATGCAGCAGGGTTTCCTCCGGCACGTCGCAGATGGCAGAGTAGGTGAACACGTGGGGTCCTTTGCAGCGGAGCGGGTTTCCTCGTCGAAACCGAATCCTTGAGCAAGGACCCCACGCCCAGCCACTACGACACGCCTGAAACTCCAGTCACAACAAACTCACGAGCCCCAAGTGAGAAAACCTCAATGAAGCAGTGCTCACGCCACGCGGGCGGGCACGACATCCCATCAGCGATCCCTTCTCCCGGGCGAACCGGTGGGGGCGACGATCTGACATCAGGACTCGAAATCCAGGAGGCATCAGTGCTCACCCACCGGCCGCTACCGATAGCAAGTCTGCCCGAAGGCCGCACCCGCTAATACTCATTAGGACGCGATGCAGGCGATCTTCGTGACCGCACGCGGCGCGACCTGCAAACGCCTGTGGGCGCTAGACGCCGACCTGGCCGCCGCGTTCGACCGCATCGATCATGCCCATCTTCTCGCGCAGCTCGGCTCGTTCCCCGCGAAGGGAATGATCGCGGCTTGGCTGCGCGCGGGGGTGATCGATCAAGGTCGGCTCGCGCCGACCGAGGAAGGCAGCCCACAAGGCGGGGTGATCAGCCCGTTGCTGATGAACGTTGCCCTGCACGGAATGGAACAGGCCGCCGGAGTCCGCTACATCCGCACCGGCACCAACGCCGGCACGGCGCGGCCGGGCTCCCCAGTTTTGATCAGGTATGCCGATGACCTGCTAGCCCTGTGCCACTCGCGGGAACAGGCCGAACAGGTCAAGGCGCGGCTCACGGAATGGCTGCGACCTCGGGGTCTGGTCTTCAACGAGGACAAGACCCGCATCGTGCACCTCAATGATGGGGTGGACTTTCTGGGGTTCAACATTCGCCGCTACCGCGGCAAGCTGCTGATCAAACCGAGCAAGGCGGCCGTGAAACGGATCCGGGCACGGCTGACCGCCGAGATGCGGGCACTGCGGGGCCATAACGCCCAGATGGTGCTCATCCGGCTCAACCCGATCATCCGGGGGTGGTCGGCCTACTACCGGCACTGTGTGTCGGCCCGGGTGTTCAACGCGCTGGACAATCATGTGTGGAAGCTCACCGACAAGTGGGCCAGATTCACCCATCCGCACAAGGGACGACGTTGGATCGTGTCCCGCTACTTCGGTGCGTTCAACCGTTCTCGGCGGGACCGCTGGGTATTCGGTGACCGCGATAGCGGCGCCTACCTGGTCAAATTCGCTTGGACGGCGATCACCCGGCACACCCTGGTCAAGGGCTGGGCGTCCCCGGACGATCCCGCCCTGGCCGACTACTGGGCGGTCCGGCGCCGCCGCGGGAGACCCCCGCTGGACCGGACCCGGTCGTGGTTGATCGGCAAGCAGCGCGGGCGTTGTCCGCTCTGCGGTCAGCTGCTGCTGCACGCTGAGGTCGAGCCGCGACATCCCGACGAGTGGGAGCAGTGGATCACTGCTACCGCCAAGGCGATCCGCCGTCAGGCGATCGTCGTCGACTCGGGGTCAGAGTCATTGGGTTACACCGCGTTCCGTCTCATCCACACGCACTGCCGAAGCCGTCACCCAGACCGCATCGGCGTGCACCAGCACTCTGCTATCCCGACTGATGAGCCTTCGGGCTTGCTTGAGCCGGTTGCCTGGAAAGCGGGCACGGCCGGTTCTTAGGGGGCTCCGGCGCGGCGACGCGCCGGAGCTACCCGACTGGAAGCCGTTCTATTACGCGCTCGAGGACGCGTTGCCGGTGATGCTGGTCAATCCCCATGAGGCCCGTAACCGGCCGGGACGCAAGACCGACGTCAGCGACGCGGCGTGGCTGGCAGACCTCGCCGCACACGGGCTGGTTCGCGGGTCGTTCGTCCCGCCGCCGCCGATCCGTGCGTTGCGGGATCTGACCCGCGCCCGCAGCGCCCTGGCCCGTGAACGGGGCCGGTTAGTGCAGAAGATCGAGAAAGTCCTGGAAAGCGCCGGGATCAAACTGTCGTCGGCGCCCAGCGACATCACCGCAGTATCGGGGCGGGCGATGCTAGAGGCGTTGATCGGCGGTTGCCGCGACCCCGAGGCGATGGCCGACCTCGCCAAACGGAAACTACGCCGCAAGATCCCCGGGCTGACCGAGGCGCTGGGCGGCCGGTTCACCGAGCATCACGGGTTCCTGATCCGGATGCACCTGGATCTGATCGATCAGCACACCCTGGCATTGGCGAGGGCGGAGGCCCGTATCGAGGAGGCAATGACACCTTTCACGGGAGCCCGGGAGCTGCTGTGCAGCATCCCGGGCTGGTCGACGAAGATCGCTGAGGTGTTCACCGCCGAGACCGGCGCGGACATGAGCGTGTTCCCCACCTCCGCCGAACTCGCCTCCTGGGCCGGGATGTCACCCGGAGCCAACGAATCCGCCGGCAGGGTCAAATCAACCAAGACCCGCCCCGCCAACAGGCGCCTCAAGGCAGCCGTCGGCATCGCCGCATCGGCTGCGGCCCGACCGGCCAACACCACGTTCTTCGGCGCGAAATTCCGCCGTATCACCGCACGGCGTGCACCGATGAAAACGATCGTCGCCGTCGAGCACGCCATGGTCACCGCGGCGTGGCACATGCTGGCCGGCGGCAAGTTCTACCGTGACCCCGGACCCGACTACTACACCCGACGCCGGCCCGAACACATCAAAGCCAACCCCGTCCGACAACTCGAAGCACTCGGCTACCGCGTCATCCTCGAGAACCCGACGCGGCATAGACAAACATAAAACCGACCAGCCGTCACTGACCACGTGGCCGGTTACCGACGCCTGTGGTCACCAGCTGTGGTCACCTCAATTTTCGTAGGAACGCGGCGTCTTGGCTATCGAGGGGGCTCGAATTACCATCGGCATGGGACCGTCCCAACCACGAGAGGACACAACGATGAGCCTTACTGTCGGAGGACGGGTAGCGCGCTTCGGCCCCGTGCGACTCGGCGCGTACAAGCGCCTCAACCGCTCCGACGTCGAGGAGATCGGCCTGGCCGCGCTCGCCCTCCTGCTGCTGGTGGCCGCCTTCGAAGTAATCAAGGTCGCCGCGTGGCTTCTCTACGAGATTGTTCTGTGGTCGTGGCGGGGGGTACGGTGGGGGTGGCAGCGCGAGGGCGCGTGGCGGCGGGGGAAGGCGAACGCCGCGATCGTCGTGATGCTCGCCGCCGGGGCTGCTTCCGCGCTGATGGTGTGCGGTGGTGTCGCGCACGCCGACCCAGCTCCGGTGCGATGCAGGGATCTGCCGGGAACGTTCGGCAGTAGCCACGTTTGCCAGTTCCCAGACGGCAGCGTCACCTCGTGCATCACGTCGGCACTTCCGGTGGTGGGACCGCCCTGCAACCCGGTCTATACACAGCTCACTCCCGGCTTCTGGGACCAACCGTGAGGCGGCTAGCGGGCTTCCCTGGCCGCTGCCTGTGCCGCACTGGCGCTGGGCACAGGCGTCGCGCACGCCGACCCGTCGACGCCGCTGGACCCCTCTGACGTGCAGTGCCGCCCAGGCTCAATTTATTTCCCCCCCAACATATTACGGGGAGTGGAGCCGGGACCACGGCAACGCCGGCGACTGTCAGTGGGTTGGCGGTGGCTGGTACTCGACCACCGGACCATGCAACGGCAGCCGGTCGTGAGGCGCACACTGAAGGCCCTCGTCACCGTGGCCGTGGCCGCCGTGGTCACCCTGCCCATCCCCGTCGGCGTCGCGCATGCCGACCCCGCAGCTCCGCAGCGATGCAAGGACGCGCCGATCCAGACGGGGCCGTTCACGACAAACTCGCGCATCTGCGACAACGGCAACGGCACTGTCACATCCTGCTACTCGGGGCCGCTGCCGATGTTCGGGCCACCTTGCCGGGACTGGCCGGCATCTACGCTGCCGCCGGGCTTCTGGGACCAGCCGTAAATCGGGGCCGTGCAAAAAGCCGCAACGGGCGACTTGCTCACCTCAAGATAGTTCGTGACGAAGAGCCGCCCGTGCCACTGACTGAACGAAACGGCCAGTGCCGCACCGACGGCCGGCGCGGCGGCTGACCCGTGCAGACTTAGACGACCGGCTCGGAGTCGTCGTCCCAGTCGATGTCCGCTAGCTCGCGCCTAGTTTCGTCATCTCGGACACCCCCCCCGCCCGTCGGCGCTGGCGATCTGCGCGAGATTCCTATGGGCTTCAGCGACAGCCGCTTTGAGCGTCTCTTGATGCTGCGGGAGGGTAAACCATTCCTTTTGACGCATTGTGGATCATCACCGTGTCGGGGCCGTTCTCCAGGGTCGGCAATCCCAACCGCAGCGTAATCACGCGCGGCACCATCTCGCGCGGCACCATCTCGCGCTCAAGTGACGTCAAGCCACGGGGTGAACCGCGACCGCGCGCCGCGCGGGAGCTAACCGGAGGCCCGCATGAGCGCCAAGACGTACAGCCTCGCCGAAGTCGCAGACATGACACTCCCCGGCAGAGTTGGGCCGACGGCATGGGCGTGGCCGAGGCGCGGGCGCTGGTTGCCGAGCTGCTGGCCGCCGCTGATCTGATCGACCCCACGCATCGCCGAGCTGCGCGTTGCAGACGGCGTGCAAGGCTGATCCGCCATCGGGCCGGGCGGGTGCGTCGGCGTGCGCGATGCCAGCGCTAAGCGTGAGCCCGACGGCGACGAGCATGGCCGCAAAGCGCACGAAAAACGACCGGGGCGTTCACGGCTGCTGTCCCGGTGCCGGGCATATCTTGAACTGAATGTGCGGGATCGGAACCATGCCGATTGACGGCCCGCATGGCATCTCGGGATGCGGGTCGCCCGGCCACGCGGGGGTCGGCGAAGGCGGCGGTGGGTCGGCGAAGGCGGCGGTGGGTCGGCGTGCGCGACGCCAGCGCCGAATCCCAGCGCCGCCACAGCGGAGGCGATCAACATTGCGGAACGGATCATCGGGCCACCGCTGTCAAGATCTCGCGATGACGCAGCGCATCGCGTTTCCCGCGCCGCTGCCAACGCCGGACGAGCCGATAAGGGACGAGCATTGCACCGAATAGGCAATACCACACAAAAATTGCTACCCATGCCAACAGAAGAAGCGTCCCCAGGATCGCCCATATAGGGACGCCCCAGTACCATGCGTGCGCCCGTGCGCGCGGAGCCAGCCACCGCCATAAGCGACGAGTGCTACCGACAAACGACATCGGGGCGGCAAGGATGACCTGTTCACTTGCTAGCCCGCTCACGAGAGCACCTGCGGGCAGTGGATGCTCGCGGCGTCGTGGACAAACGCCCGAGTCTGGTCCAGGGTCCACCCAAGCTGCTTCGTGTTGCCGTTGAATACGCTTTCCACTTCCGTCGCCAATTGAGTATGCAACTCGTTGAAATCGCCGCAGACGGCGTGCGCCGACACGATGACTTCGGCGGCTGCTGGGATGCCGGGTCCAAAGGGGAATCCGTCGGCGGTGATTCGGGTAAGGAACTCCTCATCGAGTGCCGAGTCAACGTAGTACGCCTTTGGCCCTGTGGCGACCGCCGCAGGGCGAGGGGGAACCGATGCGGGCGTCACTACCGGGGGGCGCGCCTGGTGGACCTTCGTCAGGGCGACGCCCAGCGCGCCGAGCGCCAGGCAGACGAGCGCCAGCAGGACGATGAGTGCGGCCAGGAGCAGGGGCCGCCGGGGAGCCGACTGGATCTCCTCGGTGTCGGCGGTGCTCCAGGCCAGATCTACGGGGTGGATCGCAGGCGGCTCGCCTGCTGGCGCGTTGCCAACCAATGTCGGCAGATCCGACGGCATCAGCGTCGGTGATTCGTTGTCCATGCTGGTGAGCATGACTATCTCCTAGTTGGCCTGGGTGGTAATTATCGGTCGGTGGCCCGCAGGCCGTTATAGATGAGTTGCCGAATCGCTTCGGCGCGTGAAATTTCGTTAACCTTGGCGTATCGGTCAACGTCGGATAGTAGGTCATCGCCGAGACGTACGTTGATTGGATCGCCGACGCGCACGAGGTAGGCGACGCCGACGCGCATGCCGCTCATTGGTCGCCGACGATCTGGCGATGCCCGGTGTTTGCTGAGACCGTCTGGCACGTGGCTGGCACGGTGCCGAAATCGGCAACGTGAAACCGGCATTGACCTGCGACGACAGGTGGTGGTCCCGGCTGGATTCGAACCTGCATGGCGACTCCTGGTCAGGATACCGCATCGCCTTTGACCTGCACGAACCTAAATCGGCTCTTCAATTTTAAACGGGCAGTTGTGATTTCGCTCACATAGAGCGTGTCGCTGCATAAGGAGGCCCTTGGCCTTCCGAAGTCTGAAGTTGCGAATTACTCAGGCGAAGGAAGGAAGCCAAGGGCCGTGATCGACGGTACGACATTGTTGTTTGGGCTGCCAGGTGTACAGGTTGAGCGTGTCGAGCGCTGGGCAGATGGGACGCGGGTGGTGCACGTGGTGACCGCGAGCGAGACCGCGGCGGCGTGCCCGTCGTGCGGGGTGGTGTCCACCTCGGTGAAGGAGCGGGTGAGCGCCTCGCCGCGTGACATCCCCTACGGCGAAGACCGAATCATGCTGCGCTGGAACAAGACCCGGTGGCGCTGCCGGGAAGACTATTGCGAGAAGTCCTCGTTCACCGAGGCCATCGCGCAGGTGCCGCCGCGGGCGCGCACCACCGGGCGGTTGCGCGCCGCGATCGGTAAGGCGATCGGGGATGCGGCCCGCTCGGTGGCCGAGGTCGCTTCCGCCCATCAGGTGTCGTGGCCGACCGCCCACCGCGCCTTCGTCGCCCACGCCGAGGCGCTGCTGGCCGAGCCCGAGCCGGTCCGGGTGCTCGGCATCGACGAAACACGGCGCGGAAAGCCCCGCTGGCAGCGGTGCGCCACCACGGGGCGCTGGGTGCGGGTCGACCCGTGGGACACCGGGTTCGTCGATGTGGCCGGCGATCAGGGCCTGCTGGGGCAGCGCGAGGGCCGCACCGGCGCCGCGGTGATCGACTGGCTGCGCGAACGCAGCGAGGAGTTCCGCGCCGGGATCGAGTTCGTGGCGATCGACCCGGCGGCGGTCTACGCGGCGGCGATCCGCACGCCGGGGTTGTTGCCCAATGCGACGCTGGTGGTCGACCATTTCCATTTGGTCAAGCTCGGCAACGACGCGCTGACCAAGGTGCGCCGCCGCGTCACCTGGGACCTACGCGATCGTCGCGGCCGCACACTCGACCCCGAATGGGCCAACCGGCGCCGCCTGCTGCGTGCCCGGGAACGCCTGTCGGACAAGAGCTTCGCCAAAATGTGGAACGCGATCCTCGCCGAGGACAACACCGGCCAGATCCTCTCAGCGTGGATCGCCAAAGAAGAACTACGCACCCTGCTATCGACCGTGCGCGTCGGCGGCGATCCGCACCTGACCCGGCACCGGCTGCACCGCTTCCTGTGTTGGTGCATCGACTCCCAAATCCCCGAACTGCTCACCCTGGCCACCACCGTCGACACCTGGTGGTCCGAAATCAACGCCTTCATCACCACCGGCATCACCAACGCGGCCACCGAGGGCTACAACCGGCTGGTCAAACAGGTCAAACGGGCCGCCTGCGGATTCCGCAACACAGAAAACTCGGCCCGCCGGATACGCTTCCACTGCACCCGCAGACAGCGGGCCGCAACCCAGACTTCATGCTGATTGCCCGGTCAAAATCGAAGAGCCCCTAAATCACCGACATCACCGAAATTGTGGGCAAAGACGTGGGCACGAAGGTGCCGTCATGACTAGCCATCGCCGAGTCGCTCACATTCCCAGTTGTTGACATGAGGGAGACAGCTATCGGCGAGCGCCCAGATCCTGTTCTTATTCTCTTGCCCCTGAGTGCTCCAGCGCTCAAAGTAATCGCCGCTGAAATCGAACTTCGCCATGGTGGTGGAGTCATAGACGAGGTCCAGCACGTCGGCATCGTGGCAGTTGCCGTAGGGGTCACAGAGAGAACCCATAAAGACGATAGCCACAGTCGTGTTGGGGAAGTACTGCTGTGCGACCTTGAGGACTGCGACCGTATCGGTCTTGGCGTCGCCCTCACCGGAGTCCTCGTGGACTGTGACGTGTTCAGTACCGTCAGCGTCTTTGGTCCACGCCGCGTGCAAATCTGTATCGGCGCGGTCGTGCGAGATTACCGGCGGATTATTCGGGTCGATAGGCGGTGCCTGCGACGTTGATGCGGGCGTCGATACGGCCAGCGTTGACGAGTCGGTCGAGCTGCTTGAGCTACTGCTGCTCGACGATGATGTGTCGCTGTGGTGGGCACCGCACATGCCGGCGAGGATGAGGACGGCGGCGGTGACGCCGACGATCCACGGCCAGCGTTTCTGCCTGGCCGGTTGGGGTTGGTTGTCGGGCATCATCAGTCTTCCTCCTTTCGGGGCTGCGGCTGGGGTGGCTTATCGAACACCTCGGGCGGGCGCAAGAAGTTATCCGGGTCGGCAGCGTACGCGGCGTCGGCGCGGGCCGCAAGCCGCTTCTGTTCAGCCTTCTGTTCCTCAACGCGCTGGTAGTAGAAGTAGCCGACCCCGCCGATGGCGGTCACGACACCCAGGGAGATGGCGATCTGCCAATGTTCCAGTCTCGCAGTCTCTGGACTTCTGATAATCGGTGACGTTGACGAGGATGAGCAGTACCGCTGCGACGGCGCCCCCGATCGCTAACGCAATTTTGGCGCGCTGGCTTATGCCCGAACTCGGCACAGTTGGTGGCACCGGCGACCTAGGTGCGGTGCCGAAATACGGCATCGGTGCGTTTCCGCGTCGACTCGAGTCCGTCCAACGCCGACCATCCCAATATCGCTGTGCGGCATGGTCACGCGGGTCGGAATACCACCCCGGCGGCGGCATCTGCGTACCCTCCACGGAAGTGGACGCTACCGGTCATCGCCAAAAGGCGCGGACGGAACGGGTGTCACCAGATGACAACCTCGGCACTGTCGTTGTCGCCGCCAACACATCGCGTGGCGATCCGCTGAGAACCGTCATCGAAATGCGCGCGGTACCCAGCGGTGCACGACATCTCGTAGCGCTCCCCCGTCACCGGTGAGTAGGCGACGATATCGGCGCCGTCATCGGCCGCATAGAACGCGCGCCGCACGTTCTCAGCGAACAGGCAACTGGTGTGACCACCAACGACTCCCTCGCGGCCGTCACCGCACATCACGAACTTCTGCAACGAAGCTTGGTCCGGCGCTGGGGCCGGCGCGGCAGGAATCGTCTTCGTCTCAGTCACAGTGGGAACCGCCGCGGGCGCCGCCGGTTCCCTCTGCGCAACCGGAGCTGAGGCGGCTGCGGTGGGGGTCGTACTGGTTTCCGGCGCCGCGGGCGAAGTGGCGGTTCGGCCGTGGAGCACGAATAGCAGCACCCCAATCAACCCGGCGACGGATATCGCGGTCAACGCTACGCACACCCGCAGCCAGATCGTCGTCCGTTGCCGCGCGTCCAGATAGGGCACTGTGTCATCGGCCCAGTTGTCGACCGACCATGCGTGGGCGTGCTCGGTCGGGCTTTCAGAGGAAGCCAGTTCGGTTTCGTCTTCGCTCATCGCGGCACCTCCTGTTCCTTGCTCAACGGTAAGTCGTGCCCGCACGCCCAGCAGCGCGTTTGACCAAATACAGCTGTTCGGCGTACCGCGGCCGAAGCGTCCACGCCTCGGTGGCCAGGTCAGCGGTCCCGTACGTGGCGCGGTACAGCCGCGGCAGCCTCGCGGACTGGCTCGACGGCAGCGCGGCGCCCGGATTAACCAGTAGCGCGGCCTGCACCGGCTGCGGTAGCAAGGTGAACCACGCGAGGTCGTCGGCCATGGCCGGACGGTAACGCCTACGTCCGACACCCGTTCACTCGTCGAGGTAGCGAACGTGGTCGTCGTCGTACTCCGGCCGTGGTCCGAAGTTCGTGCTCGGATCGTTTAGCGAATGCGGCGATGCCGGAGAACTATAGGGACTCCATCGGGGGTCCATTCGAGGGTCGATGCGGCCGTTTCGTATTTGCCGAAATACCCAGTAACTTGACTTTCGCAGTTTAATCAGTGTGGCGGGTGTGATTTCTGAGGCGATTGTGACCTGATCGGCGTGTCGGCGTGATCGATCGGTGACCATGACGAAGCATCGGCGGATGAATAGTACTCGCTCAGATGTTCGAGACGCCGCCGATGCTTCCAAGCTGACCCTACCGTCCTCGTGGCGCGAACTGCTGCAGACACTGCGACCGGTGTTTGGCCGGTCCTCGACGTTTGCGATGTTCGCGCTGCTGGCAACCGGGTTGGTCGCCCGCACGACGCGGCGCACCGTGGTCGGCATGCTCGCCGGGGCGGGAATGGCCGCGCTGGTGTCGTTTCACTCGGCGTGCCGGTTTTTCTCCACCTACGTCTGGGACACCGATCGGCTGGGCCTGGTGATCGCGCGGCTGATCGTCGACAGGTTGCTCGACGCCGGCGCTGCGATCGCCGTCGCGGTCGATGACACCCTGTTTCGCCGCTGGGGCAAAAAGGTCCACCACGCGTTTTGGACCCATGACGGCGCCGCCCAAGGCCCGGCCAAACTCGGCCGGGGCAACCGGTGGGTGATCGCCGGGATCGTGGTCCGGTTGCCGTTCTGTAACCATCCAGTGTGTCTGCCGATCCTGTTTCGGCTCTGGGCCGGAAAAGGCGCCGCCTCCCCGGTGGAGCTGGCCGCTGCGATGCTCACCGTGCTTGCGGAAACGTTCCCGCACAAACAAATCCACGCCGTCGGCGATGCCGCCTACCACGGCAGGCCGCTGCTGGTGCCCGACACCACCATCACCACCCGACTGCCCGCCAACGCCGCCCTGCTGTCATTTGCCATGAGGATGGGGCCACCGGTTGGCCAGCAACTATGGACCGCCTGTTTGGCTTATTGGGGATGATCGGCGGTCGTTGGGGCTGGTGTCAACTGAGGGCTTTTGGCGGCGCCGGTAGGACTGGCCCTCGATGATCAGTTCGTGCGCTGTCGAGGTAATCCTGTCGACGGCCGATTGGGCGAGCAGCGGGTCAGTCATGACGGCCAGCCATTTATCGGGGCTGCGGTTGGAGGTGAGCACGGTCGAGCCGCGTTGGTGGCGGGCCACGACAAGCTCGTAGAAGTCGGCGGCCGCGGTGGCGTCTATGGGCTGCAGGGCGAAGTCGTCGATGATCAGCAGCCGGATTTGGGCCAGTCGGCGCATCTGGGCTTCGGTGCTGTTGTCGAGTCGGGATGCTTTGGGCTGCTTGAACAGTGCGTCGGCGCGCAGCATCGGGGTGGGGATGCGCCGGCGCGCGGCGATGTGCCCGAGCGTGGTGGCCAGGTGCGTTTTGCCTACCCCGACCGGACCCAGAAGCAGGGCGCCGTGCGGGCCGTCGAGAAACCGCAGGCTGGTCAGGTCGGTCCGCAGGGCGCGGTCGTAGCGCACCGCGGCGGACTCGTCCCAGGAGTCGGGGCGCATGGCCGCATCCAGGCCGGCTTCGCGGGCGCGGCGGGCGGCTGAGCTGTTGTCGCGGCGGTGAGCCTCATCGGCGAGGACCAGCTCCAAAAACGCCGCGTGCGATAGGCGCTGCTGGTGGGCCAGGGTGAGCCGCTCGGGCAGGGTGTCGAGCATGCGCCCGAGTTTGAGCTGGCGCATCACACGCTTGAGGTCAGTCGAGATCGGATCGGTGACAACGGGTTTGGTCGCCATGATGAATCACTGCCCCCGGCTCTCGTCGCCGCTGGTTGGGGTGGCGCCGCCGCCGTCGATGACGCTGAGCCAGTCGGGTCGTTGTCTGCCTTGGCTGCGGTATTCGCTGGGGTCGCGGGCGAACCGGGCCGGCGCGAGCCCGGTGGCCGCCCGCGGCGCCTCGGCGGGGGTGTTCTCGGTGGCCTTCGCCAGCATGGCGGCGATCTTGGGCACCGAGACCACATCAAGTTCCAAAGCGCGCCCGCAGGCGGTGTTCACCGGGGCCGGGCCGTAGCGTTTGACCAGCCCCAACAGCCGATACACCTGCCGCATCCGCGTCCAGGGCAGTTGGTGGTCGAGCAGGCGTTCGGCGTAGCTGCCGATATCGGTCCCGTGGCCGGCGGCGGTGGTGATCAGCCGGGTCAGGTCGCGCATCGCGTAGCCGATCTTGTCGGCGGGCAGATCAGCCGGGTCGGTGCAACGTCCGCCGGCGGGCTGGCGGGGATGGGTCTTGACCAGCTTTCCACGGTGGAACGCCTTGACCAACTCCCCGTCGGCGCGAACCGAAACCGTTTGCCCCCGAAAGTGTTCCGGGATTGAATACAAGGCCCGGCCGACCTGAATGTGGTAGTCGCGGTGGACCTTGGCTTGGGCGTAGATCGGCACCTGGTAGACCGCTACCGGGGCGGGCAGCAGCAGCGCGGCCTCACACTCGGCGAACACCACCGCCGGTTGGGCGCAGGTGGTGCCGTGGATACGCTGGCCGGCCTTATCGGCACACCACGCTTGCGCTCGGGCCTGGGCGTCGGCCAGATCGGTGAAATCTTCACCGGCGAAAAAGTTGCCGCGCACATACTGCACCATGCGTTCCACTCGCGGCTTGTCGCACGGGTGGGCCACCCTGGCCGGGTCGGTGAAAAATCCGCGGGTCTGCGAGTACTCCGTCCACCCTATACTGAACTGCGGATCGGCCGAATCCGCCTTGGGCACAATAGGTGTCATGTTATCGGGGATCAACACCTTAAAGACGCCGCCGAAGAATGCCCAGGCCGCCTCACAGCCGGCGATGATCGCTTCTAGCGTCTGGTTGAACGTCAGCCACACGAACATGTGCCGCGAGTAGACCGCGGTGAAGATCAACGCGTGCACCACCCGGTTGCGCCCCGATTCGGCGTCGAAGATCTTGCCCATCTTCCCGAAGTCGATCTGGCACTCCACGCCGGGCTCACCGTCGATCACCGGCACCGTGCCAGCAGCCCGACGGCCCCGATAGTCAGTGCACTGTGTGCAGCACCGGTGCAGGGTCCGCTGCGGCACCATGATGCCGCGACGGGCTAACAAGTCGCAGATCTTGACCACCGTCAGATCTTCTTCCACCCACTTGACGATCTGATCATGGTTGGCGCGCAACACTTCCCACGCCTGCCCGTGGCCATCTGGCCGGCCCGGACGCACCGCCTCGATCACCGCGCCGATCAACTCGTCGGTGAGCTGATCCAGATCACCGCCCCGGTCCAGCCCCGCCAACACCGCCGCGTTCGTATAGTCGCGTGCGGTCTTGCGGTCCACCCCGGCCAACGCACCCACCCGGCGCAAGCCGGCCCCTGACATCCACACCCGCAACAGCTCACGTACCTCGATCACCGAAACCTCCCGATACATTCAGCGGACCTCCTTCACATCGATTGACATGAAGCGATCCGACCCAGTAATCGAGCGGCCGCCGGCGCGACACGCCGGTGGTCCCATAACTGGCAAACGGGTGGTCCAATGAGGCTGGCTAAACCCTGGTCAAGGTGGTCCCATCATCGTGGCGGTCGACATCGACGTTGATCACCGCGTCGAAGGATTCGCCGCCGAAGGGCAGGTTCTCGGCGTCGCCATGCACGAAATTCAGGCCGGGAAGCTGGTGGCGTTGCCGGCAGAATTCGTCCTCCATCCCGCGGAGTTGAAGTCAAGCCCGGTGTAGGAGGCCGGCAAACAACCATAAATATGTTGTGCGGCAAAGGATTTAGGCAGCGCTAGCCGGGCTTGGCCGATGTGCGCGCTGCGGCTCGCCGCGATAGCGCGACGGCTGTCCGTTGATTTTGCAGATACGCCAAAGCATCACTGCCACGGGATTCATCAGCCCCACGTCGGCGCACAGCATCCGCACGTCGCCGTACATATCGCGCAGCACTTGACGGGCGTCGGGCGCATCGAAGAACAACTCTTTGCGCACCGAGCGCGGGACGTCGAATTCCCTGAAGAAGCTGCGCGGCGGCACGACGATCGCTTGGCACAGCACCCGCATGACGATCGGCACGTACAGCGACAGCGCGAACCGGCTGCGCCGCACCATATTCGGCACACGTCTAGCAAGGAATTGGTCGGCGAAGGAGATGTGACGGGATTCCTCGGCGACGTGGATCGCCATCACTTTCTCCATCATCGGATGCGGCGGATTGTCTTGGCGCAGCATGCTCTTTTGCATGATGTGGATGGGCAGCTCACCAGCCATCACCCCGAAAAAGAACGTGCCCGGAAGCGGCCCGGCATAGAGCGGGATCACCGGTGATATCCAGCGCAGCCATCGCGGCATGCCCGGGACATCCATCCCTATCCGGTTGACCAGTTCCTGAAACATCATGGTGTGGTGGCACTCTTCGATGGATTCGTGGGTGCAGTAGCGGAACTCGGGTGATCCGTTGGGCACCCAGAACGTGTAGTGCACCAAACCGCGGATCAGGATGCTCTCTAGCTGCAGCGAAATCTTCGCGGTGTTGGCCTGGCGCCACAGGCCGATCTCGATCTGCTTTTCCAGCGGTTGCGCCCGATACCAGGGGTGCTGCCCCAGCAGATCGGTTGTCGACAGCACCCAGCGGGGGTCGTTTTTGCGGACGGAGAAATCCGGGCGTTCCCAGTCGATGTCGGTGTAGGGATTGAAGTGACGGCGCACCGACGCCTCGGACAGGGTCGCCAAGTTGGCGGCGTACTCGGGGTCGCCGGAGACGTCCATGTTGCGTCTCCAGCGCCTGACCACGCGCGCCCACACCACCAGCAGCAGCACTACGGCGCCGAGTGTCCAGCAGACATCGCCCAGTACGACCGGCATTTCAAACCCTCCCCTCCAGCGCTCGCGTTGTCCGGCACACGTGCTTCGTTGGGCACAAAATGCTCTTGCCGCCAGTTGACTGCTCGGCCCCGCGAACTACGGTATCAGGTTCGCGATGTTGAGCAGGGCGCCTTGCACCGCGTCGGTGAGCGGCCCGACGCCCAGGAAGAGCGCGAACGGGATCAACGCGACGTCGGCGGCGATCGGGTCGCCGATTGCGCCGAGCAGGTTACCGGCCTCGATTTGGTCGGCGAACAGCGACATGTCATAGGCGGGCAGCGACGTGGTCAGCGTATTGGCGGTGTCCGCGATCGGCAGCAGGCTCGCAGCATCAGCCGAGAGCGTACTGGTCATGTCATCGACCAGCGCGGCCGGCGACGAGAGCAACGTCGCGTAGGAAACCGGGAAACTGCCGCCGAGCAACGCCTGGGTGAGTTGCGACGACGTCGGCGTCAAGGTGTCGATCGGCCCCGAAGTGTAGGCCGCGTCCACCAGCGGCGCCAGCGTCGGATTGTCCAGCAGGGCCGGGATTTGGGTACTTGGCCGGATTCTCCAGGTCGGCGACGGCGGCGTGGATGCCTTGCGGTATCCCGTTGGCCAGCGCCGTCAGCACGTCCGCATTGGCCGGTCCCTGGCTCCACCCGTCGGCGATGCCGCCGTATCCCAGATTCACCAGCACCGTCATGTCAGACATCCCAGGAGCTTAAATGTCAAGCGGCGGTTTGTTGATCTTGATTGTGGGACGGCCAGGCGGTGGCTTCGTCGTAGAGCGTGCGGGTCTTGAGGCAGCCGTGCAGGATTCCGACGAGCCGGTTGGCGAGCTGGCGCAGCGCGGGGTTGTGGCCGAGGCCGCGGGCGCGTTGCTTGTCGTAGTAGGCGCGTGCGCCGGGCGAGGCGCGCAGCGCGGAGAACGCCTGCGTCATCAGCGCGTCGATGAGCCTGTCCTGATGCACGAACCGCGCGAGCACGACCTTCTTCTTGCCGGAGGCGCGGGTGATCGGGCTGGTTCCGGCGTAGTTCTTGCGGGCCTTCGCGTCGGCGTACCGTGCTGGGTCGTCGCCGAATTCGGCGAGCACCCGGGCGCCGAGGATCGGTCCCAGGCCGGGCTGCGACAGGATGATCTCAGCGTCCGGGTGCCGGTGAAAATGCTCCTCCACCTGCTCTTGCAGGATCGCGATCTGCTCGTTGAGGGTGGTGAGCACGGCCACGATCGAGCGGGTGGCAGCCGCGTACGCGGTGGTGATCACCGGGTCGCGGCCGAGCTGCTCGCCGCGCAGCGCGTCCTGGATCCGGCTGGTCTTGGTGTCGATGTCGCGGCGACCGGCGTGTTTGAGCGCGGCCCGGATCTGGCTGCGGTTCAGCTTCGCCGCCGACGCGGGGTCGGGAGCTCTGCCGAGCAGTTCCAGCGCATCGGCCGCGTCGAGATCGTCGAAGGCTTCCAGCGCGGCGGGGAAGTACTCGCGCAGCGCGTGCCGCAGCCGCTGGGTGTGGCGGGTGCGGTCCCAGATCATCGTCTTGTGCGAGCGGGCAACAACTTTCACCGCCTCGGCTGCCGCGCTGTCGCCGGCCACCGGGCGCAGCTGGTGCGAGTCGGTGCGGACCATGTCGGCCAGCGTGTGTGCGTCCGCCGGGTCGCTCTTGGCGCCGGAGACGCTGTGCCGCTCCCGGTACCGGGCCACCGACAGCGGGTTCACCGCGTACACGGTGTATCCGGCCGCGATCAGCGCGGCCACCCACGGGCCCCGGTCGGTCTCGATTCCGATCGCCACCTCGGCCATGTCGGCGTCGGCGCCCAGCTCGGCGCCGATCATCGCGTGCAACCGCGCGATCCCGGCCGCGCCCTCGGGCAGCCGCGCCCTGGCCAGCCTGCGTCCCGCCGAGTCCATCAGTTCGACGTCGTGATGATCTTCCGCCCAATCGTCGCCCACGTACAGCAATTTCGCCACTCCTCGCTCCTGTCTGCAGTTGTCCGGGTTACAGCCGGCAGCGTGCGGGAGAGCTCTCGGCGACCTAATGAAGCAGTGCTCACACCACGCGGGGCGGGCACGACATCCCATCAGCGATCCCTTCTCCCGGGCGAACCGGTGGGGGCGACGATCTGACATCAGGACTCGAAATCCAGGAGGCATCAGTGCTCACCCACCGGCCGCTACCGGTAGCAAGTCTGCCCGAAGGCCGGACCCGCTAATACTCATTAGGTTGCAGCAGGTCGGCGAGTGGATTGCCGACGAAGGGGATCAACCGCAGCGGCTTGAGCAGCGGCAGATCTGCGACCGGCATCATGCAGTAGTCGGTGAGCGTGTCGCCGGCAGTCTGCAGCGGAATCGCGTCGCCGGTCTGCGCGGGGTCGAGGTCCAAGTAGGTCAGGTGCTCGTAGATCATGCCCGCGAAGGCGTTCAGGTCAGACAACGGGTCGATCGGCTACTGCGGGAAGTCGGCGAAGCCGTCGTAGTCGACGTCTCCGCTGGCTATCTGGCCGGTGATCGCCCCGTCGAGGATCTGGGCGCCTTGAGCTTCGGAGGCGTCGGCGGTCAGGGCTGTCGACGCCGGTGGTGGGGTAGAAGCCCTCCGGGGTGTCCAGGGCTTGCGGGATGCCGGTGAAGCCGCGCGGCTGCAGGTACATCGTGTCGGCGGCGTCGACATAGGTTTGCGGCGGAATCGGGATACCGCTGCCGCCAATCACCAGCGCGGCACCGTCCCCGAGCGCGGCGTCCGCGGCGTCTGTGCCGGCGAGTCGCACGTCACGCACCTGTCCGTGGGGCATTGGCGCCGCCGCCGGTAGGGCGGCGAGGCCGACGCCGGGCGAATGCCTGGGTGGGCCGTCTCGGTGCGGTGGCAGGTATCGTGTGACGCCATGGGTGGACAGCGATTCGACGCCATCATCGTTGGGGCGGGCTTCGGCGGTATCGGCGCGGCAATCCAGCTCAGCCGGCTGGGCTACGACAACATCCTGATCGTCGACCGGGAAGACGATCTGGGCGGAACCTGGCACGTCAACCACTATCCGGGTCTTGCCTGCGATGTCGCGTCGCCTTCGTATTCCTACCGGTTCGAGCCGAATCCGGGTTGGTCGCGGCTGTATGCGCGGGGCGCCGAAATGAAGCGCTACGCCGAGAATGTGGCCGCGAAGTACAATGTGCGCCGCTTCATGCGGTTCAACACCGTGGTGCAAGGCGCCCGATGGGACGAGGACGCCGGGGTATGGCGGGTTGCGCTCGCCGGCGGTGAGACGCTGAGCGCGCAGTTCTTGATCGCCGCGACCGGTTACCTGTCCCAGCCGCATACCCCCGATATTCCCGGTATCGAGACGTTCACCGGTCGGATACTCCATGGCGCGGCCTGGGATGACAGTTACTCGTTGACGGGACGCCGCGTGGGCATTATCGGCACCGGTTCCACCGGTGTCCAGCTGATTCCCGAGTTGGCCAAGGAAGTCGCCGAGCTGACCGTGTATCAGCGCACGCCGATTTGGGTGCTGCCCAAGATCGACTTCGGCTTCGCGCCTGCGGTGCAACGGCTCTTCGCTCGGGTGCCAGTCACCCAGCGCGTCCTGCGATGGTTCACCGACAATAGCGTGGATTTCCTGATGGTGGTCGCGATGTGGAAATTCCGGTACTTCAAGGGATTCAATCGAACCGGCGAAGGGCTGTCCAAAATTCTTCGATTTCTGTCGATCCGTGACAAGGAGCTACGGCGCAAGCTGAACCCGGACTTCGACTTCGGTTGCAAGCGGCCGACATTGTCCAACACCTATTATCGGGCGTTCGCCAAGCCGCATGTGCATCTGGAAACCAACGGCATCGAGCGGATCGAGCCCGACGGGATCGTCGCGAAAGACGGCGCCAAACGGTTCATCGACACCCTGGTGCTGGCGACCGGGTTCAACGTGTGGGAGGCCAATATGCCGGCGATCGAGGTGATCGGCCGGGAGGGACGGAACCTCGGAAAATGGTGGCGCGAAACCAGTTTCCAGGCCTACGAAGGCATCTCGGCGCCCTATTTCCCCAACTTTTTGACGATGGCCGGCCCGTATGCGTGGGTGGGGTTGTCGTGGTTTGACGCGGTGGAATACGAGATGCGCCACATGGACCGATTGTTCAGCGAGCTCCAGCGGCGCGGCGCCCGCACCTTCGAGGTTACCGAAGCGGCCAACGCCCGCTTCATGGATCGGATGACCACCCTGCTCGAGGATTCGGTGTTCAACCTAGGCAGCTGCGCGAATTCGCGGTCGTATTGGTTCAGGGACCGCACCGGTAAGGGCGAAGCCCCACTCTTCCGGCCGACATCGGTGCGCAGCGCCGTCAAGGAACAGGACCGATTCCCGTTGTCGGACTACGCGATAGCCTGAGCTGCTCGGTCTTCGGTGAGAGCCGGCCGGCTAACGCGGGGCCGGCGATGTCAAGAGATTGCGCGCAGCGAACCTGACGCGGATCGGTCGCGGCATGGTTTACTCATCAATACTGGTCGCGCTCGTGGCGACGCGCCGCTAGGCGTTCGGGACGGGTGGAGGAGAATGCCGATCGTTGCAGCGCTGGCGTGGGTAGGGCTAGCCAGTCCGATACCCCGGTCAGATGCTGGGGACGGGCCGGGGTCGCCGGTCGCGGCGTCTTGGTGCCGGCGAGGCACGGATGAGCAACCATCGCGTGCCGTGCGAGCGCGTCAGACAGGGCTGGGTAGCCGGGCCGGTCCGCAAATTTGCGGTGCCGATCATCCTCGGTTGGCTGGCGCTAACCTTGCTGGTGAGCGGCCGGGGTTCCCGCACTGGAGCAGGTCGCCAAACAGCACGCTGTTTCGCTGAACGTCTCCGATGCGGCGTCGGTGAAGGCGACGGCGCGCATGGGCTCTCAAGGGCACCGCGCTGGAGGACTCCAAGATCTCCATCTCCGGCACTGCGGCAGTGTTCAAAGACTACAAAGACGCGTCGCACTACGACTTCTTGATCGCCGGCATCTCCTCGCTGTGCATTTTCTTCGTCATCATGCCGATCGTCACGAGCAGCCTGGTTGCGGCGTTGGTCATCGTCGGCACGGTGGCGCTTTCGTTGGGGGCGTCGTTCGGGCTATCGGTGTTGATGTGGCAGTACATTATCGGCGTGCCACTGCACTGGCTGGTGATGGTGATGTCGGTCATCATCTTGTTGGCGGTGGGGTCTGACTACAACCTGATGTTGGTCGCCCGGTTCAAAGAAGAGCGCCGGGCTGAAGACGGGCATCATTCGCGCGATGGGTCGCACCGGCAAGGTGGTGACGGCCGCGGGCCTGGTGTTCGCTTTCACGATGGCCGCCATGATCGTCAGCGACAATCTCGCTGTCGGCCAGGTGGGTACCACAATTGGGCTCGGCCTGCTGTTCGACACCCTGATCGTTCGCTCGTTCATGACGCCGGCGATCGCGGCGATGCTCGGACGCTGGTGCTGGTGGCCGATGAACATCTACTCCCGTCCGGCTCGTAGGGCTCGTCCGGTTCGCGGCGGCGATCGCGTTGGCAACGCCGACACCGTGGAAATCGCGGTGCCGGCAACCCGCAATGGCACAGTCAACGGCAGCGGCGCGCGCAACGGCACCGGCGCGCGCAACGGCACCGGTTCGGTGTACGCCTTACCACCGCTAGGCGGCTCGCGCCGCGAGAGTGTTGCTAGCGACGTTGCCACTCGGCAACCATGACGGTAGACGCACTTTCGTGCGCACGACTTTGGCGGCTGCGGCTCAGCCGAACGCCAGGTCGATGATTTCCTGCTGTTCGACAGCGTGCACCTTCGATGAGCCCGACGACGGCGCTGACATGGCACGGCGCGAAATGCGTTTGATCCCAGCGAGCCTGTCGGGGAACAGCTCGGGCAGCTCCAGGCCGAAGCGGGGCCACGCGCCCTGGTTGGCCGGCTCCTCCTGCACCCAGAAATACTCGGTCACGTTCGGATAGCGGTCCAGCGTTTTGCTGAGTCGGGCGCGCGGCAGCGGCGCGAGCTGTTCGATGCGAACGATCGCGACGTCGTCCCGGTTGTCCTTGGCCTTGCGCGCCGCCAGCTCGTAGTAAAGCTTCCCGCTGGTCAGCAGCATTCGGGTCGCCGCGCTGCGGTCGCCGACGCCTTCGTCGTAGGTGGGCTCCTCAAGCACCGAGTGGAACTTGTCCTCGGTGAACTCTTTGATGTCGCTGACCGCGGCCTTGTTGCGCAGCATGGACTTTGGCGTGAACACGATCAGCGGGCGCTGCACACCGTCGAGGGCGTGCCGGCGCAACAGGTGGAAGTAGTTGGCCGGGGTCGACGGCACAGCGATCGTCATCGAACCCTCCGCCCACAGCTGCAGGAAACGCTCGATGCGGCCGGAGGTGTGGTCGGGACCCTGGCCCTCATGCCCGTGCGGGAGCAGCAGCACCACACTGGACAGCTGCCCCCACTTCGCCTCGCCCGAGCTGACGAACTCGTCGATGATCGACTGCGCACCGTTGAGGAAGTCGCCGAACTGCCCTTCCCACAAGACAAGTGCGTCCGGATTGCCGACGGTGTAGCCGTATTCGAAGCCGACGGCCGCATACTCCGACAGCGGCGAGTCGTAAACCATGAACTTGCCACCGGTCGGGTTGCCGTCGCGGTCGGTGGTCAACAACTGCAGCGGGGTGAACTCTTCGCCGGTGCGCCGATCGATGATCACCGAATGCCGTTGGGAGAACGTGCCGCGGCGGGTGTCCTGGCCGGAGAGTCGCACCAACTTGCCTTCGGCTACCAGCGAACCCAGCGCCAGCAGTTCGCCGAACGCCCAGTCGATCTTGCCTTCGTAGGCCATCTCCCGCCGCTTCTCCAGCACCGGCGTGACGCGGGTGTGCGCGGTGAACCCGTCCGGAAGGGCGAGGAACGCGTCGCCGATCCGGGCCAGCAACGCCTTGTCCACCGCGGTGGCGAGTCCCGTGGCGAGCATCTGGTTGGACTCCACCGATGCGCTCGGTTGGACGCCGTGCTTCTCCAGTTCGCGGACATCGTTGAAAACCCGCTCCAACTGGCCCTGGTAGTCGCGCAGGGCGTCCTCGGCCTCTTTCAGCGAGATGTCGCCGCGGCCGATCAGCGCTTCGGTGTAGGTCTTGCGGACCCCGCGTTTGACGTCGACGATGTCGTACATGGCCGGGTTCGTCATCGACGGGTCGTCGCCCTCGTTGTGGCCGCGCCGCCGGTAGCACAGCATGTCGATGACGACGTCCTTCTTGAACTTCTGCCGGAAGTCCACGGCCAGGCGCGCCACCCACACGCACGCCTCCGGGTCGTCGCCGTTGACGTGGAAGATCGGCGCGCCGATCATCTTCGCGACGTCGGTGCAGTATTCGCTGGACTTGGAGTGTTCCGGCGAGGTGGTGAACCCGATTTGGTTGTTGACGATGATGTGAATCGTGCCGCCGACGCGGTAGCCGGGCAGGTTCGCCAGGTTCAGCGTCTCGGCGACCACGCCCTGGCCGGCGAACGCGGCGTCGCCGTGCAGCATCAGCGGCATCACCGAAAAGGCTTTCTCGGTGTCGCTGTCGGTGGTGCCGTGGTCGAGCAGATCCTGCTTGGCGCGGCACAGACCCTCCAGCACCGGGTCGACCGCCTCCAAGTGCGACGGGTTCGCGGTCAGCGAGACCTGAATGTCGTTGTCGCCGAACATCTGCAAATACACACCGGTGGCGCCGAGGTGGTATTTGACGTCGCCGGAGCCCTGCGTCTGTGCCGGGTCCAGGTTGCCCTCGAATTCCGAGAAGATCTGGGAGTATGGCTTTCCGACGATGTTGGCCAGCACGTTGAGCCGGCCTCGGTGCGGCATGCCGATGACCACCTCGTCAAGCCCATGCTCGGCGCACTGGTCGATGGTCGCGTCCATCATCGGGATCACGCTCTCGGCGCCTTCTAGCGAGAACCGCTTCTGGCCAACGTACTTGGTCTGCAGGAACGTCTCGAACGCCTCCGCGGCGTTGAGCTTGCTCAGAATGTATTTCTGTTGGGCCACAGTCGGTTTGACGTGCTTGGTCTCGACGCGCTGTTCCAGCCACTCCTGCTGTTCAGGGTCGAGTATGTGGGTGTGCTCCACACCGACGTGGCGGCAGTAGGCGTCGCGCAGCAGACCCAGGATATCGCGCAGCTTCTTGAACTCGGAACCGGAGAAGCCGTTGACTTTGAACACCCGGTCGAGGTCCCACAGCGTCAGGCCGTGGGTCAGCACGTCGAGGTCGGGGTGGCTGCGAAAGCGGGTGTTGTCCAAGCGCAGCGGATCGATGTCGGCCATCAGATGGCCCCGATTACGGTACGCGGCGATCAGCTCCATCACCCGGGCGTTCTTGTCGACGATCGAGTCGGGGTTGTCGGTGCTCCACCGGATCGGCAGATACGGGACGCCCATTTCCCGGAAGATCTCGTCCCAGAAGTCGTCGGCCAGCAGCATCTCGTGGATGGTGCGCAGGAAGTCGCCGGATTCCGCGCCTTGGATGATGCGGTGGTCGTAGGTCGAGGTCAGCGTGATCAGCTTGCCGATACCCAGCTCTGCGATGCGTTGCTCGCTGGCACCCTGGAATTCCGCCGGGTACTCCATGGCGCCCACGCCGATGATGGCGCCTTGGCCCGCCATTAGTCGCGGCACCGAGTGCACGGTGCCGATCGTGCCGGGGTTGGTCAGCGAAATCGTCACGCCGGCAAAGTCTTCGGCGGTCAACTTGCCGTCGCGGGCACGGCGGACGATGTCTTCGTAAGCGGCGACGAACTGCCCGAATCGCATGGTTTCGCACCGTTTGATGCCCGCCACCACCAACGAGCGCTTACCGTCTTTGCCTTGCAGATCGATCGCCAGGCCCAGGTTGATGTGAGCCGGCGTCACCGAGCTGGGCTTGCCGCCGACCTCGGCGTAGTGCCGGTTCATGTTGGGGAACGCCTTGAGCGCCTGCACCAACGCGTAACCCAGCAGATGGGTGAAAGAAATCTTTCCGCCGCGGGTCCGCTTGAGCTGGTTGTTGATGACGATCCGGTTGTCGATCATCAGCTTGGCCGGGATGGCCCGAACGCTGGTAGCCGTCGGCACGTCCAGCGACATCGACATGTTCTTCACGACGGCGGCGGCCGCACCCCGCAGCACCTGGACTTCATCACCGTCGGCCAGTGCCGGGCCGACGGGGCGTGCAGGCGCTGGCGTCGTCGGAGCGCTGGTCACGCCGTTGCCGGCGGTGGCGGTGGTGACCGGTGGAGGTGTCGGGGTGGGCGCAGTCTGCGCGGGGGGAGCCGCCGCTGGCGCAGCATCAGCCGTGGTTGAACCGTCGCCCGTTGGTTCGGGGTTGTAGTCGACCAGAAACTCATGCCAGCTCGGATCGACGGAGGAGGGGTCGTCGCGGAATTTCCGGTACATCTCCTCGACCAGCCATTCGTTCTGTCCGAATGGTGAACTCGTACTGCTCACAGCAGCTGCTCGCCTCGATTCCTCGGTCCGACAAGCGCGCTTGTGACGCTTGCGCCTTCATGCAACCGGTGTCGGAGCATCTCACCTGCGCGGCTCCGAGGTGTTTCCGCCCCATAAAAGGCTAACCCTTTGCCGACAATCCGCCACGGGCATGACCAGGCCGGGCCAACCCAGTGCGGAGTTGCCTGTTAACCCGCGTCGCGCACCGTGGGCAACAGATGCAGGGTGACCGGCCACCGCACGGGCGGCGTGCCGAACGCGTTGCGGGTATTGCGCACAATCTTCTTACCCACTAACCGGTTACCGATCGCGCCGATGAGGGCGCCGATACCGATCGGCAACATCTTGCCGAAGAGCAGCACACCGCGCCGCAGCGTGTATTTCCTGACGGCGTACCTGAGCAATCGCGAATTCAGCTGCGCCAACGCGGGCATCGGCAACGATGCCACGCCTTCGGAGAGCCAGGCACCATTAGTGCGCCGTGATCCGAGCAGTTCGCCCAGGGCGTGCTTGGTGTCGTCGCCAACCAGCACGGCCAGCACCAGGGCTCGGCGGCGTTCCCGGTTTCGGTCCGGAACGCCGTAAACCGCCGCGGTCGCCAGCACGAAAAATGCGGTCGCCTCGAGGAACACCGCCGTCTCCCCGGCCACCGCGGACAGCACCGCCAGTGTGCCGATGCCCGGCAGCACCGCGGCCGAACCCGCCGCTGCACCGCTGGCAGTGACGGCGGCCACATACCGCTTTTGCAGCTTCGAGACGATCACGGCCGGGGTGGCCCCAGGGTTTGCACGGCGAAGCCGTTCCACATATGCGGTGGCCGCAGGGCCCTGGATCCGGGTGCTGCGCTCGATGATGTGCGCCAATGCGCGCGCGGATTTCTTGGGCTTGCCGTTGGTAGCGGCGGGCAGCCAGTCGTCCGCCGAATGCGTCCTTCGGGCGCTCATTAGGTGCCTCCGAGGCCTACATGGAAGTCCTATGGGAATGCCTTCAGGCTAGCGCTGACGCACCAAACGGGAAACAAGCATGCCGGTCGACGGGTTCCCGCAGCTTGTGGCCGCACTTGCCATGGCCGATACCCTGTGTCAGGGATGCCGCGGCGGGTGCGGTCGACGACCGTGTCCGGGTGTGGCGGCCCGGAGCTGGTGGCGTTGGGCGACGTGCTGGCAATAACGGACCGAGCTCTCGTGGCTGCGTGGGTTTCCCGGTTCGCCAGGTCCGGCCATCTGGAGTGGCGGCAGGCGGCGACCGGCAGGAAGATGCGGCCCGAGAGAGGCATGGACATGACTTCGGCGACTGCTTCCAGGCGCGCGGGTGGGGGCACCCGACGCGCCGGCGGCGCCAGGGCGATCAACCGCAGAAAAGCCGAAAGCC
The DNA here is from genome assembly GCF_023515995.1 of Candidatus Mycobacterium methanotrophicum. Taxonomy (GTDB): domain Bacteria; phylum Actinomycetota; class Actinomycetes; order Mycobacteriales; family Mycobacteriaceae; genus Mycobacterium; species Mycobacterium methanotrophicum. The sequence goes on along the minus strand of NZ_CP097320.1, from coordinate 2,879,170 downwards.
CTCGGGACGCGCTGTGGGCGATGATGGTCGGCTTCTTCATGATCCTGCTTGACTCCACGATCGTCGCCGTCGCCAACCCCAGTATCATGACCGAGTTCGGCAGCGGTTACGACACGGTGATCTGGGTGACCAGCGCCTACCTGCTCGCTTACGCGGTTCCGTTGCTGGCGGCCGGCCGACTCGGCGACCGGTTCGGTCCAAAAAACCTCTACCTGGCCGGTCTCGCGGTTTTCACGGTCGCCTCGCTGTGGTGCGGCTTGTCGGGTACCGTCGCGATGCTGATCGCCGCACGCATCGTCCAAGGCATTGGCGCTGGAGTGCTGACGCCCCAGACGCTGTCGGTCATCACCCGCATCTTTCCGCCGGAACGGCGCGGGATGGCGATGAGCGTGTGGGGTGCCACCGCCGGCGTCGCCACCTTGGTGGGGCCGCTGGCAGGCGGGGTGCTGGTCGACGCTCTGGGCTGGGCATGGATCTTCTTCGTCAACGTCCCGATCGGGATCATCGGCCTGGGGCTGGCGGTTTGGCTGATGCCGGTCCTGCCCACCCACAGACACCGATTCGACCTGGTTGGCGTGGCATTGTCGGGGCTGGCGATGTTCCTGATCGTCTTCGCCCTGCAGGAAGGTCAGTCCGGCGGGTGGGCGCCGTGGATCTGGGCGGTGCTCGTCGCCGGCACAGGGTTTCTGACGGCCTTCGTCTATTGGCAGTCGATCGGCACCGACGAGCCGCTGATCCCACTCGACATCTTCCGCGACCGCGACTTCAGTCTTGCCAACCTCGCCGGGGTCGTAATCGGGTTCGCGGCCACCGCGATGGTGTTGCCGCTGATGTTCTACGCGCAGGAGGTCTGCGGATTGTCGCCGACCCGGTCGGCCCTGCTGACCGCGCCGATGGCGATCACCAGTGGTCTGCTTGCGCCGATCGTCGGCAAGATCGTCGACCGCGCCCACCCTCGGTCGGTGGTCGGCTTCGGCTTTTCGGTTTTGGCGATCGGCCTGACGTGGCTCTCGATCGCGATGACGCCGTCCGCGCCGATCTGGCAGCTGGTTCTGCCGTTCGTTGCGTTGGGTTTTGGGATGGCGTTCATCTGGGCACCGCTGGCCGCCACAGCGACCCGCCACCTGCCGCCGCGGCTGGCCGGCGCTGGTTCGGGTGTATACAACGCGACCCGGCAGGTTGGCGCGGTGCTGGGCAGCGCCGGCATGGCCTCCTTCATGACATCGAGGATCACGTCTGAGATGCCGCCCATGCCCGACGGCGGTCCACCGGGCGGTGAGAGTACCGCCTTGCAGCTGCCGGGATTCCTGCGTGAGCCGTTCTCCGCGGCGATGTCCCAGTCGATGCTGCTGCCGGCGTTCATCGCGCTTTTCGGCGTGGCTGCGGCACTCTTCATGATCGGGTTCACCGGCTCGGCACCTGGCGAGGACCGGCCGCCGCATGCCGGCGCCGGCGGCGACCACCAGGATGATTCTGAGGCGCGCACGCAGCGGATTCGGTTGAAGCCTACCCTTTCTCACGACGATGCCGTCCAGGGCTTCCAGGGCTTCCAGGGCTTCCAAGATGGCTTTGACGATGACGACGACTACGTCGAATACACGTTGCCGCCTGCCCCGGCTACGGGCGACATCCGTTCCGGGACCATTAGTTAGCCGGCCGGCGTACCCGACGGCCGTCAAGGCCAAGAACGCACCCAGCTCCACCAAACCCGCCGGCGTGGCAGGTAGATAGTCGGTCAACGACTCGGCACGCACGATCACTGCCGCATACTGCGCACGGCTGATCGCCACGTTCAACCGGTTCCGGTCCTCGATTGCTTCGCCAGTCCTCGGTAGCGCCGCGCCGCTGCGGGTTCGAGGCGGGCGGCGAAGGAGAATATCGAGTAGCGCGGTGCGGGGGAGTTGCGGCAGTCCGGCGGCAACGTCGGCGGCCGTCGATTGGATTGATTCCCGAAGTGCCGTCGTCGGGATGGGCGGGCCAGGAGTAAGAGCGCACGGGAGTTGCTGAAAGGTATTGCCGTCCTGAGGGACTCGTTCGACGACGACTACCTCGGTCGGTACGGTCCAGTCGTCGGCCTCGATCACCGTGGCGCGGCCCGCCCCCCGTCGATCGGAGTTAGCGGTCATGCCGGGCGGGGCCGGTGGCTCGTAAAGTGCAAAGACCTCGGAGTTGAGCGCGCCGCGGGCCACCAGGGCCACGGCCGTCTGCTCGGGGGTGCGCGCGCCGGCCTCGGCAACTCCGGTGAACTCGGCGAGGACGGCCACCAGCGCATCAGGTTGCTCGATGCGGCCGCCATCCGAAACTGGTTGGGCACCAACGGATGTGATACCGGATTCGAATGCCCGCATCAGCAGCCAGTCCCGTAGGGCACGGGTGGATCGGCAGTCGTAGAGGTTGTAGTCCTCGATCTCCTTCAGCACGGTCGCAGCCTCGTCGAGCTCGCCGTTGCTGCGCAGCTGACAGTACCGCGCGTACTGGGTGATCGAGTCGGCGGCCGTCGTCACCTCACCGGAGCGCAGCTGCGACCCCATGTACAGCGGCTCCAGCGCCTTCAGGCCGACAGATTCGCTACCGATGCGAATGCTTTTGCGCACGATCGGATACAAGTCGACCAGCGTGCCGCCGCGCAGTAGCTCGTCCACTTCGTCTTCGCCGACACCGTGCCGTCCGGCAAGGCGCAGCAGCGCCGTCTTCTCATAGGACGCGTAGTGGTAGATGTGCATGTTCGGAAACCGCCTGCGTCGCTCGGCCACCAGCGCGAGGAAGTCGGTCAATGCCTGCCGCTCGTCGCGGCGGTCATGGGCCCACAGGGGATGAAAGGCCCCCGACCGTCCGCCCTCCAGGACACCGAACAGATATTCCAGCCCCCAGTCGGCGCCGTCGGCCTACCCCACGCCGTTGGCGATCAGCTCCACCCCGTTGCCGTTCCAGCGGAACTTCACCACGCTGGGCAGGCCGATGCCGCCGGAGTACACCAGCGCCACCGTGTCGCCGGTGCACTGCGAGGTGTCGATCCCGTTGAATCCGTAGATGTCGGGCACGCCTTGCGGCGGTATCAGCTTGCCGAGGTGAAACATCACCGCCCTGGTGTTCGGGTTCTCGGCGTTGGTGTTGGCCTTGACGATCACCGCTGACAACTGGGCGCATTCGTTGTAGTCGCCGGCCAATGGTTCGGGGTTCCACGGCTGCTGGCTGCGGGGGTCGCGGGGCAGCTCCGATACCGCGCGGGCGATCGAGGGCGAGCTGAGGTTGACCGCGCACGGGTCGGGTGCCGCGGAGCTGGTGCCCGGTGGGGCCGCGCCGGGAGCCGACGGTCCGGGTGTGCGGGACGCAGCGGTGGGATGCGCCGTCGTGGCCTGCGGCGTCTTGGCGACGGTCGAGTCACCCGATCCGCAGCCGCTCGCGGTCGCGGCGACGAGGGCGGCGGCGGCAAGCCCAGTCAGCCGTCGGACACCACAGTGTCGTCTCCACACAAGGTCGCACCGTACCTTGACCAGGCCGGCCGTCGTGGCAGGCGTGGCCGGGCATCGGTTGACCACGCCCTACACTTTGTTTTCAAATGGCCTCCCCGGACAGCGCCACCGCGAGCTTTGCCGACCTGCAAATCCATCCTTCGGTTTTGCAGGCCGTTGCCGACGTCGGTTACGAGTCGCCGTCGCCGATTCAGGCGGCGACGATTCCGGCAATGATGGCCGGGTCGGACGTGGTGGGCCTGGCCCAGACCGGAACGGGCAAGACGGCCGCTTTCGCGATGCCGATCCTGTCCAAGATCGACACCAGCAGCAAAGTGACCCAGGCGCTGGTGCTGGCGCCGACCCGCGAGCTGGCGCTCCAAGTGGCCGAGGCGTTCAGCCGCTACGGCGCCCATTTGCCGCAGATCAACGTGTTACCGATCTACGGCGGGGCGTCCTACGCGGTGCAGCTGTCCGGGTTGAAGCGCGGTGCACAGGTGGTGGTCGGCACCCCCGGCCGAGTCATCGACCACATCGGCCGCGGAAGCTTGGATCTGTCCCGGGTGGACTACCTGGTGCTCGACGAGGCGGACGAGATGCTCAACATGGGCTTCGCCGAAGACGTCGAACGGATCCTGTCGGAAACGCCGGAATACAAACAGGTCGCGCTGTTCTCCGCGACTATGCCCGCGGCGATCCGCAAACTCACCGCCAAGTATCTACACGACCCGACCGAAGTCAGCGTCAAGTCGAAAACCGCTACTGCTGAGAATATTTCGCAGCGCTACATCCAGGTCGGCGGCCCACGCAAGATGGATGCGCTCACCCGCGTGCTGGAGGTGGAGCCGTTCGAGGCGATGATCGTATTCGTCCGCACCAAGCAAGCTACCGAGGAGGTGGCCGAAAAGCTTCGCGCCCGGGGGTTTTCCGCGGCGGCCATCAACGGCGACATCCCGCAGAGCCAGCGCGAGCGGACTATCGCTGCGCTGAAGCAAGGCGGCTCAAAGGGATTAGACATCCTGGTTGCCACCGATGTGGCTGCCCGAGGGTTGGACGTCGAGCGGATATCGCATGTGCTCAACTACGACATCCCGCACGACACCGAGTCGTACGTGCACCGGATTGGGCGCACCGGCAGGGCCGGGCGGTCGGGCGCCGCGCTGCTCTTCGTCTCGCCGCGAGAGCGTCACCTGCTCAAGGCGATAGAGAAGGCAACTCGGCAAAAGCTCACCGAGGCCGAGTTGCCGAGCGTCGAAGACGTCAACGCCCAGCGGGTGGCGAAGTTCGCCGATTCGATCACCGACAGCCTCGGCTCAGCGGGCATCGAATTGTTCCGCAGCCTGGTCGAGGACTACGAGCGCGAGCACGACGTCCCGATGGCCGATATCGCGGCGGCGCTGGCGCTGCAATCGCGGGACGGCGAAGCCTTCTTCATGGCACCTGAGCCGCCACCTGACCGCCGTCGCGAACAACGCGAGGACCGGCCCGCCAAATCATCGCGCAAAGCGGGCGAGGATCCCAGGAAGGAGTTCGCCACCTACCGTATTGCGGTGGGGAAGCGCCACAAGGTCGGCCCGGGCGCGATCGTCGGCGCCATCGCAAACGAAGGTGGCTTGCACCGCAGCGATTTCGGGCACATCACCGTCAAGCCCGACTTCTCACTGGTCGAGCTGCCGGCCAGACTGTCCCGCGAAACACTGAAAGCTCTTGAGCGCACTCGTATTTCCGGCGTGCTGATCAATCTGCAACCCGAGCGCGGCCGAGACAGTCCGAAGCGTCGTGATCGCGGCGGAGCAGGGCGGGAACATGCCCGATGACCAGAGCCGACGCCACGGCCGTCCAGGGCGGACTTGAACAAGTCTCCGGGCCCGACCGAGTCGCTTCGCTGACGGGTATCCGTGCGGTCGCCGCCCTGCTGGTGGTCGGGACCCATGCGGCATACACCACTGGCAAATACATCGAAGGCTATTTCGGCCTGGTGTGTTCCCGAATGGAAATGGGCGTCCCGATTTTCTTTGCGTTGTCCGGCTTCCTGTTGTTTCGGCCATGGGTGAAATCGGCGGCTACCGGTGGTCCGCAGCCGTCGGTGCGCCGCTACGCCTGGCACCGGGTTCGGCGCATCATGCCGGCCTACGTCGTCACCGTGCTGCTGGCCTACGTCATTTACCATTTTCGGACCGCGGGACCCAACCCCGGGCACACGTGGATCGGGCTGGTGCGCAATCTGACTTTGACTCAGATCTACACCAGCAACTACTTGACCGGGTTTTTGCATCAGGGCCTGACCCAGATGTGGAGCCTGGCGGTGGAAGCCGCTTTCTATGTGGTGCTGCCGCTGCTTGCGTACTTGCTACTGGTGGTCCTATGCCGACGGCAATGGCGGCCGAGGTTGGTGCTGGTCGGCATCGGCGCGCTCGCGCTGATCTCTCCGGCATGGCTGATCTTGGTGCACCTCACGACCTCGGTACCGAACGGGATGCGACTGTGGCTGCCCACCTACCTGATCTGGTTCCTCGCCGGGATGAGCCTGACGGTACTGCAGGCGATGCGGGTGCGCTGTTATGCCTTTGCCGCGTTACCGCTCGCCGCCATCTGCTACTTCATCGCTTCGACGCCGATCGCCGGGGCGCCGACGACATCGCCGCTCGGCCTGTCGCAAGCGCTGTACAAAGCGGTGTTCTACGCCGCAATCGCCGCACTGACCGTGGCGCCCTTGGTGCTGGGTAACCAGGGCTGGTATGCCCGGTTCCTCGCGACCCGGCCGATGGTGTGGCTCGGGGAGATCTCCTACGAGATCTTCCTGATCCACTTGGTGACAATGGAAATCGCGATGGCCTACGTGATGCGGGATCACGTCTACACCGGTTCGATGCCTGGGCTGTTCGCGGCGACGCTGGTGTTGACCATCCCGTTGGCATGGCTGCTGCATCGTTTTACGCGGGTGCCGCCTTCCCGATCGGCACCACGATCGGGACGAGGCGTCGAGAATCCGATCGGCCGCCACCTCGGTGCGACGATCCGAAAGCCAGTCGTTGGCCGCCATCACGACGCGACCCGGAACGGGACCGACAGTGGACGTCGCACATAGCTACCTCCGGCCCATACGATGCCCGCCTCGTCGACATCGACGATCTCGACGATGACGTCTGGCGGGACCGCCGCCATTGTCATGAAAAGTCGGCCTGCTTCACCTGCTACAGACCAAGCTGAGAACGGCTGCCACCGACCTGTCGCTGTCGAGCCATGGCCTCCAACGCACGACAAACACCTTGGGAGCCAATAGCACTCATGTCGGGCCAGCGTAAACAGGCAGGCTTACTCGTCCGCCGTGCAGCGGAAGCCGACGTACTGTCGCGGCGTAGCAGGTGCAGCGCGTTGAGGTGGGCAGAAAGTGTGCCCGCTGCAAAACGCGGCCTGTGGCACAAGTGACTCAGACGCCCGCGCCAGGGTTCAGGATGCCGAGCGGGTCCAACGCGTCTTTGATCCGGCGATTCAGCGCCATTGCCTCGGGTCCGAGATAGCCGGCCAGCCATGGCCGCTTCAGCCGGCCGACGCCGTGTTCGCCGGTGATCGTGCCGCCGAGGCGCAAGGCAAGGTCCATGATCTCGCCATATGCCAGCCCGGCTTGCTCGCTGATCGCGGAGTCGGCGGGATCGTGAACGATCAGCGGATGGGTGTTGCCGTCACCGGCATGCGCGATCACCGAGATCGTCAGCTCGCGTTGGGCGGCAATACGGGCGATGCCGGCGACCAGGTCGGCCAGCGCGGGCAGCGGCACGCCGACGTCCTCGAGTAGCAGCGGGCCTTTGGCCTCCACCGCTGGAATCGCGAACCGGCGGGCAGCGACGAACGCCTCGCCCTCGTCCGGATCGGAGGTCGAAAACACTTCGGTCGCACCGTATTCGGTGAACACAGCGGCCATGAATTCGGCGTCGTCAGCGGCCGCGTGCCCCCTTTCATCGGAGGCGCCCAGCAGCAGTGCGGCAGCGCCGCGGTCCAGGCCCATCCGCAGCTTGTCTTCGACCGCGTTGATCGCGACCGCGTCCATGAACTCCAACATCGCCGGGCGTAGCCGCGCGGTCACCGCGAGCACCGCTTGGGCGGCGGCTTCCACGGACGCGAAATTGGCGACCACCGTGCTCACCGAGTGCTGCGGCGGTACCAGCCGCAGCGTGACCTCGGTGATCACCCCCAGGGTGCCTTCGCTGCCGACGAACAGCTTAGTCAGACTCAGCCCGGCCACGTCTTTGAGCCGCGGTCCACCCAGCCGGACCGCCGTGCCGTCGGCCAGCACCACCTGCACACCGAGCACATAGTCGGTGGTGACGCCGTACTTGACGCAGCACAGTCCGCCGGCGTTCGTTGCGATGTTGCCGCCGATGCTGCAGATCTCATACGACGACGGGTCGGGCGGATACCACAGCCCAAACTCGGTGACCGCCTTTTTCACCTCGGCGTTGAGCAGTCCCGGTTGGCACACCGCGGTGCGGGTGACCGGGTCGACGGTGATGTCGCGCATTTTCTCGGTGGATATGACGATCCCGCCATCCACGGCGGTGGCGCCTCCGGACAGGCCAGTACCCGCGCCACGTGTCACTACCGGGACGTGATGAGCGCTGGCCCACCGCATCACCGTCTGCACTTCCTCAGTACGCCGCGGGCGCACCACGGCCATCGGCTTTCCCGCCGACGGGTCGAAGGCCCGGTCTTGTCGGTACGACTCGGTCACCGCGGGGTCGGTGACCGCCATGCCGTCGGGTAGCTCGGCGATCAAGCCGGCCAGCACGTCCGCGCCCATGGAGGCGATCCTACGGATAGCGTTGCCAGCTATGGGTGCGGCCGAGTCGATCAGCTGGCCTACCCGATCGCCAAGGGATCCGACGCACGCCGCCGTGCTCGCCGTCGGCCCCCGCCCCGAACACGCAGCCCGCCTTCGCCCGACGCTGAAGGCACAGTAGAGCGGTGAGCCTCGCCCATCCCCGTACCGGAGCGCTCTTCGACTCACCGGTGCCGCCCGGCGCCGGCTGGCCCGGTGATCCGGCGACCGTCCGCACCGCGGTGGCGTCGACGCAGGCGCAAGTGGCTGCGATGGCTCTGGCCGTCGAATCACCGGCCCAGCTCGACGCCGAGGTGTCGGTGTGCCGGGCCTGCCCACGATTGGTCGAGTGGCGAGAACACGTCGCGTCGACCAAACGACGGTCATTTGCCGACCAGCCCTATTGGGGCCGACCGGTGCCGGGCTGGGGGGCCGAGCGTCCGCGGCTGATGATCGTCGGGCTGGCCCCGGCCGCGAACGGCGGCAATCGGACCGGTCGGGTCTTCACCGGCGACCGGTCCGGGGATGTGCTGTACGCGGCCATGCATCGGGCCGGTTTAGCGAATTCGCCGATCAGTGTGGATGCCGCCGACGGCTTGGTGCTCAACGGCAGTCGGGTGGTGGCCGCGGTGCGCTGCGCGCCGCCCGACAACGCGCCGACGCCCGCCGAGCGGGCGACGTGCGCGCCGTGGCTGACTGCCGAATGGCGGTTGACCGGCGGCAACGCGCGGGTCATCGTCGCGCTGGGGCTGTTCGGCTGGCGTTCGTCGTTGGACATGGTCCGCTCCGCAGGTGGCCGGGTTCCGCGCCCGCAGCCGAAGTTCGGCCACGGCGCCGCGGCGACCCTGGTTGCCGCCCACGGGGAGGTGGAGCTGCTGGGCTGCTACCACCCCAGCCAGCAGAACACGTTCACCGGCAAGCTGACCGCGCAGATGCTCGACGACGTCTTCGGCCGGGCCGCGGCCATCGCAGGACTATCCCGGTGACCGCCCGCGCTGAGGCGTCAGCGCGATCACCGGAATTGGCCGTGAGGTCCGGCTCTGGTATCCCTCGTACCGGTTGCCGTTGTTCTTGTTGACGATCTGCCACAGCCGGGCATAGTCCGGGTCATCCGGCAGTACGGGTTTTGCTGTGACCCGGAGACGCTTCGGCCCGACGTTGATTTCGACGTTCGGGTTGGCCTTCAGATTGTGATACCAGCCGGGCGCTTTCGGGTCACCACCCTTGGAGGCGACGACAAGGTAGGCATCGCCGTCGCGGGCATAAGTCAGCGACGTGGTCCGGGCCTTGCCGGTCTTGGCGCCGACTGTGTGCAGCAGCAGGCTGGGAACTCCCAGCGTCCGATGCCCGATCCAGCCGTTGGTATTGCGATAGACGGCGTCGTGTATGCGTAATACCTGCGGCAGCAGACTCTGTTCGACGAACGACGGAAGGGCCATTCACCCAGTATTACCGGCCGGCGTCGATCCGCGCCAACGCCTCCCGCAGGATCTGAGCGGTGGATTCGCGGTCGGGGTCGCGGCGTAGCAGCATCCCCTTGGCCACCGACAGTTTGTCGCCGTTTCGCCGCGGCAGCACGTGCAGGTGAATGTGCAGCACGGTCTGGAAGGCGGCGGGCCCATCGTTGAGCGCGATGTTGGTGGCGTCGGCCAATTCGGTGCTGCGGGCCGCCTTGGCGATCCGCTGTCCGATCGCCACCATGTCGGCCAGCGTCTCCGGAGCGGTGTCGGTGAGGTCGACCGTGTGCCGTTTGGGCACCACCAGCGTGTGCCCGCGGGTGAACGGACGGATGTCGAGGATGGCCAGGTAGCCGTCATCGTCATAGACGCGGATGGCCGGCGCTTCCCCGGCGACGATCGCACAGAACATACACGACATGCCGCCACCGTAGCGGTTCGGTTCCGCCGGCGCCGTCATGCGCCTACGGCGGCGGCGATCGCGTCGATCGCGCGGTCGAGGATTGCCCGGGTGGTGCCGAAGTTCAGCCGTGCAAAACCCGAGCCCACCGTGGCGCCGAACGGAATGCCGGGGTTCAGCGCCACCTTGGCCTCGGACAGCAGATGCTCTGCGGGTTCGGTCGGCAAGTTCAGCGCCCGGAAATCAACCCAGGACATGTAGGTGGCCTCCGGGACGTTGATCTTCAGGCCCGGGCACCGTTCGGGCAGGGCCGCAGCCAGGTGGTCGCGGTTTTTCTGCAGGTAGATCAGCAGCTCGTCGAGCCAGCCGGCGCCATCGTTGTAGGCAGCGATGTTGGCGCGGATACCGACGGTGGACGCGCCCATCTTGTGCACCTTGTTGATCAGGTTCCAGTCGCGGACATCGTGCGGGTTAGACAGGATCACCTGTGCGCACATCAGCCCGGGCAGGTTCCAGCCCTTCGAGGCCGACACCAATGTGACGACGGTGTCGGCGGCCGTGTCGGACACCGAGGCAGCGGCGACGTGCGGGCGTCCATAGACCAGCGGCGCGTGGATCTCGTCGGCGATCACCCGCGCCTTGTAGCGCGCCGCGATATCCACGATCGCGCGTAGCTCGTCGTACTGGAAGGCGGTGCCCAGCGGATTGTTCGGATTGCACAGGATCAGCGATCCGGCTCCGTCGGCGAATGCGGCGTCCAGCGCCTCCAGATCCATCACGTAGCGGCCCGAATCGTGTTGCAGCATCGGGATTTCCACCCGTTGACGGCCGGTAACCGCAAGGATGTCGAAGAACGGCATGTATGCGGGGACGGGCAGCACGACCGGACTCTGAGGTCTGGTCAGGAAGTTGATGACGGTTTCCATGCCCTTGACCACGTCGGGGACCACCCGAACCCAATCCGGTGAAACCCGCCAGCCGTAGCGGCGCCGGCACCAGTCGGCGGTCGCCCTTGGCAACTCGTCGTCTACCGGCGGATAGCCGAACTCCTCGTTGGCGACGCAGGACCGGATGCCGTCGAGTACCGCCGGTGCGGTGGGGAAGTCCATCTCGGCGACCCACAGCGGCAACACGTCGGGCCCGAAGAGGTTCCACTTGATGGTCCTGCGGCTGCGCAGTTGCTCGTCGGTCAATTGATCGAACGCCGTGCCGTCCATGGCAGTAGTCTGCCTCGACGTGGACGATGCAGATCTCGCTTTCGCCGGAGCGGCCGAACAGGTGCGGATGTTGGCCGAGGGTACGGTCACCGCGCCGGGGCTGCTCGCGGATTCGTGGGCGCCGCCGCTGGCGAACCCGGCCGGCTGCGAATTGCGTTGAGCACCAAGGTTCCACCGCCATTGGTCGTCAAGATCGGCAGGGAGCAGCGCGCGGCGGTCGATGAGGCGGGTGCGCTGCTGCGCGAGCTTGGCCACGACGTCGTCGCCCGCGATCCCGACTATCCACCGGCGGCGATCTACGCCGACTACCTGCCGCGCTACTTCCGGGGCATTTGCAACGACGTGCGCAGCTTGGCGCACCAAGACCGGTTAGAGAAGCGGACCCGCAATATGGCGCGCATCGGGTCGGCCGCCCGCGCGACGAGGCGACGTTGCTGGCGCTAGGTGCACAGATCGAGGCGGCTAGGCCGTGGGCGCATCGGCGGCCGCCGGTGTCATGACTGGGAGATCTCCCGCCAGGCCTGCAGTTTCTGGCCCGCCGGCATCGCACGCGCGGGGCTGGTGGACGGCAACACCCGGTAGCTGACCGGCGCGTCGACGTGGACAAGTCGGCGAAATAGCTTATCTGCGGTGTGGCCGTTGAAGTACACCCGCTCGATGCCGGGGTAAGTGGCGAAGAGTTGGGCGAAGCCGTTTACCACCAAGCTCGTAGGGTCGATCTTGGCGTCTGAGCTACCGACGCGACGGCACTTGTGCAGCACGTCCCAAAGCGCTACGCCGTGGGATTGCAGTGCGGTCAGCCGGGTTTCGTATGCTGCCTGCGCGTCGAAGCCGAACAGTGCACTGGTGATCGGCCAGAACGCGTTTCGCCGGTTGCCGTAGTACTGGCGGGCCGCCAGTGACTGCACGCTGGGAAACGATCCCAGGATCAGCAGCCCGGCGTCGTCGTCGACGACGGGCGCAAATCCTTCCAGAAGCGATGTGGCCATCAGACGCACATGATGCCTCGCCGCGTTATACGTTGGCGACGTGGACGACGCGGTCGACCCGGACATCGAGGAGCTGCTGGGCGATCTGGAGGGCAGCGCACGCGCCGAGCGCGCCGAGCTGATCGAGTGGCTGTTCGAGCAGGGCGTCACTGCGGACGAGATTCGCGGCGCGTCCGCACCCTTGATGCTGGCAACCCGTCGAGTGATCGGCGACGACGGTAGCTATGTGTCGACGCGAGAAATTGCCGACGCCTATGGCATTGATCTTGATCTATTTCAGCGTGTGCAGCGCGCCATCGGTTTGGCCCGGATCGAGGATCCCGACGCGGCCGTGCACATGCGGGCCGACGCCGAGGCGGCCGCCCATGTGCGGCACTTCGCCAAACTCGGCCTGGATCCCGACAACCTAGTGCTGGTTATGCGCGTGCTCGCCGAAGGGCTTTCGCATACGGCCGAGGTCATGCGCTATACCGCCCTAGCGGCTGTCCTAGAACCGGGCACGACCGAGCTGGAAATCGCCAAACGGTCTCATGCCCTAGTCAGTCAGATCGCTCCGCTACTGGGCCCGTTCGTCGAGGACATGCTGTTCATGCACCTGCGGAACATGATGCAGACCGAGGCCGTCACGGTCAGCGAGCGAGCCGCCGGAGCGCCGCTACCGGGCGCACGCCAAGTCACTGTCGCCTTCGCCGATCTGGTCGGCTTCACCCGGCTGGGCGAGCAGGTGCCCGCCGAGGAGCTGGGGCTACTGGCCAACCGGCTAGCAGAGCTGGCCCGCGACGTGGCGGTCCTACCGGTGCGCTTCGTCAAAACGATCGGCGACGCGGTGATGTTCGTCTGCACTGAGCCGGCGCCGCTGCTGGATGCGGTGCTCAAGCTCGTCGAAATCACCGACGGCGACAACGACTTGCCGCGGCTGCGGGCAGGCATCGCCTCAGGGTCCGCGGTGAGCCGAGCCGGTGATTGGTTCGGCAGCCCGGTGAACCTGGCCAGCCGGGTGACCGCGGTGGCCCGGCCCGGCGCAGTGCTGGCCGCCGAATCGACGTGCGATCAGCTCGGCGATCACGCGGGCTTCAGTTGGTCGTTCGCCGGCGCACGTCATCTCAAGGGCATCAAGGGTGAGGTGAAGCTGTTCCGGGCACGGCGGGGCGACGGGGATACCGAGAGCACCTAGGGGCAGGCCCGGCGCGTTAGGAGGCGTCTCGTAGATCCTGCGCGGCCGGTTTTCACTCCGTTGACCGGCTCTTTGGAACTCGTCGCTTTCCGGGCCTGCTTCGCTCTTAAAGGTACAACTCCACGGTGGCCAGATCAACGGTTACTTCCCGCCGAATGTGGGGTTCTGTCACGGATTTGCGCCCGAAAGCGTGCCGTGAGCCGACGTTCGTCGACCGGCATCTCATCGGCAAGCTGCCCGACAGCTCCGATACGGAAGAAAGCGAAGCCCGCGCCTCGGGTCGTGTCTCGCGTTTTCGCGAAGAAACCCGGTCGGAGCGGATGAACATTGCCGACGAGGCGCAAGATCGCTACGGCCGCAAGGTTTCCTGGGGCGTCGAGGTCGGTGGCGAGCGGACCTTGTTCACCCACGTCGCGGTCCCGGTCATGACGCGGTTGAAGCAGCCGGAGCGCCAGGTGCTCGACACGCTGGTCGACGCCGGGGTGGCCCGTTCTCGCTCCGACGCGCTGGCTTGGTCGGTGAAGCTGGTCGGCGAGCACACCGAAGAGTGGCTGGCCAAGCTGCGCGATGCCATGTCCGCGGTCGACGACTTGCGTGCAGAAGGTCCGGAGCTGTAAGCCGCTCTAGGTCTGCGTCATCGCGTAGTACGCGCCTCGGCGGGCCAGTAGCTCGCTGTGGTTACCCTGCTCGACGATCTTGCCGGCCTGCATCACCACGATCACGTCAGCGTCCCGGATCGTCGAAAGACGATGCGCGATAATGAGACTCGTCCGATCGCGTCGAAGCTCGTGGGTAGCCTTGGCGATCAGCAGCTCGGTCCGGCTGTCCACTGAGCTGGTCGCCTCGTCGAGGATCAATAGCTGAGGCCGGGCAAGGAATGCCCGCGCGATGGTGATCAGCTGCTTCTCGCCTGCGCTGATGTTGGTAGCTGCGTCGTTGATGCGGGTCTGGTATCTCTTGGGCAGGCTGTGCACGAACCGGTCGACGTAAGCGGCCTTGGCCGCCTCGATCACATCGTCGTCGCTGGCGTCGGGCCGCCCGTAGGCGATGTTCTCGGCGATCGTCCCACCGAAGAGCCAGGTGTCTTGCAGCACCATGCCGATGCGGGATCGGAGCGTTTTGCGACCAGTCGTCGCGATGTCGATGCCATCGACCAGGATCCGGCCCGAGTCGACGTCGTAGAAGCGCATCAGCAAGTTCACCAGCGTGGTCTTGCCCACCCCGGTCGGTCCGACGATTGCCACCGTGCTGCCGGGCTCGGCGGCGAAGGAGAGGTCGTCGATCACAGCCGAGCCGGGGCGATAGCCGAAGCTGACATGGTCGAATTCCACCCGCCCGGTTGGCCTTTCACCGTTGGCCGAGGGCAGCAGTGGTTCGCGGTCGGGTGACTCTTCCGGCTCATCGAGCAAGTCGAAAACTCGCTCGGCGCTGGCCACACCGGACTGCAGGGTGTTGTACATCGAGGCCACCTGGTTCATCGGCGCGTTGAACTGGCGAACGTATTGGATGAATGCCTGAATGCTGCCCACGGTGATCTGACCGGTGGCCACCTGCACTCCACCCACCACCGCTACCGCAACGTAGCTCAGGTTGCCGATGAACCCCGTCGCCGGCGACAGCAGACCGGAGATGAACTGGGCGCCGAAACTGGCTTGGTACACGCCGTCGTTGAGCCGACGGAACTCGTCTTCGGCCGCCGCGCGCTGGCCGAACGTCCGGACCACGGTGAAACCGCTGTACGTCTCTTCGATGTGGGCATTCAGTCGGCCGGTGTTGGTCCACTGCGCGACGAACAGTCGTTGTGAGCGCCGGGTGATCGCCCGAGTCGCGATCAGCGCCAGCGGCACGGTCAGCAATGTCATCCCGGTCAGCAGCGGCGAGATGGTCAGCATCATCGCCAACACCGTGACTACTGTCAGGACCGCGGACATCAGTTGGGCGATCGCCATCGACAGCGACGTCTGGAGGTTGTCGATGTCGTTGGTGACTCGGCTGAGCACCTCGCCCCGTTGCCGGGAATCGAAGTAGGCCAGCGGCAGCCGGTGCAGCTTCTCCTCGACGTCGGTGCGCAGCGCCTGCAGTGTCCGTCGCACAGCGACGTTAAGTAGCCGGGCCTGTGCCCAGACCAGCAGCGCAGCAAGAACATACATCACCAGGGCCAAAGTCAGCGTGTGGGCGACGGCGGCAAAGTCCACACCACGGCCCGGGACCACATTCATCCCTGACAACAGATCGGCGAAGGTGTTGTTGCCACGAGCTCGCGCCGCGGCGACGGCCTGAGCCTTGGTGACCCCGGTCGGCAGCTGCCGGCCCAATACACCACTGAACAGCAGGTCGGTGGCATGGCCGAGGATGCGCGGAACCGCCGCCCCGATGACCGTTCCGGCGACGCCCAAGACGATCACCGCGACGGCCGTGGGCCGTTGCGGCGCCAAGCGCTTCACCAGGCGCACGGCTGAGCCTGTGAAGTCGCGTGAGCGCTGACTCAGGTACTGGGTAGTGCCCAGCGCCGCGGTCACCGCTGCCATCCCACGCGAGAGTCCATCGACTGCGATTCGGCGAATTCCCGATAGGTCGGGCAATCGGCCAGCAGCGATTGGTGCGTGCCTGTGGCGACCACCCGCCCGTCATCAACGACGATCACCTGGTCGGCCTGGGCAACGGTCGAGATACGTTGCGCCACAACGATAACCGTTGCGGCACCGGCGAACGCGGCCAGAGCCGCGCGGACCCGCGCATCGGTGTGCACGTCGAGTGCGGAAAACGAGTCGTCGAATAGGTAGACCGCCGGACGGCGGATCACCGCCCGTGCGATCGCCAGCCGTTGGCGCTGCCCGCCGGACAAATTAACACCGCCCTGAGCGACCCGCATCTGCAGCCCGTCATCGTGTGCACGGATGAATTCGTCGGCGGCCGCCACCCGCAGCGCCTCCCACATCTGGTCCTCTGTTACGTGTTGTCCAGGGGCCGCGCCGATGCGCAGGTTGTCGGCGACGGTCCCGGAGAACAGGTAGCCGCGCTGAGGCACCAATCCGATGCCTGACCACAGCTCGTCGATGTCGCGGTCACGCACGTCGACACCGTCGACGAGGACGGCTCCGGACGTGACGTCGTACAACCGGCAAATCAGCGACACCAAGGTCGACTTCCCTGAACCGGTACTGCCGACGACAGCGGTGGTGGTGCCCGGTAGCGCCGTCAGCGAAACCTCCTGCAACACAGGGCGATCTGCACCGGGGTAGCGGAATGTCGCGCCATCGAGTTGAACCACACCCCGCATCTCTGCGGCCGGGCGCACGGGCTTGGCCGGATTGCTGACGGCAGCAGTCAGCGACAGCACCTCGTCGATCCGTTGCGCGCAGACCGCGGCCCGCGGCAACACCATCAACGTCATCGTCGCCATCATCACCGCCATCAGAATTTGCGCGAAGTAAACGAGAAACGCGATCAGGGAGCCGACTTGCATCCGCCCGCTGTCGATCCGCAAGCCGCCGAACCAGATCAGCGCGACGCTGGAACAGTTGATGGTCAAGGTGGTCACCGGCAGCATCAACGCCTGCCAATTGCCCGCGCTCAGTGCAGTGTTGGCCAATGCGAGATTGGCCTCGGCGAATCGTTGCCGTTCGAAAGGTTCGCGGGCGAATGCCCGGATCACCCGCACCCCGGACAGCTGCTCGCGCATCACCCGGTTGATGTTGTCGACCAACCGCTGCATGCTGCGGTAAAGCGGCAGCGTATGCCCGACGATCCAGTAGTTGCTCACCACCAACACCGGGACACTGACCAGCAGCAGCCACGACAGCCCGGCGTCCTGGTGGATGGCCATGAAGATCCCGCCCGCGCACATGATCGGGGCGGTGACCAGCACCGTGCAGCTCATCTGCACCAGGAACTGGATCTGCCGGACGTCGTTGGTGGTGCGGATCAGCAGCGATGGCGCGCCGAAGCGGGCCGTCTCGTGCTCGGAGAACGCGGTGACCCGGTCGAACATCGCCCAGCGGAGATCACGGCCGAACCCCATCCCAATCCGGGAGCCGAAGTAGACCGCGCCGACCGCGCAAACCACCTGCAGCGCGGTGACCGCGAACATCACCATGCCGAGCCGGACGATCGTGGTGGTGTCCCCCTTGGCGATGCCGTCGTCGATGATCGTGGCATTGACCGTCGGCAGATACAGCGAAGCCAGGGTGCTCACCACCTGCAGCGACATCACCGCCGCCACCAGCCGTCGATACGGCCGGACGTACTGGCGCAGCAGTGCCAGGAGCATGTGGTAACTGTTGCACACCGCCGAACGGACAGCCGTGATGATCACCGCACGGTTCACGCCGCCGCGATGCCCGCTGGCGGATAAGAAAGTACAGGTCACCGCGTGTGCGATGGTTGACTCACGGTGCTGCCGCTACAGTGCATCCTGTGATCAGCAGAAGGCGCGCGTAGCCATGCGGCGTAATGTGGCAGCGCTTGCCCTGGCGGCAGCGACCTTGATTCCCGCGGTGGCCGCGTGCTCCGATTCCGGCTCCAACCAGTCCCAGTCGACGGGTTCGACTGGGACGACGTCCGAGCAGGGGAAGCACGGTCCGTTCTTTCCGCAGTGCGGCGGCATCAGCGACGAGACGGTGACCAAGCTGACACAGGTAGCCGGGCTGGTCAACACCGCCAAGAATTCGGTGGGCTGCCAGTGGCTCGCGGGCGGCGGTATTCTCGGCCCGCATTTCTCTTTCTCCTGGTATCGGGGGAGCCCGATCGGCCGGGAACGCAAGACCGAGGAGTTGTCCCGCTCGAGCGTGGAAGACATCAACATCGACGGCCACGGCGGCTTCGTCGCCGTCGGTAACGACCCGACGTTGGGCGACTCGCTGTGCGAGGTCGGCATCCAGTTCGCCGACGACTTCATCGAATGGTCGGTGAACTTCAGCCAGAAGCCGTTCCCCGACGCGTGCAACGTCGCCAAGGAGCTGGCCCGTCAGTCGATTGAGAACTCGAAATGAGGGTCACCGTGCGTGATCGGGCGCTCGTCGGCCTGGCCGTCGTGGCCGCCGCGGTGTCCGTGTCGACCGGCTGCACGAGGTCGGTGGCAGGCACCGCGCAAAAAGCGGGCATGGGCGATGAGCCGCGCAATAACAACTCCGAGCAGCAGTACCCGAACCTGCAAAAGGAATGTGAGGTGCTCACCACCGACGTCTTGGCCAAGACGGTAGGTGCTGATCCTCAAGACATCCAGAGCACCTTCGTTGGCGCGATATGCCGGTGGCAGGCGGCCAACCCGGGCGGGCTGATCGACATCACCCGGTTCTGGTTCGAGCAAGACAGCCTCGACAACGAGCGCAAGGTCGCCGAGTTCTTGAAGTATCAGATCGAGAATCGGTCGATCTCCGGGGTGGCGTCGATCGTGATGCGGCCCAACGATCCGAACGGCGCGTGCGGGGTCGCCAGCGACGCCGCCGGCGTGGTCGGGTGGTGGGTCAACCCGCAGGCGCCCGGTATCGACGCCTGCGCGCAGGCCATCAAGCTGATGGAGCTGACTCTTTCCACCAACTCCTAAGGCGCTCACCAGGAAAAAGGCTGTGGCTGGGGAAGATTGCCGACGGCGACCAGACCTGTGCGGTCTTTCAGCGCGCTTCATGTTGGCGCCACGCGCGACGACAACTGTCGCAATTAGGCTTTATTCGCAGGGGATTGCCGAACGAGAGGCCAAACCCACCGGCGCGCTGGACTTTCCGTCGGCGAGGCGCAGCGCCGTGCCAAAACGATTGAGAGCGCTATTTTTTGACACCGAAATCACTCCCCGCCACGAGGTGTGAACGATACGATACCATCGACGAATGTCTGAGACGCCTCCCACAGAGCCAACCTTCGCCGCGGATGAAACTGAGTCCGCCGCTGTCCCTTCGCCCCAGTCTGACGCCGCAGCAGAGGCCGCTGAGCCATCGCCCGCAGGACATGCCCACGTTGCTCCTCCCGCCCCGGGCGCGTCGAAGCTGTCGCGATGGACCACCGTGGCGGCCTTGGCGCTTGCCGTGATCGCCACGACCGTTGCCGTCCTGGGCTGGTTCTACCCGCACAAGGACGCAGCGTCGTCCGCGCCGACCTACACCGACCAACAAACCAAAGACGCGAAAAAGCACATTTGCGAGACGTTTAAGCTCGTCGATCACGAGGTGGTCAGGAATTCCCGCCTGAAGAACCCACCGAACGGCGGGCCGATCGGTGCGCTTTCGATCGCGACTGCCGCGCGACTGGCGTTCTACGGCGGTGGCGCGTTCCTGCGAGACCGGGTAGCCCAAGAACCGGCGACCCCGCCCGACCTCGCAAAATCGGTCAACGCCATGGGCTCAACGCTCGAGGAGCTCGCGATCGGCTACCTGGCCGGCGCGCCGGAGTTCGCTCAGGACTCGTTGCGGCAAGCTCTCGACGACAAGATCAAAGCAACGGTTGACCTGTGCAAATAACGCGGCCCAACCTAACGCGGCACGTGGAAGTCGACTAGCGCCGCGCAACCGAGTTCGACGTCTTTCCAGCTGCGGGCGAAGCGTAGTACCGCCATCGCCGAGGTCGGGAACTTCGTCGAGATGCGTTCGGCGGCAGCGCTGCTGGAGCAATCGGCATCGGCCAAACCCAGCGCCGTCTGCGTCATTGTCGGCTCGTGCGCAACGACGAGCAGGACGCTGACATCGTCGCCGACGTTGGTGATCTCGTCGATGACGGTTCCGGGCGCCGTGTCATAGAGCCGGCCAACGTAGCGAACCGGTGCGTCGATGGCCGTGTGCGCCAAGGTTTTCCGAGCCCGAGTCGCCGTCGAGCAGAGCACCGCATCGATCGCAGGCAGGTTGGCCCGCAACCAATCGCCGGCCAGCCTGGCTTCTCGCCGCCCGCGGGGGGCAAGCGGCCGGTCATGGTCAGACACCCCGTCCGGATACGCCGACTTCGCATGCCGCAGCAGCACCAGGGTGCGGTCTTGCCGGTTCACTCGATCGAGGTTACGGTATGCGCCTCTTCGCGGGACCGCTGTGACTGATGTGACCTGTGTGGAGTCAACGCGGCGCCAGCGCTCGGTCATCCCTCAACCTGCCGATCGAGGTCCCCGAACCTGTCGGAGTCGAGTCCTACACTCGCGGTGCCCGGTTGAAGATCGGCCGGGGATGAAGCAGAAGGGACGGGATCGCCATGCGATTCATGCACACCGCCGACTGGCAACTCGGCATGACCCGTCACTTCCTGGCGGGCGATGCCCAGCCGCGGTATTCGGCGGCCCGCCGCGACGCAGTGGCCGGACTGGGCTCGCTGGTAGCCGACATGGATGCCGAGTTCGTCGTGGTGGCCGGCGACGTGTTCGAACACAACCAACTGGCACCGAAGGTGATCAGTCAGTCGCTGGAAGCCATGCGCGCCATAAAGTTGCCGGTCTACCTGCTGCCGGGCAACCACGACCCGCTGGACGCGTCCTCGGTGTACACCAGTGCGCTGTTCAACGAGGAATGCCCAACCAACGTCAAGGTCCTCGACCGGCCTGGCGTGCACGAGGTTAGGCCCGGTCTGCAGATCATTGCTGCGCCATGGCGATCCAAAGCACCGATGACCGACCTCGTTGCCGACGTGCTCGGGAGTCTCGAGGGCTTGCCCGCCGACGGCGTTACCCGGGTGCTGGTGGCCCACGGCGGCGTCGACGTGCTCGACCCCGATCCCACCAGGCCCTCGCTGATCCGGCTGGCGGGTCTGGAGGACGCACTGGCACGCGGCGCGGTTCACTATGTCGCGCTGGGCGACAAGCATTCGGCGACCCAAGTCGGCAGCACCGGCCGGGTGTGGTACTCCGGTTCGCCGGAGGTCACCAACTACGACGATGTCGAGCCCGACCCCGGCCATGTGTTGGTGGTCGATATCGACGAGACGGATCCACAGCGCCCGGTGAGCGTCGAGGCCCCGAAGATCGGTCGCTGGCGGTTTCGCACGCTGAGCCGTCACGTGGACAACAGCCGTGATATCGCCGACCTGGATCTGAACCTCGATCTGATGCCCGACAAAGACCTAACGGTGGTGCGGCTGGCCTTGATTGGTTCGTTGACGGTCACCGACCGCGCTGCGTTGGACGCCTGCCTGGACAAATACTCGCGGCTGTTCGGGTCGCTGCGGGTGTGGGATAGCCACAGCGATCTGGCGGTCATACCGGCTGACGGCGAGTTCACCGACCTGGGCATCGGCGGGTTCGCCGCCGCGGCAGTCGAGGAGCTGGTTGAAACGGCGCGCACCGGGGACGATGAGATCGCCGGTGACGCACAAGCGGCGCTGGCGTTGTTGCTGCGGCTGACCGACAAAGGACACCAAAGTCGGGGTGCGGCATGAAGTTGCACCGGCTGGTGTTGAAAAATTACCGCGGCGTCGCCCACCGCGAGATCGAATTTCCCGATCACGGCGTCGTCGTGGTGTCCGGCGCCAACGAAGTCGGCAAGTCCTCGATGATCGAGGCACTGGACCTGCTGTTGGAATCGAAGGATCGTTCGACGAAAAAGGAAGTCAAGCAAGTCAAGCCGACCAATGCTGACGTCGGATCCGAAGTCACCGCCGAGATCAGCACCGGCCGTTATCGTTTCGTGTATCGCAAGCGGTTCCACAAGAAGTGTGAGACGCAACTGACGGTCCTGGAGCCACGCCGCGAACAGCGCAGCGGCGACGAGGCGCACGACCGAGTACAGGCGATGCTGGCCGAGACCGTCGACACCGAGCTGTGGCATGCCCAGCGCGTATTGCAGTCGGCGGCGACGGCTGCGGTGGATCTTTCGCGGTGCGACGCGTTGACCCGGGCGCTCGATGTCGCGGCGGGAGACACTGCGGCGCTGTCGGGCACCGAACCGGTGCTGGTCGAGCGGATCGACGCTGAGTACGGCCGCTACTTCACGCCGACTGGTCGTGCGACAGGAGAGTGGGCCGCGGCGATCGCCGCGCTGCGCGACGCCGAAGAGGCGGTGCAGCGATGCGCCGAAGCCGTCGCCGAAGTCGACGACCGTGTCCATCGGCACGCCGCGTTGACCGCCGAGCTGGCCGACTTGTCGCCGCTTCAGCAGGCGGCCACGCTTCGGCAGACCACCGCCCAAGCCGCTGCCGACAACATTGCGCAGCTCATCGAACAGGTGAAGGAAGCGGAGTTGATCGCGGCTGCCGCCGCCGCGAGGAGCGCGGCCTCACACGCTGCGCACGCCGAGCGACTGCGGCTGCGGACCGAAACCGATACGCGCGCCGCCGCAGTCGCGGCCATGGAAGCCGAGGCCCGCGAGGCCGCCGAAGCGCAGGCGTCGGCCCGAGATGTCACCGTGGCGGCCGATGCGCTGGTGGAGCAAGCCAACCAGCTCGCCGCCGCCGCCGAGCAGCGGGCGGAGGGCGCCCGACGCATCGTCGACGAGCTGGCGCGCCGCGGCGAGGTCGAGACGCTGACCACCCGGCTTGCCAAAATCGACGCCGCCCAGCGTGACCATGACCTGATCTGCGCCGAACTGTCCACAATTGCGCTGACCGACAATCTTTTTCAACAGATCGGACGAGCTGCCGGAACCGTCGAACGGGTCGAAGGTCAGCTCGCGTTGGTGTCGGCGACGGTAGAATTCGTCGCCGCCACCGACATCGAACTCGTCATGGGTGACCAGCGGGTGACGCTGCCGGCGGGCCAGCGCTGGTCGACCACCACGGGCGGCGCCACGGAAGTCGAGGTTCCTGGGATCCTGACCGCGCGATTCACACCGGGCGCGACAGCACTCGACATCCAAACCGAATACGCTGCAGCGCGACAAAACCTGGCTGCCGCACTGGCAGCTGCCCAGGTGACTGACGTGATCGCAGCACAGCGTATCGATCAGCAGCGCCGTGAACTGCTCAGCGGCCGTGACCAGTTGAAAGCGACCCTGGCCGCATTGTGCGGTGACGACCAGGTGGAGCAGTTGCGCTCCAGGCTGGCCGAGTTGCAGACCACGGCATACACGGGCGAGATCGCGATCGACGCCGCCACCGCCCGTGTCGAGCTCGAGGAGGCCGCCGCAGCCCGCGTCAAAGCGAGTGCAGACCTCGAGACGCACCGCAAAGTCGCAGCCGCCGCGGCGGCTAAGCTCAGCGAAATATCTATGACGGCAACCCTTTCAACCGACAAACTGATTACTCAACGTGCCGAGCTGGCTGCGGTCGCCGACCGGCTAACCCAGCAGCGCGCAGCCGTCACCGACGAAGCACTCGAGGCCACCGCCACCAAAGACCTGCAGGCGGCGCAAACGGCAGCAGCCCGAGTCGCCGAGCTGTCCGAGCTACTGGCCGCCGCAGCACCAGACGCCGTGGCCGCCGAACTGGCCGACGCCGTCAAGACGGCCGAGGCGCTGCAAACCCGCCACTGCGAGATCACCTACACGTTGCACGAGATCGGCGTTGAGTTGGCAATATTTGGCACGGAGGGCCGCAAAGGAAAGCTCGATGCCGCCGAGGCCACCCGCGAACATGCCCGCAGCGAGTACAACCGGGTCGGTAGCCGGGCCCGCGCCGTCCGGGTGCTGCGCACGGTGATGGCCCGCCACCGCGACACCACCAGGCTGCGTTACGTCGAGCCGTTCCGCACCGAATTGCAGCGACTCGGGCGTCCGGTCTTCGGGCCCACTTTCGAGGTCGACATCGACGCCGACCTGTGCATCCTCAATCGCACGCTCGACGGTTGCACCGTGCCGCACGAATCACTTTCGGGCGGAGCCAAGGAGCAACTCGGGATCTTGGCGCGGCTGGCTGGGGCGGCGCTGGTCGCTAAAGAGGACACCGTCCCGATTCTCATCGATGACGCGCTCGGCTTCACCGACCCGGAACGACTGGTGAAGATGGCCGAGGTGCTTGACACGCTGGGCGAGCGGGGTCAGGTGATCGTATTGACCTGCACGCCGGCCCGATACGATGGCGTCAAAGGTGCGCAGCGTATCGAGTTGTGCGCGTAGCGATCCCCGCAGTCAGTGACCTCGGCGCATGAATCCGATTGCGGTGTAATCGATGTCGGCCAGCCCGGGAGCGCCGAAGTTGGCCAGATCGCTGCGCACCGCGATGTCGCCGGGCGACTGGAAAAGAGGCAGGTTGAAGCCTTCCCGCCAAATCATGATGTCGACCTGGTTGGCCAGTGCGCGTGCCCTACGCTCGTCCAGCTCGGACAGCGTCTGATCGATTTTGGCGTCGACGCTGGCACTACCGATCTTGCCGAAGTTACCCTCGCCATCCGAGGTATAGATCTGCGGCAGCGCAGACAGCGGGAAAGCGTTACCCACCCAACCGAATTGCACGACGTCGAAGTCGCCGACGCTCACGTACTGGTTGAAGAACCCATTGCCGGCTTTGACGTCGAGCACCAGCTTGACACCGATCTGCGCCAGGTTTTGCTGGGCAACCAGGGCAATCTGTCGGGCGGCCGGCGAGTCGTAAAGCACATCGCGGACAACTAGCCGCTTACCGTTCTTTTCACGCACTGCCCCGTTGAGCCTCCAGCCTTGGGCATCCAAGTCTTTGCGGGCCTGCTCAGGGTTGTAAGCGGCTGGCGCGCTGTTGTTTTGGTAGCCCACCTGGCCGACGACATAAACGTGGTTGTCCAGCGGCGTCGGATGACTGGTCAGTCCGTGCTGGACGACGTCGACAATCGCTTGGCGGTCGATGCCTCGGCAGATTGCCAGCCGCAGCTTGTCGTCGCGCAGGATGGATCCTGGTGCTCCGTTGAAGGTGATCTGATACCAGGTGGGTGCCGGGGCGCTGCGGATCGCCACGCCTGGTGTGCGCTCGGCGGTGACCATATCGTCGAGCGTGCCGATGCGGGCCGCGTCGATCGCGTTGTTCTGGAGGGCGGGGATGACGGCGGAGGAGTCGAGCACCAGGAACGTGATCGAGGCCAGCCGCGGCTTGCGGCCCCACCAGCGAGGATTGCGGGTTAGCACAATGCGCTGCGCGCTGCGGTTGATCGTGGACACGATGAACGGTCCGCCCGACGGACCGGGGGCGTTGAGTTGGCCCTTGTTGAAGACGTCGGGGTTCTCGGTCATGCTGCGCGGTTGGATACCGCCGGCGAACATCCCGCGCCATTCGGCGTAGGGCTGGGCGAACGTGATCACGGCCTGGCGATCGTCCACGCCACTGGTCACCGATTTCACTCGTTCGAAACCGGCTCTGCTGGCGATCAAGTACCGCTTGTCGCGGCCGCTGCAGGCGTCGACCTCTGCTTTGAGGTCTTCCCAGGTGATCGGCGTGCCGTCGCTCCACACCGCTTTCGGGTTGATCGTAAGAGTGACGACCTGCGGGCTGGCGCTGGTCAGTTCGGCGGCCGTGAAGTAGTCGGTGTTGAGCTTCAGCGACCCGTCGGCCTGGGTGATGAACGCTCCCGGCAGCGTAGGCGTGACAATCGAAGCGACGTCCGCGGTGTTGCCGTCGATGTTCAATACATTGAAGTTCGGCGGAAACGAGCTGACCGCAAGTCGCAGGTTACCGCCGTCGCGCAGAGTCGCCGGGTCATGGGGGTTGATGTCGCTGGAGGTGCCGACGCGCACGGCTTGGCGCCCGACGACGTCCTTGTAGCCCTGCGCACAGCCCGTGACGGTCACACAAGTCGTCACAATTGCCAGCAGTGCAAGCCCGCGAATCAGCCGGATGATGCTAACCACCGCCGGTGTCCGGGTGCGCTCGCGGGACTGCAGCCAGCAGTCGCCGGGTGTATTCGTGCTGCGGATTGCTGAACACCTGGTCGCCATCGCCTTGCTCCACAATCTTTCCTCGATACATCACCGCCACTCGATGGGCCAGGTGTTTGACCACCGAAAGGTCGTGCGACACAAACAGATAGGACAACCCGAATCGCTGCTGCAAGTCAAGAAGCAGGTTGATGATGCCGGCCTGAATCGACACGTCGAGCGCTGACACCGGCTCATCGAGCGCGAGGATCTTCGGTTGCAGCGCCAACGCCCGCGCGATACCAATTCGCTGTTTCTGCCCGCCGGAGAACTCGGCTGGATAGCGGCTGGCGTCGGCGTGGTTGAGCCCGACAACTCCCAACAGTTCGGTGACCCGCTCCTCGCAGCGGCGCCTGTCAAACCCGTTGGCAACCAACGGTTCAGCGATGACGTCGAATACCGGCAGTCGGGGATCCAGCGATGCAACCGGATCCTGAAACACCACCTGCAGTTCGGCCCGCAGTTTACGCCGGGCGGCCGGGGTGATGCCCGCGACATCGGTGCCGAGAATCTCGATGGCACCGGCCTCGGGCGCGGTGAGTTCGAGAATCTGGCTTAGCGTGGTCGATTTGCCGGAACCGGATTCGCCGACGATGCCCAGCGTGCGGCCCTGCAGCAAGGTGAAGCTGACGTGAGAGACGGCGCGCACTTCACCGACCCGTCGGCGCAAAACCACGCCTTTGGTCAGCGGGTAGGTCTTGGCGAGGTCGGTGACTCGCAGCACCACCGGCAGATCGGCGACGGCGTCGTCGACCGCAACCGGCTGTGTTGACACGCGATAGATGTCAGCCGCGCTGCGCCCCGCGACGTCGCCGGTGCGGATACAGGCCGCCTGGTGACCGTCCCGAATGGTGACCAGATCGGGTTCCGCCGAGCGGCATTCGCTGATCACCAGCGGACAGCGCGGCGCGAACTGACAGGCATCGGGCAGCGACGTCATCGTCGGCGGAGCGCCGGGGATCGGAACCAGCCGGGTGCCCTGCCGGGAGTCCAGTCGCGGCACCGAGCCCAGCAGCCCGACGGTATAGGGCATCCGTCGGTCACGGTAAAGCTCGTCGACTCTGGCGATCTCGACCGGACGTCCCGCGTACATGACCAGCGCCCGGTCGGCGAACTCCGACACCACACCCAGGTCGTGGGTGATGATCAGCACACCGGCGCCGGTGACGTCGCGCGCAGTTCTCAGCACGTCGAGGATCTGCGCTTGCACGGTGACATCCAGCGCGGTGGTCGGTTCGTCGCAGATCAACAGATCGGGATCATTGGCGATCGCAATCGCGATCACCACACGCTGACGCTCCCCGCCGGACAGCTCGTGCGGAAATGCCCTCGCCCGGCTTTCCGCCGCCACGATGCCGACCAGCTCGAGCAGCTCGACGGCGCGCTTGCGGGCGCCCGCTCGACTGATCTCGCGGTTGTGCACCCTGATCGCTTCGGCTATCTGGTCGCCGATGGTGTAGACCGGCGTCAACGCCGACATCGGGTCTTGAAACACTGTGCCGATCGACTTGCCGCGAACCCGTGACATCGCCTGGTCGGACTGGCCGAGTAGCTCTTCGCCGTGTAGGCGCACCGAGCCGGAGACATCGGTGTCCTCGGGGAGCAATCCGACAACGGCCATCGCGGCAGTGGTTTTGCCCGAACCGGATTCGCCGACGATGGCGACCACTTCGCCGGGGTCGATGTGGTAACTCGTGCCGCGCACCGCGAACACCCGCGCGTCACCGGTTTCGAAGGTGACGTTGAGATCCGACACCTCGAGCAGCGCCCTCACTTGCGCCGCTTCCGGCGCGATGATCGGCTGCTCGGATCCAACGCGTCCCGCAGGCCGTCGCCGGTGAGGTTGGCGCACAACACGATCAGCACCAAGGCTCCGGCCGGAAACAGGAATACCCAGGGAAACGTGGTGGTCGAGGGAGTGCCGTCAGCGATCAATGTGCCCAGCGAAACATCGGGTGGCTGAATACCGAATCCCAAGAAGCTCAGCCCGGTTTCGGCCAGCACCGCGAACCCGACGTTGAGCGTCGCGTCGATAATCAGGATCGAGGCGACGTTCGGCAGGATGTGATGAACAATTACGCGGCGATCCGGCACTCCCATAAAGCTTGCGGCACGGACGAATTCACGTTCCCGCAGGCTCATGGTCAAGCCACGCACCATCCGCGAGCTGACCATCCAACCGAATATGGCCAGCAGGACGATGAGCCACAGCATGCTGCTCGACTGTTTGATACGCGGAGTGATGATCGCGATTATCAAAAAGCCGGGCACCACCAGCAGCAGGTCCACCAGCCACATCAGCGCCCGGTCGCGCCAGCCGCCGAAGTAGCCGGCTATCGATCCGACGGTGGCTGCGATGCTGGTCGAGATCAGCGCCACGCAAAAGCCGATCAGCATCGACTTCTGCATTCCGCGCAGGGTGCGGGCCAACAGGTCCTGGCCCAGCGCGTTGGTGCCGAACCAGTGCCTGACCGATGGCGGCTGCAGCAGCGCGTGGTAGTCGAGAGCGGTGTAGTTGTAGGTGAGCAGCGGTGGCAGCCCGTAGCAGCCGACTAACAGCACCACCAGCAAAAGCAACGCCACCAGCGCAGGTCTGTTGCGCATGAAGCGACGTGCGACCAGGCTGCGCCGCGATGTGAACGTGGCTGGTTTGATGCCGACCCGCAGCGGGGTGGTGTCCGTGGCGGCCTCGTCAGTCACGAGCGCCGCTCCCTTCCATCGCTTCGCTGACGCGTCGTCGCTGCGCGCGTCATCAGCGCGTGGTCCCCGGCGGGTGTCATGACACCCGCACCCTGGGATCCAGCGCCGCATAGATGACGTCAGAGAGCAACCCGGCGAATAGCACTGCCGCACCGGTGAACAACGTGATCGTCGCCACGACGTGGGTGTCCTGGCTTTGGATGGCCTGCACCACCCATTCGCCCATGCCGTGCCAGCCGAAAATCTTCTCAACGAACACCGCGCCGACCACCAGGCCGCTGACCCCGTAGGCGAACAGGGTGGCAAGCGGGATGAGCGCGGTGCGCAAGCCGTGCTTGAACAGCGCACGCCGGCGAGTCAGGCCCTTTGCCCGGGCGGTCCGAATGAAATCCTCGCCGAGCACGTCCAACATCGCGTTGCGCTGATACCGGCTGAAGCTCGCGGCCGCGCCCAGCGCCAGCGTGAGACTCGGCAACACGATGTGCCGAACGCGGTCGACAAGCTGGCCCCAGATTCCGCCGGGCGGAATCGGCGACGTTTCCCCGGTGTAGGCGAAGATCCGCACTCCGGTCAAGTTGTTGGCCCGCAGCGCGGCCAGGATCAGCAGTCCGGCCAGCACGAATGACGGGACGCTCAGGACGATCAGCGACACCACGGTGACCACCCGGTCGCTGAGCCGATACTGACGAACCGCCCCCCAGGCACCCAGAACCACGCCGGTCGCCGTGCCGACCAGCGATCCGATCACCACCAGCCGAAAACTGACCCCGACCCGGGGCCACAACTCTTGGGAGACGGAGTGACCGGTCACCGTGGTGCCGAAGTCGCCCCGGACCGCGCCGGCAGCCCATTCCGCGTACCGGAGCGGTATAGGTTTGTCCAAGCCGAGCTCCATGGCTTTGGCGTGGATCGCCTCAGCCGGCGGCTGAGGGTGACGCTCGATGAAGCTGTCCAGCGGATGAAACGCGACCGAGGCCAGGCAGAATGCCAAGAACGAAGCCAGTACCAGCAGCACCAGGTAGTTGAGCAAGCGATGCAGCAGGAAGCGGATCACGGCCGCCGGCCTCGCCTGTCTCGCATGGGGCCAGGGTAAAAGATCTGACCTGAGTCGTCGCGGGCGCGGGCCAAAGGCGCAGCTAGGCAGCGTATCGGGGGACATGCGGCAACCGCCGACCGATCGCGAGGATTGGCGTGACGGTAACCGAGGACTACTTAGCCCACAACGCCGAATATGCAAAGTCTTTCAGGGGGCCGCTGCCGTTGCCCCCGAGCAAACATGTGGCGATCGTGGCGTGCATGGGCGCCCGGCCGGACGTCTACCACGCGCTGGGCATCAAAGAGGGGGAGGCGCACGTCATCCGCGACGCCGGCGGGGTGATTACCGACGATGCGATCCGCTCGCTGGCCATCAGCCAGGGGCTGTGGGGAACGCGCGAGATCATCCTGATCCACCACACTGACTGCGGAATGCTGACCTTCCACGACGACGACTTCAAGCACGCCATCCAGGAAGAGACCGGGGTCAAACCGCCGTGGGCGGCCGAGTCGTTCCCCGATGTCGCCGAGGACGTTCGCCAGTCGCTGCGCCGCGTCGAAAACAGCCCGTTCGTCACCAAGCATCAGTCGTTGCGAGGCTTCATCTTCGACGTCGCAACGGGCAAGCTCGGCGAGGTCAAGCTCTGGCGATCCGGCTCGCCGAGTAGCTATCCGGGGGCTTCGGCCCCGGGTGGGGATGGAAGTGCGTCGAGTGTGCGGGCTCTTATGTCTTTTCGCCCGACTTCGTTGACAGCCGCAGGACATGCTGGTTTTATACGTGGTAATGCTTGCAAAATTGCCTAATTCGGCCGACTCTACCAGGAATGAGGAGTTCATGACCAGCAGGGCTACGGCTAGCCCGGTGGCGGGGGAAAGCGACCGTCGGCCGGTGCCCGGGCAATACGAACTGAGCCATCTGCGCTCGCTAGAGGCTGAGGCTATCCACATCATTCGTGAGGTGGCCGCAGAGTTTGAACACCCGGTCCTGCTGTTCTCCGGCGGCAAGGACTCGATCGTGATGCTGCACCTGGCGCTCAAGGCTTTCCACCCCGGTCGGCTGCCGTTCCCGGTGATGCACGTCGACACCGGTCACAATTTCGACGAGGTCATCCAGGCCCGCGACGAGCTGGTTGCGCAGACGGGAGTGCGATTGGTGGTGGCATCCGTGCAAGACGACATCGATGCGGGCCGGGTCGTCGACACCATCCCGTCGCGCAACCCGATCCAGACGGTGACATTGCTGCGTGCGATCCGGGAAAACAAGTTCGACGCAGCATTCGGCGGCGCCCGGCGTGACGAGGAGAAGGCACGGGCCAAGGAGCGGGTGTTCAGCTTTCGCGACGAGTTCGGTCAGTGGGACCCCAAGGTCCAGCGGCCCGAGTTGTGGAATATCTACAACGGGCGACACCACAACGGTGAGCACATCCGGGTGTTTCCGCTGTCCAACTGGACCGAATTCGACATCTGGTCCTACATCGGCGCCGAGAAGATCAAGTTGCCGTCGATCTACTACGCGCACCGGCGCAAGGTTTTCCAGCGGGACGGAATGCTGCTGGCGGTTCACCGGCACATGCAGCCCCGCGCCGACGAAAAGGTGTTCGAGGCGACGGTGCGATTCCGCACGGTGGGCGACGTCACCTGTACCGGCTGTGTGGAGTCGAGCGCGGCCACCGTCGCGGAGGTCGTCGCCGAGACAGCGGTCTCGCGGCTGACTGAACGGGGAGCCACCCGAGCAGACGACCGCATCTCCGAGGCAGGGATGGAAGACCGCAAACGGCAGGGGTACTTCTGATGGCTGCATCAACCACGTTGCTACGCATCGCAACAGCCGGCTCCGTCGACGACGGCAAGTCCACGCTGATCGGGCGGCTGCTGTATGACTCCAAGGCCGTGATGGAAGACCAGTGGGCCTCGGTGGAACGCACGTCGAAGGAACATGGTCACGACTACGCCGACCTGTCCTTGGTCACTGACGGGCTGCGTGCTGAACGCGAGCAAGGCATTACGATCGATGTCGCCTACCGCTACTTCGAGACGCCCAAGCGAAAGTTCATCATCGCCGATACCCCGGGCCACGTTCAATACACCCGCAACATGGTGACTGGGGCATCTACCGCGCAGCTGGCCATTGTGCTCGTCGACGCCCGCCACGGTCTGCTGGAGCAATCCCGTCGGCACACATTCCTGGCATCGCTGCTGGGCATCGAGCACATTGTGCTCGCGGTCAACAAGATGGACCTGATCGATTGGGACAGAAAGACTTTCGAAGCCCTTCGCGATGACTTCCACGCCTTCGCCACCCGCCTCGACGTGCACGACGTGCTCGCCGTCCCGATGTCAGCGCTGCACGGTGACAACGTGGTTACCAAGTCGGACCGCACCCCGTGGTACGACGGGCCGGCGCTGCTGTCGCACCTGGAGGAGGTCTTCATCGCCGGTGACCGCAACCTGGTCGACGTCCGATTTCCGGTCCAGTACGTCATCCGGCCGCAGACACATGACCATCAAGACCACCGCAGCTACGCCGGAACGGTGGCCAGCGGTGTCATGCGTCCGGGCGACGAAGTGGTGGTGCTGCCGACAGGCAAGCCCAGCCGGATCACCGCAATCGACGGACCGACCGGGCCGGTGGCAGAAGCGTTTCCGCCGATGGCCGTTTCGGTCAGCCTTGCCGACGACATCGACATCTCGCGCGGGGACATGATCGCCCGGCCCACCAATCAGCCGAGGGTTACCCAGGAATTCGATGCGACCGTGTGCTGGATGGCGGACGGGTCGGCACTGGAACCCGGGCGCGACTACCTCATCAAACACACCACCCGCACCACGCGGGTACGGATCACCGCGCTGGACTACCGGCTCGATGTCAACACCCTGCGCCGCGACACGTCCGCGGAGGCGTTGCAGCTCAACGAACTTGGTCGTATTTCGATGCGCACCCAGGTGCCGCTGCTGCTCGACGAATACACCCGCAACCCGGGCACCGGGTCGTTCATCCTGATCGATCCGGTCACCAACGGGACTGTGGCCGCGGGCATGGTGTTGCGTGAGGTCTCGGCACGCTCGTCGAGCCCGAACACCGTGCGGCACAAGTCGCTGGTGACCGCTGAGGACCGGATGTCGCGGGGCCGCACTCTGTGGTTCACCGGCCTGTCGGGTTCCGGCAAGTCGTCGGTGGCAGTGCTGGTCGAGCAGAAGCTACTCGAAAAAGGTGTTCCCGCTTATGTTCTCGACGGCGACAACTTACGCCACGGTTTGAATGCCGATCTTGGCTTTTCCATGGCGGACCGCGCGGAGAACTTACGTCGACTGGCCCATGTCGCGGCGCTCATCGCCGATTCCGGGCACACCGTGCTGGTACCGGCGATCAGCCCACTGGCCGAGCATCGCGAGCTCGCCCGTCGGGTGCACGCCGACGCCGGGCTCGACTTTATCGAGGTGTTCTGCGACACGCCGCTCGAGGATTGCGAGCGCCGAGACCCCAAGGGGCTCTATGCGAAAGCGCGCGCGGGTGAGATTACGCATTTCACGGGTGTCGACAGCCCTTACCAGCGGCCGAAGAACCCCGACTTGCGACTCACGCCTGACCGCAGCTGCGACGAGCTCGCGCAGCAAGTCATCGAGCTGATCGGGTCGCGACGTTGAGCGACGGCAGCGACCATGAGGTGGCGGCGCGGCTGGCTACCGAAGCCGGCCGGCTGCTGCTCGCGGTGCGCGACGAGCTGGCCGACGGCACGGAGGCTGAGCGAAAAGCGGCGGGGGACAAGCGGTCCCACGACTACTTGATGGATGCGCTGTCGCGCGAACGGCCGGGCGACGTAGTGCTGTCCGAAGAAGGAGCGGACGACCCGGTGCGGTTGCGGTCCGAGCGGGTATGGATCGTGGACCCGTTGGACGGCACCCGGGAGTTCTCGGAACTGGGCCGTCAAGACTGGGCCGTGCACGTCGCGCTGTGGCAATCCGGTGATCTGGTCGCCGGCGCAGTCGCGCTGCCTGCGCAAGGAGTCACGTTGGCCACGCCCGATCCTGCGCCGCCGCCGGCATACGTGGGAGCGCCGCGGATCGTGGTTTCGCGCACCCGCTCGCCGGCGATCGCGCTGCAGGTGCGCGACCAGCTGAACGGCACGTTGGTCGAGATGGGATCGGCCGGCGCGAAGGTCGCCGCGGTGGTTCAGGGTCTGGCCGACGTTTACGTGCACGGCGGCGGACAGTACGAATGGGATTCTGCGGCGCCTGTCGCGGTGGCCCGCGCGGCGGGTTTACACACCTCGCGTCTGGACGGTTCGCCGCTGGAGTACAACCGGCCCGATCCAAAGCTGGCGGACCTGCTGGTGTGCCGACCGGAATACGCCGACGCGGTGCTGGCGGTGACCGGCTGAGCGACCTGGCTCGTAACCAGAAGTTTCCCGACTTCTCCTCGGGCCGGTGTCCGGCCCGTATCGTCGTCGGGCGGCGGTGGGAGGATTCAGTCCATGCGCATGTCGGCCAAGGCGGAGTACGCGGTGCGGGCAATGGTCCAGCTTGCCACCGTGGCCGGCGGCGTGCGGGTCAAGACTGAAGACCTGGCGCAAGCCCAGGGCATCCCGCCGCAGTTTCTCGTCGACATCTTGTCCGACCTGCGCACCGATCGCCTGGTGCGCAGCCACCGCGGTCGTGACGGTGGATACGAACTGGCTCGCCCCGGTCGCGAAATCAGCATCGCCGACGTGCTGCGCTCCATCGACGGCCCACTGGCCAGCGTCCGCGACGTCGGTCTGGGCGATCTGCCCTATTCCGGTCCGACCGCGGCGTTGACCGACGTGTGGCGGGCGCTGCGGGCCAGCATGCGCTCGGTGCTGGAAGAAACGACGCTGGCCGACGTCGTGGCCGGCGATCTGCCCCCCCACGTCGGTCGGATGGCCGACGACTATCGCGCGCAGGAAAGCAGACGCCACGGTCCCCGCAATGCCGGGTAGCGCTTCCTGCGCTCGGCGGGCTCGCTAGCCGCCTGAGCCGTAGGGCCGGGTGAGGATTTCCAGGAAATGGCCGGCAGGGTCGCGGAAATAGACTCCGCGGCCACCGTCACGGGCGTTGATCTCGCCTGGTCGGTTAGCGCTTGGGTCGGCCCAGTGCTGCAGTCCGCGGGATTGGATCTTGCCGTAGATCGCGTCGAAATCGTCTTCTGAGACCAGGAAGGCGTAATGCTGCGGTCGGATTTCCTCGCCCTCGGGCGCATCGGCATAGTCGAGGTTCGCGCCGTGCTCGAGTGTGACGATCATGAATGGGCCGAACGGTACCGGGCTCGGCAACCCGAACAACTCGGTAAGAAACTTCGCGGACTCCCGCTTATCGCGGGCGGCGACAATGGTGTGGTTGAACTCGATAGGCATTGTGCTTGCAGTCAACCACTCTGGGCCGCGCGTCACAATGCTGCGAAGCGCTACTTTGGCGCAGTTAGCTCCCAGGCGATGTTGTCCGGGTCGCGAAACTCCAGGATGTATGAGGGTCTCAGTCATGGCGCCACCGCGCAGCGTGCGAGCGTCCACCGGTCTGCGTGCCACAATCGCGGTCGTGCAGATATCGATGACCAGGCCCGTGGCACGTACGGTCCGGGCCGAGGCCGGCAAGCCCCAACCCCACCTGGCGACGTCGTTCTGGACTGGTCGCAGTGCTGCGCAAGTTCGTAGCGGTCGGCACCGGCGAAATCCAGCATATCCAACCTGTTCCGACCTCCGTCAGCTTCGATGTGTGGCCGACGCGGTCGGCGCGATCTAGAGAGGTGTCCGATGTCTGAGCGCAACGTGTTGGGTGGCCCGCTGCAACCATGCGGCAGCGACCCGCTGACCGGCTTCTACCGCGACGGCTGCTGTTCAACCGGTGAGGAGGATCTGGGGCTGCACACGATTTGCGCTGTGGTGACCGCCGAATTCCTGGATCACCAACGTGCGATAGGAAACGACCTCTCAACGCCGCGGCCGCAACTCCGCTTCCCCGGCCTGGTTCCCGGTGACCGCTGGTGCGTCACCGCCGGCAACTGGCTGCTGGCATACCGCGATGGCCGCGCCGCCCCGGTGGTGCTGGCCTCCACGCACGAGCGCACGCTCGACGTCGTGCCCCTCGAGGCGCTGCGGGCGCATGCCGTCGACGTGCCAGACGATCTGGGCGGCTTGTAGAGCTGAGGCCTTACCGCTCGCCGCCTGTGCTGAGTCCCGATTCGGGGTTCCCGGTCAGGCGAAGATTGCGCTCCGGTTGCGGTTAGCTTCGGCCAAGTCGTTCAGTCGCGCGTAAGCGCAGGCCACGGCGTTGTATCGGCTTTCTACGTCGGCGCGATCGGATTCTTCGGGCACCGACTCGAGGTTGGCGCGCTGAATCATCGCCGCCTGGTCCATCAGGATGCGCGCCTGATCAGCGTCGGTGGTCTGCTCCATGATCGCTGTGAGCGCGTCGAGTTCGCGCATCAGCAACGCGGGCATGCCGCGGCTGGCCTGGCGGATTTTATCAAATGACCGCTGCACCAACCTTTCCAAGCTGACCTGCTCGCAGATGACGCGGACGGCGCCAGCGGGGTCGCGATACACCCGTTCCGGGGCCCATACCGGTGCGAGCTTGCACAGGACGTTGCCGAGCCAGTCGACGCACGCCAGCGCGGTGAATGTGTCGTTGACCGCTGGCGACAGTGCCCGGATGGCGATCTCGACGAGTTGGTCGATGCCGAAGGCGGGGTCCTGGGCGAGGGTGCGGACCGGCCCGGTCTGCTGTGCGCGCTTCAGGCAGCGGGCGACGCGATCGGCGGCTGCGGGCGGCCACACGGCGACCAGTTCACGGCCTTCCACCAGGAAATGTCCGGGGCGGTAAGGCACGTGCACCACCGCGTCGGCCGCCGACGCGGCGCGGACCAACAGGTCGTAGCGCATCGCCTGCAGGTAGCCACCTTTTGGGTTGCGGATCTTCGCGCCTGAAGTCTCGATGGTGCCGATCAGCGCGACTAGCTCGTCAGCATGACCTTGTGTATCCCCGGCTGACGTGGCGATGTCGCAGTTTCGCACTTCGGCGAAGTGCGTTAAATCGTGGGCGATGCTGGCGATCACGAAAGGAAGCTGAATCTGGACGGCGATGTGGTGGAGGAAATAGATGAGCACGCCCAGATCGACGAGCACCAGCAAGTAAACGAAATTGACCGACAGGTGCGGTACGAACACGCCGTGCTGTGCAGGTCCGATCGACACTAGCACCAGGACGCAGTAGAAGGCTGTCGCCACAAACGTGCCCAGCGTCAGCTGAGTACCGCGGTCGCGGATGAAGTTGCGCAGCATCCGGGGCCCGAACTGGGTCGATGCCAGCGTCAATGTGACGAGCACTACCGAGAAGTTGATCCCGATCACCGTCATGATCGATGCGGCGACTGCGAGGAGAATCCCCCGTGCGGTGTCGGCGCTGCCGGCTTCCACCCACGCCGGCAGGCTGAGGGTGCCATGGTAGACGGCGCGATCGATCTCCCAGGTGATCCAAAACAGGACGACCGCCGCGAGCACTTCCAGGCTCGGCACCAGCCAGAAGTTGGTCCGCAGCATTTCGCGTCGCCAGTGCGACAGCGACATTCCCGAAATCGACGACATACTGCCCAGGCTAGAGCACGGGCGTTGCGCCCGCGCGGGGCAGTCGAGGGTCCCCGTTTCGAACTCTCCAAATTGTCGGTGGGCGCACAAAATGCCGCAATATTGAGGTTTTCTCAGTAGTGTCCCCTTTGCAGGGTTGATAGTACGACCGCGGCTGCGACGATCTGGCCGATTCTGTTCGGGCACAGGCGGATTCGGCGAAGGCATCGCCGGCGTCCTTTGAGTTCGGCGTTGGCGCGTTCTCCGATAGCCCGTGTCGCGGTCAGGAGCGTGTTGTAGCTGCGGTTCGCGACGTCGAGGTCACGGCCCTTGACCGGGGTATGCACCCCGATCCCGGAACCTTCGTATCCCTTGTCCGCCAACGTCGGTAATCCCTCGCCGGCCGCTTTGCACAGCACGCCCAGGCAGTGCATGCGAGCGGCAGTGATGTCGTGTGTGCTGCCCGGCTCGACCTCGCTGGACCACACCGGGAACCCGCCCGGGTCGGCCAGTATCTGCACGTTGCCGCCCTGAGTCTTGTGCTTGCCCGAATACCACCGGTGATGGCCGACCTCGGTGCGCTCGTTCACCCGGTCGATCTCGACCAGCGTCCCGTCCAGCGTGACGTGCGACCAGCCTTCCCGTTTCGCCTGGTCGAGCACGTCGTGCAGGTCAGGAGCCTGGTCGGCGATCACGTCGATCGGCTCGTGCAGATACCGGTAGGAGGTGGAGATCGGCAGCCCGGCCTCCAACGCAAGCAGCCGGATCGGGGCATCGTCCCGGAACCAGCGCAACACCAGCTTGGCTTGCGTGCGTGCCGTGCCGTGCCCGAGCGTCGCCCGACGCGGGTGCCGACCTCGCGCCGGTGCGCGTGCAGCAACGCGGTCACATACCGCAGGGTTTCCTCAGGGACGTCGCAGATGGCAGAGTAGGTGAACGTGGGGTCCTCTTGCGGCAGGACGGCTTTCTTCGTCGAAACCGAATCCTGAAGCAGGGACCCCACGTCCTGCTCTCACGACACGCCGGAAACTCCAGTCACACCAGGCTCACACGCCCCAAGTGAGAAAACCTCATTCGACTACGCGCCCTAGAGTCGAATAATGCAACGGCATCCGAAAAGCAGTAGTAAATGGAGAATTATGAAGCCATCTGGGGCCGCGGTCACAATCAAGCAACTCAACCTAACCTCGAGATATAACCTTCGGCCATGATGCGCGTTGCGATCGTCGGCGGGGGAGCCGCGGGTGTGCTCGCCGCGGCCCACCTGCGCCGGAGAAAACCAGACGCACAGATCACGTTGATCGACGCGTCCGGGCATCCCGGCACTGGCGCGGCGTACGGCACCAACGACCCGACCCACCTGCTGAATGTTCCCGCGCAGCGCATGTCGGCGTGGCCGGAAGATCCCGATCACTTCTGCCGTTGGCTCGACGAACGAGCGGTCGCGCCGTGCGAGAGCTTCGCGCCGCGCCTTGCCTACGGCCGCTACCTGCGAGATCAACTCGCGGCCGCCGACGTGCGGATCCAGACGGCCGAGGTTGTCGGGTTGACGCCGGGCACGCCGGTGGGCATCGCGCTGAACGATGGACGTTCGCTGTCAGCGGACGCTGTCGTGCTCGCGTCCGGGCGCCCCGACGGTGGCATGCCCGACTCGTTGGAACGCGCCTTCGCTCCGGTGTTGGCCACCGGTACCGACGACAGGGTGGTGCTGGATCCGTGGGCGCCCGGCGCGCTCGCGGCTCTTGGTGCGCAACGGCCGGCC
Source organism: Candidatus Mycobacterium methanotrophicum (assembly GCF_023515995.1). GTDB lineage: Bacteria > Actinomycetota > Actinomycetes > Mycobacteriales > Mycobacteriaceae > Mycobacterium > Mycobacterium methanotrophicum. The sequence continues at coordinate 2,839,875 of NZ_CP097320.1, read as the reverse complement.
AGCGTCTTAGTGATCGGTTCGGGACTCACGGGCGTCGATGTCGCGCTGCATCTCATCGTGCGTGGCGCCACGGTCACGCTGCTGTCGCGGCACGGCGCACTCCCGCGCCGATTCCGCGCCACCGGCGCGCCGGCGGAGGTGTCTCACCTCGACGCGCTTTCTACCGAAGTTTCGCTTGAGCAATTGCGCGCCTCGCTTGACGCGGATCTCGCGCACGCTCGCGAAATCGGTTCGGACTGGCGACAAGTGATCGACGCGGTGCGACCCCGCACCGCCCGGCTGTGGCGCTCGCTGGGATGGGAGGACCAGCGGCGGTTCCTGCGCGAGGACCTGCGCCAGTGGGAGGTGCTCCGTCACCGGATGCCGCCGACGATTGCCGACTCGATCTATGCCGCGATTGACAGTGGCCAACTGATCGTCGAGGCGGGTGAGGTCGCCGATGTGTCGTTGCACGGCAACGGCGTTGAACTGGTTGTGACGACGACCGACGGGTCGGTGCGTCGGCGCGGGGATGCGGTCGTCGTCGCTACGGGTTCGATGTGGGATCGGCGGTCGCTGCAGAACTCCACACTCTGGGCGAATCTGTTGGCCAACAACGTCGCATCGCCGCACCCAAGCGGCGTAGGCGTGCGACTCGATCCGGACGGCTATCTCATTGACGGGTCGGGGAGCACGGTTCCAGACATCGTCTGTCTCGGCTCGATCCGCATGGGCGAAGAGTGGGAGAGCACCGCGATTCCCGAAATCAGCGCGCAGGCAGCCGCTATCGCGCAGCTTTTCGCCGACGATGCGCGAGAACGTCCGGTGCCGGCGCCCAGCCTCATCACGACCGAACCCGGATTGACCGGTGCGGCTGCGTCGTATGCCGAGGGTGTGCGTCGCCTGCTCGCTGTCCAAGACGGCGCCTCCGTTGCCTTCGCTGCCGCAGTCGCGGAAGATCCGCACCACGCCCGTGCGCATATCGCGCTCGCGATGATTGCCACGGAACGGCCCGACCGCGCGGGCGGTCCTGACGCGGTCACCGGCCATCTCGCTCGAGCGCGCGCGGCACTTGCGCACGGAAGCGACGAAGACCGCAGCCACGTCGAGGCCATCGCGACGTGGTGCGAGAAGGGAAACGCGGCGGGCACCGACGCACTTATTGACCATCTCGGCCGCGTTCCGGACGACGCAGTCGCGTTGCTTGTGCTCGCGCCATCGATTGCGTTCGCTGGGGCTGGCGATGCGCTGCCGGACGCGTGGCAGTACGTCGAACAATTCACCGGCGTACACGGCGAGGCGCCATGGTATCTCGGGTTGCGCGCCTACGGCCGAACGGAGCAGGGCCTCTGGTACGACGCAGCCGATCTGGCCGATGCCGCACTCGGACTCGATCCGGGGAATGGCAACGCCGCGCATGCGCTGTCGCACGTGCACTACGAAACCGACGCGCACGGGGCCGGGCTGAAATGGCTGACGGATTGGATCCCCGGCGACGGCAGCACGCAGCGGTACCTCGCGCACTTCCAGTGGCATGCCGCGTTGCACGAGCTCGCGATGGGCGACGCGGCCGCTGCGGCGCGCCGGTACGCCGCGTTTCTCGCCCCGCCCCACTCGAAGGACGTGCGTTGTCTCGTTGATGCCGGCTCGCTCGCATGGCGGGCGCGCCTGCATCCGGACTGGGTAACGCCGCCTGATCCGATGGCGGTGCTTGCCGAGGTCGGCTCGCTTGCGTATGCGCCGAAAACGCCGTTTATCGCGTTCCATGCGCTGCTGGTGCTGGCCGCAGCGAACGATCCGGCCGCGATCCGCGCGATCAACGTTCCCGATGCCACTGACGCGCAAGCAACGACCTTGCGTCTTATCGGCGAAGGCCTGATCGCGTTGACCGCCGGTGAGCCGCGCGCCGCGCTCGACTATCTCCTCGAATCGCTCGCGGGACTTCCCTCGATCGGCGGTAGTCGGGTGCAACAAGAAGTGGTCCTCGAAACGGCGTTGGCCGCGATGCTCCAACTCGGTGCGCCGGGTCAAGCAGCGCGCCTCCTGTCGCGGCATCGCGCTGCCCCCGGGCCGCGCGTGACCCGCGGCGCGATCAACTGACCACGCGTAGGCCGAGACCTTCGACACACCGTGCTGTTCCGTCGTTCAAAGCACGCCGAAGTCCTCCGCTAGGCAGCAAGATTCCGACCATGAAGCATGTGATGACCATGGCGCTGATCGCCACCGCCGTACTGGCCGCGCCAGCGGGTTACGCCGACCCTGATCCGCACAACCCAGACGTGGGTGCCAACTTCTGCCCGGGTGGAGCGGGGGTGGGCGGTCAACCAGGCCAACCCGCCGAGCCCTATTGCGATGGCGTGCCGTATGCGGATGGCTCGTACTGGCACGCGATAAAGCGCAGCGGGACGAACGTCGTGGTGGTGCAGTGCGTCAAGCCCCCTCCACCTCCGGGTCCTTTCTCCGGCCTTCTGCCGCAGCTACCGCCCGGGCCGTTACCGGCGCCGCCTGGCAGCTGCGTTGAGACTGCGCAATGAGGTCCTTGTCTACCGCCTAGAGCTTGGCCACCCCAGCCCCGTACGGTTGGGTCTCAGATCCGGCCAAAGCAATGGAATTGGTAATCGGGACAATGTCATAGGTGTAATGCGGGGCGTCATAGGTGTAATGCGGGGTGCCGGGTCCGGCCTGCACGAACAGGCCGCCGTTGATAATGGCCTCGATGATCGGAATGAGTTCGAGCCCCGCCGTGGCAACGACGCCAACGACCTCCCGAGTGCACTGCGACCGATTCTTCCGTTGGTACAACCATGAGCACAACCATTCCGGCATCGGCCTGCCACTCGCCCGCCAGCGTGCATTACGGCCTCGCCGACGAGATCCACCGGCACCGCGCCACCGTGCTCGACACAGCATACGGCGCCCGTCCCGAGCGCTTCGTACGCAAACCACCCGAGCCGCCCGCCCTACCAGCAATCAGCACGATCAACCCGCCACCAACGCCGAAGGAGAACGACCCGGCTCTCTAAATATCCAAAAATCGTGTCTCAGAAATGTTGACAGACTCCGCGCTACAAGCTGAATCACCCGGTGCGCGTCACTGCGTGGCCGCCGAAGGGGAGCGGGCGCGGCGGCGGCGACGCGATCGCCCGCAGCTCTGCGCTGCTGCAGGGACTCGAAGCGGGCACGACGCGCATCGCTGGTCGTCTGCCCGAGCTTGAGCAAGCTGCGGTGCAGTGGCAGCAATGCCAGCATCAGCCCGACGCGCTCGCTGCGCTCGTCGTCGCTTACGACGTGCTCTCGCACGCGGCGTCAGCACAAAGCGGGCGCGCTAACACTGGTCACATGAAGTTTCAACGCCGCGCTCAGAAGATCACGCAGAGGTGAGGCGGGCGTGAGACCCATCGACTCAAAGCTCACTGACGGCTCGTCGCTGACGCTCACGGTCGCGGCCCCCGCGAACGCGAGAAACAAGTCCTGATCGTTTTCGCGATCGCGGTAGCGCATCGCCAGAATCAGCGAGTCGTAGACCGACATCTGATCCAGAATGCTGCTCAACGGAGCTTCGGGGGACGTCGTGACGATCACCGGATCGCCCCCTGCGGTTGGATTGGCGAAGAACCACTCACGATCGTCGGCGTCGATCTGACGTTTCGCCTCGCTGAGCACTCCATCGAAGTTCGGATGGTCGATCGGGAGACGCAACCAAATGCCCAGATCCCCTATTTGTCGCTCGACATACTCGTCAATCGCTGGCAGCGCATCGGTGTCGAGAGAGAATTTGAGAGCGTCTCGATACTCGGATCGAGCTTCGTCCAAGGTCTTGCCCCCGCCGACGATGCTCTCTGGCATCGAGTGAAACTGCCACTTCGGTTCATGTGCGGGGTCGAGGCGATAGACGACCGTCTGCACCGGCTGTGTCATCACATCACCTCTTCTCGTGCCTCGGTCTCACTCAGGCCGACATCGTCAATTAAGACACGCCGAATTTTGCTACCGCTCACTTCGTCTCCATCATGGTATGCGAACGTAAACTCTTTGTGCCGCACTCTATACCTTCGATGCGACCCTGACCTGCGTAGATACGCTCCGCAGTGCTTCTCAACGATGTGCGCTAACTTTGCGCCGCGCATCGACGGCCACCGCTCACCCACGGCCACCGCTCACCCACGGCCAATCATTCTCGGTCGCGTTCGTCGGGGTCGTGCGGCACAACAGCCGAGCTGTCGGTGCTTTGACGCATACTCGCGCTCATGACCGACGACACTTGGACGACGCGCGATCTGCCGGTGCTCAAGGCTGCAGTCGAGCTGTACGACCGGACTGGCCGCAACGCGCGCGCGACCGAGATTGGGCGAGCCTCCGGCTTCGATCACGACACCGTGCAGCGCGTCCTGCGGGCGCTCTACCGCGAGCCGTTGTTCGAGAAGGGCACTGAAGCCTTCGGCGGCGAGATCATCTTCGTCGGCGCGCCAACCAGCGCCGCGCTGCGTGTCGCAGGCCAGTGGCCGTCGCCCGGGGCGCAACTAGGACGTGTTATCGCGGCGCTTGAGGCTGTTGCCGACGACGACTCGCGTCAGCCGGAAGAACGCAGCCGGTTCAAGCAGATCGCGCTCTCGCTACGAGGCGCGGCGTATCAAGTCGCGATCGGCGCGCTCGGCGGCGCTGGCGGCAACTTGATGACCGGCGGCTAGCCTGCGTGAGCAGGCCGAACGGCAGCAGATCGCCCAATCGCATCGTTATCGCCCGGAAATTGCCCATCAACAGCAGAAATCTGCGCTGAACTGGTGCCCCCGGCAGGATTCGAATTAGTCGGCCTCCAAAATACCGGCATGTGCCACCACCTGCAAATATAGCCTCTTACCTGCACATTAAGGCCGTTGCGCCGTTCGCCAGAATTGCTGGCAAACGATGGTCGGTACTGTGGGACATAGCACGAAGATTGCACGAGAGGCAAACACATGGCATGCACCAAAGGTAGCCGGGGCTGGGGTCACATCCGCCGCTTGCCGTCAGGTCGCTTTCAGGCGTCCTACGTCCACGAGCTGGTCCGGCATAACGCGCCGGTCACGTACAGCACCAGGCCACGCGCTGAGGGCTGGCTGGCCGACGAACGCAAGCTGATCGAGCTAGACACCTGGACGCCACCGGCCAGGCGGGCAGCGGCGCGCTCAGCCCGCGTAATCAGCCTTGCCGACTACGCGGTGCAGTGGGTCAAGGACCGGCCTGTGAAGGCACGCACGAGGCTGATGTACGAGTCACTGTTGACCCACCACATCAAGGACAGCATCGGGAAGCTGCCGATAGATCACGTCACCGCTGACCGGGTTCGCTCTTGGTACTCATCGCTGGGCACAGAGCACACCCGCCGCAACAGCCATTGCTACGGGTTGTTGCATGCCGTGATGGCTACCGCTGTCAAAGATGGCCTCGTGCAAGTCAATCCGTGTCAGATAGAGCGGGTGATGAACCCGGTTCGCAAGCGCGAGCCGGTGATACTCACGGTGAGCGAGGTCGCGGCGCTGGCCGACGCCGTCCCTGAGCGCCTCAAGGTTGCCATCCTCATCTCGGCATGGTGCGGTGTGCGCTGGGGTGAACTGATTGAGTTGCGGCGCAAAGACATTGATGTGGACAGCGAAGTGCTGTTCGTGGGTCGCGGTGCAACCCACAGGGGCGAATGCCGCATTGACACCCCCAAGTCAGGGAAGCCACGCGCTGTGGTCATCCCGCCGCACATCCGCACCGAACTTAAGCACCACCTCGACGTGTTCGCCGCGAAAGGCAAAGAAGGCCTGGTGTTTCCGCCACAGCGCGGAGGTTGCCACCTCAACGACAAGGTCTTTCGCGACGCAATCGCCAAGCCGCTCAAGGACATTGGGCGAGAGACACCGCGTATCCATGATCTTCGCCACTTCGCCGGGACGCAAATCGCGAGGGTGGGTAACCTGGCCGAGAGCATGGCACGGCTTGGGCACTCCACCGTGCGTGCATCGCTCATCTATCAGAGCGTCGTTTCTGGGCGTGACGCCGAAATCGCCGCAGCTCTAAGCGAATTGGCTAAGGTCAACGCCAAGGACGAGCCGAGCTAGAAAGCACGTCAACCGGATCAACCGGCCTGGCGGTCAACCAGACCCCCAAGAACGGCGCGGTCGGCATCCTCAGCCGCGACCGCCGCATCGTAGGCGTCATCGTCCCAAAAGTCGTCAATGGCCCCCTGGTAGAGGCCGCGCAGCACCGTGGGGTCCAGTGCGTCCATCTCGACCTGAACCGCCGAATCGAAACCGTGGCGTAGGGCATGATCCTTAGACCTGGTGTCAGTTTCCTTGCCCGGTAGCACCGGAAGCTGGTATTCCTCGATTTGCTCAGGGGTCAATGCGATTTGTCGATGTTCAGTCCAGCAGTCGGTGCGTTGCACAAAGTCGCGGTAAATGTCCTCGCCGGAGCCGTCGAAGTCTCCGGCGTAGATCAGCACCGCCGGTCGGCGTTGACGGTCCGCGTGTTCGGCAATGCCGTCCACGTAGGTCTGCGATGCATAGCCGCCGAGCGGGAGAATCGGAATCCCGAAGTCTCCGAACGATTCCCATAGCTGCGCTTTGAAACCGGCCTTCTCAGTGCCCAGATACAGCGAAACCTCTTGCCCCGCAGTACGATCCCTGCAATACGACTTGCTGAGGTAGCTCCTCGCGTCATCCGGCGACGAGAACGTCTGCGGCACAACGATATTGCTCGTTTGATCGACTAGCGCCGGAAACAGTCCCTGCCGCCGCGCCTCGGCGGTCTTGGCCGACAGGTAGTTGTAGTCGTTCTCCGTGTTGGAGATCAGCTCACGGCTCACCAGTCGATAGAACAATTGCCGCAACGTCACCGATGTGTCGTACCCCTCGACTATTCTCCCGGCCTCTCGCACGATTCGGGTCCAGTCGCGGGTTTGACGGCCAGTACTGGGGTCGCGCTGCAGCAACCACGCTTCGCACTGGGCCAGGGTCAGTCCGTACGATCCGCCGTCCTGCGCCGCCCAGCTTCCGCCGTTCACATCGTCATGCAGCATGAAGCTGCTGTCATCGCGACTCTTCGCCAGGGATATTCCCTGACGCTTTGCCATGCGGCGAACCCGCTGCTCGTCGGTCTTGGTGGACATCGGCTCTAGCCTCTACTTGATTGAAGCTGGACCCGTTCTAGCTTCACCTATCCAAGCGTACCTGAAGCTGATGCTGAGTGATGTTGTGGCGCAATAGATCTGTACAACACGTTTCTGACAAGTTGTGTGTGACTAACACCACAAACACCCTGTGACCAGGACGTTCGCTCTCGAACATTGTCAATGTCCCAGGCCCAGGCCCAGGGCCGAAAGGCGTTGCGCGACTTGCGGTTAATGTCGGCGATAGTCGCTGAACCGCGACGACAACGAAGCCCAAGGAGAACCACCAGTGAGCGCCAGGAAACCAGTATTACCCGCACGAAAGAGCATCCCGCTCAGAGACATTCAAGCGACGTACGGCATCCCGTACAGCACCACCCGCCAATGGATCAGGGAGGGAAAACTGAAGGGCTACCGCGTGGCCGGTGGCCGTCAGGTGTACGTCCTCCTAGACGACCTCGAAGCCCTGTTCGTACCCACACACCAGGACTAAGGGCAAGTCCTGATGATGACAACGTTAGTCATCCGAGACATCGACGGCCTGGTCTACAAGGCGCTCACCGGCGACGAGAAGCGCGCACTGGCGGAAGGCGGGTCCTGCGCGATATGCCAAGCGACCGAAAGCCTCGTAGTCGACCACGACCACGAGACAGGCATGGTGCGCGGCATTCTCTGCCAGTCCTGCAACGTCAGGCTGGGCAGTGTCGAACGGCTCACCGTGAGCTGGGCAACCAGCGCGGCGGAATACCTGAAAACTCCGCAGGCCGACAAGATGGTGGAAATCGCGAAACAACGCTTCCTGAACCGCAATTCGGAATGGCTAGCCGAACTTGATGAACTAGAGGCCAGGCGAGCGGAACTGACCCGGTCACTGCACCAGGCCGAGACACGCATGACAGCGATTCGCGGCCAGTTCAAGCACACCGTGGAGCTGCGAATCTGAACATCCAAGTTATTCACGCGTGAATAACTTCCGGCGTGGAACCCAAACGCGAACCAGCCCAACGCATCTCGATTGAGAGAGGAGTCGAAGTGCCAGACCCGACAGGACGGCCATGTCGAAAATGGAAGCGCCCCCCGCAGAGAGTGGCGAGGGGCGATCTACCAGAAAGTCAGCCAGCCAGCATGACTACCAGAATGATACAGGACATTTCACCAAGTTCGATTGGCTCAGAACGGTTTACGGCCAACCGGAGTTCAAAGATGGGGAGAAGGCGGTGCTCGCATACGTCGCCGTCTTCAGTGTGATGACCGGCGGCAACACTTTCCGCGTTCGTCAGGACACTCTGGCCGAGCGCTGCGGCGTCTCGGAGAGCACGGTCTATCGAGCTATGAAGCGCGGAAAAGATCTCGGATACCTCGCCATGAGCCGACGCCGAAAGTCAGGAACTGGCTGTCACGGTGCCGACGAACTGCGTCTGACTCTGCCAGAGTCACCCGTCAAATTGACTACTGACTCTCAAAAGTCACCCGTCAATATGACTACTGACTCGGCAGAGTCACCCGTCAAATTCACCAGAGTCACCCGTCAAATTGACGGTTACATAAGGAATAACAGTTCTTTACACAGTTCTCTAAAGGAGAAGGGTCCAGCGTCGAAGCTAGTCCCGGCTGCCGATTCACACCGGCCCCCACCCATTTGCTCCAAGCATCCTGACGGACCGAACCACGACGAGCCTTGCCGACCGTGCAAGCGCTGGCGCGAGTGGCAAGAACAAGAACAGGCCAGGACAGCGGAGAGCCAACGCGAGGCGGTTCGCGCACGGAACGCAGTTCGGGATGCGTGCTCTCTGTGCGACGAGGCCGGGTGGCTCTACGGCGATGACGGCGGCGCGACCAACATCCTATGTACTCACGAAGGCAAAGGCAGGCGGACAGCATGAGCGAAATCTGGCGTCGGCGGTTACGCGACATAGCCGGGTTGACGGGGCTAGCGGATGATCCCCTCCGCGTCGCGGTGCAGCAGACGCTCGCGGCTGCCGCCGACGATCACGTACACGTCGGCTTCGCCTTCGGTGCCGATGAGGTCGGCCATCGCGTCGTACGGGTTCGAAAACGACTGCCGGACAGTACCTTTCAGCTCGGACTGATAGCTCACGCTCATCGGTGAGCCTCAAGCCAATCACTCATGCCCTGTTGGATTTTCGGCACTTCGCTGGCGTCGACCAGGAAGTATTCGCCCAGGTACATGATGTCAGCCTGCGCATGCGGGAACGGAGTCCAGCCGCCCTGCGGAGACCAGGTCTGCGCCGGAGCGGTCACCCATGCCCTGAACTCGCCACCGGGTGGCGCGTCGATCCGAACCAGGTTCATGGCTGGGCCAGGTCCGCCGTCCGAGTAGAACAGCGCCATCTCGGCACCTCCTCCTCCGTGAAAACCCCTCCACCTGGTACAACGCCGGACGGGGCCGAAATCATCCCCTACCGGACAGCGGCGGGGCCGTTGAGAACGTTGCAGTCCAGGCCCAACGCCGGGCCGTAGCTGGTGTCGCCGCAGTCGCACAGCCAGGTCAGGTGGCGGCGCTCACCGCAGCTACAGGCGGTGCTGCCGACCAGGACGTGGCCGGGTGTGATCGGATGGCCGTTGCCGCATCGCTGCGGTGGCCGCACCATCCACTGACCGCCGGTCGACCGCACGAGGCGTCCGACCTCGGACCACTCGCGGGGTTCGTACCAGTCGGTCACGAAATGCCTACTCCGCCAACCATATTCACGGGCAAAGCTGCGAGTATGCCCCGTGAACTAGCAATTGGATTCGTTGCGGGTTGTTGCTCGGGTCCATGCTCAGAATCCGCGAAACGGCATCCTGCTCGGAAGTGCCCTCGGCCTTCCATCCGCAGATCATGTACCCGGTAGAGACGGTATCCGCGATGTCCTGGCCCTCGACCGTGACGCCATCGGCGCGGATCTGGGCGAGGTAACTGTCCTGGTCGGCGCGTGCGGTGCCAGTGGACAGCAAGAGTACTGTTGCCGCCGCCGTCGCGGCGAGGACTGGGCGATTGACGTTCACAGTCTCAGGGTAGGTGCACATTCGCCGACACGGACAAACCCGCTGGCTAGCGATGACACGCGCTACAGAAGATCACACAGAGATCGCACGGGCCACCGACCGAAAACGACTGAAAATGGCCCTTGAGCTGGCGATATAGACTAGTGCCCCCGGCAGGATTCGAACCTGCGGCCTTCTGCTCCGGAGGCAGACGCTCTATCCCCTGAGCTACGGGGGCGCACGCGAGAAATGCTGCGCCAGCGGGCCACGACATACTAACGCACCACGGCGGCTGGCTGAGCACCGGAATGGATTCGGGGCCGGGGGACCTCAGCCAATAGGATGGCCTGCGTGAACCCCGCCGACCTGGCCGAGCTGCTCAGGGCCACCGCGACCGCGGTGCTGAGCGAGCACGGCCTCGACACCGCCGCGCTGCCGCCGACGGTCACGGTCGAGCGGCCGCGCAACCCCGAGCACGGCGACTATGCCAGCAACCTGGCGCTGCAGCTCGGTAAAAAGGTCGGCGTCAATCCCCGTGAACTGGCCGGATGGCTGGCAGAGGCGCTGGCTCAGGCCGACGGCATCGCCTCGGCGGAGGTGGCCGGACCCGGCTTCATCAACCTGCGCCTGGACGCCTCGGCGCAGGGCATCATCATCAACAACGTCATCGATGCCGGCCAAACCTACGGCAACTCCGACACGCAGGCCGGGCACAAGATCAACCTCGAGTTCGTCTCGGCCAACCCGACCGGGCCGATCCATATCGGCGGAACCCGCTGGGCCGCCGTCGGCGACGCGCTGGGCCGGTTACTGTCGGCCCAGGGCGCCGACGTGGTACGTGAGTACTACTTCAACGACCACGGCGCCCAAATCGACCGGTTCTCCAACTCGCTGATCGCCGCGGCCAAGGGCGGGCCCACCCCGCAAGACGGCTACGCGGGCAGCTACATCGCCGACATCGCCACGCAAGTGTTGCAGCAGGCACCCGATGCGCTGCGCCGCCCCGAGGCCGAGCAGCACGAAACTTTCCGGAAGATCGGCGTCGATTTGATGTTCGCGCATATCAAGTCGTCTCTGCACGAGTTCGGCACCGATTTCGACGTCTACACCCACGAAGAATCGATGCACAGCAGCGGCCGGGTTGAGCAGGCGATTGCCCGGCTGCGCGAGAACGGCAACATCTACGAGAAGGACGGCGCAACCTGGTTGCGTACCAGCGCTTTTGGTGACGACAAAGACCGGGTTGTGATCAAAAGCGACGGCAAACCCGCCTACATCGCCGGTGATCTGGCGTATTACCTGGACAAGCGGCAGCGCGGCTTCGACCTGTGCATCTACATGCTCGGCGCCGACCACCACGGCTACATCTCCCGGCTGAAGGCTGCTGCCGCCGCGTTCGGCGATGACCCGGCAGGAGTCGAGGTGCTGATCGGCCAGATGGTCAACTTGGTCCGCGACGGTCAGCCGGTGAGGATGAGCAAGCGTGCGGGCACCGTGATCACGCTCGACGACTTGGTCGAGGCGATCGGCGTTGACGCCGCTCGCTACAGCCTGATCCGTTCGTCGGTGGATACCCCGATCGACATCGACTTGGCGCTGTGGTCGTCGGCGTCCAACGAAAACCCGGTCTACTACGTGCAATACGCCCATGCCAGACTTTGTGCGCTGGCCCGCAGCGCTGCCGAACTCGGTCTGATCCCCGACACCAGCCACCTCGAGCTGCTCACCCACGACAAGGAGGGCACGCTGGTCCGTACTCTCGGCGAGTTCCCGCGCGTGCTCAAATCTGCTGCGTCACTACGCGAACCGCATCGCGTATGCCGCTACCTGGAAGACCTGGCGGGCGACTACCACCGGTTCTACGACACGTGCAGGGTCTTGCCGCAGGGCGACGAAGAGCCCAACGAATTGCACACCGCCCGTCTGGCGCTGTGCCAGGCCACCCGCCAGGTGATCGCCAATGGGTTGGCGATCCTTGGCGTCCGGGCTCCGGAGCGAATGTGAGCGCGCATCCTGCCGGCCCGCGCCACGCCGAGGAGTTTCATCACGGCGGCCTTCCGCCGTGCCCCCAATCGCCACACGAACTTCTGGAACTGGCAGCGAATGTCTGGCCGCGCAACGCCGTCCGCCGTGACGATGGGGTCGTCAGCGTAGCGGGCGTCGCGCTCGACTGGCTGGCGCAGGAATACGGCACACCGCTTTTCGTCGTCGACGAAGACGACTTCCGGTCGCGATGTCGCGAGCTCGCCGCCGCATTCGGCGGCGGCGCGAACGTTCACTATGCCGCCAAAGCATTCCTCTGCAGCGAAATAGCGCGGTGGATCGGCGAGGAAGGCCTGTCGCTGGACGTCTGCACCGGCGGTGAACTAGCGGCCGCGCTGCACGCGAATTTCCCGCCCGGGCGGATCGCGCTGCACGGCAACAACAAATCGGTAGCCGAGCTGACCGCGGCGGTCAAGACCGGCATCGGTTATGTGGTGCTGGACTCGATGACCGAGATCGAGCGTCTCGATGCCATCGCCGGTGAGGCCGGCATCGTCCAGGATGTGCTGATTCGCGTCACGGTCGGCGTCGAAGCCCACACCCACGAGTTCATCTCGACCGCCCACGAGGACCAGAAGTTCGGACTGTCGCTGGCCAATGGCGCGGCGATAGCCGCGGTGCGACGAGTATTCACCACCGACCACCTTAGACTGGTGGGCCTGCACAGCCACATTGGGTCGCAGATCTTCGACGTCGCCGGCTTCGAACTGGCCGCGCACCGGGTGATTGGCCTGCTGCGCGATATCGTCGCCGAGTTCGGGGTCAAAAAGACCGCGCAGATCTCCTCCGTGGATCTCGGCGGCGGCCTGGGCATCTCGTACCTACCGAACGACGATCCGCCGCCGGTGCACGAACTCGCTGACAAGCTCGGTTCCATCGTGCGCAACGAATCCGCGGCGGTGGGCCTGCCAGTTCCCCGGCTGGTCGTTGAGCCCGGCCGCGCCATCGCCGGACCGGGGACCATTACGCTGTATGAGGTCGGCACGGTCAAAGACGTCGGTGTGAGCGCCTCAGCGCATCGCCGTTACGTCAGCGTGGACGGCGGAATGAGCGACAACATCCGCACGTCGCTGTACGGTGCGGAATACGACGTTCGACTGGTCTCCAGGGCCACTGAGACGCCTCCGACGCTGGCCCGTGTCGTCGGCAAGCACTGCGAGAGCGGCGATATCGTCGTGCGGGATACCTGGGTGCCCGACGATATCGCGGTAGGCGATCTGGTCGCGGTGGCGGCCACCGGCGCCTACTGCTACTCGCTGTCGAGTCGGTACAACCTGATTGGCCGGCCGGCGGTGGTGGCTGTGCGCGACGGCCAGGCGCGGCTGATCCTGCGCCGGGAGACCATCGACGATCTTTTGAGCCTGGAGGTGAGGAGTGGCGCACATGAACGGTGCTGAAAAGCCGGTCGGCGTAGCGGTATTGGGACTGGGCAATGTGGGCAGCGAAGTTGTCCGCATCATCAATGACAGTGCCGACGATCTTGCCGCCCGGATCGGCGCGCCGCTGGCGTTGCGCGGCATCGGTGTGCGGCGGGTCGGCGCTGACCGCGGTGTGCCGATCGGTCTGCTCACCGATAACATCGACGAACTGGTCTCCCGCGAGGACGTCGATGTCGTCGTGGAAGTGATGGGCCCGATCGAGCCGTCACGCAAGGCGATCCTGGCGGCACTCGAACAGGGCAAGTCCGTCGTCACGGCGAACAAGGCTCTGCTCTCAGTCGCGACCGGAGAGCTCGCGCAAGCGGCCGAAAACGCTAACGTCGACCTCTATTTCGAGGCCGCAGTGGCCGGTGCCATCCCCGTTATCCGGCCACTGACACAGTCGCTGGCCGGTGACACCGTGCAGCGGGTGGCCGGGATCGTCAACGGCACCACGAATTACATCCTCTCCGAGATGGACGCCACCGGCGCCGACTATGGGCGCGCACTGGCCGACGCCAGCGCGCTCGGCTATGCCGAGGCCGACCCCACTGCCGACGTGGAAGGCTATGACGCCGCAGCCAAAGCTGCCATCCTGGCGTCTATCGCTTTTCACACCCGGGTGACCGCCGACGACGTCTACCGCGAGGGCATCACGAAGATCACCCCAGATGACTTTGTATCGGCGCGGTCCCTGGGCTGCACAATCAAACTGCTGTCGATCTGTGAGCGAATCAGAACCGACGACGGGCAGCAGCGGGTTTCGGCTCGGGTTTACCCTGCGCTGGTGCCGTTGTCGCATCCGTTGGCCACCGTCAGCGGCGCGTTCAATGCCGTGGTGGTCGAGGCCGAAGCGGCGGGCCGACTGATGTTCTACGGTCAGGGCGCGGGCGGAGCCCCTACCGCGTCAGCGGTGACCGGGGACCTGGTGATGGCGGCCCGCAACCGGGTGCTGGGCAGTCGCGGGCCGAAGGAGTCCAAGTACGCCCAACTTCCGATCTCGCCAATGGGTTTCATCCGCACCCGTTACTACGTGAGCATGAACGTCGCGGACAAGCCAGGTGTATTGTCCTCGGTTGCGGCGGAATTCGCCAAGCGCGAAGTCAGCATCGCCGAAGTCCGCCAGGAAGGCGTGATCGGGGAGGGCGGACAACGGGTAGGCGCCCGCATCGTGGTAGTCACCCACACCGCCACTGATGCTGCACTGTCCGAAACCGTCGACGCGCTGGCCGATCTCGACGTGGTAGACGGTGTGGCCAGCGTCCTGCGGTTGGAAGGAACCAGCGAATGAGTTCGGCGAGCGCCGCCAAGGCCAGCATCCGGCAGCCGTGGCCTGGTGTGATCGCGGCCTACCGGGACCGGTTGCCGGTCGGCGACGACTGGGCTCCGGTCACTCTGTTCGAAGGCGGCACCCCGCTGATACCGGCTGCCAAGCTTTCCGCGACGACCGGGTGCACGGTACATCTCAAGGTTGAAGGCCTCAATCCCACCGGCTCGTTCAAGGACCGTGGCATGACGATGGCCGTCACCGATGCGGTGGCCCGCGGTCGACAGGCCGTGCTGTGTGCATCGACGGGGAACACGTCGGCGTCGGCGGCGGCCTACGCCGCCCGGGCCGGCATCACCTGCGCGGTGCTGATCCCGCAGGGAAAGATCGCGATGGGCAAGCTGGCCCAGGCCGTGATGCATGGCGCCAAGATCATCCAGATCGACGGCAACTTCGACGACTGCTTGGAGCTGGCCCGCAAGATCGTCGCCGACTTCCCGACGATCTCATTGGTCAACTCGGTCAACCCCGTGCGCATCGAGGGCCAGAAGACGGCGGCGTTCGAGATCGTGGACGTGCTGGGCACAGCGCCTGACGTGCATGCCCTGCCGGTCGGCAACGCGGGCAACATCACGGCGTACTGGAAGGGCTACACCGAATATCACGCCGACGGCGTGATCGACAAGCTGCCGCGGATGCTGGGTGCCCAGGCGGCTGGCGCCGCACCGTTGGTGTTCGGCGAACCCGTGAGCCAGCCCGAGACCATTGCCACCGCGATTCGCATCGGCTCACCGGCGTCGTGGGCGTCGGCCGTCGAGGCCCAACAGCAGTCCAAGGGACGGTTCCTGGCCACCACCGATGACGAGATCCTGGCCGCATATCACCTGGTGGCCGCGACCGAAGGCATCTTTGTGGAACCGGCGTCGGCGGCAAGCATCGCCGGCCTGCTGAAGGCCGTCGAGGAGGGCTGGGTGGCGCCGGGGTCGACCGTGGTGTGCACCGTCACCGGCAACGGTCTCAAAGATCCCGACACGGCGCTGCGAGACTTGCCCTGCGTGTCGCCGGTGCCCGTCGACCCCGTTGCCGTTGTCGCGAAACTGGGGCTCGTCTAGTGACCCAGATGCTGCCCGCCGGCCTGCTGGCCAGTTCGGTCGTTGCAGCGTCCAGCGCCAACCTCGGTCCAGGCTTTGACAGCATCGGATTAGCGTTGAATCTCTACGACGAAATCATCGTCGAAACAACCGATTCCGGTTTGGTCATCGAAGTTGATGGCGAGGGCGCAGGCGAGTTGGCGCTCGGCTCCGGCCATTTGGTGGTTCGAGCCGTCGAGTGTGGGCTAAAGGCGGCCGGTGTCAGCGCACCCGGCTTTAAAGTGCAGTGTCGAAACGCCATTCCGCACTCGCGGGGTCTCGGTTCCTCTGCCGCGGCGGTCGTCGCCGGCCTTGCAGCGGTCAACGGGCTTGTCGCACAAGCCGGTTCGATTCCCGTGGGCCAAGACCAGCTGATCCAATTGTCGTCGGAATTCGAAGGGCATCCCGACAACGCCGCGGCGGCGGTGCTGGGCGGCGCCGTAGTGTCGTGGACCGACCGCAGCGGCGATCAGCCCAGTTTCTCGGCGGTGCCGCTGCGGTTACACCCCGACATCCACCTGTTCCCCGCCATTCCCGAGCAACGCTCGTCGACGGCGGAGGCCCGGGTGCTGTTGCCTGCGCAAGTCAGCCACGACGACGCCCGCTTTAATCTCAGCCGCGCAGCGCTGCTGGTGGTGGCGCTCACGCAGCGGCCCGACCTGCTGATGGCTGCCACCGAGGATGTGCTCCATCAGCCTTATCGAGCGGCAGCGATGCCGCAGTCGGCGGAATACCTTCGTCTGCTGCGGTGTCACAACGTGGCAGCTGTGCTCTCTGGCGCTGGTCCGGCGGTGATCGCGCTGACCACAGCCCCCGAGTTGCCTGCAGAGGCTCTCGAGTATGGTGCCGCAAACGGGTTTGCAGTCAGCGAGATGACGGCCGGCAACGGCGTACGCTGGAGTTCAGGAGTAGCTGTCCGCAGCTAACGTCCACCGCCACCGCGGAGGGGCTTCTTGCTTCCGGCATCGAAGCAGGTTATTCTCGGAGCCGTCCGGCAATCGCAGCCTCTGCACCTGCGTTAACACCTAGGACTAACACCAAATTCTTCTCGTGGACGATGGTTCGCCATTTTGAACTGCCAATCCTGGCGATCACCGCTGCGGGGTCGATTGTTGGTAGCACTTGGCGATTTGGCTGAATGCAACGAACCCCTGGCTTGATTAGATCGGCCAGGGAAGAAAGGAAATCCGTGACTGAAACGGACCTCGTTACGGCTGACGACAGCACCGAAAACCACAAGCTGTCCGATACCGTGACAACAGACACTTCTTCCGACCGCGACGCCGCATCCGGCTCGGCGACGGAGGTCAACACCAGCGCGTCGGATGGTTCGCTGTCCACCATGGTGCTGCCCGAACTGCGCGCACTGGCCATTCGAGCCGGCGTCAAGGGCACCTCGGGGATGCGTAAGAACGAACTGATCGCTGCGATCCGGGAAAGCCGGCAAGGGCAGGCCAACGGTGGGCCTTCCAAAGACAGTGCCGGCGGCGATTCGCACAACCACGTGACCGAGATGGCCGACCACACCGAAGCGACCGCCGAGGACACGATCCGTACTGACTCCGGCGAAGGGGGACAGTCCGCCGATCACGAGCGGCACACCCGGTCGGAAAAGTCGGAAAAGACCGACCAATCCACCGACAAGCCTCCGCGCGACCAAGACCGGCAACAGGGCGCCAAGTCCGAGCAGCGCGAATCCGACAAACAGTCCGACAAGGGCGGTGATCAGCAGGGCTCGGGCGGACAACAAAACCGCGGTGGTTCAAACCAGCAAGACGACGACGGTGACGGTCGCGGCGGTCGCCGAGGCCGTCGGTTCCGGGAGCGCCGGCGTCGCGGCGACCGGCCAGGCGATGGTGGTGACACGGAACTTCGTGACGACGACGTCGTTCAGCCGGTCGCCGGCATCCTCGACGTCCTGGACAACTACGCGTTCGTGCGGACTTCCGGTTACCTCGCCGGTCCGCACGACGTTTACGTTTCGATGAACATGGTGCGCAAGAACGGTTTACGCCGCGGCGACGCGGTAACCGGAGCGGTCCGGGTGCCCAAGGACGGTGAACAGCCCAATCAGCGGCAGAAGTTCAACCCGTTGGTGCGCTTGGACACCGTCAACGGGGGGCCGGTCGAAGACGCCAAGAAGCGTCCCGATTTTTCCAAATTGACCCCGCTGTATCCCAACCAGCGCCTGCGTCTGGAAACCACGCCCGATCGGCTGACCACGCGGGTCATCGACCTGATCATGCCAATCGGCAAGGGTCAGCGCGCGCTGATTGTGTCGCCGCCCAAAGCCGGTAAGACCATGATCTTGCAGGCCATCGCGAATGCGATCACCCAGAACAACCCGGAGTGCCACCTGATGGTCGTGCTCGTCGACGAGCGCCCTGAAGAGGTCACCGACATGGCGCGCTCGGTCAAGGGCGAGGTCATCGCCTCGACGTTTGACCGTCCGCCGTCGGATCACACCTCGGTTGCCGAGTTGGCGATCGAACGCGCCAAGCGACTGGTGGAGCAAGACAAAGACGTCGTCGTGCTCCTCGACTCGATCACCCGGCTGGGTCGCGCCTACAACAACGCGTCTCCGGCGTCGGGCCGCATCCTGTCCGGTGGTGTCGACTCCACTGCGCTGTACCCGCCGAAACGCTTCCTGGGTGCCGCTCGCAACATCGAGGAAGGCGGCTCGTTGACGATTATCGCCACCGCGATGGTGGAAACCGGGTCCACCGGTGACACAGTGATCTTCGAGGAGTTCAAGGGCACCGGTAACGCCGAGCTCAAACTCGATCGCAAGATTTCTGAACGTCGGGTGTTCCCTGCCGTCGACGTGAACCCGTCGGGCACGCGAAAGGACGAATTGCTGCTCTCGCCAGACGAATTCGCGATCGTGCATAAACTGCGCCGCCTGTTGTCAGGTCTGGATTCCCATCAGGCTATTGACTTGCTGATGTCGCAGCTGCGCAAGACCAAGACCAACTACGAATTCCTGGTGCAGGTCTCCAAGACGACACCGGGTGGGGACAACGACTAAAGCGATTAGTTAGCGCACGCTCGCCGTCGACGATCGTCGCCCTTCCCCCGACTCGGTTACAGCTGCGCCGGTAACGTGCCAGCCTGTGGGGTCCGACGGAAAGTGGTGAGTCGTGGCGGACACTATCCAGCAACCGCTTCGCACCCGCGTTGGTGATTCGTCTCCGGCGGTCAAATACGGTGCGGTTCCACGTGTACGCGGCACCTGATGCGCAGGTCGGAGACCAGGTGATGGCAGCGTTGGCGCTGGTCGATGGCGCAGACTTGACGCCCGGGGAATTCGGCGAATTTCTGGTCGGCCAGCCGGGCCTATCGCCCAAGGCGTGGCCGCGCCACGTCTGGATCATCGACGGCCTGCCGTCGACCGCCACCAACAAGATCCTCAAGCGTGAGCTGAGTTCGCAGGGCGCTACCCCAGATGGTGGCGTGCTGTGGACCCGGATCGGGCGGATGAGCGCCTACACCGTGGCCGATCAGGCCGGCGAAGGCCGCGTGAATAACCACGTCAGTCCCGGTTAGCAGTGGGAATGCGCGGCTGCATGCGCGCGTTTAGGGGGAGAGCGGCTGACCTGGCATAATCAAGGGCCGAAGTTAACGTTCCGGTCAGCTCATGGGCGACCCGGCGACCTATGATCGAAGAGGAACTCATGAAATCTGGTATCCATCCGGCATACGGCGAGACCACCGTGGTCTGCGGTTGCGGCAACACGTTCCAGACCCGCAGCACCAAAGAAAGCGGCCACATTGTGGTCGAGGTGTGCTCGCAATGCCACCCGTTCTACACGGGTAAGCAGAAAATTCTGGACAGCGGCGGCCGGGTCGCTCGCTTCGAGCGGCGCTACGGCAAGCGAAACGCTGGCGCCGACAAAAAGGCCGGGTCTTCTTCCGAGGCCGACAAGTAGCTTGGAACGACGCCCGATCTGCTGCGGAAACCGCACCAGGCCGGGCGTCGTTGCACGTTCGGGGAAGCGTTTAGGGAAGGACAGGCATGACGCAGGGCGTGCGGGCGATTGACGCGCTGCTGGCCGAACACGCCGACCTCGAGCGCCAGCTGTCCGACCCCGAACTGCACAGCAATGCGGCCAATGCGCGCAAAGCCGGCCGTCGGTTCGCGCAACTGGCGCCGATCGTCGCCACTCACCGCAAGCTGGAGTCGGTGCGGGGAGACTTAGCGGCCGCGCGTGAACTGGCTGCCGATGACGCGTCGTTCGTCGATGAAGTCGCCGAACTTGAAGCACGCGCTGCCGAGCTCGACACTGCGCTCACCGACATGCTGGCACCGCGCGACCCGCACGACGCCGACGACATCGTGCTCGAGGTCAAATCCGGTGAGGGCGGCGAGGAGTCGGCTCTGTTTGCCGCAGACCTGGCCAGGATGTATATCCGCTACGCCGAGCGGCACGGCTGGACGGTCACGGTGTTGGACGAAACGACATCGGGTCTGGGTGGTTACAAGGATGCGACGCTCACGATCGCCAGCAAGGGCGACTCAGCCGACGGCGTATGGTCGCGGATGAAGTTCGAAGGCGGAGTACACAGGGTACAACGCGTCCCGGTCACCGAATCCCAAGGCCGCGTGCATACTTCGGCCGCTGGCGTGCTGGTCTATCCGGAACCCGAGGAAGTCGCCGAAGTGCAGATCGACGAGTCGGATCTGCGCATCGACGTCTATCGGTCGTCCGGCAAGGGTGGTCAGGGCGTCAACACCACCGATTCGGCGGTGCGAATTACCCACCTGCCCACCGGAATTGTCGTCACCTGCCAAAACGAACGGTCGCAGCTGCAGAACAAGACCCGAGCCATGCAGGTTCTGGCCGCTCGCCTGCAGGCAATGGCCGAGGAGCAGGCGCTGGCCGACGCATCGGCCGATCGCGCCAGCCAGATCCGCACGGTGGACCGCAGCGAACGCATCCGCACCTACAACTTCCCGGAGAACCGGATCACCGACCACCGAATCGGCTATAAGGCACACAATCTCGACCAGATCCTCGACGGCGACCTCGACGCATTATTCGACGCTTTGAGCGTTGCCGACCGGCAATCGCGGCTGCAGCAGGCATGATCACTCGACTGCGATGCGCGATCGATTCGGCTACGGCGCTACTCGCAGACGCTGGAATCAACTCCGCGCGCTTCGACGCCGAGGAGCTGGCCGCGCACCTGACGGGCACCGAGCGTGGACGGCTGCCGCTGATCGATTCGCCCGACGACGCGTTCTTCGACCGCTACCACGCTGCGATCGCGGCGCGGTCGCAGCGAGTGCCGCTGCAGCACATCACCGGCACAGCCGCCTTCGGGCCGTTGACGCTGTCGGTCGGGCCCGGCGTCTTCATTCCTCGTCCGGAAACGGAAGCCATGTTGGAATGGGCTACTGCACAGCGCCTTCCAGAGACTCCGGTGATCATCGACGTCTGCACCGGTTCGGGCGCGCTGGCGCTCGCCCTGGCGCACCATTGGCCGGCGGCGCGGATACTCGGCGTCGATGACTGCAATGCGGCCCTTGACTATGCTCGCAAAAACACGGCAGGCACCACGATCGAATTGTTGCGCGCTGACGCCACCGATCCCGGCTTGCTGACCGATCTCGACGGGCATGTCGACCTCCTGGTGGCCAACCCGCCCTACGTACCTGAAGCTGTACAGCTGGAACCTGAAGTATCTCAATATGATCCGCCGCATGCGGTGTTCGCGGGCCCGGACGGGATGACCGTGATTACTGCCATTATCCGGCTGGCCGGCCGTTGGTTGCGTCCAGGCGGCTTCTTTGCCGTCGAGCACGACGACACCACGTCACTATCCACGCACGAACTAGTCGGTAGCGCAGGGCGTTTCGACGACGTCGTCGCCAGAACAGATCTGACTGGACGGCCAAGATTCGTCACGGCACGGCGGAACGGCGGAACGCATGAGTGACCTATTCGACTGCGCCGACCCCGAACAGCGTTCTCGCGGAATCGAAGCGGCAGTCGGGGCCGTCAGAAACGGTCGGCTGGTGGTGCTTCCGACGGACACGGTTTACGGTATCGGCGCCGACGCATTCGACAGCGCCGCAGTGGCCGCTTTGCTGTCGGCGAAGGGCCGCCGGCGCGACATGCCGGTGCCGGTGCTGGTTGGCTCCTGGCACACCATCGAGGGTCTTGCCCTCATGGTCCCGCAGTCAACGCGTGATCTGATCCGCGCGTTCTGGCCGGGTGCGCTGAGCCTGGTGGTCCGGCAAGCGCCGTCGCTGCAATGGGACATCGGCGATGCCCGCGGCACGGTGATGCTGCGGATGCCGCTGCATCCGGTAGCCATCGAGTTGCTGCGTGAGGTCGGGCCGATGGCGGTATCCAGCGCCAACATCTCCGGCCGTCCGCCAGCCGTCAACGTCGACGTGGCGCGCGACCAACTTGGCGAACTCGTCGAGGTCTATCTCGACGCCGGGCCTTCCGCACAGCAGGCGGCCTCAACCATCCTGGACCTGACCGGACCCGAACCGCGCATGCTCCGACCCGGACCGGTCAGCGCTGAAAGTATCGCTGCAGTGCTCGGGTCGGACGCCCGGAGTTTGACCGGCTGACCCGCGCGGCAATTGAATACAGACGTGGTGCGCTACAACCTGGCCGAAGGCGTGCTCGCGTTGTCCGACCGTGGCGCCGGTGTTCCGCTGCGCGAGCTGGCGCTTGTCGGGCTCACTGCCGCCATCATCACCTACTTTGCGACCGGACCGGTACGCCTGCTGGCGACCCGGCTCGGTGCGGTGGCCTACCCACGCGAGCGCGACGTGCACGTGACGCCGACGCCGCGGATGGGCGGTCTGGCGATGTATCTGGGCGTGATCGCCGCCATCTTTCTCGCGGCCCAACTACCCGCCCTGACACGTGGTTTCGTCTACTCCTCAGGCATGCCGGCGGTGGTGGTGGCCGGCGCGGTGATCATGGGCATCGGGCTGATCGACGACCGGTGGGGTCTGGACGCGCTGACCAAGTTCGCCGGTCAGATCACCGCGGCCAGTGTGCTGGTCACCATGGGCGTCGCCTGGAGCGTTCTCTACATTCCACTGGGCGGCGTCGGCACCATCGTGTTGGACCAAGCCTCCTCGATCCTGCTTACGTTGGCGCTGACAGTGGCGATCGTCAACGCGATGAACTTCGTCGACGGTCTCGACGGGCTGGCTGCCGGCATGGGTCTGATCACCGCGCTGGCCATCTGCATGTTCTCGGTCGGCTTGCTGCGCGACCACGGGGGTGACGTGCTCTTCTACCCGCCGGCGGTCATTTCGGTGGTGCTGGCCGGGGCCTGTCTGGGGTTTTTGCCGCACAACTTCCACCCGGCCAAGATCTTCATGGGCGATTCCGGTTCGATGCTGATCGGCCTGATGTTGGCTGCCGCGTCGACAACGGCTGCGGGACCGATTTCGCAGAACGCCTACGGCGCCCGCGACGTGTTTGCTCTGCTGTCGCCGTTCCTGTTGGTCGTAGCGGTCATGTTCTTGCCCATGCTTGACATGTTGCTGGCCGTGATTCGTCGCACCCGCGCAGGTGTGCACTTCTCCACCCCCGACAAGATGCATCTGCATCACCGCCTGCTGCAGATCGGTCACTCTCATCGCCGCGTGGTGCTCCTGCTCTACCTATGGGTGGGAATCGTCGCCTTCGGAGCGGCGAGTTCGATTTTCTTCAACCCTCGCGACACCGCTGCGGTGATGCTGGGGGCGATTGCCATCGCGGTTATCGCCACACTGATACCGCTGCTGAGAGGCCGTGGCGACCTCTACGACGAGGAGTAGTAGGGTAGCTCGCAATGTGGTACCGTGCTGGTCGAACCCGAATTAACCTCGCGGGTTGCCGGCCACCGGCCATCGGATTCGCGTCCAGTTGGTCGGACCAACGACCGACAAAGGGGAGTTGTCCCGTGGGTGACGCGAGTGCGGTGATTGCCCTCCGATACGCTCTACGGGCCACGCAACGTCCAACCAGGCAACTCCCCGGTGGCGATCGCAAGCGCGGCGAAGCCGGGCGCAGCGGGTCGCCACGAAACCCGGTGGCGATCGCAAGCGCGGCGAAGCCGGGCGCAGCGGGTCGCCACGAAACCCGGTGGCGATCGCAAGCGCGGCGAAGCCGGGCGCGGGGGGTCGCCACCGAAAACCTAGCGAGGACTGAGGTGCAGCAGTGACAACACCAGCGCAGGACGCGCCGTTGGTGTTCCCCTCGGTTGCTTTCCGCCCAGTTCGGCTCCTCGCCATCTCGGTTCTGCTGACCGCTGTCGCGGTCGCCGCCGCGGGTTCGCTCGGCCACCCGATGGTCGGGGTGTTCTTCGGTGTGGGGCTCCAGTTGGGTTTGCTCAACGCCCTTGGCGTGCAGCGCTCGGTAGCGGCGATCACCGCCGATGCGCGTCCGCTGAAAAAGAAGATGGCGATGAACTCGGCCGGCCGACTGCTGGTCATCACCATGATCGGACTGGCCATCGCATTCGTGTTTCGACCCGCCGGCTTGGGTGTGGTGTTCGGGCTGGCGCTATTCCAGGTAGTGCTGGTGGTATCGACCGCGCTGCCGGTCTGGAAGAAGCTGCGCACTCAGAATGGAAGGGAACGGCAACAGCGATGACTGAGACGCTGCTGGCTGAGGCCGCCATCGAGGTCGGCCATCACGACACTGCCCGTTGGTTCGGCCTGACCGTCAACGTCGACACCATCATGTCCTCTGCCATCGCGGCCGCCATTGTCATCGCGCTGGCCTTCTTCTTGCGAGCCAAGGTCACCTCGACCGGCGTGCCGAACGGCGTGCAGTTGTTCTTCGAGGCGATCACCATCCAGATGCGCGACCAAATTGAAACCGCGATCGGCATGCGAATTGCGCCGTTCGTGTTGCCGCTGGCCGTCACGCTTTTCGTGTACATCCTGTTCTCGAACTGGTTGTCGGTATTGCCGCTGCAGTACACCCACTCAGGGAGTGATGCGCCGAAGGAGGTGTTCGGCCCGCCGGCGGCTGACATCAACTACGTACTGGCGTTGGCGCTGTTCGTCTTTATCTGCTACCACCTGTCCGGCATCTGGCGCAGCGGTCCGATCGGGTATCCGGTCAAGGTGCTCAAGGGCCACGTCTGGGACACCCTGCCGAGGGGGGTCGGTGCGATCTTCTCGCCGATCAACGTTGTCGAAGAATTGGCCAAGCCCATCTCGTTGTCGCTCCGACTTTTCGGCAACATGTTCGCCGGCGGCATCTTGATCGGGCTGATCGCGCTGTTCCCGCCCTACATCATGTGGGCTCCCAACGCGATCTGGAAGGCGTTCGACCTATTCGTCGGCGCGATCCAGGCGTTCATCTTCGCGCTACTGACCATCTTGTACTTCAGTCAAGCGATGGAGTTGGAGGGGGAACACGAGTAGTACCGCACCAACCCCTGGCTTCCAACGCAACTAAGACTTGGTGGACCGCTACGACTTGGTGGACCGCTACCAATTATCGAGGAGGATAAGCAATGAACCCCACAATCGCTGCCGGCGCCCTGATCGGCGGTGGACTGATCATGGCAGGCGGCGCCATCGGCGCCGGTATTGGTGACGGTGTCGCCGGTAACGCGCTGATCTCCGGCATCGCCCGGCAGCCCGAGGCCCAAGGCCGACTGTTCACCCCGTTCTTCATCACGGTGGGTCTGGTCGAGGCTGCCTACTTCATCAACTTGGCCTTCATGGCGCTGTTCGTCTTCGCCACTCCAGTCAAGTAACCGCGAGATGGGTGGCAAGAGCGCTGTAGTCATGGCTGAGGGAGGCGGCACCAGCAACTTCCTCATTCCCAACGGCACCTTCTTCGTTGTCCTGATCATCTTTTTGATCGTGCTCGGCGTGATCGGCACCTTTGTGGTGCCGCCGATCTCGAAGGTGTTGAAAGAGCGCGAAAACATGGTCACCAAGACGCTGGCGGACAACAAGAAATCGGCCGAGCAGTTCGCCGCCGCCCAGGAAGACTACGAGAAGGCGATGTCAAAAGCTCGGGTCAAGGCGTCAGCGGCCCGCGATGACGCCCGAGCCGAGGGCCGCAAGCACCTTGAGGAAGTGCGCGCGGGCGCTGAGCAAGAGGTTTCCTCGATGCTTCAGGACGCCGCTGAGCAACTCAAGCGGGAGGGCGATGCGGTGGCTGCGGATCTGCGCTCTCGCGTGGAGAGCATGTCCACTGCGCTGGCCAGCCGGATTCTCGGCGTCGAAATCACCACCTCAGTGACGACCGCCGGGTCGGGGTAGAGAGCGAAGATGTCGACATTCATCGGGCAGTTCGCCGGATTCGTTCTCATCATGTTGCTGGTCTGGCGCTACGTCGTGCCGCCGCTACGCCGGATGATGACCGCCCGTCAGGAGACGGTGCGCCAGCAGTTGGACGACGCCGCAGCCGCGGCCGATAGGCTTGCGGAAGCAAGTCGAGCGCACAGCAAGGCGGTCGAGGACGCCAAGGTGGAGGCAAAGCGGGTCACCGACGAGGCCCAGGCTGATGCCGTACGCATTGGTGAACAGATGCGGGCTCAAGCTGATAGTGAAGCCGAGCGGGTCAGGTCGCAGGGCGCCAAGCAGGTCGAGCTGCTGCGGGCACAGCTGGTTCGCCAGCTGCGCCAGGAGCTCGGTGCCGAATCTGTACTGCGCGCAGGCGAATTGGTGCGTGGCTATGTTGCCGACTCTGCCCAGCAGTCTTCGACCGTCGACCGCTTTCTCGACGACCTGGAAGCGATGGCGCCGTCCGAGGCCGATGTCGCTTGCCCCATCGCGGAGAAGATGCGTTCGGCCAGCCGGGTGGCGTTGACCGGACTGACGAAGCACTTCGACGACATCGCCGACGACCTCGACGACGGGGGACTGTCCAGTCTTGCAGACGACCTGACGTCGGTCGCCGGGATGTTGCATCGCGAGAGCGTTGTCACCCGCTACCTGGCTCTGCCGGCCGAGGAGGCTACCCCCCGCGTCCGGCTGATCGAGCGGCTGGTGTCCGACAAAGTTGGCGAGCCCGCGCTTGGTGTGCTCAAACGCGCTGTGTCCGAGCGCTGGTCGGCGAGCTCCGATCTTGTCGAGGCGATTGAGCTGGTGTCGCGGCAGGCATTGCTGATGCGCGCCGAGCGTGCAGGGCAGGTCGACGACGTGGAAGACCAACTGTTCCGGATTTCCCGCATTCTCGACGTGCAGCCCCGTCTCTCCATCTTGCTGGGTGACTACGAGGCGCCCGCCGAGGGTCGAGTTCGGCTGCTGCGCAAGGTGCTCGAGGGCTCCAGCATTGACGTCAATCCGATCGCAGTTGACCTGTTGTCCAAGACGGTCGAGTTGCTACGAGGACAACCGGCCGAGCAGGCGGTGCTTACCCTGGCCGAAGTGGCGGTGGCTCGCCGTGGCGAAGTCGTCGCACATGTCAGCGCCGCCGCCGAGCTCAGCGATGCGCAGCGGGAGCGCCTGACCCAAGTGCTGAGCCGGATTTACAGCCACCCGGTGACAGTGCAGACGCAAATCGATCCCGAACTGCTGGGCGGGCTCGCAATTTCGGTCGGCGACGAGATCATCGACGGTACGCTTTCGTCGCGTCTCGCCGCGGCCCACAACCAGCTTCCCGACTGAAAACCACCTAGCCAACACAATCAACAAGCAGGAAGAAACAAAAGCAATGGCCGAGTTGACAATTTCCGCTGAAGACATTCAGGGCGCGATCGAGGAATACGTTAGCTCCTTTACCTCCGATACCGTCCGGGAGGAGGTCGGCGCGGTCGTCGACACCGGCGACGGGATCGCGCACGTCGAGGGTCTTCCGTCGGTTATGACCCAAGAGCTGCTCGAATTCCCAGGCGGTGTCTTGGGCGTGGCGCTCAACCTGGATGAGCACAGCGTCGGCACGGTGATCCTGGGTGACTTCGAGAACATCGCAGAGGGCCAGCAGGTCAAGCGCACCGGCGAGGTGCTCTCGGTGCCGGTCGGCGACGATTTCCTCGGTCGGGTGGTCGACCCGCTCGGTCACCCGATCGACGGCCGCGGCGACATCGACGCCGGCGAGCGCAGGGCATTGGAGATTCAGGCGCCGTCGGTGGTGAACCGCCAGGGCGTCAAAGAGCCACTGCAGACCGGCATTAAGGCCATTGACGCGATGACACCGATCGGCCGAGGCCAGCGGCAGCTGATCATCGGCGACCGCAAGACCGGTAAGACGGCCGTCTGCGTCGATACCATCCTAAACCAGCGGCAGAACTGGGAGTCGGGTGATGAGAAAAAGCAGGTGCGGTGCGTCTATGTGGCCGTCGGGCAGAAGGGCACCACCATCGCCGCCGTGCACCGCACGCTGGAAGAGGGCGGCGCGATGGACTACACGACGATCGTCGCCGCACCAGCATCTGACTCTGCTGGCTTCAAATGGCTTGCACCGTATACCGGTTCGGCGATCGCGCAGCACTGGATGTATGACGGCAAGCATGTGCTGATCGTGTTTGACGACCTCAGCAAACAGGCCGAAGCATACCGTGCTATCTCGCTGCTGTTGCGGCGCCCGCCCGGCCGCGAAGCCTATCCGGGCGACGTCTTCTATCTGCACTCGCGCCTGCTCGAGCGTTGCGCCAAGCTCTCCGACGAACTCGGCGGCGGCTCGCTGACCGGTTTGCCGATCATCGAGACCAAGGCCAACGACATCTCGGCCTACATCCCGACCAACGTCATTTCGATCACCGATGGCCAGTGCTTCCTGGAGACCGACTTGTTCAACCAGGGCGTCCGGCCTGCCATCAACGTCGGTGTCTCGGTGTCGCGCGTTGGCGGTGCTGCGCAGATCAAGGCGATGAAGGACGTAGCCGGATCGCTGCGGCTGGATCTGTCGCAGTATCGCGAGCTGGAATCGTTCGCGGCCTTCGCTTCGGACCTTGACGCAACGTCGAAGGCGCAGCTGGAGCGCGGCGCTCGGCTGGTCGAGCTGCTCAAGCAACCGCAAAATCAACCGGTGCCGGTTGAGGAGCAAGTGGTCGCAATCTTCCTCGGGACCGGTGGTCACCTGGATTCGGTGCCGGTCGAAGATGTCAGGCGGTTTGAAACCGAGTTCCTCGACCATCTTCGGGCCGCCAAAGATGGCATCCTGTCCGAGATCCGGGAATCCCAGACGCTCGCCGGAGACGTGGAAAAGAAGCTGACCGACACGATCAACGACTTCAAGAAGGGCTTCGCGGCCACCGGCGGCGGCTCGGTGGTGCCCGACGCGCATGTGGAACCCCTCGACGAGGAAAAACTGGCGAAAGAAGCAGTGCAGGTGCACAAGCCCGCGCCGCCGAAGCAGAAGAAGTAACCGAAGATGGCTGCCACACTTCGGGAATTGCGGGGCCGGATCCGCTCGGCCGGGTCGATCAAAAAGATCACCAAGGCCCAGGAGATGATCGCGACCTCGCGTATCGGTAAGGCGCAGGCGCGGCTGGCGTCGGCCCGGCCTTACGCCGCCGAGATCACCCGCATGCTCACTACGCTGGCCCAGGACGCCGCATTAGACCATCCGTTGCTGGTCGAGCGCCCTGAACCCAAACGGGCTGGTGTGCTGGTGGTTTCGTCCGACCGTGGCCTCTGTGGCGCATACAACTCCAGCGTCTTGCGCCGAGCAGAGGAGCTCTTTTCACGGCTGCGAGCAGACGGCAAGACTCCGGTGCTCTACACCGTGGGGCGCAAAGCATTGGGCTATTACACATTCCGAAACTGGGACATCAACGTGTCGTGGACCGGTTTCTCAGAACGGCCCAGTTATGAAGATGCCACGTCGGTCGCCGAGACTTTGGTGGACGCCTTCATGGCCGGCGCCGAGGAGAGCGGTGAGCAGGACGCCCCTGCCAGCGTCGACGAGTTACACATCGTCTACACCGAATTCAAGTCGCTGATGTCGCAGTCGGCCGAGGCCCACCGCATTGCCCCGATGGTGGTGGAGTACGTCGAAGAAGAACCCAAGCCGCACACGCTGTACTCGTTCGAGCCGGATGCGACGACATTGTTCACGTCGCTGCTGCCGCGGTACTTGACCACCCGCGTGTACGCGGCGCTGCTCGAGTCGGCGGCTTCAGAGCTGGCATCGCGCCAACGGGCAATGAAGTCGGCCAGCGACAACGCTGACGATCTCATCAAGTCGCTCACGCTAGAGGCCAACCGCGAACGGCAGGCGCAAATTACCCAGGAAATCAGCGAAATCGTTGGTGGCGCAAACGCGCTCGCCGAGGCCGCTGGATAAGCCCCATTAGGAAGCGAAGAGGATATGGCTGCTACCACCAAATCGGCTGAGAAGTCGCAGAACGCAAAGGACGCCGACAGCAACGGCCGCGTGGTGCGGGTTACCGGCCCGGTTGTCGACGTCGAATTTCCGCGCGGCTGCGTCCCGGGGTTGTTCAACGCTCTGCACACTGACGTGACGTTCGAGGCGTTGGCGAAGACGTTGACGCTGGAGGTGGCGCAGCACCTCGGCGATCACCTAGTCCGCACCGTCTCGCTGCAGCCGACCGACGGACTGGTGCGCGGTGTCGAGGTGATCGACACCGGAAACTCGATTTCGGTGCCGGTCGGCGACGGCGTCAAGGGCCACGTGTTCAACGTGCTGGGCGACTGCCTCGACGATCCCGGGTACGGAAAAGACTTCGATCACTGGCCCATTCACCGCAATCCTCCGGCGTTCGACGAGCTGGAACCGCGAACCGAGATGCTCGAGACCGGCCTGAAGGTCGTCGACTTGCTGACGCCCTACGTGCGCGGTGGCAAGATCGCGTTGTTCGGCGGTGCAGGCGTTGGCAAGACGGTTCTGATCCAGGAAATGATCAACAGGATCGCCCGAAACTTCGGTGGTACTTCGGTATTCGCCGGGGTAGGTGAGCGCACCCGCGAGGGTAACGACCTATGGGTCGAGCTTGGTGAAGCCGACGTGCTCAAGGACACCGCGCTGGTGTTCGGTCAGATGGACGAGCCACCCGGCACCCGTATGCGGGTGGCGTTGTCGGCCCTGACGATGGCCGAGTACTTCCGTGACGAGCAGGGCCAGGACGTTCTGTTGTTCATCGACAACATCTTCCGGTTCACCCAGGCCGGATCCGAGGTGTCCACACTGCTCGGCCGGATGCCTTCGGCGGTGGGGTATCAGCCCACCCTGGCCGACGAAATGGGTGAGCTCCAGGAGCGGATCACCTCGACGCGTGGCCGGTCCATCACCTCGATGCAGGCCGTGTACGTGCCCGCCGACGACTACACCGACCCGGCGCCCGCGACGACGTTCGCACACCTAGACGCCACCACCGAGCTGTCTCGGTCGGTGTTCTCCAAGGGCATCTTCCCTGCGGTAGACCCGCTGGCGTCCAGCTCGACCATCCTGGACCCCTCGGTAGTTGGCGACGAGCACTACCGCGTGGCGCAGGAAGTGATTCGGATCTTGCAGCGCTACAAGGACCTTCAAGACATCATCGCGATTCTGGGTATCGACGAACTGTCCGAGGAGGACAAGCAAGAGGTCAACCGGGCGCGACGCATCGAGCGGTTCCTCTCGCAGAACATGATGGCGGCCGAACAGTTCACCGGTCAGCCCGGTTCCACCGTGCCGGTGAAGGAAACCATCGAGGCGTTCGACAAGCTCACCAAGGGCGATTTCGACCACGTGCCCGAGCAGGCGTTCTTCCTGATCGGGGGCCTCGACGACCTGGCCAAGAAGGCTGAAAGCTTCGGCGCCAAGCTGTGATGAATCGGGTGTGACATGGCCGAGATGAACGTGGAGATCGTTGCCGTCGACCGGAAAATCTGGTCGGGTCAGGCGACCTTTATCTTCACCCGCACCACTGTTGGCGAGATCGGTATCCTGCCAAGGCATATCCCGCTAGTGGCGCAGCTGGTCGACGACGCCATGGTTCGTGTCGAACGTGAGGGCGAGAAAGACCTGCGCATCGCGGTGGACGGCGGTTTTCTTTCGGTTACCGAGGAGGCCGTAAGCATCCTCGCCGAATCCGCGGAGTTCGACTCGGAGATCGACGAGGCTGCGGCTAAACAAGATTCCGAGTCAGACGATCCCCGCGTCGCTGCCAGAGGGCGAGCCAGACTCCGCGCTGTCGGCGCGCTCGACTAGCGTGCGGCGGCGATGAGCACGCTCATGATTAGCATGGTCGTGCTAATCGCCGTGTTGGGAATTGCGGTTGTCGCACTGAGTTTTCGCCTGTGGAAACTGCGCCAAGGTGGGACCGCGGCGATCATGCGGGACATCCCCGCCGTTGGAGGCCATGGTTGGCGCCACGGCGTCATCCGCTACCGGGGTCGCGATGCCGCTTTCTACCGATTGTCGAGTGTTCGCTTGTGGCCGGATCGGCGGCTGAACAGGCGAGGTGTGGAGATCGTTTCGCGACGTTCGCCACGCGGTGACGAGTTCGACATCATGACTGAACAGATCATTGTGCTGGAACTGCGCGACAACACGCAGGAGCGAAGGGCTGGATATGAAATCGCGCTCGACCGAGGTGCTTTGACCGCTTTCCAGTCGTGGTTGGAGTCACGTCCCTCGCCGCGCGCACGCCGCCGCAGTGTCTGATTTCAGCATTACTTCTCGGACTGGCTGGCCCGTCCGGCGCCCGGTTGCCAAAGCACATCGCCGTCGGGATTGGCCAGCCGGCACAAGATAAATAGCAAGTCGGACAGTCGATTTAGATACTTAGCCGGCAGCGGGCTGACCGCCGATGGGTGTTGTTCGATCGCGGACCATGCCGAACGCTCGGCGCGGCGCACCGCTGTGCGGGCGACATGCAGCAGCGCCGATAGCGGTGAACCACCCGGGAGCACAAAGGAGTTAAGTGCAGGCAGACCTTCGTTGAACTCGTCACACCATGTCTCGAGTCGGTCGACGTATGCCTGTGTGATGCGCAGCGGAGGATGCTGGGGATTGTCCACAACTGGAGTCGAGAGATCCGCGCCGGCATCAAACAGGTCGTTCTGGATTTGCCGTAAGACGTCGGTTAGTTGCTGCTTCGGGTGTCCTAGCGCGATGGCCACGCCAATCGCCGAGTTGGCTTCGTCGCAGTCGGCATAGGCCACCAACCGCGCGTCATTTTTGGAGACCCGCGAGAAATCGCTTAAGCCCGTGGTGCCGTCGTCGCCGGTCCGGGTGTAGATGCGGGTCAGATGTACTGCCATAACCAAAAACCGTACCGCGCTGACCGCCATACCGACTGACAGGGCGAAATCGCTTCACTAAACTAACCCGAGTGGCCGAGCGTTTCGTTGTGACCGGTGGCAGCCGGTTGTCCGGCGAAGTCGCTGTTGGCGGGGCAAAGAACAGTGTTCTGAAATTGATGGCTGCAGCCCTTCTTGCCGAAGGCACCAGCACGATCACCAACTGCCCCGACATCCTGGACGTCCCGCTGATGGCGGAGGTGCTGAGGGGCGTGGGCGCCACGGTCGAACTGTCTGGCGCAACCGTGCGTATCACCTCGCCGGACGAGCCGAAATACGACGCGGACTTTGCCGCAGTCCGCCAGTTCCGAGCTTCGGTCTGCGTACTCGGCCCCCTGGTCGGGAGGTGCAAGCGGGCCAAAGTCGCACTGCCCGGCGGTGACGCCATCGGGTCGCGTCCGCTGGATATGCATCAGGCCGGGTTGCGGCAGTTGGGGGCTGTCTGCAATATCGAACACGGCTGTGTCGTTGCCCACGCAGATACCTTGCGGGGCGCGGAGATTCAGTTGGAGTTTCCGTCAGTCGGAGCCACCGAGAACATCTTGATGGCTGCGGTGCTGGCGGACGGCGTCACCACGATTCACAACGCAGCACGGGAACCCGATGTGGTGGACCTGTGCACGATGTTGAACCAGATGGGTGCTCAGGTTGAAGGCGCCGGTTCGCCGACGATGACGATCACCGGTGTACCGCGCCTGTATCCGACCGAGCACCGCGTCATCGGCGACCGCATTGTTGCTGCCACCTGGGGCATCGCCGCGGTGATGACCCGCGGGGACATCACGGTGAACGGGATCGACCCCGCGCACCTCCAGGTCGTATTGCACAAATTGCACGACGCAGGTGCCACGGTTACCCAGACCGACGACAGTTTCCGGGTAACGCAGTACGAGCGCCCGAAGGCCGTCAATGTCGCAACGCTGCCGTACCCCGGATTCCCGACGGATCTGCAGCCGATGGCAATCGGACTGGCTTCGATCGCCGACGGCACCTCGATGATTACCGAGAATGTGTTCGAGGCACGGTTCCGATTTGTTGAGGAGATGATCCGCCTCGGCGCCGACGCTCGTACCGACGGGCACCATGCAGTCGTGCGAGGCCTGCCGCAACTGTCGAGTGCGCCCGTGTGGTCGTCGGACATCCGGGCCGGCGCCGGCCTGGTGCTCGCCGGACTGGTGGCCGACGGTGACACCGAGGTGCACGACGTCTTTCACATCGACCGCGGCTATCCGTTGTTCGTGGAAAATCTGGTCAGTCTCGGAGCGGAGATCGAGCGGGTAGAGTAGTTGCGACGTAAGGACTCTCGCCGATTCTTTGTCAAGCGGTGGCGAGCGTAATGCCTCATGTAAATATGCCCGCGAAACCTGATCCATGCCTCACGTAGGAATGCCCGCGAAATCAGGGTCAGCTGGCCGTCTTGTTCGTGGTGCGGATGCCGGATCTGACGTCGGGCAGGGCGGCGGGTATAGAGGCGAGGTAGAGCTGCTCGGTCTTGTCCTTGGCGGGTCTGAGCAGGGCAGCCTGCAGGTCGGCGATCTGGCGGGCGATCGCGGCCGGGTTGAGGCTGTGTCGGTAGGTGAGCAGCTCCGATTTCTGCGCCGCTGAGAGGACCCCGGCGGCCAGCAACCGGTCCAGCGGGGTCATGGGCTTGTCGTAGAGCCGGCGGCGTTGACCGTCGCGGCTGCAGCCGTAGCCGATGGGTTTGATGGTGGGGGTCAGGTAGTTGAGCCGGTCGTTGACCAGGTGCCAGAGCCGGTTGAGCACCGCGCGTTCCTCGTCGGTGTCGTAGCGGTAGTAGAATCCGTATCGGCGCACCAGGTGGTTGTTCTTGGACTCGATCGTGGCCTGATCGTTCTTCTTGTAGGGCCGTGAGCGGGTGAAGAAGATCTCCATCTGCGCCGCCCACTTGATGACAGCCTTGTTCAGGAACTCGGTCCCGTTGTCGACGTCCAAACCGGTTACCTCATAAGGTATTTCATGCACTCCTGCTTTCAGTGCGCCCAGGATGTGGGTGTTGGCGTTGTTGCGCACGGTGCGGGTGAACACCCAGCCGGTATGGACATCGGTGAGGTTGAGGGTGCGGGCGAACTCGCCTTTGAGTGTTGGGCCGCAATGCGCGACCGTATCACCCTCGAAGAAACCGGGTTCGTCTTCTACCTCATCGCCAGCCCTGCGAACCTTGATCGAATTCCGCAGCAGCGGTGAGGGTGTCGTCGTCGAAACACCACTGATCTGGTCCCTGGCCTTCGCCGGCGCCAGATAGCGGTCAATCGTCGCCGCGCTCATCTCCAGCAGCTCGGCACGCACGTCCGGGCTGTAGCGGTCACGACCGAAGGCCAGCTCATCGTGGCGTTGCAGGCCGTCGAGCTGCAAGCGCATCGAAGCAGCCAAATACTTCCCGCACTGCCCACCCGAGGCGGCCCAAACCCTTTGCAGCACCTTGAGCGCGTCGTAGGAAAACTTCACAGCCCTGGGCTTGCGGGGCCGCTTCGCCACATTGCGCCCCGGCCCCGGTGGCCGCTTTGCCGCTGCCGTGAGCCTGCGGCGGGCGTTGTCGCGCGACCAGCCCGTCACCTCAACGATCTGGTCCAGAATCTGCCCCCTGTTCTTCTTCGAGGCCTTCACATACGCCTTGGCGTACCTGGTGGTGATCTCGGCACGAGACGTCATCGACAACCCACATTCCATGCCTAACGACGGTCACCGTTTCGCGGGCATTCTTATGTGAGGCACCGAGGGTGTTTCGCGGGCACTTTTCGTGAGTCAAGTCGGCGAGTTGACCGGCGCTGTGCCGCGGAGTACAGTAGCAGGGTTGCCTGGTCAAGGGTGTTGTTTGAGAACTCAATAGTGTGTTTGGTGGTTTTGTTTTTGTTGTTGTTTTTTGCCATGCCTTGATATTCCCGTGTTGGGGTGTGGTTTTTTGGATGCCAGTTTTTGGTGTCTTTTTGTTAGGTCAGATTGTTCTGATTCGAATTCTGCCCGGTTTGGTCCGGGGGTTTTTGTTTGGAGAGTTTGATCCTGGCTCAGGACGAACGCTGGCGGCGTGCTTAACACATGCAAGTCGAACGGAAAGGCCCTTTCGGGGGTGCTCGAGTGGCGAACGGGTGAGTAACACGTGGGTGATCTGCCCTGCACTTCGGGATAAGCTTGGGAAACTGGGTCTAATACCGGATAGGACCATGGCATGCATGTGCTGTGGTGGAAAGTGCGGTGTGTAATAGCACTGTGCGGTGTGGGATGGGCCCGCGGCCTATCAGCTTGTTGGTGGGGTGATGGCCTACCAAGGCGACGACGGGTAGCCGGCCTGAGAGGGTGTCCGGCCACACTGGGACTGAGATACGGCCCAGACTCCTACGGGAGGCAGCAGTGGGGAATATTGCACAATGGGCGCAAGCCTGATGCAGCGACGCCGCGTGGGGGATGACGGCCTTCGGGTTGTAAACCTCTTTCACCATCGACGAAGGCCCGGTGTTTGCCGGGTTGACGGTAGGTGGAGAAGAAGCACCGGCCAACTACGTGCCAGCAGCCGCGGTAATACGTAGGGTGCGAGCGTTGTCCGGAATTACTGGGCGTAAAGAGCTCGTAGGTGGTTTGTCGCGTTGTTCGTGAAATCTCACGGCTTAACTGTGAGCGTGCGGGCGATACGGGCAGACTGGAGTACTGCAGGGGAGACTGGAATTCCTGGTGTAGCGGTGGAATGCGCAGATATCAGGAGGAACACCGGTGGCGAAGGCGGGTCTCTGGGCAGTAACTGACGCTGAGGAGCGAAAGCGTGGGGAGCGAACAGGATTAGATACCCTGGTAGTCCACGCCGTAAACGGTGGGTACTAGGTGTGGGTTTCCTTCCTT
Organism: Candidatus Mycobacterium methanotrophicum; assembly: GCF_023515995.1. Lineage (GTDB taxonomy): Bacteria > Actinomycetota > Actinomycetes > Mycobacteriales > Mycobacteriaceae > Mycobacterium > Mycobacterium methanotrophicum. Next base: position 2,802,893 of record NZ_CP097320.1, on the reverse strand, counting down.
GGGATCCGTGCCGTAGCTAACGCATTAAGTACCCCGCCTGGGGAGTACGGCCGCAAGGCTAAAACTCAAAGGAATTGACGGGGGCCCGCACAAGCGGCGGAGCATGTGGATTAATTCGATGCAACGCGAAGAACCTTACCTGGGTTTGACATGCACAGGACGCATCCAGAGATGGGTGTTCCCTTGTGGCCTGTGTGCAGGTGGTGCATGGCTGTCGTCAGCTCGTGTCGTGAGATGTTGGGTTAAGTCCCGCAACGAGCGCAACCCTTGTCTCATGTTGCCAGCGCGTGATGGCGGGGACTCGTGAGAGACTGCCGGGGTCAACTCGGAGGAAGGTGGGGATGACGTCAAGTCATCATGCCCCTTATGTCCAGGGCTTCACACATGCTACAATGGCCGGTACAAAGGGCTGCGATGCCGTGAGGTTAAGCGAATCCTTTAAAGCCGGTCTCAGTTCGGATCGGGGTCTGCAACTCGACCCCGTGAAGTCGGAGTCGCTAGTAATCGCAGATCAGCAACGCTGCGGTGAATACGTTCCCGGGCCTTGTACACACCGCCCGTCACGTCATGAAAGTCGGTAACACCCGAAGCCAGTGGCCTAACCCTTGCGGGGGGGAGCTGTCGAAGGTGGGATCGGCGATTGGGACGAAGTCGTAACAAGGTAGCCGTACCGGAAGGTGCGGCTGGATCACCTCCTTTCTAAGGAGCGCCACGAAAAACATCCCGCAGCAAGGCGGGGTGTGGGCCGTGAGGAGCCCGGTCGTCTGTAGTGGGCGCGGGCTGGGTGCGCGACAGCAAAGCGAGAAGCCGGACACGCTATTGGGTCCTGAGGCAACACCCGGGGCCGGTTCGCCGGCCTGTTTCGGGTGGTGTTGCCGCCCCGTCTTGGTGGCGGGGCGTGGTGTTTGGTAATTGGATAGTGGTTGCGAGCATCAGGGGGATGCGTCGCCTGTTTGGCGGGCGGCGTGTTCTTTTGTGCGATTTTTCCAAAATATCTTGTGGTTTTTGTGTTTGTAAGTGTGTTAGGGCGCATGGTGGATGCCTTGGCATCGAGAGCCGATGAAGGACGTGGGAGGCTGCGATATGCCTCGGGGAGCTGTCAACCGAGCGTGGATCCGAGGATGTCCGAATGGGGTAACCCGGCACGAGTGATGTCGTGTCACCCGCCGTTGAATGTATAGGCGGCGGGGGGGAACGCGGGGAAGTGAAACATCTCAGTACCCGTAGGAGAAGAAAACAAGTGTGATTCCGTTAGTAGTGGCGAGCGAACGCGGAGGATGGCTAAACCGCGCGCATGCGATACCCGGCGGGGGTTGTGTGTGCGGTGTTGTGGGGTCTGTGTTCTCCTTACCGCCGTGAGGGGCAGCAGTGAGAAAGCGGCGTGTTAGCCGAAGTGGCCTGGGATGGTCTGCCGTAGACGGTGAGAGCCCGGTAGGTGAAAACATGTCGTCTGTTGTCATAGATACCCGAGTAGCAGCGGGCCCGTGGAATCTGCTGTGAATCTGCCGGGACCACCCGGTAAGCCTGAATACTTCTCGATGACCGATAGCGGATCAGTACCGTGAGGGAATGGTGAAAAGTACCCCGGGAGGGGAGTGAAAGAGTACCTGAAACCGTGTGCCTACAAGCCGTCAGAGCCTTCCCCTCGGGGTGGGGTGATGGCGTGCCTTTTGAAGAATGAGCCTGCGAGTCAGGGACATGTCGCGAGGTTAACCCGGGTGGGGTAGCCGCAGCGAAAGCGAGTCTGAATAGGGCGTATCCCCCGTGTGGGGGTGTAGTGGCGTGTTCTGGACCCGAAGCGGAGTGATCTACCCATGGCCAGGGTGAAGCGCGGGTAAGACCGTGTGGAGGCCCGAACCCACTTAGGTTGAAGACTGAGGGGATGAGTTGTGGGTAGGGGTGAAAGGCCAATCAAACTCCGTGATAGCTGGTTCTCCCCGAAATGCATTTAGGTGCAGCGTTGCATGGTTCTTGCCGGAGGTAGAGCTACTGGATGGCCGATGGGCCCTACTAGGTTACTGACGTCAGCCAAACTCCGAATGCCGGCAAGCCGACAGTGCGGCAGTGAGACGGCGGGGGATAAGCTCCGTGCGTCGAAAGGGAAACAGCCCAGATCGCCGGCTAAGGCCCCTAAGCGTGTGCTAAGTGGGAAAGGATGTGCAGTCGCGAAGACAACCAGGAGGTTGGCTTAGAAGCAGCCACCCTTGAAAGAGTGCGTAATAGCTCACTGGTCAAGTGATTGTGCGCCGATAATGTAGCGGGGCTCAAGCACACCGCCGAAGCCGCGGCAACGGCCTTTGGTCGTTGGGTAGGGGAGCGTCCTGCATCCGGTGAAGCCGCAGAGTGATCTAGCGGTGGAGGGTGTGGGAGTGAGAATGCAGGCATGAGTAGCGATAAGGCAAGTGAGAACCTTGCCCGCCGAAAGACCAAGGGTTCCTGGGCCAGGCCAGTCCGCCCAGGGTGAGTCGGGACCTAAGGCGAGGCCGACAGGCGTAGTCGATGGACAACGGGTTGATATTCCCGTACCCGTGTGTGCGCGCCCGTGATGAATCAGCCCTGCTAACCGCCCAAAACCCCGCTGATCGGATCCTTTTAGGAAAAGACGGCGGGGGGCTGCGCGGGACCCGGGTTGGTAGTAGTCAAGCGATGGGGTGACGCAGGAAGGTAGCCGTACCAGTCAGTGGTAATACTGGGGCAAGCCCGTAGGACGACATCTAGGCAAATCCGGGTGTCATATGTCTAAGAGGTGACGCATAGCCGGATGAGGTGAATTCGGTGATCCTCAGCTGCCGAGAAAAGCCTCTAGCGAGCACACACACGGCCCGTACCCCAAACCGACACAGGTGGTCAGGTAGAGAATACCCAGGCGTACGAGAGAACTATGGTTAAGGAACTCGGCAAAATGCCCCCGTAACTTCGGGAGAAGGGGGGCCGGAACGCCGTCAACCCACATGCTGGGGGCAGCGGGATCCGGTCGCAGAAACCAGTGAGAAGCGACTGTTTACTAAAAACACAGGTCCGTGCGAAGTCGCAAGACGAGGTATACGGACTGACGCCTGCCCGGTGCTGGAAGGTTAAGAGGACCCGTCAACCCCGCAAGGGGTGAAGCGGAGAATTTAAGCCCCAGTAAACGGCGGTGGTAACTATAACCATCCTAAGGTAGCGAAATTCCTTGTCGGGTAAGTTCCGACCTGCACGAATGGCGTAACGACTTCTCAACTGTCTCAACCATAGACTCGGCGAAATTGCACTACGAGTAAAGATGCTCGTTACGCGCGGCAGGACGAAAAGACCCCGGGACCTTCACTACAACTTGGTATTGATGTTCGATGCGGTTTGTGTAGGATAGGTGGGAGACTGTGAAACAATTACGCCAGTAATTGCGGAGTCGTTGTTGAAATACCACTCTGATCGTATTGGACCTCTAACCTCGAACCGTATATCCGGTTCAGGAACAGTGCCTGGCGGGTAGTTTAACTGGGGCGGTTGCCTCCCAAAATGTAACGGAGGCGCCCAAAGGTTCCCTCAACCTGGACGGCAATCAGGTGTCGAGTGCAAGTGCACAAGGGAGCTTGACTGCAAGACCCACACGTCAAGCAGGGACGAAAGTCGGGACTAGTGATCCGGCACCCCCGAGTGGAAGGGGTGTCGCTCAACGGATAAAAGGTACCCCGGGGATAACAGGCTGATCTTCCCCAAGAGTCCATATCGACGGGATGGTTTGGCACCTCGATGTCGGCTCGTCGCATCCTGGGGCTGGAGCAGGTCCCAAGGGTTGGGCTGTTCGCCCATTAAAGCGGCACGCGAGCTGGGTTTAGAACGTCGTGAGACAGTTCGGTCTCTATCCGCCGCGCGCGTCAGAAGCTTGAGGAAACCTGTCCCTAGTACGAGAGGACCGGGACGGACGAACCTCTAGTCCACCAGTTGTCCCACCAGGGGCACCGCTGGATAGCCACGTTCGGACAGGATAACCGCTGAAAGCATCTAAGCGGGAAACCTTCTCCAAGACCAGGCTTCTCACCCATCCAAGTGGGATAAGGCCCCCCGCAGACCACGGGATCAATAGACCAGACCTACACACCCCGCAAGGGGCGCAGGGAACTGGCACTAACCGGCCGAAAACTTACCCACAAAAACCCGCAACCACATCCACACACACCACCCCCGCCACCAAAACACCCTCCAACAAAATAAACTCAATAAAGTTACGGCGGCCACAGCGACAGGGAAACGCCCGGACCCATCCCGAACCCGGAAGCTAAGCCTGCCAGCGCCGATGATACTACCCAACCCGGGTGGAAAAGTAGGACACCGCCGAACACACACAACAAGCCCCGTGCCCCCCAAAACCCTTGGGGGGCACGGGCATTTCTACTGCCGTGCTGCAGCAACTCGGCGGACTTCGCCCGTGGGGCACGGTGGCCGGCTTGGTCTCCGACAGTGGGGTATTCAAGTCGCTCCCCCGGAATTTGCCAAGGTGGTTGTTTTGCGTCTGAGTTAATGCGGCAGGAACGGGAAAAAATACCCAGCCAGATGTGGGCGTGTCGGACACGTCTGGAGGATTGTCATGTCGTCTGCTGGCCCGGTGGAAAAGGGACGCAAACCGCGGCGGGTGCTGCCGCCGAGCGAGAAGTGGGAGCTGTTCACCTCAGGTGCTGACGGGGCAGTTCACCCAGCGGGAGGCCGCTGCGAAGTGGCGGGTCGACCGCACCACGGTGACGACGATCTGCCGGTCGGCGAAGGAGGGTGCCCTGGCGGCGCTGTCGGCGACGCCGGGACGTCCGGGCAAGAGCGCCGAGCAGGTTCGAGTTGGAGGAGGCCAGGGCGGAGCTGGAGCAGCTGCGGGCCACAATCACGGCGCAGGCGGTGGAGCTTCATCTGTACCGGGGAAAATCGCGTTGGGACTGACCGTCGGCCCAGTCCCGGCGCGTGTGGACGCATCCGTCAAGGCTGGCATCTGCGACCTGGTCGATCACGCGGTGGTGCACGGCTGGCCGGCCCGGTCGGCGTGTCGGGTGCTGGACGTGGACGACACGCGGGTGGCCCGTTGGGCCGCGCGCCGCGCCGCCGGCGAACCGCTGGACGACGCCCCGCCGGGCGGCAACCCTCTGCACGGTCTGCTCGAGTGGGAGGCCGACGCGATCGTGCAGCTGTTCGAGCAGTGGGGTGAGACCGACCGGTCGCACCGTAAGCTCGCGCACCGCGGGTCACGGATCGGTGCGGTCCATGTGTCACCGTCGACGCTGCAACGCGTGCTACTGGCCAAACAGCTTGTGCTGCCCGGGAATCCGCCTCGCGAACCCACGCCGCGCAAGCCGTGGCCGGACTGGCTGGAATGGAAACCGAACCGGATCTGGGGCTACGACTTCACGCACTTCCCGCGTGCTCAACGCGCCGCGGTCGCGATCATCGACATCGTCTCCCGCAAGTGGATCACCACGGTGTGCTCGGCCGAGGAATCCTCCACCCAGGTCGAGATCGCCTTCTCCCGCGCCCTGGAACACGAGGACCTGTGGCACGCCGCCGACCTGGCCGCCACTGACACGCTCGTCAAGGCTCTCGTCGACGGCGACGCCGAGGTCATCGACCGGGCCATCGCCGACGGCGACCGGCCACTGCTACTGGCGATCAGTGACAACGGCCCGCAAATGCGCTCACACACCACCCGCGAGTTCCTGGCCGGCGTGGCGATCGCCCGCCAGTTCGGAAGGCCCGGAGTGCCCCAAGACCAGGCCTGGATCGAGACCCTGTTCGGACACGTCAAGGGCGAATGGCCGCACCTGGAGAAGATCCGCGGCGGCGCCGAACTCGACGCCGAACTCGCCCGCGTCCAGATCCGCTACAACACGGTGCGGCTCTCGGCCGCCATCGGCTACGTCACCCCATGCGACGAACACGAAGGACGCGGTGACGCCATCCGCCAAGCCCGCCGCGACGGGCTCGCCCGGGCACGCGCCGACCGCATCGACTACCGTCGACACCTGAAGGAAACCCAACCATGATCACGCACCGCTCTTGGCTGGGTATTTCGAACCGCGAATGCCTCATTGAGTCAGACACACGTCGTGGATGCGTCCATCGGGTGTTAAGCGGCTGTCGTGTCGGCCTCCTGGGTGGCGTCCTCGGCTGGTCGGTTGATCCAGACGGTGTCGGGCAGATCGAGGATCTTCGGTGCGCGGGTCGTGCCGAAGCGGTGCGGGTGTCGGGCCCGGGCATCGGTCAGCACGGCGCGCCGGCCGGCGGCTTTGTCGGTGGCCAACCCGAAGTGCACATCGGCGGGTGTACGTAGGCCGATGCCGGTATGACGATGCTCGTGGTTGTACCAGTTGACGAAGATGCCCATGAATTACCTTGCCTCGGAGAGTGATCCGAAGCGTTCAGGAAATTCCGGTCCGTACTTCAACGTCTTGAACAGCGACTCCGAGTTATCCGGAATTCCGGATAACTCGGACTATGCCGAGCGCGTGGTTATGCCGAGTGCAGGCCCAGGTCCCCGGGTTCGTGCTGGCTGGAGCGCTGCGGTCGCTTGAACCGCTCGGGATAATCAGAGGCTTTCCAGGTAGGCGAGCAGGGTGTCCGGCGGCTGGTAGCGGTTGGTGGTCGCCTCAGTTTGCGTCGTGCGGTCGAGTGCACGTTGTTTGACGGCGAGGTCGGCGTGCAGGCAAATCTGCGTTGAGGCGATGCTTTCGTGGCCGAGCCAGAGCGCGATCACCGAGATGTCGACGCCCGCTTCGCGCAAGAACATTGGCCGCGGTGTGCCGCAGGGTGTGGGGTGTGACTCGTTTGCCGGTCAGCGTTGGACATCGCACGGCCGCGGTGGTCGCGTATTTCGTGATGAGCCAACCCGGTCCTCGACTTCGGCGGGCCGATCAGCGATCATCGTCATAGCGGCGAGCCGACCAGGGCGTTCTAGCCCCTGGACCCGGCGGCGGCGCCGCCGTTTGGCCAGACGGGTTAACTCGGTTCCGGGGATCGTAGATCGCCTGGTAGATCGACTCGGTACACAGATGGCGCTCGGGTTGGTCCGGGAACCGCACCGGCAGTTCATGAGCCATGCGCGAACAGGTCGGGCACTGGGAGGGCGACTGCATCATGGGCGCTGGAAACCGTTCGGCGATCGGCACTCTCGTCGAACGCGTAACCCGATTTGTGATCCTCATCCACGTGCCCACTGGGCGGCCGACCGCCGAGGCGGTGCGTGACAACGTCGCCGAAGCGCTGGGTGCTTTTGCTCTTCATCTGCGCCGGACACTGACCTGGGATCAGGGCAAAGAACTTGCGCTGCACCAACAGATCACCATCCGCACCGGCACACGCGTGTTCTTCCGTGACGCACACTCGCCGTGGCAGCGGGGCTCCAACGAGAACATGAACGGCTTGCTGCGCGACTACTTTCCCAAAGGCATTGATCTGGCCCACATCTCGCCCGAGGGACTGCAGCGAGTCGCCGACGAACTCAATGACCGGCCCCGTAAAACTCTTGGCTGGGCCCGACCCGCTGAGCTGATCGCCAATGCCGCGCTAAAGACGGCATAACGCCGCGGGGCTCTGTTCGGTAGGCTCGGCTTCCATGGCAGAGCCGGTAGGCCCCCTTCCTGGGTCTCGACGCCGACGACGCGGTCGAGCTCGGCGAATTGTTGGCCTTCCTTCGCGACTGGCTGGCCAGCGACCCCAACCGGCTTGACGCGTCGCTTGCACGACTACGTCGGGGTGCCCGACCACCTCGGCGCGCCTCCTGCCGCATCGAGGAACTGCGCGCTGACCTTGAGCGTTACGCTCGAATGGTGCTCGGCTATGACACAGCCGGCAGGTTCTTCGGGTAGCCCCGGTCAGCCCCAAAAGATCGCTGTGGGATCTCGATCCACTTCGGCAAGCAACTCCTCGATATTGGCCGTCGCCGACACCAGGTCATAGGCATGGAAACGCAAGTTACGGTCGCGCCAAAACAATGACCACACACCGGCGGTCTTCGCATAGCGCAGCCGAGCGATCGGGAACCGGGTCCACTCCGAGCCCATCCCCGCTCGCCACGGCGGCCGGCACTCGACGATCGTCAGATGACGCTCCGCGACGTCCACCTCGACCCGGACTTCGTCACGGACCTGCTCGGGCACCCGACGTTGACACCATCGCTGCACCCGCACCACATCCGTCTCCGGCAGGCCCCTCACACGACTAGTGTGCAACTCGTCCCGTTGCGACGTTCACTGGAACCCGCCCCCCCAACGCGTACGCGGAAGGCATGCCCGGGATGCCGATGCTTGGCAACACGGCCCTGCGGGGCTCGACCCGACCCGAGCCCAAGTACGGCTTGCGCCAGGTTCGCTTCATGGCACGCCCAGCCGCCGCGGGCTAACGAAGACGCGAGGGGCGGGCCGGCCGTTAACGCGCCGATTCCACGGCCGGCTCGCCGGATAACACCTGGGTTACCGGAATCGCATACGCCGAGCGGGCTCGCTTCGCCAGGCGCAGTCGCAGCCACGTCGACCGGACCTCGACGATCATCAACTGATCAGGCCGGAAACGCTCGACCGCGTCGGCCAGGGCATGCATGGGTCGTTCATCGCCGGCCTCGCCGTCGGCGTGCAGGCCGGCGGTCCGCAGCGCGGCCAACATAGTGCCCAGCCGCTGATGTGCCGCTTCCAGCGTCGCGTCCCACAGATAGATTGGACCGGTGTTTTCGGCTTGGCCGGTATCAATCGGGCCTCCTGCTTCAGCATGACGGGACGCTAGCACCCGTCAAGCGCTGCCGCCGCCCAATTCAGACCGGCACGGCGCCTAGCGCGGCGAGCAGGCTGCACGAACCCACACGAAAGCGCCGCGGGTTCAACGATTCAGGATGCGTCGTTTCAGATCGTTGAATTCCTCGTCAGTCAGGATTCCAGCGTCGCGCAGTGCGGCGAATTCGCGTAGTTCGGCAGCGATTCCAGCGACCGGACTGCCCGGTGATCTCTGTGGCCTGACGCATTCACGAGCAGTCGCCCCAACGAGCTCCCGACGGCCAGGCCGAGTGCCGGCGAGGGCGCCCCCGGCCATACCCGCCAAGGCCATCTCGTTGAACACGGTTCCCGAGGTACCCGCCAATACCGCCGGCGCGGCGCCAACGCTGGTGGCCGGCAACGCGTAGGCGACAGTGCGTATCTCCGGGGCAGCCGCAGCCCAGCTCGACGGCACCGCCAACCCGCCGACCGCCCGGCCGATACCCGCCGACACCGCCGCCGGCACCCCACCGGCAACCGGGCCGGCCGAGCCTGCTGACGAGAGCGCACCGGTCGGTCGTAACTGGCCTATCGCGTTCAGGATTTCGCCCTGATTAGCCGAAAGTTCATCCCCCACGCTGAGGATCTCTGCCGAGTCCAGCGATGCGGACTGCCATGCCCCGACCGACAGGGCCACATCAGCTGCCGCCAAACCGGCGCCGGCCTCCGCCGCTCCCGGGATTGTCAGGAGGGCAAGGTCCGGCACGGCCTGCGCCGGCGATGCGAGCCCCTGCAGCGCACCGGGCATCGCGGAGGTCAGTAGCGTCTGTGCGTTCGTCGCAGCCGACGTGGCGCCGGCCGCTGCAACCCGGGCGGCTTGGCCGGCCAACCCGGCCGGGTTGCTGCCGTGCGGTGGAGCGGCGAAGGGGGCCAACCTCGACGCGGCCGCCGTGGCGGCAGCATAGCCGTACATCGCGGTGGCGTCCTGGGCCCACATTTCGCCGTAGTGGGCTTCGGTGGCCGCGATCGCAGGGGTGTTCTGGCCCAAAAAAATTGGTCGCAACCAGCGACATCAGTTGAGCACGGTTGGCCGCTATCACCGGCGGGGGCACCGTCGCGGCAAACGCCGCCTCATAGGCCACCGCCGCCGCGTTTGCCTGGGTGGCCGCCTGCTCGGCCTGCCCGGCGGTGGCGCCCATCCACCCCACATAGCGTGCGGCCGCGGCCGCCATCGACGTCGACGCCGGTCCCAGCCACGACTCAGCCGTCAGTTCGGAGACCACCGACTCGTAAGAGGTTGCCGCCGAATACAGTTCGGCGGCCAGCCCGCCCCAGCCCGCCGCGGCCGCCCGCATCGGTCCGGATCCTGGACAACTCACCCTGACACGCGGGGTCATCGCGCTCCCGAGAGTGAGCGCTGTGCTTCGCGCCAATGAACAGCTCGCTGCCACAACGAAATCGCACATTGTTGCACTCAGGTCCCACAGGTCGCGGTAGCGCAACGCTATCGTCTCAAATGGTTACGGAACCGTGCTGTAAATGTTATAAAAGTACTCTAACGTTATCAAAGTGAAATTTGTGCTTTATGAGTACAAACTGATGAGGGGGGAATTTGTGACGATTGCGATCAACACTTCGGGGTATCTGCGCCGACCGATGTCGAACACGGGGCGGACATTCAGCCTTTTGGATGCCATGGCATCGTCGACGACGGCCGTGCGCCATGTCATAGTCACGGTGGCCGTAGTCGCTGCGGCGGTGAGCTCAACGCCTGCGGCGCACGCGGATTCGGTCGGCGACGCGATGGCGCCGGTGCTCAATGGCGTGGGCATCGGCAATAACGGCCCGGTCAGCGGCGCCATCGCCCAAGTCGGGCAATCCATTTGCCCGATGCTGGTCAAACCCGGAAGCAGCTTTGCCAGCAGCGCGGCTCAAGTCAGTGGCCACGGCGGACTCGCGCCACCCCTAGCGGGCCTCCTCGTGGGGATGGCCATCCAGTCTCAGTGCCCGGCCTTTATGACTTCGGTTGCCAACGGCAACATGCCGTTCCCTATCCCCGGAGGGGCGCCGGCGGGCCTCCCGTTCGGCGTAGGGGCTCCATCGCCGTCTCCGCTCCAGCTGCCGGGACTCTAGACCGCACGTTCAATCGAAGAGAGACAGTATCGCGGACCGCTGTCTTCTCTCCAATTCGAGCAGCGAGCGTTTGCGGTCGAGCCCACCGCCGTAGCCGGTAAGACTTCCGCTCGCGCCGATGACGCGGTGACAGGGCACGACGATGGCAATCGGATTGCGGCCGTTCGCCAATCCGACGGCTCGGGCGGATCCGGTGGCGCCGATCTGTTGGGCAATTCGACCATAGGCTCGAGTTTCACCGTACGGGATTGTCAGCAGCGCCTGCCAGACGCGCCGCTGAAACTCGCTGCCGGCGAGTGCGAGCTGGAGATTGAAATCGGTTCGTTCGCCGGCGAAGTACGCGTCGAGTTGTTCGACCACATCCGGGAAAGCGCGGTCGTTGGGCACCCAATCCGCACGGTTCGGCTCGTGGGTCTGGTTCAGCATGCGCAAATTCGTCAACACCCGGCCGCGGCCGGCCAGTGCCAACGGACCGAGCGGGCTGTCAATGACGCGGTAGTGGATCATGCGATCTCCTTGGACGGCCAGTCGTTTACCGGATGCTCCAGCGTGGTCCAGAGATGCTGAGTGGCATAGGAGCGCCACGGGCGCCATGGGCGGCTTCGTGCATTTAACGCCCGCTGCGCGGTAGGCAGCCCCACTTGTTTTGCAGCCAAGTGCAGTCCGAGGTCGCTGGCGGGAAAGGCGTCGGGGTCACCCAGCCCGCGCATGGCGATGATCTCCGCGGTCCACGGTCCGATGCCGGGTACCGCCAGCAACTGGTGACGGGCCGCATCCCAGTTGCAGCCGGCGTCAAGGACCACGCTGCGGTCGGCCAGTCGGCAGATCAGGGAGGTCAGGGTGCGCCGTCGGGCCTTCGGGACTGCCAGATGAGTCGGATCGATGTCGGCGAGCTGCTCTACCGACGGAAAGGTATGTGTCAGTTCGCCGTCGGCGTCGTGGATTGACTGGCCATACGCCATGACCAGCCTGCTTGCGTGGGTTCGCGCGGCCTTGGTCGATATCTGCTGACCCAGCACCGTCCGCACGGCCAGTTCGGCCTCGTCGACGGTCCGGGGTATGCGTTGCCCGGGTGCCTTGGCCACCACAGGAGCGAGCGCCGGATCGGATCGCAATACCTCGATCACTGCGTCCGGATCGGCATCGAGGTCTAACAGGCGCCGACAGCGGGAGACGGCGGTCGTCAGGTCGCGGAAGTCGTCGAGCACCAAGAGGCACCGAACGTGATCGGGCGCGGGTGTCAGACTGACGGTGCCGTTTCCCGACGGCAGTCGCAAGGTGCGGCGATAGGCGCCGTGGCGCACCTCCTCGCATCCGGGTACCACGCCAGCGGCCAGATGACCGAAAACTCCCTCGTAGGCGAACGATGTCCGTACCGGCAGGCGCAGCGACACCAGGCCCGATGACGCGGCGTCGCGCCCGAAGCGGGCGGAAGCGCGTTGGCGCAACTTGGTTGGCGTGCTGTCGCACACCGACCGTACGGTGTCGTTGAACTGGCGAATGCTGGAAAAGCCTGCGGCAAAAGCGACGTCGGCAAAAGGCAGATCCGTTGTCTCGATCAGTATCCGCGCGGTCTGCGTGCGCTGCGCACGGGCCAGAGCTAGCGGGCCGGCGCCGGCCTCGGCCTGCAACAGCCGCTCAAGCTGACGGGCGGTGTAGCCGAGGCGGGCGGCAAGACCAAAGACACCTTCGCGATCGACGGTACCGTCGGCGATCAGCCGCATGGCTCGGGCGACGAGGTCGCCGCGGACGTTCCACTCCGGCGAACCCGGCGATGCGTCTGGGCGGCAGCGCTTGCACGCGCGAAAGCCGGCATGTTGAGCGGCCGCCGCGGTTGGATAGAAACGGACGTTGCGGGCGAACGGTGGCCGGACCGGACAGCTGGGGCGGCAATATATTCCGGTGGTCAGCACCGCGGTGACGAACCAGCCGTCAAATCGGGCGTCCTTGGATTGCACGGCCCGGTAATAGCGGTCGAAGTCGTCATCCACGGTTCGACAATTACACGCGGCAACCGACATTACTAGCGGAAATCCGACATCGTGGTGGCGGAGCGCGAGTGAATGAGTCCCTGAGAAGCACGCCACGAAGATCGACCTATATGCGAGCAGACCGGCGGTCGACCAGGGCGACCGGGTCAGCCTGCCGGCCCACCACCTGCTGCACGCCGTGGCCGACTCGGAGCGGCTGACATCCGCCGACCCCGTGTGGGTTTTAGACCCGGAGATGGCTGTGGATACGGGCGCAGGCGGCTCCACCGGAAAATGCGCGGGGTGGTGCAGACCGACATCGCCGACATCGACCCGTCAAACTGACTATGCCGCTGCGGTCACACCCGGTCGAGCTTGCGTTCACCGCCGATCCTCGGCTAGCGCTGCCGCTACTGGAGCAGGCCCTGTGTGCGGTGGCGGGTCGTTCAACTTCGGGGTATCGTCCGTCGCGTTGCGGTCCGCGCACCGCCATGCCGCGCCGTTTGTGACTGTTGTGTTGAACAATCACTCTTACACGGCGTCCAAGCTGCCGGCCACCGAACTGTATCCCGACGGAATTTCGGTGCGCACCACCGACTTCCCTGAGACCCGGCTCACCGGGACACGGACTACGCCGCACCAGCCACGGCTTGCAGAGGTACCGGCCAGACTGTACACAGCCCGCACGGGATGGCCGATGCCATCCGGATGGGTGCTCACACCGACAACCGAAGGTCGCTGCGCGGTCCTGGACGTCCGCCTGCCCAGACCCTGATCCGAGGCGCGCATATCCCTGGGTGGTCTTGGGGAGAGCGCAAGCGCGGCCAGAATGGCGCCGTGTCCAATCGTCAGCCAGAGCATCCGGTCGGAACGTCGCGGCTGCGCCCGCCCGCTGTGTCATGGCGACCGCGCTTTCGGTCAAACCGGCGCAGCCAGCCGTGTCGGCTGGTCGTGGCCGCGCAGAGTGACAGTCTGACCCAAAGACCAATGGGCCCGCTCATTTTCACCCGCGGCGTTAACGGTGTCCGAGGACGCCAGTAGTCGGCCCGGTTCATCCTTAGCCAGTTCGCACAGTCGGGCGGCTTCGTTGACTGGCTCCCCGATGACCGTGTATTCGAACCGCTCTTTGGCGCCGACATTGCCGGCGACCGCTTTCCCGGCGGCGACCCCGATACCGGCTGGGCACTCGGGGACCTCGCTGTCGAGTCGACTGGCGATGGCGCGTGCTGCGGCCAGCGCTTGGTCCTCGGGACGGTCGAAACGGTTGGGTGCGCCGAAGACGGCGAGCACGGCATCGCCCTCGAATTTGTTGACCAGTCCGCAGTGCCGATCCACCTCTTCGACGACCACCGAGAAGAAGCGGTTCAGCAGCTGGACGACTTCCGCGGCGGGGCGGCCCGTCACCAATTGCGTCGAGCCGACGATATCGACGAAAACGACTGCGACATGGCGTTCTTCGCCGCCGAGTTTTGGTCGTTCTTTTTCGGCGGCGGCGGCCACTTCACGTCCGACGTGACGGCCGAAAAGGTCGCGTACTCGTTCACGCTCGCGCAAGCCGTCGACCATCGCGTTGAAGCCCCGCTGCAGCTCGCCGAGTTCTGTCCCGTCGAAGACCACCAGATCGCCCCGCAGGTCGCCCTGTTCGACCCGCCGCAACGCCGATCGCACCGCCCGCACCGGCGTCGCCGTCAGCCACGACAGCAACCACATCAGGACGAATCCGAAGATTAGCGTTGCTGTCGAAATGATCAGCACCGCGACTTCGAGCTGAGTCTCGGTAAGGTTCCGCAGCACAAGCGCAAAAAACGCTGTCAGCGCGATGCCGACGACGGGCAAACCAGAAGCCAGCAGCCACACCGCCATGGTTCGACCCATGATTCCCGGGGCGAAACCCCGCGGCGGTGGTCCTGCCTGGAGCGCTTGAGCGGCGACCGGGCGTAGGGCGAACTCGGTGAACATGTAGCAAGCGGTGGCGACCATAACGCCGCAAAAGCTCACCGAGAAAAGGGATTTGGGAATGAACATGGTGTTGACCAGCCCGTAGAGCGTCGTCAACAGCATCGCCCCGCTACCCCACAGAGTCAGCAGTACCCTCGCCACCCCCCATGGGGCACGGAAAGTGTTGCGCTCGTCGGCGGGGGCGGGTTTGCGCCCCTCGATGGCCCAGCGCAGCGCTGTGACGGTTCGCCGGGTAATCCAATAGGCACCGAGCGCCAGCGCGATCACAACATAGGCCGGTATGACGGCTAACGTGAGCCAGAGCGGCGCATCGTTAAAGAGGCTGGGTACCGGCAACGCGACCGTCAGCAACAACAGTGCGACGCCGATCCCGATCAAGTTGAAGCCCACGATGAAGACAGTCATGATGATCTGGATCCGCACCCGACGCCGGGCCGGGCTCTCGGACACCCGTCCGAGCAGCCAGGAGCCGTACGCCGGCGTCTCCGACAACCGACCGCTCTGGTGCGTCAGTCGCTCCAAAACCCGCCCCAAGCGCT
The DNA here is from genome assembly GCF_023515995.1 of Candidatus Mycobacterium methanotrophicum. Taxonomy (GTDB): domain Bacteria; phylum Actinomycetota; class Actinomycetes; order Mycobacteriales; family Mycobacteriaceae; genus Mycobacterium; species Mycobacterium methanotrophicum. Next base: position 2,787,593 of record NZ_CP097320.1, on the reverse strand, counting down.
GCGCCACCGTTTTCCTGGCCATCATGCTGGCGTCAGCCTAAATCGTCCTGGATGCAGCCCCTAATGTGAGTCGCGTGCGTCTCGTCATCGCCCAGTGCACGGTGGACTATCTCGGCCGACTCACCGCTCATCTGCCATCGGCCCGTCGACTATTGCTGGTCAAAGCGGACGGGTCGGTGAGCGTGCACGCCGACGACCGCGCCTACAAGCCGTTGAATTGGATGAGCCCGCCATGCTGGCTCACCGAAGAGCTCGACGGCGCACAACCGGTATGGGTGGTGCAGAACAAAGCCGGCGAGCAGTTGCGCATCGTCATCGAAAATGTCGAGCACGACTCCTGTCACGACCTGGGCGCCGATCCGGGGCTGGTCAAGGACGGCGTCGAAGCCCATCTGCAAGCGTTGCTCGCTGAGCATGTCGAACTGCTCGGCGAGGGATATACCTTGGTGCGCCGTGAGTACATGACGCCGATCGGGCCGGTCGACCTGTTGTGCCGCGACGAAGAAGGCCGCTCGGTGGCGGTGGAGATCAAGCGTCGCGGGGAGATCGACGGAGTCGAGCAGCTCACCCGCTATCTGGCGTTGCTCAACCGGGACAGCCTGCTGGCGCCGGTGAGCGGGGTGTTCGCCGCGCAGCAGATTAAGCCGCAAGCGAAGACTTTGGCGATCGATCGCGGAATCCGTTGTGTGATATTGGATTACGACAAGATGCGCGGAATGGATTCGGACGAATACCGGCTGTTCTGAGTAGTCTCACTACACTGGCGTGATGTCTCGGCGGCCCACCCCACCGCGCAAGCAGCAGCGTTTGGCGCCGCTGCCCGTGCCACACCAGGTGGAAACCGGGCCTGACGGCGCCGACTACCAAGTGCGCCCTGTCCCCGCCGCGCGGGCTCGCAAGACATATCGCTGCCCGGGTTGCGATCACGAAATCCGTTCGGGTACAGCCCATGTGGTGGTGTGGTTAGCAGACGGCGATGACATTGCCATCGACGACCGGCGGCACTGGCACACGCCGTGTTGGGCTAATCGGGCAACCCGCGCGCCCACCCGAAAGTGGTCTTAAAGAATTAGTGCGCAGGGTCTGAGTCGGTGGATGGCTCAACCAACTCGATGAGAACTCCGCCGGCGTCCTTGGGATGGATGAAGTTGATCCGGGAGTTGGCTGTGCCGCGCCGGGGCTCCTCGTAGAGCACCCGGACGCCCTGTTCGCGCAGCCGGTCGGTCAGGGTCTCGAGGTCGCTGACGCGGTAAGCCAGCTGCTGGATGCCGGGCCCGCGCTGTCGAGGAACTTCGCGATCACCGGCGACTCGTCGATCGGCGCCATTAGCTGGACCTGCGCGCTGCCGATTGCAGCGCCTCGCACCGACAACATTGCCTCGCGAATCCCCTGATCGTAGCTGACTTCCTCGTGCAAAACGATCATGCCCAGGTGGTCGTGATACCACGCGATCGCGGCGTCGAGGTCGGGAACTGCGATGCCGACATGGTCGACGGCCGTTACCAACGCGGTGGCGAGGACTCGACGGGCGTCAACTTGGGCGATTGGCATAACGTAACGGTAACCTGACGGGAAAGATTCGTCTCCCCGGTCTACTGGATCGACCGTCCGAACCCCGCCCCTGGAGGAAGCCATGACGACGGCGGTGATCGTTGCTGGAGCACGCACCCCGATCGGCAAGTTGATGGGTTCGCTGAAGGACTTCTCCGGCAGCGATCTGGGCGCCGTCGCGATCGCCGGCGCCCTGGAGAAGGCCTTCCCAAATGTCGAAGTGCCGGGGTCACTGGTCGAGTATGTGATCATGGGCCAGGTGTTGACGGCGGGTGCCGGCCAGATGCCTGCCCGGCAGGCGGCGGTCGCCGCCGGTGTTGGTTGGGGTGTGCCGGCGCTGACCATCAACAAGATGTGCCTGTCCGGGATCGACGCCATCGCACTGGCTGACCAGCTGATTCGGGCTGGCGAGTTCGACGTGGTGGTGGCCGGTGGCCAGGAGTCCATGACGAAGGCGCCGCACCTGCTGATGGACAGCCGATCTGGCTACAAGTACGGCGATGTCACGGTTCTGGACCACATGGCCTACGACGGTCTGTACGACGTGTTCACCGACCAGCCGATGGGCGCGCTCACCGAACAGCGCAACGACGTCGACAAGTTCACCCGCGTCGAACAGGACGAGTTCGCTGCGCGCTCGCACCGCAGGGCCGCCGCGGCATGGAAGGACGGCGTCTTCGCCGACGAAGTCGTGCCGGTGAACATCGCCGGCTAGTTACCGGCCAGTACGGTAAATTGGCAACCCGCCGGCGCCGCACCGGGATGTTTGCTGGAGCGACGATCGCGGCACCCCCTCGATAGCGGATGTGCCGTTGGCCATACGACCGCCCGAACCGGGTGAACGCCTTCGATCGACGCGTGCCAGACTTGATCATGTGAGCCGTCCTCGACCCCCGATCGGGCCCGCGTTGGCGGGCGCGGTCGACCTCTCCGCGCTCAAGCAAAGCGCCCCCGCCAGCGGCGATGCCGGCGGCGGGTCGGCGGGATCCACCGCCACCGACGTCAACGAAGTCAATTTCGAAGACGAGGTGCTGCTGCGGTCCAATGAGGTGCCGGTAGTGGTGCTGTTGTGGTCGCCGCGCAGCGATGTCTGCCTTCAACTGGCCGACATTCTGTCCGGCCTGGCCGCCGCCGACAACGGCAAGTGGGCGCTGGCCCGCGTCGACGTGGCCGCAGCTCCCCGGGTGGCGCAGATATTCGGCATCGAAGTGGTCCCGACCGTCGTGGCGTTGGCTGCCGGACAGCCGATTTCGAGCTTTCAGGGTATTCAGCCGCCCGAGCAGCTACGCCGCTGGGTGGATTCGCTGCTGTCGGCAACTGCGGGAAAGCTCAGCGGTGCAGCGACTTCCGAGGAGGACGAGCAAGTTGACCCGGCGCTCGCGCAGGCACGCCGGCAGCTGCAAGACGGCGACTTCGCCGCCGCCTCCGACTCGTATCAGGCGATACTGGACGACGATCCGAATAACGCCGAAGCCAAGGGCGCGATCCGCCAGATCGCCTTCTTGATGCGGGCCAGTGCCCAGCATCCCGATGCGGTGGCTGCCGCCGACGCGGCTCCCGACGACATCGATGCCGCTTTTGCCGCTGCCGACGTGCAGCTCCTCAACCAGGATGTCCAAGGCGCCTTCGGCCGGCTGGTCGCATTGGTGCGGCGGACCTCCGGTGACGAGCGAACCGCGGTGCGCACGCGCCTGATCGAATTGTTCGACCTGTTCGACCCCGCCGACCCCGACGTGATCGCCGGGCGGCGCAACCTCGCCAACGCCCTCTACTGATCGCTGCCGAGCAGACGCAGAATCGCATGATTCGGCGCTCGAACGTGCGATTCTGCGTCTGTTCGCGCTATTCGGGCTCTAGCCACAGCGCCGAGGTGGGCGGCAACACCAACACCGCGGATGCCGGGCGGCCATGCCACGGCTCGTCGGTTGCGTCGACACCGCCAAGATTGCCGACTCCGGTGCCGTTGTAGTCGGTCGCGTCGGTGTTGAGGACCTCACGCCACCGCCCGGCGGTGGGCAGGCCGAGACGGTAGCCGCTGTGCTCGGCGCCGGCGAAGTTGAACACGCAGACCATCACCGAGCCGTCGTCGCCGTACCGCAGGAAGCTCAATACGTTGTTGGCGGAGTCGTTGGCGTCGATCCATGAATAGCCCTCTGGCCTCGTGTCCTGGCTCCACAGTGCCCGGCGACCGCGGTAGATCGTGTTAATGTCGTTGACTAGGCGCGAGATCCCGGTGGAGAAACCGTTCTCGTCGAGTTGGAACCAGTCCAGGCCTCGCTCCTCCGACCATTCGGCGCGCTGCCCGAATTCCTGACCCATGAACAGCAGCTGCTTGCCCGGGTGCGCGCACTGGTACGCCAGCAGACTGCGCAAACCCGCGGCTTTGACGTGGTCGTTGCCCGGCAGCCGTGACCACAGCGTGCCCTTGCCGTGCACGACCTCGTCGTGGCTGACCGGTAGCACGAAGTTCTCGCTGAATGCGTAGAGCATCGAGAAGGTGATCTCGTGGTGGTGGTAACTACGGTGCACCGGATCGTGGCCGATGTAGCCGAGGGTGTCGTGCATCCAGCCCATGTTCCACTTCATCGAAAAACCAAGGCCGCCAACGCTAGTCGGCCGAGTCACGCCTGGCCACGAAGTCGACTCCTCGGCTACGGTGACGATTCCGGGTGCTGCCTTGTGCGCCGTGGCGTTCATCTCCTGCAGGAATTGCACCGCTTCCAGATTCTCCCGGCCGCCGTAAATGTTGGGTGTCCACCCGCCGGCAGGACGCGAATAGTCGAGGTACAGCATCGACGCGACGGCATCGACCCGCAGCCCGTCGATGTGGAATTCCTCTAGCCAGTACAGCGCATTGGCCACCAGGAAATTGCGCACTTCGGCACGTCCGAAGTCGAATATGTAAGTTCCCCAGTCGAGTTGCTCGCCGCGCCGGGGATCGGAGTGTTCGTAAAGCGGTGTGCCGTCGAAACGGCCCAGCGCCCATGCGTCCTTGGGGAAGTGGGCCGGGACCCAGTCGACGATGACGCCGATGCCGGCCTGGTGCAGCGCATCGACGAGCGCACGGAATTCGTCCGGGGTGCCGAAGCGCGACGTCGGCGCGTAGTAGGACGTGACCTGATAGCCCCAGGATCCGGCGAACGGGTGCTCGGCGACGGGCAGCATCTCGACGTGGGTAAACCCGTGCGCTACCACGTAACCCGTCAGTTCGCAGGCAAGCTCGCGATAGGAAAGGCCCGGCCGCCACGACCCCAGGTGCACTTCGTAGGTGGTCATCGGTTCGAATACTGGATTGCGCTGGGCCCGCGCCGTCATCCAGTCGTCGTCGGCCCAGCGGTAGTTGCTGATGCTCACCCGCGACGCCGTATGCGGCGGCACCTCGGCGGAGAACGCGAATGGGTCGGCTCGGTCCGTGATGGAGCCGTCGGCGCCGTGGACGCGGAACTTGTACAGGCCGTCGGGTGGGAAGCCGGGCCAGAACAACTCCCATACACCGGACGAGCCCAATACCCGCAGCGGGGCAGCGTCGCCGTTCCAGCCGTTGAATTCCCCGATCAAGCTGACGCCCTTGGCGTTGGGCGCCCACACGGCGAACGACACACCCTCGACCACACCGTCGGCGGTCGTAAACGAGCGCGGATGCGCGCCCAGTACGTCCCACAGTCGCTCATGGCGCCCCTCGCCGAACAGATGCAGGTCGATTTCACCCAACGTCGGCAGGAAGCGGTAGGCGTCGGCGACCGTGTTCGAACCGGCACTGTCGTAACTCACCTCGAGGCGATAGTCGATCAGGTCGACGAACGGCAACGCGACTGCGAACAACCCGGAGTCGATGTGCTGCAGCGGAAGCCGTTCCTGGCCGACCAGCGCGGCGACTTCAGTGGCATGCGGCCGAAATGCTCGGATGACCGTGTGGTCGCCGTATTCGTGGGCGCCCAGAATGCCGTGCGGGTTGTAGTGCTCACCGGCCACCAGGCGGGCCAAGTCGCTGGGTTCAGGCGCCAGGTGGGCCCTGGCGAGCTGGTCGGTGGACTTCATCGCGGCGTCACCTCCGGCGCAAGAGCGCCATTCTGGATTTGGACGGAATGAGCGGCATGTTGACGATGTGGGCGGGGGCGCGGCCAGGGTCGATGCGCACGTAGTTGGCCTGTCCCCATTGGTATTCCTCGTCGGTAATCTCGTCTCGGACCCAGAACCGCTCGTAGTGCTCCATACCCAATGCGGCCATGTCCAACCACAACGTCGCCTCTTCGGGCCCGAACGCGTTAAGCGTCACCACCACCAGCACGCAGTCACCGGTGACAGGGTCGAACTTGCTGTAGGCCAGCAATGCCTCGTTGTCGACGGCATGAAACGTGATAGTGCGGAGCTGCTGAAGAGCGGGATGGAGTCGACGAATCATGTTCAGCCGTGCGATAAATGGTTCCAACGATCGTCCCGCCGCCAGCGCGCCGGCGAAGTCGCGCGGTCGCAGTTCATACTTCTCGGAGTTGAGATACTCCTCACTGCCTTCCCACACGGCCTCGTGCTCGAAGAGTTCGTAGCCGGAGTACATCCCCCATGCCGGACTCATCGTTGCGGCCAGCACCGCACGTATCGCGAACATGCCCGGGCCATTGTGTTGCAGGACGGCATGCAGGATATCTGGGGTATTCACGAACAAATTGGGACGACGGAAGTCGGCCAGTGCCGGCATTTCCTCGCCGAATTGGGTGAGCTCCCACTTCGACGTGCGCCAGGTGAAGTAGGTATAGGACTGGGTGAAGCCCAGCTTGGCCAGCCCGTATTGCCGGGCCGGCGGTGTGAACGCCTCGGACAAAAACAGCACATCCGGATCGATGGCTTTCACCTGGCCGATCAGCCAGGCCCAGAAGTCGGGCGGCTTGGTGTGTGGATTATCGACCCGGAAAACCTTCACCCCGTGGTCCATCCAGTGCCGCACCACCCGCAGCACCTCGTCGTACAGTCCGGCGGGATCGTTGTCGAAGTTGATCGGGTAGATGTCCTGGTATTTCTTCGGCGGGTTTTCCGCGTAGGCGATGGTGCCGTCAGGCAATTCGGTGAACCACTGGCGGTGTTGCTTGGCCCACGGATGGTCGGGAGCGCATTGCAACGCCAGATCCAGAGCCACTTCCATGCCCAAGTCGCGCACCGCTGCGACAAAGTTGTCGAAGTCCTCGATCGTGCCCAACTGCGGATGTACCGCGTCGTGGCCGCCCTCATCACTGCCGATCGCCCACGGCGACCCGACGTCACCGGGCACCGCGGTCGCGGTGTTGTTGCGGCCCTTGCGGTGAACTTTGCCGATCGGATGGATCGGCGGCAGGTACACCACGTCGAAGCCCATCTGCGCGATTCGCGGCAACGCGCCCGTCGCGGTGACGAAGGTGCCGTGCACCGGATTCCCGTCGGCGTCCCAGCCGCCGGTCGAGCGGGGGAACGTCTCGTACCACGACCCGAAGCGGGCCAGCGGCCGATCCACCCACACCCCGTATTGCTCGCCGCGGGTGACCAGCTCACGCAATGGGTACTGCGCCAGGAGTTCGTCGACCTCGGGGCTCAGCGCCAGCGCGGCCCGGGAAACCGCGTCGCCCGGCGCTTGCAGGGCTGCGGCGGCAGCACGCAACGGTTCGCGCGAACTGCGGGGAACACCGGTCGCGGCGCGTTCGAGTAGCTGTGCTCCGATCAACAGGTCGTTGGACAGTTCGGCCTCGCCTTGGCCGGCCTCCAGCTTGGCCTCGATGGCGTGCCGCCAGGTGTGGATCGGGTCACCCCAGCCGTCCACCCGAAACGTCCACAATCCGACGCTGTCCGGGATGAACCGACCGTGGAAGACATAGGGTTCCTCGCCCATGCTCATCGGCAGCAGCAGCGGCTTGACCCGGGGTAGCGGCGCGGCGGCGGGTTCGGCTATTGTGGGCGCTTCCACCGCCTTGAGCCGCCGGGTTTCACCGACTTGCGGATAGCGCGCCCCCAGGTAACGCACCGCCAGCGTCGCTGCGACTGCGTCATGACCCTCACGCCATACCGTCGCGCGGACCGGAACTACCTCGCCGACCACAGCCTTCGCCGGATACGCGCCACACGATACGACGGGCGCGACGTCGTCGATCTCGAGCCGACCGGGCACCGTCACTCCGTTCTGTTCTCCGGCTCCTCCTCGGCCCGCTGGGCGGTCCGCATCGTCGCCGGAGGGTCTGGTTCTCGGGATGCTGCTCAAGCGCAAACTTCTTTGCGCTTGATACCCACCGTAGTGTCAGGCCACACCCGGGGGCGGGATGCGCACATTGTTCGGCAAGCGAACCCTGGTCTGTGGTCAGTAAGGTTCTGTGGTCAGTAAGGTAAGGACGCGTGAAAGCTCTCCGCCGGTTCACCGTCCGTGCCCATCTTCCGGAACGCCTGGGGGCGCTCGAACAGCTGTCGACCAACTTGCGGTGGTCCTGGGACAAGCCGACGCGGGAGCTCTTCGAGGCGATCGACTCGGCGCTGTGGGCGCAATCCGGTAAGGACCCGGTTGCGCTGCTGGGCGCGGTGAGCCCGGCTCGGCTCGACGAGCTGGCGCTCGACAGCGGTTTTCTGGACCGGCTCGATGCGCTGGCGGCCGATCTGAACGATTATCTGAGCCGCCCGCTGTGGTATCTGCAGCAGGAAAATAACGGCGCTGCGATGCCCAACGGCATCGCCTACTTCTCGATGGAGTTCGGCGTCGCTGAGGTGCTGCCGAACTACTCGGGCGGGTTGGGCATTCTGGCGGGCGATCATCTGAAGTCCGCGTCGGATCTCGGATTGCCGCTGATCGCCGCGGGCCTGTACTACCGCTCCGGTTATTTCCGGCAGTCCCTGACTGCCGACGGTTGGCAGCATGAGACCTACCCGGCGCTGGACCCGCAGGGTCTGCCGTTGCGGCTGCTGACCGACGCCAGCGGCGAGCCGGTGCTGGTGGAGCTGGCGTTGCCGGAGTCCATCCGGCTGCATGCACGGATCTGGGTGGCGCAGGTCGGTCGCGTTCCGCTGCTGCTGCTGGATTCCGACATTGGCGAGAACGAGCACCACCTGCGGGGGGTCACTGATCGCCTCTACGGCGGCGATCAAGAGCATCGCATGCAGCAGGAGATCCTGGCCGGCATCGGCGGGATACGCGCCATCCGAGCCTTCACTGCCATCGAAGGGCTGCCCGCGCCCGAGGTGTTTCACATGAACGAAGGCCACGCCGGATTCCTCGGCGCCGAGCGCATCCGGGAACTAGTCGACGCAGGGCTGGATTTCGACACCGCGTTGACAGTGGTTCGCTCCAGCACGGTTTTCACGACGCACACCCCGGTGCCCGCCGGTATCGACCGGTTTCCGATGGAGATGGTGCAGCGATACTTCGCAGATGACGCCGCGGGCGAGGTTGGCGCCGCCCTGCTGCCGGGTGTGCCGCTGGCCCGGATTCAGGCGCTGGGCGCCGAAGACGATCCGGAGAAGTTCAACATGGCCCACATGGGCCTGCGGTTGGCCCAGCGCGCCAACGGTGTCTCGCTGCTGCACGGCCGGGTGAGCCGCGCAATGTTCAACGAGATGTGGCCCGGATTCGACCGCGACGAAGTGCCGATCGGTTCGATCACCAACGGTGTGCATGCCCACACCTGGGCGGCGCCGCAATGGTTGCAGCTGGGCCGCGAGCTGGCGGGGTCGGAGTCGGCGTTCAGTGACCCCGGTGTATGGCTGCGACTAAAGGAGGTCGACGCCGGTCATCTGTGGTGGATTCGCTCGCAGCTGCGGGCGCTGCTGGTCGAAGACGTCCGGGCCCGGCTGCGTAGCTCGTGGCTGGAACGTGGTGCCTCGGACGCCGAGTTAGGTTGGATTGCAACGGCATTCGATCCAGACGTGCTGACCATCGGGTTCGCTCGACGGGTCCCTACCTACAAGCGGCTGACGCTGATGCTGCGCGATCCGGACCGGCTCGAACGGCTGCTACTCGACGAGCACCGGCCGATCCAGCTGATCGTCGCCGGCAAGTCGCACCCCGCCGACGACGGCGGCAAGGCGCTGATCCAGCAAGTGGTGCAGTTCGCCGACCGCCCCGAGGTGCGCCATCGCATCGCGTTCCTGCCCGACTACGACATGTCGATGGCGCGGCTGTTGTACTGGGGCTGCGACGTCTGGTTGAACAATCCGCTGCGCCCGCTGGAGGCGTGCGGAACGTCGGGGATGAAGAGCGCGCTCAACGGCGGGCTGAACCTGTCCGTTCGCGACGGCTGGTGGGATGAGTGGTACGACGGCGAGAACGGTTGGGCAATACCGACGGCCTCCGGGGTGCCCGACGAGGATCGCCGCGACGACCTGGAGGCGGCCGCGCTCTACGACCTGCTGGAAAAGTCGGTGGCCCCGACCTTCTACGAGCGCGACGAGCAGGCCGTACCGCGCCGGTGGATCGAAATGGTCCGCCACACCCTGCAAACGCTCGGCCCGAAAGTCCTGGCCTCCCGGATGGTTCGCGACTACACGGAGCGCTACTACGTGCCGGCGGCGGAGTCGCTGCGTAGGACTGTGATATTTGCCGGCGACGGGCAGGCGACGTTCGATCCCGCCCGCGTGCTGGCCGCTTACCGCCGGCGGGCGTACGCGGCGTGGCCGCACATCGAGGTCACCGACGTCGACAGCACGGGGTTGCCCGACACTCCCGTGCTCGGATCGAAGCTGACCCTGACCGCAACCGTGCAGTTGGCCGCGTTACGGCCCGACGAGGTAACCGTGCAGGCACTGGTCGGCAGGGTGAACACAGGCGGCGCGCTGATAGACCCGGTCGCCGTCGAGATGACACATACCGGCACCGCCGGCGGTGGCCGCGAGATCTTCGCCGCGACCACGACGCTGCCGGTCGCCGGCTCTGTCGGCTACACCGTGCGGGTGCTGCCGAATCATCCGATGCTGGCCTCTGCCGCGGAGCTCGGCCTGGTCACGCTGGCCGCTCCGGCCCTCTGACGATTTGGGCCGGACTGCTGGGCGGAACGCAGCCGCAGCAGCGCCTGGCGCACTTGGGAGCCATCAGTCGTCGCCCAGAACGGCGGCAGAGAGGCCCGCAGGTAGCCGCCGTATCGCGCGGTGGCCATCCGTGAATCGAGCACCGCGACCACGCCGCGGTCGTCGACGCCGCGCAGTAGCCGCCCGGCGCCCTGCGCCAGCAGCAACGCGGCGTGGCTGGCGGCGACGGCCATGAACCCGTTGCCGCCGCGCGCGGCGACCGCACGCTGGCGGGCAGACAGCAGTGGATCGTCGGGCCGCGGGAAAGGAATGCGGTCGATGATCACCAACGACAACGACGGACCAGGCACGTCGACGCCCTGCCACAACGACAGCGTGCCGAACAACGACGTCGCCGCGTCTGCGGCGAACTGCTCGACCAGCGCGGCGGTGCTGTCGTCGCCCTGGCACAACACCGGTGTCGAAAGCCGTGCGGCCATCGCCTCGGCGGCGGCGCGCGCCGCCCGCATCGACGAGAACAATCCGAGCGTTCGCCCGCCGGCCGCGGTGACGAGGTCGGCGATCTCGCTGAGCTGCTCGGCCGAGCCGGCGCCGTCGCGGCCCGGCGGCGGTAGGTGGGCGGCGACGTAGAGGATCCCGGCTTTGGCGTGCTCGAATGGCGATCCGACATCGATTCCGCGCCACGGCATTTCGGCGTCGTCCTGTGCGTCGGCCAGGCCCCACGCCGTCGCCATCGCGTCGAAGGAGCCGCCGACTGTCAGCGTCGCCGAGGTCAACACCGCGGTCGACCGGGTGAATAACTTGTCGCGCAGCAGTCCGGCCACCGACAGCGGCGCCACCCGCAGCACGGCACGCGTCGAACCGCGATTGTCTTCCTGCTCCAGCCACACCACGTCGGTACGGTCGGGAATTGCCGGCGCGAACGACGTCAACATCCGCGATGCGGTGTCGGCGATTTCGCTGAGGCTCGCGACGGCCTCGGCTCGCGTCGACGCGGCCTTGGCATCGGCCGGTGACATGTCAATCGCCGAACGCGCCACACCGGCCGCATCCCGCAGCGCGGTGAGGTGAGTCGCCAGCTCGTCGTCGAGGTGATCGATGCGGCCCCCGGTGGCGTTTTGGATGGCCGCGGTGAATCTGGTGGACGCCCCTTCCCAGCGCTGTATCAGTTCCGGTTCGACCAGCCTGGTGATGCGCCGCGAGGCAACCCCGAGCGCGGTTGCGGACAGCTCGCCGGTGGCTACCGCGGTGACCCGGTCCACCAGATCGTGGGCCTCGTCGACGACCAGCAGCCGGTGTTCGGGCAGCACCGCCGAGTCGGCGAGCGCGTCGATGGCCAGCAGTGCGTGGTTGGTGACGACAACATCGGCCTGGCCGGCTGTGGCGCGGGCGCGTTCGGCGAAGCATTCGGTACCGAATGGGCAGCGCGCCATGCCGAGGCATTCCCGAGAGGAGACGCTGGCCTGGGACCAGGACCGGTCGGCTACGCCTGGCCGCAGGTCGTCGCGGTCACCAGAGTCTGTCGTTGACGCCCATGCAGTGAGCCGTTGCACCTCGCGCCCCGATGCGATGGCCGGCTGCGGCTGGAAAAGCTCGTCCTGCGGTTCGTCATCAGAACTCGCCGTCGAACCGTTGTGAATCTTGTTCAAGCACAAGTAATTCTGGCGGCCCTTCAGCAACGCGAATCTCGGCGTGCGGGGCAGCGTATCGGTGAGCGCCTCGACCAGCTGGGGCAGATCGCGATTGACCAGTTGGCGCTGCAGCGCGATCGTCGCGGTGGATACTACGACCGGCGTGTCATCAGAGATCGCGCGGACGATCGCGGGAACGAGGTACGCCAACGACTTTCCGGTACCGGTGCCTGCCTGAACCGCCAGATGCTCGCCGGTTTCGAAGGCGTGGGCCACCGCGGTGGCCATCTGCACCTGCCCGGTGCGTTCGGCGCCGCCGAGCGCCGCCACCGCGGCGGCCAGCAGCTCAGGTACGGACACGGCCAAGTCGTCGGGCGTAGCTACTCCTGTGGGTCGATGGGCCGACGTCGGACCGGGATGTGCGTCGTGGGAATCGCCGGATCGCCGTGCGACAACATCAGACCCTCCCACGGCAAGCTTCGCAAGCCCGACGCCACCAAGTCGCGCGCCGTGCCCAAATCCCGGTCGATCACCGGCTGCCCATCGCGCACCAGCGGAATCGTCAACATCCGAGACGGTTCATTGGTCTGCGGCGGATGCCCCGCCGGATAGACGATCTCCTCGGTGATCGTGCCGGTCGCCCGGCATAGCCGCAGCGCCTCTTTGTGGCCGCCCTGCGATCCTTTTCGGGGGCTGCGCTTCTCGACCGGAAAGCCGTCGACTTCGACCAGCTTGTAGATCATGTTGGCCGTCGGCGCACCTGAGCCGGTAACCAGCGAGGTACCGACGCCGTAGCTGTCCACTGGTTCGGCCCGCAATCCGGCGATCGAAAACTCGTCCAGATCACCGGAGACGACGATGCGGGTCTGCGTGGCCCCTAGCCGGTCAAGCTGCTCGCGGACCTGACGAGCCAGCACACCCAGCTCCCCGGAATCGATGCGCACCGCGCCAAGCTTGCTACCGGCGGCCGCCACGGCGTTAGCCACACCGGTCGTCACGTCGTAGGTGTCGACCAGCAGCGTGGTGCCGAGACCCAGCGCGTCGACTTGTGCGGCGAATGCCGCCGGCTCGTCGGGCGCCTCGGGGCCGGTGTGCAGCAGGGTGAACGCGTGTGCGCTGGTGCCTTCGGTCGGAACGCCGTAGCGGCGGCGGGCCTCCAGGTTGGATGATGCGGCAAATCCGGCGAGGTAGGCGGCGCGGGCCGCGGCCACCGCGGCGCGCTCATGGGTGCGGCGCGAGCCCATTTCGATCAGCGGCCGCCCCTCGGCTGCGCTGACCATCCGCGCGGCGGCCGAGGCAACGGCGCTGTCATGGTTGAAGATTGACAACGCGAGCGTCTCGAGCACCACGCATTCCGCGAAGCTGCCATACACCGAAAGCACCGGCGAGCCGGGGAAATAGAGCTCACCCTCGGGATAGCCGTCGATATCGCCGCCAAAGCGAAAGTCGCGCAGGTAGGCCAACGTGTCCCCGTCGAGAAATTCCGCCAGCGATTCGCACGCAACATCGTCGAACCTGAATTCGGGCAGAGCTTCCAAAAGCCGGCCCGTCCCGGCCACCACCCCATACCGTCGGCCCGCAGGAAGCTTGCGCGCGAACAGCTCAAACGTGGTCCGGCGATCCGCGGTGCCATCGCGCAGCGCCGCTGCCAGCATGGTCAACTCGTACCTGTCGGTCAGCAGCCCGACGAAACCCGAGTCGTTCACACGGCCCACCGTATCTGGGGTATCGGGTTCATTGCCGCGGCTCGCTATCCTAGAAGTCATGGTTGCGTCAGCCCCGACAAAACCGGGGACCACCGGGCAACGGGAAGCGGCCTCGGTCGAAAGCACGGCCGCTCCCTGGGTAACCATCGTGTGGGACGACCCGGTCAACTTGATGAACTACGTGACGTATGTGTTCCAGAAGCTGTTCGGCTACAGCGAGCCGCACGCCACCAAGCTGATGCTGCAGGTCCACAACGAGGGCAAAGCCGTGGTGTCGGCGGGCAGCCGAGAATCGATGGAAACCGACGTGTCCAAGCTGCATGCGGCCGGGTTGTGGGCCACCATGCAGCAGGACCGCTGAGACCGAGGGCATCCGGTTCCCACGTGCGCAAATGGAAGCGGGTTCAGACCGCTGATGGTCCCCGTTTTCGGTCGGCTCTGGACTCGCATGAGGCGGCTTTGCTCACGAATCTGGCCGAATCGATGATCGGGCTGCTCGACGAGCGCGAATCATCTTCGCCGACAGACGAACTCGAACAAATCACCGGGATGAAGACCGGCAATTCCGAGCGGCCTGACAATGCGACGCTGTTGCGGCTGCTCCCGGACTTCTCAAAGCCGGACGACGCTGCGCCCGAGGTGACGGAAAGCCTGAACGCGGCCCTGCGCAGCCTGCACGAGCCGGAGATCATCGAAGCCAAACGCATTGCAGCCCAAAAGCTATTGGAGACGATTCCCGACGACGGCGGTCGATTCGAGCTGACCGAAGATGACGCGAACGCCTGGGTAGCAGCCGTCAACGACATCCGGCTGTCATTGGGCACCATGCTCGATATTCGCCCCAATGGCCCCGATCGTCTGCCCGACAACCATCCGTTGGCTGCGCACCTCGACGTTTATCAGTGGCTGACCTTCCTGCAGGAGTACCTGGTCCTGGCGCTGATGGAGTCGCGATGAACTCGATCACCGACGTCGGGGGAATTCTGGTCGGCCACCACCACCGGCTGGACCCCGACGCGACGATGGGTGCCGGATGGGCGCGCGGCGTCACGGTCGTCCTGCCGCCACCCGGCACGGTGGGCGCCGTCGATTGTCGTGGCGGTGCACCCGGCAGCCGAGAGACCGATCTGCTCGATCCGGTCAGCAGCGTGCGTTATGTCGACGCGGTGCTGATCGCCGGGGGCAGCGCCTACGGATTAGCGGCCGCCGACGGAATCATGACCTGGCTCGAGGAGCGCGACCGCGGCGTGACGATGGGCGGCGGGGTGGTGCCGATCGTGCCGGGCGCGGTGATCTTCGATCTGGACGTCGGCGAGTGGAGCCACCGGCCGACTGCCGAGTTTGGCTATGCCGCCTGTCGGGCGGCCAGCACCGACGTCGCGGTGGGGACGGTTGGTGTCGGGGTCGGGGCGCGTGCCGGTGTGCTGAAGGGCGGTGTGGGAACCGCGTCGACCACGCTGGCGTCGGGGGTGACGGTCGGGGCGCTGGTTGCGGTGAACTCCGCCGGCAACGTCATCGACCGGGCGACGGGCCTACCGTGGCTGAGCTACCTGGCCGATGAATTAGGTCTGACCGCACCGCCCGCTGAGCAGATCGCTGTGCTCACCGAACTCGAACCCCCGCTGAGCTCGCTAAATACCGCAGTCGCGGTGGTCGCGACCGATGCCACGCTGAGCCCGGCCGCCTGCCGACAGGTTGCCAGCACCGCCCACGACGGGCTCGCGCGCAGCATCCGACCGGCGCATACCCCGGTGGACGGCGACATGGTGTTCACCCTGGCCACCGGCGCGGTCGAGGTGGCGCCGCCGGCCGACACACCGGCCGCGTTCTCGCCGGAGACGCCGCTGGTCACCGCTGTGGGCGCCGCGGCGGCTGACTGCGTGGCCCGCGCGGTGCTGGTCGCTGTGATTGCCGCCGAATCGGTGGCCGGAATACCGACCTACCGGGACCTGCTGCCCGGAGCATTCGAGCGCGCCGACCACGATACAAAGCGCAGCGACGGGGAGGAACGGCGCTGATGACGCAAGCGAACGGGCCGTCGATGACATGCTATGGGCGTGAGCCGCGCCGATGACGATGCAGAGCGCAGCGATGCGCAGGAGTGGCGCCAATGAGCGGCGCAGTGCCGCCCAAAAAGGGCTCCGCATGGGTGGTCGGCGGAGCCACGATCATCAGTTTCGTGGCGCTGCTCTACGTCGTCGAGATGGTCGACCAGCTCGACGGCCACGAACTCGACTACAACGGGATCCGGCCGCTGCAGACCCACGGCCTGTGGGGCATCTTGTTCGCTCCGCTGCTGCACGCGAGCTGGGCGCATCTGATCGCCAACACAGGCCCCGCACTGGTGCTGGGTTTTCTGGTCACGCTGGCCGGGCTGTCCCGGTTCTTGTGGGCGACCGCGATCGTGTGGATCGTCGGCGGCTTAGGCACCTGGCTGATCGGCAACATGGGATCGCCCTGCGGCCCGACCGATCACATCGGCGCCTCGGGGCTGATCTTCGGCTGGCTGACCTTCCTGCTGGTGTTCGGGTTCTTCACCCGCTCGGGCTGGCAGATTGTCATCGGCGTCGTGGTACTGCTCGCTTACGGCGGAATCTTGTGGGGAGCGGTTCCAGTGCTCAACGTGTGCGGAGGTGTGTCGTGGCAGGGACATCTCTGCGGGGGCATTGCCGGCGTGCTGGCCGCCTACCTGTTGTCCAGCCCGGAACGCAAGGACCGGCAACGCCGCCGCGCGCCCGGCGGTCAGCGACGTGAGCCAGCATGAGTGATGCCCTAGCACCCATCGGGGTGTTCGACTCCGGCGTCGGAGGGCTGACGGTGGCGCGCGCCATCATCGATCAGCTACTTGACGAGGACATCATTTATGTCGGCGACACCGGCAACGGTCCGTACGGGCCGCTGACCGTTCCCGAGATTCGCGGGCATGCGCTGGCCATCGGTGACGACCTCGTCGAGCGCGGAGTCAAGGCGCTGGTGATCGCTTGCAACACGGCATCCGCGGCGTGTCTGCGCGACGCGCGGGAACGCTACAACGTGCCCGTCGTCGAAGTGATCCTGCCTGCCGTGCGTCGCGCCGTCGCGGCAACCCGCAGTGGCCACATCGGCGTGATCGGCACTCGGGCGACGATCGCGTCGCGCTCTTACCAGGACGCGTTCGCCGCCGCACGCGACACCGAGATCACCGCGGTGGCCTGTCCGCGGTTCGTCGATTTTGTCGAGCGCGGCATCACCAGTGGTCGCCAAGTCCTGGGTTTGGCCGAGGGTTATCTCGAGCCGCTGCAGCGCGCCGGTGTCGACACATTAGTGCTGGGCTGCACGCACTATCCGCTGCTGTCCGGGATCATCCAGTTGGTCATGGGCGAGTCGGTGACGCTCGTCTCCAGCGCGGAGGAGACGGCAAAAGAGCTGGTCCGAATGCTCACCCAGCTTGATTTGCTGCATCCGCATCCCGATCGCCCCGGCACGCCCGCGCGTCGTGTGTTCGAGGCCACCGGCGACCCCGAGGCGTTCCTCAACCTTGCGGCGCGGTTTTTGGGACCGGCGATCACCGGCGTCCATCCCGTCCATCGTCATGTCGCTGCGCCGAGCTGAGTTCCTCCCTGGGAAAGCTCGGGATGTTTTCGCCAACTTGGTGCTGGGCATGGCACAGTAGTGACCGTGCGAATCACCGTGCTGGGCTGCTCCGGGAGCGTCGTCGGCCCGGACTCGCCGGCATCGGGATACCTGTTGAGGGCGCCGGATACCCCACCGTTGGTCATCGACTTCGGCGGGGGGGTGCTCGGAGCGCTGCAGCGGCACGCCGATCCGGGCTCGGTGCATGTGTTGTTGTCGCATCTGCACGCCGATCACTGCCTGGACCTACCGGGATTATTTGTCTGGCGCCGCTATCACCCGTCGCCCCCGACTGGGAAGGCGTTGATGTACGGCCCGAGCGATACCTGGTCGCGGCTCGGCGCGGCGTCATCGCCCTACAGCGGCGAAATCGACGATTTCTCAGACGTTTTCGACGTCCGGCATTGGGTCGACAGCGAACCCGTGCAAGTGGGCGCGCTGACGGTCGTGCCGCGGGTGGTGTGTCACCCGACCGAGTCGTTCGGCCTGCGCATCACCAATGGCGACGGAGCGTCGTTCGTGTACAGCGGGGACACCGGCTACTGCGACAACGTCATCGAGTTGGCCCGCGGCGCCGACGTGTTTTTGTGTGAGGCGTCCTGGACGCATTCGCCGGACCGTCCACCCAACCTGCACCTGTCGGGCACCGAGGCCGGGCGGATCGCGACCGCGGCCGGGGTGGGGGAGCTGTTCCTGACCCACATACCGCCGTGGACCTCCCGTGAGGACATGATCAGCGAGGCGAAGGCCGAATTCGGCGGCCCGGTGCACGCAGTGGTCTGTGGCGAGACGTTCGACGTCGGGCGCTCCTCTACCGGGTAGCTGCACGCTATGGTTGGCGGCGTGTCCAAACGAGAAGACGGCCGCCTCGACCACGAGCTTCGGCCCGTTGTCATCACCCGCGGGTTCACCTCGCACCCGGCGGGGTCGGTGATGATCGAGTTCGGCCAGACCAAAGTCATGTGCACGGCAAGCGTCACCGAGGGCGTGCCCCGCTGGCGCAAAGGGTCGGGCCTAGGCTGGCTGACCGCTGAATACGCCATGCTGCCGTCGGCCACCCACACTCGCGGAGACCGCGAATCGGTGAAGGGCCGCCTGTCTGGCCGCACCCAAGAGATCAGCCGGCTGATCGGCAGGTCGTTGCGGGCCTGCATCGACCTTGCCGCGTTGGGGGAGAACACCATTGCGATCGACTGCGATGTGCTGCAGGCCGATGGCGGTACTCGCACCGCGGCCGTCACGGGTGCGTACGTCGCGCTGGCCGATGCGGTCACATACCTGTCCGCCGGTGGCAAGCTGTCCGATTCCCGGCCGCTGTCATGTGCGATCGCGGCGGTCAGCGTCGGAGTGGTCGACGGCCGGGTGCGAGTTGACCTGCCCTACGAGGAAGACGCGCGCGCGGAGGTTGACATGAACGTCGTCGCCACGGACACCGGAACGCTGGTCGAAGTTCAGGGGACGGCCGAAGGCGCGACCTTCCCCCGGTCGACGCTCGATAAGATGCTCGACGCCGCGCAGGGGGCCTGCGAGAAGCTCTTTGCGGCGCAACGTGAGGCGTTAGCTTTGCCGTATCCGGGCGTGTTGCCCGAAGAGCGCGCGCGTGAGAAGGCGTTCGGAAGCTGACCCGCCTTTTGGTCGCTAGCCGCAACCGCAAGAAGCTGGCTGAGCTGCGCCGCGTGCTGGATGCGGCCGCGCTGACGGGGTTGACGCTGCTATCACTCGACGATGTGCCACTGTTCGATGAAGCGCCGGAAACCGGTGCGACCTTTGAGGACAACGCGTTGGCCAAGGCGCGCGACGGATTCGCAGCGACGGGGTTGCCTACCGTCGCTGACGACTCCGGCTTGGAGGTGGCCGCGCTCAACGGCATGCCCGGTGTGTTCTCGGCGCGGTGGTCGGGCGCGCACGGCGACGACGCCGGCAATACCGCGTTGTTGTTGGCGCAACTGCGGGATGTGCCCGATGAGCGACGTGGCGCGGCGTTCGTGTCGGCGTGCGCGCTGGTGTCGGAGTCAGGTGAAGTCGTGGTCCGCGGCGAGTGGCCCGGCGCAATCGCGCGAGAACCGGGCGGCGACGCGGGCTTCGGCTATGACCCGGTGTTCATTCCGGACGGGCAGCACCGTACTGCCGCGCAGCTGACGTCGGTAGAAAAGGGCGCGATATCGCATCGCGGTCGCGCCCTTGCGTTATTGCTGCCGGCGCTGCGTGCGCTGGCTGGTGAAGCGTGAATTACGTTGGACTACATGGCGAAACGCGCTTTGATGTCCCTGGTCTGGAAGTGCTCGACGATGATCCCAACCAGGGGAATGGTTCCGGCTAACAGCACGCCGATTGTCTTGGGGATCGGCCACCGAACTTTGACGGCAAGGTTGAAAGCCGCCAGCACATAGGTGAAATAAACCCAGCCGTGTACCACGCCGATCCAGGTCGGTGGATTCGCCACTTTGACCACGTAGTG
Source organism: Candidatus Mycobacterium methanotrophicum (assembly GCF_023515995.1). Lineage (GTDB taxonomy): Bacteria > Actinomycetota > Actinomycetes > Mycobacteriales > Mycobacteriaceae > Mycobacterium > Mycobacterium methanotrophicum. Next base: position 2,767,668 of record NZ_CP097320.1, on the reverse strand, counting down.
GACCACGAGCTCGTAGCACAGCGCGATCAGCCAGATACCCGTCGTCCACGCCATCACGCGGTAACCCAGCAGTGCGGTGCGGATCTTTTCGACCGGTGTCACCGGCCGCGCTTCGGGCATTTCGGGTGTGGTCATGCGGGGGTCCTGTTCTGCTTCTGATGTATCTCGTTGTCTGCCTTGGCCAGTTCGGCCAGGTAAGCGTTGTACTCCCGTAGCGCGGGATCGTCGGCGTTGTGCAGTGCTGGCTTGGGCCGCTCAGGCAGCAGTCCGTCTGGTAGTTCGGTCATCGCACGATCCGTCCGGGGTTCCGGCGGTGCCTCCTCGTAGCGGACGAACTTGCGGTAGGCATAGATACAGAATCCGGCGAACAGCGGCCACTGCATCGCATAGCCGAGGTTTTGAAAGGTGCCCGACGTCGACTGGAACCTCGTCCACTGCCACCAGCCCAAGGCCAGGCAACCGCAGGCCGCAAGGACCACCAGCGCAATCAGCGCGGGTCTCCGACGACGTGTAGTGGACACCCTTAAAAGGTACCCCGAGGCCCTTTGGGCAGGCTGCTCATACTTTCGGTCCGATGAAGGCTCTTCAAGGCGCGCCACCGCGGCCTTGCGGTAGACGGCGACCTCGAACCAACGCGGCCTTGTCCAGGGGATTCCCGAATCGTCGAGCGCCGCGCAGAACAGCCCGCGGATATCGTCGGATTGAGTCGAGAAGTGGTAACCGACGCTTTTAACTCCGCGATCGTTGGCCACCACGCGGCAGCCGTCGCTATCGATCAAGCCGCGAACGAATTCCTCGGTGGCCTCTTTGACGAGCTCTTCCTGCCACGGCTCCAGGCGAATCGGCCTCAAATGCTTTTTGCCCGGTCCGTGTTGAGGCAGAAGACACGGCCAGTGCTTGGAGTAGTGCGATACGTCGACGCATCCGCTGCGCCGCGGCACAATCGATGCGTGCTGCGCCGGAAACAGCGAGTCGATCGCCGCGCAACAGCGGTCGATAATCCCCGGGTATTTCTTGTCGAGGGTGACCCGGAGATGCCATGCTCGCGCATGCCGTGTGAGACATCCGTCGCCAAGGTAGAGACCAAGCAGATAGCAGTATGCAGCTGCCGGTAGGCCAGAGAAATCATGGACGCAGGGCGACGTGCCTGAGTTCCTTGGTCGAACTCGTGGCCGCCGCAGGTCGCACACTGCGCGACGTGGGATGATGCCAGTCTCTCGGGCAATGGCGCAGTCGTTCATACCCGCACCGATGAGGCGCTGTACGGCCTCGAACTCTTCTGTGGATCGCATCCTTTGGCCCCTTTCACCGCCACCGTAGGTTGGGGCCACTGACAGATTCATCGGTGATCGGAGCGGTACGATCGCTGGGCATGCGGGCGTGATGGAACGGCAGACATGCGGGCTTTAGGTGCCCGTGCTCGAAAGAGCGTGAGGGTTCAAATCCCTCCGCCCGCACCGATGTGTTGCCTACCTCTTTTCCCGGAGGTTCGTCGCCCCACGAAGTTCGGCGGGCCGCCGCTCGGCCGGTGAAGTGCGTCACCATCACCCGAGATCGGGCAGCCTTCCCACCGCTCAGGTGTTGGTAGACGGCAACGGCCACTAAATCCCGACGGTGGGCCCAACAGCTAGTGAGGCTGACATGCGGCAGAGCCAGCGCTTTCCCACGTCGTTTCGTGAGGGCGGCACGGGGTACGCAATGACGATGTTGTTGTCATTCATCTTCGCCGCCACAGCGACGGCGATGACGGTGACGTTTGCCGCGCCGGTGCAAGCCGCGACGATCGACAATCGTTTCGACATCTGCTCGGCATTGCGGAATGGCACAAGCTTGGCCACCATCGAAGCCACCCTCGAGGCCCGCGGCTACACAGCAACGAAAGCCGGCGCCCTGACCGGCACGACCATTCGCCGGCAGTGCCCGGATCAGGCTGCCGGCGTGATGGCGCAATTAGCCCGCCAGCGCCACTAAAAGGCCCTTCGACCTGTCACCATTGCGGTGTGAGCGCCGCAATTTGGGTGATAGTGGTTCTCTTGGCCATTGGCATCGTGGTCGAGAGCCTTGTTCGGCTTAGGAAGTGGCTCAATAACTCGCCGCCCTTCCCCAGATCCGAAGAGCCGCCCGACGGCGACACCTGATCGCCGTCGTTTAGCAGCCCACCTCGATCTTGAATGGCGCGGTAAGTGAGACGCGCGGATCGTCGAGCTTCGATCGTTCCGCGGTGCCTGTGATGGTGTAGGTGCCGTTGGCGAAAGCGGCTGTCGCATTACCAGCTCCGACGTCCGCGACACCGGTAAAGCCCGCGAAATTGTCGACGTTGACCGATTCGATTCAAGCTTCGGCTTTTCGGAATCGAGCTTGAGTATCACTCGGACCGTTGCGGACGCTGCGGCGATGTTCGCGGTCAACAGCCACTGAACCTGATTACACGTGATGGCGTGCGAGGTGCGGGTCTTGTTGTCGACAGTGATGCGAGCGGTTTTCTGGGCCACTTTGTCCGAACGCATGAAGCAGCGCGGCGTCACTTCAACGACCTGGTCGAGGTGTCCGGCACCGGCGCGGCCGTCGCGGCGCTCGCTACGTCGCTGGATGCGGACTTCGGCGACGAGGGCGAACGCTATCGATACCGCGACGTGCTCAGCGGCCTGTTCGCGACCTGGTTTGCCGACCACACCGCCGAGGAGATCACCGAGGCGCTGTCGGCCACCAGCGTATTGTTCGAGCGTTACCGGACGTTCGCGCAAGTTGCCGAAGACGAAAGGGTTACCGCGAATCCGTTGTTTTCCCGGCTACATCAAGAGGGCCTCGGGGATTATCTTGCGCCGGCGATGCCGGCCCTCTTCGACGACAGCCATCTCGCAAGCGAACCGGCGCCGACACTCGGCGCCGACACCGCCGAACTGCTCACCGAGCGGTTGGGATTGAGTGCAGTCGATATCGCGCGGCTAACCAGCGCTAAAACGATCGCCTGCTGACGAACGAGACGGGCGCCGCATGAGTAAACTTGCCGAGACCACCGGCCTCACCGAATTCCAAACCGAGATCATCGCCACCGTACGGCAATTCGTCGAGAAGGAGGTCATTCCCAACGCGCCGGAGCTCGAACGCACCGACACATGTCCGCAAGCCATCGTCGACCACATGCGGGACATGGGCCTATTCGGCATGATGATCCCCGAGAAGTGCGGCGGCCTGGGGGAGTCGCTGCTGACATATGCCCTATGCGTCGAAGAATTGGCTCGCGGTTGGATGAGCATCTCGGGGGTGCTCAATACACACTTCATCGTTGCCTACATGCTGCGCCAGCACGGCACCGATGCGCAGAAGCAACGCCTATTGCCGCGCATGGCAACTGGCGAGGTTCGAGGCGCGTTCTCCATGTCCGAACCGGAGTTGGGCTCCGACGTCGCCGCGATCCGCACCCGCGCCACACGCGACGCCGACGGCACTTGCACCATCAACGGCCAGAAGATGTGGCTGACCAATGGCGGCAGCTCTACCTTGGTTGCGGTACTCATTCGCACCGAGGAGGGCGCCGAATCGCCGCACCGCAATCTGACCGCCTTCCTCATCGAAAAGCCGACCGGCTTCGGCGAGGTGGCACCCGGTCTGGCTGATACCTGGCAAGATCGACAATTAGGCTACAAGGGCATTGACACCACGGAGCTCATCTTCGACGGATACGTCGCCGGTGCCGACGACATCTTGGGCGGTATCACCGGACAGGCTTCTACCAGATGATGGACGGCATCGAGGTCGGACGCGTCAACGTATCGGCTCGGGCGTGCGGAGTGGCTATCCGTGCCTTCGAACTCGCCGTGCGCTACGTCCAGCAGCGCCGCACCTTCGGCAAGCCAATCGCCGAACATCAGGCGATCGCGTTTCAAATCGCGGAAATGGCAACCAAAGTCGAGGCCGCACGTCTGATGATGGTCAACGCCGCCCGGCGGAAGGACTCCGGCGACCGCAACGACGTCGCCGCGGGCATGGCGAAATATCTCGCCAGCGAATTCTGCTCAGACCCGATTCCGCGAGTAAGCGGGGCGGCCGGGCAGTGATTCCACTGATCTTGAATTTTGGTGCGGGTTGGCGTGTGGGCGCAGGCCAGCAGCCCGGGTGTGTGCCCGGGAGCGTGGTTTGGGATTCAGGATCGGGCCGTGTGGGCGTGGATACAATCAGCGAAAGACGTTGCGCGGTAGTCTGTTCAGGTCGGCTACCGAGACTCAGGGCGGGTTGGGCAGTGCCCGCAGGCTGGTGAGGATGCGCTCGAGCAGCTCGCGCCCGCCGGGGGCGGGCCGCAGGATGAGTTGTCCGGCGTGGCGTACCAGCCTGGCCGGTATGGCGATGAGCCGGTGGCGCAGGGTGGCGATCATCGCTTTGCCGTCGCGTACGCCGTGGCCGGCGAGGATGTCGACGCCGGTGATGGTGGCGGTGAGCTGGTGCAGCCAGCCGGCGATACTCGCGGCGAGCAGCGCACCCCACATCCAGGCGGTGTTGACCGCCTGGTGCCCCGAGGGCAGGTGGCGCAGCGCGGCGCCGTGCTTGCTGTCGCGGAAGATGTTCTCCACGCTGGTGCGGTGCCGGTACCAGTGCTCGACGGCAGCCGCGGTGTCGGGGGTTGAAACGTCGAGGTTGGTCAGGATGAACGAGTAGGCGTAGATCGCGTCACTGTGGGCGAGTTCGTCGAGCGGCAGCGCACGCTGGTCGGGGTGCAGGGTGCGGCGGCGCCGCGACCGCGGGTCGGCGGAGACTTGGTCGGGCGACAACCGCACCCGCCGGATCAGCAGTCGGGTGCCTGCCGGCCAGTCGGTGGGTGCGTAGTCAGCGACTGCGACTTGCCCATCTTGCATGTCGATCGTTGCACGCCAATCGGTTTCGGCGATCCCGGACAGCAGCCGCCACAGTGGGGCGATGTGTTTGGCGCCGATCGCGAACGCGATGTTCTCCTCATCGGCGGCGCGGGCCAGCTGCCCGGCGAAGTAGCCGGCGTCGGCGCGCAACGCGACCTGTTCACGGCGGATCCGTCGCGGCAACCCCGCCAGGGCGCGTTTGAGCAGTTTGGCCGCGGTGGCGCGGGGATCGTCGACACCACTGCCCAGGTCGGCAGCCAGTGTGGTCTCGGTCTCGGCCCAGGTGGCCACATGCGGGCGGCCTACCCGCTGGCCCTGATGGTTGTAAGCCACGCCCTGCTTCTTGCGGCCGTAGACTTCCACGTCGGTGGCGTCCATGTCGATCGTCACCGGACCCGAAGTCAATGCCTCGACCCGCTGCGGCGCCAACAGTGCCAGCATCTTCTCGGTCACCGCGGCCAGCCCCGATTCCACCGCTCGCCACCGCTCATCGGTGAAGCGGCGCGCTAACCCGGCCGCAGTGGTCGAAGCCAGCCCCGGCACCGGCGACAGCGCCTGTCCAGTCGCATCGGTGCGGACCCGATCCAGCCCAACCAGGAAATCCTGCCCCGCCAGTTGCGCCGACGCTATCGCGACCAGCAGCTCACCGGCACCAAATCCCCTGTCGCGCTGTTTGATCGGACCCACCGCCGCATCCAACGCTGCGATCACATCCAGCCGGTCGCACAACTCGGTAACCGCGACCATCCCGCCGTTGCCGGTCAGGCTCGGATCCGGCGCGCCGACCCGCACCTGCCCACACACACCCTTGCCCAAACCACCGCGTATCCTGCTCACCAGATGGGTGCCCGCTTCCTGCTCGACAAATTGGCTCATATAAACCGAATTGTCCCAGGTCGCAACGGCATCCATCGCTAACCAGCAGCGCGTGTCACCCGCCTACTCGCGGATACGGGTCAGAAGTCACTCAGCAAAGCTTCCGCATCCATGGTGGCTATGGATACTCCAAGGAGTACGAAATCGAGCGGCTGATGCGCGACGCCCGCCTGCTGTGGGAACGAACGTGAACTGCGCAACCGCAAGGACCCCGAAAGCCCTAGCGTTGCGAACGGCGGGATCTGGGGGATCGGTGTCGACGCCCATGGATTGATCCACAACTCGGGCAACTCGCAAGCAACCCGCCATTGGCGCAGGGTGTTGCCGAACAGCACAGCTGATACGCGACTACCACGTCGGTCAGCCCCCGGGCGCCAATAACCATCCGGGATCCGAACGCTCTTAATCGATTGGGGTTGAGCTGGCAGCCACTCGACAACAGTCGAGCCGAGAAGTGCTTTTATGAGGTCGTCGTGGTCGACGTTGTTCCAGCACAGAAGCGCAACAACCAGTGGCTTGTCCAGTTTCCCGGAGCCGTATTTCGCCCCCTTCTTGTCGAGCCTCTTTCGTACCTCGGCGACGTCTTTGATCATCACAGCGCCGGGTGTGGGGTAGATAGCGATCATGCGTCTGTGCTTGCCGCGCCGCTCGGGAGGGACAGGCCACGCCTCAAAATGGAGCTTCCAGTCGCGGACCGTCAGCTCGAACCGAGGTCCGTCGAGGCCGGTTTCGACGTCGGCCCTTATGGCATCCGCGTCCAATGTTGCCAGCCACTCCTCTAATGGCTGGGTGACCTGGGATACCCGCGGTTGCGCTGTTCCAACTTGCTCGATGTCGAGGTTGACCATGAAGTCGGGGTGTTTGGCCCGGTTGGTGCATTCGCATATCCACGCCCGGCCGGCCGGGTTGTCGAAGTTGGCATCGCCGAACATGGTCACGCACTCGACATAGAAGCTGGTGGATTCACGGCTGACGAGAAGGTCAGGGTTCTTGGTGCTGCCGCTCATTGGCGGGTGCACCTCGACCTTGTACCCCAATCGGCGAAATACGGTGTATGTGTACAGCTCCCACCATGCGGGGAGATGCTGGTGCTCATCGGGATCCTGGAATCGGTTTCTCAGGTCGCAGCTGGCATCCGGATACTCCGCATACCAGCGCTCAAGTTCGGTTCGCACATTGTCCCAGAACGCGCCCGCGGACCGATTCAGAAAGTCGAAGGAAGGCTCAGTGTCTCTCGCTGGCGAGCTGTCCGTCCGCTGGCAATCGTCGAACAGCTTGTCGGGTGCCGGTTTTGCTGCGCTCACTGCTCGTCCGCCAGTATCTGCCGGCCTCACTGGGTGGCTGGTGTTTTTCGCGTGGCGTTGACCGGGTAACTGGGCGCGGTCAGCGAGAATGGTTGGGTGAGTTTGGGTTTGACGCCGAAGCAGGCGGATTTTGTGGCGGACGACGGTGGACTTCTGCGAGGGCCGGGTGGCGCCGGACTCGATTTACGGCGTGCTGCATCGGGAGTGCTTGAGCTTGTTCGGCGATGAGATGTTCGCTGACATGTTCACTGATGTGGGCCGGCGCAGTGTGCCGCCGACGATTGTGGCGGTGGTGATGGTGCTGCAGCGCATCGAGGGCCTCTCGGATCGGGAGGCGGTGCAGCGGTTCGCCTTCGACGCGCGCTGGAAGTATGCCGCCGGCGGGCTGGACTTCGATTATCCGGGGTTTGTGCACACGGTGCTGGTGGACATGCGCGCCCGGCTGGCCCGCTCGGATCGGCCGGACCGGATCTTCGAGGTGACGTTGCAGGCCGCCAAGGCCGCCGGGCTGGCCGGACGCAAGCGGGCGCTGGATTCGACCCCGCTGTATGACGCGGTGGCCACGATGGACACGGTCACGCTGATCCGCTCGGCGATCCGGGGGCTGTTGGCGGTGGCCGGCGCGGAGCTGCGCGCGCGGCTGCGCGCGCGGCTGTCCCGCGACGACGATTACGCGCGGGCGGGAAAACCGGTGTGTGACTACGACGATGCGGAGGCGCGCGAGGAGCTGGTGGACGCGCTGGCCCGCCACGGGCACAAGACCTCCGCGCGGGGTTTCGACGGATACAAGGGCCACATCGCGATCGACCCCGGCGCCGAGATCATCACCGCCGCCGAAGTCACCGCGGGCAGCGCCGGCGACGCCGAACCCGCCACCGACCTGCTGGCCGGCGACCTGCCCGCCCCGCCAACCGGCGACACCAACACCGCCGACGGCGATTGCGTTGATTCCCAGGACGACTCAAGCCTCGGTAGAAGTGCTGGCACGACGACCGCGGCCGGCGCGGCCGGACACGCTCACGGCGACGGTGACGGTGACGGGAGCGCCCCCAGCGTGCGCGGCGCCCAAGACCAGCCCGGGCCGGCGGTCTACGGCGACGCCGCCTACGGTGCGGGCAAGCTGCTGGCCGTGCTGGAAACCGCGGGCGCCGACATCGTCGCCAAGGTGCAGCCACCGACCGCGCCGGGCGGCCGCTACGCCAAGGACCGCTTCGCCATCGACCTGGCCGCGGGCACGGTCACCTGCCCGGGCGCGGTGGCCGTGCCGATCCGCCCGGCCACCGCCGGTGGCGGGACCGCGGTGTTCGGCCCGGCTTGCGCCTCCTGCCCACTGGCGGCCCAGTGCACCAGCTCGACCGCCGGGCGCACCATCGCGATCAGCCGCTACGAGGCCGAACTCACCCGCGCCCGCACCGCCCAAGCAGATCCGGCCTGGGTCGCCAACTACAAGGCCACCCGCCCGAAAGTGGAACGCAAGATCGGCCACCTGATGCGCCGCCGCCACGGCGGCCGCCGTGCGCGCATGCGCGGCACCACCAAGGCCGCCGCCGACTTCTCCCTACTGGCCGCCGCGATCAACCTCGCACGCCTGGGTGTGCTCGGAATACACCGGGAAGGCGCAAACTGGGCCGCAGCCGCGACCTGAGGCCGGCGGCGATGCCAACCGGCCCACCAGGACCGCCTCTAGACCGGCCAAGCAACGGAATCACCAATCCCGACAACCGAATTCACCCGAGCTAGGCCACTCACGATCACGCGAGCACTACCCGATAGCCCGACCGGTCAACCAGCGCGCCCACAATGGCCGTTCGACACCAACCACCTAGACGGGCCAACGCCTGACTGACCCCGCCTTCGGACATGCCCAGCGCATCGCCGATGTCCCGCAGCGTCAAGCCCATCCGCCGCCAAAAGTGGTCTGGTGACAGATTCAGTGAAGCCCTTGGTCGGCGGCTCAAGTCGCTGCGCGACGACAACGACATGACTCAGGGACAAACCGCAGAAGCGCTGAGCGCCAAGGGCATTCCGATGACCTGGACGCAGCTTGCGCGCCTTGAGAAGGGACAGCGGTCGCTCCGCGCCCTGAGCGAGGTGGCCGGCGAACTGGCCGACGCCGACACCAACGGCACGTACGGCCCGCTGGTTTCTGACAGCGAACGGGCGTGCGCGGCGCTCGACGCCGCCGAACAACTCCTCGCGAGCGTCGGAGAAACCATCAACCCGCAGGCCGCCGCGGCGATCAACGCAGGCGCCACCGCGATTCTGCGGCAATGGCTCGACGAACAGGAGGCAGGCAAGTGAGACGTAACCGCAGAGCCGGGGTGGAGGACCGCTGGCGCAAAACCGTTACCGAGCCCGACGGCACCAAACGCACAGTGCCATCGGCACGGGACGGCATCGGCCTGCGCTGGCTGGCCCGCTACGTCGACCAGGATGGCCGCGAGAACACGAAAGCGTTCGCGCGTAAGACCGACGCCCAGCGGTGGCTAGATGAAGTCACGGCAGCGGTAGTCACCGGCCAGTACGTCGACCCGAAGGCCGGGCAGATAACGTTCCGGGACTACGCCGAGCGGTGGCGAAAAAAGCAGGTACAGCGACCCAGCTCCCGCGTGCATGTCGAGACGATGCTGCGCAGGCATGCTTACCCGACCTTCGGCGGTCGTCACCTCACGGCGATCCTGCCCAGTGACATCCAAACGTGGATTAAAGGCTTGGAGTTGGCCCCGGCGACGGTCGGGGTGCTGCACGGCATCGTGTCAACGATCTTCAAGTCGGCGATCAGGGATCGGCGGGTCGCGTCCAACCCGTGCGACGGAACGAAGCTGCCGAAGGTGCAGCGCCCCCATGATGCCCAGGCGCCGCCGCACACGCCAACAAGGCCGCGCTTACCGCATCGACGCCGAACGCGCCCTCAACGCCGCCCACGTCGCCGAACGCAACAGGCCACCACCCTTCTGACCAGACCGGGAATGCCGCGTCGACGGTCGCTGGCAGCCGCATTATCCAGCGAGTACGGTATCTAGCGCGGACGAGTTGGCCGGGCGGCCGCGGCTCGCACACCGAGTCGAGGAAAGTCCGGACTTCACAGAGCAGGGTGATTGCTAACGGCAATCCGAGGTGACTCGCGGGAAAGTGCCACAGAAAACAAACCGCCACCCTTGTGGTGGTAAGGGTGAAACGGTGCGGTAAGAGCGCACCAGCATTCCGGGTGACCGGAATGGCTCGGCAAACCCCACCCGAAGCAAGGCCAAGAACACCGCACCACGGTGCGGTCGCGCAGGCGCCTGAGGGTTGCTCGCCCGAGCCTGCGGGTAGGCCGCTTGAGGCACCCGGTGACGGTGTGTCCAGATGGATGGTCGCCGCCGCGTTACTAGGTAGCGCGGAACAGAATCCGGCTTACAGGCCAACTCGCCCGCCCCGTCTCAAGTGACCAGCGTGTTCAGCCCGTCGCGGGCTTGCCAGTACGCAGTCGGTACGCAGTAGATCCCAGCACCAGTCGATCGCATCGCGGGTCCGGTCGTCGCTGTCCGGCCACAGGTGGCTGTAGGTGTCCAGGGTCTCGACGGCACTGGCGTGGCCTAGCCGCGCCTGGACGGTTTTCACGCTTTCGCCGTGGCGGATCAGCAAAGAGGCATAGTAGTGGCGCAGCGCGTGGAACCCGGTCCCGTGCGGCAGCTTGGCCTTCTTGACCGCCGCACGCCACCGGTACCCGAACGTGGAGCGGCTGATCGGCTTGCCCGACTGGGTGAATACCAAGGCGTCTGGCTCGGCTGGGAACGCTGCCAGGTGCGCTGCCAGCGTGTCGGCGACGACCTGGAGGAGTGGGATCGTTCGGTGACTCGCTCTGGTCTTTGGCCCGGCGACTTTCCAGGCGCTGCTGGGGCTGCTTGGCGTGTCCGGGATGCGCGTCGGTGAGGCGCTGCGGCTCTCACGCCCAGACGTCGACCTGACCGGCGGGGTGATAAGCATCCGGCACCCGAAGTTCGACCGGGAACGACTGGTGCCGTTGCACCCCCAGCAGCACTGAAGCCCTGCGCCGCTACGTCGCTCGCCGGGACCGGCTGTGCTCGAGCCCGGGCACCGAGGATGTTCTTCATCTCCGACACCGGATCGGCACTTCGATACCAGTCGGTGCGCTTGACATTCGTGACTGTGCTCGAGACGTCCGGGTTTCCCACGACCGCCGGTAGCAGGCCAAGGATTCATGATCTTCGTCATTCCGTGGTGGTCAACACTTTGATCGATTGGCAACGTGATGGCGTCGATATCGCCGCCGGGTTGCAGGTCCTGTCGACCTACCTCGGTCACGTCAACCCGGCCAGCACCTACTGGTACATAAGCGCCGTTCCCGAGTTGATGCAGCTCGCCGCCGCCGGTCTGGATCGCAGACCCGGGGGCCTGTCATGAGCGCGTTGGCGCCGCTGCTGCAGGCGTTTTTCACCGAGCGGCTCATCGCGCAACGCCGAGCAAGCACGCACACGATTTCCGGCTACCGAGACACGTTCCGCTGGACATCGCCGACATCGACGCGCCGCTGATCAGCGACTTCCTCGATCATCTGGAACACGAGCGAGGCAACCAGACACGGACCCGCAACAACCGCCTGGCAGCGATCCATTCCCTGTTCAGCTACGGCGCCCTCCGACATCCCGAACACGCCGCCACGATCCAACGGGTCCTGGCGATCCCGACCAAACGCTGCGATCGCAAGCTGGTCACCTACCTCACCCAGGCAGAGGTCGATGCCCTGCTGGCCGCCCCGGACCGGGCCACCTGGGCCGGCCGCCGCGACCACGCCATGCTCACGCTCACCGCTCAAACCGGGCTGCGGATCTCCGAAGTGACCGGCCTGACCATATCCGACGCCCACCTCGGAGTCGCCGCCTTCGTGCACTGCGTCGGCAAGGGACGCAAAGAACGCGCCACACCACTGACGCCGCTGACCGTGCAGGTGCTACGCGTCTGGCTTGCCGAACGCCGCGGCGAACCGCCGGATCCGCTGTTCCCGACCATCACCGGCCGACGGCTCAGTCACGACGCCGTCGAACACCGCTTGGCCCGGCACGTCGACACCGCCGGCAAGGCCTGTCCGTCGATGCGCACCAAACACGTCGGCATGCACACCCTTCGCCATTCGGCGGCCATGCGACTGCTGGAATCGGGCACCGACGTCACCGTGATCGCGCTCTGGCTCGGACACGAGCAGCCGTCCACGACCGCGCAGGTCTACCTCCACGCCGACATGACCCTGAAGGAACATGCGATCGCTCAGGTCACACCGCCCGGCACCGCACCCGGCCGCTACCGGCCCGGCGATACCCTGCTCGCCTTTGTTGCAAGTCGGGAATCTACCCCCTGCCAGTGGTCGCTCACCGGGCAGCGGATCCCAGATCTGATGAGGTGTCGGACGTCAGCACGCGACGGTAGGCTTGGCGTTGTGTCCAGTATCGAGCAGCCCGAAGAGCCGGTCGTGCGAACCTATACGCCCGATGAGGCAATCCGGCGCGCTCGGCCACTGCCCCCCCGTGATCGCCTCGTCATCGAGGATGTGCCCGAGGAGGAGTGGGCCGCCTTTCAGGCTGCACTAGCGGACGCATGACCAACACTCAGCCATCGAGTGTTGTCGTGGACACGATGGTCATCAGCTGGCTGTTTGATGACCGCCCCAATCGGCCCGCTGAGCACTACCGCATGCTGATCGGCCCAAAGCCCGTCCTGCTCGCGTTCCAAACCGTGATGGAACTCCGCTACGGAGTTCTGCGCGCCGGGTGGGGTCAACTGCGGCGCCGACGACTCGAACGCCGCATCGCTGAACTGACCGTCGTCCAGCCTGATGATGAGATGATCACCACGTGCGCCGCCTTGCGTGAGCACTGCGCACAGATCGGCCATGCGCTCGCCGGCAAGCTCCATGACGGAGACCGATGGATCGCAGCCGCCGCGATGCGCCTCGGCGTGCCACTGATCTCCCATGACGGGATATTCGATGGAGCACCCGGGCTTGAGTTCGTGACTGCCGCCGGCGACGAATAGCCCCCGCATTGCAAGACTGAAATTCCCGGATAGTGCAGCCGCGGCGATCTCCCTGCCACAATCCGGCAGAGCAATCACACCTGCCTCACGCATCGCGACCAACACCCCATACCCTCGTCGACGCATTCACCAGCTGTTTTGCATCGGACCCACGGCGCAACCGACATAGACAGCGCACCTTGGTCAAAACTCCGTCACCTACCCCCTTAGGAGAAGGGCGCGAACCAGCGGACGGGGTCCGACAGATCGGAGCAGTTCACTGGCAGGACGCGGGCGCACCCGTAGCGGCCACCAGAACCAGCGCCCCAGCAGGGTGGCGATGGACGGGATCATCAGCGAGCGCACGATGAGCGTGTCGACGAGCAGGCCCAGGCCGATGGTGGTGCCGCCCTGCTTGAGCGTGTACAGCTCGTTGACTCCCAAAGAGGCCATGGTGAAGGCGAACACCAGACCGGCCGCGGTCACCACGCCGCCCGTGCCACCGACAGAGCGGATGATGCCCGTCTTGATGCCGGCGCCGATTTCTTCCTTGAACCGCGAGACCAGCAACAGGTTGTAATCGGATCCCACGGCCAGCAGGATCGTGACCGAGAACGGCAGCGTCATCCAGTGCAATTCCAAGCCGTAGATGTGCTGCCAAATCAGCACGGAAAGCCCGAAACCCGTGGCCAGCGACAACAGCACCGTGCCGACGATCACCATCGAGGCGACCAGCGCGCGCGTGATGACCAGCATGACGACGAAGATCAGGATCAGCGCGGCGATGGCCTCGGTCATGACGTCGTATTTAATGGATTCTTGGATGTCTTTGTAGGCTGCGGCCGTGCCGCCGAGATACAGTTTCGCGCTGGCCAGCGGGGTTTCTTTCACAGCCTCTCGCGCGGCCTTGAGTTCTGCCTCGACGTGTGAAATTGCTGCCGGGCTCGCGGGGTCGATGTCGTGGGTGATGATCATCCGGGTGGATTTGCCGTCGGGGGAGACCAGCAGTCTTAGCCCTGTCTGGAAATCCGGGCTGCCGAACACCTCCGGCGGGATATAGAAAAGGCCGTCGATTTTAGCCTTGTCGAAATATTCACCCATGAGGGTGCTGGTGTCGGTCATGCGGTCGATTTGAGTGACCAGGCCGGAAAAGCTGCTGTAAAGGGTTAAAAACGTGGTCTGCATCGACTTTGCGACGGTGATCAACGGCGGGATCAACTTGACCAGCTTTCGGGACGCGTCAGCGCTGCTTTGGAGGTCTTTGGCTAGAGAATGGAAATTCTCGGCGAGTTGGTCGAAGCCGTCCAAAGCGTCGAAGATGGAGCGTAGCGACCAGCACATGGGGATATCGAAGCAATGTTTTTCCCAGTAGAAATAGCTGCGGATTGGCCGCCAGAAATCATCAAAATCTGCGATATGGTCGCGTATTTTGTCAGTAATAGCCGCGGTGTCAGCTGTGACTTTAGCGCTGTCGGTTATCGAATCGGCTAGCTCTTGTTGCACGGTGTACTGGTGCTCGAGAGTCGCAATCTGGGTGCCGAGGTCGTCGCGGCTCATTTTGAGAATATCCTCGAGCCGATCCTTCAGATATTGCAAGTTTTCTCTAATGGGAACCGACTGCATACCAACCGCAAACGGTATGGTGCCGTGCTCGATGTTGTATCCCAGCGGGCGGGTGATGCTTTGCACCCGCGCGATGCCCGGCACCCGGAATACGTGTTGGGCGATCTTGTCGAGGTCGAGCATATCCGCTGGATTCCGCAAATCGTGATCGGATTCGACCAGCAACAGATCGGGATTCAATCTGGCGTGGGTGAAATGCTCAGTGGCGGACCGGTCGCCGACGTTGGACACCAGGCTGGCCGGTACGTAGTAGCGGTCGTCGTAGTTGGTGTGGTAGCCCGGCAGCGTCAACCCTCCGACAATCGAGACAACCAGGGCGCTGGCCAGGATCGGGGCGGGCCATCGGACGGTGGCGGTCGCCAGGCGTCGCCACCCGTGGACGTTCAATTTCCGCTTGGCGTCGAGCAGGCCGAAGCGCGTGTCTACGGCCAGCAGAGCCGGAACCAACGTCAGCGAGGCCGCGATCACTATGAGCAGCGCCACCGCGCACGGTACCGCCAAGGTATTCAGATATGGCAGCCGCACCAACCGCAGACACAACATCGAGCCGGCGATGGTCAACCCCGAACCCAAGACGACGTGGACGACCCCGCGGTATGTCGTATAAAAAGCGGTCTCGCGGTCCTCGCCGCCCTGCCGGGCTTCGTGATAGCGGCCGAGAAAAAATATCGCGTAATCCGTCCCGGCTGCGATTGCCAGCGACATGAGCAGGCTGACGGAGAAAGTGGTGAAGCCGACGACGTGAAAACTGCCGATGAACGCCACGACTCCCCGCGACGCGGCCAACTCGACGAAGATCACGACCAGCACGATCAGCACGGTCACGATCGAGCGATAAACGATCAGCAGCATGATCGTGGCCACGGCGATCGTTATCAGCGTCCGTTTGATCAGGCCCCGGTCACCGGCTTCGGTGGTGTCGGTGGTCAACGGCGCCTGACCGGTGACATACGCCTTGACCCCCGCGGGCGGATGTGAGCGCGCCACAATGTCTTCGACCGAGTGCACCGACTCGTCGGCCGTCGTCGAGCCTTGATCCCCAGTGAGGTTGACCTGCACGTACGCGGCCTTGCTGTCGGCGCTCTGTTCGCCCCCCGCCGTGACTAATTCGCCCCAGTAGTTCTGGACCTTCTCGACATGCTTGGTGTCGCGCTCGAGCCGGCGCACCAGACCGTCGTAGTAGTGGCGGGCCGCGTCACCCAACGGCTGGTCACCCACTAGCACCACCATCGCGACGCTGTCGGAATCGAACTCGTGAAAAACCTTGCCCATGCGTTTCATCGCGACCAGCGACGGAGCGTCTTTGGGCAACAATCCCACCGAGTTTTCCCGTTCGACCACGTCTAGCCGCGGCACGAAGACGGTGACGACGACGGTAAGAGCCAGCCAGCCTAAGATGATCGGCACGGCCAGTCGCCGGATCACCCGCGCGAGGAATGGCCGTTCGTCGTGACCGCCGCTCACGCGGCCTTGTCCAGGCAGAAGACTTGCGCGTTGAGCCCAGTCGTGGACTCCTGGTCTCGGACCACTCCGTTGACGACGATGCGGCAGCCGATGGTGTTGCTGTCACCCTGGGCCACCACGTTGGTGAACACCCCGGGCAGGGTCGTGGTCACGGTGTACGACCATGGCAAGGTGGTGAAATCCGCCCGCTGCGGCTGGGCGTCCGCGTCCAGATAGTTGACAACTCCCGCGGTGCCCGGTGGACCGGTGACCTCATAAGTCACGTTCTTGACGTTGATCGGCACGATCTTTTCGACTGGGCCGGCTTCCGACAATCGGTTCGAACCAAAGAATCCTTGTAACCGGTAGGCCACGAACCCGCCGACGGCCACAACGGCAACGATCACCAGCGGAATCCATACGCGCTTGAGAGCTCCTAGCATCGCGGTCTATCTTCTCCGCGCGAAACCACGCTGTTCGGCGCTTCCCAGCGCGGCGCGCCGCAGTGTGAGTGGAGCGCGGTTCGTCGCCCGCGCCCCATCGATGGTTGGAAACCCCCCAGCGCCTGACACCAAGCAGCGAGAAGCGGACAGTCGACCGATGCCATAGTCACAGATAGTAGTTGGCGGCCGTGGCGGGTTGGCAGGGCGAACTTTACCTAGGAGTTTGACACCCAGGAAGATGCCGATGCGCTAACATCACGCCGTGACGACGACGCTGGGGGAGTTTCTTCGCGCGCGTCGCGAGGCGATAACGCCTCGCCCGGAGCGCGACGGCACGCTTCCGCCCCGGCGGCGGACCCCTGGGTTGCGCCGCGAGGAGGTTGCCGCGCGGGCCGGGATCAGTGCCGACTACTACGCCCGGTTGGAACAAGGACGAGAAAACCATCCCTCGGGACAGGTCCTGGACGCTTTGGTGGTCGCGCTCGGCCTGTCAGCAGACGAGGCCGGCTATCTGCACGACCTCTCGACCCCACGACACCGATGGCGGTGCAGAACCGGTTCCCCCCAGGACCCTGCGGAGTATCTGCGTCTGCTCATGCAGGCCTGGAGACTCGGTCCTGCCTACATCGTCAACCATCGATGCGACGTGCTGGCCGAAAACCCGCAAGCATCGCTGCTTTTCGAGCAATTCGAGATCACTGGAAATATTCTGCGCTTAATTTTCTTAGATCCCGAGGCGAAAAGCTTTTGGGTGAATTGGGAATCATACGCAAAAATGACTGTTGCCACACTGCACCGCATCATGGGTGCTGATATCGACCAGCCGGACGTGGTCGAGATCATTGACGAACTTTCCGGCAAGAGCACCGACTTCGTCAGGATGTGGAGAAGTCACGACGTCGGTTTCTCCGACGGCAAGGTGAAACGGCTCAAGCATCGCGATTTCGGCGAGCTCGAGTTCGGCTACGAGCTGCTTTCCGCCGCGAGTGCTCCGGGACAGGTTCTTGTGGTCCACACGAGCATGAACTCTTTGTTGCCGATCGGGCAATCGGCCTGAAGCACCCGGGTCCAGGCGTCATGATGACCTCTTTGGCCCGCCCGCATACCACCAGGCCATCATCGCTGAAGTAGCCCCAATCCCCGATCTCGATACCAGTAAAGAAAGTTCTCACGTGCGACGCGAGGTCGCGCATGGCGAGTGGACTCGCAGATTGGAGGCCGGTCATGCCGGGTGCGTAGTTCTCGATCAGTGTTCCAGATCGATCCCCGCCCTGGCGTGCGTCGACGGGCCGTGTCCGTGGGGGTGCGAAGCCCAGGGTAAAAGCCTAAGGGCCCCTGTTCCGTCTGGGGGAGCAACCGGGCGAGGGGAAGGCCGGACGGGTGAACGAAAGTGAACCCTCGATGATGCCTCGTTATTTCTAACCCTGGACGACGGGATGAATACCTGGGTGATAGGGCCTGGCCGCTGGAAGGGGCGGCAAGCGGCGACCGGGCAGTGAGGGCCGGTCGTGGGAACACCGCTGGCCTCGGGGTATAGGGGGCACCCACCCCGGCCGTGTCTCGTGTGCGTGGAACGTGGAAACCCCGTCGGGGTCCGGGCCGTCTTGGTCCGGTAGGCCGATCGCAAGAGGGGCGGAATCCCTCGGCGGGACAGGATGCCCAAGAAGCGGATGTCGGTGGCCGAAAGGCGACGGGACTCACGACAGCGTGGCTGCTGCTCCAGGCGGTCGTCGTGGGGAACCGACCGGATGCCGGCTTGTGCGGCCGGACTCGAAAGGGTGCTGACGTGGGCAGGTGAGCCTTTGAACACCGAGGCCGATGGCTTGGATGAACCGAAGGGGCAAGTTGGACACCATCGCGGTGAACGGACCCGAGGACGTCGCGCTCGACTGGGACGGCATTGACTGGCGTGCCCACGAGCAGAACGTAATCCGGTTGCGGCGCAGGATCTTCAAGGCGACGCGGGAGCAGGACTGGGCCACGGTCCGGTCGCTGCAGAAATTGATGCTGGGTTCCTGGTCGAACACGCTGGTCAGCGTGCGGCAGGTTACCCAGCGCAATGCTGGGCGTCGAACGGCCGGGATCGATGGGGAGGTTGCCCTGTCGCCGGAGGGGAGAGCGAACATGGCGGTGCGGGTGCATGACTCGCGGTCGTCGTGGGAGCCCTTGCCGGTTCGGCGCGTGTACATTCCGAAGGTTGGCGGCAAGCAGCGTCCGCTCGGTATTCCGGTGTTGATGGATCGGTGCCACCAGGCGCGGGTCCGCAACGCGCTGGAACCGGAGTGGGAAGCCCGGTTCGAAGCCCGCTCGTATGGGTTTCGGCCGGGACGCAGCTGCGCCGACGCAATTGGCGCCCTCTACATCACACTGAACGGGCCTCGCTCCCGACGGGTGTGGGTTCTGGATGCCGATCTGTCGGCCGCGTTCGACAGGATCGATCATGTCCGGCTGCTTGACGCGCTCGGCGGATTCCCCGCGCGGGAACTGATCGAGCGTTGGTTACGAGCCGGGGTGATCGAAAACAGACGGTTCGCGCCGACCGAGGAGGGTACTCCGCAGGGCGGCGTGATCAGTCCGTTGTTGATGAACGTGGCGCTGCACGGGCTGGAGGAGGCCGCCGGGGTCCGTTATCGTCGAACCGGTGTCAACGCCGGGACAACGGTTGCGGGAACCCCGATTCTGGTCAGGTATGCCGACGACTTCGCGGTCTGCTGTCATAGCCGGCAGCAGGCCGAGCAGGTCAAGGCGCAGCTTGCCCAATGGCTGGCGCCGAGGGGGCTGGTCTTCAACGAGGATAAGACACGCATCGTGCACCTCGAAGATGGCTTTGACTTTCTCGGTTTTAACCTGCGCCGATACCGGCGTGGTGGTCGGCCCGGCAAGTTGTTGATCACACCGAGCCAGGATGCGGTCAGGCGAATCCGGCGCAGGCTCGCCGACGAGGTACGCAGGATGCGTGGCTCCAACGCGATGGCCCTTATCGCCAGGCTCAACCCGATCATCCGGGGTTGGGCCGCCTACTACCGGGGGGTGGTGTCCAGCAAGGTGTTCGCGGCGCTGGACAGCCACGTGTGGTGTCTTACCTTTCGGTGGGCGCGCCGCACCCACCCCAATAAGTCGAGGAAGTGGGTCGTGCGCCGCTACTTCGGCAGGTTCAACCGGTTCAGGAATGACCGGTGGGTGTTCGGCGCCCGCGATCGGGTGCTTGACGATCGCGGGGGCATTGCCCACCTGATCAAGTTCTCTTGGACCGGAATCGTCCGGCACCGGCTGGTCGCGGGCGGGGCGTCTCCAGACGACCCCGACCTGACCCAGTACTGGGCCGTGCGGCGGCGAAAGATGTTGGCCCCGTTGGATAGCTACAACCTGCGCCTGCTCGCTGAGCAGGACGGGCGCTGTCCATTATGCGGGGACTACGTCCTTACCCCGGATCAGCCCCCGCAATCCCCGCACGAGTGGGGGCGCTGGTGGCTGAGCATCGTCAAACGGGCGATCGCCGCCGACTACCTCACCCATCACGGGCGAGGCGGCACGCCGGACGGAAACCGAACCCGCCTGGTACACACCTCATGCCACCGCCGCCTTCGGGCTCGCCGTGGCACGAGACCGGCACCCGCAACGCTCTCGGGGCTTGCTTGAGCCGTGTGCGGGGAAACTCGCTCGCGCGGTTCTGAGGGGGCCCCGGCGCAGCAATGCGCCGGGGCTACCCGACAAAGCAGGTCAGGGCCTGTTTTTGTTCTGGTTGGGTGGCCCGGCGCTGATGCTGCGGGGCGGCTCACTGGCCTACGGCGATACCGGTGTGTGCGCGGGCATCGCGGTCGCTTTCGTGGTGGCGACGTTCTCACATGGCTTGCCTGGCGAGCTGGTTGGTTGGCGGGCGGCGGACGCAGGGCGCAGTGTAGCGACCGGCGCGGACGGGAGCGCCAGCGGACGGAAGCGAAGGGAGCGCAGCGCAGCCCGGAGGTAGCCGCCCGCATTGTGGATCAGCTCGGGTGGGCGGTGTGCTTGGGGGCTGCGCGCTGCAAGATGAATGGCCGCGGTGGGCAGCGTTTGCCGAGCGGTGGGCACGTGGCTGGTGTGTCGGGGCCGTGCGGGAGCAGAGCCGGTCAGCCGTAGAGGCGTTGTCGGAGTTCGCGCAGGCCGGGTAGGCGTGGGCGTCGGTTGAGGGCTTCGATGTCGTCGATGAGTTCGGCGACACGTGGTGATTCGGCGAGTTCTTCGGGGGCGATCTGTTCGGCTTTGACCAGGGCCAGTAGTGCGCCGCGCCCGGAGCAGGTGAGCGCGGGCAATGTCGATGAGGTAGCGGGCTCGGCGTTCCGGTGAGAGCTGTTCGGGGTGGCGGACGTGGGCGGCACGGTCGAGGGCTTGTTGTCCGTTGCCGAGTTCGACGGCGACACCCACGGCGTGCATGGCCACATTGGTGGGGCCGAATTCGGTGTCGTGGTGGTTGCAGTCGCCACTCAGCACGGCGGCGAGCCGGCGTGCCACCGTCAAACACTGCTCGGCGGCCTCGGTGTTGGCGTCGCGGGCGTGCAGGATCGCCAGCAGCAGCGCGCTGGAGCCCACGAGCGAGATCAGGCCGTGATCGCCGTCGGCGATGATGGCGTCGTGGCGGCGGGTTGCTTGGGTCAAAACGTGGCGGGCCAGTGCTTGTTCGCTGGAGTCGAGCAGGGTGCGGGCCATCCGTAGTTGCCCGGCCAGGATCAGGGCGGGGTCGTGGGCTTGTTCGGCGGCGGCGATGGCGCGGTCGGCGGCCACCCACCCCGCACCACGGTCACCGACTTTGACCAGCATCGCCGCAGCGGCTTGATAGGTCTGGGCCAGCAGCGGAAGCAGTTCGGGCCGTTGAGTTTTCGCAGCGGTGCGGCTGGCGTTTTCCAGCTCGCTGATTAGGGCGGCGATGGCTGGTCCCATGTCGCGGTAGGCGCTGGCATGGATGCGCTCCCAGATGTGGCCGGTGCGCTGTCGCAGTGATTCCACATCGCAGGCCGGGCCATCGGCGACCGGTGTGATGATGCTGTCTGGGGCGGGGTGACCGGCGATGGCCAGACGAAGCTGCTCCACGTAGGGCCGGTTGCGGGCGGTCTCGGTGTCGGGTCCCAGCGTGGCCTCGATAAACTCCTGGAGTGGCGCTCCGAGCACCGCGGCCAGCCGTTGTATGACGGTGAGGTCGACCAGTCGTATTTCGCCGCGTTCGATCTGGGCAACCCAACTGACCGATCTGTGCATCTGGCCGGCCAAGCGCTCCCGTGACCAGTGCTTCTCGTTTCGGTAGCGGCCGACCAGCTCGCCAGGTGTGGGGTCAGCGCGCGGCACCGTCGCCTCGAAGCGGCCTGCCGTCGATTGCGCCGGTAACCGGCGTCAGCGTCCACACGTCGGGCGGGCCGGTCAGGTGTTGGGTCCGCTCGGCGAGGAACCGGCGGGTGTGCGGGGCGGGCCTCGTGCGCCTGAAACGCGTCATGGTTGCGGTAGCACTCGTAGAACACCCGCACGCTGGGCTCGCCGGCCTGGGTGTGGCTGGCGTAGACAATCGTGTCTGGTTCACCGGTGGTGATCGCGGCCAGCGTTTCGGTGACCAGTGCGTCGAAGGCGTCTTCGTGTCTGGCACGGACGCTGAACCTGACCAGCAGTGCGAACAATTCTCACTCCCAAAGCGGCGACATCGACCTGGCGCGTCGTTGTCGCCCGGCGTGCGCGGTTAGCGCACACCCTACCCGGCGGCATCGCTGACAGTAGTGACGGCAAGCGCACCCGCTGACACAACGGTGCCGGTCAGCGGACCGGTGCCCGGCAGTGGCGGCAGCGCACAGTTTTGCACAGTCGCACTCTGCGTTTTAGTCCGCCGCTAGTGGCCCCGGCTGGGGTCGGGCTGTGCTGGGTGATGCGTCCAACAACACCGTTGGGCCGGTCATCGAAAAGACAGGACACAACCATCATGAAACTGCGTATCGACACGACCGGGGTGACGTTTTTGTGCACTCGGATTCCTGAGCAGCGCACCAATTTCGACACCGGTGCACCGCGTGTGGACAAGGCCACCGGGCAGGCGTTGTGGCAGGTCCAGTTGATCGCCTTGGACGCCACCGGCGGGGAAGTGTTGGCAGTCACCGTGGTCGGTGAGCCGAAAGTCACGGTCGGCCAGCCGGTGGCGGTGGCGGGTTTGGTGGCGTTGCCGTGGTCGCAAGACGGCCGCTCGTGCATCGCGTATCGCGCCGAAGCCATCACCGGCACCGATCCCGCCGCGGCGGCCGCCAAGACGGGCCAGCAGGCCCGGTAACCACAGGGCCGGCCCGGCAGCCGCGCAGACCAGCGCGTAAGGGCTGCCGGGCCGGCAGCCCCGCCCCCCGTTCCGCTGTCAGTGAAGGAAGACCCTCATGTCGAACACCCCTAACCGTAAGAACCACAACACTAATCAATCAGCTGAGGATGAC
The DNA here is from genome assembly GCF_023515995.1 of Candidatus Mycobacterium methanotrophicum. Lineage (GTDB taxonomy): Bacteria > Actinomycetota > Actinomycetes > Mycobacteriales > Mycobacteriaceae > Mycobacterium > Mycobacterium methanotrophicum. The sequence goes on along the minus strand of NZ_CP097320.1, from coordinate 2,744,686 downwards.
TGGGTCGGTGAGCTGATGATCGGATTGGTCAAAGCCGCCGGACAGTTGCTGTGGTGGGCGACCCTGTTTCCGGTCCTGAGCATCCCGGCCACGGTGGCGCTGTGGGCCGCGGTCAGTCACGGCGCCCGCGCCGGTGTGGTTACCGCCGCCGTGGAGGTCGCAGCCTACATTGGCTGGTCGGTGCTGGAGCCGTCATCGTTTAGCCGGTGGGTGACCAACCCGGTGCGGCAGAGTTTCTGGGCGTGGTGGCGCTACGGGCGTAACTGGGCGGCAGTGTGTGCCCTGCACGGGCTGACCGCCAAACTGGGTGAGCGCATCCTGGTCCCGGCTGTGGTGTCGGTGCGGATCGGCCGCCACGCCGACGTGCTGATCGTGAAGGTGGTGACCGGCCAGTCGATTGCTGACTGGCAAAAACGAGCGCCTGCGTTGGCGGCGACATGGGGAGCGGACCGGTTGACGATCCGCGCCACCACACCGGGGCAGCTGCGGATCATCATCGGCCGCGGCGATGTGCTCGGCCAGCCGATCGCGCTGCCCATGCCAACCCCAGGCAGCGCGGTTGATCTGGGCGCGGTGCGGGTCGGGGTCACCGAATCCCGGCGCTGGTGGACGCTGCCGGTGCTGGGCCAGCACATTCTGGTCGCCGGGGCCACCGGAGCCGGCAAGGGCTCGGTGCTGTGGTCGCTGATCGCCGGACTGGCGCCCCAAGTGAAAACCGGACGGGTGCGGCTGTGGGTGATCGACCCCAAAGGCGGCATGGAACTCGGCGCGGGGGCAGCGCTGTTCACCCGGTTCTGCTTCGACACCGGTGCACCCACCGTGGAGCTGCTGCGTGAACTGGTGGAGCTGATGCAGGTGCGCGCCGCCCGGCTACGCGGGCACACCCGCCTGCACACCCCCACCGTCGCCGAGCCGTTGATCGTGGTGATCATCGACGAGATCGCCGCCTTGACGGCCTATGTCAGCGACCGCAAACTGCGTGCCGAGATCGAAGGACTGCTCGGCCTGCTCCTGTCGCAGGGACGCGCGGTCGGGATTTCGGTGGTGGCCGCGGTGCAAGACCCGGCCAAAGATACTCTGCCGGTGCGTCAACTGTTCACCGTGCGCATCGGGCTGCGCCTGACCGAAGCCACCCAGACCGCGATGGTGCTCGGTCAAGGCGCCCGCGATGCCGGGGCCGAATGCGACCTGATCGCCGATGCCACCCCCGGCATCGGGTATGTGATGATCGACGGCACCGCCGACCCGGTACGCGTGCGGGCCTTCCACGTCACCGACCGCGACGTCAGCATTTTGGCCCGCACCTTTCGGGCACCGCGCCCCGGCGAACAGGGAAACCGGTGAGCACCGTAACGACGCAGAGCCCGGTGATCGTGCTGCCGGGCCAGCCGGCCACCGTCGATGCCGATGCGGTGATCACCCAGATGTGCCGGCGCGCCTCCTCGCCACGCTTCGAAATGTGGTGGCGGCGGGTGGAATCGGTCGGCTACTGCGCTCACCCGATCCAACTGGTCGGTGACGACCTCGGCGGGCGCCGGCATACGGTGTGGACGCGCTGCAACAACCGCCGCGCCGCCGTCTGCCCGTCGTGCGCGGACCTGTATGCCCGCGACACCTGGCAGCTGGTGCACGCCGGCGCCGCCGGCGGCCACCACGACGTACCTGCTGAGGTCGCCACTCATCCCCAGGTGTTCACCACCTTGACCGCACCGGGCTACGGGGCCGTGCACAACGCCACCGCCACCACCTGCCGCCCCCATCCAGTCGGCCCGGCAGTCAGATGCCGGCACGGTAACCCCCTGCGCTGCAACAGCATCCACACCGTTGATGATCCGGTGGTGGGGCAACCGTTGTGCGCGGACTGCTATGACTATCTCGGGCATGTGCTGTTCGCCTGGCATCTGCCCGAACTGTGGCGGCGCTTCACCATCACCCTACGACGCGCCATCACCACACACCTGAAAACGATTGGGCTATCCAGGGATTCAGTGCGGGTCGGTTTCGTGAAGGTCGTGGAGCTGCAAGCGCGTGCCATCCCGCATATTCACGCGCTGATCCGCCTCGACCCACCCGGGGATTGGCGTGCCAGCGACTCCGGTGACCACATCAATCATGGCCCCGCCGCCCCTCGGGGTGGTGGGGAGCCCCGTCACGGCCTCGGCCCACATCCCGGCTGGTCGTCACCGATCACCGCCACCGAGCTGACCGCGCTGATTCACCAGGCCGCCGGCCGCATCCGCATCGACGTACCCGCCGGCGACGATCACCGCGACCAGGACGGGGTGCGGACAGTGCGGTTCGGCACCCAAATCGACACCCAAGCATTGACACCCGAAACCACCACTGCGGCAAACGATCCCGTCGCAGCAGGAACCGCAACAAGCGCATCGTCGCGGCTTTCACCGCGCCGGGTCGCGGCATATTTGGCGAAATACGTCACCAAATCGCTGCACGACTTCGGCATCACCGCCCGACGCCTCTCCGCCGAGGCGATCAGCGAGCTGGCCATCAGCGACCATGTGCGCGCCATCCTGGCCACCATCGCCAAACTGAGCGAACACGCGGATACGTCGTTGGCCGGGATCGGGCGCTGGCTGCACACCCTGGGCTATCGCGGGCACATCACCACCAAATCCCGGCACTACTCGACCACCATAGGCGCCCTGCGCACCGCCCGCGCCACCTGGACCCGCCAACAGCTGACGATACACGAAACGCAACGAAACGAAACCCCACCCGGCGACGTGACCGGCCCCGACCGGCGGCCTCACACCCCGCTCGACCCCGACGAGCTGGCCTGGGAGTTCGACCACGCCGGACACGCCAGCGCCGGTGACCGCGTCCTGGTCATCTCCGCGGCCCTGCGCCACATCCAGGCTCGCATCACCGCCATCACCGAATCCCGCTCCGCGGTCAGGGGTAACCCGCCCACGCCACCGGGCGGCGGGTGATGGCCGCCGCACCCGCCGATGACAGCGCGAGCCCCAAAGGCCCCGGCGTGGCACCGTGGCATGAGCGGCCCGAGTTCATCGCCTGGCTGACCGCATCCTGCCAGCGCCACGACGTGCCGGTCACCGTGACCGACCCGGCCGTCATCGCCCGCATCGCCACCCTGCTCGGGGTGACACACCGACCGCAGACAGCGGGTTACACCCGCCACACTGGTCGTACCCGGTCGATGTCCAGGCGGCGCGAACCAGGTGTGCCCGGTGCAATCACGGCGTGATCCAGGACCGCTTTGACGATCGCCTGCTGGCGACCCAGGTCCAGATCAGCCCACCCGCTGCGCAGTGTCCCGCCGGTGCCGGCCAACTCGAACACCGCGGTCGTGTCCGTCGCCGCAGCAATATCGCGTCGGGCCGCGGTGATGCGGTCGGTGATCGGATCACGCGCCGCGATCCACTCCCGGGCGGTGATCGCCCCATCGGCATACAGCCCCGCCAACTCATCCAGGCGTTCCTGGTCGGCATCGACCTGGGTCGCCAACGCGGCGACATCCGCATCAGCGGTGGCTTTGCCCGCCAGCGCATCAGCGAGCTGCGCAGAGTCGAGCCGCGCCAACACCGCTTCGGTCAGCAGTTCCTCGACGGGGGCGGCGACCACCGTCAACCGGCCACACCCACCATGATCCGGCCCCTTCAAACACACATAGCGGCGGACCCGATTATCCGGATTGCTGTGCCGGGCTTGGGAATACAGTCGGTTGCCGCAGCGCCCGCAGCGCAACATCCCCGACAACAGATACGTGCGTGCGGTGCGGGTTTTGGTCACCGAACGCGCTGCCATCCGCGCCAGCACCCGATCACGCTCAGCGACGGTGATGATCGCCGGCCACACCGCCGCCCCGATCACCTCTCCGCGGTGCTCGCGCAACCCGGCGATGCGGCCCGAGGACAACACCTGGCGCACCGCGGTGGTCTGCCATGACTTCGCCACGCTCGGGGCGATCTGCGACTCGTTGAGCCAGATCGTCAACGATCGCAGTGATTGGCCCGCCAGATACCGGTCCACCATTTCACGGATCACGGCGGCCTCTGATTCGCGCACGGTGATCTTGTCGGCTTCATAGCCGAACGGGCGCGCCGAGCCATGCGGCAACCCGGCCTGCGCGTTCTGCAGCATCTTGCGGCGGATACGAGCCGACTTGCGGCCCGACTCCTTGGCGGCGAACGCCGCGAAAATCCGGGCCATGAACAACCCGTCATCATTACCCAAGTCGATGTCGGCGGTCACCGTCGCCACGTCGCGCACCCCCACCGACTCGCACAACGTGACGAACTCCTCCAACTCCACCGGACGCCGATGCAACCGATCCAAGTTGTAGACGATCACCGCATCCCGGGCACCCGACGCCAGATCAGCCAACATCCGCGCGTATTCGCGGCGTGGCTTACCCGAGAACGCCGACACATCGTTGTCCACATACTCGGCGCCGACCGGCCAACCCCGATCAGCGGCGAGCTTGCGGCAGTCCTCCAACTGCCGCGCCACACCCAACCCCGTCCCCTCCGCATCCGAGGAAATCCGGGCATAAATCGCCGCCGAGCACACCCCAACACGCTGACCAGCAGATTTCCTCGCAGACATGAGGGTAGATTACCAACATCTGACCTTCCTCGACTCTCTCTAACCACCCGGCTGGATTATGCCGACCTCGCAGACACTGAAGCCCTTGCCCTGCAATGGCAACCGCGGTCAGGTCGGCATAACCAGCAGGTCGGCACAATCGCTGTCGACGCCCAGGATCGGAAACGGCATCGCCGCGGCGATGTCGTCGAGCGCGGCGAGCACCCATTTACGGGCCTTATTGCGCACGCTGCGGTTCTCGGTCCACCCGGTGGCGATGTCGGTGACGGTCAGCGTGTAGGCGTGCTCACCAGCGGCGTTTCCGCCCTCGTGGCCGACCAGGTCGATCTCGACGAACCCCGGCCTCGCATCGTCCCAGTCGGCCCAGGTCCGGATCGGGATCTGGGATTTGAGCAGGGATCCCGGCTTGGTGCGGCTGCGGCCCTTGAGCTCGTGGCGCTTACGCTCGGGGGCCAGGCGGCGGTCGATGGTGGCCGCCGACATGGCGACCAGCAGCGCCGCGGTGTCGTCATCGATAACCAGCTCACCGAAACGACGCAACCGTTCCACCAACTCATCCAGGATCGGCGCCAACCTCTTGCCAGCCGGCATGCCCAGTGTTGCCCAACAGAAGATCAGCGCCACAATGACTTTCGAGCCGTACTTTGGTGGGCGCGGCGTCCGGGGCCTAACCACCTTCGGGCGCAACGCACCCTTGAGCGCCTTGCGGGCATGGTTGCGATGCCACCCGGTGGTGGCGCACAACTCGTCAAGAATCCGGCCCTTACCGGCCTTGTCGGCCCGCGCATAGCGGGTCGCGATCGTCTTCGTCACAGCCTTGCGTTGACTCATGGTCAGTCCCATCCTCTGGGCCTAACCAGCGATCCCTGCACCACCGGGTAGGCGCGCCGCACGCGCGCTTTCTCAGTTGAGGCAACGAAGAGGTCTACGCGCGCATTTTGGATGAGTCAACGGCCCCAGGGCGGCTTCGCCGTCCTCCGTGGAGGTTGAAAATGTTTCCCTGATCTCGCGTTGACGGGGGGTCGGGCCGCGCAGGATGTGGTGGTGCGTATCGCGGTCGACCCCGGTCGCTTTGTGGTGCTGCTGAGCCTGTGAGTCAACATGGTGGTGGAGGTAGAGCGGTTGTCCGCTCCTCGCGGGAACCGTGGATTGTTGCTTCGAGCACGTGTAGGAAACTTCTGTTTTTGTCGCCTCCCCGTGATGCGCACGCCGACAACAACTTTCATATGACGAGGGCAGGTGCAGTGGGATGGAAGTGATACATGCGAGGTGCGCGGGCCTGGACATTTCGAAGAAGGACGCCAAGGTCTGCATCCGGGTGCAGAGCGCGGGCAGTCGCAAGACCCAGACCACGGTCACGACCTGGGGGTCGATGACCAGCGACATTCTGCGGTTGCGTGACCACCTGGTGGCCGAGAAGGTGACCTGCGTGGTGATGGAGTCGACCGGCGATTATGTGCGACATGAGGGTGCATGAGTGAAGTAGGAGGCACCGTTTGGAGGTTCGGTTGATGCCGTAGGTGTAGTACTCGGGCCAGTGCGTAAGGGCCTGTCTCCGCCTCGGCGTGCTCTGTGGGTGACTGCGGGGTGCGAAGCCCGGGGTTCAAAGCCGAAGCGGTTCCCGTTCCATCCGGGAGCCGTGGGCGAGGAGAAGACCGGCGGGAAGCGGGGTCGCTTCCCGGCTCCGGGGCGGCATCCAGTTGTCCTGGGGTGATGGGTGAACGCGAGTGAACCCCCGATGACGCCTCGTGAAGGTGACCCCCGCCGATGGGATGTGTCAGCGGGGCCGTAGGGACTGGACGCTGGAAAGCGTCGGGTGCCGGCCGGAGGGTAATCGCCGGCCGGGAGCGCACCACCGTCCCCGGGGTAAAGGGGGCACCCTGCCCGGTCGAATCTTGTTCATGCGCAACATGACAACCCCGTTGGGGTCCGGTGGCCGGTGTCGCCGGTAGGCCAACCGTGAGGAAGGCGCAACTCCCCAGCGGGCGCAGGATGACCCAAGAAGCCAACGCCGACACGCCGAAAGGCGACGGGAAACCGGCAACCGCACGATCTGGCCCCTCCGCCAGATGGCTGGCGCATAACCGGTCGGATACGGGCGTGCCGCCCGGCCCGAAAGGGAGCTGACGTGGGTCGGGTGAGCCTGTGAAGACCAGACGATCGGAGACTCCAGAACCGATGGACAAGTTAGACACCGTGACGGTGAACGGACCTGAGGACGAGATCAGCGACTGGGACGCCGTGGACTGGCGCCGGGTCGAAGACGACGTACGGAGGCTGCGGCAACGAATCTTCACGGCGATGCAGGCGGGGGACCATAAGCGGGTCCGCAATCTGCAGAAACTGATGCTGGGTTCCCGCGCGAACGCTCTGCTGAGTGTGCGGCGGGTCACCGAGCTCAACGCTGGCCGCAAGACGGCCGGGGTCGACGGCAGGGTCGTGCTCGCGGGATGGGAAAAGGCCGAGATGGCCACCTGGCTGCAGCGCGACACCGCCACATGGCGGCCCCGACCGGTCAAGCGGGTGTTCATTCCGAAGAGCAACGGAAAACGGCGCGGCCTCGGGATTCCCGTGATTGCCGATCGGGCGCTGCAAGCGCTCACGGTCAACGCGTTAGAACCCGAATGGGAGGCCCGGTTCGAGTCCCGATCGTATGGGTTTCGGCCGGGTCGTAGCTGTCAGGACGCGATGCAGGCGATCTTCGTGACCGCACGCGGCGCGACCTGCAAACGCCTGTGGGCGCTAGACGCCGACCTGGCCGCCGCGTTCGACCGCATCGATCATGCCCATCTTCTCGCGCAGCTCGGCTCGTTCCCCGCGAAGGGAATGATCGCGGCTTGGCTGCGCGCGGGGGTGATCGATCAAGGTCGGCTCGCGCCGACCGAGGAAGGCAGCCCACAAGGCGGGGTGATCAGCCCGTTGCTGATGAACGTTGCCCTGCACGGAATGGAACAGGCCGCCGGAGTCCGCTACATCCGCACCGGCACCAACGCCGGCACGGCGCGGCCGGGCTCCCCAGTTTTGATCAGGTATGCCGATGACCTGCTAGCCCTGTGCCACTCGCGGGAACAGGCCGAACAGGTCAAGGCGCGGCTCACGGAATGGCTGCGACCTCGGGGTCTGGTCTTCAACGAGGACAAGACCCGCATCGTGCACCTCAATGATGGGGTGGACTTTCTGGGGTTCAACATTCGCCGCTACCGCGGCAAGCTGCTGATCAAACCGAGCAAGGCGGCCGTGAAACGGATCCGGGCACGGCTGACCGCCGAGATGCGGGCACTGCGGGGCCATAACGCCCAGATGGTGCTCATCCGGCTCAACCCGATCATCCGGGGGTGGTCGGCCTACTACCGGCACTGTGTGTCGGCCCGGGTGTTCAACGCGCTGGACAATCATGTGTGGAAGCTCACCGACAAGTGGGCCAGATTCACCCATCCGCACAAGGGACGACGTTGGATCGTGTCCCGCTACTTCGGTGCGTTCAACCGTTCTCGGCGGGACCGCTGGGTATTCGGTGACCGCGATAGCGGCGCCTACCTGGTCAAATTCGCTTGGACGGCGATCACCCGGCACACCCTGGTCAAGGGCTGGGCGTCCCCGGACGATCCCGCCCTGGCCGACTACTGGGCGGTCCGGCGCCGCCGCGGGAGACCCCCGCTGGACCGGACCCGGTCGTGGTTGATCGGCAAGCAGCGCGGGCGTTGTCCGCTCTGCGGTCAGCTGCTGCTGCACGCTGAGGTCGAGCCGCGACATCCCGACGAGTGGGAGCAGTGGATCACTGCTACCGCCAAGGCGATCCGCCGTCAGGCGATCGTCGTCGACTCGGGGTCAGAGTCATTGGGTTACACCGCGTTCCGTCTCATCCACACGCACTGCCGAAGCCGTCACCCAGACCGCATCGGCGTGCACCAGCACTCTGCTATCCCGACTGATGAGCCTTCGGGCTTGCTTGAGCCGGTTGCCTGGAAAGCGGGCACGGCCGGTTCTTAGGGGGCTCCGGCGCGGCGACGCGCCGGAGCTACCCGACTGGAAGCCGTTCTATTACGCGCTCGAGGACGCGTTGCCGGTGATGCTGGTCAATCCCCATGAGGCCCGTAACCGGCCGGGACGCAAGACCGACGTCAGCGACGCGGCGTGGCTGGCAGACCCCGCCGCACACGGGCTGGTTCGCGGGTCGTTCGTCCCGCCGCCGCCGATCCGTGAGTTGCGGGATCTGACCCGTGCCCGCACCGCCCTGGCCCGTGAACGGGGCCGGTTAGTGCAGAAGATCGAGAAAGTCCTGGAAAGCGCCGGGATCAAACTGTCGTCGGCGCCCAGCGACATCACCGCAGTATCGGGGCGGGCGATGCTAGAGGCGTTGATCGGCGGTTGCCGCGACCCCGAGGCGATGGCCGACCTCGCCAAACGGAAACTACGCCGCAAGATCCCCGAGCTGACCGAGGCGCTGGGCGGCCGGTTCACCGAGCATCACGGGTTCCTGATCCGGATGCACCTGGATCTGATCGATCAGCACACCCTGGCATTGGCGAGGGCGGAGGCCCGTATCGAGGAGGCAATGACACCTTTCACGGGAGCCCGGGAGCTGCTGTGCAGCATCCCGGGCTGGTCGACGAAGATCGCTGAGGTGTTCACCGCCGAGACCGGCGCGGACATGAGCGTGTTCCCCACCTCCGCCGAACTCGCCTCCTGGGCCGGGATGTCACCCGGAGCCAACGAATCCGCCGGCAGGGTCAAATCAACCAAGACCCGCCCCGCCAACAGGCGCCTCAAGGCAGCCGTCGGCATCGCCGCATCGGCTGCGGCCCGACCGGCCAACACCACGTTCTTCGGCGCGAAATTCCGCCGTATCACCGCACGGCGTGCACCGATGAAAACGATCGTCGCCGTCGAGCACGCCATGGTCACCGCGGCGTGGCACATGCTGGCCGGCGGCGAGTTCTACCGTGACCCCGGACCCGACTACTACACCCGACGCCGGCCCGAACACATCAAAGCCAACCCCGTCCGACAACTCGAAGCACTCGGCTACCGCGTCATCCTCGAGGAACCCGACGCGGCATAGACAAACACAAAACCGACCAGCCGTCACTGACCACGTGGCCGGTTACCGATGCCTGTGGTCACCAGCTGTGGTCACCTCAATTTTCGTAGGAACGCGGAAAATAGCCACGCGCCGGCAAGGCGCCTAAACTGGCACCCGAGTCGATGTCCGGGCTCTGACCTCTGACCGTCGAGGGGATAAGGGCCCTCAAAACCCAGGGGCGGGCCGTAAGAGCTGACAAGACTCGACCATCCGTACCCAGCAAACCGACCCGCAATTGATCATCGGAGGCTGACCGGTGCCAGTCCGAATACGTCCTGCACGCGCACCCTTGGAACGCCGCGCAACTAACGGTGATAGCTTGCCGGATAATCGGCTGTCGTTCATGGACCAAGCCTTGTTTTCCGCGCTGCGTGCCACTGGCCAGGCGGGAGTGATCCAGGCCGTATGGGTTTATGAGCACGCTGTCGACTTCGGTGGCCTGAGGCGTTTTCACCAGAATCTCGGCTATGGGTTATTGGGACGACGCATCGAGCGTTCGCCGCTGCCATTCGGCCGGCATCGGTGGGTCTTAGACCGGAGGCCGTCGGAACTCGATATCGCTGAGTGCGCTCGTTCGCGCGCTGAACTTGACGACTGGGCAGATGAACGCTCACAATTGCCCACCGATCCGGAATGGGGACCCGGCTGGCATCTCGGCGTCCTGCCACTGACGGACGGCTCGACCGCGGTCAGCCTGGTGGTTTCGCACTACCTGATCGACGGCCTCGGGCTCGGGCTCACGGTAGCTGATGCGGTCCGGGGCAACACCCGCGATCTGGGCTACCCTCCGCCGCGTTCGCGCACTCGACTGCGCGCAGTGGTTCAGGATGCCCGTGAAACCTCGCAGGACATACCCGAGGTTGCCCGGGCGCTGGTCGCGGCGGCAAAACAGGCCCGTCGTCGCGGGAAGGATATTGCCCGACCTCGAACTCCGCGACCCATCGACACCTTTGTAGGCGACGGCGATGAAAGTGTCGTCGTGCCGGCTATCACGACCTACATCGACCTGAGTGATTGGGATGCGCGCGCCAAAGACATTGGTGGAAACGGCAACTCACTGCTTGTTGGTTTCGCCGCGAGGCTTGGGGCGCGCATGGGGCGCCGACATGCCGGTGACGGCGCCGTCACGGTGCAACTTCCAATGAGCGACCGCACCGAAGATGATACGCGCGCCAACGCATTGTCGTGGGTGAGCGTCAGCATCGACCCAACGCGCGTAACGACAGATTTGCGCGACACCCGTGCCGCGATCAAGCAGACACTGACAATTCTGCGGGAGGCGCCAGAAGAGTCAATGCAGCTGCATCCGCTGGCCCCGCTCGCCCCGTTTACGCCGAAGCGGGCGATGAAACGGCTGGCCGATACGGCGTTCGACTACGCCAATCTCCCGGTGGGTTGTTCCAACCTCGGTGACGTCAACTCGTTGGTATGCTGCCTCGATGGCACCGAGGCCGAATACCTCACCGCGCGAGGGATTGAGCAAAACGTCACGCGACAGAGGCTTGAGCAAACAGGCGGGCACATGACTCTGGTGTCTGGGCGCATCGGCGGCAAGATCGGCATCACCGTCGTCGCCTACCAGCCCGGCGGCACGAACTCGAAGCCTCATTTGCGCGAGCTGGCGGCGAGCACGCTGGCCGAATTTGACCTGACCGGCGTGATCGCCTGATAGCGCACACCTTCTGCCAACTGGGCACGGCGGAACAACCAACGTTGTGGAATAGCGCGCCGTCTGCATCCTCGGGTGAATCGGCAGCACCGTCGTGGCTGGGTCGTCCTCGGTCAGCGACGGAAGTTGCTGCCGAGCCGCTTGGCGAAGAACTCGTCTAGCCGCTTGAGGGTCAACTTTCGACAATTTGTTGTCGATGTGGGATGGCTAGGGGACGGCAACTGGTTTCAGCGCTGCCCGCGGCGAGCAGGCCGCTGTCGCGGCTCAGGGCGTCGAGGAGTTGGGCCGCTCCGGGATTGCGGTTGGCGAATCCGGCGCCAGCTATGCGGTCGGCGGCGCCGCCGCAGCAGCGACGTACTGAATTTGATTGACCGCGATGAGCGGACCGATCTGGATGGCGTTTCCACCCGAGGTGCATTCGACGTTATTGAGCAGCGGCCCAGGACCCGGCCCGCTACTCGCGTCAGCGGCGGCGTGGAATTCGTTGAGTGCCGAATACACCGCCGCGGCCGACGAACTCAGCGCTTTGCCGGGACAACACCGATCAGTTCAGCACCCGAAATCCGTTGCTGGCCAAGGTGACCGAGCTTGTAAACGTCGGTTTGGCCTATGGAATCCACGTGGTCGTCACCACCCCCAGCTGACTGGAGGTGCCGCTGGCGATGCTAGACGGCCTGGGGCTGCGGTTGGAGCTGAAGCTGCATGATGCGCGCGACAGCAACGTGCGGGTGGTCGGTGCGCTGCACCGTCCGGCCGAGTCGGTGCCCGCGGACCAGCCAGGTCGCGGGCTGACCATGGCGGCAGAGCATTTCCTGTTCGCTCAACCCGAACTGGACCAGATCCCCGCGATCAACGCCCGCCATCCTGGCGTCACCGCGCCACCGGTGCGGTTGTTGCCGACCAACCTGGCGCCCGCCGCGGTGGGTGCGGCCTATCGGGGCGCGGACGGTATCGTCATCGGCCAGCGTGAAGAAGACTTGGCCGCGGTCGAACTCGACTTCGCCGAGAATCCGCTGCTGATGGTGCTGGGCGACACCAAGTCCGGTAAGACGACGTTGTTGCGTCACATCATCGCAACCATCCGCGACAATTCGACTCCCGACCGGGTTGCGTTCACGGTGCTTGATCGTCGGTTGGATCTCGTCGACGAGCCGCTGTTCGCCGACAACGAGTACACCGCGAACTTCGTCGGTTACGAGGCGTTCTGCATCCCTTTCGGATCCACCACCTGGCCACTGCTGCTCAGTTCCCCGGCCTGGCTCGGGCTCGTTCTCGGTCTGGTTCCCAATACGGCGGCGTCGTTGGCTGGGCCGGCGACCGTACCCGCGTTGGCCGGGCAGCCTGGACTGCCCGTCGGACAGGCTGGCGAGTTGCCCGCCGTCACGCTGGCTTCCGCCGGCGCTGCCCCGGCGACGACCGGCGGGTCGACACCGGGCGCCAGGCGCTGCGGCCGCCGGGGCACCGGCGGCCGCACCCGCCGCCGGCTTTGCCTATCTGGTGGGCGGTATCGGTCCCGACGGCGGACCCGGGCCGACACTGATCGACGGCGACGTCGACATTGCGCCCCGACAGGCTGTCCCCGCCGCGGCCGCGGTCGGTGCGGTGAGCCGCGACAAGGTGGGGGTACGGCGGCGTCGTCGGGCCGAGATGCGGGACCGCACCGACGAGTTCGCGGATATCGACGGTGGTTTCGCCCGAGGCGTGCAGTCGGAGCGGCCCCCAGTGCTGGCGTCGGATCGAGGCACTGGCCCGGTGGGATTCGCCGGAACGGCGCACAAGGACACCGCCGCGCCCGTTGTGGGACTCGCGACGCTGACCAGCAACGGATTTAATGGCGGACCAACTATGCCGATGGTGCCGGGGACCTGGTCGGAGACGGCCGGCGGCGAAGGGGAGGGGGATCAGGGGATCTCCTGACGTTTCCGTGGGTCGGGTTTCATGCTGCTCGGCCGGGTAGTGCGGGGCACAGGCCGCCGCGGGTGAGCATGGCCATGCCGATCAGCGCCTCAGGGCTGTGAAACCCGTACGCACGCTTGGTCAAGGCCCGCAGGTGGGTATTGGTGGCTTCCGAGCGGGCATTCGACAGTTGGTGGTCGAGGGTGTTGCCGATGAGCTCCTTGTGACGGCGGACGGTGCGGGCTACGGCGACGAACTCCGGGATGCGCGAGTGCGACGCCCAGGACAGCCAACCGGCCAGCAGACGACGGCCGTCGCGCCCTTTGACCCGGAAGACTTCGCGGAGTTGCTCTTTGAGCAAATACGCCCGATACAGCGTGGCGTTGGTAGCCGTGATTGCGGCCAGGCTGGTGCGTTGCTCACCGGTCAAGTCGGCCGGGTTCTTGCGCACCGCCCACATCGCATGCCGGTCGCGGACGCCGGCGCGGGCCATGGTACGCACCCGCACCTTGTCGAGGGCCTTGAGCGCCCAGGCCACGACATGAAACGGATCCAGGCAGATCACCGCGGCCGGGGCCCGGTCCCGCAGCACGGCGTGAATCCATTCCGCCCCATCACAGCTGACGTGAGTCAACGCCGCGGCACGTTCGGCGCCGAGCTGGTCGAAGAACCGGCCCAGGGTGTCTTTGTTGCGGCCTTCGGCGGCCCACACCAACCTGCCTGTCGTGTGGTCGATCACGCACGTCAAGTAGCGGTGGCCTTTGCGGTAGGCGATCTCGTCGATGCCGATGCGGGTCAGTCCGACGAGCAGGTCGTTGGTGTCGCGGCCATCGGCGACCACCCGGCCCACGATCGCGGCGATGGTGCGCCAGGCCACCCGCAAAAACACCGCGACCACACTGATGGCGGCATGCGCGCTCAGCCACGCGGCTGTGTCCTCAAACGCCCAGGTGTGGCGGGCGCCGGGCCGCGCCCAGGGCACATGCGCCACCACCACTCCATGCTCGGGGCAGGCTACCCGCGGTGCGGCGGCCTGCAGATAGGCCTTCGTCGTCCCCAGATCCAGGCTGCGCCAGCGCCTGATCGCGTCCCCGCCGTCATAGCCCGGACAGCGTTTCTGGCACCGCGAGCACCGGCTGGCCTGGTTTGCCTTGGGCCGCACCGCAAACACCAGCGCTTCGCTGGTCACCGGCCGTTTGCCGCGCGAAGTCTCGGTCTCGATCATCACGTCGTCGATGACCATGTCCTGGCCACCGAGGACCGTCGCGAATACCCTGGATTTGCGCAACGCCGTACACCCCTTCCGTCTTGAACCCGATTGCAGTCCAAAACGTAAGCAGGACACGGCGTTGCGCCCCAAAACCCCTGGTCACGAACCCACGACTATGGCAGAAGAGCCGGATCAGGGCTGCGGTAACGATAGTCAATTCGAGAAAGGGTTTCGTTCCTGAGTATGCTTGATGCTCATATTCCGCAGTTGGTGGCGGCGCCATTTTCGAAGCGGGGCGGTAACAGGGCGTGGCACCTTTGCAGCTATTCGGGCACAGCATGAAGCATGAGACTTGGAAACGAGGAGTCCTCGCGTGACTGACATCACCGACGCACACGTCGACGAGCAACGCCTAGAGCTGTTCTGCTGCAAACTTCGTGAGCGCGAACTGTCCCGTTCGGCGGTGCGATCGCAAAATGGAAGCGCGCAACTTTCTGACGGTCAGCGCCGTATATGGTTTGTGCAGTCGATCGATTTCACCAGCCCGCTGCTCAATGTTTGTGCGTCTTATCGGCTCACCGGTGTCGTCGACATCGCGCGGTTGCATCGGGCGATCGACGCGGTGGCGATCCGGCACACGGTTTTGCGCACTACTTATCACACCGACGCCGACGGTGACCCGCATGCAGTCGTCCACGACGAGTTACGACCCGGCTGGGCCGAGCACGATGTGTCAGGGTTGGCCGGGCAGGCTGGGCAGCTGAGGTTGGAGGTGCTGGCGCGTCGCGAATTTGGCCGGCCATTAGACCTGACCGCAGACTCGCCGCTGCGGATCACGGTGGTGCGTTTGGACTCCGACACGGTCATGCTGCTGCTCATTGCGCATCACATCGCGTGGGACGATGGATCGTGGGTGCCGTTTTTCACCGACCTGACCCGCGCTTACATCGACCCGGACGGTTTCGATAGCGAGGCGTCGCCGTCGGTGACTGGTGGGGCCATCGATACCCCCGACGAAGACCTGGCCTATTGGCGGCCGCTGATGGCTGACCTTCCTGAGCCGCTTGAGCTTCCGGGAGGCAACGGTTCTGTGGTGCCGAGCACCTGGCGATCAAAGCGCGAATCGTTGCAGCTTTCCGCGAGCACACTCGACCGGGCGTCGGCGCTGGCCCGTGAGAGCGGCGCTACCCCGTATATGGTGCTGCTGGCTGCTTTTTCCGTCCTGATCCACCGCTACACCCATTCCACCGACTTTTTGATCGCCGCGCCGGTGATCAACCGCGGTGCCGATACCAAAGACGCGATCGGCTACTACGGCAACACCGTACTGTTGCGCACTCAACCGCAGCGCTCGCAGACGTTCCGTGACGTACTGGCCCAAACCCGCGACATTGTGTCGGGGGCGTTCGCCCATCAGCGCGTCAACTTGGACCGGCTGGTGGCCGAGTCCAACCCGGATCGCCGCCGCGGCAACGAGCGAACGACCCAGGTCAGCTTTGGGCTGCGTGAGGCCGACGGTGCCGCGTTCTGCCCCCCCGGGGTACGGTGCGAACGCGCGGAGTTGCGGAGCCAATTCACCCCATTTCCATTGGGATTCATGATCGAGCTGTGCTCTAAGCCTGAAGCCGGCGCACTGGTAGAGGCCGAGTTTCTCGTCGAGGTTCTGGATGCGACGCTGGTGCGGCAGTTGCTCGACCATTACGCCGTCCTGCTGGCGGGCGCGCTGGCCGACCCTGACACCGAACTGTCGGCGTTGGCGCTGACGAGTACGCTAAACGCCGAGTGGCTGTCGCGAGTCGCGACCGGCGAGCAGTTCTCAATGCCGGCCACCACGCTGGGCGCACTGGTCAGCGAGCGTGCGGCAGCTTGTCCCGACGCGGTCGCCGTGGTTTACGAGGGCCGTCAGTACAGCTACCGTGAAATCAATGAAGAAGCTAACCGGTTGGCGCATTGGTTGATTGAGCGGGGTATCGGCGCCGAGGATCGGGTAGCGGTGCTGCTCGACAAGTCGCCTGAACTTGTCGTTGCGGCGCTGGGCATTCTCAAAGCTGGAGCGGTCTACCTGCCGATCGACCCAACCTATCCCGCGGACCGGCTCTCGTTCATCCTCGACGACGCCATGGCCAAACTTGTTCTGCGCGAACCGGTCACCTGCTTACAGCAGTATTCGAACAGCGACCCGGGTGTCGGTGAGCTGGTTCGCGGGCTGCGGCCGAGCAACACGGCCTACTTGATCTACACCTCCGGGTCGACCGGGTTGCCCAAGGGCGTGGCAGTGCCGCATGCGCCGGTCGCCGAGTACTTCGTCTGGTTCGGTAACGAATACCAAGTCGATGAGACCGATCGACTGTTGCAGTTGGCCTCTCCGGGCTTCGACGTTTCCATCGCCGAGATCTTCGGCACCCTGATTTGCGGGGCGCGGCTGGTGATTCCGCGGCCGGATGGATTACGCGACATCGGCTATCTGACCGACCTCTTGCACCGTGAAGGCATCACCTCGATGCATTTCGTGCCATCGCTGCTCGGGCTGTTTCTGTCGCTCCCCGGCGTCAACCAGTGGCGCACCCTGCGGCGGGTTCCGATCGGCGGGGAGCCGCTGACGGGTGAGATCGCCGATAAGTTCCACGCCACTTTCGACGCGTCGCTGTACAACTTCTACGGCCCCACCGAAACCATCATCAATGCCACCAGCTACCAGGTCGAGGGCGCCCAGGGCACTCGGACCGTGCCGATCGGCCGACCCAAGATCAACACGCGAGTGCATCTGCTCGACGACGCGTTGCAACCGGTGCCGGTCGGAGTGATAGGCGAAATCTACATCGGTGGAACACATGTGGCCCGCGGTTACCACCGCAGACCGGGTTTGACCGCGGAGCGCTTTGTCGCCGACCCGTTCACGTCGGGCGGGCGGTTGTACCGCTCCGGTGACTTGGCGCGGCGCAATGCTGACGGGGATATCGAATTCGTCGGACGCGCCGACGGGCAAGTGAAGATCCGCGGTTTCCGAATCGAACTCGGCGAGGTCGCCACCGCGATTTCGGTCGACCCCGGCGTCGGACAAGTCGTCGTGGTGGCCGCTGACCTGCCGCAGCTGGGCAAGCGGCTGGTGGGTTACCTGACCCCGGCCGCAGGTGGTGGCCGGGCCAGCGTCGATGTCGACCGGATCCGAGCGCGGGTGGCCGCGGCGCTGCCGGACTACATGACGCCGGCCGCCTATGTGGTGCTCGATGAGATCCCGATCACCGCGCACGGCAAGATCAACCGCGATGCCCTGCCGCAGCCGCAGATCGCGGCTGCGGCAGCCGAATACCGCGAGCCGACAACAGCCACCGAGCGCCGCATCGCCGAGCTGTTTTCCGGGCTGCTCGGCCACGCCCGGGTAGGAGCCGACGACTCGTTCTTCGCCCTCGGCGGTGACAGCATCCTCTCCGTTCAGCTGGCGGCGCAGGCGCGTGCGGCCGGACTTGCGGTCAGCCCGCGGATGGTGTTCGAGCATCGGACCGTGCAGCTGCTAGCCGCCGCGGTGGAATCGGCGAGCGCAACAGACACCGACATACCTGCCGAGCCAGATACCCGACACGCGCCGATGAGCACCTCGGGGCTGTCGGCCGAGGATCTGGCCGCGGTGACCGCATCCTGGCTGTCACGCCCGGGCGACGATGCGGGCCGTGGAGCAGCCCGAGGAGAAGCCGGGGCCATCGGAGCGAGGCAAACCTTCACCGCCACCGAAACCGTTGCACCACCAGGTATCGAGGATGTGATGGCACTCAGTCCTTTGCAGGAGGGGCTGTATTCGCTGACTGTGCTTTCTGGGATGGGCGATTTTCCCGACGACGGGCTGGTCGAGGATCCGTACCTGATTGGGATGGCCGCCGACATCGCCGGTCCACTTGATGTCGAGCTGCTCAAAGATTGCGCGGCAACGATGTTGGTGCGCCACCCCAACCTACGGGCTAGTTTCGTCAGCCGCGACATCGCGCGCCCGGTGCAGATCGTGCCGTCGCGTGTCGAGGTGCCGTGGCGACACATCACCGCCGACTTCCCGGATGTCGAAGCGCTGGAGGCCGAAGAACGCAGTCGGCTTTTTGATTTCGAGCGTGCACCGGCGATCCGTTTTTTGCTTATCGAATTGCCTGATGCCCGATGGCGGTTTGTGGTCACCGCCCATCACATCGTGATCGACGGCTGGTCGCTGCCAGTGTTCGCCAGGGATCTGATCACCCTGTACGCGGCGGCCGGCAGGGTTGACGCGCTGCCCGCATCGCCGCGGCCGTACCGAGATTATATCGGCTGGTTGGCCGGCCGCGACCAATGTGCCAGCGAACGGGTTTGGCGCGAACATCTGGCCGGCATGCCAGGCCCGACGTTGTTGTCGGCGGCGCTGGCGGCTGAAGCGCCTGGTGCTGCACTGCCGCGGAGCACCGAACTGCGCAGCGACCGACAGGTCACCACACGCCTAGTTGAGGGCGCCCGCGCGCGCGGGATCACCGTCAACACTTCGATGCAGATGGCCTGGGCCCTGGTGCTGTCGCGGTTGACCGGCCGCAGCGATGTGGTGTTCGGGGTTACCGTGTCGGGCCGGCCGGCCGAGCTGGCCGGCGTCGAAACTATGATCGGGCTGTTCATCAATACCGTGCCGTTGCGGGTACGCCTCGAGGACGACGGTGTTACCGGTGCGCAATGTCTTGCGCTCCAACGGAATGCGGCGATGCTTCGAGAACACAGCTACGTCAGCCACGCGAAACTGCGCGCACTCGGCGGCGTCGGTGAGATGTTCGACACCTTGCTGGTCTACGAGAACTTCCCAACCGCGGGACTGGTCGAGCGTGGTGAATTCAGCGCTGGCGGTGTGACGTTCCGGCCCGCCGGGTTGAAGAGCGTGTCACATTTCCCGGTCACGCTGGCCCCTCACATGGCCGACGCGGGGCTGGTCATGATGGTCGAGGTGATCGACGGTGCGCTGGGCGCGACGACCGGCGCGATGCTCGGCCGCCGGGTGCTGGCCACCGCGCAGCGGCTGCTGTCGATGTGGGATCGGCCGCTGCGCGAAGTCAGCGTGTTGCTCGACGACGAGGCGTCGCCGCACCGTGCCGCCGGTACGCTGCCGGTGCGCTTCCCACCGGCAGCCGGCGTCCACACGAGGTTCGCCGCGGTCGCCGAAGCCCACCCTGACGCCGTCGCTCTGAGCTGGGAGGCCGGCACGATGGACTATGCCGAGCTCGACGCCGCGGCTAACCGGTTGGCGGCGCTGCTCAGGGTCTACGGAGCAGGGCCCGAAACCCCGATAGCGATAGCGCTTTCCCGTGGTCCACAGTATGTCGTCGCGATGCTCGCAGTGCTTATGGCCGGCGCCGTATGCGTGCCGCTGGAGCCCGGGATGCCCGCGGATAGGGTGGAGTCGATTCTGCGCCAGACCGGCGCGAGCATAGTCGTCAACGACGCTATGCTGGCCACCGCCGACCAGCAGCGGCCCGACCACTTCCAGCCGGTCGACGTGGATCCTCGGCAGGCCGCCTACATAGTCTTCACCTCCGGCACCACCGGAGAACCCAAGGGTGTCATCGGAACTCACGTCGCGCTAAGCACCTACGCTGACGACCACATCGACACCGTGCTGCGGCCCGCCGCAGCACGGTTGGGTCGCCCGCTACGCATCGCGCATGCGTGGTCGTTCGCGTTCGACGCTGCCTGGCAGCCGTTGGTTGCGCTGCTTGATGGTCATGGGGTGCACGTCATCGATCAGCACACCCAGCGCGACGCTGAAGCGCTGGTGCACACCGTCGTCAAACACCACATCGACATGATCGACACGACCCCGTCAATGTTCGCCCAACTGAGAGCTTTTGGTTTGCTCACGACCGCGCCGTTGACGGTGCTGGCGCTGGGTGGGGAAGCGATCGGCGTGCCGACGTGGAAAGCGATCCGCGCCGAGTGCGACCGTACTTCGATGGCGGCCTACAACTGCTACGGCCCCACCGAGACCACCGTGGAAGCGGTCGTCTCCGCCATCGCCGAGCACGACGAGCCGACGATCGGGCGCCCGACCCGGCACACTCGCGGCTATGTGCTGGATTCGGCGCTGCGTCCAGTGCCCTACGGGGCGACCGGAGAGCTGTATTTGGCCGGGGCACAGCTGGCGCGCGGCTACCTCGGCCGCCCCGATGAAACGTGTACTCGATTCCTCGCCGACCCGTTCGCGACCGGCGAGCGGATGTATCGCACCGGCGATGTTGTGCGACGCCAGCCAGAAGGCTCGCTGCAGTACCTGGGCCGCGCCGATGCGCAAATGAAGATCCGCGGCTACCGCGTCGAACCCGGCGAGATCGCCGCCGCCCTGGAGTCGCATCCCGCGGTGCGGCATGCCCACGTCCTAGCCCGCCAGCAACACGGTGCTCCACGGCTGGTCGCATGTGTGGCCGCGAACGGCGCGGCACCCACAGCGGCCGAGCTGTGCGGCATGCTCACCGCGCGGCTGCCGCGCTACATGATTCCGCAGCGCATCGTTGTGGTCGACGAGATCCCGCTGACCGCCAACGGCAAGCTCGACGAAACCGCGCTAGCAGCTATCGATGCCGCTGCCGCGATGGGGTCGCGACCCGAGACCCCGACCGAATCCGCACTGGCCGAGCTGCTTGCAGAAATCCTGCATAGCACGCAGGTCGACGTGACCACGGATTTTCTGCAGCTCGGGTTGGATAGCATCGCGGCCCTGTCGGTGGTGCAGGCAGCCCGTCGCCGGGGCATCGGCCTGCGGGCCCGGCTGATCCTGGAGTGTGGCACCATCCGCGAACTGGCCGCCGCGATCGACGCCCAAACCGCGAGCATCGCCCACGAAGCGGCGGCCACTACCGGACCGATCCCGTTGCTGGCAGGCGCCCACTGGCTCTACGAATACGGTCAGCCCCGCAAACTCGCCCAAACCGAAGCGATCCGGCTGCCGGCCGGCATCACCGGCGAACAGCTGCGCAGCGCGCTGACCAGCATCGTCGAGGGTCACGAGGTGCTTCGCTGCCAGCTGGACCGGGCCACCATGAGCTTGCTCCCGACACCGGCCACCGATTTCCTCACCGTCAGCGAAGTATCCGCCGATCTAGGGGAGGAGGTCGCCGCGCACGCCCAAGCAGTTCTGCAGCGACTCGACCCCGAACGCGGCGCGCTGCTGGCGGCGGTGTGGCTGCAAGTCCCGAGCGGACCGAGTGTCCTGGTGCTGGCCGCCCACGTTTTGGCGATGGATCCGGCGTCGTGGCGGGTGGTGCTGGGCGAACTCGACGCTGCCCTGCACGCGTTGCGCGCCGGCCACACACCTGCGCCGGTTGTTGAGCACACCAGCCTTCGACACTGGGCGCGGGCGCTCACCGAGCGTGCCGGCCGTCTGGACACCGCGCCGTTTTGGCTCTCCCAACTCGATGGTGACGACCCAGATCTCGGGGCTCGGCGAGTGCGCCCAGACCGCGACCGGGCCCGTGATTTGATCGTCCGAGCGGCGGTCACCGACGCCGACATCACAAGTCAGCTTCTAGATTCGGGCCTGCCGCTGATGCACCTGCTAGTCAGCGCGGCGTCGCGAACTGTGACCCAGTGGCGGCAGCGCCGCGGCCAGCCCACGCCGGCTCCGCTGCTGGCGCTAGAAACCCACGGCCGGGCCGACGCCCTCTTCGACGGCACGGACGAAACAATCGATACCACCGACACGGTGGGACTGCTCAGCGCCATCTACCCGCTGCGGATCGACTCCGCCGATCCGCGTGGGGTGGGAGAGCGGCTGGAAGGCATCCCCGGCAACGGACTCGACTACGGGCTGCTGCGCTACCTGCGGGCCGACACCGCGCATGCGCTGCGCAGGTTCGCCGGGCCGCAGCTGCTGCTGAACTATCTGGGCCGCGCTGACCTCGGCACCGGCGACGCCGGGTTGCAGCTGGGCCGTGAGTTGCTGGCCGGGCTACCACCGGTGCCCGAACCCGGCCTGGCAGTGCGTCACGAGCTGAGCATTCTGGCCACCCTGCTGGCGGTCGAGGACCGGCTGGTTCTAATCACCCAGTGGCGGGCGCTACCCGACATTCTCGACGACGCGGACCTTGCTGCACTGCAGGCACTTTGGGCCGAAGCCCTACGGGAAATGGCATCATGACGCCCTCTGTGTCAACCTTAGGGTTGAAGTCAGGCGGCTTCGGCGGTGCTGAGGTGCGGTTGGGCGCCGCGGTGCGGGGTGGGGTCGTAGGGGGTTCCGTTGAGCCAGCAGCGCCACATGACGCGGACCCAGGGCGCGGGCAAGGATCCGCACCGCGTGGGGACAGTTTTGCCGGAGGCGCGGGCGCGTTTATAGATGTCGGCGGTCCGCCATCCCTGGGCAATTCGAAGCCTACGGCCGCGGGCAACAATCACCCTCCAGGAGGAGTAAGGAAGCGATGAGCGCCAATCCCTTCGATGATGACGCCGGCACCTTCGTCGTGCTGGTCAACAACGAAGACCAGCACAGCCTATGGCCGACCTTCGCCAACATTCCGGCCGGCTGGCAGCAGGTCTACGGCGAAGCCCCCCGCGCCCAGTGTCTGGAATATGTCGAACAGAACTGGACCGACATGCGGCCAAAGAGCCTGCGCGAGGCGATGACCCCGCGCTAGAGGGATCAAAGTGCTAACCTGCGACGCCGCCGGCCTGCCGACCCTGTTGAATCACGTCAAGATGCGCGCGAGGACTGAGTCGTTGCCTCATCTGCGGATGCGCGCGTAGGAGCCGTGCTCACAGGGGCCTTGCTCTTGGGTCCGGCCTTGCCGGTGGTGATCGTCAGGAGCTCGGTTGTCAGGGCCTGGATATGGCGTTGCACGGCGGCGGGGTTGATGTCGGCGTAGGTGTCGGCCAGGACGGCCTTGTCGTCATCGCTGACCGCTTCGTGGCGTTCGGCGCGGCGGTACGGGGTGGTCGCCCGGTCGTACTTCTTGGAGACTTTCGCCCCGACACGGACCTTGGAGACGAGCTTTTGTTGGGGGTAGAAGTAGTTGGTCAGCAGTGACTGCAACGCCCAGATCTTGTTGAGCAGCAACAGTTCTGCTGGTGTGTCCGTAGCGCTGCGGAAACAAGCGATCGATTGTCATTCTTTCAAACGGCGTCAATGCGGTTTCGTAAGCTGGCGAGATGTCGTCGTGGATTGAGCCGCACCTCGAGTCGGCTGCGGTGCTGACCATCGACGTGCAGGTCGACACCCTCGATGGGGGAGCCCTCGAAATCGCCGGCACCTCGGCCGCTGTACCGCGAATCGCGCAGCTGTGCCGCGCATTTCGCGACGCCGGCCACCCGATCGTGCACATCGTGCGGCTCTACTCAGCCGATGGAAGTAACGCCGAGCCCGTACGCAGGGACCTCGTCAGCGGCCCGATACCGATGCTGCGGCCCGGCACGTCAGGGCGACTGCTCGCCGCCGGCCTCACACCGGGCCCGGTGGTCGAGTTCGACGATGACCTTCTGCTATCCGGACAAGCGCAGCACGTCGGAGAGCACGACGTCATCCTCTACAAACCTCGCTGGGGCGCCTTCTATGGCACCCGCCTTGAGCGACACCTTCAGGCCCATAACATCGACACCGTTGTGGTAGCCGGATGCAACTATCCGAACTGCCCGCGCACCACGATCTACGAGGCCAGGCTGCCAGCTGCAGGGACCACGAGCGAGCCGAGGTCACCGATGCCCTCTTCGTCAGCCATGAGCAGCGACCATAACGACCCTTATCCCGACGCGCACAGAGATTGATGAGCCGGCCGGAACATGTCAAGGCCGGTGAGACAGTTTCTTACGCGGATTTGATGAGTGCTTCGGGGGTTGGCTGGTTGATCCAGGCGATGGTGGGCAGTTTCGGCGGGGTGGGCCGGCGATGCCGGAACCTGGCGGGGTTGGCGGCATAAGCCGCGTCGAGTGTGGCGGCGCGTTGGGCCTGTACCTGGGTTGCGGTGCCGTAGTGCACCGAGGCCGCGGTGTGTAGCGCGACGCCGCTGTGACGATGTTCATGGTTGTAGTAATCGAAGAATGCGCTGCAGAAGGCGCGGGCGTCTTCGATCGAGCCGAACCGGCCCGGGAACGCCGGGCAGTACTTGAGGGTCTTGAAATTGGCCTCCGAGTAGGGGTTGTCGTTGGACACGTGCGGGCGGCTGTGGCTGCGGTCCACACCCAGGTCGATCAGCAGTTGGGCGACCGGCTTGGAGGTCATCGAGGTGCCGCGATCAGCATGTAGAGCCAGTTGACCGGGTTCGATGCCGTGGTGGGCCAAGGTGTCGTCGATGAACTGCTTGGCCAGCTCGCCTGTCTCGCTGGCAGCGAGGGTCCAACCGACGACGTAGCGCGAGAAGATGTCGATGATCACATACAGCTGATAGAAGATACCACGTTGTGGCCCTTGCAGTTTCGTTATATCCCACGACCAAACCTGGTTCGGCGCGGTGGCGATCAACTCGGGTTTCTTGCGCGCCGGGTGGGTGCGCTGACGGCGCCGCTCCCGGTTCTCCCCAGCAATGGCCAAAAGCCGGTACATGGTGCGAATCGAGCACAAGTAGATGCCGTCGTCGAGCAGGCGCGCCCACACCTGCGCCGGCGCCAGGTCGCAGTACTCGGCCGATCGCAGCACCGTCAGGATCTGCTGGCGTTCGGCCTCGGTGAGCTTGTTCGGCGGCTCGGGCCGCCTCCGCGGCGCCGGCCGCGGTGCTGGGTTGCGGCGCCGATAGAGCGTGGCCCGTGATGCACCCAGCAATTCACACGCCCGCTTGGTGGACGTCGCCGACTCCAGGGCGGGCAGGTGCTCGCCGATCACGGCTTCGACTTCGGCTCGAAATCCGCGCTCTCGCAGAGCATCTCCAAGAGCGCGTGTGCTTTTCCCGTGATCTCCAGGGCTAGCTTGGTCCGGTCCAGCTCGGCCTGCAATTGCTTGGTGCGCCGCCGCAGCTTGTCCAGCTCCACCTGCTCAGCGGTGCGTTTCGACTTGCCCTTGGGCGTCAGCCCGGCACGGGCACCGGCATCACGGGCCTTGCGCCATTCGGCGATGTGCGAGCTGTACAGGCCTTCGCGGCGCAGCAACGCACCACGCTCGCACGAGCCGGCCGGCAGGGCGTCGTACTCGTCGAGGATGCGGGCCTTGTACTCGGCGGTGAACGTGCGTCGCCGAGCCCGAGCACCCGGATCCGGCGTGCTGTCCACTTGGTCAGTATCGGCGCACCCCTGCAGGGATGCGATCGTCATAGTCACGGAGAATGGTGATCCTGTCTCGCCCTGTAGCGATGATCGGCTACTGCTGCTGTCTCACCTAACCCTGTCACACAGGGGGCTGCTCTTAGTTCAGTCAATAGGTGTAGGCGGGGTCCACGCCGATCACCGCGATACCGCGGCGTGACGCCATCGAGGTGAGCCGGGACCTGAATTTCCGTGTGGGGATGCCGGCCACAGTGCGGCGCAGCCGCTTCCCGCGGCGTCCTCGGCTCAACGTCTCACGGCCCGTGCAGCGAGCATCGGCGAAGTCGAGGTTTTCCACCACGATCGCGGCGCACTGGTGGTGGACGGCGAGGTCGAGCAACGTGGTGATCGCGGCCCGGACCCGCCCATCTCGCCGCGACGCCCGCAAACCGGCGGTGTCGATACCGATGGTGACCGGTGCCCCGACCGGGTTACCCGAAGGGTCTAGGACACGGGGGTTCTCCAGTGTTTTCCTTACAACGCCAAGCTGTGTATCAACGGCGACCATTGGGCCCAGCGCCAAGCGGCCAAGGCCGGCATCGGATTCACCGCGCTAGACAACGGGTTCGCCACCGTCGATGATCCCGCCGCGCCGCAGGCGATCTGCGATCGGCTCGGCGAAGAGCAGATCGACGCGCTGCTGCGCAAGCGGCTGGCCATCCCGCCGCACCCGTTCACCGCGAGCGACCGGGCCGCGGGCTACCGCTACGAGCTCTCGATCCTGCAGGCCGAATTCTCCTTGACCCAGATGCTGGACAAACCCGTGGCGGGCCGGATGTTTTTCGAACACGTCATCCGCGACAACCTCGGCATCGGCCGCCCCGACCAGGTCGCCCTGGTCTTTAACCGACGCATCCACCGCCGCGGCCCCCGCGCGACACCGGGGCCGTTTCGCACCCGGGTGATCACCCAGGGCGTGACCCCCAGCCCGCATGTGGACTACAAGCACACCCGAATCACGCAGTACCACAAACAAGGGAGAGCGCTACGCACCGAAACCACGATCAATGACGCCACCGACTTTTCGATCGGCAAACGGCTGACTAATCTGCCCGCGCTGCGGGAGATCGGCTTTTCCGCCAACCGACGTCTGCTGCACGTCCAACGACTCGGCCACGACCCGATCACCGGCGCCGCCGCGCTCGATGCCATCACCGGGGCTATCACCACCGCCACCGGCGCCCGCATCCCCGGACTACGGCTGGCCCAGCGCCGCAGCCACGCCCTGCTGCAGGCGCTCCTAACATTTGGCTGCCACACCAACGGCTTCACCAACGCCGATCTGCGCGCGCTCACCAGCGAGCTGCGCGGACTGCCACCCGGTGCGGTCACCGCCGGGCAGATCACCTATGACCTGCGCCGACTCAAATCCCACGGCCTGCACACCGCCCACTTCCTGACCTGCGTGCACGACCGACTCCCGCCCACCGGCTTGGCGCACCTCACCGACCACACATGCGCGCCACCTCTGCAGGCAGCTTCCCGCGCCTACAATAAGGCTCTCGAAAACCTCAGCAACACACCATTATTCGCTGCTTAAGCCCAACCATCTGACCCAGTACGTCAAACTTGACTCAAAATTCCGGCTGTGCCGGATCTAGCGAAGCTAGCGACAAAGGGTCGCTAGATAGCGCGGAACAGTTTCCGGCTTACAGGCCAACTCGTCCGCCCTGCCGACTCAGCTGGGTAGTTTGCGAAGTGATTTGTCCAGCTTGCGCAACGCCGGCCTGAGCTGCCGACGGCATTGCACCGCCAAGTCGGTCTCCTGCTGGTAGAGCAGCCCGTAGGTGAACGTGTCCTCGCCCGCGACATGGGTGGCCTCGGCCTGCTGAATCAGGTGCTCGCGGCTGACCGCGCTGTCCTGGTGATCTCCGAGTAGCGACTGTATTTTTTTCGCTCGCTTCGATACCTTCTTCGCACCCGTCGCAGCCGCTGTGTAGCGAAGCCGCTTGGCGCGCTTGCGGATTCGATGTATGGCGCTGTCGCGGTCTTCATCACCGGCCCGTTGCGCGGCCTTGGCGGCCCTGCGCACCTTCTTACCTGCTGCGGCAACGGCCACCGGAGCAGAACGCTGGCCGGTCGACGGGGCTGTCGCGATCACCGTTTCCAGGGCGTCGAGCAGACGGAAATACCGCGGTGAACGCAACGCCGCCAACGAATGCCGGAGCCCGGCCCGATAACGATGTTCGGCGTCGTCGACCAATCGTTCCCGGATAGGGCCGCGGATTAACTCCGGCGGCAATGCGTCTAGAGCATTGCGGTAGCGCCCGGCCAATACTTCGGCATCGCGGGCTACTCCCAAGACGTTGGCCAGCTCGCGCAGCTCGCCGAGGAGGCCATCAGGAAGCACAAACAAATCCGACGATGCCTGTAGCAGGCTGCGGATCTGGCGAGTGGTCACCCGCATCTGGTGCACGGCGTCGTCGGCCTCGGTGCGCACGGCGCGATCCCAGACCAGCAGCTCGTCGAATTGTTCGGCCACCGCGCGATGTAGCGGGTCGGCGGCACAGCAGTCTTTCGGCCTCGTGCCGAGCACCCGCGCCAGTTTGGAGCCGTGCCCTGCCGGCCGTGCACCAGCGCCAAGCAGCCGGTCGCTCAGCGTGTCCAACAGCGCCGTATTCGTTTCGGGTTGGGTGAGCTCCAGCTCCCACTCACGCCATCGCTGCTCGACCTCGGGCGCATCGGGGGTGGCGGCCCGGGTCGCGATGACCTGGTCGTCGCAGAACTCGGCCAGCACCGCGTCGTCGGCGTCGTAGAGGCGCTGGACCGCCCGGGTGGTGGTTATTCGCGCGACCGGGTTTAGCGGGCGGTCCCGGACAATTGCCAGCACGACGTCGACCAACTCGGTCGGCACATCGTGGTGGCTCTCTTCGTCGCTGCCCAGCGGCTCGCGCACCTCCGTGCGGGCGTCCGGTCCCGCCGGCAATTTCAGGTGCCAACCGGCATCGACACCGCCCGTGCGGCGACGCAACGTGATTCGTCTGGATGCCAGATCTCGCGCCGGCGTGTCGAAGTACACGGCATCAAGTTCCTGCGTCGGTAGCCGCTCCACCTGATGAATTTCCGGTACACCGGCGAACGATGGTGGGCTGGTGGACTCGCCGACGTCGAACTTGCGCTCTACCTCCAGATAACGCGACGTGCTCGGGGCCCCATCAGACATAGTCAGGCATCGTCGCTTGTGGCGCCTCTAAAAACTGTGCTCGTCGGCCGGAAAGGTCCCAGCGGCGACTTCATCCGCGTACTGTATTGCCGCACGGCGCAATTCGTCCCCCACGTCGCCGAACCGCTTGACGAACCGGGCCGTCTTGCCGCTGGTCAGCCCGGCCATGTCCTGCCAAACCAACACCTGGGCATCGCAATTGGGCCCTGCCCCGATCCCGATCGTCGGGATGGTCAGCTTGCCGGTGATCTGGGTGGCCAACTCGGCCGGCACCATCTCCATCACCACGGAAAACGCGCCGGCCTCGGCGACGGCGATCGCGTCGGCAATGGTGTGTTCGGCCGCGTCGCCGCGGCCCTGCACCCGGAAACCGCCGAGGGTGTTGACGCTTTGCGGGGTGAAGCCGATATGGGCCATCACCGGGATGCCGGCAGCGGTCAGAGTGGCGATCTGCTCGGCGACGCGTTCGCCGCCTTCCAGCTTGACCGCATGTGCGCCGGCTTCCTTCATGAACCGGGTCGCGGCGCTCAGCGCCGCCGCCGGGCCGGCTTCGTAACTGCCGAACGGCAGGTCGGCCACCACCAGGGCATGCAGTGCGCCCCGCACCGCGCCACGCACCAGCGGAATCAGCTCATCTATCGAGATCGGCACCGTGGTGTCATAGCCGTAAACGACGTTGGCGGCCGAGTCGCCAACCAGCAACACCGGGATGCCGGCCTCGTCGAAGACTCGGGCGGTGGAGTAGTCGTAGGCCGTCAGCATGGCCCACTTGTGGCCTTCGGCCTTCATCTTCTGCAGGTGATGGACGCGGACCTTGGTCCGCGGCTGGGCCGGGGAATGAGCCCCGTAAACAGCGTGCTCAGACATCGTTGTCCCTAGTTGTGGTCGGGTCGATCCTCGTGGCCCAGTAGGGTCCCCGGGTTCGTCTGACCTGGCCAGTCTGCCACCCGGCGCCGTCCAAACGCGTACCCGATCCAGTGGACTTGCTCACACCGGTATGCAGCGCGACGATTCCGGCGCCGCTGTGCGGCCCCGGACATACCATCGGCGAATGCAGCGGCTAAGCGGACTCGACGCCGGTTTTCTGTATTTGGAGACTCAAGCGCAGCCGTTGCACGTCTGTTCGATTCTTGAACTCGATACTTTCGCCGGTGGAGGGGGTCGGCGACGCCAATCAAATCCAGATCGCGCTCAGCGGCTTGGTGCACTTCGCATCCCGTCCGCTGCGTCTGGCCGGCGTGTTGCAGAAAACCGCGTCGTCGGTCGCCGAGACCGTGCTGCGGGCGCGCACCGGGCTGACGATGGCCGCTCCGTTCGGCGCGCCGCCGACCTCCTTGAATGCCAGCATCACCGCACACCGCAACGTCGCCTACGCGCAGCTGGACCTTGACGACGTCAAGGCCGTCAAGAGTCATTTCGACGTCAAGGTCAACGACGTGGTGATGGCCCTGGTGTCCGGCGTGCTGCGGCAATTCCTGCTCGACGGCGGCGAGCTGCCGGATTCGTCGTTGGTGGCGATGGTGCCGGTATCGGTACATGGCCGCTCTGATCGCCCTGGGCGCAACCAGGTTTCGGGAATGTTTTCTCGACTGGAAACTCAGATCGCTGATCCCGCTGAACGACTCAAGTCCATCGCTGAAGCGAATTCGCTTGCCAAGCAACATAGTTCAGCGATCAGCGCCACACTCTTACAAGACTGGTCGCAGTTCGCGGCGCCGGCGGTGTTCGGTTTGGCCATGCGGGCTTACGCTCGCACCAGGTTGACCAAGAGCCGGCCTGTGCACAACCTGGTGGTTTCGAACGTGCCGGGTCCGCAAACGCCGCTGTATCTGCTGGGCAACGAGGTCAAAGCGATGTATCCGCTGGGGCCGATCTTCCACGGATCAGGCCTGAACATCACGGTGATGTCGTTGAACGGCAAACTGGACGTTGGCCTGATCTCGTGCCCCGAGCTGGTGCCGGATTTGTGGGAGCTGGCCGACGACTTCGCCATCGGGATGGAAGAACTGCTGCTGGCGACCCGATGAAGCGCCTACTCGCCCGTGCGGCAACAACAGCCACTCGTCGGCGCGTGGCAGCATGTAAGGCATGGGAATCCTTCGCGGCGACAAGATCGCGCGCACGATGCTGATCTGGACCGCAATGGCGGTGGTCGTGGCGACGGTGGCGAGCTGCACCCAGGTCGTGATCGGGCGTGCAGTGCTGGCCGGACCGAGAATCGGCCAGCCAGTGGAATGGGGGCCGTGTCGTGTCGCCGGCGGTGGCGGGACCTCGATAATGAAGCTCCCGGATGGCGGGCAGTGCGGCAAGCTAGCTGTACCCGTCGACTACCACCACGTCGACGGCGACGCCACCACGCTGGCGCTGATCAGGTTCCCGGCGACCAGAAACAAAATCGGGTCGCTGATCATCAACCCCGGCGGACCCGGCGAGTCCGGCATCGAGGCCGCCCTGGGCCTGTTGCAGTCGCTTCCGCCGCGGATCCGTGAACGGTTCGACCTGGTCGGATTCGACCCGCGCGGGGTGGCGGCGTCGCGGCCGGCGATCTGGTGCAACTCTGACGCCGATAACGACCGGCAGCGCACCGAGCCGCAAGTCGACTACAGCCTGCCGGGCGTGTCGCACATCGAGGACGAGACCAAGGCCTTCGTCGGCCGTTGTGTCGACAAGGTGAGCAAGAAATTTCTGGCCCACGTTGGAACCGTTGACGTCGCCCGTGACTTGGACGCCATCCGGGAAGCATTGGGCGACAGCAAACTGACCTTCTTGGGCTACTCGTATGGAACCCGAATCGGCGCCGCCTATGCCGAGGCCTACCCCAAAAACGTTCGGGCGATGATCCTCGACGGGGCCGTGGATCCCAATATGAAGTCCATCGAGGCGGACCTCCGCCAAGCCAAGGGTTTTCAGGACGCATTCAACGACTTCGCGAAAGACTGCGCCAAGTCTCCGTCCTGTCCGCTGGGCACCGACCCGGCCAAAGCCGTTGGCGTATATCATAGTTTGGTCGACGTGCTTGTCGACAAGGACAATCTGCAAATCGGCAAGCCGGCACGGACCAAAGATCCCCGCGGTCTGAGCTACAGCGACGCGATCGTGGGCACGATGATGGCGCTGTATTCACCGACCTTCTGGCATCACTTGACCCGCGGATTGACCGAGCTGGCCCATCATCGCGGCGACACGCTGCTTGAGCTGGCCGACTTGTACATGCGGCGCGACAAGCACGGTCACTACACCGACGCCACCGACGCGCGGGTGGCGATCGACTGCGTCGACGATCTGCCGGTCAAGGAACGCGCCAAGGTCATCGACGAAGACCGCCGCTCGCGTCAGATCGCACCGTTCATGAGCTACGGGAAATTCACCGGCGACGCGCCGCTGGGCACCTGCGCGTTCTGGCCGGTGCTGGCGACCAGTAAGCCGCACACCATCTCCGCTCCGGGCCTAGCGCCGACGCTGGTGGTGTCGACGACCCGCGATCCGGCAACGCCGTATCAAGCCGGCGTCGACCTGGCCAACCAGCTGCACGGCAGTTTGCTCACCTACGACGGCACCCAGCACACGGTGGTGTTCCAGGGCGACAGCTGCGTCGACGACTACGCGACGGCATACCTCGTCAGCGGCGCTCTGCCGCCGAAAGGGGCGAAATGCTAGGACTTGCAATGCTAAGACCGCGCCGGAGATAACGAGACCAAGGTGTGACCATCGGGATCACCACCCCGTGGCCGGGTGCGTGAGACGATTGGCAGCCATGTGGCGCATGAGACGTTCGTTCTCTGCGCTGCTTTCTTTGGTCCTACCGTTGGCGGCAGCCGTCGCGATCGCGCCGACGGCGCGTGCCACCGTGAACTGGGGAAACTGCGGCCGGTTCGTCCAACACCCTGATGACGTTCCGACCGCGCAGTGCACCACCATTCCGGTCCCCATCGACTACGACAACCCCGGCGCAGGCCAAGCTCAGCTCGCGGTCATCCGAATTCCCGCGACCGGCTCGCGGATCGGAGTGCTGCTGGTCAACCCGGGTGGGCCGGGGGCGTCGGCGGTGGACATGGTCGTTGCGATGGGAGCGCAGCTGGCGGGCTCCGAGGTCAGCCGCCGCTTCGATTTGGTCGGATTCGATCCCCGCGGGGTCGGGCACTCGACGCCGCCGCTGCGCTGCCAGACCGACGCGGAGTTCGACGCTTACCGCCGCGAACCGATGGTCGACTACAGCCCGCCGGGCGTCGCGCACATCGAAGCTGTGTATCGACAGCTGGCGCAGCGCTGCCTCAACCGCAACGGCTCGGCCTTCTTGGAGAACGTCGGGACAGCGTCGGTCGCACGCGACATGGATCTGGTGCGCCAAGCGCTAGGCGACGAGCAAATCAACTATCTCGGCTTCAGCTACGGTACAGAACTGGGAACCGCGTACGTCGAGCGGTTCGGCGACCATGTGCGCACGATGGTGCTCGACGGTGTGATCGACCCGAGCGTTGGTCCGATCGAGGGCAACGTCAACCAGCAGGCCGCGTTTCAGACCGCGTTCAACGATTACGCGGCTGATTGCGCCCGCTCGGCGGACTGCCCGCTGGGCACCGACCCGAACCAGTGGGACAGCCGCTTTCACCAATTGGTCGACCCCCTGGTGGGCAAACCCGCCCACACGTCGGATCCCCGCGGGCTGGGTTACGCCGACGCGACAACCGGCACCATCAACGCGCTCTATACTCCGCAGTTCTGGAAATTTCTGACCAGCGGTCTGCTCGGTCTGCAGCGCGGGACCGATCCCGGCGACTTACTGATGCTGGCCGACGAGTATTACGGCCGCGACTCCCATGGGCACTACGACAACTCGCAGGACGCATTCAACGCGGTTCGCTGCGTCGACGCGCCCGAGCCGACCGATCCGGCGGCCTGGGTCGATGCCGATCGCCGGATCCGCCAAGTTGCGCCGGCTCTGTCCTACGGACAGTTCACTGGGTATGCGCCGCGCGACCTGTGCGCGCTATGGCCGGTACCCGCGACGTCGGCGCCGGCGCCGGCGGAACCGGTCGCTCCGGGCAAAGTTGTCGTGGTGTCTACTACCCACGACCCGGCCACTCCTTATCAGGCCGGCGTGGACTTGGCCCGCGAGCTCGGTGCCCCGCTGATTACCTACGAGGGCACGCAGCACACGGTGGTGTTCAACGGTGACCAATGCGTCGACGACGCGGTGGTTCGCTACTTGGTCGATGGGGTACCGCCAGGAAACTTATGGTGTTCGGCCCAGTAGTAACACGGAGTTAACTGGCTTTGCATATTGTTGCCGGTATGGACCGACAAAAGGAATTCGTGCTCCGCACGCTTGAGGAGAGGGACATCCGTTTCGTCCGGCTATGGTTCACCGATGTGCTGGGAACCCTCAAGTCGGTCGCGATCGCGCCTGCAGAACTCGAGGGTGCGTTCGAGGAAGGCATCGGCTTCGACGGATCCTCCATTGAGGGATTTGCCCGCGTCTCGGAGTCCGATACGCTAGCTCACCCCGACCCGTCCACCTTCCAGGTGCTGCCGTGGACCAGCGCGTCGGGACATCACCACTCGGCACGGATGTTCTGCGACATCACGATGCCGGACGGCTCGCCGTCCTGGGCTGATCCACGCCACGTGCTGCGTCGTCAGCTGAGCAAAACCAGCGACCTCGGCTTCTCCTGCTATGTACATCCGGAAATCGAGTTCTTCCTGCTCGAGCCCGGCCCCCAGGACGGGTCGACGCCCGTTCCGACCGACAACGCCGGCTACTTCGACCAGGCCGTGCACGCCGCCTCCAACTTCCGTCGGCATGCGATCGACGCCCTGGAGTTCATGGGCATTTCGGTGGAGTTCAGCCATCATGAAGGCGCACCCGGACAACAAGAGATCGATTTGCGCTTCGCGGATGCGCTGTCGATGGCCGACAACGTGATGACGTTCCGTTACCTCATCAAAGAGATAGCGCGGGAAGAGGGTATGCGGGCGACGTTCATGCCCAAGCCTTTCGGGCAATACCCCGGCTCGGCCATGCACACTCATATGAGCTTGTTCGAAGGCGAGGTCAACGCCTTTCACAGCCCAGACGATCCGTTGCAACTCTCCGATGTCGCCAAGTCATTCATCGCCGGGATTCTCGAGCACGCAAGCGAGATCAGTGCGGTTACCAATCAATGGGTCAACTCCTACAAGCGGCTGGTGTTCGGCGGTGAGGCACCGACCGCCGCGTCGTGGGGAGCGGCTAACCGGTCGTCCTTGGTCCGTATCCCGATGTACAGCCCAAGCAAAACCTCCTCGCGACGTATCGAGGTGCGCAGCCCCGACTCGGCCTGCAACCCTTACCTGGCATTCGCCGTGCTGCTGGCGGCGGGGCTGCGCGGCGTCGAAAAGGGTTACGTGCTGGGTCCCCAAGCAGAGGACAATGTCTGGGACCTGACGGTCGAGGAGCGCCACGCGATGGGCTACCGCGAGCTGCCGTCCAGTCTCGACGAAGCGCTTCGTGCGATGGAGAGCTCAGAGCTGGTCGCAGAAGCCTTGGGGGAGCATGTCTTCGACTTCTTTCTGCGCAACAAGCGCACGGAGTGGGCCGCCTACCGCAGCCACGTCACGCCGTACGAGCTGAAGACCTACATTTCCTTATAGGTTTGCGGCCGCTGGCGCGGTCGCGCAGCCGCATCCCAGGAATTGTGCGCTACCGTCGTGGTCGTGGTCCAACCCGTCACGGAGAGGTCGAAAATTCCCAGCGTCGGCCGGCTCGGGCTGGTCGGCGCGCGCGCAGCTGACAACTTGGCGAAGCTGGGGTGGAACACCGAAGCGCACGTCGATCTGCTTTGGTCCCTGTCGCGCGCGCCCGACGCCGACGCCGCCCTACGCGCGGTGATCCGACTGGCCGAAGCGCTCGGCGACGACTGGGACGAACTCAACGCGGCACTGGCGGTCGACCGCGGCCTGCGCGGTCGGCTGTTCGCCCTGCTCGGGTCTTCGCTGGCTTTGGGCGATCATCTGATCGCCAATCCGCAGGCGTGGCATCTGCTGCGGGGTGATGTGTTGCTGCCATCCGCCGAGCAGCTCCTGGCCGCCTTCACCGAGTGCGGCGCCGACGCCTCAGCGGGTCAGAGCGCGGTGCTGTTGCGGCTGCGCATTCTCTACCGCAACCGGGTGATGGTGCTGGCCGCCCTGGATTTGGCCCCCACAGTCGAGAACGAAAAGGTGCTGCCTTTCAGCGCCGTCGGCGCCCATCTGAGCGACATCGCGGACGCCGCATTGGCGGCTGCGCTCAAACTTGCCGAGGCCACCGTTTGTGGCGATGCGCCACCACCCCGGCTGGCCGTCATCGCGATGGGCAAATGCGGGGCGCGGGAACTGAACTACGTCAGCGACGTCGACGTGGTCTTCGTCGCCGAGCACGCTGACGCGGTAACCGCGCGCGTCGCGGGCGAAATGATGCGGTTGGCGTCAGAGGCCTTCATCCAAGTGGACGCGGGGCTACGGCCGGAGGGCAAACAGGGCGAGCTGGTCCGCACCCTCGACTCGCATATCGCTTACTACCGGCGCTGGGCCAAGACCTGGGAGTTCCAGGCGCTGCTCAAAGCCCGACCCGCCGCGGGTGACGCCGAATTGGGCAAGCAATACGTCGACGCGCTGATGCCGATGGTGTGGACCGCTTGCGAGCGTGACGATTTCGTGCCCGAGGTTCAGGCGATGCGGCGGCGAGTGGAGCAGCTGGTGCCCGCCGATATCCGAAGTCGCGAGATCAAACTCGGCAGCGGCGGGCTGCGTGATGTCGAGTTCGCGGTGCAGCTGCTGCAACTCGTGCACGGTCGCACCGACGAGTCGCTGCACGTGGCTTCCACGGTGGACGCGCTGGCAGCCCTCGGGGCTGGCGGCTACGTCGGCCGCGACGACACCGCCAACCTGACAGCCTCTTACGAGTTCCTTCGGCTGCTGGAACACCGGCTGCAGCTGCAGCGATTCAAACGCACTCATATGTTGCCCGCCTTCGACGATGACGAGGCGCTGCGCTGGCTGGCGCGCGCGGCGCATATTCGACCCGACGGGCGCTACGACGCGCTCGGCGTGCTGCGCGAAGAGCTGAAACGCCACAACCTGCGGGTCTCGCGGCTACACGCCAAGCTGTTCTACCAACCGCTGCTTGAGTTGCTTGCGCCTGAAGACCTGGAGTTCTCACACGGTATGACGCCGACGGCGGCCGCGCGCCAGCTGGCCGCACTGGGCTATGACGCTCCGCAAAGCGCGCTGAGCCACCTTTCGGCGCTGATCAATCAGAGCGGCCGCCGCGGTCGGGTGCAATCGGTGCTGCTGCCCAGGCTGCTGGACTGGCTGTCCGATACGCCCGATCCGGACAGCGGGCTGTTGGCCTATCGCCGGATCAGCGAGGCGATGGTCTCGCAGCGCTGGTTTTTGTCCACGCTGCGCGACAAGCCGGCCGTTGCCAAGCGGCTGATGCATGTGCTCGGCGCCTCGTCGTACGTCCCCGACCTGCTGATGCGCGCACCGGAGATCCTCCAGCACTACAGTGACGGGCCGGGGGGGCCGAAGCTGCTTGACGTTCAGCCCCAGACGGTGGCTGGTGCTTTGGTGGCCTCGGCGGGCCGGCACACCGACCCGGTACGGGCGATTGCGGTCGCGCGCTCGCTGCGCCGTCGTGAGCTGGCCCGCGTCGCCTCAGCCGATCTGCTCGGCATGCTCGAGGTCACCGAAGTCTGCACGGCACTTTCCTCGGTGTGGGTTGCGGTGCTGCAGGCCGCCCTCAGCGCGGTGATCCGCGCCAATGTTCCCGATGGAGGTGAAGCCCCGGCTGCGATCGCGGTCATCGGAATGGGGCGGCTGGGCGGCCGCGAGCTGGGCTACGGGTCCGACGCCGACGTGCTGTTCGTCTGCGAACCGGTTGCGGGCGTGGAGGATTCGGCGGCGGTGGGCTGGGCGGTGTCGGTGGCCGAGCAGGTTCGGGCGCTGTTGGGCACCGCAAGCGCCGACCCGCCGCTGGAGATCGACGCCAGCCTGCGGCCGGAGGGCCGCAGTGGTCCGCTGGTGCGCACACTGGCGGCATATGAGGCGTACTACGCGCAATGGGCGCAGCCGTGGGAGGTCCAAGCGTTGTTGCGGGCCGACGCGGTCGCCGGTGACGCGGATCTGGGCCAGCGATTCCTATTGATGGCCGACAAAACGCGTTATCCCGCCGGTGGGGTGTCCGCAGAGGCGGTGCGGGAAATTCGGCGCATGAAGGCGCGGGTGGATTCCGAGCGGCTACCGCGCGGCGCCGATCCCAAGACCCACACCAAGCTGGGCCGTGGCGGTCTGGCTGATATCGAGTGGACCGTGCAGCTGCTCCAGCTGCGGTATGCCCACGAGATCGAGGCGTTGCACAACACCTCCACGCTGGAGAGTCTGGATGCCATCGCCAAGGCCGGACTGATCTCCACTGAGGATGCCGAGCTGCTGCGGCAGACCTGGCTGACCGTGACTCGGGCCCGCAACGCGCTGGTACTGGTCCGGGGTAAGCCGACCGATCAGCTGCCTGGACCCGGACGTCAGCTCAACACCGTCGCGGTCGCTGCGGGCTGGGAAAAGAGCGGCGACGGCGGCGCATTCCTGGACCACTACCTACGGCTGACTCGACGCGCAAAAGCCGTCGTGCGCAAGGTGTTCGGTGAATGAGGCAGCCCCGGTGCAGACACCTTACGAGGTGATGAGCGCCGATGAGCACGATCGGCTCGCAGGGTTGTACGGTCCGCTGACGGACGCAGTGGCGCGAGCTCATCGACGCCACTATTCTTACCGAGGCCGACCACGATTCCAGCCATGCCGCACGGACTGCGATCCAGGCGGCGACCAGCGCCCTGCGCAGCAGACAGCGGCACCCGCTGCCGGAGCGAGTTCACCCTCAACGCGGCCTACGAGGGGCCGCCCGGCATGGTGCACATGGTGGTGTATGCGCTCTGGTCCTCGACCATGTCCTCGGCGAGGCCGCCAGTGAAGGCTTGACCAAACCGCTGTTCACCGGAACCCTCACCGTACGATTTGCGCGCGGCGCCCCATTGGGCAGGCTTCGCGCCGACGCCGCCGTCGAGCGGACTGAGGGAGTCAAATCATATGTCTGCGGCCATCTTTCCGACGCTGAGGGAATCACCGTCGAAGCCGAAGGTATCTTCATTCGGCCGGCGTGGGCGCGCGAGCCCGGATCGAGCTGATGCGGACGCCGTGGTCGCAGGACTGGTGGGACTTCGACGGCGAGTTCTACCAAGTGCCGCGGTTGGAGATGGAACCCACGCCGCCGCGGATACCGACCTACGTCGGCGGCCTCAGCGAGACCGGGCTGCGCCGCGCGGCCCGCCACAACGGTTGGATCGGCGACTTGATCAAAACCGACCGCGCGATCGCGGCCGCGGCCCGACTGCGTGAGTTGCGGGTCGAAAACGATTTAGGCATGGATGATTTCAGCGTCCTCACGCCGTTGACCGATGCCATCACCATCGCCGACTACCAGCGCGCGCAGGATGCCGGGATCACCGGCACCCTGACCATGCCCGGGAGTTTCTACACCGGGTCAGATGCCACCCTGGCCGAGAAAGTCGACGGCAGAAGTTCCGCATGGATCTCGCGCCCGACGGGTAACCCGCGCTCCGCGGCCGAGTAAGCATTCCGTCACCCGCCCGATTGGCCTAACGTGTCAAGGGTGGAGCTAGACGGAAATCCCGAATTGGTGCCGGTTGAGGCATTGCGCTCAGGTGACCCGATAACCGATGTCCACGGTGGCGGTCAGCATTACACAGTCCTCGAGTCGAAATCTTTCGACGAGAGCTGCGTGGTCCTCGAGCTCGAGTCGAAAGCCAACGACCAGCTTCGAGTGATCGAGATGACCTTCCCGGCCGGCTACTACATGGGCAGGTCGCCTCGGCACATGCTGTGACGCCATGGCGACCGGCTGGTCGCTCGCCGCATGAGGACGCTTTTCCGCTGGTGATCACCCACGGCTGGCCCGGATCGATCGTGGAGTTTCACAAGGCGATCGAGCCATTGGTCAATCCCGCGCCCGGACCCGCCCAGGACGCCTTCCACGTGGTGTGTCCGTCGCTTCCGGGGTACGGGTTTTCCGGCAAGCCCTCGCGAACGGGATGGGGCGTCGACAAGATCGCGCAGGCGTGGGAGACGCTGATGCAGCGCCTCGGCTACGACCGCTACGGCGCACAGGGCGGTGACTGGGGGGTATCCGTCTTCTCACTAGCGCACGCCCAGGGTGCTGTTGAGGTACTGCGCGCGGCAGGCTCGGCGGGCCAGCTTGCCGCTGGTGGTGCGGGGGATAGCGCCGGCGGGCAGCAACAGCACATCGGCGACGCTGAGGTGGTGGCGGTGCGACACGGCCTGCTTGATCGCGTCAATCGCCGGTTGGGGATCGACCCGGCTGGTGCCCGCGGCGCGTTCGGCGACGATCACCAGCCGCTGGCCGCCGTCGCCGTCCGGCGCCGCGAACGCTGCCGCGTAGCCACGACGTACGACGGCGGACGCCTCGGCGGCGGTGGCCTCGATGTCCTGTGGGTAGTGGCTGCGGCCGTCGATCGTCACCAGATCGGCGATGCGGCCGGTGACGTAGAGCTCGCCATCGAGGTAGACGCCGAGGTCCCCGGTGCGCAGCCAGGTGCCTTCGACGGTCGAACCCTCGGCGTGGCTGCCTTCCCGGAGCCGGGATGCCAGCGTGACGCCGAACGTTGCCCGGGTCTCGTCGGGCATTCCCCAGTAGCCGCGACCAACGTTGTTGCCTTGCAACCAGATTTCGCCGACCGCACCGTCCGGCAATTCCGACCCGGTAGCAGGGTCGACGATCACGGCCCACTGGCTGCGGGCCACCTGGCCGCATGACACCTGCGCGACGGCGTTCGGGGCGTCGGCCGGTACGGGTACCGCGTGTCCGGCACCCAGTTGCTCACGGTCGAAATACGTCACCGTCGGCTCGGCCTCGGGCGCGATGGTTGCGACGAACAGAGTTCCCTCGGCTATGCCGTAGGAGGGTTTGAACGCTGTGCGCGGTAACCCGTAGGGGCCAAACGCTTTACTGAATGTTCGGATCGCATCGATGCTGACCGGTTCGGAACCGATGATCATCACCACATTGCGCAGATCGATGTCATCGCCCGGTGTGGGTAGGCCTCGCTGTACGGTCCACTCGTAGGCGAAGTTCGGCGCGGCGGTGACGACGCGGCCTTCCCGCGAGCCGGCGGACAATGCATGAATCCACCGCTGCGGCCTTCGGACGAACGCCGTCGGCGACATCAGCGTGGAGTGTCCGCCGTAGATCGCCGGGAAGCCGATCATTGACAAACCCATGTCGTGATAGAGCGGTAACCAGCTGATCCCGTGAGTGTTTCGGTTCAGCAGGTCGATCGACAAGATCATCTGCACCAGGTTGGTGCCGACCGCGCGATGGGTGACTTCCACGCCGACCGGAGGTCGTGTTGAGCCCGACGTGTACTGCAGGTGGGAAACGTCGTCGAGGCCGAGTTCGGTGGGCACGAACCGCTCTCCTGCGGCGTCGGGGATCTGATCGATGACGTCGACGTGCGCTCGGCGGCGCTGGGGGAAGTTGGCCAGGAAATTCTCGACCGCCGCTTTTGCCGCCGTCGTGGTGAGGACGAGAGTCGGCTCGGAATCACGAAGGGCCGTATCGAGACGTGCTGTGTGCCCGGGCAATTCGGGAGCGAACAACGGCACCGCGATGGTCCCCGCCTTGACCGCCGCGTAGAAACCCGCGACGTAGTCGATGCCCTGTGGCGCGAGGATCGCAACCCGGTCACCCCGACCGGCGGACTGCTGCACGCGCGCGCCGATGGCATGCAGCCTGGCCCCGAACTGTGTCCAGGTCATTTCCTCGGTGTGTACGTCAACTGCACCTGTGTGGTCCAGATAGCGATACGCCGTCGCGTCTCCGACAGTGGCGATGTTGCGGTCAATCAGGGATATCAGCGTTGCGCCCGCAGGTAATGCGACGCCGCCGCGGGCATCCAGGCAGTCTTCGATCTGTAGCAGTCCGAAGCCGCTATCCATAACCGAAAGTGTGCCACCAGGGCCAGGGGGCCCCAGTGGCTCAGCTCGTCTTAAACGTCGTAGTAGAGAGCGAACTCGTACGGGTGCGGCCGGATCTGGACCGGCAGGATCTCGTTTTCGCGCTTGAAGCTGATCCACGTCTCGATCAAGTCTGACGTGAAAACGCCGCCCTCGGTGAGGTATTCGTGATCTGCTTCGAGGCGGTCGATCACCGCGGACAGCTGGGTCGGTGCCTGCGGGATGTTCGCGGCCTCATCCGGCGGCAGCTCGTAGAGGTCCTTGTCGACCGGCGTCTGCGGCTCGATCTTGTTCTTGATGCCGTCCAGACCGGCCATCAGCATGGCCGAGAACGCCAGGTACGGGTTGCCCGACGAGTCGGGGCAGCGGAACTCCAACCGCTTGGCCTTCGG
Source organism: Candidatus Mycobacterium methanotrophicum (assembly GCF_023515995.1). GTDB lineage: Bacteria > Actinomycetota > Actinomycetes > Mycobacteriales > Mycobacteriaceae > Mycobacterium > Mycobacterium methanotrophicum. The sequence continues at coordinate 2,702,410 of NZ_CP097320.1, read as the reverse complement.
GTTGCTGCCGGTGATCGGGATCCGCACGCACGCCGACCGGTTGCGCTGGCTGTAGACCAGGTTGATCGGTGCCTCGAAACCGGGGACCAGGCGTTTGTAGGAGTTCACCGTCGGGTTGGTGAAGGCCAGCAGCGACGGCGCGTGATACAACAAACCGCCGATGTAGTGCCGCGCGGTGTCCGACAGGCCGGCATAGCCCGTCTCGTCGTACATCAGCGGGCTGCCGTCTTTCCACAGCGACTGGTGGCAGTGCATGCCGGAGCCGTTGTCGCCGAACAGCGGCTTGGGCATGAACGTGACGGTCTTGCCTTCGGCCCACGCGGTGTTCTTGACGATGTACTTGTACAGCTGCAAGTCGTCGGCCGCGTGTAACAGCGTGTTGAACTTGTAGTTGATCTCGGACTGGCCGCCGGTGCCCACCTCGTGGTGGCCCTTCTCCAGGCTGAAGCCGGACCTGATCAGGTTCTGCAGCATCTCGTTGCGCAGATCGGCGTAGTGGTCGGTCGGCGGAACCGGGAAGTAACCGCCCTTGGGGCGGACCTTGTAACCGCGGTTGGGGCTGCCGTCGCTCTCGGTGGGCTCCCCGGTATTCCACCACCCCGAGATCGCATCCACCTCGTAGAACGAGCCGTTGATGCGCGAGTCGAAGCTGACCGAGTCGAAGATGTAGAACTCGGCCTCGGCGCCGAAGTACGCGGTGTCGGCGACGCCGGTGCTCTTCAGATAGTTCTCCGCCTTGCGGGCGACGTTGCGCGGGTCGCGCGAGTACGGCTCAAGGGTGAACGGATCGTGCACGAAGAAGTTGAGGTTCAGCGTCTTGGCTTCGCGGAACAGGTCGATCTGTGCGGTGTCGGGGTCGGGCAGCAGCAGCATGTCGGATTCGTGGATCGCCTGGAAGCCGCGAATCGACGAGCCGTCGAAGGCAATCCCGTTCTCAAATACGTCTGCGTCGAAAAATGAAGCCGGAATTGTGAAGTGCTGCATGATGCCCGGCAGGTCGCAGAACCGAACGTCGACGAATTCGACCTTCTCGTCCTTGGCGAACCTGAGGATGTCATCGGCCGTTTTTTCGGACATCGAAGCGCTCTCCTTCGCTGCGGGCTTCGCATCTACTGTCGTCATTAAAGCGCTCTCCTTTACTGGCCCTGACTGGACGATCCGACCAGACGCTATGGAGCCAAGGTTTCCCGCGGGTCAACCCTGTGTTGCGCCGACGTTACGCCGACGGCGAGGTTCGCCGCCGAGTGTCGTCAGACCTCACCTTATTGTGGGGTCATGGCCCGCAGGATCGTATCTTGGCTGTCCGGTCCCGGACCACTCGACTCGGGGCCGCCGCAGCACTACCCGGGCGGGCGGCTCGGCTTGCCCGAACGCGGATCGGGGTCGTTGGCCCGACTTGGTCGCCGGATGGCCGCGCTGGTTGTCGACTGGTTGCTTGCCGACGGCCTGGCCGCGCTCGGTACGGCACTCGGGCTGATCTCCCCGCGACTGCTGTCGTCGGCGGTGCTGCTCATCTGGTTGGCGCTCGGCGTGCTCGCGGTCCGGCTTTTCGGGTTCACCCCCGGACAGTTTGCGCTGGGACTTGCGGTGGCGTCTGTCGATGAACGAATGCAGGTCGGGTTGGGTCGTGCCGCGGTGCGCGGGGTGCTGATCGCGCTCGTTGTGCCGGCGCTGTTCGTCGACGTCGACGGTCGCGGGCTGCAAGATCGCCTGACCGCCACCGCCGTCGTGCGGCGCTAGCTGTGCCTGCTGGGTGGCCACCCGACTATCGGCGGCGCACGGTGCGCTGGACACCGCGCATCTTGGCGGTGCCGGGCAGCGGGCCCTTGGGCGTTGCGGCCGTCCCGGCGCGCGAGCCGAGCGCGCTCAGCCGCGATTCCAGCGAGTCCATTTGCTTGGCGGTGATGTTGGCCGGCAGCCGGTTGAGGTGGCGCTCGAGCTTGGCCAGGGGAAGTTCTCCGTCGCCGTTGCCGATGATGACGTCATAGATCGGGACCTCGCCGACCAGCCGGGCGGTGCGTTTCTTCTCCTGGGCGAGCAGGGGTTTCAGCCGCGCCGGCGAGCCCTCCGCCACCAGGATGACGCCGGGTCGGCCGATCACCCGGTGCACGGCGTCGAAATGGCCGGTCGCTGCCACACCGGGGGTGACGCGCCACTTGCCGCGCAGATTGTCCAGCGCCCAGGCAGCGGCGCCGGCCTGGCCCTCGGCCTTGCGATAGACCGACCGCTGCGCACGCCGACCGAAAATGATGAAGGCCACCAGGACGCCCAGCACCACGCCCAGCGGGATCATCATGATCGCGGTGAACCCGCCGGCAGACACCCCAGCCGCCAGCGATACGCCCGCGATCAGCACGAAAGCAGCGATCATGTAGGGGACTAGCCGCTTGTCCTCTTGGCGCTGCACAGTGAACGCGTGCCAGAGTTGACCGCGGCGCTCTTTGGCGGCTGCTTTGCGGGCTGCTTTCGCTTCGGCCCTGGCGGCCTTGCTCGCCTTGGCACCACGGAGTTTCGCCATAGCTTTAGGATACGGGCGGGCGGGACTGCACGGCCTGCTGGTAGAGCCGTCCGGCCCGGTACGACGAGCGAACCAGCGGCCCGGCCAGCACCCCGGCGAAGCCCAGGTGTTCGGCGTAGTCCGAATACTCGGCGAACTCATCGGGATGCACCCAGCGCTCGACCGGGTGATGTCGCGCCGACGGGCGAAGGTATTGGGTGATCGTGACGATGTCGCACCCGGCCTCGATCAGATCGGCCAGCGCGGTGCGCACCTCCTCACGTGTCTCGCCCAGCCCGAGAATGAGGTTGCTCTTGGCGACCAGCCCGAAATCCCGCGCCGCGGTGAGCACGCCGAGGCTTCGCCGATAGGAGAAGGCCGGGCGGATTCGCTTGAAGACGCGCGGCACGGTCTCGACGTTGTGCGCCAACACTTCCGGCGCAGATTCAAAGACTTGCCGCAGCTGGTCGCGGACGCCGTTGAAATCGGGGATCAACAGCTCCACGCCGGTGGACGGGTTGAGCTTCTTGATGGCGCGCACGGTCTCGGCGTACAGCCATGCGCCGCCGTCGGGCAGGTCATCGCGGGCCACCCCGGTGACGGTGGAATACCGCAGGCTCATCGCCTGCACGCTTTCGGCCACTCGTCGGGGTTCGTCACGGTCAAGGGCGGCGGGCTTGCCGGTATCGATTTGGCAGAAGTCACAGCGACGGGTGCACAGCTGGCCGCCGATCAGGAAGGTGGCTTCGCGGTCTTCCCAACACTCGTAGATGTTGGGACAGCCGGCCTGCTCGCAGACGGTGTGTAGACCCTCGCGACGGACCAGGTTTTTCAGCTCCGTGTACTGCGGGCCCATCCGCAGCCGCGTCCTGATCCACGGCGGCTTGCGCTCGATCGGTGTCTGCGCGTTGCGCACTTCCAGACGCAGAAGCTTCCGACCCTCCGGGGTGACGGTCACGATGTCGACGCTACCGAGCTAACCGCCAGTCGGCCGTCCAGCGCGTCGCACACTGCGTCGGCGACTGCCGATCGGACGTCGTCGACGCCGACGCGGCGGCCCAGTTCGGCTGAGATGGACGTCACCCCGGCGTCGGTGATGCCGCACGGGACAATCTTTTCGAACGCGTCGAGGTCGCAGTCGCAGTTGAGCGCGAACCCGTGCAGCGTGGTCGCCCGTGAGACCCGTACGCCGACGGCGGCGACCTTGCGCGCGGGCTTATTGCCGCCGGCCGGCAACCATACGCCGGATCGGCCGTCGACTCGGCCTACCTCCAAACCCAGTGCGGTGCAGACCTTGATCAGCGATTCCTCAATGCGCCGAACGTAATTGACCACATCGAGCGGTTCGGCAAGCGTGACGATCGGGTAGCCGACGAGCTGGCCGGGGCCGTGCCAGGTGATCTTGCCGCCGCGGTCGGTGTCGATGACCGGCGTGCCGTCCGTTGGGCGTTCAGGCGCGGACGTGCGACGTCCGGCGGTGTAGACCGCCGGGTGTTCGAGCAGCAGCAGCGTGTCGGCGCCGCCCGCTACCCGGGCGTCGGCCAGCTCACGTTGCAGCTGCCATGCCACTCGGTAGTCAACCGTGCCTAGCTGGCGAACATCGATCGGGGCCGCGCTCGCGCGGATAGAACTCACACGGCCGAGGCTACAGGCCTAGGCCACGTCGGGCCTCGCGGTGGCGTAGCGCAGCGCCTCTCCGACGGTGTTGTGGTGGAACTCGAATCCGGCGCGTTCGAGTACGGCGGGGATCGCGCGTTGCCCGGTCAGCAGGCTTTCGTCAGCGAACTCGCCGAGTGCTGCGCGCACCACGAATCCCGGCATCAACAGCGGGGCGCGCCGATTCACCGCTCGGCCCAGTGCCGTGGTGAACTCTGCGTTGGTGACGGGTGCAGGCCCGGTGAAGTTCACCGGCCCGGAGATTCGAGGATCGGAGATCGCCAACTGCAGAGCTCGTACCTCATCCTCGAGGCTGATCCACGACATGTACTGGCGGCCATTGCCCAGGCGGGCGCCAAGGCCCACCGAGAACAGCGGCCGCAACCGGCGTAGCGCACCGCCGGACGGGGCCAGCACCAATCCGGTGCGGGCCCGCACCACCCGGGTGCCTGCCCGCTGGGCCGGCGCGGTGGCCGCTTCCCAGTCCTTACACAGTTGGGCTAGGAAACCCGTTCCCGCCGAATCGGTTTCGACGACCACCCGATCTCTGGTGTCACCGTAGTAGCCGACCGCGCTGGCATTGACCAGCACGCCGATGCCGGCGTCAGCGACCGCGGTGGACAGCACTTCGGTTGGCGTGATGCGGCTATCGCGCAGGCTTTGTTTGAACGCCCCTGACCAACGTCGCCCTCCGATGTTGATGCCGCACAAGTTCACCACGACGTCGACTCCGCTCAATGCGCTGGCGTCGAATTCGCCGCTTTCCGGATCCCAGTGCAGCTCACCGGCATTCGCCGGCGTGCGACGCAGGATCCGTAGAACCCGATGGTCTGCCGTGCGCAGCGCCGTCACCAGCGCCGAGCCGATCAGCCCGGACGAACCCGCGATCGCAACGACAGCCTTGGCCACGCTTCAAGCCCTGCCTACAGTCCTAGGTCGGCCTCGAACGCGCCCTCTTCGAGCCGATGCTTGACCGTGGTCAGGAACCGCCCGGCGTCGGCGCCGTCGATCAGCCTGTGGTCATAGGTCAGGGGCAGGTAGCAGATTGAGCGCACCCCGATGGATTCGTTGCCGGTGTCATCGACCACAACCCGCGGCCGTTTGACGATGGCACCGGTGCCCAGCATTGCGGCCTGCGGTGGCACCAGGATCGGGGTGTCCATCAGTGCGCCCTGGCTGCCGATGTTGGTGATCGTGAAGGTCCCTCCGGACAGTTCGTCGGGTTTGAGGTCACCTGAGCGGGCGCGAGCGGCGATGTCGGCGATTGCGCGGGCCAACCCGGGCAGTGACAGGTCACCGGCATTGTGGATGACGGGGGAGAGCAGGCCCTGCTCGGTGTCGACAGCGAAGCCCAGATGCTCGGCGTCGTAGTAGGTGATCTCCTTGGTGTCTTCGTTGTAGCTGGCATTGACGTTCGGATGGGCTTTGAGCGCATCGATGACGGCGCGTGCGATGAACGGCAGGAAGGTCAGGTTCACACCCTCCCGCTCGGCGAAGGTGGCCTTGGCTTTTTCGCGCAGCGCCACGATCCGGGTCATGTCGACTTCATGGGTCTGGGTGAGCTGTGCGGTGGCTTGCAGCGATTCCCGGGTTTTCTTCGCGGTGATTTGGCGAATCCTGCTGGCCTTCTGCGTGGTCCCCCGCAGATGCTCCAGCGCGGGCGCCGGGGCGGGGATGCTTGGTTTCGGCGCGGCAGCTGCCGGCGCCTTTTTAGCTTCTTCCTTCTGCTGCGCGGCCGCCAGCACGTCCTGTTTGCGGATACGTCCACCGACCCCGGTGCCGCTCACCTCGGCAAGATCAATATTGTTCTCGGCAGCCAACTTTCGGACCAGCGGCGTGACGTAGGGAGCGCTCGCCGCGCCAGCCGCCGGCGCGCCGTCGGCCCGGGGTTGGGGTGCGGGTTCGGGTTTGGCTTGCGGCGCAGGCGCCGGTTGCGGCGGGGGTGGCGGTGCGGCCTGGGGCTTCGCCTCGGGTTGGGCCGCCGGAGGGGCCGGTGGCTCGGGCGCGGGCTTGGCTGCCGCTGTGGTGGCGCCGGTCCCGATCCTGGCGAGCTCGCCGCCGATCGAGACGGTGACGTCCTCCTCGGCGGTGATGCTGATCAGCGTCCCCGCCACCGGGGACGGGATCTCGGTGTCGACCTTGTCCGTGGACACTTCGACCAGCGGCTCGTCCACGTCCACCGGGTCGCCGACCTTCTTCAGCCAGCGGGTCACGGTGCCCTCGGTGACGGATTCGCCGAGTTCGGGCATCAGCACCGGCGTCGACGGGCCAGTGCCGTCGTGTTCGCCGGCTGCTGCGGGCGGCTCGGCCTGCTGTTGCGGTTCTGGGGCCGGCTCCGGTTGCGGTTCAGGTGCTGCTTGCTCGGCGGGCTGCTCGTCATCGCCAGCTGCCGTGCTTTCCGCCGCGTCGCCGATGACGGCCAGTTCGCCGCCGATCTCGACGGTGTCGTCCTCCCGGGCGACGATCTTGGTCAGGACTCCCGCCGCAGGCGACGGAATTTCGGTGTCGACCTTGTCGGTGGACACTTCCAGCAGGGGCTCGTCGAGTTCGACTGTGTCGCCTTCTTGCTTGAGCCAGCGAGTCACGGTTCCCTCAGTCACGCTCTCACCGAGTGCCGGCATCTGCACTGAGAAGGCCATCTCTGTCGACTCCTGGATCGGTTGGTGGGCGCGCGCGTCGGCCTCTGGCTTCCCGCAGCGTTGTGACCGGAAGCTGCACCCAAGCGGATTACCGAAACCATCCTGTCACTGCGCCGCCAGCGGCACACAACCAGGGCGCAGCCGGCTCCGAGAGGCCATACGGACCGAGTTATTCTAAACGTGACAAATAACGGTATCCGATAAATTAGATTTAACATCCGTGGTCTGGGAAATCTTTAGCTCCTACGGGGATAGAACATCGCCGGTGTGAGCTGTTCTGGATGTAAAAGCCAGAAATCTGGATTATCTTGTTTTCTGTGTATCCCGACGACAGCGGCAAAGAGCTCGCCACGGTGCTTTCCTACCTGGCAGGGCGTTCCCTCAGCCGAGAAGAGATCTGGACGGCGATGGAACTGCCGCGGTCCACATACTACGACCAGCTGGACAAGGGAACCCTGATCACTGCGGACAACTTGCGCGTCGCGGCGGCCAATCTCGGCATCAACCGCGCCGAGCTGCTGACCCGCTACCGGTTCATCGACCCAGAAGAGATCACCGCACTGGCTGAGGAGATCCGGGGCGCCGCGCCTTTGCCGCAGGCGTCGGGCAACGTTGCTGTGAAGACCGCGCAGTCGACGAAATTTTCGGAGTGGGGACCGCGGCAAGACGCCCCGCCGCTCTAATAGACAGCGTTACAATAATCGGCGTGGCTCTCACCACCCTGATCAGCATCACCCTCGCGTCGATCGCGTGGAGTCTTTGGATTCGGCGGGTCACCTGGCGTTGCCGGCCTCAAAATTTCATGGGGATGCGGGTGGTGCCGTGACGTCGGCGGCTGACGCTTGTTGATCTTGTTTTCTCGGGTCGGGTAGGTCTCGGCGGCGCGTGTCGGGCGGTGCCGCCGGGTTCCACGGTCCCGGTGCTGGTTGCTCCTTCTGGGGGTCGTAGCGGCAACGGCCTTTTCGTCAGGGGATCGCCAGGACGCGGTTGAACGCGTCGGCGAATTCGTGCGCCCAGGGCCAGGTTTCGGGGATGCGGAGGAACAGGTGGCGGGAGTGGTTGATCAGCCGGGCGGCGGTGTGCAGCAGCCGGTGCCGCAGGGTGTCGGGTTCGGCCTTGGCCGGCGGCCCGTCGAGCAGCAGCAGCCTGATCCAGCACAGCGGGCCGATCGCGGTCGCGGCGGCGGTGACCCAGGCGGTGCTGATCGCGAACGAGGACGGCGGCCACCGGGCCAGGCCGGCGGCCGTCCCGTTGCGGATGAACCCTTCCGCGCGGGCGTGCACCCGGCGCCGCGCCTTCGGCCGCCGCACCTGCCCGCCGGCGGTGTTGGCCGCCAACCTGATACCGGTATCCGCCCAGCTGCCCGAACAGCGACAACTGAGCGCCAGTCTCGGTCTTCTCCCGGCGCGCCAGGATCCGCATGCCGGCGGGCCAGCCGGCCAGCCGGTCCCCGCCGGCGGACTCGCGCAGCAGCCCGGTCAGCCCGGCGGCCTGCGCGTCCTGGCGCGTTGCCCGCGCGCCGCGATGATCGCCAGCAACCCCCCCGGTATTGCCGCACCACGGCCGTGAGCGGATGAAACCCGCACCCTCCCTTGACGTTCCCGGCCGCGTGCTGCGTTCCCGAATGTGAGCCGATCAGCGGGGCGCCGACGCCGATCACGATCACCGCGCCCAGATCCCCCTAGCAGGCGGGCGCCGGAGGGATCCGCCCGTGCCGGGCTCCGATCCACTCCCACACCCGCTCGCGGAGCGTGCTGCCCACCATCATGACCCGGGCCAGCGCCGGCCCGTCGATCTCGTTCAGCGACCGCCGCGCCGCGGCCGCCGGCGCCGCCGGGCCGAACACCGGGTCCTGCTCGCGCAGCACCACCACATCGCAGATGTCGCGGCCGGCGCCGGCGATCATCACCGCCACATCGCGCAGCGCCGCGCCCCGATCATGGGTCACCCCCGGCCGCGGCAGCGCCGCCGACAATCCCGCGGTGAGCCCGGTCGCATCCGCCGGCATCCGCGGCATCCAGGCACCCGCCGTGCCCGACCACATCGTCGCCGCGGACCTCGACACGAAGATTCTTCGGCCACTCCGTAGTACCGTGCATCTGTCAGGTGCGCTCCCCATCCTGGATACCGGAACGTCAGACAACCCGATTACCCGTGTGGCAGCGCACCTTTCACGTTAACGACACCCGATGCCAGTCAATTAGGTGAAAAGTCGAGGTAGGCGACCCTCCTAGTCTAGGGATCCTTTGTCGCCAACTTGTTGAGATTTGTCTTGAGTTTTCAGGCCGCTTTTTGTGGGAGCCTGGCCGTTTCGATGTATTTGGTGATGTGAAAGTCTATGGTGTGCAAGGCATCTCGTAGTGGCTGTGGTGCTGGTGGCTGGTCGGCGGCCAACAGGGGACCCAGCAGGCGGTCGTGGAGTTTGGTGTAGAAGATGGCAAACCGCAGTCCGTCGCCGGTGAGCCGATACAGGTTGCGGCCGGGGAGTCGATCGATGAGCCCGTTGACCCGGAGCCGGGCCAGGTCGTAGCTGGCCCGGCTCATGGTGTAGTCGGTGCCGTCGAGCAGGCCGGTCATCAAGGCGCGCAGGCTCTTGTTGGTGATGGCGGTGACGGCGAGCATTGTCGTGCATAGGGCGCCGGGCAGGGCTTGGACCCGAAGATCGCCGAACCGTAAGGCCGGGGTCTTGCTGCCATCCCCGGTGAGGGTGGGCGCTGCGATCCGCTCAAAGGCTGGACTCGCAAGGACGCAGCCCTGGCCGGCACGTTCAGCATCGAGCAGGCGCCGATTGATCGCACGCGCGCGGGCGAGCAGCTCGTCGAGATGGGGCAGGCGGCGCTGGCAGCGCAGGTCATCGAGTGAGTTGACGACGGTTTCGATGCGCAGCGCCCGCCCGTCCTTCACATACTGCTTGATGCGGGAGCTCGTGTAGAAGGCGTTGACGGTGACCTCGGTGCCGCGAGTGAGGATCTTCGTCTTGGGCGCACAGTCGAGTTTGACGGGCCTGCCCCGGTGGCGGGGCCCGGTAAAGATCAGCTCCACGCTGTCGGGGCGGCCGATGCCGAGATTGTCGGCGACCAGCGCCTCAAAGAACGTCCGGGCGCGGCGCGGCGCGTCGACACCAAGGTGTGCGACACCTCGACTCGGCGCATGGACAGCTCCCGCCAGTAGCCGGCGTCGCGGTCGGCTTATTCAGCGCCCTCCTACTATGTGCGGACCGGCCGGGTGCGGGCGGCGGTGACCATCCAGCCGGCTGCCTCGCGTAGGTTTCAAGGGCTTTCATGTTACTATCCTGCGCCTGTAATTCGTTTCATGAGTCGTTGGATGGACTGGAGGATCTGTTCAGCGGTTTTGGTCCACACGAATGGTTTTGGGTTGTCATTCCAGTTGGCCACCCAGGCGCGGATGTCTTTTCCAGGGTCTGCACGTTGCGGTGGTCGCCACGTTCGATGAGTTGGCGGGTGAGTTCGGCGAACCACCGCTCAACTTGGTTGATCCAGCTGGAATAGGTTGGCGTGTAGTGCATGTGGAAGCGGGGGCGCTTGTCCAGCCAGGCCGTGACGGTGGGCGCTTTAGGGGCGCCGTAGTTGTCGCAGACCAGGTGCACGTCCAAGTCGGCGGGGACCTCGGTGTCGATCTTTGCCAGGAACTTCTTGAATTCCACCGCGCGGTGGCGGCGGTGCAGCGAGGATATGCCAGTGCCGTCGCTGATGTCGAACGCGGCGAACAGGCCGGTGGTGGCGTTGCGGACGTAGTCGTGGGTGCGTTTTTCGGGCATGCCGGGCATCATCGGGAATGCTGGCCGGCTGCGCGCCAGCGCCTGGATCTGCGACTTTTCATCCACGCACAAAACCACCGCGGACTCGGGTGGGTCCAGGTAGAGCCCAACAACGTCGTAGACCTTCTCCACGAACAGGGGGTCGTTGGAAAGTTTAAAGTTTGTAGTGCTCGCTGCGGTGGGGCTGCAGCTCGAAGGCCTTCCAGATGCGCCCGATCGTCGACTTGCTCAAGCCCGACCGCTTGGCCATCGATGCGCGTGACCAGTGCATGGCATTGTCCGGGGTGGACTCCAGGGTGGCCACGACCACCTCTTCGACCTGCTCGGCGGCGATCGTGGCTGGCCGGCCCGGGCGCGGTTCGTCGACCAATCCATCGCAGCGCGCTTCGACGAACCGGGCCCGCCACTTACCCACCGTTGGTTGCGACACGTGCTCTTGGGCGGCGACCTGCTTGTTGGTCAGGCCCTGCGCGCAGGCCAGCACGATCCGCGACCGCAACGCCAGCGCCTGCGAGGATTTCCGCCGCCGCGCCCACCGCGTCAACGTCTGACGCTCCTCGTCGCTGAGCACTAGTTCTGCTGTTGGCCGTCCACGTCGCGTCATAGATTGAATTATCCTATAGGCCAACCTAATTCGCCTGACCGATCAACGTTACCTAAGTCACAATTATGTAACGAATTACCGGCGCAGGACACTGGCTGTGGTTCACTAACGTGGTCGGTCGTAGGGCTGTAGAGCCGAATCAAGCAGACACCGTTCGGCACGGTTCATACACCTATCGAAAGGAAAGCCAATGTCATTCGTTACCGTACAACTGGAGGCGCTGAGCGCTGCGGCCGCCAACCTGGCCGGTATCGGGACGACGATGGGCACGCAGAATGCCGCCGCCGCCGCGCCGACGACGGGTGTGATACCTGCTGCTGCCGACGAGGTGTCGGCCTTGACAGCCGCGCAATTCGCGGTCCACGCGCAGATGTACCAGGCGATCAGCGCCCAAGCCGAAGCGATTCACCAGTCTTTTGTCAGCACGCTCAAAACGGGTGCGACGTCATATCTGCTCACCGAAGCGGCCAACGCCGTAGCGGTCGGTTAAGACCGCATACGACAATGGATTTCGCGAGTTTACCGCCGGAGATCAACTCGGGCAGAATGTATGCCGGCCCCGGCTCGGGGCCGATGTTTGCGGCGGCTGCAGCCTGGGATGGCCTGGCCGCCGAATTGCAGTCCACCGCAGCGTCGTATGGGTCGGTGATCTCCGAGCTGACGGGAGAGTCGTGGCTGGGTCCCTCGTCTGCGTCGATGGCAGCTGCGGTCGCACCCTACCTGCAGTGGATGACTAATGTCGCCGCGCAGGCCGAGCAGACCGCCACACAGTCCAAAGCAGCTGCAGCAGCCTATGAGGCGGCGTTTGCGATGACGGTGCCACCGCCGCTGATCGCCGCCAACCGCAGCCTGCTGATGGCGTTGATCGCGACCAACATCCTGGGGCAGAATACCGCAGCGATCGCGGCCACCGAAACCGATTACGCCGAGATGTGGGCTCAAGATGCTGCCGCAATGTACGGCTACGCGGGCGCCTCGGCGACGGCGTCGACGTTGACGCCCTTCATTTCGCCGCCGCCGACCACCAATCCGGCCGGCGCGGCCGGCCAAGCCGCCGCGGCCGGCCAGTCGGTCGTGTCGAAGGGACCGCAGTTTATGGCGGCGATTCCTCACGTGCTGCAAGGGCTTGCGGCGGCACCGGCAGCAGCGACGGCGCCTCCTTCAGGGGCGACTCCCGAAGCGCTGCTTACGCTCTTGACAGCGATCCTCATTCCCCTGACGTCCGCCGACGTTCCCGTCGCATCCACCGCTGCCACCGCTGCCGCGACGGCTGCGGCGGGGTCGTTCACGTCGGTAGGAACGACGTTTCGAGCTCTGCTGATCAACGCCGACCGTGACTACGCCGACCACAAGGGGCCGTTCACCGGCAACGGGGCAGGTGGGACGATGCTGCCACAATGGATCGTCGGCGGCGCCGGCGGTATCGGGGCACCGTCGGACGCGCCGTCGCTGCAATCGATGGCCGCGGGCATGGGCGAAGGACGCACGGTCGGCGCGCTATCGGTACCGTCGGGTTGGACGGTCGCGGCGCCCGAAATTCGCCCGGCCGGCTACACACTGCCGGCCGCCGCAGCAGCCGTTCCCGAAGTGACAGCGGGGACTTCCGGCAATATTTTCAGCAGTATGGGCCTTGCCGGGGCGGCCGGGGGCGCCGTCGGCAGCACTGCGTCGCTCGGACGCGACAACCACCCCACCGGAGTGCCTAAACGGCCCATTGCGAAGCCGCCGGCGCCGTCTCAGGCCGAGCCGGTCGCGGAGATCGCTGCCGAGCTGCGTGAGATCGCCGCGCGGGCGCAATCGCTGCTCGCCAAGCTGGCCGACTCCGGACTTATGACGGCCGGCGAGGCCACCGAGCAGAAACAGCGCTTCCGCCGGTGACGCAGCGGTGACTCCCCCACTCTTCTGTTGCCCTGCCCGGGCAGGCTAGTGGTGTGTCGCACAAATAATTGGCAATGAATTGGTGTGATTTGCGGTACGAGCAAACCCGTGCCCGCATTGGCTAACTGGCGCACCCGGTTCGCCCAGGACGGTTTGGTCAAGTTCGGCCAGGTCCGTGAGGGCCGAGGCCGCAAGTCCTCGATCCCAGATGCCATGATCGAGACGATCGTGACACTCACCAAGGATAGCCACCCGCAGGGCCAGACGCATTGGAGCACACCGACGGTGGCCGAGGTCGCCGGGGTTTCGAAAAGCAGTGTGCAGCGGGTATGGAACGAGTCACGCTTTCCGCCCGAAAGCGTGACACAACCCCACATTCGGCGGGCTTACCCGTTTCGCGCGATGTCCTCCAGCGCGGCGAACATGGTGCGGGTCGGAACACCGGTGCCTCCTTTGGGGGTGTAACCCCAAGGGCTGCCGGTGTTGTAGCCCGGCCCGGCGATGTCGATGTGCGCCCAGGCCACCCCGTCGGCAACGAATTCGCGCAGGAATACGCCCGCCACCAGCATGCCGGCGAAGCGCTGCCCGCTGACATTGGCCAGGTCGGCCACCGTCGACTTCAAGTCGTCCTTGAGTTCGTCGGGCAGCGGCATCGGCCACCCGTTCTCGCCAACGCGCTGCGACATGGCGGCTACCCGGTCGCGGAACGCGTCACTGCCCATCACCCCGGGTGTGCGCGAGCCCAGCGCCACCGTCTGCGCACCGGTCAGCGTCGACGTCTCAATCAGATAGTCCGGGCCGTCTTCGCAGGCCCGCGCGATCGCGTCGGCGAGGATCAGCCGGCCCTCGGCGTCGGTGTTGAGCACCTCGACGGTGGTCCCGCCGTACTGCGTCAGCACGTCACCCGGCCGCTGGGCGGTCGACGACGGCATGTTCTCGGCCACCGGCACCGTGGCGGTCACATCGATCGGCAGGCCGCGCTGGGCGGCCAGCGTCACGGTCGCGATGACCGCCGCGGCACCGCCCATGTCCGACGTCATGTAGTGCATCGACGCCGCAGGCTTGATCGAGATGCCGCCGGTGTCGAAAGTGATGCCCTTACCGACCAGCGCAACTTTGCGGGCCTGGTTCGGGTTCTTGGCCAGTCGCGACCCGCGGTGCGTCAGCCGCACCAGTCGCGGCGGCCGCGATGAACCCTTGCCGACGCCGAACACCCCGCCGTAGCCCTGCTTTTGCAGCGAATCCTCGTCGAGCACCTCGACCTCGAGACCAACTGATTCGCCCAAAGCCTTTGCCCGCTTAGCTAATTCAGCTGGAAACAGGTGGCTGGGCGGCGTGTTGACGAGGTCACGGGCGGTGGCGACGGCGGTCGCGACCGCCGTCGCATGAGCAGCTTGCGCTTTGGCGTTCTTGGCGGTGGACAACGCCGTGATCTTGCGCAGCCCCGGGTCTTTTGGCGCCGTCTTGTCGGTGCGGAACTCGGTGAACCGGTAGCTGCCCAGAATCAGTCCTTCCACCGCTGCCTCCAGGTCCCAGGCCGTCAGCGTGGTGATGGCCGCCTCGGCACTGCCCAGCGAGCGCGCTGCCGTGCCGGCTGCACGGCGGATCGTGTCGGCAGGCCACTCGTCGCGCCGCGTGCCCAGTCCGACCGTCAGGACGCTGGCCACCGGCAGCGACGTGATCACCAAGCGGTTTACCTGCTCACTGGCACCGGTGGCGGCCAACGCCCGCAGCCCCGCCTCGATCTCGGCGACGGCCTCGGCCGGCAGAAAAGGCTCACCGGCGGCAACCAGGGCACCCGGCTGATCCTCGTCTCCGCAGGAGACCACCGGGACGATCAACACCGCCGAGCCGGCGCTGCGGCGTGGCAGCGAGGAGGCGACGGTGACAGCGGGGGCAGGGTAACCGGGTTGTGTGCTCACGAGCACCAACCTTAACGACGAACGTCCCCGTGCAGGTCATAGGCCACGACGGGTTCATCGAAACCCTTGAGTTGCAACGGTTTCTGGATAATTGCCGGCCAGTCTGCTAGTTGCTCGTGGACCTCCGCGGCGGCCAGGATCTGCCCGGGCGATGCAGCCGCCACCAGCCGGGCGACCAGGTTAACCGCGTTGCCGAAGTAGTCGCCATTGACGGCCACGATTTCGCTGTAACCGAGACCGGCGCGCACGTGCAGTCCGGCTTCGCGGGCGCGGGGATGGTCGACGAGGTCCAGCGCTGCTTTGGCCAGCCGCTACGGGTCCGAGCTCACCCACATCACGGCATCGCCGAGGAACTTCACCACCCGTCCGCCGCAGGCGTGCACCACGTCGGTGACGGTGGCGCCGAATTCGGTGAGCATTGCCGACAACTCCGCGGGTGTCATCCTCTGGGTCAGCGCGGTGAAGCCGGACAGGTCCGCGAAACCGACGCCACACACCAGGCTGGCCGCCGGACCGCTTACCACGCCCTCGATAAACGTTCGGGTGCTGACCAGATGTTCGCGGTGGATGGCAAGGAAACGGCCACCTGGCCAAGTGTGCCAGTGACGGCCCGGATTAAGGTCGAATGCCGTGACCGACCACTTATCGCACGGACCACTGGAGGAACGCCATCGCGAGCTCGGCGCCAGCTTCGCGGAGTTCGGCGGCTGGCTGATGCCGGTGTCGTATGCGGGCACTGTCAGCGAGCACACCGCAACCCGCACCACGGTCGGCTTGTTCGACGTTAGCCACCTGGGCAAGGCGTTGGTCCGTGGACCCGGTGCGGCAGAATTCGTCAACTCGGCGCTCACCAACGACTTGAACCGCATCGAGCCGGGAAAGGCGCAATATACATTGTGCTGCAACGACTCTGGCGGGGTCATCGACGACCTGATCGCCTATTATGTTGGGCCCGAAGAGATCTTCCTGGTGCCCAACGCTGCAAACACCGCTGCAGTAGTCGCGGCCCTGCAGAAAGCTGCGCCCGCCGGGCTCACCATCACCGACGAGCATCGCTCTTATGCGGTGCTGGCGGTGCAGGGGCCGCGGTCGGCGGACGTGCTCGCCGAGTTGGGGCTACCGACTTCCATGGACTACATGGGCTATGCGGACGCGAGTTTCCGGCACGTGCCAGTGCGGGTTTGCCGCAGCGGATACACCGGGGAGCAAGGCTATGAGCTGCTGCCCCCTTGGGGATCCGCCGGTGTGGTGTTCGATGCGCTCGTTGCCGCTATTACGCGAGCTGGCGGGCAGTTGGCGGGTCTCGGGGCGCGTGACACGCTGCGCACCGAGATGGGCTACCCGCTGCACGGTCATGAACTTTCGGCCGATATCTCGCCGCTGCAGGCCCGATGCGGTTGGGCGATCGGCTGGAAGAAGGATGCGTTCTTCGGCCGTGACGCACTGCTAGCGGAAAAGCGGGAGGGTCCGCGTCGGCTGTTGCGCGGCCTGCGCGCAGTGGGCCGCGGCGTGCTGCGAGCAGAGCTGACTGTGCTCGACGGTGAGCGCAAGGTCGGGGTCACCACGTCGGGCACGTTTTCTCCGACGTTGAAAACCGGTATCGCGCTGGCACTCATCGACAGCGACGCCAGCGTCGAGGACGGTCAGCATGTGGCCGTCGACGTTCGGGGTCGCGCGGTTGGATGCGAAGTCGTGCGTCCACCGTTTGTCGAACCAAAAACCCGGTAGCGCCCGGCTATACAATCGCAAGATGACCCGCGTCGGCGACGCCCTCGAGTTCACGGTTTTGGGCACCGCACACCCGACCAGCGACAAGGCACGTGACGCGATACTGGCCGACCCCGGTTTCGGCAGATATCACACCGACCACATGGTGTCGATCGATTACACCGACGGACAGGGCTGGCACGATGCGCGGGTCATCGGCTATGGCCCGATCGAGCTGGATCCGTCGGCGATCGTGCTGCATTACGCGCAGGAGATATTTGAAGGACTGAAGGCTTACCGGTGGCCGGACGGGTCGATCGTGGCTTTCCGCGCCGAGGCCAACGCCGCGCGGATGCGGTCCTCGGCGCGGCGGATCGCGATCCCTGAACTGCCCGAGGAACTGTTCGTCGAGTCGTTGCGGCAACTGATCGCCGTCGACAAGGCATGGGTTCCGCCCGCCGGCGGCGAGGAGTCGTTGTACCTGCGGCCGTTTGTCTTCGCCACCGAACCGGGCCTGGGGGTGCGCCCGGCGAAGCGGTATCGCTATCTGGTGATCGCCTCGCCGTCCGGCGCGTACTTCAAGCACGGCATCAAGCCGGTCGCCGTGTGGGTGTCAACGCAATACGTGCGCGCCA
Organism: Candidatus Mycobacterium methanotrophicum; assembly: GCF_023515995.1. Taxonomy (GTDB): domain Bacteria; phylum Actinomycetota; class Actinomycetes; order Mycobacteriales; family Mycobacteriaceae; genus Mycobacterium; species Mycobacterium methanotrophicum. The sequence goes on along the minus strand of NZ_CP097320.1, from coordinate 2,685,094 downwards.
GCCCGGGCGGAACCGGTGCGGCGAAGTTCGGCGGAAACTACGCCGCGTCGTTGGTGGCGCAAGTCGAAGCCGCCGAGAACGGCTGTGAGCAGGTGGTGTGGCTGGATGCCGTCGAACGCCGCTACATCGAAGAGATGGGCGGGATGAACATCTTCTTCGTGTTCGGCAGCGGCGGATCGGCCCGGCTGGTCACCCCTGAGCTGTCCGGCTCGCTTTTGCCGGGCATCACCCGGGATTCGTTGCTGCAGTTGGCAACTGACGCCGGCTTTGCCGTCGAGGAGCGCAAGATCGATATCGACGAGTGGCAGAAGAAATCCGCCGCCGGTGAGATCAGCGAGGTGTTCGCGTGCGGCACCGCCGCGGTCATCACCCCGATTTCGCATGTGAAGTACGGCGAGAGCGAATTCACCATCGGCGACGGGGAATCCGGCGAGGTGACGATGGCGTTGCGTGACACGCTGACCGGCATTCAGCGCGGAACCTTTGCCGACACCCACGGCTGGATGTCGACGCTGGGCTGACGGACGGCTAGAGCCGCACAAACGCTGCCAGCAATACCGCGGTCACCGTCGTGGTCAATTCGATCGCGGCGCCGAGCACGTCGCCGCTGATGCCGCCGAAACGGCGCACACAGCGGCCGACCAACGCGGCGCCGCAGGCCAGCCCGCCCAGCACCGCCGCCGGTCCCTGCCACGGCTGCCGGTCCGCCGCCACGGCCGCCGCGAGCAGCACGACGACCCAGGCGGTGACCACGGCCGCGGACTGGGTTCCGGCGACCCGCGCGCCCAGCGCGCTGCCCGGCGCCGCCGGCAGGCAGCGGCGGCTGGCCAGCACCGCCGCCACCCGGCCGGCGGAGACGGCGACCACGATCGGCACGGCGCCCAGCGCCGCGAAAGCCAGCCCCTGCAGCGTGATCACCACAACGACGGCCGCCACTCCGAACGGCCCGGTCGACCCGTCGCGCATCACCTGCAGCGCGCGTTCCGGCGGCCCGTAACAGCCCAGCCCGTCGGCGGTGTCGGCAACGCCGTCGATATGCAGGCCACGGGTCGCCGCCAGCAGGGCCGCCACCGCCAGCAAGCCGGTCAGCGGGTTGCCCGAGCCGAACGCCAGCGCGCTCGCCCATGTCACGGCCGCCGCCAGCGCACCGAGCGCCATCCCGACGACCGGCAGCACTGTCATCGCACCGCCGCCCAGCGGCCGGTGCGATGTGCCCGGCACCGGCAGGACGGTCTCGAACGCGAAAGCCGTTGCCAGCGACTTGATCACGGTGGGGGAACAGAGCGGTCGGCGCGGTTGGAGACGTTGGCGCTGGCAAAGCTGGCCATCGACGTCAACGCGGCCACCGCTGCCCGCAGCACCGGCAGCGCCACCGTCGCGCCGGTACCTTCACCCAGCCGCATTCTCAGGTCCACGATCGGATCCAACCCGAGCTGGGCCAGGGCCGGCGCGTGCGCCGGTTCGGTCGAAAGGTGACCAGCCTGCCACCACAGCCGCGCCCCTGGGGCCAGCCGCTCGGCGATCAGAGCCGCAGCCGTCACCGCCAAGCCATCCAGCAATAGCGGCGTGCGCCGGATTGCGGCCTGCGCACAAAAGCCGGCCAGCCCGGCCAGATCAGCACCGCCGCAACGCGCCAGCAGCGCCACCGGATCGGATAACACCGGCTCGGCCCTAAACATCGCATCACGCACCGCCGCGGTTTTGCGGGCCCAGCCGGCGTCATCTATACCCGTGCCGTAGCCGACGGCGACGACCGGCTCGATGCCCGCCAACGCCGCGGTCAGAACGGTCGCGGCGGTGGTGTTTCCGATGCCCATGTCGCCGGCGATGAGAAAGTCGGCGCCGGCGTCGACCTCTTGGTCGGCGATCTGGCGGCCGGCGTCAATCGCGTCGAGGGTCTCCTGGTGGGTCAGCGCATCCTCTACCGCGATGTCGCCGCTGGCGCGCCGCACCTTATGCGCACCGATCTCCGGCGAGGGCGGGTCGGCGTCCACGGCCAGGTCGGCGACGCGCACCGTCGCCCCGGCGATGTCCGCCAGCGCATTGATCGCAGCGCCGCCGGCGACGACGTTGGCGACCATCTGACCGGTGACCTCCGGCGGATAGGCCGACACCCCCCACCGCGCGATCCCATGGTCGCCGGCGAACACCACTACCCGGGCCCGTTCGAACTGCTTTGGCGGACAACGACCTTGACACGATGCCACCCATACTGACAGATCTTCGAGCCGTCCTAGCGCGCCCGACGGCTTGGTCAGGGTGTCCTGGCGGGCGCGGGCGGCCGCGGCGGCGACCGTATCGGGCGGCACGACCGGCGGGAACATCAGCACAGCCGCGACGGCTTGATGTGCAACGGCTGCCCGGCCACCATCAGCACCACGTGATCGCACACCGCGGCCAGCCGCTGGTTGAGAGCGCCCAACTCGTCGGTGAACCGGCGGCCGGACACCGTCGCCGACACGATGCTGAGTCCAACCTCGTGGCTGACCAAAACCAGCGGCGCACGGAACGAGGCCACCGCCGCGAGCATCTCGTCGATGTCGGCCGAGACGGCGCCGCCCGCCCAGCCGCGGCGATCCAAAGCGGCGGTCAACCAGCCGCCGACGTCGTCGATCAAAGTGGGAACGGCCGGTGGCTCGCGCAATTGTGTTGCGATGTCGTGGCTTTCCACCGTTGACCAGTGCCGCGGCCTGCGATCGCGGTGCACGGCGATCCGCCGCACCCAGGCCGGGTCGTTGTCAGTTACCGAACCAGTCGCCAGGTACCGTACCGGCTCACCCGCTCCGAGCGACTCGGCGACGGCCGCCTCCGCCCAGCGGGACTTGCCCGACTTGATCCCGCCGAGCGCCAGGGTTCGCACGGCAGATCAAATATCCAGGCGAGGGTTACTCGACACTGGCGCCGTGCTCGACTTGGGGCCGAGGCGCTCGCATGCGGCGCATCTGGGACGCCCGGCCGGCAGCGTAGAGGGCTAGTCTCCAACGAGGTTCGGTGTCGTTCGGAAACTTCTCGTCGACCCGCCTGGCGATTTTGCGGCCCAAAATGACCGCGTCGAGCAGCATCAGGACCATCAGCACCATCATCGCAGGCGAAATGTAGAGCTGCAGTTGCGGGACGGCGAACATCACGAACAGCAGCGTCAGCGCCGACGGCATGAACAGCCCGAGCACGTTGCGGCGGGCGTCCACCACGTCGCGGACGAACCGGCGAACCGGGCCCTTGTCGCGTGCCAGCAGGTAACGCTCGTCGCCGGCCATCATGCGGTCCCGCTGCTCGGCCATCCGGGCGCGACGGGCCGCACTGGCGGCCCGTCGTTCCTCGCGGCTGAGCTTGGAATCTTTCAACGACTTTCGCCGGGCCCGGGCCTCGGCGGCGGTCATCGGCGCCGGAGCGACCGGACCCTTGCGCCGGGCGGCGGCGCTGCGTCTGGGTGTGGGGCGTCCCTTGGGAGCAGTTTTTTGCGAACCATGGGATGACGCGTCCGCCGAGGAGGTGTCGTCCGCCTCCCCCGGTATCTGGGCGCCGCCGTCGTCGCGTTTTTTCCGGCGCAGCAGTTTCACGTTCGCCAGGTTACTTCAGGTGCGCCGTCCCGCAGCGGTCCCTACTCTTGCTGACATGAGCGGGTCGGCGACTGAGGCCGGCGGTATCGCACCCGCGACAGCGCTGGTGCCGGCGATCCTGCGGGTGCTGGTCGCCCCCGATAGCTACGGCGACAGCTTGACCGCGGTCGAGGCCGCCGCGGCGATCGCGGCGGGCTGGAACCGGGCGCGCCCCGACGATCGGTTCACCATCGCGCCGCAATCCGACGGCGGTCCGGGCTTCGTCGACGTCCTGGCCGGCCGGTTGGGGGAGCGACGGCGCCTCGAGGTATCCGGGCCGCTGGACGACGACGTGCTAGCCGAGTGGGTGCTGGACACCGAGTCGGCGACGGCATACCTCGAATGCGCGCAAGCGTGCGGGTCAGCTCGCCTCGGCGGTCCGCCGACACCGCAAACGGCGCTCGGCGCGCACAGCAGAGGGGTTGGCCAGCTCATCGCCGCGGCCCTGCGGTCGGGAGCCGCGCGGATCGTCGTCGGCCTGGGCGGCAGCGCCAGTACCGACGGCGGCCGCGGACTGGTCGACGAGCTGGGCGGGCTTGCGGCGGGCCGACAGCGGCTTGCCGGTGTGGAGCTGATCGCTGCGTCCGACGTCGAGTACCCGCTGCTGGGGCCGTGGGGGGCCGCGGCGATATTCGGGCCACAGAAGGGAGCGGATGCCGACACCGTGGCGGCGCTGGAACAGCGGCTCGCCGAGTGGGCCGCTGAGCTGGACGCGGCCGCCGGCCGGTCGGTCAGCGCACAAGCAGGCGCCGGGGCCGCCGGTGGCATCGGGGCGGCGCTGCTCGCACTGGGCGGCCGGTGCGAATCGGGTGCATCGATCATCGCCGAGCGCACTGGCCTGGCCAACGACATCGCCGCCGCCGACCTGGTGATCACCGGTGAGGGCCGACTCGACGACCAGTCGCTGCACGGCAAGGTGGTCGGCGCGCTCGCCGAGGCGGCACGATCACAGCAGGTACCGATCGTGGTGATGGCTGGCCGGGTAGATCTCGACCGCCTGGCGTCGCAATCGGCGGGCATTCTGGCCGCCTACTCGATCGCCGACTACGCCGGTTCGGCGCGGCTGGCCCTGGTCGACGCGGCCAACCAGCTGATGGGCCTGGCTTCTTGTGTGGCCGCGCGACTCGGGAATAGCGGCACGACAAGGTACCTTTGAAGAGGTGGGTTTGTCCGGGGTTTCGCCTGGCGGGCTGATCCATCCACTTCATCCACTGACGCAACAACGATTTGGCCGTGTAGGCACTTATAGGGAGAAGCAATGACTGTTCAGGACGAGTTGGCCACCAAGACGCATGGCGTGACCTTGACCGATGCCGCGGCAGCCAAGGCGAAGTCACTTTTGGAGCAGGAGGGGCGCGACGACCTGGCGCTGCGCATTGCGGTCCAGCCCGGTGGATGCGCGGGTCTGCGGTACAACTTGTTCTTCGACGACCGCTCGCTCGACGGTGACCTGACCGCGGAATTCGGCGGCGTGACGCTGACCGTGGACCGGATGAGCGCACCCTACGTGCAGGGCGCCTCCATCGACTTCGTCGACACCATCGAAAAGCAGGGCTTTACCATCGACAATCCCAACGCCGCCGGCTCGTGCGCCTGCGGTGATTCCTTCAACTGACTCCTTGCTAGTAGCTGCCTGCCGGTCGCTGCACGTAGGAGCACACCAGCAGCTGGTTGTGCTGGTTGAGTAATTGCGCGATGCCCTGTATTTGTCCGCGAGCGGCGCCGCCGCTCGTAGGCGTGACGCGCATGCTGAACAACACTTGGGCCTGGTAGTCCGACCAGTACACGATCTTGTCGATCGAGGTCACGTGCGCCTCGGTGAACTGCTTGCGGAACGCGTCGCTGCTGAGCTTGGCCAGCGCCTGGTCGGCTCGACGGTCCCGCACGGCGTCGTAAATTCCGCACATCGAGTTACGCGCGATCGTGTCGGTGTCGCGGTGCTCAAGTGCATCCAGATAGCCCTGGATCGCCGCTTTCGCCGCCGCGCCGGAGAACGCGCCCGCGGTCGACGGGCCGTCGTGCGCACCGCGCGCGATCGCCGTGATCAAGCCGGCAACCAGCACCACCGTCACCACAGCGGCGACGACCAGCCGTCGACCGCGGCGTTTCGGGTAGCCGACCGGCGGTGGCAGAAGACCCGGATAGGCGGCCCCCGGAGGCGCCGCCTCGACCGGTCCGCTCACCGGCGATCCGGCGTAGGTTGGCTGACCGGGATGAGGGTCGCTCACCGGCGGTCCGTCGGCGCCAAGTCGGTGATCCGGCGAACACGGACCAAGCATAGGCAGCTCTTTTCGGGTCGCTTTCTCTCTACGGAGGCTAGCGGGCCTCGTCCCGCGCTGCACCGTCAGCCGCGACCCGTGGGTAGGCTTAGTTAGCCGAAGTTAGTAATGAAGGGGACATTTCGTGACGATCGCGGTGACCGGTTCCATTGCAACTGACCATCTGATGCGCTTCCCGGGCCGGTTCTCCGAACAGCTGCTCGCCGACCATCTGCAGAAGGTTTCGCTCAGCTTCCTCGTCGACGACCTGGTGATCCACCGCGGCGGGGTAGCTGGCAACATCGCCTTCGCGATCGGGGTACTCGGGGGCGACGCCGCGCTGGTCGGGGCGGTCGGCGACGACTTCGACGACTACCGCAAATGGCTGCAGGCGCACGGCGTCAACACCGACCATGTCCTGGTCTCCGAAACCGCGCACACCGCGCGTTTCGTTTGCACCACCGACCTCGACATGGCTCAGATCGCGTCGTTCTACCCCGGCGCGATGTCCGAGGCCCGCAACATCAAGCTCGCCGATGTCGTCTCGTCATTCGGCAAGCCGGACCTGGTCATCATCGGCGCCAATGACCCGGACGCGATGCTGGTGCACACCGAGGAGTGCCGCAAGCTCGGCTTGGCTTTCGCCGCCGACCCCTCGCAGCAGTTGCCCCGGCTGTCGGGCGAGGAGATCAACAAGCTCGTCGGCGGCGCCGCGTACCTGTTCACCAATGATTACGAGTGGGAGTTGTTGCTGTCGAAGACCGGCTGGTCAGAAGCCGAGGTATTGAAGAAGGTGGACTTGCGGGTGACCACACTTGGCGCCAAGGGCGTCGACATCGTCGACCGGGACGGCGAATGCATGCACGTCGGCGTGGTGCCCGAGACTAACCAGACCGACCCAACCGGCGTCGGCGACGCGTTTCGTGCCGGTTTCCTGACCGGGCGCAGTGGCGGACTCAGCCTGGAGCGTTCGGCGCAGTTGGGCTCGCTGGTCGCCGTGCTCGTGCTGGAGTCCACCGGCACCCAGGAGTGGGAGTGGGACGGCCAGGTCGCCAAGACTCGGTTAGCGGACGCCTACGGCAACGACGCCGCCGCCGAAATCGCCGCTGTCCTGGACTAATTCAGTTTGGCTTCTTTCCGCGACACTTAACCGGTTGCGGCGACACGCCGAGGCGTGTCGCAGAGATTTAAGTCTCGGCGAACCATGCGGCACAGAAGGGGTTCAGAGCTGCACCGGGTATTGCGGTTCGCTGATGTGCGGCACCACGCTATGCTCGACGAAGATCGCATGCCACAGCATGAAGATCAGCAGTGTCCACAATCTGCGACTGTGATCGCCTTCGCCACAACGGTGTTCATCGAGCATTCGGCGGACGGCCGACATCTCGATCAGATGGTCGGTTGCTGAGGAGTTCAGCATCTCGTGGGCCCATTCCAGCAGCGGGCCGGCGCGCAGCCAGTGCCGGATGGGGACCGGGAAGCCCAGCTTCGGCCGATTGAGTACGTGCGGCGGAACGACAGGCTCCAGCGCGCGTCGTAGCGCGTACTTCGTGGTGGTGCGGGTGATCTTGGCCTGCACCGGCAACCGGGACGCGACCGCGAACACCTCGGGATCCAGGAACGGCACCCGAAGCTCCAGGGAGTTGGCCATCGTCATCTTGTCGGCCTTGACCAGAATGTCGCCGCGCAGCCAGGTGAACAGGTCGATGTATTGCATGCGGGCTACCGGGTCCCACTCGGCGGATTCGGCGTACAGCGGTGCTGTCACATCGGTGTGCGTCCAATCGTGCCGGAATCCAGGCAGTACGGCGCGCAGCTGCGCGTCGGAGAAACTGCGGGCGTTGCCGTAGTAGCGCTGCTCCAGCGTCAGCGATCCGCGGTGCAGCAGGCTTTTGCCGCGCATGCCCTCCGGCAGCGGCTTGGACAACGTGCCCATCGACCGTCGCAGCGGTCCGGGCAGGTAGTCGAAAGGCTTGAGCGACAACGGTTCACGGTAGATGGTGTAGCCGCCGAAAAGCTCGTCGGCGCCCTCTCCGGAGAGCACCACCTTGACATGCTTTCGCGCCTCGCGGGCGACAAAGTACAGCGGCACCAGGGCCGGGTCGGCCACCGGCTCGTCGAGATACCAAACGATTTCAGGCAAGGCGGCGACGAACTCGTCGGGTGCCACCACCTTGGCGATGTGCCGCGCACCGATCGCCTCCGCCGACGCGGCCGCGACGTCAATCTCGGAGAATCCCTCACGCTCGAACCCGGTGGTGAAGGTGATCAGGCTCGGGTTGTGCCGGATGGCCAACGCCGCGATCGCCGTCGAGTCGATGCCTCCCGACAGGAAGGCGCCAACGGTGACGTCGGCGCGCATGTGTTTGGCGACCGAGTCCTCCAAAACCGCGGTGATCTCGTCATAGCGGGCCTTTTCGGTATCCCGGGTGAGCGGTGTCGCGCTGAAGCGCGCCGTGAAGTAGCGGGTGGCCTGAGGGGCGGCCGTGCCGGGACGAATCCGCGTATAGCAGCCGGATTCGAGCCGGCGCACGCCGAGGTGCAAAGTCTCGGGTTCGGGCACGTACTGCAACACCGTGTAGTGCTGAACCGCGCGCAAGTCGATTGCGGTGTCGAACCCGATCAGGTCGGCCAGCTCCAGCAGACATTTCTTTTCGCTGGCCACTGCGGTGCCACCGGTTCCGGTCGCCATGAACAGCGGTTTGATGCCGAAAGGATCACGGGCGCAGAATAATTCGCCGTTATCGGTGTCCCACAGCGCGAACGCGAACATGCCCCGCAGCCGGGGCAGGGCGTCTGCACCCCAGTGGTGGTAGGCGGCGACGATCGCCTCACCGTCGCCGTCGGTGGCGAAGACGGCGCCGTGGCGCTCAGCAAGCTCGGCGCGCAGCTCCAGGTAGTTGTAGATCTCGCCGTTGAACACCAACTCGTAGCGGCTCGGGCTTTCCGGTGGACCCCAGCGCAGCGGTTGGTGCGAATGCGCGATGTCGATGATGGACAGCCGATTGAAGCCGAACACGACGGTCCCGCCGGGGTCGGCCCAGGTGCCCGGCTCGTCGGGTCCGCGGTGGCGCATCAGGTGAGATGCGCGGGCGACGGCGCCGGCAGCATCGGCGGCCGAGCCCGAAGAGATCGAACCGTCGCCGCCGGCCTCGGCGCTCACGAAGGCCAGCAGTCCACACATCGCGCCCAGTATGCCGCAATGACAGGCCGGGGGACTCCGCCACGGCGTCGCAACACCGCGTGGTTTACGCTGCGTAGTATTCGACTTTCTGTCGATTCAGCTTGTGATTCAGGAGGCGCCACGGTGACACCTCGCGGACCAGGCCGTTCGCAGGGCTCGTTAAAGAGCCGCTCCGCAGTCTCCCGGCGGCTTCGGCTGGCGGTGCTGGCCGGCGTGCTTGGCATGCTCGCGGTCGCGCTCAGCGGGTGCAGTTGGTCGGAGGCTTTGGGCATGGGCTGGCCGAGGGGCATTACCCCGGAGGCCGACTTCAACCGGCAGCTGTGGATCGGCGCGGTGATCGCCTCCCTGGTGGTCGGCGTCATCGTCTGGGGCCTGATCTTCTGGTCCAGCGCGTTTCACCGCCACAAGGCCACCGACACCGAGTTGCCCCGCCAGTTCGGCTATAACATGCCGCTCGAGTTAGCGCTGACCGTCACACCGTTCCTGATCATCTCGGTGCTGTTCTACTTCACTGTGGTGGTGCAGGAGAAGATGCTGCACCTGGCTTCTGACCCAGAGGTCGTCGTCGATGTCACGCCCTTCCAGTGGAACTGGAAGTTCGGCTACCAGAAGATTGATTTCAAGGACGGCACGTTCAAATACGACGGCGCCGACCCGGCCCGTAAAGCGGCGGTAGCCGCCAAGTCGGAAGCCCGGAACAAGCAGGGCGAACAGCTTCCCGGTCCCGACCACGGAATCGGCATCGCAGACCGCAGCTATCTGAACTACGACAAGGTCGAGACGCTGGGCACCAGCTCCGAGATCCCGGTATTGGTGCTGCCGGTGGGCAAGCGAATCGAGTTCCAGCTGGCTTCGGCCGACGTCGTCCACTCTTTTTGGGTGCCCGAGTTCCTTTTCAAACGCGACGTGATGCCCTATCCGCACGAAAATCATTCGGTCAACGTCTTCCAGGTTGCCGAGATCACCAAGACCGGTGCGTTTGTCGGCCGCTGCGCCGAAATGTGTGGCACTTATCACTCGATGATGAACTTCGAGGTCCGGGTGGTGCAGCCCAACGACTTCAAGGCCTACCTGCAGCAGCGGATCGCCGGTAAGAACAATGCCCAGGCCTTACAGGCGATCGCCCAATCGCCGGTCGCGGTCACCACGCACCCGTTCGATGCCCGCCGGGGCGAGCGCGCGCCCCAAGCGAGTAAGTAGGAAGCCGATGCATATCGAAGCCAGGCTGTTCGAATTCGTGGCCGCGTTCTTCGTCTTCTGCGCGGTGCTCTACGGCATACTGACCAGCTTGTTCGGCACCGGCGGAATCGAGTGGGCCGGCACGACGGCGCTCGCGCTGACCGGTGGGATGGCGCTGATCGTGGCGACGTTCTTCCGGTTCGTGGCTCGTCGGCTCGACACCCGCCCGGAGGACTATGAGGGCGCTGAGATCAGCGACGGCGCAGGGGAACTGGGCTTTTTCAGCCCGCACAGCTGGTGGCCGGTTCTCGTCGCGCTGTCGGGTTCGGTAGCTGCCGTCGGCATCGCCTTGTGGTTGCCGTGGTTGATCGTCGCCGGGGTGGTTTTTGTGCTGAGTTCGGTGGCCGGACTGGTCTTCGAGTACTACCTCGGGCCCGAAAAGCATTAGTCACCCACCGGCGAGGTTCGGCCAAGGTCACAATCAGGGCATCACTTCGTCCGTGACCCCTTCACCGAGAAGGCTGTCCAGGGACCGGTTGGGTAGGGTTTCGCCAGGCACACTGAGAAACGTCCGGAGCGCGCGTTCAGCCACAGCCTTAGTGCCGTGCGTGCCGGTGAAGTAGTCGAACAGGACAGGCAGGCATGAGCGGGCCGAATCCACCAGGACCGGAGTCCGACCAACTGGACTCCGTCGCCGAGCCCAGGCAAGGCGACAGCGAATTCGGTAAAGAGTTGACGGGGGAGAGGGCCGAAGAGCGCAACGAGACGGCGCAGACGGATACCTACTCCCAGGCTTACTCGGCTCCGGAGGCCGAACATGTGACCAGCGGCCCGTACGTGCCAGTCGACTTGGATCTCTACGACTACGAGAGCTACGACGAGCCAGCCGACGAACAAGCCACGTCGCCACGTTGGCCGTGGGTTGTCGGCATCGCCGCGATTGTCGCAGCGATCGCCCTGGTGGCGTCGGTATCGCTGCTATTCGCTCGCACCGACACCAACAAGCTGGCGACGCCCGGCATCACGCCCACGTCGACACCGCCGATGCAGGACCAGATCATCGTCACAACGCCCCCGCCTGCGCCGCCTTCACCGCCGACCAGCGAGGCGCCGCCACCGCCACCGCCGAGCAGCGAGGCGCCGCCGCCACCGCCGCCGGCCGAAGCGCCGCCTGCACCCGTACCGGCACCAGCGCCGGCACCGGCCCCCGCTCCAGCGCCGGCACCGGCGCCGCCGGCCCCGTCCACCCCTGCCGCGCCTCGGCAGTACACGTACTCAGTGACCGGCACCAAAGCGCCGTTCGATCAGATCACGATCACCTACACAGATGCCTCCGGAATGCGACGGACCCTGCCCAACGTCTACATCCCGTGGACGATCACGCTCACCCCGATATCGCAGTCCGACGTCGGTTCGATAGAGGCGACGAGTTTGCTGCGGCTGAGCAAGCTTAACTGCAAGATCACCGCCAGTGACGGAACGGTGTTGTCGTCGAACGAGAACAACCAACCGCAGGCGAGCTGCTAATGGCCGACAGGTACCCCGCAGGATGGGGTCCGTGGAGCAGGGTTGCGCCGGTTACCGGCGATCGCATCCTGGTCGGGGTCTGCGCCGCCGTCTGGCTGGCACTGGTGGGGATGAGCGTCGCGGCCACCGTGGCGCTGATGGACCTCGGGCGCGGCTTCCACGACGCCAAGGGGAATCCACACTCGTCGTCCGTGCTCTACGCCATCATCGTCATTTCTGCGCTGGTCATCCTGGCGGCGATCCCGATGCTGTTGCGCGCCCGGCGCGTCACTCGGGACGGGCCGGTTGCGCGATCGGCCGGGACGCCGACACGCACCGTGAGTGGACAGCCGATTCGGTCCGGGACTGCTCCGACGCGGACCATCACCCCGCCGGGCCGTACCGAGCGATTGACCCCGTTACGGGCGGCATTGCCGGAGGCGACGGTGGACCGGATCTGGTTGCGCGGCACCGCCGCATTGATGGGCACGATGGGGGCCGCCCTGCTCGCGGTCGCGGCCGCGACCTACCTGATGGCGATTGGTCACGAGGCCTTCTCGTGGACCAGCTACGGGATCGCCGGAGTCGTCACGCTGGTCATGCCGCTAGTTCCGTGGCGCCAGGTGCGGCAGCTGCGCCGCACATTGGCCGGGTGAGATCTCGCTAGTTCTGGCCGTTCGGTGAGCCACTGGACGCCCCGCTGCCGTCCTGGTGCTCCCGCAGTGCGGTGAGGGCGCGTTGTTCGGCGGCGTGGCTTGCTTCGGAGAGCGCGGCGTCTTCGGACACGGGGTCGGCGTACAGGAAGCTGCCGGAGCCCGGCGAGCCGGCCAAGCCGAGCCGGTTGACCTTGGTGGGCACCGGGGCGCCCTGGTACTCCAGCGGCAACGGATGGCCGTGGTCGTCGACGGGGCCGAGCGGCTGGTGCAGCTCGATGTAGGCGCCGTGCGGCAAGCGTTTGATGATGCCGGTTTCGATGCCGTGCTCGAGCGCCGCACGGTCGCTGCGCTGCAGGCCGACGGCCCATCGGTAGGCGAAGAAGTAGACGATCGGTGGCAATACGACCATGCCGATGCGCCCGATCCAGGTCGTCGCGTTCAGCGAGATATGGAATTTCAACGCGATGATGTCGTTCATCGCGCTCAGCGTGAGCACCATGTAGAAGGCGATGGCCATGGCGCCGATCGCGGTGCGCACCGGCACATCACGCGGGCGCTGCAGCAGATTGTGGTGGGCTTGCGGGTCGGCATAGTCGCCGGTGAACCGCTTCTCCAGGAACGGGTAGACGATCAGCAGGATGAACACCAGGCCCATGATCACAGCGACCCAGACCGGCGCGGGAATCGTGTGATGCCCGGGGTAGAACTCCCACGCCGGCCAGATACGGGCCAGGCCCTCGGTCCACATCATGTAGAAGTCCGGCTGCGAACCCGCCGAGACTTGAGACGGCTTGTAAGGGCCTAGGTTCCAGATGGGGTTGATCTGCAGCAGACCGCCCATCAAGCCGAGAATCCCGGTGCACAGCGCGAAGAAGGCACCGGACTTGAGCGCGAACACCGGCATCACCCGCACGCCGACGACATTCTGCTCGGTGCGCCCAGGCCCGGGGAACTGGGTGTGCTTCTGAAACCAGACGAAAGCCAGATGCAGCCCGATCAGCGCCAGGATGATGCCCGGAAGCAGCAGGATGTGCAGGGAGTACAGCCGCGGGATGATGTAGCCCGCCGCGACGCAGTTGTCGCCAACGCCGCCGCAAGGGAAGTCGCCGCCGAACACCGCCCAGTGCAGCCAGGTTCCGATCACCGGCATTCCCAGCGTGATCGACGACAGCGACGCGCGTATCCCGATGCCGGACAACAGGTCGTCGGGCAATGAGTAGCCGAAGAAGCCCTCGAACATCGCGAGGATCAGCAGCAGCGAGCCGATCACCCAGTTGGCTTCGCGGGGCCGGCGGAACGCGCCGGTGAAGAAGATCCGGGCCAGGTGCACCATGATCGCGGCGGCGAACATCAATGCGGCCCAGTGGTGCACCTGGCGGACGAACAGCCCGCCGCGCACCTCGAAGCTGATGTCGAGCGTTGACGCGTACGCCTTCGACATTTCCACACCGCGCAGCGGCTGATAGACACCGTTGTAGGTGACGTCTTGCATGGAGGGGTCGAAGAACAGCGTCAGGTAGACACCGGTCAGCAGCAGCACGATGAAGCTGTACAGCGCGATCTCACCGAGCAGGAACGACCAGTGCGTCGGAAAGACCTTGTTGAGCTGGCGGCGCACCGCAGCCGACGGGTGATAGCGGGCATCGACGTCCTCGCCTTGACGGGCCAGCACGTCGCCGATGTTCGCGGGCTTCAGTTTCGGGCTCATGATGTTGTGCGCTCCCAGAATGCCGGTCCGACAGGCTCGATGAAATTGCCGTTGGCGACGAGATACCCGTCGGCGTCGATCGTGATCGGCAACTGTGCCAACGCACGCGCGGCCGGACCGAAAATTGGCTTGGCGTAATACAACGCGTCGAACTGAGACTGGTGGCAAGGGCACAGGATCCGGTAGGACTGCTGCTCGTACAGCGATGAGGGACAACCCAAATGCGAGCAGACCTTCGTGTATGCGAAGAGCTCGCCGAAGTTGAAGCTCTCTTGGCCCTTACGCTTGACCACCCGCGACATGTCGCTGGGCTTGATGCGGATCAGCATCACCGGGTTGCGGACACCGGTCATGATTTCTGTCAGCTTCTGGTGTGATTCCGGCGTGGTGCCATCGCCGTCGGATTCGCGCCACGGGAAGACGGTCTCCATGCCGCCGGCGTCGATGTCTTCGGGACGCATCTTGATGAACGGTGCTCCCAGGTGTTCGCCGGTTGTCCGGGCTAGGTAGACCGTCTCGCCCGGATAGCGTGGCGTCCAACCCGTCGTCCACAGCACCGCTTCCTTGCCGTAGGCGGTCGGCACCACCGGCTTCCAAGGGTTTTTGATAAGCCCGCCGACAAATGCCACCAGAGTGCCCAGGCCGAATGTGCCCAGTCCGACGCCCAGCGACAGGCCGATCAACTTGCGACGACGCAGCGTCGAAGTCTCGAAAGCGTCGGTCAGGTTGGCAACCACCGTCTTGCGGTGAATTTCCGGGGACCCCGAGCCCCCGCCGTCGTGGCGCTCCTGAATCGAAACCTCTTCGGGGATGAACTTTTTCTGAAACAGCACCGCCCCGACGGCGATGCACAGCACGGACATTCCGAAGGTCAGGCCGTAGAGCGGGGTGGTCAGCGAGTACACGAAGCTACCGTGGGATCCGAGTGGCTTGTACTCCCATGGCCAGAACAAGAAAACCAACAGCAGGGCGAACCCGAAGAGTCCGCCCAGCAAAAGCCAGGTCGCCACCAGGCGTTCGGCGCGTTTCTCGGCTTTGGTGTCGGCTACCGGCCAGCGCGGTTCCTTGAAGACGGTTTCCACACCATCGAGGCGGCCGCCGAGATCCACCAGTTCCTCGCGCGACATGGTGTTCAGTTCGGCGTCGGTGGGTTGCCCCGGAGCGCCTTTCTGACCCGGCGTGTCGGTGCCTTTGCCGCTGTCGTCGTGATAGGTCACGATCGTGCCCCAATCCAGAGTGCCGCCCCGATGACGGCCACCATCCCGATGATCCACATCACCATGCCCTCGGGGGCGGGGCCGAAGCCGCCCAGGGCGTTGCCGCCCGGACTGCGTTCCTCGTTAACCGTTTTCACGTAGGCGATGATGTCTTTCTTGGCGTCCAAGGAGAGCTGACGGTCGGAGAACTTCGGCATGTTCTGCGGACCGGTCCGCATCGCGTCGAAGATCTGCTGCTCGTTGGCCGGCGCCAGGTCGGGGGCGTACTTGCCCGACGAGAGCGCACCGCCCTTACCGGTGAAGTTGTGGCACGACGAGCAGTTCAGCCGGAACAGGTCGCCGCCGCGGCCAATGTCGTTGCCGCGCAACGATCCCATCGCGATACTGCCGTCGGGGTTGCGCAACACGGTGGGCCCGCCACCGTTGGCTTCCACATAGGCGCCCAGCGCGTCGATCTGCCCCTCGTCGAAAATCGGCTCTTCTTGGCGTTCCGCCTGGGCCTCGCCGCGCCTGGCGGGCATCCGGCCGGTGGACACCTGGAAGTAGACAGCCGCCTCGCCGACACCGATCAGGCTCGGCCCGTGGTCGGGTACGCCCTGCAGGTTGGCGCCGTGGCACGTCACGCACGAGATGTCGTAAAGCTGCTTGCCAGTGCGCAGCAGCGCCGAGGACGACTCGTCGGCGACAGCCACTTGTGGGCTAGGGGTCAAGATGGCGGCCAGCCCGCCGGCCGCCGAAAGTGCTACTACCAGCAGCAGCCCGGCCGACAACCGGCGACGCAGGCGACGTCGCGCCCGGTCGCTAAGCGATCGGGTCAACCCCAGTCTCTTCAACCGAGCACTCCTGTCGTTGCGCGCGCTGCTCATCGGATGAAATAAATCGTGGCGAACAGGGCGATCCACACGATGTCGACGAAGTGCCAGTAGTAGGAAACGACGATCGACGCGGTCGCCTGAGCCGGAGTGAACTTGCTCAACGTGGTGCGGGCCAGCAGGAAGATGAAGGCGATCAGCCCGCCGATGACGTGCAGCCCGTGAAAGCCCGTGGTCAGGTAGAAAACACTGCCGTACGCGCTGCTGGGAATGGTGGTTCCGTGGCTGATCAGGTGGTGATACTCGTAGCCCTGTCCCAAGACGAAGAACAACCCCATCGCGAACGTGAGCAGATACCAGCGGCGCAGCCCGAATACGTCTCCGCGCTCGGCCGCGAACACCCCCATCTGGCAGGTGAACGACGAGGCGATCAGCACCAGGGTGACCGGGACGGCTTGGTAGAGGTTCAACTCGGTCGGCGGCGGCGGCCAGTTGCCGCCGGCCTGTGCCCGGGCCGTGAAGTACATCGCGAACAACCCAGCAAAGAACATCAATTCGCTGGAAAGCCAGACTATGGTGCCGACACTGACCATGTTTGGGCGGTTAAGCGAATGAACGCGCGCCGTGATTGCAGTACCCGAGGTCCCTACCGCACTCGTCACATCCGCAAGTATGACGCGTTGTAGTTGTCGATCTCCACCCGGGGCGGCAATTGGCCACCGGGGATGGGACCATCTGCAATGTGGCGCTGCCAGCACCCGCGTCGTCCCCGCGGCCCCCGGACGAGGCGCTGTCGTGGCCGCGGATCATCATGGCCTTGACCGCGCGCCAGAACCTGCCGCGCGGAGGGGCCAGCTGGGCCATGGAGCAGATCATGACCGGATCGGCGACTACGGCCCAGATTGCGGCCTTCGCGGTGGCGCTGAAAATGAAAGTTCCGACTGCCGCGGAAGTCACCGAGCTGGCCGACGTGATGCTTGCCCACGCACGCCGGCTGCCCACCGACCAGATCGGAACCGACACCGTCGATGTGGTCGGCACGGGCGGTGACGGGGTCAGCACGGTGAACCTGTCCACGATGGCGGCGATCGTGGTGGCGGCGGCGGGAGTGCCGGTGGTCAAGCACGGCAACCGGGCGGCATCCTCGCTGGCCGGCGGTGCCGACACCCTCGAGGCACTTGGGGTACGCATCGACTTGGATGCCGACGACGTCGCACGTAGCGTCGCAGAAGTCGGGATCGGGTTCTGCTTCGCGCCGCAGTTTCATCCGTCGTACCGGCACGCGTCGGTGGTGCGGCGCGAAGTCGGCGTACCGACGGTGTTCAATTTGCTTGGGCCACTGACTAATCCGGGACTGCCACGAGCGGGGCTGATCGGCTGTGCGTTCGCCGAACTGGCCGAAGTGATGGCGGGCGTGTTCGCTGCGCGCCAGTCCAGCGTGTTGGTGGTACATGGCGACGACGGCCTCGACGAGCTGACCACCACCACGACCAGCACGATCTGGCGGGTACAGGCCGGCACCGTGGACAAGCTGACATTCGATCCTGCCGGGTTCGGCTTCGCCCGCGCCGACCTGGACGACTTACTCGGCGGTGACGCGACGGCCAACGCGGCAGAGGCACGCTCGGTGCTGGGCGGCGCGAAGGGCCCGGTGCGCGACGCCGTCGTGCTCAACGCCGCGGGTGCGATCGTCGCCCACGCCGGGCTATCCAGCAACGCCGAGTGGCTGCCGGCGTGGGAAGACGGGCTGCGCCGTGCCGCCGACGCGATCGACAGCGGCGCCGCCGAACAGCGGCTCGCGCGATGGGTGCGGTTCGGTCAGCAGCTCTGAAGCCCGGCTCGTCACGGCTTGTTCGGCGGCTACTCGCGCCGAGCGCGCCGACGCGGCCCACTCGGCCCACGGCCCCGCCGACCCCAACGGCGAACACCAGCCCGGCGCATCGTCGCCGCCGGGAGTGACCCGCACGATGCGAACCCCCGGCGCCGTCAGCCAGCGCGCGATCAGCGCCGTCTCCTCCACCAGCGCGCCGCCCAGCGGGGCGGGCTGCGGCAGGACCACCTGCGCGCCCGCTGCGATGGCGTCGACGACCGGCATCGGCGGCACACCGCGGCGGGCAGTGCCCGCAGCGGCGAGCTGGCCGTGCCGGATGACCGCGAGCTGCCAGCCGCCACTGCCATCCGGGCCGTCCGGGGCGGCGGCCACCAACTCCGGCAGCGCGGCCAGCGCGCCCAGCCGCTGGCCGCGCCAGAGCACCTCGACCGCTGTGGCTGTGTGATCGCGCAGCCGGGCGGCGCTCTCATAACGCTGGTGCTCGGCAAGGTCGGCGACCTGGCGCACGGCCACGGCCAACGCGGTGTTGTCCAGCCCGTCGATCACCGCCGCGGCGCGCTCGGCCGCCGCGGCGTATTGATCTGCGGTCACATCGCGAGCAGCCGGACACGGCGAAACCTCGTGCTGTGGGCAGGCCGGTCCATGCAGCGCCGAACGGGCCAGCCGCGTGGTGCAGGTGCGCACACCGGTGAACCGCGCCAGCAGCGCGGCGGTGTCGGCGGCGTCGGTGCGAGAGCGAAACGGGCCGACCGCGCGGCCGTGGCGCGGCGTTCGGGTAGCCGAAAATCGGGGAAAGGCCTCGTCGCTCAGCACCACCCACCACCAGCGGTGCGGGAATCGCGACCGGCGGTTGTAGGGCGGGGCATGCGCGGCCAGCATCCGCAGCTCGCGGACGCCGGCTTCTAGCCCGTGGGCGCATTCGACATGCTCGACGGTGGCCGCCAGCGCGACCATCTCCTTGATCCGGCTGCGTTGATCCGAGCCGTTGAAGTACTGACTTACCCTGCGCCGCAAGTCAATTGCGGTGCCGACATAGAGCACCTCGCCAGCCGGCCCACGGAATAGGTAAACCCCTGGCCGGCGCGGCAACCCGTGGGCCAGCACTCGCTTGCGCCGCTGTGCCGGCGTCACGTCGGGCAGATACGAGCGCAGGTCGGCGTAGGTGTACACACCTTGATTGCCGACGCGCTCGATCAGCGCGTGCAAAACCTCGACGGTGGCCCGCGCGTCGTCGAGCGCCCGGTGGGTGGGCTCGTTGGCGACGGCGAACAGCCGGGCCAGCGCGTCCAGTCGCACGCTGGGAGCTTCCTCGCGGCTGAGCACCCTGCGCGCCAGCGCGACGGTGCACAGCACTTGTGGCCGCCGCCATCCGATGCCGCACCGATCGGCGGCTGCCCGCAAAAAACCGATGTCGAACCTGGCGTTGTGGGCCACCAGCACCGCGCCGCGGGCGAACTGTAAAAACATCGGCAACACGACGCCGATCGTCGGGGCATCACAGACCATCGCCGTGGTGATGCCGGTCAGCTGCACGATCTGGGGCGGGATACTGCGCTGGGGATCGACGAGGGTGGCGAACTCGCCCAGCACGACGCCGCCGCGCACTTTGACCGCCCCGATTTCGGTGATCGCGTCGGCGACTGTCCCCTCACCTGCGCTCATGCGCCCACCAGTGGTCTCCAAGTCCACCACGACGAATGTGGTCTCGCGCAGCGATACTTCGCCAGCCGGGTCAAGATCGGGGAGGCTCAATTGCTCGCCAGCGGGGGTGCCCATGGCCGTGACATTAGGCAGTCGCACCGACACCGCCCGGCTTGTGCTGCGGCGCGTCGCAATCCGTAGCCGGAAATCACGCCGGCGAGATCTTGTCGGTGCCCGCGGTTAGCGTGGCGGCAAAGCCACCCATCGGAGCGAGAGGACCAACGAGATGGCATACACCAGCGAGCCCCACCGGGCGGCGACAGGCCCGCCCGAGTCAGAAGAACCAGTGGTCATCGACTGTGACGACTGCGCGGTACGCGGTCCGGGATGCCGTGACTGCGTCGTCAGTGTGATACTCGGGGTACCGGAAACTCTGCTGGAGGATGAGCGGGCCGCGCTGGAGGTGCTTGCCGACGCGGGGCTGGCCCCGAGACTGCGGCTGGTTCCAATTCACCGCCATCGACCGGGGGTAGCCTAACGGCTCCCGTTGAAATCTGGCTGTTTTCTTAATCATCCAGAGTTGGACAACCCCGATGCCGTTTCGTAACCTATCTGAGACCTAAAGCAGACTCGGCCGCACAGCCGACGGGTTCTAAGGACGCAAACTCTTGGGGTTGGGGCATTACGGTAGAAGCGCGCGTTTGCGCGCAGCCAAGCGCTTCGCTATCGCAGCGGTAGCTGCCTGCGCCATACTTACCGGAGTTGCCCCGAGCAATGCGCTGGCCGACCCAGCCAATGACGCGATGGCAAAGCTCACTGAGTTGTCGCGGCAGGCGGAGCAGACCACCGAGGCCATGCACAGCGCGCAGCTCGATCTCACCGACAAGCTGGCCGCGCAGCGGGCAGCCGACAAGAAGCACAACGACGACGTGGACGCCGCAGACGCCGCGAAGTCTCGGTTGGCAACGTTTCAGGCTGGCATCGACAAGTTTGCGGCAGCCATGTATATGGGTGGCCGCACCGACGGCTTGAACGCCATCATGACCGCCGAGTCGCCGCAACAGCTGATCGGGAAATTGGCCGTGCAGCGGGTGATGTCCACCGCAATGCGCGTCCACATGGCCAACTACCGCGCCAGCCGCGAGCAGGCCGCGGAAGCCGAAAAGGAATCGGCGAAATCGGCCGCTGACGCCAAGACGGCCGCCGAGCAGGCCGCCGCGGTGCGCGCGAGCCTGCAGTCTAAGCAGAGCCGGCTGCAGCTGCAGATCGCCATCGTCAAGTCGCAGTACCAGGCGCTGAGCCCCACCCAGCGCACCGAGCTGGCCGCGCCCGGGCCCGTCCCGCCGGCAGCGGACATGGCCGCTGCGGCTCCGGAGGCGTTAGCACCGGGCGGCGGGCAGCCGGGCGGTCCAGGGCCTGGATTCGGCGCCGCACCCGCTAGCGGTCAAGGGGCCATCGCTGTCCAGGCTGCGCTGACCCAGGTCGGCACGCCCTACTCCTGGGGTGGCGCCGCGCCCGGCGGATTCGACTGCTCCGGCCTGGTGATGTGGGCGTTCCAGCAGGCGGGCATCCCACTGCCGCATTCCAGCCAGGCGCTGGCCCACGGCGGACAGCCGGTCTCGCTGTCGGACCTGCAGCCCGGGGACGTGTTGACCTTCTATTCCGACGCCTCTCATGCCGGCCTCTACATCGGTGACGGTCTGATGATCCACTCCTCCACCTACGGCGTGCCGGTGCGGGTGGTGCCAATGACTTCGTCCGGCCCGATCTACGACGCCCGCCGTTACTGACCGGCGACGGTCTACACGGCGTCGTCGCTGGCTGCTGGCCGGTGTACTCACCGCCGAACTGGTCACCGGCGTCGTGTCAGTAGCCCGCCCCGGGCAGACCGCACCCTTGGCTCACCCGGCGCCGCGGCTCACCGTTGTCGGCGACCGCACCGTGCGGATGATCGATCTCGGTGGTCCGCGATCGGAGGTCCTGCTGAGCCGTGTCGCGGCGAACATCGGTCAGGCCGTCGACGCGGTAGAGGCGTTCTGGGGGACCGACTGGCCGCGACACATCGCCGTACTGGCCACCGGCTCGCAGCCCCAGTTCGAGGCCGAGGCCGGTGGAGGGCCGCCGGCGCAGTGGGCCGATATCGCGGCGGTGGCCGTTGCCGATCGGATAGATCCGGTCCGGCGGATCGCGATCGGCCAACGGATCGTGTTCGCGCCCGGTGCTGTCGGCATGAGTGACCCGGCATTGCGAATCGTTTTGAGCCACGAGCTTTTTCACTATGCGGCGCGCGCCCAGACGGCGATGGATGCGCCCCGATGGCTGACCGAGGGCGTCGCTGACTACGTCGCTAGGCCGCACACGCCGCTGCCCGAACAGACGCAGCTACCGACGGCGTTGCCGTCCGACGCCGACCTTGACGCGCCCGGTGTGCTGCGCTCGTCGGGCTACGACCGGGCCTGGTGGTTCGCGCGTTTTGTCGCCGACACTCGCGGCGCGACGACGTTGCGCACGCTCTACCGGAGCGTGTGTGGTGTCGGGCACGCCGATCTACCCGCGGCGCTGCATAACGTCCTGGGCGTCGACACGGCCAGTGTGCTCGCCGAGTGGCGGCAATGGCTGACCCGCTAACCTACGCAGGTGTCCCGGGTCCTGCTGGTAACCAACGACTTTCCGCCTCGACGCGGCGGCATCCAGTCCTATCTGGTCGAGCTGGTTTCGCGCCTGGCCGCCACCGGGGAGCACACCGTGACGGTGTATGCGCCGCAGTGGAAAGGCGCAGACGCCTTTGACGCTCAGACTGACGGCTATCAGGTGGTGCGCCACCCCGGGACTTTAATGCTGCCCGGGCCAGGCGTCGATGCCCGGATGCGCCGGCTGATCGCCGAGCACGACATCGACACCGTCTGGTTCGGCGCGGCCGCGCCATTGGCGCTGCTGGCGCGGTGCGCTCGTCGCGCCGGGGCAAGCCGGGTGCTGGCCAGCACTCACGGCCACGAGGTCGGTTGGTCGATGCTTCCGGTGGCACGGTCGGTGTTGCGCCGCATAGGGGAGGGCAGCGACGTTGTCACGTTCGTCAGCCGCTATACCCGAGGGCGGTTCGCCTCAGCGTTCGGGCCGCGGGCCGCGCTGGAGCACCTGCCGCCCGGGGTGGACACCGACCGGTTCCGTCCGGACCCGGCAAGCCGCACCGAGTTACGCGCCCGCTACCGGTTGGGCGAGCGGCGCACGGTGGTGTGCCTGTCGCGGCTGGTGCCGCGCAAGGGGCAGGACATGCTGATCCGGGCGCTGCCGGCAGTCCGGCAGCGAGTCGATGGTGCAGCGCTGGTGATCGTGGGCGGTGGTCCATATCTGCAGACGCTGCGCGGGTTGGCCGGGCGCTTATCCGTGAGTGAACATGTGACGTTCACCGGCGGCGTGCCGGCCGGTGACCTTCCCGCCTACCATGCGATGGCCGACGTGTTCGCGATGCCATGCCGCACCCGCGGAGCTGGGTTGGATGTCGAGGGGCTGGGGATTGTGTTTCTGGAAGCCTCTGCCGCCGGTGTTCCGGTGATCGCGGGATACTCGGGAGGTGCGCCGGAAACTGTGCGCCACAACAAGACTGGGCTGGTAGTCGACGGTCGCTCGGTGAATCAGATCGCTGACGCCGTCAGCGAGCTGCTCGCAGACCCAGATCGGGCGGCTGCGATGGGCGCCGCCGGCCGGGATTGGGTCACCGTCCGGTGGCGATGGGACACCTTGGCGGCCAGGCTATCCGGATTGATCCGCGGTTAAATTAATGATGCCGAGCAGACGAAGAATCGCACGATTCGGCGCCTGAACATGCGATTCTGCGTCTGCTCGGCGTCTCAGGCCCTGGCGTAGATCGCCTCGATGTCATGGGCGAACTTCTCGGCCACCACCTTGCGCTTGATCTTCATCGTCGGGGTGAGCTCGCCGGTGTCCTCGGTGAAGTCGACGGGCAGGATGCGGAATTTGCGGATCGATTCCGCATGCGACACCGCCAAATTCGCTTGTTTGACGGCCGTGTCCACCTCGGCCATCAAGTCGGGGTCGGTGACCAGATCGCTGACCGGCGCTCCGGCGGGCTTGCCATTGCGCTGCTTCCAACCCTCGAACGCCTCAGGGTCGATGGTGATCAGCGCACCCACGAACGGTCGCGCGTCTCCGACGACCATCGCCTGGCTGATCAGCGGGTCCGCCCGTAGCTGGTCCTCCAATACGGCGGGGGCGACGTTTTTGCCTCCAGCGGTGACGATGATTTCCTTCTTGCGGCCGGTGATCGTCAGGAACCCCTCGTCGTCGACCGCGCCTAGATCACCGGTCTTGAACCAGCCGTCGTCCATCGCTTCGTTGGTGGCCTGCTCGTTGTGCCAGTAGCCGCGGAACACCACGCCGCCTCGCACCAACAGCTCGCCGTCGTCGGCAACACGCAAACTATTGCCTGGCAATAACTTTCCGACGGTGCCAACTTTCAGGGCGCCAACCTGGTTGACGGTGATCGCCGCGCTCGTCTCGGTCAGCCCGTAGCCCTCGTAGACGGTGAGACCGACGCCGCGGTAGAAGTGGCCCAGCCGCGCGCCCAGCGGTGCACCGCCCGAGACCGACGCACGGCAGTCACCGCCCAGCGCCGTGCGCAGCTTGTGATACACCAGTCGATCGAACAGCGCATGCTTGGCCCGCAGCGCTAAACCCGGGCCGCCGTGATCGCAGGCCTCGCTCCAGTCGACTGCGGTCTGCGCGGCGATCGCGAAGATGCGACCCTTCCCGTCATTGGCGGCGTTCTGCGCGGCAGTGTTGTACACCTTCTCGAACACCCGCGGTACCGACACCACGAGCGTCGGCTTGAACACCCCGAACATCGGAACCAGATTCTTTATGTCACTGGTGAATCCGACGACAACCTTGTTGTGAAAGGCGCACAAGGCGAGTGCGCGCGCCAACACGTGCGCGAGCGGCAGGAACACCAGCAGGCGCTCGCCCTTGCGCAGCAGCGTGGGGAGAACCTCCTTGGCGCCCCGGGTTTCGTAGACCAGGTTGGAATGGGTCAGCTGGCAGCCCTTCGGACGGCCGGTGGTGCCCGAGGTGTAGATCAGCGTCGCCAGGTTGTCGCAGCCCAATGCGTCGATGCGGGCGGTCAGCTCGGCCGGGTCGACCGACGCGCCGTCCTGCTCGAGTTGCTTGAGGGCTTTGGCGCCTGAGCCGTCGATTTGCAGCACGCGCCGCAGCTCGGGCAGGTCGCCGCTGAGCTCGGTGACCATCTTCGCGTGGGCGTCGGTTTCGGCGAACGCCACCACCGCCCCGGAGTCCGACAGCACCCAGCGCACCTGCTCGGCCGACGAGGTTTCGTAGATCGGGACGGTGACCGCGCCTACCGCCAGGATCGCCAGATCGAGGATCGCCCACTCGTAGCGGGTAGCCGAAAAGATGACCACCCGGTCGCCGGCTTGCACGCCTTGTGCGATCAAACCCAGTGCTGTCGAGCGGATTTGGACTGCGGCGGCGGCGCAGGTAACGTCGGTCCAGGCCCCATCGATGAGGCGCTGAAATATTACGGTGTCAGGGTCGTCGCGCTCGTGCTCGAACACTGCGCCGACGGCGTTGTCGTGCTCGCTCACCGTGAACGGGGCGGGAACACTGAATTCACGCACTCTTCGACCTCGCTTGAGTTATTTCGCGGGATAGCCGGGGCTCGGTTCAGCCTAGTCCGGCGACGATGCGGGCAATCCCGGGTGGTGCTGTGCGGCCGTCGGCGCGGTATGTGAAGCTAGGGGCCGTGCACAGCGTTCAGGTTGCCGACGAGACGTTCGTCGCCGCCAACCCCGCACGCGTCGGCGCCGCCGTCGGCGATCGGGCCAGCTGGCGCCGGTGGTGGCCTGATCTGCGGCTGCGGGTCATCGAAGACCGTGGCCCGTTGGGAATCCGGTGGGCGGTGACCGGACCGCTGACCGGGACCATGGAAGTCTGGTTGGAACCTGCGTTGGACGGTGTGCTGTTGCACTACTTCCTGCATGCCGAGCCGTCCGGGGTGGCGGCGTGGCAATTAGCCGGGATGAACCTGCGCAGAGTGACCCATCGCCGTCGGGTCGCCGGCAAGCGGATGGCATTCGAGGTGAAGGCGACGCTGGAGCGTTCCCGGCCAGTCGGGGTTTCTCCGGTGCTTGACCAGGCCTGAGCTCAACCGGGGAGTACCGTTTCTGCCGTGGACTGGCGGTGCAGCCAACAGGGTGGAGACCGCGTACGGGGGAGTAAGGAAGCGACCAGGTGGCGGAGAAGACGGCGCAGACGATCTACATCGAGGCGGACCCCAGCACGGTCATGGATGTGATCGCCGACATCGCTTCGTATCCCGATTGGGTGTCGGAATACAAGGAGGCCGAAGTACTCGAAGCCGACCCCGACGGGAACCCGAAGGTGGCGCGCCTGGTGCTGGACACCCGCGTCCTCAAAGACACGCTGGTGCTGTCCTACGATTGGCCGAAAGATCGCAAATCGGTGCGCTGGTCGCTGGTCTCCAGCTCGCTGCTGCGGTCCCTCGACGGGGTATACCGGTTGGCGCCCAAGGGGTCTGGTACTGACGTCACCTACGAACTCACCGTTGACATCGCCATCCCGCTGATCGGCTTGATCAAGCGCAAGGCCGAGCGCAGGTTGATCGACACCGCGTTGAAGGATCTGAAGAAACGAGTCGAGGCTGAGTGAATCAGCAGCGCCCTTGTCCACTCGGATCAGTCTTTTCGTCGGCAAGGGTGGGGTAGGTAAATCCACGTTGGCGGCAGCGACCGCCGTGTGTGAAGCGCGTGCTGGTCAGCGGGTGCTGCTGGTATCCACCGACCAAGCGCACTCACTTGGTGACGTGCTCGGTGTCACGGTCACGCCGTCGGGCCGGCGGGATCCGGTCCGAGTGCTCGCCGACCTCGAAACCGGGGCGGCCGACGTCGGCGGCGGTTTCCTGGACGCACTGGCGATGGATACCCTGGCGCTACTCGCGGCTCGCTGGCGCACTGCGGTCAACGCACTGGGCGCGCGATTTGGCGAGTCTGAGCTGGGAGATATTGCGCCCGAAGAACTTTCGGCTCTGCCCGGCGTGCAGGAAGTGCTCGGTCTGCACGAGGTCGGCAAGTTGGCCACCGCCGGGCTGTGGGATCACATCGTGGTCGACTGCGCCTCCACCGCTGACGCGATGCGGATGCTGACCCTGCCGGCCACCTTTGCCCTGTTCGTCGAGCGCGGATGGCCGAGGCATCGCAGGCTTCCCGCCGCGGCCGATGATGCGCGGTCGACAGCGGTGGTGGAACTGCTCGAACGCATCAGCGCGAGCGTCGAAAAGCTCGGCGCCCTGCTGAGCGACAGCAACCGAGTCGGGGCGCACCTGGTGCTCACTGCCGAACGGGTGGTGGCCGCCGAAGCGGTCCGGACGCTGGGCTCGTTGGCGTTGATGGGCGTGCGCGTGGAGGAATTGATCGTCAACCAGATTCTGGTGCAGGACGATTCCTACGAGTACCGCAACCTGCCCGCGCACCCGGCCTTCGACTGGTATTCCGAACGGATCAGCGAGCAGCGCGCGGTGCTGCACGAGCTGGAAGCCGCTATCGGTGACGTGGCGCTGGTGCTTACCCCGCATCTTGCTGGTGAGCCGATCGGCGCCAAAGCGTTGGCCGGGCTGCTGGACGGTGCTCGCCGTCGCGACGGATCGGCGCCGCCGGGGCCGTTGCGCCCCGTCGTCGAATTGGAGTCTGGATCCGGTCTGCAGTCGGTCTACCGATTGCGGCTAGAGTTGCCGCAAATCGATTCTGGCGCGCTTAGCCTTGGCCGGGTAGGCGACGATCTGATCATCGGCGCCGGGGGGATGCGGCGCAGAGTTCGATTGGCGTCCGTCCTGCGGCGATGCACGGTACTGGACGCACATCTTCGAGGTAGCGACTTGGCGGTGCGTTTTCAACCAGATCCGAAGGTGTGGCCGAGATGACCCGCGCCGGCGACGATGCGGAGCGTCGCGATGCCCAGGAGCGGCGCAGATGACCGGAGTTCACCCCGACCTCGGTCCGGAATTGCGCAGACTCGCGCAGAGCATTCTCGACGGGATCGACCCTGCGGTCCGCCTGGCTGCGTCGCGGGCGTTTGGCGACGGCGCGGGTACCGGCAAGTGTCAGCAGGTGTGGTGCCCGGTGTGTGCGTTGGCCGCGGTGGTGACCGGGGAGGAACACCCGTTGTTGACCATCATCGCTGAACACAGCGTCGCGCTGCTGGCGGTGATCCGGGCCCTGATCGATCAAATCGATCAAGTCGAGCACGCCGACGGCTCGAAGCCGCCGGGCGGTCCGTCGGGCGGCAGTGCCGGGGCCGATACCGGAGCCGACGCCGGCGCGACGAGCCGATATCAGCCCATCACCGTCACCGTCGAGGAGTAGCCGCGGCAGCCCACCGCCCAAGAGTGAGCAGGTCGCAAGCATCGAAGTGGTCCCGTGCACACTGGATCGGTACTCTTAGCGCAGAACACCATCGGTGGCGGGTAAGCGGGTAAATGGGAGGGTCCATGTTGTACTGGCTTCTCAAGTACATCTTCATGGGCCCGTTGCTTGCGCTGCTTGGTCGGCCGAAAGTTGAAGGACTGGAACATGTCCCGCAGTCTGGCCCGGCGATCCTGGCAAGTAACCATCTGGCGGTCGCCGACAGTTTCTATCTGCCGCTGGTCGTGCGGCGCCGGATCACGTTTCTGGCGAAAGCCGAATATTTCACCGGCACCGGGCTGAAGGGTTGGTTTCAGCGCTGGTTTTACGGCGGTACCGGGCAGGTGCCCATCGACCGCACCGATGCCGACGCCGCGCAGGCCGCTTTGGAGACCGCCGCGCGGTTACTGGGCGAAGGCAAGCTGCTCGGCATGTATCCCGAGGGCACCCGCTCGCCCGATGGGAGGCTGTACAAGGGCAAGAGCGGGTTGGCTCGTCTGGCGCTGCAAACCGGCGTTCCGGTGATTCCGGTGGCGATGATCGGCACCAATGTCGTCAATCCGCCCGGCAGCAAGATGTGGCGGTTCGGTCGGGTCACCGTCCGATTCGGCAAGCCGATGGAGTTCTCCCGATTCGAGGGGCTGGCGGGCAACCGCTTCATCGAACGAGCAATCATCGACGAGGTGATCTACGAACTGATGGGGCTTTCCGGTCAGGAATACGTCGACATCTACGCCGCCACCGTCAAGGACGGCAACGGGTCCGGACCGGCAACGCAATCGCCCACGCGGATCCCCGAAACCGCGGCGGGCTAAGAGTTGGCCCGTTATGGGTCATGCAGCGCCAATCAGCTTGGAGGCTGGTTGTTTTCGGCTCGCCCAGCGACATTTAGGCTTTTGGCTTGGCCTGTTCGGGGGTGGGCTGGGTGCTGCTTGTTCAGTAGAGGCCACCGGGTGGCTGCCGGTCCTGACCGATTCCCCACCAGGTGGTGGCGGCTGGTACCGGTTGACTGAAACAGCGGCTGCCCCCGCGCCCCGGCCGGCCCTGGACCCTGCCGCTGCCGGTGCGGGTACTGCTGGTGGTTAGCGACTCGCTGCCGAAACCGGCGTCGGCGCCGTCGGCGCCCGCGGGGCGGTTGCGGTGCTGACGGCGACGGTGGCGCCGGCCGCCACGATGGTGGCCAGCGCCCACCACAGATAGGACACGCCCGCGAATTGCCGCCACCCGGCGGCACCCAGCTCGTGGTGCTTGGGAAGCAGATCGATCGGTGTCCAGACCATCAGTGCCAGGCCGGCCGCGCTGATCGCGGCGAGCGCGGCGTTGCGTCGCCGCCAGGCCAACAGGGCCGCCACCAACACCGTCGGCAGCATCCACACCCAGTGGTGCGACCAGGACACCGGCGACACCGCCAGCCCGAACAGCGCGATGCAGATGAGCGCCAGCGTCGGCTCGCCGGCGCGCAACACCCGTCGGGTCGCCCAAACGGTCAGCGCCAGCACCAGCAGGCACGCCGCGACCCACGGCAGAAAGCGCTCGTGATCGCCCAGGCCGACCCGCGCCAGCGCCCCGGCCACGTTCTGGTTGGTGTTCAAGCTCGCCGCTCCGATCCGATCGGTGTTGCGGACGGTGTCGCTCCAGTACTCCCAGGAGTCGCGCCAGGCCAGTGCACACCCGGCCATGGTGGCAGCCACAAAGGACGCTATGGAGGTCAACATGGCGCGGTTGTCGCGGCGCAGCAGGAAATACAGCAGGAACACCGCCGGGGTGAGTTTGAGCGCGATGCCGACTCCGAGCAGCAGCCCACGTGGCCACGGGGTACGTCGCGGCACACAGTCGGCGATCGCCAACGTCATCAGCACGACGTTGATCTGCCCGAAGGCGAAATTCGACGTGATTGGCTCCAGCCAGATCGCTGCCGCCGCGACGATCAGCGCCGTCAACCACCAGCGGCGCAGCCACGCCGGCCCGGGCACCGCGCGTGCCGTGCTCCACACGTCGAATTGGGTCAGCACGATCATCGTGGACATGAGGAGCAGGGCCAACGTGATGAGCGTGATCGTCACACTGGCTGCCGGCGGCCCCAACCAGGCGAACGGGCAAAACACGATCGCGGCGAGCGGGGGATAGGTGAACGGAAGGTTCAAGCCGATCGGGGTGTGAAATAGCGCACCATCGTTGTACAGCGGACGACCGTCCAGCCAGGCCTGGCCACCCATCCGGTAGACGTCGATGTCAATGCGGTAGGGCGTGTGACCGACGAGCCGCCAGCCGGCGTAGCCCAGTGCGGCCAAGCCCATCAGCTGGAGCAACGTCCACCAGGCATTTCGCCAGATACCCGGTGGCGGTGTGGCTGCTCGCCCGGGCCAACTGCCCACGTCGGGCGACTGCCATGTACTCATGTCGATACACAGCCTATCGGGGCGGGTGTCTCAGCAGGTGTCGCGCAGGGCCGTTGACGCGAAGTGGGCGTAGCTTTTCTAGGGTGCTCCGCTGGTTCAACGACGACATCGTCGGCCACGGTCGACTGCCGTTGCTGTGCTGTCTGATCGCCTTCATCGTCACCTTTTTCGTGACGCGCACCTTCGTGCGCCTGATCCGCAGTCGCGCCGCAACTGGCAGGCCGCCGAGGTGGTGGGAGCCACGCAATATTCACGTCGGGACCAAGCACGTCCATCACGTGGTGGTCGGGGTCGTGCTGGTGATGATCTCCGGGGTGACGTTGGTGGCTCTCTCGGTCGACGGAACCCAGCTCGAACACACCGCGGCCGCCGTCCTCTTCGGCATCGGGGGCGCGCTGGTGCTCGATGAGTACGCGTTGATCCTGCATCTGTCCGACGTCTACTGGGAGGAAGACGGGCGGACGTCGGTCGACGCGGTGTTCGCCGCGGTGGCGGTGGGCGGCCTGCTGGTGCTTGGGTTGCACCCGCTGATGTTCTTCATCAGCCTGTGGCATGACACGACCCACTCGGTGCTGCTTCGCGCCGGCCTGGTCGTCGCGATAGTGCTGACGCTGCCGCTGGCGGTGCTGGTTGTGCTCAAGGGCAAAGTGTGGACCGGGCTGATCGGCATGTTCTTCGTACCGCTGCTGGTCGTCGGGGCCATCCGGCTGGCGCGCCCGCAAGCCCCGTGGGCCCGTTGGTTTTACATGAGCCAGCTGGACAAGATGGCCCGGGCGCTGCAACGCGAACGAACCCTGCGCCGCCCCGTCGTGCGGGCCAAGCTGTGGGTGCAGTACACGATCGCCGGTACGCCGCGCCGCCCCGATCATCAGATGGTCGACACGCTGCTGGACCGTGAAGTCCGTCCGGCGCCGCCGCCGCAGCAACCGCCGCGCCCGCTCACCAGCGGTGCCGGCGTCCGATGACCGGCGGCTAGGCGCAGTGCGGTACTTCTACGACACGGAATTCATCGATGACGGCCGCACGATCGAGCTGATCTCGATCGGGGTGGTCGCCGAGGACGGCCGCGAATACTACGCAGTCTCGACCGAATTCGACCCCCAGCAGGCCGGCAAGTGGGTCCGCAGCCACGTCCTGCCGAGACTACCGCCGCCGGCTTCACAACGGTGGCGCCCGCGGGCCCAGATCAGATCGGATCTGGAAGCGTTTTTTGACGTCGACGGCGCTGAGCCGATCGAGTTGTGGGCCTGGGTTGGCGCCTACGACCATGTGGCGCTGTGCCAGCTGTGGGGGCCGATGGCCCAGCTGCCGCCGGCGATGCCGCGATTCACCCGGGAGTTGCGCCAGCTGTGGGAGGACCGCGGGCGCCCGCGGCTGCCGCGCCGGTCGAAGGACGTGCACGACGCGCTGGTCGACGCGCGAGACCAGCTGCGGCGATACCGGTTGATCACGGCCGACGACGATGCGGGCCGCGAGGCGGCCCGCTGAGGAGTGGCCGATGAGATGGGCCGACGACGTTCGTACTGCTTGAGCGGTCGCAGCGCCCAGTTACCATAGACGGGTGAACTGGACCGTCGACGTACCGATCGAGGAGCTGCCGCCGCTGCCGCCGCTGCCGGCGGATCTGCGGGCCCGGCTGGATGCCGCGCTGGCCAAGCCCGCTGCGCAGCAGCCCAGTTGGTCGCCCGAGCAGGTCGAGCCGGTGAGGACGCTGCTGGAGGCGGTTCCGCCGGTGACGGTTGCGGCGGAGATCGTGCGGCTGCAGGAGATGCTGTCCCAGGTGGCCAAGGGCGAAGCGTTCCTGCTGCAGGGCGGCGACTGCGCGGAGACCTTCCTCGACAACACCGAACCGCACATCAAGGGCAACATCCGCACCCTGCTGCAGATGGCGGTGGTGTTGACCTATGGCGCCAGTGTGCCGGTGGTCAAATTGGCCCGCATCGCGGGGCAGTACGCCAAGCCCCGATCGTCGGATGTCGACGCGCTCGGACTGCGCTCCTACCGCGGCGACATGGTCAACGGATTCGCCCCGAACGCCGCGGCCCGCGAGCACGACCCTTCGCGGCTGGTGCGGGCCTACGCCAACGCCGGTGCGGCGATGAACCTGGTGCGCGCCCTGACATCGTCGGGGCTGGCGTCACTGCATCTGGTGCACGACTGGAACCACGAATTCGTCCGGACCTCGCCGGCCGGCGCGCGTTACGA
Source organism: Candidatus Mycobacterium methanotrophicum (assembly GCF_023515995.1). Taxonomy (GTDB): domain Bacteria; phylum Actinomycetota; class Actinomycetes; order Mycobacteriales; family Mycobacteriaceae; genus Mycobacterium; species Mycobacterium methanotrophicum. Next base: position 2,652,449 of record NZ_CP097320.1, on the reverse strand, counting down.
GGCGCTTGCCAGCGAGATCGGCCGGGGCCTGAAATTCATGAGCGCCTGCGGGGTCGCCGACCGCAACCTGCAAACCGCCGAAATCTATGCCAGCCATGAAGCTTTGGTGCTCGACTACGAGCGCGCCATGCTGCGGCTCTCAGAGGCCTCGCCGGAAGGTGGTGCCGGCGAGCCGCAACTGTATGACCTGTCGGCGCACTACCTGTGGATCGGCGAGCGGACCCGGCAGCTCGACGGCGCACACATCGCGTTGGCCGAGGTGATCGCAAACCCGATCGGCGTCAAGATCGGCCCGACGACGACACCCGAGCAAGCCGTCGAATATGTCGAGCGCCTTGACCCGCACAACAAGCCCGGGCGATTGACCCTGGTGAGCCGGCTCGGCAACAACAAAGTGCGCGATCTGCTGCCGCCGATCATCGAGAAGGTGCAAGCCACCGGTCATCGGGTGATCTGGCAGTGCGATCCCATGCACGGCAACACCCACGAGTCGTCCACCGGGTACAAGACACGGCATTTCGACCGCATCGTCGACGAGGTGCAGGGCTTCTTCGAGGTGCACCGGGCGCTGGGCACCTACCCCGGTGGCATCCACGTCGAGATCACCGGGGAGAATGTCACCGAATGTATGGGTGGCGCTCAAGACATTTCGGAAACCGATCTTTCCGGACGGTATGAAACCGCATGCGACCCCAGGCTGAACACCCAGCAGTCCTTGGAGCTGGCTTTCCTGGTCGCCGAGATGTTGCGCGACTGACCAACTTGGCCGCGAGCGTGCGCGTCTGCACGTGACACGCCGCGCACCGCAGTACAACTGTGCACGCTCGCGCGACAGGCGTAGTTAGAGCAGTCCGCTCAAATTGCTGCCGATGGTCCATGCCGCGGCGGAGATCATCCCGGTGACCGATAACACCACCGCTACCCAGATCAGCACCATGCGTCGGGCGCGCTGGCGCTCAAGCGCGAACTCGATCAGGTCGATCCCGGCGAATTGGCCTGACATTTCTTGGGATTCGTCACCGGTCTGCGCATCAGGTTCAGCGGTCCAATCCTCGGGTCCCCGGGTCAGCCGACGCGTGGGGTGGTGCACAGGCCGTGGTCGAGGGTCCGTCATCTGGTGGTGGTCGATCTGGCTGTGATGTAGCGCGGCTGAGCGATGCTGGGCGGAGCTGCGCGGCGCGGGCACCCGAAATTCCGGTAGCGCCAGCTCGTCGACCATCGCCGCCAATTCGGCGCCCATTTCTTGTGCGTCTGCGTAGCGGGCGCCGGGGTCGCGCGCCGCCGCGCGACCCACCAGCTCGTCGAATTGTTCCGGAACGCCGTCGATCACCGTGCTGGGGACGGGCACGTCGGTATCAAGGCGTTGGTATGCGACCGACAATGCCGTGTCGCCGGCAAACGGCGTCCGCCCGGTCAGCAGCTCGTAAGCCACGATGCCCACGGCATAGACATCGCTGCGGGGGCTGGCAGTTCCGTCCCGGACTTGTTCGGGGGACAGGTAGGCGGCAGTGCCGAGAATGACGCTGCTGGAAGTGATTCCGGCTTCGGCCAGCGCCCGCACCAACCCGAAGTCGACAATTTTGACGTCGCCCTCGTCGGAGATCAACACGTTTTCCGGTTTCACGTCGCGGTGCACTAGCCCGGCGCGGTGTGCGGCGGCCAGCCCGCCCAACACCGGACGAAGCACCGCGGCAAGCGCATGCGGTGGCATCGGACCACGCTCGGACAGCAACTCGCGCAGCGTGCCGCCTTCGACGAGCTCCATCACCAGGAACGGGTGTCGGGCGTCGGTGCCCTGGTCATAAACCGCGACCAGCCCGGGGTCTTTGAGGCGGGCGACCGTGCGGGCCTCGAGCTGGAAGCGGGTGAGGAATTGTTGGTCGCCGGTGTAGCGAGAATCCATCACCTTCAGCGCGACCGGTCGGTCCAGACGGGTGTCGAGACCGCGGTACACCGTGGATGTGCCGCCGGTGGCGATCTTGGTCGCAACCCGATACCGGCCGTCGAGCAACGCGCCCTCGAGGGGATCGTCTCTCGCCGCTGCAGCCACGGGGTTCATCGTAGGTGGCAGCACGGAGTTCGCCTGAAATCTCTTCAACGGATGCCCGGATAGCATGCCCGTGTAAGCCGCGTGCCCGGCCTACACTGAACCGGTGAGCAGGATTCCGGCCGGCGACGACGTTCTGGGCCCCGACGAACCCACTTACGATCTTCCCAGCGTCGCCGAGCTGCTCGGCGTGCCCGTCACCAAGGTGCACCAACACCTGCGGGAAGGTCATCTCGTGGCGGTAAAACGGGCCGCTGACGTGTTGGTGCCGCAGATTTTTTTCACCGATTCCGGTGAGGTGGTCAAGAGCCTGCCGGGGTTGCTGATGGTTCTGCACGACGGCGGCTACCGCGACACCGAGATCGTGCGCTGGCTGTTCACCCCCGACCCGTCGCTGACGGTCACCCGGGACGGAACGCGCGACGCCGTCAGCAACGCCCGCCCGGTCGACGCGCTACACGCCCACCAGGCGCGCGAAGTGCTGCGCCGGGCGCAGGCCATGGCTTACTGACGCCCGAATCAGACGGGCCCCGGGTCCGACTTCGGCGCGCCAGATAGCGCATGCCAGGCGATCAAGGCGCACGCTGTCGCCAGGCAGACGTGAATCCACGAGTACATGCCATGGGCGCCATCGGGTTTGAAGATGACCATGATCCACGTGGAGAATCCCGCGATCGCCGCGACCGCCGCGCGCGACTGGACAAGCGGGGCCATGACCGCTAACGGCCAGGTGTAGTACCACGGCAGCGCGGCGGGAACGAACAGCACGACGACGACCATCGCCCACGCGATACCGGTGAGCGCCTGACGGTCGTCGTGCCGGAATCGCCACCACAGCAGCGGCAGCGATACCGCGATGATCACGATCCCGGCGGCGCGGGTGGCGTGCAGCACTGCATAGAAATTCACCGGAAAGAACAATCCTCCGATGGCATGGGCCAGGTTGGCGGTCGCGGTCGGGATCGTCAGCCAGTTGATGATCTTCACCGAACCGGCCAGCGCGGTCAGCCAACCGAGCCCTACCCCGGCCACGCCGGACAACACAGCGAACACGGCGACGAAGATCAGCGACGACATCGCGCCCGCCGCCACAAAGGCGGCTGCCGGCCGGTACCCGCGTCGGTCGCGCAGATGGCGCATCCATACCCAGACCAGAAACGGCAGCGCGACACCGGCTGTGGCCTTCACCGCGACCCCGACAACGACCAGCGCGATGCCCGCGACATGATGGCGTTGAAAAGTCAGTGCGATGCCGGCGGTCATCAGGCCCACCATCAGCATCTCGTTGTGCACTCCACCCATCAGATGGATGATCACCAACGGGTTGAGCACACAGATCCACAGTGCCAGTGGTGCATTGGCGCCCAGATGGCGCGCCAGCCGGGGGGTCGCCCAGATCAGCAGCGCCAGCCCGGGCAGCATGCACAGGCGCAGCAACATGGTCCCGGCGATCACATGATCGCCGACCAGCATCGTGACCAATCTGGCAACCATGACGAATGCCGGACCGTAGGGCGCCGTCGTTATAGTCCAGATGGGACTTATGTTGTCCAGCAACGGATTCGGATTCTCGATCGGTCCCACCACGTACGGGTCCAGCCCGTCGCGCAGCAGCGCGCCCTGGGCAAGATAGGAATAGGTGTCGCGGCTGAACACCGGCACCGACAGCAGTAGCGGCGCCAGCCAGAAGCCGGTGGTGGCCAGCATGGTGTGTTCGCTCGCATCGCCGGCGGCAACACGCCGGCCCAGCCACAGCCACGCGATCAGCATCAACGCGACGCCCAGCCAGAGCAGTACCGAGGACAGCACCAGCCCATGGCCAAAGCGCAACCAAGACAGGTGCAGTGACTCCAGCAGCGGATCATGTTGTTTCGTGCTGCCCGCGCCGAGCCCACCCACAGCGATCAACACCGCACCCAGACAGCCCAGCAGCGCCGGGCGGCCCTCGGCCGTGGCGATGAATTGCCGCAATCGTGAAAAGTGGTGCGCCTGGCCCGTAGCCGAGCCCGCAGTTGGTGTGGACGTAGCGGCGGACATCTGCGTCAGGCGGATCGGTTGGCGGCTGATCTGGCAAGCGCGGAGAGCCCGGCCTTAGCCGCCGCGTGGATCGGTGCATCGCCCAGCACGGCCAGCGCCCGCCGGGTCAGCGTGTCGATCTGATCCTCGGCCGCGGCCAACGCGCCGACCCGCTCGATCACCCCGCACAGTTCACTCACCTGGCCATCGGTCAAATCCGTGCCGACCGAAGCGCGCAACAGCTTGGCGGCGGCGGGATCTGACCTGTCGGCCAATTGCACCGCCGTTGCCAGCAGCACTGTCCGCTTGCCGGACCGCAGGTCGTCCCCGGACGGCTTGCCGGTGACGGCCGGATCGCCGAACACGCCCAGAACGTCGTCGCGCAGTTGAAATGCGATGCCCAGATCGGTTCCGACGTCGTGGAAAAGGGCGTGCACGTCCGGTCTGTCGGCGGCGGCGGCAACTCCCAACTGCAGTGGACGCGACACCGTGTAGGCGGCGGTCTTAAACGTGTTGACGTTCATCGCCGATGCGATCGAATCGGCGGCGCTGGCCTCGGCCACGATGTCGAGGTATTGGCCGCCGAGTAACTCGGTGCGGATGTCGGCCCAGACTCGCCGCACCCGGCTGCACGCATCCGGCGGCAGGTCCTGGATGCCATAGCCCGCGACGATGTCGTCCGCCCACGCCAGCGCAAGATCGCCGAGCAGGATGGCCGCCGAAATGCCGAATTGGTCGGCTGGCCCGCGCCACTGCCGGTCGCGGTGCAACATGGCGAACTGCACGTGCGCGCTCGGGCGGCCCCGGCGAGTCGCCGAGCTGTCGATCACGTCGTCATGCACCAGCGCCGAGGCATGCAGTAACTCCAGCGCGGAGAACAACAGCAGCACTTGGGCCCCGATGTCTTCGGCCTCTCTGCTCGACACCGAACGCCAGCCCCAGTAGGCGAAGGCGGGGCGCAGCCGCTTGCCGCCGCTGAGCACGAACTCTTCGAGGCCGGCCGTCAGGCGCCCTAAGTCGCTGCCGATGTAGGCGGCCGCGCTGCGCCGGTCGTGTAAGTACCTGCGCAACTGGTCGGTGACGGCGTCGGCGAACTCGACGGTTGCCGCTGCTTCTATGCTCAGCGCGACGCCCCTTCCTGGTCAGTGGCGGTCGTGGCCCGCCAAGTCTATTCGGCGCCGCGCTGTCCAGGAGGTTTTGCCGCACGCCCTATGCTGTCGGATGATCCGCCCTCGCTAGCCGGCTGGCTTTGATTTCCGCGCCGGCGAACAATTTGATTTCCGCGCCGGCGAACAAGTAGTGATCTGGACAGGAGTAACCCGTTGGCCTTGAACACCGTCGCGGTCGAGCTGGTGCCGACGAACGTGGAGCGGGGTTCCATGCAGGCGCTCGAAGACGCCCGCAAGGTGGTGCAGCTGTCTGCGGAATTTGGCCTCGACGGCCGGCTTGGCCACTTGATGATGCCGGGATTGATCGAGGAGGAGGATGACCGGCCCGTCGAGATGAAGCCGAAGCTGGACGTGCTGGATTTCTGGTCGATCATCAAACCGGAGGTGCCCGGGCTGCGCGGATTGTGCAGCCAGGTCACCGCTTTCATGGATGAGCGGTCGTTGCGTCGGCGGCTCGGGGATCTGGTGGACGCCGGCATCGACGGAATCGTGTTCGTCGGCGTACCCCGCACGATGGCCGACGGTGAGGGCTCCGGCGTCGCGCCGACCGACGCCCTGTCGATCTATCGCGAGCTGGTGCGCAACCGCGGCGTGATCTTGATTCCAACCCGGGAGGGTGAACACGGCCGATTCAATTTCAAATGCGAGCAGGGCGCGACATTCGCTCAGACCCAGCTGCTCTACTCTGACGCGATCGTCGGTTTCCTGACCGAGTTCGCCAAGCGGACCGACCATCGGCCGGAGATCCTGTTGTCGTTCGGCTTTGTACCGAAGCTGGAAAGCCGCGTTGGTTTCATCGACTGGCTCATTCACGATCCCGGCAACCCCGCCGTGGCCGCTGAACAAACGTTCGTCAAGACGTTGGCCGCCACCGAACCTGCCCAGAAGCGCAAGTTGATGCTCGATCTGTACAAGCGGATTATCGACGGCGTCGTCGACCTGGGCTTTCCACTGAGCATTCATCTCGAGGCCACGTACGGCAATTCTGCACCGGCATTCGAGACGTTCACCGAGCTGCTCGACTATTGGTCGCCGGTGAGCTAACCGCCGCGTGCGAACCCGGGTCAGTCCGGCGGGTGGTCGCTGGGCTCGGCGAACCGCGGCGAGCGGTCGCGGCTATACCAGGCCAGCAGCGCCACCACGCCCGCGGCCACGAGCGACGAAAGGCCCAGCCAAAGAGCCGCACCGCGGAACGAGCGGGTGCTCGGATCGGTGTAGCGGGCCTGAGCAGACATCAGGCTCACGATGCCGGGCTTGAGTTTCCACTGCACCGTCTCGGGGTCCACGCGGTCACCGTTGGTTGACGTCACCGAGCCGGGGAAGGCGACCGTCAGCTCGACGTCCCCATCGGGATCGGTCAACAACGTCAGGTCCGCCCGGCCCTCCAGGATCACCAGGTCGCCGGCTCTTCGCAGCGACAGGTTCACGCCCTGGGCGTCGGAGTTCATATTCGCCAGCTCCGGCAACTCGGCAAAGGTCAAGTCGGAGAACACCGCTTGCGAACCCACGTAGCCGTCGCGATCGTACTTTGAGATCGCCACTTTCTGGCTGAACGGCAGATTGGGATCCAGTTGTGGGCCCGCGTCCTTATCGTGGTGCGGTTTGGCCGCCGCGATGATCTCGCCGGACACCAGATCGTCGGGGGAGATGGTGATCGACGCCCTGATCCGGACGCATCCGGCGATCACCGGTATCACCAGGAACAGCATCGCCCACGCCGCCGGGCGCCGACGACGACGCGCAGTGAAACCTCGGGCGAAGAGCTGGCTACCGCTGGCGCGCACCCGGTCATCGTGCCAGACCTCCTCGGAGGTGTGCGACTACAGCGGGAGCTTGCGCCCAAGGATCGCAAACGCTCGTGGGTCGCCGGTGAAGTGGTAGCCGCGAATGATGTCGATAAACCCCAGCCGACGGTACAAACGCCAGGCGCGGTTGGCTTCGTCATTGATTTCCGGGGTCGACAGCAGCACGTTCGCCTCGCCACGGTCAGCAAGCAGCCTCCGCGCCAACGCTTCTCCCAGACCGCGGCCCTGTGCCCGCGGATGAACATGCAATTCGGTCAGCTCGAAATAGCTGGCCATCAGCCTGGCGATCTCCAGGTCGGCGAAGCCGCCGCGTTGCAACCCGGCCACGACTTGCTGCTGCCACCACTGGTCCGGTGCGCCGCAGTAACCGTAGGCGACGCCGAGCAGGGGCGCGTCGCCCAGTTCGACGGACGACGGCGTGGCTCCGGCCGGGGCGTCGACTTCCACGGCGACCACGGCCTGCCAGCCATTTCGCCGGGTGTGCTCGAGCCACATGGCGGCACGCCGACTCTCGGTGCCGCGGGGATAGCGCATCGCGTCGACGTAGACGCCCAAGGCGTCTCCGAGACGCCGTTGCATGTCGTGCGGCGGCAGGTTGATGAGGAATATCGCCAACTCGCGGGTCTCCTCCTCGGTGGTCCAGTGCCGTGCTCCTCTACCCATTATCGGGCTCGGCGGCAGCGCAGAGATCGTCATGGGACGGCGGTTACAATCGGCAAGAGAAGCGGTGGTATGGCGCCGATTGACCTCGTATCATCTCTACTAGTAGTTGTCCACACGACGGGCAGCCACGTGCTATCGCTTCACGTACAGTTTTCGGCAAGGAGGGACGAATGCCACTCTCCGATCATGAGCAGCGGATGCTCGACCAGATCGAGAGCGCTCTCTACGCCGAAGATCCCAAATTCGCTTCCAGCGTTCGCGGCGGCGGGCTGCGTGCGCCGACTGCGCGGCGACGGCTGCAGGGTGCGGCGTTATTTGTGGCCGGTCTCGCGATGTTGATCTCCGGCGTCCCATTCAAAGCCGTCTGGGCTGGGACATTTCCGATCCTGTCGGTGATGGGCTTCGTGGTGATGTTCGGCGGCGTCGTATTGGCCATCACCGGCCCGCGACTTTCCGGCCGCGGGGAGCGCCCCGGACCCTCGACCGGCGCGCGTGCACGCCGAAGCAAGGGCCCGGGCGGTACTTTCACCAGCCGCATGGAAGATCGGTTCCGCCGCCGCTTCGAGGAATAACTTCGACGTGAGTGCAAGGGCAGCCGGTTGGCTGCCCTTGGTTTTTTGTGCCGGTAAGCCCGATTCGTGCCGCGACGTCGCGACGTGTAGCAGCGCCGACGTGCCTTGGCCCGGCAACAACGCTAACCATCACCCACTTCGCCCCACTTAGCCGATAACTACACTTCAGATGCGGTTTATAGGCGAACATAACCGATACCGCGCTGCCTCGATTGACTACTCGCGTGGCTGAGAACCTGCAGAAACGACACCCAATGGTGATCTTCGTACCGTTAAATGGAGCGCAGTGGGGGACCGTGGGGTATGGTGGCAGAAGTCGAAGGGCGGGGAGGTCGCCAGATGTTTCTCGGCACCTACACCCCAAAGCTCGACGACAAGGGGCGGCTCACGCTGCCCGCCAAGTTCCGCGACGCACTGGCAGGAGGTCTGATGGTCACCAAGAGCCAAGACCACAGCCTGGCTGTCTATCCCCGCGCGGAGTTCGAGCAACTTGCCCGCCGGGCCAGCAAGGCGTCCAGAAGCAACCCGGAGGCGAGAGCGTTCCTGCGAAATCTGGCCGCCGCCACCGACGAACAGCATCCCGACGCGCAAGGCCGGATCACGTTGTCGGCCGACCACCGCCGCTACGCGAACCTCTCGAAGGACTGCGTGGTCATCGGATCCGTTGACTACCTCGAGATCTGGGATGCGCAGGCCTGGCAGGAATACCAACAGACCCACGAAGAGAACTTCTCCGCAGCCAGCGATGAAGCACTCGGCGACATTATCTGAGGCGCGTGCCCGTGCACCGTGGCCTCTGCCCGAACCGACCCTGACGTACTTCCCCAACGCCAGGTTCGTGCTGTCGGACAGGGACCTCGATGCCCGGGCGATCGCAAGCGCAGCGGAGCTGGGTGCAGCGGGTCGCCCGCAGTGTGCCCGGGCGATCGCAAGCGCAGCGGAGCTGGGTGCAGCGGGTCGCCCGCAGTGTGCCCGGGCGATCGCAAGCGCAGCGGAGCTGGGTGCAGCGGGTCGCCCGCAGTGTGCCCGGGCGATCGCAAGCGCAGCGGAGCTGGGTGCAGCGGGTCGCCCGCAGTGTGCCCGGGCGATCGCAAGCGCAGCGGCCCTTCGGAAAGGTGTTGGCGTGCCTGCCACTGGTGAATTTGGCCATGTGCCCGTGTTGCTCGAGCGCTGCCTCGCACTACTTAGCCCTGCGCTCACACGTCACCATCGCGACGGATCTGGGTCAGTGCTCGTCGACGCGACCATCGGTGCCGGCGGGCACGCCGAACGGTTCCTGACCGAGCTGCCCGGGCTGCGGCTGATCGGCATCGACCGCGACCCGACCGCGCTCGACATTGCCCGCACCCGCCTGACCGGTTTCGCTGACCGGCTTACGCTGATCCACACCCGGTATGACGGAATCGCCGACGCCTTGCCCCAATCAGGCTACGCTGCAACGGAATCCGTGGACGGAATGCTCTTCGATCTCGGCGTCTCCTCGATGCAGCTCGATCGCAGCGAGCGCGGTTTCTCCTATGCCCACGATGCGCCGCTGGACATGCGGATGGACCCCACCGCAGCGCTGACCGCCGCCGAAATCGTGAACACCTACGATGAGGCCGCGTTGACCGACATCCTGCGGCGATACGGCGAGGAGCGCTTCGCCCGCCGCGTCGCCGCATACATCACCCGCCGCCGCGTGCGTACGCCGTTCACCTCGACCGGCGAGCTGGTTGAGGTTGTCTACCAAGCGGTTCCGGCACCGGCCCGGCGTACTGGCGGACACCCGGCCAAGCGGACCTTCCAGGCCCTGCGTATTGCGGTCAACGCCGAGCTGGACGCATTGCGGCAAGCCATGCCCGCCGCGCTGGACGCCCTGGCCACCGACGGACGCATCGTGGTGATGGCCTACCAGTCGCTCGAAGACCGCATCGTGAAACGAGTGTTCGCCGAGGCCACCACCTCCAGCACGCCACCGGATCTACCGGTCGAACTCCCCGGGCACGGACCGCGATTCACCTCGCTGACGCGCGGCGCCGAACGCGCCGGCGATGTCGAAATCCGACGCAACCCCCGCAGTGCCGGGGTAAGGCTGCGTGCTTTGCAACGCGTGCAATCCGGGCATGAGGCAGCGAGGAGGGGAACCTGATGAAGGCTAAGCGTGAAACGCCGCCGCCGCGCGGCGGCGATCGTCGGCGCGTGCAGGCCGGCGCTTCTCGTAGCAGCGGGCGCTGGTCGTCTGATCCGACGCCTGCACGTCGCGGGCGTCCGCGCGCCGGGAAAGCGTCGGCGCCGGCTCGTGAGTCGCGAATGTCGCGATCGGCGCCCCAGACCACTCCGATCTCCCGGCCCGTGGAGCGCCCGGCCCGGCCAAAGAACGCCACCCAGGCCAAAACGCGGGCGAAGGCACGTAAAGCCAAGGCGCCCAAGGTCGTTCAGCCGCCATTGCGGGAACGTCTACTCCAGCGGCTGGCATCGATCGACCTACGTCCGCGTACGTTGGCGGCCAAAGTGCCGTTCGTGGTGCTGGTGATCGGTTCTCTAGGCGCCGGGCTGGGCCTGACGTTGTGGCTGTCCACCGCTTCTGCCGAGCGTTCCTATCAGCTGGGCAGTGCACGGCAGCAGAACCGGCTGTTGCAGCAGCAGAAGGAAGCGCTCGAGCGAGACGTGCTGGAGGCAGAATCCGCACCGGCGTTGGCCGAAGCCGCCCGAGGTCTCGGGATGATCCCGACCAGGGACACCGCGCACTTGATCCAGGACCCGTCGGGCAACTGGGTGGTGGTCGGTACCCCCAAGCCCGCCCAGGGGGTTCCGCCGCCGCCGCTTAATACCAAGCTGCCGGACGAAAAGCCTGTTCCGCCTGCGGCGCAGGCGGTGAACCCGGTCGAGGTGCCCACGCGGGTCTTGCCGGGCAACGGCGCGCCAGGCGTCCCGCTGATGCCCGCGCCCGACACGATGGTCCGCACCCCGGACGGTGCTACCACGCTGGGCCCCGAGCACTTCCCGGCAGCTGGTCCGCTCCCATTGCCGGTCGCCGGGCCCCAACCCCAGCCACCGCCGCCCGCGGCGGTCCCACCGCCCGCAGCGCCGACGCCCCCCGCGCCGCCGCCAATCGATACGCCGCCCGTGGGCGTACCGCACCTCGTCGCGCCACCCGTCGCGCCGCTTATCGGCGAGCAGTTCGGGCCCCTGACTGTCACGACGCCCGGCGCCGGCCGGTGAGCCGCGCAGACCGGTCGGGCAGCCGATCGTCGCGGCCCGTGCAGCGGGGCGCTGCCAAACCTGCCAAGAAACCCGAGGAAGCCGCGGCAGCCCACTCGGCGCGCGAGCGTCGTACCCGCCAGGCGGTGGAGTTCGGCACCCGCGGCGCGTCGTTCGTGTTCCGGCACCGCGCGGGCAACGCGGTCATCTTCCTGGCGCTCTCGCTGGCGGCCGCCCAGCTGTTCTATTTGCAGGTGCCGCGCGCGTCGGGGCTGCGCGCGGAGGCCGCCGGACAGCTCAAGGTGACCGATGTCCAAAAAGCGTTGCGCGGCAGCATCATCGACCGCCGCAACGACCAACTCGCCTTCACTATCGAGGCGCGGGCGTTGACCTTCCAGCCGCGCAGGATCCACAAGCAGCTCGCCGAAGCCAAACAGAAGAACGCCAACGCCCCTGACCCGCAGCAGCGTTTGACCGACATCGCCAGGGAGGTGGCGCTGCGGCTGAACAACAAGCCGGACAAGGCCACCGTGGAAAAGAAGCTGCGCAGTGACGAGACGTTCGTCTATCTGGCCCGCGCCGTCGACCCCGCGATCGCCACTGCCATCACGACCAAATATCCCGAGGTCGGCACCGAGCGCCAAGATTTGCGCCAGTATCCCGGCGGATCGCTGGCGGCCAACATCGTCGGCGGGATCGACTGGGGCGGACACGGTTTGCTCGGGCTGGAAGATTCCATGGACGCCGAGCTGGCCGGCACCGACGGCTCGATCACCTACGACCGCGGCTCCGACGGCGTGGTAATTCCCGGCAGCTACCGCAACCAGCACAAGGCGGTCAACGGCTCGACCGTCCAGCTCACCCTCGACGACGACATTCAGTTCTACGTCCAGCAGCAGGTTCAGCAAGCCAAGAACCTCTCCGGCGCACTCAATGTCTCAGCGGTGGTGCTGGATGCCAAGACCGGCGAAGTGCTGGCCATGACAAACGACAACACGTTCGACCCGTCGCAAGACATCGGGCGGCAGGGCAACAAGCAGATGGGCAACCTTCCGGTCACCTCGCCGTTCGAGCCGGGATCGGTGAACAAGGTCGTCACTGCGTCCTCGCTGATCGAGTACGGGTTGAGCAATCCCGACGAGGTGCTGCAAGTGCCGGGCTCGATCAATATGGGCGGAGTCACGGTGCACGACGCCTGGGTTCACGGCGTGACGCCCTACACCACCACCGGGGTGTTCGGGAAGTCGTCGAACGTGGGCACGTTGATGCTGGCGCAGCGCGTCGGCCCGGACCGCTACTACGACATGCTCCGCAAGTTCGGGCTGGGTCAGCGCACAAACGTCGGGCTGCCTGGGGAGAGCGCCGGGCTGGTTCCGCCGCTGGACCAGTGGTCGGGTAGTACGTTCTCCAACCTGCCTATCGGCCAAGGCCTTTCGATGACCTTGCTGCAGATGACGGGCATGTACCAGACGATCGCCAACGACGGGCTGCGGATGCCGCCGCGGATCGTCAAGGCCACCATCGCGCCCGACGGCAGCCGCACCGAAGAGCCGCACCCCGAAGGGGTTCGGGTGGTATCGCCGGAGACCGCGAAGACCGTGCGCAACATGTTGCGCGCGGTCGTGCAGCATGATCCGCGGGGCTATCAGCAGGGCACCGGGCCGGCCGCGGCGGTCGAGGGCTACCAGATTTCCGGCAAGACCGGTACGGGGCAGCAGATCAACCCGGCGTGTGGATGCTACTTCGACAACGTCTACTGGATCACCTTCGCCGGTATGGCCACGACCGACGACCCCCGCTACGTTGTCGGGGTCATGATGGACAACCCGCAGCGCAACTCGGACGGCACGCCGGGCCACTCAGCGGCCCCGTTGTTCCACGACATCGCCGGCTGGTTGCTGCAGCGCGAAAACGTGCCACTTTCACCCGATCCCGGGCCGCCGCTCACATTGCAGGCCATGTAGCCGCAAAGTGATTTGCGGTCGGCCGCCAGCTGCTGTTATCGGAGAGTGTCGGGCTGTGTGGCAGGAGAGGTGTCAAGACCCGCACCAACGGCTACTTCTGAACGGTGACCTGGTCAGTGACTATCTGACCCGAATCCGCGGATAACTGGGTGACATCGTTGGAAGATAGCGATGGATGCCGTTGCGGCGCGGGACAATTCGTGTTGAGAAGATACCACGGCGACGGTTTTCGTGCGCGGCCTAGCCGCCGGCCGGTGAGCGGGCGGCGAGGGATCTGGTGGGCAGGTCGCGGGTAGAGGTAGAACTCGCTTGGTTATCTCCGCTTCTACCGGTCATGCGCGCTGGGGCAAGGCGGGCCATGCCCGTGGTTGGCATGCCGGTGGCGAAGATAGGGCTGGGCAGGTGGGCGGCGGCGTGTGCGGTCGCGGGAGAATGGACGGTCTGTGAATTGACGGTCTGCGCCAGCGGGGCGTTGGCGGTCCAGCTGGGTGGCGCCGACAGGCGCCCGACCAGGTCGGCTCGACCGATGTCAGCGCGCGCCCCCGCTAGGATCGCTTGCCCGCCGGATTGGGTGGGCATCGGCCCGTAGGCGGCCATATTCGCGATTGCACCGGGCCCCCCCACCCCGCCGCCGCCGGCTCCGGCTCCGGTTACCCCTCGCGCCCAGTCCTGAGCCCCCAAGACGGCCAGGGGATCGAACGAGTGGAAGTTGCTGATGTACATCTCCGGGCCGAGCGCGTTGTTGGACATGAAACCGCCCAACCAACTGGAGTTCAAAAAGTCGGATAGCGCCGAGTTGTTTTGCCCGCTGATCACGTTGTTCAGAAACCCGGACAGCCCATAATTGGATGTGGCATTAGCGGGGCTGAAGATGTTCAGCCCGGAAAGCCATTGCGACAGGGTTTGTTGGGTGTTGCCCGCCGCGGCCGCGGCGGCGTGGGTGCTCGCCGCGGCTTGCTGGGTCAGCCCGGTGTCGGTGGTGACCCTCGGGGGGGTGGTCAGCGGGTTGAGGGTTGTCGCGGCGGCGGACTGGGCGGCGTAGCCGTACATGGCGGCGGCGTCTTGGGCCCACATTTCGCCGTATTGGGCTTCGGTGGCCGCGATCGCCGCGGTGTTTTGGCCCAGCAGGTTGGTGGCGGTCAGCGACGCCAGCTGAGCCCGGTTGGCGGCCACCGCCGCCGGCGGCACGGTGGCGGTGAACGCGTTCTCGTAGGCGTTGACCGCGGCGGCGGCCTGGCGGGCGGCTCGGGCGGCGTGGCCGGCGGTGGTCTGCAGCCACGATGTGTAGGGGGTGGCCGCGGTGGCCATCGACGCCGCCGCCGGGCCCTGCCAGCCGCTGCTGGCCAGCCCGGACAGCGCCCCGGCGCACACGTCGGCGGCCGAATCCAGCTGCCCGGCCAGGTCGGCCCAGGCCGTCGCGGCGGCCGTCAGCGATTGCGGACCCGGGCCGGCATACATCAGCCCGGAGTTGACCTCCGGGGGCAATGCGCCGAAATCCAGCCCCGCCGTCATCAGCTCATCTCCTGGGGCGCTCGGCTCAGCAGGGGGTGCCTATCGTGGCCGGCATAGGCTGGCCGACGACGCTCGAGACGGCGTGTGTGCTCGCTCACTAAACCCCCTCTTTCTATACGGTTGCGTTGCCGGTCGGCTCGGGAGGCAACACGGTCAGGCGAAAGCCGTAACGCGGGGTAGCGGCGGAATGCGGGGCAGCGGGGCTGCCGCCGCGGCCCGCGCCCGGCATCGGCATGCCCGGCAACCCCATCGGCCCGACGCCGAAAACAGGCGTCGACGTCGGGGAACTCGACACCGCGGCGGCCAGGCGAATCGCTGCGGCGGGCGCGGCGGTGGTCCAGCTACGTGGCGTCGACAGCGCCCCGACCAGGGAAGCTTTGCCGACACCGGCGCTGACCTCGGCGCCGAGGGCATGTTGGCCGACCAACGTGCCCAGCCCGCCCAGAGTCGGGGTGATGTCGCCGGTTTGCGACGCCGTCGAGCCTACCGCCGCCAGTCCCGGGGCTATGCTCCGCCCGAAGAGCGTGCCGAGGGACGTCATATCTCCAATGTTGTTCATGAACAACCCTGGGTACAAGACATAGCCGGCGAAGAATTCGTTGGATATGAAGCTGGAGTTGAACGCATTCGTGAGCGGAGTCGCCACGTTGCCCGACATCAGATTGATCAATCCGGCCAGTCCGGTGGTGCTGTTTCCCGACCCGGAGCCGACGATGTTCAGCCCCAACGAATTGACAAGTGCGCTCAGCGATGACGAGTCGGATCCGGTGGCGAGTGCGTTCAAGGCGCTGGGCGCGGTGGAAAGCGCGGCCGCGGCGGCGTGGGTGCTCGCCGCGGCTTGCTGGCTCAGCCCGGTTTCGGTGGTCACCTTCGGGGGGGTGGTCAGCGGGTTGAGGGTTGTCGCGGCGGCCGATTGGGCGGCGTAGCCGTACATGGCGGCGGCGTCTTGGGCCCACATTTCGCCGTATTGGGCTTCGGTGGCCGCGATCGCCGCGGTGTTTTGGCCCAGCAGGTTGGTGGCGGTCAGCGACGCCAGCTGAGCCCGGTTGGCGGCCACCGCCGCCGGCGGCACCGTGGCGGCGAACGCGTTCTCGTAGGCGTTGACGGCCGCGGCGGCCTGACCGGCAGCTCGGGCGGCGTGGCCGGCGGTGGTCTGCAGCCACGATGTGTAGGGGGTGGCCGCGGCGGCCATCGACGCCGCCGCCGGGCCCTGCCAATCGTCGCTGGCCAGCCCGGACAGCGCCCCGGCGCACACGTCGGCGGCCGAATCCAGCTCGCCGGCCAGGTCGGCCCAGGCCGTCGCGGCCGCCGTCAGCGGCTGCGGACCCGGGCCGGCATACATCAGCCCGGAGTTGACCTCCGGGGGCAGCACCCCGAAATCCAGCCCCGCCGCCACACCAGCCATCACCGCCCCCGATCTAACGGGCGACCACAGCGTTGGCGGCTTCGGTCAACGCGTACGAGCCGGCGCTGGTCCGCAAGGTGGTGACCAACATGGACAGAATCTCCTCGGCCTGCGCGCCGATCGCCTGATACAGCTGGCCGTAGCCGGCGAACTGGGCCGCGGTCAGCGCCGACACCGAGTCGGCGGCGGCGGGAATCACTCCGGTCGTCGGGGCCGCGGCCGCTTTGTTTTGAGCCGACACCGCCGAACCGGCCCCGGCCAACTGCCCCGCAGCCGCCTCCAGCATCTCCGGTTGCGCGGTCACAAAAGACATGGCGCCCGCTCCTTTCTCGTTGGAATCTCGTTGGAACAGACCGGCCGCTGGGCGGGATGCAGTTCGCGTTGCGCCGATCACATCCTGGGAGAACCGTCTGCAGTGACTAGATAGAAATGACAACCATCTCCACTTACGGCTGTTTTATATCACTAGGGATTGTCGGGCGCAAGTGGTGCGCTTCAATATGGCCTGCAATGAGCGTCATGGCCTGCAATGAGCGTCGATCCCAGTCGCACCGCCGGCTGGCTGCTGCAGCACGAAAACGTGCCACTTTCACCCGATCCCGGGCCGCCGCTCACATTGCAGGCCATGTAGCCGCACAGTGATTTGCGGCCGGCCGCCAGCTGCTGTTATCGGAGAGTGTCAGGCTGTGTGGCAGGAGAGGTGGCGACGGTGGCGCAAGGAAGGTTTCGAGTCGACCTGGAGGCGTTGGCGGCTTCGGCGGCGCAGGTTTCCCGGCACGGTGAGGAGTTGGCGAGTGCCCACTTGTCGTCGGACAACCGGATCGCGGCCGCCCAGCCCGGTTGGGTGGGCGACTCTGCGGCAGCCCTGCAGCTCAGGACGGCAAGCTGGCGTCAGACCTCGCGCAGGCTGCTGACCAGCGTCGGCGATCATGCGTTGCAGCTGAACAACGACGGAATCGACTTCGCGGCGATGGAGCGCGACAGCGCCGCGAGTCTGGTGGATCGGTAGGGTCATGGCCGACCAGGCAGTCTGATCACGCAGGAAGGTGCTATCGGTGCCGACTTCGCTGCGCCCCAGCGTTGGCCCGGGCGTGCCGCTATCGACGCTGGCCGCTCAAGTCGGCGCGGTCGCGGCCGAGCGCAGCGTCGTTGCCGATCTGCCCATCACCGGCGTGACGCTACGAGCCCAAGACGTAGAGCCGGGTGACCTGTTCGCCGCGCTGTCCGGTGCGTCCACCCACGGCGCCCGCTATCTGGGCGACGCGGTCGAACGCGGCGCAGTCGCAGTGCTCACCGACGCCGCTGGCGTCGCCGAAATCGTCAACCACACACAGCAATTCCCTGCCGTGCCGGTGCTGGTGCATCCAGACCCGCGCAGCGTGCTGGGCGAACTCGCCGCCACCGTGTACGGCCGTCCCTCAGAGCGCCTCGCTGTCGTCGGCGTCACCGGCACGTCGGGCAAGACAACCACGACGTATCTGCTCGAGGCCGGTCTGCGGGCGGCCGGGCGGGCGGTGGGCTTGATCGGCACGGTCGGCCTGCGCATCGACGGCGTCGACGTCCCCAGCGCGCTGACCACGCCCGAGGCGCCCGCGCTGCAGGCCCAGTTGGCGGCGATGGCCGAGCGCGGCGTCGACACGGTCGTGATGGAGGTGTCCAGTCACGCGCTGACGCTCGGCCGCGTCGACGGTGTGCGCTTCGCTGTCGGCGCTTTCACCAACCTGTCGCGCGACCACCTGGACTTCCACCCGACGATGGCGGACTACTTCGAGGCCAAGGCGCGGTTGTTCGACCCGTCGTCGCCGCTGCGCGCCCGTCGCGCCGTGATCTGCGTCGACGACGACGCCGGCCGCCTGATGGCCGATCGCGCCGACGCCGCGATCACCGTCAGCGCACACGGCCGGCCCGCGGACTGGCGCGCCGAAGACATAACGGCCCACGCGGGCGCGCAGGAATTCACCGCGGCCGACCCCGCCGGCGTGCACCACCGGGTTGCCGTCCCGCTGCCGGGCGAATACAACGTCGCCAATTGCCTTGTCGCACTGGCCATTCTCGATGCACTCGGGGTTTCCCCCGAGCAGGCCGCAACCGGGCTGCGGCATACCCTCGTCCCCGGGCGGCTCGAGGAGATCGATCGCGGGCAGGACTTCCTCGCTCTGGTGGACTACGCGCACAAGCCGGGCGCATTGGGCGCGGTGCTGCAATCACTGCGCCGGCCGGACCGCCGGCTGGCCGTGGTATTCGGCGCCGGTGGTGACCGCGACCCGGGTAAACGCAGGCCGATGGGCCGGATCGCCGCCCAGCTGGCCGACCTGGTGGTCGTGACCGACGACAACCCCCGCAGCGAGGATCCGGCGGCGATCCGGCGGCAGATCCTGGCCGGCGCCGCCGAAGCCGGCAGAGCCGGCCAGGTGGTCGAGATCGGTGACCGGCGCGCGGCGATCGAGCACGCCGTCGCCTGGGCGGCTCCCGGCGACGTGGTGCTGATCACCGGCAAAGGCCATGAAACCGGCCAGACCCGCGGCGGGCAGACTTACCCGTTCGACGACCGGGTCGAGCTCGCCGCCGCCCTGGAGAAGCGGCGCACGTGATCGACCTCACCGTCGCACAGATCGCCGACATCGTCGGCGGTGAACTGGCCAACATCTCGGCAACTGACGCAGCGGAGCTGCACGTGACCGGGACCGTCGAATTCGACTCGCGCAGAGTCACTCCCGGCGGGTTGTTCTTGGCGCTGCCGGGCGCCCGCGCCGACGGGCACGACCACGCCACGTCGGCGGTGGCCGCCGGCGCGGTCGCGGTGCTGGCCGCCCGGCCGGTCGGGGTGCCCGCGATCGTGGTTGCACCCAGTACCCAGGCAGCACAGCGCAGCACCGGGCCGGCCGGTGTCCTCGAGCACGACGTCGACGGGTCGGGCGCCGCAGTGCTGGCCGCGCTGGCCAAATTGGCCGCGGCGGTGGCCGCCGAGCGGGTAGCCGGGGGGCTGACGATCATCGGGATCACCGGCTCGTCGGGCAAGACGTCGACGAAAGACCTGCTGGCCGCGGTGCTTGCCCCGCTCGGGGACGTGGTGGCGCCGCCGGGGTCGTTCAACAACGAGCTTGGCCATCCGTGGACCGTCCTGCGCGCCACCGGCGACACCGACTACTTGATTCTGGAACTCTCGGCGCGCCGGCCCGGCAACATCGCCGAGCTGGCGGCGATCGCGCCGCCGGCCATCGGAGTGGTGCTCAACGTTGGGACCGCGCATCTGGGCGAGTTCGGTTCACGCGACGCCATCGCGAGGACCAAATCCGAACTGCCCCAGGCTGTTCCACGCTCCGGGGTGGTCGTTCTCAATGTCGACGACCCGACGGTGGCGGCGATGGCCGAGGTGACCGCGGCCCGCGTGGTCCGGGTCAGCCGGCACAGTCCCGCAGACGTCTGGGCCGGTCCGGTGACACTGGACGAGCTGGCCCGGCCGCAGTTCACGTTGCACTCCGGCGACAGCGCCGTCGACGTACGGCTGGCCGTGCACGGCGATCATCAGGTGAGCAATGCGCTGTGCGCGGCCGCGGTAGCGCTGGAATGCGGCGCCAGCGCCGAGCAGGTCGCCACCGCACTGGCCGGCGCCGGCCCGGTATCGCAGCACCGGATGCGGGTGAGCACCCGCGCCGACGGGGTCACCGTCATCGATGACGCCTACAACGCCAACCCCGATTCGATGCAGGCCGGGTTGCAAGCACTGGCCTCGATCGCCCGCGGCGCCGCCGGGGCGCCTCGGCGGCGCAGCTGGGCGGTGCTCGGCGAGATGGCCGAGCTCGGCGAGCACGCAATATCCGAACATGACCGCATCGGCCGGCTCGCGGTGCGCTTAGATGTGTCTCGACTCGTTGTCGTCGGAATGGGGAGGTCTATGAGCGCCATGCACCATGGCGCGGTCATGGAAGGCTCATGGGCCGGACAAGCCGCTCTCGTCGCCGACGCCGACGCCGCCCTCGCCCTGCTGCGGGCCGAACTGCAGCCCGGGGAAGTCGTGCTGGTCAAAGCTTCCAATGCCGCGGGCCTGGGCGCACTGGCCGACTCGCTGGTCGCCGAGAACGGCTTAACCGATCAGGCCCAGGGCGATCCCCGGTGATCGACATCCTCATCGCCGTCGCCATTGCGGTGACGGTGTCCATTTTGTTGACGCCGTTGCTGATCCGGCTGTTCACCAGGCAGGGCTTCGGTCACGAAATCCGCGAAGACGGGCCGCCAAGCCACCAGACGAAGCGCGGAACGCCGTCGATGGGTGGCGCGGCGATCCTGGCGGGTATCTGGGCGGGCTACCTGGGCACCCATTTGGCGGGGCTGGCCGTGGGCGGCGAGGGGCCGTCGGCGTCGGGTCTGCTGGTGCTGTTGTTGGCCACCACGCTGGGCGCTGTCGGGTTCGTCGACGACCTGATCAAGATCCGGCGCTCGCGCAACCTTGGACTGAACAAGACGGCCAAGACCGTCGGGCAGATCACCGCCGCGGTGCTGTTCGGTGTGCTGGTGATGCAGTTCCGCAACTACGCGGGTCTCACACCGGGCAGCCCCAACCTGTCCAATGTGCGTGAAATCGCCACGGTCGCGTTGGGTCCCGTCGTTTTCGTGCTGTTCTGCCTGGGCATCGTCTACTCGTGGTCGAACGCGGTGAATTTCGCCGACGGGCTCGACGGGCTGGCCGGCGGCGCGATGGCCATGGTTTGCGCCGCATACGTGCTGATCACCTTCTGGCAATACCGCAACGCCTGTGCCGTCACGCCGGGCCCGGGCTGCTACAACGTGCGCGATCCGCTGGACCTGGCGATTGTCGCGGCCGCGACGGCGGGCGCCTGCATCGGGTTTTTGTGGTGGAACGCCGCGCCGGCCAAGATTTTCATGGGCGACACCGGTTCGCTGGCCCTCGGCGGCATCATCGCCGGGATCTCAGTGACCAGCCGCACCGAGCTCCTCGCGGTGGTGCTCGGGTCGCTGTTCGTCGCCGAGATCACCTCGGTCGTCATGCAGATCCTCGCCTTTCGCACCACCGGTCGCCGCGTGTTTCGGATGGCGCCCTTCCACCACCATTTCGAGCTTGTTGGATGGGCCGAAACCACGGTGATCGTCCGGTTCTGGCTGCTCACCGCGATCAGCTGTGGCCTAGGGGTGGCGCTGTTCTACGGCGAGTGGCTGGCCGCCACCGGCGGCCGCTGAGATGAGCCGCGCCGGCGACGATGCAGTGGGGGCACCCCCAGCCGCGCAGCGGCGAGGGGGACGCAGCGATGAGGAGGAGCGGCGCCAATGAGCCGCGCCGACCTCCAGCCCGGCATGGCGGTGCTGGTCGCAGGCGGCGGTGTGACCGGCCGGGCGGTGCTGGCGGCGCTGACTGCGCTGGGTGTGACCGCAACGCTCTGCGACGACGACCCGGCGACCCGCCGGCGGTTCGCCGATGCCGGGACTGCGACGGTGGATTCGTCAACCGCTGCCCAGCGGATCGGCGACTACGCCCTGGTCGTGACCAGTCCCGGCTTTCCGCCGACGGCACTGGCGCCCGCCGCCGCCGAGGCCGCCGGCGTCCCGGTCTGGGGCGACGTCGAGTTGGCCTGGCGGCTCGACGCGTCCGGTCACTATGGGCCGCCGCGCCGCTGGCTCGCCGTCACCGGCACCAACGGGAAGACGACCACCTCGTCCATGCTGCAGGCCATGCTGGTCGCCGCGGGCCTGCGCAGCACGCTGTGCGGCAACATCGGTAGCCCGGTGCTCGACGTGCTGGACCAGCCCGCCGACTTCCTGGCGGTCGAGCTGTCCAGCTTCCAGTTGCACTGGGCGCCGTCGGTGCGGCCCGAGGCGGGCGTGGTACTCAACATCGCCGAAGACCATCTCGACTGGCACTCGACTCTTGCCGACTACATCGCCGACAAGGCGCGGGTGCTGACCGGCCGGGTGGCGGTAGCCGGGCTGGACGACCCGCGCGCCGCGGCGATGCTGTCGACGACCTCCGCGCCGGTGCGTGTCGGCTTCCGGCTCGGCGAACCCGCGGTCGGGGAACTCGGGGTACGCGACGGCATGCTCGTCGACCGGGCTTTTTCTGAAGCCGGCTTCTCAGCCGGCTCCGACGGCCTGGCGCTGGCGGCGGTGTCGTCGATCCCGGTGCCGGGGCCGATCGGTGTGCTCGACGGGCTGGCCGCCGCCGCCCTGGCGCGCAGCGTCGGGGTGCCCGCGGCGGCGGTCGCGGACGCACTGGCGACGTTTCGGGTGGGCCGGCACCGCGCCGAGGTGGTTGCCGTCGTCGACCAGATCAGCTACGTCGACGACTCGAAGGCCACCAATCCGCACGCCGCCGAGGCATCGGTGCTGGCATACCCGCGAGTGGTGTGGATAGCCGGCGGCCTGCTCAAGGGCGCATCGGTGCACCAGACCGTGGCCAGAATCGCTCCGCGGCTGGTCGCAGCGGTGCTGATCGGCCGCGACCGGGCACTGGTTGCCGACGCGTTATCACGACACGCGCCGGATGTCCCCGTCGTACAGGTTGCGACAGGCGAGGATGCTGATATGCATGCGACTGCTGAGTCTGCTGTTACCTATGTGGCGAAAGTGGTTTCTCAGTCGGACGAGACGGTCGGCATTCGCGTGATGAACGCTGCCGTCGCAGCCGCGCGAGATCTGGCCCGGCCGGGCGACACGGTGTTGCTGGCACCGGCTGGAGCGTCATTTGACCAGTTCACCGGCTATGCCGATCGCGGCGACGCGTTCGCTGCCGCCGTGCGCGCCTGCTGCGGGTAGGCGGGGGTGAACAACACGTTGGCCCGGTTGCTGCGCCGGGGAACCAAAGGTGGGCAGCCGACTGGAAGCACCGCAAGCACGGCTGACGAGTCGGGGGAGTCAAGCGCAGCAGAGCCCGACGAAAGCCAGGCGGTGGCTGCCAAACCGGCTGCCGGCGGGCCGCGCACCGGGTTCGGTGCCTGGCTGGGCCGGCCCATGACGTCGTTTCACCTGATCATCGCGGTGGCTGCGCTGTTGACCACGCTGGGGCTGACCATGGTGCTCTCGGCGTCGGGCGTCCGTTCCTACGATGACGACGGGTCGGCGTGGGTCATCTTCGGCCGCCAGGTGCTGTGGACCATCGTCGGGCTGGTCGCGTGCTATCTGGCGCTGCGATTGCCGGTGCGGTTCATGCGGCGCGTGGCGTTCTCCGGTTTCGCGCTGACCATCGTGATGCTGGTCCTGGTGCTGATCCCGGGAATCGGCAAGGAAGCCAACGGTTCCCGCGGGTGGTTCGTCATCGCGGGCTTCTCGATGCAGCCCTCCGAGCTGACCAAGATCGCGTTCGCGATCTGGGGGGCCCATCTGCTGGCCGCGCGGCGCATGGAACGGGCCTCGCTACGCGAGATGCTGATCCCGCTGGTGCCGGCGGCGGTGATCGCGCTGGCCCTGATCGTGGCCCAGCCCGACCTGGGACAGACGGTCTCGATGGGCATCATCCTGCTGGGACTGTTCTGGTACGCCGGCCTGCCGCTGCGGGTGTTCCTCAGCTCGCTGTTCGCCGCCGTCGTGGCCGCGGCGATCCTGGCGGTGTCGGCCGGTTACCGGTCCGACCGGGTGCGGTCGTGGCTGAACCCCGGGCAAGACCCGCAGGACTCGGGGTATCAGGCCAGGCAAGCGAAGTTCGCGCTGGCCAACGGCGGTATCTTCGGCGACGGGCTGGGCCAGGGCACCGCCAAGTGGAACTATCTGCCCAACGCCCACAACGACTTCATCTTCGCGATCATCGGTGAGGAGCTCGGTCTTGTCGGTGCGCTGGGCCTGTTGGGGCTGTTCGGGCTGTTCGCCTACACCGGGATGCGGATTGCGCGGCGGTCCGCCGACCCCTTCCTGCGGCTGCTGACCGCGACGACCACGATGTGGGTGATCGGCCAGTCGTTCATCAACGTCGGCTACGTGATTGGGCTGCTGCCGGTCACCGGTATCCAGCTGCCACTCATCTCTGCTGGTGGAACATCAACGGCCACAACGCTTTTAATGATCGGCATGATGGCGAATGCGGCTCGCCACGAACCCGAGGCCGTCGCCGCGCTGCGAGCCGGACGCGACGACCGGATGAACCGGCTGCTGCGGTTGCCGCTGCCCGAGCCCTATGCGCCGACCCGGGTCGAGGCGCTGCGCGACCGGCTGCGCAGCCGGCCCCAGCCGCAGCGTAAGCCGTCCGCCAATCGTGTCGCGCGGTCGACGAAACACAGCACGCCGGTTCGGCGGACCACCCGGTCCGGGCATCATGGAGACGGACAGCGGTACACCGGCCAGCGTCGTGGACACGCCAGCCGTCGAGCACTGGAAGGTCAACGCTACGGGTGAACAACTCGGTCAAAGGACCAACCGGGGACTCCTCACCGTCGGATACTCGCTCGGTGTCGGATACTCGCTCGCCTGCGCCCGCGCTTCGCGCGCGCTTGCCTTCCTCGGTGTCAGTGGTGCT
This sequence comes from Candidatus Mycobacterium methanotrophicum, assembly GCF_023515995.1. Classification (GTDB taxonomy): domain Bacteria; phylum Actinomycetota; class Actinomycetes; order Mycobacteriales; family Mycobacteriaceae; genus Mycobacterium; species Mycobacterium methanotrophicum. The sequence goes on along the minus strand of NZ_CP097320.1, from coordinate 2,627,658 downwards.
CGCGGGGGGCGGCACAGCCGGCCACGTCGAACCCGCGATGGCCGTCGCCGACGCCTTGGTCGCACTGGATCCGCAGGTCCGCATCACCGCACTGGGCACCCCGCGCGGTTTGGAGACCAAGCTGGTGCCCGAGCGCGGCTACGCGCTTGAGCTGATCACCCCGGCGCCGTTGCCCCGCAAGCCCACCGGCGACCTGGCCCGCCTGCCATTACGGGTCTTGCGTGCGGTCCGGCAGACCCGTGCTGTGCTGGACAAAGTCCACGCCGACGTGGTGATCGGCTTTGGCGGGTATGTCTCGTTGCCCGCGTATCTCGCCGCCCGCGGCACGCCCTGGCGGGGTCGGCGCGTTCCGGTGGTGATCCATGAAGCCAACGCCAGCGCCGGGCTGGCCAATCGCGTCGGCGCCCGCAGCGCCAAACGGGTGTTGTCGGCAGTCCCGGACCCGGGCCTGCCGCACGCCGAAGTGGTCGGCGTGCCGGTCCGCGCGGCGATCACCTCGCTGGACCGCGCCGCAATGCGATCGGAGGCGCGCGCGTACTTCGGCTTCGCCGAGGACGCACGGGTGCTGTTGGTGTTCGGCGGCTCGCAGGGAGCCGCCTCCATCAACCGGGCGGTCACGGCGGCCGCCGGCGACCTGGCGATCGCGGCAGTGGCGGTACTGCATGCCTACGGCGCCAAGAACACCGTTGAGCTGCGCACCCCGGGACCTGGCGACCCGCCATACGTCGCGGTGCCCTACTTGAGCCGGATGGACCTGGCCTACGCCGCTGCCGATCTGGTGATCTGCCGGTCCGGCGCGATGACGGTCGCCGAGGTGACCGCCGTCGGCCTGCCCGCGGTTTATGTGCCGTTGCCGATCGGCAACGGCGAGCAGCGACTCAACGCGTTACCGGTGGTCGACGCCGGCGGCGGCCTGCTGGTCGCCGACGCCGATCTGTCGCCGGGCTTCGTGGCCGACCAGGTCGCCGCGCTGCTGGGCGATGCGCCGCGGCTGGCGGCGATGACGAACGCCGCCGCGCTGGCCGGTCGCCCGGACGCGGCGCAGCGGGTGGCTCAGGTGGCCCTGGACGTGGCCCGCCAAATGCGCGGCGTCCAGCCGACGGGAAGAACGCGGCGGTGAATGCCGCGCCGACGACGATGATGCCGGCGCCAGCCGGGGTCGAGGAGTGGCGCTGATGGCCGCGTCGCTGCCCCCCGAACTGCGCCGGGTGCACATGGTGGGCATCGGGGGAGCGGGCATGTCGGGAATCGCCCGCATCCTGCTGGACCGGGACGGACTGGTATCGGGGTCAGACGCCAAAGAGTCGCGCGGTGTCCGCGCGCTACGCGCCCGCGGCGCGCTGATCCGCATCGGCCATGACGCTTCGTCACTGGACCTGCTGCCGGGCGGCGCGACCGCCGTGATCACCACCCACGCCGCAATCCCGGAGACCAACCCCGAGCTGGTCGAGGCCCGCCGACGCGGCATCCCGGTCCTGCTGCGGCCCGCGGTGCTGGCCCAGCTGATGGCCGGGCGAACCACGCTGATGGTCACCGGCACACACGGCAAGACGACAACCACGTCGATGCTCATCGTCGCCCTGCAGCATTGCGGGCGCGACCCGTCCTTCGCCGTCGGCGGTGAGATGGGCCTCGCTGGTCCAGAAGCCGGCGCCAACGCCCGCCACGGCAGCGGCGACTGCTTTGTCGCCGAAGCCGACGAGAGCGACGGCTCGCTTCTGGAGTACACGCCGAATGTCGCGGTGGTCACCAACATCGAGGCCGACCATTTGGACTTCTTCGGCAGTCTCGATGCCTACACCGCGGTGTTCGACGCTTTTGCGGAGCGGGTTGCGCCCGGCGGAGCGGTGGTGGTCTGTACCGACGACCCGGGGGCGGCCGCGCTGGCGGAACGCACCGCGGCGCTGGGGATCCGGGTGCTGCGGTATGGCTCCGGGATTGACGGGCGGCCCGGCGGCCCGGCGGCCGAATTGGACGCCACGCTGTTGTCCTGGGAACAGCAGGGGACCGGCGCGGTTGCGCACATCAAGCTGGCCGGCGAAATCCATCCCTGGGTGATGCGCCTTGCGGTGCCCGGCCGGCACATGGCACTCAACGCGTTGGGCGCCCTGCTGGCCGCGATCGAGGTCGGCGCTCCAGCCGACGGTGTGCTCGACGCGTTGGCCGGTTTCGAGGGGGTGCGTCGTCGCTTCGAGTTGATCGGCGCCGCGGCGTCGGTGCGGGTGTTCGACGACTATGCCCATCATCCGACGGAGATCAGCGCCACGCTGAACGCGGTCCGCACGTTGCTGGAGCAGAGCGGTACCGGCCGGTCGCTGGTCGTCTTTCAGCCGCATTTATATTCGCGGACAAAGGCTTTCGCTGTCGAATTCGGTCGCGCGCTCGACGCCGCCGACCAAGTTTTCGTGCTCGACGTCTATGGTGCACGCGAACAACCGCTCGCGGGTGTGAGCGGGGCCAGTGTCGCCGAGCACGTCAGCGTGCCGGTGCAGTATCTGCCGGATTTCTCCTTGGTCGCCGAGGCGGTGGCCGAGGCGGTCGGCCCAGGTGATGTCGTTGTCACGATGGGCGCCGGCGATGTCACCTTGCTCAGCTCGGAAATCCTGACCGCGCTGCGGGTGCGGGCCAACCGCAGCATGCCGGGCCGGCCGGGGGAGCTGTGATGCCCGAGCAGGACGCCGGCGTGCCGGCCGACACGGGTAGCGATCCCAAAGCCGAAACTACTGTCACCGGACCGATCGCCACGGCCGGTGGATCCGAACCCGACGCGGCCGGCGAGGCCGCAGAGCCCGAAGTGGTGGAGGGTCCCCGTCGGCGGGCGAGGCGGGAACGCGCTGAGCGCCGCGCGGCGCGGGAGCGGGCGACGGCTATCGAGCAGGCTCGCCGAGAGGCCAAACGCCAGGCTCGCGGCCGCGCCGGGGCCGCAGCCAAACCCGCGCCGCACGGGGTGGTCCGGGGCTTGAAGCTGGTGCTCGCGGCGGTGGTGCTGACCGCGCTCGCCGTTGCACTCGGGTTGGTCCTCTACTTCACGCCGGTGATGTCTGCACGCAGCATCGTCATCACCGGGACCGAAGCGGTCACCCGTGACGAGGTGCTCGACACCGCCCAGGTCCGGCTCGGTACGCCGCTGCTGCAGGTCAACACCGACGCGGTCGCCGACCGGGTGGCGGCCATTCGGCGCGTGGCCAGTGCGCGGGTGCAGCGCCAATACCCGTCGGCGCTGCGGATCACGATCGTCGAGCGGGTGCCGGTGGTGGTCAAGGACTTTCCCGACGGCCCGCATCTCTACGACCGCGACGGCGTCGACTTCGCCACCGCCCCGCCGCCACCCGCACTGCCCTACCTCGACGTCGACAATCCCGGGCCAACCGACCCGGCGACCAAGGCCGCGCTCGCGGTGCTGACAGCGCTGCGACCCGAGATCGTCGCGCAGGTGGGACGGATCGCCGTACCATCGATCGCCTCGATCACCTTGACGCTCACCGATGGCCGCACGGTGATTTGGGGGACCTACGAACGCACCGAAGAAAAGGCCGAGAAACTGGCGGCCCTGTTGACCCAGCCCGGCCGGGTCTACGACGTCTCCAGCCCTGACCTACCGACCGTCAAGTAGGCGTTCCCGCCGCTTCCTCGAGATTGCATCCAGGGTCGTGCGTTTTGCGGATCAACAGCCCTCAACCCAATCTCGACGCAGGCGCCCCGACGAATCGCGCAAAATTCGCCCGGATGTCCTCGGCGCGCCTGCATCGATCCGGCGCGCGGTGCCCATACCGTTCTGTTTGCGCGAAACAACCTGACATAACTCTAACCCTTTAGTTGAGGTTAAGTTTTACCGGGCCGCTACGCAAATGGCCAAATCTCCCCGGGAGGAAGACACCATGATGACCCCGCCGCACAACTATCTGGCCGTCATCAAAGTCGTTGGGATCGGCGGTGGCGGCGTCAACGCCGTCAACCGGATGATCGAGCAGGGCCTGAAGGGTGTGGAATTCATCGCGATCAACACCGACGCCCAGGCGCTGTTGATGAGCGACGCCGACGTCAAGCTCGACGTCGGGCGCGACTCGACCCGCGGGCTGGGCGCCGGTGCCGACCCCGAGGTCGGACGCAGGGCCGCCGAAGACGCCAAGGACGAGATCGAGGAGCTGCTTCGCGGCGCCGACATGGTGTTCGTCACCGCCGGCGAGGGCGGCGGCACCGGCACCGGCGGGGCGCCCGTCGTCGCCACCATCGCCCGCAAGCTGGGCGCATTGACCGTCGGCGTCGTCACCCGGCCGTTTTCCTTCGAAGGAAAGCGGCGCGGGAACCAGGCCGAGGAGGGCATTGCCTCGCTGCGGGAGAGCTGCGACACCCTCATCGTGATCCCCAACGACCGGCTGCTGCAGATGGGCGACGCCGCGGTGTCGCTGATGGACGCCTTTCGCAGCGCCGACGAGGTTCTGCTCAACGGTGTGCAGGGCATCACCGACCTGATCACCACGCCCGGCCTGATCAACGTCGACTTTGCCGATGTCAAGGGCATCATGTCCGGTGCGGGGACGGCGCTGATGGGGATCGGGTCGGCCCGCGGCGACGGCCGCGCCCTCAAGGCCGCCGAGATCGCGATCAACTCGCCGCTGCTGGAAGCTTCGATGGAAGGCGCACAGGGTGTGCTGATGTCGATCGCCGGCGGCAGCGACTTGGGCCTGTTCGAGATCAACGAGGCGGCCTCGCTGGTGCAGGACGCCGCACACCAGGAAGCCAACATCATCTTCGGCACGGTCATCGACGACTCGCTCGGCGACGAGGTGCGAGTCACCGTCATCGCGGCGGGCTTCGACATGGGACCCGGCCGCAAGCCGGTTCTCGGAAGCACCCAGGCCCAGACCATCGCGCCGGCCCACGCCGGCAAGGTCACCTCATCGTTGTTCGAGCCCGCCGACGCGCTCAGCGTCCCCGTGCCGACCAACGGTGCGACCCTGAACATCGGTGGTGAGGACGACGAGGACGTCGACGTGCCGCCGTTCATGCGGCGCTGACCCTCATTGCCGCGGACGTGCGTGTTTGTACACGAAACGCCGATTACGGGCGTACATCTGTGCACGCTCGGCCGGAGCAAATTGCGGATACTGGGCGGGTGAGCTTTCGCATCCGGCGGGTGACCACGACCCGTGCTGGCGGCGTCTCGGCGCCGCCGTTCGACACCTTCAATCTCGGTGACCACGTTGGCGATGACCCGGCCGCGGTGGCGGCCAACCGGCGGCGGCTGGCCGCCACCATCGGCCTGGGCGCCGCCCGGGTGGTGTGGATGGACCAGGTCCACGGCGATCGCGTCGAGGTGATCGACGGGCCGCGCAAAACCCCGGTCGCAGACACCGACGCACTGGTGACCACCACGCCGCGGCTGGCCTTGGCCGTGGTAAGCGCCGATTGCGTGCCGGTACTGTTGGCCGACGCGCGGGCCGGCGTCGCCGCCGCCGTGCACGCCGGTCGGGTCGGCGCCCGCGATGGCGTGGTGACCCGCGCGGTCGAGGCCATGGTGGCCGCGGGAGCGCATCTACCGGACATCTCGGCGCTGCTGGGCCCGGCGGTCAGCGGCCGCAACTACGAAGTTCCCGCGGTGATGGCCGACGAGGTGGAAGCGGCGTTGCCGGGCAGCCGCACCACCACGTCGGCCGGCACGCCTGGCCTGGACCTTCGCGCCGGAATCGCCCGCCAGCTAAAGACTTTGGGCCTCAGCGCGATCGACGTTGACCCGCGGTGCACGGTCGATGACGTCAGCTTGTTCAGCCATCGCCGCGACGCCCCGACCGGGCGGCTGGCATCGGTGGTGTGGATCGAGTGAACCAGGACTGTCGAATGGCGGGAAAAGTTTCACCCCGACCGGAGCGGGAATCCGAATTGGCCGACGCTTTGACAGCGGTGCGTTCGCGGGTCGCAGCGGCCGCCGACGCGGCCGCCCGCAAAGTCGACGCAATTGAACTCCTGCCTGTTACCAAATTCTTTCCAGCAACCGATGTGGCGATTTTGTCGAGTTTGGGATGCACCGCGTTCGGCGAATCCCGGGAGCAGGAGGCGGCGGCAAAGGCAGATGAAGTCGCAAGGTTGCTGGGCGGCTCAGGGCCCTCACGGACGCCGCCGCGCCTGCACTGGCACATGGTGGGCCAGATCCAGCGCAACAAAGCCCGGTCATTGGCCAACTGGGCACACACCGCCCACTCGGTCAGCACTACCCGGGTGGTGCGGGCGCTCGACCGCGCCGTGGCAGCGGCACTTGGCGACGGACGTCGGGACGGTCAGCTGCGCGTTTACGTGCAGATCAGCCTCGACGGCGACGTGTCGCGAGGCGGTGTCGACGTCTCCGACCCAGGGGCGGTGGACGAGATCTGCGCCCAGGTCGAGGCCGCCGAATCCCTGGAACTGGTCGGGCTGATGGGCATCCCGCCACTGCATTGGGATCCCGATACGGCGTTCGCGCGTCTGGAGTCGGAGCACCAGCGGGTCCGGCGGGCCTATCCGAACGCGGTGGGATTGTCAGCGGGGATGTCCGAGGACCTCGAAACGGCGATCAAACATGGTTCGACATGTGTGCGTGTCGGTACCGCCTTATTAGGCAGGAGACCGCTACCGTCACCCTAATTAGTCACTCCAGTCACGCCTTCATCACAGACACCGAACTCCCAGAGCCTAGAAGGGGCCAGGCGATGAGCACACTGCACAAGGTCAAGGCCTACTTCGGTATGGCTCCGATGGAGGACTACGACGACGAGTACTACGACGATCATGCGCCGACCAGGGCCGGTTATCCCCGGCAGCGGTTTGCCGACGACGGGTACGGCCGCTATGACGGGCGCGACTACGACGATCCACGCGCCGAGCCCAGCGACTTCGCGTCGGCCAGCTACCGCGGCGGCTACCCCGACGAACACCGGTTCCGGCCGCACGAATACGACCGCGGTGACCTGGCCCGGCCGCGCTTCGGGTCGCTGCGAGGTTCGACCCGCGGCGCACTGGCGATGGATCCGCGCCGGATGGCGATGCTGTTCGACGAGAGCAGCCCCCTGTCGAAGATCACCACGTTGCGGCCAAAGGACTACAGCGAGGCCCGCACAATCGGGGAGCGGTTCCGCGACGGCACCCCGGTGATCATGGACCTGGTGTCGATGGACAACGCCGACGCAAAGCGGCTGGTCGACTTCGCAGCGGGGTTGGCTTTTGCGCTGCGTGGTTCCTTCGACAAGGTTGCGACCAAGGTGTTTTTGCTCTCACCCGCCGACGTCGACGTCTCGCCCGAGGAGCGCCGGCGCATCGCCGAGACCGGCTTCTACGCCTACCAGTAATCAATCCCGTTACCCGTCGCCGGGTAGGCTGACGATCACCGCGCCGACCAACCTTCGGCGCTGTCGTGGATGTCACATCCTTATCAGTAAGGCCGGGCTTTCGTTGGCGCTGTTCTTCTACACCCTTGGTTACGCGCTGTTCGCCTTCTGGCTGCTGCTGATCGCCCGGGTAGTGGTCGAGTTCATCCGGTCGTTCAGCCGCGACTGGCGGCCGCGCGGTACCACCGTGGTGATCCTGGAGATCATCCTGTCGCTCACCGATCCGCCGGTGAAGCTGTTGCGCCGGCTGATCCCGCAGCTCACCATCGGTGCGGTCCGCTTCGATTTGTCGATCATGGTGCTGCTGTTGGTGGCGTTCATCGGCATGCAGTTGGCGTTCCGCGCCGCCACCTGAATCCGCCGACATGCGACGGCGGGCGGTCAACCGCGGGGCCCGGGACAGTTTGCGCGGACTGCATTTGTGTGGATTAGGGCGCTGGTTTGCCAGCTCTTAATCTTTGAAATTCGGTCTTATTTATCGGGTGAATCGGCAACCGGCAGGGTCTGGTGTGACAGGATGGGCGGCAGTTGCCGTATGGCTACGACAATGTTCATGCCGACCTACACTTTCCTGGCCGGTTTGACCGTCCACACCCAAGGGGGCAAAGAATGCCGCTGACACCCGCCGACGTCCACAATGTGGCGTTCAGTAAGCCGCCGATCGGCAAGCGTGGCTACAACGAAGACGAGGTCGACGCCTTCCTCGACCTAGTAGAAAACGAGCTGACCCGGCTCATCGAGGAGAACTCCGACCTGCGTCAGCGGATCAACGAGCTGGACGAGGAGCTGGCCAGTGCCCGGTCCGGTGCCGGCGCCAGTGGGCAAGCCACCCAAGCCATCCCGCTGTACGAGCCCGAGCCCGAGGCCGAGCCCGAACCGGTCAAGCCGGCGCAACCCGCCCCCCAGGCCACGCCCAGTGCCGCGAACGAAGAGCACGTGTTGAAGGCGGCGCGGGTACTCACCCTGGCCCAGGACACCGCCGACCGACTCACCGACACTGCCAAGGCGGAGTCGGACAAGCTGATGGCCGACGCGCGGGCCAATGCGGAGCAGATCGTCAGCGATGCGCGTCGTGAGGCGGAGACGACGGTCGCGGAGGCCCGCCAGCGTGCGGACGCGGTGCTGGCCGACGCGCAAACCCGCTCTGAAACTCAGCTGCGCCAGGCCCAGGAGAAAGCCGACGCGTTGCAAGCCGACGCCGAGCGCAAGCACTCCGAGATTATGGGCACGATCGACCAGCAGCGCACAGTGCTCGAGGGTCGCCTCGAACAGCTGCGCACGTTCGAACGCGAGTACCGCACGCGGCTCAAGACATACCTGGAGTCCCAGCTCGAAGAGCTCGGGCAGCGCGGATCGGCTGCACCGGTCGATTCCAGCGCCACCAATGACGACGGATTTAACCAGTTCAATCGCGGTAGTAACTAACTCGGCCACAGCGGCGGCAACGGCGGTCGCTATCCTGCGGTGTCGGCGACGTTGCCCCTTCGCCTGGAGGTTTTACCGATGCTGATAATTGCGCTGGTCCTAGCGGTGATAGGCCTTGCCGCGTTGGTGTTCGCAGTTGTCACCAGCAACGAGTTGGTGGCTTGGCTCTGCATCGGTGCCAGCGTGTTGGGTGTGGTGCTGCTCATCATCGATGCGCTACAGGAACGTCAGCGGCGCGGGCCAGGCGCAGTCACCAAAACGTCCGGTACGGTCGAGCGAGATGAGCTTGGTGGCGACAAGCCCGCAGGCTACCCCGCGGACACCTTCGATGCGGGCGTCAGCGAGGCCTCTGCAGCGGAGGGTCCAGCCTCCGAAGTGGACGCCGCGGACAGCGTCAGCGGCGACGACCACAACACGGGTTAGGGCTCACCCGCCGAGGGCGAAGTGGCGAGCAGTTCGCGGACCTCGTCATCGGTTATTTGATGGAAGTCGGCGAAAACCTGTCCCACCGCCTCGAAATCGGCTGGCATGCTTGCGCATACGACGTGGTCGGCTTCCCGCCTTAATTCCTGACAAGCTGATGGGGGCCCTACCGGGGCAGCGACGACTATCGATTCCGGATCGCCGGCGCGCACTGCGCGCACTCCCGCGAGCATGCTTGCCCCGGTGGCGATCCCGTCGTCCACCAAAATCACGGTCTTGCCGTGCGGATCTGGGACCGGCCGCCCGCCGCGATAGGCCCGTTCCCGCCGGTCCAGCTCGATCGTTTCGAGGTCGATGATCTCGCGCACCTGCCGGTCGCTGATGCGCAGACTCGAGACCACATCGTCGTTGATGACGACGCCGCCACCACTGGCCAGCGCACCCATCGCCAGTTCCGACCACCGCGGCACGCCCAGCTTGCGCACCAGGAACACGTCCAACTCCGCGTGCAGGGCCGCGGCAACTTCCCAGCCGACCGGAACGCCGCCGCGGGCCAGCCCGAGGACCAGCAGCCCGGCCTTGCCGCGGTACGCCCCCAGTTCCTCAGCCAGCACACGGCCAGCTTCCCGACGGTCGCGGAACGTCCGTCGGGAGGTTCGCCGCGCAAAATTGCCGGGTCGATTCATGGGTTGCGCTTCGCTCTTGTTCTATTTCGCAGCTTAGGGCCGATTGCGACCGGTAGCGCCGTGTCGGGCGGTCCGTGATGTATTCCGACCTTCGGCTTCCCGCGGCGGCGCCAAGGAAAACCTGTCGCCACGCGATCTCCTCTTATTTATGCCATAAAATATGCCATCATTTGTGGCATGACGGCGTCTGTTGAGGAATTGGTCGGCGCTGCCACCGATGCCAGGCGCATTGCCCAGAAGGCAATCGAGCTGGCCGTACGAGAAGCCCGGGCCGCTGACTGGTCCTGGGATCAGATATCTGCCGCATTGGGCGGAAAGCCGAACGGGGAGGTGCTTCGTCGCAATTTTGGCTCCGCCGAGTAGCGGCGGATCAATTAGCCTGCGGCACGCGCGAGTTGAATGGCGCTTCCAAGGGATAGTGCCGCCGGCGAGCAAGATGTCGACCTGACGGGGCGACAGGCGGTATTGCATGCTGATCGGGTCACCGTGGTCGAGCGCGACGTCGCGCTCACCGGAACCGTCGTGAAGTGTCCTGTGCAGCTGGGTGATTCGTAGTGTCGTTCCTTTATCGATGCGCTCGCGGTCATGCGGATCGGCGAACGTCAAGGGCGGCACGCCGAAGTTGGCCAGGTTCTCGGCGTGGATGCGCGCGATGCTTTCGGCCAGCACAACACGAAGGCCAAGTGCCCGCGGGGCGGGCGCGGCCTGTTCACGGCTGGAACCCTGACCGTAGTTGCGTCCAGCGGCAATTGCGCGGTCTCCCGCCTCGCGGGCCCGCCGAACGTAGCTTTCGTCGATTGGGCCGAAGGCTTTTTCGATCATGCCGGGCAGATTGCTCCACAGCGACATGCCCTCGACCCCGGCGGGCATGATCGCATCGGTGGTGACGTGATCGTCGACGATGATCAGTACTAGGATTTCGAGTTCATCCGGCAGCGGTTCGAAATCATGGATATCCACATGGTTGCGACCCTTGATCGGCTCGGTGGAACCGTCGTCTGACGGCGCAACCAGCAAGTCGTTGACTGTTGAGTTCGCTTCCGGCTCGCTGAGCCGCGGATAGGGCATGTCGAGGGTGCGGGGGTCGGTGATCTTTCCGGTTACCGCCGAAGCGGCTGCGGTTTCCGGGCCGCACAGATAGACCTCGTCGTCGGGGAAGCGTGCAGTGGCTTTGTTGTCGCCGGTCGCGACGATGTGATGGTTCAACACCGGCATTGTGAGTGATCCCTTGCAATCGATCCGATGCTGCCAGGGGTACCCATAACGCGGGTCTCACAACGGCATTTGTGAAGTGTCCGAGGGGGACTTGGCCATCTGCGACACGAGTTCAGGTCTTTGAGTTGAGTCGTTGACCAGCCAGCTTTCTGACCCTGGCGAATGACATGCGCTGGCATCTGGTGCTCGGCTTCTTCGACGCTCGCCCCGTTCAACTCCTTCCGGCCTGCGACGTGTCAATCACCTGCGCAAATACGCTACTGATTAGCTCAAGTCAAACAACCAAAAGTATGTTTCTCTACAAATGGTTGTTTGACAAGCGGTCACTGCTAGAGTAATAGCGTGCTGTCTGCCTCGATTCCTGCCCGCTTGGTCGACGCCGGCGTTCAGGTGGTGACTGGCGACGCACACAGCATCACATACCGGATAGATGGCCGCGCCGTGGTAGCGGACCTAGTACTGGCAGAACGCGTGCCATCTCCGGCCGCCGTCCTCAGTCACGTGCGCCGTCATCCGGGCCGCCGCGTCTTCGTGGTTTGCGAGACCATCTCAGACGAGGCACGTTCAGCGCTCCTGGCTCACATCGACGTGGATCTCAGCGTCGGCAGTACCGGCGAACTGGTGCTCTCCGGGCGAACGTACCGAACGCCCACACCAGGACGGCCACACCGCGCAGCCAGCGAGCGCAGCTGGCGCCGGCGGGCGGCCGAACGGGTCTGTGTGCTCACGCGCGACCACCTCCGCCAACGCGACATCGCTGCGGCCATCGCAGTCAGCCAGCAGGCCGTGTCCAAGATGACCGAGAAGGATCCGCTGCCGGACACGCCCATGACCGAGGCTGCACGCCGGGAACTCATGATGAAACTGGCATCAGTCCCCGCAGACAGCGGACTCGTCGAAACATACTGGTATGGAATGGATCCGGTAGTGGAGCAGGTGCGCAGCGCGACCCGACTCGGTGCCGAGCTCACCGTGCGGATCCTTGCCGGCGGCGAGGTCGCCGCCGACGTCCTGCAACCGTGGCGGGTACCAACCAGAGGTCTGGTCTACGCCAAAGAACTGATCGACCTCTCCGAGTTCGGCCTGGTGGAGGCCACCGCCGAGGAAGCGACCTTGACCGTGCGGGTTCCCGCCGATCCGACAGTCTGGACCACCGCGTCCTGGTGGCTGCGGGTTAGTGATACGCAGCGTTCCGACATCATCACCGTGGATCCAGTGATTGCGCTTCAGGACCTCAGCGACGGCGCCGACCTCGGCGACGGTGCACCGCAGCGTCTCGGCGACTGGATCGTGCACCGATGACCGGAACAGCATCGGTCGTGATGGCCTGCACCGCGGTGGCCGACGACAACGGAATACGTGCGCTGCGCGACGTGGCCGCTGTCGCCGCCGACATCGAGTACCGCGTCATCGGCGGTCACATGGTGCGGCTGCTGCGGCATGTCTACAACATGCCGGGCAACCGCGGCTGACCTCCGACGCAGACACCGGGATCGACGTAAACGTGGCGACCACGGGCGACCTCCACGATCGGCTCACCGCGCTGGGGTACAGCGCTGAGTGCGGCAACCGCTACGAGCGAGGTGAGCAAGCGGTTGACCTCCTGGTTCCCGCCGCAGCCAAACCGGGCAAGCGGATCATCGGCGAACGAGCCTTCGACGGAGCGCCAGGGCTGCGCGTGTCGCTGGCCCTGCCGCCGATCGAAGTCGCTGTTACAGCCCGGCTCACCGACGGCGAAATGATTGAGTTCGAAGTCCCGGTTCCCGACGTCGAGGCAGCATTCGTGCTGAAGATGCTGGCACGTACCGTTCGCGACTCCGAACGTGACCTCCAGGACATCGAGACATTGCTGGAGATCGTGGCATCACAACCCGAATACCGCGCATCACCGTGGCGCCTGGACGACCCCAAGATCACAAGGGCCGGCGAACGCGGTGACGCTGCGCGGGTGGCAGCGCAGATGATCTCCAGTCCACCGACGAAAGTGCCGGCCAGAGTGCGGGCGCTGCTCCGACGCTATGTCGCTATCGTGCCGCGATGACGTACCAGCCCACGGCGGTTCGACACGGTCCCGCGCCCAATCCTATGACCCGGTCAAACGCAATCTGGTCGACCATCTGCATCGAATCGCCATCGTCGGAAGCCGCGGTCAGGCCTACCGATTCACGGAGTCCGAGCCACGCCACTGGGTGGCGTTGCCCTCATAGGTAAGTGGGGTAGGCCCGCATTGGGCGAGTTTAGAACAGGCTGGCCACTGATGACGCTCATCGAAAGTGCTCAGTCTTGCTCGGGGAAACTGCTCACCGGTGACCGGCGCTTACTCTAGCGGTTGTTGGCGGTGGGCGCGGAGGGCGTGGGCGGTGAAGCTGACCTGGTCGATGAGCAGGTTGGCGTCGTAGCTGGCCCCGTGTGGGGGTTGGGCGCGGTCGCGTCCGGTGGCTCGGAGGTAGTCGGCCAGACGGTCGGCGACGCCGTCGGCGTGGCATAGGAACCCGTCGAGCGTGTCGAGGAGTTCGGCGATGCGCGCGAGCTGGGTGGCGTTGATCTCGACGGCGTCCTGGTCGGGGCAGTCGAGCATGTCATGGCATAGGCACAGTGACTGATCAGACCGCGTGATGCTGGCTGGAACTTGTTGGGCGGGTTGGGTATTCATGATGTCTCCGGGGTGGGTTGGGTCGGGGGTTCGGGTGGGTGTTGAGGCTGGTTGGTTCATCGGCTGGTCCCGGTGGTTGCCCGGCGCAGGCTCTCGGCGGCGGCCTGGTGGTCACGCAGCCGGTAGGACTCGCCGTCGAGGGTGAGCACCACGCAGCGGTGCAGCAGCCGATCCAACAAGGCAGCCGCAACGGTGGTGTCGCCCAGGATTTCGCCCCACGACCCCACCGGACGATTGGTCGTCAACACGATAGAGGATTTCAAATATCGTTGCGAGACAACCTGAAACAACGCGGACGCGGCCTCGTTAGGCAGCGGCAGATAGCCGAGCTCATCGATGGCCAGCAAGCTCGGTCCGGCGTAGAACCGCATGGTGGTGGCCCAGCGGCCCTCAATCGCGGCGCGATGGCAGCGGGCGGCCAGATCGGCGGCGGTGGTGAAGTAAGTGCGGTAGCCGGCGTGGGCGGCGGCCCGCGCCAGCCCCACCGCCAAATGGGTTTTGCCGGTACCCGGCGGGCCGATGAGCAAAACGTTGGTGGCCGACTCCAGGTAACGGCAGGTGGCCAGTTCATCGATCAGTTTGCGGTCCACCCCGGCGGCAGCGTCAACGTCGAAGTCCTCCAGGGCGGCCGGGGTGGGCAGGCTGGCGAAGCGTAGCCGACCGGCAAGCCGGCGGGCCGCGTTGGCGTCGACCTCGATGGCCAGCAGCCGCTCCAACGCCACGGTCAGCGAGAGCTGCTCGGCGGCGGCCTCATCGAGCACCGTGGGCAGGGCTTCGGCGGCCGCGTGCAGTTTCAGCGCGGCCAAATGCGAACGCAGCCGCTGCTAGCGGCTGGCCGCCTCGGCGGTGGCCGGCATGGTCAGGGACGTGTCGGTGGTGGTCATTTCAGGGTGCTCCTGTGCTGGGCGGCCCGCTCGTAGGCGGACAGGTCGATGACGGTGGAATTGCTTGTAGTGGTTACTGATTCGGTGACAGAGCCCTCGCCGGCGGCGAGGCGGTTGCGCAGTTCGGTCGCGGCGGCGCGGGCGGCGGGTCCCGGTGGGATGCGTTCCTTGCGTCGATGACCGCGCCCGGTGCTGGCGGCGGCCATCGCCGCGGCATCCAGCGCGATCACGTGCCCGGCATCGCGCACGGTGGCGCCCAGGCCGTCGGCGAGCAGCTTGTGCCGGGCGATCACGATCCCACCGCTGGTGGCGATGTCGATGAACGCGCCCCCAACCGGGCGGGTGACCGTGACGGTGGCCATGGCCAGTTCGGGTGGCACCGAGTAGCGGTTGCCGCGGTAAGCCACCAGCGCCTGGCGTGAAACGGTTCGCTGTTCGGCCACGATCACCGGATACGGCTGCGCCGCAACGGGTTGCAGCGGTTCGTTCGCCGCGAGCACGGCGACGGTGGATTTGCCGTCAGGGGTGGCCCGCATCCTGGTATCAGCACGTGTGCTGCAAAACCGGTCAAGGTCGGCCTGGGCCTGCTCGACTGTGACATCGTCGGCCACCGTGCGCCACCAGCGTTGCGCGGCAGTGTGATTGTTCTTTTCCACCACGCCCTTGCGGTTGCCGCGTCGCGGCGGGCACACCGCCACCGCCACCGAATAGTGTTTGGCCACCCCGGCAAACGAGGCGGCGATCCGCCCCGAGCCGGGATCGCACACAGTCGACATCCGGTCAAACCGCCACGTCTTGGTCACCCCGCCCAGGGCCCGGGTGACCCGATCCAAGCCCTGCACCAGGTGCGGCTGATCGGTCGACGGCTCCAGCGATGCGCGCCACTTGCTCGAATGCGCCAGCGACCCGACCAACAGACGCGCGGTGCGACCCCACCCCCACAATGCCGGTGGATCCGGCAAATCCAGCCAGTCCCACTGGGTTTCGTCTCCCGGATCGTGGGCGATGATCGCGTTGGGCCGGTCCGTCGCCGACCGGCATGCCTCGCACACCGGCCGCAGACCCCGCGCCCGGATGTTACGAGTCAGGCTCGGATACGACAACGAAAACCCGAGCCCCTCCAGCTCATCGCACAACGTGCGCGCCCACAGATGCGGATCCTCGCGCAGCCGCGCGCTCACATAGTCAACGAACGGCGCGAACGAGTCCTCACCGGCCGGTGTGCGCACCCCGGGGGTGGTCACCCCCTTGATGTAATTGCGGATCGTTCGGCGGTTCCTGCCGGTGTGGCGGGCGATCGCCGAGATCGACCACCCCCGCTGATGCAATGCGTAAATCTCCACGTCTTCCTCTCGTGTGAGCATGAGAAAGCGGGCCGTGCGACACGAAGTCGCACACATCGATTGAGCTGCATGCGCCGGTAGCCCAGTCCGTTGACCTCGTGCAGCAGTGCCTGGCCGATCACCGCTGTGGTGTCGGCATGGCGGGCCTGGAATGCCGCCGGCAACACGATGTGGGTGGATTCGCAGTCCGGGCAGCGCACCCGCCGTGGTCGCAGCGTCACTGTCGCCGTGCCGTGGGAGCGGATCGTGCGGCGCCGGCCAAACCCCCATTTGGCGAGCCGGCCGGCGCACCGTGGGCAGTGCAGCGTGCCAGCGTTGAGATGGTCCTCGGCCAGCTCGGCGGTTCGGGTGACGATCACCGCTGCGGTCGACAGTCATGGTTCATCAGCTTTGCCTACCACAAGCGGATTCCGTCAGGGGCCAATTCGTGTTGGGGCCAACCTATCTGGCCGCCGATCGTCAGTGTGGACGACAATCAAGGATTCGGCCGTCACCATGCCCACGATCCGCTGGCCGTGGCGGGGCGCTCACCGGGGAGTCCGGCATTCATGCGCACGCTGATGATGCAGACGAACACCGTCGCCTGTAGCGGTCCGTCGGCGCCCCCGGTGACGATCAAGCGGTCCGTGGTCGCCACCCAGAGAGACGGTCACCATAGAAGCAGGCCGGTGCGAAGACCGAAGAATACCGCGAGAAGGTCGGCATGTCGCAACGCTGTCGAGCTGCGCCGTGGTGAGCTCGGGGTAGGTGACGTACAAGTAGTAGATGCCAGCGAAGACGTTGAGGTCGGCCAGCAGGATCGAATCGGGTACTTCGGGCAAGTCGGCGAAGCCATCGTATTCGATCGTGTAGATTCCGCCAGGTATATCGACAGAACAGCAGCTGCCCGATCCGGATTTAGTTGGCATGCGCGAGCTTGGTGTATGCCAACATTTTTCGGACTTGTTCGAGTCATAGCGTCCAAGTCAAGATGACATTTCCGTACGATCCCGATCCACACGGCTATGCCGACGGTGGGGAAGCGCCAATGGGCCCCAGCCCGTTCCGGCGAGACCTCGTGCACGTCTGCCCAATACTGGCGATTAGCGGCGAAGCGAATGAGCCCTTGTAGCCGCGCGCATAGGTGTCACGAATGACCAGCAGCGCCGCGGGAGGGTCGTCAACTGAAGCCTGCTACTTCTTAGTGACACTGCCACCACCAGGGGGTGGCGGGGGCGGTGGTGGAGGTGAGGGTGCACGGTGCGGTGAGGGCTGGCGCCCGCCTTTTTTCTCGAAGCCGTCTCCGGAAACGTCTTTAGTCAGCATCGTGGCTCGCTGCTTTGGTGACACCCGCTGGTCCTGGCGGTGGCGGACCTGGCTCTGATTTCCGGGTTGGCGATGGGCTTGCGGTGTTCCTGCCCGGACGATAACCGCCCCCGCGCGGCGGCATCCAGCCGTCGTTAGCCGACGTTCTCGTGTCTGAGTCGCTCACTGCGGCTCACCTCCTGCTTCGCTCCTACCAGTATCCGCCTGCTCGTCCTGCGGTGCCGGTCTATCCCGCGTGGTGTCCTGTGGCTTGAGAAATTCAATGACCGGTGCATCATCGCACTTGATCCACTGGCCCGCACTTCCCGCGATCGGCTTTTCGAACTTGCCTTGCTCGTCGAGGCGCCAAGCCGTTTCGACGAAGATCTCGCGAGACTGCGGAAAGTTGGTGTAGAACGAGTCCTCGCCGGCGTAACCGCCCACCCAATTGCCGTCCTTACTGAGGACGCGTACGTATCCCGGACCGATACGGTTCACCGCGAAATCCCACGCGGTCGGCGTGGGGTTGTAGACCCGGAAGACCTGCTTCCACGGCACGTTCGGATAGAGCCGGCGGGTGTTGCGGGCGTGTTGTGCTACCGCTACAGCCGCCGGGATTAGGAACACGAGCGCGAACAACAGCAGCGCTGTGGAGCGAGGATGGTCAAGATAGGACCTCAGATGACTGATCGCCGATGTGAGTATTTGACCGAGGGCGATGAGGTAGATCAGGGCGAACAGACCTGATGTGGTCAGCGCACGCAGAACGCGCACGCCCAAGTCGCCGTCTTCGGGAGTGGGCCCCCGCAGGCGCGATCGAACGATCTGGTGGACGAATCCAGGAATCACGATCACCAGGACGGTCAGAGCCTGCTGCCATCCAGTTACGAGCATGCGATCACGATAGGACTTTCCACCGACAGGTCTGAGTCGCTGAGCGACGCGCGAGTGGTCGAAGCGGTCACAAATGCCACCTTGAATAAGATGCCGCTGCGATTTCGTAAGTTGCCAGATTAACGGCGAAAAGCGCCAACCCCACTGAGACTGGACAGCGGGGCTGATTGATTCATCTGCTGAACACGGCGTACTTGAGTTGACATAATGTCGCTTATCGGTACTAACCCAATGCAGCTTTTGTGATGGTGCGACGTATTTGGCTACATCGCTGTCCGATTCCGCCGCGTTTTCCACGATTATCTGAGAGTGCCCATTAGCGCAGCTCCTGGTCTCGCGTCCGGCCCGGGACGCCGCTGTGACGGACTCCATGGCGTCCTTTTCCACGACTACTTGAGAGTGCCGAACAGGGCCGTCATGCTGTCCGCGATCACCTGAGAGTGCCGGACGATTCCGCCCTACCCGCGTCGGCGGGGTTTAGACCACCTTAATGCGTCACTGTGACGTATCTATTGATTGAGGCGAGTTGCTCTTTGTGCAGGTCTAAGGGTTGCTGCTGCCTATTACTTGGATAAGTGACATTATCCAGCTTTTTGTCACGTCGGTTTGCGTGTCCGCTGGGGCCCGCCCTCGGTCACTCGTACTATGACCACGTGTCCCCGGCGACTACTCCGACATCGCAGCCCGCTGGCCGGCGCAGTCCGTCCGACGCATACGCGGATCAATATCCGGGATGGTTCCTTGAGTTTCTCGACGACCGCCAGACCCGCAAGCCGTCAGCGCATTCCATCAAGGCGTACCGGCACGATTTCGACGCCATTGCCTGCGGCACTGTCAATTAGCGGCGGGGTCCAACTGGCGCTGAGCGGGTGGTTATTCACCGCGACGACGGTGATCGCGATGGTTGGCCACGGCCCGGCTGCTATATCGAGACGCCAGCTGGCTCACGACCCCATCCGGCACCGGCACCCAACCGCCGCACACCCAACGCGGTCACCGAACTGCGGCGATGACCGTGAGCGCTACCGTGCTCCTAAGTGTCGTGCTCAGTGGCTTCGCCGGCATGACCGCCGTCGGTGCGGTACTGACCCACGGACGAGACCAGGGGCTGCTGACACTCGCCGACGTGCTGGTCCCGGCGGTGATCCCGACGCTACTGGTGATCGCGGTAACCATCGCCTATCGCGGTGGACCAACCAGAGGCTGGCACGGTGCGAAAAAAGGTTGGCGTTGCCCCAGCCAACTGACTCTCGATTTTCGTTGAGCCTGAGCGTCTTCCGAAAACCAGAATACCGGCCACCGCGACACCGGATGCTCCTCTGCCGGGGGGAAGTGATGTCGAGCCCCAAAGTCTCAGCGGGTGTGGTAATGATCGGCTTCCCCAATCGGCAGGGGCCTTTGGGCCCTATAAACGGCCTCGCCCAAGGTGGTTCGATCACTCCAAGCGTACTGGTCGAGGATTTGCCGAAGTGGTTTCACAGCTTAGGAAGAATCATGCGATCCGTCACCCTGTCCGGCCATCGAACCGACGCTCAACCTGAAGAGCGCGCACGCCATCGCGATCGCAGCATCACCCTCGTCGAACGGAGCGACTCATGAGTAGTGACATCCGCCACGTAACAGTCCTGGGCGCTGGCGTTCTCGGCTCCCAGATCGCCTTCCAGTCGGCGTTCAAGGGATTCACCGTCGTCTCCTACGACATCGACGACGACGCGCTGCAAGCCGCCAAAAAACGCTATGACACCCTCGTGACCACTTACGCCGAGGAGGTTCCCGACGCCAAGGACGGAGCGGCCGTCGCGGCGCTCGATCGCCTCACCGTGACCTGCGACCTTCCCGAAGCCGTAGAAGATGCCGACCTGGTCATCGAAGCAGTTCCCGAGGTCCTCGCGCTGAAACGGCAGACCTACAAGAAACTCGCCACGCTGGCACCACCGAGGACGATCTTCGCCACCAATTCCTCGACGCTGCTGCCCAGTGACCTCAAAGATGCCACGGGCCGTCCCGACCGATTCCTTGCGTTGCACTTCGCCAACCGGGTCTGGCAATTCAACACCGCCGAAATCATGGGCACCACCGACACCGACCCCGAAGTCTATGCGGCGGTCGTCGAATTCGCCAAAGCCATCGGCATGGTGCCCATCGCTTTACACAAAGAGAAAGCGGGGTATGTGCTCAACTCGCTGCTGGCGCCGTTCCTTGAAGCCGCGACCGAACTGGCTTTCGGCGGCTACGCTGACCCCCCGGACGTCGACAGCACCTGGCGCATCGCCACCGGCGCGCCGCTGGGCCCGTTCCAGATGCTCGACATCATCGGCCTCACCACCCCCTACAACATCATGGTCCACGGGGGCGCCGAATCCCAGAAGATCGCCGCCTGGCTCAAGGAGAACTACATCGACAGGGGCAAGCTCGGCCTCGCCACCGGCGAGGGCTTCTACAAGTACGGATGATCGACCGGAGGGATAACTCGTGTACTACAGCAGCGGTAACTATGAAGCCTTCGCCCGTCCCCGTAAACCTGAGGGCGTTGACAACAAGACCGCCTGGCTGGTCGGCGCCGGACTGGCGTCGATGTCGGCGGCGGCGTTCATGATCCGCGACGGCCAGCTGCCCGGCGCCAAGATCACCATCCTGGAACGCCTCTCGCTGCCCGGCGGGGCGCTCGACGGCATCAAAGAACCCAAGCGAGGCTTCATCATTCGCGGCGGCCGCGAGATGGAGGACCACATGGAATGCCTGTGGGACCTGTTCCGCTCCGTGCCGTCCATCGAGATCCCGGGCGCCAGCGTGCTGGACGAGTTCTACTGGCTCAATAAGGACGACCCCAACCGCAGCCTGTGCCGCACCACCGTCAACCGCGGTCAAAACGCCCACACCGACGGTTTGTTCGCGCTGAACGTCAAGGCGCAGAAGGAGATTGTCAAGGTCTTCCTCGCCTCGCGCGCAGAGATGGAGAACAAACGCATCAACGAGGTGTTCAGCCGTGACTTCCTCGACAGCAACTTCTGGCTGTATTGGCGCACGATGTTCGCTTTCGAGGAGTGGCACAGCGCGCTGGAGATGAAGCTCTACCTGCACCGGTTCATTCACCACATCGGTGGACTGCCCGACCTGTCGGCGCTGAAATTCACCAAGTACAACCAGTACGAATCACTGGTCCTGCCGCTCTACAGGTGGCTGCTCGATCAGGGTGTGACGTTTCACTTCGACACCGAGGTCACCGACATCGACTTCGATATCGGCACAAACCGTAAGCAGGCCACCACAATTCACTGGATACGTGACGGTGTGCCGGGCGAAGTTGACCTCGGGGCCGAGGACCTGGTGCTGATTACCATCGGTTCGCTGACCGAAAACTCTGACAACGGCGACCACCACAGCCCCGCAAAGCTCAACACCGGCCCGGCGCCGGCATGGGAGCTGTGGCGACGCATCGCGGCCAACGATCCCTGCTTCGGGCGCCCAGACGTTTTCGGCGGCCACATCCCGGAAACCAAATGGGAGTCGGCCACCGTCACCACGCTGGACCGGCGGATCCCGGGCTACATCGAAAAAATCTGCAAACGGGATCCGTTCACCGGCAAGATCGTCACCGGCGGGATCGTGACGGCGCGAGACTCCAAATGGTTGCTGAGCTGGACGGTCAACCGTCAGCCCCATTTCAAGCAGCAACCACCCGATCAGATCGTGGCGTGGCTGTATGCACTGTTCGTCGACGTGTCCGGCGACTACGTCACCAAGCCGATGCAGGACTGCACCGGTGAGGAGATCACCCAAGAATGGCTCTATCACCTGGGCGTGCCCGACGACGAGATTGCCGATCTGGCGGCCAACGGCGCCACGACGGCGCCGGTGATGATGCCCTATGTCACCGCCTTCTTTATGCCGCGCGGCTCCGATGACCGCCCGGACGTCGTGCCTGAGGGTGCCGTGAACTTCGCGTTCATCGGCCAGTTCGCCGAGACCACCCGCGACTGCATCTTCACCACCGAATACTCGGTGCGCACCGGCATGGAGGCCGCCTATCGGCTGCTCGGCGTGGAACGCGGTGTGCCGGAGGTGTTCGACTCGACCTACGACATCCGCCGACTCCTGGCCGCCGCTGTGCACCTGCGCGACGGCAAGGAAGTCGACATCCCCGTCCCGGAAATCCTGCGCCAACGCCTGGTCGACAAGATGACGGACAACGAAATTGGCGAGCTGCTCGTCGAATACGGTCTGATCAAAGGCTGACGAACGCATCGCACCAGCGACCGCGAGCCAGCACGGCGCGCACATGCGATCCACCAGGGTCCGCGACCGCTCGGTTCACGAAGGGCTGACCGGAAAGACCCAAGGTGAGTAGCGCAGGCGACAACAACCCGGCGGAGGTAGCGGAGCTTGTCGAGCCGGGTCGTGTTGTGCGGATGCAGATTAGATTTGGATCAGGCGGCGGGTTCGAGGGTGACGCGGTAGCCCATCGCCATCAGTTGCGTGACGTAGTTGCGTGTTCTGCGTTCGGTGTTGATCCGGGTGGCGTGGTAATCGGTGCCGAGGTCGCGGAACCGGGCGGCGGGGTCGTTGAAAGTCGGCCCGGAGCGCGGTGACAGCCTTGCGGCTGTTCCGTTTCTCCGGGCCGACTTTCACCACCAAACCGAGCTGGATCAACCGGATGACCCGTCCCTCCGGCACTCTCAAGTCTTTCTGGATTTCAGCCGGCACTCTCACGTTCTCGTGGATTACCGCGCCGGATCCCGTCCGCAATAAGGTGAGAGTGCGCCGGTCAGCACGCCCCCGCACTCTCACCTAATCCCGGATCGGACAATCGCGTGCGACATCTGGCAGTTAAAGATCCAGGATGCGGCGAAGTCCCCGGTCAACCTCATGCATCAAGCTCGCCGATACCTTCCCAATCCGATCAGTGAGATCCGTCTTGTCCAGCGTGACAAGCGCCGTGACATTGACGACTGAATCGCGTGGTAGCCCTGTTGCGGCCGCGGGCAAGAACACGTTGCCGGGCATCGCCGCCATCGCCGTGTTTGAGGTGATCACCGCGGTCAGCACAGTCGCAAGGCGGCTGGCGTTGTACGGATCGGACTGGATCACCAGCACGGGACGGCGCTTGGCTGGCCGACTACCGGACGGCGCTCTAAGGTCGGCCCAGTAGAGCTCAGTGCGGCCGATCACCACTCATCGTCCACGGCGTCCAACACGCGGTGCCCGATAGCCACGGCAGCATCCTTGGCCTCGTCGGTCCCATCGACACGCTCCAAAGCACTGTCGATCTGACCGGTCAGCGACTGGGCGTCTAACTCGTCCAAGTAACGCTGCGCAGCTCGGGCGAAGAACTCGGATCGACTCATGCCGAGGTCACTCGCCGTCCGAGAGACGCGATCGAACGTCTCGTCCGAGAGGGAGATAGCTGTTTTCATAGAGATAGTATAACCCGGTATAACCTGACGGGCCCTCTGTGCTGCTAGCCCAGCAGACAACTCGGATTTCATCGCGAACTTCGCAGATCTGGGAATAATTAGAAACTGTTCGGTTCCGCGGAGATCCGATAAGCGTCGAGTTCACCACGGGTTGGCCCGGACCTCTACGAATCCGGTGGCCGCGAAGTCCTGGTCGAACGCTAGGGCTTCGCGCAGCCGCCGGTCCCGCATGACACGAAAACTCGTTGCGTCCACGTACGAGTACACCCGCTCGTCGTGTTTGCGAAGCCAGTCCCACGCTGCCGCTTCTTGGCCCTCTGTAACTCGGTGCACGACGAGGCGCTCGGCATTCCTCAGAGTGTCGAGCCGATCGAGAAAGGCCAGCGCAGTCCGGTGGCTGTCCTTGCGCCGCAGGAACGTCCAGGTCTCGCCCGCAACAAGGTTAGTCGTCAGGATCTGCTCGGACCGTCCGAGAGCACCCAGCATGCCCAGCGCGTGATTGTGCCGAGAATCCCCGGGCAGCGCCCACGCCACCCACCAACCCGTGTCGGCGAACTTCACTTGCCGTAGAGAACGTCGTCGATCTCGCCTGGTTCCACCGAAACATGGTGAGACCCGAACCCCGCTAGGGAGCGCCACAAGCCTTCATCAGACTCGCCGAGCGGTGGCGAAAGGACGGTACCCAGCCCCATGCGGATCAACTCGGACTTGGAGATGCCCCGACGTCGGGCTTCCGCGGCAGCCAGCAAGTCGAGCTCTTCGGGGATCGTGATCGTGATCGTCTTCATGCCTCCAGGATACATATCTACCGCTACGGTGAATACATAACGCTGCTCCAGCGCGTCAGCACAGTCGAGTGAAGCGCGCCGAGACACCTCGGCACCTCATCAGCACCTAGTCATACGATCTGTATCCCGCTCAGGTATATGCACTAGCATACCTGAGGTAGCCTGGACTCATGGCTGACGTGACAACGATCAAGGTGTCCAAAGCGCTGCGGGACAGGATCGCGGCTGGCGCCGCCAACGAGGGGCTTACTGCTCAATCGTTTCTCCAGTCACTGATCGACACCCACGAACGCAACAAACGCCTAGCGGCTGTAGCCGCTGCCTACCGCGAGTCTTCTGACGAAGACCTAGAAAGCTGGCGCGAAGAAACGGAAGACTGGGCCACCGTAGACGCCGACGGCCTAGGCCGGTGACCGATTTCAGCCCAGGAAACGTAGTCTGGGTGCAGTTCGACCCCACGGTGGGCAGAGAACAACGCGGGACGCGGCCCGCGGTAGTCGTCGCATCCCGCGGCTATCTGGCGGCCGTGCCCGAGCTCGTAATCGTCGTCCCCGCTACCACTCGAGATCGCGATTGGGCGCACCATGTCCGGCTCACCGGGCCGCGACTACGGCTGCCGAGACCGACATGGGCAATGACCGAACAGCCCCGCACGATCAGCCACACACGAATCACCGGTCGCGCCGGCAGCGTCGAACCAGGATCTATGCGCCAGATTTGGCGCTGGCTCGACGACTTCCTGCATCACGGGTAGCAGCTCGCACCTCCTCAATACGCACGACTATCATAAAACTAACGTGAGTTGCATTGCAGCACAATCGATTTTGGCTACCTTGTCGTTTGCCAATATGTCTGCGAGGCAATGCTGGCGCCTGCGAACGACCTCGTGCGCATAGTATCGCCGCGGCGACGGCTACCAACACTCCGGCCTTCGGCGCATGGTGGTTATTTCGGGATACACCGGGATTCCCCCGTGATACGTCACAGTGACGTTTCAGAGCCTTTCGCTCCTCTTGCCCGATATGGTACTCGCACAGCCGGTTTCGTCGACCCAACAGCCGCTGGTGCGTAGGTTGCGTCTGCCCGGACTAGACAGTTGGCGAAGGCTGTCGGCGGGTTGCGTCGGTGGTCAAAGGTCCAGCACGCGACAAAGTCCTCGGTCAACTTCGTGCATCAAGCTCGGCGGCACCTCCCCGCCTCGATCGGTGAGGTCGGTCTTGTTCAGCGTGACAAGGGCCGTGACGTCGACGACCGAATACGTGTTGGACGTGATCACCGCCGCGAGCACAGCGGCAATGCGACTCGTTGGTCTGCCGCCTTACCGGCTTCCCCGGTGTCCGTTCTCACTGATGTTGGGCATTCTCAGTGAATCTGGGGTGAGCGCGTGTCTTTCTCATTGAATCTGGGGCACGGCGTTTAGCGTTGAACGATTACGCGGCCCACCCTGATATCCACGGCTGCGAACTGCTCGAACGGCACAGATTTCACGATCAGACGCTATCGCTATCGCACGTTGGAACAGGCGCCGCTATGCACACTTCTAACCGAGGTGGGGCAGGTGGGTATGACATAGCGATCACTCGATGCGCCTCAGTGCCTCGGGGGTGAGGTCACCCACGGTGCGATACCCGTCGACGGCCATGATCAGGTCGGCCTCGGCCAGCAGCGAGCGCAGTACATGCACGACACCCTCAACTCCGCCCAGCACCAGCCCGTAGGCATACTGCCGGCCGATGCCCACCGCGGTCGCTCCCAGGGCAAGGGCCTTGATGATGTCCGCGCCCGCTGCGGATGCCAGAGTCGAACAGCACTGGCAGCCCGTCGGCGGCCGCCACCACGGCCGGCAGGCAGTCCAGTGTCGGCAGGCCGCCGTGATTGGAGCAGTAGATGCCGTCCACCCCACCGTCTTTGGCGCGGCGCGCATCGTCGGGGTGACAGATGCCCTTGACGATCAGCGGTAGGTCAGTCAGTGAGCGCAACCACGGCAGGTCGTCCCAGGTCACTGGGTTGCTCCACGTGGGTTGTCATCAGCTGGCTGGCCGCCAATCACGACGAACACGAATTCGAGCGACCCGACGAGATCCTGCTGGATCGTGCTCCCAACCGCCACGTCGCATTCGGGCTTGGACCGCATCGGTGCATCGGATCCCATCTGGCGCGGCTCATGTCCGAGGTGATGGTGAAGGCAGTACTCGAGCGCATTCCCGACTACCGGGTCGACGAGGGCGGGGTGCGGGAATACCTCGGCAACCCGAGTATGACCGGGCTGGCCAAGCTGCCGGTCACCTTCACGCCGGGGGTAACACGCGGCACCGCACGGCCCTAACGAAGCCGGCGGCCATCGACGGCGAAGAAATGCAGATGCCCCCGCTGGGGGTGTAGGCGGACCCGGGTGCCGCGCGTGGGCGGGTCGTGCCCGTCGGCGCGCGCGACGATTGGGTGACCGAAAACGTTGTCTGCGCCGCTGACTCGCCCGTACAGATAAGCGTCGGCGCCGAGTTCTTCGACAACGTCGATCTGCATCTCGATACCGCTGGTGCCGATCTTGAAGTGTTCTGGCCTGATGCCAACGACGATTTCTCCTGCGACATCGCTGATCTCGCGCGGCAGCTGGATCGGCCAGTTACCCAGCAAAACCGAG
The DNA here is from genome assembly GCF_023515995.1 of Candidatus Mycobacterium methanotrophicum. Classification (GTDB taxonomy): domain Bacteria; phylum Actinomycetota; class Actinomycetes; order Mycobacteriales; family Mycobacteriaceae; genus Mycobacterium; species Mycobacterium methanotrophicum. The sequence goes on along the minus strand of NZ_CP097320.1, from coordinate 2,600,650 downwards.
TGATCGACGACTGGGAGGGTGAAAAGATTCATCGCCGGCGAGCCGATGAACTCCGCGACAAACATGTTGACCGGGCTTCGGTACAGCTCCCTGGGCGCTGCACACTGTTGCAGCACGCCGTCACGCAGGACCGCGACGCGATCTCCCATCGTCATCGCCTCGACCTGGTCGTGGGTGACGTAAACAGTGGTGGTGCCCAGACGCCGCTGCAACCCGGCGATCTGGTTGCGGGTTTGCACCCGCAGCTTCGCGTCCAGGTTGGATAGCGGTTCGTCCATCAAGAACACTTGCGGCCGCCGCACTATCGCACGTCCCATCGCCACGCGTTGGCGTTGTCCGCCGGACAGATCCTTGGGTTTGCGATCCAGGTACTGCTCCAGGTCGAGTAGCCGCGCCGCATCCAGAACGCGTTCGCGTACCTCGGCTTTCGTGATTCTGGCAATCTTCAGTGCGAAGCCCATGTTCTGCGCCACGGTCATGTGCGGATACAAGGCATAGTTCTGGAATACCATAGCCACGTTGCGGTCTTTGGGGTCGTCGTCGGTGACGTCTCGAGCGCCGATTCGAATGCGCCCCGAGTCCACTACCTCCAACCCCGCGATCATCCGCAGTGACGTCGTTTTGCCGCATCCGGATGGTCCGACCAATACCACGAACTCGCCGTCATCTACACATAAATCCAGCTGGTCCACGGCAGGTCGCGTTGTACCGGGGTAACGCCGCGTGGCCTCCTCGAAAGTCACCGATGTCATGTCACCCGCCAAGCCCCGTGACCGCGATACCGCGAATGAAGGCGCGTTGCGCAACCACATAAACCGCAAGCAACGGCAGCAGGATCAGTATCGATGCGGCCATGAGCACGGGCCATCTGGCGACGTACTCGCCCTGCATCCGTACCAGACCGAGGGTGAGCGTGGCGATGCTGCTGCGCTGAATCATCAACAGCGGCCAGAGAAAGTCGTTCCACACGTTGACCCAGGTGAGTACCGCCAACACCATTACCGCGGGCTTGGCATGCGGAAGCAGTATCCGCCAATAGATCTGCCACGGCGAGCAGCCGTCGAGGATCGCCGCTTCTTCGAGTTCCGTTGGCAAGGCGCGGAAGAACTGGCGCATGAGGTAAGTGCCGAACGCGCTGCCGAATAATCCCGGCACGATCATCGCCCACGGCGTGTCGGTGAGCCCGGCGATGCGCATCAACATGAATTGCGGAATCACGGTGACCGTCAGCGGCACCATCAACGTAGCCAGGTACAAGCCGAACAACGTGTCGCGGCCCCAAAACTGCAGCCGCGCGAATGCATATCCGGCGAGCGAACAGAAAAACACCTGGCCAACACTGACACAGCCGGCGTACAGCACGGAGTTGAAAAGCATCCGCCAGAACGGCATAAGCGCGAACACCTCACGGTAGTTGGACCACAGCGGGTGCGACGGAAACAGCGTCGGAGTGGTTACCTCGCCCTCATCTTTCAGCGACCCCGATACGGCCCACAGGATCGGGAAGAGCGCACACCACGCGGTAACGGTCAGCGCGGTGTACAGTACGACGGCCCGCACAATGCTGGGCTTGATCACTCGTTCGGCTATGCCCACGATCGTTCCTCCAGGGCGGCCCGACGACGCCCGAGCCGCAACTGCAGCACGGTCAACATCAGCAGGGTGCCGAAAATGACCCACGCCAATGCCGAAGCGTAACCGAACTCCAAGAACGCGAACGCATGCTGGAACAGCATGATCCCGAGTACGTAGGTCGCGGTCTCCGGGCCGCCGTTGCGCCCGGTGAGAACGTAGACGAGGTCAAATGCCTGGAATGCGTGGATGATCGAGATGACCATCACGAAAGACACCGCCCCGCGGATCAACGGCACGGTGATCGAGACGAATTGGCGCAACTCCCCCGCGCCGTCGAGTTTGGCCGCCTCATAGAGATTGTCGGGCACGCCCTGCATTGCGGCCAACAGTATGACCGCCGCGAACGGCACGCTCCGCCACACGCTGACCGTACACAACGAGAGCATCGCCCATTTCGGCTCGACCAGCCACGGGACGGGCCCGATCCCGATCCAGCCGAGCATGATGTTGAGCAGGCCGTTGTTGGTGTTGAAGACGAACTGCCAGACGACGGCCATCACCACCGATGACACAGCCAAGGGCAGAAATACAATTGTCCGAAATACACTGATTCCCTTGACTTTCCGGTTGAGCACACCGGCTACGGCGAGGCTGATAAGGACGGTGGGGACGATGGTCCCGACGGTGTAGACCACTGTGTTGCGCAGCGCGATGACGAACAGCGGATCGTCGGCAAAGAGGCGGTGGTAGTTGGCCAAACCGACGAACTTGGCCGGCCTGAAGATATCCCAGTTCTGGAAGCTCATATACAGCGAGAAACCGAGCGGGAACAGCATGAATACGGCGACCGCAATCAGATTCGGCGCGACGAACATGCGCCCGGCTCGGGCACGTCGATTGGAAAATCGGCGACGCCGGGTCACCCCGGCGGATTCATCGATGTGGCTCATGGGCTGCGAAGCACCTCGTCGACCGCGTGGGACAGTCCGCTCGCCAACGATGTCGCCGGCCGCACGCCGCGCAGAACGGGGCCGATGTCGCGGTCCATCAGGGCGGCGATCTTTGGCCAGTCTGGAGTGATCGGCATGCCTTCGGAATGACTAGGGCCGCCGGTCAGCACGTCGAGATTGCCGATCCTGGCATGGGCCCGCGCGAAGCCGGCCGATGTGATCGCAGACCGCAGCACCGGCACGAACAATCCCGTTTCGCCGATAACAGCCTGTCCGACCGGTCCGGTGGCGAACTTCACGAACTCCCACGCCTGCTGTTTGCGGCGACTGCTCGCCGCGATGGCAAGCCCTGTCGTGCCGATGTTGGAGCGCGCAGCACGCCCGCTCGCACCGCTCGGCAGCACGGTGATATCAAAATCCAGGCCGTTGGCCCGGTCGACCGTCTGATATCGCCAGTGTCCGCCGAGTGCCATCCCCGCCCGTCCTGAGGCGAATAAATCCATCGAGGACATCGACTGCGTGTCCGACGGAGTGGGGGCGACCTTGTGCTTGTGGGCTAGATCGGCGTCGAACTGGACACCTTTCAGAAACGCCTCGTTGTCGAAGTTGAGGTGCCTCGGATTCATCCGCGGGGTAGACCACGGGACGCCATTGTTCATGCCGAACAACCCGGCCGAGTATGTCGCGGCCCAAGTATCGACGTATCCCCATTGCCTGACCCTGCCGGATCGGTCGCGCTTGGTGAGCGCCCTGGCGGTGTCGAGGAACTCGCCGAAGCTCCACAGTTGTTCCCATCGCACGGGCGGCGGCGGCACACCGGCGTCGGCGAATAACTTCTTGTTGTAGAACAAGAAGTTACCAGACCATTGCTCGGGCAAGGCGTACTGACCGCCGTCGAAGGTGAAGGTCTGATACAGCGACGGGATGCTTTCTGCTTTCAGCTGCGCGGCGAAGGTCTTGTCTTGCGCCAACATGGTGCCCAGATCCAGCAGGACTCCGCGGTCGGCCAATCCGGCGTAGGTGAGGTCCCACGCCATCAGGACATCGGGACACTTGCCGCCGGCGCAATAGATCGACATGTGTTGCAACGGATCGGTCCCGGACAACAGCATTCGAACCTTGATGTCGGGATGGCTTTGCGCAAAGGCGTCGACGACTCGCGCCCGCGCGTCCGCCTCTTCGGGATTGGCCGCGAAGAAGAAGGTCAGCGCGTCGTCATCGGAGCTACAGGCGGCCGGCCACAGCGCCAGCGACGCCGCGCCAAGTGCACCGGCGCCGCGTAGAAGCGTTCGACGATCAAAGTGCCGGTAGGCCACCGACCTCAGGTGCCGCCGGTCGCTATCGAAGCGCCGCGCGAGATTTTCGATGGTTGTCATGGGTCACCTTTCGCAGGCGCAAGCCGTCAAGGAGATGACCACATCCGACGAACGCTCCCTGTAGAGGAGACCAACACCAATGAGCCTATACGTTGTCGTCACGGTGATCACCGCCATGATCACCGCAGCAGTCGCGATAGCCGACTTCATCCCCGCCGGATTCGCGCTGGCCAACTCGGCCGAGGTGCGTGTGCGGCGATCGTGGCTGCCGATGCTGGGCACTGTCAAACTCGCCGGGGCTATCGGTCTTGTCGGCGTCCCGGCTATCGGGATCGCGGCCGCGACCGGCTTGGTGCTGTTTTTCATCGGCGCGTTGATCGCCCACGTCCGGGCCCGCGTCCTCTACAACATCGCCTTCCCGGGCGCCTATTTGGCGCTGTCGGCGGCGTCGCTGGTGCTGCTGGCCGCAAAGTAGCGGATCCGGCGGATTGCGTTGCGGCGCCGGGCAACATCGGCGAACATGACGCCGCGCCCCTGAGCCGAGGTGATCGATGCGGCGACGGCGCCTCCCGCGGCGATGAGCTTCGGCGCACGGGCACCGGGACATCTCTCGACGAGATCGGCGATGCTCGTTGCGCCGTCGTCGCCGAAAGTCATTGCGGCATCGGATGACAGCGTGCGCTGCGCGCCGAGCCTGTCTGCTGCAGCAACCGCGTTGACAAAGGTGTCGACCAACTTCTTCTGGCCGGAACCCACGCGCCGGAAGCCGGCTGCGAACCCCGCGCTGCCGCGCAGCCGCTGGTTGCGGATAAGTCCCTGGGACAGTTGGACGGTGGCCGGAAGGGCCGATGCGCCGTTACGCAGAAATTGCAGTATCATGCTCGGCAGCTCCCAGTAGGCGCGCAGCACCGCGATCTGCCATTCGCCGTTCACCTCGCGCAGGTCGTAGCGAAGAAACGCCGGAATGATCATCGTGACTGCCGCACCCATCACCACCTCGAGATCGAGATCGCGCACGACGGTCGAGCCGCGGACGACATCGAGGTCGCGGTGAAAAGCGATATCGCGCGGGCCGATGAAAGTGTCGTAGAAACGGCTGATCTCCGCCGGTCCAAGACGTGGCCGCGAGCCCACCGGATCTTCGATGCGTCCATCCACGGTGAACAGTCCCGCCCAGCCCGCGCGATCATGCGCTGCGGCTGCCAGCGGCGATCGCTCCACCGCGGCCAGCACTGCCGACTCCGGTCGCGCTCTCATGCGCTCGACGCTATCGCGACGCCGACAGCCTGCAGTGCTTTGACGGCCGCGGCGGTGGACGCCTCCCCCACGCCCGCTGTCAGATCCAGTAGCACCCGGGTACCCAAACCGGCCTGCGAGGCATCCTCGGCGGTCCGGCGCACGCAGTGCTCCGTCGCGATGCCCACTACGTCAACCTGGTCGACGTCGTGCTGGGCCAGCCATTCGGCCAGCGAGGCCCCCGACTCGTCGATTCCCTCGAAACCGCTGTAGCCCGCGTCGTAGGCGCCCTTGCGAAACACTGCATCGAACCGGTCGGAGTCGAGATTGGGATGAAATTGCGCGCCGGTGCTGCCGGCGAGGCAGTGCGGCGGCCACGACGACGAGTAATCCGGCCGGTCGGAGAAATGATCACCCGGATCGATGTGGAAGTCCTGGGTCGCCACGACGTGGCGGTAGTCGGCGCCGCCAAACAGATATTCGCCGATCGCGCTCGCCACAGCGGCACCGCCGGTGACCGCCACCGAGCCGCCCTCGCAGAAGTCGTTCTGGACGTCGACGACGATCAACGCGCGCACAACACCCACGGTATCGTTGGTCGGCTCTTCGACTCGATAGGACACCGGGTCGAGCTGTTCTCCGGACAGCCCTACCCCGAAGGTCTCGACCCGCGGGTGGTGTTGACCGCGATAGCCAGCCTCGACATGTATCGGAAGCCCGACCCATTCCGGATCCCACATCCACGGGAAATCCGGGATCGTATCGATCTTCTGGAGCTTGCCACGGTATGGGCCGCGGGCTTCCCTGAGCCGCGGACCTTCAGCCTGCGGGCCGCCCGCCTGCTCGCCGGACGGCGGGACGACTTCGACGTGGTGCGCGACAACCAGAGCCTTGGCACCGGCCTGCTCAAAATTGCGGCAACCGGCCTGCCGGTAGTGGCGACCGTCCATCATCCGATCACTCGTGACCGGGTGCTGGATCTTGCTGCGGCCCAGTGGTGGCGTAAACCGTTGATACGCCGGTGGTATGGCTTTCTGCGGATGCAACAACGCGTCGCGCGCAGCATTCCGGACTTGCTGACCGTCTCGTCGTCGTCGGCGACCGACATCACCGCGGACTTCGGGGTCCGCCCAGACCGGCTGCACGTGGTACCGCTGGGTGTCGACACCGACCTGTTCACACCGCCAACGCAGTCGCGAGTTCCTGGCCGCATCATCGCGGTCGCCAGTGCCGACCGCCCGCTCAAGGGCGTCGCGCATCTGCTGCAGGCGGTGGCCAAGCTCCGCACCGAACACGACCTGGAGCTACAGCTCGTCGCCAAGCTCGAACCCAACGGCCCCACCGAAAAGCTGATCGCCGAACTCGGAATTTCCGATATCGTCCACATCTCCAGCGGACTCTCCGACGCTGCGTTGGCGCGGTTATTCGCCTCGGCGCAGATCGCTTGTATCCCTTCTCTTTACGAGGGCTTCTCGCTACCGGCGGTGGAAGCGATGGCCAGCGGAACGCCAATTGTAGCCAGCCGTGCGGGCGCATTGCCCGAGATGCTCGGACCCGACGGCGAATGCGCCAGGCTGGTGCGGCCAGGCGACGCGAGCGAGTTGATCCGGGTGTTGGCCGAGCTGCTGGTCTCCCCCGGCCAACTGCACCTACTCGGCGCGGCCGGTCGCCGTCGCGCCGTCGAGGTATACAGCTGGGAGTCGGTGGCTGCCCAGACCGCGCGCATCTACGAACGTGCGATCAGGAACGGCAAGTCGTGCTGACGGTGGACTTCGACCGTCTCGATATCGGTCACGGCGCCAAGGTGATTGACGTCGGATGTGGGGCGGGCCGGCACAGCTTCGAGGCTTATCGCCGCGGTGCCGATGTGATCGCTTTACTGCGTCATTGCCTCGGAGATCCTGGAACATGTGGCGGCCGATGCTGCGATGCTCGACGAGCTGATACGGGTGCTCAAGGTCGCGGGCGGCTGGCAGTCACGGTGCCCAGGTGGTTACCGGAACGACTGTGCTGGCTACTCTCCGACGACTACCACAGCAACGACGGCGGCCATATCCGCATATACCGTGCGCACAGGCTGCGCGCCAAAATTGCCAACCGCGGAATGACTTTCGTTCACGCCCATCATTCACACGCCTTGCATGCACCCTTCTGGTGGCTCAAATGCCTGGTCGGCGTCGACAATTCGGAACATCTCGCCGTCATCGCCTATCACAAGATGCTGGTTTGGGACATGCTGCAACAGCCCAAGCTCACCCGGCTGACCGAATCCACACTCAACCCGCTGATCGGCAAGAGTGTGGCGCTGTACTTCGAGAAACCGGAACACGGGCGTTGAACTGGTATAAGGAACCGGGCGTCGCTGGCGTCCTTTCTGCTGCGCAATGCCGGCAGACGGCGGAATCGATTGCCGCGTTGCAAGAACCATCTGGCGCGATCCCATGGTGGGAAGGCGGGCACACCGACCCCTGGGACCACGTCGAATGCGCAATGGCGCTGACGGCAGCGGGCCTGACCGAGCCGGCGCGATACGCGTTCGACTGGTGTCGGCGCGAGCAGCGCACGGACGGCTCGTGGCCGATCCACCTTCGCGCCGGCGTGGTTGAAGACGCCCACAGCGACAGCAACTTCTGTGCGTATGTCGCGGTCGGAGTGTGGCATCACGTGCTGATCACCGGTGATCGCGGCTTTGCCACCGCGATGTGGCCGACGGTGCGGGCGGCAATCGACTTCGTTTTGGGGCTGCAGCTCGAAGGCGGCGAGGTTTGTTGGGCCAGTGGTCCTTCAGGCCCGATTACCGAGGCGCTGCTCGCCGGCTGCACGAACATCTTCCACAGCATTCGCTGCGCCCTGGCGCTGGCTAGCTACCTCGACGAGCCGCAACCGGAATGGGAGGTGGCGCTGGGACGGTTGGGCCACGCGATCACTGCCCGCCCGTCGGCGTTCACCGAAAAGCCGCATCACTCGATGGACTGGTATTACCCGATCCTGGGCGGTGCACTTCGCGGTCCCGGTGACTGGCCGGACAACGACGTTTGACCGGTGTGGATTGGCGGGTAAACCGCTGCGTGACCCACTTAGAAGCGGCAGTCGAACCGCGCTTACCTGCCGCATACGGGCCACTGTCGATGGCTGTCCGGCGCAGTCTCACCGAACCGGCGCCCCGCGGTCAACTGGCTCCCCTTGGCGCTTCGGTGAGCGACTCCGATCCGTACGGCTTGGATCTGCAGCTGGCCCTTTACATGTGCTACGAACTGCACTACCGGGGCTTCGCGGGCGTCGACCCCACCTGGGAATGGAATCCCGGTTTACTGCACCTGCGCGCGCAATTGGAGCGGGCTTTTTTGGCCGGAGTCCGCCGGGACGTGGGTCGGATCGAGCCGAGCCAGACTGCGGCAGCCGAAATGGACTCGCTCTCAATCGAATCCGTTGAAGGGACCGGGCCGTCGTGTTGGCTGCGTGACAGCGGCACCTGGCAGCAGATGCGCGAGTACTTCGTGCACCGGTCGCTATACCACCTCAAGGAGGGCGATCCGCACGCGTGGGCTATTCCGCGTCTGACCGGCCAGGCCAAGGCGTCGTTCGTCGCCGTCGAATTCGACGAATACGGAGCCGGACGCGGCGCGCAAGTGCATCAACAGCTGTTCGCCGACCTATTGACTGCCGCAGGTTTGGATTCCGCATACCTCGCTTATCTCGACGCGGTTCCCGCCGAATCGCTTGCGGTGGTGAACTTGATGTCGTTGTTCGGCTTGCACCGACGGTTACGCGGAGCCGCAATCGGGCATTTCGCATCAACGGAGATCACCTCGTCACCAGGTTCCCGCCGGTTGGTGGAGGCGCTGCAGCGGCTGCTCGCGCCGCAGGAATGTGCGGCGTTCTACCTCGAGCACGTCGAGGCTGACGCCGTGCATGAGCAGGTGGTACGCGCCGACGTAGTAGGCGATCTCGTCGCCCGGGAACCGCAGTTAGATCAAGATGTGGTGTTTGGTATCCGCGCCCACGCCGTCGTCGAGGACCGGCTTGCCGACGCCATCATGACGTCGTGGAAGGCCGGGCAGACGTCGCTACGACGACCGCTGTTTTGAGCGGGCCGGCACCGGGCGACATCGCCGGTGGCTGGTGTCGCACAACGGATAATTCTTGCTGCGCCGACAAGTGCAGACGGCCACCATGAATCGGTCAGATTCCACGACGTCGCCGCTCGGCGTCTCAATGCGCACCGGTCCGGATACCAACACGGGCCCGTTGGGTATCACTTGCACCCGCGCGCATTCCGTCATGGCTTGTCCGCCCGAATAACCGCCAGTTCCTCGATCCGGCAGCCCTTTTGGATCCGACCAGTGACTTCCAGCCAACCGGCCCGCGCAGAAAGCACCGGACCGAACGGAATACACTGGTAAGCGACGACGTCAGCTTTCAATCCGGTTGAGCGCAACGATTCCAGTGACTGTTCGACTCCAGATAACGCCGACTGCACCAGCAGCAGGGAGCCGCCGGCTGCGAGCATGCCGGCCGCTGATTCGCACAACGGATCTAGTACCGTCCGCCCGTCTACGCCGGCGTTCCAGGCCCCTGGCGGGCCTGCGGTTATCGGGATGACCTCGGTGTCCCCTGCCGGCGGGGTAGGCACGTAGGGCGGATTGGACACGATGACATCAAAGGGCGCGTAATCCAGCGCGCCAGGCGATGATCCAACATGAACATTGACCTCGACACCGGCGTGGACGGCATTGCCCCGCGAACAGTGCACCGCATGTGGGCAGATATCGAACGCGGTCACGCTGGCGGCGCCCAACTCCGCCGCAGCGATTGCCACGACGCCGCTACCCGTACAGAGGTCCAACACCCGCCGGCCCGCAACCAGCTCGCTCTTTTCCAGCGTGTCGATGAGCAGCTGCGAGTCATGTTGCGGCGGGTAAACACCGTTGATATCCAGCGAATCGCACGGAGCAGGGTAAGCGACGGTCACTTCGGCCTTTCGAGGTGGTGATTGCCGTGGTAGTCACGGCTTGAAGTGACTCATGCCCACACGTCGTCGGTAATTTGTGCGTCCCAGTCCACCGGCTGGCCGATTGGCGCGTTCGCCACCCAGTGCGAGCGATCACCGGAGTCGGTGACCGATTGCAGGTGGTACATGAATGACGGCAGATTGTCCAGGTTGCGCCAGTAGCGGTAGACGTCTTCGGGAGAACGCCGCACCGTGATTGCGGCGCGCAAGCTGCGGTGCGCTGACCCGTTCGCGTGCCGACCGTTGTTGCCGGTGACACGCAACGCGGCGTAGAGGTCGGCTGCAGCAATTCCGGCAAGAGCGACAGCCGAGGCGGTTCCGCGCCGGCGCCGCCGACCGTCATCGCTTTTCGCAAGCGCTGCGCCCAGCAAGCTCAAATCCAAGACGTCGCCGGCAACCCTGGTCCAAACCAGCTTGCCTGAGCCGAACAGCAGGGCTGCAGCGTGCGCGCATTCCCGTAGCCCAAACGCCCTGATCACCGCCCGGGATCGGTTGGTCTCGTCGATACCGGCTGTGGCGGCGACTTTCGTCGGCACCAGGATTTCGCTCAGCCCGAGCCCTAGGCTGGCACCACCCAAGCCCTTGACCGGCGCTGTTGTGGTTTGCGCGGATGAATCAGTCATTGCTACTCCCGTCCTTGGCTGCCGTCCGTAGCGCCGCGAGCAGCGGCTCGGCGGCTTCTTTGAGGAAGAGGTCTTGGCTCTCGCCGCCGATTTGCACCAGCGCGATGTCGGAGAAGCCGGCTTCCCAGTAGGCCCGCACCGCGTCGACGATCGCGTCGAAATCTGGGCCGCAAGGGATGCTGTTCGCGACGTCTTCGGGGCGGACGAATCGCGTCGCTCCGGCAAAACCCGCCGTCGTCGGCAGATCAGCGTTCACATTCCAACCGCCACCGAACCAACGGAATTGGTCGTGGGCACGTCGGATGGCGGTGTCACGGTCGGGGTCCCAGCAGATTGGTATCTGGCCGACCACCCGGCCTCCGCCTGCGATGCCACTGCCTTGCCGCACCGAGTGCCAGGTACTCACCAGGTCGCCATCGGGTTCGACCGCGATCAAGTGGTCTGCGAGGGTGGCGAATTTATCGACGGACTTCTTCCCGCTCGAGGCCACCCCGATACCGACCGGCACGTCCGGCAAATCCCACAGCCGCGCGGAATCCACTTGGTAATAGTTGCCGCGCCAATCGACCAGCCCGCCGCGGAACAACGCGCGGATGATCTCGATGGCCTCCCGCAGCATCTCGTGCCGTTGCCCGACGGCGGGCCAGCCCTTACCAATAACGTGCTCGTTGAGGTTTTCGCCGCTGCCCAGGCCCAGGGTGAACCGGCCGTCGGCTAGGATCTGCACAGTTGCGGCCTGCTGCGCGACGATCACCGGGTGATAGCGCATGGTCGGGCAGGTCACGTAGGTGTACAGATCTACCCGTTCGGTAACTTGGGCTACCGCTCCCAGCACCGCCCAGGCGTTGGGCGCATGTCCCTGGGAGGCCAGCCAAGGGGAGAAGTGGTCGCTGCTGACCTCAAAGTCGAAACCTTGATGCTCAGCGGAAACTGCGTACCGGACAAGGTCTTTCGGCCCATTCTGCTCCGTCATCAGGGTATAGCCAAAGCGCGTCATGCGGCATCGAGTACCCCTGAACGGCAGCGGCAAACGGCCGCCGCCACGCTAGCAGCAGCAGCCTGATCCAGCACAGCGGGCCGATCGCGGTCGCGGCGGCGGTGACCCAGGCGGTGCTGATCGCGAACGAGGACGGCGGCCACCGGGCCAGGCCGGCGGCCGTCCCGTTGCGGATGAACCCTTCCGCGCGGGCGTGCACCCGGCGCCGCGCCTTCGGCCGCCGCACCTGCCCGCCGGCGGTGTTGGCCGCCGCCAACCTGATACCGGTATCCGCCCAGCTGCCCGAACAGCGACAACTGAGCGCCAGTCTCGGTCTTCTCCCGGCGCGCCAGGATCCGCATGCCGGCGGGCCAGCCGGCCAGCCGGTCGCCGCCGGCGGACTCGCGCAGCAGCCCGGTCAGCCCGGCGGCCTGCGCGTCCTGGCGCGTTGCCCGCGCGCCGCGATGATCGCCAGCAACCCCCCCGGTATTGCCGCACCACGGCCGTGAGCGGATGAAACCCGCACCCTCCCTTGACGTTCCCGGCCGCGTGCTGCGTTCCCGAATGTGAGCCGATCAGCGGGGCGCCGACGCCGATCGCGATCACCGCGCCCAGATCCCCCTAGCAGGCGGGCGCCGGAGGGATCCGCCCGTGCCGGGCTCCGATCCACTCCCACACCCGCTCGCGGAGCGTGCTGCCCACCATCATGACCCGGGCCAGCGCCGGCCCGTCGATCTCGTTCAGCGACCGCCGCGCCGCGGCCGCCGGCGCCGCCGGGCCGAACACCGGGTCCTGCTCGCGCAGCACCACCACATCGCAGATGTCGCGGCCGGCGCTGGTGATCATCACCGCCACATCGCGCAGCGCCGCGCCCCGATCATGGGTCACCCCCGGCCGCGGCAGCGCCGCCGACAATCCCGCGGTGAGCCCGGTCGCATCCGCCGGCATCCGCGGCATCCAGGCACCCGCCGTGCCCGACCACATCATCGCCGCGGAGCCCTACCAGAAACCAGTTCCTGGACCCACGGATAGGTCAGGAGGGCCAAAAATCGGCGCGATTATTGCTGGCAACCTAGGGGCAGCGTGACGGTCGCACCGGCTGCGGACCTGGCATGATGTTTCACAGGCAGCGCCTGCTGTCGGTGGTATCGCTGGCGCATCGGCTCGCTTAGCTCTTGCCGGCGTGGCCATGATCATTTTCGGCGTGGTGGCCGGTCACCTGGTGGGCGTCATCGCCGGAATTAGCGCGGTGACGGCCCAGGTCATCTTTTGGGTGGGGAGTGCCAGCTGTGGGTACGACATGAGCCCCCACCGGCCCAATACTGACAACGCCACCGGCCCGCAGGCCCGGTTTGCATGGTGGGTAAGCCGGGAACACAGCGGCCATGTTGATCCGCAGAATCGCTCGTCCGTTGCTGTCCGCTGTGTTCATCGGCCAAGGTGTCGAAACATTGCGAAACCCCGAGGTCGCCGTCGATGCGGCGGAGCCGGCTGTGACGGCGCTACGGACCCTGCCGGAACCTTTCGGAAGCAAGGTTCCGTCGGATCCCGAGACCGCGGCCCGGATAACCGCCGCCGTTCAAGTCGGCGGTGGTCTCTTGCTCGCCACCGGCAAAATGCCGCGGATCGCCTCGGCAGCGCTCGCGTTCACCGTGATACCGAGCAGCCTTGGCGCACATCTGTTTTGGACAGAGAGCGACCCGGAGCGTAAAGCACGGAAACGTCGTGACCTGCTCACCGACCTGAGCCTGTTGGGCGGGTTGATCATTGCGTCGGCCGACACAGCCGGCAAGCCATCGCTGGGATGGCGTGGTCGACGAGCGGCCGGCCGGATCTCGGAGGCGATCTCGCTGAATGGCTCCGACGGCAGTTTCCTTGATTCCGAGCTGGGCGGACGAATTGCGCACGGGCTTCAAGTGGGTGCGGAGCGCGGCCGCGAACTGGCCAGCACGGCCGCCGAGAAGAGCGAACCGCTGGTCGATGCTGCCCGGGAGCGAGGTGGTGAATTGATTAGCACTGCCGCGGAGAAGAGCGCGCCGGTGGTACAGGCCGCGCGCAAGCGCGCACGTAAGCGCGGCCACGAGCTGGCAGAAACGGTCCGCGAACGCGGCGCCGAACTGGCCGAAACCGCCCGCGAGCGCGGCGCGGATTACGGTGAGCGAGCCCGCGAACGCGGCAGCGAGCTGGCCGCTGAACTTGCCGACACCACGCGCAAGCGCGGTGGTGAGCTGGCCGCCCGCGGGCGGGTCAAAGCTCGTCGCTGGCGGTGATCCGCCGGCGCCGTCCATACAGCACCCAGGACACCGCTATCAGCGCGAACACCACAACAGGTACGACGCTGGCCCAGCCGGCCGGATAAACCACGCCGGCGATGTAGTTGGCAATGAATCCCTGCGGTGGCAGTGGCGCCATCCGGGCTTTCGCCCGACCCCAACGCTCTAGCCATGTCAATGGACAGCCAAGCTTGCCGATGGTGATCGCGATCCCCCACAGCGTTGCCGACACGTGCAGCCAGATCGTGCGCCGCCAGCGCAATGCGATGAAACCGCCGACGACCAGGTAGCAAAGAAACGCGACGTGCCCCGCGACCACAAGCGCGACCACGATTTGATACATCGCTAGCCCCGTGTGCCAGGTATTTTTGTCGTTCTGACCACCATGGTAGCCGCCGCCGCGGTGGTCAAGGAGGTGGTCACGAACTCGACAGATAGTTCATAAATCTTTCGACGATGCTGTCCACGCTTGTTTCGATATCGAGGGCTATTCCGTGCTCGGCGGGCGCCAACGGCTCCAGAATGTCGAACTGCGATTTCACCAGCGCCGCTGGCATGAAGTGGTTTGGTCTAGCGCCTTGTCGGGAAGCGATCAGTTCGGGTGGGCCGGTCAAATGCAAGAACTCGATGCGCGGACAATGCGAGCGCAGTCTGTCGCGGTATGCGCGCTTGAGCGCCGAGCAGCTGATCACACCGCCGTCCTCATGGTCGGCCAGCCACTGCCCGACCGCTTCCAGCCACGGATAGCGGTCGTCGTCGGTGAGCGGCGTACCCGCCGCCATCTTTGCGATGTTGGCTTGCGGGTGGAAGGCATCAGCGTCGGCGAACGGCACGCCGAGGCGCCGCGCCAATGCGGCGCCCACCGTCGATTTGCCCGATCCGGTGACACCCATGACCACGATGGGTGCGCTCGGCCTACAGAGTTTTTCAGCGCAGATTACGGTTCCACTCCATCGAACCCACGCCGCTGCGGCCGTCGGCGGTGCTGACAGTGGCCCATACGCGGGGAAATTGGCTGACCCGCCCGTCGAGGGACACCAGCCGCACCGGTGCGTGTCCGCGCACGTCGATGGACGCGGTGATGTCGCCGGGATCAACCGCCAGCGTTGCGCTGGAAGGTAATCCGTCGGCGCGCCTCGGCGAGCTTGCCGTCACCGAGCAGCGGACCCTGCAGCCGGGCCGGTTCGGTGACGGCAAGCTGAGCCTGAGCGATTGTGGCGCCGCGGATTTCATCGCCGACGAGCGCTGGATTGGCGTCGCCGAGCAGGACATCGAAAATGCCTGCCGAAGCGTCGAAAGCCAGGTGATAGCACCGCGCGACCGGTCCGTGCAGGCGCGGGGCCGATATCGGTGTAGAAGCCGACTTCACCCTCGTAAAGACCCAGACTCGAGCCGGTCTGCCGGCTGATCGGGTCGGTGGCCGCGACTTTGAGCACCACGGAGTCCGGTCCGCCGGCGTCGGCATAGGTTAGCCGAGCCCGGTAGCATTCGCTCATTTGCCCGGTGCCGATCCGCTCGACGCTGAAATCGGCAACGGTTCCGGCGCCGATCGCTGCGGTCAGCCCCGCGGCGGTGAGATCCTCCGGGCATTCGACGACGTTGTCGGTGTGTGTTTGCATGGCTCGTTTACGAAACCACATCCGTCGTCAGCGCGCCAGAGAGAAGCCCTCCCACGCCATCCGGCGTTCGGGGTGGGGATCGAATTCGAGATGGGATTTGCGGTCGAAGACCATCACCGCGCGGTTGGTGTCGGTGTAGGTCGGCCAGTCGTCGCCGGGCACTCCAGAATTGCTGAACGATCGCCAGCGCCTTTGCGCTTCGTTGGTGACCCGCAAGGCAGATCGGCGATCACCGGCCGCGGTCAGCACCGCTGCTAGTGTCCTGCGCCTGTTGTCCTGCGCCTGTAATTCGTTTCGTGAGTCGTTGGATGGACTGGAGGATCTGTTCAGCGGTTTTGGTCCACACGAATGGTTTTGGGTTGTCATTCCAGTTGGCCACCCAGGCGCGGATGTCTTTTCCAGGGTCTGCACGTTGCGGTGGTCGCCACGTTCGATGAGTTGGCGGGTGAGTTCGGCGAACCACCGCTCAACTTGGTTGATCCAGCTGGAATAGGTTGGCGTGTAGTGCATGTGGAAGCGGGGGCGCTTGTCCAGCCAGGCCGTGACGGTGGGCGCTTTAGGGGCGCCGTAGTTGTCGCAGACCAGGTGCACGTCCAAGTCGGCGGGGACCTCGGTGTCGATCTTTGCCAGGAACTTCTTGAATTCCACCGCGCGGTGGCGGCGGTGCAGCGAGGAGATGCCAGTGCCGTCGCTGATGTCGAACGCGGCGAACAGGCCGGTGGTGGCGTTGCGGACGTAGTCGTGGGTGCGTTTTTCGGGCATGCCGGGCATCATCGGGAATGCTGGCCGGCTGCGCGCCAGCGCCTGGATCTGCGACTTTTCATCCACGCACAAAACCACCGCGGACTCGGGTGGGTCCAGGTAGAGCCCAACAACGTCGTAGACCTTCTCCACGAACAGGGGGTCGTTGGAAAGTTTAAAGTTTGTAGTGCTCGCTGCGGTGGGGCTGCAGCTCGAAGGCCTTCCAGATGCGCCCGATCGTCGACTTGCTCAAGCCCGACCGCTTGGCCATCGATGCGCGTGACCAGTGCGTGGCATTGTCCGGGGTGGACTCCAGGGTGGCCACGACCACCTCTTCGACCTGCTCGGCGGCGATCGTGGCTGGCCGGCCCGGGCGCGGTTCGTCGACCAATCCATCGCAGCGCGCTTCGACGAACCGGGCCCGCCACTTACCCACCGTTGGTTGCGACACGTGCTCTTGGGCGGCGACCTGCTTGTTGGTCAGGCCCTGCGCGCAGGCCAGCACGATCCGCGACCGCAACGCCAGCGCCTGCGAGGATTTCCGCCGCCGCGCCCACCGCGTCAACGTCTGACGCTCCTCGTCGCTGAGCACTAGTTCTGCTGTTGGCCGTCCACGTCGCGTCATAGATTGAATTATCTTATAGGCCAACCTAATTCGCCTGACCGATCAACGTTACCTAAGTCACAATTATGTAACGAATTACCGGCGCAGGACACTGGCTTGGTGCGGTAGATCCCGAAGACCGCGAGCAGTCCGGTGGCATGCGTGGCACCCAGCCCCGACCAGCGCAGCGTCCGCGGTGCGTAGTCGTATCGATATAGGTAAGCGGGCGCGTGCTTGCCATGGGCCTCTGCAATCTCCCAAGCCGCCGAGCTGAAGGCGAAGTCGCCGCCGAGCCGCATACAGGCGGACCGCTCCGGGTAATCAGGGTAAGCGGCGGTAATACGCTGCCGAGCAGCCGGTTCCACCTCGGCCAGCAGCGCTTCGACCATCGGCTCCGTCGTCGGCAGCAGCGGCAGGAAGCGGGTGAGCAAGCGTCCTTCGTCGGCGTTGGTCCCCACGATCAGCGGCACCCGGCGCGCTTGGCCGCGCCGAATCGCCTCGACGGGGTCCAGCGGCAGAACGTCGTCACCGGTCACCGGGCCGATAGGAAAGGCTCCAACATGTCTCGCACGCCCTCGTCGATCAGGCGATTTTGCGCCGCCAGCAATTCGGCCGGAGAAGCCTGCAGCAGGGCGCGGGCGGCATCCCGCTTGCGGACACCCATGATGGTCGCGCACTTGGTGAAGCCGCGGCAATACCGCACTCCGCGCCCCGGCTGGGCCGGCCGCGGCGCGCGAAAACGCAGCGGACCCATCGGCGGCCGGGCGTACGGAATCGACCGCCAGCGGTGCACGCCGTCGCGGGTAAACCCTTCCACGGTGCTGGCGGCCGTAGTGACGCGGACGGTGTGTTCGTGCATGACCTGACGGTAGCGAAACCCAAGCGCGTCACGCTTGGCAGGTCTAAAGAATCGAGTACGTCGCACCCCACATCGACGGTAGAGCAGATTTGCGCGATCTTTTCAGTGCTGCCGTCAATCTCGATGACCCGCAACGGCGTTGTCGTTCGAGGCAAGCTCGAGCACGCGAATCTCTCCGGTACTGCCATCAACTTCCACGAGTGCCCCGGGTGGGAGACGCCGAGTAGCACCATGGACGTCCACCACGCAGGGAAATCCGAACTCCCGGGCCACTACGGCAGCGTGCGACATCGGGCCGCCGAGCTCCGTTATGGCAGCGGCTGCATACGAGAACGCGGCGGTGTAGCCGACATCGGTGACCTCCGCGACCAGAATCTCGCCGGGTTCCAGGTCGTCAATTGTTTCAGGTCGGATGATCCGCACGCGGCCGCGGACCCGGCCACCACAGACACCCAGGCCGCGCAGGGTGTCCCCGGGAGTGAGAACCGTCGCTAATGTGGTCGCCGACTGCCAGGCGCCACTGATGACCGCGGGCGGAACGATGCCGGCCAACCGCTGCCGTTCGGTGCGGCGCTGCAAGACGATTTCGGTTGGATTTGCCGGCAGCGCATCGAGTTCGTCGACTAACAGATAGAACACATCATCGGGGGTCTCGAAAGCGCCGGAACCCACTAGGCGACGCCCATATTCACGCAGCAGTCGGCGCAACACCCAGATGGCGCGCACCATTTTGTCGCGGCGAACTTCGCGGTCGCGAAGCTGACGCACGGCCAGCACCGCGACAGGCCGCGCCTGGACCGGGATCGACGGATGGCGGGGCTGCACCATTGTCGAAGAGTTCAACGATTTCGCCACCATCCGGATCAGCAGTTCAGGGTCGTCGCTGTAGGTGGTCGACAGCATCTCGACTTCGGCTGGGCCCCGGTGCCCGATCAGGGTCAGCTCGGCAAGAACCGCGGCATGAAATTCCGGAACCTGTTCAGCTAGCGCGTCGAGGCGCCGCCCTGGCTCGGCGAGCACCCGTGCCACATTCGGGTCGTGTTGTGCCGCGGCGACCAGTCGATGCAGCGCGCCTAGCAGGCGCGCACTGACCAAATCCGGGCCGGCGGACGGTGTGATGTTTCGTCCGCCCAGGCCGCGCAGGATCACGCTAAACGCTGCAAAAAGCATGAAGGACCCACCCCCCGCCAGCACCCAGCCGTGCACGACATGATCGCGTGCCAACAAAATCAGGCTGAGCAGGCGACGCTCGTCCATTTGCCGAAGATCGTCGCCTGCCAGGCGCTCCAGACGATCGATGTCGGCGGTGTAGTCGCGGGTATCCCGCCCTGTGCCGGCGCTCAAACCGATCAGGTTGATTCCGAATACTCCGATATTGCGGATTGCGCGCAGTAGCCTCGGGCCACGGCTGCAGTCACGCTCCAAAAGCTGTGGACCGAAGATCGGCAACTCTGGGAAGCTCGGACCAAAGAATTGGCTGTTGCTGATGACCGCCGCAGGTTTCACGAATGGCACAGTCTCGGCCATGAAATATGCGGCTGTGATGCCACCGTAGAGGCGGTGCGCGAAAACCCCGACAGTGCGAGTGGCGATTTCGCGCTGGATCAACCCGCCGGGCCGTAGCCGTTCTGCGATGCCTACGCCGGCGGCTCGCAGGCCGCGCACCGCCACCGACGCCGACGACGGTGAGAACGGTCCGGGCAGGGCCTCTGACAGATTAGTGGCAAGGAACGTCGGGAAGCGCGGGTCGATCGGTGTGTCGAACTCACCGTTGCCGCCCTGCGGGCCGGCCAGGACCGGAACGGTCCCGTCGACGGCCGGCGCATCGACTGCGGGGATGTCCTGGACAGTGGTCAGCCGCCAGGGCAACGACACCACACGCTTGCCCAGGGTCACTCGCCCACGCACCGCCAACGCGAAATCTCGGGCACATTCATCGGCGTTCCAGGCCGGTGTAAGTCCCCATGCGTCGCGTAGCCGGGAAGTGTCCATTAATGGCGCGCCGTACAAATATTCCAACTCGGTGACAATTGACCAACGCCGCAGCGCCCCCATCCATGCGGGCATGCGCACGACCGGGCGCCCGAGAGCGGTGGCCAGCTCAGCAAAAGAGAGGTCTCCCGGGGCGGCCAGATTCACCGGACCGCTCTCGATGCTGGTATCGAGGACTGCCCGCATGAGTACCCGCAGCGCATCGTCGCTATGTACCACCTGCAGCCTGCGCTCGGTCAACCCGTCGAAGCGGGGCCATACCGGGGACGCCAGTAGGCGCAGCACCCAGTTGTTGACGTTTCGGCCGATGATAATCGCGGAACGGATCGTTACCCATTCCGCGCCGAGGCGGGCCAGCATTTCCTCGACGCGCGCCTCCGCAGACACTGGCGCTTGTCCACCGTCGGCGTGGGGCGAGGATACGAACACGATGCGACGGGTCCCGCTTTGGCCCATCGCGTCAAGCACATTGGCGGTCCCGCCGATATTGATCTCGCGACCAACCGAGCGAGCAGCGGCCGGGTCGACCGACCAGGCGCAGTGCACGACGACGTCCGCGCCTGTGACCGCACGTCGCACCCCGGCTACATCGCGAATATCGCTCTTGACGAAATTAGCTGAGCTCGGCCAGCTTTCGGGGCGATGACGGGCCAGACCGACGACATCGTGGCCCCGGCTGAGCAGTCGGGCGACAACGCCGCGACCGATCACTCCGCTCGCGCCGGTGACGGCGATCCTCACTGGCTAACCTCGAACCCCATCTGGCTAGTCGTCGTCATCCAGCAAGGCAGCATTGACCAGATCGTCGAGATCCATTGTTGCGATGTCGGTTTCTCTGGTCTCTGCACCGTCGGTTCTGTCGGTTTCGTTCGCCAGGTTGAGCAGCAGGTCCAATACTCCGGCCTGGCGAAGGCGTTTGACCGGAATAGATGCCACCACGCGCTGGATTTCCACCTCGCCGGGTGCGACGCGCGGCGCCGACTCGGTCGAGCCGCCGACGAGCTCTTGCCGGAAGTAACCGGCCAGCGCTGCGGAGTTCGGATAGTCGAAGATCAGAGTCGGCGAAAGCGCCAGCCCGGTGGCCGCTTTGAGCCGGTTACGCATCTCGACCGCGGTCAGCGAGTCAAAGCCCAACTCCTGGAACGCCTTATCGGGGTCGATGGCCTCGGCGTCGGTGTCGCCCAGCACGGTCGCGATGTGCGAACGCACCAAATCCAGCAGCACCGCATGCTGCTGGTCCTCGGCCAGCCCATCCAGGCGTTGCAGCAGCGCGGACTTCGACTTGGCGGCGGCCAGCGAATCGTCCACCTGACGCCTCGCACGCGCGTTGATCAGGTCGGCGAACATCGGCGGCAACGTGCCCGCGTCGTACTTGGCGCGTAGTGCGCCTGCGTCGATGCGGGCGGGCAGCAGCAACGGCTCGTCGATCACCATCGCGGTGTCCATCAACTGCAGGGCCTCGCCTGCGGTCATCGCCACGATGCCGTCGCGGGCGAACCGGGCGAAATCGACAGAAGCCAGTCCGCCGGTCATGCTGCTGCTTTGGTCCCACAGACCCCAGCCCAGCGAGATCGCCGGCAGACCATCCGCACGCCGATGCACCGCCAACCCATCCAAAAACGAGTTCGCCGCCGCATAGTTAGCCTGACCCGACGACCCCACCAACCCGGCCATCGACGAAAACATCACAAACGCCGACACACCCGCATCCCGGGTCAGCTCATGCAAATTCCACGCCGCATCCACCTTGGCCCGCAACACCGCATCCACCCGCTGCGGCGTCAACGACGTCACCACCGCATCATCAAGCACCCCAGCAGCATGAATCACCGCCGACAACGGATACTGCACCGAAACATCGGCAAGCACCTTGGCCAACGCCTCACGATCAGCGGCATCACAGGCCACCACCGACACCCGCGCACCCGCCGCACCCAACTCGGCCACCAACTCGCTCGCCCCCGGCGCATCCGGGCCACGCCGGCTCACCAACACCAACTGGCGCACACCATGGTTGACCACCACATGCCGGGCCAACGCCGAACCCGCCATCCCAGTCCCACCGGTAATCACCACCGTGCCAGCCGCCCACGCATCCGGCATGCTCAACACAACCTTGCCGACATGACGCGCCTGACTCAAATACCGCAACGCCGCCGGCGCCCGCCGCACATCAAACGCCGTCACCGGCAACGGCCGAAGCGCACCGTCATCGAACAGTTCGGCCAGGTCGGTGAGCATTCGCTCAATGTGGTCTGCGCCTGCCTCGAAGAGGTCGAAGGCGCGGTAGCGCACACCGGGGTGGTGTTGGGCGACCGCATCGGGGTCGCGGATGTCGGTCTTGCCCATCTCCAAAAACACCCCACCCGGGGCCACCAGACGCAGCGAGGCATCCACGAACTCACCGGCCAACGAGTCGAGCACGACATCCACACCCCGGCCGCCAGTGACCGCCCGGAACTTCTCCTCAAACTCAAGACTGCGCGAATCGCCGATATGATCGTCGTCAAAACCCATCGCCCGCAACGTGTCCCACTTACCATGACTGGCGGTGGCAAACACCTCCGACCCCAAATGCCGGGCCAGCTGCACCGCAGCCATCCCCACCCCGCCGGTCGCGGCATGCACCAACACCCGCTGCCCCGCGCGAACATCCGCCAACGCCGTGAGCGCGTAGTAGGCCGTCGCGAAAACCACCGGCGCCGTCGCGGCGTCGGGGTACGACCATCCGGTGGGCATCCCCATCACCAACCGGGCGTCTGTGGTGGCCATGGTGCCGGCGCCTTCCGGGAACAGCCCGGTAACACGGTCACCAACGGCGAAACGACCATCGCTCGGGCCGGTTTCGACCACGACACCGGAGGCCTCGACACCCATGACCGCGTCCTCGTCGGGGTATAGCCCGAGGGCAATCATGACGTCGCGGAAGTTGGCTGCCATCGTGCGAACGGCGACACGGACCTGGCCGGGCTCCAGCGGAGCATCAGCATCCGGGATCGGCTCCAGCAACAGGTTTTCAAAGGTGCCCTTGGTTGACATGCCAATCCGCCATGGCCCCTGGCCGGGCGGCGGCACCAGCAGGCCATCGACGGCCCGGCTGCCGCGCACCCGCGCGATATGAGCCCTCCCCCTGCGCATCACCACCTGCGGCTCACCGACCGCCAACACCTCGGCTACTGTCGACTCATCCAGTGCCGCATCGGAATCCACCAACACGATCCGGCCGGGATGCTCGGTCTGCGCCGAACGCACCAACCCCCACACCGCGGCACCCGCCAGATCGGTGACATCCTCCCCCGGTAACGCCACCGCACCGCGGGTCGCCACCACCCACACTCCCGAGTCATGCTCGGCCAGCCAGGACTGCAGCGCCCCCAACGCTTCGTGGGTGCGCCGATACGTGCCGGCCAGCGGATCCTCCTCGGCGGCCACCGATTCGAAAACGTCACACGGCCGCGCCTCCACACCCGACACGGGCGACGCCGGTGACCACACCACCTCGAAAATCCGGTCCGGACCCGACCCCGACACCGCCGCCATCAACTGCTGCTGCGACACCGGACGAGCCACCATCGACGCCACCGACAACACCGGCAACCCCAACCCATCGGCCAACTCCACCGACACCGCCGACGGACCCGACGGCGCGATCCGCGCCCGCACCGCCGACGCCCCCGCCGCATGCAACGACACACCCTGCCAGGAGAACGGCACCAGCACACCGCTGTTGTCGCGGTCGTCGGCCTCGGTAGCCACGATCACCGCGTGCAACGCCGCGTCCAACAAGGCCGGATGCACACCGAATCCGCCGACGCCACCCGCCGCATCAGGCAGGGTGACCTCGGCGAACAACTCGTCGCCGCGACGCCACATCGCAGTCAACCCCTGGAACGCCGGGCCGTAACCGTATCCTCGCGCCGCCAACCGGTCGTAAAGCCCGTCGATGTCGACCGGCGTCGCGCCCACCGGCGGCCAGGTCGACAAGTCCGCGCCCGGCTCGACCGCGTCTACACTGCCGGCCCGCACGACACCTTCGGCGTGCAGGGTCCAGCCCGACTGTTCGTCGCTGCGCGAGAACACAGATACCGACCGGATGCCTGATTCGTCGGCGCCGCCGACCACCACTTGCATGGCCACCGACCCGATGGCCGGGATCACCAGCGGCGCCGCCAACATCAGTTCGTCGACGACCGAGCAGCCGACTTCGTCGCCGGCACGGATCGCCAACTCGACGAACCCCGCACCCGGGAACACCACCACGCCGCCCACCGCGTGATCGGAAAGCCACGCGTGTGACGCCGCGGAAAGCCGGCCCGTCAGCACCACCCCGCCGGAGCTCGGCAGCTCTACCACCGCCCCGAGCAGCGCGTGCTCGCTGGCGGCCAGCCCCAGGCTGGCAGCGTCGCCGGCAGCGCCATCGCTGGAAAGCCAAAACCGCCGTCGCTCAAAGGCATACGTCGGCAACTCGACAAAATTAGCCGCGGGCAACACCGCGCGCCAATCCATGCCGACACCCGACGCGAAAGCCTGGGCCAACCCGGCCATCAGGCTGGCCGGTTCCGGCCGGTCTTTGCGCAGCATCGGCACTGACACCAGGTCGACCTCGGCGAGCGATTCTTCGATGGATGCGGTCAGGCCGCCACCCGGGCCGACCTCCAGGAATCGGCTGGCGCCAGCGGAATTCGCAAAGCGGATGCTGTCGGCGAACCGT
This sequence comes from Candidatus Mycobacterium methanotrophicum, assembly GCF_023515995.1. Classification (GTDB taxonomy): domain Bacteria; phylum Actinomycetota; class Actinomycetes; order Mycobacteriales; family Mycobacteriaceae; genus Mycobacterium; species Mycobacterium methanotrophicum. The sequence continues at coordinate 2,576,164 of NZ_CP097320.1, read as the reverse complement.
ACCGCCACCCGGATGTGCTTTGTCCAATAATCGGCCGACGCGAAGTCGTCTCCGGCCAGCTGCCCAGTCACATTCGAGATGATCGGGATGGCGGGCGCGTTGACCGTGAGCTCCTTGGCCGCCGCTTTGAACTCGGCGATCATCGGTTCCATCAACGGGGAGTGGAAAGCGTGGGAGACCGCGAGCTTGTGGACGCGGCGACCCTGGTCGCGCAGCTGGTCGGTGATCGCGGTCACCGCACTTTCGTCACCGGAAACCACCACCGAAGACGGGCCGTTCACGGCGGCAATACCGACGCCGTCGGTCAGCAGCGGGCGCACTTCGTCTTCGGTGGCCTGCACGGCCATCATGGCGCCGCCGGCCGGCAGGGCCTGCATGAACCGGCCGCGGGCCACCACCAGCATGGCCGCATTTTCCAGCGACAACACGCCGGCGACGTGCGCGGCGGTCAATTCACCTACCGAGTGGCCCATCACGAAATCGGGCCGGGTCCCCAAGGATTCCAGTAGCCGGTATAGCGCAACTTCGATCGCGAACAACGCGGGCTGCGCGAACTCGGTGGTATTCAGCAGCCATTCGTCGTGGCCCCAGATGACTTCGCGCAGCGGCCGCAGCAGGTGCCGGTCCAGCTCGCCGACAACGGTGTTGAACGCTTCGGCGAAGACGGGATAGGCGGCGTGCAGTCCCATGCCCATCCCGAGCCATTGGGAACCCTGGCCAGGGAAGACGAACACGGTTTTGCGCCCGGCGGCGGCCTGGCCGCAGACCACCGAACCGCCCGGTTCATCGGCGGCCAACTCCGCCAGCCCGGCCAGCAACTGCTCGCGGTCAGCGCCGAGCACGACGGCCCGATGCTCGAACGTCGAGCGGCCGGCCAACGACCAGCCCACGTCAGCGGTGGCCAACTGCGCACGCGCACCGATGAATTCACCTAAACGCGCGGCCTGCTTGCCCAGCGCCGCCGCACTTTTGGCCGAGATCACCCACGGCACGATCGGCGGTTCGGCCGCCGGTTCGACAGCCTCGGCCACCGGAGCCGCCTCGACGATCACGTGCGCGTTGGTGCCGCTGATCCCAAACGACGACACCCCGGCGCGGCGCACGTGGCCGTCGGCCGGCCAGGGCCGTGGCTCGGTCAGCAGAGCCACCGAGCCCGCCGACCAATCCACGTGCGGGCTGGGCTCGTCGACATGCAGTGTCGCAGGCAACATCTCGTGGCGCATCGCCAGGATCATTTTCATCACGCCGGCCACGCCGGCTGCGGCCTGGGCGTGACCCATGTTCGACTTGATCGACCCCAACCAGAGCGGCTGCGAACGGTTCTGCCCGTAGGTGGCCAGCAGCGCCTGAGCCTCGATCGGATCGCCAAGCGTGGTGCCGGTGCCGTGGCCCTCGACCGCGTCGACGTCGGCCGCGCTCAGCCCGGCGTTGGCCAGCGCCGCCCGCACTACCCGCTGCTGGGAGGGCCCGTTGGGCGCGGTCAGCCCGTTGGAGGCGCCGTCCTGGTTCACCGCCGAGCCGCGCACCACCGCCAGCACCGGATGACCCAATCGCTGGGCGTCCGAGAGCCGTTCGACCACCAGCATTCCCCCACCCTCGGCGAATCCGGTGCCGTCGGCGGCTCCGGCGAACGCCTTGCACCGGCCGTCCGGTGAGAGGCCGCGCCAACGACTGAACTCCACAAAGATATCCGGGGTGGCGTTGATGGTGACGCCGCCGCTCAGCGCCAAGTCGCACTCGCCGGACCGCAACGACTGCACGGCCATATGCAGGGTGACCAGCGATGACGAGCAGGCGGTGTCCACCGATAGCGCCGGGCCTTCCAGCCCCAGCACATAGGCCACCCGGCCCGATGCGACGCTGGACAGCTGGCCGGTCAACCGGAAGCCTTCCACCGGCTCGGCGGAGAACATGCCGTAGCCCTGCGTCATGACGCCGGCGAAGACGCCGGTTGCGCTGCCGCGCAACGTGGTCGGGTCGACCCCGGCCCGCTCCAACGCCTCCCACGACAACTCGAGGAACATGCGCTGCTGAGGATCCATCGCTAACGCCTCGGACGGCCCGACGCCGAAGAACGAGGGGTCGAAGTCTGCGACGCCGTCCACGAACCCGCCGGTGCGGGTGTAGCAGGAACCAGGCACGTCGGGGTCTGGGTTGAACAGGTCCGTCAGGTCCCATCCTCGATCGTTCGGGAATTCGGTAACCACGTCCCGGCCATGGATCACCATGTCCCACAGTGCTTCCGGGGTGTCGACGCCACCGGGGAACCGGCAGGCCATTCCGACGATCGCGATCGGCTCGTCGGTTGTCGGCCGGACCGCGGCCACTTTCTTGATCTCTTGTGGGACGCCGGCGAGTTCGCCGCGGATGTAGGTGGCCAGGCGGCCGGAGTTCGGGTAGTCGAAGATCAGAGTCGGCGAAAGCGCCAGCCCGGTGGCCGCTTTGAGCCGGTTACGCATCTCGACCGCGGTCAGCGAGTCAAAGCCCAACTCCTGGAACGCCTTATCGGGGTCGATGGCCTCGGCGTCGGTGTTGCCCAGCACAGTCGCGATGTGCGAACGCACCAAATCCAGCAGCACCGCATGCTGCTGGTCCTCGGGCAGCCCGTGGATGCGGTGTGCCAATGCGGATTTGGATTTGCTGGCGACCAGTGAGTCGTCGACCCGCCGGCGGGTCGGCGTGTTTATCAGGTCGGCGAACATCGGCGGTACCACCGCCGCGTTGGCGCGTAGTGCGCCTGCGTCGATGCGGGCGGGCAGCAGCAACGGCTCGTCGATCACCATCGCGGTGTCGAACAGCTGCAGGGCCTCCGCCGTCGAAAGAGCCAAGACGCCGCTGCGGCCCAGCCGGGCACGACCGGCGTCGTCGAGTCCGCCGGTCATGTTGCTGCTTTGGTCCCACAGACCCCAGCCCAGCGAGATCGCCGGCAGACCATCCGCACGCCGATGCACCGCCAACCCATCCAAAAACGAGTTCGCCGCCGCATAGTTAGCCTGACCCGACGACCCCACCAACCCGGCCATCGACGAAAACATCACAAACGCCGACACACCCGCATCCCGGGTCAGCTCATGCAAATTCCACGCCGCATCCACCTTGGCCCGCAACACCGCATCCACCCGCTGCGGCGTCAACGACGTCACCACCGCATCATCAAGCACCCCAGCAGCATGAATCACCGCCGACAACGGATACTGCACCGAAACATCGGCAAGCACCTTGGCCAACGCCTCACGATCAGCGGCATCACAGGCCACCACCGACACCCGCGCACCCGCCGCACCCAACTCGGCCACCAACTCGCTCGCCCCCGGCGCATCCGGGCCACGCCGGCTCACCAACACCAACTGGCGCACACCATGGTTGACCACCACATGCCGGGCCAACGCCGAACCCGCCATCCCAGTCCCACCGGTAATCACCACCGTGCCAGCCGCCCACGCATCCGGCATGCTCAACACAACCTTGCCGACATGACGCGCCTGACTCAAATATCGCAACGCCGCCGGCGCCCGCCGCACATCAAACGCCGTCACCGGCAACGGCCGAAGCGCACCGTCATCGAACAACTTGGCGAGTTCGAGCATGTATTGGTGCATGCGGACACGGCCCGGTTCGAACAGGTCGAAGGCGCGGTAGCGCACACCGGGGTGGTGTTGGGCGACCGCATCGGGGTCGCGGATGTCGGTCTTGCCCATCTCCAAAAACACCCCACCCGGGGCCACCAGACGCAGCGAGGCATCCACGAACTCACCGGCCAACGAGTCGAGCACCACATCCACACCCCGGCCGCCAGTGACCGCCCGGAACTTCTCCTCAAACTCAAGACTGCGCGAATCGCCGATATGATCGTCGTCAAAACCCATCGCCCGCAACGTGTCCCACTTACCACGACTGGCGGTGGCAAACACCTCCAACCCCAAATGCCGGGCCAGCTGCACCGCAGCCATCCCCACCCCGCCGGTCGCGGCATGCACCAACACCCGCTGCCCCGCGCGAACATCCGCGAGGTGGATGAAAGCGTAGTAGGCGGTGGTGAAAACCGCTGATATGGCCGCGGCTTCGGCGTATGTCCAGTCCGAGGGCATGGGAAGCAGCAGCCGAACGTCGCCGGCGACCAGGGTGCCGCTGCCGTCCGGGAAGAAGCCGTAAACCGAGTCACCGACCGCGAATTCGCTAACCTCGGGTCCGACTTCCACGACGACGCCGGCGCCTTCGCCGCCGATCAGGGCGTCGTGGGTGAACATACCCAGGGTGATCATGATGTCGCGGAAGTTGGTGGCTATGGCGCGCATGGCGACGCGAACCTGGCCGGGCTCCAGCGGAGCATCAGCATCCGGGATCGGCTCCAGCAACAGGTTTTCAAAGGTGCCCTTGGTTGACATGCCAATCCGCCATGGCCCCTGGCCGGGCGGCGGCACCAGCAGGCCATCGACGGCCCGGCTGCCGCGCACCCGCGCGATATGAGCCCTCCCCCTGCGCATCACCACCTGCGGCTCACCGACCGCCAACACCTCGGCTACTGTCGACTCATCCAGTGCCGCATCGGAATCCACCAACACGATCCGGCCGGGATGCTCGGTCTGCGCCGAACGCACCAACCCCCACACCGCGGCACCCGCCAGATCGGTGACATCCTCCCCCGGTAACGCCACCGCACCGCGGGTCGCCACCACCCACACTCCCGAGTCATGCTCGGCCAGCCAGGACTGCAGCGCCCCCAACGCTTCGTGGGTGCGCCGATACGTGCCGGCCAGCGGATCCTCCTCGGCGGCCACCGATTCGAAAACGTCACACGGCCGCGCCTCCACACCCGACACGGGCGACGCCGGTGACCACACCACCTCGAAAATCCGGTCCGGACCCGACCCCGACACCGCCGCCATCAACTGCTGCTGCGACACCGGACGAGCCACCATCGACGCCACCGACAACACCGGCAACCCCAACCCATCGGCCAACTCCACCGACACCGCCGACGGACCCGACGGCGCGATCCGCGCCCGCACCGCCGACGCCCCCGCCGCATGCAACGACACACCCTGCCAGGAGAACGGCACCAGCACACCGCTGTTGTCGCGGTCGTCGGCCTCGGTAGCCACGATCACCGCGTGCAACGCCGCGTCCAACAAGGCCGGATGCACACCGAATCCGCCGACGCCACCCGCCGCATCAGGCAGGGTGACCTCGGCGAACAACTCGTCGCCGCGACGCCACATCGCAGTCAACCCCTGGAACGCCGGGCCGTAACCGTATCCTCGCGCCGCCAACCGGTCGTAAAGCCCGTCGATGTCGACCGGCTTCGCGCCCACCGGCGGCCAGGTCGACAAGTCCGCGCCCGGCTCACGCGACTGCGGGCCCAACTGCCCGCTGGCGTGGCAGATCCATCCCGAATCGGAACCGGCATCAGCCCGGGAGAATATGGATACGCTGCGGTGGCCGGAATCTTCGGCCGGCCCCACCACCACCTGCACGGCGACCGAACCCGAAGTCGGCAGCAGCAACGGCGACTGCAACATCAGCTCGTCGACGCAGCTGCAACCGGCTTCGTCGCCGGCACGGATCGCCAACTCCACAAACCCCGCACCCGGGAACACCACGACACCGTCAACGGCGTGAGCGGCCAACCATCCCTGCGACGCAGCCGAGAGCCGGCCGGCCAGCAGCACGCCGCCCGACTCCGGCAGCTCCACCACCGCACCCAGCAGCGCATGCCCACTGGCGCCCAGCCCAAGACCTTCGGCGTCAAATGCGGCGCCATCACCGGAAAGCCAAAACCGCCGTCGCTCAAAGGCATACGTTGGTAACTCGACAAACTCGGCCCCGGGCACGACCGCCCGCCAATCCACGCTCACACCCGCCACGAAGGCTTGCGCGGCCGAGGTGAGAAACCGGCGGAGGCCGCCCTCCTCGCGGCCGAGGGTGGGGATGACGATCGGTTCGGTTTTGGCGTCAGCGCAGTCGTTGAATGTGTCTTCGATGCCCGCGAGCAACGCGGGATGCGGACTGCATTCGATGAAGGCCCGGTAGCCCTGTTGGCAGGCCCCGCGCACGGCCTGATCGAACTCCACGGTCTGCCGAATATTGCTATACCAGTAGTCGGCGTCCAAGCCGGCGGTGTCGGCCAGACCGCCGGTCAACGTGGAAAAGAATGCGGTGCGTGAAGAACTCGGCTCGAGGCCGGAAAGGACGTCGGCCAGCTGCTCCCGGATGCATTCGACGTCGGCGGAGTGTGATGCGTAGTCGACGTCGATGCGGCGGGCGCGGATCTCACGCTCAGCACACTGGGCGACCAGCTCGTCGAGTGCGGCGACGTCACCGGATACCACCACGGCGGATCGCCCATTGATCGCGGCGATGCTGATGCTGTTCCCGAAGGGAGCCAACAACTCTCGTGCATGCTCGGCACTGCACGCCAGGGAAGCCATGCCGCCGCGGCCAGCGAGCGCCAGCAACAGTTTGCTGCGCAGCGTCACGACGCGCGCGGCATCGCGCAACGACAGCGCGCCCGCGACATGGGCGGCGGCGATTTCGCCTTGGGAATGGCCGATCACGGCGTCGGGCCGGACACCCACCGATCGCCACAATTCGGCCAGCGAGACCATCACTGCAAACAGCACCGGCTGGACGACATCAACGCGGTCCAGACCCGGCGCGCCCGGCGCCCCGCGGAGCACGTCGAGCAGTGACCAGTCGACGAATTCGGCGAATGCCGCTGCGCACGTGTTGATTTTCTCGGCGAAAACCGGAGCGGTGTCGAGCAATTCGACGCCCATGCCGAGCCACTGCGAGCCTTGGCCGGGGAAGACGAACACGGTTTTGCCTGCCGGTGCGGCGTGACCGCAGACCACCGAAGCGCCCGGCGTTCCGTCAGCCAGTTCCGCCAAACCGTTCAGCAACTCCTGACGGTCAGCACCGAGCACCACCGCCCGATGCTCGAATTTCGACCGGCCCGCCAACGACCAGCCCACATCGGCGGACTCCAATTGCTCACGCGCGCGGATGAATTCGCCCAGCCGTGCCGCCTGCGCCGAAACCGCCGCCGCGCTCTTGGCCGAGATCGCCCACGGGACGACCGGCGGCACGGTCCCCCGCTCGGCAGCCGCGTCCACCGCAGGGGGGGCCTCGATGATCACATGCGCGTTGGTGCCGCTGATTCCGAACGATGACACCCCGGCGCGACGCAGCCGGCCGTCGGCTGACTCGGCCTTCCATGGCTGCGGTTCGGTCAACAACTCCACCGATCCCGCCGACCAGTCCACGTGCGGGCTGGGCGCATCGACGTGCAACGTCGCGGGCAGCAGCTCGTGGCGCATCGCTTGCACCATCTTGATCACACCGGCCACCCCTGCAGCAGCCTGCGTGTGGCCCATGTTGGACTTGATCGACCCCAACCAAAGCGGCTGCGAGCGGTCTTGCCCGTAGGTGGCCAGCAGCGCCTGAGCCTCGATCGGATCGCCAAGCGTGGTGCCGGTGCCGTGGCCCTCCACCACATCCACCTCGGCGCCACTGAGCCCCGCATTGGCCAACGCGGTCCGCACTACTCGCTGCTGGGAGGGCCCGTTGGGCGCGGTCAGCCCGTTGGATGCGCCGTCCTGATTGACCGCTGAACCGCGCACCAGCGCCAACACCGGATGACCCAACCGCTGGGCATCCGAGAGCCGTTCCACCACCAACATGCCGCCGCCCTCAGACCAGCCGAGACCGTCGGCAGCTGAAGAGAAGGGCTTGCACCGGCCGTCCGGCGACAAGCCGCGGTGCCGACTGAATTCGACGAACACCGTTGGGGTGGCGTTGACGGTCGCGCCACCGACCAGCGCCAGGTCGCATTCGCCCGATCGCAACGACTGCACCGCCATGTGCAGGGCCACCAGCGACGACGAACACGCGGTGTCCACGGATACCGCCGGGCCCTCCAACCCCAGCACATAGGCCACCCGGCCGGTCGCCACGCTGGACGTCATGCCGGTCAGCCGGTAGCCCTCGATCTCTTCGGCGAGCATGCCGTAGCCCTGAACAATGATTCCGGCGAATACGCCGGTAGCGCTGCCCCGCAACGTGGTCGGGTCGACCCCGGCGCGCTCCAACGCCTCCCACGACAGCTCCAACAGCATTCGGTGCTGCGGATCGGTCGCCAGCGCCTCAGTTGGTGAGATGCCGAAGAATCCCGCGTCGAAGCCCGCGACATCGTCGACGAACCCGCCGGCGCGCGCATACGACTTGTGCGGCGCGTCGGGATCGGCATCGAATAGACCGTCCAGATCCCAGCCCCGGTCGGTCGGGAACTCCGACATGACGTCGCGACCCTGGGCGACCATGTCCCACAGGCCATCTGGAGACTCCACCCCGCCCGGGAAACGGCAGGCCATCCCGACGATCGCGATCGGTTCGCTGGACCGCTCCAGCAGTGCGCGGTTCTTTCGCTTCAGGCGCTCCACTTGAACCAGTGCTTTGCGCAATGCTTCGGTCGCATGCTGAAGTTGGTCACCCATGTCGCTACCCCTCGCCTAACGTCGGTCGTCGCAGCCGGGTCAAACGCTTCCGGCTTCGCACCCGGAGAAGTGGCGCCGTGCACCGACTTGCTCGCCCGATTGCTGGCCTGGGTCCGCTGCCAATTCCGGCGTTACCCAGCGATCCATGGCGAGACTGTACCCGTCAGCAGTTAGCCAGGGCTATGCGCGTTCCTGCCGCGGCCTCCTGTGGTCTGCCCGGTCAGCGCCAGCCGTCGGCGGCCTGTGCGGCTTGCATCAGCGCTTCACACAGCTCGCGTAATTCTGTCGCCTCGGCTCCTTCGTTAAGTGCTGTGGCAACGTCTTCTGCCGCACACCGCACCTGGTAGACGCGGTCGGACAGGTCGGCGGCCTCGTCAGCGGAGAGCACTACCGCGTCGGGGGGCAGCGACGCACCTTTAGCGCCGTTGATGAAGGCTCGCTGCTCGTAGGCCCGCTGCCGACACGACTGCCGGCAGTACTGACGGCGACGGCCCAGCCCGCTGTCGGCGACATGACGTCCACACCAGCGGCACGGCTGCGGGCGGGCGCGACGGCTCACGGGGTCGACTTTAGCCGGGTTATGCGCGAATCCCGGTATCATGGGTGGTCGAGTCGCGAGCTGGCGCGCAAACCCTGGGAACTCTGCGACCGCCCGGGGCGTTGTCAGGACGCTAGCTGCTGATAAGAAATTAAGAGGAGTGGGTACCAATGGCTGATCGTGTCCTGAGAGGCAGTCGCCTTGGAGCCGTAAGCTACGAGACCGACCGCAATCACGACCTCGCGCCCCGCCAGATTGCGCGTTATCGCACCGAGAATGGCGAGGAGTTCGACGTACCGTTCGCTGACGACGCCGAGATCCCCGGCACCTGGATGTGCCGTAACGGGATGGAAGGCACCCTGATCGAGGGTGATCTGCCGGAGCCGAAAAAGGTCAAGCCGCCCCGCACGCACTGGGACATGCTGCTCGAGCGCCGAACGGTTGAGGAGCTCGACGAACTGCTCAAGGAGCGTCTGGACCTGATCAGGACGCGCCGTCGCGGTAGCTGACGACAGCGGCGCCGGCTAACCTCACTTGGTAACCGCTACTGCACGGTTGCGGGGCAACCGGCCGCCGATGCCCCATTGGGCGACTTTGACCAGCGCTTCGCGGATATTGGATCCGCTCATCTTGGAGACCCCGAGCTCGCGCTCGGTGAACGTGATCGGCACTTCCACGACGGTGAACCCGTTGCCGATCGCGCGCCAGGTCAGATCGATCTGGAAGCAGTAGCCCTTGGAGTCGACGGCGTCCAGGTCGATCTTCTGCAGAACGCCGCGACGGTAGGCGCGGTAACCGGCGGTGATGTCGTGTATGCCGATGCCCAGGGCTAACCGCGCATAGCTGTTGGCCGTCCACGACAGCGCCCAGCGCCGCCATGGCCAATTCTGGACGTTGCCGCCGTCGACGTATCGGGAACCGATGACCAGGTCGGCTCCGGCATCGACCGCCTCCAGTAGTAAGTGCAGTTGTTCGGGCGCGTGACTGCCGTCGGCGTCCATCTCGACCACCGTGGTGTATTGCCTGCTGAGCCCCCAGGCGAATCCGGCCAGGTATGCCGCGCCCAGACCATCCTTGGCGGTGCGGTGCATGACGTGGATGCGGTATGGGTCGGCTGACGCCAGCTCGTCGGCGAGCGCTCCGGTGCCGTCGGGGCTGCTGTCGTCCACGACAAGCACGTGCACGTCGGGACAAGCCTGGTGCAGTCGCCGCATGATCAGCGGGAGGTTCTCCCGTTCGTTATAAGTGGGGATGATCACCAGGGTGCGCGCGGTGGGGCGATCGCCCGCCACTCGCGTCACCGGATCTCCGATACTCATGCGCGCCGCTCCTCCTCATCGCTTCGTCCCCCTCCCCGCTGCGCGGCTGGGGGCGCCCCCACTGCATCGTCGCCGACGCGGGTCATGGGTCACCGTTTTCTGGCCGCTGGGCAACCATGCGGGCCGAGTGTCGGCCGCTCTCGTCGAGCGCGGCGTCCTGGCCGTCCTTGTCGAGCTCGCCGTCGGCGACCACATCGTCGCCGAGCGAGTCGTCGTCGGGCTTCTGGTTTGCTGGCCTGACGTTCTTCACCAACTCCGACAGACGACGGTTGATCTCCGTGAACCATCCATTCTGCAGCATTGCAGCGAGCAGGACCGCAGCAGCTGCCACGACCAGGCTTCCCTGCACGATCGGGCCCCACTTGGCGGCCGGCGTCAACGTTGTTTTGCGGCGGACCTGATTGTCCAGATAGGCCGCTTCGAAGAACCCCGTCCGGCTCAGCTCGCGACCGTCCGGCGTGACCAGGGCGGAAATTCCGACGTTGCTGGCGACCACGGCGTAGCGGTCGAGCTCGACGGCGCGAACCTTCGAGAAGGCCAGCTGCTGCTCACTCATGGTCTGGTTGAAGTTGGCGTTGTTGGCGGGCACCGCGAGCACCTCGGCGCCGCCCAGGACCGAGTCGCGCAGCGCCCGGTCGAAAATCACTTCCCAGCAGGTCGCGACGCCCACCGGAACGCCCGCGGCGCGCACCACGCCGGTCCCGGTGCCCGGGACGATATAGCCTGCCCAGTCGGCGAGCCCGGACAGGCGCCGGAAAAAGCCGCGCCAGGGCAGGTATTCCCCGAATGGCTGCACGATCCGCTTGTCGTGCCGCTCGCCCGGTCCCGTCTTAGGATTCCAGACGATCACCGTGTTCGTTTCCGCCGGCGATTTCTGGGTCCGAGCCGCGACGTCGAGCACCGTACCGACCAGGATCGGTGCGTCGATCGCCTCGACGGCCGCCGAGATCTTCTGCGCCGCATCGGGATTGCGCAATGGATCGACTTCTGACGCGTCCTCGGGCCACACGACGAAGTCGGGCTGGGGGGCGCGCCCGACATGCACGTCGGCGGTCAGCTGGCGGGTTTCGCGGACATCGTTGCCCAGCACCGCAAGCCGCTGCGCGTTGAACTCCAGACCGAGGCGCGGCACGTTGCCCTGGACCACTGCGGCAGTGACGACGGGTTCGTTCCCCGATCCGGTGCCGGAATGGCGGACCTGCGGCCAAATAGCCGCCGTGGCGGAAAAAGCCAGGCAAATGCAGATCGCCGGGAACATCACCGCGGGCGGCGAATCGGCCCTCTGCACGTGCGAGGCCCGCAGCCATGACGCGATCTCCAGTGCGATCGCGGTGGTGCTGCAAGCGACCAGCACGATAGCCAACGACAGCAGCGGCACGCCGCCCAGCCGGACCAACGGCAAAAACGGGCCGTCGGTCTGACCGGCAGCCACCACGCCCCATGGGAATCCCCCGAACGGCACCGTCGACTTCAACCACTCCTGTGCCGCCCACAGCACCGCGAACCAGATCGGCCAGCCGGGAAGCCGGCGCACCACGACGGCCAGCAGACCGAAAATTGCGGGGAACAGCGCGCACACTCCGACCAGCGCCAGCAACGGGACGGCGCCGACGAGAATGCTGACCCAGCGGATTAGCGGCAGGTAGAACGCCACGCCGAACAGAAAGCCGTAACCGAATCCGCCGAGTGGTGTGGTGGCCGGGCGGGTCAGCACCCAGGCCAGCACGGCAAACGCGATGATGGCGGCCCACCACCAGTTGAGCCCCGGATAGCTCGAGCAAAGCAGCAGACCGGCAAGGATCGCGGCGCTCAGGCGTGTCAACCGTGGCCGCACGGCGTTGCCGAATTGCGGTAACCGCGTCCGCTGCTGGTTTGCCAGCCATACCAGCAGCACACCGCCGAGCCGGACCAGTCGCTGACCTAGGTCGGTGGCGTGCTGACGGCCTCGATTGCCCAGGGTCAACGGCCGATCATCATCGGCGCCGGCGGTGTCCTCGGCGTTGTCTGGATCCCCGTGTTGAACGGGGGTCACGCCGGTGCCGTCGTCTTCGGCAACCGGAATGACCTCGCTGTCATCGGACCGCATCCAGCGGTCAAACCGCCTGACGCCCTTAGCCATAGATGACGACACCCCTGTGCACGGTTTGCCGACAGCGGGGCAACGGATCGCTGCGACCCAGCCGCGGCAAGGCGGGCACCCGCGAGCGCGGATCAGTCGACCACCGCTGGACGGCGTCACTGGCTGCACTGACGTCGAGCTGGCTCAGGTTTTCGACGTCCCAGATGGCGTAGGACGCGGGCGCGCCGGGAACCAAGGTGCCGATCAGCCCGTCTCGGGCGCCACCGGCTCGCCAGCCGCCGCGAGTGGCCGCGGCGAACGCCGCCCGCAGCGAGACCGAGCTGCCCGGCGTGTGGTGGTTGGCAGCTGCGCGGACCGTCGCCCAGGCGTCGAGGCCGCTCACCGGGGCGTCGGATCCGAACGCGAGGGCCACGCCTTGGGATGCTAACAGCGCAAACGGATTGAGAACCGCTGCTCGCTCGACGCCGAGACGGCGGGCGTACATGCCGTCAGGCCCGCCCCAGAGCGCGTCGAAACTGGGTTGCATGCTGGCCATCACGCCCCACGCGCCCAGCTTGGCTGCCTGGTCCGCGGTGGCCATCTCCAGGTGCTCCAAGCGGTGGCCGCAACGGGCCACCGCGGCCACACCGAGGTCTGTGACCACACGCTCGAAAGCGGCGATGGCCATCGAGACCGCGGCGTCACCGATGACGTGGAAACCCGCCGTCACGCCGGCCTCGGTACACGCCCGCACGTGTGTGGCGGCGACCTCGGGATCCAGGTAGCAGGTGCCGAACCGGTCCGAGGCATCGGCGTAGGGCTGGTGCAGCCAGGCGGTGTGCGAGCCCAGCGCGCCGTCGACGAACAGGTCGCCGGCCAAGCCGGCAGCGCCGGTGTCCACGACGAGCGCAAGCGCCTGCGCTGGGCCGCTCACTGCTTCGCCCCAGTAGCCGGTCACCTGGACGCCGTGGTTGAGGGCACACAGCGCCAGCCAGTCGTCCAGCCCGCCGATCTCGGGGCCGGCGCATTCGTGTACCGCGACAATCCCGTTGGCGGCGGCGGCGTCCAGCGCGGCCCGCTGCGCTGCGGCGCGCTGAGAATCCGTGAGCAAGTCCCGAGCGGCGGCGCGGACCAGGTGATGGGCGTCGCCGACCAACGGCCGCTGTTCGGCAAATCCGGTCGCCGACCGCAGCGTTGGCATCCGGTTGCGCAGAGCGGTCGAGGCCAGCGCCGAGTGCACGTCGACTCGGGCCAGGTAGGCGGGCCGGTCACCCAGCACCGCGTCCAGCTCCGCGGTGCTGGGCGCGGCATTCTCCGGCCAGGCGGTTTCATCCCATCCGTGCCCCCAGACCGGCTGGCCGGGATGAGCGGCGGCGTAGTCGGCGATCAACGCCACGCAATGCCGACGCGACGTCGACGTTCGCAGATCCAGCCCGGTCAGCGACAGACCGGTAGCGGTGAGATGAATGTGGCTGTCGACGAAGCCCGGCGCAACGAAGCCGCCGTCGAGATCGACCACGTCGGCGTCGGGAAACTGGCCGCGTCCGACGTCGTCGTTACCCAGCCACGCCACCAGCCCGTTGCGGACCGCCATCGCGGTCGCATCCGGATGTGTCGGGCTGTAAACCTGGCCGTTGACCAACAGCGTGGTAGGGACGTTCGTCACGCTTTATAACGTCTACTTGGGCTCGCCCGGCAAACCCGGCGGGTCGACATCCGTGACATCGGTGACGTCGATGACCTCGCCGTCGATGTAATCCGGCCCGGGCCGGCGTGCCGACGCGTATTGGTCCGCGTCGACGGTGGTGACGGTGATCAGCGGCGCTCGCCGGCCGACGCCGCGAGCGGCCATTGCCGTCAGCACCGGGCGGACGGCCGCGCGGGTCGCCGGTAGCAGCAGCAGCAGCCCGGCGGCGGTGGTGACCAACCCCGGAACCACCACCAGCACCGTGCCCAGCGCGACCAGCGCGCCGTCGCTGGCCACCCGAGGCTGCTGATTGGTCAGTCCGGATCGCAACCGCGTGAGCTGGCGCTTGGATTGCGAACCCGCCAACGTTATTCCGGCGACGAAGGCGACCAGCAGGAGCAGCAGCGTCCAGCCCAGCCCGATCGTCGAGGCCAGGGCGAGCACCACCGCGAGCTCGACGACGACATAGAGCAGAAACAGTCGTGACACCACGAGATGGCAACGTCGGAAGCGGCCGCGGGAGTTCCGCCTGGCTCCGCAGCACGGTTAGATAGCTGACGTGACGACAATCGAGATCGATACTCCCGCCGGTCCCATCGATGCGCTGCTCGATGTTCCCGAGGGGTCAGGACCGTGGCCGGGCGTGGTGGTGATTCACGACGCGATTGGCTACGGACCGGACAAACAGTCGATCAACAGCCACATCGCCACAGCGGGATACGTCGCACTCACCCCGAACCTGTTCGCGCGGGGCGGTTGGGCGCGCTGCGTCACCAAGGTCATGCGTGAGTTACTCACCAAGCGCGGGCGGGCGCTTGATGACGTGTTGGCGGCCCGCGACCACTTGCTAACCCTGCCCGAATGCACCGGCCACGTCGGCATCGCGGGGTTCTGCATGGGTGGACGGTTCGCATTAATCATGTCGCCCAAAGGATTTGGCGCCTCGGCACCGTTCTACGGCACTCCCCTGCCGCGCCAGCTCAGTGAGACACTGGATGGGGCGTGTCCGATTGTGGCCAGCTTCGGCTCCCGTGACCCGCTAGGTGTCGGGGCACCCAAGAAGCTGCAACGGGTGCTCGGCCGAAAAGGCATCACCAACGACATCAAGGTTTATCCGCGTGCCGGGCACAGCTTTGCCAACAAGCTGCCCGCCCAACCGCTGCTCCGCATTGCCGGATTCGGCTATAACCAGGTCGCCACCGAGGATGCCTGGGCCCGGGTCTTCGCGTTCTTCGGCGAACACCTGCGAGACGCCTAGCCTGCCGGGCGCAACTCCAGGCCGACGTTGTTCTGCATGCCGCCGCGCAGCCTGCTGAAAAAGTTGAACACCCGACCGACCAGCCCGTACTTGCGGGCGATGGCCTCGTAAACGCCAGCGGTGTGTGATTTGTCCAGGATGGTCGCGATCGCCTCGACGGGTTCGCTTTTCGGGCGCCCGCGCATATCGCACACGGCCAGCGTGACCCGCGCAGTGTTGCGGATCCGCTTGACCTTCCATGCCTTGTCCTCGCTGATGACCAGCAGGCGGTCGCCATCGGAGGCGGCCCACACCGGCGTCGGCTTGGGCCGGCCGTCCTTGGTGAAAGTCGTCAGCAAGACGTACTGCGCCTTGGCGATGTCCGCGAAGCTCGGAGGCATCGCGTCAGTCTAAAGCCCTTCGAGGTCGCCTTCGGTTTCCAACAGCACCTGGCGCAGCGCGTCGAGAGTGGCCGGTCGCGGTTCCGCCCACATGCCGCGGCCAGCCGCCTCCAGCAACCGCTCGGCCATCCCGTGCAGCGCCCACGGGTTGGATTCGGCCATGAATTTGCGGTTCTCGAGATCCAGCACATAGGACTCGGTGAGCTGCTCGTACATCCAGTCGGCCACCACCGCAGCGGTGGCGTCGTAGCCGAACAGGTAGTCGACGGTGGCGGCCATCTCGAATGCGCCCTTGTAGCCGTGCCGACGCATCGCGGTGATCCAGCGCGGGTTGACCACGCGGGCCCGGAAGACCCGGGTGGTTTCCTCCGACAGCGTGCGGGTGCGGACCGCGTCGGGGCGAGTGTTGTCGCCGATGTAGGCGGCGGGCGCTCGCCCGGTCAGCGCCCGCACGGTGGCCACCATGCCGCCGTGGTATTGGAAGTAATCGTCGGAGTCGGCGATGTCATGCTCGCGGGTGTCGGTGTTTTTGGCGGCGACGACGATGCGCCGATACTGCCGGTTCATGTCCTGTTCTGCCGGCCGGCCATCAAGCCCGCGCCCATAGGCGAAGCCGCCCCAGGCCGTGTACACCTGCGCCAAGTCGGCGTCGTCGCGCCAATTGCGGCTGTCGATCAGCTGCAACAGCCCGGCGCCGTAGGTGCCCGGCTTGGACCCGAAAATCCTTGTTGTTGACCGGCGTTGGTCGCCGTGCTGCTTCAGGTCTGCCTGCGCGTGGGCCCGCACATAATTCTCGTCGGCCGGCTCGTCGAGGCCGGCCACCAGTTGCACGGCGTCGTCGAGCATCGCCACCACGTGCGGGAACGCATCGCGAAAGAAACCCGAAATCCGGACGGTGACGTCGATTCGAGGTCGGCCCAGCTCCGCCAGCGGGATCGGCGCCAGGCCGACGACACGACGCGAGGCGTCATCCCAAACCGGCCGAACTCCCAGCAGCGCGAGGACTTCGGCGATGTCGTCGCCGGATGTGCGCATCGCCGAGGTGCCCCACACCGACAGGCCAACCGACCGCGGCCAGGTTCCGTAGTCGTCGCGGTAGCGGGCCAGCAGCGAATCGGCCATCGCCATACCGGTTTCCCAGGCCAGCCGGGAGGGCACCGCTTTCGGGTCGACGGAGTAGAAGTTGCGTCCGGTGGGCAGCACATTGACCAGCCCGCGCAGCGGCGATCCCGACGGTCCGGCCGCGATGAATCGGCCGTCCAATGCCCTTAAGATCTGCTCGATTTCGCCTGCGGTGCCGGACAGTCGGGGTACGACTTCGCTCGCGGCGAATCGCAGCACCGCGGCGACGTCGGCGTTGTCGGTGAGCCGTTCCGCGGCAGCCGGATCCCAGCCGCTGGCTTGCAACGCCCCGACGAGTTGGCGTGCGTGTTCTTCGGCCGCGTCGACCGATTGCCGCTCGTCGCTGCCGTCCTCGGCCAGACCGAGCGCCTGCCGCAATCCGGGCAGCGACTTGTCGCCGCCGAAGAGTTGACGGGCCCGCAGCACCGCCAGCACCAAGTTGAGTTCCTGTTTCCCTTGCGGGACTTCGGCGAGGATATGCAGGCCGTCGCGGATCTGAACGTCCTTGATTTCGCACAACCATCCGTCGACGTGCAGTAGCAGGTCGTCGAACGAATCGTCTTCCGGCCGCTCCGCGAGCCCCAGGTCATGATCCATCTTGGCGGCCCGGATCATCGTCCAGATCTGCTGTCGGATTGCCGGCAGCTTGCCCGGGTCTAGCGCTGCGACGCTGGCGTGTTCGTCCAGCAGTTGCTCCAAACGTGCGATGTCCCCGTAGGTTTCGGCACGCGTCATCGGCGGAATGAGGTGGTCGACGATCACGGCGTGCGCCCGCCGCTTGGCTTGGGTTCCCTCGCCCGGATCGTTGACCAAGAACGGGTAGATCAACGGCAGGTCACCAAGGGCCGCGTCCGACCCGCAGGCCGCCGACATGCCCAGTGTCTTGCCCGGCAGCCACTCGAGGTTGCCGTGCTTGCCGAGATGCACGACGGCGTGGGCGTCAAAGCTGTTGGGAAACCCGCCTCCCAGCCACTGGTAGGCGGCCAGATAGTGGTGGCTGGGCGGCAGATCCGGATCGTGGTAGATCGCGACCGGGTTCTCCCCGAAACCACGCGGCGGCTGCACCATCAGCGCCACGTTGCCGGATTGCATCGCAGCGATGACGATTTCGCCTTCCGGATCGTTCGACCGGTCGACGAACAACTCCCCCGGTGGGGGTCCCCAATGGGCTTCGACGGCGTCGGCCAACTCAGCGGGCAGCGTTGCGAACCAGGCGCGATAGTCGGCCGCTGGCACCCGGATCGGGTTGCCGGCCAGCTGCCCGTCGGTGAGCCATGCGGGATCCTGCCCGCCGCGCTCGATCAACGCGTGGATCAGCGCATCGCCGTCCTGCGCTCCCATTTGTGAGACACCGGGAAGCTCGCCCACCTGATAGCCGTGCTCGCGCAGCGCGCGCAAGAGCTTGACCGCGCTGGCCGGGGTGTCCAGACCGACCGCGTTGCCGATCCGGGCGTGTTTGGTCGGATAGGCGGAGAACACCATGGCCACTCGCTTGTCGGCGGACGGGACGTGCCGCAGCCGGGCGTGGGCGACCGCCAGGCCGGCGACCCGCGCGCAGCGCTCCGCGTCGGCGACGTAGGCGATCAGCCCCTCGGCATCAATCTCCTTGAACGACAACGGAACCGTGATGATGCGTCCGTCGAACTCAGGCACCGCCACCTGGCTGGCGACGTCTAGTGGGCTGAGCCCGTCGTCGTTGCCGCACCACTGCTTTCGGGAACTGGTCAGACACAGGCCCTGCAGGATCGGGATGTCCAGTGCGGCAAGGTGTTCGACGTTCCAGCTGTCGTCGTCGCCACCGGCCGATGCGGTCGCGGGCTTGACTCCCCCGGCAGCCAGCACGGTGACCACCATCGCGTCGGCTTGACTCAGGACTTTCAGCGTCTCGGGGTCTGCGGTGCGCAGGGACGCACAATACAGCGGCAGCGGCCGTGCCCCGGCGGCTTCGATCGCGTCGCACAGCGCGTGGACGTAGCCGGTGTTGCCGGCCAGGTGCTGGGCGCGGTAGTAGAGCACCGCAACCGTGGGGCCTTCGACGTCGGCGGCGGCGCGCTCCAGCATGCCCCACGTGCGGGTACTCACCGGCTCGGTGAAACCCAGGCCCGTCATCAGCACGGTGTCCGACAAGAACGCGTGCAACTGGCGCAGGTTGGGCACACCCCCCTCGGCCAGATAGATATGCGCTTGCAGCGCAACGCCGGCCGGCACGGTGGACCGTTCGGTCAGATCGGCGTCGGGCGATTGTTCACCGCTGACCATGACGGCGGGGATGCCGCTGGACAGCACGGTGTCGATGCCGTCTTGCCAGGCGCGGTAGCCGCCGAGGATGCGGACCACCATCATCTCGGCGCCGTCGATCAATTCGGTGAGTTCACCGGGCAACAGTCGCGCCGGGTTCGCCCACCGGTAGTTGGCGCCGCTGGCGCGGGCGGTGATCAGGTCGGTGTCGGAGGTGGACACCAGCAAGATGGTCGGGTCGGGCACGTGTCATTCGTACAGCATCGGCTCGTGTCGGACGGCTGTGGCATACTCGAATGTATGTTCGAAGACGTGTATCCCAGCCCCATCACTACCGCGTCGGCGGCGCCGACGCGGCGTGCCAGTGTCGGGTGCTCGGTTGTTATCGCCCCCCTGGTGGCCGAGGATCTCCGAGGCCAATTCGGCGAGCGCCGTGCACTCTTCGAGTAAGGCCGCCCGCTCGAGGTCGGTGATCTCATAGGCCCGGCGAGCGCGCCCGTCGACCACTTCTTGGCGGGAGGTCAACAGGCCCTCTTCTTGCATGCGGTGCAGCATCGGATACAACGCTCCGGGGGAGATTTTGTAGCCGTGCTCGGCACCACCCACGTACCGGTCAACGATATCGTTAAACGATATCATGACTTTAGGAGGATGACCGACTATTCCGCGATCAGATATCCTGCCCGTCCCGCAGCGCCCCTAACGCCGAATCGACCTTTCGGAGCGAGAATCATGCGTTCAACGGATGCAGCACACAAAATCAGCAAAACGACATACGGGGAACGGATTTTGCCTGGTTTCACCAAGGGTCGGCTCCGGCGGAGCCGGCTCGCGAACGCTAAGGCGACCATGCGCATTGCGAAGCTGTTCGTAACATTAGCCAGCGCGGCAGCTGTGGTCGGCCTGTCCGTGCCAGCGCAGGCCGACACATCGGACGCGACTTTCCTTCAGGCGCTCGACCAGGCCGGCATCGAGCACCCGGACAGCTCCAAAGCGGTACAGAGCGCCAGAGAAGTCTGCGCGTACATCCTGGATGGGCACAACGTAAGCCGAACGGTGCGCGGGGTGCGAAACGCCAACCCTGACTTGACGCTCTCGAAAGCTTCCCAGTTCGTCGCGATCTCACGGGCAATGTACTGCCCCGGTGCCAGGGGCACTACGGCCGGCCCAGACACATTTGAGCCAGACCCGGCCTTAAGCCCCTGACCCGGCCGCTCTAATGAGTACCTATGAATGCCGGGTCGTGTCAGGGTTGGACTAGCCGAAGCGGCCAGCGGTGGTCTCCCCTCCTCAGACTGTTTGGACGCCAACGCGACGCGAGCTAGTTTGTCGCCGCGGTCTTAGGGTGGAGTGCTAACCGGAACCGGCTCGCTGCTCTGCGCCCCTCATCCGCCGCTACCACCGAGCACCCCTACCGTGCAATACGCTTCCTCCGCGATCACCAGGAACTGGGCCGCATTAACCGGCGTCAAGTCTGGATTAGCGAGGTTCAGCCCACGTGCGACTACTGGGATGGGACGCCCCTCTTCAAGGGCGGCGCAGACCGCCTTACCTGCATCGATGGCTTCTTGGGGGTCTGCGTACTCAATTCCTGCTCGGTCAAGCGCTGCAAAGAACGCGTTGTCCGTGGCGTCGGCGTGCGCCGACGTTGCCGTGGCGATCGCGGCACCGCTAGCCGCAGCTAGAATACGCATCACCTGCCGTCGACACATCACAAGTACGCCCGATGCGAGCGGTAGCGCCTGCGGTTGGTGTAGGCCCACGATGTCGCCAGCCAGCCGCTAGCTGTCACCAGTCCGGAGGCGGCGAATCCCTCGGCCCATTTTTCTTTGCCGTCTCCATCGTCTTTCTTTTCGTTGTCGCGATAGTACGTGGCATGGGCACATGCGCCACGACCGCTTATGGTTCCCATCATCGCCTCCTGGAAAGCGGTTCCCGCGGTCACGTCGACGGTGGCCGCCGGGGCGGCGCTGACGTTGCTCGCCGACAGCGAAAGCGTCACGGGTTCACTCTGCGCCGTGGCCGTTGCCCAGGTCGGCGGCACCGACAACGCCCCCAGCGCCGCCGCCTTGCCCAGGCCTGCGGAGGGCAGACCAGCACCAGAGATGGCGTTGAACGGCCCCACCGGGCTGAAGGTGAGAAAGCCCAAGACCCCGAAGCGCGAAAAGACTTGCCTGCCCACCGCGGCAAAGTTCGTGAAGTTGGAGTAGACGCTCATCAGGAAGTTGAAGCTGCTGGACCCAAAGCCCGTCACCTGGGTGGATGGACTCAACAGGGAGCTGACCTGGGTTGCCAGGGACGCGCTCGACGTACCGGACGGCGCCGTCAGCTGGTGCGACGGGCCCGGCAGCGCCGCGGTGAGCTGAAACAGGGTCTGGGAGTTGACACCCGTGACGGGACCAGCGCAGTGGGAGGCCGCGCTGACCTGTTCGCTTAGCCCAGCCGGGTTGACAGTCGTCGGCGGCTGGCTGAACGGAGTCAGTGCGGTTGCCCGCGCCGAGTCCGCGGCATAGCCGTACATGGCAACGGCGTCTTGAGCCCACATATCGCCGTAGAGCGCCTCGGTGGCCATGATCGCCGGGGTGTTTTGGCCGAAGAAGTTAGTCGCGACCAGTGCCATCAGCAATGCCCTATTGGCTTCGATCACTGGCGGGGGCACGGTCATCGCGAACGCCGCCTCGTAGGCTGCGGCCGCCGCCATGGCCTGGGCCGCAGCCTGCTCGGCCACCGCCGCGCTGGCGTGCAGCCATGTCAGATAGGGTGAGACCGCCGCAGCCATCGACGCCGAGGCGCACCCCAGCCATTCGCTGCCAGTCAGCTCCGAGGTAACCGATTGGTAGCCGGTCGCCGACGTCGTCAGCTCGGCAGCCAGCGCCTCCCACGCCGCGGCTGCGGCCAGCATCGGTCCTGCGCCGGGGCCGGCATACATCCGCCCCGAGTTGACCTCGGGCGGCAGCAACGCAAAGTCCATTTTTGCTCTTCCTCGCGGGTTTCCGGGGCCGTGGATCGGCGCTAGCTGCCGAGCTGGCGACGTCGAGCGCGTGGCCGGCTAGAGCGGACGCGCCGATGATGCCGTGCTCGTTGCCGGCCGTCCGTCAACCGGCGGACGGCGATCGGGGCACCACGCTTTTGCGGCGAGATATGGTGTGCGCCGCCGCAGCGCCAAGGCCCCGCCCGGCCAGCGTGCCCAGCATCGTCTCGCCGAACGCTGCTCCCGGTATCCCACCGACGACGGCTGGGACAGTGCCTACGGTGTTGGCAGGCAGCGCAACAGAGACGGGAGTGATGTCTGAGGGTGGCATCGCCCAGCCCGGCGGCACCGACACCGCCCCAATTTTGAGCGCCTGCCCCGAGCCCGCCGTCAGCGAGGAACCGCCAGAGCCCAAACCCGCCGGCCCCACGAACGGTGGATTGTTGATGACCTCGAAGAGTCCAGCGGGATTTTGCGCCATGAACGTGGCCATGCCGATCCCGTTGTTCATGTTGCTGATCAGGTTCGCCTCACCCTCCCAGCTGCCTACCCCGTCGCTGAACAACTGCGCGGGAAGCGCAGTGTAATTCGCTACGTGCCCCAACATCGACGGCGCGCTCGGCGCGCCTGAAGTAGCCGACGAAGCGCCCGATGATCCCAGCGCCGAGGCAAGCGGGCTCACAAGCTGCGACAGCGCCGACCGTGCGCTTGTGCCGACGACCGCGCCGCTTGCCTGCGCGGCTGCGGCGGCTTGGGTCACTTGCCCCGCGGGGTTGGCAATCTGGGGTGCGTTACCGAACGGTGTGAGCGTCGCTGCCGCTGCCGAGGAGCTTGAGTAGCCGTTCATAGCGGCAGCGTCTTGGGCCCACATCTCTGCGTACTGGGCCTCGGTCTCGCCTATCGCCGGGGTGTTCTGGCCGAAGAAGTTGCTGGCGATCAGTCGGCTCAGCAAAGAACGATTGGCCGCGATAATCGGTGGCGGCACGGTGGCCGCCAGCGCCGTCGAGTGAGCGGCCGCAGCCATCTTGGCTTGGCCGGCAGTCTGTTCGGCCCGGGCGGCGGTGCCGTGCAGCCACATCACAAACGGTTCGGCGGCGATTGCCATCCGTGCCGACGACGGGCCTGTCCATTCTCCGCTGGCTAGTCGCGAGACCACCGACCGGTAGGTCGACGCCGTGCAGTGCAACTCCGCGGCCAAATCATCCCAGGCATCTGCCGCGGTAAGCATCGAACCCGGTCCGGGGCCGGAATACAACCGGCCAGAGTTGATCTCCGGCGGCAAGAACCCATAGTCAATATGCATAAGGTGTTCTCCTTGCGCTTTGCAGTTGAGTAGTCCCTGCGGCGGATTGGCCGGGGCGTTGTCGGGATCGCGCTGGGTTGGGGGCCGCAAACATCCGCACGATCGGCCACGGCGACACCGCCAGCCGAAGGCGTCTGCTGCTCATCCGGTACGGCATGCACCCCAGCCACAGCTCTCTATCGAGTAACGATATCGTCGCACGATATCACGATCCGTGAAAGTATCGAGACCAGATATCGCGTTTCGATGTTGTTCGGATAGGCTTCTGCTAGGACCCGCCGTTGACGATCCACCGACGATGATCACAGTGAAGAAAGGTGCAACTGTGATAGACCAGCCGCCCCCGGCCCTGCGCCGACGTCACCTTCTTGGGATCTCGATATCGGCAGCCGGTGGGATCGCCCTCTCAGCATGCGCTAGCCGGCAGCCCAAGGCAGGCCACGCCGGCGCTGCCGGAGACGAAGAAGTGTCGGTCACTCCGCCCGAAGACTTGATGCGTGAGCACGGAGTGCTCAAGCGCGTCTTGCTGATCTATCGAGAAGGGATCCGCCGCCTGCAAGCCGGCGATCAGACGCCCGCCCAAGCGCTCAACGCGGGCGCTGGGATTATTCGAAGCTTCATCGAGGACTATCACGAGCGGCTCGAAGAACAATATGTTTTCCCCAAGCTGGAGCAGGCGGGCAAACTCATCGACATCACGCCCGTATTGCGCACCCAGCACAAACGCGGTCGAGCGCTCACCGACCGGGTGCTCACCGCCACCACCGGAGCTACGCCCGCTCGGCCGGCGCGAGAAGCCCTAATGCAGGACATGGCGGCGTTCAACCGGATGTATGAGCCCCATGAGGCACGCGAAGACACCGTCGTTTTCCCTGCGTTGCGTGACGTGGTGCCCGCTAAGGAGTTCCGCGACCTGGCTGAGATCTTCGAAGACGAGGAGCACCAACGGTTCGGCCAGGCCGGCTTTCAAGGGGTGGTCGACAAAGTCGCCGACATCGAAAAAAGCCTCGGCATCTACGAACTGAGCCAGTTCACCGCCATCTAAACCCAAAGTGCCGCGTCCTGTGCCTCATCGGATCTGCGCTCTGCCGCTTGTCCGGATTTGCCGACGGCTGGGGATTCCGCGTGCCTGCCGCCGGTGAGCGACCACATAACAGGTAGCTTCCCGACTTGTCAGCAAGCTGAAATTGGATTGACAAGCGCGACCTATGACACGACCCAATCGAGGTCGAACGCGTTGCCGATGGCGTCTGCTAGGGCTGGCTCCTGCGACGCGAGAAGGTAGCCGATTTGACGACCAAGGTCAGACACCGGGATCGTTTGGATGTTGTCGCAACTGACCACCGACGGTTGATTCAGCCCGTTCACGATGCCTACCGGGACTTCGGTGGCCAGCCCACGGACGGTCGTCGTGATTGGGCCGACGGTGACGTTGGTGAGGTGTGGACGCACGACCTCGCGGGTGAGAATCAGGACGGGTCTAGCTTTGTCAAGCTGGGCGATGTGGATGGGTCGCATCAGTCGATGTCGAGGACGGTACGAGCAGAGCGGCCGGCCAGCGCATCCAAATCACTCGGCGCTGACAAGCTGGCCGCGAGGATCTCCGCGTCGCGTTCGGCGAGACGACGGCGGCGTTCCCGTTCCAGCGCCCGCACCACGACAGCCGCACGGCTGCGGGCATGTTGTCCCCGGACTTCGTCATCGATGAAAGCGACGATCTCGTCGGGTAAGCGGACCGCAATTTGTGTGCTCACTTCATAGATGGTACCAGTTTGGTATGCACTTCATGGGCGCTAACCGAAAACACATCCACGCCTGGGCTCTACTGGGGGTCAAATGGGCTCGCACCACGACCTGAACGGGGAAAGGTAGATTACCGACTTGTCAGCAATGCCAAATTCTTTTGCCGTCAACACGCACTGCTCCAGACATTCTGGACCGGCACCAGTGGCTGCCAAGAGCGTGATGGCGCCCAAACCTGGCAGACCCGGGTCGCAGCGCGACTTCGGCGAACCACTGCTGAGCGCAACAACACCCGTGACATCGTAAGCTCACTGACGCCTCTGCACGACTGACTCGGTCGCGGACTCAGAGAGACTTGAACACGGCATGGTTGCCGATCCGGCGCCACCGGCAGCGAACTTCCCCGCCAACTGTGACCAGTTCGAAAGTGGCACGACCGTCAGGGCTAGCGAATGACCAGGTCATCTCGAGCACCCCGGGCGCGCCCTGGACCGACTTGACCCGCGGCGAGCTAGGCCAGGCGCCGGCGCACCCGCGCGCAAAACCGCGCCCACCGCATCGCGGCCGAACGCCGACAAAACAACTCAGCTACTTCGGACCAGCCCCACACCTCCAACGACGACGACGACCCAGCACCGTTCTGAATCGGCCGGTGCCACAGGGTCGTACCGTAAACGGGTGGCCAGAGCCCGCGACACCGACGCCTGCCCCGGCGCATTGCAGGTCCATCAGGGTGCCGACGGCGCATTGGCGCGGATCCGGTTGCCCGGCGGGATCATCAGCGCCGCCCAGTTGGCGGCGCTGGCCGACGCGGCCACTCGGCTTGGATCCGGAACGCTGGAGCTGACCGGGCGCGGCAATGTGCAGATCCGCGGGATCACCGACGCCGCGGCGGTGGCTGAGGCGGTGGCGACGGCGGGCTTGCTGCCGTCAGCGAACCATGAGCGGGTGCGCAATATCGTGGCGTCGCCGCTATCCGGCCGGGTTGGCGGTAACGCGGATGTTCGGCCGCTGGTCGCTGAGCTGGACGCCGCGATCCAGGCCGAGCCCGCGCTGGCGACGCTGCCGGGCCGGTTCTTGTTCGGTCTGGATGATGGTCGCGGCGACGTGTCGGGCCTGGGTGCCGACGTCGCTGCGCAGGTGGTCGACGACCACGCCGTCTTGCTGCTGGCCGGGCACCGCACCGGCGTCCGGCTCGCGGCAGGTGAGATGGTCGAGACGCTGGTCGCCGTCGCGGTGCGATTCGTCCAGACACGCGGAAGCGCTTGGCGGATAAGCGAATTAGCCGACGCTGCCGAGCTGTGGCCGGGGGCCGAGCTGGGCGATGGCTTTGTGCCGGCCATCCGGCCGCCGGTGGGCTGGATCGAGCAGGACGACGGCCGGGTCGCGCTGGGCGCCGCGGTGCCGCTGGGTGTGCTGTCGGCACGGGCCGCGGAGTACCTGGCCGCGGTCGAGGCGCCGCTGGTCATCACGCCGTGGCGCTCAGTGCTGGTGTGCGACCTCGACGACACCGTCGCCGACACGGCGCTGCGAGTGCTGGCGCCGTTGGGTTTGGTTTTCGACGAGAACTCGCCTTGGCTGACCGTCAGCGCCTGCATTGGCGCCCCGGGCTGCGCGCACTCGCTCGCCGACGTGCGCGCCGACGCCGCGCAGTCGCTGCCTACCGGCTCGGGCGTCCGCCGCCACTTCGTTGGCTGCGAACGCGCCTGCGGCGCCCCGCCGGCCGGTGAGGTGCTGATCGCCACCCCGGAGGGCTATCGACGGCGCAGGACTTAGGGTGAGCACGTGCTCGACTACCTGCGCGACGCCGCGGAGATCTACCGGCAATCGTTCGCGACGATCCGTGCCGAAGCGGACCTGAGCCGATTCCCCGCCGACGTAGAGCCCGTGGTCGTCCGGCTGATCCACACCTGCGGCCAGGTGGACGTCACAGAGCATGTCGCGTACACCGACGACGTCGTCGCTCGGGCCGGCGAAGCGTTGTCCGCAGGCGCTCCGGTGCTCTGCGACTCGTCGATGGTGGCCGCCGGCATCGCTGCGGCTCGGCTGCCCACCCATAACCAGGTCGTCTCGCTGGTCGCCGATCCTCGGGCGGCCCAGCTGGCGGCCCGACTGGACACCACCCGCTCGGCGGCCGGGGTCCAGCTGTGGGCAGATCGGCTGGCCGGCGCGGTGCTGGCCATCGGCAACGCACCGACGGCGTTGTTCCGCCTGCTCGAACTGCTCGACGAGGGCTACCCGGCGCCGGCCGCGGTGCTGGGCGGGCCTGTTGGCTTCGTCGGCTCGGCGCAGTCCAAACAGGAACTCATCGACCGTCCGCGCGGGATGTCGTATCTGGTGGTGCGGGGCCGTCGCGGCGGCAGTGCAATGGCCGCCGCCGCCGTCAACGCGATCGCCACGATCACCGAATGACTAGCCGCGGAATGCTTTTCGGCGTCGGGCTGGGGCCCGGCGACCCGGAACTGGTGACCGTCAAGGCTGCCCGGATCATCGGCGAAGCCGACGTGGTGGCCTACCACAGCGCTCGGCACGGCCGAAGTATCGCCCGCAGCATCGCCGAACCGTATCTGCAGCCCGGGCAAATCGAGGAGCACCTGATCTACCCGGTCACCACCGAAACGACCGATCATCCCGGCGGCTATGCCGGTGCGCTGGAGGACTTCTACACCGCTGCTGCCCAGCGCATCGCGGGACATTTGGACGCCGGCCGCAATGTGGCGCTGCTCGCCGAGGGCGATCCGTTGTTCTACAGCTCCTACATGCATTTGCACACTCGGCTCACACAGCGGTTCGACGCGGTGATCGTGCCGGGCGTGACGTCGCTCAGCGCGGCCTCGGCTGCCATCGCGACGCCGCTGGTCGCCGGTGACGACGTGCTGTCGGTGCTGCCGGCAACGTTGCCGGCCGGGGAATTGGCCCGCCGGCTCGCCGACTGCGACGCCGCGGTGATCCTCAAACTGGGTCGCTCGTATCCAGCTGTGCGGGAAGCACTTTTAGCTGCCGGTCAGCTTGACGCCGCATTGTATGTGGAACGGGCCAGCACCCCCGGGCAACGGGTGCTGGCCGCCGCTGACGTCGATGACACCAGCGTGCCGTACTTCTCGCTGGCGATACTGCCTGGCGGACGGCGACAGGCGTCACGGCGCGCGGGCGTCGCTGTCGTCGGCCTGGGCCCCGGACACAGCGACTGGATGACGCCGGAAAGCCGCCGCGAACTCGCCGCCGCCACCGACCTGATCGGCTATGCGCCCTATCTGGAACGCATTCCGGCCCGCGACGGTCAGCGTCGTCACCCCAGCGACAACACCGACGAACCCGCCCGGGCGCGGCTGGCCTGCTCTCTGGCCGAACAAGGGCACGCCGTCGCCGTGGTGTCCTCGGGTGATCCCGGGGTGTTCGCGATGGCTACCGCGGTAATCGAGGAGGTCAAACAGTGGCCCGGTGTGCAGGTGCGGGTGGTCCCGGCGATGACGGCCGCCCAGGCCGTCGCGAGCCGCGTCGGCGCACCGCTGGGTCACGACTATGCGGTGATTTCGCTTTCTGACCGGCTCAAGCCGTGGACTGTGATCGCCGAGCGCCTTGCCGCCGCGGCCGCGGCCGACCTGGTGCTGGCCATCTACAACCCGGCCTCTAGGACGCGAACCTGGCAGGTCGGCGCGATGCGCGACTTGCTGCTGGCCCACCGCGACCCCGGCACCCCGGTGGTGATCGGTCGAGACGTCTCCGGGCCGGGTGAACTGGTCCGGGTGGTCCGCCTCGATGGGCTCGACCCGACCGACGTCGACATGCGCTGCCTGCTGATTGTCGGGTCGTCGCAGACCCAGTGGCATTCGGTCGACTCGACCGACCGAGTCTTCACCCCGCGCCGCTACCCCTGCTGATTCACCGCCGGTTTCGGCAACAGCCTCGAGCATGCGTCGGAAATGCTCCATGTTGGCTTCGCCGCTCCGGCTGCGGATTTGCTCGTCGAGGGCCGATGCAGCACGCCGGCGCGTCGTCACGAATGCGACGAGCAAGCGCAGGAAAATCACCTCCTCGTGCTGAGAAACCTGCTTGCCAACAACGACTTCAGGAACGACGTTCGGAACGTGCCTCCCGATGCTTCGCCTGACCAAACCGCCGCAGTTATGGGTGATTACTATCAACTCTCACGGCGACCTCATCGCTTCGGTCACCGGCCAGCCACGTCAATGGGTCGTACCCGCCGGCAGCCTAGATTGATGCGGCCCATTCGACCGCCTCGTCCACGCCGTCAGCGGTCGCCACTCCGGGCGGCTGCGGCGGACGGCTCACCATGACGACCGGGATATCCAGCGCCGCAGCGGCATCCAGCTTCGCCCGGGTCATCTCCCCGCCGCTGTTCTTCGTGACCAGCGCGTCGATGCGATGCTCGCGCAGCAGTGCGAATTCCCCGTCGTAGCGATACGGGCCGCGGGATAGCACCACCTGGCGCCGACGCGGCAACACAGCGCCGTCCGGCGCGGTGACGGCGCGGATCAAAAACCACGCATGGCTGTCGGCGAACGCCCCGACACCGGATCTGCCCGTCGTGAGAAACACCCGCGCAAACCGTTGCCGGGCGACGGCTTCGGCAGCCTGACTGTCGGAGGCCACCACAAGGGCGTCGCCGGGATCCCAGGCAGGGCGGGCCAGCAATAGATACGGCACGTTTAACGAGTCGCAGGCTTGCGCAGCATGCGCGGTAATGGTCGCCGCAAACGGATGGGTGGCGTCGATGACCGCGTCAATATGCTCGTTGCACAACCATTTCCGTAAGCCACCGACGCCGCCGAACCCGCCGATCCGCACCGCGCCGACCGGCAACGCCGGGTCCGGGATCCGTCCGGCCAGCGAGCTGACGATGTCGACGTCCGGATGCAGCCGCGCGGCCAATGCCCGAGCTTCGGCAGTACCGCCCAGCAGCAAGATCCGCATCAGCGCCTGCTCCCCCTGCTGCGTCCGACGGAATACAGGTAGCTGTCGGAGAATCCCTCGGCGGCCAGCACATCGCCGACGACGATAACCGCGGTCTTGGTGATCGCGGCGTCGCGCATCTGCTCGGCGATATCGGCCAGCGTGCCGCGCAGCACCCTCTGCTGCGGCCAGCTGGCGTAAGCCACTACCGCAGCGGGGGTTTCGGGCCGGTAGCTGGCCAGGAGCTCGGTGACGATGGCGTCGATCTGGGCGGCGGCCAAATGCAGGACCAGGGTGGAGCGGGGCTGAGCAAGGGTCGCAAGGTCTTCGCCGGGCGGCATCGGCGTCGACAACGTCGCGATCCGGGTCAGCGTCACCGTCTGCGCCACACCCGGCACGGTGAGCTCGCGGCCTAGCGCCGCCGCAGCGGCGGCGAAAGCTGGTACCCCGGGCACGATTTCGTAGCCGATCTGCAGCGCATCGAGTCGGCGGCACTGCTCGGCCAGCGCGCTGTACAGCGACGGGTCGCCGGAGTGCAGCCGCGCCACGTCGTGGCCGGCCGAGTCGGCATCGGCGATCTCGGCGATGATCTGCTCCAGGGTCAGTGGGCCGGTGTCGACAATCCGCGCCTCGGACGGGCAGAGTGCCAGCAGGTCGGCTGGCATGATCGATCCGGCATACAGACATACCGGGCATCGGCGCAGCAACCGCTGCCCACGGACCGTGATCAGATCGGCCGCGCCCGGGCCGGCGCCAATGAAGTAAACGGTCACTGCTTGGTCATCTCCCACTGGGTTATCGGCAGCCGCGGTCGCCAGCCGGTGAAGCCACTCAGCGGCTCCCCCTGATAATGCTGGAAACGCTGCAGCCTCCCGCCGAGACGAGAATATGCCAGCGCCACAGCGGCTTCTGATTCGACAGTGACGGCGTTGGCAACCAGGCGGCCACCGGCGGGCAGATACTGCAGGCTGGAATCCAAGAGGCCAAGCTGGGTCAGTCCACCGCCGACGAAGATCGCCGACGGCGCCGGCGCACCGTCGAACCCGCCGGGCGCCTCGCCGCGCAACTCGACGCTGACACCGTGGGCAGCGGCGTTGAAACCTATGTTGCTGCGCCGTGATTCGTCGCGTTCGAACGCCACCGCCGTGCAGCCGCGCCAGCTGCGGCACCACTCGACGGCGATGCTGCCCGAGCCGGATCCGATGTCCCACAACAACTGCCCCGGCCGCGGCGCCAACGCCGCCAACGTCACGGCTCGAATCGCGTGTTTGGTGATCTGCCCGTCGTGGACGAAGGCGTTGTCGGGCAACGACGACACCCGCTCGTCGGGCAGGTAGCGGACCGCGATCACGTTGAGGTCGTCGACGCCGGAGGGAGGGTGGGCGGCCCACTGTCGCGCGGTGCCGTCGCGGCGATGCTCTTGCGGGCCACCGAGTTGTTCGAGGACGGTGAGTTCCGAGTCGCCGCGGCCGTACGCGTTGAGCAGCGCCGCCAGCGTCGTGGGCGTGGATCGGTCGTTGGACAGCACGATTGCCCGGCCGCCGCGGCGCACCGCGGTGTGTGGCGGCGCGGTGACCAGGCTGATCACCTCGGTGTCCGGCACGGTCCAGCCCATCCGCGCGCAGGCCAAGGTCACCGACGACACCTGCGGGAAGACGCGAACGTTTTCGGCGCCGTGCAACCGGATGAGCGTGCCGCCGATCCCGTGCAGCAGGGGGTCGCCGCTGGCCACGACGTGGATGTCCTCGGTGCGGTCGTCGAGCAGCCTTTCCAAGGCTGGCAGCATGGGCGACGGCCATTCCCGCCGGGGCGCCGCAACCGTGTCGTCGAGCAGGTCGAGCTGGCGTCTGGAGCCGTAAACGACGGTGGCCCTTCGTAACTCACGACGGGACGCCTCCGATAATCCCGGCATCCCGTCGGCGCCGATCCCCACCACGGTAATTATCATCGCGGCATCCTGCGCCAGATGAACTGCGGCAGCAGCCGCATCACGACAGAGGCGGGCCCCAATGCCCACGGAATCCACACCGTGCGTCGGCCCTTGGCGAGCGCTCGCGCGGTCGCGGCGGCGACCTTCTCAGGCGTGCTGGGCAACGGGGCCGGCGTCATGCCCTGCGTCATCCGCCCGATGACGAACCCCGGCCGAACGATCAGGACCCGCACCCCGGTGCCGTGCAGCGCGTCGGCCAATCCGCTGGCGAACCCGTCCAGCCCCGCCTTCGCCGAGCCGTACACGTAGTTGGCCCGCCGCACGCGTGCACCGGCGATCGACGAGAACACCACCAGCGATCCCCGGCCGGCCTGCCGCATCGCGGCGGCCAAACATGTGAGCAGGCTGACGTGCGCCACATAGTCCGTGTGCACGACGGCGACCGCATGTGCAGCGTCGGTCTCGGCGCGGGCCTGATCGCCAAGGATCCCGAACGCCAGCACCGCAATCTCGATCGGGCCGTGATCGGCAATGAGCGAGTCGACCAGCGGGCCGTGCGAGTCGAGGTCGTCGGCATCGAACTCTTTTGCGTGTACGCCCGTCGCACCCGCGGCGAGCACGGCCGCGACCTGGTCGGCCAGCTGGTCGGCTTTGCGGGCCGCCAGTATCACCGTGGCGCCGGGAGCCAGCCGACGCGCGAGTTCGATCCCGATCTCGCTGCGGCCGCCGAGGAGCAAAACCGTCCTAGGCGCAGAAGCCCCCGTGTCATCCACGGCTGCGATTATCACCTGCGCTAGCGTGAGCCGTGATGGCGAACTCCACTGCCCGGCTGACCAACGATGCGTTGGCGTTTCTCACGGAGCGCCATCTCGCCATGCTGACCACGCTGCGAGCCGACAATTCCCCGCATGTGGTGGCGGTGGGTTTCACCTTCGACCCGAAGACCCACATCGCCCGGGTGATCACCACCGGCGGCTCGCAGAAGGCCGTCAACGCCGAACGCGGCGGGGTCGCGGTGCTCAGTCAGGTCGACGGGGCCCGCTGGCTCTCGCTTGAGGGCCGGGCCAGCGTAAACAGGGAAATTGACGCGGTGCGCGACGCCGAGTTGCGCTACGCGCAGCGCTACCGCACACCCAGGGCCAACCCCCGACGAGTGGTCATCGAGGTGCAGGTGCAGCGAGTACTCGGGTCCGCGGATCTGCTGACCCGGCAAAACTGACCGGCTCGCTAGACGAGGGTGGCGCCGGGCGCGCGAATCACCAACGGCACCGCTGGGAAATAGGCCGCCAGCTCCGGTCGGGATTTGGCCAGTGCGGCGGTGCCGTAACCGCGATGCCGGCAGTCAGGACGGATCCAGATCCGGACGTGAACCTCGTGGTCTTCGAGTTCGCCGAAAACCATGCCGACCTTCTCGTCGCCGTCGACTGCCACGAACCAGGCGGCCTCTTCGGCGTCGATCCGATCCTGCGCCGAGCGGATCTCGTCGTCGAGCCCCCTGGCCGGGGCACCCGACCCGTCGCCTTTGGCGCCCACCTCCTCGGTGCGGGCGGCGAAGATATCGCGGTCGGACGCCGCGGAGAAGGGGCGGAGCACCAAGCTGTCGCCGGAGCTGGCGGGCCGGTCCTTGAAGGTGAAACTCAAGATGTTGTTCAGGTCTTCGAGCTCGGCGGCGATCTTCTTACGCGAGTCTTTGGTCAGCTGATCGAACGACATGCCGATCACCGCCTCGGCGCCCAACCGCGAGGTGGCCAGCAGCGTGACGATGCCGTCGACCGCCGACGACCGGTCGCCGGCCTCGACAATCAGGTCCAGCACCTCGTGGCGTCGTTCCAACGCGTTGAGGAAGGCGTCGGCGATTTCTCGGCGGGCGGCGGCGCGGTCGTGATCGGTCATCGGTCGAGGATAGCCCTAGATGGGCACGACGATCAGGTCGTGCGGGCGGTTGTTGAGCGGCAGGGCGCCGTCTTCGGACACCACCACGATGTCTTCGATGCGCGCGCCCCAGCGGCCGGGGAAGTAAATCCCGGGCTCGACCGAAAACGCCATGCCCGCCTGCAGCGGCAAGTCATTGCCCGCAACGATGTACGGCTCTTCATGCACCGACAATCCGATGCCGTGCCCGGTGCGGTGCACGAAATAGTCGCCGAGGCCGGCCTCGGCCAACACGCTGCGGGCAGCGGCATCCACCTGTTCGGCGGTCACCCCTGGACGCACCGCGTCGACGGCGGCGCGTTGTGCCCGCTGCAGCACTGAATACTGTTGTGCCACTTCGGGGCTGGCTTCCCCAATGCTGTAGGTGCGGGTGGAGTCGGAGTGGTATCCGGGCTGGTATGCGCCGCCGATGTCGACGACGACGACGTCACCGACGCGAAGCTCGCGATCCGAGTACTCGTGGTGTGGGTCTGCACCATGCGGGCCGGAACCGACGATGACGAACGCCACCTCCGAATGCCCTTCGGCAACAATGGCTTCGGCGATATCCGCGGCGACGTCGGCCTCCGTTCGGCCGGGGAGGAGAAAATCCGGCACCCGGGAATGCACGCGGTCGATGGCCGCGCCGGCCTTGCGCAGCGCGTCGATCTCAGAAGCATCCTTGACCATCCGCAGTCCCCGCAGCACGCCGGTCGCCAGCACCGGGACGACGCCCAGAACATCGGCTAGCGGCAACAGATGCAGCGCGGGCATCGAATCGGTGACGGCGGTCGCCGCGGGTGCGCCGCCGAGGGCCTGGGCGGCCAGGTGGTAGGGGTCGTCGCCGTCGACCCAATCCCGCACCGCCAGGCCGAGGTCCGAGGCGGCGGACTGTTTCAGCGAAGCCAGCTCCATTCGCGGCACCACCACGGTCGGGTCGCCGGCGACCGGCAGCACCAGCGCGGTGAGCCGCTCGAAGGTCTGCGCGCGCGAGCCGAGCAGATACCGCAAGTCATAGCCCGGGGTAATCAGCAGGCCGGCCAGGCCTGCCTCGGCGGTAGCGGAGGTCGCCGCCGCGATCCGGCGGCCGTAGACGTCTGCGTTGAAGCGGTGTGAACCCATCCTGGCAGGATATCGACCATGCCCGCGCCGCTGCTGCTGCTTGACGGCGCCAGCATGTGGTTTCGGTCCTACTACGGCGTGCCGTCCTCGATCACCTCCCCCGACGGCCGGCCGGTGAACGCGGTCCGCGGCTTCTTGGACTCCGTGGCCATGCTGATCACCCGACAGCGGCCCAGCCGCTTGGTGGTGTGCCTGGATCTGGACTGGCGCCCGCAATTCCGGGTGGACCGCATCCCGTCGTACAAGGCGCACCGCGTCACCGAAGAACACCCCGACGGCCAACCAGATGCCGAGGAAGTGCCCGACGAGTTGTCTGTCCAGGTCGAGATGATCTCCGAAATCCTCGACGCGTTCGGCATCTGCACCGGCGGCGCGCAGGGTTTCGAAGCCGACGACGTGATCGGCACGTTGGCCGCCCGGGAGCGGCGTGACCCGGTGATCGCCGTCAGCGGCGACCGCGACCTGCTACAGGTGGTCGGCGATGATCCGGTGTCCGTTCGAGTGCTCTATCTCGGACGCGGACTGACCAACGCCACGCTGCTGGGTCCCGCCGAGGTAGCCGAGCGCTACGGCGTCCCCGCCGACCGGGCTGGCGCCGGCTATGCCGAGCTGGCGCTGCTGCGCGGCGACCCATCTGACGGGCTTCCCGGCGTTGCCGGCATCGGTGAAAAAACCGCCGCGGCGCTGCTCGCGCAGCACGGCTCCCTGGCGGGCATCTTGGCCGCAGTCGGCGACCCCAAATCGTCGCTGTCGAAGGGTTTGCGAACCAAGCTGCGCAACGCCGCCGACTACATCGAAGCCGCCGGCCCGGTGGTGCGAGTGACCACCGATGCGCCTGTCACGCTGTCGACGCCGACCGACGCGATTCCGCTGGTGGCGGCGGACCCGCCGCGGACTGCGGAGCTGGCGACCCGGTTCGGGGTCGCCTCACCGATCGCGCGGTTGCAGAAGGCGCTCGACGCGCTGCCGGGGTGAGCGGCCGCTATTTAGGCCGACCCACCTCGTAGGTGCCCTTATTGTCCTGGAAGGTCACCGTCACCTGGCGCTTGGCGCCGTCGATGCTGACGTCGCAGTCGAAGCTGCTGCCCTTTTTGACCGTCGGGTTCTGGCCGTCGTTGCATTTGACGTCTTTGACGTTCTTCGCCCCGTAGCCGTTGGTGTTATCGGTGAGGATCTGCTGTACACCGGCCTGAGCCTTATTGACGTCCAGTTTGGTGGTCACGAAAAACCCGGGCTGCCAGAACCCCAGCACCAGCACGACCACGACGACGACGACGGCGAACACGCCGATTACCGTGCCGATCACCGCCCGCGACCGCTTCCGGCCTGCGGGGGGCTGGCCGTAGGGCCCCGGGTACTGGCCGTACTGGCCCGGCTGCGGGTATTGGCCGGGCTGGCCGTACTGGCCCGCCTGCCCGTACTGGCCCGGCTGCGGGCATTGGCCGGGCTGCGGATACTGGCCGGGCTGGCCGCCGTACTGGCCCGGCTGCGGGTAGCCCGCGGGCTGGCCGAACGGCTGGGACGGCGGGTAGTACTGCGGGGGCGGCTGCTGGTACTGCCCGTATTCAGTGGGCGTGTAGGCGGGCGCATGCCACGTCGGTTGGTCACCGACGGGCGACTGCCAGGTCTGCTCGCCGGATGGCTGCTGCCAGGG
The DNA here is from genome assembly GCF_023515995.1 of Candidatus Mycobacterium methanotrophicum. Taxonomy (GTDB): domain Bacteria; phylum Actinomycetota; class Actinomycetes; order Mycobacteriales; family Mycobacteriaceae; genus Mycobacterium; species Mycobacterium methanotrophicum. The sequence continues at coordinate 2,539,523 of NZ_CP097320.1, read as the reverse complement.
TGACGCCTGCTGGATCGGTTCCTCGCCGGATTGCTGACCTTCCCCTCGGGGCGGCTGCCACGGTTGCGTCGGGTCGGGCCCGTGCGGTCCGCTCATCGTGTGTCTGTCCTCTCGGTCCTGCTTGCAGTCTCGTCGTCGAATGCAACCGTAGCTCCGGCTCAGCCTACCGGGCGTCAACTGCGACGACGCCGCGCCGAATGGCGTCGATCGCGCGTTTGGCAGTCGCCCGCAGCTCGGGTTGGGGAGCGGCGTTGCGAACCTGGTCCAGCAAATCAAGCACCTGCCGACACCAGCGCACGAAATCCCCGGGCGACAGGGGTGAACCCGCGCCCTCGGAGTCAGCGGCGGCCAAGGCGGCGACCAGGTCAGCGCTGCTGGCCCAGCGGTAGATGGCCGCGACGAAGCCGTCGTCGGGCTCACGACTCAGCGTGACGCGGTGCCGGTGCTCGTCGGCGCGTAACTCCTCCGACAGTCGCCGCGTGCGGTGCAGCGCGTGGCGCAACCGCGCGGTGGGCACCTCCGCGTTTCGCGGCGGCCCCGGGCCATCTCCGCCCCGCGACTCATAGAGCACCGCCGAGATCACGGCGGCCAACTCCGTGTCGCGCAAACCGGCCCACGCGCCGGTGCGCAGGCATTCAACCACCAAAAGGTCGCTCTCACTGTAAATCCGGGCCAGCAGCCGCCCGTCGTCGGTTACTGTCAGGTCACCGTCGGTCGGCTGGATGAACCCGCGCTCGGTGAGAAGCCCGACGATCCGGTCGAAGGTACGCGCCAACGAATTGGTGGCGGCGGCCACCTTCTTTTCCAGCGCAGCATTGTCGCGTTCGATGCGTAGATACCGCTGCGCCAACCGCACTTGGGCCTCCCGACCGGGTTCGCGGTGGATTGGGTGACGATGCATCTGCTCACGTAGCGACACCAGCTCGGGGTCGGCATCGCGCCGCTGCGTACGGTTGCCCCTGGATTGTCCGAGGCCACCCGAAACCGGTAATTCCTGCGCGGCCGACCGCAGCGCCGCCGCCAGATCGCGGCGAACCCGCGGCTGCCGGTGTTCGACCCGCTTGGGCAACGTCATCGAGCCCACGGGCGCAGGCGCGCCGGAATACTCGGCCGACGAAATCCGGCCGGCCCAGCGGTGTTCGCTCAGCACCAACGGCCGGGGGTCGTCGCCGTCCCGATCGGGCTCCAGCACGACCGCCAAGCCGCCTCGGCGGCCGTGCGTGATCGTGATGATGTCACCACGGCGCAGCGCCGCCAGCGCGTCATTGGCCGCCTGCCGGCGTTGCAATCGAGACGCGCGGGCGTGCGCCCGCTCGTGTTGGGTGATCTGGTCCCGCAGCCGCGCGTACTCGAGGACCGGCGAATCGCTTCCACCGAGGTCGGCTGCGACCTCGTCGAGCATCCGCTGCCCGCGCTCGACGCCGCGGACCAGGCTTACCACTGACCGATCGGCCTGATACTGGGCGAACGACTGCTCCAGCAGCCGGTGGGCCTGCTCGGGGCCGACCCGGTTCACCAGGTTGATCGTCATGTTGTACGACGGCGCGAACGAGCTGCGCAGCGGAAAGGTGCGGGTGGAGGCCAGGCCCGCGACTTCGGCCGGTTCGCTGCTGGGATCGCCGGGTTGCCAGAGCACCACGGCGTGGCCTTCGATGTCGATGCCCCGCCTGCCGGCCCGCCCGGTGAGCTGGGTGTACTCGCCCGGCGTCAGCGGGAGGTGCTGCTCGCCGTTGAACTTCACCAGCCGTTCCAGCACCACCGTGCGGGCCGGCATGTTGATGCCCAGCGCCAGCGTTTCGGTGGCGAAGACGGCTTTGATCAGCCCGGCGGTGAACAGCTCCTCGACGGTGTGCCGGAACACCGGCAACAGTCCGGCGTGGTGGGCGGCGATGCCGCGCAGCAGCCCGTCCCGCCAGTCGTAGTAGCCGAGCACGGCCAGGTCGTCGTCCGCCAGATCGCCGCAGCGATGGTCGATCACCTCGGCGATCTGCGCCCGGCCCTCCTCGGTGGTCAGCCGCAACGGCGACCGCAGGCACTGCGCGACCGCGGCGTCGCAACCGGCCCGGGAGAACACGAAAGTGATTGCCGGCAGCAGGCCCTCGGAGTCGAGCATGGCAATCACGTCCGGCCGCGACGGCGGTCGGTAAAAACCCGGCCGGCCGGCCCGGCCCGGCCCTCCCCTTCCCCCATGCCGACGGGGCCCACGCCAGTCCGAGAGCTGATCGGCCTCGCGGCGATGGGCGATGTGGCGCAGAAGGTTTGGGTCGACGATCGGCTGTCGCCGCTCACCCGCGCGGTCGGCGTCGTAGTCGAAAAGGTCGAAGATGCGTTTGCCGACCAGCATGTGCTGCCAGAGCGGGACCGGGCGGTGATCGTCGACGACCACGGCGGTGTCGCCGCGCACGGTCTGGATCCAGCCGCCGAACTCCTCGGCATTGCTCACCGTCGCCGACAGGCTGACCAAGCGCACGTCGTCGGGCAGATGCAGGATGACCTCTTCCCACACCGCGCCGCGCATCCGGTCGGCGAGGAAGTGCACTTCATCCATCACCACATAGGAAAGTCCTCGCAGCACAGGCGAATCAGCGTAAAGCATGTTGCGCAGCACTTCGGTGGTCATCACCACGACGGGTGCGTTGGCGTTGACCGACAGGTCGCCGGTGAGCAATCCGATCTGGTCTTTGCCGTAGCGGGCCACGAAATCGCTGTGCTTCTGGTTGCTCAGCGCTTTCAGCGGCGTGGTGTAGAAGCATTTGCCGCCGGCCGCGAGCGCCAAGTGCACCGCGAACTCGCCGACGGCGGTCTTCCCTGCTCCGGTCGGCGCGCACACCAGCACACCGTGGCCGTTTTCCAGTGCCGCACAAGCCTGCTGCTGAAAGGGGTCGAGTTTAAAGGCCAATTCCGCGGTGAACCGGGCCAATTCGCCGGCGGGGCTAGGTGACGTCGTCATGGGCTCCGGCGATGCCGGTCGGTGCCGCGACCGCCGACGGCGGGTCGATCACCGAGGCGTCGTCGTCGGCCGGGGCTTCAGCGGCAGTTAGCGCTTCGCGTTTGGCTTTCCGTTTGTCGTGTATCCGGGCGATCTGGATGGCCAGTTCCAGCAGCAGGGTCAGCGCCAGACCCAGAGCCGTCATCGAGAACGGGTCGGAACCCGGCGTGAAAATCGCTGCCAACACGAACATCACGAAGATCAGGCCGCGCCGCCAGGACCGTAGCCGAACATAGCTCGCTATCCCGACGAAGTTGAGCATCACGATCAAGAGCGGAAACTCGAAGCTGATACCGAAGACCATCAGCAGGTTGATCAGGAAACCGAAATACTTCTCGCCGGACAACGCGGTCACCTGCACATCGCTGCCGACGGTCAGCAGGAAATGCAATGCCTTGGACAGCACAAGATAAGCCAGCACCGCGCCGCTGACGAACAAGGTGGCCGCCGGGATCACAAACGCCACCGCGAAGCGACGCTCCTTGCGGTACAACCCCGGCGTGATGAAAGCCCAGAGTTGGTAGAACCACATCGGACAAGCCAGCACGATCCCCGCGGTCAGCCCCACTTTCAGCCGCAGCATGAACTGGTCGAACGGCGCGGTGGCCAGCAGCCGGCACTGGCCGTCGGCGCTGATATCCGCCCGCGCCGACGGCGGCAGCGAGCAGTACGGGTGGCGAAGCCGTTCGCCCAGGCTTTCCATTCCGAACAGCGAATGCGAATACCAGATGAAGCCCAGCGCCGTGGTGACTGCGATCGTCGCCAGCGAGATCAGTAACCGCGCGCGCAGTTCGGTGAGATGGGCGACCAGCGACATGGTCCCGTCGGGGTTGGTGCGGCTGCGACGGAGTCGCGGATCTAGCCGCCTGAATAAACCGGTGGTGCGCACAGTGAGTAGGCGCTCGGGCACCACGGCGGCGACGCCAGGCTAGGCCGAGCGTCCGTCAGCCGCCGGCGGGTCAACCCGCTCGGACTGCACCGGCTGAGCTGCCGCGGGCGGGGCCACAGGGATGTTCGGATTGCCGTCGTTCTGCAGTTCGCGGACCTCAGACTTGAAGATTCGCAACGACTTGCCCAGCGAACGTGCCGCGTCGGGAAGCCTCTTGGCGCCGAACAAAACGACCACCAGGACCGCGATGATCGCCAAGTGGCCCGGAGTTAGAGCGTTCACCTTTAATTACCTCCAGACGTCCCCACGATGCTACCGCGCCGCAGCCTGGTAGGACTCCAGCGCGGCCGCGGCGGCCTCGCACACCCGGATGGCCAGCGACTCCGGCGCCAGGACTCCAACCGCCGACCCCAAACCCAGCACCTGGCGGGCCAGCCACTCTTCGGAGGCATACGTCATTGCCGCCTCGCAATAGCCGCCGGGCAGCTCGCGGAGCAGACGCATCGGGTAATACTCGAACATCCACGCCGCCGCCGGCGCCAGCCGCAGCGTCGCCGACGGCAGCGATGGGTCGGCGTCGAACAACGAGGTGTCCGGTTGTGCCTGGACCGCGGGCCCCGGCGCCGCCGAAGGCTCGTCAAGCACGATGGCATCGACGATGCGGTCGAACCGGAACAGCCGCACCCCTTCCGCCTCTCGCGACCATGCCTCCAGGTAGCTGTGGTCGCCGACCAGCACGATCCGGATCGGGTCGACGATCCGGGTGGTCAGCGTGTCGTGCGAGGCCGCGTAGTAGTCCATGCTCAGCGCCCGATTGGCACGGACCGCGGCGCGCACCGCCGCGGCAGCCTGATTCTCGACGGGCGCGGGCTCGTCGACCGCAGCGAAGTCAGCTCCGCGTCCGGCGGCTCCGGCCGCCGCTTCGATTTTGGCGATCGCGCTACGGGCGGCCCGCGGATCGACCACACCCGGGATCTCGGCCAGCGCTCGCAGCGCCACCAGTAGGCCGGTGGCCTCCGGCGAGGTCAGCTGCAGCGGCGTGTCCATGCCCGCCGAGAACGTCACCTCAACGGTGTCGCCCTCGAATGCGAAGTCGATCAAATCGCCCGGGCTGTAGCCCGGCAAGCCGCACAGCCACAACTGATCGAGGTCCTCACCCAACTGCTTGACGGAAACACCCAGGTCAGCGGCGGCTTGCGCGCGGGTCACCCGGGGGTTGGCCTGAAAATACGGCACCATGTTGAGCAACCGCACCAGGCGAGTCGACACCGGGCTCATGAGCGCCACTCGTCCCCGGCGTGGGCGCGTAACCGGCCCAGCACCTCGTCGCGCAAGCTCGACGGTTCCAGGACGACGGCGTCGGCGCCATAACCGGTGACTTCGCGCGCCAGCCGGTCGGTGGTTCCGATATCAAGTTCGATGACTTCCCCGTCGCGCCCGGCCAATTGCTGCGGCCCCAGCGATGTCCCGGCGCGCCGCAGCGCAGTGGCCCGCCCGTCGGCCACCCAGATCTGCGCCCGCACGCCCGACGGCGCCTCTCCGACCGCCTCGGCGACGATCCTGCGCAGGTCTACGCTTGCCGGCCGGGTAAAAGCGCCGACCGGGCCGATCGGTGTCACCTCGCCGCCGATCCGCGACAGCCGGAAGGTGCGGGTGGCGCCGCGATCACGGTCGTGCCCGACGAGATACCAGCGGCCCTTCTCGGTGACCACGCCCCACGGCTCGACGGTGCGCACGGTGTAGGGCTCGGCGCGTGAGGGTCGGTGCGGAAATTGCACGGCCTGCGCGGAGTCGACAGCCGACAGCAACGCTCCGAGAACATCTTCTGAACCGCGCAGTCCCAGAGTCCCTGCCGGCGAGGCGATCGCGACCGGCGCATCCGGGTCGACGTCCACCCCCGCGGCCCGCAGCTTGAGCAGCGCGCCCTGGGTGGCGGTGATCAGCTCCGGCGACTCCCACAGCTGGGTCGCGACGGCAACGGCGGCCGCCTCGTCGGCGGTCAGCTCGACGGCGGGCAGCGCATAGGCGTCGCGGTCGATGCGGTAACCCTCGACCGGATCGAGCGACGACACCTTGCCGGTCTCCAGCGGGATGCCCAGATCTCGCAGCTCGTTCTTGTCGCGCTCGAACATTCGCGAGAACGCTTCGTCGCTGGCGGTGTGGGAGTAGCCCGCCACGCTGGCCCGAATTTTTTCGGCGGCGATAAAGCCGCGGGTGGACAGTAGCGCGATGACAAGGTTCATCAATCGCTCGACTTTAGAAATCGCCATCGGACTTAGCCTAATGGCCAGACTCCTCCTCGCCCCGCTTCGCGGGCCGCATCGTGGTGGGGCGGGTTTGGCGTTACATGCTGGCGATCAGCCGCTTGACCCGCTCGTCGACCGACCGGAACGGGTCTTTGCACAACACCGTGCGCTGGGCCTGGTCGTTGAGTTTGAGATGCACCCAGTCGACGGTGAAGTCGCGGCCGGCCGCCTGGGCGGCACTGATGAACTCGCCACGCAGCCGCGCGCGGGTGGTCTGCGGCGGCTGGTCGACGGCGTCGTCGATTTCTTCGTCGGTGGTGATGCGCGACGCCAGGCCCTTGCGTTGCAGCAGCTCGAAGACGCCGCGGCCACGCTTGATGTCGTGGTATGCCAGATCTAGTTGGGCGATCTTCGGGTCGGACAACTCCATGTCATAGCGGTCCTGATAGCGCTGGAACAACTTGCGCTTGATCACCCAATCGATTTCGGTGTCGACCTTGGCGAAGTCCTGGCTTTCCACGGCGTCGAGCTGGCGGCCCCACAAGTCGACGACCTGCTCGATCTGCGCATCGGGCTCGCGGGTTTGCAGGTGCTCGACGGCGCGCGTGTAGTACTCCCGTTGGATGTCCAGGGCGCTGGCCTGACGCCCGTCGGCAAGCCGCACCGGCCGCCGACCGGTTACGTCGTGGCTGACCTCGCGGATCGCCCGGATCGGGTTGTCAAGTGAGAAGTCGCGGAACGCCACGCCCGCTTCGATCATTTCCAGTACCAGCGCTGCGCTGCCCACCTTGAGCATCGTGGTGGTCTCGCACATGTTGGAGTCGCCGACGATGACGTGCAGACGGCGGTACTTCTCGGCGTCGGCATGGGGTTCGTCGCGGGTGTTAATAATAGGACGGGATCGGGTCGTCGCACTGGAGACGCCTTCCCAGATGTGCTCGGCACGCTGCGAAAGGCAGAGCGCGGCGGCCTTCGGGGTCTGCAGCACCTTGCCTGCGCCACAGATGAGCTGGCGGGTGACCAGGAACGGTAGCAGCACATCGGAGATGCGCGAGAACTCGCCCGCACGCACGATCAGGTAGTTCTCATGGCAGCCGTAGGAGTTGCCTGCCGAGTCGGTGTTGTTCTTGAACAGGTAGATGTCGCCGCCGATGCCCTCGTCGGCGAGCCGCTGTTCGGCATCGACGAGCAGGTCTTCCAGCACCCGCTCGCCGGCACGGTCGTGGGTGACCAGCTGCACCAGGCTGTCGCATTCCGCGGTGGCATATTCCGGATGACTACCCACGTCGAGGTACAGCCGTGCGCCGTTGCGCAGGAAAACATTGGAGCTGCGCCCCCAGGAGACCACCCGGCGAAACAGGTAGCGGGCTACCTCGTCGGGCGACAGGCGACGATGACCGTGAAAAGTGCACGTGACACCGAATTCGGTCTCGATGCCCATAATGCGGCGCTGCACAATTCGAGGGTACCGGGTCTGCGGGTACGACGATGGCACGGCTCGCCGATGAGAGGGCGCACGCAGCTCTAGAAGGTGCCATCAGGGCGCTGCTGATCAGACCAGCCAGTCTAGAAAGTTTTCAGCAAATGATGTTTTTTCCAAAGACATTTCAAGTTCGACGCATGGGTGAGCCCGGCCGGGTAGGGCACTGTGGTCGACATCGCAGAGCTCGGCGGCCCGAACACAAACACAGCCCGGGAACCGACACGTCATGTCGCGACAGCGGATGAACCGCTCCAACCCGGTCGACGGGCGGTAACCCGGCTCCGGTTCGGCCGCGCCGGGATGACTCACGGGCACGACCGTGGCACCGCCGCGGATCAACTCCGCCAGCGACCCAAACCGCAAACTGTGGACAACCCGCCAACTGTGGATATGTTGCAGTCCCGCCCGTGAACCGGCGTCAGGACTCGGCAGGGGCGGGCGCCTCGCCGAAGCGGCTCAGTGCCAGCGTGGCGACCACCGCTATGACGAATCCGGCGACGACCATCCAACTCAGGCCCGCGCGGGTCCGGTCACCGAGCCACTCCACGCCGATGAGCGCGGGGCCGACAGTTTCGCCCACCACCATCCCGGCGACGGCGGTGGTCACCGACCCGCGGCTCAACGCGGAGGTCAGCAGCAAAAATCCGGCCACTCCCCCGGCGATCAGCGCGTACACCGCGGGGTTGGTGTAGAAATCGGCCTTGGTCGGATCGATCGGATCGATCAGGCGGACGGCGATCTCGACCACCCCGAAGCCGCCGCCGGCGCCCAATCCCAGGATCAGTGCCCGCGACCGATCGCCCAGCCGGCCTGCCGCCGCGCCGGCGATGAACACCACGGTGACCACCACCGGCAGCGCCCACCGCAGCCCCGACGGCCCGGGCTGCGAACCTTCGGGGCCGGCGGCAAGGCCGAGCATGGCAAGACTTGCGCACACCACCCCCACCGCCACCCATTCCACTGTTGTCAACCGCACCGACAGCAGGCAGGCGGCCACGATCGCGGTGACCGCCAGCGAAGCCGCGATCGCCGCGGCCACGACGTAAATCGGCACCAGGCGCAGCGCCGCCACCTGCAACCCAAAGCCGAGAGCGTCTAGCCCGATGCCCGCGATGTAGCGCCACTGGCGCAGCGCTCGCAACAGCAATACCGCGTCCACTCCGGAGTCGCTGCCGGCGTCCACCGAGCGGGTGGCCTCGGCCTGCAACGCCGTCGCCGTGCCGTAACACAGCGAGCAGCCCAATGCGAGCAGCAAGCCGATCAGCATGCAACCGTGCCTATTTCGACGACTTCTCTGCCGCGCCGTTATCCGCTTCGGAGCCGGTCTGTTTCGGCAGCAACCCCTCCAGCGCCGGGCCGGTGATTCGCCGGAAGGCGCGCCGCGGCCGGTTGGCGTCGAGGATCGCCACCTCCAGCGTCGAGACGCCGAGGGTGGGCTCATCGCCGCCGGTGGCGCGACCGGCCTGCAGCGCGTTCACCGCGATTTGCACCGCGTCGGCCAGATTCGCGTTCTCGGCGTAGGAGCCCTTCAGTGCGGTGGCGATCGGCTCCGTCGTCCCGCCCATCACCACGAAATGCGGCTCGTCGTTGATCGACCCGTCGTAGGTGATCCGGTACAGCTCAGGCGGTTTGGTCTCGCCGTGGTGAGCTACCTCGGCCACGCACAGCTCGACCTCGTACGGCTTGGCCTGCTCGGTGAAGATGGCGCCCAGCGCTTGGGCGTATGCGTTGGCCAACTGCCGGCCGGTGACGTCACGGCGGTCGTAGGCGTAGCCGCGGGTGTCGGCAAATTGGATCCCGCTGCGGCGCAGGTTGTCGAACTCGTTGTACTTGCCCGCGGCCGCGAACCCGACGCGATCGTAGAGCTCGCTGATCTTCTGCAGTGAACGCGACGGATTCTCCGCGACGAACAGCACGCCCCCGGCGTAGGCCAGCGCCACCACACTTTTGGCCCGCGCGATGCCCTTGCGCGCAAGCTCGCTGCGCTCGCGCATCGCCTGCTCGGGCGAAATAAAGTACGGAAAACTCATGAGTCACTTCCGGTGCCCTCGGCATCCGGGCCGAAAGTATCTGCGCGGGAACGTCTTTGGATCACCTCACGGGCCAGCTCGGCGATCCGCCGCTCGGGAACGTTGGCCGCGCCGTCGGCGCCGATGGTGACTGCGGTCGGGTAGATGCCGCGGACCACGTCGGGACCCCCGGTGGCCGAATCATCGTCGGCCGCGTCGTAGAGCGCCTCGATAGCAACCCGCAACCCGGAATCAGCGTCGGTCACCTGCGAATACAGCTTCTTCATCGACGATTTGGCGAAAATCGAACCCGAGCCGACCGACTGGTAGCCCTCCTCTTCCAGGTTCCAGCCTCCGGCGGCGTCGAAGGAGACGATGCGGCCGGCCTTCTCCGGGTCAGGGTCGTCGATATCGAAACCGGCGAGCAGCGGCAGCGCCACCAAGCCCTGCAACGCGGCGCCGAGATTGCCGCGGACCATGATCGCCAGCCGATTCACCTTGCCGGCGAAGGTCAGCGGCACACCTTCCAGCTTCTCGTAATGCTCGAGTTCGACGGCGTAGAGGCGGGCGAATTCGACCGCGATGGCCGCGGTGCCGGCCATCCCGGTCGCGGTGTAGTCGTCGGTGATGTACACCTTCTGCACATCGCGCCCTGCGATCATGTTGCCCTGTGTGGAGCGCCGGTCGCCGGCGATGACGACGCCGCCGGGATGCTTCAGCGCGACGATGGTCGTTCCGTGCGGCAGCTGAGAACTGAGCGCCCCGGGCTCCGCGTTGCCGACACCCGCGGGCAGCAGCTCGGGGGCCTCACGGCGCAAGAAGTCCGAGAATGATGAAAGACCGCCAAAAGCGGTTCCGGGAAGTGCTGAGTGGGTGGCCAGGCGATCGCGAAACGGCCAGGTCACTGGCCGCCCTTTTGGACGTATGCGCGGACGAAGTCTTCGGCGTTCTCTTCCAGAACATCGTCGATCTCGTCGAGCAGGTCGTCGGTCTCCTCGGTCAGCTTTTCGCGACGCTCCTGGCCCGCGGCCGTGCCGGCGGTGAGGTCGTCGTCATCGCCGCCGCCACCGCCGCGCTTGGTCTGCTCCTGAGCCATCGCTGCCTCCTGCATCATCATCGGCCGTGAAACACGCCCGTCGGTTTCTCCACCCTACCGGTCATTACCGCTAAGGCTCCGGCTAAAGCCCCATGTCCGGCTGCTCAAGTGGTCAGTTGCTCCACCAGTTCGGCCGCGCTGTTGACCGAATCCAGCAGCGCTCCGACGTGCGCCTTGCTGCCGCGCAGCGGCTCGAGCGTCGGGATGCGCACCAGCGAGTCGCCGCCCAGGTCGAAGATCACCGAATCCCAGCTCGCCGCGGCGATGTCCGCGGCGAAGCGGCGCAGACATTCGCCGCGGAAGTAGGCCCGGGTGTCCGTCGGCGGGTTGTCGACAGCGCTGAGGACCTGCTGTTCGGTGACCAGACGCTGCATCGAACCGCGCGCCACCAGCCGGTTGTAGAGGCCCTTGTCCAGCCGGACATCGGAGTATTGCAGATCGACCAGGTGCAGCCGCGGGGCCGACCAGCTCAGGTTCTCCCGCTGCCGGAAACCCTCCAGCAGCCGCAGCTTGGCCGGCCAGTCCAGCAGCTCGGCACACTCCATCGGGTCGCGCTCGAGTTGATCCAGCACATGGGCCCACGTCTGGACGACATCGGCGGCCCGCGCGTCGTGGTCGCGGCCGTCGACCAGCTTTGCCACCCGATCCAGATAAATGCGCTGCAGTGCAAGGGCGGTCAATTCTCGACCGTCGGCCAGCGCGACCGTCGCGCGCAGCGAGGGGTCGCGGCTGATCGCGTGCACCGCATGCACCGGGCGGGCCAACGCCAGGTCGGTCAGGTCGATGCCGTGCGCCGGGCCCTCTTCGATCAGGTCGAGCACCAGGGCGGTCGAGCCCAGCTTGAGATACGTCGACGTCTCGGCGAGGTTGGCGTCGCCGATGATGACGTGCAGACGCCGATAGCGGTCTGCGTCGGCGTGCGGCTCGTCGCGGGTGTTGATGATGCCGCGTTTGAGGGTGGTCTCCAGCCCGACCTCGACCTCGATGTAGTCGGCGCGCTGGGAAAGTTGAAAGCCGGCCTCGTCCCCGGCGGGCCCGATGCCGACCCGCCCGGAGCCGGTGATCACCTGGCGGGACACCAGGAACGGCGTCAGCCCGACGATGACGGCCTGAAACCGTGTCTGTCGGCTCATCAGATAGTTCTCGTGCGACCCGTAGGAAGCGCCCTTGCCGTCGACGTTGTTCTTGTAGAGCTGCAGCTTGGCCGCACCTGGCACGCTGGCCACGTGGCGGGCGGCGGCTTCCATCACCCGCTCGCCGGCCTTGTCCCAGATCACCGCGTCCAGCGGGTCGGTGCATTCCGGCGCCGAGTATTCCGGGTGCGCGTGGTCGACGTAGAGCCGCGCGCCGTTGGTCAAGATCATGTTGGCGGCACCGACCTCGTCGGCGTCGACAACAGGTGGTGGCCCGGCCGAGCGGCTCAGGTCGAATCCGCGGGCATCGCGCAGCGGCGATTCCACCTCGTAGTCCCACCGGGTGCGCTTGGCGCGCTGAATGCCCGCGGCGGCAGCGTAGGCCAAAACCGCCTGGGTCGAGGTGAGAATCGGGTTGGCAGTCGGGTCCGAGGGCGACGAGATGCCGTACTCGACCTCCGTCCCGATAATCCGTTGCATGCCTATAGCCTAGGCTCAGCGACGAGGCGGGCCGGGTGCGGCCCGCCGAGGAGCGAGCCAATCAAACCGGGGCTCAGCGACGAGGCGGGCCGGGTGCGGCCCGAGGAAACGAACGGGTGAATTCGTCCTTAACCCGGATCTACCGCACGGGATACGGCATTGACGCAGGTGAAAGAAGTGATTACTTTCACCGTGGTGTCCACCGATGCGCTACGCGACCCCACGACCGGCCTGTCCGGAAAACGCTACGGCGAGGTCCTTCTCGTGACGCCGGGCGAGGCGGGACCGCAAGCCGCCGTGTACAACACCTATCCGCTCAACGACTGTCCGGCAGAGCTGTGGTCGAAGCTCGACCCGCAACTAATCGCGACCGAAAACGGAGCTGCCACAGCGCTTCTCAACGGTCCGCGGTACTGGTTGATGAACGGCATCGAAAAGGCGCAACAGGGCCCGCGGATCATCAAAAAGTTCGGCGGGATCGACATGCAGCTGCAGGCCACGGTCTTGCTGACCGCGATGAACCCCGCGCCCTACACCGCAAATCAGGTCAACCGGCACACCGTTTTCACGTATGGCGCCGGTGAAGAGGTCTACGAACTGCAAGATCCCGCGTTTCGTCGCTGGGTGATGCAGACCTGGAGCCAAATTGTCGATCCCAACCTGACGCGGGCCGACCTGCCGAAGCTCGGTGAGCGATTGAACTTGCCGGAGGGATGGACCTACCAGACACGGGTGCTGGACATCCCGTTGCGCATCGACACCGCCACCCGCGCTGCGCTGGTTCTGCAGGACGACCTGACCAACAGCTATTCGCTGATAACCGATTGATCGTGACTTCACTCAAGACTTAAGCCACTGCGACGTCGCCCGGCGTGTCGTGTGCGTGGTTTAAGTGTCGCGGCGCCGCCTGAGAGCGGCCCGCGTCTTACAGGTACTGGCCGAGGTTCGACTCGGTGTCAATAGCCCGGCTGGCACTCGACGACTTACCGGTTACCAGCGTGCGGATGTAGACGATCCGCTCACCCTTCTTGCCCGAGATCCGCGCCCAGTCATCGGGATTGGTGGTGTTCGGCAGATCCTCGTTCTCGGCGAACTCGTCGATGATCGAGTCTAGCAGGTGCTGGATGCGCAGACCCGGCTGACCGGTCTCCAACACCGACTTGATCGCGTTCTTCTTCGCCCGGTCGACGACGTTCTGGATCATCGCACCGGAGTTGAAGTCCTTGAAGTACATGACTTCTTTGTCACCGTTGGCGTAGGTGACCTCCAGGAACCGGTTGTCGTCGATCTCCGCGTACATCCGGTCGACGACCTTCTCGATCATCGCCTTGATGCACAGCGAGCGGTCGCCGCCGAATTCTGCCAAATCGTCGGCGTGCACGGGCAGTGCATCGGTGAGGTACTTGGAGAAGATGTCCTGCGCCGACTCGGCGTCCGGTCGCTCGATCTTAATTTTGACGTCGAGGCGCCCAGGCCGCAGGATCGCCGGGTCGATCATGTCCTCGCGGTTGGACGCACCGATCACGATGACGTTCTCCAGGCCCTCCACGCCGTCGATCTCGCTCAGCAGCTGTGGCACGACCGTTGTCTCGACGTCGGAAGAAACTCCGGTACCGCGGGTGCGGAAGATCGAGTCCATTTCGTCAAAGAACACGATCACCGGCGTGCCTTCGGACGCCTTCTCGCGGGCCCGCTGGAAAATCACCCGGATGTGACGTTCGGTCTCCCCGACGAACTTGTTCAGCAGCTCCGGACCCTTGATGTTCAAGAAATACGACTTGGCTTCGCGCGCGTCGTCGCCGCGAACCTCGGCCATCTTCTTGGCCAACGAGTTAGCGACGGCCTTGGCAATCAACGTCTTACCGCAACCGGGCGGGCCGTAGAGCAGCACACCTTTGGGTGGCCGCAGCGCATATTCTCGGTACAGCTCCTTGTGCAGGAACGGCAACTCCACGGCGTCGCGGATCTGCTCGATCTGCCGGCCCAACCCGCCGATGTCGTTGTAGGTGACGGCGGGCACCTCTTCCAAGACCAGGTCCTCGACTTCGGCCTTGGGAATACGCTCGAACGCATACCCGGCCTTGGCGTCGACCAGTAGCGAGTCACCGGGGCGCAGCTTGCGAGGCCGCTGGTCGTCGCTGAGGGCGTCGGGGTGGCCATCGGGCAGATCCTCGGCGACCAGTGGCTCGGCGAGCCATACGATGCGCTCCTCGTCGGCGTGCCCGACGACCAGTGCCCGGTGTCCGTCGCCCAGAATCTCGCGCAGCGTGGAGATCTCGCCAACCGATTCGTAGTTGCCCGCCTCGACGACAGTTAAAGCCTCGTTGAGCCGAACTGTCTGTCCCTTGCTCAAGGACTTGACGTCGACGTTGGGTGAGCAAGTCAAGCGCATCTTGCGTCCCGAAGTGAACACGTCGATGGTGTCGTCGTCGTGGGTGGCCAGCAGCACGCCGTAGCCGCTCGGCGGCTGACCGAGCCGGTCAACCTCTTCGCGCAGCGCCAGCAGTTGCTGCCGGGCTTCCTTGAGCGTTTCCATCAGCTTGGAATTCCGCGCCGCGAGCGAATCGATCCGCGCCTCAAGCTGGTGAATATCGCGGGGGCTGCGTCCGGCACTCTGCGTTGCGACAGCATTCTCGAGTTGCTCGCGCAGTATCGCCGCCTCGCGCCGCAGCTCCTCGAGCTCGGCCGCGTCCTCGCTGGACAGGTCCGGTTCGCGAGGGCTACCGAACGTTTCGCGCTCTGACTCACCCATGATGCGCTCCTTTCCCGCTCCCGAATGTGGTGCGGCGAACACATCAACGCTACCGGCGATTTCCAATTCATGCGGGAACTCGAAATGGGGCACACTGGCATCAGCGTTAACATCTCGTTGAGTCGGCCTGATCGAGAGGACTTTCGTGACCCTGAAATCCCTTGCCACGGGCGTGGCGGCTATTGCGGCAATCGGCGCCGCGGCCGCTGATGTGACCTGCGTTGCATCTGTTACGGCCACGTTGCCTGCGGTTGCGCCGGTGGTTTTCAGTGCGCCGCTGCCGCTGGACCCGGTACCGCCCGGCGCCGATTTGCCCACTCTCGACGTGTTGATCGGCCTGCTCAACAGCCTGCAGGATCCGAGCGTGCCGTTCGCCAGTAAGAGCAACCTGGTCGAGGGCGGGGTCGGCGGGGTCGAGGGCCACTACGCCGACAAGAAGCTGCAGCAGGCCGCGGCCCGCGGCAGCCTGCCGTTGACGTTCAACATCACCAATATCGCCCCCGCCGGTCCGGCCGCAGCATCGGCCAGTGTCACGGCTTCGGGTCCGCACTTGGCCCCCACAACCGAGAACATCACGTTCGTCGACCAAGGCGGCTGGAAGCTGTCGCGCACCTCGGCAATGACGCTGATCAAATCCGTGCAGTCGGCGGGCGGCTGACAGCTGCTGGATGGGCCGCCACCTCACCGCAGTCCTGCGCACCGCAATGATTATGGGGACGGTTGGGCTGTCGGGGTGCTCGGGCGATGAGCACCGCGCGTCCCCGGACACCGTGCCGCCGCCGGCGCTGACGTCGACGGCGGTTGCGCAGGTCGCTCCGCTGCCGCGGCCCGATGCCCTGGCCGACGTGCTGTACCGGCTGGCCGATCCGTCGGTGCCCGGCAGCCAGAAGCTGAGCCTGGTCCAAGGTGCCGGCCCCGACAACGCTGCCGTGCTCGACCAGTTCGCCATGGCACTGCTGGGCGGCGGCTTCGCGCCTACGACGTTCGATGTGCGAGACGTCGCATGGTCAGACCGGGATCCGGCAGATGTGATGGCCAACGTGAACATCAGCTCACCCAATCGCGGCGTGCCCACGTTCTCCTTCCCGATGGAATTCACGCCATACCAAGGTGGTTGGCAGCTGTCGGCGCGAACTGCCTACGTGCTGCTGGCTTTCGGGACCGATCGGCTCGCGCCTCCGGCGTCGACACCAGGACACTGACCCGGCGATGTGGATCGGGTGGCTGGAGTTCGATGTGCTGCTGGGTGATGTGCGCTCACTCAAGCAGAAGCGATCGGTGATCCGTCCGGTGGTGGCGGAGTTAGCGCGAAAGTTCAGCGTGTCAGCCGCCGAAACCGGGTCGCATCAGCTCTACCGACGGGCAGGCATCGGAGTGGCGATGGCATCGGCCGATCGCCACCACGCCGTCGATGTGCTCGACGCGGCCGAACGGCTGGTGGCCGCCCACCCGGAGTTCGAATTGTTGTCGGTGCGCCGCGGTCTGCAGCGCACCGACGATTAGCCGCGGCTTAGCGCTTGCGGCGCAACGGAGTCGGCGTGACGGTGTCGGGAGCCAGTCGACGCGCGGACACCAGGAATCCGGTATGGCCGCGCATGTTGTGCTGCGGGCGTACCGCCAATCCGACGACGTTCCAACCTCTTTGCAGCGTCTCCCAGGCCCGCGGCTCAGTCCAGCACTGCTGCTCGCGCAGCGCCTCCACGGTCTTCGACAGCTGCGTGACGGTGGCCAGGTAGACGACCAGCACCCCGCCGGCGACCAGCACCCGCGCCACGTTGTCGAGCACATCCCACGGCGCCAGCATGTCGAGCACCACCCGGTTGATGCACCCCGCGGCCAGCTCGGCGCCGGCCACATCGCTGATGATCAGTTGCCAGTTGGCCGGGGCGCCGCCGAAGTAGGTCTCCACATTGCGGCGGGCATGCTCGGCATGGTCGGCGCGCACCTCGTAGGAGATCACCCGCCCGTCGGGCCCGACGGCGCGCAGCAGCGAACAGGTCAGCGCCCCGGAACCGGCGCCGGCCTCCAACACTCGGGCGCCGGGGAAGATGTCACCCTCGAGCACAATCTGAGCGGCGTCCTTGGGGTAGATCAACTGGGCACCGCGCGGCATCGACATCACGTAGTCCACCAGCAGCGGACGCAACACCAGAAAGGGGTCACCGCTGGTCGATTTGACCACGCTGCCTTCTGGCAGTCCGATCACCGCGTCGTGCGCGATCGCACCCCGGTGGGTGTGGAATTCAGCGCCGACGCGCAGCAGCATCGTGTAGTGCCGGCTCTTGGCGTCGGTGAGCTGGACGCGGTCACCCGCGGCGAACGGCCCGGTTGCAGACACAGCTGTCTAGCGTGCCAGCAGACGCGCCGGGAAAGGTGCGCGGGGTTGTCGGAGGTCGCCCCTAGGCTGCGGGTATGAGCAGCCCCGACCCGGGCAACACAGCCCGGCCGTCACCAAGACCGGCGCTGTCGCCGTCGCGGGCGGCCGACTTCAAGCAATGCCCGCTGCTCTACCGGTTCCGGGCCATCGATCGGCTGCCCGAGCTGCCGTCAACCGCACAACTGCGGGGCTCGGTGGTACATGCCGCTCTGGAGCAGCTGTACAACCGTCCCGCCACCGAACGCGGCCCACAGACCGCCGGTGCACTCGTCGGCCCGGCGTGGGAGCAGGTGATCGGTGCGGAACCCGAGCTGGCCACCGCGCTGGACACCGAGCAACAGGCCCAACTCCTCGACGAGTCCCGCGCCTTGCTGTTCGGCTACTACCGGTTGGAAGATCCGACCCGGTTCGACCCGCAAAGCTGCGAACAGCGCATCGAGGTCGAGCTTGCCGACGGCACGCTGCTGCGCGGGATCATCGACCGGATCGATGTCGCTTCCACCGGCGAACTGCGGGTCGTGGATTACAAGACCGGCAAGGCACCTACGGAAGCACGGGCGCTGGCGGAGTTCAAGGCCATGTTCCAGATGAAGTTCTATGCGGTGGCGTTGCTGCGCTCACGGGGCGTACTGCCGACCAGGCTGCGGCTGATCTACCTGGCGGACGGCCAGCTGCTGGACTACTCCCCCGACGAAGATGAGCTGCTGCGATTCGAGAAGACACTGATGGCGATTTGGCGGGCAATCCAATCTGCCGGTGCGACAGGTGATTTCAGGCCCAGACCGTCACGGCTATGCGACTGGTGCGCGCATCACGCGCATTGCCCGGTGTTTGGCGGCACGCCGCCGCCCTACCCGGGTTGGCCGAAGCATCCTGATGACGGTGACGCGGACACCGTTCTGCAGCAAGCAGATCCGGCGGCGTAATTACGCGTTGTCACAGAGCCGCTGTCACTGCGGCAAGTGCGAATCCACCCAGCACCGCGACCGCATCCTCGAGCAGCGCTATCGGCAGGTCGTGGCCATGCGAGGCGACCAGGCGACTGCGCGCCTCGTAGCCGCCCAGCGTGCCGAGCACGGCACCGATGGCGCCGGCGCCGGCGCTGCCCCACTTGTATCCCCATGCCGTGCCGAGTACCGCGCCGGCGAAGGCGCCCAAGGCAATCCGGGCAACGAACGACGGCGGTGCCACGCGGCTGGGTGTCTTGGGAAGTTTGTCGACAACCAGTTCACCGACGGCAACGACCGTGATGATGGCAACCGTGATCGGATGCGCCAGCCAGGATGCCCACGTTCCATTGAGGTTGATCCAGTGCAGCGCAGCCGCCCACGCGACTACCGCTGGAGCTGTCATGGACCGCAACCCGGCCACCACACCGATTCCCAGCGCTAGAAGCAGAACATAGACATGCGTCACGGCGACCGTCCCGGGCTCGACAAAACAACGCGGCTCTAGCGGGACGTTAACACAGCACAGCTGGGCTACACCGGCGCGTGCAAGATCAGAAGCGACAGAACCGGATGTCCGAGGCCAGGATCGCCTTCGCCCCGATGGTGGCCAGCTCGTCCATGAGCGCGTTGACGTCTCGACGCGGCACCAGCGCACGAACCGCCACCCAGTCGGGATCGGCGAGCGGGGCGATTGTCGGTGACTCCAATCCCGGTGTGATGGAGGTGGCTTCGTCAAGCACCCCGCGCGGGCAGTCGTAGTCGAGCATCAAATACTGTTGACCGAACACCACACCCTGGACGCGGGCGGCCAGCTGCTCACGAGCCGCGGCCTCCGGCCCGGTGTCAGCAGTATCGGCGTCGGCCTGTTCGATCAGCACCGCCTCTGAATCGCAGACTACGTCACCGAAGGCCACCAAGTTGTGCAGGTTCAAGGTGCGACCCGACCCCACCACATCGGCGATCGCGTCGGCCACGCCGAGTTGCACGGAGATCTCCACGGCGCCGTCGAGGCGGATCACGGTCGCGTCAATCCCGCGGGCCGCCAAGTCTTCTCGCACCAGGTTCGGGTATGCGGTGGCGATTCGCCGGCCGGCCAGATCCTCGATGGTCCAATCGCGTCCGGTCGGCGCGGCGTAACGAAACGACGACGACCCGAACCCGAGCGCCAGTCGCTCGTGTACCGGCGCGCCGGATTCCCGCGCCAAATCCCGTCCGGTTATTCCCAAGTCGAGCTCTCCGGACCCGACATAGATTGCAATGTCTTTGGGCCGCAGGAAAAAGAACTCGACGTGGTTGTGCGGGTCGACGACGGTCAAGTCCTTGGGATCGGTCCGACGACGGTAACCGGCCTCAGCGAGAATCTCGACGGCCGGCTCGCTCAAGGCGCCCTTGTTCGGAACCGCCACCCGCAGTCTCGTCGAGCCGTTCCGATGCAGCGTTACCATCTACAGCTTCCCGTACACGGCATCGAGCGTCAGCCCGCGGGCGATCATCAGCACCTGGGTCCAATACAGCAACTGACTAATCTCCTCTGCGAGTGCGTCGTCGGGTTCGTGCTCGGCCGCCAGCCACACTTCGCCCGCCTCCTCCAGCACCTTCTTGCCCACCGCATGCACACCGGCGTCCAGCGCGGCCACGGTGCAGCTGCCGGGCGGGCGGCTGCGGGCACGCTCGCCGAGCTCGGCAAACAGATCCTCAAAGGTCTTCACGGGCAGCGATTGTTTCATGGCCGGCTAAGCCTAGTCACGGAGGTTTCCGTATTGTTGGCGCTCCCCGTCCCACCGCGAGCGTGCGCAGAATGACGGCGTTCACGGCGTGTCGACGCACAGACACGCACGCTCGCCCAGGAAATCAAAAGCTCTCACCGCACTTCGTCGGGCATGTCTTCCAGCGAAACGCCGTTGGTCTCGCGTACCCATCGCCACACGAAAAACAACGACAGCGCCGCACACGTCGTATAGAAACCGTAGGCCAAGCCGAGCGCGTGACGCAGCGCCGGGAACGTCACCGCGATGGTCCAGCTGGCCATCCACTGCGCACCCGAAGCCAGGCCCAGCGCAGCCGACCGGATCCGGTTGGGGAACATCTCGCCCAGCAGCACCCATAACACCGGTCCCCAGGACACCGCGAACGCGACCACGAATAAGTCGGCCGCCACTAGCGCGACGATCCCGGAAGCCCCGTCGAGTTGTGGCTGACCGTTGCGGACGGGTGCGCCGGCGAATACGTCCGTCATTGTGATCAGCATCAGCGACATGCCCGCCGAGCCCGCCAGCAGCAGCGGCCTGCGACCGAGCCGGTCGATCAGCGCGATCGCCACCAAGGTGATCAGCACGTTGACCCCGGTGGTCACCAGACCTATGGTGAACGACGAATTCTTGCCGAATCCCACTGCTTCCCAGAGTAAATCGGAGTAGTTGAAGATCACGTTGATGCCGACGAACTGCTGAAAGACCGCCAGCCCCAGGCCGACCCAGACGATGCCGTACAGGCCGCCGGTCGGCTTGCGCAGATCGCGCCACGACGCAGCCTTCTCTTGCTCGAGAGTCCCGGCGATCCGGGCAATGGTGTACTGGGCGTCGCGTTCACCCAGCAGCGTGGAAAGCACCTGACTGGCCTGCGGAATACGTTGCCTAACAACCAGATAGCGCGGTGACTCGGGAATGGTTAACAACAGCGCGAAATAGGCAAGCGCCGGGATCATCTCGCCGAAGAACGTCCACCGCCAGGCGGCCATACCCAGCCAGAGCGGTTCGCCTGATCCGCCGGCGAGATGAAAAGGCACCCAGGTCAGCGCCAATGCCCCAAACAGTCCGATGACGATGGCGAGCTGCTGCAGCGAACCGAGCCGGCCGCGGAACCGTGGGGGTGAGACCTCGGCGATGTAGGCCGGAGCCGCAACCGAGGAGAAGCCGATGCCGATTCCGCCGATGAGGTGGAAGACGATGAACATCCATATGCTGGCTGCCAACCCGGCACCAAGCCCGCACACGAAAAGCGCAGCCGCCGAGAGCTTCATCATCGACAGGCGGCCCAACCGGTCGCCGATCCGGCCGGCCCACACCGCTCCGACCGCGGCACCCAGCACCGCCGAGGCCGCGGCGAAACCCAGGATCCCGTTGCCGATGTGAAAGGTGGCTTGCAGCGCCGTGACTGCGCGGTTGGTCGTCGAAATGTCGTAGCCGAACAGCAATCCGCCGATCGCGGCCACCGACGCGTAGCGCACCGCGGACTGGAAGGCAGCGCGCGCGGCGCGGGGATCGACGGGTAGGTCCTCGTCCGTTGCCGGTACGGACTGGCCGCCGGCGTCGTCAATGACCATGTCGAGGGCTCAGTCCTCCGGGTTGTAGCCGAGATTGGGGGCGAGCCAGCGCTCGGCTTCGGCCAGAGTCCAGCCCTTGCGCTTCGCGTAGTCGGCGACCTGGTCCTGGGCCATCCGGCCGACCACGAAGTACTGCGACTGCGGGTGCGAGAAATACCAGCCGCTGACGGCGGCGCCGGGCCACATCGCCATCGACTCGGTCAACTCGATGCCGGCGCGCTCCCGGACATCCATCAACTTCCAGAGCGTCACCTTCTCGGTGTGCTCCGGGCAGGCCGGGTAGCCAGGGGCAGGGCGGATTCCCACGTACTTCTCACCGATGAGTGCCTCGTTGTCCAGCTGCTCGTCCGGCTGGAATCCCCAGAACTCCTTGCGGACCCGTTGGTGCATCCGTTCGGCGAACGCCTCTGCCAGCCGATCGGCGATCGACTCCAGCAGGATCGCGTTGTAGTCGTCGTTGGCTGCCTTGAACTCCGCGATCTTGTCACCGCTGCCGAGCCCCGTGGTGACAGCGAAGGCGCCGACGTAGTCAGCCAGACCGGTGTCCTTGGGCGCGATGTAGTCGCCCAGCGACCGGTTCGGGATGCCCTCCCGGTGCTCGCCCTGCTGGCGCAGGTTGTGCAGCGTGGTCAGCACCTCGGTACGGGTGTCGTCGGTGTAGACCTCGACGTCTTCAATACCCGAGCCGACCGCGTTCGCCGGGAAGAAGCCGACCACCCCGTTGGCAGTCAGCCACTTCTCCTTGATCAGGGTGTCGAGCATCTCCTGGGCGTCGTCGTACAGCTTGCGGGCAGTCTGGCCCGAGACCGGGTTGTTGAGGATGTCGGGGAACCTGCCCTTCATCTCCCAGGCGTTGAAGAACGGCTGCCAGTCGATGTACTCACGCAGCTCGGCGAGATCGTAATTCTCGAACTCCCGCACGCCGATCCCCGCGGCGGGCACCGGCGGTGTGTAGCCGTCCCACTGGATCGGCGTCCGGTTCGCGCGGGCCTTCTCCAGGGTCAGCATCGGCCGCTCGTTCTTCTGGGCGTGCCGTTCGCGCAGGGATGCATAGTCGGCCTCGGTGGCCTCCAGCAAGGCCGGACGCTGCTTGGGGTCGAGGAGCGCAGCAGCGACCGGCACCGACCGGGAAGCGTCCTTGACCCAGACCACCGGACCGCTACGACGCGGCGCCACCTTCACGGCCGTGTGAGCGCGCGAGGTGGTCGCGCCACCGATCAGCAGCGGGATCGCAAGCCCCTCGCGTTCCATCTCGACGGCGAAGTTGACCATCTCGTCTAGCGACGGGGTGATCAGGCCGGACAGCCCAATGATGTCGGCGTTGTGCTTCTTCGCCGCGTCCAGGATCTTGCTCGCAGGCACCATCACACCAAGGTCGATCACCTCGTAGTTGTTGCACTGCAGGACGACCCCGACGATGTTCTTGCCGATGTCGTGGACGTCGCCCTTCACGGTCGCCATGATGATCGTGCCGTTGGTCTCTTTCCCCGCTGCAGCGCCGGACTCTTCTTTTTCCGCCTCGATGTATGGCAGCAGGTATGCAACGGCCTTCTTCATCACCCGGGCCGACTTCACCACCTGGGGCAGGAACATCTTGCCGGAGCCGAAGAGGTCACCGACCACGTTCATGCCGTCCATCAGCGGGCCCTCGATCACCTCGATCGGGCGACCACCTGCGGCGGCGATCTCGGCCCGCAATTCCTCGGTGTCGGCATCGACGTGGGCGTCGATGCCCTTGACCAGAGCGTGCGTGATCCGCTCGCGGACGCCGAGACTGCGCCACTCGGTCGCCGCGCTGTCGCCCTCTTGCCCGGAGGCTTCTCCGGACGTGTT
Source organism: Candidatus Mycobacterium methanotrophicum (assembly GCF_023515995.1). Lineage (GTDB taxonomy): Bacteria > Actinomycetota > Actinomycetes > Mycobacteriales > Mycobacteriaceae > Mycobacterium > Mycobacterium methanotrophicum. Next base: position 2,515,964 of record NZ_CP097320.1, on the reverse strand, counting down.
GAACCGCTCGGCGATTTCCAGGAGCCGTTCGGCCGCGTCGTCGCGACGGTTCAGGACGACATCCTCGATGCGATCCCGCAACTCGGGGTCGATCGAGTCGTACGGCGCCAGCGCACCGGCGTTGACGATGCCCATGTCGAGGCCGGCCTTGATGGCGTGGTACAGGAAGACCGCGTGAATCGCCTCGCGGACCGGGTTGTTGCCCCGGAACGAGAACGACACGTTCGAGATGCCGCCGGAGATGTGCACGCCGGGAAGGTTCTCCTTGATCCAGGCGCAGGCCTCGATGAAGTCGATCCCGTACGTCGCGTGCTCCTCGATACCGGTTGCCAGCGCGAAGCAGTTCGGGTCGAAGATGATGTCCTCGGCCGGGAAGCCGACCTCTTCGGTCAGGATCCGGTAGGCGCGCCCGCAGATCTGGATGCGGCGCTCCAGGTTGTCGGCCTGGCCCTGTTCGTCGAAGGCCATCACGACGACGGCGGCGCCGTACTTGCGGCACAGCCGTGCTTCGCGGATGAACTTCTCCTCGCCCTCCTTCATGGAGATCGAGTTGACGATCGGCTTGCCCTGCACGTTCTTCAGGCCCGCCTCGATGACCTCCCACTTGGAGGAGTCGATCATCACCGGGACGCGGCTGATGTCCGGCTCGGCCGCGATCAGCTTGGTGAACCGGTCCATCGCGGCGACGCCGTCGATCATGCCTTCGTCCATGTTGATGTCGATGACCTGCGCACCGAGCTCGACCTGCTGCAGGGCGACCGACAATGCGGTGTCGTAGTCCTCGGCCTTGATCAGGTTGCGGAACCGGGCGGAGCCGGTGATGTTGGTGCGCTCACCGATGTTCACGAACAGGGAGTCGTCGGTGATGTTGAGCGGCTCCAGGCCCGAGAGCCGGGTGGCCACCTCGATCTTCGGCAGCTCGCGCGGCGGTTTGCCCTCGACGACCTTGGCGATTTCGGCGATGTGGGGCGGCGCCGTTCCGCAGCAACCACCGACCAGGTTGACCAGGCCGGCCTCGGCGAAGTCGGCGAGGTAGCCGGCCTGACACTCCGGGGACTCGTCGTACTCGCCGAAGGCGTTGGGCAGGCCGGCGTTCGGATAGCAGGAGACGAAAGTGTCCGCGATCCTCGACATCTCGGCGATGTAGGGCCGCATCTCCGGCGCGCCCAGGGCGCAGTTCAGGCCGACGGCGATCGGCTTGGCGTGCCTGGTCGCATTCCAGAATGCTTCGGTGACCTGGCCGGACAACGTCCGTCCGGAAGCATCGGTGATGGTGCCCGAGATGATCACCGGCCAGCGGCGTCCGCGGTCCTCGAACAGCGTCTCGACGGCGAACACCGCCGCCTTGGCGTTCAGCGAGTCGAAGATTGTCTCGATGATGAGGAGGTCGGCGCCACCGTCGACCAGGCCGTTGGCGGCTTCGAGGTAGGCGGCGACCAGCTGGTCGTAGGAGACGTTGCGGGCTCCGGGGTCGTTGACGTCCGGCGAGATCGACGCGGTCCGCGTCGTCGGCCCGATGGCTCCGGCGACGTAGCGGGGCTTTTCCGGGGTGCTGAATTCGTCGGCGGCCGCCCGCGCCAGGGCGGCGCCGGCGTAGTCCAGTTCGTAGCTCAGGTCCGCCATGTCGTAGTCGGAGAGCGAGATCGCGTTCGCGTTGAACGTGTTGGTTTCCAGGATGTCGGCGCCCGCCTCGAGGTATTCGCGGTGGATCCCCTCGACGATCTGCGGCTGCGTCAGGTTGAGCAGGTCGTTGTTGCCCTGGAGAGCGGTGGGCCACTCCGTGAACCGCTCGCCGCGGTAGCCGGCCTCGTCCGGCCGGTCCCGCTGGATCGCCGTGCCCATTGCACCGTCGATCACCATGATTCGCTGGCGCAGAGCCGCCCTCAGTTCGTCGGTGCAGTCGGGGCGGATGTTTGGCACGAAGGTCTGCGACGCCGGGACGTTTTGGGGGGCGCTCACATACGTTCCTTCCGTAGCGGAAGGCGTCCTTGACTCTGCCGAGCGTGGCGGATACCGGCAGGGACCGGAGAACCGTTGCAACGCCTCTCGACGGCGAAAAGTCTACGTCGTCACCCGACGTCTGGACGCCCAGCTCGATCCGACCCGCCCGGCGGAAGTCATCGGGGCAAGCATAGCCGGTCTATGCAAAATGCTCGGGCGGTTGACGGCGCTCGCCCACCTGGACGCCAGATCAGGCCGTACGCTGATTGCGTGACCTCGCCGGACATCAGCGCAACGCTGCCCGAACTGCACAACACGATCGTCGTGGCGGCGTTCGAAGGGTGGAACGACGCCGGTGACGCGGCCAGTGACGCCGTGGAGCACCTGGACGCCATCTGGGAAGCCGACCCGATCGTCGAGATCGACGACGAGGCGTACTACGACTATCAGGTGAACCGCCCGGTCATTCGGCAGGTCGATGGCGTCACACGGGAATTGGTGTGGCCATCGATGCGGATATCGCACTGCCGTCCGCCGGGCACCGACCGCGACATCGTGCTGATGCACGGCGTCGAGCCGAATATGCGTTGGCGCACGTTCTGCGCGGAACTGTTGGCCGTCGCCGACAAGCTCAACGTCGACACCGTGGTGATCCTGGGCGCGCTGCTGGCCGACACGCCGCACACCCGACCGGTGCCGGTGTCGGGGGCGGCTTACTCCCCCGAGTCGGCGCGTCGCTTCGGTCTGCAGGAAACCCGCTACGAGGGTCCGACGGGCATCGCCGGCGTGTTTCAGGACGCGTGCGTGGCGGCCGGCATCCCCGCGGTGACGTTCTGGGCGGCAGTTCCGCATTACGTGTCGCACCCGCCCAATCCCAAAGCGACCGTGGCGTTGCTGCAACGCGTCGAGGATGTGCTCGATATCGAGGTACCGCTGGCCGACTTGCCCACTCAGGCCGAGGAGTGGGAGCAGGCGGTCAGTGAGATGACCGCCGAGGACGACGAAATTGCCGAGTACGTGCAGTCGTTGGAGCAACGCGGTGACGCCGAGGTCGACATGAACGAGGCGCTGGGCAAGATCGACGGCGACGCGCTGGCCGCCGAGTTCGAGCGCTACCTGCGCCGCCGCCGGCCGGGCTTCGGCCGCTAACTAGTCTGCGCGAGTGTGGACTTTTGACACGCTGCCTGGCCGCGAAAGCGTGCTTCAATCCCACACTCGGCCCACCCCTCTCAGCGCTTCTCCAGCGCCTCATTGGTGGCGCTGGTGGAGCGGCCCAGCGCGGCCACTTCGGCGTCCATCCGGGGCAGAAGTTCCATCGCGGTTTTCGACACTGCGCCCTCGCCGAACGGGGTGGACAGTACCGGCTTGAGCCAGCGGAACCACCTCACCCAGCCCGGACAATAAACCCGGCGTTTGCGATGCTCGATGCCCTTGACGAAGGCCGCCGCACAGGCGTCCACCGAGGTCGTCTTGTTCAGCGGGAAGGGCAGCCGAGCCAGCAGCTCGGTGAATGACGGCAGATCGGCCTTGCTGTCGCGGACCAGGGCGGTGTCGATCCAGGACATGTGCGCCGAGCCGACGCCGATCCCCCGGTGGCCGACCTCCAGGCGCAGCGCGTTGGCGAGGTGCTCGACGCCCGCCTTCGACGCGTCGTAGGGCATCATCCCGGGCGCGGCCGCGAACGCAGCCAGCGACGAGACGATCAGCACGTAGCCGCGGCGGTCGAGCACCGACGGCAGCGTGGCGCGCACGGTGTGGAAGACACCGAGCAGGTTGACGTCGAGGACCCGCCGGAATGTCTCCGGGTCGACCTGTTGCACCGATCCGTAGCTGGCGATGCCGGCGTTGGCGATCACGACATCGATACCGCCGAACTTTTCGACGGCCTGGTTCGCCGCGGCCTGCATGGCGGCGAGATCGCGCACGTCGGCCGTCGCGGTAAGTACCCGCTCGTCGCCGCCGAACTCACCGGCCATCGCCGCCAATGCGCCCGCGTCCAGGTCTGTCAACACCAGTTTGCCGCCCTTGGCGTGCAACCGCCGGGCTACCTCCGCCCCGATTCCATGGCCACCACCGGTGATGAAGACGACTTGCGAGTTCACTGAGGTCATTGGCGCAACCTACCGCTGCGGTGAATGCAGGTCCACTCCCAGCAGCGCATCCACCGCCGCAGCCACGGTTTGCGGCGCCTCGGCGTCGTGGCCACCGTATTCCAGCGCGTCGGTGGCCCAACCATCAAGTGCAGCAAGGGCTTTGGGGGTATCAAGGTCGTCGGCGAGATAGCGGCGCACCCGGGCAACGGCGTCGGCGGCATCCGGTGCGGCGGGCAGCGCCGTCGCGGACCGCCACCGATGCAGCCGCGCAGTGGCCGCCTGGAGCACGCCGGCGCCCCAGTCGCGGTCGGACCGATAGTGCCCGGCCAGCAGGCCCAGCCGGATGGCCGACGGCTCGATGCCCTGGGCGCGCAACCCCGACACCAGAACCAGGTTGCCGCGGCTCTTGGACATCTTGTGCCCGTCCAAGCCGATCATGCCCGCGTGCACGTAATGGCGGGCGAATCGTCGCTCGCCGCTGACACATTCGGCGTGTGCGGCGGTGAACTCGTGATGCGGAAAGATCAGATCGCTGCCGCCGCCCTGGATGTCCAGGCCGCTGCGGATCCGGCTGAGCGCGATCGCCGCGCACTCGACGTGCCACCCGGGTCGGCCCGGGCCGAACGGCGACGGCCAACTCGGCTCGCCGGGCCGCGCGGCACGCCACAACAGCGCGTCGAGCTGGTCGGTCTTGCCCGGCCGGTCCGGGTCGCCGCCGCACTCGGCGAAGCGCGCCAGCATGGTGTCGCGGTCGTAACCGGATTCATAGCCGAATTGCAGTGTGGCGTCGGCGCGGAAGTACACATCCGGATAGTCGGGGTCGTCGACGACGTACGCAGCGCCCGAAGCCAGCATCTTTTCCACCAGCTCCACGACTTCGGCCACCGCCTCGGTCGCCGCGACGTACTCGCGTGGCGGCAGCACCCGCAGCGCCGCCATGTCATCGCGGAACAGCGACACCTCACGGGCCGCCAGGTCGCGCCAGTCCAGGCCGTCACGGTTGGCCCGCTCGAGCAATGGATCGTCGACATCGGTGATGTTCTGCACGTAGTGCACGTCATGTCCGAGATCCAGCCACACCCGCTGTATCAGGTCGAAGACCAGATACGTGGCGGCGTGGCCGAGGTGGGTGGCGTCATACGGCGTGATCCCGCACACGTACATCGTGGCCGCCGGTCCGGCAGCCACCGGGCGCACCTGCCGGTCGGAGGTGTCATAGAGCCGCAACTCCGGGCCGCGTCCCGGCAGCGTCGGTAGCGCTGCCGAAGGCCAGGACTGCATACCGTTGAGCCTAAAGCGTGTGCCGGCTCAGCTGGCCAGCCGGATGGCACCCAGTAGGAGCTCGGCGAGTTCGGGGCGGCACATCAGGAAGTCGGGCAAATACGGGTCGGGCCGGTTGTACACCAGCTCGGATCCGTCCAGCCGTGACGCGTGCAGACCTGCGGCCAGCACCACCCCGGCCGGCGCGGCCGAGTCCCATTCCCACTGACCGCCGGCGTGGACGTAGGCGTCGGCGTCGCCGCGCACTACCGACATCGCCTTAGCACCTGCCGAACCGATCCGCAGGAACGCCACGTCCAGCTGCCGGGCCAGGTGATCCAGCACCGCGGGCGGCCGGTTGGAGCTGGCGGTGATGCGGATGGGTCCGGAATGCACCGCTGTCGGCGCGGTGACGGTGTCGCTGCGGTGTAGCTGCCCCATTGCGGGCAAGGCAACGGCGGCGTCGGTGATCGCACCGTTCGGGCCGCCTCCACCGCCGGAGCGCTGCCATAACGCCACATGCACGGCCCAGTCGTCGCGGCCCGGCTGGGAGAATTCCCGCGTGCCGTCCAGTGGGTCGACGATCCAAACCCGCTCGGCCCGCAATCGGACCAGGTCGTCGTAGGCCTCCTCGGACAGCACCGCGTCGGCCGGGCGCTCGGCGCGCAGCCGCGCCAGCAACAGCGAATTGGCTTGGCTGTCACCGGCATCGCCGAGCAGCCACGGGTGGCTGAAGCCGACCTGGTCGCGCACAGCGAGCAGCAGCTCTCCCGCCTGCTCGGCCAGGTCGGCGGCGAGCGCCGCGTCCGTTACGTCTGGGCCCATCGGTGTCCAGTATCCAGGTGGGTTCGGCGAAGCTCAGAACGCGGGCCAGGGAATCGGGCGGCGCCGGTCCGGGCCGGGCATCACCGGATTGTCCAGCAGGGCGCGAGCACGCAAGCGCAGCGCCGCGATCTCGGCGCTGGTGATGTGTTCGGCCAAGGCATCCCCCAGCGGGCCGACCAGCGCGTCGACCAGTGTGGCGACCTTGTCCAGAGTGCTGTCGTCCACCGGCTTGCCGGCCCACCCCCACAGCACCGTGCGCAGCTTATCCTCGACGTGCAGGCACACTCCGTGGTCGACGCCGTAAATACCGCCGTCCACACCGCGGAGCACGTGGCCACCCTTGCGGTCCGCGTTGTTGATCAACACGTCGAACACCGCCATCCGCCACAGTCGAATGTCGTCGGCGTGCACCAGCGAAACCGGCTCGCCGGCATAGTCATACGCCCGTAGCACCGGCAGATAGCCGGCCGGCATCCGGTCGGCCGGAACCAGGTCGACCGGGTCGGGTCCGGGCACGGGGTCTGAACCAGCTGCGTCACCGGGTTGGTCCACCCACAGCTGCAGCATGCCCGGACCGGCCGGGCCGTGCCGAATGATGGTGTACGGCACGATGTTCCAGCCTAAGTGCGTCGACACCAGGTACGCGCCGAGTTCTCGACCGGCCAGCGTGCCGTGCGGAAAATCCCACAGCGGTTGCTCACCGGCGATCGGCTTGTACACACAGTGCACGCCTGTGCCGTCCAGCGTCGATTCGCACAGAAACGTGGCGTTGCTGGCGGAGCGAATACGTCCCAGGACGGTCAGCTCGCCGCGTCGCAGCGCCTCGCGATCGTCAGGCTTGCGCGTCATCGTCGGGACCGAGCATTGCGCTGCGCCGGTAGCCGTTGGTCCGCGCACAGATGTGTCCGTCGGGATCCAGCGGTTCATCGCACAGCGGGCACGGCGGACGGCCCGCGGAAATGACACGGGTGGAACGGGTGGCAAACTCCCGCGCCGACTCCGGTGTAAGGAACACCCGCACCGCGTCGGGCCCCTCTTCGGTGTCGTCGAGCACCACGGATTCGTCGAGCTCGGTGTCGCTGACGGCCAGCAGTTCAACGACCACGGTTTGCGCCTCGGAGTCCCACCCCAGGCCCATGGTGCCGACCCGAAACTCGGCGTCGACCGGTGTGATCAACGGGCTAAGGTCTTCGACCTCGCCGGTCTCCGGCGGAACCGGTGTGCCGAATCTGCGGTTGACTTCTAACAGCAGCGCGCCGATCCGCTCTGCAAGCACTGCCACCTGCCGCTTCTCCAGCACCACCGAGACCACCCGAGAGTCGTGCACCGCCTGCAGATAGAAGGTGCGGTTTCCGGGCTGGCCAACGGTCCCGGCGACGAATCGGTCGGGCGAGCGGAAGACGTGAATCGCGCGAGGCATGGCAATTCCAAAATACCGGCAGTTGCGGCTCAAGCGTAAATTGTGCGCTCAGTCCGTCGAGCCGCCAACAACCGCGTCGCCGGGCGGCGCGTCACCGTCTGGCGATCCAGCCGCCGTCAATGCGGACGTCAGTCGCGGGCCAGTGTGGTTGACGTGCAGCACGAATGGGCGTAGCGGCGTGTAGCGGATCACACTCATCGATGCCGGATCGGCGGAAACCCGCTGGAAACCGTCCAGATGTAGGCCGAGCGCGTCGGCGACAACCGCCTTGATGATGTCGCCGTGCGTACAGGCCAGCCACAGCGCGTCGGCGCCGTGCTGCTCGGCCAGCCGCGCGTCGTGGTCGCGGACGGCGGCCACCGCACGCGTCTGCACCTGCGCCAGCCCCTCACCGCCGGGAAACACCGCCGCGCTGGGATGCGCCTGAACGACGCTCCACAGCGGCTCGGAGACCAAATCGCCGATTTTGCGGCCCGTCCATTCGCCGTAGTCGACTTCGGCGAACCGGTCGTCGAAGACAGGCTCGAGACCAAGCGCTTCAGCGAGCGGCTCGATTGTGCGCCGACAGCGCAGCAGCGGTGAGCACACCACCGCCCGGATCGGCAGCTCAGCGATTCGGTCCACCAATTCCGTGGCTTGCCGTCGGCCTTTGTCGTCGAGATCGACGCCCTCGGAGCGGCCGGCCAACACATGCGCGGTGTTCGAGGTGGACCGGCCGTGGCGCAACAAGACGATGGTCAACCCGCGCTCACCCCTCCTGTTGCCAACAAGATCAGCACGCCCACACCGGCGGCCACCCGGTAGCCGACGAACCAGTACATGCTGTGCTGCAGCAGGAACCGCAGAAACCAGGCCACCGCGGCCAGACCCACCACGAACGCGATCACGGTAGCCACCACCAGCTGCGGACCCGTCGCACTCATGCCCCCGAGCACCGGGTGGAAGGCGTCCGGCAGCGAGAACAATCCGGACGCGAACACCGCCGGAACGGCGAGCAGGAAACCGAATCGAGCAGCCAGCTCACGATCGAGCCCGAGAAACAAACCGGCGCTGATCGTGGACCCCGAGCGGGAGACGCCCGGCACCAGCGCCAACGTCTGGGCGACACCGACAACGATCGCGTCGCGCCAGGTCAGCTGGTTGACTTGCCTGCCTTGCCGGCCGAGGCGCTCGGCCAGCGCTATCACCGCCGAAAACGCCACCAGCGCGGTGGCTATCACCCACAGGTTGCGTACGCCCGAGCGGATCTCGTCGGAGAAGAACAGACCCAAGATGCAGATCGGGATCGTCCCGATGATGACGTGCCACCCCATCCGGTAATCGACATCACGATGCGCCGCGAGCAGCAGGCCGGCAAACCATGCTTTGGCAATCCGCACTATGTCACGGGCGAAATAGACCAACACCGCGATCTCGGTGCCCAACTGCGTGACCGCGGTGAAGGATGCGCCGGCATCCTGGGCAAAGAAGATCCGCGACACGATCGCCAGGTGGCCCGATGACGACACCGGCAAAAACTCGGTCAGACCCTGCACCACGGCCAAAACGACAACCTGCCACCAAGACATCGCCGGCGCCGCAGTCACGACGACGACCGTACCGGGTGATCTAGTGGCGAATCTGCTCGAGGGCAATCGCGTCGCGCAGCGCGGCAGCCAGACTGCGTTGGTCGGCGATATCGACGTCGACCATGTTGCGCCGCACCGTGGCGACGACGTCCTCGGGCCGGGGAACCGGACCGCTCAGCCGGGGCCGGTATATCTCGGCCACAAGCCGCTGGCCTTCGATACGGAACGCAAAGCTGCGGCCGTCGCCGACCTGCCCAAAGCCGCTGGCAAACACCTTGTCCGAGAAAACCCCACGCCACATGTCCTCGACAGCAAACTCTTGATCGGGCAAGTGGCGACGGGCAGCGGCGCTCATATGGCGACCTTACCTCGACCACGAGCACTGGCTTGCACGACGGGCCGAAGGTGTGCCCGCCGGTGGCCCATAGGATCGTGCTTCACGCCGATTACCCCTTCTATACTGGCCACTTCCCTAGACAATCGAGAGTTACCCGGTGCCGCCACTCTGCAAACGGAGCGCATACGCCATTCGTCAGCAGGCCGCTGGCCTGCTGTTTTTGCTGACGTTGGTGGCGGGATGTTCATCGAAGACGCTCGGGGGAGCCCCGCCCACGATCGAGGCCGCGCGACCAGCGCAATCTCCCCCGCTTTCGCAGGCCCCGGCGGGCGTGGTCCATCCGCTGGACGGTAATCCGCAGGCAGCGATATTCGACGGCCGCACAGCACAGCTGGTGATCTTGACCTGCGGATCGACCCCCAGCGCACCCGCCAGCATGACGTTGATGGGTTTTCAGCAAACACCGTCGCGGGTCATCGAGCTACCCGGCCCCGCGACGGGGCTCAGCGGTGACGGCGGCGGCAACGCTTTTTTGTCCAGCCGTGGCGGCTACTTCGCGGTCGATCTGTCATCCGGACGAGTCGCCCGAGTGGCCGTCAGCGGTGCGGAGACCGTCGATTTCACCGCGATCGCCCGCCGTGCCGATGGCACCATAGCGCTGGGCAGCGCCGACGGGTCGGTGTACATGCTGGCCACGGGCGCCCTGCGCGGCCGGACGAAGGTCTTTGCGCACATCGATTCCCTTGCAGCACAGGGCAATACACTGGCCGTGCTGGATCGAGAGCAAACATCGGTCACCACAATCGGCGTCGACGGCAAGGTCGCGCAGCAATTGCGTGCCGGCCAGGGTGCCACCACCATGGCCACCGACCCCGCGGGCCGGTTACTGGTGGCCGACACCCGCGGCGGCCAGCTGCTGGTGTTCGGTGTCGACCCGCTGATCTTGCGCCAGGCCTATCCGGTGCGGGCGTCCCCGTACGGGCTGGCGGGATCGCGTGGGCTGACGTGGGTGTCGCAAACGTCGGCGAATATGGTCATTGGTTACGATCTGTCAACCGGAATCCCTCTGGAAAAGGTACGGTACCCAACCGTGCGGCAACCCAACATGCTGGCGATCGACGATGCTGCGGGCACGTTGTATGTGGTGTCGGGTGCCGCCAGCGGTGTCGAGGTCATCGAGCACGCCGCGGCGGGTCCACATTGACGGCGGCGCGAGGTGGCCGGTTGCCGGCGGGGTGGGACACCGAGATGTCCGACGAATACGAGTGGGTGCCGCTGCGCCTGCCGCCCGAGGTGACCAGGCTCAGCGCCTCCACTCGACTGTCCATCGAAGCCGAGTATCGCGGCTGGGAGCTGACCCGGGTGCGGCTGTATACCGATGGAAGTAGACGGGTGTTGTTGCGCCGCAAGAAGTCTCCTGACAATGGTCACGATAGTACCCGGCTCGACCAGCCGGAACTGTGACGGTGAGCGCCCCGCCCAACGACCCTCATCAGCTATATGGCGTGCTCCGCCGGTTGCTGTTCGTGGTCCCGCCCGAACGCAGCCATGAGCTGGTGTTCGCGGCGTTGCGGGCCGTCACCGCCGCGGCGCCGCTGCGGCGAACCCTGAGCAGCCGGTTGGCGCCGACCGATCCGGTGCTGGCCAGCACCGTGTTCGGGGTGCGCTTCCCCGGGCCGCTCGGTCTGGCCGCAGGCTTCGATAAAGACGGCGCCGGGCTGAAAGCCTGGGGCGCGATGGGATTCGGCTACGCCGAGGTCGGCACCGTCACCGCCCACGCCCAGCCAGGCAACCCGGCTCCTCGGCTGTTCCGGCTGCCCGCCGACCGCGCGCTGCTCAACCGGATGGGTTTCAACAATCGCGGCGCCGCTGCGCTCGCGTCCAGGCTGACACGGCAAACTCCCGACGTACCGATCGGCGTCAATATCGGCAAGACCAAGTCCACGCCGCCCGAGCACGCCGCAGACGACTACCGGGTCAGTGCCCGGCTGGTCGGGCCGCTGGCCGCATACTTGGTGGCCAACGTCAGCTCGCCGAACACCCCCGGGCTGCGCGATCTGCAGGCGGTCGACTCGCTGCGCGAGATCATGTCGGCGGTACTCGATGAGACCTCGACGCCGGTGCTGGTGAAGATCGCCCCGGATCTGGCCGACTCCGACCTCGACGAAATCGCTGACCTGGCAATCGGATTGGGTTTGGCCGGGATTGTCGCCACCAACACCACGGTGTCGCGCGAGGGGCTGTGCACCCCCGGCGTCGATGCACTGGGCAGCGGCGGCATCTCAGGGCCGCCGCTGGCGCACCGCGCCGCCGAGGTGCTGCGGCGACTCCATGGCCGGGTCGGTGACCGGCTGACCCTGATCAGTGTCGGCGGCATCGAAACCGTCGACGACGCATGGGACCGCATCACCGCGGGAGCGTCGCTGCTGCAGGGCTACACCGGTTTCATCTACGGCGGAGGCTTATGGGCCAAGCACATTCACGACGGCATCGCCCTTCGGCTGCGCGAAGGCGGTTTTTCCTCGTTGAGCGAGGCCGTCGGGTCGGGCTAGCTACGCGTCTGCTCGCGGGCCGGCTACCGCTGTTCGTAGGTTCCGTAGATGACGGCTCGGGCGATCGCACGCTGGAACAGGTTGAAGCCCAGGTATGCCGGGCTGGCATCCTCGTTGAGGTCAAGTTTCTCGACATCGACCGCGTGCACGGCGACGTAGTAACGGTGGGGGCCGTGGCCGGGCGGCGGCGCCGCGCCGACGTAGCGGCGCATCCCGGCGTCGTTGACCAGGGTCAGCGCGCCACCCGGTAGCTCACTGCCATCGCCGGCACCGTCGGGCAACTCGGTGACCGAGGCTGGCAGGTTGGCCACCGCCCAGTGCCAGAATCCGGACAACGTCGGTGCATCCGGGTCATAGACCGTCACGGCGAAGCTGCGGGTCTGCTCGGGGAAACCAGACCAGCTCAACTGCGGGCTGACGTCTTCGCCGCCGGCACCCATGATCCCGCTGATCTGCGGCGTCGCCAGCGGCTGCCCATTGGTGATCGACGCCGACTGCAAATGAAACGACGGCAATTTGGGTAACGCAGCGTACGGGTCGGGCGGTGCGATCATGGTCGATCCCCTCTCGTGTGATTGGCTCAACTTTGCGGCTAGCAGTGTGTCAAGAAGCGTGTCAGCACCTCGGTGCCGAATCGAAGCGCGTCGACCGGTACCCGTTCGTCGATGCCGTGGAACAGCGAGGCGAAATCCAGGTCCGCCGGCAGCCGTAACGGGATAAAGCCGAAGCAGCGAATACCCAAGCGCGCGAAGGCTTTTGCGTCTGTACCGCCGGAAAGCATGTAGGGTACCGTCGTGGCGTCAGGATCCGCGGCTCGCAGCGCGGCGTTCATCGCCTCGACCAGGTCACCGTCGAAACTCGTCTCATACGACGGCAGGTTGGTGATCCATTCGCGGGTCACATCGGGGCCGATCAGCTCGTCGACCTCCGTCTCGAACGCGGCTTGCCGGCCGGGAAGCACGCGGCAGTCCACCACCGCCTCCGCTGTCGCCGGCACCACGTTCGCTTTGTAGCCGGCCTTGAGCATCGTGGGATTGGCGGTGTCGCGCAGGGTGGCTTTGATGATGCGGGCAACCGGGCCGAGTTTGTCGATGGTCCCTTCCAGGTCCGGCGCATCGGTGTCGAAGGCGTACCCGGTCTCTTCGCCGACAGCGGTGAGGAACTCCACGACGCTGTCTGTCAAGGTCAGCGGGAACTGGTGACGACCCAGCCGAGCGACCGCCTCGGCGATCCAGGTGACGGCGTTGTGGTCATGGGTCATCGAGCCGTGTCCGGGCCGGCCGCGCGCCGTAAGCCGCATCCAGTGCAGGCCTTTTTCCGCGGTCTCGATGAGATAAAGCCGACGCTCGCCGCCATCGCGGCGCGGCACCGTCAGCGAGAATCCGCCGACCTCCCCCACCGCTTCGGTCACCCCGTCGAACAGGTCGGGCCGGTTGTCGACCAGCCAGTGCGACCCGTACTTGCCGCCGTTTTCCTCGTCGGCAAGGAACGCGAACACCAGATCGCGCGGCGGCACGACGCCGGCCCGCCGGAATTGGCGGGCGGTCACGAGCATCATGCCGACCATGTCCTTCATGTCCACCGCGCCGCGGCCCCATACATAGCCGTCCTCGATCGCGCCGGAGAACGGATGCACGCTCCACTCGGCCGGCTCGGCGGGCACAACGTCGAGATGTCCGTGGATCAGCAGCGCGCCGCGGGCGCTGTCGGCACCCTCGAGGCGCGCGAACACATTGCCCCGCCCAGGCGCGCCGGACTCCACATACTCGACCTGGTAGCCGGCCTCCTCTAGTTGGGCGGCAACCCACCGGGCACATTCGGCCTCGCCCTTGGTGGTTTCCAGATCGCCGGTGTTGGTGGTGTCGAACCTGATCAACCTGCTGACAGCATCCACCACGTCGTCGACGGGTGTTTCGGTTGGCACCCTCACAGTCACCTTTCCTACCATTGCGACCGACGCGGCCGCGCGCGGTCTACGCCTCGCGTACCCGCAAACAGGGCCGCGGCCACGCCACCCGAGCCTGCCAGGTCGGCCGGCTCAGGCCGGATTGCCCACCTGCTCCTCAGCCCGCGATGCGGGCTGCATCGTCGCCGGGCAGGTTTGGGCGGGGGCAGGCCGATCCGATAGCCTTAGCTGCCAATCAATTGGCTTGGGTCCGAGTGGCGGAATGGCAGACGCGCTAGCTTGAGGTGCTAGTGCCCTATTACTGGGCGTGGGGGTTCAAGTCCCCCCTCGGACACGTCCGGCGACACGACTAAGGTCGGCAGTTGCCGTGACTCGCTGAAGTTGCGGGTCGTAATCAAGACGCAGGCCCAGGCTCGCGTACACCTGGGCGCGCTCCGCCCCGGTTGCCCCACCAAGCACAGCTGACAGCCCGCCTAACTCTTCGACCAACTCGCTGATCTGTGCGGCCGACATGGCGCGGGGTCGCTCGGCGCGCTCAAGACGGGCCTTCAGCTCGTCGCGCTCGGCGGTTGTTGGCGGGCATTCAGGGTGACCACGTCGGGGTAGGGGTACCGGCGCTGGGGGTGAGGATGCTTTGGCCGGGTTCGCGCGGCGGCGTGGTGACGATGCTGGGTTGTGCCCAGGGCCATGGTGGTGTGGGTTCGTTTCGGCGATCATCGCGGCGCCGGACGATCGTGCCGGGGTGATCGACTGGCGCAGTGGCGGTTTCGCGCACCTGCGGCCAACACGAGATGACCCCTTCCCGGCTCGCACCGTGGTAGACCATCCTGGTGCCTCATGGTCGCCCGAGAGCCCGATGATCGTTGTCCGCGCCGTCGAGTGGGCCGAGCAGGCCCTGGGCGCAGGCGAGATCGGCTGTCCGCACCTCGGGTGCGGCGGCACCCTCACGCGGTGGGGATACGGCCGCCGCCGGCGCATCCGTAGGCTCGGCGCCCAGATCCTCGACGTGCGCCCAAGGCGGGCGCGATGCACCCGCTGCGCCAGCACCCAGATTCTGCTGCCGGCCAGCGTGCAGCCACGTCTGGCCGACACCACCGAAGTGATCGGCACCGCCCTGGCCAGCAAGGCCGACGGCCACGGACATCGCCGTATCGCCACCGAGCTGGACCGCTCACCGTCGACCGTGCGCCGCTGGATGCGCCGCGCCACGCGCAACGCTCATCTGCAATGGTTGCGGCAGCGCGGCAGAATCGGCGTATCGGCCCGTTGCCACCTCGCCTCCGGCTTGGGCAGGTCAATCTCTCAGGTCGTCGTTGCTGGACTTAGCAGTGACATGTACAACTCATAGTTCAGTGAGTGTACAATTCAGGGTATGGACGTATCCGTGACCGAGTTGCGCGCACACCTTAGCGATTGGCTCGATCGAGCTCGGGCTGGTGGTGAGGTCGTCATCACCGACCGTGGGATTCCGGTCGCGCGACTCGCTGCGCTGGACAGCACAGACACCTTGGAGCGCCTAACGGCCGAAGGCGTGATTGGCAAGGCCACCGCGCAGCGGCCCGTCGCTGCGGGTCGGTCCGGGCCCCGACCGCGGCGGCCGGTGTCTGACCGGGTCAGCGACCAGCGGCGCTGACCGGTGCCGCTCGTCTACTTCGACGCCAGCGCCTTCGTCAAACTTCTCACCAACGAGACAGGAAGCTCGCTGGCGTCCGCGCTATGGGACGGCTGCGACGCCGCATTGTCCAGCCGCCTGGCCTACCCCGAAGTCCGCGCCGCACTCGCTGCAGCAGCCCGCAATCACGACCTAACCCAATCCGAGCTCGCCACTGCCGAACGTGACTGGGAAGACTTCTGGGCCGCCACCCGCCCAGTCGAACTCACCGCCACGGTTGAGCAGCACGCCGGCCGCCTCGCCCGCGCCCATGCCTTGCGCGGAGCCGACGCTGTTCATCTGGCCAGCGCGTTGGCTGTCGGTGAACCCGGCCTGATCGTCGCCGTTTGGGACCGACGCCTGCACACCGGAGCCCGAGCCGCCGGGTGCCGAGTCGCCCCCGCCCAACTCGACCCCTAATCCGACCGCTCGACATCAGAGGTGGCTCAACCCCAGCACGGACGACGATCAGATACCGATTCGCCAGGTCACAACCCGTGTCGTAGGTGGGCAAGTCCCCCCTCGGACACCAAAAGTTAGCTGAACAGATAGAAGATTGGCTTCAAACTCGATAATTGCTATTTTTCTTTGTTTGCTAAGGTTGATTGGGGCTCGCATTCCGCCGACGCGTACTTGAAGTTGCGGAAGCCCGAAGTCAGATCGATCCGCGGAGCGCCCGGGGTGGGATTTCACTTGCCGCTATCGCTTCCGGCGGTGTCCCGGCGCGAGGCGTGGTTTCAGCCCCAGATCGACTACAGCTGGCACAATCGGCGCGTGGATCCTCAGCGGAAGATCGCCATCGTCCAGCAGCAGATCGACGCCGCAACCGACGACGACGGCGTCGCAGACGTCAACGTGCGGGTGCACCAGAACGAAGTCGCTCTTCGGAGCGCTTTGGGAACCGAGAACCCCACCTACCTCGGTTTTTCAACTAACTCGGTGTTGGTGGGTGTCGCTAACACGAAAGGTGCACTGCCGCAAGGATAATCGGAGTGTTAATGGTTCCGGTACCCGACACGGGAGTGCACCTGACAGATGCAGGCTATCAGTGATTGGTCGAAGAATCTGCGAGTCGAGGTCCGCGGCGACGATGTGGCGCAGCACGCCGGGTGCGTACTGCCGCGGATGCTGGCCGATGGGCTCGGACTCACCGCGGGGTTGTCGGCGGCGGTGTCGCGCCCGGAAGTGGTCCACGACCGGGGCGCGGTGCTGCGCGACGTGGCGGTATCGATCGCCGATGGCGGCCGCGACATCAGCGACGTGGTGGTACTCGGTGAACAGCCGCGGCTGTTGGGGCCGGTGGCGTCGATCCCCACGGTGTGGCGCTCGCTCAACGAACTCGACACCGCCGATATCGCCGCGATCACCCTGGTGCGCAACCGGGTCCGGGAGAAGGCGTGGGACGCAGTGGTGGCCCGACACGGCCGCGTCCCACCCGCGCCCACCTGCTACGGCGACCTGGGCGAGACCATCGTGATCCGGATTGACGCCTCGCTGATCGACTCCCACAGCGACAAGCAGAAAGCCGCCGGAACCTTCAAGGGCGGCTACGGGTTTCATCCGCTGATGGCCTGGTGTGACAACACCGGCGAGCTGTTGGCGATCATCGCCCGGGCGGGCAACGCCGGCTCCAACACCGCCGCCGACCACATCGCGATCATCGACGCCGCGATCGCTGCGATCCCCGCCGCGTGGCGCAAGAATCTGCTGGTCACCATCGACGGCGCGGGATCCAGTCACGCCGTGGTCGAGCACCTGGCCACACTCAACGCCCGAGCGGGCTGGCCGGTGGCCTACTCGGTCGGGTTCGACCTCGACGAGCGGGCCCGGGTCGCGATCGGGCAGCTGCCCGCCAACGCCTGGGAGCCGGCACTGGACCCGGCCGGCGCAGCCCGCCAGGATGCGCAGGTGGCCGAGCTGACCGGGCTGCTGCGCGAATCGGCTGGCGGGGACCGCCTGGCGGGCTGGCCCGCCGATATGCGGATCCTGGTGCGCCGGGAGAAGATCGCCGAAGGCACCCAGCTGTCGCTGTTCGAGCAGCACCATGGCTACCGCTACCAGGTCATCGCCACCGGCACCCGCGGCGGGCAAGTCCAGCGCCTCGAGGCCCGCCACCGGGTGCACGCCCGCGTGGAGGGATTCATCCGCTGCGGCAAAGATACCGGGCTGGGCCGCTGGCCCTCGTCCTCGTTTGCGATCAACACCGCCTGGATCACTGCCGCCGCGATCGCTATCGACCTGCTGTGCTGGATGAGGTTGCTGCTACTGACCGGGCCGCTGGCCAAAGCCGAACCCGCCACGCTGCGCCACCGGTTGCTGCACACCGCCGCCCGGCTGATCAGCCATTCCGGTTACCTGATCTTGCGTGTGTGCCGAACCTGGCCCTGGGCACAGGAATTCGTCGACGCTTTCAATCGCGCCCTGGCCATCCCCTGACCAGCCGGCCACCGCCCCCGCGAACCCCAGGAAGGAGAACCCACCACCGGGCACAGGAACCCGGCGTCACCGCACGACACGCGGCGCCGTCGCGTTACCCGCAGCCCTAAATCAAGATCAACATGCCTCACCGGGCCACCTCCCAGGACCACTCGGGCCTGGGTGAAATTTCGAGGCCTATCAAAAGCTTCTCAAGGTGACGTTTAGTCCTACGGTGGCCTGGGCCGGAATGGAACAAGAACATTACGACCGAGCGCTTCGCAATGGAATCCTGAACTCCGTAGCTCTACTCAAAGCCGCGATCGGCGAGATCGAATTTCTGAATCAGATTAGTGAGACAGTTGGATCGGTACAAGACGCTCGGCGGGCTCAAGGATCTGGCATCGCGGCTCATCCCAGATAAAGTTCCCAGCCATCTGCAAGATGAGCTGATCGAACCCCGCAATATCGCAGTCCACAAGGCAGCCGACCCCATCTCGCGTGAAACCGCTCAAAAAGCCATCTAAAAAGCCGCCGAGCTCGTCGAGTTCGCACATCCCATCGGTATTGCACCAGATGCAGCTTCCTAACCGAACAGGCCGGTAACTGTCGCTACGGCAGGTGGATCCGGCAAATGGTAGACCGAGCATAGCATCGGTTTCATCGGGTATTAAATCGCCGTAGGTGTCAAGCGCCAATGCAAATAGCTCGGACATTCTGGTGGCGGGTCGTTCCGCGGCGGCACACACCCATCCTGACTATCAGTATTTGTCGGCCTGACTCAGTCCTCGCTGATCGAACCCTGGACCTGCGCAGCGGACCGCAACAACGGCCCACAAGTCGCGCTGGGCTGGCACAATGAATCCATGACCACCCGCGAGCGGTTACACCTACTCGTCGACAATATGGACGACGAGCAGGTCGAGCGTGCGCTGCTCGCAGTCGAGCCGATTGCGCAGTCGCGCGCTACCGCTGCTGACACCGCTCGCCGACCGCTGCCTGAATTCGTCGGGAGCTTCGACAGTGGACGCCACGACCTATCGCAGCGGGTAGACGAGCTGCTTACTGACGGCTTCGGTCGCTGACCGCTCGTCGTGATTCTGGTAGACACCAATGTCATTGTGGCGTTGGCGGATCGGTCCGACACGGCACATCAGCGTTGCCGCCGCTGGCTAGAAGAACAGACCGACGAGCTCGCCCTTCCCATCACCGTTTTGGCCGAGGCGTGCTACCTGATCGACCGGTTCGGCGGTCCGAACGCCGAAGCACAGTTCCTCGACTCGGTCGGCAGCGAGCCCGCACACCGGTTCCGCTCAGTGAACCTCAGTGACGCCGATCTGCGGCGAATGTCCGAACTTGTCCGGCAGTACGCTGATCGGCGACTGGGTGGCACCGACGCCTCGCTGGTAGCAGTCGCCGAACGCCTCGGCATTACCACGATTGCCACGATGAACCGCAGGGACTTCGACAACGTGCGGCCTCGCCATGCGCCCGCGTTCACCATCGTCCCCACCTGACCGATATGTCATCCGCTCCCGCCGTTCCCCCGAACTGGCCACTGGCAGCGGCGAGCTCGGTAACGCGTATCGCGGGTGGGCAAGTCTTCCCTCGGACACCCTCTCGGACCCGGTTACGGATCAGAGCCACGCGTCGGACGCGGGATCAATCGCTCCGCCAACCTCAAGCACCCAATAATGGATCGTATCGATCTGTCGCTACGGCTTCGCCACCCGCAGGCTCCTCGATGCCAATCGGTTCCTGCGCGAACCGCGCGAGCACTCGGGTAGCTTCCAGTTCCCCGGTGTAACGGACACTCACCCCGTCGCTTAGCGGCTCGATGGTGGAATGGCCGTCCTCGATCTCGGTGTATCGCCCGAGCAAGAACAAGGCTTCCTTACCCACGGCGAACTCCTGGCCAGCCAGTGAAATTGTGACAGCTCTAATTGCGACAAATTCGTACGTAAGGGCGGCGTCGCGTGCGATCTGAGGTGGATTGCCTTCGTGATGGACGGTGTACGGCCCTGCCTTCGAAGCCGGGACAGCTTGGCCTGACACAAGTTTCGCAGCAAAGATGATGTCCAGCGCCTCGTCTCGGGACATTTCTGCAGGCATCTTTAGCAACACCGAAACGTGATTTTGAAGCTGGGCGAGGGCTTCGCAAATCTGTGCCCAGTTCCCGGAGTCCTCGGCTCCGTCGGTGGGAATAGTGGCAACGACGCCGTAGTCGCTGGGGCCGTAGGTACGCCCGAACGCAAGTCGGTTCGGAGATTGCCACGCGGACAAGACTTTCAAGCTGTCAATGAGCTGGCCGGGCCTGCGCCCCTCGAGGTTGTACTCGACGTCGAGGTTCATACTTCCCTCTAGGTGACCTGCCCGCACCAGCATCTCCAGGGTGAAAAGGTCGGCCTGGTCGGCGAATACGCTGCGGACACCAGCCTGGCCGGCGGACTGTTCGATTCGCCTGATCGTTGTGCTGGCGATGACCGTGTCAGAATCTGGTTCGACGATGGCAAGGGCCAGTTCGGCAGGGTCTGCTTGTCCACCCTCGGGCGCTGCAAGCACCTGAAGGCTGGCCCCTTGAAGCTCCCCACCAAGGCCGCCAGGAAGATCAAGCGAGCCACTGACGGTACCCGGCGGCATCGTCACCGGCGCTCCGTAGTCGATGAACTTCTGAAATTGCTCCCCTAGTTCGTCGTCGTCCTCCGGAGCAGAGAACTGGAGCTGACCACCGATAGGGCGCTCCCGCAGAGACTCAAGCGACAGCGCGAAGATCTTGATCGCGATCCATACCGAGTCGTGTCGTGTCGCGTGCACGCCGACGAGGCCAGGCTCTGCCGATGAGGGGTTTGGCGCCGGAGGACTGTCCGAGACGCCGAACTCGTACCGGTAGAAGGGGTCATGGTCGTTGAGCGCGTTGTAGATCGACGCAAGGTCAGTCATAACGTCCGTGGCCACCAGGGGCTCATTCGGTTGGCGATCAACGCGGCGGGCGATGATCGCGGTGAGGTCGTCCACGGCCGCCTGAAGGCGCTCCTTGCCGTCGCGCATGTAGTAGTCGACGACCTTGCGGTATTGGGCAGCTTTGGTATCGCAGTACAAAAGACCGTGAGTTTCACAGCGAAACTCAGCACCTGCGGTGAGTTTTTTAAGCCAATTGGCGAGGTTGTGGTCGGTGACGTCAAGTGGCATGACGAGATGCCACTCGGTGATCTCCCAGCCCTCTTTACTGCTGGCCGCGACAACGTTCTCGAACGACCTGGTGATCTTGCGTTTCTGGCTGCTGGTCAAGTTGGAGTAGAACTTCTTGACCTGGTAGACAGCGCGTTGCTTGGCGAAGCCTTGGGGGCCAGGAACGAAGATGTCGACGCCACCATCGCCTTGACTGGGTCGAACGCGAACCGCGTTGGGGAAGTCGCTACAGATGAACATGCCGACGACGGCTTCGATGTCGTCGCCTTCTTGGCGTGTCCACTCGACGCGCGCCATGGCCATCGCCTCCTCCGGGGCGACCGCGCTGGGTCGAGCCCGCTACGCCCCAGACTCACTCAACCACGCGGTCACGGTGCACCAGCTGGGACACGGTGGAGCTGATTTGCTCTACTAGCCGACGAATTGGCGCGCTGCAGCGTCGGCTGCCGAACGACCGCGATTCCGTCGTCGCCCGGCATGCTGATCTCGAAGTACTCGGCAACGGCTGGTAGCACCTCGCGCAGCACAAACTCCGGCTCCACGCCGATTCGTGCGGCGACGGCTTCATGGGTCGCGCCGCCACCGGTTTCGTCGCATATCTGGACCGCCGCCCGAAGACCGGCGGCGATTTCGTCGGCTGTGATCATGCTCGCCAGTATGCGTCGAGGCACTGACAACACGGTTCTAGCCCGAGATCAGGTTGCCGCCCGCACCGCCCAGCGCACTGATAGCAACCTGGGACAGCGCGCCGGTGAGCCAGAGCCCGACCTTCTCGGTGGGACTCCCCTGATTCCGTGGAGACTTCAGTTGTAGGGATCTTGTGGTGAATTTGTTTGCTGCTGCCCCGGGCAGCTGCCGGGGGGTGGTGCCCGCAGCCGGTGTCAAGGCTGGCCGTAGGCCACCGGCAGGGCTTGGCCTTGACGCCGGCGAGGACACCTCCATACTGCCGGTTGCCGGGGCTGGATGCACTCATGACGCCCGCCCGGGTGCGGACCCGCGGTCACGGAGCTGCTGTTCGTGCTGCATCGGCGATCGCATGTTCAGCGCCGAATGGCGACGATCAGCGTTGTAGTCCTCGATCCAGGCGACCAGCTCACGGCGGGCCTGGGCCTTGGTGTCGAAGTGCTCTAGCATGCGCAACTCGAATTCCAAAGTGGAATGCCAGGATTCGATCACCGCGTTGTCCAGGGCCGAGCCCGGCCGGCCCATCGACTGCCGGATCCCGCAACGTTTGCAAGCAGCCCTGAACGTCTTGGCGGTGAATTCGCTGCCCTGGTCGCTGTGGAATATGACCCCGGTGATCGCCTGCTTGCCGCCGCGCACCGCGACCGCCATGGACAATGCCCCGTAGGCCAGCTCGGCGTCGTGGTGCTCACCGATCGCGAACCCGACGATGCGCCGTGAGGCCACATCGAGCACCGAATCCAACTGGAGCTTGCCTTCGTCGGTGTCCACTTCGGTGCCGTCGCCGTACCACTTGCCGTTGAGTTGCTGTGCGGCGAACCGGCGTTTAACCAGGTCAGGTGCTCGCCACCGACCTTTGCCTGGCCGGGTGCGCTGCCGGCGGCGGCGCTTGGGGCGAGCCGCCATGCCCTGCTCACGCATGATCGCCGCGACGGTGTTCACGCTGATACTCCAGCCCTCGTCGCGAAGGTCTGCCCAGATCCGCGGGGATCCGTATTTACCTTTATGCGCCGCGAACAGCCGGCCGATGTCTGCGGTCAGTGCCCTGCGGCGAGCGTGCCGTGGCGACGGGTCGCCGCGGCGCCATTTGTAGAACCACGACTGCGACACCCCCAACGCCCGGCACGTCGTAGCGTGCGCGATGCCGTAGTGTGCCCTCTGGGAGTCGATGAACCGCGACATCTCTACCGGCCCATCGCTTCTCGAACCCACAGGGCGCATGAGCGCTTGAGCACATCACGCTGCATCGCCAGCTCCGCATTCTCCCTTCGCAGCCGGATCAACTCCTGGCGTTCTGACTCGCTCAACTCATCGTCACCGCCGGCCCGCCGCCGCTCCTGGGCGCACCAGTGACCCAGCGTGTCCTCGTGGATCCCGAGCTCCCGGGCCACCTGCGCGACCGGTTTGCCGGTCTCCCGCACGATTCGCACCGCGCCCGCCTTGAAGTCCTCATCGAACTTCCGCCTGTTTGCTGCCATCGCCGCCTCCTCAATAGCGACGTCTCCACGCTACGAGGGGAAACCCAAGGGTGGCGTCGCTCCTCATCGGGACACGTCTCGTCAGCCACAATCGACCACCCTTGCACCACAACGCCTGCAGCCCTCATCATCGACCCGTCAAACTACTGCTGACTTCATGAAACACGACTTTGCCTAGGCCCTGACCATAAGGTCGCGTGCAAAATCGAGTCGCGAGCATCGACTTCCGTGGTCCAGCGTTGCCGAACGGTGGACTTATTGGCTTTGGCGCGGCGGTGCCGACCCCGCACCTCGGTCGATGGCATCGCTCATCGGGGGGCTGCTGGAGATTCGCTGAACCTCGGCCAGAGTGAGTCCGGCGACGATTGAGCGGCGCGTCGGAGCGTCGGCCGCGGGTGAGGATGTGTGGGTCGAGCATTCTAGACATACCCGGTTCGCCTGCCCGGAGTGCGAGCAGGACTGTCGGTGTATGACTGCTACGTGCCCGGGACGCCGAGTTACGGAAATGCCAACTCAATCGGGACGGATAATGTCGAGGTTGTCTCAGTAAACCTGACATATCCGCAGGTGGCTGATGCCAACTAAAATGAGACCGGACACGACGCGGCATAGACAAACATAAAACCGACCAGCCGTCACTGACCGCGTGGCCGGTTACCGATGCCTGTGGTCACCAGCTGCGGTCACCTCAATTTTCGTAGGAACCCCACCGAAAGTCCACGACCTGGTCCGTTTCACCACTGGACCCGACGAACCCAATGCGGACTGCCCTCAACTGGTATATATCGTTTGCGCATCGAGTATATGTCGGCGCAGCCAAGCTACAACAGGTAGCGATAGGCCGCCGAGCCCGGCTCGATGGTTTCGATTTGCATGTCCGTGGCCCGCATCCGCTGCAGTAACCCGTCGTAGTCCGCAGCCGAGCCCAGCTCGATACCGACCAGTGCCTCACCGGTTTCGCGGTTATTGCGCTTGACGTACTCGAACAGCGTGATGTCGTCGTTGGGTCCCAACACGTCGTCCAGAAACCGGCGCAGCGCCCCGGGCTCCTGCGGAAAGTCGACCAGAAAGTAGTGCTTGAGCCCAAGGTGAACCAGCGAGCGCTCAAGGATTTCCCCGTAGCGCGACACGTCGTTATTGCCGCCGGAAACCAGGCAGACCACGGTGGTGTCCGGCTCTATGGGCCTGTCCGTGGCTTCCAACAGGCCCGCGACCGCCAACGCGCCTGCAGGCTCGGCGATAATTCCCTCGTTTTGATACAGGTCGAGCATCGCGGTACACACCGCGCCCTCATCGACCGTGGTGATCGACACCATGTCGCCGGCGGCGGCCAGCGCGGCATGGGTCAACGTGCCCGCCCGGCGCACCGCCGCTCCGTCGACGAACTGGTCGACATGGTCCAGAGTCACCGGCTCCCCGGCGGCCAGCGCAGCCATCATTGCCGCGGCGCCGGCGGGCTCGACACCCAGCACTGCGGTGTTGTCCGTCCGCTCGGCGAGGTAGGTGGTGATACCGGCGATGCAGCCGCCGCCACCTACCGGGACCACCACCAGGTCCGGCTCGGCATCGAGCTGATCAAGCAGCTCCACGGCGATCGTGCCCTGGCCGGCGATGGTCCGCAGGTCGTCGAACGGCGGGACCAGCGTCGCGCCGGTGCGCGCCACGTCAGCCAGCGCCGCCTCGGCGGCGAGGTCGTAGGTCGATCCGCCCACGATCAGCTCGATGAACTCGCCGCCGTGGTAGCGGATCCGGTCACGCTTCTGCTTGGGCGTTTTGGCCGGTACGTAGATGCGGCCGTGCACCCCCAGCGCCCGGCAGGCAAATGCGAAGCCCTGCGCATGGTTGCCCGCCGACGAGCACACCACGCCCGCGGCCAGTTCCTCCTCCGACAGCTGCACCAGCAGGTTGTACGCGCCGCGCAGCTTGTAGGAGCGCACCACCTGAAGGTCTTCACGCTTGAGGTAGACGCTGGCCCCGGTCATCGCCGACAACCGGTCGCTGAATTGCAGCGGTGTGGGGGTCACCACCCCGGCAATTCGCTTCGCCGCAGCTTCGATGTCAGCCGCGCAAAGCGGCACACCACCCCGGGTGCTAGGAGTCTGGCTCAGTTCGGCGGACATCGACCAATGGTGCCACCCCGCTGCAAGTTCACTGCACAGGGGTGAGCACGAAGACCGGAATCTGCCGATCGGTCTTGGTCTGGTACTCGGCGTAGTCCGGCCAGGCCACCACGGCACGCTCCCACCAGACGGCCTTTTCGTCGCCGAACACCTCGCGGGCGTCGTACTCGCGGGTCACGGCGCCATCCTGCAGCTCGACCCGCGGATTCTTGGCGATGTTGTAATACCAGACCGGGTTCTTCGGAGCTCCGCCGAGCGAGGCGACCACGGCGTGCTGGCCGTCATGCTCGACCCGCATCACTGGGGTTTTACGGAGTTTGCCCGTCTTGACGCCCACGGTGGTCAAGCAAGATGATGGGCTTGCCCTTCATGTCCGCGGCTTCGGTTCCACCGGATTCGGCGTGCTTTTCGGCTTGCTCTTGGGACCAATCCAAGGGAGACGGGGCGTATTCACCTTCGAGCGGCGTGCCACCACCTTAAACACGCCAGCCCAGGGTGCTCTAGCTCGGCTCTAGCTCTCCTCGCCCACGGCGAGGACCGCCGGTGTGGTGTCGGCCGTGTAGACTCTGCGATCGACGCCGACAAGCCGCAGTCTAACTCACGGCTCGTCCGATTCCGGTACCTCTTTACCAGCGCCACACTTAATAGATCGGACGTGACGATGTCGGGGTATTCAAACCGTGCCTGCGTGCGCTTTCTGGCGCCAACAGGGCGGCACGCCGGCTTGCCGGAATCCGGGTAAGAGTCGGTGGCCATCACGGAAGTACCTGAATACGCCCATTTGAGCGACGCGGATATCGAAGCGCTCGCGGCTGACCTGGAAACGATCCGCGACGAAATCCAGGCGTCGCGTGGCGCCAAGGACCGGGCCTACATCATGCGGGTCATTGCCTTTCACCGATACCTCGAGATCGCGGCGAGGCTGACCATCGCCCTGGGCAAGGGCAAAGTTGCATGGGCCCTCGGGACCTCCGCGCTTGCCGCGGCCAAGTGCGTCGACAACATGGAACTCGGTCACAACATCAGCCACGGCCAATGGGATTGGATGAACGACCCGGAAATCCATTCCAGTACGTGGGAGTGGGACACCGCCGGTACCGCGGCCCAGTGGCGCTACTCCCACAACTACCGTCACCACGTCTTTTCGAACGTGGTCGACGTGGACGACGACCTCGGGTTCCGGGTCCTGCGAGTTACCCGGGACCAGCAGTGGCGGCCGAGCACGTTGGCGCAGCCGTTGTTCGCGGTGCTGCTGGCGGTCGCCTTCGAGTGGGGCGTCGCACTGCACGGCATGCTTTCTATGCAGGATCGCGAGACCACAGAGGCCGCTAAAGCCGCCCACAAAACAGCACTGATCCGCAAGATGCTTCGGCAGGCCGGCAAGGACTACGTGCTGTTTCCTGCGCTGAGCCGCAAATGGTGGCGCACACTGGCCGCCAACGTGCTGGCCAACGGGCTGCGCAACGTGTGGGCATACGCCGTGATCGTCTGCGGTCACTTTGCCGACGGAGCAGAAAAGTTCAGCCCGTCAGTGTTGGACAGTGAGACAAAAGGTGAATGGTACCTGCGGCAAATGCTGGGTGCGGCGAACTTTCGGGCCGGACGGGCATTGGCGTTCATGAGTGGAAACCTCTGCTACCAAATCGAACACCACCTCTATCCCGATCTGCCGAGTAATCGCTACGCCGAGATCGCCGAGCGGGTGCGCGGGTTATGTCTGACGTACGACTTGCCGTACACCACAGGTCCGTTGCTTCGCCAGTTCCTACTCACCGTGCGCACGATCTGCAAATTGTCGCTACCGGACTGGTTGCTTTCGGCTACCTGCGACGACGCCCCAGAAACGGCCTCGGAAAACAAGTTCCGGAATGCCGAGAAGCAGTCAGACTTGTGGTGCGTCGAGGGCGACCTGCGGCGACGCGGGTTGGTGACCGCACTACATGCCCGCCGAAACCACCGCGAAACCGCAAGGCGCCGTCAGGGCCGCG
This sequence comes from Candidatus Mycobacterium methanotrophicum, assembly GCF_023515995.1. Lineage (GTDB taxonomy): Bacteria > Actinomycetota > Actinomycetes > Mycobacteriales > Mycobacteriaceae > Mycobacterium > Mycobacterium methanotrophicum. Next base: position 2,488,537 of record NZ_CP097320.1, on the reverse strand, counting down.
GCCGAGGCGTCGGCGATTCCGTGCTGGGCCGCATAGGGACTCACCGAGTCGGCGTCGAATACCAACAGCGCGGCGTTGTACGGCCGGCCGTCGCCGATCGCGAGCATCGCGCCGACCATCGGGCAGGCGGCCATCACGGTGGTCTCGATGTTGGCCGGTGACATGTTCTTTCCGGCCGCGTTGATGATCAGCTCCTTCTTCCGGTCGACGATCCGCAGATAACCGTCGGTGTCGGCGTCGAGGATGTCGCCGGTGTGCAGCCAACCGTCGGAGTCGATGGCCTCGGCGGTCTTCGCCGGCTCGCCGCGGTAGCCCTTCATCACCAGAGGTCCACGCACCAAGAATTCGCCGTCCTCGGCGATCTTGGCCTCCAGCCCGGGCAGCAGCTTGCCCACCGTGCCCAGTCGCGCCTGGGCGGGATGACTCACGCTGGCAACGCAGCTCAGCTCGGACATGCCCCATACCTCGGCGATAGGGATGCCGATACCGGCGAAAAAGGCCAGCGTCTCGTTCGGAATCGGCGCCGCACCCGACACGGCCCACCTGAGCTGGTCCAGTCCCGGCTTTTCCCGCAACTTCGACAGCACCAGCTCATCGGCTTTCTCCCATTCGGCGGCCGCGTCGTCCGAAAGCTGCTCGCCGACCACCATCGCCGCCGCCCGTTTGGCGGCCACCGACATGGCCCATTGCAGCGCCTGGCGCTTGGCGTCGTCCCGTTCGTGGGTGGCGGCGAACTCGATTGCGGCCCTGAGCTTTTCCCAGACGCGGGGCACGGCACCCCAGATGGTCGGGTGTACGTCGGCCAGCGCCGCCGCAATCGCGCGCGCATCCGAAACCACGGTGACCTGGGCCCCGAACACCTCTTGGCTGTACAACGCCATCGCGCGGTCGGCGATATGGGCCGATGGCAGGAAGGAGGTGACGCGATCGCCGAATTGAACGCCCAGCACGGCGTCGAGAGCTTGGGCCTCGAACTGCAGGCGGGCGTGTGTCATCTCCACCCCTTTGGGATTTCCCGTCGTCCCGCAGGTGTGGATCAGCGTGATCACATCGTCGGGCTGTACCGCCCGCCAGGTCGACTCGAAATCGAAGTCGGCGGCGCCGGCGGCGTAGAGGTCGTCCAGCGAGAGGGTGCCTGGCGCAGCGCCGTCGATGCAGACGATGTGCAGCGGTTGGCCATCATCAGCGAAACCGTGTCACCGCGGCGGACCCCCAGGCCGGCCAAACCGGCCGCGACCCGCCGCACGTCAGCCGCATACTGCCGCCAGGTCATCGTCTGGGTGCCGCCGGGGGTGCGCAGCGCGACGGCGTCGGGATCAATCGCCGCGGTGCGCTGGAATGCCTCACACAGCGTGGCCGGCCGCTCGGATGCGGTTTTCGAAGCGATCATCCGGCGCAGCCTAGTCCGCAGAGTACGTTGTGAATATGGGAATCGCGATCGCCGAGTTCTCCCCCGTCGAGCAGACCGCGTTCGTGACCGCATACGCGCGCGCTCTCGACAGTCGTTGGCCCAGGCCGATACTCGACGACACGCTCTCCGACGACATCGTGGCCAAGATCGACGACGACTTCCAAGCCTTGGGAGTGCCGTCCAGCGCGGTGCGTCAGACGGCGTTGCGCGCCAAGCTGCTCGACGATCGGGTGCGAGCCTTCATTTCCGAACATCCCGACGCCGTCGTGGTGGCTCTCGGCGCGGGACTGGATAGAGGCATGCAGCGCGTAAAGCCGCCGGCCACGGTGGACTGGTACAGCGTCGATCTGCCGAACGTCATCGCGCTGCGCGATCAGCTGCCGCCCGCCGACGATCATGCTCATTCGGTGGCGGCGTCGCTGGCCGACGATGGTTGGGCCGACTCGATCCCGCCCGACCGGCCGACCATGCTGATCGCCGACGGCCTGCTGGCTTTTCTGCCCGAGTCGGTGATCGTCAGCCTGTTCCGGGGTATCCCCGAGTATTTCCGGTCCGGTGAACTGGCCCTCAACGACTACGGGAGGGTCGGCCAGGTCAGCCTGCTGGCTATGAAAGTTGCGTTCAGCGCCGTCGGGAACCAGTGGGCGTATCGGGGTTTCAAGGATGCCCGCGTGCCCGAGAGCTGGAATCCGCGGCTGAGGCTGGTCGAGGAGGCCGGCCTGGCCCATGCGCCGGAGGTCGACTTGTATCCGGCCGCGGCCCGCGTGTCGACCCGACTGATGGGGATGAGCAGGGCGGGTGCTCGTACGGCGCAGGTCCTGCGCTATGGCTTCTAGACGAGTGAGGCTTCGGTGTCTAAGACGCTGATCACCGGCGCGCATGTGTGGGACGGCGTCTCAGCCCAGGCGTCGCCACGGCAGGTGCTGGTGGTCGACGGCCGCATCCGGCAGCTCGCCGACGTGATCGAGCCACCGACCGACGCGACGGTGGTGAGCCTGTCCGGTCACACGCTGGCCCCCGGGTTCATCGACTGCCACACCCACGTGACGTTGAGCCCGCCGCTTTCGGTGGCGATGACGGCCGATTCGAGCGTCACCAGAGCGTTGAAGGCGCTCCCGGTGCTGCGGACCCTGCTGATGAACGGGTTTACCACCGTGCGCGATTTGGGCTGCGCAAACGTGGACTATCCGACCATCGATCTGCGTAACGCGGTGGCGGCCGGAATGGTCGACGGTCCGCGAATGGTGGTGGCACCGCACCTGATCTCGGCGCGCGGCGGCCATGGCGACTTCAGCGCGATGATCGCGGGCGAATACCAATGTTGTTCCAGGCCATTGGAATTGGCTGCTGCTGATGGCAGCGACGAAATCCGCACCAGGGTCAGACAGGAAATCCGCGCCGGCGCCGACTGGATCAAGTTCGCGGCCACCGGCGGGTTTGCCTCACCGTCGGACGATCCCGGCCAGCCCACGTACAGCCAAGAGGAGATGGATGTCCTGGTCGCGACGGCCGCCGACCTCGACATCCCGGTCACCCCGCACAGCTACGGCGACGAGGGTATTCGACGCGCGGTGCGGGCAGGCGTGCGCAGCATCGAACACGGAAACCTCGCCTCGGCCGCGACACTGCGCATGATGCAGGACGCCGGGGTATTTCTGGTGCCCACTCAGTACACGATCCTGTCCGGCGCCCGCCGCGACGAAAACGACGCGCTGTGGGCCGCTCTTCCGGAGTACTCGCGCCGCAAGATGGGCAAATACCGCGGTCTGCTGTTGGATGCAGCCGACGTGCTGGCCACCAGTGAGGTTCGGATCGCGTTCGGAACCGACGCCGGAATGTTTCCGCACCAGGACAATTGGCGTGAGTTCCCGATGATGGTGTCCACCGGGATCACCCCGTTGCGCGCCCTGCGCGCGGCCACCAGCGTGGCGGCCGAACTGCTGCGCCTCGACGAGCTCGGTGTGATTGCCGAAGGCAACATTGCCGACCTGATCGCGATGCCCGGCGATCCGTTGGCCGACATCGAAGTCACCGGACAGGTGGATTTCGTCATGAAAGACGGTGTGATCTACAAGGATCCGGTCACCGCTTAGCGTGTCGTGCCAAGAACGAGATCGACCTGTGCCGATTATCCCGACGCACGACCATCAGGCAGCGCTTCGGTTGAGGCTTAGCGCGGGTCAGCGACCGTAACGCCACGGCGGAATGTCGCAGGCTTTTTCGCCCTGGCGTTACGCTCGCGACCAAGATCGCCGCTAGCCCACGCAACCGGGACCGAGCAGCGCCTTGAGATCGCCCATCAGCGCCGGGGACGGCGCCACCCGCAGCGACGCGTCCAACTCGAGCGTGGTGATCCGGTCCCCGCTGACCAGCCGCAGATGCACCTGTGACGTGCCGGGGTGTTGAGTCAGCACTTGTTTGAGCGCGCTGACCTTCTCGCTAGTGCACTGTCGGGTCGGCAGGCTGACCGCCAACGGCCGATTCGCTTGTGCGTTGGAAAAGTCCGGCACCACGAGGTCATTGGCGATCAGCGCAATCCGGTCGTCTCGGATTGCGAGCTTTGCGGTGACGAGCACCACCGCGTCGTCGACGACGTCGGCGCCGAAGGCCGAGTAGGTATGCGGGAAGAACATCACTTCGATACCGCCGGTGAGGTCTTCCAGCTGCGCTGAGGCCCAAGGCATTCCGTTCTTGTTGACGCGGCGGTTCACCGACGCCAAGATGCCGCCGACCTTCACCAGCGTGTCGTTGGCGATTTCGCCGTCGAGTATCGCCGGGATTGTGGTGTCGACCTGGGTCGCCAGCAGATGCGCCACCCCGTTGAGCGGATGCCCAGACACGTACAAGCCCAGCATTTCGCGTTCCAGCGCGAGTTTGTGCTTGTCGTCCCACTCCTCGTCGGGAACCCTGATGGTGAAGACCGCGTCAGCGCCTGCTCCCCCATCATTCGGATCGCCGCCGAACAGGTCGAACTGCCCCATCGCCTCGGCCTTCTTGGTGCCCAGCACCGAGTCCACCGCGTCGGTGTGCACCAGGAACAGCCCTTTACGGGGGTGCTTCAGCGAATCGAATGCGCCGGCTTTGATCAGCGATTCGGTGACCTTCTTGTTGCACGCCGCGATGTCGACCTTGTTGAGGTAGTCGGAGAAGTCGGTGAACTTGCCCTTCGCGCTACGGGTTTTCAACAGCGAGGCAACCACATTGGCGCCGACGTTGCGCACCGCGCCCAGCCCGTAGCGGATGTCGGTGGCGACCGAGGCGAAGTTCAAGCCCGACTCGTTGACGTCCGGCGGCAGCACGGTGATGCCGAGTTTGCGGCAATCGGCCAGATAGACAGCGGCTTTGTCCTTGTCGTCACCGACCGAGGTGAGCAACCCCGCCATGTATTCGGCCGGATAGTTGGCCTTCAGATAGGCCGTCCAGTACGACACCATGCCGTATCCGGCGGCATGCGACTTGTTGAACGCATAGTCGGCGAACGGCAAGATGGTGTCCCACAACGCTTTGATGGCCTTGGCCGAGAAACCGTTGGCCTGCATGCCTTCCGAGAAGCCTTCGAATTCCTTCTCCAGGACTTCGCGTTTCTTCTTGCCCATCGCCTTGCGCAGAATGTCGGCTCGGGCCAACGAGTAGCCGGCCACCTTCTGCGCGATGCGCATGATCTGCTCCTGATACACGATCAGGCCGTAGGTCTCGGCAAGGATCTCGCGCAGCGGTTCCTCGAGTTCAGGGTGAATGGGCTTGATCGCCTGGCGGTTGTTCTTCCGGTCGGCGTAGTCGTTGTGGGCGTTCATGCCCATCGGGCCCGGCCGGTACAGCGCGATCACTGCGACGACGTCCTCGAATCCGGTGGGCTGCATGCGGCGCAGCAGGTCGCGCATCGGCCCGCCGTCGAGCTGGAACACGCCCAACGTGTCGCCGCGGCTCAGCAGCGCGAAGGTGGCCGGGTCGTCGAGCGGCACGGATTCCAGGTCGAGGTCGATCCCCCGATTGGCCTTGATGTTCTCGATCGCGTCGCCGATGATCGTCAGGTTGCGCAGACCGAGGAAATCCATCTTCAGCAGGCCGATGGCCTCGCACGACGGGTAATCCCAGCCGGTGATGACGGCCCCGTCCTGCGGCCGCTTCCACAGCGGGATCGCCTCGGTCAGAGGCTCGCTGCTCATGATCACCGCGCAGGCGTGTACGCCCGCGTTACGGATCAATCCCTCCAGGCCGCGCGCGGTGTGGTAGATGGTCCGCACATCTGGGTCGGTGTCGATTAGGCCGCGAACCTCGGCGGCTTCCCTGTAGCGCTCGTGGCTGGGGTCGGTAATGCCCGACAACGGGATGTCTTTGGCCATGATCGCCGGCGGTAGCGCCTTGGTGATCCGGTCGGCGATCGCAAAACCGGGCTGCCCGTAGTGGATTCGGGCCGAGTCCTTCAGCGCCGCTTTGGTTTTGATAGTGCCGAAGGTGATGACCTGGGCAACGCGGTCATGTCCCCACTTGTCGGCGGCGTAGCGCACCATTTCGCCGCGACGGCGGTCGTCGAAGTCGATGTCGATGTCGGGCATCGAGGTGCGCTCGGGATTGAGGAATCGCTCGAACAGCAGGCCGTGCGGGATCGGGTCGATGTCGGTGATGCCCAGCGCATAGGCCACCAGCGACCCGGCCGCCGAACCGCGGCCCGGCCCGACGCGGATGTCGACCGAGCGCGCGTAGTTGATCAGGTCGGCGACGATCAGGAAGTACGACGGAAAACCCTTGTCGCAGATGATTTCGATCTCGTAGGCGGCCCGCTGCGCGTAGCCGTCGGGCAGAGCATCGCCGAACCGCCGGCGCAGACCGGCGTCGACCTCGTGGCGCAGCCAGGACGCTTGGTCGTGCCCGTCGGGCACCGGGAACACCGGCATCCGGTCACGTGGTGCCCACACATCGGCATAGGAGCTCACCCGCTCGGCGATCAGCAGGGCGGCGTCACAGGCCCCGGCGACCTGGCCGTCCCAGATCGCTCGCATCTCGGCCGCGGACTTCAAGTAATAGCCGTCGCCGTCGAACTTGAACCGGTTCGGATCCGACAACGTCTTGCCGGTCTGCACACACAGCAGCGCCTCATGGTTGTGCGCGGCGTCGCGGGTGACGTAGTGGCAGTCGTTGGTGGCCAGCGGCGGGATGTTCAGCGTGCGGCCGATCTCGAGCAACCCGTCGCGGACCCGGCGTTCGATGTCCAGCCCGTGGTCCATCAACTCCAGAAAGTAGTTCTCCGCGCCGAAGATCTCCCGCCACTTGGCGGCGGACTCGAGCGCCTCGCGGTGCTGCCCGAGCCGCAGCCGGGTCTGCACCTCGCCGGAGGGGCAGCCGGTGGTGGCGATGATGCCGGCCGAGTGCTCGGCGATCAGCTCGGCGTCCATCCGCGGCCACTTGCCCAGCTGGCCCTCGAAAGACGCCAGCGACGACAGCTTGAACAGGTTTCGCAGACCGGTGACGTTCTCGGCGACCATCGTCAAGTGGGTGTAGGAGCCACTGCCGGACACGTCGTCGCTCTTCTGCCCCGGGTCGCCCCACAGGATGCGCCGGGTGTCAAAACGGGTACCGGGAGCGACGTACGCCTCGACGCCGATGATCGGCTTGATGCCGGCCGCCGTAGCCGCATGAAAGAACTCGCTGGCGCCGAACATGTTGCCGTGGTCGGTCATTCCGATCGCCGACATCTCCAGCCGCTGCGCCTCGGCCAGCATCGGCGCGATCTTCGCCGCACCGTCCAGCATCGAGTACTCGGTGTGGTTATGCAGGTGCACGAACGACGCGCGACGAGCACCGGTGCGAAGAGCAGACGGATCGGTCATAGAGAGGCCAGTCTATGGCCGCGCACCGACACGACTCGGGCGTGTCGCAAAGTGTGTCTTGCCCTCCCCCCGGCTCACCGGGGAAGCGCAACGATGCCTGACTGGGCGCCGTGCGCGACGTCGCTCTGCGTCCCATTCCGGCGGGCGCCCAGAAGCTGCCCGGGGTCGGACGTTGATCCGACGTCGGGCGTAGGTATCGGCTCTGTTCGTCGATGCGGTGAGCGCGGCGGTAACCGTGACGGCCACCAGTTCGCCTGCCCGACCAGCACGGCGATGGCCGGCACGGTGATAGTGCGCACCAGGAAGGTGTCCAGCAGAAGTCCGGTCCCGATAATGAAACCTGCCTGGACCAAGATGCTGATGCCGGCGAACAACAGCGCGAACATCGAGGCGGCGAAAATGACGCCGGCCGCGGTGATCACACCACCCGTCGAGCCCACCGTGCGGATGACCCCGGAGCGGATGCCGTGCGGGGACTCATCCCGAAGCCTCGACATGAGGAGCAAATTGTAATCCGCACCCATCGCGACCAACACGATGAACGTCAGTCCGGGGACGCTCCACATCAATTCCTGGTGGAGGATGAATTGAAAGACGATGACGCCGACACCAAGTGCCGACAAGTATGAGATCACCACCGAAGCGATCAGGTAGACCGGCGCGACAATGGCACGCAGGAGCGCAGCCAAAATCACGAACACAATCAGGACCGTCATGGCGATGATGAGTCGGATGTCTTGGTTGTAATAGGCGCGCGTGTCTCGCAGCATCGCGGTGACTCCCGATACTGAGATCGAGGCCTTCTTCAGCGTGGCATCCGGGTGAGCTCCCCGAGCGGCATCGACGATCGCATGGATCTGATCCATGCCAGCGGCGCCAAATGGGTTGAGTTTGGTTTGCACCAGGTACCGCGCCGTGTGCCCGTCCGGCGAGATGAACGACGTCAACGCATAGGTCAATCCTCCCGCTATATGCGTGGTTTGGTGGATCAGCGCCTTCACCCCGTCGATCAGTTGCCGAATCGCCTCGGCGAAGGTATGCGCATCGTGCGCAGGACTGGGCTGGCGGTCCTTCACGTCGCCGGGATCGCCGATACCCATTGCCCGCAGGTCGCTGGCGGCGCTGTCGAGTATTTGGCGCACCCGCTGCGACGCCGACTCGATGGTGTTCGCCTCCGGCAGGGACTGCAGCTGGTCAGCGAAACCAGCGATTTTCTGAAGCGCTCCACCGTCGCTCGCGGTGGTAGCACCGACGTCCAGCACGGTCACCGGCGCGGCGTTGAGGGTGTTGGCGATCTCGGCGACGTCGAGCGACATCGCGAAGCCGAGTGCACGCACGGTGCTGACGAACATGGCCGCGTCGTCGACTTCACCGGCCGGTTTTCCTTGTTCGCCACCGTCGGGCGATCCGCTGTCCAAATTGGCGAGGGGATACAGCATGGCGGCCACGTTTGGGAACGCGTCGGCTCCCCCACCGACAGATTCGGCGTCGTTGCCGACCGCAAACGCCGAACCGTTGGACGGGCCGTTTGCCGCGCTGCCAACCGCAGGAGCTTGGCCGGTCGATTTTCCGGTGGGCGGCGGGGCACCTCGGATCGCCGCGATATCGGGCAGTTGCTTCACCCGCTGTGCCATCTGCTTCAAGTCAGCAAGGGCTGCCGGTTCCCGCAAGTCGCGTGGTGACTGAACGACGAGATACTCAGGGATGGTGGCGTTCAACGGAAAATGGCGCGCCAGCGTGGCGTAGCCGACAGCGCTCTCGACGGACTTCGGAAGCGTTTTGCTGTCGTCATAGTTGTAGCGGGCCAAAGTCGCGCAGCCGGCCAAAATGATCAGCACGGTAAGACTGGCGAGCAGATGGGTCGCGGGTCGGCGCACAATGCGTACTCCCGAGCGCCGCCAAAAGCGGGCGGTGAGGTCACGACGCGGCATGATCCAACCGCGAGGTCCGGCCAGGACGAGCAGCGCCGGGAGGAAAGTCAGGGCGGCCAGCAGCGCCACCCCAATGGAAATGGCCAGCGCCGGACCGACTGTTTTAAAGGCGCCCAAATGGGTGAAGCTCATCCCAAGATAGGTGATCGACACAGTAGCCGCGGATCCGGCGATCACTTTGCCGATAGACGTCAACGCTTTCAGGACTGCTAGATCCGAATCCTCGCCGAGCCGCAAATAGTCGTGGTAACGGCTGATGAGAAACACGGCGTAATCAATCCCGGCGCCCGCCATCATCGTCGTCATGAACGTAATCGTTTGGCTGGAAACGCCCAAACCAAGTTCGGCGACTCCGGCCACAATGGCCTGCGCGGTCACTACCGATATGCCGATCGTTATCAACGGCAACAACATGGTGACCGGATTTCGATAAATAACGAACAGAATGATCAGAACCATGAGCACGACGGCGGTCTCGATCACATGCATATCGCGAATACCGATGAATGTAATGTCGTCGCCGGTGGCCGCCGGGCCGGTCAGGTTTGCCGTCAGCGCGGATCCCGCGACAGCTTGTTTGACGATGTCGGCGACCCGGCCATACGCCGCATGCAGCTCGGGTGAACCCACTTCGCCGGCGAGCACCATCGGCAGGTACCAGGCTTTGTGATCCTTGCTGGTCATGGCCTCACGCAGGGCCGGTGCGCTGACGAAATCCTGCAGCATAACGATGTCGCGAGTATCCGGCCGCAGCTTGTCGGCCAGTGCGCGATAGGCGGCCTCGTCGGTGGGGGACAATCCCGATTCGTCGGTCAGCACCACCAACAGGACGTTCTCATTCTCTGACCCCGATTGGTGAAACGCCTCGCTTATCTGTCGGGTGGTGATCATCACCGGCGCGTCGGACGGCAGGATAGCGACCGGCCGCTTGCTGGCCATTTCCGGCAGCGGTGGCAACGTCACGGACAGGACGGCGGCGAGCGTCACCCAGAACCCGATCACGACCCACGGCCAGCGCAGCACAAAACGGCCGACCCGACCTAAGAGGCCGTCGGCTTCGGGCATAGCGGCTGCCCGCGCCCCCCGCGACATTCGGCTAGGCTACCGGCAATTTGTCCGATCGAGGGTCTTCGCACGCAGCGGGCCGCCCGCGCCTAGCCGCGCAGTTTGCGGCCGATCCGCAGTGCAGGAAGCAGCACACTGCGCGGTGCGAACCGACCGCCGAGGCTGGCCACCTTCGGCACCACCCCGGGCACCACGCTGCGCTTACCGTCGAGCACCCCCGCGATGGCGGCTTCGGCGACGCCGTGCGGCGAGACTTGCGCGAAGCCGACGTTCACATGTTCGGCGCCGGCGATCTGCGCCCACTCGGTGGGCACCGGGCCCGGACACAAGACCGTGCAGGAAGCGCCCGTTCCGTGCAGCCCCTCATGGACGGCTTCGGAGAAGGTCTGGACGAAGGCCCTGGTGGCCGAGTCGACCGCCATGCCCGGCAACGGCTGGAACGCCGCGATGGAAGCGATGGGGTCGGTGCACGATCGCATCGGCGATCACGCCGGCCGCCTGGTCGGGCGTCAGCGCCGGGAACTTGTCATACAACTTGGTCGGGCTGATCGTCGGCGTGCGCACCGGCGCCATATGCACGGTGGTGAATTTCACGTTGTCGTTGACGACGTCGGCCTGCAGCGCGTCGCAGAGGCTGTCCAAGGCGGACTTGCTGGCGATGTACGCCCCGAAGCGTGGTGCGCGGGTCTGCACGCCGACCGAGGAGACGTTGATGATGTGGCCGACACCGCGCTCCCGCATTCCCGGGATGAACTTCAAAATGAGCTGAACCGCACCAAGGTAATTCGGCTGCGTCGTCCGCTGGTAGTCGTGGATCCGGTCGTAGGACAGCTCCAACGAGCGGCGGATCGACCGTCCGGCATTGTTGATCAGGATGTCGATCCCGCCGAGTTCGTCGAGCACCTTGTCGGCCATCGCGGCGATCGCATCCACGTCGGCCAGATCGCACGGGTACACGTGGGCGGTCCCCCCGTCGCGCCGAATCTCGTCGGCGATTTTTTTCCAGATTTTCCTGTGTGCGCGCAACCAGCACCACCTCGCCGCCTGCTCCGGCGATTTTCTTCGCGGCCGCCTCACCGATACCCGACGACCTTCCGGTGATAGCGTGCGGCCCGCAACGGCGTCGAGCGGATTGCGAAGGTAGAACGGTCGATATCGGCCCCGCTGAGTTCGGGGTGTTCAGCAGGTCGGACATCGCGGCAATCGGCTTGTTACATCGGGTAATCCCATGGTTATGACGCCCTAACTGTCGGGCAACCGCCAGATGGTCAGCTATCGGCATGCGAATGCCTTCCCTGCTGCGCAACCGCAAGACCGACACCGTCTACGACCGGATCGGCGGCCATGAGGCCCTCGAAGTTGTCGTCGAAGACTTCTATTGCCGGGTGTTGGACGACGACCACTTGGCCGGGTTTTTCGCCGGAACGAACATGCATCGGCTGAAAGACAGGCAGGTCGAGTTCTTCGCGGCCGCACTCGGCGGGCCAGAGCCCTACGCCGGCGCGCCGATGAAGCAAGTCCACCAGGACCGCGGGATCACGATGCACCACTTCAACCTGGTCGCCGGGCACTTGACCGACTCGCTGTCGGCGGCCGGCGTGCCCGAGGCGACGATCGCCGAAATCCTCGGTGCCATTTGGCCGTTGGCCGCCGACATCGCATCGGATCACGCCGCGGCCGACGTGTGATCATCACGCTTCGCCGAGCGTGCCTCGGGGCTGCGAATTGTGTCGGCCAGGGTCTCGCGCCGACGGCACGCTCGGCGAACCTCACCGTTACAGCACGGCGCCCGTGAGTTGTCCTCAAATTTTGTGTTCGTCGAGCTGAGCAGGCTGGCATGAGCGTGTACCGGGTCGCCGAACTCATCGCGACGCGCCCCACGTCATGGGAAGACACGGCGGATCTCGTTCACGACCCGGCCCGCCAACACGTCGGCAACCGACGCGTAGCCGAGTCACCCTAATCGCGCGTCGGCGCGGCCAACACTGCGACGGCACGTCTGCAAAACCTCTGCGTTTTCTGCGCTTTCGCGGCAGCCGGCTGCGCGCTAACAGCCAGCGTTTCAACAGCGGGCATACGGGAACCCGGTCACAGCCACCCGTGTGATATCCGTCGCACCCCACGTCCGTCAGGTGGTGGCTCTAGCAGAGAATGGAGATCCCGCAATGTTCACCCGCATCAGTTGCCATGCCGGCGCCCTGGTTACCGCCGTCGTGGCCCTAACCGGCGTCGTCGCTGTGCGCGGCGATCCAGCCACGGCCAGTCCAGACCAAGACAACCAGTTTCTGGCCCTGCTCGGCTACAAAGACATTCCCGCCGTAGAGAACTCGGCAAGCCTCATCACGTCAGCCAATCATGTGTGCAGCAAACTCGATGCCGGCATGTCGGTGGACGAGTTGGTCGACACGATGAGGAACAATGCGTTCAACGCAGACCCGATCGCACGTAGCTACCCCCCTGGCCGCGTCGCGGCCACGATCGACCGATTTATCAGTGCCGCAGTCGAGGCGTACTGCCCTGCGAATCAAGGCAAGATCGCGTCGATCATGGTTGCCCGCACGACGGGATCGATTGAGCCGACGCACTCCGCTGGCGTCGTGGTGCGGCTCGCCTCGCTGATCGGAACGGTCCCCTCCGGAGATATGGTCCTGCCGGACCCGCCGCCGGTTCCGGCGCTCCCGCCGCCCGTACGACAGCAGGTAGCGCCTCGGCCGCAACAGGCGCCGCCTCGCCCGCAACAGCCGCCACCGCCGCCGCAACAGGTTTCGCCGCCTGCCGCTGCTCCCGGACCAGGGGGCGGCGCGGGTGGTGACGGTAGTGGTGGCGGTGGAACCGGCGGTAACGGCGGCGGGGGCCCGATAGAGCCACCGCCGGCACAACCCATGCCTCCGGGCTACGTCATGCTCGCGCCGTAAGACAGCGTTGACGTCCTCCCCACGGCTGAAGCCGGGGATTCCAACCTGTTAGACGGGAATGCCCTCGGCCGGCCATCGGGTCAGCGCACGCTCCAGCGCGTCAGCGATGGCGTCTTGGGCGGCGGGGATGTCGCCGTTGCGCGCGCCGGGGCCATATCCTCCCCGGGCGCCGATCTCGGGCCCTCCTGATAGTGCATGAGCAGGCAGTAGTGCATGGTGGTGTCTTTTCTGGATCGATGATGTCACCTGATTGACGACCGAGATCCGCCGCGATCGACAATGCATGCATGCGCCGAACATTCGAGGATTTGGTTGCCGAGGCCGCGGCCGCGCCCCTGGACGGCTGGGATTTCTCGTGGCTGGACGGCCGCGCCACCGAACAGCGCCCATCCTGGGGCTACCAGCGGCAAATGAGCCAGCGGCTGTCCACGGTGTCGGCGGCGCTGGACATCGACACCGGCGGCGGCGAAGTGTTGGCGGGGGCAGAAAAGTTCCCGCCGACGATGGCCGCCGTCGAATCATGGCCGCCCAACGCGGCGCTGGCCACCAAACTGCTGCACCCGCGCGGCGTTGTGGTGGTCACAACCCGCGACGAGGTGGCACTGCCGTTCGCCGACGAAGCGTTCGACCTGGCGACCAGCCGGCACCCAATTTCAGTGCGGTGGAGCGAGATTGCCCGGGTGCTGCGCCCGGGCGGCAGCTACTTCGCCCAGCAGATCGGGCCCGCAACAATGGCCGAGCTGGTCGAATTCTTCATCGGGCCGCAGCCGCAGAAATGGGCGCAGTTTCATCCGGATACCCAACGGCGGCAGGCGACCGCGGTCGGTCTGCAGCTGGTCGATTTGCAGATGGAGCGGCTGCGGGCCGAGTTCTTCGACGTCGGCGCGGTGATCTACTTCCTGCGCAAGGTCATCTGGACCGTCCCAGAGTTCACGGTTGACCGCTACCACGAGCGGCTGCGCGCGCTGCATGAGCGCATCGAGTCGCACGGCCCATTCGTCGCTCATGCCACCCGCTTGCTGGTCGAAGCCCGCAAACCCTGTCGCGAAACCGATCTCAACCCTCAGCCCGCAACACGTCCAGAGCATGCTGCAGATCCGCGGGGTAAGGACTGACGATCTCCATCTGCCGTCCGTCGGCGGGATGAGTGAACGCCAAAGACCGGGCATGCAGCCATTGACGTTCCAGCCCAAGCTTTTTCGCAAGCTTGGGATTAGCACCGTAGGTCAGATCGCCGCAGCAGGGGTGATGCAACGCCGAAAAATGCACCCGAATCTGGTGTGTGCGGCCGGTTTCCAGATGAACGTCGAGCAGACTTGCGGCGACGAAGGCTTCGACGGTGTCGTAGTGGGTGAGGCTGTCGCGGCCGTTGGCGGTGACGGCGAACTTCCAGTCGTGGCCCCGGTGGCGACCGATCGGCGCATCGATTGTGCCGCTGGACGGGTCGGGATGTCCTTGCACCAGCGCGTGGTAACGCTTGTCGACGGTTCGCTGCTTGAACGCGCGCTTGAGCAACGTGTACGCCCGCTCGGAGATCGCGACCATCATGACCCCGGAGGTGCCGACGTCCAAACGATGCACGATGCCCTGCCGCTCATGCGCCCCGGAGGTGGTGATCCGGTAACCGGCCGCGGCCAGCCCACCGAGCACGGTCGGCCCCGTCCAGCCGACCGACGCATGGGCGGCCACCCCGGCCGGTTTGTCGACCGCCACGATGTCGTCGTCGGAGTACAGGACCGTCATGCCTTCGACGCCGACCGGCGTGTTCTCCACCGGCGCCGGCGGCTCGGGCAACCGCACCTGCAGCCATGCCCCGGCGGACAGGCGATCCGACTTGCCGGCCCGCACGCCGTCCAACTCGACGCCGCCGTCTTCGGCCAGTGCTGCGGCGGCGGTACGCGACAGGCCGAGCAGCCGGGACAGCCCCGCGTCGACACGCATACCCGCCAGGCCCTCCGGCACGGGCATCGAACGGTCGGTCATATCAGCGCTGGTCGGCCTTGGATCGGTCGACGGTGCCGTCCGGCGGCTCATCGCCGTCAGCCGCGGCAGGCTCGTCCGGTGCGTCAGGCCGCCGACGGCCGACCGTGTCGAAGTCGAAGCCGACCGCCGACAGGGTGACCAGCAGGATCGCCCCGCAGACCACCGACGGGTCGGCGACGTTGAACACCGGCCACCAGCCGATCGACAAGAAGTCGACAACATGTCCCTGCAGCGGCCCCGGCGACCGGAAAAACCGGTCGACCAGGTTGCCCATCGCACCACCGAGGATCATGCCGAGGCCGATGGCCCACCACGGCGACACCAGCCGCCGTCCCATCCAGATAATCCCGACCACGACACCGGTCGCGATCAGGGTCAGCATCCAGGTGTATCCGGTCGCCATCGAAAACGCAGCGCCGGAATTGCGGACCAGCGTCCAGGTGACGGTGTCACCGATAATCGGCACCGGCTGGCCGGGGACGAGCAGTTTGACCGCGAGCACCTTGGTGACGACGTCCAGTACCAGCACCACCGCGGCGACCGACAGCAGCAGGCGCACCCGCCGGCGCGGCGCGGGCGCTTGCGCCTCCCCGGCCGTCGGGGCCTCCGTCACCGGCTCAGCCGATTCCGTGGGTTGGTCAGACACTCCTACATCATCCACCAGAGAGTTAGGCGGCGACCCGCCGCTGGTCGTTTGGCGGCGACGCGCCGCACCCTGCTGCACTCGGCGATGCGGGATGATTTGTGCCATGGGCCGCCTCAGCGTCATCGCCACCGGTGGGACGATCGCGAGCAGCACGGCCGCCGACGGGGTCCGGCGGCCCACGCGCGGCGGCGCCGAGCTGACCGCCGGCCTGGACGTCGATGTCGTCGACGTGCTGTCCAAAGACAGCTCGCAGCTGACCCCGGCCGACTGGGACGTGATCGGCGCGGCGGCGCGGGCGGCAGTGGCTCGCGGCGCCGACGGCGTGGTCATCACGCATGGCACCGACACCCTCGAGGAGACGGCGCTGTGGCTCGACCTGACTTACGCGGGCGCGAGTCCGCTGGTGATCACCGGTGCGTTGCGCAGCGCCGACGCGCCCGACGCCGACGGCCCGAGAAATCTGCGTGGCGCGCTGTCGCTGGCGTCGGCTCCCGCCGCCCGCGACCTGGGTGTGCTGGTGTGTTTCGGCGGCCGGGTGTTGCAGCCGTCGGGCCTGCACAAGGTGGCGAACGAGGGCGGTTTCGCCGGTGAGCTACTCGGCAGCGTCGACGGCGCGGTGATGCTGGCGCGGCGCAAGACTCGCCCCTACGTCGGCGAGCTGACCGCGGCGAGCGCTCCGCGGGTCGACATCGTCGCGGCCTACCCCGGCGGTGACGCGGTGGCGATGGATGCCTGCGTGGCTGCCGGCGCGCGCGGCATCGTGCTGGAAGCGCTCGGTTCGGGCAACGCCGGCGACGCGGTAATCGATGGAGTGCGGCGGCATTGTCGAGACGGAGTCGCGGTCGCGATCTCCACCCGCGTGCTCGGCGGCCGGGTCAGCCCGGGATACGGGCCCGGCCGCGACCTGGTCGACGCGGGTGCGGTGATGGCGTCGCGGCTGCCGCCGAGTCAGGCGCGGGTGCTGGTGATGGCGGCGCTGGCGGCGCAGCTACCGCTTCGCGACGTCGTCGACCGCCTGCGCTGAGGCGTTCTCGGTCAGCGCGGCGACGTA
Source organism: Candidatus Mycobacterium methanotrophicum (assembly GCF_023515995.1). Taxonomy (GTDB): domain Bacteria; phylum Actinomycetota; class Actinomycetes; order Mycobacteriales; family Mycobacteriaceae; genus Mycobacterium; species Mycobacterium methanotrophicum. The sequence goes on along the minus strand of NZ_CP097320.1, from coordinate 2,471,707 downwards.
GTCGGGCCAGTCCAGGCTGTCGACCGGGTTCGCCCGGATGATTTCGCCGGTGTCGGATTGACCAGAAGGAAACGTTCGGGCCGGGCCCGGCCCGCAGCTGCGGGTCTCGAACCGCACCGTGACCACGCCGTGGCCGGCGCCTTGCACCCAGCCGTGCCCCAGATCTTGGTGTGCGACGTCGTCGCCCACCCGCCATGGCGAGGCCTCCGAGCCCGTCCCGAACATGGCCGCGGCTGCCGTATCGACGGAATGGTGTGCCTGCAGTTCAGCGAAGTCCAAGTCGGGGAACAGCGATTCCTGGCACACGTCGCTCAAACCCGAGAATCCCACGCCGAGAAGCCGAATGGGACCGATCTGCTGAGGATCAAGCAGCAGCCGCTGCGCCATGGCGATCAGCGCGGCGGACTCGGTGGTCGCATACGGCAGCGTGGCCGAGCGAGTCAGCGTGCTCATGTCCGACTTCTTCAGCTTGACCGTGACGGTGCGGGCGCCGCGGCCGTCGCGGCACAACCGTTGATGGGCGTGCTCGGCGATCGGGCCGACCGCCTCACGCAACTCGTCGAGCGTCGTCAAATCCGCCGCGAACGTCGATTCCGCGCTGATCTGCTTGGCTTCGGCCCGCTCGGCCACCGGGCGGTCGTCGATCCCGCGGGCCAGCCGATGCAGCGCAGGCCCGGCCGTCGCTCCCAGGATGTTGGCCACCTCGGCGTCACGCAGCGCGGCCAGCTGCCCGACCGTGTCGATGCCCAGGCGATGCAGCTTCTCCTCGGCCACTGGCCCGATGCCCCACAGGCTGCGCACCGGAAGGCCACCCAGCAACGGCTTCTCCTCGACATGCCGGATCACCCGAACCCCGTCAGGCTTGGCCAGACCCGACGCGATCTTGGCGATCTGCTTGCCCGAGCCCGCGCCCACCGAGGCGATCAGGCCAGTCTCCTCACGCACCCGTCGCCGCAGGTCCTCGCAGAACTGCTCGACCTCGGTCGCCGAGGCGCCAGCCAGCTCCGGCGGCTCCCCGAACGCCTCATCGAAAGAGAGCTGTTCGACGACGGGCATCGCCGCGCGCACGGTGTCGAAGACCCGGCGGCTGGCAACTCCGTAGACCACGCCGCGTGGCGGCAACACCACCGCCGTCACACCGATCAATCGGCGCGCCTGATGCATCGGCATCGCCGACCGGGCGCCGAAGACCCGCGACTCGTAGCTCGCGCCGGCCACCACGCCGCGCCCGCCCAGTCCGCCGACCAGCACCGGGCGGCCCCGCAGCGTGGGCCGGGTGAGCTGCTCGACGGACGCGAAGAACGCATCCATGTCCAGGTGCAGCACCCAGCGGGAGGTCACGATTACCGATGCTATTGCGCTAGTGTGGCGATCCCATGGCGATGAACTTGTGCCACCGCATGTGCTGCGGTTCCGAGCGCTACTTCAAAGTTGTCGAAGACGCGCTGTTGCCGTGGGTCCTCGGCGACGTCGAGCTGGGCGACAACGTGCTCGAGATCGGGCCGGGTTACGGCGCCAACATCCGAGTGCTGATCGACCAAGCGCCGCACTACACCGCCGTCGAAATCGACCGGCCGATGGCGGATCGGCTGAAAAGCAAGTACGGCGACCGGCCGGTCGATTTCGACGGCAGTGCAGAATTTTTGGCTGTTCTGTGCGCTAGCGTCGATCTCGGCGTCACGCCTTGGTCACTGAAACGCGGACGCCGTCACCGATTTCCACCGCATCGACTGGCTCACCGAACTCGAAGCTGGTGGCCAGAATTTCCCCGGCGATCAGGTCGCGATGTGTTCCGGCCCAGTCGGCGCGCTGCGGCGGCACCGACATCACCACGCGGATCCGGTCGGAGACGTCCAGCCCGGTCGATTTCCGCAACTCCTGCAGCTCGCGGATGCGGTCCTTCGCCCAGCCCTCGGCCTCCAGCTCGGGCGTCACCGCGGCGTCCAACACCACCAGCCCAGCCCCGCCCGGCAGTGGAGCGGTGTAGTCCGGGTCGGCGGCCGCCAGCCGCGAGCTGTACTCGTCGGGTTGCAGCACGACAGCACTCGCACTGGCCACAGGACGAACGGTCACCGTCGCGTCGGCGTTGACGACGACCTGGCCGGCTTTGACCGCTTTGATCGCCGCCTGCACGTCCTTGCCGAGTCGCGGGCCGGCCACCCGGGCGTTGACGGTCAGCTCAAAGCGACCGTAGCGGTCGATATCGTCGGTGAGCTCGACCTCCTTGACGTTGAGCTCGTCGGCGATCAGATCGGCGAATGGTTCCAGTCGCCGTGGATTGTCCACGGCCACCGTCAGTTTCGGCAGGGGCAGCCGCACCCGCAGCTTCTTCGCCTTGCGCAACGACGATGCCACCGAGCACACCTCGCGCACTTGGTCCATCGCCGCGACCAGCCCAGCGTCGGCAGGCAGCACCTGCGCTTCCGGCCAATCGGTCAGGTGCACCGAACGCTCGGCGGTGACACCGCGCCAGATGATCTCGGTGGTCAATGGCAGCAGCGGCGCGGCCAGCCTCGCGGTTACTTCGAGCACGGTGTGCAAAGTGTCGATCGCATCCGGGTCCTCTCCCCAGAACCGCGAGCGAGACCGTCGCACATACCAATTCGTCAACGCCTCGGTGAACTGGCGCAGCTGCTCACATGCCCCGGAGATGTCGCAGACATCGAGCCCATCGGTCAGCTCGTCGCGCAACGCCGCCAATTTCGCCAGGATGTAGCGATCCAGCACATGCGGCGAATTGGTGCGCCAGGTACCGGCTTTGGGCGCGTAGAGGGCCAAGAAGCTGTACGCGTTCCACAACGGCAGCAGCACCTGGCGAACCCCGTCGCGGATACCCTGTTCGGTCACAATCAAGTTTCCGCCGCGCAGGATCGGGGAGGCCATCAAAAACCAGCGCATGGCATCGGAACCGTCGCGGTCGAACACCTCGCTGACGTCGGGATAGTTGCGCAGCGATTTGCTCATTTTCTGTCCGTCGCTGCCCAGCACGATCCCATGCGCCACACAGGTTTTGAACGCGGGCCGATCGAACAGCGCGGTGGCCAGCACATGCAGCGTGTAGAACCAGCCGCGGGTCTGCCCGATGTACTCGACGATGAAGTCGCCGGGGTAGTGCGTCTCGAACCAGTCGCGGTTCTCGAACGGGTAGTGCACCTGCGCATAGGGCATGGACCCGGAGTCGAACCACACGTCGAAAACGTCGGCGATGCGCCGCATCGCCGACCGCCCGGTCGGGTCGTCGGGGTTGGGCCGGGTGAGCTCGTCGATATAGGGCCGGTGCAAGTTGTCCGGTCGCACGCCGAAGTCGCGCTCCAACTCCTCGAGGCTGCCGTAGACGTCGATCCGCGGATAGGCCGGGTCGTCAGAGACCCAGACCGGAATAGGCGTGCCCCAGTAACGGTTTCGCGAGATCGACCAGTCCCGGGCACCCTGCAGCCACTTGCCGAACTGACCGTCCTTGACGTGCTCGGGATACCAGGTGATCTGTTGATTCAGCTCGGCCATCCGGTCGCGGAATTCGCTGACCTTGACGAACCACGACGACACCGCGCGGTAGATCAGCGGATTGCGGCAGCGCCAGCAGTGCGGATAGGGGTGCTCATAGGTTTCGTGGCGGATCAGCACCGCACCATTGGCCGCGGCCGGACCGCTGTGGTTTTTCAGGTCCCGGATGATGTGCGGGTTGGCGTCGAAGACGTGCTGCCCTTGATAGTCGGGAACGGTGGCGTCGAAGCGGCCCTTGGCGTCGACGGGTGTCACCGGCACGATGCCGGCCTTGTCACCGGCGTCCTTGTCGTCTTCGCCGTAGGCCGGTGCCATGTGCACAATGCCGGTGCCGTCCTCGGTGGTCACAAACTCGGCGCCGAGCACCCGAAAAGCGTTGGGCGAGTCCATAAAATACGGGAACGGCGGCAGGTAGCGCAGGCCCACCAGAGCACTGCCGCGGTAAGTGCCCAGCACCTCCGGCTCATCGCCCAGCTCTCGCGAATAGGCGGCCAGTCGGGCCTCGGCCAAAACCAGACGACGCTCCCCCGCTCGTACCTGCAGATAGGTGACGTCAGGGTTGACGGCGACCGCCTGATTCGACGGCAGGGTCCATGGTGTCGTCGTCCACACCAGCAAGTGCGCGCCGACGAGGTCTTCTGCATCGCTCACCGCGATGCGGAATCCCACGGTGATCGCCGGGTCCTGCCGGCTCTGGTAGACGTCGTCATCCATCCGCAGCTCATGGTTGGACAGCGGGGTTTCGTCGCGCCAGCAGTACGGCAACACGCGGTAGCCCTCGTACGCTAAGCCCTTGTCCCACAGCTGCTTAAACGCCCAGATCACCGATTCCATATAGGGCAGATCGAGTGTCTTGTAGTCGTTGTCGAAGTCGACCCAGCGGGCCTGACGGGTCACATAAGCCTGCCACTCGTCGGTGTAGCGCAACACCGATTCGCGGCACGCTTCGTTGAACGCGGCGATGCCCATCGCGTCGATCTGGGATTTGTCGGTGAGCCCGAGCTGCCGCTCGACCTCGAGTTCGGCCGGCAGCCCGTGGGTGTCCCAGCCGAAGCGGCGTTCCACCTTGTAACCGCGCATGGTGCGATACCGCGGCACGATGTCCTTGACGTAGCCGGTGAGCAGATGCCCGTAGTGCGGTAGGCCGTTGGCGAACGGCGGGCCGTCGTAGAACACGTACTCCGGGGCGTCAGCTCGCAGAGCAACGCTGGCCCGAAAGGTGTCGTCGCTCGTCCAGTAGTCGAGGACCTCGAGTTCGAGTGCCGGCAAGTCAGGTGCGCCGCCGGCCAGCTTGGGATAGGCGTTGTCGGTCACTGCGCGCGTCGTCTCCTCGTGCCACTGTCAGGCCCGGGGACGACGAAGCGCTGTGTGCGCAAGCGCCGCGGTACCACCCCGCGTTGCCGCGCCGGAGCGCGACCGCTCGTTGACGGCGGTGACGGGCCTACCCGTTCGGGTCTACTTGAGCCGTGCCGTTAGGTACTAAGCCTGTTCTTCCGAAGGCTCCCCGGTGATGGCCGGATCGACGCCGCTGCAGAAGATTCTACGGGGCGCACGCAAATCAACGTCAGGCCAGCGCGGCCTTGGCGTCGGCGAGATTGTCGGCGCCGAGCACCAAGCGGGTGTTGGTGGCCAGATAGGCGGTTTCCAGGTTGATTTTCGCGGCACCGAGCTTGTGGACGACTTCGCCGAGCGCGCCGGGACGGTCTTTAATGTCGAGCACGATCACCTCTTGCTCCGCGGCGATTTTGATGCCGGCGCCCTGCAGCGCTTCGAATGCGGCGGTGGCATCGTGCACCAGAATGTGCACCTCTGCCTGTCCCCCGCTGACCAGGGCGCACAGGCCGGCGATGTTGACGCCCGCTTTGCCCAACGCGTCCCCGATTAGGGCCAGCTCGCCGGGCTCGTCGTCGAGATAGAGTGTTAGATCAGTCGCCACAACGCGCTCCCTTCGCACCAGGTCTGGGCGGATCGTCTGTCCACGCTACCGCGGCCAGGCGGAGTAAAGACCCACGAAATCGGCAGCAGCTTTCTTGCACTTCGGCTGTGGCGTTCGACGCGGCGTTTGCCCGCGACGTGGTTCTGCCGCTGGCGCAGGCGGCGTACCCAGTGATGGGCGGGAGCCAATCCACCCTCCCGACCGGTTACGCGCAGACCAGTCTGATCCAGGCTGATGGCGTGGTGCTCAACTCGATGACGAACCCGCACCCCGCCGTGACTGCGATGACCAAAAACACCAACATTTTCGGGCTGATGGGCCGTAATCCGACGACTCGCAGCGCAGTTGTGTCCTTTCGCGGCACCGCCGACGTCGAGGATTGGCTCGCCGACCTCGACGCCATCCCTGGCGCCTATCTGCCGGTAAGAGGATTCGGTCAGGTGCACGCCGGCTTTCAGGACGTGTACGAACTCGTCCGGCAAAGCATTGCCGCGAAGTTGGCCACCGCGACCGCCGGCTGCGATCAGATCCTGATCACCGGGCACAGCCTGGGCGCGGCGCTGGCCGTGCTCGCGGCGCCGGACATCTTCCGAAACACGCCGCCGACGATCGAACCTCGGCTTATCGCCTTCGCGGGCCCGCGGGTCGGACTGCCTGACTTTGCCGACCCTTTCAACGCCGCGATTGAAAGCTGTTTCCGGGGAGTGAAGTTTCTCGACGTCGTGCCGTACCTACCCCCGACGCCCTATGTGCATGTCGGCGCCCAAATCACCGTCGACAGCGGCGGGCCGGTCCAGGTCGGGTCGCGACACAGCCTGACCGCCTACCAGAACGGACTTTCGGCGCTCATCGCCACCCAGCAATGACCGCCCGATGACGATGCGCTCCGCGCAGCGGAGGGCTGAGGAAGCGGGCAATGACGACGCTCGCTCCCGGCACCGAGGGTCAAACCACCTCAAGTGCCGGGAGCGCCAGGTGTTTGGTTAGGTTAGGCGCCAACCTCCAGCACGCCGACGCGCCACAGTGCGGCGTAGAGCTGACGCAACGGAACGCAGAGCAACCGAGCGGCACCCATGACCAACGGGTCGCCGCCGACCAGCCGATGTTCGGGCCACCTGGAGGCCGGCTTGGGCACGGGCGTCGGCGCCGGGGCAGGTACTGCCCTGAGCCGGCGTGCGGGCGTCGCCGTTACCACTTCGTCGTACAGTACAGCGGTCATAGTCGCCTCCTCAGCGGAAAGTCAAACGGGCATAATGGGATTCGATGTCCGTCCGAAACGGCGTCCGATGAGGCGAGCTGCTGGCGAGCCCAGAGATGGCTCAGCTTGAAGCGGCGCGCCGGAGACCGGATCGGGACGACACACAGCCCGGATCTCGATCCGGGCTAGAACTGGAACTCATTCGTCCCTCACCTCCTTGGGTCGCGCCATGTGCGGATCACCGCACAATTCATACGCAAGCAGGAGCACAGGAAACCCGATGACCTCGGGAACCGCACCCCACTCGTAGAGCTTCGGCACTGCACGCCGTATCCGGAAACTCCGGAAGCCACTTGGGCTCAACCCTTAAGCCGGGAGGAGCTGTCCTGACCCTGGGCGTCTCTCGACGTTCGGGGTCAGTGGCCTGTATCCGTGCAGACGCCTCGCCTAACGAGGTGCTTACCCCGTCGATGATGCACGAACATCGCCCCCGGGTCAATTCACCGCGCCCAAGAACTTGCTGAGCGCCGTTAGGGCACCTGACCAGCCGTTATGAGTTCGTAACCGGCAGGGCCCGGCACCTTAAGCCCACAGACCGCCGCAATCGGTCGGCTGTCCCGGCGGTAGGTGGAGAACAACCGGCAGGCCGAGTGAAACGACACCAGCGCGGCCATTCCCGCACCGGCGGGCATGCCGGCTACGGTGCGCCCCATAGTGCGGGCGACAAGCCCGGCTGCCAGCAGCGTGAACATCGCAAACGTCGCCGACCGGGACAACACGCCGATCAAGTCACAATCACCCCAAAAAGCACACCCGCCACACTGACGTTTTCTCAGTAATTTCCGCGTTGGAGAGTCGATAGTACGATCGCGGCGGCAACAACTGCGCCAATCCTGGTTGGACACAGGCGGATTCGACGGAGGCAGCGCCAACGCTGTTTGAGTTCGGCGTTGGCGCGTTCACCGATGGCACGCGCCGCGGTGAGCAGCATGTTGTAGCTCTGATTCTCCACGGCCAGGCCGCGGCCCTTGACCGGAGTGTGCACCCCGATCCCCGCTCCTTCGTAGCCCTTGTCGGCCAGCGTCGGCACCCCGTCGGCCGCGGACTTGTACAGCGCGCCCAGGCAGTGCGCGCGGGCGGCGGTGATGTCGTGCACGCTGCCCGGCTCGACCTCGCTCGACCACACCGGGAACCCGCCCGGGTCGGCCAGTATCTGCACATTGCCGCCCTGGGTTTTGTGCTTGCCCGAATACCACCGGTGATGGCCGGCCTCGTTGCGCTCGTCCACCCGGTCGATGGCGATCAGCGTCCCGTCCAGCGTCACGTGCGACCACTGTTCGGCCTTGGCCCGGTCGAGCACTTCGTGCAGGTCAGGAGCTTGTTCGGCGATCACGTCGATCGCCTCGTGCAGATAGCGGTAGCTGGTGGAGATCGGCAGCCCGGCCTCCATCGCCAACAACCGGATCGGGGCGTCGTCGCGGAACCACCGCAGCACCAGCTTGGCCTGCGTGCGCACCGTACCCGACCGCCGCCCGGCCCGCGTTCTGATCTCGCGCCGGTGAACGTGCAGCAGCGCGGTCACATGCAGCAGGGTTTCCTCCGGCACGTCGCAGATGGCAGAGTAGGTGAACACGTGGGGTCCTTTGCAGCGGAGCGGGTTTCCTCGTCGAAACCGAATCCTTGAGCAAGGACCCCACGCCCAGCCACTACGACACGCCGAAAACTCCAGTCACACCAGACTCACGAGCCCCAAGTGAGAAAACCTCACTGATCAAACTGCGAAACTCAAGAAAGGCACCTGTATGATAGATAACGGCGCGGCTGTGGACATGAGCGGCGAATGAGGTCCTGTAAAAATTTGTGATCTGGTAACGTTGCGCCGGCGGAGATGCGCTACCGACCCGTGTCTAATAGCGTTCCCGCCGTATCCACCTCGCTGACGTGCATAAAGGGTGAACCGGCGATGTCGGCGGTATTAACGTGCACGTCACGCCATGACCGCCCGGATGCGGTCATGGCGTGACTCACGCTGCGGGCACGTTCGCTTTGCTGTGCCGGAAATGTTGCTACAAGTGTTGCTAATAGGAGGGGAATTGCGTATCTTTTTTGCGCTCGACGAACGCCCGCTCAGCCCGCGGTCCGGCCAATGCATTTGCTCATTATGAACAAAACTTCTGCAACCCCAATCGCTATCATCGGGATGGCTTGCCGACTTCCCGGAGGCATCGAATCGCCGGACCAATTATGGGAGGCTTTGCTCCGCGGCGATGACCTGATCAGCGAGATTCCGCCCGACCGGTGGGACGCCGATGAGTATTACGACCCCGAGCCCGGTGTGCCAGGCCGATCGGTGTCCCGGTGGGGCGCCTTCATGGACGACGTTGCCGGCTTCGATTCCGAGTTCTTCGGGATCAACGAGCGGGAAGCGACGGCAATCGATCCGCAACACCGCTTGCTGCTGGAAACCTCGTGGGAAGCCATGGAGCACGCCGGTCTGACTCCGGCAGCGCTCGCCAACTCGCTGACCGGTGTCTTCATTGGACTGACCCACGGCGACTACCAGTTGCTGGCCGCCGATGCGCACTCGTTGGAGGGGCCGTACGGCTTCACCGGGACCGCCTTCAGCCTCGCGTCTGGGCGTATCGCCTACGCTCTGGGGGTTCACGGACCAGCACTCACTATCGACTCGGCATGCTCTTCTAGTATGCTCGCGGTGCACATGGCGTGTCGCAGCCTGCACGACGGCGAATGCGACCTTGCCTTCGCCGGCGGCGCCACCGTGATGTTGGACCCGCGGAAATTCTCCTCCGGATCGGCTCAGGGCATGCTGTCGCCGACCGGACGTTGCCACGCATTCGACGCCGCCGCAGACGGGTTCGTGCCCGGCGAGGGTGCTGTCGTGGTGTTGCTCAAGCGATTCTCCGACGCGCTGCGCGACGGCGACCGGGTCTTGGCGGTGCTGCGTGGCACCGCGGCCAATCAGGACGGTCGGACCGTAAATATTGCGACCCCGTCTGCGGATGCCCAAACCGTGGTGTATCGCGCGGCGCTAGCTGCCGCAGGTGTGGACGCTCGCACCATCGGCATGGTCGAGGCGCACGGCCCCGGCACTCCGGTGGGCGATCCCATCGAATTTACCAGCCTGGCAAACGTTTACGGCGTCGATGGCCCCTGCGCGCTGGCTTCAGTGAAAACCAACTTCGGCCATACCCAAGCGGCATCGGGGGCACTGGGCCTGGTCAAAACGGTTCTGGCGTTGCAACACGGTGTGGTCCCGCAGAACCTGCACTTCACCCGGCTGCCCGATGAATTAGCCCAGATCGACACGAAAATGTTTGTACCGCAAGCGACAACGCGGTGGCCGACCAACGGCGGCCACGCGCGGCGCGCTGCGGTGTCGGCGTATGGGCTGTCCGGAACCAACGTGCACGCCATCCTCGAACAGGCTCCGGAATCCGCCGCAGCGCGTGACGAGGTGACCGCGTCCCAGAGCGCCGCAGCACCGGTGTTCGCGTTGTCTTCCAGCTCAGCCGAAGAACTGCGCCGTACGGCCGGGCGACTGGCCGACTGGGTGGAGGCACACGCCAGCGATGTCGCCCTGCCGGATCTGGCCTATACCCTCGCCCGTCGACGTGGGCATCGGTCGGTGCGGGCCACCGTGACAGCTAGCACCACCGAGTCGCTGGCCCAGGCGTTGCGGGAGGTGGCCGACGGCGACACTGCGTATTTGCCGGCGGTCGGGCAGGACGACCGGGGACCGGTATGGGTGTTCTCCGGACAGGGCTCGCAATGGGCAGCGATGGGCGCTGAGCTACTGGCCAACGAACCCGTGTTCGCCGCTACCGTCGCCGAGGCCGAACCACTGATCGCCCGTGAGTCCGGCTTCTCGGTGACCGAGGCGATCTCGGCGCCGCTGACTGTCGCCGGTATCGACCGGGTCCAGCCAGCCCTGTTCACCATGCAGGTCGCGCTCGCCGCCACCCTGAAGTCCATCGGGGCGCGCCCAGGCGCAGTCATCGGGCATTCTCTCGGTGAGACGGCAGCCGCTGTCGTCGCCGGAGCGCTGTCGTTGGAAGACGGGGTCCGGGTCATCTGCCGCCGCTCGCAGCTGATGTCAACGATTGCCGGCGCCGGCGCGATGGCATCGGTGGAATTGCCGGCCCAGGACGTTTTACGAGAACTGACGGCTCGTGGCGTCGACGACGTCGTCGTCGCGGTGGTGGCCTCCCCGAAGTCCACGGTGATCGGCGGCGCCGCCCAATCGATCCGCGAGCTCGTCGCGAACTGGGAGCAACGCGACGTGATGGCCCGCGAGGTGGCCGTCGACGTCGCCTCACACTCCCCCCAAGTCGATCCGATCCTCGACGATCTGGTCAACGTCCTCGCCGACCTCAAACCCAGGACCCCGACGGTTCCGTACTACTCGGCGACACTGTTCGACCCACGGGACCAGCTCGTATGCGACGCCGACTACTGGGCCGAAAACCTGCGCCACACCGTGCGGTTCGCCGCGGCCGTGCAAGCAGCGCTCGAAGATGGACACCGGGTCTTTGCAGAGCTGGCACCACACCCCCTGCTCACCCATGCCGTCGAGCAGACCGCGAGCAGCCTCGACATGACGGTGGCCGCACTCGCCAGCATGCGCCGCGAGCAAGCCCTTCCCAATGGATTACGCGCCCTCCTGGCGGATCTACACTGCGCGGGCGCCGCGGTGGACTTCTCGATCCTCTACCCGCATGGGCAGCTGGTGGACGCGCCGTTGCCGACCTGGACGCATCGTCCGTTGCTGTTGAGCCGCGACGGTCAAAGCGCCCCGACACACGGCGGCCGGACCATGTCGGTGCATCCGCTGCTGGGCGCGCATGTCCGCTTATGCGAAGAGCCGCAGCGTCACGCATGGGAGGCTGAGGTCGGCACCGAGACGCTTCCGTGGCTCGGTGACCATCAGATCCACAACGTGGCCGCCCTGCCTGGGGCTGCATACTGCGAGATGGCGCTGGCTGCGGCGCGCACCACCGTAGGTGAGGCGTCCGGGGTTCGCGACGTCCGCTTCGAGCAGATGCTGCTGCTCGACGAGAAGACTTCCGTCCATGCCACCGCCTCGGTCGTGTCGCCGGGCGTCATCGACTTCCAGGTCGAGACGGACCGGGACGGCGAACACATCCGACGAACCACCGCGGTCTTGCATGCCGCCGATGTCGACGAGCCGCCCTCGCACGATTTGGCCGCGTTGCTGGACGCGCATCCGCGCCGCATCGACGGCGACGAGATGCGACGGTGGTTCGACGAGCGCGGGATTCAGTACGGTCCGGCGTTCACCGGCCTGGCTGCCGCGTGTGTCGGCGAGGAAGCCGTCGACACCGTGCTAGCCGAGGTGGCACTGCCCCGTTCGATCCGTTCACAGCAGGACGCCTACGGCGTGCATCCTGCCCTGCTGGACGCCTGTTTCCAGTCCGTCGCAGTCCATCCCGACGTCCAGAGCGCAACCAGCGGCGGCCTCCTGTTGCCGCTGGGCGTGCGGCGACTGCGCGCCTACGGTGCCAGCCGCAACGCTCGCTACTGCTACACACGGGTGACCTCGGCCAACGCCACCGGAGTCGAGGCTGACCTCGACATCTTGGACGAACACGGCACGGTGTCCCTGGCCGTTCGCGGGCTGCAATTGGGCACCGGGACATCGGAGGCCGACGACCGCAACCGGATGCTGGGTGAACGGCTGCTGACCATCGAATGGCAGCAGCGAACATTGCCCGAAGCCGCCAATGCCGAACCGGGAGCGTGGCTGCTGTTGCGCGCCTCGGCGACTGACGACGAGGTGGCCATCGGGTTGACGAATTCGTTGAAACTTCGTGGCGCGGAATCTACGACGGTGAGTTGGGCACCGGGGGCCGACCACGGGTCTAACGCGGAATTGCTTCGCTCGAACCTTGCCGCGCGCCGGTTCGCCGGCGTCGTGGTGGTGACCGGACCGCAGGACCCCAGCGCCGCCGAACTCTCTGCATCCCGCGGCGAAGAGCAGGTGGCGCACCTGGTGCGAATTGCCGGTGAGTTGCCGGATATCCCGGGTGAGCCGCCTCGGTTGTATGTCGTGACCCGCAATGCGCAGACCGTACTGGCCGGCGATCGACCCAACTTGGAGCAGGCCGGACTGCGTGGTCTGATCCGGGTCATCGGCGCCGAGCACCCGCATCTGCGCCCGACGCACATCGATATCGACAACACAAGCGACGTCGAGCAACTGGCCCGTCAACTGATCAGCGGCTCGGAGGAGGACGAGACCGCCTGGCGCAACGGCCAGTGGTACACCGCCCGGTTGAGCCAGACCCCGCTTCGCCCAGTGGACCGGCAAACTAGGGTCCTGCATCCCGAACACGACGGGATGCGACTGCAGATCCGCGCTCCTGGCGATCTGGAATCGGCGGAACTGACCGCTTTTGACCGTATCGCACCGGGGCCCGGCGAGATCGAAGTCGCCGTCAGCGCCTCCAGCATCAACTTCGCCGACGTGCTGCTCGCCTTCGGCCGCTACCCGAGCTTCGAGGGACACCTGCCCCAGACCGGCACCGACTTCGCCGGCGTGGTGAGTGCGGTTGGACCAGGTGTCACCGCGCACCAAGTCGGTGATCATGTCGGCGGGATATCCGCCAACGGTTGCTGGGGCACATTCGTCATCTGTGATGCGCGCCTGGCCGTGACCCTTCCGCCGGCCCTGACCGACAGGCAGGCCGCAGCGATCACTACCGCACACGCCACGGCCTGGTACGGCCTGCATGATCTGGCCCGAATCGGTCAGGGTGACCGGGTGCTTATCCACTCGGCTACCGGCGGGGTCGGCCAGGCGGCAATTGCCATCGCCCGCAACGCCGGAGCCGAGATCTTCGCCACCGCTGGCAGCGATGACCGTCGAAAACTGTTGCTTAGCAAGGGTATCGAGCATATTTATGATTCACGCAGCGTCGAGTTCGCCGAACAGATCCGCCGCGACACCGACGGATACGGCGTCGACATCGTGCTCAACTCGGTCACCGGCGCGGCACAACGCGCGGGCATCGAGTTGCTGGCACTGGGCGGGCGATTCGTCGAGATCGGCAAACGCGACATTTACGGCGACACCCGATTGGGGCTCTTCCCGTTCCGGCGCAACCTGACGTTCTACGCGGTCGATCTCGGCTTGATGTCCATCAGCCACCCGGAAAAGGTGCGGAATCTGCTGGACACGGTCTACCGACTGACCGCTGACGGTGTGCTGCCACTACCGCAGAACACGCATTACCCACTGGCAGACGCGGCCAGTGCAATCCGGACTATCGGCGGTGCCCAACACACCGGCAAGCTGGTGCTCGACATTCCGCGCACCGGCAGCGTCCGCGTTGTGGTGCCCCCACAGCAGGCTCACGCGTTCCGTGCCGACGGGGCCTACATCATCACCGGCGGCCTCGGCGGCCTTGGACTGTTCCTCGCCGAGAAAATCGCAGCGGCCGGTTGCGGTCGGATCGTGTTGTCCTCGCGGTCGCAGCCAACGCTCAAAGCTCTGGAGACCATCGAGCTCATCCGCGCTATCGGCGCCGAGGTCATCGTGCACTGCGGCGATATCGCCGAACCCGGCACTGGAGAACGACTAGTGGCAGCGGCAACCACGACCGGGCGTCCTGTGCGCGGGGTTCTGCACGCCGCGGCGGTGGTCGAAGACGCCACGCTGACCAACATCACCGATGAGCTCATCGCGCGTGACTGGGCGCCCAAGGTCTACGGCGCATGGAATCTACACCAAGCCACGGCCACTGCGCCGCTGGACTGGTTCTGCTCGTTCTCATCGGCCGCCGCGCTGGTCGGCTCACCCGGCCAGGGCGCATATGCGGCGGCCAACAGCTGGCTGGACGCCTTCAGTCACTGGCGCCGCGCTCAGGGCTTGCCGGCCACCACGATCGCGTGGGGTGCATGGGCGGAAATCGGCCGCGCCACAGCGCTGGCCGAAAGTGCCGAGGCCGCAATCACTCCCGACGAGGGCGCGTACGCGTTCGATGCCTTGCTGCGCCACGACCGCACCTATGCCGGGTATGCCCCGACGATCGGGACGCCATGGCTGACCGCCTTCGCCCAACGCAGCCCATTCGCTGAAGCGTTCAAATCCGCCGGGCAAAGCCGAAGGGGCGCCAGCGAATTCCTTGCCGAGCTGAAGACGTTGCCTATCGAGGAGTGGCCCGCCCGGTTGCGGCGCATGATCTCCGACCAGATCAGCCGGATCCTGCGCCGCAGCGTCGATCCGGACCGACCGCTGTCGGAGTACGGCGTCGACTCGTTAGGCAACCTCGAATTGCGGACCCGCATGGAGGCCGAGACCGGGATACGGATCACCTCCACCGATATCACTACCGTGCGCGGCTTGGCAGACTTGCTGTGCGAAAAGCTTGCGCCCATCCAGGAGGTTTCGGCGCCGCCGTCAGCGGCGGTTCCTGGGTCGAGCTGTCCGTTGAACCAACGGTCCGAGCTAGAGGAGTCACGGTGTTCATAGGCGCAGGGTCGGTGGAAGTAGGAACGGTCGATGTGTGGCTGCCCGGGTCGGGTTCGGTCGTGTCCTGGCATCCGACGCCCGCCTCACTCGAGAAGGCCCGACAAGCGCCGATAAATACCGCGCCTGCCAGCTACATGCAGGTTCAGCATCTGCGCGGATTCTGCGAGTTCGCCGCCCGCGGGCTCGACTACTCGAGGTTGGTGATGGGCTCCTGGGATCGCCCGGGCCGCGGTGACATTCGTGCCCTTACATACATCATCAATGCACATCTTCGCCGACACGACACCTACCGCAGTTGGTTCGAATACGAGGGTATGGACCGCGTTGTCAGGCACACCATCGCCGATCCGGCAGACATCGAGTTCGTCCCAACTAAGCATGGCGAGATGACGCCGAAAGAATGGCAGAAGCACGTATTGGACACGCCCAGCCCGCTGGATTGGGATTGCTTCAGTTTCGGAGTCATCCAGCACGCCGACCACTTCACGTTCTACGCGATCGTCGATCATCTCCACTGCGATCCCACGCTGCTGGGGCTGCTGTACATGGAGGTGTATCTCAGGTACGGGGCGCTGGTCGGAGGGGCCGCGCCCAATTCACTGCCGCCCGCGGGTAGCTACGAGGATTACTGCGTGCGGCACCGGCGGTTCACCTCGGCCCTGACCCCGGACTCCCCTGAGGTGCGCAGATGGATCGAATTCGCCGAGCATAACGACGGGACCTTACCGAACTTTCCGCTGCCACTTGGTGATCCATCGGGGTGGTCTGGCGGTGACGTTGTGGTCGAACCACTGATGGATGGGCAGCAGACCGCGCGATTCGAATCCGCCTGCATAGCAGCGAGCGCCCGATTCAGCGGTGGCCTGTTCGCCGCCGCCGCCCTGGCCCAATATGAATTGACCGGCGAAAGAATATATTACGGACTAACGCCTACCGACAAGCGAAGAACCCCGACCGAGTTCATGACAACCGGTTGGTTCACCGGCGTGATCCCGCTCACCGTCCCTGTCGATCCGGCATCATTCGCTGCGACTGCCCGTGCCGCGCAGAATTCGTTCGATTCGAACGCTGAGCTTGCGCATGTGCCGTTCGACCGGGTTCTAGAGTTGGCACCATGGCTTCGGCGGCCCGGTCCGAACTTCACGATGTTGAACTACATGGACGGTGGCCTCCCTCCCCTTTCCGCAATCGTCACCTCGCAGTTGGATGGGGCGAAGGCCGGCACGTACGTCGACGGCAGGACTCCGGCACACCTTTACATGTCGGTCGGACGCCTCTTCGACGAAACCTCAATGGCGGTGTTCTTTCCGGACAACCCGGTGGCCCGCGAATCGGTGATCCGCTACATCGAGACGGTGAAATCCGTATGTGCCCGCGTCGCCGAGGGCCGCGATTTCGCCAGCCTGCTGCGCATCGGTGCACAAGTCTGATCACGCAGGAGACCAAAAAGTGAAAACCCGCTGCCAGAGAGGCTGATGAACGAAGCCGACGGAGCTACTGCCGGGGGGACGTTCCACCGGCTGGGCAATGTCGTCGTGCGATGGCCACTGCCGGTCATCGGGTTCTGGGTCGCGCTGGCGGCTGCCCTGTTCCTTGCGCTGCCGCCGCTGGCAGTGGTAGCCGCACGGCATCAGGCAGAAGCCCTTCCAACCGACGCCCCCGTGGTGGTGACCGGCAAACAAATGGCCGAGGCGTTTCACGAAACAGGTTCTGGCAGCACGCTGTTGGTGGTCCTGACCGACGAGAAGGGGTTAGGTCCCGGCGACGAAAAGACCTACAGCGCCCTGGTCGACAAGTTGCGCCACACCAAGGACGTCCAGACGGTGCAGGACTTCCTCGGTGTACCGCAGCTGCGCGAGGTACTGCAGAGCAAGGACAACAAGGTCTGGGCTCTCCCAGTCGTGCTCAACGGTGACTTGGGCACGCCCCAGGCCGCGTCGTCGTACCAACAGGCCAGCGAGATCGTCCGGAAAACCGTCAAAAATTCCGCCCTGACCGCAAACCTGACCGGGCCGGCGGCAACCACCGCGGACCTGATGGGCGTCAGTCAAAAGGACATGCACCTGATCGAGTCCGGAACCACGATCATGGTGCTGCTCATACTGATCATCGTCTACCGAAACCCGGTGACGATGCTGATCCCGTTAGTCACGATCGGCGTCTCCATCGCTACCGCACAGGGGATTCTCGCCGGGTTGGGCGAACTCGGTCTTGGCATCACCGGCGAGACCATCGTGTTCATGACGGGCGTGATCTTCGGCGCCGGAACAGACTACGGCGTGTTTCTGATCAGCCGCTATCACGACTACGTGAGATTGGGCGCGGATTCCGATACCGCTGTGAAGAAAGCCCTGACCTCCGTGGGCAAGGTCATCGGCGCCTCGGCGGCCACCGTGGCAGTGACCTTCCTCGCAATGATCTTCTCCAGACTGCAAATATTTGCCACCGTCGGACCGGCGATTTCGATTTGCGTCGTCGTTGCCTTCCTTGCTGCGGTGAGCTTCCTTCCTGCCCTCCTCGTGCTGGCCGGGCGGCGCGGCTGGATCAAGCCGCGAAGCGACCTCACCCACCGTTTCTGGCGACGCTCCGGAATACGGATAGTCCGCCGGCCCCGAATCCATTTAGTCGCCAGCTTGATCGTGCTCGCCATCTTGGCCAGCTGCGCGAGCCTGGCCCGCTACAACTACGACGATCGCAAAACGCTGCCGGCTTCCGTCGAGAGCGCCGCCGGGTTTGCGGCATTAGATCGTCATTTGCCGGTTAATTCAATCCTCCCTCAGTATCTCTTCATCCAGTCGCCACACGACTTACGGACACCGGAAGCCCTTGCCGACCTGGAGTTGATGGCCGCACGGGTGGCCCAAGTGCCCGATGTCGCGATGGTGCGGGGCATGACCCGGCCGCTGGGGGACTTGCTTGAGCAAACCAAGGCGACTTGGCAGGCCGGCGTCATCGGCGACAAACTCGACGACGCTTCCAAACATATCGCCGACCGCGACGGAGACCTTAACCGGCTGTCCGGTGGCGCCGACCAGCTGGCCGACGCGCTCGGCGACGTGCGCAACCAAGTCGGTCAATCCATGGACAACGTCCAGGCGCTGGTCGGCATTCTGACTACCTTACAAAACCAGAACGGCGGCGAAGAAGCGCTGAGCAGCATCGATAACGCCGCCCAAATCATCGCCAGCATGCATGCACTCGGCGGGAGCCTCACCGACATCATCGACTTCGCCGCGGGAGCCGCTCCGCTGATGAACGCCCTGAACGCGAACCCGGTCTGCGAGCTGGACCCCCAGTGCGTAAAGTCCCGCGACCAGTTGTCGCGCATCGTCGCCGCAAGCGACGACGGGTCGCTCGACAAGATGTCCGATCTGGCTGCGAAGCTGCGGTCGACGCGGGACGCGCAAACGCTCCGGTCGACCGCCGACGGCCTGCGCCGTGCGATCCGCGCCGCCACCGCCGCTATGAGTTCGCTTTCCGCCGGCAACGCAGGCGGCATGCAAGAACGGCTGGCGGAACTGCAAGACGGCGCCGATAAACTCGCCGACGGCAGCCGTCGATTGGCCGACGGCGTACGGCTTTTGGTCGACCAGACCAAAAAGATTGGCGTCGGCCTCGGGGATTCCTCGGCGTTCTTGCTGGCCATGAAGCATGGCGCAACCAAGGAGTCGATGTCCGGCTTCTACATTCCGCCGCAAGCAATGAAACAGCACGATTTCAAGACCGTCGCCGACATATTCATGTCACCTGACGGGCACGCGACACGCTTTCTCATACAGACCAAACTGAACCCGTTCTCCACTGCGGCAATGGACCAGATCAACGCCATCACCAATGCCGCGCGCAGTGCTCAACCGAATACTGCCCTGGCAGACGCCAAGGTGTCGATGACGGGGATGACGGTCGGGCTCCGGGATACGCGTGACTATTACAATCAAGATATTGAATTCATCGTCATCGCGACCATTGGCATCGTGCTGCTCATCTTGGTTGCCCTGCTGCGAGCGATCGTCGCGCCGTTGTACCTGATCTTGTCCGTGCTGATCTCCTATGCTTCCGCGCTCGGCATCGGCGTCATCGTCTTCCAATTCCTCCTCGCCCAGGAATTGCATTGGAGCTCTCCCGGACTGACATTCATCCTGTTGGTCGCGGTGGGCGCTGACTACAACCTGCTGCTGATCTCCCGTATCCGTGAGGAATCGCATCGGGGCGTGCGCTCCGGTGTCATCCGCACGGTGGGCTCGACCGGCGCGGTGATCACCTCCGCGGGTCTGATCTTCGCGGCTTCGATGTTCGGCCTCACGTTCGCCAGCATCACCACCATGGTCCAAATCGGTTTCATCATCGGGGTCGGAATCCTGCTCGATACGTTCCTGGTTCGCACCATCACCGTGCCGGCCGTGGCGGCACTGGCTGGCCATGCGAACTGGTGGCCGTCACGAGTTCATCCGCGGGTGCCCAAATCGGTTCGCCCGTCACCGAGTGCTGCCAATCGACAGGCCCATAGCGCCGACGGCATTGCGGAAGACCGCGCGCCCCACGCGCCGGCGCTGTTCGGCACCGCTTCGGCGCCAGAGCGCGTCGTGGTGAACGGACTGGACCCTCCGGTCGAAAACCGGATCCTTGAAACGCCCCCGGTACAGGCGTCATCCGAAGAAGATCAACTCAACGAGCCGCCATGCGTCGGGTGTCGGCCTACCAAAGATGCGACTTTCGCAGTCGAAGTCGAGGACGGTCAGCAACCGGCCATAATCGTGACCAGTCGGCCCCACACTGAATTGAGTCGAGCTTCGATGAAATTCGTCCTGGCCGCGCATGGGACTCGCGGTGATATCGAGCCATGCGCCGCCGTCGGCGTGGAGCTGATGCGCCGGGGCCATGAAGTGCGTATGGCGGCTCCACCCAACTTACTTGGCTTCGTTGACTCGGTCGGGCTTGCACCCGTCGCCTACGGGCCGGATTCCGCCGAGCAGCTCGGCGAGGACTTCTTCCGCAAGTTCTGGCGGATCCAGAACCCGATCAGCCTGATACGTGCAGGCCAGGAGTACATAACCCGCGGCTGGGCAGAGATGAGCGCTTGCCTGGCGTTGCTTGCAGAAGGGGCGGACCTGGTATTAACGGGAATGCTCTACCAGGAGGTAGCGGCCAATGTCGCCGAACACCATGGTGTTCCGCTCGCTTCACTGCATTATTTTCCGATACGCCCCAACGGGCATCTCCTTCCGGTTCTGCCGTCGCCGCTGACTCGCTCCGCGATTTCGGCGATCTGGTGGCTGCAGTGGCGCATGACCAAGGAAGCCGAGGACGCACAACGCCAGGAACTCGGCCTGCCGAAGGCAACAGGACCTTCGCCGCAACGGTTCACCGAACGCGGCGCACTGGAAATTCAGGCTTACGAAGCGTTTTGCTTTCCCGGGCTGGCGGCCGAGTGGGGCGGCCGACGGCCTTTCGTCGGATCTCTGACGATGGAGTTGTCGACGGATGCCGACGACGAGGTCGCGTCGTGGATTGCTGCTGGAACACCGCCGATCTATTTCGGATTTGGCAGCATGCCCGTCGAATCTCCACGCGAGAAGGTCGCCATGATCAGCGCGGCCTGTGCCGAGTTAGGCGAGCGCGCCCTGATCTGCTGGGACGCGGCTGATTTCGATCACGTGCCACAAACGGCTGAGGTGAAGATTATGGGCGCGGTGTGCCACGCGGCGATCTTTCCTGCCTGCCGTGCAGTCGTTCATCACGGCGGCGCGGGCACCACAGCCGCAGGGATGCGGGCAGGGGTTCCCGCACTGATCCTGTGGATCGGAGCCGAACAGCCCGTCTGGGCGACCGCGGTCAGACGGTTGAAAGTCGGCAGGGCGCGTCGATTCTCGGCCATGACCGAGAAATCGCTGGTGGCAGAGCTTCGCCGCATTCTCAAACCGCAATACGCCACTCGCGCATGCGAGCTCGCCCCGCGGATGACCAGACCCGCGGATGCTGTCGACGCAGCGGCCGACATGCTGGAAGATGCAGCGCGCTTGGGTATTGCGGGCGATCGGACGCGGTCAGCGCGCTAGCTAGGTGTGCAGCGAAAATTGCTTGCGGTACTTCCGGTCATGCGTCACCCCGAGCTGGCGCACACTTGCCACGGTCGCGCTGACGCCATGGGTTCTGCGCAGACCTCGCAACATGGCGACGTTTCCACCCAACTCATAGCGCCAGCTGCCGAAGTGTGTTTTCGCGGTTCTGCGCCCAAAATGGTTGATATACGCCATTTCGGTCGTGTAAACGCCGTATCCGCCTCGTCGCGCACGTAACGCCAGATCGAGATCAACACCCCAGCCGTAACGCCCGAACGATTGTAGGTCTATTCCGCCGCTATCCTGCCAGCATTCCTGCGACAGCATAAGTGCGGTTCCCTCAACGGCGGGAACCGCTCGGTAGAACGGGCGTGCAACGTAGTCTGCGGCGTCTGGTTTCGGCTCAGCTTCGGCACACGGAAACCCTCGGTCAACCATCGGCCCGACGATCCCCGCGTCAGCGGGGAGACGCGGGTCGAGCAAACCGGCCACGAAGCCCGTGGAGACGCGGGTGTCGTTGTTGAGTGTCATCGCGTGGGAGTAGCCCTCCGAGAAGGCGATTCGGAATCCAAGATCGCTACCTCTGGCCCACCCCAAGTTTTCGCCGGGCGTTTCCACCCGCTCGTCACCGATCCTAGGATAGTCACCCCTGTTATCGACTATCAGATACTCGGCGGCCTCCCGCTGCAAGTCGCGCACCAGCGCGTGGGTGTACTCATGCTGTCCGAACACCGGCACGGTAATCAGCAGGGCCACGGGCTCACCGTACACATCAATTCATCGGTAGGGCAGCCCTATCCGCGGCACTAAGTGGTCTCGCTCGTAAATTCGTCGGGGCGGCGTTCAAGCGGCGCGGGGCCGGATGGGGCCTGTGCTCGCGTTGATGGCAGTCGAGCCTGGTTAGCAGTTCGTCGAGGTCGGTGGTGGTGAATTTCCATTTGAATGGCCGTGCGTACTGGTTGTAGCTGGCCCCCAAGGCGTTCAGGCGGTCGATGATGGCGTCAAGGTCGGTGAAATCGTTGGGCGAGAGCACTTTTCGCTGAACGATAGAGAAGTAGATCTCGATCTGATTGAGCCAGGACGCATGCGCCGGAGTGCGCACCGGGATCGCGTTGGGGAACTGGGCGGCGAGCCGGGCAAACGGCTCGATGCCGGTGGTGTCTTCGCAGCGGCCGACGATGACCGGTGAGATCGAAGCGCAGATTCCGCTCGTGGTGGCGTAGCCGACACAGTTCCGGGCACGACCACCGGGACAGCGCCAGCCCGGCATCGGCTGGTGGGATGCGCGCGGCCGCTTTGACCTGGGCGATCTGCGCCGCGGTGAACACTGGCGGGCGCCCGCAGCGTTTCGCACCGCCCAGCGAGGCCGCCCCAGGCGCCGCGCACCAGCGGCGCCGCCATTTGCGCACGGTCTCCGCACAGACCCGCAGCGACGCTGCGATCACCGCGTTCGGGGTTCCCTCGGCCGCGGCGAGCACGATCTTGGCCCGCGTGACCAGGCGTTGCTCGGTGCGCCCGGCCCGCACCAGGCGGCGCAGTCCGCGCCGCTGCGGCCCGGTCAACGTGATCCGGTCGGCGGGCGGCCTGATGCGGCTGCGTTACGGCGGATCAGCCTCCCGCTGGGGCTTCGCGATCTACCTGGCCAGCAAGAACGGCTACCAAGACTCAGTACTACCCACCGGCCACACAGCAGGCTCACCCGAAGACGCCCTCGACACCGCCTGCGGCCTCTACCTCGGCGACCCAACCGCCTGGACACGACCCCGACGAACTTATGGGCGCGAGCCCTAAGGTAACGTCACCTGCATGTGGAGCACGGTTCTCGTGCTAGCTCTTATGGCGTCGACTGATCCACTGCGCCTCGGCGTCGCGGTCGTCATGATTTCGCGGCCGCGGCCGGTGCTTAACTTGCTGGTGTTCTGGCTCGGTGGCATGACAACGGGTGTCTTCGCCGCTCTGATTCTGCTGGTGTTGCTGCGTGACTCGACGAAAATGATTGCACGAACGGTGTCGTCTGCGACCGCGAGTCCCGTTGCACGGCATATCCAACTCGGCGCAGGTGTGCTCGCGCTGTTGATCGCCGTGGTGATGGCAACCGGTCTCGTGGCGCGTCAGAGCGGGCGGGTACCGGTGCAGGTTGCCGAGCAGTTGAGCACTGCGCAGCCGCGCTTACCAACCGCGTTCTCGCTGCTGCCGACTCGCGTCAAAGAGGCTTTGGAGTGCAGATTTTTGTGGGTGGCATTTGTGGCCGGACTCGGATCGGCAACCAACCCCGTGGAATTCCTCGCGGCGATCGCCGCCATCCTTGCTTCTGGAGCCGCGGTGGGCACGCAGTTCGCCGCAGGTGTCGCATTCACGGTCGTCGTGCTCGCGGTAATCGAGATCCCGCTCGTCAGTTACTTGGCGACACCTGCGAAAACAGAAGCGTTCATGCTGCGACTACACAACGCGGTGCGCAGTCACCGGCCGCGGATCTTGACCGCCGTCATTGCCGTTTCAGGGGCACTGTTGGTGGCGGTGGCCGCCTAAGCGTCCAGGCGGGCGAACTGATCCTGGCGGTAGAGCTCGACACACGTCCGTCGTCTGACCTTGCCGCTTGTCGTGATGGGAATTGAACCCGGCGCTACCAGAACAAGGTCCGCAACGCTCAGACCATGCGATTGTGAGATCGCCGAGGTTACTTCGCTCTTGACCAGGCTGAGCTGTTGAACGGCCTCAACTTCGGAGTCGCCGCGCTTCCTGAGTTCGGCGATGGCCACGAGCTTCTCGGTCCCATCACCCGGAACGGATATGGCCGCGCACCGTCCCCGGGTGATCTCCTGGATCGTCGCCTCGATGTCGTCGGGAGCATGGTTGCGCCCGTACACGATCAGCAGGTCTTTGATACGCCCGATGATGAGCAGTTCACCGTCGAAGAAGAAGCCCAGATCCCCTGTCCGCAGCCAGGGGCCCTCGGGAGTGCCGGCAGAAGGAGAGGCAATCGTTGCGCCGAACGTGTGCTCGGTCTCTTCGGGTTTGCCCCAATATCCCGTCGCGACATTGCCGCCGTGCACCCAAATTTCGCCGACCTCACCTGATGAACACTCGATGCTGGTCTCGTGATCGACGATTCGCACCATCGGCGATTGCGGGACGCCGTAGCCGACAAGCGGGGTACCGTGGCCGGCCGCGCACCGCGCCGCGCGGCCCTCGGCAAGCTTCTCGGATTCGAAGTAAACGGCCTGGTATGGCTGGCCTTGGCGTCGACTCGCCACGTAGACGGTTGCTTCTGCGAGTCCGTAGGCAGGGCGTAATGCCGTCTCGGGAAGGTTGAACCGAGCGAACCGCTCAGCGACACGCATCAACGTCGCGGGTTGTACCCGCTCGCTGCCGTTGAGCATGCTGTGCACATTCCCGAGGTCGAGGCCAGCCATGTCGTCGTCCGTTGTTTTTCGCGCCGCCAGATCGAAGGCGAAATTGGGCGCCGCCGTGAACGTCTGACCGTTGGTTGCCAGCAATTGCATCCACCGTGCAGGTCGCTGTAGGAACGACACCGGGCTGGTGAACACGGTGGGGATTCCCGACAGGATTGGCACGCACATTCCCACTATCAGACCCATGTCGTGATAGAAGGGCAGCCAGGATACGAAAGTCGTGTCCGGAGTGGGCACGTTGCCTGACTCGCAAAAGTAGGCGGCCATCATCTGCTCGAAGTTGGCCAGCAGGTTCCGGTTGGTCACCAAGACTCCGGCCGGCGAACGAGTCGATCCAGATGTGTACTGCAAATACGTTGTGTCGGAGCCGGCGTCGCCGCCCGCCTTGGACGTGATTCGTGCATCGAGGTCTAATGAGTCAACTTCGACGATAGCGGGAGCAGGCCGGTCAGCCTGCAAATGCGCATACTCGGCGACATTGTCGGCGACCGCGGATGTCGTGAGAATGACCGAGGGCGACGCGTCGCGCAACACCGAGATCACGCGCTCATCGCTGGCGCCGCCGAGCGGAACGGCGAGCGGGACGGCGATCAATCCGGACTGCAAAGCACCGAGAAAAGCGTCGATGTAATTAAGTCCCTGCGGCACCAAAATCACCGCCCGGTCGCCGACCGACCCGCGACCCGAGAGCTCTTGGGCAACGTTGCGCGATCGCCGATAGAGTTGCGACCAAGTCAGGCTTTCCGCGACGCCGTCCCAATCCTGCTCGTAGTCGACAAACGTGAACGCTGTGTCATTGGGCTGCAGGCCGGCATGTTCACGCAAAACGCTGGGAATGGAGCGGTTGGTCACAGATGTACCCTATCGTGCAATCGGGCCCGCGCCAGTTAAAGAACAGTCCCGTGGCGCTTTTCACGTGACTTCCAAAGTCGACTTCCGGCTCGAGCAAGCTTTGCGGAAGTGCTAGCCGGCAACTGCTCCCGGCTCCGGGAACGGCGAGCCGAAGTCGGCCACGCTTTCGAATCCGCGCTTGCGGGCCGCGGCGGCCGCCCGTCGGATCAAGCCGCCGGTCACGACGAATCCGGCGTGATCCACGAGCACGAACGGCGACAGCAGCCGGTTGTGCACGAATCCGATGGCCAACCCCCTCGCGGGATCGGCCCAACCGAGGGAGCCGCCCAGCCCGATGTGACCAAATCCGGGCATCGCGTTGAACGGCACAGTGTGATAGCCGAGGTGAAATGCGAGCGGCACCGAGATGTTACGGTCCAGCCGAAGGCTCTTTCGCCCCGTCAGGCCTGCCACCAGATCGGAGGACAGGAACCGGGTGCCGTCGATTTGGCCGCCGTTGGCGATCGCGCCGTACATCCGAGCGAGCCCACGCGCGGTCGCTACGCCGTTGGCCACCGGTATCTCGGCGTCCAACATCGGGATACCGCCTTGCGCAAAAGCTTTCATGCCGGGGAAATACAGGGCTCCGAATCCGCCCGATAGCGGCAGCGCGGCGATTTTCGGCGCCACCGCGTCGAATATCGGGTTGGCGATGGCCCTTTGCGGCATGACGACCTGCGCAGGCCGGGTTGGTGCTTCGACCGGTGGACGGCCTAAATGCAATCCATCGGTGCCCAGCGGCTCCGCCAGTTCCTGACGAATCAGCTCCCGCATCCCCTGGCCGGTGACCGCCCGGGCCAGGCCCGACATCAGCCAGCCGTAGGTCAGCGCGTGATACGCGGGTTTGTTGAACGAGTACCCGGCGGGCGCGGCCGCCAGACGCTGTTCCATCACTTCGTGTTTCAGCAAATCTTCCTTGCTGGCGCCGTGCAACGCCGACAAACCCGCTCGGTGCCGCATCACCTGGCGCACGGTGATGTTCGCCTTGCCGTTGGCGCCGAACTCCCGCCAGTATTCGGCGACCGGTGCTTCGTAGTCGATCAGTCCGCGATCGACGAGCCGATGAATGACGGTCGAGGCCATGCCCTTGGTTGCCGAGAACACCATGCTGGCGGTGTCTGCCGTCCAAGGCACCCGCCCGGCCCGGTCCGACCACCCGGTCCAGACGTCCACCACGGGTTCTCCGTCGAGATAAACCGCCAGCGCCCCGCCGCCGAATCGGCGACCCGGGAACATGCCGGCGAAGCTGCGCACCGCGCAAGCAAAGCGCGGATCGGCCGCACCCTGAACACCGCGCGGTAGCACCGGCCGGCGATTGCCCGCCACTTCGAGGGTCATACTGTCGAATTTACCGTTCCCGTCGGCAAACAACCTAAAATTATTTACCCTTCCGTTATCGATGCAAGCTTAAGTATTTGCTGAGCCGCCAGGGCCGGCGTCAGATCCCCGGCCAGTACCTGGCGTTCCACGTCGGCTTTGGCTTTGCGCACTGCGGGGTGGGACAGCAGCCGGTCCAGCACGGTGTCCTTGACCATCTGCCAGGTCCAGTCGACCTGTTGGGCGCGCCGCCGCGCCTCGAATTCCCCCGCATCGCTAAGCACTCGACGATGCCGCTCAATGGTCTCCCACAGCTCCACCAGGCCAGCTCCTTCCAATGCGCTCATCGTGAGAACCGGTGGGCGCCAGAGCGTTTCGCGCGGATGGATCAACCGGATCGCTCCGGAAAGCTCGCGGGCGGCTGAGCGGGCCTCGGCCAGGTGGTCGCCGTCGGCTTTGTTCACCACGACGATGTCGGCCAGCTCCAGCACGCCTTTCTTGATGCCCTGCAACTGATCACCGGTGCGCGCCAAGGTCATGAAGACGAACGTGTCGACCATGTTGGCGACCGCCACCTCGGATTGGCCCACGCCGACGGTCTCCACCAGGATCACGTCGAACCCGGCGGCCTCCAGCAGCACGATGGTCTCCCGGGTGGCCTTCGCCACGCCGCCGAGGGTGCCCGATGTCGGCGATGGCCGGACATACGCGTGCGCATGCACTGCCAGCCGCGGCATCCGGGTCTTATCGCCCAGGATCGATCCGCCGGTGCGCGTCGACGACGGGTCAACGGCCAGCACCGCAACCCGGTGTCCCTGCCCCATCAAATACATGCCCAGCGCTTCGATCGCGGTCGACTTGCCCACCCCGGGCACCCCGGTGATGCCGACGTGATGGGCGTTGCCGGCCGCGGGCATGAGCGCCAGCAGCAACTGCTGCGCTTGCTCGTGATGGTCGGGGCGGGTCGACTCGACCAGTGTGATGGCCCGTGGCAGTGCCGCACGGTCGCCGCCGCGGACAGCTGCGGCCAAGTCCTCGGCCGTTTCGGCCTTCTTGGATGTCATCTGGGTGCCCGCGGTCCACGGGCGGCGAGCGTAACGCCACGGCGAAAAATGGGGTGCATTTTCGCCGTGGCGTTACGCTCGCGGGAACTGTTTGGGTGCGTCACTATCCGAGGGTGTACCCGAGGCGGTCGGCCAGCTTGTTCAGCAGATCGATTGCGGCCTCGGCGATCACCGTGCCGGGCGGGAAGATCGCGGTGGCGCCGGCGGCGTACAGCGCGTCGAAATCGCCCGGCGGAATGACACCGCCGACCACGATCATGATGTCGGGCCGACCCACTTCGGCCAGCGCGTCTCGCAGCGCGGGCACCAACGTCAGGTGGCCGGCTGCCAGCGAGGACACCCCGACCACGTGCACATCGTTGTCGGCGGCCTGGCGTGCCACCTCGTCCGGGGTGGAGAACAGCGACCCGACGTCGACGTCAAACCCGATGTCCGCGAACGCCGTCGCGATCACCTTCTGCCCGCGGTCATGGCCGTCCTGGCCCATCTTGGCCACCAGAATTCTGGGGCGACGGCCGTCGGCCTCGGCGAATTTCTCGACGAGTTCGGTGGCGCTGGAGAAGGACGCCATGTTTCCGCCTCCTCGTGCTTCGTCGCGGTAAACCCCGGCGATAGTCCGGATCTCGGCCTGGTGGCGCCCGTACACCTTCTCCAGCGCATCGGAGATCTCGCCGACGGTGGCCTTGGCCCGGGCCGCGTCGATCGCCAACGCCAGCAGATTATTGCCAAGGCCGCCCGCCGCGCTTCGGGAGGCGGCCGCCCGGGTCAACTCGGCCAGCGCGGCCCGGACAGCGGCCCGATCCCGGTCTGCCCGCAGCTCTTGCAGTTTGGCCAGCTGCTCGGCGCGCACCCGGCTGTTCTCGACCTTGAGTACCTCGACCTCTCGATCCTCTTCGACCTGATACTTATTCACGCCGATCACGGGTTGGATCCCGGAGTCGATGCGGGCCTGGGTACGCGCGGCGGCTTCCTCGATGCGCAGCTTGGGAATGCCGTCGCCGATGGCTTGCGCCATACCGCCGTGCTCGGCGACCTCGGCGATATGCGCACGCGCTCGCTGCGCGAGCTGGTGGGTGAGCCACTCCACGTAATAGGAGCCCGCCCACGGATCAATCGGCCTGGTGGTGCCGGATTCTTGCTGCAACACCAGCTGGGTGTTGCGGGCGATACGGGCGGAAAAGTCGGTAGGCAGCGCCAGCGCCTCGTCGAGTGCGTTGGTGTGCAGTGACTGGGTATGGCCCTGGGTTGCGGCCATCGCCTCGATACAGGTACGTGCGACGTTGTTGAAGGCGTCTTGGGCGGTCAGCGACCAGCCTGAGGTTTGGGAATGTGTGCGCAGCGACAGTGATTTGGGGTTCTTCGGGTTGAACGCAGCTACCAGCTCGCTCCACAGCAGCCGGCCCGCACGCAGCTTGGCCACTTCCATGAAGAAGTTCATCCCGATGCCCCAGAAGAAGGACAGCCGCGGCGCGAACTTGTCGATGTCCAGCTTGGCGTCCAGCCCGGCGTTGATGTAGTCGACACCGTCAGCCAAGGTGTACGCCAGCTCCAGATCCGCTGTGGCACCGGCTTCTTGGATGTGATAACCGGAAATGGAGATGGAGTTGAATTTCGGCATCTTGGCACTGGTGTAGGCAAAGATGTCGGAGATAATGCGCATCGACGGCTTCGGCGGGTAGATGTAGGTGTTGCGCACCATGAACTCTTTGAGGATGTCGTTCTGGATGGTGCCCGCCAATTTTTCCGGCGGCACCCCCTGCTCCTCGGCGGCCACCACATACAGCGCCAGGATCGGCAGCACGGCGCCGTTCATGGTCATCGACACCGACACCGTCGACAGGTCGATACCGTCGAACAGCTGGCGCATGTCGAGAATGGAATCGATTGCCACACCGGCCATTCCGACGTCGCCTTGAACGCGTGGATGGTCGGAGTCGTAACCGCGGTGGGTAGCCAGGTCGAAGGCGACCGACAGACCCTTCTGCCCGGCGGCGAGGTTGCGGCGGTAGAAGGCGTTGGACTCCGCGGCCGTGGAAAACCCGGCGTACTGGCGGATTGTCCAGGGCTGGTTGACATACATCGTCGGGTACGGCCCACGCAGGAACGGCGGCTCACCGGGAAACGTGTGCAGCGGATAGCCTTCGGCCTCCACAGCGGAGCGGTCGGCGGCGATGTACACCGGTTTGACCTCAATGTCTTCCGGGGTGTGCCAGACCAGCTGGTCGGGGGTGTAGGAGTGCGCCGCCGCCGCAGCCGCAACGTGTTTTTCCACGGCCGCTTTCCTCGGCGGCGGCACGGCGCGGTCACCGTGCAATGGGATATCGGCGAAGCTGCCCGCAACAGGCGCGGTGGTCGTCATGGTCGCTATGCCCCTAACCGATCTAGCAGACCTGAAAGAGCTGCCACTGCATCGATTTTCGCGGTCAGATACTCGTCGGGTCGTTGTTTCGGATCTGTCTCCGCTACGGCGTTTTGCGGCCCGGCCAGACAGACGTGGGCGATCCCTTCGCGACGCGCCGCCTCGACTATCGCCGCCGCCTCGGTGCCGTAGCGGCTGTCCGTCCCGCAGATAACCGCCACCGGCGGCGAGCCGGCATCAGCGACAGCTTTGGCGACACCTTCGGCGTCGACCGTTCCCGGGTTGACCGCCTCGATGCCACCGGAAGCCAGCAGGTTCGCCGCGAACGTCGCCCGGATATTGTGCTCGGCCAGCGGGCCCAGCGGCAACAGCAGCGCTCGCGGGCGCGAACCGGTGCGGGCCAGGTAGGCGTCGGACCGATCCCGCAGGGCCTCGAACGCGGCGGCGTAGCGCATCAGATTGCCCGCGGCCCGCGGCGAGTACCGCGAATCATTTCGCGGCAGAGCAGGTTCAGCCAGGTTCGGGTATTCGTTGACGCCGGTGAGGGCAGTCCGGCGATGCGCGATGTCGTCGGTGCGCCGTGCCGCGATCTCACCGATCTGCTCGCTGATGAAGTCACGCGCGCCGAGGAATCCGCCGTGATTTTCACTCGCCTGGAAATGCTGCCAGGCCTCCTGCGCCAGCTGTTGGGTGAGGTCCTCGACAAACCACGATCCGCCGGCCGGATCCAGAATCCGCCCGACATGCGACTCTTCGAGGAGCAGCAGCTGAATATTGCGGGCCATCCGGCGCGCGAAGCTGGTCGCCATGCCTGGAAAGCCGCCCGGAATCGCCGCATCGAACGGGAACACCAGCACGGTGTCGGCGCCGCCCACGCCAGCGCCGAACGCGGCCAACGTGGTCCGCAGCATGTTCACCCAGGGGTCGCGCTGGGTCATCATCGGCAACGACGTCTCGGCGTGCACCACCGCCGCGCCGCTTGCGGGCTCGCCGACGACCTCCGCGACCCTCGCCCACAGTTGGCGCAGGGCCCGCACCTTGGCGATCGTCATGAACTGGTCGTCGTCGGCAGCCAGCCGGAAACTGATCTGCCCTAGAGCCTGCGCGACCGGCAGGCCGGACTCGGTCAGCATCCGCACGTAGTTGACCGCGGCCGCGACGCTGCCGGCGAGTTCCCATGTGGCGTTTGCGCCCAGATTGTGAAAAGCGGGCCCGTCGACGGTGATTGCCCGCACACCATGGTTGTCGGCCACCTGCTTGGCGACGCCGACGACGTCCTGGATCGCCGGGGCCGGCAGGTCGCTGAGCAATGCGGTGAGCGGATCTGCACCCAGGTCTATGGACAGCGCCGCCCGCTGGTCGGGTTCGACCGCGGCCACCAACTCCAGCAGCGCGGGGCAGGCCGCCCGGTAGTCGGCGCCCGCATCGAGGATCACCGGCACCATGCCCAGATAGACGCCGTCGAGCACCTTCTCGAGTTGCCCGGGTGCCACACCGGACTCCCCTACCCGGATCAGCAACGCGCTGACCCCCTCGGCCAGCCCGGCGAGCACCGCGGCGCTGACATCTTCGGCCGCGACCCCGGCTACCCGGTTGGCCGGAAGCGCCTCGGCGACCTTCCATCCAGACTTGACGTCGCGCAGCGCGTCGGCGCCGCGCAGGTAGGGCCACTCGCCCGGCAGTGGCGGCTCTGGCAGCTCATCGAGCGCGGTGTAGAGCGGACGGATCGGGAAGCCCTCATAGGTCCGGCTGTCGAGCAGCCGCTCGGGTTCCGGGCCCAAATCATCAGCGTCGCGCCGGGCGCTTTTGGCCAGCACTTCGGCCACCGCCGCGCGCCAGCGGGCGCGGCCCTGGGCGGGGTCGGCGGGGCAGGCGGACACATCGACTGACACCGGCGACTCCTTTATCGCAGCATGTGGTGGCGTTAGCGCGGCCTGCCCTCCGCTGACCACCAGGCTAATTGACGTCTTCCGACGCCCTGAAGGCGACCGGCGGAACCTGAGAAGCCCCGGCTGCCCGCGCAAGTTAGGTGTACCTTACTTAGGAAGAACGGCTAATGTTAGGTCGATAATGCGGACTCGGACGCAGCGCGCACGCGATCAATCCCGCTCGGAGATCGTGCTTGCCCAGCTGCCGCCGGGCGGGCGGGCAACGGTCGTGGGCACGCTTCCGCATACGGCCGCTGCGGTGGCAAACCGTTTGGGCCAGCTGGGCTTTCGAGCCAGCGCCCAAGTCGACGTGATCCGGCGCGCACCGCTGGGCGACCCGACCATCTATCGGGTCCACGACACCGAACTGTGCTTGCGCCGCCGTGAGGCGCAGCTGATCGTCGTCGTGCCCGAACCGGACCCATGACCGCCTGCCACGACGTCGACGGCGCCTCGGTCACCGTCGCCGGTGTCCGGCGGGTGGCCCTGGTGGGCAGCCCGAACGCCGGCAAGACCAGCGTTTTCAACCACCTGACCGGGTTGCGCGCCAAGACCGGCAACTATCCGGGCGTCACGGTCGGGCGCAGCGTCGGCACCACCGAGGTCGACGGCGTGACGATCGTCGTGGAAGACCTGCCAGGCACCTACAGCCTCGACCCGATCAGCCCCGACGAGCAAGTTGTGACCGACCTGTTGGCCGGCGAATATCCCGACATCGGCCGGCCCGACGCGGTGGCGCTGGTCGCCGACGCCACGACGCTGCGTCGGTCAATCGTGCTCTTGGGCCAGGTGTTGCGACTGGATCTGCCGTGCCTGTTGACGCTGACCATGAGCGACGAATTGACGTCCCGCGGCGGCAGGATCGACGTCGAGGGGCTGTCGACGGCGCTGGGCATCCCGGTAATCGCAGTCGTCGCTCACCGCGGTTTGGGCATCGACAGCCTGCGCGGACAGCTGGGGGCGTTCGACCGGTGGCAACGCCCGCCGATACTTCCCCCGGCCGACCAAGACGCCGTCGACGCCTGGGGACGGTCGGTGCTTGATGCGGCCGACTACGTTGCGCCGCAACCGGATCGGCGCACCGCCCGGATCGACCGCATCCTGCTGCACCCGCTCTGGGGCACCGTCGCGTTCTTCACGGTGATGTTCGCCTTCTTTCAAGCCCTGTTCACCATCGCCGCACCGCTGCGAGACGGAATCAGCAGCGGGCTGACCTTTCTGGGCGGGCAGGTTGCCGAGCACATCGGCACTCCGGTCCTTCGCGGGCTGCTGGGCGAGGGGATTATCGGCGGGGTGGGCACCGTGCTCCAGTTCATCCCGCAGATCGTTTTGCTGTTTTTGCTGATCGCCCTGCTGGAGAACATCGGCTACATGTCGCGCGCGGCGTTCTTGATGGATCGGGTGATGGCCAAGACGGGGCTGGAGGGCCGCGCCTTCGTCGCGATGCTGTCGTCGTTCGCCTGCGCGATCCCGGGCATCATGGCCACCCGGACGTTGCCGTCGTCGCGCGACCGGATCGCCACCATCGTCACCGCGCCGTTGATGACGTGCTCGGCCCGGCTGCCGGTGTACACGCTGTTGGTCGGTCTGCTGGTTGCTCCGCAAACGCACTGGTGGGGGTTCAGCGCTCAGGGCATCACGATGTTTCTGCTGTATCTGGGCGGCGGCGCCTCTTCGCTGATCGCCGCGTCGCTGGTCACCTCGACGATTCTGCGCGGTGATCTGCTGCCGTTCACCATGGAGATTCCGCCCTACCGGTTCCCGTCGCCGACGGTGCTGCTGACCGCGATGTGGAGTGCGGCCAAGGTGTTCTTGCGCAAGGCGGGCACCATCATCCTGGGCACTTCTTTGATCCTGTGGGCGCTGCTCAACCTGCCGCTGCGCGAGGCCGAGACCCAGGGGCTGTCCCCGAGCCAGGCCGGCGCCTATGTGGTGAACCACAGCTACGCCGCCGACGTCGGCAAAGCCGTCGCGCCGGTGTTCGGCCCGCTGGGCTTCGACTGGCGCATCGACGTCGCTCTGGTCGGCTCGCTTTCGGCGCGCGAAGTGTTCGTCTCCACCCTGGGCCAGGTGTCGGCGGCCACCGACCCGGCCCGCCCGCGCCAGGCATTGGCCGCCATGACCGACGACCACGGCGACCGGGTGTTCACCGCGCCGACCGTGATCGCGCTGCTGACGTACTTCATGTATGCGTTGCAGTGCATGTCGACCGTCGCGGTGATGCGCCGCGAGACCAACTCATGGCGGTGGCCGGCCTTCGCGTTTTCCTACATGTTTGCGCTGGCCTGGGTGATGGCGTTTATTGCCCGGTCGATTGCGGTAGGCCTGGGCGCATGATCCCCATTCATGCCACGGCCACCGCGGACCCGCAACAGCTGCGCTGGCTGATCGCCGCTGACCGGCTGCCGCCGCCCGGCACGGTCCGCCGGGCCCCCGGCCGTCTCGGCGCCTTGCTGGACGGCGGGACGATCGACGAGATCGTCATCCGCACAGGCGAAATGCTCATCGCGCTGAACGCAGGCAACAGCTGGCGAGAGTTCGGCGATGACGTCTGGGAAGCGCTCACCGACGCACTGCTGGACCCGGCGGGTTGGCAAGTCGACGCCTCGGACAACGGCGACCGGCTGGCGGTGATCGCGGCGGAGTTGCTCGCCGGTCCGATCGGCGCGCTCGCCCAGTCGCACGGTGGGTCGATCGAATTGGTTTCGGTGGTCGGCCACACCGTGACCGTCCGGACGTCGGGCGCGTGCCACGGATGTCCGGCGGCGAGTTCTACCCTCCACGAGGGCCTGCAGCGACAACTGCGCCGACGGGTCGGCCAACAGGTCACGGTCTGCACCGAAAACGATTTGGCGACACCGTCGTTGGGCAAGAAGTTGTTGTCCTTGTTCGTCCGCTGAGATCTGTGTCGGATCCTCCCGACACTTAAACCGTGGCCACGACACGCCGCGACGCTTCGCGGCAGCGTAAGTCTCGGCGAATGCGTCGGGCCGACATGGCACCGCTGCGCTACCGGCCGTTAGGCCCGCCACCGAACCCGTACTCTTGAACCTTGCGACGGCGCAAGCCACCAGGAGATTTACTGACCCGCTGCGCGGCCCGGCCGCTGCAGTCGGTGCGACGGCGCGCCAGCTGTCCAAGCGGCGGATGGTCGCGACGGGTTTGGTGGCGGCAGTCGTGGTCATGGCCGCGGTGGTGCTGCGGGTTCCGCTGCCCACCGCGGTGCAAATGCGGGGCTGGGCGACCTCGGCGGGCCCCTGGTTCCCGCTAGTGTTTCTGGCCGCCCACATCCTGGTGACGGTGTTGCCCTTCCCGCGCACCGCGTTCACGTTGGCCGCCGGTCTGCTGTTCGGGCCGCTGCTCCGGGTAGCGCTGGCCGTGGCCACCAGCACAGCCAGCGCGGTGATCGCGCTGGTGTTGGTCCGCGCGGCCGGCTGGCAACTCAGCCGGCTGGTTCGCCACCACGCGGTGGAGACGGTCGATGTCCGGCTGCGCGACCGCGGCTGGATTGCGGTGATGTCGCTGCGGTTGATCCCAGCGGTCCCGTTTTTCGGTGCTGAACTATGCCGTCGGCGCGTCGGCGATTCGGGTGCTGCCCTACACGTTGGCGACGGTGGCCGGTGTGCTTCCCGGAACCGCGGCCGTGGTGATCCTGCGCGACGCGCTCACCGGTCACGCCAGCCCGCTGCTGTTTCTGGTGTCGCTGTGCACGGGCATCGTCGGGATTGCGCTGTTGGGCTACGAGGTTCGACACCACCGGCGGCATAAAAGTGCGTCGGTGACTGACAGTGACGCTGCCATCGAGCCGGCGCTTCGCCGATAACCCACATCCGTTCGCAGCGAACACCCGGCGACCTGTGTGTTTGCGGGATAAACTGTTCAATCAGGCCGCCCAGTTAGCCGGTAACCCGGGGTGAAAGTCTGGGAGGCGAAAGATGGGCGTGAAACGACTGTCCGCCGCGGCGGTCGTCGCCGCCGGTGTCGGCACATCGGCACTTACCGCCAGTGCGGGGGTTGCCCGCGCCGCCCCGTCGGATCCACCCCCGCCATCTCCTACCTGCACTGCTGCTCCGGGCGGACCGCAAGCCAACTGTCCGCCGGGGTCCTCGGCGCCCACGTCGTCGCTCCTTCCGCGCACAGGGCCTGCAGGACCGAAAGGCGGGCAGCCGGCAACTCAGCAGCCCTGATGCTGCTGGTTGTCCGCAACCAATTCGCGGGCCTCCTGCTCCGTCTCGACCGCGGGCGCCGATCCCGGCAGCCGCCGGCCCGCCACCTCCGGCGTGAACGGCAGAGTCACCGCGCCCACCAACCCCGCGAAGATCAACATGTATGCCGGCATCATGGCGTTGCCGGTGCCGGACACCAGCGCTTGCGCGACCAGCGGGGTAGAGCCGCCGGCCACCGATATCGAGATGTTGTAGGCGATGGCCAGCGCTCCGTAGCGCATGTCGGTGGGAAACAGTGCCGGCAGCGTGGCCGGCGAAGTGCTGTCGAAGCAGAGCTCCATCAGCCCGATCAGCAGCACACCGATGAAGACCACCGGGTAGCCGCCGCCGGAGCGGATGAGCAGGAATGCCGGAATGGACGCCACAATCAACAGGCCGCAGCCGGTCCACATGATGGGTTTGACGCCGATACGGTCGGACAGCCAGGCCACCAGCGCCAGGACCAGCAACAAGATCGTCAACGTGGCGGTGATCATCACCAGGGCAGCGGTGTGCCCGGCACCCACGACCACCTTGAGGTAGGTCGGCAAGTATCCGGTGAGCATGTAGTCCGCGGCGGTGCAGGTGAGCACCAGGGCCGCGCAAATCAGCATGGCTTTCCACTGCTGGGCGACCGTGCGGCGGAACTGGTGCGCACCAGGCTCGTCGCGCGCATCAGTACCGCCGCCGGTGTTCTCGTAGGCCGCTGACTCGTTGAGCCGCAGCCGCAGATAGAAGGCCACAACGCCGAGCGGCGCGCTGAGCAAGAGCGGAATCCGCCAGCCCCATGTCAGCATGTCGTGGGTCGGCAGCCAGGTTTGCAGCCCGGTCACCAGCAGCCCGGCCAGCACGAACCCGCTCAGGTTGCCCATCGGCAAAAACCCGACCATCAGGCCCCGCTTGCGATCGGGCACTTGCTCACCCAGGTAGGTCATCGCCCCGACGTATTCACCGCCGGTGAACAGGCCTTGGAACACCCGTACGACGATGAACAGAATAGGCGCCCAGATACCGATGACGCCGTAACCCGGCAACAAGCCGCTCGTGGTGGTACCCAGTGTCATCAGCACGACCGTGACCATCAACACCCGCTTGCGCCCGATGCGGTCACCGAGCAGGCCGAAGATGAACCCGCCGAGCGGACGCACGACGTATGCCGCTGCCAAAGTCCCGAAGGCAATGTAGCCGTAGACCCCGCAGGCGTGGGAGCGACTCCATCCCGCGCCAATGCCCGAATCCGGCTGGCGGAAAGCAATCCGAGCACCGAGACAACCTTGGAAACCGGAAGCAGCCACCGGATCTCTTCCGGAATACCCAGCTTGTCAAGAGTTTTGCCGACCGGCGCAAGCGGGATCGCGCAGGCGACCGCATCACCGGCCTGAAAAGCGGCAAGCACCGCAAAGGTTTTCGGCGACGTCAGAGCGCTCACGTCACTGTCTTAGCTCGTGCTGCGGCGACAAGGTGCTATCCGCCGGCTGACGTGCGTCGGCTTCAGCTTTGGCCACCACCTGAACGATAGCCGGGTCGGTCTCGGTCGAGAACCAGTCGGCGACCTCTTCACTGTCGTCCTCGGCCGCGGGCACGTCCTCAACCGGGGATGGCTGGTACCGGAAGACCCCGTCCTGATCGGGAGCGCCGAGCAGCTTGGTGAACCCCTGCAACGCCGCTCCGAAGTCGCTGGGCACCAGCCACACCTTGTTGGCTTCGCCCTGCGCCATCTGCGGCAGGACCTGCAGGTATTGGTAGGCCAGCAACTCCGGAGTGGGCCGCGCGGCCTTGATTGCGGCGAACGTCTTCTCAATCGCCTTGGCCTGGCCCTGGGCTTGGAAGTAGGCCGCGGCCCGCTCACCCTGCGCCCGCAGCATTCGGGA
Source organism: Candidatus Mycobacterium methanotrophicum (assembly GCF_023515995.1). GTDB lineage: Bacteria > Actinomycetota > Actinomycetes > Mycobacteriales > Mycobacteriaceae > Mycobacterium > Mycobacterium methanotrophicum. The sequence goes on along the minus strand of NZ_CP097320.1, from coordinate 2,433,450 downwards.
TTGCCGGTCGGCTTCGGCGGCCAGGATCGCGGCCTGCTTGGCGCCTTCGGCAGCCAGGATCTGCGCCTGCTTCTCGCCCTCGGCCTGGGTGATCGCGGCCTGCCGGGCGCCTTCGGCGGTCAGGATCACCGCCCGCTTCTCCCGGTCGGCCTTCATCTGCTTTTCCATCGACGCCTGGATCGAGGGCGGCGGGTCGATGCTGCGCAGCTCCACCCGCGCCACCCGCAATCCCCAGCGGCCGGTGGCCTCGTCGAGCACGCCGCGCAGCTGGCCGTTGATCTGGTCGCGGGAGGTCAGGGTCTGCTCGAGCGTCATGCCGCCCACCACGTTGCGCAGTGTTGTGGTGGTGAGCTGCTCGACCCCGACGATGTAGTTGCTGATCTCGTAGACCGCAGCCTTCGGGTTGGTGACCTGGAAGTAGACGACGGTGTCGATGTTGAGCGTGAGGTTGTCCTCGGTGATCACCGGCTGCGGCGGGAACGACACCACCCGCTCACGCAGGTCGATCCGGGCGCGGATGCGATCGACGAACGGCACCAGCAAGGTCAGCTGACCGCTGATTGTGCGGCTGTATCGGCCCAGCCGTTCGATCACCGCCGCTTGCGCCTGCGGAATGAGCGCCACCGACTTGGCCACCACGATGACGGCGAAGCCCACCAGAACAGCTAGAAATACCAGACCTGCAACCACAATTCCTCCTACTGCTCGGCCAGCGCCTAAGCGCTTTTCCAGACCACCGCGGTGGCCCCGTCGATGTGCATGACGGTCACCCGGTCGCCGGGCTGGAAGACATCACCGTCGTTCATCGGCCGCGCCGTCCACACCTGGCCGTCCACCTTCACCTGACCTTCGTCACGGGCGACCCGGTCGAGGACCAGTGCGCTTTTCCCCTCCAGCGCCTCGACACCCGTCGGCAGGGCCTTGGCGGGGGTCAGATGCCGCCGCAGCACCGGCCGGACCAGCACCAGCAGAAGCACCGAAACTGCCAGGAACACTGCCCCGTCGGCCCAGATCGGGAAGTTCAGCAGCCAACTGGCTCCGGCCGCGGCCAGCGCGCCGCCACCGAGCATCAGCATGAACATATCGCCAGTCAGCGCCTCGGCGCCGGCCAGCCCGAATGCGACGATCAGCCAGATCACCGCCGCAGGCATGTCGCCAGGATATCGCGTGATCAGCCCGCCTCACGGCGAACAACTAGACTGCGAAACCATGTGGTGCCCCAGCGCAACGCTTACTGTCTGGGCCAACGCCTGGCTTGCCGGCAAGGCCGCGCCCGACGACGTTCTCGACGCGTTATCTTGTTGGGCCCCAATACGATCCGTTACCGCATACGATGCTGTCGCGGCTGGCCACACCGGACTGCCGTGGCCGGACGTGATCGACGCGGGCGCGGTGTCGCTGCTGCAGACGCTGCGCACCGCGGCCGGCCGGCCGTCGACCGGCGCACCGCCGATCAAGGTGGTGCTGCCGGTTCCCGGCGATGTCCGCGGGCTGGCCGCGGGCACACAGTTCGAGCGGGACGCGCTGGCCGCGGGAGAAGCGGTGATCGTCAGCAACCCGGACGATCCCGGCGTCGCCGTCGGGCTCGTGCCCGAATTCGGATACGAGGAATCCGGCGACGAGCTCGTCGTACCCGAATTGTGCGCGCTGTCCTGGACGGTTTATTCACTACCGGCCATTCCCGTCGCCGACGATACCGAGCTCGGCCAGGCCGAAAACTGCTGTCATTGATGACCCGCTGACGGCGTCGCGCCCCGGGTGCGCGCTCAACAGCGGCCAGGCCCGTAGTGTTGAACGTCGTGACCGGAGAACGCCACCGGCAAGATCACCGGCACGCTGCGCGGCCTGACCGCCGCGGGCGTGCCGAGTGCAGGTCAGCCCTCGAGGCGTCGGATGCTCGCCACGGGTGCAGTGCTGGCCATCGTGATCGCGGCGGCGGTGGTGCTTCCGCTGCCGACCACGGTGCAGATGCGGGACTGGGCGAATTCGGTAGGCCCATGGTTCCCGCCGGCTTTTCTGGGCGCCCACATCGTGGCGACCGTTTTGCCCTTTCCCGTACCGCGTGCACATTGGCCGCTGGTCTGCTGTTCGGGCCGGCGCTCGGCGTGACGCTGGCGGTGGTGGCCAGCACGGCCAGGGCGGTGATCGCGCTGTTGCTGGTTCGCGCCGCCGGTTGGCGCCTCGGCCGCCTGGTGCGCCACCAGGCGGTCGCACAAGTCGACGCCCGGCTGCGCGACCGGGGGTGGGTTGCGGTGATGTCGCTACGGTTGATCCCGCTGGTGCCGTTTTCGGTGCTGAACTACACCATCGGCGCGTCGGCGGTGCGGGTGCTGCCGTACACGCTGGCGACGTTGGCCGGTGTGCTTCCCGGCACCGCCGGCATGACGCCGAGCCGTCGACCGACGGCCGTGCCGCACCAGCGCTTCGCGGCTGACCCGCTCGGCGCCGACGCAACGTCCCCGCGCCGTGCGGGCTTTACCTGTACAGTTGCAGGTCTTAGCAATCCGCAGCGGTGAGATGAGGGTGTCGCCGCAGGCGGTAGCGGCGGCGCCTATTCCGCCGCGCCGCCTACGCAGCTGGGGCTCAGCGCGGAAAGGCTGGAAGGACAACGGCAATGGACTTCAAACGGCTAGCCGCCGCATCCGCGGCACTGGTTACCAGTATCGGCATCCCGGCACTGACCGGGGGGGTGCCGGCGGTCAGTGCTGCGCCGCTGGACCCGCCACCGGTGGATCCGGGCGGATCGGTGGTTGGCCCCGGAGACGCCCCCCCGTCAGCTCCGCCGCCGCTGCACCCGTTCGAACCGCGGCCGCCGGTGATGCGAGTCGGACCGGGCGGCCCTAAAGGCGGCGGCGGGCAGCCGTCGTATGAGCAGCCGCATCGAGTACCGGCGCCGCCGCCCGGGCCGGTCGGAGGCGCACCCGCCGAGGACCCTCAATAACGGCCACCACCAACCGCACAACACGGCGCCGACCGATCACGCAACACACGTATGGGTGTCCTCGCCGGTGGCGTCGGATACCCGACGTGGGGCCGCGCCGTGCAGCGCTCGACACCGTCGGGTTTGCCACACGGGCTGACCAGCAGCACCGTTGCCTCGGTTAGCCGCGGTGCGGTCCCTTGACCGTCAACGACGCGTAGGTGGCCAGAAACGACGCCGCCGGGACGGCATTCACGAGCCGATCGTGCGCGCGAAGATGCGCGCCCACCGCAAGTGCGAAGTACAGCGTCAGCATCGCCGTGGTCAGGCGCCCCAATGCCGGAAATCTGCTGGCCGAGAGCAGACCGATCACCGAGGCAGCCTTCGAGGCCGGAAGAAGCCACCGGATATCGTGCGGAATCCCCAGCTTGTCAAGGGTTTCAGCGATCGGCTTGGCTGGGATCGCGCACGCGATCGCATCACCGGCCTGGAAAACAGCGAGCGCCGCATAGATTTTCGGCGAAGTCAGGGTGGCCATGTCACTTGTGCAGCGCGGACGGCGGCGGGAAGGCGCCCTCGACCGGCTTGCGCGCGTCGGCCTCGGCCTTGGCCACCACCTCGACGATGGCCGGGTCGGTTTGGGTGGAGAACCAGTCCGCCATGTCGTCGCCGTCCTGGTCGGGCTTGGGCGCGTCATCGACCGGTGACGGCTCATACCGGAACACTCCGTCGGCGCCGGGAGCGCCCAGCAACTTGGTGAATCCCTGTAACGCGGTCCCGAAGTCGCTGGGCACTAGCCACACCTTGTTGGCCTCGCCCTGGGCCAGTTGTGGCAGAATCTGCAGGTACTGGTAGGCCAGCAGCTCCGGGGTGGGCCGGCCCGCCTTGATCGCGGCGAACGTCTTCTCGATCGCCTTGGCTTGGCCTTGCGCGTGCAGGTACGCCGCGCCCCGGTCACCCTGCGCGCGCAGCATCTGAGACTGCCGGTCGGCCTCGGCGGCCAAAATCACCGCCCGCTTCTCCCGGTCGGCCTTCATCTGCTTTTCCATCGACGCCTGGATCGAGGGCGGCGGGTCGATGCTGCGCAACTCTACTCGCGCCACCCGCAATCCCCAGCGGCCGGTGGCCTCGTCGAGCACGCCGCGCAGCTGGCCGTTGATCTGGTCGCGGGAGGTCAGGGTCTGCTCGAGCGTCATGCCGCCCACCACGTTGCGCAGTGTTGTGGTGGTGAGCTGCTCGACCCCGACGATGTAGTTGCTGATCTCGTAGACCGCAGCCTTCGGGTTGGTGACCTGGAAGTAGACGACGGTGTCGATGTTGAGCGTGAGGTTGTCCTCGGTGATCACCGGCTGCGGCGGGAACGACACCACCCGCTCACGCAGGTCGATCCGGGCGCGGATGCGATCGACGAACGGCACCAGCAAGGTCAGCTGACCGCTGATTGTGCGGCTGTATCGGCCCAGCCGTTCGATCACCGCCGCTTGCGCCTGCGGAATGAGCGCCACCGACTTGGCCACCACGATGACGGCGAAGGCCACCAGAACAGCTAGAAATACCAGACCTGCAACCACAATTCCTCCTACTGCTCGGCCAGCGCCTAAGCGCTTTTCCAGACCACCGCGGTGGCCCCGTCGATGTGCATGACGGTCACCCGGTCGCCGGGCTGGAAGACATCACCGTCGTTCATCGGCCGCGCCGTCCACACCTGGCCGTCCACCTTCACCTGACCTTCGTCGCGGGCGACCCGGTCGAGGACCACCGCACTTTTGCCCTCCAGCGCCTCGATGCCCGTCGGCAGGGCCTTGGCGGGGGTCAGATGCCGCCGCAGCACCGGCCGGACCAGCACCAGCAGAAGCACCGAAACTGCCAGGAACACTGCCCCGTCGGCCCAGATCGGGAAGTTCAGCAGCCAACTGGCTCCGGCCGCGGCCAGCGCGCCGCCACCGAGCATCAGCATGAACATATCGCCAGTCAGCGCCTCGGCGCCGGCCAGCCCGAATGCGACGATCAGCCAGATCACCGCCGCAGGCATGTCGCCAGGATATCGCGTGATCAGCCCGCCTCACGGCGAACAACTAGACTGCGAAACCATGTGGTGCCCCAGCGCAACGCTTACTGTCTGGGCCAACGCCTGGCTTGCCGGCAAGGCCGCGCCCGACGACGTTCTCGACGCGTTATCTTGTTGGGCCCCAATACGATCCGTTACCGCATACGATGCTGTCGCGGCTGGCCACACCGGACTGCCGTGGCCGGACGTGATCGACGCGGGCGCGGTGTCGCTGCTGCAGACGCTGCGCACCGCGGCCGGCCGGCCGTCGACCGGCGCACCGCCGATCAAGGTGGTGCTGCCGGTTCCCGGCGATGTCCGCGGGCTGGCCGCGGGCACACAGTTCGAGCGGGACGCGCTGGCCGCGGGAGAAGCGGTGATCGTCAGCAATCCCGAGGACCCCGGCATGGCCATGGGGCTGGTGCCCGAATTCGCCTATGCCCACGATGACGATGAACTCGTCGCTCCCGAATTGTGTCCGCTGTCTTGGACTGTGTACTCGCTGCCCGGTGCGCCGGTCCTCGACGAGGTCGAGTTGGGCGAGGCCGAGTACGCATTACGGTTGGCGGTGCGGACGGCCACCGACGCGCTCACCGCAATCGGGCTGGGTTCCGCCGACGTCGACATCGAGGATCCGCGCGGGATGGTCGACCAACTGCTGGAATCCGCGCGGCACCACCGAGTTCCCGACCCTGCGCCGTTGCGCGCATTGCGGGTGCTGGACAATGCGGCGCACGTGGACGCGATCATCACCGTCAGCGCCGGGATGAGCCGGATCGGAACACAGTCGTTGTCTGAGGCCCAGATAGCCGCCGATGCGTTGCGGCCGTTGGCCGCGGTCGTGCGGTCGGCGAGAACGGCCGCACTCAGCGCGATTCTGCGCGGCGCCTGGCAGGTCTAGCCCGCTGATTGGTTCGGACGCACCTCGGCGACGCAGTGCGGCGGACGGCATGGCTCGCCGTTGACACTGGCCGCACACCCTGGCGCTGGATCGGGCCCCGTCACCCGGGCAGGTTGGCGGCCGCACCGCAGTTCGTCGATCAGGTCTGCCGCCAAACGGGCAAAGCGCCGGTCGGCGCCCGGAGTGCCGGTCCGCGCGAACGCGATACCCGCCGACTCGGCCTGTGCGCGCAACTCGGTGTCCAAGTCCCACACCACCTCGATGTGGTCGGCGACGAATCCGATCGGGCAGACGATGATGGCCTTGGCGCCGGCTGCGGCCAAGGCGGCGAGGTGGTCAGCGACATCGGGCGCCAGCCACGGCGCCTGCCCAGCGCCCGATCGGGACTGCCAGGCCAGGTCGTAGTCGGCGTAACCGGCTGCCGCAGCGACAAGGCTTGCGGCATAACGTACCTGGCGGCTGTACAGGTCGGGGCCGAGACGATTGTCAGCGGCCACCGGGATGGAGTGCGCGGTGAACACCAACCGCGCGTCGTCGGGTGCCGTCTGAGCGGCAGCCTCGATGCCCTCGGCGAACATCTCGACGAATAAGGGGTGATCGAAGTATCGCCGCAACTTCACAAGGTCGGGCGCCCCTGGCCCGGCCGCCCGTCTGGCGCGGTCGATGTCTTCGGAATACTGTGTGCAGCTGGAGTATCCGCTCCAGGCCGACGTAGTGAACACCGCTGCACGCCGAACACCATTGTCGCGCATATCGGCGACGGCGTCTTCGATGAAGGGTTCCCAGTTGCGGTTGCCGACATAGACCGGGAGGTCCAACTCCGACCGCAGCTGGGCGACCAGCGCGAGATTGATGCTGTTGATCGGCGACACCCCCCCGAAATGCCGATAATGCTCAGCGACTTCGTCGAGGCGTTCCGCCGGCACGTTGCGACCCCGAGCGACGTTCTCAAGGAATGGCCTTACCTGTTCGGGCCCGTCCGGACCACCGAAGGACTGCAACAGGACAGCATCGAATTCCATAGCAGGCTAAAGCAATTGAGTGCTGGCGCCACCGTCGGCATAGATAATCGTCCCAGTGGTGGCCGGCAGCCACTCGGAAAGCAGTGCGCACACCGTCTTGGCGACCGGCGTGGGGTCCTTCATGTTCCAGCCGATCGGCGCCCGCTGGTTCCAGCCTTCTTCGAGCAGCTGCATCTGGGCGCCAGCCTCGTCGCCGAGCGCGCCGCCGACGATCGCGCTCATCGCGAGCGTACGGAGAGGTCCCGCGGCAACCAGATTCGAGCGAACGCCGAACTTGCCGGCCTCCCTGGCAACGAACCGGTTGACCGATTCCAGCGCGCTCTTGGCCACCGTCATCCAGTTGTAGGCCGGCATCGCCCGGCTAGGGTCGAAGTCCATGCCGACGATGCAACCCCCCGGATGCATGATCGGCAGCAATGCCTTGGCCAGGGAGGCATACGAGTACGCGGAGATATGGATGCCCTTGGAGACGTCTTCGTAGGGCGCGTCGAGGAACGGGTGGATGCCCATCCCGGTCTGCGGCATGAAGCCGATGGAATGCACCACGCCGTCGAGCTTGTTGTCCTTGCCGATGACCTCGGTCACCCGCTCGGCCAGCGTGAGCAGGTGCTTTTCGTCTTGCACATCGAGTTCGATCAGTGGGGCTTTCTGCGGCAACCGGTCGGCGATGCGCTGGATCAGCCGCAGTCGGTCGAACCCGGTCAGCACCAGCTGGGCGCCCTGTTCCTGCGCCACCCGCGCGATGTGAAACGCGATCGACGCGTCGGTGATGATCCCGCTGACCAGGATCCGTTTGCCGTCGAGCAGTCCTGCCATGTCCGTCCTTACGTTGTCGGGCTGTCAGTGGCCCATGCCGGCGCCGCCGTCGACCGGGATCACCGCACCCGAGATGTATCTGGCGTCCTCGGATGCCAGGAAGCTGACCACGCCGGCGACCTCCTCGACGTTGCCGATCCGGCCCAGCGGAATCGCCTGCTGCGCCATCGCTACGTACTTGGGTTCCATGGCCTGGGTCATCTCGGTGTCGATGAAGCCGGGCGCCACCACGTTGGCGGTGATCGAGCGCGACCCGAGTTCGCGGGTCAGCGATCGGGCCAGGCCGACCAGGCCCGCCTTGGACGCGGCGTAATTCGCCTGTCCCGGTAGGCCGGTCAGCCCGACGACAGACCCCATGAAAATGAAGCGGCCGAACCGCTTCTTGATCATGTTGCGCGACGCCCGTTTGGCGACCCGGAAGACCCCGGTCAGGTTCGCGTCGATGACTTTTTCGAACTGCTCCTCGCTCATCCGCATGATCAGCATGTCCGAGGTGATGCCGGCGTTGGCCACCAGCACCTCGACCGGGCCCTGGTGCTCTTCAACGGCTTTGAACGCGGCGTCGACGGCGCCGTAATCGGTGACGTCGCACTGGACACCGAAGAGGCCCTCCGGGGCGCCGGATGACCGGTGCGTCACCGCGACTTTGTGACCGTCGGCGGCCAGCCGACGGGCCACCGCCAGCCCGATCCCCCGGTTGCCTCCGGTGACCAGCACGGACCGGGATACGAACACGGGTCTGGCGGCCTCGGGTTGTCCCGCCGTGTCGGTCGGGGTATCGGCAGCCTTCGTGGTGGTGTTGTGGGTGGCTACGTCAGTCACCCCGACAACCTAACGCGTCCCTGCGGCAACGCCGAAATCGCCCGGGGCCCGCTCTTGACGGCACTGACCACCGACGGCGTAGACGGCCTACTGTGGACGCCATGACGACCGTCCGGGAAACGCTGCGGCGGCAACTCATCGCCTACAGCTGCAGCCAGAACTGCATGGGCGTCGAAGGAAACGCCGGCGGCTGCTGCACACTCGATGACCGTGACTTCATTCCGGGCCCCGTCCGCGACGCGGAGACCTTCCTGATCGATCTTCGCCGTGTGCTCGGTCGCGAGGTGTCCCGGCACGAGGTATTCATCGACTTCGACGAGGGCCGGACGCTATTCCCGGACCGCCCGTCGTGGCAGCTGCCGGCCAACTACCCGGCGTTGCGCGTCCGACCGGACGTCGAGTGGATTCCGTGCCGGTTCTACGACAAGACGACGAATGCCTGCACCGTGTACGACATCCGTCCCGCGATGTGCAGAGACTTTCTCTGCGACCACCTCAAGGGCGTCATCGCCCTGCTGAACCTGCGCGAGAAGTAGCCGCCGGTCGTCACCCGGGCGGCGGATGGCCGACGGCGTGCATTAACTGGCTATTCGGCGGCCCGGGATTACCCCGGCAGCCGCCGGTTGATCAGCAGGGCTGTCAGCCCGGCAAGCGCCAGCACCAGCGAACCCAGCCGCAGCCACCCGACGCTGGCGTCGCCGCGGATCGTCTCGTAACCGATCTGTTGCTGCAGCGACGCGTAGACCTGCTTGAGCTCCTGCAGATTAGAAGCGCTGTAGTGGTTGCCGCCAGACAGCTCGGCCACCTTCTTCATCGTGCTGTCGTCGACCGGCACCGGCTGGCGCTGGCCGTTGATTTCCACGAAGCCGTACGGAGTGCCGAACGAAATCGTCGAGATCGGCACACCTTGGTCCTTCGCGGTGCGCGCCGCGGTGAAGGCGCCCTTGGGGTTGTCCGGATTGGTCGGCATTGTTTCCTTGCCGTCGGAGAACAACACGATCCGCGCCGGTGGCGGGGTGTCGCCGCCGCCGATCACCGCGCCGACGGTGGCGATGGCCTGCAACGCCGTGAAGATGCCCTCGCCGGTGGCGGTGCGGTCGGCGAACTGCAACTTGGCCAGCGCGGCCTTGGTCGCGTCGCGGTTAGTCGTCGGTTGCACCAGAACCGTCGCCGTCCCGGCATAGGCGATCAACCCGAGGTTGATGCCCGGGGTCAGCTCGCCGGCGAAATCCTTGGCGGCCACTTCGGCGGCGACCATCCGGTTGGGCTCGACGTCGGTGGCCCGCATGGACTGCGAGACGTCGATGACCAGCATGACGACCGCACGATTGCGCGGGATTCGGACGTCGTGGGTCGGTCCGGCCATCGCGATCGTCAGCAGCACCAGTGCGGAGATCAGCAGGATGGCCGACAGATGACGCCACCGGGTGGGCTGCTTGGGCGCGACGCTTTCCAGCAGCTCCATGTTCGCGAAGCGCAGCATCCGGCGATGCCGGGCCACCTGCGCGATGACGTACAGCGCCACCAGGCCCAAAACGACCAGCAGAAACAGAAAAAACCACGCGTGGGCGAAACCGGACAAAGTCATCGGCCCGAGCAACGGCAGTGTCATACCAAACCCGTCTTGATATGGACGCCCTTCCCGGGCCGAACCCGCGTCACTGGCGACCCGCCAGTGCCCCGCGCCGGCGGGATTCGACGAAGCGGACGACGTCGGCAATCCAGTCCCGGTCGGTGCGCAGCGACAGCAGCGGCGCGCCGCAGCTGCGCATCGTGCGGGCCACGTCGGCGCGATGCGCCGCGGCGGCCTTGGCGAAGTCGTCCCGTAGCTGCTCGTCAATGGTGAACTCGCGGGTGACACCGGATTCGGCGTCCTGCAAGATCACGTCGCCGACGTCGGGCAATTCGACGTCGCGGGGATCGAGCACCTCTATGCCCAGCACCTCATGGCGCGCCGCGATCGCTCGCAACGGACGCATCCAATTGATCGGGCCGAGGAAGTCGCTGATGATCACGGCCATCCCACGGCGGCGTTCCGGACGGCGCAATGCGTCGATGGCCGCCGCCAAGTCTCCGCGCACCCCTACCGGTGCTTTGGGCATGGTGGCAACGGTGCGTAACAGCGTGTGCTCGTGCTGACGTCCCGAGCGTGCCGGCACTCGAGTCATCTTCTCGCCGTTGGCAATCAGCGCGCCGAGCCGGTTTCCTCCGCCGCTGTTGAGGAACGTGATGCCGGCCGCGGCCGCCACCGCCAGGTCACGCTTTTCGCAGACCGTTGTGCCGAAGTCCAGGCTCGCTGACATGTCGACCACCAGCCAGGTCTCCAGTTCCCGGTCGGCGATCATCTGGCGGACATGGGGGTGGGTGGTGCGTGCAGTGACCGCCCAGTCCATCCTGCGGACGTCGTCGCCGGGCTGATATTCCCGTGACTCCCCCGGCTCCGAACCCGGACCCGGGATCAGCCCGAGGTGGTCACCGTGCAGCACACCGTCGAGCTTGCGTTTGACCGTGAGCTCCAGTGTGCGCAGCGCCGCCGACAGCTTCGGATCGTCGATCTGCCCCCGCTGAAACGACGGCGGATGCGTAGCCCCGCGCCGATCCGCGGCTGAAGTTTGATCGGTCACCGACCGCTAGCCGCCGCCGCGGCTTGCATCACCGGTGGTACCGAATCGCCTCGTTGCGGAACGGCGTTCACCTGAGGCATGGCGACAGTCTGTAGGACGCGGTTGATGATCATCTCCGGCGAAACTTCGTCGGCGAGCGCGTCGTAGGTGAGCACCAACCGGTGCCGCAGCACGTCGGGAATGACCTCGACGACGTCTTGCGGGATCACGTAGTCGCGGCCGCGCACCAAAGCAAGCGATCGCGCTCCGGCGATGATGCCCAGCGAGGCGCGCGGCGACGCACCGAACGAGATCCAGCTCTTGACGTCGGTCATGCCGAGTTGCTCGGGATGACGCGTAGCCGTGACGACCCGCACCACATAATCCACCAGCGCGTGATGGACGAAGTTGTTCGCGGCGATCTCCTGTAGCCGCAGCAGGTCTCCGGTGTTGAGGATCTGCTTGGGCTCCGGCGGCCGCACGCCCATCCGGTAGATGATCTCGCGCTCTTCCTCCGGTGAGGGGTAGCCGACGTTGATCTTGAACAGGAAGCGGTCCCGCTGGGCCTCTGGCAGCGGGTAGACGCCCTCATGTTCGATCGGGTTCTGCGTGGCCATCACCAGGAACGGGTTGGGCAGCGGGAACGTCGTGCCGCCGATCGAGACGTGGCGTTCCTGCATGACCTCGAGCAGGGCCGACTGCACCTTCGCCGGAGCCCGGTTGATCTCGTCGGCGAGCAGAAAGTTGACCACCACCGGGCCGAGCTCGGTGTCGAACTCCTCCTTGCCTTGCCGGTAAATCCGGGTACCGATGATGTCGGTGGGCACCAGGTCGGGCGTGAACTGGATACGCGCGAACGTTCCTCCGACCACCCGCGCGAAGGTCTCCACGGCCAGCGTCTTGGCCACACCGGGCACACCCTCGAGCAGCACGTGACCCCTGGACAGCAAGCCGACCAGCATGCGCTCCACGAGCTGGTCCTGGCCCACGATGATCCGCTTGACTTCGAAGATGGCCCGTTCCAGTATATGCACCTCCGCAGACAGCCCGTTGCCGCCGCCGGACAGCGCTGCGGGCGCGGGGGCCGTCGGGTTTCCGCCCGGCCCCGAGTAATCGCCGGCGCCCGGAGGCGGCCCGCCTGCTGGTGTCATCGATTACCCTCCACGCCTAAACCTCCAAAGCACTATCAGACACGACTACTCGCACGTCGAACATCGCGGGGCAGCGGCGTGCCCGGGTTCAACTATTCCAGGCCGCCGGGATTCCGTCGACGTGGCCCGCCCGGCGACGATGCAGGCGGCGCGTCAGTATTCAATGATCCGGGTCAACATCGGCGTCATGCCGGCTTTGCGCACCGGGCTGACGGTGACTTTGCCAGCGCTGCCCGACGCCTCCAACATCTGACCGTTGCCCAAGTACATGGTGACGTGCTGGCTGCCGCCTGGTCCGTAGAAGATGAGGTCACCGCGCTTGGCCTGCGACGGCGGAATGTGGCGGCCGGCGTTGTACTGGTCACCCGAGAACCTCGGGATCAGCACCCCGACCCCGGCGAAGCTGTACCGAACCAATCCCGAGCAGTCGAAACCGACGGTGCCGGCACCGGAATCCACGCCTTTGCTCGGGCCGTTCAGGGTTCCGCCGCCCCATGAATACGGCACGCCCATCTGTGACGATCCGCGGCGGATCACGTACTCGACGGCCTGGCGCCCGTAGACCCGCGGAATCCCGTTGGGACTGCTGGCAGCGGCGCCACTCGTGCCGCCGAGGTTGATGCCAAGGCCGCCGAGGAACTGCCGTCCCAGATCAAGCGTGGTCTGGGTGGCGTTGGCCGTGGCCTGCAGCGACTGGTTGGCGATGGCCACCGGGTCTCCTGGTGCGCCCGCGCTGACCACCGGCGGCAGGGTGGGATCCCATCCGCCATCCTCGGCGTTCGCCGGGCCGGCAAGCCCGATCAGCGCAGCGACCGCAACCAGAATCAGCCGGCCCGCCCCGGCCCGGCGTTTGAACCAGCGGCGCATGGATCCCTTCACCCGTCAGTACTCGATGTAGCGCACGACATAGGGCGTCATACCGCTGGTACGGACCGGTGCGACCCGGACTTTCAACCCCACGTCGGGCGCCTCGAGCATCTGCCCCTGACCGAGGTAAATGGTGACGTGCTGACTGCCGCCGGGACCATAGAAAATCACGTCGCCACGGCGCATCTGGGAAGACGGGACCTTGCGGCCCAGGTTGTACTGCGAACCCGAGTAGTGCGGCAGCTTGATCCCCACCCCGGCAAACGAGTAGAGCACCAGACCCGAGCAGTCGAAACCCACTGTGCCGGAGCCGGATCCGATGCCGTGACTCGGCCCGGCTGCGTTGCCACCGCCCCACGAATAGGGCACGCCCAACTGCGAGAGCCCGCGGCGGATCACGTACTCAGACGCCTGGCGACCATATACCCGGGGAATCCGGCCGTTGGTGATGCCGGAATCGGGGGTGTCGGGCTTGATCAGGCCTAACTGCTGCAGGAACTTGTGCCCCATGTCGGCGGTGACCTGCGAAGAGGTCGCCGAAATCCCCAGGACTTTGTTGAGGACCGCGACCGGGTCACCCGGGACGTTGGCGCTGGGCACCATCGGCAGCGTGGGATCCCATTCGCCGTCCCAATTGCCGCCATTGCTCTGAGACCGGTTGGGCGAACCCGGCGCCGCCGGATCCCACCGGTCACCGGGGGACCCCAATGTCGGGGCCGCCTGGCCCCTCGCACCCGGTCCGCCCGCGGATTTCGACCAATTGCGGGCGGCGTCGAGTCTGGCTTGGGCCGCGTTACGCTCGTCGGCCAATCGGTTGACTTCTTGCTGCTGTTCGCCGAACTTGCGGTGTACGTCGGTCAGTGCGGCCACCGCGGCGTTCTGGCTCGATTGAGCGTCCGCCACCGCTTTGTCCGCTTTCTGCTTGGCCAGCCGCGCCGCGGACTCCCGGTTCACTTGCTCGGTGCGAGCCCGTCGCAGGTTGTTCATCGCCCGCCCGGAACTGGCCGCCAGAGTCTGGCCGGCGGCCGCGGTCGCGACGATGTCGTCGGGGCCGGCCGCCTTGAAGTAGCTGTCCGATGGACCGTTCACGTAGCTGGCTACCGCGAAGCGGTCAAATCGCTTCTGTGCGGCGGCGATTGCGGCGTTGGCGTCCTTGACCGCCTGCTGGCTGGCCTCGACGTTGTGTTGGGTTGCCGCGGCGTTGTCACGCGCGGTTTCGACGTCGACGACAGCCTTGTTGACGCTCTCCTCTTCGGTCTGAATTTGCGCGCTGAGGTCGTGCAGACGCTGGTTGGCCGAAGCGACGTCTGCGATCAGTTTGGCCATGGTGTTCGGCTCCGCGCTGGGGTCGGCGTTTGCGAGTCCGGGGGTGCACAGCGTCACAGCCAGGCTGAGCGCGATCGGAGCGACGCGGCGGGTAAGCCTGGCGGCCAGTCGGAAAGACGAGCCACGACGGTTGCGTCTCATACGACTTGGATCTCCTATGGCTCAACGCGGGCGGACGGCGCTGGGACTTCGGGTCTCCAGTAATCACTGGAAGCGCGATTTAAATTGCAAGCACCCTTTGCACCGTATGCCACATCTGACCCAATGGAAACTTTAGTAACAAATTACAACTCTGTTCTTCCGACAACTGTGACCCAACGGTGACATCAGTGATTTGTCGGCGGCGACGGTAGGGTGTCGCCGCTATGCGACACAAGCCGAACACCGCGAGTTAGATGCTCTGGCCAGCTTCTTCGGAAGGCGCTTCGGCGTCGTCAGGCGACGTTGCCGATCGCCTGCCGCGAAGCTGCATGATTCGGATGCCTATGACCGCCGCAAGCACTCCGATAAGGACCACGATCGTGAAAGCGGTCCACGGAAACTGCGGGGTGTTGAGCTGGTGCAGGAAATTCTGCGCCGAGACCACGGGGTTGCCGGTCTTGGCATTGTCTTCGCCGATCTCCAGCGTGGACCGTGGGAAATGTGTGCTGTAGGTGCCGACGAAGTTCGGGCTGAGCACCAACACGGTGGCATCAGTGTGTTGGGCGCCGACCCTGGTCGCGATGTCACGCAGCGGTGTGTCATTGAGCGGGTTGTGGTCGACGACGACGATCTTGAGATCGATGCCGTCCTTGTGCGCCTGGTCGATCACCTGCAGTAGCGCCGGCGCGACGGCGGACGGGGCGCTGATGTTGTGGGCAGTGACCTGTTCTTGCACGATCGCCAGGCATTGCTCGGGCGGCGTCGCCGGATCGGCGCCAATGGTCCCGCAGATTTCGCCCGGGATGTAGAGCGGCGCGTGCGGGGTGCTCACGACCCAAGACCGTACCGCGCGGCTGCGATCCCGGCCGTCCCCGGCCCGCGACACCGCGACACTTAAACCATTGCTAGGACACGCCGCGGCTCGTCACGATGGTTGAAGTCTCGCGGCGGTGGGAGTCTTACTGTGGAATAAAGGACAAGCGTACTGTTAGAGTGGCCGTGCCGACACCGCCCGTCGGCGCGCAGAACTTGCGGCGATCGCAAGCGCGGCGTAAGCCGGGTGCAGCGGATCGCCTCCGACGAACAGGATCCGGGGAGTTGATGTGACCAGAAAAGATTCGATGAATTCGTTCGAAGCGCGCAACACCCTGACGGTCGGCGGTAACAGTTACCAGATCTATCGGCTGGACGCCGTGCCTGGCGCCGAGAGACTCCCCTACAGCCTCAAGGTGCTCGCTGAAAACCTGCTCCGCAACGAGGACGGCAACAACATCACCAAGGAGCACATCCAGGCGATTGCACACTGGGACTCGTCGGGCGAGCCGAGCATAGAAATCCAATACACCCCCGCGCGCGTGGTCATGCAAGACTTCACCGGTGTGCCGTGCATCGTCGATCTCGCGACGATGCGCGAAGCCATCGGCGATCTGGGCGGCGACGCCGAGAAGGTAAACCCGTTGGCCCCGGCCGATCTGGTGATCGATCACTCGGTGGTCGCGGATCTTTTCGGCCGCGCCGACGCGTTCGAGCGCAATGTCGAAATCGAATACCAGCGCAACGGCGAGCGCTATCAATTCCTGCGTTGGGGGCAGGGTGCTTTCGCCGACTTCAAAGTGGTGCCGCCGGGGACCGGCATCGTGCATCAGGTCAACATCGAATACCTCGCACACGTGGTGATGGAGCGCGACGGGGTGGCCTACCCTGACACATGTGTAGGCACCGACTCACACACCACGATGGTCAACGGCCTCGGCGTATTGGGCTGGGGCGTCGGCGGAATCGAGGCGGAAGCCGCGATGCTCGGCCAACCGGTATCGATGCTCATCCCGCGGGTGGTCGGGTTCAAACTCAGCGGCGAGATTCAGCCCGGTGTTACGGCCACCGACGTGGTGCTCACCGTCACCGAGATGCTGCGTAAGCACGGTGTGGTCGGTAAGTTCGTCGAGTTCTACGGCGAAGGTGTGGCCGAAGTGCCGCTGGCCAACCGCGCGACGCTGGGCAACATGAGCCCCGAATTCGGTTCGACCGCAGCAATTTTCCCCATCGACCAGGAAACTCTTCACTACCTGCGATTCACCGGACGCAAAGAAGAGCAACTCGCGCTGGTCGAGGCCTACGCGAAAGAGCAGGGGATGTGGCACGATCCCAAGCACGAGCCGCAGTTCTCCGAGTATCTGGAGCTGGACCTTTCCACGGTTGTTCCCTCGATCGCCGGACCGAAGCGGCCGCAGGACCGTATTCCGTTGGCCGAGGCCAAATCCATTTTCCGCGAGCAGATCCCGACCTACGTCGGCGACGACCCAGACAAGAAGGACTACTCCAAGCTGGACGAGGTAGTCGACCAGACGTTCCCGGCCAGCGACCCGGGGGCACTGAGCAACGGCCATGCCGACGACCACAAACCAGTCGAGTCGGCCGCAACGCATGCCAAGGGCCGGGTGAGCAGCCCCGTGACGGTGAAGTCTGATGAGCTCGGGGAATTCGTGCTCGATCACGGCGCGGTGGTGATCGCCGCGATCACCTCATGCACCAACACGTCCAACCCCGAGGTCATGCTGGGTGCGGCGCTGCTGGCGCGCAACGCCGTGGAGAAGGGCCTGACCGCCAAGCCCTGGGTCAAGACCACGATGGCGCCGGGCTCACAGGTCGTCAGCGACTACTACGAAAAGGCCGGCCTGTGGCCGTATTTGGAGAAGCTCGGCTTCTACCTGGTGGGCTACGGCTGCACCACGTGCATCGGCAACTCGGGCCCGCTGCCCGAGGAGATCTCCAAGGCGGTCAACGACAACGACCTATCGGTGGCCGCGGTGCTGTCCGGCAACCGGAATTTCGAAGGCCGCATCAACCCGGACGTGAAGATGAACTATCTGGCGTCACCGCCGCTGGTGGTCGCCTACGCGCTGGCCGGCACAATGGACTTCGATTTCCAGTCACAGCCGCTGGGTAAAGACAACGACGGCAATGACGTCTTCCTCAAAGACATCTGGCCGTCGCAGAAAGATGTCTCCGACACCATCGCGTCGGCGATCAACCAAGAGATGTTCGTCACCAACTACGCCGATGTGTTCAAAGGCGACGAGCGGTGGCGCAACCTGCCCACCCCCACCGGCAACACCTTCGAGTGGGCCGCCGACTCGACCTATGTGCGCAAGCCGCCGTACTTCGACGGCATGCCCGCCGAGCCGGAACCGGTCGGTGACATCACCGGCGCGCGGGTGCTGGCGCTACTCGGCGACTCGGTGACCACCGACCACATCTCGCCGGCGGGCAGCATCAAGCCGGGTACCCCGGCGGCACAGTACCTCGACGAGCACGGCGTGCAGCGCAAGGACTACAACTCCTTCGGGTCGCGGCGCGGCAACCACGAGGTGATGATCCGCGGCACGTTCGCCAACATCCGGCTTCGCAACCTGCTCCTCGATGATGTCTCCGGTGGGTACACCCGCGACTTCACCCAGGCCGACGCGCCGCAGGCGTTCATCTACGATGCGGCGCAAAACTATGCGGCAAAAGGCATTCCGCTGGTTGTGCTCGGCGGTAAGGAATACGGTTCGGGGTCGTCGCGCGACTGGGCAGCCAAGGGCACCCGGCTGCTGGGCGTCCGTGCGGTGATCGCCGAGTCGTTCGAGCGCATCCACCGGTCCAACCTGATCGGCATGGGCGTGATCCCGCTGCAATTCCCGCACGGCAAGACCGCCGAGTCGTTGGGCCTCGACGGCACTGAGGTCTTCGACATCACCGGCATCGAAGCGCTCAACGACGGCAAGACGCCAAAGACGGCGCACGTCAAGGCCTCTAAGAACGGTGGCGCGGCGGTCGAATTCGATGCAGTGGTGCGGATCGACACGCCGGGTGAAGCCGACTACTACCGCAACGGCGGCATCCTGCAGTACGTGCTGCGCAACATGCTCACGCCCAGCTAGCGGAGCGCCGGTGCCCAAGGTCAGCCAGGACCATCTGGCGGCCCGTCGCCGTCAGATCCTCGACGGCGCCCGTCGCTGCTTCGCCGAATACGGCTATGAGCAGGCGACGGTGCGCCGGCTGGAACAAGCCGTCGGCTTGTCGCGGGGTGCGATCTTTCACCATTTCCGTGACAAGGACACGCTGTTTTTCGAGCTGGCCCGCGAGGACGCTGAACGGATGGCCGCCGTCGCGTCGCGCGGGGGTCTCATCCAGGTGATGCGGGACATGCTCACCACGCCCGACCAGTTCGACTGGCTCGCCACGCGATTGGAGATCGCGCGAAAGCTGCGCCATGATTCCGCGTTCAGCCGGGGGTGGGCGGAGCGCTCGGCGGAGCTGACGGCGGCGACGGTTGATCGGCTACGTCGACAGAAGCAGGCCGGGCGGGTGCGCGACGACATTCCCAGCGACGTATTGGTGTGCTACCTGGACTTGGTTCTCGACGGCTTGGTCGCCCGGGTGGCCTCGGGCGAAGACCCGCGGCGCCTTGGCGCCGTCCTCGATCTGGTCGAGAGTTCGGTACGACAGGGTTAAGTTATCGCGACGAAAGCTGCGGACTACCCGACCCGAGATCGGCTGCGATGGTTGGCCCCACCGCGGCTGCGCATCGTGGTGCCCGACTCGCGCAACATACTGTGAACCGACCCGTACGACCTGCCGGTGGACGCGACCAGGGTGCGAATGCTGGCTCCGCCCTCGTAGGCGTTGCGCAATTCGTCCAGCACCTGCTCGCGCGTTTTTCTCGATTTCCTCATCGGTGCCTCCCCGCTGAATAGGTTCCTCAAAGCACACAGCGTAGAAAGTCGACGGGGGCGGCGGGCCAATTTGACGAAATCGCCTGCGGCAGCGGTCAGGCCAACTCGATCAGATCGCGGTAATCCTGCGACCAATGGTCTTCGGTGCCGTCGGGAAGCAGCACGACGCGTTGCGGATCGAGCGCTTCGGCGGCGCCGGGATCGTGCGTCACCAGCACCACCGCGCCGGCGTAGCTACCCAGTGCATCCAGCACCTGCTCGCGCGACGCCGGATCGAGGTTGTTGGTCGGCTCGTCGAGCAGCAACACATTCGCCGTCGACGCCACCAGGCCGGCCAGCGCCAGCCGCGTCTTCTCGCCGCCGGACAGCGTGCCGGCCAACTGGTCGAGTTGGCTACCGCTGAACATGAATGCGCCGAGCAGACTACGCAGGTCTTGCTCTCCGGAATCGGGTGCGGCGTGGCGGATGTTCGCCCATACCGTCGCGGTGTCGTCGAGGGTGTCGTGCTCCTGCGCGAAATACCCGATTTTCAAACCGTGTCCGGGTTCTAACGCTCCGGCGTCGGGCCGCTCGGCGCCGGCGAGTAGCCGCAGCAGTGTCGTCTTGCCCGCGCCGTTGAGTCCGAGCACCACGACCCGGGAGCCGCGGTCGATCGCCAGATCAACACCGGTGAACACTTCCAGCGATCCGTAGCTCTTGGTCAGACCGCTGGCCACCAGCGGGGTGCGTCCACACGGGGCCGGGCTGGGGAACTTGATCCGGGCCACCTTGTCGGCCACCCGCTCTTCGTCGAGCGCGGCCATCATTCGGTCGGCGCGTCGCAGCATATTTTGTGCCGCAACAGCTTTGGTAGCTTTGGCGCCCAGTTTGGCGGCTTGGGTACGCAACGCGGTGGCCTTGCGTTCGGCGTTGGCACGTTCCCGGCGGCGGCGCTGCTCGTCGGTGGCGCGGGCGTCGAGATACTTCTGCCAGCCCATGTTGTAGACATCGACTTCACCGCGCATCGCGTCGAGAAACCAGACTCGGTTGACGACGTCGGCCAGCAAGTCGACGTTGTGGCTGATGACCACCAGGCCACCGGTGTGCGCCCGCAGGAATTCCCTTAGCCAGCCCAGTGAATCGGCGTCGAGGTGGTTGGTCGGCTCGTCGAGTAAGAGGGTGGTGTTTGAACCTGAAGCCCCGGCTCCTCCTTCGCTCGCGGCGAACAGAATCCGGGCCAACTCCACGCGGCGGCGTTGTCCGCCGGACAACGTGCGCAACTGCTGGGTCAGCGCCCGTTCGGGCAGCCCAAGACTCGCGCAGATTCGGCTGGCCTCGCTTTCGGCTCCGTATCCGCCGAGTGCGGCGAAGCGCTCCTCGAGTTGGCCGTAGCGGCGAATCGCACGGTCACGGGCGGCTTCGTCGGCGACCTCGGCCATCAGCGCCTGCTGCTTTTCCAGATCCGTGAGTAGCGTGTCCAGTCCGCGCGCCGAGAGCACCCGATCGCGGGCCAGGATGTCGAGATCGCCCTCTTTGGGATCCTGCGGCAGGTAACCGATCTCGCCGTTGCGCGTCACCGTGCCGGCATAGGGCTCGGCCTCCCCGGCGAGGATGCGCAGGGTGGTCGTCTTGCCGGCGCCGTTGCGCCCGACCATGCCGATGCGATCACCGGGCTGTATCCGCAGCGCGGGGCCGGAGGCCCCTTCCCGATTAGCACAGAGCAACGTGCGCGCGCCAGCGCGGACCTCGAGGTCCGTAGCCGTGATCACGGTCACTCTCCTTAGCCGGGTGCTACTTGTCGTCGGTGAATACCGGCGGCCGCTTTTCGGCACGCGCGGCAACCGCCTCTCCGAAGTTGGTGGTGAGCAAGCGAACGAAAAGCTGCCCCAGGCCCTCGGCCTGCACGTGCCCTTCCAGGCTAGCGGCGTCCAGTCCACTCCACAGTGTGCGCTTGGTCAACTCGATTCCCGGCCGCGAGAACGCCGCGATTCGTTCGGTTATCGCATAACAGGTCTCCAGCAACCGGTCTTCGGGTACCTGCCGGGACACCAGCCCGATCGGCTCGGCTTCCTCGGCGTCGATGTCTCGACCGGTCAGCATGATCTCGAACGCCCGCGACGACCCGATGGCCCGCGGCAACAAGTAGCTCTCAGACCCAGCTCACTGGCCGTCAGGCCGTTGTTGATGCCGGCGGCGCGGAAATAGGCTCCACTGGACGCACTGGACGCGACGCGGATGTCGGCGACCAGCGCCAGGCGCAGCCCGCCGCCGATCGCCGCACCGTTAACCGCGGCGATCACCGGTTGGTACAGCCGTCGCAGCGCCAGGATGACGTCGTCAAGAACCCGCATGGACCGCAGCGCGTAGGTCGGCCGCGTCAGGCCCTGCACATGCGGCACTTCCCCGGCCGACTTGTGGTCGGCGCCCGACGAGAAACCGCGAGCAGCCCGGTCAGCACCACCACCCGCACCGAGGTGTCATAGGCGACTTCCTCAAATGCTGCCTTCAGCGGCACCATGACGTCGAAACGCCAGGGAGTTCATCCGCTCCGGCCGGTTGAGGGTGATGAGGGCGACCTGTGGTCGCGGATGTTCAACGAGGACCAAATTCACCGTTGAACGGCAACGCCCGACGATGATCCGGTCCGCACGGCGGACCGGTGAGGAGTAAGGCAATTAACCCTGTCGCGCCTCAATGCCTTCATGCCTGGTCGGACTCCTGCGCCGCGATCGCAGCCTCGAGGTCGAGGTCTTTGACCTGCTGGACCAAGTCCTCCAGCGCGGCCGGCGGCAGGGCTCCGGCCTGGTTGAACACCAGCTTGCCCTTCTTGAACGCCATCAACGTCGGGATGGACCGAATCTGGGCAGCAGCCGCAAGTTGCTGTTCGGCTTCGGTGTCGACCTTGGCATGCACGATATCGGGGTGCTTTTCCGCGGATGCGGCGAACGTGGGCGCGAATTGGCGGCAGGGGCCGCACCAGGATGCCCAGAAGTCGACGAGCACGATGTCATTGTCGTTGATGGTTTCGTTGAACCGTTCGGCGGTGAGGTCTTGGGTAGTCACACTCGGCTCAACGCCGTGAGCAGCCTCGGTGTTCCCCGGCCGTCTTTGCCCGCCGAGTGTGGACTTGTGTGACGCTGGCGGGCGAAAAGCGTGACAAAAGTCCACGCTCGGCAGTTCGAGACCTCAGCGCACCGGATGATCACGTCAGGTGGTCGTAGTCGCCACGGACCCAGGCGGCGTGGCGGGCGGCCGATTGCCGGACCGCCGCGTGGCCGTTGGCATCGATGGAGTTCGTGAACAGGCCATAGATCCGGTCGAAGTGCAACGCCGCCAGCGTGTTGGCCATGCGCTGCACGACGGCGCCGGACAGCGGAAGATGGTTCGGATAGCTGCGCAAAAACCCAACCGTGCGGCGGTCCGGGTTGGGAAAGACGGTGTCGCCGGCGAGCAGCACACCGCGCCCGCCGGCCCCGTCGGCCCAGCAGGCGACGGCGCTGCCCGGAAAATGTCCGCCGACCCGGACCACCGATAACGACGGCGTCAGCTGCAAGGTGTCCGTCCACTGCTCGATCACCGGGTCAGGACGCATCACCCACTCGGCATCCGCGGCGTTCGCATAGACCGGGACACCGCCCAGGCGGTGGCTCCATTCGACCTGTGCGCCGTACATGTGCGGATGGCTGGCCGCGATTGCGATGACCGGCCCACGCTCCAGCGTCGCCCACTGCTGCTCCTCGGCCGGCACCCATTGCCGGTCGTCGGCGCAAATCGCGCATACATTCGATGCGGTGGCGTGCTCGACTCCGCAGGTTCTGCACAACCAGAACATGGCACAACCCTAATTCGACCGGGCCGCCGCAACGAGTGCTCACCAGCCGGACGAATAAAGGTGCAACTCGGCCGTGCAGCGGGTACCCCGCTACACAACGCCGCGATCGGAGAACCGTGAGGACCGCCACCACGCAGCACCATCGATTGACTCGGCTCGCGATCCTCGCGATCCTCGCGGTCACCGGCGCCATCGCCGTGTCGCTTGCCGGGTGCGGACATTCGAGCAACGAAAACACCGGAAGGCCCAGCACGTCGGCAAGCCCAACGATGGCTCCGCCCAAGCCCCCGCCGCCGCCGCCACCACCCATGGGTCATGACGAGGTCGAGGGCTTGGTCAGATCGGTGTCTGGCAACCGCATCGAGCTCACGCAGCGGGATCGGACGGCGGCCGCGGTGGACTTCACACCGCAGACGATGGTCACCGAGCTCGAACCGGCCAAGCCGACCGACGTCACCCGTGGTAGTTGCGTGGATGTCGAGCCCGCCGCGCAGAGCGGACCGCCCGGCGGGCTGGTGACCGCGCAGAGCGTAACGATCAGCCCGTCCGAAGGCGGCAAGTGCCCGCCGCTGCCGCCATCGCCCGCAGGGCCGGCCGGAAGTCCCCCCGTCAACGGCATCGTCGACTCGGTTACGGGTAACACCATCGCCGTCAACGGCGTCGATCCCACCGGCAAGCCCACGCACGCCACCGTGAACGTCACCGACACGACCACCTATGAGAAGCATGCGGTTACCGATGCGCAAGCGATCCAGAACGGTAAGTGCATGGCAGCGCAGGGGACCAAGGACGCCGGTGTGCTGCATGCGGCGAGCATCGACCTCGAACCGTGCCCGCCGATGGGTCGCCCGCACCGCCACTTCCACATCCCGCACCTACCCCACCTCTGGCACCACTAGGGCCAAGACGCGACTGGCGCAAGCGCTTTCGCGCACGTCGTATGGCGTGACGGCGATCACAGCAGCGCTGACCTCGGACCCTACGGTTCCGTCGGCGTAGGTTACGGTTGCGTACCCAATCCCACCCCGGCGATACTGCGTTCAGGTCCACCTGGGCGTCGACGAGGAGAGGAAAATCGTTGGGGCACTGCATCGCAAACCTGCGCGACCTGAAGTTCAATCTGTTCGAGGTGTTGGGCATCGGCGCAGTTCTGGGCTCAGGGCGCTATCGGGAGCTCGACGTCGACACGGTGCACACGATGCTCGATGAGGTTGCTCACTTGGCCGAGGGCCCCATCGCCGAGTCGTTCGCCGACGCCGACCGTAACCCACCGGTTTTCGAGCCGGACCGGCACACCATTTCGGTGCCGGCCGAGTTGGCCAAATCGGTGCAGACGGCGGAAGCCGCAGACTGGTGGCGCATCGGTCTTGCCGAAGAGATCGGCGGCGTGTCCGCACCAGGCCCGGTCACCTGGGCGATCAACGAGATGCTGTATTGCGCCAATACGGCCGCGGCTTTCTTCTACAGCATGGGCCCGGCGATGGCCCAACGCGCTCTACATCGAGGGTACCGAGCAGCAGAAGCGTTGGGCGGCAATGGCTCTGGAACTGGGCTGGGCGGCCACCATGGTGTTGACCGAGGCGGACGCCGGCTCCGACGTCGGTGCGGGTCGAACCAAGGCGATCGCGCAGCGGGACGGCAGCTGGCACATCGAGGGCGTCAAGCGTTTCATCTCCGGCGGCGACGTGGGCGACACCGCCGAGAACATCTTCCATCTCGTGCTGGCCCGGCCCGCGGGTGCCGGCGTGGGCACCAAAGGACTGAGCCTATTCTACGTTCCCAAGTACCTCTTCGACCCGGAGACTTTCGAACTCGGTTCCCGCAACGGCGTTTTCGCCACCGGTCTGGAACACAAGATGGGTCTGAAGGCGTCACCGACATGCGAGTTGACCTTCGGAGCGCATAGACTGCCCGCCAGCCGAGTCTCGGCTATGCCACGAACGGTGAGAATCGTCGCCTGGCTGGCCTGCTCAGAGCGGCCGTCGATTCGAAAGGATCTCGAGTCCGCCTGTTTCCCGTCCACGCGAAGCCCCGCTGCGACGTCTTAAGTGCATCGCGCGATTCGTCGCCGCGATTACCGCGCGAGATCCGCAGAAGGCCGAACGCCGGATGCGTCAGCACTTGGATGCCGCCCTGCGCCACGTCGAAGCGTCGGGACTGCGTGGCGCGCCGATGATTCCGCCGTCACGCTGGCGCGGCGATAACAGCGACCTGCGGTGGCGCTGAGGCGCTGTCAGTTCTTTCCGCGCCAACCACGCTCGAACGGCAGCCGCCACGCTCGCGGCGCAATCAGGGGATGGACCGCGTTGGGGCCCCATGAGTCGAGGTCGTAACTGTGTACCGGTGGCGGATCGTCGAGCAACGGTGCCGAGACTTCCCACAGCCGCTCGATACCTTCCGCCGTGTTGTACAGCGTCCGATCGCCGCGAATCGCGTCAAGGATCAATCGCTCGTAGGCCTCGAGCACATCGCGGGCATGGCCGGTGTCTTCCATCGTGAATTGCAGGCTGAGCTTGTCCAGCTTCATTCCCGGTCCGGGCCGCTTACCGTAAAACGACAGCGACATCTTTGATACGTCGGCAAGATCGAAGGTCAGGTGATCGGGACCCTTTTGTCCCACACCCGACCCGGGCGGAAACATGCTCCTCGGCGGCTCGTGGAATGCGATGGAGATGATGCGCTGCCCCTCAGCCAGACCTTTGCCGGTGCGCAGAAAGAACGGGACGCCCGCCCAGCGCCAATTGTCGATCTCGCATTTAAGCGCGACGAATGTTTCGGTGTCCGATTCGGCAGATATCCCGGGCTCGTCGCGGTAACCCCGATATTGCCCGCGCACCACCTGACTGGGATCAACCGGGCGCATCGAGCGGAAAACCTTCTTCTTCTCGTCGTTGATCGCCTCGGGAGCAAGCTCAGTGGGTGGCTCCATCGCGACGAACGCCAGAATCTGGAACAAGTGGGTGACCACCATGTCCCGGAACGCCCCCACGGATTCGTAGAACCCAACGCGGTTCTCACAGGTGAGCCTCTCCGGCACGTCAATCTGGATGTGGTCGATGAAATTTCGATTCCAGATCGGCTCGAACAACCCGTTCGCGAACCGGAACGCGAGAATGTTCTGTGCGGCCTCCTTACCCAGGAAGTGATCGATCCGGTAGATCTGTTCTTCGTCGAAGATCTCGTGAATCGCCGCGTTCAGTTTTCTCGCGCTGGCCAGATCGACTCCGAACGGCTTCTCCATGATGACCCGCGAATTCTCGACCAGGTCCGCCTTTTGCAGCGTCTCCATGACCGGCATCACCGCCGCGGGCGGGATGCTGAGGTAATGCAGCAGATGGGTATCGCCGCCCAGGGCTTCGGTTTGCTCAGCTACGGCGCGGGCCAACGCTTCCGGCCCGTCGTGCAGAGGTACGTAAGTCAAACTGGTGGTGAACTGCTCCAAAACTTCATCGGAAGTGTGGCGGTGGGAGAACTCGTTGCAGGCCTTCGACACCAGTTTGCGGAAGGTCTCGCTGTCGATCTCATCGAGCGACGTACCGATGATGCGGATCTCGGGAGCCAGGTGGGAACAGGTTAGGTGGAATAGTCCGGGCAACAGCTTCCGGCGCGCCAAATCGCCTGTGGCACCGAACATCACGATCAGATGCGGCTCCGCGCCGACACTCTTCTCCTTGACCCCGTGGGGTATGGGATTGCTCACACGTTGATCGTAGCCAGGCCTGGTCCGACCGCAACTCCACAAAGCCGGTCACCTTCGGGCTGCAAGGACTTAGACGGTGAAACCGAGGGCGCGCAATTGATCGCGGCCGTCGTCGGTGATCTTGTCCGGGCCCCACGGCGGATTCCACACCCAGTTGATCCGCAGTTCATCGACCAGACCGGTGCCGACGAGCGCGCTGCGCGACTGGTCTTCGATGACGTCGGTCAGCAGGCAAGCCGGCGACGTCAACGTCATGTCGATCAGCGCGATCGTGCCTTCCTCGCCCTCTGCCAGGTTGAGGCCGTAGACCAGTCCGAGGTCGACCACGTTGATGCCCAGTTCGGGGTCGACGACATCATGCATCGCCTCCTCGACATCGGTTAGCAGTTCGTTATCCGGTGCGGCGGTTTCGCTCATCCTTGACCTCCTCGAGGTTGTCCGTGGCTTGCGCGAGCGCGTCTTTGAAGGCGAGCCAGCCCAGCAGTGCACATTTGACGCGGGCAGGGTATTTGGCGACGCCCGCGAACGCGATGCCGTCGCCGATCACATCCTCGTCGCCGGTGATCGTTCCGCGAGAAGACACCATTTCGCTGAACGCGGTCACGGTCTTGATCGCTTCGCCCACGCTCTGCCCGATCACTTGCTCGGTAAGTACCGACGTGGCCGCCTGGCTGATCGAGCAGCCCTGCCCCTCATAGGAGACATCGGCGACCTGCTCGCCGTCCTGCGACAGCGCCACCCGCAGGGTGAGCTCGTCGCCGCACACCGGGTTGACGTGGTGCACCTGCGCGGTGAACGGCTCCCGCAGCCCGCGGTGCTGCGGATGTTTGTAGTGATCGAGGATCACGTCTTGGTACATCTGCTCCAGGCGCACAGCGGCTCACGCTCCACCGAAGAAGTCGAGGGCACGCCGCACGCCGGCCACCAGCCGGTCGACCTCTTCGGGGGTGTTGTACACCGCGAACGATGCCCGTGCGGTGGCGGCCAAGCCGAATCTCCGGTGCAGCGGCAATGCGCAGTGGTGGCCCACCCGCACGGCGACCCCGTCGTCGTCGAGGACCTGACCGACGTCGTGGGCATGCACGCCGTCGACGATGAAAGACACCGGTGAGCCGCGGTTCTCCATCGTGGTTGGTCCGATGATCCGCACGCCGTCGATGCCGGACAGCCCGTCGATCGCGGCGGCGGTCAACTGGTGTTCATGATGTGCCACAGCGTCCATGCCGATAGCGTCCAGATAGCGTGCGGCCGCTGCCAGTCCGACCACCTGAGACGTCATCGGGGTGCCAGCCTCAAACCGCTGCGGCGGGGGCGCGTAGGTGGACGTTTCCATCGCGACGTTCTCGATCATCGATCCGCCGGTGAGAAACGGCGGCATCGCGGCGAGCAGCTCGCGGCGCCCGTAGAGCACGCCGATCCCGTTGGGGCCCAGCATCTTATGCCCGGAGAATGCGGCGAAGTCGACGCCGAGCGCATGGAAATCCACTGGCTCGTGCGGGACCGACTGGCAGGCGTCCAGCACGGTCAGCGCGCCCACGTCGCGCGCTCGGCCCACCAGCTCGGCCACCGGGGCCAACGCTCCGGTTACATTCGAATGATGGCTGAAGGCAATGACTTTGACGTTCTTGTCGAGCTGTAACGAGTCCAAATCGATGCGACCGTCGTCAGTTAGGCCATACCAGCGCAGCGTGGCACCGGTGCGCCGGGCCAGTTCCTGCCACGGCACCAGGTTGGCGTGGTGCTCGAGCTCCGTGGTGACGATGACATCGCCTGGGCCGACGGCGTGCTCGAAGCGGTTGTCGCCGAACACGTAGGACACCAGGTTGAGCGCCTCGGTCGCGTTTTTGGTGAACACCAGCTCGTCGGCGTGCGCGCCGACAAAGGCTGCGATGTCGGTGCGGCCCTGCTCGTAGGCATCGGTGGCCTCCTCCATCAGCTGGTGCGCTCCGCGGTGCACCCCGCCGTTGCAGGTGAGCAGGAACTCGCGTTCGGCATCCAGGACTTGCAGCGGCCGCTGCGATGTCGCACCGGAGTCCAAGTACGCCAACTGGTTTCCGCCCCGCATCACCCGCTTGAGGATCGGGAAGTCGGCGCGGATTGCGGCCACGTCCAGTGAGGTCACGGAACTGCACACGGTCAAACTCCGGTGCCCGCCGGTTGGGAAAACCGCACGTAGCCGTTCTCTTCGAGTTCGTCGGCCAATTCCGGGCCACCGGATTCGATGATCCGCCCGCCGATGAACACGTGCACGAATTGGGGATGGATGTAGCGCAGGATCCGGGTGTAGTGCGTGATCAGCAAGATGCCGCCAGGCACCGGCTGGCCGGTGCCATCATCCCAGCCAGATTCGGCGTAGCGGTTGACGCCCTCGCTGACCACCCGCAACGCGTCGACGTCCAGACCGGAGTCGGTCTCGTCGAGAATCGCGATCTTCGGCTTCAGCAATCCCAGCTGCAAGATTTCGTGGCGCTTCTTCTCGCCGCCGGAGAAGCCTTCGTTGACACTGCGTTCGCCGAAGGCCTGGTCGATCTGTAGCTGTCCCATCGCGGCTTTGACCTCTTTGACCCAGAGCCGCAGCTTGGGCGCCTCGCCGCGGACCGCAGTAGCGGCCGAGCGCAGGAAGTTCGACATCGACACGCCCGGCACCTCGACGGGGTACTGCATGGCCAAAAACAGGCCCGCGCGAGCCCGCTCGTCCACGCTCATGTCCAGAACGTTCTGGCCGTCGAGCGTGATCGAGCCCGATGTCACACGGTACTTCGGATGCCCGGCGATCGCGTACGACAGCGTGGACTTGCCAGATCCGTTGGGCCCCATCACCGCATGCGTCTCACCGGAACTCACCGTCAAGTTGACGCCGTTGAGAATGGCGATCTCGTCGCCATCCGACTGGTTGTCGACGCTGACGTGCAAGTCTTTGATTTCCAAAGTGGTCATGAGGTTGTCGCTCTCGATTCCGTGATGGCCAGTTCGTGCCCTATGGCGGTGGTCAAGCGCTCCCGCACTTGCGGTACTGCGATTTTGGCGATGATTTCGTTGAAGAAGCCACGCACCACCAATCGACGGGCCTGCTCTTCGGGGATGCCGCGGGAGCGCAGATAGAACAGCTGCTCGTCGTCGAATCGTCCGGTGGCGCTCGCGTGTCCGGCGCCGACGATTTCGCCGGTCTCGATCTCCAAGTTGGGCACCGAGTCGGCGCGCGCGCCATCGGTGAGCACCAAGTTGCGGTTGACTTCGAAAGTGTCGGTGCCGGTAGCCTCGGCCCGGATCAACACGTCGCCGACCCAGACGGTGTGGGCGTCCGGCCGGTTCGACTCCGGATTTCCTTGCAACGCACCCTTGTACATCGCGTTGGACTTGCAATCGGAGTGAGCGTGGTCGACCAGCAGCCTCGACTCGAGGTGCTGACCGTCGTCGGCGAAATACAGCCCGAGCAGCTCCGCGTCACCACCGGGCGCGGCGAAGCGCACCGTGGCCGACATTCGCACCAAGTCGCCACCAAGCGTGACGGCCACATGCCGCAGCACCGCGTCCTTGCCCAACCGGGCGTGTTGCGCGCTGACCTGCACGGTGTCGTCGGCCCAGTCGGCGATCCAGACCACGGTGAGCCGGGCGGCGTCGTCGACGACGAATTCGACGTTGTCGGCATACGTTCCGCTGCCGCGCTGATCGATGACGACGACGGCCTCGGCCAGCTCTTCGACCCGGATCTGCAGATGCCCGTAGGCCACTGCACCCTCGCCCGGGCCGGTGATCACCACCTCGACCGGATCGGCGACCTGCGTGTCGCGTGCGACAGTGATCACCGTCGCGGAGTTGAACGCCGAAAATGCTTGCGCGGCAACACGGTCGGCGGGAGCACCGCCGTCGCCGAGCCGGTGGTCGCCGCGCCGGACAGTTTCGACGCGCACCCCGGGCCGTTCGCTGACCGTGATCTGGGCGCTGCCCGTCGCGTGCGCCGAGCCGTCGTGCAGGCCACGTAGCCGGCGCAGCGGGGTGAACCGCCAAATCTCGTCGCGGCCGCTGGGCACCTCGAACGCGTCGACGTCGAACGACGCGAACTGCTCGCCCTTGCTCATAGCGGCGAGTGGCGAACCCTCAACCGCTTCAGTCAATCCCGTCACTAGCCGACCGCGCCTTCCATCTGCAGCTCAATCAAGCGGTTGAGCTCCAGCGCGTACTCCATCGGCAGCTCCTTGGCGATCGGCTCGACAAAGCCGCGCACCACCATCGCCATCGCCTCGTCCTCGGTCAGCCCGCGGCTCATCAGGTAGAACAGTTGGTTCTCGCTGACTTTGGACACCGTTGCCTCGTGGCCCATCGTCACGTCGTCCTCGCGGATGTCGACGTAGGGATAGGTGTCGCTGCGGCTAATCGTATCAACCAGCAGCGCATCGCATTTCACGCTGGAACGCGATCCGTGCGCACCCTTGTTGACCTGGACCAGCCCGCGGTACGACGCACGTCCGCCGCCGCGGGCCACCGACTTGGACACGATGTTGCTCGACGTGTTCGGGGCCAGGTGCAGCATCTTGGCGCCGGTGTCCTGATGCTGGCCCTCGCCGGCGAATGCCACCGACAACACCTCGCCCCTGGCGTGCTCGCCGGTCATCCAGACCGCCGGGTACTTCATCGTCACCTTCGACCCGATGTTGCCGTCGACCCACTCCATGGTCGCGCCGGCCTCAGCGCGGGCCCGCTTGGTGACCAGGTTGTAGACGTTGTTCGACCAGTTCTGGATCGTGGTGTAACGGCAACGGCCACCGGGCTTTACGATGATTTCCACCACCGCCGAGTGCAGCGAATCCGACTTGTAGATCGGCGCGGTGCACCCTTCGACGTAGTGAACGTAGGCGTTCTCATCGACGATGATCAGGGTCCGCTCGAACTGGCCCATGTTCTCGGTGTTGATCCGAAAGTAGGCCTGCAGGGGGATGTCGACGTGCACACCGGGCGGAACGTATATGAAGCTGCCGCCGCTCCACACTGCGGTGTTCAGTGCGGAGAACTTGTTGTCCCCGGCCGGGATCACCGTGCCGAAGTACTGCTTGAAGATGTCGGGGTGCTCCACCAGGCCGGTGTCAGTGTCCAGGAAGATAACCCCTTGGGACGCAAGGTCTTCCCGAATCTGATGGTAAACGACGGTGCTTTCGTACTGAGCGGCTACACCAGCGACCAGTCGTTGCCGTTCAGCCTCGGGGATTCCTAACTTGTCGTACGTATTTTTGATGTCAGCAGGCAGGTCGTCCCACGACGCCGCCTGCTTTTCCATCGAGCGCACGAAATACTTAATGTTCTCGAAGTCGATGCCCTCGAGGTTGGAACCCCATGTCGGCATCGGCTTGCGATGAAAGATGCGCAGCGCCTTCAGCCGGTTCTCCAGCATCCACTCCGGCTCGTCCTTCTTCGCGGAGATGTCACGGACCACCGCCTCGGACAGCCCGCGCTGCGCGCTGGCTCCCGCGACGTCGGAATCGGCCCAGCCGTAGCCGTACCGGCCCATGGTGGCAATGGCCTCTTCTTGAGACATCGGTGCGTCTAGCTTCTGAACCTCAGGGGTGGTCGTCATTTACGACGCTCCTTGCTTGCTCGTGGTGGCTTCGACGCGGGCTGGGCGTCGAAAAGGTGGAGTCATCAGCGGCACGTGAGTGGTGCAGGCGCAGTCGCCGTTGACGATGGTCGCCAACCGCTGCACGTGCGTCCCCAGTACCTCGGCCATGGCCTGCTGCTCGGTTTCACACAACTCCGGGAACTCCTCGGCGACGTGCGACACCGGGCAGTGGTGCTGACAGATTTGCACGCCGTTGATCGGCCCCCGCACCTGCGTGGTGGTCGCGACGTAGCCGGCTTTGCTCAGCGCCCCGGCAATCCGCTCGGCAGTGGCTTCGATATTCGCACCGGCGCCCGAATCGGCCGGCACGACATCGGACAGGATCGCGTCGATGCGCTGCCGGGCGAAGACGCGCACCGCCTCCTCGCCGCCGATTTCGCGGAGTTGTCGCATCGCCGCCGAGGCCAGGTCGTCATAGCTGTGGCCCAGCTTTTCGCGGCCGCCCGCGGTGAGGCGGTAGCGCTTGGCCGGCCGGCCCCGTCCCTCCTGCTGCCAGGCCGCCGCGGGGACCGACTCCGCCTCCCCCGCGTCGATCAGCGCGTCCAGATGGCGCCGCACCCCGGCAGCAGACACGCCCAGCCGGTCGCCGATCTGCCCCGCCGTGATCGACCCGGACTCCAGCAGCAACCGCACGACGGCGCCCCGAGTCTGGCCGTCGTGCGTCGAAGCCGCGGGCGCTGCTTGAGCGCCCGCAGTGACGTCCGGCCGAAATTTCACAACACAAGTGTGACAAAAATCCGGCCCTAGGTCCAGCGGGGCTTACCGGCTCGGCGGCTACGCTGCTGTGATGGCATCCCGCCACCACCCGCTGAGTTCGTCGATCGCCCGCCTGCACGGCGACGAGGTGGCCGTCGGCCAACCGCTCAACGACGCCGAGCGGATCGCGCTTCGCCGCACCCGGGTGTTCGGGGCCACCGGCACGGTGCTGATGGCCATCGGCGCGCTGGGGGCTGGGGCCCGCCCGGTGGTCCAGGATCCCACGTTCGGCGTTCGACTGCTCAACCTGCCGTCGCGGATTCAGACGGTGTCGCTGACGATGACTACCACCGGCGCGGTCATGATGGCGCTCGCCTGGCTGATGCTGGGCCGCTTCGCGCTAGGCCAACGACGGATGTCTCGCGGCGACTTGGACCGCACACTGTTGTTGTGGGTGCTGCCGCTGCTGGTCGCCCCACCGATGTACAGCAAGGACATCTACTCCTACCTGGCGCAAAGCCAGATCTGCCGGCTGGGTCTTGACCCCTACCGGGTGGGACCGGCGACCGGACTGGGCCTCGACCATGTCTTCACGTCATCGGTGCCCAGCCTGTGGCGGGAGACCCCGGCGCCGTACGGGCCGCTGTTCTTGTGGATTGGCCGCGGCATCTCGGCGGTGACCGGCGAAAACATCGTGGCCGCTGTGCTGTGCCATCGGCTGGTGGTGCTCCTCGGCGTGGGCCTGATCGTGTGGGCGACACCGCGGCTGGCCCGCCGCTGCGGAGTGGCCGAGGTCAGCGCCCTGTGGTTGGGGGCGGCCAACCCGCTGCTGATCATGCATTTAGTCGCCGGTATCCACAACGAGGCGTTGATGCTCGGGCTCATGTTGGCCGGCACCGAGTTCGCGCTACGCGGAATCGACTCCACGCGTCCGCTGATACCCCGGCCGTGGCCCGGACTGCGAACGCATTGGCCCGACTGGGCGCCGCTGAGCATGCTGCTGGCCGGCGGGATCTTGATCACGCTGTCCTCGCAAGTAAAGCTGCCGTCACTGCTCGCGTTGGGCTTTGTCGCGATGGCGCTCGCCTGGCGTTGGGGCGGCAGCCTGCGGGCCTCCCTGTTGGCCGGCGGGCTGATAACCCTGCTGGCACTGGCAGTGATGGCCGCGGTCGGCTGGGCCAGCCGGCTCGGCGTCGGCTGGATCTACACTCTCGGCACCGCCAACGTCGTGCGCAGCTGGATGTCGCCGCCGACGCTGATCGCCCTTGGGACCGGGCAGGTGGGGATCCTGCTGGGGCTGGGCGATCACACCACCGCCGTGCTGTCGCTGACTCGTGGCATCGGCGTTTTGATCATCGCGGTGATGGTGGGCTGGTTGCTGATCGCGGTGTTGCGTGGCCGGCTTCACCCGGTTGGCGGGCTCGGGGTGGCCCTGGGCGGTACCGTGCTGCTGTTTCCTGTGGTGCAGCCGTGGTACCTGCTGTGGGCCATCATCCCGCTGGCCGCCTGGGCAACGCGGCCCGGTTTCCGTATCGCGGCGATCATCGTTACGATCATCGTGGGGATTTTCGGCCCAACGGCCAACGGCGACCGGTTCGCGCTATTTCAGATTCTGGATGCCACCGTGGCCAGCACCGTCATCGCGGCGCTGCTGATCGCGGCGACCTATACCCGCCTGCCGTGGCGGCCGCTGCCGGCCCGCGACACCGCGGCTCCGGATGTGGCGCCGGACAGCGAGACCCCGCAGCCCATCCCGGTGCCCGGCGCTTACGCTAAGTCCTCGTGAGCCAGGCCGTCGACATCCCCGTGCGGTTGCGCGGGGTGTGCAAGTCGTACGGCTCGGGTACGGCCGCTACCAGGGCTGTCTCCGATCTCGACCTCAAAGTGCATGCCGCCGAGGTGTTGGCGCTGCTGGGCCCGAACGGCGCTGGCAAGACCACAACGGTGGAGATGTGCGAGGGGTTCGTCCGCCCCGATACCGGCACCATCGAGGTGCTCGGGCTAGACCCGATCGCCGACAACGCGCGGCTACGACCACGCATCGGCGTGATGTTGCAGGGCGGCGGCGGGTATCCCGCGGCCCGAGCCGGCGAGATGCTCAACCTGGTGGCCTCCTACGCCGCCGATCCGCTGGATCCGCAGTGGCTGCTGGGCACACTCGGCCTGTCCGACGCGGCGCACACCACCTATCGACGTCTCTCCGGTGGGCAGCAGCAGCGGCTCGCACTCGCCTGCGCGTTGGTCGGTCGACCCGAACTGGTATTTCTCGATGAGCCCACGGCCGGTATGGACGCGCACGCCCGGGTGTTGGTGTGGGAGCTGATCGACGCGCTGCGCCGCGACGGGGTGACCGTGGTGCTGACCACCCATCAACTCAAGGAAGCGGAGGAACTCGCCGACCGCCTGGTCATCATCGATCACGGGGTGATCGTCGCGGCCGGGACCCCGGCAGAGCTGACCCGCAGCGGCGCCAAGGGCCAGCTTCGGTTCAGCGCACCGCCGCGACTCGATTTGTCGCTGCTGGTCTCCGCTTTGCCGGAGGATTATCGGGCCTCCGAGGTGACGTCGGGTGAGTATCTGGTGGAAGGCCGGGTAGACCCGCAGGTGCTGGCGACGGTGACGGCGTGGTGCGCCCAGATCGACGTGCTGGCCACCGACATGCGCGTGGAGCAACGCAGCCTGGAAGACGTGTTCTTGGAGCTCACCGGCCGGGAGTTGCGCACATGACCGCCGGCGACGACGCAGTGGGGGCACCCCCAGCCGCGCAGCGGCGAGGGGGACGCAGCGACGAGGAGAAGCGGCGCAGATGACCGCCGGCGAATCGCGTTTCCCTGCAGGCACTTTCACTCCTGACCCGCGGCCCGCCGCGGTGCCGCGGATGCTGACCGCGCAGTTCGCGTTGGAGCTGAAGCTGCTGCTGCGCAACGGCGAACAGCTGCTATTGACCATGTTCATCCCGATCACCCTGTTGGTCGGGTTGACGCTGCTGCCGCTGGGATCCTTCGGCGCCAACCGCGCCGCCACCTTCGTCCCGGCGATCATGGCCCTGGCGGTAATTTCCACGGCGTTCACGGGCCAGGCCATCGCGGTGGCGTTCGACCGCCGGTACGGTGCGCTCAAACGGCTGGGCGCGACCGCGCTTCCGGTCTGGGGCATCGTCGCCGGCAAATCGCTGGCGGTGATTGCCGTGGTGTTCTTGCAGGCAATTGTCTTGGGCGCCATTGGGTTTGCGCTCGGTTGGCGCCCTCATCCGGCGGGCCTGGCGCTGGGCGCGGTGATCATCGCGCTGGGGACGGCAGGTTTCGCCGCGCTGGGCCTGCTGCTGGGCGGCACGCTGCGGGCCGAGATCGTGCTGGCGGTGGCGAACCTGTTGTGGTTCGTCTTCGCCGGACTCGGCGCCCTGACGGTGGACACCGACATGATCGCCGCCCCGGTCAAGTGGGCGGCGCGGCTCACCCCGGCCGGTGCGCTGACCGAGGCGCTGTCGCAGGCGATGAGCGTGTCGGTGGACTGGTTCGGCGTCGCCGTGCTGGCCGCGTGGGGCGCCCTGGCCGCGCTCGCCGCGCTGCGGTGGTTCCGGTTCACCTGACGGCTGAGCGCGCGGCCCTGCCCAGCAGACGCAGAATCGCATTGCGCGGGCCTTCTGCGTGCGATTCTGCGTCTGCTCGGCACCAGGGTGGCCCTACTACGCGGCGTAGTTTTTGTTGTCCTACGATCGGGCGATGCCCGTCGGACGGTGGCTCATGCGGCTCGTAGATCTGCTGCCTGAACCCAGCCCGCTCGCACAGCGCATCGTCGCCGCATTGGTCATCCTGACTCAGGGTGGTATCGCCGTCACCGGCGCGATTGTCCGGGTCACCGCGTCGGGGTTGGGCTGTCCGACCTGGCCGCAATGCTTTCCGGGCAGCTTCACCCCGGTGGCCCACGCCGAGGTGCCCCGAATCCATCAGGCCGTCGAATTCGGTAACCGGATGATCACTTTCGCGGTGGTCATCACCGCGATCCTGGCGGTGCTGGCGGTCACCCGGGCCCGCCGCCGTGGCGAAGTGTTGGCCTACGCCTGGTCGATGCCGGCCTCGACCGTGCTGCAGGCGGTGATCGGCGGCATCACCGTGCTCACCGGCTTGCTGTGGTGGACGGTGGCGATCCATCTGCTGGCATCGATGGCGATGGTGTGGCTGGCGGTGCTGCTGTACGTCAAGGTCGGCGAACCGGACAACGGCCAGCCGATGCGCACGGTGGTCCGGCCGCTGCGCTGGCTCACCGCGCTCAGCGCGACGACACTTGCTGCCGTGCTGGTGACCGGCACGCTGGTCACCGCGGCGGGCCCGCACGCCGGCGACGCCAGCCCGTACCGGACCGTGCCGCGGCTGAGGATCGAGATCACCACCCTGGTGCACGCGCACTCGTCACTGCTGGTGGCCTATCTCGGGCTGGTGGTCGGTCTGGGTTTCGGGCTGCTGGCGGTGCGGGCACCGCGGCCGATCCTGCTGCGGCTGGGCGTGCTGGTGCTACTGCTGTTGACTCAGGCCAGCGTCGGCACCCTGCAGTTCGTCACCGGAGTGCCCGCCACATTGGTGGCGGTGCATGTCGCGGGCGCGGCGGCGTGCACAGCCGCCACCGCCGCGCTATGGGCGTCGATGCGAGAGCGGACCCAGCCCGAGCCGATCCAGGGCTGATTCAACGCTCAGCGCGAAGTGCCGCTGAGCGTCGTCGCGTGCGGTGTCGTCGAGCAGCCGCCAACCCAGCGACGGCGCAATGAGGTCCAGTCCGACCAAATCTGCATCGTCGGTGACATCGGCACGGGCGTAAAGCAGCTCGTCGGCCCGGACGCCCGCCTGCTCAGCCGCGACTCGCAGCGCAGCATGCCCGACGGCCCACACCTCGAAGTCGGCATCCACCGACCCTTGCGCGGTGAACGCGTGTGACTGCTCGCCGCCGAGGAAGACCAGCGACGTCGTACGGCCCGATGCCGACGCGCGAACGGCCTGGTGCTGCCCGGCATTCCAGGCGAGCACATCGGCGGTGTTGAGCAGGTGGGGCACCCGCCTGGTCCAGGCCAGAAACTCGTCGAGCCGGTCGGCGTAGTCGGTGGTGGTCCGCAGGATCACCAGGTCGGCGCGCAGGGTGTCCGGGTCGTCCCAGGACAGCCAGCGG
Source organism: Candidatus Mycobacterium methanotrophicum (assembly GCF_023515995.1). Lineage (GTDB taxonomy): Bacteria > Actinomycetota > Actinomycetes > Mycobacteriales > Mycobacteriaceae > Mycobacterium > Mycobacterium methanotrophicum. The sequence continues at coordinate 2,395,141 of NZ_CP097320.1, read as the reverse complement.
GCGTGCAGCCCCCGGGTGCGCAGCGCGGCTACCAGACCGGCGTCGTCGCCGCCCGCCGAACCGGTCAGCACGATCCGCGGATGAGGAATATCAGGGCGGGCCAACTTCATGGGGACATCATGCTTGCGGAAGATGGTGAGCATGCACGCAATCGAAGTCGCCGAAGTCGGCGGTCCGGATGTCCTGAGCTATGTCGACAAGCCACAGCCCTCCCCTGGCCCGGCAGAGGTGCTGATCGAGTCCGAAGCGGTCGGTGTCAATTTCATCGACACGTATTTCCGGTCCGGCGCGTACCCGCGCGATCTGCCGTTCGTGCTGGGCATCGAAGTGGCCGGGACCGTCGCCGGCCTCGGCGACGATGTGACGACACTGAAGGTCGGCGACCGGGTGGCGACGGCCGCGGCGTCGGGCGCCTATGCCGAATTCGCCACCGCCCCAGCATTTTTAGTCGCGCGCGTGCCGTCAGCGGTGGGGTCGGACGTGGCCGCGTCGTCGCTGTTGAAAGGGATGACGGCGCACTACCTGCTCAAGTCGGTCTACCCGGTGAAGGCGGGCGACGCGGTGCTGGTCCACGCCGGAGCGGGCGGGGTGGGGCTGATCTTGACGCAGTGGGCGACCAGCCTGGGCGTCCGGGTGATCACGACGGTGTCGACACCGGCCAAAGCCGAGCTGTCCCGGCAGGCGGGTGCGACGGACGTCCTGGACTACCCCGGCGATGACGCGCCGGAATTCGGCAGCCGCATCCGCGAGCTGACCGACGGCGCGGGTGTGGCTGTGGTGTACGACGGCGTCGGCGCGAGCACGTTCGACGCCAGCCTGGCCAGTCTGGCCGTGCGCGGAACGTTGGCGTTGTTCGGCGCGTCCAGCGGGCCGGTGCCGCCGATCGACCCGCAGCGGCTCAACGCGGCCGGCTCGGTGTACCTGACCCGTCCGTCGTTGGCTCATTTCACCCGCACCGGCGAAGAATTCGCTTGGCGCTCAGGGGAGTTGTTCGATGCGATCGGCGCAGGGTCGCTCAGCGTGAATGTGAGCCGCAGCTACCGGTTGGCCGACGCCGCGCAAGCGCACCGCGACCTGCAGGGTCGGCAGACGGTGGGCTCAATCGTGCTGGTGCCGTAGCGTTTTCGGAGCATGAATCCGGTGTTGCCCGGACTCGGTCCCGCTCATCCACGCCTCCGCCGCGGCCAGAGAAACCGGATAAACACCACCGCGGCCAACCAGGTCGGCGCCGCAGCGCTGAAAGCGGCCCGCACCAAGGACAGTGAGCTCAAAGGTCGACGGGCCCCGGCGGCGCTCGAAGCGCTGGAAGCCACCGGCGCGTCTATCTCCTTCACCGCGGTGGTCAAAGCCGCCGGGGTGTCCACCTGGCTGGTATACGCCGAAGGAATCCGCGAACACATTGATGCCGCTCGACGTCGCCAGCCAGTCTGCGGACCGACCTGGCCATCGCCCAAGATCAGATCCAGACGCTGCAGCCGAGCGGGACGAACCCCAGCAGCGCCTCCGCCTGCATTTCGGCGCCGAGTCCGAAGCAGGCGATCGAGCCCACCTGACCGCACGGGCCGCCGAACTCGAAGACGAGCTAACCGCCGCGCGTGAACGCCTGCGACGGGTCGTTGAATCTCATTGAATCCCAAAACCGCCAACCTGATCGCGGCATGTCTGTCGCGGTGGCACCCTGGAGAACCGCTCTTCGACACCCAACAGGTTCGACAATCCGGCGGTTCACTGCGATGCTGACAACGCCGTGTTGCAGTACCCGCGCGACACGCCGTGCGCAACGGGGCGCCCCACTGACGCCGTCCGCCGGGAAGTTTGGGGAGGGATCACTATCGAGTCCTCGCTAGCCTGGCTGCTTCAACCTCTCACGGTGCAGACCTTTCTCGATCAGATATGGGGGGCGACGCACTACCATGTCAAGCGACGCTGCGCGGGCTACTTCGATGGCCTTCTGCACCCGCCATCAGCGGCCGAGGAACTCCTGGGGCATCTTCAGTCAGAGCCATCGACAGTGCGGCTGGTGCGGGGGGAGGAGCACAAGGAGGGGGACACCTACCGGCTTGCTGATGGCAGTCTCGACCTTGTCCGCGTCCGGAACGACTTTGCCGCTGGCTACACGATCGTCCTGAATGAGGTCGAGCAGTACGTGCGCGCGATTGCCTCGTTGTCGCACTCTATAGAGGTTGAGCTGAACTTCCCGACACAGGTCAACGCCTACGTCACGCCACCCGAATCACACGGCTTCCTCCCCCACTACGACCAGCACGACCTGCTGGTGTTGCAGATCCAGGGCGCCAAGATCTGGCATCTGTACGGCGATGCGGTGGCGCCGCATGTGATGCGACGCTACGACGAGGTTGTCGCTGCCGACCTCCCGGCGCCGACCGACCTGCTGCTGGAAGCCGGCGACGTGCTCTACCTGCCGCGCGGTCAGGTTCATGCGGCCGAAACGAATGCAGAGCCGTCCGTGCACTTGACCATGGGAATTCGCGCGCCCACCGTGCTCACGCTTCTGACCCACATGCTCTACCTGTTGAGTGTGCGGGATGACCGCGTCCACACCCGCCTGCCGCCGCGGCATCTCGACGACGCCGCGGCCTGGGCGAGCCTTGACGCTCTGGTGCACGACATGACCAGAATCTTCGAGGATCCGAACGTGATCGCGGAAGGCCGCGGCGCCATGGCGGAGATCCTGGCCCGGCGCGGCCGATGCCCACCGGTCGGACAGATCTCGAACGCCGCGGCAATCGACGAGCAAACAGTGGTGGTCAAGCACCAGCCGCTCTATTCGCGGGTGACCGCCGTTGCCGGGGGTGTCGCCTTGCAGTTTGCTCAATTGCTGATCAGTTTCGGTACCGATCACAAACCCGCCTTGCTGTTCCTGTCGAGGAGCACCGAGCCGTTTCGGATTGGCGATCTGCCCGGGCTAAGCGCGACGCAGCAGACGGAGCTGGCCCGAAAGCTGATCGCATCCGGATTCCTGGTCCGGCTGCCCGACGACTGGTACAGGCTGCCGTCCACGTGACTGGCCGCGGTTAAAGGCCACGTACTCGACCCAGGCTGCGGACCGGAATGGCACGCAATCCACTACGCCCGCCACGGCTGCGCGGTTGCCGCGATCGACATTTCACGCAGCGCCATCGACCGCGCCCGCCGCAACGCCCAGAGCGCCAGCGCCCCGTCGATTTCCGCGTAGCGGACAGGAAGCTGCCGCAGTACCGGCACGGGCAGGACGAGCACGTGCGTGTGCCGGTTTGGGAAGTTCACGCCACGCGGAGCGATATGATCCGCTGACATGCCGCCGATTCCGGAATTTAGCTTGGACGCAAGGCTCTACGCGGCGGACCGCAAGGCCTGCTTCGACCAGATGCGGACCGCAGGGCGGCTCGTCGTAATAAATGGCAGCCACTGCCCCACCCGCCGCGATGACATGCTTGAAGCGTTACGCAACCCGGCTCTGTCTGCACGGATGAATGTTGCGAGGCGACGTCCTTGGGATCTGATGGTGCCGTTGATGTGCGATCCGCCCGAGCACACCGGAATCCGCCGAATCCTGCAGCCGCTGTTCACCCCCCGCGGGCTAGCCGGCCTACAACCCGCGCTGCAGTCCCAGGCCGCGGCGCTGATTGGCGATGTCGCCACCAGGGGTCGGTGCGAGGCGATGCGTGACATCGCGGTCCCGTTCCCCGCCCAGGCGGTGCTGACGCGACTGGGACTTCCGCTAGGCGACCGCGACTGGCTGGCGGACGTGCGAGACGCCGTCAATTCGGGTGTTGAAGAAAATGCCGAATCCAAACTGGTCACCTACCTAACCTGGGCGATTCAGGCCGAGAGGCACCGCCCACGCCCGGGGTCTCTGCTGTCACGCCTGCTCACCAGCGGGGAACTCAGCGCGGCACAGGTGCTCGGGTTCTGTTGGCTCCTCGTCTTCGCCGGGACCGAAACCCCCACTGCGGCGATCGGGTTCGCGCTCCTCGAGCTGGCCCGCCGCCCACAACTGCGCTCCCGGCTGCGCGGGCATCCTGAGGATATCGAGGCGTTCGTGGACGAGGTTGTGCGAGTCCACCCGCCGGTGATCATGGTCAACCGTGTCGCCACCGAGGAGGTCACCGTTGCCGGCGTCACACTGCCGACGGGCTCCAGGGCGACCGTGTTTTTAGAGGCGGCCAACCTGGAAGACAGCGGCAGCGACATATCGGTGACCGACGACGGCAAAGTATGCCGGCAGTCACACTTGGGCTTTGGAAGCGGCACTCACCACTGTCTCGGCGTCCACCTGGCCAAGATGGAGCTCAGCCTGATCGTTGCCGAGTGGCTGCGCCGGATACCGGAGTTCAAGCTGCAACCCGGCTTCGTCCCGGAGATCGTCTGCGACCGATCGACGACGTTCAGACTGGCCACGCTACCGCTGCGCTGGCCGGCCACGTGACCACGCCAACGCCGATGAACATCGCCAGAGCACTCGCGACCATCTGCCAAGGATCACCATGAACCAATCGGCCATCGCCAATCGTGATGCCCATGCGACCATCGACCATGCGACCATCGACCATCGACCATCGCCAACCGTGCGGCCATCGCCAAGCGATCAGCCAGCCCCAATGTTTAGGGAACCTAGTTACTAATCCGAAAACGAGGTGCCCCAGCGCGGGTTGTTCAGGCGGCTGGGGTGAGGGTGACGCGAGACACTGCCTGAGCGTCTCGACGCAACGTCGGACGTGCTTCGTGGTGTCAGGTGTTATCGCCGTGTTCCGGCTCGCCGTCGAGCTGCCAGGCGCCTGGCATCATCGGCATCGTCGGGCCGCCGCCGAACTCGTCGCCGGCCAGGGTGGCCAGCCCCGCCGCCTGCCCGGCTGCCTCTTTGCGCACCGTGCCAGCGAGCCCCAGCGGACCGGCGCGCTGATCGGAGCCGACCGTCGAGGGCGGCGTGCCCCAGTCCGGGTTGACCTCGACATTCATATCCATGGGCTCATCGCCGTACCCGCGCAGCCCCGCCCGCAGGCGCCGGCGAGCTCGCGCCTGCTCCCGCGCGGCCACCGGCGCCGCGGCCGCGGCGATATCGGGCTGCGGCGCCTCCCTTTTGGCGCTGGAGCTGGCGCTAGCACTCGCAGAGTCGAACCCGATGCCGGGAGGGCCCACCGCGTAGGGGGGCACAAAACCCGCCCCGCCCGCGGCCGGCAGCGGCGTCGGCGCGGCGGGATTCGCCACGGTACTCGTCGCGGGGGCGGGAGAAGTGCCCGGGGCCCCGGCCGGGGCCCCGGCCGTCGGCGCGAAAGTCGGGGCCGTCCCGGCGGCCGGCAACATCGCGGGCGCAGGCGCCGCAGCGGGCAGCGGCGCCTCGACAGCTGTCGGAGCAGGCTGAGCGGCGGCCAGCCCGGCCACACTCGCGACGCTGGCTGAGGACCCGATGGGGGCGATCGCGCCGGCAGAGGCCGGGAGAATCGCATAGCCGAGCGGGAAGAACACCTCGTCGCCGTCGTAGAACAGCAAAAGCGGGTTCTCCAGCAGCGCCAACGGATCCGTCAAGAGTTCGTGGACGGCGTGCGTCATGGTGTAGCTCACCGGATTGTTCAGGAAGTGAATTATGTTGTCGACCCCGTACGCATCAATGACTTGCTCCGACAGTCCTAACTTGTGCACTAGGTCAGACAGCAGGTTGCCCAGGCCCGTCGACGGATCGGTTTGGGTGGCCTGTCCCTGCGCCGAGGTGGGGTCCGCGGTCTTCTGGATCTGCGGCGCCGGGTCGGTTTGCGGCGTCGACGCCACCGCGGTGCTGGACACCGCTTGATAGGTCGTCATCGTGGTGGCCGCCTGGATCCACATCCGCACGTAGTCGGCCTCGTTGAGCGCGATCGGAATGGTGTTGATGCCAAAGAAATTCGTCGCCACCAACACCTCGTGAATCAGGTGGTTCGCGGCCAGCTCGGGCAGCGTCGGCATCGCCGCCAACGCCGCGGTGTAAGCCGCGGCCGCGGTCTCATGCTGGGTGGCCGCGGCCGCGCTTTTGGTGCTGGCTTGCATCAACCACAGCAGATACGGCACATGTGCGGCCACATAGGACTCCGCGCTCGGCCCCTCCCATGCCCCGGCCTGCACCGCCGCCAGCACCCCGCTAAGTTCCTCAGCCACCGCCGCGTATTCGGCGCCCAGCGAGGTCCACGCCCCCGCCGCCGCCAGCAACGCCCCCGGGCCCGGACCGCTGGAGAGCAACGCCGAATGCACCTCCGGCGGCGCGGCCATCCAGATCGGCGCGGTCATGCTCGGGCGCCGATCAGACCGGAAACGGACTCTCGCACCGATCCGGGCAGCGTGCCGGTGTCGCGGCTCTCCACGCCTCTGCCGTCCCCTCCCGTGATGCCAGGATTGCCCGCCGTACATTAGCATCGCCTAAGCTAACTTGTCGAGGCTTCGGAACGCGGGTTCTACTCGCGGGCAAACTGACCGTCTGCCGCGCCGGCGTGGCCGGCCCGGCCGAAGTTGCCGCCGACCGCCGAGCGCACGATTTCGATCGCCACGCTCTCGCTCGTCAGCACATCACCCAGCGACCGGTTCGCCACGGAAAACAACAACAGCAGCGGCAGCGCGCTGCCTGCGTAGGCGAGCACCAGCGTGTAGACGGTGCTGGCGATGTGGTCGCGCCCCACCCGCATGGCGCCGACGAAGATTGCCCGACGAGAATGACTTTCGCCAAGGTTGGCCAGCTCGAAGACTGTCGAGGCCTGCGTGACTGTGACGTCGTTGAGGACACCGAGCGAACCGATGATGAACCCAGCAAGCAGTAGGCCGGTGATGGATGGACACCCGGCCCAGGTACGCAGCGACCACGTTCGCTCGTAGTGGTAGAACGCGTAGTGCGTCATATCCTGCTCATCGACTTGCCGGATGAGCCGGACATCCTCGCCGGCCGCCAGCGTCGGCTGGCCCGGCCCCTCGCCGAACTCCAGCAACGTCGCAGCCCCGGTGTTAGGTCCCGAGTCAATCGCGGTCAGCGCCTGGGTGCAGCGCGCAGGGCCGTGCGGGCCCGCCGCCGGGGCCGCAGTAAGGACCTTTCCGGCCGACGGACTACCGCAGTAGCCCGGTCCGCTGGACAGCACCCGTCCCGCGGCTGTCATTACAGCGCCGCCGGCGGCGTTTTGGAACGGCAGCGGGATGTCGACCTTTTGCTGGCTCGGCCAAAGCATTACCGCGCCGGCAACGACGGCGGCGCCGAGCGCGGCGAGCAGACCTACCGCAACGCGAACCGCGATTCGACCGAGCGGAGTTGCCGAACCAGAACCGGTCGTGCGGAAATGCGAATGCGAGTGCGCCCTTGCCGGTCGGGGCCGCGGTGCTCGGTATCGAGGGCAGATGCTGACGCGCTGTTTGGCGTTGGCGCGCCCCGGCTCGTCGCGTGACGTTCAGCCACCGGACCGCGATCTCTTACTGACCGGGCCGATCAATGTTGGGGCGCCAGGCGTCATCGGCGGCCTTTCTCCTGTCCAGGCGCGGTCTGGTGGGACCGGTTGGTCGAGCGCTTCGGCGGCGCCGCGGACGCGACGATCGGTCAGCCAAACTATCAGCCAGATTCCGCAGGCAATCGTGACGATAAGGAAGCTGGGCGGGAAGTTGAACATCGCCGATGCAGCCAGTCCGAGCCACACCGAGGTCACGCTGATGGCGGTGGCCATGGCTATCGCAAGAGCCGGCCGCGGCGTGAGCATGATGGCCGTCGCCGGGGGCGCGATGAGAAGCGCGAATAACAACAGCGTGCCCACGGCTTGCACGGCCATCGTCACCGCCAGCCCAAGCAGCACCATGAACACGACCGACAGGAAACGCACGGGGACGCCTTTGGCTTCGGCGACGGTGGCATTGATGGAGCTGTACAACAACGGCCGGTAGGCGATTCCGACACTTACCGCAAGCAGCAACAGCAGAGCCGCGAAGGTAAGGAGTTGGTCGGCAGAGATGGCAAGCAGGTTACCGAACAATACATTGGTCATCGTGCTGGAGTTTTTCTTCGCCAGCGAGTTGAAGAAGAGGCCGACGCCGGTGGCGAAGGCCAACGTGATCCCGGTGGCGACGTCGCGCTCGGCGGCGCGCTTGCCGAGCAACCCGATGACGACGGCCCCGCCGACGCAAAACACGCCGAGCCCCAACACTGGGGGCAGGCCCAGCAGAACAGCACCGGTGGCTCCAGGCAGCCCGATATGCGCGCAGGCGTGGGCAGCAAAGACGGTGCGCCGCACGACGATGAAATATCCGAGCAGCCCGGCCGCCAATGCCACAACCGTCCCGCCGACAAGCGCGTGGCGCATGAACGCAGACCCAAGGATCGGCCACCAGTCGCTCTGGTAGCCAATGGGCATCGCCACGAAAGTTGCTGTCACAGAGCACTCCTCATAAACAACTCGCCGTGCGGCGTGTGCGTGACCCGGATGGGTGTGCCGTAGAGATCGGTCAACAACACGTCATCGACCACGTCGGCAATCGGCGCGTGGTGAGCGTGCTTGTCGAGCAGATAGATCGCGCTGTCCAGGATGGGCAGCAGCGGATTGAGGTCATGAGCAACCACGAGGATGGTCATGCCCAGTTCGCCGTGCAACCGGGACAGCAGGAGAACCATCTCGCGCTGGCTGCGCAGGTCCAGCGAAGCCAGGGGCTCGTCGAGGATCAGCATGCGCGGCGAGTCCACCAGCGCCTCGGCGATAGCCACACGCTGCCGTTGCCCGCCCGACAGTGTGGCCAGTCGCTTGTTAGCGAAGCCGCCAGCCCCGACGGCGTCCAAGGTCTGCCGAACCTGGCGTCGTTGCGCGGTGGTGATCCGCCTCAACCCCCAATGATGACCGGTCAAGCCCAGCAGTACGGCGTCGGCAGCGCGGATCGCTTCTCCAGCGCTGGCCGCGTAGTCCTGAGGGACGTACCCGATGCGGTTGTCTGCGCCGGGTCGCCGGCCGAAAACCCGCAGCTGCCCCGATGGCACGGGAATCAAACCGAGAATCATCTGGAGCAGAGTTGTCTTGCCCGACCCGTTGGCGCCGATGACCGCAACGATGCCGCCGGCGGGCACCTCGAAGGAGGCCTGCGACCAGATCAGCCGCCCGCCACGCACCGCGCTGACATCACAAAACCGCAGCGCGGTGGGATCGGCGTGGACCTCAGAGCGGGACACCGAGCGCCTTCGCCAACTTAGTGAGTTGGGTGTCCTGCCAGCCCGCAAATGTCGTCTGGTCTTGTGGAACGGTCTCCGTAACGGTTACCACCGGGACATTGGCTCGCTCGGCGGCGACGCGGATCTGGTCGGGTATTGAGCCCTCGGTCTGCGGGTTGTAGATCAGCACATCGATCCGGTGGCCGGCCAACGCGTCAAGGAACGCTTGAAGGTCAGCTGGAGACGGATCGGATTCGCTGGCCGCGGCCTGTTGGTAACCCTGCGGGGTCTTGTTGACCAGCCCGAGCGCGTCGGCCATGTAGGTGAAGATTCCCTCCGTGGCGGCGTAGGACTTGCCTGCAGCGTGCACCTTGATGGTGTCGATCAGGCGGGTGTAGGGCTGCAGCGTTGTGCTGAACGCCGAACGCCGCCCGGTGAAGTACGCCTGCATCCGCGGATCGATCTTGCTCAGCTCGGCGCTGACCGCGTCGGCGACGGCGGTGACCGCCGACGGGCTGTACCACAGGTGCGGGTTAGCTCCGTCGGCTGTTCTCGTGACTTCGGCTGCGCTGACGACCGGTGCCACCGGCGCGGAAATCGCCGCCAGCTTTGATGCCCAGGGATCGTAATCCGCGCCGTTGACCACGATCAGTCTCGCACCGGAAAACGACGCCGCGTCGCGTGGTGACGGTTCGTAGTCGTGCGGGTCCACTGACGAACTGACCAGCACCGTCTTCACCTGAGCGCATGCGCCGCCGAGCTGAGAGACAATGTCTGCCCACTGATCGACACTGACCGCAACGTCCACCGGTGCGCCCGGACACGGCGGCGGTGCCGCACTACCACCGGCCGCTGCTACAGCACCAGCGCTCGCGGTCGATCTCGATTGACCGCCTCGCTCTGAGCCGCAGGCGACCAGACCGCAGATCAGCGCCACGACCACCGCGGCGGTGAGCCGAAAGCGGCGGCAACATGTCATGACGCAAACGATAATTGGCGCCAATAGTCCCGTCTCTTTTGAATACCACAATGGCCGCGAGATTAGGAACTCCATGGCCTCGTGTCGGTGCGCGAGCGGGCCAGCCGCTTTACTGATGCGATGCGAGCGCGCGATAGCCGGGCTCGGCGAAGCGCTCGGCGGCCTTACGCATCGCATCGGTCATCAGGCGCCGCTCGGAGGCATTCCCGTCAAAGACCCGGGGCGCTGCTTCCTTGGAGTAGAACCGGGACTCTTCGGTCATGCGTTCGATTGCCGCAGCGTCGTTCGCAAGCCCGAAATGGGGGGCCACCCACTGCCAGGTCGCGGTGGGCAGGTCGGCGTAGTCGATCGACAGGCGCCCTACAGGGTCCACCGCGGCCGCCGCCAGCATGGCGCCCAGCGCGCGGGCCCCGAACTCGACGCGCGCCCTCGCCGGAACCGCCACCGGATCGAGACCGAAGATCCGCGCAGTCTGCGGGGGCACCGCCTGGAGCCCAAGCCAGCCCGGCGGCGTAGCCAGGAGCGAGGCCAGGACGCGCGCCGGATCGCGCTGGACCCAGACCCACGGCGTGTCGGGAAAGGCGGCGGCGAGGATTTCCCGGCGGCGGATGTTCCAGCTGGTGCACTTGAGCACCAGGTGGTGTTCGTCGCCGTGTCGGCATCTGCCCAGCGCCCGCACCAAAAGCCGCACCAACCGGACCAGTGTGGCTGGCTCGACCCGATCGGGGTCGAGCCCGAGAAGCGCGTTGAGCGGGGACGGCTCGGCCACGACGATCACGCCCGGAAGCGTGCCCAGAAGTCGGGACACCAGCGTGGACCCGCATCGCGGGAGGTGAAAGATCATGCCCGCCGGCTCGAGCGACGGCTCGCCATCAAGAGCGAGGAGCGCGTCGAGTCCGGTCCTGACGAGCGGCTTGGCGTGCGGGCCGGTGGCCCAACGGGCGACGGTCTGGTCGAAAAACGGTTCGACGAAGCGTTCCGCCGAAAGATCGGCCCAGTCGACCATCGGTACGGGTCCGGAAAGGTCGAATCTGATCGGCGTCCACCGCGCCAGGTCAGCGAGTTCCATCAGTCGGGCAGCCGGACGAGAAATCCGCTCACGATCAGGGTTCGGACCAAGTCGGTCTGCTGCGCCGCACGCAGGCCTGGCAACTCACTGACCCGAAACGGCTCGGTAGTCCTGGAGATGAACCGCAGTGCTGCTTCGTGGTCGGCAGCGGCGGTCGTGGACAAGCCGGCGAACTGAAGGGCAACGCCGTCCTCAACGGCTTTCACGCGCGAATAGAGCGGTTGGTACTTCACCACCCGCGTTTGCCCGTCAAGTGCGTGGGCGTCCGCGACCTTTCCGACTGGCGGGCATCTGCCGCGCCGGACCAAGACATCCGCCAGTAGACCCAGACCACCAGCCATCGCGCCCGGATCCTCAACTGTTCCAACAGTTTCCCGCACCAGAGCGCGTAGCGTCGCATCCAACTCGGCATCGTCGAGATGCCGTGGCGGTACACGCGCGTTCAGCCGGTCATCGCGCCAGCTCTGCGAGTAAAGCGCTCCGATGGCGAGCATGAGCACGGTCGGTGCGTGGATTCCGACGGTCAGGTGGATGGATTGCTCTGCGGTTGTCTCGGCGGAATGAACGCGACCGCGTGGCACGTACAGCACGTCGCCGGCTTCCAGGCGCGAATCGGTGGGCGGCGGAAGGCCCGCGATGGCGACGGCTTTGTCCTTCTCACGCTGGATCTCGCGCGGCGGGCGGTCGGCGCCGAGGTACAACTGCCAGATTTTGGAGCCCTGGACCTGCGCGATCAACACGTCGTGGTCGTCGTAGTGGGCAGCCAGCCCGGTCTGAGCCGGTGGCGTGATGTAGGTGTTGACCTGTATTGGAAAGTTCAGCTCGACCTCGATCGAGCGGGCCAACGCCCCGACCGCGCGCACGTATTGCTCGACGCCGTCCAACACGATTGTGTAGCCGTCGGCGAACTCCCGGCGGATAGCGACAACATCGAGGCTGCCATCAACGAGCCGGTAGTTGTCGGAGCCCTTTTTGTCTCTGCCCTTTACCAGCCGCACCGCTGACGGCTCGCGGCGAAACAACTCCAGCAATTCGTCGACCGTCGAGGGGCCAGGCAGCAGACCATCGAAATAGCCTGGGCAGCCTCGCTTGACGTGGTGATGGGTTTGAGACCAGATCTCGTCGAGAAAGGTTTCGACGGAGAGCGGCTGAAGCAGCCAGGCCAACGAGAGCTCCACGTCGACGCCCGAAAAGCGTTGCTGCATCACACGTGCTCTCCGCCCCTGCCGGCCTGGCCTGGTTTCCAGGCCGTCAACGAGCCCCGAGCGGGGCTGAGATGAATATGATTTTCCACGATAACTACCACAGGACCGCGGATTCTAAAACTTGCGGCCGACCAGGTGCCGAACAGCGCAACTCGTCGCGCGATCCAAGCAAAGCGAGTGCCCGATAGGCCCACTCCGCGACACGCGTAGCAGCCTTGACGTTTCTACTCGTGGCAGCCTGCAGGCTTGCCCGCGCGATCCCAGCTATTCGGCAGCATCGGTATTTGCGGGCCACTGCCGAATTCATCATCGGCCAGCGTGGTCAAGCCCGCCGCCGCAGGCGCGGTCTCCTTGCCTACTGTGCCGGCGAAGCCCAGTGGCCCAGCGCCCCGATCAGAGCTCGGCGAGTCCGGCACGCCCCAATCTGGATCGACATTGGTATGCGCTTCCATGAATTCGTGACCATTCGCGCGCATCGCCGCCCGCCGTCGCTGCCGCGTCCGTCGGTGTACCTGCGCGGCTGCCGCGACAGCGGCTGCCGCGGCAGCCTCCGGCTCGGATCCCTTCTTCTTGGCGCCGGAGCTGGCGCGCGAATTCATCCCCGAATCGACTCCGATGCCAGGCGGCCCCACCGCGTAGGGCGGCACAAAGCCCGCCCCACCCCCAGCCGGCGTCGGCGTCGCCGCCGAACTGACCACACTGGTCGCGCTCGGCGCAGGAGCAGACGCCGTTGTGGTGCCAGGGGAAGTCGAAAAACCCATTGCAGCAGGGCTATTCGCCGCCAACGGCAAACCGTGCGGCTGAGGCGTCGGTACGGGCGGCGACACGGCGGGCGCCGTGGCGGCTTCCACCTGGATCCCGGCCAGCCCGCCCAGGCCCGCAACGCCTCCCGCGGCTGCGGCCGGCACGGCCAACGGAAGCGCCAGCAGTTGAGGGAAGTACTCGACGGCTTGGAGCGCGTGGCCGAACTCGTCTGATGCCAGTCCCCCGATGTCGGCGAACAGCTGCGTGAACCCCTGGGCCGGATGCTTCGCAATTAACTCGACGTCTCTCCACAACGTTTGGGGAACTTCGAGCAATCGATTTATCCACCAACTCAAGGCGTAGGGATCACCGGCGTCATTGTCGATGATGGGCAACATCCCGTTATCGCCCCCGCCACCGAACTCGCCATCGGCGGGGCGGGCATAACTGACGATCTGCGGGGCCGGATCGGTCCGCGGGGCCGAGGCCACCGCGGCATCGGAGACCGCTTCATAGGTGCTCATCGTGGTGGCGGCCTGGATCCACATCCGCGCATAGTCGGCCTCGTTGAGCGCGATCGGAACCGTGTTGATGCCAAAGAAATTCGTCGCCAGCAACACGCCGTGGACCGTATGGTTGGCGGCCAGCTCCGGCAAGGTCGGCATCGCGGCCAATGCCGCGGTGTAGGCGGTGGCCGCGGCCTCATGCTGGACCGCCATCGAAGCGCTTTTGGCGCTGGCCTGCACCAGCCACGCCAAAAAGGGCAGGTGCGCCGCCACGTACCGCTCGGCGCTGGGCCCTTCCCAGGCCCCAGCCTGAACCGCCGCCAAGAGCGCGGCGAGTTCCTCTGCGACTGACGCGTATCCGGTGCTCAACGAGTTCCACGCGCCGGCCGCGGCCGTCAGCGACCCGGGCCCGGGGCCGCTGCTCAGCAACGCCGAGTGCACCTCCGGCGGTGAAGCCATCCACGCCGGCGAGATCACGTCGGGCATTCAATACGACGCTGTGTCGTAGTGACAAGACCCCGGCCGGGTAGGGGGTATTCGCAGGTCTAGGACGTGGCGTTAAGGATCAGACGTGGAGCAGGGTCGGCAGCGCCATCGCCGAGTCGAGTGCCAACGCGCAGAACACCACCGCCAGGTAGTTGTTCGACTGCAAGAACAGCCGCAGCGGCTTGACCGGCTCACCGCGGCGCACACCGGCGTAGAGCTGATGGGCCATCGCCAGGAACCACGCCCCGGCCGCCGTCGCCACCGCGGTGTACAGCCAGCCGGCTGCCAGCGCCAGCGCCAGCGTGGCAGCCACCGTCAGCCAGGTGTACACCACGATCTGCTTGGTGACCTGACGCTCGGTGGCAACGGCCGGCAGCATCGGCACACCCGCCGCTTTGTAGTCGTCCTTGTACCGCATGGCCAGCGCCCAGGTATGCGGCGGCGTCCAGAAGAAGATGATCGCAAACATCACCAGTGCCGGCCATCCGATCGTGCCGGTGACAGCCGACCAGGCGATCATCACCGGCATACAACCCGCCGCCCCACCCCACACGACGTTCTGCGAGGTGCGGCGTTTGAGCAACAGCGTGTAGACGAACACGTAAAACGCGATCGTGGCCACCGCCAGCAGCCCCGAGAGCAGGTTGGTTGTCCACCACAACCAGAAGAATGAGCCGATACTCAGCACCAGACCGAACACCAGGGCGTTCCTGGTCGGCACGGCAGCCCGCGCCAGCGGTCGTCGGGCAGTCCGCTTCATCAGCTTGTCGATGTCGGCGTCGGCCACACAGTTCAGCGTGTTGGCGCCGCCGGCGGCCAGCATCCCGCCGATCAGGGTATCCAGGATCAGCAGCGGGTTCACCGTGCCGCGATCGGCCAACAACATCGCCGGGATGGCGGTGACCAGCAACAGCTCAATGACTCGCGGCTTGGTCAGCGCCAGATAAGCCAGCAATCTGGTGCTGACTCGACTCGGCGCAACGCGCTCGCGAATGCTCACGCAATAGCTCCTCGGATCACAGCAGCGCAGCTCCTCGGATCACAGCAGCATGCAGCTTCTACTACAGGCGATGGTAGACCGCCGCCCTGCACCGGTCGTCGTCCAGGGTCAATTCACAACAATTTCCCCGGGGTTCACCCGCTACCGGATCTGCATCGACTCAGGGTCCGGCATTAGGCATTAGGGTGGAAATGCATTAGGGTGGAATCCGATCACTCTGTCGACCGGAGGGCCCTCGTGACAGCACTCGAAGACATCTCCACCCTCACCCGCCCCCACCTTCCCGATGACTGGACCGAGATCGATTCGGTCGCCGTCGACACTGCCCGGGTGCTGGCCGCTGACGCCGTCCAGAAGGTGGGCAACGGCCATCCGGGGACGGCGATGAGTCTGGCCCCGCTGGCCTACACGCTGTTTCAGCGCACCATGCGCCACGACCCCAGCGACACCTACTGGTTGGGCCGCGATCGGTTCCTGCTGTCCTGCGGGCACAGCAGCCTGACCTTGTATATCCAGCTCTACCTGGGTGGATTCGGCTTGGAGCTATCCGACATCGAGTCGCTGCGCACCTGGGGATCGAAGACTCCCGGCCACCCGGAATTCCGGCACACCAAGGGTGTGGAGATCACCACCGGACCGCTGGGCCAAGGTCTGGCGTCGTCGGTGGGCATGGCGATGGCCTCGCGCTATGAACGCGGCCTGTTCGATCCGGACGCTGCCTGGGGCACAAGTCCATTCGACCACTACATCTATGTGCTCGCCTCCGACGGCGACATCGAAGAAGGCGTTACCTCCGAGGCGTCGTCGCTTGCCGCGGTCCAGCAGCTTGGCAACCTCATCGTGTTCTACGACTACAACCGGATCTCGATCGAGGACGACACCAACATCGCGCTCTGCGAGGACACCGCCGCCCGGTATGAGGCCTACGGCTGGCACGTGCAGCGCGTCGAGGGCGGCGAAAACGTGGTGGGTATCGAGGAAGCCATCGCCAACGCCAAGGCCGTCACCGACCGGCCGTCATTTATCGAGCTGCGCACCATCATCGGTTACCCGGCGCCGAACCTGATGAACACCGGTAAGGCGCACGGCGCGGCCCTCGGCGACGACGAGGTGGCCGCGGTCAAGAAGATCCTGGGCTTCGATCCCGACAAGGCGTTCGAGGTGCGCGACGCCGTTCTCGCCCACACCCGCAAGCTGGTGGAGCGGGGCAGAAAAGCACACGCCAAGTGGCGCCCCGAATTCGAGGCCTGGGCGCAGCGCGAACCCGAACGCAAGGCGCTGCTGGACCGGCTGACCGCCGAAAAGTTGCCCGACGGCTGGGACGCCGACATCCCGCACTGGGAACCGGGTGACAAGGCGCTGGCCACCCGCGCCGCGTCCGGCAAAGTGCTGAACGCGGTGGGCCCGAAGCTCCCCGAGCTGTGGGGCGGCTCGGCCGACCTAGCGGGCAGCAACAACACCACCATGGACAATGTCAAATCGTTTGGCCCGCCGTCGATTTCGACAAAAGACTACACAGCGGACTGGTATGGCCGCACGCTGCACTTCGGTATCCGCGAACACGCGATGGGTGCGATCTTGTCCGGCATCGTGCTGCACGGCCCGACCCGCGCCTACGGCGGCACCTTCCTGCAATTCTCCGACTACATGCGCCCGTCGGTGCGACTGGCGTCGCTGATGGATATCGACACCATCTACGTGTGGACCCACGATTCGATCGGACTCGGCGAAGACGGACCCACCCACCAGCCCATCGAGCATTTGGCGGCGCTGCGCGCCATCCCCAAGCTCTCGGTGGTCCGTCCCGCCGACGCCAACGAAACCGCATACGCCTGGCGCACGATCTTGGCTCGAGGCAACGGCAGCGGTCCGGTGGGCCTCATCCTGACCCGACAAGGCGTGCCGGTGCTGGAGGGCACCAACGCCGAGGGGGTAGCCAGGGGGGGATACATATTGGGCGACGACGGCAATGACGAGCCAGACGTCGTTCTGATCGCCACCGGCTCCGAGGTCCAGTTGGCTGTCGAGGCGCAAAAGCTGTTGGCGGGCAAGGACATTGTTGCGCGCGTGGTATCGATGCCGTGCGTCGAATGGTTCGAGTCGCAGCCCTACGAATACCGCGACAGCGTGTTGCCGCCGTCGGTGTCGGCCCGGGTCGCCGTCGAGGCCGGCGTCGCGCAGAGTTGGCACAAGCTGGTCGGCGACGCAGGCGAGATTGTATCGATCGAGCACTACGGGGAATCCGCCGATTACAAGACCTTGTTCCGCGAATTCGGGTTTACCCCGGAAGCCGTCGTCGACGCCGCCGAACGAACAATCGACAACTAGCCGCCGAACGAACAATCGACAACAAGAAGAAGGAACTCGATGACTCAGAATCCCAACCTCGCCGCGCTGTCCGCCGCGGGCGTATCCGTGTGGCTGGACGACCTGTCGCGACAGCGCCTGCAGTCCGGCAACCTTCAGGAACTGATCGACACCAGGAGCGTCGTCGGTGTCACCACCAATCCCACGATCTTCCAGAAAGCCCTGGCCAAGGGCGACGTCTACGAAGCCCAGGTCGCCGAGCTTGCCGAGCGCGGCGCCGATGTAGACGCCACCGTCCGTACGGTGACCACCGACGACGTCCGCAACGCCTGCGACGTGCTCGCACCACAGTGGCAGGCTTCCGACGGGGTCGACGGCCGGGTGTCGATCGAAGTCGACCCGCGGCTGGCGCACGACACCGACAAAACTGTCAAGCAGGCGATCGAGTTGTGGAAGATCGTCGACCGGCCGAACCTGTTCATCAAGATCCCGGCGACCAAGGCCGGCCTGCCTGCGATCACCGCGACTCTGGCGGAGGGGATTTCGGTCAACGTCACGCTGATCTTCTCGGTCGAACGCCATCGCGCGGTGATGGACGCCTACCTCGACGGGCTGCAGGCGGCCAAGGCGGCCGGCCACGATATCTCCAAGATCCATTCGGTCGCCTCGTTTTTCGTCTCACGGGTGGACACCGAAATCGACAAGCGGTTGGAAAAGATCGGCTCGACCGACGCGCTGGCGCTGCGGGGGCAGGCCGCCGTGGCCAATGCCCGGCTGGCCTACGCCGCATATCAGGAAGTCTTCGTCGGCGGCGACCGCTTCGAACAGCTCAACGCCGACGGCGCGCGGGTACAGCGGCCGCTGTGGGCATCGACCGGCGTTAAGAATCCCGACTATTCCGACACGCTCTACGTCACCGAGCTGGTCGCCCCGAATACCGTGAACACCATGCCGGAGAATACAATTGATGCCGTCGCCGACCATGGTGTCGTGACCGGCGACACGGTCACCGGCACTGCCGCGGCCGCTCATGAAGTCTTCGACAAGCTCGCGGCGGTCGGAATCGATCTGGCCGACGTGTTCCTGGTACTGGAGAACGAAGGCGTGCAGAAATTCGAGGATTCCTGGAATGAGCTGCTGAGGGAGACCAAGACTCAGCTTGACTCCGCGGCCAAATGAGTCCAGCCGCCACCCGGGCCAACGTCGGGCAGCGGCAAAACCCGTTGCGGGACAAGCGCGATAAACGGCTGCCCCGAATTGCCGCGCCGTGCGCCGTAGTGATCTTCGGCGTCACCGGCGATCTAGCCCGCAAGAAGGTGGTACCGGCCACGAGCTGCCGGACACCAGCACCAACGAGATCAACAAGAAGCTCGACGAACTGCGCGCGAAGTCCGGCGCAGTGACGTTGGGCCGAGTGCTGACTTTGGTCGTCGCGCCGGACAGCGAAGCGGTGCTCGAAGAACCCATCGACGCGGCCGACGCGGCCAGCCACGAGCATCCCAGCCGGGTGATCGTGGTGATGACCGGGGACGCCGATGCTGCCGACGCCCATTTGGACGCCCAACTGCGGGTCGGCGGCGACAGCGGCGCGCCGGCGAGGTGGTGGTGCTGCGGCTCTCGGGGCCACTCGCCGGGCATAACAGCACCGTGGTCGTACCCTTCTTGCTTCCCGATATCCCGGTGGCGGCATGGTGGCCGGATATCGCCCCAGCTGTGCCGGCCCAGGATCCATTGGGCCAGCTGCCAATTCGGCGTATCACCGACGCAACCAACGGAGCCGATCGGTTGTCCGCGATCAAAAGCAGGCTGCCCGGATACACCCCCGGTGACTACTTTTCAGCGCTCGAGGGCATCGACCGAGTGGAGTACCTATGAGCACCACGGTGGAGAAGTTCCCCGACAGCGACAGGCTGGTCGCCGCGGCGGGCGACCGGTTGATCGACGTCATCAACGCCTCAGTGGCGGCTCGCGGACGCGCGCTGGTTGTGCTGACCGGCGGCGGCAACGGCAACCGGCTGATGAGTCACCTTGCCGCCCAAGGGCAGCGGGTCGACTGGACCAAGGTGCACCTGTTCTGGGGTGACGAGCGTTACGTGGCCGAGGACGACGACGAACGCAACGACAAGCAGGCCCGTGATGCGTTGCTCGACCACATCGACGTCCCGGCCCGCAACGTGCATCCGATGCCCGCCCGCGACGGCGAGTTCGGCAGTGACCTTGCCGCCGCGGCATTGTCCTATGAGCAGCTTTTGGCGGCGAACGCCGAACCGGGCGATTCCGCACCCAATTTCGACGTCCATCTGCTCGGCATGGGGCCAGAAGGCCACATCAATTCGCTGTTCCCGGATAGCCCCGCCGTGCGCGAGACCACCCGGCTGGTGGTCGGGGTGGAGGATTCACCGAAGCCGCCGCCACTGCGAATCACCTTGACGCTGCCAGCAATTCAGCGGTCTCGCCAGGTCTGGCTGTTGGTGTCCGGGGCAGAGAAAGCCGATGCGGTGGCCGCGGCGATCGGCGGCGCCGACCCGGTGTCGGTGCCGGCGACCGGCGCGCTCGGCCGCGAGGACACGGCCTGGTTTCTCGACACCGAAGCCGCCGCCAAGCTTCGGAGCTAACGCCGCCGCTCAGCCAGCCGATCGGTGTAGCCGCGGGCGTACTCCTGCAGCCGTCGGATGATGTCGGGTTGGGCGGGCCGGTGATGGTCGCAGTGTCTGAATCCCATACCGATCAGATGCCGATTCCATCCACGGGGTTCCGCCGACAGCCATAATGAGCTGCATGGCAGATAAAAGCGCCGGCAGCCGCCCTCCGCGCCAGCGGATCAAGACTCTTACCCAGGCAGCGATGAACGCCGATGTCACCGTGGGGCGACTCGAAGGCGTGCTGGGCGGACTGGGCGATACCCTGGGCGACCTCAACGATTCACTTTCCCGGTTGAACGGCGCCGTGGACCGCCTCGACGACGGCCTGGACCGCTTCGAGGCCACGTTGAGCAGGATTGACGACTTGATGGGCCGGCTGGTCACGCTGGTTGCGCCGGTCGAGGCCATCGTCGAGCGCATCGACTACATGGTCGGCGTCTGCGAGACGGTGATGTCGCCGCTGTCGGTAACCGAACGCGCGGTGCGCAACGTGCTGAACGCCTTACGCAATCGGACCGTACGTTAGCCGCGGCGCTCAACCGTCCCCGCGGCGCTCGCCGAACGTGAAGCTGTTGCGAGATCTTGGCGAAAAAGTCGCAACAGTTTCACGCTCGGCGCGGCGTACCAGCAGAACACTAGCCGCTGTTGCGCAACGCGCTGGCCAGACCGTTCATGGTCAGCAGAATTCCACGCTGCACCAGCTCATCGTCCTCGCCGGCGCGGTAGCGGCGCAGCAGCTCGACCTGTAGATGGTTCAGCGGTTCCAGGTACGGGAAACGGTTGAACACCGAACGGGCCAGCGACGGGTTGTCTTCCAGCAGGTCGTCCTGGCCGGTGATCAGCTTGTGCGCGTTGATGCTTCGCTGACGCTCGGCGGCGATCTTGTCGAACACCCGGCGGCGTAGCGGTTCGTCGCCCACCAACTCGGCGTAGCGGGCCGCCAAGCCAAGGTCCGTCTTGGCCAGCACCTGCGCCATGTTCGAGAGCACCGTCTGGAAAAACGGCCAGCGTTGATACAGGTCACGCAGCGCCTCGACGCGCCCGTCGCCGTCGGCGATCCAGCTCTCGACGGCCGAACCGGTTCCGTACCAGCCCGGCAGCATCACCCGCGACTGGCTCCAGGCCAGCACCCACGGGATCGCCCGCAGGTCGGCGATCGACGACGTCGGTTTCCGCGACGTCGGGCGGCTGCCGATGTTCATCGACCCGATCTCGCTTACCGGTGTGGACTGCAGGAAATAGTCGACGAACCCCGGCGTCTCATGCACTAATTCGGTGTAGGCACGCTGCGCGCGGTCGGCCAGTTCGTCAAGGATCTCGTATGCCGGGCCGGCGGAGTCGCCGAGACCCTCGACATCGAGCAGGGTGGACTCCAAGGTAGCCGCCACCAGGGTCTCCAAGTTGCGTTGCGCCGTTTGCGGTTCGGCGTATTTGGCGGCGATCACTTCGCCTTGCTCGGTCAGCCGCAGCGAGCCGTTCACCGCGCCCGGCGGCTGGGCAAGGATGGCCTGATAACTGGGGCCGCCGCCGCGGCCCACTGTGCCGCCGCGACCGTGGAAGAGCCGCAACCGGATTCCGGTCTTGCGTGCTGATTGCACGAGGTCGAGCTCGGCGCGGTACAGCGCCCAGTTGGCGGTCAGGTAGCCGCCGTCCTTGTTCGAGTCGGAGTAGCCCAGCATCACCTCTTGGCTGTCGCCGCGGGCCCGCACGATGCCCTGATACACCGGAAGGTCCAGTGCCGCTTCCAGAATCGATGCACCACGCCGCAGGTCGTCGATGGTCTCGAACAGCGGCACGATGCCCACCGGGCAATACGGCTCGCTGCCGGTGGCGTCGAGCAGACCGCATTCCTTCAGCAGGATCGCCGCTTCCAGCAAATCGGAGACCGAACGACACATCGAGATGACGTAGTTGGGTACCGCGGGCGAGCCATAGGCGGCGACCGCGCGAGCGGCCGCCTCGATGATGGCGAGTTCGCCGCGGGCCAGTTCCGACAATTCGCCGCGGTCCCCGGTCAGCGGCCGTCGGGTGCTCAGTTCAGCAGCCAGGATGTTGACCCGTTCGTCTTCGCCCAGCGAGCTGTAGTCGGGATGCGCTCCGGCCCAGGCCAGTAACTCCGCGACCACCTGTTCGTGAACGTCGGAGTTCTGCCGCATGTCCAGACCGGACAGGTGAAAACCGAAGACGCGCAAGGCTTCCCGTAATCGGGCCAGCCGGTCGTCGGCCAACAAAGCGGAGCCGTTCGCCCGCAGGGACGCGTCGACGGTGTCGAGATCGGCCCGTAACTCCCCCGGCGTCGCGTATGGCGGCAGGCCGAGGTCGAGCAGGTTTGCCGGCTGGCGATCCAGGATCTGCGCGGCGGTAGCGGTGAGGCGGGCCCGGATCACGCGCACTGCCCGGCGGTACGGCTCGTCAGCGCGGGCGCCGTCGTCGCGGCCGGCCGCCAGCGCCGTCAGCGCGTCGCTGACGGCGACCAGTCGTGCCGACATCGACAGCTCCTGCTCCAGAGCGGTCAGCTCGGCGGCATATCGACCCAACGCGGTGTAGGCCGCGCTGCCGGTGGCCAGGCGCACGACACCAGCAGTGACGTTCGGGTTGCCGTCGCGGTCGCCGCCGATCCAGGAGCCGGGCCGCAGAATGGGTTCGGGGAGCAGGTCGGCGTCGGGCCAGCGGCTGCGCAGCGCCTGGCGGACCTCGGCGTTGACTTTCGGCACCACGTCGAAGAACGCGGCCTGGTAGTACCTCAACCCGACGGCGATCTCGTCGGAGATCTGCAGCCGCGACAGCCGGATCAGCGCGGTCTGCCACAGCGTCAGCACCTGGCGGCGCAGTTCCAGTTCGATGTCGCTGCCGTCGTCGGTTTCGGTGTGCCCGTGCGCCCGCAGCCGCATCAGCTGGGTGATCCGGTGCTGGGTGTCGAACACCGTTCGTCGGCGGGTTTCGGTGGGGTGGGCGGTGATCACGGGCGAGACCAGCGCGCCGGCCAGCGCCTGTGCCACGGTCGCCGCGTCCAGGTCGGCCGCGTCGAGCTTGCGGTAGGTGGCGGCCAGGCTGCTGTCCTGTGGCGGTTCACCCGCAGCCAGGTGGATGGCGCGGCGGCGTTCCCGGTGGATGTCCTCGGCGACGTTGGCCAGCAACGCAAAGTGGCTGAACGCCCGGATCACCGGGATCGCCTGGTGAATGTCGATGCCGTCGAACATGCCGGCGACCTCGGCCCGTTCGATCTCCGAGCGGCGTACCCGAAACGACTCGACCCGGGCCCGCTCGACCAAAGCGAACACCTCGTCGCCGTGCTGCTGGCGCACCGTGTCGCCCAGAATTGCGCCGAGCAGCCGAATGTCCTCGCGCATCGGCTCGGTGGCTTCGCGCCCGGTGCGGGTGCGTTGGACGGTGCCGATCGGCTCCAGCGAGTCGGGTGCTTCGACCATACCTTCTAGTATCAGGGCGGTTGGCCGTGTTCGCCTTTCGTGGGCTCAGGCGTTGTATGTGATCGGCAGCGACTGCACGCTGAAAACATCATCGGTCTCGGATGTTTCGCCTTGGGCGGCAACCGGTTTCAAGCCCGCGCGCCAATCTCAGAGTGCGACGATGCGCAGGAGTGGCTGCAGTCCGTCGAAATCGGAGGTGTTGCGGGTGGCCAGGGCTGCGCCGTCGCCGATGGCGACCGCCGCGATCATCAAATCGACGCGGCGCTTACCTCCTGGAGTCCGTCCGGCGGTGGCGGCGATGGAGCAGAGTTCGCGGTAGATGTCGGCTTCACGCTGAGCAAACGGCAGGCCGTCGCCGTAGGTAGACCGGTGCTGTATGAGGTCGATGCGGGCCTGCGCGGCGATGTCAGGGTCGGGATGTGCTGTGCCCTCACCGAATTCAGCGAATACCAGAGCTGAGACCAGATATTCATGGTCCCCGGGCGGTAGAAGCTCCCAGCGGGGCTTGCTGATCAGCAGGTTGGTATCCAGGTGGATTCTCACCGGTCGCGATCGCCGACGCGCCCCGATTCGTCTCGCCCGCGCTCGACGATCTCCAGCATCGCCTCCTCGTAGCCGGCAGGGGTGGGCTGGGCATAGATGCTGGCCTGTTCGATCTTGGTCAGGCTGACGCCTCGTCGGCGTTGAGCGGGGGGCGTGGATGGTTGTTTAGCGATGACAACGCCGGTGTCTTTGCCGCGGACGGTGACGTGAAATGCCTGGCCGGCCTCGGCGGCGTGGATTATTTCCGAGGCATTTTGACGTAGCTCGCGGATCCCGACGGTTTCACTCATCGGACGATAGTAGCACTTATGTAGCACATTGGCGTCGATAGTTAGGCGCGCATCCACACGACGTCAGACGTTGTATTTGATCCGCAACGCCATGCCGACGATGGCCACCAGCCAGATGCCGACGACGAATAACGTCAGCCGGTCCAGGTTTTTCTCCACCACCGTCGACCCGGACAGGCTGGACTGCACCCCGCCGCCGAACAGCGTCGACAGGCCACCGCCCTTGGCACGGTGCAACAGCACCAGCAGGACCACCAGGATGCTGGTCACCACCAGGGTGATCTGCAGGGCCAATTCCATGGCCCACACCTTACCGGTCCGCGGCGAGCCGCCTGCGATCGGCGCAAGGCTGCCGAGGAAGCACTGCCGTGATCGTCGTGGCACGTCGGGAATCTAGTGCCGCACCCGGGTGATGAGCACGTCGCCGGCGGTGCCGTGGCGCGTTCGACTGGGCATCGTGCGCGATAACCCAAAACGCCTTCGTCCGGATCATCAGCCAGCCCCGATATCCCAGCCCGGTGCCACCCGCCCAGGCGATCGGCAAGTTGGCCCACGCCGCACCCTCATCCACGCCGTGATGGCCCAACACCCACGGTGCCCCGCTGGCTTGCCGTGGGTCGCCGCCGCCTTGCCCAAGCAAACAATCCGCCGCACGTTCCCACCGGGACACCGGAGTTAACCATCTCGCAGCGCAGCGGCGCATGCGTGAGACCACGCCGTGGCGGCTGCCGTCCGCTGGCGCTGCCGTCCGCCGCCACGGACCCCGCCAGCCCCCTGCCGCCAGGGGGCAGCCCAACGGGTGTCACCCAGTGCGACGTGGCAGGGCTGCCCGTCGGGCGGATGACCGGCTCGGGGCGTAAGCACCGCGAACCGGCGACGGGCCGCACTGTTATCAAGAACTCGCCATAAGCCATTCGCAGATCACTCTCCAAAGAGCTGCCGATCTAAGCGATCGAAAACGAGGTCGAGTTTCTCGCAGGGGGTAGATATCCGACTTGTCAGCAACCTCACGCTGATCTGACTTCGTCGGGCCAGGCGCGGCAGAAAACCGCATCTGCCTCATTCGCCACGGATCGGCGCAGGTTGTCGGTGGTGTCGGTGGCCGCCGGTCATCGTCCCGCGAGTCAAGCCAGCGGCGACCGGATCGGAACGCACCCGGTTGGCCCTGCGCGCCCTGACCCGGCTGGCCGGCGCCAGCCCCGCGGCCGCCGCACCGGCTGACGGACTCCGGCTGAAACGACCACGCGCAACGTGCCCGCATACTCGGGTGTGAACGCGAATTTTCGGCGTCAACGCGCCGCTACGACGGTGGCGAGTCGAAGGTCAGCGTGTCGTCGGGGTAGTCGATGTAGATCGGCTCTTCGTCGAACGGCGCGAAGCCGCTGTCGATGCTGGTCACGCCTGAGACGGTGTCGCCTGCCGGCAGCACCGACGGCGCGTAGCCTGCACCGTTGTCCGTCACGGTGTAGGAGTACAGCTCCGTAGTGCCGTCGTAAACCGAAATCGTGTCGTCGACCGGCACGGAGCCGAGGGATGACGGGATGGTCCCGTAGACACCACCGGAGTCGACGTCGTCGGAAACCGACGCGTGATCCACGGTCGCCCCGGCGCTGTTCGTGACGGTTTCGGTCAAGTCACTGGTCGGGGTCGGGGCCCCGCTCACCGCCAGGCCGATGGGCGTTCCCGCGTTGGTGTCGCTGACGACCAGGTAGCCCGTGGGCACGTCGACGGTCACACCAGTGAAGCCCGCCGCCTCCAACGGGCTGGTGCCCGGCTCCGTGCCAGTCGGTCCGATGCCCAGGATGCCGGTGACCTGGTCATCGGCAAGGAAGGCCTGGAAGCTACTCGGCGCGGTGGAGGATGTCGGCCAGGACAAGATCTCCACATCGATGGGGGTCGTGGTGTCGAGGGCGCTGGTGCCGGGGGCGGTGGCGTAGTCGACCGGCACGTTGTCATAGGACAAATAGAGGTAGTCCACCCCGCCGCTGTAGCCGCTTTCGCTGATGCCGGCGGGAGAGCCCAGGGTGAACAGGTTTTCCAGCGCCGAGAAGTCGTTGGACCCGAGGTCTTGCCACGGGACCACGAGGCCGCTGGATCCGGTGTCGACAAGCAGCGTGTTGTTCGCGCCGTCGACCGTCGCCTGCACGGTCGGCTCGGTGTACTCGGCGACGGTGATCGGAACGTCGTAGGTTCCCGATGTGGAGCTGTCCGTTGTCGTCGCCGCGGCCGCGGTGGCATCCGATGTCGACGAGGCGGCGGTGGCCGCGGGTTCTGCGGCCGACGACGCCGCGGCCGAGGGATCGAGCGCGTTGAGGCTGGCCAGGACGCTGTCGCCGAAGCTGGTGACGTCGGTGCCGGCGGCGGGGTCGAAACCGGCGACGGCGTCGCTCAGCGACGTGATCAGCGGTTGGATGATCGGGTCGAGCAGGCTGTCGATATCGGCTTTCGCGGTCGGCGCCGAGCCGGTCGCCATCGCCGCTGCGGCGGCGAACGCGCCGACGGCCCCGCCCATGACGACAAGCCGACGCCGGTTGCCGTCGGCGCCGTCGCGACCAGCCATTTGTTGCCTCCCCCGGGCGCTAGATGTGCCGTGCAGTCGACAGACCGTAACGAAGCTGTATGTCGTGCAGGTGTCGCTAAGCTAAACGGCACCTCGGCCCGCCGTCAACTGCAACGGCCCGCCAAATGCTGTTTCACGGTACAACCGGTGGCGCGGCGAATGGCGCCAGTGGCGGACCAACCGCCACTGGCGGTCGTCTGTGGCGCGGCGTCGGTTGTGCGCCGAGCGGGTTTTCCGGGTTAGCGGCGCTGTCCGGTGCGGGGTCGTCGGCTGGCGCACTGAACGTGGCGAAATCGAAGGCGGCGCCGTCTAGGCGGGGCATGGTCGCGGGAGCCAGTGCGAGCAAGGCCGTCGCCGCCGTCGCGATACCAGACAACTTTGCGCGACCCATCTGCAGCTACCGGCTCACTGATGCGCGCAGCGAACCGATCGAAGCATCACAAGAGGGAAAACAGATCAGCCAGGCCAGCGGCGCTGCCGCCCGCGTCACCCCCGAGCCCGAAGAGCTGGTCAGCATAGCCTGCGAGGGTGTTGGGGATCAGGAGGTCGAGGGCAGCCCCGCCTAGCTGGGCATCAGCCAAAAACAAATCGAACGCGGTGAGCGTTGAGGGTGCGGTATCGAAGACTTGGGTAGCGGAGAGCACGTCACCGCTGGCTTGCTCAAGCTGTTGGTCACCGGCGAGAAA
This sequence comes from Candidatus Mycobacterium methanotrophicum, assembly GCF_023515995.1. GTDB lineage: Bacteria > Actinomycetota > Actinomycetes > Mycobacteriales > Mycobacteriaceae > Mycobacterium > Mycobacterium methanotrophicum. The sequence goes on along the minus strand of NZ_CP097320.1, from coordinate 2,367,566 downwards.
CAGCAGATTGCCGAGGTCTACCAGGGAATTGTCGTCAGACGTCACCAGCGACGCTTGGATCTCCTCGTACTCAGTTATTACATTCAAGCCGTTATCGAGGACCCCTGTTTGAGGGCCTAGCATCCCTTGGAGCTCACCGGGCAAGTCTGCCTGACCCAAGTTGGTGTTAGCGTCGGTCAAGTTATCAGCGCTGCTGCTCAACAAGCTTTCAGGTGTGACCGGGGCGAAAGGGACAGACGTGTCGGCAGTGTCGGCATGGGCGGCAGGTGCGCCCATCATCCCGATCACGGCGGCTACCACCCCGGCGCCGACTATGCCCGCGCAGACACCCCACCGACCGGCACGTTCTGCGATGCGACGGCTGCTATTTATGATTTATCGCAAACTCCAAATTCCCTCGGGCGGCTAGCGGCTGGCACCCTGCCAGTAAGAAGAACCGAAGCTGAAACAAGTTTTTCCGTAGATATACGTAGGAAGGTATCGTTTGTTGCGTTCGCTGTCTACGCCCATGCTGACAAGCTGATAGTCCCATGAGCGCACTGAGGTTCCGCAACCTGACCGTCTGACCCATCCGAGCCCCCGACGAGCTGGGGCGTCGACGGCCTACTGGCAGCAATCGACAGGGGCTCACTACCGGACTGGCGCAACATCGCCAACACGGTCCGCGCCGATCCCTGGGGTCCATTCGTCAAGGAGTTCGTGCAAGCGCTCGACCTGGCCGAGGACCGCGGTGTCGCGCAAACCCTTCGGCGCGGCGTCCAACCAGGCACCGCCGACCAGAATGACGCGACAGAATCTCCCGTCAGCCGTTACGCGTTTCTCGCGCTACGAAGTCATCGAGCACGGGACGCAGCAGCTTGGACACGCTCATCCGCCGGCTGCTCGCAAGCTCCTTGAGCTTCGCGTGCGTGGTTTCGGAAACCACCACCTGCACAGCCGGCGAGTGCGCGGTGCCGCCGGACAGCGACTTGCCTCCGGGAATAAGGTTGGCTTCGCGTTCGCGCGCAAGCCTCACCGACTCCTCGGCCATCTGACTTACGCGCTCATCATTCAGCCGCTCGCCATTGACAAAGACCGCTTCGCTTTCGAAATCGACATCGGTGACCTCGACATCGTCACCAATCACGTAGTGGGAGGCATTACGCGTCTTCTTCATCGCGTCCACTGCTACCTCGCTTACATCGAAACGGAGCCGGCTTCATCGGCCCAGCCCCGCTCCTTACGGCAGCGGTCCGCCGGCCGCGATCGCGGACAGCGTGGCGAATTGCTCGCCGTCCAGCGACGCGCCGCCGACCAGCGCGCCGTCGACGTCATCCTGGGCCACGATGTCGCCGATGTTCTTGGCGTTCACCGAGCCCCCGTAGAGCACCCGGACGGTCTCGGCGATGTGCGGCGAGGCCAGTGCGTCCAGCTCCTTGCGCACCGCCGCACACACCTCCTGGGCGTCGGCGGCGCTGGCCACCCGCCCGGTACCGATCGCCCACACCGGCTCGTAGGCGATGACGACCTTGTCGATCTGCTCGGCCGAGAGCCCGGCCAGCGACCCGCGCAGCTGCTCTCGGCAGTGGCTGACGTGCTCACCGGCTTCCCGGACGTCCAGGTGCTCGCCGATGCACACGATCGGGGTCAGCTCGTGCCGCAGCGCCGCGGCGGCCTTGGCGGCCACCAGCGGGTCGTCCTCGCCGTGGTAGGTGCGCCGCTCGGAGTGCCCGACAACGACGTAGCTGCAGCCCAGCTTGGCCAGAAACGCCCCGCTGATCTCGCCGGTGTAGGCGCCCAAGTCGTGCTGCGATATGTCCTGGGCGCCGTAGGTCAGCCGCAGCTTGTCGCCGTCGACCAAGGTCTGCACGCTGCGCAGATCGGTGAACGGCGGAATGACCGCGGCGTCGACGCGGTCGTAGTACTTGTCCGGCAGCGAGAACGCGATCTTTTGCACCAGCGCGATGGCCTCGAAGTGGTTGAGGTTCATCTTCCAGTTGCCGGCTATCAGCGGCTTGCGGCTCATCGGCGTCCTTAATCTTCTGTGCTCAGCACTTCTAGACCGGGCAACGTCTTGCCCTCGAGGTATTCCAGCGACGCCCCGCCGCCGGTGGAGATGTGCGAGAAGCCGTCCTCGGGCAGGCCCAGCGCGCGCACCGCGGCAGCGGAGTCGCCGCCGCCGACCACGCTGAACGCGCCCTTGGCGGTCGCTTCGACGATCGCTTCGGCGACGCCCTTGGTGCCCGCGGCGTACGCCGGGAACTCGAAAACCCCCATCGGGCCGTTCCAGAAAACAGTCTCGGCGTTCGACAGCAGCGCGCCGAACCGGGTCACCGACCCGGGCCCGATGTCCAGGCCCGTCTTGCCTTCGGGAATCGCGTCGGCGGCGACGACCTGCGGCGGCGAATCGGCGGCGAACTTGTCGGCAACCACGATGTCCACCGGTAGCCGCAGCACGTCGGCGTAGGTGTCCAGCAACCGTCGGCAGGTGTCGATCATCTCGGGCTGCAACAACGAGGTGCCGACCGAAATCCCGTTTGCCGCAAGGAAGGTGAAGCACATGCCGCCGCCGACGAGGATGCTGTCCGCGTGCAAGGCCAGTTGCTCGATGACACCGAGCTTGTCCGAGACCTTCGAACCCCCGAGCACCACGGCATAAGGGCGGCGCGTCGAGCTGGTCAGCCGCTGCAGCACGCTGATCTCTTCGGCGACCAGGGTGCCGGCGTAATGCGACAGAAGCGTCGCGACGTCGTAGACCGAGGCTTGCTTGCGGTGCAGCACCCCGAATCCGTCGGACACGAAAGCACCTGTGGGCCCGACTAATTCGGCGAGCTCCCTGGCCAACGCCAGCCGTTGACCGTCGTCCTTGCTGGTTTCCCGCGGATCGAAGCGGACGTTTTCCAGCAGCAGCACATCCCCATCGGTCAAACGCTCCGCGCGGGCCCGCGCATCGCGGCCGACGACGTCATCGGCCAACTGCACGTCCCTGCCCAGCTGCTCACCGAGTGCCGCAGCGACCGGCGCCAACGACAGTGCCAATTCGGGTTCGCCCTTGGGCCGCCCGAGATGCGCGGTCACCACCACCCTGGCGCCGCCGTCGACCAGCGCCTTCAGCGTCGGCGCCGAGGCGATGATGCGGCCCGGATCGGTGATGACGCCGTCGTGCAGCGGCACGTTCAGGTCGGAACGCACCAGCACCCCGCGACCCGAAACCCCTTGTGCGAGAAGGTCGCCGAGGCTCGGAATGCTCACGGTCTACAGCGACTTGCCGACCAGCGCGACCAGGTCGACGAGGCGGTTGGAGTAGCCCCATTCGTTGTCGTACCAGGACACCACCTTGGCCTGGTTGTCGATCACCTTGGTCAGCCCGGAGTCGAAGATCGAGCTGTGCGAGTCGGTGACGATGTCGGTCGACACGATCGGCGCGTCGTAGTACTTCAGGATGCCCTTCATCGGACCGTCGGCGGCGGCCTTGTACGCGGTGTTGATCTCTTCGACGCCGGCCGACTTGGACAACTCGGCGGTCAAATCAGTGATCGAGCCGGTGGCAACCGGCACCCGCAGCGCGTAGCCGTCGAGCTTGCCCTTCAGTTCCGGTAGCACCAAGCCGATCGCCTTGGCCGCGCCGGTCGAGGTCGGCACGATGTTGACCGCGGCGGCGCGGGCGCGGCGCAGGTCCTTGTGCGGGCCGTCCTGCAGGTTCTGGTCGTGGGTGTAGGCGTGGACGGTGGTCATCAGCCCCTTGACGATGCCGAACTCGTCGTTGAGCACCTTGGCCAGCGGCGCCAGACAGTTCGTGGTGCACGAGGCCATGGAGATGATCCGCTGGCTGCCGTCGTGCGCCTCGTCGTTGACACCGAGCACGATGGTGACGTCCGCACCGGTAGCCGGGGCGGAGATGATCACCTTCTTGGCACCGGCTTGCAGGTGGCCCTTGGCCTTGGCGGCGTCGGTGAACCGACCGGTGGATTCGATGACGATATCCACACCCAGATCCCCCCACGGCAGCGCGGCGGGACCCTCCTTGACCTCCAGCGACTTGATTTTGGCGTTGCCGACGACGATGGTGTCCTCGCCCTCCAGGCTGACGTCATACGGCAGCCGGCCCAGGATTGAGTCGAACTTGAGCAGGTGCGCCAGCGCCGCATTGTCGGTCAGGTCGTTGACCGCTACCAGCTCGACGTCGGTGCTGGCGCCCTCGGCTTGCTGCGCAAGTAAGGCCCGGTAGAAGTTGCGTCCGATTCGGCCGAAGCCGTTGATGCCTACCCGGACCGTCACTTGTCTCTCCTTAGTCGGTGACGAATTGCTCGCCGCCAGCCTAGTAGCTACGAGTATGCGGGGCCAATTGGCCCAACGCGGCCCGGGCGGCGTGATAGCCGCACAGCCCGTGGATACCCCCGCCCGGTGGGGTGGATTGCGAGCGCAGGTAGACGCCGGGCAGGCGCCCTGCATTCACACTGGATGACGCTGCTGTCCTAGCCGGGATCGCGCGACGCGCCAGCGGGGCTGCTAGGCGTCTTCCAACAAGTCCGGGGTCACTGCCGATTCGGTGTCCGGGATGCCGTCGACTTTCGCCTTGCGGTCAGCCAGCGACAATAAACGCCGAATACGGCCGGCCACAGCGTCTTTCGTCATCGGTGGATCAGCGAGCCGACCCAACTCCTCCAACGAGGCCTGCCGGTGTTCGATGCGCAACTTGCCGGCTGCGGCAAGGTGGTCGGGCACATCCTCACCGAGGATTTCCAGTGCACGGTCAACGCGGGCGGCCGCCGCCACCGCGGCACGAGCCGAGCGCCGCAGGTTGGCGTCGTCGAAATTCGCCAGCCGGTTGGCCGTTGCCCGGACCTCGCGGCGCATCCGCCGCTCCTCCCAGATCAGCCGGGTGTCCTGGGCGCCCATCCGGATCAGCAATGCCCCGATTGCCTCACCATCACGCACCACCACCCGGTCGGCTCCGCGCACCTCCCGCGCTTTGGCGCTGATCCCGAGCCGGCGTGCCGCCCCCACCAGGGCCAGCGCCGCTTCGGGACCGGGACAGCTGACCTCGAGCGCCGACGAGCGGCCCGGCTCAGTCAACGAGCCGTGCGCCAAGAAGGCGCCCCGCCAAGCGGCTTCGGCGTCGCCGATGCTGCCGCCGACGACCTGGGCGGGTAGTCCCCGCACCGGGCGTCCGCGCAAGTCGAGCAGACCCGTCTGGCGAGCCAGCGCCTCACCGTCGTTGGCGACCCGCAACACGTAGCGCGTCGTCTTGCGGATTCCGCTCGCCGACAACACATGCACCACGGCGTTGTAGCCGTACAAGTCGAAGATGTCCTTGCGTAGCCGTCGCGCAGTGCTGCCCAAGTCCACCTCGGCTTCGACGACCACGCGGCCGGCCACGATATGCAACCCGCCGGCGAATCGCAGCAGTGAGGTCACTTCGGCCCGCCGCGCGGTCACTGAACTCACCACCAGGCGGCTCAACTCGTCTTTGACTTCAGCCGTCATCGCCACGCGTCGTCACCCCTCGGTCCGTTACGGCCCGGTCCCTCGGCGCCGGTCTGTCGACGCTCTTTGTCGATCGGCATCGCGGCCGTGGCCGTCGCTGACGGCGGCTCCGAGCCGGTGCTGCGCACACCCACCCCATCCAGCGTCGCGGCCAACTTGTCCGGGTCATGTAAAGGTGTACCAGGTCGGGCCACGTCTGCGAATTGAACCTGCGCACGAAGCAGAGTCGCCGTACGTCGCAGCTGCTCGCGCTCGCGCTCACTCGGCACCCGCTCAGCGTCGATGATCACGTCGTGGACGGTGAAACCGGGTGCGTGCTGTGCGAGCACATGCAGGTGACGCTCTGCTGAGAAGCCGGCCGTCTCCCCCGGCTCGGCCACCAAATTGAGCACCAGCGCCCGGCGGGCCGTGGCAGTCTGCAGCGCCGCGGCCAGCTCGGGCACCAGCACATGCGGGATCACGCTGGTGAACCAAGATCCGGGCCCTAGGACGACCAGATCGGCGGACATGATCGCGTCCACCGCCTGTCGGGTGGCCGGCGGGTCGCCGGGCAGCAGCCGAACCCGGCGAACCTTTCCCGGCGTGGTGGCGATGGCGACCTGCCCGCGGATCACGCGGAACATCCGCGGGTCGGCCTCCAGGCCCGAGACGTCGGCCTCGATCTGCAGCGCGATCGGGCACATCGGCAACACCCGGCCCCGCACGCCGAGAATCCGGCCAAGTTCGTCGAGCCCGGCCACCGGATCGGTGAGCAATTCGTTGAGCCCGGCGAGCAGCAAGTTGCCGATCGGGTGTCCGGCAAGCGCGCCGCTGCCGCCGAATCTGTGCTGCAGAACAGTTGCCCACAGCTGTCCGCGCGGACTGTCGGATGCCAACGCCGCCAATGCCATTCGAAGATCGCCGGGAGGCAGGACGTCGAGCTCACTACGCAGCCGGCCCGACGAGCCGCCGTCGTCTGCGACCGTGACGACGGCGGTGACGTGGGGGGTGAGTCGTCGTGCTGCCGACAGCGTCGCGTACAAACCATGCCCGCCGCCCAGGGCGACAATTCTGCGGTTTTTTCCCAGAAGGCTCATTGGCGCCGCTCCTCCTCGTCGCTGCGCTCTGCATCGTCGCCGGCGCGGCTCATTCGCGACCCAGATCTCGGTGCAACACCCGCACCGACAAGTGTTTGTTCGGCTCGAGCAGCCGCGCCAACGCCTCGGCGATGGCGACGCTGCGATGCTTGCCGCCGGTACAGCCGATCGCGACGGTCATATAGCGCTTCCCCTCTCTGCGATAACCGTCGACAATCAGCGTCAGCAATCGCTGGCAAGCCTCCAAGAACTCCCCCGCGCCAGGCTGGCCGAGCACGTAGTCACGGACCGCGGGATGTTGCCCGGTATGCGGACGCAGCTCGTCGACCCAGTGCGGATTGGGCAAGAATCGCGCATCCACCACCATGTCGGCGTCCATCGGCAGACCGTACTTGAAGCCGAAGGACTCCACGGTGACGCTGGTGCTGGCGACGGTCTCGCCGCCGAAGGCCCGCTCGATGCTTTCCCGCAGCTCGCGCACCGACAGCGTCGAGGTGTCAATGATCAGGTCGGCGTTGGCGCGAACCGGAGCCAGCATCTCGCGCTCAGCGGCGATGCCTTCGGCCAATGTCTGCTCGCCCTGTAATGGATGACTGCGGCGATTCTGCTCATAGCGGCGCACCAGCATGTCATTGGAGGCCTCCATGAACAACACCCGCGGGCTGATATCGCGGGTGGCCAGGTCGTTGCGCACCCAGTCCAGGTCGCCGGTGAACCCGCGGGAGCGTACGTCCATCACCACGGCCAACTGGGTGATTCGGGATCCCGCGGCGAGCCCGAAGTCCACCATCCGGGTGATCAGCTGAGGCGGCAGGTTATCGGCGACATACCAACCCAGGTCCTCGAGCACCTTGGCCGCAGTGCCACGTCCGGCGCCGGACAACCCAGTGACCAACACCACGTCAATGCCGGATTCCGTTGCGCCAGCGTGGTTATCGGCCTGATCCGCCGATACGGCCCGATCCACCCCGTCCCTTTCCTGACCCGTCATCCCGATGCCCGTTCGGCGACCCGGTCCGGGTCCGCCGCGTCCGTTCCGGCGGCGCGTGCTCGCAGCGCTTCGAGCACCGCGGTCGCCGTAGCGACCCCGATTCCCGGAACCGAAGTGATTTCGTCGACCGTAGCCTGCTTGAGGCGGGCCAGCGATCCGAAGTGGGTCACCAGCGCCTTGCGGCGATGCTCGCCCAAACCGGGCACCGCATCCAACGCTGAGGCGGTCATCCCCTTGGACCGTTTGCTGCGGTGGTAGTTGATGGCAAAGCGGTGCGCCTCGTCGCGCACTCGCTGCAGTAGGTACAGGCCTTCGCTGTTGCGCGGCAAGATGATCGGGTCGGGCTCGGAGGGAACCCACACCTCCTCCAGCCGTTTGGCCAGGCCGATCACCGCGACGTCGGTGACGCCCAATTCGTCGAGTACGGCGCTGGCGGCGTTGACCTGCGGGGCGCCGCCGTCGACGACGTACAAGTTCGGCGGGTAAGCGAACCGACGCGACTTGCCTTCGGGCGACAAAACGTTCGAGTCTTGTATGTGCCGCATGAAGCGGCGCCGCGTCACCTCGGCGATCGAGGCGACGTCGTCGGAGCGACCGCGGCCTGCGGCTTCCCGGATGGCGAAGTGACGGTAATCGGACTTGCGCGGCAGCCCGTCTTCGAACACCACCAGCGAGCCGACCACGTCGGTGCCCTGAACGTGGCTGATGTCCACACATTCGATCCGTAACGGCGCGTCAGCCAGCCCTAGCGCTTCCTGAATATTCTGCAGTGCAGCAGATCTGGCGGTGAAGTCCCCGGCCCGTTTGAGTTTGTGCTGCTGCAGCGCCTCCTTGGCGTTGCGCTGCACGGTTTCGGCCAATGCCTTCTTGTCGCCGCGGAGCGGCACCCGCAGTGTCACCCGCGAACCGCGCAGACCGGCCAGCCAGGTAGTCAACTCGTCGGCATTGGACGGCAGACACGGCACCAGAACTTCCCGTGGCACGGGGTTGGCGGATTCGTCTGCGCCGCCGTCAAGTTCGGCCTGATCGGCGTAGAACTGAGTCAAGAACTGCTCTACCAATCGCGTTTCGCCGGAATCACCTGGATCGCCGGGCTTTTCGACGATCCAGCCACGCTGGCCGCGGACCCGGCCGCCGCGGACATGGAATACCTGGACGGCAGCTTCGAGTTCGTCGTCGGCGAATGCCACCACATCGGCGTCGGTGCCGTCGCCGAGCACCACGGCCTGCTTCTCCAGGGCCCGCTTCAACGCCGACAGGTCGTCACGTAGCCGTGCGGCTCGTTCGAAGTCGAGTTGCGCCGCGGCGGCGTTCATCTCCTGTTCGAGCCGGCGGGCATACCGGTCGGTTTTGCCGGACAGAAAGTCGCAGAAGTCCAACACGATCTGGCGATGCTGCTCGGCGCTGACCCTACCGATGCACGGCGCCGAGCACTTGTCGATGTAGCCGAGCAGGCACGGTCGGTCGATGTGCTTGTGCCGTTTGAATACTCCGGCCGAGCAGGTGCGCGCCGGGAACACCCGGGTCAGCAGATCCAGCGTTTCGCGGATGGCCCAGGCATGCGAGTACGGCCCGAAATACCGCACGCCTTTGCGGCGTGGGCCGCGATAAACCATCAACCGCGGGAATTCCTCGTTGAGGGTCACAGCCAGCAGCGGGTAGGATTTGTCGTCGCGGTAGCGGACGTTGAATCGCGGGTCGAATTCCTTGATCCAGTTGTATTCCAGCTGCAGCGCTTCGACCTCGGTGTTGACCACTGTCCACTCCACCTTGGCGGCGGTGGTCACCATCTGCCGGGTCCGCGGGTGCAGGCTCGCGATGTCGGCGAAGTAGGAGGTCAGCCGGCTGCGCAGGCTCTTGGCCTTGCCGACGTAGATCACCCGGCCGTGCTGGTCCCGGAATCGGTACACGCCGGGCTCGACCGGGATGGACCCGGGCGCGGGGCGGTAAGTTGCGGGATCAGGCACGGTTACAAGGTTAGTGTGCCGCCGCGAGCAGACGCAGAATCGCACTGGGAAGGCGCTGAACGTGCGATTCTACGTCTGTTCGCGGGGAGGTCGGTACCGCGCCATCAGTGCTCGGACGGTGTCCATGGCGTCCACGGCGCGGCCCTTATCGACGGCCTGGATCGCCATCAATGGGATGTACTCGTCGGCGGGAAGATCGATCCGCGCCCAGCGTGCACCGGCGGGAAACGACACACCGACCATGTCCGACCATGGCACTAGGCGCTCGCCGAGCAGGTTGCGCACTAATAGCCCGGCAGCCCCAATCCGCAGCCTTGGCCGGGCGAACAACAACACGACCCCGGCGATCACCAGGCCCAGCCCCGCGATCGCCACCTGATCGGCAGTCTGGAAGATCACGCCGCTGGATTTGATCTTGAGCAGCAGACCCACCGCGATGTGGATAGCAGCGATCACAAACGCCGCGACGTAGGCGAAATACGGCGTCAGGTGCGGGCGAACTTGCACGTCCCAGCTGTCCTTTTTCGGCTTGACGATCACGGCTTTTCGGGCAAATCGCGCAGGGTCAGCGCGGTGCTCAGCGCCGCAGCCGTCGCCTGGGCGCCTTTGTCCTCGGTCGACGTCGGCAGCCCGGCCCGATCGCGTGCCTGCTCTTCGGTGTTGGTGGTCAAAACCCCGTTGGCGATCGGCTTCGACGCATCCAGTGAAACCCGCGTCAATCCCTGGGTGACCGCGTCACAGACATAATCGAAATGCGGTGTCTGCCCGCGAATTACCACGCCCAATGCGACGACGGCGTCATGACTGCGAGCCAATGCCTGCGCGACCACCGGAATCTCGATCGCCCCCAACACCCGAACCACTGCCGGGTCTTTCACGCCCCAGGCATCGGCCAGCTTGCGGGCACCGGCCAGCAGCGAGTCGCAGATTTCGGCATGCCATGTGCTGGCCACGATCGCCAGCCGGACTCCGGACGCGTCGTGTGCCGTCAAATCCGGCACACCGGCGGCTGGGCTCACTGGCGCGACTCTCCCCCGCGAGCGGGAGGTGCCCCCACCTCATCGCTTCGCTCTGCATCGTCGCCCGCGCGGCTCACAAAGCTCCCCCGAATTCGCCGCGCAGATACCCGGATTCGTTGTAGTCGTCGAGCCCGACCAGGTCGTGGCCCATCCGGTCGCGTTTGGTCATCAGATATCGGATGTTGTCCGCGTTCGCCCGTACCGGCAGGGGCACCCGCTCCATGATGTGCAGTCCGTACCCGTCCAGCCCGACCCGTTTGGCGGGATTGTTGGTCAGCAGCCGCATCGAACGAACCCCGAGATCAACCAGAATTTGCGCACCGATGCCGTAATCCCTTGCGTCCGCGGGCAACCCGAGCTTGAGGTTGGCGTCCACGGTGTCGTGGCCGGCGTCCTGCAGCTGATAGGCCTGAAGTTTGTGCATCAGACCGATGCCACGACCCTCGTGGCCGCGCATGTAGAGCACCACGCCGCGGCCTTCGCGAGCAACCATCGCCATCGCGGCATCCAGCTGCGGCCCACAGTCACAGCGACGTGATCCGAACACGTCCCCGGTCAGGCATTCGGAGTGCACCCGGACCAGCACGTCGTCGCCGTCGTAGTTGGGCCCTGCGATCTCACCCCTGACCAGAGCCACGTGCTCGACGTCTTCGTAGATGCTGGTGTAGCCAACCGTCCGGAATTCGCCGTGCCGGGTCGGGATCCGGGCCTCGGCGATGCGCTCGACGTGCTTCTCGTGTCTGCGGCGATGCTCGATCAAGTCGGCGATGGCGATGAGCGCCAGGTTGTGGTCGTCGGCGAAGACCCGCAGCTCGTCCGTCTGCGCCATCGCGCCCTCGTCCTTCTGGCTGACGATTTCGCAGATTGCGCCGGCGGGCGACAAGCCCGCCATCCGGGCCAAGTCGACCGCGGCTTCGGTATGGCCGGGGCGCCGCAAGACGCCACCATCCTTGGCGCGCAGTGGAACTACGTGCCCGGGTCTGGTGAAGTCATGCGCAGCACTGCCCGGATTAGCAAGCAACCGCATCGTAGTAGCCCGGTCTGAAGCCGAAATACCGGTTCCCACATCGTTTTTCGCGTCCACTGTCACGGTGTAAGCGGTACCGTGCTTGTCCTGATTGATCGCATACATCGGCAACAGACCCAGTCGGTCGCAGATCGCACCGTCCAACGGCACGCACAAATACCCCGACGTGTAGCGCACCATGAACGCCACCAGTTCAGGGGTGGCCTTTTCGGCCGCGAAGATGAGGTCGCCCTCGTTTTCCCGGTCCTCGTCGTCGATCACGACGACAGCCTTGCCGGCGGCGATGTCGGCAACCGCACGCTCGACGGAGTCCAACCTCGTCATCGCTGCCACCTTGTCAGAAGATCCACCTGAAGCGCTCAAGTGTTGCATCCAGTATGAACCACGAGGCGGCCGTGGTTATTGCCGCGGCTTACCGAGCGGGATGCTCCCCGCAACCCGGTGGCGTCCGTCGCAGCTGCAACGGTTCTAGCTGCGCAAATGCGGCGATTCATCGAGTGATGTGGACACCGCAAATCGCACTAGCGGAAATAAAGGCAGATGAACTGGTCTGGCCGCTCCCCGTTTGGCGGATGGCGGCAAACCACGGCGGCGACATAACGACGGGTATACATCCCAGGCTGTCGCGGCGCATCCTATTTCCAAAGCCGTTGCGGGCCGAGAGGAGAAACCTATGGCCTCGGACCGTCTCAAGAGTCTTGTCGGTTTATGCGCCGCGCCACTCACGATCGCGCTGTCACTTCCCCCTACCGCCTTCGCCGACACGCCGTCGTGGAACGGCGAGTACGCAATCACATTCATGGTCGGTCCAAAATCCGGCACCAGCATGGCCGTTGGCGACCCCGAGGTGCAGCACACCGATACCTATGGGTTCCGATCGAGCTGCACGAGCGGAAAATGCGTCGCCACGATCGTCAGCGGCCCTCCGCCGAGCAACCCGACGGTTCCCCAACCGGTGCAATTCACCTGGGACGGATCGGCCTGGACGCAAGTCAGCGATTTCCAGTGGGACTGCATGATGCCCGACACCACGATCCAATGGAGTCCGGCCCGATCCACTGTGCACTACACGCCCCAACCCAACGGAACACTTGCCGGCGTCATGCACACCGACATCTTGAGCGGCCCGTGCCAGGGCTGGATCGAGATGGACATGACCGCTGAGCGCGCGTAGCGGCTACTTTCCCGCCATCAGCCGCTCAACGTATTTGGCGATCACGTCGACTTCGAGATTCACCGGCGTCCCGGGCGCGGCCCGGCCCAGCGTCGTCAGTTCCCGGGTGGTGGGAATCAGCGATACCTCAAACCAGTCCTGGGGATCACTGCCGAGTGCGGAGACGGTCAGCGAAATACCGTCGACGGTGATAGAGCCCTTTTCGACGACGTAGCGGGCCAGTTCACCGGGCAGCCCGATCCGGACCACCTCCCAGTGCTCGGCCGGGGCGCGGACCTGAATCTCCCCGGTGCCGTCCACATGCCCCTGCACGATGTGGCCGCCAAGCCGGCTGTTCAGAGCCGCGGCGCGTTCGAGGTTGACCGGGCTGCCGGTGGCCAGTCGGCCCAAGCTGGACCGCTGCAACGTCTCGCCCATCACGTCGGCGGTGAACTGGCCCTCCGGCAGCACCTCGACCACCGTCAGGCATACGCCGTTGACGGCGATCGAGTCGCCGTGACCGGCATCGGCGGTAACGACCGGACCACGGATGGTGAAGCGCGCGGAATCGCCCAGGTCGTCCTTGCCGACGACCTCACCCAATTCCTCGACAATTCCGGTGAACACCGCCTCAGGCTAATGAGTCCGCAGACTGCGCGCGATCTCGCCGTCACCTTGGGCTTCGCCGTCGGGCATTTAGCACCCTCTACGATGCACGTATGCCGACGCGCCGATTAGGCCCAATCCTCGCCGTCCTAGCCGCCCTCAGCATCGTCGCCGCCCTGGTCGGCGGCTGCTCGTCATCCAAGCGACCGGCCGCGCCACTTCCGGACGCGGCCGCCCTGCTCGCCAAGTCCAACCTGACCACCAGAAACGTCAAAAGCGTGCACTTGGTGCTATCGGTGGCCGGCAAGATCAAAGGCCTGCCGGTCAAGACGCTGACCGGCGACTTGACCACGTCACCTGACACCGCGGCCAAGGGCGAGGCCAACCTGACGGTCTTGGGCTCGGCCGTCGATGCCCAGTTCGTGATCGACGACGGAACCCTCTTCGCGGCGCTGACCCCGGGCCACTGGGAAAGCTTCGGGCCGGCGAACGCCATCTACGACCCGTCCGAGATCCTCAACCCGAACACCGGCCTGGCCAACATCTTGACCAACATCAGCAACCCCAAATCCGAATCACGCGAAAACATCAACGGGCAAAGCACGGTCAAGATCACCGGAACGGCCTCGGCCGACGCAGTGAATGGGCTTGCGCCGCAACTAAAGGCGACTCAGCCGCTGCCGGCGACGATGTGGATCCAGGAAAACGGCGATCACCAGTTGGTGCAGGCCAAGCTGGACCAGAGCGCGGGCAACTCCGTCCAGATGACGTTGTCGAACTGGAACGCGCCCGTACAAGTCACCAAGCCGCCGGTGGCCGGATGACCACACCGCACGCCGGCCGCGGAGTCGCCATCGGGGCGGGCAGCCTCGCCGTCCTGCTCGGGGCCCTCGACACCTATGTCGTGGTCACCATCATGCGCGGCATCATCAACACCGTCGGCATCCCGGTCAACCAGCTGCAACGAATCACGCCAATCGTCACCTGGTACCTGCTGGGCTACATCGCCGCGATGCCGCTGCTAGGACGCGCCTCGGACCGATTCGGCCGCAAACTGCTGCTGCAAGCCAGCCTCGCCGCGTTCATGGTCGGCTCGGTGATTACCGCGCTGTCCACCGATCTGCACGTGCTGGTGGTCGGCCGCACGATCCAAGGCGTGGCCAGCGGCGCACTGCTGCCGGTGACGCTGGCCCTCGGCGCGGATCTGTGGAGCCAGCGCAACCGCGCCGGGATACTCGGCGGCATCGGCGCCGCGCAGGAGCTGGGCAGCGTGCTCGGCCCGCTCTACGGAATCTTCATCGTCTGGCTGACGAGTCGCTGGCAGGACGTGTTCTGGATCAACGTGCCGCTGGCCCTGGCCGCGATGGTGATGATCCAATTCAGCCTGCCGTCGCGGGACCGCAGCGCCGACCCGGAAAAGATCGACGTGGTCGGTGGACTGCTGCTGGCAATCACGTTGGGGCTGGCCGTGATCGGGCTGTACAACCCTTCCCCCAACGGTCAGCAGGTGCTGCCCGGCTACGGAAAGCCGCTGCTGATCGCGGCGGTGGCTGTCGCGGTGACCTTCGCGGTGTGGGAGCGGTTTGCGCGGACCAAGCTGATCGAGCCCACCGGCGTGCATTTCGGGCCCTTCCTGTCGGCGCTCGGCGCGTCGCTGTGTGCCGGTGCTGCGCTGATGGTGACGCTGGTCGACGTCGAGCTGTTCGCCCAGGGCGTGCTGGGCAAGGCGCAAGACCAGGCCGCCATCCTGCTGCTGCGCTTCCTGATCGCGCTGCCGATCGGCGCGCTGCTGGGCGGGTGGATCGCGACCAAGGTCGGCGACCGGGCCATGGCGTTCGTCGGGTTGTTGATCGCGGCCGGCGGCTACCGGCTGATCTCGAAGTGGTCGGTCGACCTGCTGAGCCAGCGTCACAACATCTTTGGCCTGTTGTCACTGCCTGCATTGGATACCGATCTGGTGGTCGCCGGCTTGGGGCTGGGTCTGGTGATCGGGCCGTTGACGTCGGCCAGCTTGCGGGTGGTGCCGTCGGCGCAGCACGGTATCGCCTCGGCGGCGGTCGTGGTGGCCCGGATGACAGGCATGCTCATCGGGGTGGCAGCACTGAGTGCGTGGGGCTTTTATCAGCTGCCCCACATCGTTTCGAAGCTGTCGGCGCAAACGCCGGAAAACGCCAGCCTGGCGATGCGGATCGTGGCGCAGGCCATCCTCTACCGGCGTGCCTTCGCCCAGATGTATGGCGGCATCTTCACGGTCACGGCCATCGTCTGCGTGGTGGGTGCAGTCTTCGGGCTGCTGATCAGCAGCCGTCGCACCCACGCCGACGAGCCCGAATTGCGCGCGGAGCAGCCGATCGGCCCTCGGGCCTAGTGGAGCACTCGGCCGCGAGCGTGCGCAGTTGTACAGGTTTGTCGGCGCGTCGGCGGACAAACACGCACGCTCGCGCCTCGGGGTGGTTAGCGGGGCGCCAAGCTCAGCAGCACATCCGGGCCGACCCGGTCGATGCCGTCGTAGCGCCAGCGCAGCGCCCGGGCGATGCTCGGCACGCCGACGTCGTCGACGGCGGTGATCGGCCCGCCGAGCAGAATCGGCGCGACATAGGCCAGGATGCGGTCGATCGCCCCGGCCCGCAGGAACGCCCCGGCGAGCGTGGGTCCGCCCTCAAGTAGCACATCGGTGCGATCGGACAACGCCTTGAGCACTTCCGCCGGATCGCGGGTGCGCACCATCATCGTGCGCGAATCGTCGTTGAGAACCTTTGACTCCGAAGGGATTTCACGCAAGCCCACCACCACACGCAATGGCTGGCGGGCCGCTAAGCGGCCGTCGATCAACCGGGCGGTCAACGTCGGATCATCTCTGAGCACCGTGCCGGTGCCGACCACGATGGCGTCGGCCGCCGCCCGGCGGCGGTGCAGGTCGGCGCGCGCGGCCTCGCTGCTGATCCACTGGCTTGAGCCGTCGGCGGCGGCGCTGCGCCCATCGATGCTAGTGGCGTACTTCCATGTCACGTGCGGCAAGCCGGTGCGTTGCTTGTGCAGCCATTCGCGCAGCGGTCCCGCCGCCACCAGATCGGCTTCCACATCGCGGACGACGCGTACCCCGGCGGCCGCCAGCCGCGCCGCACCACCGCCGGCGGTGGGGTTCGGGTCGGTGATCGCGTACACCACCGACGCGATGCCCGCGTCGAGCAGCGCATCAACGCACGGCGGGGTCTTGCCGTGGTGGTTGCAGGGTTCCAGGGTGACCACCGCGGTGCCGCCTTCGGCGAGGTGTCCCGCCCGACGCAGCGCCACCACCTCGGCATGCGCGCTGCCCGCCGGTCCGGTGCCGCCTGCGCCGGCAATCCGGCCGGCGCGGTCCAGAATCACCGCTCCGACCGGCGGGTTGGGATAGGTGCTGCCCTTGACCAGGTCTGCGTGCTCGACGGCAAGTCGCATCGCGCTGTCGTAGCCAACGGCTGCCGCGGTACTCATCGGCGCAGATGCGGCGACGCGGCACCGGCCCGTCGCCGCAATGCCTCAACCGCGACCGCCGGATCCTGGGCACCGTAGACCGCGGATCCGGCGACAAAGCAGTCGACACCGGCTTCGGCGGCCTGCTCGATGGTGTCGGCGTTGATGCCGCCGTCGATCTCGACCAGGATGGTCAACTCGCCGGAGTCGACCATCCTGCGGACCGTGCGGACCTTGCTCAGCACCTCGGGAATGAACTCCTGACCCCCGAAGCCGGGCTCGACCGACATCACTAGGAAGGTGTCGAAGTACTTGAGGATGTCCAGGTAAGGCTCCAGCGGGGTGCCGGGCTTGATGCTCAGCCCCGCCTTGGCGCCGGCGGCCCGGATGTCACGGGCCACCGCGACCGGGTTGTCGGTGGCCTCGGCGTGAAACGTGACGTTGTAGGCGCCCGCCTCGGCGTACGGCGGCGCCCAGCGGGCGGGGTCTTCGATCATCAGATGGCAGTCCATCGGAATGTCGCTGGTCGCCAACAGGCTTTCCACCACCGGCAGCCCGATCGTCAGGTTCGGTACGAAATGCGCATCCATGACATCGACGTGCAACCAGTCGGCGCCTTCGGCGGCGGTGGCCTCGTCGGCAAGCCGGGCGAAATCAGCGGCCAGTATCGACGGCGCGATCAGCGGCCGATCGGTCTTTCCTGTCATGCCTTCAGCCTATGCGACGGCTGGTTGCGGTCTTTCGCGGGCGTGCACAATTGTACGTCCTTTGCGGCGTGTCGGCGTACAAGCGCGCACGCTCGCGGCAAAAGGACCAGCCGGACTAATTCAGCTTGGTGAACGCCCCGGCGAACATGGCGTCGGTGCCGTGCCGGTGTGGCCACAGCTGAACATAGGGGCCCTCCCCCAGATTTGGTGCGGGCTCAAACAGCGGCCGGGCATCCAGCGCGGACACCGGCTGGCGCCGCAGCACGCCGGCCACCACGCCGACCGTTTCGGCCAGATGCGGCGAGCAAGTGGCATAAAGCACCACGCCGCCGGGTCGCGTCAGTGCGATCGCGGCTTCCAGCAGCTCGCGTTGCAACCAGGTCAGCGCCGGGATGTCGGCGGGCTGACGCCGCCAGCGCGCGTCGGGCCGGCGCCGTAACGCACCCAGCCCGGTGCAGGGCACATCGACCAGCACCCGGTCGAAACCCGGTTCCAGGCCGCTACGCCGTCCATCGCCGCACAGCACCTCGACCGGCAGGCCGCGGGTGTTCCGCCGCACCATGTCGGCGCGATGCGGCGCCGGCTCCACCGCGGTGATCCGGGCGCCCGTGTCTGCGCCCAACGCGGCCAGCAGCGCGGTCTTGCCGCCCGGCCCGGCACACAAGTCCAGCCACCGCCCGGCATCGCCGGTTACCGGCGCCAACGTGAGGGCGCGGGCCACCAATTGGCTGCCCTCGTCCTGGGCCAGCGCTTGGCCGTCGCGCACCGCCGGCAACAGCGCCGGGTCACCGCCCGGCAGGTACACCGCATACGGCGAGTACCGCCCGACGGCGCCGCCCACGGCAGCGGCCAACTCCCCGGCGGTCAGCACGCCCGGCCGGGCGGCCAGATGCACCACCGGTCGCTCGTCGTCGCTGGCCAAAGCCGCATCGAGCTCGCCGGCGTCGGCGCCCAGCGCGTCGACGAAGGCTTGTGCGATCCAGCGTGGGTGGGCATGGACGAAAGCGGCATGCCCGACCGGATCGGCCCTTTGGTCGGGTGCCAGCTCCTCGACCCATGACCGCTCATCGCGGGCGCTGATCGCGCGCAGCACACCGTTGACGAAACCTGCTCGCGCCGAATCGAATTCGATTCCGGCCTGTTCCACCGTGGTGGACACGGCGGCGTGCGCGTCGACCCGGGTACGCAGCAGTTGATACACCCCGAGGCGGAGCAGATCCAGCAGCACCGGGTCGATGGCGTCGGGCGCCCGACCCGCGGCTGCACCGATGATCGCGTCGAGCAGTCCACGGATGCGGCAACTGCCGTAGGTCAGCTCGGTGGCGAAAGCGGCGTCGCGTCCGCTGATCTGCCGTTCCCGCAACAGGACCGGCAGCAGCAAGTTGGGATAGGCGTCACGCTCGCTCGTCGCTCGCAATACATCGAACGCGGCTTGGCGCGCCGGGTCCATCGCTTTGCGCCGCGGTGCACGCGGGGGCGGCTTGCGGGGCGGCCGGGTCATGACGCCCGCACCGCTGGGTCCAGGCGGGCCCCGCGAGCCCAGTCGACGGCGTTCATCAGCTTCTTGCCCGGCGCCTGGACCTGGCACAGGCGCACCGGCTCCGAGCCGGTACCGATCCACACGCTGCGACGGTCGACGTGAATATCACCGGGCGCCAGCATGTTCGGAGCATCGCCGTCGAGTTGCACCGGCCCGAGCTTGACCCTCAGGTCACCGATCAGCGTCCACGCGCCCGGGTTGGGTGTGACGGCCCGGATCCGACGCTCGACGGCTTGGGCCGGCAGGTCCCAGCGCACCCGCGCCTGCTCGACGGTGACCTTGGGCGCGACGCTGACGCCGTCGACCGGTTGCGGCGCCGGCGTCAGCGCCCCGTCGGCGATGCCGTCCAGCGTGGTGATCAGCAGCGCCGCACCCGAAATCGCCAGCCGCCCGAGCAGATCGCCGGCGGTGTCGGTCGGCCGGATGGCCTCGGTGACCACCCCGTAGACCGGTCCGGAGTCCAGACCCGATTCGATCTGGAACGTCGTTGCGCCGGTGACGGTGTCGCCCGCGGCAATCGCGGCCTGCACGGGCGCTGCCCCCCGCCAGGCGGGCAGCAGCGAGAAATGCAGATTGACCCAGCCGTACCTCGGGACTGCCAGCAACTCGTCGTTCAGCAGCGCACCGTAGGCCACCACCGGGCAGCAGTCGGGCGCCAACTTTGACAACTCGGCGACAAATTCCGGGGTGTTGGGCCGCTGCGGCCGCAGCACCGGGATGCCGTGCTCCAGTGCGAGCCGGGCCACCGCCGACGGTTCCGGTTTGCCGCGACGTCCAGCGGCGGCATCTGGCCGAGTGAGCACTGCGATCACCTCGTGGCGCGGCGAGTCGATGAGACTGCGCAGCGCTGGAAGCGCGGGTTCGGGGGTGCCGGCGAAGACGAGGCGCACCGGCACAGTGTAGGAAGAAGTCGCGGCGACCAATCGACCTAGTGGAGTATGCGTTGACATTGACCACAATTGCGGGGCTTCCCGCCCACGTGCTTTTGGTGCACGCCATGGTGGTGTTGGCGCCGCTGACGGCGCTGCTGGAAATTCTGTGCGCGCTGTGGCCGGCGGCCCGGCGGCACCTGGTATGGCCGACGCTTGCCTTCGCCGTTGTGACCACCGCGCTCACACCGATCACCACGAATGCAGGCGAGTGGCTCTACGACAGGGAACGCCACCATCGCGACATCCTGCACACCCACGCCGCCCGCGGCGGGTGGATGATTTATTTTTCGATCGCGATGCTTGCCGTCGCCGTCGTATTGGCGTGGGCGCACTGGCGTGAAATCCGGTCCGCCAAACCACGGGCGGCTGCCACCGTGGCAGTTGCCGTCCTCGCCATTGCGGTGGGCGCCGCCTCGATCCTGCAGGTGGTCCGTATCGGCGACTCCGGAGCTCGGTCGGTGTGGGCTGATGAGCTGACCAAATCGGACAAGCCGTAGTGCTTCGCCGTTAATCTTCGGCCAGGCCCGGGATCAGTTCCCCGGCCAATACATCCTGGACTTGCCGCGGCGAAAGGCGGTGCCGCACAGTGAAAGACGAATCCTTGGTGACGTTGTCCACTTGTAACGTCTGCTTGTCGGCAAGCGTACCCTCGCCGCCGACGATGATGTGACCTGAGGCTTGCGCCTGTTGCGCTCGCTGTGGATACGAGTCGTCGATCTGGGTGAAGCTGAACATCGCAAGCTTGGGAATGTCGGAGCGAAACGGCAGCGCCCGAGCGCCGGCCGGCGAGATCTCGTCGGTGGAGACGTTGTCGCCGACCTTGAGCAACACCGGCGCCTCGATCTCGTCGGGCAGCGGCGAAAGTTCCGCAGGCTGGAAATGTTGGGCCCCTTCACCGGGGGATCCACTTGCCGCGCCTGGCCAGCGTCCAACGGCGGCGCCAACATTGCGGTGTTGACCGAGCACTCGCGCGGCAGATCGAGTTTGGGATAATCCATTTTCACCTCGCGTGCCCACTCGCGCGGATCGGTGATCACGCCCGTCAATGCCGATGCGGCAGCGGTTTCCGGTGAACACAACCAGACCGAATCCTCCTTTGTGCCAGACCGGCCGGGGAAGTTGCGCGGCATCGCGCGCAGCGAGTTGCGGCCGCTGGCCGGTGCCTGACCCATGCCGATACATCCCATGCATCCGGCTCGATGAATGCGTGCGCCGCCGACTACCAGAGCGGTCACCGCGCCCGTCTTCGTCAGATCGGCCTCGCCGGCGACCTCGGACACCGGTACCACGTTTCCCGGCGAGGACGGCTTGGCGATCAGCGGCTCGATCTTGGAAAGGTCGATGGTCTCGTCGACGTCGTAGCCGACGGGGCATCGGGCACGAACACACCCCGCCCAATGCCGGCCCGAGATCGACCCGACACGCCGACAAGAGCCACATCAGACCCATCAATCACATCAGCACCAGCTGAATAGCTACGTCTACGAAAATGGGGGTACTCCAAAGCCTCTCGATGAAGCAGCGACGATTATGTTGAGCTGCCGCGATTGGCGTAGACCTCAGTGAGTGTCTTCTGCGCTTACGTGCCGCCATCTATGGCCGAGTTCGTTGTCGTGGAGGGACCGGAGCTGATGTGCGTAGTGGTCAAGGCGGTCAGCGGCGTGCTTCATCTCGTTGAAGTCGTGACCGTGGTCATGGGGGGCGGTTTTCTCCTCGGCGCGCTTTCGCACGATGTGCAGTTCTTCTCGACTCAACTCGACGACCTTTTCCAGTGTCTCTTCCAGATTCATGCGGTGTCTCCTGTGTAGTGGCGCGGGTTGGGCGATCTGAACGACGCACAGTCCCAGTGGTTAAAACATAAATCACCAGCCGGTGGGAACGAGCAAGGGGCTGCGCATGATTGGCCAGCGATTACAGGGCATCTCCCTGATCACCTCGTCAGGGTCCTTGTCGGTGCGCAAGCCGATGTAGCGAGGACGGCGCAGCTTGCCGTCACGCGTCCACTCGGAAAAGCCGATCTCGGCGACCAACTGCGGACGCGCCCAGCGGGTGCCGGCTTCGTGATGAATCTGGCCGCGCACGAAGGGTGATGTGTCCTGCTCAATACCGAACAGTCGCTGATGCAGACTGTGCAGGGTAGCGTGGTCGAAGCCGGTGCCGATCTTACCGGCGTACACCAGGTCTCGCCCCTGATAGTAGCCGACCAACAGCGCACCCAGCCCGACCCGGCTGCCCTTCGGGGCCGTGTACCCCCCCGATCACAAACTCCTGATTGCGCACGCATTTGAATTTCAGCCAATTCGGTGAACGGCGGCCCTCCTCATACTTGGAATCAGCCAGCTTGGCGATCACACCCTCGTCGCCGTGCTCGCAGGCTTCGTGGTAAGCGGCTTCGCCTTCCGTCCAGCGGTGTGTTATATAGCGCAGCGGACCGCCCCACTGGATCGCTTCATGCAGCAGCCGCTTGCGCCAGATCAGCGGCAAGCTGGTGATGGCATAGCCGTCGAGGTGCAATATGTCGAAAACACAGTAGAACACCGGGATTCGCTATGCACGCGCCTCCTCGGAGTTAGTAATGCCTAGTCGGCCTTGAAGCCGCTGAAAGCTCGTGCGCTCCCCTTGGAAGGCGACCACTTCACCATCGATCACGAAGCGGGATGTGTGCTGGGCGGCAAGCGCATCGACCATCTCGGAGTAGGTGTCGTTAAGGGGTTTACGATTGCGCGACAACAGCCGCATCCGGTGGCCGTCGCGGAACGCCAGACAACGCTCTCCACCGAATTTGAGTTCGAAGATCCATCGTGGGTCGGAGAACCGTTTGTCGGTCGGCGTGGCCAACATTGGAGCCCGCCAGTAGGGCACGGCCTCGAGACGCAACAACGCGCGCACCTCGTCTGGTAGGCGCTCGATCACGAGAATTCAGCCAGGGTGCGTCCCGAGAGCACCGGCTCCAGTTGGCTGAACGTCGGGTGCTGCGTTGACCTTAAGCTGGAAATCGTAGTGATCGCTGGTAGGCCAGTGGGTTTTCGACCGCGAAATGCGGTGCGTTTTGCGCTTGGCCGTTGGTGCATGCCGATCCCCCTGTTTGTCACATGACACTTGTTGATGTTGGATTCATGATTCCGCGTTCCGCGCGGTGCGAATAGTGACAAAAGTCATCACCATGGCACCTGTGGCACCGGACCATTTGCCTGTCATGACAATGGACACACGGGCCCGCCCCCTTATCGTTGCGTCCATAGCACCACCAGCAGTAGAACGCCATCGATCAGTCCCGGTCGGCCCGCTCGTCACCCCAGACCGTACGGCAGACTCGTCCCGTCATCATCGGCGATCTCGATCAGCCGGTTGTACTTCGCCACCCGCTCTCCCCGTGCGGGAGCCCCCGTTTTCATATGTCCCGCACCGGTACCGACCGCGAAGTCCGCGATAAACGAGTCTTCGGTCTCACCGGACCGGTGCGATACGAACTGCGCATAGCCAGCGTCGCGACACACCCGCATCGCATCGATTGTCTCTGTGACGGTACCGATTTGATTGACCTTGATCAGCGACGCGTTGGCCACCTTGCCGCTGATGGCCTCGCCGATGATTGTCGGATTGGTGCAGAAGATGTCGTCGCCAACAAGCTCGACCTTGTCACCCAACCGCTGCGTCAGCTGTTGCCAACCATCCCAATCAGACTCGGCCAACCCGTCTTCAAGGAGCCACACCGGAAACCGCTCGATGATCTCGGCGTAGCGTGCGATCATCTCGTCGCTCGAATATGCCACGCCGGCAACGTGATACACGCCATCACGATAGAATTCGCTGGACGCAGGATCGATCGCGATGGCGATGCCCTCGCGTCCGGCCGTATAGCCGGCCACGCTGATCGCCTCGACCAGCAATTCGAGTGCCTGCTCTGGCTGGGTAATCTCCGGCGCGAATCCGCCTTCGTCGCCAAGGCCCACCGCAAGTCCGCGAGAATTCAACAACCCACGCAACGCCGCGTAGACCTCTGAGCCCGCGCGCACCGCCTCGGCGATCGTCGGCGCCCCCAGCGGGGCAAGCATGAACTCCTGAAAATCGAGTTGGTTGAGCGCGTGCACACCGCCATTGAGGACATTGAAATGCGGCACTGGCAGGCGCGGTGAGTTCACTGATCCCACGAAAGACTCCCACAGCGACGTGCCCGCAACGGCAGCGAACGCGCGAGACGCCGCTATTGACACGCCCACAATGGCGTTAGCCCCGAGGCGGGACTTGTTCTCAGTACCGTCCAGATCGATAAGCGCGTGATCAAGGTCGGCGAGACTCTGGAAGCTGCGGTCGCGGAAGGCCTCCAGAATCTCACCGTTGACCGAACTCACGGCGCCAAGCACGCCCTGACCGGAGTAGCGCTTCGGATCGCCATCCCGACGTTCGACCGCCTCACGACTTCCCGTCGAGGCTCCAGCCGGCACTCCGGCATGCACCCGAAGGCCGTCGCCGGCCTCTAGAGTGACCGAAAGCGTCGGGCGAGACCTGGAATCGAGGATCTCGACCGCATGGACGTTCCGAACCGTAACGCTCACTACACCTCCCGATTTCCGAACCGAAGCATCCCCGGTTACCTGCACCGACCATTATGTGTGATCAGTCTGCTGCTCGGCCTGTAGTGAGCGTAGTGACTCAGCTTCGGCCGCTGCGGGTCGGCGAACGCGATCCGACGTAAAGCGTGCGCGAGGGCGTACGTCATGTAGAGGTAGCAAGCGAAAGCTCAATAGATCAATTACGAGATGACGAAATGGTCTTCGACGTCCCTGACGCCGGGTACAGACCATGCGGCGAGCCGTGCCGCTGCGATTTCGTCCCACGAGTGCACCGTGCCGCTTAGTGTGACGTGCTAGTGCTAACGCGGTGTCGGCGACCAGAACTCCACGGAATCGCTGAGGTTGTGTTGTGCCGGGCTGGTCAGTCCCTGCTGCAGTTCCCATTGGTAGCCGCGGATCGCCAGCAGGTAGGCGTCGGGGACGCGTTCGAAGCACTGCTGGCTGGTCGCCAGGATGGCCGGCACGGAGAGTGCGTGCGAGGTGAAGCTGAAGTCCAGCTTGGGCTTGGGACGGGTCAGGGTGAATGATTCGACGGTGGGGTCTTTGGTGGCGTCCACGAACAACACTCGGGTGTATCGGCTGATCAGGTCGGCGTCTTCGAGGCTGAGCTGATAGGTGCGGCGCAGGCATGCGTGAGGCCGAGGACAAAGTTGTTCGAGCCTTTCGATGAAGGCCCAGCCCAATCCGTCGTCCTGACGTCCGTCGTTGCCGATGCCGTAGATCAGGCAGGTGGGGTTCTCCAAGAACCCAAGCGCCACGCGGGTTGGTTCAGCGTCGGCGTTCATCGACCACCCGCCCCTGCGCGTCCACAACGGTGACAATCAACGGCATCTGCCCCAGGGCGTGGGTGGCGCAGCTTAGGCAGGGATCGTAGGCGCGGATCCCCACCTCGATGGCGTTCATCATGCCCTCGGTGATTTCGCTCTGGCCCCCGAGATAGTCCTCGGCGACGCTGCGTACCGTCCGGTTGAGCACCTGGTTGTTCTGGGTGGTGGCCACGATCAGGTTGGCGAAGGTGACGTTGCCTTCGCGATCAGCGCGGTAGTGGTGCAGCAGGCTCCCCCGGGGGGCTTCCACCACACCGACCCCCTCCCCGACCCAGGCGTCCGCACCCGGTGACACCACCAGGTCATCCTTTTGCAGGTCGGGGTCGTTGAGCAGGTCCTTGACGACCTCGGCGGCGTGGATGATTTCGATGGTGCGCGCCCAGTTAGTGTGCAGCGTCATGTTGTTGGCGCGTCCGCCAGTGTAGGCGTGGAATTTCTCCAGCGCTTCGGCGGCGATCGGGGTCGATAGCGTCTGCGTGACGTTGAGCCGGGCCAGCGGGCCCACCCGCACCGACCCCGCGTCGCGGCCGAGGTCGGTGAGGAACGGGAACTTCATGTAGGTCCACTTCTCGACGCCCTCGGAGAAGTGGTCGAGGTAGTCGCGGTAATCAAATTCGCGTACGAGCTTCTTCTGTTCGTCGATGACCCGCAGCCGCCCGTCGTAGTAGTCGACGTTGCCGTCATCGTCCACCAGGCACATGTTGAGCGCCGACACGGTGGCGAAGCCGTCGACTTGGGCACGGTGCTCGTCGTGGAAGTCGTAGAACATCTGCAGACCCAGCTGAGCGTCGTCGATGACCTCGTCGATGGAGGACAATCCGTCTTCGCCGCGCAGCAATCGGTCCACGTCGGCCGCGGTGAGGCTTTTGTTCACCCCGCCGGGCACCGCCGAGATGCCGTGCATGCGTTTTCCGAACACGGCCTCGATGACCTCCTGGCCCCACTTGCGCAGCCGGACAACACGTTTGATGAGACCGGGGTTGGCCTCGATCAATCCGATGAAGTTGCGCTGCTCGGGTGCGGCGTCGATCCCGAACAACATCTCCGGGACCACCAGGTAGAAGTAGGCGGTGACGTGCGATTGCAGCATCTGCGCGTAGTGACCCAGCCGGCGCATCTTGACTGCGGTCGGGGTGAGACAAGTCCCCGACGCCGGCCCTATCCCGATCATGTCGTCGAGGGCCTTGGCCCCGCCGAGGTGGTGGCTGACGAAGCAGATCCCACAGATCCGCTGCATGAGAACCGGTGCTTCCCAGTACGGGTGGCCCTGAATGAACTTCTCGTAGCCGCGGAACTCCACCACATGCAGCTTGGCGTCGGTGACGTTGCGGTCGTCATCGAGTTCGATGACGACCTTTCCGTGTCCCTCGATGCGGGTGACCGGATCGATGACGAGTGTGTTTGCCATGGCGGCCGTTCCCCGATCAGTCGAAATGGTTGAGCGACTTGGGTAGATTCACGGGACGTCCGTTGACCAGGTCCTCCAGGACTTCGAGGATCGCGTCCGCGCTCGGCGGGCAGCCCGGGACGAAGTAGTCCATCTGCACGACCTCGTGGCACGGATAGACGTTGTTGGTGAGGATCGGGATCCGACGGTCGTAGGGCACCACCGGGCTGGCGTCTGGCGGCGTCGTCGGGGAGTCCGGGTAGGCCTCGGCCAGACAATCCTTGAGCCCGACCAGGTTACGCAGCGATGGGACGCCGCCCCAGATGGCGCAGGCGCCGACCGAAATCAGGACGTCGCAGTTGTCCCGGAAGTGCCGCAGTGTCTCGATGTTGTCCTCGTTGGCCACCCCGCCCTCGATGAAGCCGATCGCGCACCGCTCCGGAATGCGCTTGATGTCAGTGAACGACGACCGCAGTATGGTGATTTTGTCCAGCAGGTCGATCATCCGCTCATCGATGTCGAGCAGCGACAACGTGCATCCCCAGCAGCCGCACAGGCTGATCATGGAGACCTTGATCTTCCCGGCCCGCTTGGCGGCCAGCTCGGGGTCGAGCGGGGTGGCCGGAAGTTCATGGGACGCAACCTCATTCGCGCCTGAAGTTATCACTTTCTATGCCTCCGTGATGGTTCCAGCGCCCGGTCCTTCACCGATTCGACGTCGTAGCGCCGCTCGCCGATGGGCTCGTCGTAGCCGACCCCTTTTTCGAGTATCGTGCCCACGGGACAGATGTCGACGGCCTCGCGGACCTGCTCGGGGGGCATCTTGTTGGCCAGTTCGACATCGACCTCGATACGGGCGTGCGTTCCGCGCCTGCTGATGTTGAAGATCTTCTTGCCCGTCTCGCGATCCCGGACGAACTCCACGCAACGCTGGCAGAAGATGCAGCGGTCGCGCTCGAGCCAGATCGTGTCGCACGCATGGTCGGCGACCCGCTTAGGAAATTGGTAGGGGAAACGCGACACCATCATGTCCACCTCGTAGCCGACCGCCTGCAGCGCGCACCGGCCGGCCTTCTCACAACTGGGGCAATTATGGTTGCCCTCGGAGAACAGCATCTCCACCAACGCCTTACGCGCATCGGTGACCTGCGGGTCGTTGACCTCCACCCGCATCCCGTCGCTGACCTCGACCGCACAAGCGGCGGCGACCGCGCCGTTCACCTTGACCGAACACACCCGGCAGGTCCCCAGGACCGGATGTTCGGGCAGATAGCACAAGGTCGGGATGTAGACCCCCGCCTCGTCGGCGACATCGACGAGCGTCCTGCCCGCCTCGGTGGTGACGGTGGTGCCGTCGATCTCGATCTCGATGGTCACAGCAACTCCTGCGGCGCGAGTTCGGCGACGGCTTGGGCATAACCTGTCAGCTCAGCCGCTGGGTCGAAGGACGCCAGCACGTCGCCGTTACACTCACGAAGCCGTGCCGAATAAATCTCCGGGAACTTCTTCAGCGTGGTCAGGATCGGATTGGGCGAGGTGGCACCCAGCCCGCATCGGCTGGTGTGAGCGACGATCCCACCCCAGGCAACCATGTCGTCGAGATCGGACCGGACCGCCCGACCCGCGGCTACCAGGCCGACCTTCTGCCGCAGCATCACGTTGCCCGCTCGACAGGGCACACAGATGCCGCACGATTCGTCGACGAAGAACTGCATGAAGTCCCCAACGATGTCGATCAGGTCACGTTCGTGGTTGAACACCATGAAGGAGCCGTTGCAGGACAGATCGTCATAGGCGAGCCTGCGGTCGGCGTCGGCGGCCACCGAGAGCATCTCCCCTGAGGGACCGCTGATCTGTACGGCCCGAGGGTTGTCCGCGCCGATGATGTCGAGCACCTCGCGCAACGTAACCCCCCACTCCACCTCATAGATCCCGGGGGCGGAGTCGCCGGCGATGCTGATCAGCCGGGTGCCAGTCGACCCCGCTACCCCCATTGCCGCGAACCACCCGGCGCCCTCTTGCATGATCCGGCTCGCCGCGGCGAACGTCTCGACGTTGTTGACCACCGTCGGCCTGCCCAGGAAACCGCACTCGACCGGGAAAGGCGGCTTGAGTCGCGGCGTTCCGCGCTTACCCTCGCAGGACTCGATGAGCGCGGATTCGTCGCCGCAGATGTAGGCCCCGGCACCCAACTGGATACGGATGTCGAACCCGTCGCCGACTACTCCCTCCTCGTGTAGCTCGTCGAGCTGCCGTGCAAGGTAGTCCCGCAGATACGCGTACTCCGCACGCAGGTAAAGGATTCCGCGTCGGGCGCCCACGGCGTGGGCCGCGATCGCCATGCCGGCGAACACCTGCTTGGGTGAGTAGGTCAGCAACGCCCGGTCCTTGAAGGTGCCGGGCTCGCCCTCATCGGCGTTGCAGATGATGTACTTCTCGTCGCCGGCGGCTGCGCGGCAGAACTTCCACTTGTTGGCGGTGGGGAAACCCGCGCCGCCCCGTCCCCGCAGGCCAGACTCGGAGACGGTGGCGATCACATCCTCGGGCGACATCGCTGTGCAGCGGCGCAACAACGCGCGGTAATCGGTGTCACCGCAGAAGAACACCGGACCCGAGGTATGCACAATGGTACGTGTCAGCGCATCGACATACGCCACATCGTCGCGTGGCAGGCCGGCCGGATTGGCGATCTGCGCCGGAGAAGCACCCTTTTTCAGTCCCTCGATGATCTCGCCGACCGAAGCCGGTGTCAGGTCGGTGAACACGACATCGTCGATGAGCATCGCCGGTTCGTGGTCGCTCAAGCCGATGCATGCGGTCTCAAACAATCCGAAGTCGGCCGATCCCGGCCCGCCGAATCGTGTCCCCGTCGCCCGTTCCAGGGCCTCATGCACCTGGTGGTAGCCGTGCATCTTCGCGATGACGGTGTTGCTCAGATAAATTCGGTGACGGCCCGAGGGCGTGGTGTGAAAGAAATGGTAGAAGGTCGCCGTCTCCAACACATCCTCGGCGGACAGCCCCAACCATTCGGCGATCCCGGCGGCGGCCTCGCGGGAGATGTAGCCGGCGTCGCGCTGCACACTCCACAAGATGTCGAGGAGCCCAGTGCGGTCTCGACCGTGCCCAGACAGAATCATCGCGATATCGGGGGTCATCGCTCCCAGAGTCATCGCTGCCACACCACCCACCCACGATATCCAGTTCGTCTCAGGGAGAACAGGGGAATGTCGCGGCAGCCATGGCGCACTATTCCGGGCCTGCCTGTGCGCCCGATGTGGCCGGTGGCGCATGACGGGGGTGCCAGGAGCGAAGATCTTTTACATTGCCGGGCAAGCGTTTTCGTCTGCTGGCTCACGATCACAGAGCAAGTATCTCCTCGTCGCTCCGTGGCGGCCCGTGCTAAGGCGGTTTGTATGACATCACCTCCGCTGCATAACGCTTGATGACCGCCGGCGATCTGCCGCTGGGGCTACCCGGATGATTGCTGCCCCGCTGAACCGGTCGTGGGCGAGGTCTGACACTGCCTTGTCGACGGCCTCGAACGGGTAAGGCGTGGTGGTGACCCGCATGCCGATGCGCTCGGCGACGGCCAGCAGCTCTTGGCCGTCTTCACGGGTGTTGGCGGTCACGCTGCGCAATGTACGTTCCTGAAACAGGTGGGTTTGGTAGTGCAGCGGGGGGATGTCGGTCAAGTGAATGCCGGCGACGGCCAGGGTGCCACCGCGGTCGAGCGCCGCTAAGGCGGGAGGGACGAGATCGCCGGCCGGGGCGAAGAGGATGGCCGCATCCAGTGGCTCCGGTGGCCGGTCGTTGCTGCCACCAACGGACGCCGCTCCCAGGGCGCGGGCCAGCTCTTGATCCTCGGCCGAGCGCGTGATGACATGCAGGGTCGCGCCCTGCGCGAGTGCTACCTGGGCGGTCAGGTGGGCGGACCCGCCGAAGCCGTACATGCCCAGTCGCCCGCCGGTGGGAAGCTCGGCACGACGCAGCGCCCGGTAGCCGATGATCCCGGCGCACAGCAGCGGGGCTACGGTGTCGTCCTCGAAGCAGTCGGGAAGCTGGTAGACGAACTGTTCGTCGGCCACCATGTACTCGGCGAAGCCCCCGTCGATGTCCCACCCGGTGAACGTGGGCGCCAGGCACAGGTTTTCGCGGTGCTGGCAGCAGAAGCGGCAGTGTCCGCAGGTCCGCGCCAGCCAGGCCGCGCCGACGCGCTGACCGAGCTGGTGGTCTGCGCAGCCCTCGCCGAGGCGGTCGACATAGCCGACCACTTCGTGGCCGGGGATGGTGTGGGGCTGGTGTGCAGGGAGATCTCCTTCGATCAGGTGCAAGTCGGTGCGGCACACCCCGCACATCGAGACGCGGATGCGGAGCTGACCGGGACCGGGTTCGGGGACGGGCCGTTCAACGAGGCGCAGCGGACCCGAATCGACGGGGCCGGGTTGGTTCACCTCCCAGGCGCGCATGGTCGCCATCAGCTGCTCACCAACGCTTTGATGGCGGCGCTGATCTCGGCGAGGCCGGCCTTGGCGTCGCAGAACAGCATGCCGGTCTTGGGGTTGGTGAACAGCTCGTTGTCGATACCGGCGTAGCCGGGCCGCATGGATCGCTTGATCATGATGACGCTCTTGGTCTGGTCGACGTTGAGGATCGGCATCCCCGACACGGGGTTGCCCGGGCGGCGGGTGACGTCGTTGGCGCCGACGACGAGCGCCACATCCGCGGTCGGGAATTCCTGGTGGGCCGCGTCCATCTCCTCCAGGTCGGTGTAGGGGACTTCGGCCAGCAGGACGTTCATGTGGCCGGGCATCCGGCCCGCGACGGGCCGGCGGGTCTCCGTGGTCGCAGTCATTCCACTCTCCAATCCTCAGCATGGTCTGGCAGCGTTCGTCCTACCGCGATCACGATGCCGCTCGGCAGGCGCAGCAGAATAGCGCCGAAAGTCCCAACCTCCCTGCGGGTGTGGTGACCTTCGGCCCTTACCGGAGCCGTACCAACCGCCGAAGAATGCCCACACATGGCAGTAAAGTCAACAGCAGAGCGGGCCATATGCCTGGGGTGCCGGGCTACAGTTCGCCGAAGGCAGCGCGGGTGTAGTGCACGAGCACTTCGAGCCAAGAGTCCAGTGCTTCACCGCCGATCGGCACGACCCGGATCGGCGGCCTGCGCACGGTGCTCTGGCAAGTCCAACTCATGGCCCTCGACCAGGACGGCGGGGAAATACTCGCCGTCACGGTGGCCGGGCAACCCAAGGTCAAACGTGGGCGAGCCGGTCACGGTCGATCGTTTGATAGCGATGCCGTGGTCACAGGGTGATTGCTCGGGAGTCGCCTTCCGGGCAGTTTCAATCCGGCCAGCTCAGCGGGCTAGTACAGATCTGTGCGCTCAGCCAATCCCTGGGCCAGATGCCAAGCGAGTTGCTGGTGTTCACAGTTGGCATTGTCGTTGGCATTGTCGACGCGAATCACGGAATGAGGCTGACCCGAGCGGTTGCGGCCCGCGATGCCCGATCCGGTCGACGAGATAATCTCCGAGTTCAATCGCTGAATTCTGTTCCGCTCCAATCGGACAAGGCTCATACCTGAGGTTCAGCTGTGGTCGTCGACTTCTGCGCGCAGTCGACACCCCGTCACCTTCTCGGTCCGGATCCGCACAAAGTAATCACGCCGGCCTCCAACCCACTGCTTTGATGACGCTCATCGAAAGTGCTCAGTCTTGCTCGGTGAAACTGCTCACCGGTGACGGGGGCTTACTGTAGCGGCTTTCGGCGGTGGGCGCGCAGGCTGTGGGCGGTGAAGCTGACCTGATCGATGAGCAGGTTGGCGTTGTAGCCGGCCCAGTAGGGGGTTGGGGCTGGTCGCGGCCGGTGGAGTGCAGGTAGTTGGCTAGGCGGTCGGCGGTGCCGGCGGCGCGGCGCGCGGCCCAGCGGGCCACCCGCGTGTCGTCCGCGTCCAGCACCCGACACGCCGCCCGGGCCGGCCAGCCGCGCACCACCGCGTGACCGACCAGCCCGCAGATGCCGGCCTTGACGGATGCGCCCACACGGGCCGGGACTGGGCCGGCGGTTCAGTCTCAACGCGATTTTCCCCGGTACAGATGAAGCTCCACCGCCTGCCCGGTGATTGTGGCCCGCAGCTGCTCCAGCTCCGCCCTGACTTCCTCCAACTCGACCTGCTCGGCGGCTCTTGCCCGGACGCCCTGGCCTCGCCGGCAGCGCCGCCAGGGCGGCCTCCTTCCCCGACCGGCAGATCATCGTCACCGTGGTGCGGTCGATCCGCCACTTCGCAGCGGCCTGCCGCCGGGTGAACTGCCCCGTCAGCACCGAGGTGAACAGCTCCCGCTTCTCGCTCGGCGGCAGCGCCCGCCGCGGTTTGCGCCCCTTTCCCACCGGTGTTGAGCGTCTCTTTCTATGACGACCACGGTGGGGCTGCGCGTCAGTGTTGTTGAGCTGCGGCGGTGTGCAAGGTGTCGCGGTCGTGGGTCGGGGCAGTGATGATGCCTTGTGGGGCAAGCGGAGCGCCGATAGTTGCGGGGGCCGGGGCTGGTGCGGAAGGGTGCAACACCGATCGCCCCTTGTCGGCGGCCAGGGGCATCGGCCGATTGGCGAGCGGTTGGGCGTGTCGGCCGGCACCGTGCGCGGCTGGCTGCGCGCCGCACGCGCCGGTAGCGAATGGCTTCATCAGCGCGCCGTCATGGCCCACGCCCGGGTCAACCTGGCCTGTGAGGATCCCGCCTTGCCCGTGGCGGGTCTTACGCCCCTGGCCTATGCGGTCGACGCGTTGGGCGCCGCCGCCGCGGCGGTCCGGCGCTTTTTCGGCTCCGCGCTGCCCCTCTCGGGGTGGCAGCTGATTGTGGTCATCACCGGTGGCCGTCTGCTGCGGCCCCCGCGGGTCAGGCCTGGCTGAACTCGCGCCACCGAAAATTGGTGAAGTCTGTGTTCTTCACCACACCACTGGGCCTCTCAACCGCATATTCGCCGACCGGCAGGCGCGTCTCATCGTCAAGCTGACGCCCCAAACCGCAGGAAACCGTGTGCACCGCGCATGTCGCCGCCATCCTCAAAACGAATGTCGCGCAACACGGGGTTCAGCAGATGACATGACAATCCTCCAGACGTATCCGACACGCCCACATCTGGCTGGGTATTTTTTTGCCGCTCCTGCCGCATTAACTCAGACGCAAAACAGAAGTGACTAACGTCCCGAACGAGCGGGACGTCGGTCCCTACCCGCCTATCCGGCACTCCGCTCGAATGGTCTGATACGTCTGGGGATTTCACGCAGCAGGCATCAGATGGAGGCATGGCATGAACGATTCACCACAGCCGCAGACCGAGGCGCGGGTGAGCGATCCGCCGCGCGGTTTTACCGAGGCGGAGCTGTATGAGTTGGCGGCGCGTGGTGCCGCCGAGATGGATGGAGCTGGTGCGATCGAGCTGTTGGGCTGGACCGACGAGACCTTCGGCGCCGACGGCTATGTGGTGGCCTCCAACATGGAGGACGCGGTGCTGGTGGATCTGGCGGCCAAGGTGCGCCCAGGTGTGCAGGTGCTGTTTTTGGACACCGGCTATCACTTCCCGGAGACCATCGGCACCCGTGATGCGGTCAAGCTAACCTATGACATCCGGTTGCTCAACCTCACCCCAGCGCACACGGTGGCCGAGCAGGACGCAATGCTGGGCAAAGACCTGTTCGCCCGCGACCCCAACGAGTGTTGCCGGCTGCGCAAGGTCGTCCCGCTGAGCACCGCGCTACGCGGGTATTCGGCGTGGGTCACCGGTATTCGCCGGGTTGACGCGCCGACTCGCACCAACGCCCCGTTGATCAGCTTCGATGAGAAGTTCAACCTGGTGAAGGTCAACCCGTTGGCCGCCTGGTCGGATCAGGACATGACCGACTACATCGCCGAAAACAATGTGCTGGTCAACCCGCTGATCGACGAGGGCTACACGTCGATCGGCTGCGCCCCGTGCACGGCAAAACCGGCTCCGGGCGCCGACCGGCGCAGTGGCCGCTGGCCAGGACACCCCAAAACCGAATGCGGGCTACACATCTCGTGAGCACGCTGCCCATCATCGCGCACCCGCGTAGCCGCCAACACGGGGCCGTGGCGGGGTCAACGGTGAGAAGGATCAGCTGGCGGTGGTCTGACCCCAGGACTCCTGATGACATGGCGCAAAAGTGAACCGCGCGCGCCGCAACGCATTTACGGCGTTTCAGCCTCGGTGGATCGAGCCGACCTGCGGTTTCGTCGATATCCGCAGTGAACCCCCAGAAAGTATCCGCGCCGAAACCCCGAGGTCAGCGTCCGAACCGACTCGCTGGCTTGGACTTCATGTCATCAGGAGCCTTGGACTCGGGAGAGTGTTGGTGCTGGATTTCGCGGCGTTCGCTGCCGGAGGTCAACTCCGGGCGCATGTATGCCGGTACCGGGTCGGGGCCGATGCTGGCTGCTGCGGCGGCCTGGGACGCGTTAGCCGTCGAACTGGAGTCCATGGCAAGCAGCTACTCGTCGGTGATCTCAGGGCTGACCGGACAGGAGTGGCTGGGGCCCGCCTCGGTGGCAATGGCCAGCGCGGCAATCCGGTATGTGGCATGGCTGTCGGCCACCGCCGCCCAAGCCGCGGCGGCGGCGGCCTACGAGGCGGCATGCGTGATGACGGTGCCCCCGCCGGTGATCGCGGCCAACCGGGCGCTATTGACGGCGCTGATCGCGATCAATTTTTTCAGACAGAACACGCCGGCCTTCGCGGCCACCGAAACCCACTACGCCGAGATCGAGGTCCAAGACGCGGTCGCGACGTACGAGTATGCCGGTTCCTCGGCGACCGTGAGCACGTTGATTCCCTTCGGCGAGCCGCCGCCAGCGAAGCCGCCTGCAACGAGATGTGGGCCCAGGATGCTGCGATGATGTGCGCCCATGCGGGTTCCGCGGCGCCCGCTGCGCAGTTGTCCCCGTTCCGCGCCCCACCGCAAACCGGCTCTTCCGACTTGATGGGGGTCTGGTGTGACCGATTCGGATCGTGTCGGTGATCGATTGAGGGCTCGTGCCCTTGTGAACCGGGTGGTCTCACACATCTAGCCACAAGAAAGGCGCGAGCATTGTCCAACGGTAGTCCATTGCTGCTCGGTCTCGAAGACATCGTCGTTGACGCGGTGCACCGCAATGACGATGGCGTGCGGGTAGTCACGGTGCACACCGCCCCAGGGGTACGTCGGCGGGTGCACGAAGTGCCACACCCGGTCCCGCCGTTCACGCGGTTGGGTCACCATCCGCCCACGCGATATCAAGATCGGACCGAACCGGCCACAGATGGTGTGGCGGAAACGTAAATGGCCGTGCGCCAACGCATCGTGCGAAAAGAAGACCTTCACCGAGGCGACACCCGACGTCCCGCCGCGAGCCCGGGTGACCACCCGAGCCAAAGCTGCCAAATCCATATTTGAGAATGAGGGGCCGTAACATGAATTACGCAGGACACAACGGAAAACCGATAGTGGATAGAGTGTCAACCGTGGACGCCGCAAGGAAGATAAAAGGCATGCGGCGGGTTCCGGTAAAAAGGGCGATCGCACACGAAGTAATCAGCCTTGCCTACGGTTTCTTCACCCCTCTAACAGGATTTATGCGTAAGGATGAGGTTGACGGGGTCTTGACGGACATGGAACTCCCGGACGGAACACTTTGGAGCATGCCCATAGTGTTCGACATGTCGACGGCGAATATCAAGAAACTCAATCTAAAGGAAGGAGACAGCGTAGTTCTTGACTATATTGGCGCGCCAATGGCAGTTTTCGAAATTGAAGAGATATACGGATATGACCTGGAACGCATGTCCGAGAAAACATACGGCACGACGGACACCGGGCACCCTGGCGTGAAGAGGACGATGGCCTACGCGGATAGGTTCATCGGTGGCGGGATTACACTCATAAACAAGCCCGTCTTCAACGAGCCATTTAAGCGCTACTGGTTCACACCAAGGCAGCACGCGGATGCGTTAAGCAGGAAGGGGTGGAAGCACGTCGTCGCCCACCAAACGAGAAATGTTCCGCATACCGGTCACGAAGCGTTAATGAAACAGGCCTGGTTTGCCGCCAATGAAGACATTCCCGTTGATATCCTGAACACGGGAGTGCTGGTCAATGCAATCATAGGCGAGAAGAGGATTGGGGATTACATAGACGAAGCAATACTTTTGGCACAGGACGCTCTGCGAACCAACAGGTACTTTCGCGATGAAGTGCACATGGTGACCTTCACGCTGTGGGACATGCGGTATGCGGGCCCCAGGGAAGCAATTTTCCATGCAATCCTGAGGACGAATCTCGGATGCACGCATCACATGTTTGGCCGAGATCACGCAGGAGTGGGCGACTTCTACGGCCCATATGACGCGCAGAATCTCCTCAAGCAATACCGACACAAACTGTCCATAAAGCCAGTATTTCTCAGGGAGAACTGGTACTGCCCGGAATGTTCGGAAATCACCAACTCGGCTCTTTGCGGCCACGACTCGAAAGCTCAGCGCTTTAGCGGCAGCCTAATTAGAAGCATGTTGGTAGATGGAGTAAAGCCACCGGAGAAAATGATGAGGCCAGAGGTGCTTGACCTGGTAACGGACAGTGCCGCTAAATACGCGCAGGGTTCACCCTTTGTGAACGAAAATTACCTGAAAAACAGAACGCCGGTCTTTTCCCTAAAACAATTAGAGGCACTCGAACCATGAACGAAAAGCAGGACAAGTGTCCCCTTTGCAGGGTTGATAGTACGACCGCGGCTGCGACGATCTGGCCGATTCTGTTCGGGCACAGACGGATTCGGCGAAGGCATCGCCAGCGTCCTTTGAGTTCGGCGTTGGCGCGTTCCCCGATGGCTCGTGCCGCGGTGAGCAGCGTGTTGTAGCTCTGGTTGGCGATGTCGAGGTTGCGGCCCTTGATGGGGGTGTGTACTCCGATGCCGGTGCCTTCGTAGCCCTTATCGGCCAAGGTTGGCACACCGTCGGCGGCCGCCTTGTACAGCGCGCCCAGACAATGCATGCGAGCGGCAGTGATGTCGTGCGTGCTGCCCGGCTCGACCTCACTGGACCACACCGGGAACCCAGCGGGGTCGGCCAGTATCTGCACATTGCCACCCTGAGTCTTGTGCTTGCCCGAATACCACCGGTGATGGCCGACCTCGGTGCGCTCGTTCACCCGGTCGATCTCGACCAGCGTCCCGTCCAGCATCACGTGCGACCAGCCTTCCCGTTTCGCCTGGTCGAGCACGTCGTGCAGGTCAGGAGCCTGGTCGGCGATCACGTCGATCGCCTCGTGCAGATACCGGTAGGAGGTGGAGATCGGCAGCCCGGCCTCCAACGCGAGCAGTCGGATCGGGGCATCGTCGCGGAACCAGCGCAACACCAGCTTGGCTTGCGTGCGTGCCGTGCCCGAGCGTCGCCCGACGCGGGTGCCGATCTCGCGCCGGTGCGCGTGCAGCGACGCGGTCACATACCGCAGGGTTTCCTCAGGGACGTCGCAGATGCAATCGGCCGATGCCCCTGGCCGGCGGCAGCGGCGCTCAGCGCCGCGCCGATGGTGCTGGCATCGTCGGCCCGACCCGGCACACACCAGGCCGGCAGCAGCACGTGCGTGCGCCCGCACGCCGGGTTCGTACAGCGCACCCGAGCCAGACGTAGGTGGCGACGCCCGCCGCCGCAGGTACGCACCCGCCGCGGCCGCGAGAATCCATGCTTGTAGGAACCGCCCACCACAGGCCGGGCACACCAGCCGGCCCTCGCGTAGCCCAGCCTGGGCCTCGTGGGGGTCGGCAACGATGATCACCGCGTTGGGCTCCTGGCATAGGGTCCACCGCCTCGCCGCCCATCGTCATCGGCAAGGGGCGATCGGTGTTGCACCCTTCCGCACCAGCCCCGGCCCCCGCAACTATCGGCACTCCGCTTGCCCCACAAGGCATCATCACTGCCCCGACCCACGACCGCGACACCTTGCACACCGCCGCAGCTCAACAACACTGACGCGCCGCCCCACCGTGGTCGTCATAGAAAGAGACGCTCAACACCGGGCAGACAGAAGGTCTACCTAGAGCTGCTCACCAGGCTCGACGGACCCCGCACTTGACACCGATCACCCGCATGAGCGTGCAGTTTTGCCTGGACAGCCACCACGGCGCGGGTCTTAGCCAACTGCTGCTCCAGTCGAGGCTTTTCGGCCTCTAAGCGGGCGATGCGCTCGGCTTGTGGGTTGCGCCGCTTGCGCCCGCGCGGGGCAGCCAGCCCCGCCAGCGCGCCGACGTCGCGGGATTTGCGCCACTAGGCGATGTGGCTGGAATACAGCCCCTCACGGCGCAGCACCGCACCCTTCTCACCATCGGGCGCCGCGTCGTATTCGGCCAGCACCTCCAGCTTGTACTTCGCAGTGAACGGTCGCCGCTGGGCCCGTTCAGGCAGCTCAGGATCGGGGCGTTGCGTTGCATCGTCAGCCAGCCGACCAGGATCTTCGATCCCGGTCGCTTGTACCAATGTCGTCACTTTGTTCGTCATACCGGTGAGTCTCTCCATCCCGCCCTCGGGTCACTAATTGTCAGGGGCGGGTGCCTCAACCCAGGTTGGCAGAGAGGGCTGCGCAAATCACGCAACAGGCGATCAGCGGCCTCTTCCAGGTTAAGCGCAAGCGGCGCGACCCTGACGACGCTCGTAGCAATCTGACAGAAGCCGACGGAAGCAAACTCAGGACCTTTGGCCCCACTACCGAAGGACTTACGCATATTGTTGGCGCCTCCCGTCCCACGCAGTCGACGATGAGAGCCACGCGTGGAAGCGCTCCGCTCGTCATCCTCAGCGACGGCCAACACACGGCTCCCGCAGCTACGCGGTGTCGGTCTGCGCCGGCGGCTCCGGGCGCTGATGCTGATGGCGCTGCTGTTGCCGGCGGTGACGATCCTGTTTGGACTGGCCCGGTCGCGGCTGAGCCTGCCGAGTGATCTGCTGGTGTATCTGCTCGTGATCGTCCTGATAGCCGTCGCGGGTGGGTGGTATTCCGCGCTGATAGCCGCGGTGGTTTCCGTGACGGCCGCGGATATCTTTTTGACCCGGCCGCTGTATTCGCTCCGGGTCGCGCTGTTCAACGATGCGCTGGCACTGGTCGTGTATGTCGCGGTGGCGCTGCTGGTGAGCTGGACAGTAGAAGTCAGCGCTCGGCGCCGGCGCTTGGCAACCCGTTCGATCGCGGAGGCCGCGGTGCTGACGTCGATGGCCGAGTCGCTATTGCGCGGCGAAGGCGGGCTCCCCCAATTGTTGGAGTTGGTGCGTGAGACGTTCGGGTTGAAGGGGTTGAGCGTGCTGCAACGTCGCACCGAAGGAACGCATGACGACACCTGGATCGTCAGCGCCAGCTGCGGGACTGATTTCCCGGAGCTGCCCGAGCAGGCCACCGTACAGGCTGAGTTGGATCCTTCGTCGATGCTGGGCGCGCGCGGTCCGGCCCTATCGGCGGCCGACCTGGAGATTTTCACCGCATGCGCGGCGCAGATCGCCGAGTACTTAAGCCAGCGCAAGCTCAGCGAGCGGGCCGCGGGCGCCGAACAGCAGGCCCAGAGTGAGCGTATGCGAACCGCAATGGCAGCCGCCGCCGGCCGTGCCCTTGTCGACGGCGTCGACTCTGCGAAGCGGGCCGTCGTGGCGCTACGTGCCACACCGGCTGCGGCGCGGGAGGGTGAGCCGATCGACACGCTGGAGCGCGCGGTGGACCGGATCGGCGTGCTAGCGAACCAACTGGAAGA
This sequence comes from Candidatus Mycobacterium methanotrophicum, assembly GCF_023515995.1. Classification (GTDB taxonomy): domain Bacteria; phylum Actinomycetota; class Actinomycetes; order Mycobacteriales; family Mycobacteriaceae; genus Mycobacterium; species Mycobacterium methanotrophicum. The sequence goes on along the minus strand of NZ_CP097320.1, from coordinate 2,327,062 downwards.
TGTGGCCAGGGCACGGGCTGGTGCGCTCGATGTGCGGATACGTCAGGTCGACGTGGCCGAAGTCGTGGCCGCGGCGCTCGACGAACTCGGGACCGGTCGGCATGCCGTGAATGTTGAAGTGCCGGAAGACATTCCCGACGTGATTTCCGATGCCGCGGTGCTGACCCGCGTCATAACAGCGCTGGCCGCCAACGCGATTCGGCTCAGCTCCTCAGATGGTACCCCGAAGATCACCGCGAGCCTGCGCGGCGACCGAGTCGAAATCCGATTCCAGATAACATGTCTCGAGCAAGTGCCGGCCAAGGGTCGTGGTGACTACTTTACTGTCGAGGCCGCGCGCGACCTGCTCGAGGCAATCGACGCGTCGCTGCGCACAGAAGGCCCGGACAGTGCACCGACGGTAATCATCAGCGTGGCTGCCGCTGATCTAGCGCAAGGTTTGAGTACGACGACGTTGACTACGGTCTCCCCCAGGAAGCCCAATGCGCGACCGGCGGTGTGGTCACGCACCAGTGCCGCAACCGTTTCGGGTGCCAGACGCCGAGCAGCGGCGATCCGCGCCGACTGCAGGGCGGCGTTGGCCACCGAGATGTCCGGATCGAGGCCCGACCCCGAGGCGGTAACCGCATCGATGGGCACCGCGGCGTTGCCGGGCGATGGCAGTGATGATTCGAACCCCAGTGCAGGTGCTGGCACGACCGCGGTGGCCGACGCGGCCGCAACTACTTCAAGAGCCATTACGGCCCGACGATCAACGCCTACCGCACCATCGGCAACAATTCGGTGCTCGCCGCCACGCTCGACGCCCAGCTCGTCGAACTCGCCGAGAGGCACCTCCGTGACGGCCTCGTGGGCTGGGAATACCTGCTCGTCACCGCGCGGAAGCGGTGAGCCGCGCCTCTGTGATGATCGGCGCGTGTTCGTCGATAATTCGGCAGTGCAGGGCGGGTGGTCCGGCTGGAGATTTATGACGCGCTGCGCCAGCTCCAAGTGAACCGTTACCGACGCGCGCTCCTAGCCGATGTGTAGCGGGTCGATCTGCACCCGGACCGGCTCGTCGGTTTGCCGGGCACTGGTGACGGCGACGCCGCGCCGCAGCTCGGCCGCCAGCGCCAGGCCCTGCTCACGACGGACCCGCACCAGCATCCGGATCACCGCAACGTCGGCCGGAGTCCCCGGCGGTCGGCGCGCGCCCGCCGGCAGCTCCACCGGGCCGAGCAGCTCGGCGCTATCGGGCAAGCCGATTTCGTCGAGCAGCGCCGCGACCGCATCGGCGGCGCCGTCGAGAGCGGCCATGTGCACACTCGGCGGCAGGGCGACCTCGGTGCGGGCCGCCAGCTCCGCCTCTGCGTGGCCGACCGGATCCCAGCGGATCAGCGATTGCACTGTGGGAACCGATGATTCGGCGATCACCGTCACCACCCCCCCGTCATTGCGAGATCGGACCAACGCCGCCGCGGCCATCCAGCGCCGCAACGTGTCCTCGGCCGCGCGTAGATCCTGACGGCCCAGCAGCGCCCAACTATCCAGCAGCAGCGCCGCCCCGTATCCGCCCGTCGCGCGCGGCTCCGCACCGGGCGTGGCCACCACCAGCGCCGGGTGACTGGCGACCTCGGACACCACCGCTTCGCCCGCCGAGGTGATCACCGCGACACCCGGGAACGCCCGGCCGAGCTCCTCGGCGGTGCGCCGCGCCCCGACCACGACAGCGCGCACCGCATCCGACCCGCATCGCGCACACCGCAGCGCGGCGTCTGAACGACCGCACCATCGGCACACCGGACCTGTCTCGTTGCGGCCGTCCAGTGACAGCGGGCCCGTGCAATGCCGACAGCGAGCGATCGCCCGGCAACGCCCGCAGGCCAGCGACGGAACGTAGCCGCGCCGCGGCACCTGCACCAGCACCGGCGCCCCCGCCTCCAGCGCCGAGCGAGCGGCGCGCAGCGCAACCGACGGCAGCCGCGCGGTGCGGGCGGCCGGATCCCGCGCCTCCGCGTAGCCACCGTCCTCGAGTGCGACCACCCGCGGGCTGCGAACGCGCACCACCGGGCGCGCAGCGACCACGTCATGCGCCCATCCACTGCGCACCAGCGCATGAGCTTCCGCGGTGCGGGCGTAGCCGCCGATGACCGCGGCGCACCGCAGCTGATGAGCGCGCAGCATCGCGACCTCGCGGGCGTGCGGATAGGGCGCCCGAGGCTCGACCAGGGTGTCGTCGCCGTCGTCCCACACCATGACCAGCCCGAGGTCGTTCACCGGCGCGAACACCGCACTGCGCGTGCCGATCACCAGCCGCGCGCTGCCCCGCAGCGCCGCCAGCCAGCGCCGGTAGCGCGCGGCGGGACCCAACCCCGCCGACAACGCCACCACGATGGATTCATCGAGCAGCGTGGTCGCCGCGCGCCACATCGCGTCCACGTCGCGCTGATCGGGCACGATCACCAGCGCCGCACGCCCGCTTTGCACCGTCAACGCGGCGGCCTCGGCGAATCGGCCCGCCCACTGCTCACCGGGCAACGCCTGCCATACCGCGCGGGCGGCGCGCGACTCGCTCAGCGCGGTCAGGAACTGTCCGCCGCGGCTATATGTCTCCCAAGCCGTCCGGTCGACGACGGCGACGACGGGAATCGCTGGCGGCGTCGGGTTTTCGCGTTCCACTTTGGCATGTCTCGGCGGTACTGCCAGCCGTAGCACGTCGGCACGGGTTCCCGCGTAGCGGGCCGTGACGGCGTCGACCAACCGACGGATCTCCGGAGTGAGCACCGTCTCGGCGGACACCACCCGGTCCAGCCAGGCCAGCTGGCCGACGTGATCGGTGTCGGTGAGGCGTTCCAGGACAAACCCGTCGACCAATCGGCCGTGGAATCGGATCCGCACCCGCACCCCGGGCTGGGCGTCGTCGGATTGATCGGCGGCCACCAGATAGTCGAACTCGCGGTCCAGGTGCGGTACCGACAACATCGGCAGCACCCGCGCGATCGGTTCGAAGGCGGCGGCCCGCCGGGTCCGCGTGGTCACCCCGCAGGTGTAGCAGAGCAGACCGACGCTGGATTGCTCTGCGTCGTCCGGCGGCCACCCAGCAACCGACCACCATCCGGGATGCGTACGGTGTGCCCATGCCCACCGTTGATCCCATCCTGCTGAAGGTACTGGACGCGGTCCCGTTCCGGTTATCCGCCGACGAGGGCGTCGAGGTGGTTCGGGCGAAACTGCGCCTGTGCAGATACCCGCGGAAATGCTGCCTGCCCTTCGCATCGAGAACCGCACTATCGCCAGCGAGGTCCCGAGAACGCCGACGCGCCTATCCTGGACCGCGACGTCATTGACGCGCTCCTGCTTTGGTACATCCCGGACGCCGACCTCAACGACCCGACCACGCTGCCGGTCACCTTGGCTGCCTGCAGTGACGCTGCCCTCGCCCAGATCGACGCCAGCGCGAAGATCGCCGAAGAATCTGGCTCCGGCGTCGATCTCGCCGTCGTACGTGTCGGGCGCGGCGCCGTCGGTAACGTGAGCGGCGCTCCTCCCGACTACCACACGCTGATCGTGGGCGCCGGTTTCTCGGGCATCGGCGCGGCGATCAAGTTCGACCAGGCCGGCTTCGGTGACTACCTGATCGTCGAGGCCGGCGACGACGTGGGCGGCACCTGGTACTGGAACACCTATCCCGGCGTCGCCGTGGACATTCCGTCGTTTTCCTACCAGTTCTCCTTCGAGCAGCGGCTGGACTGGTCGCGGACTTACGCGCCGGGCAAAGAGCTGAAGGCGTATGCCGAACACTGCGCCGACAAGTACGGGATCCGGCCGAAGATCCGGTTCAGCACCAAGGTTCTCGCCGTGGAGTTCGACGACGAGCGGTCGTTGTGGCGGGTGCACACCGATCCCGGCGGCGAGGTCACCGCCCGATTCCTGGTGAACGCCAGCGGTGTGCTCACGGTGCCCAAGCTGCCCGACATCCACGGCGTCGGCTCCTTCGGCGGTGCCGTCATGCACACCGCCCGCTGGGATCACAATCAGGACTTGGCCGGCAAGCGGGTCGCTGTCATCGGCACCGGCGCCTCGGCCGTGCAGGTGATCCCGGAGATCGCGCCAATCGTCTCGCGTCTCACGGTGTTTCAGCGCACACCGATCTGGTGTTTTCCGAAGTTCGACGTGCCGCTACCACGGCTGGCGCATGCGGCGATGCGCCTGCCCGGTGCCAAAGCGCTGCAGCGGCTGATCAGCCAGGCCTACGTCGAGGTGACGTTTCCCCTTCCCGCGCAGTACTTCACGGTATACCCGCTGGCCCGGTGGATGGAGTCGGTCGGCCGAGCGTATCTACGCCGCAAGGTCCGGGATCCGGTGGTGCGCAAGCAGCTCACCCCGCAATACGCGATCGGCTGCAAACGGCCCGGCTTCCACAACACCTACTTGTCGACGTTCAACCGCGACAACGTACGGCTGGTGACCGAGCCGATCGACAAGATCACGTCGTCCGCGGTGGCCACCACCGAGGGCGCCAGCCACGAGATCGACGTGCTCGTGCTGGCGACCGGGTTCCAGGTGCTGGACTCCGACAGCATGCCGACCTTTGCGGTCACCGGCAGCGGCGGCCTGTCGCTGACCAAGTTCTGGGACGAGCATCGGGTGCAGGCCTACGAGGGCGTCAGCGTTCCAGGCTTTCCCAACCTGTTCAGCGTGATGGGCCCGTATGGCTACGTCGGGTCGTCGTATTTCGCGCTGATCGAGGCGCAGACGCATCACATGCTGCGGTGCCTAGACCGGGCCCGTGAGCATGGCGCCAGTCGGGTCGAGGTCACCGAGGAGGCCAACGCCCGCTACTTCGCCGAGGTGATGCGCCGCCGGCACCGCCAGGTGTTCTGGCAGGAGAGCTGTCGACGCGCCAACAGCTACTACTTCGACAAGAACGGCGACGTGGCGCTGCGGCCCTCGACCACGTTCGAGGCCTACTGGCGCAGCCGGCGTTTCAACCTCGACGACTACCGGTTCAGTTAGCTGCGCGAGCAGACGCAGAATCGCACTCGGCGGTGCCCAATCGTGCGATTCTGCGTCTGCTCGGCCCAAATCAGATGGCGCGCTTGAGGTCGTCGACCTTGTCCAGCTGCTCCCACGGCAGGTCGATGTCGGTGCGGCCGAAGTGCCCGTACGCCGCGGTTTGGGCGTAGATGGGCCGCAGCAGGTCCAGGTCGCGGATGATCGCACCGGGCCGCAGGTCGAACACCTCGGGGATGACCTTCTCGATCTTGACCGGGTCGACGGCCTCGGTGCCAAACGTCTCGATGAACAGCCCGACCGGGGCCGCCTTGCCGATGGCGTAGGCCACCTGCACCTCGACCCGCTCGGCCAGGCCCGCGGCGACGACGTTCTTGGCCACCCAGCGCATCGCGTACGCCGCGGAACGGTCCACCTTGGACGGATCCTTGCCCGAGAACGCCCCGCCGCCGTGGCGGGCCCAGCCGCCGTAGGTGTCGACGATGATCTTGCGGCCGGTCAGGCCGGCGTCACCCATCGGGCCGCCGAGGACGAACTTCCCGGTCGGGTTGACCAGCACCCGCGTCGACGACGAGTCCAGCGTCTCGTGCGCCAGCTCCTCGAGCACGGTCTTGAGCACGTGCTGGCGGATGTCGGGATCCAGCGTCTTTTGCAGGTCGATCCCGTCGGCGTGCTGGGTGGAGATGACGACGGTGTCCAGCCGCACCGGAACGTTGTCCTCGTAGGCGATGGTGACCTGCGTCTTGCCGTCCGGCCGCAAGTAGGGCAGCGTGCCGTTCTTGCGGACTTCGGTCAGCCGCCGCGACAGCCGGTGCGCCAGCGCGATCGGCAGCGGCATCAGCTCGGGGGTGTCATTGATCGCGTAGCCGAACATCAGGCCCTGGTCGCCGGCGCCTTGCGAGTCCAGCGGGTCGGCCGCACCCTCGACCCGCGCCTCGTGGGCGGTGTTGACGCCCTGGGCGATGTCAGGCGATTGCGCGCCGATGCCGATGTTGACCCCGCACGTCAACCCGTCGAAGCCCTTGTCCGACGAGTCGTAGCCGATGTCGAGGATGCGCGCACGGACCGTGTTGGCGATGTCGGCGAAGGCCGCCGTGGCCGACGTCGTGACCTCGCCGACCACGTGCACCTGTCCGGTGGTCACCAACGTCTCAACCGCGACACGTGAGCGGGGATCCTCCGCCAGCAGTGCATCGAGGACGGAGTCGCTGATCGCGTCGCAGATCTTGTCGGGATGCCCTTCGGTCACCGACTCGCTGGTGAACAGCCGACCCTTTTCGCTCACACCCTCATCCTTCCGTAGTCACGGTGGAATTGTTAGCTAGACAAATTATATCGTCAAGCAGACCGCCGCTCTCGGCGGCCCTGGATGTTACGGGTGCTAGGTGGCGGAGCCGCCGTCACCGTGCAGGAACGCGACGATCGCATCCACGATACGGCTGGCCATCAGCGTCTTCGAAGCGTGCTGCAACGCCGACTCGGTGCCGTCGGAGGCCAGCAACCAGCCGTCGTTGTGATCCACCTCGAAAGCCTTGCCCTCACCAACGGCGTTGACCACCAATAGATCACAGCCCTTGCGCTGCAGCTTTGTCCGAGCATGAAACAGCACGTCGCCTTCTGCGTCACCGGTCTCGGCGGCGAAGCCGACGATCGCCCGCATGCTGGGCAGCTGCCCGGCGGCCCGGGCCTGGACCGCCGCGGCCAGCACGTCGCCGGTGCGGACCAAGTCGATGGTCGACGGCGCAGTGTCTTCTGTGGCGCCCTTTTTGATCTTGGCGGTTGCAACGTGCGCGGGCCGAAAGTCCGCGACGGCGGCCGCCATCACCAGCACATCGGAGTCGGGCGCGTGCTTGGAGACGGCGTCGGCGAGCTGCTGGGCGGAGCTGATCCGCACCACCTCCACACCGGCCGGGTCGATGAGCCCGGCGGTATGCCCGGCGATCAGCGTCACCTCGGCGCCGCGCTGAGCAGCGACCCGCGCCAGCGCATAGCCCTGCTTGCCGGAGCTGCGGTTGCCGATGAAACGGACCGGGTCGATCGGCTCGCGGGTGCCGCCCGCGGTAATCAGCAACTTGACCCCGGCCAGGTCGTAGGGCATCGCGTCGTGGCGTTCCAGCAGCAGCTGCGCGAACGTGGTGATCTCCTCGGCTTCGGGCAGCCGGCCGGCGCCGCTGTCCGCTCCGGTCAGCCGACCGGAGGCCGGCTCCAGCACCACGACGCCGCGCCGTCGCAGCGTGTCCACGTTTTCGACGGTGGCCGGATGCTGCCACATCTCGGTATGCATCGCCGGTGCGAACAGCACCGGGCAGCGCGCGGTCAGCAGCGTCGCGGTCAGCAGGTCGTCGGCGCGGCCGTGCGCAGCACGGGCCAGCAGGTCGGCGGTTGCCGGCGCCACCACGGCCAAGTCGGCGCCCTGGCCGAGGGCAACGTGCGGCACCTGCGCAACGTTGTCGAACACCCCGGTCTGTACCGGCTCCCCCGACAGCGCCTCGAAGGTGGCCGCGCCGACGAAGCGCAGGGCAGATTCGGTGGGGATGACGCGGACCTGGTGGCCTGCCCCGGCCAGCTGGCGAACGACGGCGCAGGCCTTGTATGCGGCGATGCCGCCCGAGACGCCGACGATGACCCGCTTGCGGTCCGTCCGGCTGTCGCCCGAGAGGCTCATCACAAGCCCGCCGCGGTCCGGCTACTCGCCTTCGGTGTGCTCGAGCAGGTCTGCGTGGATCTCCCGCAGGGCGATCGACAGCGGCTTCTCCTGAAGTCCCGGCTCGACCAGCGGGCCGACGTATTCGAGGATGCCCTCACCGAGCTGGTTGTAGTAGTCGTTGATCTGTCGAGCCCGCTTCGCCGCGTAGATCACCAGCGCGTACTTGCTGGAAACGCGCTCGAGCAGCTCGTCGATGGGCGGGTTGGTGATGCCCAACGGCGTGTCGTACGCGCCGATCCCACCCGCTGCCGGATCGAACTGATCGGGCAGGGCAGTTAATGGCGCGCCGGTCTGCGAGGTACTCACGTAAGACTTTCTCCTTGGTGGCATTGAACCTAGAAAGCAATGGGTGACTAAACGATGAATCGACTCTGATGACGGATCAGGCCCTACCCGGCGCTTTTTCCACCAGCAAGGATACCAATTCTGCGCATGCAGTCTCCAATTGACTGTTCACCACGACCTCGTCGAAGTCGTACTGAGCCGCAAGTTCGGTACGGGCGGTGGCGAGCCGGCGTTCGATCACCTCCGCTGTCTCGGTCCCCCGGCCGATCAGCCGGGACTCCAAGTCCTCCCAGCTCGGCGGGGCCAGAAACACGCTGATCGCCTCCGGCATCGCCCGCTTGATCGCCCGTGCGCCAGCCAAATCCACCTCGATCAGCACGAGGTGTCCGGCGGCAGTGGCGTCGCGGACCGGCTGGGCCAAGGTGCCGGACCGGTGTAGGCCACCGTGTATCTCGGCCCATTCCAGCAGGGCGCCTTCGTCGATCAGCTGCTGGAAGCGGGCCGGGGTCACGAAGTGATAGTCGACGCCGTCGACCTCACCTGGGCGCGGCGCGCGAGTAGTCGCGGAAACGCTGAAGACCAGATTTGGGATCCGCTCCCGCAAGCAGCGGACCAGCGTCGACTTTCCTACCGCGGACGGACCGGACAGCACCACCACGCGTCCTGCGACCTTAGCCCCAAGGCGTTCGTCGCAGCCACCGTCCGGTCCCCCGTCGGCGCTCACTGACTCTCCTAGCGGGCGATCAGGAAAAGTCGAACTTTTCCAGCAATGCCTTGCGCTGACGATCGCCGAGCCCGCGCAGGCGGCGAGTCGGGGCGATTTCGAGCTCGGTCATGATTTCCTGCGCCTTGACCTTGCCGACCTTCGGCAACGCCTCCAGCAGCGCGGAAACCTTCATCTTGCCCAAGACCTCGTTGGTCTCGGCGTCCTTCAGCACCTGCTTGAGATTGGTGCCGCCGCGCTTCAGCCGATCCTTGAGCTCAGCTCGCGCTCGACGTGCGGCGGCAGCCTTCTCCAACGCGGCCGCGCGCTGCTCGTCGGTCAACTGGGGAAGAGCCACGATTCCTCCGTCTCAATCACTCATCGACAGCTATTGATATTTGTTTTGTCTCAGCTGGGTAGTCCAGCCAGCGGAGACGACCGTACCCACGCTGCCAGACGAAATCTAATCCGCCCCTCTGCCGGAAGCCGCAAATCCCCAGCGTGCGGCACCGAGATTGCGACCTGCCAGCGCAGACCGTGTCGCACCCAATCGCTGCGCTTCCCACTGGGAAAGTACTCATGAGCTGGGCTTTTTTGAATCTACCCGGTCCGAGCCGGTGTCCGAGGAACGTTGCCCTGCCCTGTCTGGACGCCCACGCGAGCCGACATTCAACCAATTGCGCACCTCGCGGCGTGTCGCGCGCGTTGGACGGGACGTTCAGCGCAGCTCGCACGGTTCCTTGCGGATCTTCAGGCTGCCGGAAAAATCGCACCAGCCACACCAGCACCACCGACCGGGCACGCTGATTTGGAAAGAGCACCATATGCGATATCACCTCCGGTTAAGCAGGCGTCAGCGCTGATATCGCCCGCGCTTCAGTCCGAAACCGGGCATTACGCTCCAGCCAGCGACGGATGAGGCCCCTGAGAATACTGAGGTTCAAGCTAGATAGGCGACCGACTCACGCATCCGCTCAGCGGCCGCTCGCAGCGCCGCAGCGTCGGGCCCGGCCCGCAACACTTCGCGCGACACCGCCGGCAGGAGCTGGCCGGGCGCGGCCCCACCCAGGCCGCGCAGCGCATCGGCGTGCCCGCCCTGAACGCCGATACCGGGCACCAGCACCGGGCCCCCGAGACCGCTGACGTCGGGCGCCTCGGTGACCGTCGCCCCGACGACGACGCCGACCGAGCCGGGTCCGGCGCCCAGCGCGCGGTTGACCGCCGCCGCCTGGTCGACGATCGACTGGGCCACCGCGCGGCCGTTGAACTCGGCGCGCTGCACGCTCGCCCCCTCCGGGTTCGACGTCGCCGCCAGCACGAACACCCCTCGATCGTGCGCCGCAGCAGTGTCCAGCAGCGGCTGCAACGACCCGAAACCCAGATAGGGCGACGCGGTCACGGCGTCGGCGGCCAGCGGCGAGTCGCCGATCCAGGCGGCCGCGTAGGCCGCCATCGTCGATCCGATGTCGCCGCGCTTGGCATCAGCCAGGACCAGAACGCCGGCGGCGCGCAGCGCGGCGATGGTGTGCTCCAACACCGCGTAGCCCGCGGCGCCGTACGCCTCGAAAAACGCGACCTGAGGTTTGACGACGGCGAAGTCGCGGTAGGCGTCGACGCAGATGTCGCAGAACGCCGCCAGGCCGTCGGGGCTGATCGGCAGGCCCCACGCCCGCAGCAGTTCGGGATGCGGGTCGATGCCCAGGCATAGCGGCCCTCGACGCGATACCGCCTCGGCCAGCCGGGCGCCGAACCCGGGCATCGTCAGTGGCCGCCGTTGTTCAGCGTGCTGTGCAGTTCCTGCAGCGAGCGCACTCCGATGACGCCGCGGATCCCGGCCTCGATGCCCTGAACGGCCGCCGACGCGCCCTGCACCGTCGTCACGCAGGGGATGTTCATTTCCACTGCCGCCGAACGGATTTCGTAGCCGTCGATGCGGGGTCCGGAGTTGCCGTAGGGCGTGTTGATCACCATGTCGACCTCGCCGGCGCGAATGGCGTCGACCGCAGATATCGCTGGCCGGCCCGGCTGCGCGGGCTCGAAATGCTTACGGACCTCGTCGCACGGGATCCCGTTGCGCCGCAGCATTTCCGCGGTTCCCTCAGTGGCCAGAACCCGAAAGCCCAAGTCCGCCAGCCGTTTAACCGGGAACACCAGTGACCGCTTGTCCCGGTTGGCGACCGATACGAATATGGTGCCTTCGACCGGCAGCGATCCGTATGCGGCGGTCTGGCTCTTGGCGAAGGCGCTGCCGAAGTCGCGGTCGATTCCCATCACCTCGCCGGTGGATTTCATCTCCGGGCCGAGCAGTGAATCGATGGCGGCTCCGTCCGCGCGGCGGAAGCGGTGGAACGGCAACACCGCCTCCTTCACCGCGATCGGCGCGTCCTGGGCCGCGTTGCCGCCGTCACCCGACGCCGCCAGCATTCCCTCCGCACGTAGTTGAGAGATCTTGGCGCCCAACATGATACGGGCACAAGCCTTGGCCAGCGGTATCGCTGTGGCCTTGGAGACGAACGGCACGGTGCGGCTGGCGCGCGGGTTGGCCTCCAGCACGTAGAGCACGTCGTCCTTCAGCGCGTATTGCACGTTGAGCAAGCCCACCACTCCGATGCCGTGCGCGATCACCTCGGTTGCGCGGCGAACCTTCTCGATATCGCTGCGCCCCAGGGTTACCGGCGGCAGCGCACACGCCGAGTCGCCGGAGTGGATGCCGGCCTCTTCGATGTGCTCCATGATCCCGCCGACGTAGACCTCGTCGCCGTCGCAGAGCGCGTCGACGTCGATCTCGATCGCGTCCTCCAGGAAGCGGTCGACCAGCACCGGGTGTTCGGGTGAAAGTTCGGTCGCGCGGGCGATGTAGCCCTGCAGCGTGTCGTCGTCGTAGACGATTTCCATGCCCCGGCCACCCAACACGTACGACGGTCGCACCAGCACCGGGTAACCGATCTCGGCGGCGATCTGGCGGGCTTGCGCGAATGTCGTCGCCATGCCGTATCGCGGGGCCGGCAGCCCGGCGGCCGATAGCAGGTCGCCGAACGCGCCGCGGTCCTCGGCCAGATCGATGGCCTCCGGCGGGGTGCCGACGATCGGTACTCCCGCGTCGGCCAGCCGCTGCGCCAGCCCGAGCGGCGTCTGGCCACCGAGTTGCACGATCACACCGACCACCCCCGGGCCCCCGACGCCCGACAGCTGTTCGGCGTGGAACACCTCCAGCACGTCCTCGAAGGTCAACGGCTCGAAATACAGCCGGTCGGCGGTGTCGTAATCGGTGGACACCGTCTCCGGGTTGCAGTTGACCATCACGGTCTCAAAGCCCGCCTGCGACAACGTCGTTGCGGCATGTACACAGCTGTAGTCGAATTCGATGCCCTGGCCGATCCGGTTGGGTCCCGAGCCAAGGATCAGCACCTTGGGCCGCTCGTTCTGCGGCGCCACCTCGGTCTCGGCGGACGGGTCGAGCTCGTAGCTGCTGTAGTGATACGGCGTGTTGGCCTCGAACTCCGCGGCGCAGGTGTCCACGGTCTTGTACACCGGATGGATGCCGAGGCGTCCCCGCAACGACCGCACGCCATCCTCGCCGGCCAATTCCGGTCGCAGTGCCGCGATCTGACGATCCGATAAGCCGGCGTGCTTACATCGGCGCAGCAGATCACCGTCGAGCACGGCGGCATCGACCACCTCACGGCGCAACTCCACGAGTTCGGCGATCTGCGCGACGAACCACGGGTCGACGCCGGAGGCCTCGGCAGCCTCCTCCACCGAAGCGCCCAGTCGCACGGCCAGTTCAATGTCGTAGAGCCGGCCCTCGGCTGGAGTCCGCAGGCGTTCCAGCACCGTGTCAGCGTCGATTGCGGGGTCCGGCGCGGTCCAGAACCCGGCCCGACTGGTCTCCAGCGACCTCATCGCCTTGCCGAGCGCTTCGACGAAGTTGCGGCCCAACGACATTGCCTCGCCGACAGATTTCATCGTGGTGGTCAGCGTGGGGTCGGCGCCGGGGAACTTTTCGAAGGCGAACCGCGGCGCCTTGACCACCACGTAATCCAGGGTGGGCTCGAAACAGGCCGGGGTTTGCATCGTGATGTCGTTGAGGATCTCGTCGAGGGTGTAGCCGACAGCCAGTTTGGCGGCGATCTTGGCGATCGGGAAGCCGGTTGCCTTGGAGGCCAGGGCACTTGACCGTGACACCCGCGGGTTCATTTCGATGACGATCAGCCGGCCATCACTCGGGTCGACGGCGAACTGGATGTTGCACCCGCCGGTGTCGACGCCGACCTCGCGCAGGATCGCAATGCCCAAATCGCGCATCCGCTGGTATTCCCGATCGGTCAACGTCATCGCCGGCGCCACGGTCACCGAGTCGCCGGTGTGCACGCCCATCGGGTCGACGTTTTCTATCGAGCACACCACGACGACGTTGTCTTTACCGTCGCGCATCAGCTCGAGCTCGAATTCCTTCCAGCCGCCGACCGATTCCTCGATCAGCACGTTGGCGCTCGGCGACGCGGCCAACCCCGCGCCGGCCATCCGGTCGACCTCCTCGGCGCTGCGCGCCAGGCCCGAGCCCAGACCGCCCATGGTGAACGACGGGCGAACTACCACCGGAAGCCCGAGTTCGGCGACCGTCTCGTGAACTTCTTCCATGGCGAAACACACCCGGCTGCGTGCTGATTCGCCGCCTACCTTGGCGACGATGTCTTTGAACCGCTGGCGGTCTTCACCGCGCTGGATGGCGTCGAAGTCGGCGCCGATCAGCTCGACACCGTAGCGTTCCAGCACCCCGCTCTCGTACAGCGCGACGGCCGTGTTGAGCGCGGTCTGCCCGCCCAGGGTTGCCAGCAGCGCATCGATCTTGTTACCCCGCTCGGCCTGCTGCGCGATCACCCGTTCGACGAAACCCGGGGTGATCGGCTCGATGTAGGTGTGGTCGGCGTATTCGGGGTCGGTCATGATGGTGGCCGGGTTGGAGTTGACCAGGCTGACCTCTAGGCCCTCGGCCCGCAGCACGCGGCAGGCCTGGGTACCCGAGTAGTCGAATTCGCAGGCCTGCCCGATCACGATCGGCCCCGAGCCGATGACCAGGACATGGCGCAGGTCGGTACGACGCGGCACTAGAGGTCCTCCCCCGTTATGGCGCGAGCGTGCGCAGTTGTACACCCGTTACGGCGTGTCGGCGTACAAACACGCACGCTCGCGGGGGTGGCGCTGCTCGCCATCATTGGCCGCCCATCAGGTCGAGGAACCGGTCGAACAGGTATTCCGCGTCGTGCGGTCCGGCTGCGGCCTCCGGGTGATACTGCACCGAAAACGCTTTTCCATCCGCGAGTTTGACGCCTTCGACAACGCCGTCGTTGGCGCAGGTGTGGCTGACTACCGCCGTGCCGAACGGAGTGTCGAACCGCTGGCCGGCTTCGCCCTCTAAGGCGAAGCCGTGATTCTGCGCGGTCACCGCGACCCGCCCCGTGGCGCGGTCCATCACCGGAATGTTGATACCCCGGTGGCCGAACACCATCTTGTAGGTGGACAGGCCCAGCGCGCGGCCCAGGATCTGGTTGCCGAAACAGATGCCGAACAAGGGGATGCCGGCCCCAAGCACGTCACGGGTCACCTCGACGATATGGTCGGCGGTGGCCGGGTCGCCGGGACCGTTGGACAAAAACACCCCGTCCGGATGGATCTCGGCGATCTGCTCGAAGGCCACCGACGACGGCAGCACGAGGCTGCGGACTCCGCGCCTGGCGAAGTTGCGCGGGGTATTGGTCTTGATCCCGAGGTCGATGGCCGCGACCGTGAACCGGTGCGGCCCTTCGGCTTCGACGACGTACTGGCCCTCGGTGCTGACCTGGCCGGCAAGGTCTGCGCCCAGCATCGACTGCTGGCCGCGCACCCGGGCCAGCAGCTCGTCCGGATCGGCCAGCGCAGCACCGGAAAACAGGCCCGCCTTCATCGACCCGCGGCTGCGCAGATGGCGAACGACCGCGCGGGTGTCGATGCCGGAGATCCCGACAACGCGCTGGCGGACCAGCTCATCCTCCAGCGTTCCGGTGGCCCGCCAGTTCGACGCGCGCGGCGACGGGTCGCGCACCGCGTAGCCGGCGACCCAGATCCGCTCGCCGCGACTTTCGGAGTCCTCGCCGTTCCACCCGGTGTTGCCGATCTGCGGGGCGGTGGCCACCACGATCTGGCGGTGATAGCTCGGGTCGGTCAAGGTCTCCTGATAGCCGGACATGCCCGTGGAAAAGACCGCTTCGCCAAGCGTTTCGCCGACCGCACCGAACGGCGTCCCGGTGAACGTCCGGCCGTCTTCCAAGACCAGCACCGCTTTCATCGGGTGTGCTCCGCGAGCCAGCGGGTGTAGTCGCTGCGGTCGTTCCCGCGGAACCCGAGGTCGATCTCGGTGCCCGACGGCAGCTGCCAGCGAATGGCCAGAATGCCGTTGTTAGTCATGGCGTTGCCGAATTCATGCGGGGCTCTTCCCGTCGCGGGCGGTGATCTTGCCGCGCAGCAGCGTGGCGGTCACGGTGGCGGGCAGCGTCATCGCTTCGTAGGGCGTGTTGGCCGAGCGGCTGGCCAGCTGAAGACCGGCGACCGTCCAGGTGGCGTCGGGGTCCACCACGGTCAGGTTGGCCGGCTCGCCGATTTCCAGGGGTCGGCCGTGGTCGGGCAGCCGGGCGATACGTGCCGGGTTCTCGCTCATCACCCGCGCGACGTCACGCCAGCTCAGCAGATCTGGGATCACCATCGCCTGCACCACCGCGGACAGCGCGGTCTGCAACCCCAGCATGCCGGGCAACGCCGCCGCGAACTCGACGCATTTCTCGTGTTCGGCGTGCGGGGCGTGATCGGTGGCCACACAGTCGATTACCCGAGAGGCCAGCGCTTGACGCAACGCCTGCGCGTCGGCGGCTTCCCGTAGCGGCGGATTCACCCGGTTCACCCCGTCGTAGCTGGCCAGCCGGCTGTCGTCGAGCAGCAGGTGATGCGGCGTGACCTCGGCGGTGATCGAAATGCCTTGAGACTTAGCCCATCTGATGATCTCAACGGTGCCCGCCGTCGACGCGTGGCAGATGTGCACCCGGGCGCCGGCGTCGCGGGCCAGCAACGCGTCACGAGCAACGATCGACTCTTCGGCGGCCCGCGGCCAGCCCGAGAGCCCCAGCCTGGCGGCGTTGGGCCCTTCGTGCGCCACTGCCCCGGCCGTCAGCCTCGGCTCTTCGGCGTGCTGGGCGATCAGCACGCCCAAACCGGTCGCGTATTCCAGCGCTCGGCGCATCACCAGCGGGTCGTACACGCACTTGCCGTCGTCGGAGAACATCCGCACCTGCGCGGCACCGGCGGCCATCATGCCCATTTCGGTGAGCTCGGTACCGGCCAGCCCCACGGTGACCGCGCCGACCGGATGCACGTCGACCAGACCGACCTGCTGGCCGCGGTGCCAGACATGATCGGTCACCACCGGGCTATCGGCGACCGGGTTGGTGTTGGCCATCGCGAACACCGCGGTGTAGCCGCCGAGAGCCGCAGCGGCCGAACCGGTTTCGATGTCCTCGGCATATTCCCGGCCGGGCTCGCGCAAATGGGTGTGCAGATCGACGAAGCCGGGCAGCAGGATCTGTCCGGTCGCGTCGATGACGTCGGCGTCGTCCGGAATGGCAAGCGTGGCGCCGATCTCCGCGATCTGGCCGTCGTCGACCAGCACGTCGACCCGCTCGCCCTCGCCGTATCGGCGCACCCCGCGCAGCAGCACGCTCATGCCGCGCCTTCTTTTCCGCCGAGCCCGTGGTCGGCGGTCTCTGTCCCTACCAGCAGATGGAACAGCACCGCCATCCGCACGTGAACACCGTTGGAAACCTGTTGCAGCACCGCCGATTGCGTAGAGTCGGCGACCGAGGAGGAGATCTCCATGCCGCGCAGCATCGGACCGGGGTGCAGCACCACCGCGTGACCGGGAAGCATCGCCTGGCGCCGCTCGGATAGCCCGTAGCGCACCGAATACTCACGCGCGGACGGGAAGAAGCCGCCGTTCATCCGCTCGGCCTGTACCCGCAACATCAGCACCGCATCGGCGGCGGGCAGCTCGGCGTCCAGATCGTAGGAGACGGTGACCGGCCAGTCGCAAACCCCGACCGGCAGCAGGGTCGGCGGCGCCACCAGCACCACCTCGGCACCCAGCGTGGCCAGCAGATGGGTGTTGGAGCGGGCAACGCGGCTGTGCACGATGTCGCCGACGATGACCACGCGCCGGCCGTCGATGTCGCCGAGCCGTTGGCGGATGGTCAGCGCGTCCAGCAACGCCTGGGTCGGGTGTTCGTGGGTGCCGTCGCCGGCGTTGATCACCGACGGGCCTCCCTGAGCTGTAGCCGTCCAGTCGGCAAGCCGGTGCGCCGCACCCGAGGCTGGGTGCCGGATGATCAGCGCGTCGGCGCCGGCCGCCCGCAATGTCAGCGCGGTGTCGCGCAGCGATTCTCCTTTGCCCACCGATGATCCGGTCGAGCTGACGTTGATCACGTCGGCGCTCATCCACTTGCCGGCGACTTCGAACGACACCCGGGTGCGGGTGGAGTTCTCGTAGAACATCGTGATCACGGTCCGGCCCCGCAGCGTCGGCAGTTTACGGACCTCGCGGCCCATCAGGGCCTGCGCAAACCGGTCGGCGTCGTCGAGGATGGCGATGGCGTCGGCGCGGGACAGATCAGCGGCGGCCAGCAGGTGCCTGCTCATGACGCATCCTCCCGGGAGATGACCACACCGTCGCGGCCGTCGTGCTCGGCCAGCAGCACGTGCACGCTCTCCCGGCGCGAGGTGGGCACGTTCTTGCCGGCGTAGTCGGCGCGCAGCGGCAGCTCGCGGTGGCCGCGGTCGAGCAGGACGGCCAACTGGACGGCTCGCGGACGGCCCTGGTCGCGCAGCGCATCCAGCGCCGAGCGCACCGAGCGTCCGGAATAGAGCACGTCGTCGACGAGGATCACCAGGGCGTCGTCGATGCCGCCCGCCGGAATCGAAGTGGCCTCCAGCGGCCGGGGCGGCTTTTGCATCAAATCGTCGCGGTACAAGGTGATGTCGAGCGCACCGTGGCCGACCTCGACACCGCTGTATTCGCCGATGTTGGCGGCCAGGCGGTTGGCCAGGGTGACGCCGCGGGTCGGGATGCCCAGCAGCACGACGCGCGGCGCCCCGGCACTGTCCAGCGCGGTCTTTTCGATGATCTGATGTGCGATACGGGAAATGGTGCGACCGACGTCGGCCGCCGACATCAGCTCCCTGGCTTCGCGGCCTACTGCGGCGTCACCCGCGCCACCCATGCGAGATCTTGACCTCCTTCTCCGCCTCTCTGGACGGATCGTTAAAGGATGTCGACTGCCGCGCAGCGTAACACCTCGCGGCGCCACGGCGGAAACGACGGGCTTCTACCAATCCGTGCCGCGCGAGCAGTGGATCGCGCTGATCCCCACGCCCACCCTGCCGCCGTCAGCTGGGCAGCGGCCGAGCAAATCGTCGACCTTGACCGCCGTCAGATCCTGGTCGACCCAGTCGACGATCTGCGCGTGCTCGCCCTCCAACACCTCCCAGTCGAACTCAGGCGAGGACCGTTGCCTCGAATTCCGCGAAGACCGGACGACCTTTTGTTTACTGGGAAGGCCACCGGGTAGAGCCCGATGGACAGCCCGATAGATAAAGCGATAGAGAGGGAGATGAAGCGATGACAGTCACAATGGATTACGGGGCGCTGCCGCCGGAAGTCAACTCCGGGCGCATCTACGCCGGTCCCGGGTCGGGAGGGATCCTGGTCGCCGCGTCGGCTTGGGATGGGCTAGCCGCCGAGCTGGATTCGTCGGCGACTGCTTATCAGTCCGTAATCTCCAACCTGGCCGGCGAGGAGTGGGTGGGATCGGCGTCGGAATCGATGGCCGGCGCGGTCACACCCTACATCGAGTGGATGTACACGACGGCCGCACAGGCGCAACGGCTGGCCAATCAGGCCAAGTCTGCCGCGGCCGCCTACGAGGCCGCGTTCGCCGGGCACGTGCCGCCGCCGGTGATCGCGGCCAACCGCACTCAACTTGCGTCGCTGATCGCAACCAATGTTTTGGGCCAAAATACCCCGGCGATCGCGGCCACCGAAGCTCAGTACGGCGAAATGTGGGCCCAAGATGCGGCCGCGATGTACCAGTATGCCGGCTCATCGGCAGCAGCCTCCGAGCCGAAGCCGTTCAGCCAGCCGCCGCAAACCACCGACCCCGGCGGGCTTGCCGGACAGGGTGCCGCCACCTCTCAGGCGGCTGGCCATGCTGCTGGTGGCGCAGGTAACGCGCTATCCCGGGTGGGTGCGGCGCTGCGCCAACTCGCGTCACCGCTGGGGTCGTCGGCGCAGACGTCGTCGGGGTCATCGAGCATCTTCACGCCGGGATCCGACTCTGCCACCAAAGGGCTGTCCGGGCTGTTGAACGCGCTGGACGGGTCGACCCGTGACTCCTTCGGGACCGCATTGGTCGACGCCGGAGACACCGGATTCCCGGCCGCGGGCATGAGCGGGTTCGTGTCGGCCGGCGACGTGGGACTCGTCGGCCCGGTCGGCGCCGCTGCGGTTTCCGCGGCCGGCAAACCGCTAGGCCTCACCGGGGCCATCCCGGCCGGGGCCGTCCCGGGAGCGTCCTCCCTGGTGGGATCGACGGTGGCGCCCGCTCCAGCAGGCGGCCTCGGAGGGTCGGCGGTGTCGGCGGGGATGGGCCGAGCCAATTTGGTCGGGGCGTTGTCGACGCCGCAGAACTGGCCCGCGATCACCCCGGCGGATTCGGCGAGTCGGTTCGGCGCCGCGATGCCCGGCGCGGTTGCGGGTTCCGGCCCGGAAGTCCCCGGCGGGATGCCCGGCATGCCCGGCATGCCGGCGGTCAGTGCGGGCGAACGCAGCGCTGTCTTCAATTTCGCCATGCCCCGATACGGGTTCCGGCCCACCGTGATGCCGAAAACCGTCGTCGGGTAACGCCAGGCGCGCGGCGCCGGCTACAGCCCCAGTGCCCGTACGGCACGACATTGTTGTTTGGGTTGCCAGGAGCCCCGCTGGCAGCCCGATTGGGGCCGCCGTCAAGCGTGGAGCCGACCAAAAGACCCGGCCCAGCCGAGCAGGTGGCGACGAAGCGGGGAAGGGTACCGGCCACCCGGCCGGGGAACAACCCCGAGACGGGGTGCGAGGCGCGTGACCGCTGAAGATCACTCGCCCGCAGCGGATACCGGATCACCAGACTCGCCGTCGTCATCGTTGTCCGGCCAACCTCGGCACGACCGCCGGGGTTGGCCGGACTCGCATAGCCGCCGTAGCGTCACGCGCTACCCTGGCGGAAATGACAGCCCCGAATTCCTCTGCCCGATCTTCTGGCGGTGTCCCCTTCGACTTCGATGCGTTGTATCGAGGCGAAAGTCCGGCCGAAGGCATCCCCGCGGTGGCAACCCCGCCTTGGGACACGAGGGCGCCCAAGGAGAATGTCGTCGCTTGGCAGGAAGGCGGCTGGGTGCGCGGCGATGTTCTTGATATCGGCTGCGGGCTCGGCGACAACGCCGTCTACCTGGCCCAGCAAGGCTTCAACGTCACCGGCCTGGACATCTCGCCGACCGCGCTTTCCATTGCCGAGCGACGAGCCAACGACGCCGGCGTGCGAGTGACGTTCGCGGTGTCCGACTCCACCAAGCTGGAGGGCTACACCGAGACGTTCGACACCATCGTCGACAGCGGCATGTTCCATTGCCTGGACGACGCCGGCAAGCGCAGCTACGCGGCCGCGGCGCACCGGGCGACCAGACCGGGCGCCACCCTGCTGCTCAGCTGCTTCTCGGACGCCAATCCAGCCGACGAGGACTGGCCGCGGCCAGCGGTGTCCGAACAGACGCTGCGCGACGTCCTCGGCGGCGCGGGCTGGGATATCGAAGCGCTGGAGCCCGCCAGCTGGCGCCGCGAAATCGACGGCACGCAAGTCGAGATGGCGTTCTGGTACGTCCGCGCGCGACGGCGCGCATTACCCTGATCCGAGTGAACCTCGAAGGCAATCAGGCCTCCATCCGCGAGGCCTGCGACGCCGGTTTGCTCGCCGGGGCGGTGACCGTGGTCTGGCAGCACGGAAAACTGTTGCAGGTCAACGAGATCGGCTACCGCGACATCGACGCCGGACTGCCGATGCGGCGCGGCACGCTGTTTCGCGTCGCCTCGATGACCAAGCCGGTCACGGTCGCCGCGGCGATGAGCCTGGTCGACGAGGGCAAGCTGGCCCTGCGTGACCCGATCGTGCGCTGGCTGCCGGAGTTCGCCGACATGCGGGTGCTGGACGATCCGAGCGGGCCGCTGGATCGCACGCACCCGGTGCAGCGGGCGATCCTGGTCGAGGATCTGCTCACCCACACCAGCGGCCTGGCTTACGGGTTCTCGGTGGCCGGACCGATATCCCGGGCGTACGTCCGACTGCCGTTCGGCCGCGGTCCGGACGCCTGGCTCGCCGCCCTCGCCGAGCTGCCGCTGGTGCATCAGCCGGGCGAGCGGCTGACCTACAGCCACGCCATCGACGTCATCGGCGTGCTGGTGTCCCGCATCGAGGGCAAGCCGTTCCATGAGGTGCTCGACGAGCGGATCCTGCAGCCGCTGGGCATGGTTGACACCGGGTTCTTCGTCTCGGTCGAGGGCCGCCGCCGCGCGGCGACCATGTACCGGTTGGACGACACCGACCGGCTGCAACACGACGCGATGGGCCAACCGCATATCTCACCGCCGGCGTTCTGCAACGCCGGCGGAGGGCTGTGGTCGACCGCCGACGACTACCTGCGGTTTGCCGAAATGCTCTTGCGCGACGGGACTTTGGATGGTGTGCGGGTACTGTCACCGGAGTCGGCGCGGCTGATGCGCACCGATCGCCTCACCGACGAGCAAAAGCAGCACCCCTTTCTCGGTGCGCCGTTCTGGATCGGCCGCGGGTTCGGGCTGAACCTGTCGGTGGTGACCGATCCGGCGAAGTCGGCGCCGTTGTTCGGCCCGGGCGGCCTTGGCACGTTCAGCTGGCCCGGCGCATACGGGACGTGGTGGCAGGCCGATCCGGCTGCGGATCTGATCCTGCTGTATCTGATTCAGAACTTGCCGACACTGTCGGGCGACGCCGCCGCCGCGGTCGCGGGCAACACGTCACGGGCGAAGCTGCAGGCGGTGCAACCGAAATTCGTGCACCGCACCTATCGCGCCTTGGGACTGTAACGGCGGATTCACCTGATGGCCGATCACCCACCTGAGCGCATCGCAGGCTCCCGGCTGCTGCTGCGTCGGCCGGCACTCGAAGACACCGGCCCGCTTTTCCAGCCGGTTGCCCGCGACCCTCGCGGTGATTCAATCGCGCGGGGACTTCCGTACTACGCGGAATGCCGGCGCGTGCATCGCCATGGTTTCACGTTCGGCGCGAGGGTGCCGCTGCGGCAATCCGTTTCAGCGCCCCCTCGGTGAACACCGACAACCCGAGATCACGGTTGTATCCGTGGATTTCCTTGACGTCGAGTTGAGCGAGGAAATAAACGATTTCCTTGGAGACGACCTGCCCGGGAACAAGAACCGGGAAGCCGGGCGGATAGGGCACGACGAAGGTGGTCGACACCAGCACCTTACCCTCGGCAAGCCGTCGGCCGGCCTCGCCAATCAGGACATGCTCGCGGTCGGATTCCTCGTATCCGGCGTAGAACGCAGAGCGCATATCGCCGAACGAGCTGACCCCATCGGGGCGGAACGCGGCGTCGAATTCACTGAAGTCCGGCAGCGGCGGCAGATCCTCGGTGATCTCTTCCACCCGGCGTCGGTGCAGAGCACGATCGTCGCGGCTGGCCGCGGCCTGGCCGCGATCGAAATCAGTGGCCACTCGGCGCAGCACGTCGAGCAGATAGTGCACGCTTGACCAGGTGACGCCGATGGTGAAGATCAACAGCACGCTGTTGATCGAGGTCTTGTTGATCTGGATGCCGAACCGGTCCATCAGGATTTTCTCGCGGAAGTCGTATCCGTTCATGCCGGTCTGACCCAAGTACAGCGTGACCCGCGTCGGGTCGAGCACGAATTGGTCGGAGCGCCAGGCCTCGTTCCATTCGGCCAGTGCGCCTTGGCGCACCTGGCGGTAGGAGCTGACGGCCGATAGCCGGAACTCGTCGGGCACCAGTTCGGACTCGTCGAGGATGCGGAACCACTTGCTGATCAACCGGTCTTTGCGGACGCGGTGACGGAAGACCAGCGCCATGTCGTAGACGCTTCGGACCAGCTGGAATCCTTCGATATCGACTTGCCGGCGAGCCAAGTCCAGCGACGCCAACAGCTGCTGGTTCGGGGACGTCGAGGTATGAGTCAAAAACGCCTCACCGAACGCATCCCGGGTGAGCGCCTTGAAATCCTGGTCGCGGATATGAATCATCGACGCCTGCCGCAGCGCCGACAGCGACTTGTGGGTGGAGTGGGTGGCGTAAACTCGCACGCGTGCCCGGCTCGGGTCGGGCAGCAACCGGCGCTCGATCCACTCCGCGCGGGCCTCACCTGGTTCAAACCCGGCCATCTCCTTGCGCCACGTTTGGTACTCCCGCGCATAGGCCGGAGACGACAACATCGACTCGAGTTGCTCGGCGGCGATCATCGCCGTGCGCTGCCGCGCCCATGGCACCGCGGTGGCGAACGCATACCACGCCTCGTCCCATAGGAAGCAGATGTCCGGCTTGATCGCCAGCACCTCTTCCATCACCCGCCGTGGGTTGTAGACCACACCGTCGAACGTGCAGTTGGTGAGCAGCAGCATGCGCACTCGGCCAAGCTGGCCGGCGGCCTCCAGGTCGAGCAGCGCCTTTTTGATGATCTGCAGCGGTACCGCACCGTAGATCGCGTACGGCTGCAGCTCGTAGGCATCCAGATACAGCGGATATGCGCCGGCCAGCACCAGGCCGTAGTGGTGCGACTTGTGGCAATTGCGGTCGATCAGCACGATGTCGCCAGGTCGGGTGAGCGCCTGCACGACGATCTTGTTTGCCGTCGACGTCCCGTTGGTGACGAAATAAGTCTCGTCGCTGTTCCAGGTTTTTGCGGCTTTGTCCATCGCCGCCCTGATGGTGCCGTGCGGGTCCAGCAGGGAGTCCAGCCCGCCCGACGTCGACGACGTCTCGGCCATGAAGATGTTGCGACCGTAGAACTCGCCCATGTCATGCAGCGATTTGGAGTTGAAGATACTGGCCCCACGTGCGACCGGAAGGGCGTGGAATTGGCCGGCCGGCCGCGCCGCGTAGGCCCGCAGCGCGTCGAAAAACGGTGTGGCGTAACGGTTCCTGATACCGGCGATGACCGTGCTGTACAGGTCGGTGACATCGTTGAGTCGGTAGAAGGTGCGGTCGTAGACGTCGGGCTCATCCTCGGTCTCGGCAGCAATCGATTCGTCGGTGAGCAGGTACAGGTCGATACTTGGCCGCAGTTCGCGGATCCACTCGCCGCATTCGACCCAGTCGTAGGTCCGGTCGGTGGCTACCACGCCGTCGTTGACCCCGACCAACGAATTCATCAGCGGGACCCGGTCGCGCGCGCGCAGCGGAATGTCGTGCCGGATGATCGCCGCCTGAATCTCCCCGTTCAACGCGACGGCGGTGATCGCGTCTTCGACGCTGTTGACGATCAAGAGCTCGAACTGCACGTCGTCGCTGGGATCGCGAAGCGCCCGCAAGCTTTCCGCCAGGCCCTCGTGCGCCGTGGGGGGCGAATCATCGGCGAGCAGAACCGTGTAGAACTGCTGTTCTTTGGCCCGGGCCACCAGCTCCTGGTCGGCCAGCGACGTCGAGGTGTCGAACAGCGCTGCGCGATCGCCGTATTCGGACAGTAGCCGCACCGCGAGCGACACCTTCTCCTCGACGCTCACCGTGGCAAGGTTGTCGAGATACTCCCGGAAGATCGCCAAATTCTCCGCGCCGGGATAAATCCAGTAGCGCTCGTAAGCACTCAAACGGTTGATCAGGCGCTTGGCCCGGGCCGCTTCGTGGCTGGTGCCCATTCCGGTTCGGTCGACCACCGCCAGCTGATGGCACGCGTCGTCGAGCAGGTTCCACGTGTCGATGCGCGAGTACGAGGGGTTCGCGACCGCCGCCAACGCGAAAACGTGAAGCCGCCTCGGGTGTCTGCCGTCTCGGTCCATATCGCCAGTGTGTCCCTCGATCAGGCCACATGAAAACATTTTGTGTCGATGCCGCATCTGCCACCGCAGACTCGGCGCTGAGGCAACAGACGATGTGACTGACCGATCTGCTAACTCAGTCGTCGAGGTCGTCGAGGTCGTCGTTGCCATCTTTGACCCGGCGATCGCCGCGGGTGATCTCCATCCACCGCCGAACCGGAAGATCCCACCGGCGCGGCGCCGCGTCGGTGACGTCGGAGAGCGATCTCACCACAGCCTGCGTCAAGCCCATGATCGCGGCCATCAACGGAAGCAACGGCCGGAGTGGCTGCGCCGCCGACCGAACCGTGTCAATACGCCGGGCCAGCACGTAGCGCTCGATCGAGTGATAGAGCCACGCCCCGACGCCCAACGCATAGATCGCCAGCGCCGCCGCGATCGCCGCCTGCCCGTAGGCCGCGCAGAAAACCGCGCCCAGCACGACCGTCGCCGCCAGCACGACGGCGATGACGACACGCAGCTCAAGCCGAGTCATGACCTGTGTTCGCGAACCGCCTCAGCGGCCGCCCGGATCTGCGGCGTCACCAGCATCACTTGGCCGAGCACGCCGTTGACGAAGCCCGGCGAATCGTCGGTGGACAGCTCCTTGGCCAGCTGAACCGCCTCGTCGACGGCGACCGGAGCGGGGACGTCGTCGGCGTGCAGCAACTCCCAGACCGCGACCCGCAGGATGGCCCGGTCCACGGCGGGCAGCCGTTCTAGCGTCCAGCCCTGTAGATGCGAGGCGATCAAATCGTCGATGTGTGCCGCGTGCTCGGTGACACCACGGGCCGCCGTCGCCGTGTACGGGTGCAGCGGCGCAACGTCAGGCTTCGCCTGCGCCAGCGCGGTGCGGGCGTCGGCCGCCTCGGCCGGTGTCAGCCCGCGGGCTTCGGCTTCGAACAACAAGTCGACCGCGCGTTTGCGGGCCTGATGTCGCCCCTTGACGGCCCTCGCCGGCTTGGCCTGATCAGGCACGGCCCAGATAGCTACCGTCGCGGGAATCGACCTTGAGCTTGTCGCCGGTGTTGACGAACAACGGCACATTGATCTGCGCTCCGGTTTCCAGCGTGGCCGGCTTGGTGCCGGCGCTGGACCGATCGCCCTGCAGACCCGGCTCGGTGTGCGTGACTTCCAGTTCGACGGTCACCGGCAGCTCGAGGTACAGCGGCGCGCCGTTGTGGAAGGCAATCTGCACCGGCATCCCCTCCAGCAAAAACCGGGACGCGTTGCCAACCAGGGACTCCGGCAGCGGGTGCTGCTCGTAATCCTGGCTGTCCATGAACACGAAATCGGACCCGTCGCGGTAGAGGTAGGTGGTGTCGCGCCGGTCCACGGTGGCGGTCTCCACCTTCACGCCCGCGTTGTAGGTCTTGTCGACCACCTTGCCCGAGACCACGTTCTTGAGCTTGGTCCGCACGAACGCCGGTCCTTTGCCGGGTTTGACGTGCTGGAATTCGACGATTTGCCATAGCTGGCCGTCGATCGCCAGCACCAGTCCGTTCTTGAAATCGGCAGTGCTTGCCACAGTCGCGCAATCTCCTACAGGATGGCCAATTCCTTGGGGAACTGGGTCAGTAATTCTGGGGTCTGCCCGTTCGCTACGACGAGCGTGTCCTCGATGCGGACACCGCCGCGGTCGGGTAAGTAGACACCGGGCTCCACGGTGACCACGGAGCCCGCCAGTAGTGTACCGGCGGCCGTCGCGTTGATCCCTGGCGCTTCGTGGATCTGCAGCCCCACCCCGTGGCCCAGGCCGTGGCCGAAGAGCTCGCCGTACCCGGCGTCGGTGATCACGCGGCGCGATGCTGCATCGATGTCGGCCAGGTTCGCGCCGGCCTGCAACGCATCACGACCGGCTCGCTGCGCGGCGCTGACCAGCTCGTAGATCTCCCGCTGCCAATCGGCGGGCTTATCCAGCACAAACGTGCGGGTCATATCCGAGTGGTAGCCGCCGACCAGGGCACCGAAGTCGATCTTGACGAAGTCGCCGGCGGCCAGCACCGCATCGGTGGGCCGGTGATGAGGGATCGCCGAATTCGCCCCGCTGGCCACGATCGTCTCGAATGAGACGCCGTCGGCGCCGTGATCGAGCAGCAACGCCTCCAGCTCGCGTGCCACCTCGCGTTCGGTCCGGCCGGGCCGCAGCCCGCCGCCGGCCACCAGGTCGGTGAGCGCCGCGTCGGCGGCTTCGCAGGCCAACCGCAGCAGCGCCACTTCCCCGGCGTCCTTGACTTCGCGCAGCGCTTCCACCGTCCGCGAGGCGCGGACCAGCTCAGTTCCGGCCTGCGCCAATTCGCCGGCCAGCGCGTCGAACCCGTCCACGGTGACCACATGGCTCTCGAAGCCCAGCCGCCGCACGCCGGCGGACGCGGCCCGCCCGGCCAGGTGACGCCCGCAGGCCCGCTCGATGGCCACCTCCACGTCGGGTGCCTGCTGGGCGGCCTGGGTGCGGTAGCGGCCGTCGGTGGCCAGCACCGGCGGCCGATCGTCGGCGAACACCAGGAAAGCCGCGTTGGACCCGGTGAAACCGCACAGGTAGCGCACGTTGATCAGGTCGCTGACCAGCATTGCGTCCAATTCGGCCGCACGAAGCCGCGCCCCGAGCGCGGCTCGCCGCTGGGAACGTGTCACGCACGACAACGGTACTCGCTACGCTGTGGCCCCATGACCAACTGGATGCTGCGCGGCTTGATCTTCGGCGGTGCGATGGTCGTCGTCCGCCTGATTCAGGGATCGCTCATCCAGGTGTGGCAGACGCAAGCCGGGCTGATCAGCATTGTGCTGCTGATTCTGTTCCTGGCCGGAGTGGTCTTCTTGGGGCTGGTCGACGGGCGTGCCGACGCCGCCGCCAACCCGGACCCGGACCGCCGCTCCGACCTGGCGATGACGTGGCTGCTCGCCGGTTTGGCGGCCGGGGCGCTCAGCGGCGCCGTGACGTGGCTGATCGCGGTGTTCTATAAGGCGCTATACGTCGGTGGGCTGATCAACGAGCTCACCGTGTTCGCCGCCTTCACCGCGCTGCTGGTGTTTCTGGGTGGGATCAGCGGGGTGACAGCTGGCCGCTACCTGATCGACCGCGCCGGCGCCTACGCGCCCAAAGGCGGCGGCGGTGAGGAAGGTCGAGCCGACACCGACGTTTTTGCCGCGGTCCGCGCGGAGCAGGCCGCCGCGGCGATCCCTACCGAGGACGAAGACTAGCGCCAGACGCTGGCCAGGTAACGCAGCGCCAGCAGGTAGCCCTGCACGCCGAGTCCGGCGATCACCCCCGTCGCGATGGCGCTCAAATACGAGTGGCGCCGAAACTCTTCGCGCGCATACACGTTGGAGATGTGCACCTCGATCAGCGGCGCGCTCAGCTCGGTGCAGGCATCTCGCAGCGCCACCGATGTGTGCGTCAGCCCGCCGGCGTTGAGGATCACGGGTTCTCCTCCGTCGGCGGCCAGATGAATCCAGTCCAACAGCGCAGCCTCGCTGTCGCTTTGCCGCACAACGACTTTCAGCCCTAGCTCGGCCGCTTCGCGTTCGATCATCGCGACCAGGTCGGCGTGGGTGGTGTCGCCGTAGACCTCGGGTTCCCGCCGTCCCAGTCGGCCGAGGTTGGGCCCGTTGATGACATTGACCTGCGTCATGCGCCGCTCCTGCGCATCGCTTCGCTCTGCATCGTCGCCGGCGTCATTGGATGGCGACCTCCGCGTAGGCCGCCGCCAGCAGCGCCGGGTCCGGTCCCTCCAACCGGCCCGGCTTGGCCAGCCCGTCGAGCACCACGAAACGCAGCACCCCGGACCGGGTTTTCTTGTCGCCGGACATGTGCTCCAAAAGTTCCGGTAAGGCGTCCGCGTCGTAGCCGACCGGCAAACCCAGCGAAGCCAGGATGCTGCGGTGGCGGTCGGCGGTGGCGTCGTCGAGCCGCCCGGCCAGCCGGCCCAGTTCGGCGGCGAACACCAAGCCCACCGAAACCGCTGCACCGTGGCGCCATTGGTAGCGTTCCCGGCGTTCGATCGCGTGGGCCAAGGTGTGGCCGTAGTTGAGGATTTCGCGTAGCTGCGATTCCTTCTCGTCGGCGGCGACGACCTCGGCCTTGACGGTGACTGCCCGCCGGATCAGCTCCGGCAGCACGTCACCCGCCGAGTCCAAAGCCGCCTGCGGATCGGCCTCGATCCGATCGAGGATCACCGGGTCGGCGATGAAACCGGCCTTGACGACTTCGGCCATGCCAGCCGCAATTTCGTTGCGCGGCAACGACTGCAGGGCAGCCAGGTCGGCCAGCACCCCGATCGGCTGGTGAAACGCGCCGACCAGGTTTTTACCGGCCTCGGTGTTGATGCCGGTCTTGCCGCCGACAGCCGCGTCGACCATCGCGAGCAGGGTGGTGGGCAGGTGCACGATCGACACCCCCCGCAGCCAGGTAGCCGCCGCGAATCCGGCGACGTCGGTGGCGGCCCCGCCGCCGATGCTGACCAGCGCGTCCTTGCGGCCAACGCCGATGCGGCCCAGCACTGCCCAGACGAACCCGACGACGGGCAGATCCTTGCCGGCTTCGGCGTCGGGGATTTCGATGCGATGCGCGTCGATACCGTTGTCCGCCAAGCGGGTTCGGATGTCTTCGGCGGTCTGTGCCAGCACCGGCTGATGCAGGATCGCGACGCGGTTGCGCCCGGCCAGCAGCCGGTCGAGTTCACCTAGCAGGCCGGTGCCGATGACCACCGGGTAGGGCGGGTCGACGGCCACCTGCACGGTGACCGGTGTATCGGGGTGGATCATTCGCCTGCCTCGGCGCGACGGCGGGCTGCGGCCAGCGCCGCCGGCGTGGCGGGAGTAGGCGGCGGCCCGGCTGGGCACTCGGGTGCGGTTGGGGTCAGCGACCTCGGCGTGCGGCGCCACGGCGGCCGGCGGCGGCCACGCCCGGGACCGCAGCCTTGCGGATCTTGCAGGCGCGACACGATGTAACGCACGACGGCGCCGGGATTGCGACGGTTGGTGTTGACCCGGATGGTGGCGACTTGGCTGTACAGCGGGACGCGCTGCGACATCAACGCTTTAAATTTCGAGTACTTCTCGGCCTCGTCTTTCGCCGCCAGCAGCGGCCGCACGGTGTTGCCGCCGGTGCGCCGCACCCCTTCGGCGGCGCTGATCTCCAAGAACACCACGGTGTGACCGCCCAGCGCGGCGCGTACCCCGGGGCTGGTGACCGCGCCGCCGCCCAGCGAGAGCACACCGTCATGCTCGGCCAGCGCTGCGCGCACCACCTCTTCCTCGATGCGACGGAATTCCTTCTCGCCGTCGGCGGCGAAGATGTCGGGGATGCGGCGTCCGGTCTGCTGTTCGATCGCCGCGTCGGTGTCGAGCATTGCGACGTCGAGCGCCTTGGCCAGCCGTCGGCCGACCGTGGACTTACCCGATCCGGGGAGTCCGACCAGTACGGCCTTGGGCGCCATCGCTTTACCCTGGCACCCGGATTTCAGCGGCCGGTTCGCGCGCGCCCACCGAAAGCAGATAGGCCTCGAGGTTGCGGCGGGTCTCGGCCAGCGAGTCGCCGCCGAATTTCTCCAGCGCCGCGCGGGCCAACACCAGCGCAACCATCGTTTCGACCACCACGCCGGCGGCCGGTACCGCACACACGTCGGAGCGCTGGTTGATCGCGACAGCCTCGTCACCGGTCGCCATGTCGACGGTGGCCAGCGCGCGCGGCACGGTCGAGATCGGCTTCATCGCCGCGCGTACCCGCAGCGGCTCGCCGTTGGTCATGCCGCCTTCCAGGCCGCCGGCCCGGTTGGTCGAGCGGACGACGCCGTCGGGTCCGGGATACATCTCGTCGTGGGCGCGGCTGCCGCGCCGGCGCGCGGTGGTGAACCCGTCGCCGATCTCGACGCCCTTGATCGCCTGGATGCCCATCACCGCGGCGGCGAGCTGGCTGTCGAGCCGGTTGTCGCCGCTGGTGAAGGATCCGAGTCCGACGGGTAGGCCCATCGCGACGGCCTCCACCACACCACCGAGGGTGTCGCCGTCGCGCTTGGCGGCTTCGATCTCGGTGATCATGGCTTTCTCGGCCGACTTGTCGAAGGCGCGCACCGGGCTGTCGTCGATCGCGTCGAGGTCGCCGGCCTGCGGCGGCGGACCGTCGTAGGGCTCCGATTCGCCGATCGAGATGACGTGGGACAGCACTTCGACACCCAGGGCTTGCCGCAGGAACTGCCGGGCGACGGTCCCGGCGGCCACCCGCGCGGCGGTCTCGCGGGCGCTGGCCCGCTCGAGCACCGGGCGGGCGTCGTCGAAGCCGTACTTGAGCATGCCGGCGTAGTCGGCGTGGCCGGGCCGCGGCCGGGTCAGCGGGGCGTTGCGCGCCCCGCCTTCCTCGTCTAGTTGCCCTTGGTCCACGGGATCCGGGGCCATCACCGTTTCCCACTTCGGCCATTCGGTGTTGCCGATCTCGATGGCGATCGGACCACCCAAGGTCATGCCGTGCCGGACGCCGGCCAGCATGGTGACCTGGTCGCGTTCGAATTTCATCCGGGCGCCGCGGCCGTAGCCGAGCCGGCGGCGGGCCAGCTGGTCGGCGATGTCTTCCGACGTCAGGCTGACCCCGGCGACCATGCCCTCCAGCACGGCCACCAACGCGCGGCCGTGGGATTCCCCAGCAGTGGTCCATCGCAACACGAGTCCCATCTTCCCACGTGGGCTCTGTCGTCGCCTAAGCCTGCCCCCTGCGCCCAACGTGAACCTACTGCGAAAAAGTGCGCGGGAATTGCCGTGACCTCGGGTCGCCCCGTAAACCCCGTGTCGGCATTGCCGTGGTGGGATACTCGCGGTGGTTATGACCAGACCAGCAACCGGGCGCATCACCCGAAAAGTGCTTGCCGGTGTCTTGTCCAGCGGGCTGGTGGCGGCATGCGCAACCGCTGCGCATGTCGACGGCTCCCCGCAGGTCGACCGCGCCCCGTCGTCGGGGTCTAGCGCCTACGTCACCGTTTCGGTGGCCACGGTGTGGAGCACGCCGCAGAGCCCGCGTCCGGTCGATCATCCCGCCCTGACAAATCCCGTCGATATTCGCGGCTGGCTATCGGATATGACCCCGGAGCAGCAGGAAACGCTCAGCTCGGACAATCTCACCCAGACGCAGGCCCTCTTCGGCGACCGCGTCTCCGTGGTCCGGGAGCAGGGCGACTGGGACCAGGTAGTGGTCCCCGGCCAGCCCGCACCGGCCAATGCCCTGGGTTATCCCGGCTGGATTCCCAAGGCCCAGTTGACGACCGACCCGGCCTTTGGCGAATTGAAGAAGTCCGCGCCCCTCGCGCTCGCCGACCGCGGTGTCACCACGTGGTTGTATCGCGATTCCGGACTCTCCGATCGCGACCTCGAGATCAGTACGAACAGCAGGCTTCCGGTCCTGAGCCGCGCCGACAAGGCGGTTTTGGTGGCCACTCCTGGTCGCGGCCAGAGGTGGCTGGATGCCCGAACGGTGGCGGTCTACGAAAAACCCACGGACATACCGCATCCCACGGGCGCCGAGCTGGCCCGATTCGCCGCCGTGTTCGTGGGCGTCCCCTACCTATGGGGCGGCCGTGCCGGGTTCGGGTTCGACTGCTCCGGTTTCACCTCCACCGTCTATCAGGTTTACGGCATCACCCTCCCCCGCGATGCCGGCCCGCAGGCCGCCGACAGCAAGGGCAGCCGCGTCGACGAATCCGAGTTCCAGCCCGGCGATCTGCTTTTCTATTCGCACGGCAGCAGGGACGACAATCCCGGGGCGATCTACCACGTGGCCATGTATTCCGGGAATGGCGAGATGATCGAGGCATTCAACGCGGGGACAGCAGTGCGCGTCACCCCGGTTCGGCTGGACGAAAACTACTGGGGCGCGCGCCGCTACCTCGACCAACCGCGGTGACAGACCGACGCCTCCCACTCCCGCCGCACGGTCCAGCAATACGACGGAGTATGCAGGGCTACCGGTAGAAGTCGCCGTTTTCCAGATCATGACCGCGGATCGCACCGGTGACATAGCCTGGGCCGTAGGTGTCTGAAAGATGAAGCTGGCGTCGAACCCGGAGCGGTCCAATGTTCGGTAGGCCATCTGCGCGAAAGGCCCTGGCTGCTGGAACTGCCTTGCTTGTACTGGCTGCAGCTTGCTCACGTGGCTATGCAGCGCACACAGCGGTAAGCGAAAGCGCGCGGGCCGCGCAGGGGCCGGCTGCGGCTCCCCCACACGCGCAGGTCGCGCAGGGGCCGGCTGCGGCTCCCCCACACGCGCAGGTCACGCAGGCGCCGGCTGCGGCTCCCACAGCTGACTTCGCGACGGTCTCCAAGCTGATGAACGATGCGATTGCGGCACAGCGGTTGCCCGGTGGTGTGGTTGTGATCGGGCACGCCGGCCAGATCGTCTTCCACCAGGCTTTTGGCTCACGCAAGCTTGCCGGCGAACCGGGGCTAGATGGATCGCCCGGACCCGCGGAGCCCATGACCGAGGACACGATCTTCGACCTGGCGTCGTTGACGAAGCCTCTGGCAACGGCGACTGCCGTCATGCAGCTTTACGAACAAGGCAAGGTTGCGTTCGACGATCCCGTGCAGAAATATTTGCCTGACTTCAACACGGCGAACGATCCACAGCGTGCACAAGTGACGGTTCGCATGGTGCTTACGCACACTTCAGGCGAAACGGAAGACCTAAACCTGCAAGATCCGTGGGGACTTGATGGCGCCGATAAAACAGGGGGCATTCATCGTGCGCTTACCACGCCGCTGCAATCGGGTCCCGGTGAAGTTTTCCGCTACTCCGACATCAACTTCATTCTGCTTGGCGCGCTGATCGAGGAAGTCACCGGCGAGGCAGAAGACGTTTATGTTCAGCAGAATGTCTTTGCGCCGCTTGGCATGACGGAAACCCGCTACCTTCCGCCGGTCAAAGCATGTGGCCCACACACGATCAGAGGAGCTGCGATCGCCTGGTCTCCCCAGCCAAGCGAGCTGGTCGCCTGTCCTGCAGACACCTGGAGCACCAGCCTGTTGCCGCGCATCGCACCGACCGCAATTGACGACCAAACCAACGCCGGTCCGAGCAGGAATCCCGACTACGATTACCTGCTTCGGGGCACTGTGCATGATCCGACGGCGCGCCGCATGGGTGGGGTGGCCGGGCATGCCGGTGTGTTCTCGACGGCGGGCGACGTCAGAATCTATGCGCAGGCCCTGCTCGATCGGCTTGCCGGACGCCCGAGCAAGTTTCCGCTCAAGCAAGCGACGCTTGAGTTGATGACAACTCCTGAACAGCCCGGACATTCGGCTGGGCAAGTCGAGGCAGCCAACGATGCCGCCCGAGAAGCTATCGCGAAGACACCCAACACAACTGATCCGCTGCTCGCTCCGCGCTATCCGGCGATCAACGGACAAAACCTGTTCGGCTTTGGCTGGGATATCGATACTGTCTTTTCCGTGCGGGGCATGGTCTTTCCCATCGGCAGCTTCGGCGCCACCGGCTTTACCGGGACGTCGCTTTGGCTGGACCCAGCCTCAGATACCTACGTAATTCTGCTCGCGAACTCAATCCATCTGCGAGGTAGTCCACCGATCACGGATCTGCGAGGCGAAGTGGCCACCGCGACGGCCCGGGCACTCCGCCTTTAGCAGGCGTCATCGGCCATGACTTCCGGTGGGCGCGGACGGTATCGAACCGCCGACCGCTGGTGTGTAAAACCAGAGCTCTACCACTGAGCTACGCGCCCGTGCGGCGCAAAGATACCGCCCCGACCACTCGGCGCCCAAAACGCCCACAAGCCCCGCAGCGAGCGTGCGTCGTTGTACGCGCCAGTCGGCGTGTCGGCGTACAGACGCGCACGCTCGCGCAAAATCAGTCCTTCAGCGCCGCCAGCGCGTCTGTCCAAAGTCGCTGATCGCGGACTTCGCCGGGCTGCTTCACCTCGGCGAACCGAATCGTCCCCGACCGGTCGACGACGAAGGTACCGCGGTTGGCGTAGCCGGCGTCGTCGTTGAACACACCGTAGGCCTGGCTGACCGCGCCGTGCGGCCAGAAGTCCGAGAGCACCGGGAACAGGAAACCGCTCTCTGCGGCCCACACCTTGTGAGTGGGCGGCGGCCCCACCGAAATGGTCAGCGCCACACTGTCGTCGTTCTGGAAGTCCGGCAGGTGATCACGCAGCTGACCGAGCTCGCCCTCGCAGATTCCGGTGAAGGCAAGCGGGAAGAACACCAGCAGCACGTTTTTCGCGCCGCGGTATTCGCTGAGGGTGACCAACTGCCGGTTCTGATCGCGCAGCGTGAAGTCGGGTGCCCTAGAACCGACTGTCAGCATCAACGGCGCCCGGCACGCGACTTCGGCTGCATCAACCGGCTCGCGCTCCAGTCCCCCAGGTTGACCGACGACGTCGGCATCAGCCCGGCTGTAGGGGCGGCCTCTGCGATCTCGGCAGGTAGCACGTGACCAGGCCGGCCGGTCTTGGGCGTAAGCACCCAGATCACGCCGTCGTCGGCCAGCGGCGCGATCGCGTCCATCAAGGTGTCGACCAGGTCGCCGTCGCCGTCACGCCACCACAGCAGTACGACGTCGATGACTTCGTCGGTGTCTTCGTCGAGCAACTCGCCACCGCAGGCGTCCTCCACGTCGCCGCGGATATCGTCGTCGGTGTCCTCGTCCCAACCCCACTCCTGGACAACTTGCCCCTTTTGAATGCCCAGTTTGCGGGCATAGCTCGGGGCGTCATCCGCCGCGACCACCGTGCGATCCTCCCTTTCAGCCTCAAGCCGGTCTGTTCCAAGCCTGTCGAGCGCCAACGCGCCGCGCGACGGCATTCATCGTTGCACAGCACGTAGCCTTGCACATCCAGCAACTCATATGGCCGCTCGGCACTGCTTGACGGCTTCGGTTTTGGTGTCGTTGAACTGATTGACGCGCTGATTGAACGCGTCCATCCCGCCATGCGACCGGATGGTGTTCGCCAGGTCGCGTGCCGCATCGGCATAGGCGTTCAGCGCATGCTGCAGGTCGGCGGACAGCGGACCACCGCTGTTGCCTGTGACCAGATCGGCGCTGTGGTTGAGGGTGTCGATGGCCGGACCTTCGGCGGGTGTGGTGTCGCGGCCCTGGTTGTACGCCTCGACGAAGTCGTTCACCTTGTCGACGGCGTCTTTGCTGCTGGCGGCAAACGACTCACACCCGCGGATCACGGCCTGCGTGGTCAGCGACTGCTGACGCCGCGACTCCCGGATGCTCGACGCCGAGACCGACACGGATACCGACTCCCGATACGCCGGAGCCATCACGGTGTCGGCGATCGGGGTGCCGTCGGTGACGCTGGTACAGCCGACGATCGCCATCAAGATCGTCGCGACGCCGCCGGTCGCCCGCGCCCAGGTGTGCGGTCGCCGCCATCCGATCAGCACACCGTGTGAGGTTACCGGGTCGCGGCATGGGAAAGCTTCGACGGGGACTACGCGGCGCGGTCGACGGTGCGGCACGATAGGAGGGACCCGACTGGGGCCCGGACACCGATCGACGGCGAGGTCAGCCAAAAGCAGACCAGCCGTCACACAAGGAGTACTGAGTTGACTACCGAGTTCGTAGGCCACGATCTGGCGAAAAACCCAACCGGCGCAAGCAAACCCGATCGGGTGCGGGTAATCCGCGAGGGTGTGGCGTCCTACCTGCCGGACATCGACCCGGAGGAGACCGCCGAGTGGCTGGAGTCCTTCGACGCGCTGCTAGAGCGCTCGGGGCCGTCGCGGGCGCGCTATCTGATGTTGCGCCTGCTCGAGCGCGCCGGTGAACAGCGGGTCGCGATCCCGGCGCTGACGTCCACCGACTACGTCAACACCATCCCGACCGAACTGGAGCCGTGGTTCCCCGGCGACGAGGACGTCGAGCGGCGCTACCGGGCGTGGATCAGATGGAACGCCGCGATCATGGTGCACCGGGCGCAGCGTCCGGGAGTCGGCGTGGGTGGCCATATTTCGACCTACGCCTCATCCGCGGCGCTCTACGAAGTCGGCTTCAACCACTTCTTCCGCGGGAAATCACACCCGGGTGGCGGCGACCAGGTGTTCATCCAGGGCCACGCCTCTCCCGGCATTTACGCCCGCGCCTTCCTGGAAGGCCGCCTGTCCGCCGACCAGCTCGACGGCTTCCGTCAGGAGCACAGCCACCCGGGCGGCGGCCTGCCGTCCTACCCGCACCCGCGGCTGATGCCCGGGTTCTGGGAGTTCCCGACGGTGTCGATGGGCCTCGGTCCGATGAACGCGATCTATCAGGCCCGGTTCAACCACTATCTGCATGACCGCGGTATCAAGGACACCTCCGACCAGCACGTGTGGGCATTCCTCGGCGACGGCGAAATGGACGAGCCGGAAAGCCGGGGATTGCTGCACGTCGGTGCGTTGGAGGGTTTGGACAACTTGACCTTCGTGATCAACTGCAACTTGCAGCGCCTCGACGGCCCGGTACGCGGCAACGGCAAGATCATCCAGGAGCTGGAGTCGTTCTTCCGCGGGGCTGGCTGGAACGTCATCAAAGTGGTCTGGGGACGCGAGTGGGACGCGCTGCTGCACGCCGACCGCGACGGCGCACTGGTGAACCTGATGAACATTACCCCTGACGGCGACTACCAGACCTACAAGTCCAGGGACGGCGGCTACGTCCGGGAGCATTTCTTCGGACGCGACCCGCGCACCAAGGCGCTCGTCGAGCACATGACCGATTCGGAGATCTGGAACCTCAAGCGCGGCGGCCACGATTACCGCAAGGTCTACGCCGCCTACCGCGCCGCCGCCGACCACAAAGGACAGCCGACGGTGATCCTGGCCAAGACCATCAAGGGGTACGCGCTGGGCGCGCACTTCCAGGGGCGCAACGCCACCCACCAGATGAAAAAGCTTGCGCTGCAGGATCTCAAAGATTTTCGCGACGCCATCCGGATCCCCATCAGCGACGCCCAGCTAGAGGAGGATCCCTACCTACCCCCGTACTACCACCCGGGGCCGGAAGCTCCGGAGATCCGCTATCTGCTCGATCGCCGCCGCGCGCTGGGTGGCTTCGTCCCGGAGCGACGCACCACGGCCAAGACCCTGACGCTTCCGGGCCGTGATGCCTACACGGCGTTGAAGAAGGGTTCGGGCCAGCAGGAGGTGGCCACCACCATGGCAATCGTGCGCACCTTCAAGGAAGTGTTGCGCGACAAGGAAGTTGGGCCGCGAATCGTGCCGATCATCCCCGACGAGGCACGCACTTTCGGCATGGACTCGTGGTTCCCGTCGTTGAAGATCTACAACCGCGACGGCCAGCTCTACACCGCCGTCGACGCCGAGCTGATGCTGGCGTACAAGGAAAGCGACATCGGCCAGATCTTGCATGAGGGCATCAACGAGGCCGGATCCGTCGCGTCATTCACTGCGGCCGGCACGTCGTACTCGACGCACAACGAACCGATGATCCCGGTCTACATCTTCTATTCGATGTTCGGCTTCCAGCGCACCGGCGATGGCCTGTGGGCTGGAGGCGACCAGATGGCGCGCGGCTTCCTGCTCGGGGCCACCGCGGGGCGCACCACCCTGACGGGCGAAGGCCTGCAGCACGCCGACGGCCATTCGCCGCTGCTGGCGAGCACCAATCCGGCGGTGATCGCGTACGACCCGGCGTTCGCCTTCGAGATCGCCTACATCATCGAAAGCGGGCTGGCCCGGATGTTCGGCGGGGAGAACGCCGAAAATGTCATGTTCTACATCACCATCTACAACGAGCCGTATGTGCAGCCGCCGGAACCGGAAAACTTCGACCCCGAAGGCCTGCTGCGGGGTATCTACCGTTATCAGGCGGCCAAGGAAAGCCGCGCCAACGCGGCTCACATCTTGGCTTCCGGAGTGGCAATGCCCTCGGCGCTGCACGCCGCCGAGTTGCTGGCCGCCGAATGGGACGTCGCCGCGGATGTGTGGTCGGTGACCAGCTGGAGCGAGCTGAACCGCGACGGCATTGCCGTCGAGAAGGAGAAGCTGCGCCACTCGGACCGCCCGGCGGGTCAGGCCTACGTCACCCGGGTTTTGTCCGAGGCCCGCTCGGGACCGAAAATCGCCGTGTCGGACTGGATGCGCGCCGTACCCGAACAGATCCGGCCGTGGGTCCCGGGTACCTATGTCACGCTGGGCACTGACGGGTTCGGCTTCTCCGACACCCGGCCGGCCGCCCGCCGCTACTTCAATACCGACGCCGAATCTCAGGTCGTCGCGGTGCTGGAGGCGCTGGCTCGCGATGGCCACATCGACCCGTCGGTACCGGTCGCGGCTGCCCGGCAATATCGGATCGACGATGTGCAGGCCGCGCCGACGCAGACCTCCGACCCTGGTCCGGGCGCCTAGCCGTCTGCTAAGTGTGCGGCCGGCCGCACGCTCACACATCGGCACGCGCGTCTTTGGCGCAATCATACAGAAAACTGCTGTAGCTTTTAGGGATGCCTGACAAGCAGTTTGCGACGTCGCGGTCAACGCTGGAGCTACTGGACAGCGTCCCGGAGTCGCTGCTGCGGCGGTTGAAGCAGTATTCCGGCCGGTTTTCCACCGAGGCGGTCTCGGTCATGCAGGACCGGTTGCCGTTCTTCGCCGAGCTGGAAGCGTCCCAGCGGGCCAGCCTCGCGCTGGTGGTGCAGACCGCCGTGGTGAACTTCGTGGAGTGGATGACCGACCCGCACAGCGACGTCAACTACACCGCCCGCGCTTTCGAGCTGATGCCACAGGATCTGACTCGGCGGATCGCACTGCGTCACTCCGTCGACATGCTGCGGGTCACCATGGAGTTCTTCGAAGAGGTCGGCCCGTTACTGACCCGCTCCGACGAACAGCTGGCCGCGCTGACGGTGGGCATCCTCAAGTACAGCCGCGACTTGGCCTTCAGCGCCGCAACGGTCTACGCCGATGCGGCCGAGGCCCGCGGCAGCTGGGACAGCCGGATGGAGGCCAGCGTGGTGGACGCGGTGGTGCGCGGCGACACCGGGCCCGAGTTGCTGTCCCGCGCGTCCGCGCTGAACTGGGACACCACCGCGCCGGCGACGGTGGTGGTGGGAACGCCTGCGCCGGGCCGGGAAAACCATGCCAGCCAAGACGTTCGGGATATCGCGATCCACCACGGTCGCGCCGCCCTCACCGACGTGCACGGCACTTGGCTGGTGGCGATCGTGTCCGGCCAGTTGACACCGACCGAGAAGGTCTTCGACGCACTGCTGGACGCGTTCTCCGATGGTCCGGTGGTGGTCGGCCCGACGGCGCCGATGCTGACCGCGGCCTACCACAGCGCCAGCGAGGCCATCGCTGGGATGAACGCCGTGGCCGGCTGGCGGGGGGCGCCGCGGCCCGTGCTGGCCCGCGAGCTGCTGCCCGAACGGGCTCTGATGGGCGACGCATCGGCCATCGCGGCATTGCACACCGACGTGATGCGGCCGCTGGCCGACGCTGGCCCGACGCTGACCGAAACCCTCGACGCCTACCTCGACTGCGGCGGCGCGATCGAAGCCTGCGCCCGCAAGTTGTTCGTTCATCCAAACACCGTGCGCTACCGACTCCGGCGTATCGCGGACTTCACCGGCCGTGATCCCACCCAGCCACGCGACGCGTACGTCCTTCGGGTGGCCGCCACCGTGGGCCACCTTGCTTACCAGGCGCAGCAGTCCAGCCTCGCCAGCCACATCGTGACGCCGGTCATGCCGCCGACGCAAAGGAACCTGGTCACCCCGTCTAAGAGCGGTGCAAGCGGCCGACAGGTCGCGGGATGATCTCGAATACGTCGCATCGCGTGCCTTTTTGTGGAATGTCCACAAAAACCTAAGACAAGGTTCATAATGTGTTACACGGCGCAAAACCGTCTTCACAGTGTTCTCTTAGAGACGTGATTGCATTGCTCGCCCCCGGCCAGGGATCGCAGACCCCCGGCATGCTGTCGCCCTGGCTGGAACTGCCTGGTGCAGCAGAGCGCTTGTCGTCGTGGTCGACGGCCAGCGGCCTGGATCTGGCGCGACTGGGCACCACTGCGTCGACCGAGGAAATCACCAACACCGCGATCGCCCAGCCGCTGATCGTCGCCGCCACACTGCTCGCGCACGAAGAGCTGACGAGGCGAGGCCTACTGGCCGGCGAAGAGGCCGGCAAAGAGGCCCACAAAGATGCCATCGTGGCCGGACACTCGGTCGGTGAAATCGCCGCCTACGCGATCGCCGGGGTGTTCTCGGCCGACGACGCTGTCGCCCTGGCCGCCACCCGCGGTGCCGAAATGGCCAAAGCCTGCGCCGACGAGCCGACGGGCATGTCCGCAGTGCTCGGCGGTGACGAGGCAGATGTGCTGGCCCACCTGGAGCAACTCGACCTGGTTCCGGCGAACCGCAACGCCGCCGGCCAGATCGTGGCCGCCGGTCGCCTCAGCGGGCTGGACAAACTTGCCGAAGACCCGCCAACCAAGGCCCGGGTGCGTGCATTGGGCGTCGCCGGAGCGTTCCACACCCAGTTCATGGCGTCCGCGCTCGACGGCTACGCCTCGGCGGTGCAAAACGTCGCGACCGCGGAACCGACCGCCGTTCTGTTATCCAACCGCGACGGCCAGCCGGTATGCTCAGCCAACGACGCGATAGAGAAGCTTGTCGCACAGTTGGTTCACCCGGTGCGCTGGGATTTGTGCAGCAAGACGCTGCGCCAGCGAAATGTCAGGGCGATTGTCGAGTTCCCCCCTTCGGGTGCTCTGAGTGGCATCGCCAAGCGTGAACTTCGCGGGGTACCGACGCGTGCCGTCAAGACTCCCGCAGACCTGGATGGTTTGACCGAGCTGTAAAACCCTCGCCGCAGAGCCGGATCAGGAAAACCTGTCCGCCTACAAGCGCACACGCACGTCAAATTAGCAGTAACACAACATATTACGAAGGGAACTGAACGTGGCTGTCAGTCAGGAAGAAATCATCGCCGGTATCGCCGAGATCATCGAAGAGGTCACCGGTATCGAGCCCTCGGAGATCACCCCGGAGAAGTCGTTCGTCGACGACCTCGACATCGACTCGCTGTCGATGGTTGAGATCGCGGTGCAGACCGAGGACAAGTACGGCGTCAAGATCCCCGACGAGGACCTGGCCGGCCTGCGCACCGTCGGTGACGTCGTCACCTACATCCAGAAGCTCGAGGAAGAAAACCCCGAGGCCGCCCAGGCGCTGCGCGCCAAGCTCGAGACCGAGAACCCGGAGGCGGCTGAGTCGGTTCGCGCCAGGCTGGAAGCCGACCACCAGTGACCAAACCTTCCACTACCAACGGCGGTTTCCCCAGCGTCGTGGTAACCGCCGTCACGGCGACGACATCGATCGCGCCGGACATCGAGGGCACGTGGAAGGGCTTGCTGGCCGGCGAAAGCGGCATCCGCGTCCTCGAAGACGAGTTCGTGACGAAGTGGGATCTGCCCGTCAAGATCGGCGGCCACCTCAAGGAGTCGATCGACGATCACATGAGCCGGCTGGACCTGCGCCGGATGTCTTACGTCCAGCGGCTGGCCAAGCTGCTCTCCGGTCAACTCTGGGAGAACGCAGGCAGCCCGGAGGTCGACCCCGACCGGTTCGCCGTCGTGATCGGCACCGGTCTGGGCGGCGCCGAGCGGATCGTCGAAAGCTACGACCTGATGAACGAAGGCGGCCCCCGCAAGGTGTCGCCGCTGGCCGTGCAGATGATCATGCCCAACGGCGCCGCGGCGACCGTGGGTCTGCAGCTTGGAGCCCGCGCCGGGGTGATGACGCCGGTGTCGGCCTGTTCGTCTGGCTCGGAGGCCATCGCGCACGCGTGGCGGCACATCGTCATGGGTGACGCCGACATCGCCGTGTGCGGCGGTGTGGAGGGTCCGATTGAGGCCCTGCCGATCGCGGCGTTCTCGATGATGCGCGCCATGTCGACCCGCAACGATGACCCCGAAGGGGCATCGCGTCCCTTCGATAAGGACCGCGACGGCTTCGTGTTCGGTGAGGCCGGTGCACTGATGATCATCGAGACCGAGGAGCACGCCCAAGCCCGGGCGGCCAAGCCGCTGGCCCGATTGATGGGCGCCGGCATCACCTCCGACGCGTTCCACATGGTGGCGCCTGCACCGGACGGCGTGCGCGCCGGGCGGGCGATGACCCGGTCGCTGGAGTTGGCGGGCTTGTCACCCAAGGACATCGACCACGTCAACGCTCACGCGACTGCTACGCCGATCGGTGACACGGCAGAAGCCAATGCGCTGCGAGAGGCGGGTTGCCAGCACGCTCCGGTTTATGCGCCGAAGTCGGCGCTGGGCCACTCCATCGGTGCAGTGGGTTCCCTGGAATCGGTGCTGACGGTGCTCACACTGCGAGACGGCGTCATTCCGCCCACGCTCAACTATCACACCCCCGATCCCGAGATCGACCTCGACGTCGTCGCGGGCGAGCCGCGTTATGGCGACTACCAGTACGCCATCAACAACTCGTTCGGCTTCGGCGGACACAACGTCGCGCTGGTGTTCGGACGGTACTGAGCAAGCAGAACGTCCGGCAACGATGCGGGCCGCAAACAGCCCGAGGATGAGCCGGACAAGCGGGAAAGGAACGTCCGAAATAACAATGGCAAGGTTGGCCACGGGGAAGGGCTTCCCCAACATCGTTGTCACCGGGATCGCCATGACGACCGCCGTGGCAACTGATGCGGAGACCACATGGAAGTTGTTGCTGGATGGGCAAAGTGGAATCCGTCTCCTCGACGACCCCTTTGTGGAGGAGTATGACCTGCCGGTTCGCATCGGTGGGCATCTCCTCGAGGAGTTCGACAGCCAGTTGAACCGCGTCGAGAACCGCCGGATGGGTTACCTGCAGAAGATGGCCGCGGTGCTGAACCGGCGGGTGTGGGAAAACGCCGGTTCGCCACAGGTGGACACCAACCGGTTGACGGTGTCGATCGGCACCGGCCTGGGCTCCAGCGAGGAGCTGATCTTCGCCTACGACGGCATGCGCGCTCGTGGCATGAAGGCGGTCTCCCCGTTGGCCGTGCAGATGTACATGCCCAACGGCGCTGCCGCGACGGTGGGACTGCAACAGCAGGCCAAGGCCGGGGTGATGACCTCGGTGTCGGCGTGCGCGTCCGGCTCGGAGGGCATCGCCCGCGCCTGGCAGCAGATCGCGCTGGGCGAGGCCGACATCGCGATCTGCGGCGGTGTTGAGACCAAGATAGAGGCGGTGCCGATCGCCGGTTTCGCCCAGATGCGCATCGTGATGTCGAGGAACAACGACGACCCGGCCGGCGCCTGCCGCCCGTTCGACAAGGACCGCGACGGCTTCGTGTTCGGAGAGGCCGGCGCGTTGATGGTCATCGAGACCGAGGAGCACGCCAAGGCCCGCGGAGCCAACATCCTGGCCCGGATCATGGGGGCCAGCGTCACGTCGGACGGGTTCCACATGGTGGCGCCCGATCCCAACGGAGAGCGGGCCGGGCACGCGATGACGCGGGCGATTCAGCTCGCAGACCTCACCCCGGCCGACATCGACCACGTCAACGCCCACGCCACCGGCACGTCTGTCGGTGACTTGGCCGAGGGCAAGGCCATCAACAACGCGCTGGGCCCGCACGGCGGAAACGCGGCGGTGTACGCGCCCAAGGGCGCGCTGGGCCACTCGGTCGGTGCGGTCGGCGCGGTGGAATCGATCTTGACCGTGCTGGCACTGCGCGACCAGGTTGTTCCACCCACCCT
Organism: Candidatus Mycobacterium methanotrophicum; assembly: GCF_023515995.1. Taxonomy (GTDB): domain Bacteria; phylum Actinomycetota; class Actinomycetes; order Mycobacteriales; family Mycobacteriaceae; genus Mycobacterium; species Mycobacterium methanotrophicum. The sequence continues at coordinate 2,282,480 of NZ_CP097320.1, read as the reverse complement.
GAACCTGGTCAACCTGGACCCGGAGATAGACCTCGACGTGGTGGCGGGCGAGCCGCGGCCAGGCGACTACAAGTACGCCGTCAACAATTCGTTCGGCTTCGGCGGGCACAACGTGGCAATCGCGTTTGGCCGCTACTAGATCGAACCATCACTGAAACAGGAGATCTGCGATGACGACCCTGGCCCCGGATACGGTTGACGAGTCGCTCGACCCGCGTGATCCGCTGCTGCGGCTGCGTAGGTTCTTCGACGCGGGCAGCGTAGAGCTGTTGCACGAGCGGGACCGCTCCGGTGTGCTGGCCGCCGCCGGAACCGTAAACGGCCTGCGCACCATCGCTTTCTGCACCGACGGCACCGTGATGGGCGGTGCGATGGGCCTCGAAGGCTGCACGCACATCGTCAACGCCTACGACACGGCCATCGAGGAGCAGAGCCCGATCGTGGGCATCTGGCACTCTGGAGGCGCCCGGCTGGCCGAAGGCGTGCGCGCACTGCACGCCGTCGGGCTGGTATTCGAGGCGATGATCCGGGCGTCCGGATACGTCCCGCAGATTTCCGTGGTGGTCGGTTTCGCCGCCGGGGGCGCCGCCTACGGGCCGGCACTGACCGACGTCGTCGTGATGGCACCGGACAGCCGGGTGTTTGTCACCGGGCCCGACGTGGTGCGCAGCGTGACCGGCGAGGAGGTCGACATGGCGTCGCTGGGCGGCCCGGAAACTCACCACAAGAAGTCCGGGGTTTGCCACATCGTCGCCGACGACGAGGCCGACGCATACGAGCGTGGCCGCCGGTTGGTCGGATTGTTCTGCCAGCAAGGGCATTTCGACCGCCGCAAAGCCGAGGCGCATGACACCGACCTGCATGCGTTGTTGCCGGAGTCGCCGCGACGCGCCTACGACGTGCACCCGCTTGTCATCGCGTTGCTCGATGACGACGCGCCGTTCGAAGAGTTCCAGGCCAAGTGGGCGCCGTCGATGGTGGTCGGCCTGGGCCGCTTGTCGGGCCGCACGGTCGGCGTGCTGGCCAACAACCCGCTGCGGCTCGGCGGTTGCCTCAACTCCGAAAGCGCCGAGAAGGCAGCGCGTTTCGTGCGTCTTTGCGATGCATTCGGCATCCCGCTGGTCGTGGTCGTCGACGTTCCGGGCTACCTACCTGGTGTCGACCAGGAATGGGGCGGCGTGGTGCGCCGCGGCGCGAAACTACTGCACGCGTTCGGTGAGGCCACAGTCCCGCGAGCCACCCTGGTTACCCGAAAGATCTACGGCGGCGCCTATATTGCGATGAACTCGCGTTCTTTGAACGCCACCAAGGTGTTCGCATGGCCCGACGCCGAGGTCGCCGTGATGGGCGCCAAGGCAGCCGTCGGAATTCTGCACAAGAAGAAGCTGGCGGCCGCGCCGGATGACGAGCGCGAGGCGTTGCACGACGAGCTTGCCGCCGAGCATGAGCGGATCGCCGGCGGCGTTGACAACGCGATCGACATCGGTGTGGTCGACGAGAAGATCGACCCGGCCCACACCCGCAGCAAGCTCACCGAGGCGTTGGCCCAGGCACCACCACGACGCGGGCGCCACAAGAACATTCCGCTGTAGTTTCATCGCGCGGGCTAGCGGGTGGTGTAGCCGCCGTTGGCGAAGATGGTCTGCCCGGTCACCCAGTGGCCCTCGTCGGCCAGGAAAAGCACCAGCGGCGCGATGTCCTCGACGCGGGTCAGCCGATTGTCCATCGCCTGCGACTTGTGGAACTCTACCCGCTCCGGTGTCTCTTGCGGATAGAAGAACGGGGTGTCCATCGGCCCCGGCGCCACATTGTTCACCGAAATGCCACGTGTACCAAACTCTTTGGCAGCAGCGCGGGTGAAGTGTTCAACCGGGCTCTTGGCGCCGGCATAGGTAGAGTAGCCGTCGGTGAACGCGGCCAGCAGCGCGGTCACGATGGTGATCACCGAGCCGCCGTCGTTCAGGCGCACCGCTCCTTATCCTCGGGCGAAAGATCGCACCGTTCCAGGAATTCCATCGCAGCGAAGTTGTCCTGGAGCGGATTTCCCCGCGGCAGCAACTTTGCCGCTGTCAGCAACAGCGCGCCGCGTCCGCAGCCGAGGTCGAGCATCCGTTCATCGCCCCGCAAACCGATTCCAGTGAGCAGGCGTGCCCATACTTCGAACTTCGCTCGTCGGCTCAACCGCCAGATGCTGAGCCCGGCGGCGATCAATGAGACGCCCAGCGCGGCGGCGGCGAGTCGCGGCAGGGCACGTCCGGTCGTCAGCCGTAGGCCGGCGACAACCGCTGCGGCAACGCACAACAACACATAGCCGACGAACACGACCGGCGCCGGAATAGATCGGTAGTCCCCGTCCACCCGTACCGCCCTCGTGGCGGATGAAATCCGTTGCCACCTCAGTCATCCTGATCGCCGCCGTAGGTCGCCGCCCGGTGGTCTCGGGCGAGTCGTTCGAGGATCGGAAGAGCCTTCGCCGCAGCACGTTTCACCGCGACGCCGCTCGGCGCATCACTTGGCTCGAAAGCCCGCAGCACAGTGTCGGCGAGCTGGTCGGCCTTCTGCTCCAAGGTCAGCGTGATCGTCTGCGGGTGAAACGGTTCTGCCGCAAAGAAACCGAAGACGATCGCGGGCAGGGCGTAGTCGAGATCCTGCACATGCAGGTCGGGCCGCGGCATGGACTCCGCGGCGAGCACACCCAGATAGTCGCGGTTGACACCGAGCTTTGTTTCCTGCAGCCGCTGATGATGCGCCGCGGCGAGAAAAGTACCGAGGGTATCGGCGTCGCGGGTGTACGGCGCTCGCAGCACCGGACAGTTCATCGCCTCGACGAACAGCCGCCGCAGGTAGCGGTGCAGCGCGACCTCGGCCGGGTCGTTGCGGACCGCGTCAACGACCGCGTCGGTTATCGCCGCCGCTTCGCGGGCGCTGACCGCGTGGAACACCTCCTCGCGAGAGCGCCAGTGTTCTCGCCGGTCGCCGCGGAAGCGTTCCACCACCATGACAGCCGTTTGGCGCCGAGATCGACACCAGCGCCAAGAATCCGAAGAAAATGCGCGCTAACGTCGACCTCGGCGCCGGCAACGCCTGGACTCAGGACGAGCATGGCCAGCAGCGCCGAAGTGGCCAGGCCGCCTGCGCCTGCGCCGACGATCAACACCGGGACATGCGTGACACTCATCGCCACCTCCCTTCCATACGGAACTGATTAGTTCCGTCTAGACCAATGTGGCGCCGTCGGCTGCAACGCGCAACTGCTAACGCGTCGGTGCGCCGGCGAGCGGCAAGATCACGTCTTCGAGCACCCTCCGAGCGTAGACCCGGTCGATCGGACGCCCGGTCATCACCCGCAGCACGTTGAGGCCCAACGCGACGTCGGGTATCAGACTCAGATCGCGGTCGGCCGGTATCTCCTTGCGAGCCACCGCCTGGTCTAGCACCACGCGGACCACATGTCGCGGGGCCGACAGCACAAGGTCATCCAAGGCCGCGGCCAGGACGGGATTGTGCATCGCCGCCGTCGCCACCCCGATAACCACCTGAATTGTGTGCAGCTCAGCGTCATTCAGGTCAGGTACAGCTGCGACCAGCGCCTCGATGTCGCCGCGAAGGCTGCCGGTGTTCGGCGGCTCGACGGGCCCCAGGCGCCGTCTCCAGAGGGCGATCGCATCCGCCACCACCACGGCCTTCGACGGCCAGCGACGATATATCGCGGCCTTACCCACGCCGGCGCGGGACGCGACGTCGTCCATGCTCAACCGGTCATAGCCCCGTTCGGCCACACCTGCCAGTGCAGCATCGAGGATGGCTGTGTCCAGCGACCGGTCCAGGCGTCCGTGGCTTCGTGCCGGGCGCCGGGTCGTCTCCGGCTGGCCGCTCTCCATCGTGTCCCCTAGCCGATACGGATTAGTTCCGTTCCATGGTATCCGTCCGCCTCAGCCGAAGCACCTCACAAACTCCGCAGCCGCGTCGACGACCCGTTCGCGGTCGGCGGCGACCAAACCGATCCGGGTGCGACGATCCACGATGTCGTCGGTGGTCAGCGCGCCCTCATGGGTGATGGCGTATTCGAACTCCGCCCTGATCACGTCGATCCCGTCGGCCACGGGGTCGGCCGGGCGCCCGCATTTGGCAGCGGCGATGACGTTGGCCGCCTCAGCCCCGTAACGCAGCACCAGCGACTCCGGCAAGCCAGCCATCGGCGCCACGCTTGACCCCGGATTTGCCGACGCGCCGACCAATGGCAGGTTGCGGGTCCGGCACTCGCCGGCGTCCAGAGCACGCAGTTCGATTGCCCGGTCCAGGACGTCCTGGGCCATGTGCCGGTACTCGGTCAGCTTGCCGCCGACCACGCTGATCACCCCGGAGGGTGACTCGAGGACGGCATGGCTGCGTGAGACGTCCGCGGCGCGGCCGGCTCCGGTGTCGATCAGCGGCCGCAGCCCGGCATAGGCACCGATCACGTCGGCACCCTCCAGCGTGATAGCCAGCGCGGTGTTGACGACGTCGAGCAAGAACTGCACCTCGGCCGACGTCGGCTGTGGCACCTCAGGAATCGGCCCGGGCGCTTCTTCGTCGGTCAGGCCAAGGTAGACCCGCCCCAGCTGCTCGGGCATTGCGAACACGAAACGGTTGAGCTCGCCGGGTATCGGAATCGTCAGCGCCGCTGTGGGATTGCCGAGGACTGCGGCATCGAAGACCAGGTGGGTGCCGCGGCTGGGACGTAGCTTCAGCGACGGGTCGATCTCGCCTGCCCACACCCCGGTGGCGTTGATGACGGCGCGGGCCGACATGTCGGACGATTCGCCGCTGCGCTGGTCGGTCAGTCGCAGCGAGGTGCCGGTTACCTCGGATGCGGCCGCGTAGGTCAGTATTCGGGCCCCGTGCTGGGCGGCGGTACGCGCGACGGCGGCGACCAGCCGGGCGTCGTCGATCAGTTGCCCGTCGTAGGCGAGTAGCCCACCGTCGAGTCCGTCGCGCCTCACGGCCGGTGCCATCTCGGCGACACGCGCTGCCGAAATGCGGCTAGAGCCCGGCAAAATGGACGCCGGTGTGCCCGCCGTCTTACGCAACACGTCGCCGGCCACAAAGCCGGCTCGCACCAACGCCCGCTCCATCCGTCCCATCGACTGCAATAACGGGACTAGTTGGGGCATAGCCCGAACCAGATGCGGAGCGTTGCGCGTCATCAGGATTCCGCGTTCGGTGGCGCTGCGCCGGGCGATGCCGACGTTGCCGCTTGCCAGATAACGCAAGCCGCCGTGTACCAGCTTGGAGCTCCACCGGCTGGTGCCGAATGCGAGGTCGCGCTTTTCCACCAATGCCACACGCAGTCCTCGGGATGCCGCGTCCAACGCGATGCCGGTGCCGGTGATGCCGCCGCCGATGACGACGACGTCAGTCGGTTCGCCGTCGGCCAGCGCGGTCAGCTCGCCAGTGCGGCGGGCCCCGTTGAGGGCAGTCGAGTTCACGACAAGTATCCGTTCAGCGAGTAGGCGAGTTCACCGGCCAGCGCACCGGCGTCCAGGATCGGGCGGACGATCTCGGCGGACTGAATCGTCGATTGGGTGATCAGCAGCACCATCGCGGCGAGCTGGTTGCGGGTCGCCCGGTCGCACACTGCCGTCGCGTTGGGCCGCACGCAGATTGTCGGCGAGCGCGTCGATCAGCATCTGCTGACTGCGGCCGAGCCGCTGGGCGATGTAGACCAGCGCCGACTCCGAGCGCAGCACCGCCATCACCAGCTCGTCGTGGCGCAGGCGTTCGGCCACCGCGACCACCCGTTCGACCAGTGCCGCGCGACCGCTTCCCCGCACCGGCTGATTCGCCTGTTCCCCACCGTCTACAAAGGCAGCCATATCGATCTTGACGCGGTGACAACGGCGCGCGCTACATCCGTCGACGTGGACTCACAGGGCATCAACGCCTACGCCGACGGCGACTTGCCTGCGCTCTGCCCGCTGAGATCTCGGCGGTCTCCAGCGCGCTGCAGATCTTGCGGCCGGCCCACAGCGGGGAGACCTAGCCGACGCCGCGGCTGAGCCAAGACACCTCGGCGGCGTCACCGCCGTCGCGATAGACCTCCAACGCCTCATCCCACGCGGTGCCCAGCGCCTCATCCAGCTCGGCGGCCAGCACGTCGGCGCCGTCGGCCATCATCGCCCGCAGCCTCATCTCGCCGATCATCACGTCGCCGTTGGCGCTCATCGCCCCGCTCCACAGTCCCAGCTGAGGTGTGTGGCTGAACCGCTGCCCGTCGACGCCCGGACTGGGATCCTCGGTGACTTCGAACCGCAGCACCGACCAGGAACGCAAGGCATTGGCCAACCTGGCGCCGGTGCCCACTGGGCCGACCCAATTGGTCACCGCGCGCAACTGCCCGGGCATCGCCGGTTGTGGGGTCCACTTCAGATTGGGACTGACGCCCAGGGTCGACGACAACGCCCACTCGACATGCGGACACACCGCGGCGGGCGAGGCGTGGATGTACACCACGCCGGTTGTCACGTCGGCAAACTGGTTCGACGCACGCATCTGCTGCTCCTTCGGCTCCACAAGGGACGTCTTCCCCAACGACCTGTGAACCCGACGAGCAAAATGGTCTCGACAATGCAGATAATATTGTGTCTTGCGTGTCTATTGTGCCTCGTGAGACCCCTGTTGCGCTAGTCCGCTAGCCACTCGGATATCACGGCGTCAGCCAAGGCCGGCCACAGCGGCAGCGCCCACGCACCGAAATCGCGGTTGGTGAGCACCACCAGCGCCAGCTTGGCATCCGGATCTGCCCAGATCAACGAGCCCGATTGGCCGAAATGGCCGAATGTTCGCGCCGAGTTTTTACCGCCGGTCCAATGCGGTGTCTTGGAGTCCTTGATCTCGAAGCCCAGCCCCCAGTCATTCGGCCGCTGCTGGCCGTATCCGGGCAATACCCCGTTCAGGCCGGGGAACTGCACGGCGATCGCCTGGGCATGCATCTGCGTCGACACCATCGTCGGATTCAGCAGGTCAGCGGTGAACGCCGCCAAGTCCGCCACCGTCGAGGTCACCCCGAAACCGGCGGCCTGCGCGCCGCCGTCCAGCCGGCTGTTGGTCATTCCCAGCGGATCGAACACCGCCTCGGTGAGGTAGCGACCGAACTCGATCCCGGCTGCCTTTTGCACCGTCTGCGCCAACACCGCGAAGCCGTAGTTGGAGTAGATACGACGGGCACCAGGCTTGGCCAGCGTCTCGTTGGAGTGCATCGCCAACCCCGAGGCGTGGGCCAGCAGATGCCGCACGGTCGATCCGGGCGGCCCGGCGGCGGTGTCCAAGTCGACGGCGCCTTCTTCGATCGCGATCTGCGCCGCTCGCCCGACCAGAAGCTTGGTCACCGACGCCAGCGCGAACCGCCGGCCGGTGTCCCCATGGCTCGCCAGCAGCCCCGATGGTCCGACCACCGCGGCGGCCACCGCCGGAACCGGCCAGTCGTGGAGGATGTCGAGTGGAGCCATCGCGCAAGCAGCCTAGCCCGTAGAGTAGGTTATAGCGCATGGATCAGACGGTGCGCGGCGTGATTTCACGGGAAAAGGGCAAACCAGTCCAAACGGTGGACATCGTGATCCCCGCCCCCGGCCCAGCCGAGGTCGTCGTCGACATCACCGCGTGCGGGGTATGCCACACCGACCTGACCTACCACGACGGCGGCATCACCGACAACTATCCATTTCTGCTCGGCCACGAGGCCGCGGGCACCGTCGAAAAGGTAGGCCCCGGCGTCACTAGCGTCGAACCCGGCGACTTCGTCATCCTGAATTGGCGGGCGGTGTGTGGTCAGTGCCGCGCATGCAAACGTGGCCGCCCACAGTACTGCTTCGACTCGTTGCACGCCGAGCAGAAGATGACGCTCAGCGACGGCACCGAGCTGACGCCGGCGCTGGGAATCGGGGCGTTCGCCGACAAGACGCTGGTGCACGCCGGCCAGTGCACCAAGGTCGACGCCGCGGCCGACCCGGCAGTGGCCGGCCTGCTGGGCTGCGGAGTGATGGCAGGGCTGGGCGCAGCCGTCAACACCGGCGCGGTCAGCCGCGGCGACACGGTTGCGGTGATCGGCTGCGGCGGCGTCGGCGATGCCGCGATCGCCGGGGCAGCGCTGGTCGGCGCGAGAAGGATCATCGCCATCGACACCGACAACACCAAACTGGATTGGGCCCGCAAGTTCGGCGCCACCCACACCGTCAACGCCCGTGACCTCGATGTGGTCAAGGCAGTCCAGGATCTCACAGACGGGTTCGGTGCCGATGTCATGATCGACACGGTTGGCCGACCAGAAACGTGGAAGCAGGCCTTCTATGCCCGTGACCTTGCGGGAACCGTTGTGCTGGTGGGTGTTCCGACACCAGACATGCGCATCGACATGCCGCTGCTCGACTTCTTCTCGCACGGCGGCGCATTGAAGTCGTCGTGGTATGGCGACTGTCTGCCCGAACGGGACTTCCCCACCCTGATCGAGCTGTATCTGCAGGGCCGGTTGCCGCTGGAGAAGTTCGTGTCTGAACGCATCGGCCTCGGTGATGTCGAGAAGGCATTCCGCAAAATGCACGACGGCGACGTGCTGCGCTCGGTGGTGATACTGTAATGCCGGCCATCGAGCGCGTGGTCACTCATGGCACTTTCGAACTCGATGGCGGCAGTTGGGAAGTCGACAACAACGTCTGGGTCGTCGGTGATGACAGCGATATAGTGGTCTTCGACGCCGCGCACACGGCAGCGCCGATCGTGGCCGCTGTCGGCGGGCGCAATGTGGTGGCGGTGGTGTGCACCCACGGGCACAACGACCATGTGACCGTCGCCCCCGAGCTCGGCAAGACGTTCGACGCGCCGGTGCTGCTGCATCCCGCCGATGACATGCTATGGCGGATGACCCACCCGGACGACGACTTTCGGACGGTATCCGCCGGCGACACGCTGCGGGTCGCCGGCATTGAGCTGCGAGCACTGCACACCCCGGGGCACTCCCCCGGCTCGGTGTGCTGGTACGCGCCCGACCTGGGCGCGGTGTTCAGCGGAGACACGTTGTTTTCCGGCGGCCCCGGGGCCACCGGACGCTCGTTTTCCGACTTCCCGACGATCCTGGAGTCGATCTCGGGGCGCCTCGGCACGCTTCCCGGAGACACCGTCGTCTACACCGGCCACGGCGATACCACCAGCATCGGCGACGAGATCGTTCACTACGACGAATGGGTAGCCCGAGGCCACTAAGTCCCTTTGTGGCGAGCGTGCGCAGAATGCCAGCCCCGCCCGGCGTGTCGTGGATAAACACGCACGCTGAGCGGCGGAAAACTACCGGTCGTCGACGCCGATTGCCGCCGGCTGTGGGACATCTCCGAGCAACTTCGGGCTAGCCGCGCCGTTTGGGCCGATCGCATAGGCGGGTAGTCGTCCGCTCGGATAGTGCCATCGGCAGGCCTACGGTCCCGTTAGGACGGATGGGTTCATGAGCAGCGAAGACACCGACAAAGAAAAGAAGACTTCCTCCGACACGCCCGAACTGAGCGAGGAAGGGAAGGAAGCGGTCCACCGGATGGCGGAAGCTTACCAGGACCGCGAAACAGCCGTATTGCCCGGCACCGGCAGGACAATCACGGGCACCGCGATCAACGACTGGATCGACGACGAGGGCAACCCCAAGTTCGGCAAGGACAAGCAACAGGAAGGCGAACAAGGAAACGCCTGATCCCGGTTATCCGGAGCCAGGTTGCGGTTGCGGGAAGAAGCGCGGACCGCGGGGGAATTCTCCAAACGGCGGCTGCACCGGCACCTGTGTGGTTGTGGGCGCTGAGCTAGTCGTGGCCGTAGGCGCTCGCGTGGTCGTCGTCGGCGCTTGGGTGGTTGTGCTTGTCGGCGGCGGTGTCCCGGTGTCCGACTCCGTCGACGACGGCGCACCGGTCGCCGGGGCCTGAGTGTCGGTGGCGTCCGAGGAAATGGGTGCCTGTGGTGGCCCGGATCGAGGCGTCGGTTGCGTGAGCACTTACTCCCGCGCGGCCGACGAAGCCCGCGCCCTGCTGCGTGAAGCGATGCGGCTGCCCGGCGACATCCGCATCACCGGCGACACCTTGAACCTGCGGCTCGACCCCGCGACCGCGGCCCGCCGCAGCCGCGCCATCGCCGGCCCTTGCAATGAACTCACCGCCACCGAGACCCGCTACCCCGGCGCCGACCTCAAGATCAAATACAGCGTCAAAGGTCACGACACCGCATAAACGATCCCACTATATCGGGAGTCCTGGGGCCCGGATGCCCGAAGACGTAAGTCACGCTGACGAATTGCAACTGGCCCGCTGCCGCGGTTCTCAGGCCGCTCTCGAAACCCTGCCGGTAGTCGCCGGTGAGGTTGGCCTCCGATGATCTACTGAGGCGTCTGCACAACGAATATGAAGAGCACGCGGCACTCATCGAGCCGGTGGCCGCGCCGAGGGCACGAATGAGGTAGCCGAGCGAAGCGATCTGCTGCGCCGGGTGCGCCTTGGCGTGCTCGATCACAAGCGCCGCGCCACCGTCGAGCTGCGCGACAAAAATCGGATCGACGACATCGTGCTGCGCGAGCTGCAGTCGGTGATGGACCTCGAGGAGGTGCGACTGCTCGATCCCGCCGGCACCGAGTGACGAGGCGAAAAGCCTTACCGTGTCGAGACTTTGGCGGCGATCTGGTTGGCAATGTCGACGGCCGAGTTCTTCGGGTCGGGACTGCAGGTGTTGACATCGACGATGACGTTGTTTCTGACCGCTAGCGCCCGACCGCAGGCCCAACCGCCGGCCCTGGCATTCTCTTGCGTCGCAATCGTGCTCAGTGCGCCGTTGGCATCCGATATCGGCCCGACGGTCCATTGTGTTCCGGTCTGGGTGTGGGTGTAGCTGTGGCAGGCGGGCCAACGTAAAGTCGACGCGATCAAGAACAGGCCGGCCTGTTTGGCGGTGGGGAACAGCACCACCGCTTCCTCGACGTAATGGGTGAAGTTATCGCCATCGTTGAGTGCCCGGTCACGCACGGCGGTGAACCCGCTATTGGCATAGACCTGGGCCTGCGCGGCGCCGTCGATGGCCAGGCATTCTATGGGCTGCATCGTGGCGCTGTCGTCAGACATCGCGTCGTGCCTTTTGGTGACCGCCAGGCCGTTGGCGCCCATCATGGGGTTGATCTGTTCCGGGGTAAGCAGCAACGCATCCAGCTCCCGCTCAACCACCGGGCGGGGAATCAGCGATGTCTTGGTCGTCGTCGATTTGACATTCGCTTGGTTGCTATCGACACCGCAACCGGCGCCGAGAATGCAGACGCCGGCAACGGCCAAGGCGGCCGTCAAATGGCGCATCTTCATCCCCATTCTCGCCGTCACCGAAACTGATCACCGCGATCGTGATAGGCCTACGACTTTGCCGATCGGAACTCGCGTATGTCACCCTACCGCGCGCTTCGGCGGGCAATACGGAGGAATGAAGCCAATTTTAGAGTCCGCTCAGCGATTTCCACTCAACGCGATCTTATCGGCGACGAATCGTCAAAGGGTTCATTGGCCTAGGCGACATTAGGTAGCGTCAACCCGTGTCCTTTCGGCGGCAGAATCATCCGCGGCCGGCGGCTGCGACTCGATGAGGCGCTGATGGAACGCGCGCTGACGAGCCCGGCCGGCGCACCCCGAATGCACGGTCGAGTTCACGGGTCCGCCCACGCAATACCGCGCCAGCTGCACACCACGCGAGATCAGGCTCTTCCACCCCCGGCCGATCGCCGCGTGAGGACGCTTATCGGCCTCTAGGGTCCTCGGAGTTCATGGCTTGTTCAACCAACCGTCGATGTGAGCTCGTTGACCGCACACGAGCAGCGGTTCTGCTGAGGAGTATGCGTGTCGCTCAGGTCGCCAACTTCTACGGACCTCGCTCCGGCGGCCTTCGCACCGCCGTCGACCGGCTGGGCGCGGAATACTACGCCGCGGGCCACGAGGTGTTTTTGATCGTCCCGGGTCCGCACGCCGCACAGACTCGACTGTCCACGGGCGTAGTTCGAATCACCGTGCCCGCCAAGCTAATTCCCCTGACAGGCGGCTACCGCGCGGTGCTGCCGGGACCGGTGCGATCACTACTGGAAGCACTGCGACCAGACACCCTGGAGGTCTCTGACCGGCTGACACTGAGGTCACTGGGCCACTGGGGTCGGCAAAACTGCGCCACCACCGTGATGATCTCTCATGAGCGCCTTGATCGCCTTGCGGGCCAGGTACTTCCGCGTCGAACCGCGAGAGCGTTCGCTGACTTCGCGAACCGGCGCACCGCGGACAACTACGACACCGTGGTATGCACCACCGGGTTTGCCCGCGAAGAATTCGATCGCATCGGCGCAACGAATACCGTCACCATCCCACTGGGCGTGGACCTGGAAACCTTCCACCCATGCCGGCGCTCCGCGCTGATACGTCAGCGCTGGGCCACGCATGCGCAGATCCTGCTGGTGCACTGCGGCCGGCTGTCGGTCGAAAAACGGGCCGACCGCAGCATCGATGCGGTTGCCGAACTGTGTGCCGCCGGTGTCGATGCCCGCCTCGTCGTCATGGGCGACGGCCCGTTGCGCGCCAGGTTGCAACGGCAGGCCGCGCGATTGCCGATCGATTTCACCGGTTTCGTTTCCGATCGGCATGCCGTGGCCGCGCTGCTGGCTTCGGCTGACGTCGCGCTCGCGCCAGGGCCGCACGAAACATTCGGTCTGGCCGCGCTGGAATCGCTGGCGTGCGGGACCCCAGCCGTGGTTTCCCGCACCTCGGCGCTGGGCGAAATCATCACCGCGGACAGTGGTGTCTTGGCCGACAACGATCCCGCGGCCATCGCACAAGCGGTCAGCGCGGTCGTCAGCAGACCAGAGGAGCACCGGCGGGTCTCCGCCCGGCGCCGTGCCGAGATGTTCACCTGGCGGCGCGCCGCAGTCGGCATGCTCAGCACGCTCGGGGCGGCGAGCGTCGGCGACGAGTGCGGCGGCTCCGAGAACATCGCATAGCGCTGTGGTGTCTACCTCTAGCTCGGGTTAGCGCTCGGACCCGCGTTGGCGGGTCCGACCTGGCCGGTGAGCGGATTGACCTGTACCGTCATCGGGCCGCGTTGCGCCGCCGCGGTCGCCTTTCCGCGCTGCTGTGCTTGTGCGAGCGCGTTGATCACCGGGTTGTCCTTCAACATCTGTTTGCGGTCTTCATCGGACAGTTCGTAAAACGTCCACAGCCCCCAGGCGGCGGGCCGGACATACAGCGTCACCTTCTGGTGTCGGCGCTCGTTTTGCCTCAGCACCGCAGGAATGGGCACCACCCTATCCAGGGTCGCGGAACTAACCAGTTCCTGGGCGACCTTGTCCACATCCACCGCGTCTTGAATCTCGTAGACCAATGACTGGTGGGGTGTGTGGGAGGGGCCCTGGAGGGCTAGGAACCACGCCATCCGGCGTCTCCTTCGTTCGTCGTTATCAGCGCAACTGTAGAGGAGGGATCCGGATTGGGATCCGGAAACGCTACCGGGCCGGCGGGTGCCCCGCGTGCAACCACGACGGGCATCAACTTTCCCGGCAGGCAGCCACGCGAACAACAAAGCGGAACGGCCTTCATGGCGAGGTCCATATCCCACCCGACGTTCATTCCCGTCGCCGCGTCGCCCTCACCGCCACCGCACTCGCCCACGATCAGGCAGGTGAAGCCGATGTCCGGGTATTCGGCTCGCCAGGCATCAACGAGTTGCTCGAGCGCAGCCTTGCTGACGCCGTAGGCGCCGAGCCCGGGCCAGGGCGGGCCGAATGGCCCCGCGTCGGAAGAGAGGTAGACCGCCTTGCGCGCCGCAGCCGTCGCCAGCGCCGCACCGATGACATTGGTATCGAATACACGCCGCCACGTTTCCGCATCGGTGTCGACCATCCGGACGAGTGGCCCGATGGCAGGGGTGTAGATCAGAGCGTCGATCCCACCGAGCGCGTCGGCGGCATCGTTGATGGCCGCTCGACACGATTCCTCGTCGGTGACATCGCATTCGATCGCGACCGTTGTCGAGCCGGCTTCCTTGGCGGCGGCCTCGATGCGCGGGCGACGCCGGGCAAGCAAAGCCACCGCAGCGCCCCGCCCCGCTGCGCGAGGCCGACACCAATGCAACGCCCAAGACCGCTTGACGCGCCGACCACCACTGTCCTTGACATATTTGCCCTTTCTTGTAACGAGCCCGCTGCAGGCACAGCGTATCGTCCATCGTTATCCACAGGCGAGGGCCGCGCGTGATTGGACACCCACAGCAAGCGCTCAGCAAATGCCTACAAATAGAGTCGTTAGCGTGGAGATTCGTGGCTTTAGACACCTCGACGACGGTTAATACCGGCAGGCAGAGCGCGGAAAACCGCCGCAAACTGAATCCGGGAGTGTGAGCAGAATGGGCAAGTCCTCTTTCGCCGCCGCCGCACTGAGCTCCGACGAACGCGCCTACGACGATTGGCTGACCGTCCTGACGCAAGCGTCTGCGCGCTTGGACCTGTTGCAGACCGTCGTCACCGAGCTGCGCCAGCTGTGCGAAAAAGAAGACGTGATCCAAAGCCGGCAAGTCCTGGAAGTCCTGGAACGGCACGGTGCCATCACTAAGGCAGCTGCTGCCCACTCGGACGCCGCCTAGCTGAAGCGGCCGGCGGCTCACTACGGTGAGCAACATGAATATTTGGACGTCGACGGAATCGGAACCCTCAGCCGGATCGGGCTGGGCGCCTGGCAGTTCGGGTCGCGTGGATGTGGCTACGGGGACAGCTACGCCGCCGGGCCCGCCTCGAGACATTGTTCGTCGCGCCCGCGCCCTGGGGGTCGCGCTGTTCGACACCGCCGAGATATACGGCCTGGGCAAAAGCGAACGGATCCTCGGTGAAGCACTCGGCGACGAGCGCAGCGAGGTGGCCGTGGCCAGCAAGATCTTTCCGGTCGCCCCGTTCCCCGCCGTCATCAAAGCGCGTGAGCGCGCCAGCGCACGCCGGCTGCAGTTGGACCGCATCCCGCTCTACCAGATCCACCAGCCCAACCCGGTTGTGCCCGACTCGGTGATCATGCCGGGCAGTGCTGTTCTCACTGGCCCGCCCCGCTGCGCTCGACGACCTGGTTCCGTTCGCTGAACGGGAGAACCGTGTCGTGATCGCCTATAGCCCATTGGCCCATTGGCCCAAGGGCTGCTGGGCGGCAAGTACGGCGTGGATAACCGTCCTGGCGGAGTTCGCGCCGTTAATTCGCTTTTCGGCACTGAGAACCTGCGCCGGGTCGAGCCGCTGCTGCAGACGTTGCCAACCATGTCGACGCCAAGCCGGCGCAGGTGGCGCTGACCTGGCTCGTCAGCCTGCCGAACGTGGTCGCCATCCCCGGCGCATCAAGCGTTGAGCAGCTCGAGTTCAACGTGGCCGCAGCCGATATCGAGCTTGACGCAAGAGTCCCGCAATGCGCTCACCGAGGTGGCCCGGAGCTTCCGGCCGGTGTCGTGGAGTCGATTCCTCGCCGACACTGCCCGCGAGAAGGTCGGCCTTCACTGACTGCCGGTTGACAATCAGAGGATGAAGAGCATCTCCTGATAGGTGGGGAGCGGCCACAGGTCATCGGCCACAATGCCTTCGAGCGTATCGGCGGCTGACCGAATCGCCGCCATCGCCGGCAATAACTCGTCCTGTGCGTGCTTGGCCTCGTCGAGCACCGTTTCCGCCGAGTGCTCGGAAAGCGCGGCTTTCAGCTTCGCCAAGCCCGCCTCGAGATCGGCGATAGGCGCCGAGACCGCTTGCAGCGCGGCGGTGCTCGGTTCCAAACCGGCGGCCTTCAGCGCGGCGACATTCTGTGCGAGCTCGGTCTGGTAACGAAGCGCGGCCGGCAAGATTGTCGTCGCGCCGACCTCCATGGCCAGCTTCGCCTCCACGGCGATGGTCAGCGCGTACTGTTCCAGCCGGACCTCATAGCGGCTGTGCAGCTCGCGTTCGCTGAACACTCCGTATTTCCCGAAGAGTTCGACCGCTTCCGGTTTGATCAGCTCGGGAATGGCGTCCAAGCTGGTCTTGAGATTTGGCAAGCCACGCTCGGCCGCTTCAGTCTGCCAGTTCTCCGAATACCCATCCCCATTGAACACCACGTCGCCGTGTTCGGTGATGATCTCAGTGAGCAGCTGCTGCACCGCCTTGTCGAAGTCCTCGCCTTCTGCCACAGCCGTTTCCAGAGCCGTGGCCATGTAGTCGAACGAGTCGGCCATGATCGTGTTGAGCACGATCAACGGCACGGCGACGGTCTGCCCGGAGCCGGGTGCACGGAACTCGAACCGGTTGCCGGTGAACGCAAACGGGCTGGTGCGGTTGCGGTCACCCGGATCGGTCGGCAGTGGCGGCAGCGTGTCGACACCGATGATCATGGTGCCCTTGCCTTTTGACGAAGTCGCTGCGCCCTTGGCGATTTGCTCGAACACGTCGGCGAGCTGTTCGCCGAGGAAGATCGAGATGATCGCGGGCGGCGCCTCGTTGGCGCCCAGGCGGTGGTCGTTGGTGGCCGAGGCGACCGACACCCGGAGCAACCCGGCGAACTTGTGCACGGCGCGGATCACCGCGGCGCAGAACACCAGGAACTGCGCGTTCTCGTGTGGGGTGTCGCCCGGAACCAGCAGCGAACCCAGCTCGGAATTGCCCATCGAGAAGTTCACGTGCTTGCCGGAGCCGTTGACGCCGGCGAACGGCTTCTCGTGGAACAGGCATTCCATGCCGTGCTTTTTGGCGATCGTCTTGAAGACCGTCATCAGCAGCTGCTGGTGGTCCGAGGCGATGTTGGCCCGCTCGAACATCGGGGCGATCTCGAATTGGCCAGGGGCCACCTCGTTGTGCCGGGTCTTGGCGGGAATGCCGAGTTTGAACAACTCGCGCTCGGTGTCCATCATGAATCCGAGGACACGCTCCGGGATCGCGCCGAAGTAGTGGTCGTCGAACTCCTGGCCCTTCGGCGGCTTGGTGCCAAACAGGGTGCGCCCGGCGTTGATCAGGTCCGGGCGCGCCAGGAAGAAGTGCCGGTCGACCAGGAAGTACTCCTGCTCGGGGCCGCAGAATGACACGACATGATTGAGGTCCTTGTGACCGAACAGCTTTAAGACGCGCTCGGCTTGCGCGCCCATCGCCTGCTGACTGCGCAGCAGCGGCGTCTTGTAGTCGAGCGCCTCACCGGTCATCGAGACGAACACCGTCGGGACGCACAGCGTGTTGCCGTTGGGATTTTCCAGGATGTAGGCCGGGCTGGTGACATCCCAGCCGGTGTAACCGCGGGCCTCGAAGGTGCTCCGCAATCCGCCGGAAGGGAAGCTGGACGCGTCAGGTTCGCCCTCGATGAGGGTCTTTCCGGCGAACTCGGCAAGCGTCTGGCCGTCGGAGGTGGGCTCTAGGAAGCTGTCGTGCTTTTCCGCGGTCAGGCCGGTCATCGGATAGAAGACGTGGGCGTAGTGGGTGGCGCCGCGCTCCAACGCCCAGTCCTTCATGGCGACCGCGACCGCGTCGGCGACGTCAGGGTCGAGCTTGACGCCTTTGTCGATCGTGGCCACCACGGACTTGTACACCGACTTGGGCAGCCGCGCCTGCATCTCCACCTTGGTGAAGACATTCGATCCGAAGATCTCGCCCGGCTCCTCGCCCGGGTCGAAACTGATCGCTGGCGGCACATATGCCTCGACGTTGGTGATTGCCTGCAGGCGCACTGCGTTGCCGCTCAATGGAGTTCCTATCGCTGCGATGCATTGCATCGGATTGTCGGTTGGTCGCTGCGCCGACAATACGGACCGTCGATGGCGGGAACGTTACGCAGCTGTCAAACTCTGATGGCGGCGAAAGTTAGGGCCGCGACTCCTCGGGGGTCCAGGCCGGCGGCTGGCCAGGCTGGCCGGGAAAGAGATAGTCGACGAAAGCCGCGGCGGTGGGTTGTGGTTCGTGGTTGGCCAGGCCGGGTCGCTCGTTGGCTTCGATGAAGGCGTAGTCAGAGCCGGTGATGTCAGGCACGAGCAGGTCGACGCCCGTCACCCGGATACCGATCGCGTCAGCAGCAGCCACCGCAACTCGGCACAGTTCCGGGTTCACATCGGGGGTGACATCGTGGATCGTCCCACCCTGATGCAGGTTGGCGGTGTGGCGAACGCACAGGCGAGTTCCCTTGGGCAAGACGTCGTCCAGCGTCCACCCGGCTTCGGCGACGGTCGCCTCGGTGATCTCGTCGAGCGGGATGCGTGACTCACCACCCGTGGCCGCAGCGCGTCGTCGGCTTTCGGCCGCAATCAGATCCCGGACGGTGTGCTCGCCAGTGCCGATGATTTCGGGCGGCAGCCGCAGCGCGGCGGCCACTACTCGACCGCCGATCACCACCAACCGGAGGTCGCTGCCGGCGACTCGCTGCTCGATGAGGACCTCCGAGTGTTGTTCGCGCGCGCGTGCCACCGCGGCGGCAAGCTCGTCCGGACCGTGGTCGGCGGCAACGCCCACGGTGATGCCTTTGCCTTGTTCACCGCGAGTCGGTTTGACGACGACCTCCCCGACTTCTTTCAGAAACGCATAGTCGTCATCGTTCATGGTCGCCAGACGGGCACGAGGCACCGTGATGCCGGCCTCGGAGACCAGCCGCCGAGTCAAGCGCTTGTCGTCGCACCGGCACATAGCGATCGCGGAGGTGAACTCGGACAACGACTCGCGGGTGATCACGCTGCGGCCACCGTAGGTCAGTCGCATCTCTCCGGCGCCGGCATCCAGAACCTCTACCCAGATACCGCGGCGCATCGCCTCATCGGCGATGATCCGGGCATACGGGTTGAGGTCGTCGACCGTCTCTGGCGGTGGGGCGAACAGCGGCTCGTTGATCGCGTTCTTGCGTTTGATCGCCAGCACCGGAACTCGGCGAAAGCCCAGCTTCTCGTAGAGAGCGATAGCCGCGGCATTGTCGTGCGCGACTGAAAGGTCAAGGTAGGAGCGGCCCTTGCTGCGGAAGTGCGCGGCGAGGGCCCGGGTGAGCGCTTCACCTATTCCGGGCAGCCCGGCGGCCGGGTCGACCGCCAGGGTCCACAAGCTAGATCCGTGCTCGGGGTCGTTGAAGAGCACTTTGTGGTCGACACCGGTCACGGTGCCTACCACGGCGTCGTCGTCGTCACGCACAGCGATCAGGTAGGTCACCGAGTCGGCGTGGAGGTGGTTGTCCCAGATCGTCTCGACCGGCGCCGGGACCATTCCGCAGCGCACGAACACACGGTTCATGGCGTCGGCATCGACCGGATCGTTCAGTGTCCGCACAGTCACACCGCTCGGTGGCGGGGCCAGAAGTTCGTCAGGTGAGTCATCAGCGAAGCGCAGTCGATACGTGTGGCTGGGATCGATGAAAAGCTCAGTTGGCGCTCCCGCGACCACCACGTGGGACTCGCGGGCATAGATGCAAATGTCGCGGCGCCCGGCCACTTCCCGTCGCAGCGCCTCGGTCAGCGTGTGGGCATCAGCGAACGTTTGGCCGAAAATTAATTTGCCCCAACCTAATTCGAGTTCCACATCTTTGGCCATCGCGTCCACAAGGTGTTGCGGGGACGCGTCATGTAGGCCCAGAGTGATGGCCTCGGTGTGGTCTCGTGACCGATCGATGGCGGTCATGGCGCCGGTCCTTGGCCACCGTGGCGCCGCAACCACCGCAATTCCCACGTCACAGCCATGTTGTCCACCCAACTCAACAGTTCGTCTATCAGCTTCCCTGTCGCATTCGAAGGCCTTAAACAAGTCAAGCCCTCCTCCGACTCTGCCACTGACGGCAGCTCCGCGCAGCACCGATGACTGGGCGGGTGCGAAGCGGCGCCGAAAGCTAGCGTTTGAAGCGACCCGCGAGTCCGCGTAATGGCACGCCAGCGCTGGTGATCAGGCCTGGCCGGGCCACCATTACCGACTTGATCGAGGCGAGGGCAGGCATACCAGTCACGGTCATGCCGATGGAGGCAAAGTTGTCCGGATTGGACAGGTCCACGCCCGGCTTGGGAAAGATCATGTGCTTGTTGTAGACGCACGGATCACCGGTGATTTGGGCGATGTAGCAGCCGTTGATGTTCCAGTTCGGGTTCGTGTGCGGGGTCATCTGCCACTCCAGACGGCGTCTCGACCAGCGGGACGCCGTCCACCATGCCCTGGTAGACGCCGTCCACCATGCCCTGGTATTTGATGTAGTTGCCACCCAAACCCAACGAGCCCTTGGGAAGTCTGTACCAGCCCAGGTCGACGTCTTTGGTGCACGCACCGAACTCATAGCTGAACTTCACTTCGTCGAGCGCCACGTCGAAGCAGTCGGCCATCATCAGCACGCTATTACTTCGGCGTCACCCAATCCAGTCGGTCATCTGTGTTCAGTCGCAGTCACGCCGCTGCCGGGGTTACGGCGCTCGCGTGCCGACCCGCGCTCTTCCTCGCACTCGTACGGGTACGACGGGTTAGCCGTCACCATGTCCGCATGCGCGTTGTCGAGCCGGTCACCGGCGAGGTTGTCCCATGCAGCGCTCTCACTACGCCAAGTGCTCAGGTCGCTCTCCGTGGCAGCGCAACAAGCGGTGGCGACGCCTCCGAGGTCGGGCCGAGGGTCCGTCAGCCCGCATTCGAGCCGACCACCTGGGTCACTCCAACGTTTCCATGACCCAAGACCGCTACATGACGCGCGGTCGAATTCACAATCAAGGGGCTGATCTCCTTGATCAGACGGTCACTACAAGCGGTGAATAAACGGTGGCTCGTCGAATTTGACCTTGCCAAATAGCCTCTGACGTGGGGCGGGCGGGGCTCGAACCCGCGACCAACGGATTATGAGTCCGCGGCTCTAACCAACTGAGCTACCGCCCCTGGATCAACTAGCTGCGGATATATCCTCCACCGTAACTGGACTAGCTTCGGAATACCGCAGTGCTTTCGATGGCCTTGCCGAGCGCATCTGCCACGCCCGCCAGGTCGTCGCTGAGCAGGTGGCCATAACGGTCCAAGGTCATGGCCGCTGTGGCGTGTCCTAGAAGCCTCTGCACGACCTTGACATTAGCGCCCGCACTGATTGCGAGCGATGCCGTGGTATCTCCCCACTGGGGCAAAACGACGGTATCCAGCAACGACCGGTATCCAGCGTGGATTACGAGTCGGCCGCGGATGCAGACGCAATCTCTAGCTGGCCACGAGCTTCAAAAACGGCTTCGCAAGATCCCGCTCGTCGCGTCCCAGGTGAGCCGGAATGCCGCGGAGCGCGCGGTCTAACGCCTCCTGCGCCTTAGGCGATTTGGCTCCGTACTTCTTGAGTTTGGCTCGCATGCTTCCGGCCTGCGCTCGCATCGCGAAAGTGATGTTCTCGTAGTGATCGTCGATAGTATCGGCAGCTCTCATGAGGTCGTCGATAAATTCCCACTCCGTTACCTCTCGTGGGATCAGAATCCGACGTCCAAGGCCCTCGCCCGGACCCGTGCTGACCAATACCAGTGCGCCGGGGTGGCGCATCGTTGCACGGATCGGCTCGATCATTCCGGTCGAGTCGTCGCCTTCGAAGACCTTCTGCGCTTCGTTATCGGTCAACCTCGCCATCAACGTGTAGGTGAGGTCGCCAGGCTCCGCGAAGGTCCAGCTCAGTAAAGCTCCGTCATCGAGCTTTAGAAGGTAGGAACTACCGCGCAGGGGGACGCTGCCGTGGCTGGCCGGCGGTCCTGCGGCAATCCAGTCAAACGGGTCGCGGTTTTGGTTAGACATTTTCCTCTTCACCCCCTCTCGTTAGCTGTCGCCATCGATCTCGGCGATCGTCTCAAGTGTGACACGCCCGGGTCTCTCCCACCATCGCCGATGACGTCTTCTGTCGGGGCTATCGACGGGAGCGTAGATCCCAACGTGTTCATGGTTATAGATGCTCGGTGTGTGCAGCGGCCAGTATTTGTTTTCTCGCAGCACGCGCACGCTGAAGTATCGAACGATGTCGTGACGGTTCGTGGGGCGCCCGTACGCTTTGCTCACCGCATCCACTGTATCCAGTCGCCCGCGAACCACCGATTGCGTGTGATCACCTGAGTTGGCCCCAACGCGGCGACTCCCGAAAACCGTGCCGACTATCGCCGCACTGTGTAAGCCATTCGTCGGAACTGAGGTCTTCCGCTTCTACCGGGATCGGAAACCCGGGATGCGATGCGGGCGCGTCACGCCACTGTTGCCTACCCTTACTCACCGTGTCAGTCCACGCCGACGCGAAAGCCGCTCGAACACATTGCGACACTTGCTAGATCGAGAGCCATCTGCCGGGTCTCCCATCGAACTCGCGCAACCGAGTCCGCGGGCCCTAACCAACTGAACTACCCGCCTTTTGAGCTAGCTCGCTGTTGATATGGTGGCCCGCGTAGTAGTCGCGGCTTTCGAATACCATAGCGATACCGCAGTGCTTTCGATGGCCTTGCCCAGCGCATCTGCCACGGCCGCCAGGTCGTCGCTGAGCAGGTGGCCATAACGGTCCAAGGTCATGGCCGCTATGGCGTGCCCTAGAAGCCTCTGCTCGACCTTGACATTAGCGCCCGCGCTGATCGCCAACGAAGCCGTGGTGTGCCGCAGCCCGTGCGGTACAAGACCAGTCGTCCCCGCGGCGTTGCAGGCTTTGTCGAACGCTCTGCGGTACTCCTCGATGGGTAATACCCACCGCGATGGCTCGGGAACACCAGTGCGTTCCGGTCGCTCGGCAGCTCTGGCTGCGGCCGGTCCCATACCGGCCGTGGCACGGGCACGTGGCTTGCGCGGTTTGTCTTGGTCGGCGCAGGTAGGACTTTGGTGGCGAGCTGGCTGAAGTAGTCGGCATGCCCGCGCCATTGGCCTGCGATAGCTGTCGTCGCAGGGACCTCGTGCACAAGGCGCATCGTTTAGCGGTGGGCGCTTGGCTTGCTGCCGCGCAGAATCGCGGTGCAGCAGTAGTTGTCGGTCGATTTCGGCGGGGCTGCCGGCAATTCGTGATCGGCCAGTAACTGGCTGAATGGGGCGCGGTCCACATGCCAGCCGCGGCCTGTCAGATAGGTCGCCACGTCGTTTCGGGCTCCCGGGCAGCATAGGTCGTCGAGTTTGACGTCTAGGCCGCACTCGTACCAGCGTTGGAACGCTGCTCGCCCGACCTTCTGGGATTCCGGGGTGTCCCAGAAGGTGTTCGCGGCCAACCGGCTGTCGAGAGCGCTGAGCGCGGTGATGTTGTCGAGCAAGCGGTCCTGGGCTTGTGGCGGCAGGTAGGCCAGCAGGCCCTCGGCGGCCCACGCGGTGGGCTGTTCGGTGTCGAACCCGGCCGCTTGCAGCGCTGCGGGCCAATCGTGGCGCAGATCAACTGGCACTGACTGCAACGTGGCGGTCGGTTCGAAGCTCAGGCCGGCCAGCGTGGTGGTTTTGAAATCGAGGACTTCTGGTTGGTCGATTTCGAACACTGTCGTGTCCGGCGGCCAAGACAGCCTGTAGGCACGGGCATCGAGGCCCGACGCCAAAATCACTGCCTGACGGATTCCTGCGGCTGTCGCGTCTAAGAAAAATTCGTCGATGTAGCGGGTCCGCACCGCCATCGCGTGGGTCATCTGCTGCAGGCCCCACGAGGCGTCAGGGTCGTCGACATCGGCTGGGTCCAGTTCGCCGGCGGCCCACCGGGTGAAAAAGTCGATGCCGACCGCTTGCACGAGAGGGCCGGCGAACCGATCCTCGATCAGCGGATCGTCGGTTGCGGTGGCGCGGGCCCTTCCCGCGGCCACCATCGTGGCGGTGGCTCCCACACTGGTCGCCACGTCCCAGGTGTCGTTGTCAGTGCGTCCCACTTCTCAACCTTTCGCGGGTGATCCGGCGATCCGCTTCGGCCGCCGTGACAGCCGGCTCGATGCTCAACCCAATGGCCGCATGTGTTGGCGGTCACGGGCAGCGGGGGGCACGTGGGAAATTGCCCAACTCATGGTGTCTCCTCGGTGGGGTTGGCGCCGGATGTCGCGATCATAGACCTCCCCCGGTTTTGCGACGCCGTCGAGTTGGAGGGTAGCCGCTTAGGGTGATGCTGCTGCCTGTCCTTCCAGGCATTCGTTTTCGTTGGGTGAGAGCCCGTCGAGGCCTTCTTGGAGACGGCGAGGGTCGTACCATCCGGCGGTGTAGCGGAACAACGTCCCCAGTGCTTGTGCTCATGTCGTGAAGGTGGTTGCCGGCCAGTAGATTAGCTCAACTTAGACGGTTGTCGAAGCTGTCCCCAACACTTCCGGTCGACAGCGCGATACCAGCATCGATCAGGCGTTGGGCGAACCGGATCGCGGTGTACTGACAGCTGCCCGTCGCGCACATCACGGGAGAAGATGGCGTAATCGAGTGCGCAACACACCAGCTCGGTAGTCGCCCGGGAGCTGCTGTCGCAGCCAACGACCTTGTTGGAGAAGACATCACGCACACTGGCCAATCACAACACCCCTTCCAAAGTGCGGATGCGCGTCAGATCGGGTATCTACTTCTGGTTGCAGGCGGTGACAGAAAAGTCGCGGCCGAGCAAATCCGTCGCCGCCGTATGCTTGGGGGTTTTGCCGGGTCGACCCGTGCTTGCAGCCCTTGGGGCAGGAAAGCGCTCTGGCGGCCGTTGACGCGCATGATCCGCTCCACCCGCTTACGACCGACCCTGACGCCGCGCTTACGCAGCTGCAGCCACACCCCGCGGCGAGCCGTAGGTGGCCGCGAACTCGCTTTGGCCGCGGATCTCATCGATTGCCACAAGCAGCTCGGCGTCCTGGCGGGCCCGGGGGCTCGGGTTGACCCCCGGGCCCGCCACCCGTAGCAAGTCGATACCGCCACACCCAACACCCGTTATACGAGGCCGACCGAGAAGTCCTGAGCATCAATGAAGTTCATGACCGCCTGCGGGTCGGGCCGATCTCCTGAGCGAAAATAGCAGAGCGAGGTAGTCAATCCGTACCGATGGTTCTATTTGGGCGACTTTGGCTGGCTCTGCGACATCGACACCTCAACTGACGGCAGATTCATGCTCGCACCGAGGGTCGCGGTGGCGCTATGCCGGCTCGCCCAGAAGAGGCTGTGCCCGGCGAGCGCAGCCGAAAACCCGGTGTGTAACAGCCGGGGACTCAGCTCGCTGACAGCCGGACGCGGCAAACTGGTGTCCATGACGAAACGGGCAGACGCCAACGTGCTGATCGTGCACTGCCATGACCTCGGCCGCCATCTCGGTGTATACGGCTATGCGGGGGCGTTGAGCCCCCGGCTGGACCGACTGGCGGCGCAGGGCATCCTTTTTACCCGGGCGCATGCCACCGCGCCGCTGTGCTCGCCGTCGCGCGGGTCACTGTTCACCGGCCGCTATCCCCACAGCAACGGGCTGGTGGGCCTGGTACATCACGGCTGGGAATACCGCCCAGGCATCCGCACGCTGCCGCACATACTGTCTGAACTCGGCTGGCATTCGGTGCTTTTCGGCATGCAGCACGGAACCTCGTTTCCGGAGCGGCTCGGGTTCGATGAGTTCGACGTGTCGAACTCCTACTGCGAGTATGTGGTGGACCGAGCAACGGAATGGCTGCGTGCCTGGGTCGCCGACGGATCGCCCCAACCGTTTCTGGTGACGGCCGGGTTCTTCGAGGCGCACCGGCCTTGGGAGCAATATCTTCCAGTCGACCTTGCCGACGGCGGGGTTCCCGATTACCTGCCCGACACCGCCGACGTCCGTCACGAATCTCGCCGGGTTCTACGGGGCCGTCGCCGTCGCAGACGCGGCCGTTGGCCGGCTCCTCGACATGCTGACCGAAACCAACCTGGACGCGACCACCTGGGTGGTATTTGTCACCGGCCACGGCCCGGCGTTTCCGCGTGCGAAGTCGACGCTGTACGACCCGGGAACCGGGATCGCGATGATCATCCGGCCGCCGACGGCGACGGGCATCGCACGCCGGGTATACGACGAGTTGTTCAGCGGCGTCGACCTCGTTCCCACGCTCCTGGAGCTGCTCGGCATCGACTCGCCTGCGGACGTCGAAGGCGTCTCGCATGCCTCGAATCTGCTGTCGGCGATTGCCGACGCCGCAACGGTCCGCAGCGAGGTGTTCACCATGAAGACCTATCACGATTCGTTCGATCCCATCCGCGCGATCCGGACCAGGCATACAGCTACATCGAGAACTATGCGAACCGGCGGGCGCTGGATTTGCCCTGGGATATCGCAGACAGTCTGTCCGGCCCGGCCGTCGCGGAGCTGGTTTCGAACGGTCGGCCCGGACGTGAACTCTACGACCTGGTCGCCGATCCGTCAGAGACCCACAACTTGCTCGGCGATGTGCACGGTGACGGCGCTGGCGAGCGGGTTGCGGCGATCGCGAAGGACCTCGCCGCCCGCCTGAACGACTGGCGGGAGCGGACCTGTGATGTGATTCCATCAGAGTTCGCTGGAAGCCAAATCTGCGAGCGGGCCACCGAGATGTATCGCCAACTCAACGGCAATGCCGCGCATGGGCGGGCCAACCGCCATCCGCTTTAGGATCGTCAGCGTGGACGAAACGCTACCGCGCCGACGCGCAGGAATGGGGGCTGCCGCGATGCCCACCGTGCCATCCAGCGTTGACGTGCGCCGCGTGG
The DNA here is from genome assembly GCF_023515995.1 of Candidatus Mycobacterium methanotrophicum. GTDB lineage: Bacteria > Actinomycetota > Actinomycetes > Mycobacteriales > Mycobacteriaceae > Mycobacterium > Mycobacterium methanotrophicum. The sequence goes on along the minus strand of NZ_CP097320.1, from coordinate 2,255,869 downwards.
ACGAGGTGCGGCTGCTGGAAGCCGAAGCCGTGCACATCATCCGCGAGGTGGTCGCCGAGCTGACCCGCCCCGTGCTGCTGTTCTCTGGCGGCAAAGACTCGATCACGCTGTTGCGGTTGGCGGAAAAGGCGTTCCGGCCGTCGCCGCTGCCGTTTCCGGTGCTCCATGTCGACACCGGCCACAACTTTCCGGAGGTCATCGAATTCCGGGACCGCAGGGTCGCCGGCCACGGGCACAAGCTGATTGTCGCTTCGGTGCAGGAATCCATCGACACCGGCCGGGTTGGCGATCCCGGGCCGGGCGCATCGCGCAACCGGTTGCAGACCCGCACCCTGCTTGACGCGCTGGAAGCCGGCGGCTTCGACGCGGCGTTCGGCGGGGCACGCCGCGACGAGGAGCGTGCCCGCGCCAAAGAACGCATCCTGAGCTTCCGTGACGAGTTCGGCCAATGGCACCCGCGCCAGCAGCGGCCCGAACCGTGGTCGCTGTACAACGGGCGGATTCGCAAGGGCGAGCAGGTGCGGGTGTTCCCGCTAAGCAACTGGACCGAGCTGGACGTCTGGCGCTACATCGAGCTGGAAGGCCTTGAGCTGCCGTCGATCTATTTCGCCCACCAGCGGGAGGTGTTCGAGCGCGACGGTATCTTGCTGGCGGTCTCCGAGTACGCGAAACCGCAGGGCACCGAGAAGTCCGCCGTCGAATGGGTGCGCTACCGCACCGTCGGGGACCTGACCATCACCGGCGCCGTGCGGTCGAAAGCCACCGACATTGCGAGCGTCGTCGCCGAGATCGCCGCGGCCACCGTCTCCGAGCGCGGTGAAACCCGCGCCGACGACCGCACCTCGCCCGCGGCGATGGAAGACCGCAAACGGGAAGGCTATTTCTGATGAACACCCAGCCCAGGCAGCTGCTGGGACTGGCGACGGCCGGTTCGGTGGACGACGGAAAGAGCACCCTGATCGGGCGGCTGATGCACGACACCGACAGCTTGCCGTCCGATCACCTGCAGGCGGTCACCGATGACGCCGGCGTAGCCGACCTGGCGGCGCTGTCCGACGGCCTGCGCGCCGAGCGCGAACAAGGCATCACGATCGATGTCGCCTACCGGTTCTTCTCGACGGCAACCCGCAGCTATATCCTGGCCGACACCCCCGGACACGAGCGCTACACCCGCAACATGTTCACCGGCGCGTCCAACGCCAACGTCGTCGTGCTGCTGGTCGACGCCCGCGCCGGCGTACTGCGCCAGACCCGCCGCCACACCCGCATCGCCAAACTCCTCGGCATCGAGCATTTCGTGGCGACCGTCAGCAAGATCGACTTGGTCGACTTCGACCAAGGTCGATTCAGCGAAGTCGAAGCGCAGTTGCAGCAGATGGCGGCGCGGCTAGGTGGCGCCGAGGCCACGGTTATCCCGATTGCGGCCAAGCACGGCGACAACGTCGTACATCGCTCCGAGCGCACACCGTGGTATCGCGGACCTACCTTGCTGGAGTATTTGGAAGCCGTGGACTTGGTCGCTCCGCAGGCAGAAGCCGCGCACTTGCGCTTGCCGATCCAATGGGTCTCTCGACCGACCGACAAGCTGCGCCGCCGCTACACCGGGCGGCTGTCAGCTGGTACCCTGCGCGCCGGCGACCCCGTGATTTCACTGCCTGCCGATCGACGTCGGGCGCGGTCATGTCCTGGTCAGCGGCAACGAGAATGCGAGGTTGCCGGTGCTGGCCCGCGAGCTCGACGCGACGGTGTGCTGGTTCGCCGAGACGCCGCTGCGTGCCGGCGACCGGTTCGCCCTCAAGCAGGCCACCACCACGGTTCGTGCCACCGTGCAGGAACTGCACCGCCGGCTGGATCCGGAGACGCTTGACGAACTCGACAGCCCGGTTGAGTTGGAGCTCAACGACATCGGCACCCTGACATTGCGTACAAGCTCGGTTGTAGTGGCTGACCCGTACACCGACAACCGGGACAGCGGCGCATTCATCCTGATCGACGAGACGAGCAACGACACCGTCGGCGCCGGAACGATCATCGAAACCCGGGAGCTCAAATCCGCGGCGCTTCCCCGCAAGGATGTCCGGTGGCATCCATCGTCGTTGGACCGTGACTACCGCTGGCAGGCGACCGGCCAGGCCGGCGCAACGATCTGGTTCACCGGGTTGCCGGCTTCGGGGAAGTCAACCATCGCAGTGGCGGTCGAGCGGGCGCTGGTGGAGTCGGGGCGGGTGGCCTATCTGCTCGACGGGGACAATCTGCGGCACGGGCTCTCTGATGACCTGGGCTTCTCGTCCGGCGACCGGACCGAACACATCAGGCGGGTGGGGCATTTAGCGCGGTTGTTTGCAGACGCCGGTGTGGTCGCGCTGGTATCACTGGTCTCGCCGCTGAAATCCGACCGAGACATTGCCCGTGGGCTTAGCGACGCCGCAAAGTTGCCGTTCATCGAGGTCTACGTCGCCACCGCGCTATCCGAATGCGAGAAACGGGATCCCAAGGGACTGTACGCACGGGCGCGAAGCGGTGAGTTGACGGGGTTAACAGGTGTCGACGCGCCGTACCAGCCGCCGGAGAACCCCGACGTCGTCGTGGACACCGCCGAAGCCGCGCTCAACGACGTCGTCGCACAAGTGATCGCCACCCTCGACGAACGCAGCCCACGCGGGAACTGAGATTCACGAGGTGTTCGCTGCGGCTGGCGGTCGGCCGACGGTGAGCCCATGGACAACGGCCCGGAGACCAGCCGGGTCAGCTCGTCGTCACGCTCCCTCGCATTACGTCGCCTGGCTGACCGACGACATATGAAAGTCGGGAATCCGTAGCGAGGGCATCGCCGTCCGAGTGACCCAATCGCCCAACTCCCGCGGCAGCGTCCGCTCGCTGACACCAGCCTGGGTGGCCCGTCGCAGCAGGTCTAACGGGCTCTCGTTGAACCGGAAGTTGTTGACCGCCGCCACCACCTCGCCGTCTTCGACCAAGTAGACGCCGTCGCGGGTAAGACCGGTCAGCAGCAGCGTGGTGGGATCGACCTCACGGATGTACCACAGCGTGGTCAGCAGCAGGCCGCGCTCGGTCGCCGCGACCATGTCCGCCAAGCTCGCGTTGCCGCCGGTCATCACCGCGTTGTCGGCGGCCACCGCGACGGGCGCCGCGAACTCGGCGGCGGCGGCCCGCGAATAGGCCAGCGCGTTGATCACCCCGTCGCGGATCCAGTCCACCCGCTCGATGTCCATGCCGTTGTCGAAAACCGACACCGTCTCCGAGGAACTGGCCGTCGCCACGAACGGCGTGCAGTCCAAACCGGGAACACTTGGATCGGAATACAGCGTCAGCGGCAGATCGGTCAGCCGCTCCCCCACCCGGGTTCCACCGTCGAGCGAACACAACGCCGTGCGGCCCTCCTGCGCGCCGCGACCGGCCATCGACCAGCCCAGGTAGACCATCATGTCGGCCACCGCCGATGGCGGCAGGATGGTCTCGTAGCGGCCCTCGGGCAGCTCGACGCTGCGCTTGGCCCAGTCGAGCCGCGTCGACAGCCGCTCCAGCAGCAAATCCGTTGGGACACCGGCGAAATCGGGCGTTCCCACCGCCACCCATCCGCTGGCGCCGTCGCGTTTAGCGTTGATCTCCACCGAACCGGTGGGCTGGGTGTAGCGGCGCCGCAATCCACTCGACGTCGCCAGATACACCGTCTCGAGCGCGTGCCGGGCAAAGCCGTACAACTGGTCGGCGCCACGGAAGCCGCGACTCAGCCCTCGGGCGACGTCGGCGAATACCTCGGGGCCGGTGCCCGGCGTGGGAGCATCCCAGTCGACCGCCGCGCCGTTGCCGGTGAGCAGCGGCGCGGCGTCGCAGGAATCCGGCGCCGACGCGGCGACCGCCTGCGATGCCGCAACCAACCCCTCGATTACCGACGGGTCCACCTCGGACGAGGTCAGCGAGCCGACCCGTGCGTTATTGCTCTGGCGCACAATCGAAATCACGCTTGTGCTGCGGGCGGTTGACACGCCGTTGGTGGTCATCGAGTTGTTCGCCCACCGCAGCGACGCTGCGATACGGTCGGTGACCAGCACTATGGTTTCATCGGCGCGTCCCCGCCGCGCGGCGGCTTCCAGCGCGATGTCGATCACCTGCTGCGCGCTGATCATCGGCCGGCCTCGATGCGGGTGTTGAGCACGTTGACGCCGCGGAACAGCGCCGACGGACAGCCATGGCTAACCGCGGCCACCTGGCCGGGCTGAGCTTTGCCGCAGTTGTATGCCCCGCCGAGCCGCCAGGTCGACGGCCCGCCAACGGCTTCCATCGAATTCCAGAAATCGGTGGTGGTGGCCTGATATGCGACGTCGCGAACCTGGCCGTCCAGCCGTCCGTTGCGAATGCGGTAAAACCGCTGCCCGGTGAACTGAAAGTTGTAGCGCTGCATGTCAATCGACCAGGACCGGTCGCCGACGATGTAAATGCCGTCGTCCACCCGGGCGATCAGGTCATCGGTGCTGCGGTCCTCGGGGCTGGGCTGCAGCGAAACATTGGGCATCCGCTGAATCGGCACATGATGCGGCGAGTCGGCGTATGAGCAGCCGTTGGACCGCGGCAGGCCCAGCCGGTGGGCGAAAACCCGGTCCAGTTGATAGCCGACGAAGATCCCGTCGCGCACCAGATCCCAGCTTTGGGCTGCCACGCCCTCGTCGTCGTAACCGATGGTGGCCAAACCGAATTCGACGGAACGGTCGGCGGTCACGTTCATCACCGGTGATCCGTAGCGCAAGCTGCCGAGCTTTTCCGGGGTGGCGAACGAGGTGCCCGCGTAGGCCGACTCATAGCCGATGGCCCGATCGTATTCGGTTGCATGCCCGATGGATTCGTGGATCGTCAGCCAAAGATTGGTGGGGTCGATCACCAGGTCGGTCGGACCGGGCGCCATGCTGGGCGCCTTGATTTTTTCGGCCAGCTGCGACGGCAACTGTGCCAGCTCGTCGGTCCAGTTCCACACGTCGTCACCGGCCAGTACCTCCCAGCCCCGGCCCATCGGCGGCGCCAGGGCGCGCATCGAGTCAAAGCCGCAGCCGCCGGTGTCGATGGTGACCGCCTCCAGGACGGGCATCAGCCGCACGCGCTGCTGCGTGATCGACGAGCCGAAGGTGTCGGCGTAGAACGTCTGCTCCTTGACAATGTTCACGCTGGCCGACACGTGGTCCACGCCGTCGGCGGCCATCAACCTGCCCGAGTACTCGTCGAGCACGGCGACCTTGTCGGCAGTGGTCACCGCGAACGGGTCGATCTGATAGCTCGAGATCCAGGTGGCGTCGCGGTACACCGGTTCGGGCGCCAGCTCGACCGGGTCGGTGTTCAGCCCGGCAAACGTTGTGGCGACCTCAACAGCGCATCGCGCGGTATCGGCCGCGACCGTCGGCGACAGCTCGGCGTGCGAGGCGAATCCCCAGGTGCCCTCGACCACCACTCGGACGGCCAGCCCAAGCTCCCGGTTGAGCACCGCGGTCTCCAACTGGCCGTCGCGCATCTGGATGACCTCGGTGGTCAGCCGGTGAACCCGCAGGTCGGCGTGGCTGGCGCCGGCCGCGGTGGCCGCCGACAGTGCGGCGTCGGCCAGTGCGTGGCGGGGCAGGTCAAGGAAATCGGGATCGATCCCCCGGTTCGGCTTCACAACACCACCGTAACGACCGGCTTAAATAGCCTCATGCAGCACGCCCGCGACGATGCAGTGGGGGTTCCCCCAGCCGCGCAGCGGCCAGGGGGACGAAGCGATGCGGAGGAACGGCGCTTAATGACTGACGCCGGGCGCCGATCGACTGGCCTGGCTTACGCGCTGCTCGCCCCCAGCCTGTTCGGGGTGGTCGCGTTTTTGTTGCTGCCGATCCTGGTCGTGGTGTGGCTGAGCCTGCACCGCTGGGACCTGCTCGGGCCCATCGAGTATGTCGGAGGCGCGAATTGGCGCTCGGTGCTCAGCGATTCCGCGTTCGGCAATTCGCTGTTGGTCACGCTGATGTTCGTTGCGATCGTCGTCCCCACGCAGACCGTGCTCGGCCTGGTGATCGCGGCATTGCTGGCACGCGGCCTGCCCGGCAGCGGATTGTTCCGCACGCTTTACGTGCTGCCGTGGATCTGCGTCCCGCTGGCGATCGCGGTGATGTGGCGCTGGATCCTGGCCCCCACCGACGGCGCGGTGAGCACCCTGCTGGGACATCGCATCGAATGGCTCACCGATCCCGGCCTGGCGCTGCCGGTGGTGTCGGCGGTGGTCGTGTGGGCCAATGTCGGCTACGTCGCGTTGTTTTTCCTCGCCGGCATCTTGGCGATCCCCACCGACGTCCACTCGGCGGCACGGATCGATGGGGCCACCGCGTGGCAGCGGTTCTGGCGAATCACGCTGCCGATGCTGCGACCGACCACGTTTTTCGTGCTGGTCACCGGAGTCATCAGTGCCGCGCAGGTTTTCGACACCGTCTACGCGCTGACCGGCGGCGGCCCGGAAAACCACACCGATCTGATCGCGCACCGCATCTACGCCGAGGCATTCGGCGCAGCCGCCATCGGCAGAGCCGCGGTGATGGCGGTGGTGTTGTTCGTCATCCTGGTCGGCGTCACCATCGCCCAGCATCTGTATTTCCGTCGACGGATCAGCTATGACCTCACCTAAATCGCCATCGGCCGTCCTGGTTTACGCCGGCCTGCTGCTGGGCGCGCTGATCACACTGACTCCGTTCGCGCTCGGCTTGCTCACATCGTTGACCTCCGCGCACCAGTTCGCAACCGGTAGCCCGTTGGCCTGGCCGCGACCGCCGACACTGGCCAACTACGCCGACTTGGGCGGCGCCGGTTTCGGTCGAGCGCTGGCGGTGACCACGTTGATGACGGCGGTGATCATGCTTGGGCAGCTGACCTTTTCGGTCTTTGCCGCCTACGCATTCGCTCGGCTGCGGTTTCCCGGCCGGGACGCAGTGTTTTGGGTCTATGTCGCGACGTTGATGGTCCCCAGCTCGGTGACGGTGGTGCCACTTTATCTGATGATGGCGCAGCTCGGGTTGCGTAACACGTTCTGGGCCCTGGTGTTACCGTTCGTGTTCGGCTCCCCATACGCGATTTTCCTTCTGCGTCAGTATTTTCGCGCGATACCCGATGACCTGATCAACGCCGCGTATCTCGACGGTGCGAACACGCTGGACGTCATCGTGCACGTGGTGCTGCCGTCCAGCCGACCGGTCCTGGTCACGCTGATGCTGGTTACCGTCGTGTCGCAATGGCACCACTTCATGTGGCCGCTGGTGATCACGACCGGCGCCAAGTGGCAGGTGCTCACGGTGGCGACTGCTGCGCTGCAGTCGCGGTATAACGCCCAATGGACGCTGGTGATGGCTGCCACGACCGTGGCAATCGTGCCGCTGCTGGCGCTGTTCGCCATTTTCCAGCGGCACATCGTGCGATCGATCGTCGTAACGGGGCTCAAGTGAGCCATGCGAACATCGAGATTGCAGCTATGGCTGTGATTTTCGTGAATTCACGACCACCACCGCAATCTCGTTGTGAGGAAGCCAGATGACCCGGCCAAGGTTTTCCACGCTGTTCGGCCTGGCTTTGGTGTTGGTCGCTGCGTTGCTGGCCTCGACGGCGGTGCTGCTGGACGTCTCGGCCCGGCCGCGAGGCGGCAAGACCGTGGTCACCGTTCGGCTGTGGGACGAGCAGGTGGCGGCGGCGTATCGGCAGTCATTCGCGGCGTTCGCCCGCGCGCATCCCGACATCGAGGTGCACACCCATGTGGCTTCCTACGCCACCTACTTCAACACGCTACGCACCGACGTCGCAGGCGGCAGCGCCGACGATATCTTCTGGATTTCCAACGCCTACCTCGCCGGATATGCCGACAGTGGCCGGCTTATGGATATCGGGAAGAACCTCGGGGCGCGCGCCGCGTCGGCGTGGGAACCGTCGGTGGTCGAGCAGTTCACCCGCAGCGGGGTGCTGTGGGCCGTTCCCCAACTAACCGATGCCGGAATCGCGTTGTACTACAACGCCGATCTGCTCGCGGCCGCCGGTATCGGCGCCGCCGAATTGGCGACGCTGCGGTGGCGCCCGGACGGCGGTGACACCCTGCGCCCAATGCTGGCCAGGCTGACGGTCGATGCCGACGGACGCACCGCAGCCACACCGGGCTTCGATGCCGGACGTATCCGCCAATGGGCCTACAACGCGGCCAACGACGCACAGGGCATCTACCTCAACTACATCGGGTCGGCCGGAGGCGTATTCCAGAACGGTGATCGTTTCGCGTTCGACAACCCCGGCGCGGTCGAGGCTTTCACTTACCTGGTCAGGCTGATCAACGGTGACCACGTCGCGCCGCCTGCCTCGGACACCAACGACAACGGCGACTTCTCCCGCAACCAGTTTCTGGCCGGCCGGATGGCACTTTTTCAGTCCGGCACCTACAACCTGGCGGCGGTGGCCGATCAGGCGCCCTTCCGGTGGGGCGTGGCGATGCTGCCCGAGGGCCCCAAAGGTCGCGTGAGCGTCACCAACGGCATTGCCGCGGCAGGTAATTCGGCGTCTGCCCACCCCGACGCCGTGCGCCAGGTGCTGGCTTGGATGGGCAGCAGTGAGGGCAATCAATATGTCGGCCGACGGGGCAGCGCCATACCCGCCGTGCGATCGGCCCAGCGGGTGTACTTCGATTACTGGGCCACCAAGAACATCGACGTGCGGCCGTTCTTCACGGTATTGAACGGACCGCGCATCGATGCGCCTGGCGGCGCCGGCTTCGCAGCTGGAAATCAGGTCCTCGAACCGTATTTCGACGAGATGTTCCTCGGGCGCAGCGACGTGGCGACGACCTTGCGTCAAGCCCAGAACGCCGCCAACGCCGCGGCGCGCCGTTAGGCGGCTAGCGGCCCAACGGTACTTCCAGTACGACCGCCGCGACGCAGATTGCCACGGTGATCGAAAGTGCAAGCCAGTCGGCCAGTTTCGGCCGCGCCGCCGCGGCCGAAATCTGACCGGTGCCGCCGCGGGCGGTGATCGCATCACCCATCTCGTCGGCACGCCGCAATGTCACCGTGATGGCCGCGACGAGGAGGTCAATCAACTCCAAAGCGTGACGCTTACGACGAGCCCGGCGAGTTGGCGCGATCGGCTTGGGCCGCAGACGGCGCGCGGCGTAGAGCACCCGAAATTCGTCGATGAGCATCGGGAAGGCACGCAGCGCGAGCGCCAACGCGAGCGCCCACTCGTCGACTGGTATCCGCAGCAGTCGCAATGGATGGCTCAAAGTGGCTACAGCCGGTGCGATTTCGGCGACATTGGTAGTCCAGGACACCATCCCGCCCAGGCCCAGCAACACAATGGACAACGTGGTGATGCGCAGGAAATTCAACAGCCCGCCGAATCCGACTGAGATCCCCGCCAATTCGCCAACTGGAGAACCACCGGCAAACGCCGCAGTGATGCCGCCGATAGCCGTCAAAATCCACAGCCAGCGCGGTACCGACGGCAACGCGCCCCGGGGGATGTGGGCGATCCGGGCCGCTGTCAACACCAACGCGGCTACCAACCCTATTGCGATCCATCCGGGATAGAAGGTCAGCAGCACCGAAATGCCGAAGACCACCAGCAGTTTGGTGCCGGCCCACAATTCGTGGACTGCCGAGGTGCCGGGCACCGGACGCAGCAGCACCATCCTGCGATTTGGCCGGCGGAGGGGGCGTTCATGTGCGGTCATGATGCGCCGCTCCTCCTCATCGCTTCGCTCTGCATCGTCGCCGGCGCGGGTCATGACCAACCTCCCGCCGTCGTCGAAGCCGGTTCCAGGACACCGTCGCGCAGATGCACGGTGCGCGGGCACAGGTCGTCTAGCCCGGCGAAGTCGTGGGAGATGACGACGACGGTCAGCCCGTTCTCGCGGCGCAGTTCCTCGAGTAGCCGCAGCAGACCGCGTTGGGTCGCGGCGTCCAGTCCCGCCAGCGGCTCGTCAAGGATCAACGCCCGCGGCGCGCGCGCCAGCAGGCCGGCCAGCACTACTCGGCGCATCTGACCGCCACTGAGCTGGTCGATGCGCCGCTTGGCCAGCGCACTGTCCAGCCCCACAACGGCCAGCGCGGTCGCGATGCGGTCATGGTCTTGAGGCGAAAACCCGGCCGCTGAGGCAACTTCCAAGTCAACCCGGCTGCGCATCAGCTGCAGCCGGGCCGCCTGGAAGGACAGCGCCACCGCGCCGACCCGCTCGTGGGTGGGGCGGCCGTCAAGCAGACAGCTTCCCGTTGTGGGTACCGTCAGCCCGGCCATGATCCACGCCAGCGTCGACTTACCCGAGCCGTTACCGCCATGAATGAGTAGTCCATCCCCCTGGCGGACGGTGAAGCTGACGTCGCGCAGCGCGGTCTTCGCCCACGGTGTCCCACTGCCGTATTCGTGCCCGACGCCGGCGAGTTCGAGCACCAGGGCGCCGGAGTCGTGGCCGATCGCGGCGGTCGCCACGGGCGCGGCGGTGGTCTCGACCATGTCGGTGTTGTCACCGGAGTCGCTGAGGTTGATTGTGCGGTCGGCAGAATCTGCTTCGTTGTTGTAGTGCGTGATGTGTACCAGCGCCGTGCGGTGCCGCTTGTTCAGCCCGGATAGCACCGCCAACAGCGCCTCCCGTCCCTGCTGGTCGACCATGCTGGTGACCTCGTCAGCGATGAGCAGCGCCGGCTCCCGAGCCAGCGCTGCAGCCACTGCCAGCCGCTGCAATTCACCGCCCGACAGGCTGCCGGTGTCGCGTTCCGCGAGCGCCTCGAGACCCACTTCACTCAGCAACCGGCCAACGTCGATGGTCGTTCCGGGCGGCAGACCCCACACCACGTCGTCGGCCACCCGCGTGCCCAGCACCTGGCTTTCCGGGTGCTGCATGACCACTGCGGTTCCGCCCAGTCGACCAAGCCCCACCGCCCCCGGACGTTCCACGGTGCCCGATGTCGGCTTGCGGCCCGCCAGCAGCAGCATGAGTGTGGTTTTGCCTGAGCCGTTGGCACCGGTGACGGCGATGTGTTCGCCGGCCTGCACGTCGAGGCTGAGCGCCCGCAGCGCGTCGTGATCGGAGATCGGGTAGCGAAATCGCACCTGCTCCAGCCGAACTGGCACCGGGGCAATCGGCGCAGTCTCGACCGGTGCGTCGAGTTTGTGCACATCGGGAATGCGGCGCATCCGCTCCAGCACGCGAGACAGCGCCCACCAACCGATCAACGAGACGCCCATGATTCCGATGGCCGCATAGGCCAGCAGCAGCCATGGCCAGTAGTGCAGCGCCTCGGCGAACACGTGCTTCAGCTCATCAGCGAGCCGGTCGAACCCCGCCCATGTCAGGACGGCCGCCACGCCGTCCACGTTCGCGCCTATGGCGTCGAAGATCAGGTGGCGCAACCGAGCCAGCACGACCAGTGCGCCAACCACTGCGGCACCCGTCACGGCGCCGGCGACGAACGCCACGGCGAGCACCGTCGGCGTGCCGCGGCGCTTGCGTTTGACGACCCCGGTCAGGCCACCGACGTAGGCACTGTTGACGACAGTCATCAAACCGCCGAGGCCCGCGATCAGAAAGGCGATCACCGCGGCCGCGATCGTGGCGGCGATCAGCACCCGGAGCCGGTAGCGGTAGGCGAGCAGCGCCATCGGGACGGTGCCCAACAGCGACAATCCGCCCGCGAACGGGAGGACGACAGCGATGATCGCGGTTGCCGCGCAAAGTGCCGCCATCACTGCCGACTGCGCGAGTTCGTCCGGTTTCAGCGGTCCAGCCCCTCGGGACGTGGTCAGGGGGCGTGTCACGCTCATTTCACCGATTGTGCCAGTCGCCGGCGTAGTTCCCCTCACAGAGCGTGGCAGGTCACACGAGTTTGCGGCGAAATTCGCCGGTTCGTGGTCTAGATAGCCTAGCTATGCAAGCATAGACGGATGACGACATCCGCTACCGCCGATCGCGGCACGGCCGGAGAAGCCGGCACCGGTCTGGGCGCGGATCTGCTCGCCGTGGTCGCCCGGCTCAACCGCTACGCCACCCAGCGAATCCACATGCAATTGCCGGCCGCGCAGGCCCGGTTGTTGTCGACCGTCGACGCCCACGGCGAAGCGCGGATCTGTGACCTGGCCGCCATTGACCATTGTTCGCAGCCGACGATGACGACCCAAGTGCGGCGGCTCGAAGACGCCGGCCTGGTCGCCCGGACCGTGGACCCCGGCGACGCCCGGGCAGTCCGCATCCGAATCACCCCTGAGGGCATGCGCACGCTCAGCCGCGTGCGGGCCGACCGAGCTGCGGTGATCGAGCCGCAACTTGCCACACTAAACTCCGCGGACCGCCAGACGCTGCTCAAAGCGGTCGCGGTGTTGCGCTCCCTTTTGGAGGATGCCCCGCCCGCGCCGCGACCAGGCGGGTCTCGATAGCGGCTGGTAGCGGGGCCGCTCAGGCGGCGGCGACATCTGCCCGCGATGTTCCAGGGCATTATTGCGGGTAGACGACCCTCACTCGGCCCAAGAAGGCGGGCACGGAAGGTGGTGGCTATGCCGACGGAAGCGTTCGCTTCCCCGCTGATCGTCTGGTTGGGATCCAACCGATACACATTTCCCGTCGGCCGAGACGTGACGATTGGCCGCGACAGCCGAGCCGATATCCGCGTCGACAGCGCCACTCACCTGGTGGTGCATCACAACGGCAGGCAGTGGATTGCCGTTGATCGCAGCGAAGGCGGCCTCTACGTCGACGGCGTGCGAATGTCCACGGTCTTCGTCCATGACGGCAAGACGGTCACGCTCGGCGACCCACAGCACGGACCCCGACTGATGTTTCAGCTCGGCCCTCCGCCTCCGCCACCTCCCCCGCCCACACGTGCGCCGCGCCCGGACACGCGGCCGCTGCCCACCGCAGCAGAGCACCGGCCTGCAAGACCAGGATGGCAGCCCCCGGCGCCACCCCGACCGAGGCCGGATCAGCCGATCCGCCCGCCGGTTCCACCGCCGCCCGCGAGGCCAACGCCACCGGTGCCTCATCGCGTAGACCCGCCGGCCCGGTGGGAGCAACCGGCCGCGCCTACGGCGCAGATTCACCGGCCGGCGCCCTGGTCCGCCCAACCGCCGCCGCCTGCCCCCCGCAAGCGAACCGCTTTCGTCGAGGCGATGACCCGTACGATGCAAAAACTGCGGCCGCAGCGCCCCGAACCACTGCCCCAAGAAGATGCGCCCACCACAGCGTTGCGCCGGGCGGATGAACCGCAGACAAAGGCACCCGAGCCAAAAGCACCGGAGCCAACGACAGCAGAAGCCCCGGCCCCGCGACCGGCGGCGAAGACTGCGCTAGAGGTGCGCCAGCTGCGGCTCGGCGTCGATGGCGAGCAGGTGCTGGCGGACCTGTCGTTCACCGCTGAGCCGGGAACGCTTACCACGGTCATCGGACCTTCGGAGGCCAGCACAGCTGGTTTGGTCGATGTACTGGGCGCAGCGGTGCAACCGAGTGTCGGCACAGTCCATTTCGACGGCCACGACATCACAGATGATCACCTGCGGTCGCATATCGGCGTCGTGCCGCGCTACGACCTGCTGCACCCTGCGCTGACCGTTGAACAAGCGTTGGGCTATGCCGCTGAATTGCGTTTGGCGCCCAAGACTTCCGCTGATCACCGCCGCCAGAAGGTGCATCGGGCACTCACCGCGATGAAGCTGGACCTGCTGCGCACCGTCCAGGTCGGCAATCTCACCGCCGAACAGCGCAAGCGCGCATCGATGGCCATGGAACTGCTGACCGAACCGTCAGCGCTTGTCCTCGACGAACCGACCGCCGGACTCGAAGTCGCGGCGCACGGCGAAATGAGGACGACGCTGAGGCGATTCGCCGACGAAGGACGTGTCGTTGTGGTGGCCACCACGTCGCCGACCGACATCGACATCTGCGATCAGGTGGTGCTCCTCACCGGAATAGGCACTCCGGCATTCGCCGGACCGCCCGCGCAAATCGGCGCCGAGCTGGGCACCACCGACTGGGCGGAAATCATCGCACGGGTCACCACCGATCCGTATGGGGCACACGGCGCGTATCTGGCCCGCCATCCGCAGGCCCCACCGGTGGCCGAACCGACTCCGGTCGAACCGTCTGCCCGGCCGGCACGCCCGTCACTGTGGCGTCAAATCCGCATCGCTGTGCGCCGACAGGCCTGGCTGCTGGTCGGTGATCAGCGGTATTTCACCTTCCTGGCCATCCTGCCGGTGCTGTTCGGCGCGCTCTCGTTGGTGGTGCCCGGGAATTCCGGCCTAGGCCCTGCCGACCCCTATGGCAGCAGTCCTGACGAAGCCGTTGAGATTCTTGCCGTGCTCACCGCGGGCGCCGTCGCGATGGGCACCGCGCTGAGCATCCGCGACCTCTTCGGCGAACGGCGCATCTTCCGCCGCGAACAAGCCAACGGTTTATCGGCGTCGGCGTTCTTGGCTGGCAAGCTCATCGTCGACAGCTTGGTTGGCATCGTCGCGGCCGCCATCATGGCCACCGCCGCCGTCGTCGGCAAGGGCACGCCCACCCAAGGCGGCCTGCTGCTCGGCGATGGCGCGTTCGGGGCCGCGGTCGAGCTGTTCGTCGTACTGGCCATCGCCACCATCGTCTCGGCGATGGTCGCGCTGGCGCTCTCATCGCTTTCGGGCTACCTCGAGCAGATCCTCTTGACGGCCGTGCTGATCGTCCTGATCTCTACGGTGTTCAGCGGGGCGATGTTCCCGATCGCCGGCCGGTTCGGCTTGGAGCAGGTCTCTTGGTTGGTGCCGTCCCGCTGGGCTCTCGCGGCCGCCGCATCCACCGTTGACGTGCCCGCAGTCAATCCGCTTGCCGCCTCCGATGATTCGTGGACCCACTCGACTGGTCGGTGGCTGTTCGACATGGCAATGCTGGTCGGCTTAGGCGTGGTGGCCACCGGGTGGTTACGCTGGCGGCTGAGGCGGCCGGCACGGCGGAGCGGTGATGACTCCAAAGTTGCTGCTGCACGACCAGAGTCGCAAAGCTAGCGGTCTCCGATCGCTCCGTTCACCTCATGCCACAGCGCTTCATAACACTTGGCTGCGACGCTGTATGGGGCGAATGCCGTCACCGGCGACCGTTGTTCGGCCATCTGCTCGATGATCGACAGCGCCGGGATCGCCGTTCTCAAGATTCCCAGCCGTTCGGCCGACAACTGTTCCATGAGGTCGCGGTGCAGCCGCTTGCGCCCGTCCACCATCGAGAAGAACGCACGCACCTGTGGCTGGCGGCCATCGAAATCATTGACGAAGCCGGACAATTGGTCGAAGGTGCGCACCGATAGCGTGGCCGGAATCATGGGCACCAGTAGCGTGTCGACCGCATGTAACACATTCTCTGACAACAGCGAGATGCTCGGCGGACAGTCGAGGAACACCACATCGTATTCGCCGTCGAGCGGTCGCAGCAGCTGGTGAATCCGGCGGGTCGGCCGGTGCGTCTCGTCAAGCTGTAAATCCATATTGCGGTAGCGGAAATCGGCCGGCAGCAAGTCAAGTCGGTCGAAATCGGTGGCCTTGATCGCGTCGCCGAGTGATCGCGTGCCGTCCACCAGCGCGCGGCTGCCCCCCTTGACTTTGGGCCGCACTCGGAAAAGATAAGTGGCCGCACCCTGCGGGTCGAGATCCCACAACAGCACGTTGTATCCGCCGCGGGCGGCCAGATGAGCAAGGTTGGCCGCGGCCGATGTCTTGCCGACACCGCCCTTGATGTTGTAGGTCGCGTAGATCTTCATCAGCGCACCAGCGCCTTCACTCTGGCACGATTCTCGTTGGCCAGGAAAGGTTTCAGCCGACCCACCAGCGCCCCTCGCGCGTTCAGCTGATGCGCGTCGAGCTGTGCAGCCAACTCCCCCATCGCGAGCACGGTTGCCGGCGGCGCAGCGCCCTGTTCCATCATCGCCGCGGCAAAGTCTCGGACGGCTTCGCGCTGGACTTCGCCGTCCTGGAAGTCGCCGAGCGTGTCCTGCAGCGCCTTGAGCTCTTTGATCAGCGGGCGATACGGCGTATCGGCGCATAACGGCCGGAACACCTCGAGCAGATAGCGCAATTCCTTACAGCGCTTCCGCAGTTCATGCACCTGCTCACTCGGCGAGTCGGCCGTGATCCGTGTACCGCGCCGTACCACGATCCGGAAAGCCCGGTCGATGCGCTGGCGGGCCAACGCCCCGACGGCCGGCCCGCCGTTGGCCTGAGTGGTCACCTGCGTCAGCGCGACGGGCCAGTCGCTCATCAGCTGCTGGAAGCGCTGCGACCGCAGCCCGCGCACCAGCCGGCGGCGTTCGTTAGCGCGATGCCGAACCAAAAATGACCGGAACGGGTCGAGGTCGCGTGGATCGGCCGACGCCAGTCCGGCGGCCATACCATCGAGCTCGAGCAGGTAGACGTCCAGGTCGCGCACCGGCGTGGTCAGATCACCGAGCCACCTGAACTCGGGCTGGAACCGCTCGGCCATGTTCGCGGGCAACACATCGCCGGCGAGCTTGAGAATCGAACGGGTGCGCCGCACCGCCACCCGCAGCTCGTGCAGGAATTCGGTGTCAATCGCCGCAATCGTGCCCGCCACGTTGTCATCGATGACCGCCGCGAACTGCCCGAGCATGTCCGCAATAGCCACCCGTGCAGGCGTTTCCGGACGCAGCGACGTCGCCCGGTTTTGCGCACGGTCGCCGGGGCTGCGACTGGCAAGCGCCAATGCGTCGCCGTAGGGCGTCGTCGCCGCCGCGGTGATCCCGTCGACGCCGCTCATCAGGCGGGCGATGCGATCACCGTCCACGTCGTAGCCGCGCAATGGCTGGACCTGTAGGTGGCTGACGCCGTCGTCAGCGCTTTCGGTCAGTATCCGGGCAACAGTTTTTCCGTCGGCGTTGAGTACCCGGCTTTCCTGCGCGGCACGGCGTACGGTGACCACCGGCAGCAAGGCCCGCACAGAAATAATCGGGGCCAGTGCGTCGCGCAGCCGCCCGGCAGGCAGATCGGGTAGCAGCGCCGGCCACTTTCTGGGCCGTGGTCCCTGCAACCGGCTGCCGTCCGGGAACTGCAGGATTAGCGGACCGTCGTCGACATGCTCAAGCGATAGCCCCGCCGAGTGCAGCCGCCAATCGAAGGTGTCCAGCCAGGTGCGCGAGACAGATCGCTGCGATCCTGGGGCCAACGCGAACTTCGGCCGCAGCGCAGCCTGGAGGGCCTCGACATCAACCGCGCCCCTCTTGCTGAAGGCGCGGGAAACCTTGCCCAATGGAGTCCCTTCCCTCGGCAACCGTCAGATGATAGCTATTTTGAGTAAATGCCCGGCGCGTTTGAACGGGTCGTCGTCGACTGACCTCGCGGAGCCTGCCCTCGCGATCCGAGCGTCGGGTTACCGTCGGGTATGACCACCACTGCCGAACACCTGCGCAACACGTTGGACGGACGTTGGCGCGACGTGAAGAACCAGATGCGGGAACGGTTGACCGACGACATCTTCCGTCCGCACTACACACCGAACACGGTGATCGCCCCGCATCAAGGTGGCGGAACAAATGAAGATCATGGCCGCCGCCGGCGCAGCCGACGACGGCTTCCGCAAAGAGCACGGCGGAACCGGCAACGTCGGAGCGGCGGTCACGATGATCGAGATGCTCGCGATGTCGGACCTGTCCTTGATGGTCAAGGCGGGTGTGCAGTGGGGACTGTTCGGCGGTGCCGCCCAAACCGCCACCATCGCAGCGGTATTCGCCCAACTCATCACCACCCGGGACGGCGAGCAGGTCAACCATGGTGTGCATTGCTTTTTGGTGCCGATCCGCGACGCCGAAGGCAACGACCTGCCGGGGGCGACCACGTCGGACTGCCAGTACAAGGGCGGGTTGCCGGGGGTCGACAACGGCCGCATCGTCTTCGACCACGTCCGGGTGCCACGGGTGAACCTGCTGAACAAGTACGGCGACGTGGCGGCCGACGGCAGCTACAGCTCACCGATCGAAAACCCCAACCGCCGATCCTTCACCATGATCGGCACCCTGATCCGCGGGCGGATCTGCGTCGGCGGCGGCGCCGGCAACGCAGCACGGGTGGCGTTGGACATCGCTACCCGGTATGCGTTGCAGCGCAAGCAATTCAGCGCCCCCGATGAACACTCAGCCAACGGTGAAGTGCTGATCATGGACTACCTGGTGCACCAGCGCCGGCTTTTCCCGTTGATCGCGCGATCGTATGCCCTGCAGTTCGCCCAAAACGAGTTGGTCGCCAGGTGCCACGACCTGCAGACAGCGGATGTCCCCGACGCCGAGGGGCAACGGGAACTGGAATCGCGGGCCGCCGGGCTGAAGGCTGCCAATACCTGGCACGCCACCCGCGCCATCCAAGAGGCCCGGGAAGCGTGCGGCGGGGCCGGCTACATGGCCGACAACCGGTTGATCGCATTGCGCGCCGACATCGATGTGTTCACCACCTTCGAAGGCGACAACCATGTGCTGACCCAGCTGGTTGCCAAGGAGTTGCTGACCGCCTACGCCGACGACGTCAAGAGCATGAGCCCGGTGGAATGGGTACGATTTGCGGCCAACTTCGCTGGGGAACGGGTGCTGAAACGAGACAATAGTCGACGCCAGACAGGACAACGAAGAAGAAGGCAGCCTGTTCAACCGCGGCACCCAAGTCACGATGTTCGAGGACCGAGAGGAATACCTGATCGCCTCGGTGGCGCGCCGGTTACAGAGCAAATCGAAAGAGATGTCGTCATTCGATGCGTTCAACGCCGCACAGGATCATGTGCTTCATGCCGCGCGCCCACATCGATCGGGTGGTGCTGGAAGCGTTCGTCGCCGGGATCGAGTCGTGTGAGGACGACGCCGCCCGCGAGGTGCTCGGGCATCTGCCGGGCTGATCTACTAATTCGAGATCGGGCCGCGTGCTACCAGTTTGCCTCGGTTCCGATCGGGTACCGCGCCATGCCGATTCCGGTCAGACAGCACGGCCAATCATAGGAATGCTTTGAGCCTGGCCGAATGATTTATAGCGGGCTGAGCTGAACGGCCGGAAAAACAGCGATGGCCTATAGTGGCACTATGCAACACACCGCACAGCTGCGTCTGGTCCCGTCGCGCTGCCTCGTCGTGCCCTGTTGTTGTTGCTGTTGTTGCTGTTGTTGATTTCCTGGCGCCCTCTGACGCTGTAGGAATCCCCGCGCCGCCCGTCAACGGGTGATGCCGCTGAATTGCCTGGCGCATTAAGTCGCGGACCGCTGACAAAGTCTTACAGGAAGATCAACCACCCATGACAGCGTTGTCTGAACCCGCCCGTGCCGTGGCACAGGCAGCGAGCCGTCCGCAGATTGTGGTCCGGCCGGCCTCCGTCGCGCTAGCCATACCGACCGCGATGGCCATAGAGTTCGAGATTAGCTGGATGGCCCCCGAGCCCTGGTCTGGCATCGTTGGAGACGGATGTAAGTGAGTATCGCCAAGGACGTCACGCAACTGATCGGGCGCACGCCCCTGGTCCGGTTGAACCGGGTCACCGACGGCGCGGGCGCCGATGTGGTCGCGAAGCTGGAATCGTTCAACCCGGCCAACAGCGTGAAGGATCGCCTCGGGGTGGCCCTGATCGATGCGGCCGAGGAAGCGGGTCTGATCAAGCCGGACACCATCATCCTGGAGCCGACCAGTGGCAACACCGGGATTGCGCTGGCGATGGTCGCCGCGGCGCGCGGGTATCGGATCACGCTGACCATGCCCGAGACGATGAGCGTCGAGCGGCGCAAGTTGCTGCATGCGCTCGGCGCCGAGCTCGTTCTCACGCCCGGTCCCGACGGCATGCCGGGCGCCATCGCCAAGGCCGAGGAACTGGCCAAAAGCGACGAACGCTATTTCGTCCCGCAGCAATTCGAGAACCCGGCCAACCCGGCGATCCACCGCAAAACGACCGCCGAGGAGGTGTGGCGCGACACCGCCGGCAAGATCGACGTTTTCGTATCCGGGGTCGGCACCGGCGGCACCCTGACCGGTGTTGCCCAGGTCATCAAGAAACGCAAACCCTCGGTGCAGTTCGTGGCCGTCGAGCCCGCCGCCTCG
The DNA here is from genome assembly GCF_023515995.1 of Candidatus Mycobacterium methanotrophicum. Lineage (GTDB taxonomy): Bacteria > Actinomycetota > Actinomycetes > Mycobacteriales > Mycobacteriaceae > Mycobacterium > Mycobacterium methanotrophicum. Next base: position 2,235,791 of record NZ_CP097320.1, on the reverse strand, counting down.
CCAGTGCTGTCGGGCGGACAGAAAGGACCGCACCCGATCCAGGGCATCGGCGCCGGATTCATCCCGCCGGTGCTGGACATGGATCTGGTCGACGAGGTGATCACCGTCGGCAACGCCGACTCGATCAACCTGGCCCGGCGACTGGCCCGGGAAGAGGGGCTGCTAGTCGGCGTCTCGTCGGGCGCGGCGACGGTGGCGGCGCTGCAGGTGGCTCGCCGCCCCGAGAATGCCGGCAAGCTCATCGTCGTCGTGCTACCCGACTTCGGCGAGCGATACCTGAGCACCCCGCTGTTCGCCGAGGCAACCGAGTAGCCATGCTCGCGGCGATACGGCGTGACATAGCGGCCGCCCGGCAGCGGGATCCGGCCGCTCCCACCACGCTGGAGGTGATCTTCGCCTACCCGGGCGTGCATGCGATCTGGGGTCACCGGATCAGCCACTGGCTGTGGAAGCGCGGCGCACGGGTGGCCGCGCGCACGCTCGCCGAAATCACCCGCATTCTCACCGGGGTCGACATCCACCCTGGCGCGACGCTGGGCCCCGGCCTGTTCATCGACCACGCGACCGGCGTGGTGATCGGGGAAACGGCGGAAGTGGGCGAGGACGTGATGCTCTACCACGGCGTCACGCTCGGCGGTAGCGGCAGGGACACCGGCAAACGGCATCCGACGATCGGTGACCGGGTGGTCATCGGCGCCGGCGCCAAGGTGCTCGGCGCGATCAAGATCGGCGACGACAGCCGCATCGGCGCCAACGCGGTCGTTGTCAAGGAAGTCCCGTCCAGTGCTGTGGTCATCGGGGTCCCCGGACAGATCATCAGCCGCGCCAGGCCGGGCACCGGGGACGACTCGATGATGCCCGATCTGGTGGGCGTGAGCCTGCAATCGCTGTTCACCCGGGTGGCAAAACTGGAAGCGCAGAACGACGGCGGCCCCCCGACCGGCCGCGTGATCCGGCCGCCCGAGGCCGGAGTGTGGCGCGGCGAGGACTTCTCAATCTGAGAAGTCAGGGCCTGTCAGGCGCCGTAATCGGATGCCCTCGACAGGACAATCGCCTCGCCGTGGACGATGATGGTCGGATGCGACTATCTCTTATGCTCGCCACCGTCGCCGCCACGATCGGGCTGGCCGTGCCGGCGCTGGCCGACCCGAATAACCCGCCCGGCCCCGTCCCCGACGATCCCGCCGCTGATGCAGCTTTTCTGGACTCGCTCAACAAAGCGGGCATGACTTATCGCAGCGGGTCGGACGCCGTCGCGGCCGGCAGAATGGCGTGCAACATGATGATCTCGGGGCGATCGGAAAAGGACGTCGTCGATGAGCTGTCGATGCGCAACCCCGGATTGAACAGCGGCGGCGCCATGAGGTTCGCGGCCCTTGCATCAAGCACCTATTGCCCGGACTACCTGAATAAGTCGAGCGTGAAGACCAAAACTCCGCTTATCCCCGGTCTTGGTGGCCATTAAGGCTGCCGAGAAACGCTTGCTCCCCCGCCTGGACTCGAACCAGGAACCCTTCGGTTAACAGCCGAATGCTCTGCCAATTGAGCTACGGAGGACTGCTCAGTATCCGCGTGCACGCTGGCGCGGATCGCTGGATGACTCTAGCGTACCGGCCTGCCGACGCCCAAGCGGACCGATCACCCGCCGAAGGCCCCTCGCCGGCGCGGATGCGGCAGGATGGAGCCATCGCACCAAACGTCTGGAGGGACCGCTTTGATCCGGTATGTCATCGTGCTCGGGCTGGGCTATGTGTTGGGCGCGAAGGCGGGGCGGCGTCGCTACGAGCAGATCGCCGGCACTTACCGCGCCTTGACCAGCAGCCCGGCCGCCAAATCGGTGATCGAAGGCGGACGGCGCAAGATCGCGAACCGGGTCTCGCCCGACACTCGGATGGTGACGTTGACCGAGATCGACAACGAGACAAGCGTCGTCGAACCGCAACCTAGGCGGTGAGATCGTCGCCGACGGCCTGCTCGAGCAGGCTGCGGCGATACGCCTCTAACGCGACCAGGTCGCCGAACAGGGCGTGGTATTCATCGCCCTGCTCCACCGGCGACATGCGCTGCAGTTTTGACTTGACCTCCGCAATCCGTCGGCCAACCGACACCTCCCGCAAGCGGGCCAACACCCCGGCGATGTAGCGCTGGAGTTTGTCCCCCTCGTCCACGCGGATGGTCTCGACTACCAGCTCGTTCAGCAGGGCGGCGGCTGCCGGTGAGGACGCCTTTTGGCGTACCGCATCAAGCCACTGCCTCCCGAGGCCACCAGTAGCCGCGCCTCCCGCCGCGTCAATGGCCGCGCGAACCGCCGCGTAGCCGGGATGGGTGAAGCACTCGAGCGTCAGCGAGTCGAAAACCGGCCCCGCCAACACCGGGTACTGCAGCGCCGACTTGAGCGCCTCGCGCTGCGGCCGCAGCATGGGGTCACTGGGGTCGGGCTGCAGAGCAGCGAAGTCCGGCACGCCGGCGTCGGTCTGGGCTGCCGCGGGACGACGGGGCTTGGCACGGCCCTGGGTCGTGGGGTGCTTGGCCTCTTCACGGACACGGCCGACGACCTGCGCCATATCCGACCAGCCGACCCAGCCCGCGAGTTGGCGCGCGTACTCGTCCCGCAGTGTGGGGTCCTTGATCTGGGCGACCATCGGTACGCAACGTCGTAGCGCGGCCACCCTGCCCTCAGCGCTGTCCAAGTCCACCTCGCTGAGCGCAGCGCGAATCACGAACTCGAACAATGGAATTCGCCGCGCCACCAGATCACGCAGTGCTCCATCGCCGGACGCTAGCCGCAGATCGCAGGGGTCCATGCCGTCGGCCGCGACCGCCACGAAGGACTGGCCCGCCAGATGTTGCTCGCCGCCGAACGCCTTGAGCGCGGCCGCGCGACCCGCCTCGTCGCCGTCGAACACGTAGATCAGTTCACCGCGAAAGAAGCTGTCGTCCATCATTAATCGGCGCAGCATCGCTAGATGCTCGTCGCCGAACGCGGTGCCGCAGGACGCAACCGCCGTCGTCACCCCGGCCAGGTGCATCGCCATCACGTCGGTGTAGCCCTCGACGACAACGGCCTGATGCCCCTTGGCGATATCGCGTTTGGCCAAGTCGATGCCGAACATCACCGACGACTTTTTGTACAGCTGCGTCTCGGGGGTGTTGATGTACTTGGCTTCCATCGGGTCGTCGTCGAACAACCGCCGCGCCCCGAACCCGATTACCTCGCCGGCCGACGTGCGAATCGGCCACAGCAGCCGACGATGAAATCGGTCCATGGGGCCGCGGCGACCTTCCCTTGACAACCCCGCGGCCTCGAGTTCCTTGAACTCAAAACCCTTGCGTACCAGGTGTTTTGTCAGCGAGTCCCAGCCCGAGGGGGCAAATCCACAGCCGAAGCGCCGGGCGGCGTCGGCGTCGAAGTGCCGCTCGGTCAGGTATTGGCGAGCCGGTGCCGCCTCGTCGGACTCCAGCGCCCGCGCGTAGAACGCGGCGGCTTCCGCATTGGCCGCGACCAGCCTGCTGCGGCCACCGCGGTCGCGCTGGACATTGGTGGCCGCCGCGCCGGTGTAGGTAATGGTGTGGCCGACGCGGTCGGCGAGCATCTCGACGGCCTCGACGAACCCGACGTGCTCGATCTTCTGGATAAACGCGTACACGTCGCCGCCCTCAGAGCAGCCGAAGCAGTGGAACTGGCCGTGATTGAGCCGGACATGGAACGATGCCGACTTCTCGTCGTGGAATGGGCACAGGCCCTTCAGCGAGTCCGCTCCTGCACGTTTGAGCTGAACGTAGTCACCGACGACGTCCTCGATGCGGACCTTTTCGCGGATCGCGGCGATATCGCGATCAGAGATCCGGCCAGCCATCGGCTCAGTGTAGAGCGCCGCCGGTTAACCGGTGCCGATCACGCCGCACGCGAAGCGCTTCTCGGCGTCGCGGCTGTATTGCGCGCCGTGGAGCATCAGCGCGGTCTTGCTGCCTGCCAGCAGGTCTTCTCTGGTGAACGCATCGGAGGTGGTCACCAGGTAGGCGGCGCCATCTTGACGTACTTCCAGCGACGTCAGGTCACCGCTGGCCGGCTCGCCGGTGTGGCCCGGCGCCTGATAATGCATGCCGGCGGACATGAAGTCGCCGGGCGGACCGCCCTCTGCGCCAACCGAGTTCGGCTCGCATTTGCCCACCGAGTGGATGTGCAGGCCGTGGAAACCGGGCTGCAGGACGTGGTTCTGGGTCGTCTTCACCGTCACGGTGGCATAGCCGTTGGCGAACTCGAAGGTGGCAGTGGCCACCGGCTGGTTATCAGCGGTGCGCAGTTGGGCGGTCAACGATTGAGCCCCGGGCGCAGCGCTCGACGAGCTCGGCGCGGTGTTCGCTTGCTGGTGCGAGCCGCAGCCGCTCAACGCGACGACAGCCGGCGACAACATGGCGACGATAACGGCGGTGGTGGGGGGTTTGGACATAGCCGGGAGTCTAGCCTGGTCACGGCGCGGCAACCATAATGCGCTCCAGACGCCCCTCGGTGAAGGAGGCGATCTGGTCGACGATGACCCGCAGCCGCTCACCGTCGTCGGCGGCGGTATTAAAGGCCGGCACGAACACCGGGTCCAAGGTTCTCGGCGCCCCGGCCAGCAGCCAGTGCGCCACCCGGTGGATTCGCTCGCGTTGCTTGCGCTGACGCTGCTGATGACGCGGATCGGACATGATGAATTGCAACGCCAGGGTCTTGAGCACCCCAACCTCGGCGCGCACCACTGCCGGGACCCGCAGGTCGGTTTGGTAGCGGGCAAGGTGTCCGGGACCCGCGACAGCCCGGGTTTCGGCGATCGCCGCGGACACGAACCGGCCCACCAGTTCGCTGGTGAGCTGCTTGAGCGCAACCGAGGCCGCCAGCGTGCCGTCGTACTTGCCGACCGCGGCGACCACCTGCAGCCTGGACAGCCGACGCGCGGCCGCGGCCAGGTCGCCGGCGCGCACCCGAGCGAAGTCGCGTTCCCCCAGCTTGGCCAGTGCGGTCGCTTCGTCGTCGTCGGCCAGCACCCGTAAGTCGATCCGGCCGGACACGACGCCGTCTTCCACGTCGTGCACCGAATAGGCGACATCGTCAGCCCAGTCCATCACTTGAGCTTCCAGACAGGACCGATCGGTAGGGGCGTGTTCGCGTACCCAGGCGGCGGCGTCGCGGTCCAAATCATAGAAGCCGAACTTGCGCCGATCCCGGGCCCGCGTCCAGGGATATTTGGTGACGGCATCCAGACCGGCCCTGGTCAGGTTCAGTCCAACGCTACGGCCTTGCGGGTCAAGAACTTTGGGCTCCAGGCTGGTCAGAATCCGGAAGTTTTGCGCATTACCCTCGAAGCCGCCGTATGCCGCCGCGAAGTCATCGATCGCCTGCTCGCCATTGTGGCCGTACGGCGGGTGCCCGATGTCGTGGGCCAGACCGGCCATGTCGACAAGGTCGGGATCGCAGCCCAGGCCGATCGCCATCCCCCGCCCGATCTGGGCGACCTCCAGCGAATGAGTCAGCCGCGTGCGTGGAGTGTCGCTGTCCCTCGGCCCGACGACCTGTGTTTTGTCGGCAAGGCGGCGCAGCGCAGCGCTGTGCAGCACCCTGGCGCGATCCCGCGCGAAGTCGGTGCGGTGCTGGCCCTCGGTTCCGGGCAAACCCGCGGTCTTGGGTGCTTCGGAAACTACCCGCTGGCGGTCGAAATCGTCATAGGGGTCTTGCTGACTCATTGACGCATAGTCTGCCAGCACCGTCTGGCAATGCCGCCAAGCGGATTAGATTGTCGAGCATGAGCACAGTTCGCTCGCTCGCCCTGTTCGTCACGATGCTGATCACCGCGTTGCTGCTCGCGCCGTCCGCCGCCGCGCAACCGCCGTTCCGGCTGGCCACATACCTCACCGACGACGCGGGCGTGCTGACCGGCGCGGGTCGCGCCGCGATCCAGTCGGCCACCGGCAAGCTCTACCGCGAGCGGCGCATCCAGCTGTGGGTGGTGTTCGTCGACACCTTCTCCGGGCAGCCGGCCGTCAACTGGGCGCAGAACACCCGTTCCGCCAGTGATCTGGGCGACTTCGACGCGTTGCTCGCCGTTGCCACCGTCGACCGGTCCTACGCGTTCCTGGTGCCCAACCGGGTGCGAACGATCAGCGCCGCCGGAGTCGATGATCTACGGCGAAACCAGATCGAACCGGCACTGCGCCGCGGCGACTGGAGCGGCGCCGTCGTCGCAGCGGCCAATGGGCTCGACCGGGGTCAGCCGCCGGCGAGCTCGGCGCCGCTACTGATCGGGTTGGGCGTGATCCTCGTCGCGGTGCTCGTTTTGTACGTGGCGGTGCGTTACCGGCGCCGTCGACGGCGCGCGGCCGAACTGGCCGCCGCGCGCCGCGTCGACGCGACCGATCCGGACGCGCTGGCGGCGCTGTCGTCGGGCGCGCTCGACGACTTGTCGCGGTGGAAGGTCGTCGACGTCGATAACGCGGTTCGCACCAGCGCCAACGAGCTGGCGCTGACGATCGAGGAGTTCGGCGAAGCGCGAACCGAGCCGTTCACGCGTGCCGTGAACAACGCTAAAGCCGCTCTGGCGCAAGCGTTTACCGTGCGTCAGCAACTCGACGACGCGATACCCGAGACACCCGCGCAGCGCCGCGAACTGTTGACACAGGTGATCGTCTCGGCGGCGCGCGCCGACCGTGAGCTGGAGTCGCAGCGTGAGGCCTTTGAAGAAATGCGCAACCTGGTGATCAACGCACCATCCCTGCTCGACGGCCTCACCCAGCAGATGGTCGAGCTGACCGCGCGCATCGCTCCGGCTGAACAGCGAATGACGGAGCTGCACAGCGAATTTGATCCTGCGGCGCTGACCTCGGTGGCCACCAACGTCGCGACCGCAAAGAATCGACTGGCCTTCGCCGACCAAAACCTCGGCCGCGCGCGTGATCTGGCGGACAAGCCCGTCGGCGGCGAGCAAAGCGGACTGGTCGACGCGGTGCAAGCAACTGAGGCGGCGCTGGGACAAGCACGTGCGCTGCTCGACGCAGTAGACAGCGCCGCCAACAACATTCGCCACGCGGTCGCAACGCTGCCATCGCTGATCGCCGACGTTCAGGCGAGAATCGAGCACGCCGGCACGCAGCTGCAAAGCGCGCAGCAAACCAAAGCGGCGCACGCTCGCGAATTGGCCGGCGTCCGCGATGTGGCGAAGAAAGCCCTCGAGGCTGCCCGGGCCAGCGGTTCGGCCGATCCGCTCGGTGCGTTTACTCAACTGACCAAGGCCGACGCCGACTTGAACAGGCTGCTGGCCACGGTCGTCGAAGAGCAGACAACCGCCGAGCGACTCAACCGTACTTTCGAGCAAGCCCTATTCACGGCGCAGTCGCAGATCCACGCCGTCTCCGATTACATCGACACCCGTCGCGGCAGTATCGGACCCGAGGCGCGGACCCGTCTCGCGGAGGCAAACCGCCAGCTTGAAGCCGCCCAAGATAAACGCGAGACCGACATCAGCGAAGCGATCACGCGTGCCAACTCCGCGGCGAGGTTGGCTGCGGCGGCTCAGTCACTTGCCAACGACGATGTCCAATCCGCCCAGCTCGCCTACACCGGGCGCTACGGCGGCGGCGATCACATGGGCGCGATGATGGGCGGGATCATCGTCGGCGACATGCTGGGCGGAGGTTTCGGCGGGGGCAGGGGCGGCTGGGGCCCAACATCGTTCGGTGGTTCGTCCGACGGCGGCTTCATGGGCGGCGGGGGGCGGTTCTGAGGTTGCGAGCGCGCCACACCCGACAGCGACGGGCGCGGCAGCCCACCACGCCCTAGTGCGCTGCCGCGTCGCTAGATGATATTAGTCATATGGGCAATAGATGCCGAAGTTGACGAAAATTCTTTTGCTGTTTTGCAACTGCGTGCTCAGCAGTTTTTCAGCCGCACCGCCAGATAATCCACCACTGCGTCGATGCCCACCCGCTCCTGCGTCATCGCGTCACGCTCACGGATGGTCACGGCGTGGTCTTCGAGCGAGTCGAAATCCACCGTCACGCAATATGGGGTGCCGATCTCGTCCTGACGCCGGTAACGGCGGCCGATGGCGCCGGCGTCGTCGAACTCCACGTTCCAGCATTTGCGCAATTCGGCAGCCAGATCGCGGGCCTTGGGGCTCAGATCGGCGTGCCGGGACAGCGGCAACACGGCGGCTTTGACCGGCGCAAGCCGGGCATCGAGCCGCAGGACCGTGCGCTTGTCCATCCCGCCCTTGGCGTTGGGCGCCTCGTCCTCGTGGTAGGCGTCGACCAAAAACGCCATGAACGACCGTGTCAGACCGGCCGCCGGCTCGATCACATAAGGCACGTACCGGGCGTCGGTGACCTGGTCGTAGAAAGACAAATCGACACCGGAATGCTTTGCGTGCGTGGATAAGTCGAAATCGGTTCGATTGGCGACACCCTCCAGTTCGCCCCACGGGTTGCCGGCAAAGCCGAATTTGTACTCGATGTCGACAGTGCGGTCGGAGTAGTGCGACAGCTTCTCCTTGGGATGCTCCCACAACCGCAGGTTTTCCGCGTCGATGCCCAGGTCGACGTACCAACCCAACCTGGTATCGATCCAATACTGGTGCCACTCTGTGGCGGTCGCGGGCTCGACGAAGAACTCCATTTCCATCTGCTCGAACTCACGGGTGCGGAAAATGAAGTTGCCCGGCGTGATCTCGTTGCGGAAGCTTTTGCCGATCTGGCCGATACCGAATGGCGGCTTGCGGCGTGCGGTCGTCACAACGTTGGCGAAGTTGATGAAGATCCCCTGCGCGGTTTCCGGCCGCAGGTAGTGCAAGCCCTCCTCCGTTTCGATCGGACCGAGATGGGTCTTGAGCATCATGTTGAACTCGCGCGGCTCGGTCCACTGGCCCTTGGTGCCGCAGTCGGGGCAGACGATCTCGGTCGTCGGCGCCGAATCGGGATCTGGGATTCCCTTCTTCTCCGCGTAGGCCTCCTGTAGGTGGTCTTGGCGGTGCCGGTGGTGGCAGCTCAAGCACTCCACCAACGGGTCGTGAAACACCTCGACGTGCCCGGAGGCCACCCACACCTCGCGCGGCAAGATGATCGACGAGTCCAGGCCGACAACATCGTCTCGGGCCGTCACGACCGATTTCCACCACTGCCGTTTGATGTTCTCCTTGAGTTCCACCCCCAACGGCCCGTAATCCCATGCCGACTTGGTGCCGCCGTAGATCTCGCCTGCGGGATAGACCAGGCCGCGCCGCTTGGCGAGGTTGACCACGGTGTCGATGACGGACGCCACGAGGTGATTACTCCTATCTTCGGTGCGGGGACGGTCGAGCCGGTGAGCATCCGTCATCGTAGCGATAGGACGGCAGCTTCTTTGACATGCGTGATCATGCATGTGACAGTGGAACCAGTATGTCCTCCCCCACCTCAGCGGCAGCCAACGGCGACGAGCTGGTCGGCGAGCACCAGCGCGGTGATGCCGTAGAGCTGCCGACGCCACCGCCACGGAAAATTCTGGAAGCCGCCGGTGAGCTGCTGCGCGCACTGGCTGCTCCGGTGCGGATCGCCATTGTGCTGCAGTTACGCGAATCCCAGCGCTGCGTGCACGAACTGGTCGATGCGCTCGGCGTGCCGCAGCCGCTGGTCAGCCAGCATCTCAAGATCCTCAAGGCCGCGGGCGTGGTCGCCGGGGAGCGGTCGGGCCGCGAGGTGCTCTACCGGCTGGCCGATCACCACCTGGCCCACATCGTCATCGACGCCGTCGCGCACGCTGGCGAGGAGCCGCGCTAAATGACCGCCGGCGACGATGCAGAGCGCAGCGATGCTGAAGAACGGCGCTAAATGACCGGTCCGAGCGTGCGGTCGACTCGGCAGCGGGCGGCGATCGCGGCGCTGCTGGAGACGCTCGACGAGTTCCGGTCGGCCCAAGAACTGCACGACGAGCTGCGCCAGCGCGGCGAGAACATCGGCCTGACCACCGTCTATCGGACGTTGCAGTCGATGGCGGCGGCCGGCACGCTCGACACGCTGCGCGCCGACACCGGCGAATCGGTGTACCGACGCTGCTCGGAGCACCATCACCACCACCTGGTGTGCCGCAGCTGCGGGTCGACCATCGAAGTAGGCGACCACGAGGTCGAGGCGTGGGCGGCCGAGGTGGCCACCAAACACGGCTTCTCCGATGTCCGCCATACCATCGAGATCTTCGGCACCTGCTCGGAGTGTCGCTGACCTAGCCCGTCAGCGCGTGACGGATCTCGGCGCCCTTGTCGAGCACCATCAGGATCAGGGTGCGCAGCGCGCCGTCGCTGAGGCCACCGCCCGGAAAGTTGTAGCGCAGCAGCACGTCTGCCCTTTTACTCGAATTGCGTTTGACGGCTGCTTCGCTGACCTTTTCGACCAGCGTCACCGATCCCAGCAGAGTGCTGTGCGCCTGCTCGGCTACGCTGTCGCGAACCTTCTTGGTAAGAAGCAGGTCCCACACCAAAACCTGAGTCAGTGACACCAGGTCGAGGTCGTCGGTGATGGTCACCACCCGCAGCGACGCAATGGTCCCGTCGTGACGCAGCGTCAGCGCGCCGTCGGATTCCTCATCGAGGGGTAGTACCTGTGAAAGCACCGCCAGCAACCGCCCTTGCAAGGACGGCACTAGCTTGGCCTCATCCGCATTTGAACACTTTCACATCTGCCACACGAGCCTCCACGTTGGCGGACCGGACGTTGTCCCCGGTCGGCGCCTGCGCCCGACAGAGCTGCTCATCAGAGCTGCTCATCCAGTGTGCGATTATGCACGCCGCTTGCGGCGCACACAATCGCACACTCGCCGCATTTCCTTCTCCCCACATCGGGGCTCAGGCCCCATAAACGCTCTGAGCGACAACACCTTCGACTAGACGGTGCGCAAGCCATTCGAGGGCCGATAGTCGCTCAGATAAGGCGGGCACAACGTACATCTCCTCGCCGTGGTGACTTGTGTGATTGAAGCGACGGGCCATCACGCCGTCCCGAATCGTCGGTGCCGCGATGCGTACTCTTCGCAGGCGGCCCACAGATCGCGGCGGTCGTAGTCGGGCCAAAGCTTGTCTTGAAAGATGTATTCGGCGTAGGCCGCTTGCCACAACATGAAATTGCTGGTCCGCTGCTCGCCCGAGGTGCGCAGCAACAGATCTACGTCGGGAATGTCAGGGCGGTGCAGGTGGCGGGCAACGGTCGCCTCAGTCACCCGCTCTGGATTCAACCGGCCCGCCGCGGCTTCGCGCGCGATATCCCTTGCCGCCTCGGCTATTTCGGTACGGCCACCATAGTTGACGCAGTAGTTCACTGTGATGATGTCGTTGTGCATCGTCATCTCCTCTGCGATCGCCAACTCGTTGATGACGCTTCGCCACAGGCGTGGCCGCGAGCCCACCCAGCGTATCTTGACGCCCATTTCGTTAAGGTTTATCCGCCGCCGCCGCACCACGTCGCGGTTGAACCCCATCAGGAAGCGGACTTCCTCGGCTGAGCGCTTCCAGTTCTCGGTGGAAAACGCGTAGAGGCTGAGCCATTTGATACCGATTTCAATTGCACCGCAGACGATGTCGATGACGACGGCCTCACCCATCTTGTGGCCCTCCACACGGGACAGCCCGCGCCGGGTGGCCCAGCGGCCGTTGCCGTCCATCACGATCGCAACGTGGCTGGGCAGCTGGCTGACCGGGATCCGCGGAGCGGCGGCCTTGGAAACGTGTTGCGGAGGCCGCCGGGGGCCGCCGTCGGGTGACGGCGGAAGCGCAGGGAAGACCACCGGCCAGGTGGACTTGTCGGGAAAGGTCGGACAGTCGTCGGGGGCGGGCGGCAGCTGTGGGAAGTCAGCCGGCTTCTGATTCCGCACCATGGGGCACATCCTGCCCGACCAGCGAGATCCGGCGGTCGGTGACCGTTCGATCGACCCGGCCTGTCCGCTCGACCAGCGGCAACGTTCGCAGCTGCCGCTCCAGATGCCATTGCAGGTGGGCGGCCACCAATCCGCTGACGTGGTTGCGGGCCGAGTGCCCTGCAGTCTCCGCGGCCTCCCAATCCCCGTCGTGCAGCGCCGACATCAGATCCAGCACACCCAGCGGCGGTGTCGTCGCACCGGCGGGGCGGCAGAACCCGCACACGCTGCCGCCTGCGGCGATGTGAAATGCCCGATGTGGGCCCGGTGTGCCGCAGCGGGCGCATTCGGTCAGCGCCGGGGCCCACCCGGCGATGCTCATGGCCCGCAGCAGATAAGCGTCCAGCACCAGCTCACGGGGGCGGTGGCCATCGGCCACCGCCCGCAATGCTCCGACCGTGAGTCGATGCAATGCCTGCGCCGGCGCCCGTTCCTCACCGGCCAGGCGCTCGGCGGTTTCCAGCATCGCGCATGCGCAGGTGTATCGGCCGTAGTCGCTGACGATGTCGGTGGCGAACGCGTCAAGCGAGACGACCTGCGTGACGATGTCCAGGTTGCGGCCCGGATGCAATTGCACGTCGATATGCGCGAACGGCTCCAGTCGCGCGCCGAACTTGCTCCGGGTACGGCGCACACCCTTGGCCACCGCGCGGACCAGTCCATGGTCGCGGGTGAGCATGGTGACAATCCGGTCGGCTTCGCCGAGCTTGTGCTGGCGCAGCACCACCGCATGGTCTCGGTACAGCCGCATGGATACCAGTTTGTCACCGCACTGCGACGAAAGCCTCGCACCAGCGCCGATAATGTCTGTAGGTGATGATGGACGCCGCTAATTCCCGTTTTCCGACTCTGACCGACCAGCTGTACCAGTTGGCCAGCGGTGAGGTGACGTCCGGCGAGTTGGTTCGCCGCTCGCTGCACGCAATCGACGTGAGCCAGTCGACGCTGAACGCCTTCCGCGTGGTGCTCACAAAGACGGCGCTGGCCGACGCTGCTGCGGCCGACCGGCGGCGCGCTGCCGGCGACCAGGCGCCGCTGCTCGGTGTCCCGATTGCGGTCGAAGACGACACTGACATAGCGGGCGTCGCCACCTTTTTTGGTACCTCAGGACACGTTCGGCCCGCCGCTCAGGACGCCGAGGTGGTGCGCCGGCTCAAGGCGGCCGGCGCGGTGATCGTCGGCAAGACCAACACCTGTGAGCTGGGCCAGTGGCCGTTCACCAGCGGACCCGGATTTGGCCACACCCGTAATCCGTGGTCGCGCAAACACACCCCGGGAGGGTCGTCGGGCGGCAGCGCGGCCGCGGTGGCCGCCGGCCTGGTTACCGCCGCTATCGGCTCCGACGGCGCGGGCAGTGTCCGCATCCCCGCGGCCTGGACCCACCTGGTGGGCATCAAACCGCAACGCGGGCGCATCTCGACGTGGCCATTGCCGGAGGCGTTCAACGGCATCGCGGTCAACGGCGTGCTGGCCCGTACCGTCGCCGATGCGGCGCTCGTCCTCGACGCGGCATCCGGCAACGCCGAGGGCGATCTGCACAAGCCGCGTCCGGTGACGGTGTCCGAACATGTGGGTATCGCTCCCGGGCCGTTGCGCATCGCGCTGTCCACCGAATTCCCGTTCACCGGGTTTCCCGCCCGCTTGCATCCGGAAATCAGGTCGGCGCTGGAATCGACAGGTGAACGACTTCGGCTGCTCGGCCACAGCGTGGTTGCCGGCAATCCCGATTACGGGATGCGGCTGTCCTGGAACTTTTTGTCGCGCTCCACTTCTGGGCTACTCGAGTGGGCCGAGCGATTGGGTGACGGTGTCGAGCTGGACCGACGCACGCTGTCGAATATGCGGATAGGGCGGGTGCTCTCGCAGTCGATACTGCTTGCCGCCCGGGCCCATGAAGCCGCCGATCAGCGCCGGGTGGGCTCGATTTTCCGCATCGTGGACGTCGTGGTGGCGCCCACAACTGCGCAGCCGCCACCTCTGGTGCATAGGTTCGACACGTTGGGCGGATTGGGCACCGACCGCGTGATGATCGCCGCCTGCCCGGTGACCTGGCCGTGGAATCTGTTGGGGTGGCCGTCGATCAACGTCCCGGCCGGCTTCACCTCCGAGGGCTTGCCGATCGGTGTGCAGCTGATGGGGCCGGCCAACAGCGAGCCACTGCTGATCTCGCTGGCCGCCGAGTTGGAGGCACTCGGCGGCTGGGCGGCTAAGCAGCCGCAAGCGTGGTGGAACACCGGCACAGACACACCGCCCGTCGCAGCGACACACTAACGGACATCCTAGCTCAAAAGCCGAGCCGGCCAAGCTGTTTGGAGTCACGCTGCCAATTCTTGGCGACCTTGACGCGCAGCTCGAGGTAGACCTTGGCGCCCAGCAGCTTCTCGATCTGACCGCGCGCCGCGGTGCCCACTTCACGCAGTCGGGCGCCGCCTTTACCGATCACGATGCCCTTCTGGCTGTCACGCTCGACGTAAAGAATGGCGCGCACGTCAATCAGATCGTCACGCCCCTCGCGCGGATTGACCTCGTCGATAGCCACTGCCAGCGAATGCGGTAGCTCGTCGTGCACGCCCTCCAGCGCGGCTTCGCGGATGAACTCGGCCATCAGAACCTCCTCGGGTTCATCGGTCAGCTCACCGTCGGGGTAATACGCCGGCCCGGGCGGCAGCGCAGCGGCCAGCACGTCAATCACCACGTCGATCTGCTCACCGGTGACCGCCGAGACAGGGACGATCTCGGCCTGGTGGCCGTCGGTGAGGCCGAGCAGTTCGCCGACCGCAGCCAGCTGCGCCGCCAACTTGTCCTTGGCCACCTTGTCGATTTTGGTGACGACGCCGACCAAGGTCGTTGTGGGCGCGATCGAACGGATCTGCTCGACGATCCACCGGTCGCCGGGCCCGATCGCCTCGTCGGCGGGTATGCACAGACCGATGGCATCGACTCCTGCGTAGGTGTTGCGGACCAAGTCGTTGAGCCGCTTACCCAGCAGGGTCCGCGGCCGGTGCAGTCCGGGCGTATCGACCAGGATGAGCTGGAAGTCGTCGCGGTGCACGATGCCGCGAATCGTGTGCCGGGTGGTCTGCGGGCGACTCGATGTGATCGCCACTTTCGAGCCGACCAGCGCATTGGTCAGTGTTGACTTGCCGGTGTTGGGCCGGCCGACCAAACACACGAAGCCGGAACGAAATTCGGTCACTGCAGAACTCGCGCCGAGTGTGAGACTGTGGCGAGATTTCGCGGGATTTTTCGCAATCGGTTCACGCTCGGCGTGGTCATAGCGGCAGCCCGTCGCGGTCGGTGATGATGATCGTCGCCATGGCGCGCACCGCTGCCCCGCTACGGGCCTCGGCACGCGCCATGGCCGAGCGGGCCAGCGCCACGAGCTTCGCGTCTTCGGCATCGAGCGGCTCAGCCGTCATGGGTTAACTCCTGACCGTCGCCACCCGCGGGGCTCATGTGCGTCGCTCCTCCTCATCGCTGCGTCCCCCGCGCCGCTGCGCGGCTGGGGGTGTCCCCACTGCATCGTCGCCGGCGCGGCTCAGCAGCACCGTGCCGATCCGGACTAGCCCGCGATGGTCCGGGCCGCCCTCGGCGTGCAACCGCAACCCATGTGTTACCACCTCGGCACCGGGCAGCGGTACCCGGCCCAGCTCCAGGGCCAGTAGGCCACCGACCGTGTCGACGTCGAGTTGCTCATCAAATTCGACACCATACAGTTCGCCGACGTCTTCGATCGGTAGTCGCGCCGATACCCGAAACCGGTTGTCTCCCAGATCTTCTACCGGCGCGACCTCGGCCGCGTCGTACTCGTCCGCGATTTCACCGACGATCTCTTCCAACACATCCTCGATGGTTACCAGCCCGGCGATTGCGCCGTACTCGTCGACCAACAGCGCCATGTGGTTGCGGTCGCGCTGCATCTCGCGCAGCAAGGCGTCCAGCGGCTTGGAGTCTGGCACGAACACCGCTGGGCGCATGACCTGCGCGACGCTGGTGTCCCGGCCCCCTGTTGTCGAGTAATATCTCTGCTGGACAATGTCTTTCAAATACACCACACCGACAATGTCATCGACGTTCTCGCCGATCACCGGAATACGGGAATGTCCGCTTCGCACCGCCAGCGATATCGCGTGGTCAACAGATTCGTCGCTTTCGATCCAGATCATCTCGGTGCGCGGCACCATCACCTCGCGGGCTGGTGTATCACCGAGTTCGAATACCGACTGGATCATTCGGCGCTCTTCAGCGGCCACCACGCCGCGCTGCTGGGCAAGGTCGACAACTTCGCGCAGTTCGATCTCTGATGCGAACGGTCCATTGCGAAATCCACGACCGGGGGTCAACATGTTCCCTAATACCACCAGCACTCGGCTGATCGGTGCGAGCAGAACCGAAATCGCCTGCAGTGGTAGAGCCGCCACCAACGAGATCGTGTAGGCGTTCTGTCGGCCCAGCGTGCGGGGACCGACACCGATGACGACGAAGCTGGTCACGACCATGGTCGCGGCCGCCGCGAACAATCCCCAATCTCGGCTGAGGCTCCGGTAGAAATAGGCTGCCAGCAGGACGGTCGCACTGATCTCACAGATGATCCGCAGCAGCACCACCAAATTGATGTAGCGGGGCCGGTCGGCCATCACCTTGGCCAGTCGCGCCGCGCCCGGCCGCTGGTCACGCACTAGCTCGTGGACCCGCGCCAGCGATACCGTGCTGACCGCGGCATCTACCGCAGCAAACAAGCCGCCTAGACCGATCAGTAGGATCGCGCCGAGCAGCGGAGCGAACCCATTCAATTGTCGAAATACCTTGACTTATCCAGCAACCGCTGGTCTCTCTCGCTCTGGCGTTGGTGGTGGTAGGTCTCGACTTGTTCGGCGACCCATTCTTCGAGCAGGCGACCTTGCAGGACGAACATTTCTTTTTCTTCGCCCGGCTCGGCGTGGTCATAGCCGAGCAGGTGCAGGACACCGTGAATTGTCAACAGCGCCAACTCGTGACCGAGCGAATGACCGGCGGCCGCGGCCTGCTCTGCGGCGAATTCCGGGCACAGCACGATGTCGCCGAGCATCGCCGGTCCCGGCTCCGGAGCGTCGGGGCGACCGCCCGGTTCCAACTCGTCCATTGGGAAGCTCATCACGTCGGTGGGTCCGGGTAGATCCATCCAGCGCATGTGCAAGTCCGCCATCGCGGCGGTGTCCAACAGCACCATCGACAGCTCGGCAGCCGGGTTGACGTCCATTCGGGCGATGACGAAGCGCGCGACGCTGACCAATTCGGATTCGGAGACGTCAAACCCCGATTCGTTGGCGACTTCGATACTCACGGCGCTCTCACCGACGGCTGCGCACGCTCGACGCCCGCCGCGCTGCCCGGTTCATCGTCAGGCCCGGTTCCTCGTATCGTGCGTAGGCGTCCACGATTTCCGAAACCAGCCGGTGCCGGACCACGTCGACGCTGGTCAACTCCGCCATGTGAATGTCGTCGATGCCTTCGAGAATGTCGACCGCGGCCCGTAGTCCCGACCTGTTGTCGCCGGCCAGGTCGATCTGCGTAATATCGCCGGTAACAACAACTTTCGAACCGAAGCCCAGTCGGGTCAGGAACATCTTCATCTGCTCGGCCGTCGTGTTCTGGGCCTCGTCGAGGATGATGAACGCATCATTAAGCGTGTTGTGGGTGAGCAGGAAATCCTCAGTGACGTAGAGCGAGTCGGTAGCCGCGACCTGGATACACACGGCTTCCCCGGTGCCTGCCGGCTCGATACGGTCGATGTAACGCACGGGCTGGCCCCCACCGGTCGCGTCGAACTTCGCAGCTTTGCGGGCGAGCCGGAAGGGGACAACGCCTTCAGGCAAACGGATGTCAAGGATGTGAGCATCCGACCGGTGATGCACATCTCGACCTCGGGCCAGCCCGGACTTTCGCTCGGCCGCCCTGGTGCGCTGGTAGACGACACCACCGAGCGACTGGACCAGGAACGCCACGTCATCGCGAAGCCGATCGGATACAGTCGTGAACTGAATGCCGCACGTGCGTCCCTGCCGGGTCACCGGATCACCGTCTGAGTCGAGCAATCCCTGAAGGACGGCCAGCCGCACATCGGGCGAATTCAACAGGTAATTCTCGGGGATAAACTTTGTACTCGACCGCGCACCCGCCAATCCAAGTCGCCGCATGGCTCCGGCGACCGGGTTCTCGCCCAATAGCAGGCCGAGCGCGTACGGGTCGAGCGGCACGGCCCGTGCGACGAACCTCACCGGTGCGCTCAGCAGCGGTAACTCGTAACGATGATAATTAGCCGCGCGGAGATTCCCGATCATCTCTTTTGTCTGCAGCACCCGCGGTGGCTTGCCGGCACCCCGATCACTGCGGGTGTATACCGACCACAAATGGTCACCGGACGCGAGCGTCGACGAGCCGTCCTGGGCGTGGACTCGATAGATCTCCTTGAAGCCCTGCGGATAAACACCGAGCACTTCGGTGGGTTGTCCATCCGAGCCGACCACGCGATGCCCGACCCGAAGTTCACCGATCGATCGAAAGCCGTTAGGAGTCAACACTTTCGTGAACACCGGTTGCGCGCGACCACGCATGTATGCCAGCGGCGCGACCTCAATAACGCCGGACGCCATCAACTTCGGGATCAGTTCAGGATCCATCATGTCGTGCAGCGCGTCGTAAAGTGGACGAAGGTAGGGGTCGATCTTCTCGCTCAGCGTGCCGGGCAGAAAGCCAAGCCGCTCACCGGCTTCCACTGCGGGCCGGGTCAGGATGATGCGGGTGACCTGTTTGCGCTGCAACGCATTGACCGCCTTGGCCATCGCCAGGTAGGTCTTGCCGGTCCCGGCCGGGCCGATCCCGAAGACGATGGTGTGGGCATCGATGGCGTCGACGTAGCGCTTCTGGTTGAGGGTCTTGGGCCGAATCGTCTTGCCGCGCCGGGACAGGATGTCCAAGGTCAGCACCTCGGCCGGCGACTCGTTGCCGGTGCCGACGAGCATGGCCACACCGTGGCGCACCACCTCAGGGGTCAACGGCTGGCCACCGGCGACGATCGCGACGAATTCGGAGATCACCCGTTCGGCGAGCGCGACGTCGGCGGGCTCACCGGACAGCGTCACCGCGTTGCCGCGCACATGCAGATCTGCGGACAGAATGCGCTCGAGTGCGCGCAAGTTTTCGTCAGCGGAACCGAGCAGGCCCACGACGAGGTCGGGCGGAACGTCGATGCTACTGCGAACCGGAGCGGTCGATGAATCAGCAGCGTTGATCTCGCGAGGCGTCACGTGGTTTCTGATGCCTGCTTTCTGCGGTTTATTCATTGGGTTAGTGCCTCTGATTCTACCGCCGGGCGGTTTTGGCAGCGTCAGATCGACGTCAGCGCGAAAAAACCGCGGAAAAGACGCGCTAGCGTCAATCTGGACGCGGATGCCGGCGGGTTCACGGGCCGGCGCCCCGGCGGCACCTGCCAACGGTCAAACACCCTGGCCTGCAGAACGCCGCGGCCGGCCTGGTCGACCACGCAGCGGGCCAGACCTCCGACGCCGTCACCGAGCACCAGTTGCTGGCCGGGGCGGAGGCGTCGCACGGTAGCCGCGTGAAAGCCCGCACCGCCCTCGACGACGGCCAGCTCACCGGGCTCGGGCAGCGCGTCGATGTAGAACAAGCCGGGCAATTAGCGTCCGGTAAACGTCTCACGCAGCCGGCTGAACAGTCCGCCGGCGGCGTGCGTGGACCGGACTTCGGCCACGTCACGATCACGATGGCTCTTGAACTCGCGCAACAGCTCGGCCTCGCGGTGGTCAAGTCGTTCCGGCACCACTACCTCGACATGGACATGCAAGTCACCACGAGTGCCGGAACGCAGGTGCGGCATCCCGTGGCCGCGCAGGGTCGTCACGGAAGCAGGCTGGGTTCCCGCCGGGATGGTGATCTCGGTCAGGCCGTCGAGGATCGCATCCACGGTCACCGTGGTGCCCAGGGCCGCGTCGACCATCGGCACCGAGATCGTGCAGTGCAAATCGTCGCCGTCGCGCATAAAGATGTCGTGCGGTTGCTCATGCACCTCGACGTACAGATCGCCCGCCGGTCCTCCCCCGGGTCCGACCTCGCCTTGAGCAGTCAGGCGCACCCGCATGCCGTCGCCGACGCCGGCAGGGATCTTCACGGTGATGTCCCGACGCGCCCGCACCCGCCCGTCGCCGCCGCACTGGTAGCAGGGGTCGAGAATGACTTCGCCGACGCCACGGCAGGTCGGGCAGGGTCGCGATGTCATCACCTGGCCGAGCAGGGAACGTTGGACGGTCTGCACCTCTCCCTGGCCGCCACAGGTGTCGCAGGTCACCGGTGCCGAATTGCCGTTGGTGCCGCGGCCCTGGCACCGGTCGCACAGCACCGCGGTGTCAACGGTGACCTGCTTACTGACGCCGGTTGCGCATTCGGTGAGATCCAGCCGCATCCGCAGCAACGAGTCCGAACCCGGCCGGACTCTTCCGATCGGTCCCCGCGAGGTTGAGCCCCCACCGAAGAACGCCTCGAACACGTCGCCCAAGCCGCCGAACCCACCGAAGCCGTTTGCCGCTGATGCCGCGTTCGCCAGCGGGTCACCGCCCATGTCGACGATGCGCCGCTTCTCCGGGTCGGAAAGCACCTCGTAGGCGACGCTGATCTCCTTGAATTTCGCCTGCGCGACCTCGTCGGGGTTGATGTCGGGATGCAGCTCACGCGCGAGCTTGCGGTAGGCGCGTTTGATCTCCGCATCGCTCGCGTTCTGGCTCACGCCGAGCAGAGCGTAATAGTCGCGTGCCACGCCTGACCTTTCTTAGCCCTTAGACCATGTGAGGCCGCTTTCGACGGCCATCCACAAATTCTGCACCGGGTGCGCGTTCATCGCGCGCCCAGAACTTCACCGATATACAAAGCAACCGCAGCGACACTAGCGATAGTTCCCGGGTAGTCCATTCTGGTGGGCCCGAGCACAGCCATGCCTCCGTAGACGGCGTCGGTGGTGCCGTAGGCGGTGGACACCACCGATGTGCCGGCCATCTGCTCGGCCTCGGTTTCGTGCCCGATGCGCACGGTCACTTTGCCTGCTTCCTGCTGCGCGGCCAACAGCCGCAGCACCACGACCTGCTCCTCGAGGGCCTCCAGGATCGACCGCAGCGAGCCGCCGAAGTCGGCGGTGCTGCGGGTCAGGTTGGAGGTGCCGCCCAGTAGCAGCCGTTCCTCGCGGTGCTCCATAAGGGACTCCAGTAGCACCGTCGCAGAGCGTCCGACAGCGTCGCTGAGGCTCTTGGGCTGCCCGCCTCGGCCGTCGAGCTGCGCGGCAAGATCGGCGACCGCGATCGACGCCGCCGGAAGCCTTTTGCCTTCCAACGCTTGGCCGAGCATCTCGCGCAGCTGAGACAGCTGGTGGTCGTCGATGACATCTCCGAGCTCGACGATGCGTTGGTCGACCCGGCCGGAGTCGGTGATGACGACCATCAGCAACCTGGCCGGGGTCAGCGCGATCACTTCCAGATGCCGCACGGTCGACGTCGACAACGTCGGATACTGCACGATCGCCACCTGGCGCGTCAGTTGCGCCAGCAGCCGAACCGCGCGTCGCAGCACATCATCCAGGTCGACGCCGGACTCCAGAAAGCCTTGGATGGCGCGTCGCTCGGCCCCTGAGAGCGGCTTCACATCGTCGAGCCGGTCGACGAATTCCCGGTAGCCCTTTTCCGTCGGCACCCGTCCAGAGCTGGTATGCGGCTGGGCGATGTATCCCTCGGCCTCCAGCACGGCCATATCGTTGCGGACCGTGGCGGACGAGACGCCGAGGTTATGGCGCTCCACCAGCGCCTTCGACCCGACCGGCTCCTTGGTGGAGACAAAGTCGGCCACGATCGCGTGCAGGACCTCAAAGCGACGCTCGTCGGCACTAGCCATCCGAATCCACCTTTCTAACTTGGCCTATTTTACGGTGATCAGCGGCAGCAATTGCTTCCCGGCCCCACACCCAACCGGCCGCTCCGCCCACGGGTGCTAATGGCGCGCGTCCTCGACGGGCCGCGCTAGCCTTTCCTGCATGGCCACGTCCAGACCCGACGACGCGCCGGAGACGGTCAGCCGATGATCTTCAAGGGCAACACTGGCGGGCGCCCGCAGCGTTTCGCATCGCCCAGCGAGGCCGCCCCAGGTGCCGCGCACCAGCGGCGCCGCCATTTGCGCACGGTCTCCTCACAGACCCGCAGCGACGCTGCGATCACCGCGTTCGGGGTTCCCTCGGCCGCGGCGAGCACGATCTTGGCCCGCGTGACCAGGCGTTGCTCGGTGCGCCCGACCCGCACCAGGCGGCGCAGTCCGCGCCGCTGCGGCCCGGTCAACGTGATCGGGCCGGCGGGCTACTCCACGAGGCAATGATCGCGAATTGATAGCACTGGACACTTCAGCCCCACCCATCGCTCATGGTTTGTCGCCCAGCCACACCCCGTCGCCGACGAACTTATGGGCGCGAGCCCTAAGTGTCGCGGAATTGCTGGCTCTCGCCGACTACTACAACGCCACCTGCTTCTCCGAGCCGAAAAGCTCATCCTCGAGTACGCCACCGCGATCAGTCGCACGCCGGTCGAGGTGAGCGACGAGCTATTCGACCGCCTGCGAAACATTTCGACAACGCTCAACTGGTCGCGCTAACCCTCATCATCACGCTCGGCAACCTGCGCGGCCGCTTTAACTTCGCATTGGGAATCGGCTCCTCTGGTTTCAGCGACGGCAGGTGTGCGGGCTGCCGGACGCCGGTCGACGGTGACCGGCAGCGCGGACCTGGCAGCACGCTTCCAGGCGGCCCGGCCGCATCTGCGCGCCGTGGTTTACCGCATGTTGGGCTCGGTC
Source organism: Candidatus Mycobacterium methanotrophicum (assembly GCF_023515995.1). Lineage (GTDB taxonomy): Bacteria > Actinomycetota > Actinomycetes > Mycobacteriales > Mycobacteriaceae > Mycobacterium > Mycobacterium methanotrophicum. Next base: position 2,213,005 of record NZ_CP097320.1, on the reverse strand, counting down.
GATGACGCCGAAGACGCCGTGCAGGAGGCGTGGCTGCGGCTCAGTGGCGGGGATGGCGAGCAGATAGCCAACCCCAACCTCGACGCCTGGCTGACCACTGTCGTGGCGCGGATCTGCCTGAACACCTTGCGCAGCCGCCGGGCGCGATCCCGCGAAGAGCTCGTCGCCCGGGTGCCGGATCCCATCGTCGAAAAAGTCGGCGAACTCGATCCCGAACATCAGGCGATGCTGGCCGACGGGGTGGGGCCCGCGGTGTGCTTGCGCGGCGACTTCGGTCCGGGACCGGCCGGGCTGCGCTCGGTGCAGGGCGCGTCCGCGGTGGCCGGGCTGGCCCGTGGCTATCCGGCACCGGAACGCGAAGCCCCCCCGCCGTCGTCAACGGCGCCGCGGGCGCGGTGATCTTCGTCGCCGACCGGCCCGCCGCGATCATGGGGTTCGTGGTCCACGGTGGGCGGATCGCCGCGATCGACGTGAGCGCGGTGACCGGCTAGCCCGTCGCTGCCTGCACCAGCGCCTGTGCGGACTGGGGCGAGATCGCCCAGCCACCTTGATTGACGAATGTGAGATTCTGCCTGACAGGCGCCGGGAACTTCGGACCCGAGATGGCCACGTCGGCGGTGGCCTGATTTGGGCCGGCCGGCTGGATGTTCGTCACATCGAATGACTCCGGAAAATTCCCGGCCCGGAACGCGTCTCGCAGCTTGTGGTCGGCGTCGCGCCCCTGGGCGTCATTGATCCCGCCTGCGACCAGACCGGTCTTGCTGTGGTACGACACGCCGGGATTGGTGAGGTTGGTGCAGAGGCTGGACAAGTCGCCCGCTGTCGGCAGATCCGGCGCCGGTGGCGAGTCTAATGGGAGTGGCACGGCGAACACAACAGGTTGCACCTGCGATACGACTGGACCAGTCGACGTAGCAACGCCGGCTGTGGCTCCAATCGCGGCGACGGCTAGCGCCCCGCAGGCGAGCAATTTCACGGTCATGGTCATCCCTTCGATTCGGACCCGAACATCGGGTCATTGTGCTGGCCATAGCAGTGGTTGTCTAAACATACCCCCAGACCTGCTGCGGAATCGCCATTTCTCGCCGGCATGGATTTGCTAATCGGCCGCATCCTGGCGTTGTCCCCAGGATTCGCCGAACCGTCCCCGGCCGCTAGCAGTGGGCGACGATCACTCGGGTGCGCGCTTGCGGATCGGCGGTGAGCGCATCAACCACGGTCGCCTTTTCTCGGTGTCCAGCGCGCTGGTCGCCTCGTCGGCCAGCAAAGTCGGCGCGGGTTGGAGTAGGGCGCGCGATGCTGACGCGTTGACCTTCACTTCCGGATAGGTTTTTACCGCAGCGGCGACCCGGTCCGCCTGCACGGCGACGGATACCTGGAGGTCACCGGCCCGGCGGCGCCACCATCTCGGCGGTGACACCATCGCCGCGGGCGACCTCGAGGAGCATCTGCGTGCACACCCGACGATCTCGTCGGCAGCGGTAGTAGCGCAGCCCGATCCTTTTTAGGTGAAAGGATCTGCGCTGCCGTTGTTTTCGCAGCCGGACCGCTGACGCTGACCGAATTGAACGACTACCCCAACCAACATGGAGTGGTCCGGTATGCGCGGCCGGACGTATTGATCGAGATGCCCATGTTACCGACCACCCCGGTGGGCACGGTCGACAAGTTGGCCATCGCCCAACAGATGCAGCCGTAAGCGGGCTGGCATAACGCCCTTTCGCTTGTCGCCCAACCGGTCCGGTGTAAAGCTGGTGGCGTAAACTAGGCGACGAGCTGTTTCGTTGTCAGCCGTGGTCGCCCGTTGTAGGCGGGTGATAGCGCCGGGCAATGTGATTCCTCCGTCGCCTCACGTCTGCGGGGCGGTCGATACCGGACCGTGAAGGAACTCCCGTGGATTGCATAGGCCCGATTATCGCCTGCGCTGAGCGCCGACAGTGATAGTCCAATGACGTATCCACTACGGCGACGGCGCCCCGACAATCTTGTACGGCTGTGCATATCTCGCCAGTTGGGCCGCGATATCGACGGCGCGTGGTGGCCGCGCAAAGACCGCATCACGAATGAACTGCCCGGCCTTATTGCGACGCTCGTCCCCCTACTTGGCGACATCACGACGATCAATGTCAATTGGCCACCGTTGCAACGACCGCCCGATTTCAACTGGCCCGGCTGGGAACATAAGCGCCAGCATGTGATGACGCTGCAGGGCGGAGACGCTCGCGCCAACCTACTGATAATTCCGTACGCAACCGAAAGTGCGCTTGCGCTGATGGTGTTACGCCGTGCCGCTGACCTGCCCGTTGAGCCCGCCGACCAAGTCAAACCGGCATTTTTGACCGCGAGTTCGATCCTGCAGGCCGCCCTGCAACAGCGCTCCGCGGACTGCTATTAATTTAGTGCCGCCGGGCGCTCACTTACCAAGCAGACTTGAGCAGTTCGGCCGTCGCGTCCCACAGCCGTGACTCGCGCGCCGGACCCCGGGCGAACGGCTTCACCTCCGCGCTCTTTGTCCTTAACGACGAACTCTCCGGTCTCGCGGATGGACCCACCGCTCGTCAAGGACGATCGATCCGAGCGCCGGACCGGAGCGGGTTGGCGACGAGACGCCGGGGATTCGTTCTAATGACGCCGCCGAGCCGTTGTACAGCGGGGCCGTGCTCTCTGCCCAGGCCGGTGTCCGGCATGAATCCTGGCTCGTACACCGCGACGTCGATCCCTGCGGGCGCTCGGCGTTGCAGTTTCGTGCGCGTAGTAGAGCAGGTCGGTGCAGGTCGTTGAGGCGCTCGCCCGCGCGTTGCGGGTCTTCGATGCCGAGCGTGAGCTGCTCTTTCGGCTGGCCGGCCATGCAAGCCCCGGCCTCGGTGTCGTATCGTCGCGGATTACGCCGAGCGTGCAACGCCTGCTCGATCGCCCGGCGCACACACCTGTCGCTGTCTTCGACGCCACCTGGACGCTGATCGTCGCGAACGCGCCGTACGACGCGCTGATGGGTCCGACGACGAGTTGGCGTGGAATCGAACGCAACAGCGTGTGGCGACATCTTGTCGGGCCGGGCATTCGCGTCGTCCACACCGCAGAGCAGCAGGCCGAATTCGAGGGCGCGTTGGTCGCCGATCTGCGGCTGACCGCCGCTCGCTATCCCGCCGGTCAATGGTTGAAACAGCTGACCCGCGACCTCGCGGCGCAGAGCCCACGCTTCGTAAACCTCTGGGAATCGGGCGTTCTCGAGCCGCACCAGGATTTCGGGCGCCGCAAGGTCATCGATCACCCCGACGTCGGGCACATCACGCTGGATTGCGACACTCTCATCGTCGCCGCCGACGACGTGCGCATCATGATCTACACCGCCGAACCGGAAACGGAAGACGCCGAGCGTCTCGCCCTTGCGATCGTGCTCGGCACGCACTCGTTGACGACGGGTTAGCTGCGTTATACGTCGTAGTACAGCGCGAACTCGTACGGGGTCAGTCGCAGGTTGTACGGCGCAATCTCGTAGTCACGTTTGTAGTTGATCCAGCTCTCGACCAGGTCCGGCGTGAAAACGCCGCCCTCCGTGAGGTATTCGCTGTCTTCTTCCAATCGGTCGATCACCGCCGACAGCTGGGTGGGGGCCTGCACGATTTCCGCTGCCTCTTCTGGCGGCAGCTCGTAAAGGTCCTTGTCAACAGGCGGAGGCGGCTCGATCTTGTTCTTGATGCCGTCCAGACCGGCCATCAGCATGGCCGAGAACGCCAGGTACGGGTTGCCCGACGAGTCGGGGCAGCGGAACTCCAACCGCTTGGCTTTGGGGTTGCTGCCGGTGATCGGGATCCGCACGCACGCCGAGCGGTTGCGCTGGCTGTACACCAGGTTGATCGGGGCCTCGAAACCGGGGACCAGGCGCTTGTAGGAGTTCACCGTCGGGTTGGTGAAGGCCAGCAGCGACGGCGCATGATACAGCAACCCGCCGATGTAGTGGCGGGCGGTGTCGGACAGACCGGCGTAACCGGTCTCGTCGTACATCAGCGGGCCACCGTCTTTCCACAACGACTGGTGGCAGTGCATACCAGAGCCGTTGTCACCGAACAGCGGCTTGGGCATGAATGTCACGGTTTTGCCGGCCTGCCATGCGGTTTGCTTGATGATGTACTTGAACATCTGATGGTCGTCGGCCGCGTGCAGCAAGGTGTTGAACTTGTAGTTGATCTCGGCCTGCCCGCCGCTGCCCACCTCGTGGTGGCCCTTCTCCAGGACGAAGCCGGCGTTGGTCAGGTTGGTCAGCATCTCGTCGCGCAGGTCGACGTAATGATCGGTGGGGGCTATAGGGAAGTAGCCGCCCTTGGGGCGGACCTTGTAACCCCGGTTCGGGCTGCCGTCGGACTCGGTTTCTTCTCCGGTGTTCCACCACCCTGATGTGGCGTCGACCTTGTAGAACGAGCCGTTGATGTTCGAGTCGAACTTGACCGAGTCGAAGATGTAGAACTCGGCTTCTGGGCCGAAGTACGCGGTGTCGGCAACACCCGAGCTGATCAGGTAGTTCTCGGCTTTGCGAGCGACGTTGCGCGGGTCGCGCGAGTACACCTCGAGGGTAAAGGGGTCGTGCACGAAGAAGTTCACGTTCAGCGTTTTGGCGGCACGGAACGGGTCGATGGTCGCGGTTTCCGGATCCGGAAGTAGCAGCATGTCGGACTCGTGAATCGATTGGAATCCGCGAATCGAGGAGCCGTCGAACGCCAGCCCTTCCTCGAACACATTCTGGTCGAAGGCGTAAATCGGAATTGTGAAGTGCTGCATAGTGCCTGGCAGGTCACAGAAGCGGACGTCGACATACTCAACCTTCTCGTCCTTGACGAGTTTGAAGATATCGTCTGGTGCATTTTCGGACACCGGATGCTCCTTTTGGTCGGCCGCCGACTGTCGGCGAACCCTAGCCCGCCATAGTCCTGTTCGCGACCCGACGCAGCGACGCAGAATTGTCCTACATCACCGCCATTTCGCCTGTGTGACGAGCTCAAGTCGAACCTGTTGCGGGACCTCGGTTCTCCTATCCTCCGGTGGCATCATCCCCGATGGTGACCGATAGTCATATGAACGAGCAGAGGTGGGACTAGTCATGCCGAACAACACAAAGCCACGGCCGATCGTCACCGGACGCACGAAACCCTTTTCCCGCCACACCCGCGAGATCATGCATCGCGAAATCATCGTCAGCGGTGACGATGCGCTGGCGAAGACCATCGCCGAGGAGCTCAGGGGCGCCGGCGCGCGGATCATTCAGATCGCCACGGCTGCCGATCTCCTCGGCGCCGGGGTGCATCGCGCACGCGCCGTCGTATGCGTTGGGCCCGACGATGCAGTGAATCTCGAAATCGCATTGTTGGCCAGAGAATACAGCCCCACTGTCCGCGTGGTGGCGCGTCTGTCCAACGATGTGCTGCACGAAGCGGTGGATGCCGTTAACGGCCCCGGCGCGATCTTGGACGTCGCCGACCTCGCAGCACCATCCGTCGTAGAGGCACTTCTGTCACGTAACGCGCATCACTTCGCCGCCGCCGGTATCGAATTTGTCGTCTGGGGAGCCGAGACGCCGTGCGACGGGACTCTGCGCGAACTCTATGCCGACCTTGCACCGGTCGCGGTGGTTCGCGGCAAGAATGCACCTTGCCCCGGTGAAGTGGTGCCATGTCCGGGACGGGATCTCCAAACCTACGCCGGCGACTGGACCTCGATGATCGGCGTCAAGGACGAATTGGAAGCCCGCGGGATCACCGTGCCTCCGCCGACCGCGACGCGTTCGCGCCACTCCCGGGTGCGCCGCGCAGTCTATGCCGCGCGCGCCATGCGCGACGACTTGAACCCGATGGCTGTTGCTTCGTTGGCATTCGCGGTGTTCCTCACGCTCGGCTCGACGGCGATCGTGCGCTTTGCATGTCACAACCCGCGAATGTCGTGGATCGACGCGTTGTACTTCACCTCCGAGACGATTACCACCGTGGGCTATGGCGATTTCAGCTTCGCCCACGAATCCCCTTGGCTGCGAATGTTCGCCGTCGGGTTGATGTGGGGCGGTACGATCATTACGGCCATCCTCATCGCGTTTCTCGCGGACCTGCTGTTGTCGCGCCGCTTCGTCAAAATGGCCGGAGCCCGACGGGCGCGCCGTATGCGCGACCACATCGTCGTCGTCGGACTGGGCTCCGTCGGCATCCGCGTGGTGCGAGATCTAACCGCAGCCGGATACGACGTCGTCGTCATCGAGCAGGACGAGAACAACCGATTCCTGTCCACGGTGGCCGAACTCGACGTGCCGGTGATTTTCGGAGACCCGACGATACGTCAGACGCTGGAATCAGCGCGCGTCGATCGCGCCCGCGGAGTGGCGGTAGTGAACCACCACGACATGAAGAACATCGAGACCGGCATTGTGCTGCTGGAGATCTTGGGATCCGGCACTAAGGCGCCCATTGTCATGCGCGTTCAGGGCCGAGCGCTGAGCACCGCGGTGAATCGGCGATTCGGTTTCGAAAACGTGCGCTCGATCGTGGACCTGGCCGCCCCCTGGTTCATCGGCGCCGCGATGGGCCTGCAGGTGCTGGGAACGTTTTGGGTCGGGCAGCGCTCGTTCATGGTCGGCGGAATGCTCGTCGCGGCGGGAAGCCAGTTGGATGGACTGCGAATGGCGGATCTGTCTACCGAGACGCGCGTCATCGCGATCACTCGACCGGAAGGTCCGGTGAGTTTGCGTCCGCGCCGCGACGCCCGGCTTCAAGCTGGCGATACCGCCTACCTCATCGGCCCGTACCGCGAACTGATCGCGACCCTGCGCAAGGGCCAGCCTCCACCGCAGACGACGGCTGACGGCGGGCTTGCGGCGGCGCTGGCCGCGGCGCGGTCGCCGCACCGGCCACAGCACACGCGCCAGCCACGATGGGCGCAAGAAGCGGAAGTGTGACGAGATCCTTTAGTGGGCCCAGTGCTTCGCGAGCCACTGTGCGAGGGTGTGGACGTGCTGATCGAGCTCGCCGGTCAGGACGCGGTCAGCTTGGTAGGCAGGTAGGTGCGCGAACCAGGCGAACATCGCGCGTTGGTCGTCGTCGCCGGCGGCGTCCAGCGGGAGCGCTTCGTAGCGAGCAGGTTGCCCGGCCTGTGCTCCGAACGCCTCGGCGATTTGGGAGCCGGTCAGTTCATCGCCGGCGATCTCGACCGCGCCTGCCGGCACACGTGACGGGTCCAGAATGACCGCGGCCGCGACGGCGCCGATGTCGTCAACGGCGACCATTTGCAACGGGATACCGTCGGCGAGCGGCAGACGGACCACGATTGTCCCGTCCTCGGATTCCGGCGGTTGGCGCAACAGGTTTTCGTCAAAGGACGTTGGACTCACGAAAATAGCTGGTAGACAAAGCTTCTAGATATATTTTCGACGCGACGTTTACTGTCGAAGTGTGGGATGCCAGTATGTCGGTCAGCGCCGGCGACCGAGCTGTACACCAGGTGCTGGACCGATGTCGCCTTGGCCGCGTCAGCGATGGCAATGCCGTCGGCGGTCTCCCCTGCTGTGCCCCGGCCTGACATCATCGTGGTCATCGCGAACACTCGTGATGCCCCGTTGAAGGCGGCTCGGATCGTTGCCGGATCGTCGAGATCAGCGACCACCAGCTGCGCGCCGGCCGCTGCCAGTTCTTGCGCCACGGGCTTTTGCGGGTCCCTTACCAGGGCTCGCACCGATGCTCCGGCAGCTAGCAATGCGCGCGCCGTTGCGCCCCCTTGTTGTCCCGTTGCTCCCACGACGGCGACCACACCAGATGAAGTCATGTCACAGATCCTTTCGTCAGGCGAGCGGATGTAAAGCTGGCTGAAAATGCCGCACGCACAAAGTCATCGACCGTCATCGGCCTCGAAGTCCGCGGACGAATAAGCTGAGATGACGCCGAGCGGTGGCCGGCCAGTCGGGAGTGTGGGGCAGTGGAGTCGCGATCGCGTGCCGCACACCGCAATATCTAACGCCGTGACATCGGCATGCACCGAGCCGTCTGCCTGACCTTCCGCCAAGAAGCCGCCAATCGCCTCGAGAACCTGGTTCTTGGCGGTGACCGCAGCATCGTCACGGAGCTGCTCCACTCCCCGCAACGGCAGCGCCACCAGCTGATCGGCAAAACTCAAGCATCCGTTCAGATACACCTCGGTAGCGTCCGCGCCGGTCAGTCCGCCAGCTCTGATCCGCGCAAGACTGTCCAGCAGCAGGTCATAGCCGCGACGCTGCAGTTCGTCGAGCAGTGCCGCGCGATTAGGAATGCCCCGATAAAAGGTGCCCACACCAACGCCCGCTGCGTCGGCGATCTCGGTCAGCGGCACGTTGTGCCTCGGCGCGCCATCAGTTCGGCCGCGGTACGCAGGATTTTCTCCCGGTTCTCAACGGCGTCCCGACGCACCGCCCTAGCGATCCTTTGTCGCTAGCCGCTTGAGGATCAACTTTCGACAATTTGGGATCTCCTGACGTTTCCGTGGGCGGGATTTCATGATGCTCGGCCGAGTAGTGCGGGGCACAGGCCGCCGCGGGTGAGCATGGCCATGCTGATCAAAGCATCCGAACTGTGAAACCCGAACGCACGCTTGGTCAATGCCCGTAGATGAGTGTTTGTGGCCTCGAACGAGCATTCGACAAGCCATGATCAAGGGTGTCGCAGATCAGCTGGCGGTGCCGGTCAATGGTGGCTGCCACCTTCACGAACTCCGGGATGCGGGAGTGTTTGGCCCACGACAACCAGCCGGCCAGCAGCTGGCGCCCGACCTCGCCGTTGACCCGAAACAGTTCCCGCAGCTGTTCTTTGAGCAGATACGCTCGATACAGGGCCTTGTTGGTGGTTTGGATAGTCGCAAGGCTGGCGCGTTGCTCACCGAATAGGTCGGCAGGATTCTTGCGTACCGCCCACATGGTGTGGCGGTCGCGGGTGGTCTTGCCTGTTAATTCGTCGGGGGTCATGCGGCAGCGGCGTGGTGGTAGCAATCCTGGAATGCTGCCAGGCGTTGCTCGGTAGCGGCGAGGTCGGGGAACCACTTAGGCGTCTTCGCAGATGGGTAAGGTGGCTGAGAGCAGTCGTTGTAGCAGCTCCGAACGGGAAGGCCAGTCTTGACCGGTAAGCAAAGCAAGCGAAATCGTCGATCACTTAAAGCTAAGTGGTCGCGCCGTTCTGCGCGTGTGGCGGGTCTGGGGGCTGGCGCGGGGGCTTTTTTGACGTTTGGGCTCTACCCGCTGGCGGGCGCGCCGACAGCCAAGGCCGATATTCTCGGTGACATCCTGGATGTGACGGTCGGCGCGGCAATCAGTTCGATCAACCCGGGCGATATGCTGGATCCCGGTGCGTTGAGCGGGCTGCTGGGGGATCTGGGCACCCCCGCCGGCTGGGACACCGTGCTCGCCGATTTGTCCAACCCCAGCAGTTTAGACGCCGCGTTCTCGGGCAGCTCTGTAGCTTCGGGCGCCGGCTCTGCGGCGTCGACGGCCGATTCGTCGTCGTCCTCCTTCCTTCAAGGACTTGAGCAGGACTGGAGTTCGTTTAGCCAGCAGGCGGACAACTCGCTGAACACGTGGGCGGCGCAGGTCGATCCCGCCGCGGCCGACAGTTGCGGGCTTATCTGCAACGGCGCTGATGGCACCCCGGACGGAACGCTAGCGCAGGCCGATGGTCAAGACGGCGGGTTGCTCTACGGTGACGGCGGCAACGGCGCCACCGACGCGGCCGGTCAAGGCGGTAGCGGCGGCGACGCCGGCTGGTGGGGCGATGGCGGTGACGGCGGCGCTGGCGCCGACGGCGGGGCCGGCGGGGACGGCGGCACCAGCGGGCTGTTCTACGGCAACGGCGGGGACGGTGGGGACGGTGGTGCTGGCGGTGCTGCGTCGGCCACCGAGGCGGCCGGGAACGGTGGTGCCGGCGGGGACGGCGGCAAAGCCACGTCGGCGTTCGGCGTCCTCGGTACCGGCCACGGTGGTGCCGGCGGTGACGGTGGTGCTGGCGGTGCTGCGTCGGCCACCGAGGCGGCCGGTTCCGGTGGTGCCGGCGGGGCCGGCGGTGACGCCGGATCCCGGTTCGACTTCGGCGGCAACCTCACCGGTGGTGCCGGCGGTGACGGTGGTGCTGGCGGTGCTGCGTCGGCCACCGCGGCGGCCGGGACCGGTGGTGCCGGCGGGAACGGCGGCACCGTCGCGTCGGCGTTCGGGGTCCTCGATACCGGCCGCAGTGGTGCCGGCGGTGACGGCGGTGCTGGCGGTGCTGCGTCGGCCACCGAGGCGGCCGGGACCGGTGGTGCCGGCGGGAACGGCGGCACCGTCGCGTCGGCGTTCAGCGTCCTCGATACCGGCCACGGCGGTGACGGCGGGGACGGTGCGGCAGGCGGTGCTGCGTCGGCCACCGAGGCGGCCGGGACCGGTGGTGCCGGCGGGAACGGCGGCACCACCGCGTCTGTGTTCGGCTCCATCGGTACCGGCACTGGCGGGGACGGCGGGGCGGGCGGTGCTGGCGGTGCTGCGTCGGCCACCGAGGCGGCCGGGACCGGTGGTGCCGGCGGGAACGGCGGCACCGTCGCGTCTGTGTTCGGCTCCATCGGTACCGGCACTGGCGGGGCCGGCGGGGCGGGCGGTGCTGGCGGTGCTGCGTCGGCCACCGAGGCAGCCGGGACCGGTGGTGCCGGCGGGAACGGCGGCACCGTCGCGTCTGTGTTCGGCTCCATCGGTACCGGCACTGGCGGGGCCGGCGGTGACGGTGCGGCAGGTGGTGCCGCGTCGGCCACCGAGGCAGCCGGTGCCGGTGGTGCCGGCGGGAACGGCGGCGCGGCCGGGACCTTGTTCGGCTTGTTCCTCGGTACCGGCACCGGTGGTGCCGGTGGTGCCGGCGGAGCGGGTGGTGCTGCGTCGGCCACCGAGGCAGCCGGTGCCGGTGGTGCCGGCGGGATCGGCGGCACCGTCGCGTCGGAGTTCACCGGCTTCGGCGGCAGCGCCACCGGCGGTGTTGGCGGGGACGGCGGAACGGGCGGTGCTGCGTCGGCCACCGAGGCAGCCGGTGCCGGTGGTGCCGGCGGGGACGGCGGCGCGGCCGGGACCGTGTTGGGCTTCCTCGGCAAAGCCACCGGCGGTGTTGGCGGGGACGGCGGGGCGGGCGGTGCTGCGTCGGCCACCGCGGCGGCCGGTGCCGGTGGTGCCGGCGGGGACGGCGGCGCCACCGGGACCGTGCTGGGCTTCCTCGGCAAAGCCACCGACGGTGCCGGCGGGGACGGCGGGGCGGGCGGTGCTGCGTCGGCCACCGAGCCGGCCGGGACCGCTGGTGCTGCCGGGGTCGACGGCGGCGCCGCGTTTGATCCCGAGTCCCTCCTCAACAGCCTCACGAACAGCCTCACGGATCTCACCGGCAGCCTCAACGGTGGTGGAGGCGGGGTCGGCGGAGCGGGCGGTATCTAGCCTTGACGCTACGACCCCGCCGCCGGGCACCCCGGCGGGCCGACGGCACTGGCTTGCCCGCGGCCCTGTACAGCTTGCGGTGCGAAAGACCTGACCGGCGCGTGTCGGCTTTTGTTCAAATTAGCCACCGATTTTGGGATCTCCTGACGTTTCCGTGGGTTTGGTTTCATGCTGCTCGGCCGGGTAGTGCTGGGCACAGGCCGCCGCGGGTGAGCATGGCCATGCCAATCAATGCGTCGGGGCTGTGAAACCCGTAGGCGCGCTTGGTCAATGCCCGCAGATGGGTATTGGTGGCTTCCGAGCGTGCGTTGGACAGGCCATGATCGAGAGTGTTCAGCAGCAGGTGGCGGTGTCGGTCGATGGTGGCCGCCACCTTGACGAACTCGGGGATGCGGGAGTGCTTGGCCCAGGACAGCCAGCCGGCCAGCAGCTGGCGCCCGGTGTGGCCCTTGACGCGAAACACTTCCCGGAGTTGCTCTTTGAGAAGATACGCCCGATACAAGGTCTTGTTGGTGACTTGAATGGTCGCCAGGCTGGTGCGCTGCTCGCCGGACAGATCGGCAGGATTCTTGCGGACCGCCCACATGGCGTGGCGATCCCGGGCCCCGGCAGCCGCGGTGGTGCGGACGCGGACCTTGTCGAGGGCTTTGAGCGCCCAGGCCACGACGTGAAACGGATCCAGGCAGATCAGCGCCTGCGGTGCGCGTGCTCGCAGCGCGGCGTGAATCCATTCCGCCCCATCACAGCTGACGTGGGTCAACGCTGCGCAACGTTGGGCGCCGAGCTGGTCGAAGAACCGGCCCAGGGTGTCTTGGTTTCGGCCTTCGGCTGCCCACACCAGCCTGCCGGTCGTATGGTCAATCACGCACGTCAAGTAGCGATGTCCCTTACGGTAAGCAATCTCGTCGATGCCGATGCGGGTCACTCCTATGAGCAGGTCGTTGGTGTCGCGGCCATCGGCTACCACCCGAACGACGATCGCGGCGATGGTGCGCCAGGCGACCCGCAAAAACACCGCGACCACACTGATGGCGGCGTGCGCGCTCAGCCACGCGCAGGTGTCCTCAAACGCCCAGGTGTGGCGGGCGCCGGGCCGCGCCCACGGCACGTGCATCACCACCACTCCATGCTCTGGGCACGCCACACGCGGCGCTGCGGCCTGCAGATAGGTCTTCGTCGTCCCCAGATCCAGGGTGCGCCACCGTCTGATCCCGTCACCGCCGTCATAGCCGGGGCAGCGTTTCCGGCACCGCGAGCACCGGCTGGCCTGGTTTGCTTTGGGCCGCACCGCAAACACCAGCACCTCACTGGTCACCGGCCGCTTGCCGCGCGAGGTCTCAGTCTCGATCATGACGTCGTCAATGACCATGTCCTGGCCGCCGAGGACCGTCGCGAATACCCTGGATTTGCGCAACGCCGTACACCCCTTCCGTCTTGAACCCGATTGCAGTCCAAAACGTAAGCAGGACACGGCGTTGCGCCCCAAAACCCCAGGTCACAGACCCACGACTATGGCAGAAGAGCCACAATTTGTTGGTGATGTGGAATGGCCAGGATGCGCCGAATCCTCAAGCGGCTAGGCCGGTTTCCACCGGGGCCAGCAGCCACCGTCGAGTGCCGCATGGTCCTTGCCCTCCTCCGAGTTGACGGACGGTGCTAGAACGGGAATGTTCCGGCATAAGCGGGAGAATACTTCCGTTACAGCGGTCTGGCAAACGAACGATCGAGGAGGCACCGTGACCGACGACGACTTCAACCGTCGCAACATCGAGGAGTTCCGCGCCAACCACGGTCGACTCGGCGGACAGTTTGAGGGGGCGCCCGTTCTATTGCTGCACAGCAAGGGAGCGCGCAGCGGCAGGGAACGCATCAGCCCGATGATGTATATGGCCGACGGCGACCGCTATTTGGTATTCGCGTCGGCCGCGGGCGCTGACCGCAACCCGGCCTGGTATTGGAACCTCGTCGCTCACCCCGACGCGTGCGTCGAAGTCGGCGACGACCACATCGATGTCCATGCGGTCGAACTACATGGCAGCGAACGCGATTCGAAGTACGCGACTCAAGCCGAGCGCTTTCCGGGCTTCGCCGACTATCAGCGGAAAACGACACGCACGATTCCGGTCCTGGCACTCGTTCCCAAGCAGGCGTCCCGATGAGAGGCGTCGCCGGGGCCCTGCGTGCCGAGTTAGGTGACGCCGTGCACGAACCCGGCGACGACCAATACGCCACGGCGACAAGCCCCGACAACTCGAGCTTCCCGCAGCGGCCATGCGCGGTCGTCCTACCGCGGTCGGCCCAGCAAGTGGCACACACTATCGAAAGCGCTGCGCGGTTGGGGTCTCGGTCGTTGTTCAAGCCACTGGCCACGGCGCGGGAAGTCCGATCAACGACGATCAAGTACTCATCGATACCTCGGCGCTCAACAGCGTCACCGTCGATGCAAGTGCGGGCACGGCGGAAGTGGGGGCGGGGTCGATGTGGTCTCGCGTGCAGCAGGCAGCGTTTGCTCACGGTCTGCTCGGCTTGAGTGGGACATCGCCAACCGTATGCGTGTCCGGATATATCTTCGGCGGCGGAGTGGCCCGGCTGGGCCTGGAATCCGCGATCGTCGGCACCTGTACCACTGAGAAGTCGCAGACCGTGCCGCTGGCCGAGGCGCAGCGACTCATCAACGACGCCAAGGCAACCGACTGGTGGGCCTACAGGTCATTCGCGTCGACGGCGCCGAGGCTACCATCACCCGTCCCAAACTGATCGACGCCTTCAACGAAATACGCGGCTACGGCGTGAGCATGGAAAAACTCATCGCCCTGCACGAGAACATCATCCCGCTGGCCGATCAGATCAGCGAGATGCTGGTGCGCGCCCGGGCTGAACACGTCGCCGACCGGATCAAGCCGCGGGAAGCCCTGCCCGCCGACACCGAAATCGCCGAACTGATCACCATGCTGGTCCGGTTTCGTACCCAGGCCGTCACGTCCGTGACCGCCACCCTGGCGTCGTCGATCGAATCGACCATCGAGTCACTGGTGAGCAGTATTCTGGCCGACTACTTAGAGCGCTCCCCGGACGCCGAAGTCGACTAAAGCACCCGGCGACGGGCAACTAACCCGACCCTTGCGGCGAAACTGCGGTGAGCGCGCGATTCTCGACAATTCACCGAACTGAGCGCAGCCTCGATGCAGCGGACGCAGTGTCGCCTAAAGCTCGCGCCTGCTGGCGGGCAACCAGATGCGGAGCCGCGCCTGCGGGACTTGTGTCGACACCAACTTCGGTCACCGATTAGTAAACGTAGCCTAACCTATGAGGCCGCGGGAGTCTCCTATCCGCAAAGGCCCACCGCAGCGGTCCGTGGGCCTGAGGATGGGCTGAGTCGTTAACCTCGCGCTCGGTTGTCATCGCACGTTTTCGAACCGTTCAGATCGGCGCCCCACAATGAACCCGTCCGGCAACGGGTCAGCCCCAAGCGTGCTCTGACGAGACGACAACATGGTGTTCATTATTCGGCTCCTTGACGGAGACGAGGTTCACGCAGCCGAGGGCGACAAGCTGGCGATCAATCAGGAGACCGGCGTGCTCACCGTTTCTCGGATTGACGGGTTCGAGGAAGTCACCACGCACTATTCGCCGTCGGCGTGGGCGTCGGCGACCCACCGTGTCAAGGAACCCGGGGCGCGGCCATCGCTGATCGGCACCAGCAGAAAGTAACGCCGCGCTTTCCAGCGCTCTCCCAGCGGGTGAGTGTCGTCGCTCATAGCCGGAAGCGACGCACCAGGCTACGCTCTGAAATCCGATGGCCCCCATGGCGGCGGCGGCGATTTCCCTACAACGTCACAATCGGGATCCCGGTCTATATTGAGATCGCAAAGCTCATCACGCCCTGGTTCCCGATCTGACGCGAGACTCCTTCAGCGACAGCTAAACTCGACGGGAAGCGCCGCCGGGGACCGAAACGCCATACCCGTGACATGCGGCGTCGGGGCGTTCGGGTCCAATCGCAGATCTGGCAACCGGTCGAGCAGCGCGTTGATCGCGACGGCAGCCGGCCGTCGAACATCTCGGGTGGTTCGATGACGTGGTCGTCGACCGAGATCAGGACATGCTGCCGCGCACGAGGAGCTGGGTCCGGCAGCGATGCCACACCTGACGACTACCGTCGGTTTTCGGCCGCTGTCAATGCTATTTATACGATGAATGCAAAGATCGGGTCGCGTGAGCCGGAGCCGTCAGCGCGACAACGTGATCGCGCCTTCGGGGCAGTTCTGCTCGGCGTCGACGGCCTGCGCCTCGAGCTCGCCGGTGACGTTCTCGATGCGCACGATCGAGTGCCCAAGCTCGTCGGCATCGAAGACGTCAGGCGCCAATGTGTAGCAGCGCCCGTGCCCCTCGCAGCGATCCGCATCGACACAGACACGAGTCATCTGGCCACCGGGAACGTCAACGGCAGCGACTCCACCGACCGCAGGCCGCCGGTATAGCTGAGTTGGGTGCCGGCCGGAATGTCGTAATCCGTGATGCGCCGGTGGAATTCGCGCAGCGCTACCCGCAGCTCCATGCGGTCCAGGTGGGATCCCAGGCAGCGGTGTGGACCTCCGCCGAACGCCCGGTGCCGGTTCGGGTTGCGGCGAAAGTCCACGACGTCGGGATCCGGGAACGCGGCCGGGTCGGTGTTGGCGGCGCCCAGCAACGGACTGACCCGTTCGCCCTTGCTGATCGGGCAGCCGGCCACTTCGACGTCTTCCATGGCCACCCGAGCGACGCCGGGCACCGGTGTCTCCCAGCGCAACAACTCTTCGATCGCACTGGGCAGGACGTCGGGCTGCTTGATCAGCTGCCGACGGTGCTCGGGGTGACGTGCGAGGTAGACGAAGAAGAAGAAGAAGTCGAGCGAGTCGGTCACCGTGTCCAGGCCGGCGATGAGGAAAAGGAAGCAGATGTCGAGCAACTCCTCGCGCGACAGCGCCCCACCCCCCTCTTTAAATTCCGCGGCGATCAACGCAGACAACACGTCGTCGCGGGGGTTGGCGATGTGGTCGTCGATGGCGCGATCGAAGTACGCGTAAATCATCAGCGCCACCGGTGCCGTTGCGGCGTGCCGTTCTTCGAAGGTGAAGGGGCCACCCTCGGGGCGGATCACCCCGTCCTTCCACACCAGGAATGTCTCCAGGTCTTCCAGCGGCAGCCCGAGCAGCTGCAGGAAAACGGTGCACGGCAGCGGTACCGCGAACTCGGCATGAAAGTCGCACTGCCCGCGATCGGCGAAGGCGTCGATCACCTCGTTCACCAGCTTGGTGACTTCCGGTTCCCGCCGGGCCATTTCGCGCGGGGTGAACAGCGGATCAAGGATGCGCCGGCACTTGGCGTGCTCGGGCGGATCGACTTGCAGCGGAATCAGCGGCCGCAGGTTACCCAGATCGACTGCGTCCATGTTCGACGAAAACAGTTCGGTGTGTTGGAGCGCCATTTCGATGTCGGCGAGGCCACTAAGGACAACCGGCTGCGGTGAGCGGAACACCGGGGCGGTCTCGCGCAGGGCCGCGTACATCGGCTGGGGCTCCTCAAGACCCGCCACCCCCTGGTCGACGTAGTCTTCGGCGTTACGTTCTTCCGTCATGTTGTCAGCCTGACACTACGGTCGCTATTTAGGCAATGATTGATTTAATTGGAAAATGCCGGGGCTGAGATGCGGTCAGGCCAGTCGCGTGATTCCGGGATAAACGTCGAAGCCGCGGTCGAAGCTCATGAGATTGGTGATCTGGTGGCGCACCACGACCACAATGTGTAGCGCATCTCTGGCCGACAAATTCTGGTAGCCCAACAGGATGCCCCTTGCTTGCTCGACGTCGGTGCGATCGATTGGCAGCACATCGTCCACCACGCCGAGGATCGCATCGAAGGCGGGCTGGATCGCCTCGCGCCGGTTGATCGCCACATAGCGATGGCAGATCTCCTGCAATACCTCGGCGTCGGTAACCAGCCGTTCGCCGGTCGAAAGCGCGGATTCCAGCAGGCGCTGCGCATCCAGTTTGTGTGGGCCTGAGGAGCCCACCAAGTACATGGGGATGTTGGTGTCGACGAAGATCACCGTGCAGCTTCTGGCGACTCCAAGTATCCGTATTCGGTCTCTTCCAGCATCTGCTCTATATCGGGCGCCGGAAACTCATAACGCATGGCGGTACGGACGGCGCGCAACTTGGCGTCCAGGTCGCCGCCCGGCTCCCGCTGCTGTGCGTCGCGCAACGTGCGGCGAACCCAGTCGGAAACGGTTGTCCGGTGCCTGCGTGCGGTTTTTTGGAGCTGCTCCCACTCGTCGGCGTCGAGGAGAACCTGCAGACGCTTACTCATGTGATGAGTATAAATGACTCATACAGGCGTATACCGACTACTGCGGGGCGGGATGCCGCACGAATGCCCGCGGCTGGGTGAACGCCCGGACCCCGTCCACACCGAGTTCGCGGCCGAGGCCGGATTGGCCGACGCCTCCGAACGGCAGGCGCGGATCCTGCGCGGCCATCCGTGACAGTTGACGCTGACCGTTCCGGCAACCAGCTGCGCGGCGACACGGTCGGCCAGCGCGTTATCGCCGGTCCCGATTGACGCGGTGAGCCCGAAGTCGGTGGCGTTTGCCGGGGCGACCGCGTCGTCGATCCCCTGGTAGCCGAAAATCGGCAGCACCGGCCCGAATTGTTCCTCAGTGGCCAGCGGCGAATCTGGTGCCAGATCGGTGACGACGGTCGGCAGCACGAAGTATCCGCCGGCGTCGACGTCGGCCTCGCGCGCCGGTCGCGTCCAGATTCCGGTGTAAAAGCAGGGCCAAGCTCGGCGCTTCGCTGCCAGCATACGAACGGCTGGACTCGGCGCGCCAGGTTCCCTCAAACCGTCTCCGGGTGTCGAACATGACGGGGGCTGAGTGAGAACCAATTCGGACGCTAGCGCGTGTGCGTTTTGGGTTCGCTACTCGGACGCATGTTACAGGTTTAGAGGTATCGGCAGACCTGTTCGGCGGTGCAGGCGGTGGGCTCGGGTGTTGCTGCCTGGTCGCGTAATTGGGCAATCGTGTCGCGAAGAGCAACGAGCTTGTTGATCTGCTCGTCGACGTCGGCGAGTCGGGCGTCGAGAAGATCGCGGACGTGCTCACAGGGGGCCTGACCGCGGTCTCGAATACGCAGAACCTCACGGATCTGGGCGAGTGTGAGCCCGGCGGCCTTGCCTCGGTGGATGAAGTCGATCCTGGTGACGGTGTCGGGCGAATAGTCCCGGTAACCGGCGGACGTGCGGTCGGCTTCGGGGAGCAAACCCTGCTCCTCGTAGAAGCGCAGGGTCGTGCTGGTGGCGCCGACAGCGTCGGCCAACTCTCCGATCCGCACCGTCCCTACCTCTCGTTTGATTCGGGACTTGACCTTCATCTGTACTGGAAGGTTCATTCTGACGCTGACGAACGGATTTTCCAAGCGATTCAGGTGAGACACGTGCGACAGATTGTGCGCATCATGACTGACACGGTTGGTGTTGTCGGCACCGTCGTGTCCACCATGGCTTGCGCCATGTGTTTCCCGGCGGTGGGCGCTATCGGGGCGGTCATCGGGCTGGGATTTCTCTCCCAGTGGGAAGACTTATTCATCGACGTTTTGCCGCTGTTTGCCGCGCTGGTACTGGTGGCCAACGGACTGGGGTGGTTCACCCACCGGCAATGGCGCCGCAGCGCCCTGGGGATGATCGGTCCGATCCTCGTGCTGATCGGGTGGGTTTCGTTCATGAGCGGTGTCCTGGCTCACGGGCCGGCACGGGTCGTGCTGTATGCGGGACTGGCGGTCATGGTCGTCTTCGCCGTTTGGGACCTGGTCTCCCCAGGTAGCCGCCGTTGCGGGCCAGAAGGCTGCGAACTGCCCGCGAAACATGGATGAGGAGGGCCACGTGAAACAGACGAAGGTCGATCTTGCCGTGGTCGGATCGGGTGGGGCGGCGTTTGCCGCCGCGATCCGCGCTTCGGCGCTGGGCAAGTCGGTGGCGATGATCGAGCGCGGCGCGGTAGGTGGGACGTGCGTGAACACCGGCTGCGTGCCCTCCAAGGCACTGATCGCCGCCGCCGAGGCCCGCCACGTCGCCCTCGACACCGGCCGCTTCCCCGGAATCAGCACGAGTGCCGACCCGGTGGACATGCCCGGCCTCGTCGACGGAAAGCGGACCCTCGTTGAAGCGCTGCGCGCGGAGAAGTACCTCGACATCGCCAAGGACTACGGCTGGCGGCTCCTGCACGGGCAGGCCTTGTTCGACGGCTCCCCGGACGCTCCGGTCCTGCGAGTGAGGGCCGAGGACGGCAACAGCAGGCTCGTCGTAGCCGCGCACTATCTGGTCGCGACCGGTTCGAGGCCCACCATCGCAGCGATCGACGGACTCGACCAGGTCGACTACCTGACCTCGACCACGGCGATGGAGCTCAAGGAGGTTCCCGAGACGCTGCTGGTGCTCGGCGGCGGGTATGTCGCTTTGGAACAAGCCCAGCTGTTTGCCCGGCTGGGCTGCAAGGTCACCATGCTGGTCCGCTCCCGGCTGGCCTCCCGGGAGGAACCCGAGGCGTCCCAGTCCCTGCTCACCGTGTTCGCCGACGAGGGCATCCGGGTGGTCTGCCGAGCGATGGTTGACTCGGTGACGGCCGATCCGGCCACCGGACGGGTGGTCGCGGGCGCGTCGGTGGCCGGCAGCCGGGAGGAGTTCAGCGCCCAGCGGCTGATGGTGGCGCTGGGCCGAACCCCGGTCACCGATGGGCTCAACCTTGAGGCGGTGGACGTCAAGACCGAGAAGGCGGGGGAGATTGCGGTCACCAACCAGCTCGCGACGTCGAACCCGCGGATCTGGGCGGCCGGGGACGTCACAGCGCAGCGCCAGTTCGTGTACGTCGCGGCCGCCCACGGCGCGATGGTTGTCGACAATGCCTTCAGTGGCGCAAACCGGTCGGTCGACTACACGCACCTGCCCCGGGTGACGTTCACCAACCCCGCGCTGGGTGCGGTCGGGATGACCGAGGAACAGGCAGTCGCAGCCGGCATCCGCTGCGACTGCCGTGTGCTGCCCCTGCACTACGTGCCCCGGGCGCTGATCAACCGCGACACCCGCGGCTTCGTCAAGGTGCTCGCCGACGCCGACACCGAACGGATCCTCGGGATCACCGCGGTCGCCAAGGACGCCGGCGAACTCGCCGCCGCCGGGGTCTACATCCTTGCGGCTGGCATGACCGTGCAGCAGGTCGCCAACAGTTGGGCCCCGTACCTGACCATGGCCGAAGCCATCAAGATCGCCTGCCAGTCCTACAGCACCGACGTCTCCAAGCTGTCCTGCTGCGCCTCCTAAACACCATCTACACCCACTTGAGAATTGGAGGCTGCGATGACCGACTACACCACCGACCTCATCGACCGACTGGCCACTCCCGACCAGACCGACCTGGACCCGGCACTTTTGATCCCGCTGCTGCGGCTGCTCGCGTCCGGGAACCCCGTTGAGCTGACCACGCTCGCCACCACGGCTGGCCGCACCATCGAGGAGACCCGCGCCCACCTGGCAAGGCTCCCCGACACCGAATATGACAACGAGGGTCGAGTCGTCGGCCAGGGGGTGACCCTGCGCCCGACCCAGCACCGGTTCACCGTCGACGGCGCGCAGCTCCACACCTGGTGCGCCCTGGACACCTTGATCTTCCCGCCCATCCTCGACCGAGAAGCCCACATTGAGTCGGCCTCTCCATGCAGTGGGCAGCCGATCCGGTTAACCGCAGGCCCGCGCGGGGTCCGCGACGTCGAGCCGGCCACCGCGGTGGTGTCGCTGGTCAACCCCGACGACATCACCGAGATCCGCTCCTCATTCTGCAATCAGGTGCACTTCTTCACCTCGGTCGACGACGCCCGATCCTGGCTCCAGACAACCCCTGGCGGCCAGGTCATGCCAGTCGCAGAGGCCTTCGACCTCGCCGCACAGCTGGCGGCCGCGTTCCTCGCCGCCGGTTCACCGCACGAAGCGCCGCAGGCGGCCGCGTCACCGCACGAAGCGCCGCAGGCGGCCGCCCACGATAGTTACCGTCCCTGACAGCGGCCAGATCGCCGAAACCCGGCGCACTCCGAAAGTCCATCTACCGCAACGTCGAACGCTGCCCCCAGCCAGCGAAGCGACCACACATTCGACGACTCGAACGGATAGGCCCCCGGCCTCTTGTGGCCGGTGTCCCGACCCTGGCGTCACGGGGTGTCATGGATAGCGATCCCTTACTGAGACGTGCCGGCCTGCCGGCCTGGCGACCCGAGGCCGCTACGTAGTGGCCGAGATGGGATCGGTCTGGTTGGCGTCGCCACTGGTGGTGGAGGGCGGTGGCCGCAGTTCACGTGGTGGGTCAAGGAGTGATCGGCGTAGATCTTGCAGCAATCGGGAGCCGACCGGGGTCATGGTCAGGCCGCGCCAACCGGCCGAGGCGCGGTCCAGTACGGCCCACACCAGGCTGACGGCACTCGTTTCGCCGGGGAATCGGCCGATGACCTTGGTGCGCCGCTTGGTTTCCCCAAAGGATCGTTCAATGAAATTAGAATGTCGAACGCGCCCATGGTGTTCGATCGGGAACCGCAGATAGGCGGTCAGCCCTGCTTTGTCGGTGAGCAGGATCCGCATAGCCGCCGGGTAGAGGTCGGCGTATTTGGCGGCGAACGCCTCGATCCGCTTGTTGTCGATGATCTCAACGAGCCGGGGTCCCGGTTCGATGCCCAGGTCGGTGGTATCGAAGATGGCCCAGTATCCGTCGCGGACCTCGGATTGCATCCCGGTGGGAATCTTGGCGAGCACGTTCCGGAGGCGATGAATAAGACATCTCTGGCGCAACGCTTTTGGATAGATTTGCTCGATGGCCGCGATCAAGCCCTTGGCGCCGTCAGAGACGACCAGCAGCGGAGTGCGCAGGCCGCGTTCGCGCAGATCGGTCAAAAAGTCGGCCCACGTGTCGGTGGACTCGCCGGGCCCGGGTGCCAACCCGACGAATACCGGCTTGCCCTCGGTGGTGATGCCCCAGGCGGCCAGCACCGGCTCGGCCGGCGATCCGGGATGCATCCGAAAGAACGAGGCGTCCAAGAACAGATAGTCCAGCGCGAACTCGTCGAGTCGGCGGCGCGCCCACTCCTGGTATTCGGCGCGGATCGCCTTGCAGACCTCCGAGACCGTCGACTTGGAGATCGCGGCCTGATCGCCGAGCGCTTCGGCAAGGGTGGCCTCGACATCGCACACCGACAGCCCGCGGACGAACGAGGTGATCACCAAGGTTTCCAGTGCGTTGGTTTTCGTCACGTGCTTACCGAACAACCGCGACGCGAACGCTGCGGTGGTGCCGCGCAGCTTCGGCCGCTCCAAGGTAATCGGGCAGGTGGTGGTTTTGACCGTCACCGGCCGATACCCGTTGCATGACCCTGCTGCAGCATCCGGGCAGGTGGCGGCGCGTTGGTAGCGTTCGCGGCCGAGGAACTCGGTGACCTCGGCCTCCAACGCGGCCTGCATCAGCAGTTGGGCGCCAGCCGAGCCACCTCTTCCAGGATCTCGGGCAGCTCTCGGTCGTCGGCGAACAGTTCGTCGATTTTGGTGCGGATACGGTCAGTGGCAGATATTCGAACAGGCACGGGCGTAACTCCTTCTTCGCAGACTTGCAGGTCGTGAAGCGGAACCTACGCCCGTGCTCCCTCTTTACACCGGATTCCGGACACGACCTCGCGCCGCCGTGCCGGGGGTGCGGACCGTCGCGCCGCGCGCCTCGGCGTCGGGTCGCAGCGAACAGCTGCTCGACCAGCTGATCGGTGACCGAGATGTCGGGGGCAATGATCGCCGCGTCGTTGCCGCCGAGTTCGAGCAGCACCGGGGTGAGCCGCGACGCTGCGGCGGCCATCACGGCGCGTCCGGTGGCCACCCCGCCGGTCAGTGCCAAGCAGCAGCGGAAGATAGCAAGCGATCTCGGCCGTTGAGACATGCCGACTTACCCCGACATATCGCATCAGCGCGAGGAACATTCCCGGCAGGCGCACCGACGCCGGCCAAGCCTCGCCCACTCCGCGATGCGCAAAAGGTTCCATCATCCATGGCCGGTGGAAGGTTTCGACAGCCACGATGGTGTTGAGCAGTGTCAGAGACCGGACCCGGCCAGGGTCGGCAGCTGCGAGCTCGAATCCGATCGGGCCGCCGATGTCGTGCACCATGAGATGGAAGCGATCCAAGCCCAAAGCGTCCACGGCAGATGACAACCACCGACCGAGCCCGGTCCAGCTGTAGTCGGCGTCGGCGGGCCGCTCGGCCAGTCCCAAACCCGGCAAGTCGACGGCGATGCCGCGACGACCGTGTTCGGCCAGCGCAGGAACTAGCTTGCGGTACAAAAAAGCCGAGGCGGGCACGCCGTGCACGCAGACCACCGGTTCGGCATCGGGCGCTCCGGCGTCCAGTACAAACGAGCCGACGCCGGCGGCCGTGAAGAACCGACCGGCGGCGCGATGCGCTGCCAGTAGCTGGGCTGAGGTCGCGTTCGTCATCGTGCGCTAACCCAGCAGCATGCGGACAACACCGTCCGCCAGCAGTCGTCCCCGGTCGGTGAGCACCAGGCGTTCGCCGTCGGGCGTCAGCAAGCCGTCGGCCACCGCGATAGCGGCACGCTCGCGCTCAGTGTGGTCGAGCAAGCCCAGCGAAAGGCCTTGGCGTAGCCGGATTCTCAACATCACGTCCTCGGTGTGGCGCTGCTGAGCAGTCAGCTGCTCGAAACCAGCAACCGGCAATGTCGCATCGTCGAGGATCTGCCCATAAGTGTTGGGGTGCTTGACATTCCACGACCGGGTCGCGCCGACATAGCTGTGCGCCCCGGGTCCGGCACCCCACCACTGGCCACCGTTCCAGTAGCCAATGTTGTGTCGGCACTGCCCGCCGGCACGACTCCAGTTGGACACCTCGTACCAGTCGAATCCGGCCGCCGAGAGCAGGTCATCCGCCAGCTCGTAGCGATGCGCCAGCACGTCGTCGTCCGGAGCGGCCACTTCGCCGCTGCGGACCCGGCGCGCTAACGCCGTGCCATCCTCGACGACCAGGGCGTAGGCGGACACGTGATCGACACCGGTGTCGACCGCGGCGTCGACCGAGCGCAGTACGTCGTCGTCGGATTCTCCAGGGGTGCCGTAAATCAGGTCGAGGCTGACGTGTTCAAAACCTTCGGCGAGCGCCTCGCGGGCCGCCGCCGCCGACCGGTTGGGCGTGTGGATCCGGTCTAGAACACCCAGCACCTGCGGCGAGACGGACTGCATGCCCAGCGACACCCTGGTGTAGCCGGCCGCGCGGGCGGCCGCGAAGAAGTCGGGCCAAGCCGACTCGGGGTTGGCCTCGGTGGTGATCTCGGCGCCGGTGGCCAGCTCAAAATTGTCCCGTACCGACTGCAGCACCGCGGCGATGCGCTCGCCACCCAACAACGACGGCGTCCCGCCCCCGACGAACACGGTGTGCACTGTCGGCGAGCCCAGCCGGGCGCCGGCCAGTTCGAGTTCCGATCGCAGCTTCAGCAGCCAGGCGTCCGGATTGACCCCGCCCAGTTCGGCGGGCGTATAGGTGTTGAAGTCGCAGTAGCCGCACCGGGTCACGCAGAACGGGACATGCACGTAGACCCCGAACGGTACGCCCGGGCTCAGCTGCACATCGGGCAGGTCAATCCGATGCGGATTCGGCGTCATGCCGACACATCATCACACAGCGAGGCGACAAAACCCCAGTGCTGCGCGGCCAGCCTTTACGCCGCCCTCCGCTTCAACCGCACGCGACGACCCTGGACAGCCGCCAGACTGACTCCACATAGTCGTCAGGAGATGCGTCGGGGAACCCACCGGGGCTTCACCCTGACTGCAGGACGCGCATCTCGGCCAGGCTCCAGGTCCCTGGGCGGCCATAATCCGCTGCCCCACCAGAACCTGTTCCTGCGGACGCGCGGTCGACGGTAACGCCGACCACTCGGTGCCGCTGTTGGCTTCCCATGTGGGCAGGCTGATCTGTAGCCCGCCATAGTCACCGTTGCCAGTACTGGCCGCCCAGTTACCGCCGGATTCACATTGCGCGATGGCCTCTCAGTTGACGGCGTCCGCATGTGCACCACCGGTCGAGGGAGCGGCTGACAGGGCCACGATCAACCCGGCGATCGCGGCCGCAACGGACAACGTGCGCCACGTCCTCATAACAGCTCGACCTTGCTGACCAGCCACCGGCCGTCGACCTTCTGCATGGTCATCTTGATGCGGGTGCGATCGATCTGCGGCTCGGGGGTAGCCCAGGCTGCTCACCGACTGATCGACCGTCAGGAGAACCTGAACCTTGTTCGTGCTGGCGGATTTGACGGCCGATTCGACGACCTTCCCGCGCGTCTTTACTTTGTTGTTGACGATGTACCGACTGTGCTGCCCGCTGCATATTTCTCCGCGGCAGCCAGTGCCTGCTGAGCCGCGCCATGTGCGCCGTGCACGGCGAAGGTTGTCGGCGGTGCGGATCCACGCAGCGGACGCTGGCAGGGGGCTGTCCAAGACCGAATGCGGGTTGCACGCCTCGTGACGACCCTGGTGCTGACCGCACATGGCAGTGCCGATCCGCGATCGGCGGTCAATGCCCGGGCCGGTGGGACTGTGCGACCACCGCTTTCGCGACCGGCTCCGGCCCCTCGGTGGCGCACCGCTTCGAGCAAGCGGTTTACGAAGACCGCGTAGCAGGCTGAACCGCCGACCAACTCTCGGTGTGGGCTCGCTGCCTACGATGCACTTTCTGCCTTGCTCTCGATATTTTTGACTGCGGCTGGGTCGTTTTCGGTGACGCCGATTTTCGCCGCGCCCCCGGGTGAACCGAGCTCTGTGAAGAAGTCGGCATTGATCTGACTGTATTCGCTCCACTGCTCGGGCAGGTCGTCTTCGTAGTAGATTGATTCAACCGGGCACACCGGTTCACAGGCACCGCAGTCGACGCACTCGTCTGGGTGGATGTAAAGCATCCGAGCGCCCTCGTAGATGCAATCGACCGGGCATTCTTCGATGCAGGCCTTGTCTTTGATGTCGACGCAGGGTTCTGCTATCACGTATGTCACGAAAGTGTCCTTCCTTGTTGCTATCCATAAGTCCAGGGGCGACCTGTCAGCTTGGCAGGACTCAGCCGTGCCCGATCCGCAGTAGCTCGCTCAGGCTGGCGA
This sequence comes from Candidatus Mycobacterium methanotrophicum, assembly GCF_023515995.1. GTDB lineage: Bacteria > Actinomycetota > Actinomycetes > Mycobacteriales > Mycobacteriaceae > Mycobacterium > Mycobacterium methanotrophicum. The sequence goes on along the minus strand of NZ_CP097320.1, from coordinate 2,186,357 downwards.
GTTTGACACGTGGCCGGCCGTGCGGCTTGCCGGCGGATCGCTCGTGCTCGTCGATCAGCGCCCAGTGCGCACCGGTGACCAGCTTGGACTGCCGGGACGCCAGCCAGGCGGCGATTGTGTCGGCGTGGTTGGCCCCGTAATCGACCAGCCTGGTCCGTGACATATCCGCGAGCAAGGTGTCGACGGTCTCCTGGGAGTCTTTCTTGTTGGTGCCAATCACCCCACTCGGTCCGCGCTTGATCCATCCGACGACGTACTCGTTGCGGCTGCCTTCCACCCGGCCGTTGATATTGGGGATGGTCCCGCTTCTCTCGTCGAACGGCAGGCCAGGGGTGGGCACGCCGCGGTAGCCGACCGCGCGGACCACTAACTGTGCGGACAGCTCGTCGCGCACGCCGGTGTCTTTGGCCACCACCCGCCCGCTGGCGTCGCTGACCAGCTCGTTGCGCCCGAGAACGATCTTCTCGACCCGCTCACCACCTTTGATTGCGGTCGGAGAAGTCAGAAATCTGAACACGATTCGACGGTGTCCCGGCCGGAGTTCGCGGCTGGCGTAGTCACGCAGTACCTTGATGTTCTGCTTGACTGTTTTGCCCGCGGCTGCCGCATCGCCTTCACTGATGCCCTCCAGCTGTGCGGGGTCAACCACCACGTCGACACCGTCGAGGTCTGCCAGTTCACGCAGCTCCAGTGTGGTGAACGCCGCTTGCAGCGGGCCACGCCGGCCAACGATCACCACTTCTCGGATTCCGCAGGGCCGCAGCGACTCCAGGGCATGGTCGGCGATGTCGGTCGTCGCGAGCACGTCAGGATCGGTGACCAGGATCCGCGCGACGTCAAGTGCGACATTGCCGTTGCCGACGACCACGGCCCGGGCGCCCGATAGGTCAGGCTGCATGTGCTCGAAGTTCGGGTGGGCGTTGTACCAGCCCACGAAGTCGACCGCGGCGATGCTGCCCGGCAGCTCTTCACCCGGAATGTTCAGCGCCCGATCCGATTGCGCCCCAACGGCATAGATTACCGCGTCGAAGTATTGCACGAGTTCGGCCGCCGCGACGTGCTCCCCAACGCTGACATTGCCGAAAAAGCGAAAGCGGGGATCTTCGGCGGTCTTTGCGAATTGTGCGCTGATCGATTTGATCTTGGGGTGATCAGGCGCAACGCCGGAGCGCACCAGCCCCCACGGTGTCGGTAGCATTTCCAGCATGTCGACTCTGACGTCGACAGCCTCGGAGGAGTCGGCAGCCTTGAGCAGCGACGCCGCGGCGAAAAACCCCGAGGGGTCGGAACCCACAACTGCAACATGGTAGGGACGCATACTCAAACCTTCCTACGTCGTTGGATATCCCCGGCCGCTCGATTGATCCGAGGCCGCGTTGGTTGGATGGTTCATGCTTCCCATACTTGTCGCTTTGAAACCCTGCTACTAGAGGCCTGGAAATTGTGGAGCCACAAGACTGCATTGTGTCCGCGATCCATCGTTGATTGCCAAGGAGCCAACCGCTAGCAGTGCTCCGAGAATGGTAAGAGTTCGATGCGTGCCGGCTGTGGAACAACGCAAGGCCTAACGCGGCGGCAGGGCGCTGCCAGCCGGCTACCCCACGCGGCCTGTCGATTACCCAGGCCCGTATTATGATGGAAAGCAAGTGTTTGAACTGCGCACAAGGCCGATTAGTGAATTGATCAACGATAATGCTGAGTTCTCGTATGCCCGAACTCGCTTCGCTCGAAATCTTTCTGGCAATCGCGAAGACGGGGAGCCTCGGCGGCGCCGCCCGTGAATTCGGGCTGACCCAACAAGCTGTGTCCGCGCGACTGGCGTCGCTCGAAGCGCAGATCGGCGTAGGGTTGGCCGTTCGGACGACGCGCGGCTCGCAACTCACGCCTGCCGGTGTTCTCGTCGCCGAATGGGCCACCCGCTTGGTTGAACTCGCCCACGAGGTCGACGCGGGGCTGGGTTCGCTGCGGGCCAAGAGCCGGGAGCGGATCAGGGTGGTGGCAAGCCAGACGATTGCCGAATGCCTCATGCCGCAGTGGCTGGTCTCCCTGCAGGCCGCCAGATCAGGCAGCGGCACCGCTCCCGAAGTGATACTGACCGCCACGAACAGCGAGCGAGCGATCGCATCGGTTCGCGACGGCACCGCCGATCTTGGCTTCGTCGAAAATCCAGGTTCGCCAAACGGATTGGGAAGCTGTGTGGTGGCACACGACGAGCTGGTGGTTGTCGTGCCGCCAGGACACAAATGGACCCGAAGGTCACGACGCGTCAGCCCCGCCGAACTCGCCCAAACACCCCTGGTCACCCGCGAACCTCCCTCAGGCATCCGCGATTCACTCATCGTGGCTCTTCAGCAGGCGCTGGGCGACGACCTGCAACAAGCACCGGCCGTGCTCGAATTATCTTCGGCTGCTGCTATGCGCGCCGCAGTCCTCGCCGGCGCTGGTCCGGCGGTCATGAGCCGGCTGGCCGTGGCTGACGACCTTGCGGTAAGTCGGCTAAGCGCCGTAACGATCCCGGAGCTAAACTTGCGGCGCAAGCTTCGAGCTATCTGGCTCGGTGGCCGCACCCCGCCCGCCGGTGCAATACGAGATCTCCTCAGCCACATCAATACCTGAAGACCAAAGCCGCGCAAATATCGGGAGATGAAGGTCAGGCTGCAGCTTGGTGAGCCACCGCCTGGTCATAGCGGTCCAGCACGGTCTCGCGTACCCGTATTTCGGCGAATGACAGCTTGCAGTATTCGATCCCGGTGCAGGCCATAAGGTTTCGGCCCAGCATCGGGTTGGTAGACAGCCCGTCGCCGACCCAACAGATCCATTCCCGGTCCATGCTCGGTGTGGTTGACACCGATGAACGCGACATCGTGGGTCTCATGGGAAACGTCCTGCAAACCCGAGATCGCGGTCTGGTATTTGCGAGTCGTCCGCAAGCCCCACGGATGGCCGTGACAGTCTGAATTGGCCCCAGGAGGGCGGCTTGAAATGGCCCCACCTGTGTGGCGAGAGGGTGTCGCTGTGACGGTCTGATTTGGCCCCACCTCACCTGTGATCGGTGACCCGGTCGGGTGAACAGCATGCGATCCCTTGGCGGGCCCCTGGCGAGTCGAAATTCACTGGTAACTCACAGGTGTCAGGGCAGGTCATGGGTGGTTCCTGGATTAGCTTGACGCTTAGCCGTTTTCAAGGGGGTTAAATGGGCCGCGCGCATCGGATCAGCGACTGGAACCCCGAGGACGTTGTTGCTTGGGAGGCCGGCAATCAGCAGATCGCGCGACGCAACCTTCTTTGCATGATGGCGGCCGACCACGTCGCCTTCTCCATTTGGGCCCTCTGGTCGGTCATGGTGTTGTTCATGCCGGAATCGGTGTACGGCTTCTCAGCGGCCGACAAATTACTGCTGGGCGCCACTGCCACTCTGACTGGGGCCTGCCTGCGCATCCCCTACACGTTAGGAATTGTGACCTTCGGCGGGCGCAACTGGACAACGTTTGCGGCGCTGGTGCTGTTGATCCCCACCGTCGGAACAATTGTGTTGCTGGCCAATCCCGCCCTGCCGCTGTGGACGTATGTGGTGTGTGCGGCACTCACCGGTTGTGGCGGCGCCAACTACGCCGCGTCGCTGACCAACGTCAATGCCTTCTACCCGTTGCGGCTCAAGGGTTCGGCACTGGGGATCGTAGCCGGCATCGGCAATCTCGGTGTGGCGATAGTCCAAGTGGTGGGGCTGCTGGTGCTGGCGGTCGCCGGCAACCGCCAGCCCTACTGGGTGTGCGCGATCTACCTAGTTTTATTGGCTGTCGTCGCGGTTGCCGCGGCACTGTTCATGGACAACCTCGAATGTGGTACCCCGATGAACTCGATGCGGATGATCATGTTCGAGCGCGACACGTGGGTGCTCGCACTGCTGTACGTCGGCACCTTCGGCACGTTTATCGGGTTTTCATTCGCGTTCGCCCAGGTGCTGCAGATCGACTTCATCGCCGGCGGACAAAGCACCGCGCAGGCATCGCTGCACGCCGCCGAATTCGCATTCATCGGGCCGCTGCTAGGGGCGGTGGCCCGCATCTACGGCGGTAGGCTCGCCGACCGCTTCGGCGGCAACCGCGTCACCCTGGCCGTCTTCACCGGCATGGTCGCGGTCGCCGGAGCGCTGGCCGGCGTTAGCACTTACGACGACCACACCCCAGGGCTCACAACCAGCGCCACCATGATCGGCTATGTCGTCGTTCTCCTCGCCTTGTTCATCTTGGCCGGGCTCGGCAAAGGGTCGGTGTTCAAAATGATCCCTGCGGTCATCGAAGCGCGGAGCCACACGTTGCCAATCAGCGACACCGAACGCCGCCACTGGTCACGAAACATGTCGGGAGCACTGATCGGGTTTGCCACCGCGGTCGGCGCGCTCGGCGGCGTCGGCGTCAATCTGGCGCTGCGGCAGTCCTACCGGTCCACCGGTGCGGACACAACGGCATTCTGGATCTTTTTCGTGTGGTACACCGTCGCGGCAGCAGTCACCTGGTCGATGTATGTGCGTCGCCGCGCCGCGAGCGACTTGATCGAGCAGGCTGCGCGGCCCGCGCCGGTACCACCGCTTGCCGACGCTGGACTTGTTCGATGACCGATTCCAGGTCAAAGCGACCGCTAGTAGACGAGTCCATCGGCGGCACCGACCCTTTGATTGGAGTGCTTCGATGACTGGCGCCGACTCTGCCGGCGCACCTGTGGAAGTGTCTGACCACGTCTTTCCGCGGGGATGCGTTGGCTAGCCTTACGCTTGTGCTGGTCGATTTTTGGGCGATGTGGTGCGGGCCATGCAAGATGGTGACGCCGGTACTGGCCGAGATCGCCGCCGAGACGGCCGGGCAGCTCACCGTCGCCAAACTCGACGTCGACGCCAATCCGGAAACCGCCCCGCAATTTTTCAGGCGGTCTCGATCCCCCACACCTGTTCAAAGACGGCCAGCCGATCAAAACGGATCGTCGGAGCCAAGGAGAGGGCGGCGTTACTTCGGATTAGCATTAGCCGACGCCATCCCCAACGTCGGCTAATCCGAAGTTGCGACACGATTCGCCCGGCATTTTCCCGAATATGGCGCCATGATGCGACGTTCACGCTACTTACGTCAGCGCTTCAGGCCCGTGGATGCAGCGATCTCGTCGCCAACCAGCGGTACCCGGGTGGCGTGTGCGTACACGGTGTCGCCCTCATTCAGGCCAAGTGCCTCGGCGTCGCCCCGGGTGATCTGAGCGGTGAACGGCCCGCCGGTGGCGGCATTCGTCAACTCCACGCGCACCTCAAAGCCGAGCATCACCACGCGGTCGATGGTGGCGCGGACGACGCCGGCGGCTTCGGCGGCGCCGTCGCGGGCGGCGATCTTCATATCCGGTCTGCGGCCCACCCGGATGTCGTGCGGACGAACCAGGGTTCCGTTCAGCGACGACACCGCGCCCAGAAACGACATCACGAACGAGTTCGCCGGGGCGTCGTAGACGGCGGTGGGGGATCCCACCTGCTCGATACGACCGTCTTTGAGCACGGCAATCCGATCGGCGACGTCGAGCGCCTCCGCCTGGTCGTGGGTGACCAGCACCGTGGTGACATGCACCTCGTCGTGCAGCCGGCGCAGCCAGGCCCGCAGGTCCTCGCGGACCTTGGCGTCCAGCGCGCCGAACGGTTCGTCGAGCAGCAGCACTTGCGGTTCCACCGCCAGCGCGCGTGCCAGCGCCATGCGCTGACGCTGACCGCCGGAAAGTTGGTTCGGGTAGCGACCCTGAAACCCGCTGAGCCCCACGACGTTTAGCAGGTTGTCGACCTTCTCGGCCACCTCGGCCTTGGGCCGCCGCCGAATTTTCAGCCCGAAGGCGACGTTGTCGCGGACAGTCATGTGCTTGAAGGCCGCGTAATGCTGGAACACGAAGCCGATGTCCCGCCGCTGCGGCGGCACCCCGGTGACGTCGCGGCCGTTGATCGTGATGGCGCCGGAGTCCGGCTGATCAAGTCCGGCGATGGCGCGCAACAGGGTCGACTTGCCCGAACCGCTGGGCCCCAACAGTGCGGTCAGCGAGCCGGCGGGCACCTCGAAGTCGACATTGTCCAGTGCGACGAAGTCGCCGTAGCGCTTGTTGGCACCCCGCACGACAATCGCGTTATTCATAAGCGCCACTCCTCCTCATCGCTTCGCTCTGCATCGTCGTCGGCGCAGTTCATAAGCGCCACTCCTCCTCAGGCCTGCTTGGCGGTTCGTTTACGCCGAGCATCGAGAATCACCTGGACGATCAATACCACCACGGACACCGCCATCAGCAGCGTTGAAAGGGCGTAGGCGCCGTACTCCTCGCCCCGCTTATAGCGGTCGGAGACCAGCAGCGTCAGGGTCTGGGATTTTCCCGGCAGGTTTGACGACACGATGAGCACCGCGCCGTATTCACCCAGGGTTCGCGCGATCGTCAGCACGATCCCATAGGTGAGACCCCAGCGGATCGACGGCAGCGTGATCCGCCAAAACGTCTGCCACCAACTCGAACCCAGCGTCGCCGCCGCCTGCTCTTGATCGGTGCCCAGCTCATGCAGGACCGGCTCCACCTCTCGCACCACAAATGGGAGCGTGGCGAAGACGCTGGCGAGGACGATACCGGGCAACCCGAAGATGATCTTGAATCCGAAGTCTTTCTCGACGAAGCCGAGCAGTCCGGCCGAACCCCACAACACGGTCAAGGCCGCGCCGACAACGACGGGCGAGACCGCGAACGGGAGGTCGATGATCGCTTGCAAGATGCCCTTGCCGCGGAACCTGTTGCGCGCCAGCATCAAGGCAGTCGGGATACCGAAGACCACGTTGAGCGGCACCACAATCGCCACCACCAGCACGGACAGATTCAGCGCGGACACCGCCGCCGGTGTGCTGACCCATGCAAAGAACTGACCCAGACCGGGCGCGAAAGTCCGCCACAAGATCAACCCAACCGGGACGACGAGCAGCACCGACACATAAGCCAGGGCAACGAACCGAATCACATAGCGAACCCGCGGCGAAAGTGTCATGCCGACAACTCCTCACGCTTAGCCCCACGCGACCCCAGGCTGCGCAGGACCAAGAGCACAACGAACGAGATAGCAAGCAGCACAATCGATATCGCAGCCGCGCCGGTACGGTCGTCGTTTTCGATCAACGTCCGAATCCACTGTGAGGACACCTCGGTTTTGCCGGGAACCGCCCCACCGATCAGCACCACCGACCCGAATTCGCCGATGGCCCGCGCGAACGTCAGGCCCGCACCGGTGAGCAAAACCGGAGTAAGAGAGGGCAGCACGACAGTGGTGAAGATTGTTGCGTTGCCGGCACCCAGCGACGCGGCCGCTTCCTCGGTCTCATGGTCGATTTCAAGCAGCACCGGCTGAACGGCCCGCACCACGAATGGCAACGTGACGAACGCCAGCGCCACGCCAACGCCCCACGCGGTGTGCTGCAAGTGCAGGCCAACGGGGCTGTTCGACCCGTAGAGGGCCAGCAATACCAGGCTGGCAACAATCGTGGGCAGCGCGAACGGCAGATCGATGATGACGTCGACGAGCCGTTTTCCCGGGAAGTCGTCGCGTACCAGAACCCAGGCGATCAGCAGACCGAAAACCATGTTGAGGACGGTGACGCCCGCGGAGATCGTCAGCGTCACCCGGAAGGACTCGAGTGCCGCGTTCGACGTAACCGCCAGCCAGAACGCCCGCCAGCCGCCACCGACCGATTGCCAGACGATCGCGGCCAACGGAAGCAGCACGATCACCGACAGCCACACCATCGCCACGCCGACCCGCAATGGCGTGCCATCGCGGCGGGAACCCCTGCGGCCCAGCGCATCGTCGCGTGTGCGTCCAGTCACCTCCTGCGTTATCGCCGCGATCATCCGGTGGCCTGCATGTAGATCTTGGTGATGCTGCCGGACTTCTTGTCGAACAATTGAGCATCCACGCTGTCCCAGCCGCCCAAATCAGCGATCGTCCACAGCTTGGCCGGCGTTGGGAACTGGCCGCGCACATCGGCAGTGACGGCCGGGTCGACCGGCCGGAAGCCCGCTGCAGCCCAAAGCTTCTGGGCCTGCGCGGTGTACTGGAAGTTTTTGAACGCAGTGGCGGCGTCCAGGTGAGCGGTGCTAGCCACCACCGCCACCGGGTTCTCGATTTTGAATGTCTGCGGTGGGTTGAGATGGGTGACCGGCTTGCGTTGGCGCTCGGTGATGATCGCCTCGCTCTCGTAGCTGATCAGCACGTCACCGCTGCCTTGGAGGAAAACATCGGTAGCCTCACGCCCGGATGCCGGGCGCAGTTTGACGTGCTGGCTCACCAGCTTGTTGATGAAGTCAATGCCCGCTTGCGGGTTGTGGCCTCCGCTGCTCTTGACGGCGTACGGGGCAAGCAAATTCCACTTCGCAGACCCTGAGCTCAGCGGGCTGGGAGTGATGACTTCCACGCCTGGCCGCAACAGGTCACCCCAGTCCTTGATGTTCTTCGGATTACCCGGCCGCACCACCAAGGTCACCACTGATCCGAACGGGATGCCCTTGGTTGCGTCTTTGTCCCAGTTGCTGGAAACCTTGCCCGCCTTGACGAGTCGGGCGATATCAGGCTCCACCGAAAAGTTGACGATATCGGCGGGTTTGCCGTCGACAACACCGCGTGACTGGTCACCCGAGGCGCCGAAGGAAGTAATCACCTCAACGCCTTTGCCTGCCGGTGAGGAAGTAAACGCTGGAATCACCTTGCTCCAGCCGGGTTCTGGAGCCGAATAAGCCACCAGCGTGATGCTCGTCCTCGCCGTGGCTGCTCTACCACGGCCGATGACGTCGCTGGCACCGCCGTGACACGCAGCGATGACGCTGGCGGCGACGGTCAACCCGAGAACGTGGCGCCAACGCGCGGGCCCACTGACGTCGTCGGGCAATGATCAACCTTTCGGTGGCGGGATTAACAAAACCGGTCCGGCCGCTACGGAAAGGCGATATCAGCAGTTGGCAAAGAAGTCCGCCGACACCCGACCGCGCGGGGAGGAGGTCAGCGACAACAGTGCACGTCAGCCACAGTGCAATCGCCCACGGCAATGAGCGCCAAGATATGGCGCACTTTGTTGCCGGGCGCTGCGTGCATGGCGGAAGCCTAACAGAATCGGCTTAAGCCGCAGCTCGACCCGCGCAGGTCAGTGGGTCACCAGCCAGGCGACGATCACCAGCATCACCAGAATGACCAGCACTAATGTCACCTGAGACCGCGGCATGCCCGTCCTTCTCGTCATCCGGGTTGCTTATCGCTGCGCCGAACGCGCCTCACCGGCCGGATGCCCGTTATGCCGTAACCCAGCAGCGCGTCCAACACCACCGCGACGAGGTAGGCCAACGCCAGCACCACCGGCATCGCCACAATGGTCTGCAAAACGAACCCCAGCCCCGACAGCCACAGCTCGACGCCGTCCCACCAACTGAGGATCGCATTCATCGGGCCCACCCTATTCCGCGTCACCGATGAAGCCAACTGGCCCACGGGCGCCTGCGGTAGATGCCAGCCAGGTCGGCACATCATCACCGCTGTGCTGCGCGCGACCCGCGCCGAGGAAGAAGCCGACAGCACCGAAGTTTTTCAGCCCGCCAACGCGCCCTTGTAGGACCGATCAGCTCAAGGCGCTGACTTTATCCATCATCGCGTGAGCGACGTCGACGGCGCTGGTCTTCACGGTCGCCGAACCCGGGTCGGGACGGTCGGCGATCGCCGAAGAACACCACCTCGACCTCGACCAGGCAATTCAGCCGGACACCGATGGCACGCGCCTGCGGGGTAGCCAACCGCGGCGGCATGTTGGGCAATACCGGGGTCGCGGTATTAGTCGCTGCGACAATAGTTTTGGACGCATTGGCAACGCGGACGTCAGTGAGCGCGTTCGTCGTGCTGATCGGGCCGGTTTGTTCCGTTGTCGTCGCGCCGTTGCACTGCTGCCACTGCTTGGAGAATTGGGCGAAAAGTTCCTCGGCTTGTGCGGCAGTGGGCAATGTGACCACGCCCTCCATCACGCTGATCACTTGCGCCGGTTCACCGTCGTTCCACCAGGATTCGTACGCGATATCTTGGACGTCGGCGGACTCGTAGACGCTTTTCTGCATCATCGCCGTGACGCCCCGGCAACCGGGGCCCGACGGGAGTCTCCGGCTGGAAGAGCTTGTCGGGACCGCCGGCTTCAGCCGGTTGGCGGGCCACGAAGGGCTGGCTGAGCATCCTCGTCAGCGCGACGTTGTCGAGAGGCACCAAGCTGACGGTTTCCCCGGTCAGCGGGCGCGGTTTCAGGTTCGGTGCCGGCTTCGCCGCGCCGTCGACGACCGAGCCGCAGCCCGCTGCCAACGCGGCAAGCACTACCAATGCCATCGCCGATCCAACCGTCCGCATGGCTCCTTGGTACCCTGGCCACCCCGGTATCGCTGCGCGGCGCGGCGGCCCTCAGCTCAGGCTGCTGACCTTGTCCATGATCGCGTGCGCGATGTCGACGGCAACGCCGGCGGGTCGTTGGTTCGCGAAAAAGGCGACATCAACTTCCACAGCGCAATTCGCTCGGACGCCAACGGCCCGAGCATTGGCGATCGTATAAGACGTGCCGGATTCCACGGTGGCGGTGAGCACGGAGTCGCTGGCTCGCACATCGCTGATGACCGCCCGTGGACCGCCGCCGCTCGGGAAGTGCGCCGTTACCGTTTTGTCGTTGCAGCGCTTCCACTCCTGGGTGAACTTCGCGAAGAGCGCATCGGCGGCTACTGCCGCGGGAAGCGCTACCACCGCCTCCAATACATCGATTACCTTCGCGTTTCGGACGCCGACGGTCCACCAGCTTTCCTGCGCGACGGTCCTGATATCGGCGATTCCGTAGCTGCTTCGGTGGAGCTCGAAGACCACTCCGGCGCATTCACTCGGTGTGGCGGGCAAGCCGAAAAGCAGCTCGCGACCTCCGAAATGCGGCGGCAGCTGTGCCTTGCTCTTGAACAGCTGGCCGATGATCTGGGTAAGTTCGGGAGCGTCGAGCAGCACCTGCTTGACGGTCTGTCCAATGAGCGGATGCGGCGCGAGACTCGGCGCCGGAACTACTTTGCCACTGGTCGTTGCCGTGCATCCGGCGGTCATGCAGCCAGCCGCCAACGCCGCAACAAGCGCGACCATCAACCACCCGATACGCATGAGCGGACAATACCGTCGCCGCCGAGGGTCGTATCGCACCAATCGTCGCCGCGAGACTGCTGCCATGGTCGTGATCGCCTCCCGAAGCACAGCCATGTGCGCAATCTCGACGCGCAAGGCCCTATTTCTTGGCCTTGTCGCCTGCCGAGTCCGTAGACAGCGCAGCGACGAACGCTTCTTGCGGCACGTCGACGCGGCCGATGGTCTTCATCCGCTTCTTGCCTTCCTTCTGCTTCTCCAGCAGTTTGCGCTTGCGGGTGATGTCACCGCCGTAGCACTTGGATAGCACGTCCTTGCGGATGGCCCGAATATTCTCGCGGGCAATGATCTTCGAACCGATCGCCGCCTGTACCGGCACCTCGAACTGCTGGCGTGGGATCAGTTCCTTGAGCTTGGTGGTCATCTTGTTGCCATAGGCGAACGCCGCGTCCTTGTGCACGATGGCACTGAACGCGTCGACGGCCTCACCTTGCAGCAGGATGTCGACCTTGACCAGCTGAGCCTGCTGCTCACCGGCCTCCTCGTAGTCAAGGCTGGCGTACCCGCGGGTGCGCGACTTCAGCGCGTCGAAGAAGTCAAAGATGATCTCCCCCAACGGCATTGTGTAGCGCAGCTCCACCCGTTCGGGTGACAGGTAGTCCATCCCGCCGAGTTCGCCGCGGCGCGACTGGCACAATTCCATGATCGTGCCGATGAATTCGCTGGGGGCGATGATCGTGGTTTTGACGATGGGTTCGTAGACGCTGCATACCTTGCCTTCCGGCCAGTCCGACGGGTTGGTCACGACGATTTCCGTGCCGTCTTCTTTGACCACCCGGTAGACGACGTTCGGCGACGTCGAAATCAGGTCCAGGTCGAACTCGCGCTCCAAGCGCTCCCTGGTGATCTCCATGTGCAGCAGACCCAAAAATCCGCAGCGGAAGCCGAAACCCAGCGCCACCGACGTTTCCGGCTCGTACGTCAGCGCCGCGTCGTTGAGCTGAAGCCTCTCCAGGGCGTCGCGCAGGTTCGGGTAGTCGGAGCCGTCGACCGGATACAGCCCGGAGTAGACCATCGGTTTGGGTTCGCGGTAACCCGTCAGCGCCACGGTGGCGCCGTGCCGCGCGGTCGTGACGGTGTCGCCGACCTTGGACTGGCGAACATCCTTGACCCCGGTGATCAGATAGCCCACTTCCCCCGCGCCCAGACCATCGCTGGGCTTGGGTTCGGGCGAGACGATGCCCACCTCGAGCAGTTCGTGCGTGGCGCCGGTGGACATCATCGCGATGCGCTGGCGCGGCGTGATCCTGCCGTCGACGACGCGGACGTAGGTGACCACGCCGCGGTAGATGTCGTACACGGAGTCGAAAATCATTGCGCGCGTGGGTGCCTCGGGGTCGCCCTGCGGCGGCGGTACTTGCTTGACCACCTCGTCGAGCAGTTCGGGCACGCCTTCGCCGGTCTTGCCGGACACCCGCAGCACGTCGCCGGGCTCGCAGCCGATGATGTGCGCGATTTCGGCGGCGTAGCGCTCGGGGTCGGCGGCGGGCAGGTCGATCTTGTTGAGCACCGGGATGATCGCCAGATCGCGGTCCAGCGCCAGATACAGGTTGGCCAGCGTCTGCGCCTCGATGCCCTGGGCGGCGTCGACCAGTAGCACCGCGCCTTCGCAGGCTTCCAGGGCGCGCGACACCTCGTAGGTGAAGTCGACGTGGCCGGGGGTGTCGATCAAGTGCAGGACGTGGTCGGTGGTTCCCACCCGCCACGGCAGGCGCACGTTTTGCGCCTTGATCGTGATCCCGCGTTCCCGCTCGATGTCCATCCGGTCGAGGTATTGGGCGCGCATCGACCGCTCGTCGACGACGCCGGTGAGCTGCAGCATCCGATCCGCCAGCGTGGACTTGCCGTGGTCGATATGGGCGATGATGCAGAAGTTCCGAATCTGCGCCGGCGCAGTGAAGGTTTGGTCGGCGAAACTACTGATAGGAATCTCCTGGTGAAGCGGGCTTAGGCGCTTCCAGGGTATCGGCGGACGGGTGCTGCAGCACAATCGCAGTGGAAGGGCCGGCCGACACGAACCCCGGAGAGATCCTCCGGGGGTTCGTTTTGGAGTGAAACCGTTACAGCGCGCCGAGGTCGAAGAACCCGGCCAGGTCGGCCAGGCCGGCGTCGAAGAAGGTTGTGGCGGCTCCCACGTCGGTGCCCGTGGCCAACGCTGTGGCGATCTCGTGCGTCGATCCGAACAGATCGGCAGCTGGAATCAAGTCAGCGTTGCCGTTTAGCAGCCCGTACACGTCTGCGTTGTAGGCGTCGTCGAACTCCACCAGCGCGGCCGTTGTCCACCACGTAGGCACCTGGGTTAGAGGCGGCATTAGCAACCGGGTTGACCCCGTACAGCTCGTAGTCGAGGGTCGTCGGCGTCCCGCTGTCTGGTGCGTCCGCCAGCGGGATGGTGTCGAACGGCTGGGCGGGCGTGCCTGGGATGACCGCGCGGCCGTCGCCCGCCAAGCCGGCTTCGCCCTGAAAGATGGCGTTCAGCGATGAAATCTCGCTCTCGACCGTGGTGGTCAGGTCGTCCGCGGAGGCAAGCGGCGCCAACGCCAGTGCCGCCCCGGCGACGAAGCCGCCGATAACGGCGATTTTGCGAATGCTCATAGTCATGCCCTTTTCGGTATGTCCGCCGGCGGCCAGGTGCGTTTACCGCCGGAGGTCCCCCAGCAGCGCTGCGAAAACCTGAGTGGGGCCTAACAATTAGCCTTGCGATAAGCATGAAAACACTCAGAAATCTTAAGTAACGCATCTACTTCGTTTAACTTGCGGTCGCGGGTGCGCCTTCCGCGGGGTTTTGCGTTCCCCCGTCACCCTGAGGCAGGGCGAACGCGAGGGCGCCACGGCGTCCAGATAGCTCGCTATGCTGCGAACATGGCGTCACAGTGGCGGACGTTGCAGCGGTTTCAGAGGAACCTCGAGAATCTGGTGTTCAGCGAGGCGCCGAAGCTGATCCGGCAGCTGCAACAGTCGCCGAGTGTGCAGCGCGGCATCAAGATCGGCTTGGACCTGATCGCGGCCAGCGCGTCGGAATCGCCGACCGAGATCGCCGCGGGTCGCCCGGTGACCAGCAACAGCGTTCCGACCGCGCGCCGGGCCCGCAAGCTGGTCTACTCGCCCAACTTGGACGGCCGGGCCGACCCCGGCGAAATCGTCTGGACGTGGGTGACCTACGAGGACGACCCCACCCGCGGCAAGGACCGCCCGGTGCTGGTCGTGGGACGCGACCGCAACACGCTGCTCGGGTTGATGATGTCCGGCCAGGAGCGGCACGCCGCCGACCGGGACTGGGTGGGGATCGGTAGCGGAAGCTGGGATAGCGATCAAAGGCCCAGCTGGGTGCGCCTGGACCGGGTGCTCGACGTCCCCGAGGAGGGCATCCGCCGGGAGGGCGCGATCCTGCAACGCGCCGTGTTCGACGTGGTGGCCGCCCGGCTACGACGCGACTACTCCTGGAGCTGAAACCCGTTAAACCCATGCCTAGTGGCCAGTTATGGCACGTAGTGGGCGCTGAAGCGGGTGTTAAGTGGCCACTCGGCGCGACTGATCAACCGTGGGTGATGTAGAACTGGAGCTGCTCCTGCTCAGCCTCCAACTCCTCCATCCGCGTCTTCACGACATCACCGATGCTGACGATCCCGATCAACTTTCCGTCCTCGACTACCGGGACATGTCGGACCCGGTTTTCGGTCATCAGCATGGTGAGGCTGTCAACCGTGTCGGACTTACTACAGGTCGACGTCACGGACGTCATGATGTTCGACACTGGTCGCGATAGCACCGACGCGCCGTGAGCGTGCAGTTGGCGTACGACGTCACGCTCAGAGACGATGCCGACGACGCCTTCGGGCCCGACCACCACCATCGCACCGATGTTGTGACCGGCGAGCCCGGCCAGTAATTCGGTCACCGTCGCGTCGGGGTTGATTGTCATTACCGCGGCGCCCTTGTTCCGTAGCACGTCTGCAATGCGCATCCAGGCCTCCCGCCGATAGTGATCCTGTTCACACCAGGCTACGGCGAGATCGGTCATCGGGAAAGCAACCTGCGAAAATCACGCCAACATTGTTATGCACCCCGAGGACCGTCCGCGCTAGCCTCCGCAACCTGCCTGCCAGAGAAGCATTGCGAGCCAGTTGGGTTAGCGAATTAAACGGCGACAGACCAGGATTTGTAGCATACCGTTGAGTCACGATCGAGATCACGCTGCTCGGGACCGGCAGCCCCATCCCGGACCCGGATCGTGCCGGCCCCGCCACTCTGGTGCGGGCCGGCGGGCACGCCTTCCTGGTGGATTGCGGGCGCGGCGTGCTGCAACGCGCGGCGGCAATCGGCTTGGGCGCCAACGGTTTATCGGCCCTACTGATTACCCACCTGCACAGCGACCACATCGCCGACCTGGGCGACGTGATGATCACCCGTTGGGTCACCACATTCGCACCCGATCTCACACCGCTGCCGATCATCGGGCCGCCGGGGACCGCCGCGGTGGTCGACGCGGCGCTGAAAGCCTTCGGCCCCGACATCGGCTACCGGATCGCTCATCACGACGACCTGACCTCCCCGCCGCCGGTTGAGGTACACAAATACACCGACGGCACAGTGTGGGACCGCGACGGCGTGTCAATCCGGGTGGCGCCCACCGACCACCGGCCGGTGGCGCCGACGATCGAGTTTCGGATCGAAGTCGGCGGCGCTTCGGTGGTGCTGGCGGGTGACTATCACTCGTCGGTGCAAGAGGCGGCCACCACCGCGTTCGACGGGCGGATCGAGCTCGGCGACGACCTACACCGGGTGGAGGTGACAGCGCGCGGGTGACTCACCCAGTCCGGATATCGCTGCGCCGCAGCGGCAACCGGGCACCGGCCACCATCAGCCAGGCCAATGCCGAAACCCGCGCGACCGGCAGGATGACTCCGAGCGCGGGCCAAACCAGCACCAGCGTGGCCAATTCGGAAAGCGCTGCGATCACCACCCCGGCCAATGCCAGCGGCCGGGGCAACAGCCCCAGGATCAGGCTGGGCACGGCCATGCCGGCAACCAGAAGGCCTAGGGTCACTATGTGCCCGGGGCCACCGACCAGAAACACCAGGAAGTACAGCGCGCGAACCAACACGCCGTCGGCGCTGATCTCTGGTCGTGACAGTGTCCAGCCCACCAAACCGGCCAGGCCCAGGAAGCTCGCCGCCAAGGTTCCCCCGACCAACGCGATCGTCGCGCCGGGGGCGATAACTCCGAGCTGACGCAACCGGGCACTGGCGGTGGCCGCGTAGATGGCCAGCGGCACCGAGGATCCGAACACCGCCACCGCGATGACCTGCACCGCCACCGGCTGGGCCCGGACGTACTGCTGGACCGCGGCGGCCAGGCCGTACGGCAGCGGCATCACGCCGCCGATCCCAACTCCGATCGCCAGACCACCGAAGAGCAGCCCAACGCGGTCATCGCAATCTCGGGCGGGCGGCCGAGCCGGCAAAACGCCGCCGCTAGCTATGCGAGCCGGGTGATTTCGACGACGACGTCGAGGTCGGTGGCGCCCTGCCCGGAGTAAATGCCCTTCAGCGGGGGCACATCAGAGTAATCACGGCCGACGCCGATGCTGATGTACTGCTCGGTGATCTCGCTGTCATTGGTGGGGTCAAGATCCCACCAACTGCCGGTCCAGACCTGAAGCCAGGCATGGCTTTGCCCGTCGACCGTGTCCCCCACCGCCGCATCCGAGTCGGGATGGCGATAGCCGGACACGTAGCGTGAGGGTATGCCCATGCCGCGCAATATGATTAGCGAAAGGTGCACGAAATCCTGGCAGACGCCTTTGCCCTCACGCAACGCGTCCAGCCCTGACGAATGGACACCGGTAGTGCCGCGAACGTAGTCCAGTTCGCTGCGAACCCACTCCGTGGCGGCGGCGACGGCTTCAGCTGGTTCGTGGCACTTGGCGATCTGCTTGCCCACGGCTGCAATACGTTTGCTTGCCGGTGTGTAGTCGCTGGCGCGAAGCACTTCGTCGAACCGGTCGATCACCGATTCGCTGTGCAAGTCGGCCCAGGTGACTTTTTCGCTCGGCGCCTCCGCTCGGTCGGTCTCCACGACCGACGAGGCGGTGACCGTCAATTCGGTGTGCGGCGCGTGCAAGTCGAAAGCCGTCACCGCGGTGCCCCAATAGTCGATGTAGCGGTACGACCGGGTGGACGGGACGGTTTCGATGCGGTTGAGTACGACGTTTTGCCGGGTATCCGATCGCGGCGTGAGCCGGGCCTCGTTGTAGGACGCCGTCGCCGGCGACGGATAGGCGTATCCAGTGGCGTGCAACACCCGCAGCCGCCACATCAGGTCTTCGCCTGTCGCGCCGGCAACGGCTCGCGGTGCGCGGCGTCGGACCAGGCGACCCACGGGACAGCGTGAAAGTACTGAACCGCCAATGCTTCTCCGACGTCATAGCAAGTTTTTTGCAGGCTGGCCAGCCGCGTCTCCAGCGATCCGAGCAGCACACCCGGCCGGATGAATTCGAGCTCGCTGCGAGCTCGCCCGAGCAACCGCTGCGCTTCGGCGGTAGAACCGACCCGGCTGTGCGGATGGCGCAGCAATTCGTCGAGGTTGTGCTCGGCCATCTTCAGCGAGTAGAACACCGAACGCGGGAACAGCCGGTCGAGCAGGATGAACTCGACCACCCGGTTGGCGTCCAGCACACCGCGATACGTGCGCAGATAGGTGTCGTGCGCACCGGCCGAGCGCAACACCGTCACCCACGCGGGCGAGGAGGCGCTGTCCCCGACCCGCGACAACAACAACCGCACCGTCATGTCCACCCGCTCGATCGCACGGCCCAGCAGCATGAAGCGATACCCGTCGTCACGCGACAGCGTCGAATCGGCGAGCCCCGCGAACATTGCCGCGCGGCCCGCGATATACGACAGAAACTCATGCGGGCCAAGGTGTTTAGCAGCCCGCTCGCGTTCACCCAGCGCGTTGAAAGTGGCGTTGAGGCACTCCCAGGTTTCGGTGGACGTCACCTCGCGCGCAGACCGCGCGTTCTCCCGCGCAGCCGAGATCGCATCGACGATGGAGCTGCCGCCCGGGGTGTTGCGGCGAAACGCCACCAGGTCGGTCAGCGACCAGACATCCAACTCCGTGTCGGGCGGCTCAATTCCCAGCACGTGCAGCAGCACTCGGGAGGTGTGATCGGGGTCGACGCTGGAATCCTCCAGCAGTTGGTGCACGGCGACGTCGAGGATCCGCGCGGTGTCATCGGCACGCTCGGCGTAGCGACCGATCCAATACAGTGCCTCGGCATTGCGGGCCAGCATCAGCCGATCGCCGCCTGCTGGTGTTGCTGTTGAGCGGGCTGCTCGCGCGTCGGGCGCAGCTGCGGCTGTTGTTGCTGCTGAGAGGCTTTTTCGCCGTCCACCTCGCCGTCGGGCGTGGTGACCGCGGCGGGCAACGAGCGCACGATTTCGGCGGCACCCAGCTCGCGGTCGGCCACCGAGGTGCGCGTCGCCAGCACCCAGGTGTCCTTGGAGCCGCCGCCCTGGCTGGAGTTCACCACCCGCGACCCCTCGACCAGCGCCACCCGGGTCAGGCCGCCGGGCAGCACCCACACGTCCTCGCCGTCGTTGACCGCGAACGGCCGTAAGTCGACGCATCGGGGTGTCAACTTGTCTCCGACCTGTGTCGGGACTGTCGACAGCTGCATCATCGGCTGGGCGACCCAGCCCCGCGGGTCGTCGCGGATCTTCTTGCTGATCGCGGTCAAGTCCTTGGTGGACGCCTCCGGGCCGAAGACGATGCCGTAGCCGCCGGAGCCATCGACCGGCTTGATCACCAGCTCGTCGACCCGGTCCAGCACCTCCTCGCGTTCGTCGTCCAACCAGCACCGGAAGGTGTCCACGTTGGCCAGCAACGGCTTCTCGCCGAGGTAATACTCGATGATCGTCGGCACGTAGGTGTAGACGAGTTTGTCGTCGCCCACCCCGTTGCCGACGGCGCTGGAGATCACCACGTTGCCGGCCCGGGCGGCGTTGAGCAAGCCGGCCACTCCCAGCACCGAATCAGGGCGGAACTGCATCGGGTCCAGGAACGCGTCATCGATACGCCGATAGATGACGTCGACCTGGCGCTCTCCGTGCGTGGTGCGCATGTACACGTGGTTGTCGCGGCAAAACAGGTCGCGCCCTTCGACCAGCTCGACACCCATCTGCCGGGCCAGCAGGGAATGCTCGAAATACGCCGAGTTGTAAACGCCGGGTGTCAGCACCACCACCGCGGGGTCGGCCTCGTTGGTGGCCGCGGAATTACGCAGCGCCCGCAGCAGGTGCGCCGCGTAGTCGTCGACGACGCGCACCCGGTGGGTGGCGAACAGGTTGGGAAAGACCCGGGCCATCGTGCGCCGGTTCTCAATCACATAGGACACCCCCGACGGCGAGCGAAGGTTGTCCTCCAGAACGCGGAAACTTCCTTTCTCGTCACGGATCAGATCGATGCCAGCGACGTGGATTCGCACACCGTTGGGCGGCACGATGCCGGCGGCCTGCCGGTGGAAATGCTCGCAGGAAGTGATCAGGCGGCGCGGGATCACTCCGTCGTTCAAGATTTCCTGATCGCCGTAGATGTCATCCAGATAGCACTCGAGCGCTTTGACCCGCTGGGTGATGCCGCGCTCCAACCGCGTCCACTCGGCGGCCGAGATCACTCGCGGGACCAGGTCCAGCGGAAACGGCCGCTCCTGGCCGGACAACGAGAACGTGATGCCCTGATCGCTGAACGCCCGGCTCAGCGCCTCGGCGCGGGCCATCAGGTCGGAGGCGTCCGAAGCGGCGAGCGCGGCGTGAATGCCCTTGTAGGGGCCGCGGACATTGCCCTGCGCGTCGAACATCTCATCGAACGCCTCGAGGTAGCTGCTGGCGGTGTTGTAGCCGTCGAAGATACGCTCGTAGCGCTTCGACGGCCGCGAGTCGCCGCGCGGCTGCCGCCTGGTCTCGAGGGGCACGGTTCGAAGGGGCATCTTGTCATGCTGCATCACGAACGCCGTTTCTGCAGACCAAGCGGCTCTGCTTTGGGCGTATGCACCGCGGACTGATAGCCTAAGCAGTCGCCGCTCAAGCGTAAAGACACAGCGGCCAACCGTGACACCACAAGCCGCCAAAAAAATTACGTCGAAGGAATTGACGCGTGGCCAACATCAAGTCGCAGCAGAAGCGCAACCGCACCAATGAGCGTGCCCGACTGCGCAACAAGTCGGTGAAGTCATCGCTTCGCACAGCTGTCCGCGCCTTCCGCGAGGCCGCGGCCGCCGGCGAGAAGGACAAAGCCGCCGAGTTGCTGATCTCCACCAGCCGCAAGCTGGACAAGGCGACCAGCAAGGGCGTGATCCACAAGAATCAGGCGGCCAACAAGAAGTCAGCGCTGGCGCACGCCCTGCACAAGCTCTGAGTCAGCGACCCGGGTCGGCCTACCCAATTGCCCGGCTTGCCCCCTAGCCGCTCCGCGGCCGGGGGTGCCCCCACCGCGGGCCGTCCCGGCCCGCATCGTCGCCGGCCGCCAGCTCGGCGACTTTTCGCACCGCCGCTTCCAGCGCATAGTCGGCGTCAGCGGCCGCGCCCTTGACGTCGGCGTTGAGCGCCGCGACCAACCTCATCGCGATAGCGACCATGTCCCGCGACCAGCGCCGGGCTTGCTTCTGCGCCTTCTGCACCCGCCAGGGCGGCATCCCGGCTTCGGCGGCCAGGCGGTAGGGGTCACCGGAGAGCGGACCCACCCGGCCGATCGCATGCACGGCCTCGGCCAACGCGTCGGCCAGCACCACATTCGGCTCGCCGCGCATCATCGCCCACCGCAACGCCTCGACCGCACCTTCGACGTCACCGGCCACCGCCTTGTCGGCGATGTCGAATCCCTTCACCTCGGCCCTGCCACCGTGGTAGCGCCGCACCGCGGCGACATCGACACGGCCCGCGGTGTCGGCTACCAGTTGAGAACAGGCCGAAGCCAGTTCGCGTATGTCGGAGCCAACCGCATTCAGCAGCGCAGTGATGGTGTCGGTGTCGGACTTGACCTTCAGCGCACGAAATTCGTTGCGGACGAAGTCAATACGTTCGCTGGACTTGGTGATCTTCGCGCACGGGTACACCTGAGCACCGAGCGCGCGCAGCTGACTCGCCAGCGCCTTGGCACGCCCCCCACCTGAGTGCATCACGACCAGCTCGGTGCCCGACGGAATGTCCGCGGCGGCGTTGGCGAGGAGTTCCGCGGCTTCCTTGCCTGCCTCACCGGCGGCTTCCAAGACGACGACCCGCTCCTCGGCGAACAGGGACGGGCTCAGTAACTCGGCCAGCTGGTAGACACCGAGGTCGCCGGCTCGCACCCGGCTCACCGGAACATCGTCGGTGCCGGCGCGCTGCCGGGCCGCCCGTAGCACCCCGGCGACGGCGCGCTCGACCAACAACTCCTCGTCGCCCAGCACAAGATGCAATGCCGAAACCTGCTGGCTCACGGCTTTGATCGTGTCATGTGCGGCCGACAGCTCCTACCAGCAGGCCCGACAACGACCAAGAAATCAGCCCGGCAGCTGCGACCGCCATCCCGGCCCGAAACCAGCGCCGCCGCCACAACAGCGCGGCCAGGAGCGCAGCAAGGCCGACCGTCAGGACCCCGGATATGCCGGACGGCACCGGCAGGCTGGCGGCGGGCACGGCGGCTGCCCAATGCGCGATCCGCAACACCCACCACAGTTCGGGTCCGGTGAACCGGATCAGCAACTGCGCGGCGGCCGGCCAGCACGAGCACAGCGCGGCGGCCGCGCTGCCGAGCACGGTGATCGGCGCGATCAGCGCCGCCACTGCGAGATTGGCTGCGGCGGCCACCAGACTCACCCGACCCGATATCCCGGCGATCAGTGGCGCCGTCACCAACTGCGCTGCACACGCGACGCAGACGGCGTCCGCCAGCGGCCTGGGCCAGCCGCCCGCGACCAAGCGCTGCGACCAGATCGGCGCGATGGCCACCAGCGCCGCCGTGGCCACCACCGATAGCGCGAGGCCTACGTCGACAGCCAACTGCGGAGCGGCGACCATCAACACCAGCACGGCGGCGGCAAGCGCTGGAATCGCTTGCCGCCGCCGCGAAGACAGCATGCCGACCAGCGCTATCGCGCCCATCACCGCCGCGCGCAGCACGCTGGCCGTGGGCTGTACGACGATGACGAACACCACCAAGGCGATACCGGCCAGCGCCACCGCCGCCCGCGGACCGATCAGCCGCGACGAGAACAGCACCGCTCCGCACACGATCGTGACATTGGCCCCGGATACCGCTGTCAGGTGCGTCAAACCCGCGGCACGGAAATCTCGGCTGGTGATCGCACTGACCGTCGAAGTGTCGCCGAGCACCAGCGCCGGCAGCATCGCCGCTTGGTCTGCAGACAGCACGTGCCCGGCGGTGGCGGCGAACGCCGTACGGACTGCGTACGCAGCGCGATGCACCGGCCCCGCGCGACCCATCGTCGGCGGGCCGACCGCGTTCACCGCCGCGACGGTCAGGTCATGTCGGGTCGGGCGGGTGATCCTGGCGCGGAAGCGCATCGGCTGACCGACCATCACGGCAGTGAAGTCGCGCGCCGGCGCGAAAACCACCACTCGGCCCGACATCGGGTCGCGTCCCAGTTGCTGCAATGTGGCACGAAACATCAGCCTGCCCGAACGTCCTGAGCCCACCGACACCGCGCTTTCGCTGGGCGTGACCACCACCTGCGCAGCCGTCCCGAATGCCGCAGTGACGGGATGGCCGGCGACTGCGTTGGCGCGCAACGCAATCCCAAACCCGTACCCTGCCCCGACGACGCCAACGGCGACCACTCCGACGCCGATGGCACGCATCCGCGGGTTTCGCCGGCCGGTGCGCCACAACACAAGGCCCAAGGCGCTCACGACCGCACACACCGAGCCGACCACGCCGCCGATCGGCCAGATGATTCCCGCGGCGGTGACTGTCCAACTGGTCAACGCGGCCGGCACCAGACGGGCATCCAGCCGCGGCGGCGACGATGCAGACCCCAGCGATGAGGAGGAGCGGCGCGATGACGCTGCCGTCGCGGCGTCGCCGCCGGATGGGTTGTGCACCGGTCTTAGACACGAACCAGTGGGCGCAGCTTTTCCAGACGCGCCGGGCCGATGCCGTCGACCTCGGCGAGTTGATCGACGCTGGTGAACTTTCCGTTGGCGTCCCGCCAGGCCACGATCGCTGCCGCCGTCACCGGGCCCACCCCGGGCAGGGCGTCCAACTGCTGCACAGTTGCGGTGTTCAGGTTGACCGGCTGCTCCCGCGCGGGTTTGTCCTGACGAGATGGCGGGCCCGGCGTGCCCAGGGCGGCGGAGCCGGAGCTGACCGAACTGCCCAACACCGGCGGTTGCCCCTTGACGGGCGCGATGCCGACGACGATCTGTTCGCCGTCGCCGACTTGGCGGGCCATGTTCAGCCCGATGGTGTCGGCGCCATCCGTTGCGCCGCCCGCCGCCTTGAGCGCGTCGGCGATCCGCGCCCCCGGCGCCAAGGTGACCAGGCCGGGCGTGTGAACCAGGCCCACCACACTGACCACCACCGGTTGACTCGGGGTGGCCGGCTGACTTGAACTCGGGCGGCGGCTCGCCGACGCCACGGCGTCGACCGGCGGCAGTTTCGCCGACATCACGGGTGCGGACTGGTCGCGCATCAATGTAAAGATGGTGACCAGCACCGCGACTGCGGCGACCGCAGCCAACGCGACAGCGCCCGCCCGGCCCGGGTCGGCGCGCACCCGCGAGAGCCAACCGCCGCCGTGCTGTCCGGAACTGTCCGGAAGCCACCGTGGCAGCAGGGAGTTGGGGTCGGTGTCGGCATCGGTAGCGTCGGCATCGCTGTCCGGTTGGGCGCCGAGCCGTCGATGCAGCCGCTCGGCGGGCAGTTCTGTGCGCATGCGCCGACGGTAGGTGCGCCGGCTGTCGCGCCAGTGCCGTCGCCGAGGCTGGCGACGCCGGTTGTGCACTGACTGCCGACTGTGTACGAGTTTGACGGTTGGCCAGCCGGGTAGCCGAGGCCCATGGGTTTTGCACTGATCACCGGCGCATCAAGTGGTATCGGCTTCCAGCTCGCCAAGGAGTTTGCGCAGCACGGCTTTGATCTTGTGGTTGCCTCCGACGATGACGGTATTCACGCGGCGGCCACCGAGTTGTCCGAATGGAATACCGATGTCAGGCCGGTTCAGGTGGATCTGCGCACCTCGGACGGCGTCGAAATACTCTATCAGCAGATTACTGAGAGCGGTCGGCAACTCGACGCAGCGGCGCTCAACGCCGGCAGAGGCGCCGGCCAAAGCTTCGTGGACAGCAAACTCGAAGGACAACCTTTCGATCGTCGACCTGAACGTGCGGTCAACGGTGCACCTGACCAAGCTGGTCCTGCCGGACATGGTGCGCCGCGACGCCGGCAAGCTGCTGTTCACGTCGTCGATCGCGGCGATGATGCCAGGTCCCTACCAGTCGGTGTACAACGCATCCAAGCCGTTCATTCAGTCGTTCGCCGAAGCACTGCAGGATGAGTTGCGCGGAACCGCAGTCACGGTCACTTCGTTGATGCCCGGGCCGGTCGGCGACGTTGCCCTCACGAATCTTGACGTTGATCGCGTCGATGAACACCACCGGATACACCGGGTCCAGCGGACGGTTCTGCCGCTCGCTCATCGCTTCGATCACCCGGTCGGTGATCGTGGTGACGGCCTGCTCGGACACCCCGGGCATCACGATGCGGCCGATCAAGCTGATCGACGGCAGCGTCGAGGTCAACGAGGTGTTCTTCGAAGACGTCCGGGTGCCCGCCGATCAGCTTGCCGGAGAAGAGAATCAAGGCTGGACCTACGCGAAGTTCCTGTTGGGCAACGAGCGGACCGGCATCGCCGGGGTGGGCCGGACCAAGGTCCGTCTCGCCGAGGTCAAAGAGTGCGCCACCGACACCGGCATGCTCGACGATCCGCTGTTTGCCGCCCGGCTCGCTGAAGCCGAAAACGACTTGTTGGCATTAGAACTCACGCAGGTGCGGGTCGCGTCCGGCTCTGCGGACGGTAAACCCAATCCGGTGTCGTCGGTGCTCAAGTTGCGGAACAGCGTTTTGCAGCAGCTCACCACGGAATTGCTCGTCGAAGTCGCGAGCCCGGATGCGCTGCCGCTCGAGGCCGGCGACGAGATCACCGCAGTGGGCGCAGGGCAGCGTGCCGCACTACCTCAACTACCGCAAGACGTCGATTTACGGTGGCAGCAACGAAGTTCAGCGCACCATCATTGCGTCGACCATTCTCGGCTTGTAAGACAGGAGTGTGAGATAGAGCCATGGACTTTGAGTTGAGCGACGAGCAGCTACTGCTGCGCGACACCACCCGCGACTTGCTGTCCCGAGGCTATGACCCGGAAAGCCGCCACAAGGACGAGGTCGCCGCCGGGCAGCGGTTGCTGGCATTCACCCACCTCGAACCCGTGATGCGCGCTGCGTCCGCCGAGAGTATCGCGACAACCGCTGTGCGGCACGGTGATTCGTGGCTGCTCAGCGGCCGGAAGAACCCGGTGCTCGCCGGCGCGGGCACCGACAGCCTGGTGGTCGGCGCGAAGTTACCCGACGGCGGAATCGGTTTGTTCCTGGTCGACGGCGAGGCCGTGAGTCGCCAGCCGTATCGCACCTTCGACGGCCAGCGGGGTGCCCAGATCGACCTGGACCAGACGCCGGGCGCCCCGCTCGGCGGCGCGGTGGACGCGTCGGCGGCGATCCGCAACGGCGTCGTGCGCATCCAGTCGGCATTGTGCGCGGAGGCGGTCGGTGCCATGGAAGAGGCGCTTCGGTTGACCACCGATCATCTCAAGACGCGCAAGCAGTTCGCGCTCAACACGTTTCAGACGCTGACGCAGCGTGCCGCCGACATGTGCGTGTCGCTGGAACTGGCCCGCAGCATGAACTTCTACGCCGCGATGTCGATTGCCGACGGCAATCTGGACCCGGTCGTCGCGGCCAGGGCCAAGCTGCAGATCGGCCGATCGGGACGACACATCGCGCAGGAGTCGATTCAGCTGCACGGCGGCATCGGTAGGACCGCGGAATATCCCGTGGGCCACTATGCGGCGCGGCTGACCGCGGTCGAGCGCACCCACCCGCACCGCGATGCTCGGTTACCCCGCCGCCGACGGCCGGCCGCTGGTAGCGCCGGTGTGGTTCATCGTCGACAACGGGCAGCTGGTGTTCAACACCGGCCGCGACACGGCGAAAGGCCGTGCGCTGGCCCGGGATTCACGGGTCGTCATCTGCGTCGACGGCCCGCATGCGCCGTACTCGTTTGTGCAGGTGCAGGTGCAGGGCACGGCGTCGGTGCAGGACGATGCAGCGGACCTGCTCGAGATCGCGACTCGAATCGGCGGACGCTACATGGGCGCCCACCGTGCCAAAGAATTCGGCCAGCGCAACGCCGTGACCGGCGAGTTAGTTGTCCGAGTCCGGCCCACCAAGGTCATTTCGGGGTTCAATGTCGCCGACTGACGCCGCGCCCGTTTCCGAGGCCGACTGGGTATCCGACTCGGGCAGCTGATCCGCAAGATACTCGGCGAGCCCACCAATCGTAGGGTAGTCGAACACCGCGGTGGCGTTGATCGTGAACGCGCCACCGAACTGGCTGTGCAACCGGTTGCGAAGTTCGACCGCCATCAGTGAATCCGTGCCCAGGTCCAAGAACCGACTGGTGGCGGCCGGCGGTTGCGCAAGGCGCAGGAAACCCTGCACTTCGCGCTGCAGGAATTCGGTAATGAACCCGGCGCGCTGCGCCACCGGAATTTCCTGCAGTTTCCGGAGCAACTCACTGTCACCGGTTATCTCCCCGGCCGCACTCGGCAACACCAGGTCGAGAATCGGTGGGCGAGAACTGCCCAGCACCTTGGCAGCACGCTGCCAGTTGGCTTTGATGACGGTTGCCTGCGCCGTTCCGTTGGCGACGACCTGCGCGAGCGCTCCTAGGGCAGCCGAGGGTTCCAGCGGAATTAGGCCTTGCGCACTGATGTTGGCGCGCACCGCTTCCGACGCGGCCATGCCACCCCTGGCCCAGGGTCCAAAGTTGACGCCGGTCGCCGGCAAGCCGCGCGCCTGTCGTTCCGCGACCAGCCCGTCGAGCAGCGCATTGGCAGTCGAGTAGTTCGCCTGGCCGGGTGAACCGAGCAAGCTGGACACCGAGGAGGACACGATGAAGAAGTCGAGATCGTCCTTCTTCGTCAACCGGTCCAAGTAGATGGCGCCGAACGCCTTGGGCGCCAACGTCGTGCGGAAACGCTCCAGGCTCTGCTGTGACAGCAGCGCGTCGTCGAGCACTCCTGCCAAGTGCGCCACTCCCGCGAGCGGCGGTAACTCCGCGCGGATCCGCTCCAGCAACTGGGCGACCTGCGTCTCGTCGCCGATATCGGCCGCGAAGGTGTGGACGCGGCAGCGGTAGCGCTCGGTGATGTCCTCAATTGCCTGTTGTGCCTGCGCATCCGGCTCGCGCCGGCTGGTCAACACGATGTCACCAGCACCGAGTTGGGCCAGATAGGCCGCCGTGTACAGACCGATAGCACCGAGGCCACCGGTGATCAGATAGCTGCGATCGCCGCGCGGCTGCAACGGATTCGGCATGTGCAGCACGATCTTTCCGATATGCCGCGCTTGCTGCATCCGGCGGAAAGCCGTCTTCGCCTCGGTCAGGGGGTAGATCTCGGCGGGTAGTGGCGCCCACTCCCCTTGAGCCAACCCGTCCGACACCTCGCCCAGCAAGCCACGAATACGCTCGGGCTCATCGAAGGTAACCGTATCCAGCGCAACGATCTCGTAGGCGATATCGGGACGGGCCGCCGCCATCTGTTCGCGAGTCCAGATGTCTCGCTTGGCGATTTCGGCGAACCGGCCGTTTTGGGCCGTCGCCCGTACGGTCGCTTCGACAAACCCCTCATTGGTCAGGCTGTTGAGTACCACATCGACGCCGGCACCGTCAGTATCAACGAGGATTTGATCGGCGAAATCGGTACTGCGCGAGTCGTAGA
This sequence comes from Candidatus Mycobacterium methanotrophicum, assembly GCF_023515995.1. Lineage (GTDB taxonomy): Bacteria > Actinomycetota > Actinomycetes > Mycobacteriales > Mycobacteriaceae > Mycobacterium > Mycobacterium methanotrophicum. The sequence continues at coordinate 2,158,067 of NZ_CP097320.1, read as the reverse complement.
CGTATTTCACACCCAGCTTGCGCAGCGTCGCGCGTTTGTAGGTGCTTGCGGTGGCGAAGACGACCGCCCCGTGCTGCTGGGCCATCTGGATGGCGGCCAGTCCGACACCACCGCTGGCGGCGTGGATGAGCACACGGTCACCCGGCTTCAGCTGCGCCCAGTCGAATGCGAGTCGGGCCGTGAGTGCCGCAGCGGGAATGGTCGCCGCGGCTACCGCGCTCAGGCGGTCGGGAATCGGCGCCAGCAACTGGGCCGGCACGTTGAACCTGCTGGCGAACGCGCCCTGCATGAATCCGTAGACGCGCATGCCCACCTCGAGTCCGCTGACGCCGCCACCCACCTGGGTGACGGCGCCAGCGAAGTCGCCGCCGATCGGGCCCGGATCGCCGGGGTAGAGGCCCAGCACATTGAGCACATCCCGGAAGTTCAAACCAGCGGCTTCAACTCGGACCTGCACATAGCCGTCGTCCGGCGGCGGCACTTCCGCCTCGGTCAGGCGCAGGTTGTCGATCGCGCCGCGTTCCGTGGGCGCCAGCGCATAATCAGTTGCTCGCGGTAACGCGAGATGACCGCTGCGCGACCATTGCAGTAACCGGGACGCCAGGAACTTGCCTTGCCGTAACGCGAGTTCGGGTTCGTTGAGGGCTTGGCTCGGTGCGCCGAGAAGGTCTGCCAGCGAGTGCACGGCGTCCTCTGAGCCGTCGCAGTCGATGAGCCGGCATCGCAAACCCGGTTCCTCATTGACGACGGTGCGCCCGAGTCCCCACAACGCCGCCTGCACCGGGTCGACCGGCTCGCCGGATTCGGTCGCCACAGCTCGTTCGGTGATGATCCACAGTCCACCGGGAAGTTTGATCGCCGGATCGCCCTGCACGGTGTGCACGGCACTGAGCAAGTGGCCGACCTCGGTCTCCAGCCGTGCAGCGGACTCAGCGCTCGACTCTTCTACGCCCGGTCCGGTGCTACGCCAGACGACGCCGCAGAACGGCATACCGCGCCCGTGAGCCTGTGCCAGCAGCTGCCCCAATTGCTCCGGATCTGTTCTCCGGTCAAAGGAGATGCAGCCGGGCAGCTTGGCCGCCAGTTCGTCGAATCCGGCAATCAGCCAAGTGCCGATCGTGTTCGGCGGGTCGTCGCTCGATGCCGGCGGCGGCACCTCGTGCCAGCCGAGGGTATACAGCAGCCGGGTGGCATCGCCGCCGAGCCCGCGCAACAACGCTTCGCGGGGAGCGCGTTTGACTGTGAACTCACGAATCCCGCCGAGGCGGCGGCCATCCCGGTCCACGAAATCCAGGTCGAAGACTTGGGTTTCAACGTCCAGGCCGCTGGTGTGCCACTTGGCGCGGCAGTAGAACCGCCGAGGCATTTTCTCGCGCAGCTCTACTCGTCCGTAGCGCAACGGCAAGAACAGGTCGGAAACCCCTTGTTCGGCCGCAAGTAGGGCTGGGAATGCCGGAAAGGCAACTCCGGTGCACAGGTCGAGCAGCACCGGGTGAATCGGTTCGGTTCCGAGATGTTCGGTGAGTTCTGCGCCGACGATGACATCACCGATCGCCTCACCCTCGCCGACCCACAGCGATTTCAGGGAATTTGACCAGGCGGGCCCCCATGCCAGCTCCATGTCGGCGAAGGTCTCGAACAGTTGCTGCGGGCGCGTACGCTCCATTGACTCGATGACCGCGTCGATGGGCTCCGCTGATTCGGCTACCGGCTCGTCCTCGATACCGGTGACGACAGTGCCGTCGGCGTTAAACGCCCATTCGGTGTCACGGACGCCGTATGGGCGGCTGTGCACCCGAAAGCTCCAGCCGCCGCCGTCCTCAAGCGGATGCAACGTCAGCTGCACCTCGCGGGAAGTCTTCTCCGGCAAGATGATCGGCTCATAGAAAAAGACGTCTTGCACCCGGGCCGGTGGCCCGACGGCGGCCAAGGCCATCGCCGCGTACGTCGCCCCGGGCACCACAACGGTGCCGTAGATGACGTGATCGGAAAGCCACGGTTGCGATTTGACCGACAGCCTGCTGGTGTAGACAGAGTCCCCGGAGGCGAGATCTTTTGCACCGCCAACGATTCCGGATGCGCCCGCGCCCTGTCCGTCGAAGCCGGCGGTGCCGGAAGTCTTGGGCCAGAAGCGACGGCGTTGGAACGGATAAGTCGGCAGTTCGAGCCTGCGGCGAGGTTGGTGATGCAGCGCAGCGAAGTTGGGCCGATGACCGCTGACATAGGCCGCGGCCAGCGCTTCAGCGATCTGGCGCTGGTCGCCGACGCCCTTGCGCAGAGAAGCGATCGCGCGCGGCGCGGCCAAATGCTCCGGCCAGACTTGGACCGCAGCCCCGGTCAGAACCGGTTGCGGACCAATCTCCATCAAGACCGAGCATCCCAGTGCCGCCACAGTGCGCACGCTTTCGGCGAACTGCACCGGCTGGCGGGAATGCCGCCGCCAGTATGGAGCGTCCAGCGGGGTTTCCGCGGTGAGGACGGTGCCGGTGCGGTTGCAGACCAGCGGCAACGTCGGCATGGCGTACTGCAATTGCCTAGCGTATGACTCGAATTCGCCGAGCACCGGCTCCAGCAACTCCGAATGGAAGGCATGACTGGTTTCCAGCCAGCTGCAGCGGATCCCGTCGTTGCCACATTTGGTGGCTATCTGCTGCAGATCCTCACCCGGACCCGACAGCACCGAGTTGGGGCCGTTGTAGGCGGCGAGAGAAATCCGAGAAAATTCGCTGGCGATTTCCTCGACGTGCTTGGCGTCGGCGAACACCGCGACCATCCGGCCGCCCTCGGGCAGACTGCCGAACAGCCGGCCACGCTCGGCCATTAGCCGTGCACCGTCCTCGAGGCTGAACACCCCGGCCACACACGCTGCCGCGTACTGGCCCACGCTGTGCCCCAGCACCACATCGGGCTCCACGCCCCAGGACTGCCACAGCCGGGCCAGACCCATCTCGACGGCGAAAAGCGCCGGCTGGGCGAACGACGTGTGCTTCAGCGTCTCTCCGGCCTCACCGCCGGTCTCGCGGTCGGTGGCGAACAGCACCTCCAGCAGCGGGCGGGCCAGTATGCCCTTGACCGCGTCCGCGCAACGTGTCACTGTCTCTGCGAAAACCGGCTCAGCGTCGAACAATTCGCGGGCCATCCCCGGATGCTGGCTGCCCTGCCCGGTGAACAGCCACGCCGTCGTCGGCCGGTCAGTGCACTCGCCACGTATCATGCCGGGTCGCAGCTTGTTCTCGGCCAGCTCGGCCAGGCTGTCGCGGGCGCTTACAACCGAATCCACCACTAGCGCGGCTCGGTGCTCGAAATGCGAACGCCCCGCCCCGGCCGTGAGGCACACATCGGCGATGTCGACCGCTGGATGCTCGTCCAGCCAGGCTCCATAGCGCCGCGCCAACGCCGCCAGTGCCTCCGGTGACCGTGCAGACAGCGGCAGCACGTTGACCGATTCATCGATGTTGGCCGGTTCCGGTGCGGCTGCGACTGGGGATTGCGGCGGGGCCTCCTCGATCAGCACGTGCGCGTTCGTGCCGGTGAATCCGAAGGAACTCACGCCTGCGCGCCGCGGCCTACCGCTCGCCTGCCAAGGAGTCGGCTCGTCCACGACCCGCACCAGCAAGGAGTCCCACGGGATATGCGGCGAGGGTGTGTCAAAGTGCAGGCTCTGCGGCAGCATTCCGTGCTGCAAAGACAACACAACCTTGATCAGTCCGGCGGCCCCAGACGCCGACTCGAGGTGGCCGATGTTGGTCTTCACCGAACCCATCAGCAATGGCCGGTCCGCGTCGCGGGCGGCACCGTAAACAGCCCCGGCCGCCTGCACCTCGATTGGATCACCGAGCGGGGTGCCTGTTCCGTGCGCCTCGAGATAGTCGACGTCCCCGCCGGTCAGACCGGCACGAGCCAGCGCTGTTCCGATGAGCCGTTGCTGTGCACCACCATTGGGCACCGTCAAACCGCTGGAAGCGCCGTCTTGGTTGACCGCACTGCTCGGGATGACCGCGCAAACCCGGTCGCCGTCGCGCACCGCATCGCTTAACCGCTTGAGCACCAGAATCCCGCAGCCTTCGCCGCGCACATAGCCGTCGGCGGAGGCGTCGAAGGTCTTGCATCGCCCGACGGGGGAAAGCATTCTGGCGCGTGAGGCGGCGATGTTGGTTACCGGACTCAGCAAGACGTTCACCCCGCCGGCCAGCGCCAAATCGCAGTCGCCGGAGTGCAATGCCTGGCAGGCCTGATGCACGGCCACCAACGACGAGCTGCACGCGGTATCGAGCGCCACCGCCGGTCCTTCCAGCCCGAGCGCGAAGGCAACCCGACCCGAAATTGCATTGAGCGCGTTGCCGGTGATGAAGTGCGGCTCGATTTTGTCAACCGCCTCGGCGGATAGCAGATGCGCATACTCGTTGGCAGCCACGCCGACGAAAATGCCGGTTCGGCTGCCGCGCAACGTCGCCGGGGAATACCCAGCCCTTTCGAGGCCTTCCCACGCGGTTTCGAGCATCAGCCGCTGCTGCGGCTCGATCCACACAGCCTCGCGCGGGGAGATGCCGAAGAATTCGGGATCGAATCCGTCGATGCCGTCGAGGTATCCCCCGAAGCGGCTGTAGATCTTGCCCGCGGTCTCTGGATCCGGGTCGTAAAACTCGTCGATGTCGAATCGGTCCTCCGGGACTTCCCGGATCGCATTGACACCGCCGGACAGCACCTCCCAGAAAGCTTCCGGGTCGGGTGCGCCGGGGAAACGGCACGATACCGCGACGATCGCGATCGGCTCATCGGTGCGCGTCGTCACGGCCGAGGCCAGCGCAGGCCCTGACTTGGCGGGCGCCTGCTCGCTGAATCCGAGCACGTCGCCGAGCAGGTAATCCACCACATCGGACAGACGCGGGTAATCCATCGCCAGCGTCGCCGGTATTTCCCTACCCACTCCTTGCTCGATGCGGCGCCGCAACTCGACGGCCATCAGCGAATCCATGCCGAGATCAAAGAATCCCGCATCCTCGCGGATCTCCGCGGCGTCGACGCGCGTCACCTCGGCCACGGCGTCGCGCAAGTAATCCGCGAGAAGTTTCTTGCGGTGCTGCACCGGTGCGTTCGTGAGCCGCTCGACAAGCTGGGTCTTCCCAGACAGAGTTGGCGTCGGCGCCGTATCGGGCACCTCACGTTCCAGCTCCGCCAGGAACGCTCGCCGGCCCGCCTGCTGGTACAGCGGCAGAAAGCGGGCCCAGTCGATGCGGGCCACAGTCCCATTGGCTGCCCCCTGCGCGGACGAAGCCGCCATGAGATCGGCCATACCCGCCAGTGCGTCCGCAGGTGACAACGTCTTGATCCCGCGCTTACCCAGTTGGGCACGGGCCTGCTGGTCGGCCATGCCCACCGACCACGGACCGAAATTAACGCTGATCCCGCGGACACCGTGCTCACGCAGCCGCCAGGCCAGCCCGTCGAGAAAGGCGTTAGCCGCGCCGTAGGCAGTCTGACCGAATCCACCCCATACCGAGGCGATCGATGAGGTGCTCAGGAAGAAGTCCAGTTGCAGGTCAGCGGCCGCTTCGCTCAAATGCCAAGCGCCCCAGACCTTGCCGGCGAACACCCGATCTACTTCGGAATCGTCCTGGACGCTCAGCGGGGTGGTACCGATCTCACCTGCGGCATGGACGATGCCGGCCAACGGCGGCAATTCGGCCTGCATGGTGGCTAACAGGCGTGCGACGTCGTGCGCGTCGGCGACATCTGCTGCGACAACCCGGACTTCGCAGCCGTGCTGTTCGCAGAGCGCATCGATGCGCTGCTGCGCGGCATCGCTGGGTGAGCGTCGGCCGGTCAGCGCCAGATGCCGGGCGCCGTGGACGGCCAGGTATCCGGCGATTTCCAGTCCGATCGCACCTAGTCCACCGGTCACCAAATACGTTGCGTCGTCGCGCAGTGCCAGCGGTGTCGCGCCCGCCGGCCCAACCCGTCGAACCAGCCGGGCAACGTAAACCGCTTCATCGCGCAAGGCCAGTTGGTCTTCGGTGACCGAGTCGGGCGATGCCGCCAGCACCTGGTTGATGAACAGCGACCATTCGTCGGCGCTGGCGCCGGCCAGATCCGCCAGTCCACCCCACACTTGCGGAAACTCCAGCGAGGCGGCACGACCAAATCCCCATAGGCAACTCTGATCTGGTGACACGGTGTCGGTGTCGATGACTCGTTGTGCGCCGCGAGTCACCATCCAGATGGGCCTGCGCAATTCTGCGGCAACCGCCGCGCGGAAGATCCGCCGTGTTCCCCCAAGGACTCGGTGTTGCATCCGCAGCAGCGAGCGCATTGATGGTGCGCTGCCGGTGTCGAGGGCCGCGACATCGACGATTCGTAGCGTCGGATCCTCTGCTACCGCAGCGCGCAACCCAACCTCGAGTTGTTCCTCGTCCGCGTCGGACACCGGCAACCTGAGAATCCGATGCTGGTGCCCATGGGCGGTCAACGCGTCGACCAAGGGCTGGGTGACATTGCCGTCATCGCCGATGATCAGCCAGGTAGACCCCTGACCGGCTTGCGCAGATGGGACCGCGGCAGCATATTTCTCCCAACGGACCTCGTAGCGGCCGTCCGCGATCGACCGGGTTTGACGCTGCTGATTGTGTTGTGCGGCAAGCTTCGTCAGCACGTCGACAGTCTGCTGATTGCCGCTCGCACCGTCGAGCAGCGCGGCGAGTTCCTCGATCCGATCGTCCTCGAGAAGCCGGACGGCTTCAGTACGCGCAGCAATGTTCTGTTCTTGGTGGGGGCGCTCCCGATTGTCTCGGTACCAGTACTGGCGATGCTGGAACGGATACGTCGGCAGGTCGAGCTTTCGCGCCGACCCTTGTCGCAGCGCGCCGAAGTCGGGCAGATGGCCCAGGACGTACGCGTCGGCAAGGGCTTCGGTGATTTGGCGGTGGTCGACGGTATTTCGACGCAATGACGCGATCGCGCGCGGTGTAGTGGCCGGGTCAGGCCAGGCCCGCAACGCTGCAGCGGTGAGCACCGGTTGAGGGCCCACCTCCAGCAACACTTTGCAACCCAAATCGGCAAGTGTGCGCACGCTTTTGGCGAATTCCACCGGTTGGCGCGCGTGGCGGCGCCAATAGGCGCCATCGAGCGTCACGCTCCTGCCAAGCGCGGCGCCGGTGCGGTTACACACTAAAAGCCGTTGTGGCGAACTGAAATTGAACCGGTTCGCATATGACTCGAACTCGTCGAGGATCGGTTCCAGCAGCGCCGAGTGGAACGCGTGGCTGGTCTCCAGCCAGTCACACCGGACACCGTCAGCCATCAACCGGGCGACCGCCTTGTCCAGATCTTGCGCGGGCCCGGACAACACGGTGTTAACACCGTTGTAGGCGGCCACCGATAGGCTCGGGAACTCGTCGGTGAGGCTCTCGACCCGCTCGGCGGCGGTAAAGGCCGCGACCATCCGGCCACCGGCAGGCAAACTGCCGAAAAGGCGGCCGCGCTCCGCCATCAGCAGCGCGCCATCCTCGAGACTGAACACGCCCGCGACGCAGGCCGCCGAATACTGGCCGACGCTGTGCCCCAGCACCACGTCGGGTTCGAAGCCCCATGACTGCCAGAGGCTGGCCAGGCCCATCTCCACCGCGAACAAAGCGGGCTGCGCGTACGAGGTCTGCCGCAGCGTCTCTTCGCTGTTCGGCGCATCCGCATCGAAAATCACGTCCAGCAATGGTTTTTCGAGAACGTCGGCGACCACTGCGGCACAGCGGGTCAGTGTCTCGGCGAACACCGGCGCGGTGTCGAACAGCTCTTTTGCCATGCCGGGGTACTGGCTGCCCTGCCCGGTGAACAACCACGCCGTCTTCGGTTTGTCGTCGGATACCCCGCGCACCAGGCCAGGCGCCGGGCGGTCGTCGGCGAGCGCACCGAGCAACTCGCCGGCAATTTCCTTGGAATCGACTACCAACGCGGCACGGTGTTCGAAGTGTGCTCGGCCCACCCCGGCGGTAAAGCACACGTCCGCCAAGCTGGCCTCCGGGTGGGCGCTGAGCCAGGAGCGATATTGATCGGCAAGCTGAACCAATGCGGCGGGCGTGCGCGCCGATAGCGGAAGTACGCCGAATCGTCGATGCCCGGACTGGTCGATCCGACTCGGTGCGACCGCGACCTCACTGACCTGTTGCGGCGCTTCCTCGAGGACGACGTGCGCGTTGGTTCCGGCGAATCCGAATGAGCTGATTCCCGCGATACGCGGCCGGCCGTCGCGTTCCCACGGAGTGGCCTCTTGCACAACCTGCAGCGCAAGCCGGTCCCACGGAATGTGCGGCGACGGATTGCGAAAGTGCAGGTGCGGCGGCAGCAACTCGTGCTCGAGCGACAGGATCACCTTGATCACGCCCGCGATTCCCGCGGCAGCTTCCAGGTGGCCGATATTCGTCTTTGCCGAGCCGATCAACAGCGGCCGGCTCGCGTCGCGCCCCACGCCGAACACCGCACCTGCTGCCTGAGCCTCGATCGGGTCGCCCAGCGATGTCCCGGTGCCATGGGCCTCCAGGTATCCGACGTCGCCGGGTGCGACCCCGGCACGCTTCAGCGCCTCGACGATAACGCGTTGCTGGGCAACGCCATTGGGCACCGTCAAACCACCCGAAGCGCCGTCCTGATTGATCGCGCTGCCCCGGATCACGGCCCGGATCCGGTCACCGTCGCGCATCGCGTCCTCCAGCCGCTTGACGACGATGACGCCACAACCCTCACCCCGCACGTAGCCGTCTGCGGCCGCGTCGAAGGTCTTGCACCGGCCGTCGGGCGCGAGCATGTGCGCGCGGGAAAAAGTGATCATGGTCGCAGGAGTGAGCAGGACGTTGGCACCGCCGGCCAGCGCGAGGTCACATTCCCCCGAGCGGAGCGCTTGGCATGCCTGATGAATTGCCACCAACGACGAGCTGCACGCCGTGTCGACGGCCATCGAAGGGCCCTGCAGCCCCAACCGGTAGCTGATCCGGCCAGCTGCTGCGGCATTCGACGTCCCGATTGCCATATACGCTTCGATTTCGGGGAAAGTCAGCTCGGCCGACGCCATTCCCAGGTAATCGTGGGTGGCCAACCCGACGAACACACCGGTGTTGGTATTCGCCAAAGCCGTCGGCGCGGTGCCTGAATGCTCCACCGCCCGCCACGCCGTCTCCAGCAGCAGCCGATGCTGCGGGTCCAGCAGCCTGACCTCGCGTGTCGACATACCGAAAAACGGCGCGTCGAACCCCGTCACGTCATCGACAAAACCTGCGCGACGGGTCGCAATCTTCCCGGGCGTGTCGGGATCAGGGTCGAAGAATTCGTCGACATCCCATCGGTCTTGGGGCACGTCCGATACCGCGTCCCGGCCGTGCCGCAGCACCTGCCAGAACTCGTTTGCATCAGCGGCACCCGGGAAACGCGCCGCGTAGCCAACGATCGCGAAGGCCGCTGCCGGCCCCTGATGACCTGCGACGGATGCCATGCGGTTGTCCTTCCTGCTTGAGCCCTGCTCGGCCGTGAAGATGAGATCACTGCGGGCGGCACTGGGCCGCGCTACAGAATCACTCCCGCAGCCCGTATCGTAAATGCGGCGTCGCCACGGGGTACCCTACGCGAAATATGGCTGGCAGCTTGGTCTCACGCCGCGTGGCTTTATGTCAACTTACTGAGAGTGTCCCCGGCGCGTCCGGTGCTGAGCCCCGGCCGCAGCGGAGAAGGTTATCTTGGTCTCGCCGCCAGCGTGGCCGGACCGCGGCGGTTCGCATCGAGGAGGACGTAGTTTTGCGCATAGGGAAAATTACCGTCGGCTCACTCGAAGAGTGGACGCTGACGCCAGGATCAGTCACCTCCTGGCACCCGACGGCCGCGGCTGCCGAAAAGGTCCGGCAAGCGCCGGTCAGTTCGGTGCCGGTCAGCTACATGCAGGGCCAACACCTTCGTAACTACCATGAACGAAGCACCGCGGGGCTGACCTTTTCCCGGCAAATCATCGCCAGCTGCGACGTGGCCGGGCAATGCGATATTTCCGCCATGGACCGGGCCCTTAACGCATACTTGCGTCGGCACGACACCTTCCGCAGTTGGTTCGAGCACACCGGTGACGGACAGTTCGTACGGCATGCCCTAACCGATCCGGCTGATATTGAATTCGCGCCGATCGATCACGGCGACATGACGGTTGACGAAATACGCGCTCACGTCGTGGGCATACCGAATCCGTTGGAGTGGGGCTGCTTCGTTTTCGGAATAATCCAGTGCGAGAACCACTTTGCGTTCTTTGCTGCCATGGACCACGTCCACGGAGACGCGACACTGATTGGCACGACGATGCTGGAAGCCAACGGAATGTATTCGGCGTTGAGTGGCGGCGGTAAGCCCCTTACGCTGCCCGATGCCGGCAGCTTTGACGATTTCTGTTCCCGCGAGCGCGAATACACGTCAACTTTGACCGTCGATTCGCCTCAAGTACGCGCGTGGATCGACTTCGCCGAGAACAACGATGGTGGATTTCCTGAATTCCCACTGCCGCTGGGCAACCCGTCGGAGTCGACTAGCAGCGACATGGCCTCCGAACTGCTGATGGACACCGGACAGACGCAGCGATTCGAATCAGCCTGCATGGCGACCGGCGCGCGCTTCGTTGGCGGCTTGTTCGCCTGCCTCGCCTTGGTGGAGCATGAGTTTACGGGTGCGCTGACCTATTACGGGCTCACTCCCAGGGATTCTCGGGCGGCCTCGGACAATTTCATGACGCAGGGTTGGTTTACCGGCTTGATCCCGGTCACCGTGCCGATAGCTGCGACCTCTTTCAGCAATGCGGCATGGGCAGCCCAGGCTTCGTTCGATTCAGGTCTGGAGATGGCGAAGGTCCCTTATTACCGCGTGTTGGAGTTAGCGCCGTGGTTGAGCTGGCCACGGCCTAACTTCCCAGTGTCGAACTTCTTGCACGGCGGAGCTGCTCCGCTCAACGCCATTCTCGCGGCAGCTGACTTGGGCCTTGCGAACAATATCGGGATCTACCCTGACGGGCGATACTCCTATCAACTCACCATCTACGTCTTCCGGTACGGCGAGGGCACGGTGATGGCGATCATGCATCCCGACAACCCGGTCGCTCAGAAATCCGTCACCCGTTACATGGAGGCGATGAAGTCCGTCTGCGGACGAGTCGCCGGCAGCGGGCATTGGGGACGCGTCGCATAGCGTGGGGCAATTCGTTGGCTTGGGCATTTGCCGAAAATGCATGACTTCACCGGCGGTGAGCGCGATATGCAACGGCTAGCCAGTCTCGTGGTGCGGTGGCCCTGGGTAGTGATCGGGATCTGGGTCGCGATCGCCGTCGCGCTACCGCTGACTTTCCCATCCCTGGGCGACATGGCTCAGAAGCATCCGCTCACCATCCTGCCCGCTGATGCGCCGTCGAGCGTCGCCGCTCGAAAAATGACCAAAGCGTTTCACGAATCGGGCTCCGAAGATCTGCTGTTGGTCGTCCTGACCGACGACAAGGGGCTGCGCCCTGCCGACGAAGCCACGTACCGCAAACTGGTGGACGCGCTGCGCCGGGACACCCGAGACGTCGTGATGTTGCAGGATTTCGTCAGCATGCCGCCCCTGCGTTCGATTGTGACCAGTCAGGACCACAAGGCTTGGGTGCTGCCGGTCGGCGTTGCGGGCGAGTTGGGCACCCCGGGGTCTTATGCCGCTTACAACCGGATCGGCGACATCGTCAAACACGCCTTAGAACAAGCCCCAGAACAAGCCCGAGCACAGGCCCCGGCCGGAACATCCCTGACGGCAAACCTCACCGGACCTGCGGGCACCGTCGCCGACCTTACGGTCGCGGGACAACGGGATCGAATGCCGATAGAGCTGACGATCGCCGTTCTGGTTCTCATCGTTCTGCTGGTCGTTTACCGCAGCGTGGTCACCATGCTGCTGCCGTTGGCGACGATCGGGACATCCCTGGTGATCGCGCAGGCGGTGGTCGCTGGCTACTCCTATCTGACTGGCTCGGGCGTTTCGAACCAGTCCATCGTATTCCTGAGCGCGATAATGGCCGGCGCCGGAACGGATTACGCGGTCTTTCTGATCAGCCGTTATCACGACTATTTGCGGATCGACGCAGATTGTGATCAAGCGGTAAAGAAGGCATTGATCTCGACCGGGAAAGTGATCGCGGCATCCGCGGTCACCGTGGGAATCACTTTTCTGCTCATCAGCTTCGCCCGAATGGGCGTGTTCAAGACGGTCGGAGCCGCATCGGCGATCGGGATCGGCGTGGCATTCCTCGCCGCGGTGACGTTGCTGCCGGCGATTCTGGTGCTCGCCGGACCGCGCGGTTGGGTCAAGCCACGGCGCGAACTGACCGCTCGGTTCTGGCGAAGGTCCGGCATCCGCATTGTGCGCCGGCCGAAGGTCCACCTGGTTGCCAGTCTGCTGGTGTTGGTCATCCTGGCCAGCTGCGCCGGCTTGGTGCGCTACAACTACGACGATCGCAAAGCCTTAGCATCGTCTGCCCCGAGCTCCATCGGATACACCGCGCTGGATCGCCATTTCCCGGTGAATCAGTCCATCCCGGAATACATCCTCGTCCAATCACCGCATGACCTGCGCACACCGCAGGCCCTTGCAGACTTGGAACAAATGGCGGACCGGGTGAGCCAGCTGCCGAACATCGCTGCAATCAGCGGCATCACCCGCCCCACCGGAAACGTGCCGGAACAATTCAGAGCCACCTATCAGGCGGGCGCTATCGGCACCTTTCTGGCCGGCGGGTCTACCCTGATCAACGACCACACCAATGACCTCAACCGGCTGGCCGCAGGGGCCGACACGCTGGCCGGCAACCTCAGCGACGTACGCGGCCAAGTCAGCCAGCTCTCTGTCAGCATCCAGAACTTGATCGACTCCCTGTCATCGATGAAAAACCAGAACAGCGGCGACACCTTGGTCAAGGAGGTCGACACCGCAGCCAAGCTCGTCGACCACGTCAACTCCCTCAGCAACGCCATGGGTTGGAACTTCTCAGCCGGCAAGAACATGTTCGCCTGGATAGGCCCGGTGCTGACGGCGCTGCAGGGGAACCCGGTCTGCGATATCGATGAATCCTGCAGCGCCACCCGCGGGGAGTTCGAACGGCTGACCGGCGGGCGAGATCAGGAAGACCTCGATGCGATCAATGATCTTGCGGGGCAACTGCAGTCGTTCCCGGACAAACAGAGCCTGAATGCGTCGGTAGACCGAGTGCGTGGTTCGTTGACGACCCTCACCAGGGTGATGCAGTCCATGGGAATGGATCGGCCCGGTGGCCTGCAGGCCAACCTGAGCAGCCTGCAAGATGGCGCAGACCAATTCGCCGGTGGAAGCCGCCAAGTGGCTGACGCGGTGACACAACTCGTCGACCAAGTCAAACAGCTGGGCGCCGGCCTCGACGAGGCCGCGACGTTTCTGTTGTCGCTGAAACATGATGCAGCACAACCGGCGATGGCCGGGTTCAATATCCCGGCCCAGCTGCTTCATTTAGAGGAGTTCCAGAAGGCAGCCAAGGTATTCATTTCGCCCGACGGCCACTCGGTGCGGTACTTGGTGCAAACCAAACTAAATCCGTTCAGCACCCAAGCCATGGATCAGGTCAACGCGATCACCGCGACCGCTCGGGGCGCCCAACCCAATACAAAATTGGCCGACGCCACGATATCGATGGCGGGATACACCGTTGGCCTGAAGGACACGCGCGACTACTACCAACACGACATCCGGTTCATCGTCACGGTAACGCTGTTGGTTGTGCTACTGACCTTGATAGCGCTGCTGCGTGCGGTCGTCGCGCCGCTCTATCTCGTTGCATCGGTGATCGTTTCGTATTTGTCGGCACTTGGCGTCGGCGCGCTGGTATTTCAATTCATCCTCGGCCAGCAATTGCACTGGAGCGTGCCCCCGCTAGCGTTCGTGGTCTTGGTCGCGGTCGGAGCCGACTACAACATGCTGCTGGTCTCGCGAATGCGCGGAGAATCTCCACACAGCATGCGTTACGGCATTATTCGCACCCTAAGCTCGACAGGCGGCGTTATCACCGCGGCAGGTCTGATCTTCGCTGCCTCGATGTGCGGTCTGTTGTTCTCCAGCATCGGCACCGTGGCCCAAGGCGGTTTCGTGATCGGTGTGGGAATCTTGCTGGATACCTTCCTGGTACGCACCATCACAGTGCCCGCCATCGCCGCGCTGGTCGGGCGCGCGAACTGGTGGCCGTCACGACTCACCGCCCGACCCGCCGAGTAGTGACCGGCAAGGACGCGACATGTATGTGAAACTAGAGAAGCCGAGCGGTCAGAGGTAGGGATGAAGAAACTACTTGCAGGAGTTGCGGCGCTGGTAACTGTCGGTGCCACAGGCTATTTCGGGGTCCGCACAGCGTCGGCCGACGACACGCCGATCGGCGGTCCACCGACTCCCGGTGTGCCGAGCGACCAGACAGCGTTTGCCCTCGGGGGCGCTGACGTTCTGGGCATCCCCTACGACGAGTACATCCGCCAGGAAGGGGCCCAATGGTTCCCGGGCCAGAAGCGCGAAACCGTCCGTTATCCGGCAGGCCAAGTTCAGGGGCACGTGCTGGAGCGACTCTTCCCGGGCATCGGCAAGATCGATGAGCTGTTCCCCGGCCTGGGTGTCGACGGCCCCAGCGTCGGCGAGTCGGTCGACGTGGGAATAGACAACCTCGATGCGGCGATCAAAAGCGGTCGCCCCGGTACAGCGATCGGCTTGTCCGAGGGCGGGTTCGTCGTCGATGGCGCACAGGCGCGGCTGGCAAATGACCCGGCTGCTCCCCCACCGGACAGACTGAATTTCGCCACCTTCGGCGACCCGATCGGGCATCACGCCTTCGGTCAGAGTTTCCTGACTTCCATGTTCCCGGTCGGCAGCGTTGTTCCCGCACTCGACTACCGCATGCCACCCCCGTACGAGAGTCAGTACGACACCAATAGGTTCGTGGCTGCTTACGACTCCATCGCGGACTTCCCCGATCGGCCGGATAACCTGTTCGCTCTCGCCAACACGCTCATGGGCCTGTTCACCGGTCACACCGCGGTGGCGTTCACGAACCCGAGCATGGCGCCGCCTCAGAACATCAGAACCACGATCAACTCCAGGGGGGCGAAAGACACGACGATCATGGTCCCGCAGAAGCACCTTCCTCTTGTCATGCCGCTGAAATACATCGGGATTGACGAGGGCACGCTCAACAAGCTCGACGCAATCCTGA
Source organism: Candidatus Mycobacterium methanotrophicum (assembly GCF_023515995.1). Classification (GTDB taxonomy): domain Bacteria; phylum Actinomycetota; class Actinomycetes; order Mycobacteriales; family Mycobacteriaceae; genus Mycobacterium; species Mycobacterium methanotrophicum. The sequence continues at coordinate 2,142,814 of NZ_CP097320.1, read as the reverse complement.
TCCCCCGGGTGAATACGGGCTATTCGCGAAACGACGACCCTTCGACCGCCCCGGTTCAGGTGGACCCGGTGCACGGCTTCGACCCAGCGGAAGTCACTGCGCCGGCCAACCAGGCCACATTCGGCGGCGGCGCTGACCCGTTTTCGCAGATCCTTGCCGGTGCCATGTCCGTGTTGTCGCACGGCGCAGGCGAAGCCGACCACTGACCCCGATCGACCGACTCGACCAACTAGTACGGACGTAATGTGACGCCGACAACGCTGAACCCCCAGTCATCCGTTCTCTCGATGCTGCACGGCCGTGCCAGCCTGCGGCCCCATGACGTGGCGTTCACTTTCACCAATTACGAAGACGACTGGGCGGGTGTTCCCGAGACCCGCACGTGGTCGCAGTTATCCCGCCGAACACTCAATCTCGCAAGCGAACTCCGCCCTTATGGATCGGCCGGGGACAGGGCAGTAATACTGGCTCCCCAGGGCCTTGATTACGTTGCGGCATTCCTGGGCTCCATCCAGGCCGGGCTCATCGCAGTTCCGCTTCCGTTGCCGCACCGCGGCTCGAGTCATGAGCGCGTCAGTGCGATCCTCGCCGACACGTCGCCTTCGGTGATTCTCACCACCTACGCGGTCGCGGACGATATCGCCGAATACGTTGACCAATCAGGTATGGACACTGTTCCAAAGATCGTCGAGATCGATTCGATGAATCTGGACGTCGCCGGCGAAATCGGCTTTACCGCAGCTGATTTGCCCCGCATCGCGTATTTGCAGTACAGCTCGGGTTCGACCCGACTGCCGACCGGCGTTATGATCTCGCACCGCAACCTGCAGGTGAATCTCGAGCAGCTGATGCGCGGCTTCTTCGCGGACGCCGGCCTGGTAGCCCCATCGGATACCACGATGGTGTCGTGGTTGCCCTTCTACCACGACATGGGTTTGATGCTCGGAATCTGCGCGCCCATCCTGAACGGCCATCGCGTCGATCTGACCAGCCCGATTTCGTTCTTGGAAAGGCCGGCCAGATGGGTGCGATCGCTGGCCGAGAATCCTCATGCGTGGTCGGCCGCGCCCAACTTCGCCTTTGACTTGGCCGCCCGCAAAACAAGTGACAGTGACCTGGCCGGGCTGGATCTCGGCGGGGTGCTGGGCATCATCAGCGGTGCCGAACGTGTCGAGCCGGCCACCTTGCGACGTTTCGCTGATCGGTTTGCTCACTTCAATTTTCAGGACCGTATGATGCGTCCTTCATACGGTTTGGCGGAGGCAACCGTCTTCGTAGCGACCGGCCTCTGGAGTGATTCAGCGGGGGCCGTTCACTTCGATCTCGGAGAGCTGTCCGCGGGCCGCGCTCAGCGGTGCACGGCCGGTACCGGCACAGCGCTGGTCAAATACCAAGTGCCACAATCCCCTACGATCCGCATCGTCGACTGCGACACAAATCGCGAGTGCCCGCAGGGCCTGGTCGGCGAGGTCTGGATACATGGCGCCAATGTCGCCGACGGTTATTGGCACAAACCGCCCGAGGAGCAGCGCTGCTTCGGCGCAACGCTGGTGGATCCTTCGCCGGGCACGCCTGACGGACCCTGGTTAAGAACCGGCGACCTGGGTTTCATCTTCTCCGATGAGCTGTTCATCGTCGGCCGCGTCAAGGATTTGCTGATCATCCGTGGGCGTAATCACTATCCCGAGGACATCGAGGCGACGGTCCAAGAGATCACAGGTGGTCGGGTCGCGGCGATATCGATTCCGGTCGACAGTACCGAGGAGCTGGTCACCGTCATCGAGCTCAAGAAGCGCGGCGACGCCGACGAGGCGACGATGCGCTGGCTCGCCTGCGTCAAAAGCGAGGTCATCTCAGCGATATCCAATGCGCACGGTTTAAATGTCGGGGACCTCGTGCTGGTATTGCCCGGGTCAATCCCCACCACGACCAGCGGCAAGATCCGGCGCGCCGCCTGTGTCGAGCAGTACCGCCAGGATCAATTCACCCGGCTGGACGCCTGAAAAACTAGGCTCCACTCGCCACCGGCGAAGGAGCTCCCGATGAGCACGCGCAGCGCTGATCGTCCGTTTCGGGTGATCCAGTGGACGACCGGCAACATCGCGCGGCGTTCGCTGCACGCGATCATCGGCAGACCGGATATGGAACTGGTCGGTGTCTACGCCCACGGACAGGACAAAGTCGATGTCGACGCCGCCGAGCTGTCCGGCTGGCCAGAGCCGACCGGCGTCACGTGGTGCCGCCGAAACCGCTGGAGCACGGCCACGTCATCCAAGTGTTCGGCCTGCCCAATATGCGCACGGTGATTCATTGCCTGCCGCCGAAGGATTGGACCGAGCCAGGATTCATGGGTCTGGGCATGATCTACACCGCGATGCCGGTGACCAACGCGGTGCCGGCGGTCGTCGCGGCCAGGCCCGGGATCGTGACGCTGGCCGACCTGCCGCCGATCACCGGGCGCGCGGCCCTACCGTAATGACGCTGGACACATCGAGGGACCTAGCGGAACGCCATCGTGCCCTCCCGTCTAGCATAGTTAGCCGAGCGAAGGTTCCATCGGCGTCGGCAGTGATGACCAGCGGGCATGAGCTCATTCGACAGCGTTGGGACGCCAATGGCGGCGGACGGAATGGATCTGCGGCTTGGTCTCTTCCCGAGAAAACTGCGGATGGGCCGGCGGGAGGAGACCCGAGTGAGGACGATTTCGATTGGCGGTTTGCTCAGGCGCTGGTGGATACCGTTGCTTCTCGTGATCGTCCTCGCGATTTCCGGACTCGTGGTGACGCGGCTGCACAAAGTGTTCGCCTCGCAGGACCTCAACGCCAACGCGGGGGCCGGGATCAAGATCGTCCAGTTCAACCCCAAAGTCGTGAGGTACGAGATCGACGGCCCGTCCGGTAGCACCGCCAACATCAACTACTGGGACGCCGACGCCAACACGCACCAGGTCAACGGGGCGCCGCTGCCGTGGTCGTACACCATTTCCACCACGCTGCCCGCGGTGAGCGCCAACATCATGGCCCAAACCGACGCCGACCACATCGGCTGCCGCATCACCGTCGACGGCGTCCTTCGCGAACATCACAGCGTGAACGGCCACAACGCCCAGACCTTCTGCCTGGTGAAGTCCGCATGAGCGGCACCCGGGCAATGGCCGCCACCACGGAACCCAGGCCATCTCACCGACCGTTCATCCCGCACTTCGTCCGCATCTTCGCGATTCCCGTCATCTTGGGCTGGGTCGCGCTGACCGTCCTGGTCAACGTCGCCGTCCCGACCCTGGAAGTCGTCGGCGAAAACCATTCCGCCCCGATGGCGCCCATGGACGCACCATCGATGCAGGCGATGATGCGGATGGGGCACAACTTCCGCGAGTTCGACTCGAACAGCACGGTGATGGTCGTGCTGGAGAGCAAGCAGCCACTCGGCGCCGCCGCGCACCGCTACTACGACGACATCGTCGGGAAGCTGCGCCGCGACCCCGAACACGTCCAGCACATCCAGGACTTCTGGGGGGACAGATTCACCGCGGCGGGTGCGCAGAGCGCCGATGCCAAAGGCGCCTACGTCCAGGTGAACCTCGCCGGTGACCAGGGCACCACGCAGGCGAACGAATCCGTCGAAGCGGTTCGCAAGGTGGTCGACGACGAACCCGCGCCACCCGGGGTCAAGGCCTATGTCACCGGCCCGGCGGCGCTGTCCGACGACATGCACGTCATCGGCAACGACAGCCTGGCCAAAATCACGTTGTTCACCCTGAGCGCGATCGCGATCATGCTGCTGCTGGTGTACCGCTCGATCGTCACGACACTGATCCAGCTGTTCATGACCTTCGTCGCACTGGCCTGTGCGCGCGGAATCGTCGCGGTGCTCGGCTATAACAACGCGTTCGGGCTCACCACGTTCGCCGCGAACATCCTGACGATGCTGGCGATCGCCGCCGGGACGGACTACGGGATCTTCCTCATCGGGCGCTACCAGGAAGCGCGGGCGGCCGGCGAAGACCGGGAGACCGCCTACTACACGACATTTCGTAGCGTCGCCCCCGTTGTGCTGGGATCTGGCCTGACGATCGCCGGCGCGACGTACTGCCTGAGCTTCGCGCGGCTGCCCTGGTTTCACACCATGGGCGCACCGGTGGCCATCGGCATGATCGTCGTGGTCGCGGCCGGGGTGACCCTGGGTCCGGCGGTCGTTTTCGTCGGCAGCCGTTTCGGCCTGTTCGAAAAGAAAGGCCAGAGCCGCGGCCGGCTGTGGCGGCGGGTCGGCACCGCCGTCGTGCGTTGGCCGGCGCCGATTTTCGCGATCAGCGGCGCGGTCGTGCTGGTCGGCATGGTGGCGTTGCCCGGCTTCAAGCCGAGTTACAACGACCGCCACTACCTGCCTGGATCGGCGCCGTCCAACCTCGGGTATGCCGCGGCCGACCGGCACTTCTCCGAAGCCCGGATGAACCCGGACCTGTTGATGATCGAGTCGGACCACGACATGCGCAACACCGCCGACATGCTGGTGCTGGACAAGATCGCCAAGAACGAGATACGCACCGTGGGTATCGCGATGATCCAGGACATCACCCGGCCGTTGGGAATTCCCATCCAGCACAGCTCCATTCCATTCCAGAACAGCGTCCAGGGCCAGACGACCATGCAGAACATGGACTTTCTGAAAGAGAGAATGAATGACATTTTGAAGATGGCCGAAGAGCAGCAGATCACGATAAATTATTTGGAGCAGATGTATAACATCACGAAACAGATGGCAGACAATGCTCACGACATGGCCAATCTCACCGAAGAAATGACGACCATCACTGATGAACTGCGGGATCGCTTGGCGAATTTCGACGACTTCTGGCGACCCATCCGCAGCTATTTCTACTGGGATAAGCACTGCTTCGACATTCCGATGTGCTGGTCGCTCCGGTCCCTGTTTGACGCGTTGGATGACACCGACAAGCTTGCCGAAAACCTGCATCATCTATCAAAAGACACCAGGACTCTGGACATACTCACGCACCAATTGGCCGTGATCTTGCCGCCGCAGATAGCGAGCATGAAAACCACCCGTGCGCTGACGCTGACCATGCACAGCACCTTCCAGGCCATGCTCAACCAGATGGAGGCCATGGACAACACCGCCATCGTGATGGGCCAAAGCTTCGACACGTCACAGAACGACGACTTCTTCTATCTGCCGCCCGAGGCGTTCGACAATCCCGAATTCATTCGCGGCGTGAAGATGTTCTTCTCCCCCGACGGAAAGTCGGTGCGGTTCTTCATCACTCACCAGGGCGATCCGATGACGCCGGAAGGCATCGCCCGGGTGTCCGCGGAGCGAACCGCCGCCCAGGAGGCGCTTAAGCTGTCCTCGCTCTCAGACGCCAAGGTGTACCTCGGCGGAACCGCGGCGACCTTCCGCGATATGGCCGACGGCGCGAAGTACGACTTGATGATCGCCGTGGTGTCGGCGTTGACGCTGATCTTCATGATCATGCTGATCTTGACCCGCAGTGTGGTGGCGGCACTGGTGATCGTTGGAACCGCGAGCAGTTCGATCGCCGCGTCGTTCGGACTGTCGGTGCTGATCTGGCAAGACCTGTTCGGCGTTCACCTGCACTGGATCGTCGCCGCACTGTCGGTGATCATCCTGTTGGCCGTCGGCTCGGACTACAATCTGCTGCTGGTTTCGAGGTTCAAAGAAGAGATCCACGCCGGGCTCAAGACCGGATACATCCGGTCCATGGCCGGCACCGGCGCGGTGGTGACGTCGGCGGGCCTGGTGTTCGCCTTCACCATGGCGGCGATGTTGGGCAGCGACTTGACGGTGCTGGGCCAGTTCGGCTCGACGGTCTGCATCGGTCTGCTGCTCGACACCCTGGTGGTGCGCACGCTGTTCATGCCGTCGCTGGCCACCATGCTGGGCCGCTGGTTCTGGTGGCCCCTAGTTGTCCGCCCGCGCGGTCACCACGGCGCGCCGAAGCCGCCGCCGGCGCGTGCCGAGGACGACAACACCGCGCCACTGGCGGTGTCGAGGCGGCGCTGATAGCCCCCTACTCGGCCACCTCGACACACACCGCGAGCGCGCCGGCACCGACGTGCAACGCCAGCACCGGGCCAAGGTCGGTGACGATCGCCGGCTCACACGCCGGCAACCGCTCGGCCAGTACGCCGGCCAGGTCGGCGGCTCCGTCGAGGTTGGCGACATGATGCACCGCGATCGCCGCCGAATGCTCTCCGACGACCTCACACACCCGGTCGATCATCGTCGCGACCGCCTTGCTGGCGGTGCGGACCCGTTGCGCCAGAACAAGTTTGCCGTCATCGATGCGCAACAGCGGCTTGAGCGACAGCTCGGTGCCCAGCCAAGCACCGGCACCACCGATGCGCCCGCTGCGCCGCAGGTTGTCCAGCTGGTGTACGACGATGAACCCGTGATTGCGACCCACCGCCGCGGCCGCCGATTCTGCAACTGTGTCCAAATCGGCCCCGCCGGCCGCTGCCCGCGCGGCGGCTAACGCCACGAAACCGGTATTCATCGCGGTTGACTTCGAGTCGATCACCCGGATCATTGGACCGATCTCGGCTGCAGTGGTTTCGGCGGCGCCAAAAGTCCCCGACAGCGCGGCCGAAAGGTGCACTGCCACCATCCCGTCGCCCCCACTATCGATCAGCGCCTGCCGGTATACCTCGCTCAGTTCCGCCGTCGTGGCTGCCGCGGTGGTGGCCTGGCCGTAGTCGTGGATGTCGTCGGGAACATCGTCCACGCCGTCACGCAGATCAGTGTCGTCGAGCAGGATGTGCAGCGGCACTTGGCGAATCGACCATTGCCGGCGCAGATCTTCGGGAAGGCGCGCCGACGAGTCGGTGACCACTACGACTGGCATGTATCCACGCCGGCTTCGGCCAGCGCCTTGAGCATTAACTCCGCGACCGCCTGGTGGGCTTCGAAGTTCCAGTGGATGCCGTCGGGGTTGCCACGTCCACTGATAACATGCTCGGCAACTGCGGATTTCAGGTCGACGAGCGGAATATCGCGCTGGTCGGCCCATCGGGCGATGGCCCCGACCGTGCTGGCGCGGCCATGATGGGCCTTTCCATAGGTCTCGGCGATGTGCACCGACGGCAGCGACGCCACGATCGGGATGCCAGGCCGATTGAAATCGATTGCGCCGCGCGTCAGCTCGAGGTATTCCGCCGACAAGTGCGGTGGCAGCGCAGTTCTGGCGACCGGAGAAAGCCGCGGCTGCACCCAACCGTAGCCGTCGCGGACCCATCGCCGCAGCCACGGCGGCCGCACGTAGCGGATGAGTTCGCGCAACGCCGTCGGCAAGGGCGACGGCAGCGAATCCATCCCGCCCGTTGCGAAGATCACCGCCCCGGCGCGGGGCAGCGCCGCCCAGGCCCGTGGATCCTGGGTGGCTGCCCACCACACATCCCGACACGTCCAGCCGATGCGGCCGATCAGTTCTAGATCCCAATCAAGCTGCGCCGCAACAATGTTAGGCCAGATGCGCGGGTCGTTTGCGGGTAGGCCGCCGGTCGGTCCATAGTAGGCCAACGAATCGGCGAAGACCAATAGCGCCGGACGCGGCAGTTGGTCAGAGCACATCGCCGGCGACCCGTGTTGAAGCGTTCCACACGCCCAGGCGCCACCGAATCTCGTCGAAGGTCTCGGCGCTGGCGTTCGTATCGGCGGAACGCCCGCCCAGCTGCGTCCAACTGGCGTTGCCCATGCCACCCAGCGCGGGCCAGTCGGCAATGGGCAGCCGCAGCAGCGCCGCGGTCATGGCCGCGATCAATCCGCCGTGGGCGACCAGCACCACCGGCCGCGCCGGCCCCTCCTCGGAGCCCCATTCGGGCTCGACGGCGACCAGCTCGGCGATCAACGGCAGGCTGCGCGCCGCCACGTCGACCCTGCTCTCGCCGCCGTGCGGTGCCCAGGTGGCGTCCTCGCGCCAGGCCAGCCGGGCACCCGGTGCGATGGCGTCGATCTCCGCGTGCGTCATGCCCTGCCAGTCGCCCAGGTGCGTCTCGCGTAACCGGTCATCGATCTGAACCTGCAGGCCCGTACGCTCTCCCAGCACGACCGCGGTGTCCAAGGCGCGTCGCAGATCCGACGACACGATGCGCAGCGGCTGCGTTTTGGCCAGCGCCTCGGCCGCGGCCACCGCCTGTACTCGACCCAACTCACTCAGCTCGGTGTCCAGCTGGCCCTGCATCCTGTTGCCAAGATTGAATTCGGTTTGCCCGTGGCGCAGCATCACCAGGCGGCGCATCGTCATGACCGGCTCGCAGACAAGTCAACCGCCACCACCGGGCAGTCGCCCCAGAGCCGGTCCAGCGCATAGAAATCGCGTTCGTTTTGATGCTGGATGTGCACCACGATGTCGACGTAGTCCAGCAAGGTCCAGCGGCCTTCGCGGGCACCCTCGCGGCGTGCGGGCTTGTAGCCAGCTTTGCGCATCTTTTCCTCGACCTCGTCCACAATGGCGTTGACCTGCCGTTCGTTGGACGCCGAGGCGATGACGAAGCAGTCGGTGATGACGAGTTGACCGGAGACGTCGATGACGACGACATCCTCGGCAAGTTTCGACGCCGCCGCGGACGCAGCGACACCTGCCATCTCGATGGCCTCTTGGCTGGCTGTCACTGTTGATCCCCCGGTTTGCGGTAGAGCTCGCGCTTGGAGATGTACTGGACCACGCCGTCGGGCATCAAGTACCACAACGGCCGCGACTCTTGCGCACGCCGGCGACAGTCGGTAGACGAAATGGCCAGCGCCGGAATTTCGACCAGTGTCAACGCGTCGTCGGGCAGGCCGTCGAGGATGTCGGTGAGATGGTCGCGGCCCAGTTCGTAGCCGGGCCGACTAACCCCGACGAACCGGGCCATCGCAAACATCTGCTCCAAGTCCTGCCACGACAGGATCGACGCCAACGCGTCAGCGCCAGTGATGAAGTACAGCTCCGCGTCGGGATTGAGGGCGTGCAAATCCCGCAACGTGTCCTTGGTGTAGGTGAGCCCGCCGCGGTCGATGTCGACCCGGCTCACCGAAAAACGGGGGTTGGCCGCAGTGGCGATGACGGTCATCAGGTAGCGGTCTTCACCGGCGCTGACCTGGCGCCCCTTCAGCCGCGGCTGACCGGTGGGCACGAAGACCACTTCGTCAAGATCGAACAAGTAAGCGGCCTCGCTGGCGGCGACCAGGTGGCCGTTGTGGATGGGGTCGAACGTCCCACCCATCACTCCCAGCCGCCGCTTTCGCATGGCTTGCCAGCTTACTTGAGCTGAATCAAGCATCTTGGGCTGCACTCTGCCGAGGTCGAGGTCACCGCCGAACGTGCGCAGTTGTACGACGGCTACGGCGTGTCGGCGCGCAAACACGCACGTTCACGCCAGAAGGACGGCGCGCGACCTTACACCGGGAGCAGCTGGTCGACCACCGCTGCCAGCTGCTTGGCAGAGCGGCATTCGTGCATGGTGATCACCTCTTGGTAGCGCGCCACCGCCGAGTCGCCGCTGTTCCACAGGTGCATGGGCTCGGGGTTGAGCCAGTGTGCGTGTCGGCTGGCATTCACCATGTGCGCCAAGACCTTGGTGGCCGGGTCGCGGTAGTTTGTGCGGCCGTCACCGAGTACCAGCAGCGAGCTGCGTGGCGAGAGCACGTTGTGGAACTGCTCGGTGAACGAAATGAACGCATTGCCGTAATCACTGTGTCCGTCGCGGGTGTAGACATCGGCTTCGCGGGTGATCCGCTGGATCGCCACCGCCAGGTCGGCATCCGGACCGAACAGGTGGGTCACCTCGTCGGCGGTGTCGATGAAGGCGAACACCCGAACACGGGAAAACTGTTGACGCAGCGCATGCACTAACAACAGGGTGAAGTGGCTGAAACCGGCGACGGACCCCGACACGTCGCACAACACCACCAGTTCGGGACGCGCCGGGCGCGGTTTGCGCAGCACCAGGTCGATCGGCACACCTCCGGTGGACATCGACTTGCGCAACGTCTTGCGCAGGTCGATCGCCCCGGCCCGGGCACGACGCCGACGGACGGCCAACCGGGTGGCCAGGGTGCGCGCCAGTGGTTGCACCACCTTGCGCATCGCGCGCAGCTGCTCGCCCGAGGCTCGGAGGAATTCGACGTTCTCGGCCAGCTGCGGGATTCCATACATCTGGACGTGGTCGCGGCCAAGTTGCTCGGCGGCGCGCCGCTTGGTCTCGGCGTCGACCATCTTCCGCAGCTGCGTGACCCGCTGTGCGGCAAGAGCTTTGGCAACCTGCCCCTGGGCCGGAGTGGGTTCGTCGCCGTAGGGAACGAGCAGGCCGGCCAACAGCTTGCCTTCCAGCTCGTCGAGCGCCATCGCCGTGAGCGCCTGATACGACGAGAACGAGGGTCCGCGGCTGGAGTTGTATTTGCCGTAGGCGTCGACGATTTGCGCGATCATCGCGACCAACCGCTCGTCCATGTCGGCGAGGTCGGCATTGGCGGTGAGCAAATCCAGCAGCATCTGCCGCATCGCCTCGACGTCGTCGGGCGGCAGCTGCATCTCGGGTTCGGCCTCGGCTTCTTCAGTGACGACCGCACGTGCACCCAGCGCTGCGGGCCACCACAGGTCGAACATGGCGTCGTAGGTTTCGCGGTGCTCGGGCCTGCGCAACACCGCGCATGCGAGGCCCTCGCGCAGCACCTTCCGGTCGCTAAGCCCCAGGACTGCCATCACTTTGCCGGCGTCCACCGTCTCCGAGGGGCCAACCGAAATCCCTTGTCCGCGGAGCGCTTCGACGAAGCCCACTAGGTGACCCGGCAAGCCGTGTGGGGCCAGCGGGTGGCTGGGACGAACGCGGCGGGCGGCCATCAGTGTCCCTAATTCAGCCGAAGTTCGCCGGTGGCGCGCTGCTGATCGGATTGATGTTTGAGCACCACGCCCAGCGTGGCGGCGATGGTCGCGTCGTCGATGGTGTCCAGGCCAAGGGCGAGCACCGTGCGTCCCCAGTCGATGGTTTCGGCCACCGACGGCAGCTTTTTGAGCTGCATTCCACGTAGCACCGCGACAATGCGCACCAATTCGTCGGCGATGTGGCCGGGCAGTTCGGGCACGCGGGACAGCAGGATGCGGCGTTCCAAATCGGGGCTAGGGAAGTCGATGTGCAAAAACAGGCAACGCCGTTTGAGCGCCTCCGAGAGCTCGCGGGTCGCGTTGGAAGTCAGCACCACGAACGGCGCCCGCTCGGCGGTGATGGTGCCCAATTCGGGCACCTTCACAGCGAAGTCGGAGAGCACTTCCAGCAGCAGGCCCTCGATTTCGATGTCGGCTTTGTCGGTTTCGTCGATCAGCAACACGGTGGGCTCGGTGCGCCGGATCGCGGTCAGCAGGGGCCGCGACAGCAGGAATTCCTCGGTGAATACATCGGTCTTGGTCTGGTCCCAGTCTGCGGAACCGGACTGGATGCGCAGAATCTGCTTGGCGTGGTTCCACTCGTAGAGCGCGCGGGCCTCGTCGACGCCTTCGTAGCACTGCAGGCGGACCAGACCGCACCCGGTGGCCTGCGCGACGGCACGGGCCAGTTCGGTCTTGCCGACCCCGGCGGGTCCTTCCACCAGCAGCGGCTTGCCCAGCCGGTCGGCGAGGAAAACAGCGGTCGCGGTCGCGGTATCAGGCAGGTAGCCGGTTTCGGCCAGCCGTCGGCCGACATCTTCGATATCGGCGAATAGCGGAACGGGCCGCGCGGGCACACTCACTTCTGCGTACTCCTAAGCAATTCAGGCCGGCCGGGTCTGACCCTCTCCCCACACGATCCACTTGGTCGAGGTCAATTCCGGCAGTCCCATCGGGCCGCGGGCGTGCAGCTTTTGGGTGGAGATGCCGATCTCGGCGCCGAACCCAAACTGTTCGCCGTCGGTAAAGCTTGTCGACGCGTTGACCATCACCGCGGCCGCATCCACCGCTTCGGTAAACCGTTGGGCGGCAGCCATATTGGTGGTTACGATAGCTTCAGTGTGGCCGGTGCCGTATTCGTTGATGTGCGTAATCGCCTCGTCGACACCGTCGACGACCGCGACCGCGATCTCCATTGCCAAGTATTCGCGGCGCAAGTGGGCGTCGTCGGGGTCGAGATGCACCGTCACGCCGGCGTCTTGGAGTGCTGAGATCAGTCGCGGCAGGGCCTGTCCGGCGATCCCGGCGTCGACCAGCAGCGTCTCAGCGGCGTTGCAGACGCTGGGGCGACGGGTCTTGGAGTTGAGCAGGATCCGTTCAGCCACGTCGAGGTCGGCGGCATCGTGCACATAGACGTGGCAATTGCCGACACCGGTCTCGATGGTCGGCACTTGCGCGTCACGGACCACCGCGTCGATCAGGCCCGCTCCCCCGCGCGGGATCACCACGTCGACCAAGCCCCGCGCCTGGATCAGGTGGGTGACGGTAGAGCGGTCGGCGGCCGAGACCAGCTGGACGGCATCGGCGGGCAAATCTTCGCTGACCAGCGCCGAGCGCAGCACCGAGACCAGCGCCTCGTTGCAATGGGCTGCGGATGCGCTACCGCGCAGCAGCGCCGCGTTGCCGGACTTGAGCGTCAAACCGAACGCATCGACGGTGACATTGGGCCGGCCCTCATAAACCATCCCGACCACGCCCAGCGGCACCCGTTGCTGGCGCAGCGCAAGCCCATTGGGCAGGGTGTAGCCGCGCAGCACCTCGCCGACCGGATCGGGCAGTCCTGCGACCTGCCGCAGCCCGGCGGCGATTCCGTTGATGCGCTTCGGGTCCAGCGCCAATCGGTCGATCATCGCGGTCGGCGCCTCGGCAGCCCGCGCCGCCGCCAAATCTTCGGCGTTAGCCGCCAGGATCCGGTCGGTGTCGGCGACGATGGCCTCCGCGGTGGCACACAGTGCCTGGTCCTTGGCGACCGTCGGCAATGAGGCCAGCACGCGGGCGGCGACCCGTGCCCGGCGCGCGGCCTGATGTACCTGTAGGCGCAAGTCGGGAGCATGCACACTCATCGACCCAGGGTATCGAGCTTGCAACGGACCGGTTGACACGGCCCTATTCCACCCTCAAATGAACGCCCGGCAGCCAGGGATTCGCTCGGCTCGCAGGCCACCGGATTCGCTACAGCGCGGCTGAAACCTCTTTGAGCGTCGCTGTTCCGGCGTTGGCGGCAACGATGCGCGGCTGGCCTTTCATCCAATAGGTGTTGGCCAGCACCAGCGTAAGCCACCAGTTCCCGCTCTCCCAGGTATCCGGTATCGATCATGGTTCCGCTCTGGCCGCGCTCGGAAGCGCGGCCAGCTGCTGTCTCGACGGGCTGGACCAGTGTCGTGCCGTGCCACCTGATCGCTTGGTCGACGATGTCGGGCGGGATTCCTGCCGCTTCGGCCCCGCGCTGGTATTTTTTGGGGTCCTCCAGGAACAATCGCGAGTCAGAACGCATTAACTTGTCCGGACCGGCCAGGATATTGGTGCCCAGCGCGGGGCCCTTTTTCACGCTGTAGACCAGGTCGCCCCGAGTGTCGAGCAGCATGGCGTCCCGATATTCGAAGCGGGTTGCGATCTCTCGAAAGTAGTTGTCAAAGCGCGCATTCGCGGCCGACCATGCGCTGCCGTCACCGGCGTCGTCGGGCGGGGCTGAGGCGCCGAACGACGGAACGGTGTAGTGGAGTTGAAGATACGCATCCGCCAGTTGGTCGAAGCCGGCGGTGAACGCCTGCACGGCCTCGATGGCGGCTGACCCCCTGCTGTACACGATCAGAGAATTCGTCAGATCGGCGAACAACATCTCCAATGCACGCTTCTGTCCCTCACGCAGCTCGACCATCCGTTCGGAGACGGCAGGCAACAGGGCGCGACGACCGGATATGTACTCGATGACGCAGATCACCGCCAACGACGCGAGGCTGGAAACCAGCAGCATCACCATGATCTTGGACTGAATGCTGAACCGCGCCAGCGCCCGCTGGTGTCGGCTACCGTTGCCGGCCGAGACCGCTTGGTCTTGCCCTACCGGATCAGTTGAGCGCCGCGGCGTCAATCGGATTCCCTTCCGCTGTCTGGGAAAGGCCCAGATCTCGCAGCAGCGTAACGCGAAGAATCTGCTGAAACCGGATTTGCCGAAAACCGTTACCAACGCAAAGTTGTCAAACCGGGCGGAACTCCATACCGTCGGCGGAATGGCACGCGTATGCGTGGTGGGCAGCGTGAATATGGACGTCGGGTTCGAGGTCGACACATTGCCGCACCCGGGCGAGACGGTGCTGGCGGCATCGGTCCGATCGACACCCGGCGGCAAGGGCGCCAATCAGGCGGTGGCCGCTGCACGTGCCGGTGCGCGCGTGCAGTTCGTCGGAGCCGTCGGTGACGACCCGGCGGCGGCAGCGCTGCGCGAGCACCTGAGCGCGAACGGCGTGGGCACCGAGGGGCTCATCACCGTGCCCGGTCCCAGCGGCAGTGCCGTCGTCGTGGTCGACTCTGCCGGCGAGAACCTCATCGTCGTCGCGCCGGGCGCCAATGGCCGCCTGACGCTGGACTCCGCCGCCTCACGCGGGCTCATCGCCGACTGCGACGTGCTGCTGCTGCAGTTGGAGATCCCGGTTGCCGCGGCGATAGCCGCTGCCCGCCAGGCGCATTCGGCCGGCGCCACCGTGATCGTCAACGCCTCACCGTCTGGCGGCGATCCAGCCGAGTTGGCCAAGCTGGCCGAGGCGACGGATGTCGTGGTGGTCAACAAAGCCGAAGCGGCGCAATGGGTTTGGCCGGTCGCGCATCGGGTGATCACCCGCGGGAGCCGCGGTGCCGGTTATGCCGGCAACGATCAGGAGCTCACCATTACGCCGCCGGCCGTGCAGCCCGTCGACACTTCCGGCACCGGTGACGTGTTCGCCGGGGTGTTGGCTGCGAGTTGGGCCGACGGCTACGACCGCGCGTTGCGCCGGGCCTGCGCCGCCGGTGCACTGGCGACGCTGGTGCCCGGCGCCGGGGACTGCGCGCCGTATGCCGAGGCGATCGACGACGCGACTCTGCCGGACTGATCAAATACCAGAACCGGATGGATCGCGCCGCAAAGGAGAGACGCAATGCCGCCAACAGACAATGGCAGCCCACGCCCGCCCGAGGGTGACTGGCTGGGAACGCCTTTTCTGACGTTTCGGCGCGACGGGCCATTCGCGATCGTGACGCTGGGCCGCCCGGAAGCCCGTAACGCGATGACACCGGCGATAACGGGTTGTGCCGCCGAGGATATCGGCGCGGTACTGGTACGACCCGCGTTGATAGGCGTCCCAATCGTCCACCAGCGGACTGCCATTCCGTTGTTATTCGGGCGCGACGACTTCCACGGAGACCGCCAAGGAGTCGGCAGTGCGATAAGCGGCGGACCAATCGGCATTCGTGACGGCCCTGGCGAGATCCTCCACTAGCGGGCTGTGCGCCCCTAGTTCGGCCAGCCACGCGGACACCGTGGTGGCGATCTGATCTCCTGGCACGCAGACTGTTCGCCCATCATGCAGGCGATCAGTCACCCGGTAGATAGTCTGTCCCCGTCTGTGCGCGACTTCGTCGCGGCGCGTTGCTCGCGCGGCCACCAGGTGCTTCAACCATTGACCGTGGGCCGCGGATTCGGGGACGCTGTGCCTCGCCGGCCGGATCGGTGCGCGCGCCGGCCGGATCAGGAACACCGTCCCCCCGTCGGCTCCGGCCACCGACTTGGCCTCGACGCAGACCGGCTCCCCGCTGGAAAGCTCGATGTCCACCATGCGGACCTGCCCCGGCCGCAGGTCGGCCGCGATCTGTCGCAGCTTCGCGTGATCGCTCGGGTCCAGCAGATCGACCGCGAGTTGGTTGCTCAGCAACGTGTCCGCACCCACTGCGGCGACCGCGACCTCAGGCTGGGGCGGGATGTCCTCGAAGGCGTTCACCAACCGCTCCTGGGAGGCTCGGGAACCAACGACCAGCCGATGTTCGACGTCGTGGACGGCCCGATTGATGAAGGGCACAACCAGCGGGTTCACCTCGGGCGCCTCGACGGTCAGGTCAAGTATTCCTTCGAATCGCCCCGTGGCCGGGTGGAAGATCGGATGCCCGTAACAGCTCAGGCTCTTGAACTGCTCAGCGTAGTGTTCGGCACCGTTCACCATGATGGACTGCCGCACTTCGGCGGGTGTGCCTAATCCGCTGGTGCCTACGACGTCTTCGCTGAATTGCGAGCCGTCGAGGAAACCCAACCGGTCCATTCGCCGTCGAACCTGGGAGCCGTCGACGACCCGCCGCACTAACCGGCAGTCACGGTCAGTGAGGAGAACGCTCACGCCCGTTCCGGCGATCTCGTCGGCCATTTCGTCGAGGACCGGACGGGCGGACCGCAGCAGCGGGGAGTCGTTTTCGAAGTCGGCTGGTTCTGGATTTAACGGCGCGTCCGGTTTGAGGCCGCTGAGCATCGACCGTCGCCACGACAGCGCAATCTCGGGGCGCATACCCTCGGGTTTCGAAGGCCCGGTCATCGCAAATCGCCGCCCTTCCCGTCGGGGGATCGAAACTTTGAGTTTACCGCTACTTGACTCCGAAATCCGCTTGCCGGCGATCCCAGGGGCGGCCTCCCACCGGGTCACGGTTGCGGGTGGTGTGAGGAGTTGATGGGCGGTGTTGGCTGAATCCCATGACGGGGAGCAGATCGTTGCCAGGGTCGCTACCCGGGATATCGGCAAGGCCGAAGTGGTGCGCTGCGACACAGGTGGGCGAGACACTGGTTCTGTTCACAGACCTGCTTGGTGACGACGAAAAGCCCAGACGAACCGGCGAACAGCTCTGGACGGAACTACCGTCGGACCCGCGAAATTCCGGACAGGCGGCCGCCACTTGCGACTCGCGCCGCGACTAGCGGACTGCACGAAGGCTAGGCGGCAGATTGAGACCGATTTCGCCGAAACAACATCCGCGGTCCCCCGACCGCGCTGCTGGTCGAAGTGGGTCGGATCATGTTTCGACAATGCCGCCGCGGAGGCGTTCTTCTCCTCGCTGGAATGGGAAGTGCTGTCCCGCAATAGTTTCCGTGCTACTATACATGCGCAGGCTGTGGTCATCGACTGTTGCTACACCTTCTACAATCACCAACGCCGGCACAGTGCCGCCGACGGGCTATCGCCGGTCAACTACGAGATCCGGGAATCCAAGACCAAGCCGGAAGCGGCATAGGAAACCCTCCACGCTTTCGGGGGAACCACACTCGATGACTTTGATCGACTGCGTGCGGCGGCCGCGGCGGGCGACATCGAGGTTGCCGCCGATCCCGCCTGATGCGGTCGGTGAACCGGGCCTCGGGCGTTTTACCAGCGACTAGTCTTCGGGAACCTCGCGCTCGATCTCGTCGAGCCAGGCCTGCGCCGACATGTCCGACGGGGCGCGCCAGTCCCCGCGCGGCGACAGCGCGCCGCCGTGCGACACCTTGGGCCCGTTGGGCAGCGCTGAGCGCTTGAACTGGCTGAACGAGTAGAACCGCTGCACGAAGACTCCCGACCAGTGCCGAATCTCCTTGAGCGAGTAGGACGGTCGCTTGTTCTCCGGAAACCCGGGCGGCCAATTGCCGCGGTCGGGATCACTCCAGGCGTGCCACGCCAAGAACGCGATCTTCGACGGACGGAAACCGTAACGCAGTACCTGAAACAGTGAAAAATCTTGCAGCGCAAAAGGTCCGACCTTGGCCTCGCTGCTCTGCAGCTCTTCCTCTTCGCCGCTGGGCACCAATTCAGGAGTGATTTCGGTGTCGAGCACCGACTGCAGCACCTCGCCTACCTCCGATTCGAACTGGCCGGAGGAGATGACCCAGCGAACCAGGTGCTGTATCAGGGTTTTCGGCACGCCGGCATTGACGTTGTAGTGCGACATCTGGTCGCCGACACCGTAGGTCGACCAGCCCAGACCCAGCTCGGAAAGATCGCCCGTGCCTAGCACGATTCCACCGCGCTGGTTGGCCAGCCGGAACAGATAGTCGGTGCGCAGGCCGGCCTGAACGTTTTCGAAAGTGACGTCGTAGACCTTTTCGCCGCGGGAGAACGGGTGATCGATCTCGTTGAGCATCAGCTTCGCGGTCTCGGTGATGTCGATTTCGGAGAAGGTGACACCGAGTGCCCGGCACAGCTCGACCGCATTGCGTTTGGTGCGCTCTCCGGTCGCGAAGCCTGGCAGTGTGAACGCCAGAATGTCGCTGCGCGGCCGTTCTTCTCGGTCCATCGCGCGCGCGGCGACGATCAACGCGTGGGTCGAGTCCAAGCCGCCGGAAATGCCTATCACGATCTTGGGATAGTCCAATGCCCGCATCCGCTGTTCGAGCCCGGCGACCTGAATGTTGTAAGCCTCGTAGCAGTCTTGCTGCAGCCGACTCGGATCGGCCGGCACGAACGGAAACCGTTCGATCTCGCGCCGCAGTCCGATGTCGCCGGACGGTGGATCGAGGCGAAACTCGATGCGCCGGAACGACTCCGCCAGTGCGCGGTGGTGGCGCCGGTTGTCGTCGAAGGTCCCCATCCGCAGCCGCTCGGAGCGGATCAGCTCGGTGTCGACGTCGGCGATGCTGCGCCGTTCTCCTTTGGGGAAGCGCTCGGATTGGGCCAGCAGTGCACCGTTCTCCCAGATCATCGTCTGGCCGTCCCAAGCCAGGTCGGTCGTCGATTCGCCCGGCCCCGCAGCGGCGTAGACGTAGGCCGCCAGGCAACGCGACGATGCCGAGCGGGCTAGCAAGCAGCGATCTTCGGCGCGACCGATCGTGATCGGGCTGCCGGACAGGTTAGCCAGCACCGTCGCGCCCGCCAGCGCCGCTTCAGCGCTGGGCGGGACCGGAACGAACATGTCCTCGCAGATTTCGGCGTGCAGCACGAAGTTGGGCCGGTCGGATGCGGCGAACAACAGGTCCGGGCCAAACGGCGCTTGCATGCCGGCGATTCGGATCGTGCCGTGTTCGTCGTCGCCCGGCGCGATTTGGCGGCGCTCATAGAACTCCCGGTACGTGGGCAAGTAGGACTTGGGCGCCACGCCTAGCACAACACCACGATGGATGACCACCGCCGTGTTGTAGATGCGGTGCCCATAGCGCAGCGGGGCACCGATTACCAGCAGCGGCAGCAGGTCGCTAGAAGCCGTGACGACATCCAGGACGGCATCCTCGACCGCGTCGAGCAACACGTCTTGCAGCAGGATGTCCTCGATGGAATACCCGGACAGCGTCAGTTCCGGGAAAACGGCGAGAGCTACGCCGTCGTCGTGGCACTGGCGAGCCAGCCGCAGAACCGACGCGGCATTGGCCGCCGGGTCGCCGATCGCGGAATGGTGGGTGCACGCCGCGACACGGACAAATCCCTGGTGGTAGGCGTTATAAAAGTCCATTGCCTTCCATTGTCGCCCAGCCGGTGTCACTACCCGATTATCGGGGTCGCCGTCCGCCGTCTACCCGCCAACGGCAAGTCGCGGCATTCGAGCGGGTCTTTCATGCGGAATACCGCGTTGCCGCCGCGACGCCCGGCGACATCGGTCGCCTGCCTAATGGTCGGCATGCCTGCCGAGGCGTTCGGCGGTAGGTTCGACGCCCATGGCAGAGCTCGCAAAACCATCTCGGCCGAGCCCGACAACTACGGCTGCGTATCGACGCCACTGGCGCTGGGCAAAAGCGATAGCCACCGCCTGACAGGCCATCCGCGCCGCGCTCACCTAACCGCAAAACAGGGCGCGACTGCTTCAGACATGGCGTGAAGCCCTGAGGTCAGCCGGCCGCGGCGGCGTTGGCAGCTTCGGTAGCCGCATACGATCCGGCGCTGGTCGCCAACGTGTTCACGAACTGCTCGTGGATCACCGCAGCCTGCGCGGCCACCGCCTGGTAGCGCTGCGCGTGGGCGGCAAACTGCGCCGCGGTCAACGCCGACACCTCGTCGGCTGCGGCGGGAACCACCCCGGTGGTCGGGGCCGCCGCGGCGGCGTTTTGAGCGCTGAACCCCGCGCCGATTCCGCCCAGGGTATTGGCCGCCGCGCTCAGGAATTCAGGCTGCGTGGTCACGAATGACATGCGCGTGTCTCCTCTAAATAACGGTGTGCCAACATCTTCGAGCAGCGCCGCCACCCGGGCAATCGTGGGTGGGTTATCTGGCAGTTGCTTGGGAGAGGACTCTAAGCCGGCCGCGCCGGGACGGGCGTATGCCGTCGCGATCGCGCCGGCCCGCTCTCCGTATGACGGGGCTGCCGCTTGGTGGCCGGGTAAATCGCGAAAACCGGCTGCGGCGTGCCGAAACACCCGGAAATCGGATCCCGTGCCAGCCGTCGGCCCAGACACGAACATCCCGTTCCCGGGTAAGAATCTCACCGCGAATAAACGCCGGAGCCCTTCACCATGAGCACCGGCCATGCGCCGTGGGCGCCCTTCTGCCAAGTCGCGCTGCGATCGTTCGTCGGCGGTGTTGTCGGGCAGGCATTTGAGGTCGGGCTTTGGTGACACGTGGCGAGAGCGCAAAGATTTTTCATGGCGCGATTTTTATTCGCCGACACCGGTCGTTCGCCGGCCGTCTCCGGTCTGCCGGCAGGTCCAGGTTTTGGACTTTCGCGAGGTAACCGGGCTGATTCGGCGCCGTACTTGCCGAACCGCCAGAGGTCAGCCGCCGTCCGTGGCGAGCGATAACGGCGCAGAACCCGACGATGCCGACCGCCGCGTGTTGCGGCAAAGCTGGCTAATCTTCTGACTGCAAGCGGATCCAGGCAGCTGCCAGCCAACTCGTACTCAATTGCCAGCAGCTGCCGGACAGGGCTGAATGTCGTCGAAGTTCAGCGCTGTCGGTGACGCCAAGCGCGGGCGGGCGGTGTGGACCACATAGCTGGAGCGAGGGAAGCCGATGTTGGATTTCGGGGCATTACCGCCGGAGATCAATTCCGGCAGAATTTACTCCGGACCCGGGTCGGCGCCACTGCTGGCCGCGGCAACTGCCTGGGATGGGTTGGCCAGCGAGTTGCATTCCACGGCGGCATCTTACGGGTCCACAATCTCCGAGCTGGCGAGCTCAGGATGGCAGGGCCCCTCGTCAGCGTCGATGACGGCCGCGGCGGCACCCTACACAGAGTGGCTGAGCGGCACCGCCGCTCAAGCCGAGCAGACGGCATCCCACGCCCAGGCGGCTGCGGGCGCCTATGAGGCCGCCTTCGCTGCCAGCGTGCCGCCGCCGCTGATCGCGGCCAATCGGGCGCAACTGGCGGCGCTCGTCGCGACCAACCTGCTGGGCCAGAACACTCCAGCGATTGCAGCCAACGAGGCAACGTACTCCGAGTTTTGGGCACAGGATGCTGCCGCGATGTACGGCTACGCCGGCTCGTCGGCCACCGCATCTCAGCTGACCTCGTTCACCACACCGCCGACGACCACCAACGACAGCGGGCAGGCCACCCAGTCGGCCGCCGCCGCAAACTCGGCCGCGGATTCGACCGGCTCCCATCTGGAATCGTTCCTGACCGAGCTGAACACCGAGCTCACGCAGTGGGGCACCCAGATCACGAACGGTTCGACCCAGCTGTCCACCCTCGAGACACAGCTCGTCAACCAGCTGGGGACGACCGTCACGCTGCCAACATCGCTCTCGTCGGGGATCAAGGACATCGAGCAGGCCATGACGAGCTTGACCGGCACCATCAACGCCTACGCCGCCGGGCCGTGGACCCCTATCGGAATCGCGGGCTTGTTCAAGAGCTGGTGGCAGGCCAGCATCAGTATTCCGAACCTGGGCGTCGGCATCCAAGGCATCGGGCCCTTGATCAACCCCAAACCCATCGTCGGGGCGTTGTCCCCACTACTGCACAGCGGGCTGCTGGGCGGCTCGTACGCTGCCGGGGCGAATCAGGCGACGGCGTCGGCCGCGGCGGGCCGTGCCGGCACGATCGGGTCGCTGTCGGTACCGGCGAACTGGGCGTCGGCCGTCCCTGCGGTCCGGACGGTTGCGACCGAGATGAACGCGAGCGCGGTAGACGCTGCTCCGGAGATGACTGCGATCGCTCAGAACGGGACGTTCGGCGAGACGGCCCTGTCGAGTCTGGCCGGACGCGCCATTGGCGGGACCGCCACCCGCGCCGTCGCCCGGCAGGCCTACCGCGTGCCCGGCGCTGTGGCGGCCGACGAAATCGCCGCCACCGCCACCATCATCGTGATACCGCCGAGCTCGGAATAACTCGGAATAACGAGGGTCGCGGCAATGGTTTTCGATTTCGCAGCGCAGCCACCGGAGGTCATCTCCGGCAAAATCTACTCGGGCCCAGGCGCGGAGGCGTTGCAGGCCGCTGCGACGGCCTGGGACGGGCTCGCCGGCGAGTTGCAGTCCGCTGCGTCCTCGTACCAATCGGTGATCTCTGGGCTGACCAGCGGCTCGTGGGAGGGTCCGTCATCGGCGTCCATGGCGGCTGCAGCGGCACCGTATGTGACGTGGATATCGACCACGGCTGCCCAGGCCGAGCAGACCGCCGGCCAGGCCCGGGCCGCAGCCAGCGCCTACGAGGCCGCGCTCGCGGCCACCGTGCCGCCGGCGGAGATCGCGGCAAACCGCAGCCAGCTGGCATCGTTGTCGCAGACCAACATCTTTGGGCAAAACACTTCGGCGATCGCGGCCACCGAAGCCGAGTACGGTCAGATGTGGGCCCAAGATGCCGCCACGATGTTCGGTTACGCCGCCTCGTCGGCGGCTGCCACGCAGCTGACCAAGTTCTGCGAACCGCCGAGGACCACCAACGGCAGTGGCGAGACCACTCAGTCGGCCGCGGTGGCGGCCGCAAGCACGACGTCGACATCCTCCGATGCGGAAACGATCGCCCAACAGTTACAGGCCGGCTTCAGCACGTTTTCGACCGACATCATTGGACTCGACACGCACTCCTTTGCCGGCGTGACAAACACGCTCCCGACGGGTTCGGATCTGTCGACGCTGTGGTCGGATTTGTACTCGTTGATGTCGGGAGTCGGCGGTC
Source organism: Candidatus Mycobacterium methanotrophicum (assembly GCF_023515995.1). Taxonomy (GTDB): domain Bacteria; phylum Actinomycetota; class Actinomycetes; order Mycobacteriales; family Mycobacteriaceae; genus Mycobacterium; species Mycobacterium methanotrophicum. The sequence goes on along the minus strand of NZ_CP097320.1, from coordinate 2,119,845 downwards.
AGGCCACCTGGACCAATGTTGTCAATAGCACTGCCAGCCTGGGCATTTCGCAGTGGAAGAACTTTTCTGTTTATCAGCCGTGGAGCCACGGGATACCGTTAGGGGCGCTCAACGGCGGGCTGGCGTCGCCGGGGCATGTCGCCCCTGGCCTCGGCGCCAGGGCGGCGTCGGCGGTTCTGGGCAGCGCGCAGACGGTGGGCACGTTGTCGGCGCCACCCAGCTGGGCCGGCGCGACCCCGGCGATCAAACTTGCCTCCACCGCGTTGCCGGGCACCAGTTTCGCTGCGGCTCCTGCGACTGATATCCCGTTGGGCGTGCTCAACCAGGGAACGCTGGGCAGTTTGACGGGAGGCGCCCTGGGCAGCCCGGCCGCCCGCGTCGTCAGCTCAACTGGCGTCCGGGCCCGAATAACCCGAGGCCAGCGCAGCAAAGCGCCGGTCAAGCTTGACAAGGTCATCGCGCAACTACAGCAGCAGCCTGAAGCCGTGCAGCACTGGACCGTCGATCAGGCCGGGCTCGACGATCTGGTCGCGAGGCTGTCGACAAAACCCGGCATCCACGCGGTACACGTATGCGCCGACGAGAAAGCCCCGGCCACCGCGGCAAAGCGCGAATCCCAGCTGGGGTAGTGCATCAACCAAACGTCAGGACGAACACCCTGCAAGAAAGGCAAGGATTGATGAAACTGCTGTTAGCCCTGCTCGGCGTATCGACGGGGATCATCCTCGCGGTGCCGGCGCACGCCGGCCCCGGCACCGATGAGCCGCCCGGCAGTGACAATAATGGCGTTTTCCTGGCCGACCTGCAGAAAGTAGGGATCAGCTACGGCGACCCGAACCAGGCCATCAGTGCTGGCCAAGCGGTATGCGGACTAGTCAACCGCGGCATGTCCGGACTTCACCTTCTCAAGCACCTCCGAGAAAGCAACCCCGCACTCACCGAAAGCGGCGCTGCTCAGTTCGCGACGATCTCGGCGAAATCGTACTGCCCGCGACAACTCGAGGAGGCCGAAGAACCTGGCGGCAAAGGCGGCGACACAGCTGGCGAGTGAGCCGCCAAATAGCTGGACGCAGCAAAGACATACATGCGGAATACCGCGTTTCGCCCTGCAGCCCCAAAATCACCGCGGTGTAACCACACGCGACCGAGTCCAGTCTGGCTGGCTATCGGGGTTCCGGCGTTGTTGACTAGCACGCTTGTGACCAGGTGATTTGATGGTCGGTGAGCAGGTCGAGGCCGCGGTCGCTGCTGAAGGCGGTGACGCGGCAGGCTTCGGCGACGTTTGTGGGCTCCGCGCAGTCGGCGCAAGTTAGGGCAGTGTTTCTGAGGCTGCCCATGACCTGGGGCGCGGTGCCGGCGCGTACGGTCGAGCGGTCCTCGTCCCAGGTCACCCCTCGCACCCAGCGCGCCTGCACCTCGATGCCCCAGTGCTGCCTGAGCCAGCGCGCGACCATGGCCGGCCGGGCATGCTCGAACGGCAGGCTGCAGATGGCGTACACGACCTCGGCGCTGCGCTGCCCGGTCGCGGTGAGCAGCCGTTCGCGGGTGATGCGGATGACCTGTTCGGCGTAGGGGAATCCGATTCCGCGGGCGGCGGTGAGTGTTTGCAGTGTTCTGGTCTCGACGCGCCCGCGGCCGCGGCTTCGTCGGTGGCGGTGGGCGGGACGTCGGTCCAGGGCAGCGCGGTGATGCGGGCCGGCAGGCCGGGTTGGTTGGCCTTCACGATCATCAGACAGCGCGACTTCAGCGTCGAGCAGACCAGCTTGGCGGCGGTTTGGGTGTGCATCGCATCCACGGTGGGCAACAGCCGCACAGTGCGGGGCAGGAACCCTGGGCTGGCTATCGCCTTGCGGCGAGCCACCCGGTGCAATCTGCAAACCGACCAACGTCAAGAGCTCGGCGCCGCAGTCCGGGCCGGCCTTCGGCAGGCGCGAGAACAGATAGAGAAGTTAGTTAGTGGCGGCGATCGTGCACACCGCTATTCGGATCAGTCACCGGCAGGCATGCCCGGCACGCCAATTCTGTTAAGCATCAAGAAGAACTATGAAGCCCCCAATTTCGCGCGGCCGACCTTACTCTCCCGAACAAACGCGGTAGCTTACGTGCCCGTCGGATGGCGACATTGCGCAGCTCAGCATACCGCTTGATGCGTTTGCTGGGCGTGCAGCGATCGGGGTGTGAAATACTAGTGAGTCTCCTGCGGTGAACGCGAGATAGCTCGTCGGTAAGGAGTATGGGCCCAAGCTGGGATGTCTTGTGATCACTATCGCCACCAAACTGGACGTTCGCCGAATGACCTTATGGTGTCGACGCGGAGCCAGCGGGTATCCCACCGTCATGACCGAAACCGCGGTTCTTGTGATCGACATGCTCAGCAGCTACGAGCATCCCGATGCCTGCCAATTAGCTCGGAATGTCCTGCGAATTATCGGACCGCTTGCCGACCTCGTCGAGCGCGCACGTCAATCCGACGACGTCGACTTGGTGTATGTCAACGACAACTATGGCAATTTCACCGCGGAGTTCTCCGACCTTGTCCGCTCGGCCCGTGGCGGCGCACGCCCCGATTTGGTGGATCCGAATCTTGCCGACCATGGGAAGCCGAGTGCTGACCAAGGTCCGCCACAGCACGTTCTATTCGACACCGCTGGCCTACCTTCTCAATCGTCTCGGGACCAAGCGGCTAATCCTGACCGGCCAGGTCACCGAGCAGTGCATCCTCTATACCGCGCTGGACGCCTACGTCCGCCACATTCCGGTCGTGATCCCGACCGACGCCGTAGCCCACATCGACGCCGAATTGAGCGACGCGGCGCTCACGATGATGAAGCAGAACATGTCCGCCGAATTGACGTCGGCGGCGGACTGTCTTGGCTAGATCCACTCGCCAAAGGAAGTGGAGCCTGGGCCGCGACGAGTGCAGGATGCACTCGCCAAGCACGGCAGCCGGAACGGCACCGGTGCCGTTCGGTGCGATAGACAACGACCGCGTGCACTTACCTGCACTGCGCCTTCAGGCCTGATTCAGTCAGGCATTCGGTGTCGCAGTGCTTGGCAGTGGCCTGCTCTTCGTTGCAGACGTCGCGGTGGCGCCGCTCGCGCGGATCAGCCGGCGCAAACCGGCCTTCGTCGTCTCGATTATCGGGTGCTTGGCGCAAGTCGCCCTGACGCCCAACACCAGGGGCCGGCTCCGGTTGCCCGTATTGTCGAATGGGTGACGGCCTCCGCGGAATCTCCGGAGCTAGTTGCGCTATTGGCCGGTCGCCGTGTCGCGGTGTTGACCGGCGCGGGGGTTTCCACCGACTCCGGTATCCCGGATTACCGAGGCCCCGATTCGCCGCCGAGCAATCCGATGACGATCCGGCAGCTCACCTCCGACCCGCTGTTTCGCCAGCGGTATTGGGCGCGCAATCACGTCGGCTGGCGACACATGGATGAAACGCTGCCCAACGCGGGGATCGGGCGGTGGCGACACTGGAGCGCGCGGGCATAGTGACCGGTGTCATCACCCAAAACGTTGACCTGTTGCACACCAAGGCCGGCAGCCGCAACGTCATCATCTGCGCGGCGCCTATGCGCAGGTGATCTGCCTGAACTGCGCTGAGTCGATGAGCCGCGCGGCGCTGGGCGAAAGACTCGACGCGCTCAACCCGGGATTCATCGAACGCGTCGGAGCTGCCGGTGGGCTGGCCGTTGCTCCGGACGCTCGCTGCTGGTGGCCGGATCGTCGTTGACGGTGTTCTCGGGCTACCGATTTGCGCGCCATGCCGCGGCGCGCGGCATTCCGGTCGCCATCGTCAACCGTGGACCCACCCGCGGCGACGAGTGGGCCACCGTCACGGTCGACGGCGGCTGCTCGGAATTTCTGACGCTGCTGGCCGAGGAGCTCGCCGCGGCGTCGGTTCGTTAGTCGAGTGTGGGCTCAGAAGATGCGTGCGGGTTGGGGCTTCGGCCCAAATCCAAGCGCTCCGGATGCTCGAAGACCTCGGTGTCCCAGTCGCCGGCGGGATAGAACATCACCACCTTCTCCGCCGCCCGAATGGCTTGGCCGCCGATTTCGAAATCCGTTGCCGCCGTGCAGCGCAAGGTCATCACCGGCGAAGCCCAGCGTTCGCCGATGTCGCCGACCGCGCCGAGCGGTGGTGGAGCGTGGCTTGGCGACACGATCCCGAGGGCGTCCGCGCCGAGATGACCGCCATCATCGCCAGCTACCGGCGTCATCAACCAGTGCTCGTCGCGCTCAACGAGATGGCCACCTACGACCCCTTGGTCGGAGCAACCGCAATCACCGGGCGATTGACCCGTGTCATCGAGGACGGCCAGACCGAAGGCTCAATTCGCGGCGCACTGCCGCCGGTGACCGCGGCCGCCGCGCTGACCTGGACGGTCGAGCGGGTCTGTCAACAGAACCTGCCGACCAATCCGCCCACATACGATGCCGAACTGGCCGACGCGATAACTCAAATCATCTGGGGTGCTTGTATCTGAAGTCGTGCGAGCAGACGGCCTAAACGGCGACCAGGTCGTCGGCGTGCACCGCGGGCCGGCGCAGCTCCGCGGGCAGCTCCGAGGTCGACTGGCCAATCATGGTGGCCAGCAAGGCGGCGTCGTAGGCGACCACTCCGCGGGCCACCAGGGCGGCGTCTGGCCCCTGCAACTCGACGACGTCACCGCCATGAAAACTGCCGGACAGCCCCGTAATACCCGCGGGCAAAAGTGAGCGACGTTGGCCCAACACGGCCCGCACCGCGCCGGCATCCAGGCTCAATGCACCCACGGCCTCCGCGGCATAACGCACCCAAAACCGCCGCGCCGACATTCGGTTTGGCCGAGCGGCGAACACCGTCCCGACCGAGGCGTCCGCCAGCGCGATCGCGGCATCACCGGCCGCGGCAAGCAGCACCGGCACCCCGGCGTCGGTGGCCAACAGCGCCGCGGACACTTTTGATGCCATCCCGCCGGTGCCCAAGTGACTACTCCGTCCGGCGACCACTTGATCCAGGTCCGCGGGCCTTAAAACCTCAGGAATGAAACGTGATTCGCGGACTTTGCGCGGGTCGGAATCGTACAACCCGTCGATGTCGCTCAGCAGCACCAGCGCGTCGGCGCCGACGAGGTGTGCCACCAGCGCCGAGAGCCGGTCATTATCGCCGAACCGAATTTCGTTGGTGGCAACCGTGTCGTTCTCGTTGACGATTGCCACCGCGTGCAGCGCCCGCAGCCGGTCCAGGGTGCGCTGGGCGTTGGTGTGCTGAACCCGCATCGAAATGTCATGCGCGCTCAGCAAGACCTGCCCAACGCTACGCTGGTAACGAGCGAATGCCGCACTCCACGCGTTCACCAGCGCAACCTGTCCGACGCTGGCCGCCGCCTGTTTGGTGGCCAGGTCGGCGGGCCGCTTGGTCAGCCCGAGCGGCTCGATACCGGCAGCAATCGCTCCCGAGGAAACGATGACGACGTCGGAACCCGCTTTCATCCGCGCCTCGATGGCGTCGACCAGCCGCGCCAGCCGACCGGCGTCGAACCTGCCGGTTGGCGTGGTCAACGCCGTGGTGCCGACCTTGACCACGAGGCTTCGCGCGGTGCGAATAGCCTGCCGTGCGGTGGTCATTTCTGGTTACCGCTCCTCCGGCTTTGGCGCCGCCCCTCCTCACCGCTGCGTCCCCCTCGCCGCTGCGCGGCTGGGGGCACCCCCACTGCGTCGTCGTCGGCGCGGCGCTGGCGGCGCGCCGCCTTGCGTTCGGCAGCGCCGACGCGGTCGCTGCTGTCGAGCCGGGCGTCGGTGCCGCGCCTCGACATCGTGGTGTCGATGCCCGACGGCGTCTGCGGCTCCCAGTCGAAGGTGACCTCACCGATGGTGACCGCGCATCCCGGCCGTGCGCCGAGCCGGACAAGTTCGTCCTCGACGCCCAGACGGGCCAACCGGTCACCGAGGTAGCCGACCGCCTCGTCGTTGTCGAAGGCGGTCTGGGCGATCCAGCGTTCGGGCCGTCGGCCGCGGACAACGAACCCGCCGTGGGCGTCGGATTCCACCGTGAAACCAGACTCATCGACCGGGACAGGGCGGATCACCGGCCGTCGCGGCACTGCCACCGGCTGTGCAGCGTAATACTCGAACACCAGGTCGGCGAGTGCAAATATCAACGGCTGCAACCCTTCCCTGCTGACCGTCGACACCAGAAACACCGGCCAGCCGCGCGCCGCGATTTCGTCGTGAACGAATTCGGCCAGCTCGCGGGCCTCCGGCACGTCGATCTTGTTGAGCACCACGGCCCGTGGCCGCTCGATGAGGTCGCCGAGAGTGGAATCCCCTTGCAGCGTAGGCGTATAGGAGGCCAGCTCGGCTTCCAGCGCATCAATGTCGGACACCGGGTCGCGGCCCGGCTCGGCGGTGGCACAGTCGACCACGTGCACCAACACCGCGCAACGCTCGATGTGCCGCAAGAAATCCAGCCCCAGGCCGCGGCCCTGTGACGCACCCGGGATCAGGCCCGGCACGTCGGCCACAGTGAACGTGCGCTCTCCTGCCGAGACCACACCAAGGTTGGGAGCCAGTGTGGTGAACGGATAGTCGGCAATCTTCGGCTTGGCCGCCGAGATCGTCGACACCAAGGAGGATTTGCCGGACGAGGGAAACCCGATCAACCCGGCGTCGGCGACGGTCTTGAGTTCGAGCGTGAGATCACGGGATTCGGCCTTCTCCCCGAGCAGTGCGAAACCCGGCGCCTTGCGTGCCCGCGAGGCCAGCGCGGCATTGCCCAGCCCGCCGCGCCCTCCGGCCGCGGCTTCGAACCGGGTGCCCGCACCGACCAGATCGGCGAGCAACCGGCCGTTCTCGTCGAGCACGACGGTCCCGTCGGGAACCTTGACTTCCAGATCGGCACCGGCGGCGCCATCCCGGTGACCGCCCATGCCCGGCTTGCCCGAGGCCGCGACGATGTGCGGCCGAAAGTGAAAGTCGAGCAGGGTGTGCACCTGCGGGTCGACGACCAACACGACGCTGCCGCCGCGGCCGCCGTTGCCGCCGTCGGGACCGCCGAGCGGCTTGAATTTCTCGCGATGGACCGAGGCGCAGCCATTACCGCCGGAGCCTGCCCGGCTATGGATGACGACGCGGTCGACAAACCGAGGCATCGGAGTTCCTCTTAGCCAATCGGCGGCCCTCTGCGTCGAAATCCACGTTTTGCCGGAAAACTGCGAGTGGGCGTAGGCAAAACGTCGATCTCGCGTGAAGGCCGAATGGGAAGGCTGGGCCTCAGCCCTGCCCGGCCGGCACGATAGTGACCGTCTTGCGTCCCCGCTTGACGCCGAACTGGACGGCCCCGGCCGCCTTCGCGAACAACGTGTCGTCGCCGCCGCGGCCGACGTTGAACCCCGGGTGGAAATGTGTGCCGCGCTGGCGAACGATGATTTCGCCGGCCTTGACGATCTGGCCACCGAACCGCTTCACGCCCAGCCGTTGCGCGGCCGAATCCCGGCCGTTGCGCGAGCTGGAAGCGCCTTTTTTGTGTGCCATGCTGTCGCCTCCGCTAGTTGATCCCGGTCACCTTCAGGACCGTCAGCTGCTGACGGTGCCCCTGACGCTTGTGGTAACCGGTCTTGTTCTTGAACTTGTGGATACGAATCTTGGGACCCTTGGTGTGCTCGAGCACCTCACCGGTCACCGCAACCTTGGCCAGCGCCGCGGCGTCGGTGGTGACGGTGGCGCCATCGACAACCAGGGCGACCGGCAGCGACACCTTCGCACCCGGCTCAGAGTCGAGTTTTTCGACCTTGACGACGTCTCCGACGGCGACTTTGTACTGCTTGCCGCCGGTCTTGACGATTGCGTAGGTCGCCATGGTCACGTCTACCTCTTCTGTGTCTTCTGGCGCGCGCGACCAAAGGTGCGCGGGCCGGTCTGGGAGTGCCGGCCAAAGCCCTCCTCAGCGGGCCTGGTGACAACTGGTCAAGGGTACGTGACCAGCGGCAAAAGGGTCAAACCGGCCAGTTAGTCCTCATGGGTCGGTGGGCCGGCCGGCCGGTCGGGCCGCGGCGCGACGTCGGCGGGGATGCGCGACGGCGGTAACGGCGGATTCGCGATCGGAATCTTCGTCGTCGGCGTCGGAGTCGTCGGTGTCATCACCGTCGAGGTCAACGGCTCCTCCTCGTCGTCCTCGAGGTCGTCCTCGTCCTCGTCGTCGTCTTCGTCCTCCTCGTCTTCGTCCTCCTCGTCCTCGTCCTCCTCGTCTTCGTCCTCGTCGTCTTCGTCGTCCTCGTCTTCGTCCTCGTCGTCGAGGTCGACCTCATCGTCGTCGCCGGTGTCGTCGAAGTCGGGATCCTCCAAGTACTCTTGAGCGGCCTCAGGCGCGACCGGCTTTGGCGGCTGGCCGCCGGCTTCAGCGTCTTGCCCGTCGTGCCCGTCGATTGCTTCGTCAAAATCCTCAATGTGCGCAGACTCGTCGGCTTCGTCGTCATGGCGACCGTTGACCGCGGCCATTGCCTTGAACATCGGGTGCTCGCCGGGAGTGTGCTCCGGCACTTTGGCCACCGCAGGCTCGTCGGTCTTGCTCTTCTTGGAGCGCCGGCCCCGCTTACCGCCCGACTCCGATTTGCGAACGATCGCCGACACTGAGTCGACGGGATCAGCGTGCAACGTGATTCCCCGGCCGGCGCAGTGCGGGCAGGCCGTCGAAAATGCCTCGATCAGACCGGTTCCCAGCCGCTTGCGGGTGAGCTGCACCAGCCCCAACGAGGTGACTTCGGACACCTGATGACGAGTGCGGTCACGTACCAGCGCCTCGGTCAACCGCCGCAGCACCAGGTCGCGGTTCGACTCGAGCACCATGTCGATGAAGTCGATGACGACCATGCCGCCGATATCACGCAACCGCAGCTGGCGCACGATCTCCTCGGCGGCTTCGAGGTTGTTCTTGGTAACGGTCTGTTCGAGGTTGCCACCGGAGCCGGTGAACTTGCCGGTGTTGACGTCGACCACCGTCATCGCCTCGGTCCGGTCGATCACCAGCGTCCCGCCCGAGGGCAGCCAGACCTTGCGGTCCATCGCCTTGGCCAGTTGCTCCTCGATGCGGTGCACCGCAAAGACGTCTGGACCTGTCCCCTCGCCGGAAAGGTCTGCGGCCTCGTATTTGTTTAGCTTCGGCACAAGTTCGGGCGCAACCGAATTCACGTACTCGTTGATAGTGGTCCAGGCTTCCTCCCCGGACACGATCAGCTGGGTGAAGTCCTCGTTGAACAGATCCCGAATCACCTTGACCAGGACGTCGGGCTCTTCGTAGAGCGCCACAGCGGCGCCGGCCGCCTTCTGCTTGGTCGCCTCCGCCTCGGCGGCGATCTGCGCCCACCGATCCTGCAGCCGGGTCACGTCGGCGCGGATGTCCTCTTCCTTGACGCCCTCGGAGGCGGTGCGGATGATCACGCCGGCGCCCGACGGCACCACCCCGCGCAGGATCTCTTTGAGGCGCTGGCGTTCGGTGTCGGGAAGCTTGCGGCTGATGCCGGTCGACGATGCACCCGGCACATACACCAGGTAGCGACCGGCCAGCGACACTTGGGTGGTCAGCCGGGCCCCCTTGTGCCCGACCGGGTCCTTGCTGACTTGGACCACGACATAGTCGCCGGGCTTGAGTGCCTGCTCGATTTTGCGATTGGACCCACCCAGGCCGGCGGCTTCCCAGTTCACCTCGCCGGCGTAGAGCACACCGTTGCGGCCGCGGCCGATGTCGACGAACGCCGCCTCCATCGACGGCAGCACGTTCTGCACGATGCCCAGGTAGATGTTGCCGACCAGGGAAGCAGAAGCCGCCGAGGTCACGAAGTGCTCGACGACGATCCCGTCCTCGAGCACCGCAATCTGGGTGTACCGCGACCCCGGGTGCGGTGGTTCGGTGCGGACCTTGTCACGAACGATCATCACCCGCTGGACCGCCTCGCGGCGGGCCAGGAATTCGGCTTCGGTCAGGACGGGCGGGCGCCGCCGTCCGGCATCGCGCCCGTCGCGGCGGCGCTGCCGCTTGGCCTCCAACCGGGTCGAGCCGTCGATGCCCTGGATCTCGCTCCTGGCGGAGTCGCTGGCAGCTTTGTCAGCTGCCCGGGGGGTCCGCTCATGCACCACGGTGTTCGGCGGATCGTCGGGCGACGGGCTTTCATCGGAGTCGTCCCCGGAACCCGACTTGCGGCGACGACGGCGTCGGCGACGACGGGTGGCGCCGTCACCGGCACCATTGTCGCCGTCGCCGTCACCGTCGTCGGAGTCCTCGCCATCGCCGTCGGCGTCCTCGGCGTCGTCCGTTTCGGCGTCGCTGCCGTCATCGTTGGTGTCGTCGCCACCGCGGCCGTCGGATCCGCCCTGTTCGCCGCGGCCCCGGCCACGTCCCCGGCGGCCACGGCGGCGCCGATGGCTGGCCGGGCGTTCGCCCTGGTCGTCGTCGGTATCGTCGTCTTCGTCGGAATCCGACGAGTCTTCGGGGTCGTCGGCGTCCTGGGCATCCTCGTTGACCCTGATCGGCTGTGGAGCGACGAACAGCGGCATGTATTCGGGACGGTCGACGGGGTTCTCTGGGGTCTCCAACATCAGCCGGGACTCGGGTTCATCCGCCGCTGCGGCCGGCGCCGGTTCGGTCGCGACGACCGCCGCGGCGGCGCCGGTGTCCGGTGCGCTGCCCAACAGATCGCGCACGCGGACCGCGTCGACGCGATCCACCGTGGAATGGGCGCTACGAACCCGGCCGTCGAGTTCGGCCAGTGCGTCGAGCACCTGTTTGCTGGTCGTCCCGAGCGCTCTGGCCAGCGAATGGACTCTCAGCCGGTCACGCAGGTCCTCGTGCTGCGTCGCGTCTGCTGGAAGCTCTGAGAATGGGCCACCGTCTATCACGTATTCTCCTCAAGCCCCCGGGCGCGTCCAATGCGACGCGGCCACGCGAGGGCTTCGCTATTGTGTCCGGGTCACTTCTCCCGAACTTGTGATGGTCTCGCCCCGAGCGGCTCTTTTTCGAACACACTCGGCGCCGGTTGTGAATGATGGCTGGACAGTCGGCGCCCGAATCGCGGTTCGCGGTGGTCGCGCTTGTCGAAGTCTTCATTCGGGCGTCTGTCAGCGTTCCTGAGCCGGTCCGGCGACGTTCACCCGCCACTCAGTATCCCATACCGTTAGAGCGACTCGGACCAAGTGCACCGATCTTCGTGGTTAGGTCTTGGAGAACCACAGCGCGATCTCGCGCTGAGCCGACTCGGGTGAATCCGAGCCGTGCACCAGGTTGAACTGCGTTTCGAGGCCGAAGTCGCCGCGGATGGTGCCGGGAGCGGCGTTTTGCACCGGGTCGGTTGCGCCGGCCAGTTGCCGCACCGCCGCGACCGCCCGCGGGCCCTCCACGATCGCCGCCACCAGCGGCCCTGAGGTGATGAACTCCAGCAGCGAGCCGAAAAACGGCTTGCCGTCATGCTCGGCGTAGTGCCGGCGGGCCAGCTCATCGTCGATGATGCGCAGTTCCAGCGCGGTGACGGTGAGCCCTTTGCGCTCGATGCGGCCGATGATCTCGCCCACCAAGCGCCGCTCGACGCCGTCGGGCTTGATCAACAAGAGGGTCCGCTCAGTCATCGGCGCCACTCCTCCTCATCGCTTCGTCCCCCTCGCCGCTGCGCGGCTGGGGGTGCCCCACGGCATCGTCGCCGGCGCAGTCACGGCGGACAGCGTACCTGGAGATCAGTCCTGGGGCGGCTGCTGTCCGGGCAACACGCCGCGTCGCTGGCGACGCAGAACCTCGGCGCGTAAGTAAGCGATCAGCCCCCATACGCCGGCGAAAAGCAGCCCAATCAGTCCCACGCCCGGGTACACCAGGAAACCGGCAATCACGACGAGCTGCACTGTAAGGTTCAGCCAGACCGCCCATGACCGGCCCTGCAGCCCGGTGAGCAGGACCAGGACCACCGCCAAGCCGATCAAATATGCCAGTGCGACCGGGGTCAGCCCGCCGCCGACCGCGCCGACCACCGGCAACGCCAGCAGCACCACGATCGCCTCCAGGAGCAGCGTGCCGGCCATCACGCCGCGGAAGCTCTTCCACGGGTCAGGCTGTGTCACGCCGGATCCCGACCGAACAACGTACGTGCAGCCCCGGCGGTGACGACCGAGCCGGTGATCACAATGGCGGTCCCGGAGAACGCGTCTTCGCCGACTTGCCCACCCGCCCCGCCCGACAAGGCGTCGTCAACCAGTACGGTCGCGGCTTCGATTGCGGCAGGCAGGTTTTCGCACGCGATCACCCTGTCTGTTCCGTAGCGCTGCTGCGCGGCCAGCGCCAGCGACTCGACGTCGAGAGCGCGCGGTGATCCATTGTGGGTGACCACGATTCGATCCAGGACCGGTTCCAACGCGGCAAGGATGCCGCCGACGTCCTTGTCGGCCAGCACGCTGACCACCCCGACCAGGAACCGGAAATCGAACTCGTCGGCCAGCGTCTGCGCCAGCGCCGCCGCGCCCGCCGGGTTGTGCGCGGCGTCGATGAACACCGTCGGGGCGCTGCGCATGCGCTCCAACCGGCCCGGGCTGGCGGCGGCGGCGAATCCGGCCCGGACGGCATCGACGTCGAGTTGACGCTGGGCACCCGCGCCGAAGAACGCCTCGACGGCGGCCAGCGCCAGTGCCGCGTTGTGGGCCTGATGTTCGCCGTGCAGCGGCAGATACACGTCGGAGTACACACCGCCGAGGCCCTGCAGCTGCATCACTTGGCCACCGATGGCGACCTGACGGCCCAGCACCGCGAACTCGGACTCTTCGCGGGCGACCGCGGCGTCGGCGCGCACAGTCTGCGCCAGCACGACCTCCATCGCCTCGGGCACTTGGCGGCCGATCACCGCGACGGTGTCGGGTGCGCCCTCGGCGGCCTTCGCGATGATGCCGGCCTTTTCGCCGGCGATTCCGGCGAGATCGCTGCCCAGGTACTCGATGTGGTCGATGCTGATCGGGGTGATGACGGCGACCGGCGCGTTGACCACATTGGTGGCGTCCCAACGGCCGCCCAGGCCCACCTCGACGACCGCGACCTCGATCGGCGCATCAGCGAACGCCGCGAACGCCATTGCGGTGAGCACCTCGAACTTGCTCATCCGCGGGCCACCGCCCTCCTGCGACTGCTGGTCGACCATCTGCACAAACGGCTCGATTTCGGAGTAGGTGGAAACGTACTGGGCGGGGCTGATCGGGTGTCCGTCGATCGCGATCCGCTCGACCGCCGACTGCAGGTGCGGGCTGGTGGCCCGGCCGGTGCGCCGGTCCAGCGTGGTCAGCAGCGCATCGACCATCCGCGCCACCGAGGTCTTGCCGTTGGTGCCGGCGATATGAATCGACGGGTAGCCGCGTTGGGGTGAGCCGAGCAGATCCATCAGCGCGGTGATACGAGTCAGGCTCGGCTCGATTTTAGTTTCCGGCCAGCGCTGGTCAAGCAAATGCTCGACCTGTAGTAAGGCCGCGATCTCATCTGGGGTCGCAACCAGGCCGGTGGATGCGGGGTCGGGCGGCGCAGGAGTCAATGCAGCCCGGCCAACCTGGCCGTTATCCGGTCGGTTTCCTCGCGGGCCACCCGTTGGCGTTCTCGTTGTTTGTCGACGACCGCGGTCGGCGCCTTGGCTATGAAGTCGGCATTGCCCAATTTGGCTGTGGTGGAAGCCAATTCCTTTTGTGCGGCGACCAAGTCCTTTTCAAGACGTCGACGCTCGGCCGCCACGTCGATAGTGCTCGAGGTGTCGAGTTCGACGACGACGACGTCTTTGGCGTCGGAGCCCAGGCCAACCTCGAGCGACGCCGACGGGCTGAATTCCGGGCCCGCATCGGTCAGCCACGCCAGCGAGGTGACCGAACCGACCTGGGTGCTCAAGTCGGCGGCGTCGATACCCGATAGCCGGGCCGGCACTTTCTGCCGGTCCGCCAGGCCCTGGTCGCTGCGGAAGCGCCGGATCTCGGTGACCAGCTTCTGCATGTCCGTGATCCGTTGCGTAGCAACATTATCCATGCTGATGCCGGACGGCTTCGGCCATTCGGCTATCACCAGCGACTCTTGACCGGTTAAGGCCTGCCACAGCGTCTCGGTGATGAACGGGATCACCGGATGTAGCAGGCGCAGCAGGGTGTCCAGCACGGCGGCCAGCACCGCGGTGGTGGGGGTGAGACCATCGGCCAGTTGCGTCTTGGCCAGTTCGACGTACCAGTCGCAGAATTCATCCCAGGTGAAGTGGTAGAGGGCCTCGCAGGCGCGGCTGAACTCATATCCTTCGAGAGCCGAATCAACTTCGGCCCTAACTTCTTCCAGCCGTCCCAGGATCCAGCGGTCAGCGTCGGTCAATTCGGCGGGATCAGGCAGCGAGGCCAGACGGGCACCGTTGAGCAAGGCGAACCGGGTGGCGTTGAACAGCTTGGTGCCGAAATTGCGTGACGCCCGGACGTGATCCTCGCCGACCGCGAGATCGCCGCCGGGACTGGCGCCGCGGGCCAGCGTGAACCGCAGGGCGTCGGCGCCGTAGATGTCCAGCCAGTCCAGCGGATCAACGACGTTGCCCTTGGACTTGCTCATCTTTCGGCCAGACTCGTCCCGGATCAGCCCGTGCAGGAAGACGTCGGTGAACGGCACCTGCGGGCCGCGCTTGCCGTCCTGGGTGATGGCGTCGTCTCCGCCGACGAAGGTGCCAAACATCATCATCCTGGCCACCCAGAAGAACAGGATGTCGTAGCCCGTCACCAAAAGGCTTGTCGGATAGAACTTTTCCAGTTCCTGGGTTTTCGACGGCCAGCCCAAAGTGGAGAACGGCCACAGCGCCGAGGAGAACCAGGTGTCCAGGACGTCGGGATCTTGCTCCCAACCGTCGGGCGGTGTCTCGTCCGGACCGACGCAGATCTGCTCACCGTCAGGGCCGTACCAGATCGGGATTCGGTGGCCCCACCAAAGTTGCCGCGAAATGCACCAGTCGTGCATGTCGTCTACCCAGGCGAACCAGCGCGGCTCCAGGCTCGCCGGGTGAATCACGGTGTCGCCGTTGCGAACTGCGTCGCCAGCGGCCTTGGCCAGCGATTCCACCCGGACCCACCACTGCAGCGACAGCCGCGGCTCGATCGGCTCGCCGCTGCGTTCGGAGTGTCCGACACTGTGCAGGTAGGGGCGCTTCTCCTCGACCATTCTGCCCTGCGCTACCAGCGCTTCGCGCACTGCCACGCGTGCGTCGAAGCGATCCAGCCCGTCGAATTGTGTTCCGGTTTCCGTGATCCGGCCCTTGGTGTCCATGATCGAAGGCATCGGCAACTGGTGTCGTATTCCGATTTCGAAGTCATTCGGGTCGTGGGCAGGTGTGACTTTGACTGCGCCGGTTCCAAATTCAGGGTCGACATGATCGTCGGCGACGATAATGAGCTGCCGGTCGAGGAATGGGTGCGCCAGCGTGGTGCCGACCAGCTTTCGGTAGCGTTCGTCGTCGGGATGAACCGCGATCGCGGTGTCGCCCAGCATGGTCTCCACCCGGGTGGTGGCCACCACGATATGCGGCTCGGAATCGTCGAGCGAGCCGTACCGGAACGACACCAGTTCGCCTTCGACGTCCTCGTATCGGACCTCGAGATCCGAGATCGCCGTTTCGAGCACCGGCGACCAGTTCACCAGCCGCTCGGCTTGATAGATCAGACCGGCGTCATAGAGCCGCTTGAAGATGGTGCGCACAGCTCGCGACAGTCCGTCGTCCATGGTGAAGCGCTCGCGGCCCCAGTCCACACCGTCGCCCAGCCGGCGCATCTGGCCGCCGATGGCACCGCCAGACTCGCGCTTCCAATCCCAGACCTTCTCGATGAACAGTTCGCGGCCGAAGTCCTCTTTGGTCTTTCCGTCGAGCGCGAGCTGCTTTTCCACGACACTCTGAGTGGCGATACCCGCGTGATCCGTACCCGGCTGCCACAGCACTTCATAGCCCTGCATGCGCCTGCGACGGGTCAGAGCATCCATCATGGTGTGCTCAAGCGCATGCCCCATGTGCAAGCTGCCGGTCACGTTCGGAGGTGGCAGCACGATCGAATACGCGGGTTTTGGGCTGGTCGGGTCCGCCGCGAAGTAGCCCGCGTCGAGCCAACGTTGGTAGATCGCGCTTTCGGCCGCGCCCGGATCCCAAGCCTTGGGCAGGGCGTCAGCCCGCTCGTTAGCGACGGGTCGGGCGCTGGCGGTCACCCGTCAATTCTAGAAAGCACGAGGTCGGCAACGAACACCGCCCGCGGTGAAGTGCGTTTTCGGTGGTTACTTCTTACCTCCGAGCAATCCGCCGAGGATGTCGCCGGCCTTGGAACCAACGCATTGCCCAACACGGTGCCCAGTGACTTGTTGCCGCCCATGCCGCCAAGGATGCTGCCCAACACGTCGTTGAGCGCCGCTGAAGAAGCGGCCTCCTTCGCGGGAGTTCCACTCTTTCCGCTGAGTTGCTTTCCGACATAGGCCAGCACGATCGGCGCCAAGATCGGCAGAAGTTGCTTGAGCAGAGCGCTGTTGGCTCCACCGCCGCCGGGCAGGCCGCTGGCGGCATGGCTGTCGGCCGCGGACTCGATCTTGCTGGCGTGCTCGGGGTCCTGGGCATTCTCGTGCAAACCGCCGACTAGTGCCGGCACCAACAGCTGAACCGCTTTGTGGACCTCCGCTTCGTCGACGCCGATTTTGTTTGCGATGTCACTTGTGGGGATCTGAGCGAAAAGATCCTCAAGGCCAGACATAACACGACAGTAGCGCGCCGAAGCCTGCCGATAGCGGTTCTTGCACGGGGATTCAATTGCCCGCGTCGTCAGCGAGCGTCACCGAGGCGCCAGCCGGGCGGTGTCCAGCGACACGCCCGCGGCCGGCAGCCGGGTCATCAGCACGTCACCCATCGCGGCCGCCGGTGTCAGCACGCCACGCAGCTCCGAGAGCTCATCGCGGTCCATCGCCAGTGCCAGACCGCTTTCCCCCAACAACACCGAGGTGGCGTGGTATCCCGGGTCGCCCTGCTGAGCGATAGTGGCGACATAACGGGCGCCGGTGGTTGTGGTGGTGTAGGTCTCTGCCTTGTAATAGCCGCGCTGCCGAACGGCGGCGCTGGGCCCGCTGCCGGGTTTGGGCAGCACCCGCTGCACCAGTCGGTCTGGCAGCAGCCGGAAATAGCGGTTGCCCAGCGCCGAAACGGTGTTGCCGACCCCGTTGACGACGGCCGACGTGATCGGCGCCACCGCCGACGATCCCAGACTCATGTGCTCGCTGTAACGGAACTGCCTGCCGTACGCCCACTGCTGTAATGCGTTGCTGCGCCGCACGATTCGGGTGTTGATGGGGGCCATCGCGAATCCGGCCGTCCACAAACCGGCCAATTCCGGCGCGATCTGACGGCCCCGCCGCCACCGCAGGTCGGGTTGCGCGCCGAGTTCAGGTTCTGCGCCGCGGTCGGGACTCAGCGTGTAGGGGTCGGCGAACTGACGACGCGCGTTGGGATCACTGGAGACGGTGCGCAGCACTTCCACCGCCGAGGCGATGGTGCCGCCGGACAGTCCGCCGGAGAACGAGCGAACCACGAAGTTGGTCTCGTCAAGCTCGCCGGCGCCGTCTTCGCTCGCCCTCCGGTAAAGCGCGTACACGGTGAGATCCGAAGGGATCGAATCAAATCCGCACGCGTGCACGATGCGCGCGCCGGTGTCGAGCGCCTGCTTGTGGTACAGGTCGATGCTGTCGCGAACGAACGGCGGCTCGCCGGTCAGGTCGGCGTAGTCGGTGCCCGCCGCCGCGCATGCGGCGACCAACGGCAGGCCGTAGCGGCTGTAGGGCCCGACGGTGGTGACGACCACTCTGGTCTGCGCGGCCATCGCATCCAGGGTTGACGGCGACGAGGCGTCGGCCATCAAAACCGGCCAGAACTGTGCCGGGGATCCCAGCGTGTCACGGACCGCGCGCAGGCGGTCAGTCGACCGGCCGGCCAGCGCGATCCGCGCGCCCCCGCCGGCCCGGGCCAGGTATTCGGCGGTCAGCTTGCCCACGAAGCCGGTGGCCCCGTACAAGACGATGTCGTATTCACGCGCCTCGGTCACAGGCGCGACGGTACTCCGAGCATCTCGGGCAACTCGGCGCTCTCCCCCAGCGCATGCTCGGACAGAAAGACGATCACCACCTGATACCAGACCTTGGTGTGCTGTGGCGTCATTACCCAGTGGTTCTCGGACTGGGAAGTACAGGAACCGGTGCGGACTGCTGCCATCCTCGTCGGCCGGCAGCGCCGATGCGCCCAGCAGCCCGTACCACGCCGCAGGCCTTCACCGATCGGCACGCGATAGCCCGAGGCGGCATGGACGACCAGCGTCGGCGTGGCAATCCGGCCGACGAACCGGTGTGGTGAGTTGGCGGCGGTCATCTCCGGCGTCATCTCGCGGCGCCAGCAATAGGCGTGATCGGTTGTCGGGCTGAATTGGTCCAGCGCCCAAAGACTGGCGTGGGTCACGATCGCAGCGAATCGGTCGGTGTGGCCGGCCATCGTTCGACCGGCTCAGGGAGGCCGGCCGACGATCCCATGCGCCGGCCACTGGCCGGGGGGGCAGCCACCGGTCGGGCGCTGCTGCCCGACGGCGATACGGCGGGGTCGCCGTCCGCAGCCCCCGCTCACACGCGGGTCCGTGGATTCGATTTTTGGCCTTTTTCTGGCCGACACGACACGGACCGTGCGAGACCGGATTGGATTCGTCATCTCGGGACACGCCACTATCTCGAACCAATGACAAATTTATTAAGACCGGCTGAACTAATTGTCTGCGCAGGTCACGTCGGCGTGTTCCGCTCACGGGCAGCCGTCGACGCTGAAGTGCCGCAGTGCGCCAAATCACGCACTTTTCGTGAACTGTGTCACGCGTTTTGCCGCGGTTGAACCGATCGGTCTCGGGCCTGGCTCGGGCATCGCCCGTGCTGAGCGGGACACCCCGACTACGGGGTTAGCTAGACGCGTCGCAGGCGGGTTTGGCGCGTCCGTCTTCGTCACGGCCCGCTACCCTGGCTGGCGGCATCAATATCCCGTCCATACCAACCCTTTTCGTCGTCCGCCTAGAGTCGACGACATGATCGACGTCAGCGGCGCGGCTAACACGATCACGAAAATAGGCCTCTCGTTAATATCGCTGTGCAGCAACAGATTCGATCCGTGTTTCGTCAATGGCCACCGTAGATACCTCCCGGCGAGGCAGTCGATCGGCGCTGTGCGTGACTCGCCAACGATGCTCACGGACCATTTGCCAGACTCGGTCCGGCTATCCAGTTTTTCCAATGGACCTTGCTATTGCCGGCGAATCGGTTCCCGATCGCTTGGCGATCCAGACAGCCGTCGCCCCCAACACGATACGGGCACGACCGCAAATTCGAATGGCATATCGGTTCTCGCCAATCATGCATTAAATACTTCGGATCCGGCCGGTAATAATCACAAACAATGAGGTTTTCTCACTTGGGGCTCGTGAGTCTGGTGTGACTGGAGTTTTCGGCGTGTCGTAGTGGCTGGGCGTGGGGTCCTTGCTCAAGGATTCGGTTTCGACGAGGAAACCCGCTCCGCTGCAAAGGACCCCACGTGTTCACCTACTCTGCCATCTGCGACGTGCCGGAGGAAACCCTGCTGCATGTGACCGCGCTGCTGCACGTTCACCGGCGCGAGATCAGAACGCGGGCCGGGCGGCGGTCGGGTACGGTGCGCACGCAGGCCAAGCTGGTGCTGCGGTGGTTCCGCGACGACGCCCCGATCCGGTTGTTGGCGATGGAGGCTGGGCTGCCGATCTCCACCAGCTACCGCTATCTGCACGAGGCGATCGACGTGATCGCCGAACAAGCTCCTGACCTGCACGAAGTGCTCGACCGGGCCAAGGCCGAACAGTGGTCGCACGTGACGCTGGACGGGACGCTGATCGCCATCGACCGGGTGGACGAGCGCAACGAGGCCGGCCATCACCGGTGGTATTCGGGCAAGCACAAAACCCAGGGCGGCAATGTGCAGATACTGGCCGACCCGGGCGGGTTCCCGGTGTGGTCGAGCGAGGTCGAGCCGGGCAGCGTGCACGACATCACCGCCGCCCGCGCGCACTGCCTGGGCGCGCTGTACAAGTCCGCGGCCGACGGGGTGCCGACGCTGGCCGACAAGGGCTACGAAGGAGCGGGGATCGGGGTGCACACTCCGGTCAAGGGCCGCGGCCTGGCCGTGGAGAATCAGAGCTACAACATGCTGCTCACCGCGGCGCGTGCCATCGGTGAACGCGCCAACGCCGAACTCAAACAGCGTTGGCGCTGCCTCCGTCGAATCCGCCTGTGTCCAACCAGGATTGGCGCAGTTGTTGCCGCCGCGATCGTACTATCGACTCTCCAACGCGGAAATTACTGAGAAAACGTCAATGTTGGGCAAGACGCAGTTTGCCATTCAAGTTTTCGGGCGCGTGAGTTCAGCAACTAATTGCGCGGAAAAGTTGCTCGAACAAATCGAAGCCGGGTAAAAGCGAGCCAGACTTCGTTAGCGCCCGGCCCGCAGCAGCCTGCGCATGTCGGCCACCGAGTTGACGTTGGCCAGCGACCGCGACTCGGGTAGCACGATTCGTTGCGCGTCGACCCGATCGACCAACGAACGCATGTTGCGCTCGCCGTCCGCGATCAGCGCATCGACTTGCGCAGCCAGCTCGGTCCGGTACACCGCAGCCAAGTAGTGATCGCGACCATCCCACGGCAACACCACGTCGGCGTTCAGTTCGACCGCCCGCTCGTCGAGCAGGTCAATCAAATCGGCGCTGAGCCACGGCATGTCGGCGGCGCACAGGAAAGCCCGCTTGGCCCCGGCCTCCGCGGCGGTGCGTAATCCGCGTCCGGCGGCAAGCAGCGGACCGAGCCCACGGACGTCGTCACGCACCACGCGGGCCGGCAGTGAAGGCAGGCGTTGTCCGGGCGCGGCGACGACGAATACCGGCTGACACCGCTCCCCGACAACACTGACTACCCGCTCAACCATCGTGATGGGCGGTTCGGCGCCATCTTGGGAGCCAAGAAGTTCGGCGGGAACCGGCATGATGGCCTTGTCCCGGCCCGTCCGTAACGACGCTCCCCCCGCCAGTACCACACCGGCCAACGAAGCCGGCTCAGCCGTGGGCGTCACCTTAGTGCACGGTCCAGGTGTCGCGCCCGTGCAACAGCGATTGCAACGCGACACGGTCGGCCGGCTTGGACTCCTGTGCGGCACTGACCTGCGCCCGGGCCGCGTCGTCATAAGTGGGCCGATTGACCTCACGCAAGATGCCCATCACGGTGTGCTCGAGATTCTGCTCGGATAGCCGCGAGAGCGCGAACGCGTAGGCGGAATCGACGGCATGCGCGTCGTGCACCACGATCTCGTCGGCGCCGACGTCGGCGGTCTTGGCCACCTCGAGTCCATACCCGCACCGCACCGCACAGTATTCGCCGTTGGCGCCGAAGATGACCGGTTCGCCGTGGCGGACGTTGATCACCCGTTCATCTGCTCCTTCTTTGCGCAGCGCGTCGAACGATCCGTCGTTGAAGATCGGGCAGTCCTGCAGTATTTCGACCAAGGCGGACCCGCGGTGCTGGGCTGCGGCACGTAAAACCTCAGACAGGCCGTTGCGGTCGGAGTCCAGCGCCCGGCCGACGAAAGTCGCCTCAGCGCCGAGCGCCAGTGATACCGGGTTGAACGGTTGGTCAAGCGATCCCATCGGCGTCGACTTGGTGATCTTGCCCACCTCGGACGTCGGCGAATACTGACCCTTGGTCAGGCCGTAGATCCGGTTGTTGAAAAGCAAGACGGTGATGTTGACGTTGCGCCGCAACGCGTGAATCAGGTGGTTGCCGCCGATCGACAGCGCATCCCCGTCGCCAGTGACCACCCAGACCGAAAGATCCTCACGCGCCAGCGCCAGACCTGTCGCGATCGCCGGTGCGCGGCCGTGAATCGAGTGCAGCCCGTAGGTTTCCAGGTAGTACGGGAAGCGGCTCGAGCAACCGATGCCGCTGACGAAGACGATGTTTTCGCGGCGCAGCCCGAGCTCGGGCAAAAAGTTGCGGATGGTGTTGAGGATGACGTAGTCACCGCAACCGGGGCACCAGCGGACCTCCTGGTCACTGGTGAAGTCCTTGGCCGTCTGCGGCTGGTCGGTGGTGGGCACGCCGTGGTTTTTGGTCAGCAGATCCGGCAGCCCGAGATCCACGCCGATCAGGTCAGTCATCAGCTTCCCGCTCCCGCTCCGACCGTGGCCGCCGCCAATCTCGCGACCAACGTCTTGTCTTGCTCGATTTCGGCCAGTGTCCCGCCCAGCGCGGCGCGGATGACGCGCCCCACCTCGTCGGCCAGGAATGAGACACCTTGAACCTTGGTGGCGGATTGCACGTCGACCAGGTACTTGCCCCGAAGGAGCAGCGCCAGCTGACCCAGGTTCATCTCCGGTGCCACAACCTGTGGGTAACGATGCAACACCTCGCCCAGGTTGGCGGGGAATGGCCGCAGGTGTCGCAGATGAGCATGCGCAACCTTGATGCCGTTGCGGCGCGCGCGCCGGCAGGCTTCACCAATCGGGCCGTAGGAACTGCCCCAGCCGATCAGCAGCAGTTCGGCGTCCCCGGTCGGATCGTCGACTTCGAGATCGGGAACAGCGATCCCGTCGATCTTGGCCTGGCGCAACCGCACCATCAGGTCGTGATTGGCCGGCTCGTAGGAGATGTCGCCGGAACCGTTCGCGGCCTCCAAGCCACCGATGCGGTGTTCGAGACCGGGAGTACCCGGTACGGCGAATTGCCGAGCGAGGGTTTCCGGATCGCGAGCATACGGCTGGAACGGCTCGTCCGGCTTGGCGAAGACGTGCTTGATGGGTGGCAACTCGTCGACATCTGGGATCCGCCACGGCTCCGAGCCGTTGGCGATTGCCCCGTCCGACAACAGAATTACCGGCGTATGGTACGAGACCGCGATGCGCACCGCCTCCAGGGCGGTGTCGAAGCAGTCCGACGGCGACCGCGGCGCCAGCACCGCCACCGGTGATTCGCCATTGCGGCCGTACATCGCCTGCAGCAGGTCAGCCTGCTCAGTTTTGGTCGGAAGCCCGGTCGACGGCCCACCCCGCTGCACGTCGACGACGAGCAACGGCAGCTCGGTCATCACCGCCAGTCCAAGCGCTTCGGCCTTCAGCGACAGGCCGGGTCCCGATGTGCTGGTGACCCCGAGCGCGCCGCCGTAGCTGGCGCCCAGCGCAGCGCAGATCCCGCCGATCTCGTCTTCGGCCTGGAAGGTGACCACGTTGAAGTTCTTGTGTTTGGAGAGCTCGTGCAGAATGTCCGACGCCGGTGTGATCGGGTAACTGCCGAGGACGACCTGAATGTCGGCCAGCTGGCCGGCCGCGACGATGCCGTAAGCCAGCGCGGTGTTCCCGGAAATCTGCCGGTATTCCCCTGCGGGCAGCTTCGCCGGCGAGACCTCGTAGGTGACGGCGAAGGCCTCGGTGGTTTCGCCGTAGTTCCACCCAGCCTTCAGCGCCAACACATTGGCCTCGGCGACATCGGGCTTACGGGCGAACTTCTCCCTGATGAATGTTTCGCTGGTCTCGATCGGGCGCCCGTACATCCATGACAACAGGCCCAGCGCAAACATGTTCTTGGCGCGCTGGCCGTCTTTCTTCGACGCCCCGATGACCTCGACGGCACCCAGCGTCAGCGTGGTCATGGGAACGGCCTCAACCTTGTAGTCGGACAGTTCGCCGGTTTCCAGCGGGTTGTCCTGGTAGCCGACTTTGGCCAGGTTGCGCTTGGTGAACTCATCGGAGTTGGCGATCACCAGCCCGCCAATGGGCAGGTCGGTGATGTTGGCTTTCAGCGCGGCCGGGTTCATCGCGACCAGCACGTCGGGTCGGTCACCGGCGGTGAAAATGTCGTAGTCAGCGATTTGGATCTGGAACGACGAGACGCCCGGCAGCGTGCCCTGTGGCGCGCGGATCTCGGCCGGATAGTTCGGTTGGGTCGCCAGGTCGTTGCCGAAAAGCGCTGCCTCGGACGTGAACCGGTCGCCGGTGAGCTGCATGCCATCACCGGAGTCGCCGGCGAAACGGATGACAACCTTCTCTAGCTTCTCTAGCTTCTCCGATTTTCTCCGTTCGGGCAGCACCGCACCGGCCCGGTGTGAATCTGGCTGAGATTCCGACCTGGCTCCGTTGTCTTTCGGACCCACGTCCCCGCCTTCCGTCGCTATTGACCGCACGGGCACGTCGCAGCTACCGGTGCGCATGGTCTTCAGTGATCCCCAGGCTGGCTTTTTATGTCGCTGGCGGTACCGATTATTGCACTGTTCTTAGGGATTTAGTTACGCCGATACACACCGTCACGTTACCGCCACTCGGCCAAAATGCGAGGTCAGACACACGCAATTGGGGAACCTTGCGACGAACTGTGGCGTTCGTCACTTTTGCGGACACACCAAGTCTAAGAATCGAAGCTACGTGCCGGTAGCATTGGCTAGCGGCTTCTCTCACCCCGGCCTCCCCTATTTGGGGGAGGCCGGGGTGGCGGGATTTTCCGGACGCGCCGCGGCATTAGGCTCGGTTTCGGGCATGGCAACCAAATACAGCACCAAGCCCACACCGGCGAGCGCACCCAGCGAGCTGAACGCCACGTCGTAGCTGGCGGTCGCCATCAGCCACCCGGCGAGGATGTTCGAAACCGCCGCGCCGACGCCCCACGCTGTGGTCACTGCACCCAGACTGACGTTGAACCGCCCCGTCCCGTGCGTCAGGTCTTGCACGACGAGCGGAAACAGCGCGCCAAAAATCCCGGCGCCGACGCCGTCGAGGACCTGCACGCCGACCAGCCAGTACGAGTTGTCGGAAAACGTGTAGAGGAAGCCGCGAACCATCAGGACCGCGAAGCCCACCAGAAAGATCGGCTTTCGCCCCCAGCCGTCGGCCTTGGCCCCGGCAAGGTATGCCATGGGCGCCATCACGACCTGCGCGGCGACAATGCAGGTGGCCATCAATGCGGTGCCGGCGTCGGCGTTCTGCAATGCCAGCACCTGTCCGACCAGAGGCAGCATGGCGGCGTTGGCGAGATGGAAGGCGACCATGGCCGCGGTGAAGATCAGCAATCTGCGGTCGTGCAGCAGCACCGTGAACCCGGGCGGCTGCGGATGGGGCTCTCCGGGCGCGTGGTCCATCCCGCGCGCCACGTCAAAGTCGATCGCATCGGGCCGGTATCCGTAACGTCGCTAGCACGCTGAGTCCGGCCATCGCGGCCAGCACCCAGAACACCACTGTCGGGACGAAGTAATAAGCCAGTCCACCCGTGACGGCGCCGGCCGTCGCATTGCCGGCGTGGTTGAACGATTCGTTGCGCCCAACCCGTCGGGCGAAGAATTTGGCGCCAACCAGACCCAGCGTGATCGCGGCCAACGCAGGCGCGACGACCGAGCCGGCGACTCCGGTGAGGCCCTGCAAAATCGAGATCGCGACGAAGTGCGGAAACAGCGGCATCGCCAGTGCCCCGACGGTCACCGCGACCGCGCCGGCGATGACCAGCGCCCGCTTGGCGGTGGTCCGATCGACCAAGGCGCCCACCGGTGTCTGCGCGACGATCGCCGCAATTCCACCGACCCCCATCACGAAGCCGATCGACGCCTGGTCCCAATGATGGGTCAGCAGAAGATAAATCGAGAGGTATGGGCCCAACCCGGGCGTTCCGCCCGCATCGTCGCCGGCTAGGCGGTCTTGTCGCGACGCTCGGTGCGGGCCGGCTTGCGCGGCACGATCGTCGGCAGCACATTGTCCTGCACGGTCTCCTTGGTCACCACGACCTTCGCGACGTCGTCACGGCTGGGGATGTCGTACATCACCGGCAGCAGAACTTCCTCCATGATTGCGCGCAATCCGCGAGCACCGGTACCGCGGTGGATCGCCTGCTCGGCGATCGCTTCCAACGCGTCCTGCGTGAACTCCAGCTCCACGTTGTCCATTTCGAACAGCCGGGTGTACTGCTTGACCAAGGCGT
Source organism: Candidatus Mycobacterium methanotrophicum (assembly GCF_023515995.1). Taxonomy (GTDB): domain Bacteria; phylum Actinomycetota; class Actinomycetes; order Mycobacteriales; family Mycobacteriaceae; genus Mycobacterium; species Mycobacterium methanotrophicum. The sequence continues at coordinate 2,093,824 of NZ_CP097320.1, read as the reverse complement.
TCTTAGGCTGCGACAGGATCTTGACCAGGGAGTCCATGTCCAGGTTCGTCACCGACGCAACCACCGGCAGCCGGCCGATGAACTCGGGAATCAGCCCGAATTTGATCAAGTCCTCCGGCATGACCTCAGCGAAGTGGTCGGTGGTGTCGATCTCGGCCTTGGAACGCACCTCGGCACCGAAACCCAAACCACGCTTGCCGACTCGGTCGGAGACGATCTTCTCCAAGCCGGCGAACGCACCGGCGACGATGAACAACACATTGGTGGTGTCGATCTGGATGAACTCCTGGTGCGGGTGCTTGCGGCCGCCTTGCGGCGGCACCGACGCCTGGGTGCCCTCCAGGATTTTCAGCAGCGCCTGCTGCACGCCCTCCCCGGAAACGTCGCGGGTGATCGACGGGTTCTCGCTCTTGCGCGCGATCTTGTCGACCTCATCGATGTAGATGATGCCCGTCTCGGCCCGCTTGACGTCATAGTCGGCGGCCTGAATCAGTTTGAGCAGAATGTTTTCCACGTCTTCACCGACGTAACCGGCTTCAGTCAGCGCGGTGGCATCGGCAATGGCGAACGGCACGTTGAGCATCTTGGCCAGCGTCTGGGCCAGGTAGGTCTTGCCGCAACCGGTGGGTCCCAACATCAGGATGTTGGACTTGGTCAGCTCGACGGGTTCGCCTGACCGGGAATCGCGTCCCTTTTCACCGGCCTGAATGCGCTTGTAGTGGTTGTAGACCGCTACGGCCAGCATCCGTTTGGCAGTGTCTTGGCCGACGACATAGCCCTCCAGGAAATCGCGGATCTCGGCGGGCTTTGGCAGCTCGTCAAGCTTGACGTCGTCGGCGTCGGCGAGTTCCTCTTCGATGATCTCGTTACATAGATCGATGCACTCATCGCAGATGTATACGCCGGGCCCTGCAATGAGCTTTTTGACCTGCTTTTGGCTCTTTCCGCAGAACGAGCACTTTAGGAGGTCGCCGCCGTCTCCGATGCGCGCCATGGTGCTGGGGGCCTACTTCCTGTTCAAAATATTGATCGTGTTATGCCGCGTGTATTTTCACGACGCTACCCGCTTGCTCTGTAGCGATGCGACCGTTAGAGGCGAATCGCGTCGGTGATATTTGTGGACGTCTGCTGCGAACATATCGTCTGGGGCGGCCCCACGCTTGCCGTAACGCGCCACCGTGTCCTTGGCGTGTCGCGGCCGTTATGCGGCCGAGAGGCGAACTTGCTCAGCGACCCTACATTAAACCTGTGGGATTCACCGTGGCCGAGCATACGGCGTTAATCGCCGATGGTGGCCTGGCGACCGAACTCGAGGCACGCGGTCACGATCTTTCGGACGCGTTGTGGTCGGCTCGTCTGCTGGCAGACGCCCCGGACGCCATCACCGCGGCGCATTTGGCCTTCTATCGCGCCGGGGCGATGATCGCGACGACGGCGAGCTATCAGGCGTCTTTCGACGCCTTCTCTGCCGCCGGAATCAGCCGCGGCGACACCGCCCGGTTGCTTCGGCGCAGCGTCAAGCTCGCCAAGACTGCGCGCGACGCAGCGGGCGGCGGCGACCGTCGAGTGGCCGCGTCGGTAGGCCCCTACGGCGCCGCCCTCGCCGACGGTTCGGAATACCGCGGGCGCTACGGACTTAGCGTTAGGCAGCTGGAGAACTGGCACCGGCCTCGGTTGGAGGTGTTGGCGGACGCCGGCGCCGACATGCTGGCGCTGGAAACCATCCCCGACGTCGACGAGGCCCAGGCCCTGGTGAATCTGGTGGGCTCGCTTGGCGTGCCGGGATGGCTTAGCTACACCATCGAGGGCACACACACCCGCGCCGGTCAGCCGCTGGCCGACGCCTTCGCCGTGGCGACCGGGGTACCCGAGGTTGTGGCGGTCGGAGTCAATTGCTGCGCACCCGATGATGTGCTGCCGGCGATCGAGCCGGCCCGGGAAATCGGCAAACCGGTGATCGTCTACCCCAACAGCGGCGAGCGCTGGGACGGAGGGGCTTGGACCGGGCCGTCCCGGTTCTCGCCGCAACTCGCTGCACAGTGGGTTTCAGCGGGCGCGCGCATCGTCGGGGGATGCTGCCGGGTGCGCCCCGCCGACATCGCCGAACTGACGCGCGTCCTACGCCGATGATCAGGCCGTCTGCGCCGACAGCTTCCGGTACTCCAGCACGGTGTCGATGATCCCGTAGTCCTTAGCCTCTTGGGCGGTCAGGATCTTGTCCCGGTCGGTGTCCTTGCGGATCACCGCGGGGTCCTTGTTGGTGTGACGCGCCAAGGTGGTTTCCATCAGCGTGCGCATCCGCTCGATCTCGGCGGCCTGGATCTCCAAGTCCGAGAACTGGCCCTGGATCACCCCGGACAGCGACGGCTGGTGGATCAGCACCCGCGCGTTCGGGAGGGCCATCCGCTTGCCCGGGGTGCCGGCGGCCAACAGCACCGCCGCCGCCGAGGCGGCCTGACCCAGGCACACCGTCTGGATGTCGGCCCGCACATACTGCATGGTGTCGTAGATCGCCATCAGCGAGGTGAATCCACCGCCCGGCGAATTGATGTACATGGTGATATCGCGGTCGGGATCCAGCGACTCCAGCACCAGCAGCTGCGCCATGATGTCGTTGGCCGACGCGTCGTCGACCTGCACCCCGAGGAAGATGATGCGTTCCTCGAACAGCTTGTTGTACGGGTTGGACTCCTTGACGCCGAAGCTCGAATGCTCGATGAACGACGGCAGGATGTAGCGCGCTTCGGGCTGGCGGTCGGGGTTCATAGCGATGTGGCTCCGTTGGTCTCGGCGCGGGTAATTATGTGGTCGACGAACCCGTACTCCAGGGCTTCGGCGGCGGTGAACCAGCGGTCGCGATCCGAATCCGCCACGATGCGCTCGATCGGCTGGCCGGTGAATTCGGCGTTCAGCCGGAACATCTCCTGCTTGATGACAGCGAACTGCTCGGCCTGGATGGCGATGTCGGCAGCGCTGCCGGTCACCCCGCCCAAGGGCTGGTGCATCAGGACGCGGGCATGCGGCAATGCATAACGCTTGCCCTTGGTGCCGGCGGCGAGGAGGAACTGGCCCATCGACGCGGCCATTCCCATCCCATACGTGGCGATGTCACACGGCGCCAGCACCATCGTGTCGTAGATCGCCATGCCGGCGCTGATCGATCCGCCCGGCGAATTGATGTATAGCGAGATGTCCTTGTTGGCGTCTTCGGCGGCGAGCAGCAGGATCTGCGCGCACAGCCGGTTTGCGATGTCGTCATCGACCTGCGACCCCAGAAAAATGATGCGCTCGGAGAGCAAGCGCTCATAGACCGAGTCGACGAGGTTCAGACCCTGCGCGTTCGCGCGCATTTCAGTCCCACGGCTCACGGTGGGTTACCTGCTTTCTTTCAGTTCCGTATTCACGACACTAACCAACTCCGGCCGCCGCGCACTGCCTGAAGCCCCCGCGTTCGCTCACAGCGTCACTTCGTGTCGCCCGACGGCTCCTCGGACGAAGCCGCAGCCCTCACGTCGTCGGCGTCAATGTCATCCTCCTCGGCCGCCGACTCGGGAGGCTTGCCGAAGAACTCGGCGGTGTCGACGAGGTTTCCGTCACTGTCGGTGACGGTGGCCGCCCCGACCGCCGCGGCGATGCTCAGCCCGCGGCGCACGTCGGCGAACACCGCCGGCAGCTGGTTGTTCTGTTGCAGGTAGGTCAGCAACTGCTGGGGCTCGATGCCGTATTGCCGCGAGATCAGCACCAGCCGTTCGGTGATGTCTTGCTGGGCGATCTGGATATCGAGGTCGTCGCCCAGCGCGTCCAGCAACAACTGCGTCTTGACGGCCTTCTCGGCGTTCGTTCGGGTTTCGGCGTCGAACTCTTCCCGCGTCTTGCCTTGTTTTTCAAGCACTTCGGCGAACTTGGCCTGATCGTGGTTGAGACTGTGCAGCGCGTTGTGCAAGGTGTTGTCCACGTGAGCCTGGACGATCGCTTCGGGCAACGGCATGTCGACCTGCTCGAGCAGGGCGTCCACTGTGGCGGTGCGGATCTCCTCGGCCTGCTGGACACGCTTGGCCTGGCGCAATTGATCGGCCAGATTAGCCCGTAACTCGCCGATGGTGTCGAATTCGCTTGCTAATTGGGCAAATTCGTCATCGGGCTCAGGCACCTCACGTTCCTTGACCGCGGCGACAGTCACCGTGACCTCGGCCTCTTTCCCGGCGTGCGGGCCGGCTGCCAGCTTGGTGGTAAAGGTCCGGCTTTCCCCCGCTGTAAGGCCGACGATCGCGTCGTCGAGACCGTCGACGAGCTGGCCGGAGCCGACCTCGCGCGACAGTCCCTTCGCCGCCGCCTCGGGCACGTCCTCGCCGTCGATGTGGGCCGACAGGTCGATCGAGACGAAGTCGCCGGTGGCGGCGGGTCGTTCGACTCCTTTCAGCGTGCCGAACCGGGCGCGCAAGAACTGCAGTGCGGCGTCGACGTCCTCGTCGCTGACTTGGATCGCATCCACGGTGATCTTCAGCGCACTCAGGTCGGGCAGCTCGATCTCAGGTCGGACGTCGACTTCAGCGGTGAAAACGAGCTCCTGGCCGTACTCTTTTTTGGTGACCTCGATGTCGGGCTGGCCTAGTGGCCGCACGTCGGATTCGCTCACGGCTTGGCCGTAGCGGCTGGGCAACGCCTCGTTGATGACCTGGTCGAGCATCGTCTCGCGGCCGAAGCGCGCCTCCAGGAGCTTGGCCGGCGCCTTGCCGGGTCGGAAACCCGGCAGTCGCACCTGCTTGGCCAGCTCTTTGTAGGCCTTGTCGAAATCGGGCTCCAGCTCCGTGAAAGGCACCTCAACGTTGATGCGAACCCGGGTGGGGCTCAACTGCTCGACGGTGCTCTTCACGGGTTTGCTCCTCGGTAGTACTGGTGGATGTTCTTTTGGTCTTCCAACGGGTAAGGCCGTCGGCGGCGGCGCGCCGGTCGGGGTGACAGGATTTGAACCTGCGGCCTTCCGCTCCCAAAGCGGATGCGCTACCAAGCTGCGCTACACCCCGCGGTGACCTCGACGATCCTACGACCAAGCCACCCGCAGCCCGTAGCGGCCTCACCATGAAGTAACGGCACGGCATCATTATTTGGATAGGATGTCGGCCGCGACGTACAGTCGCGCTCGACCAAATACACGCGGGCGTAGCTCAATGGTAGAGCCCTAGTCTTCCAAACTAGCTACGCGGGTTCGATTCCCGTCGCCCGCTCAAGCCGCGCACTTGGCGCGATGGCGGGCTACGCTAAGGGGGCTGAACAGGTCGCCGAAGCCCAGGAGGCCGACGAGTGCAGCCAACGGTGAATTGGGCCGAATCCGGCGTAGCTGAGGAGGCCGACGAATTCAGCACACAGGCGCCGTAGCCGGCGTCGACGTCCAAGGCTCATGCGCACCGCGCTTCGAGCGAGTACGCGCCGCGTTCGAGCAGAACTTCGTGCTGCGCAACGAAGTTGGCGCAGCAGTCGCAGCGTGGGCGGATGGCGAGCTGGTCGTCAACCTGTGGGCCGGTACGGCCGACGCCGCGGGCACCAGGCCATGGCGAGTGGACACGCTGGCCACCGTGCTGTCCGGCACCAAAGGTCTGACCAGCACGTGTGTACATCAACTGGTCGAGCAGGGCGAGTTGGATCTGGACGCGCCGGTGGCCCGCTACTGGCCCGAGTTCGGGCAGGCCGGCAAGGAAGCCATCACCATCGCCATGGTGATGAGCCACCGGTCAGGGGTGATCGGGCCGCGCAAGCGAATGCCGTGGCAGCAGGTCACTGACTGGGATTTGGTCTGTGAACGGCTGGCCGCCGCCGAGCCGTGGTGGGAGCCGGGCGCCGCGCAGGGCTACCACATGACCACGTTCGGCTTCATCCTCGGCGAGGTGTTTCGTCGCGTCACCGGTGACACGGTCGGCCACTACCTGCGCACCGAGATCGCCGAGCCGCTGGGCGCGCAGGTGCACATCGGCTTATCGCGCGCCGAACAACGCCGCTGTGCCGATCTGGTGGAAAAGCCGCACATCCGCCAGATGCTGGCCGACGTCAACGCGCCTGGCTATCCCACCACGCTGGCCGAACACCCCAAGGCCGGCCTGGCGGTATCGATGGGGTTTGCACCCGATGACGAGGTGGGCTCCAACGATCTCGAGCTGTGGCGCGAGGTCGAATTTCCGGGCACTAACGGACAGGTTTCAGCGCTGGGACTGGCGACCTTCTACAACGCGTTGGCGCAGGAGCAACTGCTCAGCCGCCGGCACATGGATCTGATCCGGGTGTCGCAGGGCGGGCTTGACACCGATCTGGTCCTCGGCCCGCGCGTCGCCGACCACGGGTGGGGCCTGGGCTACATGCTCAACCAGCGCTGCGTCAACGGCCCCAACCCGTGGATCTTCGGCCACGGCGGCCTGGGCGGTTCGTTCGGTTTCGTCGACCTCGAGCACCGAATCGGTTACGCATACGTGATGAACCGCTTCGACGCCACCAAGGCAAACGCCGACCCGCGCAGCGTGGCCCTCAGCGATGAGATCTACGCCGCGCTGGGGATAAAGAAGGGCTGAGCCGTCTACTTCTGGCAGGTCGGGCACCAGAAGACATTTCGGCCCTCCAGCTCGGCGGTGCGGATGGTGGTCCCGCATACCCGGCACGCCTCCCCGGCACGCCGGTACACGTAAGTGCGCGGCCGGCCCGGGCCGTACGACGGCGCACCGTGGTCATGCTCGGGCCGTGTCGCGATGATCTTGCCGCGGCGCAAACCGACCTTCATCAGGTCAACCAGATCGATCCATGCCGCATCAAACTCTGCCTCGCCGATGGCCCGGCCGGCCCGATACGGGTCGATGCCGTGACGGAAAAGCAGCTCATTGCGATACACGTTGCCCACACCGGCGATAACCGTCTGGTCCATTAGCAGGGCGCCGATCGGCCTGCGCGACTTGGTAATCCGGGCCCACGGCCGTGCCGGATCGGCGTCGCGACGAAGCGGATCAGGTCCGAGCCGAGACACCACATCGGCAACCTGCGCCTCGTCGATCAGTTCGCAGACCGTCGGCCCACGCAAATCGGTGCCGTATTCGGCCCCGACCATCCGCATCCGCACCTGCCCAACCGGAGCCGGCATCGCGATGTCAGGCGACCGGATCCATTCGGTGAACGTCCCGTACAGGCCGAGGTGAACGTGCACGATGGAGCCGCCGTCATAGTGGTGGAACAGGTGCTTGCCCCACGCCGTGGCACGTTGCAGCACCCGATTGTCGACAGCGGTCGACGCCGCTGCGAACCGACCCTGCGGACTAGAGACCGCAACTGGCGCACCGGCATATCGGCGCTGGTGCAGCCGGGCCAGCCGATGCAGGGCATGCCCTTCAGGCACGCCTGGTCTTAACCCAGCGCGCCGGGCACCGGCGGCGCCTGGTGAGTGCGTTCGTATTCGGTCAGGATGTCGATACGCCGTTGGTGGCGCTGCGCGTTCGACCACGGTGTGGTCAGGAAGGCATCGACGAAGGACAGCGCCTCCTCGACGGTGTGCATGCGGCCACCGATTCCGATCAGCTGGGCGTTGTTGTGCTGGCGGGCCAACGTCGCCGTCTCGACGCTCCAGGCCAGCGCACAGCGGGCCCCCGGCACCTTGTTTGCTGCCATCTGCTCACCGTTGCCCGACCCGCCGAGCACGATACCCAGGCTGTCGGCGTCGGCCACTGTGCGCGTGGCGGCGTCAATGCAAAACGCAGGGTAGTCGTCCTCGGCGTCGTAGCTGAAGGCCCCGCAGTCGATCGGCTCGTGCCCGGTTTTCTTGAGGTGATCGATGATCTGCTGCTTGAGCTCGAAGCCGGCATGGTCAGAGCCGAGGTAGACGCGCATGCCCGCAATCCTTACCCACGGGCGCTCATCGGCGCAATGCGGGCGCGGCGATCGCAAGCGCGGCGAAGCCCGGCGCAGCGAGTCGCCGCCGGACTGATCTAGTCGAATTCCGGCTTCTCGGTGCGGGTCCGCTTGAGCTCCCAGAAGTGCGGGTTGGCCGCGAAGGTCACCGAGGCGTCCCACAGCTTGCCGGCCTCCTCGCCACGCGGAATCTTCGACAGCACAGGGCCGAAGAACGCCACCCCGTTGACGTGGATGGTGGGTGTGCCGACGTCTTCGCCGACGGGATCCATCCCGGCGTGATGGCTCTTGCGCAGGGCGTCGTCATAGGCGTCGGTGTTCGCGGCGTCGGCCAGCTCGGGCGGCAAACCCACCTCCGCCAGCGACTGCTTGATGACGTCATCGAGGTCTTTGTTGTCCTCGTTGTGAATGCGGGTGCCCATCGCGGTGTACAGCGGCGCGAGCACCTCGGCGCCGTGGGCCTGCTCGGCGGCAATCGCCACGCGCACCGGTCCGAAGGCCTTCGCCAACCGTTCGCGGTATTCGTCGGGCAGACCTTCGCGGTTCTCGTTGAGCACCGCCAGGCTCATCACCCGGAAATTGACCTCGATGTCACGGACCTTCTCCACCTCCAAGATCCACCGCGACGTGATCCAGGCCCACGGGCACAGCGGATCAAACCAGAAACCGGCAACGGACTTCTCAGGCATGCGGAGTCCTCTCTTCGGTGGTTCGGTTAAACGTCCAACACAACCCTAGCCGCGGCGGTCCTGTTCCCTTCCGCTTAAGTTGGACACGTGGCACTTCCGAACCTCACCCGTGACCAAGCCGTCGAACGCGCCTCGCTGATCACCGTCGAGGACTACCGAATCGATCTGGATCTCACCAACGGCAACGGCGGACCGGGCGACCGTACCTTTCGCTCGATCACCACCGTGACGTTTGACGCCCTCCCCGGCGCCGACACCGTCATCGACATCGCCGCCGACAAAGTTCACCGGGCCACCCTCAACGGCCGCGACCTCGACGTGTCCGGGTACGACGAGTCGATTGGTATTGCGCTGTCCGGTCTGGCCAAAAACAACGTCGTGGTGGTCGACGCCGACTGTCTGTACTCCAACACCGGCGAGGGCCTGCACCGCTTCGTCGACCCGGTCGACGGCGAGGTGTATTTGTACTCACAGTTCGAAACCGCCGATGCCAAGCGGATGTTCGCCTGCTTCGACCAACCCGATCTCAAAGCGACGTTCGGCCTGTCGGTGACCGCACCACGGCATTGGCAGGTGGTGTCCAACGGCGCCACGGTAAGCGTGGCGGACGGCACGCACACGTTTGCCGCCACGCCGCGGATGAGCACCTACCTGGTGGCGCTGATCGCGGGCCCGTACGCACGTTGGGATGACAGCTACAGCGATGAGCACGGCGAGATACCCTTGGGCATCTTCTGCCGAGCCACGCTCGCGGAGTTCATGGACGCCGAGCGGCTGTTCACTCAGACCAAGCAGGGATTCAGCTTCTACCACAAGAACTTTGGCGTGCCATACGCATTCGGCAAATACGACCAATTGTTCGTCCCGGAGTTCAACGCGGGCGCGATGGAGAACGCCGGAGCGGTGACGTTCCTGGAGGACTACGTTTTCCGCAGCAGGGTCACCCGCGCGTCCTATGAGCGTCGCGCCGAGACGGTGCTCCATGAGATGGCGCATATGTGGTTCGGTGATCTGGTCACCATGCGATGGTGGGACGACCTGTGGCTCAACGAGTCGTTCGCCACCTTCGCCTCGGTGTTATGTCAAAGCGAGGCAACCGAATTCAGCCACGCGTGGACGACGTTCGCCAACGCCGAAAAGTCGTGGGCCTACCGGCAGGATCAACTGCCGTCGACGCATCCGGTGGCCGCCGACATCCCTGACCTGGCCGCGGTAGAGGTCAACTTCGACGGCATCACCTACGCCAAAGGCGCCAGCGTGCTCAAACAACTGGTGGCCTATGTCGGCCTGGAGCACTTCCTGGCCGGTCTGCGCGACTACTTCCGCGCCCACGCGTTCGACAACGCCACCTTCGACGACCTGCTGACCGCCCTCGAAAAGGCTTCCGGCCGTGACTTGTCCGGCTGGGGCCGGCAGTGGCTGAAGACCACCGGCCTGAACACGCTGCGGGCGGATTTCGACGTCGACGCCGCTGGCCGGTTCACCCGGTTCGCCGTCACCCAGAGCGGCGCGGCGCCCGGCGCGGGCGAGACCCGGGTGCACCGGCTCGCGGTGGGCGTCTACGACGACGATGGCAGCGGCAAGCTGGTCAGGACGCATCGCGAAGAGCTCGACGTCAGTGGTGAAAGTACGGAAGTGCCCGCGCTGACCGGTGTTTCGCGCGGCAGCCTGGTCCTGGTGAACGACGACGACCTGACCTATTGCTCTCTTCGGTTGGATCCCGGATCCTTGCAGACCGCGCTGGGCCGCATCGCCGACGTCGCCGAGCCGCTGCCGCGCACGCTGGTGTGGTCGGCGGCCTGGGAGATGACCCGCGACGCCGAGCTGCGTGCCCGCGACTTCGTGGCGCTGGTCTCGGCCGGCGTTGCGGCCGAGACCGAAGTGGGGGTGGCGCAGCGGCTGCTGCTGCAGGCGCAGACCGCGCTGGGTTCTTACGCCGACCCCGACTGGGTGCGTTCAGAGGGCTGGCCGGCGTTCGCCGACCGGTTGCTGGAGCTGGCCCGCGGCGCACAGCCGGGTTCGGATCATCAGCTGGCCTTCGTCAACGCGCTGTGTTCCTCGGTGCTCTCGGAGCGCCATACCGCGGTGCTGTCGACGCTGCTCGACGGCGACCTGGCCGGGCAGGGGCTGGCTGGGCTGGTAGTGGACACGGATCTGCGCTGGCGCATCGTCACGGCGCTGGCCACTGCCGGCGTGATCGACACCGGCGTAATCGACGCCGAGGTGCAACGTGACCCGACGGCGGCAGGCAAGCGGCACGGCGCGCAAGCCTCGGCGGCGCGGCCGCAGCTGGCCGTCAAGGAAGGGGCCTGGCAGCAAGTGATCGAGGACGACGCACTGCCCAACGTCGTCGGGCGCTCGATCATCGCCGGCATTGTCGCGCCGGGTCAGGCGGAGCTGCTGAAGCCGTTCACCGAGCGCTATTTCGCGGCGATACGTGGGGTTTGGCAACGCCGGTCGAGTGAGGTCGCCCAGACGGTGGTGATCGGTCTGTATCCGTCGTGGGACATCGGCGACGGCGGCATCGCCGCCGCTGACCGGTTCCTCGCCGACCCCGAGCTGCCTGCCGCACTGCGCCGGCTGGTACTCGAGGGCCGGGCCGGTGTGGAACGGTCGCTACGGGCGCGTCAGTTCGACGGTGGCTGACCACAAGGTCTCCCTCCGCCGCCTCGGCGAGCGTGCGCAGTTGTCCGGCGTTCACGGCGTGTGGCGTACAAACACGCACGCTCGGCGGGAAAAAGCGACTAACTCGGCGAGATGCCGGCGCTGATCACCCGGATCGCGCTGATCAGGCCGTCGATCAACTCGCCGTCGGCGAACGCCGACGCGGCGGCGGCGACGCCAAGCGGCGCGGACGACTCGACGCCCCGGCCGCGCACCTGCGAGCCGTAGGCGACCTCGATCGCGTGCTGGTCGGGTGACACGGCGATCAGCACCGCGTTGTTCGGCGTCTGCACCTTGCCCAGGATCTCGCGGGCCCGCGCCGCGGTGTCGCCGCCCAGGTCGCCGATGTACACGGCGAACCGCGCGCCCGCGGCCCGCGACCCGTAGGTCAGCGCGTCGTCGAGGGTGGCCAGGTCTTTGATCGGGAACGGGTAGTGCACCGACAGCTCGCCCGGCTCGGTGACCCCGGAGATCCGCCCGCTGGTGGTGATCACCCAGCCGGTGGGCAGCTCGGCGGGACTGATGGTTGCGACCTCACCACTTGCCACTGGCGCCACCCCCCGCGCTGAACTCCTCTGCCCCGTGACCGGCGTGCGCCCCGTGCCCGAAATTCTCGTCGGTGGCCGCCCACAAGATCGGGGGATGCGCCCATGGCTCCGACAGCTTGTAGGTCGCCGGGTGTGGGCCCTTATGCGACCAGATCCGCGCGGCAAGCACGATCACCAGCAACAACGGGATTCCCACGACGTAAAGGTGGATTTCCATTCCGCTCACGACGAAAACCGTATCCCACCGACGATCGGTACGTCGGGCTAGGCCGCGCCTTCGCCGAGGTATCGCGCCCAGGACGGGTCAAGTTCTTTGACCGTGGACAGCAGCCGCCAATGCTGGCCTTTGGGCGAGGTCGGCGCCAGCCGCAACGACCAGCCGAGCTCGGTGAGCAATTTGTCACCTTTTCGGTGGTTGCAGGTCGAGCAGCAGGCCACGCAGTTCTCCCAGGAGTGATCGCCGCCGCGGCTGCGCGGCACCACATGGTCGACGGTGTCGGCCTTGCCTCCGCAGTACGCACAACAGAACCGGTCGCGGTGCATCAGCGCCGCCCGTGTCATGGGGACGCGGGCCCGATAGGGCACCCGAACGTAAGACCGAAGCCGGATCACCGACGGCAAGGCGATCGACCTGGTCGCCGAGTGAATGACGGGTCCGGATGGATCCTCGTGCACCATGTCGGCCTTGCCGCAGATCAGCATCACGATCGCGCGACGAACGGGCAATGCGGTCAGCGGCTCGAAGGTGGAGTTCAGCAGCAGCACACGCCGGCGATTCCAGATCGATCCGCTGTCATGCGAGTGGGTGTCGACGCTGGGAACGCTGTGCAGACATGGGCCGATCGCGGGCTCGGTCAAACCTGCCGCGGCACCGGAACTGCGGTGGCTGCGGCGTCTGTTGCGCTGCGCCATACATCCTCCGCCGAACAGTCCACCACGATTTGCCGGCGATCGCACGCCAAATTGGCCAGTGGCGCGCTGGTCAATCCGGTGAACAGCGGGTGCACGTGCCCGGCCGTCGGCGCCGATGCTCCACAATGGAGGCGATGGAACAAACACAACAATCCTTTTACGACGCTGTCGGCGGCGCCGACACATTCCACGCGATCGTGTCGCGCTTCTACCAGCTGGTCGCCGAAGACGACATTTTGCGCCGGGTCTACCCGCTGGACGACTTGGCGGGCGCCGAGGAACGGCTGCGGATGTTCCTGGAGCAGTACTGGGGCGGCCCGCGGACCTACTCCGAGCGCCGAGGCCATCCGCGGTTGCGGATGCGGCACGTGCCGTTTCAGATCGGCCCGTTCGAGCGCGACGCGTGGCTGCGGTGCATGCAGACTGCGATCGCGTCCATCGACTCCGACACCCTCGACGACGCACATCGCAAGGAGCTGGTCGAGTATCTGGAGATGGCCGCACACTCCCTGGTCAATTCCGCGTTCTGATGAGCTCCCAACAACCTGAGCCGTGGTGGTCGCGTGCGGTGTTCTACCAGATCTATCCGCGGTCATTCGCCGACAGCAACGGCGACGGTGTCGGCGATCTCGACGGGGCGGCGTCTCGGCTGGAGTATCTGGACGGACTGGGCGTCGACGCGCTTTGGTTCAGCCCGATCACCGTGTCCCCGATGGCCGATCACGGCTATGACGTCTCCGATCCGCGGGACATCGATCCGTTGTTCGGCGATCTGGCCGCTTTTGAGCGACTGATCGCGGCAGCCCATGAGCGCGGGATCAAGATCACGATGGATTTGGTGCCGAACCACACCAGCTCGCAGCACCCGTGGTTTCAAGACGCGCTGGCGGCGGGCCCGAGGAGCCCCGCGCGCGACCGTTACATCTTCCGCGACGGTCGCGGACCCGGTGGGCGCAAGCCGCCGAATAACTGGCAGTCCGTGTTCGGCGGGCCGTCCTGGACCCGGGTCGTCGAACCCGACGGCAATCCGGGCCAGTGGTATCTCCACCTCTTCGATGTCGAACAGCCGGACCTCAACTGGGACAACCCGGAGGTATCCGACGATCTCGAGAAAACGTTGCGGTTCTGGCTGGAGCGCGGCGTCGACGGCTTCCGCATCGACGTCGCACACGGGATGGCCAAACCGCCGGGCCTTCCGGACACCGATGTCGAAATGCGGCCACGGATGCTCAACGACGGCGATCCCCGCTTCAACCATGCGGGCGTGCACGAGATTCACCGCAACATCCGCCGGGTCATGAACGACTATCCCGGCGCGGTGACCATAGGGGAGGTCTGGGTTTTCGACAACGCCAGCTGGGCCCAGTACTTGCGAGCCGACGAACTGCATCTTGGTTTCAACTTCCGCCTGGTGCGAGCCGAATTCGACGCCGCCGAGATCCACGACGCGATTGACAACACCCTGGCCGCGGCGGCGATTGAAAACGCCGCTCCGACATGGACACTGGAGAACCACGACGTCCCACGTGCCCCCAGCCGCTACGGCGGGGGCGCCGCCGGACTCGATCGAGCCCGGGCGATGGCGATGGCGACGCTCGCCCTGCCGGGCGCGGTGTTCCTCTACAACGGGCAGGAACTCGGCCTGCCCACCGTCGAGTTGCCCGACGAATCACTGCGGGACCCGACCTGGGAACGCTCGGGGCACACCGTACGTGGCCGCGACGGCTGCCGAATCCCCATACCGTGGCGCGGCGATACTCCCCCGTTCGGGTTCTCCACGTCGTCGGAAACCTGGCTGCCGATGCCGCCGCAATGGGCTGCTCTGACCGTCGAAAAGCAGCTCAACCAACCCGACTCCACGTTCGCATTCTTCCGCCGGGCACTCGAATTACGCCGTAGCCATGCAGAATTCACCGGCATGCGGGTCGAGTGGCTACGATCACCGCGCGGCACGTTGATGTTTGAACGCGGTGATCATGGGCTGCGCTGCGCGCTGAACGCCAGCAAGTGGGCGCTGCCGCTGCCGGACGGCGAGGTAATTCTGACGAGCACGCCGTTGGTTGACCGGAAGTTGCCGCCGAATGGCGCCGCCTGGCTGGTGTAGGCAATCCCGACCGACTGGAACGGTGCTGGGTTTCCGTGAGCTCGACGCTGTCCTGCCATTGTGGTTGCGCTACGCCCCATGATCAAGGCTCGGTGCTGCGGATTAGCGCAGCACCAGCGCCGGGTCACCCCGACGTCGGTACACCGAGCCGAACCGTGCGTCGATGCGCAGCCAGGCCGGCAGCGTACGGACCCGGACGATCTCGTCGGCGTCGACGGCCTCGGCTGACTGCGGCAGGAAACCCATTGCGGTTAACGCGAACACGCATCGCATCGGGATGCCGACGCTGACGTCGCCGGAACTGACCCGGATCACCTCCTGGTCGAGCAGCGATACCGGTGGGCCCTGCGCACTGCTGTGCTGTTTGGCCAGCTGGGCGCCGCGCTGCGCCAAATCGAGCATGAGGCGTGCCGGTACGTCGTCAAGGTGGGTGAAACCTGAGTCGGGCGGCAACGCACCCCGCCACGCGGAATCCATCGGGAAGCCCGGATCGACGTAGCCGGAGCTGTCAACCGCGGCCAGTCCATGTGCCAATTCGTCTGCGCCGACGGATAAGTCGTCGGGCCGCAGGCTGCCGGCCACCGCCCGGCTGGCCAGCACGTCGAAGCCGGTGAGCGCCCACGCCGTGAACAGCCCGGGCGAACGAGTACGCAGCCGGATGACCGCGGCGGGGTCGAGTCGCGCCGCCCGCTGGGCGAACGCGGACAAGTCCGCGCGGTGGGCGGCCGTGGATTCTGTGCCCAGCCACAGTCCCCGCTCGGCTACCGGAGCCACTGCTGCAGGTATTCCCGGTGGTGTGGCGACAAGCGCACCAGCCGCTGCTCGTCGATGTGGAACGCGGCCAGTTGCGACTCGGCGATCACGGCGGGCTTCGACTCCGGGTCGGCGTTGACCGAACGCACTTCGTAGCCGAGCGTGAAATCGACCGCCCGCAAGCGTTTCACCCGCATGGTGACCTGCAGCGGCGAATCAGCCAGCCGCAGCTGGCCCTTGTAGATGACGCGCACATCGGCGATCAGCAGACCGATGCTGGTGATATCGGCGCCGAACGCGTGCGAAAGGAACGGCACCCGAGCCTCTTCCAGGATCGTCACCATCGTCGCGTGGTTGACGTGCTGGTACATGTCGATGTCCGACCAGCGGACCGGAACCGCTGCGACGAATCCTGCGGCGCCTATGCGCCGCTCCTCCTCATCGCTCCGCTCTGCATCGTCGCCGGCGGTCACCCGGACGATCCCCGTCCACTGGTGCGAGTCATGCGGCGAATTTGACGTGCCGCCACCGACACGGTGGCCAAATCCTTCTGGCCGCTCTCGTAAATCTCGGTCAGCGTCCGGCGCGCCCGCTCCACCCGCGAAGCACTGGTGTGCTCCCATTCGGCGATCTTCTCTTCGCCACTTTCGTCGGGCTCGCCGACGGCGAGCACGTCGAAGCACAACGCCCGCAGCGACGCATAGATGTCGTCACGAATCGCCAAGCGCGCCAACGAGTGCCAGCGATCATGGCGCGGCAGATCGGACACCGCGGTCAGCAGGCCGTCGGCGCCGAGGCGGTCCATCAACGCAAAATACATTTCGGCCACCTCAGCGGGGTCGCGGTCGTCGATGTCAGCGATATCGATGATGTCGAGCAAGCTGTACCGGTACAAACCGGCGGCCACCATGTAGCCGAGATCTTCCGCGGCGCCCTGGGCGACGAATTCACCGGCTACCTTTTCCACGATCGCCTTGTCGTCACCGCGCAGCCACTCCGACATCCGCGGTGTCAGTGTTTCCACCTTCTTGGCGAATCTGTTGATTTCAGCGCCCACCGCCAACGGCTGCGGCCGGTAGTTGAGCAACCAGCGTCCGGCACGATCGATTAACCGACGCGTATCCAATGCCATTCGATCAGACACCGCGATCGGCACATCAGCCGCGCAAATCCTGTGCCACAGTCGTCCGACTCCGAAGATGGCGTCGGTGGCCGCATAGGTGCGCACGGCATCGGGCGGACTGACACCGACATCCTCGGCGATCCGGTAGTCGTAGCTGATGCCGGCGGTGTTCACCAGATCGTTGACCAGCATCGTGGTGACGATCTCCCGCCGCAGCTGGTGGTAGCGGATCGCCGGGCCGAACCGGTCGCGCAGCGGCGACGGGAAGTATCGCGGCAACCTGCTGGCGAACACTTCCTGATCCGGCAGATCAGTACCCAACAGTTCGTCTTTGAGGGTCAGCTTCACGTGTGCCATCAGCGTCGCAAGTTCCGGCGACGTGAGTCCCAGGCCAGCCTCGAGTCGGCGCGCCATCTCCTTGTCCGACGGCAGCGCCTCGAGTTCACGGTTTAGCCCCCGCTCGGCTACCAGGTATCTGATCTGCTCGGCGTGCACCGGCAGCAGAATGGGCGCATTGGCGCGGCTGGTGCCCATCAGGTCGTTCTGATCGGCGTTGTCGGCGAGCACCAATTCCGCGACCTCGTCGGTCATCGACTCGAGCAGTTGGGTGCGTTCACCGGGGTCAATCTTGCCCGCAGTGATCAGCGAATCGACCAGGATCTTGATGTTGACCTCATGGTCAGAACAGTCCACGCCCGCCGAATTGTCCAGGGCGTCGGTGTTGATCCGGCCGCCGCACAGGTCGAACTCGACCCGACCGCGCGCTGTGACGCCGAGATTACCGCCCTCGCCAATGACCTTGGCGCGCACCTCGTTCGCATTGACCCGCACGGGATCGTTGGCACGGTCACCGACGTCGACGTCGGACTCCGCTTCCGCCTTGATATAGGTTCCGATGCCGCCGTTGAACAGCAGATCGACCGGCGCTCGCAGGATCGCGCGCATCAGATTAGGGGGAGACATCTCGGTGACGTCGTCCTCGATTACCAGGGCTGCGCGAACCTGGTCGGTGATCGGGATCGTCTTGTGTTCGCGGCTGTACACCCCGCCGCCCTCGCTGATCAACGACTTGTCGTAGTCGTCCCAGCTGGAGCGGGGCAGCTCAAACATCCGCCGCCGTTCTTCCCATGATGCGGCCGGATCGGGATCGGGGTCGAGGAAGATGTGGCGGTGGTCGAAGGCCGCCAGTAGACGAATGTGCTTGGACAGCAACATGCCATTGCCAAACACGTCACCGCTCATGTCGCCGATGCCGATCACCGCGAAGTCCTCGGTCTGGGTGTCGACCCCCATCTCGCGGAAATGCCGTTTGACCGCTTCCCAGGCGCCTTTGGCGGTGATCCCCATCGCTTTGTGGTCATAGCCAACCGATCCGCCGGATGCGAACGCGTCTCCCAGCCAGTACCCATAGGACTTCGCGACGTCGTTGGCGATGTCGGAAAACGTCGCGGTGCCTTTGTCCGCGGCCACTACCAGGTAGGCGTCGTCACCATCGCGCCGCACCACCTGGGCGGGTGTGCTGACCTTGCCGGTGGTGTGATCGACGTTGTCGGTGACGTCGAGCAATCCCGAGATGAACAGCTTGTAGCAGGCTATGCCTTCGTTTCGAGTCGCCTCGCGGTCAGCACCGGGGTCACCGCCGGACAGCGGCGGCTGTTTGACGACGAAGCCCCCTTTGGCGCCGACCGGCACGATGACGGCGTTCTTGACCGCCTGGGCCTTGACCAGCCCGAGGATCTCGGTGCGGAAATCTTCCCGGCGGTCCGACCAACGCAAACCACCGCGCGCCACGAAGCCGAATCGCAGATGCACACCTTCAACGCGGGGCGAGTACACGAAGATCTCGAACTTGGGCCGTGGCAGCGGAAGCTCGTCGATCAGCTGCGCATCCAGCTTCAGCGACAGCACGTTTTGGCTGCGGGCGGAACCTTCGCGTGTGACAAAGTAATTGGTGCGCAGAGTGGCCTGGATCAGCGACGCGAATGCCCGCAGGACGCGGTCCGTATCCAGGCTGACCACCGCATCGATGTCTGCGGCGACCGCTGCAGCGGCAGCTTGCGCGTCGCGGCTCTTCGACGAACCGGAAGGGGCCGGGTCGAACAATGCCTCGAACAGATTGACCAACGCGCGCGCAGTGTTCGGGTTTTCGTTGACCACTGATTCGATATGCGACTGGCTGTACGGAAAGCTCGCCTGCCGCAAGTATTTCGCGTAGCTGCGCAGCACCATGACCTGCTGCCAGGTCAAGCCGGCACGCATGACCAGTTCGTTGAACCGGTCGGTCTCCACTCGGCCTTCCCAGATTGCGGTGACCGCGTCGGCGAAACGTTTCGCGGTCGCGTCGCGTTCAGGACCCGGCGGCGCCAGCGTGATCGTCGGAAGCGGGTTGATCTTGAACTGGTAGATCCACACCGGTAATCCATCGGGGCGGGTGACGGTGAACGGTCGCTCCTCGAGCACCACCACACCCATGGACTGCAGCATCGGCAGCAACTGACTCAAAGAGGCCGTTCGTCCGCCCAAATACCAAGTCAGCCGGGCAGTTTCGTCATAGTCGTGATCGGCGAGCACCAGCTTGACCGAATCGTCGGTCAGCTCTTCGACGATCACGATGTCGTTGATCGCGTCGGTCGGGGTGACGGCCTGTCTGTACGCCTCGGAGAATGCCGCCGCGTAGTGCTCGGCCTCGAAGGGTCCGACAGCGCCGCCGGTTGCCTCGCTGATCAACCGATCAGACCAGGTGAGCGAGGCTTCGGTCAGCATCGCCTGGATGCGGGCCCGGTTGGTTTCGGAGGTATCGATTCGTGCGGCAGCGTCGGCCCGCAGCCGGACCATGAAATGCAGTAAGGCCCAAGGCGCTTCGGTCACGCGAGCGGTGAATTCGAGGCTGGTGCCGCCAAACTCACGGACCAAGATGTCCTCGATCTGCAGACGCACGGCGGTGGTGTAACGGTCGCGGGGCAGGTAGACCAAGCACGATACGAAGTACTCGAGTCGGTCAGCACGCAAGAACAGCAGTGCTCGCCGCGCCGATCCGAGGTCCACCACAGCTTTGGCCATCGCCAACAGCTGCTCGCCGGACAGCGCGAAAAGCTCCGAGCGGGGCACCGTCTGGATGACGTCGAGCACCAGTTGTCCCGGATGGCCGGCGTCGAGGTCGGCCAACGCGAGCGCCTTGCGCACCCTGCGCGAAACGATGGGAATCTGCAGGACGTCGGCGTTCATGGCGGCGGCCGTGAACAGGCCGATGAGCCGGTGCTCGAAGACGCTGCCGTCCGCTTTTTCGCGAACCGCAAGAACATACGGGTAGGCGCCGAAGCGCAGGTAGCTGGCAACATCGGTCTGCGCCAACGCCAGAAGTTCGGTGTCGTCGGTCAGGCGAGGCCGGGAACTCTTGCGCCGACGCAGCACACCGAGGCTGGTCGTCGCTTCATCGCCCGACACGCGTCCGTCGCGCACCGGGCAGCGTTGGTAGCCCAGCAGCGTGAAATGTCCGTCAACCAGCCAGCGCAACAGCGTGGCCACATCGCCGCGGTCGGGCCCTGGATAGCGCTCGCCCGCGTTGGTTTCCACATCGCTGGCCAGGTCGTCGAGGATGGCCAGCATCGCCGCCGAATCCGCTGCCACCCGGCGCGCGTCGGCGAGTACGCCCGGCAACAGGCGTTCGGCTTCCCGCAGAGCCGTGGGCTCAACCGCGGGCGAAAGCGCTACGTGCATCCAGGTCTCGTCGACAGCACCACTGTCCGAAGCGCTCGGCTCCACACTGAGCAGATCGCCGTCTGCGTCGCGGCGGACCTGAAATACCGGGTTCAAGATCGCCGTATATGCGACCCCCAGCCGGTGGAGCAGCACGGTGACCGAATCCATCAGCGTCGCGCCGTTATCGGTGACCACTTGCAGGGCGGGACCGAACCCGGCTGGATCATCCAGCGGGTACACGGCGACTCGGCTTTCGCCCGCCGCCCGGTGCCCGCCAAGCCGGTAGTGGGCGGCGAGCAACGCCGGCGTCACCGGCACCGCCGCGATAGGGGCGTCGACCGGCTGTGGGACGGCTGCGAACTCGTCGTGCGGGGCGCGGTAGGTGTCGGCATAGGCCTTCGAGATCCACTCAGGAACGTCGTCAGGCTTAGCGAACTTGGTCCAGTCCAGCGCGCCCTGAACGCCGGATCCGCGTTGACCCGTCATGCCGACCACTCCTGCCTCAGCGCGCATCCCAGCGCTGGTAGGCACGACACTAGTCGCGCGTCAGCCTTCGGTGAGTCACCCTGTGCGGACGTGCCGCTTCGGCGCCGAGCCGCTCGACCTTGTTCTCCTCGTACGCGCCGAAGTTGCCCTCGAACCAAAACCACTTCGCCTCGTTGTCGTCGTCGCCCTCCCACGCCAGGATGTGGGTGCAGCTCCGGTCGAGGAACCAACGGTCGTGCGAAATCACCACGGCGCAGCCGGGAAATTTCTCCAACGCGTTCTCCAGTGAGCCCAGCGTCTCGACATCCAGGTCGTTGGTCGGCTCGTCGAGCAGGATCAGGTTGCCGCCCTCTTTCAGGGTGAGCGCCAGGTTAAGCCGGTTGCGCTCGCCACCGGACAAAACACCGGCCGGCTTCTGCTGATCGGGCCCCTTGAAGCCGAACGCCGAGACATACGCCCGCGACGGAATCTCGTTCTGACCGACCTGGATATGGTCCAGCCCATCGGAGACGACTTGCCACACCGTCTTCTTCGGGTCGATGCCGGCCCGCGACTGGTCGACGTAGCTCAGCTTCACGGTTTCGCCGACCTTGACGGTTCCGCTGTCGGGCTGCTCGAGCCCCACGATGGCCTTGAACAATGTGGTCTTGCCGACGCCGTTGGGGCCGATGACTCCGACGATGCCGTTGCGGGGCAGCGTGAACGACAGGTCCTTGATCAGCGTCCGTCCCTCGAACCCCTTGTCGAGGTGGTCGACCTCGACCACCAGGGTGCCCAGCCGGGGGCCGGTGGGGATTTGAATCTCCTCGAAGTCCAGCTTGCGGGTCTTCTCCGCCTCGGTCGCCATCTCCTCATAGCGCTGCAGCCGGGCCTTGCCCTTGGCCTGGCGGGCCTTGGCGCCGGAGCGCACCCAGGCCAGCTCGTCGGCCAACCGTTTCGCCAGCTTGGCGTCCTTGCGACCCTGCACCGCCAGCCGCTCGGCCTTCTTCTCCAGGTAGGTCGAGTAGTTGCCCTCGTACGGGTAGGCCCGGCCGCGGTCGAGCTCCAGGATCCATTGCGCGACGTTGTCCAGGAAGTATCGGTCGTGGGTCACCGCCAGAACCGCCCCCGAGTACGCGGCCAGGTGCTGCTCGAGCCACTGCACACTCTCGGCGTCCAGGTGGTTGGTCGGCTCGTCGAGCAGCAACAAGTCCGGTTTGGTCAGCAACAGCTTGCACAGCGCCACCCGACGGCGTTCACCGCCGGACAGATGCGTCACGGGCTCGTCTGGCGGCGGGCAGCGCAATGCGTCCATCGCCTGTTCGAGCTGCGAGTCGAGATCCCACGCGTTGGCGTGGTCGAGCACCTCCTGCAGGCGGCCCATCTCCTCCATCAGCTCGTCGGAATAGTCGGTGGCCATCTGTTCGGCGACTTCATTGAAGCGGTCGAGCTTGACTTTGATGTCCCCGAGCCCTTCTTCGACGTTGCCCCGAACGGTCTTCTCCTCGTTCAGCGGCGGCTCCTGTTGCAAAATGCCAACGGTGGCATCGGTGGCCAGGAAGGCTTCGCCGTTGTTCGGCTTGTCCAGCCCGGCCATGATCCGCAAGACGCTCGACTTACCTGCTCCGTTGGGGCCGACGACGCCGATCTTGGCGCCCGGATAGAAGCTCAGCGTGACGTCGTCGAGGACGATTTTGTCGCCGTGCGCCTTGCGGACCTTTTTCATCGTGTAGATGAACTCAGCCATGCGGCAGTTTTGCCTTTCTGGTGTTGCGAGGTTGCTCGCGACCCATCCTAGGCAACAGTCCGGCTCGCCCCCTCGCCCCCTCGCCCCCTCGCCCCCTCGCCGCCGCGCGGCTGGGAGGTGTACCCCCACCTCCCGCCGCTACGCGGCAGGCATCGTCACCGGACGGGCAGCCGCGGTATCTGCGCTGTTAGCCCGGTTCGTATCGCCGGTGTCGGCCGTCTCGACCGTCGGTCCAGGCTCCGGCGTCGCTCCGGTACCGGACGAGACAATCTTCTCCACCCGAGCGATGCAGCGAGACAGATCGGGGCCCACCGAGCTGGCGCGCATCTCCAGAGTCGAGCGCCGAATCCCCTCGCGGTCCTCGTACTCGCTGGTGTGCGCGTGTCCCACCACGATGACGGGCGAGCCCTTACGCAGCGACGCCCCTACGCCGGACACCAGCCGGCCCCAGCAGTTGACGGTGACGAACAGCGAGTTTCCGGCCTCCCATGTGCCGTCGGCACCTCGGCGCCGCGAATTGCTGGCCACCCGGAACTTCATCACTTCCTGGTCGCCAACTGCGCGGCGGATCGGGTCGTTGACGATGTTGCCGACCACGGTCAGCGGTGTTTCGAACATTGTCGGTTCCTTTCGATATGCGGCCGTGGCTCAGTGGCGACCCGGGCTATCCCGATGCCGCACCACGGCCGGTGCTCCCAGCCATTCAGCGCGGTGTCGCCGACAACTCGAGGCTTGATCCCTGCAAATAGCGCCTAGGTTCGCTGACCCTGTGGAGAAGGCTGTGGCTGTGGATAATGAACGACGGCTGCCGTGGGTTGTCACATCCGCCACAACAGTCCCGGGCGGCGGATGCCTTCGTCACGCGCACCAGTGAGCGACAACAACCTGTTCGCTTGGTTCTGTCGAGCATCTGTCGCTGTGAGCGTTTATGGGGGTGCGCCCCGGTGTGGGCAGAAGGAAATGCGGCGAGTGTGCGATGGTGTACACCACACGCCGCGGGCGGCGTACATAACCGCACACTCGATTAATAGCTCTGTCCGGCGCGTGCGCCGACTGGGGCGTTGGCCTTTTTCCGAGTGAGCCGGGCAGACTTGGTGCCGGACTACTTAGTGCCGGACTCTTGTGAAGCTGGGCTGCTTGATGTGATTGCCATGGGTTGATCAAACCTACGGTGTTTCAGAAACCGCCGGCCCGCCGATCCGCTAAGGCCGCTATGTGTCGCGGCGAGCCAGTTTGGCCAGCATCGCGTTGTAGGCCGCGAGCTCGGCGTCGTCGTCGCGTTCGGCCGCGCGATCTAGCCGCCTGGCGGTTCGCTGGTCGCTACGCGTCCATTGCACCAGCAACGCGATCATCACGAGGACCAGCGGTATTTCCCCTGCCGCCCAAGCGATTCCGCCGCCCAGCCGCTGATCGCCCAACAGGTCGGTGTGCCAGCTCAGGTGCAAAGACCGGTAGAAGCTTTCGCCGAGCACTTTCTGCATGCCCATCAGGACGACACCGAAGAATGCGTGCAGCGGCAGCGACGCGAAGACCACCCCCACCTTGGCCAGCGGCGGAATGGGCCGCGGCGTCGGGTCGACACCGATGACCACCCAGTAGAACAAGTAGCCGCTGACCAAAAAATGCACGTTCATCGCGACATGTCCCATGTGGCTGCCAACCGCGGCGTCGAAAAGACCGCCCAGATAAAGGCCGTAAAACCCGGCGGTAAACAACACCGTGGCGACCACCGGATTGGTGAAGAACCTCGACAGCCTGCTGTGCAGGGCGGCCAGCAGCCATTCCCGCATAGCCGGCGGGTCGTCGGGGCCGGCTGCGGGCAGCGCCCGCAACGCCAGGGTTACCGGACCCCCCAGTACCAGCAGGATTGGGACCAGCATCGACAGCAGCATGTGACCGGCCATATGCATGCTGAACATGGCCGGCATGTAGCGCCCCAGCCCCGACGAGGTGATGAACAGCAACGCCACGCAGCCCAGCAGCCAGGACACCGTCCGGCCGGTTGGCCAACCGTCGCCCCGGCGCCGCAGCCGCCGCACTCCGGTCAGGTACAGCGCGGCCAACACCATCGCGGCCGTGCCGAAAATCAGGTCAAAGCGCCAGTCGAACAGCACCCGCGCCGGGGTGGGCGGTCCGGCGAAGTCGTAGCCGATCGCCACGTCGGGAATCGAAGGGATGCCGATCGGCGGCGGCGGCGGTGTGCGGCCCAGGCCGACCGCGATGCCGAACGTGACGCCGAAGATCAGCGCCTCGATCAGCGCCAGTCGCAGCAGAGCGGCACGCGAAGACGGATCCGCTTGCAGTGCAGCGACCCCGCTGCGCCGCTGCCGCCATCCGGCGACACCGAGCAGACACAGCGCGACGAACTTCGCGAGCACGAGGCGCCCGTAGTCGGTAGTCAGCAGGTCCGACGGCAAAACCCGCACCAGCGCGTTGACGATGCCGCTGAGTGCCATCGCGACAAAGCACCACAACGCGATGGTGGAGAACCGCCGGGCGGCCAGGTCGGCGTGCTGCCCGCCGCGGATGACGTGGGCCAGCAGCGCCAGCAGACCGCCGGCCCACAGGCTCGCCGCCACCAGGTGGATCAGCAGGCTGTTGGTGGCCAGATCATGGGAACCGCCCGCCGAGGAGTGGCCGGTCAGCCCCAGCGGTATCAGGGTCACCAACGCGCCGACCAGCAGCAGCGGTGTCCGCGACCAGCGCAGCACCGGCAGGCTGGCCAACATCACCACCGCAGCCAGCAACGCCGTCAACCGCCAGGCGGTCGCGATGTTGATCAGGCTGGCCAGCGACCAGATCGTCGCCGGGTTGAGGTGGGCGCTGATCGGTTGACCGGAGACGTCGGAAATCGTCAGTGGGACCAGCAGTGCGGCGCATACCGCCCACGCCCCGGTCGCCACCGTTGCGATCCGGACCGCACGGTAGCCGTCGACGTCGAGGACGCCGCTGTTCTGTGGGGGAACCAAGAACGCGGCGAAAAGAAACGCTCCCACGGCCACTACGGCCGCGACCTCCCCGGCTGCCCGGATAAACGGCAGGCCGAGCGTGGTCACCGGACCAGGATCGGGTAACCCGGTTGCCGTCAGCGCAGCAGCGATCGACAGCGCCCCGATGCCGGCTGCGGTGCAGCCGGCCAGCGCTGCCACGCCGGCAAACAGCGGCCACACCACTGCACCACGCTTCGTGACCGGAGCACCCGTCATCCGTCCAGACTATTGCCAGGTGCGTGCAGGCTATCGACGATCTGGCCGTCCGCCCCGCGCCGCTGCCTCGCGGGCGACGAACTGGTTGCGCGCGATCCGTGCGACGTGGTCGAAATCATGCAGAATTGACCGCAATTCTCGGCGAAATGCGATCCGGCGCTCGGCCAAGTCCGGCGTGGGCTTGAGCAGGTCCTGGTCGGCGGCAACCTGGCGTGCGGTCGCAAACAGCAGCGTGGATACCGGCTCGCCGCTGCGCACCCGGCCCTGCGCGACGTACTGGCGGCCGACACCGAGCGCCAACTTGGTGAGTTCCTTCTCCCCGATATCAGTCGGCGCGTCGCGCAGCACGTCAGCCACGAGCTCGTAGGCCTCGAAGAAAACCCGCAACATCGCGTCCGACATCAATGGTCGCTTCGCGAACAGCATCGCGTCGGTCTCGGCGCCGCCGGCGGCAACGTGCGCTTGCCAATCCTCGTACCACGCCATCTCTTCGGCGATGTTTTGCCGGAAGGCGGCCGACTCGGCAAAGTAGAAGTCAAATTTCAGAAGGTCGCGCAGCCGCATGACCTGATTCCAGAAGGCCTGCAGCCGGTCCCCATCGGTGTGACCGGCGTGAGCCAGTGCCAGTTCAGCGATGGCGGTCTCCAGAAATGCGTGTATCACCGAGTTGCGGTAAAACGCTGCGGTGTGCTCATCCTCTGGGGCGATGCGCCACACGGGTTCCCGGCCGCCGTCCACGCGGGTGACCGGATGGCCGTTGGACAGCGCGTCTACCGCCGCGCGCACACCTTCCCGGGTACGCAGCCGCAGCGCACTGGTGGACACCGGAACATGTTTGCGTTCCAGGTAATCCAGCGAATCCTGCAGGGTGTGGTGCAGTTGCCCGACCGTCAACGCTAACCCGTGGGTGGCCAGCAGCAGCGCCGACACCAGACCTGTGGCATTCACTGGCGTCGCACACAGAATTCGCCACGCAACTTCGAACGACGTCTTCTGCAGGGCAAGACGTTTGGTATCTTGGTCGTGAGCTATCGGACCGTGCGGGGGGCCGAGATGTTCGCGCATCGAGACGGCTTGGGGAAAACGCACGTAGATCTTGCCGTAGTTGCGTTCACCCTGCGCCTTGATGAAGTTGTACAGCCAGCCGAAGCCCTCCGGCCGCTTTTCCCCGCCGCGGGCGTAGGCCGCGTACTCGGCGGTTTCGTGCAGTTGGTCGAAGCTGATCGAAACCCCTTGCAGCAGAATGTCGTCGCTGCGGCCGTCCAGATAGGCCTCGGCCACGTAACTCATCAGTCCAAGCTTTGGCGGCAACATCTTGCCGGTGCGCGAGCGGGTGCCCTCGATGGACCAGCTCAAGTTGAAGCGCTTTTCCACCAGGTAGCCCACGTATTCCTTGAGCACGTACTTGTACAGCGCATCGTCGGCGATGTTGCGCCGGATGAAGATGACCCCGGCGCGACGCATCAGCGGGCCCATCACTCCGAATGCCAGGTTGATGCCGGCGAAGACATGCACCGGCGGCAGCCGGTTTTCCTGCATCGCCACCGGCATCACCGCGCCGTCGATGTAGGACCGGTGCGAGAACAACAGGACCGCCGGATGGGTTTCCAGCGCGGTGCGCATCGCCGCGATCTGATACTCGTCGTAGTCGATCTTCCGATCGAATCCCCGGCTGAGCATCCGGCCCAGGACGGAGACCAGGTCCACGGAAACCCGGCTCCACCCGGTGGCGAGCTCGTCGAGCATGTTGCCGGCTTCCTCGGCGGTGGCGCCCGGAATCTTTTCCAGGCCGGCGCGAAATCGGGCGGACGCCAGAATTTCGTGCCGCACCAGCCGCGGGGATTTGTATTGCGGTCCGAGGATTCGGTATTCGGCGCGTTCCATCGCCAGCAGCGCTCGACGGGTGACGAAATGTGCGAAGTCACGCTGGTTCTCGCCAACGGTGATGTCCCGCCATTGCTGACGAAGTTCGGACACCTTGGCCGATTCGCCGGCCACCACCTGCGCGCGTGTGCGATCAGTGCGCAGGATGTGACGCTGCTGACGTTCGCTGGGCTGGTACGGATTTCGTCCGGGCAGCAGTGCCGCCACCCGGCTTAATGCCGACGCGTCGGCGCGCGGCATCCAAAAGACCCGCACCGGCACAATCGATCGGTCCTCGTCCGATTCGAGCTGTTCGACCAGCTGTGCGAGCGCCGCAGGCGCCGAATCGCTTGCCGGCAAAGGCAGCACCTCGATCTTGGTCTCCGGGTGCCGGGCACGTTGCTGGTCCAACCACGACTTGAGCAGCTCCGATTCCACCGGCGACGACGATGACGCCAACACCAAGGTGTCGTCGGCGGTGGTGAACGTGCAGGTATCGGCGGCCGGTCCGGTCACGATCGCCCTTTCGGCCGAGGCGTGCCCGGTGGTGCCTTTCGCACGGCTTTCGCCGCAGTGGCCTTGGTTGGCTTGCTGGCACCTTTCCGCGGCGTCTTTTTCGGTGTCGCCTTCTTTTCTCGGCGATACAGGCTGGCTTCGGGCAGCTCGTCGACCGGCCAGTCGGCCAACGTGTCCAGATAGAGTTGGCGGACCTCGGCGATCCGCTCCGGCAAGGTGTCAAGTGTCCAGTCGCGGACCGAAATCGGCGGGAACACCGCGACATCCACCGTCCCCGGATTCATCGTCATCGAGTCCCGCGCGGCGACCATCTCGGCATTGCGGATGACGATGGGCACGATCGGGATGCCGACCGTCATCGCGATCCGGAACGGTCCCTTCTTGAACGGCCCGACGGTGGTGGTGTCCAGTCGGGTGCCTTCGGGGGCCATCACGATCGACAGCCCCTTTTTGGCGCGCTGTTCGACCTCGTGCAGCGTTTCTACCGCGGCGGCCGGATCGTCGCGGTCGATGAATGCGGTGTCCAACAGCTTGCCCAGCGTGCCCATGATCGGGTCGCTGGCCAACTCCTTCTTGCCCACGCCAACCCAGTTGTCGCGGACCAGCGCACCGGTGATCACCGGGTCGGCCTGATTGCGGTGATTGAAGATGAACACTGCGGGCCGTTCGGCGTTCAGATTCTCGGCGCCGATCACATCGAGACGGACCCCGCTGGCAGTCAACAACAGCTGTGACCAGGTGGAAGTGAAGAAGTTCACCCCGCGCCGACGGCTGCGGGTCAACAGGCCAATACCCACTGCGCCAGCAGCCACTGGGACTATCGAGCCGAAGCCGGCCAATGTCCGCAGCTGCGAACCGATCCCGCCGCCGCCGCGGCTGGTAAACCGCAGGATCGGCCAGCCACGCCGGCGGGCGACCGCGGCCATCTTGCCTTCCGGATTGGTCGGCCGCGGATTGCCGACCAGGTACATCAACGCGACGTCTTCGTCACCGTCGGCGTAGAAGTAGCTGTCCTTGAGGTCGATGTCGTTCTCGGCGGCGAACTTTTGCACCGCGGCCGCTTTGCCGGGTCCCCATAGGATCGGCTTCAGCACATCTCCGGTGAGGGTGCCGTCCTCGCTGGTCTCCAACTTGTTGGTGAGCGTGTTGTTGATGCCCAGGAAGCGGGCCACCGGACCGACCTGGATGGTCAGCGCCGACGAACTGAGCACCACGGTGTGCCCGCGAGCCAGATGAGCGCGGACCAGTTGGCGCATCTCCGGGTAGATCCGGGATTCGATCTTCTGGTTGAACAGCCGCTCGCCGATCTCTTCGAGGTCGCTCAACGCGCGCCCGGCCAGCGCGGCGGCGGCCTTTCCGATCAGTTCTTCGAACTCGATGCGTCCGAGCTGGTGGTTGAGGCCCGCTGTGACCATGCTGAACAGCTCGCCGATACCGATGTCGCGCCGACGCAGCCGCTCCTGAGTGAGGATGACCGCGGTGAAACCGGCCACCAGGGTTCCGTCTAGATCGAAGAATGCGCCGATCTTCGGTCCGGGCGGGCTGGCCATGATCTCGGCGACCGAGCCCGGCAACCGAAGATGCCGCGTCGACTTCCGCGACTGCCCTTCCTGTCCATCGCGGTCGGAGGTCATGCGCCGCTCCTCCTCTTCGCTTCGCTCTGCATCGTCGCCGGCGCGGGTCATGAACCCGACACCGATCGTTGCGGCGAGTCGAGCAGCTCAGGAGCGAAGGATGCGGGCACCGCATGCAGGTCGGGTTCACCGGCCAGTGCGAGGATCTCGTCAAAACCCTCTAGCAGGCACCGGGCGAACAACGCCTCATCCCGCACCGCGGCGCGGTCGTAACGCGTAGTAATCGTGCAGTAGCCGCCCCGCGATATCAGCACGACCATCATCGCCACGCCCGGCAATGGGCCAATCCCATACTGCCGCAGTACTTTTGCACCGGCCAGGTAGGTGTCGCCGGGGAAGACGGGGACATTGCTGGCCTGCACGTCGGAGCCGACGATCGAGCCGGTCATCGATTCCAACAACGGCGCGGGAAGGACGGTCAACAACGGGGCGATGGACCCGATGATGTCCATCGCGGGCTCGTCGCGGCGCTGGGTCATTTGCGTACGGATCTTCTTCATACGAGCTATCGGATCGGCGGTACCGATTGGGGCGGCCAGGTTGACGCCGGTAAATCGGTTGCCGCCGGCCGGATCGGATTCCGCGCGCAGGTTGACCGGCACCGCCATCGGCAGGGTGGCGATCGGCACGCCCAGTGCCTCGTGGTAGCGCCCGAGCGCACCGCACAAGCCAGCCAGGTAGGCATCGTTGATCGAACCACCACCGGCCTTTGCCGCCCTGTGTAAGTCCGCCAGTGGGATGTCGAGGGCTTCGCTGCGGGTGGCCAGGCTGCGGCGACTCAGCAGCGGCGACGGTTCGGCAGCGCGGCTCACCACCCGCATTCCCGAGCGTGCGTAACCGACCGCACCCGCCACTGCGGCAACGGGATTGAGCACCGCCCGCCCGACGATCGAGGCGGCTCCCGATAGGGCGCCCAGCACCCCACCGACGACATTGGCGGGCAAATGGTTGAGCCCTTCGCGCATCAAGTCATTGGCCGAGAGATCTTGCGGAATCGGTTGTGCGGGCGTCGGCTGCGGCGGTGGATCCCGCTCGAGGTCGTAGATGTGCGCGAACATCTCCACACTGCCGACACCGTCGGTGACGGCGTGGGACAAGTGCAGTAGAGCCGCGGCCTTCCCGTCGGCGAGGCCCCCGATCAGAGTGGTCGTCCACAGCGGCCGAGCGATGTCGAGCGGCGACTGCAGCATCACCTCGGCCACATCGAACACCTGCCTCAGCGAGCCCGGTTCCGCGACACTCAGCCGTCGCACGTGGAAGTCCAGATTGAAGTCGGGATCGACTACCCAGCGTGGCGCGGCCGTCGGCAAGGTTGGCACGACGACCTTCTGCCGCAGCCGCAACACCCGCCGGGATGCATTCTCAAAACGGGTTCGGAAGCGGTTCCAATCCGGTGTCGTGTCGAGGACTTCTACAGCCATGATGCCCGAGCGGGTACGCGGGTTAGCTTCCCCGCGGTGTAAGAGGTAATCGACCGGCCCCAGCGCCGCGGGCAATCCGGCCGCGTCGACCGTCTCAGCCACCAGCACCCTCCGTCCTGTCACCGCGTCCGCTGCGCGGCGCTGCCAATCCGCATTGCCCAAGGCCCCGCATTGCGCCGTAGCTCACTCCAACGCTAGCCCGGTTGGCGCGGTGGCGGTAGCCGATTGTCTGGATCAGAACACCTGGCTAAACAGGATCGCAATTTCCGACGAATTACCCTGGCAGCCTGACGAATTGAAAATATGCAGCCGTTGCCTGCCGAACAATTCAACTAGCCGGTGTTGCTTCTCGGCGCAAAGCCGTCGATTGCGAACGCAGATATCGTCCGTAAACAACGCCAAGAAAGGCAGCGACGGCGTCGGCCGCCAGCTGAGACCGGACCGTGGCGAACACGTCGAAGGCGTGACGGGCGTTGGGAAGCTCGGCGTAGCAAACGGTAGGGGCCCCGGCGTCGCGGAGCGCGCCGCAAAAGTCCTGCGCCTGCACGCTGGGAATCACCGAATCGCTGTCGCCGTGCAGCACAAAGAACGGCGGCGCCCCTGAATGCACATGCGTGATCGGCGACGCCGATTCGAACAGCTCCGGCTGCTCGGCGTAGCGCGCTTGCATCACGAAATGCTCGAGAAAAGGCGGCATCATTTCGTGCATTTGTCCGACATCGGTCAGGTCGTAGACGCCGTAAAGGGCGCGGCCGCTTGAACGGCCGTGTCGGCATCCTCGAAGCCGGGCTGTAGGAGCTTGTCGTTGGCGGTAAGCGCGGCCAAGGAAGCCAAGTGCCCGCCTGCGGAGCCACCCGTGACCGCGATGAAGTCAGGATCGCCGCCGTACTCGGCAATGTTGTCGCGGGCCCACGCCAGCGCCCGCTTGACGTCGATGATGTGCGCCGGCCATGCCTTGCCCGGGCTCTTGCTGTGATCGATGGGGACGCAGATCCAGCCGAGCTCGGCCAACCGGCCCAGCAGCGGATATGCCTGGGGCCGTTTGCCGTTGACCGTCCACGCGCCGCCCGGGATCTGCACCAACACCGGCGCTCGGTCGCCCGGCTTGATGGCCGGATGCCGCCAGACGTCCAGCAGGTGATTGCGAACGTCTGGGCCATAGGCGATATCCGAGGTCTGCGCAGCATAACGGCGGCGATCCCCCGTCGATTGCAAGAGCCCGCCGCGGCGGGCACATGCCGGGGAATCGCTGATCGGATGACGGGCGTCTTCGCTGTATCGCGGGCCGAAGGACTGCTCAAGGGCGGCGACGAGGATGTGGTCGGCCCGCTGCGCTGCCCAGCTCGTGGCCAGCCGGCCAACCGAGGCCGGCGTCATCCGCGACAGCGCGTGCCCGGTGACGACCTGCGGGGGAAATTCGGCCGATAGCCATTCGGCTAGAAAGCGGACCACCCATGGCGAGCCGCGCAGCAGCAGCGCGCCGGTGCGACATGCGCCAATCGGCGCCGCTGCGAGCTGAAGTCCCTGGCGCAGCACTTCGGCGCGCGCATGTGAGTACCGCCCCTTGACATCTATGGCTACGGTCATGCCCGCCGCTCCTCGCCGTTGAGCACACGCCGCCGGTAGCGTACGTAGGTGGCGAGCCTCACATGAGCGAATCACTGTCTCTGCCAACGACATTTCTCTCGGCGTTGCGCGCTGGGAGTCGGCTGGCGGGCCGTTGGATACACTGACCTGGGCTTAGTGGTCTCCGGGTCCCCGTAGCCCCCGTAGCTCAGCTGGATAGAGCACATGACTTCTAATCTTGTGGTCGCAGGTTCGAGTCCTGCCGGGGGCACCTGCGTCGGGCACCAGCGAGCGGCGCCGATGTCAGAGGCCCAATCACGGGCCATTTTGACGCCGCCGAGTGAGTAGTCGCTGATGATGGAAACGGTCGCGGATAGGGCGACGGTTGATTTGTACGCTTACAGGCGCACACTGGGAGGCATGGCTACTGAGCGCAAGACTGAGCGTCTCGCGGCACGCCTGACACCCGAGCAGGACGCGCTGATTCGCCGTGCGGCTGAAGTTGAGGGGACCGACCTCACCAACTTCACGATCACCGCGACATTGGCGCACGCCCGCGACGTGCTGGCCGACCGCCGGCTATTCATCATCGACGATGCCGCGTGGACACAGTTCGCGGCGATGCTGGACCGGCCAGTCGCACCCAAGCCCCGGTTGGAAAAGCTATTCTCCGAACCGACTATCTTTCACGCTGACGAGTGAGCGCTGGGGCTTTTGCGCGCTGTTCTCTATATGCGATCGCCGATGCGAGGCTCCGATAGTCGTCCGACTAACCTGACTTCGCCTAGCTGTCCGCTCAAGTCAATCCGACTCGCGCGGTCTGTTGCGGGCGTCGAGCGCAAACAGGAAGTCGCGGAGGTGGCACATGGCCCGGCCGGGTCTGGTTCTCTACAGCGTTGACAATCACGTCGCGCTGATCACCGTCAACGACCCGGACC
The DNA here is from genome assembly GCF_023515995.1 of Candidatus Mycobacterium methanotrophicum. Lineage (GTDB taxonomy): Bacteria > Actinomycetota > Actinomycetes > Mycobacteriales > Mycobacteriaceae > Mycobacterium > Mycobacterium methanotrophicum. Next base: position 2,060,098 of record NZ_CP097320.1, on the reverse strand, counting down.
GACGCAACGCAGTCACGGCCGAGATGTCGGCGCAACTGCGGGCGGCGGTGGAGCGAGCCGAGGCAGATTCCGACGTGCATGCCATCGTCGTCACCGGCGCGGGCAAGGCGTTCTGCGCGGGCGCCGACCTGAGCGCGCTGGGTGACGCGACCGAGGAGGGGTTGCTGCAGCTCTACGACGGGTTCATGGCCGTCGGCAAGTGCACGCTGCCCACGGTCGCTGCCGTCAACGGCGTGGCCGTCGGCGCCGGCCTGAACCTGGCGCTGGCCGCCGACGTGCGCATCGTCGGGCCGAACGCGTTGTTCGACGCGCGTTTCCAGAAGCTGGGACTGCATCCTGGTGGCGGCGCGACCTGGATGCTGCAACGTGCGGTGGGGCCGCAAGTCGCCCGCGCCGCCTTGCTGTTCGGCATGCGGTTTGACGCCGAATCCGCTGTGCGCCACGGGCTAGCGCTCACCGTTGCCGACGATCCGGTCGCCGCGGCGGCAGAACTGGCGGCGGCGCCCGCCGCGGCTCCGCGGGAGGTGGTGCTGGCGACCAAGGCCACGATGCGCGCTACAGCCAACCCGGGATCGTTGATGTTGAGCAGCACGAGCTCGCCAAGCGCGTCGAGCTGCGGCCCGCAGGCCGCCTCGATCCAGTCACCGGAATTTGCCGCGCGGCTGGCCGCGGCGCGGCGTAAGTAGCTCGCGGCGGCTAAACCTGTTGTCGGCCAGCGTGTTCGACCGGCGTCAGACTGGAAGACTGAAACGTCCGCGCGTAACAATTGCAGGACCACCGAAGACAAAGCCTAGCCCAAGCGTGCTGTCCTCCAACGCCACGCTTCTCAGGCGAGAACCTGGACCGCAACCTCGCCCTGGTCGACAAGCTGCGCGGCGTCGCCGACGAACTGCGGGTGTCAGTGGCGCAGGCAGCGATCGCCTGGGTGGCCTCCCGCGGGGCCGACATCGTGCCGCCGGTCGGTGCACGTACCCGCAGCCGGTTGGCCGAGGCCTCGGCGCGGCCGATCTGGCCCTGACCGATGACCAGTTGGCTCGAATCGAGGCGGCTGCACCGGCGGACCAAGTCGCCGGCGATCGCTGTCCCGCAGAGCATCTGGCTGCACTTGACTCGGAGGGCTGAGCCGGCGACGGCTACGCCGAGCAGTGGCGATCAGTGAGAGCGTTGTGGTCACGAAGTTGCGCTGGTGGCGTCGAGACTGCGTACAGGCCCGGTGTCGAGCGTTCCCGGGCGCCGTAGCCGCAGTTTCGAAGCGGCTACTACAGGTCCAGTAGTGCTGTTTCGGGCGACTCAATGAGCCGGCGCAGCTCACCGAGGAACGCCGCGACCTGCGCGCCGTCGGCGATCCGGTGGTCGAACGCACAGGTCAGCGTCATCTGCGGCCGAACGACGACCGCATCATCGACGACCACCGCGCGCGGCTTGAGCGATCCCATACCCAGGATCGCAGCTTCCGGATAGTTGATCACGGGCACGCCGTCGTCGAGTCCGAGAGCCCCGAAGTTTGACACGGTGAACGTCGAACCTTGCATCTCGGTGGGTTTGAGACTCCCCGCCCGGGCTTGCTCGGTCAGCCGCGCCACCCATTCGGCGATTTCGCGCGTGGTCTTGTCCTGCGCGTCGGCGATCACCGGCACCAACAGACCACGCGGCGCCGCGACCGCGAAGCCCAGATGAATCGCGTGCTGCGAATGCACCTGCGGGCCATCCGCGCCGTCAACCCACGTGGAGTTGAGGAGCTTGTGGTGCGTCAGCGCGACGATCAGTAACCGCAACGTGAGCGCGAAGGGCGACACCTGCAATCGATCATGCAGTTCCAGCAGACGGGAGCAGTCGACTTGGACGCTCGCATGTGCGTCTGGAATCTCTTTGCGCGACAGCGTCATTCGTGCAGCCATCTCAGCGTGCACGCCATGCACCGGCAACACGTCGCGCTCGCTGGTCCCCTCGGCCGCCGCCTCTACGACCTCGCGGGTGATCAGGCCGTCCGGCCCGGGCGGCACGTCGCGCAGGTCGACGCGCAGATCGGCCGCCAGTTTGCGTACCGGCGGTTTGGCTTTGGGGCGCGACGACGCCCGCCTGCTGGCGTCGAGCGAATCGTCGGCGCCGTATCCGACGAGTACCGGGCGGCGCGTGGATGACGCGCCGTTGGACGCACCCTGCGCGGTGTCGATCCGCACCAGAAGCGCGCCGACCGGGAGCACATCGCCTTCGGCGCCGCAGATTTCGACGATCCGGCCGGCGTACGGGCTGGGGATTTCCACTTCGGCCTTCGCGGTCTCCACCGAGCACAGCGTTTGGTTGAGTTCGACGTCGTCGCCGACGGCGACGTTCCAGCACGTCAACGTCACCTCTTCCAGGCCCTCGCCGAGGTCCGGGACGATGAACGGCTTGACGGTCACGGCTGGCTCAGCGTGCGCTCGACGCAATCCAACAGTCGGTCCGGTCCGGGTAGCCACAGCTTCTCCAGTCGCGCCGGCGGGTAGGGAGTGTCAAACCCACAGGCGCGCAACACCGGTGCTTCGAGCTCGTAGAACATCGCTTCTTGGATGCGAGCGGCCAGCTCGGCCCCGTAGCCCAGGCTTCGCGGCCCCTCGTGCAGCACGACGCACCGCCCGGTGTGGCGAATCGACGCTGCCACGGTGTCGAAATCCAGTGGCACCAGCGATCTCAGGTCGAGGACCTCGAGGCTCCAATCATGTTGCTGCGCAGCTACTTCAGCGGCCGACAAGGCGGTGCCTACCAGGCCGCCATAGGTCAGCACAGTGACGTCGGTGCCGGCGCGGCGCACTGCCGCCTGCCCGATCGGCGGTCCGGGCTGCTGGGTGTTGACGACTTCGCGGGCCCAGTACCGGCGCTTGGGCTCTAGGAACATCACCGGGTCGGGGCACGCAATGGCGTGGCGCAGCAGCCAATAGGCGTCCGACGGCGACGACGGGACCACGACCTTGAGGCCCGCGGTGTGCGCCCAGTACGACTCGGTGGATTCGGAATGATGTTCGACCGCGCCGATACCGCCGAACGACGGGATGCGGACGGTGACCGGCATATCGATTTCACCCCGGGTGCGGGTGCGGTACTTGGCCAGGTGGCTGACCACCTGATCGAAGGCGGGGTAGGCGAATCCGTCGAACTGGATCTCCGGCACCGGCACGAAGCCGCGCAGCGCCAAACCGACCGCGATTCCGATCACCGCGGACTCGGCCAGCGGCGTGTCGAAGCAGCGGTCCTCCCCGAACGTCGCGGTCAGCCCCTCGGTGACCCGGAACACGCCGCCTTGGGTCGCCACATCCTCGCCGAACACCAGCACCCGATCGTCGGTGGCCATCGCGTCGTGCAGGGCACGGTTGAGCGCCTGCACCATGGTCAAGGTCTGCTCGGTGGGAGGCAGCACCGCCGGACGAGTGGGTGGTTCGACGATCTGGGTCATCGTGACGCCTCGCCCAGTTCGGCCCGCAGCTGCCGGCGTTGTGCTTCCAGTGCGGGCGTCATGTCCGCGTAGACGGTGGTGAAGACCTCGTCGATGTCCATCTCGGGCGCGTCGAACACCGCGCCGCGCAGCTCAGCGCGCAGCCGCTTGGACCGGGCGCCCACCCGGTCCTCGAGTCGCTGCGTCCATAGCCCCCGGCCTTGCAGGTACGCGCGGTACCGCGGTATCGGATCCAGGGCTGCCCACAAGTCCAGCTCCTCCTGGCTGCGGTAGCGGGTGGGGTCGTCGGAGGTGGTATGCGGGCCGAGCCGGTAGGTGACCGCCTCGATCAGCGTCGGCCCGCCGCCGGCCCGGGCCCGGGCGGCCGCCTCGGCCATCACCGCATAGCAGGCCAGCACGTCATTACCGTCTATCCGGACACCGGGCATCCCGTAGCCGATCGCCTTGTGCGCGATCGACGGTGCGGCGGTCTGCCTGCGTACCGGCACTGAGATCGCCCACTGGTTGTTCTGCACGTAGAACACGCAGGGCGCGGTGAAGACTGCCGCCAGGTTCAGCGCCTCATGCACGTCGCCCTCGCTGGTGGCGCCATCGCCCAAAAACGCTACGGTCATGGAATTTTCGCCGAGACGCTGCGCGGCCATCGCCGCCCCGACGGCATGCAAAGCGTGGGTGCCGACTGGAATCGAGATCGGCGCGCAGCACTTCTTGGTGAATTGCAATCCGCCGTGCCAGGTTCCGCGCCACATGGCCGCGACGTGGGCTGATGGAATACCGCGCACGACGAAGGCGCCCAGCTCGCGATATTGCGGAAACAGCCAGTCCGATTTGCGGAGACACGCCGCCCCGCCGACCTGCGCCGCCTCTTGACCGCGACACGACGCGAATAGCGCCAATTCGCCTTGCCGCTGCAAGTTGATGAACTCGGCGTCCAGATCACGGGTGACCACCATCGTCTCGTAGAGCCAGCACAGCGTTTCCGTGGGCAGCGCGCGGCTGTAACGAGCTTCTGCCGTGGGTGTCCCATCGGGCGCGACCAGTCGTACCGGCTCGAGATCGACACTCACCGGCGTCAAAGCAGCTTCAGCCATCCTGCCTCCAACCAACAGCCGGCGCAGGTGTGCGGCGGGTCAGAGCAAACCCGAAGAGCGCGGATGCCTACGAGCTGACGTCAGCCGCCAACCGCACAATTCGCTCGGCTCGCCGTAACACGGGCGCATCAACCATTATGCCCTCAAATGCGAAGACACCTCGTTCACCGGCGGCTGCAGCAAGAACGTGTCGTGCCCATTGCACCTGGTCGGCCGAGGGCGCATAGCCAGCCCGGATAACCGGTAGCTGGGTTGGGTGGATAGCAACTTTGGCGTCGAAGCCCACGGCAACCGCGTCGTCGACTTCGGCGCGCAGTCCGTCGAGATCTTTGATGTCGAGATAGACCGAATCCAGGGCGAGCCGACCGTGCGCCTTAGCAGCCAACAGCGATTGCGAGCGGACGTGATGGGCCACCTCACGGTACGTCCCGTCCGGGTAGCGGTTGGCAGTGCCGCCGAGCACCGCGAACAAATCCTCAGCGCCCCACATCACCGCGACGGCGTTGTCCACCGATACCATCCCGGTGACGGCGAGGGCGCCCATCGGGGATTCGACCAGTACGATGACGCGCAACGGCACCAACGCTGTGACATGTTCTGGCGCTTCGCATTTGGGAACCATCACGGTGTCATAACCAGTGCGCTTGAGGGCCTCCAGGTCAAGTTGCTGGTCGGCGGTGCCGAACTGGTTGACCCGCACCACCGTGCGGGCCGGGTCGAGTTGAACGTCGACGAGCGCTTTGCGGGCAGCAGGCCGGTCGGCGGCGGCGCATCCGTCCTCGAGGTCGAGGATCACGATATCGGCTGCGGCCGCGGCTTTTTCGTAGCGCTCAGGACGGTCAGCCGGACAGAAGAGCCATGCGGGCCCGGGATTTTGCACCCCCATCAGTCGTTGGCCTCGGCCGGCCGCATCCGCACCATGGTCTTGCGGCTCGCAGTGGCGACAACGTCGCCGTGCTGATTTCGACCGGTATGGGCGAAGGTCACGATGCCCTCCCCCGGACGGCTCTTGGATGCCCGCTTGTCGGTGATCACAGTCTCGGCGTACAGCGTGTCGCCATGGAACAGCGGCTTGGGAAACGCGATCTCAGAGAAGCCGAGGTTGCCCACGATGGTGCCTTGGGTCAGCTGGGCGACCGATAATCCGACCAGGGTGGACAGGGTGAACATCGAGTTCACCAACCGCTGATTGAACGGCGGCAGCGCATCGGAGAACGCGGCATCAAGGTGCAGTGCTTGGGTATTCATGGTCAAAGTCGTGAACAACACATTATCTGCTTCGGTGACGGTCCGTCCGGGGCGATGCAGGTACCGCACACCGGTATCGAATTCTTCGAACCATAACCCGCGCTGGAGGATTGCGCGCTCCTCGTCACTCACAGCCCCACCTCTCGAGCGATCACCATCAACTGCACTTCGGTGGTGCCCTCACCGATCTCGAGGATCTTGCTGTCCCGGTAGTGACGGGCGACCGTGAACTCGTTCATGAACCCGTAGCCGCCGTGGATTTGGGTGGCATCACGCGCGTTGTCCATCGCCGCCTCACTGGCCACCAACTTGGCGATCGCCGCCTGCTTCTTGAACGGCTTGCCGGCCAACATCAGCGCCGCGGCGTCGTAGTAGGCGGTGCGAGCGGTGTGAGCACGAGCCTCCATCCGCGCGATGGTGAATGCGATGGACTGATACCGGCCGATCGGTTGACCAAACGCTTCGCGTTCTGTTGCGTACTTGACACTTTCGTCGACGCAACCCTGCGCGGCTCCGCATGCCAATGCGGCGATCGCGATGCGGCCCTCGTCGAGGATGCGCAGGAAGTTGGCATAGCCGCGACCCCGTTCGCCGAGGAGGTTCTCCTGGGGCACGCGCACGTCGTCTAAGCTCAGCGGATGGGTATCGGAGGCGTTCCAGCCGACCTTGCTGTAGGCCGGCTCCACGGTGAACCCCGGCGTGGGTACCGGCACCAGGATCGACGAGATCTCCTTTTTGCCCTCCCGCTGGCCGGTGACCGCGGTGACCGTCACCAGCTTGGTGATGTCGGTACCGGAGTTGGTGATGAACTGCTTGGAACCGTTGATCACCCAATGACCGTCGTGGAGATGCGCGGTGGTCTTGGTGGCGCCGGCGTCGGTGCCGCCGTCGGGCTCGGTCAGCCCAAACGAGCCTAAGGCGCGACCACTTGCCAACTGCGGCAGCCATTCTCGCTTCTGCGCGTCGGTGCCGAACCGGTATACGGGCATGGCGCCCAGCGAAACACCGGCTTCCAAGGTGATCGCGACGCTCTGGTCGACCTTGCCCAGTTCCTCCAGGGCCAGGCATAGGGCGAAGTAGTCGCCGCCCATCCCGCCGAACTCTTCGGGGAAGGGAAGGCCGAATAAGCCCATCTCGGCCATCCCGGCGACCACCTCGTATGGGAACGAGTGCTCGGCGTCGTGCTGCGCGGCCACCGGCGCGACGACGCTCCGGGCGAAGTCGCGAACCGTCTTGGTCAATTGTTGGTACTCGTCGGGAAGCATCCCGGTCGCCACAAAATTAGTCATGCCTGTTCGACTTTCGTTTTCACGGTGATTCGGGCCAGCGTCTGGCCGACCTTGACCTGGTCGCCGACAGCGACCAGAAGTTCAACCACGCCGTCGACGGACGCTGCCAGCGCGTGCTCCATCTTCATCGCCTCGACGGTGACCACGACGGCGCCCGCCGCTATGTCGGCCCCATCCTCGATGTCCACCGCTACGACTGTCCCAGGCATCGGGCTGGTCAATTCGGCGTCGCCGCTGCGCTCGGCGTCCGGGCGCAGCGGCGCCTCGCGAACCTCGTCGAGCACCGCGGTGACGCCCGCGGCGGCCAACCAGATCTTGCCGCCGGCCGTGGCAACGGTGTAGTCGGTGCGCAGCCCATCCAGCGTCACCGTTAGCCGGTTACCGGTTAGATAGGCCTGCAGCGAATGGGGTTCGCCCTCCTCGATGCGAACTTCGGCAGATCCCTGGGCACCGGTGATGTGTACGTGATCGGTGCGCTCGCCCGCCCGCAGCCGGATACTCACCGGCGCGTTGGTCCCGACGCGCCAGCCGGACGGCACCTCCCACAGGTCGGCGCCGGGCGCCGGACGCAGCTGTGACCAACGGAATGCCGCCGCAGCGATGAATTGTGCATCAGTAGCCGCCGCGGCGACGAAATCGCGTGCCCGTCGGTCCAAGAGCCCGGTGTCGAGCCGACCGGCGATCACGTCGGGATCGGCCAGCAGGAACCGGGCGAACCCGACATTGGTGACCACGCCGAGCACCGCTGTTTCGGCCAGCGCCCGATCGAGGGTGCGCAGCGCGGCCGCCCGATCCGCGCCGTGCGCGATCACCTTGGCCAGCATCGGGTCGTAGTCGCTGCCGACGACCATCCCGGTGGACAGCCCTGAGTCGACCCGCACGCCCGGCGCACCCGGCTCCATCAATGCCAGCACATCGCCGCCGGTGGGCAGGAAGCCGTGCGCTGGATCCTCGGCGTAGACCCGCGCTTCGATCGCGTGCCCCTGCAACGCGATATCAGCCTGACCGATGGTCAGCTTCTCCCCCGCGGCGATCCGGATTTGCCATTCGACCAGATCCCAGCCTGTCACCATCTCGGTGACCGGATGCTCGACCTGTAGCCGGGTGTTCATTTCCATGAAGAAGAACTCGTCGGGCCGGTCAGCCGAGACGATGAACTCCACCGTGCCGGCCCCGGTGTAATCGACGCTGCGGGCGGTATCGCACGCGGCTGCACCGATTCGGGCCCGGGTCGCATCGTCCAACAGCGGTGACGGCGCCTCTTCGACCACCTTCTGGTGCCGCCGCTGCAGGCTGCACTCCCGCTCGCCCAGGTGCACTACATCGCCATACGCGTCGGCCAGCACCTGAACTTCGATATGTCTGGGACGCGACACGAATCGCTCGAGAAACAGCGCATCGTCACCGAACGCAGCCGCCGATTCCCGGCGAGCACTGACCAGGGCGGCGCGCAGGTCAGCCGCCCGATCGACCATCCGCATGCCCTTGCCGCCGCCACCGGCGGAGGGTTTGACCACAACCGGGTAGCCGATCTCCTCGGCCGCCGCAATCAGTTCGTCGTCGGTGAGCCCCGGCCGCGCGATACCCGGAACGACCGGCACGCCGAATGCCGATACCGTGGCCTTGGCGGCAATCTTGTCGCCCATGGTGCGAATTGCGCCCACCGGCGGACCGATGAATGTTATTCCCGCCGATACCAGCGCAGCTGCGAAATCGGCGTTCTCCGAGAGGAATCCGTAGCCCGGGTGAACGGCCTGAGCACCGGTGCGCACCGCCGCGTCGAGGACCGCCGGAGCGTTGAGGTAACTGTCGCGCGCGGGCGCCGGGCCGATTGCGACGGCGAGGTCGGCCTCGGCGACATGGCGTGCGTTGGCGTCAGCGTCGCTGTAGACGGCAACCGACCGGATGCCCATCGCCTGCAGCGTGCGCATCACCCGGACGGCGATCTCACCGCGGTTGGCGATCAGAACGGTATCGAAGACCATCTCATTCACATCCGGAAGACGCCGTAGGAGACTGGCTCGACAGGCGCGTTCGCCACAACCGAAAGCGCAAGACCTACAACAGTTCTGGTGTCAGCTGGGTCGATCACCCCGTCGTCCCAGAGCCGGGCGGTCGAATAGTACGGTTTGCCCTGCTGCTCGTACTGAGCGCGGATCGGCGCCTTGAACGCCTCTTCCTCCTCAGCGCTCATCTCCCCGCGCACGGTCGCCAACACCGATGCGGCTTGCTCGCCACCCATCACCGAGATCCGCGCGTTTGGCCACATCCATAGGAAGCGTGGTGAATACGCCCGTCCGCACATCGAGTAGTTCCCCGCACCGTAGGACCCGCCGATGACCACGGTGAGCTTGGGTACCCGCGCGCAGGCGACCGCGGTCACCATCTTGGCACCGTGTTTTGCGATTCCGCCGGCCTCATAGTCGCGGCCCACCATGAACCCGGATATGTTCTGCAAGAACAACAGCGGCACCAACCGCTTGTCGCACAATTCGATGAAATGCGCTCCCTTGAGCGCGGATTCGCTGAACAGCACGCCATTGTTGGCGACAATCCCGACCGGGTGGCCGTGAATTCGTGCGAAGCCGGTGACCAGCGTGCTGCCGTACTCGGCCTTGAACTCGCCGAATTCGCCCCCGTCGACGAGTCGTGTGATGACGTCGTGCACGTCGTAGGGAATGCGCGAATCCACGGGGACGGCGTCGTACATCTCGCTTTGGTCGGCAATCGGATCCACGCTTGGGCGCACATCCCAAATGGGCGGTTGGCGTGGGCCCAGGGTGGCGACGATGCGCCGGATGATGCGCAACGCGTCTCGGTCGTCATGAGCGAGGTGATCAGTGACACCCGAGGTCTTGGAGTGCAGATCGCCGCCGCCCAGCTCCTCGGCGGTGACCACTTCGCCGGTGGCGGCTTTCACCAGCGGCGGTCCGCCGAGGAAGATGGTGCCCTGGTTGCGGACGATCACCGCCTCGTCGCTCATGGCCGGCACGTAAGCGCCGCCGGCGGTGCAGGATCCGAGCACGGCAGCGATCTGCGGAATGCCTTCGGAGCTGAGTTTGGCCTGGTTGTAGAAGATCCGGCCGAAGTGCTCGCGGTCGGGAAAGACCTCGTCTTGGCGTGGCAGGAAGGCGCCGCCGGAGTCGACGAGGTAGATGCAGGGCAGCCGGTTCTGGCCGGCGATCTCTTGGGCCCGCAGGTGTTTTTTTACCGTAATCGGGTAGTAGGTACCGCCTTTGACCGTTGCGTCGTTGGCCACGATCATGCACTCGCGCCCGGAAATTCGGCCGATGCCGGTGATGATGCTTGCGCCGGGGCACTCGTCGTCGTACATGCCGTCGGCGGCCAACGGCGCAATTTCGAGCAACGGACTGCCGGGATCGAGCAGGGCGTCGACTCGGTCGCGGGGCAGCAGTTTGCCGCGGTCGACGTGGCGCGTGCGGGCACGTTCCGGGCCGCCTAGGGCGGCCGCAGCCAGCTTGTCGCGCAGCTGGGCGACAAGTGCCAGGTGCGCTTCGCGGTTTTCCCCGGGAGAAGCCATCGGTTGCACGCCAATTTCGGTTAATGATCACTAACTCGTGATACGTTAGTGGCGATTAACCGAAGTGTCCAGCATGCGTTGTCGCGGGAGGGCCGTCATGGCAGCGTCTGCCCCGGCCGAGGCGCTCAGCCGCCGCAGTCGACGCAAATCGGACCGCCGCTTGCGGCTCCTGTCGGCGGCTGAGCGGCTGTTCGCCGAACGTGGATTCCTGGCGGTGCGACTAGAAGACATCGGCGCCGCAGCCGGGGTCAGCGGCCCAGCGATCTACCGGCACTTCCCGAACAAGGAGTCGATGCTGGTCGAGTTGTTGGTCGGGATCAGCACCCGTTTGCTCGCCGGTGCACGAGAGGTCATCTCGCGCGAGGCCGACGCCGCCGCGGCACTGGACGGCTTGATCGACTTCCACCTCGACTTCGCTCTGGGTGAACCGGATCTCATCCGTATCCAGGACCGTGACCTGACACATTTACCGGCCGCGGCGCAGCGTCAGGTACGTCGGGCGCAGCGCCAGTACGTGGAGGGCTGGGTGGGCGTGCTGCGCGAGCTCGAGCCGACGCTCGCCGAGACCGACGCGCGGTTGATGGCCCACGCGGTATTCGGGCTGCTCAACTCGACTCAACACAGCCTCAAGCCCGCCGATGGTAAAGCGGCGAGGTCACGGGCCGTGATGCGGGCGATGACGGTCGCCGCCTTGACCGTTGGCGCTGCGCGCCAGTGAGGCCGCTCCGCCGATGTCTCGGCGGCGAGCGCCATCAGCTGCAGGTACCCTGCCAGCATGAGGTGGGCATGAGCGATCCGCGTCGGTCCGAGCACACACGTTCAGCTCAGCAGGGGACCGAGCAAACCGAACGAATACGCCAGGCTTACCCGCCGTACTCCGACCCGGCTTACAGCGGGCAGTCGGTCTATCCGCCCTCGTACTACCCCGGTTCAGCGCCCAATTCGAATGCAACCAATCCGACCGACAAGTTCCCGCGGTACTGGGTGCACGGTCAGACTCCACCAGATCAGCCATCGGGAGAACCCCCGTCGCGGCGGCCGAAAGCACCGCGCTGGCTGTGGATCGCAGCTGCCCTGGCGGTGCTGCTGGTTGCCGCATTGGTCGTCGCCCTGGTGATCGCCAACGGCGCGGCGAGGAAGCAAACCGAGGTGCCCTCGCTGCCCAGTTCACCAACCGCGGCGTCGACCACCTCGACGCCGCCCTCGTCATCCCCCAGCACCTCGGCGCCGAGCAGCACCGCGTCCACGTCGCCCACCAACGCGGGCGCGATGCAGGCCGTGGGCTACAGCGTCACCGGCGAAGGTCACGCAATCAGCATCACCTATGTGGACAACGACGGGATGATGCACACCGAATTCAACGTCGTGTTGCCGTGGAGCAAGGAAGTCAGCCTGCCGGCGTCGAGCAGCGCGAAGGCCAATATCACGATCATCAATATCGGCCACGATGTCACCTGCTCACTGACCGTAGACGGGGTCGAGGTCAGCGAGCGCACCGGCGTTGGCTTGACCGTCTGCAACGGCTCGAGCTGATCTGATTCTCGGGCTCAAACGCCCGTCGAGGTGAGGCTTCGGTGCGGTGCGTGCACCCTCAGCAAGCCCACCAGCCCGACGCCCATGACCAGACACAACCCAGCGATGCCGGCGCGAACCGCGCCGAACACGTCGACGAACACCGAAAACAGCCAGGGCGCCAGGAAAGACACCGCACGTCCGGTCATCGTGTAAAGGCCGAAGGCCACCCCCTCCTTGCCGTCTCGCGACATCCTCAGCAGCAGCGTGCGCGCCGACGACTGCGCCGGCCCGATAAACAGGCACAGCAGCAGCCCGCACAGCCAGAACGCGCGGGGACCCGACAACGTCATCATGGTCAGACACAACGCGATGATGCTGCCAAGTGATGCGGTGATCACCCGCTTCGATCCGATCCGGTCATCGACAAGCCCGCCGACCACCGCGCCAAGCGCCGCCACCACGCTCGCGGCCACGCCGAAAATCAGCACGTCGGCCGGTGAAATCCCGTACACGTTCACCCCGAGGACGCCGCCGAAGGTGAACACGCCGGCCAGCCCATCCCTGAAGACCGCGCTGGCCACCACGAAATACACCAGGTTGCGATCCCGGCGCCATTCGGCGGACAGTTCGGTCCATAACTTGCGGTAACCGCCCAGCAAGCCTCCCGTCGGAGGCGCGACCTCGCCAACCGAAGGCAGCAGGCGCGCCCTCAGCAGCAGCGGCAGCGCGAACACCGCTAACCACCCGCCGGCAACCAGCATCGCCGTCCGGACGTTCATGCCGTCGCTAGGGGACAGATGCAGCAACCCGCGGGTGGACCCGCTACCAGAGATGAAGCCGAAGTAGACCACCAGCAGCAAACCGACGCTGCCCATGAATCCCGCAGCCAAGCCGAAACCGGAGATCCGGCCGGAGGTTCGCGGCGTCGAGAGCTGTCGCAGCATCGCGTTGTAGGGAACGCTGGCCAGATCACCGCACGCCGCTGTCGCGGCAAGGAGCGCCAACCCCGGCCACAAATACCCCGGCCTCTCGCGGATCAAGCTCATCGCGCACGTTAATGCCACGGCCAGGCCGGTCAGCACGGTCAGGGCCACGCGTCGCCGGTGCGGGTCCTCGACCCACACGCCGATCAGCGGCGCCAGCAGTGCGATGGTCATTCCCGCGACGGCGAGCGCGCGACCCAGCCAACTCGCCGGCGGAGCACCACCGGGCAGCCCCTGACCGACGCTGCCGGTCAGATAAACGGAGAACACGAACGTCACCACGATCGCGCTCAGTCCGGCAGCACCGGTGTCCCACAGTGCCCATGTCAACACCCGGGATCGCTCGGATCTGCGCGAACCCGACCCCGGGTTGCCCATGCTCCGACTCTAACGACGGGTCGCCGACCCGGTGCGCCCGGCTTCGCCGCGCTTCCGACCGGCTTCTGGCGCCTGTCTACGATTGGCCCATGCCACTACCCGCGCCCAGCCCCGACGCTCGCGCCGTTGTCACCGGAGCCTCGCAAAACATCGGCGAAGCACTGGCCACCGAACTGGCCGCGCGCGGCCACAGCCTGATCGTCACCGCGCGGCGCGAGGACGTTCTCAGCACCCTGGCCGACCGTCTGACCGACAGTTACGGGGTGGCCGTCGAGGTACGCCCGGCCGACCTCGCCGATCCGGCGGAACGCGCGAAACTGGTCGACGAGTTGGCAACTCGCAACGTCTCGGTCCTGTGCGCCAACGCAGGCACTGCGACCTTCGGTCCGGTCTCGACACTCGACGTAGCGGTGGAAAGAGCACAGGTACAGCTAAACGCGATCGCCGTGCACGATCTCGTGCTCGCGGTGCTGCCCGGGATGATCGAGCGAAAGGCCGGCGGTATCTTGATTTCCGGTTCGGCAGCAGGCAATTCACCCATCCCCTACAACGCGACGTATGCGGCCAGCAAAGCGTTCGTCAACACGTTCAGCGAGTCCTTGCGCGGGGAACTGCGTAAAACCGGTGTGCACGTCACACTGCTGGCACCCGGGCCGGTACGCACCGAGCTACCCGACCCGGCCGAGGCGTCGATCGTCGAGAAGCTGGTGCCCGACTTTCTCTGGATCTCCACTGAGCACACAGCCCGCGCCTCGCTAGATGCGTTGGCGCGCAATAAAATGCGCGTCGTGCCCGGCTTAACGTCCAAGGCCCTGTCGGTGGCGAGCGGGTACGCGCCGCGCGCTATCGTCGCGCCAATCGTCGGAAGCTTCTACAAAAAGCTCGGCGGCTGACTTAGCGGCGGCGGCGACCGCCGCCACCGAGCATGCTGCGGACGATCTCCGTACCGAGCGCTCTGAGAAATGTCTGGAAGCCACGGCTATTCACGAAGCGCTTGAACCATCCTGGTTTCTTCGCGGGCGCGGGCGCCGACTTCGACGCCGCCTCGGCAGGTCGATCAGCCGAGGCGGCCTGCGCTTTCCTGGCTTGGATCTTCTCGTATGCGGATTCCCGGTCGACGGTTTGACCGTACGTCGCCTGCAGCGGGCCGGACTTGGCGGCGGCGGCGATCGCGTCGTCGCCAATGGTGGCCATCAGCGACCGCGGCGAGCGCAAGCGGGTCCACGCTACCGGGGTCGGAGCGCCCCGCTCCGACAACACGGTGACCACCGCTTCACCGATACCCAGCGACGTCAACGCCGAAGCCAAGTCGTAGACATCGGTTTTCGGGTAGGTACGAACGGTCGGGGTGGCTGCAGGCCTGGTAGCTCACTTTGCCTAGGGTGAACGCTGTGCGGGACGAACTGGTGTGGATCGACTGCGAGATGACCGGGCTGGATCTGCGCACGGACAAGCTGATCGAGATCGCCGTGCTGGTCACCGATGCGGACTTGAATGTTCTCGGTGACGGCATCGACGTGGTGATCCACGCCGACGATGCGGCGTTGTCATCGATGATCGACGTGGTTACCGAAATGCACACCCGATCCGGCCTCATCGAGGAGGTGCGGGCGTCCACTGTGGATGTGACGACCGCGGAGACGATGGTGCTCGACTACGTCCGCGAGCACGTCAAACAAGCCAAAACGGCACCGCTGGCCGGTAACTCGATCGCCACCGACCGCGGATTCATCGCCCGCGACATGCCTGTGCTGGACTCGTATCTGCATTACCGGATGATCGATGTGAGCTCGATCAAGGAACTGTGCCGGCGCTGGTACCCCCGCATCTACTACGGCCAGCCGGCCAAGGGCTTGGCGCATCGCGCGCTGGCCGACATTCACGAATCCATCCGCGAATTGCAGTACTACCGGCGCACCGCGTTCGTGCCGCCGCCAGGGCCTGCCACCAGCGACATTGCCGCGATAGCTGTCGAGCTGGGGGGCGAACCGGCCGCGCTGGAGGAAATCGATTCGGTTGTCGAGCGCCCTAACGGCTAGTATCGACGTCGCCGCTCGTCCCCTTCTGGGTCCGGCTGGCGGCGATGGTGAGTGTAGTTCAGTTGGTAGAGCGTCAGGTTGTGATCCTGGATGTCGCGGGTTCGAGTCCCGTCACTCACCCCAAACAGGCGTTACGTCTTGGCGTTGCCGGCGTGCCACTGGTCCCACGGCATGTTCCAGTCGCCGAGACCTTCGGTGCCTGACAGCGGCGGCCCCAAGGTGTTGAGCACTTCCACGATGTCGCCGCGCTTGGTGTGTTCGAAGAACCATTGCGCGTTGCTGGGACTGACATTCAGACAGCCGTGGCTGGTGTCGGTGTGGCCCTGAGCGCCCACCGACCATGGCGCGGAATGCACGAAGACACCGCTGTAGGACATCTGGGTGGCGTAATCCACCTCGGTGCGATAGCCGTTGGGTGAGTTGACCGGTACGCCGTAGGTCGACGAGTCCATGATCATGTGCGCGAACCGCTCCCCGAGTATGTAGATGCCGCTGGCGGTCGGAGTGCTGTCCTTGCCCATCGAGGTCGGCATGGTCGTGACCACCTCACCGTTGACCCGCACGGTCACCATCTTGGTGTCATCGTCGGCTGTTGCGATGACCTCGTCGCCGATGGTGAAGTGGGTGTGCAAGTTGTCTTCACCGAAGACTCCGTCACCCAGGTCGACGCCGTAGGTGTTGACCGCGACGTTGACGACGGTGCCTGGCTTCCAGAAATGCTCTGGGCGCCAACGCACCTCGCGGTTGTTCAGCCAGTAGAACGCGCCATCGACGGGCGGATCCGTGGTCACCACGATGACCTTCTCGGCGGCAGCGCGGTTGGCGATGTTCTCGTCGAACCGGATCGCCACCGGCTCACCGACGCCCACCACCTCGCCGTCGTGCGGCATGGCATACGGCATGGCCAGGTTCTGCGGCGACTGGGTCTGAAACGCCATCTGGCGGGTTGCCTCGCCGCCCAACCCACGCGCCTTGGCGGTCAGCGTGTAGCTCCTGTTGAAGCCCAGCGGCTCGGCGGTCGACCAGCGCACACCGTCGGGACTGAGCTCGCCGCTCAGCGACCGCCCGTTCTCGTTGACGATCTCGACGGAGGCCAGCACGCCGTCATCGGCAGTCACTGATACCGGGCTGTCCACCGCGACGCCCACGGCACCGTCGGTCACCGAAGCGCTGATCTTGGGGACGAGCAGGTCCCCGTACGGCGTGGCCTTGTCCATGATGGCTTTCGGCGGCGGGTTGCCGCCGTTGCCGGTGCAGGCCCCCACGCCCAAAACAGCAGCCGGGACCATCAGCACAGCCAACCATTGGCGGCACCAGTGCGCACGCGTCATCAAGCGACCTACCACGTATGTTGCTCCCCCTCGGAACCGCAATCCGGTGTGACTGGCGAGTATTCTAGGAGGTAGACGACTGTTTACAGTGATCAGCGGACAATCTCAGGCTAGACGTGGGCTCGGCGATTTCACTCGCCGACGGGAGGGCTGTTATTGTCGCAAACGCAGTCCAGCTGGATCCAGGCGCCGTTAGCTCAGTTGGTAGAGCAGCTGACTCTTAATCAGCGGGTCCGGGGTTCGAAACCCTGACGGCGCACCATCTTTGTAACCTCGCCTACTCGGGCTAGCCGGCGGTTCCAGCCAGTTCATGTGCGATCGCGTCGAATGCGCGCAGCGTGTCTGCCATGTGGGGTTCGTGAGAGTGCGGCTGGCTGGATAACTTGGCGGCGACCACCCCCGCAGCGCGGTTGATGTAGACCATCTGACCGAACATGCCCAGGCACAACACGACGTTGCTGCCCGGATACGGGAACCACATGTGGTTGCGATACATCCCGCCGGACAATTCAGTGTCGTCGGGGCTGGCGGCGAACGCCTGCCGTGAATCGGGCCCGCCGTCGAGCGTGTCGGCGATCCACGCCGCGGGCACCACTTGCTGGCCGGTCAGCGAGACGCCGTCGCGCAAGAACAGCGACCCGAACCGGATCATGTCGGTTAAGCAGGCGTTGATGCCGCCGTCGAAGAATCCGGTGCCGACGGCATCGACGCCGATGGTGGCGTCGCATTGGGCGCCGATGCGGCTCCACAGCAGCTCCGACATCAGTGTGGGCATCCGCTGACCGCCGGCGGCCTCGCAGATCCAGCCGAGTACATCGGTTTCGCATGAGCGATATTCGAACGGACCGCCGTGGGGCGACTTCTGCCGCAAGGTCAGCAGGAAATCACGCAGCGTGGAAGGGACGTCGGGACCGCTCCTGGGCGCCCACCCCATCGCCTGATCGAGGATGTGTACCTCCGCGGCCGGGTCACCATGGTTTTCCGAGAACGCGATACCCGACCTCATGTCCAGCAGGTGGCGCACCGTCGCACCGGCGTAGCCGCAGTTCGCCAAGCCGGGGACGAAGGCCGTGACCGGCGCGCCAAGGTCGATCGCACCCGTCCCGTGCAGCGCGCCGACGACGGCTGCTACGAGCGGCTTGCTCACGGAGAACAGCAGGTGCCGGGTCTCGGCTGTTAGGCCGTCGAGGTACTCCTCGGCCACGATCGACCCGCCGTAGGCGACGGCCCACCCGTCGGTAGCGGTGGCCGCCATCACCGCGCCAACGGTGGTGGCCGCGCTGTCAGTGCGGGTGACCGGGACGTCGGCCATCTCAGCATTGCCTGGGGGCAACGGGGCGACCGGCCCGTTCTCGCGCGAGATTACCGCGGTCGGCACCATCTCTTCGACGTGCTGGAACGACCACTGCGAATATGGCGGCGACAGCCAATTCTCCAGCGAGATGCCGACCGGAATATCAGCGGGTGCGGCGCTGCTCACGCTCGTGCGACAAACCGCGAAACGACCGGGGTGGCAGGCCCCAAGGGTATTGATTCGAACTTCGCCTTGATGCCCTTGACCCAGCGCTTGCAGCGCTCGGTGAGCTGGTAGTCCTCGGTCTGCAAGTGCCCCCGGGTGACGAGGATGCCGAGTTGGGCGCCCTCGCAGCGTAAGTCGCCGGGCGCCGCGACCCGCATGTAGAAGGCCTCGGACTCGTCAATCACCGAGGCCCAGGCGTGGGCGGGCCGCGCAAAGGTGACGCGTCCGTCCTCTTCGATGCGCCACACACCGGTGCGTGGCGTCGCGCTGAAAAGCTCGACATCCGACGAGGTCTCCGTGAGTACCACCTGGCCCCAGACCTCGTCCTCGCCATAGCCCCGCTCCCAGCGGCAATTGATCTCCTCGATGTCGAGTTCGTATTCCACGTCCATGTACTCGAGCAGGTGGAAGAGGAACAGCGGCATGTCGGCGTAGGCCTCGGTGGTCAAGTTCGTCATCGGGCTGGCGCCGGACAGGCGCGGGTTCACCTCGCCGAGGTAGAGCTCGTCGGAGTCCAGGTCATGCAAGAGGTCCACCTCGAAGTAGCCGAGATACCCTTCGCGGCGAAGGATGTCGCCCAGCTTTCGCACCATTTCTCGGGCGGCGTGCGTCTGTGCGGGCGGCAGCACATCGCGCCAGATGTCGTTGCCGCACCAGGCGCCCTTGCGCGACGTCAGCTCCGGGTAGCCCACGAGACTGGTCATCGCGGGACCGACCGCGATGCCGTGACGGGTCACCGTGCCCTCGATGCATACCTCGACATTGCGGATGCGCTTCATGACTTTAAGTTCCTGTTGGGCCAGGTCCCCGGCATGATCGTCCCAATCGCGCTGACCGCGCACAAAGAACGTCGCGCTGCCGGCGTCGCCATAAGCGGCCTCTACGACCACGTCGTCTCCCAGTTCGGCGCTTTGCGCGAGCGCCGTCAGCTCGTCGTAGGTGCCGGCCCGGCCGATCGCGTGAGGCACGCTGGGAACGCCCGCCTCATCGGCCAGTCGCGTCATGACGATCTTGGAGCCTAGGCGATGGCGCAGCTCCGCCGGGGGGTGCATGACGTCCAGACCCGCCTGGTGCGCGAGGGCCTGGGTCTGCTCGTCGAGCATCACAAAGCAGGCCTTGCCACCGGGCCCTCGTTGCGCGATCAACTCAAGCGTCTCGGCATCGCGCAGGAGATGCTTGCACACATCCCCCATGGAATCGAAATCGATGCGGTCGCGCCGCCGGGGTACGAACACGCGCGGGTGTGCACCCTCGAATGAGTCGTAGTAGGTCAAGTAGGAGAAGTTCCGTACCCAGCCGTCGATGCCTAGCAGGTTGAACGGGGTCGGCGAGATGAAGTAAAGCGGCACTGCATTGGTATGAAAAAACGCGCGTACGTCCGACAGGCCGTTCAGCGCGCGGCGCGGCTCGGGTTCAGGCCCGCCGAGGGGCACCATCACGCCGGCCGCGGTGACGTCGACGCCCGATATTGCGGGGCTGGCGGGGCGGCTGCGGTCAGCGCGGCGGCGGTGAAATCACGCATCGTCATTCCACAAGTGTGGCCTGTTTACGGCCGTGCGGAAAGACTAGTGACGCTTATGCGCCGCGAAGAACGGCGCATCAAGTGCCGATCACCTGTTGCGAATCCGCCGGACCACCACAACGATGGTCAGCGCGCCGATCCCGGCCAGAAAGACCGCCACGGCGGGCTTCTTGACGAACCCGATCACCCGGGCTTTGGCGTCGTCGGCGAGTCGGCGGGGATTGGCCCGCTCAGCCAGTGAGTCGACGGTTGACGCGAGCTGGTCGCGGGCCTGGTCGATCTCCTGCTTAATGGTGTCAGGATCCCGCTCCGCCACTCTCGTCCTTCCTGTCGTCGGCGCACCACGACCGGCCTCGGTCTAGGTTGGTGCCTGCCGACCTACCCTAAAGCAGTCGGAGCCGGTACAACGTGCCGGTGAACAGAAAGGGGCCTTCCTTGACCGATGCCGCACGCCTCGCGCCGGGCGACAAAGCGCCCGCCTTCAGCCTGCCTGACGCCGATGGGAACAAGGTATCGCTGGCCGATTACACGGGCCGTCGGGTCATCGTGTACTTCTACCCGGCGGCGTCAACTCCGGGCTGCACCAAACAGGCCTGCGACTTTCGCGACAGTCTGACCGAGCTCAACGGCGCCGGACTAGACGTCGTCGGCATCTCCCCCGATAGACCGGAAAAGCTGGCCAAATTCCGTGACGCCGAAGGCCTGACATTTCCGCTGCTGTCCGATCCCGACCGCAAAGTGCTGACCGCCTGGGGCGCCTACGGCGAAAAACAGATGTACGGCAAGACCGTGCAGGGCGTGATCCGCTCCACGTTTGTGGTCGACGAAAAGGGCAAGATCGCCGTCGCGCAATACAACGTCAAGGCCACCGGCCATGTGGCCAAACTGCGCCGCGACCTGTCGGTCTAAACCAGGTTCGCCCCACCTGCTGCCGCGGCTGATCGCGGGTCGCGACCGCGGCCGCTGTCCGAACACCAGCCCGGCCCGCACCGGCGAGCAACCACCGACCCCGAAGACAGTACCGCGCTACGTCAAACCCGAACCCGCCGCCATACACCAGGCCACCGAGAGGCTCTCCAGCCCCCGCCGACACGGCTGAACCACAGGTCAGCGGCCAACTGGATCGCTACTTTGCGCTTTCTGACAGCTTCGGGATTCCTGGACCGGCTTAGCCGGTCCAGGCTTTTTCTTTGTGTTCGCCGTAGTGACTGAACGCGGTACGTAGGCCGGTGAGTACTTCTGCGGCGGTCTCGAACAGCGCCTGTGCTCGCGGTTCGCTGACTTTGTCGATATCGCCGCGCAGATGCCCGACAAGCTCGCCGAGCTTGTCGGCGATCGCGGTGGTGTGCACTACGGGGTCCGGCGAATCATGATCGTCAATAATCATCGCAAAAACTACCTTTCAGGATGTGCTGTGCTGGCGCTTGCCTTTACGCCAGGTGTGAGTTGTGTGAATCCCCGGCCCACCCGCAAGACCCGGGCGGCATCTCCGCTCAGCCCCGCGGGCGACAGCGAAGGCCGACCAGCTCTTAGTCGGGAAGATCGGTTAAACCAAATCTACCACTCGATATCGGATAACGATAGTGTAATCCGATATCGGTCATCGATAGCTGAAAACATGAGCGAGCCACGGCCCACCTAGCGAGTCTGATGCACAAGTGCGTGGGCCATCCCCCAGAAGCCCTCCACACCTCTGAACCCGCCGGGACGCAACTCGCGCAGCTTGGTGAGCACGATCGCCCCGCTGATGTCGATCAGCAACAGCACCGACGCCAGCCGGGTCAGCAACCCGATGACGATCAATGCACCGCAGGCGATTTCGACGACGCCGTCAAAGTCGGCGAAAAACGTCGCCGCCGGCATCCCAATCGTGTCGAACCGGCCCGGTCCCAGCTTGTCCGGGTAGAGGAACTTCTGGATCCCCTCGCTGGCGAATACCAGCCCCACAGCCACCCGCACACAGATCACCGCCGCCGGCCCGTCCGCGCCCAGGACGCGCGCCCACACACGCCGTGCCGTTCCCGCCATCGACACTCGCCTTCCGATATCGCTGACCGATATGATGCGAGCCTACCGGCGGCTCGGCGTCACCGACGCGGTGGTGATCGGGCTGGGATCGATGATCGGCGCGGGAATCTTCGCCGCGCTCGCTCCAGCTGCGGCGGTGGCCGGATCCGGGTTGTTGATCGGGCTGGCGGTCGCGGCGGTGGTCGCCTACAGCAATGCCATCTGCTCGGCGCGGCTGGCCGCCCGATACCCCGCCTCCGGCGGCAGCTATGTCTACGGGCGTGAACGACTCGGCGAGTTCTGGGGGTATCTGGCCGGGTGGGGATTCGTCGTCGGCAAGACCGCCTCGTGTGCGGCGATGGCGTTGACCGTCGGGCTTTACATTCGGCCCGGGCAGGCGCACGTGGTCGCGGTCGCGGCGGTGCTGGCGTTGACCGCGGTGAACTACCGCGGTGTGCAGAAATCGGCGTTGCTCACCCGGATCATCGTGGCGGTCGTGCTTGCGGTGCTGGCTGCCGTCGTCTTGGCAGCACTGAGCTGGGCTGCCGGGCAATGGTCGCGGCTGGACGTCGGCGCTGACGCCACGGCGTGGGGTGTGTTGCAGGCGGCGGGTCTGCTGTTTTTCGCCTTCGCTGGCTATGCCCGCATTGCCACCCTCGGTGAGGAAGTCCGCGACCCGGCCCGCACCATCCCCCGCGCTATTCCGATCGCGCTGGCAATCGCGCTCGCCGTTTACGCTGCAGTCGCCGTCGCGTCGCTGATGGTGCTCGGACCACACGGATTAGCTACCGCCACAGCACCGTTGGCCGAGGTGGTGCGCGCCGCTGGAGCAGCTGCGCTGGTGCCCTTGGTCCGTGCCGGGGCGGCAGCCGCCGCATTGGAATCACTGCTGGCGCTGATCCTCGGTGTTTCCCGCACCACATTCGCCATGGCCCGCGACCGGCACCTACCGCGGATGCTGGCGGCGGTGCACCCTTGCTTCGACGTGCCGCATCGCGTCGAGCTGGCCGTCGGCGTCGTCGTCGCGGTCCTTGCCGCGTTCGTCGATGTGCGCGGCGCGATCGGGTTCTCCTCCTTCGGAGTGCTGGCCTACTACGCCATCGCCATCGCCATCGCCAACGCCTCGGCCTGGACCCTCACCCTAAGCGAAGGCCCCCCGCCACGCCTGATCCCGGTCCTCGGCACCACCGGATGCCTGATCCTGGCCTTCGCCCTTCCCATCACCTCAGTCTTGTCCGGCGCCGCAGTCCTCGCCATCGGTGCCCTGGCCTACCTCACCCGCCGACGACTGACCCCAACGCATCCGTGAGACTTGTTGCCAGACAGCGCAGCTTAGGTGTGACCGCCGAGCACCTCGCGCGCCAATTCCGCCAGCGCTTTGCGGTCGGCATCCAATGCCTTGCGCCCGGCGCGCGTCGCCTGATAGACCCTACGCACACGTCCGTCCACAACCTGTTGCTCCGAGGTCAACAACCCATCGGCTTCCAGCCGATGCAACGTCGGATACAAGGTGCCCGGGCTGATGTCGTACCCGTGCCGCGCCAGCTCCGTGGTCAGCCACGCACCATGCACGCCATCGTGGGCCGCATGGTGCAGAATGTGCAGCCGCACCGCCCCACGCAGAAACTCCCGCACCCACACCACCACCAAAATGACGAATCCGATATCGGCAACCGATTCTACCTGCACCGGGCACATGGGCGGGCCAACCATCCCGGGGCCACCGCAGCCCTATTTGAGACTGCTCCGATGAGCCAGCTCGACCAGGACGCCCGCCGATCTTTATTGCGGCGCGGATTTGCCCTCGAATACGCCCCACTGGCCTGGAACGTGGTCGGCATCGTCATCCTCGCGGCGGACGGCCCTCCAGGCCAGATCGGTGGCGCTTGCCGGCTTCGGGTTGGACTCGCTGATCGATGACGACCACATCCACCGAAATGGCTAGCGTGCGACACCTCGTCGATGATGTCGACAGTGCGATCGATTTCTACGCCACGCACCTCGGCTTCGCTTTGGACCTCAACGCCGCACCGGCCTTCGCCGAAGTAATTCGCGGGCCATTGCGGTTGTTGCTGTCCGGGCCCACTAGAGCGGCACGTCCGATGGCAGACGGCGCCAAACCGGCGCCAGGCGGCTGGAACCGCCCGGTCCGGCGGGGTTCCGTTTCTATCAGACTCACGTGGTTGCGCGCGACGATCTCTCCCGAGGCCAGTACAGCGGCTTGGTCGGCCCGGTGTACATCGAACCCAAGCAAAATCCGGGCCGCTACGACCAGGAGATTTTCCTGACGCTCAAGGAGTTTCGCCGCGGCCTGTGAGCCCACCTTCAGCCGCGGTGGCGACACGGCCAGCGATTTCCTGGCCGGCAAAGAGGATCCCGACCTCAAGGACAAAGGCGAATCAGCTATGAAAGCGTGGCTGGCCCACGGTAACCCGCGTGGGTACGAGGTCGGCTACAGCGCGTTTCCCATCAACGGGCGGATGCTCGGCCACGGCGATCCGATCCGCGTGCAAACCGGCCAACGGGTGCTGCTGCACGTCCTCAACGGCAGCGCCACCGAAACCCGCAGCCTTGCCTTGCCCGGCCATACGTTCACCGTGATCGCCCTCGACGGTAACCCGGTGCCCCACCCCGCACCGGTGCCGGTGCTGTGGCTCGTTGCGGCCGAGCGGCCTCGGCGATTGTCCCCATGACCACCCCGGGGGTATGGGTGCTCGGCGATCTTTCCGACGACGACCGCGGACACGGCATGGGCATCGTTGTGGAATACGCGGGCAACACCGGGAATCCGCGATGGGCGCCACCCCCGCCGTTCAACTGGGATTACCGCCGGTTTGCGGCACCCAACCCAGCAGGCGCAATCCCGCCCGATCACACTATCGAAATGCTGATCGAGAAGCACAACGCCGCCGACAATGGCTTCAACGTCTGGACTATCAACGCCAGACCGTTTTCCATGGACACCAACAAACCGGTGCTCGACCTGCAATTGAACAAGCGATACCGGCTGCGCTTTCGCAACGCCCCCGACGACTTGCACCCACTGCACCTGCACCGGCACGCATTCGAAATCACCTGCGTCGCCGGCACACCCACGGCCGGCGTGCGCAAGGACGTCGCAATGCTCGGCGGCTACCAAAGCATGGAGATCGACTTCGTCGCCGATCAACCCGGCCTGTCGCTGCTGCATTGCCATCGGCAGATCCACATGGACTACGGGCTCATGACGCTGCTGAACACAACATGACCACTGGCTGCCGGCCTTCAGGCCAGGTTGGCCAGTAGCAGCGCCTCGGTGGCCGCGGCCCGTTCCAGCACACCCAAATGCAAGCTTTCATTGATGCTGTGCGCCTGCGTCGCTGGGTCCTCCACGCCGGTAACCAGAATGGCCGCATGCGGGAACGCGGCGGCGAACTCGGCGATGAACGGGATCGACCCGCCCATCCCCATCTCGACCGGCTCGGTTCCCCAGGCTTGTCGCAACGCCGCCCGTGCCGCGTCGTAGACCGGGCCGCCGGCGTCGATGGCGTAGGGCTGGCCGATGTCGCCGGGCGCCACGGTGACGTGCGCGCCCCACGGCGCGTGTTGTTCCAGATGAACGCGCAACGCATCCAGATGTGCGGCCGCGTCGCCCCCAGGAGCGACGCGCATGCTGACCTTGGCGCGAGCACGCGGGATCAACGTATTCGACGATGCGGCAATGGATGTGGTGTCGATGCCGATCACCGTGATTGCCGGCTTGGCCCACAGTCGCTGCGGCACCGAGCCAGAGCCGATTTCGGTTACCCCACCCAGCAGGCCCGACTCGGCTCGCACCCGCTCGGCAGGGTAATAGACTGCGGCGGCGGTACTTTCGCGCAGACCGGCGACCGCGACGTTGCCGTCGTCATCGTGCAGGCTGGCCAACAGGCGCACCAGTACGGACAGCGCGTCAGGAACTACACCGCCCCACAGACCGGAGTGCAGGCCGTGGTCCAGGGTGGCGACCTCGACCACGCAGTCGGCCAGCCCGCGTAGCGACACGGTCAGCGCGGGAACGTCGGTGCTCCAGTTGTCCGAATCGGCGATGACAATCACGTCGGCGGCCAACGCGTCGCGATGCGCAGCCAGCAGCCGGCCCAGCGAGGGCGAGCCGATCTCCTCCTCGCCCTCGACGAACACCGTCACCCCCACCGGAGGCTGGCCGCCGTGAGCCCGAAACGCCGCTAAATGCGTTGCGATACCAGCTTTGTCGTCGGCGCTGCCGCGTCCGTAGAGTCTACCGTCGCGTTCGGCCGGCTCGAACGGCGGTGAGGTCCACTGTGCGGGATCGCCTTCGGGTTGCACGTCGTGGTGGGCGTATAGCAGCGCCGTTGGCGCTCCCGGCGGCGCCGGATACCGGGCGATGACGGCGGGCGCACCGCCCTCGCTGACTATCTGTACATCGTCAAAACCAGCCTGCGACAACAGGTCCGCCGTGGCTTGGGCGCTGCGATGCACCTGGTCACGACGAGCCGGGTCGGCCCCGACTGATTGGATGCGTACCAGTGCCTCCAGATCACGGCGCACTGATGGCAATACCTCGCGGACGCGTTCGACGAGATCGCTCATGATCTTTTTAGGCTAGCGGTTCGCCAAATACGGCGCGAGCGTGCACACAGTGCCGGCGATCGCGGCGTGTCGCGAACAAACACGCACGCTCCCGCTTAGTCGGTCTCCAGGATGGCAACCGCGGCCGCGGTATCCCCTTCGTGAGTCAGCGATACATGGATCGTCACATCGGCCAAATGCTTGGCGATGGCACCGGTCAGCCGGACCCGCGGTCGGCCCCACATGTCGGTCACCACCTCGATGTCGCGGTGGATGTCTTCGCGAAGCACGGGCCGCTGGGAGAACCGCGACCCGGACCACGCCTTGATCACCGCTTCCTTGGCCGCCCAGCGCGCCGCCAGGTGGCGTGCCGCCGACGAACTCTTGTCGGAGGCGTCTCGCCGTTCACCCGGGGTGAATGTTTCGGCGAAGACGGTTCCCGGCTGATCGACCTGCTCGGCGAATTCAGTGATGGAGACAAGGTCGATCCCCACTCCGACAATGCTCATGGCGCCGCTCCTCCTCATCGCCGCGCGGCTGGGAGGTGCCACTGCATCGTCGCCAGCGCGGCTCATGGGTTGCGACCCTATCGGACGGTCACAGAGGGTGTTTACACACGGTAGAGGTCCCCGTCGCCCAATCGCGCTTCCGCATCGAGCAACATCGCCGCCTCCTGCCGCTTCTCGGACACCTCGTGGTCGAAACGACGGTCCGCGGGCCGCTCGTACATCGGGCGCCCGCCGGCTATCGCCGAAACCAGCCTGCGCTGACCAGCCAGCAGCCGCGCGTCGGCCCGTCGCTGATAGTCGGCACGCTGCCCGGCGTCCAGCGTGGCCAGGAAGGCCTGCGGGTGCACCAGCGCAACCAACCCGGAGACGTGGCCGAACCCGAGGCTGGTCACCAGCCCAGCCTTCAGCGGGATCTTGCCGCCCAGCCGCAACGTGTCGCGGATCCAGACGAAGTGCGCGGAGCCGGCCAGTTCCTCGTCGACGCAGTCCAAGCTGCGGTTGGGCGGAATGACCCCGTCGCGCAGCACCTGGCACAGCCCCATCATCTGGAAGACCGCCGCGCCGCCCTTGGGGTGTCCGGTCAGGCTCTTTTGCGACACGATGAACAGCGGTGCGCCGGGCGAGCGGCCGAGCGAATCGGCCAGCCGCTCGTGCAGTTCGGTCTCGTTGGTGTCGTTGGCCAACGTCGAGGTGTCGTGTTTGGAGATCACCGCGACGTCGTCGGCCTCGACACCCAACTTCGCCAGCGACCGGGCCAACGGAGAATCCTTGCCGCCACGCCCGGCGCCCAGAGCGCCAAGACCTGGAGCCGGAATCGAGGTCTGCACACCATCGCCGAACGACTGCGCAAAGGCCACCACCGCCAACACCGGCAACCCCATCTTGACCGCGAGATCGCCGCGGGCCAGCAGGATGGTTCCACCGCCCTGGGCCTCGACGAAGCCCAGCCGACGCCGGTCGTTGGGCCGGGAGAACTTCGAGTCCGCGATGCCACGGCCGCGCATCATGGCCGTGTCGGCGGTGGCCGCCATGTCACCGAAGCCGATGACGCCTTCCAGCGTCAGGTCGTCGATGCCGCCGGTGACCACCAACTCGGCCTTGCCCAACCGGATCTTGTCGACGCCCTCCTCGACAGAGACCGCGGCCGTCGCGCACGCGGCGACCGGATGGATCATCGCGCCGTAGCTGCCGACATAGGACTGAACCACATGCGCTGCAACGATATTCGGCAGCACCTCCTGGAAGATGTCGTTGGGCTTGTTACGGCCCAGCAGGTTGCCGTGGTACATCGTCTGCATCGAGGTGCCACCGCCCATGCCGGTGCCCATGGTGTTGGCCACCAGGCTTGGGTGCACGTAGCGCATCACTTCGGCCGGGGTGAAGCCGGCGGTCAGGAACGCATCGACAGTCGTCACGATGTACCACACCGCCAGCCGATCGATCGAGGTCGCCATGTCCGGGCTGACGCCCCACACCGTGGGGTCGAAGCCGGTCGGAATCTGCCCACCGACGTTTCGCGACAGCTTGATGTTGCGCGGCACCCGAATCTCGGTGCCCGCCTTGCGGATCACCTCCCAGTCGGTGGAACCGGGCACCGGGCGCACGACGGTGTGCTCAGGATCGAACTGCGCGAACGCGCGGGCGTCGGCCTCGCCGGACACCACGAAGCTGAAGTCCTTGTCCAGGAACACGCTTACCAACAGCGGCGCGGAGTGGTCCGGGCCAATCGCGCCGTCGTCGACAAACTCACGGATGCCGACGCGCTCCACCACAGCGTCGTGGTAGCGCTCGACCAGCTCCGCCTCGTCGACCAGATCGCCGGATTCGGTGTCATACCAACCAGGTTGAGGGTCATCCTCCCAGCGGATCAGCCCGGTGGTCCAGGCCAGCTCGAGGACACCGGCGGCTGACAATTCGTTGTCGACCTCCATCTCGAAGCGGGTGCGCGAGGAGCCGTACGGGCCGAGTTCAGCGCCGCCGACGATGACCACCAAATCAGCCGGGTCGACGTCGAGGTCGTCCCATTGCGGCGGCGGGGCCGGGGCGTAGCCACGCGGCGGCGACGGCAGCGCGGCGATCGTGCCCTCGGCGTCAGAGTCGTCGTCCTTCGCGGCCTTGGCGGACTGGTCCCCGCGCGCCTTGGCGGCCAACTCGGCCATGTCCAGGTCGACATCGCCGAGCCCGCCGGTCAGGTCGACCTTCAGCGGCGCGCAGGCGGCGGCCGCCTTGGACTCGATGTCGCAGAGTCCGAGCAGCATGCCGGCCATCTCATCGGTGGAATACGTTGTCACACCAGCTTGTTCGACGGCGGTGACGATCGCGTCATTGTGTCCCATCAGCCCAGTGCCGCGGGTCCAGCCGATCAGCGGGTGCGCAAGGCTGACGCGCTGCGCCCACGATGACTCGGCTTTCCATCGGGTCACCACGGCGTCCAGCGCCGACTTGGCTTCACCGTAGGCGCCGTCGCCGCCGAACATTCCGCGGTTGGGCGACCCGGGCAGCACCACGTGCAGCCGCGCGGCGATGTCGCGCTCGGCGCCGATTCGCGACAACCCGCCGATCAGTCGCTGCACCGCCCACAGCAACACCTTCATTTCCATCTCCGAGCGCGAGCCGGCCTCGGTCAGGTCGCCGGCGACACGGGGTGCCGCGAACGGGAACAGCAGCGTCGGGATCTGCGCGTCCTTGATGTGAATCGATTGCGGGCCAAGGCTTTCGGTTTGCTCGGTGCCGATCCATTCGGCCAGCGCATCGATATCCGAGTAGGACGCCATGTTGGCCGCCACCACCCACAGGGCGGCGCCGTAGCGGGCGTGATCGCGGTACAGCGCCCGGTAGAAAGCTAGCCGCTCGTCGTCGAGCTTGGATGTCGTCGCGATGACGGTGGCACCGCCGTCGAGTAGCCGCCCGACCACCGACGCCGCGATCGAGCCTTTGGACGCGCCGGTGACCACCGCGACTTCGTCGCTGTAGCGGCCGTTGTCCGGGTTCTCCGCGCCGGCTGCGATCCGGCCGTAGAGCGAAGCGTGGATCTGGCGCCCGGCCGCAAGTGCCTTGCCATGCCACCAGGTCGCCTGGGTCGCCACCACGTGGCCTGCACCCTCGAACCGCTCGGACAGTCGGGCCCAGTCGGCGTTGACCTCGTCGTCGTCGATCAGCCAGAGCTTGACCAGGTCTTCGCGGGCACTGGCCCAACGGTCGTCGAACAGCACGGCCTTCTTGCCGTCGAACACCGGTGCCACCAAGCGTGGCCAGTCCGCGCCCAATTCGGCGCTAACCAGGTCGATCAGCTCTGCGTCGGTCGCAGCCGGCGGCACGGTGACCGCGTCGTCCAACCCCAGTTGACCCAGCACCAGGCGGGCCGCCGAGGCCAGCACGCCGTCGCGGCCGGTGATCTGCTCAGTGAATTCGCCGAGCGCGGCGGCATCGACGGTCGCACCGCCGGTGGCGCCGGACGACGGCAGCGTTACCGCAATTCCGCGGCGGGCGGCCACCGCCGCCACCGCGGCGTCGATGACCTTGTCGACGGAAGCGGCGTCGGGCAGGGCACCCTCGTGCAGGTTGCCCATTGCGCCGCCGCGAACGCTGGCGGCTTCGCGGGTCCCGAGCGCGACCTCGACCGTGACATGCTTCGCCCAGCCGTCGCCGAGCTCCCAGGTCTTCTTCACCCGCTCGGCGATGGCGCCGGACCGCTTGCCGGACGGGCCCAGCACCGTCCGCAGCTGGTCGTTGATCGCGTCGGAAAGTACTGGCCCATAAGGCTTATAGGTGCGCGCCAGCTTGGTGACTTGCGAACGCAAACCGGCCAGGTCTGCTTCGGCGGCGCCGTCGATGGCACCGAGGTTAAGCTCGGAACCCAAGTCGACCAGCAACTGGTTGCGCCGCGACGATGCGCCATCGGTGATCGACTCGATGGAGTCCAGCTCCTCGATCTGGTCGATGCGCATCTTGGCCGAGAGCGCGATCAGCGCCAGGGTGGCGTCGGCGGCGTCGAACGGAATGTCGTCGGGTCGTGGAGTACCTGGCGGAGCTCCGGCGCTAGCCGGAGCGACGGCGGCGACGACATTAGGGTTGAGTGCGCCCTCCGGCGAGGCAGCGGCCTCGCCGGAAGGTGCGAACTCCTCGTCGTCGCCCGGCTCCGGGTCGGCGTCGGTGGCGAACAGCACCGCGGCGTCGCGCTCGGCGTTGAGCACTTCCACTGTGCTGTGGGCATATTCGGGCAGCTTGAGGGTGTTGGTGGCCAGTCCGCTGACCGTCGGCGCCGACTTCACGCCGATCTCGACGAACCGCTCCACACCCAAACCGCCTGCAGCTTCTTCGGTGAACAGCAGGTCCTGAGTTTCGATCCAGCGCACGGGGCTGGCAAACTGCCAGGCCAGTAGCTCGATGAAGACCGTCCGGGCCATCTCCCGGGGCCGCTCGCGACGCCAGGTGTCGTAGTCGGCGAGAATCTCGTCGAGCGGCTCCGCCGGTACCAGATCGCGAATCTCCTGGATGAAGTCGCGGTCGAGGCTGAACACACGGGGCACCAGGTTGGGGATGTAGCGCCCGACGATCAGGTCGGGATCCTTATCGCGTGGCATGACCCGCTCCAGCGAACGGCGGAACTCTGCCACACCGACCCGCAGCACCTCGGAGTGGAACGGCACGTCGATGCCCGGCACCAGAATGAACGAGCGTCGACCGCCGGCGAGTTCACGGCGCCGCTCCACCTCGGCCTCCAGCTCCTCCAGACCGCGGACCGTGCCGGCGATCGCGTACTGCGAGCCGCGCAGGTTGAAGTTCACGATCTGCAGGAACTCCCCAGTGCGCTGCGAGATCTCGTCGACAAACGCCGGCACGTCGGCGTCGTCGAGATTGATCTGCGACGGGCGGATTGCCGCCAGCCGGTAGTTGGAACGGCCCAGCTCGTCGCGCGGCACGATGTCGTGCATATTGGTTCCACGCTGAAACACCGTCTCCAGCAAGGCTTCCAACCCGTAGATGTCGCTGACGCAGGCCAGCGCCGTGTACTCGCCAACCGAGTGGCCGCAGGCGATCGCGTCCTCGACGAATGCCCCCTGCTCGCGCATCTCGGCGACTTGCGCCGCGGCCACCGTCGCCATGCCCACCTGGGTGAACTGAGTCAGGTACAGCACGCCCTCGGGGTGCTGGTAGTGCACGCCGAGGGCGATCAGGCTGGTCGGGTTGTCGCGCACCACATGCAGGATCGAGAAGCCCAACGTTTCGCGGGTGAACTTGTCGGCGTCGTCCCATACCTTGCGGGCAGCCTTGGAGCGGGCCCGGACTTCCATGCCCATGCCTTTGTGCTGAATGCCCTGGCCGGGGAACGCGTAGACCGTCTTGGGGGCGGCCAGCCGTGCCGTCGCCGACATCACCAGATCCGAGCCGACCCGGGCAGCGACTTCCAAAACCTCTGCACCCTGGTCGATTCCGACCCGATCGACCCGGAAATCCACCTCATCGCCGGGACGCACCATGCCCAAAAATCGGGCTGTCCATCCGATTAGCCGAGCCGGCGGGCGGGCTTGACCGTCGGTGGCCGTCGCCACATGTTGCGCCGCTGCCGATAACCACATCCCGTGCACGATCGGCGATTCGAGACCGGCCAACAGTGCGGCGGACCGATCGGTGTGAACCGGATTGTGGTCGCCGGACACCACCGCGAACGGGCGCATGTCGACCGGTGCGGGCAGCATCACATCCCGTCGGCGCCGCCGCGGGGTGTCGGTGGCGTTTTCGGAGACCGCGCCACCGGCGCGCAACGGGTCGGTGAGTTCGGCGGGACCGGTGCGGCCGCGGATCGCGAACCGCTCCTCAAAGGTGGCGAGGATCGTGCGGTCCGCGGCGGCGACCGTCACCGAAATCGGGACCACTCGACCGACTTCTGTATCGGTGGCCACCGAAGCCGTTGCGGTGACAGTCAATTGGGCCGGCACCTTGGGCAGGGCGCTGCGCAAGTGTGCGGCGTGGTCCAGGTGCAGCAAACTCAGCAAGCCTTCCACAACCGGCACACCCGTAGCAGTGACCGCGGAGCCGATGGCCGCGAAAACCGCAGGCCAGCAGCGCCCGACCAGCGCGTCGGGCACGGTGGTCAGGGTGGGTGCCAGCGGCTCGCCGAAGGTGGCGGTCACTCCGGTGTGGTCGGCTACCCGCTCAGGGTCCCACTGCACGGTCACGGTGGCCGTCCCGTTGTGCACCCGCGGCAGCGCGTCCGGACCGTCGGCGCCCGCGGCGATGGCCAACACCGAGCGCATGGCCTCGATGGCGTCCTTCGGACGGACAACCGGAATGCCGCCGTCAATGGTGCTGGCGGGCAAGCTGAATCGGATGTCGATCCAGGCGCCCGCGATCGGCACGCTCAACACCGCCTGGTCGCCGTCGGTGCGCAGCCGCGCACCGGTGGATAAATGGGTGGCTCGTGGCTCGCGTGGATCCTCGGATCCGCTGATATCACTGTGCACCTGCCATTCGGCAGGATCGGCGATACGGTGCACCGGGTTAGTGGCGACGCGGCCGGCCCACAGCACGTCCGGCGCGTCCAGCACTACGGCCAGCGGCCCGTGCACATCGGTGCGGCCCTGCCGGCGTGCGGTCACCGGCGTGGCCTGCGCCCCGGCTAAGAGCACCTCGTCGATCGCGGCTTGCTCGAAGCGGTCCAGCAATTCGCCGACCGGTTCGTCCATGCGGGTGATACCGGCGACCGCGGCGGTGCCGGGAATGATGCACACCTGGTCGGCGTCGTAGCGGGCGTCGTGGGCTTGCCACAGCGAGTCGCTGCGCCACCAGCGCCGGACGTCTTTGTCGATGACCGGCACGAAGTTGACCGGCTTGCCCGGCGTCTTGCACAGCGTGACGAAGGACGGCACATCGGCCGGGTGCAGCAGCACGGTCTCAGCGTCGGGATAGCGCGCCAGCAGGGCGGCAACGGCCTCACGGGGGTTCTCCAGCAGCGCCTCGTCGTCAAACAAAGTTTCGATCGGACCGTGGTCCTGGGGGTGCAGCCGCGCTTCGGCTCGCTTAAGCATCTGCTCGAACCGGTCGCGCCAGGTGTCGGCCAGCCACAGGCTGCCCGGTGCGGCGGTGTCGGCCGTGCTGTTCCCGTCGCCGATGGTCAGCTCGACATAACGCTGCAGCCACTGCAGGTAGGTCATCTCACCGACGTCGCCGAAGTATGGCTTGGCGGTGGCGGCCATCGCCGCGATGATCTCGTCGCGGCGCTCCGCGACCGCCTCCGCGTCTCCGGCGACCTCGTCGAGCAGCCGCCCGCAGCGCGAAGCGGAGTTGTCGATCTCGTGGATGTCGGCGCCGAGCTGACTGCGGCTGGAAGCCATGCCGCCCTGAGCTTTTCCGGCGCTGACCCAATGCTCGGTGCCCTGCGTCTCGACCAGCATTCGCTTGACCGACGGCGACGTGGTGGATTCCAGCGTGGCCATCGCGGCGGTGCCGACCAGAATGCCGTCGACGGGCATCAGCGGGAAACCGTAGGACTCGGACCAGCGGCCGGACAGATACTCGGCTGCCCGCTCGGGGATGCCGATGCCGCCGCCGACGCAGACGGTGATGTTGGGCCGCGACCGCAATTCCGAGTAGGTGGCCAGCAGCAGATCGTCGAGGTCTTCCCAGGAGTGGTGACCGCCGGCGCGGCCACCCTCGATGTGCACGATGACCGGCTTGGTCGGCACCTCGGTGGCGATGCGGATAACTGACCGGATCTGCTCGATGGTGCCCGGTTTGAACGCCACATGGCTGATCCCGACCTCGTTGAGTTCGCCGATCAGCTCGACGGCCTCTTCCAGCTCGGGGATGCCGGCACTGACGATCAGGCCGTCGATTGGCGCACCGGATTGGCGGGCCTTCTGGACCAACCGTTTCCCGCCGACCTGCAGCTTCCACAGATACGGATCGAGAAACAGCGCGTTGAATTGGTAGGTCCGACCCGGGTCAAGCAGCCCGGACAGCTCTTCGATGCGGTCGTTGAAGATCGGTTCGGTGACCTGCCCGCCGCCGGCGAGCTCGGCCCAGTGTCCGGCGTTGGCCGCGGCGGCGACGATCTTGGCGTCGACAGTAGTGGGGGTCATGCCCGCCAGCAAGATCGGCGACCGGCCGGTCAGCCGGGTGAACTTCGTCGAGAGCTTGATCCTGCCGTCGGGCAAGCTGATTACCGACGGGGCGTAGCTCGACCAGGGACGGGCCACCTCGGGGACGGCGCCGATCGTGAACAGGTTGCGTTGACCGCCGCGGGTCGCCGCGGGCACGATGCCGATGCCGAGGCCGCGGATCACCGGCGCGGTGAGCCGGGTGAGGATGTCGCTTGGCCCCAAATCGAGAATCCAGCGCGCGCCCGCCTCGTGGACCTTCACGACCTCGTCCACCCAGTCGACCGGCTGCACCAAGATGTACTCGGCCAACGCGCGGGCCAATTCGACATCGAGGCCGACCTTCTCGGCCCAGTCGCCGACAATGTCGACACCGTCGGACAACCGTGGCGTGTGGAAACCGACCTCGACCTGCACCGAATCGAAGACCGGCGAGAAGACGTCGCCGCCCCGGATTTTGTTCTTGCGGTCGGCTTCCTCCTTCTCCGAGATCTGCTTGCAGTACAGCTCGAAGCGGGACAGCTGCTCAGGGGTTCCGGTGATGACGACCGAGCGCCGGCCGTTGCGGATCGACAAGACGGGCGGGAGCACAGTCCGGACGTCTTGGGAGAACTCTTCGAGCAGCCGGTAGATGCGTTCGGGGTCGGCGTTGCTGACCGACACCATCGGTGAGCGGTCACCGAGGACGGAGATTCCGCGCCGGCGGGCCACCAGCGTCCCGGCCGCGCCGATCAGCTGTGCCATGGCCAACAGCTCAATGTCGCGATTTCCCGCGGCCTTGAGCGCCTCGACGCCCAAGATGCCTTGCGAGTGGCCGATGACGGCCACCGGCGGGGTGGCGTGCAAGTCCATGCCTTGCCGCGCGAGGGTGCGTATCGCGGCGATCTGGGCCAGCAGCACGCCAGGCAACGACACCGCGGCCGACGTGAGTTGCCTGGCCGACGGCACCGGGTCCTGCGCCGCCAGCGCGCGTACCCAACGCAGCGGCTCGAAGCCGATGGGACGCACCACGACGAGCTCCTTGGCGACCGGTTCGAGCAGCATGTCCGCTTCGCCGACCAGCGTTGCCAGCTCGGATTCGATGCCTGCCGAGGACACCAGCTCTTCCAGCGTCTCCAGCCACGCGCCGCCTTGCCCACCGAACGCCGCGGCATAGGCCTCGCCGGCATTGAGACGGTCGACCAGAGCATGGGTGCCCTGCGTGGCCGCTGGAGCATCCGAGGCCGCCCCGTCGTGGTCCGCCGACACTGGGTGGTGTTCGTAGATCGTCAAGTGAGTATCTCCTATAGCGCTTTTTGCCTTGCGTGTCAGAGCCGCGCTGCTCTGCGGATGTCGTCGAAATCCCGACTGAGCCCCCGTCCAACGACCGCATCTCGACCGACCCGGCAGGCCGACCGAGGGTGTCATCGGCTGCCATAAGCGTGTCATAAGCACCGGTGGGAGTTCCTGCGTGAATCGGTTACTGGTGAGTTCTACGCGCGGGTAATGGTGCGCTGGGTAACAGTCCGCTCAACCGCAGCCGACGGCCTGCGGACCAAACCTGCTGCGTGCAGGTGGTTACGCTCGAGTAACAACAACAGCGCAGCTCAAGGCAGTATTGTTATGCAATCGTTATCTAGAAAATCTGCGCTCCGCCGGGCACCTCGGTCCAAACGTGCCCGCGCGCTGCGGGATTCCATAACCAGCCCGCCGGACGGCGCGGAAGAAGTTTGCTAGAAACTTACCCGCGGGTCAGCGTACTTAGCGGTGTCGCCGGTAAGTTCGTCGGGGGTTGTTACCAGACGCCGCTGGTGCCGAGTCTGCGCTGGTGGCGTCGAGCCTGCGCTCAGCGCTAGCTTTTTCGCCTCGGCGTCGCCGCCACCGCAGTCTCGGCACCTCAGCGAACAGGCCCGACGAACTTTCGAGCGAGACCACTTAGGTCCACTGGCCGAATTGGGGCTTGCAGATGTTGTCGATGTCGACCCCGACGCCGCCCACATTGCGTTTGTCGATCTCGACTTGGTGGAGATTTGCGGCGGGATGAGTGTATCCGCGCGGTGACCCCCAGTTGTGCTGCCAGTAGTAGGAGCCCAGGCCGTCCTGCAGCGCCCAGTCGATGGTTTTGGAGTTGGCGTACACGCCGACCCGATCGCGGCCCAGGACTTCCTCCCAGCCACACAGGTAAGGCGCTACCTGCTGCTTGTACTGCTCGTAGGGCGGGTCGTCATCGATCGAGGCGTAGATGGGGGCTGCGGCCGGGCCACCTGCCGCGGCGTGCAGCTGCCACCCGCGCTGGGCATGGGTGACGCCCGCGCTTTGACCGCCAAGCCAGTCGGCGGAGCTCTGCTTGCCGTACTGGTAGCACGAAACGATCTTCAGGCCGTTCTGGTTGAGGTCGCGAGCTTCGGACAATTGGATGGGCTTGCCGAGCATCCAGGACCCGCCGGGCCGACGATCGGATACGTACCGGATGGACCCTACTGCGCCAGCCGCCCTGATCTGGTCGGCGGGGATCACCCCGGCCGCATAGTCCAGCAAGATACCCAGCCCATCCGCCGAGGCCGACGGGGGGCACAGCGATTCCACTACAACAGCAAGACCCATCAGGGCAGGTGCCGCCGCCGCCAATTTCAGCACCTCGCGCCGCGACATTGACACAGGCCACAGGATAGGACAAGTGCACCGATTACCACATCAACGCCGCAGTCACATCTATATCGACTTCGGGTATATCGACTTCGGGCCAGCTTGATGCCCACCGAGTGGTCGGCGATCGAAACGGCAACCCACCCGACCTGCGCCACCGC
The DNA here is from genome assembly GCF_023515995.1 of Candidatus Mycobacterium methanotrophicum. Classification (GTDB taxonomy): domain Bacteria; phylum Actinomycetota; class Actinomycetes; order Mycobacteriales; family Mycobacteriaceae; genus Mycobacterium; species Mycobacterium methanotrophicum. Next base: position 2,022,242 of record NZ_CP097320.1, on the reverse strand, counting down.
GGTCGCCGACGCGTAGGTCAGGCAGGCCGATCGCCGGTCGGGGTCCTGCTTCGCGGCGCGTGACCGCTGGATCACCACGGCAACGCGCATCACAACGTAGCCGGCGACCAGGACCCGGTCGTTGACGTATCGGCCGTCGGCAATCGACGAGAAGAGCTCCGGAATCCCCAACGTCAGCACCAGGACACCCACCATTTGCAGCGTCGTCGTCAGGCGAAACACCCAGTCGTCGGTGTCGTAGGCCGAAGCGAACCAACTGAAGTTGATCCTGGCCCAGCTCACCGCGAACGTGGCGAACAAGAATCCGGCCAGCCCGGCTCCGACGTGGCCGGCGGCCAGCAGGTGTGCAAATTGTGCAGCCGCTCCCCGAAGGCGATCACGAACGTCGGGTCAAACAGCAGCTCCAACGGCGTAGCCACCCGATGCGGCTGCTAGGGATCGCGGCCCGACATCCGGCGGAGTGGGTGCGCTAAGGGCGCACTAATCTGGCGGCGTCCATGTTCGCTCACCCGGACATTCTCGCCGGATGCACGCGCCGGTATGTACGATCCTCCCCATGCCGCTGGTCAGTGGTGCGACAGCTGCCGGATTTCACATTGTTCGGCTGCTCGGGGGCGGAGAGCTCGGTGAGCTCTACGTAGCGCAACGTCTGAATCTGCCGCGTCAGTACGCGCTCAAGTTCCTACCGCCCGAGCTGTCGGCCGACCCGGAATATCGCTTCCGGTTCCACCAAGAGTCCGATCAGGCAGCCGCTCTGTCGCATCCGAGCATTGTCGGTCTTCACGATCGGGGCGAGTTCGAGGATCAGCTGTGGCTTGCGATGGACTACGTCGAGGGCACCGACGCCGCCCAGCTGCTAACTGATGCTTATCCCGAAGGCATGCCGCCGGACATGGTGATCGAGGTCATCTGGGCGATCGCCGAGGCCCTCGACTACGCCCACGAGCAGGGGCTAGTGCACGGCTACGTGAACCCGAGCAACATCCTTGTCGGCGATTCGGCCCCCGGCCGGCGACGAATCCTCTTAGCCGGCTTTGGTGTCGCCCGGCCGCCCGATGAGACCAACAGTTTGACTCGGGCGAACCTTGCCATCGGCACTGTGAGCTATGCGGCCCCCGAGCAGCTGCTGGATGACGCGATCGATGGCCAAGCTGACCAATATGCCTTGGCATGCACAGCGTTTCATTTACTGACCGGGTGGCCAGCGTTTGCACACATGAAGCCGGCCGTGGTGATCAGTAAGCACCTCAACGAAGCGTCGCCGCGGCCAAGTGATGTCAAACCCGAGTTGATCTACTTCGACGCGCCCTTCGCCCGCGCACTCATGAAGGCACCCGCGGAGAGGTTCACGCAATGTCGAGAATTCGCCAAAGCGCTTGAGGCGAGAGGCAGCCTGAAGTCTTTCATCCCGGGCGCTAAAGCTGCTTTGCTCGCCACCGCGCCGGAGACGACCGACGCGTGGGCGACCGAGCCCGCGGCTGCAGCGGTATCCGCCCCCCCGGCTGCCGACGTCGGCGGTACTCCCGCGCCGCCAGATATGTTGCCAACGGCCGAAGTTGACGATCCCGTCGCGCCGCCGGATGTCTTACCAAAGTCAGACGTCGATGATGCCGTCACGCTGACAGAACCTGATGCCTCGAGTGCCGCCCCTGACGACGCGTCGATCTCGGCGCGCCGTCGTCGGCGGCGGCTGCACACGACAGCGCTCGGCCTCACCATTGTCGCGGTGGCGATAGGAGGGATCTTGGGCGTTATGGCGTTGCGCTCGGCCCCGCGGTCCGATGACACGCCCGCAAATGTCGACACGTTTTCCCCGGTGCCTACTACCACTGCCACGCCCCCGGCGCCAGCGGCGGCCATCCCGCCGCCAATCGTCAAGGCTCCAGCTCCCGCAACCACCACACCGGCCGTCACAGTGTCGCGAGCAGCACCGGTCGCTCCGACGACGACGTCACCCTCAGCGGCGTATACGACTGTGCCGCAGACCACCCGGGCCCATGCGCAGTCGCCGACGACTACCCCGTCCGGTCTGGATCCTCGGCCTGCCATTGGCATTCCCTGCGGCGCCCCGGGCGCGACGGCCACCTCAAACGCGGGCATACCCGTTATTTGCGCGAGCACGCCTGGCGGAGCCGCGTGGGAACCTCCCGGCGGCTGACCGGCACGCGAATAGGCCATCGCCGCCGATTACTCCTTGTACTTGCTAAGTTTATAAAGTTAGCGTCAAGGATAATGGCAGCCCGATTGTGAAGGACCGCGAGGACCGCGACAAGCTCATCGACTTGACCCGACAAGCCGTCAAGCTGGCACGCGATAAAGCGACCGACCTTGCGCCCGCTGAACAGAGGGTCCACGCAGGCGAGTACACGTCAATCGAGCGCCACGAATGCGACGTCGCGATGCGGTCAAGGCGTTCAACAACGTGTGCTCGCATCGGCAGTCGCAGGTTGTCACAGGTTGCGGTAAGGCGAAGCGATTCACCTGCCCCTATCACGCTTGGACATATGACGATAGCGGGCGGCTAGTCGGCTTGCCCGGCCGGGAAGGCTTCCCCGGCGTCGAGGTGAAGTCCGACGGCCTGACCGAGCTGTCGGCTACCGAATTCGCTGGGTTCCTCTGGGCGGCACTCGATCCCGCCGCCCCGTTGGATATTGCCGCCCATCTGGGTCCGCTCGCCGAGGAACTCGACTCGTGGGGCATCGGCCGGTGGTCTCCATTGGGCGAGAAGGTCCTGGACACGCCGATCACCTGGAAACTGGCCGTCGACACCTTCTCGGAGAATTACCACTTCGCCACCGTCCACATCGTGCCGTCGGTAAGCATCGCCAACGGTGAGCTGTTCCGTATCTATCCGGGCGAGATGCCAGGCAGATCCGTTACTGTCCACCAGAATTCGACGCCGCTGGACATTTCCGAGGAATCCGTGGCAGCTGGCGCACAGGCTGTCTTCGACTATGCCCATGCCGCCGTGCGCGACGAGGACTACCGGCTCGTGCAGGGCCTACAAGCCAACCTTGAATCCGGGGCCCGCGATCACCTGTTGTTCGGCCGCAACGAGCCGGGGCTGCAGCATCGCCACAATTCCTGGGCGTCCTGGACCCGGGCGAGCAGGTCGTCAGCTATCCAGCGATAGCGCTGCGATCAGTGCGTCCACCACATCGCGGCAATCCGACTGATCGTTGGCCGGAAACACCTTTCGTGCCTCTGCGCGCCGGCCAGAGATTCTCAACGCCCGGACCTGACCGACCAGGCTCGGCTCCTCGACAGTGCCCAGCACGTCGATCAGCTCCCAATCCCGGTAGAGCGCCAGCGAGCGTTCGTAGAATGCGAAGCCACTGACCGGTTCTCCGCGCAGCGTTCCGCTATACCGGTACGGCCCTTCCATGTATTCGATCGGCAGGCGGTGCGCTGGGGCGGCCACCAGAGGCTCTCCGGTGAGATCCAGTTGCAGTGTCGGACAGCGCGGCCGGTGGCGGTCGGGCATGAACCGGGCCGGCGCCAGCGGCGGCAGCAGCGGCTGAATCGCATCCGGCCATCGGACGTAGCGGCTGACTACCACGTCGACGTCCTGCGCGCACTCCGGCGCCGCTGCGGGATCGGGATAACTGGCCGTGACGCCCGAGAATGGTTGCAGTGCATTACCGTCCGTTCGCTCGAACTGGCGCCAGACGCTCAGATCGACGCCGTTGTCCAGGTTGATCGTGCGCCACTCATCGGAAAAGGCCCGCGGATCTCCCCCCGCTCCCGCCGCCGCCGGCGTACTTGAGAAACCACTGCCGGTCGACGTGGCCTGCGCTGCCGGTGATCTGTTCGTTCAGCTCGCCCCAGCGCAGCGGTCCGGTCACCGCCATCGCGGTCTGGAAATACGAGTAGGTGTCGTGCTGAGTGCTGGCCGAAGCAGGTGATCTTCCCGTTGTGTGCGTCCGCGCCGACGGGCACCGGGGCTCGGGTGGGCGTGACGGTCAAGTCCAGTTCCATCGATTGGCCCGCCTGATCCACACCCAGCAGGCTGACACGGTAGGTGTAGGGCCGCAGTTCGCCGTCGTCGTCGCGGCACGTCGTCCACGCCACCGGCCCGGCGCTGCTTTGATACCGGCGCCTTTGTCGCAGTCGATAACGCCATGGTGTAGAAGTCGGCGATGATTGTTCCGCCCGGACGGTTTTGTCGAAGCCGGTCAGGAATGCGAACGATCGACCTGTTGTGCCGGTGAGCTCGCCGGCGGTGAACCAGGTGTCGGATTCCTGGTCGGGGTGTTCGCCTTCGGCGGCGGGGAAATCCAGCGCGCGGTCGTCGGCGACGAGCCGAAACGGATAGCGGTGCCACTCGTTGGTCATGTCACCCCTCGGGAACGGTGCCGGGCCTTCAAGAATGCGAAATCACCTCCGGCGCGAATGTTTTACCGGCGCCGGTGAGCACGACGCAGCCGTCACGTTCCAAGTCACGCCACACGTCGAGCAGCTTGTGGTGCAGCGCCGCGTTGATGACATTGTGAGCATGTGGGCGATTGATCGTGACGATCCATACGGCGCCGTCCGTTGTCCCCCGAAGTTCGTCGCTCACAGTCGCTCAAATAGGCCTTCACTGTTGGCCGCGCGGCTCATGGCGGGCCAGCTGGCTTTTTACCTATGTTAGCGTCAATAGCAAAGTTGACTTCGCCTTTTCAGAGGTGGTGCCCCAGTGCCGAAAACCCATGACCACCGTTGCTACGACCAGCTTTTCATCGGAGGGCACTGGCGCGAGCCGTCCACCCGGCAACGGATAACAGTCATCTCCCCGCATTCCGAAGAGCCGGTCGGTTACGCTCCCGCCGCGTCCCCGGCCGACGTCGAAGCCGCCGTCGTCGCCGCGCGAGACGCTTTCGACCATGGACCGTGGCCCAGGCTGGACCCGGGCGAGCGGATGCGCAAGGTGGAACAGCTCGCGACGATCTACTCCGGCCACCTCGACGAGATGGCCGACCTGATCACCGACGAGATGGGTTCCCCACGCAGTTTCAGCAGGCTCGGGCAAGCGGCGGCAGCGGCGTCGCTGATCCACCTCGCGCTGGCAGTAGCCCGTGACTTTCCTTGGGCCGAACGCCGCCAAGGGGTGCTCGGCGAAGTGCACCTGCGCCGGGCTCCGGTCGGTGTGGTCGGGGCGATCGTGCCGTGGAACGTGCCGCAATTTCTGATCATGCCCAAGCTGATTCCCGCCCTGATCGCGGGCTGCACCGTCATCGTCAAGCCCGCACCCGAAACACCGTTGGACGCTTTGTGGTTGGCCGAGATGATCGAGCAGCTGGACCTGCCCGACGGGGTGGTGTCCGTGCTCCCCGGGGGAACAGATGTCGGCGAGGCGCTGGTCCGCCATCCTGGCGTGGACAAGATCGCGTTCACCGGGTCGAGCGCCGTCGGCCGCCGGATCGGCGCGCTGTGCGGCGAGCAGCTCAAGCGCGTCAGCCTGGAACTCGGCGGCAAGTCAGCGGCGATCATTCTCGATGATGCCGACATTGACAAGACGGTCAAAGGCCTCAAGAGCGCGAGCCTGATGAACAACGGGCAGGCCTGCGTCGCGCAGACCCGCATCCTGGTCAGCGAACAGCGTCGTGACGAGGTCATCGACGCGCTGGCCGACATGATGTCGGGTCTGCAGGTAGGCGATCCATCCGACGAGGCGACCGACGTCGGGCCGCTGGTGGCGCAACGGCAACAGGCTCGGGTACAGGACTACATCCGGTCCGGGGTGAAAGAGGGTGCCCGGATCGTCCTGGGCGGCGAGGATGCTCCGAGCCAACCAGGCTGGTATGTGCGACCGACTCTGTTCACCGACACCACCAATGACATGCGGATTGCGCGCGAGGAGATCTTCGGCCCGGTGCTGAGCGTGCTGACCTACCGGGATGAAGACGATGCGATCCGCATCGCCAACGACAGCGACTATGGTCTTGCCGGATCGGTCTGGACCGCGGATACCGCGCACGGCCTCGAGGTGGCCGCGGGTGTGCGTGCCGGCACCTATGGCATCAACATGTACGCGCTCGACATCGGCAGCCCGTTCGGTGGTTTCAAGCAATCGGGCATCGGCCGCGAGTTCGGCCCGGAGGGCCTGCACGAGTATGTCGAGCTGCAGTCGGTGGTCAGCAAAGGACCGATGCCGCCGCTGTCTGGTTAAGGCCCTAAGGACACGCGAGTCTTTGGGGTTTGGGGTGCTCGATGCGCCCGGCTCGCAGCGACAAATTCGTCGGGCACCTAAAGGTTGTCGCTACCAGGCGGGCACATCGTCGCATCCTTCTCCGCCGAGGCTGGTGTACCAGTTGGGGTTGCGGCCCAGCCGCGCAAGACGTTTCGACTGCACGTCCGCCTGGTCGCCCACAGCGACGGGCGCGCCGAACATCGCGGCAACGCTCAGCGCCAGTGGGTCGCTCGGCAGGGCCGCGTAGCCCGTCATGCCGACCATTCGCAGGGCGTCGTCGTAGGTACCGAATGCCAGCTGATAGCTGATGGGTGCTGTCATCACAGCGTGAGCGAATGCCCGCTCGGCACCGAATCCAATTGTAGCTCACGGGAAGTGAACTACGAGCCGCCGCGTTCGTAGATGAGTTGATCCCGATAGGTTCCGGTGGCGCGCAGAGTGATTGCGCCGTCACCGGTTCCCGCGAAAAGTAATGCGACGCAACGCTGGGCTGCATTGATACCGTCGACAGTGATGTCGTGATCGACGGTGACCAGCCGTCCCGTGCCGCCGTCGAAGGCAGCGCTCAGGTCGGTGAATTCTTCACCGTCGCGGGTGAATCGGGCCCAGAGTGGCGGAATGTCGCGATCCAGCCGTCGCTGTCGCCCTCGGAATAGCATCGCTTGTGCTGCACGGTCAGATTCAGGATGGCGTCGCGTCCCGCCGCACCATCGAGGACGTACTGCTGCTGATAAGTCATGGCCACCTGTTCTCTCCCTGTTTCACCGGCTGACGATGTATCCGTGGCGTTGTCGGTCCCACGCCCCGGGCCCGGCTCCTCGCGCGCGAAGGATGTCCTTGCGGACCCGCCCGATGATGGTCTTGGGAAGCGCGCTGACGATCTCGACATATCGCGGCACACAGAAGTACGGCGTCCGGGCGCTGCAGAAGTCCAGCAGCTCAGCGTAATCCAGCGCGCAGTCCGGTCGCAGCACAATGACAAGCAGGATGTCGTCCTCGCCGAGGTCGCTGCGCACGCCGACCGCCGCCGCTTCGAGCACCGCCGGATGACGGAGCACAACGGTCTCCACTTCGACCGACGAGATGTTCTCGCCGCGGCGGCGCAGCGAGTCCTTCACCCGGTCAACGTAAGCCAGATTTGTGATCGCTGTCCAGCACGCCGAGGTCGCCGGTGCGAAACCACTCCGAATGGCGGTCGATGCCACCTTCACCGTTCACATACCCTTCGCTCATGACATATGGGTAGCGCGGCCGGCACGCGATCTCCCCCACCGACCCGTCCGCAAGCGGCTCACCGCCCGGGTCGACGATCCGCACGTCGAAACTGGGATTGGGCCGGCCCGAGGTTCCTGGCACGCCCTCCTCGGCAATGCCTTTCACCGCGATCGGGAAGGCCTCGGTCATCCCGTACATGGTGACGATCCCGCAGCCGTAGCGTTTTTCGATGTCGCGATACACCGACGCGTCAATGGGTGCGGCGGAGATGAACCGCAGCGGCACCTGCGCATCGCGGGGATCGGGCGGTTGACGCAGCAGCATCGACACCATGGCGCCGGCACCGGCGAATCCGATGGCACCGCACGCGCGTATCTCGTCCCACACCGTCGCAGGGTGCAACGCCGGCGCCAGCACCGTTGTCCCGCCGACGAGCATCGGCGCCAGCACTGACGGCGCCGCACTCAAGTGAAACAACGGCATCGCCGTCCACAGCACCTCGCCCGCCCTGAACCCCCAGGACGACGCGACCGTTGCGGCCGCAGTGAACAAGTAATGCCACGTGGTGGCAACTGCTTTCGACGCGCCGGTGGTGCCCGAAGTGAAGAACAGCGACCCGATATCCCCGACATCGCCGACGTGATCGGCCGTCGTCTCCGCGACGCAATCCCAATCACCCCGCACCACATGCTTGCCAGGCCAGGCAGTTGCTCAGTCGCCTCAGCGACCCGCAGCTGTCGTACGGTGTCGGTGATGACCGCGTTCGCCCGCGACAATCGAAGAGCGTGTAACAGGAACTCGCCCTTGTTGGCGGCGTTGACCGCCGCGGTCACCGCGCCGATACGCGCCGCACCCAACCAGAAATAGATCCACTCCGGACACGTCGCGGTGAACAATGCGACGCAATCATCCGGTCCGATACCAAAGTCCCGCAATGCATTTGCCGCTGCACAGGACCGCCCTCGCATCTGCTCAAAGGTCACGTCAGTTCCCGCAATCGACATCATCACCCGGTCGGGAAACTGCTCGGCGGGACGATCGAGCACCGCCGCGACGCTGAACCGCTCGACACCGAAATCAGCTGGGCCAATCGACTTTCCGTCGCAGGAAGGTTCCGCACCAGTCGGCGCGCGGGACATCGGGCTCCTTATCAGGCCTGGGCCGCCGCCGGGTCGGGCTCACCGTCGGGGGCGTAGCCGAAGTCGTCGGGCGAAACCTGTTCGCCTGGGTAGAAGCGATGCGCCCAGCGGCGAAGGGCCGCGTAATCGTGGGCCTCTTCCGGCGCAAGGTTCGGCTTCTCCAGGTACTTCATGTTCTCCCAAGTGAAGAAGTCCTGTTTGAAGACTTCGTGCTGCAGGGCAAGGAAGCGCGCAGCCCGGCCGGTGGGCTTGTCACCGGTGTCTCCCGGCTCGCGGATGGAGGCCTGCGTATAGAAGTAGTCGGTGTAGTCCTCGTCGACCGGAGTCTGCCCGGTGACCTGGACGGTGGCCACCAACTCACTGGGAAAGCGGACCACGCCCAAGCCGAGCGAGTAGTTGTCGTAGACGATCTTGGCGTCGACGGGCCCATTCGTCGTAGACGATCTTGGCGTCGACGGGCCCATTCGGGGTCAGCCAGGTCTGCGCCCGGCCGCCACCGAAATGGGCGTTGACCGTCGCGTGTAGGCGTAACCGGACACCTCGAACGACGCAGTGGTGGCGGGGTTGGCGACCTTGTGCACGTATCGCACATGATACGGGTCAGCAGCGTTCTCGACGATCATCTGCACATGCACTTTGACGCGGTTGACCATCCGGGTGTGCGGATGCAACGGGTAGTACTCGTCGGTCTCCAACTCAGCCAGCACCGGCGGTTGGCAGTACGGCGCGCGGCCGTGCCGCTCATGCCAAACCAGCATGAAGCCATATCACTCCGTGCTGTGGTAGGTGCGGACGCGGACGTTGTCCTTGCAGCCGATCTTGCTGTACGGGATCAGCGCGTTGCTGCCGTCGCCGCGCCAACGCCATCCGTGCCAAGGGCAGACGATGTTCTCCCCCTCGACGGTGCCGCCGACGCCCAAGTTGGCGCCCAGGTGTTGGCATTATGCGTCCAGCACGTTCAACTGGCCGGACTCGGTGCGAAACAGCACCAGCTCCTGGCCGAAGTAGTGCGCTCGCTTGACCTCGCCGGCCGGCGGGTCCGAGGCGAAACCGACGATGAACCAGCCGGTCGGGAGTCGGTACGGCGACAGGCTGATGCCGCTCGTCCCGAACTCGCGCTCCGATGGGTCGACGGAGGAGTCCGAAACCGTGTCCGTCACTAGCTGCTCCTTTTGAGTCCATTTCTCGTGGCAGCCAGGTGGCGCACGGCCGCGCTTTGCACTCGCCGCGCTTGGAAGACTCCCGTCTATTTTTACTATTTTAAGCACTGAACGTCAGCGCACCGGCCCGGCCGGCGGTAATGTTGGGCCTGGCGTCCGAAAGTGAATCGAGGTTGGCCGATGACGTCTACGAGAGTCGATCTGTCCGATTTCTCATCGTGGCGCAACAGCTTTCCCGATGATCTGTTCACTGGGCTACGGCAAACGTCCGTCGGACCCGGACCCGGACCCGGACCCGGACCAGGTCAGGCCGCGTTTGCCGGCGTTGAGGTAGCCGAACGGCGGTGAGTCCGCGCCGTCGGGTATCGGGGAGCAGCTGGCGCTGAACCGCCGCAACGGATCCCCCTTGCGGCGGTTCGATTTTCATGACGTCAGCACCGGCATCGGCCAACAGCTTTCCGCAGTAACTGCCGGCGATCCGGTCACTGATCTCGACAACACGGACGTCGTCCAGCGGTGTCGCTCGGCGGTCGTGGCGCTGGCTCAACCTGTATCCGTCTACCTCGTCGGGTTTGTTGTCTCTGCCGTCGTAGAAACTTTGCCGGACCACGCGTAGTTTCCCGCTGACCAGGGCGGTTGACCAGCGCGGCTATTATGCCATTACTGCTAAGATTGCAGTAAATTGAGTTCGCGGGTGCGGTGGCCGCGGCTCTGTACGGGTCATTCCGCTGCTGGAATCGTTTGACGTCCTCCACCGGCTTAAGCCGGTGGACGTCAACCCGGTCGCACCTATGCAGCAGGAGGACAGAGTTGAGGTTCACGGTTCGCAGACCGGCAAGCGCCGAAGTCTCCCCGTGCTGTCACCGCCCGTCCGGCGGCAATATTGCGTGCGGCGTTCACGTCGGCATTGCACGGCCCCGCGCCGCAGGCGACGCACTGGAAAACCGCTTGGCTCTTACGGTTTTCCGGCGCGACATGCCTGCAGGCAGAGCATCGTTGCGACGTGTAGATGGTGTCGAAGCGGCGCGCCACATCGGTGGTGGTCTTTTCCACCCAGTCACGGCGGCGATCCGTTTCCCGGGCGCGCAACCGGGCAATAGCCCGCTTCGTTCGTGCCCGCCGGTGCGATCCACGTTGCGCCCGGGCCAGACGCTGCTGCAATCGGCGCAGTCGGTTAGTTTCACCAGCACGAAGGCCAGGAACACACAGCAGCTCCCCGCTGGACAGCGCCGCCGACACGGTCAGGCCGCGATCAATACCTACCGCGCTGCCGTCACTGGGTCCCGGGACAGGTTCGGGGATGGCGGCAAAAGCGATGTGCCAGCGCCCCGATCGATCCAGTGTGGCGCGGTAGGACTTCACCGTGTCCGGGATGTCGCGGGTCCATCGGAATCGCACCCAGCCAACTTTGGGGATCCAGACTTGTCCGTGGCGGCGGCTGAGCCGCTTGAGGTGGCGTGGTTTGACGCCGACCCGCCGGAAGCCTTCGTGCGTGCCGGCCTTGCGCCACGTCGGGCGGCGGTGGGCGCCGTGGAAGAAGTTACGCATCGCTTGGGCGAAGTCCCGCAGCGCTTGCTGTTGGACGGTTTGCGATCCGGCTGCCAGCCAGTCGTATTCGGCGCGGGCCGCGGTCAACTGGGCACATTGCTCGTTGTAACCGGCCGCCTGGCGGCCCGGCTGCCAATGCGCCTGCTGCTTTACGGCCAGATTCCACACAAAACGAGCGTGCCGACACTGTTCGACCAACACTGCCGCCTGCTCAACGCTAGGAAGCAACCGAAACCTGCACACACCCGCGGCATAGACACGAGCACCGACAACACCTCGAAAGGAGGAGCGCGGCGTTTCCTCCCCGGGCTACAGCCAAGGGTCTCGACGCCGCAAGTCCGATGACTGCACTGGGAATTGGCCCCGATTCTCGACGCCGTTTGTCCGCGCCCAGGATCGCCGAGATCGTCGCCGACGAATTGCGCCGCCAGATCATCGACGGCGAATTAGCCGACGGCGCTTTGCTGCCGCGCCAGGAAGTGCTTGTCGAGCAGTTCAACGTCAGCCTGGTTTCGCTGCGGGAGGCGCTGCGGATCCTGGAGACCGAAGGACTGGTGTCGGTTCGGCGTGGCAACCGGGGCGGTGCGGTGGTGCACGCTCCGGCGAAGACCAGCGCCGCCTACATGTTGGGTCTGCTGTTGCAGAGCGAGTCGGTCGTGGTCACCGACCTGGGAACGGCGTTGCTGGAACTCGAACCCGCCTGCGCGGCGTTGGCCGCGGGGCGGCCGGACCGCGCCGACACCATCGTGCCCGAGCTCAAAGAGGGCAACGACGCGATGGCCGCGCATCTGGAGGACGGGCCCGAATTCACCGAAATTGGCCGCAAATTCCACGATCTCATCGTGCGTGGGTGCGGCAACCGGACGATCATCGCGGTCGTCGGCACCGTGGAGACGCTGTGGACGAACCATGAACAGCACTGGGCCGATGAGAGCGCGGCCAAGGGCACCTACCCATCGCTGGCCAAGCGTCGCGCTGTGCTCAATACACATGTCAAGCTGACCGAAATGATCGAAGCGGGAGACGCCGATCGGGCCCGTCGCATCGCTGCCCGGCATCTTTCCGACACCCAGAGTCACGTGCTGGCCGCAGGCCCCGACCAACGGATCTATGCGGTGTCGCCGCAGGCGCTGGGACGCCCGCGCTATAAGTCGTGAACTCCCGAACCGCGCTGGTAACAGGCGGCAGCGGCGGGATCGGTAAGGCCTGTGCGGCCAAACTGTGCGAATTGGGTTACGACGTCGTGCTGTCGGCGCGACGAGAAGGCCCGCTACGCGCGGCCGCAGAGGAAATCGGGGCGCGCTATATCGCCGCCGACGCGTCTGACGCCGTCGGCTTTGCGCAAGCGATCAGCCCAATGCAGACAGTCGATTTGGTGGTGCACGCCGCCGGAACGCTTGGCGGAACCTATGCGCGCAAGCAAACCTTCGAGCAATGGCAGTCGATCATCTCCGCCAACCTGGACTCCTGCTTTGTGGTGACCGCAGCCGTGCTGCCGCGAATGCGCGCCGGCTCGCGGCTGGTGTTCATCTCGTCCTCAGCGGCGCACCAACCAATGATGGCACGCACCGCCTACTCGGCGTCCAAGGCGGGGATGAACGCGTTCGCCCGTGCGCTGGCTCTTGAGGTCGACCGTGACGGCATCGCGGTCCATATCGTGACGCCGGGGCCGGTGGAAACCGATATGCTGCAGGATGTTCCGTTCGAGGTCGACGCGATCCAGGTTTCTGACGTCGCCGAGGCCGTGGCGTGGCTCGACACCGTGGACCCGTCGGTGGATCTGCCGGAGATCCGGCTGAACGCCGTGCGGCGTGGGCCGTTCGCGCGCGAACCCGTTATGCCGTCCGAGGCTCGCCGGCGGGCCGCACAGCAGCGATGACCGAGCCTGTTATCCCGCGAACGCTTTGATCACCGTTTCGCCGAATTCGTGCAACGAGTCTGGGGCGGCGAAATCAGCGAACCAGACGTGGAACCGCTCGACGCCCTGGGCGGCCAGGCCGGCGAAATGTCCGGACAATTCGTCGGCGTCACCGCAGACCAGGCCCGAACCGAGGTGGCCGAACCGCCGGATGCTCAGTTCGCGAGCGGTGGTGGGGTCGCTCCCCTTGCGAACGAAGCCGACCATCTGCTGAACCGATACCCGAGCAGACCCGGTGGCCGGCATCAAACTTGCCAGCCGATCGAGGTGATTGGCCGGTATGCTCCACCAATCCGCATATCTGCGAACAAGTTCCATCATCCGGCACCCGGTGCCGCCGAGGATCAGCGGTATCCGATGCTCGGGAAGCGGGAATTGTCTGCGCTCCGGCGCGCCATTCCGCGCCCAAGTGAGGTGTTCTCAGTAGTTTCCGCGTTGGAGAGTCGGTAGTACGATCGCGGCGCCGACGATTGCTCCGATTCTGGTTGGGCACCAGCGGATTCGGCGAAGACAGCGCCAGCGTTGTTTGAGTTCGGCGTTGGCGCGTTCCCCGATGGCCCGTGTCGCTGTGAGCAGCGCGTTGTAGCTCTGGTTCTCGATGTCGAGGCTGCGGCCCTTGACCGGGGTGTGCACTCCGGTACCGGTTCCTTCATAGCCCTTGTCGGCCAAGGTCCCAGATGCCGCTCGAGTTGCTCGACGCGCGCTACCGGATCGTCTTGGCCAACATCAAATCTCGTGAATTCAGCGGGCCATGAACCGGATCCGAGGCCTAACTCGAACCGGCCGTCCGACGCCTCGGACAACGTAACGGCCTGTTTGGCCAGCGCCGCCGGATGCCGGAATGCGTCGCAGCGCATCGGATGGCCGATCCGCAGCCGGTCGGTCTTCGCGGCCACCCAGGTCGCCACACCCATTGCCTCCCAGATCGTTTCGTCACTCAGGCCGGGCGCGTCGAGGTGGTCGATGAACGCCACCCCGGAAAATCCACTAGCCTCCGCCTGGCGCGAGCGCTGCACAATGTCGGCAACCGGCAGTCTGACTGCGGTAGGAACAGGTACCACTGGGCCATGGCTGACCACAATACGGAGCTGTCCAGCACGCCGCGGCAGCATTGACGTCTGTCGCGCTAGTTTACTATTTTTATTATGTTAACGGCCTTATGGATGTCGGATTGAATTCGGGTCAGCTGGCGCTGCGGTGACAGCAGGCACGACGTCCTGCGCACCGAGTGCCCTCCCGGAGTTGCCCGGCAGGCGATGACGGACCCAGCCTGGTTCGACATCACGACCGCCGGCCCGAGCCAACTTCGGCTGTCGCTGCTGACGGCCGTGCTCGGCAATCCGCGGCTCGCGATGACCGTGATCCCTCGTCGTTTCCAGAGACCACCACCGTTCTCGCCGTCCTCGTCTAAGCGCGGTAACCTCGTTCTCACGGCGCTCTCAGCGCGCAACAGAGGAGGCGGGGTGCCCCCGGACGACGAAGCCGAACCGACGACGCGCTGCCCGCTTCATCAAGACCGCGGTCGAGATCCTGGGCGAGACCGGGCGCACAGACTTCACCGTGCAAGAGGTGGTCGCCCGCTCAAAAACGTCTTTTGCGGATCGCCGCGTCGTCGCGAAACCACCGCAACACCAGCTTCGCCTGGGCGCGGGCCGTGCGGGCGTTCTACCGGCACTTCAGCAGCAAGGACGAATTGCTGATTGCCCTGCTGGAGCGGACCATGGCGCAGTCGGCGCGGGCGTGGCGCGCCGACACCGCCGGGCTGGACAGCACCGCTGCGATCAAGCTGATCATCGACCGGATCAGCGCGGAGCCGGAGTCGAGCACCCAGGACAGCCTGAATCGGGCGATGAACCTCTACAACCAGCACTTGGCCGAAACGCGGCCCCAGGACGATGCGCGGGTGCTCGTCCCGCTGCACCAGCTGATTCGCGACGTCGTGCAGCGGGGCATCACCGAAGGCGTTTTCCGGCCTAACCTCGATGCCGCGCCCGCAGCTGCGATCGTCATGCAGACCATCCTGGGTGCCCTCCGATTACATTGGCTGGGAGCCGAATTAACCGGTGCGCCAATCGATTCAGCCCACTTATTCGACTTCTGCATTCGCGCCCTTGGCGCCGACGACGACGGTCAACCGGCGCCGCCGACGCTCGGCGAGTTGTTCAGCCGGATCGGGATGCGGCCGGGCGCACACAACGGCGAGTTCGCGATGACGATGCCGGTGAGCCCGGAGGTGGTCAATACCTCCGGTGCCCTGCAGGGCGGACTGACCGCCACGCTCGTCGACGTCGCCGGTGGGCAGTTCGGGCTGGACTATCTGCGGGATGGCACCACGATGACGACGGCCGACCTCTTCATCCGCTACCTGCGACCGATCCGTCAAGGCTCGGCGTTCGCGGTGCCGCGAATGCTGCGCAACGGCGGGCGCGCGATGGTGATGCAAGTCGACGTCTACGGCGACGCGGGCGGCAGTGACGCCGGGGAGGTGCTGCTCGCGACGGCGACGGTGAACTTCGCCGTCATCAACGGGGCGACCCCGAAGCTTCCCGACTGACCCCGTGGCCGACGGACTCCAGACCGGTACAGCTTGCCGCCCAGAAGTGGTAACGCCGTTACCACCCACTGAGCCCATACTTCTGCAAGGAGATCGCCATGCCGTCTCGCGAACTTTCCTTCCCCGTGTTCGACGCCGACAACCACATGTACGATCCGCAGGAAGCGCTGACCAAGTTCTTGCCGGACAAGCGCAAGAACGTGATCGACTACGTGCAGGTAAAGACCTACCGCGAAATCCTGGGTGAGCCGATGAAGGCGATCCCCGCCTTCCGCGAGCCCGGCCCGCGGCTGGAGGTCATGGACGAACTGGGCATCGACTACGCGCTGATGTTCCCCACCCTGGCCAGCCTGGTCGAAGAGCGCATGAAGGACGACCCCGAGATGACCCATGACGTCATCCATGCGCTCAACCAGTGGATGCATGAAACCTGGACGTTCAACTACTCCGACCGCATCTTCGCCACGCCCGTGATCACCCTGCCGATCGTCGAGCGGGCGCTCGAAGAACTCGAGTGGCGCCTGGCGCGGGGCGCACGCACGGTACTAGTTCGCCCGGCGCCGGTGCCCGGCTACCGCCGCGGCCGCTCCTTCGGTTTCGAGGAGTTTGACCCGTTCTGGCAGGCCTGCATCAAAGCCGGGATCCCGGTCTCGATGCATGCCTCGGACAGCGGCTACTCCGAGTTCGCGTCTGGGAGCCCGGCGACGAATTCCTGCCGTTCAAGCCGACCGCCTTCCGCAGCTTCGCGATGGGCCATCGGCCGATCATGGACGCGATGGGTGCGCTGGTGTGCCATGGCGCGCTGTCGCGCAACCCTGAACTGCGGATCCTGTCAATTGAAAACGGTGCCGACTGGGTACCGGACCTGTTCAAGGGCCTCAAGGGCGTCTACAAGAAGATGCCGAACTCGTTCAGCGAGGGTCCGGTCGAGGCTTTCAAGCGCTGCGTCTATATCACCCCGTTCTGGGAGGACCGGTTCTACGAGATCGTCAAGATGGTGGCCACCGACCGGGTGCTGTTTGGATCCGACTGGCCGCACCCCGAGGGCCTGAAGGACCCGATCTCCTTCGTCGACGAGCTCACCGACTTCGACGAAGATGACGTCGCCAAGATCATGGGCGGCAACCTGATGAAGCTGATGAAGGTGTCCGCGCCGGCCAACGCGTAACCCGGTGAGCAGACGCAGAATCGCACGTTTTGTGCTGAAACAGTGCGACTCTGCGTCTATTCGCCAATGCGGTCAGGCTTCCAGCCTGGCCCGCACAGCGGTCAGCCGTCGCTCCAGCTCGGCCTCATCGATGAGCCCGCGTCGTACAAGCGAGTGCGCCAGCGCAACCAATCGGTTTTCCGGGTAGGGCAGACCGGAGTAGACCGTTGCCGACAGCACGTCCTCTTCGTTACGCCGGTCGACGCTGAGCAACGCTGTGCCGCCGCCGCTTTGGTCGAGTGCGTCACAGATCCCGTCGAGGCTTGTTTTCCACGGCGGCACAGGATTGTCGACGCCGTACTTTGCCGCCATGCGGACCCAGACCTGGTTCCTCTCAACAATTTTCGCCAACGCAGCGATTGGGGGACTTTCGGCCGGATCAAGTTGCCCCGAGTTGCTCACCGGTACCCTGCCTACTGCTTCGCAGGATGGATAGCCGGGCGGGTCTGAGTCACCGCGTTTGTGGTCACACCAACCTTCGGCAACGCGACACCGATCAGACAGTCGCGCGTGATGATCCCGACCAGTTTGTCCTCGGTCCAGTCATCGGTTCCCTCGGGACGCACCGGCATCACCATGAAACGGTGCTTCTGGTTCGAGTCCTCCACCCGGATTGCGACATCTTCCGGCAGGTATAGGCCGAACTCCCCGAGCACTTGGCGCGGCCAGCGCGCGATGCGACGGCGGAAGTTGGGCGTGCGGTACCACTCCGGGGAGTTGCCCAGGATCGGACGCGGATAGCAGGAGCACAGCGTGCACACAATGACGTGATGCAGGGTTGGCGTGTCTTCGAGCACATGGAACGCGGTGAAATCACTCGGTGTCCCAAAACCGGTGGGTTGCAGCCAGTCGACGCCAACCTCCTTACTGGCGGCCAGCGGATCCGCGATGACCAGTTTTTTGAACTCAGGATCAATCCAAGCCCGCGCCACCAGATGCGCGGCAGGGGTTGGGCCGATCTGTTCAGCGAACTCGGTGAAGTGGCGGTGCTCCTCAGCGGTGAAAATCCCTTTTTCGATGCATAATTCGCGCAGCGCGATCTCCAAGACTTCGAAGTCGGTGATCTCGTCGACCATCGGCGCGGCGGTGCGTTCGTGGTCGTGATCATGAGCCGTCATGCTGAGGTCCTTTCCGCTGCCGCGAGCCAGCGCTCCGGAATCTCGGTCTGCAGGGTGTCATTGCCGGGGCCGGTATAGCCGTGCCACAACTGAGAAAGGTTGAACCGCACGATGTAGAACCACTCGGGTTTCTGGTCGCGGCCATCCCAGGTCTCGTCCTCGGCGGCAGGGCTTTCATAGGAGACGACCGCGATCTCCCCCGCGGCACCACGAACATACTCTTGAGTGCGGGTGTAGAGCAGCACAGGAAGCTCTCGCACCACGACCTTGTCGCCGACTTTGAACTTCGGCTCACCGGCCTGTCCGGCAAACACTTGCGGGTCGCCCTTACCGACCGCATGCGTGTGGTGCCGGTTGCGTCTAACTGTGGACGGGTCACCTTCGAATTTGGGCTTGGCCTCCAAGGGCTTTCCTCGCAAGCCGCCCGCATACCGTGCCTCGACCTCGGTCATGCGTTCGGCCAACTCGGTCAGGCCGATGTGGTGTTTTTCGGTGAGTACACGTGCGACGGCCAACAGCCACCGCCCGTAGTAAGGCAGGCCGAGGTAGATCGTGCGGCCGATGTCGACATTGCCCATCCGGCGTCGTTCCTCGGACAACCAAATCCCACGCCAGCCGAGAACCTCACACATGACGTAGGTGTTTTCTTCCCAATGCTCGTACTGCTTATTCTCGAATTCCATCGGAGCGTCCGGCTCACCGCCGACATCGTGCGGGGTCTTGGTGTAGGCGGTGAACCGATCGTGATCAATCAGATCGGGCGTGGGTGCATCCGGGAGTTCCGGGTAGGAAGACTTAAGGCGCGCGACAAGTTCCAGACGTGCCGCTCGATCCAACGAGGTCGTCATAGAAGTTCCAATCGTTATCGGGATCTGGGCTGTGGCCGTCCTAGTGGATTGCCCAATAGCATCGCCGACGCCCCTGAATAACACTTCACTCCTCCTGCGAACACCGCGCAACCGTTGAGCCAATCCAATACAGCCATGTCCCAGTAATGTCATCGGGATGGAGCGGCGCGTCCTGGAGGCGGTCATTTATGAACGCGAACCGCCGATCGCCCGGATCATCCTCAACCGCGTCGACAAGGCCAACACCAAAGACGCAACGCTGGTGCGGGAAGTCGACGACTGCCTGCACGAGGCCGGCCGCGGCCGCGAGATCAAGGTGGTGATTCTCAAGGCCAACGGCAACGGCTTCTGCGGCGGGCACGTCGCGCGCTGGGGTCCGGATGAAAATCCGTATCCCGACTTCGGGGACACCTTCGAGGACCATACAACGGCACCGACGACCTTTTCTTGTGGCCCACCCTGTACCTGTGGGAGTTCCCGAAGCCGACGATCTCCCAGATTCACGGCTATTGCATGGGTGGTGGGATCTGATCTATCTGGGCCTGCTGACCGACTTTTGCGCGCCGCCCGTGCGGTCCCGCCGCAGCGCTTGGTCGAGTGTGGCCGCGACGGCGAGCGGATCGTTGCCGTCGACACGCAGAGCCGGCATGGCGTAGCCGGCCGCCCGGTCCGCGACGTGTTCGAGCTTCATGGTGTCGGCTGTCGGCGTCAGTTCGGCGCCGACCATCCCAGTCGAAAGCATCACTCCCTTATCGGGTTTGGCGATATGCATCAGCTGGTCGTCGGATCGCAGCGACACACCCATCGCCGCAGCGAACGCCTCCTGGCCGCGTGACGGCCAGTACACGCACATGAATTCTCCAGTGCCGATGCCTTTGGAGAGCCGGTCATCGGCCGTCTTCATCAGCACCATCAGCGCATAGATGCGCTTTTGGTTTTCCGTCGAAAACTCTGTTGTGGGAGTCACTTTGTGTAGCAGCCGATCTGCCGATAGCGCTTGGGAATTGGCGGCGTCTGCATGTTGAGCAGCTCCAGCGACGACATCTTGCCGCTGGCCCCGAGTTCGCCCAGCCGTTGGACCACCGAGTCGAAGTCGTCACAGTCAAGCTCATAGATCGCGATGAATAGGCCGTTTCCGTCGGTAGGCGCGAACCGGCGCGCGGAGACCACACCGTCCACCGAGCAGATTTCTGCCAGGTGATTGTCGTTGTACCACTTGTGGTATTCGGCGTCGCGGTCCGGCGACACCGGCATTGTCTCCAGCTAGATGATCCCTTTAGGCGTGCTTACCTCTCCAATTCGATCCGGGTGCAGTTTGACTCACGCAACCTCACGCGCCCGGCCACGGCTTGACCTTGAGAAAACCTCCGGCGTCGGCCCGGAGCTGCTGACCGGTGATGTAGCGGGCGGCGTCGGAGGCCAGAAACAGCACGGCCTCGCTGATGTCCTCGGGTTCGACGTAGGGCACGGGCATCGCCTGTACGAGCGGGAAAACCGGCTCGGCGTCTTCGCGAGTCGGGTTCTTCAGGTCGGGCCGAAATGCGCGGTACATCGGCGCACTGTGCAGCATGTCGGTGTTGACGTTCGTCGGGTGTACCGCATTCATCCGAATCGAGAACGGAGCTAGCGCCAGCGCAAAGTCGTTGACGTAGTGCGCCGCAGCTATTTTCGCGAAGGCATATCCCGCTCCCCCGGGTCCGCCGTCGATACCGGTGGTGTTCATCGACGACATGAATGCCGCGTTGGATCCGACCACAATGATCGAGGCGCCGGCCTGCAAATGTTTGAGGCTGGAATGCGCCAGATTGAGCACGCCGATCAGATCGACGTCCACGGCCGTCGGCGAATGCCTGCGGCGGCAAGCCCGCGGCCAGCGGACAGATGCCTGCGTTGGCGACCACGACGTCGAGATGACCGAACTCCGCGACGCCCCGGTCGATCGCCGCGGACAAGGCGGCACGGTCGCGGACGTCGGCCATCTCGGCGAAGGCGCGCTGGCCCTCTTTTGCGACGAGCCGGGCGGTTTCGTCAAGATCCTCGGGCCGGGCCAGCGGGTATTCGTTGGTTTCGATGTCTGAACAAAGGTCCACCGCGATGATGTTGGCCCCCTCGGCCGCAAGCAATCGGGCGTGCGAGCGGCCCTGCCCGCGCGCTGCCCCGCTGATCACCGCTACCCCGAAGAATTCCCGACCGGTCTCGCTCTTGAGATCTAATGCGATGCTTCGTTTTCCGCGGTTGCTCAGCTCGAGGATGAAGTCGGCGTCGGCGCGTGCGGCTTGCCGGGTGAACCCTTCCACGACAAGCGCCCGGCCGGGGCCTCGCACTCCCAGCCCGGTTCCGCGCGCGACGATGATGTTCGGGTTGAACGCAAGGCCGGGCCTTGCACCGCGGGGTTTTCCGTGCCGAACGGCATGAGCGTGTACGCGACGCCGCCGCGAGCCAGACGCGGACCTCGTCGACGGTCAGCCGTGCCCGCTCCAAAGCCGCCGGAAGCCAGTTGGTGAGCAGCACGTCGCGGTGACCTACAGGCGGGGATCACCCTGGCCGGGGCGTCTGCGCGGCGCTGTTTCACCGCGAACGCACCGGCGAGCCGGCCGTCGTGGATTCGTCGCTACTGGCTCAGGCGATGTGGAGCATTGCGCCGTCGATCTGTGTCGCCGACCTGTTCGGAATCGATGGCATCCCCGGAGCGCCGCCCGGGTTGGCGATGAATCCGCTGGTCAACCGCTACAAAACGAAGGACGAGCGGTGGATCCAGATGGTCTTTCTGCAGCCGGACAAATTCTGGGCCGGATTCTGCCAACGCATCGGGTTACCTGAGCTGGCCACCGACGCGCGCTTCGTACCGTCGTCGAACCTTGTCGCCAACGCCGCCGAAGCGACAGCCCTGATCGGGGCCAGGTTCGCCGAGCACGACCTGGAGCACTGGCGCCGAGCGCTGGCCGATGAGCCCGGGGTTTGGGCACCGCTGGCCACACCGCGCGAGACGCTCAACGACCCGCAGAGCAAACCCAACGGCTACCTGATCACCAATGTCGATGACCAGGGCGTCGAGTACGAAATAGTAGCCGCGCCAGTTCAGTTCGACGAGGCACCACCTGGGCCGGCCCGGGCGCCTGAACACGGCCAGCACACCGAGGAAATCCTGCTCGAACTCGGCTTCGACTGGGACGACATCGCCAAGGCCAAGGACAGCGGCGCAATCCTGTAGCCTGCCCCTCGAACGGGATCTCATGGAGGGGCTGGAGGGTGAAGTCATGACTTCGGGCGTCGAGCAGTTGGAGTTTCAAGCCGAGGCGCGACAGCTGCTGGACCTGATGGTCCACTCGGTCTACTCGGACAAGGATGCGTTTCTGCGGGAGCTGATCTCGAACGCCTCCGACGCACTGGACAAGCTGCGGATCGAAGCGTTCCGGAACAAGGACCTAGACCCAGATAACACTCTCACGTCCGATCTGCGTATCGAGATCGAGGCGGACAAGGACGCGCGCACCCTCACCGTTCGCGACAACGGCATTGGCATGACACGCGCCGAGGTCATCGATTTGATCGGCACCCTGGCCAAGTCGGGCACCGCCGAGCTGCGAGCGCAGTTGCGCGAAGCCAAGACCACCCACGTGTCCGAGGAACTGATCGGTCAGTTCGGTATCGGCTTCTACTCCACGTTCATGGTGGCCGACAAGGTCGAGCTGCTCAGTCGTAAGGCCGGCGAAAGCGAGGGCACCAAGTGGGAGTCCAGCGGCGACGGCACCTACACCATC
Source organism: Candidatus Mycobacterium methanotrophicum (assembly GCF_023515995.1). Lineage (GTDB taxonomy): Bacteria > Actinomycetota > Actinomycetes > Mycobacteriales > Mycobacteriaceae > Mycobacterium > Mycobacterium methanotrophicum. The sequence goes on along the minus strand of NZ_CP097320.1, from coordinate 1,999,602 downwards.
GCCGCGGTCGAGGGTGCTCCACAGGGAACGTCGGTCACTCTGCATCTCAAGCCCGAAGACGCCGAGGACGCACTGCACGACTACACCTCGGAGTGGAAGATCAGGACGCTGGTCAAGAAGTACTCGGACTTCATCGCCTGGCCCATCCGGATGGAGGTCGAGGCAAGGACCCCGGCCTCCGAGGAGGGCGGCAAAGAGACCGTCACCGTGGAGACCCAGACCCTCAACTCGATGAAGGCGCTGTGGGCCAGGCCCAAAGATGAGGTCTCCGACGAGGAATACAAGGAGTTCTACAAGCACATCGCGCATGCCTGGGACGAGCCGCTCGAGGTGATCTCGATGAAGGCCGAGGGCACCTTTGAGTATCAGGCGCTGCTGTTCATCCCGTCGCGCGCGCCATTCGACTTATACGAACCGGGCGCGAACGTCGGTGTCCAACTCTACGTCAAGCGCGTCTTCATCATGAGCGATTGCGCCGAGCTGATGCCCCGGTATCTGCGCTTCATCAAGGGCGTCGTCGACGCACAGGATCTGTCGCTCAACGTTTCCCGCGAGGTCCTGCAACAGGATCGACAGGTCAACGCGATCCGGCGTCGGTTGACCAAGAAGGTGCTCTCGACCGTCAAGGATCTGCAGTCTGAGCGGCCGGAGGACTACCGCACATTCTGGGGCCAGTTCGGCACGGTCTTAAAAGAAGGCCTGATGCGGGACTTCGACAACCAAGAGACATTGCTGCAAATCTCCTCATTCGCCTCGACGCACAGCGACGACGAACTCACCACGCTCGCCGACTATGTGGGACGGATGAAAGACGGCCAGCATCAGATCTTCTACGCCACCGGAGAGTCACGGCAGCAGATCCTGAACTCACCGCACCTGGAAGCATTCAAGGCCAAGGGTTATGAGGTGCTGCTGCTCACCGACGCTGTCGACGAGATCTGGCTGGGATCGGTCACCGAGTTCGACGGCAAGCCACTGCAGTCGGTGGCCAAGGGCGAGGTGGACCTCGACACCGAGGATGAGAAGACCGCCCACGAGGCCGAGCGCAAGGCGCGGGAAAAGGATTTCGCCGATCTGCTGACCTGGCTGAAGGAAACCCTGAGCGAACACGTCAAGGAAGTGCGGCTCTCCACCCGGCTGACCGAGTCACCGGCCTGCCTGATCACCGACGCCTTCGGCATCACCCCGACGCTCGCCCGTATGTACCGGGCTTCGGGCCAAGACGTCCCGGTGGAGAAGCGGACGTTGGAACTCAACCCGAACCATCCGCTGATCACCGGCCTGCAGCAGGCGCACAAAGACCGCGGCGACGACCAGTCAGTTGCTGAAACTGCCGAATTGCTCTATGGCACAGCGCTTCTCGCTGAAGGCGCTACACCCGAGGATCCGGCTCGGTTCGCTGAGTTGCTGGCGCATCGGCTGGCCCGCACGGTGTAGGCGCTTTAGTTGCCGTGTCGCACCTGGCTGAACGGCACACCACGGTCGGCGGCGTACTTGCGAGGCAAGTTCAGCACGCGCTCCCCGATGACGTTGCGGGCCAGCTCGCTGGTACCACCGCCAATGAGACCGCTTGCCGGGACAAGTAGCGCAGGCCGGTCTCCAAGGCCCTCCCCGTCCGCGCCGACGACACCGGCCGTTCCGGTGATTGCCAGCCCGGTGTCCATCTCATGGGTGACGGTCTCGGCGTGGAAAAGCCTGAGCAGGGTTCCCGCGGCAGGCGGCAGGGTGCCGTCGCGGACGCCGCGGAAGACATGGTCGCCCAGTTGGTCGCTGACCGCCCGGTGCACCAATGCCCGCCCGGACATCTGCTGTACCCGCTCGTTGTCGGCCTGCCCGCTCTTACGGGCCAACGCCGCATAATTCACCGGCGTCGTTCGGCCGCCCTCGCTGCCGCTGCCTCTGGCGAATTCCGAACTCCCGCCCACGGCGCGACGCTCGTGGTAGAGCTGGCGGGAGGCGACCGTCCATCCGTCGTTCACTTCGCCGACGACGACGGCGTCGTCGCCGACGTCGACACCGTCGAGGAACTCCTCGCAGAACTCCGTCGACCCGTTCAGCTGAGTGATGCGCCGCAACGTGATCCCGGGCTGCTTGACCGGAACCAAGAACATGGTCAGGCCATCGTGCTTGGGCACATCCCAATTGGTGCGGGCCAAGCATAGCCCGTAGTCGGCGGCGAATGCGCTTGTGCTCCAAGTCTTTGCGCCGTTGATCACCCAGCGGTCACCATCGCGCTCGGCGCGGGATATCACGCCGGCCAGATCCGATCCGCCGCTGGGCTCGGACAACAGCTGAACCAGCACCTCTTCCCGCCGCAATGCTGCGGCGATGTGCTGCCGCTTCTGTTCTTCACTACCCGTGTCGAGCGGCGTCGCACAGCAGATGGTGAACGTCGGCGTGTTGAGGATCAGCGGCATCTCATAGCTGAAGCTCTCCTCGTCGAAAGCCCGCTGGTATTCGTAGTCCAGGCCCAGCCCGCCGCAGTCGCGAGGAAAGCAGATTCCGGCGAATCCGCCTTCATACAACCGCTTTTGCAGTTCGCGAGCCCGCTGCCAACAGCGTTCCTCGTCCCTATGGGTGGCCGGCGGATGAGCAGGGTCGATCGGCGCCATGTTGTCAGCCAGCCAGGCTCTCGCCCGGGCTCGGAACTCATCGATGGTTTCGACGCCGCTTGATGCCGCGTTGTCGGTCCGCGAAGCCTTCGTCATCACGCAGACCTCGTGTCTCGGTTTTGCGCTTCCTGCCATTGGTACACCCGCAGGTTGTGCTCTTCGGGCATGCCGAACATGGACCGGTAGAGGACAACTCGCCGCAAGTACACGTGCAGATCGTGTTCCCAGGTGACGCCTATTCCACCATCCATCTGCACACAGCCTTGGACGATTTCCGGTGACACTTCTCCGACATATGACTTGGCGACACTGGCCGACAGAGCTGCGTCGGGCGAACGGGCGGATATGGCGGCCAGATCCCGTTGCCGGCCGCATTGATCTGTACCGCCAGCTCCGGCAGGTGCCGATGCCTGACCTCACCGTGCTCGTTGACGTAGCGCGACCAGATCCCCACGCCGGTATACGTCTGAGGTGGGCTGTCGAAGTCGAATCCCTCAACGCGCCGGCCGGGAAACATCAGCGACAAGAAGGGATGCACGAAATTCTGCAGCAGGAATGAGAACCACGCGCCCACCTCGATGTGCGGGTGGTCACCGGCCAGCCGGCGCAACCTGGTGGACAGTTCAGCCTGGTTGGTACTGGTGTAGGTCAGGACCAGGACGCGTTCACACGGATCAGCTTCTTTGCAGGAGTCCATCAGCCTCTGGGTTTTGCGGGATCCGGCGACGGCCAGTGTGAGCCGGTTACTGGGCTGAGTTATCAACGAAGACAATTGCTTCCGTAATGTAGCTCGGCGCATTGAGCGTGATGTCGCTCTTCCAGCATCCGCAGTGCCCCCCCGGTCTTATTGTTGCCCATCCAGGTCGCCAGAAACCGCTCTGGCGGTGATCTCCAGCACCGCGCGCACCGTATCTTCGTCATTGGCGTGCACGATCTCGGGCTCTAACGAGTTGCCCTGACCGGCCGCTCCGATGAAGACTCCGTGGTCGTCGTCGAGGTAGGCGGCCAGGCCCGCGAGCGTCTCGGCCGGATCGTGGCCGTCGTTGTCGCGCAGTACCGCGCAGCGCGTCCCGAGTGCCTGCACCAGCTGCAGGCAGTGCTTCAACGACAGCGCACGCATGCTGATCACGTCGATGCCGTCATCGATGGGGCTTCGACCGTCATGGGTATCCATGTAGAAGGGTTCGACGACAATCTCATCCGACGGCCCCTCCGCCAGGATCAGCCGCCCGGCCAAGCTATTCGCAGTGTGTCGTATCCGGGCAGCTTCTTGAAGTAGGCCACCGTGTCCTGCGGCAGTCCGGCCAGCGCGGTGATGCCTCGTGCTCCCACCAATTGCAGCCCATCGACACCGATCCGGTTGAGGACATAGGAGCTGTGTGCCGTGATGAATAATTGCTCGTCGCGGCTGGCGAGATCGGCGACGCGGGCCAGCAGTCTCCTCAGATTCGTGTGGGAGAGATGGTTTTCGGGCTCTTCGATCATCACCACCTACGCTGCGGAGGTTGTCCGGCCAAGTTCTCGTTCACCGCCTGCAGGGTGCGGGGAGGCCAGTGTGTCGCGGTTGGCCCGCACAGCCAGAGATAGCTTCGCTTTATCCGGCGCATCGAGGTGATCGTTGAGGATCTGTTTGAGATGGACGTCCATGCCGCTGTTGGATCTGGTGCGCGAATCGATCACCGCAGTCGTCAGCTCTTTGGGACGCGCGGTGAGAACCTTGTTGGAAAACGTGCGCCAGTCAACCCGGTAGTACTCCACAGGCAGCGACGCCGGTCCATACTGATCTTGCCCCAGCTCGGACAGATAGGCCTCGATCTCATCACCGTAATCGGGGTCTGGCTCCACCCGCAGACGGATACCCGCACACGCCCTAGGTGGCTGGTGTTTTTCGCGTGGCGTTGACCGGGTAACTGGGCGCGGTCAGCGAGAATGGTTGGGTGAGTTTGGGTTTGACGCCGAAGCAGGCGGATTTGTGGCGGACGACGGTGGACTTCTGCGAGGGCCGGGTGGCGCCGGACTCGATTTACGGCGTGCTGCATCGGGAGTGCTTGAGCTTGTTCGGCGATGAGATGTTCGCTGACATGTTCACTGATGTGGGCCGGCGCAGTGTGCCGCCGACGATTGTGGCGGTGGTGATGGTGCTGCAGCGCATCGAGGGCCTCTCGGATCGGGAGGCGGTGCAGCGGTTCGCCTTCGACGCGCGCTGGAAGTATGCCGCCGGCGGGCTGGACTTCGATTATCCGGGGTTTGTGCACACGGTGCTGGTGGACATGCGCGCCCGGCTGGCCCGCTCGGATCGGCCGGACCGGATCTTCGAGGTGACGTTGCAGGCCGCCAAGGCCGCCGGGCTGGCCGGACGCAAGCGGGCGCTGGATTCGACCCCGCTGTATGACGCGGTGGCCACGATGGACACGGTCACGCTGATCCGCTCGGCGATCCGGGGGCTGTTGGCGGTGGCCGGCGCGGAGCTGCGCGCGCGGCTGCGCGCGCGGCTGTCCCGCGACGACGATTACGCGCGGGCGGGAAAACCGGTGTGTGACTACGACGATGCGGAGGCGCGCGAGGAGCTGGTGGACGCGCTGGCCCGCCACGGGCACAAGACCTCCGCGCGGGGTTTCGACGGATACAAGGGCCACATCGCGATCGACCCCGGCGCCGAGATCATCACCGCCGCCGAAGTCACCGCGGGCAGCGCCGGCGACGCCGAACCCGCCACCGACCTGCTGGCCGGCGACCTGCCCGCCCCGCCAACCGGCGACACCAACACCGCCGACGGCGATTGCGTTGATTCCCAGGACGACTCAAGCCTCGGTAGAAGTGCTGGCACGACGACCGCGGCCGGCGCGGCCGGACACGCTCACGGCGACGGTGACGGTGACGGGAGCGCCCCCAGCGTGCGCGGCGCCCAAGACCAGCCCGGGCCGGCGGTCTACGGCGACGCCGCCTACGGTGCGGGCAAGCTGCTGGCCGTGCTGGAAACCGCGGGCGCCGACATCGTCGCCAAGGTGCAGCCACCGACCGCGCCGGGCGGCCGCTACGCCAAGGACCGCTTCGCCATCGACCTGGCCGCGGGCACGGTCACCTGCCCGGGCGCGGTGGCCGTGCCGATCCGCCCGGCCACCGCCGGTGGCGGGACCGCGGTGTTCGGCCCGGCTTGCGCCTCCTGCCCACTGGCGGCCCAGTGCACCAGCTCGACCGCCGGGCGCACCATCGCGATCAGCCGCTACGAGGCCGAACTCACCCGCGCCCGCACCGCCCAAGCAGATCCGGCCTGGGTCGCCAACTACAAGGCCACCCGCCCGAAAGTGGAACGCAAGATCGGCCACCTGATGCGCCGCCGCCACGGCGGCCGCCGTGCGCGCATGCGCGGCACCACCAAGGCCGCCGCCGACTTCTCCCTACTGGCCGCCGCGATCAACCTCGCACGCCTGGGTGTGCTCGGAATACACCGGGAAGGCGCAAACTGGGCCGCAGCCGCGACCTGAGGCCGGCGGCGATGCCAACCGGCCCACCAGGACCGCCTCTAGACCGGCCAAGCAACGGAATCACCAATCCCGACAACCGAATTCACCCGAGCTAGGCCACTCACGATCACGCGAGCACTACCCGATAGCCCGACCGGTCAACCAGCGCCCCCACAATGGCCGTTCGACACCAACCACCTAGACGGGCAGCTCGGAGTTGTTGGCACCGAACAGATTGCGCTGGAATTCGTCGCGGTCGTAGAGAAACACCTCGATCTCGATCGCCGGTGGCACCGGTGTCTCACCTGCGGACCGCGCGGTGAAGAACTCCTTGACCATCTGGGCGTTGAACCAGAACGGGTTCACCTCGTCGCTCGCTGTGCGCCCGTTGATGCGCCCCGTCAAAGCCAACGTGATCGCCTCGAGCAGTGTCGACTTCCCCGCATCGTTGTCGCCGACAAGGATGTTGAGCCGCTGGTACGGCGCGAAAGTCAGTTCACGAAATTTGCGGTACCCCTGAATGCGGACCCGCTCGATCACCGATCGCTCCCACCGTTTTGGTCACCGCGCCACGACATCCGGCCGAGGTGTCATCGCCACGCCGCCAAGCGACGGCACCCTCCATCGAGTATGGAGGTCACCGCCGACAGGACCCGCAGGCGCGCGGCGCCTCCGTGTTTCACCAAAAGCTGCGCCAACAGCGCCCGTAGACCACCCTGCGGGTCCGGCGTTGCGCCTCGACGATGCGCGGGCCTGCCCCTCACGTCGATCCGACGTACGGCGCGCCGGTACCGACTGGTGTTTGCAGATCGGCGGCCCGAAGCTCTCGCGCTGCGATGCGTATGGCCAGCGCGGTGGGCGGTGGCCACACAGTGATAGCCGAGCAGCTGACACCGTTCGTGCCAACGGGGTGTCACATCCCGGGCTGTTCGGCCGGCGCCTCGCGGTGTGCAGCCCAGGCGTCCGCCGCCACCGCTGAGGGCACGCGACCCAGCAACGCTTCGACGGTGTCGAGCTCGTAGGCCTTCCTCAATGCCAGCACCGTCTTGAGGGTGGGATTGGGCAACTGCTGCTTCTCCAACCGCGCCAGGGCGTTGCGGGTAATGCCGGCTAGTCCGCAGCCCGCTCCTGGCTGAGACCCGCCGCATCGCGGTGATCGCGCAGCACCTGTCCTACATGAACAGTTAAGTGGTCACTAGTGACCAATCGAAGTGCTGGTTTTTTGCGGACCATCCGGCATGCCTATCTGGATTAGACGAGGGGAAATCCGATGATAGCGCCGATGACCACGCGACGTGATGCCCATTCAGATGTGCACAGTCAAGTATGCACACTTCAGTGCGTGTCGCGGCGCTCAGCAGGCCGCGATGAACGGTCCAGGCGGTGCTCATGACTTCGGGTGGTCGGCGGCCTGTGGCGGACGGATCGGTTCGTGTGGCGGCCACCCGGGGATTGGCCAGCCAGCAATGCTGGCGCCGCTGGTAACGGCAGTGCCGGCACCGGCGGTGATGGCGGGGCCGGTGGGAATTCCGACCCGCACCTTTTCAAGGGTGGTGACGGCGGTCATGGCGGTGACGGCGGTCATGGCGGTGACGGCGCCGCCGTCAACGGCGCGGCCGGCAAGGGCGGTGTTCGCGGAGACGGTGGCGCCGGCGGCACTGGCTTGACCGCTGGCGCCACCGGGACGCCCGGATTGCCCGGAATTGCTGGTGTCGATGGCAAACCCGGCGGCAGTTAAGATCTACTCGATTTTTCAGGCGGGTGAGTCTTTGGGTTGCGTTGTGGGGGCGAGCGTGAATTCGATTCGCCGTGGAAGTTGTAGCCACACAACGCCAACCGTGAAAGCCGGGTTCAGGAGGCCCTTACTTTCCGATTTTCCGGCTGGCGTTGAGCCGTTTACCCTTTCCAAACTCATCCGGCGTTAGCAGACGACCAAAAGCGCTGATCAGCGGCACTTGGCTGCGCAGATAGATCTTTTCGTTCTCCCGCCACGTCGGCAAGTACCGGTACCACGGCACCCACGGGTGCAGGTGATGCACCAGGTGGTAGTTCTGCGACAGCAGCAGCGGAGTCAACAGCCACTCCATGCCGGCGCGGGCCCAGGTCGTGCGGTAACGGTTGGTATCCGGGGTGTCGCGCAGCCTATGATGTGGCAACCAGTCAAACGCCCACGCCAGCACGAAGATGGCGACGCGCTGCGGGATGACGACCACCACCGCCAGCATCCACAAGTTCCCGGACACACCCGCACCGGCCACCACCGCCGCGCACAGGCTGAACATCACCGCCGTCTCGGCCAGTTCGCGCGCTGGCCGGCTCGGCAAGCGACGGGTGTAATACATCACATAGAAAGCATCGACCAGCGCCCAGCGAAACGGCAGCTGCCACCACTTGACGTGCGTCGCGGACGCATCTGGATCCATCGTGCGGTCGTTGGTGTAGCGGTGATGCGCCATATGGATAGACGCCAACGACGGAAAAGAAGACATCGGTGAGACGAACACCCATGCCAGCCGGCCAAACAGCGCGTTCACCCAACCCGCGGTGCTTATCGAATGATGAACCGCCTCATGCACCACGGTGAACATCACATAGCTCACACCAGCGTTGGCGGCGATCGTGACCCACACCGGCGCCCACCCAGCCACCACCGCCATCGTCGAAACAGCGAACACAACCAGGCCGCTGAAATAGATCCCAACAGTGGGAAACGCAAACAACGGCCGCATCGTACGCGGACGGGGGATACGGCTGCAAGTAGCCGGCTCGTCGTCCTCGCTCACCGCCACCCCTTCACCCCACCGTCTGCCCCCGCCTTGTTTGAAGCCGTGGCCCGCCTGCTGCACCTCTGTGCCGCCGAACGTGTGCTTGCTCATGGTGTCGGCGATGTCGCGATCGGACCGGTCATACCCTCGCGCCGCGGTGGACACGTTCTGGGCGTGTTCGGCTACCTCGTGCTTGATGGCGGCCAGCGCGGCGTCGGTTTTGGCGGCTTGGGCCGCGATGGCTTGGCTGACCGGATCGCTTCCGGTCAGCGCGGGCGACGCCGACAGTGTGGGTATCGGCTCGGCCAGGCTGGCGGTGTCGACCTGCAACGGCTCACCCACGACCTTCTCCTTCCTGGTTGGGCACACGATTTAGGGCCGGAATTTACACTCGGCCGGTGGCCTGTCATTTGCCATGAGGATGGGGCCACCGGTTGGCCAGCAACTATAGACCACCTGTTTGGCTCATTGGTGATGATCGGCGGTCGTGGGGCTGGTGTCAACTGAGGGCTTTTGGCGGCGCCGGTAGGACTGGCCCTCGATGATCGGTTCGTGTGCTGTTGAGGTAATCCTGTCGATGGCCGCGAGCAGCGGGTCAGTCATGACGGCCAGCCATTTATCGGGGCTGCGGTTGGAGGTCAGCACGGTCGAGGCCCGTTGGTGGCGGGCCACGACAAGCTCGTAGAAGTCGGCGGCCGCGGTGGCGTCCATGGGCTGCAGTGCGAAGTCGTCGATTAATCCCGATATCGGGATTAATCGACTTATCCCGACCCCGCAATTATCCCGATGGGGCAACCAGCACTGGCTGACCCATCTGCAGCGCCACCATAAGACCACCGGCCACCACGCTGCGGCGCTGGTGCTCGGCCGACGCGGACTCGGGCACCGGGCCAGGCGTCGCGTGACAGGGAACCAAATCGCCCCAGCGGAGGCGACACGGTCAACCCAGACGCGACCCCGGACCACCCCGCCGTCCCAACCGCACCCAGGAAACCCGCCACCACGACAGGCCACCGGCAGCCACACGGCATCAAGACCAGACGACCTCGACAAGGACCGGCAGGCAACCAGGCAACCCAAGACCGTTCGGGGACGCCGCATAACCAGGACTCGCTCCTGCTATGTCACCAGGAACGGTTCGTGCACAGCGCGGCCAGTTGACCGGGATGACGGACACGTGCGACGACGGCCTTGCCTAACACGTGACTCGTGGTGACGAATCCCGCGCCAAGGAGCAGACCCGCAAGCATCCTGATCTCGACTTCGCTCAAGTCGCTGTTGTGGAGGACTTCGGACAGGATGGTGTTGTCGGCGTCGTCTTCCCTTAGCCGCCCGATATGCCCCGCCAGGTACCGGTCGAACCCGCGCAGAGCCTTCATCGCGGACCAAAGTCGCGCCAAGATGCGGTGGTGCCGCCGATCAATCTTGTTGTGGTCTCAGCGGCTTCCTGCAGATAGCCCGCCTCATCGGGTGGCATTGGCAGCATCTCGGCGATCACCGCGATGGGAATCCGCGAGGTGTACTCGGCGACCAAATCGCACGGTGCGCTGCCGTCCAGAGCGCGGAGCAGCCCCTCGGCGATGTCGTGTATACGTGTGCGAAGTCCATCAAGCGCTCGCGGCGTGAATGACCGCGAGACCGGGCGACGTAAGCGGGTGTGCTCAGGTGAATCGGTGACCAACATCGAGGGTGGTTCGATTGGGCTCAGCACACCGGGGTCGGTCTGCGCCAGGATCCACTGGACCATACGAAACGGTGAACGATCCCGAGGTTTGATAGTCCTGAACCGGCCGTCGCGCACCACCTCACGCACAATCTGCGCATCAGCGCTGACCCAGCCGGCTTTGGCTACCCGAGACATGGGGCCGCGCCGGCGAACTTGGTCGATGAGCGGATAAATATCGTCAACCCGGGGTCGGTGTCGATTGTCAGGAGCCGCGCCAGCGGATCGCCTCGCCGAGCTAACAGGTTTCAGCGACGCCCGCGGGAGTCCATAGCACTTTCATACGCCCACGCTCCCAGGCAATCGGCTGCACATGAGTCTAATGGCCGCAAGCCCGCCTCCGATGGAAATGCTCCGCGTCAACCGCCTGGGTTTACCCTCGAAGAGGCGCAAAGAAAGGTACGCAATGTTCACAGCGTTCGGATTCGAAGCCCTCGGTGTAGTGATCGGCGACATGTACTTTGTCGACCCGGCCCCGCTCACCGGTCAGGAGACCCCGGAGCGCGGAGTCAGATTGGAACTGCGCCTCATCGACCGGGCCGAGCCTGCGGGGTCCATCTACGCCGGCATTCCGATCGCATTCAACCGCCCGGTGTGGCGGGTGGACCTTTTCGGATCAACCCAGAGTCCGCCGGGGACGCTGGACCGGGCCCATCACCATCCTCGATTCGACGGTTGGGAGCCCGGACGCCGACACTTCGTCCCCGAGCTGTCGGCCGACCCGCTGTCCTGGCTGGCCGATCAGTTGGCCGACCCGGTCGCCGTGCTGACCCGAGCAGGCGTCGATGCCGGTGAGTTCACCGAAGCCGATATGACGGGGCTGGCTGCGGCAGGACCGGAAATTATCGCCACGGTGAAACGGATGCTCGAGGGCGTGCGCGACGGAGAATTGGCCCCGGCACCCGCCGAGGCCGTTGCCGCCGCCCGCACCGGCTGGCTCTAATCGATTCGCTCAATGATGGTGGCGTTGGTGAGAAGTCAGAAATCTACCCTCTACTGCGGGTGGTTTCGGGTCAAGTGTGCGTCCCGTGCATCGAGTGTGAATCCTGGGCTTCGACCGTGAATCGTGGGCGAGAAAATCGCGAAACTTCCGCCCTCCGTTCACACTCGAAGCCGTCAGTGCACACTCGACGCCAGTAGGGGCAGACGGAAAGCGGCAAGCGGACGGCCAGCCGACAGACCCATCTCAGATTGCTGACGAGTCGCTAATATGCCCGGTGCGTCCGGCCTGTCGCAAGCATCGATTGGTTCAATCCCAGTACCGCGCACCAATGTTTGTGCAGGCTAGAGGTGGTTTTCCTGACGTTTTGTGGCCCGCATGGGCCAAGCGTGGGTCGGACGGTCGGTGAGCTAGCAACCTAAACGAAAGGTTGCTGCACACTGTGACCACCACCAAACAAGCCAGGCCCACCAACATCCCATTACCCGCCGGCGCCGTGCTCGTCGACGCTTGGGCCGACCTGGACACCGCGACACCGTTCCGCTATCAGAACGGGCCGGCCAACAGGTTCAGCGCCGCGTCGAGGTGGGGGAAAACATCGGCGAACGCGCCGCTGTCGAGCGCTGCCGACGGGTCAAGACTGCTAAGGAGGTCAGCGGCGGCCGTCGATGCTCCAGGGTCGGCGAAGTTCGTGGACGAATCAGCGGCGAAAGCTGCGGCCGCGACATAGGTGTCGGGAATTTGGAAGTCTCCGAACGGGGTCACGAAGGTATCGGTGATCGTGTTCGAGCCGGTCGTCGAGGGGATGTCGGAGTAGATGCTCTCGTAGCCGTCACCGTAGTTGTCCATCTCGAACACCGAGCCGACCGCCGGAGCGTCGCCTGATGAGGAGGTGACGACGAGTTGTTCCTGGGGGATGGTGTTGAAGAAGATGATCGTGCTCTGCGCCACATCGGCGTCGAAGGTCCCGGTCTGACCGGTAGCCAGGTCCGTATAGCCGAATTCCTGAGTTCCCTGAACGTCGATGTCCGCAGGCTGAATCCCGTCTATTCCGACGATCGTTCCCGAGCCTTCAGGAGTGATGTCGTAGTCGTTGGGGAGGTCGATTGCCGTTCCGACGGGCGAGGTGCCGTCGAGTTCATCGGCGAGACCTGCGGCCGCGTCAAAATCGATGGGAATGGCGGAGTTCCCCAACGGGGTCACAACGGTATCCGTGATCGTGTCCGCGCCGCCGGTGGTCGAGGGGATGTCGGAGTAGACGTTATAGACGCTGTCATGACTACCGAGCAAGAAGAAATAGTCGATCACCGAGCCGACCGCCGGAGCGTCGCCCGATGAGGAGGTGACGAGGACGTCCTGGGTGCTATTACCCGCGAAATCCGAGCTGTTGGCCACGTCGACACTGAAGGACCCGATCTGAGTACCGCTCGCATTGTCAACGTCGAATGTCTGGGTTCCCAGAAGGTCGTAGTCCACAGGCGGAAGCCCGTTAACTCCGTCGACCGTTTCCGTCCCGGACAGAACGAATGTGGCGCCGGTGAGGCTGTCCCCTGTCGCGTCGGTCCCTGCCCCGGCGATGCTCACTGGGACGACAGTGGTGATCGCGTCATAACTGGTGGGGATGTCGAAGTCCCCGAAGGGGGTGTCCCAGGTAAACGAGATCTGGTCGCCGGTCGCCGTAGGGATGTCGGAGTAGACGACCGAGCTGTCGCTACTGTAGGTGTAGGTGTCGAATACCGAGCCGACCGGCGGAACGTTCCCGGCGGCGGTGCCTACGTTGGTGTATCCGTCGTCGGAGGTGATGAGGATTTCCTGGTTGGTACCACCGACGATAACGGTGGTGTTAGCCACGTCGGCAACGACGGTCCCGACCTGAGTGTTGCTCGGGTCGTCGACGTCGAATTCCTGAGTTCCCTGAACGCTTCCGATCAGAGCCGGCGGAAGCTCGATTAAGAAGTTGGGTACTCCGCCGTCCTCTACCGTCTCCACGGCCCCTGCCGTGTCCACGGAGCTGGGAACGAGGTCGTAGTTACCGTAGTCGTCAGCGAAGGCGGCAGCCGCTGGGAGCAATGCCACACCCAACAGCCCGCCGGCAACCGCGCCCAGGGTGCGGGGGATACGACGGCGCGGCGTCGGGGCGACTCCATTCAATGCGAAAGTGGGCTGGCATGAGGTTAATCCCCGTCTCAATCCAAGATGTGAAGAACCTGAAGACACCTCGTGGATCGAGCCCATCGTGCCCCCTACATCTCGACGCGTGCGTCATGAGCGTAGGCGTCGGCGACGGTCACGACTGACAGTTCACGGTGCGCGCGTGTCGCGCGGTGCTGTCCTACCGCGGGGCTACCCTGCCGCCGTGGCAGACAAGAGTGTTCAGGCGTTCTCAGCGGGCACGATCGAGGCCGTCGCGAAGGTGATCGGTGACCTGTATAGCGGATCGGAACTGACCCGGGTCATCGTGGAGGCGAAGTTCCTCGACCCGCTTGGAGAAGGCGACCCGCTTGGAGAAGGGCAGACGAAGTGGAAGCGCCTGGCCGCAGCGATGCACGCAACACAGGCCCGGCAAGGTGACGGGCAGCCGATCCTCGTGCTCGTCCGCGTTGCTTTGGCGTCGGACCGGATCTGGTCCCGACAGTCTGAGGCCGCAGTCGCCCGCGACGACCTCACTCAGATCTTGTCGCTGTCTGGCTACGCCGTCGGGGCGGGCGGGTGATCAGGGCCGCGCGTACGACTACCGCCTCCGAGGCGTCGGCCCGCAGCGAGCGGCTGCACAAATGAACTCGTGCGCGGCTGCGACGATGTCGCCGGTAGCTTGCCGCTGCGGGGCGCGGTAAGCGTCGAGGATACGCCGCCGTTCACGAACCCACGTCAGCGCGTACGTCAGCGCAGCACCAAGAACGCCCCCGCCGACGTACGGCAGAGCAGCCGACAGCCATGTCATGAGCTGCGAGCATATCCGTCCTGCTGCGTTTCAAGGTCAGCCTCCCACTGACGGTCTCAGCTCTCTGCGGAGCCAGGGTTTAGCAGAAACCGCGGAGACCGGGAATCGAGATATGAGCTTTGAGTCAAGCGACTCCGTGATTGCCGACAGCAGCGAGTCGGACTTGATTGCAACACGCCGAAACCATGTACGGAACCTCCGTATAACGGTCGGCGAAAGATGATTGATGATTTCGGCGCTGACTACGTTGCTCGATTAGACGAGAAGTACCCCAGCCCTGGCGTAAGCGACTTCGTCACATACTGGTTCCCTTTGGCGCACAAGCTACTTCCAGATAGCGGTCGAGCGGGATTCGTTGCTACACAGGCCATTCGCGATGGCGACTCGCGCAAAGCGTCTTTCGACTACGTGGTCGAGAACGATGGCGTGATTTTCGATGCGGTGTCGTCGCAGCCATGGTCGGGCGATGCCGTCGTCACTGTGTCAATCGTCAACTGGGTCAAAGGTAAGAACCACGCCCCCGACACGAAAAATCTCTGGCTGGACGACGGCCAGCTGCGACTGCCTGTCGATGAAATTCCCCCCACGTTGCGAGCTACCACCGACGTGCGCAAAGCAGCATCGCTGCCCCAGAACAAGAAGCCGAAGGTCATTTTCCAGGGTCAAACGGCTGGCGCCATAAAAGGATTTCGCCTGAGTTCTGCTGAGGTGCAAGAGCTTCTGACAAAGGACCCGAAGTCCGCGCCCTACGTTCACCCCGTTCTCAGCGGGAGGGTGCTGCTGCACTCAGTGGCACCGACCCACCTCATCATCGACCTTCCGCACGACGACGCAGTGAAGGTCTCCGTCGACGCCCCTGGCGCACTGGCGCGGCTGAAGGAACACATCCTGCCAGACCGTCAAAAGGCGGCGGATGAAGAGGCAGCCGCGAACGCCGAGGTGATCAAGCGCAATTCCAAAGCAAAGGTCAACTGGCACAACAAGAATTTCCTGGCGAAGTGGTGGCAGCACTCATATCGCCGCGCGGACATGTTGGAAGCGGTGAGTGGACTCACTAGGTACATCGGTACTTCAAGGGTGGCAGCCGAGAAGCGTATGTCGGTGTTTCAATTCATCGACCCAGCAATACATCCCGACGACTCAATGACCGTCATTGCGCTGGACGATGACTACTCTCTTGGCGTGGTTTCCTCGGCGCTGCACCGAGCTTGGTTGGACGAACGGTTACGGGCACGACCTTGGCGCCGCCGTGGATCAGCTCAGCCAGCAGCGGCGTGGGCACCGCACCGCCGCTCACAAGCCGGCCGGTACGCGGTTTGGTCCCCTCGAAGGGTGGATCGGGTTCGGGGTCAGGCGGCCGCACCAGCGATTGGCCGGCTGTAGTCGCAGGCGGCGCCGGTTCGCCTGACATGTGCGGACCAGGGGCGGCCGTCAATGCGGATTCCTCGGCGACGACATTGATGACGACACTGGTCGCCCGCTTATCGACATCGACTCCTGCTGCGCAGGCGGCGTTACCGCAGCCACATGGCCAGCCGGTCGGCCCCGCCGGCCAGCGCGCCCAGGGCATCGGCGCGGCGCTGGGCGATGGTGCGCGGGTCGTCGTCGCACACCCCATGAGCCATCTGCGTCAACCGGCGATCCAGCACCGCCGCGTCGGCCAAGGCCAGCGCTGCCTCGTCCGTGATCAAATCAGTGCGCCACACGATCGCAGCGACCAACCGCGCGCTCAGCATCTCCTCGGCGAACAACGCCGCCACCTTGGGCAACCGGTCACGTAACGCGACACCGAGACACATCTGGCCCGACGCCACGCCATGGCTGACATGCAAGGCGGCCGCGACCTCGGCGGCCATTGAACCCCAGTTGTCGCACGACCACTGCGCGCAGTCAGTTGGACCGTCAGCGCGGCGGCGCACTAACTCCGCAATCGCCGCCAGCCGCCGCGCGGAAGCGGCTGCCTCGACACATTCCCACCCGGCGATGGCGGCAACCACCATGCTGTCGTCGGCAGTGGCCAAATCCGCCAGGCCGGGTAGACGTACATCGAACATACGTTCGACGATACACCAGTCCGCCGACACGAATTGATCCTCACGTCGCAGGCATCCTTATCGTCTACCTATCAAGGGCGAAAGGAGGACGAGTCCGATGCCGTCGACCCGATGGGAAAAGCGCGTCGCCGCCGGTGACTGGAACGCGATCGCCGCTGCCGTCGACGACTACGGCGGAGCCCTGCTCCCCCGGCTCCTGACAGCCACCGAAACCCAACGGTTGCGACAGCTCTACACCAAGGATCAACTGTTTCGCGCCACCATCGACATGGGGCCACGTCGCTACGGCTCGGGGCAGTACCGGTATTTCCGCGCTCCCTATCCCGAACCTATCGAGCACCTCAAGCAGGCGCTGTATCCGCGGTTGTTGCCGATCGCCCGCGATTGGTGGGCCAAGCTGCGCCGGGACGCCCCGTGGCCGGACAGCCTCGACGAATGGCTGGCAATGTGTCATGCGGCCGGCCAGACAAGGTCCACTGCGCTGGTCCTGCGGTACGCGGCCAACGATTGGAATGCTCTTCACCGAGACCTGTACGGGGACTTGGTGTTTCCCCTTCAAGTGGTCATCAACCTGTCCGACTCGGACACTGAATACACCGGCGGGGAGTTCATGCTCGTCGAACAGCGGTCGCGAGCCCAATCACGCGGCACCGCAACGCAATTACTGCAAGGCCACGGCTACCTGTTCACCACCCGCGACCGGCCGGTGCAGTCGGCTCGCGGTTGGTCGGCCGCGCCGGTGCGCCATGGCTTGTCGGTCGTGCGATCGGGCGAGCGCTACGCGCTGGGACTGATCTTTCACGACGCCGCCTGAAACTCAGCCGGCCGGCACTCACAGATATCCGGTCTGGTTCACCAGCCGCACCGACGAGGCGCCGTCCGGGTAGAACTCGGCGATGCTCAACGACGCCAGGTCCAGGTGTAACCGGTAGAGGATGCCCGGGCCTGCGTCGAGTGCTTGGCGCAGCAGCATTTTGATCGGTGTCACGTGAGACACCACCAGCACGGTGGTGCCGCCGTGCTCCG
Source organism: Candidatus Mycobacterium methanotrophicum (assembly GCF_023515995.1). Lineage (GTDB taxonomy): Bacteria > Actinomycetota > Actinomycetes > Mycobacteriales > Mycobacteriaceae > Mycobacterium > Mycobacterium methanotrophicum. The sequence goes on along the minus strand of NZ_CP097320.1, from coordinate 1,982,077 downwards.
CCACGATCCGATCCCGCGCCCGGCGGACGCGCCGGCTCACATGGTCAAAGCTCTCACCGCCCGGCGGCTCTGTGCTGGTGTCGCGCCGCCACTTTCGATGCAATTCGGGATCCCGCTCGGCGGCCTCAGCGAACGTGAGGCCTTCCCATGCGCCGAAATCCGTCTCGATCAGGTCGTCGTCGACGGCCAGATCCAGGCCCAGCGCTTTGCCGGCGATCGCCGCGGTGTCATGACAGCGTTGCAGCGGCGAGCTGACCACCGCCGAAACCCCGCCACGTCGCACGAGATACCGGGTGGCCGCGTCGGCCTGCTGCCACCCGAGCTCGGTCAGCGACGGGTTACCGCGTCCCGAGTAGCGCCGCTGCACCGACAACTCGGTCTGGCCGTGACGCAGCAACAACAGCCGGGTGGCGCTGCCACGCGCACCGGTCCAGCCTGGCGGCAAAGGAGTTTCGCTCTGCGCCGGTCCTTCGGCCTCGGCGGCGGCGTCCATGGCCTCGTTGGCCAGCCTGTCGGCGTACGAATTCTGCGCTCGCGGAACCCAGCTGTAGCTGACCCGCTCGAACCCCGATGCCAGGGCCCGCGCCCGGGCATTGAGCTCCTTGAGGTCGGGATGCTTGACCTGCCAACGCCCGCACATCTGCTCGACCACCAACTTGGAATCCATCGACACCGCGACCTCGCTGGCCTTCACTTTGGCGGCTTCCTCCAAAGCCGCTATCAGACCGCGATATTCGGCGACATTGTTGGTGGCATGACCGATCGCCTGTTTGCTTTCAGCCAATACCGTCGTCCGGTCAGCCGTCCAGACCACCGCGCCGTAGCCTGCCGGCCCGGGGTTGCCGCGTGACCCGCCGTCGGCTTCGGCGATGACTTTCACTGGCTTACGCCTTTGACTCGCAACAAAATCGCGCCGCACTCCGGACACCGCAGCACATCGTCTTCGGCCGCCGCCGAGATCCTGGCCAGCTCGCCGCGATCGATCTCGATCCGGCAGGCCCCGCACCGACGGCCCTGCAGTGCTCCCGCCCCGGGGCCACCGCCGGCGCGCTGTCGTTCGTAAAGCGCTATCAGCTCGGGATCTAACGTCGCGGTGAGCTCGTCGCGTCGTGTCGCGTGAGCACGGCGGGCTTGGTCGATCTCTTCGAGTGCGCCGTCAAGAGCCTGCTGCGCTGCGGCCAAATCAGCTTGCAGCGCCTGGCTCTTGGCAAGCTCAGCGGTCTGTTGGGCTTGCAGCTGCTCGCGGTGTTCCATCACCTCCAACAGCGAATCCTCCAGGCTGAATTGTCGACGTTGCAGGGTATCGAGCTCGTGCTGCAATTCCGACAATTGCTTGGCGTCTGCCACCGATTGCAGAAGCGTTCGGTCGCGGTCCTCACGTTGGCGCACCAAGTCGATCTCCAATTCGAAGCGTGATATCTCAGCGTCCACGTCCTCTAACGCGATTCCCAGAGCGCCGAGCCGGTCATCGACGGCGACCTGATCGGTTTGCAGTCGCTGGTAATCCTGGCGTTCGGGCAAATGGCCGGCGCGGTGCGCGATCCTGGACAATTCAGCGTCCAGCTCCGCAACTTCGAGCAGCGACCGTTGCTGCGCGACTGCGGCTTTCATCAGCCCTCACTTCCGCTGGCGTTGTCGACGTTCCATGGATCGGTGCGGATCGGGCACACGCGTACCGACAGGTCGGCGCCGAAGGCCGACCGCACGACATCGGCCGCCTGTTCGCACCACGGATATTCGCTGGCCCAGTGCGCGACATCGATCAACGCCACATCGGAAACGCGGCAATGCTCGTCGGCGGGATGATGGCGCAGGTCGGCTGTGACGTAGGCCTGCACTCCGGTGGCCGCCGCGGCGTCTAGCATCGAGTCGCCGGCGCCTCCGCAGACCGCGACGCGAGACACGGTCATGTCCGGGTCGCCTGCGGCACGGAGCCCCCACGACGTTTGCGGAAGCACTTGCCTCACGCGAGAGACGAACGCGCTCAATGGCTCTGGCTGGTTCAGCGCGCCGATTCGCCCCAGCCCGACATCACCGGGCGGCGGGGCCAACGCGACGATGTCGAATGCCGGTTCCTCGTATGGATGGGCGGCCCGCATCGCCGAGAGCACCTCGCGCCGTGCCCCCGCGGGTGCGACCACCTCGATCCGATCCTCGACGACTTTCGCAGGAACGCCGACGCTGCCGATAGCCGGTGTAGCTCCATCGCCCGGCAGGAACTGGCCGGTGCCGGTGACGCTCCAGCCGCATTGGGAATAGTCGCCGATTCTGCCGGCGCCGGCCGCAAAGATGGCTGCGCGCACCGCGTCTGCGTTCTCCGGCGGTACGAAGATCACCCACTTGTCCAAACCAACCGTCGCATGCGAGGGCGCCAGCACCGCCTCGACGGTCAGCCCGAGCGCGTGCGCCAACGCGTCCGAAACCCCCGGCGATGCCGAGTCGGCGTTGGTGTGGGCGGTGAACAGCGAACGGCCGGAACGGATCAGCCGATGCACCAGCGCACCCTTGGCGGTACTGGCCGCCACCGTGTCCACGCCGCGCAGCAGCAGCGGATGGTGCGCCAGCAGCAGACCACCGTCGGGAACCTCGTCGACCACCGCCGCGGTCGCATCGACGGCGATGGTCACCGAACTCAGCACGTCGTCAGGGTCGCCGCACACCAGGCCGACCGAATCCCACGGTTCGGCCAGCACCGGCGGGTAGGCCTCGTCCAGCACGTCGATGACATCGGCCAGCCGCACGCTCACGGCAGCACCTCCCGCAACGCCTCAACGAGCAGCGGCCACTCCGGTCGGACCGCGGCCCGCAGATATCGTCCGTCCAGGCCGATGAACGTGTCACATCGCCGCACCGCAATCCCACGGGCGTGCAAGTGCTTTCGCACCAACTGAGCGTCGCCGACGGTGAACAAGACAAAAGGCGCACAGCCGTCGACTGGCTCGACCCCCGCCGCCCGCAGTCCGGCGACCATCTCGGTGCGTAACACCGCCAACCGCCGAGCTTCCGCCGCGGCTTCGGCCACGGCGTCGGGCGCGCAACAGGCCGCGATCGCCATCAGTTGCAGCGTGCCCACCGGCCAGTGCGGCCGCCCCGCCGTCAGCCGAGCCAACACGTCGGGCGCCCCCAGCGCGTAGCCCACCCGCAGGCCGGCCAACGACCACGTCTTGGTCAGGCTGCGCAACACCAGCACGTCGGGCAGCGGTTCATCGGCCAGCGATTCCGGCTCGCCGGGAACTGAATCGGCAAACGCCTCGTCGAGCACCACGATCCGCCCGGGTCGGCGCAACGCGAGGATCTGCTCGCGGGTATGCAACACCGATGTGGGGTTGGTGGGGTTGCCCACCACGACGAGATCAGCGTCGTCGGGCACGCGCGCGTCGGCCAAGCTGAACGGCCGGTCAACCACGACGTGCTGCAGGATGAGACCGGCCGCCCGCAGCGCGATAGCCGGCTCGGTGAACGATGGCGCGACCACCGCCGCCAGCCTCGGGCGCAGGTTGGGGAGCAACGCGAATCCTTCGGCGGCGCCGGCCAACGGTGCGACCTCGTCGCGAGCGCGGCCGTGACGGGCCGCGACGGCGTCTATCGCCGCACGCTCGTCGGCAGCGCCGGGGTAACGCGCCAGATCCGGCAGCTCTGTGGCCAGCCGCTGAACGAGCCAGGCCGGCGGCGCAGCATGACGGACGTTGACCGCGAAATCGAGCATGCCCGGTTCGGCGGCCTCATCACCGTGGTAGCGCGCGATCCCGAGCGGAATCGACGCGCTCGGATCCAGGTTCGCCACGTCTGAAACCCTAACGACCCCGCGGCGGTACCAGTTATCGGGACACGGTAAACGGCAGGTCGCGCCATCTTGGAGAATGGGGAGGTGACAAGCACCGTCTCCGCCGCTGATCCGAATTGGCCGGCTCCTCCTCCCGCCGCTTCGCGGCGCGCATCGTCGCCGACCGCCCCGCAACTGGTCATCTTCGACCTCGACGGCACCCTCACCGACTCCGCTGACGGCATCGTGTCCAGCTTTCGGCACGCGCTCGGCCAAATCGGCGCTGCCGTACCAGACGGCGACCTGACCAGCCGAATCGTCGGCCCGCCGATGCACCACACGCTCGCCACGATGGGGCTAGGCGAGCACACCGACGCCGCGATCGCCGCCTACCGCGCCGACTACACCACCCGCGGCTGGGCGATGAACAGCCTCTTCGACGGAATCAGCCACTTGCTGGCGGACCTGCGGGCGGCCGGCGTCCGACTCGCCGTGGCCACCTCCAAGGCGGAGCCGACCGCGCGTCGCATCCTGGCGTATTTCGGGCTCGACCAGCATTTCGAGGTGGTGGCCGGAGCCAGCGTCGACGGCACCCGCGCCAGCAAGACAGCTGTGCTGGCCCACGCCTTGGCACAGCTTCAGCCGCTGCCGGACCGCGTGCTCATGGTCGGCGACCGCCGCCACGATGTCGAAGGAGCGGCCGCGCACGGCATCGACGCGGTGGTGGTCGGCTGGGGGTACGGCCAAGCCGACTTCGCCGACGCCACCGAAGCGGCGGCCGGGCTGGTGCATGTCGCGACGGTCGCAGAGCTGCGGAGGATCTTAGGTGTCTGAACCACGGCTCCACATCACGCTCGTGTGCACCGGCAACATCTGCCGCTCGCCGATGGCCGAGAAAATCTTCGCCCACCAGATCTGCCAACGCGGTCTGGATGACGTCGCGCGGGTGACCAGTGCCGGGCCCGCGGGCTGGCACGTCGGAAAGCGCGCAGACGAGCGGGCCAACCGGGTGCTGCGCGCGCACGGCTACCCCACCGATCACAGCGCCGCGCCGATCGGCATCGACCACATCGAGGCCGACCTGGTGGTCGCGCTGGCCCGCAACCACGTGTGGCTGCTTCAAGAGCCCGGGGTCGACGCCGACCGCATCCGGACGCTGCGGTCCTTCGACCCGCGCTCAGGTGCTTATGTCCTCGACGTCGACGACCCGTATTACGGCGACCATGACGACTTCGAGGCGGTCTTCGCCGCCATTGAGGCGTCGTTGCCGGGTCTGCACGCACGGGTCGACGAGCGACTCACCCAGGACGGGCACCTCTGATGCGTCGCCTGACCTTCCTGCTGCGACCGGGCTGGGTGGCGCTGGCCGTGGTGGTCGTCGCGTTCACCTACTTGTGTTTCAGCGTGCTCGCGCCGTGGCAGCTGGGCAAGAACACCAAGACGTCGCGGGAGAACAACCAGATCCAGCAATCGCTGACGACCGCGCCCGTCCCGCTGAAAACCTTCTTGCCACAGCAAGGTTCGTCGGCTCCCGATGCGCAGTGGCGCAGGGTGACGGCGACCGGCCACTATCTGGCGGACAAACAGCTGCTGGTCCGGTTGCGGGTGGCCGACGGGGACCCGGCGATGGAGGTGCTGGTCCCATTCGTCGTCGACGGCGGCCCCAACGTTTTGGTCGACCGTGGTTACGTGCGACCCGAGCAGGGCTCGCGGGTGCCGTCGATCCCCCCGCCTCCGCGCGAGACGGTGACCATCACCGCGCGCCTGCGCGATTCCGAGCAGCCCGTGTCGGACAAGCAGTCATTCATCAGTGACGGTGTGCGGCAGGTGTATTCGATCGACGTCAGCCAAATAGCGACGCTGACCGGGGTGCCGCTGGCCGGGTCATATCTGCAGTTGGTCGACAACCAGCCAGGCGGGCTGGGCGTGATCGGGATTCCCCACCTGGATGCCGGGCCGTTTCTGTCCTACGGCATCCAGTGGATCACGTTCGGCGTCGTCGCACCGATTCTGTTGGGCTACTTCGTATACGCCGAGCTCCGTGCCCGCCGCGCCGAGAACAACCAGACATCGCCGACAAAGCCGCCGACGGTGGAGGACAAACTCACCGACCGGTACGGGCGGCGGCGCTGACCGCGACGCACAGCACCGTCGCCGCCGCCTGAACCGCCCGGGACAGGCGCACCGCACGCCGCAGGTCGGCCACCGACGGCGGCACTCCGTCGCCGAGGGTAGGGCGGATCTGCAGTTCGTACTGGTAGGCGGTGGGCCCACCCAGGCGCACGCCCAGCGCCCCCGCGAATGCCGCTTCGACGACGCCGGCGTTGGGGCTGGGATGGCGGGCGGCGTCGCGACGCCAGGCGCGTACCGCACCCGACGGCGATCCGCCGGCGATCGGCGCACATACCACCACCAGCGCCGCCGTCACCCGTGCGGCGGCATAGTTTGCCGCGTCATCCAGACGTGCGGCGGCCCAACCGAATCGGGCATAGCGCGGCGAGCGGTGGCCGATCATCGCGTCGAGCGTGTTGACGGCGCGGTAGCCGAGCACCATGGGCACACCGCCGGCCGTCGCCCACAGCAGCGGCGCGACGTGGGCGTCAGAGGTGTTCTCGGCAACGGATTCAACGGCCGCACGGGTGAGTCCCGCGGCGTCGAGCCGGGCCGGGTCACGCCCGCACAGCGAAGGCAGCAACCGTCTGGCGCCCTCGAGGTCGTCGCGGCTCAACAAGTCGCCCACCGCCCGGCCAGTGCGCGCCAGGGACGTTCCGCCGAGCGCTATCCAGGTGGCCACCGCGGTCGCAGTGACGGACCACAGCGGGCCACGCCGCCGAGCGTGCCGGTGCAGGAGGGCACCGGACACGCTCACCGCGCCGACCAGCACACCGACGTGGGCGGCGCCGCCGATGCGGGTGTCACGGTAGGTGAGCCGCTCCATTGCCGCTGCCGCGGCGCCGAATCCGGCAACCGGATGACCGACCTGCGGATCGGTCAGCACCCGGTCGGCCAGGTAGCCGGCCAGCATACCGACGGCCCGGGCATGCCGCGTCGTCCCAAACACTCTGGCAGCGTCTCACACGTGGTCTACTCGGGTAATGAAGCGGCACGCCACCCGGATCGCCGACCTGTTGAACCCAGCCGCGGTATTGCTGCCCGCCGCGAACGTGATCATGCAATGTGCTTCCCCCGCTTTTTCGGAGACTTCCGAACCAGGTTTGATCATGTGAGCCTGGAGGAAGGAAGTGTTGCAGTGGCAGCGAACAGGAAGTATCCGGCCGGGCTGCGTGAACGCGCGGTGCGGCTGTATCGGGAGTCTGAGCCGAAGCCGGTGATCGCGCAGCTGGCTCGGCAGCTGAGCGTGCATCCGGAGGGCCTTGCGTAACTGGATCCGCCAGGACGAGGCCGGCCGTGGCGAGCGAGACGACCGGCCGACGACGGCGATGATCGAGGAGAACCGGCGACTGCGCGCGCAGGTCAAGGATCTTCGGGCCGTCAACGACGTGTTGAGGGCGGCGAGCGCCTATTTCGCCCAGGAGATCGGCCCGACCCGGAGGCGGTCATGAATTTCATTGACACCCATGACTTCTCGGTCGGTCTCGTATTACGGGTCCTAAGTGTGGCGGTATCGACTTACTACGGGTGGCGGGCCCGGCGGGTCAACCCGAGCCCCCGTGCCCGCCAGGACGCCGAGCTGCTTGTGGCAATCGATGAGATCCGCGGCCAAAGCGAGTTCGCGGCCACCTAGGCTCGCCGCGGGTGTGGCTGCAGCTGCGTAAGCGCGGCGTCAGGGTCGGTCGTAAGCGGGTGGAGCGGATCATGCGCGTCAACGGCACCATTCCCGCACCTTGTTTAGCTGGCGACCTGCGGGAATGCGCCCATCTGATGCAATTCCCGAGCTTTGGCATAAAACGCTGCTGTGGTGGAAGCGTTTTCATGGCCGAGGAGGCGCATGATGATCGGCAGCGGGATGCCCTGCTGGTAGAGATCCATCGCCTTGGTTTTGCGCAGCAAGTGGCAGTGGATGTTCGCCGGGATCGAAAGGCGTTGAGCACGTGCGGATTCGGTGGCTTGCTTGAGCACGGCGGCGACGGTGTCAGCGGACAGTTCGGCCGCTCGCCCGCGGTGCAGACCGTAGAACAACGGCCGGGTCGCAGGAAGTTTGGTGATATTCGGGTGGAACTCATCGAGGTAGACGTGCAGGTGCTCGACGGTCTTCTCGGTGAGCGGTACGACGCGGGGCCTGTTGCCCTCGCCGGTAAGCAGGACCTGCCCGGGCTCGGTCAGGCACAGATCCTGCAGGGTCAGGCCGGTGATCTCGCCCACGCGGGCCGCGGTGTCGTACAGCAGGATCAGCAGCATCCGGTTTCTCCGAGATTTCGCTGTCTGCCCGGTGAACGCGGCGAGGATCGCACGCGTTTGAGCTTCGGAGCGGAACATGTCAAGGCCGGTGAGACAGTTTCTTACGCGGATTTGATGAGTGCTTCGGGGGTTGGCAGCCGCGAGGGACTCCCCGGCTCGAAGGCCAGGAGTGGGACGAACTCGGCCCACGCGTTCTCCCACAGTTTGATGATCGCGGGATAGCGCTGTTCCCATTTCTCGCTGAACGCGACGAACGCGTCCAGTGCCGCAGCCTCGCTGGCCGCGGTGTATACCGGCTTGAGATCTTTGGCGATCGCCGCCCAGTCTCTCTTCGACGCGTAGCGAAAGCTGTTGCGCAGCAGGTGAATGACGCAGGTTTGGGTGATCGCGGCCGGCCACACGTTGGCGATGGCGTCGGGCAGCCCTTTGAGGCCGTCGCAGACCACGATGCACACGTCACCCGCGCCTCTGTTTTGATCTCCGACAGAACGCGCAGCCAATACTTGGCGAAAGCGCACGGGTTCGCGCGAACCTGTGCGAGGTGGCGCCTGAATTGTCACGGGTTGGGCAGGCGGGCGTCATCGACATGTTCGGCGAGGTAGGCGATGACGGCCTCGTTGGTCATGCCGTAGATGTCGGCGACGAGTTTGGGGTCGACGGTGCCGACGAGGTCGACCAGGCGGGTGGAGCGCAGGATGCGGGGTTGAATGCCGACCGCGCGCAGGGTGTTCTTGAGGTAGCTGTCGGAGGCCGCTGCTCGGGTGGCTTTGGTCTGCATGGTGATCAGAACGTGGGAGTTGTTGCTGCCGAGTCTCTTACGATGGTCAAGGCAGCGTTGCAATGTGGTCCAGGTCCATGGGTCCAGCGGTGTCGGTTGTGGTCGACGACCGAGCCGGATGCGGCGTGACTCGTGGTCGATGTCGTCGTCGGTGAGGTGCTTCAGTTCTTGGGTGGTGGCGCCGTGCAGCAGGGCGGCCAGTCCGACGAGCGCCTCGTGCGGGTGCACGTCGGGGCCGGTGCTCCACCGCCGGAACAGTTCGCGTTGCCGGTCGGCGGGCAGGGTCGGTCCGCGAAATGCCATCGTTTGCGGGGCGTTCAGGCCGGCGGTGGGGTCGATGAGGATAAGCCGGCGCCGCCGGGCGTAGCGGCAGAACTGGCGCAGCCCGGTCAGATAGGAGGCGCGTCGGCCGGGATGGGCGTGCAGGAATGCTTCGACGTCGCCGACATCGACGGTGGCCCAGTCGGTTTTGCGGCGGCGGGTGGTCAAGAACTGGGTGAAGTCGCGCAGTGCGGTGAGTCGGGCCTCGAGTGCAGCGTGCCCGCGCGGGTGGGTGCCCGCGCGGCGGGCGCGGTCACGACTCGTGACGAGGTGCTCGGCGAATCCGGTCACTGCCGGCCGTAGCGGTGCGGGCACCGCGTCGATGCGGGACTGGCGTCGGGTCGCGGCGCGGCGTTCTGCCCGGTCGGGCGGCAGCGCCAGCTTGTTCGCGGTGAGGAAGTCTTCCAGGGCCCGCGCGAGCGGCTCGTCGGCGTCAACCGATTCCAGCAGTGTCTGCGGATGCGCCGGGTGGTTGTCGGCCAGGTGCTTGCCGAGTCGGGTGAGCATGGCGCAGGCACGGTCGCGGTGATGGCGGCCGACCAGGTAGACGGCGAAGTCGCTCAGCCAGTCGGGTGGATCATCCAATGTCGCAGCGACATTGGCGGCACGGACCGGGATCCGGTGCGGCGAGCGGCTCCAGCAGTTTCGGCACCGTCCCGCACCGTAGAGTCGGGTGAGCTGCCCGCAGTCGACACACGCCGCGTCGGGATTTGGTGGCCGGCCGGATCGCGAACACGACCCGCACCAACCAGTCGCCGGCCGCAGGACCCTGCGTTTCCCGCAGCGCGGGCACTCGATTCGGTTGGCGTCGCGGCGTTGTCGTCGGACACATTGGGTGCAGAGGTCGCGGTCGACGAACAGCACCGGTCCGCCGCAGATCCGGCAGGTGCGCGAGCAGCGCACGCAGTGGCCGGTGTCCGGCTGCAAGACCCGGTCAACCCCGCAGCGCGGGCAGGGATGCTTGACCGGCGCATGAGAGGCTGCCCAGTGGCATCGAGCACACAGGTCACGGTCGGGCTTGCCGACCGCGCGGCCACACCGTCGACAATCCCCGACCCGTCGGGTCATCGTCAGATCGGAGGCATCGACCGGCCACGCCGCGACCTCCGCGCGTCGTTGACCGCGACAGGGGCCGGCTTCGGTGAAATCGGTTGTGCGACAGGGGTGGTATCGACGTCGAACAGGTCGTCGGGTGTGCATTCCAGAGCGGTGCACAACGCGATCAGGGTAGACAGCTTGATCTGGCTGGGCTGTTTGGTGAACAACGCCGACACCGACGCCGAGGACAGCTGCAATCCGGCCTTCTCCGCGAGCAGCCGTTGCAGCTGGGCGCCGGTCCACACCTCGCGTTGGGCGGCGGGCATCCGAAGTTTCCACCTAATCTGCATACTCACCCCTGTCCGGTCAGTTCGCTCAGTGTCGCCGAGATCGCGCGCTGGTAGGCGTCTTCGATGAAGGTTTCCGACGGGCGCACGTACCACATGGTTGACGCCACCGTCCAATGACCTAAAAGCTGTTGAATGGCAACAAGATCCACGCCACGCTCATAGTTGTGGGTCGCGCAAGCCCGGCGCATCGCGTGCGGGCTGAACCACTCAGCGTCGGGTCGTCCTTCCACGCTCATCAAATGCCGCAACCGGTTGCGGATCGTGGCCGCGGCCATCCGTCCACCGGACTCGTCACACAACAACACCGGGCTATCCGGGAACCGGCCGCGCACATCGTCGAGATACCAGCGCAACACCAGATCCAGCCCGTCGAGCATCGGCGCCCAGCGCGGTCGCGGCCCGGATCCCTTGGCGCCCTTGCCGAACCGCACGTGCAACTTACCGAACGGGCCGCGCCCGAAATGCACATCCGAGCGGTCCAGCATCACCACCTCCTCCGAACGCAGCCCGGCGTGATACAGCGTGCGGAACAGCGCATAATCCCGCGCGGCCGGCGCGTACTTGCGAGCGGTCGCGATCCGACCCTTCAGGAACTCGAAGAACCCGGCTACCCGCTCCGGCGTCGGCGGCGCCTCCGCAGCGGGCGTGTCGTCGCCAACGTGGCGGGCGGCGTTGAACTCATCCAGCGGACAGCCCAGCCGCACCCCGAACGCCGCCTCGATCTCGGCCGCCTTGCGGACCTCAAGGAACCGGTGAAAGCCCTTGAACACCTGCAGATAGTTGCGCCGCGTCGACACCGCCCGACCCGAGCTGGCCAGCTCGCCCACCACCCGGTCCACATCGTCGGCGGTCACCTCCCACACCGGGCGCCCCAGCGCCGCCAGCATCCGCTCCAACACCCCAACGTCGTTGGCGATCGTCGACTCGGCGAACCCTCGCGCGGTCCACGACGCGACGAACGCCTCCACGCACTCGGCCTGAAACCGCTGCGGATCCCGCGTCTCGACGACCGGCGCGACCTCGCCCGTGATCACCCGCAGCCGCCCGTCGCCCACCCCGCACACCTTCCTCGCACCTGGTGTTTCGAGGCGACACCTTAACTCACTGGCCTACACCTGGAAGATCAGCGACACGCCAATCGGCGGGAAAAGCTCAGGCAGCAGCCCGAATCTGGCCAAACGAGCCTGTGCTCGTTCCATATCCCTCCCCGTCGCCGTGCTCGCCGGCCCGCAGCCCCAGCACGTCGCGGGCGCCGTCCACGGTGACACCCAGCGCGACGTGGATCGGCCTGTTCGCGACGTTGCCCTCTCGGATCTTGACGTTGATGGCGTCGATGAACACCACCGGATACACCGCATCCAGCGGCCGGTTCTGCCACTCGCTCATGCCCTCGATCACCCGGTCGGTGATCGTGGAGATCATCTGCTTGGACACCTGCGCGCCGTACACCTCGGCCAGGTGCGCGCAGATCTCGCCATGGGTCAATCCCTTGGCCGACAACGAGATCACCAGTCCATCGATCCCGGACAGCCGGCGTTGCCGCTTGCGCACGATCTGCGGCTCGAACGTGCCGTCGCGGTCGCGTGGCATCGCGACCTCTACCGGCCCAATGTCGGTGAGCACCGTTTTGGCGCGCGCTCCGTTGCGGGAGTTGCCGCCGTCGCGGCCGGCCGGGTCGTGCTTGGCGTAGCCCAGGTGGACGTCCATCTCGCCCTCGGCGGCGGACTCGATGATCCGCTTGGTCAACTGAGCCAGCAGGCCGTCCTCGCCGGTCAGCCGCAGCCCTTCCGAGCGGGCCCGATCCACCAGCTGCCCGATCAGCTGCTCGTCGAGGTCGTCCAGCCGGACCGCGCCCTGCATGTCGGGCCGCTCGACGATCTTCTCATCCATAATCACACTTCTCATCCATAATCACATCAGTCACAGTGTTCTCCTTCTTCCTCAGGAGTTACACCGTTTAACTTACAGACCCACCTGTGTCGTTATGCGGGCGTGTCGCTACTACGTGTCCGAGCCGCGTCCGGCTGGCGGGGCTGTGGTTGGACGAGGACCGCAGTGAAAAGCCAGCAGCGCGAAGCGATTCTTCAGGAGGTGGTTGGCGTAGGTTGAGCGTGAACAGCAGGTGCTCGACGCATTTTCGTCGCGTCGTGTCAACGTCGGCCGACACCCTGGCGGACGACTACGACGTCGCCGATCTGCTGCACACCTTGGTGGCGCAGTGTCGAGTTGCTCGACGTCGCCGCGGCTGGCCCGACGCTGGCCGATCAGCGGGGTAGCCGGCAGGTGCTGGCGTCTTCGGAAAGGAAAGTCCATAATTTTGCCTGGGCAATCAACTGGCCCGCCTGGAAATCCGGGTGATGTTCGAGACGCTGCCGCCACGAATCAAGCACATCGGGCTAGCGGGAGACGTCGCAGGGTGCGCAGCGACTTCGCGAACGGGATCCAGCGGTACCGATCCGCGTCACCACTCACCGAGGGGAGTAACCGCGCGTGCGCTGTGTGTTTTGCACGACGCCGTGTCGTCCACCGGCCTGATCGGCGATGCGCTGTCCGATCGACGCTGGAAGGTGGATGAATTCCTGGTGGTGCCTGCGGATCGACACGACTCACCGAACATCGAGGTGTCCTTTCCGGACAATTCGGACTACGACCTACTGGTGGTGCTAGGCGCGCCGTGGGCCGCCTATGACGACGTGGGCATAGGCCGATGGCTAACGCCCGAGCTACGGTGGCTGTCCGGGGCGGTCGCGGCCGGCGGTGCCGTGCTCGGCATCTGTTTCGGCGCCCAGGTACTGGCACGGGCGCTGGGCGGTTCGGTCGCCCGGTCGAAGGACCCGGAAGTCGGTTGGGTGCGTATCGACTCCGACGTGCCCGCGCTGATCCCGGCCGGCCCGTGGTTCCAATGGCACTACGACAGTTTTACCCCGCCACCGGGCGCGATCGAACTGGCCAGGAACGCCGCTGCCGTGCAGGCATACCGGGTCGGCCGCAGCCTGGGCGTGCAGTTTCATCCGGAGGTAACCACGGCCGGAATCAAGCGCTGGTTGGACAACGGGGAAGAGACGCGGGCCCACCCCCACGTCGTAGATCCAGCCGAACTGCTCGCAGAGGCTGATCGGCAGGCCGTCGCGGCACGCGGCCGCGCGGACGCGCTCGTCGCGGGCTACTTGGACCGGGTATTTCGTTTGTAACGATGGGAAATCTTGGGCTGGCGGCTGTTGGCCACGTCGAAGTAGCGATAGCTGCTAGCCGGCGTGCCGTGGCGGCCATCATGGCCGCGCTGGCCGAAGTCGAACTCGAACTTGGCCGCGAGCGTGATGTCGTGTCCCGGCAATCCCGCCGCGCGCGGGATTGCCGGCCACCAAACCCCCAACTCAGCGCTGAGCGCCAAGAGCAGTTGCTCCGTCTTGCCGCGACCGGTGAACTTGTGCGCGGTCTGGCCGAAGCATTCGGGATGGGACGGGCGACCGCGTGCCGCTATCTGAAGAGTTGATCCTAAGGGGGCCCCGAGTTGCGGTTGGCGACAAGGAGCAGAACTGTCTGAGGGAAACCGTTTCCGTTAGGTTTGGGGGTATGGCGTAGGTTTGGGGGTATGGCGGCTGGTCCCGATGGTGGGGATGTGCGGCGGCGGGCCGGCTGGTTGCCGCTGGATCAGGATGATTTGGAGTCCTGGCTTGAGGGGCACCGAGAGCGGGTGGAAGCAAAGGGTGAGCACGTAGCGCTCCATCCGGTGCTTACCGAGCTCCAAGAGTTGATCGACACCGACCCGGTGGTGCGGTTGTACGTCAACGAGATGATCTCCCAAGTGCCGCGAATCAAGCGGTACCGCAAACGGCACCTGGAGAGTGTGCCGCAGCTGGTGCGCCTGATCAATGAGGTGTTGACGATGGCGCCCGAGTTCGGTGAGAACGTGGTAACTATCCCGCTAGGCGCGATCTTGGACTGGGCGACGGGAACCCCGGCGGGGTTGGCCGCTTTCCGCGACCCACGCATCAACGCGATGCTGAAGAAGATCCTGACCGCGTGGTGTGAGTTCCTCAGCGGCCCCGATTCGCTGTACGTGCTCAACGATTCGCCCACGGGCTGGAAGTGTGCTGCGGCCCAACGGGCGGTGGGGATCGAGCAATATGAGCACGACCCGCACGACGAGCACTGGGGCTTTGTCTCCTGGAACGACTTTTTCACCCGACGCTTCACCGACGGTGCACGTCCGGTCGCCTCACCGCAGGACGACACGGTGATCGTCAGTGCCTGTGAGTCCACGCCGCACCGGATCAGCACCGACGTTCAGCGCCAGGACCGGTTCTGGATCAAGAGCCGACCCTATTCGCTGCAGGACATGCTGGCCAACGACGACTCGGTCGAACAGTTCGTCGGCGGAACCGTCTACCAGGGCTTTCTGAGCGCCACCAATTACCACCGGTGGCACAGTCCGGTCGCCGGGACGATCGTGCGGGCGTTCCTGAAGGAGGGCACCTACTACTCCGAAACCGACTCGCAGTCCTACCTGGCCCATGTCGCCGCGCGGGCGATCTTCCTCATCCAAGCCGATGATCCGGTCATCGGCCTGCTGGCCTTCGTGCCGGTCGGCATGGTGGAGGTCTCCTCCTGCAACATCCACCCGAACATCACGGCGGGCTACCACATCGCCAAGGGCGAAGAACTCGGTTACTTCCAATTCGGCGGCTCCACGCACTGCCTGGTCTTTCGCCCCGGCGCGATCGCCGACTTCACCCTCGCGGCCATCCCACAGCCACAGAACCCCCACGCGCCGCTAGTACGCGTCCGATCACAGCTCGCCACCGCCAACACCACTGCGTGAGGCCGGGCAGACGGGGATCTGAGCAGGCGCCTGATCCCAGACAGCTCCTGGCCGGCGGATCGCCGGAGTGCAAAAGTACACCCCGAACGACCAACCGTCGAGGGGTCGCCGTGGCTGTCCAGCCAGGTTCGCCCCTAACTGGCAGGCGGTTCCCCGCGACTAGTACACGTTCAAGGCCGGCGTCCTGCAAACATCGCCTGTAGCTTCACGAGGCATATTTCCGGCACGAATCTGTCTGCGCAAGCAACGCCAACGTCCGGCGTGGCGCGCATTCTCTCTGGCCAGTTCCCCACCATCGAAGGGATGCACGTTTACTGCGGTAAGTATGCAGGTAGCCCGCATATCTCGGGCTGCACAATGGAGATTTCTACCGATAAACGGCGCAGCGTCCTACGATTCGCCGCGCTGGAGGCCCAGACGGGTGAGTAGCATCGCGTCGTCCTGCGACATTCCGTCGATGTACTCGCCGTCCCAGGCCATGTCGCCGGCAATGGCCACTACCTTGCCCATGTGCTCGCGGAAGCTCTGACCGACGGAATGGCAGATCGCCAGCGTCGAGTACAGCGTGGGCAGCGGATCGTGCCAACCACTGCCTGCGTCTCGCACCTGTGCGAGGTCACCGATCGTCTCGGGCAGACGGTCCAGACGATCAGCGAAGCCATCGGCCAGCACGGCGAAAGCGAGCTGCACTCGGCCCCCAGGCTGGAGCACGAACGTCTCGGGCCGCGGGGCGAGCAGCCCCGCCGCCAGCTCTTCTCGCGGCATCAGCAGCAGGCCGTCGGTGGCGCGTGGATTGCACTCCACGAAGGTCAGGCCGTCATCGGTCATCAGGAAGTCAAAGGAGATCTGGCCCGTATAGTCCAGCTCGGCCACGATCGGCTCGATCAGCTTCAGCGACTCCGTTGCGTCGACAGCCTCGAACTGGATGCCCGTGCTGTGCTTCCGCTGCCGAGGGATTCGGTACATCAGATGCGCACTGACACGGCCCTGGTGAGCGGTGCTGTAGGTGCAGACCGTCTCACCGTCCACGAACGGCTGCACCAGCCAGGGCGACGCCGGCGTGGGTTGGACCTCGGATATCTCCAGCGCGCCGGCCAGCGGACCAGTGTTAGTCAGACAGCCGGCCCCGCCGCGCGAAAAGGCGGCGCGCGCAAAGTACCTTTCGAGGTGATCGATAGCCTCACGCAGCTCGCCGTCGGAGGCCACTAGGACGGTCTCGGCGATCGGAAGCCCGAGGTGCTTGACCAGCCGCGCGAACGCCCCCTTGTGATGCAGACGGGCCAGCGTGGCAAACGGCGAGGCAAAGATCTTCGTGACCCGACTGAGCCGCTCGATCTGAGTGGAAATGTAGAAGACCTCTTCGAAAGTCGGGATGATCACGTCGATCTCGTACTCGCCGACGATCCGTTCGAGCTCGGCGAGGAAGCCCACCGTGTCGCTGCGCGCCGGCGGATAGACGAAATGACCCGCCAAATACTTCGAATGGTTCCCCGCCGACAGCATGTGGTCGTCGCCGGCATAGACCTCGCAGCCCTCAGCCGCCAGCATGCGCACCATCCCCAGCGCGAACGGCATCCGCGAGCTAGTGACCAATACCTTCATGGGTCCATCTTGGGTCAAACCCCAACGCAAGGAACACGCGCGAGCAAGAGCCGCCGAGGTCACCGAGTCACTGGGCACTGCATATCGACCTACATCGCACGAGCACTTCGGCCCCGACTGGAACCGATTTCCGATCGCTCTCCTCCACTACGCCAGGGTTCCAGCGTCTGAGATCAAGTTCGAATACGGGACTTTCTCATGCCAGCATGAAATCCGTGGCACAAGCCCGCATCGGCGTCGTCGGTCCCCGCCTTCGTGGATCGATCCCGGAGTCGTCGGTGCCACATGGCTGGAAATACCGCCGGGGAAAGAGAATTGGGTGAACAGCTTCTTCAGTCCGGACTCGTCGCGGCTGACGTCGGGATAGATCTCCGAATACGAACCCTCGAGGTAGGTGTTGGCGACCAGCGCCGGACCCCCATGGCCGGGGCCGGCGACATAGAACATGTCCAGGTCGTACTTCGTGATGACCCGGTTGAGGTGCACGTAAATGAAGTTCTGCCCCGGCGTGGTGCCCCAATGCCCCACCACCAGCGGTTTCACATCCGAAAGCGCCAGCGGCCGCTTCAACAACGGATTGCCGTACAGATAAATCTGGCCCACCGACAGGTAATTCGCCGCCCGCCAATACGCGTCCATCTTGTGCAGCAGTTCCGGTTCCAACGTTGGGGTGCTCGTCATCGTTTGGGTGCTCGTGATGGGTGTCCTTTGCTCGACACGTCGGGGGTGCTCTGGCGGTTGAGTTCGTGGCTTGTCGGTGTCATGGCGCGGAGTCGGTGAGCAGCCGGACGAGCTGGCGCTCGTCCAGTGCGGTCCAGGAGCCGCGGGCGGCGGGCCACTGATCGGGTTCGTCCTCAAGGCCACGCACCGCAGCCGCGCGGGGTCCGCGCTGATCCGGCGCGGCAACCGGCGTCCTCACCCGGGGGGATCGCATGTCGCGGCAGATCAGCCAGTAACTCCACCCGATCCACGACATGACGATCAGCGCGGCGATCACGGCCGGCTTTCCGCGGCGGGGGTTCCGTTGGGCACCGCTGCCGGGACGGGAATCGGTGGCTGTGGCTCTGGTCGGACTGCTGCGCGGCTTTCCTGGGCCAGGAAGTTTCCGAGTTCGGCGATGGTCGACATCAACGGTGCCGGGAACACGACGGTGCTGTTTTTGTCGACGCCGAGCTCGACCAGGGTCTGCAGATTGCGTAACTGCAGCGCCAGCGGGTGGCCCATCATGGTGTCCGAGGCGTCGCCCAAGGCGGCAGCGGCCAGCGATTCACCTTCGGCGGCAATGATTTTCGCGCGCTTCTCCCGCTCCGCTTCGGCTTGGCGGGCCATCGCCCGCTTCATGCTGTCGGGCAGTTGGATGTCTTTGAGCTCCACCAGGGTGACCTGCACACCCCATTCGATGGTGATGCCGTCGAGGATCGCGCGGATGTCGAGGTTGATCTTGTCGGTCTCCGAGAGCGTCTCGTCCAGACTGTGCTGGCCGACCACCTTGCGCAACGTGGTTTGGGCGATCTGATCGATCGCGGCGTAGATGTTCTCGATCGCCACCACCGACTTCACCGCGTCGACGACCTTGAAGTAGGCCACCGCCGAGACGTCGACGCTGACGTTGTCGCGGGTGATGATCCCCTGGGACTGGATCGGCATCGTCACGATCCGCAGCGAAATCCGGTGCAGCACATCGATGAACGGAATGATCAGCCGCAACCCGGGTTGGCGTTCTCCGACCACCCGGCCCAGCCGGAACAGCACGCCGTTCTCGTATTGCTTGACGATCCGCACCGCCAGCACCAGCACCAGCAGTGACAGGACGATCACAACAACGACGACGACGCCCAGCGCGTTCATCGCCGTGCACCCGTCGGCGAGCCGTGCTGGGGGGTGCCCGCGGCCACGCCATAGCCAACCGTCGTTGTTCGCAGGCGCGGTAAGGGGGCGAATCGAGTGGAAAAACTCTGTGGGACAGTCATGGTGATCCTGATCTGCAGACGATCACCGGCGCGTACGGGCCTCGGAGCCAACGCTCCTCAAAGTTCTGCGGCGGACAGCCGAACCCATCCCAAACCAGCTGAGATTCCCAGCACCTCCCAGGCTACACCCTGGGACCAACCCGCCGAATCCCGTTTGGGGCGCCCCATTGCAAGGATCGCCAGCGTTGCTGGTGGCCGGTCGGATACAGGCGTGAGGTCGCGTTCCTCGGACCGGCGGTACCGGCGCGCGGTCCACAACTGCTCGCGACGGTACTCTTGGTGCGAGAAGCATCTCGCGGCGGTTGCGGCGCGGGTAGGCCGCACTTCCGTTGAGGGATGTCGGGCTTCGGGCTGGACTATTGAGCGCAGGTAACAGAGTTGACGGAGTTCACTCAGGACGCCGACGGGTTACCGCCGGGGTCGCTGAGCGCGCAGCAGGCTAGCGTTGACGCCGCCGACTTGCGGGCCGGGATCGACGAGCTGGCGGGCTTGGTGGCCGGCAGCCTGGGGTTACCTGAGTTGCTGGCTGAGGTGTCGACGTTCGCGGTGCACGCGATACCGGGCGCCGACGGTGCCGGGGTGACCTTGTTGCGGGTCGACCGGGTGGACAACATGGTGGAGGCGTTGGCGGCCAGCGCCTCGTTTGTCGCCGAGATCGACGAGATTCAGTACGTGACCCTCAAGGAGGGACCGCCAGCGCAAGCACCCCGGCCAACGAGTAGCGCACCCCGCGCCGGTCGCGTGGATCGGGCACTGTCTGCAACGCCGCCAACAGTCGCTCGCGGCGCGTCGTGTTCGTCTCGGCAGGCAATGTCGGGGAGAATGGCACGCGGATGTGACCTCGGGTTCGGATGGTTGGCTTTGCAAGCCCATCCAAACCCGTTGGTCACATCCGTGACAGCCGCCACGCCGGTCACACGACGATAACTCCCGAGGTCACAGGCCCGCGCACCAACCTTTCCGGGACTCTGGGTGTGGACCGCAGCCGCAGGCGCCCGCACGTGTCCAACGACAATCCCTACTCGGAGGCCAATTTCAAGACCCTCAAGTACTGCCCGGCGTTCCCGGGCCGTTCGGCTCCATCCAAGACACCCGCGCCTTCTGCGCGGTGTTCTTCGATTACTACAACCACGTACATCGTCACAGCGGCGTCGCGCTACACACCGCGGCCTCGGTGCACTACGGCACCGCCACCGAGATCCAGACCCAACGCGCCGCCACCCTGGATTGCCGCCTACGCCGCCAACCCCGCCAGATTCCGGCACCGCCGGCCCACCCCACCGAAACTGCCCACCATCGCCTGGATCAACCGACCAACCCCCGAAGCACTCATCAAATCCGCGTAAGAAACTGTCTCACCGGCCTTGACATATTCCGCACCGCTGTTCCTGCCGGACCTATCGTGTACCGCCGCAGACCATACACACCGTGCGATCGCATCTCCAGGACTGTCCGGGGTCGCTGCGGCTGGCGATGAGCTGTGGCGGACGGTGAGGCTGGTTTTGGACGGTTGCCACCGCTGCCTCGAAGGTGCTCGCGGCCGGTAGCACGCCCTGTGGATCACCGATGCGCAGCATCCGGGAGACTGCCTCACCGGGTACTAGCGCCCAGGCCCTGCCGGCGCGCAACCAGCAGACGGATACCCTGTGCAGCGCCGAGACGCCCAGGCTGCCAAAGAAATCCACGTCACGCAGATCAAGGATCAGCCCGCGACAACGCATCAGATGCCCTAGCGTGTACTCGGTCAGAATGTCAGCGTTGGATGCGTCGATGTCGCCGTGGGCCCTGATGACGGCTACCGACGACCTCAGCCGATGACTAACTAACCGTGCGGTGTGACCCCTCCCATGGTTGGGAAAGAAAGCCGCACTCTGGCGGCGCGGAGAGGGTGGGTGAAGCATTCATGGTGATCCCCGGATATGAGGTTGTCACCGGTGTGTTCGGCGCGAGCTACTGCTCTGAGAGGACAACAGCGGACGGCTGACCTCGTCCCAAACTGGTTGAGAGTCTCAACGTGGTTTACCTTCCGCCCCTCGGGGGCAATTGTCAAGCCGTGTGGATCGGATCTTGCCAGTCGACATTTTGCCGCATCTTGGTTCTGACCAGGCTTTTCGATTCGTCAGATCGGCATCTCGCCCGGTGGTGGCGATGAAGTCGTCAAGGATGTCCACCACCGCTGCCGGGGACTCGACATGCGGGAAGTGCCCGACACCGGCGAGCACCTCCAGTCGACTACCCGGCACGGCGTCGTGAGCGGCGTAGCCGTGGGCAACAGGAATGATCCGGTCCTGCTCACCCCAAATCAGCACGGTGGGTAATCCATAACTTAGATGCATCTTGCCGAACGCACTGACCGCCTGGCCGCGGTAATCCACCACCGAGCGCAACGTACGCAGGAACGCCCGCCGTGTCTGCCGATCCGACAGCGACGAATAGGCGTTCCACATCTCGCCGGCGCGCGGCGAATGTATTCCGGCCGACATGAGCCATGACCCCAGCTTGTTGTCGACGTTGAGCACCGGCTGCGGCGCGACCACTGGCAGCACCAGCTCGGTTCCGGGCGCCGACAGGATCCGCAATATCCAGCTCACGTCCGGCCCGAGCCCACCGCTGCTGATGAGAACCAGTCGCTGGCAGTAGTCGCGATGTTGATAGCTGAACTGCATGGCCACCCCGCCACCGAGTGACTGACCGACCACGGTTGCCCGGGTGACTCCGTCAACCTTCGCTGGCATGAGCATTTCGTTAGTGCGCCTACACGACTTGTCGAAGGAATCTCCGTCGATCACCTCGGTGGCTATGCACACAGCGCAGCGGTAGTCGTACAGCCGGTAGCTCGGAGTTAATGAACGATCCGCAGATGCGTGCCGTCCTGGCTGGAATGGTGGCTCACCCACTCCGGGATCCTGCACCACGTTTCCCCGCGGGTCCAGCGATTGACCTCGTCGATGAGCCGACGGGTGCGCGCGAGGGGGTTCACGGGTCGGCGAGATCCACGACGAGCACGGCTTGCAGAGGGATATGCCGGAAGCCCAAGTCAGCGTCCGCCGAACCAAGCGTAAAGAGGGGGCCGCGGTCGGCACGGGGGCTAGGCGAGGACAGCGGCGGACAGCTGATCTCGTCCCGGACTGGCCGGAATCTCAACATCCCTGACACCACATGGCGCGGGCGCAGCAGCCCGCCGCGCCGTTTAACACACTCAACCGATGTTGGGCTCCCGCTCGGCCCGCCCGGCGTCGGCCGGGTCCTCGCCGGTGAGCGTGTCGAGGATGAACTGGGCGGAGGTGTGTCGATCGATGCCCGCGCTATCCGCCTGGGTGTTCAGTTCTCGATCAGCTTGCCCCGGGGTGTAGCCGCGGCCGATGAGGACACCGATCGCCTGATTGACGACCGACGCCGTGCGCAGATATGTCCCCGTGTCCAACCCGGCGGGGACACTGAGATGCTGATCGAGCGCGAAATCGCTGGGCGGGCGGCCGGTTAGCCACGCCAGGTCTGCGGCGAAGTCCACAAAGGTTCCCGGCGTGCTCGCGTAGAGGATGAGGGCAACCGACGGCGCTGCCCGGCCCTCACCGACGCCGGGCAGCGTCAGCCGAAGCGAGGTGTGAAGATCGTCGGCCGCGCCGTCCTCAAGGGTGGTGAACGCGAATGGCGGGTCACTGCCGTCGACGGTCACGCTCAGCCCGAGATAGCTGGGCACGGCCGCTTGGGCGTCGACACCCAATTGGTGCAGACTGTGCAGCACATCGGTGCCGGGCTCATCCAGGGCGGCGGTGAGGATGCCCAAATCGGCGGCGAGGGCCGCACCGATCTCCATGGAAGGATTGCTCCGCTGGGCGCTCCCGAGCGCGGATCGAGCCTGCCGGTGCCGAACAGACGAGTCGCCCTGCTCGGTGGGGAACGCGCGACGCGAGCCAGGACTCATCGCGCTTACTGTTCCCCGCCCTCCAACCTACGCGCGTCACACCGCGCAGCGACCAGTTAGGCCGTGTATCGAATGGCGGTTCGGGCTCAGGTCGGGTCGCGTCGGGCGCGGGCGCGGCGCGCGGCTTCATCGACCATGCGTTGGGCCACGTCGGCCAATTTGCGGTGTTCCGCTTGGCTGATCGCCCGCAACTGAGTGAACGCCTCCTCGGCGCTGCGCCCGCTGCGTCCCCGGATCAGGCCGATCGCCTGATCGATCATCGGGCGCGTCGACAGCGCCGTCTGCAACTGGGCGGTCAGCGCCAACGCATGCGCGAGGATCTGGGCGTTGTGCACCGCCACCGCCGCAGGCTTGGCGAAAAGCTCCCCCAGTTCGGCGGCGTACTCATCGAAGACGTCTTTGCCGTGGGCGTAGACATTGATCGCCCCGATCGCCCGACCCGACAGCAGCAGCGGCAACGACAGCGCACTGTGCACGCCCAGGCGGCCCACCCGGGGGCCGAATCGCGGCCACATCTTCTCCCCGCCCAACGACCCGGACCGCACCGTGCGCCGCTCCAGCGCCGCGGTGATGCAGGGTCCCTCCTTGAGAGTCACGTACTGCATCTCGTCGATCTCGGAGACAAAAGGCGCACTGGCGGCCAACGCCTCCACCATGTTGTCCACCCGGTCGACCCGCAACAAGGTCACCCCGGCGCCCTCGGCGCCGGGTATCGCGTGCACCGCAAACTTCGACACCTCAGCCAGCAACTCAGGTAACCCCAGGCTGCCGGCCACCAAGCCCGCCAGCTCGTCGATCCCGGCCCGCAAGTCAGCTACATCAGCACTGGTTTGCTGCGGGCTCAGCGATCCCAACGGTAACCCGTCGGCGTCCTCGGTCAGCTCCGTCATACCTGCGCTCAATAGTCTTGGATAGTCTTGGCGGAGCTGGGAATCGCCACCGAACTCCAGCCCCTACCTGTGGCGCAACCGTCACGAGATGGTTGTCAGAACAATAATATAGCGTCGCCAGCACCGAGACCCACACTATCGCGGATCAGAAACCGGCGAGGCCAGCAGCCGGACCAAACAAGCCAAACCCCGATAGCCGGTCGGCCTTGTCAGCGTCGTCATTGTTTCGATCTGTGCTTGTGCGAACGCGCACCGCCTCGTGCGCTCAACAGTTCGTCTCAACAGTCGCCGTGCCTGGTTCAGTCACGCCACGCGGCGCGAAGTTGATTCGGTAGGTCGATACGAGCAGTCCACCGGGTGTAGCGTGGAGGGCGTTGAGAATCAGCTGGTGGGATGAGTTGAGCCGTCCGCCGCTTAATTCAAGGAGCATTAGCTCCGAACCCTCACACACTCCGATGATCCACTGGACGTCAGGTCACCATGACCACTTCACTTGCGTTGTGTTCCAACACCGGCGTTTCCCCGCTAGATCTGCCCCGGACCGAACCCATTCATGATCCACACGCAGCCTTACAGGCCGCCGTGCGGTGGCACTGCGGCCCCGACACCGGGTCGCGGTCCTGGGTCACCCGAGCGAAGTCGCCCGGGTTCGACCCACTGACCGATGTCAAAGCGTCCGAGGACCTGCTCGACGACCCCGTGAACGAGCCGCCGGTGACCAATATGTGCAGCGGCCATCACCCACCTACCTTCCGCTTCCGCCGACCAAAGTCTGCGCACCCGCCACTTCGTCAACGTTGTGGTCGCCGTGAACCGCGCGGTGCGCATGGACGAAGCGGTGGTCCATGCACCGAGGGCCTCGGATCTGGGACTGAATGACCATGTCTGCCGTTAAACCGGCGGAGCGACGCGTGACGTCGGAACCGAACGACTCTGCAGCGCCGATGCCCGCAACGGTATATCGGCCCATCGCCCAACAAGCGCTGAGGCTCACGGGCGCAGAACTCACACTGGTCGCCGTCGCAAACAACCACGACATACCCACGTCGGAGGTGGCCAATCTGATGATCGTGGAAACCGCCGGTGCTGCAGTGACCTCGACGCCGGCCCATGCCATCCCCATCGCCGGTACCTCGATCGGACAGGCCTTCGTGGAGCGGACCCCTCGACGACTCAACAACTTCGACGTAGCGATCGACGGCGTCCAACATACCGGTCCAGCGCTGGTGCTTCCGCTGCACACCACCGATACCGTGACCGGGGTGTTGGTCGCGCTGCGGCGTGGCGGCGCCCGGACGTTCAGCGAAGAGCAGCTCGACATGATGGCCGCATTCACCGACCAGGCGGCGCTCGCCTGGCAGCTGGGGTCCACACAGCGCCGGCTGCGTGAAGTAGACATTCTCGCTGAGCGCGACAGGATCGCCCGCCACCTGGACCACCACGCGATCCGGCGGATCTTCGCGATCGAACTGGCTCTGCATGGGACCATTCCGCGGGCGCGATCAACCGAGGTGCAGCAGAGACTGTCCCGCAGCATTTACGATCTTGAAGGCGTCATTCAGGAGATCCGCGTCGCTATTTTTGACGTGCACGGTGCGCTGCCTGGCATAACCCGGCTGCGAGAGCGGCTTGACGACGTAGTCGTGCAGTTCTGCGGATCCGATCTGGAGACCACGGTTCAATTCGTGGGCCCCTTGTCGATTGTCGGCGCTGCACTCGCCGATCACGCCGAAGCCGTTGTGCGCGAAGCGGTCAGCAACGCTGTCCGGCATGCCGGGGCGACCAGACTTGCGGTGACGGTAAAGGTCGGGGACGACGTCTGCATCGAGGTTATCGGCAACGGTCGAGGCCTCCCCGGCGACATCACCGGCAGTGGCTTGAGCAGCTTGCATCACCGCACGCAGCAAGCAGGCGGCGTGCTCACCATCGCGGATGCTCCCGGCGGAGGCACCTTGCTGCGCTGGTCAGCACCGCTGCTCTGAACATCGCCCCACAGCGACTACGAGCGGCTCAGAGGGTCGATGCGACCAGGCCGGGAGGCTCGATGCGACCAGGCCGGTCACGATGTCGGAGAAGATGATGGGATCCTCGGTGTAGGCCAGGAAGCCCTTCAGCTCGCTGCCTCGCTGCCAGCGGCGTCCGCGAATGCGGAGTTGACGACCTCGACCGTCGCCGGCTCGCGGACGATGACGGTGAGTTGAGCAGGTGCGCCAGAGTCCTATTGTCGGTGAGGTCATTGACCGCCACGATCGCGATGTCGGTGGTGCCTGCCGCGCGTTGCGCGTCGACCGCACGGAAGAAGTTTCGGCCGACACGCCCAAAACCGTTCACGCCCACCCGGATAACCATCGTGATCTCCTCGCCAGTTTTGCCGTCTGGCTAGCGCATCAACTGCGCGCCACCTCGAGTCTGACCACGCTTGAGACCGAGCAAGCAGAGGACAAGGTCCTCGCATCCCTGCCCGCTCTTTTCGCCGTTCATGATCTGGAGCCTCGCGCTCGCCGCCGGTCCGGCCGAAGGGATGGGCGATCCCGGCGCCGCGATGGGCGGCTGGGCATGCATCCGCCACTGCTGACACCACCTCCCGTCGGGCCGTACCCCATTCGATTACCTTCGGCCCTGGCTCCGTAGGTGCCCCTGTGGGAGTTTGGCACCACTGGAGTGCTCGATCGACCCGGCATGAATTTGTGCGTTCCCCAGCCGGCGCGCACGCGACGGTCGCTGTGGCCGCGACCCGACACCGAATTGGGGCCCGGATGAGCTGACGGCGCGGGAATCGCCTCGAGGGCGGGATCCGCGCAACGACACCGGGCGATCGGGGCTCCATATGACGTGCGGGCCTGGCTCGATGTTGCCCCCATGTTCGACGCGCTATGAGAGGACAGGTCATGAATACATCCAACTACGTCCGCTTTTTTGAGGAGTTCGGCATCGAGGACGTGCCGCTGGTCGGCGGAAAGAACGCGTCGCTGGGCGAAATGTTCCAGAAGCTGTCCGGGCAAGGTGTCCGGGTCCCGCACGGATTCGCCATCACCGCCCAGGCCTATCGCTACGTGTTGGACCGGGCCGGCACGTGGGACCGTCTGCATGCCGAGCTCGACGAGCTGGACCCCGCCGACGTCGCCGCGCTGGCGCACAAAGGCAAGCGCGCCCGTGAGATCGTCTATGGCGCCGGGCTGCCCGACGATCTTTCCGCCGAGATTCTGGATGCCTACCGCAGGCTTCAGCGGGAGTACGGCGAGGACGTGAGTCTGGCCGTGCGCAGCTCGGCGACCGCCGAGGACCTGCCGACGGCGAGCTTTGCCGGCCAGCAGGATTCGTATCTCAACATCAAGGGCGCCGAGAGTCTACTCGACACGTGCCGGCGTTGTTATGCCAGCCTGTTCACCGATCGCGCCATCCATTACCGCGTCGATCAGGGCTTCGACCACTTCAAGGTCTCGCTTTCGATCGGCGTGATGAAGATGGTGCGCTCCGACCTCGCCGCGTCGGGGGTGATGTTCTCCCTGGACACCGAGTCGGGCTTTCGCGACGCCGTGCTCGTGACCGGCGCCTACGGCCTGGGCGAAAACGTGGTTCAGGGTGCGGTCGACCCCGACGAGTTCTACGTCCACAAGCCGACCTTTCTCGCCGGCCACCGCACCGTGTTACGCCGCCTGATCGGCGACAAGGCGGTGAAGATGATCTTCGTCGAGGGCCAGACGAAGTACACGACCCGAAACATCCCCACACCCAAGGCCGACCGCGCTCGGTTCTGCCTCACCGACCAGGACGTCTTGGAGCTAACCGGCTACGCGTGCACGATCGAGGCGCACTACGGCCGCCCGATGGACATGGAGTGGGCCAAGGACGGTCTGGACGGAAAGCTCTACATCGTGCAGGCCCGCCCCGAGACGGTGGCCTCCCAGCGCAGCGCGACGGCGCTGGAAACCTATGTGCTCGAAGGCCGGGGCGAGATACTCGCCGAGGGCCGCTCGGTCGGCGAGCGGATCGCCTCGGGCGTGGCGAGACGGATCGAGAACCCCAATCACCTGTCCGAGTTCAAGCCCGGCGAGGTACTGGTCGCCGACACCACCACGCCCGACTGGGAGCCTGTCATGAAGACCGCCGCCGCGATCATCACCAACCGCGGCGGTCGCACCTGCCACGCGTCGATCATCGCCCGCGAGCTCGGCATCCCCGCGGTGGTCGGCACCGGCGACGCAACCACCTGCGTGCCCGATGGCGCAGTCGTGACGGTGTCGTGCACCGAGGGTGAATCCGGGCGGGTGTACCGCGACGAGCTGGCCTTCCACGTAGAGCGCACCGAGGTCGGGGACATGAAGCGGCCGCGCACCCAGATCATGATCAACCTCGGGAATCCCGACCTCGCCTTCAAGACGTCGTTCCTGCCGAACGACGGCGTGGGACTCGCTCGGATGGAGTTCATCATCAGCGAATACATCCGGGTCCACCCGCTGGCACTGCTGCACCCCGAGAAGGTCGACGACCTCGAGGCGCGCCGGACGATCGATCGGCTCACGCAGGGCTATCCCGACGGAAGCACCTTCTTCGTGGAACGCCTCTCCGAAGGAATCGGCACGATCGCCGCCGCCTTCTGGCCCAAGCCCGTCGTAGTACGGATGTCGGACTTCAAGACCAACGAGTACGCCAGCCTGATCGGCGGAGCTGCCTTCGAACCATCCGAGAACAACCCGATGCTCGGCTTTCGCGGCGCCTCCCGCTACGCGCATCCCGCCTACGCCGAGGGCTTCGCGCTCGAATGCCGCGCGATGCGGCGCGTGCGCGAAGAGATGGGCCTGACGAACGTCATTCTCATGCTCCCGTTCGTGCGCCGGATCGCCGAGGCGGACCTCGTCCTGCAGACGATGGCCGATCTCGGTCTGCGGCGCGGCGAGAACGATCTGAAGGTGTACGCGATGTGCGAGATTCCGAACAACGTGATCCTGATCGATGAATTCGCCAAACGCTTCGACGGCTTCTCCATAGGCTCCAACGACCTGACCCAGCTCACCCTCGGCGTCGATCGTGACAGCGAGATCGTGGCTTTCGACTACGACGAACGCGACGAGGGTGTCAAGGAAATGATTCGTCTGGCCGTGGAAGGCTGCCGCCGCAACGGAATCCACTCGGGACTGTGTGGACAAGCGCCTTCGGATTACCCGGACATGGCCGAGTTTCTGGTCCGGGTCGGCATCGCGTCGATGAGCCTCAATCCCGACACGGTGATCAAGACCACCCGCCAAATCCTCGAGGTGGAGAAACAGTTCGCACCGTCCCAATGAACGCCGATGCGTTCCATCGGCCCGCAGACCGCACACGCTTCCAGCAGAAAGTCGCGCCATGAAGCTGCCGGTTACCATCGACCCGCGCTACCACGACGCGGCGCTCTTCAACTTCGACGTTGCGCTGACCAACGACGTGCTTTTCGGGGCGACGGTCGACCTTGCCCGAAAGCTGCAGGGCGTCGACATCGCTGCGGCGGCGTATTCGTCGAGCCCGAAGTGTCGGCAGGCATTGAAAGCCGCCGGCATCGATGACCTGTTCGGCATCTGCATCGACGGAGTCGCCGGCGAGCGCGGGACAGTCGAACCACCTGATCCCGCAGTGCTTCTGGAGGCCACCCGCCGACTTTCCCGCCGACTCGGTGTGCGGCCGCAACGGTGTGTCGTCGTCGAGAACTCCCACGCCGGAGTGGCGGCGGGCCGCGGCGGCGGTTTCGCGCTCGTCATCGGCATCGACCCGACCGGTAGCGCCGACGACTTGGCGCGCAACGGCGCCGACGTCGTGGTCGCCGACTTGGCCGACGTCGCCGTTCGCACGGGTGACAAGCGGATCTCGGAACTCCCGAATGCGCTGATGTCCTACGGTCAGCTGATCGGTATCACCAGTGCACGAGAGTCGATGTTGTTCCTGGACTACGACGGAACGCTATCCCCCCTCGTTGCCGATCCCGGTGCGGCCACGCTGGTCGACGGAGCAGCCGAGGCACTTGATCTCGTGGCGGCGGCGTGCCCCGTGGCAGTCCTGAGCGGTCGCGACCTTGCCGATATCCGCACCCGGGTAGGCACACCCGGGCTCTGGTACGCCGGCAGCCACGGGTTTGAGCTGGCAGGACCCGACGGCACCTATCACCAGAATGAAGCGGCCGCCGCCTATATGCCTGTCCTCGAGCAAGCGGCCGCCGAGTTGTGCGACACCCTGGCGCAGATACCGGGAGTACGGGTCGAGCACAGGCGCTTTGCCGTGGCGGTGCACTACCGCGAGGTTGCACCGGGGCGTGCCGGTGAGATCGTCGCTGCGACACATCGGCTGGGACAGCGAGCTGGCCTCCGGGTGACGAGCGGGCGCATGCTCGTCGAGCTGCGGCCTGACATCGACTGGGACAAGGGGACCGCCCTGACCTGGATTCGTGATCGCGTCGAGGCTACGGGATCCTTAATGCCGATCTACATCGGCGATGACCTCACCGACGAAGACGCATTCGACACCGTCCGATTCGACGGCGTCGGGATTGTTGTGCGGCACGACGAGGATGGCGACCGCAAGACGGCTGCCAGCTTTACCCTGCAGACTCCCGATCAGGTGCGGGAATGCCTCCAACGAGGGTCGCGGTGGCTTGCCTACAAGCACCAGATGGCTTCCCCGGCTTGGGATTTCACCTTCGATGGGTACGACCCGCACAGCGAGAAGCTTCGTGAGTCGTTGTGCACAGTGGGAAATGGCTACTTCGCCACCCGGGGCGCTGCGCCCGAATCGAAGGCCGGCCAGGTGCATTATCCGGGCACGTATGCCGCCGGTGTTTACAACCGTCTCGTCGACAACATATCGGGTGCTCCAATCGACAACGAGAGCTTGGTCAACCTGCCTAACTGGCTTGCCCTCACGTTCAGGGTCGAGGGCGGCAGCTGGTTCGACATCGACGCCGTCAGGGTGCTGTCCTACCGGCAGACTCTCGACCTTCGCGGCGCGATACTGATGAGGAAGGTTCGTTTCTGTGACGACGCGGGCCGCACCACTTCGCTGACACAACAACGATTCGTCGCGATGCACATGCCCCACGTTGGCGCTCTTGAGACGACGATCGTCGCCGAGGATTGGTCAGGGACAATCGAGATTCGCTCGACGCTGGACGGCAACGTCACCAACTCACTGGTCGAGCGCTACCGGGACTTGGCCGACGATCATCTCGGGTTAGTGGAAAAGCGGGAGATCTCTGACAACTCCGTGCTGCTGACAGTTCAGACGACCCAATCGCGCGTTCCTATTGCCATGGCGGCGCGAAGCATCGTGTGGCGTGACGGCACTCCCGTCCCGGCTACCTACCGCCTTGTCGAGCAGGCAGCCGAGATCGGTCACGATATCGCCGTCGAAGTGTCAGTCGGTGACACGTTGACAGTAGAGAAGATCGTGACCGATCTTCACCGGCCGCGATGTCGCGACGTCCGAACCTGCCGCCGATGCCGAGCGCTGGCTCAGCCGACTCGGCCGGTTCGCCGAGTTGCGCGACGGGCATCTGAATGACTGGGTACATCTGTGGGAGCGCCTGTCCATCGAATTCGACGACTTCACCGACGAATTGCGTATCCTGCGACTGCATCTCCTGCATCTGCCGCAGACGGTTTCACCCAACAGTTCCGACCTCGATGTCGGGGTGCCGGCTCGCGGATTGCACGGTGAGGCATACCGCGGGCACATCTTCTGGGACGAGCTGTTCATCTACCCGGTGCTCAACTTACGGCTGCCCATAATCACCCGGTCGCTGCTTGGATACCGCTACCGGCGCCTGCCCCAGGCACGTCACGCCGCCAAGGCGGCCGGCTACTCCGGTGCGATGTTCCCGTGGCAATCCGGCAGTGATGGACGCGAGGAAAGCCAACGCCTGCACCTCAATCCGCGCAGCGGCCGGTGGAATCCCGACTCGAGCGCTCGTGCGCACCACATCGGCATCGCCGTCGCCTATAGTGCTTGGAACTTTTATCAGGTCACCGGGGATCTCGCCTACCTGATCGACTATGGCGCGGAGACGCTGGCCGAGATCGCACGCTTCTGGGTAAGCAGGGCCACCTACGAGCAGGAACGTGATCGCTACAGCATCCGAGGCGTCATCGGGCCCGATGAATTCCACTCGGGCTACCCCGACGCACCTTACGACGGCATCGACAACAACGCGTACACCAACGTGATGGCGGTCTGGGTGATCATGCGGGCCTTCGACGCACTGAACCTGCTACCGCTGCCGAACCGACTTGACTTAATGGAAACGCTCGGACTGCACACTGACGAACTGGCGCACTGGGATGAGGTGAGTCGACGGATGCACGTCCCGTTCCGCGACGGTGTCATCAGCCAGTTCGAGGGATACGGCGAGTTAGAGGAACTGGACTGGGACCGCTACCGCCGGCAGTACGGAAACATCCAACGCCTCGACCGCATCCTCGAGGCCGAGAACGACGACGTGAACCGGTACAAGGCATCCAAGCAGGCCGACGCCCTCATGCTGCTCTACCTGATGTCGGCAAGGGAATTGGGTGAACTACTCGAACGGCTCGGCTACCGCTTCACGTCCGAACAGGTCACAAAAATGGTTGACCACTACGTGGCCCGCACCTCGCACGGATCGACGCTCAGCGGTGTGGTGCATACCTGGGTGCTCGCCCGGGCCAACCGCGATCGTGCAATGGAGTTCTTCCAACAGGCGCTCAAGTCTGACGTCTCCGACATCCAGGGCGGCACCACATCCGAAGGCATTCACCTGGCGGCCATGGCCGGCAGCGTCGACCTCATACAGCGGTGCTTCACCGGGCTGGAGACCCGGTCTGACCGCATCATCCTCTCCCCTCATTGGCCGGAAACACTTGGCGTGCTGGCATTACCGATCCACTACCGCGGTCTGCACCTGCATCTGCGGGTCAGCGGAAGGGGAGTGATCATCAGTGTGGATCCACGCGACGCTCCCGGAATCAAAGTGGAATGCCGCGGTAAAGTCGTTCAACTGATGCCCGGCACCATTGTCCGATTTCCCGGATGACTATGCCGTTGAGTGCCGACAGCCCGCGCCCCGCCCGCACAGCTTTCGAGGCAGGCGACCCTGACGAACTTTCCATCCAGCGCGGTGATCGCAGCCACCCCGAATTCACCGGCGCACCGTATCCTGACGAAATGGCTGGTGACGAACACACCGGCAGGGACGTCGGTCCAGGCGCAGCCGGACCGTCGGGGGATGTCACGCCCCTTGCGGACCTGTTGCATGGGCGGTCCCGGGCGGGGCCGGTGCGCGAGCGCCGGCCCGTTTACGTCGATTTGCTGCCGCCCTGTAATGCCGGTTGCCCGGCCGGGGAGAACATCCAGGCCTGGCTTGCCCACGCGACCGCCGGCCGGCACGAGCAGGCCTGGCGCCAGCTTGTTGCCGACAATCCTTTTGCCGCGATCCACGGACGGGTGTGCTATCACCCGTGTGAAACCGTCTGCAACCGTGCCCATCTCGACAGCTCGGTGTCGATTCATTCGGTGGAGCGGTTCCTCGGCGACCTTGCTGGCGAGCGGGGCTGGGGGTTCGAACCGCCGGCTACCCGCACCGGCAAGCGGGTCCTGGTCGTCGGCGCGGGGCCGAGCGGACTCTCGGCGGCCTACCATTTGGCAGTCCTCGGACACGAGGTCGAGATCCGCGACGCGGGCGCGATGCCCGGCGGGATGATGCGTTACGGCATCCCGAGCTACCGGCTGCCCCGTGACGTGCTGGATGTCGAGCTGAACCGCATTGCCGCGCTGGGCGTGGAGTTGACTTGCGATCATCGGGTCGATGACCTCGCGGCCGAGCGCGACGAGGGCGGGTTTGATGCGGTGTTCGTCGCGGTCGGTGCGCATCTGGCCAAACGAGTCGACATCCCCGCCCGCGACGCCGGCACGATGGTGGACGCGGTGTCTTTTCTGCACGACGTCGCCTCCGGCGAAAGGCCGGCGATCGGGCGCCATGTCGCCGTTTACGGCGGCGGCAACACCGCGATGGACGCCGCCCGGGTGGCCCGCCGCCTCGGCGCCGAGGACGCGGTCATCGTCTACCGGCGCACTCGCGAGCAGATGCCCGCCCACCAGGAGGAAGCGCAGGATGCCGAACGTGAGGGTGTGCGGATCAACTGGCTGCGCACGATCAGCGCCTTCGACGGCCCCGAATTGCGGGTCGAGGTCATGGAACTCGACGACGCAGGTCACCCACGACCGACCGGACGTTTTGAGACGCTGGCCACCGACACCCTGATCATGGCACTCGGTCAGGAAACGGAATCGGCGTTCATGCGGACGCTGCCGGGAGTCGAGTTCGATGACGACGGCAGCGTGCGCGTCTCGGAATCACTGATGACGGGCTGTCCGGGCATCTTCGCCGGCGGTGACATGGTGCCATGTGAGCGCACCGTCACCGTCGGCGTCGGGCACGGGAAAAAGGCGGCCCACCACATCGACGCCTGGTTGCGCGGCGCGCCGGGCGCACGCCCGGTCAAACACCCGACGGCGATGTTCGCCTCGCTGCACCTGTGGTTTTTCGGTGACGCAACGCGACGTCAGCAGCCTGAACTGGAGCCGGCACAACGGGTCGAGAGTTTCGAGGAGGTCGTCGGCGGTTTGTCCGCCGACGAGGCGACCTACGAGGCGGGGCGTTGCCTCTCGTGCGGGAACTGCTTCGAATGCGACGGCTGCCTCGGCGCGTGCCCGGAGGACGCGGTGATAAAACTCGGGGTCGGGCACCGATACAAGTTCGACTACGACAGGTGCACGGGGTGCGCCGTCTGCTTCGATCAGTGCCCGGTACACGCCATCGATATGTTTCCGGAGCCGAAATGACACGCGCCACGGTGGACGGCAATGAGGCCGCCGTTTCGGTCGCCTACCGGCTCAACGAGGTGTGCTGCATCTACCCGATCACACCGTCGTCGCCGATGGCCGAGTTGGCCGACGTATGGTCCAGCGCGCAGCGGCCCAATGTGTGGGGCACCGTCCCGACGGTGGTGGAGATGCAAAGCGAGGGCGGAGCGGCGGGCGCTTTGCACGGCGCCCTGCAGGGCGGCGCTTTGACCACGACCTTCACCTCGTCGCAGGGTCTGCTGCTGATGATCCCGAATATGTACAAGATCGCCGGCGAACTGACGTCGGCCGTCATCAACGTGGCAGCCCGGTCAGTGGCAGCGCAGGCGTTGTCGATCTTCGGAGACCACTCGGACGTGATGGCCGTGCGGCAAACGGGATTCGCGATGCTCGCGTCGGCCTCGGTGCAGGAGGCGCAGGACCTGGCGCTCGTGGCGCAGGCGGCCACGCTGGCGACCCGGGTACCGTTCGTGCACTTCTTCGACGGATTCCGAACCTCGCACGAACTCAACACGATCGAGACGCTGTCGGACGACGACCTGCGGGCGCTGGTGCCCGAAGAGTTGGTGTGGGCGCATCGCGGACGGGCGCTGTCTCCCGAGCGCCCCTTCATTCGCGGCACCGCGCAGAACCCGGACGTCTTCTTCCAGGCGCGTGAAACGGTGAACCCGTTCTACGCGCGGGTTCCCGGTGTGGTCGAGGACCTGATGGCCCGCCTGGGCGAGCGCACCGGCCGCAAGATGAGCATCGTCGACTACACCGGCGACCCGCAGGCGCAGCGAGTGCTGGTGCTGATGGGCTCGGGCGCCGAGACCGTGGTGCAGACCGTCGCCGCTCTCGCCGAGCGGGGCGAGCGGGTCGGCGTGGTGCAGGTGCGGTTGTACCGCCCATTTCCCACCAGAGCGCTCCTCGAGGCGCTGCCGGCGACGGTGCGCACGGTCGGCGTTCTGGACCGCACCAAGGAGCCGGGGTCGATCGGCGAACCGTTGTTTCTGGACGTTGTCGCAGCACTCGCCGAGACCTTTTCTGACGGGGAAGCCGACGGAGAACGACCGGTCATGCCGCGAATCACCGGCGGACGCTACGGACTGTCTTCGAAGGAGTTCACGCCCGCCATGGTCGCCGGGGTGTTCGCCGAACTCGCTCGCGAGCAACCACGGCGCCGTTTCACTGTCGGTATCGACGACGACGTCTCTGGTACGAGTGTCGACTACGACCCGTCGTTCGACATCGAGGCGCCCGACGCGTTCCGGGCGGTCTTCTTCGGGCTGGGGTCGGACGGCACCGTCAGCGCGAACAAGAACACCATCAAGATCCTGGGGTCCGAAGAAGGGCTGCACGCCCAGGGATACTTCGTCTACGACTCGAAGAAATCGGGTTCGCAGACCGAGTCGCACCTGCGTTTCGGGCCGAATCCCATCCGCGCCCCCTACCTCGTCAATGGAGCAAACTTCGTTGGCTGCCACCAGTTCCGGTTTCTCGACAAAGTGGACGTGCTGGGTCGGGCTGCCCCGGACGCGACGCTGCTGCTGAACTGTCGGCAGCCTGCCGCGAAGGTCTGGGACGCGCTGCCCCGGCCGGTTCAGGAACAGATCCTGGCCAAGCGGATCAGGCTCTACACCGTCGACGCCGACCGGATCGCACGTGAGGCCGGGCTGGCCGGGCGGATCAACATCGTGTTGCAGACATGCTTCTTCGCGATCTCGGACGTGCTGCCTCGTGAGCGGGCAATCGCCCGCATCAAGGAATCGGTGGAAAAGATGTACGGAAACCGCGGCGCCGAGGTGCTGCGGAAGGAACTGGCCGCGGTCGACGGCGCCGTGGCCGGGTTACACCGGATCGAGGTGCCCGAACTGGTCACCTCCACGCGCACACCGGCACCGACAGTGCCCGAGGATGCGCCGCAATTCGTGCGCACCGTGACCGCGGAGATGATGGCCGGGCGCGGAGACGCCTTGCCGGTCAGCGCACTTCCGGTGGACGGCACCTACCCGAGCGGCACGACCGCATACGAGAAGCGCAACGTTTCTGAGCTGGTCGCAGTCTGGGACTCCGACAGCTGCATTCAGTGCGGCAACTGCGGCTTCGTCTGCCCGCACAGCGTGATCCGCTCCAAGTTCTACGACCAATCCCAGCTGGCCGGGGCGCCAAAACAGTTCGACTCCGCGCCCCTGGACGCCGTCGGCCTCCCGAACGCCCGGTTCTCGCTGCAGGTGTACGTCGAGGACTGCACCGGGTGCGGCCTGTGCGTCGAGGCCTGCCCGGTTGTCATACCCGGCACAACCGTCACCAAGGCGATCAATCTCGGTCCCGGCGAGCCCCGGTTGGCCGCCGAGCGAGAGAACATCGCCTTCTTCGAGACCCTGCCGGTCGGTGATCGGTCCCGGGTGGACTTCGGCACCGTCCGCGGCACCCAGTTCCTGCAGCCGCTGTTCGAGTTCTCCGGCGCCTGCGCGGGTTGCGGAGAGACGCCGTACCTCAAGCTTCTCTCACAGCTTTTCGGCGACCGGCTGATGATCGCCAACGCGACCGGCTGCTCGTCCATCTACGGCGGCAACCTGCCCACCACCCCGTGGACCACCGACGCCGGCGGGCGGGGCCCGGCCTGGTCGAACTCGCTGTTCGAGGACAACGCGGAGTTCGGGCTCGGCATACGGTTGGCCAGCGACGGACACGCCCAACTGGCACGGCGACGCCTCGCCGAATTACGCGACGCCCTCGGCAACGAGTTCGTCGACGCCATTCTGGGGGCACCGCAGCTGCGGGAGTCGGAGTTGGCGGCCCAGCGTGAGCGAGTGGCCGAGCTCAAGAACCGCCTCGAGGGCCTCGATCCCGCCCTGACCGCTGACCTGCGCAGCGTGGTGGACAGCCTGGTCCGGCGCAGCGTGTGGATCGTCGGCGGTGACGGCTGGGCCTACGACATCGGGTCCGGCGGGCTCGACCACGTCCTGGCCAGCGGGCGCAATGTCAACGTGCTGGTGCTCGACACCGAGGTCTACTCGAACACCGGCGGTCAGATGTCGAAGGCGACCCCACTGGGCGCGGTCGCCAAGTTCGCCGCCGCCGGCAAGACGGAGCCGTTGAAGGATCTCGCTCTTCAAGCGATCGCCTACGGAAACGTCTACGTCGCCAAGGTCGCCATGGGTGCCGACCCGCAACAATCTCTGCAGGCATTCCGCGAAGCGGAGGCTTACGACGGCCCTTCGTTGGTGATCGCTTACAGCCAATGCATCGCGCACGGCATCGATATGCGCCTCGGGATGGATCAGCAGTACCGCGCGGTCGCCAGCGGGCACTGGCCGCTGATCCGCTACGACCCGGTGTTGCGGGCGGGCGGGGAGAACCCGTTCCTGCTCGATTCGCATCGGCCGCGGATCCCGCTCGACGCCTACCGCAACCGGGAACTGCGGTACCGCACATTGGCCAATTCCGATCCGGCCGAGTACGACCGGCTGCTCGGCCTCGCCGAACAGGCCATCGCTCAGCGCTGGAAGGTGTACGAGGAGATGGCGTCTCGCGATCGGCAACGCTTCACCGCCGATGCCCGCAGGGAGCACTGATGGAACTGTCGACCCGCTATCTGGGCCTCACATTGCGCAACCCGCTGGTCGCGGCCGCCTCCCCGCTGTCCCAGACCGTCGACGGCGTCCGGCGCCTCGCCGACGCCGGCGTCGGCGCGGTGGTGCTGTACTCGCTGTTCGAAGAGCAGCTGCACCGCGAGCAGCTACAGAACGCACGAATGGCCGATGCAGGCACCGAGAGCTTCGCCGAAGCCCTGTCCTACTTTCCGGCCGGAGCCGACGCCGACCACGGCCCACGCCGGTACCTGAGCCTGCTCGAACGCGCGGCCGGCGCGGTCTCGGTTCCCGTGATCGGCAGCCTCAACGGCAGCACGCCCGGAAGTTGGGCCCGCTACGCGCGGTCGATGCAGGACGCCGGCGCGGCCGCAATCGAATTGAATATCTACTACCTGCCCGGCGATCCGCACATCTGCGGCCGCGACGTCGAGCAGCGTCATCTCGACATCCTGGCGCGGGTCAAGGACGCGGTGACCGTACCGGTGGCCGTGAAGCTCAGCCCATACTTCAGCGCGACCGCCGAGATGGCGCAGCACCTCGACGAGGCCGGTGCTGACGGGCTTGTTCTGTTCAACCGATTCCTGCAGCCCGACATCGACCCCGAGAGCCTCACCGTGGTGCGCGAGGTGTCGTTGTCCACGCCCGCGGAGATTCGGTTGCCGCTGACATGGATTGCGTTGCTGCGCAGATGGGTCGGCGCGTCACTCGCGGCGACGACCGGTGTCGAGAGCTCCACTGAGCTGATCAAGTACCTGCTGGCAGGCGCGGATGTGGTGATGACCGCGTCAGCACTGCTGCGCCACGGCCCCGAACACGCCGCCGTACTGCTCGACGGCCTGTGTGAATGGATGGGGCGCAAGGCATACGCCACGGTCGAGGAACTGCGTGGGCTGCTCGCCACACCCGTCGGCGCCGACGAAACCGCACGCGAACGCGAGGATTACGTCAGCGCACTCCGGCAAGCCAACAGCACCGACTACGGCGCCTGGTAACCGGGGCGGCTCGCACACGTTCGACGGCGATTCACAGCTGCTCAAGGTCGTTCGGCCCTTACCGCGGCGCCGCCGCAGGTCGGGGGAGAGTCCGCCCAGCCCGGCCTGGATGCGGCGCGGGTTGTACCAGCCGTCGATGTAGCGAAACAGCGCCGATTCTGCTTCTGCTCTGGTAGCGAAAGGTGTTGCAGGCCAGTAGATCGACTCGATTTTTAGGGTTGACCACAGGTTCTCGGCCAGTGCATTGTCGAAGCTGCCCCCGGCGCTTCCGGTGGACGGGGCGATGCCGGCGTCACACAACCGCTGGGTGAAGCGCACCGCGGTGTATTGACAGCCCTTGTCCGAGTGGTGGATCAGCTGCCCGTCGCGGATTGCGCGTGAGAAGATGGCGTAGTCCAGGGCGGAGATCACCAGGTCGGTGCCGGCGCGAGGACCGCTGCGCCAGCCGACGACCTTGTTGGAGAACGCGTCGCGCACGCTGGCCAGCCACAACACGCCTTCCCCAGTCAGGATCCGGGTCAGGTCGGCCACCCACTTGGTGTTGGGCGCGGTAGCGGTGAAGTCGCGGCCGAGCGGGTCTGGCGCGGCGGTGTGGCGGGGGTTTTGCCGGGTAGAACCGGTCTTCCAGCCTTCGCGCAGGTAGGCGCCGCGACGACCGTTGACGCGCATGATCCGCTCCACCCGCTTGCGCCAGACGAGCACACCACGGCGACACAGCTGCAACCACACCCGCGGTGAGCCGTACGTCGCGGCGAACTCGCTCTGGCCGCGGATCTCATCGATGAGCATCAGCAGACCGGCATCGGTGCGAGCCCGCTGACACGGCAGGTGGCGCGCTTTGCGCCACCCGTAATAGGCCGACGAGGCGATACCCAGAACCCGTAGTACGAGACCGACCGAGAAGTCATGTGCGTCGATGAATTTCATGACCGCCTCCGGGTCTGGTCGATCTCCGATGCGAAATACGCGCTGGCTGCCCGCAGCACTTCGTTGACGCGGCGCAGCTCGGCGTTCTCCTTCGCCAGCCGCTTGTTCTCCTCGACCATCGCCGTCGTCGGCCGATCATCGCGCTCACCGCGGTCGGCCTCGTCCTGGCGGATCCAGTTCCGCAGGGCTTCGGGGTGCACGTTGAGCTGGCGGCCCAGCTGGGCGATCACCGGCTTGGGATCAGACTCCCGATACAGCCGCACCGCGCGTTCACGCAGCTCGTCCGGGCACTTACCTGTTCGCTGCCACCGAGACTTCCTTCCTCCAGGCTTAAAACAGCAAACCTGGTATGGAAGTCTCCGAAAAGCGGGGAACCTCAGTGCCCTGTCGAGCGGGCAACGTGATGCTGCGGCAGAAGGTCGGCCTGGTGGCCGCTGGCCAGGCGGTCCGATCCGATCTCGACGACATGGTCGCCTGGGGTGGGATCGTGGCTACGTGCTGGCGATCCGCGGCTACGAATGGGAACTCCAGCAGGGACTGACCAGCCCCGCGCAACACAACCTCAGCCACTCACTGGAGTTCTTGTCGACATCGCGGTAGCGCTGGCGGCAAACCAACGGTCGAATTTCAGGCACTGACGTTGCCGTATCGAGTTGCGCGCCAGACAGATCACGACACGGTCCGCTCCGGCACCATTTCGCCCCCCTGGGAGCAACCGACATCGCGACGGCCATGATCGGTCAGGTGTCAAGCCGATAATTGCCCCGCCGCCAACGCAGTTCGTCTCACCGGGCAGCCGGCAAGAACCAACGCCACATTGCGCAGTCGCTGGAACGGGTTGAACGCCGGTCAAGTGCGCCACGAGGCGCTGGATGGATCGAGAGGTGGTGAGAGACCGTCTCCGTCGGGCCGTCGCAGCGGCTCGGGAGAAGCTGGGGGCAGTCCGGTCCGGGGAACGCCGGTGAGGGTGGCAAGCGGCCCCGACAAAGGCGAGGCGTGCCGGCACTGCCAGACGGCGCGGGCTCGCCGAGCGAGGTCAGAAGGTACAGCGTAAGCGAACCAGTGGTTGACGCCCCGTAACCTCTCTGCGGGCTCAAATCTGGTGGATATGGGCCGGGATGCAGTGCACAGCCTCCACCGCGACGCCCGCGAGGGCATTTGTGGTGGTGGTTGACTCCGAAGCCGTCTTTGACCGGCGGTGGGGAGGCCGCGTCGAAGGTCTGCGGCGTAGGCGCGCCGATGCTGCCGGGGTAGAGCTGGGTGCCTCCCTGACCGATCGATCGTTCGGTGAACGTGGGAACCACCCCGCGCTCCGCCCACCCGGTCCGGGCAGCCGGTCCGGTTCGGGTGGAAGGCCCGTGTCCGGCCGAGGAGCGCTGGGGTGGGGCGGAGGTCCTGATAGTAGTCGCGGGCGTGACGACCCGTCGTGGAGGTCGCGAGAGGCGGCCGCAGGGCAAAGGGGACCAGCAAGACAGCAGTGGAAGTTCTGGAATATCAGGAGGAGTGGTCGCCGGTGAATACCGACGAATTCGAGCACGCCGTATGTGAGGCGCGCCGACGGGTACTGAAGATCCAGACCAAGCTGCACCGTTGGGCTCGCGATGCTCCTCATCGCCGGTTCGACGACCTGTTCAACCTCGTTGCCGACCCCGCGTTCTTGTTGGTGGCGTGGGATCGGGTGAGCGGGAACAAGGGTGCCGCAACGGCCGGGGTGGACGGGCGTACCGCTCGTTCGGTCGCGGCGTTGCAGGGTGTCGAGGAGTTCCTCGACGAGCTGCGGAACAGTTTGAAGGACCGTAGTTTCCGCCCGTTGCCGGTGCGTGGGCGGATGATTCCGAAGGCGAATGGAAAGTTGCGTCGTCTAGGGATTCCCACCGTGGCGGATCGGGTGGTCCAGGCATCGTTGAAGCTGGTGTTGGAGCCGATTTCCGAGGCTGAGTTTCTGCCGTGTTCCTACGGTTTCCGCCCGAAACGCCGGACTCATGACGCGGTGGCCGAGGTTCGCTTCTTCACGACCCGCCCTCGTTGCTACGAGTGGATCGTGGAAGGCGGCATCAAAGCCTGTTTCGACGAAATCTCGCATCCGGCCCTCATGGACCGGGTGCGGCGACGAGTCGGAGACAAACGCGTTCTGGCTCTGGTGAAGGCGTTCCTGAAGGCGGGCATCCTCACCGAGGAACGCCAGCTGGAAGACACCACCGCCGGCACCCCGCAGGGCGGAATCTTGTCGCCGTTGTTGGCGAACGTGGCATTGTCGGTGCTGGACGAGTACACGCCCAGGCTCCTGGCGGGCCGAGCACCGGCAAGGTGGAGCGGGCTAAGCGGCTTCGCCACGGACTTCCGAATTTTCGGCTGGTCCGCTATGCCGACGACTGGTGTCTGATGGTCAAGGGCACCAGGGCCGACGCCGAGGCACTGCGCGAGCAGATCGCCATCGTGTTGGCGGCAATGGGGTTGCGTCTGTCACCAGACAAGACCCTGATCACCCAGATCGACGAGGGGCTGGACTTCCTCGGGTGGCACATCCAGCGTCACCGCAAACGGGGAACCAGCCGGTACTACGTCTACACCTATCCGTCAAAGAAAGCCGTTCAGGCCGCCATGCGGAAGGTCAAGATGATTTCACGACAGGTCTCGACCAGCCAGCCAATCGATGAACTGCTGCGCCGCTTGAACGTGACGTTGCGGGGATGGGCTGGGCTGTCGACCGCCACGATGATGGGACCACCTTGATCAGGGTTTAGCCAGCCTCATTGGACCACCCGTTTGCCAGTTATGGGACCGCCGGCGTGTCGCGCCGGCGGCCGCTCGATTACTGGGTCGGATCGCTTCGTGTCGATCGATGTGGGGGAGGTCCGCTGAATGTATCGGGAGGTTTCGGTGATCGAGGTACGTGAGCTGTTGCGGGTGTGGATGTCAGGGGCCGGCTTGCGCCGGGTGGGTGCGTTGGCCGGGGTGGACCGCAAGACCGCACGCGACTATACGAACGCGGCGGTGTTGGCGGGGCTGGACCGGGGCGGTGATCTGGATCAGCTCACCGACGAGTTGATCGGCGCGGTGATCGAGGCGGTGCGTCCGGGCCGGCCGGATGGCCACGGGCAGGCGTGGGAAGTGTTGCGCGCCAACCATGATCAGATCGTCAAGTGGGTGGAAGAAGATCTGACGGTGGTCAAGATCTGCGACTTGTTAGCCCGTCGCGGCATCGTGGTGCCGCAGCGGACCCTGCACCGGTGCTGCACACAGTGCACCGGCTATCGGGGCCGTCGGGCTGCTGGCACGGTGCCGGTGATCGACGGTGAGCCCGGCGTGGAGTGCCAGATCGACTTCGGGAAGATGGGCAAGAT
The DNA here is from genome assembly GCF_023515995.1 of Candidatus Mycobacterium methanotrophicum. Lineage (GTDB taxonomy): Bacteria > Actinomycetota > Actinomycetes > Mycobacteriales > Mycobacteriaceae > Mycobacterium > Mycobacterium methanotrophicum. Next base: position 1,938,558 of record NZ_CP097320.1, on the reverse strand, counting down.
CTTCGACGCCGAATCGGGGCGTAACCGGGTGGTGCACGCGCTGATCTTCACCGCGGTCTACTCGCGGCACATGTTCGTGTGGCTGACGTTCAACCAGACGCTAGAAGCGATCATCGCCGGCTGCGAGGCGGCCTGGGCATTCTTCGGTGGCGTCTTCAAGGTGTTGATCCCTGACAACATGACACCTATTGTGCCCAAGGCGGATTCGGCCGATCCGCAGTTCAGTATAGGGTGGACGGAGTACTCGCAGACCCGCGGATTTTTCACCGACCCGGCCAGGGTGGCCCACCCGTGCGACAAGCCGCGAGTGGAACGCATGGTGCAGTATGTGCGCGGCAACTTTTTCGCCGGTGAAGATTTCACCGATCTGGCCGACGCCCAGGCCCGAGCGCAAGCGTGGTGTGCCGATAAGGCCGGCCAGCGTATCCACGGCACCACCTGCGCCCAACCGGCGGTGGTGTTCGCCGAGTGTGAGGCCGCGCTGCTGCTGCCCGCCCCGGTAGCGGTCTACCAGGTGCCGATCTACGCCCAAGCCAAGGTCCACCGCGACTACCACATTCAGGTCGGCCGGGCCTTGTATTCAATCCCTGAGCACCTTCGGGGGCAAACGGTTTCGGTTCGCGCTGACGGGGAGTTGGTCAAGGCGTTCCACCGCGGCAAGCTGGTCAAGACCCATCCCCGCCAGCCCGCCGGCGGACGTTGCACCGACCCGGCTGATCTGCCCGCCGACAAGATCGGCTACGCGATGCGGGATCTGACCCGGCTGATCACCACCGCCGCCGGCCACGGGACCGATATCGGCAGCTACGCCGAACGCCTGCTCGACCACCAACTGCCCTGGACGCGGATGCGGCAGGTGTATCGGCTGTTGGGGCTGGTCAAACGATACGGCCCGGCCCCGGTGAACACCGCCTGCGGGCGCGCTTTGGAACTTGATGTGGTCTCGGTGCCCAAGATCGCCGCCATGCTGGCGAAGGCCACCGAGAACACCCCCGCCGAGGCGCCGCGGGCGACCACCGGGCTCGCGCCGGCCCGGTTCGCCCGCGACCCCAGCGAATACCGCAGCCAAGGCAGACAACGACCCGACTGGCTCAGCGTCATCGACGGCGGCGGCGCCACCCCAACCAGCGGCGACGAGAGCCGGGGGCAGTGATTCATCATGGCGACCAAACCCGTTGTCACCGATCCGATCTCGACTGACCTCAAGCGTGTGATGCGCCAGCTCAAACTCGGGCGCATGCTCGACACCCTGCCCGAGCGGCTCACCCTGGCCCACCAACAGCGCCTATCGCACGCGGCGTTTTTGGAGCTGGTCCTCGCCGATGAGGCTCACCGCCGGCGACAACAGCTCAGCCGCCCGCCGCGCCCGCGAAGCCGGCCTGGATGCGGCCATGCGCCCCGACTCCTGGGACGAGTCCGCCGCGGTGCGCTACGACCGCGCCCTGCGGACCGACCTGACCAGCCTGCGGTTTCTCGACGGCCCGCACGGCGCCCTGCCGCTCGGGCCGGTCAGGGTAGGAAAAACTCACCTGGCCACCACGCTCGGGCACATCGCCGTGCGCCGGCGCATCCCCACCTTGATGCTGCGCGCCGACGCACTGTTCAAGCAGCCCAAAGCATCCCGCCTTGACAACAGCACCGAAGCCCAGATGCGCCGCCTGGCCCAAATCCGGCTGCTGCTCATCGACGACTTCGCCCTGCAGCCCATGGACGCCACCGCGACCGCCGACTTCTACGAGCTCGTCGTAGCCCGCCACCAACGCGGCTCGACCGTGCTCACCTCCAACCGCAGCCCCGATGAATGGCTGGCCGTCATGACTGACCCGCTGCTCGCCCAATCGGCCATCGACAGGATTACCTCGACAGCGCACGAACCGATCATCGAGGGCCAGTCCTACCGGCGCCGCCAAAAGCCCTCAGTTGACACCAGCCCCAACGACCGCCGATCATCCCCAATAAGCCAAACAGGCGGTCCATAGTTGCTGGCCAACCGGTGGTCCCATCCTCATGGCAAATGACAGCAGGGCATTTCCGGGCCGGGGTGTCCTCGGCTGTCTTCTCCTACCTCAACCACTATGTGTGGCACACGGTTTGGCGATGGATACGCCGCAAACACCCGAAATCGACCTGGAAGCAACTCCGCCGGCAGTACTGCGGCGGACGATGGTGGCCAGCCGGGCACGAGATGACACTGATCGATCTGTCCAAGATCGGCACGACCCGATACCGCTACCGCGGATCGGTCATCCCAACGCCCTGGCCGCTCATCGGCAACGAGGAACACCACGACACCGCGACGGGTCTTGTGGAGAGCCCGGTGCATTGAGAGATGCACGCCGGGTTCGGGAAGCGGCCCGGAGAAACGGAACAGCCGCAAGGCTGTCACCGCGCTCCGGGCCGACTTTCACCACAACAGCACCGCAGAAGTCGACACGTGGCTAAATCATTTGTGGTCTGCGGGGATCACATGCCAGGGTGCCCACACGGTGCTGGTGTGGCTGAGCATGTCTTGAAAGGCCCGCTGGTAGTCGTCCCAGAACGCGCGCTCGCGTAGGTCCGCGACGGAGAACTTCCAGTTCTTCTCGGGTTCGTCGATGCGCTCAAGGAACCTCCGCGCCTGTTCGCCCTGGGAGACGTTGAGAAACAGCTTGACGATGACGGGTCCCGTTGTCGGTGAGATAGCGCTCCCAGTCGTTGATGTCGCGATACCGCCGCTGCCAGATGCCCTCAGCGTCAAGCACCGCGGTGCGTGGCCATAACGTCTCAGGATGCACCCGGGTGATCAACACGTTCTCGTAGTGGGACCGGTTGAACACCGCGATGCGGCCCAGTTCCGGCAGCGACCTTTGGTGGCGCCAGAGGTAGTCGTGTGCCCGCTCGGTCTCCGACGGCGCCTTGAAGCTGTACACGTCGGCACCTTCGGGGTTGAGGCCGCTCATGACGTGCTTGATCGTGCCGTCCTTATCGGCCGCGTCGATCTCCTGAAGGATGATCAGCAGCGACCGGTCGGCCTGGGCGAAAAAGCGGTTCTGCAAATTCAGCAGCGTCGCCTTCGCGTCAGCCAGCACCGCGGCGCCTGGTCTTTTCCAAGCTGTTTGTCGTGGCGGCCGGGATCGAAGTCCTTGGCCAGGTCCACCTTCGACCCCGGCTTTACCCGAGTAGCCTCCGCCAGCCTCTTCCACTGCGCCGGCGACGAGCAGGCGCAGGAAGTGGCGAGGGCTGCGCGGGTACACGCAAAGATGCCTCGCCTATGCGTGGACGGGTCGGCCGCTGATTTTTCGGAAGGTCGCCTCGATGCCGAAGGACAATGCGACCATCGCGACCAGGACATTGACGGATAGGAGGCTGCTCTTGGCGATGAGCGCGGCCAATGCCGCGACACACGCCATGGCGGCCACAACCGAGATCCACGGGGTTGATCCCCGCCTTCGGGCCGTGTGAGCCTCGGCGAGGTTGACGGCGGCGAAGATGATGAGGAACCCGGCGCTTCCCATGGTGGAGATGCTGGCCAGGTCCAGCACGTTGGCGAGCACAACGGTTGCCGCCGCGGTGATCAGCAGCCCCGCGCGGATCCGTAGAGGGTGGCGTTGATCGCCGACGCGGTCGACAGCATCGCCGCCGCACCGATCATCGCGAACCCGAAGCCGCCCAGCGCGGGCCGGGCGGCTTCGGCCAGCGCATAGTCACGCGCGTTGATCAGCCTCGACAGCGGCAGCGACCCCACCGAAACGATGGCCACGGCAACGTACAGCACGATCACGAACAGCACCGAGATTTAGTACGCCCTGGTGAGCACCCGGGCAGGGTCGGCGACGTCCTCGGCGGTGTTGGCGATCACGCCCGCGATAACCGACACCGGGGAACTCCACTGCGCGGGCGCCAGCCGCTCGCTGGACACTCCCGCCGCCCCGACGCCCACGAACAACACAAGAATCGCGATCTTGACTGCGACGATCACACGTTCGGCGCGGGCCACCGTGGATGCGCCGGCGATGTTGACCGCGTGGATCACCACAATCGCCGGGTGAGGAACACATGCTTGCCCAGGGTGTGGGCGGACGAGGGCAGAAAACTCGCGGCATAGCTGCGGAACGCCTGGGAATACAGGGCGAGCATCACGATGTAGCTCAGCCACAACAACACGTTGATCCCGCCGGAGAACAGGCCGGCGCCGAACGTACGGTTGATAAAAGTGACGGTTCCGCCGCGACTGGGGTACACCTTCGACAACCGCGCATAGGAGCGCGCGGTCAATAACGCCACCAGCCCCACCAGCAGAAACGCCAGCGGCGCAGCCCCTTTGGTGATCTGCACCGACAACCCGAGAACGGCGAAAATGCCGCCGCCGACCATGCCACCGACGCCGATCGCGACGGCACCCCACAGCCCGACCGGATGCGCGGCCGCTTGCTTGGATGCCGCCATGACCCGAGCTTACGAACACTTACCGGCAGGGTGCGCGCGTTGCACCCGGCAATCGTACTTCTGCGTCGACCCGTATCGCCGCCCGTAGCGACCCGGGCAGCAGCCCCCGATGCGAATCTGCTGATGCGCCGCCGACGAACAGCTGCGTTTCATCAAGTCCCATCGGCGGCTTACTTGGGGACCAGTTTGGGACCACACGTTATGCGCGCCGGTGAACGGGCAGCCCGCCCCAAGGGCAGGTTGCTCAGGCGTTCGGCGCCCGCTGCGGGGCGGGGACGACAACCACGGGGCACCGCGAGTGGGACACGACACGTTGGCTGACCGAGCCGAGCACCGCCCCGAGGAATCCGCCGTGTCCGTGAGAGCCGACCACCAGCATGTCGCCTCCGCTGACGCTGTCGAGCAGCACCTGGGCGGCGTGCCCTTCCACTGCCTCCTGCGTGATTCGGACCGGATCAGTCGCGCTGTCCGGGTCGGATTCGCCTGCCTCGCTGACGGCGGCGTCCAACAGCTTCTCCACCGAAGCAGCCGCCTCAGCGAACGCGTCTTCAGGCGCACCGCCTTCCGGCTGATAGCCCAACGGGAACATGCTGCCCAACCCGGGGTCCACCCAAGGTGGATGGTATTGCCAGGCAAAGACCGCGTGGACCGGGATCTTGCGTGCCCGCGCCTCCCCCAGCGCCCACCGCAGAGCGTTCAACGATCCCTGCGACCCGTCTACGCCGACCACGATCCGCCCGCTCTGCTGCGGTCCGTCGGCAGACGCGAGGGGCTCCGAAGATAATTGTCCAGTACTGGTCATACGGTGATTATGTGCCGCCCGCCTGGTGGTGTGTGGCGTTGCAGCACAGACTACTTTCCAGAGGTCACCGGAGTGCCGATAGTCCGGCTGATGGGTGAACCTGGCTAGCTGCCGGAGCTCAGGCAATTATGCCGGGCGGAATAGCGCAGCAAGTCGGCGTAGCGTGAAGGAGCTGAGACCCTCAGCTAGTGCGGGATGAGCCAGCTGTCCGCTGCTGACTCGCTGGAGCGTCAGCTCTGAGCCGTACATTCGCCGGGACTGGTTACTGACCGGATCGATCCTGATGACTCGTCGGTCTCTCGATCCGAATATTCTTTGCCTACAGGGATATTCGGAGAACTGGTGACTTCACCAGCAGCCCTCCAACTGTGCCGGGTCGGTGAGGTGTCAGCACACGGGGTCGCCGCCGCGCCTGCTGTCGGAGACGCGGGCACCTTCTTCGTGTTCGGGTTTGTGACCCCCGTCGCGCGCTGGTGCTTTCCGGCGCGTCCCGGTGGCCGGGGGGCCGGAGTGTGCCCGACATCGATGGCGACCTGGACTGGTCAGGTGGCGCCGCGGCTGCTCGTCACGGTGGCGACGACTCCACTTGGCACAGAACCGACTTCACGGTGCGGCGAGGTGAGTGCCGTCAGCGGGTTCGGATTCGTGGTCGGGGTCGAGCGCGTCGATCAGGCGGATGCGATGCGCGCGCACGGAGCCGACGCCGTGGTCAGCGACCTGGCCGAGATACTGGACATGCCGTGATCACGCACCCGGCCTACACGGTCGAGCCGTGGGGCCTACGCGAGACCGGCCTCGATCTCGAGGTGATCGCAGAGAGCGAGTCGCTGTTCGCCCTGTCGAACGGTCACATCGGATGGCGGGGAAACCTTGACGAGGGGGAGCCGCACGGGTTGCCCGGCTGCTATCTGAACGGTGTGTACGAATCGCACCCTTTGCCCTACGCCGAAGCCGGTTACGGCTACCCCGGAGCCGGTCAGGCCGTCATCAACGTCACCAACGGCAAGCTGATCCGCCTCCTGGTTGATGATCAGGCCTTCGACGTCCGCTACGGGCGACTGGTCGCCCACGAGCGGGTGCTGGATTTCCGCAGCGGGCAACTGCGCCGTGAGGTCGAGTGGATATCACCAGGCGCCAAGGGTGTGCGGGTGCGTTCGAGCCGGCTGGTGTCGCTGGTGCAACGGTCGGTCGCCGCCATCTGTTATGACGTCGAACCGCTCGAGCAGACGGTGCGGGTGATGCTGCAGTCCGAACTGGTGGCCAACGAACCGTTGCCGAGCAGCAGCGGCGGCGACCCGCGGAAATCGGCGGCGCTGCTGGCACCACTGGTCTCGGAGGAACATGCCTGCGGTGGGACTGGCGCATCGTTGCTGCACCGCACCGCGGTCAGCGGCCTGCGGCTCGGTGTGGCCATGGAGCACCAGATCGATGCTCCGCCGTCGATGCAGGTGTCCAGTGAAAGCTTGCCCGATCTGGGCCGGGTCACGATCACCGCGACGCTGGAACCCGGGCAGCGGCTGCGGGTGATCAAATTCGTGGCCTACGGCTGGTCGGCGGCCCGCACGCAACCAGCGGTCCGCGATCAGGTCGCCGCCGCACTCGCTGCCGCGGTTCAGTCGGGCTGGGACGGGCTGATCGCCGAGCAGCGCACCGATCTCGACGATTTTTGGGCCGGCGCCGACGTCGAAATCGACGGTGACCCCCCTGTGCAGCAGGCGGTGCGTTTCGCGTTGTTTCATCTCCTGCAGGCCGGTGCCCGGGCCGAAGGACGCGCGATCGCGGCGAAGGGGTCGACCGGCCCGGGCTATGACGGGCACGCGTTCTGGGACACCGAAACGTTCGTCCTGCGAGTCCTCACCTACACCGCACCGCGGGCCGCCGCCGACGCGCTGCGCTGGCGGCATTCGATCCTGTCGGCCGCGCTGCATCGGGCCGTCCAGCTCGGCTTGAAGGGTGCAGTGTTTCCGTGGCGCACGATCGCCGGACCGGAGTGTTCGGGATACTGGCCGGCGGGCGCCGCCGCGTTTCACGTCGGCGCGGACATTGCTGACGCGGTCGTCCGCTACGTCGAGGTCACCGCCGATGACGCGTTTGCCCGCGAGGTGGGTCTGGAGCTGTTGGCCCAAACGGCGCGACTGTGGTGCTCGCTGGGGCACTACGACCCGCACCGACGATTCCGCATCGATGGCGTAACCGGCCCCGACGAGTACTCGGCCGTGGCCGACAACAACGTCTACACAAACCTGATGGCCCAGCACAATCTTGTCGCGGCCGCCGACGCCGCCGCGCGTCACCCTGACCGCGCCCACACCCTGGGCATCGACGCGCAAGAGGAACAACGGTGGCGCGACGCGGCCGCCGCGATGGTCATCCCCTACGACCACGCGCTGGGAGTTCACGCCCAGGATGAGGGGTTCACCGGCCACGAGCTCTGGGACTTCGCAGCGACCACCGACGCGCAGTACCCGCTGCTGCTGCACTTCCCCTACTTCGACCTGTACCGCAAACAGGTGGTCAAGCAGGCCGATCTTGTCCTGGCAATGCACCTGCGCGGCGCGGCGTTCACCATCGAGGAGAAGGCCCGCAATTTCGCCTACTACGAGGCCCTCACCGTCAGAGATTCCTCGCTATCGGCCTGCACCCAGGCGGTGCTCGCCGCCGAAACCGGCCATCTGGACCTGGCCTATGACTACCTGACCGAAGCGGCACTGATGGACCTCGATGATCTGGAGCACAACACCGGCGACGGGCTGCACGCGGCGTCGCTGGCCGGGATCTGGATCGCCCTGGTGCAAGGACTCGCCGGACTGCGCGAACACAACGGCAGTGTCACCTTTTCCCCGCAGCTGCCGGCCGGCATCACCGGGCTGGCCGTCACGATCTGCGTGCAGAGCAGGCGACTTCACGTCGAGATCACTCCCGACGCGACGACGTATCGACTCCATGACGGGGAACCGCTGTCGGTGCAACACGACGGGCGACCCCTCACGGTGACCACGGCGGCGCCGATCAGCGCGCCCAACCGACCGACCCCGACCCGCGAGGCGCCCACCCAACCACCGCGCCGGGCACCGCGGCGACACAGATGAGACCAACAGGCAGTGACACCCACAACACCGGTACTGTCCCCAAACACTGCGTTGGAAACAGTCAGATCCCCGGTCGAATCAGTTCCGGATAACCCTCAGGCAGGAATTCTTATGGAGATCCAGGTCAACACCGACCACAACATCGACTTACCCGAGGCACCCATCGCCGACGTCGAGTTCGAAGTCCGCGCCGTCCTCGCCCGGTTCGCCGATCACATTACGCGGGTCGAGGTCCATCTCAGTGACGAGAGCGCAGGCCGATCCAGCGGCGAGGACAAACGCTGCATGCTGGAAGCCCGGCCGGCCGGGCGGGCGCCGGTGGCCGTCACCGTCCACGCCGCCACCGTGGACGAAGCCCTGCGAGGCGCGCTACACAAACTGAAGAGGCTCCTCGAGAGCGAGCCCACCGGCTCCACCGGCCACCACGCGCGCGATTCCATTCGCGGTAAGCAGCGGCGAGGACGACCGTAGGGCTGCCCCGACCGTCCGGCAACACTAGTCACTTTGTCGTCGGCCGGCACGATGTACCAGGGGGCATGATCGTTCCCGGTCGCTCGCAGGCAGTCACGGTACACCCCCATGTAGGTGTTCCTGTAGGACCGTTCGCGGATGTCGGCGAGGCTGAATTTCCAGTTTTTGTCGGGTGCGTCGATGCGCGCACGGAATCGTTGCGCCGGAGGGCCTTCTGGTCGACCAGCTCATCGGGCAGGCCGTTTCCGTGCAGCATCGACGTCACTCTGTTCTCAGCAGCACGAGCAGGCTTCGGGCGCCCAGGCTGTACTCGGAGCCGGCGCGCAGCACAGTCACGCCCGGCGCCGCGGAACCCGTGGCCTGGGTGGTGTCCAGGACCGGTACCCAGGTGGTCCCGCTGCTGGAGGGCGGCATGGTGAAAACCTGTGGGTTCCAGGAGGCGTTGAACAAGATCAGGAACGTGTCGTCGGTGAGCACCGTCCCGTGCGCATCGGTGGCGGTGAGGGCTGCGCCGTTGAGCCACACGGCCACCGCCAGCGATCCCGAGTTCCAATGGTCCTGTGTCATGGGCGTGCCGTCTGTCGATAACCAGACCACATCATCGCCGGCACCCGGCCGGGGCGGCTGGCCGGTGAGAAAGCTGCGGCGCCGCAACACCGGGTGCGCGTTGCGCAGGCCGATGGCCCGGATGGTGAACGTGAGCAGATCGCGGCGCTGCTGGTCCAGGTCCCAGTCGTACCAGCTGACGGCGTTGTCTTGGCAGTACGCGTTGTTGTTGCCCAGCTGGGTGCGGCCGATCTCATCGCCGCCCTGGATCATCGGCACGCCCTGCGACATCAGCAGGGTAGCCAGCAAGTTGCGCCGCTGTTGGGCGCGCAGCGCCACGATGCCCGCATCGGTGGTGGGACCCTCTGCGCCGCAGTTCCAGGACCGGTTGTCGTCGCTGCCGTCGCTATTGTCGTGGCCGTTGGCCTCATTGTGCTTGCTGTTGTAGGAGACCAGGTCGGTCAGCGTGAAGCCGTCGTGGCAAGTGACGAAGTTGACCGACGACGTCGGCGACTGATCCGGGGCCCTGAACACGTCACCGGACCCGGCCACCCGGGTGGCCAGCTGGCCGATGCCGGCTTGGGCGCGCCAGAAGTCACGCACGGTGCTGCGGTAGTGGTCGTTCCACTGCGCCCATCGCGGCGGGAACTGGCCGAGAAGGTAGCCACCGCTGGCATCCCAGGGTTCGGCGATCAGCTTGACGTGGGAGATCACCGGATCCTGGTAGAGCAGGTCCAAAAACGCCGCGGACCTGTCGGTGTTGCCTTCCTGACGGGTCAGGATGGCGGCCAGATCGAAACGGAAGCCGTCCACGTGCATCTCGGTAACCCAATAACGCAGGCTGGAGGTGATCAACCGCAGTACCTCGCGCTGGCCGGCGTCGAGCGTGTTGCCGGTGCCGCTGTAGTCGTAGTAGTGGCTCGGGTCGTTCGTGTCCAGCCAGTAGGTGCACCGGCATCAACTCGACGGCCGTCACGCCCAGCGACTGCAGGTGCGCGATGATCGGGGCGGAGGCCACACCTGCGTACGTGCCCTTCTGGGCGTCGGGCACGTGGGGGTGTCGCTTGGTCACGCCACGTACATGTGTCTCGTAGATGACCGAGTCGGCCATCGCGATGCCCGGCGATGTGTCGTCGCCCCAGTCGAAGGCCGGGTCGACCACCACCGAGCGTGGGACGTGCGGGGCGGAGTCGCGGGGGTCGGGGCTAGTGCGGTCATCGGGCACGTGGCTGATCGCCGAGGGGTTTCCGTCGTAGCAGCCGTCGATGGCCCTAGACCAGGGGTCCAGCAGCAGCTTGGCCTCGTTGGCCCACATGCCCGCAGCTGGGTTCCAGGGCCCGTTGAGTCGGTAGCCATAGCGCTGCCCGGCGCCGATCCCGGGCACATAGGCGTGCCATACGTCGCCAGTGCGGGCCGTCACCGGCAGCCGTGTCTCCGTGCCGTCGTCAGCGAACAGGCACAAGCTGATGGCGCCCTGGGTCGCCGAGGCGGAGTAGACCGCAAAATTGGTCCCCTGGGTATCGGGCGTCGATCCCATCGGTGTCGGCCGGCCCGGCCACACATCCATCAGTCGCGGCCGCCGAACGTCACCAGTGCCAGTCGCCCATCCCCGGGGTTCATCAGACTCCGGTGGTTGCCGCCCTTGGGCTGGGCAACTGACCGTTCCGGGCGGTACGGATCTCCACCCAGCGCTTCGAGGGCGTGACATCCCGCTCCGCGGGATGTCACGCGCGCGACTCAATTCGCGGTAAGCAGCGCTCAGGAGGGCCGGCAGAGGCGGGCCCGACCGCCTGGCCGGTAATCAGAGCCGGCTCCGGAACGACTCCAGCTCCCGGTGACGCTCGGGGGTGGTTGTGGGGTGGGCCATCTTGAGGTCGGCGAGGGTGCCGAGGACGATCAGCTGCCTTTTGTAATCGTCGTGCGACTTATAGAAGGCTTTCACCGCCGTCGGCAGTGTGGCCAGGTCAACGTGCCGTCCGGCCGCTACCCGGAAATCTGACGAGTCGATTGCCACAATCGGTCCTTTCTCAGCGACTCGGCTGGCGCGACGTTCTCGCTGGAGGCAGTCCGGTTGCCAATGCCGTCGAGCAGCGCAGCGTCCACGTTCCACCGCCCGATACAGCGTTCGCCGTGGTAGTCCTCGATCACCGAGATCGAGGCGGTGAGGCTGGCGAACAGGCGCCCGTTCTCCGCGGCAAGGCCCAGCGCCCGCGCGGCCAGGATTCGGGAGAAGTGCCCGTGGGTGACGACGACGACCGGCTCGGCGCACCTCACGACGTGCGCGTCGAGAAAGGCATCGGCCCGCATACCGACGTCGTCGGTGGATTCACCGTGGGGGCATCCGTCGCGCCAAATGTCCCAGCCGGGCGCCAGCAGGCGGATCTGGTCGTCGGTCAGGCCTTCGTAGTCGCCGTACTGATACTCCGCGACAAGCGGATCCACTGTTATCGGCCGGCCGGGGAGGGCGAGGGCAGCGGTTGCGGTGGCCCGTCGGCGGGGGCTGGAAAACACGAGCGCGCTGTCGCCGGCCAGCACGCGCTCGACCAGCGGCGCCAGCAAGGCGGCCTGCCCGCGTCCGTGCGGCGTCAGCGGCAGATCGGTGATGCCGGTGTATCGGCGAGAAAGCGTCCATTCGGTGCGGCCATGGCGGACGATGACCGGCTTCATCGTGGGTCACCGTCGTCCCGGGCCGGCGGCCCGGTAGTGATCGTCATGACGAGGTTGGCCGGTCGTGTTCGGTGCACCAGTTGCATCGGCGGGGGTATGCGGCGCCGGGAAGGTCGTCGTAGCGGGTGATGCCCCGCGTGTAGGGACAATCACTGCTGTCGTGGAAGGGGTGATCCGCAGGGGCGCTGGGGGTGTGCAGAAGACGGCACGGTGTCGAGGAGTCGATCTCCTTCGGTGTCGGCCCGCGGCTGGTGCTCATGTGTGATCCAGGATGCCGGTGTGGGCATACTCGCCGCGGCGGGCGTCCCGATTGGCTTTGGCCCGTTGCGCAATGGCGTGTTGGGCACGGCCCGCATTCGTGTGCCGGCCGTCCCAGATGCTCAGGGCGGGTTGCTGGATCGCTCTGCCGTAGGAGAACGCCACCGGCCACGGCAACGGTGGCCGGCCCGCGGCGTTGATGGCATTGAGCCGGGCCGTGGCCAGGTCACCGGATTGGCCACCGGACAGGAACACGATCCCGGCGACAGCAGCGGGCACGGCGCGGCGCGGGCAGCAGATCGTGGCCTCGGCGACCGCCTCGAGGGCCGGCTGGATCGGGCAGGTCAACCCGGGTAGAACCATGTTGGTTTTGAGCAGTATGCCCTCCAACAGGACACCTTGCGCGTGCAGCTGGGAGAAGACTTCCCGCAGAACGTCTTCGGTGACCTCACCGCATCGGGTAAGCGTGTGCTCGCCGGCCATGAGGACTTCGGGTTCCACGATCGGAACCAGGTCGGCTTCCTGACACAGCGCCGCGTAGCGGGCCAGGGCGTGGGCGTTGGCCTGCACGCAGCCACGGCTGGGTAGGGTCTCGCCGATGGTGAACACGGCCCGCCATTTGGCGAACCGGGCACCCAGGCCGGCGTACTCGGCCAGCCGTTCACGCAGCCCGTCGAGGCCCTCGGTCACTTTCTCTCCGGGGTGAGCGGCCATCGGTTTGGCACCGAGGTCCGCCTTGATGCCGGCCAGGATTCCCGCGTCGGCGAGCACCGTGCGGAACGGGACGCCGGCGGCGGTGTCCTGGCGGAACGTTTCGTCGTAGAGGATGACGCCGCTGATGCTCTCCGCAAGACCGGGGGTGGCCACGATCAGTTCCCGGTAGGCGCGACGGTTGTGCTCGGTCGGGGCGATCCCGAGCCGGGCGAATCGCTTGTTGCAGGTGGGGATGGACTCATCGATGGCGAGCAGGCCCTTGTCACCGGCGACCAACGCGTTCGCCGCGGCCACCACGCCTGGCATGCCCGGCGCACCGACGGCCGTCACATGCGTCGGCGCCGCAGACGTCGTCATTGTGAGGGGTTCCAGGTCCAGTTGCGGATTTCGGAGTGGTCTTGGCCGTGGATGTTGATGTAGCGGGTGTGTTCGACGAGTTTGTCGGCCATGGTCTGCTTCAGGTAGTCGCCGGTGGCGCCGAGTTGCGGGAGGCGGTCGATGACGTCGGTGACGAGGTGGTAGCGGTCGAGTTTGTTCTGTACCCGCATGTCGAAGGTGGTGGTGATGGTGCCTTCTTCGTTGTAGCCGCGCACGTGCAGGTTGCGGTTGGTTCTGCGGTAGGTGAGTCGGTGGATCAGGGTGGGGTAGCCGTGGAAGGCGAAGATGATGTGTTTGTCGGTGGTGAACAGGGCATCGTAATCGCGGTCGCTCAGACCGTGCGGGTGCTCACTGGCCGGCTGCAACTTCATCAGGTCGACCACGTTGACCACGCGGATCTTCAGCTCAGGCAGGTGTTCCCGCAAGATCTGCGCCGTGGCGAGCACCTCCAGCGTGGGGGTGTCCCCGCAACACGCGAGCACCACGTCGGGGTCGGCGCCGGAGTCGTTGCCGGCCCATTCCCAGATCCCGATGCCTTCGGTGCAGTGCACTTCTGCTTGCTCGATGTTCAGCCATTGCGGCATCGCGTGTTTGCCGGCGACGATCACGTTGACGTAGTGGCGGCTGCGCAGGCAGTGGTCGGCGACCGAGAGCAGGCAGTTGGCGTCCGGCGGCAGGTATACCCGCACGATGTCGGCTTTCTTGTTGACGACGTGGTCGAGGAAGCCGGGGTCTTGGTGGGTGTAGCCATTGTGGTCTTGCTGCCACACGTGGGACGCGAGGAGGTAGTTCAGTGATGCGATGTTGCGGCGCCACGGCAGTTGCGCGGTGACCTTGAGCCATTTGGCGTGCTGGTTGAACATCGAGTCGATGATGTGGATGAACGCCTCGTAGCAGTTGAACAGTCCGTGCCGGCCGGTCAGCAGATAGCCCGCGAGCCACCCTTGGCACTGGTGCTCACTGAGCATCGAATCCAGCACTCGCCCCTGTGGCGCGAGGAACTCGTCGCCTGTGACGGTGCGGGCCTCCCATTGGCGATCGGTGACCTCGAAGACCGCGTCGAGCATGTTCGACACGGTTTCGTCGGGACCGAAGATCCGGAAGTTGCGCTGGTCCTGATTGAGGCTGGCCACGTCGCGCAGGAAGCTACCCAGCACGCGGGTGTCCTCTGCCTCCACCGCGCCCGGTGAGGCCACCGCCACCGCACGGGCACGAAAGTCAGGCATATGCAGGTCACGCACCACCCCGGCGTTGGTGTGCGGGTTGGCGCCCATCCGCCGCTGACCCTGGGGGGCCAGTGCGGCCAGCTCGGGCAGCAGCCGCCCGGCCTGATCGAACAGCTCGTCGGGTTTGTAACTGCGCATCCAGGCGTCGAGTAGTTCGACGTGGCCGGGATGGTGCTCGTCGACGAGCAGCGGCACCTGATGCGCCCGAAACGTGCCCTCGATCTGCAGGCCGTCCACGACCTTGGGCCCGGTCCAGCCCTTCGGGGAGCGCAGCACGATCATCGGCCACCGCGGGCGGGTGGTCTCAGCGCCGGTGCGCGCCGCACGTTGGATCCCGTGGATGTCGGCGATGACGGCGTCGAGGACGCTGGCCATCAGTTCGTGCATGGTCGCGGGGTCATCGCCCTCGACGTAGCGCGGGTCCCAGCCGCAGCCACGCAGGAACTGGTCAAGCTCCTCGTGTTCGATGCGTGCCAGCACGGTGGGGTTGCTAATCTTGTAGCCGTTCAGATGCAGGATCGGCAGCACCGCCCCGTCGCCAACCGGATTCAGGAACTTGGTGGAATGCCAGGCAGTGGCCAGCGGGCCCGTCTCGGCCTCGCCGTCACCGATCACGCAGGCCACGATCAGGTCCGGATTGTCGAACACCGCGCCGAACGCGTGACTCAGCGAGTAACCCAGTTCCCCGCCTTCGTGGATCGATCCCGGAGTCGTCGGTGCCACATGGCTGGAAATACCGCCGGGGAAAGAGAATTGGGTGAACAGCTTCTTCAGTCCGGGCTCGTCGCGGCTGACGTCGGGATAGATCTCCGAATACGAACCCTCGAGGTAGGTGTTGGCGACCAGCGCCGGACCCCCATGGCCGGGGCCGGCGACATAGAACATGTCCAGGTCGTACTTCGTGATGACCCGGTTGAGGTGCACGTAAATGAAGTTCTGCCCCGGCGTGGTGCCCCAATGCCCCACCACCAGCGGTTTCACATCCGAAAGCGCCAGCGGCCGCTTCAACAACGGATTGCCGTACAGATAAATCTGGCCCACCGACAGGTAATTCGCCGCCCGCCAATACGCGTCCATCTTGTGCAGCAGTTCCGGTTCCAACGTTGGGGTGCTCGTCATCGTTTGGGTGCTCGTGATGGGTGTCCTTTGCTCGACACGTCGGGGGTGCTCTGGCGGTTGAGTTCGTGGCTTGTCGGTGTCATGGCGCGGAGTCGGTGAGCAGCCGGACGAGCTGGCGCTCGTCCAGTGCGGTCCAGGAGCCGCGGGCGGCGGGCCACTGATCGGGTTCGTCCTCAAGGCCACGCACCGCAGCCGCGCGGGGTCCGCGCTGATCCGGCGCGGCAACCGGCGTCCTCACCCGGGGGGATCGCATGTCGCGGCAGATCAGCCAGTAACTCCACCCGATCCACGACATGACGATCAGCGCGGCGATCACGGCCGGCTTTCCGCGGCGGGGGTTCCGTTGGGCACCGCTGCCGGGACGGGAATCGGTGGCTGTGGCTCTGGTCGGACTGCTGCGCGGCTTTCCTGGGCCAGGAAGTTTCCGAGTTCGGCGATGGTCGACATCAACGGTGCCGGGAACACGACGGTGCTGTTTTTGTCGACGCCGAGCTCGACCAGGGTCTGCAGATTGCGTAACTGCAGCGCCAGCGGGTGGCCCATCATGGTGTCCGAGGCGTCGCCCAAGGCGGCAGCGGCCAGCGATTCACCTTCGGCGGCAATGATTTTCGCGCGCTTCTCCCGCTCCGCTTCGGCTTGGCGGGCCATCGCCCGCTTCATGCTGTCGGGCAGTTGGATGTCTTTGAGCTCCACCAGGGTGACCTGCACACCCCATTCGATGGTGATGCCGTCGAGGATCGCGCGGATGTCGAGGTTGATCTTGTCGGTCTCCGAGAGCGTCTCGTCCAGACTGTGCTGGCCGACCACCTTGCGCAACGTGGTTTGGGCGATCTGATCGATCGCGGCGTAGATGTTCTCGATCGCCACCACCGACTTCACCGCGTCGACGACCTTGAAGTAGGCCACCGCCGAGACGTCGACGCTGACGTTGTCGCGGGTGATGATCCCCTGGGACTGGATCGGCATCGTCACGATCCGCAGCGAAATCCGGTGCAGCACATCGATGAACGGAATGATCAGCCGCAACCCGGGTTGGCGTTCTCCGACCACCCGGCCCAGCCGGAACAGCACGCCGTTCTCGTATTGCTTGACGATCCGCACCGCCAGCACCAGCACCAGCAGTGACAGGACGATCACAACAACGACGACGACGCCCAGCGCGTTCATCGCCGTGCACCCGTCGGCGAGCCGTGCTGGGGGGTGCCCGCGGCCACGCCATAGCCAACCGTCGTTGTTCGCAGGCGCGGTAAGGGGGCGAATCGAGTGGAAAAACTCTGTGGGACAGTCATGGTGATCCTGATCTGCAGACGATCACCGGCGCGTACGGGCCTCGGAGCCAACGCTCCTCAAAGTTCTGCGGCGGACAGCCGAACCCATCCCAAACCAGCTGAGATTCCCAGCACCTCCCAGGCTACACCCTGGGACCAACCCGCCGAATCCCGTTTGGGGCGAGACCGGACGCCATGACCACTGACACGCCGCGCCACTCGGCGGGCCCACCCGAACCGGGCCGCGACGTGAAATCGGCGCCCATGCCCGAGCTGGAAGAGGAGCTGGACTACTCACCGGCCGGGTTGAGTCAGGCTGAGGCTGCGAAGCGGTTGACGCAGTACGGGCCCAACGAGATCGCGGAACACAAGACCAGCCCGCTGTTCAAGTTCCTCGGCTGTTTTTGGGGCCCGATCCCGTGGATGATCGAGGTCACCGTCATCTTGTCCGGCGGGCTCAGGCACTGGCCGGATTTCTTCATCATCCTGCTGTTGCTGGTGGCCAACGGTGTGGTCGGCTGCACCTCCGAACGACAGGCCGGCAACGCCGTTGATGCCCTCAAAGCCAAGCTGGCAATGAACGCCCGCGCCATCCGGGCCGGCGCTTCGGTCACTGCGCCGGCCCGGGAGCGGGTGCCCGGTGATGTGATCCGGCCGCGCCTGGGTGACATCGTCCCGGCCGACATCCGGCTGCTCGACGGCGACGAGATCGAGGTCGATCAGTCCGCGCTGACCGGGGAGTCGCTGCCCGCCACGTCGCGGCCGGTCCTCTCCATGATCGAGGACCTCGGGTCCGTAAACCACGGACGCAACCGGCAAGTTCACTGCGACCCTGGGACCCGGAAAAGAAGTAGTCGACGCTCCGCCAGGCAAAGACATCGATCAGCAGTTGACACTGCTAGGACAACCAGCCGGAACCGCCGCGTGTGTGACCAGTTCCCGTTTGACGGCGCCGAAGTCACCGACAAGCTCTTCGAGTCGCCCGCCTCAATTGCTGTTCGACCAGGCCGAGGATCGCCTGCACACCATCAAAGCCGTGATGACCCGGGCGTTCGGTGCGTGACCCGTGGTGTCGATGCGGATCGTGATCGCCCTGGGGGGTAACGCACTGCTGGCGCGCGGGGACAAGCCCGATGCCGCCATCCAGTTGGCGCACCTGCGGACGGCCGCCGGGGCGATTGCGCCGTTGGCGGCGCAACACGATGCGGTGATCTGTCACGGCAACGGACCGCAGGTCGGCATGCTCTCGCTGGAGAGCGAAACCGACCACGCCCTGACCCGCCCCTACCCGCTCGATGACCTCGTCGCGCAGACCCAGGGCATGATCGGCTACTGGCTGGCCCAGGCACTGCGCAACGCCGGGGTCAAAAAGCCGGTCCTCGGACTGATTACGCAGACGCTGGTCGATGCCGCTGACCCGGCGTTTGCCGCCCCGACCAAGTTCGTCGGACCCGGCTACGCACGGGACCGAGCCGAAGAGCGTGCTGGCCAACATGGCTGGACCGTCGCCGTCGACAATGGCCGGTGGCGGCGTGTGGTGGCCTCACCCGAACCGCTCCGAATCGTCGAGCAGGATTCCATCACCAGGCTGCTGGACGCCGGTTCGGTGGTGATCTGCGGCGGCGGTGGGGGCGCGGCGGTGACCGAGAACATCGCCGGCCAGCTGAGCGGTGTCGACGCGGTCGTGGACAAGGATTATGTCGCGTCGTTGCTGGGCATTGCGGTGGGAGCTCAGCGCTTGCTGGTGCTCACCGACGTGTCCGCGGTCATGGAGCACCACGGCACACCGGAGGCCACACCACTGACGACTCTGGATCCAGATGATCTGGGCGACATGGCATTTCCGGCCGGATCGATGGGACCCAAGATCGAGGCCTGCCGTCGATTCGTCACCGCGACCGGGCACCCGGCCACCATCGGCGCTCTGGCCGACGCGCAGGCACTGCTCGCGGGCACCGCGACCCATGCCCGCCACAGGACGTCTCTGCGATAGACCTTGTCCTGCAACGCATGAAACCGTCGTCCCGGATCGGCCTTGGCCGACCGGTAAAGCGTGTGCTGCAAAGCTCGAACCGGGTCCAACACGGACCCCGACGCGGCGGGACTAGCCAGATCGGCACTCACCGGGCACCTCCTTCCAGACACAACGCGTGAACGAAGCAGCGGCCCTTCCCTTACCGCAGGTTATGTTGTCCTGCGGCTCGATCGGTACTACGACCGCCTCCGACTCCCACCCGGCGCCCGATCCACTTCCCGGCTCCACACCGGTTATAGGACAAGCTATTCCACGCAATTCGCAGTGCGTTTCGGCCGGGGAGGGCCTCCCCAGTTCCCGCCGTCACCGCCTGAACATTCCGCGCCCTCTTACGCCGGGGAGTCCCTCGCGGCTGCACTTCCAGGGTCTTCACCGCTTCCATGGCCTTCACCGTGAACCGCCCGGCTCGGCTCTCCCTCAATGTCTAACGACGCGGCAGGCTTCACTCGCGTTACGGACCGCTCAGTTGCTTCCCCCAACGGGGCTTTCGACGCTGGGCTTCGACCCGACCCGTTTCCAGACCGAGCCGCCAGCCTGCTACCGGGCCTCCTAATGAGTATTAGCGGGTGCGGCCTTCGGGCAGACTTGCTATCGGTAGCGGCCGGTGGGTGAGCACTGATGCCTCCTGGATTTCGAGTCCTGATGTCAGATCGTCGCCCCCACCGGTTCGCCCGGGAGAAGGGATCGCTGATGGGATGTCGTGCCCGCCCGCGTGGCGTGAGCACTGCTTCATTAGGTCGCCGAGAGCTCTCCCGCACGCTGCCGGCTGTAACCCGGACAACTGCAGACAGGAGCGAGGAGTGGCGAAATTGCTGTACGTGGGCGACGATTGGGCGGAAGATCATCACGACGTCGAACTGATGGACTCGGCGGGACGCAGGCTGGCCAGGGCGCGGCTGCCCGAGGGCGCGGCCGGGATCGCGCGGTTGCACGCGATGATCGGCGCCGAGCTGGGCGCCGACGCCGACATGGCCGAGGTGGCGATCGGAATCGAGACCGACCGGGGCCCGTGGGTGGCCGCGCTGATCGCGGCCGGATACACCGTGTACGCGGTGAACCCGCTGTCGGTGGCCCGGTACCGGGAGCGGCACAGCGTCTCCGGCGCCAAGAGCGACCCGGCGGACGCACACACGCTGGCCGACATGGTCCGCACCGACTCGCACCAGCTGCGCCCGGTGGCCGGCGACAGCGCGGCAGCCGAGGCGGTGAAAGTTGTTGCCCGCTCGCACAAGACGATGATCTGGGACCGCACCCGCCACACCCAGCGGCTGCGGCACGCGCTGCGCGAGTACTTCCCCGCCGCGCTGGAAGCCTTCGACGATCTCGACGCGGCCGATGCGCTGGAACTGCTCGGCAGAGCCCCCGACCCCGCGTCGGCGGCGAAGCTGAACCGCAGCCAGATCCGGGCCGCGCTCAAACGCGCCGGTCGCCGCGACATCGACACCAAGACCAGCCGGATCCAGGACGCGCTGCGCGGCGAGCAGCTCGGCCGCGACCCGGTGATCACCACCGCGTACGCGGCTGCCACCCGCTCGATCGTGGCCGTGCTCACCACCCTCAACGAGCAGATCGCGATCCTGCAAGAGCAGGTGGAGGAGCATTTTCACCGGCACCCGGACGCTGAGATCATCCTGTCGCAGCCCGGCCTGGGACCGATCCTCGGCGCCCGGGTGCTCGCCGAATTCGGCGACGACCCAGCACGGTACGCCGACGCGAAGGCCCGCAAGAACTACGCCGGAACCAGCCCGATCACCCGCGCCTCCGGCAAGAAGAAGGTCGTGCTCGCGCGGTTCGTGCATCAGGACAGGCTCATCGACGCGCTGATGACGCAGGCGTTCTCCGCGCTGCGCGCCTCGCCCGGCGCACGCGCCTACTACGACAAGCAACGCGCCCGCGGCCTCGGCCACAACCCCGCGCTGCGCCAGCTCGCCAACCGGCTCGTCGGAATCCTGCACGGCTGCCTCAAGACCCGCACGCTCTACGACGAAGCCACCGCCTGGCCGTCCCACAATCAAGATCAACAAACCGCCGCTTGACATTTAAGCTCCTGGGATGTCTGACAGCTACCCGGACCGGACTCACACCGGCAGGCGGCGACGAGCTTTTTTTGATCAGCTCATGACCTAAACAATCACCTCCTGACCACTGGGTGCACCGGCTGCAGTACTAACCTCGAAGTCCACTCTGTATATGAGCGCTGGGACCGCGGCAGCAAAGCTTACGTATCACTTTATGGCGATGCTGCCAGCGTTGTCTGTGACTCTTGGTTTTGGTGGCACCAGGCCCGGCCGGGATCGGCCCACCGTCGGGGGCGGACGAGGAATCCGTGGCCGGGTTTCGGGCCGGACACCACGTCCACGGTGACACCCGCCTTGGCAGCTGCGATGGTCACGGCCTGACCGGTGTAGCCCTTATCCACCCCCACGTGGCTGATGGTCGGGGCGATCCGTTTGGCCCTCGGCGCGATCACGGCCGCCGCCGCTGCCGCCGTCTCTCCGAATCTGGACCGCTCGCGACTCGCTACGGCAGCTCTCGAGATCGCAACGGACAGACGTGACTTCGGGACACCGGCTCGGGAGCCGGTCCACACCGGACACGAACTCTGTAATACTCACTCGCCAACGCTACGATGCACTATTCTCGCCGGACGGCCCGATGCTGGCAGCAATTCGTGAAGTCGCTGCCGACCGTGGCTGGCCGACAACCTGGCTGAACAATCAGGCCGCGAGCTACGTGTCCCGGACCCCCGGGGAGGGCAGCCTCGTGTTCGATCATCCGCACCTTCAGGTCGCGGCCGCTCCCCCGCAGCATCTGCTGGCGATGAAAATTCTTGCCGCGCGCGCCGTCCGCGACGGCAAGGACGTGCAGGTCCTGCTGAGGCACCTTGGGATCACGTCGCGCGCGGAGGTGCGGGCGATCGTCGGGCGACTCTTTCCAGGCGTCGAGATAGCCTCGCGGGCACTAGAACTCGTCAGCGACCTGCTGTCACAGTAGGCGCGCTGTTAGGTCACCGTAAGAAGTAGAAGGCCCGGTGAACGTGGCAGAGATAGTCGCTTGGCAGGCTGCTCATCGGTATGCACTCGGAGCGCCGCCGCGGCGCGGTCGAGGTCGAGCGCCGAGGGTGCTCACCAACCTCTCGTTGCGGCGAATAGGCTCGCTCCCATGTCCGGAAACGCCGGCCGATGAGCACTGCGGGTGCCATGAGTTACGACGTGGCCATGCAACTGGCAGCCGAGAAGACGACCTGGTCAAGAGCGGCACCTACCCCGATCCTCCGGTTGGGGCCATCATCTTGGACCGCGGGGGCCAGGTCGCTGGTGTGGGCGTGACACAGCCGAATGGCGGGGGTGACGCGGAGCTGGTGGCGCTGCGGGGGGCGGGGCGTCTTGCGGCCGGCGGCACCGCCGTGGAGACCGGGCTGCTGCGTGAATGGCTGCACAAACAGCGCACCGGCTTGCCGCACGTGACGTGGAAGTATGCGGCCAGCGTTGGGCTCTTCTGCTGTTTCCGTGGGTGCCCGACGGAGCGCTGGTCACGGGTTCGGTTGGGTGAACGCGGATCTGGGCCGCGCCTGCTACGGACGCACCCCTCACGCGTCAAGGGCGCTGCGCGTCGCTTCGCGATGGCCTTTGGCCACCCTTGACCCGCGAGCCTCTATGCGCCCTCCCGGCAGGCGAAAGGGCAGGTCACAGACCTGCCCTGGCCACTGGCGCGGCCCAGAGAACAAGCCTGTCCGGGCCTCGAAAGCCACCCACGGAAACGTCAGTAGATCCCAGCGTTGACGGGCGCAGTGCAGCCGCAGACGGCTCGAGTCAGTGGATCAGCAGTGCTGGCGCGCGTGCCGACGTACATCGACGGCGGGCCGCGGCCGACGCACATCTGACGAGATGACGGTGTTGTGCCAGCGGTTGGCGCCGTAAACGGGAAGGGCTGGGGCGCGTGAGTTTTGGGAAGATCTCGTTTCCCGCTAGCCCGTATGCGCCCGAGATTCTGGCGCTGTCGTGGCCGTCGCAGTCGTCGACGTTGTGGGACGGCTGGACGACGGAGCTCGGGGCCGAGGTGATGCGTCTGCGCGGCCAGCTCAACACCCAGATGGACATCATCGAGGTATTGATGACGATGAGCGGGGAGTTCGTCAAATCCGGTGTGCGTTTGGGCCGTCTGCGTGAAATCGCGCTGCGTGACCGTATCGAGTTGTATGAGGCCGCGGCTCGTCAAACGCACGCCGCGAGACATCACATCTGGCAGCCCTCGCCGGGCGGCGTGGTCTCGCGCTGATCCCGCCCGGCGCGGCGGATAGAGCCCTCGTCGAGCGCCTGGCCTAGTTTTCCCGGTTTTCCCGGTTTTCCCGGTTTTCCCGCGACCCTCACACGCCGGCTCGGGGAGGAGTGAGAAAGGCGTGACCGGGCGGCAACCGTGTGCGACGCCGACGCAATACCGGGGCGGGCCCCGTACCATCGATCGAAAGACCTCGGCGAGAGGAGCGAAAGGATGCGCGTACGCACGGTCGTGGTCATCGGGCACGGCATGGTCGGACACCGATTCGTCGATGCGCTGCGGACGCGGGACACCGACGGCGCCTGGCGGATCGTGGTCCTCGCCGAGGAGGCCGACGCCGCCTACGACCGCGTCGGCTTGTCGTCGTACGTGGGTGCCTGGGACCGGTCGCTGCTCGCGCTCACCGGCAACGACTACGCTGGCGATGCTCTGGTCGACCTGCGCCTGAGTACTACGGTCACGGGTATCGACCGGGATGCCAAGCGGGTGACCGTTGCCGACGGCTCGGCCGTCGACTACGACGCCCTGGTGTTGGCCACCGGCTCGTACCCGTTCGTTCCGCCGGTGCCGGGCAGTGACTCCGACGGCTGCTATGTGTATAGGACGCTGGACGATCTGGATGCGATCCGTGCGGATGCCGAAGCCGCGGTGGCCCGCGACCCCGAGGCCGTCGGCATCGTGGTCGGCGGCGGACTGCTCGGCCTGGAGGCCGCTAACGCGCTGCGACTCTTGGGGATGCGACCGCACATCGTCGAGTTCGCGCCGCGGCTGATGCCGCTACAGGTCGACGAGGCCGGCGGCGAGCACCTCATGCGCTTGGTGCGTGGACTCGGTATCGACGTCACCATCGGCGCTGGTACGTCCGCCATCGAACAGCTTGCCGATGCCGAGGGCGATGGCCTTCGGGTAACACTCAGCAACGACGAGGTGATCGAGGCGGCGCTGCTGGTGTTCTCGGCCGGGGTCCGCCCGCGCGACGAGCTCGCTCGCGAGGCCGGCCTCGACATCGGTGAGCGGGGCGGCGTGATGTGCGACCTGACCTGCGCTACCAGCGATCCCGCCGTCTATGCCATCGGGGAGGTCGCCGCGATCCAAGGCCGCTGCTACGGCCTGGTCGGTCCCGGCTACACCAGCGCCGAAGTGGTGGCCAGCCACCTCCTCGGCGGTGATGCCGAGTTCCCGGGCGCCGACCTGTCGACCAAACTGAAGCTGCTCGGCGTCGACGTCGCCAGCTTCGGCGACGCGATGGCCACCACGCCGGGTGCGCTGGCGGTCGTAGTGTCCGATCCGATCGGTGGGACCTATTCCAAGCTGGTGCTCTCCGACGACGCCCAGACCCTGCTCGGCGGCATCATGGTCGGGGATGCATCCAGCTACGGCACACTGCGGCCGCTGGTCGGCTCGCGGCTGCCCGGCGACCCCGTCGCCCTGATCGCGCCTGCCGGTTCGGGCGACAGACCCGGGATCGGCGTGGCCGCGCTGCCCGACGACGCCCAGATCTGCTCCTGCAACGACGTTTCCAAGGGCGCGCTGCGCGCGGCCGTCGCCGACGGTTCGCGCACTGTCGCAGACCTCAAAAGCTGCACCAAAGCCGGGACGTCGTGCGGCTCCTGCCTGCCCCTGCTGTCGCAGCTCCTGGCAGCCGAAGGCGTCGAAGTCTCGAAGGCATTGTGCGAGCACTTCTGCCAGTCGCGGGCCGAGTTGTTCGAAATCGTCCACGCGAGCGGTATCCGCACCTTCTCCGGCCTGATCGAGCGGTACGGCGCCGGCGCCGGCTGCGATATCTGCAAACCGGCGGTGGCCTCCATCCTCGCGTCCACCAGCTCCGACCACATCCTCGACGGAGAACAGGCCTCGCTGCAGGACACCAACGACCACTTCCTGGCCAACCTTCAGCGCAACGGCACCTACTCGGTGGTGCCGCGCGTGCCCGGCGGCGACATCACCGCCGAGCAATTGATCCTGATCGGCGAGATCGCCCGGGATTTCGGCCTCTACACCAAAATCACCGGCGGGCAGCGCATCGATATGTTCGGCGCCACCGTCGACCAGCTGCCGCAGATCTGGGCGAGGCTCGTCGAGGGCGGCATGGAGTCCGGTCATGCCTACGGCAAGGCGCTACGAACCGTCAAGAGCTGCGTCGGCACCGACTGGTGCCGCTACGGCCAGCAGGATTCCGTGCAGATGGCCATCGACCTGGAGCTGCGCTACCGTGGCCTGCGGGCGCCGCACAAGATCAAGATGGGCGTCTCGGGCTGCGCCCGCGAGTGCGCGGAAGCCCGCGGAAAAGACGTCGGCGTGATCGCCACCGAATCCGGCTGGAATCTGTACCTGGGCGGCAACGGCGGCATGACCCCCAAGCATGCCCAGCTGCTCGCCTCCGACCTAGATGACGAAACTCTCGTGCACTACATCGACCGCTTCCTCATCTACTACATCCGCACCGCGGACCGGTTGCAACGGACCGCGCCGTGGATCGAGGGCCTGGACGGCGGCCTGGACCACTTGCGTGAGGTCATCATCGATGACTCACTGGGCCTGGCCGCGGATTTCGAGGCCGCGATGGAGCGACACGTCGCCGGCTACTCCTGCGAATGGAAGGCCGTCCTCGACGACCCCGACAAACTGGCCCGGTTCGTGTCGTTCGTCAACGCGCCCGGCGCACCCGACCCCACCGTCGAGTTCACCGAGAAGAACGGCCGCAAAGTCCCCGTCCTGATCGGAACCCCCGCCGTTCCATCCAGCAGATACGCCAATCCGGCAGGAGTTTCTCGATGACCGATGCATTCGACACACGCCGTTGGCGAGGCGACTGGACCGCCGCCTGCGCGCTGTCTAGCCTGCAGCCGTTGCGTGGCGTGGCGGTGCTGCTGCCGAACGGTGCCCAGGTCGCACTGTTTCTGTTGACGGACAACAGCGTCCGGGCCATCGGCAACATCGACCCGATCGGCCGTGCCGCGGTGCTCTCGCGCGGCATCGTCGGCGACCGCGACGGCTGCCCCGTGGTGCAGTCGCCGCTGAAGAAGCAAGCGTTCAGCCTGCTCGACGGCCGATGCCTCGACGCCCAAGGCGTGTTCGTCCCGGTATACGACACCCGCATCACGGCGGACGGCGCCGTTTACGTCGCCAACTCCCCCGGCATCCGGTTCGGTCACCGCCGCGCGCCGCTGCCCGCCTGACCGACGGGCATCGCCAGCGGCGGCTCGAATGGCCTGAAGGTCAAGCGCACAACGTGCCGATCTCAGGCGTAGGCCGGAACGGCGGCACGCCCGCATCCGACCTTCCTGCCGCCGCGCGGTCGCCAGGCCGACGCAAAAACATTGTCAACGCCGTTGTCAGGGGCCCGCGTCGCGGAGTCGGCGAGCTGCGCACGATGCTGTCGGACTTCATGTCGATGGTGCGCGCCGACAGTGTGGGGCTGCCTCGGCCGCGCGTGCGCAACCACACCCACTTGTCCGAGCCGACCGCGGGGCAGCGTGCATTCATGGCAGAGCGCGCGGTGCGCGAGCTTACGGTGCGACCGGTCAGTCTCACCCCACTGCTCGAACAGCTGCACGGTCGCGCCGGCCTCCCCGCTCGAGCAGGCCGTGCAGGGCGCCGTTTCGGCGCCGCATTCACCGCTTGGCTTTCCGCTTCTCGCGTACCCGCACGTTGATCCGGATCGGGCTGCCCTCAAAGCCGAACGTCTCACGCAGCCGTCGTTCCAGGTAGCGCCGGTAACCCGCCTCCAAAAAGCCGCTGGTGAAAAGCACGAACGTCGGTGGGCGGGCGGTGGCCTGGGTGGCGAACAGGATCCGCGGCTGCTTGCCGCCGCGTACCGGGGGCGGTGTCGCGGCGACCACCTCCTTGATCCAGTTGTTGAGCCGGCCTGTGCCGATCCGGGTATCCCACGACTCCAACGCACTTTCCAAGGCCGGTACCAGCTTCTGCACGGCCCGACCGGTTTTCGCGGAGATGTTGACCCGCTGCGCCCAACGCACCTGCACCAGTTGGCGGTCGATCTCGTTGTCCAGCTGGTAGCGCCGGTCTTCGTCGACCAGGTCCCACTTGTTGAACGCCAGCACCAGCGCCCGTCCGGCTTCGATCACCATCGACAGCACCCGCAGGTCCTGTTCGGTCAGCGGTACCGAGCCGTCGATCAGCACGACGACGACTTCGGCAGCATCGATTGCGCCGTGGGTTCGCACTGAAGCGTAGTACTCGTGCCCGCTGGCCTGTCCGACCTTGCGGCGGAGTCCAGCGGTGTCGACGAAACGCCAGACCTTGCCATCCATTTCGATCAGCGAGTCCACCGGATCGACTGTGGTTCCGGCGACTTCGTGGACCACCGAGCGCTGATCGCCGGCCAGCCGGTTCAGCAGTGAGCTCTTTCCAACGTTCGGCTTGCCGACCAACGCGACCCGCCTCGGCCCGCCCTCGGTCGACGGCGCCTCGGCCACCTCCGGCAGGGCACCGACTAGCGCGTCCAACAGATCGGCCACACCGCGACCGTGCATCGCGCTGACCGCATATGGCTCACCGAGTCCCAAAGACCACAGCGCAGCCGCGTCTGATTCGTTCTTC
This sequence comes from Candidatus Mycobacterium methanotrophicum, assembly GCF_023515995.1. Lineage (GTDB taxonomy): Bacteria > Actinomycetota > Actinomycetes > Mycobacteriales > Mycobacteriaceae > Mycobacterium > Mycobacterium methanotrophicum. The sequence goes on along the minus strand of NZ_CP097320.1, from coordinate 1,910,719 downwards.
TCGCTGTCAACCTTGTTGGCGGCCAGAAACACTGGCTTGCCCGACCGACGCAGGATACGAGCGGCGGCCTCGTCGCCGGCGGTCGCGCCGACCACCGCGTCGACCACCAGGATCACCGCGTCGGCGGTGCGCATCGCCACGGCCGCCTGCTCGGCCACCAGCTGCTGCAGCCCCTTGGCGTCGGGTTCCCATCCCCCGGTGTCCTGCACGGTGAACCGGCGCCCGGTCCACAGGGCGTCGTAGGAGACCCGGTCGCGGGTCACACCGGGGACGTCCTGCACCACCGCCTCGCGCCGGCCGAGGATCCGGTTGACCAGCGTCGACTTGCCGACATTCGGTCGGCCCACCACCGCCACCACCGGCGGCGGCCCCGCGGGCTCGTCTTCTAAGTGCGCAGTGAACTCAACTGATTCCCAGTCACTTTCGTCGGCCCAGGTTCCGTCGTCGGTCATTTGCGCCACTCCTCGATCCAGGCCTCGCCGGCATCATCGCCGTCGGCGCGGCTCATCGGGTGGCCGCGCTTCGCAGACGGACCAACCCCAACAGATGAGCGATTACCTCGGATTCGGTCATGGCGCCGGTATCGACGACCACGGCATCCGAAGCGGCCCGCAGCGGCGACACCGGTCGCGTCGAGTCCAGGTGATCGCGGCGGCGGACATCGGCCAGCACTCCCTCGTAGTCGTCGGGCAACCCGGCGGCGACATTTTGATCGTTGCGCCGCCGCGCCCGGGTCTCGGACGAGGCCGTGAGGAAGACCTTGACGTCGGCTGCGGGCAACACCACCGTTCCGATGTCGCGGCCTTCTACCACGACGCTGCCCGGGCCCTCAGCCAGGGTGCGTTGCATTTCGACGAGTCGGGTACGTACGGCGGGAACCGACGACACCGCGGACACCGCCCGGGTGACCTCGGCGCCGCGGATCTCCGTTGAGACGTCCTCTCCGTCAAGGCAACTGCGATCTTCATTCGGGTCGAAACCCACCGACAACTTGACGGTCGCGGCAGTCGAACCGACTGCCGCGTGATCGGCCGGGTCAATCCCGGCGCGCAGCACCGCCAGCGTGACGATGCGATACATGGCACCGGTGTCCAGGTAACAGGCACGCAGTGCGCGCGCCAGTCCCCTTGATACCGATGACTTCCCGGTGCCAGCCGGTCCATCGACGGCGACTATGATGTTGGAGACTTCGCTCACAGGCCAACCGCTTTGTAGAGACCGCCGATCTCGTTGCCGCGCAAAGCCCGGATACTACCCGGACGCTGCTCACCCAGGGACACGGTGCCGATGTCGGTACGCACCAACGCGTGCACCTGGAACCCGGCGGCCGCCAGCAGCCGGCGCACAATGCGTTTACGTCCCTCGTGCAGCGTGACTCGCACCAGCGTCTTACCGGGGATGGAGTCGACCACGGCGAAATCATCGACCATCGCGGGCCCGTCGTCCAACTCGATTCCGGCCCGCAGCTTTTTACCAAGGCCTCGCGGCACCGACCCGTCGACCGTCGCCACATACGTCTTGGGCACTTCGTAGGAGGGATGCATGAGGCGATGCGCGAGCTCACCGTCGTTGGTCAGCAGGATCAGTCCCTCGGTGTCGGCGTCCAACCGTCCGACGTGAAAGAGCTTGCGATTACCGCGAACTCGGTGCTCGACCAGATCGCCGATGCACGGTCGACCGCGGTCGTCCGACATCGTCGAGTGCATGCCGCGCGGTTTGTTCAGCGCCAGATACACCAGCGAGTCGTCCAGAATGACCCGCGCCCCGTCGACGCGGATCACCGACGCATCGGGATTAACGCGCGTGCCCAGCTCGGTCACCAGTTGTCCGTCGACCTCGACGCGACCGTCGATGATCATCTTCTCGGCGACCCGTCGCGACGCAATTCCGGCCTGCGACAGAACTTTCTGCAGGCGCACCCCTTCCGAGTCGTCCGCCTCGACCATCATTCCCGGTCCACGTCGAACGACGACGGCTGATCGTCAGACACCGCGCCGCCGGAGAGCTTGACGAAACGTGGCTCAGAATCCAGGGATTGGCTCAGGTCCTCGATCATATCGACATCGGGAAGCAGCGGCGCGATGTCGGGAAGGTCGGTCAGCGACGACAACCCGAGCCGTTCCAAGAACAGCTCGGTGGTGGCGAACGTCATTGCGCCGGTGTCGGAGTCGGTGCCTGCTTCGGTGATCAGCCCGCGCGCCAGCAGTGTGCGCATGACCGCGTCGACGTTGACGCCGCGCACCGCGCTTACCCGCGCTCGGGTCACCGGCTGGCGGTAGGCCACTACGGCCAGCGTCTCCAGCGCGGCTCGGGTGAGCTTTGAGCGTGACCCGTCCAGCAGCAGCCGCTCGACGTAGGGCGCGAACCGGGCGCGGGTGTACATCCGCCATCCGCCGCCTGCCTCCCGTAGGTCGATGCCGCTGTCGCGTTCGGTCAGGGTATCCGCCATCACCCGCAGCTTGGCGGCGACCCGATAGGCCGGCTGCTCGGTAGCCGCGGCCAGCGCCTCGACCGTCACCGGGGCCTCCACCACCAGCAGCAGTGCCTCGAGCACCGCGCCCAGTTCGTCGTCGTCGTCGTCGAGCTCGCGCGCTGTCGCGACGTCGAAAAGGCGCCGCTCCTCCGCATCGCTGCGCTCTGCATCGTCGCCGGCGCGGATGCCCAAGTCCGGATCGGGCGACGGGTCGGTCATGAGTATTGGTCTCGCAATTCTTGAGCTTCGAGCGCCTCTGCCCTAACCAACGCTTCGTTGGTCGGCCGTTCTCCGGTCCACGAAACCTGGAGCACACCAAGCGGTTCTGACTGGTCGAATGCTACCGCCCGCGACCGATACAGTTCGAGCAGCGCCAGGAAGCGACCGACGATCTCGATCGGCGCCCCGCAGCCGGCGACCAAATCCGAGAACGACGCCCATTGGCCGGCCCCGCGTTTTTCCAGCAGCGACAGCAGCTGTTCGGCCTGTTCGGGGACCGACACCATCAGCTCGTGCAGATGATCGGTGGCCACGGTCGGCGCTGGCCGCGGCGTGAATGCGATCGCGGCGATCTGGGCGAACCGCTCGGCGTCGACTCCGAGCATCACCTCGGGCAACAGGTCGGAGTAACGGTCTTCCAGCGACACCGCGCGCGGATAGCTGCGCAGCGCGGCGGCCTCCAGCTCGGCAAACATCTGCGCGACGTGCTTGAACGCGCGGTATTGCAGCAGCCGCGCGAACAGCAGGTCGCGGACCTCCAGCAGCGCCACGTCCTCCTCGTCGGTGACCTGCCCGGACGGCAGCAGCCGGGCGGTCTTGAGATCGAGCAGCGTCGCCGCGACGACCAGAAACGCGGTGGTCTCCTCGAGCTCTAGCTCACGACCGATCGCGCGAGTGTAGGCGATGAATTCATCGGTGACCTGATGCAACGCCACCTCGGTGACGTCGAGCCGGTGGGCGAAAATCAGCTGCAGCAGCAGGTCGAACGGGCCCTCGAAATTGGTCAGCCGGACCTGGAAGCCGTTCTGGGGAGATGCCTCGGCGCTGACGCCGCCTCTCACGCGCCGAACCGGTCGATCACCTCGCGAGCCAACGAGCGGTAGGCGGCTGCGCCGCCCGACCTCGGCGCCCACGTGGTGATCGGTTCGCCCGCGACGCTGGTCTCCGGGAAGCGGACAGTGCGGGTGATGACCGTGTCGAACACCAAGTCGCCGAAGCGCTCCAGGACACGGGCCATGACCTCGCGGGAGTTCACGGTTCGCGGATCGTAGCGAGTGACCACGATGCCGCTGATCTCCAGCTTCGGGTTGAGCCGGTCGCGCACCTTTTCTACAGTGTCGGTGAGCAGGGCCAGACCGCGCAGCGAGAAATATTCGCACTCGGTCGGGATGATGACCCCGTCGGAGCAGGCCAGACCGTTGACGGTGAGCAGACCCAGCGACGGCTGGCAGTCGATCAGCACGTAGTCGTAGCGGTCCAGCACCGGGTGCAAGGCGCGGGCCAGCGTCTGCTCCCGGCCGACTTCGTTGACCAGCTGGATCTCGGCGGCCGACAGATCGATATTGCTGGGGACTAAGTCCATGTGTTTGACGCGGGTGTTCATCAGCACGTCGTCGATCGACAGCCGCGGCTCAATCAGCAAGTCGTGGATGGTGTGCTCCAGCTCGTAGTGCGGCACACCCAGGCCCGCGGACAGCGCGCCCTGCGGATCCAGGTCGACGAGCAGCACGCGGCGGCCACACTCTGCGAGTGCGGCGCCAAGATTGATCGTCGACGTGGTTTTGCCGACGCCGCCTTTCTGATTGCACATCGCGACGACCTTGGCCGGGCCGTGTGACGTGCGCGGCTTAGGTTCGGGGATCGCCCGTGGTGGACGTCCGGTCAGGCCGACTTCGGTGCCGCTGTCGGCGACGTCAGACACGAGCGCCACGGCCCGGCGCAGACCGACCCGGTCTGCGCGGCGTTAAGGAAATGACGGACATCGCAGGAGAGTCTAACTGGTATACGCGCCCGCGCCGGCAGACCCGCAACAACGTAACCAGCCAATTTGGACGGCGCAGGCTCCCTTGGCGCATCCTTGGCCCGCTAGCCTGGCGACTATGAGACTGAAGCAGCGCATTCCGTTTTTGCGGTGGTCGGTGTGGCGCATGGCGACCGGATCCCGCAACATCACCGTGACGGGCCAAATTGGCGATGGACGGGAAGCCGCCGCCGTCGAATACGTGCTCAAGCACGCTCGCGCGGGCGACATCGACGACGTCCTGGCGACCATCGACCGATTCGCCTACGAGAAGTCGATGCTGATCAACGTCGGCGACGAGAAGGGCGCGCTGCTCGACGCCGCGGTTCGGCGCGCCGACCCGAAACTCGCGCTCGAGCTGGGCACCTATTGCGGTTACGGCGCACTGCGCATCGCTCGGGCCGCCCCGGTCGCCAAGGTGTACTCCGTCGAGCTTGCCGAAGCCAACGCCGTCAACGCCCGCGAGATTTGGGCGCATGCCGGCGTCGCCGATCGTGTGACGTGTGTGGTCGGCACGATCGGCGACAGCGGGCACACGCTGGACGTGCTGGCCCGCGAGCATGGCTTCACCGCTGGGGCACTCGACTTCCTATTTCTCGACCACGACAAGGACGCCTATCTCGTCGACCTGCAGAGCATTCTCGACCGGGGCTGGCTGCATCCCGGGTCGATCGTGGTCGCCGACAACGTCAAGGTGCCGGGCGCGCCGAAGTACCGCGAGTACATGCGTCAGCAGCAGGGCAAGAAATGGAGCACCACCGAGCACAAGGCGCACGTGGAGTACCAGAGCTTGATCTCGGATCTGGTGCTGGAGTCGGAGTATTTAGGATAGCGGCCGCGGCGCTTGAGGCGCGAGGGTGCGCAGAATGACGGCGTTTGCGGCGTGTCGACGTACAGACGCGCACGCCCGCGCTCATGCGCTTAGTGCGCGCGCGGATGCGCTTCGGCCCAGACCTCGCGCAGTGCATGCACGGTGACCATCGTGTAGATCTGCGTCGTGGTCACCGACGCGTGTCCCAGCAGCTCCTGGACGACACGCACGTCAGCGCCGCCATCCAGCAGGTGGGTGGCAAACGAATGCCGCAGCGTGTGCGGGGACACCCCGGCGGTGATCCCGGCCCGCTCGGCGGCATCCTGGAGCACCTGCCACGCGCTTTGCCGGGACAACCGGCCGCCGCGCGCATTGAGGAAGATGGCTGGCGTCCCGCGCCCACGACGCGCCAACTCTGAACGTCCGCGCACCACATAGGCGTCGAGTGCGTGCACCGCAGGTCGTCCGATCGGGACCAGCCGCTGCTTGCCGCCTTTGCCGCGCAGCAGCACCGACCTGGCGTGCGTGTCGACGTCGTCGACGTCGAGCCCGACCGCTTCCGAAATTCGGGCGCCGGTGGAATAGAGCAGTTCGAGCAGCGCGCGGTTGCGCAACGTCAACGGACCGTCGGACGGGCTGTCGCCGCCGGCGCCGGCCAGCAGCGCGAGCACCTGGTCGAGGCTCAGGCTTTTCGGCAGCCGCCGCCCCGGTGTGGGTGGCTTGACGGCCTGCGCCACATCGAGTTCGGCCAAACCCTCGGCGACGGCGAACCGGTGCAGGCCGCGTACCGCGATCAGCGTCCGGGCCGCCGACACCGCCGATAGCGGAACAACCCCGGAATCCGGATCGCCGCGCCGCAGTGCCACCAGGAATTCGCTGACATCATCCTCGCTGACATTGGCCAGGTTGTCGATGCCCCGCAGCGTGAGGTGCTCGAAGTAGCGGCGCAGGTCGCGGCGATAGGAGATCAAGGTATTGGCCGCCACGCCTCGTTCGATCGTCAGATGATCGAGGTAGCCCTGTAGCTGGGTCTCCAGCGGCGCCGCCAGCGTGGTCACTTAGCTCGATCCTGTCGCCTGCCGCGCGGCGAACGCCGTCGACTTGTCCGCCCACGGCGTGTCCACCGGCCGCGGTTGCGCGACACCTTCCCTTACTGCGTTTGCGGCCAAAATCCCCGCTACAGCAAGGGAATTGACGATATCGCCGCTGAACACCCGGCGGACCGCCTCGGTGACGGGATACCACTGCACGGTCATGTCGGCTTCTTCGTCGTGCGCCTCGGGCCGATCTACCCGCGTCAAACCAGTTGCCAGATAAACCCGCACGGATTCGTCGCTGAAACCGGGTGTGGAGTCCAAATCGACCAGTAGCTGCCACGTCTGTGCCTGCAGGCCGGCCTCCTCGCGCAGTTCCCGGGCGGCGGTCAGATGCGGGGCTTCGCCGTAGACGTCGAGCAGTCCGGCGGGCAACTCCCATAGTCGTCGGCCGAAGGGATGGCGGTACTGGTAGACCATCGGCATGCGGCCTTCATCGTCCAGCGCGACGACAGCCACCGCTCCGTAATGCTCGACGACCTCCCGGCTGACGAGCTTCCCGCCGGGCATCCGGACAAGGTCGCGACGCAGCGCGAAAATCTTTCCAGTGTGCAGGGTTTCGGACGACGTCGTCTCGAAGATATGTTCAGCCACGGGCAACTGGTTCGGGCTCGGACAGCGCCTGGTCTGCCCCGTCGTGTTGTTCGCTTCCATTCGACGGCTGCTCGGGTATCTCCACCGGAAGGCGCTCGGCCGCCTTGTAGTCCATGGCGGCCCCAACGAAGCCGACGAACAACGGGTGCGGACGAGTCGGCCGACTCTTCAACTCGGGATGGGCTTGGGTACCAACGATGAACGAATGCATCGCTGGCGGGTATTCCACGAACTCCACCAGGTGGCCGTCGGGAGACGTCCCGGAAAACCTTAGGCCGCTTTCGGCGATCCGATCCCGGTAGGCATTGTTGACCTCGTAGCGATGCCGATGCCGCTCGGACACATGCGTTGATTGATATGCCTGGGCCACAATGGAACCCGCATCGAGCACCGCGGGATAGGATCCCAGCCGCATAGTGCCGCCAAGATCGGCCTCGCCGGCCACGATGTCCTTCTGATCGGCCATGGTGGCGATCACCGGGTCCGGGGTCGCCGGATCGAACTCCGCGGAATTGGCCTGCGTCAGGCCGACGCAACGGGCCGCCTCGATCACAATGCACTGCAGGCCAAGGCAGAGGCCCAACACGGGCAGACCCCGCGACCGTGCGTATCGAATAGCACCGATCTTGCCCTCGATGCCGCGGATGCCGAACCCGCCAGGAATCAGCACACCGTGGACGTCGTCGAGCAACGCAGCGGCACCGCTTGTCGTTTCGCAGTCGTCGGAACCGACCCAGCGGATATCCACCTTCGCCCGGTGTTTGAATCCTGCCGCCCGCAGCGCCTCGACGACCGATAGATAGGCATCTGACAGGTCAACGTACTTGCCGACTAACGCGATTCGGACGGTTTCTTGTGGATCGTGCACGCGGCGCAGCAGATCATCCCACTCCGTCCAGTCGACATCGCGGAACGGCAGGTTGAGCCGGCGCACCACATAGGCGTCAAGCGCCTCGCGGTGCAGCACCTTTGGGATGTCGTAGATCGAGGGCGCGTCCGGGGTGGAGATCACCCCGTCGATGTCGACGTCGCACATCAGCGCGATCTTGTTCTTCAGCGGTTCGGGAACATCACGGTCGCACCGCAGGATCAGCGCATCTGGAGTGATACCGATGCTGCGCAGCGCTGCCACCGAGTGCTGGGTCGGCTTGGTTTTCAGTTCGCCCGACGGCGCCAGGTACGGGATCAGCGACACGTGCAGGAAGAAGACGTTCTCCCGGCCGAGGTCATGGCGAACTTGCCGGGCCGCCTCGAGAAATGGCTGCGACTCGATATCGCCTACCGTGCCGCCGATTTCGGTGATGACGACATCGGGGCGGTTGCCGTCGGCGTCCGGCTCGGCCATCGCCAGAATGCGGCTCTTGATCTCGTCGGTGATGTGCGGGATCACCTGGACGGTGTCACCGAGGTACTCGCCGCGGCGTTCCTTGGCGATTACCGTCGAATACACTTGTCCGGTAGTCACATTCGCCGAACCGGAGAGGTCTCGGTCCAGGAAGCGCTCGTAGTGGCCGACGTCCAGGTCGGTCTCGGCGCCGTCCTCGGTGACGAACACCTCCCCGTGCTGAAAGGGGTTCATGGTGCCGGGGTCGACGTTGAGGTAAGGGTCGAGCTTTTGCATCGTCACCTGAAGCCCGCGTGCGGTCAGCAATTGCCCCAGGCTGCTGGCGGTCAGTCCCTTGCCCAGCGACGAAACGACGCCACCGCTGACAAAGAGGTGCTTGGTGGCGGTCTGCGGATGCTTGCGCAATGTAACGATAGCGACCTCCGTGAATACCGCGCAGAGCTGGGGGCCTGCCGACCCACGGGAACCTACCCTAACATCAGCGCCGCCGCCCCGTTGCTGACACGCCCGGCGCACGGCTGGCTGCATCGCCCGCTACTGCGCGACGGTGAGGCCGGTGGCGCCATGACCGGTGCCGTACTGACCGGTGCGGCCACCGTTGACCAGGTCCGCGATCCCCAGGACCGAAGTGATCCGCCCCGACTCGGCGTTCACGTCGTCGACCGTGCTGATTGTCGACGCCACCGAGGCGTCGGCGCGTGCCACGGCGACGGTCGCTGTTCCACCCGCTGAGCCGTCGCGCCCGGCCAGCAGCACGCCCGAGCCGTGCGGCGCGAGCGCAGCGGCGAACCGGGCCACGCTGACGCCCTGATTTCCGGCATCGTCACCCAGGCCACCGCCGGTGATGACCGCCGCCGCATTCGCCGCACCGATGTGCTGGTTCCCGTAGCCGATAAAGCCGGTGTCCCGCAGCGCCGCCAGCACCGTCTCGCGCTGCGCGTCGTCGACGGTCGGAACGGCCGGGTCCCGGTTGATCAGCAGCGCGATGCCCAGCAGGTCGCCCGCCTGCGACCCTTGGTCGACGAGTTTGGTGCTCAGCTGGGCACCGGCGGGCAGAATCGACGAGTTCACGACCGACCGCAGCTTCTCCGCCGAGTTGGCGTCGACAAACTCCTGGGTCAGCAACACGGTGCCGGTCACCGCGCCGCCGGCTTGTCCGATGATCCGCGACACCGCATCGACGTCATCATTGTTGGCATCCGGGGCGCGAAAAATAACCACCGACTTGCCGTTCAGCGCATCATGCACCATCCGGCCTGCCATCTGGGTATCGAAAGCGTCGGCGGCGCCGATCTTTTCATTCAACGCCTTCTTCTGGTCGTTGAGCGTGGTGATCTGGCCGCGCAGATTTTTGGATTCGTCACGCAACCCCGACACCAGGGCGTTCGACAGTAAACCCGAGCCCAGCACGACGCCGACCGCCAATGCCACGAATACGGCGGCCAGTGAAATCGCGTGCTGGCGTAGTGATATCACATCGATACCTGCCCTAGTGGACCCAGTGTTGCACCCACACGGAGAACCGGTCCCAGTACTCGACGGCCCAGTGCAGCACCAGGGTGTCGGTGCGCGACACCCACAGCGCAACGATGACCGCGATCAACATCGTCAAGATCAGCAGTGCGATCGCGCCGGCGGAAATTCGATTGTGGTACAAGGTGGCAACCGCCTTGGCGTCCACCACCTTCTCCCCCACGCGCAGCCTGGTGAGGAAGGTCGATGGGTTGCTTTGTTGACGCGACCGGTCGAAGAACGTCTCGATGTTCGCGCTGTGGCCGGCGGTTACCAGCAGGGCAGCGCCGTGGTGGTCGGCCAGTAGCAGTGCCAGGTCGGCGGGCGAACCCGCGGCGGGGAACGTCATCGCGCCGACACCGAGATCCTGGATGCGCTCAAGGCCGGGCGCATGACCGTCGGCGTCGGCGGGCAACACCACCTGAGCGCCGCACTTGAGCACTTCGGTGCTCAGCTGATTGGGATCGCCGACGATGAGCTGCGGGCGATAACCCGCCTTGCGCAACACCTCCGCACCAGTGCCGACTCCGATAAGGACAGGCTGGTACTCCTTGATGAACGGTTTGAGGCGCTTGAGGTCGTCGGCGGCGTGGTCCTCGTCGGCGACGACCACGACATGACGGTGACGTAGGTCAACGTCGACGTCGGGGATGCCGATTCCGTCGATCAGCAGCGGGCTTTCACTTCTGATGAACTCGATCGTGTTGCCCGCGAACGCCTCCAAGTGGGCGACCAGTCCGGTCTTGGCCTCTTGCATCAGTTCGGCGATTTCGGAGTCGGTGCGCTCGGTGCCCCGGATCAACCGGCGGTCGCCGGAGTACACCCCGCCGTTGAACAACCGGACTTTGGCGCCGTCCCTGATCTTCTTGAAGACCTCGGGTCCCGCCTCGTCGATGAGCGTTACGCCGTTGGCCACCAGCACTTCTGGGCCCAGGTTGGGATAACGGCCCGACACCGACGGGGATGCGTTGACCACGGCGGCGATGTGGGCGTCGACGAGCGCGTCGGCGGTGATCCGGTCGAGGTCGAGCACATCGAGCACCACAATGTCGCCGGGGCATACCCGGCGCAGCAGTCGGTCGATGTCGCGGTCGACTCGGGCAGTCCCGACGACACCTGGCCGCGAGCCACCGGTACGAGACAGAAGCGCAGTCATCCGCGTGGTCACACTCATGAACGACGATTCTGTCGGTGAAGGTGAGCCCGAGCGGGGAGGCGCGCCGTAACAACAGCCTCAGAAGTTATATCTTGTCACATCTGCCACACAACTGAATGTCCTCACTGGGCCGCAATCCGGTCACGGTCTGCAGCCTCGAGCAGCTCCCGCGCATGGGCGCGCGCCGCCTCAGACTCACCGAGTCCGGCCAGCATCCTGGCCAACTCGGCAACCCGGTCGTCGCCGTCGAGGCGCCGGACTCCGCTGGCGCCATTTCTCCCCGTGCTCTCGACCATGAGGTGAACGTCGGCGTAGGCAGCAACCTGCGGCAGATGTGTGACCACGATGACTTGGCGGTTGCGGGCCAACCGCGCCAGTCGCCGCCCGATCTGCACCGCCGCCCGGCCGCCCACGCCGGCGTCGACCTCGTCGAAAACCATCGTGGTCCCGGCCATTGACGCCGCGAGCACCACTTCCAGTGCCAACATCACCCGCGACAGTTCGCCGCCGGACGCGCTTTTCGACAGCGGCAGCACCGTGGTGTTGCGATGCGCAGTGAAGCCGAACTCGACCTGGTCCACACCGTCTCCGCCGGCGTGGGCCCGCTCACCTGAGGGCAGTATCAGCGTGGCGGGATCGTCGAGAGCGGCCGGCATGGTCGTCACGGTGATGGTGAATTCGGCATCGGACATCGCCAGCCCCGACAACTCGGCCGTGACTTGCTTGGCCAGTCGCTTCGCGGCTTGGCTGCGAGCCTTGCTGAGTTCGGTTGACGCGGAGGCCAATTGGTGTGCCAGCTCGTCGACACGACGGTGCAGGCCGGCCAGCGCCTCTTCGGAGACGTCCAAGTGGGCCAGCCGCTCGCGCGATTCGCGGGCCCACGCCAGCACGCCGTCGATATCGGCGGCGTATTTGCGGGTGAGCGTGCGCAGTTCGGCTTGCCGGGCCAACTTAGTGTCCAAAGTGCTCGCGTCGGCAGGTAATTCGTTCAGGTAGTTGCCGAGTTCGCGGGCGGCCTCGCCGACCACTGCGAGCGCGTCGCCGAGTTGGCCCGCCAGCCCACGCAGCGTGACGTCCTCGGTCGACTCCAGCGCCGCCTTCGCTCGGGCCAAGCTGTCGGCCGCCGACGCCGGCTGGCCGATCAGATCGGCAGCGGTGTCCTCCGCGGCCCCGGACAGCGCGACGCGTGCGCCGGCGGCAGCCTCGCGCAGCGCGTCGAGTTCGGAGAGCCGACGGATGTCGTCGATCAGCGCGTCGTCTTCACCGGGTGCGGCGTCGACGGCGTCGATCTCATGCAGGGCGAATTTCAGCCGGTCGGCCTCCTGAGCCAGTTCGCGGGCCCGGTTGTTTCGGTCGACGAGGTCGCGCCGCGCGGACCGCCACGCGTCGCGCAGTTTGCGATAACGCTCCAGCCGGGTGCCGACGGCCGCGAACCGGTCGAGCGCGCCGCGTTGCTCGTCGGGTCGCATCAGCCGCAGCTGGTCGTTTTGTCCGTGCAATGTGAGCAGCTCAGTGGTGAAGCCGCTCAGCGTCTTGGCGGGCACACTGCGCCCGCCAAGATAGGCGCGCGAAGGACCGTCGCGGCTGACCGAGCGCAGTGCGATGATGCTGCCGTCCTCATCACGTTCGGCTCCCGAGGCGTCCAGCATCTCCTCGATCTGCGCAGCGGCGTTCTGGTCGAGATCGGCAGTGCTGAAGCGGCCTTCGACCACGGCCCGGTCGGCTCCCGAGCGGACGCGGTTGGCGTCGGCGCGGCCCCCGCCCAGCAGGTGCAGACCGGTGACCACCATCGTCTTACCGGTGCCGGTCTCCCCCGTGAGGACCGTTAGCCCTCGGTCGAATTCGGCCGTGGCGACGGTGATGGCGCCCAGCGCCTCGATGCGAATCTCACTGAGCACCAGCCCGCACCGTTACCGTCCGCGCCAGCCGGTGACCGGCAAGCGGAACTTGCGGACCAGGCGGTCGGTGAACGGCGCACTATCCAGCCGCGCCCATTTCACCGACACCTCGCAGCGCTGCACTTCCAACCGTCCACCGGCCGGTACCAGCATCTGGCGGCGGCCATCGCAGAACACGATTGCGTCGTGCCCCTCGGGCTCGATTTCGATGGCGATCGCGGCGTCCGGAGTGGTCACCATCGGCCGGGCGAACAGTGCGTGAGCGTTGTTGGGCACTACCAGGAGCGCTTCGAGATCCGGCCACAGCACGGGGCCGCCCGCGGAGAATGCGTAAGCCGTGGATCCGGTGGGGGTTGACACCAGCACCCCGTCGCAGCCGAAGGTCGACACCGGCCGACCGTCGACCTCGAGGACCACTCCGAGCACTCCCAACCGCGGTCCCTTTTCCAAGCTGGCGTCGTTGAGCGCCCATCCGCGGCTGATCACCTCACCCTTGACCTGCACCGCGATGTCGAGCGTCAAGCGGTCGTCGACTCGGTAGCTCCGGGCCACGACATGCTCGAGCACCGTATCGATCGCGCCGGCTTCTGCTTCGGCCAGGAAACCGATCCGGCCCAGGTTGACGCCCAGCACCGGAATGCAGGCATTCCGTGCCAGCTCCGCGGCCCGCAGAAAGGTGCCGTCGCCGCCGAGCCCCACCACCAGCTCGCAGCCGTCAGCGGCGTTCGGGTCGGCATCGACGACCTCAATGTCGACGCCCAACGCGCGCATATCGTCCGGGGAAAGATGCAGCGGACCTTTGTCGACCGCCTCAGCCGACAACACTCGCAAGCCAATTCCGTTGTCGCCGAGCACCTTTTCGACGCGACGGGCGGTGTCGGTAGCTTCCTCACGTCCGGTGTGGACCACCAGCAGCACGGTGCGCTCACGCTTCATCGTGGACCGCCTTCTGATTGTCCGCCTCCTCCGCGGGCCGTACCGGCCCGCATCGTCACCGGACCGCTATCGACGGCGGCTTGGACCACGCGTGCCAATTCATCATCCGACAAGCCCCGGTCGGTCTCCGCGCGCAGCCACAGGAAGTATTCGACGTTGCCCGACGGGCCCGGTAGCGGGCTGGCGGTGACCCCGACGGTGTGCCATCCCAGCTGTTCGGCGTGGCGCCCGACGGCAAGCACCGCGCCCGCCCGCAGCCCCGGGTCGTGCACGACTCCCCCCGCGCCTACCTGACCTTTGCCCACCTCGAACTGCGGCTTCACCATGGGAAAGATATCTGCGTCGTGCGATGCGCATCCAGTCAGCGCAGGCAACACCGTGTTCAGCGAGATGAACGACAGGTCGGCGACGACGATTTCAACCGGGCCGCCGATCATCGCAGCTGTCAGCTCCCGCGCGTTGGTCCGCTCGACGACGGCCACCCGCGGATCCGACCGCAGCGACCAGGCCAGCTGGCCATATCCGACGTCGACGGCGACCACTTCGCGTGCGCCACGATCCAGTAATACTTCGGTGAACCCGCCGGTGGACGCGCCGGCATCCAGGCAGCGCCGACCCGTGACGCTGATCCCGAAGGTGTCGAGCGCACCGATGAGTTTGTGGGCGCCACGCGACACCCAGCCACGCTCGGCGTCGTCGGCGACACGAAGGGCGGCAGTCGCTGCGACGGCGGTGCCGGGCTTGACCGCCGGCATGCCGTCAATGCTGACCTTTCCGGCGTCGATCAACTCTGCGGCCTGCTGGCGAGATCGGGCCAGCCCGCGCCGAACCAGCTCGACGTCAACACGGCTACGCCGCGGCACGGCACACTCAGCCCTTCTCCGTCGACTCCAGCGCCTGTACCAGCATGTCGTGTGCAACAGACAGCCGGCGCGCTACCTCTTCGAGATCGGCTTCGGCGGGCACGTTCTCGACATCGGCAAGATCAGGCAGCTCAGCGAGCACGGCGTCGATCTGGGCGCGAATCTGATCAGGATTGGTAGTCATTGCGCCGCTCCTTCTCATCGCTACGCTCTGCATCGTCGCCGGCGCGAGTCATTTCGGTCATAACGCTATCGGATTCAGACCAGAGACCACCGTTGCAGGGCGTCGTGTGCGGAATCGTCGCCGGCTTTGATGGTGACCGCGCGCGGGTCGCCATCGAGCGCCCAGACGGCGTTGGCGACGGCACGAACGATCGACAGGTCATCGCGCGCCTCATCGCCGCGGCCGGTGCTGACCCTTACCGACATCTCCCCAGTCTGGACGCGCCATGCCGCTTGCGGCGCAACCGCGAGCTCATCGGCGGTCTGGTGCAGCGCGCGCAGGTCGTAGCCGATGTAGGTGGCGCGTTGTTCAGGCACAGCGTGGACCGCATCCCGCGCGGAATTGACGCCGCACAGAACCATCAAGCTGGGCAGCCCGGCCGCGTTGGCGGCCGCGATATCGGTGTTCAGTCGATCGCCGACCACCAGCGGCGCGCGAAAGTCGCCGCGCGCCAACGCATCTGTCATCAAAGTCGGCGACGGCTTGCCCGCCACCTGAGGCTCGGCCCCGGTCGCTGCTTTCAGCGCGGCCACCATGGCGCCGTTGCCCGGCAGCAGACCGCATTCGGTGGGCAGGGTCGCGTCGACATTGGCCGCTACCCACAGCGCCCCGGCGCGGATGGCCAGCGCCGCCTCGGCGAGGTTGATCCAGCTGGTTTCGGTCGAGTGACCTTGGACAACGGCGTGCGGTTCGTCTTGGAATACGCGTACCGGCCGCAGCCCGACAGCCGTGATCTCCTCGGCCAGCGAATCGGTGCCGACCACCAGCACCCGCGACTCGGGAGCCAGTTGCGCGGCCAGCACACGGGCGGCGCTTTGCGCGCTGGTGACCACATCCTCGGCGGTCGCCTTCAGGCCGATGTCGCGCAGATGGTCGACAACTTCGTCGGCGCTGCGCGAGGCGTTGTTGGTCACGAAGAGCTTGCGGCCCGGAGCCCTATCCAACGAGTCCGCCGCTCCCTCGGTCAGCTGATGGCCGCAGAACACCGTCCCGTCCAGGTCTAGAAGTAGGCAATCATATTGTTGCGCAAGCGTTCCCACGTCAGCCGAGCTCGCTCACTCGGTCTTCGGCATCGGTGACACCCTCGATGTCGGCGGCCGCGGCGCGCAGGAACCATTCCAGCGCCTCGTCGCGCCGGTCCAGCGCCAGCAGTGTCTCCGCGTATGCATAGAACAGCCGGGCCGCGGTCGTCCCTCTTCGTACCGGGTCCAGCTGCGGTGTGGACAAGACGGTGAGGGCTTGTTCGAGCTGCCCGAGGTCCGCGCGGGCGCCGGCCGCGACGATGCGCACCTCATCGGCTTCCTCGCCGCTGAGCAGGGCCGCCTCCGGTCCACGGGCCAGCTCAAGCGCCCGTTCTGGTCGGCCCACGCCGCGTTCGCAGTCGATGATCAGCGGAAGTAACGGGGACTTACTACCCATCCTGCGTGCCGTGCGCAGTTCGGCCAGCGCCTGCGCCCAGTCGCCACAGTGGTAGGCGGCGATCCCGACGGCTTCCCGCACGGCGGCGATCCGGCCAGAGCGGGCCCGGGCGGCCCGCGCGTGCCTCAGCGCGGCTTCGGGGTCGTCGTCGATCAGCTCGCCGGCGGCGACCAGGTGGCGGGCCACGGCATCGGCGGTGGCCCGATCCAAGGTGCTGAGTTCTCGCCGGATCTCGGGCGCCAGCTGTTTCGCTTCGATATCGGGCGGGATCGGCGGGGCCGCGGTCTCATCGCCGGCCGACGGATGCCGCGGTTGCGCTCTGCGCGCGCGTGCAGGGCCGGAAGTTGGTCCTTGGGACCGCAGCACTCGCCTCGGTCGCGGTTTACCGTTGCCACCGCGCGTATCATCAATCACTCCTAGACCACTCGTACCCTTCGTCCCGAACCACTTTTTTGATGTCGTCGTGTCAAAGGATACGGGCAATGGTGTACCGGTTGGGGTCGTGGCTAAAGGGCTTCGGCGGCGGGCTTCGTCTGGCCCGCCGGTAACGTCTGCGCCGTGCTCGACTGGGATCACAATGCCTACTACCGCCGTCTACTGCTCGCGTCTACTGCTCGGCCAATTGCCGGAGCACAGTCGTCGTGTCCTCGACGCGGCATGCGGCGCCGGAGCTTTCGCGGCGCGATTAGCCCGCCGAGTCGAACACGTCGACGCGGTCGACCGCTCAGCGGCGATGATCGAGCTGGCCAGGCAGCGCACCCTCGACAACGTGAACGGCATCTGGAGTACTCGCCGCCATCGCGTTACCCCGAGCCGGTCTGCTCCATACACTCCCCGCAGAAGTTGTTGCGGCAGCGGGACACCACCTGCTCGGTGCAGTGTTCGTGATCCGGCCAGGTCTACGGGGAGCAACGACTGGTTTGCGAAGGACCGCGCCCACGCTGCCATGCCAGTCGTCTTGGCCCAGCTGACCACCCGAGAAGTCACCCGTCAGGCCGGGAAAGTTATCCGACATTCCAGACCGTCGGGCATGGCAACGAACTTCGACGGGTTCGGCTGAAAGCCAACCTTGGCAGAACCCAAGGTTTACCTTAGAGCTGCTTAAGTACGCCCATCTCTGCCGCCTGGGAAGGGTTTGAGCCATGGCGGATCGACACTCCAGGAAGCGCAGTCCAACTTCGCGTAAGGCGATGGTGCAGCGGCGTCGACGCACCATTGGGATGACCGGGGCGGTCAGCGCGTTCGTGACGTTCGGGCTTGGGCCGTTGGCGCATGCGCCCAAGGCCCGCGCCGATGAGTTTGACGTGGTCATCGATCAGGTGCTCAATGCGATCACCGCTTCGTTGGGCGATCTGGCTGGCGTTTCCGGGGCGGTTCCGGAGCTGGGCAGTCTGGGCGCGGGTGCCGCCGATGTGGGCTCGGTGGCTGCGGCCAGCCCGGCTGATGCCTGGTTGCGTGTGCTGGGAGCGTGTCATTCCATCTGTGTAAGTCTGGGGTGGTCCATCATCGGACCGCCGTTGGGGCGGACAGAAGGAGTGTTTTGTGACCAAGGCCACGCAAGCGCCGGCTGAGGATGTGAGCGCGGCGCGGCGGCTGGCAGAGGGGTTCACTGAAGAGACGCTGGACTCGCTGGTCAAGGACGCGGTGAAGACCGGGACCCCGATCGACGGCGCAGACGGTTTGCTGAATCAGGTGACCAGAACGAAAGCTCTGTTCATCCGAACTCGCCCAGCACTTTGATCATGTGGAAGTTGTCAGCGACAAGACGCCGCACAAATACAGCGAGCTACTGCGACTGCTGGAATGCCCACCACCGCGCTTCCTCATGGTCGGAAACAGCCCCCTGCGAGCATCGTCATGCTGATGAGCGTTCACCTCGCAGCGATGTGCTCCCGGTTATTGCCATCGGCGCCCGAGCCGTTTACGTGCCCTACCACACGACCTGGCACCACGAAAACGAGGACACCCACGACTGGCAGAACAACCCAGCAGTACGCACGGTCACCGGCCTCACCGAGCTCGCAATCGCCCTCAATGACGCCGACCAGCGAGACAGGATTTGATCGACCTCGAATCTCTAGATGTCAGACAAGGGTGTCAGTCCGGCCAAGCTGACCGTCCTCCCACCGAGCCCCGGGGTCGATCCGCTTTACGGACGCTCGGCTAGTTCGCCGTAGCGTTCCTGAGCAGCCTGGCGGCTGGTGCCGAGCATGGCTGCGATCTGAGTCCACGTGTGTCCGTGCGCCCGGGCCTCGGCCACGGCATCGGCCAATTCCACCTGGCTCTTGGCAACAGCGCGTACGGCATCACCGATGCGGCGCAACCGACTGGCATCGGCATCCGGCGAAGCAATAGCCGCCGGGTCGAGCGAGTCGAGCCACCGCTCGGCGGCGTCGGCGGCTTGCTGGAGCTGTTCGCGGGTTCGGGGCATGTCCATCACCTCTACAAGTGCTCGTAAAACTTCGGACGGAGCGCCATGGCGTGGATCGCCACGGGCTGGCCGTCGTCGTCGAGAACGACGACCTCAAGGAGCCGGCCAGCGCGGTCGGCACCGATGTAGAGGTCACGGTCGGCCCCGCTGACTACGCGGATGGCATTGTGGACTGCGTGCTCGATGTCCTCGTCGGCAACACCGTGCTTACGGGCGTTGTCCGCGATCTCCACCTGCGCAAGTTACCTTGCCTGTCCCGGCTGCGCAAGTTACCTTGCCTGTCCCGGCTGCGCAAGTTACCTTGCGAGCGTCGGCTTGTGCTGCCAGCGCTCATGGGTCTTGCCTCCGCGGGCGATGGTGCCGAGTTCGCCTCGCACGGGTAGTTGGTCGGGGTCACGGTCAAAGGGCTTCGCGTCAGAAAGTCCCAGGCTTCAGCGAGGGAATTCCGGATCGTTGCAGCGAGATCCTGCCAACCCTTGGCCGCATTGGCAGTGGCATAGCGAATCTCGTACTCAATCTTCCTCGGAGGACGAGGGACAAGCTCGCCGCGCTTGGCGGCCACCGCTACGGCCGCTTTACCCGATCGCCGCACACGCCCGGTTTTCCCGACACCTGAACAACCCGTTGCGTACCCTGGCCCTTGTGCCCGACACCGGGAACGACGAAGGCCGCGACCCACCCGACCTTGGCGCCTTGCTTGAGCTGCTGCAGCGCGGCGGCGATTCATTCACGACCGTCCGAGCGACCTATCGGACCTGGCGCCACCACGAGCGTTTAGCCGCTGCGTTTCGCGCCGACATCGAAGAACAAAAGAGGAACAGCCCAGGCGCAGCCTTCTCGACGGTCTCGGCGCGGAGCAGCGTGCCGGCGCCCGCCGAGCAAGAGGAGATTATCCGGATCTGGCGCGACGGAAATCGCGTCCGCGAAGAACGCGAAGGCGGCGGCTGGCTCGACGGCGCCTACGGAGTCCGATGCGGCGAGCGATGGTGGTCCTGGAATTCCCAGATGGGAGCGTTTAGCAACCAGGATGACCCCAAGTTTGGTAGCAGCAGCGTCGGTGAGGAGCTGGCTGTCATGCTCGATCCCACTCCACTGCTGGGCGCCCTGAGGTTCGCGGCCGTTGGCCGGTCCACAATAGCCGGGCGAGCCACACTCACAGCCCGTGCCGCAGCCCGCCCGTCAGAGCGCCGCGAATTGCGATCATTGGCGCTTCACCGACTCGGCACCGGCGCGGACCACTACGTGCTTGAAATCGACCTCGAGAGAGGGATCCTGCTTGAAGCCGTCGCTTACCGTGACGGCAAGCCCTTCCGCCGGATCACGACCGTCGATGTCGTGTTCGATCACCCGATCGCCGACGAGCGTGCTGAGCAGGTGGGCCGCTGGCTCCAAAACACCCAAAATCGTTGCTACAGGCACCCCGTGGACGACGACGAATCCGGTGACCGGGAGCCGGGCGACGGCGGCGACGAGTTCGATGCGCCGCTGGTCGCTGCTGCCGTGCCAGTGGAGTTTCGCCTCGCCGATTCGCAGACCTTCTAGCGTTTTGCGGATTTCATCGACGTCGGCGTCTCACCCGCTCCTTCACTGACGTGGACACCGCCCCGCACGACGGGCACGCCGCCGCGGTCTCGCTCGCGGTCACCGCGTGCACCACCCGCGTCCCGTCGGCCCAGCGCTCGACACGCTCAACCTGTACACCTGGCAGCCCAAACAACAATGTCGTACCGTCGATCATGGCCCTTGGCTTCCTTTCTTCGCCTGAATAATTCGTAACTTCAGACTTCGGAAGGCCAATGGCCTCCTCACGCAGCGACACGCGCTATGAGAGCGACATCACAACTGCCCGTTTAAAATTGAAGAGCCAGCAGATCAGCAGAATTGCGAACACGACGCGTGTTTTGAGAACCTGATATGTAGGCGATTTTGTCAACAAGAGCCAGGTGAAAGCTGCCCCGACCAATAGCCGGGGCAGCGTTCGTTTTGGCTGGCCTGATGATGGCGTCGGCGGTCGTTGCTCACGACGGTGGTGTCAGACTGGCGCGATGCTGCCGGAGGTGCGGGCGCGCCGACTCGTTTTCTGGCGTTACCTGCTGGGCCGGCAGAAGCCCGCAGCTTGAATGGCATCATGCCGGGCAACTCCAGATATTGAATTGATTTTTGGAATGCAAAAAAGGGCGCCGTTGTGGGGCGCCCTTTTTTGTTGTGTGTGTTCGGCGGTGTCCTACTTTTCCACCCGGGTTGGGTAGTATCATCGGCGCTGGCAGGCTTAGCTTCCGGGTTCGGGATGGGTCCGGGCGTTTCCCTGTCGCTGTGGCCGCCGTAACTTTATTGAGTTTATTTTGTTGGAGGGTGTTTTGGTGGCGGGGGTGGTGTGTGTGGATGTGGTTGCGGGTTTTTGTGGGTAAGTTTTCGGCCGGTTAGTGCCAGTTCCCTGCGCCCCTTGCGGGGTGTGTAGGTCTGGTCTATTGATCCCGTGGTCTGCGGGGGGCCTTATCCCACTTGGATGGGTGAGAAGCCTGGTCTTGGAGAAGGTTTCCCGCTTAGATGCTTTCAGCGGTTATCCTGTCCGAACGTGGCTATCCAGCGGTGCCCCTGGTGGGACAACTGGTGGACTAGAGGTTCGTCCGTCCCGGTCCTCTCGTACTAGGGACAGGTTTCCTCAAGCTTCTGACGCGCGCGGCGGATAGAGACCGAACTGTCTCACGACGTTCTAAACCCAGCTCGCGTGCCGCTTTAATGGGCGAACAGCCCAACCCTTGGGACCTGCTCCAGCCCCAGGATGCGACGAGCCGACATCGAGGTGCCAAACCATCCCGTCGATATGGACTCTTGGGGAAGATCAGCCTGTTATCCCCGGGGTACCTTTTATCCGTTGAGCGACACCCCTTCCACTCGGGGGTGCCGGATCACTAGTCCCGACTTTCGTCCCTGCTTGACGTGTGGGTCTTGCAGTCAAGCTCCCTTGTGCACTTGCACTCGACACCTGATTGCCGTCCAGGTTGAGGGAACCTTTGGGCGCCTCCGTTACATTTTGGGAGGCAACCGCCCCAGTTAAACTACCCGCCAGGCACTGTTCCTGAACCGGATATACGGTTCGAGGTTAGAGGTCCAATACGATCAGAGTGGTATTTCAACAACGACTCCGCAATTACTGGCGTAATTGTTTCACAGTCTCCCACCTATCCTACACAAACCGCATCGAACATCAATACCAAGTTGTAGTGAAGGTCCCGGGGTCTTTTCGTCCTGCCGCGCGTAACGAGCATCTTTACTCGTAGTGCAATTTCGCCGAGTCTATGGTTGAGACAGTTGAGAAGTCGTTACGCCATTCGTGCAGGTCGGAACTTACCCGACAAGGAATTTCGCTACCTTAGGATGGTTATAGTTACCACCGCCGTTTACTGGGGCTTAAATTCTCCGCTTCACCCCTTGCGGGGTTGACGGGTCCTCTTAACCTTCCAGCACCGGGCAGGCGTCAGTCCGTATACCTCGTCTTGCGACTTCGCACGGACCTGTGTTTTTAGTAAACAGTCGCTTCTCACTGGTTTCTGCGACCGGATCCCGCTGCCCCCAGCATGTGGGTTGACGGCGTTCCGGCCCCCCTTCTCCCGAAGTTACGGGGGCATTTTGCCGAGTTCCTTAACCATAGTTCTCTCGTACGCCTGGGTATTCTCTACCTGACCACCTGTGTCGGTTTGGGGTACGGGCCGTGTGTGTGCTCGCTAGAGGCTTTTCTCGGCAGCTGAGGATCACCGAATTCACCTCATCCGGCTATGCGTCACCTCTTAGACATATGACACCCGGATTTGCCTAGATGTCGTCCTACGGGCTTGCCCCAGTATTACCACTGACTGGTACGGCTACCTTCCTGCGTCACCCCATCGCTTGACTACTACCAACCCGGGTCCCGCGCAGCCCCCCGCCGTCTTTTCCTAAAAGGATCCGATCAGCGGGGTTTTGGGCGGTTAGCAGGGCTGATTCATCACGGGCGCGCACACACGGGTACGGGAATATCAACCCGTTGTCCATCGACTACGCCTGTCGGCCTCGCCTTAGGTCCCGACTCACCCTGGGCGGACTGGCCTGGCCCAGGAACCCTTGGTCTTTCGGCGGGCAAGGTTCTCACTTGCCTTATCGCTACTCATGCCTGCATTCTCACTCCCACACCCTCCACCGCTAGATCACTCTGCGGCTTCACCGGATGCAGGACGCTCCCCTACCCAACGACCAAAGGCCGTTGCCGCGGCTTCGGCGGTGTGCTTGAGCCCCGCTACATTATCGGCGCACAATCACTTGACCAGTGAGCTATTACGCACTCTTTCAAGGGTGGCTGCTTCTAAGCCAACCTCCTGGTTGTCTTCGCGACTGCACATCCTTTCCCACTTAGCACACGCTTAGGGGCCTTAGCCGGCGATCTGGGCTGTTTCCCTTTCGACGCACGGAGCTTATCCCCCGCCGTCTCACTGCCGCACTGTCGGCTTGCCGGCATTCGGAGTTTGGCTGACGTCAGTAACCTAGTAGGGCCCATCGGCCATCCAGTAGCTCTACCTCCGGCAAGAACCATGCAACGCTGCACCTAAATGCATTTCGGGGAGAACCAGCTATCACGGAGTTTGATTGGCCTTTCACCCCTACCCACAACTCATCCCCTCAGTCTTCAACCTAAGTGGGTTCGGGCCTCCACACGGTCTTACCCGCGCTTCACCCTGGCCATGGGTAGATCACTCCGCTTCGGGTCCAGAACACGCCACTACACCCCCACACGGGGGATACGCCCTATTCAGACTCGCTTTCGCTGCGGCTACCCCACCCGGGTTAACCTCGCGACATGTCCCTGACTCGCAGGCTCATTCTTCAAAAGGCACGCCATCACCCCACCCCGAGGGGAAGGCTCTGACGGCTTGTAGGCACACGGTTTCAGGTACTCTTTCACTCCCCTCCCGGGGTACTTTTCACCATTCCCTCACGGTACTGATCCGCTATCGGTCATCGAGAAGTATTCAGGCTTACCGGGTGGTCCCGGCAGATTCACAGCAGATTCCACGGGCCCGCTGCTACTCGGGTATCTATGACAACAGACGACATGTTTTCACCTACCGGGCTCTCACCGTCTACGGCAGACCATCCCAGGCCACTTCGGCTAACACGCCGCTTTCTCACTGCTGCCCCTCACGGCGGTAAGGAGAACACAGACCCCACAACACCGCACACACAACCCCCGCCGGGTATCGCATGCGCGCGGTTTAGCCATCCTCCGCGTTCGCTCGCCACTACTAACGGAATCACACTTGTTTTCTTCTCCTACGGGTACTGAGATGTTTCACTTCCCCGCGTTCCCCCCCGCCGCCTATACATTCAACGGCGGGTGACACGACATCACTCGTGCCGGGTTACCCCATTCGGACATCCTCGGATCCACGCTCGGTTGACAGCTCCCCGAGGCATATCGCAGCCTCCCACGTCCTTCATCGGCTCTCGATGCCAAGGCATCCACCATGCGCCCTAACACACTTACAAACACAAAAACCACAAGATATTTTGGAAAAATCGCACAAAAGAACACGCCGCCCGCCAAACAGGCGACGCATCCCCCTGATGCTCGCAACCACTATCCAATTACCAAACACCACGCCCCGCCACCAAGACGGGGCGGCAACACCACCCGAAACAGGCCGGCGAACCGGCCCCGGGTGTTGCCTCAGGACCCAATAGCGTGTCCGGCTTCTCGCTTTGCTGTCGCGCACCCAGCCCGCGCCCACTACAGACGACCGGGCTCCTCACGGCCCACACCCCGCCTTGCTGCGGGATGTTTTTCGTGGCGCTCCTTAGAAAGGAGGTGATCCAGCCGCACCTTCCGGTACGGCTACCTTGTTACGACTTCGTCCCAATCGCCGATCCCACCTTCGACAGCTCCCCCCCGCAAGGGTTAGGCCACTGGCTTCGGGTGTTACCGACTTTCATGACGTGACGGGCGGTGTGTACAAGGCCCGGGAACGTATTCACCGCAGCGTTGCTGATCTGCGATTACTAGCGACTCCGACTTCACGGGGTCGAGTTGCAGACCCCGATCCGAACTGAGACCGGCTTTAAAGGATTCGCTTAACCTCACGGCATCGCAGCCCTTTGTACCGGCCATTGTAGCATGTGTGAAGCCCTGGACATAAGGGGCATGATGACTTGACGTCATCCCCACCTTCCTCCGAGTTGACCCCGGCAGTCTCTCACGAGTCCCCGCCATCACGCGCTGGCAACATGAGACAAGGGTTGCGCTCGTTGCGGGACTTAACCCAACATCTCACGACACGAGCTGACGACAGCCATGCACCACCTGCACACAGGCCACAAGGGAACACCCATCTCTGGATGCGTCCTGTGCATGTCAAACCCAGGTAAGGTTCTTCGCGTTGCATCGAATTAATCCACATGCTCCGCCGCTTGTGCGGGCCCCCGTCAATTCCTTTGAGTTTTAGCCTTGCGGCCGTACTCCCCAGGCGGGGTACTTAATGCGTTAGCTACGGCACGGATCCCAAGGAAGGAAACCCACACCTAGTA
This sequence comes from Candidatus Mycobacterium methanotrophicum, assembly GCF_023515995.1. Taxonomy (GTDB): domain Bacteria; phylum Actinomycetota; class Actinomycetes; order Mycobacteriales; family Mycobacteriaceae; genus Mycobacterium; species Mycobacterium methanotrophicum. The sequence continues at coordinate 1,885,389 of NZ_CP097320.1, read as the reverse complement.
CCCACCGTTTACGGCGTGGACTACCAGGGTATCTAATCCTGTTCGCTCCCCACGCTTTCGCTCCTCAGCGTCAGTTACTGCCCAGAGACCCGCCTTCGCCACCGGTGTTCCTCCTGATATCTGCGCATTCCACCGCTACACCAGGAATTCCAGTCTCCCCTGCAGTACTCCAGTCTGCCCGTATCGCCCGCACGCTCACAGTTAAGCCGTGAGATTTCACGAACAACGCGACAAACCACCTACGAGCTCTTTACGCCCAGTAATTCCGGACAACGCTCGCACCCTACGTATTACCGCGGCTGCTGGCACGTAGTTGGCCGGTGCTTCTTCTCCACCTACCGTCAACCCGGCAAACACCGGGCCTTCGTCGATGGTGAAAGAGGTTTACAACCCGAAGGCCGTCATCCCCCACGCGGCGTCGCTGCATCAGGCTTGCGCCCATTGTGCAATATTCCCCACTGCTGCCTCCCGTAGGAGTCTGGGCCGTATCTCAGTCCCAGTGTGGCCGGACACCCTCTCAGGCCGGCTACCCGTCGTCGCCTTGGTAGGCCATCACCCCACCAACAAGCTGATAGGCCGCGGGCCCATCCCACACCGCACAGTGCTATTACACACCGCACTTTCCACCACAGCACATGCATGCCATGGTCCTATCCGGTATTAGACCCAGTTTCCCAAGCTTATCCCGAAGTGCAGGGCAGATCACCCACGTGTTACTCACCCGTTCGCCACTCGAGCACCCCCGAAAGGGCCTTTCCGTTCGACTTGCATGTGTTAAGCACGCCGCCAGCGTTCGTCCTGAGCCAGGATCAAACTCTCCAAACAAAAACCCCCGGACCAAACCGGGCAGAATTCGAATCAGAACAATCTGACCTAACAAAAAGACACCAAAAACTGGCATCCAAAAAACCACACCCCAACACGGGAATATCAAGGCATGGCAAAAAACAACAACAAAAACAAAACCACCAAACACACTATTGAGTTCTCAAACAACACCCTCCGACCGCGCAACAAGCCCCGCGGCCATTGGCCGCTTACTCGCTATGCGGACGACGAGAGACCCACCGAAGTGGAGCTTCCCTCTAGGACATCGTCGCGCTCAACGGACCGGCCGTGTCGCGACGACTTGATCAAGTTACGCGAGAGCAAACGCCGAGTCAAACAGCCTGCTCTAGAGGGCGTGTTTCGGCCGTCGCAAGATCAACGGACGCGCTCGACGCCGGCGACATTCCGCTTGCCCCGGCGCAAGACCAACCAGCGTCCATGCAGGAAGTCGGTTGGCCCCGGCACCCAGTCCTCGTCGTCGATCTTGGTGTTGTTGACGGCGACACCGCCCTCGGCGATTGTGCGTCGGGCGGCGCCCTTGCTTTGCGACAGCCCGCTGGCGAGCAGCAGGTCGACGATCCCGTCTGGCGTACCCGGTTTCAATTGAGCCACCGAAGTCTCGCGTAGCGCGGCGGTCAGCGTCGACTCATCCAGTCGGCCGAGTTCCCCGCGGCCGAACAACGCCTGGCTTGCATGTTCAACGGCGTCGGTGGCGTGTTCGCCGTGCACGAGGGTGGTCAGTTCGCGTGCAAGTCGCCGCTGTGCTGCACGTTGCTGCGGCCGTGAGGCTGTGGCCTCCTCGAGTTCGGCCAGCTCGTCTGCCGACAGGAAGGTGAACCAGCGCAGGTATCGGATGACGTCGGCATCGGCGGTGTTGACGAAGTACTGGTACCAGGCGTATGGGGTCGTCAGCTCGGGATCCAGCCATACGTTGCCGCCGCCGGTCGATTTGCCGAACTTCGTCCCGTCGACCGTGGTCACCAGCGGAACCGTGAGGGCATGCACGGCGGCTGACAGCTTCTGGCGCACCAGCCGCACCCCGGCGATGATGTTGCCCCACTGGTCGGATCCGCCGATCTGCAACACGCAGTGGTGGCGTTGGTAGAGCTCGACGTAGTCGTTGGCCTGCAACAGCATGTAGCTGAACTCGGTGTAGGAGATTCCCGCGCCCTCCAGGCGACGCCGCACGGTGTCGCGGTCCAGCATCACGTTGACCGAGAAGTGCCTGCCCACGTCGCGGAGCAGCTCAATTGCTGACATCGCGCCGGTCCATTCCAGGTTGTTCTCGACAATGGCACCCGCAGACGATCCAGCCGAACCGTCGAAATCGACGAAGCGTTCCAGCTGTCCGCGGATCCGGTCGGTCCATCCTTCGACGGTTTCGGCGGAGTTGAGCACTCGTTCGCCGGTATCGCGGGGGTCGCCAATCAGGCCGGTTGCGCCGCCGGCGAGAACGATCGGGCGATGTCCGGCGGCCTGAAAGCGCCGCAGCGCCAGCAGCGGGACCAGGTGTCCGGCGTGCAGGCTGGGCGCGGTGGGGTCGAACCCGGCGTACAGCGTGATCGGGCCCCGGGCAGCCTCGCTGGCCAGCGAGTCGAGGTCGGTCGACTGCGCGATCAGCCCGCGCCAGTTCAGCTCGTCGAGGATGCTCATGCCCACAGTCGTAGATCTTCGCGCATCGCCGCGGCGCCGCGGCGGGCGACCGGACGGCGCGTCGGCATACGGACTTAGTCGCTGGCGCCCGGCGCCGGCGCTCGGGGGCTGCGCCGGTAGGCCGAGACTTCGGCCCGGCCCGGTAACCACAACCGCCACGGCCGGTCTGCCGCGTGGCTGATCCCAACGCGCGGGCCGCAAGCACCCTCGAGGGTGTCGTTGAGCCGCAGCCGCACCGGGCTGTCGCCGTCGAACAAGTCGACTCCGTTGTCGGCCATGGTGATTCCCAACGCCGAGCAGAGGTTTCCCGGCCCGCGGGCCAGTGCGGCGGTTCGGATAGCGGCACCGCGTCGAGACACGGCGGCGTCAAGCCCGGTCTCGATGGCAGCCGCCCGCAGCAGCACCGCGGCCGCTGTTCCGTCGGCGCCGCACACCACGTTGGCGCAGACGTGGATGCCGTGGCTGCGGTAGGTGTAGAGCCGGCCCGGGGGGCCGAACATCACCGCGTTGCGACCGGTGGGCCCGCAGTACGAATGCGCCGCAGCGTCCGGCCACGGGCCGTCGGGCACCCCGCCGTAAGCCTCTACCTCGACGATCGTGGCGGTGGCGGCGCGACCCGTGAGCGTGGCGCCGAGTAGTCGATGCGCCCCTTCCACCGGGTCGCCCGCGAGTTGGTCAGCGCCCATCGGACAGATTGTGCCTGCGGCCATTGACAGCCGGGCGGCAGGGGCGAATATTCACCATATGATGACTTCATCGCGTGATGAATTTATTTCGGGTGGCCAGGACATTGCCGTCGACATCGAGCACTTGCGGGTGATTCGCGGCAAACGCCCGGCGCTGCACGATTTCTCGGTTTGTATTTCCCGCGGCAGCATCACCGGCCTGCTCGGTCCGTCGGGCTGCGGGAAGACCACGCTGATTCGCTGCATTGTCGGTACCCAGCTCATCGCTTCGGGCACGGTGCAGGTACTTGGTCTACCGGCCGGGTCAGCGGCGCTGCGCCGCCGAGTCGGATACCTGCCGCAGGACCCGACGATCTACAACGACCTGCGGATCGTCGACAACGTCCGCTATTTTGCGTCGCTTTACGGCTTTAATGGTCGCGCCGCTGACTCCGCGATCGATCGCGTAGGGCTGACCGATCACAGCACGGCCTATTGCGGCAATCTCTCCGGTGGTCAGCGCACCCGCGCGTCGCTGGCATGCGCGCTGGTCTGCCAGCCCGAGTTGCTGGTCCTCGACGAACCGACGGCGGGGCTCGACCCGGTGCTACGGGCGGATCTATGGGAGCAGTTCAGCGACCTCGCCCGCGCCGGGACCACGCTGCTGGTTTCCAGCCACGTAATGGACGAAGCGGACCACTGCGTCGACCTGTTGCTGATGCGCGACGGCCACCTCGTCGCGCAGACCACCCCGACCCAACTACGAGAGGACACCGGATGCACGTCACTGGAGGACGCGTTTCTGTCCATCGTCAAGCGCAGCACGAAGCGCCAGGCCGGTTAGCGCTGCGGGGCTACACTGCCACGACGACGCGGATCCTGCGCCAGCTGGCTGCCGATCACCGCAGCGTCGCGATGATCTTGGGCGTGCCGGTCTTGGTTATCACGTTGATGTACTTCATGTTCGAGAATGCCCCGCACCGGCCGGGCACGCCATCGCCGTTCAACAATGCATGCCTGATTCTGCTGGGCTTGTTTCCGCTTTTCGTGATGTTCATCATCACGGCGATAACCATGCAGCGCGAGCGGGCTTCGGGAACGTTGGAGCGTATCCTGACCACTCCGCTGCGCCGATTCGACCTGCTGATCGCTTATGGCACAGCCTTTTCGGTCGCGGCGGCGATGCAGGCCATGTTGGCTTGCGTCGTGTCGTTCTGGTTCCTCGGCTTCGATACCGCCGGCAGCCCGGCCTGGGTGTTCGTGATCGCGATCGTCAACGCGGTCCTTGGCGTCGGCCTCGGTTTGTTGTGTAGCGCGTTCGCGCGAACGGAGTTTCAGGCCGTGCAGTTCATTCCGCTGGTGATGGTGCCGCAACTGTTGCTGGCCGGGATCATCGTTCCACGCGCACTGATGCCGACTTGGCTGGAGTGGATCAGCAACGTGCTGCCGGCCAGCTATGCCTTGGAGGCCCTGCAACAGATGGGCGCGCACACCGACCTGACCGGCGTCGCGGTACGTGACATTCTGGCCGTGACGGGATTTGCGCTTGCGGCGCTATGCCTGGCCGCTGCTACCCTTCGGCGACGGACACCGTAGCGTGGCGACCACCAACACGGGGCGCAAGCGACCCGGCCGCCCGGCAGGGAATTCCGGTACGCGCCAACGGATTCTGGATAATGCTCGAGTATTGTTTGCCCGCAATGGAATCAGCAATACCTCGATACGTGCGGTAGCCGCGGCGGCGGGCGTCGATTCGGCGCTGGTGCACCACTACTTCGGCACCAAGGAAAAGCTGTTCGCCGCGGCGGTCCAGATCCCGATCGACCCGATGGACATCATCGGCCCTTTGCGCGAAGTGCCAGTCGAGGAGCTCGGCCATACAATTCCGTCAATGTTGTTGCCGCTGTGGGACTCTGAACTCGGTGCCAGCGTCATCGCCACGCTGCGATCGATCCTGGCCGGATCGGAGGTCAACCTGTTTCGTTCGTTCATCCAGGACATGATCGCGGTGGAGCTAGGTTCACGTGTCGACAACCCGCCAGGCAGCGGCATCATCCGGATCCAGTTCGTGGCATCGCAATTGGTGGGCGTGCTGATGGCACGCTACATCCTGGATTTGGAGCCGTTCAAATCGCTGCCGGCCCAGCGGATCGCGGACACCATCGCTCCGAACCTGCAGCGTTACCTCACTGGGGATTTGCCCGCGCCATGAACTGCGTGTGCTCGTCCTCGCTGATCTCGATCGCCTCGTCGACCAGCAGCACAGGGATGCCGCCCTCAATGCGGTAAGCACGCCGCATCCGCGGGTTGTACAGGAACTCCTCGTCGCCTTCACCGACCAGCACCAGCGGGCCGCGATCGGCCGGACAAACCAGGATGCTCAACAGGGTTTCGTCAATCACGTCGGCCTCGCATGTCCGTGCGCATCGAAGATCTCCGCTCGGGCCGCGCCGGTCAACCGCCGGAATCGGTTGGCGTCGCCATCGAAATACCAGGCGTGCCGTCCCGGCTTGGGGATGCCGGCCGCGCGCAAGGCACTGACCGTGGGCCGATACGTGGCACTCAGGGTCAGCTCCCCCACCACATGCACGACGTCGGGGCCGAGCCCGAATGGCATGGCTGCGACCGCTTCGGAGAGATCGGCTGCCGTGATGGTTGCCCCCGGCAGCAAGGTAACAGCCGTCACTGCGACGTGATGACCGTCTATCGGCACGCCATAGGTCACCGCAAGGTCGAGCGCCGGAATCATGCCGAGCGCATCGGTGATCGGCTCGCAGAACACCATGCCGCGACCGGTGCGCACGGCCGAGCCGCGCCTGCCGACCAACCAGAAGTCGCCGTCGGCGTCGCGGCGGAACAGGTACTCGGTGGAGATCCAGGTGTCGGCGGGAGCGAAGACGCCACGTTTGACCGACGCGGTCGGATCGATCGGTCCACGCGGCTCGGCGAGCAGTATGCCGACTTCGCCTGTATCCGGAACCCGGACCAGCCCGCGGTCGGTTTCCAGGATCAGGTCATGCTCGGCGTCGTAGGCGCCCAGTTCGACGTGTCCGGCCCCGGGCAGCGGCCGGCCCTTGCTGCCGATCTTGGCGCCGGACACGTTGGCCAGCACCGCATGTCCGTCGGTGGTGGCGAAGAACTCGACGACGTGTGCGGGCGCGAACACGTCGACCACGCGCTGCCACATCCCGGTCGGCATACCGGAGCCGATGAACAACCGCACCGGGTGATTGCCATGCAGCGTGAAACCGGGGTCGTCGATGACATCGCGGAGCATGGCCCACGTGTAGGAGACCACGGTGACGCCGTACTGGCGCACTTCGGCGATGAACCGGTCCGCGCGCAAGCCGCGCGACAACGCGATACGGGTGCCGCCGACCACCGCGCCGCCGAGGCTGACCAGCAGCCCGGACTCGTGATGCAGCGGCGTCAGGCAGTACACCGTGTCGTTACGGCCCAAGGCCGCGGTCGAGGCGGTGCCGAACGCCGACAGCGCCCAGCGGTAGTTGGTGATCTGTTTAGCGACCAGCTGTCCGCCGCCGGTGGTGAACCCGATGAACGCAAGATCCCTCGCCAGCCCGGGGTTGGCTCGATACCAGGCCGGCAGCTCGACGGCGTCGGGGTCGATCTGTTCCATGTCGATGACGCCGGCGTCATCGGGCAGATGCAGATCCCGGGACTCACCGCCACCGAGAATCAAGACCTGTCCGGGCAATTGCCGCGCGGTCGGAAGGTTGGGCGGGTCGGTGATGATCTCGGTGGCTCCCCCGAGCCGGACCGCTGCAGCCAAGTCGACGTCCGGGGTCAACAGCACCGCGACGGCGCCCAGCCGTGACAGCGCCGCGATGGCCACCAGCGCGCTTGGCCGGGTTTCCATCAGGACGCCGACGTGTTCGCCTTGACGCACCCCGACCCCAATGAGGCCGCGCACGACGTTGTCGATGCGCCGATTGACCGCCTCGTAGCTGTGAACACGTCCGTCGAAGAGCAGAAATTCGCCGTTCGGCGCGTCGTGGGCCTGCTCGCCGATGATGCGGCCCAGGGAAATCCGGGTGTGGTCGTTGATCTGGCCCAGTCGGGCCAAGCGGGGCAAGGTTCGGACAGTCTCGACGGCCAACGTGCACACGGACTTGTTGGCGGCGACGAACGCATCGGCCGCACCTCGGACGATTGTCAGCGCCACCCCCGATGCCTCACCCAGGCCGTGCGCCAGCCGGGAACTGAGTGCGACGCCGCGATCTGTGTGCTCGGCCGGCTGGTCGGCCATCGGGAAGATGTCCGTCGGCTTGTCGCCGTGCCCGGAGATCCACAACACCCAATCGGCGACCGTTGGCCACGTCTGCTGTGCTGCTCTGGATCCGACCACCAGCCCGAAATGACCGGCCCGCAGCGTGTACTCGTAGACCTCGGCATTGGGCGCTGCACGCCGGATACCGCGAACGGCCGGCGGCTGCCCGATGTCGTCGACCTCACCAACGAAAGCCAATACCGGGCAGGTGATGTCGGTCAGCGTCACCAGCTGACCGTTGATGGCGAAACCGCCCGTCATCATCCGGTTGTGCGCGATGAACTGCTTGAGCAGCTCGGAGACCGCCGGCCCGGACCAGGCGATCCACCCTTCCGATTCCAGGAATTTGCGCTGAGCTTCCCGCGGCAGCAGCGCCTCACGGTCGTGCAGCTGGCGGACGAAATCGATCCGGGCCTTGGTCGTCTTGAGCGGGTCGAGCATCTGGAAACCGGTGCGCGCCAACCAGCTTGGTACATCCAACCGGTTAAAGACATGGTCGGCCATGAAGTTTGCGGTGGCAGCCGCAAGGTTGGGCGGAATACCCATCGGCAGCGCAGCCAGCGTGTCGACCGGGGAGCCGAACGTCACGATGCTGGCGATGCCTTTCGAGCGTCGGTACGCCGCCGCCTGGTAACAGAACATCCCGCCCTGCGAATAGCCCGCCAGGTGCACGTGCTGCCCGGCGACCTCTGTCATCACGTCGAGCGCCTCACTCAGCGCGACGATGTGGTCGGCCAGGTTGCGGCGCATGCCGCCCTCGACCTTGTCGGGGGAACCGAAGTCGATGACCCAGGGATCCAACCCGGCAGCGTGCAGGATGCCGACTGCGCCCTCGTCACGGGTGACGTCCCACATGTTCGCCGACATCATCATCGGGTGCACCAGAAGTACCGGCGGCCCCGCCTGCGGGTGCCCCGGCCGGCTGTCCGGTGGGAAGTACCGCCGAAGCTTGTACATCGGCACGCTCTCCACGACCTGAGACGGCGACGGGGAGTTGCCGGTTTCCAGGCCGCCGAGCCGCAGAACTTCCAGGCCGTTCTGTGCTGTCGCCACCAGACGCTCAACCGGTCGCGTAACCGCTGAAAGGTTCAGATCCATGCCGACCCTCCCTACCAACTGAGACGATCCTTCGCTGCGTGTGGGCCTGAACGCCTGCACATCATGGCACATCGCGGGGGGTGGGCCCGCGGCTTTGGTCACGGTGCCAGTGCGTTCGCCAGCGTAATCGCCCGCGCGACGGGCTAAGGTCGGGGCGGTGGCACACCTGTTGGGGGCCGAGGCCGTGCACCTGGAGTATCCGACTCAGGTTGTTTTTGAGTCGCTGACCGTCGGGGTCAGCGACGGTGACCGCATCGGCATCGTGGGACGAAACGGAGACGGCAAATCCAGTTTGCTGGGTTTGCTCACCGGTCAGGTGTCCCCGGACGCGGGACGGGTGACCCGGCGCAGTGGCCTCCGGGTTGGCGCGCTGAGCCAGGCGGACAACCTGGACTCGGGCAGCACGGTGGGATGGACACTGGTCGGTGACCAGCCCGAGCACGAGTGGGCCGGTAATCCGCGCATCCGCGATGTGGTCGGCGGGCTGGTCGGCGACCTCGGCTGGGACGCGAAAATCGGCACGCTCAGCGGTGGGCAGCGGCGACGGGTCCAGCTGGCTGCGTTGCTGGTCGGTGATTGGTGTGTCGTCGCGATGGATGAGCCGACCAACCACCTCGACATCGACGGCATCACCTGGCTGGCCGGTCACTTGCGTCAGCGCTGGGCCCGCAACGCCGGCGGACTGCTGCTGGTGACCCATGACCGGTGGTTCCTCGACGAGGTCGCGACCACGACGTGGGAAGTGCACGACAGAATCGTCGAACCGTTCGACGGCGGCTATGCCGCCTATGTGTTGCAGCGGGTCGAGCGGGACCGGCTGGTCGCCGTCGCCGAGGCCAAGCGGCAGAACCTGATGCGCAAGGAGCTGGCCTGGCTTCGCCGCGGGCCGCCAGCGCGCACGTCGAAACCGAAGTTCCGAATCGATGCGGCCAACCAGCTGATCGCCGACGTGCCACCGCTGCGCAACACCGTCGAGTTGGCGAAGCTTGCCACCGCGCGGCTCGGCAAGGACGTCGTAGACCTGCTGGACGTTTCGGTCTCGTTCGACGGCCGTCCGGTGCTGCGCGATGTCGAGTGGCGAATCGGCCCGGGTGAACGCAGCGGCATCGTCGGCGCCAACGGCGCCGGCAAGTCCACCCTGCTCGGGCTGATCACCGGCACGGTGCAGCCCGACAGCGGAAAAGTCAAGCGCGGCAAGACTGTCCAGTCGGCAATCCTCGACCAACGCGGCGATGCACTGGCGCCGCTGGCCGGCGAGCGGGTCGCCGACGTGCTGGGCCGGCTGCGCAGCGGCTATCACGTCGACGGCCGTGACGTGACGCCGGCGCAGTTGTTGGAGCGGCTCGGATTCGCCGGCGAGCAGCTTTCCGCGCGCGTTGGTGAGCTCTCCGGCGGGCAACGCCGCCGGCTGCAGCTGATGCTCACACTGCTCGCGGAGCCCAATGTGCTGCTGCTCGACGAACCCACCAACGACGTGGACACCGAGATGCTGGCCACCACCGAAGATCTGCTCGACTCGTGGCCGGGCACGTTGATCGTCGTCTCGCACGACCGCTACCTGCTGGAGCGCGTCACCGACCAGCAGTATGCAATCTTGGATGGTCGGCTGCGGCATCTGCCCGGCGGTGTCGACGAATACTTGCGGCTGGTCACGCAAGTCCGCCCGGCGCCGGCGCCCAGCACTTCTGAGCCGCAGGCGATGTCGGGGGCGATGTCGGGGGCGCAATTGCGCGCCGCACACAAGGAGATCGCTGCAATCGATCGCAGGCTGGCGCGGCTGGCCGACCAGATCGCGGCCAAGCACCAGGAACTCGCCGAACATGACCAATCCGACCATGTCGGCGTCACCCGGCTCACCCGGGAGTTGCGCGACCTTGAAGACGACGTCGCCGGGCTGGAGAGCCGTTGGCTGGAACTGTCCGAAGTCGTCGAGTGAGTTTGGGGCTTATCGAGCGTGAAACTGCTGCGGAATTTTGGCGAAATTCTCGCCGCAGACACACGTTCGGCGACGTTGGCAGCCGGATTCAGCGACGCAGCTGCAGCCCAAGTCGTTCGGCGACAACACGAACCGCGTCGAGTTGCTCGGCGACCCGGTTCGGCGCGGTGCCGCCACGCGCGTCGCGTGACGAAACCGAGCCCTCGATGCTCAGCACTTCACGGACCTCGGGAGTCAGCTTGCTGCTGATCGCGGCCAGTTCGTCGTCGGTCAGCTCCTCCAGCCCGACCCCGCGCTGCTCGGCTGCCCGCACGGCCGCTCCCGCCGATTCGTGCGCGTCGCGGAACGGCACGCCTTGGCGCACCAGCCATTCGGCGATGTCGGTGGCCAGGGTGTAGCCGGCCGGGGCCAGCGCCGCCATCCTCTCGGTGTCGAAGGTCAGGCTGCTCACCAGTCCTGCCATCGCGGGCAACAGCAGCTCCAACTGCGCCACCGAGTCGAACACCGGCTCTTTGTCCTCTTGAAGGTCCCGGTTGTAGGCCAGCGGCTGGGCCTTCAGCGTCGCCAGCAACCCGGCGACGTTTCCGATCAGCCGACCGGATTTGCCGCGAGCCAGCTCGGCGATGTCGGGATTCTTCTTCTGCGGCATGATCGAGCTGCCGGTCGACCAGGAATCATGCAGGGCGACGTAGCCGAATTCGGTTGAACTCCAGAGGATGATGTCCTCGGCGAGCCGTGACAGGTCGACGCCGATGATCGCGAAAACAAACGCCGCTTCTGCCGCGAAGTCCCTTGCTGCCGTGGCATCGACAGAGTTGTCGGCGGCAGTGGCGAAGCCGAGCTGTGCGGCGATCGCGTCGGGGTCGAGCCCCAACGACGTCCCGGCTAACGCCCCAGAGCCATAGGGCGACACCGCGGTCCGTTTGTCCAGGTCGACGATGCGATCGACGTCACGCAACAGCGGATGGGCATGGGCAAGTAGATGGTGTGCCAGCAGGATCGGCTGCGCGGACTGCAGATGCGTCTTGCCGGGCATGATGGCGCGTGGGTGAGCGGCGGCCTGGGTGGCCAGTGCGCCGACGAGGTCGAGCGCACCGGCGGCCACTCGGCGTACCGCGTCACGCAGCCACATCCGAAACAGAGTGGCCACCTGATCGTTTCGTGAACGGCCGGCCCGCAGCCGACCGCCCAGGTCGGACCCGACCCGGTCGATCAGCCCGCGTTCCAGCGCCGCATGCACGTCCTCGTCACTGGGCAGCGGAATAAACCTGCCGTCGGCAACATCCTGGGCGAGGCTATCCAGTCCGGCCAGTAGCCCATCGCGCTGCTCTTCGGTGAGCAACCCGGCGTGGAACAGCACCGCGGTATGCGCGCTTGACGCAGTGATGTCGTAAGGCGCCAGCACCCAGTCGAAGTGGGTGGATCGGCTCAACGCCCTCAAAGCATCGGACGGGCCGTCGGCGAACCGCCCACCCCACAACGATCCTTCGTTGGTGGTCACCTTTTCTCCCCGAGCAGACGCAGAATCGTACTGGGACGGGCGTTTCGATACGATTCTGCGTCTGCTCGACGCGAATAAGCCCTCACCGCGAGTCCCGGCGCGCGGCGATTTTCGACGACAGCCCGTGCACATACACGAAGCCCTTGGCGGCGGACTGGTCGAAGCCGTCGCCCTCGTCGTAGGTCGCCAGGTTGAAGTCGTAGAGGGATTCGGCGCTGCGCCGGCCGTTGACCGCAATGTGGCCGCCGTGCAACACCATACGGATTTCGCCGGATACATGCTCTTGGGTATTGGCGACGAAAGCTTCCAGCGCGGTCTTCAACGGCGAGTACCACAACCCGTCGTAAACCAGTTCCGCCCAACGTTGGTCGGTGTGACGCTTGAACCGCGCCAGCTCGCGCTCGAGCGTGACGTGCTCGAGTTCGGTGTGCGCGGTGATCAGCGCCATCGCCCCTGGCGCCTCGTAGATCTCCCGGCTCTTAATGCCGACGAGCCGGTCCTCCACCACGTCGAGGCGACCGACGCCCTGCGCGCCGCCACGGGTGTTGAGTTCCTCGATCGCCTGCAGCACCGATACGGGCCTGCCGTCGATTGACACAGGCACGCCGCGCTCGAAACCCACGATCACCTCATCGGGGGTGTTCCAGTTGACGCATGCGTCTTCGGTGTAGGCGTAGACGTCCTTGGTGGGCGCGTTCCACAAGTGTTCCAGGAAGCCGGTTTCCACTGCTCGGCCCCACACGTTCTGGTCGATGGAAAACGGTGAGCGTTTGCTGACGTTGATCGGGATGGCGTTCTCTTCGGCGAAAGCGATCGCTTTTTCCCGGGTCCACGCGTAGTCCCGGACCGGCGCGAGCACCTCCAAATCCGGTGCCAGTGAGGCGAATCCGACTTCGAATCGAACCTGGTCGTTGCCTTTACCGGTGCAGCCGTGCGCGACGATGCTTCCGCCATGCTCGCGGGCCGCCGCCACCAGATGTTTGGCGATCAGCGGCCGGCTGATCGCCGACACCAGCGGGTAGCGATCCATGTAGAGACCGTTGGACAAGATGGTGGGCAGACAGTAGCCGTCGGCGAACTCGTCGCGAGCGTCGACGACAACCGCTTCAACGGCGCCGCAGTCCAGCGCCCGCTGGCGCACCACCTCCATGTCCTCGCCGCCCTGGCCCAGATCGATCGCGACCGCGACAACCTCCCGGCCGGTCTCCTTGCCGATCCAGCTGATCGCCACGGAGGTGTCCAAACCGCCGGAATACGCCAGGATGACGCGCTCGGACATGAATTGATCTCCTTGTTTCGCAGGTTATTTGAGGTCTTGCAGTACGGTTACGAGCTCGGTGCCGGTCATCGGCTCGCGGGCCGCCACGAAAATGGTGTCGTCTCCGGCGATGGTGCCGACGACGTAGGGTAGCGCCGCCCGGTCGATGGCGCTGGCCAGGTAGTCGGCTGCCCCGGGCGGGGTGCGCAGCACCGCCAGGTTTCCGCTGGCATCGGTGGAGACCAGCAGTTCGCTCACCAGCCGCGACAGCCGGCCGGTGCCGCCGGATACCCCACGCAGCGGGCTGCCGTCCTCGGGCACTACGTATATGCCGACCCCCCCGTCGGCGCCGCGCAGCTTCACCGCGCCGAGCTCTTCTAAGTCCCGCGACAGGGTGGCCTGCGTGACCTCGATACCGTCAGCGGCCAGCAGCCCGGCCAGCTCGCTTTGGCTGCGTACCTGCGCCGACGACAGGGTCGCGACGATGCGGGCCTGCCGCGCAGCGCGCGTGACTTCCGGTGCGATCTTAGATCCGCTGTTGGGCATAGCGCCGCTCCTCCTCATCGCTGCGCTCTGCATCGTCGACAGCGCGGTGTCATAGCGCCGCTCCTCCTCATCGCTGCGCTCTGCATCGTCGACGGCGCGGTGTCATAGCGCCGCTCCTCCTCATCGCTGCGCTCTGCATCGTCGACGGCGCGGTGTCATAGCGCCGCTCCTCCTCATCGCTGCGCTCTGCATCGTCGACGGCGCGGTGTCATGTCGACCTTTCCAAAAGCCATACCAACAGGGCCTTTTGGGCATGCAACCGATTTTCGGCTTCGTCCCACACCGCGCTATGCGGCCCGTCGATCACCTCGTCGGTGATCTCGTGTCCGCGGTGCGCTGGAAGGCAATGCAGCACAACAGCTTCCGGGTTGGCTAGCGAAAGCAACCCGGCGTTGAGCTGGAATGGACGGAAGGGCCGAACCCGGTCCAGCCCGTCGTCCTCCTGGCCCATCGAGGTCCAGGTATCGGTAGCCAGCACGTCGGCGCCCGACGCGGCAGCGGCCGGGTCTGCGATGACCGTCACCGACGCGCCGGTGTCCGCGGCGCGTCGCTCGGCGGCGGCGACGATCGATGGATCGGGGCCAAAGCCGTCGGGTGCGGCAATCGTCACGTGGATGCCGGCGGTGACACCGCCGAGCATCAGCGAGTGCGCCATGTTGTTGGCCCCATCGCCGAAGTACGACATCCTCAAATCCCGCAGCGATCCGGCCCGTTCGGCGACGGTCTGCAGATCGGCGAGCAGCTGACAGGGGTGGAACTGGTCGGAGAGCGCATTGACGATCGGCACCGTCGCGGTTTCGGCCATCGCGGTCAGTCGGGCTTGCCCGTAGGTGCGCCAGACGATGGCATCAACATAGCGGGACAACACTTTTGCGGTGTCCTGCAGGGTCTCTTCCCGGCCCAGTTGGGTGCTGCGCCCGTCGACCACCACGGCGTGCCCGCCCAGCTGGGCGATACCCACCTCGAACGAAAACCGGGTACGGGTGGAGTTCTTGTCGAAGATGACGGCGACACCGCGTGGACCCTCCAGCGGGCGGTGGCCGACCGGATCATTTTTTAGTTCGGCGGCCAGCGCGAGCACTTCGGCCTGTTCGTCCGGTGACAGGTCGTCGTCGCGCAGGAAGTGTCGCGTCATCGCGCCCCTCCGGCGGTATCCAGGATGCCCGGCAGCGCGGTGACGAAGGTGTCGATCTGGTGTTCGGTGATGATCAGCGGCGGCGCCAACCGAATGACGTTGGGCGCGGCGGCGTTAACCAGGAAGCCGCCAGCGCGGCAAGCGGTCTCGATGTCTTTGGCGGCCGGGGCGCTGAGCACCACCCCGCACAGCAGGCCGCGGCCACGAACGTGGTCGATCAACGGGTGACCGAGCGATTCGATGCCCTGGCGCAACGTTTTACCGTGCACTTCGGCGCGTCGCACCAGATCTTCGCTGGACAGCACCCGCAGCACCGCCAGCGCCGCCGCCGCGCAGATTGGGTTGCCGCCGAAGGTGCTGCCGTGCAGACCTGGTGACATGAGTTGGGCGGCAGGTCCGATCGCCAGGCATGCCCCGATCGGCAGCCCGCCGCCCAGACCTTTGGCCAACGTCACCACGTCGGGAGTGATGCCGTCGTGCTGGTGGGCAAAGAACGTTCCAGTGCGGCCCATTCCGGTCTGCACCTCGTCGAGAACCAGCAGGGCGCCATGCTCGGCGGTGATGTCACGGGCCGCCGCGAGGTAGCCGTCGGGCGGGACGACGACACCGCTCTCCCCCATGATCGGCTCGAGGAACACCGCGGCGGTGTCGTCGCCGACCGCGGCGGCCAGCGCATCGGTGTCGCCGTATGGCACATGCGTGACGTCACCGGGCAGCGGCGCAAAAGGCGCCTGCTTGGTCGGTTGACCGGTCAGGGCCAGCGATCCCATCGTCCGGCCATGGAAGGCTTCTTGAGCTGCAACCAGTTTCGCCCGCCCGGTCAGGCGGGACAGTTTGAACGCCAACTCGTTGGCCTCGGTGCCGGAGTTGCAGAAGAACACCCGCGTCTCCGCGTCGCAGCCGAGCAGTCCGACCAGCGTTTCTGCCAGCGCGACACCGGGTTCGGCGGCGTACAGATTCGAGGTGTGGCCCAGCGTCGACATCTGCCGGGTGACGGCGTCGATGACGGCAGGGTGACAATGTCCGAGCACATTCACGGCGATGCCGCCGAGTAGATCCAGGTAGGATTTCCCATCCACATCGGTGACCACCGCACCGTCGCCGCTGGCCAATGCGACCGGCGGAACACCGTAGTTGTTCATCATCACCGCGGACCAGCGCTGCTGCATAACCTCCGTGTTGGTCACGCGCTCACCACCTTCGTGCCCGTCCCCTCGTCGGTGAACAATTCGACCAGCACGCAGTGCTCGACGCGACCGTCGATGACGTGCGCGCTGGGCACGCCGCCGCCGACCGCGCGCAGACATGCCTCGATCTTGGGGATCATGCCGGTCGCCAATGTGGGCAACAGCTGCGCCAACGTAGCGGTGTCGATTTCGGTGACCAGCGAATCGCGGTCGGGCCAGCGGGTGTACAGGCCGTCGATATCGGTGAGCATCAACAGCTTTTCAGCTTGCAGTGCTTCAGCCAGCGCCGCGGCCGCGGTGTCCGCATTGATGTTGTGCACAACGCCGTCGCTGTCTGGCGCCAGCGTCGAAACTACCGGGATGCGTTCCGCTGCAATAAGGTCGAGGATCGCCGCGGTGTTGACGTGTTCGACATTTCCCACCAGCCCGATGTCGGTGGGCACGCCGTCGACCATCACGCTGCGCCGTACCGCTGTGAAGAGCGCTGCGTCCTCGCCGGTGATGCCGACCGCATAGGGCCCGTGCGCGTTGATCAGGTTGACCAGCTCGCGGCCCACCTGGCCGAACAGCACCATGCGCGCCACGTCGAGGACTTCCGGTGTGGTGACCCGGAAGCCGCCCTTGAAGTCACCCGGGATTCCGAGCCGCTGCAACATGGCGCTGATTTGCGGTCCGCCGCCATGGACGACGACGGGGTGAACCCCGCAGTTACGCAGGAACGCCATGTCGGCGGCGAACGCACGCCGCAGCGCGTCGTCGGTCATCGCGTTCCCGCCGTATTTGATCACCACGATTTTGCCGTGCAATTGCTTGAGCCAGGGCAGGGCCTCGGCCAGCACCTGGGCCTTCGCTTGAACTGAGACTGCGGCGGTGGTCATGACGAGTAGGCCGAATTCTCTTCGACGTAGCCGTGCGACAAGTCGGTGGTCCGGACGGCTACCTGGCCGGCGCCGATTTTGAGATCGACGAGGACCTCGATATCGGCAGCTGACAGGTCTATCTGGCGAGCGCCCGCGACCCCGACACCGTCGACGCAGACCGGAAACCCATTGAATGACACGGTGATCCGGTCCGGGTCCAGGCTGATCGGCGCCATGCCGACTGCCGCCAGCACCCGGCCCCAGTTCGGATCGGAGCCGAACAGCGCGGTCTTGACCAAGTTGTCGCGGGCAACCACCCGAGCGGCAGCCAGCGCGTCGTCTTCGGTGGCGGCGCCCCTGACGGTCACGGTGACCCGCTTGGTGACGCCTTCGGCGTCGGCTTGCAGTTGCGCGCACAGGTCATCGCAGACACGCAGCACGGCGTCGTCGAGATTGGCTTGAGACGGCGCAATCTCGCTTGCACCGGAGGCCAGCAACAGCACGGTGTCGTTGGTCGAACAACTCCCGTCGATGTCGAGGCGGTCGAACGTCCGCGCGGTGGCCCGGCGCAGCGCGTCGTCGAGTGCGTCGGCCGTTGCGACGGCATCGGTGCTCAGCACGCACAGCATGGTCGCGAGCGACGGCGCCAGCATCCCGGCGCCCTTGGCCATTCCGCCAATCGTCCACTTGTCTGGATGGTGCAGCGCAACCTGTTTGGGCACGGTGTCGGTGGTCATGACGGCCCGTGCGGCCTCTTCCCCACCGGTCAGCCCCCCGGCCATCTCGTGCACGACGTGGCCGACTCCGGCAAGCACCTTGTCCATCGGCAGCCGGTCGCCGATCAATCCGGTGGAGCACACGGCGACTTCGATCGCGCCGGTTTCGGTACCCCAGTCCGACAAGGCGGTGGCAACCGCTTCGGCGGTGGCGTGAGTGTCGGCGAAGCCGTCCGGACCGGTGCAGGCGTTGGCGCCGCCCGAGTTCAGGATCACCGCCCGCAGCCGGCCGGTGGTCAGCACCTGCTGCGTCCACAGCACGGGTGCCGCTTTGACTTGATTGCGGGTGAATACTCCGGCGGCCGCGTAGTCCGGCCCCTCGTTGAATACCAGGGCAAGGTCGAGGGCGCCCGACGCCTTGATTCCGGCGGCGATTCCGGTGGCGCGGAAACCCGCCGGGGCGGTCACCCCCTGGGCGCGCACCAGAGGCGCGGCTTCCACGTGAGTCATATGCGCCACTCCTCCCCATCGCTTCGTCCCCCTTGCCGCTGCGCGGCTGGGAGTGCCCCCACTGCATCGTCGTCGGCGCGAGTCACGGCGCCACTCCGACGATCGAAAGGCCCTCGGTTTCCGGCCAGCGCAGCGCTAGGTTCATCGACTGCACGGCGGCGCCGCCGGTGCCCTTGACCAGATTGTCGATCGCCGCGATGGCGATGAACGTGGCGGCGTCCTCGTCGACCGCCACCGCGATGTGCGCGGCGTTGCTGCCGATCACCGCACCGGTGCGCGGCAGCTGACCTTCCGGCAGCAGGTGAACGAAAGGCTCAGCGTGGTAAGCCTTTTCGTAGGCGGCGCGCAGCTGCGACAGCGGCGAGTTGGTGCGCGCGGTGCACGTCGCCAAGATGCCGCGCGAGGTTGGGATGAGCACCGGTGTAAACGACACGGTGACGTCCCGGTCGGTGACGTGCTTGAGTCCTTGGACGATTTCGGGCGTGTGCCGGTGCGCGCCGGCGATGTTGTACGCCCGCGCCGAACCGATGACCTCCGAACCGAGCAGCTCGGTTTTCGCGGCTCGGCCGGCGCCAGAGGTGCCGCTGACCGCGACGACGGTGACGGCGGGATCGATCAGGTCGGCGGCCACCGCTGGGAATAGCGCCAACAACGCGGCGGTCGGATAGCAGCCCGGTACCGCGATGCGCCGGGCGTCGCGCAACGACTCCCGCCCGCCGGGCAACTCCGGCAGCCCGTACGGCCAGCTGCCGGCGTGCCGCGAGCCGTAAAAGCGCTCCCATGCGCTCGCATCGGTCAGTCGGAAGTCCGCACCACAGTCCACCAGCAGTGTGTCGGCGCCGAGCTGTTGCGCCAACGTGGCCGAGCGACCGTGAGGCAACGCGAGAAAAACCACGTCATGGCTGTCCAATACGTCGACTTCCGTGGGCTCGAGCACCCGCTGAGCCAGCGGTAACAGGTGCGGATGATGTTCAGCCAAGCTGCTGCCCGCGCTGGCGGCCGCAGTCACCGCACCGATCGTCAGCCGCCCGTCGTGGTAGGCCGGGTGACCGAGCAGCAGCCGCAGGATCTCACCGCCCGCGTAGCCGCTGGCGCCGGCCACCGCCGCGCGTATCCGCTGCGTCATGTCCGCAATCGTTGCATGACTATGCATAGCCGTGCAAATTCATTCTCAAGCCGCGGCCGAGCAGACAGAGAATCGCATTGCCGAGCTCCGAATCATGCGAGTCTGCGTCTGCTCGCGGTCAGGAATCAGCTGCGCAGCACCGCGCCGACCCGGTCGGCGGCGCAGCGCACCGCCGCGTCTCGGGCCGCGCTGGCCTCGTCTTCGGTGAGGGTACGATCGGCCGCCCGGAACCGCAGCGCGAAGGTCAGCGACTTGCGATGCTCACCGAGCTGCGGGCCGGCGTAGACGTCGAATAGCCAGACCCCCTCCAATAGCTCCCCGGCGCCGTCGCGGACCGCGTCTTGGACCGTTTGCGCGGCAACATCGGCATCCACCACGAGGCTGACGTCTTGGAACACGGCGGGAAACGGTGAAACCCGCGGCGCCGGCAACGCCTCGACAATGGGCATGGCGTCGAGGTTCAGTTCGACCGCACAGGCGCCCTTGGGTAGACCGGAGCGCTCGAGCACTGCGGGGTGCAGCTGCCCCGCATGGCCGACGACCGTCTCGCCGACCAGCACCTCTGCACACCGGCCCGGATGCCATGGCAGATATTGGGTAGCGCGCAGCACCACCTCAATTCCGCTGGCGCGGGCGACGATTCGGACCGCTTCGAACGCGTCGGCGGCTTCCACCCGCCGGCCGTCGCCCCAGGGGCCGCGCGGCTCTCTCAACCCGGTCAACACCGCGGCGACATGCTGGGGTTGGCGCGGCAGCGATGCGTCGAGTTGGACGATCTCCTCATCGGTGGGACGTCGGTGCACCGGGATGGGCCCGACGCTCTTGGTCTGCCCGGTGGGCTGCACTACCGGCGCGATCGCATAGAGCGCGACGTCGACAATGCCGCGCGACACGTTGCGCGCCAACGCTTCCAACAATCCCGGCAGCAGGGTCGTGGCCAGATGCGGCCGGTCGGCCTCCAGCGGGTTGAGCACCTGGAGGGTGTGACGCCGCTGGTCGTCGGCGGGCAGGTCCCAGGCGTTGAAAACGCCGGCCGGAAGAAACGGCGTCGGCAGCACCTCAACGTAGCCCGACAGCGCCAACGACTTGCCGATTGCGCGACGGCGCCGTTGGTGGGCCGACAGCCCGCGCCCGGCCGGTGCCGACGGCAGCACCGACGGGATGAGCTCCAGCCCCTCCAGCCGCAGCACCTCCTCGACCAGGTCGGCCTGCTGCAACAGGTCAGGCCGCCAGCTGGGCGGTGTGACGGTCAGGGTTTCGCCGTCACCGGTTACCGCGGCGCCGATCTGGGTGAGCCGCCTGGCCGTCGTGCCCGGCCGATAGCTCACCCCGGCCATGCGGTCCGGCAGGTCGACCGCAATCGGGATTGGCGGCCCGGCCCAATCGTCTCGCGGCGGGTCGCCGCGCCAGTCGGTCAGCGTTTCGGACACCTCGCCGCCGGCGATGTCGGCGAGCAATCCGGCGCAGCGATCCAGCGCCGCAACCGAGATCGCCGGGTCGACCTCCCGCTCGTAGCGACGGGCGGCCTCGCTGGGCAGGTGCAGCCTCCGTGCGGTGCGTGACACCGCCGCCGGATCCCACACCGCGGCCTCCAGCAGGACGTCTGTGGAGTCCTCGCGCATCTCGGTGCTGCCCGACCCCATCACGCCCCCGATCGCCGCGGTCGCGACGTCGTCGACGATCAGGACGTCGGCCGGGTTGAGCCGGCGTTCGACGTCATCGAGGGTGACCACGGTTTCGCCGGGCTCGGCGAACCGCACCGAGAAGCCGCCGTTGATCCGTTTGAGATCGTGCGCGTGCATCGGGTGGCCCAACTCCAGCATCACGTAATTCGTCGCGTCGACGGCCGGCGAGATCGCCCGGATTCCCGAGAGCAACAGCCGGCGCTGCAACCACCACGGCGACACCGCGTCGGGATCGATCCCGGTTACCGGGCGCAGCGCGAACCGGCGCACGCCGGTCCCCGGCTGAACTGCCAACGGCAAAGCGTCGACCTCGCGCGGCCGCGGAGGTACCACATCGCTGGAGGCCGGGTCTGTGAAGTCGAGGTCGTAGGCGCAGGCGATCTCGCGGGCCAAACCGCGAACCGACATGCAATAACCCCGATCCGGGGTGATGGCCAGATGGAAAACCACGTCGTCCAAGCCCAACACCTCGCTACCGCCCGCGCCGGGTTCAGCGGTTCCGGGCGGCAGCACCAGGATGCCGGAATGGTCTGCGGCCAGGCCCAATTCGGCCGCCGAGCAAATCATGCCGTCGGAGTTGCGACCATAGGTCTTGCGCTGGGCGATCGCGAAGCCCCCGGGCAGCGTCGTACCGGGCAGCGCCACCACCACAACATCGCCGACAACGAAATTAGTTGCACCACAGACAATTTCGCGAGGCTCGTCTTCGCCAACATCGACTTTGCACGCGCGGATCGGCTTTTTGAACTCGGTGAGTTCTTCAATGTCGGTTACTCGCCCAACGGTCAGCGGTCCGCTGACCGTGCCGAGCGTGATCACCTCTTCGACTTCGTGACCGATCCGCAGCAGCGCCTGTTCCAGGTCGTCGGGCGGCACATCCCAGCCCGGGGCGCCGACAGAGACGACTTCGCGCAACCAGCTGTACGGGACGCGCATCAAGCACCCACCCCGAAGGGCAACGAGAACCGAACATCGCCCTCGACCATGTCCCGCATGTCGGGGATGCCGTTGCGGAACTGCAGAGTGCGTTCCAGCCCCATCCCGAACGCAAAGCCTGAATACGCTAACGCGTCAATACCGGCGGCGCGCAACACATTCGGGTTCACCATTCCGCATCCGCCCCACTCCACCCAGCCGGCGCCGCCGCGCTTGTTCTCGAACCACACGTCGACTTCCGCGGACGGCTCGGTGAACGGGAAGAAGTGTGGGCGCATCCTGGTGCGCGCCTTGGGCCCGAACTCCGCCCGGGCGAACGCGTCGAGCGTTCCGCGCAGATGCGCCATCGACAGTCCGCGATCCACCGCGAGCCCCTCGACCTGGTGGAAGACCGGCGTATGGGTGGCGTCCAGTTCGTCGGTGCGGAACGTGCGACCGATCGAGACGATATAGACCGGCAGCTCACGCTCGAGCAGAGTGCGCACCTGCACCGGCGACGTGTGGGTGCGCAGCAATCGCCGCGAACCCTCCGGAGCGATATAGAACGTGTCCTGCTCGCTGCGCGCCGGGTGGTCGGCGGGGAAGTTCAAGGCATCGAAGTTGAACTGCTCGGTTTCCACCTCTGGCCCCTCGGCCAGTTCCCACCCCATCGCTATGAAGGTGTCGGCAATGTGTTCGGCCAGAATCGTGATCGGGTGCCGGGCGCCGGTCGGCTGGCGGGTCGACGGCAACGTCACGTCGATGCGTTCGGCGATCAACACGGCGGCGTCGCGCTGCGCGCGCAGCGCGGCCAGTCGCTCGTCGTAACTGCGTTGAACGTCGCCGCGGGAGCTGTTCACAAGCCGACCGGCATCCGCACGCTCGGCCTTGGGCAAGGAGGCCAACGCCTGGCGGGCCAGCGCCAGCGGCGAGCGATCGCCAAGGTGCTCGGTCTTGGCGCGTGCCAGCGCGTCGAGGTCGGCCGCGGCTGCGAATGCTTGCCGGGCTGCGTCGACCGCTGCGGTCAACGCCTCCGGCGACAGGGCTTCCATTGACGGGGGGTGGTCACCCACGCGGCGACACTCTCCTTGTTGTGCTTGTGGGGATTCGCGGCACGGCGTGACGCACAAGTGCCGATCATATGTGGTCGCGTCAGCGTCGATGGGAGGCCGTCAGCCAGAAACGCCTCAGCCGTTGAGTACCGGCTCCGGAGCCGCCGGGGTGGCCACCGGCGGGCGAGGGCGCATCGCGAACGAGCGGGCAATCCCGACGGCCACCAGCGCGCCGACGAGGCCCACGGCGCCGCCGACCAGCGTCGTCCACTCTCCGTGCGCCAACATCAGGAATCCAAAGCTCGCACCAACGGCCAGCAACGCGTAGCGCACCCGGTTCCACTGGGCTGGACCCACCAACCAAACGGAGAACAGCATGCCCAGCACCAAGGCCACGGAGTGCCCGGCGTCGGTGAAGTCGCCACCCAGCGCTGCGGATACGATGCCGGTAGGCAGCCACCACCCGATCCACGCCGGTCGCCACGGGCGTGCAACGGCCGCCGTCAGCGCGCCCAGCACCGCCAGGGCACCGTAGCTCACACCAACATCGCTGGCACGCGAGATCGACAGCGGCAACCAGCCGAATTCGATCGCCGCGGTCAGCCCCGCGGCGACCAGCAGCGTCGTACCGATGTGGCCGGTGACAAACACCAAGGCCAGCCGACCGCTGCGCCATGTCAGCTCGGCAAGGGCGAGCAGACAAACCAAGCATGGTAGCCAAAACCAGATTGGCCCCGCATCGGCGACGAATGCGCTACCGAACAGGGTCGCCAAATGCCCGCGCGCCAGGTTGTGCAGGTTAGTGCTGGCCAGCCCAATTACGCGCTCGCGCACCCGCGGACCGAGAACCACCAGCGCGCCGCTGACAGACATCAATGCGAAGGCGTAACCCACCGTGATCCGGACGCGCGCCACCCGCGACAATACGCCGAAAATCATCGCCATCTACTATGCCTGCGAATCGTCATCGGCGTCATCCGAACCTGACAAATCGCTGGCAGTTTCCCCCGCCGCCTTGAGCCGATAGATGGCCAAGTCGTCCGGCAGTCCGGCGGTTTTACCTGCGAAGACCGGTCGATATACCCGCCTGGCAATGACGCCCAAGGCCTTCAAATCGGCCTGCGACAGCTTGTCCAGTGTGGCGCCCGACACCCTCATCCTCCCCTGGTGGCGCGCTCCATGACCCGGGCCGCGACATTGACGTCGACGCCGAGCCAGTCTGAGCCCAGGCGCTGCGGCCGTCCGGTGTGAATGCCAACCCGCATCCGCGGCTGGTAGCCGTCAACGTCGACAGACTTCAGTGCCCGCTTGGCGGCGAGTACAGCGCCGACGGCGACCAGCGGGTCGGCGAACACCGCCATGATGCCGTCGCCCATCCGCTTGACGATGTGGCCGCCGGCGTCCAGCAGCGGTGGTTCCACCGCCCGCGCCACCCTCCGCAAAAGCGTGAGGGTCGCGTCGTCACCGGCTTGCAACGACCACGTCGAGAAACTCACCAAGTCGGTGAACACGATCGTGACCTCGTCGTTTGCCGGATGCCTGGAGACCGCCTCTGTCAACGCCTGCCATACCTGCAGTGCGCCGAGGCCGACTTCCCGAGACGCGCTGCCGTGCTCACCCAGGAGCCGCCCCGCGGCCCGGGCGGCAGCCCGCGGCCCGCCGTCGCCGGCTGTCGACAGGGGATCGCCGAATTCCGGATCGCCGGGCAACGCGCGACGAGCCCGACGGATCATCTCAATGACGCCGGGGTGCTGGTTCCTGCTGCGCAGCCACTCCGCTGCGCCCCGCAGTGACACGGGGCTCTGCTGTTGCTGCTGTCGTGAACCAGGCGAATCCGGCGTGGTTCCCGCTTGCTCGGACTCGCCGGACGCCCGGTAGGGCCCGAGTTCCACATCGACCAGGGTAGGTCGTGTCGGGACGGACGGGCAACGACGCCATAGTGGTGTATGCCACGATTGGCGGCGAACCGCCTGATCACAGGCATACGATGCCGGGCGCGAGAGTCGATAACGGCGTGCCGCCGCGCACCCCGCTCTCCAGGAAAATCGTCGAGCGTGCCGGATCGCTGGTGCACACCACGTTTTCGCTGACGGGGCGGCAGCCGGCGCGGGGTCGCGGCAAGGCCGCCTAAGGATTACGGCTTGCCCGCTGGGCCCGTGCGCTCTGGTAGAGGCAAATCGCCGCCGCCGCAGCCACATTGAGGCTTTGCGCACCTCCGAACATCGGAATGGCCACCCGGACGTCGGCTTGACGGGCCAGCTCAGGCGACAAGCCGTGCGACTCGGACCCGAACAGCCACGCCGTCGCTCCGGCGAGCTCCACATCGTCAAGAGACATCTCGCCGTCGACCATGGTCGCCAGTACCCGCAACCCGTTGGCCCGCAACTTGCTAATAGCCGCACCGACATCCGGCGCGACAACGACCGGGACGGCGAAGATGCTGCCTGCCGACGCTCTCAAGCATTTGCCGTTGTACGGGTCGACGCTGTGCCCGGCGAAGACCACCGCTGCGGCGCCCATCGCGTCGGCGATGCGAATCAACGTGCCCGCGTTGCCCGGCTCGCCGATCTCCACTCCCACTGCGACGAGGCGCGGCGCATCGGCTAGCACATCCTCCAGCCCTCGGCCGGGCGGCTCGCATACTGCTATCAAGCCGGCCGGAGTCACCGTGTCCGACAAGGCTTTTGCGGCGCGCTCAGTGACGAGGCTGACCACGGCGTCTTGTCGGTCCAGCAGAGCGGCGTAGCGCTGAGCAGCCGCCTCGGTCACGAAAACTTCGCGGACCAGACCGCGGCTAGACGCAGCCTCCACCAGGTGCGCGCCTTCCACCAGAAAGCGCTGCGCGTGCCGCCGCGCGACCTGCCGGTGAAGTTTGACCGCACCGACCACCCGGGCCGATCGTTCGGTAAGCACCGGGCGCTAAATCTTCAACCGCCGGACCGGGTTAGGCAGCCTCTCCGGAGGGCGCGTTGACGTCGTCGGGCAGGGCGGCCCGGGCGACACCGACCAGCGCGGTGAACGCCGTCGGGTCACTGACCGCGATCTCGGCGAGGTTTTTGCGGTCGACCTCGACACCGGCGGTCTTCAGGCCCTGAATGAGCCGGTTGTAGGTGATGTCATTGGCGCGGGCCGCCGCGTTGATCCGTGAGATCCATAGCTTGCGGAACTCACCCTTGCGCGCGCGACGGTCGCGGTACGCGTAATTCAGTGAATGCAGTTGCTGCTCTTTGGCTTTGCGGTAGAGGCGGGACCGCTGTCCGCGATAGCCTTTCGAAGCCTTGAGAATGGTGCGCCGCTTCTTCTGGGCGTTGACAGCCCGTTTTACGCGTGCCATGGGTGTTCCTATCGTCGTCTGGACGTAATCGGCGTTACGCCGCTGCCTTGGTTATGGGCGCTGGTCAGCCGTTAAGCAATTTGTTGACCCGCTTGGTGTCGTTGGCGGACACGGCGGTACGCCCCTCTAGTCGTCGCGTCCGGGTGCTCGGCTTGTGTTCGAGCAGGTGCCGGCGATTGGCCTTCTGACGCACGATCTTCCCGGTACCGGTGCGGCGGAATCGCTTCGACGCACCACTGTGGGTCTTGGTCTTGGGCATGTGTCCTCAGTTCTGCTGTATCAGTTCGGCGATGGTTCGGCATCGCTGTTGGATGCGGGCTGGTGCGTGGGGCCACCGGCCTGCTCGGCCGCACGGGCACGAGTCTTTGCACCGCGGTGGGGTGCCAACACCATCGTCATGTTGCGTCCGTCCTGCTTGGCCGACGTCTCGACGAATCCGTAGTCGGCGACGTCGGAGCCGAGCCGCTGCAACAGCCGGTAGCCCAGCTCGGGCCGCGACTGCTCACGTCCGCGGAACATGATGGTCACCTTGACTTTCGATCCCGCCTCCAGGAATCGGATCACGTGACCCTTTTTGGTTTCGTAGTCGTGATCGTCGATCTTGGGGCGCAGTTTCTGTTCTTTGACGACGGTCTGCTGCTGGTTCTTGCGAGACTCACGCGCCTTTTGCGCCGCCTCATACTTGAACTTGCCGTAGTCCATGATCTTGCAGACCGGCGGTCTGGCGTTGGGCGCAACCTCGACAAGGTCGAGATCGGCATCCGCGGCGACGCGGAGGGCGTCTTCGATACGCACGATGCCTACCTGCTCCCCTCCCGGACCGATTAAACGGACTTCAGGTACGCGGATGCGTTCGTTGACGCGGGTCTCAGTGCTGATGGGGCCTCCTGGGCTTCTACGGCCCGGCTCCTCCTTCAGGCCGCTCCGCGGCCTGCATCGTCACCGGGCGGGCTTCTACTGCTTTCCTTGCGCCACCGCCACCTGGCCTGTTCGCAGATTCAGCAGTGCAAAGCCACACCATCAGCAAAAAAGCCCTGCGTAAGCAGGGCCCGGTGCCGACCGGTCACGGCCAAAGCCGCCTGCGTTACGCAGAACCGACACACCTTGGTGAGCCAGTGACCGGACCGCTGAGCCTTGAGCGTGATCGCTACGATCTTGGAGATCTCGGCTAACGGTGGGAGTGGGACTCCACTTGCTGTCTCTGGACTTCTCCGGAGACGGTCGCAGTCGACAGTTTAGCAGTCATGACGGTGCGCTCCGCGATCGAGCGCCCCTGAGCAGCCGGCGCCACAAATTCCATGCCGGCCGGACATAGAAATTCCATAGCTTGACCGAATATCCTCGCGGTCTGTGACCCTCACTGCGTCTCGCCCGCGGAGCCGGTCGACTTCGCAGCTGCGATGGGTGCCCGCGGCGGCCGGGTGGACGGTCGGCGTCATCGCCACGCTGTCACTGATCGCCAGTGTGTCGCCGGTGATCCGGTTTGTCATCAAGGTGCCGCGGGAATTCATCAACGACTACCTGTTCAACTTTCCCGACACCAGTTTCGCGTGGTCGTTCGTGCTGGCCTTGCTGGCCGGCGCACTGACCGCGCGCAAGCGCATCGCCTGGTGGGTACTGGTCCTCCATCTGCTGTTGGCCGCCGGCTTGAACGTCGCCGGTCTGAGCGCCGCTGACGTCACCCCGCTGAAGCGGCTCGGCGAGACCGTTGGGCTTGGTTTCCATTTGGCTGCGCTCTTGGTGCTGATCTTCGCCTACCGGGAGTTCTGGGCCAAGGTCCGCTCCGGTGCGCTCTACAAGGCGACCGGAGTGCTGCTCACCGGCTGGGCGATCGGAATCCTGCTGTCTTGGTTGCTGGTCGAGGCGTTTCCCCACACACTGGCGCGCGACGACCGGTTCTTGTATGTGGCGAACCGGGTGGTCGGATTCGCCGTCGCCGGTCCTAGCTCGTTTACGGGCAGGCCGCACGTTTTCCTCAACGCACTGTTCGGCTTGTTCAGTGCGATGGCGCTGATCGCCGCGGCTATCGTGCTGTTCCAATCGCAGCGCGCCGAAAACGCGCTCACCGGCGAGGACGAATCCGCCATCCGCGGGCTGCTTGAGCTTTACGGCAAAAACGATTCCCTGGGCTACTTCGCCACCCGCCGAGACAAGTCAGTGATTTTCGCGCCGAGTGGCCGCGCGGCGATCACCTACCGCGTCGAGGTGGGCGTCTGCCTGGCCAGCGGGGACCCGATCGGTGACCCGCGGGCGTGGCCGCAGGTCATCGACGCCTGGTTGGTGCTGTGCCAGACTTACGGCTGGGCGCCCGGGAATGTGGGGGCCAGTTCGGCCGGGGCGAAAGCCTTTCGCGAGGCCGGCCTGAGCGCGCTGGAAGTGGGCGACGAGGCGATCCTGCGCCCGGCCGATTTCAGGCTGTCCGGCCGGGAGATGCGCGGGGTGCGCCAGGCCGTGACCCGGGCGCGCCGCGCCGGGTTAGCGGTGCGCGTCCGCCGGCATCGCGACATCGGGGCTGCCGAGATGGCGGCGGTGCTCGCGCGTGCCGACGCATGGCGGGACACCGAAATCGAGCGCGGCTTCTCGATGGCGCTGGGCCGGCTCGGCGACCCGGCCGACAGCGAGTGTCTGCTGGTTGAAGCCGTCACACCCGACGACACCGTCGTCGCGATGCTCTCGCTGGTGCCCTGGGGCCGCAACGGGGTTTCGCTTGACCTGATGCGCCGGTCGTCGGATTCCCCCAACGGAACCATCGAGCTGATGGTGAGCGAGCTTGCCCTGCACGCTGAGCAGATCGGCATCAGCCGCATTTCGCTGAACTTCGCGGCGTTCCGGTCGGCGTTCGAGCAGGGCGCCCAACTCGGCGCCGGCCCGGTGGCACGATCGTGGCGCGGGTTTCTGGTGTTCTTCTCGCGGTGGTGGCAGCTGGAGACGCTGTACCGCTCGAACATGAAGTATCAACCCGACTGGGTGCCCCGCTTCGCATGTTACGAGGAGGCCCGGCTGATTCCCCGGGTGGGTGTCGCCTCGGTGATCGCCGAGGGCTTCCTGGTGCTGCCGTTCACTCGGCGCGACGAGCAGCACACTGGCCAACACTCGGCAGTGCCGCCGACACTGCTGGCCACGGGCCTGCTGCGCCGGGACGGCTCGGCGCCCGATGTCGCCGCGCTGCGGCAATTCGACCCCGGCGGCGGCGACGATATCGACCGCCGGCTGCCCGAGCAGATGCGCGTCCGATTGGCCAAGCTGAAGAAGCTGCAGGACAGCGGAGTCGACGCCTACCCGGTGGGTAAGGCGCCCAGCCACACGGTCGCCCAGGCATTGGGTAGCGACGACCAAACGACAGTGTCGGTGTCCGGACGCGTGCTGCGCATCCGGGACTTCGGCGGTGTGCTTTTCGCCCAGCTGCGCGACTGGTCAGCGGAAACGCAACTGCTGCTGGAGAATTCAGTTCTGGCGCGCGGGTGCACCAGAGACTTCACCAAGGCCATCGATCTCGGCGATCTGGTCGAAGTGAGCGGGCAGATGGGATACAGCAAGACCGGCACCCGGTCGCTGATCGTCCGCAACTGGCGATTGATCGGCAAGTGTCTGCGGCCGCTGCCCAACAAGTGGAAGGGGTTGACCGATCCGGAAGCGCGGGTGCGCACCCGCTATGTCGACCTGGCGATCAATGCCGAATCCCGCGCGCTGATCGCGGCCCGCAGCCGCGTGCTGCGTGCCATTAGAGAGACGTTGAACGCCAAGGGTTTTCTCGAAGTCGAAACACCGATCCTGCAACAAATTCACGGCGGTGCCACCGCTCGCCCATTCAGCACCCACATCAACAGCTACAACCTCGACCTGTACCTGCGGATTGCGCCCGAGCTTTATCTGAAGCGGCTATGCGTCGGCGGAGTGGAGCGGGTGTTCGAGCTCGGCCGTGCATTTCGCAACGAGGGCGTCGATTTCAGCCACAATCCGGAGTTCACCCTGCTGGAGGCCTATCAGGCGCACGCCGACTACACCGATTGGATCGACGGCTGCCGGGAGTTGATCCAAAACGCCGCGCAGGCCGCGAACGGCGCCCAGGTGGTGATGCGGCCCCGCCCGGGTGCCACCGATGGCAGCCTCGAAGCGGTCGATATCTCCGGTGTGTGGCCGGTGAAGACCGTGCACGACGCGGTATCCGGGGCGCTCGGTGAGCACATCGACGCGGACACCAGTCTGGCCAAGCTACGCAAGCTCGCTGACGCCGCACACATTCCGTATCTGGCGCGCTGGGACGCCGGCGCCGTGGTGCTAGAGCTTTACGAGCATCTGGTCGAGGCTCGAACCGAGCAGCCGACCTTCTACATCGACTTCCCTTTGTCGGTCTCGCCGCTGACTCGACCGCATCGCAGTAAACCCGGGGTCGCCGAACGCTGGGATTTGGTGGCGTGGCGCGTCGAGCTGGGCACCGCCTACAGCGAACTGACCGACCCGGTGGAGCAACGGCGCCGCCTGCAGGAGCAATCCTTGCTGGCCGCTGGCGGCGATCCCGAGGCAATGGAGTTCGACGAGGACTTTCTGCAGGCGATGGAATACGCGATGCCGCCCACCGGAGGCCTGGGGCTGGGGGTCGACCGCGTCGTCATGCTCATCACGGGCCGCAGCATCCGCGAGACCCTGCCCTTCCCGCTGGCCAAACCGCGTTAACCCCGACGCGTCCCCCAGCCGGTGCATCAGACCACGGTAATCAGCGGATGTCAGAGCCCGGCAGCCACTAGCCAATTAGAGCCGCCACCACTGGTCGGATCCGACAGGTTCAGCCGGATCCACGCGCCCGCCCGGTTGGGGCGCCGCCACCTGGGCATGCGCGGCGCCCGCAGCGGCCAGCAGACGCTCGACCGGGTCGGCCCACGGGTGCGGCGCTGACCGGAAGGTGCACCACTGGATCGGCACCAAAAGCCCCGACCCGGGATCGGTGACGTCCAGGTGTGCGCGGACCGCCTGCTCCGGGTTCATACGGACATCCGGCAATGCCGCGGTGTAGCCGCCGACCGGCATCAGCGTCAAGTCGAACGGCCCGTGGTCGGCGCCGGCCTCGGGCACAGCCAAGGGGATCGGCGCGGCGGGCCGGGTCGCGGCCACTACCGCCACCGCGAGAGGTAAACGTGACGTCATGAGCGAGCTTCTCGGCCACGACCTACCCAGTCGGCGATTGAGAGCAAGCTAGGCGCTGGCCCGGCGCCGCCGTCGCGGCGCACTGGCCGATGCCGCGGTGCCGCTGAGCGTTTCGGCGAGGAACTTGCCGGTGTAGCTTTCCGGTATCGCCGCGATGTCCTCCGGTGTGCCCTCGGCGAC
Source organism: Candidatus Mycobacterium methanotrophicum (assembly GCF_023515995.1). Classification (GTDB taxonomy): domain Bacteria; phylum Actinomycetota; class Actinomycetes; order Mycobacteriales; family Mycobacteriaceae; genus Mycobacterium; species Mycobacterium methanotrophicum. Next base: position 1,853,774 of record NZ_CP097320.1, on the reverse strand, counting down.
GATGGTGCCGCCTTCGGCGCCACCCTCCGGCCCCATGTCGATGATCCAGTCCGACGTCTTGATCACGTCGAGGTTGTGCTCGATGACGATCACCGTATTGCCTTTGTCGACCAGACCGTTGATGACGTCCAGCAACTTGCGGATGTCGTCGAAGTGCAGTCCGGTGGTGGGCTCGTCGAGGATGTACACGGTGCGACCGGTGGAGCGCTTCTGCAGCTCCGAGGCCAGCTTCACCCGCTGGGCCTCGCCGCCGGACAGCGTGGGCGCCGGCTGACCCAACCGCACGTAGCCCAGGCCGACATCGACCAGGGTCTGCAGATAGCGGTAGATGCCCGTGATCGGCGCGAAGAACTCCGCGGCCTCCTCGATCGACATGTCCAACACCTCGGCGATCGTCTTGCCTTTGTAGTGCACCTCGAGGGTTTCCCGGTTGTAGCGGGCACCGTGACACACCTCGCATGGCACGTACACGTCGGGCAGGAAGTTCATTTCGATCTTGATGGTCCCGTCGCCCGTGCACGCCTCGCAGCGGCCACCCTTGACGTTGAACGAGAACCGGCCCGGTTGATAGCCGCGCACCTTGGCCTCGGTGGTCGCGGCGAACAGGGTGCGGATCTTGTCGAAGACCCCGGTGTAGGTGGCCGGGTTGGATCGCGGTGTGCGACCGATCGGCGACTGGTCGACGCGGACCAGCTTGTCCACATGGTCAAGCCCGGTGACGCGGACATGCCGGCCGGGAACCTGGCGGGCGCCGTTGAGCCTGTTCGCCAGCACAGCGGCCAGGATGTCGTTGACCAGCGTCGACTTGCCGGATCCGGATACGCCGGTGACCGACGTCAGCACGCCGAGCGGAAACGCCACATCGATGTTGCGCAGATTGTGCTCGTGTGCGCCGACGACCGTGAGCCGGCGTCGCTTGTCGACAGGACGTCGGATCGCCGGGGTCTCGATGCTTTGCCGGCCGGACACATAAGCGCCGGTGATCGATTCTTTGTTGCGCAGCAACTCGTCATAGGTCCCGTTGTGCACGATCCGGCCGCCGTGCTCGCCCGCCCGGGGCCCGATGTCGACGATCCAGTCGGCATGCGCGATGGTGTCCAAGTCGTGCTCGACGACGATCAGCGTATTGCCTAAATCCCTTAAGCGGGTGAGAGTTTCGATGAGGCGCCGGTTGTCCCGCTGGTGCAGGCCGATCGACGGCTCGTCGAGCACATACAGCACCCCCACCAGTCCGGAGCCGATCTGGGTCGCCAGCCGAATCCGTTGCGCCTCACCGCCGGACAGCGTGGCCGCCGCGCGGGACAGCGACAAGTACTCCAGCCCGACGTCGAGCAGAAACCCCAGCCGCGACTGTATTTCTTTGAGCACCTGCCCGGCGATCGCTTGTTCGCGGGTACCGAGGGTGAGGCGCTGAAGGAAGTCCGCGCACTCTGCGATGGACAGTTCGCAAACCTCGGCGATGGACTTTTTGCCGTGCTCGCCCGCGGCCAGGGTGACCGCCAAGATCTCCGGCCGCAGGCGCGTGCCCTCACACACCGGACACGGCACGTCGCGCATGAAGCCCTCGTAGCGGTCCTTCATCAGCTCGGATTCGGTCTGGTCGATCTTGCGCTGCAGGAACGCCAGCACGCCTTCGAAGTCGGCGTAGTAGGACCGGGTGCGGCCGTAACGGTTGCGGTAGCGGACGTGCACCTGCTCGTCGCAGCCCTCGAGGATCGCCTTGCGTGCCTTGGCTGGGAGCTTGCGCCACGGCGTGTCGACGTCGAAGCCCATCGACTCGCCGAGGCTGGCCATCATCCGGGTGAAGTACTCCGCGGTGTGGCCCATCGACCACGGCGCGACGGCGCCGTCGGCCAGCGTGCGATCCGGATCGGGTACCACCAGGTCGGGGTCGACTTCTTTGCGGATCCCCAGACCGGCACACTCGGGGCAGGCGCCATAGGGCGAGTTGAACGAGAATGACCGCGGCTCCAGGTCGTCGACGGCCAGGGAGTGGCCGTTGGGGCAGGCGAGCTTCTCGGAGAACCGCTGCTCGCGGTGATGATCGGGCTCGTGGGCGCCATGATCGGGAAATTCCAGCACCACGATGCCGTCGGCCAAATTCAGCGCGGTTTCCACCGAATCGGTGAGCCGCTGCTTGGCGGTGGGCTTTACCGTCAGGCGGTCCACCACCACCTCGATATCGTGTTTTTCCTGCTTCTTCAGCTTGGGCGGATCGGTCAGCGAATGCACCACGCCGTCGACGCGGACGCGGCTGTAACCCTGGGCGTTGAGCTTCTCGAACAGGTCGGCGAACTCGCCCTTGCGGGTGCGCACCACCGGGGCGAGCACCTGGAATCGGGTGCCTTCGGGCATCGCCAGCACCTGGTCGACGATTTGTTGCGGCGTCTGCCGGGCGATCCGCTCACCACAGACCGGGCAGTGCGGAGAGCCCGCGCGCGCATACAGCAGCCGCAGATAGTCGTACACCTCGGTGATCGTCCCGACCGTCGAGCGCGGGTTGCGGTTGGTCGACTTCTGGTCGATGGACACCGCCGGCGACAGCCCTTCGATGAAGTCGACGTCGGGCTTGTCCATCTGGCCGAGGAATTGGCGGGCATAGGCCGACAGCGATTCCACGTAACGTCGTTGGCCCTCGGCGAAAATGGTGTCGAAGGCCAGCGACGACTTGCCCGACCCGGACAGCCCGGTAAAAACAATCAGCGCGTCGCGTGGCAAGTCAAGATCGACGCTGCGCAGGTTATGCTCGCGCGCGCCCTTGATGATCAGGCGGTCAGCCACACTGCCCCTTTCAGTGAACCCTCCTGTGCCGCGAACGGCGCAGTCCATGCTATGCGCCGGCGCCGCCGAGCGATCGGCGGCCGGCGACGTCAAACGCCACCCGAGGGCGCCAATCGCTGGTCCGGTAAGGCATAGGGTGGCCTTCGTGACGGAACGAATCGATCCGATGCGAGCCCTGGCGGCAATTCTGGCCGAACACGGCCCCTTACACGAGGACGACATCGCACGTCGGCTGCAGGACGCGGGCGTGACCGATTCGGATGCCGTCCTGGACGCGCTTAGCCTGGAAATTGAATGCCCGGCAGCGCAATTGGATGACGATCGATGGGTGTGGCTGCCTGCGCTGCTGGCCGGGCGAGTGTTCAGCCATCGGCTCGGCGCGAACGAGGCAGACTACGACCTGCTCGCGGCGACCCCGGACCTGGACCCGATCACCATTCTCTGCGAGCACGAGCAGTACCGCCGGCTCGCCGACGGTACGACGATACAGATCGCGTTGGTCGGGTTCGACGACGAGCTGCTCGAACAGCGGGGCATCCCAGACGAGGCGGTCGACCCGGACGGGGCGCTGCTGCTGGAGCCGGGCACACTGGCGGCGTTGGGGGCCACCGCGGGCGACCTGGTCGGGCTGCGGCTGACCACAGACGGCCTCGCCGTCGAGCTGATCGGCACGCCCCCATCCGGCGCGGACGCCGGCGCCCGGCTGGCGGACATGCTCGACGCCGACGAGCCGAGGTTCTTCGCCGAGGCGGTCTGGACCGTGTGCGTCGAAGACCCGGCGATGTTCACCGAGCCGCTGGCACCACTGCGCGAGATCGCCGACCACCATGGTCTGGCGCATCGAGGCGAGTGGCTGGCGCCCGCCGGGTTCGACTTCGACGCGTGGGACTTCGACCGCGGGTGCGCGCTGCTGGCCAGGCGCCACGATCTGGACCCCGACGACGCATTCGCGCTGTATACGCTGATCAAACTGCACGAGCGGATGGCACTGGCGCTGCTCAGCATCGACCCGGACGAGCCGCCGCAGGACATGATGCCCGGTGCCGTCGAAGACGCGACGGAGCCCGAGAGCAACCCGTTCCTCGAGCTGGGCGGAGAGCTCGGCGCCGCGCTGGCCGACCCGCTGCTGGCGCAACTGCTGGTCGCCGAGACCGTCGACACCGACCCCGCCGGGGCGGCCGCGCTGGGCCTGTTCGCCGAGGTGTTGGAGCCCGAGGTGCCCCGCGCGGCGCGGGCGGCGTTGCGCTGGCTGCGCGCCGTCGCATACGACCGGACCGGCGACATCGACGCGGCCGAACGCGAGCTGCTGGCGGCCGAGTCGATGAACACCGACTGGCCACTGCCGTTGGTCGATTTGGCCCGCATCGCCTCGGATCGCGGCGACGCCGAGCGCGGGTTGGCGCTGCTGCGCCGCGCCGGCGTCGAGCCCGACCATCCGCTGGCGACGCTGTTGGAGCGGCACCGCGCCGAACCGCGCCGCGACCTGGGCCGCAACGAGGCATGCTGGTGCGGGTCGGGCCGCAAATACAAGAAATGCCATCTCGGCCGCGAACAGCTGCCGCTGGCCGAGCGGGTCAACTGGTTGTACGGGAAAGCCTGCCACCATGCGATGGTGAGCGGCTGGACCGGCCTGCTGGCCGAGGTGAGCTACGAACGCTGCCGGCACGTCGACCCCGACGACGTTGACGCGTTGACCGCGTCGCTGGCCGATCCGCTGGTGCTGGACGCGGTGCTGTTCGAGGGCGGTGCGTTCGCGGAGTTCCTGCAGTTGCGCGGGTCGCTGCTGCCCGACGACGAGCGGCTGCTGGCCCAGCAATGGCTGCTGCTGGAACGGTCGGTGTTCGAGGTCGAGCAGGTGCGGCCCGGCCAGGGCGTCACCGTGCGCGATGTGCGCACCGGCGACACCCACGAGGTGTGTGAGCGCGCGGCCAGCCGTCAGCTGCGGCCCGGGCAGCTGATCTGTGCACGCGCGGTGCCCACCGGCGACAGCATGGCGTTCTTCGGTGGGATCGAACCGGTCGCGCTGCACGAGCGTGACCCGCTGATCGAGCTGCTCGACGACGAGCCCGATCCGGTGACGCTGGTGGCGCAGCTGACCCGCCGGTTCGCGCCGCCGACGCTGGTCAACACCGAGGGGGATCCGCTGGCGATCTGCGAGGCCAGCGTGCGTGTCGGCGACGCGGGCGGGATCCGCGCCGCGCTCGACGAGGTCTACGACCGGGCCGACGGCGAGGAGCCGCCGCGGTGGTTCGAGCACGTCGTCACCGACGGTCTGCAACGGATCCGCGCCACGCTGGTCCTCGACGACGACACGCTGCGCATCGAGACCAACAGCGAGCAGCGGATGGATCGCGTGCTGGCCACGCTGGCGCGTCTCGACCCGGCGACGGCGGTGCTCGACGACCACCGCCGCCCGATGCGCGACACCCGCGAAGCGGCCGCGCTGGCCAAGCGGATGCCGACCGCCGGCGAGGGCGCGCTCGACCCCGACGACCCCGAAGTGGCCGCGTTTCTCGGCGAATTCATCCGCGACTACGAAACCCGCTGGCTCGATGAGCCCATCCCCGCACTCAACGGGTGTACGCCGCGGCAGGCCGCCGACGACCCCACCCGGCGCGGCGACCTGATCAAACTTCTCGACAGCTTTCCCGCCGGCGCGGCCGCCCGCGGCGGCATGGACGCTGACCGGCTGCGCACGGCGCTCGGCCTCGGGTAGCCGACCGGGCCGCGTTCACGCCCACGCCGTCGCACCGATCAGGGCGGCGAATTCGCGGAATTGGTTGTGGCCGGGCTCAGGGAGCGAGACTGCGTGGGCAGTAACGTCGCCATATGTTCGAGCCTCGTGCGGCGGTTCGGATCCAGTGGGCAAGGTGCGTACCGATTCCTTGAGTGTAGGGGCGGAGGCCGTCAGGGAATCGGCATTCGTGCTGCTCGCCAGCCGGGGTGTCGGGGGCGCGTTCTATCGTGGCGGACGATGGCACTTTTCGCGCAAGCATGTTCCCTTTGCTGGCAGGATCTGCATAGGCAACCCCAGCAGGAAAGAGCACCGTGGTGAGTGAATCGATCGACAATCCGATCCTCAACTCGCCCTACGAGCAGCCCGACCGCTATTACGAGGTGGGCACCAAAGGTCCGACGGGCCAGGTCCGCGAGGGCCGTCGGCCCAGCGAGTCGTTTATCCCCATCGCGGTAGCCAAGAAGGGCACGGACACCGGGCAAAGCGAGTTCGACTTCGACGCCACAGGTGAGCGGCGCGAACGGAACAGCCTGATCAACGACCTTCGCCGGGACGTCGCCACGTGGCGCAGAGGTGCAGACTACTCCGGCGTCACGCCGATCAGTCGCAAGCTGCTGCAGCACTGGGCCGACCCGGACCGGGAGAACAGGGTGCTGTTCTGTCAGCGTGAGGCCGCCGAGACCGCGATCTTCCTCACCGAGGTCGCAGGCCGCAAGGGCGTGACCGATTGGCGTCGGCGACTCGAACCGCAGAACGACGCCCACAACGGCGGGCTGCCGAGAGTCGCGTTGAAAATGGCGACCGGCGCGGGCAAGACCGTGGTGATGGCGATGCTGATCGCCTGGCAGACGCTGAACAAGGCGCAGACACCACGGGATGCTCGCTTCTCCAACCGCTTCCTGGTCGTCACGCCGGGCATCACCATCAGGGACCGGCTGCGGGTGCTGCTGCCGGAGGACCCCGAGAACTACTACGACCTGCGCGACTTGATCCCCGCCGACCTCAAAGGCGGCCTGGAGCAGGCCCGCATCGTGATCACAAACTTTCACGTGTTCGGACTCAAGGACGCCAAGGAGATCCGCAACGTCGCGCGCAACACGCGCCTGCTCCTCAAGGGCGATCGCGCCGACGACCCGTTCAAGGAGACCCCCAAGGCGATGGTGGGCCGGGTGCTACGCGACCTGAGCGCGACCGGCAAGGAAAAGCAGCAGATCGTGGTGTTCAACGACGAGGCTCATCACTGCTACTCCGACCGGCCGGTCACGTCGGGTGAGAAGTTGAGCGCCGAGGAGAAGAACGCCAACGAGCAGGCTCGGGTTTGGTTCAAGGGTCTGCGCGCGGTGGCGAAACACGTTGGGATCAAGCAGATCTACGATCTTTCCGCGACGCCCTACTACCTGGCGGGCTCCGGATACAACGAGGGCCACCTATTCCCATGGACGGTCAGCGACTTCTCACTGATGGATGCGATCGAGTCGGGAATCGTGAAGGTGCCACGCACACCCGTCGACGACGACGCCGACCACCCCTTGGTCACCTACCTGCGGCTCTGGGACTTCATCGGCGACAAGCTGCCCAAGCGGGCGGCCAAAGGCACGGTGGACAACTGGATCCCGCAGCCCGAGCTCGAAGGCGCGCTCCGCAGCCTGCATCGAAGCTACACAAAGGCTTTCGGGCATTGGGAGTCCGCGCTACAACGCTACGGCCAGACGCCGCCGGTGTTCATCGTGGTCTGCCCCAACACGGTGGTGAGCAAGCTGGTGTACGACTGGATCGCCGGGGAGGCGGTCGAGGTTGACGGCGAGCTGGTCGCGCACAAGCCGGGCAACCTCGACCTGCTGAGCAACGTCGTCGACGGAAAGCCCCTGGACCGTCCGCGCACCATTCTGATCGACTCCGCCCAGCTGGAGTCCGGGGAGGGGATGAAGGCCGACTTCAAGCAGGCCGCGGCCGCCGAGATCGCCGCGTTCAAGTCCGAATACCGTTTGCGCAATCCCGGCGCCGACGTCGACAAGATCACCGAGGACGAGCTGCTGCGAGAGGTGATGAACACCGTCGGCAAGGCGGGCAAGCTGGGCGAGCAAGTGCGCTGCGTGGTGAGCGTGTCGATGCTGACCGAGGGCTGGGACGCCAACACCGTGACCCACATTCTCGGGGTGCGGGCATTCCGCAGCCAGCTGCTGTGCGAGCAGGTGGTGGGCCGGGGGCTGCGGCGGCGCTCCTACGCGGTGAACCCGGACACCGGCTGCTTCGAGCCGGAGTACGCCAACGTCTACGGAATCCCGTTCCAGTTCATCTCATCGGACCGGCCGGTGGCCGACCCGCTGCCACCCAAGCCCGTCATCGAAGTCGGTGCCGTCGAAGGCCGCGAACACCTGCGGATCACCTTCCCCAAGCTGGACGGCTACCGCGTCGAGTTGCCCGACGAGCCGATCTGGCTGGACACCGACGACGCGCCCGCGTTCGAGATCGGGCCGAACACGGTGCCCCGGTGGGTGGAGATGCAAGGTGTCGTCGGCGAATCCGAACGCGACAGCGGGGATCGGCGACGCTACCGAACCCAGCAGGTCGCGTTCGCGCTGGCCAAACGCATCCTGGACACGCGGTTCAATACGGGCGAGGACCGCAAGCCGTGGCGGTTTCCCGAGCTGGTGGGGATCTGCACCCAATGGCTTACGCACTGTGTGACGGTTGCACCCGGATTCGACTTCGGCTTTCTGATGACCATCACCGAGGCCCAGGCCGTGGCGTGCGAAGCGATCTGGAGCGCCATGGTCCGCCAGATCGGCAACCGGCGTGAACGGCTTCGGCCGATGCTCAACCGGTTCGACCCGCAGGGCTCCACCGGCGACGTCAACTTCCCGACCCGCAAAGCCACTGTGCCGACCGAGAAGTCGGAGGTGTCGCACGTCACCCTCGACGGCAAGGACGGCAACACCTGGGAGCAGCTGCTCGCGGCCGAACTCGAGCTGAACGGCGACGTCGCGACCTACGTGAAGAACGACCATCTCGGCTTCACCATCCCCTACCTGCACAAGGGGCGCAGCCACTCCTACGTGCCGGATTTCCTGGTGCGACTGAACAGACGAGATCCCGAGGACGTGGACCGCACACTGATCATCGAGGTCTCCGGTAGCCAGAAGAGCCCCGGCCCCACCAAGGCGAAGGCGGACACGGCCCGCAACTCCTGGTGCGCGGCGGTGAACAACCACGGCGGTTTCGGGCGGTGGGGCTACACCGAGATGACGAATCCCCTTCATTTCAAGGCACGCCTGGCCGAGGCGATCGGGTTGCTCTACGACGATGCGCCGATCGTCGGCGACCCGGACCTATTGGACTTCGACGATCGGAGGAGTTCTCGTGGCGCGTGAGAAAACCGCGAAGGGCCCGACTCCAGTCGACGCGCTGGAGCACAGCGACAAACGGACGAACATCCCGACTGCCGACGCCCAAGACTTTGTCGGACCGGAGATCGAGCAGATCCGCCGGGTCCGGCTGGAACGCGACGAGAGCCTCGACCCGCAGCTGGTCTGGAGAGGCAAGTACGACGCCGACGGTGCCGGCGGGGATCTGATCGCGGATGCGCCGCCGATCTACATTCAGGAGAAAATCGATCCGCGGGTGCTGATCGAGAATCTGCGTCGCACCGCCGCGCGCCCCGACGACGAGCCGGAATTGACGCTTTTCGATTCCTTCGACGGCCTCGACGAGCTCGACCAGGTCGACTTCTACCAGCACCAGGCCAACTGGTCGAACAGGATGATCCTCGGCGACTCGCTGCAGGTGATGGCGTCACTGGAGGCGCGAGAGAAGCTACGCGGCAAGGTCCAGATGATCTACATCGACCCGCCCTACGGCATCAAGTTCGGATCCAACTGGCAAGTGTCCGCCCGCAAGCGCGACGTCAAGGACGGCAAGCTCGAAGACGCCGCGCGAGAAGCCGAGCAGATCAAGGCTTTTCGGGACACGTGGGAATTGGGCATCCACTCGTATCTGTCGTATCTGCGCGACCGACTGCTGGTGGCGCGGGACCTGCTCACCGAGTCCGGCTCCTGCTTCGTCCAGATCGGCGACGAAAACGTACATCTCGTCCGGAGTCTGATGGATGAGGTGTTTGGCAGCGAGAACTTCGTCAGTCTGATCGCGTTCGAGAAGACGTCGTCGTCCTCAATGGACTACCTCGACGGCGTAAGCGACTATCTCCTCTGGTATGCACGCGACTATCAGCAAACGAAATACAGACCACTCTTCACACCCAAAACTGAGAAGACACTACGTTTCATCCAGCAGTCGAACGGGGTTCGACGACCTGCCACCAAAGAGGAACGATTAGGGCTGATGCCCGCCCCTGACGGCGCGCGGTGGTACGAGGTTGGAGACATCACGAGTCAGACCGACTCGAGCCAAGCCCGTTACACGGTTCATTTCGAGGGGCAGGACTTCCCGGTTGGCAAACGCAACTGGGCAACGCCACTTTCCGGCATGAAAAGAGTGATAGCGGCTCGCAGGGTTGAGCGTCGAGCCGCCAGCATCGGTTTCGTCCGATTTGCAGATGATTTTCCAGCGATCCCACTACGCAACAATTGGAATGACACCGGAACGGGATCGTTCACAGACGACAAGATCTACCTCAATTTTTCATGGTGGGTCGGGTGCTCCCGTGAGGTCTGCTGGTGGGCGTGGTTTTCGGTCGCAGGGGAGGTGTCGGCGCCGCGTGTCGTGCGGTGGCGCCGGGTTCCTTGGTCCCGGTGGGTGTTACTCCTTCCGTGGGTTGCGGGGACGGGGGCGGGGTGGTCAGGGGATGGCCAAGACGCGGTGGAACGCGGTTTCCAGTTGGGTTGCCCAGGGCCAGGTTTGGGGTATTCGCAAGATCTGTTTGCGGGAATGTTTGATGATGCGGGCCGCGGTGTGCAGCAGCCGGTAGCGCAGGGTCTGTGGTTCGGCGGCGGCCAGGGCGCCGTCGAGGAGCAGCAGCCGGGTCCAGCACAGCAGGTCGACGGCCAGGGCGACTGCGGCCACCCACGCGCGGTTCATCGCATAGGACGATGACGGCCATTTAGCCAGCCCGGTGTCTTTGGCGCAACGGATGAATCCTTCGACGCGGGCATGGACGCGGTGGCGGGCTTCCAGACGCTGGGCTTGCCCGCCGGCGGTGTTGGTGGCCAGCGGCTGGTAGCGGTAGCCGTTGGTCTGCTCGAACAGCGACAGCTGGGCTCCGGTCTCGATGGGTTCGCGGCGCACCAGGATCCGCATCCCCGCAGGCCAGGCGGCCAGTTTGTCACCGCCGTGGCTTTCCCGCAGCAGGCCGGTGACCTCGGCGACCTGTGCGTCCTCGCGCGGCTTGCCGGTGGCATCCAGTGCTGGTTCCCACCCGGTCTCGGGCAGCAGCGCCAGCGCGGCACGCACCCGGGCATCCAGGTCGAAGCCGACCGAATACTGGACGCTGTAGCCGGCGCGGGTGTTGAGCTTGGTGATGTGCTCGATCACCTTGTGGCTGGAGCCCGCACCGTCGATGGTGATCAGCAGGTTGTGCCGCCACGTGGCGGGGATCGCGGCGATCGCGGCGTCGATGATGGCGATGTGATCGGCGGCGGTGTTGGAGCCGGCGTTACCGGCTCGCGGGATGATGGCCAGCAGCTCGCCGGTGTTGTCACACCACGCGGTCAACGGATGAAAACCCCAACCGCCCTTGAAATTTCCCGCTGCCGATTCCTTATCGGAGTACGAGGTGATCAAGGTGGCGTCGATGCGGATGCAGATCACATCATCGAGATCGCCGTAGCAGGTCCGCACCGGCGGAATCTTCCCCTGGCGGGCCGCGATGCGCTCCCATACCCGGGCGCGGACCCGACCCCGCGCCAGCGCCAGCCGCTTCAGCGCCGCGTCGTCGAGTTCGTTGAGTGCCCGCCATGCCGTGGTGGTCGAGGCGACCGGCCCGAACACCCGTTTCTGATCGCCCAGGACCGCGATGTCGCAGATGCTGGTCGCGCCGTCGGCGATCGACACGGCCAGATCCCGCATCACCGCTCCCCGGTCGTGGACCACGTCGGGCCGGTACAGCGCATCCGACAAAGCGCCGGTCAGGCCGGTCGCGTCGGCCAGCATGCGGGTGATCACGCTGCCGGTGTGTGACACCACATCGTCGCCGCGCACCTCCACGTCGAGCCGCCGGGACCATCCTGTTGTAGCCTGCATCTGAAAGGTGCACCCAATCTGTGGATTTTCCGAGCCTTAACAACCCTGATTATCCTTGAGCGAGTGCACTTTTCGCGTCTACGACACCATGAACCCGCCTACCGCCGTGAAAAATCCAGGTCTACGTCGTTCAATCCGGGACCAAAATCGTCCAGCGCTGCGTGCTCATGTGCACCGATCCCGGCGACCTGGTCCTCGATCCGACGTGCGGCAGTGGCACAACGGCTTTCGTCGCTGAGCAGTGGGGACGCCGCTGGATCACCATCGACACCTCCCGCGTCGCACTGGCCCTCGCCCGTCAACGGGTCATGGGGGCCAAGTACCCGTGCTACCTGCTCGCTGACACCGCCGAAGGCCACGCCAAAGAGCAGTCGCTCACCGCGCAAACCCTGCCGCGCCAAGAGTTCACCGGCGACCTCCGGCACGGCTTCGTCTACGAACGGGTGCAGCACATCACCTTGAAATCCATCGCGAACAACCCCGACATCAAGGAAGGGATGAGCAGCGAGGAGATCGACGCCGCCATCAAACGCCATGCCGAATTCGAGCTGCTCTATGACAAGCCCTTTGAGGACAACAAGAAGGTACGGGTTACCGGTCCGTTCACCGTCGAATCACTGAGCCCGCACCGCTCCCTCGCCTTCGCCGGCGGTGACGACGCCGCGACTCGGGAGTCACTCGGTGAGAGCGAAGCGGCGAAGGGTGCGGACGCGCCGAACTTCGAGCAGTCGATCCTCGACAATCTCGCCAAGGCCGGCATTCAGAACGGTCGCCGCAAGGAGCGAATTAGCTTCGCGGCCTTCGAAACCTATGCGGGCGAATACATCCAGGCGGTCGGCGAGCGGACGGTGGCAACGCCGGGCGATCAGTCGGAGCCCGCCGACGGTGACCCGGTTCGGGTCGCGATTGCCCTGGGCCCGCAGTACGGCACGGTCAGCGCAGCATTCGTCAAAAACGCCGCCCGCGAGGCCATCCACGCGGAGGGCGTGGATCTGCTCTGCGTACTCGGGTTCGCGTTCGACCCGCAAGTCACCGGGGTCACCGAGCAGGACGGTGTCACCGTCGACGCCTCCGATGAGGGCTTCGCAAGCGTGGAGGCATCCCGCAAGCTGGGCCGCCTGCCGGTGCTGATGGTCCGGATGAACGCCGACCTGCTGATGGGTGAGGAGCTGAAGAAAACCGGCGCGGGCAACCTGTTCACCGTGTTCGGTGCGCCCGACATCGAGGTTGACGAAACCGCGGACGGGTACGTGGTCAACCTCAAGGGCATCGATGTCTACGACCCCACCACCGGTGTTGTCCGCAGCGACGACACCGGCCAGATTGCGCTGTGGATGATCGACACCAACTACAACGAGGAATCGTTCTTCGTCCGGCACTGCTACTTCACCGGCGGCAACGACCCGTATAAGCGGCTCAAGACCGCACTGAAGGCCGACATCGACGTCGACGCCTGGGCGTCGCTCAATTCCGATGTGTCACGGCCGTTTCCCAAGCCCGAGACCGGCAAGATTGCGGTCAAAGTCATCAACGATTACGGCGATGAAGTCATGAAGGTCTTCCAGATGTGACGCTCCTATCGCTTCTTTACGCGATGCGGTCGATACTTGCCAACGTGTTCGCCAGCTGCTCACGTGCGATCTCGGCGTCGTAATGGGCCTGCATGTTAATGAAGAACATGTCGGTCAAGCCAAGCGCTCGCGATAGCCGAAGCGCGGTGTCGGCGCTAATGCCCCGCTTGCCGTGGACGATCTCATTGATACGTCGCGGCGGCACATCAATCACCTTGGCAACGCGGTATTGAGAGATCCCCATCGGCGCGAGAAATTCGGTCAAGAGAATCTCGCCGGGGTGGGTGGGTGCGAAATCTGCCATCAATCTCTCCCTTCTGGCTTCGCTAGCTTCGCTAGTGATAGTCGACCAGCTCCACGTCGCCAGCGCCGGCTGTGCTCCAGGTGAAGCACAGCCGCCACTGGTCGTTTACGCGGACGCTGTATTGGCCGGCGCGGATGCCGCTCGGCTTCTCCGGCCGGTTGCCCGGTGGCACACGAAGATCGTTGATGCTCTCCGCGGCATTGATGAGAACGAGCTTGTTGTAGGTGAGCCTGCTGAGCTCCGGGCTGAGCTCCTTGACGTAGCGGCGCTGCCAGATCGCCTCGGTGTCCTTGGCCCGGAAGGAGCGGATCACTCCCCCGATAATAACGTAATGCGTTATTAACGGCGAGCGTTACGATCAGTGCCGACGTCGGAAATTGTGCAAGGGCTGGCAGCAAAACTGGCGCGTTCGTTAACCCAACGCGCGCAGGCGCCGCTTCCAGCTCCCCGCCGCGCGCTTACCTCGCGTGCACACCGGCCAGGACACTGGCGATGGCGTCGACGTCGTCGTAGGGGCCCTCGATATAGACGGGGATCCGTTGTATCCGAACTCAATTGGGCAGGGCCCCGACCAGGTCCCGAGATGGTCGGCGGCGACCGCGAAGTCGGGATGGGGTTCGAATCCGAGCCCCCGCGCGAACTCGACAGCACCGAACACCAGATGCTGGGCCAACTCCACTGGCGCGGACATGGCGAGCTCGTCGTATCCAGCGAACACGGTGCCGCGAAGCTTGGTCAGCCTGTTGTCGGACACCGTTTCCGGGCCTATCACGTTTTTGACGCCAAGGCAGAAGGTGTCGACCAGGTACACGCACACCCGGCTGCGGGACCGCTGGTCTGGGCGCGCGACCATCACCGTAGCCAGCCCGCCCGCACCGTCCGCGGCAGCCGGGTTGACCGGCCAGTCCGGGTGCGGCGCGAAGGTCAGCCCGTCGTGCCAGCCTGGGCTGATTGGGCGGCCGTAGCGCGCAGACCCCGGTCTTTAGACCTGGGGTTAGTGCGTCAAGTTGTGCTCAAGTGGCCCGCCGTCGTGTGGCGCGCGGCGTAGCTACGCGGTGTCGGTGGCCGGTGTTAGGTTGCGGGTTGTGAAGTCTGGTAGACGCTTTCGGGTCGAGTTGACCGAGGCTCAGGCGCGGTTGGCGCAGCAGACCGCGGATGTGTGTCGGGCGGTGTGGAACACCGGGTTGGAGCAGCGGCGCGAGTACCGGCGTCGTGGGGCGTGGATGAACTACAACGAGCAGGCCCACGAATTGGTGGAAGCCAAAGATGAGCAGACCTGGCTGAAAGCGGCGCCGTCGCATTGTCTGCAGCAGACGCTGAGGGATCTTGACGAGGCGTGCCGCAAGCGCGGCACGTGGAAGGTGCGTTGGCGTTCGGCGCGGCGGTGGTCGCCGTCGTTTCGGTTTCCGGAGGGCTCTCAGATGGAGTTGCAGAAGCTCAACCGGCGCATGACACAGGTGAAGCTGCCGAAATTGGGGTGGGTGAAGTTTCGGGCGTCCCGCAGTCTGGATGGTGAAACCATCCGCTCGGCCACCTTGTCGAAAGAAGGTGAGCGGTGGTTTGTGTCGTTCCTGGTGGAGGACGGGAAAACGCCGGCGACCACCCATGCCGCTGCGGATACCGCGGTGGGGGTGGACCGTGGTGTGGTGGTGGCGGTGGCCACCAGTGCCGGCGAGCTGCTCGACCGGGCGTTCGTCACCGAGGGTGAGCGGCGCCGCGCGGTGGCGCTGCAACGCCGGTTGTCTCGCTGCGCCAAGAACTCGGCCAACCGCAACAAGACCCGGACGGCCCTGGCTGAGGTGCGGGCGCGCGAGCGGCGCCGCAGGCAGGATTTCTGCCAGAAAACTGCCCGGCAGCTGGCGCAGGCCAACGCCTTGGTGGTGTTGGAGAAGCTTCCGACCAAGAACATGACGCGGCGTGCGAAGCCGGTGGAGGATCCGAACAATCCCGGCCAGTATCTGTTGAATAGAGCCGCCGCGAAGTCGGGCCTGAATCGCGCCATCTTGTCGAAAGGCTGGTATCGCTTCGAGCAAGCGTTGAACTCTGTGTCCCGCTACACCGGGACCGTCGTGGTGAAAGTTCCGGCTGCGTTTACGTCGCAACGGTGCTCGGTTTGTGGGCATGTGGACCCGAAATCCCGTGAGAGCCAAGCGGTTTTCCGGTGCATCCACTGCACACACGGGCCCGAGCATGCGGATGTGAACGCTGCCAAAAATATATTGGCCGCAGGGCTTGCGGTCGCCGCCTGCCGAGAATCTGGAGCACCCGCGGGCGCTCCAGAGACGCCGAAGCAGGAACCAGCAGGAAACCGCGAGGAATTACTGCTCCAACCCCACCACGCTGCGAGCGCAGCATGAACGGGCTGGAATCCCCCGGATTGAAACCGTGGGGAGGACGTCAACCAGCACTCGACGGCGTCGGGCCGCTGCTGCGACTCGGCGTTCTACGCGGCGATCAACCGGACCAGCGGGACGACCTTGGCCGGCGGCACCCGCAACGCGCGGGCGATGTCTTTGGGTGAGGCGCCTTTTGCCCGGAGGCACCGAACTTCCTGCAGCAGCACGTCATCACTCACGAACCGAATCCTTCCCCAGCGGAAGAGCACCCGCCCAACGACACGCCGGGAAACGTCGACCTGCGCAGCGACGCCGCGGGACTCGAAACGTCAGGGGTAGACGACGCCGACTTCGAGCAGATGCCAGCGCGAGTCAACCCTCGCGGCGGTGACGAACACCGACCAGCCGGGGCGGGCGAGATCGCTTGCCCCGCGCGGCACGGCGATCGGCCCGACACCGTTCTCGAACCAGATCTTGCCGGGCCCCACGTCGGCGATCTGAAGGTAGTCCTCGACCCAGTCCGCGTCGCCGACATGCTCGCGATCGATGGCGGGCGCCCGACGGGTGACGTCGTGCAGCAGCCCGCCCAGGCGATCGGCCGTCGGCAGATCACGCGCGGCCTCCCGCGCCTGCTCACCGGCCTGATCGGCCGATGCTGCGTCGATGTCGCCGCGCTCACCGAGCCAGCGCATCAACTTGCCCGTGACCGTGCCGGCGGCCTTGAGTAGCTCCTCACCGGCGATCACCTTGCGCACCATGAAGTAGTCGAGGAACTCGCCGAGGTTCTCCGCGATCTTCTCCGGCCCGAACAAGCGGCAGAACGCACCGTCCTCGTTCCTGGCGAACTCCTCCTCCCAGCGCCGGTGCTCCTCGTCGTCCAGGGACTGGTAGGCGTACCCGTCCAGGCAGTCCCGCAACAACTCGACGACATCCTCATACCGGCGATACGTCCGCTCCGCGAGCCGCTCCCGTTGCGCCGCCAGGAACTGCTGGAGCACCTCGTCGATAGTCGTGTCACTTCGAGCCGTCGACATGGCAGCGAATCTAACGCATCCTCAGCACCAGACCTGGCTGGCGGCCCCGGCGGCCCCGGCTCCCTCACGTCTTGGCGTACCGCCCCGAAGTCGTGTTGACGATCCCGCGTCGAAGGGTTGGCTTCGTCGTCGTCGCCAAACGAATAGTCGACGCGCGCGGCCGCAATCGTCATCGCGGAGAGGAAGCGCTCACGCGGCGAGCGGGGTCACCGTCCTCGGAAACCAGCCCGCGTGCGCGACGCCGAATGGTAAACCCACATCTGATCTTTCGCGCGGGCACGGAACGGACAGCGTCCAGGCGGGTGCGCGCCGATTCCCGGGAGTCACGTGTTGATGGTGATTCGGCGTAAGAACCCGTAACCTCGCCGATATGTCTGCTGCTGACAACCTCCGCGACAACTACACCGGACACGTCGACCCGGGTACCGCCGCCCGCCGCACCCTGCCGGGGGCGACGATCATCAAGGCATCGGTGGGCCCGATGGACAACAACGCCTACCTGGTGACGTGTTCCGAGACCGGGGAAACGCTGCTGATCGACGCCGCCAACGACGCCGAGTTCCTCATCGACCTGGTGCGCCGCTACGCCCCGAAGGTGTCGCTGATTGTCACCAGCCACCAGCATTTCGACCACTGGCAGGCGCTGGAAGCCGTGGCGCAGGCCACCGGTGCGCCGACCGCCGCGAACGAGATCGACGCCGGCCCGCTGCCGGTTAAGCCGGACCGTTTGCTTGCCGGCGGCGACACCGTGCAGATCGGCAAGCTGACGTTCGACGTCATGCACCTGCGCGGGCACACGCCCGGATCGATCGCGCTGGCGCTAGACGGTCCCGCCACCGGCGGGGTCACCCAGCTGTTCACCGGCGACTGCTTGTTCCCCGGCGGTGTCGGCAAGACCCGGCAGCCTGGCGACTTCACCCAGCTGCTCGAGGACGTCACCACCCGAGTGTTCGACGTCTACGGCGACTCCACCGTCGTCTATCCCGGCCACGGTGACGACACCACGTTGGGCGCCGATCGCCCGAGTCTTGCCGACTGGCGGGAACGGGGTTGGTGAATTGCGTTCGCGAAAAGCGGTGCAGCGTCTCAGCTTACCGTGACGGGGCTGGGGATCGACTTCGGCATGACCCACACGGTCGCGGCAGTCGTCGACCGGGGTGACTATCCCGTCGCGTCGTTCGACGGGGTCCATGCGCGGCCATCGCCGCCGACGACGCCGGCGAGTCCCGTAACCGTACACCGGTGTCCGCATCATTTCCGACGAAATCCAGCAATAACCCGACCGGTCGGCGCGGCGAACTTGAATGTGACCCGCTTACACAGATATATTGCCTGTGACTATCGTACACAGACAACCGGGAGCACCATGTCGACCGATTTGACCGACCTGCAGCTACTGAACGAACTCGAGCCCGTGGTTGAACGTCTCCTCAACCGGCATATCGCGAAGTTCAAGCAATGGAGTCCGCACGACTACATCCCGTGGTCCGACGGCAAGAACTTCTACGCCCTGGGTGGGCAGGACTGGGAGCCCGGGCAGTCGCAGCTATCCGATGTCGCCCAGGTGGCGATGGTCCTCAACCTGCTCACCGAGGACAACCTGCCGGCGTATCACCGCGAGATCGCGATGAACTACGGCATGGACGGCCCCTGGGGTCAGTGGATCAACCGCTGGACCGCCGAGGAGAACCGACACAGCACCGCGCTGCGCGATTACCTCGTCGTGACCCGCGCCGTCGACCCCGTCGCGCTCGAACAGCTTCGCATCGAGCAGATAACCCGCGGCTTCAGCCCGGGACAAAACCATCAGGCCGAGGGCGAGCTGTTCGCAGACGGCCTGTTCGACTCGGTCATCTACGTGTCATTCCAGGAGCTGGCCACCCGCGTATCGCATCGCAACACCGGCAAGGCCTGTGACGACGCAATCGCCAACCAACTTCTGGCCCGTGTCTCCGCCGATGAGAACCTGCACATGATCTTCTACCGCGACGTCTCCGAGGCCGGCTTCCAGATCGCACCCAACAAGGCAATGCACTCGCTGCACAAAGTGCTGCGTAACTTCAAGATGCCCGGATACACCGTTCCCGGGTTTCGCCGCAAGGCCGTCATCGTCGCCGTTGGCGGGGTATTCGACCCGCGCATCTTCCTCGACGATGTGGTGATGCCGGTGCTCAGGAAGTGGCGGATCTTCGAGCGCGAGGACTTCACCGGTGAAGCTGCGCGAATGCGCGACGACCTCGGCGTGCTGGTCGACGAACTCACGGACGCGTGCGCCAAGTTCGAACAGTCCAAGCAGCGCTACATCGAACGCGAGGCCCGCAAGGCCGAAAAGATCACCGCCGACCGAGTGCTGTCCAGGCCAGGACACTGACGTTCCGCACCGCCGCAAGACGACTCGCCGTCGTGTCTGACTGATAACCCGGTTCGTGGCGGCCTCGCCAACCCGACAGGGCGGCGCTGATCATCCCGACTTTCCTGACGTGGCGGTCGGGCAGATACCGAGCAAGTGCAGTCCTTCGGGATGTTCGTCACCGACACTTTCCGAGGTGTCCGCGATCAGTGCCCACGGCCCGTACTCCGCGGCATCGAACACCGGGCGGACGGTTACGGGGTGGTGTGGACGATCAATACGTCGACCTTGGCCCGGCGCGAAACATTGGCGGGCACCGATCCCAGCAGCCGGCCCGCGATCGTGCTCAGGCCGACGTTGCCGACGACGAGCAGGTCGGCGTCGACCTCCTCCGCCAGCCCGACCAGCGCGTCGACCGGGGCGCCGACGATTGGTCGCTCCTCGACGTTCTTGGCGCCCGCGGCATGCGCCCGATCCCTGGCCTCACGCAGGATCGCGTAGATCGGGGCGTTGCCCGACACCTTGTAGCTTTCGTCCTTCAGGGCGTCGGCGGCCCGTGGGTCTTCCTGCTGCGGCAAGTACGCCGACGCGACAATCAGCTTGGCGTCCTCTCCGGCGATGGCGCCTGCCCGTTCTACCGCGCGTAGCGACGAGTCAGACCCGTCGGTTCCTACCACCACGGTCCGATAGGCGCTCATGTAACCTCCCAGTTGTCGGTTGCTACGCCAACCCAAGACAGTATCCCTTTGCCTGATCAAGGTGGCCGGATTCGCGACACGCCGACGCGCGTTGATGATCCCGCCGCCCTTGAGCTGGCGCGGACGCGCTCGGCACAGCAATCGCATCGACGGCGACATGGGCAAGCATCGAATCCCATCCAAATCAGTTGGGGCGCAACGTAGTTGACTTCGGTGCGGCGCGGTGGGTCAGCGTGCAGACTTCGGTTACCGGCAGCTGTACGGATTATGACCAGGACAGATGGGTAATAGGCTTCACCAAAGAGCCTTTACAGTGACAACCATCATGATCGCCCCGACTATTGCCCAGCCGAAGACGGCTGTGGCGGCGGACTACTCGCGCCCACCGCGTCGTGGCCGGCTGTTCGACCCGGTCGCGGTCGCGTTGCTGGCCGCCGTTGTCAGCGGCGCCGCGGCGAGCCGGCCGTCGCTGTGGTTCGACGAAGGGGCGACCATCTCGGCCTCGTCGAGCCGCTCGTTGCCGCAACTGTGGCGGCTGTTGGGCCACATCGACGCCGTGCACGGCTTGTACTACCTGGTGATGCACGGCTGGTTCGCTGTTTTTCCAGCGACCGAGTTTTGGTCGCGGATCCCCAGCGCTCTGGCAATTGGACTTGCTGCCGCGGGGGTCGTGGTCTTCACGAGGCAGTTCTCGTCGCGGACCATCGCCGTTTGCGCGGGCGTCGTTTTCGCGATCCTGCCGCGCGTGACGTGGGCCGGTGTCGAAGCGCGTTCCTATGCCTTCACGGCGTTCGCCGCAATCTGGTTGACCGTATTGCTGATCACCTCGGTACGTCGCAACCGATGGTGGCTGTGGCTGCTCTACGCCGTCGCGTTGATGTTGTCGATACTGCTCAACATCTACCTGGTGCTGTTGGTGCCGACCTACGCCGTCGTCACGCCGGTGATCGGGCGGCGCAAATCGGTAGTGGTTTGGTGGGCCGCCACCTCGGCGGTGGCGGTGGCGGCCATGACGCCGTTCATGTTGTTTGCCCATGGCCAGAAATTTCAGGTCGCCTGGCTCTCACGCCTCAGTTGGCACAACGCGATCGACGTTGCGCAACACCAGTTTTTCGACAACAGCGTCCCGTTCGCCATCCTGGCGGCGGTCATTTTGGTGGCCGCGATCGCATTCCGGTTGACTGGCCGATGGGAATGGGAACGCGATAGCCGGTTGCTGATGACCGTCTGCGGGGCGTGGATTGTCGTGCCCACCGCCGTCAGCCTGATTTATTCGGCGTTCGAACCGTTCTACTACCCGCGCTATCTGTTCTTCACCACGCCGGCGATGGCGGTTGTCCTGGCCGTGTGCATCGTCGCCGCCGCCGGCAAGCCGCGGTGGATCGCCGCCGTCCTGGTATTGCTGGCCGTAGCGGCCTTCCCGAATTACCTTTTGTCGCAACGGCAGCCGTACGCGAAAGAAGGCTGGGACTACAGCCAGGTCGCCGACGTGGTCAGCGCGCATGCCGCACCCGGGGACTGTCTGCTGGTCGACAACACGGTGGGCTGGCTACCCGGTCCGATTCGGGCGCTGCTCGCGGCCCGTCCAGCGGCCTTCCGGCCGTTGGTCGACATCGGACGTGGTCAGCGCGGACCCGAGCGCGGCGCCTTGTGGGACGGCCACGTGGCGGTGTGGCTGGTGGTAGGCCGGCTCTACCAATGCACCACGCTGTGGACGATTTCCACGCATGACACGACGTTGCCCGTTCATCAGCGCGGCGTATCGCTGCCGCCGGGAAAGGTGCTGGCCCACGCACCGGCATACACGACGCCAAAGCTGGTGGGATTCCGCATCGTTGAGCGCTGGCAACTCCATCGCACCCAGATCGCGAAGTCGGTTCGCTGACGTCGGCTGTCGGGCAGTCGGGCCGTCGCGACCGGCACGCGGGGCAGTCGCGCTTCGCCGAAATCATCACCACGGCGGGCTGACTGCACTCATCGGTCCGTTGCAAGTGAGTGATCTTTGACTGGTCACGCGACTTGCGCCCCGTCTCGGGTTTGTTGGGCAGCCTTGTGGTTGCGTCCCTTCCGCGCGTCATCGCCAAACGACCACTCACAACGCAGCTGTCTTCAGCCGCAACTGGGCTTGACCCCGTTTGGTTCACACCCGGTCAGGCGGCTTGATGACGGCCTTGTTGAGGAACTCCATTCCGTTTTCGAATGTCCAAACCGGTTCTCCCCGGCCTATTCGGCGGGCAACGGTCGCCATGGCGGACAACCCAGCTCGTCGGAGAGGTCTTCGATAGTCGAGCGCAGCTCGGTACCGGCTGTTGTCAACTCGCCCGCAGTATTCAGCCGTTGCAAGTGAGTGATCTTTAGTGCTCACGCGACTTGCACCCCGTCTCGGGGTTGTTCGGCAGCCGTGGGGCTGCCTCCCTTCCGCGCTTCACGGCCACCCGCCGGGCGAGGCCCGGTCTTACGGTCGGCTCCACGCTTGACGGCGGCCCCAACTGGGCCGACGACGCTAACGGGTTCCTCGTAGCGTGCGAGGTTGATGGCAGCGCAGTCGTCGCGCTGGTGGACGGCACCGCAACCGCCAGCGGCGGTATCACAGGTCCAGTATTCGTCCCAGCCGATGTCTTGGACATGCCGGCAGGCGTGGCAGGTTTTCGACGATGGAAACCAGCGGTCAGCGACCACTAGACTTGATCCGTACCAGCTTGTCTTGTAGGCCAGGTGCCGGCGCGGGGTGCCCAGAGCTGCGTCGGATAGTCCGCGCCGTCTTGCGCGCGCCCCGGGCAACCCTTTTTGCCGCAGCATTCCCGCCGCGTCCAGACCTTCGACCACGATGCGGCCGTGGGTTTTGGCCAATCGTGTTGTCAGGACGTGCAAATGATGCGTTCGGACATCGTTGACCCGGCGATGCAACCGGGACATCTCGGTGGTGCGCTCACGATAGCGGCGTGAGCCTTTCATACAACGCGACCGTGCGCGGCTGACGTGCCGCAACTCTTTGAGCGCTGCGACGAGCGGGCGGGGATTGGGCACGTGTTCGAGCACGGCGCCGTCGGCGTCTGCGACAGTGGCCAGCCGCCGCACACCGACATCGACACCGATCCGTGAATCAGGATGGGCCACGCGGGGCTGTTGAGGGCGTTGGACAAGCACCCGCACACTCGCATCCAGGCGGGTGCCGTTGCGGCGCACCGAGATTGCCAGCACCCGCGCACGATCTGACCGGATGAGTCGTTCGAGGCGGCGGGTGTTCTCATGGACCCGAACGGTGCCGATCACGGGCAGCGTCAGATGCCGGCGGTCGGGCTCGACGCGCATCGCACCGGTGGTGAAGCACACGCGGTCGGCGTCGCGGCCCTTTTTCTTGAACCGGGGAAAGCCCACTCTTTTGCCAGCCCGTTTCCCGGCACGAGAGGTCTGCCAGTTCCAATACGCGTCGACCGCGCCCGCGATCCCGTCGGCGTAGGCCTCTTTCGAGCATTCCGGCCACCACGGCTGCCCGGTCTCAGCGTTGACACACACCTCGTCTTTGACGCTGTTCCACCGTTTGCGCAGCACCCGCAGCGACGGCTTCGCCGACTCGGCGCCATCCGCGTGCCACGCCTCGATGTCGGCTTTCAGCACCGCGACGGTCCAGTTGAATGCCTTACGGCGCGCACCGAAATGGCGCGCCAAGTTGGCGGCTTGCGCCTTGGTCGGATCCAGCGTGAACCGGAACGCTTGCACACACCACCCGTCGGGCACCTCGAAGCGCGCCATCACGCAGCCTCGTGTTCCCCGCCGTCAGCCGCCGCGGCGACGGCGCGCTTAGCACGGTTGGCAGCAGCGCGTTTGCCGTAGAGTCGAGCACACATCGACGTCAAGATCTCGGTGATATCGCGCACCAGGTCGTCATCAACCTCGGCCGAATCCACCACAATCAGCTCACGGCCTTGGGCGGCCAGGGCCGCCTGGACATACTCGGAGCCGAACCGGCAGAACCGGTCCCGATGTTCCACCACAATCCGCGTTACGGCCGGATCACGCAGCAGCGCAAGGAACTTGCGGCGGTGCCCGTTCAGCGCCGAACCGACCTCGGTAACGACCTTGTCGACAGGGATCTGTTCAGCCGTTGCCCACGAGGTCACACGCGCTACCTGCCGATCCAGATCCGATTTCTGATCAGCCGACGACACTCGCGCATACACCGCCGTCCGCCCTCGCCGGCCCGCCTCCCCGACGGGCTCTCCGACGAGAATCAGTCGCCCAACCTTGCGTGCCGTGACCGGCAACTGCCCAGCGTGAAACCAGCGATACGCCGTCACCCGCGCCACACCGTTGCGCTCAGCCCACACCGCCAGATTCATGCTTCTGTTCCTACAGCACGCCACCGACAACTAACGACCACCCACGCCGCAACAGCTGGCAGCCCTCGGGCACCGACGGCTACGGTCGACCGCCGGGTCCCATCATGCCGCCGGGTCCCATCATGCCGCCGGGTCCCATCATGCCGCCGGGTCCCATCATGCCGCCGGAACCGCCCATCATGCCCTGCATCATCGCGGGCATTCCATCGCGCACGAACCCGGTGACCTCACGGGCGTGGGCGCGGATGGTGTCGGTGAGGACGGGATCGTCGGAGGTTTCCTCGACGATGACGCCCGTGGGCGTGAGGGTCAACTGGCGGCGGTAGCCACCGGCGTTGTGGAACAGCGTTGGCAGGCTCTGGCTCATACACATGACCTCGGGGCCTTGGTCGAGATGGGAGTACATGCTTGACACGTGGTCGTGCAAGTTTGCAGCGAGGTCGGGTGCGTTTGACTGGGTGATGGTGCGCACGCCGCCGGGAATCTCCTCGACCGTGCGGGTGATCTCGGTGTGGCGGTTGAACATGTCCATGTAGAGGCTCATGTCCGCCGGGGTGGCGCCCATCATGCCGCCGCCGTCAGTCAGGCGGATGCGCAGGACGGGTGAACCAAGGATTCCGCGAAGCGCATACCCGATACCCGTAACCGCGCTAGCGCCCAGCGCAGTAAGCGCCGCCCGCCGAGTGAATCTAGCCATGTGACGACCTTCCTGGGCACCTTCATCGCGTGTCTATTCATCGAGCAGCCGGCTGGCTCGGAGCAGCGCAGCGCATCGCCGCGGCTTTATGGTCGGGCGACGAGTTCGGTGGCGAGTGGCGGCCACTCACTTCAGACCGGCGGCGTCCATTCCGCGGAGCTCTTTCTTCAAGTCGGCGATCTCGTCGCGGAACCGGGCGGCCAGCTCGAATTGCAGGTCCCGCGCCGCGGTCATCATCTGCTCGGTGAGGTCTTTGATCAGGTCGGCCAATTCAGCCCGCGGCATGCTGGCGGTGTCACGCCCCTCGAACACGCCGGCGCTGACCACGCGGCCCGGCGCGCCCTGGGCGCGCCGGCCCCGCGACGCGTTGCGGCCGGATCCGCCGATCGGGACGGAATCGGTGGCATCCGTATCCGCGGCCTCGCGGTAGACCTGGTCGAGGATGTCGGCGATCTTCTTGCGCAGCGGTTGCGGGTCGACGCCGTTGGCCTCGTTGTAGGCGATCTGCTTGGCCCGCCGGCGGTCGGTCTCGTCGATGGCCTCTTTCATCGAATCGGTCATCCTGTCGGCGTACATGTGCACTTCGCCGGACACGTTGCGGGCTGCGCGGCCGATGGTCTGGATCAGGCTGCGCGAGGACCGCAGGAAGCCCTCCTTATCGGCGTCGAGGATCGCCACCAGCGACACCTCCGGGAGGTCGAGTCCCTCGCGCAACAGGTTGATGCCGACCAGCACGTCGTAGTCCCCCAGCCGGAGCTGGCGAAGCAGCTCGACCCGGCGCAGTGTGTCGACTTCGGAGTGCAGGTAGCGCACCCGGATGCCCATTTCCAGCAGGTAATCGGTGAGGTCTTCCGCCATCTTCTTGGTCAGCGTCGTCACCAGCACACGCTCATCGGCGTCGGTGCGTTTACGGATCTCCTCGATGAGGTCGTCGATTTGACCCTTCGTGGGCTTGACGACGACCTTCGGGTCGACCAGACCGGTGGGCCGGATCACCTGCTCGACGAATTCCCCGCTGGACTGGCTGAGCTCATAGGGGCCGGGAGTGGCGGACAGATAAACGGTCTGCCCGATTCGTTTGGCGAACTCTTCCCAGGTCAGCGGCCGGTTGTCGACCGCGGACGGCAACCGGAAACCGTATTCGACCAAGTTACGCTTGCGGGACATGTCGCCCTCGTACATGCCGCCGATCTGGGGGACCGTCACGTGCGACTCGTCGATGACGAGCAGGAAATCCTCCGGGAAGTAGTCGAGCAGCGTCGCCGGCGCCGAGCCGGCGGGGCGGCCGTCGATGTGCCGCGAGTAGTTCTCGATACCGGAGCAGAAGCCGACTTGGCGCATCATCTCGATGTCGTAGTTGGTGCGCATCCGCAGCCGTTGAGCCTCCAGCAGCTTGCCCTGGCCCTCCAGCTCGGCGAGCCGCTGCGCAAGCTCTTCCTCGATGGCGGAGGTCGCGTGGGCCATCCGCTCGGGACCGGCCACGTAGTGCGTGGCCGGGAAGATGCGCAGCGAGTCGACCTTGCGGATCACCTCACCGGTCAGCGGGTGTAGGTAGTACAGCGCCTCGATCTCATCGCCGAAGTACTCGATGCGCACGGCCAATTCCTCATAGGCCGGAATGATCTCGACGGTGTCGCCGCGCACCCGAAACGCGCCACGCGTGAACGACAGGTCGTTGCGGCTGTACTGGACGTCGACGAGCAGCCGCAGCAACCCGTCACGGGACACCTCGGCGCCCACCCGCAGCTCCACCGAGCGGTCCAGGTAGGACTGCGGCGTGCCCAGGCCGTAGATGCACGACACCGATGCGACCACCACGACATCGCGGCGCGACAGCAGCGCCGACGTCGCCGAGTGCCGCAGCCGCTCCACGTCGTCGTTGATCGAGCTGTCCTTTTCGATGTAAGTGTCGGTCTGCGCGATGTACGCCTCAGGTTGGTAATAGTCGTAGTACGAGACGAAGTACTCGACGGCGTTGTGCGGCAACATCTCTCGAAGCTCATTGGCCAACTGGGCGGCCAGCGTCTTGTTGGGCGCCATCACCAGCGTCGGGCGCTGCAGGCGCTCGATGAGCCATGCGGTAGTCGCCGACTTCCCGGTGCCGGTGGCGCCCAGCAGCACCACGTCATGCTCCCCCGCCAGAATTCGGCGCTCCAGCTCATCGATGGCCGCGGGCTGATCACCAGCCGGCAGATACGGGCTGACCACCTCGAAGTGCCCACCGACGCGCACCATGTCCTCGACAGGGCGGTATTCGGAGTGGGCGACGACCGGATGCTCGGTAGCGAAAGCCATGCTCACCAGGGTAGGCGGGCCCACCGACAGCACTACAAAGTGCGGGCGTTATCCGTGCTGACGGGTCCACACCCGCGTCGCCGGATCGCACTCGATCAGATACCCGTCGTCCGACTTCGACATCGCGAAGACCGCGACATTCGGCTCGTCACACGAAGTCCCGACGGGATGCACCCCGGTAGTGCCAGGCGCTTTGTCCCAGGTGTTGGCTTCGCAGACCACCTGCTCATTGGCGCCTGCGTCGTAAGCGAGTTTGTCGACGTCGCCGCAGACGCCTCCAGCTACCGGCAGAGCTGACGCGCCGGCCGGGACAGCCGAGGTCTGCGAGGCCTTCGCGGGGTCGGCCACGTCGACGCCCGACGGAACATCGCCAACCCGGGTGGCCAGCACGGGAATCCGCAACATCGCGCCCCGCGCGCCGCACTCGTTGCTCTCGACGGTCTGCGTCTGCGCGCCGCGCAGCGTGCCGTCGGGTTGCGGCGTCAACGACCACACCACCGTCTCGGCCTGCGTCGAAGTCTGCGTGCCGTGTGCTTGGCGGCAGTCGACCGTTACCTGCCTGGGCGCGCTTCGCCAGTGTCCGTCGACGAAATGCAGCACGCCGGTGTTGCCGGTGCCGGTGGTCTTTGCCTCTTGATGGCCGACGTTGTCCAGCTTGGTCCCGGTCGCTGCGCACCCGGTCGCCGTGCAGGCGGAATGAAAGACCCACCAACTGGTTTGCGCGCCGTTGTTCCGGATCACGCCGTTGGACGTCTGCTTTGCGCGGTCGTAGTCCAACCGATAGGAACCGTCGAGTACAGGTCTGGCGGCTGCCGAACTTGCACCGGGCAGCACCGCCGACGCTGACGACGCCGCATTGAAGCGAGGTGGTGATGCAGCCTTCGACTGGGGCTCGTCGTCCCAGGAGAAAAAGGAAACGCCCCAGGTGATCGCCAGCGCGATCACCAGCGTGAGCGCGGTCCCGGCGGCGATGCCGCTCTTGAGTGAAAATCTGCGGCCGAGCTTCACCGAAGCGGCGCCGCGTTGACGGACAGCGCCGCGGCGGCGAGCGACCTTGTCGTTGAATGCGGCGGCAAAATCGCGGCACCGATCGAATCTGTCGTCGGGATCCTTCGCGAGGGCTTTGAAGAAAACACCATCCAGGCGCGCCAGATCCGGACGCTGCTCGCTGAGCCTGGGCACAGCCGCGTGGAGATGCTGGCCGATCACGGCGACGGGGTTGGAGTGCTGATACGGCGGCAGACCGGTAAGCAGATGAAACGTGGTGGCGGCCAGCGCATACTGGTCGGCCCGTCCGTCGATGTTCGACCCGACCAACTGTTCAGGAGCGGCGTAGGCAACCGTTCCCACTGCGACGTTCGTCTCGGTGATACCGCTGATATCGGCAAGCTGACGCGCAACTCCGAAATCCGCCAACAGGATTCGTCGCTCGTCTTCCTCGGGGTGGGTGAGCAAGATGTTGGCGGGTTTCACGTCGCGATGCAGCAGGCCTCGGGCATGGGCATAGTCGAGTGCGGCTGCGACTGCCTCTACGATGGCGCCGACGTCGTGCTCTGACATGCCTTTGCGGTAACGCTCTTTCACCAATCGGGCTGCGTCGGTGCCCTCGACGTAGTCCATCGCGATCCAGAGTTGGCCGTCGAATTCACCGCGATCGTGGACCGCGACGATATGCGGGTGAAATAGCGTCGCCGCCAGATCCGCTTCCCGATTGAATCGCTCACGGAACTCGTCGTCGGCCGTCATTAGCTTTGTCAGAACTTTCAGCGCGTCGCGACGCGGCAAGCGCGGGTGCTTGGCGAGATAGACGTCGGCCATCCCGCCAGAACCCAAGGGACGCAAGATCGAATAACCGGCAAAGGCACTACGGTTCGCCACTCCGCCGGGCGGGACGCTGGCTTGGCTGGCTCGCCCACCGAGCGCATCGCCACGGTTTGGCATCGATCTGATCAGCGGCACTCGATGCAACAGCTGCGTGAGCGCCAGATGCGGAACCGATTGATATCCCCGCCTCGGCGCGTCACGCGCTCGCTGCTGAGCGCTCACCGGGCGCTGATCGACATCCCAGCGTTGGGTGTTGTTCGTCTCCTCATTCAATTGCCCGTCACCCCCTCATATCCGCACGCTGCGCGCAGCGGCGCCAACCCGGTCAACGGTAACGCGGAAAGGCTTGTACACCAGACGCTTTCAGTCTCGGCGCAATCGGACGCAGTTTGCTCACTCTCGGCATCATGCCCGTCGAGGCCGTTGCCCGGGTTGGCGCCACTTATGAAACCGCTATGAATCGGCGTCTGCTCTGCGAACGAAACATAGCGAAGTCACAGCTGGGGCGGTGGATGCCCGCCGCGTCGCAGCCGATACTGATGTAGTGAGCCGACCAGCCCCGCCCATGCTGACCATTTGGCACGACGGGTCTCAACACACGTTCGCGGCCGGCCAAGACGTGGTCGTCGGGCGCGACGTGGATGCCGACGTCCGTATCGCCGACCCGCGGATTTCCCGCGAACACCTGATTCTGCGTTTCGAGCACGGCAAATGGCTCGCGATCGACAACGGCTCCGTCAACGGAACCTTCGTCAACGGGTACCGCACGCCGGTGATCGACGTCCGCGACGGGCAAAGCATCAACGTCGGCAATGCCGGCGGACCGCAGCTGAGCTTCGAGGTCGGACAGCACCGCGGGCGCGCAGACCGACCGCCGCAGGGCGGGCCGCCGCGGAACACCGGGCCGTCCACCGTCTCATGGTCGACCGCTAACCCGCCCAGGCGCCCCCGCGCGCCCGGGTCCGCCCAATCGCCTACGCCACGACGGCATCCGGCTCCGCATGCGCGAAACGTATCGCACCCATCGACACACGACAGTCCGACCGACGTGCACGTACGGACACCACCGCCGGGTCCGCCGCCCGCCGGGACAACGGTGGTCAACGCGGGCTCGGCGCCGCCGCGGGATCTTGTGGCGCCCAACGAGCTGACCGTCGTCGGCGCGCGGCCGGGCGAGGTCTCCAATCTCGCGACGAGGTTTGTGAAGTTCCTGTCGCAGCGATCGGCGCCGCCCGCGAAACTGGCCGGGTCGGTGACAATCGGTCGGGCCAGCGACAACGACATCGTGATCCCCGACGTGCTGGCCTCCCGCCACCATGCGGCGTTGGTTCTCACGCCGCTGGGCACCGAGATTCAGGACCGCAGCATCAACGGGACATTCGTCAACGGCACCCGGGTCGGCTCCGCGATCTTGACCGAAGGTGATGTCGTCACTATCGGAAACGTCGACCTGGTCCTGCGCGGTGGCCTGCTGGTTGCGCGCAGCGAAACCGAAACCGCGACACGCACCGGCGGCTTGGAGGTCCGCGGCGTCGACTACATCGTCGACAACGGCAAACAACTGCTGGACAACATCTCGGTGACCGCGCGTCCCGGGACGCTGACCGCCGTCATCGGCGGGTCAGGTGCCGGAAAGAGCACGCTGGCCCGGTTGATCGCCGGCTACACCACACCGAGCTCCGGCTCGGTCACCTTCGAGGGCCACGACGTCCACGCCGAATACGCATCGCTGCGCAGCAGGATCGGCATGGTTCCCCAGGACGACGTCGTGCACCGCCAGCTCACGGTCAACCAGGCGCTGGGCTACGCCGCCGAGCTGCGGCTGCCGCCCGACACCACCAAGGCTGACCGCGCCAAGGTGGTCGCCCAGGTACTCGACGAACTCGACTTGACCAAACACGCCGATACCCGGGTCGACAAGCTGTCCGGCGGTCAGCGCAAACGGGCCTCGGTCGCACTCGAGCTGCTCACCGGCCCGTCCCTGTTGATCCTGGACGAGCCGACGTCGGGTCTGGACCCGGCGCTGGACCACCAGGTCATGACGATGCTGCGCCAACTGGCCGATGCCGGCCGGGTGGTGATTGTGGTGACGCACATGCTGTCCTACCTCGACACCTGCGACCAGCTGCTGTTGGTGGCCCCGGGCGGCAAGACGGCGTACTGCGGCCCGCCGGACCAGATCGGTGATGCGATGGGCACCACCAACTGGGCCAAGATTTTCGGCCAGGTGGGCGCCGACCCCGAAGAAGCCAACCGCCGGTTCCTCGAGCGAGGCCAACAGCCGCCGCCGGCGGCGGCCGACCAGCCCGCGGACCTGGGCGAACCCGTCCACACCAGCGTGCGACGCCAAATTTCCACGATCGCCCGCCGGCAGGTGCGGCTGGTCGTCGCCGACCGCGCCTACTTCGTCTTCCTGGCACTGTTGCCGTTCATCCTGGGTGCGCTGTCGCTGACCGTTCCCGGCTCGAGCGGATTCGGCATCCCCGGGCTGCGCGCTGACACCCCGGACGAATCGGCGCAGATATTGGCGCTGTTGCTGCCGGCGGCGGCCTTCATGGGCACCGCGCTGACGATCCGCGACCTGGTCGGCGAGCGGCCCGTGTTTCAACGCGAACAAGCCGTCGGTTTGTCGACGACGGCCTACCTGCTCGCCAAGACCGCGGTGTTTTGCGGGTTCGCCGTTCTGCAGTCGGCGATCGTCACCGCGATCGTGGTGACCGGTAAGGGCGCTCCGACCCGCGGGGCGGTGCTGATGGGGCATTCAGGCGTGACCGCCACCGTCGAGCTGTTCACGACCGTCGCCGCGACGTGTGTCGCCTCGGCGATCCTCGGTCTGGCCATTTCGTCGTTGGTTCGGTCCACCGAGCAAATCATGCCGCTGTTCGTGGTGGCGGTGATGGCCCAACTGGTGTTGTGCGGCGGGATGGTCCCGGTGACCGGCCGGCTGGGGCTCAACCAGCTGTCCTGGCTGATGCCGGCGCGCTGGGGCTATGCCGCGGCTTCGTCGACGGTCGACGTCCGGCATCTGGTGCCCGGTTCGCTGCTCCCGCAAGACCGGTTCTGGCAGCACGCGCCGGAAATCTGGTTGTTCGACATGGGCATGCTGGCCGTGCTGGCCGTGTTCTACGCCGGCTTCGTGCGCTGGAAGATCCGGCTCCGCCGTTGATCCCGGTCAGGTGACGTCATCCATCCGCCCAAGCACGAGACGTTTGACATCGACGCGCGCACCAATACCGATCCGAAAGGAATCGTGCGGGCGGTCGATGAGTACATCGTGCGTCCGTGGGGCCTATACGTGGCCCGCCCTACGCCGGGCCGGGCACAGTTCCACTACCTCGAGTCGTGGCTGCTGCCGTCGCTGGGCCTGCGCGCGACCACCTTTCACTTCAACCCCGGCCACGAACGCGACCATGACTACTACCTCGACGTCGGCGAATACACTCCCGGTGCGGCCGTGTGGCGTTCTGAAGACCATTACCTCGATCTCGAGGTTCGCACCAGCGCCGGGGTGGATTTGGCCGACGTCGACGAGTTGCTCCAGGCGGTGCGGCACGGCCTGTTGACTCCCGAGGTCGGCGAGCAGGCGGTGCGCCGGGCGGTTGCCGCCGTCGATGGACTGTCCAGCCACGGCTACGACCTACCGCGTTGGCTCGCCGCTGAGGGAATGGACGTCACCTGGCGTGCAGCGTCCACGCGGTGATCACACTCGCCATGCAGTTTCCCGGTCCGGTGCGTGCGGGTACTTGCCAGGGATGGGTTATCGACACAGGCGGCGGCCAGCCCGCAGTCCGGGGCCGCGTTTCATCGTCCAGCACCACGTGGCCGGCAGCGACCACTACCACTTTCGCCTTCAGATCGACGGCGCCCTGGCGTCCTGGGTGATTCCGAGCGGGCCTTCGACGAAACCGACGGACAGCCGAATGGCACGCCGCACCGAGGACCGCCCGTTGGACTACGCGGAGTTCGAGGGCGTGATTCCGGACGGCGAGTGCGGCGCCGGCAGCGTCGTTGTCTGGGACTGCGGCACTTACTCCAACCGGACCGAACACCAAATGACCACCTGTCTCGGTCGTGGTCATCTGTCATTTCGGTTGTACGGCGAAAAGCTGCACGGCGGTTATGCACTGACCCGGATCCGGGAGGGCAAAAACGAGACGTGGCTGCTGATGAAGCGCCGAGACGCCGAGGCCTCTGACGACACCGCCCGGCGGAATCCGGTCCGAACCGAGCCGGAGTCGGTGCTGACCGGCCGCACGCTCGACGAGTTGTCATGACCGACCTCGCCGGCCTGCCCGACTTCCTCCGTGCGGCGCTGCGCGACGAGCCGGTGCCAGACTGGCGAGCTCCCACCCTGGCCACCTTGACCGAAAAGCGATTCTCCGATCCCGGCTGGATCTTCGAGCGCAAGTTCGATGGGATGCGCGCTCTGGCGTTTCGCGACGGTGACCGAGTGCGGCTATTGTCGCGAAACTGCCTGTCGCTCAACGGAACTTACCCGGAACTGGTCGATGCGCTCGCCGCGCAGAGCACTTCGCGGTTCGTGCTGGACGGCGAGGTGGTGGCATTCGTTGGGCGGCGCACCAGCTTCGCCCGGCTGCAGGGCCGCCTGGGCATCACTAACCCGGCGGTGGCGCGGAAGTCACCGGTGCGCGTCTATTACTACCTGTTCGACCTGCTGCACCTGGATGGCGCGTCCACCATCGACATTTCGCTGACCTGGCGCAAACGTTTGCTGCGCAGCGCTATTCAATTCAGCGGTCCGCTCCGCAACACCCCGCACCGCGTCGAAGACGGCATAGCCGCCTATCGAGCCGCGTGCCAGCGGGGCGACGAAGGGGTGATTGCCAAACTGGCCGACTCGAAGTATGACGGCCGCCGCTCGCCGAACTGGCTGAAATTCAAGTGCGTCCGCGACCAGGAGTTCGTCGTCGGCGGTTACACCGCTCCCAAAGGCAGCCGGGTGGAGTTGGGTGCGCTGCTGCTCGGCTACTACGACGGCCGCGACCTGGTCTACGCCGGCAAGGTGGGAACGGGCTTCGACGAAGCCACGCTGCGCAGCCTGCACAACCGACTGTCGGCGGTCGAACAAGACGCGCCGCCGTTCACCCGCGGGCTGCGCCACGTTGCCGGGGCCCGGTGGGTGCACCCGGAGCTGGTCGCCCAGATCGGCTTCACCGAGTGGACCCGCGACGGCAAGCTGCGCCACCCCCGCTACCAGGGACTGCGCACCGACAAGGAGGCTGCCGAAGTAGTACGGGAGACCCGCTGACGCCCACCGTAGACGCCCGATAAAACGGGTGGCGAGATTTCGTGCCTGAGCTGCCTGACGTGGAAGGATTTCGGCGTGAGCTGGCAGGCCCGCTACCGGGCAGCCAGATTCGTCAGGCAAAGGTTGCCTGCACTGCCAACCGGATTGACGACCGCGGGCAACATGGCGTCGTCAGATAACGAAGGGCGGTAATCTTTGCGGCTATGGGCTCTGCGATGTGCAGACGGATCGCAATCGCCGCGTCGACCGGCGCTGTGATCAGCTCGCAGCTAACTCCCGCAACCGCGCGGTCCGATCTGTCCCAAGCAAGCCGGGATGCAAGTGTCGATCCCGTGGCCTGATGCGGCGAAGGTGCACTGCGAGATCGACGTGGACGGAAACGTCGCCACCCAAGTCGATCAGTTCGTCCGGCCGACGCCGGGCAGCACCGATCCGCTGAACGGCGTGCTGCCCTGCGGCGCCCCGCTCCCC
The DNA here is from genome assembly GCF_023515995.1 of Candidatus Mycobacterium methanotrophicum. Classification (GTDB taxonomy): domain Bacteria; phylum Actinomycetota; class Actinomycetes; order Mycobacteriales; family Mycobacteriaceae; genus Mycobacterium; species Mycobacterium methanotrophicum. The sequence goes on along the minus strand of NZ_CP097320.1, from coordinate 1,818,872 downwards.
AATCCCTAAGGCTAAGGTCTAGGGCGTTTCGGGCCGCCAACCTGAGCCGTCCGCCCAGTCCCACGCCCGCCCGTATGCCTCGGAGAACCATGGTTCCTTGACGGCCAGATAGCGTTCGATGTCTCCGCCCGGAGATGCCGCCTGCTCCGCACGTCGCTTGACCGCCAGGTACTCGTCGCGGACTTCGGGATTGGCTTTGAGCCAGTCGACGAACAGCAACGCGAATTGCTGGTCGGGCCAGCCATCTACCCTCAGATGCACATTTGTGGGCCGGCCGGGATCAGCTGACCCATGAATTCGCTTGTGCCACAACATTGGATCACGATTGTGGTCGTAGCGCTGGTCGGTGCTGCGGGCGCCGGGTTTGGCGACGTCGGCAGTGATGTGTTCGATGCGCGGATAACCCACAGCCAGCAGCGCCGCGGCGAGTTCGTCTGCCACCGCGAGGGATTCGACGGTGACCTGAATGTCGATGGTGTCCTTCGCGTCCAGTCGCGGAACCGCGGTGGACCCGATATGGTCGACGCGCAACGCCTTTGCCCCACACGCGGTCCTGATGCGGGCGAGGATGCGCGCAGCCTGGTCGGGCCACGCCGGGTCGGCGGGCACCAGGCGGACAGGTGAGCGAACAACTTGGCCCTCGCTGAGATTGGCGGCGAACGGCTTGATGCGGTGCTCCCACACCTCGCGAGCACGCTCGGTCAACGCCTCCGGGGTGCTCGAATTGTCCAGCCAGACATCCGCGACGGCGCGACGCTGGTCGTCGGAAGCCTGCGCGGCGATGCGGGCGCGGGCGTCGTCTTCAGCCATGCCGCGCTGTTCGACCAGGCGTGCCACCCGCAGCTCCGCGTCGGCGTACACCACGACGACCAACGGGAAAAACGGCGCCATCCCGGACTCCACCAGCAGCGGAATGTCTTCCACCGCAACCGAGCCTTCCGGTACGGCGGCGATCAGCTGGGCGCGACGCTTACCCACCAGCGGATGAACGATTCCGTTGAGGGTCGTGCGGGTCTCGTCGCTGCTGAATGCCTTGGCGGCCAACGCCGGACGATTCAGTGCACCGTCGGGCAGCAGAATGTCGTCGCCGAACGCCTCGACGAGCGCGGCCAACCCTTCGGTGCCGGGCTCTACTACCTCGCGGGCGATCACGTCACCGTCGACAATGACCCCGCCGCACTGCGAAAACGTGGCCGACACCGCCGACTTACCGGCGCCGATACCGCCGGTCAGCCCGATGCGAAGCATGCCTGGCGTTAGGCGCTGCCGGCGAGCTTCTCCCGCAGCGCGGCGAGTTGCGCGTCGCTGGCCAGCGAGCCGCCACTTTGCTGCTCCTCACCTGCCGGGCCATTGGCCTGCGGCCGCTCGGCCGCGGCAGCATCGGCTGCAGCGAACTTCTCCATCTGCGCCGTGTGCATCTTGTGCCGGCGCTCGGCCTCGGCGTAGCGGGCTTCCCATTCGGTGCGCTGCGCGTCGAAACCTTCGAGCCATTCGTTGGTTTCGGGGTCGAAACCCTCCGGGAAGATGTAGCTGCCCTGCTCGTCGTAGCTGTCGGCCATGCCGTACTTGGCCGGGTCGAACTCCTCGGTGTAGTCCTCGTTGGCCTGCTTGAGGCTCAGCGAGATGCGGCGGCGCTCCAGGTCGATGTCGATGACCTTGACCATCGCGTCGTCGCCGCCGGCGACCACCTGGTCGGGAACCTCGACGTGCCGCTCGGCCAGCTCGGAGATGTGCACCAGCCCTTCGATGCCCTCCTCGACGCGCACGAACGCGCCGAACGGAACGAGCTTGGTGACCTTGCCCGGCACGACCTGGCCGATGGCATGGGTGCGGGCGAAGTGCCGCCACGGGTCTTCCTGAGTGGCCTTGAGCGACAACGAAACCCGCTCGCGATCCATGTCGACGTCGAGCACCTCGACAGTGACCTCGTCGCCGACCTGAACCACCTCGGACGGGTGGTCGATGTGCTTCCAACTCAGCTCGGAGACATGCACCAGACCGTCGACACCGCCGAGGTCGACGAACGCGCCGAAGTTGACGATCGAGGACACCACACCCTTGCGGATGGCGCCCTTCTGCAGCTGGTTGAGGAACTCGCTGCGCACCTCCGACTGGGTCTGCTCGAGCCAGGCCCGGCGGGACAGCACCACGTTGTTGCGGTTCTTGTCCAGCTCGATGATCTTGGCTTCGATCTCCTTGCCGATGTAGGGCTGCAGATCGCGGACCCGGCGCATCTCGACCAGCGAGGCGGGCAGGAAGCCGCGCAGCCCGATGTCGAGGATCAGGCCGCCCTTGACGACCTCGATGACGGTGCCCTTGACGGCCTCGTCCTTCTCCTTCAGCTCTTCGATGGTCCCCCAGGCGCGCTCGTACTGGGCGCGCTTCTTGGACAGGATCAGCCGGCCCTCTTTATCCTCCTTGGTGAGAACCAGGGCCTCGACCTCATCACCCACGGAAACGACCTCGTTGGGATCGACGTCGTGCTTGATGGACAGTTCGCGGGAGGGGATGACCCCTTCGGTCTTGTAGCCGATGTCGAGCAGGACCTCGTCCCGGTCCACTTTGACGACTGTCCCTTCGACGATGTCGCCATCGTTGAAGTACTTGATTGTTTTATCGATCGCGGCGAGAAAATCCTCGCTCGAGCCAATGTCGTTGACGGCTACTTGCGGCGAGGTGGCGGTGGGACTCGGCATATTGTTGGGTTGCTCCGGACAGGTTGAGGTCGTAGGGACAAAACGAGTTACCCGTCGAGGCTACTCGACGGTGTACATGCTGGCCAAACCGCGCCTGGTCGCGTCGAGCGTGAAACTGTTGCGAGATTTCCGCCGGAATTTCGCAAAGGCTTCACGTTCGGCGGTACCGGGCCGCTCAGTGCGCGGCCGCATCCCAGCTGCGGCCGTAACCCACCGACACCTCCAGCGGCACGTCAAGCGGGTAGGCGCCGCCCATCTTCTCGCGTACTAATGCCTCAAGCCGCTCCCGCTCACCGGCGGCCACTTCGAACAACAGTTCGTCGTGGATCTGCAGCAGCATCCGCGACGCCAGCCCGGCCGCTTTCAGCGCCTCGTCGACCTCGATCATGGCCACCTTGATGATGTCGGCCGCGCTGCCCTGGATCGGCGCGTTGAGCGCCGCCCGCTCGGCGGCCTCGCGCACCTGCCGATTGCTGCTGTCCAGCTCGGGCAGGTAGCGCCGCCGGCCCAGCACCGTGGAGGTGTAACCGTCCTTGCGGGCCTGTTCGACGACGTCCATCAGGTAGCCGCGTACTCCGCCGAATCGGGCGAAGTAGGCGTCCATCTGGAGTTTGGCGTCCTCGGTGGAGATCTTCAGCTGCTGCGACAGCCCGTAGGCGCTCAGGCCGTAGGCCAGCCCGTAGGACATCGCCTTGACGCGGCGGCGCAGCTCGCCGGTCACCTCCTCGATCGGAACGCCGAATGCCCGGGATGCGACGAACGTGTGCAGGTCCTCCCCGGTATTAAAAGCCTCGAGTACGCCTTCATCTTTCGACAGGTGCGCCATGATCCGCATCTCGATCTGGCTGTAGTCGGCCGTCATCAATTCGGCGTAGCCGTTACCGACGACGAACCCGTCGCGGATCTGGCGGCCGGCGTCGGTGCGGATCGGAATGTTCTGCAGGTTAGGTTCGGTCGACGAAAGCCTGCCGGTCGCCGCGATCGTCTGGTTGAACGTGGTGTGGATACGACCATCGCCGGCAACCGAATTCAGCAGCCCGTCAGCGGTCACCTTCAGCCGGGTCACGTCGCGGTGGGCGAGCAGATGCTGCAGGAACGGATGCCCGGTCTTGTCGAACAACGACTGCAGCGCGTCCGCGTCGGTGGTGTACCCGGTCTTCGTCCGCTTGGTCTTGGGCATCTCCAGCTCGTCAAACAGCACTACCTGCAACTGTTTTGGCGAGCCGAGGTTGATCTGCTTGCCGATCACCGCGTATGCGGCTTCAGCCGCGTCGCGGATCTGATCGCCGAATTGGCTTTGCAGCTGGGTCAATTGGTCCACATCGACGGCGATACCCGCGGCCTCGATGCCCGCTAGCACCCGTTGCACAGGCAGTTCCATCTCGGCCAGCAGTGACGTGGAGTCGATGCGGGCCAGCTCGGCGTCCAGCGCGTCGGCCAGGTCGGTGACGGCGCGGGCGCGCAGCACCGCGGTTTGCACGGCTTGGTCATCGACCCCGTCGGTGTCATCCAACAGCGAAAGCTGCTGCTGCTGCGACGTTTCCGCTCGCAACTCGCGACGCAGGTAGCGCAGCGACAGGTCGTCGAGGGCGAAGCTGCGCTGCCCCGGGCGGACCAGGTAGGCGGCCAGCGCGGTGTCGGAGCTGACCCCGTTCAGCGTCCAGCCGCGCCCGGCGAGGTCGTGGATGGCCAACTTGGCCTCGTGCAGCGCTTTCGGCTTCTCCAGGTCGGCGAGCCACGCCGCCAGCGCGGAGTCGTCGTCGGGGGTCAAGGTCGTGGTGTCGATGTAGGCGCCGTCGCCGTCGGCCGCGGCGATCGCCAGCGCGGTCGCGTCACCGTCGTAGGGCAGATGCGTGCCCACCACGGCCAGCCCCGATCGGCGCCCGTCGGCGACGTGCTCGGCCAGCCACTGCCCGACCGTGCCGGGCTCCAGAGCTCCCCCGCGCACGTCGAACCCCTCGTCGACCTCGGGCTCGACAGCGGCCAGCGTCTCGAACAGCCGATCGCGCAGCACCCGAAACTCCAGCTGGTCGAACAACTGGTGGATCTGGTCGCGGTCCCACGGCTGCATCCGCAGCGTGTCCGGCGTCTGCGCCAGCGGCACGTCACGAACCAGATCGGTGAGCTCCCGGTTGAGCACCACGCTGGACAGATGCGCCCGCAGCGCGTCGCCCACCTTGCCGCGCACCGAGTCGGCGTTGTCGACCAATGCTTGCAGCGAGCCGTATTCGCTGATCCACTTCGACGCCGTCTTCTCCCCCACCCCCGGGATGCCGGGCAGGTTGTCGCTCGGGTCGCCGCGCAGCGCCGCGAAGTCGGGGTACTGCGTGGGGGTCAGGCCATATTTTTCGACGACGGCCTCCGGCGTAAAGCGGGTGAGCTCGCTGACGCCCTTGCGCGGATAGAGCACCGTCACGTCGTCGGTGACCAGCTGCAACGAATCGCGGTCGCCGGTGACCACCAGTACCCGGTAGCCCTCCTTCTCGGCCTGGGTGGCCAACGTCGCGATCAGGTCGTCGGCCTCGAAACCGGGCTCGGCGAGCACCGTAATGCCCAGCGCCGCAAGGACTTCCTTGGTGACGTCGATCTGGCCGTGGAACTCGTCCGGGGTGGACGACCGGTTCGCCTTGTACTCCGGGTAGCGGTCGGAGCGAAAGGTCTGCCGCGACACGTCGAACGCCGCGGCCACATGCGTGGGCGATTCGTCGCGCAACAAGTTGATCAGCATGGCGGTGAACCCGTAGACGGCGTTGGTGGTCAGCCCGCCCTGGGTCTTGAAATTCTCCGCCGGCAGCGCGTAGAACGCCCGGAACGCCAGCGAATTGCCGTCCAGCAGCATCAACGTCGGCTTGTCGTCAGCGGCCGTGCCGGGCTGCGTTTTGGCGCTCGCGGTCTTGGCTGGCCTCACGGTCTTAACTCTAGGCACTGGTCCTGACGCCACGTCCACCGCGGCAAAACTGCAACACGTTTCATTTTTGCCGGCGTTGTCGGTACGCTGGCGCAATGCCAGGAACTACCCGTCAAGAACCGCCGATCGACGGCTGGTTCGCCGCTGACGACACCGGGTTGCCACACCTGATCGGCGCGAAATGTCCGCAATGCGGCACCTACGTGTTCCCGCCCCGGGCCAACAATTGCCCCAACCCCGGCTGCGAGGGGTGACCAGCTCGACCAAGTGGCGTTGTCGCGGCGCGGAAAGCTGTGGCGCTACACCGAAAACCGGTATGCACCGCCGCCGCCCTACCCTAATCTTCTCCCGACCAATTCGAGCCGTTCGCCGTTGCCGCGGTGGAGTTGGCCGACGAGGGCCTGATCGTGCTGGGCAAGGCGCTGGACGGCACGCTGGCCGCGGACCTGAAAGTCGGCCTGGGGATGGAGCGGACCACGATGCCGCCGTTCGTCGACGACGACGGCGTGGAGCGCATCGTCTACGCGTGGAGGATCGCGTCCGCCGGCGACGGCGCCGAGCGAAGCGATGCGGAGGAGCGGCGCTAACGAGCATGAGCGAGCCGGTCTACATCCTCGGCGCCGGCATGCACCCGTGGGGCCAAATGGGGTAACGACTATCCGGGTTTCGTTGCGGGCGCCACGCACGCGCAGAAGCTGCCTTCGGTGCGCGCGGTCAGCACGGTCACCCCGCGCTATCCGCAGCATCTGCCCGAATTGCCGGATATCGCAACGGATTGCACCGCAGCCGTGGCGCGCCTTGCCCGACGACGGCGCGGTTGGCGTGCAACTACCACGCTAACGACATGATGGGCTCCATGGCCAAACCCGAAATCGTCGTCGTCAAGGTCAAACCGAGGAGCCGCAAAGGTCCACTCGTAGAGGTCGGCGCCGATGGTGGGCTGACGATCTACGTCCGTGAGCCCGCCGTCGACGGCCGGGCCAACGAGGCCGTCGTCCGGCTACTCGCCTCGCACCTAGACGTGCCGCGCAATCACGTGGAACTGATATCCGGCAGGTCAGCACGCGTCAAGCGATTCCGCGTCACCGGTTAGGCATACGCCCCGCGGCGGCCGTTAGCCCGACGGTTCCGCGCCTTTGGGCGCGTCGAGGGTTTCCAACACGACTTCGGCGACGTGCTTCATCGTGGTCCGCCGATCCATCGCGGCGCGCTGTATCCACTTGAACGCCTCCGGCTCGGTCATCCCCTGGTTGGCCTGTAACAAGCCTTTCGCTCGTTCGACGAGCTTGCGGGTTTCCAGTCGCTCCGACAGGGTGGCGACTTCCCGCTGCAGCGCCCTGACCTCGCTGAACCGGCTCAGCGCCAGTTCAATCGACGGGATGAGGTCCGAGATGGTGAACGGTTTGACCAGGTAAGCCATCGCGCCCGCGTCTCGCGCCCGTTCGACGAGGTCACGCTGACTGAACGCGGTCAGCACCACAATCGGTGCGATGTGTTTGCGGGCAATCTCCGACGCCGCGTCGATGCCGTCCCGGCGCGGCATCTTGACGTCCATGATCACCAAGTCGGGCTTGAGCTGCTCGGCCAGCTCGACGGCTTCCTGGCCGTCGCCGGCCTCGCCGACGATTTCGTAGCCTTCTTCGCGGAGCATCTCGGCCAAGTCGAGCCGGATGAGCGCCTCATCCTCGGCGATCAGCACGCGCGGCGCGGTTTGGCTATCGACGTTGGTCGTGGAGCTGGTCATGACGACATTCTGTCCTGGTTCCCGGCGATCATCGGCCGCGGGGTCGTGACACTCGACTCCTTGCGGCAATCCTCTAGGGTGGGATGCCGTAGAGAGCAGGCCCTCGTATCCCAACTGGCAGAGGAAACGGATTCAAAACCCGTCCAGTGTGAGTTCGAATCTCACCGAGGGCACTCACAAACGGTGCTGTACACGATCGGCCACGGCGCCAAGACCGCTGAACAACTGACCGCCCTACTTCGCCAACATGACATCGAACTGCTGGTCGACGTGCGCAGTGCCCCCGGTTCGCGTCGCAATCCGGATGTTGAGAAAGAGGTCATGCCGGACTGGCTGTCCGCCGCCGGAATCGGCTACCGCCATGAGCGCGATCTTGGCGGACGACGCAAGCCGCCCGCCACGCAACTACCGCGCGACCGATGGTGGCAAAATCAAGCGTTCGCCAACTACGCGGCCCACACCCGCACACCCGAGTTCCACGCCGCATATCAGCGACTGCTGCAGGAGGCCGACGGCCATAACGTCGCCATCATGTGCGGGGAGCCGACCTGGTGGCGTTGCCACCGGCGGATGATCGCGGACCTGGCCACTCGCGATGGCCGGATGGTGCAGCACATCATGCCCAACGGGTCGCTGGTCGGACATTCCATGTCAGGGTGGCTGATCCATTAAGCTTTTGCCGTGGCAGCTAACTTTGCCGTGGCGGCTAAGAAATGCGGTGCCACACAGCCAGCAGGTTCGGGGCGAACGCCGGACTGCGTAGCGGCAGTGCGGGCACAACCGCGCGTGCGCGATCAGCTCTATACCGACCGCATCGCGCGCCGGCGCCGCATACTGCGCCTCAACACATCCCTCGCGACATTCATCAGCGCGGGATTCGGGGTCATGCAGTTTGTTGTCGTGCCCCAGCTGTGGTGGACCGGTGTGATTTAGTCGCAGCCTGCCTGGTGGTAGTCCAACTCGCCGTTAGCGCATTGTCCTGGCGGCGACCTTGGCCGCCATCGCCGCCGCGATGGTGATCACGCTGCAGTTCCTCGTCCCCCGCGCTACCGGTGTTGAGCCACAGTGGTTTATGTCCCTGGGCTTCGTCGTCACCTCCGCCTGCGCGATGGCGGTCGCGACGGTGTGGTACGCACTGCGCCACGCGCGGGAGGCCGTGGAAATGGAATACCGACGCTCCGAAGCCCTGTTGGTCAATATCTTGCCGGCCAGCATCGCCGAGCGGCTAAAAGACCCGGCGCGCAACATCATTGCCGATAAATACGACGACGCCGCGGTGCTGTTAGCCGACATCGCCGGTTTCACCGAGCGGGCCAGCGACATCGCGCCGGACAAGCTGATCCGATTGCTGGATCGGATTTTCAGCGACTTCGACGCGCTGGTGGATAAACACGGACTGGAGAAAATCGAAGTCAGCGGCGATTCCTACATGGTGGTCAGCGGAGTGCCCCAGCCGCGGCCGGATCACCTCGAGGCATTGGCAGGCCTTGCGCTCGACATGGCCGCAGCTGCAAGCGAATTGAAGGATTCGCGCGGCAATACGTTGCCTTTGCGTATCGGACTTGCCAATGGTCCGGTCGTCGCGGGCGCGGTGGGCTCTCGCCGCTTCGTGTTACAGGAACGGGGTGTCGTCGAGGTCAAAGGCAAAGACTTCATGCGCACCTGGTATCTCGTTGGCCGCAAACCCGACACTGGTTCCGGCGGAGTGCGTGCGCAGGCGCCGCAAACGGCGGGGGTCTGAGTCCTAACGCAAACCTTCCATCCTGATCGTCATTTGTGCGAGACTTCGGGCATGGAAACCACTGCTGTCCCAAGGTTGTTGCCGCATCTGTGGAAGTCGACGCTGGTGTCTGGAATTCTGGCCCTGGCGTTGGGCATCTTGACGTTGGTGTGGCCTGGCGATTCTATTCTCATCGCGGCCATTCTTTTCGGCGTTTACCTGCTGATCACCGGAATCGCGCAAGTCGTCTTCGCGTTCAGTCTGCATGTCTCTGCCGGCGGGCGCGTGCTGTTGTTCATCAGCGGCGCCGCGGCGCTAATTCTGGCGGTGCTCGCTTTCCGGCATTTCGGCAAGGATCCACTGACCGCGATCCTGTTCTTGGCAATCTGGATCGGCGTCGGCTTCATCTTCCGCGGCGTGGCGACCACGGTCTCGGCGATCAGCGATCCCGCATTGCCGGGCCGCATCTGGCAGATATTCCTTGGGCTGATCAGTCTTTTGGCCGGCATTGTGCTGATCGCGTCGCCCTTTGAATCACTGGCGATCCTGACGCTGATCGTCGGCATCTGGCTGGTCGTGATCGGCGCCTTCGAGATCGTGTCGTCGTTCGGTATCCGTAGCGCATCCAACAGGGCCGACAAGGCGCTGGCGGGTGGACCACATGACGCGGCCTGACCGCGCCGACCGTGATGCGCACATCAATTGTCGTAGCGTTAGCCGTCTACTACACTACGTCGGAGTAGCTCGCGCCCGTCGTCAGGGAGATGACACATGAACGTCGTCGACATGTCGCGGTGGCAGTTCGGTGTCACCACCGTCTACCACTTCATCTTCGTGCCGCTGACCATGGGTCTGGCGCCGCTGATCGCCATCATGCAAACCGCGTGGATGGTCACCGGCAACACCGCGTGGTATCGGCTGACCAAATTCTTCGCCAAGCTGTTCTTGATCAACTTCGCGATCGGTGTGGCCACCGGGATCGTGCAGGAGTTCCAATTCGGGATGAATTGGAGCCAGTACTCCCGGTTTGTCGGCGACGTGTTCGGCGCGCCACTGGCGATGGAGGGGCTGGCTTCATTCTTCTTCGAATCCACCTTCCTCGGGTTGTGGATCTTCGGCTGGAGCCGGCTGCCCCGGCTGGTGCACCTGGCGTGCATCTGGATCGTCGCGATGGCGGTCGAGGCGTCCGCGTTCTTCATCATCTCCGCCAATTCCTTCATGCAGCACCCGGTCGGCGCGCATTACAACCCCGCCACCCGGCGCGCGGAGATGACCAGCATCGTGGCGTTGCTGACCAATAACACCGCCCAGCAAGCGTTTTTGCACGCCTTCACCGGCGGATTGCTGACCGGGGGGACGTTCGTCGCCGCGGTCAGCGCGTGGTGGATGGTCCGCGGCAAAGACGACAACGATGCCCGCACCATGCACCGCCCGGCCACCATCCTTGGATGTTTCGTCGTGCTGGCCGCCGCGGTCGCATTGTTATTCACGGGGGACGCGCAAGGCAAGCTGATGTTCCGCCAGCAACCGATGAAGATGGCGTCGGCGGAAACACTGTGCGACACAGCGACCGACCCCGACTTCTCCGTGTTGACTATCGGCACGCACAACAACTGCGACCACGTCACCCGGGTGATCAAGGTGCAGTACGCATTGCCGTTTTTGGCCGACGGCCGGTTCAGCGGTGTGACGCTGCAAGGGGTGAACGACCTGCAACGCGAATACCAGCAGCGCTTCGGGCCCGGCGACTACCGGCCGAACCTGTTCGTCACCTACTGGTCGTTCCGAATGATGATCGGGTTGCTGGCGATTCCGATGCTGTTCGCGCTGGCCGCATTGTGGTTGACCCGCGGCGGGCACATCGCGAACCAGCGCTGGTTTGCCTGGTTCGCGCTCCTGACCATTCCCACGCCGTTCCTGGCCAACATCACGGGCTGGGTGTTCACCGAGATGGGCCGCCAACCGTGGATCGTCGCACCCAACCCGACCGGCGACCAAATGATTCGGCTGACCGTCCGCCAAGGCGTCTCGCAGCACGCCCCCGCAATGGTCATTACCTCCCTGGTCATGTTTGCCCTGGTCTACGGGGTGCTCGCGGTGATCTGGTTCTGGCTGCTCAAGCGCTACGTCGTCGAGGGGCCACAGAAATACGACGCGGAACCGGCAGCGCCCCGCTCTCCCAGCGACGACGAGGTCGCACCGCTGTCGTTCGCCTATTGACACCTGCTGTCCGAAAGGAGCTGACCGATGGGACTGCAACAGTTGTGGTTCGGCATCATCGCAATGCTGTTCGTCGGCTTCTTCATCCTCGAAGGCTTCGACTTCGGCGTGGGCATGCTGATGGAACCGTTGGCCCGCGCCCGCGCCGGCGCCGGCGATCCGGAGGCGCGTCGCCGCGCGGCACTTAACACCATCGGTCCGGTGTGGGACGGCAACGAGGTTTGGCTGATCACCGCCGGCGCGGGGATGTTCGCCGCATTTCCCGGCTGGTATGCCGCCGTCTTCTCCAGCCTGTATTTGCCGCTGCTGGCGATCCTGTTCGGCATGATCGTGCGTTCGGTGTCGATCGAATGGCGCGGCACGGTCGACGACTCGAAATGGCGGACATGGGCCGACTTCGGGATCGCGGCCGGGTCCTGGCTACCCGCCGCGCTGTGGGGCGTGGCGTTCGCCATCCTGGTGCGAGGGCTCCCGGTGGACGCCAATGGACGCGTCGACTTGTCCATCACCGACGTGCTCAATGCGTACACGCTGCTGGGCGGTCTGGCCACAGCGGGGCTGTTTCTCTTTTACGGCGCAGTGTTCGTCGCCCTGAAGACATCGGGCGCGATCCGCGACGACGCTCACCGCTTCGCGGTGCGGCTGTCACTCCCGGTGACCGGACTGGTCGGCGGGTTTGGGCTTTGGACGCAACTGGCCTACGGCAAGAATTGGACCTGGCTGGTGCTGGGCCTCGCGGTGGTCGCACAGCTGGCAGCAGTTGCGCTGGTGTGGCGACGAGCATCCGATGGCTGGGCTTTTCTGTGCACTGCCGTGGTCGTGGCAGCCGTGGTGATCCTTCTTTTTGGAGCGCTCTATCCGAACCTCGTGCCTTCGACGCTGAACAAGCAATGGAACCTGACGATCTACAACGCGTCGTCCACGCCGTACACCCTCAAGATCATGACCTGGGTGACGGTGTTGATGGCTCCGTTGACGGTGATCTACCAAGCCTGGACGTATTGGGTTTTCCGGCAACGGATTTCGACTGACCGTATACCGCCGTCGACCGGTCTGGTGAGGCGCACGTCCTGAGCGCGAGCAGCCGGGGGCCCCTGGATCCGCGATTGTGGCGGGCATCGGCGGCGTTACGCCATTTCCTAGCCGCGACAACGGTTTGCGGTGTAGTGATCTCAGGTTGCGCGATCAGCTCTGCGATCCTGCTGGCGCACATCGCTTCCCGGGTCATCACCGACCCAGCCGCGCAGACCCTAAGCCAGTGGGCGCCGATGTTGTCGATCCTGCTGGCGGTATGGGCGGTGCGAGCCGTGGCGCACTGGCTGCAGGCGCGGTTGGGCCAGCGTGGGGCCAGCGCGGTGATCGCCGACCTCAGCGGCCAGGTCCTTAACGCCGTAACCGCCTGCCAACCCCGCCAACTGGCAGCCCAGCGCGACGCCGCGGCCGCGGTGGTGACCCGCGGGCTCGACGCGCTGCGGCCCTATTTCACCGCGTATCTTCCGGCGCTGCTGCTGGCGGCGATCCTGACCCCGGTGAGCGCTCTTGTGGTCGGGCTCTATGACCTGAAATCGGCTGTGATCGTATCGATCACGCTGCCGTTGATTCCCATCTTCATGGTGCTGATCGGCCTGGCGGCTGCGGAGCGGTCCGCGGCAGCGCTGGCCGCGATGGCCATTTTGCAGGCCCGGCTGCTCGATTTGATCGCCGGAATTCCGACGCTGCGGGCCCTCGGTCGCGCCACCGGGCCCGAACGCCGCATCGCCGAATTGGCCGACGCCCACCGGCGGTCAACGATGGCGACACTGCGGATCGCGTTCCTCTCCGCGCTGGTGTTGGAGCTGCTCGCCACCCTCGGTGTCGCCATGGTCGCCGTCAGCATCGGACTGCGCCTGGTGTTCGGTGAGATCAGTTTGACCACCGGTTTGACCGTGCTGTTGCTCGCGCCCGACGTCTACTGGCCACTGCGCCGCATCGGCGTGGAATTCCATGCCGCCCAAGATGGCCGAGCCGCCGCGGACACGGCGTTCGCACTGATCCAGGATGCCCCACCCGCCGTCCCGGGTTCCCGGACAGTCACGGCGCGCAGTGCCGTAATCGTGCTCGACGAGCTCAGCGTCGCTGGGCGCGACGGGCCGCGTCCGCACGATCTCAGCGCAGTGATCCACCCCGGTCAGGTCACGGTGCTCACTGGTGCCAACGGCGCAGGAAAAAGCACCACGCTCCAGGTCATCGCCGGCATCACCGCGGCCAGCAGCGGCCGCGTCACCGTTGCCGGAGTCGAAATCGCCGATCTCGAATCGACCGCGTGGTGGCAGCAGGTCTCCTGGTTGCCGCAACGCCCTGTGCTGATACCCGGGACCGTCGCCGACAACCTGACACTGTTCGGCGCTCTCGCTGACCTTGATAGCGCCGGTGCTGCAGCCGGATTCGACCAAGTACTCGCCGAGCTGCCCGACCGGATGCACACCGTCATCGGAAGCCGCGGAGTGGGGCTGTCGCTGGGTCAGCGGCAACGCCTCGGCTTGGCCCGCGCGCTCGCCTCACCGGCGCCGGTGCTGCTGCTCGACGAGCCCACCGCACACCTCGACGCCGCAACCGAAACCCGGGTGCTGCGGGCCATTGTCGAACGCGCGCGCGCCGGCGCCACCGTGGTGCTGGTCGGCCACCGCGAACATGTCGTCGGCATCGGTGATCAGGTCATCGAAGTGGCCGGGGCGCAGGACCTTCATCATGCTCGCGTCTGATCCCCTGCCGACCGCGCTGCGGCTGTTGCACCCGCGAACCCCGCGCTTGCTGCTCGGGATCGCGCTGGGGGTGCTATCGCTGGGCAGCGCGTTGGCGCTGGCCGGACTGTCGGCCTGGTTGATCACCCGTGCTTGGCAGATGCCGCCGGTGCTCGATCTGTCAATCGCGGTGGTGGCGGTGCGCACCTTTGCGATTTCCCGTGGCGTACTGCACTATTGCGAGCGGCTGGTCAACCACGACACCGCGCTGCGGGTCGCCGGCAGCGCCCGTGTGCTGCTCTTTACCCGGTTAGCGCACGGTCGGCCCGACATCGCGACCAGATTGCACAGCGGCGAGCTCGTCGCACGGCTCGGCGCTGACGTCGATCAGCTCGCCGACGTGCTGGTACGCGCCTTGCTGCCGTTCAGCGTGGCAGCCGTGCTCGCGGTCGCGGCGATTGCGGTCGTCGGGATCATCTCGCCGTTGGCGGCAGCGATCCTGGCGATGTGTCTGCTCGCCGCCGGCATCGTCGCGCCGTGGCTGTCATCGCGGGCTGCCCGTGCACAGGAACTTGTTGCACGCCAGCATCATTCCGGTCGTGACGTGGCGGCGATGCTGGCGTTAGAGCATGCACCCGAGCTGCGAGTCGGTGGTGTGTTGCCCACGATCATCGCCGAGTCACAACGCCGGCAACGTGATTGGGCCGATGCCATCGATGCCGCGGCCCGGCCGGCCGCGTTCGCGCAGGCTCTTCCCACGGCGGCGATCGGCGTCAGCGTGCTGGGCGCCGTTGTGGCAGGCATCGGTATGGCAGGCTCCGTCGCGCCCACCACATTGGCTGTTCTGATGCTGTTGCCGCTATCGGCATTTGAGGCGACGACACCGTTGCCCGCCGCGGCCACCCAGCTGACACGATCACGGTTGGCGGCGCGGCGTCTGCTCGATTTGGCCCCGCGTGACACCGCGGCGCCGCCCACGGATCCTGGGCCCGCTTCGGCCGCCACACCAGCGCATCCGCTGTCTACCGGGCGGCTTCGCGCCGACAGCGTCGTCACCGCCGGCCGGGCTTCGCGGATGCCGGCGGCGGTGTCTGTCGACCTGCCGCCCGGCGCCCGCCTCGCGGTCACCGGCCCCAGCGGCTCCGGTAAGACGACGCTGTTGATGACCCTCGCAGGTCTGCTCACGCCGTTGCGTGGCGACGTCACGCTCGGCGAATTACCGCTGCCCAGTTTTCGTGAAGCTGCAATTCGCTCGGCCATCGGCTTTTTCGCTGAGGACGCGCACATTTTCGCCACTACCGTGCGGGATAACCTGCTGGTGGCGCGGGGCGACTGCCCGGATAATCAACTGAACATCGCGCTGCGCCTGGTCGGGCTGGACGCCTGGCTGGCCGGTCTGCCGGACGGTCTGGACGCGGTGTTGGGCGGCGGCCCGGAGGCGTTGTCGGCGGGGCAACGTAGGCGTCTGTTGCTCGCCCGGGCACTGATCTCACCCGCGCGGATTGTGTTGCTCGATGAACCGACCGAACACCTCGATGCCGCCGACGCCGAGCCTATTCTGCGCAATCTGCTGAACGCGCACGGTGGTCTCATCGCGGCAGAGCGGACGGTGGTGGTGGCTACTCATCATTTGCCCAACGACATTCGCTGTCCCGAACTGCGTATCGGCCCCGGCGGATACTCTGGCGAACAGTCGACGAGGACGTCCGATCGAGAAAGCGAGCCATGACCGAACCTCCGGACACGCCGTCGGGCAGACGCCAAAACTCCGAGGGAACACCGCAAACGGCGCCGCCATACCGATATCCGTACCCATACCAATATCCGCATCGGCCCGGCCCATACCCGAGCGGTTATTCACCGCCGCACTACGGTTATCGGGCGCCGGTGCAGCCCGAAAACGGCCTCGGCAGCGCCGCGCTGGTCCTGGCGGTTGTCGGGTTGCTCGGTTCCCCGGTGCCGTTGGTCAACATCGTCAGCATCGTGCTGGGCCTCGTCGCGATCGTCATCGGGGCCCTCGGGCGCGGACGGGCCAAGCGCGGCACCGCCAACAATGGCGGGGTGGCAATCGCGGGCATCGTGTTGGGCGCCCTGGCGATAATCGTCAGCTTGGCTTTCATTGCACTCTGGGCGACGCTCTGGAAGGACGCCGGCGGCGGCGACTACATCCGCTGCATACGGCATGCCGGATCGAACCACGTCCAGCAGCGGCGCTGCGCCGATCAATTTCGGCATAACGTCCAAAACCGGTTGAGCGTCACGCTGACGTCGACGCCGGTGCGCTAGACCGCTAAAAGTTGCGGCGACGCGGCGTGAACTCCAGCGAGAGCATCACATAGATCAACGGCACCAGGTGCCTTAGCGACACCAGCGCATACCGCCGCTGGCCCGGCGAGTGGAATTTACGTAGATATCGGTACAGCGACTCAAGCGCGATCAACGGATTCAGCAGATGAATGAGCCAATAAAACAGGCCTTGCATCCGCCCGCGCTGCTTTTGATCGAAGATCTCCGGAAAGGCCGCGAACGCCAACGAAACCCGCTGCGCCCCGGTGTCTTTCGCCGCATTGATCATGTCGATGCTGAGCCGTTCGTCGATCCCGTTGGGTGCTCCGGAACGACGCCACGGCACATCGAGGGTGATATCGCGACCGTGCCCGGCGGTGGCGTACCGATGGAAGCCCTGCACCCGCCCGGATTTGTCCCGCGCGATGATCAGTTTGACGCCCGGGTACCTGCCCTCCAGCACGCCGTCCAGATTCATGCAATATCCGCGGTCGGTGTGCCCACCGCGGACTGACGTCCGCAGCACCTCGGTCAGCTCGGCCAACAACCGACCGTCGAGCTCCTGCTCGTCGACGATCTCGGTGGTGATCCCGCAATTGTGCGTGCGCTTGACGGCCTGACGCAGGTTGCGGAACTTGCGCCCAACCATGTCGAAGGTGGCCACGTCGATGACGACATCGCGGCCGATCGGTATCGGACGCAACGCTTGGCCGAGCACTTTCGGGTCCGTCCACAGCTCAAGCCGGTGCTCACTGCAGGCCAGGACGACGATTCGCCACCCGCGGGTATGGCACATTTTGGCGAAGTCGGCGACCAGCGCAGGGAACTGCGCCTCGTCACCGACCGGATCCCCGCTCACCACCGCGAAGCCGATTCGCGTCCGGTATGCGAGCGCCGCCCTCTGGTCCGCACTGAACAGGTAACACTTGCCCGCCTGCATGGCAAACGGCGCCAGCGGGTCGCCGGCGGTGGCGTTGATCAAGGCCCACACCCGAGACAGGTCGTCGGGATGCCCACGTGCTGACGCGGGCCACGTCAGCGCCAGGCCGGAGCCGGCGATCAGCACGTCGCCGATGAGATCGAAAGCAAGCACGTGTGCGCCGATCCCGGTGGACAACACGAGAACAGCGATGGCCGCGTGCCCGGCCGTCACCGGGCGACCCAGAAAGATACCTCGCGCGATCAGGGCGACCGCGGCAAGCGCCGTCAATGACCATCCCACCCTGCCAGTCGCATGCCAGCCCGCGTGGTCACGGCCGTGGGCGATCGCCGTCACCAGCCAGCAAGCCGCGCTGAATACGGCTGACGCCCCGACCCAACGGGCCGCCGAGGAGTTGACGTGAACGACGACCCGTTCACTTGCGCGGACTCCGGGCGCGACGTCGATCGACGACTCGCACACGCCTAACCTCCGGCTGTTCGGAAACAAATAGGCGGCACGCAGAGCTGCTGCGTCACAGGGCCGTCACCGGTATGCCGCTAGCGCCCGATTACCCAACCACCTCGAACGTTACGCTTCGGGCCGGTTTTGCTTTGGGCAACATTCGGTGCGCCGCAACCGAATCGTTGCCGGCTGTTTTGCGTCGGCCTACCGCCCCGGCCCGGGGAAATACTTCACCACGCCTTCTTGCATCACGGTGGCGACCGGCTGGCCCGCGCGGTTGAAGAAATAGCCGGTCCCAAGCCCACGTGAATCGGCGGCCACCGGCGAGGATGTGGAATACAACACCCAGTCGTTGAAGCTGACCTGGCGATGAAACCAGACCGAGTGATTGACGGTCGCAGCAAAGATGCGGTCGAACCCCCACGAGAGTCCATGGGTGGTGATGATCGAGTCCAGCACCGTGGTGTCCGAGCAATAGAGCATCGTGGCGGTGTGCAGCAGCGGGTCGTCGGGCAGCACACCGTCGGCTTTCACCCAAACTCGGTTGTAGTCGAGCCGGTCGCCTTTCTCCCGCATCACCCACGAGGGGTCGTTGGTATAGCGCCATTCGATTGGTTGCAACGCATTGACGAACAACGGAACGGTGTGCTCATATCCGCGGAGCAACTCCTTGATCGACGGCAACGTCTCCGGGTCGGCGACCTCGGGCGGTTCGACGTTGTGCTCGAGGCCGCGACCGCCGGCCAGGTAGGAGATCATGGCCGTCGCCAACAAGGTGCCATCCTGCGTCACCTCGATGCGCCGGTTCGCAAAGCGGCGCTCGTCGCGCAACCGCACCACCTGGAATTCCATGTCTTTGGCGGTGTCGCCACCGTTGATGAAGTGCACCGACAGCGCGTTGGGCGGCAAGTCGCGGGTCAGCGTGCGGGTACCGGCCACAAATGATTGCGCCGTCATCAATCCGCCGAATGTCCGAGGCGGGTTCTTACTGGGATGGGCGCCGATGAAGACGTCATCGCCCATGGGGTGCAGGTCGAGAACCGCCATCAGCTCGTCGAAGTCAGACACCCGGTCAGCCTAATGGCCCGGCTCTAAACGTCGTCCTCGCCGATCCGGTGCACATGAATCATATTGGTCGACCCGACGGTGCCCGGCGGCGCGCCCGCCACGATCACCACCAGGTCGCCGCGTTTGTAGCGGCCCAGGTCCAGCAGCGACTTGTCTACTTGGCGGATCATGCCGTCGGTGGTTTGGATGATGGGCACTATGAACGTCTCGGTGCCCCATGTCATGGCGAGTTGGCTACGCACTTCGGGCAATGGGGTGAACGCCAGCAGCGGCAGCGGCGTATGCAGTCGCGCCAGTCGCCGTACGGTGTCTCCGGATTGGGTGAAGGCGACCAAAGCCTTGGCGTCCAGCCGCTCGCCGATATCGCGAGCGGCGTAACTGATCACCCCGCGCTTGGTGCGTGGGACGTGGGTCAGCGGCGGGGCGGCGGTCGAATTCTCTTCCACCGCGCACACGATGCGGGCCATCGTCTGGACAGCGGCCAGCGGATGCTTGCCGACGGCGGTTTCGCCGGACAGCATCAGCGCGTCGGCGCCGTCGAGCACCGCGTTGGCGACGTCAGAGGCCTCGGCCCGTGTCGGGCGGGAGTTTTCGATCATCGATTCGAGCATCTGGGTCGCGACGATGACGGGTTTTGCGTTCTCCCTGGCTATTTGGATGGCCCGCTTCTGGACTAGTGGAACCTCTTCAAGCGGCAGCTCGACTCCCAGATCGCCGCGGGCGACCATCACGGCATCGAATGCCAGTACAACTGCTTCGAGGTTGTCGATGGCGTCGGGCTTCTCGAGTTTGGCGATGACCGGTACCCGGCGGCCGATTCGATCCATCACCTCGTGGACCAGCTCGACATCGGATGGCGAACGCACGAATGACAGCGCCACCATGTCGACGCCCAAGTGCAGTGCGAATTCGAGATCGTCGACGTCCTTGGTGGACAACGCGGGCGCCGACACGTTCATCCCGGGCAGCGACATTCCCTTGTTGTTGCTGACCGGTCCGCCCTCGGTGACAGTGCACACGACGTCGTCCCCGTCGATGTCCTCGACCACCAAGCCGACGTTCCCGTCGTCGACCAGAAGGCGATCGCCGGCCGCGGCGTCTTGGGTCAAGTACTTGTAGGTGGTCGAAATCCGGTCGTGGTTGCCCAGGAAGTCCGACACAGTGATCCGCACGGTCTCGCCGTCGGCCCAGTAGGTCGGCCCGTCGGCGAAACGGCCGAGCCTGATCTTCGGGCCCTGCAGGTCGGCAAGCACGCCCACCGCGCGCCCGGTGACGTCCGAGGCGGCCCGCACCCGGCCGTAGGCGGCTTTGTGATCGCTGTAGTCGCCATGGCTGAAGTTCATTCTGGCGACGTCCATCCCGGCTTCAACCAGCGCTCTGACCGATTCGTCAGTGTTGGTGGCCGGACCGAGAGTACAGACGATCTTGCCGCGTCTTGCCACGATGCAACAGCATAGTCCTGCTGGCTGATCATCGCCGAGACGGTTACCGATCCGGCAGCCGGCTAACTCGTGACTAGCGTCGGAACGAAGGGGAATCCCGGCAGGTTACGCAGCACTGTCCAGGCCAGCGTCGCGATGACGACACTCGCCACCGCCGGTACTGGTAAGAGGGAATTTCCCGAGCGGCGGCGCAGCAGAAACCATCCGGTCAACATCGGGGTCCCGACGAGCAGAAACGTATTGTCGGTGATCGCCGCGGCTAGATCACCGTGCAGGATGTCGTGAATCGTCCGCAGGCCTCCGCATGCGGGGCAGTTCCACCCGGTGAGCAGGCGAAAGGGGCAAACGGGAAAAATCGAGTCCGGTCTGTGCGGGTCCACCACGCCGACGTAACCGAGCGCGCCGGCCAGCAGCGCACCCGGACCCAGTGCTGCGAAAAGCCCGCACCTGGCGCCGCGCTCAGCCGGATCGGTCACGTCTTTCAGCATGCCAGTCGGTGTTACCCCGCGGGCGCAGCCGGGAACCCAGCTTTCTCAGCTTCCGCGTGACTGCGTTGCGGTCGGGTCGATCGGCTCCGAGCGTCGGCTTCTCCGGCCCGCCCGTCGCGACCGCCTCCGGCGTCTCGGCCAGCTCGGCCTCGGGGGCGTCGACCTCGGCGTCGTCGGCCTCCGCCGTGGCCGCTTCGGCCTCCCCCGTGGCCGCTTCGGCCTCCCCCGTGGCCGCTTCGGCCTCGACGCCGGGTTTGTCCCCCGGAGTCGCGGGGGTCGTCTCCGCAGGCGCCTCAGTCGTCGCAGGCTCAACAACCGCCTCGCCCACCGCATCCGGGACAAGTCGGTCAGCGGCCGAGGCACTCAGCGTCGCCGGGTCCTCGCGGCCCTTGGGAGCCAGGATCAGATACACCACCGCGCCGATGAAGACAAAGGTCGACGTGAAGGAGTTGATTCGGATCCCGGCGATATGGGTGGCGGCGTCGTCACGCAACAGCTCGATGCAAAAACGTCCGATGCAGTACCCGGCGACATACAGCGCGAAAAGGCGACCATGGCCGATCGCAAAACGCCGATCCAGGTAGATCAGCACGGCGAAAACCACCAGGTTCCAGAGCAATTCGTAAAGGAACGTCGGTTGTACAACTTTGTCAAGCACTCCGGTCGAGATGCCATTGAGGTCGTCCTGGTATCCGGCCGCGTCCCGCCGGACGAAAATCTTCAGTCCCCACGGGATGGTGGTCTCGCGGCCGAAGAGCTCCTGGTTGAAGTAGTTGCCCAGCCGGCCGATCGCTTGCGCGAGAACGATTCCGGGAGCTATCGCGTCGCCGAAGGCGGGAAGCGGAATGCTGTGGCGACGGCAGGCGATCCACGCACCCACGCCCCCCAGGGCGACCGCCCCCCAGATGCCCAAGCCGCCATCCCAAATACGCAGCGCCGCGCCGAGTCCCGCGCCACCCTCACCGAAGTACGTCCGCCAATCGGTTGCCAGGTGGTAGAGACGGCCACCGATAAGCCCGAAAGGCACTGCCCACAACGCAATGTCATAAATGACGCCGCGCTCGCCGCCGCGGGCCTCCCAGCGCCGATCGCCGATCAGCAGCGCAGCGACGATGCCGATGATGATGAACAGTGCATAGGCGCGGATCGGCACCGGCCCGAGGTGCCACACTCCTCGGGGCGGGCTGGGGAAATAGGCGATGACCGTCGTCGTCATAAGTCAACAGATCCTCTGTCGCACACCGGTGGCCAGTTCCTCGGTCAATGCCCGTAGCGTCGGCATACCCGCAGTCAGTGCAGAGACGAGGGCCGAACCGACGATCACACCGTCGGCATAGCCCGCGATTTGAGCGGCCTGTTCGCGTGACCGGACACCCAAACCGACGCCAACAGCGATGTCAGAAACCGCCTTCACCCTGCTCACCAGTTCAGGCGCCGCCTGCGACACCGCGTCGCGGGCACCGGTTACCCCCATGATCGATGCCGCGTAAACGAATCCGCGCGACGCCTGGACCGTCGTCGCCAACCGCTGCGGCGTCGATGAGGGTGCGACCAAAAAGATCCGGTCCAAGTGATAGTGGTCGGACGCCGCCAACCACGCGTCGGCCTCATCGGGAATCAGGTCCGGCGTAATCAAACCGTGCCCGCCAGCGGCGGCGAGGTCCCGCGCGAACGCGTCAACCCCGTAGCGCAACACCGGGTTCCAGTATGTCATCACGACGGCACGGCCACCGGATGCAGTGATCGCCTCGACGGCGGTCAGCGTATCCCGAACTCGTACACCGGCGCGTAGCGCAATCTCTGACGCGTTCGCGATCGTCGGCCCGTCCATGCCCGGGTCCGAGTAGGGCACCCCGACTTCGATGAGGTCGCACCCCGATTCGATCAACGCTGTCATCGCGTCGATCGACGTTTGCACGTCGGGGTATCCGGTCGGCAGGTAGCCGATCAGCGCCGCGCGCTTATCGCGCCGGCATGCGCTGAAAAGCTCCGTCAGACTGCTTGTTTCGCTCTGCTCGACAGTCATGACGGGCCGCCGTCCGCCTTGTCGAGCAGGCCGAACCACTTCGCCGCGGTCTCGACATCTTTATCTCCGCGGCCCGACAAATTCACCACAATGACCGAACCGCTGCCCATCTCGACGCCCAATTTGACGGCGCCGGCCACCGCGTGCGCCGACTCGATCGCCGGGATGATGCCTTCCGTCCGGCAGAGCAAGCGAAACGCGTCCATCGCCTCGCTGTCAGTGATCGGCCGATATTCGGCGCGCCCGGTCTCTCGCAGCCACGCGTGTTCGGGACCGACACCCGGATAATCCAGACCTGCCGAAATCGAATGCGATTCGGTGGTCTGTCCGTCCTCGTCCTGCAGCAGAAAGGAGAACGATCCCTGGAACGCGCCCGGCGACCCGCCGGCGAAAGTGGCGGCGTGCCGGCCGGTCTCAACGCCGTCGCCGGCAGCCTCGAAGCCGACCAGTCGGACACCCGGGTCGTCGAGGAAGGCGTGGAAGATGCCGATGGCATTGGATCCTCCGCCGACGCACGCGGTGACGGCGTCAGGCAGTCGCCCGGCCTGATTCTGGATCTGCACACGGGTCTCGAGCCCGATGACGCGCTGGAAATCACGGACCATCGTCGGAAACGGGTGCGGCCCGGCGGCGGTGCCGAAACAGTAGTAGGTGTTCTCGGCGTTGGCGACCCAGTCGCGAAACGCCTCGTTGATCGCGTCTTTGAGGGTCTGCGAACCAGATTCGACTGAAACGACTTCGGCGCCCAACAATCGCATCCGCGCCACATTGAGGGCCTGCCGCGCGGTGTCGACGGCGCCCATGTAGACGACGCAATCCAAGCCGAGCAGCGCGCATGCGGTTGCGGTGGCCACCCCATGCTGGCCCGCACCGGTCTCTGCGATCACCCGCGTCTTGCCCATCTGTCGGGCCAGCAAGGCCTGACCCAGCGCGCTGTTGAGTTTGTGAGAACCCGTGTGGTTCAAGTCTTCTCGTTTGAGGAATATCCGTGCCGCGCCGGCGTGCGCGCGGAGCCGAAGGGCCTCATACAGCGGGGATGGCCGACCGGTGTAATGCAGCTGCAACTTATCGAGGGTGTCTAGGAATGCCTGGTCGGTGCGCACCTTTTCGTAGGCAGCGGCCACTTCCTCGATCACCGCCATCAGCGCTTCGGCGACATAGCGTCCCCCGTACACACCGAAATGACCCCGGGAGTCGGGATCGTGGTGGGTGCGCTCGGCGATCGCCGCGCTGGAAGCCGGAAGTTCAGGGTGCAAGATATCTGCCATCACGAAGACTCAACGCGTAAGCGCTGCATAGCGTTCAACCATTTCTGCGCATGCATCCCATGAACGCCGGGCTAGCGGGCCGGCTTCGGACACGACGGGTGCTTGCCCGCGGTGACCAGGTCGGCGACGGCTGCACGGGGATCGCCGCTGGTAACGAGGCCTTCACCAACCAGCACAGCGTCAGCGCCCGCGCCGGCATAAGCCAGCAGGTCAGCGGTGCCACGCACGCCAGACTCCGCGATCCTGATCACGTCGCTGGGCAGCCCGGGCGCGATGCGCGCAAAGCAGTCTCGGTCGACTCTCAGCGTGCGCAGGTCGCGGGCGTTCACGCCGATCACCCGTGCTCCAGCCGTCAGCGCCCGGTCGGCGTCCTCCTCGGTGTGCACCTCGACCAGTGCGGTCATACCCAACGACTCGATGCGCTCCAGCATCGACTCCAGCACAGGCTGACCCAGCGCCGCGACGATCAGCAACAGCATGTCGGCACCGTGCGCACGTGCCTCGTGAATCTGATACGGCCCGATCACAAAGTCTTTGCGCAGCACCGGAACCGACACAGCTGCGCGCACCGCGTCGAGATCCTCCAGCGAGCCGTTGAAGCGTCGCTGTTCGGTCAGCACACTGATGATCCGCGCACCGCCGTCTTCGTAAGCGCACGCCAATTTGGCTGGGTCGGGTATTGATGCGAGCTGTCCCGCCGACGGGCTGGCGCGCTTGACCTCCGCGATGACGCCGATTCCCGGCTCGCGCAACACCGCCAAAACATCCAGCGGCGGCGGCACCGCCTCTGCGGCCGCCTTGATCTCGGACATGCTGGCGGCAGCCTCACGAGCGGCAACGTCGGCGCGGACCCCTTCGATGATGGAGTCGAGCACGCTTGCCGAACTCATGTCGGTCCTTTTCCCCTTTTGCCCTAGGGCTGCCCAGCAGATCAACGGCGTCCCTCGAAGGGTAGCGACCGTCGGCGCGCGGTCCGTCACCGACCCTCGGTGTGATCGGTTGGGTCCTCGCCTTCGTCGAGGGCATCCCAGATCATCCGCTCCGAGATAGTCTTCTCGTTGCGCTGCGCCAGTGACCGGCGCGCCGCGGGTGTGACGTATTTGGCGCCAGTGCCGCGAGCCGAGGTCGCCGAGCGCATCGACAGCACGGCGGCGACCAGCGTGCACAGCGCAGTCGCCAGGGTGATCGCCGGACCGGGGTAATGCCGCTGGCTGCCTACCAACCACAGCACCGGGACGTGCGCGAGGTCAGCGGCTCGCACGGCCACATCCGGGGTGACCAACGTGCTGATCGCCAGATAGCCGGTCGCCAGGCTGGCGACGGCCACCAGCATCGCGAGGATCCGCAGCGGCCAGCCCCGCACCGCCAACGCGGCGACGGCGGTGGCCAGCAGCAGCAGCGCCAACGGGACCAGGGCCGATGACCATGCCGCGCCAGACAGCGTGGTCAATTTTGGCGGGCTCAGCCCGTCGAATGTCCGCAGGTCCACCCAGGTCAGCCGGGATGCCGCCCACAACCCGGCGGCGGCCACCACCAGCAGGGCCTGCGCTATCCGCAGGGTCCGCCGATCCGGGCGGCCGGGCGCGGCGTCAGCCATCCTGCGCCGTCTCCGGACCGGTCAGGGTTTCTGCCGCGGCGATCGCGTTGAGCACGGCCCGCGCCTTGTTCGTCGCCTCGGTGTGCTCGTAGGGGCCGTTGGAGTCGGCCACGACGCCCCCGCCGGCTTGAACGTGGGCGGTGCCGTCGCGCATCAGGGCAGTGCGGATCGCGATCGCAAAGTCGGCGTTACCGGCAAAGTCGAGGTAGCCGATTACGCCGCCGTAGAGACCGCGGCGGGTCATTTCGACCTCTTCGATCAGTTCCATGGCGCGCACCTTCGGGGCACCGGACAGCGTCCCGGCCGGGAAGCAGGCAGTGACGGCGTCCAGGGCGCTGCGCCCCTCGGCCAGCATTCCGGTGACCGTGGACACCAGGTGCATGACGTGGCTGTAACGCTCGATGTGGCTGTAGTCCTCGACGCGGACGCTGCCCGGCACACAGACCCGGCCCAGGTCGTTACGGCCCAAGTCGACCAGCATCAGGTGCTCGGCGAGTTCCTTGTCGTCGGCCAGCAACTCCTTTTCCAGCAGCTGATCCTCTTCTTCGGTGTGACCGCGCCACCGGGTTCCGGCAATCGGATGGGTCGTTGCCCACCCGTCGTTGACGGTGACCAGCGCCTCCGGACTGGATCCTACGATTGAGAAATCCGTTCCGCCAACGCTATTCGGTACATGCAGCAGATACATGTAGGGGCTTGGATTGGTCGCCCGCAGCATCCGGTAGACGTCGATCGGATCGACGTCGGTGTCCATCTCGAAGCGTTGCGAGGGCACCACCTGAAACGCTTCGCCGGCCGCAATCTGCTCGACGAGGTGGTCGACGATCTTCCCGTATTCCTCGACGGTGCGCTGCGCGCGGTACCGCGGTTCGGGTCGGCTGAACGTGGCGACTGTCGAGGACAGCGGCTGACCCAGCGCGGCGGTCATCACGTCCAACCGCGCGATGGCGTCGTCGTAAGCCTCGTCGACCCTTTCGTCGGTGCCGTTCCAGTTCACCGCGTTGGCGATCAACGTGATGGTGCCCTCGTGGTGGTCGACGGCCGCCACGTCGGTGGCCAGCAGCAGCAGCATGTCGGGCAAGTTGAGGTCGTCGACGGCCAACTCAGGCAGCCGTTCCAGGCGTCGCACCAGGTCGTAGGCGAAGAAGCCGACCATGCCGCTCGACAACGGCGGTAACCCCGGCAAAGCGGGAGTGGCAAGCAATTCGCACGTCGCGCGCAGGGCTTGCAGCGGGTCCCCGCCGGTAGGAGCGTCATGGAGCGGCGTGCCGAGCCACACGGCCTCGCCGTCACGCACTGTCAATGCCGACGGCGCGCCGGCGCCGATGAACGACCACCGCGACCAGGACCGGCCGTTCTCGGCTGATTCCAGCAGAAAGGTGCCCGGCCGGTTGGCCGCCAGCTTGCGGTAGGCGGACAATGGCGTCTCGGCATCGGCTAAGACCTTGCGGGTCACCGGCACCACGCGATGCTCGGCCGCTAACGCGTGGAAATCATCCCGCGAGGTGGTGGCGGCGTCGAGATTGGCGTGCACCTTTCTATCTTCCCAGATGCTTCGTTGACCTCCGGCGTAGCGTAGGTGGCCATGAAGACCGGTGACACCGTGGCCGACTTCGAGCTGCCCGATCAGACTGGGACCCCGCGCAAGCTGAGCGCCCTGCTGTCCGACGGACCCGTGGTGCTGTTCTTCTACCCCGCCGCAATGACACCCGGCTGCACCAAGGAGGCGTGCCACTTCCGCGACTTGGCGGGCGAATTCGCTGCCGTGGGCGCCAACCGCGTCGGCATCAGCGTCGATCCCGTTGCAAAGCAAGCCAAATTCGCCGACACACAGCGTTTCGACTACCCCCTGCTGTCCGACACCGATGGTGCGGTCGCCGCCCAGTTCGGCGTCAAGCGGCGGCTGCTCGGCAAGTTGATGCCGGTCAAGCGCACCACGTTCGTCATCGACACCGATCGCAAGGTGCTCGACGTGATCTCCAGCGAGATCAGCATGGACACGCACGCCGACAAGGCGTTACAGACGTTGCGGGCCCGCAGCTAGCCGGCGCCTTTGTAGCATGCTCGCATGCCGCTGAACCGGGGCCTGGGCGAAGGCGATGTGTTCGCCGGATACACGATCGTGCGGCGGTTGGGGTCCGGCGGAATGGGTGAGGTCTATCTGGCCCGGCATCCGCGGCTGCCCCGCCGGGACGCCCTGAAGGTGCTGCCGGCCGGCCTGACCGCGGACGCCGAGTATCGGCAGCGATTCAGCCGCGAAGCCGACATCGCCGCCGAGTTGTGGCATCCCCACATCGTCGGCATCCACGACCGCGGCGAGTTCGAGGGACAGCTGTGGCTGTCAATGGATTACGTCGAGGGCACCGATGCCGCCGAATTGCTGCGCACCCGGTTTCCTTCCGGGCTGCCCAAAGTTGAGGTGTTCGAGATTGTCAGCGCCGTCGCTGACGCGCTCGACTACGCGAATCAACGCGGACTGCTGCACCGAGACGTCAAGCCCGCCAATATCCTGCTGACCGAAGCCGATCCGCCAGCACGCCGGATCTTGTTGGCCGACTTCGGCATTGCCAAAGACGTCGGTGATATCAGCGGCCTGACCGCTACCAACATGGTGGTCGGGACCACGGCCTACGCGGCGCCTGAACAACTCATGGGTTCTGATATCGACGGGCGGGCCGACCAATACGCGCTTGGTTGCACCGCTTTTCACCTGCTGACCGGAGCGGCGCCGTATCAGAACTCCAATCCGGCAGTGGTCATCAGCCAACACCTGTCCGCGCCTCCCCCACTGATCGGCGACCGACGACCCGAGCTCGCGGCACTCAACGGCGTGATCACCAAAGTGCTGGCAAAGGATCCCGGTGGCCGCTACCGTACCTGTTCGGATTTCGCGACGGCACTGACCGGCCAGCCGAGGACGGCCGCGGCGGCGAACACGCTTGCCGCCCAGGCAGCCTCGGCACCGACGACGCTTGCTGCCACGCCACAGTCCACGCCGGCGCAAGCCCCGCGTCGGCGGTTGCCGCCAGCGCTGTGGGTATCGGTCGTGGTGACGGTGGTGCTGCTCGCGGTGGCGGCAGTAGTGGGCGTCGATATGATGCGTCGTCACGCGCACCTGCCGGGCCAAAGCGCACCCACCGCGGCCAACCCGCCGACCGACGGCGCCAGCTTGGTCCCAAGCCAGCCAGGCGCAGGTGTGCCCGCGGCGCCGTCATCGATCCAGCTCACGAGATACATCACCGATCAGACGGGCGTGTTGGCCCCCGCCGGCCGAGCCGCCGTGGAGGCTGCCATCAACCGGCTTTACGCTCAACGTAACGTGCACCTTTGGGTGGTGTACGTCAACGATTTCGGCGGGCTCACCCCCTTGAGGTGGGCGGAGGAAACGATGCGCGCCAACGGGTTTAGTAACACCGACGGGCTTTTGGCGATCGCCACCGAAGCGCACCGATTCTCGTTCCGCGTACCGAGCGATGTCCCGGGCGCAACGCCCGCCAACGTCGAGGCCATCCGGCGCAATCGCATCGAACCCGCTGTGCGCAACGGCGAATGGGCCCGCGCGGCGGTGGCCGCAGCCAATGGCTTGGAGAGCATCGGCTAGAACCTGCTAGCCGTCAGTCAGGCGCCCCGATCTCGTCGCAGATCGGTGGGATGATGACCAAGTTGCCTCGCGGGGTGCAGAAGGGGTGCGGCGGTGGCGGAGGCGGTGAAGGCGGAGGCGTGAAGATTGGAGCCGGAATGTCCGCCGAGACAAAGCCACTCACCGGATTTCCCCGAAGGTCGATCATCCGTACGTTACCTTGGCCGAACGGAACCTCGTACCAGGTGCGGCGCACGCCCCGCGCAGCGCGCTCGCCAGGGCAACGTCTGGTGCGGCAAGGCGCGACGGGAGGAGTTCGACGAACGGCCAGCCGAGCCGAGCCAGGGGACGGCGCTGACGGCGGCCCCCCTCGCGGACAGCGCTTTGTCCGTCATTCTCTTATACCCCTGGGGGCATAGTCACGGCCCGACGCGGCCCTTTAACGGGGACCGAATCCGGCGCACCGTCGACAAAGTAGTTGCCCCGCATGAGGAGCTGCCGGTCCACGACCAGTCCGACCGGGAGGAGCGGCTATGACCGTTGAGACGCCCTCTATTTCTTCTTCTTCGCTGCGAGCGCGGCGGCCGTTCCCGGCCCGGTTGGGCCCCAAGGGAAATCTGATTTACCGCCTGGTCACGACGACCGACCACAAGACGATCGGGATCATGTACGTGGTGACCTGCTACGCGCTGTTTTTCGTGGGCGGGCTGATGGCTCTGTTCATGCGCACCGAGCTTGCTTCGCCGGGACTGCAGTTCTTGTCCAATGAGCAATACAACCAGCTGTTCACCATGCACGGCACCATCATGCTGCTGCTGTATGCGACCCCGATCGTGTTCGGTTTTGCCAACCTGGTGCTGCCGCTGCAGATCGGGGCCCCCGACGTGGCGTTCCCCCGACTGAACGCGTTTTCCTACTGGCTGTTTCTGTTCGGCGCGCTGATCACACTCGCCGGCTTCATCACCCCCGGCGGCGCCGCCGATTTCGGCTGGACCGCCTACACCCCGCTGGCCGACGCCATCCACAGCCCCGGAGCGGGCGGTGATCTGTGGTCAAATCCTGGCGTTACGGCGAGCCCGTCACTGTCGATGACCCGTGGGGTTACGGCAATTCGCTGGAGTGGGCCACCAGCTGCCCGCCGCCGCGGCACAACTTCTACGAGTTACCACGGATTCGTTCCGAACGTCGGGCGTCCGAACTGCACCATCCGGACATGGTGGCGCGCATGCGCGCCGAATCCCACGTCGGCCGTCACCGTGAGGTCATCACCGAGTCCGAGGCGGTGTCGGGTCTACGCACATAACGCGGATGCTCACGATCACCACGGAACGAACACCACGGAATGTACCCGGTAGGGTATGTGTTGCGAATACTACTGATGCAGGCCTGAAAGGATCACCATGACCAGTGCCCCAGATACCGACCAGCACTTGACGAGCATGCCCCGTATCGGTGACCCGGCTCCCGCGTTCAGCGCCGCCACCACCCAGGGGGAAATCAACTTCCCTGCCGACTACGCCGGCAAATGGGTGATCCTGTTCTCCCACCCGGCCGACTTCACCCCGGTGTGCACCAGCGAATTCATGACCTTCGCCTCGATGCAACAGCACTTCGCCGCCTACAACACCGAGTTGGTTGGGTTGTCCGTCGACGGACTCGCCAGCCACATCGCCTGGTTGCGCACGATCAAGGACAAGATCACCTTCCGTGACATGCGTGAGGTGGAGGTGACTTTCCCGCTCATCGAAGACGTGTCGATGTCGATTGCGCAGAAATACGGGATGATCATGCCCGGCGAAGACTCCACCAAGGCGGTGCGCGCGGTCTTCGTGATCGACCCCAAGGGCGTGATCCGGGCCATCATCTACTACCCGTTGAGCCTCGGCCGCAACTTCGACGAGTTGCTGCGTGTCGTGAAGGCTCTGCAGACGGCCGACCACTTCGATGTCGCGACGCCGGCGGACTGGCGCCCGGGTGATTCCGTGATCGTCCCCACCGCGGGCACCTGCGGAACCGCCAAGGAGCGGATGGACGGTCACGTCGACGGCGTCGAATGCCAAGACTGGTTCTTTTGCACCAAACAGATCACCGCCGACGAGGTCGAATCCGCGATACGCGCTGATGGCGCCACCTAGCAGATCACGGTCGGTGCGTTGACCGAATCCCTGCCCACGCGACCGGCCCACCGGCCAAGAATGGAGTCTTCGATGAACGGCAACCGCACTCGGCAGCCGGCACCCCGGTGGTCCGCTGTCGGATGACGAGCGGGCCGATCTAGTGCTGATGCGCGAGGAGGAACGACTGGCGCGCGACTTGTACCAGAGGTTCCACCAGGCTTGGGGTGTACCGATCTTCGACAACATCGCCACCAGCGAGCAGCGCCATTACTAGGCGATCGGGCGGCTGCTCCAGCGCTACAGCGTCCCCGATCCGTCGGTAGGACAGCCCGCCGGTGTCTACGCCGAGACCGAACTGCAGGACGCCTACGACACGTGGCTCGCCCGGGGGCTGACGTCGGTGGCAGCAGCATGCGCGGCCGGGATCGAACTCGAAACCGGTGACATCGCCGACCTGTCGGCGGCCGCGGACGGCAGTGACCAGCCGGCAATCCTGAGAGTGTACGAACACCTGCGAGCCGCTTCCGAGAATCACCTGAGGGCCTTCGAAGCCGCGCTGTCAGGTCGGCCGCTGGGCGGCGGCCGAGGGTGGCACCGGCGCGGCGGCGAAGGCTGCGGGGACGGTTGCGGCGGTGGGCGGCACAGTCCCGGGGGTGCTCACGGCCACCATGGTGGGCGGGGACGACGCGAGAAGTGCTGAAGCCAAAAGAGGCTGCGGGCGGCTCGGGAGATGCCCTCGGCGCTCATCGGGTGCTGGTCGGCGAAGGCGGCGAGGTCCCCAGCGTCCAGGCCACGAGACACAGCGAGCCCGATCTGGCCGATCGTCGCCGGTTTCGCCGAAGATCTGCGCCCGGCTGTCCTCGGCGAACGAATAGGCGCCCTCCTGGATGGAGACGCCCTGCGCCACCGCGGATGTGCGGGTCAGACCCACATAGGCGGCGGCCGGAAGGGTGAACACCGTCGTAGGAGTCGACAGGAAGTCCACGACATCGGCACGGTGATCACCGGCCATGATGTTGTTCGTGGCGGCCAGGGATTGACGGACCGCGGCGTGGAACAGCGGGGTTTTCCCGTTGACGTCACCGCAGGCGTAGATGTGGCGGAGAGTGGTTTGCGGGGTGGGATCGACCTGCACGCCATGGGCGCCTACCGCCGATCTGTTCGGGACTCCACCGCTTGCCCAACAGCTCGGCGACGACATTACATAGCTGCTCGTCACGCGCTAAGCGGCGCGTCCGCGACGGCCGGGATTGCCGCTCGACTGTAAGCCGCTCCGCCGTAGCAGGCAGGTAGCGGCCCTGATCATCCGCGTTGCGGCGCAGCTCCCGTGAGACCGTGGAGGCCGCCCTGCCCAGCTCGTCGGCGATGCCGCACACACCGACACCCGCACGGTGAAGGTCGGCGATCGTCGTCCTCTCGGCCAGCGACAGATATCGAGGATGCCGCGGCCTGTGTTCTGCAAGACTCACCGGTGGATAGTGCACCGGCTCGCCGGCAGTGTTGCGGATTGTGCGCCCGTAGCGCCAGCGTGTCCCCGTCCTGCGGTTGATTCCCACGATCCGGCACGCCTGCCGGTTGCTTACCCCTTGCGCAATCAGCCGAACGAACCACTCCTGCTTCTCGACGTCGCCGTGTCGGGTCTTTCGCTGTGCTCCCACCTGCAACCTCCGCATAACCTCGGTGTTGCGACGTTCACTGGAATCTGCCTCGGGCGTGTTGGCCCCCGCCAACGGATTAGAGGCCGCCGGCTGACAGCGCGACCGTCAGACGCTGTCCCACTGCTCGTCGGCTGCATCGGGGATGCAGTGATACCCGATCACAGGAGTCCCCCGGTTCGCCACGCCGCCGTTGACGTTGAGGCAGGGACCGAGAGCACTCGTGATCTGGCCGTTGGCCTGCTGATTCCACTGCTGGTTGGTCGCGTTGTTCTGACAGGGTGCGAGGGTCACCGGGGTGGTGTCCGCTGCGTTGGCGATGCTCAGGCAATTCCCGGCGACGGCCACGTTCTGGATCTGTCCGCCGTTGATAGTCCACAGCTGGGAGTGAGATCCGTTGCAGGGATTGATCACCGTCGCGGTGTTGCCGCCCCCAGGGGCGTCGAGACACCAATTGCCCATTCGGCTCCGCAACTGGACCTGATCGGCGGCACTCACCACACCAGCGCTGAGCAGCGCGACACCGAATGCTGCGCCGGCGACGACAAGGGCCGGCCGCACATTGCCCATCGACTGTGATTCGTGCATTTAGCTCCATCCACTTGCCTTGGTCCATCCTCACGCGCCGCAGGCTGCGCAGGCTAGACCGCTTCAGTCGTCCGGCTCCAGCAGCACGTCGGCGTCGAAGCAGCTGTGGTCGCCGGTGTGGCAGGCGCCGCCGACCTGGTCGACGAGCAGCAGCACCGCGTCGCCGTCGCAGTCCAGCCGCACCGAATGCACGTGCTGCGTGTGGCCGGATGTCGCCCCCTTCACCCACTGTGCGCCACGTGACCGCGAAAAATACGTGCCTTCACGGGTTTTCAGAGTGCGGGCCAGCGCCTCGTCGTCCATCCAAGCGACCATCAACACGTCGCCGCTGCTGCGCTCCTGGACGACGGCGGCGAACAGCCCGTCGGCATTGCGCTTGAGGCGCGCGGCGATAGCGGGATCCAGCGTCAACGCACGGTGATCCCTTCTGCGGCCATGGCCGCCTTCACCTGGCCTATTGTCAGCTGCCGGAAGTGAAAAACGCTGGCGGCCAACACCGCATCGGCACCCGCGGCAATCGCAGGAGCGAAATGTTCCGCTGCACCTGCGCCTCCGCTGGCGATCACCGGCACCGTCACCGCCGCGCGAACCGCCCGCAACATCGCCAAATCGAAGCCGGCCTGGGTACCGTCGGCGTCCATCGAATTGAGCAGGATCTCCCCCACTCCGAGCTCGGCGCCGCGGGCCGCCCAGTCGACGGCGTCGATGCCGGCGCCGCGCCGCCCGCCGTGGGTGGTGACCTCCCAACCCGACGGCGTCGGGTCCGAGCCGGCCGGCACAGTGCGGGCGTCGACGGACAACACGATGCACTGAGACCCGAACTGATTGGCCAGCTCGGCCAGCAGCTCGGGGCGGGCGATGGCGGCAGTGTTGACCGACACCTTGTCTGCCCCCGCCCGCAGCAATACGTCGACGTCGGCGACCGTACGCACTCCGCCGCCCACAGTGAGCGGGATGAACACCTGCTCGGCCGTGCGGCGCACCACCTCCAGCATGGTGGCCCGCCCTGACGACGACGCGGTCACGTCGAGAAAGGTCAGCTCGTCGGCGCCCTCGGCATCGTATACGGCGGCAAGCTCCACGGGATCACCTGCGTCTCGCAGGTTCTCGAAGTTGACACCTTTGACCACCCGGCCGTCGTCGACATCCAGGCAGGGAATCACCCGCACCGCGAGGCTGGTGCCGCAATAAGCCTCAGTACTCATCCGGTTGTCCAACCTTGCGCAGGGTCTCGAGCATCTGGGCATGCACACCAGGTGCGGCGGCCAAGGCCGACCGTGAATCGGGGGACCACGGCTCGCCGGCCAGGTTCGTGACGACGCCGCCGGCCGCCCGAACCAGTGCTACACCCGCCGCGTGATCCCACACATGATCGCCGAAACTGATTGCGCCGCCAAGAATCCCGTCGGCGACATAAGCGAGGTCGATACCGGTGGCGCCGTGCATCCGCAGCCGCGACGACACCCGGCTGAGCTCTTCGAGCACCGCTAGCCGGTAGCGGCCCGGGAATCGGCCGCGCGAGTCGGCACTGAAGGTTCCGACACCGATGATCGATTCGGTGAGCTCACCCTTGGCCAACGACGGCTGCGGCACACCGTTTTTCATCAGTGGACCGCCGGCGACCGCGACGTAACGCTCGCCGGTGAACGGTAACCAGGTCAGGCCGGCCACCGGATCTCCGTCGTGCAGCAGACCCAGCAGAATCGCGGCCATCGGCGAACCGGCCGCGTAGTTGAAGGTTCCGTCGACCGGGTCCAGCACCCACACCCACGTCGAATCGAGCTCCGCTCCGCCGAACTCCTCACCGTGCACGCCGATTCCGGTGGTCTTCAACAACGCGTCGCCGACCTGGCGCTCAATCTCAAGATCAACCTTGGTGGCGAAGTCGTCGCCCCGCTTGCTGACCGCGGAGTCCGCGCGGTGCCCGACGACGAACGGTTCTGCGGCAGCGTCCAGGATCGCCGATGCCTCGGCCACCAGCGCGTCGAGATCCATTGCCGCACTACCCCGCCACGGCTGCCAGCGCCTGCGGCAACGTGAATCGCCCGGCGTAAAGCGCCTTGCCCACGATTGCGCCCTCGACTCCGCTGCCGGTCAGCGTGGCAATGGCGCGCAAATCATCGAGGCTGGACACGCCGCCGGAGGCGATCACCGAGGCCTCGGTGCGCTCGGCGACCGCGCGCAGCAAGTCGAGGTTGGGCCCGGTCAACGTGCCGTCCCTGGTGACATCGGTGACAACGAACCGCGAACACCCTTCGCTATCGAGGCGTTTCAGCACTTCCCACAGGTCGCCGCCGTCGGTCTCCCAGCCGCGGCCGCGCAGCCGATGATCGCCGTCGACGATTTGGACGTCCAGCCCGACCGCGACTTTGTCGCCGTGCTCGGCGATCATCGCGGCGCACCACCGGGGATTCTCCAACGCGGCGGTGCCGAGGTTGACCCGCGCGCATCCGGTCGCCAGGGCGGCCGTCAACGAGTCGTCGTCGCGGATACCGCCGGACACCTCGACCTGCACGTCGAGCTTGCCCACCACCTCGGCCAGCAGCTCACGGTTGGAGCCGCGGCCGAACGCGGCGTCCAGGTCCACCAGGTGAACCCATTCGGCCCCGCCGCGTTGCCAGCTCAGCGCGGCGTCCAGCGCTGAGCCGTACTCGGTTTCGCTGCCGGCGCGGCCCTGCACCAGACGCACCGCCCGACCCCCGACCACGTCGACGGCGGGCAACAAAATCAACCCCACGGCTATAACCCCTCGACCCAATTGCTCAACACGGCGGCCCCGGCGTCCCCGCTTTTCTCCGGGTGGAACTGGGTGGCAGCCAGCGGCCCGTCTTCAACGGCGGCCAGGAACGGCACCCCATGGGTGGCCCACGTCAGCAGCGCCTCGGATCGGCCTTCCCACCGTTGCGCCGCATAGGAGTGCACGAAGTAGAACCGGGCGTCGGCGTCAAGCCCTTTGAGCAGTGCGGTGCCGGGCGCCGCGGCCACCACGTTCCAGCCCATGTGCGGGATCACCGGTGCGTCCAACCGGGTCACGGCACCGGGCCACTGCCCGCAGCCGTTGGTCTGCACGCCGAATTCCACACCGCGGGCGAACAGGATCTGCATGCCGACACACACGCCCAGCACCGGTCGCCCGCCGGCAACGCGCTGCGCGATCACCCGGTCGCCCGCTATCCCGCGCAGCCCGGTCATGCAGGCCTCGAAGGCGCCGACGCCCGGCACCATCAACCCGTCGGCGGCCGCAGCGGCGTCCAGATCGGCCGTGACGTCCACCGACGCGCCGGCGCGCTGCAGCGCACGCTGGGCCGACCGCAGATTGCCCGAGCCATAGTCGAGGACCACAACCGACTTGGCTTTCACCGGTGTACCGCCCAGGAAGTCGCGGCATTTATGCCAGGGAGGAGTGGGCGGTGTTGTCGGATCGCGGCGGTAGCTTTCGCCGCATGAGCGTCGTCCCCTATCGGGACAGGTTGCGCCCCGGCGCGGCGGCGCTGGCCGCGTTGCTGGGAGAGTGGGACCGCTGCCGGTGGGCGTGGAATCAAGCGGTTGCGCGGCTCAACGAGTCCGGCGAATGGGTGCGCGATGACGTGCTCACGAGTTGGCGCCGCGAGCATGACTGGCTGCGCGAGGGCTCGGTCGTGGCCCAACAGCAGATGCTGCGCAACTTCCGCGCCAAGCGGGCAAAGGGTCAGGGGCGTCGCAAGTTCAAGTCCGCCAAGCGCACTCTGCCGAGCCTGAACTACACCAGGCGAGGATTCGCCATCAAAGATCGCCGGTTGTATCTGGCTGGCGGGCTGTGCATTCCGGTGGTGTGGTCGCGCGAGTTGCCCTCTGATCCCGGCAGTGTGCGCGTCTATCGCGACAGCATCGGGCATACCAAGGTCGCCCGGCAGCGGCGGGACGCAGCGCGTAAGTGGGCGAGAAAAGTCGTTGCCAACTACGGGGCGTTGGCGGTTGAGGACTTCAAGCCACGATTTTTGGCTGAGTCTCGGATGGCGCGCAAATCTGCCGACGGCGCCATCGGCGCCACCAAGGCGGTGTTGATTGAGTATGCCCGGCCTGCGGGCCGAAAGGTGGTGTTGGTGCCGCCCGCCTACCCGACGATGACGTGCAGCGGTTGTGGCGCGAGAGCCACGTCCCGCCTGCTGCTGTCGCAACGGGTTTTCGTTTGCGGGTCCTGCGGAATGATCGAGGATCGCGACCGAAACGCTTCCAGAGTGATTCTGGACAGGGCTGGTCTCAACCCTGCCGGTGCTGAAGCTGTAAGACATTCAGATCTCCTCGAGGTCCGTGTGCTTGCCGAGCCGGAAATCCCCTTCCAATAGGGCGGGGGGATGTCAAAGGGTCCCTTTGGTGGACGGCACACCCGACACCCTCAGATCGGCCTCGACTGCCTGACGCAATGCGCGAGCGACGGCCTTGTACTGCGCTTCGGTGATGTGGTGCGGGTCACGACCGTAGAGGACGCGGACATGCAGCGCGATACGGGCGTTGTTCGCCAGCGTCTCGAACACGTGCCGGTTGACGACGGTGTGGTAAGGCACGGTGTTACCGGCGATTGTGAAGTGCCGCAAGTGATCCGGTTCACCGGTGTGCACACAGTAGGGTCGGCCGGACACGTCGACTGCAGCGTGGGCGAGCGCCTCGTCCATCGGGATGAAGGCGTCGCCGAACCGTCGGATGCCGGTTTTGTCGCCCAATGCTTTTGCCAGCGCCTGGCCGAGCACAATCGCGGTGTCCTCGATGGTGTGGTGCGCTTCGATCTCGACGTCGCCCTTGGCGCGCACGGTCAGATCGAAGCTGGCGTGGCTGCCCAGCGCGGTCAACATGTGGTCGTAGAACGGAATCCCGGTCTCGACGTGGACGTCTCCGGTCCCGTCCAGGTCGAGTTCGACGACGATGTCGCACTCCTTGGTGGTGCGCTCCACGCGGGCGTGGCGCTGCGGGCTCATGACGCTCCTAAGGGCTGGGCCAATTCGGTGGCGGCGATCTGGGCACTCGCCTGCAGGAACACGTCGTTCTCCTCGGCTAATCCGGTGGTAGCGCGTAAATACCCGGAGATACCGACGTCGCGTATCAGAACGCCCGCGTCCAGGTACCGTTGCCAGGCCGTCGGAGCGTCGGCGAACTGCCCGAACAGCACGAAGTTGGCGTCGCTGGAAATGACTCGAAATCCCATGCCACGCAACGCCGTGCTCACCCGCTCGCGTTCGGTGATCAGCGTCGCCACGCTGCCTAAGGTGTCGTCGGCGTGCCGCAATGCCGCCCGGGCGGCGGCCTGAGTAATCGAGGACAGGTGATATGGCAGGCGCACCAACAGCATCGCGTCGATCACCGCCGGGGTGGCGATCAGGTATCCGAGCCGGCCGCCGGCGAAGGCAAACGCCTTGCTCATGGTGCGGGTCACGATGAGCTTGGTCGGGTGCTCGGCGATCAGCGCCACCGCGCTGGGCTGCGACGAGAATTCGCCGTACGCCTCGTCCACGATCAGGATCCCGGGCGTTGCGTCGAGCAGTTTACGCAGATCGGGCAGCGAAACACTCTGCCCCGACGGGTTATTGGGACTGGTCACGAACACCACATCGGGCGCACGGTCGACGATCGCCGCGACGGCGGCCTCGGCGTCGAGGCTGAAGTCCGTAGCGCGCACCGTCTGGACCCATTCGGTGTGCGTGCCGTCGGAGATGATCGGGTGCATCGAATACGACGGGACGAATCCGATGGCGCTGCGCCCCGGTCCGCCGAAGGCCTGCAGCAGCTGCTGCAGAATCTCATTGGAACCATTTGCGGCCCAGA
The DNA here is from genome assembly GCF_023515995.1 of Candidatus Mycobacterium methanotrophicum. Classification (GTDB taxonomy): domain Bacteria; phylum Actinomycetota; class Actinomycetes; order Mycobacteriales; family Mycobacteriaceae; genus Mycobacterium; species Mycobacterium methanotrophicum. The sequence goes on along the minus strand of NZ_CP097320.1, from coordinate 1,779,569 downwards.
GGTTTTCCACGCCGACCCGGACACCGGTCTGCACGGTGAGGTAGGCGGCCAGGTCACGGCGCAAAGCCACCGCGTCGCGATCGGGATAGCGGTGCAGGCCGACGGCCGCATCGCGCACGGATGCGACGACGTCGTCGACCAGCGCCTTGGTGGGCGGGTGCGGGTTCTCGTTGGTGTTCAGCCGCACCGGAACCGCGAGTTGCGGTGCACCATAGGGCAATTTGCCGCGCAAGTCGTGGCGCAGCGGCAGGTCCTCGAGCGCCGGGTGTTTACTCATCGCTCGAACCTCCGCCGGACCGCCTCGCCGTGCGCGGGGAGGTCTTCAGCCTTGGCTAACGTAACTACGTGTCCGGTAACGTCTTTCAGGGCCGCCTCGGTGTAGTCCACGATGTGGATGCCGCGCAGAAAGGTCTGCACCGACAGACCGCTGGAATGCCGGGCGCTGCCCGCCGTCGGGAGCACGTGGTTGGAGCCGGCGCAGTAGTCGCCGAGGCTCACCGGTGAATACGCGCCGACGAAGATGGCGCCGGCCGAGCGGATCTGCGCGGCAACCTGATCGGCGTTGACGGTCTGGATCTCCAGGTGTTCGGCGGCGTAGGCGTTGACGGTGCGGATACCGGCATCGATGTCGTCGACCAGGATGATCGCCGACTGTCGCCCGGAAAGCGCGGTGGTCACCCGCTGGCGATGCACGGTGGTCGCCAGCTGGGTGGCCAGCTCGCTGTCGGTGGCATCGGCCAGGGCGGCGCTCGGCGTCACCAGTACGCTCGCGGCCATTTCGTCGTGTTCGGCCTGGCTGATCAGGTCGGCGGCGACATGCGTGGCGTTGGCGGTGTTATCCGCCAGGATGGCGATCTCAGTCGGTCCCGCTTCGGCGTCGATCCCGACCCGCGAGCGGCAGAGCCGTTTGGCGGCGGTGACGTAGATGTTGCCGGGTCCGGTGATCATGTCGACCGGTGCGAGTTCGGCGCCGTCGGTGTCGATGCCGCCATAGGCCAGCAGCGCCACCGCCTGCGCGCCGCCGACCGCCCACACCTCGTCGACGCCGAGCATCCGGGCGGCGGCCAGGATCGTCGAGTGCGGCAGGCCCTCGAATCGGCCCTGCGATTGCGCTTGCGGCGGGCTGGCCACCACCAGCGAGCCGACGCCGGCGGCCTGCGCCGGCACCACGTTCATCACCACGCTGGACGGGTACACCGCGTTGCCGCCCGGCACATACAGCCCGACCCGTTCGACCGGAACCCACCGCTCGGTGACGGTGGCGCCCGGGGCCAGCGTCGTCGTGGTATCGGCGCGGCGCTGGTCGGCATGCACGGCACGGGTGCGCTCGATCGCCACCTCCAGTGCGACCCGGACATCGCGGTCCAGCCCGGCCAGCGCGGCGTCCAGCTCGGTGGAGGGCACCCGCACGGTCGGCGGCCGCACCCTGTCAAACGTCTCGCCGTATTCCAGCGCGGCCTGCGCGCCCCGCTCGGCGACCGCCTCGACGATCGGACGCACCGATGGCAGCGCGGCATCCACGTCCACCCCGCCGCGGGGCAACGCCGCGCGCAGCCGGGCAGCCGACAGCTCGACGCCCCGCAGGTCGATGCGTGCCATCACGTTCACGTCGACCATTGTCCCAGAGCAGAGCAACTGCGTATCGGAGCGGTAGGCTGACCGCCATGTCCGCCAAGGATCATCCCAACAATGTCCCAGGCGTGCCGATGCTTTTCCCGCCCTGGTTCGAGCGATTCCAAGTCAAGTACTTCAACCCCGCAGTGAAGCCGTTCGCCCGCTATCTGCCGACGTTCTCGGTGATCAAGCACCGTGGCCGCACATCCGGCGCGCCCTACGAAACGATCGTGACTGCCTACCGGAAAGGCAACGTGTTGGCCATTGCGCTGGCCCACGGGAAGACCGACTGGGTCAAGAACGTGCTGGCCGCAGGCGAAGCCGACGTGCATTTCATCCGCAAGGACGTGCACATCACCAACCCGCGGGTGCTGCCGGCCGGCTCCGACGGCGAGGGGCTGCCGTGGCCGGCGCGGCTGCAGGCCCGCCGGGTCGGGGTTTTTGTCGCCAATATCGCCTGAGTCGCACTCCATCGTCTGCAATGCAGCGAAGGATTGCACACAACTCACTGCGACGCTCACCGTCGGCCGCCCTTGGAGGACCCACCCGCGCGACGGTCACGCAGCCCGGCCAGCCCCGTGTCCGCTTGCGCCTCCAGCTCTGCCCTGGCGGCCTGTTAGCGGGCCACCGCGGCCGCGACCTCCTCGACCTCGGCGGCTGACAGCGTGATGGTCCTGGTCCGACCCGCGTCGGTGAAGGTCACTCCAAAAGAGCCGCACCCCATTCATTGTGACTGCCGACCGATACTGATCTGACGGCTCGACCACTCTCCCGAGACCCAGACCGGCGCTTCTTGCGCCTTTCCCGACGAGAGCGCGGTCGGGTCGCTCGGCGGGGTCGATGTCGCAACGCAGTCGCAGCCCGCGCGCACCGGGCTTCACCCTCAGGGATAGGGTGCCGATAACCGTCTTTCCGCTTATCCCCAGGCGGACTGGTTGGCGGCCAATTCCTCTTCCCATTCCGGCGGGAGCGCCAGCCGATCCGGTGCCGGGCCCACCGGTCTGCGGGCGTTGTAGGCCAAAGTCGCCGCCAGCCAGCCGCTGGCCATCACCAAGGCCGCCGCTGACCGCTCCCCGTCCTTCTCCTCTTTTCCCTTCTGCTTCTTGCCCCCCCGATTCCCGTCGTGGTCATCCGTCACACCGCTCACCGCGCCCCGTCCGGACATCGTGCCCATCGTCGCCTCTTGCATCGCCATTCCCGGTGGCAGGGCGCTGACGGCCGCCGGGGCGGCGCCGGCCTCGGCGGCCGTCAGCGACACCGCCACTGGCTCAGCGTCCGCGGCGGCCGTCGCCCAGCTTGGCGGCACCGACACCATCCCGACCGAGGACGCCTGGCCCACCGCCGCGCGCGGCCCGAGCAAAGCCGTCTTCCCCAGACCCCCGAGCGCGTTTTGCCCGCCGACACCGAAGAGGGCGTCACGCGGCCCCAGCCCTTCGAAGTTGGTGTAGCCGAGGATCCCGCCGCGCACGGCGAATTCCCTGAACCAGCCGTAAAAGTTCGCCCCGGCGGTATAACTGGCGGTAAACCAGCCGAACCCGTTAGAAGGATTACCTGTCGCCTGATTCAGCCAGCCATCAGCCTGTTCGAATAAACCGCCGGCATCGGTGTTCAAGAACGACATTAGGTCCGACCACCAGTTCGGCACACTCGATGTGGCCGATGCCAGCGTCTGGCTGTGGGTGGCGGAGCTGGCGGCCTGGGCGACCGCACCGGCCTGGGCGCCCAGCCCGGCCGGGTTGGTGGTCGGTGGCGGCTCGCGGAACGGCGCCAGCGCGCTCGCCGACGACGAGGCGCCGGCGTAGGTGTACATCGCTGCGGCGTCTTGCGCCCACATCTCGGCGTAGTGAACTTCGGTGGCCATGATCGCCGGGGTGTTCTGTCCGAAGAAGTTCGTGGCGGCCAGCGCCGCCAGCAACGCCCGGTTGGCGGCGATCACCGCTGGAGGCACCGTGGCGGCGAACCCGGCTTCGTAGGCGGCCACGGCCGTCATGGCCTGCATCGCGGTTTGCTCGGCCTGCGCGGAGGTGTTCTGCAGCCACTCCACATACGGCGCGGCCGCACCCGTCATCGCCGCCGACGCGGGGCCGGACCAGGTCTGGCCGGCCAGCCCGGAGACCGCCGAGGTGTAGCCGGATGCCGCCAACTCCAGTTCGTCGGCCAGCGCGCCCCACGCCGCCGCGGCCGCCAGCATCGGTCCCGACCCGGGGCCGGCGTACATCCGCCCGGAGTTGATCTCCGGGGGAAGCAATGCAAAATCCATTGTGGTGTGTCGCTCTCGTGTTAGGCGGGTGCGAAAATCTCCGACGGGACAGTCCGGTCAGCCGGCCGCGGGCGACCGGGGCACCACACTGGGGCGCCGCGACACCGCGCGGGCGGTCGCGCCACCAAGACCCCGCCCGGCCAGTGTGCCCAGCATGGTCTCGCCGAACGCTCCGCCCGGAAAGCCCCCGACGACACCCGAGGCGGCAGGCGCGCTGGCGACCGGCAGGGTGAAGGAGGCGGGAGTGACCGCCGAGGCGGGCATCGCCCAGGTCGGCGGCGCCGACAACGCTCCGATCTTGATTGCCTGGCCCACGCCCGCGCTCAGCCCTGCGCCGCCGAAGCTGCTCAGGGCTGGGCCGCTGAAACTGCTCAGCCCTGTGCCGCCGAAACTCAAACCCGCCGGTCCCAGGAACGGCGGGGTCAGCGTCTCGAAGAGGCCGGCGGGGTTTTCTGCTATCCACGTGAACAGACCGACCCCGTTGTTGGCATTGCTGAGGGCGTTCGCGGCATCGGCCCAGGCGGCCGCGCCGTTGCCGAATGCTTGTCCCCCGTAGCCGGCAGCCTGGTTAGCTAAGCCGTCTCCATTGACGAGGTCGCCATCTGAGAGTATCTGTTGCAGCCACGATGGGAGGTTCGATCCGGTGCTGTTGCCGGTGGCCTGCGCGACCGAGGCGGATTGAGCGGCCTGTCCGGCAGGGTTGGTGTTCTGCGCCGGTTGGCTGAACGGGGTGAGTCCCGAAGCGGCCGACGACGAACGGGCGTAGCCGTGCATCGCAGTAGCGTCCTGGGCCCACATCTGCGCGTACTGGCGCTCGGTCTCGCCGATCGCCGCGGTGTACTGCCCGAAGAAGTTGTTCGCGATCAGCGCGCTCAGCAGGGAGCGGTTGGACGCGATCACCGGCGGGGGCACATGAGCGGCCAGCGCCGCGCCATGAGCGCTCGCAGCCGCCTTGGCCTGGCCGGCCGTCTGCTCGGCCTGCACCGCGGTGTCGTGCAACCAGGTCACGTACGTTTGAGCGGCGGCCGCCATCGCCGTCGACGACGGGCCTGCCCACCGCGCGGCAGCCAGTCCTGAGACCACCGAACTGTATTGGGCTGCCGCAGAGTGCAATTCGGCGGCAAGCGAGTCCCAGGCCGCCGAGGCGGACAGCAGCGACCCCGCTCCGGGCCCGGTGTACATGCGCCCGGAGTTGATCTCCGGCGGCAACAAACTGTAATCAACAAACATCGTGCTTCCCGTTCTCCCTGCTCTTGATCTTCGTGGCGCCAGCCGATTTCGATGTGGTGCGGCTCGTCATCTGATCGGACCGACCGTGCGGGTTCTCGACCGTGCGGGTTGCGGCGGCTGCGGATCATGACCGCGGCCCGCGTTTGAGAATCCGCCACCGACGCGTGCTCGGTGAACCTCCAGCCAAGTAACCAGTTCTCGCACGGGAGCTACGTAAGCCCGCCGCGGTGAATCGAAGGTTGCCGCAAGCTGGAAATTTCCTGTTTTAACGTTGACAATTCCCTGGAAGCGTGAAATTTGGTCGTGGGGATGTGATTTCGAGTAGGAGCAGGACCGTCGCGCCGCGATCGCAATAGCGACTCTTGAGCCGGCGAGGCGACCCCCGTGGCGGCGCAGCGCACGAAGATGACGACTAACGTTCACCTGCGCTTCGCCCGACGCACCACCGCGGTTAAACGCCGGTGATCACGCTCATGAAGCTATGAAGCATGCAAGATGGCTATTCACGGTCGCCGGTGCGGTCGCGGCAATCGGCTTGGGCGCGCCGGCGCACGCCGATAACGCCGACACCGCATTCCTCGATCAACTCGATCAGGCCGGCATCGAATACGCCAATGCGCAGGACACCATCTCCATGGGCAAGGAGGTGTGTGCCCGACTCGCGGGGGGGCGTTCGCCGACCGTCATCGCGCGGTCGCTGAAGATCTCGAATCACCACCTCTCGGCGAATAACTGCGCTCAATTCGTCGCGATCTCCGCACAGGTGTACTGCCCCGCCCAGCTGCCGGCCGCGGGCGCCGGCGGCTAAGGGCTGTCGATGGACATCGCGCGAGTAGCAATGGCGCGAAGACCCAGACCTCGGACGTTGCTGAACACTGCCGACGGGAGGGCGCATCGTCGTGGTCCCGCCACGGGCGCGGCGACACGCTTTTGTCTCGCAAAGCATTTCAAGAAACCGCTGAGTTCGTCACGTGGCGAACCGGCCAACATCTCGTCATTACCACGGAGGGAACAATGACAGCTGTGAAATCGCTTCTGGCCGCCGCCGCGCTGGTTGGCTTGATCGGCGTGCCCGCGCCTGCCGCCGCGGATCCCGGTGACACCGCCTTCCTGGGCTCGCTCGACAAGATCGGGATCCGGTATCCGGATCCGGCCCAAGCCATCAGCGGCGCCAGGCAGGTGTGCGACTACGTCGCGCAGGGGCACACCGCTAACCAGGCCGCACGCGGGGTGAGAAACGCCAACCCCAACTTGTCGGTGACGCAGGCGTCGCAATTTGTGGCGGTCGCTCAAGCGATCTACTGCAACCAGCCCCCCGCCGCGGCCCAGTCATAACGTCCGCTTTTGGGCGTTGCAGCCCGAACAACCTCTCAACCTTCTCCCCGGAGCGCGTTATTCACGAATGACGTTCGGCGGCAACTGAATCACCGTGAAAGCCTTCGGGTTAGCTGCTCGTTGCCCGCTCTGACCCGACTTCCGCAGATAGTGGGCACACGGTTCGCCGAATTTCGACGTTGAGTAGCGCAAACGTGAGCGAAACTGGTTTTGCTCAGCGGGCGGCCCCGAACGGTGTTGGGTCGCCTGACGTCCCGCGTTCTTCGTCGCGGGTGAACGAACGGATCATGTCTGTGGTCCTGGGCTGGGGTGGCGGGTTGTCTCACGCTGCCGGACGCCCGATGCGGCCTGCGTGGTCATGCGGCCTGCGTGGCCGGCCTCAACGTGGGCCAGGCGAGCGACCAGGGCCGAACGCCGGCGGGACTTGACGAACCATTCTGCTTCACTCCACCAGCATGGCTCTTCTGCCGACTGCTCAAACCCCGTGTGCGAATTACGGGGTCAGCCGTGGGCTAGCCGCCACCGCCACCGCCGGCCGGCCCTGGCGGACAGTACGCATCCTTTGCGAGATCGACGAATTGAAGGGCCTGCTTCGGCGATAGTTGGGGGTTCTCCTCCGCGACTTTTTGCACGGTTTCGTCGAAAGGATGCCGCCCCGCGATGATATACGAGCAAACCCCTTTGCCGCTGGCGATAGCTTGATCCGCGCTCGGGAACCCGATACCGACTTCATGGAGCGCCTGCAGAAAATTATCGTCGCGGGAGTCGTCATCTGCGTGCGCCACGGCGGCGAAACCGGCCAAACTGATCACACCGACCGCAGCCAAAAGCAGCTTCACCACGAGCATCGTATCTCCCATCTTGAGATCCGAACAGTCCGGCGCTTCGATGTCAGGAAAAGCATAGAGCAGGACGCGATCCGCGCGTATCTTCGCAACGACTCCGCAATCGGGAGTCCGCCCAGCGACGGTCGCCTCGCCAGGGCCCGCGGACGGTCCGCCGAGGCGTGGAACGGCCCCATCGGCGCCATGTTCACCTGGCTCGATCCCACCACTGACATGACCCCGAGTCCCTGGCGTGGTTGAGGGAAAGCCAGGTTGCCGATGCGCCCTCCGAACAGCTCAATAACAAGGACCGCGGCGGCCGCCGGGGGGTGATGATCCCGGCGTCAACGAGGAGGCCCTGATTGCAGTATGTTGCTCGCGCGACCGACACGAAATTGGGCGCCATCGTCAGCGACAACTCGGGATTGGCGTTTTCACCCCGCGTGAAGGCTGGATGAAGATGTGTCCCCGCGCCAGATACCGGCATACCTCTTTGCCGCCGTTATGCCCTCGGTCGGGTTCGGGAACTGTCCACCGATGTGGTGGAGCGAACTGAAGAGCTCAGTGTCACCGGGATCCGCATCGGCGGGCGCGGCGCGCCGCCGGCAGCCAAAAACGATCTCACAACGGTCATTGTCTCCTCTGCGGCGACAGTAAGTTTTCCGGCTCGCCCCTATGGGGAACAAAGTTATTTCCCGAAATACCTTATGCGACAGAGTATATCGCTGCGCGGGCACGGAGATCATGGCGATGTGCCCGTTGGCTGCAATCATTCACGCGGTGTTGAGCTGCGGGTAAAGTTCACGTCACTCGCCGTCCGGTGTGCGGCATCGGAGGTTAACCCGGTCTTTGTGGAAGCTCAGGTGTGGGCGGTCCTCCACCTGGTCCCTGCCGCGTGTGGTAGGTCTCGGGTGATCCGCCATGAAGACCCACAAGGACGGCCGTGACGACCGTACCGACTTTTTCGCGTGGCCGACACCGCCGATACCGTGGTGTCGGCCAGATCCGCCGGAGGAAATCGCGTCGGCGTTGGCCGATATCGCTGGCCGGGGCCCCGAGGGGTTGCCGGCGATGAGCGCCGCGGGCGGGAGACCGCCGTCCGCGCCAGCGCGCCTATTCTGGGCGGAAGGGGCGCGGCATGACTCGTGATGAACTTTTCGCCTCGATCGTGGCGACACGCCCCGGTCGCGATGACCTTGTGTACCTGGAGCGCTGCGGCGACTCCTACAACGGGCGAATGGTGATGGCCGCCGAAGTCCCGCCTGCGACTGCCGCGCCGGACGTGTAGATGTCGATTTCCGCGGTCTGGCCCCTTGACGAACCGGCACAGCTGCGGGCGTTCTTCGACGACCTGCTGGCCGAACTCGAGTCGATGGCCAATACCGCAGACCGGTGCCGGTGGCCGCTCGACGAGCCCGGGCCGCACCACCACTGAGCGGCCGGGGACATGGTCGACTATCGGATCACCGCGCGGGAGCGCACACGGTTCAAGCGCTGCCGACGGCAGTGGGATTTCGCGTCACCGCACCGACGGAACCTGCGATCGACCGGATTCGTCGAGCCGGCGCTGCCCGCTGCTCTCAAGGATGCGCTGGCGGTGTACTACTACCCGGGCACCTGGGGCTAGCGACGCTTGGTCGCTAGGCCGTTGACGGGTGAGCCGAGTTTTTATGCGGGGATGCGGGCGTGGTGAATGTATTCCTTGACGTGTCGGTCGATGGTTCGCAGCGCCTGGCGTAGCGGCAGCGGGGCCGGTGGCGCGTTTGCGGCCAATAGTGGACGCAGCAGCCGGTTGTGGACTTTGGTGTAGAAGATCGCGAAGGGTTGCCCGTCGCCGCTCAGCACGTAGGTGTGGGAGTGTTCAAGCCGCATGATCAGCCCTTTGAGGCGAAGCCGGCGCAGATCGTAGCTGCAACGCCCTTGTCGGTAGGGTTCGTCGTGGAGTTGGGCGGCGATGAGCGGACGCAGTGTTTTGTTGCTGAACCCGCCGATCAGGTTCGCGGTGATGGCCGGGGCGGCCGGCCAGGGCCATGACCCGTGGGTCGCCGAAGCGTAGGGCTGGGGCCCTGCGGCCGTCCACAAGAGACGGTCGCGCGATCCGCTCAAAGGCTGGACTCGCAAGGACGCAGGCCCTGGCCGACATGTTCATGGTCCAACAATCGGCGGTTGACGTCACGGGCTTTGGCCTGCAATTCGTCGAGATGGGGTAGTCGTCGCAGCACACCGAGATCGGTGGGGTCGTTGATGACCGTCTCGATGCGCAGCGCCCGCCCTTCTTTGAAGTACTCCTTGACGCGGGAGTGTTTGTAGCCGGCGTTGATGGTGACATCGACGCCGCGGGTGACGACCCGGGCAGCAAAGACGCCGGTCGTCGTCGACCGGACGGCCCGGCCGAAGATCGGTTCTACTTGTTCGGGGCGGCCCGGGTCGAGATTGTCAGCGGCGAGCTCCTCGAAGAACACCCGCCCGTCATGGGGCCGGTCGAACACCAAGGTCCGCGACACCTGGATTTGGCGCATCGACAACTCCCGCCAATACCCGGCGGCGCGATCGGCCGGTCCCAGCGGCAACGGCAGCCGTGACATCCACCGCTCAAAGAACACCGTTATGGCACCGGGGCCAAGGCGGTCGCAGATCTCGTGTAGCGCGCTGTGATCGGTGCAGGTGGCGAAACCGTTGGCCAGCGGCGTGAACCCGATCCCAGACTGGGCGGCGCGGCGTTTGGCCCATTCGTGGCCGTTGAGCCACACCTTGATCGGGTACGGAAAGTAGGTGCAGATCTTGATGAACGCCGACCCGAAATCGGCGTCCCAGACATAGAGGTAAAAGCACGTCACCCGCCGATCAGCCCGATCCCACACGAAGTGCGGCGCCCCACCATTGCGGGCCGCCCTGGTGGTGCAGGTGGCGACCCGCTGGAACTCTTGGGCCACCCCGATCGCGGCCACCCCGGACCGGCCGGTGGCCTCTTGTCTGGCCAGGTGTTTGCCCATCACGGTGATCGTGCGGCCGCCCTTGGCGAAGCGCACCACCGGAATGTGGTTGTCGGCGGCGAAGCGGCGCACCGCCTCCCCGAACCGTTGCCCGTTGCGGTTGACCACCGCCGGAGACGGGATCGGGAATCCCCGCGCCGCCAAAAACCGCACCACCTGCCCGCCGACCTGCAGGCTGCCACCTCCGCGCTGAAGCGACCGGCCGCTTGGGCCGGCGTCGGACCGCTACGCAAGTACCGCATCACCGCAAGCTGCGCGACCAACCCGACCACCGCCTCGACGGTCCGAGACCGGCCTCATTAGTAGGAAGGGCATACCGTGGGCATACCGGCTCGTACGACGAGGACCCGCCCCAGTCGCCCGCGCCGGCGACGCGCTCAGAAAACAATGCTCAGATGGGCCGCAAGGCGCGAGTAGAAAGATCCCCCCGCTCGACGGACCACCCTAAGTCGGTAATGAAAAACATCACGCGCTGACGGCGTGTCCGCGGAGAAGATCGTCTCGTCGACGTTGGCGCCCCGTGCGGCAAGTTCGGCGATCTTTGCGTCGTAGTCGTTACCGGTGGTGATCGCGGCCTGGAAGATCGACCGGTTGGTGGTGACGCCCACGACGTTCTTCTCGTGGATCAGCTTCTGCAGCGAACCGGTGTCGAGGCGATTGCGGGCGAGGTCATCAAGCCAGATTGAGACGCCGGCTTCCGAAAGCTGTGCGGTGGGGGTTGCGTTGGTCGTCGCTTCTTCCTTCAAATATCGAATACGTTGGCTAGTTTGCGGTCGCGCCGCGGGACGGCCCAGTGGACGGTCCCGCGGCGCGCCGGCCGCAATGCAGTTGAGGGGTTAGTTGCCTGCGGCGGCGATGGAGTCCCTGGCGGCAGCAACAACCGCTTCTGCGGTGATGCCGAACTCCTGGAACAGGCGCTTGTAGTCCGCCGAGGCGCCGAAGTGCTCAAGGCTGACGGAACGGCCGGCGTCGCCGACGAATTCCTTCCAGCCCAGGGCCAACCCGGCCTCGACCGAGACGCGGGCGGTCACGGCGGCAGGCAGCACGGACTCGCGGTAGGCGGCGTCCTGCTTGTTGAACCACTCGACGCACGGCATGGAGATCACGCGGGTGGGGATGCCTTCGGCCTGGAGTGCTTCTCGGGCCTGGACCGCCAGCTGGACCTCGGAGCCGGTAGCAATCAGCAGCACCTGAGCCGGGACGGTAGCGCTGTCCTTGGAGGCCTCCGCCAGCACGTAGCCACCCCTGGCCACACCGGCTGCGGATGCGAAGGTGTCACCCTCGGCTGCACCTTCGCCGCGTGCAAAGGTCGGGACGTTCTGACGGGTCAGCACGATCCCTGCCGGGTTCTCGTGGTTCTCCAGGATGGTCTTCCACGCGACGCCAACCTCGTTGGCGTCGCCGGGACGAACGACATCCAGTCCGGGGATCGCACGCAGGGTCGACAGCTGTTCCACCGGCTGGTGCGTCGGGCCGTCCTCGCCCAGGCCGATGGAGTCGTGCGACCACACATAGACAGACGGCACACCCATCAGTGCGGACAGGCGGATGGCCGGGCGCTGGTAGTCACTGAAAATCAGGAACGTGCCAGAGAACGCGCGGGTGGGGCCGTGCAGCGAGATTCCGTTGACGATCGACGCGGCAGCGTGCTCGCGGATGCCGAAGTGCAGAACCCGTCCATAGGGGTTGCCCTTCCACGCATTCGTCGAGCGGGAGACCGGGATGAACGACGGCGATCCCTCGATGGTGGTGTTGTTCGACTCGGCCAGGTCGGCCGAACCACCCCAGAGTTCAGGCAGGACGGGGCCGAGGGCGTTCAGAACCTTGCCGGATGCTGCACGGGTCGAGACGTCCTTGCCGGCTTCGAAGACGGGCAGGACGCCGTCGACGCCGTCGGGAAGTTCCCTGGCCTCGATGCGCTGCAGGAGCGCGGCGCCTTCCGGATTGGCGGCCTGCCAGGCCTCGAAGGACTCGTCCCATTCGAAATGTGCGGCCGCTCCGCGGTCCACTGCCGCGCGGGTGTGAGCCAGGACCTCCTGGTCGACCTCGAAGGTCTTGGCAGGGTCGAAGCCCAGCACTTCCTTCACCGCTGCGACTTCGTCGGCGCCCAGCGCAGAACCGTGGATCTTGCCCGTGTTCTGCTTCTTCGGGGCGGGGTAGCCGATGATGGTGCGCAGCGAAATGATGGACGGCTTCGAGGTCTCGGCCTTCGCGGCCAGCAACGCCGAGTAGAGCTCTTCCACGTCTTCCTTGTACTCACCGGTCCGGGTCCAGTCCACCCGCTGGACGTGCCAGCCGTAGGACTCGTAGCGCTTGAGAACGTCCTCGGTGAAGGAGATGTCGGTGTCGTCCTCGATCGAGATGTGGTTCTCGTCGTAGACCACGACGAGGTTCCCCAGCTCCTGGTGCCCGGCCAGGGAGGAAGCCTCGGACGTCACACCTTCCTGCAGGTCGCCGTCGGAAGCGATCACCCAGATCGTGTGGTCAAACGGGGAGGTTCCCGGGGCGGCGTCGGCGTCGAGCAGGCCGCGCAACCGACGCTGCGAGTACGCGAAACCAACCGACGACGCGAGACCCTGGCCCAGCGGCCCAGTGGTGATCTCCACGCCCTTGGTGTGCTTGTACTCCGGGTGGCCCGGCGTCAGCGAACCCCACGTGCGGAAAGACTGCAGGTCCTCCAGCTCCAGCCCGTAGCCGGCGAGGAATAGCTGGATGTACAGCGTCAGCGACGAGTGGCCCGGCGACAGGATGAACCGGTCACGGCCCACCCAGTCAGGGTCGCGGGGGTCGTGGCGCATCAACTTCTGGAACAACAAATACGCCGCCGGAGCCAGACTCATCGCCGTGCCCGGGTGACCGTTCCCGACCTTCTCCACCGCATCCGCGGCCAAAACCCGGACGGTGTCCACAGCGTGCTGGTCCTCGACCGTCCAGTTCAACGGTGAAGGTGTGGAATTTGGCGCGGTAAGGATCGCACTTGCAGTCTGAGTCACGATTTCTCCCCTTCGATTCGGTTATCGGCCCGGAGCGGCCGCACGGATGCTTCTGGTTGGTTGGGACGATCGCGTTGACGTAGATGATCGCGAACCAAACGGGCAGCGGTAACACTTTTTTCTGACGGTTCTGACTACCCTTTAGGACTGGTCGGACGATTCCACCCCGGGTAGACTGCGGAGAATGGGCGGAACCACCAACCAGCCCCTGAAGGCAGCCACCCTGCCCCTTGCAGACCTGCCGTGGCCGCTTTTGCAGGCCGTGGCGTCATTGGCTGAAGCCCCCCTGATCCAGATAGCGGAGCGGCTACGTGCTGCCACGCTCCCCTACTTGGGAAGCAGCGCGCTGGTCATCTTCACGGAAGACTGCCCGGGGCGGCCGCAGAAGAAAGCGGGCGCGGAAGAGATCATTTCCCGGGTCTCCATCGCCGAGCTTGACACGCTTCGCGCAGGCCTTTCGGATGAGACACCCTGGTCCGGGGAAGCCGAGCTCGCCGGCCGGCCCCGCCCCGTACTCGCCATGAAACACTCCTCCAGCGGTGCCCTCCTCGTCCTCACGGATCCGCACCCGGCCGATCCAGAGCACAACGCCGGGCTGGACTTGGTGACGTATCTGTGGCGCATTGCTGCCCAGCGGATTCAGGAGAAAGTGGCCGATGCGCCGCCGTCGTACCTGCTGGAATCGCGGGCGGCGTCAGCTGAACGCCTCCGCGTGACGGCGGAACTGACCGATCTGCACTCCACGACCCTGAAGACCCTCCTGGCAGCCCTGCGCTCCTCCTCCTTGGACGATGCATCAGCCCGCTCAACCGTCACTGACCTCGCCGTCAAGGCCTTGGTCGGGCTCCGGACCCTCAGCGACCGCACGACGGACCTGGTGGAAGTGCCCGTCGCCATAGCCTTCGAACGCCTGCGGGAGGATCTGCGGCCGCTCACGCGCTTCAGCGGCGTTGAGATCGAATTCATCGAACCGCCGCAGGATGGAAGAGCCTTGCCCGGCGAAGTTGCCCACGCGGGACGGGCCATCGTCCGCGGACTTGTGCTGGCCATGATGGAACAACCCGACGTCAGCAGGGTACGGACGCAGTGGGACTGCGACGGCGAAAACCTGCTGATCAACGTTCGCGACGACGGCCCTGGCATGCTCGCCGCCGACGCGCCGAGCATCGCCCGCCTGGACCGCCGGGTCCAGGCGCTCTCCGGACAACTGCGGATCGACGTCATGCCACGCTGGGGTGCAGACGTCTTCGTCACACTCCCCTTGGATATGCCGACACGCCCGACCGGAGATGTCGCCGGATGGGACCTTGCTGCCCGGGAGGTGGAAGTGCTCCAGCACCTTGTCGCCGGACACCGCAACCGCACCATCGCCGCAATGCTGGGGATCAGCGAGAATACGGTCAAGTTCCATGTGCGGAACTTGTTCAGGAAGCTCGACGTCGGCTCACGCACCGAGGCCATCGCACTGGCACACAGCCACGGACTCCGGTGACGCACTGAGGCGTCAATGTCACGCTGCTTTCCGGCGCACCTTGAAAGTACCGAGACCACGAACCGTTTCTCCGAAGACCCCGTCGGGGTCGAGGCGGCGGAGCTCTTCGGCGAGGCAGTCCTTGAGGGTGCGGCGGGGCAGGGAGATCCGCTGCGTGGGCTGTCCCGGCTGGGTCAGTTCAGCCACTGAGCGATCTGGCCGGGACAACAGGACATCCCCGGTGTCACGGCAGAGGCGGACACTGTGGATACCCGTCCCTGCGCGCTCGGCGACAACAGTAACCGGAGCCTTCAGAGACAACTTGAGCCATGCTGCGAGGAGCAGGGTGCTGGCTGAGTCCGAGGCGCCCTCGACGGTGACGGCTGTGACGGGCGAAGCATCCACATGGTCCAGCGCCGCCGCCAGCTGGATCCGCCAGTTCGTGAGGCGGGTCCAGGCGAGGTCGGTGTCGCCGGCCTTGTAGGTGTTCCGGATGTTCTCCAAAGCCACCTGGGGTTCGCCCTCGTTCGCGGAGTCGGTGATCCGGCGGTGGGCGATGCGTCCGATAGAGGTCTCGCTGGCGTTGTTCGGTGCGCCGCGCGGCCACCAAGCCACGGTCGGCGCATCGGGCAGCAGCAGCCCGGCAACCAGGGATTCACTCTCGGCGGCGAGTTCCCCATACCTGCGCAGGATGATGACTTCGGAGGCGCCAGCGTCCCCGCCCACCCGGATCTGGGCGCCCAGCCGGTTCGGAGCCGAAGCCCCGCCGTCGGTGAGGACGATTATCCGGCAGGGGTGTTCCCGGCTGGCTTCGTTGGCGGCTTCGATGGCCTCCTCTTCGAGCCCGGAACGGGTCACCACCACGAGGGTCAACACCCGGCTGAGGGCGATCACACCGCTCTGCTCACGCAGGGCCACGATCTTCTTGGCGATGTTCGTGGTGGTGGTGTCGGGAAGATCTACGATCATGGCCTTCTCCAGGTTCGTCCGCCGCGGGCAAGCAGCTCATCGGCCGAGGCGGGGCCCCAGCTTCCGGGCGCGTACGGTTCTGGCTGTTCGTCGAGGCTGGCCCAGTAGCCCTCGAAGGGGTCGAGGATCTTCCAGGACAATTCGACTTCGGTGTGCCGGGGGAACAGCGGCGGCTCGCCCAGCAGCACGTCCAGGATGAGCCGTTCGTACGCCTCGGGACTGGACTCGGTGAAGGAGTGTC
This sequence comes from Candidatus Mycobacterium methanotrophicum, assembly GCF_023515995.1. GTDB lineage: Bacteria > Actinomycetota > Actinomycetes > Mycobacteriales > Mycobacteriaceae > Mycobacterium > Mycobacterium methanotrophicum. Next base: position 1,763,639 of record NZ_CP097320.1, on the reverse strand, counting down.
CGTAGCCGAAGTCCATGGTGACGTCGCGGACCTCCATCTGGGTGCCCGGGACCTTGGACCCGAACCGGATCGTGGCGCCCTCGTCGGGCTGTACCCGGATCACGACGGCGTTCTGGCCGAAGTCGTCCTCACCGTAATCACGGAACAGCAGGTTGGGTGCGCGCTTGAACACCACGGCAATTTCCGTCACGCGGCGGCCCAGGCGCTTGCCGGCGCGCAGGTAGAACGGCACTCCGGACCAGCGCCGGGTGTGGATGTCCAGGCGGATGGCCGCGTAGGTTTCCGTGGCGGAGTCGGCCGAAATGCCCTCTTCGTCCAGACAACCGCGGATCTGCTCGCCACCCTGCCAGCCGCCGGAATACTGCCCGCGGGCCGAGTGGGTCGACAGGTCGTCCGGCAGCTCGACCGCGGCCAGAACCTTTTCCTTCTCGGCACGCATGTCGTCGGCGTTGAACGAGATCGGTTCCTCCATGGCCGGTCAGGGCCAGGAGCTGGAGCAGGTGGTTCTGGATGACGTCGCGGGCCGCGCCGACGCCGTCGTAGTAGCCGGCCCTGCCGCCGGTGCCGATGGCCTCGGCCATGGTGATCTGGACGGGTCAACGTAGTTGGCGTTCCAGAGCGGCTCGAAGAGCCGGTTGGCGAAGCGCAGGGCCAGGATGTTCTGGACCGTCTCTTTACCCAGGTAGTGATCGATCCGGAACACGGCGTCCGGGGGGAACACGGACTCGACGGTGTCGTTGAGCTGGCGGGCTGACTCGAGTTCGTGCCCGAATGGTTTCTCAATCACCACCCGGCGCCACTTGCCGCCCTCGGCCTGCGCCAATCCATGCCGGGACAGCTGGCGGCAGACTTGTTCGAAGGCCTTCGGCGGGATCGAGAGGTAGAACGCGTGGTTGCCCCGGGTGCCGCGCTGCTCGTCCAGCTCGTCGATCGTTGCGCTGAGCCGCTTGAACGCCTGGTCGTCGTCGAACTCGCCTTGCACAAAGCGGATGCCTCCGGAGAGCTGCTTCCACACGGCCTCGTCGAACGGGGTCCGGGCATAAGCCATGACGGACGCCTTGACCTCGGCGGCGAAGTCCCTGGCATCCCATTCGCGCCGGGCAAAACCCACCAGGGAAAGCTCGGCGGCAACAGGCCCCGGTTGGCGAGGTCGTTCTTGCGGGCCAGGTCTCCGGTGACTCCGAAGAGGATCAGGGACGACGGACCGGCGATGCGGTTCAACCGACGGTCGCGCGGATCCCGGAGCGGGTTGTGTCCGGACCTCACACTCGAATCAACATAAGTAACAGACATGGCGGAGCTTCCAGCTTTCGAACCGGTAGCGCCCGCCCGCGATGACGCCGGAGCGGGCAAGAAGTTCCACGACTGCGCCCCCTGAAAATTGCAGGGGCCCGCCGCAAAAGTGGCGTCCCGCGCCCTTAAGGGTGCGGGACGCCACCTTTGATCGGATCGCTAGGCGATGGCGGCGCGGAGTTCCTTCGCGGCCTTTGCGGGGTCGGCTGCGCCGTAGATGGCGCCGCCTGCGACGGCAACCTCAGCGCCGGCCTTCTGCACCGCGGGGATGGTGTCGACATTCACGCCACCGGCCACGGAGAACGGAACGCGGGCCGTCGCTCCGGCGGCGAGCAGTCCGTTCAGGTCGTAACCGGGCTTGGCCTGCTCGTCCAGGCCGGCGTGCATTTCCACGAACTTCGCACCCAGCGCGCGGACTTCCTTGGCGCGGGTGACCTTGTCGGCCACGCCGATCAGGTCAACGACGACGCCCTTGTTGTGGGCCTTGGCTGCCTTGACGGCACCAACGATGGTGGAGTCGTCGGCTACGCCAAGCACGGTAACCAGGTCGGCGCCGGCCTTGAAGGCGATGTCGGCCTCGAGTTCACCGGCGTCCATCGTCTTGAGGTCGGCGAATACGATCTTGTCCGGGTGGGCGGCCTTGACGGCGGTGATGGCGGGCAGCCCTTCGGCCTTGATCAGTGGCGTGCCGAGTTCGATGATGTCCACGTATTCGGCAACCTGGCCTGCCAGTTCGAGGGCGGCTTCGGTGGTCAGGAGGTCCATGGCGACTTGGAGCTTCATTGTGTGCCTTCTTTCTGTTGGGAACTGCGATGGGTATGGAACTGTGGTTGGTGTGGAAGCGGGTTGAACGGCCCGGTCACTCGAGATTGGCGTGCCGCAGCCAGAGCTCTTCGGCCTCTTCGTCGCTGTTGTCCCACAGCGACTGGAACACGGCCTCGGTGACGACGAAAAGAACCTGCTCGAACAGGGATCCGGCGTACTGGCGCGAAATACTGGAGCCGTGATCGGTCTTCTGGGCCGCCGGAATGACCACCACCGCGTCGGCGAGTGCAGCCAGCGGCGAATCCGGATTGGTGGTGAACGCGGCGATGCGCGCTCCGGCCTTCTTGGCCGTCTCGGCCGACTTGACCACGCCCGAGGTCGTTCCTGACCCCGACGCCACCAACAGCAGGTCACCGGAACTGATCGCCGGAGTGGTGGTGTCTCCGGCCACATGCACAGTCAGACCAAAGTGCATCAGCCGCATCGCGAACATCCGCAGGACCAGCCCACTGCGACCCGCTCCGGCGACGAACACCCGAGAGTGCCGGCAGAGGTGGCGCGCGAGGTCGGCCACCTGCGGTTCATCGACCTTGGCCACGGTATCCGTGATCTCGTCCCGGACGAGGGGCAGGTTGCGCTTAATGTCATCGACACTTGTCTTCAAACTCAAGATGTCTCCCCTTCAATTCGGCCATCAGGCCTGTAGCGGCCGAACGGATGCTTTCTGGTCCGACACCCATAATCCCGAAGCAAACGGGTGGGGGTAACACTGATTTCTGACGGTTCTGACTACCCTTAAGGATAGTCGGGCGTTCCCGCTCCCCCGGTAGATTCGCCGGATGAGCGCAACTCCGGGCTGCGGCTAGCCCCGTAATTCGCACATGGGGTGCGGTGGGTCGGTGTCGTCGCGTGCGCCCTGGATCGGGTTAGCGCGTGCGCCGTGGGTCGATCTGGAGTAGGTGGAGGAGGCGTAGCTGGAGGGCGTCAGGCTGCGCTATTTCTGGTGTGGCGTCGGCGGTGGCGGTTCGCAGCCGTAGCGTGGCGAGGGCGGTGAAGATCAGGCCGGCGGTGGGTTTGGCGGGTCGGCCGGCGTAGAGGCCGTCGAGGTTGGTGGCGGGGGCGAGGTTGCGGCGGGCTTCGCGTTCGACGAGGCAGTAGATGAGCAGGGCGAGGCAGAGCACGCCGATGAGTGCGGCGATGCGCCGGTGGGTGTGCAGGAACATCGGCGCGGCGGCGAGGGGCCCCTTCAGGTCGTGGTAGCGGCGTTCGCTGGTGCCGGGCTGGTTTTTGTAGCGCGCCACCACGTCCGCGGCGGTGATGGTGGCGGGCAGGTTGGTCAGCAGCGCGTACCAGCCGTCGGTGGCGGCCTCGGCGTCGATGGCGGCCTGGTCGAAGTGCCAGTCGAGGGTCGTCGCGGGCGCGGTCGAGTTTTTTGGTGCGGGCGGCAGCGGCGCGGGCCGAGGAGTAGACGAACACCCGGCGCACCGCGTACGACGGGTCTTTCTTGCGGGGCCCGGTGATGGTCATGGTGTCCTCGACGACGCGGTAGCGGCCGCGCTGTTCGGCCGGGCGGGTGGTGTCGCGTTCGGCGATGTAGGGCACCGCACCGCCGGCGGCGGTGGCGGCGCCGGCCTGGATCTGCTTGAGATCGGGCCGGCGGTCCTTCGGATGACCGAACTCGGGCTGCGGGAAGTCGGTGTCACAGGCCGGGTAGTCGCCGTAGAGGCTGATCGAGGTCATGTCCCAGTGCAGTTGCGACACGTCGATGCCGTACGCCCCGATCGCGGCCGCCCCGACCGAGCCGGTCACCTGCTCGGCCACCGGCGCCAGCGCATCCAACGCCCGCGCGATGCGGTCGTCGTCGAGCACGCCCGGATCCAGGCCCAACGCGTGCTCGATGGCGAACTGGCGCGCCCACGCCGCCACGTGGATCATCGGCGACGGTGCGGTCAGCCGGTTGGCGATCAGCGCCTCGATCACCTGCCCGTGTGTGGCGTGGGCGATCTCGCGCGCCGGAACCGCCCGGTCGATGATGCCCGCGATGTCCAGCCGTCGGCACAACCCGGCCGCCACCGGCAACGCCCCCAGCACCTGCTCGGTGCTGGCCGGACCGTACCGAACCCGCACCGTCGCCTGCTGGCATGTCACACCATCATCTTGAATGATATAGGATTCAAGATGATGGTGACACGCCGGGGCGCAGAGGTTGAATCAGGGTCATGACGCACCAGACACCACGCCAGGCTCGGGTCCGCGAGATCCTCGCCGAGCTGGCCGCGATCGACTATGCCCTGCCTGGCAGCATCGTCCGGCGCACGACCAGCTGCGGCCGGCCCGGCTGTCACTGCCAAGCCGACCCGCCCGTCCTGCACGGCCCGTACCTGAGCTGGATCCGCAAGAGCGACGGCCAGGCCATCACCCGCAAGCTCACCCCCGAACAGGAGCAGCGCTACCGGCCCTGGTTCGACAACTCCCGCCGCCTGCACGAACTCATCACCGAACTCCAGGCGCTGTCGGTGCAAATCGCCGAGAACGCCGAGGGATGGCAGCACCGGCGACCATAGGATCCAGATGACGAGCCGACCCACCGCACCTCATGTGCGAATTACGGGGCTAGCACGATCTTGGCCCGGATCACCATGCGCTGCTCGGTGCGGCCGGCCCGGATCAGGCGTTTGAGTTCTCGTCGCTGCGACCCGGTCAAGGTGATGCGGTCGGCGGGTGGCATGTCGTCTGCTCCACGAGGCGTGAGATTCATAATTGCCACTTGAGCCTCATTCATCACGTGCGTTTCATTGCTCAGCGACACGCGATCGGGCACGATCGCTGACTATGCCCGCCCCGCCCGCATCAACGAAAACGTCGCTGCAGCAACGGCTGACTGCACACGCCCACCAACGGTGGCCCCAGCTCGACGGCGTCGACGTGCGCTTTCGCGGTGTTTTCGCCTACGTCAGCGCACGCCTGCCCGACGGCGACCGCCTACCGCTCATGCGGCTGCGCTACGGCGGATCAGCCGCCCGGTGGGGCTTCGCGATCTACCTCGCCAGCAAGGACGGCTACGAAGACTCGATTCTGCCGACCGGGTTCACCGCCGGCGCTCCCGAAGACGCACTCGACACAGCCTGCGGCCTCTACCTCGACGACCCAACCGCCTAAACCTGACCCCCGACGAACTTACGAGCGAAACCACTTAGTGACGAGGGTGAGGGTTGGTCGCTGACCTACCGGGAACTCGATGAGACGTCGAACGCGTCGGGTTGGCGAAGGTGGTGCAGGTCCGGGACAGTCTGTCGCTCTGCTGCTTTCGCGTTCGGCCGAGGCGATCCTGGCGGTGCTGAAAACCGGGGCACCGGGGACGAACAGGGCTTCATGTACCCGGTGAGACGATTGTTACCGGCACCCCCCTTCGATGGAGCAGAAAAATGACCTTTGACAATCCACCGCCGGCAACGGCGGCTGGCGACCACAAGCACAGGCTCCAAATCATCACGACCGCGCAGCGCGTCGCGAACGACGAATTCGACCCGCAGGCGCTGCAAGATCGGATGTACGGCGAGGGGGCGGAGGCTCCCGTCGTGGAGTCGCGCCGTGTGGTGCTGTGTCTGATGAAAAGCGCGGAGATCGAGGTAGTCGTGGCCGAACTCATGAACGAGTACGCCGACGACGATTCGTTCGTCGTCGAAGACGCGGGCACTTTCTATCGGCTGGAAAACGAAGAGGGCTTCGAGATCGACCTCGACGTGATGGAGCCGTTGATCGGGCATCGCTACGACGTGTGGGATTTCATTGTCAACGTATCGACTGCTATGGGCTCGACTGCTATGGGCCGCTCCTACAACGACGGCAACAAGTTCATCATCACCACGAAATTGATGGGCTGGGAGGAGGATCTTCCCCGGTATAACCGTGACGACGACGAAACCGACAAACCTGCGCGTTCCTACGAAAATTGAGGTGCCCACAGCTGGTGAGCACAGGCGTCGGTAACCGGCTACGTGGTCAGTGACGGCTGGTCGGTTTTGTGTTTGTCTATGCCGCGTCGGGTTCTCGAGGATGACGCGGTAGCCGAGTGCTTCGAGTTGTCGGACGGGGTTGGCTTTGATGTGTTCGGGCCGGCGTCGGGTGTAGTAGTCGGGTCCGGGGTCACGGTAGAACTTGCCGCCGGCCAGCATGTGCCACGCCGCGGTGACCATGGCGTGCTCGACGGCGACGATCGTTTTCATCGGTGCACGCCGTGCGGTGATACGGCGGAATTTCGCGCCGAAGAACGTGGTGTTGGCCGGTCGGGCCGCAGCCGATGCGGCGATGCCGACGGCTGCCTTGAGGCGCCTGTTGGCGGGGCGGGTCTTGGTTGATTTGACCCTGCCGGCGGATTCGTTGGCTCCGGGTGACATCCCGGCCCAGGAGGCGAGTTCGGCGGAGGTGGGGAACACGCTCATGTCCGCGCCGGTCTCGGCGGTGAACACCTCAGCGATCTTCGTCGACCAGCCCGGGATGCTGCACAGCAGCTCCCGGGCTCCCGTGAAAGGTGTCATTGCCTCCTCGATACGGGCCTCCGCCCTCGCCAATGCCAGGGTGTGCTGATCGATCAGATCCAGGTGCATCCGGATCAGGAACCCGTGATGCTCGGTGAACCGGCCGCCCAGCGCCTCGGTCAGCTCGGGGATCTTGCGGCGTAGTTTCCGTTTGGCGAGGTCGGCCATCGCCTCGGGGTCGCGGCAACCGCCGATCAACGCCTCTAGCATCGCCCGCCCCGATACTGCGGTGATGTCGCTGGGCGCCGACGACAGTTTGATCCCGGCGCTTTCCAGGACTTTCTCGATCTTCTGCACTAACCGGCCCCGTTCACGGGCCAGGGCGGTGCGGGCGCGGGTCAGATCCCGCAACTCACGGATCGGCGGCGGCGGGACGAACGACCCGCGAACCAGCCCGTGTGCGGCGAGGTCTGCCAGCCACGCCGCGTCGCTGACGTCTTCTCCGAACTAGACGATGATCAAGCTCGGGTCGTCGAAAGTGGCTGGTGGTCAGTGGTTTTGGTTGTGGTCAGGCCCGCTGCGGCTGACGCGTCCGGCGGCGTCGGAGAAAGTTGGTATGCCCAGGCGCACTGCAGTGTCGCGGCGGGTGGCGATCTGGTCCATCTGGGCGAGTTTGTCGCGGGCGCCGGCAAGGCTGACTTTGAGGCCCTCGGCCTCGCCGAACCAACGGTTCGTTTCGGCTTCGGCGAGGCGGTCCAGGAGGTTGTCGCGGATTTGGGTGAGGCGGCCGCGTTCGTCGGGGTCGGGTCGCAGCAGCGGGCAGCGCAGGCAGCTGTGTTCGTGGATGCAAGGTGTGGCGTAGGAGCGTCCGCAGTCGCCGACGGCGACCTTGCGGCGTTCGAAGTGGCCGAGGAAATCGGCCCATTCCTCGTCGCTGGGGGTTCGGTATTCCTCGCTGGGACGTTGCGCACGACGGCGGGCAATGAACGCCCGGTGTCCTGTGATGACTTCGTCGGGGTAGACCGCCTTGTATCCCATGGTGGTGTTGATGTCGCGGTGCCCGGCGACGAGTTGGGCGATGTGTGGCGGCATGCCGTGCATGATCGCGTCGGTGATGAACAACCGGCGGAAGTCGTGGAAGGTGTAGCGCAACGGACTGCCGGTCCTGTCGGTGATCCCGGTCGCGGTGAGTGCGTGGTCGAGGTAGCCGCGCGGCGACGTTTCGGAGACCGCGCGTATCTCGAGCCGCCGCCGCCATTGGAACAGCAGCGGCATGGGTGGGTTGTAGACGCGTTCGTTCTTGTCGTAGGACACCACCAGTGGGACGTCCGGTTGGTCCCCGCGGATGCGGGCGATGATGGTGGACAACACATCGGCCAGTTCCGGCGAGATCACCAACAACCGCTCCTGATCGGTCTTGGACGGGGTGATCTGCAGTAGCGGGATCAGCTCGCCGGTGGTCGGCAGCCGGTATTGGATCAGGCTGTGGTGAGACAGTTCTGTCAGTTCCTCGATCCGTATCCCGGTGTGCCGCAACACTTCTACCATAGCCCAGGTCCAGAATGCGCGGTGTTCTTCGAAGCTGACGTCACGTCGTTGCCCGCTGTCGGGATGTTCGGCCCAGATCCGTCCAGTCGTCGGAGTCTTCATCACCGAGCGGCGCAGAGTCAACCCGCCCGCGGTGAACAGCGCACCCGGGGCGGCACTGCGCGCGGCGTGCAGCACCGCGGCGGTGATGTCGCGTTCGCGTTGGACCCAGGCGGTCAGGGCCGGCAGTACCGGCAGCCGTTCTCGGGTCCGTTGGTCCACCCGAGACTTGCGCTGTGATCGGTCTTTCTTGTGGGAGACGTCGCTGGCGCTGACCGGGCAACGCACCGCCCACGGCGCCCAACGAGCCGGATCGTCGTCGGCCCACTCGGCGATGTCGAGGTAGAACGCCCTGACCGCCGTCATCACGCTGCGCCCGTCCAATCGGGCAGATACCTGCGTTTGTTTCCCGCCGTCACCGGTAGCGGTCGTCCTGGTTTTGGTCATCACCCGCTGCTTCCAGGCAGCGGCAACCTCGCGTGTCAGGCTCATCAGCGAGTCGATGCCAGGGTGATGGGCCTCCAGGTCCGCCCAGAACAGCTTGCCGAGCAGATACGCCAAACGTTGCAGCGTCGAGAAGTCCACCGAGGGCTGCCGCTCGCGCAGGTAGTCGACCAGCACGTCCCGCACCGGCCGACACTGGATCCGGTAGCGATCGATGAGCTGCTCGCAGCTGGGCTGTCCCCGGCCGGAGAACACCTGAATCGCCGCGGGAGTGTCCTCGCCCCAGTCGCCGCGAGCATGGAGCAGCTGATAGAACAGCGGGCTGCGGGCGTGCATGTCGTGTTGCTCAGACGCCGCGGCGATGGCGAGCAGTTCCAAGCAGTCCCCGACCCGCACGTCGCCGACCGTCCCTCCCTTCGCGGCCATGATCACCGCGATCCGGGTCAACGCCTGCTGGCCGACCTGCAAGCCCACGTCGCCCGCTGCGCACATCCTGTCGAGTTCAGCGAAGGTGGTGGTGTCGCGGGTGCGGGCCATCTCGACAGCAAGGTTGCGGCGGACCTGCGGTGAGGTCAGCATCCAACCCAGACTCGGTCGGATCACGTCGGCGCAGATCAACACCAGCAGACCGGGACTCAGGTGCGACGGCGGCTTCCCGGTGTGCACCGCGGCGCTGCGCAGGGACCCGGTCCGGCGCCCACCAGGTCCCGCCAGTCCCGCTGATCTTCTGCACCGCTGGAGCGCCACCGACCCTGCCACGTATCGCCGGGCTGAGCCTGCAGCCAACTCACCACGGACAACACAGCCAACCGCCGCTTCTGTTGACTACCCGCATGATTCAACGCGAACGGCGGCGTCAGCAGCTTGCTCAGGACCTCCGACCGACCGGCCTCGGTCGCTGGCCACGACAACCTCGGCGACCGCGGCGACCGCGGCGGAAACCGGGACAACATCTGCGCCCCGGTAACGGCCGGGGCAGGTGCTGCCGCTATCGGGGCAGCCGTCTGCTGCTGCGGCAGGGTTTGCAAGCTTTCAGCGGGGTTCACACGGCGTCCTTACCGAATAACATCTGAAGGCTCTCGGCGCGGTATCCAGCCGCCGGCGGCGACACCGGTCCGTGTTCGGCTCGGCGGGCGTGGAAGGCCAACACGCCCTCGATCACGTCCTGGGCCAGCGGGTTGAGATAGCGCTGCGTGGTCGAAAGATGGGCGTGACCCATCACCCATTGCACGTCGCAGAGAGAGACCTGCGGATCCCGAGCCATCCGATACGCCGCGGTGTGGCGAAGATCGTGCAGCGACCAATTCGCCCCCAGCGTGGCGTTGGCGCGGGTGAACATCAACCTGGCAGCGTCATGACGCCGTGGCGGCGCGCGTTGGTGTTCACGGTGACGGCGGCAGTCGGGCGCGCGAGAGCAAAGCCCGACCCCGTAGATCGAGCCGCAGGGCGAATCAGCCCGGTGCCGCCAGAAGCCTGCCTCCGGTGTGTAGGCCGATGAGAGTCCACAGGGGTTCATTGATGTCCAACCGCCGCTGCGTCCACCAGGCCGCGGCAGCCAGCATGGTGAGCGCGTCGCGCAACGGGTTGCCGGCCGCGGTCAGCTGATTGAACGCGTCGGCGTTAAGCCGGATCAGTTGCTGGGCGCCGCACTGCCATAGCCGTGTCAGATGAGCATGGTCGCGTCCGCGGCGCAGCCAGCGACGCACAGTCGATGGTGAGCGCCCCAGCGCGGTGGCGATCCGCCGATGCCCCATACCTGCGGCTTTGTTGGCCAGCGCGGTGCCGATCACTTCGGTGGCATCCGCGCGGTGTGGCTGCAACGACGCCGGCAGCAGGACATGGGTGGTTTGGCAGGTGCCGCAGCGCACCCGCCGGGGCCGCACGTTGATCACCTGTGTGCCGAGGCCGCGGACGTGCCGGCGGCGACCGTAGCCCCACCGCTGCAGGGTGCCGCCGCAGCCGCGGTGAGGACAGACCAGCTGGCCCTCGGCCACGGCCTGCTCTCCGGATTCGACGGTGCGGACGACGATCATCGCCTGCTTGGACGCACATGAGTCACCGGCGTGGTCTACCACGTCCTGGCCGGGAAGGGGCCAACTGGTGTTGATACCGACCGGACCGGAATCGGTTCTGCCCCAGCAAGTCCCCTCGGATCGACACCGTCACCATGACCACCAAAGCCATACCAGCCACCGGTCGGTTCCTCGGCAGACCCTGATCGTCGTCATCATGCCGCCGGAGATGAACCGTCTACTCGTCCTCACCGGCTGGGTGGACAGCTCCACGCCGGGTACAACGGCGTACCCGAACTCCTCATCCCAGCGACCAGATTTTCGGAGGAACCCGGCGAGCGTCTGCTCGACGAACCACGGCTCCGAAAGCGGCTCGGTGACCTGGACCTCGACCCGGCATGCGATCCCGAAACCGACCTCTTCGAGCTTGCCGCCGAGGGCGCGGACACGTCGATCGTCGGAAGCTTCGGCAACGGGTTGGAGCAGGGGTGAAGATCGAGGGTTGCTTGGGCGGTCGCGAACCGAGGGAACATGCCCCGGTCGATGATGCCCAGGCCGATGCCGTCCCGGCGGCGCCGGTCGATCTCATAGAACAGGTAGGGATTGGTTAGGAGTTCCGCATCGGCCACGGTGGACGCGTCGATGGTGCGCGTAGCGGCACTATACAGTTGACTCACAGGCTCAGCAGCACCACAAAGCGACCGGGATCGACCGCGATACGCACCACCACATCCTGCGCGACCCGACCCCCCGTCAACGCGAGATCAGGGAAAAATTTTCAACCTCCACGGAGGACGGCGAAGCCGCCCTGGGGCTGTTGACTCGCGCATGAACCCGCCGCGCTCAAACACGCAGGGCGGGACCCGGTCCCGGGACAGATCAATCCACGACAGCCCGCTGTCCTCGGCTTCGATCTCGGAGTTCTTCTTTTCCTTGATGTTCTTCAGCACGGAGCAGAAGTGGTTCCTTCCAGGGTTCCCACACACCCGGCCGGTCCAGTCGGTGTCGTGCCACGGCACCCTGACGGAGAGATGCGCGGGCGGGGCGCTGCTCACCGTCTACCAGGCGATCCGCCGGGCCGTGCTCACAGCGGTCGAATCCCGACCCGGCGACCGACCCCTCGCCGACGTGCTCCCACCGCGGCGACCAGGCACCAGCGTGCGCAAGGTCAAATCCCCACTGCCGCGCTACAACAAAAAAGAGCCCTACCGGCCCGAACCCAGCACGCCCATCACCAGCATCGCCTCAATCAGCGGCGTGGAAGCGAAAAACGCGACACGCGAACCGCGATCGTTGACAACCGACCTTGGTCCTTAACTACCCGGCATCGAGCGCAGCCCAGGATTCGATGATCACCCGCGCGATCGATACCGATCCGGGTAGCAGCAGCGGCGCGTCCGCGGCGCTGCTCCAATCACCAAGCGCCAGCGCGGCGCGCACCTCGTCGCGGGCGAACCAGGCCGCCTCGGCGATCTCCCCGTCGTTGAAGGAGAACTCCTGGTCGGGATCGCCGATCGCGTGAAAGCCGACCATCAGCGAGCGCGGGAACGGCCACGGCTGGCTGCCCAGATAGCGCACGTCGCGGACCGACAAGCCGACTTCTTCGCGGATTTCCCGCGCGACACACGTTTCGAACGACTCGCCGGCTTCGACGAAGCCGGCCAGCAGCGAGAACATCCGTTGCGGCCACACCGTTTGACGGGCCAGCACCGCCCGGTCGCCGCCATCATGCACCAGGCAGATCATTGCCGGGTCGATGCGCGGGAATTCCTCGTCACCGGTGACGGGATTGACCCTGGCCCAGCCGGCCCTGGCCGGCTTGGTAGGCGAACCGTCCACCGAGCTGAACCGGGCACTGGCATGCCAGTTCAGCAGCGCTGCGGCCGACGACACCAGCTGTGCGCCGACGTCGTCGAAGAGCTGGCCTGCCCGGCGCAGATCGGCCACTACGGTTGACAGGTTCGGATCGTCGGGTGGTTCCAGTGGGCCGCGGACCGCCCACACTTGTCGACCATCTTCGATGCGGCCCAAAAACACCGCATCCGGCGGTGGCTTGTCGGCCAATGCCTTCGCGCTGCCCAGCACCACCCGGCCGTCGGCGACCAACACCTGATTGCGCGAGTCCAGCCGTAGCAGAGCGGCTTCGGGCCAGCCCTCAGCGGCCGCATTGACGTCGGTTCGCACGGCATCGGCGCGGTCGGCGCCGATGCGCGACAGCAACGGCACGCTTTGCAACTGAAAGTCCATCTGCTACACCCTCCTGTGGCGACACGCTGCGCCCGGCTCCGCCGCGCTTGCGATCGCCACGCTCACGTGCTCGGACTGCGCACATACAGCAGCCGGTCGCCGGCCTCGATGGCGTCGACCTCGGGTGCGTCGACCCGCAGCAACTGGCCGTCGCGCACCACCCCGAGCACGATTTCGGACAGATGCCGCGGAGAGCCGCCGACCTCGCTTTGCTCAACGTCCCGCTCGACAATGGCGAATCCCTCGGCCGGCGTCAGCAGGTCTTCGATCATCGCCACCACGCTGGGCGTGGTGGTGGCCACGCCCAGTAGCCGGCCCGCCGTCTCCGAGGAGACGATCACCGCGTCCGCGCCGGATTGCTTTAGCAGATGCTGGTTTTCGGCCTCCCGAATCGACGCCACGATTTTGACATTGGGCGCGATTTCACGGGCGGTCAGCGTGACCAGCACCGCGGTGTCGTCGCGGCTGGTCGCGATGACGATCGCCGACGCGTGCTGGACAGCCGCCAGACGCAGCACATCGGATTTGGTCGCGTCGCCGTGCACGGTGACCAGGCCGGCGTTGGAGGCGTGGCCGAGGGCGGTCGTGTCGGTGTCGACGACAATGACGTCCTTGGGACTGTTTTCGTCATCGAGAATCGCGGCGACGGCGGTTTTGCCTTTGGTGCCGTAGCCGACCACGACGGTATGGTTGCGCACTCTGCTCCTCCAACGCTGAATCTTCCACGCTTGCCGGGACCGTTCGGTGAGCACCTGAAGCGTCGTACCAACCAACACGACGATGAACAGGATCCGCAGCGGGGTGATGATCAGGATGTTGGTGAGCCGGGCGGACTCCGAGTACGGGGTGACGTCGCCGTAGCCGGTGGTCGTCAGCGACACCGTCGCGAAATATACACAGTCCAGAAGCGACATCCGGTCCCCACGGACGTCTACGTATCCGCCCCGGGTGAGGTAGACGGTGATCACCGCGACCAGTAGCGCGAGCAGTGCGATCAACACTCGCCGCCAGATGGCGCGCACCGGGCCGATCGGCAGTTCCGGAACCCGCAGCACTCCGACCAGCGCATACGCCGGGCGCTTGGTCAGCGTCTGGTCGAGATCGCCCGGCCGCCGACTAGTTTTGGCCACAGTTCGTCGGCTCGAGCGGGCGCACGACACAATGTAACCATGACCGCCACCACACCAATAGCTCAGCGTGGCGCCAGCCAGGCAGCCGCATACTGGATGGCGGCGCTGCTGCTCGGCGTCGGCGCCGTCCACTTTTTGGCGCCGAAACCGTTCGACGAGATCGTCCGCGCCGAGCTGCCCGGCAGTCCGCGGCTCTATACCTATGTTTGCGGTGTCGCCGAGGTTACGATCGGCGCCCTGCTGCTGGCCCGACGGACTCGGCGCAACGCTGCACTGGCGGCCGCGGCATTGTTCGTCGGTGTGTTCCCGGCGAACGTCAACATGGTTCGACTGTGGTGGGACAAGCCATGCCCGATGCGCATCGCCGCGCTGGCCCGGCTGCCGTTGCAATCCCGATGATCGCCGAGGCGTTCAAGGTACGCCGCAACGCCTAACCGGCGGGCTGGGCCAGGAGCGCGGCCAGCTCGTCGGGCCCCGGCAGCACGTCGGGGACGACGGTGACGCCAGGGCGCACGTAATGAAACGCAGTGCGCACCAATGATTCCGGGCATCCGCGTAGCGCAGCCCAGGCCAGCCGGTAGACGCCGAGCTGGATGGCGGCGTGTCGGGCGGCCTCCGGCGCCCGCGGGGGCTCACCGGTCTTCCAGTCCACCACGGTGGCGCCGCCGTCGGGGTCGGCGAAAACCGCGTCGATGCGGCCACGCACCACGGTGTCGCCGATGGCCATTTCGAACGGCACCTCGACGTCCACCGGCGTCCGAGAAGCCCACGGTGACGCGAGGAACGCCGCCTGCAGCGTGGCCAGCTCATCGGCATCGGGCTGCGTAGTGTCGGTGTCCGCCGCGCCCGGCAGGTCGGTGAGGTCGAAGAGCCGCTCGGCACCGTAGAACCGCTGGACCCACTCGTGAAATGCGTTGCCCAGCAATGCGTGCGGGTCTGGTCGCATCGGGAGCCGGCGCGTCAGCCGCTGTGCCGCGTGCTTCGGCTCGCGGGCCAAGTCCACCAGGCTGCTGACCGACAGTTGGCTCGGCAGCGTTGGCGCCGGCTGGTGTGCGGCGCGGGCACGCTCGCGCAGCAGTGCATCGACGTCGGCGGCCCAACATTCGGTGTCGGCGTCGGCCGGCGGCGGTGGTGCATGCGCCGACATCGCCGCGGCTACCAGGGCGGCCCCGCGCTGCACGTCGGCGCTGCGTCCGTCCAGCGGATCGACCGGCCACACCGCCTCATGAATGCTGTCGCGCAGGGGGTTTCGGTCGCCATCGGCCGGCGTTGGCGCCCACTGCTCGATCACACCGCATGGTTCGCCGGCGGCGGCCGACCGGTCGATGATGTCTTTGAGCTCAGTCAGGAAATTTGACGGGCCGCGCGGCTTGATCCCGGTGGCGCCCCAATGGTGACCGGACAGCAGCAGGGTGTCTTCGGCGCGGGTGATGGCCACGTAAAGCAGCCTGCGTTCCTCGTCGAGGCGACGCTGCTCAAGCTGGCGACGATGCGCGGATATCTTGTCGGACAGCTGCTTTCGATCGGTCACGTCCGACGTGTCCAGCACCGGGACGCCGTGCGCACCCGCCGACGCGCGATCGCCGCGCAGCAGCGGCGGCAGGTCCGCGGCGTCGGTCAGCCAGGTGCGCGCCTGCGCGGTCGACGGGAACACTCCCGCCGACAGGTGAGGCACGGCGACCAGCTGCCATTCCAAACCCTTAGCGGCGTGCACGGTCAGCACCTGCACCCGATTGTGGGCGACGACGCTCTGGGCCGGGGGCAAGCCGTTCTCGACGACAGTGGCCGCATCCAGGTAGGCCAGCAAACCGTCGAGACAGGCCGCGGTCGCCGCCTCGGCGTAGCGGCTGACCACGTCGGCGAAGGCGTCCAGCTGCTCGGCGCCCGACCACCCTGACGCGGCGGGCATCGCCGCCCTGACCTCACAGTCGACGCCGAGCAGCCTGCGCACCTCGGCGACCAGGTCGGGAAGTGGATGGCCGAGATGGCCGCGCAGCACGCTCAACTCCTCGGCGAGTGCAACGATGCGCCGATACCCGACCACCGAATACTCGCTCGCCGGCCCCGGGTCGGCGACAGCGTCGGCCAGGCCCGCGGCCTCAGCCTCCGGCCCGGCCGCCTCGGCGATCCGCTCGGCGGTATCACCGCTGCGCGCTGCAGGCCCGCCGTCTATCGCCACGGCGCGGCGCCACAGCGCGGCGATGTCGCGGGCTGCGAGCCGCCACCGGGGACCGGTGAGAACCCGCATTGCGGCTGTACCGGCACTCGGGTCGGCAACCAGCCGCAGCATCGCGACCACGTCGGCGACCTCGGGCACCGACAGCAATCCGGCCAGCCCGACGACCTCCACCGGGACGCCGCGCGCGCGCAGCGCGGCCGCCATCGGTGCGGCATCGGCGTTGCGCCGCACCAAGATCGCGGCGGTCGGGGGTGCGACACCGTCGTCGGCGGCCCGCTGATAGCGCCGATGCAGATGATCGGCGACCCACTCCCGCTCGGCCTGCACGTCAGCCAGCAGCGCGCAGCAGACGGTGCCGGGCCCAGCACCGGGGCGAGAACGAAGCGCGCGCACCGCCACCGATCGTCGCCGCGCGTCCGCCGCCACGGCGTTGGCCACGCGCAGTGTGCGCGGGGGATTGCGCCAGCTGGTTAGCAGTTCGAGTACCGGCGCCGGGCTGCCGTCGGTTCGCGGGAAGTCGGTGCTGAACCGGGGCAGGTTGGTCGCCGAGGCGCCACGCCACCCATAGATCGATTGGATTGGGTCGCCGACGGCGGTCAGCGCCAACTGATCGTCGACTCCCCCGCCGAACAGCGACGACAACAGCATCCGTTGGGCAAATCCGGTGTCTTGGTATTCGTCGAGCAACACCACCCGGTAGCGCCCGCGCAGTTGCTCGCCGACCTTCGGGACGGCGGTTGCCAGGCGCGCGGCGTAAGCCATTTGCATGCCGAAGTCCATCACCTTCTCGGCCCGCATCCGGCGGTGCAAGGCGTCGATGAGCGGCACCAGC
The DNA here is from genome assembly GCF_023515995.1 of Candidatus Mycobacterium methanotrophicum. Taxonomy (GTDB): domain Bacteria; phylum Actinomycetota; class Actinomycetes; order Mycobacteriales; family Mycobacteriaceae; genus Mycobacterium; species Mycobacterium methanotrophicum. The sequence continues at coordinate 1,746,672 of NZ_CP097320.1, read as the reverse complement.
TCCGCACGCTCGGCCTGGGTGGCCAGCATCCGTAGCAGCCACTGACTGGGTCCGCCGCGTTGGTAGCGGCCCGCAGGCAGGGTGTGCACGAGCCGTTCGAGCTCGAGATGCGTATCGCGCAGCTGATCGGTGTCGACCAAGTGCTCGGCGAGTTGACCCGACAGCCGCAGCACCATCGAGGTGACCGCGGCCGGGGCCTTGTCGGTGTTCAGCTCCCCGGGATATCCGTTGACGACATCGAACGCCAGCTGCCACAGTTCGGTCTCGTCGAGCAGCCGGGTGTCCGGCTCGACGGGCTGTGCGCGCTTTGCCGCGTCCGCGGACATCAGGCCGTAGTCGCGCAGCAGCTGGCCGGCGAAAGCGTGATAGGTGCTCACGACTGGGGCGCCGGCGGGTTCACCCGGTGGCGGGCCCGGCCGGCTGCCGATTGTCAATCCGGTGCCGCCCAGCCGGGACAGGCGGGATCGGACCCGTCGCAGCAGCTGACCGGCGGCCTTGCGGGTGAAGGTCAGACCCAGTACCTGGCCGGGTTCGGCGTAGCCGTTGGCGACCAGCCACACCACCCGCGCCGCCATTGTCTCGGTTTTGCCGGCGCCGGCCCCCGCGATGACCACCAGCGGCCCGGGCGGCGCAGCGATAACCGCCGCCTGCTCCGCACTCGGCGCGAAAAGACCTAATGCAGAGGCTAATTCGGCGGGAGTGTAGCGAGCTGCAACCGATGTCGTCATACCGCCCCCTCGGTGCCGGCGTGAGCCGGGCAGCTCGGCCGCAGCGCACAGTGCGCACAACCGTCGTTGATCCGGGCGATGAATTGCGGCCCGGCCGTCGCCTCGGCAGCCTCCCGGACGAGGTTGCGCCACTCGGCGCGCGCCTCGGGCGTCAACGGGTCCTGGTCGCGTTCAGTCGCGCCGCCCGGTCCGGTGCGGCCCAGATAGACCAATCGCGCGCCGCCCGGCTCCTCGCCGTGCGCTACCAGACCCTCGGCCACCGCCAGCTGGTAAGCGGCGAGCTGCGCATGTCGTTGCGCATCATCCTTGCTGACGGGCGTCTTGCCGGTCTTGACGTCGACGATCACCAGCCGGCCGGCCGCGTCGCGTTCGATCCGATCAACCCGGCCGCGCAGCCGCACACTGGCACCGCCGCGGCCGTCGAGCACGCCGTCGACGTCGACTTCTACCCCGACCTCGGTCAGCTCGCTACGCGTCCGCGCCCGCCACGCTAAGAACGTCTGGATCATCGCGCGATGCCGGGTCAATTCGTTGGCTGAATACCAACGGGATTCGAAGGGCAGATGCTGCCAGGCCCGTTCCAAGGCGGCCAGCAGCTGCGACTCGCTGCCTGCCGATTCGGCGATCAGCGCATGCAGCATCGAACCGATCGTTGAGCGCAGGTCGCGGGCGTCGGTTCCGCCGTGGCGTTCGACCAGCCAGCGCAGCGGGCAGTCGGTCAGCATCTGCAGGCTCGACGGAGTCAGCGTGATCACGTGATCGTCTCCGCTCCGCAACGGTTCGGTGCTGCTGAGCGGCGTCATGCCGTACCATCCGGCCGGGTCTGCACCTGGCACGCCTGCCGCGGCAAGGCGGGCCAATTGCGTTGCCGCACAGGAGCGTAGCGCGTCGCTCACCGCGTCCTGCGGTGCGCACACCACTCCGCGCAGCCGGCCCACCACCGCCACCGTCGAGAGCACCCGCGGCGCCGTGACCGGTTGCAGCCGGTCGCTGCCATCGACTAAAGCAACATCGGCGCCGCCGGTGTCCCATTGCGCGATCTCGGAGAAGAACGGCGACGGCAAGGCCGCCTCACCGCCGTCGCTTGCCTCCCCGCCCACGGCCGTGACCAGCAACCGATTCCGCGCCCGGCCCATCGCGGCCACCAATAGTCGCCGCTCCTCGGCGAGCAGCGGTGCGCGCATCGACGCGTTCTCGGTGATCCCGTCCAGGACGTCGAGCAGCCGTTGGGTGCCGAGCACGCCGCCGCGTGGAATCGTGTTGGGCCACAAGCCTTCCTGCAGGCCGGCGATGACCACCAGGTCCCACTCGTGGCCGAGCGCCGCGTGCGCACTGAGCACCCTGACCTGCTCAGCCGCGGCCGTAGGTCCGCCACCGGCCGCGGGCATCGGCAACGCGGCCAGGTGGTCGATCAACCCGGGCAGCGACGCGCCGGCAGTACGGGACAGGTATCGGTCAGTGGCGTCGAACAGAGCCGTCACTGCGTCGAGGTCTCGGCCGGCCTGAGCGCCAACCGGTCCGCCCCGCTCACACGCGGCCAGCCAGCGTCGTTGCAAACCTGAGCGGTGCCAGGCCGCCCAGAGGGTATAGCGCGGGTCTTGGCCGCGCGCATGAGAGCGCGCGGCGGCGTCCAGCACCGCGCGTACCCGCCGCAGCGGCCGGGCCTGCGTCGGGGTCAGCCGGGACAATCCCCCGTCGCCAAGGGCATTCACCAACAGGTCGGCGAATTCGCTTGGCGGCCCGCTCACTTCGGTGCGACGCAGCGCCCGTCGCAGCTGACCCAGTGAAACCGGGTCGACCCGTCCGATCGGCCCGGTAAGCAGTGTCAGCGCACGCTCACCGTCCAGCCCGTCGGCGGCGGCGGTCAGCACCGTCAGCAGCGCCTGCGGCGCGGGCTGCTCGGCCAGCGATCCCGAGACCGTCGGCGCGGCGACCGGCACTCCGGCGCGCATCAACGCGAGCGACAACCCCGCGGCGGCGCGCGGAACCGACCTGACGATGACCGCCATCTGCGACCACGGCACTCCCTCAACCAGGTGCGCGCGACGTAAAGAATCGGCGATCAGCGCCGCCTCCGCGCCCCCGGACGCCGCCAGCCTCACCGCCACCGATCCGGAATCGCCTTCAGCTCCTTCGATTTCACAACCGCCTGAAAGGCGACCGGCGATGCCTGAGATAGCCCGGGCGACCGCTGGGGCGCAGCGGTGTGATGTCGTCAGCGCCACCGACGGCGCGTCGTCGCCCAGCAAAGCTGCCGGCTCGGCGCCGCGGAAGCCGAATACCGCCTGGGAAGGGTCACCGGCGAGCAGCGTCAACTCCGCGCCGGCAGCCAGCATCCGCACCAACAGTGCTGCTTGCGGGTCGAGTTGCTGCGCGTCGTCAACCAGCAGAACACCGATCCGGGCGCGTTCGGCGGCCAGCAACTCGGGATCGACCGCGAACGCCTCGAGCGCCGCTCCGACCAATTCGGCAGCTCCGACGGCCAGCGTGGTCGCCCGCGGCGCAGCCGTCCCGACGGCGGCGCGTAGCAGCATCACTTGCTCGTAGTTGTGCGCGAACTGGCCCGCGGCCACCCATTCCGTGCGACCGCACAGCCGGCCCAGCCGCTGCAGCTGCTGCGGGTCGACACCGCGTTCGGCGCAGCGGGTCAGCAGCTCGCGCAGTTCGGCGGCGAACCCCGCGGTGCCCAGCGCGGCCCGCAGCTGCGCCGGCCACGCCGTGGTCGCATCGGCGCCGTCCGCCATGTCGCCGGCGAGCAACTCGGCGATGATCTCGTCTTGTTCCGCCGATGTGACCAGCCGAGGCGGCGGAGCGCCGGCGCGCTGTGCTGCCAGCCGCAGCACGGCGAACGCGTAGCTGTGCACGCTGCGCACCAGCGGTTCGCGGATCACCGCGCGGCACGGACCGGCCTGCTGCGAGCGCAGCAACGTCGCCGTCAACGTACTGCGAGCACTCACCCCGATTCGGCCCGAACCCGTGAGCAGCAGCACCGATTCCGGATCGGCGCCCGCGGCGATGCGCGCCGCCGCGGCGTGGATCAACAGGCAGCTCTTGCCGGTCCCCGGTCCGCCCAGCACTCGCACAACGCCGCGCAGCCCGGGATCGAGCACAGCGCGCGCCTCGGGATCCCAGCGGTAAGACATAGCCGCATGACACCACACGGGTCCGACAAGTCCGCCGGCCGGCGACGATGCGGGGTGTGCGACGCGAATGTAGGTAGCGGGAGTTGAGGCTGGCCGGAAGTGCAGTCTGGTTGCGTATCACACAATCAGACAGGAGGCGCGGGTGGGCGACGAGTCGCTGGAGGATCTGGAACAGCAGCGGGCGCGACTGTATGACCAGTTGGCCCGCCCCGCTCTCACTGTTCGGGCAGCTGGGCGGGTGCCGGTATCGGGTGGCGGCTAGCGCGTAGCTGTCGGGAAACGTCTCCACGACGACGCTCACACGTACTGCACCCGGTCGATGCCTTCCAGCGCCTCGCCATAGATCGGATCGGGAGTCCAGTGCCGTAATTCCTCGGCGAGGCATTCGGGGGTGTCCCTGCGCGCCAACGGGAGCTGGGCGTCGGGCTTTCCGGTCCGGCTCAATGTCACCGTCACGCTGTGCTGTGGCCGGCTCAGCGTCATCGTTTCGGTGGGGCGCACCAGCTCGACCTTCAGGTCGCCCACCGCTCGCCGCACCGGCCCGTCGGTTCGGCTGGCCAGCCAGCCCGCCAACACGTCCAGGGCCGGCTCGGTCCGCAGCCCGGACACCAGCGCCGAAATGATCGGCTCGTGCGGCGGCTGGTCCATCGCCGAGGCCAGCAGCGCGCGCCAGTAGGTGATCCGGCTCCACGCCAGATCGGTGTCGCCGGGCATGTACCCGGGCAGCCGGCTCGTGATCGCCGACAACGGGTCGGCGCCGTTGGTCGCGTCGGTGATACGCCGGCTCGCGAGCTTGCCCAACGGGTCGCGAGCAGGCGCTGCCGGTGCATTCTCCGGCCACCACACCGCCACCGGCAAGTCCGGCAACAAGAAGCGCAGCACGACGCTGCCGGCGTGCTCGGTGACCGGCCCGGACAGCGCCAGCACCACCACCTCGGCCGCAGCGGTGTCGCCGCCGGTGCGCAATTGAGCGTCGAGCCGCGGGTCAGCTGCGCTGCGGTCGCCAATCCGCACCGCGATGATCCTGCTGGGATGCTCATGGCTGGCGGCAGTCGCGGCCTGGATGGACTCCTCGAGCATCGCGTCGCGTTCCGGCGCGATGACCAGCGTGAGGATGCGGCCCATCCTGGCCACGCCGACCTTCTCCCGTAACTCTTTGAGCTTGTCGCTGATCGCGGCGGTGCGGGTGTCCGGCAGGTCGATGATCATCGGCGTCGCTTCTCCCTCCTGCACGCGGGCGGCGCCCCCGCGTCGCCGGTCACGGCCGCCGCCATTCCCGGCCGGCCCGGCGCAGCATGGCGAACGCCGACAGCGGGCCCCACGTACCCGCCTCGTAAGGCTCCGGCTTTCCGCATGCGGCCCAGTTATCGAGAACGGGTTCGATGATCTCCCAGGATAATTCGACTTCTTCGTTGACCGGGAACAACGACGGCTCACCGAACAGCACGTCGAGGATCAGCCGCTCGTAGGCTTCGGGTGACTCCTCGGTGAACGCCGCGCCGTAGGAGAAGTTCATGATGACGTCGCGAACCTCCATGGCGCTGCCGGGCACCTTGGACCCGAACCGCAGCGTGATCCCTTCGTCGGGCTGGACTCGGATCACCAGGGCGTTCGCGCCGAGCTCGTCGGTCATGGTGTCGTCGAACGGCAGGTGCGGGGGTCGTTTGAAGACAAGCGCGATCTCGGTTACCCTGCGGCCCAGCCGCTTTCCGGTGCGCAGGTAAAACGGCACACCGGCCCAGCGGCGACTGTCGACCTCCAGCGTGATGGCGGCGAACGTTTCAGTGGTGGAGTCCTTGGCGAACCCCTCTTCGTCGAGCAACCCGATCACGTGCTGTGCGCCCTGCCAGCCCGCCGTGTACTGCCCCCGGCAGGTGGTCTCGTCCAGCGGCTGCGCCAGCCGCGTCGCCGAGAGCACCTTGATTTTCTCGGATTGCAATTCCGAGGGCCGAAAGCTCACCGGCTCTTCCATCGCGGTCAGCGCCAGCAGCTGCAGCAGGTGGTTTTGGATCACGTCGCGGACGGCGCCGATTCCGTCGTAGTAGCCGGCGCGCCCGCCCAAGCCGATGTCTTCGGCCATGGTGATCTGCACGTGGTCGACGTAGTGCGCGTTCCAGATCGGGTCGAACAGTTGATTGGCGAACCGCAGCGCCAAGATGTTTTGCACCGTCTCCTTGCCCAGGTAGTGGTCGATGCGGAACACCGACTCCTCCGGAAAGACGCTGTTCAGCACCGCGTCGAGTTCACGCGCAGTCGCCAGGTTGTGGCCGAACGGTTTTTCGACGACCACACGGCTCCATCGGCCGCTCTGCGAGCGCGCCAGCCCGGCTTTGTCCAGCTGCCCGCACACCGCCGGGAAATCTTTGGGCGGGATCGCCAGGTAGAAAGCGTGGTTGCCGTCGGTACCGCGCTCGGCGTCGAGGCCGGCCAGGGTGTGCGCGAGTTGCGCGAATGCCTTGTCGTCGTCGAAAGTGCCTTGCGTGAAGCGCAACCCGTCGGCGAGCCGGTCCCAGATCGGCGGCCGAAACGCTGTGCGGGCGTTTTCTTCGACCGCGCCGCGGGCCATCCGGCGGAAATCGTCGTGGGTCCAGTCCCGGCGGCCGAAACCGACCAGCGCGAACGTATGCGGCAACAGCCCGTAGTTGGCCAGGTCGTAGACGGCCGGCAGCACTTTTTTACGGGCCAAGTCACCGGTCACACCGAAAAGGACCATCGCGCACGGCCCCGCGATCCGCGGCAGCCGCTTGTCGCGTTTGTCCCGCAGCGGGTTGCGCCGCTGCCCGGCGCTATGCTGGGTGCCAGCCGGGCTCATTCGGCGGCGGGGGAAAGCTGCGTTCGAGTTTCGGCCAGCAGTTGGGTCCAGGACTGTTGGAGCTTTTCGACGCGTTCGTTTTCCGAGACGAAGAACACCTCGGTCAAGTCGACGCCGACCGATTGCAGATCGTCGAACATCTGCTGGGCAGCGGTGGCGACGACACCAAGGGTCTTCTCGGGCATGGTGTCAATAGTATCGGATCCGCGCACTCATCGACTGCGCCGCCCGTGGCGAAGAAAAAACCGCGTTGGCAAAGGAATTCGGCATCAGCCGCAAAACCGTTTACGCCTACTTTCGGGCTGCCACCTCTTTAGGTTGCCGCGGGGGGAATCGCCCCCGCCAATGCCGTTTCAACCGTCGGATGAATCGACAGCAACGGACGCAGTCCCCCGGCGGTTAAAACCCGAACCACGACCGGCTGATCATTCACCAGATGCAAGGGAACGCCACGGCGTCGACACCGTCGCGCCTCCTGGGCCAACACGAGGATCGCACCGCATCCCACGAAATGCATGTGGCGAATGTCGAATACGAGCGGACCCGGCGCACTGACGGTCGCGGCCGTCTTACTCAGCACTGCACGCCAGGCATCTTCGTTGCTGGCATCTACGTCGCCGCACGTCCGGACGACGACGGCCGGCCCGTTTCGTTCGCACGCGGCGCGCAGCGTCGTGTGCGCACCTACAAGCGGCGCACTCGGGGCGGTTCCCGACGCGACCTCCGAACAGCTACTTTCAAGCATAGTTCCGCATTTCTTCCCGGTGTCGTACCGCGCAGCGCAGCGTGTTTCGTCAATCGGAATCTTGCCGAACGCCGTCTTCCGCGGCGGCTTTGCGCGCCGCCGTCCTGTCCTCCAGCCCGACGCGTCCGCCGCCAACTTCGAGCTTATCCCGGGCCGGGGACCGAATCCCGCCCGCCGGTGGCCGTGCGGGCACCTGCTCGGCAGATCACCAGCCGCACACCTAACGCGAACAAATAAGCTGGCCGGCACAGCATTGCTAGCCGTCGCCAAAAATCGAGCGGAGTTCAGGCCGCAGTTCGCGCGGCCACCGTCTGCTCGTAGCGGTCCAGTACGGTCTCGGCCACCAGCCGGTCCGCGCCCAGCGGCGCCGCCATCACGATCCCGGCCTTCCGCGCGTAGGCCTGCACCCGGTCGGGCAAGAGTCCCGGCGCCAAGAACCACGGTGCGATGACGAGCCGACGGGCGCCGCGGCACCGCAATCGTTCGACCGCCTGTGCCACCGAGGGCTGCGGGCCAGTCGCGAAAGCCATTGTGGCACCGACCCATTGGGTGCCTGCAGCCAGCTTTGCCGCCACCGTTGCGGTACGCGCGTTCACAGCGCCATCCGACGAGCCGATCGCGACCATCAGCACACCCAAGCCGCGGTCGCGACCGGAAACGCCGACCTCGGCGAGCCGCTCGCGCGCCACCGAGACCAATCGGTCATCCTCGCCCAAGACGTCGGCCTGCCGCACGCCATGCGCACCGGCACGCGTGATCTGCTTCGGGATGTCCACGCGAGCGTGGTAGGCGCTGGCCAACAGCAAGGGCGCCACCACCGCACGGCGGCCATCCGGCAAGCCGGCAAGCACGTCAACGAGATTCGGCGCGTTTTGCTCGCAGAATGCCACCCGCACATCCAGGCCCGGCCGCATTCGCTCGACTAATCCGGCGACGGCGCACACATTGGCAGCCGATCTCGGATCTTTGCTGCCGTGCGCGGTGAGCACCAGCGTGCTCATGAGCTATGCAATCCGCATTCGGTCTTGGACTGCCCCTGCCAGCGTCCGCTGCGCGGGTCGGCGCCCAAGGCCGGCTTCGTGGTGCACGGGGCGCAGCCGATCGACGGGTAACCTTCCTCGACCAACGGGTTGACCAGCACATTGTTTTCGGCGATGTAGTCGGCCATGTCCTGATCCGACCAGCCGACCAGCGGGTTGATTTTCACCAGCTTGAACGCCTCGTCGAAACTGATCAGCGGCGCGTTGGCGCGGGTGGGAGCATCGACACGACGCAGCCCGGTCACCCAGGCGTGGTAGCCGCTCAGCGCCTTGGTCAACGGAACCACCTTGCGCAGCCGGCAGCACTCGTGTGGGTCGCGGGAGAACAGATCCTTGCCGAGAAGTTCGTCCTGCTCGGTCACCGTGTGCTCGGGGGCGACGTTGAGCACGTGGATGTCGTACACGGTTTCGGCCGCGTCGCGGGTGCCGACGGTCTCGGCGAAGTGATAGCCGGTGTCCAAGAAAAGGATTGGCACGCCCGGGCGGACCTTGGCGGCCAGATCCACTAACACGGCGTCCTGCATGTTGGACGCGACCACGTACCGGCAGGCAGCCCAGTCGCGAGAACCATTGCCGCCACCGAAGTTCTCATCGGTCCAGCGCAACACGTCGATCGCGCTGGCGCCGTCGAGGTCCTTGGCGCCGCGCTCGGCCAAATCGCGCAGCTCCTGCTCGGTAAATGTCCTTCCCTCCACGGTCATCGCAGCTCCGCCTCGTCGGCCCGCATCGCCCACTGCGCGAAGCGTTCGCCGTCTTGGCGCTGTTCGACAAATTTACGCACCACCCGATCGATGTAGTCGCCGAGCTCGTCACCGGTGACCTTGTGCTGGCGCAGCTTGCGGCCGAAATCGCTGTCCTCAAAACCGAGGCTGCCGCCCAGATGCACCTGGAAGCCCTCGACCGAGCCGCCGTGGCCGTCGTCGACCATCTGACCCTTAAAGCCGATGTCGGCTACCTGAACACGGGCGCATGAGTTGGGGCAACCGTTGAGGTGCACCGTAATCGGCACGTCAAGCTGGGCGTTGATATCGCCAAGCCGCTGCTCCAGCTCGGGCACCAGCGTCTGCGCGTGTACCCGGGTTTCGGCGAACGACAACTTACAGAACTCGATACCGCTGCAGGCCATCATGTTCCGTCGCCAATGCGACGGCCGCGACGGCAACCCCAGCTTATCCAGCCCGGCCACCATCGCCTCGACCTTGTCGTCGGGCACATCCAGGATGACCAGCTTCTGGTACGCGGTGAGCCGAGCCCGGTCCGATCCGGCCTCCTCCATCAGGTCGGCCACCGCGCACAACTTGGTGCCCGACACCCGACCGGCGATCGGCGCAACACCGATCGCGTTGAGGCCGTTCTTCTGACGCTGCACCCCGACGTGGTCGATCGGGTGCTTGAGCCGCTCGGGAGCCGGACCGTCGATGAGTTTGCGACCAAGGTACTCGTCCTCGAGAACCTGACGGAATTTTTCCATGCCCCAATCCTTGACCAGGAACTTCAGCCGGGCCTTGGAGCGCAGCCGCCGGTAACCGTAGTCGCGGAAGATCTTGGTGACCGCCTCCCATACATCGGGCACCTCGTCGAGCGGAACCCACGCGCCGACTCGCTGGGCCAGCATCGGGTTGGTCGACAAACCGCCGCCGACCCACAGGTCCATCCCGGGGCCGCGCTCGGGGTGATTGACGCCGATGAACGCGACGTCATGGGTCTCGTGGGAGACATCCTGCAGACCCGATATCGCGGTCTTGTACTTGCGCGGCAGGTTCGCGTAGTCGGGATTACCCAGGAAGCGTCGGAGGATCTCCTCGATCGCCGGCGAAGGATCGAGCACCTCGTCGACCGATTCGCCGGCCAGCGGCGAACCGTGGAAGCTGCGCGGGCAATCGCCGCAGGCCTCGGTGGTGCTCAAGCCGACCGAAGCCAGCCGGTCCCAGATCTCGGGCACATTTTCGATTTCGACCCAGTGGAACTGCACGTTTTCCCGGTCACCGATGTCGGCGGTATCACGGCCGAATTCTTGGGAAATCTTCCCCAGCGTGCGCATCGTGTGAGCCGACAACGGCTTGCCATCGGTGCGCACCCGCATCATGAAGTACTTGGCCTCGATGGTGTCGATGTTCTCGTCGCCGGTCCAGCTGCCGTCGTAGCCCTGCTCGCGTTGGGTGTAGATACCCATCCAGCGGAAGCGCCCCCGCAAGTCGGACTTGGCGATGCTGTCGAAACCTTCTTTTGAGTATTTGTTGATGATGCGCTCTCGCACATTCAACGGCGCGTCTTCTTGCTTGAACTTCTCGCTGTCGTTGAGCGGCTCGCGCTCACCGAGCGCCCACTGGCCCTCACTACGAGTCTTGGCGGGACGAGGTGTGCTCATCGACCCATATCTCCTTCACAAAAATTGTCTTGGACCGCGCACATCACCGATAACTAATCACCGGCGACACCGACGCGACCGCGTGCTGGCCACATCCGGCCAAGCCCACGACATCGACATCCCCAGCGATCGGCGTGCGCCGGTAGACGACCATGTTTCGATTGACTTTACGGGGTCACGACCACGATGCTTCCCCGGCCACGACCCTATCGGTAGCCGTCCGGCCGTTGTGAGGCCACAACAGTTCATTGTGTACGCGCCACACCGACGGCGCCGGCAACCCGCAATGATCGGGCGGTCCGGCATTTCCGAGACGGCCGGCGCAGTGCCCGACGACGATCAAGCGGTGGTCGCGACCGCCGCCGCCTACGGCTGCACGTGGAACACCTGTGACGACGCGGTCGCGGCGACCGCCGACCCGGTGCTAGGCGCTGATCCCCGAGCCGACCAGGCTGCCCGGAATCGATGAAACATCGGCTCGACACCGGGCTGGTCGACATCACCGGTGCCGGCTGCCTGTTGGCGCGGGTCAACGGCCGCTCGGCCAAACCCGTGTCGAACTGGCTGGCCGAACGCGAACCGGCGTGGTGCGAGTCGATCGCCTACGCCAAGGCCGCCCCGAAGTGGATCAACCGGCGACCGTTGCCGCGCGGCGCTGAACAACACCGCGATGATCGTCGCCGGGATGATCGAAGGCGCCTCCGGGTCGATCCTGACCAACCTGATGGCCGCGGCGATGAACCGCTCCATCCCGGCGATCGTCGCGGGGGGTTTCGGCGGTGGCGGCCTCGCCCCGGCCGCCGGCGCGGACGGCGACAAGACGGTCAAGTCCACCTCGGCCGCTGATGCGGCGATTCAGATGGCCTACGCCAACCAAGTGATCGTCGTGCCGGGCTACGGCTTGGCGGTCGCGCAAGCGCAGCACGCCGTCAAGGGCATGGCCAACCTTCTCGAGGAGAAGGGCGTGCCGGTCAAGTACGCGATTCACCCGGTCGCCGGGCGGATGCCGGGCCACATGAACGTGCTGCTGGCCGAGGCCGAGGTCGACTACGACGCGATGAAAGACATGGACGACATCAACGACGAGTTCGCCCGCACCGACGTCGCGATCGTCATCGGCGCCAACGACGTCACCAACCCGGCCGCCCGCAACGAAGCGTCCAGCCCGATCTGCGGCAGTTGTTCAGCTACACCACATCAATGACCTCGCCGCCAGACTAAAGACGCGGCGCCGCTGGCTCCAATCCTCGGCCTCCTGGCCAATTCAGCACAGTCGCAATCTGAGCCCATCGGTAACCAACCTCACCGAAAGTGCACGACGGCCGTTTTGCTCGCAAAACGCCACCCGCACATCCAGGCCCGGCCGCATACGGCTTGCCGCAGCGGCGGTAATTCTCGCTGATCGAGCTGCGCCGGAAATCGCCGGTCGCGGCCGGCTGCGCGTACAGTCGCGCCCGCTGCTGTTCCAGATCCTCCAGCGGAGCGTCGTCCACCTTCGGCCTCCTGTCTGGTTGTTTGATGCACAATCAGACTGCCTCGTGACCAGTGGGCAGAACCGGCCAGTTGGCGCCGCCAGCCATCGCCGGGCATCGAACTGGCACCATCAACGCGTGACTCGGCTGCACGTGCACCGCTACGGCCCTTTTGGTCCCGTGCGAGTACTGGCACTCCACGGGCTGACCGGCCACGGGAAACGCTGGCAGCCGCTGGCGCGTCAGTACCTGACCGAGATCCCCGTTGTGGCGCCCGATTTGATTGGTCATGGCAGGTCGTCGTGGGCGGCACCGTGGACCATCGATGGCAATGTCGCGGCCCTGGCTGCGCTGCTCGAGCAGCACGCCGATGGGCCGGTAGTGGTGGTAGCGCATTCGTTCGGGAGCGCGGTCGCGCTACACCTGGCCGCTGCACATCCCGACCGGGTGGCTGCGATGGTGCTGCTGGACCCGGCGATCGGCTTGGACGGGGCGTGGATGCGTGAGATCGCAGACGCCATGCTGGCCTCGCCTGACTACCCGGACGCGGCGGAAGCCCGCGCCGAGAAGGCCACCGGCTCCTGGGCAGATGTGGACCCCGCCGTGCTCGACGCCGAAGTCGACGAGCACCTCGTCGCGCTGCCCGGCGGGCGATACGGTTGGCGGGTCAGCCTGCCCGCGATGATGTCTTATTGGAGCGAGTTGGCCCGCGAGATTGTGTTGCCGCCCAACCGGATCAGCACAACGGTGGTGCGGGCGGCGTGGACCTCGCCACCGTATGTCACCGACCAGCTGATCGTCGGTCTGCGGAACCGATTGGGAGCCGAGTTTGCCCTGATCGACTTCGACTGCCATCACATGGTGGCGGAGGCCAAGCCGGCCGAAGTCGCCGCCTTGATCCGAGAGCGGATGCGCTGACAGTGGCGCCGGTCACCGGGGAGCAGGTCGAGCGGGTGCGCGCGCTGGTCGCGTCGATACCGGCCGGCCGAGTCGCCACCTACGGTGATATTGCCGCTGTCGCAGAGCTTTCCAGCCCCCGCATTGTCGGCTGGATCATGCGCACGGATTCCTCCGACCCGCCCTGGCATCGGGTGATAACGGCCTCCGGTCGACCCGCCCGGCATCTGAGGACCCGGCAATTGGAACTGCTGCGGGCCGAAGGAATTCTGGCCGCCGACGGCAGGATCGCGCTGGACGAGGTCCGCTATGAGTTTTAGCCGCCCGAGTGTTGGCTTGCGTCACGCTTTTTCGCCAGACGCGTGCATTAACCCCGCACTCGGCGATGCCTAATCGCCTAGAGGATCAGACGCACCAGGGCAGCCGTTCGGGCCAGCCCCGGGAAGGCGGCCACCGTCGAACGCGGGTGCAGCGCATGGACTGCGAGCCGAAACATCAACGCACGCAGTAACATCTGTGGCCATTCCGGCAAAGCATTCCAGCGTTCGATCAGTCCTTCGTCAGCCTCGCCCCAGGACAACGCGTCGACGACGACGACTCCTGCCGCCCATGACGCGGGCCGCCAGTACGGCGTGATGTCGGTGATCCCCGGGGCAGCAGCGCCCGCGAACAGCACCGTGCCGTAGAGATCGCCGTCCACCAGCTGGCTGGGGCTCTTGGTTGGCCGCCGCAGTCCGGCAAGCTGATTGATCAACTCCACCGACCGCTGCCCGTCCGCGGTTGGTGACGCCGCGAGCGCCGTCGCCGGCACCGACTGCAATGGCCGTTCCTCCCAGGCGGCGCAGTCTGCGGCGATGAAGACGTCGACATCGGCCCACGTTCCCGCCGTCGGCCTCTGGGTGAGGAACCGGGGCCGCTCCAGCTTGCCGGTGGCCTCGTGCAGCCGCACCGCCGCCGACACCACCTCGTCATGCCGGGGCTCGGGCTGACCGGCCACAAAAGTGTCTGCTCGCCAGCCGGAAACCACGTAGCGCCCGTCGGTCGACCGGACCGGCCGGGCCAACCGCACGCCGTCGACGAACAGCGTCTCTCGCACCCGCGCGGACCAGGCGGCGCGCGCGTTGTCGGCGACCATCGACAGCACCACTTCGCCGCACCGCCAGCCGCCTTCCCAGCTGGCTCCCAACGGGATGGGCCGCACACCACTCAACCCGAACGCCGCCAGCACATGCTCGGGCGGCGGTTCGACAGTCATGCAATTACCCTAATCGGGGCCAGCGAACTGTCTCCGACGAGACACGATGAGCCGGCCATGCCCAACTGGTTCAGTACATCACCATGTCGGGCTGCATCTGGTTGGCCCACGCCACGATCCCGCCCTGCAGGTGCACCGCGTCGGCAAACCCGGCTTTCTTCAACGCGACCAGGGCCTCCGCGGAGCGCACACCCGTCTTGCAATACAGCACGGCCATCCGGTCTTGCGGCAGCTCGGCCAGCCCTTCGCCGGAATTGATCGCCGACTTGGGGATCAGCTGGGCGCCGTCGATGTGGTTGATGTCCCATTCCGCCGGCTCACGCACGTCGATCAGGGCCACCTTCTCGCCGGAATCCAGCAGCTCGCGCAACTCGCGCGGGGTGATCGTGGAGTCGGCGGCCGCCCCTGCGGTGTCGTCGCAGACCACGCCACAGAATTCGTCGTAGTCGATCAGCTCGGTGATCTTCGGCGTGGACGGGTCCTTGCGGATCGTGATCGTGCGATAGCTCATCTCTAACGCGTCATACACCATCAGCCGACCGAGCAGCGGCTCGCCGATTCCGGTGATCAGCTTGATCGCCTCAGTGCCCATCACCGAGGCGATCGATGCGCACAGAACGCCCAGCACACCGCCTTCGGCGCAGGACGGCACCATGCCCGGCGGCGGTGCTTGCGGGTACAGGTCGCGGTAGTTGAGGCCGCGCGCGGCGGGGGCGTCCTCCCAAAACACCGAAACCTGGCCTTCGAAGCGGTAGATCGACCCCCAGATGTAGGGCCTATGCGCCAGCACTGCAGCGTCGTTGACCAGGTACCTGGTCGCGAAGTTGTCGGTGCCGTCGAGGACCAGGTCGTATTGCTCGAAGAGGCTGACAGCGTTGTGCGGTTCCAGCCGCTCCTCGTGCAGGCGCACTTGTACTAGCGGGTTGAGCTCGGCGATCGAGTCGCGGGCGGATTGTGCTTTGGATCGGCCGACGTCCGATGCGCCGTGGATGATCTGGCGTTGCAAATTCGACTCGTCGACGACGTCGTGGTCGACGATCCCGATCGTGCCGACGCCCGCCGCCGCTAGGTAGAGCAGTGCCGGCGCGCCGAGCCCGCCGGCGCCGATAACCAGCACCCGGGCGTTTTTCAGCCGCTTCTGCCCGTCGACACCGAAGTCCGGAATGATCAGATGGCGGCTGTAGCGGGCGACCTCTTCCCGCGTGAGCTCGGCGGCCGGCTCAACCAGCGGTGGCAGCGACTTGTGTGCTCCAGACAACGAAATCTCCTCAGCTTCGCAGAAAGGCAGTTGTCCTTATTCATCACAGCAGTTGCCCAGGGTCAACGGCAAACAGCCGGCCACGCTGCTAGGCGATCGGATAAGGCCAGGGATTGAACCGACAGGTCTTGCCGTTTGCCTTGACCCATTCCGGGTCGAACTTCGAGGCGTCGTCGTTGCCGGTGGAAAAGGTCTGCTGCATCATGATCGGCGCCAAACCGCCCTGCTCATCGCAGGGTTCGTGGCGCAGATACCCGATGGCATGGCCGACCTCATGGTTGATCACGTATTGCCGATAGGAACCGACGTCGCCCTCAAACGGCACAGCGCCGCGTACCCAGCGCGCCTCGTTGATGAAGACCCGCGGTTCTCCAGCCCCGTAGGACGGGTTGTAACACGACGTCTCCAGCGGAAACTCGTAGCCGCAGCCGTCGCGCACCGTCATCGGGGACGTCAAGGAGATCCGTAAGTCCGGCTTGCTCTTGTCGGCCGCGTCGATCCTGATGAAGGCGATCTGCGCGTTGTGAATCCAGCTTTTGGGGTTGGCCAGCGTCTGGTCGACCATCGCCGCGAACGCATCGTCACCGCCGAATGCGACGGGATCCAGACCGTTTTCGACTTCGACGGTGTATTTGAAGACTTTGGCCGTGCCCTGACCGATCTGGGGCGTGGTACCCGTGACGATGCGCCAGGTCTTATTGCCGGCGTCAGTGAATGGACCGCCGTTGGGCAGCATCCCGGTGGGCAGGTTGGCGTCGAACTGGGTCAGACCGCGCGGCGGCGCGTCGATGATCGACGTGCCCACTGCACCGATCTTCGGCGGGCCCTGGACGGGATCCCCCGAGGCCGGCGCGGGCGAGCTGGTCCCGTCGACGGTCTGGTAGATCACCACCGTGGTGATGGCCATTAGCACCGGCAGCGCATACGCACGCCAGCCGTAAGTCGACACGAAGCGTCCCAGCCGACTCTGTTTGCGCCAGCGCCCGCTTTCCCGATTCGACCGGGCCCGTCCCGAGCCCCGGGCAAGTGGGTCGCGCTGGGCGCGCAGCGGTTCTCGCCAGTCGTCGCGAAGCACCGGTACCCGGGCGCCCCCGCGCCGATCCGGGTCGTAGGTCATTTCCCCAGGATGGCACAACCGCCGCTAGCTGGGAGTCTCGGCGCGCCCGCAGGCAACGGTGCAACGCTGAGCTGCCGCCGTTCGGCGCACGGATGGCGACCCGGAAAGCCAGCGGGTAGTAGTAGTGTCGTTGCGACTAGCCGCGCATCGCCACATCCGCGCTTAGACATTTCCAGACAACCAGATTGAGGACTTGATGAGCGATCTCGCTAATGCCGCCGGAGGGGGTGTGGTCAAGCTGGGCGGCAGCAATCGGCAGGCGCGGACGCCCGGCACTGCCGCTCGGCGCGGCAACCGGATGCCGCGTGACGAGCGTCGCGGTCAACTGCTCATCGCAGCCAGCGAGATTTTTGTCGACCGCGGCTATCACGCCGCCGGCATGGACGAGATCGCCGAACGGGCGGGGGTCAGCAAACCCGTTCTCTACCAGCACTTTACAAGCAAGCTCGAGCTGTACCTGGCAGTCCTGGCTCGACATGTCGAGAATCTGGTGTCCGGCGTGCGCCAGGCCCTGCGCGCCACAACCGACAACCGGCAGCGGTTGCGCTCGGCTGTCCAGGCATTCTTCGATTTCATCGATCACGACGGCCAGGGCTACAAGCTGATCTTCGAGAACGACTACGTCACCGAGCCGCAGGTTGCCGCGCAGGTACGGGTGGCCACCGAATCATGCATCGACGCCGTCTTCGACCTGATCAGCGCCGATTCCGGGCTGGACCCGCATCGCGCCCGGATGGTCGCGGTGGGCTTGGTCGCGCTTAGCGTCGACTGCGCCAGGTACTGGCTGGACGCCGATCGGCCGATTTCGAAAGAAGATGCCGTCGACGGCACCGTGCAGTTCGCCTGGCGCGGGCTGTCACACGTGCCGCTCAGCCGCTCCTAGCGGCACTGCCACCCAGTCCGAACCCGACCCGACGGGCGTCCGCGACGCCGATTTCGACGTACGCGATCTTGCCGGCGTGCACCAGGAAGCGCCGGCCCTTCTCGTCGGTCAGGCTCAGCAGATTGGAATCCTTAACCAGCGCGCCGGCGACGAGTTCTTCGACTTCGCTTTGCGACTGCGTGCTGTTGAACACCAACTCGCGTGGGCTGTCCGTGATACCGATCTTTACCTCCACGTCGGCCCCTTCCCGTTCTTTGCCTGGCGATCGTCGGAAATCGTTTTCCTGCCAAGCAGGCTAGTGCGCCCGGCGACGATGCGGGCCACCGGCCCGTGGAAGAGCCGGGCAAAGCTCACGCTTCTCTTCGATGCGCAAAGCCGGTCGGCGCCAAGGATTCCGTATGCCGGTAGACCGGGCGGCCGTTGGCAAATCGTGACCTGACACGCGCGCACGCCACGTCGTTCGGCGATCCCCCATCGATAACATCTGCATCATCAGCACCATGAATTACTTGGATAGGGATATCCAGGACTACCCAGATGACGCAGTCGACGACATCTACGCCGACGGCGATGAGTTCGCGCCCATCGATCAGCGCTGGCGACCTGTCGCGGCCATCGCCGGCATCGTCTTCGTGCTCGCGCTGATCGCCACGGTCGTGATCGTCAACGGCGGCGACAGCGCGTCGACCTCGGCGACCGTGGTCGAGCCACCCTCTCGCACCATGACCTCACCGCGGCTCAGCGCCCCACCGGCGCCGTCGCTACCTCCGGAGACGGTCACCACCGTGACACCGAAGGCGCCGAGCCCATCGCCCACAGCCGGTCCGACCGACGCGCCGACGATGATCTCGCCGCCGGCCGCCGTCCCGTCCGTGCCGCCGGATGTGGCCGCCCGCACCTTCACCTACCGGGTGACCGGGACCAAGCAGCTCCTGGATCTGGTGACTGTCATCTATACCGACGCCCAGGGCGCGCCGCAGACCGACTTCAATGTGTCGCTGCCGTGGTCGCGAACGGTGATCCTGAATCCGGGCGTGCAGAGCAGGTCCGTGGTGGCGACGAGCCTAACCGGTCATCTCAACTGCTCGATCACCGATGGCGCCGGTGAGCCCCTCGCCATCTCGACGAGCAGCGCGATGATCGCCGCCTGCAGCCGTTAGGCGAGGCCCAGTTCACGTATCCGCTCGTCGTGTTTGCGCTGCAGCCGATCGAAGAACCCCGCCAGCTGCGTCAGGCCCTCGGTTCTGGACACCACCAGGTCGACGAGCTCATCGTGCTCGGCCAACACGTACTGGGCCTGGGTAATCGCTTCGCCGAGCAGACGCCGTGACCACAACGCCAGTCGGCTGCGCTGTCGGGCGCTTTTAGTCACGGCGGCCCGAACCTCGGTGACGACGAACTGGGAGTGTTCGGTCTCTGCCATCGTGGCGCGCACGACGTCGGCGACCTCGTCGGGCAGCTCGTCGGCAATCTGCAGATAGAAATCGGCGGCCAGCGAATCCCCGACATAGGTCTTTACCAGCGCCTCCAGCCAGGTGCTAGGCGTGGTCAGCCGGTGGTAGCCGTCCAGGGCGGTGGCGTATTTCGAAATCGCTGACAGCACGTCGACGCCCCGGCTTTCCAGGGCGTCGTGTAACAGCTCGTAGTGGGTCATCTCCGCTGCCGCCATGCTCGCCATCGAAATCCGCCCCCGCAGGTCTGGCGCCATCCGCGCCTCGTCGGTGAGCCGGTAGAAGGCCGCGACCTCGCCGTAGGCCAATACCGCGAACAATTCGTTGACGCCTGGATGATTCGCCGACACCTGCGGGTGCGGATCGGGCAGCTTATCTGCGCCCGAAAGCGAGGTCATGGCAACACTCTATGTGCTTGTGGTGGCGGCCCGCTGCGCCCGGACCGGACGGAATTCCCCGGTCGCGATAGCCCACCAGCTATGATCGTCGTAGGTATTGGCTGTAGATCCTTACCGCCGCTACCGGCGAAATGTGTGTGCATGCAGTTGGCCCGCCTAGTGAGCAGGGCCCGCGAATCGGCAACGTATTCGACGACAGTCAACTGGTGCGCACGTGACCGCAACGATCGACTAACCGAATACGAACCCCGAAAGGCATCGCGTTTAACGCATGACCCCATTAATCGCACCCACCAGGACCACATCCGAATCCACTTTTGCCGAACTTGGCGTCCGCGCCGAGATAGTCAAGGCATTGACCGAGGATGGCATCAAGCATCCCTTTGCCATCCAAGAGCTAACCATGCCGCTCGCGCTCGCCGGCGACGACTTGATCGGGCAGGCCCGCACCGGAATGGGCAAGACCCTCGCGTTCGGGGTGCCGCTGCTGCAGCGGATCACCACCTCGGGCGCTCACCACCCCCTCAACGGCATCCCGCGGGCGCTGGTCGTGGTGCCCACCCGCGAGCTGTGTCTGCAGGTCTACGGCGACTTGGCCACCGCCGCCAAGCACCTGACCACCGACTTGTCCACTCACGGGGCCCGACGGCTGTCGGTGGTGTCCATCTACGGCGGCCGGCCCTACGAGCCGCAGATCGAGTCGTTGCGCGCCGGCGCCGACGTGGTGGTGGGTACTCCCGGCCGACTGCTCGACCTGGCCCAGCAGGGGCACTTGCAGCTGGGCGGCCTGTCGGTGCTGGTGCTGGACGAGGCCGATGAAATGCTCGACTTGGGCTTCTTGCCCGATATCGAACGAATTTTGCGCCAGATCCCCGACGAGCGGCAGTCGATGCTGTTCTCGGCGACCATGCCGGATCCGATCATCACGCTGGCCCGCACGTTCATGAACCAGCCCACCCACATCCGGGCCGAGGCGCCGCACTCCTCGGCGGTGCACGACCTCACCAAGCAGTACGTTTATCGCGCCCACGCGCTGGACAAGGTCGAGCTGGTCAGCAGGGTGCTGCAGGCCCGCGGACGCGGTGCCACCATGGTCTTCACCCGCACCAAGCGCACCGCCCAGAAGGTCGCCGACGAGTTGGCCGCACGCGGTTTCGCCGTCGGCGCCGTGCACGGCGACCTAGGCCAGGTGGCTCGGGAGAAGGGGCTCAAATCGTTTCGCACCGGTGGAATCGACGTCCTGGTCGCCACCGACGTGGCGGCCCGCGGAATCGATGTCGACGACGTCACCCACGTCATCAATTACCAGATCCCCGAGGACGAACAGGCCTACGTGCACCGGATCGGCCGCACCGGCCGTGCCGGCAAGACGGGAGTCGCGGTCACGTTGGTAAACTGGGACGAGCTGGCCCGCTGGACGATGATCGACAAGGCGCTGGGGCTGGGCTGCCCGGATCCGGCCGAAACCTATTCCAGTTCGCCGCATTTGTACACCGAGCTCGACATCCCGACCGAAGCCCTTGGCACGGTCGGATCAGCGCGCAAATTGCCGGCCAAACGGGCCACCTCAGGCGAACGCGGTAGCGACCAATCCAGGTCGCGGCTCCCTAAGAGCAGCCGTCAGCGCACCCGCGCGGGCAAGCCGGCGACAAGTCATCCCGCTATCTGCCCTGCCGCCAACGGGCAGGCGGACGCTTCATCCACCGACACCCCGGTGGCGAACACCGGCGACGGCGCGCACGACGGCCGCCGCCGTCGCCGTCGGCGCCCCCGCAAGTCGGCGGGCGTAGCCGCGAATGCCAACTGAACCGGTGTCGCCGGCCACCTGATGGTCAAACCGGAACGCCGGACCAAGGCCGACGTACTGGCCGCGGCAACGATCGCGGTTGTGGTCGCTGTAGCGGCGTCGCTGATCTGGTGGACCAGCGACGCCCGGGCCACGATCAGCCACCCGGCCACGGGGCCCGCGCCCAGCCCGAGGCTGGCCCATGAGGCGCCGCACTCGCTCGAGCAGCTCTGGACCGCCCCCAACGCGCCGACCGACCAGCCCGTCGTGGTGGCCGGCACCGTCGTCACCGCCGAGGGGCGTGCCGTCCAGGGACGTCACCCGGTCACCGGCCAGGTGCGGTGGAGCTACTCGCGCGGCAGCGATTTGTGCGGGGTCGCCGGGGTCTACCGCTTCGCGGTCGCGGTCTACCGCGATGACCGCGGCTGCGGTCAGGTGAGCACGATCGACGGATCCACCGGCAGACGCGGGCCCGCCCGAAGCAGCTACGCCGACCAACGGGTCAGCTTGTCCTCCGACGGCAGCACAGTGTTGTCCGCTGGCGACACCAGGCTGGAACTGTGGCGCTCCGACATGGTCCGGATGCTCTCCTACGGCGAGATCGACGCCCGGGTCAAGCCGTCCTCGAAGGGGCTGCACACCGGCTGCCGCTTCGTTTCGGCGGCGGCCAGCTCGGCGGCGGTCTCGGTGCTCGAGGCGTGTGGCAGCCAGGCGGATCTGCGGCTAACTCTGCTGCGCCCGAGCAAGGAAGAAGACGAGCCGGAGCTGCGCCACGTGCCGGAGCCGGGGATCGGCGTGGGTTCCGGCGCCCGGGTGCTGGCGGTGGCCGAAACCAAAACCCTGATCTACCTGCCGGCGCCCCAACCCAGAGTCGACGTGGTCGACGAGGCCGGTGTGACGGTGGCCAGCACGCTACTACCCAAGCCGCCGTCGACGTCGAACGTGGTATCCCGCCCCGGCAACCTGGTCACCTGGTGGACCGGCGGCACCGTGATGGTGTTCGACGGGGCCACGCTGAGCTACCGGTACTCGATTTCGGCTGCCGGTCCTTCGGTTCCGGCGGGGCCGGCGGCGACCATGGCCGGCAAACTGCTGGTCCCGGTCACCGGCGGCATCGCCGTATGTGACCCGGTCACCGGCCACGACGGCGGCTTTTTGCCGGTGACCCGGCCACCGGGCAACTCGCCGGTGATCCCCGCCGTTGCGGGTTCGCAGGTGCTCGAGCAGCGCGGCAACACCCTCGTCGGCCTGGGTTGACCTCAGACGTCGATGGTGAACGTCGGTAGCGCCTTGCCCGACTTCCAGTGTTTGAGCAGCGTCTCTGCCAACTCCCGGTAGGCGGCCGCGCCCTTGTTCTTGCGCGCGGCCATCACCGACGAGCCGGACGCGCTGGCTTCGGCGAAACGCACCGTGCGCGGAATCGGCGGCGCCAGCACCGGCAGGTCGTAGCGATCGGCGACGTCTAGCAGCACGTCGCGAGTGTGGGTGGTACGCGGGTCGTACAGCGTCGGCAGCGCGCCGAGCAACCGCAGCCCCGGATTGGTGATCTGCTGGACGTCGGCCACCGTGCGCAGGAACTGGCCGACGCCGCGATGCGCCAACGTTTCACATTGCAACGGCACAATGACCTCGTCGGCGGCCGTCAGCCCGTTGAGGGTGAGCACGCCCAGTGACGGCGGGCAGTCGATCAAGACCACGTCGAACTGGTCGCCGAGTTTGTTCAGCGCGCGCTTGAGCGCGTACTCGCGGCCGGCTCGCATCAGCAGCATCGCCTCGGCGCCGGCCAGGTCGATGTTGGCCGGCAGCAGCGTCATGCCCTCCGCGGTATCGACCAACGCGACGTCGGGCTCCACCTCACCGAGCAGCACCTCGTGCACCGACACCGCTAACTTGTCCGGGTCTTGGCCCAGCGAGAAAGTCAGGCAGCCCTGGGGGTCGAGATCGACGAGCAGAACTCGCCGTCCCGCGTCCATCATCGCAGCGCCCAGCGAGGCCACCGTCGTTGTTTTGGCCACCCCGCCCTTCTGGTTGGCCACTGCCAGCACTCGGGTGCCTGTCATCGAGCACCGCTCCTTGTCTATTCGTCGCTGTGGATGTGCTACGGCCATCCTGGCACCAATCCCATGGTGTCCGCGTGTTGACGGCGGTGAACCTCAAGGCGTCATCATGATTCATGATTCATGATTCATGATTCAGTTCGACCATCGCGCTGAGATTGACTCTCGGCGCCGGGACCAGCACATAGGGCCAGTTCGGGTTCGCACACAAAGCCATCCTGGATGCGTGGTGAAACATGATGCCGTCGCCGCCGGTGCCGAGATACCCACGGCCGAGTTGACCGCTTTAGAAGATCGCTCCGACCAGCATCAGCGGGGCCAGCCCCTCCAGTAACGCGACCGGGTCGCCGAACGCGGCCACCGGGTCGCCAGCGGCCATCTCGTTGTCGAAGAGTTCCTCCATCATCGTGGGAACGCTGGTGAATAACGCGCTGGCCATGTCGATCGGCGGGATGCCGGTGTGGGTGAACGACACCTCGCTGAACCCCTGGACGAACCAGTTCTCGATGCCGTCGAGTTCGGCGGTGAGGAATTGGGGGAAATTGCTCAGCCCATCGGAGTGGCCACGTCGGCGTCCCCAGGCGACCAGCCGTCGGCGATGCTGCCGTAGCCGAGGTTCACCAGCACCTGCAGATCCGGCTGCAGCAGATCGGCCAGGGGATCGCCCACGACGGGGACCAGTCGCAGCGGGTCCAGCAGCGGCAGGCTGCCCGGGTCCGGCTTGGTGCCGTCCGGGACGTCGAAGCGTTCCAGCCACCCGCCGTTGGAGATGTTTGGATCACCGACGATGACGAAGTGCACGTCGTCGCCTGGCACACCCTGGGCCGCCAGCGTCGACATCACACCCGAGGCCACCGAGGAACCCTGAGACCAGCCGGTGATCACGATGGGGTTGGCGGCGTCCACCCCGCCAGCGGCGATTCGGCTGTCGACCGCGTCCACGACGTTCTGCACCCCCTGAGACGTCGACAGATCGAAGGTCTCACTGAACGGGCCGGTGAACGGGTACAGCGACTCCGGCGTGGTCACCGGCTGCATGGTGCCGGTGAAATCGCGGGGCTGTAGGTACAGCGCGTCGTAGTCGTTCAGCCAGCCCTGACTGGGTGTTGGGACGCCGCTGCCGCCGATCATCGACGCGGTCCCGTCCCCGAGCGGAGAATCCGCCGCGTCGGTGCCTTTGGGGCACAACGGGCGGCCCTTGGGGCACAATCGGTCAACATGGGCGTCGAGAGCCATCAGCTGGTGTTGCTGCGCCACGGCGAGACCGAGTGGTCCAAGTCTGGCCAGCACAGCGGCAGCACCGAACTTGAACTCACCCACCATGGACGCACGCAAGCCGCGGCTGCCGGCCGGGCGCTTGCCGACTTGCACCTCGACGACCCGCAGGTGATCACCAGCCCGCGCAGGCGTGCAGTGGCAACGGCCGAGCTCGCCGGCCTGACCATCGACGAGAAATCGTCGCTGCTTTCGGAGTGGGATTACGGTTCCTACGAGGGCGTGACGACCGCACAGATTCGCCAATCACGGCCCGGGTGGTCGGTCTGGACGGACGGCTGCCCGGACGGGGAGACCGTTGCGCAGGTCAGCGAGCGCGCGGACCGGGCCGTCGCGCTGGCCCTCGATCAGATGGCATCGCGCGACGTGGTGTTCGTGGGTCACGGCCATTTCTCTCGCGCCGTGATCACCCGCTGGGTGCAGCTTCCGCTCGTTGAGGGCAGCCGCTTCGGCATGGTGGCGGCGTCCATCGCGATCTGCGGCTTCGAATACGGGATCCGCCAGCTGAGCGCACTGGGTTGCCCGGTTCCCAATGACAGCTGAACCACCGTTCGTGCTGTGCGGACCGACCGGCGCCCTCGTAGCCGACGACGTCCAACGCTGCTATCGCGACGTGGCCGACGCCCAAACGGCATTGCGTTCGGGTGCAGTGCCAATAGTATTGGGCGCGTTGGCTTTTGATACTGGCAATCCCGCCGCGTTGATGGCGCCGCGTTCCGTACGGCGAACTGCCAAACTGCCCGACTGGCCGACTGGCCCGTTGCCGGCGGTGCGGGTGACCGGGACGGTTCCCGCGCCCGACGAGCACGGCGACCGGGTGCGACGGGCCCGTGAGCGGCTGACCGCTCCGGGCAGCACCCTGCAGAAGGTGGTGCTGGCTCGCGCATTGCGACTGGACGCGGATGCGCCGCTGGACGCCAGGGTCATCTTGGGCCGGCTGGTTGCGGACGACCTTGGCGCCTATGGCTATCTGGTCGATCTGTCCGCGGCAGGTGGCCTATACGCAGGGATGGCCTTGGTGGGCGCCAGCCCCGAGCTGTTGGTGGCGCGCGACGGCGACCGGGTGACGTGTCGGCCGTTGGCCGGTTCCGCGCCGCGTGCCGCCGATCCCGGGCGCGACGCCGCCGCCGGCGTCGCGCTGGCCACCTCCGCCAAGGACCGCCACGAGCACCAGTTGGTGATCGATACCATGGCCGACGCCCTGCGTCCGTTGTGCAGTGAGCTGACCATCGCGCCGGCCCCTGAGCCGAGTCGCACCACCGCGCTCTGGCATCTCAGCACACCGATCAGCGGTAGGCTGCGCGACAAGTCAACTACCGCAATCGATCTGGCATTAGCGCTGCATCCGACTCCGGCGGTCGGCGGGGTGCCGACCAAGGCCGCCTCCGAGCTCATTGAAGAATTGGAAGGTGATCGCGGCTTCTACGCCGGTGCCGTCGGCTGGTGCGACGCGCGCGGTGACGGACGGTGGGTGGTGTCCATCCGCTGCGCGCAGCTGGCTGCCGACCGCCGTTCTGCACTCGCCCACGCCGGCGGCGGGATCGTCGCCGAGTCGGATCCTGACGACGAAGTCGCCGAGACCACAACGAAATTCGTCACTATCTTGACCGCGCTGGGAGTTGACTTATGACCACGCATATCCGCCGGGCCATACCCGCCGACGCCGCGGCGATCACGGCGATGCTCCACCAGCTCGCCCGCTTCGAACGCGCCGCCGAGCAGTGCATCGTCAACGAAAAGCAAATCACCACAGCACTTTTCGACGAATCAATAACGCTACGAGCACACGTCGTCGAAGTAGACGGTGAAGTCGCCGCGATGGCACTGTGGTTCCTTAACTTCTCCACCCGGGACGGCGTCGAAGGCGTGTATCGCCCTCTATGAGACCGTCGACGTCGCGCCGCAAAGCGACCGGACCCCCTATCGGCTGTCCGGTCCGCAGTTGGCGGAACTGGCCGGCCCCCGCTGATCCGCACCGCCGGCGACCCAGCGCACAGCCGCCGGACTGAACAGCAACGCCAGCACGGCCACCGCGACGACACCCGCCGCGACGCCGGCCGGCACCCGATGAGAACCGACGGCCAAATACCATGCGACGGGCAGCAGCAACACCTCGGCGAACACCGCCAGCCCGCGACCCCACCGCCTGCCGACCAGCAGCGCGCAGCCGGCGGCCAGAACAGCACCACCGACGAGGCCGAACCAGGCTGCGGTGCCAAAGCCGTTGACCATCCGCTGATCCGCACCGCCAAGTCCCCGCACTACCAGAGTGGCCGCCAGAACCAGAGCGATCACGCCCTGCACGGCAACGATCACCCCGGCGGCGCGCACGCTGACCGGTGCCGGTGGCCCACTGTTCACACCGTCAGACTAGCCACTTCACTGAGCCCGATTGTCGCGCTCGCCCCCGCAAGCAGGGGAGACCCGCATCGTCGCCGCTCCCGTAGGCTTTGGTCTCATGCGCGCCGTGCTGATCGTCAACCCCGCCGCGACTTCGACCACCACGGCGAGGCGCGACCTGCTGGCGCACGCGCTCAAAAGCCGCCTCGAGCTAACCGTCGAGCACACCCGACACCGCGGCCACGGCGGCGAAATCGCGCAAGCCGCCGTTCAGGACGGGATCGACCTGGTTGTCGTGCACGGCGGCGACGGGACGGTCAGCAACGTGGTCAACGGCCTGCTTGGCCGCCCCGGCCAATTACCGACGGGCCATGTCCCCGCGCTGGCGATAGTTCCGGGCGGCTCGGCGAACGTGGTGGCCCGGCAACTGGGCATCGCACCGGGCCCGATCGACGCCACCAACCAGCTCATCTGGCTGCTCGACAGGTATGGCCGGGAGAAGAAGTGGCGACGGATCGGGCTGATTGACTGCGGCGAGCGGTGGGCGGTGCTCAATGCCGGCATGGGCGTCGACGCCGAGGCGGTGGCCAGAGTGGAAGCGCAGCGCGAAAAAGGCATCAAAGTCACCCCGACCCGCTACATCACCGCTGCGGTGCGCGCCGCGGTGGCCTACTCCCGTCGTGAACCGAGGCTGATCGTCGAGCTGCCCGGGCGAGAGCCGATACCCCGGGTCCACTTTGTCTTCGTGTCCAACTCCAGTCCGTGGACCTACGCCAACGACCGGCCGATGTGCACCAACCCCGGCACCACCTTCGAGACCGGACTAGGAGTGTTCGGCGTCACCCACCTGAAGGTGATTCCGAGCCTGAGGCTGGTTGCGCAAATGTTCTCCAAGCAGCCCAAGATCGAGGGCAAGCAGGTCGTGCGCGACGACGATGCGCCCTGCGTGCGGGTCAGCTGCTCCGGCCCGCCGATGGCCAGCCAGTTTGACGGTGACTACTTAGGCGTGCGGGAGCAGATGACCTATCGGGCGGTTCCCGACGCACTGGACGTCGTCGCGCCCTTCACCAAAATAAGGTCTTGACCGGGTCTTGACCGGGTCTTGACCCGCGGCAAACGTCGCGGAAACGGCGGTATCGCTGGGCAAATTGGCGGCAAGTGCGGCAAGTGTAGTACAAACGACTAAGGGGTTTGGTAACGAATCTCTAAGTGAGATTGACCACGGACCAACGAGTGCTATTGACATCTGTTGAGCCTGTGAAACGATCTAGCTATCGCATGCAACGGTGCCGAAACATCTTCTTGTGCCTGCGTTAACAGCCGAAGAAAAATGCTCATGCGCCCTGCTGCGCACACAGTGAGGAGTAACGACCTATGGATTGGCGCCACAATGCGGTGTGTCGCGATGAGGACCCGGAGCTGTTCTTCCCCGTCGGAAACAGCGGACCGGCCCTGGCCCAGATCGCTGACGCGAAACTGGTCTGTAACCGCTGTCCGGTGACCACCGAGTGCCTGTCATGGGCGCTCAACACCGGCCAGGACTCCGGCGTGTGGGGTGGAATGAGCGAAGACGAGCGGCGCGCGCTCAAGCGCCGCAACGCCCGCACGAAGGCCCGCAGCACCGTCTGACGTCCGCGTCAACGGTGCGGCCCCGGCAACCCGTCGGGGCCGCACCGTTGTGTGGCGCTACTGCGCGGGGCGGACGCGACGCCCGATCGGCACACGTAACACCACGTCGGTTCCCCCTTCGGGGGCGTTTTGCATCTGCAGCGAGCCATCCAGCTCCGCAGACACCAGTGTCCGGACGATCTGCAGACCCAGCCGGTCGGAGTTCTCGACGCTGAAGCCCTCGGGCAGCCCGCGGCCGTCGTCGTGGACAACCACATCGAGCCACCGTGCCGACCGCTCGGCCCGTATCGTCACTGACCCCCCGCCAGCCGCCGGGTCTCGGGCTACCAGGTCAAATGCATGCTCGATGGCGTTTTGCACGAGCTCGGTGATCACCATGATCAGCGCGGTGGCGCGGTCGGAGTCCAGGACGCCGAACATGCCCGCACGGTTGATTCGGATCGGCGTATCCACCGTCGCCACATCATTCATGATCGGCAGGATCCGGTCGATCACTTCGTCGAGGTTCACCTCCTCGTCCACCGACATCGACAGCGCGTCGTGCACCAAGGCGATCGACGACACCCGCCGCACCGACTCGATGAGCGCCTCTCGGCCCTCGGGGTTGGTCATCCGGCGGGCTTGCAGACGCAGCAGCGCCGCCACGGTCTGCAGGTTGTTCTTCACCCGGTGGTGAATTTCGCGGATTGTGGCGTCCTTGGAAATCAGCGCGCGATCGCGGCGCTTGACTTCGGTGACGTCGCGCACCAGTACCGCTGCGCCGGCTGCGCAGGAGTGGACCACCAGCGGCAGCGTCCGCAGCAGCACCGTCGCACCGCCGGCGTCGACCTCGATGCGCATGCTGGCACCGCCGGACAACGAGTCGCGCACATGGGTAGCAAGTTCGCGCGCCTCGAACGGGTCGGAGATCAGCGGACGGGTGACCTCGATGAGGTTGTGGCCCTCCAGCTCCGAGGTCAGCCCCATCCGGTGGTAGGCCGACAGCGCGTTCGGACTGGCATAGGAGACGATTCCGTTGACGTCGAGTCGAATGAAGCCGTCGCCGGCTCGCGGGCTGGAGCGCGACATCGCCAAGTCCCCGACGTTGGGGAAGGTGCCCTCGGAGAGCATGTGGACGAGGTCAGCGGCGCAGTCAAGGTATGCGTTCTCCAGCGGGCTGGATTTGTGGGTGTCGCCGACGGCTGTCTGGTGGGTCAACACCGCGACTACTTTGTCGCCGTACCGCACCGGCACCGCCTCGATGTTCAGGCCCGTTTGTCGCCACGAATACGATTGGCCCGCGTCACTTTCCAGACCGATCGTGCCGGATTCGAACGCCGCGCCGATCAGCGGCACCCGATCGGCGGGCAGCACGGTACCGACGGCGTCTCGCAGCAAGACGGTGGGAGCGGTATTCGGCCGGCATTGCGCCACACAGACCAGCGAACCGTCGTCGCGGCGAACCCACATCAGGTAATCGGCGAACGAGAGATCGGCAAGCAGCTGCCATTCGCCGACCACTGCGTGCAGGTGGTCGACGGCGCTACCCGGCAGAACGGTGTGTTCGGCGAGCAGGTCACCGAGAGTGGACATCGGCGACTCCCGCCAAGAGGTACGGACAAGCCAATGGCTAGCTGATTACGGCGATAAGGTCGCCGGCCTGAATGACGTCGCCCGCCGAAACGCTGACCTTGCTGACCGTGCCGGCGACCTCGGCCAGAACTGGGATCTCCATCTTCATCGATTCCAGCAGCACCAGGGTGTCACCCTCGCCGATCTGGTCGCCCTCGCTGACCACGACTTCGAGTACGCTGGCCACGATTTCTGCGCGGACGTCCTCGGCCATCATCACCCCGTTCGTCACCCACCCGGTTTTTGCCCAAATTCTGTTGCTCCATCGAACCACAGTCAGTTGGCCTGGGCGGGAGGGAGTGAGTCCACGCCGAGTCGTGTCGACGTCGACGGCGCAGGTCAGAGCACTGGCAGATATCGCGCGGGTATCGGTAAGCAAACTCCAAGATTACTAAGCGAACCTATAGAGTTTCTCCTGTGATCGTGTCGTGTTGTTCCTGTGACATTTGAGCAGCATCGTTACCAGAGTGATTGGAGCGCCTGATGCGTACTTGGTGCTTCAGCCGAATTTGAGGGGAACTCCATTGTCCGAGAACATGTTTGCGAATCCGACAGCTCGACGACCATTGACCCGAGTAAAGGCCGGCATCGGGGTTGCGCTGGCCGCAATCGCCACCATTGGGCTCGGCACCGGGATTGCCGCGGCCGCTCCCCAGCAACCATTCCTTGCCGACGACCCGCTGCCCATTCCAGCTATTGGCGGGGCCGGTGCCGGCGCGGGCAGCGCGGTGAACATCGCCAACACGATCTTCGGCCAGCTCAGCTCGCTGATGAACAACGTCATCCCTGGCGCCGGTGACCTGTTGATGCCCGCCAGCAGCGCCCTGTCGTCCGGCGGGCTTCCGGGAGGACTGCCCGGCGCGGCCGGCGGGCTGCCGGGAGGACTGCCCGGCGCGGCCGGCGGGCTGCCGGGAGGACTGCCCGGCGCGGCCGGCGGGCTGCCCGGCTACCCTGGCGCGCTTCCGGGACAAACCCCGGGTCTACCCGGGGGACTGCCGGGGCAGACTCCTGGCTACCCAGGTGCATTGCCGGGCCAGACCCCGGCGCTGTCGGGCCAGACGCCGCTTTTGCCCGGACAGACGGCAGGGGCTCCCGGACAGGTGCCAGGGATTCCCGGACAGCCGGCCGATGTAGTGCCTGTCGGCACCGGGTCGATTGCGTAGCCCCAGAGCTAACCAACACCCGACGCATGGGAAACTGACCCGCAGATAAACCTGCGAGGAGGATCGATTATGGCCAAGCGTGGCCGCAAGAAGAAGGACCGCAAGTACAGCAAGGCCAATCACGGCAAGCGCCCCAACTCCTAGACGGGGCGGCACGGGAAGCGGGGGCGTTGGGGGACGCCCCCGCTTCCCGTGCGTGAGGCCGTTCGACGCTAAGAGCCAGGATGCCTTGTAAGGCGTCCTGGCTCTTAGCGACCGATGATGGTGGTGCGGCTGATCTCGAGTCGTAGGCGCTCCCGAAGGCTTTCCGGAGCCTTCTCGCCGCGGCACTTGGTCGCGATCAATGCCTTGATGCGCCCCTCAAGACCGTAGAGCCGCAGGCATGGCGGGCATTCTTCGAGATGCTTGCGCAGCTTCTCTCGAGTCTCGGCGGTGCATTCGCCGTCGAGCAAGGTCCATACTTCGGCGATCACTTCGGCGCACTCGGCTTTGACGCGCGGGGATACGTCCGCCGGAAGGTCATCGCGGCCAGACGTGGGCGAGAACTCGGTCACGACGACACCTCCTCGGGCGTTTGATCGCCGCGGATGAAACCCCGATCCTTGGCCACATCGGTCAACAAGGCGCGCAGTTGTCGCCTGCCGCGATGCAGTCGCGACATCACCGTCCCGATCGGTGTTTCCATGATCTCGGCGATCTCTTTGTACGGGAAACCTTCCACGTCGGCGTAGTACACCGCCATCCGAAATTCTTCGGGCAGTGCCTGCAGCGCCTCTTTGATCTCGGTGTCCGGCAACGACTCGAGCGCCTCAACCTCGGCGGAGCGCAACCCTGTCGAGGAGTGCTCGGCGGTGGCCGCCAGCTGCCAGTCGGTGATCTCGTCTGTCGGATACTGCGCGGGCTGCCGCTGCCTTTTTCGGTAACTGTTGATGTAGGTGTTGGTCAAGATGCGGTACAGCCACGCCTTGAGATTCGTGCCCTCCTTAAAGGAGCGAAATCCCGCGTAGGCCTTGACCATGGTTTCTTGGAGCAGGTCCTCGGCATCGGCCGGATTACGGGTCATCCGTAATGCGCCGCCATAGAGCTGGTCCAGCAGCGGAATCGCGTCGCGCTCGAAGCGCGCGGTCAACTCCGCGTCGGTCTCATCAGAGCGGCTGCGCGCAGGGGCACCCGAGCCATCGGCGGCCTCCGAGGCCGCGCCGTCGATGTCGGCCATGTTGAGTAACGCAGTCCCTTCTGTCGCGGTGCCGCTGAACAGGTCCATCAGCACCGGACCAGTCCGGCGCCCGGCCAACTGCTCTTCGCCGATAAGGCTCATCGCCGTTGACACCCGATCTCCCCCCTTCCCCAATCTAAAGGCTGCGACCGACAGTGTCTGCGTCGAACCATCAGAACAGCAATGATCGCCGCGCTATTTCCGGTTCATTCCGCCACCGACCGCGAGGCAACCCGAGCCGCCGATTCAGGCGGGTTGTGACCAGCGTTACTGTGACGCACATGTTGCTGAAAGCCAAGACCATGTTCATCTCGGGTGCCAGCCGCGGAATCGGCTTGGCCATCGCCAAGCGGGCCGCCCAGGACGGGGCCAACATCGCGCTGATCGCCAAGACCGCCGAGCCGCACCCCAAGCTTCCTGGCACGGTGTTCACGGCCGCCAAAGAGCTCGAAGAGGCCGGCGGCCAGGCGCTGCCGATCGTCGGCGACGTCCGCGACCCGGATTCGGTCGAAGCCGCCGTCGCCAAGACCGTCGAGCAGTTCGGCGGCATCGACATCTGCGTGAACAACGCGTCGGCAATCAACCTGGGGTCGATCACCGAAGTGCCGATGAAGCGCTTCGACCTGATGAACGGCATTCAGGTGCGCGGCACCTATGCGGTGTCGCGGGCGTGTATTCCGCATCTGAAAGGCCGGCAGAACCCGCACATCTTGACGTTGTCGCCGCCGGTATTGCTCGGAAAAGAGTGGTTGAAGCCGACGGCCTACATGATGGCTAAGTTCGGCATGACGCTGTGCGCGCTGGGCATGGCCGAGGAGTTGCGCAACGACGGCATTGCGTCGAACACCCTGTGGCCGCGCACGCTGGTTGCCACCGCCGCGGTGCAGAACTTGCTCGGCGGCGACGAGGCGATGGGCCGCGCCCGCAAGCCGCAGGTGTACTCCGACGCGGCCTACGTCATCCTCAACAAGCCGTCCCGTGACTACACCGGCAACACGCTGCTGTGCGAAGACGTGCTGGTGGAATCCGGTGTCACGGACTTGTCGATGTATGACTGCATCCCGGGCGGCAAACTCGGCGTCGACTTCTGGGTGGACGGCGTCAACCCGCCTGGCTACACCGGGCCGTAGCGTGGCCGCGGCCGCGACACCGGCTCTCGCGGCTCTGATCGGGGCCGGTGTGCCACACGAGGTCGTCAAGTTCGGTCATGATTCGCGGGCGCGCTCGTTCGGTATCGAGGCGGTCGGTGCGCTGACCGAGGGCGGCGGCATCGCCGCTGAACAGATCTACAAGACGTTGATCATCGCGGTGCCCGACGGGCTCGCCGTCGCGATACTGCCGGCGTCGTCGAAGTTGTCGCTGAAGGCGGCCGCCGCTGCGCTGGGAGTGGGCAAAGCCAGCATGGCCGAACCCGCTGCCGCCCAACGAGCGACCGGATATGTGGTCGGCGCTGTTTCGCCGTTCGGGCAGCGCGCGCCGCTGCCGACCGTCGTCGACTCCGGCGCCCTGGACTGGGACCGGGTCTATTGCAGCGCGGGCCGGCGCGGGTGGGATGTCGGGGTGACACCGGGCGACTTGATCCGGCTCACCGGCGCGGTGACTGCCGCGATCCGGGCCTGACCGCTCCAAGGCTCACCAGCCTCTTGAGTCGCTCTGGGCAGGGAATAGGACCTTCTTCACCGAGAGGGCGCATCTGATATCACCCTGTCGGCGTGACGCCAGTGTGCTGAGGACTGTCGGCGTGACGCCAGTGTGCTGAGGACTGCCCGCCGAAATCGACGCTTTGCAGCGAAAGTGCGAATGGGCGCCTGCAAAAGGCCGATGTCGATGCTCGATGCTTACCCGGCGAGGCGCGTCGGGGTCATCGCCGTCGGCGACCATGCTGTTGTAGAGCGGTTCTGCTGCACTCATCACCCGCCCTCCTTGATTCGGTCCGCAGCACGCCATAGCTGCAGCACGCCACCAGTCGCGCATGGCCGCAAAGAACTCCCGTTTGGCGTCGCGCAGCTCGGCGCTGTCCAGCCGATCGCCCAGCAGCAACGCCGCCTCGCTGCGGTTGGCGGCCACCCACCGCAGGTGGTGCGCGACACCGCCGCGCATGCTGTCCTCGGCGGTGGCGTGGCTGCGCAACATTGCGACGAATCCCGCCTGGTATTCGTTCCTCACTTGGGCGTAGACGGCCGCGGCCAGCAATCGACGGGTTCGTCTCCCCGGTACCTTCTTAGGAGTACATCGCACCTTGGACATCGAGCAGCGGCAGCCTTGAATACTTCACTGGTCGTGGGCGGCGGGCCCAACGGGCTTGCCGCCGCCATCTGCCTTGCCGCCCAAGGCGTGCAGGTGACCGTGCTCGAGGCCGCCGACGAGGTCGGCGGTGGCGTTCGCAGCGGCGAAGCCATCATCCCGGGCCTGCTGCACGACCACTGCTCGGCGATCCACCCGATGGCCGTCGGCTCGCAGTTCTTAAGCCGATTCGACCTGCAGCGGTACGGCCTGTCGTGGCGCTGGCCGGAGATCGATTGCGTTCATCCCCTCGACGACGGCAGCGCCGGAGTGCTGTACCGCTCGGTGCAGGAGACCGCCGCAGGGCTGGGTCGCGATGGGCCGCGGTGGCGGTTCGCGTTTGGTTACCCGGCAACCCGGTTCGACGCGCTCAGCGAGGACATCATGCGGCCGCTGCTGCGGTTCCCGCACCACCCGATGACGCTGGCCCGGTTCGGTGCACCCACCGTGCTTCCCGGGGCGGCGTTGGCCCGGTGGTTTCGCACCGATGAGGGACAGGCATTGTTCGGGGGCGTTGCGGCACACGCCTTTCGGCCGCTGCACTACCCGATGACCTCCGCGATCGGGATGGGCATCATCGTGGCCGGGCACCGGCACGGTTGGGCGGTGGCAGAAGGGGGATCGCAGTCGATTACCAACGCGATGGTGGCGCTGCTGAGCGATCTGGGCGGCAAGATCGTGACCGGGGTTCGGGTAAAGGCGGCAGCGCAGTTGCCTCCCGCCGACGTCACGATGTTCGATCTGGCGCCGAGCGCCGTCGCTGAGATATTGGGCGATCGTCTTCCGCGCCGAATTTCTCGTCGCTTCACCAGGTTCCGGCGTGGACCCGGCGCGTTCAAAGTCGACTTCGCCGTGGAGGGCGGCGTGCCGTGGACCAACCCGCACGCGCACCGGGCCGGCACGGTGCATCTGGCCGGGAGCTATCGCGAACTGGCCGCGACCGAGCGGGATATCCACGCCGGACGCATGCCCCAGCGGCCATTCGTGTTGGTCGGTCAGCAGTATCTGGCCGACCCGCAACGGTCAGTGGGCAATACGCATCCGGTGTGGACCTACGCGCACGTCCCGAACGGCTATGCCGGCGACGCGACCGAGGCGATCACCGCCCAGATCGAGCGGTTCGCCCCGAGTTTCCGGGACCGCATTATCGGGTGCGCGGTTCGATCGACGACGCAGATGGACGCCTACAACCCCAACTACGTGGGCGGCGACATTATGACCGGCGCCAAGGACATCCGTCAGCTGACATTTGGGCCACGAATCACGTTGTCGCCCTACGCCATTGGAATCCCTGGCATGTACATCTGCTCGGCCGCCACTCCACCGGGGCCCGGCGCGCACGGCATGTGTGGCGCCAACGCCGCCGACCTCGCGCTCGCCTATCTGGCGCAGCGGGCGTAACCCGTTGACTCGTTGACGACTACAGCGCTTAGAGCAGCCTCGCTTGTTCGGGCGGCGACTCGGCCGGCTCGATCAGCTCGGGGCCGTTGTTGCGCACGCTGTTGACCAGCGTCGAGATTTCGCGCATCTCGATGCCACGCACGTCAGGCGGATTTGCCAGTAACTCCAGATCGGCCGGCGCGTCGGGATCCAGCCAGCGGTCCCAGTAACGCTCGGGCGCCACCAATGGCATCCGGTCATGGATCTCGGCAAGCTCGCCGACCGCATCGGTGGTGATGATGGTGCAACTCAACAATGGGCTGGCGTCCGTGGCTGGCTTCCAAACCGACCACAGGCCGGCCATGAACAGCGTTTCGCCGTCGGCGCGGTAGATGTAGAACGGTGTCTTACGGGCCTTCTTGCCGTCAGCGGCCGGGTTGGCCCGCCATTCGTAGTAGCCGTCCATCGGCACCAGGCAGCGCTTGGACTTGGCGCTCGACCGAAACGCCGGCGAGGTGGTGACCTTGTCGGCGCGGGCATTGATCAGCTGCGGGCCCTTGGACTCCGGGGCGCCGTCAGACCCCGCCTTGGCCCACGGCGGCACCAACCCCCAGCGCATCAGCCGCACCCGTCGGGTGGGTTCGTCGTCGGGTTCATCGTGACGACGTACCACCGTGGTGATGGTCGTGGTAGGCGCCACGTTGTAGTTCGGGTCGGTTGCTTCACGCGCCGCCCACCTCTCATCGGTCGCCTGGATCTTCTCGGCCAGCGCGGCCGGATCGGTGGTCACTGCGAACCGTCCACACATAACTCCATGGTGCCCGCCGGGTTGTCGGGCGGGCGGCGACCCGCTGCGCCCGGCTTCGCCGCGCTTGCGATCGCCGGGTTGTCGGGCGGGCGGCGACCCGCTGCGCCCGGCTTCGCCGCGCTTGCGATCGCCGGGTTGTCGGGCGGGCGGCGACCCGCTGCGCCCGGCTTCGCCGCGCTTGCGATCGCCGGTAGGCAATGATGGAGCACGTGAATACCTGGTCCGCGCCGCACATGCAGCGGCCGGTGTGCGCGACGGTCACAGTGCCGGGGTCCAAATCGCAGACCAACCGGGCATTGGTGCTCTCGGCGCTGGCCGCCGCGAACGGGGGGGTGTCGGCGATCAGCGGTGCGCTGCGCAGCCGCGACACCGACCTGATGATCGGCGCGCTGGACGCGTTGGGCCTACAGGTCGAGGGGTCGGCAGCAGAGCTGACGGTCAGCGGGAAGGTCGCCCCGCCAGCTGACGCCCGGATCGATTGCGGATTGGCCGGCACGGTGCTGCGTTTCGTCCCGCCGCTGGCGGCCCTAGCAGCCGTCCCTGGCGTGTCAGTGACCTTCGACGGCGACGAGCAGGCCCGGGTCAGGCCGATCACCCCGTTGCTCGACGCGCTGCGCGGCATGGGTGTCGACATCGACGGCGACGGGTTGCCGTTCCGGGTCCGCGCCGCCGGATCGGTCACCGGCGGGACGGTGAAAATCGATGCCTCCGCGTCGTCGCAGTTCGTCTCGGGCCTGCTGCTCTGCGGCGCGTCGTTCACCGCGGGCCTGAGCGTGCAACACGTCGGTCCGGCACTGCCCTCGGCGCCGCATGTCGCGATGACGGTGGCCATGCTGCGACAAACCGGCGTCGAGGTCGACGACACCACGCCCGACCGTTGGCAGGTACGACCGGGCGTGGTGACGGCCCGGCACTGGCACATCGAACCGGACCTGTCCAACGCCGTGCCATTCATCGCGGCGGCCGTGGTCAGCGCGGGCAGTGTGCGCATCACCGGCTGGCCGGCGCACAGCATCCAACCGGCCGAGGCGATTCTGAGTATCCTTGAGCAACTGGATTCGGTTGCCACACAATCTGATTCATATCTTGCGGTGCAGGGGCCGCCATCCTACGGCGGTTTCGATGTAAACCTGCGCGACGTCGGTGAACTCACCCCCGCGGTCGCGGTGCTCGCCGCATTAGCCACGCCGGGCTCGGTGTCAAGGCTGTCCGGCATCGCCCACCTGCGTGGCCACGAAACCGACCGCCTGGCGGCGCTGAGCACCGAGATCAACCGGCTGGGCGGCAATTGCCGCCAAACCGCTGACGGCCTGGAAATCACCGCGACGCCGCTGCGGTCGGGGATTTGGCGGTCGTATGCCGATCACCGGATGGCGACGGCTGGCGCGATTGTCGGGCTACGGGTCTCCGGAGTCGAGGTCGACGACATCGCCACCACTGCCAAGACGATGCCGGATTTCCCGCGGCTGTGGACGAATATGGTTGGGGAGTCCAGCGGTTGAGGCCGGGCGACTACGACGAGTCCGACGTCAAGATCCGCGCCGGACGGGGTTCGCGAGCGCGGACCAAGACCCGGCCTGAGCACGCCGACGCAAAACCGGCCATGGTCATCAGCGTCGACCGCGGCCGCTGGGGATGTGTGCTCGACGGCGACCCCGGTCGCCGGGTCACCGCAATGCGGGCACGCGAACTGGGCCGCACGCCGATCGTCGTCGGCGACGACGTCGACGTGGTCGGCGACCTAACCGGGCGAGGCGACACCTTGGCCCGCATCGTGCGGCGCGGGCCGCGGCGAACGGTGTTGCGGCGCACCGCCGAGGACACCGATCCCACCGAACGGGTGGTCGTCGCCAACGCCGATCAACTGCTGATCGTGGTGGCGCTGGCCGACCCGCCGCCGCGCACCGGCCTGGTCGATCGAACACTGATCGCGGCCTACGCGGGCGGGCTCACACCGATTCTGTGTCTGACCAAGACCGACCTGGCGCCCGCCGCGCCGTTCGCCGAGCAGTTCGCCGACCTCGATCTCACCGTAGTCATCGCCGGCCGCGACGACCCGCTGGAAGCCGTCGCGCACCTGCTGGTCGACAAAATCACCGTGCTACTTGGCCATTCCGGCGTCGGCAAGTCGACCTTGGTGAACCGTCTTGTGCCGGAAGCGGATCGAGCGGTCGGTCAAGTGACCGATATTGGCCGGGGGCGACACACCTCGACGCAATCGGTGGCGCTGCCGCTCGACGACACCGGCTGGGTGATCGATACCCCGGGGATCCGCTCGTTCGGGTTGGCCCACATCCAACCCGACGACGTGATAGCGGCGTTTTCGGATCTGGCCCAAGCCATCGAGGAATGCCCGCGCGGCTGCGGACACATGGGCGCGCCCGCAGATCCCGAATGCGCGCTGGACACGCTGACCGGCCCGGCCACCCGTCGCGTGGGCGCCGCGCGGCGACTGCTGGCCGCGCTACGCGAAAGTTAGCCGGAGCGTGCGTGTCTGTACGCCGCTCGCGGCGTACAACTGTGCACGGTCGCGCAAGAACGCCGCAGAGCGCAGAGCCAAGGGCGCTCAGGCGGCGGCGCGGCGGATTCTCCTGTCGCGGCGCCAACCGCGCACGGTGGCAATCGCGCTCTTGAGCCCGCGGCGACGTCCGGTCGCCGGATCAGTGCCCAGGACCCCCGGCTCCAGGTCGGCGAACATCCGCTCGTTGCGGGTCTCGGGTGCGTTGTCGGCGGTGTCGCGCAGATACTTGTCCGGCAGCGACAGCTTGGCGATGGTCCGCCAGGTCTTGCCGTACTGCAGCAGGAAAGAGCCTGTGGTGTAAGGCAAGTCGTACTTGTCGCAGAGCTCGCGCACCCGCACTGAGATCTCGTGCAGCCGATTGCTGGGCAGATCGGGGTACAGGTGGTGCTCGATCTGGTAGCACAGGTTGCCGCTCATGAACCGCAACACCGGCCCGGCGTCGAAGTTGGCGCTGCCCAGCATCTGGCGCAGATACCACTGGCCCTTGGTTTCGCCGATCATGTCGGTTTTCGCGAATTTCTCTGCGCCGTCTGGGAAATGGCCGCAAAAGATCACCGCGTTGGCCCACAGGTTGCGGATCACGTTGGCGACCGCGTTGGCTTTCACCGTCGAGGTGTAGGTCGCGCCGGGCGACAGCGCGGTCAGTGCCGGGAATGCGACGTAGTCCTTGAACACCTGGCGACCGGACTTGGCCAAGAACTCGTCGATCCGCTGCCGGGCGTCCCCGGTGTCTATCCGCTTCTTGACGATCTTGCCGATCTCGACATGCTGCAGCGCTACGCCCCACTCAAAGCCGATCGCGAGCAGGGTGTTGTACAGCAGATTGAGCAGATTGAAGCGCTTCCAGGGCTGGTCGCGGGTAACGCGCAGCAGGCCGTAGCCGACG
This sequence comes from Candidatus Mycobacterium methanotrophicum, assembly GCF_023515995.1. Lineage (GTDB taxonomy): Bacteria > Actinomycetota > Actinomycetes > Mycobacteriales > Mycobacteriaceae > Mycobacterium > Mycobacterium methanotrophicum. The sequence goes on along the minus strand of NZ_CP097320.1, from coordinate 1,706,150 downwards.
TCGTCGTCCATGCCGAGGATGTTGGTGTACTTGTGGTGCACGAAATTGTGGGTGTATCGCCAGTGCTTGGAGGCCCCGCTCATGTCCCACTCCCACGTTGAGGAGTGAATCTCGGGGTCGTTCATCCAGTCCCACTGGCCGTGCATGACGTTGTGGCCGATCTCCATGTTCTCGATGATCTTGGCCACACCGAGGGTCAGGGTGCCCGCCCACCAGGCCGACCGCCGGGAGCCGGCCGCCAGCAGCACCCGGCCGGCGACGTCCAGCGCGCGCTGCGCTGCGATGGTGCGGCGGATGTAGCGGGCGTCCCGGTCGCCACGAGATTCTTCGACATCCTGGCGGATGGCATCGATCTCAACACCGAGTGTTTCGATGTCGGCGTCCGTCAGATGCGCGAATACGTCCAGATCTGTGATCGCCATTATCGCCTTCCCGTCGACTGTCGTGCGTACCTACGCTATCGTAACCTACGAAACCGTAGGTTACCAGTGAGTAACGCTTAAACGTCGAGTACGCAATCGCCCGACGCGGCGGAAATACAGGTCTGCACGCGGGTCCCGGGTTCATGTACAGCACCGGTCCGCAGATCCCGAACATGGCCTTCGACCAGGTCGACCACGCAGGATTGGCAGATCCCCATCCGGCAACCGAACGGCATCTGCACACCCATCTGCTCACCCGCATTCATCAGCGAGGTCGCCGCATCGGCGTTCGTGCTTTTTCCGCTCTTTGAAAAAGAGACCGTGCCGCCGGCCCCGGCCGGCGCCGGGCGCGACACCGCAAAACGCTCGAGGTGCAAGCGGTCGCCGATGCCGGCCGCCGACCAGGCGCGCTCGGCTGCGTTGAGCATGGCTTCGGGTCCGCACGCCCAGGTCTGCCGGTCGCGCCAGTCCGGCGCCTCAGCGTCGAGCCGCGTCAGATCCAGGCGGCCCTGGCTGCGCGTCCTGCGCAGCTGCAGCCGGTAGCCTGCATGGTCGCGGGCCAGCTGGTCGAGTTCGGCGCCGAACATCACGTCGGCCGCGGTGGGCGCCGAGTGCAGATGAATCACGTCGGTGATCTGATCGTGGCGCACCAGCGTGCGCAGCATCGACATCACCGGGGTGATGCCCGACCCGGCAGTGATGAACAGCACCTTCGGTGGCGCCGGCTCGGGCAGCACGAAATTGCCCTGGGGCGCGGCCAACCGCACGATCGTCCCGGGTTTCACGCCACCCACCAGATGCGCGGAAAGGAAGCCCTCGGGCATCGCTTTCACCGTGATCGTTACCGTGCGGGAGCCTCTCGCCGACCCGATCCGATTGCCCCGCTCCTGGGCGGCCCGCGTCGTCACCGGGCATGACGTCAGCGAATACGACCGCCATCGCCAGCGGCCCTCCACCAGCAGCCCGATCCCCATGTACTGGCCGGGCTGGTAGTCGAAGCTGAAGCCCCAGCCGGGCTTGATGACGAGCGTCGCCGAGTCATGGGTCTCCCGCCGGACCTCGAGAATTCGGCCCCGCAATTCACGCGCCGACCACAGCGGATTGGCGAGGCGAAGATAGTCATCGGGCAACAGCGGCGTGGTGATGCGCTCGGCGAGCTTGCGCAGTGCGTGCCAGCCGGGATGGGTGTCCACGCCAGCCACCGTAGCCGGTTTTGTTGCGACGACGTTGGCGGTGACTTTCGCGATTTTCTTGGTCATGGGGCAACTCCTGCTCTGATGACCTACGGTACCGTAACCTACGGTCGCGTAGCCAGGCCTAGCCGCTTGAGGGTCAACTTTCGACAACTTGTTGTCGATGTGGGATGACTGGCCTGCGGTGAATCCTCAAGCGGCTAGTTGCTTAGAGCAGCTCGAGCAGAAACGGCAGCTCTTGGGTGGCGTACCAGGCCAGATCATGGTCCTGCGCGTCGCCAACCGTCAGCTCGGCGTCTTCGTCACCCAAGTCGGCCTCGTCGATGACCGCGATCGCCGCCGTGACATCGGCCTCCGCGGTGGCATTGTCGACGAACGCGGCGACCACATCCTCGATCGCCAACGGCGCCCCCAGCCGCACGACGGCGTCATCGAGATCGGGACGCAACGTCACCGCTCCTGCGTCGTCGACATCGGCAACCAGCACCGCGCGCCGCGGCGGCGACTTGGCGCGCGGCTGCCCCGACTCGTGGTGGGTGGCCGCCAACAGCCGCAGCGAAGCCAGCGCCGCCTCGCGCAGCGCGACTTCGCCGAGCTCGTCGTCGTCGCCGTGCGCGTAGGCCTCCCGCAGTCGCGGGGTCACGGCGAACGCGGTGCCGCTGACGGGCAGCAACGAACCATCGGTGACCAGTTGCTGCAGCATGGCCAGGGTTACCGGGACATAGATCCGCATCGCTATTCGGTGTCACCGATCAACGTGGCCACATGATCGGGGACATAGGTCGATAGCTCACGCGGGGGGCGCTGATAGTTGCCGCTCACCACCGGGTGGCTGGGCAGCTCGACCTTCGGCTTCTCCACATCGTGATAGGGCATCGTCGACAACAGGTGGGCCATCATGTTCAGCCGAGCGTGCTTCTTGATATCGGATTCCACGACAAACCATGGGCTCGCGGGGATGTCGGTGTGCACCATCATCTCGTCTTTGGCGCGCGAATACTCCTCCCACCGGTACACCGATTCCAGGTCCGTCGGGCTGAGTTTCCACTGCCGCACAGGGTCGTTGAGCCGCTTTCTGAACCGGCGTAACTGCTCGTCGTCGGATACCGAAAACCAGTACTTCCGTAGCAGAATCCCTTCCTCGATGAGCATCCGTTCGAAGATCGGTGTCTGCCGCAGGAACAGCGCACGCTCTTGCGGTGTGCAGAAACCCATGACTTTCTCCACGCCGGCACGGTTGTACCACGACCGGTCGAAGAGCACGATCTCGCCTTTGGCGGGCAGATGCGCGATATAGCGCTGGTAGTACCACTGCCCGCGTTCCCGATCTGTCGGCGCCGGCAAGGCGGCGATCCGTGCGAGGCGCGGACTGAGGTATTCGGTGATCCGTTTGATGGTGCCGCCCTTGCCCGCCCCGTCGCGACCTTCGAAGATCACCACGATGCGGGCGCCGGAAAAGCGCACCCACTCTTGAAGTTTCACGAATTCCGTTTGTAGACGGAATAATTCGGCTTCATAGACCGCCTTGGAAATCTTCGGCGGTGACTTTCGCTTCTTCGGTTGCTTTGCCTTCGCCGACGTATCGGGGGCAGATCCGGTGCTCACACCATCGAATGGTAGAGCCGCAAGCTGGTCCATGACTGGTGAATAGCAGCGCTATTGCGCGGCTTCCAGTAGTTCATCGAGCGATTCGGCTAACAGCCCCGGTAGCACGTCGACATCGCTCATCGCGTCCCGGTCAGCGTTGATGCCGAAATACAACATGCCGTTGTAGGAGGTCACGCCGATGGCCAGCACCTGCTTGTTGAGCAGCGGCGGTACGGCGTAGCTCTCCAACAACTTTGCACCGGCCACGTACATCTGCGACTGTGCGCCTGGCGCATTGGTGATCAACAGGTTGAACAAGCGCGGCGACAAGCCGGTGGCCACCCGAATACCCATGGCGTGCAGTGTCGGCGGCGCAAAACCCGACAACGTCGCAATGGTTCGGGCATCGACGAGGCTGGTCGCGGCCGGATTGGATTCGGTGGCGTGCGCGATCTGCGACAACCGCACAACCGCGTTGCCCTCCCCTACTGGAAGGTCGACCAGAAAAGGCACCACCTGGCTGATCTGGCTGGTCGTCCGCCCCCGGCCCGCCGAGCCGAATGTCTCGTCGACGTACACCGGCAACGGCGCCAATGCTCGCACGGTTTCGGTTGGCGCCGCCGCCGCGCCGCGAGACAACAGCCAGTTACGCAGCGCGCCGGCGATCACCGCCAGCACGACGTCGTTGACGTCGCAGTTGTAGCGGGCCCGAATCGCGCGGTAGGCATCAAGACGTCCACGGGCAACCGTGAACCGCCGGTTGCGGGACACCGTGGTGTTGAGCGGGCTGCTGGGCGCACTCCCCCGCGCAAGCCTGCGGGCCAGGCCGAACATCCGCCCACCGACCTCGATGAGCTGGCCGGAATTGGTCGCCAGCATGGTGATCCCGGCACCTACCGCCCGCAACTGCGCCCGCGGGCGGGCGGCCCAGTCGCCGACGGCGCCCACCAACAGCCGCGTGGCGCCCGGTTCGCGGGCCGGCACCCAGAAGTCCTCGACGAACGGCGGCGGACGGCGGCTGCGGTCGGCGACGACGTGGCTGATCTCCACCGCGCCCATCCCGTTGATCAGCGACTGGTGCGACTTGGTGTAAAGCGCGAGACAATTTCCGGCCAGGCCCTCCACCAAGTACATCTCCCAGAGCGGCCGGGACTTGTCCATCGGACGTGCAGCCAGCCGGCCGATCAGTTCATGCAACTGCTCGTCGCTCCCCGGCGACGGCAGCGCCGAGCGCCGAACATGGTAGGTGATGTCGAAATCGCGGTCGTCGATCCACACCGGCCGGGCCAAACCCATGGCCACTTCGCGGACCTTCTGCCGGTAGCGCGGCACCTTCGGCAGCCGCTGCTCGACCGTGGCCAGCAACTTCTCGTAGCTCAGCCCGCCGCGCGGCTGTCGCAGAATCGAAAGGGAGCCCACGTACAGCGGGGTGGCGGTGTTCTCCAGCTGGTAGAACGACGCGTCCGAAGTGGACAACCTCGCCACGTCGCCGCTCCTTGCAGTACCCTTGCGAATTCAGTAGCACCGATCGATCTGCCGCTCACGCTAACCGTCGATGCGAGTGTGCAGCAGCGCGGTACGCGCCCGCGACGAGTGTGCGATGATCATCGCACGCGGTGATCGCAAGCGCGGCGCAGCCGGGCGCAGCGGGTCGCCGCAACCGAAGCGTCTGCCACTCTCCCGCAGGCCTACTTTGTGGGCCCTTCGTAAGCATTGGGAGAGTGCAGAGTTGACCAGCCCCGGCCCCGCCGACCGCGACGCGTTCGCCGTCATGCCCGTCGTCGATTATGAGCCGCCGGCGCGCGATTTCCGGCAGTGCCCGCCGCCCTCGCCCATCGCGCTGCGCCAGCCCGATAAGAGCGGGCCGCAACGACATTCTGCTCCGCCCGCTGCGGCCGGCGAATCGTCGACCAGCTCCGCGTCGATGCGGCAGGCGGCGTGCTTCGCCGATGCCGCGCTGCGTCGAGTGCTGGAAGTCCTCGACCGTCGCCGCCCGGTTGCGCAGCTTCGCGGGCTGTTGACCGCCGCCCTGGTCGACTCGGTGCTGTGCGCCAATCGGTTCACGGCCGGCCGGCTTGCGGCCGACGACGGCGCGGCCAGGGTGTTGCGCCGGTTGCGGCTGCAACCGGCGGGCGCGGCGGACCGGTTCGCCGCGGCCGAGGTATTCGGCAGCTATAGCCGCGGACGCCGCATTCATGCCATCGCCTGCCGCATCGAACGGGTCGCGGGCGGGCGCTGGCAGGTGGTTGCACTGCACATCGGCTAAGCGTGGCCGGTGACCGGCAACGGGCCGGAGGCGAACCGGGTGAGCACCGGCCCGATCATTGCCACGACGAACACGTAGGACATCGCCGTCGCGGCCAAACCGGGTATCGACGTCCCCACCAAACCGATGATGATCAAAGAGAACTCGGCCCTGGCTATCAAGGCGGTGCCTGCCCGCCACTGTCCGCGGCGTGCTACCCCCTCACGCCGCGCCGCGAACACGCCGGTCGCGACCTTCGTCACACTGGTGACCACAGCAAGCGCAATGCCTACCGGCAGAACCGGTGCCAGCGCGCGTGGATCGACCCCGACGCCGACCCCCAGAAAGAACAGCGCGGCGAACAGGTCGCGCAGCGGCCCCAGTACCTGGCGGGATCGGCTCGCAGTCTCGCCGGTCAAGGTCAGCCCGACGAGGAACGCCCCCACCGCCGCCGAAGCGTGCATGCGTTCGGCTACCGCAGCCACGATCAGCGTCACTCCCAGCACGCGCAGCAGCAACTGCTCGGAATCGGGGTGACCCACCAGCCGTCCGAAGTAGTGGCCCCACCGAAACGACACGGCGAACGCCACCCAAAATGCCCCGACTGCGACCACCATTCCACCGACGGCCAGCAGCCACGTGCCACCGCTCGCCAGCACCGCGAACACCGGCAGGTAAGCCGCCATGACGAAATCCTCGAGCACCAACACCGCCAGAACAGCCGGTGTTTCGCGGTTGCCCAGCCGGTCGAGCTCCTCGAGTAACCGCGCGATCAGCCCGGAAGAAGACACATACGTCACGCCGGCCAGCGCGAAAATGCCGATGCCGCTGAATCCGAGCATCCAGCCCGCGATCGCGCCCGGCGTTGCGTTGAGCACGATGTCGACCAGCGCCGAGGGCACGTGGCGCTTCATGCTGCTGGCGAATTCGGCGGTCGAGAACTCCAGACCCAGCGTGAGCAGCAAAAGCACGACACCGATGGGCGCGCCCGTCTTGATGAATTCGGTGGCGGCGACCACCGGCTCCTCGACACCACCTTTGCCCAGCCACAGCCCGACCAGCAGGTACAGCGGTATCGGCGACAGCCCGAACCGGCGCACAAAGCCGCCCAGGACCGCAAGCACCGTTAAGACGGCGCCGAGTTGTAAGAGCAACGGCGCTGAAACCTGCACAGGCTCAGCCCTTGGCGATGATCTGCTCGACTGCCGCGATGCCCTGTTCTGTGCCGATGACGACCAATACGTCGTGGGCCCGCAGCGTTTCAGCCGGCCCCGGCGATTGCAGTACCTGGTTGTTGCGCACGATCGCCACGATGGACGCACCGGTGCGGGTCCGGGCGCGAGTGGCACCCAGGGGCTGGCCGACGAGCGGGCTGCCCGGATCGACCCGAACCTGCCCGGAATCGATGCCCGGCACGTCGCTGGTGAGTTCCCGGAACCGTTCGGCGATCCGCGGTGCGCCGAGAATCTGGGCGACCGCATCGGCCTCTGCGTCGGTGAGGCGAAAAACCGGTCGAGCCTGGTCGGGATCGTCGCGGCCGTAGATGACGACCTCGAACTCGCCGCCGCGTCGGGCGATGATGCCGATCCGTTCGCCGTGCCGGCTGGTGAACTCGTATCGCACGCCGATGCTGGGCAGCAGCACCTCTTTGACGTCCACCGCCGCTACCGCCTTTTGGCGGACTTCGGCTTGGCATGGCGACCCTGCCGACGCGCGGCTTCCCGCCGCTCGCGTCGACTGCCGCCGGCCCCTGCCGCTGCCTTCTGCGCATCGCCGTTGCCCTGCACTTGCGCAGAACCGTCCTCGGCAGGCCCGGAATAGGTCAATGCAGGAGATTCGGTCTCAATTCCCTTGGCGCGCAACGCCTTTGCGGTCTCACGCACGCCAGCCGATCCGGCTGACCCGCCACCGGCCCGCTGCTGTGCGCTGGCGGCTGCCGCGGTGGCGAACTCCGCCAGATCCTCCGGCACGTCCCGCGTTTCCAAGACCGGTCCCACCTGCGGCGCCGGTACCGCCTCGACCGAGACGTTGAACAAGAAGCCGACCGACTCCTCCTTCATGCCGTCGAGCATCGCCGTGAACATGTCGTACCCCTCGCGCTGGTATTCCACCAGTGGATCGCGCTGCGCCATTGCCCGCAGACCGATGCCCTCTTTGAGGTAGTCCATCTCGTAGAGATGCTCGCGCCACTTGCGGTCGATGACGCCCAGCAGCACGTTGCGTTCCAGCTGGCGCATCGCGCCCTCGCCGGCGAGTTCCTCCAGCTCGGCCTCGCGTTCCGCGTAGGCGCGATCGGCGTCTTTTATCAACGCGTCGAGCAGTTCCTCACGGGTGAGCTCACCGGGCTCGCCGATCGCCTCGGAGTCGATCAAGTCTTTGTGGTCGATCTTGACCGGATACAGCGTTTGCAATGCCTCCCAAAGCTTTTCCAGATCCCAGTCCTCGGCGTAACCCTCCGCGGTTGCTCCGTTGACGTAGGCGGTGATCACGTCGACGAGCATGTCGTGCGCTTGCTGCTGCAAGCTCTCGCCTTCGAGGATGCGGCGCCGCTCGGTGTAGATGACCTTGCGCTGCTGGTTCATCACCTCGTCGTATTTGAGGACGTTCTTGCGGACCTCGAAGTTCTGCTGCTCGACCTGGGTCTGCGCGCTCTTGATAGCGCGGGTCACCATCTTGGCTTCGATGGGCACGTCGTCGGGCAGGTTGAGTCGGGTCAGCAGCGTTTCCAGCGCCGCGCCGTTGAAGCGGCGCATCAACTCGTCGCCCAGCGACAGATAGAAGCGCGACTCACCGGGATCACCCTGGCGACCGGAACGGCCGCGCAGCTGGTTGTCGATGCGCCGCGACTCGTGCCGCTCGGTACCCAGCACGTACAGCCCACCGGCCTCGATCACTTCCGCGGCCTCCTCGGCGGCCTCGGCCTTGACCAAAGGCAGCTCGGAGTGCCAGGCCTGCTCGTACTCGTCAGGTGTCTCCACCGGATCGAGGCCTCGCGCGCGCAGCCGCGTGTCGGTGAGAAAGTCGACGTTGCCGCCCAACACGATGTCGGTGCCGCGGCCGGCCATGTTGGTGGCGACCGTGATCGCGCCGCGCCGGCCGGCCTCGGCGATGATGTTGGCTTCCTGCTCGTGGTATTTGGCGTTGAGCACGTTGTGCGGGATGCGCTTCTTCTGGAATTGGCGCGACAAGTACTCCGAGCGCTCCACGCTGGTGGTGCCGATCAGCACCGGCTGGCCCTTCTCGTAGCGCTCGCTGACATCGTCGACGACCGCGATGTACTTGGCTTCCTCGGTCTTGTAGATCAGGTCGGAGCAGTCGGTGCGGATCATCGGCTTGTTCGTCGGGATCGTGACGACGCCGAGTTTGTAGATCTCATGCAGCTCGGCGGCCTCGGTCTGAGCGGTGCCGGTCATGCCGGAGAGCTTGTCGTAGAGACGGAAGTAGTTCTGCAGCGTGATCGTGGCCAGCGTCTGGTTTTCGGCCTTGATCTCGACGTGCTCCTTGGCCTCGATGGCCTGGTGCATGCCTTCGTTGTAGCGCCGCCCGATCAACACCCGGCCGGTGAACTCGTCGACGATGAGCACCTCGCCGTCGCGCACGATGTAGTCCTTGTCGCGGTGAAACAGCTCCTTGGCTTTCAGCGCGTTGTTGAGGTAGCTGACCAGCGGCGAGTTGGCGGCCTCGTAGAGGTTGTCGATGCCGAGCTGGTCCTCGACGAATTCCACGCCCAGCTCGTGCACCCCGACCGTGCGTTTACGCAGGTCGACCTCGTAGTGGACGTCTTTTTCCATCAACGGCGCCAACCGGGCGAACTCGGTGTACCAGTTGGAGGCGGCGTCGGCGGGACCGGAGATGATCAGCGGGGTGCGGGCTTCGTCGATCAGGATTGAGTCGACCTCGTCGACGATCGCGAAGTTGTGGCCGCGCTGGACGCACTCTTCCAGCGAATGCGCCATGTTGTCGCGCAGGTAATCGAACCCGAATTCGTTGTTGGTCCCGTAGGTGATGTCGGCGGCATACGCCACCCGCCGCTCGTCGGGTGTCATGTGCGCGAGGATCACGCCGACGTCCAGGCCTAGGAAGCGGTGCACCCGGCCCATCCATTCGCTGTCTCGTTTGGCCAGGTAGTCGTTGACGGTGACGATGTGGACGCCCTTGCCGCCGATGCCGCCCAGGTAGGCCGGCAGCACCGACGTCAGGGTCTTGCCCTCGCCGGTCTTCATCTCAGCGACGTTGCCGAAGTGCAGGGCCGCACCGCCCATCACCTGCACATCGAAGGGGCGCTGGTCCAGCACCCGCCAGGCCGCTTCGCGGGCCACCGCAAACGCCTCGGGCAGCAGGTCGTCGAGGCTTTCAGGGTTTTTTGGGTCGGCGTGCCGCTGCTTGAACTCGTCGGTCTTGGCGCGCAGTTGGGCGTCGGTCAGTTTCTCGACATCGTCGGCCAAGGTGTTGACATAGTCGGCCACTCGCTTGAGGCGCTTGACCATGCGACCTTCACCAAGGCGCAGCAACTTAGACAGCACGGCTATTTCCCTGGCTCCTCTGTGGATCAGATGTCGTGGGCGCCACCCATCCTAGGTGACAAGCCGTGATGTCCGGCCCAGCGGCGATCGCAAGCGCGGCGCAGCCGGGCGCTGGGGGCGCCCGCAGCCGCGGAGGGGTCGTCGCCATCGGCCCCGTCAGGCCAACCGGATCAGGCCGTAGTCGTAGGCGTGCCGACGGTAGACTACCGACGGCCGTTCGGTCTGCTTGTCGTAGAACAGGAAGAAGTCGTGGCCGACCAACTCCATTTCGTAGAGCGCGTCGTCCACCGTCATGGGCTGGGCGGCGTGTTCCTTGATTCGCACCACCCGACCCGGCTCGTGGTGTCCGCTGGTCGGGGAGGCGCCGTTGCGGCCCGGCACGCCCGCGGCTCCGGTGTCCGCGGCCGGCTCGGGCGGCACGGCGGCGGTCGCCTCGGCCACCGAGACCGGAGTCTTGTCGCCGTAGTGGACTGTGCGGCGATCCTTGACGCGGCGCAGCCGGGCTTCCAGCTTGGCGATCGCGGCTTCGAATGCGGCGTAGAAGCTGAAAGCGCCTGCCTCGCCGCGGACCACCGGCCCGCGACCGCGGGCAGTGATCTCGACATGCTGACACGACTTGCGTTGGCGTCGGTTGCGTTCGTGGTCGAGTTCGACGTCGAACAGATAGATCGTTCGGTCGAACCGTTCCAGGCGGGCGAGTTTCTGCGAGACGTAGAGGCGGAAGTGGTCGGGTATCTCGACGTTGCGGCCTTTGACGACGACCTCGGCGCGCGGTGTCGGTTGGTCCGGCTCGTCGGCTGCCGCCGGTAGTGGCTCGTCGGCTGCCGCCGGTAGTGGCTCGTCGGCTGCCGCCGGTAGTGGCTCGTCGGCTGCTAGCGGTAGTTCGGCGACAAGTCGAGCGGAATCTACGGTGAGTCTTGACATGCTTGACAGCTCGTTTCTCTCGCGTTGCACGCGCGCGGCGTGCCGGATTCGAAATACACGCGCCGACGGGGTTAATGGACGTGCCCTGGTCGCCCGCCGGTGCAAGGAGTCGAGAACTCACCCCCTACCGTCTTCGGGGCCGTGGCGCCTACATCAGACGCGCCGACTTGAGGCGTTCAACGTGCTTGATCCCGACGGTAGACCGTCTGCGGGCCGAAGTTCCAGTGTTTTGGTCCACCTGTTGCACGTTCTTCATGAACGCTCATGCGGCGGCCAGCGCCAGCACAGCCGACACCTGCGCTCCCGCGGATTGCAGCACGCGGACCGATTCGCGGGCGGTCGCGCCGGTCGTGACGATGTCGTCGACGAGTAAAACCTCGCCACCGAGCGGCACGCGACGGCGGGTCAGCAGCACCCTTCCGGCGATGTTGCGCTCGCGGGCGGCACTGCCCAGACCGGCCGAGTCGCGGGCCAGCGCCTTCATCCGCAGCGCACGGACCACGGCGATGCCTGGGTGGCCGGCTGTCGCCAGCGTCGCGATGAGGGTGACCGGATCGCCACCGCGGCGCCGCGCCGCCCAGCTGCGGGTCGGCGCCGGCACGATCGTCAGCGGGACGTCCAGCAGGCCCCAGCCGAGTAATCGGTGTACGCCGAGCCCCAAAGCCTGAGCCAACGGCGCGATCAGATCGCTCCGGCCGTGGTCTTTCATCGCGACGATCGCCTGCCGGCGCGCGCCGGCATAGCGGCCGAGCGCCAGCACCGGAACTTTTGCGTCGATGCGCGGGTTCACCACCCGCGGCACGTCGGGACCCACGGCCAGCTCGCGGGCGCAGGCCGCGCACCAGCGCGTCGACGGCGCTCCGCAGCCGCCGCATTCCAGCGGCAAGACGAGATCGAGCACAGCGCAAGTGTGAGGGCTGGGGGTGACACACAGTCGTCATCTCAACCCCGACACCCGCCCGCTGCTCGACGTCGACGAGTTCTACCAGTCCCAGCGCGGGTCACAGCAGTAGTGCCCACATTTGCCGGCTCTCTTGATGCCAACGTCGTGCTCCGCCTGCTGCTTAACGATGTTCCCCAGCAACACACAGCGGCGATCGCGCTACTAGAAAGTGGCGATGCGCCATTCGTCGTGTCGGACGTCGCCGTCATCGAGGTCGTATTCGTGCTGTGCCGCCACTACCAGTTCAGCCGGGACGCGGCGGCCGAGGCGATCGAAGGCCTGATGTCGTTGCCCCAGATCGATGGCAACCGCGCCGTGTTCAACCGCGCACTGCCACTTTTCGCGCAACGCCGGAAGCTCTCGTTCGAGGATTGCTGCCTAGCCACCTACGCGGAAGTCTCGAAGGCCCAACCACTGTGGACCTTCGACACAAAACTGGCCGGCCAAGCCATCTCGGCCCGGCTGGTGCCGCAGACGGCCCAGTGAGGACACACACCGGCACAAGTCGCCCGGGCATGACCGGCACCGCTTTGGCCACCCTGAATCCCGACACCTCCGACTAGCCTGTTCGTCTTCGGCGTCGCCCGATTCTGCGTGTGATGACTGGCCACTCGACGCGGCGGGGGCCGCGTTATCCGGGCAGCACCGGCACTGCCCCGGCCACCATGAACGGCGGTACGTCCAACCAGCCCTGCGGCCCTTCTGCCCCCGAGATCGACAACTGCATCACCCCGCGCGGATCGGCCACGTACACCATCGAGGGGTTGGCCGCGATCGTCGACACCGGCTGTTGCAGATTGCCGTCCGGCGCATCGGAGTTCACCCCGTCGATGTTGACGTAGGACACCGGGTGGTCGGCGTCGTTGCGACTCACCGCGATGTCGTCGTCGGTGCGCCACGACAACGACACCACCGAGGAGCCCAGCCCGAAGCCGAGCCGCCGCGGGTAGGTCAACGCGAACTGGCCGGCCTGGGTCTGCTCGACGCTGGCCAGGATCACCTGGCCGCCAATGACCATCGCTGCCCGCGTCCCGTCCCGGGACAGCTGCAGCTCAGCGACCACACCGGGGAAGCGAGTGGACACCGCGGCCGAATCGACCGGCAGACGCGCGGGCTGACCGGAGGCCGTCCCCGCGATCGCGCGCAGCACGGTGTTGCCGTCGGCGACCACCCACACCGCGTCGTCCAGCGCCCAGCTGGGGCGCGACAACATATGCCCGTCTGCGGCTTCCACCGCTTCGCCGCCGAGATCGCCGATCCACAGCGATGCCGCCATGTCCGGAGCGCCCGGGCGTAGCGTCACCACCGACGCGACCTGGTGCCCGCTGCGCGACAGCGCGCCTGAAGTCTGATCCGTCGTCCGCCCGAACGCACCCGGCACCGGGTCGGCCGCCTGCCCGTTCAGCGACACCAGCCGCCCGCCCACCAGCGCGTGCACCCCGGCCGCGGCGCCCTCGTCGACACCCGGATCGGTGGCGGCGACGTCCGAGGTGTTCCACCCGGCCGCGAACCTCTCGTCCAGTGCGGCGCCGTCGGCGTTGATCACGTACGGCCCTTTGATGTCGGCACGCGCCAGGGTCCAGATGATCTGCGCGGCAAGCAATTGCTTGCTCTGTGGGTCGGCGACGGTCAGCAACTCCAGATCGATGCGGGCACCGGCGTAGCCGCGGCCGATGCCGTTCTTTCCGCCGTCGGCCCGAGTCACCGGCCCGCGCAGCCGCACCGGCGGCGCGAGCATGTTGCGCACGCTTTTGGCCATCTCCGGCCGCGGCCCGGCGATCAGCTTGGAGATCAGTTCGGTGGCCAACTGATCACGGTCGGACACCGCGACGTAACGCGGATCAGGAACGACCGTCTTGCCGGTCGGGTCGGCGAAATACAACGTGTTGCGTTTGTAGGTGGCCTGAAATTGCTGCCAGTCCAAGAACACTCCGTTGGGCAGGCGGTCGATACGCCAACCGCCCGCCGTCTTGACCAGCTCGATCGGGCCGGGATCAGGCAGCACTCCCTCGGCGGTCTGGAATACGCCCATATCCGAGAGCGATCCGAGTTTGTCCGCCCGCATCGTCGCCCACACCCGATCGGCACTGTGGGTTTCCACGAAGACGACGTGGTCGATCAGCAGCGCGCTGCCGGCATCGTCCCACACGTTCGACGCCGATTGAGTCAAAAACTGACGTGCAGCGAGGTGCCGATTGGCCGGATCGGCGGTGGCTTTGAGGAATTCGCGCAGCAGCATGTCAGGGTCCATGCCGGGGGTCGGCTTGGGCAGATTCGACGGCGCCGGCCGCTCGACGGTGCCGATGGCTTGTGGCGCCGACGCGCTCGGCACGCCGGCGCAGCCCGCGAGCACCACGGCGGCGGCGAGCAGCAGCCCGACGACCACGCGGACCGGAACGGCCCGAGGTGGGGGCGCCCCCGGCCGCGTAGCGGCGAGGGGGCAAGCAGGACGATCGGGCCAGCCCATCACATGCCCCTCTCGGCGTGCTCCCGTGGCCGAGGCTGGCGCTCCTTGTGTTCTGGGGCAATCGGTTTCATCGGCAGCGGGCTGGTGGTGACCTTATGCCCCCGCACCAGCGGAAGGGTCAGCCGGAAGCAGGCGCCGTTGCCCGGCTCGCCCCAGGCTTCCAGCCGACCCTGGTGCAGGCGGGCATCTTCGACGCTGATCGCCAAGCCCAGCCCGGTCCCACCGGATTGCCGCACCCGCGACGGGTCCGAGCGCCAGAACCGGCTGAACACCAGCTTCTCCTCCCCCGGCCGTAGCCCGACGCCGTAGTCGCGGACGGTGACAGCGACGGTGTCTTCATCGGCGGCCATCCGGATCCGAACCGGCTTGTGTTCGGCGTGGTCGATGGCGTTGGCGATCAGGTTGCGCAGGATCCGCTCGACCCGCCGGGGGTCGACTTCGGCGATCACCTCGTCGGGCGGCATGTCGACAATCAGCTGGACCCCCGCGTCTTCGGTCAGGTGACCGACATTGCCCAGCGCGCTGTTGACGGTCGACCGGAGGTCGACGGCCTCCACGGACAGTTCGGCCACGCCGGCGTCGTGCCGCGAGATTTCCAGTAGATCGTTGAGCAGCGTCTCGAACCGGTCCAGCTCGCTGACCATCAGCTCGGTGGACCGCCGCAGGGCCGGTTCGAGGTCTGCGCTGTGGTCGTAGATCAGGTCGGCGGCCATCCGGACGGTGGTCAGCGGGGTGCGCAACTCATGGCTGACATCGGAGGTGAAGCGGCGCTGCAGGTTGCCGAACTCCTCGAGTTGGGCGATCTGCCGCGACAGGCTTTCGGCCATGTCGTTGAACGACACCGCCAGGCGGGCCATGTCGTCCTCACCGCGGATCGGCATTCGCTCGGACAGATGTCCTTCGGCGAATCGTTCCGCAGTGCGGGCCGCCGCCCGCACCGGCACCACCACCTGCCGAGTGACCATCCACGCGATGCCGGCCAGCAGCACCATCAACACCAAGCCGCCGCTGGCCATGGTGCCCCGGACCAACGCGATCGTGCTTTGCTCGTTGCCCAGCGGGCAGATCAGGTAGAGCTCGAGGTTGGTCACCCGCGACGAGGTCGGGGTGCCGACGACCAGCGCTGGACCGGAGAAGCCGTCGGTGTGCACGGTCGCGTACTGGTAGGCCACCTGCCCGGCCTTGACAAAGTCCCGCAGCGCATCGGGCAGCTGGTCGACGGGACCGGCCGCCGCCGCGGGCCGCGGACCGTAGCCGGGTACCACCAGCACCGCGTCGAACGCGCCGGCCAGTCCGGCGCCGGACGTGGGATCGGTTTTGGACGTCAAGGTGTTGCGGGCAAGCTGCAGGCTGCTTTCCAGCGACCGCGCCTCCTCGCCGCTGACGACCCCGCTGACCGTATTGCGGGCCCGCTCGATTTGTTCGATGGCCGCACGGACCTTGACGTCAAGAACGCGGTTGGTGACCTGACTGGTCAGCACGAAGCCGAGCACCAGGATTACCGCGAGCGACATACCCAGCGTCAGTGCGACCACCCGAAGTTGCAACGAGCGGCGCCAGGCCGCGCCGACGGCCCGACTCAACACACCCATGCCCCGCATCACCGGCCCGGAACGGCCGGAACGACCGCGGATGCGTGGCCTCGCCGAAAAGATCACCGGCGCCGCTCCTCAGCCTCGCTAGGCTCGGCATCGTCGCCGGCGCGGGTCACGGCGGTCCGGCCTTGTAACCCACTCCTCGAACGGTCAGCACTACGGTCGGGTTTTCGGGATCTTTTTCCACCTTGGCGCGCAGACGTTGGACATGCACGTTCACCAAGCGGGTATCCGCTGGGTGACGGTATCCCCACACGTGTTCGAGCAGCACATCACGAGTAAACACCTGGCGCGGTTTACGCGCCAACGCCACCAGCAGGTCGAACTCCAGCGGCGTCAGGGAGATCTGTTCACCATTGCGAGTCACCTTGTGCGCCGGCACGTCGATATCCACGTCGGCGATGGACAGCATCTCGGCGGGCTCGTCGTCGTTGCGCCGCAACCGTGCGCGCACCCGGGCAACCAGCTCCTTGGGCTTGAACGGCTTCATGACGTAGTCGTCGGCGCCCGACTCCAGGCCGAGAACCACATCGACGGTGTCGGTCTTGGCCGTCAGCATCACAATCGGGACACCCGAATCGGCGCGCAGCACCCGGCACACGTCGATGCCGTTCATCCCCGGCAACATCAAATCCAGCAGCACCAGGTCGGGGCGCAGTTCGCGCACCGCCGTGAGCGCCTGGGTGCCATCACCAATGACCGCGGTGTCGAAACCTTCGCCTCGCAGCACGATGGTCAGCATCTCGGCCAGCGAAGCGTCGTCGTCGACCACGAGAATCCTTTGCCTCATGGCGTCCATGGTGTCACCAGATCTCGATAAAACCGGGCTGCCACACGCGTGTTTCTCCCCCCGATTACCACAGTTCGCGTCGTTAGGCCGTCAACCTGGCCGCCAGCCGGCCGGAATCGACGTCCGCATCGACCACCAGCCAACGCCCGCCGAAGCCCGCGGCGGCCAGGCCGGCGTACACCGCGCCGGTGCGCTGCTGGAGCTCGTCGTCGCGCTCGTAGGCATCGCGCGACCGCCTGGCGTCCTCGCGGGCCCGCCGGCGGGCCCGCTGGCCGGCAAGCTCGGCCGAAACCCCAAGCAGCACTTGCCAATCCGGTGCCGGAAGGTGCAGCCGGCGGTATTCGATCTGGCGCACCCAACCCACCACCTCACCGTCGGCGTCCTGACGCAGCCGGGCGGCGCTGTAGGCCGCGTTGGACGCCACGTAGCGATCCAGGATCACCACGTCGTAGCCGCCGCACAGTCGGCGGATCTGGTCGGCGGCGCCGGCGCGGTCCAGCGCGAACAGCATTGCCATCGCATACACCGAGGAAGCCAGGTCACCGTGGCGGCCGTGCAGCGCTTCGGCCGCCACGTCGGCGGCCACCGACTGCCCGTACCGCGGGAACGCCAGGGTGGCCACCGACCGCCCGCCGTCTTGGAACGCCGTGCGCAGACGCTGCGAAAGTGTCCGCTTGCCGGCGCCGTCGACGCCTTCGATGGCGATCAGCACGGCGCGAGCTTATCGCCGACTCCGCCGAGGGTGCGGCCAGCCGCATCCTGGGCGCCCGGCGTGCGGCTGGCCGCACGCCGGGCGTGACGCAGCGAGCTGCTCAGTACCGGTAGTGGTCCGGCTTGTAGGGCCCGTCGACGTCGACGCCGATGTACTCGGCCTGCTCCTTGGTCAGCTTGGTCAGCTTTCCGCCCAGTGCAGCCACGTGCACGCGGGCCACCTTCTCGTCAAGGTGCTTGGGCAGCCGGTAGACCTCGTTGTCGTATTCGTCGTTCTTGGTCCATAGCTCGATCTGGGCGATGACCTGGTTGGAGAAGCTGTTGCTCATCACGAACGACGGATGCCCGGTGGCGTTACCGAGGTTCAGCAGCCGGCCCTCGGACAGCACGATGATCGACTTGCCGGTGTCTTTGAAGGTCCACATGTCGACCTGCGGACGGATGTTGGTCTTGATGGCGCCGGAGCGCTCCAGCCTGGCCATCTGGATCTCGTTGTCGAAGTGGCCGATGTTGCCCAGGATCGCCTTGTCCTTCATCGCCTTCATGTGCTCGAGGGTGATGATGTCCTTGTTGCCGGTGGTGGTGATGACGATGTCGGCCTCGCCGATCACGTCCTCCACCAGCTTGACGTTGTAGCCCTCCATCAGCGCCTGCAGCGCGTTGATCGGGTCGATCTCGGTGACGGTCACCCGTGCGCCCTGACCGGCCAGCGACTCCACACTGCCCTTACCGACATCGCCGTAGCCGCAGACCAACACGTTCTTGCCGCCGATCAGCACATCGGTGCCGCGGTTGATGCCGTCGATCAGCGAGTGCCGGCAGCCGTACTTGTTGTCGAACTTCGACTTGGTGACCGAGTCGTTGACGTTGATCGCCGGGAACGCCAAATCGCCCGCGGCGGCGAACTGGTAGAGGCGCAGCACACCGGTGGTGGTCTCCTCGGTGACGCCCTTGATCGACTCGGAGATCTTGGTCCACTTGTTCTTGTCGGTCTCGAAGCGCTTGCGCAGCAGGTTCAGGAACACCTTGTGCTCAGCCGAGTCGTCCTCTTCGGCGGGCGGCACCACCCCGGCCTGCTCGTGCTGCGCTCCGCGCAGCACGAGCATGGTGGCGTCACCGCCGTCGTCGAGGATCATGTTCGCCGGCTCACCCGGCCAAGTCAGCGCCCGCTCGGCGGCCCACCAGTACTCCTGCAGCGTCTCGCCCTTCCACGCGAAGACCGGCACACCCTTGGGCTCTTCGGGAGTGCCGTGTGGGCCGACGACGACTGCGGCGGCAGCGTGGTCCTGGGTGGAGAAGATGTTGCACGACGCCCACCGCACCTCGGCGCCCAGCGAGACCAGCGTTTCGATCAGCACCGCGGTCTGCACGGTCATGTGTAGCGAGCCGGAAATCCGGGCGCCTTTGAGCGGTTGCACGTCGTGGTACTCGCGGCGCAGCGACATCAGACCCGGCATCTCGTGTTCCGACAGCTCGATGTCGCGGCGACCGTAGTCCGCCAAAGACAGGTCGGCTACCTTGAATTCGATGCCGTTACGAACGTCGGCGCGGGGCGAGCTCTCGGTCGTCGTCATGTGTATAGGCCCATTCCTTCGTCATCAACTAATTAGCTTGCATATATATTAGTCCCGACGCGGCGGTGCCCTGCTGCGGGGTCAGCCGGGTTCTGCTCTACCCTATGGGTCCGCTTCTCCTCGGGCCTACCGGCCCGCATCGTCGCGAATCTCCCCGTAGCGTTCCACCGCCGGTGTCATCAGCCGCGCCAGATCCGCGGCCACGTCATGGTCGGACTCGGGCGGCATCGACACGTAGCTCATCGCGAGCCGCACGATGGCGCGGGCCAGGATGCCGGAGTCCTCATCGCTGGCCTTGACCCAGCTGTGCTGGAAAGTCGCGGTCAGACGCACCGAGCAGTGCGTGATGATCGGCCCGCTGTCGATGGTGATGAGTTGCAGCAGATCGGGTTTGGCCACCCCGCTCAGCAGCGAGATGACCAGCGGGTCGGTGGCCGACTCGGAGAAGAAGGACCGAAATCCCTGCAGGAAGGCGGCATAGGCATCGCCAACGTTGGAGTGGATAGCGTCGTCGACGGCGCTCACCAGTCGATCGGCCAGCCGCATCGCATAGCCTTGAGCAAGGCCTTGCCGCGACCCGAATTCGTTGTAGATGGTTTGACGGCTGATGCCGGCGGCGCGGGCCACATCGGCTAGCGCGATCGCCGACCAGTCGCGGCCCAGTAGCAGCTCCCGCATCGCGTCGAGCACCGAATCACGCAACAGGGCCCGTGACGCCTCGGCGTGCGGGACCCGTTGCTTCACAAGCGCGACAGTAGCCGTTGCGCCGCTCCTCCTCATCGCTTCGCTCTGCATCGCCGCCGGCGGTGTGCTCACGACCGGGCGACTTCCACCATTTCGAAGTCGGATTTCGCTGCGCCGCAGCCCGGGCAACGCCAGTCGACGGGGAGCTGACCCCGGCGCGTCGCGGGTAGAAATCCTTCTCGTGCGGCGCCATTGCGCCGTCTGCGCCGGCTTGCGAGGCGACCTTTACGTCTTTTGCCTCGGCGGCAGCCGCGTCCCGCCGCATGGCCAGCACGGAGTGCCGGCGCCCTTAGCCGAAGTAGATGGCGACCCCGGCGACCATCCAGACGCCGAAGCGGATCCAGGTCACCACCGTGAGGCTGACCATCAGCCAAAGACGCGCGCGTTCGGTGCGCGTACCGCGCTTCGACGCCGACACCGGGCGGGTGACCCGGAGTGTTGCTGAATTTCGATGACATTGCCAACCCGGAGTTTGTCGCCGCCGACCTCCTCGTCGACGCGCCCGAACGCGGCACCAGGCTGCCCGTGTGGCTAGAGCAGTGGGGCCGCCTGCGCCGAGCCTTGGCCGGTGGCCCGACAACAACGAACTTGGCGCGCGACGTGAATCGGGCCACCGCCAGAACCACCTACCCGGTATGGACGATGAACACGATCGGCGATCTCAATTTCCACCATGCCGCCGGCCACGCATCGTGGCGGTACCGGCCGCAGGGCAGTCTGTTCGATCAATTCCTCGGCGCCGCAGAGGCCGATCGACGTTCTCGCCGAATGGTTTTTGCGTAGGTTTTCGTTACTCGACAGCCTCTACATGATTCCGACGCCGCCGCCTGTTGTCCGCGCCATCCGGCACAACTTGCGGTTGTGCGCCCGCCGAGCGCCGCCAAGCCCGGAACGGTCACAGGCCCACGGTGGCCCGAAAGATCGTGGTCGGTTCGTGAGCGATGAGCCGGATGGGCCCGTCGTCGGCAGCCACCCAGGCAGCGGCGCCCCGGGTGAGCTTCACCACCCCGGACTTTCCGCACACCGTCGTGGAACCCTCAGTGCACAACAGGATCTGGGGACCGTTATGGCGCGACGGCGCGTCGACTTCGTGACCAAGTTGGTCGTCACCGAGGGTCAGCATCGATGCCGCGAACTCGACGGCGGGAGTGTCATAGACCAGTCCGATTCCATCCTGGTGTGTCGACGGGTGCAGCCCCGCCTCGGTGGTGGGGTTGAAATCCAGCACCCGCAAGAGCTCCGGAACGTCGACGTGCTTGGGGGTCAGACCACCTCGTAACACGTTGTCGGAGTTGGTCATTACCTCCAGCCCGACGCCACGCAGATAGGCATGCAGGTTGCCGGCCGACAAAAAGATCGCCTCGCCAGGATCAAGGGTTATCCGGTTGAGCAACAACGCTGCCAGCACGCCAGCATCGCCGGGATAGCGTTCGCCCAGCTCCAGCACAGTCTTGGCTTCCGCAGCGAATTCCTTTGCGCCGCAGCTGACGTAGCGGATGGCACCCTCCAGCACAGCGGACACAAGGGCATCGACGTCGGGCTGTGGCGCGGTGATCCAAGTCGTGAACAAGGCGCGCAGGCCATCGGCATCGGACTGGTCGTTCAGCAATTCGATGTATGGATCCAGTTCAAATACCGCTAGGGCGCGCAGGAGTTCGATGGTCCGGGCGGTAGGACGGAATCCGGCCAGCGCCTCGAACTGCCGTAGTGCCACCAACAGCTCGGACTTGTGACTGGTGTCGCGGTAATTGCGGACCGGCGACGTCACCGGGATGCCGAGCTGTTCCTCGCGAAGGTAACCCTCGGCGGCTTGCTCGGCGCTCGGATGCGCCTGCAGCGACAGCGGTTCTTCGGCAGCAAGCACTTTGACCAAAAATGGCAGCACGTCGCCGAACCGGGCGCGGGCCACCGAGCCTAGCTGGCCTTCTGGATCGTCGAACAGCGCCTGCAGCAACGACGTTTCCCCGTCCGGGCCTTCCAGCCACGCCGGATCGCCGGTGTTGGCGCCGAGCCAGAGTTCTGCTTCTGGGTGGGCGGCCGGGACGGGGCGCCCGGTGAATTCGGCAATGTCAGTACGCGATCCCCATGCGTAAGTCCGTATCGCTCCGCGTAGCAACTGCACTGTCTAGTTATCCCCGCACGAGCCGTAAGTAAACCGCGGCCATCTCCAGCCGGACAGCCAATATTGCCAGTTGCTGCTCGGCACGTTGGACACCCACCGGCGCCGAGCGGACATCCGACACATCAGACACATCCTCGGCGCCGACGATGTCGAGGTCGTCGAGACGCACGGCCCGCGAGGCCACGACGGAGCGCTCGGCGTCCAACGTCAACGCCAGCACCCGCAACCGCTCGGCGACCGGGCCGTCGATCTGCTCGTCGTGAAAAAACGCCTCTTCCGGGTCGAGGGACTTTGACTGTGCGATGGCCCGCAGCGCTGCCAGCGCGTCGGCGAGCCCGGTTGCGGCGGCCACCTGATGCGCAATCCGCAGCAGTGCCGAAGACCCGTGTCTGGCCAGCGCCAGGGTGGCTGCGCAGTCGCCGGCGAGCACGACGCGACGCCGTGACATGCGCTCGACCAAGGCCTTGGCCGGGTTGGTGAACACTTCTCGGCTGGCGCTGTTGCGCAATGCCTCGGCGTCCAGTTCGTCGGCCATCGCGGCGAGGTCCACCCGCAGCTTGGGGTCGACGGTTTGCAAGGTAGCCAGCCCGGCGGCCAGGTAGCGGCACAGGCGAAACTCTTCGGGAACCGGCACCCGCGGCTCCATCACCGCCACCCGCCCGGCGGTGCTGTCGCGCAGCGGGCCCTGGTAGGGCGCCGCGACGACCACCCGCGCGCCTCGGCGCACTCCGCTGGCGGCGGCCCCGACCAACGCCGGGTCGCCGGGGTCGTCGCCGGCGACGACCAGCGTGTCGAGCGGACCGATCCAAGGTGGCGCCCCGGCCGCGACCACGATGGGCGCGGCCACCCGGCTGCCCAGCGTCGCGGCCAGCATGACACCCGCGGTCTCGGCGGCGCCGCGCCCGGCAACCCAGATCACCGTGCGAGGACGCTCATCGCTGGTTACTGGGTCCAGCGCGCCCCCGTCCAGCGCGGCCGCGGCGGCCCGGACCTGGGCACCGGCCGTCGACGCCGACCGCAACAGCCCGTCGCGGTCGGCGGCCAGCAGGCCGTCGGTGTCGTCGAGGTCGATGGTGGCCCGGGTCGCGTTCACACTGCGGCCTCTGGCTGACTCGCGTCCTGTCGGCGGATTTCGTCGGCAACTCGCGCGACCACCGCTTCGACGTCTTCGGTGCACCGTCCTTCCACGTTCAGCCGCAACAACGGCTCGGTGTTGGAGCTGCGCAGGTTGAACCAGCTGCCCTCACCGAGGTCCACCGTCACCCCGTCGAGATGATCGATGGATTGAATTCGGCCGCTGAAGGATTTCAGCACCGCTTCGACGCAGGAGGCTGCGTCGAACACGGCGAAGTTGATTTCGCCGGAGGACTCGTAGCGCTGGTAGTCGGCGGTCAGCTCAGACAGCGGACGCTGCTGCTCGCCCAGCGCGGCCAGCACATACAGCGCGGCCAGCATCCCGGAATCAGCGCCCCAGAAGTCGCGGAAGTAGTAGTGCGCCGAGTGTTCGCCGCCGAAAATCGCGCCGGTGTCGGCCATCAGCGCCTTGATGTAGGAGTGCCCGACCCGCGATCGCACTGGCGTGCCGCCGCGCTCGACCACCAGCTCCGGCACCGCGCGAGAGGTGATCAGATTGTGAATGACAGTCGCGCCGATTTCCCGGCCGAGCTCACGGGCGGCGACCAGCGCGGTCACCGTCGACGGCGACACCGGCCGGCCGCGCTCGTCGACCACAAAGCACCGGTCGGCGTCGCCGTCGAAGGCCAGTCCGATATCAGCACCGGTGTTCTGCACGTAGGACTGCAGGTCGGCCAGGTTCGCCGGGTTCAGCGGGTTGGCCTCGTGGTTGGGGAACGACCCGTCGAGCTCGAAGTACAACGGCAAGAGGGTGATCGACCCGATCGGACCAAGGACCGCCGGGGCGGTGTGGCCGGCCATCCCGTTGCCCGCATCGACGGCCACCCGCAGCTGGCGCAGCCCGGCGGTGTCCACCAACGAGCGCAGGAAGGCGCCGTAGTCGGCCAGCACGTCTTTGTCGCCGATCGCGCCGGGCGGCCCGTGGTACGCCGGGACGCCGGCGACCAGGGCGCCACGGATCGCGCTCAACCCGGTCTCGGCGCCGACGGGCAAGGCGGCGGCCCGGCACATCTTGATGCCGTTGTAGGCCGCCGGGTTGTGGCTCGCGGTGAACATCGCGCCGGGGCAGTCCAGCAGCCCGGAAGCGAAGTAGAGCTGATCGGTCGACGCCAAGCCGATGCGGACCACGTCAAGACCCTGTGCGGTGACCCCGGACCCGAACGCGGCGGCCAGCGACGGAGAACTGTCCCGCATGTCGTAGCCGATGACGACTTGCCGCGCGTCCTGCTCACGCATCAACCGGGCGAACGCGGCGCCGACGTCGCGGACGAGGGGCTCATCGATCTCCGCACCGACCAGACCCCGCACGTCATATGCCTTGATCACACGGTCGAGCACCGCGGCGGACCGAGACATGTACCAGGCTCCTGACGAAGGGGACGTTTCGCCGTCAGCCTAGCTGGGTGACGATGCATGCCGGGGCGGATTGAGGGTGGCGGCACCTCCCAGCCGCGAAGCGGCGAGGGGGCGAACCGGGCAATCAAACCGAGCCCGGTGACGTTGCTAGTCGGCGGGGTCGGGCAACACACGAAGATGCCCGCGCCGGCGCCCGGCGCCGGCGGGGCGGGGGCCGGCCTGGGCCAGGGCGCCGTTCGACCCGGCAGCGGTCGGAGCACCGCCGCGCTGGGCGGCGAAATCGTGGAATCCGTTGACGGGCGCACCGCCGCCAACCGCGTCGCGACCCTCGCGGACCGCTTCGGCCAGCGCGATCAAATCGTCCTCGTCAGGGTTGGTGGCCAGCGGGCCGGAGTGGCGGACGAGTTCCCAGCCGCGCGGCGCGGTGATGCGACCGGCGTGGCTGACGCACAGGTCCCAGGAATGCGGATCGCGCGAGGTTGCTAGCGGACCGATTACCGCCGTGGAGTCCGAGTAGACGAACGTCAGCGTCGCCACCGCGTAATGCGGACACCCGGGCCGGCAACAGCGACGCGGAACGTTCACGATCGAGAGGCTATCGTGCGGAAACGTCCTCTCAGCGCCGGACACGCGCATTCGCCCGGGACGCGATGTCCAACCGTTACCATCGCCGGGTGAGCGATTCGGGCAGCTCCCCCCGCGGCGGCGGCCGGGGGCCGCGACGGGTTTCGCGCCGCCGCCGGGAGATGCGCGGGCCGCTGTTGCCGCCGACGGTGCCGGGGTGGCGCTCCCGCGCGGAACGTTTCGACATGGCCGTGCTTGAGGCCTATGAGCCCATCGAGCAGCGCTGGCGGGAGCGGTTGTCGGGGCTCGACGTAGCCGTCGACGAGATCCCGCGGATTTCGGCCAAGGATCCCGACAGCGTGCAATGGCCACCGGAAGTGGTCGCCGACGGGCCGATCGCGCTGGCCCGGTTGATCGGCGCAGGCGTTGACGTCCGAGGAGGTGTTACCCGGGCCCGAGTTGTCTTGTTCCGCAAGCCAATCGAGCGACGCGCCAAGGACACCGTCGAGCTCGTCGAATTGCTGCACGAAATCTTGGTGGCCCAAGTCGCCAGCTATTTGGACGTCGAACCTTCGGTCATCGACCCGGCGATCGATGACGATTAGTTCCCCGGCGCGACTGCGCCCAGCGCGGAGATTTCCGCGAATCGCCGCCCTGGGCGCAGTCTCGGCGCCGCGGTCGCAGTCTCGGATGCGAAGTCACGGCCCGTCAAGCAGCCCCTGGTCTCAGATAATTCCGCGCTTGAGGCGCCGGCGTTCGCGCTCGGACAGCCCGCCCCAGATGCCGAACCGCTCGTCGTGCGCCAAGGCGTAATCGAGGCATTCGGCCCGGACCTCGCAGCCGAGGCAGATCTTCTTGGCCTCGCGAGTGGAGCCACCCTTTTCCGGAAAGAACGCCTCAGGGTCGGTTTGCGCGCACAACGCGCGGCCTTGCCATTCGTCGGGCGTCACCGGTGCAGGCTCAGAGTCAAAGGCTGCCGACACTTCGACCGCATCGGCGACCAAACTCAAACGGGGCCTTGACGTTACCTCTATCACCGGCGTCATCGGCGAGCTGGTAGTGGTGTGCGGTGTGCCTCCCATTAGGGCCCGAAGGTGCTCATAGGACATGCTCCGCCTCCTCACCTGGTTTCGTTGATCGTGAATGTCACCACTGTTTTGCTGTGCGGCCATCTCGATTCGAACAAATGATCGAATCTCGGTCTGCGACACCGAATCCGGCTAGCCAACCGAAATGACACTGGTGTGATTACACACGGGTAAGCAGCGCTTTGCAAGCGATTCGGAAGAATTCCATACCATCTCGTGATCATTTTTTTGCGGCGCTGCAGCCGTTGCCGCCCTGGCGTGTCGGTCACACCCGCCCCACATGCCCCACCGCGACGGTTCGGGCCGCTCGGGCGCCGGGCGTACTGTCGTGCGGTGTGAAGGTCACGGTCCTGGTCGGCGGGGTTGGCGGCGCCCGCTTTCTGCTCGGGGTGCAGCAGCTGCTCGGTCTGGGTCGGTTCGCCTCCGCGCCGGCGGCGCCGGGCGATGATGAGCTGACCGCGATCGTGAACGTCGGCGACGACGCCTGGATGCACGGCGTGCGCATCTGTCCCGACCTGGACACCTGCATGTACACCCTGGGCGGCGGCGTCGACCCGCAGCGCGGCTGGGGCCATCGCGACGAAACCTGGCACGCCAAGGAGGAACTGGCCCGCTACGGCGTGCAGCCCGACTGGTTCGAGCTCGGGGACCGTGATTTGGCTACCCATTTGGTGCGCAGCCAGATGCTGCGGGCCGGATATCCGCTCGCGCAGGTCACCGCGGCGCTGTGCGACCGCTGGCAACCGGGGGCCACGCTGCTGCCTGCCACCGACGACCGCTGCGAGACGCATGTCGTCATCACCGATCCCGTCGACGACAGCCAACGCGCGATCCACTTCCAGGAATGGTGGGTGCGCTACCGTGCCCAAGTGCCGACGCACAGTTTTGCCTTCATCGGTGCTGAAAAAGCCCGCGCCACAGCCGAAGTCATGCAAGCTATCGGCGCTGCCGACATCATCTTGCTCGCGCCGTCGAATCCGGTGGTGAGCATAGGCGCGATCCTGGCCGTTCCCGGCATTCGGGGAGCGCTGCGGTCGACCAACGCGCCTGTCGTCGGCTACTCCCCGATCGTCAGCGGAAAACCATTGCGCGGCATGGCCGACGCCTGCCTAAGGGTGATCGGCCTGGCGGCTACCGCAGAGGCAGTGGGCCGGCACTATGGCCCGCGCGCAGGCACCGGCATCTTGGACTGCTGGCTGATACACGAGAACGACCGGGCCGAAATCGATGGCGTTGCAGTGCAGCCGGTGCCGCTGCTGATGACCGATCCGAAGGCGACGGCGGCGATGGTGAGCGCCGGCCTCGACCTCGCAGGCGTGGCAACGTGACCGCCCCGGCCAGCCCCGAGCACGGCGCCGCGTCACCCGTTGAGATTCTCCCCGTTACCGGGCTACCCGAGTTTCGCCCCGGCGACGACCTGAGCGCGGTGCTCGCCGCGGCCGCACCCTGGCTGCGCGACGGTGACGTGCTGGTGGTCACCAGCAAGGCGGTCTCCAAATGCGAAGGCCGGCTGGTCGACGCGCCCGTCGACGCCCAGGATCGAGACACGCTGCGGCGCACGCTCGTCGGCGCCGAGGCCGTTCGCGTACTGGCCCGCAAGGGTCGCACGTTGATCACCGAAAACAAGCTGGGCGTGGTTCAGGCGGCATCCGGGGTGGACGGGTCCAACGTCGATGCGGGCGAATTAGCCCTGTTGCCGGTCGATCCCGACGCCAGCGCGGCAGCCCTGCGTGCCGGACTGCGCCAGCTACTGGGTGTCACCGTTGGCGTCGTCGTCACCGACACCATGGGCCGGGCATGGCGCAACGGCCAGACCGACGCTGCCGTCGGCGCGGCCGGTTTGGCCGTGCTGCACAACTACGCGGGCGCCGTCGACCAGCACGGCAACGAATTGGTGGTCACCGAGATTGCGGTTGCCGACGAGATCGCCGCCGCGGCAGACCTGGTGAAGGGCAAGCTGACCGCGATACCGGTGGCCGTCGTGCGTGGCCTGCCCGCCAGCATCGTTTCCGACACCGGCGACACCGCGCGCCACCTTGTCCGCTCCGGCGCCGACGACTTGTTCTGGCTGGGCACCGCCGAAGCCCTGGAGCTGGGCCGCCAGCAGGCCCAGCTGCTGCGCCGCTCGGTGCGCCAATTCGCCAATGAGCCGGTGCCGCCGCAGCTTATCGAGGCCGCGGTCGCCGAGGCGCTCACCGCGCCGGCCCCGCATCACACGCGGCCGGCGCGCTTCGTCTGGTTGCAGACACCCGCGACCCGGATCCGGCTGCTGGACCGCATGCGCGACAAGTGGCGTGCTGATCTGTCCGGTGACGGCAAGCCCGCCGACGCTGTCGAACGACGGGTGGAGCGCGGCCAGATCCTCTACGACGCACCGGAAGTCGTGATCCCGATGCTCGTGCCAGACGGTGCGCACGACTACTCCGACGCCGCGCGCAACGACGCCGAGCACACCATGTTCACGGTCGCGGTGGGGGCGGCGGTACAGGCGCTGCTGGTGGCACTGGCGGTGCGCGGGGTGGGCAGCTGCTGGATCGGCTCTACGATCTTCGCCGCAGATCTGGTGCGTGACGAGCTGGGGTTGGCCGACGACTGGGAACCTCTGGGCGCCATCGCGATCGGCTACCCGCTTGAGCCGACGGAGCCCCGCGATCCGCTGCCGGTCACAGGTCAGCTGGTGCGCAAGTGAGCGTCCGGCAGTCGGCGATTGCATTGCTGACCGAGTGGGAGGCGCCGAGCCCGGAACAGGATTCACTGCGGCACGCGGTGTTGGCGTTTATCGATGCGCGTGACGACTCCTGCCGTCGTGAGTGTGTGCCGGGACATGTCACCGCCTCGGCGTTGGTGCTCGACGACTCCGGCGGCCAGGTTCTGCTCACGTTGCATCGCCGGCTGAGCCGCTGGGTGCAATTGGGTGGGCACTGCGACGACGGAGACGGCGACATACTCGCGGCGGCGCTGCGGGAGGCCAGCGAAGAATCCGGCATTGCCGACCTGTGCATCGAGCCCGATCTGGTCGCCGTACACGTCCACCCGGTCACCTGCTCGCTGGGTGTGCCGACCCGCCATCTCGATCTGCAGTTCGTGGCTCACGCGCCGGCGACCGCTCAGATCACGATCAGCGACGAATCGGTGGATCTGCGTTGGTGGCCTACCGACGACTTACCCGCGGGCTCCGACGAGGCGCTCGCATACCTGGTCGCCCGGGCGTCGAAGGTGGGCTCGTGACACGCTCCGCTCGAAAAACCGTCCATTAAGCCCACATTCGGCGAGTCACACGTCCGACGAGTACCTGATCCCCCCGTCGGGAATGACCACACCGGGCCACACCCGCGCACCCCGCAGCAGCTCACACCGCGCCCCGATATCAGCGCCGTCGCCGATCACGCCGTCGCGGATCAGTGCCCGCGGGCCGATACGGGCGCCGAAGCCGATGATCGACCGCTCGATCAGACTGCCGGCCTCGACCCGCACCCCGTCGAAGATGACTGCGCCGTCCAGCCGGGCGCCGGGGCCGATTTCCGCGCCCCGCCCGACGACCGTGCCGCCGATGAGCACCGCGCCCGGCGAGACCGCCGCGCCGCCGTGCACCAACTGCTCGCCGCGATGCCCACCCAACGCCGGCGACGGCGCGATCCCACGCACCAGATCCGCTGAACCGCGCACGAAGTCCTCGGGCGTGCCCACGTCCCGCCAGTAGGAAGAATCCACAAAACCGCACACCTTGACCCCGTCGGACAGCAGCGCCGGGAACACCTCGCGCTCCACGGACACCTCCCGCCCGCGCGGTATCCGGTCGATGATCGCACGCGAGAATACGTAGCAGCCGGCGTTGATCTGGTCGGTCGGCGGATCTTGCGTCTTCTCCAAAAACGCTGTCACACGGCCATTTTCGGTGGGCACACAGCCGAACGCTCGCGGGTCGCCGACCCGCACCAGGTGCAGCGTGACATCAGCCTGCTTCTCGTGGTGATAGTCCAGCAGCTGTCCCAGATCGACTCCGGAGAGCACGTCGCCGTTGAACACCATCACGGTGTCGTGACGCAAATGCGAAGCGACGTTGGCGATCCCGCCGCCGGTGCCCAGCGGATGGTCCTCCGTGACGTATTCCATCTGCAGACCCAGCTTCGACCCGTCGCCGAACTCCGCCTCGAACACCCCCGGCTTGTACGACGTGCCCAGAACGACGTGCTCAATTCCGGCCGCGGCGATCCGCGACAGCAGATGGGCCAGAAACGGCAGCCCCGCAGTAGGAAGCATCGGCTTGGGCACCGAGAGCGTCAGCGGGCGCAGCCGAGTGCCCTTGCCGCCGACCAGGACGACAGCGTCAACTGGCGACCGGGTCACGTCACGGCCACCCTTGCGCCCGCCGCGAGCCCCGCACCATCAGCCGCGCACGCACCGCCAGTCCCGCCCGGATGACCCAGCGCAGCGGGGCCCGCCGCCACCCAGCATGGCGGCAGGCGAGATAAAGGTAGGTGCTTTTGTGGTGCCCCGCCAGGTGGCGCGCGGGGTCGCGGCCGGTGGCGTGGCCCTTGTAGTGCAGCACCTGCGCCGACGGCACATAGATGTTCAGCCAGCCGGCCTTACCCAACCGGTCGCCCAGGTCAACGTCTTCCATGTACATGAAGTAACGCTCGTCGAAGCCGCCGATCTGCTCGAAGGCGGCGCGACGCACCAGCAGACACGACCCCGAAAGCCAGCCCACCGGCCGCTCGCTGGGTTCCAGCCGCTCCTGGCGGTAGGCCGCCGACCACGGATTGTTCTTCCACAACGGTCCGACGACGGCGTGCATGCCGCCGCGGATCAAGCTCGGCAGATGGCGCGCCGACGGGTACACCGATCCGCCGGGGTCGCGGATCAGCGGGCCAAACGTCGCCGCCCGCGGCCACCGCGTCGCCGCGTCCAGCAGCGCGTCGATGCTGCCCGGGCCCCACTGCACATCCGGGTTGGCCACCATGACCCACTCGTCACCGTCGTCGAGCTGCGCGATTGCGCGGTTCACCGCGCCGCCGTAGCCGAGGTTCGACCCGGTCGAGAACAGCCGAACGCCCGGGTAACGCTCGACCGCGGCCTGCGGCGCCCCGTCGGTGGAGCCGTTGTCGGCCATCAGCACGCTCACCCGTCGGTTCGTCGCATGCGACAGCGACGCCAAAAACCGGTCCAGATGCGGACCCGGGGAATAGGTCACCGTCACAACCGGCAGGACGTCACTCACGGGTAGCAGGGTAACGGTCAGCCGCGCGGCGCGGCGTGCAGCGCCTCGGCGAGCGCGTCGCGCCACGGTCGCAGCGGCGAAAGGCCGGCCCGCTGCGACTGGCGGCCGGACAGCGCCGAATACGGCGGCCTGGCCGCCGGCCGTGGATTGCCGGCGCTGCTGACCGGCGCCACCCGTTGCGGGTCGGCGCCGACCCCGGCGAACACCGCGCGCGCCTGCTCGAAGCGGCTGACCGCTCCCCCGTTGGCGGCGTGTACCAGCGGCGCGTGCACTCCCCCGTCGACCACCTGCAGCAGCGCGGCGACCAGATCAGCGACGTAGGTCGGTGATCCGGTCTGGTCGTCGACCACCTCGACGATGCCGTCCCCGGCGGCCAGCCGGCGCATCACCGCGACAAAGTCTTTGCCGTTCCCGCCGGTGTAAAGCCAGGCGGTGCGGACCACGGTGGCCTGCGGCAGCGCCGCCAGCACGGCGTGTTCACCGGCAAGTTTGGTACGGCCGTAGACGCTGAGCGGACCGGTTTGGTCGTCAACGTCATAAGGGCGCGGCGCCGACCCGCCGAAGTCGCCGCTGAAGACGTAGTCGGTGGAGACGTGAACCAGCCGGGCGCCGACGCGCTCGCAGGCTCGGGCGATATATCCCGGGCCGGCGGCATTGACCGCACGCGCGCTCGACTGGTCGCTCTCGGCGCCGTCGACATTGGTGTAGGCCGCGCAATTGACCACCACATCGCCGGGCCCGACGATCCCCTCGGCGGCAGCCGCGTCGGTGACGTCCCACTGCGCCGACGTGAACGCCCGCACGTCGCGGCCCTGCCGGGCGGCCGCGGCCGAAAGAAGGCTTCCGAGCTGGCCGCCGGCGCCGGTGATCATGATCCGCACGTCACGAGTCTGGCACGCCGAAGCCACGGCTACGCGCCATACTGCTGTGGCAAAAGTAGTCTAGAGTGATGCCTGGGGAACGCGTGGTTCGTGTGATTGCAACTGTGGCCGCCGTGGCGGTCGTGCTCGGCACCGGGGTCGCATGGGGCAAGGTCCGCTCTTTCGAGGACGGCATCTTCCACGTCTTCGCCCCGTCGCTGGGTCAAGGCGGCGACGACGGCGCGATCGACATCCTGCTGGTCGGCATGGACAGCCGCACCGACGCCCGCGGCAACCCGCTCAGCGCCCAGGAGTTGGCGGCGCTGCGGGCCGGCAACGAGGTGGCCAGCAACACCGACACCATCATCCTGGTGCGCATCCCCAACAGCGGGAAATCGGCGACGGCCATCTCGATTCCGCGAGACACCTACGTGGCGGCGCCCGGGCTGGGCAAGACCAAAATCAACGGCGTCTACGGCCAGACCAAGGAAGAGAAGCGGGTCAGCCTGGTCAAATCCGGCGTCGCGCCCGCGCAGGCCGAGGCAGAAGGAACCGAGGCCGGCCGCGAGGCGCTGGTCAAAACCGTTGCCGACCTCACCGGCGTCACCGTCGACCACTACGCCGAGATCGGGCTGCTGGGCTTCGCATTGATCACAGACGCCCTCGGCGGCGTCAACGTCTGCCTTAAAGCGCCAGTGTACGAACCACTTTCGGGCGCCGACTTTCCGGCCGGCTGGCAGAAGCTCAACGGTCCGCAAGCGCTGAGCTTTGTCCGCCAGCGCCATGACCTGCCCCGCGGCGACCTGGACCGGGTGGTGCGCCAGCAGGTGGTGATGGCGTCGCTGGCCCACCAGGTGATCTCCGGCAAGACTTTGTCGAGCCCGGCGACGATGAACCGGCTGCAGCTGGCCATCCAGCGCTCGGTTGTGCTGTCGTCCGGTTGGGACATCATGGATTTCGTAAACCAGCTGCAGAAGCTGGCCGCGGGCAGGATCGCCTTCGCCACCATCCCGGTGCTCGACGAGTCGGGCTGGAGCGACGACGGCATGCACAGCGTCGTGCGGGTCGATCCCCATCAGGTGCAAGACTGGGTCGCCGGCCTGTTGCACGACCAGGCGCAGGGCAAGAGCGAGGAGCTGGCGTACACGCCCGACAAGACCACCGCCAGCGTGCTCAACGACACAGATGTCAACGGGCTCGCGGCGGCGGTGTCAGCGGTGTTGACCGCGAAGGGATTTGCCGCAGGTACTGTCGGCAACAACGATGCCGCCCACGTGTCCGCCAGCCAGGTGCAAGCCGCAAAGGCCGACGACCTGGGCGCGCAAGCGGTCGCCAAAGATCTCGGCGGACTTCCGGTGAGTGCCAATCCATCGCTGCCGGCGGGATCGGTTCGGGTGGTGCTGGCCAACGACTACACCGGGCCGGGCTCGGGCCTGGGCGACGGCGCAGGCGCAACGGCGGCCGCCGCGTCGCACTCCGACTCGGCCAACAACACCGCTCCCCCGCCGTCGCCGATCCTGACCGCCGGCTCCGAGCACCCCGAGTGCGTCAACTGACGTGCCGGCGACGATGCAGTGGGGGCATCCCCAGCCGCGAAGTGGTGAGGGGGGCGAAGCGATGGGCAGGAGCGGCACTTTATGACCGTCACGCTGAGCGCGGCGGTGCTGGACCCGATGCTGCGCGCCGACTCCGTCGGCCCGCGTATCACCTACTACGACGACGCCACCGGTGAGCGCATCGAGCTGTCCGCGGCGACGCTGGTCAACTGGGCGGCCAAGACGGGCAACCTGTTACGCGACGAGTTGGGCGCCGGGCCGGCCAGCCGGGTGGCGGTGTTGCTACCGGCGCACTGGCAGACGGCGGCGGTGCTGTTCGGGGTGTGGTGGATAGGCGCCGACGTGGTGCTCGGCGACGGGGCAGCGGCAGACGTCGCGTTGTGCACCGTCGACCGGCTGGAGGCGGCTGACACCACCGGCGCCGGCGAGGTTGCGGTGCTGTCGCTGGACCCGTTCGGGCGCCCGGTGCCCGATCTGCCGGTCGGTGTCACCGACTATGCGACCGCGGTGCGGGTGCACGGCGATCAGATTGTCGCCGAGCCTCAGCCCGGCCCGGCGTTGGCGGGACGATCGGTCGACGAGGTGCTTGCCGCATGCCAAAGATCAATTGTGGCAAGGGGTTTGACGGCCGAGGATCGGGTGCTCTCGACGGCATCGTGGGATGGGCCGGACGACGTGATCGACGGCCTGTTAGCGGTCCTGGCGATCGGCGGGTCGCTGGTGCAGGTGGCCAACCCGGATCTGGCGTCGCTGGCACGCAGGATCGAGACCGAGAAGGTCACCCGCGTGCGGTAGGGGTCGCCCGCGCTCGACGCCGCCGCGTCCTGCGATCCACCCCAATGCCAACGGGAATCCGGTAGAAAGCGTCGAGCAAATCAAGTTCGCGGCCAAGAAAATCCGCTAGAGTTCCGATTGCCGGAACGGCGCGACGGCAAGCAGTCAGGCCGAAGATGATTTGGTCATTGACGCTGGTGCACGTGATGTTCAGCGTCTGCCCGTCAACGGGGACCGACAGCGGGTAAAGCGCTTCGAGGTGAGCGCCGTTCCAGTAGAGCGGGCCCGATGGGCCGGGAACGTTGGAAATCATCACGTTTGGCGGGCGCAGCGGGCCCAGCCCATGCCCGAGCGCTATCGCAATCGCGAGCGGGGCAGCACCAAGCGCACTCATCGCCAACACCTGTAGTTGGCTGCGGCCGGCCAGCGCGGCCTTGCCGTCGCACATGCTGGCCTGTACTGCCGCAAGACGCTCGGCTGGGTCTGCCAATTGTGTGCCCAGCGAGCACGTCAATGTGCCGATTCTGTTGCCGGGAACGGCCGCGCCGGCAGGCTCGTCGCCGCGCAGCGACACCGGCACCATCGCCATCAGCGGCGCGCTCGGCAATGCGTTACGCCGCAACAGATAACGACGCAGCGCACCCGCGCACATGGCGAGCACCACGTCGTTGAGAGTGGCATCGGTGTGTTTGGCGACCAGCCGCAGCCGGTCGATCGGGAAGCTGCGTCCGGCGAAGGACCGGGCGCTGCTGATCGGCACGTTGAGCGGTGTGTGCGGCGCGGCCAGGGTCAGCGGACCACCGCGGCGGCGCACCGCCCGCCACACCGTGTCGGCGAGAGCCGGCGCCATTCCGGCAAGCTCTCCGGTCGCTTTGACCACACCCTGGGCCACACGCCACGGACCGATGCCGCCGGATACGTCGTCGCCGCTCGGCTGTGTGCCCACCTCCCACAGCGCCGGCATCCCGCGCCGGTCCGGGTCCGTACTGACGGTCTGTTGCAGCAGGCGCATGGCCGAAACCCCGTCGGCCAACGCGTGGTGCACCTTGACATAAATTGCATAGCGCCCGTCGGGGAGCCCTTCGATCAGATGGAACTGCCACAGCGGGCGGTTCAGATCGAGCCGTCCGCTATGCAGCCGCGAAACCAGATCGCACAACTCGGCCATGCCGGCGGGCTGGGGTAAAGAGCTGAGGCGCACATGGTAATCCAGGTCAATGTCGTCGTCGGTGCACCAACGCCACTGCCCAAGCGAGATAAGCGAACGGTGCGGGTGGCGCCGCCACAGCGGCGCCACCTGATCGCGAGTCAACGCTTCGGCGACCATTGCCCGCGCGTCTTGGGCGCCGGCGCCTTCCGGCCGGCTCAGCACACCCAGCGCCCCGACGTTGATCGGCCGCTGCACGGCCTCCGCATACAAGAACAGCGCATCGGTCGGCGATATGA
The DNA here is from genome assembly GCF_023515995.1 of Candidatus Mycobacterium methanotrophicum. GTDB lineage: Bacteria > Actinomycetota > Actinomycetes > Mycobacteriales > Mycobacteriaceae > Mycobacterium > Mycobacterium methanotrophicum. The sequence goes on along the minus strand of NZ_CP097320.1, from coordinate 1,670,314 downwards.
AAGAGAGCACGAATAGCCGAGCCTTTCCGCCCCGGTACCGACACCCCGCACCCGGCCGGCGCCCTTTGACCCGCCGGCCGCAGTGCCGATCGAAACAGCCGATATGACGGCTGCCCGGGTTGCCGGGCGTGGCGGAAATTGACACCAGCGCCGCGCGCAGCTGCACCAGGCGGTCGACTTGACTTGTGTCAAATGATGGTTGCCGCCGAGACTTAACGGCAGTTCCCGCCGGTTTCTGGACGGGTGATCCCGTCACGATAGCACACTCTAACCGCGTCGCGGTGAGTTTGCCGGGGGCGTTAATTAGGCACTTCCCAGCGGCGATACATGTTGGTATTGCAATATTTGTATGTTAGGTTTGGCGACACGGTTACCTAGGGAAGGTTCTGGGGATGTTGATGCACGGCTTTTTGGGCAAGGCGGCCGGAACGGTGGTCACCGGGCTGGTCGGGGTGAGCGCGTACGAGGTTGTGCGTAGGGCCCTGGCGAAGGCTCCGATTCACGACGCCGCGGTGACCACCACGGAGTGGGGACTGCGCGGAACCCGGCGTGCCGAGGAGGCAGCGGAGTCCGCCCGGCTCAAGCTGGCCGACGTGGTGGCCGAGGCCCGCGAACGCATCGGCGAGGAGGCGCAGCCTCCGGCGATCGGCAACCACGACCACGAGCACTGACGTGCGCGTCGTTTCCGACGCTGCCGGGCGGATGCGGGTGCATGTCGGATGGGCGCGTTCGAATCCTCGCCGCGCCGTCGCGGTGGAAGAGGCGGTCGATCGGCAGGACGGGGTGCGTTGCGTGCACGCCTACCCACGCACCGGTTCCGTCGTCGTCTGGTATTCGCCGAGGCGCTGTGACCGTGAGGAGGTGCTGGCGGCAATCACGTCGGCAGAACACGTTGCCGCCGAGCTGATCCCGGCTCGCACACCGCGGTCGTCCGACGTCCGCAACACCGAGGTGCTGCGCATGGTGCTCGGCGGCGCCGCGCTGGCATTACTCGGGCTGCGGCGCTACGGCTTCAACCGTGCGCCGCTGCTGGGCCCGAGCGGCCAGCTCGTCGCGGCCGGCGCGACGGTGTTCATGGGCTATCCGTTCCTGCGCGGCGCGTTGCGCTCACTGCGGTCCGGACGCGCAGGCACCGATGCGCTGGTAACCGCAGCGACTGTGGCAAGCCTGGTGTTGCGCGAGAACGTCGTCGCGCTCACCGTGCTGTGGCTGCTGAACATCGGTGAGTACCTTCAGGATTTGACGTTGCGACGGACCCGGCGGGCCATCTCGGACCTGCTGCGCGGCCGCACCGACACGGCATGGATCCGGCTGGCCGACGGCAACGAGGTGCAAGTCCCGATAGATTCCATCCAGGTCGGCGACGACGTGGTGATCCACGACCACGTCGCGATACCGGTCGACGGTGAGGTGGTCGACGGCGAGGCCATTGTCGACCAGTCCGCGATCACCGGCGAAACGCTGCCCGCCAGCATCCTTGCCGGGGCGACGGTGCACGCGGGTTCGGTGGTGCTGCGCGGACGTCTGGTTGTCCGCGCTGGCGCCGTCGGCAACGAAACCACCATCGGCCGCATCATCGCTCGCGTCGAAGAGGCCCAACACGATCGGGCGCCGATCCAGACCGTCGGCGAGAACTTTTCCCGTCGCTTCGTCCCGCTCTCGTTCATCGTGTCGGCGGTCACCCTGGCCATCACCGGAGACGTCCGGCGCGCGATGACCATGTTGTTGATCGCCTGCCCGTGCGCAGTGGGCCTGGCGACGCCGACCGCAATCAGCGCGGCGATCGGCAACGGCGCGCGCCGCGGCATCCTGATCAAAGGCGGCTCGCACCTCGAGCAGGCCGGCCGAGTGGACGCGATCGTCTTCGACAAGACCGGCACACTCACCGTCGGGCGTCCTATCGTGACGAATATTATTGCGTTGCATGAGAATTGGCAGCCAGAGCAGGTGCTCGCCTACGCCGCCAGCTCGGAGCTGCACTCACGTCACCCGCTGGCCGAGGCCGTGATCCGCTCGACCGAGGAACGCCGCATCATCATTCCGCCGCACGAAGAATGCGAAGTGCTGGTCGGCCTGGGCATGCGGACCTGGGCCGACGGACGAACACTGCTGATGGGCAGCCCGTCGCTGCTGCGCTCGGAAAACGTCAAGGTGTCCAAAAAGGCCGCCGACTGGGTCGACGCGCTGCGCCGCCAGGCCGAGACGCCGCTGCTGCTCGCGGTCGACGGCACACTGGTCGGGTTGATCAGCCTGCGCGACGAAGTGCGGCCAGAAGCGCCCGATGTATTGAAGAAGCTGCGCGCCATCGGGATCCGCCGAATCGTGATGCTCACCGGTGATCATCCCGACACGGCGACTGCGGTCGCCGGCGAGCTGGGCATCGACGAATGGCGCGCCGAGGTGCTGCCCGAAGACAAGCTCCAAGTGGTGCGCCAACTTCAGGACGAGGGCTACATCGTGGGCATGGTCGGCGACGGCATCAACGACGCCCCCGCGTTGGCGGCCGCCAACATCGGCATCGCCATGGGCCTGGCCGGCACCGACGTCGCCGTCGAGACCGCCGACATCGCCTTGGCCAACGACGATCTGAACCGCTTGCTCGACGTGGGCGACCTGGGCGCTCGCGCGGTCGAGGTCATCCAGCAGAACTACGGCATGTCGATCGCAGTCAACGCCGCCGGGCTGTTGATCGGCGCCGGCGGCGCGTTGTCGCCGGTGCTGGCCGCGATCCTGCACAATGCGTCCTCGGTGGCGGTCGTCGCAAACAGTTCTAGGCTGATTCATTACCGGTTGGACTAGTGGCGACCGTCAAGCGCGGCGAAGCGGGGAACGCCGATTCCCGGCCTTCGGCTTAGGGTTAGCAGCCGCAGTCCTCACCGCGCCACGCCTTGGCGCCCTGCCAGATTGCCGCGGCGGCAATGCCCAGGCCGATTACCGGATCAAACCACCAGAAGCCCGGCCACTGGGCGGTCACCACCAGGCCAACCAGAACGGCCGCGGCCTGCGCACCGCACAAATAATTCTGGGTACCTTCGCCGGCGGTGGCCGACGAGCCCAGCTGCCCGGCGAGTGCATGCTTGGCCCGCCCCAGGATCGGCATCAGCACCAACGACGCGGCTGTCAACGCCATACCGATCACCGAGACGTCAGCGTGGTGCGCATCGAACAGGTGATGTATCGATTCCGCGCCGATATAGGGCGCCGACAGCCAAAACGACAACGCGACACCGCGCTGAGCGCGCCGTTCCGCCGTCTCGGACAATGTGCGCGAGCCGGAGAACCGCCACGCCACCATGGCACTGGCCAGGGCCTCGGGCATGCTGCCCAGTGCCCAGCCGGTCAGCGCGATCGACCCGACCGCCAAGCCCTGCCACAACCCGATGACACCCTCGGCCAGCATGGCGGTCATGCTGACCCACGCCAGCCCCCAAGCCCATCGGGCACGACGATGCCAGGCCGCGTCCCGTTGGGCCGCATGTCCAGATTCTGCACAGCAGGCCCCGTCGACGAGCCGGGCGTCACCGCCGATCGGGCGCGCAATGGTCACCAAGCGATGTTAGCGGCCCACCTCCACCGGGAGTGGCAGCGACATGTCGTTGCCGCCGTCGCTGAGCGTGCGCTGCCAGAAACCAACGTCGTGCCAGGTGCCCATTTTGCAACCGGCCTCCAGCAGTCGACCAGCCCGGATAAACCCGTGTCTTTCGTGCAGTCGGACGCTCGGGTCGTTGGGCAGTGCGATCACCGCTACGACGCTTCGGAAACCCTGGCGGGTCAGGCGGCCGAGCAGTTCGGTGTACAACGCGTCGGCCAGCCCGCGCCGCTGCCTCGACGGATCGACGTAGACGGTGGCCTCGACGGTCCACTGATCGGCGGCCCGAGGGTTCCACGGCGCCGCATCGTTCACCGACGGCTTGCGGCAGGTTTACGGTTGTCGCGAGCCCTCTCGACGAAGCCCGGCGCAGTGCCATTAACGTGCCCCTATGGTGGATTTTGCGCTGCGCTCCTGTGGACTGCGCGGGCATGCGACGTTCGCTCCCGACGAGCCCGAGCTTCGGCAGCGCTTGAAAGCCGATACCCCCGCCGGGGAGGCGTGGCGCTGTTTGCGCTGCGAAACGTTCGTAGTCGGCCCTCCTCGCGACAGCGGCCCGGCCAATACCGCGCCGGAGATCCCACGGGGGCGAATGCTGCGTGATCGGACGTTGATGCGGGCGCTGGCCGTGGAACGCGCGATTCGCGCTGTGATCGTTCTGTTGCTAGCCGCCGGCGTGTTCAAGGTCACCGGGTCACGCGAGCGATTGCGTCATGCGTTCGAACAAGACCTGCCGTTGCTCAAACCGTTGGCGAAGCAGATCGGGTTTAATCCGCAAAACTCCAAGATCATTCACCACATCGCGCAAGCATTCGCGCTGTCGTCCTCGACGTTGACGTGGATTGGCGTCGGGCTTGTCGCCTACGCGGTGATCGAACTTATCGAAGCGGTCGGGTTGTGGTTGGTGCGACGGTGGGGCGAGTACTTCGCGGTGATCGCGACCAGCGTCTTTCTTCCGCTGGAAATGTACGAGCTAACAGAAAAGCTCACGGCTCTTCGACTTATTGCGCTTGTCGTCAACATCGTCGCGGTCATTTGGCTGCTGTGGAGCAAACGGCTGTTCGGGCTGAACGGCGGCGACACAGCCTACCGAGAAGAGCATCACACCGCAAGCCTGCTCAGCGTGGAGCGCGCGGGGCTGGGCGAAAGTGCAGCAAGCGCAACAATATAACCGAAGCTACCCGAGCGGATCGATCCATCGGACGCCGGAAAATCGACTGAAGTCGACGTCGGTGGAACACAATTCTGCGCCATGCTCGATGGCCAGGGCGGCAAGATGCGCATCGCTGGTTAGATTTCCCGCTGCGCCAAGAGGAATAAGCAGCCCCCGGAGCACATTCGCATGGCGATCGGTTGGGTGCACGACGGTCACGCACGGTTGCGCCAACCAGCCGTCGACGACGTCGAACGACTCGTCGACCGTGAGGGGCCGGGCAAACACTGCAGCGCGCGTAGCTAGCCGCACAAAACCGACGAGTACCTGCCAAGCGAAAGCGACGGTGTCCGAACCGGACAGGGTGTCGTCGAGCCAGTCCCGCGCCCGTTGGTGACGCGACGACGACTCATCCATCGCGTAGATGAGGATGTTCAGGTCCAGCAACCTCATTTGCGATGCGCGAGTTTGCGCACGATCTCCGCGTCTTCGTCGGCTGCGGCCAAGGCCACTGCCTTATCGACGTCGAATTCTGGCCGTATCCCCATGTCACGACTCGGCGTGCGATAACGCCGTCGGGTTGGTTCACTGCCCAGCCCGCGTCGTACCGCGTCGTTGAGCACCGCCTTGAAAGACGTCCCCCGCTGGCGTGCCACCCGCTGCAGCGCGGCAACCACATCGGGATCGAGCGTCACCGTGGTCCGCATGCTGGCATCATAGCAGCAATTGCGATGCTGTCATGATGCCATACAACGTGGCCTGCCAATTGATCCGCGACGCATAAACGCCTGCGAAGACACGCCAGGCTGGTGCGCAGCAGATTAAGTCTCGACGGGATTGTGCGGCGCGCCCTCCACTCGCCGGCACGTCACAGCATCTCGTTAGATTGGGTTGAAGTAACTTCTCGCAGCCACGGAAGGGCCAAACGATGCCACGTACCGACAACGACACCTGGGACCTGGCGACCAGCGTGGGCGCAACCGCGACCATGGTGGCCGCGGGCAGAGCCCGTGCCAGCATTGCCGAGCATCCGGTGATCGACGACCCGTTCGCCCAACCGCTGGTAGCTGCGGTCGGTGTCGACTTCTTCACCCGCTGGGCGGCCGGCGAACTCGACTCGGCCGACGTCGACATCCCCGACCACCCGTGGGGGATGCAGCCGATGACCGATCTGCTGGCGGTGCGCACCCGCTTCATCGACCAGTTCGCGGCTGACGCGGCAGCGGCCGGCATCCGCCAGGCGGTGATCTTGGCGTCCGGCCTGGATGCCCGCGGCTACCGACTGTCCTGGCCGACGGACATGACGGTATTCGAGATCGACCAGCCGCAAGTCATCGAATTCAAGACGCGGACGTTGGCCGAACTGAGCGCCGAGCCGACGGTCGACCTGCGGGCCGTGCCGATTGACCTGCGCGACGACTGGCCCGCGGCGCTTCAGCAGACCGGCTTCGATCCGGGGCGGCCCACCGCCTGGACCGCCGAGGGCCTCTTGGCTTTCCTCCCTCCCGAGGCCCAGGACCGCTTGCTGGACAACATCACCGCGCTCAGCGCTGACGGCAGCCGACTGGTCGCGGAAATCTTTCTCACCTCAGAGAACTCAGCGCAGATCATGCACGCCGCCACGCAGAAGTGGTACGAGCACGGCCTAGACGCCCACATCGACGATCTGTGGTACCGCGGCGAGCGTCATGACGTCGCGACCTACTTGGCTGAACAGGGTTGGCACACCACCCGGACCCCCGCCAGCCAGCTATTGACCGACGCCAGCCTACCCGTGCCCCGGCGTGACGACGATGAGTCCGAAAGCTACTACTGCACCGCAACTTTGGACACACACTGATGGCTGACGGCCCCAAGCCCCTGGACGGATTTCGGGTGATCGATTTCACCCAGAACGTCGCCGGGCCGCTGGCCGGACAGGTGCTCGCCGACCTCGGCGCCGAGGTCATCAAGGTGGAGGCGCCCGGCGGAGAGGCCGCACGCCGCATCACCGCGGTCCTGCCGGGCCGTCCGCCGCTCGCGACGTACTTCCTGCCCAACAACCGGGGCAAGAAATCGGTGGTCATCGATCTGACGACCGAGCTGGGCAAACAGCAAGTCATGCGACTCACCGACACCGCTGATGTCATCCTGGAGGGCTTCCGCCCGGGCGTGATGGAAAGACTTGGCCTGGGCCCCAATGACTTACACTCACGCAATCCCAAACTGATCTATGCCCGCGTGTCGGCGTTCGGTGGCAACGGCCCAAACGGTGACCGGCCGGGGGTAGACCTCATGGTCGCAGCCGAGGCCGGCATGACCACGGGGATGCGCACACCGGACGGTAAGCCTCAGATCATCCCGTTCCAGCTTGTCGACAACGCCACCGGGCACGTGCTGGCCCAAGCGGTTCTGGCCGCGCTGCTCAATCGCGAGCGGCACGCAGTGCCCGACACCGTCCGCGTTGCGATGTACGACGTCGCGGCGTCGCTGCAGGCCAACCAGCTCACCATGCACTTGAACCGGCCGACCGCGCCGCCTTCATCGACGCCAAAAGCTGAGCGGCGCAGAGGAGTTGGATTCGCCACCCAACCGTCAGATGCGTTCCGCGCCGCCGATGGGTATGTCGTCATCAGCGCGTACATCCCTAAGCATTGGGAGCTCTTGTGCCAGACCATTGACCGCCCGGATCTTTTCGCCGACGAGCGGTTCGCCGACCAGCGTTCGCGGGCGATCAACTACGCCGAGTTAACCGACGAGCTGGAGTCCACGCTGACCACCAAATCTGCCGACGAGTGGGTTAAATTGTTGCGCAGCAATGGAGTAATGGCTTGCCTGCCGTACACGTGGAAGCAGGTCGTGGAGACCCCGCTTTTCGCCGAGAACGACCTCGCGCTTGAGGTCGGCAGCGGCGGCGACGCCGTCACCGTGGTCCGTACGCCGGCCCGCTACTCCACCTTCACGGCGGTTGCTACCGAGCCCCCGCCGAAGGTCGGCGAGCACAACGATGACGTCCTCCCCGGTACGGCGACAATCGCCGAGCGCTAGACGGGTTTCCTTCTCGCGCGCGGTCTTGTTCGCTCCGCACGCGGCACGTAGGCGTAGCACACATGCTACAGCTTGGGCATGGCCCGAGAGATCAGCCAGCGCGAGCTTCGCAACAACAGTGGCGAAATCATGCGGCAGCTTGACCACGGCGAGTCCTTCGTCGTGACCAGAAATGGAGTCCCGGTCGGGGAACTTTCCCCGCTCACCTTCGACACGCTGCCGTTCGATGACGGCTCCGCCCGAGCCTATGGGCGCATCTACACAGCGATCGTCGCAACCGGGCGCAGGGCGCCCCGCCCCCGCGCCGTCGACGTCTTGATCGCCGCGACTTCGCTGGCCGCCGAGCTCCCCCTCTACACGCGCAACGTCAACGACTTCCGAGGAATCGAACAGCTCCTGACGATTGTCGGCGTCTAACACCACGGTCCGACCTCGCCGGCAGGACGTTACGGCACAAAGAGAAAAGAGCGCCGATCCCCGTCGGCGAATCATGGCCGAGCGCAACGCCAGTCAGCGCAGCAGCGCCCGCGACATCACCACGCGCTGAATCTGGTTGGTGCCCTCGTAAATCTGGGTGATCTTGGCGTCGCGCATCATCCGCTCGACGGGGAAGTCGGTGGTGTACCCGGCGCCGCCGAACAGCTGCACGGCCGCCTCGGTCACGTCCATGGCGGTGTCGGAGGCGAAGCACTTTGCAGCGGCGGAAATGAATCCGAGATTCGGCTCGCCGCGTTCGGCGCGAGCAGCGGCGCTGTACACCATCAGCCGGGCCGCTTCGACTTTCATCGCCATGTCGGCCAGCTCGAACTGCACGCCCTGGAACTCCGAGATCGATTTGCCGAACTGCTTGCGGTCCTTGGTATAAGCGACCGCCGCGTCCACCGCGCCCTGCGCGATGCCCACTGCCTGGGCACCGACCGTGGGCCGCGTGTGGTCGAGGGTCTGCAGTGCGGTCTTGAACCCGGTGCCGGGCTCGCCGATGATCCGATCGCCCGGGATGCGGCAGTTCTCGAAGTACAGCTCAGTGGTCGGTGAGCCCTTGATGCCCATCTTCTTTTCCTTGGGGCCGACGCCGAATCCCTCGTCGTCCTTGTGCACCATGAACGCCGAGATCCCGTTGGCGCCCTTGTCCGGGTCGGTGACCGCCATCACGGTGTACCAGGTGGACTTGCCGCCGTTGGTGATCCAGCACTTGGTGCCATTGAGGATCCAGTCGTCGCCGTCGGCCTTGGCCCGAGTCCGCATCGAGGCCGCGTCGCTGCCGGCCTCTCGTTCAGAAAGCGCATACGAGGCCAGCGCACCGTCGGTGGCCAGTGCGGGCAGCACCTGTTTCTTCAGCTCCTCTGAACCCCGCAGGATCAGGCCCATGGTGCCTAGCTTGTTCACCGCGGGGATCAACGAGGCAGAGGCGTCGACCCGAGCCACCTCCTCGATCACGATGCAGGCCGCGACCGAGTCCGCGCCCTGACCGCCGTACTCCTCGGGTATGTGGACGGCGTTGAAACCGGACGCGTTCAGCGCCGCCAGCGCCTCCTGCGGAAACCGGGACTGCTCGTCCACCTCGGCAGCGTAGGGAGCGATTTCCCTTTCGGCTAGCGCGCGGATCGCCACCCGCAGCTCGTCGTGCTCCTCCGGCAACTTGTACACGTCAAACGACGGATCGCCGGTCCACTGAGCCATCCTGAAGCCTCCTTCGGCACTGTGCCAATTTGTCCGGCCCCTCAGCGGGCCGCACCCGGTCCGCATCGTCGCCGGGCTACTGGCCGGTAACTTTACCCTGGCGCTTTTTCAGCGCCGCATCCTTAGTCAGCACCGACTCGGCGAGCCGGTCCTGAAACTTGACGATCCGGCCCCGCAGTGCCGGATCCGAAACCGCCAATATGCGCACAGCCAGCAGGCCCGCGTTGCGCGCGCCCCCGATCGATACGGTCGCCACCGGCACCCCGGCCGGCATCTGCGCGATCGACAGCAGCGAGTCCAGACCATCGAGCCGCGCCAGCGGCACTGGGACGCCGATGACCGGCAGCGGCGTCGCCGAGGCCACCATGCCGGGCAGATGAGCCGCGCCACCGGCGCCGGCGATGATCACCTCGATACCCCGGCCGGCGGCTCCTTGGGCGTAGTCGAGCATCCGCTGCGGCGTGCGGTGTGCCGACACCACAGAGAGCTCATAGGCAACGTCGAACTCGGCCAGTGCGTCGGCAGCCTCGGCCATCACCGACCAATCGCTGTCGCTGCCCATGATCACCCCGACGCGGGGGACGCGAGTCATGTGCGCCACTCCTCCTCATCGCTGCGCTCTGCATCGTCGCCGGCGCGAGTCATGTGCGCCACTCCTCCTCATCGCTGCGCTCTGCATCGTCGCCGGCGCGAGTCATGTGCGCCACTCCTCCTCATCGCTGCGCTCTGCATCGTCGCCGGCGCGAGTCATGTGCGCCACTCCTCCTCATCGCTGCGCTCTGCATCGTCGCCGGCGCGAGTCATGTGCGCCACTCCTCCTCATCGCTGCGCTCTGCATCGTCGCCGGCGCGAGTCATGTGCGCCACTCCTCCTCATCGCTGCGCTCTGCATCGTCGCCGGCGCGAGTCATGTGCGCCACTCCTCCTCATCGCTGCGCTCTGCATCGTCGCCGGCGCGAGTCATGTGCGCCACTCCTCCTCATCGCTGCGCTCTGCATCGTCGCCGGCGCTAGTCATGTGGATCCCATCCGTCTGTCCACTGCCCACGCGATAACCAGTCTGCCGCCAGCTCGGCGCGCTCGCGCAGCTTCGCCAGCTGCGCGACATCATCGCCGAGGAAGTTGACGTGGCCGATCTTGCGGCCCGGCCGTTCACCCTTGCCGTAGAGGTGAACCCGTGCATCGGGCATCCGGGCGAACAGATGGTGCAACCGCTCGTCGACCGTCATCGTCGGCGTTTGCGCAGCCCCCAGCACATTGGCCATCACCGTCACCGGCGCCGTGGCGTCGGTATCGCCAAGCGGGTAATCGAGGACCGCGCGCAGATGCTGCTCGAACTGGCTGGTCCGCGCCCCATCCATGGTCCAGTGCCCGGAATTGTGCGGCCGCATCGCCAGTTCATTGACCAACAGCCGCCCATCGACCGTCTCGAACAGTTCGACGGCCAGCACGCCGACCACGCCGAGTTCGGCCGCCAATCGCAGCGCCAGATGCTGGGCCTCGGCGCCGACGTCGTCGCTCAGCGCCGGCGCCGGCGCGATCACCACCACACATATGCCGTCGCGCTGCACTGTCTGGACCACCGGCCAGGCGGCGCCCTGCCCGAATGGCGACCGCGCCACCATTGCCGAGAGCTCGCGGCGCATCACGACGCGCTCTTCGACCAACACCGGCACTTGCGCGTCCAGATACTCCCCCGCGATTTCGCGGGCCTGCGCCACGTCGGCTGCCATCCGCACCCCACGACCGTCGTAGCCGCCGCGAACGGCCTTGACCACGATCGGCCCATCGGTTCGCGCGGCGAACGCGTCGACGGCATCGACGTCGTCCACCGCCGCATACCGCGGCACCGGGGCACCCAGCGCCTCCAGCCGTCGCCGCATGGCGAGTTTGTCCTGGGCGTGCACCAGCGCCTCCGGCGGCGGCGCCACATTGACGCCCTCGGCGACCAGCTTCTCGAGCAGCTCGGTGGGGACGTGTTCGTGGTCGAACGTCAGCGCGTCGGCGCCGGCGGCGACCCGGCGCAGATCGTCGAGGTTGGTGTGCGAGCCAATCACCACATCCGGGCTGACTTGAGCTGCAGGGTCGTCGGCGTCGGCGGCTAGCACCCGCAGGCTCTGCCCCAGCGCGATCGCGGCCTGATGGGTCATCCGGGCGAGCTGGCCGCCGCCGATCATCGCGACGAGCGGCGCGGCGGTGGGGGTACTCGTCACGGCAATCATGGTGTCATGGCCGCGCAAGGCCCTTGAACGGGGTGTTTACCGGTGGCGACACCGTCGCTGGGCGTGCCTGACCGGCAGTACGTAGACTGCGACATTGTGTCCTTCGCCGATGCCACGATCGCACGGTTACCGCGGCCGGTCCGTCCCTACGCCGAACGCCATCACGAACTGATCAAGTTCGCTATCGTCGGCGGGACCACCTTCCTGATCGACTCGGCGATCTTCTACACCCTCAAGCTGACGATTTTGGAGCCCAAGCCGGTAACCGCCAAGGTCATCTCCGGCATCGTCGCGGTAATCGCGTCCTACATCTTGAACAGGGAGTGGAGCTTTCGGGATCGCGGCGGCCGGGAGCGCCACCACGAGGCGCTGCTGTTCTTTGCCTTCAGCGGCGTGGGCGTGCTGCTGAGCATGGCGCCGCTGTGGGTCTCCAGCTACGTCTTGCAGCTGCGGGTACCGATGGTGTCATTGACCGCGGAAAACGTTGCCGACTTCATCTCCGCCTACGTCATCGGCAATCTGCTGCAGATGGTGTTCCGCTTCTGGGCGTTCCGGCGCTGGGTGTTCCCCGACGAGTTCGGCCGCAGCCAGGACAAGGCGCTGGAATCGGCCCTGACCGCGGGCGGGATCGCCGAGGTACTCGAGGACAACTACGAAGAAGGCGGCTTAAAAAACGGGAACGTCACGCCGCTGCGGTCTTGGCGGTCGCGCCGTAACCGGGCGGATCAGCTCGGCGATGCCTCTGATCCGAGGGTGTCGAAAACCTCGTGATACAGCAGCGCGTGGACCTGCTCCACGCGCGGAATGTCGTAGAACGCCAACGGGTTTTGTGACGCCGACTCGACGATCAGCGTGCCGGTGCGCAATATCCGGTCGATCAGCCGATGCCCAAACTCCACGTGAAAGATCCGGGCCAGCGGGATGTCAATCCCGCTGCGACTCAGCACCCCATGCCGAAACATGACTCGCCGGTCGGTGATCACGAAATGCGTTGTCAGCCAATTCAGGAACGGCCAGAGCGTCAGCCAGCCGATGACGACCAGCCAGATCGCCCCGATAACGGCGAAGATGATCCTTTTGGCGTTCGGATCCCAGTCGGCGCTGTTGACGACGGCTGAGCCGAACGACGCCCCCGCGCTCGCCAGGATCAAGGCGGTGACCGGCCAGAAGAGTCGCTTCCAGTGCGGGTGTCGATGCAAGACCACCTGTTCGTCGCCGGCCAGGACGTTCTCGGGGTAGCCCACGCTGGCACTTTAGACGGTGGGACGAAGGTGTGTGATGTCTGCGGCGGAGATCGCCACGGTCTGACCGCCCGTATCGACGCACAATCGGCCCGTCTCGTCGATGGCATGCGCGGTGCCCACCACCTCTCGATCGCCGGGCAAGGTCGCCCGCACCCGAGAACCCAGGGTCAGGCTGTGGCGCCGATAATCGGCGACCAGCGCGGGGTCGGCGCCGCCGGCGCTGCGCCAGGCGTCGACGCGCACCGCCAGCTCACCAAGTATCTTGCGCGCCAATGTGTTTCGATCCACAGCCGACAACCCCAGCATCAGCAGCGAGGTGGCCGCCGGGTCCGGCGCTTCCTCGGCGGTCAGCGTTACGTTGAGTCCCAACCCGACCACGATCACCGGCGCCGGCGCTGCAACCTCGGCGAGGATCCCCGCCAGCTTGCCGCCGTCGACCAGCACGTCGTTGGGCCACTTGAGGCCCACTGAGATGCCAGCCACGCCGCACACCGCTGTTAGCGCGTCGGCCACCGCAACACCGGTGGCCAGCGGCAACCATCCCCAGCCCGACCGGGGCACCGACGCGGCGGCCGCCCCCACCGACAGCGCGATCTGCGCGCGCGGCGGCGCTGACCACGGCCGGCCGTGACGACCACGCCCCGCGTTCTGGTATTCGGCCAGCAACACCGATCCGTCGATATCGGCACCGCTCTGGGCCCGGGTCATCAGATCGGCGTTGGTGGAGCCGGCTTCGGCGACGACGTCGAGTTGACGCCACGGCCTGCCCGCCCCGACCAGCGCCTCGCGCAGCCCCGCCGCGTCCAATGGCGGCCTCCGGGCACCCGTATCCATCGCTGTCCAGCGTAGAACCAGCCAATCGCGCAGAGTACCCGCTCGAGGCACGGATAAACGTGAGAAAGCCGACATCTGCGCTGCGCATGTTTTTGACACCCACCGCGGTAATCATTAGCGCAATTAATGAGGAGTTGATCGGAAATGGTCACGAATTCAGCTCCGGCTCGCTCAAGGACGGGTCGGACGACCGAGCGCCGGATGCACCATCGCCACAGTGCGCAATCGATTGCGGTCTCGCTGGCCAGCCGGCTCATCGTGAAGAATGCAGTCCGCGTCTGGGCCATCCAGCCAGACCTGCATTGGCCTCTCGAAGCCGTCGACCTGCTTGCCGGTTTGCTGCCACGGCACGGGCCCTCAGCGGAGATCGAACGGGTTGAGCTCGACAACTGCGCCGCCGAATGGATCCGCTCGGCTGGCGCATCGTCGGACCGGGTGATCCTCTATTTACACGGCGGCGCGTTCTTCACCTGCGGCCTCAACACCCACCGCTCCTTCGTGACCCACTTGTCGAAAGCAGCGGACGCGTCCGTGCTCAACGTCGGATACCGACTGCTGCCGTCGCACCAGATATGCGATGCGATCGACGACGGCATCAGTGCCGTTGCCTGGTTGCGGCGTCGCGGCTACGACGGCGACAGGATCGTTATCGCAGGCGACTCGGCCGGGGGGTATCTGGCATTCATGACTGCGCTCTCCGCCATCAAAAACCAGGTTGCGAAGCCGGCCGGAGTTGCGACGATCTCACCATTCACCGATCCCGACCCGGCCCGCAAGCTCGGTCACCGCAACGCACGCAGGTGCTCCATGTTTACTCGCCGAGCCCTATCGGTGTTTGACCGATACCTTCGCCAGGCGCAGCTTTGGGAACGATCAGACGATGTTCTCGGTTGCGCTGTCTCACCGGTCGACGCCGATCTGTCACGGCTGCCGCCTGTCGCCATCCATGCGAGTTCCGATGAATTGCTGCGTCCGGACGCCGAGCTCATGGCACAACGCCTAGGAAACGCGGGAGTCCGCTGCGATCTCCATCTGTGGGACGGACAAATCCACGACTTCCCGCTGGCGGCGGATGTGTTGCCCGAAGGGCGGCGCGCCATTCGGTACATCGGAGACTTTGTCAAAGAAGTCACCGCGAAAACCGGCGAATTACGCGGGCGCCGGGAACGCGCATCGCGGGGTCAGAAGCGGCGGACGCGCTATCGCGGCGGGTTAGCGCCGCTCGCCGCGAGCTGGCCGCGCAGAGCCGCAAGCCATGCGACCTGCTGATAGCGGCATCCTTTGCGCCGCCGGCGCGTGATTGGGATCCCACTTTAAGGGACCGCTAAGATCGGCAGCCATGACAAGCGTTTCCGAGAGCCATGTCGAGGCCAAGGCCGAGCACCACATCGACATCCACACCACCGCGGGCAAGCTAGCCGAACTGCGCAAGCGGTCGCAGGAGACACTGCACCCGATCGGCGAGGCGGCGGTCGACAAGGTGCATGCCAAGGGCAAGCTGACCGCGCGCGAGCGCATCTATGCCCTGCTCGACGAGGGGTCGTTCGTCGAGCTCGACGCGTTGGCCCGGCACCGCAGCACCAACTTCGGGCTGGGCGACAAGCGTCCGCTCGGCGACGGCGTGGTTACCGGCTACGGCACCATCGACGGCCGCGACGTGTGCATCTTCAGCCAGGACGTCACGGTGTTCGGCGGCAGCCTCGGCGAGGTCTACGGCGAGAAGATCGTCAAGGTCCAAGACTTGGCAATCAAGACGGGCCGGCCGCTGATCGGCATCAATGACGGCGCGGGCGCCCGCATCCAGGAGGGTGTCGTCTCGCTGGGCCTCTACAGCCAGATCTTCCGCAACAACATCCTGGCCTCCGGGGTCATCCCGCAGATCTCGCTGATCATGGGCGCTGCCGCCGGGGGGCACGTGTACTCTCCGGCGCTGACCGACTTCGTCGTGATGGTCGACCAGACCAGCCAGATGTTCATCACCGGTCCGGACGTCATCAAAACGGTCACCGGCGAAGACGTGACGATGGAGGAGCTGGGCGGTGCCCACACCCACATGGCCAAGTCGGGCACCGCGCACTACGTGGCCTCCGGCGAGCAGGACGCCTTCGACTACGTCCGCGAACTGCTGAGCTACCTGCCGCCCAATAACTTCACCGATCCGCCGCGGGTCGCCGCACCGGTTCCCGAGGGCGCCATCGAGGACGACCTCACCGATGAGGATCTCGAGCTGGACACCCTGATCCCGGATTCGGCCAACCAGCCCTACGACATGCACGAGGTGATCACCCGCATCCTCGACGACGACGAGTTCCTCGAGGTGCAGTCCGGTTACGCCCAGAACATCGTGATCGGCTTCGGTCGCGTCGACGGTCACCCGGTCGGGATCGTCGCCAACCAGCCCACCCATTTCGCCGGCTGCCTGGACATTGACGCCTCGGAGAAAGCCGCACGCTTCGTGCGAACCTGCGATTGCTTTAGCATCCCGATCGTCATGCTGGTGGACGTGCCGGGCTTCTTGCCGGGTACCGACCAGGAATTCAACGGCATCATCCGCCGCGGCGCCAAGCTGCTGTATGCCTACGGCGAGGCCACCGTTCCCAAGATCACCGTTATCACCCGCAAGGCCTACGGCGGCGCCTACTGCGTGATGGGTTCCAAGGACATGGGCTGCGACGTCAACGTCGCCTGGCCGACCGCACAGATCGCGGTGATGGGCGCATCCGGCGCGGTCGGTTTCGTCTACCGTCAGCAGCTCAGCGAGGCGGCGAAAAACGGTGAGGACGTTGACGCGCTGCGGCTCAAGCTTCAGCAGGAGTACGAGGACACCTTGGTCAACCCGTATATCGCCGCTGAGCGGGGCTACGTCGACGCGGTCATCCCGCCATCACACACCCGCGGCTACATCGGCACCGCGCTGCGGCTGTTGGAGCGCAAGATCGCCCAGATGCCACCTAAGAAACACGGGAACATTCCACTGTGAGCGGCGAGGGTGACACAACCGAGATCCATGAACCGCATATCCAGGTGCTCAAGGGCCAGCCGACTGACGAGGAGCTGGCCGCGCTGATCGCAGTGTTGGGCAGCGCCGTCGGCGGCCGGGGCGAGGCGGCACCGGCGGAGCACAGCCGGTGGGCACTGCCCGTCGACAAACTGCGCTACCCGGTCTTTTCTTGGCAGAAGATCACGTTGCTGGAACGGACCCACATGCGGCGATGACGCGGCGCGGCACGACGATGACGCCGGCGAAGCCGGGATCGAGGAGTGACGCATGACGCGGGTAGTCCTCGGGTCCGCCTCACCGGGCCGGCTCAAGGTACTGCGGCAGGCCGGCATCGACCCGCTGGTCGTGGTCTCCGGCGTCGACGAGGACGCGGTCATCGCCGCATTGGGATCCGACACCTCCCCCGGTGACGTCGTCCGCATCCTGGCCCAGGCCAAGGCCGACAAGGTCGCGGCCAGGCTGGACGATGTGATAGCCGCGGATTGCGTTGTCGTTGGCTGTGATTCGATGCTCTACCTCGACGGCCAACTGGTCGGCAAGCCGGCATCGGCCGATGCGGCGCGAACCCAGTGGCAGTCGATGGGCGGCAGGGTCGGGCAGCTCTACACCGGCCACTGCGTGGCCAGGCTGCTCGACGGCAACGCTAATCGACAGGTATCCGAATCATCTACCACCACATTGTATTTCGCTAAACCAACCGCATCAGACCTGGAAGCGTACATCCGCAGCGGCGAACCGCTGGCCGTCGCCGGGGGATTCACACTGGACGGGCTGGGCGGCTGGTTCGTCGACCGGATCGAGGGCGACCCGTCCAACGTCATCGGGCTGAGCCTGCCGCTGACCCGCCGCCTGCTCAGCCGCATTGGGTTATCCATCGCCGACGTGTGGTGATCGCCCCACCGAGATCTACGTTGTGCAGGCAAAGAGGCGAGAAGAGTGCTGCAAAACGTCGATCTCGCGGCGAGCATTGCCGAAGCGCCAACGGGTAGGCTCGCGGTGTGTCATTACCAGCGGACCCCAGCCCGACGCTGAGCGCCTACGCCCACCCGGAACGGCTGGTGACCCCCGACTGGCTGGCCGGCAACTTGGGTCAGCCGGGGCTGGCCATCGTCGAATCCGACGAGGATGTCCTGCTTTACGACGTCGGTCATATCCCCGGGGCGGTCAAGATCGACTGGCATACCGACCTCAACGACCCGCGGGTGCGCGACTACATCAACGGCGAGCAATTCGCCGAATTGCTGGACCGCAAAGGCATTTCCCGTGACGACACGGTCGTGATCTACGGGGACAAGAGCAACTGGTGGGCCGCGTATGCGCTGTGGGTCTTCACCCTGTTCGGACACCCGGACGTGCGGCTGCTCAACGGCGGCCGCGGCCTGTGGCTGTCCGAGGGACGCGACACCACGTTGGACGTCCCGACCAGAACGTCGACCGGCTATCCCGTCGTGCAGCGCAACGATGCCCCGATCCGCGCGTTCAAGGACGACGTGTTGGCGGCCTTGGGTTCGCAGCCTCTGATCGATGTGCGATCGCCCGAGGAGTACACCGGCAAGCGCACCCATATGCCCGACTATCCCGAGGAAGGCGCGCTGCGCGCCGGGCACATCCCCACCGCGATCCACATCCCGTGGGGCAAGGCAGCCGACGACAGTGGGCGCTTCCGCAGCCGCGACGAGCTGGCGCAGCTCTACGGGTTTATCGAGCCGGACGACACGACGATCGTCTACTGCCGCATCGGCGAGCGGTCCAGCCACACCTGGTTTGTGCTGACACATCTGCTCGGTATCCCCGGCGTGCGCAACTACGACGGCTCATGGACCGAATGGGGTAATACCGTGCGGGTGCCGATCGTCGCCGGCGAAGAGCCAGGAGCTGTGCCTGTCCGATGAGCATGCCCGCGCCGCTGGCCGAGGTGGTGTCCGACTTCGCCGAAGTTGAGGGCCAGGACAAGCTCAAGCTGCTGCTGGAATTCGCCAATGAACTTCCGGCGCTGCCCGCCGGTCTGGAAGAGGCGGCGATGGAGCCGGTGCCCGAATGCCAATCGCCGGTGTTTCTGCGCGTCGACGCCGGCGACGTCAATCGGGTGCGGCTGTACTTCAGCGCTCCGGCGCAAGCGCCCACCACTCGTGGGTTCGCGTCGATTCTGGCCGCCGGCCTCGACGAGCAGCCCGCCGCCGACATCTTGGCGGTGCCGGAGGATTTTTACGCCGAGCTCGGCCTGGCCGCGCTGGTCAGCCCGCTGCGGCTGCGCGGCATGTCGGGGATGCTCGCGCGAATCAAGCGGCGGCTGCGCGAGTCCGGCTGAAGTGGGCACCGGGTCGTATCACTCACGGCGCGGCGCTTAAACTTCCCCCGACACGACTTGTAAGAATTTCTCTTAGACACGCCAGATGTGGTCAGCGATACAGGAGGCGCAGTGCCTAATCACGCCAGCTCGACGATCTCTAGGATCTCTAAGGTTCTGGTCGCCAATCGCGGTGAGATCGCGGTGCGGGTGATCCGCGCGGCCAAGGATGCCGGCCTGTCCAGCGTGGCGGTGTACGCCGAGCCCGACGCCGACGCTCCTCACGTGAAGCTGGCCGACGAGGCGTTCGCCCTGGGCGGTCAAACCTCGGCGGAGTCCTACCTGGACTTCGGCAAGATCCTGGAGGCCGCCGAGAAGTCCGGGGCCAACGCGATCCATCCCGGTTACGGCTTCCTAGCGGAGAACGCCGACTTCGCCCAGGCCGTGATCGACGCCGGGCTGATCTGGATCGGGCCCAGCCCCCGGTCGATCCGCGATCTCGGCGACAAGGTGACCGCCCGGCACATCGCCGCCCGCGCGCAGGCCCCGCTGGTGCCCGGCACGCCCGACCCGGTGAAAGACGCAGACGAGGTGGTCGCTTTCGCCAAGGAATACGGCGTGCCGATCGCGATCAAGGCGGCCTTCGGTGGCGGTGGTCGAGGCATGAAGGTGGCCCACACCATCGAGGAGATCCCCGAACTGTTCGAGTCGGCCACCCGCGAGGCGGTCGCGGCGTTCGGCCGCGGCGAGTGCTTCGTGGAGCGCTACCTGGACAAGCCCCGCCACGTCGAGGCGCAGGTGATTGCCGACCAGCACGGCAATGTCGTCGTGGCAGGAACCCGCGACTGCTCGCTGCAGCGCCGCTTCCAGAAGTTGGTCGAAGAGGCTCCCGCGCCGTTTTTGACCGACGCGCAGCGCAAGGAGATCCACGAGTCCGCCAAGCGGATCTGCAAAGAGGCCCACTACTACGGCGCCGGGACGGTCGAATACTTGGTCGGCCAGGACGGCCTGATCTCGTTCCTGGAGGTCAACACCCGTCTTCAGGTCGAGCACCCGGTCACCGAGGAGACCGCCGGCATCGACCTGGTCCTGCAGCAGTTCAAGATCGCCAACGGCGACAAGCTGGACATCACCGAGGACCCGACGCCGCGCGGGCACGCCATCGAGTTCCGGATCAACGGCGAGGACGCCGGTCGCGGCTTTTTGCCCGCACCTGGTCCGGTCACCCGCTACGACATCCCGACCGGGCCCGGTGTGCGGCTGGACTCCGGCGTCCAGGCAGGTTCGGTCATCGGCGGCCAGTTCGACTCGATGCTGTCCAAGCTGATCGTTTACGGCGCCACCCGCGAGGAGGCGCTGGCCCGCGCCCGTCGGGCCCTGGACGAATTCCACATCGAAGGGCTCGCCACCGTCATCCCGTTCCACCGCGCCGTGGTGTCCGACCCGGCGTTCGTCGGTGACGGCGGTGATGTTCCTGGCTTTTCGGTGCACACCCGCTGGATCGAGACCGAGTGGAACAACACCGTCGAGCCCTTCACCGGCGGCGAACCGCTCAACGAAGACGACGCCCGTCCGCGGCAGAAAGTTGTGGTTGAGGTCGGAGGTCGACGCATCGAGGTTTCACTGCCCGGTGATCTGGCGCTCTCCAACGGCAGCGACCCGTCCGTTACCGGTGTGATCAGGAAGAAGCCCAAGCCGCGCAAGCATGGCGGGTTGGGCCGCGCGGCAGCCTCTGGCGACGCGGTCACCGCGCCGATGCAGGGCACCGTGGTGAAGGTCGCCGTCGAAGAGGGCCAAGAGGTCAGCGCCGGCGATCTGGTAGTGGTGCTAGAAGCGATGAAGATGGAAAACCCCGTCACCGCACACAAAGACGGCACCATCACCGGGCTGGCAGTCGAGGCGGGCGCGGCGATCACCCCGGGCACCGTGCTGGCCGAAATCAAGTAGTGGACGCCGTCGAAATCAACGCTGGGCAGTGGTATCTGCGCCCATTGCGCGCCGACAATCGCCTCGACGATCGCCTCGGACGATCGCCTCGACGATCGTCCTGCGCTGGCCGATCTCGCGGTAATCGACCCGATCACGTCGCACGCTGTGCGGTGTCGTGGTCAGCGGATACCAGCTACTCCTGGGCGGTGTGCGAGGTGACGACGGGTGAGTTGCTGGCAGAGGTGACGCTGGACCCCGGACACCGGTGAGATCGCAACTCGGGCCCGCGCCGGGTAAGCCGACGCTGCAGCCGCGGCTGCCGACTCAGTGCAGCGACTCGCCGCTGAACTGGGTTTCTTGGAATCGCCCTAAACGTCCTCTAAACCTCGTTGTCGGCTCAGCGCAGCCGGAGTAAGGTATCGAACAAGGTTGAGTTCACAGCCACCCGGAGCAACGTTGATCGACGTAGGGGGAGGCCAGGTTTCCGGCCTCTCCTCGCGCGCGGCCTGACCGCTTGACGTGATCCCTCGGCAAGACTGCTTGACGACTGATGGAGTCACCTGATGTTTCCCGTAAGACGCTCGAATTCTGCTTCCCAAGCGCGAGATGTCGATACCGCAATTCCGTCCGCGCCGTGGGAAAACCACACCGCCCGTTTCACCGCAGAGTGGGGCCCCTCGTTGGTAGTGGTTACGGCACACGGCGAGCTCGACGCCTCCAATGCCAACCAGCTGGCCGATTACGTCCAACGCTGCGCAGCCCATGCCGACTCGGTGATCGTGAACTTAAGCCGCCTGGACTTCTTTGGAACTGCGGGCTTTTCAGCGCTGCACACGATCAACGTGCGATGCGCGGGCGCCGGTGTGCGCTGGACCGTTGTACCAAGTAAGGCGGTTTCCCGGCTACTACGCATATGCGACCCTGACCACGCGCTGCCGCTGTCCGAGTCGGTTCCGGACGTCTTGGACGGAGACGAAGCGCCCCGACGGCTAATCCAGCTCGTCCCGCAGTCGCGCTAGCGACTTAGCGAGCAACCGCGAGACGTGCATCTGTGAAATACCGACCCGCTCGGCGATCTGGGTCTGCGTCATCGACTCAAAGAACCTGAGTACCAACACAGTTCGTTCCCGCTCGGGCAGCCCGTCCAGTAGCGGACGCAGCGCCTCGCGGTTCTCGATCCGCTCGAGTCCGACGTCCAAATCGCCAAGCGTGTCGGCGATGGCTCGGGCGTCCTCATCGCCGGTGCCGGCGCCGCTGTCAATGGACAGCGTGTTGTAGGAGCTACCGGCCACCAAGCCCTCGATGACCTCCGCGCGGTCCATATCGAGTTCGTCGGCGAGTTCAGTGGCGGTCGGTGCGCGGCCCAGCCGCTGGGAAAGGTCGGCGGTTGCCGTCCCAAGGCGCAAGTGCAGTTCTTTCAATCGCCGCGGAACCTTGACCGACCAGCTGTTGTCCCGGAAATGCCGACGGACCTCCCCCATGATGGTCGGCACCGCAAACGAGACGAAGTCGGACCCCGCGTCGACGTCGAAACGGGCAACAGCGTTGACTAGTCCGACGCGCGCTACTTGAACCAAGTCCTCCCGTGGTTCCCCACGGCCCTCGAAGCGGCGGGCGATGTGATCGGCCAGCGGCAGGCAGCGCTCCACGATCTTGTCCCGCTGGCGCTGAAATTCCGACGAGTCGCCGTCGAGAGTGGCCAACTCGCGGAACATGTCCGGAACGTCAGCGTATTCGTTGGGACGAGATGAAGAACCGCCGACAGCTCGCGCTGTCACCGGTGGGGGCCCGCCGTCCGCGTCGTCAGCGTGACGCCGAAGACGCCGCGCCCGCCACCAGGTTCCTGATCGTCGTGGAAAGTTTGTACGTCGTCGGTTAGCGATGTCAGCACATGCCAGCTGAAGCTGCCTGGCGTCACCACGTCGTAGTTGTCACAGGTCGCCGACGCCTCGACCACCAACCCATCGTCTCTCGGGTCGACCACGATGGCCAACGTGGCATCTGGGATCGCCGAGCTAATCAACCGGGTACAGACCTCATCGACCGCCAACCGCAGGTCGGCAACCGCATCGAAATCGAGATCCTCATAGGCGCCGACCGCCCCAACCAGCGTGCGCAGTACCGCCAGATTCTCCAACCGCGCGGCAACTCGCAGTTCGATCGCGCGGTCGCCGCGCTGCGAGTTCATACCTTGCTTTTCGGCAGTAGTCATCGAGCCTCCCGGCAGTATTTGACTGACACTATCCTCGGGTTCAAGCCGGTTAGCCATGACCGCCGCCGGGTATCAGGTAGCCCATGAAGGCAAATGAGACGGCTGAGATGGTGTTGCGCTCATGATCTTGTCGCCGGTGCTCGCATGACCGGGATGCCGGGGCAGGGACGGGCGCCTCCAAACTCATCATGGTCTATAGCTGATACCCACTAGCCTCGGCGAATAACCCGCTAATCCAAGCCTTAAGGTGAGCCTCATGCCCGATCGCGACCGCTTCTCCGATGAGACTCCTATCGCCGACGCCGTCGAGCAGGAGCAGGAAACCACTTTTGAACCCATCCCGTCTCATCAGGAAACACCACCGATAGAGGCGAACGCGTCGGACTGGAACGAGCAGCGCCAAGAAATCGGCGGCGGCGACGACGAGGAGTACCGCGATTAGCAGACAGCTTGGCGCATCAGGCTATTCGAGCCCGTTAAAGGCCCTGCCAAAGGCCCTAGCTGGTCAGCTCGCTGGCGGTTGGCGCGGAACTTCGGGGTGTGCGTCGTACCAGCGGTCTTCGATTCTGCGCACCCGCCGGTGCTCGGCCGCTAGCCACACCAGACCGAACGTCATCGCCGCGACGGCGATGACACCTGTGGTCATGCCCTGGCTTGGGTGCCCGGTCCCGAACGCCGCCAGACAACCCACGACGGCGATCACGCCCGCCACCACTAGTAGATAGCCGGGCCAACGCAACACGTCGATCATCGACTCGCCTGCGTGTGACCGCGTCGTCCGCACATGGTCGACGGGGTCACGATAGGTGTCACCCATTACTGAACCCTTCTTCCAACCTTTTGGGCGGTACCTACCACGGTAGAACGCTCAAAGACAACCCGGAAGTATCCGGACGAGATTGCCAGCAGTTCGTCAGCCAGCCAGAACGTGCCCGGCGATCGGCGGTACGCCCATGGTGAGCGTCACGAGCATCAGCATGAACAGGAACCAGCCGGCGCCCTGCCACGCCCACCAGATGCCGTTGCTGCGCCAGATTCGATACGTACGCAGAAATGCCCAGCACCCCGCGGCCAGCAGGATCAGCGGTGCACCGAACGCCAGAATCGTCAACTGCGGCGCACCGCAGGCGACGGTGTCGATCGCCATCGCACCTTTACAGGCACTGGCCCATAGCGCGGCCACGACGAGGAACGCCGCTCCGGCCACCGCGGCCAGCACCGCGAATCGCACGGCGGCATGCACCTCGTGGTCTTCCTGCCCGAGGCGGTCGCCGCCCGGGCGCTCCTGCATCTGCATCTCGAACCCTCTACAAGCGTCACCATCATCATGCGCCGTCACATGCGCCACAGCTATGTAGCCCAGGATCAGTAACCGGTGAACACATCCCGGAGAACCGCGATCGCCTCGTCGATCTCGGCACGCGCAACGGTCAGGGCCGGCCGGAACCGCACGCTGGCTTGACCGCACGGCAGCACAATCACCCCGTTCTGCCACAACCGGCGGAGCAGCGCATCGCGGTTGGCGGTGGTCGGCATGCTGAACGCACACATCAAGCCGCGGCCGCGGACATCCTGCACGAATGCCGGGAAGTCGTCGGCGAGTTCGTTGAGGCGCGCCCGCAGATGGCGGCCCTGGGCGGCCGCATTCTCGAACAGGCCGTCAGCTTCGACGATCTCCAAGATGCGCCGCGCGCGAACCATATCGGTGAGGTTGCCGCCCCAGGTCGAGTTGATCCGGGAAGCCACCGTGAAAACGTTGTCGGCGATTTCGTCGACCCGACGTCCTGCCATCACGCCGCACACTTGCGTCTTCTTACCGAACGCAACCACGTCAGGCGCAACACCCAATTGCTGGTAGGCCCAGGCGGTTCCGGTCAAACCACAGCCTGTCTGCACCTCGTCGAAGATCATCAGAGCGTCGTATTCGTCGCACAGCGCGCGCATCGCGGCGAAGAATTCGGGCCGGAGGTGACGGTCACCGCCTTCGCCCTGGATGGGCTCGGCGATGAAGCAGGCGACGTCGTGCGGGTAGGCCTCGAAGGCTGCCCGGGCTTGGCGCAACGACTCGGCTTCCAGCGCCTCGATGTCGGCACCGGGACGAAGGTAAGGCGCGTCGATGCGTGGCCAGTCGAACTTCGGAAAGCGAGCAACGACGACCGGATTGCTGTTGGTCAGCGACAGCGTGTAGCCGCTGCGACCGTGGAACGCACCCCGCAAATGCAGCACCCGGGCGCCCAGTTCCGGGTGAACGCCGCGTGCCTCGTTGTGCCGGCTCTTCCAGTCGAATGCGACCTTCAACGCGTTCTCCACCGCGAGGGCGCCACCGTCGACGAAGAACAAATGCGGCAGCGCGGGATCCCCCAATACGCGGGCAAAGGTCTCGACGAAGCGGGCCATCGGCACCGAGTACACGTCGGAGTTGCTGGGCTTGTTGACCGCGGCTTCGGCGAGTTCTTCGCGAAACTCGTCGTCATAGGCCAGTGCCGGATGGTTCATCCCCAGCGCCGACGAGGCGAAGAACGAGAACATGTCCAGGTAACGCCGACCGTCGCGGGCATCGACCAGATATGAGCCCGCCGAACGATCCAGGTCGAGCACCAGATCCAGGCCGTCGGCCAGGATGCTGCGCGCTAACACCTCGTGGACCCGGTCGGGCTCGAGTTGCCGATCGGCCGAACAGGCACGTGCCAGCACGCCAGTCATGACACTCACGGTATCATTAACTCTTACGGTATATTGGCGTCTGGCCGTAACTATTACGGTATGAACTGCCGATCATCGTAAAATGTTTGTAAAATGATCGTACTGCGGGTCCGGACGTTGGCGGCTGTGCGGATCCGCTGCAACAGGCCCTCCAACGCTCGCGGCGACCCGACGCGCACCAGCAGGATGTAGCTCTCCTCGCCGGCCACCGAGTGACACGACTCGATCGCCTCGATGTCGTGGAGGCGAGCCGGCGCATCATCGGGTTGCGAGGGATCGAGAGGAGTGATGGCCACGAACGCCGACAGCAGATGTCCGACGGCTTCCGGATCGATCCGCGCCGAATACCCGGTCACCACACCGCGAGACTCCAGCCTGCGCACCCGCGACTGGACCGCAGAGACCGACAATCCGGCGCTCGCCGCAAGCTCCGACAATGTCGCGCGACCGTCGGCGACCAGTGAGCGCATCAAGATCCGGTCGATGCCGTCGAGCGTCTCTGCCATCAGTCCACCCCTTGGAAACCGGCGGCTTCAGCCATCCGCGAAGCCGGGACTTGTGTCAGGTTGCGACGGAATTCGTGGTGGCTCAAGGGTACTGTCACTTTCGGGATCGGACTGGTCCTTCGTGCGGCGTCGAGAGGCGCACCGCAGAGAAGAATCTGAGGCTGAGTGAGGGCCATGAAGCTGCTGGTTTCAGCTGGCAGAGATGTCACGGCCGGAGAGTATCGCAGCCGAACATGGTGAGCTGCGTGAACAAGTTGTCGACGTGGCAATTGCGCGAGCGCTTCGCCGCCGGCCTGTCCGCTATGTATGGTGGCGAGGTACCCGCGTACACCACGCTGGTCGAGGTGAGCACCCAGGTCAACCGCGATTACGCCGACCAGCATCCGGACGCGCAGCGGCTGGGCTCGCTTTCCCGAGTGACCGCGGAACGGCACGGCGCGATCCGCGTCGGCACGCCCGACGAGCTGGCCGCTGTCGCCGACCTGTTCTCCGCGTTCGGCATGGTCCCGGTCGGCTACTACGACCTGCGCGACGCCGTTTCGCCCGTTCCGGTGATCTCTACCGCGTTCCGGCCGATCGACAAGGACGAGTTGGCGCACAACCCATTTCGGGTGTTCACCTCGATGCTGGCATTGCAGGATCCGCGTTTCTTCGACGCCGGCCTGCGCGCTCGTGTGCAGACGTTCCTGGAATGCCGCCAGCTGTTCGATCCGGCGTTGATCTCCCGGGCCCGGGTGATCGCTGCCGAAGGCGGCTGCGGCGTTGCTGAGGCCGATGACTTTGTCGCACAGGCCGTGGCGGCATTTGCGCTGTCACATCAACCGATCGAGAAGTCCTGGTATGGCGAGCTTTCGCGGGTGTCGGCGGTGGCAGCCGATATCGCCGGAGTCACGTCCACCCACATCAATCACCTGACGCCGCGGGTGCTCGACATCGACGAACTGTACCGGCGGATGGCCGCGCGCGGCGTCACGATGATCGACGCCATCCAGGGGCCGCCGCGCTGGGACGGGCCCGCGGTGCTGTTGCGCCAGACGTCGTTTCGCGCACTCGCCGAACCGCGCCGGTTTCGCGACGACGACGGGACGGTCATCGAAGGCTCGCTGCGGGTCCGCTTCGGCGAGGTCGAGGCGCGCGGCGTGGCGCTGACACTGAAGGGCCGCGAGCGTTACGACGCAGCAATGGCCGCCGGCGATCCCGCCACAGTCTGGGGCCATTATTTTCCGGCGAGCGACGACGAGATGGCCACCCAGGGGCTGGCCTACTATCGCGGCGGCGACCCATCCAAACCAGTTGTCTACGAAGACTTTCTGCCTACCTCAGCTGCCGGCATCTTTCGGTCTAATCTGGACCGCGACACCGAGACTCTAACGGCCACCGGAATCGCCGACGACTCCGGCTACAGCATCGATTGGATGGCGGGGGCGATCGGTCGCCACATCCACGACCCGTACGCGCTGTACGAATCGCTTTGCAAGGAGGCACTCGCGTGAGCACCCGCCTGCCCGCCCTCGACGAGTTGCGCGCCCGCGCCCGCCGCGCGCTGGATGCCGTCGGCTGTGATGTCACCCTCGGTGAGCCCGGCGAGCACGGCCAGCCGGCGAGCACACCGATCACCGGCGACGTCCTGTTCACCGTCGAGCAGACCACGCCCGAACAGGTCGATACCGATATCGCCGCCGCCGCACAAGCGTTTTCGGCGTGGCGAGCCACCCCCGCTCCGGTACGCGGTGCGCTGGTGAGCCGGCTGGGCGAGCTGCTCACACAGCACAAGCAAGATCTCGCCACCCTGGTGACGATCGAGGCCGGCAAGATCACCTCCGAGGCGCTGGGCGAGGTGCAGGAGATGATCGACGTCTGCCAGTTCGCCGTCGGCCTGTCGCGTCAGCTATGCGGCCGCACGATCGCCTCTGAGCGACCGGCGCATCGACTGATGGAGACCTGGCATCCGCTCGGCGTGGTCGGAGTGATCACCGCATTCAACTTCCCGGTCGCGGTGTGGGCGTGGAATACGGCGGTGGCGCTGGTATGCGGGGACACCGTGGTGTGGAAGCCGTCCGAGCTGACGCCGTTGACGGCGCTGGCCTGCCAGGCGCTGATTGAACGGGCGGCCAGTGACATCGGGGCGTCGGCTCGTGTTTGCGTCTTGATCATCGGTGGCCGCGAGGTCGGTGAGCAGCTCGTCGACGACGAGCGGATCGCGCTGGTCTCCGCGACCGGCTCGGTGCGCATGGGCCGGCAGGTCGGTCCGCAGGTCGCCCGGCGATTCGGCCGCTCGCTATTGGAACTGGGCGGCAACAACGCCGCCGTCGTCACACCATCGGCCGACCTAGATCTCGCGGTACGCGCCATCGTGTTCGCCGCCGCCGGCACCGCCGGTCAACGCTGCACCACGCTGCGCCGGCTGATCGTGCACCGATCGGTGGCCGACGAGGTCGTGGGGCGCATCGCCGCCGCCTACCGACAGCTGCCGATCGGCGATCCGTCGACCGAGGGCACGCTGGTTGGCCCGCTCATTCATGAGACGGCCTACCGCGACATGGTGGGCGCGCTGGAGCAGGCGCGCGCCGGCGGCGGCGACGTGGTCGGCGGCGAGCGCCACGATGCGGGCCACCCGAGTGCCTACTATGTCGCGCCGGCGCTGGTGCGGATGCCGTCGCAGACCGACATCGTGCACACCGAGACGTTCGCGCCTATCCTCTACGTGTTGGTTTACGACGGCCTCGATGAGGCCATCACGCTGAACAACGCCGTGCCGCAGGGCTTGTCGTCGGCGATCTTCACCATCGACATCCGCGAGGCGGAACGCTTCATCGACGGCTCCGACTGCGGCATCACCAACGTCAACATCGGGACGTCGGGCGCCGAGATCGGCGGCGCGTTCGGTGGCGAGAAGCAGACCGGCGGCGGCCGGGAGTCGGGCTCGGACGCCTGGAAGACCTACATGCGCCGCGCCACCAACACGGTCAACTACTCCAGCGAGTTGCCGCTGGCCCAGGGCGTGCATTTCGGCTGAGTGCGCCGCACGACGCCGATCGGGTCAACCGTCGTCGCTGTCCGCTTGTGCGGCGCGTTTGGTGCTGACGCGAATCATGAAGATTGCCGCGGCGATGCCTACGACCAGCAGTCCCAACGCGCCCAACTCGAGCAGCAGGCGATTGAGCTGCTTGTCCGAGTGCACCTGTTCGGTCTGCGCCGTCACGATCAGGATCCGTCGCACGCAGGCGATCAAGCCGATGAAAAGAAACGGCTCGGCGGCGATTTCGTGATACAGCAGGACCGCGCGCAGCGTCGCGGCGATCTCCGCAACGATCAGAACCATCAGTACCCGATCGAGGACGAGCACGCCGCCCTGCAGCGTGTTGACCTTGTGCTCCGCGGCTTGCGCGACCGCTTCTGCACCGCCGATCACCACCAGGATCGCGGCCGCTATCAGGAGCAGGAAGGCGATCGCATAAATCACCGTCTCGAAGCTGTCGACCAGGCCGCCGACTCGGTGACTCAGCCGGGAGCGGGTGTCCGCGCTTTTCACATCCATCGGTCAGGGATTCTATTCTCGCATTGCCCGACGCGACGGCTGAGAACAGTGTAGAAATCGTCCGCCAATTCGCTGAGTGAACGAACGTGCCGGCAGAGCCGCGGTGGTGGCTTCGCGGCGCCGCCCCTCGCAGGGCGCGTTATTGACGGGCGCGTCGCTAATACCAGGTTTGCAGAGCCTTCCTGAAACGTTGACGGCCTGCGCCAAGGACCGGCAAGTACCATCTGGTCTATGCGGACACCCCGGCGCCGGTTATCTCCGGACGATCGCCGCGCCGAGTTGCTGGCACTCGGCGCGGAAGTCTTTGGCCAACGCCCCTACGACGAGGTCCGAATCGACGAGATCGCCGAGCGGGCGGGCGTGTCCCGGGCCTTGATGTATCACTACTTCCCGGACAAGCGGGCGTTCTTCGCCGCCGTCGTCAAGGGACAGGCTGACCGGCTGTTCGAGACCACCAACGCCCTGCCGGCGCCAGGCCAGTCGCTGTTTGAGGAGACCCGGGACGGCGTCTATGCCTACATGCAGTACCACCAAGAGCACCCACATGCCGCCTGGGCTGCATATGTCGGCCTCGGCCGCTCCGATCCGGTGTTACTCGGCATCGACGACGAGGCCAAGGATCGGCAGATGGCACACATCATGAGCCGCGTCATGGAAGTGGAGGGCTCGGGCAACACGCTCGCGCCCGACGTGGAACGCGACCTGCGGATCGTCATCCACGGCTGGCTGGCGCTGACCTTCGAGGTGTGCCGGCAGCGGATCATTCACCCCGACACCGACGCGCGCCACCTGAGTGAAACCTGCGCTCACGCGCTGATGGACGCGATCATCCGGATCAACGGGATTCCCGAACAACTGGCCAAGGCGCTCGGTCCCGACCAGCGCTGACAGCCGGGCGTTGTCGGGCCCGACTGGCACCATGGCTGGGTGAGCACCGTGCCCATAGATCCACTCGGACGGTTCAGCGTCGTCACCCGCGACTGGTTCGCCGGTACCTTCGCTGCGCCGACCGCGGCTCAGGCCGATGCCTGGGCGGCGATCGCCGACGGCCACAACACCTTGGTCATCGCGCCGACCGGTTCGGGTAAGACACTGGCGGCGTTTCTGTGGGCGATCGACAGGCTCGCCGACGAGCGAACGACCGGCACCCGCATCCTCTACGTCTCGCCGCTGAAGGCTTTGGCCGTCGACGTCGAGCGCAACCTGCGCACGCCGCTGGCCGGCATGACCCGGGTCGCCCAACAGCGCGGGTTACCCCCACCGGAGATCACGGTCGGGGTGCGATCCGGCGACACCCCGCCCGCGCAGCGCCGCCAGCTCATCGCCCGGCCACCCGACGTGTTGATCACCACGCCGGAATCGCTGTTCTTGATGCTCACGTCGGCGGCGCGGGAAACCCTGGCCGGTGTGCAAACCGTGATCGTCGACGAGATCCACGCTATTGCCGGCACCAAGCGGGGCGCTCACCTGGCGCTGTCGCTCGAGCGGCTCGACGACATGTTGCGGGCACCCGCGCAGCGCATCGGGCTGTCGGCGACGGTGCGCCCGCCCGAGGAGGTGGCCCGGTTTCTGTCCGGCTCAGCACCGACGGCCATCGTGGCGCCCGCGGCGGCGAAGACGTTCGAGCTGACGGTGCAGGTCCCCGTCCCGGACATGACCAACCCGGCGGAGACTCGCCCGCAAGCCGGAGGCACCCCCTCCATCTGGCCCGACGTGGAGGCGCGTCTGGTCGACCTGGTCGAAACGCACAACTCGACGATCGTGTTCGCCAATTCCCGGCGGCTGGCCGAGCGACTGACCGCCCGGCTCAACGAGATTCACGCTGAACGCGCTGGAGTCGATTTACCGTCCGTCGCCAATCCGCAAGTCGCCGGCGGCGCCCCGGCCCAGTTGTTGGGCAGCGGGCAGACCTACGGCGTGCCAACAGTATTGGCTCGTGCGCATCATGGCTCGGTCAGCAAGGAACAACGCGCCATTGTCGAAGAGGAGCTCAAGTCCGGACGGCTGAAAGCGGTGGTGGCGACCTCGAGCTTGGAGTTGGGCATCGATATGGGCGCCGTCGACCTGGTCATCCAGGTGGAGTCGCCGCCGTCGGTGGCCAGCGGCCTGCAGCGCATCGGCCGGGCCGGACACCAGGTCGGCGAGATCTCGCAAGGGGTGCTGTTTCCCAAGCATCGCACCGACCTGATCGGCTGCGCGGTGACCGTGCAGCGCATGCTCGCCGGTCAGATCGAGACGATGCGGGTCCCGACCAACCCGCTCGACATTCTCGCCCAGCACACGGTAGCCGCGGCGGCGCTGGAACCGCTCGACGTCGACCGCTGGTTCGACACCGTGCGTCGCAGCGCGCCGTTCGCGACGCTGCCGCACAGCGCATTTGAGGCCACGCTGGATCTGCTGTCCGGCAAGTACCCGTCAACCGAATTCGCCGAGCTGCGGCCCCGGCTGGTTTACGACCGGGATACCGGCGCCGTGACGGCACGGCCGGGGGCGCAGCGGCTGGCGGTCACCTCGGGCGGCGCGATCCCGGACCGCGGCCTGTTCACCGTCTATCTGGCTACCGATAGCGAAAAACCCTCTCGCGTCGGCGAACTCGACGAGGAAATGGTTTACGAGTCGCGCCCCGGCGATGTCATCTCGTTGGGCGCCACCAGCTGGCGGATCACCGAGATCACCCACGACCGCGTGTTGGTGATCCCCGCGCCCGGTCAGCCGGCCCGGCTGCCGTTCTGGCGCGGCGACGACGCCGGGCGCCCCGCCGAGTTGGGCCAGGCAGTCGGCAAGTTCACCGGCGAGCTGGCTGGACTGGCTCGCGATTCATTCGACAAACGTTGCGCTGAACTGGGTTTGAACGACTACGCCACCGACAACCTGTGGCGGCTGCTGGATGACCAGCGCACCGCCACCACGGTGGTACCCACCGACGCCACCTTGCTCGTCGAGCGGTTCCGCGACGAACTGGGCGACTGGCGGGTGGTTCTGCACTCCCCCTATGGTCTGCGCGTGCATGGTCCGCTTGCACTCGCGGTGAGCCGGCGACTACGCGACCGCTACGGCATAGATGAGAAACCGACCGCGTCGGACGACGGCATCGTGGTCCGGTTGCCGGACACGTTCTCCGAGTCCGGGCCCGCCGACAAGCCACCGGGCGCCGAACTGTTCGTCTTCGACGCCGACGAGATCGACCCGATCGTCACCGCCGAAGTGGGCGGTTCGGCGCTGTTCGCCTCGCGTTTTCGGGAATGTGCGGCGCGTGCGCTGCTGCTGCCGCGGCGACATCCCGGCCGCCGATCGCCGCTGTGGCATCAGCGCCAGCGCGCCGCGCAGTTGCTCGACGTGGCCCGCAAGTATCCGGACTTCCCGATCGTGCTGGAGGCTGTCCGCGAATGCTTGCAGGACGTCTACGACGTGCCGACGCTCACGGGGCTGATGGCCGACATCGCCGCGCGCAAGGTGCGCGTACTGGAGACCGAGACGGCCACCCCGTCGCCGTTCGCCGCGTCGCTGTTGTTCGGCTATGTCGGCGCGTTCATGTACCAGGGCGACAGCCCGCTGGCCGAGCGCCGCGCTGCCGCGCTCTCGCTGGACGCCACGCTGCTGGCCGAACTGTTGGGCCGCGTCGAGCTGCGCGAACTGCTCGACCCCGAAGTCGTCGCCGCCACCGGCCGGCAATTGCAACATCTATCGCATGATCGGGCAGCCCGTGATGCCGAGGCAGTCGCCGATCTACTGCGGCTCCTTGGCCCGTTGACCGCCGAGGAGGTCGTCGCCCGAGCCGGTGGTGGCGATGTCGGCGGCTGGTTGGAAGGTCTATTCGCCGCCAAACGCGTGTTGCCCGTTTCATTTGCCGGACAAAGCTGGTGGGTCGCGATCGAGGACATCGGCCGACTCCGCGACGGCGTCGGGGCGGCCGTACCGGTCGGCGTGCCAACCAGCTTCACCGAGGCGGTCAACGATCCGCTGGGCGAGCTGCTCGGCCGATACGCCCGCACCCACGCCCCGTTCACCACCTCCGACGTCGCCGCCCGGTTCGGGCTCGGACAGCGGGTAACGGCCGACGTGCTGGGCCGGCTGGCCGCCGACGGCCGGCTGGTCCGCGGCGAGTTCACCACGGAGGCCGCCGGTGACCAGTGGTGTGACGCCGACGTCCTGCGGATCCTTCGCCGCAGATCACTGGCGGCGCTGCGGGCCCAAGTCGAGCCGGTCAGCACCCGCGCGTACGCGCGGTTCCTGCCGGCCTGGCATCAGGTCGGTTCGGCTGGGGACTCCAGCAACGCCGGCCTCGACGGGCTGGCGGCCGTCCTCGACCAATTGGCCGGCGTCCCGCTGCCCGCCTCGGCGGTCGAATCGCTCGTGCTCTCTGCTCGAGTAGGCGACTACTCCCCCGCGATGCTCGACGAACTGCTGGCATCCGGCGAGGTTGTCTGGTCGGGCGCCGGACCGATCTCCGCCACCGACGGCTGGATCGCGTTTCATCCGGCTGACACGGCGCCGCTGACCTTGGCAGCGCCCGCCGCGTTCGAACTGACTGCGGCCCACCAGGCGATCCTGGACACGCTGGCCGGCGGCGGAGCGTTCTTCTTCCGGCAACTCACGCAGACCGGCATCGGCGAGCAAGAGCTCAAAGCGGCACTGTGGGAGCTCATCTGGGCCGGGTCGGTCACCGGCGACACCTTCGCGCCGGTCCGCGCGATGCTGAGCGCCGGCCCGGGCAGCCGCCGACGGTCCACCCCCGCGCACCGGCTAGGTCGCGCAGTCCGTCCGCCGCGGCTGAGCCGCTTTCATGTCGCGCACGCCCAGTCCCGCCCCAGCGACGCGACGGTGGCGGGCCGTTGGTCAGCGCTGCCTGTGCCCGAGCCGGATTCGACGCTGCGGGCACACCACCAAGCCGAGCTGTTGCTGAACCGCCACGGCGTGCTGACCAAAGGCGCGGTGGCGGCCGAGGCAGTGCCGGGCGGATTCGCGATGCTCTACAAGGTGTTGACGACGTTGGAGGAGGCCGGTCGATGCCAGCGTGGCTATTTCGTCGAGTCGCTGGGCGGCGCCCAGTTCGCACTGGCATCAACGGTCGACCGGTTGCGCGGCTACCTCGACGAGCCCGGCTCTTTCAAAGACCCGACGCGTCCCGAGTATCGGGCGGTGGTCCTGGCCGCCGCCGATCCGGCCAACCCGTACGGCGCCGCGCTGCCTTGGCCGTCCCGGGCGCTGGAGGAAGAGGGAGGTGGCCGCCCCGGCCGCAAAGCCGGAGCGCTGGTTGTGCTGGTCGACGGCGAACTGGCCTGGTTTGTCGAGCGGGGCGGCCGCTCGCTGCTGAGCTTGCGTGACGATCCTGACGTCAACCGCGCAGCGGCCGCGGCGTTGGCCCAGCTGGTGACGGCGGGGCGGGTCAGTTCGATTCTGGTTGAACGGATCAACGGCCTGCCGGTGTTGGGGCCCGACGTGTCCGCGCCGGCCGTCAGCGCGCTGTCCGACGCCGGGTTCGCCCGGACGCCACGCGGGCTTCGGCTGCGATAGCGTATGCCCGAGGGGGACACCGTTTTTCACACCGCAGAGACGCTGCGGAAAGCACTCGCCGGTCGCACACTGACGCGATGCGATATCCGTGTGCCACGCTTTGCGGCTGTCGACCTGACCGGCCAGGTGGTCGATGAGGTGCTCAGCCGCGGCAAGCACCTGTTCATTCGCATCGGGCCGGCCAGTATCCACTCGCACCTGAAGATGGACGGCAGCTGGCGGGTGAGTCGTCGCCCGCCAGATCACCGGGTGCGAATTATCCTCGAAGCCGGCGGAATTCGCGTCGTCGGGATCGACCTCGGCGTGCTGGAGATCCTCGACCGGCAACACGACGAGAACGCGGTCGCCCACCTGGGCCCGGACTTGCTGGGCGCAGACTGGGATCCCCGGGTCGCGGTCGCCAACCTGATGGCCGCCCCGGACCGGAACCTCGCCGAGGCGCTGCTGGACCAGCGGGTGATGGCCGGGATCGGCAATGTCTATTGCAACGAGCTGTGTTTCGTCAGCGGACGGCTGCCTACCGCTGCCGTCAGCTCACTGTCCGACCCGCAGCGGCTGGCGACGCGGGCACGAGAGATGCTGTGGGCCAACCGGTCGCGGTGGAACCGCTGCACCACCGGCGACACCCGATTCGGCCGTCAGCTCTGGGTGTACGGGCGCGCCGGGCAAGAGTGCCGCCGCTGCGGCGCCACCATTCAAAAGGACCACACCGGCGACCGGGTCACCTACTGGTGCCCCGCCTGCCAGCGGTAGCGGGCCCGCGAGTGGCCAGTTATGCCACGCCTTGTAGGACAGGGTTTGCGTGCTTGTCGCGGAGGAATACACCGGCGACGTCTTGAATCACGACGGACCACATTGCCGGATTACTGAAGGGCACCGGGGCGCTAACACTGCAGAACCACGTCAACCTCAGCAATCTGACGAATATTCGCGCCCTCAACGCGGGCGCGTTGGCGGCGCGGCTGCGGGAGACACTGCTCGCCGCCGTTTCGGGCGCCGGCGCCACGCGGGCTGGCGGGCCGATCCCGGAGGGCGGCCGTCCGGAGCCGCGGGATCTGGCGCCACGGGTGGACCGAGACTTGCCGCGCATGCGTCGCGGCGTCGAGCGCTGTTAGCGGGCGGGCTCTAGCCGTCGCGAGCTGACGAACCGGCGCCGATATCCGGTCACTGGGTCCTCGAATTCGATGCACTGCGCCAGCAGCTGCAGTGGCTGGCTGAAGTCGTCGTCTGCCACCTCGCGCACCGCGGGGTACAACGGGTCTGCGTAGATCGGTATCCCGAGTGAAGCCATGTGTACTCGCAGCTGGTGGGTGCGCCCGGTGCGCGGCGTCAGCTGGTAACAGCCGTCCGGTGACATCAACTCAACCAGCGTCGCCGCGTTGGGCTCACCGGGTTCTTCGACGGCTTGTAAATGGCCGCGGCGCTTGACGATCCGACTGCAGACTACGCGCGGCAACGGCAGGCCGGGGTTGACCGCGGCCCTCGCCACATACGTCTTGTGCACGGCGCCACGGGCAAACATCGTCTGGTAGGCGCCACGAATTTCGCGGCGGGCGGTGAAAAGCAGCACCCCGGCGGTCAGCCGGTCCAGCCGGTGGGCCGGGCTCAGCTCGGATAATCCCAGTCGCCGACGCAGCCGCACCAGCGCCGTCTGCGCGATGTGGCGCCCGCGCGGCATGGTGGCCAGAAAGTGCGGCTTGTCGACAACCACAATGCGCTCGTCCTGATACAGCACGGGGACGTCGAACGGCACCGGTACCTCGTCGCGCAAGTCGCGGTAGAAGTAGACGCTGACCCCAGCCGGCAGCACGGTGGTCGCATCGAGCACCGCCCCGTCGGTGTCGACGACCTCCCCGGCGATCGCCTTGGCGGCAACCGCTGGCCCGAACCGGGTCAGCAACTCGTCTCCGAGCGGCCCGCCGCGAACCCGCAATCGCGCCGGTCCCAATCCGTCGCGAGGCGGCAGCGGCAGTGACCTCACTTTTGGCTCAATTTAGAGGCACCGGCTCGAGGATCTCCATGCGCGCCTCGGGGGCAGTGGCCCGCAGCGCATCGGCCGATGCATCGTCGGGCTGGGCCTGCGACAACACCTCGGCTTCGACCCGCGCCGTGTACGTCGCGACCTCGCGGCCCACGTCAGCGGCAGTCCAGCCCAGCAGCGGCGCAACGATGTCGGCCACCTCACGCGCGCAGTCGACACCGCGGTGGGAGTATTCGATGGCGATCCGCGTCCGGCGCGCCAAGATGTCCTCCAGATGCAATGCGCCCTCGGCGTCAGCGGCATACGCGGCTTCGACCCGCAGGTAGCCTGGCGCCGAGGCGATCGGGTCGAGCAGGTCTCGGCGGTCGGTGGCCATCGCCAGCACCTCGCTGATCAGCGACCCGTAGCGGTCCAGCAGATGGCGCACCCGGTAGGGATGTAGTCCTTGCAGCGCACCGACGTGCTCGGTCTGATTGACCAGCGCGAAGTAGCCGTCAGCGCCCAGCAGCGGCACCTTCTCGGTGACCGACGGCGCCACCCGGGCCGGGACGTACTGCGACGCGGTGTCGATCGCGTCCGCGGCCATCACCCGGTAGGTGGTGTACTTGCCGCCGGCGATGGCCACCAAGCCGGGAGCCGGCACAGCCACCGCGTGCTCACGCGACAACGTGGAGGTGTCCTCGCTCTCCCCCGCCAGCAGTGGGCGCAAACCGGCGTACACCCCGTCGATATCGGCGTGCGTCAACGGCGTGGCCAGCACCGTGTTGACGGTGCCCAGGATGTAGTCGATATCGGCTTTGGTGGCCGCCGGATGGGCCAAGTCGAGCCCCCAGTCGGTGTCGGTGGTGCCGATGATCCAATGGCTGCCCCACGGGATGACGAACATCACCGACTTCTCGGTGCGCAAGATGACCGCGACGTCGCTGACGATCCGATCCCGCGGCACGACGATGTGCACGCCCTTGGAGGCACGCACCTGAAACCGTCCGCGCTGCTTGGACAATGCCTGAATCTCATCGGTCCACACCCC
The DNA here is from genome assembly GCF_023515995.1 of Candidatus Mycobacterium methanotrophicum. GTDB lineage: Bacteria > Actinomycetota > Actinomycetes > Mycobacteriales > Mycobacteriaceae > Mycobacterium > Mycobacterium methanotrophicum. The sequence goes on along the minus strand of NZ_CP097320.1, from coordinate 1,631,866 downwards.
GGTGGCGTTGACCACGACGTGCCCGCGGACCTCGGCGATGGCGCCGTCTTCCGAGTCGCGGACGCGCACGCCGGTCACCCGGTCGCCTTCGCGCAGCAACGAGACCACTTGGGTGGACGCGCGCACCACCGCGCCGTAATGCGCGGCGGTGCGCGCGACGGTCATGGTGTGCCGGGCGTCGTCGACAACGGTGTCGTAGTAGCGGATGCCGCCGATCAGCGCGCTGCGCTTCAGGCCGGGGCTCAGCCGCAGCGCGCCGGCGCGGGTCAAATGCTTCTGTCCCGGAAGGGATTTCGCCCCGCCGAGTTCGTCGTACAGGAAAAGACCGGCGGCGACGTAGGGGCGTTCCCACCAGCGCTTGGTCAGCGGGTACAAAAACGGCAACGGCTTGACCAGATGCGGCGCCAAGGTGGTCAACGACAGCTCGCGTTCGAAGAGCGCCTCGCGGACCAGGCCGAATTCCAGTTGCTCAAGATAGCGCAGCCCGCCGTGAAACATCTTCGACGACCGGCTTGAGGTGCCCGAGGCGAAGTCACGCGCTTCGACCATCGCCACTTTGAGTCCACGGGTGGCGGCGTCCAGCGCGGATCCCGAGCCCACGACACCGCCGCCGATGACCACGACGTCGAATTGGTCGCTGCCGAGGCGCTCCCAGGCCCAGGCGCGCTGCTCAGGTCCCAACAAGGAACCCGGGCCGGCCTGCGCGCTCCCAGGTACGTGAAGCGGGTCGCTCACGGCACAGAACTCCTGTCAGTTACTCGTCAGTAGGACACTGGCTCCCAAGGCTACCCGGCACCCGCCCGATCGGCCGCGTCCGCCTCATCGCGCTACGCGTCCTTCTCGCCGCTGCACGGCTGGGTGCGCCCCACTGCATCGTCGCCGGGCGGTCAGTCCAGATCATCGTGCGCCATCAGCCGCCGTGCCGCCTCCGTGATCGAGCCCGACAGCGACGGGTAGACGGCGAGCGTTTCGGCCAGCTGGTTCACGGTGATGCGGTTCTGCACGGCCATCGCGATCGGCAGGATCAACTCCGATGCGATCGGCGCAACCACGACACCGCCGATGACCACGCCGGTGGACTGCCGGCAGAACACCTTGACAAAACCTTGCCGCAGTCCCGACATCTTCGCTCGCGCGTTGGTCCGCAACGGCAGCATGATGGTCCGAGCACTCACCGATCCGTTGTCGATGGCCGATTGAGGAACCCCGACCGCGGCGATCTCGGGCCGAGTGAACACCGCAGCCGCTACCGTGCGCAGCCGGATGGGGCTGACGGCCTCGCCCAACGCGTGCCACATCGCAATCCGGCCCTGCATCGCAGCGACCGACGCCAGCAGAAGCAGGCCGGTGCAGTCCCCGGCGGCGTAGATGCCGGACACCGATGTCCGCGACACCCGGTCGACGGGCAGGTAGTTCCCTCGTCCCAGTTCGATGCCGACCCGTTCCAGGCCCAGGCCGCTGGTGTTCGGAACGGACCCGATCGTCATCAACGCATGACTGCCCGCCACAGTGCGACCGTCGGTCATCGTGACCAGCACCCCGGAGTCGGTGCGGGTGACCGACTCTGCGCGGGCATTCTTGACCAGCTGGACGCCGCGTTCGGCGAACGAATCCTCCAGCACCCGGGCGGCGTCGGCGTCCTCATAGGGCAGCACCCGGTCGCGGCTGGCCACCACCGTGACGTCAACGCCCAATTCGGTATAGGCGTTGACGAATTCGGCGCCGGTGACACCGGACCCGACCACGATCAGATGGTCGGGCAGTATGTCCAAGTCGTAGAGCTGGCGCCAGGTCAGGATGCGCTCGCCGTCAGGCTGCGCCGACGGCAACACCCGCGGGCTGGCGCCGGTCGCGATCAGGACGACGTCAGCGTCGTAGGCGCTGGTGGTGCCGTCGGCGGCCGTCGCCTTGATGCGGTGAGTGGCCAGACCGGGGCTCGCATCGATCAACCCGCCCTTGCCGACGACCACCTCAACGCCCGCACTGACCAGTTGGGAATTGATGTCGGCGGACTGCGCGGCGGCCAGCGTCTTAACTCGCTGGTGGATTTCCGGCAGCGAGATCTTGGCGTCGTCGATGTCGATGCCGAAACCCAGATGAGGCGCGCGGCGCAGTTCGGTGCGCACGCCCGTGGAGGCGATGAACGTCTTCGATGGCACGCAGTCATACAGCACGGCCGCGCCGCCGACGCCGCCCGAATCGACGACGGTGACCTCGGCGTCGCGTGCTGCCGCGACGAGCGCCGCCTCATAGCCGGCCGGCCCTCCACCGAGGATCACGATGCGGGTTGCCACGGGTACAACCTAGCCCGGCGACGATGCGGCCGCGCTGCGGCCGAGGAGGAGCCGGGCAATCGAATCAAGCTAACCGTTCGGATCACCGCCGATTCAGCGGCTTCCGTTTAAGCTTTCTCCGTGCCGCTCTACGCCGCCTACGGGTCGAATATGCATCCCGAGCAGATGCTGGAGCGAGCACCCCACTCGCCGATGGCCGGAACCGGCTGGTTGCACGGGTGGCGGCTGACGTTCGGCGGTGAGGACATCGGCTGGGAGGGAGCGCTGGCCACCGTCGTCGAGGACCCGGCGTCAAAGGTGTTCGTCGTGCTCTACGACATGACGCCTGCGGACGAGAACAACCTCGATCGGTGGGAGGGGTCCGAGCTGGGCATCCACAAGAAGATCCGGTGCCGGGTGGAGCGCTTGTCGTCCGACACGACCACCGATCCGGTGCTGGCGTGGCTGTATGTGCTGGACGCGTGGGAGGGCGGCCTGCCGTCGGCGCGCTACATCGGTGTAATGGCCGACGCCGCCGAAATCGCAGGGGCGCCATCCGAATACGTACACGACCTCCGCACCCGCCCAGCCCGCAACATCGGCCCCGGAACTTAGCTCACTTTCGTCGACGAGCGTGCGTGTTTGTACGCCGACACGCCGTTGACGACGGCATTTTGCGCACCTTCGCGACAGGTTGAGCGCTGCTGGCGCGCTCCAAGTGCATCTCGATACGACGGACGAGCTGGCCGGGCCAGCGCCTCACATCCTCGGCGACCATGCGTAGTCGCGACCGAGCATCCACATCGCCTCGGCTGTAGATGCCATACCAAACCTTCTGCAGCCCGCCGCGTTTCAGCTCCGCTTCTAAGGAACGACGGGTCAGGAATGCCAACGCCTGGCCAGAGGTGACGACTCCGCCTTGCTTGTCGAGCAGCCGACACAGCTCGTCATTCATGCCGCCATGGTGGGTGGATGGCCGGTGCGGCACGTTCAGCTTCGGGGTGCCGGTGGCCGGTTTGTGTACGAATGCGCCGCTGTGCACAGTTGGCGTCCCCGCGAACGTGCACAGTTGTACGCCAAGCGCGGCATGTTGACGTGCGAACACGCACGTTCGCGCTAAATGGCTGCGGCCTGCTCGACGATGTTCACCATCAGCCGCACCCCGATCGCCAGCGCGCGCTCGTCGAGGTCGAACGTCGGCTGATGCAAGTCGGGCTGCGGACCGTGACCCGACCACACCCCGAGTCTGGCCATCGCGCCGGGCACCTCCTCCAGATACCAGGAGAAGTCCTCGCCGCCGCCGGACTGCTTGGTATCGGTCAGCACATCCGGTCCGACCGCCTCGATGGCATGCCCAATGATCCGCGTCGAGACCTCCTCGTTGACCACCGGCGGGACCCCGCGGCTGTATTGCAGGGTGTGCTCGATGCCCAGCGGCGAGAGCAGGGCGGCGACCGCCTGGCGCACGATTTCCTCGAGGCTCAGCCAGGTTTCACGGCTAGCCGTCCGGATGGTGCCGGCGAGCATGCCCGTTTGCGGGATCGCGTTTGCGGCCACCCCCGCATTGACCGCACCCCACACCATCACGGTGCTGTTGCGCGGGTCGATGCGGCGTGACAACACGCCGGGCAGCCCGGTGATCAGCGTGCCCAACCCGTAAACCAGGTCGCCGGTCAAATGTGGCCGCGAGGTGTGCCCGCCCGGCGAATACAGGGCGATCTCGATCATGTCGGCCGCCGACGTTATCGGCCCTGCTTTCACCGCGATCTTGCCGACCGCCAGCCGGGGATCGCAGTGCAAGGCGAAGATCCGGCTCACTCCGGCCAAGGCGCCGGCGGCGATCGCATCGATCGCGCCGCCGGGCATCAGCTCTTCGGCGGACTGAAAGATCAGCCGCAGCGCGATCGGCAGCTCCGGCACCGGCGCCAATGCCAGCGCCGTGCCCAGCAGGATCGCGGTATGAGCGTCGTGGCCGCAGGCGTGCGCGGCGTTGGGCATCGTCGATTCATAAGGGGCGCCGGTCCGCTCGGCCATCGGCAACGCGTCCATGTCGGCCCGCAATGCGATCCGGGGCTCGTTGTCGGGACCGAAATCGCACGTCAACCCCGTCCCGCCGGGTAACACCTTCGGGTTGAGCCCGGCGTCGGCCAACCGTTCGGCGACAAACTGGGTGGTCGCGTACTCCTGGCGACCCAGCTCCGGGTAGCGGTGGATATGTCGCCGCCAGGCGACCAAGTCGTCGACGTGGGCGGCCAGCCACGATCCAGCGGTGTCAGCAAGCCTCACGATGCCGCCCGCCGGTCGCGAGCCGCCAGCACGCGGTCGCGTTCATCCGAAAACTCGGCGAGGCGAACGACACTGCGCGCCAACATGATTGCGCCATCAATCACCGCCTGGTCGGCACTGGGACCGACAGCTGCTGCGGTGAACCCGGGCTGGTGCAACGACGCGCCACCGGCATCGACAGCGACCATCGGATGGATACCGGGCAGAACTTGCGTGACGTTGCCCATGTCGGTACTGCCCAACGGGAACTTGGCCTCGAGTTCCTCGTCGACGGGCGTGCGCCCGAGTCGCGTCATCTCGGCGCGGACGGCACCGGCCAGCCAGGGATCGGGCTTGAGCGCCTCGTACATCGGCTCGGTTTGCTCGACGTTGTACTCACAGCCGGTGGCCACCGCACCGGCCAAGAAGCAGTCGCTTACCTTGCCGCGCAGGTCGTCCAGCGACCCCGCGTCGGGTGCGCGCATCGTGTATTGCAGTTGGGTCCGGCTCGGGATGACATTGGCGACTTGACCGCCCTCGGAGATAATGCCGTGCACCTGCTGTCCGGGCACCAACTGTTGACGCAACAGCCCGATGGCCACCTGCGCGACAGTGGCCGCGTCGGCGGCGTTGACGCCGAGGAACGGCGCGGCCGATGCGTGTGCCTCGCGCCCGTGGTACTCGACCCGGATCGCGGACAACGTCAGCGACCGGGCGGCGGCGATGTCCACCGGACCGGGATGCATCATCACGGCCGCCGCCAGATCGTCGAAGATTCCGGCGTTGAGCAGCAACACTTTTCCGCCGCCGAACTCCTCGGCGGGTGTGCCGAGCAGCGCAACCGTCAGGTCCAGTTCGTCGGCGACCTCGGCCAGCGCCAGCGCGGCGCCCACCGCCGAGGCGGCGATGATGTTGTGGCCGCAGGCGTGGCCGATTTCGGGCAGCGCGTCGTACTCGGCGCAGACGCCGACGGTCAGCTGACCGCCACCGAAGTCGGCGCGGAAGGCGGTGTCCAGTCCACCGGCTGACTTGGTGATCTCAAATCCTCGCTCAGCCACCAACGTTTGCGCCTTGGCGCAACTGCGGTGCTCGGCGAACGCCAACTCCGGTTCGGCGTGAATAGCGTGGGAAAGCTCGACCAGCTCCGCGCCACGGCGCCGCACCGCGTCCTCGACGCGGTCCAATATCGGGTTTGGGGCCATGGTCGCAGTATCTCACCGACGGTCCCGGCGCCGTCGCGGCCGGCTCACATGTCGTGCGGAGCCCGCATGAGGACATCGGCGCGAAGCCATGCGGCTGACGGCCGAGACGACGTCAACCGAAGCGAGTACGGCAATGCGATGCAATGGCCGAACATCCTTGATTAATCTGCGTACATTTATCATGTGTGTATGCAGATTATATGTCGGCCTTTATCATCAGGGCGTGGTGCGCAAAACGACGCGTCCAGACCTCGCGGAGATGCTGACGCTGCTGGCTCGGCAAACCGTGGCGGCCGAGCAGCCCGTGCTGGCAGCGCACGGTCTGTCGATGTGGGGCTACATCGTTCTGGCCGCCCTGGACCGTTCACCGATCCGCACTCAAGCGGCACTCGCCGAAGCGATCGGCGCCGACAAAACACGCATCATTCCCACGCTCGACGAGTTGCAGGAGCGCGGTTACATCGAACGAAGTCCCGACCCCGACGACCGCCGCGCGCGGCTGCTCGCGATCACCGAGCCCGGCCGCTCCATCAAAGACGCAGTGCAGGCGGCCATCCAGCGCGGGGAGGAGCGCTGGCTCGGCCAACTACCGGCCAACGACCGCGACGTCTTTCTGCGTGCGCTGCGCCGACTCGCCTTCGGCGCAGCGCCGTCCGACTACGCTGCGCGACTGTGAGTGACGCTCCGGCCGACCCCGAGGCGCTCGCGCGGCGGGCGGCGCAGTTCATCGCCGACGGCACCGAGACCGCCGAACACGACGTCGCGATCGTGCTCGGGTCGGGGTGGGCGCCGGCTGTTGCCGCGCTGGGCTCGGCGACCGCCGTACTGCCGATGGCCGAATTGCCCGGCTTCACCCCACCGACCGCGGTCGGGCACACCGGTCAGGTGTTCTCAGTGGGCATCGGCGCGCACCGCGTGCTGGTGTTAGCCGGTCGCGTGCATGCCTACGAGGGCCATGACCTGCTGCACGTCGTGCATCCGGTGCGGGCGGCCTGCGCGGCCGGCGCACGCGTCGTGGTCCTCACCAACGCAGCCGGTGCGGTGCGCGAGGACTTCGAGGTGGGCCAGCCGGTGCTGATCAGCGACCATCTGAACCTGACCGCGCGGTCTCCGCTGATCGGGGCGCAGTTCGTCGACATGGTCGACGGTTATGCGCGGCGGCTGCGGGAGCTGGCCCGTGAAGTCGACCCGACACTGGCCGAAGGCGTGTACGCCGGGCTGCCCGGGCCGCACTACGAAACGCCCGCGGAGGTCCGGATGTTACGGACACTGGGCGCCGATCTGGTCGGCATGTCCACCGTGCACGAGACGATCGCGGCGCGGGCGGCGGGCGCCGAAGTGCTGGGGGTGTCGCTGGTGACGAATCTGGCGGCCGGGATCACCGGTGGCCCGCTCAGCCACGTCGAGGTGCTCGCCGCGGGCGCGGCATCGGCGACTCGGATGGGCGCTCTGCTGGCAGACGTGGTCGCACGGCTGTAGAGAGGACAGGCGTGACACCGCAGGATTGGATCACGCACGACCCCGATCCGATGACGGCCGCTGAACTCGCCCGGTGCGACCGGACCGAACTCGTCGCGCGGTTCGCCCGGCCGCTGGCATTCGGCACAGCCGGACTGCGCGGCCCGGTCCGGGCTGGGCCGGACGCGATGAACCTGGCCGTGGTGTTGCGTGCCACCTGGGCGGTGGCACAGGTGCTCACCGGCCGCGGCCTCGGCGGTGCGACGGTGATCGTCGGGCGCGACGCTCGGCACGGCTCAGCAGCGTTCGCGCGAGCAGCAGCCGAAGTCCTTGCGGCCAGTGGTTATTCGGTGACGTTGCTTGCGCATCCGGTACCCACCCCGGTGGTGGCCTTTGCCGCGCGGCACACCGGCGCAGCGGCGGGCATTCAGATCACCGCGTCACACAATCCGCCGACCGACAACGGCTACAAGGTCTATTTCGACGGCGGAATCCAGATCATCTCCCCCACCGACCACGAGATCGAATCCGCGATGGCCGTCGCCCCGTTCGCTGACGAGATCGCCAGGGCGCCTGTCGAACCGGCGGATACCGATCTGGTCGAGCGTTACATCGAGCGGGCCGCCCGGGTGGGACGCTCGCCGGGTCCGGTCCGGGTGGCGATGACACCGCTGCACGGGGTGGGCGGCACTGTCGCCGTTGAAACGCTCCGACGCGCCGGCTTTTCCGATGTGCACACCGTCGCCAGTCAATTCAACCCGGACCCGAATTTCCCGACCGTGGCGTTCCCCAACCCCGAAGAGCCCGGTGCGACCGATGCGCTGCTGGCGCTGGCCGAAGACGTCGGCGCCGACATCGCGATCGCGCTGGATCCCGACGCGGATCGCTGCGCCGTGGGAATACCTACACCTGCGGGCTGGCGAATGCTGTCGGGCGACGAGACCGGTTGGCTCCTAGGCGATTTCATTCTGTCTCGCATCGACACAGGCGAGCTCGCCACCAGCGTAGTGGCCAGCACGGTGGTGTCGTCGCGGATGCTATCGGCAATCGCTGACCATTGGGGCGCACGCCACGTCGAGACGCTCACCGGCTTCAAATGGCTGGCCCGCGCCGATGCCGACATGCCCGGCAGCGCATTGGTCTACGCCTACGAGGAGGCGATTGGGCACTGCGTCGACCCGGCCGCCGTCCGAGACAAGGACGGCATCAGCGCCGCGGTGCTCGCCTGCGATCTGGTAGCCACGCTTAAGCTGTCCCGCCGCTCGGTGCTCGACGCGCTGGACGACCTGGCCCGCAGGTTCGGGGTTCACGTCGGCGCCGCCGTGTCACGAGCGGTGACAGATTCGGACGAGGCAACCGCAGTGATGCGCCGGTTGCGCGTTTCGCCCCCTAGCCATCTGGCCGGATTCGGCTCGGCCGCAGCGGATTTACTGCAGCGTCCAGGTGTAGACCGCACCGATGCTCTGATCTTCACTGGAGGCGCGGCCGATACGTCGGTGCGGGTGGTGGTGCGGCCGTCAGGCACCGAACCGAAGGTCAAGTGCTACATCGAAGTTCGCAGTGCGGTGGCCGACAACCTAGCCAGTGTTCGCGCGCGGGCGAGGGCACTGTGCGACGAGCTGGCGTCATCTGTGCGCCACTGGTAGTTCAGCGCGGTCCGAATTGCCGGTCGCCGCTGTCGCCGAGGCCCGGGACGATGTAGGCCGCGTCGTTGAGGCCGTCATCGATGGCCGCGGTGAATATCCGGGCGTTGGGTGCTGCGTTTTCCAGCGCCGCAACGCCTTCCGGAGCCACCACCACGCACAGCACGGTGATGTCGTCGGCGCCGCGGCGTTGCAGCAATCCAATCGCGTGCGTCATCGAACCGCCGGTGGCCAACATCGGATCGAGGGCCATCACCGGCTGGCCGCGTAGATCGTCGGGCAGTGATTCCAGATACGGTGTTGCCAACGCGGTCTGTTCGTCGCGCGCGATGCCGACGAACCCCACTCGTGCTTCCGGTACCAGTGCGAGCGCCGCATCAACCATGCCGAGCCCGGCCCGCAAAACCCCCACCAGCAGTGGCGGTTTCGCGAGCCGAGAGCCGGTCGTCTCGGCCAGCGGGGTGCGCACGGCGACCGTCTGACACGGTGCGTCCCGAGTGGCCTCGTAGACCAGCATCAGCGTCAGATCACGCAACGCCGCGCGAAACGCCGCATTATCGGCGCGCGCGTCGCGCAGTATGGTCAGCTGGGCCGCCGCCAGGGGGTGGTCAACGACGCGCACATCCACGGGGCATGACCCTACGCCCGCCGACAATGCCGAGCGCGAGGTGAATCGCACCGGTCTGAGAAGTCCCGCGGCGAGCGACTGAGCGCCGACGTTGCAGCAGTGGCTGATGTGACTGCGCGGCCCCCGCGGCTTACGCGCCGAAGAAGTTGAAGATGTCGAAACCGTAGCCGACGAGGTCGATCAGTGGCTGCCCGGTGATCAGCGGCGACCCGTTCAAGATGGCGTCCGGCGCCAGCGACGGGATGCTCGTCGTCAAGTCGGTCCACGAGGTCAGCAGCGACGCGTCCAGTTGGTTGGTCGCGTCATAGCCCGAGAGCAGCGAGTCCACCACCGATTGCGGCAGCGGCGCCTGTCCGGCGTCGGCCAGCAAGTCGTCGATCGGGCCGACGAACGTCTGCACCGCGGCGTACTCCAAGCCGGCCAGCATCTGCAGCGGATCCATCTTCGGGGTGAACCCGGCGACGCCGGAGGCCACCAGTTGGCCGGTCGCATCGACTTGCCAGGGGCCGGCGACACCGATCGGGTCGACCCCATTGACTTCGATGCCGGCGCCCGGGTCACCGGGGTTGCCGTATGCCCAGTCGTCGAACAAGGTCGCAAACGGGGCGAAGGAATCGTAGAAGAACTGCCCGGCGGGCCCGCCGTCGTACATGAACGCCAGCGTCGGCAGCGGCGCGGGAATGTCGTAGAAGGTGGTGTTCCCGATGGTGCCGAGATCGAGCATGTCGGTGGTGTCCAAGTTCACCCCGGGAGTCGGATCGGGATAGTAGGGGTGCACCGTGTCGATGCCGATCAGGGCGTTGAGGTCGGCGAACAGGTTGCCGGGGTTCTCCGGGAAGTCGGCCCAGCCGTCGTATTCGCCGGTGTAGATGTCGGTCGCAATCCCGGTGGTCGGGGTGTCAGCCAGGCTGAGCGGGATGTCGAGGAACGGAACGTGTTGGGGCTCAGGGCTCAAGCTGAAGTCGCCGACGCCGTCGGGGAATCCGAAGCGATCCAGGATGCCGCCGATCGGGCTGTTGGGGTCACCGAGCAGCGTGACGCTCAAGTCGCCCAGGTTTACTCCGGCCGGCGTGTTGGCCAGCAGGTCGTTCATCTCGATGGTGGCGAGGGTGGCGCTCTGCGAGTAGCCCGGCACCGCGACGTCGTTGCCGCCCTATAGGGCCGGGACAATCGTGCTGTCGAGGTCGTTGACGCCTTGGTTCAACGATTCGCCGAACGTCAGGTACGGCTCGGTGGAACTGCACACGATCGGGCAGAACTGCTCCGGGGTGGTCAGCGGGTAGAAGGTGTAGCCGCTGTCCTGGCTGAGGTAAAGCGATTCGACTGAGTCGAGGTAAGCGCTGTCCGGGGTGGGATCTGCGGTGCCGCCCATGATCCAGCCCTCGTCGGCCAGCAGCCGAGCTTCGGCGATGATCGCCTTCAGCCCGGACTCGAACGCCGACGTCATCATCGACATCACGCCGGCACCGGCGACGGCGATGGCCAACAGCAGATAACCCGGCGAGCGCAACCTCGACGCTGACATCGCGACCTCCCAGATCCTGTTCGATCCTCCCCGGCTCGGCGAATGGCGACATCATCTCCTGTTCAGCGGTCGGCCACGACACAATTCGCAAATTTGGTTGTCTTTGTTTGTCGCGCTTCCCCGCTCGACACGCGTTACGTGGGCCAATCCCTGCGAGCAGGGACCATATACTCCGGCCATGCGGCGCCGACCATGGCGAAACGGCAAGCGATATCGAGCGGTCAGCCTATTGAGCGTGCTGGCGGTGTCCACGGCGCTGATGTCGTGGCCGTCGACTCGTCACGTCCACCAAACCGGTCCGGTCGAGTTCAAAGCGGCGGCGGTTCCGACCCCCGCGCACGTCGTCGTCGTGGTGGAAGAAAATCGCTCGCAAACCAACATCATCGAAAACAAGGCGGCGCCCTACATCAACCAGCTGGCCGCCGGCGGCGCGATGATGGCGCAGTCCTTCGCCGAGCTGCACCCCAGCGAACCCAACTACTACGCCCTGTTCGCCGGCAACACGCTGGTCAGCGCCAACGTCTGCCCGGTCAACGCGGGCAACACGCCCAACCTCGGTTCGGAGTTGCTTGCCGCCGGTTACACCTTCGCGGGCTATGCGGAGAGCCTGCCCGCGGTGGGCTCGACGGCGTGCAGTGCGGGGAAATACGCGCGCAAGCATGTGCCCTGGGTCAGCTTCAGCAATATCCCAGCCAACTACTCGCTGCCCTTTTCCGCGTTTCCGCCGCCAGCAAATTACGCCAGCCTGCCGACGGTCGCATTTGTCATCCCCAATCTCGACAATGACATGCACGACGGCTCGATCGCTGCAGGCGACGCGTGGCTGTATCAGAACTTGTCGCAGTACGCGGAATGGGCGAAAACCAACAACAGCTTGCTGATTTTGACCTGGGACGAGGACGACAACACCTCGCGGAATCAAATTCCCACGGTGATCTACGGAGCAAACGTCAGGCCTGGCGCCTACACCGAGACGATCAGCCACTACAACGTGTTGTCCACGCTCGAGCAGATGTACGGGTTGCCCAAGCTCGGGTATGCGGCCGCAGCGCCGGCCATCACCGATATTTGGGCCGGCTGACGGCATGGCGCCAGGCGGCAAACCGCGGCCTGGGGTCGGTCGGCCGCGCGGCCCGTCGCTATTGTGTGCCGCATGGCTGCTGACCTCGTGCCGATCCGCTTGAGCCTGACCGGCGGCGACCGCTACACGGTGTGGGCGCCCCGCTGGCGCGACGCGGGTGACGAGTGGGAGGCGTTTCTCGGTAAGGATGAGGACCTCTACGGCTTTGAGACGGCCGCTGACCTGGTGGCATTTGTGCGCACCAACACCGACAACGATCTGGTCGACCACCCGCAGTGGCAACGGCTGTCCGAGGCCAACGCCCACAAGCTCGAGCCCGCCGAGGACAAGCAATTCGACCTGATCGCGGTTGAAGAGCTGGTCGCAGAGAAACCGACCGAGGAGTCGGTGACGGCGCTGGCGAACGCGCTGGCGATCGTCTCGTCCATCGGGTCGGTGTGCGAGCTGCCGGCGGTGATGAAGTTTTTCAACGGCAACCCGACCTTGGGCACGCTGGCCGGCGGGATCGGCCACTTCACCGGCAAGGCCGGTCTCAAACGCTGGCATGCGATCGCCGAGGTCATTGGGCGCGGCTGGGACGACGTGCTGGCCGCGGTGGACGAAATCATCAGCGCTCCTGACGTGGACAGCGCCGTGTCGGAGGCCGCCGCAGCCGAACTGGCCGAGCCGCTCGAGCAGGAGCCGCTCGAGAAGCAGCACACCGACGAGCAGCAGGGCGAGCCCACCGACGACGGCGCCGCCGGGGATGTCGACCCCGCGAGTGCCCCCGCCAGCGACGCTGTGCTCGGCGGCGACGAGGACTTCTGGGCGAAGGTCGGCATCGACCCGATTCGGGTCATGATCGGCGGGCGCACCTACTACACGCTGCGGTGTTATTTCGACGACCGCCCGATCTTCTTGGGCCGCAACGGCCGAATCAGCGTGTTCGCCTCGCAGCGGGCCCTGGCCCGATATCTCGCCGACGAGCGCGACCACGATTTGGCCGACCTGAGCACCTACGACGATGTCCGCACGGCGGCAACTGACGGCTCGCTGCGCATCGACGTGACCCACGACAACGGCTACGTCCTGACCGGGCTCGTCGACGATTTGGCCGCCGGGCCGGATTCGGTGGACCGGGAGCAGCTTGATCTGGCTGTCGAGCTGCTACGCGATGTCGGGGACTACGCCGAGGACAACACCGCCGACAAGGCGCTCGCGACGGAACGCCCGTTGGGCCAGCTGGTGGCCTATGTCCTCGAACCCGATTCGGTGAGCAAGCCCGCGCCTCCCTATGCCGAGGCGGTCGAGGCGTGGGAGGAGTTGGAGCGCTTCGTGGAGTCGCGGCTAAGGCCCGAGTAGCGCGGCGAGCCGCTACCCGATCAGTACCGCAAAGCGCGGTTTGATGACTTCGTCGATGATCGCCAACCGTTCGTCGAACGGAACGAACGCCGACTTCATCGCATTGATCGTGAACCGCTGCAGGTCGGTCCACCCATAGCCGAACGCGTCGACGAGAACGAGCATTTCATGGCTCATCGTCGTGTCGCTCATCAGCCGGTTGTCGGTGTTGACGGTGACCCGGAACCGCGCCCGGGCGAGCAGGTCGAACGGATGCTCGGCGATGCTGTTGACCGCGCCGGTCTGCACGTTGGAGCTGGGGCACAGCTCCAACGGAATCCGCTTGTCCCGCAGTATCGATGCCAATCGTCCCAGCCGCACCGTGCCGTCCTCGGCGACGTCGATGTCGTCGGTGATCCGCACGCCGTGCCCGAGCCGGTCGGCGCCGCAGAACGCGATCGCCTCGTGGATGGATGGCAGCCCGAAAGCCTCGCCAGCGTGAATCGTGAAGCGGGCGTTGTGGTTTCGCATGTATTCGAAAGCATCCAGGTGCCGGGTGGGCGGATAGCCGGCCTCCGCACCGGCGATGTCGAAGCCGACCACGCCCTTATCGCGGAATCGGATTGCAAGTTCAGCGATTTCGCGGGACAGTGCGGCGTGGCGCATCGCGGTGACCAGGCAGCGCACCGCAATAGTTCGCCCCGCTGCAGCGGCAGCCTTCTCCCCATCGGCGAAACCGGCCAGTACGGCATCGGTGACTTCGTCGAAGGACAGCCCGCGGTTGATGTGCAGTTCCGGAGCGAACCGCACCTCGGCATAAACCACCGAGTCGGCGGACAGGTCTTCCACGCACTCGTAGGCCACCCGGTGCAGCGACTCGGGCGTTTGCATCACCCCGACGGTGTGCGAGAACGGCTCGAGGTAGCGCTCCAGCGAGCCGCTGTGCGACGAGGTGTGAAACCACCGCGTCAGTTCGTCGACTTCGGTCGCCGGCAGGCCGTCGTAGCCGGTTTGGTCGGCGATGTCGATCACGGTGGCCGGGCGCAGCCCGCCGTCGAGGTGATCGTGCAACAACGCCTTGGGCGCCTGCTTGATGGTCTCCAAGGTGAGCGGCGTCGTCATCAGGTGATCCGATCGATGATCAGCGGCCGCCGGACCGGGGGTGCATCGACAAGGCTCCAGCCCGCGGCCAGTTCGGCCATCGCCGACTCGAAGCGTTCCGGAGTGTCGGTATACAGCGTGAACAGCGGCTCACCGGCGGCCACTGGCTCCCCGGGACGCCGGTCGATCCGAATCCCTGCGCCGGCCTGGACGGTCTCGCCCGGACAGGATCTGCCCGCTCCGAGCCGCCATACCGTTCGCCCCACTGCCATCGCGTCGATATCGCCCATTGTGCCGCCCCGGCCGGCGGTCACGGTTTCGGAGTACTTACCAACGGGCAACGGTACGGACAAATCGCCGCCCTGCGCGGCGATCAGCGCGCGAAATCGGTCCATCGCGGTGCCGTCGCGCAATGTCTGCGCTGGATCCCGGCCGTCGATACCGCCGATCTCGAGCATCTCCCCGGCCAGCCGCAGGGTCAGCTCCACCACGTCGGGCGGTCCGCCACCGGCCAGCACTTCCAGCGCTTCGGCGACTTCCAGCGCGTTGCCGGCGGCCGCGCCCAGCGGACTGTTCATATCGGTCAACACCGCGCACGCCGTCACCCCGTGCGCTGCGCCCAGCGCCACCATGGTTTGGGCCAGCTCGCGGCACTGCGATTCCGATTTGAGCAATGCGCCGGAGCCGACCTTGACGTCAAGCACCAGCGCGCCCGCTCCCTCGGCGATTTTCTTGCTCATCACCGAGCTCGCGATCAGCGGCAGCGATTCGACGGTGGCGGTGATATCTCGCAGCGGGTAAAGCTTCGCGTCGGCGGGCGCCAGCCGGCCGGCCGCGAAGATAGCCGCGCCGATCTCGCAAAGCTGGTGGCGCACTTGCTCGCTCGTCAGATCCGCAGTGAAGCCGGCGATGGACTCCAGCTTGTCCAGGGTGCCGCCGGTATGGCCTAGTCCACGACCGGACGCCTGCGGTACCGCGCCGCCGCACGCCGCGACCACCGATACCAGCGGCAGCGTGATCTTGTCTCCGACCCCGCCGGTGGAGTGTTTGTCCACGGTCCGCAGCGGATTGCCGTCACGGCGCAAATCGGTGAAATCCATTCGCTCACCGGAGGCCACCATCGCCGCCGTCCATCGCGCGGTCTCGCCGTAATCCATTCCGCGCAGAAAAACCGCCATCAACAGCGCCGCCATCTGCTCGTCGGCGACCCGACCGTCGGTGTAGGCGTTGATGACCCAGTCGATCGCGGCATCCGAGAGCCGCCCACCGTCGCGTTTGGCCGCGATAATCGTCGGCGCGTCCCAGCTCATCCGCGCCACTGCGCCTCATCGCTGCGCTCTGCATCGTCGTCGGCGCGGCTCATCGCGCGAGGTCATCCGGTCCAAACGGCTCGGGCAGCAAGTCGCCGAGCCGCCGTGGCGCAGCGGGGTGGTCGATGAGCAGGTCCGGCCCGCCGTGTTCCAGCAACACTTGACGACACCGCCCGCACGGCATCAGCGGCGAGCCGTTCCCGTCGACGCACGCCAACCCGACCAGCCTGCCGCCGCCGCTCGTATGCAACGCGCAGACCACGGCGCACTCGGCACAGAGACCCAGGCCATATGAGACATTTTCCACATTGCAGCCGATAATTATCCGCTGGTCGTCGACCAACGCCGCCGCGCCCACCGGAAACCGTGAGTACGGCGCGTACGCCCCATGCGCTGCTTGGATAGCTTTGTCCCGCAGCATATTCCAGTCAATTGCGTCGGTCATGGTCGCGATACCACGCGTGTCGGGAATGCATCGGGCCACCTCGCTGTCTGTCGGCTAATGCACAAGGCCACCCTAGATTCTTGGTGACGCTAACCGTTGGCGGGCACGAAGCGGGTCATCTGACAGCAAGAATGGAGCTAAATTGAACTGCATTGAACTGCCCGACTCCTCAGCGGGCCGTTAGACGGCCCGCACCGTCGTCGGGCCGAAGTCCCACCCGGGAGATCCACCGACGGTCCCACGATGACCGTGGCGATCGCAAGCGCGGCGAAGCCGGGCGCAGCGGATCGCCACTACATCATTGGAGGCGCTGATGACGACGGCGACATCTGCACGACGCCCACGACGAACCCTCTACCGCGGCGATCCCGGTATGTGGTCATGGGTGCTACACCGCATCACCGGGGCGACGATCTTCTTCTTCCTGTTCGTGCATGTGCTGGATACCGCTCTGGTTCGGGTTAGCCCGCAAACCTACGACGAAGTGCTCTCGACCTACAAGACACCGATTGTGGGCCTGATGGACCTCGGGCTGGTGGCCGCGGTGCTCTACCACGCGCTCAACGGCGTCCGCGTCATCCTGATCGACTTCTGGGCGCAGGGCACCCGCTATCAACGGCTGATGCTGTGGGCGGTCGGCATCGTGTGGCTGCTGGTCATGGTTCCGGTGACGGTGGTGCTCAGCATCCAGCTGATCGGGCGGTTCGGATGAGCGCCCCCGACCTGCAACTCGGGCGCGGCGAGGTGGCCCCGGTGCGCCAGCGCAGCCATGACCGCCCGGCCGGCCTGGACAATCCTCGGGCGCCCCGCCGCCGCGCCGGCATGCCCAACTTCGAGAAATACGCCTGGCTGTTCATGCGGTTTTCCGGCATCGTGCTGGTGTTCCTGGCGCTCGGGCACCTGTTCGTGATGCTGATGGCCGACGACGGCGTCTACCGCATCGACTTCAACTATGTGGCGCAGCGCTGGCACTCGCCGTTCTGGCAGACCTGGGACCTTCTGCTGCTGTGGCTGGCACAGTTGCACGGCGGCAACGGTCTGCGCACGATCATCGACGACTACAGCCGCAAGGATTCCACCCGGTTCTGGCTGAATGCCCTGCTGGTGTTCTCGATGCTGTTCACGCTCGTGCTGGGCACCTACGTGCTGCTGACCTTCGACCCGAACATCACCTGATGAGCATGATCCAACAACACCGATACGACGTGGTCATCGTCGGCGCCGGCGGTGCGGGAATGCGTGCGGCGGTGGAGGCCGGGCCACGGGCGCGCACCGCAGTGCTGACCAAGCTCTACCCGACCCGCAGCCACACCGGCGCCGCGCAGGGCGGCATCTGCGCGGCATTGGCCAACGTCGAAGACGACAACTGGGAATGGCACACCTTCGACACCGTCAAGGGCGGCGACTACCTGGCCGACCAGGACGCGGTCGAGATCATGTGCCGCGAAGCCATCGACGCGGTGCTGGACCTGGAAAAAATGGGCATGCCGTTCAACCGCACCCCCGAAGGCCGCATCGACCAGCGCCGCTTCGGCGGGCACACCCGCGATCACGGCAAGGCCCCGGTGCGCCGAGCCTGTTACGCCGCCGACCGCACCGGCCACATGATCCTGCAGACGCTGTACCAGAACTGCGTCAAGCACGACGTCGAGTTCTTCAACGAGTTCTACGCGCTGGATTTGGTGCTCACCCAAACCGCAAGCGGTCCGGTGGCCAGCGGGGTGGTCGCCTACGAGCTCGCCACCGGCGACATCCACGTCTTCGGCGCCAAGGCCGTCGTGATCGCGACCGGCGGGTCGGGCCGGATGTACAAGACCACCTCCAACGCGCACACGCTGACCGGCGACGGCATCGGGATCGTGTTCCGCAAGGGACTTCCGTTGGAGGACATGGAGTTTCACCAGTTCCACCCGACGGGTCTGGCCGGGCTGGGGATTTTGATCTCCGAAGCGGTGCGCGGTGAGGGCGGTCGGCTGCTCAACGGCGAAGGCGAGCGGTTCATGGAGCGTTATGCGCCGACCATCGTCGACCTGGCGCCGCGCGACATTGTCGCCCGCTCGATGGTGCGCGAAGTTCTGGAAGGCCGCGGCGCGGGCCCGCACAAGGACTACGTCTACATCGACGTCCGTCACCTCGGCGAGGATGTGCTGGAGTCGAAGCTGCCCGACATCACCGAGTTCGCCCGCACCTACCTTGGCGTGGACCCGGTCAAAGAACTGGTCCCGGTCTATCCGACCTGCCACTACGCGATGGGCGGCATCCCCACCACTGTCACCGGCGAAGTGTTGCGAGACAACGCATTTACCGTGCCCGGCCTGTACGCGGCAGGTGAGTGCGCATGCGTGTCGGTGCACGGCGCCAACCGGTTGGGCACCAACTCGCTGCTGGATATCAACGTGTTCGGCCGGCGGGCGGGCATCGCTGCGGCGAACTACGCGCTAGGTCACGACTTCGTCGAGTTGCCGCCGGAGCCGGCGGCGATGGTGGTCGGTTGGGTGGCCGACATCTTGAGCGAGCATGGCAACGAACGCGTCGCCGACATCCGCGGGGCGTTGCAGCAGACCATGGACAACAACGCCGCGGTGTTCCGCACCGACGAGACGCTCAAGCAGGCGCTCGCCGACATTCACGTGCTCAAAGCGCGTTACTCCCGGATTTCGGTGCACGACAAAGGAAAACGCTTCAACAGCGACTTGCTGGAAGCCGTCGAGCTGGGTTTCCTGCTTGAGCTGGCCGAGGTCACCGTCGCCGGTGCGTTGAACCGCAAGGAATCCCGCGGCGGGCATGCCCGCGAGGACTATCCGAACCGCGACGACGTCAACTACATGCGCCACACCATGGCCTACAAACAGGGCAGCGCGCTGCTCAGCGACATCCGGCTGGATTTCAAACCCGTCGTGCAAACCCGCTATGAAGCCAAGGAGCGCAAGTACTGATGACGGTTGTCGACGACGTGCAGGCCGGCGGTCCGCCGTTGCCGCCGATCCCCGAGGGCGCGGTAATGGTGACGCTGCGGATCGCCCGGTTCAATCCGGAAAGCCCCGACCGGTACACCGGTTCCGGTGGCTGGCAGAGCTTCCGGGTGCCCTGCCTGCCCACCGACCGGCTGCTGAATCTGCTGATCTACGTCAAGAGCTACCTCGACGGCACGCTGACCTTCCGGCGGTCCTGCGCGCACGGGGTCTGCGGCTCCGACGCGATGCGGGTCAACGGTGTCAACCGGCTGGCCTGCAAGGTGCTGATGCGCGACCTGCTTCCCCGCAAGCCCGGCAAACCGCTGACCATCACCGTCGAGCCGATCCGCGGGCTGCCCGTGGAGAAGGACCTCGTCGTCGACATGGAGCCGTTCTTCGACGCCTACCGTGCGGTCAAGCCATACCTGATCGCCGGCGGCAACCCGCCGACCCGCGAGCGAATCCAAAGCCAAACCGATCGCGCACGCTACGACGACACCACCAAGTGCATCCTGTGCGCGGCGTGTACCACCAGCTGCCCGGTGTTCTGGCATGAGGGCAGCTACTTCGGGCCGGCGGCGATCGTCAACGCGCACCGGTTCATCTTCGACAGCCGCGACGAGGCCGCCGCCGAGCGCCTGGAAATCCTCAACGAGGTCGACGGGGTGTGGCGTTGCCGCACCACATTCAACTGCACCGAATCATGCCCGCGGGGTATCGAGGTGACCAAGGCAATCCAGGAGGTCAAGCGCGCGTTGATGTTCGCGCGCTAATCCGCGGGCGCGGCCTTCATTGAGATTGCGTCCAGGGTTGTGATTTCTCGAAAATCCACAACCCTGCACGCAATCTCAATCGTCAATCTGAATCGTCAAGAGCTGAACAACCCGACCGTAGTTGCGGTCGCGATGGCCGTAGTCTCGATCGTTCGCGCTGCCTGCGCCGCCGGTGTCGTGGACGGCAGGTTCAACGGCTTGCTCAGCGCATACAGCTGAAAGCGGTAGTGGTGCACGCCGGTGCCGGCCGGCGGGCACGGCCCGAGATACTCCGCCTTGCCACTGGAGTTCGGGCTGACGCTCGCTCCCCCAGGCAGTGCCCCTTCGCCGATTTCGGTGGTCGCGGGCGGGATGCCGGCGACCACCCAGTGGACATATAGCCCGGCGGGGGCGTCGGGGTCATCGACCACCAGGGCCAGCGAGTGCGTGCCAGTCGGCACGTTCTCCCAGCGCAGCGGCGGAGCCACGTTGCGGCCCTTACAGGAGTACTCGACCGGGATCGGGGTGTTGTCAGCGAACGCCGGGCTGGCGAGGGCGAAATTCCCCGGTGTGGCTGGCGGCGGTGATGCCGTCGTCATCGCGGCTCCAGTGCTGGTAGAAGCGGGTTTCTGTGCCGGGTTCACGTTGGCGCCGCCGCACGCGGGGACGGCGAAGAAGATCAGCGCCGCAGCGGCCAGTGCCAGTCTCATGGACGCGGGTATACCCGCTCGCCGGGAGACCGTCACGCATCCCGCGGCTGTCCCGTCTGACTGGTATGACACAGAAAACCCGCATCGAACCCCTGCCCCCGAAGAGGGCGAACCTGCTGGTCCGCGTCATGTACCGGGTCGCCAAGCGGCGCTTCGGCGAAGTTCCCGAGCCCTTCGCGGTGACCGCGCATCATCCGCGGCTTTCTCATCGTTTCGGTGACGCCACCGGGCACGCCCTCTCTCCAATCCGCACTCGACTCGAATGACTTAAGAGCGGCCAGCACCCGAGGGAGACCCGGTGAACTTCTCGGGATTGGCGATATCCCATAGCGCACAGACCTTTCCGTCACGCACTGTCATCGCCGTGATCCGCGGCAGCATCTCGCGGTACCCGCCACTCGCGGCACAGCCGGCCGTGTAGACGCCGAGTTCGCCATTGACCAACGCCAGCTGCGACTCTGAAAACATCGACGGGCCATAGCGTTGGGCAAGGCCGAGCATGAACCGGCCCACCTTGTCCGCCCCGTGGATCACCTGAACTGCCGTGGGCGCCTTGCCATCCGAATCGCCGGTGAAGGCCACGTCGGGATGCAACAGCGCCACCACGGCTTCCAGGTCACCGACGGCCATGGCGGCCAGCAGCCGGCCGACCACCTCGTTGTGCGACGGATCGGGTTTCGGCGGCGGCGGCCTTGCGGGCCCGCGACGCCAGCTGGCGGGCGGTGGACTCGCTGGTTCCGAGCACGTCGGCCACTTGCCCGAAGGGGACGGCGAATCCGTCGTGCAGCACGAACGCGACCCGCTGATCCGGCGACAGTCGCTCCAGCACCACCATCGCCGCGAACCGGGCGTCCTCGCTCGCCACCACGGCAGAGAGGGGATCGGCCCCATCGAATCCGGTCACCACCGGCTCGGGCAGCCAATTGCCGGTGTAGGTTTCGCGCCGATGCGCGGCCGACCGCAATCTGTCCAGACCCAGCCTGCTCACCACCGTGGTCAACCAGGCCCGCAAATCGACCACATCGTCGCGGCTTTCGGCCGCGTGCCAGCGCAGCCAGGCATCCTGGACGATGTCCTCGGCATCAGCCACGGTGCCGGTCAACCGATAGGCGACCGACATGAGATGCGGCCGCAACGCCTCGAATTCGCTGACCTGCTGCGCTGCAGCCATATCGCGAGCCTAGCGTGGCGACGGCGAGCGCCGGAACGGCGCGAGTGAGGAGCCGCGCCATCAGACCTAAGCGTTACGCTCACCTGGAACATGACAAACCACCTCTGGCTGCACTTCGCCCGCCATGGCCCGGACATCACGCCGCCGATCATCACTCGCGGCGAGGGCGTCATCATCTTCGACGACCGGGGCAAGAGCTACCTCGACGGGTTATCCGGCCTGTTCACTGTGCAAGTCGGCCACGGCCGTACCGAACTCGCCGAGGTCGCCGCCCGCCAGGCGAGCACTCTGGCGTTCTTCCCGCTATGGGGATACGCCACCCCCACCGCGATCGAGCTTGCCGAGCGCCTCACGCACTACACGCCGGGCGACTTGAACCGGGTGTTCTTCACCACCGGCGGCACCGAAGCCGTCGAGACGGCGTGGAAAGTGGCCAAGCAGTACTTCAAGCTGACCGGCAAACCCGGTAAGCACAAAGTGATTTCGCGATCGATCGCCTACCACGGCACCACCCACGGCGCGCTGGCCATCACCGGGCTGCCGCGCTATAAGGCGCCGTTCGAACCCGTGACGCCCGGCGGCTTCCGGGTGCCCAACACGAACTTCTACCGCGCCCCGGAACCTTTCAGAGCAGGTGAGCACGCCGACGCCAAGGCGTTCGGGCAATGGGCTGCCGACCGTATCGCCGAGGCAATCGAGTTCGAAGGACCCGAGACGGTCGCCGCGGTTTTCCTGGAACCGGTGCAGAACGCCGGCGGCAGCATCCCGCCTCCCCCAGGCTATTTCGAACGGGTGCGCCAGATCTGCGACTCCTACGACGTGCTGCTGGTCTCCGACGAGGTGATCTGCGCGTTCGGCCGGATCGGGTCGATGTTCGCCTGCGACGACTTCGGCTACGTGCCCGACATAATCACCTGCGCCAAGGGCATGACGTCGGGCTACTCCCCGATCGGCGCGATGATCGCCAGCGAGCGGTTGTTCGAGCCGTTCAACGACGGCAACACGATGTTCCCGCACGGCTACACATTCGGCGGGCACCCGGTATCGGCCGCGGTCGCGCTGGCCAACCTCGACATCTTCGAACGCGAGGGCCTCAACGACCACGTCAAAAGCCACGCCCCGCGCTTCCGCGCCACCCTGGAAAAGCTGTACGACCTGCCCATCGTCGGCGATGTGCGCGGCGAGGGGTACTTCTACGGCGTGGAACTGGTCAAGGACAAGGCGACCAAGCAAACCTTCACCGACACCGAACGCCGCGCGCTTCTCGGCTACGTGTCGTCGGCCCTCTTTGAGGCCGGGCTGTACTGCCGCACCGACGACCGCGGCGATTCCGTCATCCAGTTGGCGCCGCCGCTGATCAGCGGCCACGCCGAGTTCGACACCATCGAAACCATTTTGCGCGGCGTGCTGACTGATATTGGGAGCCAGTTGTGACCAAACCAGCCATCGACCCCGTCCGGTGGCAGCCACCGCCGTCACGGCCATTGCCCGAACCCGATCTCACCGCGACGCTGCACGTCGTCGCGGTACCGGGCAACGCGCCCGAAGACGTCGTCGCCGACGCCGAGGGCAACATCTGGACCGGCGTCGACGACGGCCGCATCATCCGGATCAGCGCCGACGGCAGCTCCACCGAGGTGCTCACCAACACCGGCGGCCGGCCACTGGGCTTGGCGGTCGCGCGCGACGGCCGGCTGCTGATCTGCGACAGCCACCGCGGCCTGCTGCGATACGACCCTGCCACCGCAACACTGGAGACGCTGGTCGCCGAGGTTGCCGGGCGGAAGCTGACCTTCTGTTCCAATGTCGTCGAATCATCGGATGGCACACTCTTTTTCACCGAGTCCACCAGCCGGTTCCACTACGAGTACTACAAGGGTGCGGTGGTCGAAGGACGCGCCACCGGGTCGCTGTTCCGGCGTGATCCCGACGGCACCGTGAGCATCCTGGCGTCGCGTCTGCGCTTCGCCAACGGCGTGACGCTGACCGTCGACGAGTCGGCGGTGGTGTTCGCCGAGACAACCGGCTGCCGGCTGTCCAAGTACTGGCTCACCGGAAGCCGGGCCGGCTCGACCACTGCGCTGGTCACCGATCTGCCCGGTTACCCCGACAACATCTCCACCGGCCGCGACGGGCGGATCTGGGTCGCTATGGTCTCGGAGCGCAACCGGCTCAGCGAATGGTTGTGCCCCCGCGCGCCGGCCATCCGTTCGCTGTTGTGGCGGCTGCCTTATCGCTGGCTACCGGACCCGAAGCCGCTGGTGTGGGTGATCGGGTTCGACCCGGACGACGGCCGCGTCGTAACGCAGCTTCGCACCCAGCATCCAGACTTCGGTCTGGTCACCGGCGTGGTGGAAACACCCGGACGGCTGTGGCTGGGCCGCATCGGCGGCCCCGGGGTCGGCTACCTGGATTTGTAACTTCTGCAACACCAGTCACAGCGCGGCTACCGCGAATCGGGCCGATGATCGCCTAATCTGCACAGACGATGGGCTTCCTACGTACGGCGTCATGCCAGGCAGCGGCGGCTTTCATGGTCTGGGCGTCCGCTGTGTTCGGCATGCCGGTTGCGCTCGCCGAGCCCGCTGCCGGGTCCGGCCCCCCTCGCGACACCTGCCCGTATAAGGTGGCCACTCCGCCGGCGGTGGACTCGTCGGAAGTGCCGCAGGCCGGCGATCCGCCGCTGCCGCTGCCGGTGCCGGCGTCGCCGATCGGCGGTAACGCGCTGGGTGGCTGCGGTGTGGTCACGGCAGCCGACACCCCACCGGTGCCCGGCGACATTTCTGCCGAGGCCTGGGTGGTCGCCGACCTGGACAGCGGCGCGATCATCGCCGCGCGCGATCCGCATGGCCGTCACCGGCCGGCCAGCGTCATCAAGGTGCTCGTCGCGACGGCGTCGCTGCGCGAGCTCAACCTCAATAAGATCGTCGACGGCACGCCTGAGGATGCCGGCGCGGAGGGCACCCGGGTCGGCGTTGCCCCGGGTGGCACCTACACCGTCAACCAGTTGCTGCACGGGCTGTTGATGCACTCAGGCAACGACGCGGCGCATGCGCTGGCGATGCAGTTGGGCGGCATGCAGGTCGCGGTGGAGAAGATCAACGCGCTGGCGGGCAAGCTCGGCGGCCGCGACACCCGCGTTGCGACGCCGTCGGGGCTCGATGGGCCCGGTATGAGCACATCGGCCTACGACATCGGGCTGTTCTACCGATATGCCTGGCAGAACCCAACTTTCGCTGACATCGTCAGTACCCGGACGTTCGATTTTCCCGGGCACGCCGACCATCCCGGCTATCAGCTGGAAAACGACAACCAGCTGCTCTACCACTATCCGGGCGCGCTGGGCGGCAAGACGGGATACACCGACGACGCGGGCCAGACGTTCGTGGGTGCGGCCAATCACGACGGGCGCCGACTGATGGCGGTGCTGTTGCACGGCACCCGGCTGCCGATTGCGCCGTGGGAGCAGGCCGCACATCTGCTGGACTACGGCTTTGCGACCGCGCCGGGAACTCGGGTGGGCACGCTGATCGAGCCCGATCCGGCGTTGGCGGCGGCTAAATCCCCCACGGGCGGTGACGCGGGTGCTTCGACGAATGCCGCCGCAATTGTGCCGTCCGCCGATGCGCTGCCGGTCCGAGTCGGTGTGGCGGTGATCGGCACCGTGATCGTGCTCGGGCTGATCATGGCCGCTCGCTCGATGAACCGCCGGCCGCAGAACTAAGTCGGCAGGAGTTCGGCGATCAGAGCGCGAACGCGTTCGGCGATGTCGTCACGGATGAGGCGAACGGTGTCGAGCGGTTGGCCTGCCGGGTCGTCGAGTTTCCAATCGCGGTAGGACACTCCGGGATAGTAGGGGCAGGTGTCGCCGCAGCCCATGGTGATCACGACGTCGCTGGTCTCCACCGCCTCGGGAGTCACGACCTTGGGCACCTCAGCGGTGATATCGATCCCGAGTTCAGCCATCGCCGTCGCGGCGGCCGGGTTGATCTGGTCGCCGGGTTCGGTTCCCCCCGAACGGACTTCGATTCGATCACCGGCGAGATGGGCCAGTAGCGCGGCGGCCATCTGGGAACGGCCGGCGTTATGCACGCAGACGAACAGCACGCTGGGCCTGGCGCTCATTGCGGCGAGAATAGGCGTGGTCGCAAGGCCAAGGACACGTAGACCAATGCGACCAGCACGGGGACCTCGATCAGGGGCCCGACGACGCCGGCCAGAGCTTGGCCGGAAGCGGCACCGTAGGTGGCGATCGCCACGGCGATGGCCAGTTCGAAGTTGTTGCCGGCGGCGGTGAATGCCAGGGTGGTGGTGCGTCCGTATCCCAAGCCGAGTGCGGCGCCCAGAAGGTACCCGCCGATCCACATGATCGCGAAGTAGGCCAGAAGTGGCAGAGCAATGCGTGCGACGTCCCATGGCCGGGCGGTGATCTGGTCGCCTTGGAGAGCGAACAGCATCACGATCGTGAACAGCAGCCCGTAAAGTGCCCAGGGCCCGATCTTGGGCAGGTAGCGGCTCTCATACCAGTTGCGGCCCTTGACTTTTTCGCCCCATTGGCGGGAAAGATATCCGGCGGCCAGCGGGACGCCGAGGAAGATGAGGACGGATTTGGCGATCTGCCAAGGCGAGGTCGCGATGGTGGTTTGGGTCCGATCGAGTTCAGCGCGACCAGCACGGCGGCGGCTTCGCGGTCTCCGCTGGCCAGGTCGTTCCAGATGATCACCATGGCGATGCAGCGGGCCAGGCCGACGATGATCAGCCTGGTGCGGTATTCGGGCAGGTCGGGCAGCATCAGCCAGGCCAGCGTGAACATCACCGCGGGGCCGAGCACCCAGTTGAGCAGCAGCGAGCTGACCAGCAGGCGCCGGTCGTTGGTGACCGTGTCGAGCCGGTCGTAGCGGACCTTGGCCAGCACCGGATACATCATGATCAGCAGTCCCAGTGCGATGGGCAGCGAGATCCCGTCGATCTGCACTTTTTGCAGCGCGGTGTTGAAGCCGGGCAGCCCGCGTCCCAACAGCAACCCGGCGACCATGGCGACCGCGATCCAGACCGGCAACAACCGATCCAACATAGGAAGCCTTGCCACAGTGGAGGTTTCAGCAGAGCTGGCGGGGATGGTGTCAGTCATCGGACAATTCCGTTCGGGGGGCGATCGTAGTGGGGCATCGGCAACACGATGTCGCGGACGCCGTGGTGTCGGCGGACTCCGCATTCGCGCCGCAACATACACCTGAGCAGTCCTGGCCAGGTTGACCAGGACTGCTGCCGAGGGTTTCGGAATCGGCGAGCACGGTGTAGACCTCCCGGCGCACACTGCTGGGTCCGGTTACCCATGCCTTGTCCTGGGTCGCAAAACAGCAGGTGGCGCCGATCTCCTCCGCGGTGAACATTTCGGCCTCGGTCAGCCGGGCGATCTCGGTGTGCACCACCTCGCTGGACTCGACCGCGACCCCGAGATGGTTCAGCGTGCCACGTGGCCCAGCATGCCGACCTTTTCGATATATGTCAACGCATGTGGCAGGATGGTGCGATGCCGAAAGCGCTGCCGGTGATCGATACGACCACGCCGGTGTGTTGTGCACCGGTGGCCGCAGGACCGATGAGTGATGCCGACGCATTGCAGGTCGCGGTGCGGTTGAAGGCCCTTGCCGATCCGGTGCGGGTAAAGATTGTGTCGCAGCTGTTCAGCTCGCCCGCCGGAGAAGAGATTTCCGGACAGCTAGCGGCCGTGCTTAATTTGAGTGAGTCCACGGTCAGTCATCATCTGACCCAGCTGCGCAAGGCCGGCCTGGTGGTCTCGGATCGCCGCGGGATGAACGTGTTTCACAGGGTCCGCCCGGACGCGTTACAGGCGCTTTGCACGGCGCTGGACCCCAGCTGCTGCACGTAGTCGAAGGGATGGCCGGCATGCCGCTGATCGCCGCGGGCACTGTCGCGCTAGAAGACGGCCTCTGCCGCCCGGGTTGGGTGCAAACCTCGGGTGAACGCATCGCAGCGTGCGGGTCGGGGCTTCCGCCGCGCCCGGCCGACGTCGATATGCCTGACGCGCTGGTGGCGCCCGGGTTTGTCGACATCCATGCGCATGGTGGGGGCGGCGCGTCCTACACCGATGGCAGCGACGCAGACGTCCTGCGCGCAGCCATGTTTCACCGCAGGCACGGCACCACCACCACATTGGCCAGTCTGGTCACGGCGTCGCCGGCCGACCTGCTCACCGCGGTACGTGCGCTTGCCGATTCGACCCATGCGGGCGTCGTCGCCGGTATCCATTTGGAGGGGCCATGGCTGAGCGCGGCGCACTGCGGGGCGCACGATCCGCGGCAACTGCGCGACCCTGACCTTGATGAGATCGACGCCCTGTTGGCCGTCGGAGGCGACGCGATCCGGATGGTCACCCTGGCACCGGAACGCACCGGAAGCGACGATGCGATTTCCCGCTTCGTCGACGCCGGCGTGCTTGTCGCCGTTGGACATACCGATGCCACCTACGAGCAGACCCGCCATGCCATCGAGCTCGGCGCGACCGTAGGCACCCACCTGTTCAACGCGATGCGGCCGCTGCATCACCGCGAACCCGGCCCGGCGCTGGCGCTGTTGGAGGATGCCCGGGTGATCGTCGAGTTGATCGCCGACGGCGTGCACGTCCACCCCGCGATGCAACGCGCGGTGATCGCGGCCGCGGGAGCCGACCGGGTGGCCCTGGTCACCGATGCCACCGCGGCGGCGGGATTGGGCGACGGCGAATTTCGGCTCGGCACACTGCAGATCGATGTCGTCGAGCAGGTGGCACGTGTGCGTGGGACGTCGACGATCGCCGGAAGCACCGCGACGATGGACCAGCTCTTCCGCGCTGCAGCCGGTCTCGGCACGGACCGCGACGCGGCGCTGACCGCTGCGGTGCAGATGACCTCGACGACGCCGGCCCGAGCGCTCGGTCTCGGCAATGCCGGGAGCTTGCGCGCCGGTGCCGACGCCGATCTTGTTGTGCTGGATCGGGATCTACGGGTCACCGGCGTGATGGCCGATGGCGAATGGCTGGTCGGCGGTTAGCGTTTACGCGCTCGGCGTCCAGGCCGAGAGTCGCGGGAGCCGGCCGCGACGTTTTCCCGGTAGTTGACGTAGTCGCCACCGCAGCCCTCGGCGCCGCGACTATCCGCTAAGCACCGGGCGCCGATATCACCGGATCGCCGGCTAGCCCGCTGCCTCATCGGTCTGCTCAGCCCGGCCGAAGAGGAAGGGATAGGCAATGCCGGCGATCGCCCCACCGATCAGCGGAGCAAGCCAGAACACCCACAGCTGCGCGGGAGCGCCGTTGCCGTTGAAGAATGCCACAGCGGTGGAACGCGCGGGGTTGATCGACGCGTTGGAGATCGGGATCGCCACCAGGTTAGCCAGCGCTAGAGCGAACCCGATGGACACGCCGGCGAAGCCCTTAGGCGCCCGATCGTCCGTCGAGCCGAGGATGACGAACAGGAAAATCGCTGTCAGGACGATTTCGGCAAGAATCACCGCGCCCAGCGAGTAGTACCCGGGTGAGTGTTCGGCATACCCGTTGGCCGCCATGTTCCCGGTCGCGCTGAATCCGGCCTTGCCGCCGGCGATGTAGTAGATCACCAGCCCCGCCAGCACGCCGCCGATCACCTGAACAATCCAATACGCCGGCAGTACTTTCCATTCCACGCGGCGCGCCAATGCGGCGCCCAGCGTCACGGCGGGGTTGAAATGCCCGCCGGAAATGGCTCCGAACGCGTATACGCCTGTGAGCACGGTCAGACCGAACGCGAGTGATACACCCAGATAGCCGATACCCACGGGATAGTGACCCGAGTACACTTTCGCCGCGAAAACCGCGCTGCCGCAGCCGCCGAGCACCAGCCAGAAGGTGCCGATGCTTTCCGCTGCCAATTTATGGAACAGATTTGGTGCTGACATCGCCTACCCGCCTTTGCGTAGAGCAACTATTCGTGCTCATGAGAGTGACACGGCTGAGCGCCGAAGCGCCCTGTCGTGGCCAAATCGTTTCGGCACCGAGAGGATTACGAACCCGAAACTATTCTCTCTTGTGTCGAACAAGTCGGGAAAGGCCGAGTGCCCCAGCGGCTCCTATTGCTGCAGCGGTCAACGCCTGTCGCGCTTTGATACCTTCGTTGAGCTGTACACGAGTGGCGATGACCGCCGGCGCCGGCGGTTGCACCGGTGCCGCGCGCGAAGTTTCCGGAGACGTCGCCGCCCACGCAGTGGCGAATAGCAGCAGCCGAGCGGTGATGTACGCGAACACCATCAAGCCCAGCACCGGCCCGAACGTCGCGCCCGCGGGACTGCGCAACACGGACTTCAGGTAAATCGATGCGAGCAACTTGAACAGTTCGAAACCGATCGCGGCGAGCCATGCGGCCCGAATTGACGTGGCGTAGTCGACTGGCTCTCTGGGCAATCGGGCGATCATCCAGCTGAACACCAACCACGACAACAGCACTGACACCAGTATCGACACCCCGTGAAGGATTGCGTCCAGCAGTGGCGCGTTGTTAATGCGCAGCCATGCCAATATCTTGCCGGTCGGGGTCGCGTCGGCGAGTGTGCTCAGCGCCAGGGTCGCCACGATCGCCGCGAACGACGACATCATCGCCGCCAGGTCGGAGAGTTTGGTGCGGACGAATCCCGGGGAATGTCCGCGCTGTTCCCACATCTCGCTCAGGGCTACCCGCAGGTTGGCCATCCAGGTCAGCCCGACCCACGCCGCGGTGATCAGCCCGATGATGCCGACTGCTGCGCGCGAATTGATCGCCGAGTGCATCAGGTCGATGACTTGCTGCCCCAGCGGGCCGGGCACGGCGGTCCTGACCTTGCTGTCGATTCTGGTCAGCATGTCGGGCCGGCGCGACAGAATGAATCCGCCGACACCGAAACAGACCATCAGCAAAGGAAACAACGCGAAAATCGTGTAGTAGGTCAGGCCAGCGGCGAAGTAGTTGCCTTTGCGTTCGTTGAATCGCCGATTGGCCCGCATCGCGTGGTCGAACCATCCGAACCGCGCCCGCAACCGATCCAGGATCCCTGGTTTGGCCGGCTCACTCATGACAATTCGCTAGGGACATTTCGGCAGGAACCCGAGCCGGTCGTAGACCCGGTCGACCGTTTTTGTGGCGACATCCTCGGCCCGTGCCGCACCGGCAGCCAGGACAGCCTCCAATTCGGCTGGGTCCGCGAGTAACTCGTCGACCCGCGCTTTGATCGGGGTCACGAATTCGACGACCGCCTCGGCCGTGTCCTTCTTCAGATCGCCGTAGCCGCGTCCCGCATAGCCTTGAACCAAGGCATCGACCTCCACGCCGGTAACGGCGGATTGAATGCTCAGCAAGTTCGACACACCGGGTTTGGCGTCCGGGTCGAATCGGATGTCGCGTTCGCTGTCTGTCACAGCGGAGCGAATCTTCTTGGCGGACACGGCCGGGGCGTCGAGCAGACTGATCACCCCGGCGTCGGTGGCTGCCGACTTACTCATCTTCGAGGTCGGCTCCTGCAAATCGTAGATCTTCGCGGTGACCTTCGGGATCAGTAATTCGGGAACGACAAACGTGTCCGGGAACCGGCTGTTGAACCGCTGCGCGACATCACGAGCCAGCTCCAGATGCTGACGCTGGTCTTCACCCACCGGCACCAGTTCGGCGTCGTAGGCCAACACGTCGGCGGCCTGCAATACCGGGTAGGTGAACAAGCCGACCGTGGTCGCGTCGCTGCCCTGACGCAGCGACTTGTCCTTGAACTGCGTCATCCGCGAAGCCTGGCCGAAACCGGTGAAACAGCCCAGCACCCATGCCAGCTGGGTGTGCGCGGGAACCTGGCTCTGCACGAAGACCGTACTGCGGCGGGGGTCGATGCCCAACGCCAGATACTGCGCGGCGGTGGCCAGGGTGCGGCGCCGCAGCACGTCGGGCTCCTGCGGGATGGTGATGGCGTGCAGGTCGACGACACAGAAGAACGCGTCGTAGTCGTCTTGCAACTGGGCCCACTGCGCGACGGCGCCCAGCGCATTTCCCAGGTGCAGCGAGTCTGAGGTGGGCTGCACGCCGGAGAAGACCCGGCGCGATCCGGTGCTGATGCTCATGGTGACTCGATCTTTTCACGCGGACACCGGCCCACACTCCGCATACTTGCAGTACCGCTGGTATCACCTTACTGTCGGCGTCATGCGCCCCGCTCGCCCGCAGTCGCCTCGACCGACGCGCGCGCCCATCCATCTCGGGTCTGGCGAACCGGTCCTGCTGCTGCACCCCTTCTTGATTTCCCAGCTGGTATGGCACAAGGTTGCCCCGCGGTTGGCCGACACCGGCCGCTACGAGGTGTTCGCGCCGACAATGGCTGGTCACAACGGTGGCCCGTACGCCGGCACGTGGTTGCTGAGCTCGTCGGTGTTGGCCGACCATGTCGAGCGCCAACTCGACGAGCTGGGTTGGAGCACCTGCCACATCGTCGGCAACTCGCTGGGCGGCTGGGTGGCCTTCGAACTGGAACGTCGCGGTCGGGCACGCACGGTGACCGGCATCGCGCCGGCCGGCGGATGGACCCGCTGGGCGCCGACCAAGTTCGAAGTGATCGCCAAGTTCGTCTCCGGCATGCCGTTCTGGGCACTGGCACGGTGGTTGGGGCCGCGCGCGCTACACCTGCCCTTCAGCCGTCGGCTCGCCACCTTGCCGGTCAGCGGGTCGCCGGACGGGGTCGGCGAAAGTGAACTCGAGGCGATCGTCGATGACGTGGCGCACTGTCCGGCCTACTTCCGGCTGCTGGTCAAATCGATGCTGTTGCCCGGGCTGCTGGAGCTGGCGCAAACCGCCGTCCCCGCGCACTTGGTGCTCTGTGAAAAGGACCGCGTGTTCCCCGGGCCGCGGTCGCACCGCTACTTCAAGGCCCAACTTCCTGTTGGGACGCGGGTGACCGAGCTCGACGGCGTCGGACACATCCCGATGTTCGAGGCCCCGGAACGAGTCACCGAGGTCATCACCGGCTTCCTCGACGAGCACACCCCGCCGATCCGAGCGGCCGAACCGCCGGCCGTTTAGCTCGGCGAGCAGAGGCAGAATCGCACGATTTCGGGACGACCAGCGGGGCGTGCGATTCTGCGTCTGCTCGCGCTATGAGGCGCTTATGAGGTGAGCGCCTTGTCCAAGTTGTCGGCGATCGCCCCGAGGAATTCCTCACTGGTCTGCCAGCGCTGATCCTCGCCGACCAGCACCGCGAGATCCTTGGTCATCTGCCCGCCTTCGACGGTGGTGACGACGACCTGTTCCAGCTTCTCGGCGAACCCGCTCACCTCGGGTGTGTGGTCCAGCTTGCCGCGGTGCTCGAGCGCACGCGTCCAGGCGAAGATCGTGGCGATCGGATTGGTGGAGGTGGCCTTGCCCTCCTGGTACTGCCGGAAGTGACGGGTGACCGTGCCATGCGCGGCTTCGGCTTCCACGGTCTTGCCGTCGGCGGTCATCAGCACCGACGTCATCAGCCCCAGCGAGCCATAACCCTGGGCGATCGCATCCGACTGCACGTCGCCGTCGTAGTTCTTGCACGCCCACACATAGCCGCCGCCCCACTTCAGCGACGCGGCCACCATGTCGTCGATCAGCCGGTGCTCGTAGGTCAGACCGGCTTCTTCGAACTTGTCCTTGAACTCCTCGTCGTAGACGCGCTGAAACTCATCTTTGAACAGGCCGTCGTAGGCCTTGAGGATGGTGTTCTTCGTCGACAGGTACACCGGGTAGTTCTCTTTGAGCCCGTAGGCGAACGACGCGCGGGCGAAGTCCCGGATCGAATCCGTGAAGTTGTACATCCCCATCACCACGCCGCCGTCTTCGGGCATGGACACCATCTCGTGCACGATCGGCTGGCTGTCGTCGGCCGGGGTGAAGGTCAGTGTGACGGTTCCGGGACGGTCGACCTTGAAGTTCGTCGCGCGATACTGGTCGCCAAAGGCATGACGGCCGATGATAATCGGCTTCTTCCACCCCGGAACCAGCCGCGGAACGTTCGAGATCATGATCGGCTCGCGGAAGATCGTGCCGCCCAGAATGTTTCGGATTGTCCCGTTGGGCGACGACCACATGGTCTTGAGGTTGAACTCCTTGACCCGGGCCTCGTCGGGAGTAATCGTGGCGCACTTGACGCCGACGCCGTGCTTTTTGATCGCGTAGGCCGAGTCGATCGTCACCTGGTCGTCGGTGGCGTCACGGTGCTCGATACCCAGGTCGTAGTAGTCCAGGTCGATGTCGAGGTGCGGAAGGATCAGCATGTCTTTGATCCACTTCCAGATGACCCGCGTCATCTCGTCGCCGTCGAGCTCGACTACCGTGCCCTCGACTTTGATCTTCTGTCCGCAGGACATGAAGTCCACAGTACGACTACCTGGTGGACCCTGCGCCCTGACGCTGTTCGAGGATGGCCAGCGTCCGCTCGGCCCATCGAATGTTCGCTTGTTCGAACGAGATTCCGCGCATCAGCGTCAAGTAGGGGCCCACTCGCTTCGTCTGGGCAAGGTGTTCTTCTTCGTCCCGGCCGTCGAGCATACGAGCTCGCATCCGTTCGTAACGTTGCAGTTTGGCTGTCGCCCGTTGCAGTCGTTCGACCATGAAGTCGCGCACCGCCGGCGCGTTGCCGAAGTCGACGGCCAGCAGCTTGACTGCCAGTTCATCACGGATCACCGACGGTTTCGGCGCCCGAGAGGTGAACTGCTGGATGGCTTCGTAGCCCGCCTCGGTCAGCGAATACAGGCGCTTGTTGGGCCGGCGTTCTTGGTGAACGACGCGGGCGCGGATCAGACCTTGCCCGGCGAGTCGGTCGAGCTCGCGGTACAACTGCTGCGGGGTTGCCATCCAGAAGTTCGCGACCGAGGCGTCGAAGCTCTTGGCCAGGTCGTACCCGCAGGACTCGCCGTCGATGAGGGCGGCCAGCACCGCGTCACGCAGCGACATCGGACGATAGTACAACGACATGAATAGTCAACAAAGTGACTAATCGCTCATAGACATATCGATGGGCAGGCTCTACCGTCAGTTCCGCCTAGCCGACAAATTGACGATTGCGAGGTGTCCGGTGAGTTGCATCCGCGAGACCCATCACAGCAACGACCGCGACCATGCGTTTGTGTTCGAGACAACCGTGGCCGGCAAAAGGTCACCGGATGCGACTTCCCGCACTTCAACGACGCGGGTCTGATCGACGACTTTATGGTCGTGGTGCGGCCGCTGTCGGGAGCGACGGCATTGGCGGACGCGATGGGCGCCCAGTTCGAGCGGATCCAGCAAGAGGCGCTCGAACTGGCCGATCAGTTCACTCGGGCATACAAAGCATAGGAGTACGAGCATGCGGATCGGGTTGGGAATCAACTACGCCGGCGGGTTCAAAGAGGTGGCCGCCGAGGTGGCCGGCCTCGAACGCGCCGGGTTGGACATTGTCTTTGTCCCCGAGGCGTATTCGTTCGACGCCGTCAGCGCGCTGGGCTACCTGGCGGCCAGCACCGAACGGGTTGAGTTGGCGTCGGGCATCCTGCAGCTCTACACCCGGACACCCACGCTGACCGCGATGACGGCCGCCGGTCTCGACTACGTCTCCGACGGCCGGTTCACCCTCGGCCTTGGCGCGTCCGGCCCCCAGGTCATCGAGGGCTTCCACGGCGTGGCCTACGACGCCCCGATCGCCCGCACCCGCGAAGTCGTCGAGATCTGCCGGCAGGTGTGGCGTCGCGAGAGCCTGCAACACCGGGGCAAGCACTACACCATCCCGTTGCCGCCCGAGCACGGCACCGGTTTGGGCAAGCCACTGAAGCTGATCAATCACCCCGTCCGGGAACGCATCCCGATACTGATCGCCGCACTCGGACCTAAGAACGTCGAGCTGGCCGCCGAGATAGCCGAGGGCTGGCAACCGATCTTCTATCTGCCGGAGAAAGCGCAGGATGTGTGGGGCAAGGCGCTGGCCACCGGACGGGCGAAGCGCGATCCCGCGCTGGGCGACCTCGACGTGTTCGCCGGACCGGCACTGGCCATCGGCGAAAACGTCGAACCGCTACGCGAATTCATCAAACCGCACCTGGCGCTCTACATCGGCGGAATGGGCGCCAAGGGCAAGAACTTCTACCACACGCTGGCCACCAGCTACGGCTACGGTCCGCAAGCCGACCGCATCCAGGAGCTCTACCTGGCCGGGGATAAGGAAAGCGCCGCCAAGGCCGTGCCCGACGAACTCGTGCGAGACGTCTCGCTGATCGGCACACCCGCGTTCGTCAAAGAACGTGTCGCGGCGTTCCGGGAGGCGGGCGTGACCACCTTGAACGTGGCGCCAATGGCGGCCACGCCCGCTGAGCGGGTCAAGCTGATCGAGACCCTTCGCAACATCGTCGACTAGGTGCGCCGCGAGCTGGTCGGCGTCGAGATTGCAGTGAGGGTCGTGGTTTTGCCGCCGATCACAGCCATAGGCGCAATCTCGTGGACTAAGCCCGCTGAGCGTCCTCCAGCGCGGCGTTGAAGGTTTCGCTGGGCCGCATCACCGCAGTGGTCTTCTCATCGTCCGGCTTGTAGTAGCCGCCGAGGTCGACCGCCTCGCCTTGGACCTCGGCGAGTTCGGCGACGACGACCTCTTCGTTCTCGATCAACGCATCGGCCAGTGCCGCGAAGTGCTTCTGCAACTCGGCATCATCGCTCTGCGTGGCCAGTTCCTGCGCCCAGTAGATCGCCAAATAGAACTGGCTGCCCCGGTTGTCGAGCTCACCGGTCCTGCGCGACGGACCCTTGTTGTTGTCCAGCAGCTTGCCGATCGCGGCATCCAGCGTCTTGCCCAGGATCTTGGCGCGCTCGCTGCCGGTCTTGATACCGATGTCCTCGAAACAGGCCCCCAGCGCGAGGAACTCGCCGAGCGAATCCCAACGCAGGTGGTTTTCCTCGACCAGTTGGCGGACGTGCTTGGGCGCCGAACCGCCCGCTCCGGTCTCGTACATTCCGCCGCCGGCCAGCAGCGGCACGATGGACAGCATCTTGGCGCTGGTGCCCAGCTCCAGGATCGGGAACAGGTCGGTGAGGTAGTCGCGCAGCATGTTGCCGGTCGCCGCGATGGTGTCCAGCCCGCGGATCAGGCGCTCCAACGTGTACCGCATGGAACGCACCTGCGACATGATCTGGATGTCGAGGCCGTCGGTGTCGTGGTCTTTCAGGTACTTCTCGACCTTCTTGATCAACTCGTTCTCATGCGGCCGGTACGGGTCCAGCCAGAACAACACCGGCATCCCGGAGTTACGGGCCCGGGTGACGGCCAGCTTGACCCAGTCGCGGATCGCGGCGTCTGTGACGACGGGCATGCGCCAGATGTCGCCGGTTTCCACGTTCTGCGTCAGCAGCACTTCGCCGGTGTCGAGGTCCACGATGTTGGCGACGCCATCCTCAGGGACCTCGAACGTCTTGTCGTGCGAGCCGTACTCCTCGGCCTGCTGCGCCATCAGGCCGACGTTGGGGACGGTGCCCATCGTCGTCGGATCGAACTGGCCGTTCGTCTTACAGAAGTTGATGACTTCCTGGTAGATGCGGGAAAAGGTGGACTCGGGGTTGACGGCCTTGGTGTCCTTCTGCCGCCCGTCGGCGCCGTACATCTTGCCGCCCGCGCGGATCATCGCGGGCATCGAAGCGTCGACGATCACATCACTGGGCGAGTGAAAATTGCTGATTCCCTTGGCCGAATCGACCATGGCCAACTCCGGGCGGCGCTCGTGGCAGGCGTGCAGGTCGCGGACGATCTCATCGTGTTGCGAGGCGGGCAGCGACTCGATCTTGTTGTAGAGATCGACCAGTCCGTTGTTGACGTTGACCCCCAGTTCGTCGAACAGCGCCTGGTGCTTGGCGAATGCCTCCTTGTAGAAGACCTTGACGGCGTGCCCGAAGACGATGGGATGGGAGACTTTCATCATCGTGGCCTTGACGTGCAGGGAGAACATCACGCCGGTCTTGTACGCATCCTCCATCTGCGCTTCGTAGAATTCGCACAGAGCTTTCTTGCTCATGAACATGCTGTCGATGATGTCGCCGCCGCCCAGCGACACCGTGGGCTTGAGCACGATTGTCTTGCCGCCCGCGGTCACCAGCTCCATCTTCACGTCGCGCGCGCGGTCCAGCGTCATCGACTTCTCGCCGTGGTAGAAGTCGCCGTACCGCATGGTTGCGACATGAGTGCGCGACGCCATCGACCAATCGCC
Source organism: Candidatus Mycobacterium methanotrophicum (assembly GCF_023515995.1). Classification (GTDB taxonomy): domain Bacteria; phylum Actinomycetota; class Actinomycetes; order Mycobacteriales; family Mycobacteriaceae; genus Mycobacterium; species Mycobacterium methanotrophicum. The sequence continues at coordinate 1,593,800 of NZ_CP097320.1, read as the reverse complement.
CATGCTGTGCGGGTGCTTGCGCGCGTACTCCTTGACCGCCTTCGGCGCACGGCGGTCCGAATTACCCTGTCGCAGAACGGGATTAACCGCGCTGCCGAGACATTTGGCGTAACGGTCGCGAATTTCCTTTTCCTCGTCGGTCTTGGGACTTTGCGGATAGTCCGGAACCTTGAATCCCTTGCCCTGCAGTTCCTTGATCGCGGCGACGAGCTGGGGCACCGATGCGCTGATGTTCGGCAGCTTGATGATGTTGGTGTCGGCTCGCTGCGTCAGGCGGCGCAGTTCGCCGAGGTTGTCGGGCACCTTCTGATCGTCGGTCAGGTAATCGGGGAACTCGGCCAGGATCCGTGCCGCTACCGAGATGTCACTGGTCTTGATTCCGATGCCCGCCGGTTCGGCGAAGGCACGCACAATCGGCAGAAAGGAGTAGGTCGCCAGCAGCGGCGCCTCGTCGGTCAACGTGTAGATGATGGTCGGCTGTTCGGCGCACACGGCTGGTCTCCAGTATCACTGGTCTTGGCGGGCTTCGTTTTGTCACTGACTGCCACGGCATCAAGGGCGTTTCGCCTCGTTTCGACCTTGAGGTGGTGCCGGCGAACCGGGGCACCCAGGGCTAGTTCGATTCGATGGTAGTCCGGTTCGACCTCTGCCGGCGACGTAAGCGCAGGAGACCCCTGGCATGCGATCGGCTTAATGAGATAAGCTCCGTTTCGGTCATGAGCGCCAGCGTCAAGCCCCGGCTTGCTGGCCGGCAACCCTCCAACCGCGGTGGGGTGCCCCGGGTGATGACCAGGTTGAGTAGCCAAAACGGCTACGTCGGCAAGCGCGGGTCCGCCGTGACGGGCCCCCCGAGTAGACAGGGAAACCTGATGCGCACCTATTTGGGCTGGCTCATCGTGTGTCGCAGCTGCTAACCGCAACGCTGCCGGTTGACGTCGTTTTCCAGATGACGTCCCGCGGGGCTGCCAGCACTCGACCCACCCACATCCTTCCAAGAAAGACATCACCGTGAGTTCCGAAACCAACCCTGACAACGAGACCCACCCGGCCGCGCATTGGTCGTTTGAAACCAAACAGATCCACGCCGGCCAGCAGCCGGACCCGACCACCGGCGCCCGCGCGCTGCCGATCTACCAGACCACCTCCTACGTCTTCGACGACACCGCACACGCCGCGGCGCTGTTCGGGCTCGAAATCCCCGGCAACATCTACACCCGCATCGGCAACCCAACCACCGACGTCGTCGAGCAGCGCATCGCCGCCCTGGAGGGCGGCGTCGCCGCGCTGTTCCTGGCCTCCGGGCAGGCCGCGGAGACGTTCGCGATCTTGAACGTGGCCGGCGCCGGCGACCACATCGTGTCCAGCCCGCGGCTCTACGGCGGCACCTACAACCTGTTCCACTATTCGCTGCCCAAGCTGGGTGTCGAGGTCAGCTTCGTCGATGATCCCGACGACCTGGACTCGTGGCGGGCCGCGGTGCGCCCGGACACCAAGGCGTTTTTCGCCGAGACCATCTCCAATCCGCAGGTCGACGTGCTGGACACTCCCGGCGTCTCCGGGGTGGCCCACGAGCATGGCGTTCCGCTGATCGTCGACAATACCGTCGCCACGCCCTACCTGATTCAGCCGATCGCCCAGGGCGCCGACATCGTTGTGCATTCGGCCACGAAGTATCTGGGTGGGCACGGCGCCGCGATCGCCGGTGTGATCGTCGACGGCGGGACTTTCGACTGGACCCAGGGCCGTTTCCCCGGGTTCACTACACCCGACCCCAGCTACCACGGTGTGGTGTACGCGGAGCTGGGCCCGCCGGCCTTCGCGGTCAAGGCGCGGGTGCAGTTGCTGCGCGACTACGGGTCGGCCGCGTCGCCGTTCAACGCGTTCCTGATCGCGCAAGGCCTGGAAACGCTGAGCTTGCGGATCGAACGCCATGTCGCCAACGCCCAGCGAGTCGCCGCATTCCTGGCCGGCCGCGACGATGTGCTTTCGGTCAACTACGCCGGCCTGCCCGGCTCGCCATGGTATGAGCGGGCAAAGAAGTTGGCGCCCAAGGGAACCGGAGCCGTGCTGTCGTTCGAGTTGGCCGGTGGCGTCGAGGCCGGGAAGGCGTTCGTCAACGCGCTGAGGCTGCACAGCCACGTCGCCAACATCGGTGACGTGCGATCGCTTGTGATTCACCCGGCGTCGACGACGCATTCCCAGCTCAGCCCCGCCGAGCAGTTGTCCACCGGCGTAAGCCCGGGGCTGGTGCGGCTGGCCGTGGGCATCGAAGGCATTGACGACATCCTGGCCGACCTCGAGCTCGGCTTCGCCGCGGCGCGAAAGTACCGCGGCGAGACGGCCGGCAGCGGCGACCCGCACGCCGTGGCGGCGTTCTAGAGGAGGCCCGGGATGACGATCTCTGATATGCGGACCCAGACGCTGCCCACCGAGGGCGAGGTCGGCATTGTTGACATCGGCCCGTTGACGCTGGAAAGCGGCGCAGTCATCGATGACGTCAGCATCGCCGTGCAGCGTTGGGGCCGACTGTCGCCGACCCGCGACAACGTCGTCGTGGTGCTGCATGCGCTGACCGGGGATTCGCACATCACCGGACCAGCCGGGCCAGGACACCCGACACCGGGCTGGTGGGACGGCATAGCCGGCCCGGGCGCGCCGATCGACACCGACCGCTGGTGCGCAGTGGCCACCAATGTGCTGGGCGGCTGCCGCGGCTCGACCGGGCCAAGTTCGACTGCCCCCGACGGCAAGCCCTGGGGTTCGAGGTTTCCGTTGATATCGGTGCGAGACCAGGTCGAGGCCGACGTGGCCGCGCTGGCGGCGCTGGGCATCGCCGACGTCGCCGCTGTGGTCGGCGGATCGATGGGTGGGGCCCGCGCGTTGGAGTGGATCGTCGGGCATCCCGACCGGGTGGGCGCCGGTCTGCTGCTGGCCGTGGGCGCGCGGGCGACGGCCGACCAGATCGGCACCCAATGCACCCAGATCGCGGCCATCAAAGCCGACCCGAACTGGCAGGGCGGTGACTACTACTGCACCGGCCGCAGCCCGGACGCCGGTCTGCACATCGCCCGCCGCTTCGCGCACCTGACCTACCGCGGCGAGCGCGATCTGGACACCCGTTTCGCCAACGACCCACAGCGCGACGAGGATCCGGTGGCGGGCGGACGCTATGCGGTGCAGAGCTATCTGGAACACCAGGGCAGCAAGCTGGTGTCGCGCTTCGACGCCGGCAGCTATGTGGCGCTCACCGAGGCGCTGTCCCGCCACGACGTCGGCCGGGGCCGCGGCGGTGTCGGCGCGGCGCTGCGCGGCTGCGCAGTGCCGGTGGTGGTCGGCGGCATCACCTCCGACCGGCTCTACCCACTGCGCCTGCAGGAGGAACTGGCCAAGCTGTTGCCAGGATGCAGCGAGCTACAGATCGTCGACTCGATCTACGGGCACGACGGCTTCCTGGTGGAGTCCGAAGCAGTTGGCGAACTCCTACAGCAGACCCTCAAGTTGGTCGAGTGTCCCCGATGACCCGGTCCCGGCAGGACCGCTCGTTGTCGTTTGGCTCTGAAGCGGCCGCGTACGAGCGGGGCCGGCCGTCGTACCCGCCGGAGGCGATCGACTGGCTGCTGCCGGACGGAGCCCGCGACGTGCTGGATCTCGGCGCCGGCACCGGCAAGCTGACCACCCGGCTGGTGGAGCGGGGGCTGGACGTGGTCGCGGTCGACCCGATCGCCGAGATGCTGGAGATGCTGCGCCGGTCGCTGCCGGACACACCGGCGCTGCTCGGCACGGCCGAGGAAATTCCGCTGGCGGACAACAGTGTTGACGCGGTGCTGGTTGCGCAGGCGTGGCACTGGTTCAACCCGGAGCGGGCGATTCCCGAAGTGGCCCGGGTGCTGCGGCCGGGCGGGCGACTGGGTCTGGTGTGGAACACCCGCGACGAGCGGCTCGGCTGGGTGCGCGAACTGGGCCACATCATTGGCCGCGACGGCGATCCGGTCCGCGATCATGTGACGCTGCCGGCGCCGTTCACCGCAGTACAGCGTCATCAGGTTGAGTGGACGAATTACCTTACACCACAGGCGTTGATCGATTTGGTGGCTTCTCGTAGCTACTGCATCACCTCACCGACAGAAGTGCGCACCAAAACACTGGACCAGGTACGCGAGTTGCTGGCAACTCATCCCGCGCTGGCGAACGCGGGAGGCCTCGCGCTGCCCTACATCACGGTCTGCGTGCGCGCGACGCTGTCTTAAGCCCGGCCCGAACGGGCTTTACAAAGTCGATGACGCTTCACCAGGCTGGTTTTATTGTGGGCGAAGACCTTTCGGTCACTGACACCCGAACGTCGCGCAACGCCGCCGAGCTGGCGCAGCGCCAAGGGCAGGCCCAGGCGTTTTCCGCTGACATTCGGAGCCGCGCCGCCCAGCTCATCGCTACCGATAGTCGAGACGATCCGATCCCTCGTGGACGATGACCTGATGGAAGCCGGATACCTCGTTGACAACGGTAGATTCGCCGCCGCACCGTTCGATCACTGGATGCGGGATCTCACCGATGCCTACGTGACTCACCACGACGATACGGCCGAATGGGTATTTTCCTTCTGGCTGAACCTCACCGACAAAGGGCGACGGATCGCACTCTCCACCGAAGAAGGCAAAGCCGTGGATCGACATGAGCGCGAGCGAATCGCCTCGCTTCGGACGATCCAGGACGGTCAGCCTGGCAAGTAGTGCGACGAGTGCTGAGCTGCGCCAGAGTGTCATTGTTACAACTAATCTCGTTGAAACCGTGACACAACCCGACACTCGGCAGGTCAAAAATTGAGCCCGGAGAACATGATTCGGCCGGGATCGTACTTCTGCCGCACAGCGCTGAGCCGGGATGTATTCGGGCCGAAGTACCGCGACGCCGGCTGGCTGGTCTCGAGATAGTTCACGTAGCCGCCGACCGAATACGGCCGCACCGCTTGGTGTGCGACACCCAACCAGCCGGTCGCCGCCGCAGGGTCACCGGTTTCGACGTACCACTGCACCAGCGCGGACTGCTGGCGCCACGGGAACGCCGTGGCGCCCGTCGGGACGCTGGCCACCGCTCCGTCGAGAGCGTGCATGATCGCCAGCATGCGGCCTGCGCTACGAGGAAAGGCGCGCACCGCCGAGGCAATTCCCTGCGCGGCGGCCGGGGTGATCGTCGTGAAGACGTCCGACCCGCCGACATAGCCCAGCGGAGACGGGTTGAGGTTTCCGACGGCCAGATAACGCGCCAGGTCCAAGTAGTTCAAAGTGCGGTCCTCGGTCCCGGTGGGTTGCATGCCGACGGCCGAAACGACGGCGTTCGACACGCTGCCACCCGACCCGGCCGGACACGTCGCCAGGATGCGACAGTGCGTGCCCATCGCGTCGACGGTGGCGTCGGCCAGTGCCCAGCTGCTTCGGTCTGCGGTCCGCAGCCAGTTCTGCCAACCGACCAGCACCTGCGCGAACGACTGCGGCGGGAAATTGAGGTTGATCACGTCGACGTCGCCGGTGGGAAACGTGGCAAAGGTGAGCGAGGTGGTCACCCCGCAGTTGCCGCCGCCACCACCGCGTAATGCCCAGAACAGGTCGGGGTTGCCGGCGGCGGAAGCGGTGACCGCCTGGCCACCGGGCAGCACCACCGACGCCGACCTCAACGCGTCACACATCAGGCCCGCGCGCCGCGAATGGGCGCCGAGCCCGCCGCCCAGCGCGTGTCCCGCGGCGCCGACGGATGGGCAGGTGCCCGTGGGGATCCCGCGGCCCGCCGCGGCCAGTGCCTGGTGCATGGCATACAAACTGGTCGCCGGCGTCACCGTGACCTGGCCGGTGGCGGCGTCGTAGTCGACTCCCCCGGGCAGTTGACGCAAGTCGAGCACCATGGTTCCGTTGGCCGTGGACGCGCCCACATAGGAGTGCCCACCACTGCGTGGAGCGACCTTGAGGCGCCGCGCCGCAGCGAATGCCATCGACTTTTGCACATCCGCCGGCGATGACGGGACGACGATCACCGCGGGCGTCGAGGAGTTGTAGTTGGTGTTGAAAACCTGTTTGGCCGTTCCGAATTGACCGTTGCCCGGTTGTATCACCTGCCCGCCGATGGCAGAGGAAAGCGGATCCCAACCGGACGCAATCGGATCGGCGCCGGCCCGGCCCGATCCGGCTCGTCCCGGTCCCAGGATCGCACCGGCGGCTAACGCTCCGACGGCACCCCGCAGAAACGTCTGGCGCGAGATCTCACGCGTCAACGTACGCCTCCCGCGGTTGCGTCACGTCCCGCATTGTCGATCACGGGAACCGCGGTATGCCATGACGTGTCGGGGATAACTGAAACGTGTGCGAACCTTAACCTCACTGTGTTGTGAATGTGACAGCCGTAGACCACTGTTCGTTGCAGACCAAGGACGAGGAGCTGGATATGCGTCGCAGTTGGATGTCGTGGTTGGGCAGTCAGCCATTGACGGTCCGCGCGTTGCTCGGTGCCGGCTGTCTGATCACCGCAGCCACAGCTTTCTCGGCACATTCCGAGGCAGACCAAAACGACGACAACTTCATCGACTCGCTGAGCCACGCCGGCATCGAGTATGGCGAACCAGGAAATGCGATGGCCGTGGGTCAGTCGATCTGCCCGATGCTCGCCCAACCGGGCGGCAGCTTCGCCGCTGCCGCGTCGGGCGTCGCCCACCGGGGCATGTCACCGCAGATGGCGCAGCTGTTCACCACCATCGCGATCCAGACCTACTGTCCGCAAGAGATGGCGAACATAATGGGCGGCAACGTTTCTGGACTGCAGCAACTCCCGGGCACCGCAGGGATGATACCGGGGATCTAACGGGTGCCCAGCGGGTCGATCGTCCAGGCGATATACACCATTCCCACGGCGACCAGCGCCATCGTGGTGAAGTCAATTCCCTTGCTGCGCAGCACCAGAAGCCCGGCACGATCGTCGGTGAGCGTTAACCGCAGCACCGCGGCGACCCCGACGCCGATCCCGATCAACAGCGCGCCGCGACGCCAGAAGTTCGCCGCCGCCAACCCGAACGCGACGACGAAGATCAGCATGACCGTCACGATCGGCCATTGCGAGCGGAACAGGCTCATTCTTCTTCAGCCAATTCGACGACATTCGTCAGCAGGAAAGCGCGGGTCAGCGGGCCGACACCGCCGGGATTCGGCGACACCTGACCGGCGACCTCCCACACCCCCGGGTGCACGTCACCAACCAGCCCGTCGGCGGTACGGCTGACACCGACATCGACGACCGCGGCGCCCGGACGCACCATGTCCGCGGTCAGCATGTGCGGCACGCCGACCGCGGCCACGACGATGTCGGCCTGCCTGGTCAACGCGGGCAGATCACGAGTTCCGGTGTGACACAGCGTCACAGTGGCGTTCTCCGAGCGGCGCGTCAGGATCAGCCCCAGCGGACGACCAACCGTTACACCGCGACCGAGGACCACGACGTGTGCGCCGGCGGTCTCGACGTCAAAGCGGCGCAACAGGTGGACGATGCCGCGCGCGGTGCACGGCAGCGGCGCCGGGGTGCCGAGCACCAGCCGGCCCAGGTTGGTCGGGTGCAACCCGTCGGCGTCCTTGTCCGGGTCGACGCGCTCCAGGGCGGCGTTCTCGTCCAGCTGCTTGGGCAGCGGCAACTGCACGATGTAACCGGTGCACTCGGGGTTGGCGTTGAGCTCGTCGATGGTCTCGTTGAGCTTGGCCTGACTGATGTCGACGGGCAGGTCGCGGCGCAGCGAGATGATGCCGACCTTGGCGCAGTCAGAATGCTTTCCGCGGACGTAGGCCTGCGACCCCGGATCGTCGCCCACCAGGATTGTGCCCAGGCCCGGTGTGCGCCCCGACGCCGTCAAAGCTGCCACCCGTTGCTTCAGGTCGACGAAGATCTCGTCGCGCGTAGTTTTGCCGTCAAGCGTGATCGCACCCACGCTCGACAGTCTTCCATGCCCGCGACACCCACAATGGCGACCCGCCGCGGCCCTGGCGCCGGTGCGGTTCTTCAACCCCATCGGCATGCGGTTCGCCAAGAAGGCGACCCGCGACGACATCGACGACGTTATCGCCGCGCACGCGAACGCCGCCCGACTTGCCATCGAGGCAGGCTTCGATGCCGTCGAAATCCATTTGGGCCACAACTAGCTGGCGAGTTCCTTTCTTTCGCCGTTGATCAATCGGCGCACCGACGGGTTCGGCGGATCGCTGCAGCACCGGGCCAAGGTCGCGCGCGGGACGCTGATGGCCGTTCGACGCGCAGTGGATCACGGGGGCACGCCGATCGCGGTCACCGCCAAGCTCAACATGGCCGACGGTGCGGTCGGCGTGCAGCCACCTGCAACCGGTGCGCGCCGACGATCTACACCCGCACCCGCTGCGTGGTGACCGGCGCGCCGGACACTGCCCGATGACACGCCGGTGTCGCGCTGAGCGGCTTAACACAAGCGGCTAAGGTTGAGACGATGAGTCAAGCAGCGCCGCCCGTGCTGACAGTCCGCTACGACGGATCTCAACGCACTTTCGCCGCCGGCCATGACGTCGTTGTCGGGCGCGATCTGCGCGCCGACATGCGTATCACGCATCCGCTGATCTCGCGCGCGCATCTATTGCTGCGCTTCGAGCAAGGGCGCTGGATCGCCATCGACAACGGCTCGTTGAACGGGACGTACGTCAATGGGCGTCGGGTCCCGGTGGTCGACATCCACGACGGCCAGACCATCAACATCGGCAATCCCGACGGACCGCAACTTGCGTTCGAGGTCGGCCAGCACGCGGGTATGGCCGGCCGGCCACCCCAAACCACGTCGATGCGGGCTGTTCACCAGTCCGCGGCGCCGCCGCGGCCGACGCGCCCGCTAGGCGTGCCCCCGGCAGCCGGGCCCCCGCCCGGCCTGATCCGGCCACCGGCAACCGGACCGCAACCGCATGCGGGCGGTCCCCCTGCACCACCAACCCTGGCGCATCAGGGCAGCGGGGGCCAGCGGCCGCCGGTTTACCCGCACCAGCCACCGCCGCCCCACCGGCCGTCCCCGCCGCCGCGGCAGCCGCCCACCCAGATCGCTCCGCCGATGGCCAGCAAGCCGCCCGAGGAGAGCAATCTGGCGACGAAGATGATGCAGGCGATCCTGCCTGGATCCGGCATACCGGCGACACCACCCGGATCCGCCACCATCGGCCGCGCCAACGACAACGACATCGTCATTCAGGACGTCCTCGCGTCGCGCCATCACGCGTTTCTGGTTCAATCCCCGCTGGGGACCGAAATCCGCGACGCCCACAGCGTCAACGGCACGTTCGTCAACGGCGTGCGCGTCGGTTCCGCGGTGCTGACCGAGGGCGACGTGATCACGATCGGCAACGTCGACCTGGTCTTCACCGACGGCAATCTGGTCCGCCGCACCGAAGCCGCCACCCGCACCGGCGGCCTGGAGGTCAACGGCGTTCACTTCAAGATCGACGGCAAGGAACTGCTGGACAACATTTCCCTGATCGCCCGGCCCGGCACGCTGACGGCGATCATCGGCGGCTCCGGTGCGGGCAAGACCACGCTGGCGCGGCTGATCGCCGGCTACACCCGTCCCAGCGCCGGGTCGGTCACCTTCGAGGGCCACGACATCCATGCCGAGTACGCGACCATGCGAAGCCGGATCGGGATGGTCCCGCAGGACGACGTGGTGCACCGCCAGCTGACGGTCAACCAGGCGCTCGGCTACGCCGCCGAGCTGCGGCTACCGCCAGACACCAGCAAAGAAGAGCGCGCCCAAGTGGTCGCGCAGGTGCTTGAAGAACTCGACCTGCCCAAACACGCCGACACCCGAGTGGAAAAGCTCTCCGGTGGGCAGCGCAAACGCGCGTCGGTGGCCCTCGAGCTGCTTACCCAGCCGTCGCTGCTGCTCCTCGACGAGCCGACGTCCGGTCTGGACCCGGCGCTGGACCGGCAGGTCATGCTGATGTTGCGCCAGCTCGCCGACGCCGGTCGTGTGGTGCTGGTGGTTACGCACTCGGTGTCCTACCTCGACGTCTGCGACCAGATTCTGTTGATCGCGCCGGGCGGTAAGACCGCCTTCAACGGCCCGCCCAGCCAGGTAGGTGCTGCATTGGGCACCACCAATTGGGCGGACATCTTCGCCAATGTCGGCGCCGACCCCGACGAAGCCAATCGCCGCTTCATCGAAAGTGAAGGCCGACAGCAACAGTCGCAAGCACCGGCCCGGGGAAGCCCCGCCGACTTGGGCGAACCGGTGCACACCGACCAGGTGCGTCAGTTCTCCACGATTGCGCGTCGCCAGGTGCGGCTCGTCGTCTCGGACCGCGGCTATTCGGTCTTCTTGGCGGTACTGCCGTTCCTGATCGGTGCGCTGTCGCTGACGGTGAAGGGACCCAAGCCGGGACTCGGTCCCGCCAACCCGCTCGGGGTGGCGCCGACCGAACCGCAGTACATCATGGTGCTGCTTAATATCGGCGCGGTGTTCATGGGCACGGCGTTGACCATTCGCGACCTGATCGGCGAGCGCCCGATCTTCCGCCGCGAGCAGGCGGTCGGTCTGTCGACCACGGCGTATCTGCTGGCGAAAGTTTTCGTCTTCACGGTTTTCGCGACCGCCCAGGCGGCGATCGCGACCTTTATCGTCAGGATGGGCAAAGGCGCGCCCACGGCGCATCCTCCATTCTTCGACAACGCCACGTTCTCGCTGTTCGTCACCGTCGCGGGAACCTGCATCGCCTCAGCGATCCTGGGCCTGATGCTGTCGGCGGTGGCACAGTCCAACGAGCAAATCATGCCGCTGCTGGTGGTATCGATCATGTCGCAGCTGGTGCTCGCCGGCGGGATGATCCCGGTGACCGGCCGGGCGGGTCTTAATCAGCTGTCCTGGGTGACACCCGGACGGTGGGGTTATGCCGCGGGGGCGTCGTCGATCGACTTCCCGGGCCTGGTGAAGGTCAAGCAGATTCCGACCAACGATCCGCTGTGGCAGTACTCCAAGCACATCTATCTCTTCGACATGGTCATGCTCGCGGTGTTGTCGCTGTTCTACGCCGGCTATGTGCGCTGGAGTATCCGACTAAAGCGCTGAATCAACCCAGTGCACGACGCAATCACCTGCCGGTAGGGCTCAACGTTGCCAGCGCGTACTCGCTGACCGCGATCAGTGCATCCGTCGCCGATCGACGGCCCGGGCGTCGATGTTGACGACCGGCACGTTCGGGCAGGGTCAGCGCTTTGCGCACCTCCGCGACGGGATATTTCGGGGCGCTTTCAAACTCGTTGACCGCTATAAGAAATGGCAAGTTGCGATGTTCGAAGAAGTCGACCACGGTGGTGCGTTCGTCCGGGGTGGCCTCCACCATGTCGACGCCTACCGAAGCGTCGGTGAGCATCGCCTCGGTTCGCAGTTTCAGATGGCCATTGACAGACGATCTTCGTCGACGCGGTATCGCGCGTCTTCGGCTGCGGTTGGGCCGCTGGCTTAGCACAGTTGGACGATCCTGCCCCGGGCCTCGGCAGCGTTGTGGTGGCCGGCGTGAATATCCCGATTGTGGTTGCTCGCGATATCGCTCCGCTGACGGTGGCCGGCACTGGCCGTGCGTTCTACCTGATCGACAAGACAGCGATCCAGCTCGTGTCTAACCCAACCGCTACGCGGGTCATCGCGAACTACTGGCAACCGGATGACACCTACCTGCTCACCGCTATTCAGCGTTGGGGACTGGCGGTTGTGCGTCCTGCGGCTATTGCAGTCGCCTACGACGTCAGCCCGTGACACTGAGTTGATCTAACCGCCGGTTGATCACCGGCGTTGAATGATGGCAGGCCCCGCAGTCCCTTCCGGCTGCGGGGCTTTGCCACACACAAGGGCCGCGCTGGCGCGGTCAAGCCCGCGGTAGGGCTCAAACTCAACCGGGAGCGTAACGCGCTCGTCCCACGTCGTGAGTCCGTCGCCGCATACGTACCGCCAAAGCCCGCCGTCCCGTACCCACAGGGTGCCCTGACGGTCTACGAGAACGTCGTAGGCACCCGATTCGGCCACCATGGCTAGCATGTCTCGGTCTCGGTTCATCGCAGGTATTTTTCCTCAGCTTCCGACAGTGTGCGGCCCATGCCGATCATGCCGATCATATTGTAGGCACCTGCCAGATAAACCTTGTAGTGCCGGGTCGGCTTGCAGCCCAGGGTGCCGGAAAAGTTGATCTGTAGCCCTGTGACCTTGGCTGTTATCGTCGTGTGACCGGCGTGGCGTAGGTGAAGGATGTGACCTACGGGCTTGGATGGGACTGCGAAACCAACCGTCCGAACCCGAGGTCACACCCACATGCCATCCTGTCCGACATCGGCCCCCGAGGCGAGCCTGACGCCAGCAGCAACTGCTCAACGTGCTGGGCGCCATTCCAGACCCTCGTGACCGGCGCGGGGTTGATAGCTTATCTTGTGTTCAAGGTGATGTTTTACTCCCCGCGTATCGCGCCCAATACCGGCAATGCGATCAGGACCGCGGCGGCCACCGGAGCCGAACTGCATCTCGTCGAGCCGCTGGGTTTCGACCTTTCCGAACCCAAGCTGCGCCGAGCGGGGCTGGACTACCACGACCTCGCCTCGGTCACCGTGCACCCATCACTGGACGCCGCCTGGAAGGCGCTGTCGGCGCGACGGGTGTTCGCCTTCACCGCCCATGCCACTTCGTTGTTCACCGAGGTGAGCTATCAGGGCGGTGACGTGTTGATGTTCGGCCCCGAGCCCACGGGGCTGGACTCGACGACGTTGGCCGACGTTCACATCACCGACCGCGTGCGCATCCCCATGCTGGCGGGACGACGGTCACTGAACCTGGCCAACGCGGCGGCGGTCGCTGTCTACGAGGCGTGGCGTCAGCACGGGTTCGCCGGCGCCCGGTGAGGTTTTTTCGCCGAGTGGCCAGTTGTGATACGCGATAGCGCATTTCACGTGCAATAACTGGCCACTCGGGACGAGGTCTACCAGCTGTTCCAGTGGGTCAGCTGTGCGGCCGGCAACCGCTTGGCCGGCCGGAAGTCCGTGCCTTTGGTGTAGGCGATCGGGAACAGTCCGCCCTGGCTGTACTGCTGGAAGGGAATGCCGAGCAGCTCGGCGACTTTTTCCTCGCCGCCGCGAACCAGGTGCAGCGTCGTCCAGCAGGAGCCCAAGCCACGGGAGCGCAGCGCCAGGCAGAAACTCCACACCGCCGGGAACAGCGACGCCCAGAGCGAGGCGCCGCCCAGCGGCGACGTCTCCTCCCGGCCCTCGATGCACGGGATCAGCAGGACCGGCGCCTCGTGCATGTGCTCGGCAAGATAGGCCGCAGAATCGCGCACCGCGCCCATTCGCTCACCGCGGGTGTCTCCCTCGGCGTATTCGGGCGAGGCCGAGCTGAGATAACCCCGCGCATTGGCCAGGTAGACCTCGCCGATCGCCTTTTTCTTGTCGGCATCCTCGATGAAAACCCACTGCCAACCCTGCGAGTTGGAACCGGTGGGCGCCTGCAGCGCCAAGTCCAGGCATTCCATCAACACGTCGCGGGATACCGGCTTGTCGAAGTCGAGGCGCTTGCGAACCGAGCGGGTGGTGGTCAGGACTTCGTCGACAGATAGGTTCAGGGTCATGGTGCGGAGACTACCGATGCCGCGAAAGTGCATTCGCCGACGTATTTCCCAAGTGCATGTGTCGGCGGTTGCACTTTCGCGTGTTAACGGAAGTCGCGGGACGTCGATCCCATCTTCAGGGTGAGCGTGGCCAACCGCTCGGCCACGACGGTGACTGCGCCACTGGCGTTTTGGACCTGCCCCCGGATTAGTAGCGCCGATGCCGTCTGCGCCAGTTTGCGGTGTCGGGCCCATACCCCAGGTGTGCAGAGCACGTTGACCATCCCGGTCTCGTCCTCGATGTTGAGAAACGTCACTCCCTGTGCGGTCCCGGGCCGCTGCCGATGGGTGACCGCGCCGGCGATCAGTACCCGGTCGCCGTCGGGCACCGACAGCAGCGCGTCGGCGGGCAGCACCCCCATCTCATCGAGATTCGACCGCAGAAACTGGGTTGGATAGCTGTCGGGGGAAATGCCGGTAGCCCACACGTCGGCCGCGGCCAACTCCAGCTCGCTCATCCCGGGTAACGCCGGGATGTGCGACGACGAGCCCACACCCGGCAAGCGGTCCGGACGTCCCGTGGCGGCCGCACCGGCCGCCCACAGGGCCTCGCGCCGGGAGATCCCAAAGCAGCTCAATGCTCCTGCAGTGGCCAGCGCCTCGGTCTGCGGCACGGAAAGCTGCACCCGGCCCGTCAAATCCAATAGAGAAGCAAAGGGGCCGTGCGCTTTTCGCTCTTCGACGATTTTCTCGGCCAGGTCATCTCCGATATGACGGACACCGCCCAGCCCCAGCCGCACGTCCAAACCGCCGTTTTCCAGCGTGGCGTGCGCCAGGCTGGCATTGGCGTCCGGGCCGTGCACGATCACGCCGTGCCTGCGGGCATCGGCCACCAGCGACTGCGGCGAGTAGAAGCCCATCGGCTGCGCGCGCAGCAGCGCCGCGCAGAACGCCGCGGGGTGATGCAGCTTGAACCACGACGAGTAGAACACCAGTGATGCGAAGCTCAGCGCGTGGCTTTCGGGAAAACCGAAATTAGCGAAAGCTTCCAGCTTTTCGTATATCCGGTCGATCAACTCGTCGTCGGCGCCGTGCATTCGCCGCATGCCGTCGTAAAACCGGCCGCGCAGCCGTCGCATGCGTTCCGCCGACCGCTTGGATCCCATCGCGCGCCGCAGCTGATCGGCCTCGGCGGCGGAAAAACCCGCGCAGTCCACCGCGAGCTGCATCAGCTGCTCCTGAAACAGCGGCACTCCCAACGTTTTCCGCAATGCCGGCTCCATCGACGGATGGTCGTAGACTATCCTGTCGACGCCGTTGCGCCGGCGGATGTACGGATGCACCGAGCCACCTTGAATAGGGCCAGGACGGATCAACGCGACCTCGACCACCAGGTCATAGAACACCCTGGGCCGCAGCCGCGGCAGGGTGGCCATCTGCGCGCGGGACTCCACCTGGAACACTCCGACGGAGTCGGCGCGGGCCAGCATCTCATACACCGCCGATTCGGACAGGTCCAACGTGGCCAAGTCCACCTCGACGCCTTTGTGCTCGGCCAGCAGATCGATGGCGTAGTGCAGCGCCGAGAGCATACCCAGTCCGAGCAGGTCGAACTTCACCAAACCGATTGCCGCGCAGTCGTCTTTGTCCCATTGCAATACGCTGCGGTTCTCCATGCGCGCCCATTCCACCGGACAGACATCAGCGATCGGACGATCGCAGATCACCATGCCGCCGGAGTGGATGCCCATGTGTCGCGGCAGGTTCTGGATCTGGGTGGCCAGGTCGATCACCTGCTCGGGAATGTCCTCGATATCCGACGGTCGCGCATTCCAGTGAGCGATCTGCTTGCTCCATGCATCCTGTTGGCCCTGAGAGAAACCCAGCGCGCGGGCCATGTCGCGCACGGCGATCCGCGGGCGATAGGTGATCACGTTGGCGACCTGAGCGGCATAGTCACGGCCGTATTTGCCGTAGACGTACTGGATGACCTTTTCACGTTGATCCGATTCGATGTCGATGTCGATATCGGGTGGCCCGTCGCGTACCGGCGACAAGAAACGCTCGAACAACAGCTCGTTGGCCACCGGATCGACCGCGGTGACGCCGAGGGCATAACAGACTGCCGAGTTGGCCGCCGATCCCCTGCCCTGACACAGAATGTTGTTCTCTCGGCAGAATCGGGTGATGTCGTACACCACCAGGAAATAGCCCGGAAAGCCCAGTTGCGCGATGACTTCCAGTTCGCGCTCGATCTGAGCATATGCTCGACGCGCCTGTGCTCTCGGCCCGTAGCGGCGCTGGGTACCCGCCATCGCCAGCTCGCGCAACCAGCTGTCCTCGGTATGGCCGGGCGGAACGTCGAACGGCGGCAGCTGCGGAGCGATGAGCGCCAAACCGAAGGCGCACTGCTCGCCGAGTTCGGCCGCGGCGGTCACCGCGCCGGGGTGCTGTGCGAACAGCCGCGCCATCTCCTCACCCGATCGCAGGTGGGAACCGCCCAGCGCGGCCAGCCAGCCGGCCGCCTCGTCCAGCGACTGCCTGGCCCGGATGGCTCCCATCGCCATCGCCAGCCGGCGCCGCGACGGCGCGGCGAAATGCGCACCGGTAGTCGCAACACAGCTAAGCCCGAATCGGGTTGCCAGGTCGGCCAGTTGGGCGTTGGTTTCGTCGTCGAGCGGATGCCCATGGCGGGTCAGCTCGACGCTGACCCGCGCACGTCCGAATCGGTCCACCAGATCGGCCAACGCCGCCGCGGCCGCGTCCGGTCCGCCGGTGGCCAATGCCGCGCGGACGTGACCTTTACGGCAACCGGTCAGGATGCGCCAGTGCCCGCCCGCCGCGTCGCTGAGCGCGTCGAAGTCAAACCGCAGCTTGCCTTTCTCGCCGCCGGCCAGATGCGCCGCGGCCAGTTGCCGCGACAACCGCCGGTAGCCTTCCGGGCCGCGAGCCAACACCAGCAGATGCGGGCCCGCCGGATCGGGGTCGTCGGTCCGGGCGCTGGACCCCAATGACAGCTCGGCGCCGAACACGGTTTGCATGTCCAATTCCGCGGCCGCTTCCGCGAACCGCACCGCCCCATAGAGGCCGTTGTGGTCGGTCAGCGCGATCGCCCGCAGATCCAGCCGCGCCGCCTCCTCGACCAGCTCCTCTGGCGTGCTGGCCCCGTCGAGGAAGCTGAACGCCGAATGCGTGTGCAACTCGGCATACACGACGGATGAGCGGACCGTCCGGCTATCGTCCGGCGGCTGATACGCCACCCGCTTGCGAGACCAGGGCACATCATCCGGTGGCCCCCACACAGATGGCGTGCCGGCACGGCGCGGCTTCCCGTCGAGCACCCGCTCCATTTCCGCCCAGCTCGGCGGGCCGTTGCTCCAACCCACAGCTGCAGTCTATCGAATGCACGTTCGATATTGCCATCGCAGCAGCAAATAGCCCACCATGCTGCCCACCTACAACCACGCCAACATTGCCGGCTGCGGTTGCCTCGACGCCGACGACACCGGTCTCACGGCGTGGGGACGGAAGCCGATCTGGAAAAATGAACGCGGCTGCGACGGCGCCCGCCGGATCGCACTGCAGCCCACGCACCGGCCTGGAGATCTGTTCCTGGGCCCCAACACTCCGACGCTCGAGGCCGACGTTGGCGCGGTGCTGGGCGCAAACTTTCGCCGCGTCGCCGAGCAAACCTGGTTGAGCGAGCACGATGAAGGTTCGTGAATAGCCTTGCCACACCGATGGACAGCAGTTGTTTACATGATTTAATCTCGCCGCCACCTTCCGCCCAGACGGCCAGCGGATACTCGTAGGGATCCCCAGACGTGAACGGCGGTAACAAGTCGTGGACCACCTCAATGCGCTCGATGCGGGTTTCCTCATGGCCGAAGATTCGGACCGAAACGTCAGCCTGGCGATCGGCGGAATCGCGATCATCGACGGCTGCGCTCCCGATCACGACAAGCTCAAAGACGTTCTGTCAGAGCGGATCCGGAAAATACCACGCTGCACGCAAATGCTGCATACCCAACCGTTCGATCTCGGTGCTCCGCAGTGGGTCGACGATCCGGAATTCGAGCTCAGCCGTCACGTGCGCCGCATAGCAGTCCCGCGACCCGGCGACGACGCCGAACTGTTCCGAGTTGTCGCCGACGTGTTGGAGCACCGCCTGAATCGCGATCGCCCGCTGTGGGAATGCTGGGTGATCGAGGGCCTCAAGGGCAATCGCTGGGCGATCCTGATGAAAATCCACCATTGCATGGCTGATGGAATCTCGGCGACGCGCATCCTGACCCGACTGTGCGACGACGTCGACGGGGACGCATTCGCCCGGCCCGTCGCCGCCAAACGGAAGGCGGTCGCACACCTGAAGCCGGTGCCCGAACGCAGCCCGCGCAGCAATCCATTGCACAACCTGTGGCGAACGGCCACCGGCATCACCGACGCGGCCGCGCGGACGGTGACCGGGGCCGCCGAACTCGCGGCCGGGTTGCTTCGGCCGAACGCCGACTCGTCGCTGGTCGGGCCGGTCACCGCGATGCGACGTTATCGCGCGGTGCGCGTTCCCCTCGCTGACATCGAACAGGTGTGCCGCAAGTTCGACGTGACCGTTAACGATGTCGCGCTCACCGCGATCACCGGGGGCTTCCGCTCGGTGTTGCTGCACCGCGGCGAGGAGCCACGACCGGACTCGTTGCGCACGCTGGTGCCGGTGTCCGTGCGTTCGCCAGACGCGCTCGACAAGCCGGGCAACCGCCTCTCGGTGTTGCTGCCCTATCTGCCCGTCGAACAAGACGACGCGATCCAGCAATTGCGGATCGTCCATAGCCGGATGACCAGGGCCAAGCACAGCGGACAGCGACAAGCGGGCAATGTGGCCGTGTCGGCGTCCAACTATGTCCCGTTCATGTTGTCTTCATGGGTGATTCGACTACTCACCCGTCTACCGCAACGCGGCATCGTGACGCTGGCAACCAATGTCCCGGGTCCACGGCGCCAGCTGAAGATGATGGGCAGCAAGGTGGCCGGCCTGCTGCCCATTCCCCCCATCGCGCTGCGGTTGCGCACCGGTGTCGCGGTGCTCAGCTACGTCGACGACCTGGTGTTCGGCATCACGGCCGACTACAGCGCCGCAGCCGACGTCGACGAACTGGCCAACGGTATTGAAGCGGCCGTCACACGTTTGGAAATGCTCAGCCAAGGTTCGGTCCTGCTGTTCGCCAACAAATCGGTCTGACTAGCACTAGCCTGGCTACCGGCGCCGCAGCGGCGCGCCGGGAAGGCAGGACAGCCGAATTGTCGGTCACCATCGACCCGCGCCGCCATGACGCGGTGTTGTTCGACCTGCACCGCCCGGTAACCGATCACCCGCTCGTCACGCAGCTGCACGACGCCGGTGTCGCCACAGACGACCGCCTGTCGGTGCTGCCCGGCCGGTGTGCCATCGTCACGGCAACCGCCGACGGCGTGGCCACCGCCCGGGCCGGTGGATTCGCATTGGTGGTAGGGCTCGACACCACCGGACGTGCCGACGAGCTGCGCGGCCGCGGGGCCGACGCGGTGATCACCGACCTGCATGAGATCAACGTGCGCGCCGGCGACCGCCGGATGTCCGAGCTGCCCGACGGGTTCGACGCTCTTGACGCGGTGACCGGCCGGCGCCCGGCGGTGTTCTTCGACTTCGACGGCACGCTCTCCGACATCGTCGAGATCCCCGACGCAGCCCGGCTGGTCGAGGGTGCGGCCGATGCGCTGAGATCGCTGACTGCACAGTGTCCCGTTGCGATACTGAGCGGCCGCGACCTCGCCGATGTGCGCGAGCGGGTCGGCCTGCCCGGCATCTGGTATGCGGGCAGTCACGGTTTCGAGCTGACCGGGCCCGACGGCGCACACCACGAAAATGCCGTAGCGGTGGAAAGTATCCCGGTGCTCGAGAAGGCGACCGCCGAGCTGGCCGACCAACTCGGTCACGTCCCGGGTGTCATGCTGGAGCACAAGCGGTTTGGTGTCGCCGTGCATTACCGCAACGTCGCGCGTGACCGGGTCGGCGAGGTTGCCGCAGCGGTACGAACCACCGGCCAGCGCACTGCGCTTCGTGTCACGACCGGTCGCGAAGTCATCGAGCTACGTCCAAATATCGACTGGGACAAGGGCAAGACGCTGCGCTGGGTACTCGCCCACATCGGCGATACCGAAAAGCCCAGTCCGTTATTGCCGATTTACCTCGGCGACGACATCACCGACGAAGACGCATTCGACGCGGTCGCCGATGACGGCATTGCCATCCTGGTGCGGCACGGCGACGACGGCGATCGCGCGACCGCAGCCAGCTACGCGCTCGATAATCCGGATCGGGCGCGCGAATTCACCGAGCTGCTGGCGCGCCGCCTCGCTCGCTGATCACAGAATCGCCTCGGTTTGCAGCACTTTCGCGGCCAGCGTGCCGTTGTCCCCGCGGACCTCCGTTTCGAGCACAATGACGCGCTTTCCGATGTGCAGTGGGCGGGTGTGCGCCTTCACCGTTCCGGAGCGGGTGGCGGCCAGGAAGTTGTCTTGGACTCGATGGTTGCGGTTCCTGCCGCCCCGTCGGGGAGATTCAGAAATGCACAGACCCCACCCGCCGAGTCCGCCAGTGCCATGACGATTCCGCCGTGCAGCACGTCGTTACCCGTGCACAGAGTCGGCGCCCAATCCAGACTCAGCACTACCTCGTCGGGCCGGAAGCTGTCCGCGGTGATACCCAGGGTCGCGCACAGCGGGACTTGCGCTTGGATCAACTCGGTTGCGGCGGTGTCGGTCATTGGCTCACTTTCCAATAGTGTGCAGCGCCGCAGCGGTTTCCGCGTCGGCGGGATAGAACGATTCGATCGCCACTTCGGCGACCGTCACATCCAGCGGCGCGCCGACCACGGCGGTCATGCTGAAAAAAGCCAACTCTCGGTGACCGTGACGAAGGCGCAGCGGCACCGCGACGTCGGTCAACCCGGGGCGCTCGGCCGCCGACCCGTTCTGGCCCCAACTCGCCGCCCACCTCGACAACGCCGCACGCGCGGGCGCCGACATCCCCACCCTCCTGTCCGACTCCCTTAACAGCCACGGCCCACGACCGACAGAAATGCCGGCCGCCGCCCTCTGGTGGCGCCTGGCCGGCACCCTGGCACCCCCCCACCCTGCACCGCCGCGACACCACCTTGCGCCCACCCTGGACCGCCGAACTGTGCCGGGCGCAAGACCAAGCAGCGCGGCTGCGCAAGCCTTCCGTCAAACGGAATGACCACGACGACCGTTGCGCCGCTGTCGGTGAGGACGAAGCCCCGAGCGGCCAACGACACCGACCACGTTGGAACCCTAAAACCGCCCCTGACCTGTTGGTCGGGTAGCCCCGGCGCATTGCTGCGCCAGGGCCCCCTCAGAACCGTGCGAGCGGGTTTCCCCGCACACGGCTCAAGCAAGCCCCGAGGGCGTTGCGGGTTCCGGTCTCGTGCCGTGGCGAGCCCGCAGGCTGCGATGACATGAGGTGTGTACCAGGCGGGTTCGGTTTCCGTCCGGCCCGCCGCCTCGCCCATGATGGGTGAGGTAGTCGGCGGCGATCGCCCGTTTGATGATGCTCAGCCACCAGCGCTCCCACTCGTGCGGGGATTGCGGGGGCTGATCCGGGGTCAAGACGTGCTCCCCGCACAGTGGGCAGCGCCCGTCCTGCTCGACGAGCAGGCGCAGGTTGTAGCTGTCCAACGGGGCCATCATCTTTCGCCGCCGCGCAGCCCAGTACTGGGACAGGTCGGGGTCGTCTTTAGACGCCCTACCCGCGACCAGTCGGTGCCGGACGATTTTGGTCCAGGAAAACTTGGTGAGAAAGGCGATATCGCCACGATCGTTGAGCACCCGATCGCGGGCACCGAACACCCACCGGTCATTCCTGAACCGGTTGAACCTGCCGAAGTAGCGGCGCACGACCCACTTCTTCGACTTATTGGGATGGGCGCGGCACGCCCACCGATAGGTGAGCCACCACACGTGGCTGTCCAGCGCCGCGAACACCTTGCTGGACACCACCCCCCGGTAGTAGGCGGCCCAACCCCGGATGATCGGGTTGAGCCTGGCGATAAGGGCCATCGCGTTGGAGCCACGCATACCACGTATCTCCTCGGCGAGCCTGCGCCGGATTCGCCTGACCGCATCCTGGCTCGGTGTGATCAACAGCTTGCCAGGCCGCTTCCCACGCCGGTAGCGGCGCAGGTTAAAACCGAGAAAGTTGAAGCCCTCTTCGAGGTGCGCGATGCGCGTCTTGTCCTCGTTGAAAACCAGCCCCCTCGGCGCCAGCCAGTGGGCAAGCCGCTCCTTGACATCGTCGGCCTGCCGCCGCGAAACACAACAGACCACCATGTCATCGGCATACCTGACCAGGGTTCCCGGCACCGCTGTCCCGGCGTTGACACCGGTTTGGCGGTAGCAGACCCCGGCAGCCTCCTCCAGCCCGTGCAGCGCCACGTTCATCAACAACGGGCTGATCACCCCGCCTTGCGGAGTTCCCTCCTCGGTCGGGGCGAAGCCCTTACCCGGCTCGAACACACCGGCCTTCAACCAGCCCGCGATCATTCCCCGTGCGGGGAAGTCGCCGAGCGCATCGAGCAGCCGGTCATGATCGATCCGATCGAACGCGGCCGACAGATCGGCATCGAGAATCCAAACCCGTTGGGCACCAGGGCCCCTCAGGATCGAATACAGCGAGCCGATCGCGTCGGCGCAGCCGCGGCCAGGACGAAACCCATACGAGCGGGCCTCGAATCTGGCCTCCCACTCCGGTTCCAGCGCGTTGCGAACCCGCGCCTGGTGGCACCGGTCCATCAACACCGGAATACCCAGCGGGCGCTGCTTGCCGCCAGCCTTCGGAATGTACACACGCCGAACCGGCATCGGGTCCCAGCTCGCGCGACTGCGGTGCACGCGCACCGCTATGTCTGCTCGCTGCAACGAGGCCAAAGCGACCTCGCCGTCGAGACCCGCCGTCCGACGCCCGGTATTGCGCTGGGTGACTTGCCGCACGCTAACAAGCGTGTTCGACCACGACCCCAGCATCAATTTCTGCAGCGACCCGACCTTGGCCCAGTCCTGCTCCCGCGTCGCCTTGAAGATCCTGCGCCGCAACCGGATTACGTTCTGCTCATGGGCACGCCAATCGACGAAATCCCACTCCACAACCCCGCCCTCGGGTCCGTTCACCGCGATGGTGTCCAACTTGTCCCTTCGGTTCATCAGGTCTTGGCCTCGGTGTTCAAAGGCTCACCTGCCCACGTCAGCACCCTTTCGGGTCCGGCCGCTCGGGCCGGCATCCGGCCGGTTCCCCACGACGACCGCCTTGGAGTGACGGCAATTCGCCGCGAGTCCCGTCGCCTTTCGGCCACCGGCATCCGCTTGTTGGGCATCCTGTCCCGCCGAGGGATTCCGCCCCTCTTGCGATCGGCCTACCGAGACAACGAAAGTCTCGGACCCGACGGGGTTTCCACGTTTCGCGTACACAAGACACGACCGGGATGGGCGCTCCCTCTACCCCGAGGCCAGCGGTGCTCACACGACCGACAGTTCTTCTCCGGTCGCCGCCTGCCGCCTCCACCAGCGGCCAGGCCCTACACCCGGGTAACCATCCCGCCTTCCCGAGCTTAAAGTGACGAGGCATCATCAGGAGTTCACTTACGTTCGCCCGTCCGGTCTTTCCCTCGCCCGGTCGCTCCCCCGGACGGAACGGAGGCCCTTAGGCTTTAACCCCGAGCTTCGCACCCCCGACAAGCAAGACTCACGGGCGCACGTCGAGGCGGGAACCGATCTTGAGCACTGATCGAGAACTACGCACCCGGCAAGACCGGCCTCCAATCTGCGAGCTCACTCGCCGTACGCGACCTCGTGTCGCACATAACTTTCCATACTGGGATCGAGCGTGATCGGCGCCCCGGTCGCCCACAGCCGGGTAATGGTCGCGGGGCGATCGAGCCTGAGATTCTCACCCACCCCTCCCAGCCTTGCCTAAAGCTATTCCCACAAACCGATGGGCGGCCACCGCGACGGCAGTAGTATCCGCGCATGCCGTTGGCGAGGGGGTACCGGTCTTTCATCCAACCGCGCGGCGTCGGCGCCCTCGACATAGTCCATCGCAATCGACAGTTCGCCATCGAACTCGCCGCGATCGTGCGCCGCGACAATATTCGGGTGCCAAAGCGTCGCGGCCAGATCGGCTTCGCGGTGGAATCTTGTGCGGTACTCGCGATCGGCCGTCAGGGTTCGCCGCTGAGCGAAGTCAGTGTCTCCAACAAGCTGGGGTGATCGCAGTCGATCACCTCGCCTAAAAGAATCGAGGGCGCCGTGTCTCGGATTGTCATCGTGGGTGCCGGGACCGTCGGCACCGCAACAGGCAAGGGCTTTGTATCGTACGGACATGACGTCTCCTACGTCGACATCAGCGCATCACGAGTGCAGATGCTGCGGCGAGACGGTCACAGAGCTTGTCTTCCGCCCGATCTGAATCTGGACGGAGTGGACCTAATCCTGGTATCGGTTCCGACACCTACTAATGATTTCGGGCTCGACTTCTCTCATCTCACGGAGTCGACAAACGATATCGGTGCCGCGCTCCGCCGGTGCCAATCAAACACCTATCCGGTTGTTGTCTATCGGTCGACGATGCTTCCGGGTTCAACAAGGAGTCGACTCGTTCCAAGGCTCGAAACGGTGTCAGGCGGACGTGCCGGGGTCGATTTCGGAGTCTGCTATAACCCGGAATATCTGCGGGAGCAGTCGGCGAGAGAAGATTTCCTGAATCCAACTGTAGTGCTATTAGGAACCGATTTGCAGGATCGGCGAACGCAACAGGAGATGTACGCACTGTACGGGACGTTTGAGGCAGAGGTCGTTCTCACGAGCTGGGATGTCGCCGAATTCCAAAAGTATATTCATAACCTTGCGAACGCAGCCAAGATCTCATTCTTCAACGAGATGCGTGAGGCGGCCGGTCAGATCGGGTTCACTCAGACCGAGATCGACTTGGCATTTTCTATCACTGTCAAAAGTGCCGAAAGCATCTGGCATCCTACCTACGGAACACTTAACTTGGGCGCCTATGGTGGCGCGTGCCTTCCGAAGGATGTATCGGCGGCATTGACGTTCGCCAAATCGTTGGGAATTTCCACGCCGCTAATTTCCGCAGTCGAAACAGTCAACAACCGGATTACTGCCAATCAGGTAGCCACATTGACTAACGGCGCCCTGATGCCAGCGAGAAGGATCTCCTAATGATCGAAAGCGCAAATTGGTTGCATGCAGTGCTCTGGTACGCTGCATTGGCCGCTTTCGGCATGCCGTATGTCGAACTCGCGTTGTTCAGCATCGGAGAGTGGTGGTTTCATGCCGCATTTCGTACCGATGAAAGCAAATATAAAAATCTGGTTATCCAGATAACGACACTCGGAAAAGAGCAGGAACGAGTCATCGAGATCATATCTCGGATTCACTCGTATAACCTGCCCATGCATTATCAGATTTGGGTTGTATTGGAGCCGGGATTCCCGACCCGGTACGACGATGCCGATTGCGTTTACGTGGTGCCCGAAGACTTCTCCTGTCTTCCCGTGGCGAAGGCCAGAGCGCTGGAGTACAGCCGCCGGATCCGTGAAGAGAACGGAATGAGTTTCGATCAGACTCTCAAGCTTCTCTTCCTCGATGACGATGTCGAGCCGACCCGTGAATATGTGATGACGGGGTTCATCGGGGATTACGACATCTGCCAAGGAGTTACTGCTCCACGTATTTTGTATGGAAATCACGGGATTAGGCACTTCCTGTTAAGTCATATGGACGATATGCGGTTGCTCACGTGCCTGGTCTGGTGCTCGTTCGCACAGGGGGTACTCAAGCGACCTGTGTATGCACACGGTGAAGGCCTGTTTATGACCGCTCGCACCGAGCGGATCGTAACCTGGGACTACAAGATCTTCGCGTCGGAAGATCTGGTGGTAGGTCAGAATGCCGCCGCCCTGGGTCTGCGCTGGGGCTGGTTCCATGAGTATGTTGAGCTAACTAGTCCATGGACCCGCAGCGACTACATCAAACAGAGACGGCGGTGGTTGTGGGGCAACATTCACGCCCTCACCCATCACGGGATTCTCCCAGTCTGGGGGCGCCTGTTCGTAGCTGCCCGCCACATCCTAGGGCCTGCCACCGCCGTTTTATCCGTGGCTGGAACCTGCGCCCTAGCTACCCATGCCCTACGTCCCACAGGGTTCTTGTTGGTGTATTGCCTGGGCGCGCTCGTCACGTGGCTCGTTTCCTTCTTCGTCGCTGGCTGGATCAACAGCGGTAGTCGAGACCCGCTGGATATGCGAAGCCCCGCCCATTTCTACTTGAACCGATTGTGGCAGTCCGTCGCTGCCATGGTGTTGGCGGCGTTGCTGATCACGCCCGCCTGGACTATGGCGTCGTTGATTGTGTGTTTTTTCAAAGGCAATCCTCGTGGCTTCGAAACGATCGCGAAGACCGCAAAGTCGTCAAGTGCCGCCCGCGCAACTCAAACTTTGTCGTGACACGCAACACTAACGCGATCAGTAGTCAACTCATTTGTCCTGCATTGCGCTCATTATCTGCGCACCACAGACGGTGAGGCCATCACCGACGTGGCGGTCACCGGTCCGACCCGGTGGGCGGTAATGGTCTACGAGGAGGAGGGAAAGTTCGCAAGGCCAGTGGCGCGGCCCCGCTACCGCAGAGAGCGACGGCACCGAAGAGCCGACAAACCGAGGGCTAGGACGCCGCAGACAATTCGTGTCTTCGCACCTCACAGCTTTACTGTCGCTCCGCCGCTGAACGCGGAGTCATGCAGTTCGATTGAGTCTGGGTTCGTCCCCACTGGAACATCGAACGACACCACTGTGTCAATGCCGAGTCCCGGGTTGATGGAATCGCCGTCACCTTTGAGGCCCAAGATCGACGCGGCATCGAATTTCTTGCCGCCGACGATGAGTTTCTGATTTGACGCGAAGTACGATTGCGCCTCGTTGCCGGTGTTCTTTACTGACAGGTGCACGTTAATGTATTCGCCCTGCGCGGTTGATTGCTCGTACTCGTTCGATGGGTTGCCGGCCGTTTTCGACCGGTCGACCGAGGTGACGATGAACTCGAACTTCCCATCCCGCACTGGCGTGCCGATAACAGCGGCCTGGGCGTGGGACTCGGCCGGTTTCTCCGTCGCTTGGTTACCTGCACCGCATGCCGCCAGCAGCACAATGCTCGCGGCGATGATTCCTAGCCGAACACGGCTCCTCATGTGCAAGCTCACACCTCTCTGGTCGGTGCTGTGAGTGCAGAGACTGTCGGGAACAGCTGAGATTCTGACCGCCCTACCCTCCGATGGAAACGATGACCGCTGCGGCAGTAGGAGTTGCCGACTATTGCCGCCCCCTTAACGTGTGCTGGATCGCGAAGGCGGTCCAGACCAGCACCCACATGCCTCCCCACGCCATCCAGAGCACGCCCAGCACCACGCCCGCACCCCCCTGCGTCTTTGTCGCCGGCAGTAGCGAGCATAGGCATGCCGAACAACAGGGTAACGCCCAGCGAGAACAGCGAAGCAAGTCCTGTCAATCCAGCGGATTTGCGACCACCTCCACGACTGCCAAAGCGTGATTCCCTGCGTGTCAGGGTGAGTTGAGTCCACAGAGCAAACGGGCTTGAGGCAGGGCGAGATACGGATCGGCATACCATGACCAATTCCACGATTACCTCGGTGAACGACAATGAACCGATGGATCCAACCCACCCGAGAGCCGGCGGGCCGCGCCGCCGCCCTGGGCTACACGCGCATTGAGCGACGACAGGAAGTAATGCGATGACCGCAACATCAGTGGTTCGATTGGGCACCAAGGCCGCAGCCGATTACCTGGGTGGGTTACCCGAGTCGACGCTGAGGTACTGGCTCTACATGGGTACGGGTCCGCGCAGTTATCGCCTTGGCCGACATATGTTTTACGACATCGCCGATCTGGACGCGTGGCTCGAGGCGGAAGCTGCCAAGACTGAGCGCGGGCGCTTGACCAGTCGAAAGCCGGCTTGGCGCAGCGGATGCACGCTAATGGTGAGTCGGCAAGCACTATCGCCGCCGCGCTCGGTGTAAGCCGGGCGACTGTGTACCGGGTACTCGCCGAGCAGTGACAGGATGGGCTGCTATCGTGCCCCCAATCTCGCCGACAACGGCGTAGGTTCGGTTGCCATGGACGACAGCGCGCACCACACCACGGGAGCCGCCGACTTGGCCGAGGACCACGCCGACACCATGGCGGCCACCAACTTCGCCGACGCCGCTGCCGGCTTGCCCGACGCGTCGCCGACCGAACTCGCCAAGTTGGCGTGGTCATGCGAGGACGAGGCTGAGCCAGACACCGTGCCCCGACGCTCGCTGCGCCCGCCGCTTCGCTGGTGCATGGTAGTTACTGCAGTGCTGGTCACCGGCGCGGCGGCGACGTGGTTCGGGACGGTCTTCTACCACGAGGAAAAGCCAACGCCCGCAATGGCGCCGACTCTGCAAGTGCCCACACCGCCAAAGCCGTCAGTGCCGCCCAAGCCGCCCGCGCAAGCCGCACCACCGGCAGCGCCGCAGCCATCAATACCGGTTCCGAAAGCGCCGGCACCCGCGCTGCAGCCCAACCAACGTCAGCCGGCAGCCCCACCCGCACACGGGCAAGGTGGCTTCTCAGCGGCAGAGGATCAATGGCTCTTGCAGCATATGCGCTCGCTGGGCTACGTCATCCTCAACCCGTCGCAGGTGATCGTCGAGGCGCATCATTATTGTCGGCTCTTGCAGCAAGGCGTGAGCCTCTACGATGCCGACAGCCAGATGGCAACTTTGACGGGCACCGACTCGATAGATACCGGCGAATTGGACTCCAGTGCGATGTTGGCCTATTCCAATTGTTACTGAGACCGACAACGGCGTAGTTGCCATGGACGACAGCGCGAACCACACCATGGGAGCCGCCGACTTGGCCGATGCGCCCGCCGGCATCCCCGACATGTCGCCCACCTAGGTCGCCGAGTTGGCGTGGTCATGCGAGGACGAGGGTGAACCAGATACCGTGCCCCGCCGCTCGCTGCGGCCCTAAGTCTAAGCGTCAGATTGGTGTTGACAACGGCTGCGCCCGGCATGGTGACGTTACTCATCGCGCGGTGGATGGACACCGTCGAAACCATTTTCAACGCGTTGGCGATGTTGCACATTGCTGCTGGCGACATCAGGTCGAGGCCGGCTTGATCGAAGTCATGCTCGTGCGGGAATAGCTGGCTGGCGTCGGCTAGCACCTCGGGGTTGTCGATGCGGAATTGCAGTGGCGCCGCGAGATGAGATACAGCGTCATTGTGTTCGGCGTGGTCATGTCTGCCAGTCTTGCAGCGCCGTAGTCAACTTGTGCCGATGAGATGACCTTTGCGCGTGTCGCAACGAGCCGCCGACTTAACAGCCTGCCACGAGCCACTCTGCGACGCCGCCATGATCCGAGCAGGTGCCGGAACAGTGCTGGCTGTCCGAGTTAGGTGCCGTCCCGGCATTGCGCGGTAGCGCCATACGGGTTAGCGCCGGGATCTGGGACGCACGCGCCGTTGGAGTCTTCGTAGGTGCCGGCGTCGCACGACGCATGGAACGGCCCGGGAAATAGGGGCGCCGAGGTTCCGGTGGCCGGTGCCGCCGAACCAACCGCGGCCGCGGCGGCCGCCGCGATGAGGATTAGAACACGGATGAACATTTCGCCAACCCCTTTGTTTGATGTTTGTCTAATCAGGCCGGCCTCGGACCGTCGAGGTGGTGGTTGGGCTGGTCGGTCGCGTGCGGTGATGCGGGTGTTGCGCTGGCGGTCCGACGCCGGCCCTGAAAGCGGCTGGTCAGGTCGGCATGTTGGGGCCACGCTTGGGTCATGGCTGCAACGGTAACGGTCAACGATGTGCTTGATGGGCATGTGCAGTTGGATCTCGAATGTCTGGATCGGATCTATTTGAACGGCTATGTGCCGAACCTGCAGGTGGGTGGGCAGGTGGTGCCGTTTATGACCGCGCATCTGGGCTATCCGATCCCCTCGCCGGCGATCCTGGAGAAGATCGGTGCCGCATTCCGGGCGGCGGTGGATCGTTTCGCCGTCGATGACCACATCCCGGTGGTGCGGTTTTGCAAAGGCGACCGCAAGGTCGATGCGATGCGCCCGTATCTGGCTGCCCAGGCGCGCACCGGCCGCTCCGGAGTCGCCACGATCGGGGTGGCTCAGGAGTTCCAGAACGTGTTCACCGCGCCCAAGCCGAGCCGGCCACAGATCCGCTGCATCGCCGGGGAGTCCTCACAGTCACGGAAGCCGTTGTCCAGGGCGCTGTAGCCGATGTCGAGCCGTTCGCACTGGCGCTGTGCGCTGGTGTGCCCGTTGAGCCAGATCCACACCGGCCAAGGGGCGTAGGCGTTGGTCTTCCAAAACGCCCCGCCCCACTCGTGGCTCATCTCTGCTGGTCAGATTGCAAGCGACGGGACACAATCCGGTCAGGATGCTGGCGGTATTGTTGGCGGGCTGACGATCCTTTGGATGTTTTGGTGTGGATGTGCAGTGATTTGGCTTGCCTTCGCGATAAATCACACGCTTAAGGCGTGCCGTCGATGAATTGTTTTGGAAGCCTTAGTCTTTCGCAGGGGCGGAAGGGACTACTCGACGCGCTTGATCACTGAAGCGACAATCCGGGCGCCCGGCGGCCAGTTCGCTGCCGGTTGCGGGCGGTGGTCTTGTTGGGGTCAGCGTGGGCGACACCACCACAGCCGAGCAGCGTTGCGGCGATTGCCGCCACGATCGGCTTCAGTCAAGTTCACCTAGTCTCCCCAGGAGCAGTGGGTGTCGGGGGCATGCCCCCGCTCCATCCCCGGTCGTCCGCTTTAGCCTGAACCTTTGCTGTCGTGCTGGTCATGTCTGGGCCGGTGTCCATCACCCAGTCGACGCCAGGCCCTGCGACCACAGAAATACAAGTGGTGGATACACCCACGGGCTGGCAGTCAGAGGAGTGCTCGGCGTCACACGATGCTAATGCGTGGGCAATCGCCGAGGTTCCACCCGCAGCGCCAGAAGCTCAGCGAGTATCCGGCGCAGCGCGGCGTCCATCGTGCTCACCTCCCCCCAGCTCAGGCGCATAGCTACGCTGATCCTGTGACTGGTGGCACCGACGCGGCGGACTTACCTGAGCGCTCCCCGGAAAACGTCAGTTCAGACGCATCCGGCAGTAGTAGCCCGACGACGCCCGCCGAGGCGTCCAAAGCGCCGGAACGAAGGCAGGGCGTGCTACGCAAAGTCCTTATCGTGGTGGTCATCCTGGTGGTCCTGTACTTCGTCGTGGTGATGTTCGTTGCTCGGCTGTACACGATCCCGTCCGAGGCGATGGAACCTACTATCCACGGCTGCGGCGGCTGTGTGGACGACCACGTCATCGTCGACAAACTCTCGTACCGCTTCGGCTCGCCGCAGCCAGGTGACGTGATCCTGTTTGAGGGCCCGTCGGTGTGGAACCCCGGTGATCAGGATCAGACCGACTTCGTCAAGCGGGTCATCGCGGTGGGTGGACAAACCGTGCAATGCCGAGTCAATACCGGGCTGACGGTTAACGGCACACGGTTGACGGAGCCGTATCTGGATCCAGCCACAATGAACGCCGACCCGTCGGTGTACCCGTGTCTGGGCCCCGAGTTCGGGCCGGTCCACGTCCCGCCGGGACGGTTGTGGGTCATGGGGGGACAACCGCACCCACTCGGCGGACTCCCGGGCCCACTGCACCAGCACCCCCGCCGACGCAATCAATGGATTGCTCTGCACAGGCGATCCCACGGCGGGCACCGTGCCGGTGGGCAATGTCATCGGTAAGGCAAGGTTCATTGTGTGGCCCACGTCCCGATGGGGTGGTGTGCGTTAGGTCAATCCGCAGTACTAAACCGTTGAATCCGTCGGTTCGGCAAGCACTCGGTAGAGAGCGTTGTACGGCTCACGCCGAATGCTTGGAGCTAGGCTGCGGAAAGCGACGCCGCACCCCTAAAGTCTCAACCCATGACCCGGGCTCGGCGAGGTGTGTGAGGTCGAAGACACCGTGATGGACCGCATGGTGGCAGTGAAGCTGCTGGCACCCGCATACTCGCAGAACGTGGTTTTCAGACAGCGGCAATACCCGAAAGCGCGTGCCGCTGGGCGGCTGTGCGGCATTGTGAACGAGCCGGGGAGACAAAGGGTAGCAGGCCGTGGCGAACTGCACCAACGGCCACACCCCCCGGGTAGGCCGACAACTCGGCCAGCTGTGCTTCCCCCGCGTGGTGTGCACTTGGCGGTGCCGCCGCTCGAGGATGTGCGCCCGCCACTGCGCCAGGTTGACGATCCGCGGCGCCATACCGTCCGGGTGCAGTGACGCCCGTAGCGCATTCACCGGCGGCGTCAACAGTGCGGGGTCGCATCCTTCGGTAAGCACCGCCACGGCCGCGTTGCCGTCGAGCATCTCCCACCATCGGTTGACGACCAATGCCGGATACGGCTGGTGTCCGGTGAGGATCTGACGCAACGCCGCGCGCAGCCGCGTCAATTCCGGCTCGTCGAGCGAATGCTCGGGATAGGCGGGCGCGTAGCCGCCGGCCAGCAGCAGCGCATTGCGCTCACGCAGCGGCACGTCGAGTTGCTCGCTGAGCCGCAGGATCATTCCCGGGGTCGGACGCGACCGGCCGGTCTCCACGAAGCTCAGATGCCGGGCCGAGATATTCGCCTGAATCGCCAAGTCGAGCTGGCTTATTCGGCGCCGCTCGCGCCATTCACGCAGCAGCTGACCGACCGAAGGTGTTGCCGAGGAACGCTGCGCCAGAGTCGTCACCGTCTCGATGCTAGTCGCGCAGGCACACGCCCACGATTACCTCTCGGGTAATCGACAGCATGCAGCGGACCCGTCCACGATCGAAGCCTGACCACCGAAAACGGAAGGACATGCACCATGAACGAGGCCAATTCCCCGGCCACGTCTTCGCTTTGGCCGGCCCGGTCGACGCCCACCACGACGACGCCCGATTCACCTGGGGCCTGGGCCGCGACGGCGATGATCCACTCGTGATCAGCTTCGACGTTGCGTCCGTCGGCGCCGACGGACGACTGGCCCGTGTCGTCGGCTTCCTGGGCAAGGTGCCGACGCAGGCACACGTCCGCTGCCGCGCACCGACCATCGACAGGAGTTAAGACCGTGCCATATATCCAAACAGCAGAACAGTTTTCGCTCTTCTACACCGACTATCCGGGCAACGAGCCGGTGGTGTTCGCGCACGCCTGGGCCCTCAACGGCGACATGTGGGGCTACCAGCTCACGGAATTGATGGCGGCTGGATTTCGCTGCATCACCTACGACCGTCGTGGCCACGGACGCTCCGACCGGCCACCGACCGGCTACGACATTGACACGCTGGCCGACGATTTGGCCGCGCTGATCGAGCAGCTCGATCTGTCCGACATCACCTTGATCGGTCATTCGATGGGATCGGGAGAAGTTGTTCGCTACCTGACTCGGCACGGGGCCGGACGCGTCGCCCGCGTTGTGCTGAGTGGCACGGTGACGCCAATGCTCTTGCAGGGCCCCGACAATCCCGAGGGGATACCCGACGAACTCGCGGCGCAGTCGCGCGAAGTCATGCTTCGCGACATCGGCGACTGGATGGAGATCAGCGGCAAAGCCGAGTACTTCTATGGCGAGCATCGCGTGTCCCAGCAGCTGATGGACTGGACGCTGAACACGATCGCCGCGGTGCCGCTGCCCATCCTCACCCGGACCAGTGATGCATTCGTGCGCGCCGACTTCCGTTCGGAGTTCGCTGAGCTCACGGTCCCGACTCTGCTCATCCACGGGACCGCCGACGCCTCGATGCCGATTGATCTGACCGCGCGTAAGACCGTATCGCTGATTCCCGACTGCCGGTTAATGACCATCGACGGCGCCGGCCACGGTCTCTACCTCAGCGAGTCTCGCCGGTATAACGCAGCGCTGCTCGAGTTCATCACCTCGACGCGGGCTCCCGCGGGCGCCGTAGCGAGCGGCTGATGATCAGCTGTCGTCCTTGTCGTCGCCCTTGTCGTCGTCTTCGTGGTCGCCGTCGTCGCCTTTGTCGGAATCTTTGCCCGTCACCAGCTCGAGGGTCGCCCAATGACTCGGGGAGAGAAAGACCGTCCAGCTGCCTGCCTCGCGGCCCATCTTGACGACACCGTTTTCGACTTCCCACTTCGTGTTGTCGTCGTACTCAGTCTCATGCCCGTCGCTGTAGGTGAGTTTGAATGCCATGGCCGCAGAGTGCCGCGATGGCGGCGCCGCTAAACCAGCAAAGCCAAATCGCTGGGCGTTAGCGCGCGGTGTATTCGACCGCGCCGTCCTCGAGCACGAGCCGCGCATCGCTGCCGTCGGGCGCGCCAGCCTCGGTGCGAAACACCGCCTTGCCGGGTTCGGTGTGCCAGATCAAGGTGGTCAGCGTCTCGCCGGGAAAGACCGGTTTGGTGAACCGTGCATCGATCGAGGTGATGGCGCTGGCGTCGCCATTGCCGAGTTCGGCGACCAACGCTCGGCCGGCGAACCCATAGGTGCACAGCCCGTGCATGATCGGCTTCGGAAAGCCGGCCAGCTCCTTGGCGAACCACGGGTCGCTGTGCAGCGGATTGCGGTCCCCGGAAAGCCGGTAGATCAGCGGCTGATCCTCCCGAGTGGGCAGGGCGACCCGGGCGTCGGGCTCGCGGTCGGGGATCTCCGGCGCGAGGGGCCGCTGGCCCGGCTCTCCCCCGAAGCCGCCCCCGCCGCGGATCACCAGGGTGGTGAAGGTCTCGGCGAGCAGCGTCCCGGTGTCGGGGTCGCTGCCGCGGCCGCGCAACATGATGATCGCGTTCTTGCCCTCGCCCTTGTCCTGGATGTCTGCCACTTCGGTGACCACCGACAGCTTGCCCGCGGGCGGCAGCGGCGCGTGCAGCCGGATGCCCTGCGAACCGTGCAACAGCATCGCCCAGTTGAACGACCCGATCTTGCCGGCGGCGCCGAACGCCGGGCAGCAGATCACCGCATACGTCGGCAGCACCTGCTGATCAATGCCGTGGCTGTTCTCGGTGGTGAACGACAAATCCTCGGTTCCGGCACCGACACCGAGCGCATACAGCAAGGTGTCGCGGTCGGTCCATTCGAACAGCATCGGCTCGGTGGTTGCACCGACGGCCTTCGGGTCGATCGCCATGCGGGTCTCCTCTCGATCGGATTCATGCGGCTAACCATGGCGAACCTTTGCAAACCCGCCACGCCGACGCCGTCGACAAGGCAGGCTATCGCCGTGCGCAACCGCACCGTGATCTGGAAGGCTCTGGCCGCACTTGTCGTGACGATCGTGCTCGGCGCCTGCTCGGGAAGCCCGCACGCCCGCAGCATCACGTTGACGTTCATCCGGCAAGCCCAGTCCCAAAGCAACGCCGACCACGTGATCAACACCGACATCCCCGGCCCAAGTCTGACCGAGGAAGGCCAGGCGCAAGCCGGAAAGCTGGCACATCAGCTCTCCCGCAAGAACTTCGACGCCGTCTACGCCTCCGACATGCTCGGTGCCGAACAGACCGCGCAGCCGCTGGCCCAAACGCTCGGTAAGAAGGTCGAGATCCTGCCGGGCCTGCGGGAAATCAACGCCGGCTGGTACAACAACACGCCGTCGAAGCGGGCTGACCTGACGTATCTGCTCGCGCCGGCGGATTGGCTCAACGGCGACCGCACGGACGCCATCCCGGGCTCGATCAGCGGTAACGAATTCAACGAGCAGTTCAGTGCCGCCGTCCAAAAGATCTACGACAGCGGGAACACCAAACCGGTGGCGTTCTCGCACGCCGAGGCGGTCATGTATTGGGCGTTGATGAACGTCAAAAACCCCAAGAACAGCCTGGCGACCACCCATCCCTTGCCGAACCTGGGCCGCGTGGTCATCACCGGCAACCCGACGACGGGATGGACGCTGGTCGACTGGGACGGCATCCGCGACTTCAGCTACTAAGCCTCCAGGCCCCGTGCCGAATGTGGACTCAATGCACGCCGTAGACAGATTCGCGTGACCAGGACTCCTGATGACCGGGCGACCGGTCAACAATCCCTACCGCCGGCATCCCATTCTTGAAAGCTGTTTCGCCGGGCGCCGACCGTGGTCTATGAGCCGCGGAAAAGCGTTGTCCCAGAGTGCTTCGCGGCATTTATGGCGAAAAGACAGCAGCCCCGGGTCAGCCCCAAAAGGCACCTGAACTCTGTCTTCGCTCACGCGTCGGAACCTACGAGGTCGTCGTCCCATGCTCGTTCCCCCGGGTTTGCGTAGGCTCCAATCATGAAGGCAACGGTTACCCCCGAGGCCGCCAAGGCCGTAGGCGAGATCGCTGCGCGTCACGGACTCTCCCAGGACGCGGTGCTCACCATGCTGTTCGCCCTGCGTGCCGGGAGCGGCACCATGGCCCAATTCAACATCCCCGAGCTCGGCGGGAGCGGGCAATGGATGCGGGGCGGGATGACGCTGGTCGGCAACATGTTCGACAACGCGCTCAAGGCGCGCGTCGACGCGCTGTGCAACGAGTTGGTTCAGTTGCTCGCCACCACCACGGTATTTCCCGCGTCGAGCACTCAGTCCCAGATCGGATTCTCGGCGAACAACTGGTGGCCGGCCGATCTCGGCGTCCCGAGCGCGGTGGGTGCGCAGAACAACGTCCGCTACGCGTTCTTCCCGGCCACTCGGCGGTTGGCAATCGAGATCGACGGTTTCACAAAGGTTTTCGATACCGGCGAACACCACATCGGCGGCGTGCAACAGCAGCAGAGCGGCGGGATCAGCTCGGTCGGCTTCACCAGCCAGCTCGGCACGTTCGGCGTGCTAAGTCTGCGTGAGCTCGGCGTGCGGCCGGTGGCCGAAACACCCGCGGCCGAAACACCGGCGCCCGCGGCCGCAGGAAGCTCATCCGGAGATGCCGCGACCATCATTGCCGCCATCGAATCACTGGCCGGATTACACGAGCGCGGCATCCTCTCCGACGAGGAGTTCGCCGCGAAGAAGGCCGAACTGCTCGCCCGACTCTGACGGGCTACAGCGTCGCGGGGCGGATCACCACCACCGGCTTGGTCCGCGAACCCTCGTCGCAGCAGCGCGATCGCCCGGCCGACGTCGTCCCTGGCGGCATAGACGCCGTCGTGACCGGCCGCCTCGGCCTCCTCCGGAGTCAGCACGCAGTCACCGTTATGAACCTGCTCTCGCTGGTCGCCGCGTTCGGCGCAATGGTGTGGATCTTCCAGGATGGTCATTTCCATGGCTTCGGAACAACTAGTACCGGCCACCTAAACGCGGCATTCCAACCGTTTACGTTCTGTATCGCGTTTGGCCTGTCTATGGATTACGAAGTCTTCGTGCTGTCGAGTGTGCGTGAAGAATGGATGAAAACCAACCGCGGGGTCGGTGACAACGAAACCGCTGTCGCCCTTGGTTTAGCTCGCACAGGGCGAATCGTCACCGCGGCCGCAACTGTGATGGCAATAGTGTTCGTCTCTATGGTTGCCTCACAAGTGCAACATATGCGGATGCTGGGCACAGGACTTGCGATCACCGTGCTCGTGGACGCCTTTCTAGTCCGAACGATTCTGATATCCGCCTTTATGCGACTCATGGGGCGTGCAAACTGGTGGGCGCCCGCGCGATTGGCTCGCTGGCGCGCTAAATGGGGGCTCAGCGAAGAACACCGCAAATCAGCAACGCCCTTCGGGCGACGGCGGCCACGTTTATCCGAAGAGGTCTTACCTTGACCCCAGGAAATAGCGTTAACGCATTCCCGAGGGGCAGGCGAAGCGGTCATTCCGACGCATGCGTAACCACATTCAGACAGGCGCAGGTCGACCGCTATCGCGTACAACGTGTGGCCCCTAACCGGTCTCTAAAAACCCAGGGCTCAGGCGTTGTTGATTAGCACGCGTGTGACCAGGTGTTTCGATGCTCGGTGAGCAGGTGAAGTCCGCGGTCGGTGCTGAAGGCAGTTGCGCGGCAGGCCTCGGCGATGTTGTCGGCCCGGTCGAGGCGGTGCAGGTTGAGCGCGGTGTTGCGCAGCGAGGCCAGGACCTGAGCCGCGTTGCCGGTGCGCGTGGTGGATCGGTCCTCGTCGAAGGTGACATCGCGCACCCAGTGCACCCGATTCTCTATCCCCCAATGGTGGCGCAGCCAGCGCGCGATCATGGCGGGCCGGGCGTGCTCGAACGGCAGGCTGCAGATGGCATAGACGATCTCGACGGTGCGTTGCCCGGTCGCGGTGACCAGCCGTTCGCGGGTGATTCGGACGATCTGTTTGGCGTAGGGGAATCCGATTCCCCTTGCGGCGGTGAGTGTTTGCAGTGTCCTGGTCTCGACTCGGCCGTGGCCGCGGCTGTCGTCGGTGGCGGTGGGCGGGACCTGGGCCCAGGGCAGCGCGACGATGCGGGCCAGCAGGCCGGGCTGATTCGACTTCACCGTCTATGCCGATATCGGCATAGACCGTCTTATGCCGTTGCTGGGACTATGCCGAGTCTGTGGGTGTTCAGGGCGGAGAGTGGTTGTGGGGCGGCATGTCTGGGGTCGGTGCCGGATCGAGCATCGGCATAGTTGCGGTTCCCGGTTGATGCTCATTGTTGCGGGCACGGTGCCTGCAACGAGGAGGTCGAGATGGGAACTGTGTCGTGTTGCCGTATCCGGGGCGTGCTGGCCGAATACGAGTTCGGGTTCAGGGTCGAGCTGGCATCGTTGGGGTATACGCCCTCGTCGATCGAGTGGAAGATCAACG
Source organism: Candidatus Mycobacterium methanotrophicum (assembly GCF_023515995.1). Lineage (GTDB taxonomy): Bacteria > Actinomycetota > Actinomycetes > Mycobacteriales > Mycobacteriaceae > Mycobacterium > Mycobacterium methanotrophicum. The sequence continues at coordinate 1,555,336 of NZ_CP097320.1, read as the reverse complement.
ACGCGAGCCGGCTGAGCCGGTGGATGACCGCGCGAGGCCTGCCGCCGAGTGGGCTCGACGGTGATCATCTGGCAGCCTTCGTCGCTGAGTTCGCGGCATCACGGAAGACGCCGCCGAGCCGCGGGAGGTTCGAGCAGCTACTGCGGTTTCTGCGCTCGCGGGGCGCCGGAGTGCCCGGCACTGTCGCCGAGCCGGACAGACTTGACGGGCTGATGGCCGCTTATCGGGGCTGGATGGTGGATCAGCGTGGTCTTGCCGTGCGCACGATGGAACGCTACGAGAGGACGGCCCGGCGGTTCCTCGAGCAGTGCGGATCTGCGGATGTGGGGATCGGATCGCTGACGGCGCGGTCGGTGACCGATTTCCTGCTCGGCGTGGTGTCGCGGGGGTTGTCCACCGGGTCGCTGCGTGCGAACGTTTCCGAGTTGCGCTCGGTGCTGCGGTTCTTGTACGTCAACGGCCTGATCGACGCGCCGCTGGTACAGGCGATCCCGCCGGTGCCCGGCTGGAAGGGTGTGGCGGTCCCTGCGCGGATGCCGGCCGGGCTGGTTCAGGAAGTGCTGGATAGCTGTGATCGCAGCACTGCGGCGGGGACCCGGGATTTCGCAATGCTGACCCTGCTGGCACGCCTTGGGCTGAGGGCCTGCGAGGTGGCCGGGTTGACCCTGGACGACCTGCGGTGGCGTGACGGCGAGGTGGTGGTGCGCGGCAAGTCGCGGCGCACCGACCGCATCCCACTGCCCGTCGACGTCGGCGCCGCTGTTGCGGAGTATCTGCGCGCGGCCCGCCCCACGGCGCAGACCAGGGCCGTATTCGTGACCGTGCGCGCACCGCACCGGCCGTTGTGTCCGGCAGCGGTCAGCCAGACGGTGTGGCGGCAGTGTGACAAGGCCGGGCTGCCTGGGGTGCGGGCGCACGCACTGCGTCATGCACTGGCAACGAACCTGCTTGACCGCGGGGTGCGCCTGCCCGAGATCGGCCAACTGTTACGGCATGTCGATCTAGCCACGACCGCGATCTACGCGAAGGTCGACTACACGGCGCTACGGGAGCTGGCACCGGCATGGACGGCGGCGGCACGATGAGCGCCCTCGAAACGTCCTTGGACGACTATCTGCGGCTACGGCGCGCCTTCGGGCACAAGCTAGCCGGCGCCGAGCGGTATTTACGACAGTTCATCGCAAGGCTCGACGCGGCCGGCACGCAAGTGATCACGATGCCAGACGTGCTGGCGTTCGTGTCTGATCCGCGACTTGCCCCGGGCTCCGTCGTTGCGCAGCACCGGCTGATGGCAGTACGCGGCTTCGCCCGCTACCTGGGCGCAGCCGAGCCGCGCACCGAGATCCCGCCAGCCGGCCTGGTCGCCTACCGTGCCCGCCGCCGGAATCCGTACCTGTTCACCGACTGCGATATCGAGGCCTTGGTGCGCTGCGCGCGGGCCGGCACACGGTCGCCGTTCCGGGCGAACACCCTGGAAACAATGATCAGGCTGCTGATGATCACGGGCATGCGGGTAGGTGAGGCGATTCGCCTTGGCCGCGGCGACATCGACTGGGATGAGGCTGTCATCCGGATCCGGGACAGCAAATTCGGCAAGGGCCGGGACCTGCCGGTGTCCCCTTCGACCATCGCGGCGCTGCGCAGCTACGCAGACAGCCGCGATCGGCGGGGCAGCGTCGACATCGACCGGTTCTTCGTGTCGCTAGCCGGCACCCCGGTCGACTACAACCACTTCCGCGCAACGTTCCGCAAAGCAGTCGACGCCGCCGGCATCGCGCACGGCCGACCGAGCCCGCCACACATTCATGATCTCCGACACCGATTCGCGATCAGCACCGTGACCGGCTGGTATAGCCAAGGCCGCGATGTCCAGGCGCTGTTGCCCCGGCTGTCGACCTACCTCGGGCACCGCGATCCGGTCTCCACCTACTGGTATCTGACCGCCACTCCCGATCTTCTCGCCCAGGCCGCCGTCCGGCTCGAAGAAGCCGCATCGAAGGCAGCGGGCCGATGACCGCCGTCGCCACCACGCTGGAGATGTTCTTCATCGAGCGGCTCACCCGGCAGCGACAAGTCAGCCCGCAAACCGTCGCCTCCTACCGGGACTCGCTGCAACTGCTGCTGCGCTTCGTGAACGAACAGACCGGCAAGGAACCGTGCACCCTGGACTGGGCCGACTTGGACGAGCCGGTGATCTCATCGTTCCTGGACCATCTGCAAACCCGGCGGGGAAACAGCGCACGCACCCGCAACCTACGGCTGACCGCGATCCGGGCGCTGTTCCGCTACGCCGCGTTCCGCCACCCCGAGCACGCCGCCGTCATCCAACGAGTACTGGCCATCCCGGCCAAACGGGCCGACAAGCGCACCGTCACATTCCTGGCCGGCGATGAAGCGGCAGCCCTGATCGACGCCCCGGACCGCGCTCGCTGGGAAGGCCGCCGCGACCACGCCTGGCTGGCGTTGGACATCCAGACTGGACTGCGGGTTTCCGAACTGATCGGGCTGAACTGTGGCGACATCACGTTGGGCCCCGGAGCGCACCTGAGATGCGAAGGCAAAGGCCGCAAGCAACGCGCCGTTCCGTTGACCGCCACCATCCAGGCGGTACTCGCGAACTGGATCGCCGAGCTCGCCGGCAGGCCCGGCGATCCGCTATTCCCGACCCGCAGTGGGCGGCGCCTGAGTAGGGACGCGATCGAGCAGCGCATCGCGGTGCACGCCCACAAGGCCGCCCAGAGCTGCCCCTCCCTGAAGGCCAGACACCTGCACCCCCACGTCCTCAGGCACACCTGCGCCGTCGCACTGCTCCAAGCCGGTGTCGACACCTCCGTGATCGCTCTCTGGCTTGGTCACGCCGACGTCCGATCAACGAACCCATACCTGCACGCTGACCTGACCATCAAGGAAAAAGCCCTCGCCATAACCGCCCAACCGACCGTCGCACCGGGACGCTACCGGCCCTCCGACACCGTCCTCGCCTTCCTCGAAGGCCTGTAACTATGCCGATGCTCGATCCGGTACCGACCCCAGACATGCCGCCCCACAACCACTCTCCGCCCGAACACCCACAGACTCGGCATAGTCCCAGCAACGGCATAACACGATCATCAGGTAGTGCGACTTCAGGGTGGCGCAGATCAGTCTGGCGGTAGCGGTCTGGGTGTGCATCGCATCCACGGTGACCAGCAGCCGCACCCGCGGCAGAAGCTTGAGCAGCATACGCACGCAAGGGATTTCGTTGCTCTTCTCCGCAACAGCGAGCTGGCCGAGCACCAGCCGGGTACGGTGGGCGAACACCGCCACCAGATGCGCCGCCGTCGACCCCAAACGCCGCGCACCGCGCAGCGTCTTGCCGTCCAACGCGACCGCCAGCAGCCCGCCGTCGGCTGCGTCCTGCGTGACGGCCAGGGTAGTGAAGTAGGCGCCCAAGCGGCGGTCCAGATCAACCGGATCCAGCCGAGACAGCACCGAACGGAACGTCTTCTCGCTCGGGCAGCGGAACCGAATCCCCAACTGCGCCATCACGTCTTCTGGAGCAGTCCGCGACCACGTGGCGAATCCCGCGTACCCGCGCATTCCGGCCGCCGTCGCCAGGATCGCGATCGCCAGCAGCGCCATCAGCGAGTAGCGGCATCCACGCCGATCACGCGGGTCCGGAACCGACGCCAACACGTCCCGGAACTTCGAACTCACCACGTCGACACGCTCCCCGGCGCGCCAGCGATCCAGCGCCTCCGCGACGGACGGCTCGGGTGATACTGAACGGGCAGGCACGGGCGACTCCAACCGGACGATCGAGCACAGGAAACTTAATCGTCCTCGAGAAGCCCGTGTCTGCCTCGCAGCGAAACGCCGAACTATCCAAGTCCGTCACCGCAGGTAACAGAGCCGGAAGTCAACAACGCCGGAACCCTGGACCGCGGTGCCTTGCGCCCTGCCGCTGATCAAATCGAATACGAACGACGTTCCGTGTCAACACTTCTCGGCGGCTGCGTGGAGCCGTCCAACGTCAAATCGGGTGGCCGATCCTGCCCAATCCGGTTCCAATGCGGCGGGTGCGACCACTACCGACCCGACCCGTCCTACATTCCCGAGATCGAAGCCGAGATCCGCAAGATCAAAGCCGACATCATGGAGGCGCAGCTGTGTGCCGCGCCGCAGGTCGTCGACAACCTCCGCTACAACCTGGCCATGTTCGAATCCATCCTGGCGAAGATGACCACCAATCTCGCCCAGCTCGACGCGGAAGAGCGTGCCAGCCTCGATGCCGCGATCGGCACCATCCGCCGAGCCCGAGAACAGCACTGCCACTCACTGCCGCTCTACGTCACGCAGCGCCAGCCAGACAGTGCAAGCAACGGCAATGACTGACCCCCGCACCGACAAACTCATCGCCGCGCGCCGCCTGGACAGTCGCACGAAATACGAACGCACCCAACAAGCCCTGGCCACCCTCGTCAAGAACGGAAACCAGATCAGTTTCGCGAGTGTGGCACGGGAAGCAAAGGTCTCCACGTGGCTGCTCTACAACAACAGCGACCTCAAACAGGCCATCACCGAAGCGATCAACCACCAAACCAATTCAGCATCCCAGCCAGCCTCGACCGCTCGATCGGCTTCTGTCGACAGCCTGCGCACCGATCTCGAACTGGCCCGTCAGGAGATCACCCAATTGCGTCGATCCGAACGCAAACTCCGCGATCGGCTACAGCGCACCCTCGGCGCCGAGATCGAGCAGATCGACCGGTCCGAGCTGATCGCGCGTATCGCCGATCTGGAAATCCTGGTTACGAAGCTGCGGGCCGACAACACGGAGTTGCTTGAGACCAATGCGCGGCTCACCGAACTCGTCGACCAACAAGGCGACGACCTCGACAGTGCCAACACCCTGCTCCGCCGATACATGAAAGAGGCGAGCCGGGCACAGTCGGCGGCGCCGTCGTGACAGTGGTCAGCCTCCGTCGCGCTCGCGGTGCCACTTGCTGTGGCCCCAGAGCGCGTCTCGAATCTAGAGAACCGAGATGCCTCAGATTCGGTCTCGTCAGTTCAGCACGAATTTTTGCCCCAGCTCGTCAGGCGGCCACCCCATCTCCGGGGATCTGCACGCGGGTGCGGTCTGCGGAGATGATGACGTGCGATCATCGCCAGCTCTGGCGGCCAGTGGGGGCATCGGCTGAAACCGTTGCACCGGTCACTTTCAAATGAGCCGCCGCAGCCGCCGACAGACATTTCATCAATCACCGCCCCGAAAGTCGCCCGCGCGACATCAAACTGCGGTAAAGCTGCCTGAACGTTCCGCTATCGCAAGGGCGGACACCCGCGAGGAAACGCAGCGGCTGCGCCAGCAGCTGCGACAGGATGCCGGTTTGCGGGCGCGGGTCGCGCAGTTGGAGGCGATGTTGGCCGGTGACGCCGACCGGCCGCGCCACGAGGCCAGCGGGCAGGGGCAGGTGGTGTTGAGCCGCCAGCAGCGCCGCGCCGCCCAACGCGCCGCACGCAAAACGCCGACCTAGTGGCCGCGGCTAAAACCGCGGCGGAAGGGTGAATCAGGACGCTGATGGGCGACAACAACTGGGCTGGCCGGCGGCGGGTGATCGGCGCGCCGATGGGCCGGGCTCCTCACCATCGGGGCTGCGCAACCTGCGGTAGGCCACCAAGGCCCGAGTCGCGCAGCGCTTCCCTGAGCTATGACCCGATTGACGAGAGCAGGTCGGTGAAAACGGATGGGTCGATCGCCGCGGCAGGGTCCAGGCTGGCGGCGAGATCGGCGGCCGGCGACGCGTCAAGTGCGCCAGCCGAGTCTGCAAGGGCATCCGGGCTTATCGGTTCGACGTTGGGGAAACCGACGAACAAGGTGGTGAATTCGGCGTTGAGTTCGGCGGGAAGGACTTGCAAAACCGCAGTGCCGACCAGATCAAGTCGGTCGAAGTATCCGGTCAGCTCACCGGCGAAAGTGGCCCCCGTCGCGTAGTCGCCGGCGTCGGCGGCGTTCACAGTGGTGTTCACCGCCGAGAGCATGTCGCCAGACGCCGTGGCGAGCTGGTTGTCGGCGCCGACGAGCTGCGAGTTGGATTGGAGAGCCTCAGGCAGCGCGTCTTGTTGTGCCTGGATTTGCGAGATCAGATCGCTTTCTTTTTGCAGGCCCGACACCTCGCCGCCGATATCTGCCTTCTGCGCCGGGAGCAACGAAGCATCAATACCAGAATAGAGGCTGGCGGCATCGTTGAAGTCGCCCTCAGCCTGAGTCAACAAAACATCGATGACATCGGCGCGGGCCACCGGCGTCCCGGCGACCCCGATCATCGCAGCAGCCGCCACCGCCCCACCAGCCAAACCCAGCCCCGCAGCCCATCTGCGCACACTACTGACCACCGCCACGACACCGTGAGCAGCCGGTGTGGCGGCATGTTGTGCGCGAGGCCGGCTTTGGCGGCATAGCGGGCGAGCATCACCTCGCGCAGATTGCGGCCCAGCCGGTCCAGAGTGTGCACCACGATGGTGTCGCCCTCGCGGGCGTAGCCGAGCAGCTTCGTCAGCCCGGGCCGATCGACGGTACGGCCGGTCTTCTTGTCGCTGTAGATCCCGCGAGGCGGGGATGCCGGCGGCAGTGAGTGCGTCGAGCTGGCGTTCTAGGCTCTGCTTGGTCGTAGACACCCGGGAGTAACTGAGTTCGAGTCCGCGTAGTGGGCGTTCCTGACCGGTTCCCATGCCGATACCGTACCGGAAGTCACCAGCGTACGGTTATTTTAGAATATACTTAAGAGGAACGACTTGCGGAACGATGGCGGGCGCAAAACCCCGCGTCGGCGGTCGTGAACCGCTGCGTGCGACACGCGTTCCGCTTCCAAGGAACCGGAGCATCGGTGCTGTTGCGGTTAGCGCCGCGTCACCGGGCATTGTTGCGGGCAGGTCTAATAAGACTGACTAAGGTTAAATGTTGCTATGCTAGCCCCATCCGGATGGGGTGGCGTCGGTGCCGGTCGACCACCTGGCTTCTCCAGGGCGAGAAGCGAATACATTGCGGTGCAGAGCAATTGAAAGCCCATGACGCGCTGCGCGGTGACGCGCGGAGACAATCCCGATCCCCCATCACACCTTCATCCACGCCGTGATGGCCCAACACCCACGGCTTCCCCGCTGGCTTGCCATGTGTTGGCCGTCGCTGAGGATGACGATGACGGCGTCACGGTGATTGACGACGAGTTTCTGGCCGTTCTTGGGCAGGGTGACTCGGTGCTCGGCGGGGTGACGCGGTCGTGGCTGTGATGACGCCGCGATCCGGCGTTGTTGGTGACGACGAAAGGGTTGGCGGGCAGGATCGACGCGGTGGTGCGAGGTGCCGGCACGGCGAGGCCCCTCGGGGTCGATGCACCCGGGGAAGTGGCGCGATCAGTCTGGCGGGGCGAGCAGCCTGCCCAGGGTGTAGATGCCGACCATCGTCCAGGGCGGGTCGGGCAAGCCGAGCCGGTGGCGGTCCCAGTAGGCGGCGGCACAAAGCACCGACAGGGTGTCGCGCAGTTGGTGGCCGACGAATCGCAGTTCACCGAAGACGTCGGGGGCTACCTCGATCAGCCGCTGCGCGCCACGCTGGTACATCCAGTGCAGGTGCTTGGGTGCGGCGCGACGCAGCCAGCGACGCACGGTCGACTCGGATCGGTGGATGCGGGCGGCGATGCGCCGGTAGCCCAGTCCGTTGACCTCGTGCAGCAGTGCCTGGCCGATCACCGCTGTGGTGTCGGCATGGCGGGCCTGGAATGCCGCCGGCAACACGATGTGGGTGGATTCGCAGTCCGGGCAGCGCACCCGCCGTGGTCGCAGCGTCACTGTCGCCGTGCCGTGGGAGCGGATCGTGCGGCGCCGGCCAAACCCCCATTTGGCGAGCCGGCCGGCGCACCGTGGGCAGTGCAGCGTGCCAGCGTTGAGATGGTCCTCGGCCAGCTCGGCGGTTCGGGTGACGATCACCGCTGCGGTCGACAGTCATGGTTCATCAGCTTTGCCTACCACAAGCGGATTCCGTCAGGGGCCAATTCGTGTTGGGGCCAACCTATCTGGCCGCCGATCGTCAGTGTGGACGACAATCAAGGATTCGGCCGTCACCATGCCCACGATCCGCTGGCCGTGGCGGGGCGCTCACCGGGGAGTCCGGCATTCATGTGCACGCTGATGATGCAGGCGAACACCGTCGCCTGTAGCGGTCCGTCGGCGCCCCCGGTGACGATCAAGCGGTCCGTGGTCGCCACCGAGAGAGACGGTCAACAGCCATGGGCCACCGCCTGCCCAGCCCGACGCCGCGGTGTGTAACGGCTTTCGGGCTGTCGGCATCGCGTCGAACATCATCGTCGGCGTCGAGGTCCTTGACGGTGAAAAAGGTCATCCGGACGTGCCCGTGGGAACCCGGGCTATCGACCTCGCCGAGCTCATGCTGCGCAAGGCCAACGCCGGCGTGAATAGGGGCGCGCACCGGTAAGGGTCGTGTCACAACCCGTACAGACCGGGGTCTTGAGGGGGCGACCTTCGAGTCAGCTTCCAACGCTCCACCCCTGCCAACAATTACGTTGGGACAAAACGTTACCACCTCGTGACCTGTATGCAAGAGGTGTGATATGCGGGAGAGGGCAGAAGTTAGGGTGGCCTAAGCGTTGGTGGGTGAGCGGTCAGGCGATAAGTGCCCGGCAGTGGCCTGGCGGTTTCTCACAGCGTTGCAAAACTCGCCGTGGTCAAACCGTGATGAAAATGTCATCAAAACGCTAATGTGCCCTGGCAGTTTCGCCTGCCAGTGTCCCTACGATTCCTGTTGAATCCTATTGAAAATGTGTCAATAAAGGGGTCGGGGCCATGCGGGCGTTTGCGCAGTGTCTTCTTGCATTGAGCGTGGTCGCTGCGAGCGTGGTCGGGAGACCCGCCGGCGTCAGCCTGGCGGCAGCCCACCGATCATCCAGGTTTGCCATCGCATCTGTGCTTCCAACGGCAAACGAGGTGGTGGGCGTGGCGCACCCCGTCGTGGTGACGTTCAGCGCGCCTGTCGGCAACCGGTCCGCGGCTGAGCGCGCTGTCAAAATCACCTCGACACCTGCGATGACCGGAAAATTCGAATGGCTCGACGACGACGTGGTGCAGTGGATTCCGGACCGATTCTGGCTGGCGCACACCGCGGTGGCGCTCTCCGTGGGCCCCCTGTCGACAGACTTCAAAACCGGCCCTGCCGTCCTGGGCGTCGCTGACATCTCCGAGCACACGTTCACCGTCAGCATCGACGGGAACGGCGCGGCGCCACCGCCGCCACGGCCCGCGCCGCATCACCAGCCTCACTGGGGAGAAGACGGAGTGATGCCGGCTTCACTGGGGCGACCGGACTTTCCGACGCCTGTCGGGGTTTACACCGTGCTCTCTAAAGACCGCTCCGTGCTGATGGATTCGAGCAGCGTCGGGGTTCCGCTCACCGATCCCGCGGGTTACCGGGTCCCGGTGGATTACGCCGTTCGCATCACCCGTCGCGGGATCTTCGTGCACTCGGCGCCATGGGCTGTCAATTCCCTGGGGCTTGAAAACGTCAGCCATGGGTGCATCAGCCTCAGCCCCGCCGACGCAGAGTGGTACTTCAACACCGTCAATGTCGGCGACCCAGTAATCGTGAAGGAATAGCAGAGCACCGGCACATCACCGGCCAGCACCGGAGCGAAAATGCCTTTACCGGAACTTATTTCCCGTTGAGGACTGAACTATCAGGGATCCCACATGGCATACATCGCGAGTGCGTCCGAGTCAGCGCAGCTAGCTACTTCGACCTGAAAAAGTCGGTGGGTTGATCCGCGGGTTGGCGGTGCTGAGCTGGAAAGATGGCCTCAAAGCCCTTATTGCGGAAGGGATTGAGGCCATCGTGTTTCGTACTGTAGGTGATCAGCCGTCGTTGTGGGAGTCGTTACTGCCGGAGGAGGTGCGGCGACTTCCCGAGGAGTTGGCGCGGGTGGATGCGCTGTTGGACGATCCGACGTTCTTCACACCGTTTATGCCGTACTTCGACCTGCGGATCGGTCGGCCGTCGACGCCGATGGAGACCTATCTGCGGTTGATGTTCTTGAAGTTTCGCTATCGGCTGGGCTACGAAAGCCTGTGCCGGGAGGTCTCGGACTCGATCACGTGGCGGATGTTCTGCCGGATCCCGCTGGAGGTGGCGGTCCCGCATCCGACGACGCTGATGAAGCTGACCACACGCTGCGGGTCGGCGGCGGTGGACGGGCTCAACGAAGCCCTGTTGGCCAAGGCGGCCGAGGCGAAGGTGCTGCGCACCAACCGAGTACGGGCCGACACGACGGTGGTTCCGGCGAACGTGGCTTATCCCACCGACTCGGGGCTTTTAGCCAAGGCGGTACGGCGGATCGCAACAACCAGCAAGCGGATCCAGGCCGCCGGCGGTGCGGTACGCACCCGGGTGCGGGATCGCTCCCGCGCGGCAGGTAAGCGCGCTCACGCGGTCGCGGCCAAGCTGCGCTCTCGCACCGCACTGGGCCGCGACGAGGCCACCGCCGCGGTGCTCAGGAGCACCGGTGAGCTGGCCGGGTTGGCGCAGACCGCCGTGCGGGACGCCGAGCGACTGCTGGTCAACGCCAAGCGGGCGGTGCGCCGAGCCGAAGCCAAAGCCGCCGCACTGCGTGCTCAAGGTGGGCGCGACGCAGTGGCCGGCCGGCGGCGGGGCCGGCTCGTGCGCGCGGTCAACGACCTGCAGAAACTGCTGGCCGCGACCCGGCAGATCGCCGCGCAGACCAGCCAACGGGTTTCCGGACAGACCCCCGAGGGCGCCACCCGGCGGGTCAGCCTGCACGACGACGATGCCCGCCCGATCGCCAAGGGCCGCCTCGGGCGACCGGTCGAGTTCGGCTACAAGGCCCAGGTCACCGACAACGACGACGGCGTCGTGCTCGACCACACCGTCGACATGGGCAACCCGCCCGACGCCCCCCAGTTGGCACCGGCGATCGCGCGGGTCACCACCCGCACCGGGCGCACACCACGCACCGTCACCGCAGACCGCGGCTACGGCGAGAAACGCGTCGAAGACGCCCTGCACGACCTCGGTGTGCGCACCGTCGTGATACCCCGCAAGGGCAAACCCTCCCAAGCCCGGCGCGAAGAAGAACACCGACCCGCGTTTCGGCGAACCATCAAGTGGCGCACTGGCTGTGAAGGCCGTATCAGCACCCTCAAACGCGGCTACGGCTGGGATCGAACCCGCATCGACAACACCGAGGGCGCCCGGATCTGGGCCGGACATGGAATCCTGACCCACAACCTGGTCAAGATCAGCGCCCTCGCCGCGTAATCGACACCGCCGAAGCAACATTCATGCGCCAAATTGGGCACAGCCAGCACACCCGCTCACCACACGCGGGGGTTTTTCAGGTCGAAGTAGCTAGGCCGAAGGGGGGCCGGGCTGGATCGGCTGACCGGGCACGGGTCCGCCGGCCGGCGCCGGGCCGGTCGGCGCACCCTTGCCGCCGAAGGGACCAGCCGGCGCCGGATCGTCAGCCGCCACCGGAGCGCCCACCGGCCCAAGCGCAATTAGCGGCACGCCCGCGGGAACCGGCACGCCCGCAGGAACCGGCACGCCCGCAGGAACCGGAACGCCCGCAGGACCGGCGACGCCGGAGAGCGCAGGAGGAACGCACACCGCAGCGACCACCGGTCCACCGGCAACTCCTGCCGGAGCAGCCTCACCCGCCAATCCCTGGACACAGGCGTAGCCACCCGTCATCAGCGGGACCGCACCCGCGTTGGAGCTCAACGCAATAGCGGCCCCGCACAAGCCAGCGCTGGCAACCGCTGTGACCTTGGCTCGATCGAAGGTTGTCATCAACGTCCACTCCTCTATTAGGACTTCTGTCCGGACTCAGATCTGTGTTTATGCAATCAGACGGTGCAGCAGAACCGCGTAGCCGCACCGGAGTCGACCGTCGACACTGGCTCAATTTTTAATAGACAATGTTTACTACGCACCGCAACGCGCCGAACAGTTTCCAAATAGTGATCTTGGACCCCCGAATTTGAGGCCAACCTCGCCCGGGCCCGCACCCGAGAAGGAATGGCCGTTGCGAAAGCCAAAGGTCGGCTCCGCGGCAAGAAACCCAAACTCAGCCCGCACCAGGAAGCCCACCTCGTCGAGCTGCACCGCGCCCTTCTCACCGTCGGGTGCCGCGTCGTAGGCGGCCAGGACCTCCAGCTTGTACTTCGCGGTGAACGTCCGCCACCGGGCCCGTTCGGGCACCTCGGGATCGGGACGTTGCGTTGCAACATCAGCCACCCGACCAGGATCTTCCATCCCGGCCGCGCGAGCCAACGTCGTCACCTTGCTTGTCATTTCGGGGAGTCTCTCCATCCCCGCCCTCGGGGTCACCAATTGCCAGGGGGCGGGTGCCTCAATCCAGGTTGACAGAGAGGGGAACTTCGCCGCATGCACGGCAACCCGCGCGTACACCATCACCGACCGCACCGAACTGTTCTGATCGCGCTCACTGTCTTGATTTATCCGGCCCTATCATGGGCATTGGTTTAGGCGAGGTTTAGGCGGCCGCGGCGATGAACTGCTGGCGCTCAAGATCGCGGCCACTGCTGCTGTCGGCACCAACTCGTCCATACCGCAATCCTCTAGCGGCCCTTACGTTCCTCGTAGCGCAAAGAATCCATCGGACCGCCTGCCTCGTCACACCCAACTGCCCAGCGATCCATCAGGGCTCAGGCGTTGTTGATTAGCACGCGTGTGACCAGGTGTTTCGATGCTCGGTGAGCAGGTGAAGTCCGCGGTCGGTGCTGAAGGCAGTTGCGCGGCAGGCCTCGGCGATGTTGTCGGCCCGGTCGAGGCGGTGCAGGTTGAGCGCGGTGTTGCGCAGCGAGGCCAGGACCTGAGCCGCGTTGCCGGTGCGCGTGGTGGATCGGTCCTCGTCGAAGGTGACATCGCGCACCCAGTGCACCCGATTCTCTATCCCCCAATGGTGGCGCAGCCAGCGCGCGATCATGGCGGGCCGGGCGTGCTCGAACGGCAGGCTGCAGATGGCATAGACGATCTCGACGGTGCGTTGCCCGGTCGCGGTGACCAGCCGTTCGCGGGTGATTCGGACGATCTGTTTGGCGTAGGGGAATCCGATTCCCCTTGCGGCGGTGAGTGTTTGCAGTGTCCTGGTCTCGACTCGGCCGTGGCCGCGGCTGTCGTCGGTGGCGGTGGGCGGGACCTGGGCCCAGGGCAGCGCGACGATGCGGGCCAGCAGGCCGGGCTGATTCGACTTGACGGTCTATGCCGATATCGGCATAGATCGTGTTATGCCGTTGCTGGGACTATGCCGAGTCTGTGGGTGTTCGGGCGGAGAGTGGTTGTGGGGCGGCATGTCTGGGGTCGGTACCGGATCGAGCATCGGCATAGTTACAGGCCTTCGAGGAAGGCGAGGACGGTGTCGGAGGGCCGGTAGCGTCCCGGTGCGACGGTCGGTTGGGCGGTTATGGCGAGGGCTTTTTCCTTGATGGTCAGGTCAGCGTGCAGGTATGGGTTCGTTGATCGGACGTCGGCGTGACCAAGCCAGAGAGCGATCACGGAGGTGTCGACACCGGCTTGGAGCAGTGCGACGGCGCAGGTGTGCCTGAGGACGTGGGGGTGCAGGTGTCTGGCCTTCAGGGAGGGGCAGCTCTGGGCGGCCTTGTGGGCGTGCACCGCGATGCGCTGCTCGATCGCGTCCCTACTCAGGCGCCGCCCACTGCGGGTCGGGAATAGCGGATCGCCGGGCCTGCCGGCGAGCTCGGCGATCCAGTTCGCGAGTACCGCCTGGATGGTGGCGGTCAACGGAACGGCGCGTTGCTTGCGGCCTTTGCCTTCGCATCTCAGGTGCGCTCCGGGGCCCAACGTGATGTCGCCACAGTTCAGCCCGATCAGTTCGGAAACCCGCAGTCCAGTCTGGATGTCCAACGCCAGCCAGGCGTGGTCGCGGCGGCCTTCCCAGCGAGCGCGGTCCGGGGCGTCGATCAGGGCTGCCGCTTCATCGCCGGCCAGGAATGTGACGGTGCGCTTGTCGGCCCGTTTGGCCGGGATGGCCAGTACTCGTTGGATGACGGCGGCGTGCTCGGGGTGGCGGAACGCGGCGTAGCGGAACAGCGCCCGGATCGCGGTCAGCCGTAGGTTGCGGGTGCGTGCGCTGTTTCCCCGCCGGGTTTGCAGATGGTCCAGGAACGATGAGATCACCGGCTCGTCCAAGTCGGCCCAGTCCAGGGTGCACGGTTCCTTGCCGGTCTGTTCGTTCACGAAGCGCAGCAGCAGTTGCAGCGAGTCCCGGTAGGAGGCGACGGTTTGCGGGCTGACTTGTCGCTGCCGGGTGAGCCGCTCGATGAAGAACATCTCCAGCGTGGTGGCGACGGCGGTCATCGGCCCGCTGCCTTCGATGCGGCTTCTTCGAGCCGGACGGCGGCCTGGGCGAGAAGATCGGGAGTGGCGGTCAGATACCAGTAGGTGGAGACCGGATCGCGGTGCCCGAGGTAGGTCGACAGCCGGGGCAACAGCGCCTGGACATCGCGGCCTTGGCTATACCAGCCGGTCACGGTGCTGATCGCGAATCGGTGTCGGAGATCATGAATGTGTGGCGGGCTCGGTCGGCCGTGCGCGATGCCGGCGGCGTCGACTGCTTTGCGGAACGTTGCGCGGAAGTGGTTGTAGTCGACCGGGGTGCCGGCTAGCGACACGAAGAACCGGTCGATGTCGACGCTGCCCCGCCGATCGCGGCTGTCTGCGTAGCTGCGCAGCGCCGCGATGGTCGAAGGGGACACCGGCAGGTCCCGGCCCTTGCCGAATTTGCTGTCCCGGATCCGGATGACAGCCTCATCCCAGTCGATGTCGCCGCGGCCAAGGCGAATCGCCTCACCTACCCGCATGCCCGTGATCATCAGCAGCCTGATCATTGTTTCCAGGGTGTTCGCCCGGAACGGCGACCGTGTGCCGGCCCGCGCGCAGCGCACCAAGGCCTCGATATCGCAGTCGGTGAACAGGTACGGATTCCGGCGGCGGGCACGGTAGGCGACCAGGCCGGCTGGCGGGATCTCGGTGCGCGGCTCGGCTGCGCCCAGGTAGCGGGCGAAGCCGCGTACTGCCATCAGCCGGTGCTGCGCAACGACGGAGCCCGGGGCAAGTCGCGGATCAGACACGAACGCCAGCACGTCTGGCATCGTGATCACTTGCGTGCCGGCCGCGTCGAGCCTTGCGATGAACTGTCGTAAATACCGCTCGGCGCCGGCTAGCTTGTGCCCGAAGGCGCGCCGTAGCCGCAGATAGTCGTCCAAGGACGTTTCGAGGGCGCTCATCGTGCCGCCGCCGTCCATGCCGGTGCCAGCTCCCGTAGCGCCGTGTAGTCGACCTTCGCGTAGATCGCGGTCGTGGCTAGATCGACATGCCGTAACAGTTGGCCGATCTCGGGCAGGCGCACCCCGCGGTCAAGCAGGTTCGTTGCCAGTGCATGACGCAGTGCGTGCGCCCGCACCCCAGGCAGCCCGGCCTTGTCACACTGCCGCCACACCGTCTGGCTGACCGCTGCCGGACACAACGGCCGGTGCGGTGCGCGCACGGTCACGAATACGGCCCTGGTCTGCGCCGTGGGGCGGGCCGCGCGCAGATACTCCGCAACAGCGGCGCCGACGTCGACGGGCAGTGGGATGCGGTCGGTGCGCCGCGACTTGCCGCGCACCACCACCTCGCCGTCACGCCACCGCAGGTCGTCCAGGGTCAACCCGGCCACCTCGCAGGCCCTCAGCCCA
Source organism: Candidatus Mycobacterium methanotrophicum (assembly GCF_023515995.1). Lineage (GTDB taxonomy): Bacteria > Actinomycetota > Actinomycetes > Mycobacteriales > Mycobacteriaceae > Mycobacterium > Mycobacterium methanotrophicum. The sequence goes on along the minus strand of NZ_CP097320.1, from coordinate 1,539,556 downwards.
AGGCGTGCCAGCAGGGTCAGCATTGCGAAATCCCGGGTCCCCGCCGCAGTGCTGCGATCACAGCTATCCAGCACTTCCTGAACCAGCCCGGCCGGCATCCGCGCAGGGACCGCCACACCCTTCCAGCCGGGCACCGGCGGGATCGCCTGTACCAGCGGCGCGTCGATCAGGCCGTTGACGTACAAGAACCGCAGCACCGAGCGCAACTCGGAAACGTTCGCACGCAGCGACCCGGTGGACAACCCCCGCGACACCACGCCGAGCAGGAAATCGGTCACCGACCGCGCCGTCAGCGATCCGATCCCCACATCCGCAGATCCGCACTGCTCGAGGAACCGCCGGGCCGTCCTCTCGTAGCGTTCCATCGTGCGCACGGCAAGACCACGCTGATCCACCATCCAGCCCCGATAAGCGGCCATCAGCCCGTCAAGTCTGTCCGGCTCGGCGACAGTGCCGGGCACTCCGGCGCCCCGCGAGCGCAGAAACCGCAGTAGCTGCTCGAACCTCCCGCGGCTCGGCGGCGTCTTCCGTGATGCCGCGAACTCAGCGACGAAGGCTGCCAGATGATCACCGTCGAGCCCACTCGGCGGCAGGCCTCGCGCGGTCATCCACCGGCTCAGCCGGCTCGCGTCGTTGATCTTCCACTCGATCGACGAGGGCGTATACCCCAACGATGCCAGCTCGACCCTGAACCCGAACTCGTATTCGGCCAGCACGCCCCGGATACGGCAACACGACACAGTTCCCATCTCGACCTCCTCGTTGCAGGCACCGTGCCCGCAACAATGAGCATCAACCGGGAACCGCAACTATGCCGATGCTCGATCCGGCACCGACCCCAGACATGCCGCCCCACAACCACTCTCCGCCCTGAACACCCACAGACTCGGCATAGTCCCAGCAACGGCATAACACGATCATCAGGTAGTGCGACTTCAGGGTGGCGCAGATCAGTCTGGCGGTAGCGGTCTGGGTGTGCATCGCATCCACGGTGACCAGCAGCCGCACCCGCGGCAGAAGCTTGAGCAGCATACGCACGCAAGGGATTTCGTTGCTCTTCTCCGCAACAGCGAGCTGGCCGAGCACCAGCCGGGTACGGTGGGCGAACACCGCCACCAGATGCGCCGCCGTCGACCCCAAACGCCGCGCACCGCGCAGCGTCTTGCCGTCCAACGCGACCGCCAGCAGCCCGCCGTCGGCTGCGTCCTGCGTGACGGCCAGGGTAGTGAAGTAGGCGCCCAAGCGGCGGTCCAGATCAACCGGATCCAGCCGAGACAGCACCGAACGGAACGTCTTCTCGCTCGGGCAGCGGAACCGAATCCCCAACTGCGCCATCACGTCTTCTGGAGCAGTCCGCGACCACGTGGCGAATCCCGCGTACCCGCGCATTCCGGCCGCCGTCGCCAGGATCGCGATCGCCAGCAGCGCCATCAGCGAGTAGCGGCATCCACGCCGATCACGCGGGTCCGGAACCGACGCCAACACGTCCCGGAACTTCGAACTCACCACGTCGACACGCTCCCCGGCGCGCCAGCGATCCAGCGCCTCCGCGACGGACGGCTCGGGTGATACTGAACGGGCAGGCACGGGCGACTCCAACCGGACGATCGAGCACAGGAAACTTAATCGTCCTCGAGAAGCCCGTGTCTGCCTCGCAGCGAAACGCCGAACTATCCAAGTCCGTCACCGCAGGTAACAGAGCCGGAAGTCAACAACGCCGGAACCCTGTCTAAAAACCTTTGGGTCTGCTCGATCAGAGCGTCTGAACGGAAGGGCGACTGGTTCGATCCCAGCCGGGACCACAACTAAAACATATGTGGCACAAGGTATCTCGCTGTTTTAGGGCTGGTCATGCAACATACGGGCAATATCGTGCAGCAAAGCAAGCTAAGTTGGTGATATGGCGACTTCGACAATCGGAACTTGGTGACCGAAGCGATGTTTGAAGCACTCGTCCTCAAAGTCCTGATCTCGTCGCCGGGCGACACGGGGGATGAAGTCGCCGCCGTCGTGGAGAGCCTGCACGGCTGGAATGGCTCACGCGCCGAATCCGCTCAGGTGATCTTGCTGCCGCGCCAATGGAAGTTGGATTCCGTGCCACGCCTCGGCAGCGCCGGCGGCCAAGGCGTGATAAACGAGCAATTGGTGGACGATACCGACATCGTGATTGCGTTGTTCGACAGTCGTCTCGGGCAGGCCACCGCAGCGGCAGTTTCCGGTACCGCCGAAGAGATACAGCGACGTTTTCTCAGTAATTTCCGCGTTGGAGAGTCGATAGTACGATGGCCGCTGCAACAACTGCGCCAATCCTGTTTGGGCACAGGCGGATTCGACGGAGGCAGCGCCAACGTTGTTTGAGTTCGGCGTTGGCGCGTTCACCGATGGCGCGCGCCGCGGTGAGCAGCATGTTGCAGCTCTGATTCTCCACGTCCAGGCCGTGGCCCTTGACCGGAGTGTGCACCCCGATCCCGGCACCTTCGTAGCCCTTGTCGGCCAAGGTCGGCACCCCGTCGGCCGCGGACTTGTACAACGCGCCCAGACAGTACTCGCGGGCGGCAGTGATGTCGTGAACACTGCCCGGTTCGACCTCACTGGACCACACCGGGAACCCGCCCGGGTCGGCCAGTATCTGCACATTGCCGCCCTGGGTCTTGTGCTTGCCCGAATACCACAGGTGATGGCCGTTGTCGTTGCGCTCGTCCACCCGATCGATGGCGATCAGCGTTCCGTCCAACGTCACGTGCGACCACTGTTCCCGCTTGGCCCGCTCAAGCACTTCGTGCAGGTCGGGGGCCTGTTTGGCGATCACGTCGATCGCCTCGTGCAGGTAGCGGTAGGAGGTGGAGATCGGCAGGGCGGCCTCGAAGGCGAGCAGTCGTATTGGGGCGTCGTCACGAAACCACCGCAGCACCAACTTCGCCTGGGCGCGGGCCGTGCCGGCACGTCGTCCGGCACGGGTTCTGATCTCGCGCCGGTGGGCGTGCAGCAGCGCGGTTACATGCAGCAGGGTTTCCTGCGGGACGTCGCAGATGGCAGAGTAGGTGAACACGTGGGGTCCTTTGCAGCGGTACGGCTTTCTTGGTCGAAACCGAATCCTCAAGCAAGGACCCCACGTCCCGCCGCTACGACACGCCTGAAACTCCAGTCACAACAAACTCACAAGCCCCAAGTGAGAAAACCTCAATATCCTGCTGAAACACTATTTGCCCGCCAAGGACTTGGGCTTCCAGGCCGGCCGGCAAATTACTTGCGGGCTGACCCTTCGCATTCTGGAAAACCGTGTTCAAATAAGTTGCGTTAGTGGTGATTTGTTCCTGCACTTGCGCCAGAACGCTGCTGACTGTTGGGACTGCGGCTGCGGCTGCCCCACCCGCAGCCGCAGCAATCGTCGCAGCAGTCGAAATCGCCGTTTCGATATCTGCGACAATCGATGATGCTAGGATACCGGCCGTTAACGCTTCGTTGATCACGGCTTGAAAATCTTGGGCAAACACGTTCCCGACGTCGCCCCCTACCTGTCCGAAGTCAAGAAGGGCCGAGCCTAGAGCAGCAAAGTCTATGCCTGATTGCACGGCGCCGGGTGCGGCAGTATTTACCAGCAATTGAGCGGCGGTGACGGATGTGGTGATTGTATCGTCGAACAGCGTTAGCGCGTCGGACAAGACGGGTGCAGTCATAGCCTTTACTAGTAGCCTTCGTTTCACCTGTCAGTCAAGGCTCGGTGTCGGCCTAATCTGAAAACTATCAATGAATACCCGGCCGGGGAATATCCAGGGCCAGGGCGGGTCCCTTCCGCCGCTGTGAAGGACAAATCACGATGAGCGGTCGCTTCGGTATCGCATCGACACACATTCGGATTGCCGGCGAGATCCGCGCCGGCCCCGCGGCTCATTTTGCCCGACTCTCACCGCCCGGCCGCCCCAACATCCAACGTCCGAGGCCGACATAACACGACCAGCTGCCCGCCCCACGCGGAATTACGCCTTGTCCGCAACAGCCTTGAACCTGGCCGTGTTCAGGAGATCCTGTACCGACCATGGTCACAGGCCGCTCATCAGGAAAGGACGGTACCTTCACCGGGGCCAGTCGGCCCTACGCCGCTCACAAGGTTTCCCGCTACGGCGTCGATGGGCGGTGGTGGAGCATCGCCCGGTGCTGGATCTTCGTTTGGTCCGTGGTACCACGATGTGCCCTGGCACCAGGGTGGAGGCACATAACCGGGTTGCTTGAGGTAACGGACGTGGGGACCGTCGCATATGTTAATGAAGGGACCAATCGCCTGGATGTGGGGTTGCGCCGAAACCCACCAGGGGGCGCCGCCGTGGCTGAGCAACGCAGCCCCGACGGTTAGTAGTGCGCCGGCAAGCGCAGCCATGGCGACCGCTCCAGCGGTTATTGCGCGTATCGTGCGCCGCCACGGCGTTGGCGAGACCTGCATAGTCATTGAAAGCACCCCCCTCTCTACCCATTCTATCGAGGATCAGCTGTAGAAGTAGAAGAACGCTCTGCCGGCGCCGCCGGCGCCGCCCTTTGCGGTGTTGATCGCGGCGCCGGCGGTACCGCCCGCGCCGACGCTGCCGGTGATCTCGGTGATGCCGGAGGTGATGGCGATGGTTTCTGTGGCCCATGCGCCGGCGGCCCCGCCTTGCCCGCCGAAGCTGCCGAATGAGCCACCGCCCCCGCCGCCGCCGCCGGGCGCCGTACCGTTGCCGCCGGCGCTGTTGTTACCCACTGCGCCCCCGGTGCCGCCGGTGTAGTTTTGGCCGTCAAAGGATTCGTTGCCCGGTGACCCGCCGGCGCTGGCGGCTGCAGTCTCGCTGCTGGCGCCGCCGGTACCGCCCGCTGCGGTCAACGTCGAACCTCCCGTGGGGGTGGCCGTGGTGTCTCCCCCGTTACCGCCGGTGCCCGAGCCAGCGGCGTTGTAGCCGCCGCCACCACCGGCGCCGCTAATCAGGACGATGTCCACGAACTTCGCGCCAGACGGGACAGGGACGGTGTAGGTGCCGGCGGCGCTGACGGTGACGAGCTCTCCGGTGAGCGGTTCCAGCGCGAACAGCGCGTAGATACCGGCGGCAATGCTGACGTCGGTAATGATGGCCGCGTCAGCGAGCACCAATGTAACGTTGAGACCGGTCAGACTGATTGGTTGCTCAAGGTTGTTGTTGGTGTCGATTTCGGAGAGAATTGTACTCAGATTCTGTTCGGTGAGAAGCAGGTTCTGAAGGGTTGCAATCAAAACTGTATTGGATTCGTTTTCGTCCGACACGGACGCCGGAAAAGAGTTGATGACGGCGTCAATATCTTGCTGAAACACTATTTGCCCGCCAAGGACTTGGCATTCCAGGCCGCCCGGTATATTGAGGTTTTCTCACTTGGGGCTCGTGAGTCTGGTGTGACTGGAGTTTTCGGCGTGTCGTAGTGGCTGGGCGTGGGGTCCTTGCTCAAGGATTCGGTTTCGACGAGGAAACCCGCTCCGCTGCAAAGGACCCCACGTGTTCACCTACTCTGCCATCTGCGACGTGCCGGAGGAAACCCTGCTGCATGTGACCGCGCTGCTGCACGTTCACCGGCGCGAGATCAGAACGCGGGCCGGGCGGCGGTCGGGTACGGTGCGCACGCAGGCCAAGCTGGTGCTGCGGTGGTTCCGCGACGACGCCCCGATCCGGTTGTTGGCGATGGAGGCTGGGCTGCCGATCTCCACCAGCTACCGCTATCTGCACGAGGCGATCGACGTGATCGCCGAACAAGCTCCTGACCTGCACGAAGTGCTCGACCGGGCCAAGGCCGAACAGTGGTCGCACGTGACGCTGGACGGGACGCTGATCGCCATCGACCGGGTGGACGAGCGCAACGAGGCCGGCCATCACCGGTGGTATTCGGGCAAGCACAAAACCCAGGGCGGCAATGTGCAGATACTGGCCGACCCGGGCGGGTTCCCGGTGTGGTCGAGCGAGGTCGAGCCGGGCAGCGTGCACGACATCACCGCCGCCCGCGCGCACTGCCTGGGCGCGCTGTACAAGTCCGCGGCCGACGGGGTGCCGACGCTGGCCGACAAGGGCTACGAAGGAGCGGGGATCGGGGTGCACACTCCGGTCAAGGGCCGCGGCCTGGCCGTGGAGAATCAGAGCTACAACATGCTGCTCACCGCGGCGCGTGCCATCGGTGAACGCGCCAACGCCGAACTCAAACAGCGTTGGCGCTGCCTCCGTCGAATCCGCCTGTGTCCAACCAGGATTGGCGCAGTTGTTGCCGCCGCGATCGTACTATCGACTCTCCAACGCGGAAATTACTGAGAAAACGTCATTGAGGTTTTCTCACTTGGGGCTTGTGAGTTTGTTGTGACTGGAGTTTCAGGCGTGTCGTAGCGGCGGGACGTGGGGTCCTTGCTTGAGGATTCGGTTTCGACCAAGAAAGCCGTACCGCTGCAAAGGACCCCACGTGTTCACCTACTCTGCCATCTGCGACGTCCCGCAGGAAACCCTGCTGCATGTAACCGCGCTGCTGCACGCCCACCGGCGCGAGATCAGAACCCGTGCCGGACGACGTGCCGGCACGGCCCGCGCCCAGGCGAAGTTGGTGCTGCGGTGGTTTCGTGACGACGCCCCAATACGACTGCTCGCCTTCGAGGCCGCCCTGCCGATCTCCACCTCCTACCGCTACCTGCACGAGGCGATCGACGTGATCGCCAAACAGGCCCCCGACCTGCACGAAGTGCTTGAGCGGGCCAAGCGGGAACAGTGGTCGCACGTGACGTTGGACGGAACGCTGATCGCCATCGATCGGGTGGACGAGCGCAACGACAACGGCCATCACCTGTGGTATTCGGGCAAGCACAAGACCCAGGGCGGCAATGTGCAGATACTGGCCGACCCGGGCGGGTTCCCGGTGTGGTCCAGTGAGGTCGAACCGGGCAGTGTTCACGACATCACTGCCGCCCGCGAGTACTGTCTGGGCGCGTTGTACAAGTCCGCGGCCGACGGGGTGCCGACCTTGGCCGACAAGGGCTACGAAGGTGCCGGGATCGGGGTGCACACTCCGGTCAAGGGCCACGGCCTGGACGTGGAGAATCAGAGCTGCAACATGCTGCTCACCGCGGCGCGCGCCATCGGTGAACGCGCCAACGCCGAACTCAAACAACGTTGGCGCTGCCTCCGTCGAATCCGCCTGTGCCCAAACAGGATTGGCGCAGTTGTTGCAGCGGCCATCGTACTATCGACTCTCCAACGCGGAAATTACTGAGAAAACGTCAGCGCGCGGTCACCGCCGGAAAGCACGTGCATGTGTGGTTCTCCAATGAACCGATAGACCGTCACGCCGACCTCGACCAGGTGGGACGTGGTTGTGCGACTGCGGGAACACCAGCTATGGCCCGGAGTTGTGACACAAGCCCACGCTCAGCCGTTTCGAGAAGCCCTGGCGGTACGGTACTGGACAGTACTGCCATCGCGGTTCTATCGTTAGCCGGTGACTCGGACTGCCCCTCGGGCCACGGAGCCGTCACCGTGGTCGCCGCGCGAGGCCGAGTTGCTCGCCGTGACGCTGCAGCTCCTGCAAGAGCACGGTTATGACCGGCTGACAGTGGACGCCGTGGCGGCCACGGCCCGCGCCAGCAAAGCCACCGTGTACCGGCGCTGGCCGTCGAAGGACGAATTGGTGTTGGCCGCGTTCATCGAGGGCATCCGCCAGGTCGCCGTCCCGCCCGAAACCGGCACGCTGCGGGATGACTTACTCCGCCTCGGAGAACTGATCTGCCAGCAGGCTCAGCAGCACGCCGGCACCATTCGCGCGGTGCTAGTCGAGGTTTCGCGCAACCCCGCACTCAACGACGTGATGCAGCAACAGTTCATCGGCCAGCGAAAGGCGTTGATCAGCCATGTCTTTCAGGAGGCCGTCGGCCGCGGCGAGATCGCGACGTCCGCCATTAACGATGAGCTGTGGGACCTGCTGCCCGGCTACCTCATCTTCCGGTCGATCATCCAAGGCCGGCCCCCGACACGGCAGACCGTGCAGGCTCTCGTCGACGACATCATGATCCCCAGCCTGACCCGACCTACGAAGTAACAGGCCGGGCAGCGAACCGATGTGTCTGGGTGGGCGAAAGGAAAACGCGTGAAAGGGTTTTCACTTACTCACGTGATCAGACGAAATTGGATAGTCCTGGTCGCGGTCGTCATCGTGGCTGTCGCGGGGTTTTGCGTTTATCGGCTTCATGGGATCTTCGGGTCGCACAACAACACGTCGGCCGGCGGCGGCATCTCCGAACAGACTGAGCCGTTCAATCCCAAGCACATCACCCTTGAGGTCTTCGGCGATCCGGGAGCGGTGGCAACCATCAACTACGTGGACATCAACGTTGAGCCGCGCCAAGTCTTAAACGCCGTCCTGCCGTGGTCGCTGACGATGGTGACGACACAACCAGGGGCCTTCAGCAACCTTGTGGCACAGGGCAACAGCCCTTCCCTGGGCTGTCGCATCACGGTGGATGGTGAAGTCAAGGACGAAAGGATCGTCAACGCAGTGAACGCCTACACCTTCTGCCTGGTGAAGTCGGCATGAACGAGCGTCACGCCCCAAGGCCTGCAGTGGCGCGCACCATCCGGCGGCTTTGCGTGCCGATTCTGCTGCTGTGGGTGGGCGTGGCGGCCATCAGCAATATCGCCGTGCCCAATCTGGAGGACGTCGCCAAAGCGCATAACGTGCCGCTGAATTCACCGGATGCGCCGTCGTTTCAAGCGATGAAGCACATGGGCAAAGTGTTTCACGAGTTCGATTCCGACAGTGCGGCCATGATCGTCCTGGAAGGCGATAAGCCGCTAGGCGACGCCGCGCACCGGTTCTACAACACCCTGGTCCGCAAGCTCGAGCACGACACCAAACATGTCGAGCACGTCCAGGATTTCTGGGGGGACCCGTTGACCGCGGCGGGTTCCCAAAGCAAGGACGGCAAGGCCGCCTACGTTCAGGTGTATCTGGCCGGCAATCAGGGCGATGCATTGGCCAACGAGTCCGTCGACAACATCCGCGACCTGGTGGCTCACACGCCCGCACCGCCCGGGGTCAAAGCGTATGTGACCGGCGCCGCGCCACTGGTCGCCGATCAGTTCGAAGTGGGCAGCAAAGGTATCTTCAAGGTCACCGTGATCACGATATTGGTGATCTTGGCGATGTTGTTTTGGGTCTACCGTTCCGTGGTCACTGCAGTCGTCGTGCTGTTCACGGTCGTTATTGAAATGGCCGCGGCCAGGGGCATCGTGGCCTTTCTGGGAAACGCCGGGTTGATCGGGTTGTCGACGTATTCGACGAATCTGCTCACGCTGCTGGTCATCGCCGCCGGCACGGACTACGCGATCTTTTTTCTCGGCCGGTATCACGAGGCGCGCCACGGCGGCGAGGATCGGGAAACCGCCTTCCACACCATGTATCGCGGGACCGCCCACGTGGTTTTGGGCTCGGGCCTGACCGTTGCCGGAGCGGTGTTCTGTCTGCGCTTCACCCGGCTGAATTATTTTCAGAGTCTGGGCGTTCCCGCAGCGATTGGCATCGTGGTCGCCCTGGTGGCCGCCCTCACCTTAGCCCCGGCTGTGATCACCGTGGGCAGTCTATTCGGGCTCTTCGACCCCAAGCGCATGGTGGCGACTCGAGGATGGCGGCGCATCGGCACCGCGATCGTTCGCTGGCCCGGTCCCATCCTGGTGGTGGCTACCGCGGTCGCGCTCATCGGTTTGCTCGCCCTGCCCGGATACCAGACGAATTACGACGCCCGCGCCTACATGCCGGCCAGTGCCCCGGCCAATCTCGGGTATGCGGCCGCGGAGCGGCACTTTTCCCAGGCCCGGCTCAATCCCGAACTGCTGATGATCGAAACCGACCACGATATGCGCGATCCGGCCGACATGATCAACTTGGAACGGGTGGCAAAAGCTGTCGCCCACCTGCCCGGCATCGCTCAGGTGCAGTCCATGACCCGGCCGTTGGGAACCCCGATCGAGCACACGTCCTTGGCTTTTCAGATCAGCGCAGGAACCATCGGCAGCGTCGAGAACCTTCAGTACCAGAAAGACCGCGCCGATGACTTGCTCAAGCAAGCCAACACGCTGCGAGATACCATCAGCATTTTGAACCGGCAGTACGTCTTGCAGAAAGAGCTCGCCGCCTCTACGCACGACGAGACCCAGAGCTTCCACGACACGATCGGCATCATCAACGACCTGCGAGATAAGATCGCGAATTTCGACGACTTCTTCAGGCCAATTCGCAGCTACTTTTACTGGGAAAAGCATTGCTACGACATCCCGGCCTGCTTTGCGTTCAGAAACGTCTGGGATGCCGTCGACGGCATCGACCAACTCAGTGAACAATTCGAGAAGCTGACAGCAAGTTTGGACAAGTTGGACGCTGGCCAGCAGAAACTAGTGACGCTGCTGCCGCCGCAGATCGCCGACCAGGAGAAGAATCTAGCGCTGACGCTGTCCAACTGATGCGACCAATTCGGGGATCAGCGCCCAGACCCGGGCTAGCACCGACACTGCGACGGCGCTGGGACAAGCCTATGACGCCGCGAAGAATGACGATTCCTTCTACTTACCTCCGGAGGCTTTCGTCAACCCTGAGTTCAAACGCGGCCTCAAATTATTTCTGTCGCCGGACGGTAAGGCCGCGCGCATGATCATCCTGCATGAAGGTGATCCCGCGACCCCCGAGGGCATCTCGCACATCGATCCCATCCGCAACGCGGCGAAAGAGGCCGTGAAGAATACCCCCTTAGGGGATTCCAACGTCTATCTCGCCGGCACCGCGGCCACTTACAAGGACATTGCCGACGGCGCCAAATACGATCTCATGATCGCGGCAATAGCCGCCCTGAGCCTGATCTTGCTTATCATGCTGATCATCACCCGGAGCCTGGTCGCCGCGATAGTCATTGTGGGCACGGTGGCTCTTTCGTTAGGCGCCTCTTTCGGGCTTTCCGTGCTCGTCTGGCAAGACATCTTAGGCATCAAGTTGTCATTGGATATGCCTTGCGCTGTCCGTCATCATCCTGTTGGCGGTGGGATCCGACTACAATTTGCTGCTGATCTCCCGGTTCAAAGAGGAAATTCACGCCGGTTTACACACGGGCATTATCCGCGCCATGGCCGGCAGCGGGGCGGTCGTGACGTCTGCCGGCCTGGTGTTCGCCTTCACGATGTCCTCCTTTGTGTTCGCCGCTTTGTTGGTTCTCGGTCAGATCGGGACCACCATCGCCCTCGGGCTGCTGTTCGACACCCTGATCGTGCGGTCCTTTATGACGCCGTCGGTCGCCGCACTGCTCGGGCGGTGGTTCTGGTGGCCGCAACGCGTCCGGCCCCGTCCGGCCAGCACCATGCTTCGCCCATACGGCCCCCGCTCCGCGGTTCGTCAACTGCTGCTGTGGGAAGACGACGACCCCGCAGTAACTTCCCAATCGCCCGCACGCACTCACGCCTGAAAGGGAACCGACAACTGCGAATCTTACCGGCGAAGACCATCGCCACCGAATGGCATCCGGATGGGTTCGTCTGCAGCACAACAGGGTCTTTGTTCCGTAAAGGAGTGGCTAAAATTGGGGATATTTGGTTACCTCACAATACTTGCGGGCATAGCGGAAATGGTGTTCGGCGTTTTTTTCTTTATTTTCATAAAGCGACTCCTGGGGCGCACACCCACTCGGCTAAGCGAAGAAATCGGGAGCTCCAAAAAAGTTCTAGATAAATTGCGCAAAGGCGAACCGATGTCGAAGGACGAGATAGATTTTGCGACGCAAACGATTACCGATCGTGGATCGTTAATGGCCTTCTCCATCCCCGCCGCTGTCTTCACTCTCGGCTGCTTCTATGTGTTCGGCAGCCTTGAACTGCATGGCACCACCTCCCTTCGAACCTATATCGGGCTGGGCCCCATGTTCGGGTCCATAAACATAACCATTCGGCTCCTCAGAATCGCAGCTTTGAAAAAGCGTCTGCGGAACGTTCCCTGAACAGCAACCTCGGCGGCCGCTGCAGGGACCAACCGACGTCCGTTGGACACCCTCCACGATCGCGTCACAGTGCGTTGACGTGCGACCGCGCCGAGGGCCACGATGGCTTGCATGCGCTATGTCGTTACCGGCGGTACCGGGTTTATCGGGCGCCGACTGGTATCCCGCCTGCTGGACGAACGGCCCGACGCCGAGGTGTGGGTCATGGTTCGCCGCCCCTCGCTGGGCCGGTTCGAACGCCTGGCCGAGCAATGGGGTGAACGAGCAAAACCACTGGTGGGCGACCTGGCCGAGCCTGATCTCGCGTTGACCGAGGCGGCTATTGCCGAGCTGGGCAGCGTCGAGCATGTGGTGCACTGCGCGGCGATCTACGACATCACCGCCCCCGAGCCCGAGCAGCGCATAGCCAATGTCGAGGGCACTCGCGCGGTGATCGAACTCGCGCGCCGGCTCGACGCGACACTGCATCACGTGTCGTCGATCGCGGTGGCCGGAGACTTCCGCGGCGAATACACCGAATCCGATTTCGACGTCGGTCAGTCACTGCCGACGCCCTATCATCAGACCAAGTTCGAAGCCGAGTTGCTGGTGCGCGAAGCCACCGGGCTGCGCCATCGGATCTACCGTCCGGCGGTGGTGGTGGGCGATTCGCGCACCGGCGAGATGGACAAGATCGACGGACCCTATTACTTCTTCGGCGTGCTGGCCAAGCTGGCGGTTTTGCCGAAATTCACCCCGATCATGCTGCCCGACACCGGCCGCACCAACATCGTGCCGGTCGACTACGTCGCCGATGCGCTGGTCGCCCTGATGCACGCCGACGGCCGCGACGGCCAAACGTTCCACCTGACCGCGCCGAAAACCATTGGGCTGCAGGGCATTTACCGCGGAGTCGCCGCCGCGGCCGGGCTGCCGCCGCTGCGTGGATCGCTGCCCCGGTCGCTCACCGCACCCGTGACGAAGGCGCGCGGGCGGGCCAAGGTGTGGCGCAACATGGCGGCCACCCAACTGGGCATTCCCGCCGAGGTTCTCGACGTCGTCGACCTGGCGCCCAGGTTCATCTCCGACAACACCCGAAACGCCTTGCGCGGCACCGGCGTCGACGTCCCCGAGTTCGCCAGCTACGCACCCAGGCTGTGGCGTTACTGGGCCGAGCATCTGGATCCCGACCGGGCCCGCCGCGACGATCCGGCCGGCGCGCTGGTGGGCCGGCACGTCATCATCACCGGTGCCTCCAGCGGCATCGGCCGAGCGGCGGCGATCGCCGTCGCCCAGCGGGGCGCAACGGTGTTCGCGCTGGCGCGCAACGGTGAGGCGCTCGACGACCTGGTCGCCGACATCCGCGCCAACGGCGGCCAGGCTTACGCCTTCACCTGCGATGTCACCGATTCCGCCTCGGTGGAGCACACAGTCAAGGACATCCTGGGCCGCTTCGACCACGTCGACTACCTGGTGAACAACGCCGGCCGCTCGATCCGCCGCTCGGTGGTCAACGCCACCGACCGGTTCCACGACTACGAGCGGATGATGGCGGTCAACTACTTCGGCGCGGTTCGGATGGTGCTGGCATTGCTGCCGCATTGGCGCGAGCGCAAGTTCGGTCACGTCGTCAACGTGTCCAGCGCCGGCGTGCAGGCCCGCAGCCCCAAGTACAGCTCGTATCTACCCACCAAGGCCGCACTCGATGCATTCTCCGAAGTGGTCGCCACCGAAACGCTGTCCGACCACATCACGTTCACCAACATCCACATGCCGTTAGTGGCCACACCGATGATCAAGCCCTCCCGTCGGCTCAACCCGGTACCGCCGATCACCGCAGAACACGCGGCGGCGATGGTGGTGCGCGGGCTGATCGACAAGCCGGCCCGCATCGACACCCCGTTGGGCACTCTGTCCGAGGCCGGGAACTACTTCGCCCCCAAGCTGTCGCGGCGGATCCTGCATCAGCTCTACCTCGGGTATCCCGATTCAGCGGCGGCGCAAGGTGCTACGCCACCGGAAACCGTTGAAGCGCGACCGTCTTCCCGACGCCGACCGAAGCGACCCGCCCGTGCGCTTGCCCGGGTGCGCGTTCCGCGGTCGGTCAAGCAGGCCGTCCGGCTGGTGCCCGGCGTGCACTGGTGATCGGCCTGCCCGGCGTTTAGCCGCGCCGGCGTTCAGGTATTCCGCACCGGTGGCCGACGACCCGATAGCGGCAGCCAGTCGGTTGCTCACCTCGACGAAAGTGCGCTGCTCACCTCGCTGCTGACCGATCCGGCGCAACACCGTCGGCGGCGAAAGTTCGGTGGTCGTTTGAACGGGGGCCACCTGCTGACGACGACACTGTCCAAGCCCGGCACGCTGATCCGGCCGCTCGACGCCTCGGCGCCGGCCCACCGCGACGGGCTGGTGATCACGTTCGCGGCCTGAGCAGTTCGGGTGCCCGGGTATCGTTGCCGGGTGCCCGCCGCGCCGGTTTTCGCCGATGTCGACACCGGAGTCGACGACGCCATCGCGCTGGTATACCTGCTGGCCAGCCCGGAGGCCGACCTGGTCGGGATCGCTTCGACCGGCGGAAACGTCGGTGTGGATCAAGTCGTCGAGAACAACCTCGGCCTGCTCGAGCTGTGCCGGGTCGACGGCGTGCCGGTATCGAGAGGTCTCGAGCACCCGTTGAACTCCCCCGCGCTTCCCGTCGGAAAAGTCCACGGGCCAAGGGGTTTGGGGTACGCGGAGTTGCCGCCGGCCTCCCGTCAGCTCAGCGGCGACGACGCGGCGACAGCCTGGGTCAAGGCGGCGCACGCCTATCCGGGCGAGCTGATCGGGCTGGCTACCGGCCCGCTGACCAACCTGGCGCTCGCTTTGCGCATGGAACCCGCGCTGCCGAGGCTGCTGCGTCGACTGGCGATCATGGGCGGCGCCTATGACTACCGCGGCAACATCAATCCCGTGGCGGAATGGAACATCGGTGTGGATCCTGAGGCGGCCGCTGAAGTGTTCGCTGCCTGGGCCTCGGAAGAGGCTCGGCCGCAATCGCTTCCGATTCTGTGCGGTCTCGACGTGACCTGGAACATCTCGATAACACCGCAAATCCTGGCCAGGCTGGCGGCGGCCGCAGACGCTACGACCACCGTGCTCAGCGTTCACGACGAGCGGGGCACCCGGTCGTCGGCATCCAACCCGTTGATTCGGGTGATCGAAGACGCGGCGCGGTTCTACCTGGAGTCCTACCACGACCTCGGCCACGGTTATCAGGCCCACCTGCACGATCCGTTGGCCGCGGCGGTTGCACTGGACCCGCAGTTGCTCGCCACCCGGCCGGCGACGGTGGATGTCGAGCTGACCGGGACGCTGACCCGCGGCATGACAGTGACCGACTGGTCGGGCCGCTGGGGCCGAAAGCCGAACGCGTTGATCGGTATTGGTGTCGACCCGGCGGTGTTCTTCGACCGGTTCGTCGACCGGGTCGGTCCGTTCGCCCATCGGCTCGGTTCAACGGGGCGCGGGCGGTCATAAACGCGTCAGGCGACCCGAAAACAGTCGAGGTCAGCGTCTTTGACCGTCAACCCGTGCCCGGGTGACGTCCGGTCTGGGCGTAGCAGGCCCCCCGGCTCGGGATCGATTGCGCCGTCGAACGCCAACCCCTCGATCCGCACGTGGTCATGGAAATACTCCAGATGACGCAGATGCCAGACGGCGGTTCCGATCTGACCGCTGATCTGCGGAGCGCAGACCAGCGAAAGGTCCATGCCGCGGGCGTCGCACAGTGCGGCGACCTTGAGGACAACCGGTGATGCCAAGGGCTCGGGTGACGTCGGCCTGCAAGCAGTCGACCGCGCCAGCGGCCAGCATGCGCTGGAAATAAGGCAGGTGGTATCCGTACTCACCGGCAGCGATGTCCATGCCGGCCGGGCCCTGCTCGGACAGCTGGCGCAGGCCGTCGAGGTCATCGGAGGTCACCGGTTCTTCGAACCAGCGCACGTCGTACTGGGCGAAGCGCTCGGCCCACAGCAGCGCTTGCTTGCGGTTGTAGGCGCCGTTGGCGTCGACGAACAATTCGACGTCGTCACCGATCGCCGACCGGGCGGCCTGGATCCGGTCGATGTCGGCATCCGGGTCGCGGCCGACTTTGACCTTGACCCGGGGAATGCCCGCCCCGACCCAGCCACACAGCTGCGCGCGCAGGGTGTCGTTGTCGTATGAGGTAAACCCGCCGCTGCCATAGAGGGGCGTGGCATCGTGCACGGCGCCGAGCGCAATGACCAGTGGTTCGTCCAACAGGCGAGCACGCAGGTCCCACAGCGCGATGTCAACCGCCGAAATCGCCTCGCCGACCACTCCTGGCTTGCCCAGGTTGCGGACGGCGTGCTGCATCTGGGCCCACCGCGCCGGCGGTTGTAGGGCGTCGGCGCCGGCGAGGACGGCGGCCACCGTTGATTGCACCACGGTGACAACGGGGGTGCCGGCGTAGGTGTACCCGACGCACCCGCAACTCAAATCGGGTATGCCTCGGATCGGGCTACCTGGCGGCGCTAATTGGGGGACGACGGAAGAAAAACCGGCTCTGGCAAAAGAGCTTGCGCCACATGCAGTTCGAGAATACGCGTTGCTCGCGGACGGTAAACGGGGAATTATCGTCGGGCCGCGCGGTGCCGGTTGCAGGACGTGTGCCGCGATAGGGCCGCCCCGCGGTGTTCAGCTCGCTGTTAGGCGGTGGGTATACGCCGGCCGGCAGCCGCCCTATCCCATCAAGTTCGCCGACCTGGAGGCCACGGCGACCTGGCCGCGGCACGGGCGTCCGCCCGCACGGGTGTGCCGTTTTTCGTGGGGACACTCACGTCCGACCCGATGGAAGACGTTGCGGCCGAACTCGGCGATACGGGCGCGACCGCGGTGGGCATCGGCCGCCCCTACGCCTACGGCCTGGCGCTCGGTGGTGTCGACGGGATCGTGCATGTGCTGCGCTCCCTGCTGGCCGAAGCCGACCTGATCCTGGCTGTCGACGGGTATCCCTCGCTGAAGGATTTGACGCCCGAGGCGTTGCAGCGGGTCGAATACGCTGGAGCACAAGCTTATTCATAGCTTCCCTCCAGATACCACCGCCGCTGGCGGTAGCACAGCAGAAACGCCCGTTCGCTCTCCAGCAAGACCTGTGCGCGAACGGTGCGACTGCGCCCCGTTCCGTCCCCAGGCCGGTTGTCCCACCAGCGTTCGTCGACCGGCCACGGTCCGGCCCACCAGCGCAGCCGGTCGTCACGGCCGCGGGCAGTCAGCCGCGCCGGATCGGCGGAGAACAGCCCGCGGCCGGTCACGCGTATCGGGTTGCCTTGAGCATCAAGCAATTCCACCGGATCGTCGAGCAGCACTGTCGGCGACGGCTCGGGCAGTCGACCGGGCCACGGCAGACCCGGATCGGCCCGTGGCACCGACTCGTCGCCCAGCGGCGTCAACGTGATGCGCTCGGCGGGCCCTCGACCGCCACTGAGCACGGGTACCTGCACTGCCTCCGGGCCGAGCAGGCCCTGCACCCGTACCAGCGCTCGACGGGCCCGCATCCTGTCTTCTTCACCGAGACCACCCCACAGCGGTAACTGCAGCGCCCCGGCCGATACCACCTCCACCGCCTGCAGCCGTAGCAGGGTCACCGGTGCGGTCGGCCGGTCTTCGATGGTCCGCTTGTTCAACCACCCGTCCAGCTGCCAGCGCACCCGGTCGGCGGTGGCATCCTCAGTCAACGGCTCGGCGCATCGCCAAACCCGGCTCAGCTCTTCACCGGCCTCGGTGAGGGCGTGTATGGCCAGCCGAGTGCATCCCACCCCGGCGGCCATCAAGGTTTGATGCAACGTGGCAGCCAGGGAGCGCCCGGCGAATGCAGCGGCGTCAACCCGATCGATCGGTGGATCGCAGTCCAGCACGGCGTCGAGTTCGGCCGGCGGCTCTCGCCCGGACGGTCCGCGTTCCGGCTCACCGCGGGCGAACCGGTGCGCGCTTACCGCGTCGGCGCCGAACCGGGAAGCCACGTCGGTGCGCGGCAATGCGGCGAACTGTCCGATGGTCCGAATTCCCATCCGCCACAGCAGATCCGCCAGCTCATCCCGGCCGGGGCCGGACAGGCTGGGCTCGGTGGCGAGTCGCCGGATCGACAGCACCGACAGGAACCGCGCGTCTGCTCCCGGTTCGACGACACGACCGGCGCGGGCGGCGAAGACGGCGGTGGAGAGCTGGTCGGCGATCCCGACCTGACATTCTGCGCCGGCGGCGGCCACTGCGTCGGTCAGCCGCTCGGCGGCCCGCTGTTCGGACCCGAAAAAGCGGGCCGCCCCGCGCACCGGCAACACCACGAGCCCGGGTCGCAGCACCTCGGCGCGGGGCACCAGATCGTCCACCGCCGCGATAACCCCTTCGAAGAAGCGGGCGTCGCGGTCGGGGTCGGCAGCCACGACATGCAATTGCGGACAGCGGGCCGCCGCCTCTCGTCGCCGCAACCCTCGCCGCACCCCCGCCGAACGGGCGGCCGATGAGCAGGCGATCACCCGGTTGGCCAGCGTGACGGCGACCGGAGCGGTCGCGGGCAGCTCAGCGGCTGCCGCCGCGGCGACCGCCGGCCAGTCCATACACCAAATCGCCAGTACTCGAGAGGCCACGTCACTATCCGGTTCGCATCCGTCCGATTGCGCGGCCCCTGGCACATATGTCGAGCCGCACCTTGCTGATCCGTCCGAAACCGGGCTTACTCGCCGTGGTCTCATAGCCGCAGACCCGAGCCTCTAGACGTATCGATGCCCCCTGCCAGTCACCATCGGTGATCAGCAGCGTGCAGCCTTTTTGGTGAGCGCGGGCCACCACCGCCCGCGCCCGGGTCTGTGGCACCGAGCGCCCGCCCAGAGCCAGCACGACCAGGTCCATTCCGTCCATGAGCACCGCAGCCACCTCGACCGGATCGGAGCCAGGATCCGGGATTACCGCAAGCCGGCTTAGATCCGCGCCCATTTCCACGGCGGCCAACAGCCCGATATCCGGCTGGCCGACAATGGCTGCGTTTCCGCCTGCGGCCGTCACCGCGGCCACCATGCTCAGCGGCAGCGACCGGGCCCCCGACAGCACCGCCACTGTTCCCCGTGGCAACAGCGTCGGCAGCACCGGCAACAACTTGGTCAGCAACTGCGGGATCGGCAGCTTGGTCTCCGACTCCGGTAGCAGGTCGTCCGGGCCGGTGTGACCGCGGTGTCCGGCACCCACCTTCCCGGACACCGCCGCCATCTGGCGGCGCAGCTGTTGTAGCTGCTCAGTACGGCTGTGGCGGGGCTGCTCGGAGGCGAGGACCGCCGTCATCGCCACCTCCTGGTGTCACAGATGTTACTCCTGATACTCGAACATATGTTCGATATGATCAGTCAACACCCGCCCGCCGACAAACGTCAAGCGGCGTCCACCCAGCAAACTTCGATTGAAAGACAGCAGCGTCACGTTGCGATTGCCGCCATGGCTGTGGTCAGGCGCCCCAGCACAACCGTGAGCGCAATGTCCGCAATGTCAATGAAATCCGGAAGCGTCGCTATTCCCGCTGCCCGACTCCTCCTCACGCCGCCGGGCTATTCCCACTCGATGGTGCCGGGCGGCTTGCTGGTGACATCCAGCACCACCCGGTTGACCTCGGCGACCTCGTTGGTGATCCGGGTGGAGATCCGTTCCAGCACCTCATAGGGCACCCGTGTCCAGTCCGCAGTCATGGCGTCCTCACTGGACACCGGCCGCAACACGATCGGGTGTCCGTAGGTGCGACCGTCGCCTTGCACACCGACCGACCGGATGTCGGCCAGCAGCACCACCGGGCACTGCCAGATCTGCTGATCCAAACCCGCAGCCGTCAACTCCTCGCGCGCAATCGAATCTGCCCGCCGCAGCGTTTCGAGTCGCGCCGCGGTGACCTCACCGACGATCCGGATCGCCAAACCCGGACCCGGAAAGGGCTGGCGTGCAACGATTTCCTCCGGCAGGCCCAACTCACGCCCGACTGCGCGCACCTCGTCCTTGAACAGCAGCCGCAGCGGCTCGACGAGTTTGAACTTCAGGTCGTCGGGTAGGCCGCCGACATTGTGGTGGCTCTTGATGTTCGCCGCACCGCTGCCGCCACCGGACTCCACCACGTCGGGATACAGCGTACCCTGCACGAGGAACTCAATATTTTTGTCTCCCAACGCATCCCGCACGGCAGCTTCGAACGCGCGGATGAACTGCCGCCCGATAATCTTGCGCTTGCCCTCGGGATTGGTCACTCCGGACAGCGCCTCGAGGAACGTCGTGGCCGCGTCGACGGTCACCAGGTTGGCGCCGGTCGCGGCGACGAAGTCACGCTGCACCTGCGCGCGCTCGCCGGCGCGCAGCAGGCCGTGGTCGACGAACACACAGGTCAGCCGCTCCCCGATGGCACGTTGCACCAGCGCGGCGGCCACCGCGGAATCCACCCCACCGGATAGTCCGCAGATCGCATGGCCGTCGCCAACCTGGTTGCGCACCTGCTCGATCAGCACGCCGGCGATGCCGGCCGGCGTCCAATCCGGTGCGATGCCGGCGAATTCGTGCAGGAACCGGCTGAGCACCTGTTGTCCATGCGGGGTGTGCACGACTTCGGGGTGGTACTGCACGCCGGCCAGCCGCCGCGACCGGTTCTCGAAGGCGGCCACCGCTGAACCGGCGCTGGTGGCCACCACGGCAAAGCCGTCCGGGGCGGAGGTGACGGCGTCACCGTGACTCATCCAGACCGGCTGCGTCTCAGGCAGATCCGAATGCAATTCGCCGCCAGCGACTTTCAGTTCGGTCCGGCCGTACTCGCTGGTGCCGGTGCGCGCGACGGTGCCGCCAAGCGCCTGCGCCATCGCCTGAAATCCGTAGCAGATGCCGAACACCGGCACGCCCAGGTCGAACAATGCCGGGTCCAGGTGTGGCGCGCCCTCGGTGTACACGCTGGCCGGCCCGCCGGAGAGCACCACCGCCTGCGGGTCACGGGCTTTGATCTCGTCGATCGAAGCGGTGTGCGGGATCACTTCGGAGTACACCCGGGCCTCGCGCACCCTGCGGGCGATCAACTGCGCATATTGCGCACCGAAATCGACGACCAGCACAGGACGGGGCGAAGCGGATGGCACCGGGCCAGTCTAGTGACCGGGGGACAATGAATCCCGGCCGAACCGTGCCTCGTCGCCAGGCAAGGAGCACGAGCGATGAGCAAGCCCGCCATGATCGGCCTTGGAAGCGTCATCGCCCAGTGTGAACTGGTCAGCGTCTCCGGCCACCCGGTTCCGGTTCCCGATCCCGATCGGCTGGTCCATCCGCAGTTCCGCCGCTTCGCCGGCTGCCCCATCTGCAATCTTCACCTGCAGTCGATCGTGCGCCGCCACGACGAAATCGCCGATGCCGGTATCCGCGAAGTCGTGGTGTGTTCCACTCGACCGCCGAGGAGTTGCGCCGCTATGTCGACGGCCTGCCGTTCGCCGTGGTCGATCCGCGCGCGGTGGCGCCCACGGTGTTTTCGGTGGTGCGGCAAAGTATTACGGGCGCCCGAGGTGACAAGCCGACAACGAATTTGCACCCGGCCGGCGGCCGGCTGGGATTGCCCGCCGATTTTCTCATCGGTTCCGACGGCCGGGTGATCGCATGCAAGCACGGCACGCATGCCAACGACCAGGGGTCGGTGGACGAGGTGCTGGCGCACGGTTCGTGACAACCGCCGAGAGCGGCGGCGCTCCGCTGCAGGCTTGCGAGCTGTCTACGGCCATTTTGCTTTGCCCCCGGGCGTCGGGTCACGTCCCGGGTTACCGTGATGGCGATGTGTCCGCCGATGCGCATGGTCAACGCGGTCGTGGTGACCACCGGGACCCGCAAAAAGGCCGTCGGCCCGGCAGCATGCATGATTGAAGTGTTAGCGGCCCGATCCGTTGCCGATCAGTTAAGGAAGCGAGGTTCGCCGTGCTGGGTCTGCCCGATTCAGTGCGCGCCTGTTTGTTCGACCTCGACGGTGTCCTCACCGACACCGCCAGTGTCCACACCAAGGCGTGGAAAGCCGTGTTCGACGCGTTCTTGCGGGCACGGGCCGAAAAGACCGGCGAGCAGTTCGTCGCGTTCGATCCCGCGACCGACTACCGGCAATACGTGGACGGCAAGAAACGCGAAGACGGGGTCCGCTCATTTCTGGCCAGCCGCGGCATCGAACTTCCCGACGGCAACCCCGACGATCCTGCGGACGCCGACACCATCTACGGGTTGGGCAACCGCAAGAACGATGCCTTCCAGAAGACGCTGCAGGACGACGGCGTCGAGGTATTCGACGGCTCGCGGCGGTATCTGGAGGCGGTGGCCGCCGCCGGTGCCGCCGCGGCCGTGGTGTCGTCCAGCGCCAACACGCGCGAGGTGCTGGAAATGACCGGACTCGACCACTTCATCTCCCAGCGTGTCGACGGCGTAACACTGCGCGAGGAACACCTCGCGGGCAAGCCGGCGCCCGACTCGTTCTTGCGGGCCGCACAGCTGCTGGACGTGCCCGCCGGCGAGGCGGCCGTGTTCGAGGACGCCCTGTCCGGTGTCGAGGCCGGTCGGGCCGGGAACTTCGGATTTGTGGTGGGCGTCGATCGGGTGGGCCAAGCCGCGGACCTCAAGCGCCATGGCGCCGACGTCGTCGTCACCGACCTTGCCGAACTGCTCTAGGCCGCCATCATGATCACCCAAGAAGCTTTCCCCGTCGAACCCTGGCAGGTCCGCGAAACCCGCCTCGACTTGAAGCTGTTGGCCCAATCCGAGTCGCTGTTTGCGTTGTCCAACGGGCACATCGGACTGCGCGGCAACTTCGATGAGGGTGAACCGCACGGCCTGCCCGGCACCTACCTCAACTCCTTCTTCGAGGTCCGGCCACTGCCGTACGCGGAGGCGGGGTTCGGCTATCCGGAAGCCGGGCAGACGGTCGTCGACGTCACCAACGGCAAGCTGTTGCGCCTGATGGTCAACGACGAGCTGTTCGACGTCCGATACGGCCACCTGCTCGACCACGAGCGGATTCTCGACCTGCGCGCCGGAACGCTGGTCCGCCGCGTGCACTGGCGTTCGCCGGCGGGCCGAGAGGTGAAGTTGATCTCCACACGGCTGGTGTCGCTGGCCCACCGCAGCGTCGCAGCCATCGAATACGTGGTCGAGGCGGTTGATGAATTCGTCCGCGTCACAGTGCAATCCGAGCTTGTCAGCAATGAGGGTCAGCCCGCAACCTCCAACGACCCCCGGGTTTCGGCCGTGCTGGACAAGCCACTGGAGCCGGTCGACCACGAGACCACCGAAAACCGCGTAGTGCTGATGCACCGCACCAGGGCCAGCGGGCTGATGATGTCGGCCGGGATGGATCACGACATCGATGTTCCGGGGCGGGTCGAGGTGCAGACCGAAGCTCACGCGGACTTGGCCCGCACCACAGTGATCTGCGGGCTGCGCCCCGGCCAAAAGCTGCGCATCGTGAAATACCTGGCGTATGGCTGGTCGAGCCTGCGCTCTCGACCCGCCCTGCGCGATCAAGCCGCCGGCGCACTGGCCGGCGCGAAGTACAGCGGGTGGCAGGGCCTGGTGGACGCCCAGCGCGAATACCTCGACAACTTCTGGGACAGCGCAGACGTAGAGGTCGAGGGCGACCCGGTGATCCAGCAGGCGGTGCGGTTCGGGCTGTTCCACCTTTTGCAGTCAAGCGCGAGGGCCGAACGCCGCGGAATTGCCAGCAAGGGCCTCACCGGCACCGGCTACGACGGCCACATCTTCTGGGACACCGAAGGATTCGTCCTTCCCGTCCTGACCTACACCGCGCCCCATGCGGTCGCCGATGCGCTGCGGTGGCGGGCATCGACGCTGCATGTGGCCAAGGAGCGCGCGGCCGAGCTCGGCCTGGAAGGTGCGGCGTTTCCGTGGCGGACAATTCACGGTCAGGAATGCTCCGGCTACTGGCCGGCCGGCACGGCGGCCTTCCACATCAACGCCGACATCGCAATAGCGTTCGAGCGCTACCGCATCGTCACCGGCGATCAGTCTCTGGAGGAGGAGTGCGGGCTTGAAGTACTCATTGAAACTGCTCGGCTCTGGCGCTCCCTCGGCCACCACGACCGGCACGGCGTCTGGCACCTCGACGGGGTGACCGGTCCCGACGAGTACACCGCAATCGTGCGCGACAATGTCTTCACGAATCTGATGGCGGCACACAACCTCCAGGTGGCCGCCGAAGCGTGCGCCCGGCATCCCGAGAAGGCCCGCGAGTTAGGCGTTAGCACCGAGGAAACCGCTGCCTGGCGGGATGCGGCCCATGCGGCAAACATTCCGTACGACGAGGAACTGGGCGTACACCAGCAATGCGAAGGTTTCACCACCTTTGCGGAGTGGGACTTCGAAAACAGACACAGCTATCCGTTGTTGCTGCACGAGCCCTATGTACGGCTCTATCCCGCGCAGGTCATCAAGCAAGCCGACCTGGTTTTGGCGATGCAGTGGCAAAGCCACGCATTCACGCCCGAACAGAAGGCGCGCAACGTCGACTACTACGAGCGGCGCATGGTGCGCGACTCGTCGCTGTCGGCCTGCACCCAGGCGGTGATGTGCGCCGAGGTGGGCCACCTGGAGCTCGCACATGACTATGCCTTCGAGGCGGCGCTGATCGACCTGCGTGACCTGCATTTGAACACCCGCGACGGGCTGCACATGGCCTCATTGGCCGGCGCATGGACGGCGCTGGTCGGCGGATTCGGTGGCCTGCGCGACGACGAGGGGATCCTGTCGCTTGACCCGCAGCTGCCGGACAGTTTCGCGCGGCTGTGCTTCCGGTTGATCTGGCAGGGACACCGGTTGACCGTCTCGGTGACCCACGACGAGGTCACCTACACGCTGCGGGACGGGCCCGACGGTGAGCTGAAGTTCCGCCACGCCGGCGAGGATCTCATTTTGACCACCAGCGAGCCCTCGACCGTTGCGCTGACGCGCCGTGAGCCGTTGCTGCCGCGACCGCCGCAGCCGCCGGGCCGCGAGCCGATGCACCGACACAGCGGCCTCGCGTCGCCGAAAGGTGCGGTCAGCCAACGGAGCTGAGGGGTCCGGGGCTGACACGGCGCTGCCGCGCATCGCTTGGCGTCGCCGAGGACGCCCAGCGCAGTGCGCCAGGCGCATCGGCCGGCACCACCGGATGCCGCGGCGCGATCGGGTCTAGCCGTCGATACGGTTCGCCCTGGGGCGGCCGCAGATCGTTTTCACCCTTGTTGGGCCACAACGACGCGGCCCGCTCGGCCTGCGCTGAAATTGACAGTGACGGGTTGACGCCGAGGTTCGCGGATATCGCCGCACCGTCGACCACCGACAAGGTCGGATAGTTGTACACCCGGTGGTACGGGTCGATCACGCCTTGTTCGGGGTCCTCGCCGATCACCGCGCCGCCCAGGAAGTGCGCGGTCAATGGGATGTTGAACAGCTCGCCCCAGGTGCCGCCGGCCACCCCGTCGATCTTGGCGGCGATGCGACGGGTGACGTCGTTGCCGACCGGAATCCACGTCGGGTTCGGCTCGCCGTGGCCCTGCTTGCTGACGTAGCGGCGTCGTCCCAGCCTGCCGCGTTTGGTGAACGTGGTGATCGAGTTGTCCAGATGCTGCATCACCAGCGCGATCACCGTGCGCTCGCTCCACCGCCGCGGGTTGAGCAGCCGCAACGTGCCACGGGGATCTTCGCCGGCGTTGTGCAGCAACTGCTTCCAGCGCGGCACGTCGGTACCCTCGGGGCCTGGGCCGTCGGTCATCAGCGTCTGCAGCAGCCCCATGGCGTTGGAGCCCTTGCCGTAACGGACCGGCTCGATGTGGGTGTCCGCCGTCGGGTGGATCGACGATGTGATCGCCACGCCATGAGTCAGGTCGAGGTCGGGGCGGACCTGCAGACGCCCCGCGCCGACGATCGATTCGGAGTTGGTACGGGTCAGCACACCCAGCTTTTCGGACAGCGTGGGCAGCTTGCCGGTATCACGCATCTTGAACAGCAGCTTTTGGGTGTTGTACGTGCCGGCGGCCAGCACCAGATGATTCGCGGTGAACGTACGCGTCTTGCGGCGCACCAAGCGGCCGGTGTGCTTGGTGTGAACCGCCCACATCCCGTCGGGCCGCTGCGCAAACTTGGTGACGGTGGTCATCGGATGTATCTGCGCCCCAGCCGATTCCGCGAGGCCGAGGTAGTTCTTCAACAGCGTGTTCTTGGCGCCGTAGCGGCAGCCGGTCATGCAGGATCCGCATTCCAGGCAGCCGGTCCGGGCGGGGCCGACGCCGCCGAAGTACGGGTCGGGCACCGTCTTGCCGGGTGTCTTGGTTCCGTTCGGACCGAAGAACACCCCGACCGGGGTCGGCACGAACGTGTCGCCGCAACCCAGGTCGTCAGCGACTTCCTTGACCACACGGTCGGCGTCGGTGAACGTCGGGTTCTCCACCACGCCCAGCATGCGTTGGGCCTGCCGGTAGTGCGGCATCAACTCCGCGCGCCAATTGGTGATGTGCGACCACTGCGGGTCGTTGAAGAACGGATCCGGCGGGACATAGAGCGTGTTGGCGTAGTTCAGCGATCCACCGCCGACGCCCGCGCCGGCCAGGATCATGCAGTTCTGCAGCAGATGGATGCGCTGGATGCCGTAGCAGCCCAGTTGAGGCGCCCACAGGAACTTGCGCAGGTTCCAGGAGGTCTTGGCGAAGTCCTCGTCGGCAAAGCGGCGACCGGCCTCGAGCACGCCGACCCGGTAACCCTTTTCGGTCAGCCGCAGCGCGGTGATGCTGCCCCCGAAGCCCGACCCGATGATCAGGACGTCGTAGTCCGGTTCCACTTGGCCAGCCTACGGTGAGCAGACGCAGAATCGCACGAGAGCCCCTTCGGTAACGCGATTCTATGTCTGCTCGGCGGAGATTAGCTGGCCTCAGCTTCCAACGGCCAGGCCGACCTTCTGGAATTCCTTCAGGTCGCAGTACCCGGCCTTGGCCATCGAGCGGCGCAGCCCGCCGACCAGGTTCAGCGAGCCGAACGGGTCGTCGGACGGCCCGTCGATCACCTGGCGCAGCGGCGGCCGCTCGCCGATGGCGATCTGCAGTAGCGCGCCGCGGGGCAGCGATGGGTGGGCAGCGGCGGCCGGCCAGAACCAGCCGTCGCCGAGCGCCTCGGCCGCCTCGGCGAGCGGGGTGCCCAGCACCACCGCGTCGGCACCGCAGGCGATGGCCTTGGCCAGGTCGCCGGAGGTGTGGATATCCCCGTCGGCGAGCACGTGCACGTAGCGGCCGCCCGTCTCGTCGAGGTATTCGCGCCGGGCCGCGGCGGCGTCGGCGATCGCGGTGGCCATCGGCACGCTGATCCCGAGTACCTCGTCGCTGGTGGTCACGCCCCTGGTCGAGCCGTAACCGACGATGACGCCGGCCGCCCCGGTGCGCATCAGGTGCAGCGCCGTGCGATGGTCGAGCACGCCGCCGGCCACCACCGGGACGTCGAGTTCGGAGATGAAGGTCTTGAGGTTGAGCGGCTCGCCGTCGCTGGCGACGCGTTCGGCGGAGACGATCGAGCCTTGGATGACCAGCAAGTCGACGCCCGCGGCGACCAGCCCCGGCGTCAACGCCTGAGCGTTCTGCGGACTCACCCGCACCGCAGTGGTCACGCCGGCGTCGCGGATGCGGGCCACCGCGGTCGCGAGTAACTCGGGGTCCAGCGGCGCGGCATGGAGCTGCTGCAGCAGCCGGATGGCCGCCGACGGTTCGGGTTCTTTGGCGGCCGCCTCGGTGACCTCAGCGATCTTGGCGGCCACGTCGGCGTGGCGGCCGATCAGCCCTTCGCCGTTGAGTACTCCCAGGCCGCCGAGCCGACCGAGCTCGACGGCGAACTCCGGCGACACCAGCGCATCGGTCGGATGGGCGATGACGGGGACCTCGAACCGGTACGCGTCGAGCTGCCACGCCGTAGACACGTCCTGCGAGGAGCGGGTGCGCCGCGACGGCACGATGTGGACGTCTTCGAGTTCGTAAGTGCGTCTTGCCGTTCGGCCCATGCCGATCTCGACCATGTTACGCATGAGCGGTCAGCCTCGATTCTTTCGCGAGATCGGCTTTTTGCGGCAAAAACCCGAGAACCGACCTGCAAAACGTCGACCTCGACGCCGTTCGGGTACCCCTGCCACGTCACCGCACGTAGTAGTTGGGCGCTTCGGCGGTCATGGTGATGTCGTGCGGGTGGCTTTCCTTCAGGCCGGCCGCGGTGATCCGGACAAACTGCGCCTGCTGCAGGGCCTCGATGGTGTTCGACCCGGTGTAGCCCATCGCTGCGCGCAACCCCCCCGTGAGCTGGTGGATCACCGACGACAACGGCCCGCGGAACGGCACCCGGCCCTCGATGCCCTCGGGCACCAGCTTGTCCTCGGAGAGCGCGTCGTCTTGGAAGTAGCGGTCCTTGGAGTACGACTTGGCTGCTTGCCCTGAAACTCCTCTTCCCTGCATGGCGCCCAGCGATCCCATGCCGCGATAGCTCTTGTACTGCTCGCCGCTGACGAAGATCAGCTCGCCGGGCGCCTCGGCGGTTCCGGCCAGCAGCGAGCCCAGCATTGCCGTCGACGCGCCTGCGGCCAGCGCCTTGGCGATGTCACCGGAGTACTGCAGCCCACCGTCGGCGATCACCGGCACACCCGCAGGGCGGCAGACCGCGACCGCTTCGAGGATCGCGGTGATCTGCGGCGCCCCGACTCCGGCCACCACTCGGGTAGTGCAGATCGACCCCGGGCCCACGCCGACTTTGACCGCATCGGCGCCGGCCTCGACCAGCGCCGCGGCTCCCGATCTGGTGGCGACGTTGCCGCCGACCACCTCGATCCGATCGCCGACCTCGGCCTTGAGCTTGCCGACCATGTCCAGCACCAGCCGATTGTGTGCGTGCGCGGTGTCGACAACCAAAACGTCCACCCCTGCGTCGACCAGGGTCATGGCCCGCACCCAGGCGTCGTCGCCGATCCCGACGGCGGCCCCGACCAGCAGCCGGCCGTCGCTGTCCTTGGTGGCCAGCGGGTGCTGTTCGGTCTTGACGAAGTCCTTGACGGTGATCAGCCCGGTCAGTCGGCCGTGACCGTCGACGACCGGCAGCTTCTCGATCTTGTGGCGGCGCAGCAGGCCCAGCGCGGCGTCGGCGCTGACGCCCTCCTGGGCGGTGATCAGCGGAGCCTTGGTCATCACCTCCGCGACAGACTTGGACTGGTCAACCTCGAAGCGCATGTCCCGGTTGGTGATGATCCCAACAAGGGAGCCCAGCGAGTCGACCACCGGCAGCCCGGAGATCCGGAATTTCGCGCACATCGCGTCGACCTCGGCCAGTGTGTTGTCCGGCCGGCAGGTGACCGGGTCGGTGACCATGCCCGCCTCCGACCGCTTCACCATCTCGACCTGGCCGGCCTGTTCGCTGACGGACAGGTTGCGGTGCAGCACGCCCATCCCACCGGCTCGGGCCATCGCGATCGCCATCCGCGACTCGGTGACGGTGTCCATCGCAGAGCTGACCAACGGCACTTTGAGCCGAATCTTCTTGGTCAGTTGGCTGGAAGTATCCGCGCTGGCGGGCACCACATCGGAGGCTGCGGGCAGCAGCAGGACGTCGTCAAAGGTCAATCCCAGCATCGCGACTTTGTGCGGATCGTCACCTCCGGTGGGCACCGGGTCGTCGGCGAAGCCACCGGTGCGGACGTAC
This sequence comes from Candidatus Mycobacterium methanotrophicum, assembly GCF_023515995.1. Classification (GTDB taxonomy): domain Bacteria; phylum Actinomycetota; class Actinomycetes; order Mycobacteriales; family Mycobacteriaceae; genus Mycobacterium; species Mycobacterium methanotrophicum. Next base: position 1,509,840 of record NZ_CP097320.1, on the reverse strand, counting down.
GGTTCGACAATGAGGTGGTCGCTGTTTTCAAGACGGGACAAGCCAGATGACATTGCAGGGCCCTCTTATGCGCATGCGGAGTGAGGCTCTCATCCTATCGGCTCGCCGCCCGGCGACGATGCGCGCCGCGGCAGCGGCGGGACGAGAAGCGGGATGGCAGCTGGTGGTGTAGCGCTGGCGTGATGCCTGCCCGGCTGCGTAATGTGGAGTCGTGCGCGACTACCTCCCGCCGGGTTTGCCGCCCGATCCATTTGCCGACGACCCGTCTGATCCGTCGGCGGCGCTAGACGCCGTCGAGCCCGCCCAACCGCTTGACCCACAGGAGCGGATGGCCGTCGAGGCTGACCTGGCCGACCTCGCGGTGTACGAGGCTCTGTTGGCGCACAAGGGCCTTCGCGGCCTGGTGGTGTGTTGTGACGAGTGCCAGCAGGACCACTATCACGACTGGGACATGTTGCGCGCAAACCTGCTGCAGCTGTTGGTCGACGGCACTGTACGTCCACACGAGCCGGCCTATGACCCCGAGCCCGACGCCTACGTCACCTGGGATTACTGCCGGGGATACGCCGACGCCTCACTCAATGAGGCGACCTCGGATTCCGAAGGATTTCACGGACGCCGCTAACCAGAGCTGCGCGTCGGCGCCGCGTCGGGATCACGGCTGGCGACCCTGGCATACAGCAGGTTCACCTTGTCGATCAGATCCTGTTTGCGCTCGACGTCCTTGACGGTCTGCCCCCGGTTCCTGACCGCCTCCAGCTTGCCCTGCGCCTCATCCCATCGGCCAAGCGCGATCATTTGCTCTCCGGCGCAGTGTCTGCGGCGTTAGCGCGGGCGCCAGGCGCCGCCCCAGTGCTGCACCTGGCGAGCGGACTCGTCGCGAAGACCGCGCAGCTCGTCGATCGATCGGGTCGCGCTTCCCGGCTCGAACAAGTCGACCAGCAGGCAGGCCACCGCCCAGCGCAACGGCACCAAGCCCAACCGGCCGGCGAGCTCCAGCGTCGCCGCACCGAGTGTGCGGGCCCGGTCTACGCCACCGGCGCTGCACAGCGCGGCGGCCAACACCACGTCGCTTTTGGCGCGGTGGCGCGCAGAGACCGTGGTCGCCGCCAGCTCGACGGCGTCCTCGGCGTGGCGCACCGCCGCAGCACCATCGCCGGCCGCCATCGCCAGCTCCGCGGCGACCCACGCTCGGCGTATCGACAGCCGGTGCTGCGGCGCTTGCGCCACGATCGGTTCTGCCCGGCTCAACAACGTCGCCGCGGCGGCCAGCCGGCCGACGCCCAGCGCGTCGGCCGCCAGCCCGATCAGCGCATCGCCAACGGCCTCTTCGTCGGTACCGGCCAGTGCCAACGCGCGTCCATCCCAGCTGCGGGCCAACCGATGCCAGCCCAGCTGGCGCAGAAATGAGGCCTGGGTGCTGTGCGCCAGGGAGGCAAGCCGATCGCCCGGCGCGCTACGCAGTAGCGACGCGAGATCGTTGCGAGCGCTGGCGTAGCGGCCCTGTCCGCCGGCGCCGACCGCGCGTAACCACAGCTGAGGCGGTGTGTCCGCCGACGGCAGCGGCCAACGCTCGGGCTGATTCCCGAAGGCGGTAGCGATAAGCTCGGACTCGATTGTCGGACCATAAGTCATCGAGATCGCAGGCGTGCGGAAGTTAAAACTTGATGCTTTGTGAGTTACGCCGGCATTAAAACTGACGCTGATCAGCTTTACGGCGATTTCCGGTGGGGCAGCCGCGAGCTGGGACGATCACACGTAACCCCCTGCCCCCATGAACGCTTAGCCCAGCAGTCTCATCGCGTCGATGAACGCCGGGTAAATTGTGAAGCCTTCTTTGAGCATTCGGTAGATTACCGCGTGTTGACGAGATTTCCCTAGGCCCCCTACCTTTAGTGCCGACGAGTAGTCACCGACGACCCACTCGACTCAGTTGACGAGTTACCTGTTCGGAAACTGGCCAGAAACATGGCGTGTAGAGAGGGACTTCAATGCCACAGCCGGAGCAGCTACCAGGTCCTAATGCCGATATTTGGGACTGGCAATTGCAAGGCCTTTGCCGCGGAGTGGATTCGTCGGTGTTCTTCCATCCGGACGGTGAGCGCGGTCGGGCCCGCCTGCAGCGTGAGCGGCGCGCCAAGGAGATGTGCCGCCAATGCCCGGTGATGGCGCAATGCCGCGCGCATGCCCTTGAAGTTGGTGAGCCGTACGGCATCTGGGGCGGCCTGTCGGAAGCAGAACGCGAGCTACTGCTCAAGCCTCAGATCGGTAGGCCACGCGGTATCCGCCGCACCGCCTAGGCGCCAAGCAGACAAGGCCGGCCGCGGAATAGGTCGACGAACTCGACGCTGGCTCGTCGAAGGCGGCGCCGCGACACCTAAACCGCCGCGAAGACACGCCGAGAGCATTCACGGTAGTTTCAGTCTCGAGGAGTGAACACCGTGAGTCTTAACCGAGAGCGCGGCGCGGCGCTTGTACTCGCCATGACCGTGTTCGCGCTCGCCGGCTGCGCAGAGCCGACGACACCACCAACCACAACGAGGGTGGCCGGCTCAACCGCGCCGGCGTTGCCCGCGACAGGGCCGGCGAGACCCGCCATAATCCCCGCGGGCGCGCAGCCGCAGCTGGCGTCAGATCCTGCACAGTTGGCCGACGACCTTGTCGCCAACGAACTTGCGCTGCGCGACCCGTCGACGCCGGAGGCAGCACTGGTGACGGCCGCACACCGCCAGCAGGCGGCCTATCGCGCGATCGGGCGGCACCCCGAGTGGGACGCGATAACGCGAGCGCGGATTGCACCCTCGCTGCTCGACGTCTACGACCGCAATGTCGACGCCCGTCGACAGCTTGCGGCGATGACGCCCGCGAAGAACACGCTGCCGCCGTGGCACATCGAGCCTCCGACCCCAGCGGACCAGCTGCTGAGCTACTACCACCAGGCGGAGTCGGCCTCTGGCGTTGGGTGGAACTACCTGGCCGCGATAAATCTGATCGAGACGCGCTTCGGCAGCATCCAGGGCCTCAGCACCGCCGGCGCGCAAGGCCCCATGCAGTTCTTGCCGTCGACGTTCGCCGCTTACGGCGAGGGCGGCGACATCGGCTCCCCCCGCGACAGCATCATGGCGGCCAGCCGCTACCTCGCCGCTAATGGCTTTGCCAACGATCGTGATCAGGCCATCCGCCGGTACAACCATTCAGACGCATACGTACGGGCGGTCGACCAGTACGCGGCAGTGCTTGCGGCCGACCCCGCTGCGTTTGCCGGCTATTACCGATGGGACGTGTATTACGTCACCAGCGCCGGCGACGTGTTACTTCCCATCGGCTACGCCGCGACGTCACCGATTCCCGTCGAGGACTATCTGGCGACCCACCCGCAGTAACGTATCCAGCACGTGAAACCGGTTTTTGCATTGTCTCGTTCGGGTAATGCCAGCCCATGAAGACTGGTTTTGGCTTTGCGGTCGCGATGCTGGCTGCGGCCGTCGCGCCGTTGGGCGCATGCACCGACCAGCAGGGCACCCAGCCCGCTACGTCTACGCCACAGCCTGCCGGCGCAGAGCGGATGCCTACGCAGTTGAAGGACACGAAATCGCCGACGGGAGCTCAGGCCGGAGACTTCGCTTCCGCCGGAGCCGTCTACCAGGCACCGGATCACACCGGTTATCCCGCCAGCGGCGAGCTGACCGCATTGGAAGTACCCTCCGACGGCTCGGCGAAACTCGTCACCACCAGCAACTTGTTCACGGCCGCGGACCTGAGAACAAGCACAGGTACCGCACTGGTCATTCAGCAAAACGCGGACAACCTGGGCAGCAACCCTACCGGTGAATCGGGAAAACGGCTGGCATGCGGTGTGATTGCTGCGGCCACCAGCACCTCTTCCACGACGACAACTACCATCCCCACCATCACCACCACCGTTGCGGTGCAACCGCCGTCCACGAACATCAGCACGAGCACGGTCACGAGTACCTCGACCGTCACGTCCACGCTGAGCTCGACCGTAACGAGTTCTAGCCTTCCTCCCGGCAGCTGACGCGTTAAACGAACCTGCCAGCTCGATAGCTGGAAGCGCAAGGACTTCGACGGCCTGCGCGCGATCCTCGCCGACGACGTGACGTTTTCCGGACCGACGGGCGCGGCCAGCGGCGCCGACGACTACGTCAAGCAACTTGCCGGCTTCGCCCAGATGCTCGACGACATCACGGTCGAGAAGATGTTGGCTGATGATCGCGACGTGCTGACGTGGTTCAACCTTCATCCAAAGGACGGCGAACCGGTGCCCGTGGTGAATTGGTGCAGCGTGAAAGACAGCCGGGCGCAACGGGTCCGCGTCGTGTTCGACCCGCGAACGCTGCTGTAATGAGAGTCGGCGGGCTTGTCGACCACCGCGGTCGCGGTGGTGTCGGATTACAGCCGCCGACGCCTGGCGAGGTCAGCGCGGGGGGCCAAGGATGACCTGTCCGAACTTTTCCGCTCCCTCGGCCATCCGCGCGGGCGAGATTTCGAAACCGTCCGGGCGCGGAGTTGCTTTGTCGCGACCGGCGTAGCGGAACATACCCTCGATTCCCGCCGGGGTGTTGATCATGAGCAGATCTGCTGTCTTAGACGTGATGCGGTATGCGTGCGGAATGTTCTTGGGCAAGAAGACGATACCGCCCTCCGATAGCTCCATCTCCTGGTCGTCGCACCAGAGCAACGCCGACTCCTTGATCAGCATGAAGACCTCATCCTCACGCGTGTGTTTGTGATACGGGGGTGCTTCGCCCTCGCTGACATCGAAGCGTCCGATCATCAACTGGCCATCGGTGGCCTTACCGTCGAGCAAGATCGCCAGCGTGCCGCCGTCGAGCCATTCCAACTGCTGCTGCTGCTTCGGTTGCGCCAGGTATGCCATGCTCATGCGTCATCCCTATCGTTATCGGCGAGCGCACAACCGTGGTCTCGAGTGAATCAGTTGGACGACTTCAATGTCGGATGTCCAGGATATCGGTACTCGTGCGTGGCTGTATGTCACGCCAGCGACACGCCGATACCGAGACAGATGCATCCCGCCCGGCTAACCAAATGCTGTTACACGCGAGTGCATCCCACCGCGTGCCTTTGCCCTGCAGGACTGAGACAGAAACACCATCCGGCGTGGGATCCGGCAGCGATACAGTTCCCGTGGACCGCGGGGAAGGGTTGTGAGCGGAAGTGAACGTAGCCAGTCTATTTGAGCTGCATGGCAAGAACGCGCTCGTAACGGGCGCCTCCAGCGGTATCGGCAAGCAAGTGGCGCTGGCCTACGCGCAAGCCGGGGCTGCGGTGGCGATCGCAGCCCGCCATGATGAGCCGCTACAGGACGTGGCCGCGGAAATTATTGCCGCTGGCGGCACGGCGGTACCCATCCCCTGTGATGTCACCCAGCCCGAGCAGGTGGCCACCATGCTGAACCGCGTCACCGATGAGCTGGGCGGGGTCGACATAGCGGTGTGCAACGCCGGGATCATCGCCCTCAACAGCCTGCTGGACATGCCGCTGGCGGAGTTTCAGAGCATCCAGAACACCAACGTCAACGGTGTTTTCCTCACCGCACAGGCCGCGGCGAAGGCCATGGTCGTCCAGCAACGCGCTGGCACCATCATCAATACGGCATCGATGTCGGGCCACATCATCAACACCCCGCAGCCAGTAGGCCACTACTGCGCCTCGAAGTCAGCAGTCATCCAACTGACCAAGGCTATGGCTGTGGAGTTCGCACCTCACAACATCCGGGTCAACAGCGTCAGCCCGGGCTACATCCTGACTGAACTGGTTGAGCCATACGCCGAATACCGCCGGTTGTGGGAACCCAAGATCCCGCTCGGACGTTTGGGCCGGCCGGAGGAACTCGTCGGCATATACCTATGTCTCGCCAGCGACGCGTCGAGCTATATGACCGGTTCCGACATCGTGATCGACGGCGGCTACACCTGTTGGTGAGTGGCCGGGCGTGCTCGTGCTCGTCGGCGGGCTTTTCGACAACCGCGGTCTCGGTGGTGTCCGATTGCAGCCACCGAGCGCGTCGCACTAGCTGCCGAACCAACGCAACTTCTCACCGGTAGGCGTCGCTGCGCTTGGCCACGTTGAACACCGTTACCTCGCCGGCAGCATCGTCGATGGAGTACACCACCCGATATTGGCCGAAGCGCACACGCCAATCACGCTGGCTCCCAACGAATTTCTTCGCGTTGACCGGTCGCGGTTGGCGGGACAGACCAATGACCACCTGCAGAGCTGCTTCCAACTCGGCACGAGGGAGTCGCTGTAACTGCTTGAGCACGTCAGGGTGGAACGAGATTCTCATCCGGCCGCGAACGCGTCCGCGTCGACACCGAGCTCATCGAGCATCTCTGCCAGAGGCACCGCGCGAAACGAGTCGGCCCGCAGCGCGCGCAGCCGAAGCGCGTCGACGACATCAGCGTGCTCATGCAACCGCTCATAGTCGGCCAAGCTGATGATTACCGCGACCTCGGTACCACTGTCGGTGATGATGGCTTCTTCGCTTGTCGAGGCCACCGCCCGCACAACCGCTCCCAGGTTGCCACGAAGATCCCGCAAACTATGAGTACTCATGTGTACACATGTTACACAGCGCTCTGGAATGCGTCAGCAGCTTAGACGAATGGGCTAGGCAGGCGCATCGCCGAGAAACACCCCCGGTCCGTGAGAACCGGGGGTGTTTCGTACCACTTGCCTCGCGCTAGTGGTGATGACCGTGCCCGTGACCGTGGCCGTGGCCGTCGTCGTGCCCATTGTTCGGTGGTACATACTCGACAATCGCGGTCTCGGTAGTCAAGATCATGCGTGCCACTGATGCCGCGTTGAGCACCGCGGACCTGGTGACCTTGACCGGGTCGATCACCCCGTCGGCGGCCAGGTCGCCGTACTTCAGCGTCGCCGCGTTGAACCCGTGCCCGGCAGGCAATCCAGCGACCGTGTTGACCACCACCGAGCCGTCGAGCCCGGCGTTGGCTGCGATCCAGTACAGCGGAGCGCTCAGCGCGTCGGAGAACACACCGACACCCAGCGCCTCGTCGCCGGATAGCGAGGCCCGCAGGTCGGTCAGCGCTTTGCGGGCGGCCAGCAACGCGGTGCCACCGCCGGCGACAATGCCTTCCTCCACGGCGGCCTTGGCCGCGGCAACCGCGTCCTCGACGCTCTCTTTGCGGTCCTTGAGCGCGGTCTCGGTGGCCGCACCGACCTTGATGACGGCAACCCCGCCGGACAGCTTGGCGAGCCGCTCCTCCAGCTTGTCGCGGTCCCAGTCGGAATCGGTGCTCTCGATTTCGGAACGCAGTTGCTTGACGCGGTTGGCGATGGCCTCGGCAGTGCCGCCGCCCTCGACGATCACGGTGTCGTCCTTGCTCACCACGACGCGCCGAGCCGAGCCGAGCACGTCCAGCCCGACCTCACGCAGCGTCAGCCCCACGTCGGGGTTGACCACCTGCCCGCCGGTCACGATCGCCAAGTCCTCCAAGAACGCCTTGCGGCGGTCACCGAAGAACGGCGCCTTGACCGCAACGGCCTTCAGCGTCTTCCGGATCGCGTTGACCACCAGCGTCGATAGCGGCTCGCCTTCGACGTCTTCTGCGATGACCAACAGCGGCTTACCCGACTCGGCCACCTTCTCCAGCAGCGGCAGGAAGTCGGGCAGCGAGCTGATCTTGTCGCGGTGCAACAGGATCAGGGGGTCCTCGAGCACGGCCTGTTGCGCGTCGAAGTCGGTGACGAAATACGCCGACAGGAAACCCTTGTCGAAGCCGACGCCCTCGGTGAACTCCAGTTCGGTGTTCAGCGTGGACGATTCCTCGACGCTGACCACACCGTCGTGGCCGATCTTGGTCATCGCCTCGCCGACCAGTTCGCCGATCTGCTCGTCGCGTGACGACACGGTGGCCACCTGCGCGATGCCGGTTTGGCCGGACACCGGGGTGGCCGATGCCAGCAGCGCCTCGGACACCGCGTCGGCAGCTTTGCCGATACCCGAGCCGAGGGCGATCGGGTTGGCGCCGGCAGCGACGATGCGCAGCCCGGCTTTGATGGTCGCCTGCGCCAGTACGGTGGCGGTGGTGGTGCCGTCGCCGGCGACGTCGTTGGTCTTGGTGGCCACCGACTTGACCAGCTGGGCGCCCAGGTTCTCGAACGGGTCGTCCAGGTCGATCTCGCGGGCGACGGTGACACCGTCGTTGGTAACCGTGGGCCCGCCAAAAGCCTTGGCCAGCACCACATGCCGACCGCGCGGCCCGAGGGTGACCCGTACGGCGCCGGCCAGTTTGTCCACACCGGCTTCCATTGCACGCCGGGCGGTGTCGTCGAACTCAATAAGCTTGCTCATAAGCCTTTCCTGTCCCGTCTCAGATGCGGTCCGCCCCGGAGATCGCCCACGAGTCGACGTGGGGATCGCCGGGGCGGAACACGCGCTGCGTTACTTGTTGACGACGGCCAGCAGGTCGCGGGCCGACAGGATCAGGTACTCCTCGCCGTTGTACTTGATCTCGGTGCCGCCGTACTTGCTGTAGATGACGGTGTCACCTTCCGACACGTCCACCGGAATCCGCTTGGCGCCATCGTCGTCCCACCGGCCGGGGCCGACGGCGACGACGGTGCCTTCCTGCGGCTTCTCCTTGGCGGTGTCGGGAATGACCAGACCGGATGCGGTCGTGGTCTCGGCCTCGATGGCCTGTACGAGGATCTTGTCCTCGAGTGGCTTGATCTGCACCTTCGCCACGATTGGAGCCTCCACTTGATTGGTAGGGGGCCCGGGACCGTTGCCCCGGACCGGATATTGGTAAGGCCCGGGACCTTTGCGAGCAACTGCCCCGACCCTTCTATTACCAGGTGTTCGGCATTCGTCCGCGCCCCGGCGTCGTCATCGCGGGTGCCGGCACAAGGGTTCGTGCGATTGCCACCTAGCACTCTATACATGAGAGTGCTAGCACTCAAGGCCGCCCCGCCGCTTCCTGGCCGGCGGGTCGGCCGAGCGCATTTCCCCAACCAAAACCGCAGGCAGACGCCCTCGCCGAGAGCGGTGACAAATTCGCCACGGCCGACCACCCCATAATGGGGTCATGTTCACCAGCATCCGAAGCGCAGCTGGCGTGGCCGTGCTGCTTGTCGCCGCAGCCATCGGATTGGCCGGCATCGCCCGCGCCGACGGCCAAATGTACGGCGATCCCGAAGCTGCGGCCACCTACTGGCGCTACCAGCACCAGGAAGACTGCGGGCTGATGGCCATCGCCGACGTGGTCGGCCAGCTCACCGGCCACGAGCCCACCCAGGTGGGCATCGAGCTGCGCGGCATCTTCACCCCGAGCGAGTCCCACGGCGGCGATGTCTACTTCTTCGACGGCACCTCACCTGAGGACATGGTGATGCTGCTGCGCAAATACGGCATCCAATCCGACCTCACCACCGGCAACAGCATGGGCACAATCGAGGATGACCTGAGCGGCGGACACAAAGTCATCGCGGCCCTCAACGCCGAAACCATCTGGAACTACCCCCCCGGTCAGGGCCAGCGCACCCAAGCCGACCACGCCGTCGTCGTCACCGGGGTCGACACCGGCACCAACATCGTCCATCTCAACGACAGCGGCACTCCCAATGGCCGCGACGAGCGGATTCCGCTGGACACCTTCACCCAGGCCTGGTCAACCAGCGACAACCTGCTGATCGTCACCCAGCAGACCGGCTACGGCACCGTTGCGTGGGCGCCCCAAATTTAAGCTGTCACGGCAGCTGGCCCCTCACCACCGGCAGGCCCGGATCGCTGGCCACGTCCAGCGGCGACGGCGGAGCTCCCGCGGCGACGAGATGCGCGGCGAACGCCGCGATCATCGCTCCGTTGTCGGTACACAGCCGGGGCCGCGGGATCCGCAATGTCAATCCGGCTGCGGCACAACGCTCTTCGGCCAGCTCGCGTAGCCGCGAGTTCGCCGCCACTCCCCCGGCGATGAGCAACGTCGATACGCCGAGCCCGGTAGCGGCGCGCACTGCCTTGGTGGTCAGCACGTCGGCGACCGCCTCCTGAAACGCGGCGGCGACGTCGGCGGTCCGCGCCTCCGGATGGCTCTCCATATAGCGCGCGACGGCGGTCTTGAGACCGGAAAAACTGAACGCATGTGGGTCGTCGCGCGGGCCGGTCATGCCGCGCGGGAACACGATCGCGTCGCGGTCCCCGGTACGGGCCAGGCCGTCGAGCGCCTTGCCGCCCGGGTAGCCCAGCCCCAGCAGGCGAGCCACCTTGTCGTAGGCCTCCCCGGCCGCGTCGTCGACGGTGCTGCCCAGCTCGACGATCGGCTCGCCGAGCGAACGCACATGCAACAAATGCGTGTGCCCGCCGGACACCAGCAGCGCCACGCTCTCGGGCAGCGGACCCCGCTGGTAGACGTCCGCCGCTAAATGCCCGCCGAGGTGGTTCACCGCGTAGAACGGCACCTCCCAGGCGGCCGAATAAGCTTTGGCCGCAGCCACTCCCACCAGTAGCGCACCCGCCAACCCCGGCCCGATCGTGGCCGCGACGATGTCAGGCTTTTGCACGCCCGCGCCGCACAGCGCCCGGCGCATCGCCGGCCCGAGCGCCTCCAAATGTGCCCGCGAGGCGACCTCCGGCACCACGCCGCCGAACCGGACGTGCTCGTCGACGCTGGACGCCACCTCGTCGGCCAACAACGTCACGGTGCCGTCGGCGCCGAGCCGGGCGATACCGACTCCGGTTTCGTCGCAGGAGGTTTCGATGGCCAAGACGATCATGGCCGCCGATGTCATAAAGCCGACCTCCGCATGGTGTAGGCGTCGGCGCCGCTGACCCGGTAATACCGCCGGCGCAGACCCACTTGGGCGAATCCCACGCTGCGGTACAACGCGATCGCCGGCGCATTGTCGGTGCGGACCTCCAGGTGAACGACGGCGCCCGCGGCAAATTTCAGCAGTTCGTCAAGCAGCCGGCGGCCGACGCCGCGGCCCTGGTAAGCCGGGTCGACGCCAATGGTGTGCACTTCGTATTCGAATGGCGGCGTGCGGCCCAATCGCGAGATGCCGGCGTAGCCGACCAGCGTGACAGCGCCGTCAACGTTGATACGAGCGGCCACGCAGTGATTGTGCGCGGCGGCCAGTTCGCGGACGAATGCGCCCGCCGGCCATGGGTCGTCACCGGGAAACAGCACGGCTTCCAACTGCGCGCAGCGGCCGGCGTCGGCCGCCGTCAGCGCGCCGATCGTGATCGTCATCGCGGCCCGGCTCGAGTGGTTGGCGCGTTCGGCCAGCGTCTTGGCGTCCGGCCGACGTAGATACAGCGGCACCAGCGGCGCCGGGTCGGCGGACCATTCCGTCACCGCGGCTACCAGCCCGGCCGGTGTCGGGTACCACGGTTCACACACCGGCAGCCCGAACAGCGCCGCGTGCTCGGGTGAGCCGGCGACCGCGCGCGCCAGACCCGGGTCGACGTCGGCCGGGGCGTCGACCGCCGGTCCATCGATCCGGGCGCCGTCTTGATAGCGAGCCCAGTAGACCTCACGCCGGCGGGCATCGGTGACGACCAGCGTCTCGCCGGTGGTCAGCCCGCCGATGGCATCGAGGCTGCAGACGCCGTACACCGGCACGTCAAGCGCGTGCCCGTACGCCGCAGCGGTCGCCATACCAACGCGCAGTCCGGTGAACGGACCCGGCCCGCAGCCCACCACCACGGCATCGAGGTCGGCCATCCGCAGGCCGGCATCGGCCAAGGCGCCCAACACATTCGGGGTTAGCCGTTCGGCGTGGGCGCGGGCGTCGACGCTGAGCCGCTCGGCGACGATGTCGCCATCGGCCACGACGCCCGCCGTCACCGCGGGAGTCGCGGTGTCGATGGTCAACACGACGCGGCTCACGAGCGGCAACTCCACTGCCACGTCGCTGTCCGCACATCGGAGTTGCTGACGCGCTCTAGACGGACGTCGAGGTGCCGATCCGACAGCCGTTCGGCAAGGCCCTCGCCCCACTCGACCACGACCACCGCGTCGTCGAGTTCGGTGTCCAGATCCAGAGATTCGAGCTCATCGAGCAGATCGGCCCCGGTGCGCTCCAGCAAGCGGTAGACGTCGACGTGGATCATTGCCGGGGCGCCGCTCCGTCGTGCCGGATGCACCCGCGCAAGTACGAACGTCGGTGACGTGACGGGTCCGTCGACATCCATGGCAGCGGCGATCCCCTTGGCCAACACCGTCTTTCCCGCCCCGATCGGGCCGGAAAGCACCACGACGTCCCCGGCGCGCAGCTGGTCGCCCAGGCACGACCCGAGCGCGACGGTGTCTTCAACACGTGGCAGCGTGGCCGTGCCGCACCGACCCTCATGCACGGCGCTGGGCCCGATCGCGCCACCGCCGCCTCAGCGCTGCAACTCTGCCCGGGGTAGCCCGCTTGACCAGCCGAACCAGCCCGTCGTTGATCGGATCCGGGTTGGACAGCAACACCAAATGCCCCGACCTGGAGACGATTACCAGCTCGGACTGCGGCAGCGCGTCGGCCATTTTCCTCGAGTATTCGGCGGGGGTGACCAAGTCGTGGTCGCCGCAGGCGACCAGCGTCGGGATCTTCGCCAGCGTCGGCAGCGCGTCCGTTTCGTCGTAGACTTCCAACGCACGCAGAAACTCGATCAAGGTCGGAATCGGGGTCTCGAGCATCATCCGCTCCGAGAACGCCACGATGCTCGGGCTGACGTTCACGTCGGCATAGGACGCGGCCTGCAGGATCGGTCCGAGTAGAGAACGGGTCGCGTTGCGGCCGCGATGAACCAACTTGGGCGCCGACCGCGCTGCGAACCGAGCAGCCTCCAGCGCGGGATTATTCAGGATCTCACCCAGCGGTGACTTCGCAACTCCTTGCGCCGCAGACGAAATCAGTGCGACTCCGACGATGCGGTTGCCGTAGTGGCGAGCGAACTGGCGAGCGTGCGACAGCACCGTCATCGCGCCCATCGAATGGCCGGCGACCACGATTGGGCCGCGCGGCGCGATCACTTGTAGCACCGTCTCTAAGTCCATGCCCAGCTGGGTGATCGTGTAAGTTTCCGGCGGAGCCTCGCCGGATTGGCCGTGGCCGCGCTGGTCGTAGAAAATCATCCGGACGTGCGGTCCCCATTCGTCGCACAGCCGCAGGCGTTGAAAGTGGAAGGCGCCCATGCTAAGGCAGAACCCATGCGCGAACACCACGGTCAGTGGCGCGTCAGCGGGCCCGACCTCGCGCACCGCCAGCGGCACGCCGTCGGGCGTTGTCACGACGTAGCTGCGGTCGCCGTCGAGAGTCTCGAAATTCTCGTTGACATAAGGGTCTTCGATGTCCGCCCGCCGCGTCATCGAACGGGCCACCGTAATGCCGGCAATGGCGCCTAACGCGCCCAGGCCCGCGGCACCTGCCAGCCACCGCGCCAGACCGGCCCTGTCCACGTGGAAGCCGTCGTTGTTCGGACCGCTCAACGATTTCCGGCCTCGCGGTAGGTTCTGGTGATACGTCCGCGCGGACTGGTCACCACTTCGTAATGGATGGTGCCCAGCAGATCTGCCCACTCCTGCGCGGTCGGCTCACCCTGCGTGCCCGGTCCGAACAGGATTGCCTCGTCGCCTTCGGCGACATCGACATGCCCCGGGCCGAGGTCGACCATGAACTGGTCCATGCAGATCCGCCCGACGCCGGGGCGACGCCTGCCGTTGATCAGCACGTTTAGCCGCCCGCCCAGCGACCGGAAAACACCGTCCGCATAGCCGATCGGCATCAGCGCGACGGTGATGTCACGCTCGGCGACCCAGGTGTGCCCATACGACACGCCCTCGCCCGCTCGAACCGACTTAACTGATGCGACAGCGCATTTCACCGTCATCGCCGGTATCAGTCCCATGGCGCCAAGCGTCGGCGCCGGGCTCAGGCCGTACACCGCGATCCCTGGCCGCACCATGTCGAAGGCCAGGTCGGGTCGCGACATCGTTGACGACGAGTTCGACAGATGGGCCACCTCGAAGTGCACGCCGTGGTCGCGTGCTTGTGCCATCATCTCGGTAAACCGCCCCGCCTGAACGTTATTGATCGGGTTGTCGGGTTCGTCGGCGTACACCATATGCGACATCAGCCCCCGTAGCCGCAGGGCATCCTCGGCGACGGCTTGCCGCAGCGCGGTCAGCATCGCCGGGTAGTGACCCGGCGCGACGCCGTTGCGGTTCAGCCCGGTATCCACCTTGACGGTGACGGTGGCCGTACGGCCGGTGCGGCGGACCGCGTCCAATACCTCGTCGAGCTGGCGCACCGACGACACCGCGATCTCGACGTCGGCCAGCAGCGCGGACGCGAAGTCGAGGCCGGGCGGATGCAGCCAGGCCAGCACCGGCGCGGTGATGCCGTCGGCGCGCAGCGCCAGCGCCTCGTCGACGGTCGCGACACCCAGTTCGGCGGCACCGGCTGCCAACGCGGTGCGGGCAACCTGAGTGGCGCCGTGCCCATAGCCGTCGGCCTTGACTACAGCCATCACTTGCGCACCGCCGGCGTGCTCGCGCAGCACCCGCACGTTGTGCGCAATGGCGGCCAAGTCCACCACGGCCTCGGCGAGGACGCCCGGCGCCAGGGATATCGGGGTAACGGCCACGGCCGCTATTCTCCCAGACGTGCTCCGAGCCCCGTCGAGCGTCGACTTGTTGCTGGGCTTTTGACCTGATCGGCCCGACAAGTCGACGTTCGACGCCAAGAAATTAGTGCGCGAAATGCCCGGCTTTGTAGTGGCCGCTGGGCTTCAGCTTGTCCAGGCTGGCCAGCGCGGCGTGGGTGTCGTCGTGCAGCGCCCGGGCCAGGTCGGCGGAGAAACCTTCCCGCACCACGATGCGCAGCACCGATATGTCGGCGGCGTTGTCCGGCATTGTGTAGGCCGGCACCTGCCAGCCGCAGGTCCGCAGTTCGTGGGAGACGTCGAATTCGGTGTAGCCGCGGTCCTCGCGGAGCCGGCAACACACCACCGGGATCGCCGAACCGTCCGAGACCACCTCGAAGTGTTCGCTTTCGGCCAACCGGTCACCCAGCCAGCGCGCCGTCTGCGACAGCGTCTGCATGACCTGGGTGTACCCCTGGCGGCCGAGCCGCAGAAAGTTGTAGTACTGGCCGACGATTTGATTGCCCGGCCGCGAGAAGTTCAGCGTGAAGGTCGGCATGTCGCCGCCGAGGTAGTTGACCCGGAACACCAGCTCTTCGGGCAGGTGCTCGGCGCTGCGCCACACCACGAACCCGACCCCGGGATAGGTCAGCCCGTATTTGTGTCCGCTGACATTGATCGACACCACCCGCGGTAGCCGGAAATCCCACTTCAGCCGCGGATGCAGGAACGGCGCCACAAAACCGCCGCTGGCGGCGTCGACATGCACCGGGACGTCTACTCCACCACCGGCCGCCAGCCGGTCCAGCGCCGCGCAGATCTGGTCAACCGGCTCGAGTTCACCGGTGTAGGTGGTGCCCAGGATCGCGACCACACCGATGGTGTCCTCGTCGACGGCGTCCAGCACCTGCTCGGGGGTGATGACGTAACGCCCCGTTTCCATCGGGAGGTAGCGGGGTTCGACGTCGAAGTAGCGGCAGAACTTCTCCCACACCACCTGCACGTTCGAACCCATCACCAGGTTCGGGGTACGGCCCTTCCCACCGGCCCCGACCCGTTGGCGCCAGCGCCACTTCAGCGCCAGACCACCCAGCATGACCGCCTCGCTGGATCCGATCGTCGACACCCCGGTGGCGCTGGCCGGGTCGTCGTCACGCAGCCCCTCGGCGTGGAACAGGTCAGCCACCATCGACACGCAGCGCTGCTCGATGGCCGCGGTGGCGGGGTATTCGTCCTTGTCGATCATGTTCTTGTCGAACGCCTCGGCCATCAGTTGGCCGGCCTGCGGGTCCATCCAGGTGGTCACGAAGGTCGCCAGGTTGAGCCGTGAGCTGCCGTCGAGCATCAACTCGTCATGGATGAAGCGGTAGGCCGCGTCGGGATCCATCGACTCCTCGGGCAGCCGCAGCGCCGGGATCGGGGCGGTGAACAGCCGGCCCGTGTAGGCGGGGGCGATCGAGTGCGCGGGCACGGACAGATGTTTCGACATGGCAGATCCTTTCTGGTGGCGGGTTTACAGGCTTGCCAGGGCGGCGCGGATGTGCGGGATGATCCGTGACGCCGATGTCGGCGCGTCACCCGGCCCCGGGTCGGCGGCCGACAGCGCCGCGGCGCGGGCGTGCACGAAGGCCGCGGCGGCCGCGGCTTCGCCCGTCGGCAGCCCCGCGGCCAGCAGAGCGCCGATCATACCGGACAGCACGTCTCCGGACCCCGCGGTGGCCGCCCAGGACTGCCCGGCCGGGTTGAGGTGGACACGCCCCCCGGGTTCGGCGATGACGGTCACGTTGCCCTTCAGCAGCACGGTGACCCCGAGCGCGTCGGCGAGCTTGCGGGTGGCGCCGACGCGGTCGTCGCCGGGCGCAGCGCCGGCCAGTCGGGCGAACTCGCCGGCGTGCGGCGTCAGCACGGTCGGCGCGCGGCGCGAACCGATCATGTCGGGATGCGCCGCCAGGATGGTCAGCCCGTCGGCGTCGACCAGCACCGGCAGGTCGGTGCCCAGCGCGAACCACAGCGCGGCGGCCCCGGTCTCGTCGGTGCCCAGACCCGGCCCGACGACCCAGGCCTGCACCCTCCCGGCCGCCGCCGGGGTGGGCGACGCGATCACCTCGGGCCAACGGGCCAGCACCTCGCTGTGCGCGCTGCCCGCGTAGCGGACCATGCCGGAGGTCGCCGCCACGGCAGCGCCGGTGCACAGCACCGCGGCGCCCGGATACGTCGACGAGCCGGCCATCACCCCGGTCACCCCCTGCGTGTACTTGTCGTCCTGCGGTCCGGGCACCGGCCAGCGCGCGGCCACGTCGGCGGCGTCGAACCCGACGATGTCGGTCTCGGGCAGATCCAGGCCGATGTCGACGAGGCGGACACGGCCGCAGTCGGCCAGCGCGTGTACTGGCTTGAGGCCGCCGAAGGTCACGGTCAGCGCGGCGTGCACCGCCGGGCCGGTGATCGCACCGGTCGCCACGTCGACGCCGCTGGGGATGTCAACGGCGACAACCGGAATCGCTTTGTTATCAACGTTTTTGAAGACGTCGGCCGCGTCCGGTCGCAGTGACCCCGAGCCGGAGATGCCGACGACGCCGTCGATAACCAGATCAGTTGCCGCAGAGATGTTTTCGACAATCCGGCCACCGGCCTTGCGCAACGCCGCCAGTCCCTTGCGGTGGGTGCGTTCCGGTTTGAGCAGGATCGCGTCGGCGGCCGCGCCGCGGCGGCGCAGGAAGGTTGCGGCCCACAGGGCGTCGCCGCCGTTGTCGCCCGAGCCGACGACCGCGCACACCCGGCGTCCGGCAACCCCGCCGGTGCGCGCGATCAGCTCGCCGACGATCGCGTTGGCCAGCCCGTAGGCCGCCCGCCTCATCAGCGCGCCGTCGGGCAGGCTGGCCAGCAGCGGCGCTTCGGCTTCGCGGATCGCCTCAGCCGAGTAGTAGTGCCGCATCTGACCCAGATTACGTGTCCGAACGCGGGTACAGTCGATTAAATGAGCTAAGTATCAAGCCGGCACGACACAGGAGAGGCGAACATGGCACGGACCGACCGTACCGATAATGACACCTGGGACTTGGCTACCAGCGTGGGCGCCACCGCTACCGGCGTCGCGGTTGGCCGCGCGTTGGCGAGCCGGGCGGCTAACCCACTGATCACCGATCCCTTCGCCGAGCCGCTGGTCCGCGCGGTGGGCGTCGACTTCTTCACCCGCTTGGCCACTGGCGAATTGAATCCGGCCGAGGTCGACGACGACGGCGAGTGGGGCGTGCAACGTATGCGCGACATGATGGCCGTGCGCACCCGCTACTTCGACGACTTCTTTGTCCGGGCGACCGACGGCGGAATCCGCCAGGCGGTGATCCTGGCATCGGGATTGGATGCCCGCCCCCACCGCCGACCTTCGCTCGGTGGCCATCGATCTGCGCGACGACTGGCCGACCGCACTACGCAGGGCCGGTTTTGACCCCGCCCAACCCACCGCGTGGAGCGCAGAGGGCTTGATGCCGTTTTTGCCGCCGGACGCTCAGGACGCGCTGCTGGACAACATCGCCATGCTGAGCGCCGCGGGTAGTCAGCTCGCCACCGAGAGCGTGGCGGACGCCAGCCAGGCGCTGCCGATGATGGCAGACCGGATGCGCCAAGCCACCGAACGATGGCGCGATCACGGGTTCGACGTGGAACTGGCCGATTTGTGGTACGGCGGCGACCGCAACGACGTGGTCGACTATCTCGGCAGCCACGGCTGGGATGTTTCGGCCACCAGCGTGGCTGACCTGTGTGCCGCGCACGGTCTTTCGGTGCAGACAGACAACGACGAGGAAGCCGCGATGTTCTCCGGGCTCGGATACGTGAGCGCTACCTGGACTTAGGTACAACGAGTAGCTGAGCCGGGCGCACTGGTGGTCCGTCCCGGCGTCGTGCCACCGGATAGAGCAGTAGGCCGATGACGATCGCCGAGAAGTGGCCGATCGCAGTGAACTTCCGGTCGAAGATCAGCGGGCCGAGGAAGACGGTGATCAAGACGGCGAGCTAACCCCATCGCCGCGGCGTCGCGACATGATAGGCGAGCACAGCGATCACGCCGACCAAGAAGTAGCTGACCCCGATGCGCTTGCCTTCGCGCGGTGAGGCCGAAACTTTGACGGCGCCCTGCCGAAGGGTTAGCCTTGCTACGCCAGCGCACCTTCCTTGCTTGACGGCTAGCCGCGTCCGACAGCACCGTGCCCAGGTATCGGAGGACGGCCGATGAACAAGGTGGTCGCCGGCACGGTCTTGACCCTACCGTTGCTGATCAGCGGATCCCTGTATCCGATAAGCGGATCACGCTATCCACTGCCGACCACTAGGGTCTATCGCTGCGATGTGGCGTTAACGAGCGGCGATGGCGCCGATAGCAACGACGCCCTGGTTCTGATTCCGGCGGAAAACGCGGAGTATGCCGACGTCGCCAATGCGCTGTATCTGGCGCCGAACGGGTTCGACGGGACCGCGACGGTTTTCCTCACACCAGATGTGGGCAACGAGGTGCAGAACATTGGGCCCGGCGTGCAAGCGCTGGTGCAAACGATCGAAGGCGACTACAGCGCCGGCGATTTGAGCGCAGCAGACCCGCTCTACGTCTTCGGTTACTCGGCGGGCGCGGTCGAGATATCCCTGGCCGAGCAGCAGCTGGCGGCCGACCACATACCCCAAGCTGATCTGAATTTCGTCATGGTGGGCGACAGCGCGTCTGCCGAGGGCGGGTTTTTGAACACGGTCGTCAGCTCGCTGCCTGAGTCGTGGCAGCAACCGGCGACCGAGCTTTTCGCCCTGGCGGGAGTGACTTCTCCGGTGCTGGGCGCCACCACTCCCGACGACCTGTACCCCACCGACGTCTACTCCCTGACCGGAGATGGCTGGTCAAACTGGGACAACGGCGCCAACCTGCTCGGCATGTTCACCGATCACCTGGAATACCTGGGTTTGACGCCGACCGAAATCGCCTCGGCCACCCAGACCACGGACGGCTTGACCGACTACTTCAGCATCGACAGTTCAGGCGTCGACGGTCTGTCGGCTTTGTGGAACACAGCCTTGCTCGGGTTGGGGATAATTCCGCCCAACGCGACCGCCGACACCGTCGCCGCAGCGGCGACTCCGGCCACCGTATCCACCGACACCGCTGAGGTGTTGGCACAGGCCGTGCAAGCGCTGGACCAAATTCCCCAGGCCTCGCTCGACGCCCAGCAGCTGGGCGTCGAGCTTGGCGCCGAGATCTTCAGTAGCCTCGGCATCGCGGACTCCCTGCTGCCCTGATCGGGACATACGGCGAGCGGGTCGGTCAGCCCGGGCCGGTCCGTCGATGTGGCCTATGCACGCCCTATGTACGCCCTGTCACGCAAGTCCGTCACCCTACCGCTGAGTCGACGGAGTGGGCGAACATGCCCGAGTTGGTCCGGTCGACCCCGGCCGTCGACCTCACCGATCTTGGCCTGTTATTCAACCCCGACGCCCTGCTCTCGGGTCTGGGTGCACTATGACACTTCGACGAGCGGCTCGGCGGCGCCGAATGCTCTGTTGAGCCATGCGCTCATCGTGCTGGCCAGCGCTGCCCGATTCTCGCGTTTGATGATCGCGTGTCCGTCGTCGCTGAAGAAAAGGAAGCGCACGTCGCGGCCGGCTGCACGCAACGCGTCGACGATCTGCTCGGATTCGCTGGGCGGCACGTTGGTGTCGTGAGCGCCGTGCACCACCAGCAACGGCGCGGTCAACGCATCGACACGGCGCAGCGGCGACAGTCGCTCGAGCACCTCGCGGTCGCTGATCGGGTGGCCGTACTTGGCATAGGCCGCCTCGGCGATCCACTGCTCGGTGTTGTGATACCAGGTGGTGAGGTCACTCATACCGCAGATGGTGACACCCGCCGCGAACAACGCCGGGTAGAACGTCATTGCCGCCATGGTGAGATAGCCACCGTACGACCAGCCGGCGCAGGCGACGCGATGCGGTTCGGCCAGGCCATTCTCGACGATGAAACTCACACAGTCAGCGACGTCGTCGATGGCCGCGAACCGCTTCTCCTTGTCGTCGGCGTGAGAAAACGTCCGGCCGAAACCGCCCGAGCCGCGGACATTCGGCGCCAACACGGCGATCCCGTCGTTGACCAGGTAGGAAAAAAACTCGTTGTAGCGCGGCCGGGACTGGCCTTCGGGCCCGCCGTGCAGATAAATCACCGCGCCCACGCTCTCGGTATCGGTCGGCCGGTACAGCCATGCGTTGAGCTTCAACCCATCCCGCGTGGTGATCGTCTCGGGGCCTGCGCCGGGCGAGAAACCGGGGACGATCGGACCGCGGCTGGGTTCGCGGTCGATCGGTTCCCATTCGCGCGTGCGCGGATCCACCAGCGCAACGGTCCGCGGCAACGACGGTCCCTCGAGGGTCATCGCGACCACCGAGCCCCCGGCGCTGATCGACAACTCGCTTGCCACCATGCCCGGCAGCGGGATCGGTTCGTCCAGCGTGTAGTCGGCGTACTGAAGGATCTGTAACTCGCTGCGGCCCTGCATATTCCAGAGCAATGCCACCGTGGACAGGTCATCACTGACCACGAACTCATCGAGGTCGCAGTCCGGCCGTTCTGCAACCACGAAGTAGCTGACGCCATCGTGGGTGGCCGTCACCTCGAGCAACCGCGCGTGCTCGCACCCATTTTCGCTGCGGATCAGTGCCCGCACGTATCCGCGGCCGAACCAGTCAGCCCGCAACCCCCGGCGGCTCCGGGTCGTTTGGTAGGTCTTGGCCGGCCGGTACAGCTTGGTCCGCTCGCCATCCTGGCCGTGGAGCAGACGGCGCGGATGGTGGTCGTCGAGAATCACCCCATGGTCGGTGGTCGAGCCCGGATCGGAGGGCAGCAAAGCGATTTCGGTTTGGCCGTGCAGCATGACCAGTTCGCGATAGCCGCGCGGACCGACCCGGATCAGCGCCGCCCCGGCCCACGCATCGACCAGTCGGCCGCCGGATCGGCAATCCAGGACTGCGCAAGTTCCATCGGCCGGATCGATCAGGCACGACCGGCCCACCCCGTCCTCACCGGTCAGGATCGCCGCCACTTGAACGCCGTCCCAGGCGATCAGGTCGGCGGTCCCGGCTTCTTCGCGATCGATGCGCCGCGCCATTCGATCGTCGGGATCTGTTGTGACGACCCAGATCTGCCTGCGGGTGCCGCCTTCGGGCGCCACCTCGCACGCCAGCCACTGACCGTCGGCGGAATGGATGACGCGAGAGACCGGACCATCCACCGGCAGCTCGACGTCTCGCGACGAGCTTGCCCGCCAGCCACGTAGGAAGCGTTGCACCGCACGCGGATAGCCGCCGTCGTCGATGAGATGGGCGAATGCGGTGGCGTCCGGGGACAGTGATGCGCCGTAAAGTGCGCGCACCTGCGCTCCCATCCGATCACACCTCCATGCTCTGCAGCCACATCTCAAGCACCCCCAGCTGCCAGAGCGAGTTCGCGTCCAGCCGGGTCCGTGTCTCGTTGGGCGCCGCCATCAGGGCCTTGACGCTCTCGGCACGATACAGCCCGCGACTGCGCGCAGCATCGTTGGTCAGCGCGTCAACCACCATGTCCAACAACTCGCCGTGCAGGTGGCGGATGCTCGGCACCGGAAAGTGGCCCTTGGTCCGGTCGATCACTTCCGACGGTAGCAGCGCGCGCGACGCATCCTTCAGCACCCCTTTGCCGTTCGAGGCCAGCTTCAGCTCGGCTGGGCAGGTCGCCGCCAGCTCGACGAAGTCGTGATCGAGGAACGGCACCCGCGCCTCCAAGCCCCACGCCATCGTCATCGAGTCGACACGCTTGACCGGATCGTCGACCAACATGACCTGAGTGTCCAGGCGCAGCGCGGCGTCCACCGCGGAGTCGGCGCCCGGGGCCCGCTGATGCGCGCTTGCGAATGCGCGGCTCACATCGTCGTCAATCCCATACTCGGGAGCCAAGATTGACAGCACATCGTCGTGGTCGCGGTCGAAGAACACCTTCGCGTAGGCCTCGGTGGTCTGTTCGCGGGCAATGTTGGCCAACGGCGGGTACCAGAAGTAGCCCGCCAAAATCTCGTCGGCGCCCTGCCCGGACTGCACTACCTTCACCGATTTACTGACTTGTTCTGACAGCAGGTAAAAAGCCACGCAGTCGTGGCTGACCATGGGTTCATTCATCGCCGCAACGGTTTTCGGCACCGCGGGGATCAACAACGAGGAGTCGATGTGGATCTTGTGGTGGTCGGTGTCGAAGGTCTTGGCCACCAGGTCGGAATAGAAGTACTCGTCGCCGGATTCGCCGTCGGCAGCGTCGAAGCCGATGCTGAAGGTGGCCAGCCCATGCTGGCCCTGCTCAGCGAGCAGCGCCACCACCACCGAGGAGTCGATGCCGCCGGACAGCAACACACCGACCGGCACGTCGGCGACCATTCGGCGTTTCACGCCGGCCCGCAACGCGTCCATCAGCGCGGTCTGCCAGTCGCCTGCCGTCCAGGACGCCTTGTCCGGATGCCGACGAAAGTCGGGATTCCAGTAGACGGTGTCGGAATGCGAACCGTCGGGCCGGATCACCCGCACTGTTGCCGGCGGCAGCTTGCGGACGCCCTGGTAAACCGTGCGCGGCGCAGGCACCACAGAGTGGAATGTCATGTAGTGGTGCAGTGCCTGGCGATCCAGTTCGGTGTCCACGCCGCCGGATTTGAGCAGTGCGCGTACCGTCGACGCGAACCGCAGTCGGCCCGGGGAGGATGCCAGATACAGCGGCTTGATGCCCAACCGGTCTCGCGCCATCGTGACGACGCCGGTGTCACGATCGGCGATGACGAACGCGAACATGCCCTTGAACCGGTCGACGCAACGCGTCCCCCACTTGTGAAAAGCCTTGATCACGACCTCGCTGTCGGCGGTCGAGAAGAAGCGGTAGCCGTCGGCCGCAAGCTCCTTACGAAGCTCCTTGTAGTTGTAGATGCAGCCGTTGAACACCAGCGTCAGCCCGAGATCGCTGTCGACCATCGGTTGGGCGCCGCGCGCGGACAGGTCGATGATCGACAGCCGCCGATGGCCGAATGCCACCGGCCCGTGCGCGACCAGGCCGTCGGCGTCCGGTCCGCGCGACGTCATCGCACCGGTCATCCGGACTACGGCGTCGACATCGGCCGCTTGCCCATCGAAGCGGATCTCACCGCAGATGCCGCACATGCCTCCTCTTCCGTCTGAGCGGAGCCTGCCCACCCAGGTGTCGTAACCGCCCGGCCGCAGGACCAGCGAAACCAGCCACTACTCGACGGTGACCGACTTCGCCAGATTCCGCGGCTTGTCGACGTCGTAGCCGCGCGCCTGTGCTACTGAGGCGGCGAACACCTGTAGCGGAATGGTCGACAGCAGCGGCTGGAAAAGCGTTGACACCGAGGGGATTTCGATCAAGTGATCGGCGTACGGGCGTACCGTGTCGTCGCCTTCCTCGGCGATGACGATCGTGATGGCCCCGCGGGTCTGGATCTCGCGGATGTTGGACAGCAGCTTGGCGTGCAGCATGGCCGACCTCTTGGGGGACGGCATCACGACGATCACCGGCAGATCGTCCTCGATCAGCGCGATCGGGCCGTGTTTGAGCTCACCGGCGGCGAAACCCTCGGCATGCATGTAGGCCAGTTCCTTGAGTTTCAACGCGCCTTCCAGCGCCACCGGGTAGCCGACGTGGCGACCGAGGAACAGGATGGTCGACGCCTGGGCGAACCGATATGCCAGCGCGGCCACCGGTTCGATATCGGCGATGACCTGGGCAACTAGATCCGGTATGGACTCCAGCTCGCGGTACTCGCGTTCGACCTCGTCGGGATATTTGGTGCCGCGGGCCTGCGCCAGGGCCAGGCCGACCAGGTAGTTGGCGGCGATCTGCGCCAGGAACGTCTTTGTCGACGCCACCGCGATCTCCGGTCCGGCGCGGGTGTAGAGCACCGCGTCGCATTCGCGCGGGATCTGGCTGCCGTTGGTGTTGCAGATGGCCAGGACCTTGGCCTTCTGCTCCTTGGCGTGCCGGACGGCCTCCAAGGTGTCCGCGGTCTCACCGGATTGCGAGATGGCCACCACCAGCGTGCTGCGGTCGAGCACCGGATCGCGGTAGCGGAACTCGCTGGCCAGCTCCACCTCGACGGGCAGCCGGGTCCAGTGTTCGATCGCATACTTGGCCAGCAGCCCGGAGTGATACGCGGTGCCGCAGGCGACCACGAAAACCTTGTCGATCTCGCGCAGTTCCTGATCGGACAGGCGCTGCTCGTCGAGCACGATCCGGCCGTCGACGAAATGCCCGAGCAGTGTGTCGGCCACCGCGGCGGGCTGTTCGGCGATCTCCTTGAGCATGAAGTACTCGTAGCCGCCCTTCTCGGCGGCGGCCAGGTCCCAGTCGATATGAAAATGCCGTGCGCTTTTCTCGGCGTCATTGCCGTCGAAGTCGGTGATCCGATAACTGTCGGCGGTGATCACCACGGCCTGGTCCTGGCCGAGTTCCACCGCGTCGCGGGTGTGCCCGATGAACGCGGCCACGTCGGATCCGACGAACATCTCGCCGTCGCCGATACCGACGACCAACGGTGTGGAGCGGCGCGCGGCGACAATGGTGCCCGGCTCGTCGGCATTGGCGAACACCAGGGTGAAGTGGCCTTCGAGGCGGCGCAGCACCGCCAGCACAGAGCAGACGAAGTCGCCGGCGGTGTCACCGTGGTGATACGCCCGCGCCACCAGGTGGACAGCGACCTCGGTGTCGGTGTCGCTGGCGAACTCGACGCCGTCTGCTTCCAGCTCGCGGCGCAGGATCACGAAGTTCTCGATGATCCCGTTGTGGACGACGGCGATCTTGCCGGCGGCGTCACGGTGCGGGTGCGCGTTGCGGTCGGTCGGACGTCCGTGGGTCGCCCAGCGGGTATGACCGAGGCCGGTAGTCCCGGCCAATGCCGCGGGCTGGGTGTCCGCAAGCGCGCTTTCCAGATTGGACAGTCGTCCAGCCCGCCGCCGTACCGTCAGCTGGCCCACCCCGTCGACCAGCGCGATACCTGCCGAGTCATAACCGCGGTATTCCATCCGGCGCAGTGCGTCGACGACGACGTCGCGAGCGGGCTGATGCCCGACATATCCGACGATTCCGCACATAGCCCATCAGAGTAGTGCAGCCGCCCCCCTGCGGCGGCTGCACTGGCCCGTCGTGCATGTAGTTTTTCCCGGAAAAAGTAGCCCCTATCTGGGTATCTGCCTTTTCACCACAGGCTAGGGCCTGCTCCGGCTGCCCTGCCCGAAGTGACCGCAATGGCCTAGGTGGCTGGTCAGCGCCCTCCTTGGTCGCCGTTCCAGCCGCCCTGGCCGCCGTTGTTCGGCCCACCGGGACCCCGCCCGGGACCACCCGGGCCGCCGGGGCCACCCGGGCCGCCGTCAGGGTGCCAATCGCCTTGGCCGTGCCAGTGGCCCTGGTCGTGGGGCTCGCCGTCGTCGTAGTTGTCGTCGTGGCAGCGGCCCGAGTCCCAGTTGTTACCCCAGGCCGGGTTCCAGTTCTGGCCGGGGCACCAGTGATAGTCCGGCATCGGCCCCGGGTAGGCGTGGGCAACGCTCGCCGCGCCCAAACCAGCAAGTCCCAGACCTGTGGTCACCGCAGCCGCGGCGGCGATTCGTTTAATGTTTTTCACACCGTCTTCGTACCACGCAAACCGGAGCGGGCATACAGCTTGCCCGGAAATCCTCTTGTGAATACCTATGAATCAGCGTGGTATGGGCTGGGTTCCAGTATCCGGAATCAGTGATGCCGACAGGCGCGTAAGCTGCCAATCAGGCTGCTGCACAAGAAGTCACGAGCCGCCGGGTCGCACTCGACATATGACAGACATGACGAACCGGCACCGTCGAGGCAGAAATGAGACACCAGTGATCGATGACGGGTTTCATCCCGACTTGCAGCAAACCCAGCGGGTCGGGCGCAATCGAGTGCACCATGTCAAGTCCGCTGACATCGATGCCGATACCGCGCAAAGCGAGGGCATGCAGCGCTTCGCCGCGATCAGTGGACGCACGGTCGGCTCGGAAAAACTCTGGATGGGTCAGACGCACGTCCACCCACAGGCGATGTCGGCCAACCACCACCACGGCGAATCCGAGACGGCGATATTCGTGCTGAGCGGGCACCCCGACTTCGTCTTCCATGATGGCGACCGAGAGGTGCG
The DNA here is from genome assembly GCF_023515995.1 of Candidatus Mycobacterium methanotrophicum. Taxonomy (GTDB): domain Bacteria; phylum Actinomycetota; class Actinomycetes; order Mycobacteriales; family Mycobacteriaceae; genus Mycobacterium; species Mycobacterium methanotrophicum. The sequence goes on along the minus strand of NZ_CP097320.1, from coordinate 1,483,002 downwards.
GATCGCGACCAATCCCGGCGACTACGTCTTCATACCGCCCTATTTGCCGCATCGCGAAGAGAATCCGAGTCCAGACCAGCCGGCCACCGTCGTCATCGCTCGCAGCACGCAAGAGGCGATCGTCGTCAATCTGCCAGAGCTCTACGCGCTGTAGCCCGTCGGGCTGCGCTACCGTCAACGGGTGACCAGCACTCGCAAGCTCGTTGCCGCCCTTGCCCGGCCCGGGCCGCATCACGTCCTGCGCGGCGACTTGGCCTTTGCGGGCCTGCCCGGTGTGGTTTACACACCCGAAACAGGGCTGAGCCTGCCGGGCGTGGCCTTCGGCCACGACTGGCTCACCGGCGTCGAGCGTTATTCGGGCCTGCTGGAGCACCTGGCGTCGTGGGGTGTCGTCGCGGCGGCCCCGGACACCGAACGCGGACTCGCACCATCGGTGCTCAACCTGGCCTTCGATTTGGGCACCGCACTCGACATCGCCGCGGGAGTGCGCCTGGGCCCGGGCAAGATCAGCGTGCATCCCGACAGACTCGGGGTGGTCGGTCACGGCTTCGGCGGCTCGGCCGCGGTGTTTGCGGCAGCCGGAATGAAAGCCAAGCCCAAGGCGGTGGTCGCAATTTTCCCGACCGTCACGAGCCCGCCGGCCGAACAACCGGCCGCCACCCTGAGCGTGCCCGGTGTGGTGTTCAGCGCGGCCGGCGACGCGAAGAAATTGCGTTCCAACGCCGTTGGACTATCCCGGGCCTGGCGCCCGGCCACGCTGCGAGTAGTCGGCAAAGCCAAGCCCAGCGGACTCGCTGAGGGCCGTCGGCTGGCGACGGCGTTCGGCCTCAGCGGCCCGGATCGCAAGACCCACGAGGCGATTCGTGCTCTGCTGACCGGGTATCTGCTGTATGTCCTCGGCGATGACAAGACGTATCGCGCCTTCGCCGATCCAGACGTCGAGCTACCCAAGACCGTCGCCGCCGAGCACGAGACGGCGCCGGTAACCGCTGAGGAAAAGTTCGTCGCGTTGCTCAAGGGCTGACACGGTCACCCTGAGATCGGTCTACCGATTACGTCGGCGCCAACATCGAGTGTGCGCTGGCGGCTTCGAGAGTGAACCTGCGGCGGGATGTTCGATTTTCGCGCCGACAATGCACAGTCGGCGGTCACTGCCCAGCCTGCGGTAGTTCGTCTGCGGCGATCTCGCAGGGAGTCGACCCGTCGGGCTGCGGCGGTTCGGGCTGCCCTTCGGACGGCGATGGCTGCGGCGGGGCATCCGGCGGGGTGACCTGCTGAGCTATCGGCTCGTCGACGGAATCGCTTGCCGCCGGTGGGTTCTCAGTGGGCGCTTCGGCGCCGACGTCGTCGCCGGCGGCGTCTGCATCGGTCGGCCGGGCGTCAGCGGTCTCGTCGCCGGTCTCGTCACCCAGCGGATCGTCGGCATCCAGCGGATCGTCCAACAGCGGATCTTCGGAACCCGAAGGATCGGAGAGCCCGTCGGCCAACGAACCCAGTAGGCCGCCGATGCCGTCGACGACCTCGCCGACGAGCCCGCCAAGGCTGCCGGCGAGCCCGCCAAGGCTTCCGAGATTACCCGCGCCGGTGGATAATCCAGCGGCATCGCCCAGCGGCGCGCCCAGGTCTGCAGGCGCTGGCGGCGGTTGCGCTGGCGGCGGTTGCGCTGGCGGCGGTTGCGCTGGCGGCGCCGGAGCAGCAACCGCAGCGGGCACCGTGGGCACGACAGCGGCCGGCGGTGGCATCCGGGGCACGGTCGCCGTGGCCGGGGTTGGCGCGAGCGGCTCGTCGAACACCGGTGGCCGGCGTGGACCCAGCTCGCCCGGAATCTCGAAGCACACCTCGCGCGCCGAGGCCAGCGCGTGGATCGCTTCGTCGTAGGACGCCTTCACCGACGCGGTGGTCGAGCGCATGGCGCCCAACCAGTCGTCGCGAATATCGTTGTCCACGTACGGAGTAATGTGCAGGCGGACGAGTTCTTCGGCCGCTGATCGTTCGCCCACCCCGGCCGTCACCGTGTGTGCGGCGGCCAGCCAAGCTGACCGCTCCCCCACCCTGCGATCGTCGATGGCGACGGCCGTCGCGGCTTTGCGGTCCACAAGCTGCCACAGGGTGTCACGCAACACCGCATATTCCTCGGCCGCGGCGCGGACATGCGCGGCCAGCTGCGCCGCGTTGTCGCAGTGGCGTTGCAGAAACGCCGTCGCCGAGTCGGCTCCCAAACCCGTCCAGGCCGCCGCGATCTCGGCCACCTGCATTCGCTGCAGCCACAGCGCCTCATCGAGAGTATTGGCGGCAGCGTGAAGTTCAGCGCTGTCGTCGTCGAGAATACGAAGGTCAAGCCCGGCTTCGGTGTCATACCAGCCGTGGACCTGCGAAGCGTGCGCGGTCAGGTCGGGGTGCTGATAGCCGAGCTCGTGGCATGCCTGCACGTAGGTCTGCGTGTGCTCGACGGCGGGCCGGCCCTCGGCCAGCCGCGCCGCCACGTCACAACGACCGGCCATATGCGCCGCTCCTCCTCATCGCTTCTCCCCCTCGCCGCTGCGCGGCCGGGGGGTGCCCCCACTGCATCGTCGCCGCGGGTCAGCCAAGATTCACCCGGCCGGCAGCACTCAGGTCGGCCTCGGCGTAGCGGTCGGCACTTGCCCGCAGCGCTGCGGCGATCTCCACGCTCGCTCGTGCCCATTTCGAAAGCTCGCCGGCCAGCCGATTCAGGGCGAACCGCAGCGCGTCGCCGTGACCGGTATAGGCCCGTCCGGCGGTGACACCGTCGAAGGCCAACCTGGCAACGCGGGTGCGCAGCGCGTCGTCGATGCGTTGCGCGGTGTCATCGAATCGATTCGCGACCATCCGCATGGCCGCGGCGTCGACGAACGCATTTTGTTGTCCCATACCGGGTTCGACGTATCACGGCGTCCGGGAGTTCCACGAAGGCGACGATGCGGGCCGCAAAGCGGCCCGAGAAGGAGCCGAGCAACCAGACTGTTAGTGCTGAGTGCGGACCGTCTCGGCCACCAGGGTGGCGAGCCGGTGAGCCGTGTGCTCGTCGCCCGCTTCCACCATGACTCGAATCAGCTGCTCGGTTCCCGAGGGCCGCAATAGGATTCGACCGGTATCACCAAGCTGCGCCTCCGCCTGTTTCACGGCAGAGCAAACGGAAGGTGCGGCGATGGCGGCGGCCCTGTCAGCGACCTCGACGTTGATCAGCACCTGCGGCAGGGTGTGCATCGCCGAGGCCAGCGTGGCCAGCGACGAGCTCGTCTGCGCCATCCGCGACATCAGCCGCAGACCGATGAGAATGCCGTCGCCGGTGGTGGCCAAGCCGGGCAGCACGATGTGCCCCGATTGCTCGCCGCCGAGGCTGTAGTCACCGGATCGCAGCTCTTCCAACACGTAACGGTCACCGACGCTGGTAGTGCGAACGGTCACACCGGCCGCGCGCATCGCCAAATGCAGCCCGAGATTACTCATCACGGTAGCCACCAACGTGTTGTTGGCCAACTCGCCGGATTCGTGCATCGCCAGCGCCAGAATCACCATCAGGTGGTCACCGTCGACGACCTCGCCGGCAGCATCGATCGCCAGGCACCGGTCGGCGTCCCCGTCGTGCGCAAGACCCAGGTCGGCGCCTTGAGTCAGCACCGCCGCGCGCAGGGCATCCAGATGTGTCGACCCACACCGCTCGTTGATGTTGAGCCCGTTGGGTTCGGCATTGATCGCGATGACCCGCGCACCGGCGGCCCGGTAGGCGCGCGGCGCGGCCGCTGATGCCGCGCCATGGGCGCAGTCGACGACGACAGTCAACCCGTCGAGCCGAGCGGTGCCGGCCCTGCCGACGTGGCGCAGGTAGCGGTCGAGCGCATCCTCGGCGTCGACCACCCGCCCGAGCCCCGCGCCGACGGGACGCAGCCCCGGCCCTTCGGCGACCAAATCTTCGACCTCGTCCTCGGTGGCGTCGTCGAGTTTGTGGCCGCCCGGCCCGAAGATCTTGATGCCGTTATCGGGCATCGGGTTGTGCGACGCGGAGATCATCACCCCGAAGTCGGCGTCGTAGGCGCCGGTCAGATAGGCCACCGCCGGGGTCGGCAGCACCCCGGCCCGCAGCGCGTCAACGCCTTCGCTGGCCAGCCCGGCGATCACTGCGGCTTCGAGCATCTCGCTGCTGGCTCGCGGATCGCGACCGACCACAGCGACCCGCCGGCGCGCGCCGCCCGGGCTCGAGAGCCGCCGGGCAGCCGCAGCACCCAAGGCCAGTGCGAGCTCAGCGGTCAGCTCGCGGTTGGCGACTCCGCGGACGCCGTCGGTGCCGAACAGTCGACCCATGCGGACAAACCTCTCACAATCGACGGCCCTGCACGTACGCGACTACCCAATAACGCAGACCGGCGCCCAACCGGTACCCGGTCGTAACCGCGCTGGATATTAGCGCTTGCTGTACTGGGGCGCCTTGCGAGCCTTCTTCAGGCCGTACTTCTTGCGCTCGATGGCACGCGGGTCACGAGTCAAGAAGCCGGCCTTCTTCAAAGCGGGCCGGTCCTCGGGCGAAACCAGAATCAGTGCCCGGGCGATGGCCAGGCGCAGTGCGCCGGCCTGGCCAGATGGACCGCCGCCATCGAGGTGGGCGAAGATGTCGAAGCTCTCGAGCCGGTCGACAGTCACCAGCGGCGCCTTGATCAGCTGCTGGTGCACTTTGTTGGGGAAGTAGGCCTCTAGGCTGCGGCCGTCGAGGTCGAATTTGCCGCTACCGGGCACCAGCCGCACCCGGACCACGGCCTCCTTGCGGCGACCGACCGTTTGGATCGGACGCTCGATGACGAAGGAGTCCGCCCGCCTCGCCGGCGCGGCGACAGCCTCGGGGGTTTCAGCGGCTTCAGCGGCTTCGGTGGCTTCAGCGGCTTCGGTGGCTTCAGCGGATTCGGTGGCTTCGGTTGCGTCGGTTGCTTCATTGATTTCGGTCATTGGGCCACCTGCTTGATCTGGTATGTAACGGGCTGCTGGGCGGTGTGCGGGTGTTGCGACCCGGCGTAGACACGCAGCTTGCGCTTGATCTGGCGGCCGAGCTTGTTCTTTGGCAGCATGCCGACGATCGCCTTTTCGACTACCCGGTCTGGGTGCTTCTCCATCAGCTCGCCGATCGTGCGTTTCCGCAGCCCGCCGGGATAACCCGAGTGGCGGTAAGCCAGCTTCTTGTGCAGTTTGTCGCCGCTGAGGGCGATCTTTTCGGCGTTGATGACGATGACGAAGTCGCCGCCATCAACATTGGGGGTGAATGTCGGCTTGTGCTTGCCGCGCAGCAGGGTGGCTGCCGCGACGGCAAGGCGGCCGAGCACCACGTCCGTGGCGTCGATGACATACCACGCCCGCGTGGTGTCACCCGCCTTCGGCGCGTAGGTAGACACAGCGCTTACCTTCTTTCTCGGGTTGGATCCCGGTGTGACCGGGTGCCGGTCAGGCGTCCGCGGCAAGGGAGTGTCTCGGCGACCGACGTTGACCCGAGCCCCGGCGTACCGCACGCCAACGGTGCAGCTTACCGGCCGTCATCCACGCAGGTCAAAACGCTCGACCCGAGGTAGCGCTGCGCGGTCCCGCGGCCTCTCCCTGCCGCCGGGACCGCGCAGAGTCTTAATCTGACCAGCGCCTATCGTGCCCACACCCCGGCTGCCCGGTGATCGGCGGCCGCGACATCCTCGGCGCCGGCACGTACCGCGTTGCCCAGGTCGACCAGGATTTCGTTGAGCGCCGTCGCCGCCTGATGCCACCTCAGCTGCTCGATCCCGTAAGCAGCGGCAGCTTCCCGGGTCCACAGTTCTTGCAGCGGCGCAACCTGAGATTTCAGCTCCTGTAGCGCGGCGTTGAAGCGGGCGGAGGTGGCGTGAATTTCCTGGCGAACCGAGCATTCGATCTCGTCGAAGTTGTACGCCAATTGTGGGTCCACGGGTGCTGGCCTCACAGATCCCCGCCGGCGGTGCCGATGTGGTGCGCATGGTTGTCGGCCGATTCCCGCAATGCGGCTTCGTTAAGGCGGATGGTCTCCGCGATGCCGTGGAGGGCATGGTGGAGTTTCATCGACTCCGCGTTCCACCGCTGCACCACGTCTTTGAAGCGCGCTGCCGCGGCTCCGCCCCACACTGACGGCGGCACGCTGCTCATGCGACCGATGAATGCCTGCAGCGTCGTCCGGATCTCTTCATTGCGGGTGTCGATGGACCCGGCCACCGAGCGCATCAGATCGAAATCGGTGCTCAGCGTGTTGCTACCAGCGGGTGTGCTCATGACATATAGGACTCCCACTGGTCTGCTCCGGTTCCCGTGGGTGGGGCGCGAGATCAGTCGGCGATCGAGAGCGCGATGCCGTCCAGGATGTCGCGCTCGCTGACCGTCAACGCGTCAATGCCGGCGCGCTCATGCAGTGCGAACGCCAATTCCTCGACGACGATCGCGCCACCGCCGATCACGTCGGCGCGTCCGGCGTGCATCGGTCCGAGCGCGGCGCGCTGTGCGCGAGACATGCCGATGACGTCGTCGCACACCACGAGCAGCCGGTCCATGCTGACCCGCGAAAGATGAATGGCCGCAGAGTCGTACGTCGTCATGTTGTGCGCCAGCGCCGCGATCGTTGTCATCGTGCCGGCCACGCCCACCCAGGTGCGGGCCTGTTGGACTGGGACGGCGCACAGCGCACCGCCGAGCCGTTCGCGAACCACTGAGCGGGCAGCCGCAACCTCAGCGGCCGTTGGCGGGTCCGAATGCAGACAGCGCTCGGTCAGCCGCACGCAGCCGATGTCGGCCGAAAAGCTCGCCACCACGGTGTCCGTGCCGAGCACGATCTCGGTCGAGCCGCCACCCAAGTCGACGATGACGAAAGGCGCCGCGGCGGAGCCTAATTCGTTGACCGCTCCACGGAATGAGAGTTCGGCCTCTTCGGCGCCGGTGATCACCTCGGCGACCGAACCGTCGAGCACGCCGCCCAGCACATCGGCCGTCATCGCGAAGAAGACATCGCGATTGCCGGCATCGCGCGCGGCCGACGTTGCGACCATGCGGATCCGGTCAACGCCGTGCGTCGCGCATAGCGCCACGTAGTCGACGAGCGCGGCGCGGGTGCGCGCGAGAGCATCCAGCGCGAATCGGCCGGTTGCGTCGACGCCCTGACCGAGCCGCACGATGCGCATCTCGCGGTGCACGTCACACAGCTGCCCGTCGACCGCGTCGGCGATCAGCAACCGGATCGAGTTGGTACCACAGTCGATTGCGGCGACCCTGCTCATCTGCGCCGCTCCTCAGCATCGCTCCGCTCTGCATCGTCGCCCGCGCGCGTCACATCCACTCCCGCGGCGCCAAAATCCCGGCCATCGACGGGTCGGCCGCCAGCACGGCCAGCGCCTCGTCGCCAAGCGGGTTGGTTCCCCGGCCTTTTGCCAGCGAGTGCGCGATCAGCGCATGCAGACACTTGACCCGGTTGGGCATGCCACCGGCGGAAAACTCCGTCCCCAGTGGCTCGATGGCATCCCGCTCCGCCAGATACAACTCATGTGCCCGTCGGTAGGCGGCGGCCAGGTCGGGATCGCATCGCAGCCGCTGCGTCATCTCCCGCATCATTCCCGAGGATTCCAACCTGCTCGCCGCCGCGGTGAGCGCCGGGTGCGTCAGGTAGTACAGGGTCGGAAATGCTGTGCCGTCAGGTAGTTTGGGCGCAGTCTTGACCACGCCGGGCTCACCGCTGGCACACCGGTAAGCGATCTGAAGTACGCCACGCGGCTTGCGGCCGAGCTGGCGCGCCACCGCGTCGAGGTCGTCAGGGTCAACCACCGGGCGGCGGCGGACTCGGTGGGGCAGGCGGCGGCGGGGTGACACTCGGCGGACCGTGCGGGGTGTCGGCGATGGTGTGCCACAGCGACGTGTACCAAGGATCGCCTGTAGCCGCGGGCTCCGGCTGGGGGCCCTGCTGGGCGGGTACGGCCACCGAGGGGGGGAGCTGTACCTGATATGGGACGTCACCCGGCTTCACGAACCCCAGACGCTCGCGGGCTTGGGCCGCAATGTAAGCCGGGTCACCGAGTTTGCCCTTCTGCGCCTCGAGCTCGGCGATTTGTTGCCGCAGAGCAGCTTCGGAGGCAGCCAGCTGTTTCATCTCGGTGCGCTGCGCGAAATAGGTGCGGACCGGGCCGGCGATGGTCAGCGTCAGCACGCAGACAACCGCGGCCAGGATCGCCGCTCGCCGCGCCGTCAGCCCGAGCCGTTGCTCGGAGCGTTGCTCGGCCGATTCGACGATCGCATGTTTGATCGGTTCGACCGGATCTGGCATGGCACGCGACGCGTTCGGCGCGGGGCGGGCTGCCGGCGACTTGCGCGTCCGGCCCCGTTTCGAATCGCCGGCCCGGGCCGGTCGCGGCGCCTGTGAGCGCCGCTTCGGTTCTGGCCGTTTCGATTCGGGCATGATCCCTATCGGCTAACCGGCTTCCGGCGCGTACCGCGGGAACGCCAGGTCGCCGGCGTAGCGGGCAGCATCGCCGAGCGCTTCCTCGATCCGAAGCAGCTGGTTGAACTTGGCGACGCGCTCGCTGCGCGCCGGTGCGCCGGTCTTGATCTGTCCGCTCCCGACAGCCACCGCGAGATCGGCGATGGTGGTGTCCTCGGTTTCGCCGCTGCGGTGGCTCATCATCGTCCGGTATCCGCTGTGGTGCGCCAGCGCGACGGCGTCGAGCGTCTCAGTCAGTGTCCCGATCTGGTTAACCTTGACCAGCAACGCATTCGCGACACCGCGCTCGATGCCTTCTTCCAGCCGTTCGGGATTGGTGACGAAAATGTCGTCGCCGACGATCTGCACCCGGTCGCCGATCACCGTCGTCAGGGCCGTCCAACCGTCCCAATCATCTTCGGACAGTGGATCTTCGAGGGATACCAGCGGGTATGCACCCACGAGGCCGGCGTAGAACTCGGTCATCTGCTCAGCGGAGCGGGTGTTCCCCTCGAACTTGTAACCGATGCCGCCGGTGTAGAACTCGGTGGCCGCGGCATCGAGAGCGAGCGCCACATCGGGGCCGGGTTTGAAACCGGCGGATTCGATGGCCCGGCTGATCAGATCCAGCGCGGTCTTGGTGTTGGCCACGTCGGCGGCGAAGCCACCCTCGTCGCCCACGGCGGTGGACAGGCCCTGTTTCTTCAGCACCGCCTTCAGCGCGTGGTAGACCTCGGCGCCCCAGCGCAGCGCTTCGTAGAAGCTCGGCGCCCCGATCGGGGCCACCATGAACTCCTGGATGTCCACGGCGGTGTCGGCGTGCGCGCCGCCGTTGAGGATGTTCATCATCGGCACCGGCAGGATGTGCGCGTTGGGACCGCCGAGATAGCGGAACAGCGGCAACTCGGCGGAATCGGCGGCCGCCTTGCTGACCGCCAGGGATACCCCGAGGATGGCGTTGGCGCCCAACCGCGACTTGTCCGGGGTGCCGTCCAGGTCGAGCAGCGCCTGATCGACCAGCCGCTGATCGTCGGCGGACAGCCCGATGACAGCCGGTGCGATTTCGTCGAGCACAGCCTGCACGGCCTTCTTCACACCCTTGCCGCCGTAGCGGTCGCCGCCGTCGCGCAATTCGACGGCCTCATGCTCGCCGGTCGACGCTCCGGACGGCACCGCGGCCCGTGCGAATGTCCCGTCGATGAGGGCCACCTCGACCTCGACCGTCGGGTTGCCGCGCGAGTCCAGGATCTCGCGGGCTCCGACCTGCTCGATAATCGGCACTGAGTTCTCCTTAGCGTGGTAAGGGCGTGGTAAGGGCTAAGTACTGCCATCGGTAGCCTAGAGGTACTGCCATCGGTAGCCTAGAGCCTGCTCAGAGCGGGCGCCCCGCGGCATAGGCGGTCGCCCAGTCGCGTACGGCTCGGGCATACACGTCGGAGTAGTTGTACGCCCGCAGCGCCTCCATCCACCCTCGCGGTGTGGCGAGGTCCTTCCCGCGCCAACAGAGATAACCCGCGGCCGACAACGCGGCATCGTCAATGTTGTCCACGCTGACCACGCCGTCGTTGTTGGCATCCACCCCGTACTCACGCCACGTCTCGGGGATGAACTGCATCGGTCCCATGGCCCGCACGGCATTGAAGCCGGCGTCCATGCCGCCCGCCTCGCTGTCGACGATGCGCAAGGTGCCATTGCTCCCGTCGAGCACCACGCCCCTGATCGGGGGGCGCACATCTCCGTTGGCAGACAGGACCGCGTGGTGGTAAGTGCCGTGGTGGCTCTCGACCTCACCGATACCGGCCAGGGTCGTCCACGCGACGTGGCAGCTCGGGTTTTCCACCTCGGCGACCCGCGCGGCGTAGCCGTAGGCCTCCAGCGCGGTGACCGGGATTTTCAGTGCCGGAGCATGTGCAATGGCCCACTGGCGCAGCTGATCGGCGGGCCGGCCTTTGACGTGGGTGCCGACCGGTGGCACTGCAGCCCCCGGGGGCGGCGGCACACCCTTGAGAATGTAGGGGCCCAGCTGCCAGCTACAGCTTGATGCCAAGAGCAGCGCTGTCGCCCCCACGACGGCGAACGCCCGCAGCCAACGCACCGGCGACACGACAGCCCCCTACATACGATTACCCGACCATGGTCCCACGGGATTCGAGTAGGTCAGCAGCCCCTCGCCGCCGCGTCTGGGCCAATCCCCAGTTGTCCAGCGACGATGCCCGACGATTTATTGAGGTTCGCTGAGCCGATTGGCTCGTCGTCCGCCGGCTCCTCGGCCTCGTCGGCGACCACCTGCGCCTCGGCGTCAGGCAGCCAGTGAACCCGCCACTCCTTCTCGGTGATCACGCCGACTGGAGCCACATCGAGCTCTGCGGGTACGTCGTCTCCGCGGCGGTCAGCCGTGATCGCTTTCTCGGCACTTCGGACAGTATCCATGAATCCCAAAACTACTGCGCGTAAAGCATTTTCAGCGTCGACATCCGCAGTAACCGTGATCGAGGTAACTTCCGATGGGATCAGATCGGCCGGTAAGCCCGCCCGGGTGACGCGTTGAACCACCTTGTGCGCCAACGCTAGAGCCGGCTGAGCGGTCGGCAGGTCGTCAAACACCGAGGGCGTCGCTTTCTTTGCCCTTTTTGCCCGCTTCTCTACGGCCTTGCGCTCCTCCCACTGAGCCAACTGGTCGTGGAGCGAAATCTCTTCTCCGGCGAGGACCCGTGGAGCCCGGTTGCCCAATTTGCGGAGCAGTGTATCGGCGACATCGTCAATGCCGAACGGATGCTGCGGCGCGTCCTCGGCGATGCGGGCGTGGAACAGCACCTGCAGCAGCACGTCGCCGAGCTCTTCGCGCAACGCGTCGGCATCGCCGCTACGCACGGCGTCGAAGACCTCGTAGGTCTCTTCCAACAGGAACCGGCGCAGCGAGTCGTGAGTCTGCTCACGTTCCCACGGTCCGGCGGTTCGCAGTTTGTCCATCATCGCGACCGCGTCGAGCAGCCGCTCCCCTGGCTGTTGATCGGGCGCAGAAATCAGTCGCTCGCCGGCGGCTAATCGAGCCTTGACCGACGGGTGGTCGGGGTCTGAGGACAGCAGCACCGGGGCGTCGCGTCCGGTGTGCGCGGGGCGTGCTGCCGGCAGCGTCCAAGGCACCGCGACCGGCATCTCCTCGGTGTACTGCACATCACCGGCGAGCAACTCGACGGCTTCCACCGGGACCAGCGACGGTCGGCGAGGGTCGGCCAAGACGACAGTCACCTTGCTCGCCGCTCCTCACTGCGCATAGCCGACGGTTTTGTTATATCAACCCTGCTGGAATCTCCCGGCTTTCCATCCAGCGCCGATACCAAATCGGCCACCATTTGCACCAGCTCGAGATCACGGATTCGTGGGGCGCCGACGCCACCGGCGCGCGGAATCGGTACCTGCACCGTCGACGTCGTCGCCCGGTAACGCGCACCCGGATACATCCGCGCCAATCGCACCTGCGCGGAGTCCGGCAGGGTGATCGGCGCCAGCCGCACCGTGGCCGCCGACGCCGCCGACACTTCGGTGATGCCGACGGCCCGGCACAACAGCCGGAGCCGTGCCACCGCCACCAGCCGCTGCGCGGTTTCGGGCAGCGTGCCGTAGCGGTCAAAAAGCTCTTCGACAACAGCATCGACTTGGGCGTTGTCGGCCGCGGCGGCCAGCCGTCGGTAGCCCTCCAGCCGGAGCCGATCGCTGGGGATGTAGTCCGGCGGCAGGTGCGCGTCGACCGGCAAGTCGATCCGCACGTCTTTGGGTTCCTCGGCAGTAGTGACGGTCTTTCCGTCAGCCGCGGCGCGATAAGCCTCGACGGCCTCGCCCACCAGTCGCACATACAGATCAAAGCCGACCCCAGCGACATGTCCGGACTGCTCGACACCCAGCACATTGCCGGCGCCGCGAATCTCCAAATCCTTCATCGCCACCGCCATGCCGGCGCCGAGTTCGTTGTTCTGTGCGATCGTCGCCAACCGGTCGTAGGCGGTCTCCGTCAGCGGGGCGTGTTGGGGATAAAGGAAATAGGCGTAACCACGTTCGCGGCTCCGGCCCACCCGGCCTCGTAGCTGGTGCAGCTGGGCCAGCCCGAAGGTGTCGGCGCGCTCGACGATCAAGGTGTTGGCGTTGGCGATGTCCAGACCGGTCTCGATGATCGTGGTGCACACCAGGATGTCGATTTCGCGGTTCCAGAAACCTTCGACGGTGGTTTCCAGCAGGTCCTCGGGCATTTGTCCATGCGCGACGGCAACTTTCGCCTCGGGCACCATCTGCCGCACCCGAGCCGCCGCCTGGTCGATGGAGCTGACCCGGTTGTGCACGTAGAAAGCCTGCCCGTCGCGCAGCAGTTCTCTGCGCAGCGCCGCGGCGACTTGCTTGTCGTCGTGCGGCCCGACGTAGGTCAGCACCGGGTAGCGGTCCTCGGGCGGCGTCAAAATAGTTGACATCTCGTGGATCCCGGCCAAGCTCATCTCCAGCGTGCGCGGGATGGGGGTGGCGCTCATCGTCAGCACGTCGACATGGGTGCGCAGCGACTTGATGTGCTCCTTGTGCTCGACGCCGAAGCGCTGTTCCTCGTCGACGACCACCAAGCCGAGGTCCTTCCACCGCACCCCGGTCTGCAACAGCCGATGGGTGCCGATGACGATGTCCACTGAACCGTCGGCCAGCCCGTCGAGCACCGCGCGCGATTCGCTGCCATCGGTGAAGCGCGACAAGCTTTTGATCCGGACCGGGAAGCCTGCCATCCGTTCGGTGAAGGTCTGCAGATGCTGATCGGCCAGCAGCGTGGTGGGCACCAGCACCGCGACCTGCTTGCCGTCCTGCACCGCCTTGAACGCCGCCCGCACCGCGATCTCGGTCTTGCCGTAGCCGACGTCGCCGCAGATCACCCGGTCCATCGGGATCGGTTTCTCCATGTCTGCTTTGACCTCGGTGATCGCAGTCAGCTGGTCATGAGTTTCGGTGAAGCCGAAGGCATCCTCCATTTCGGCCTGCCACGGGGTGTCCGTGCCGAACGCGTGTCCCGCCGAGGCCTGCCGCTTGGCGTACAGCGACACCAGCTCGCCGGCGATCTCCCTGACCGCTTTGCGGGCCTTGGTCTTGGTGTTGGTCCAGTCGCTGCCGCCGAACCGGCTCAGCGCCGGCGCCTGCCCACCGACATAGCGGGACAGCTGGTCCAGCGAATCCATTGGCACATAAAGCTTGTCGGTGTCATTGCGGCCTCTTTTGCTCGACGCGTACTCCAGCACCAGATACTCTCGCCGGGCTCCGCCGACGGTGCGCTCGGTCATCTCCACGAATCGGCCGATGCCGTGCTGGTCGTGGACCACCAAGTCGCCGGCGGTCAAAGCCAGCGGGTCGACAGTGTTACGGCGTTTAGCGGCAAGCCTTTTCCCGTCCGTTGCGGTTATCCGGTTGCCGGTCAGATCGGTCTCCGTGATGATGACCAGCCCTGCACCCGGCGGCCCGCCGACTATCAAGCCGTCGCGCAGCGGGCCTTTGAGCACCCCGACCACGCCCGGCTGGGGTTCAGCTCCCGGCTCCAACGTCGTCGCGGGCGTGTCAGATTCGGCCAGCTGCTCGACCACCCGGTGTGCGGTCCCGGTTCCCGGCGCGACAACCGCGGCGACCCCACCCGTCGACACATGGGCACGCAGCATCGCAAAGATCTCGTCGATGTCGCGCTGATGACCGCGGGCCGACGGCGCGGCCCGGACGTCCAGCTCGATCGCCGACTCATCGGAAAGCTGGCTCAGCGTCCACCACGGGTGGCCGGATCGCCGGGTAGCGGCCCGCACCTCGTCGAGTTCGCGGAATCCCGAGCCGCCGAGCTGCTCGACGTCGATGGGCGAATCGCCGCCTAACGCGGCCACCGACCAGGACGCCTCGAGGAACTCGCGCCCGGTCTTGATCAGGTCGGCCGCCCGGGTGCGGACCTTTTCCGGGTCGCAGACCAGCACCGGTGCGCCGTCGGCCAGCTGGTCGGTCAGCAGCGACAAGTCGTCGGGCCTTAGCATCGGCAGCAACGCCTCCATCCCATCGACCGGGATGCCCTCGGCGAGTTTGGCCAGCATGTCGGCGACACCGCCGCTGCCGCCGTGCTCGGGTGGCGGCTGCTGCCGGGCCAGCTCGGCGGCCCGGGCCCGCGCCTCGCCGGTCAACAACAGCTCGCGGCAGGCGACCGCGACCAGGTGCCCGACGCTGATCTCGGGCATCGACCGCTGGTCGGCAACCGAGAACATCCGCATCTCGGTGACCTCGTCGCCCCAGAACTCGACCCGCACCGGGTGCTCGGCGGTCGGGGCGAAGATGTCGAGGATGCCCCCGCGGACGGCGAATTCGCCGCGTCCAGCGACCATGTCCACCCGGGTGTAGGCCAGCTCGACCAGCCGGGTGACAACCCCTTCGAACCCCCCGTCGGCGGCGGTGTCCTCGCCGACGGCCAAGTTGAGCGGCTCCAGCAAGCCCAGCTGCGGGGCCATCGGCTGCAGCAGCGAGCGGACCGCGGTGACCACCACCCGCAGCGGCGGGCCCAGCCGGGCGTCGTCGGGGTGGGCCAGCCGGCGCAGCAGCATCAGCCGGGCGCCGACGGTGTCGACACCCGGTGAGAGCCGTTCGTGGGGCAGCGTCTCCCAGGACGGGAACATTGCGGCGGAGTCGCCGAAGACGCCGCGCAGTTCTGCGGTCAGGTCATCGGCCTCGCGGCCGGTCGCGGTGACCACCAGTATTGGACCGTGTCGGGCCAGCGCGCTGGCAACGACCAGCCGGGCGCCGGCCGGGCCGACCAGCGTCAGGTCGTCGGGTCGATCGGCGGCGAGGTCGACGAGTCGCTGCAGCGTCGGCGCGCGCAACGCGAATTCGACGAGCCCCGCGATCGGGGTCGTGGTTCCGGCAGGCCCCGGTGCGGTCATGATGGCGCCATTCTATGCGGGCGAAGTTGAGGGCCGAACGTCGTCAATTTCTAGCCCGGCGGGCGCAACTTCGTAGCCGTCGAAGGCGGAATGAGCGACAAGCAGCGGGTCTCAACATGCGGCGCGAAATACGAAATACACTGTCGCGCCCGCAAATACCCAGTCCCTTGCACGCGCGGCCGCAAGCTCATTCGTCCTGCAGGTGCGGGTCGGCTTCCAGATGGGTCAGGCCATTCCACATCAGGTTGACCAGATGCGCGGCCACGACTTCCTTCTTGGGTTCGCGGGTGTCGAGCCACCACTGGGCGGTCATCGACACCGAGCCGACCAATGCCTGGGCGTACAGCGGCGCAAGACCGGGATCCAGGCCCCGACGGGCGAAATCGCCGGCCAGGATCGAGCTGACCTGGCTGACAGCGTCGTTGAGCAGACTGGAATAGGTGCCCGAGCTGATGGCCGCCGGCGAGTCGCGGATCATGATGCGAAAGCCGTCGGTGCGTTCCTCGACGTAGGTCAGCAACGCCAGCGCCACCCGCTCGACCCGCACCCGCGATCGATTGTTGGTCAGCGACGACGTGATGCCATCCAGCAGGGCCGACATCTCCCGGTCGACGACGACCGCGTACAGCCCCTCCTTGCCGCCGAAGTGCTCGTAGACGACGGGTTTGGACACGTTGGCGCGCAGCGCGACCTCCTCGATCGAGGTGCCCTCGTAGCCGCGCTCGGCAAACAGCGACCGGGCAATATCGATGAGCTGATGCCGCCGCTCGCTGCCGGTCATCCTGGCGCGCGGGGCACGCACCTCTTTCTCCGGCGCTGCCACGCCTACCACGTTATCGGTTGCACTACAGTCTGACGAAGGCAGCAGCGTGCGTAGCCGGCTGGCAGGCCTGCTCGCCGCGGGCGCACGGTCCGTCGTGGTGTAATCGGCAGCACATCAGATTTTGGTTCTGAGAGTTCAGGTTCGAGTCCTGGCGACGGAGCGAGCACGGTGCGCGATCCACCACATCCGGGCCTCGTCGGCGCAATCTGTGCCGCGATCCGGCCCGCGTCGCTCCATAACTGTGGGTATGCTGTGTGTTTAACGCAGCCGTTGGGGGCCCGGCTGTTACAGGGGAGACGGACATGACGGCATTGCCAACCGCAAACCAGGCGCGAGGCTCCGGCGCGGGCGCGCACACCGACGACGGCATCACCATCGCGCATCTCCTCGAGCAGCATGCCCTCGCGCACCCGGATCGCCGCGCGTTCTCCTTTCTCGGCGACGGCGACGGCGACGGCGTCAGCACCCGCACTTGGTCCGAGCTCGCCGCCGGTGCACGGGCGGTGGCCGTCGAACTGAAACGCCTTGCACGCACCGGGGAGCAGCCGCGCGCGCTGTTGCTGCTGCCGCAGGACACGACCTTTCTCGACGCGCTGTTCGGCTGCCTGTCGGCCGGAGTATGCGCGGTTCCCGCGCACGTCCCGATCCCGTCGCGGCTCGCGCAGGCACTGCCGCGGCTGCGCTCAATCGCCGCCGATGCCCGACCGCACGTCCTGCTCACCACCCGCGAACTCCTCGCCGCGCGGGACCTGGTTCCCGAGCTGGCGCAAGTCCCGTGCGTCGCGATCGACGAGGTAAGCACGACGCACGCACCGGCGGAGCCGTTGACCGTCGCGCCGGAGGATCTGGCCATCCTGCAGTATTCGTCAGGCTCGTCCGGCGTGCCGCGGGGCGTGATGGTGACCCACGCGAATCTGATCGCCAACGAGGTGATGATCCGGGACGCGTTCGGGCACGGCCCGTCGACGGTGGTTCTGGGCTGGCTGCCGTTCCAGCACGACATGGGGCTCATCGGCAACGTCCTGCAACCGGCGTTCGCCGGTTTCGAATGCGTGATCATGACGCCGCTGCAGTTCCTCAAGCACCCGCTGCGCTGGTTGCGGGAGGTCACCCGGTATCGCGCCAACACCAGCGGCGGGCCGAACTTCGCCTTCGAGATGTGCGTCGCCGCCGTGGCGCGCCACGGCGACAAAGCCCTGGCCGGGCTGGATTTGTCGAGCTGGAACCTCGCGTTCGTCGGCGCCGAGCCGGTGCGCGCGGCCACGCTCGACCGGTTCGCGGCGACGTTCGCCGAAGTCGGCTTTCGCCGCGAGGCGTTCTACCCGTGCTACGGGCTCGCCGAGGCGACGCTGATCGTGTCGGGCGGACAGCACGGCAAGCCGTCGCCGGTGTGGCGCGACCCCAGCGGCCGCGCCCGGGTGAGCTGTGGACACGCGCGTAGCGGCCTGCAGCTCGCGGTCGTCGACAATGACAATGGGGTGCGCTGCGACGACGGCGTCGAGGGCGAGATCTGGGTAACCGGAGCGAGCGTCGCGCGCGGCTACTTCGGCCGGGAGCAGGCCTCGCGGGAGACGTTCGGCGCCGAGTTCGACGGCGGGACCTGGCTGCGCACCGGTGATCTGGGCTGCGTCGTCGACGGCGAGCTGTACATCACCGGCCGCGCCAAAGACGTCGTGGTCAAAAACGGCGTCAACTATGCCGCCGAAGATCTTGAGCACACCGTTGACGAGCTGCGCCTGCCGCCGTTGCACCCGAGCGGATGCGCGGCGTTCGGCTACGACGACGGCACCCACGAACGGCTGGTGATCGTCACCGAGATCGCGCGTGACGCGGTCGCCGCCTGGAACGACGTGGCAGATCAGGTCGTCGCTGCGATCGCCGCCGCACACGGGACACCGCCCGACGCGGTCATGTTCGTTCACCGCGGCAGCATCCCCCGCACCACCAGCGGCAAAATCCGGCGCAGCGAGTGCCGGGCGCACTATGCCCGCGACGAGCTCGCCGAGGTCCACCACCACCTGACGGCAGCGACGCCGTGATGCGCGGCTACCTGCTGGCGGCCTTCGCGGTCTTCGCGCCGGCCGCGAGCCTGATCGCGGCAGTGGCGTTGTGCTTTGTCGGGATCGGACCGTCGCGGACCGACCTGATCGTGTTCGTCGTCGGGACGCTGGCCACGATGGCGGGCGTGGAGCTGGGCTTGCACCGCTACTTCGCGCACCGCGCGTTCACCGCTGCGCCCGCGCTGGTCTGGGTGCTGGGTGCGCTCGGCTCGAGCGCCTTCCTCGGCCCGGTGATGTGGTGGGTGGCGACGCATCGACGCCACCACGCGTCCACCGACCGCGAGGGCGATCCGCACTCGCCGCACTGGCCGGTCGGTGGCGTGCGCGGGCTGCTGCACGCGCACGTCGGGTGGCTGTTTCGGCCCGAACACACCGCAATGACGATTTCCGCGCGCGACGTGAAGGACCTGTGGCAAAGCCCACGCGCCATGTCGCTGCACCGGAGCTACTTGTGGTGGGGCGCGCTTGGGTTGGCGATCCCGACGTTGATCGGTTGGGCCGCCGGCGGCCCACGAGGCGCTCTGACCGGTTTTCTGTGGGGCGGAATGACCCGGATATTCGTGGTGAGCCATCTCACGTGGGCCGTCAACTCCTTCGGCCATGCGCTCGGCGGCCGCGCGCGGTTGCCACACTCGGGGCAGGCGCGCAACAATTTCTGGCTCACGCTGCCCGCCCTCGGCGGCGGCAACCACGGCAATCATCACGACGCGCCGCGCTCATACACCACCCGGGTGCGCTGGTGGCAGGTCGACCCGGGCGGCGCGTTGATCCGCGGGTTGTCGTGGTGCGGATTGGCCGGTGACCTCAAGCAGCCCGAGCGCAGCAGGACGGAGTCCTGAATGGGCGAGACCTATCTGGGCGCCGGCTCGGCCGCGATCCGCCACCATTACGACATCGGCAACGAATTCTGGCAGGTGTGGCTCGATCCCACGATGACGTACTCGTGCGCGATGTGGGAGACCGCGGACGACGATCTCGAGCAGGCACAGCGCCGCAAGCTCGACTACCACGTCGCGCAGGCAGGCGCGGCCGGGACGGCGCGGGTGCTCGACGTCGGCTGCGGCTGGGGTTCCCTGCTCACCCATTTAGTGGACTCGTCGGACGTCGAGCAGGTGGTGGGCCTCACCCTGTCCGAGGCGCAAGCCGAGTACCTGCGTGCGAGCGCCCCGGCCAACGCCGAGGTCTTGGTGCGCAATTGGACTGACTACGAACCGGACGCGCCGTTCGATGCCATCATCTCGATCGGCGCTTTCGAGCATTTCGCGCGTCAAGGCTTGTCGTCGGAGGAGCAAATCGAGGCTTACCGCCGGTTCTTTTGCGCTTGCCGCAGCTGGCTCAAGCCGGGCGGACGGCTCTCGCTGCAGACCATCGCCTACGGCGACGTCCCGCGCGATCGACCGCTGCGGGATCGGTTCATCGTCGATGAGATCTTTCCCGAGTCGGAGCTGCCGCGGCTGGCCGACATCGCCCGCGCCGCCGAGATGGTGCTCGAGATCGAACGAGTGCGCAACGATCGCGCCGACTATGTCAAGACCTTGCGTGCGTGGTTCGACCGCCTGCGCACGCGACGAGCCGATGCGGTCGTGGCGTCGAGCGAGGAGATGGTCGTGCGCTACGAGCGTTACCTGCGCATGTTCGCCTACTCGATGGAGCTGGGCGCGTTCACGTTGCTGCGCTTGACGATGCGACGGATCGACCTGCCAGGCCGCTGGTAGCGGTGAACACCCCCGGCGCAGCCAGCTAACGGCGCCCTATCGACAATCCGCAGGAGGACGAGATTAAGAGCTACCAGGAGATCGAAGCGATGCTGGCCGCATATGTCGCGCAGCGGACGAAGACCCGGGCTGACGAGGTCGATCGCAGTCGCCGCTTCGACCACCTAGGCCTCGATTCGGCCGATGCGGTCGCGCTGATGGGCGAGCTGGAAGACTTCGTCGGCCGCCCGCTATCTGCCTTTCTGCCGTACACGTTTCCAACGATCGAGCAGCTCGCTCGTGAGGTCGCCGCCGGCGCGGCCTGACCGCACCGGCGGCCGACCCGGCTGCCCTCGGTTGGTTTGCTGGCTGCCCCTGCCCGTCACGACCCGCATGTGTGGTGCGGCGGGGAAGCTCTGCGCGCGCCGGCGGGAAACCTGAGTTGATTCTTAACCCCGGCTGAGTATATGTCCGGCCTCCATTCAGCTAACTATCGCCGATGGGGGCGCCGCGGTACATTGGCACCGGCAGGGAGCACCCTTGGTAAGTTTTCGGGTCATCGTTCGCCGATACAGCGGCCCTACTTTTATTTACCGTTGTTGCCTGCACGTTCGTGGCAGAATATCGCCGACCCGCACAGTGTTTTTTCTTAGCAGAAACGGCCGCGAGTTAGAATTCAATTCGCGGAGAGAATTAAGTAGGCAAGAGGCCGTATTAGATCCGATTCGTACCTAGATCGGGGAATAACAATACTGGAGTTCGGCAAAATGCATCAACGGATACCAAACAGTGATTTTCCGGTGGATTCTATGGCTGGCGGTAGCTTCGAGCTGCGCCAGCGACTTAGCTGGCCCGACCCCGACATCGGCTGCACGTTGATCTTGTCCCAACCGACGATCGACCCCGATTTGTGGGCCGAGTTCTGCTCAGGCGCTGAGGGCAGTTATCGCCAGCACGGCGTCGAGTGCGCCCTTGACATCGACGTGCTGCGGACCGGGGCCGACACGATCATGTTCTGCGCGGCGATCGACGACGACGGACGGATGGCCGGCGGATTGCGTGCCATCGGACCGCTGCGGTCGCCCGACGACTCACATGCGGTCGTCGAATGGGCGGGACAGCCCGGGGAACAGGCGGTTCGCGACATGATCGGCGACCGGATCCCGTTCGGCGTCATGGAGATGAAGACGGGCTGGGTCGCCGACGATTGGGATCGGGATCGTCCGGTGACCACTGCGCTGGCCCGCAGTGGTTTCTACATGGCCACATTTCTCGGTTTCCAGTTCTTCATGGCGACCGCAGCCACCTACGTGCTGAACCGCTGGCGGTCGTCTGGCGGCGTGGTGGCGCCGATTCCAGCAACCCCCTATCCCGACGATCGCTACCGAACCAAGATGATCTGGTGGGACCGGTACGATTTCATCAACCACGCCGAGCCCAAGCAAGCTGCCAGGATCCTTACCGAGAACGATCAGCTGACCAGCGAACTCTACCGTCGAGGTGATCTCGCGTTCACCCGCCAACATGTGGTCTAGGAATTCGCCGGTCTACACCAGGTCTAAAGCTTTATCGGTATGCGACGTTGGGCGAGCAGCGACTCCATCGCAACCCTGTGCAGCGGACGGGACAGCAGAAAACCCTGTGCCCGATAGCAACCCAATTCGAGTAGGGCTCGGGCCGCCCCAGCGGTCTCGACGCCTTCGGCGATCACGCCGAGCCCGAAGGCATCGGCCAAGGCGACAACCTGCCGCAGGATCGCCAGGTCGGCCGAGTCGGTCCCCAGGTCGCGGACGAATTCCTTGTCGATCTTGAGCGTGTCGACAGGCAGTGACTTCAGATATGTCAAAGCACTGTAACCCGTGCCGAAGTCATCGATCGCCACCCGCACGCCGATCTCCTTCAAGCCCGCCAAGGTCTTGCGGGTGGTTTCGACATCTTTGACGACGACATGCTCGGTGACCTCCAAACACACTGTGCCAGGGTCGAGAGCGAACTCGTCCAGCGTTGCGGCGACCATGGCGACAAAGCCGTCGGTGACGAGTTGCGCGGGCGACACGTTGATGCTCAACACGATGTCGCGTCCGAGGCCCTGGTCATGCCAATCACTGAACTGCGCGCAGGCTGTGCGCATAACGAGGCGCCCGAGCTTGCCGGCCAAGTTGATGGATTCCACCACACCCAGGAACGAGTCCGGCATCAGTAGCCCACGCGTGGGGTGTCGCCACCGGATGAGCGCTTCGGTGCCGAGAATCTCACCGGTGCGCATGTCGAACTCCGGGAGATAGTGCAGGACCAGGGCGCTGCTGTCCCTGTCGATGGCGCCTTCCAAGTGCAGCTCGATATCGTTGCGAATGGCGTACTTTTCCGCCATCTCCGGGTCAAAGGCCACCACCGTGTTTCCGCCGACACTCTTGACGGATAGCAGGGCCTGGTCGGCTCGGCGGAGTAGGTCTGATGCGTCGTCTCTGCCGGGCACACCCACCGCGACGCCGATGCTCGCGGTCCGAGTGACCTTCTCGCCATCGACTGCCACCTGCCGGTGAACTCGCTGCTGCAGCTGTTGGGCCAACGATTCGGCGGCCGCAGCATCCATGGAAACCGCTGGCACAATGGCGAACTCGTCACCGCCGAAGCGTGCCACGATCGCCGACGGGCCAGCGGCTTCGCGCAGCAGCGCAGCAAAGGCCTCGATGAACCGGTCGCCGGCCTTGTGGCCGAGGTGGTCGTTGACTGCCTTGAGGCGGTCGAGATTGAGAAACACCAGCGCCACGGGCCCCGGCTGGCCCTCAGCGAGCCGGTCGTCGAGGCATTCGATCAGCGCCCTGCGATTCAGCAGCCCGGTCAGGTCATCGTGTTCGGCGAGATAGTGAAGTCGTTCTTCGGCCAGGATGCGCGCCTGCACCTGAGCGAACAGTGTCGCGATAGCCTGCAGTGCACTGAGCTCCTCCGGCAGCCATTCGCGGTCACCGAACTTGACGAAACCCAGGATTCCGATGGTGAGGTCGCCGGACAGCAGCGGCACGCAGGCCAGCGAACTAGCCGGGATACCGGTTCCCTTCTCGATATTGCGTTGGTAGTCGGCGTTCCCAACGTCGGGACGCACAACCTTTGGCGCCTTGAGGTTTTCAGCAATCGCGAAGACGGAGTCGGCCTCGGCGAAGTAGACCACACCGATCGGGTCGGGGTCGGGAACATTCTCGCGTGGTGGCCATTCGGCGACGAGCACGGTCGCGCGGATCCTGTGGTCGTTATGGCGCAGAAAGCCATTATCGACATTGAAGTGGCTCACCAAATTGCGGAGCACGCGCTGGCTGATCGCCGCGTGGTTGTATGCGGTGGCAGCCATCAACTCGGTGGCCGCCGCTGTCACCAACTGGTCCAGCGTGCGGGGCATACCCCCACGATAGTCGCTACCGGCCCCCCAGCAAGTGAACGCGGCCGACGCTGCGGCGGCTGCGCACCGAAGCCGGGTCGCTCACCGCGAATCGCAAGACCAGCGCGGCAAACTCGTCCGCAGGCATGCCGACCAGCTTCCGAAATTCGCGATGAAGCTCCGTCAACTCGCCGGCCCAGGGCGCCGACAACACGGTGAGGTCGTCGGCGTCCCGGGCGTACAAAAAGACCGGCGAGACCGGCTGCACGGCCAGCCCGTCGCGCTGTGCGGCAATCCACACCGCCTCGACCGCGGCCCCCCCGCGCGCGTAGTCAGTCAGGGCGCCACCATGCACCGAGATCACCGCGATCGCAGAACTCGCCGCAATTCGGCGCAGGGTGTCCTCGCCCAAGGCGCTTCCCCCGCGCCACTGCGCCAAGAGGGTCATCACGTCCGCGCGACGCAAGATGCCCAGCGCGGCGAGATTGCCCGGGTCGAGTTCAAGGCCGTGCACATCGATTCCGGTGTCGGGACACGGGTCACCGGGCCAGCGCAGTTCGCAGACAATCTCGGCATGCAACCCTGGCGTCAGATAGCGAGTCCGGTCGGTCGCGGCGAGAATCGTTGCAGCCCGGGCAATGTCATCGCGCGAGGTCAGCAGGTACAGCCGCGCACCTTCCCGCCGCGCGATGGTGTGCAGCAGTTCGATCGTGTCGGCGGCCATCGCCCGGGGGCGCCCGAGGCGTCGATTGGTCTCCCGCGCCAGCATCGGGGCGTACAACGCGGCCAGGTCGGGGTCAGCGCCGGGACGCAAATCCAGTGTCACCTGCAACGGGATGCCGTCAACATCCTCCCGCACGCTCACCGGTCCCAGCATCTGCTGGCTGGCGGCGGCCACTTTGGCGTTGAACAGCGCCGCTCCGAGCGCGACTGCGCTGCCACGGAATTCAACGTCCATCATCGAGGTGTATTGCGGCGCCAGGCGAATAGTGACGGCGTCAGGAGTGGCATCGATATGCCAGGGCTGTGCGTTGCCGCCCGAAGGCGCCCGAAGAGCGGCCCCGGCGACGATGCCCGGCAGCCCTGGCAGCGCAGGATCTGAATACTGTTCGGCAGCAAAGTGATCCGTCGTCATTTCCGGCGTGTCGAGCTGATCGAGGCGGCCGCTGACGTCAATACGCGCACGGCCCGAACACAGATCTTCACCTAAACCGATCCGGCGCACCGCCTCGCCAACTGCCGTCGCCCCCAACACCACATCGCCGGCCAATTGCGGCCACGTCGAGAGTTGGCGATCGATCTCGACCACCGACGCCGCCAGGCGGGGCGACAGTTTGTCCGCCTCGAGAAAACGCAACAGGTACGGAACCTTCTCCCGGCTACTCATCTGCGGGAGCCGGGCAAAATCGACGTCGCCGAGCAGGCCGTGCAGAATCGGACGCCGCGGTTCGCAGTCGAAGCGTTCCACGTCCACCATGCCACGGTCGCTGGTCGCCATCAGCACCGGAATCCCACGCGCGCGAGCGCCCTGCCGTACGACGACCTTCATATCCAGCGAATCGCACTCCTCGACAACGATGTCGAGGCCGTCGAGGAATTCGTCGACGGTATCGATTGTCAGACCCGCGTCGAGAACGCGAACCGGCACATAGGGATCCAGCTCGGCAATCCTGCGGGCCGCCAACTCTGCTTTGTTGACCCCGAGATCGAGCACCGTCGCCGGCACCCGGTTGAGGTTGGAGAGCTCGAGGTGGTCGAAATCCGCCAACCGCAGCTCGCCGCACATGCCCTGCGCGGCCAGGGTGTGGGCGATGACATGCCCGACGCTCAGGCCGGCGACACCGATGCGCAGCGCACCCAGGCGGCGCTGCTCCTCGGTCGTGATCATGTTCCGGTTGCGGTCCAACCGCACCGCCCGGAACGCCCGGGGAGCCAATACCGACACCACGGTCCGCCGCCACGGGTAGTACGCCCACCGAAAGGGCTCGGCGACAAGTTGCGGGTCGGGTGGTGGCAGCAGCTTCCGCAATTCCTCGAGTTGTCGCTCGCTATCGTCGATGAGCTCGATGACGGGATCGGCACGCAGCTGCTCCAAGACCACTCTGTCAGCCGGGTCTGCGGCGTCCAGAACCAGTGCCGTGCAGGATCCTATGGTCATCTCCGTGACTTCGAAGTTGTGCCCAAGCCCATGCCCAGGATGGCAGGCCTTAACCCAGCCGACACATCGATACCCGGCGGCTCATCGACCGGCCCAGCTGGGGTGGACAAAGCATACCCGAGATGCACGGAATAGGGTGCGCGACAGATTTGTAGGTAGATTCAGGATCGATAGTCGTTGATCTTGATTTGCGCCTGTCAGGCGCTGGCGGCGGTGAGCCCGGCGGCTAGGCCGTGGAGGTGTTCGCGGGCGTGGTAGAGGTCCACGATGGGGGTGGCTTCGGGTGCGATCGTGGTGGCCAGGTTCCAGATCCGCGCGCTTGTCGATCGGGATGAGGACTCGGGTGGGCGGCCCTGCTGTCGCGCTGCGCAGCTCGACGGCTCCGAGATCGTGGATCTCGATCGTGCCGCCCGACGCCCGATGTTGTCGCTGCCATTCGTCGACCGCTTCGTGCGCGGCATGGTCGATGAAGTCGACCGCCAATTCGATGGTGGCATCCGCGCCGGGTGGAATCGGTGCCAGCACGCCGGAGAGACGGGGGAGTGACAGGAACGTGCGCCAGGTGTCTGCGCCGATGTGCTCGGCGTGGATGGACGCCTGCGTCTTGTGCTTGCCCGGATAGCACCGGTGATTGCCCTCCTCGGTGCGCTCACCGGCCCGGTCGATTTCGATCGGGGTCCCGTCCAACGTGAGGTGCGACCATCCTTCACGCTTGGCCTGATCGAGCACTTCGTGCAGGTCAGGTGCGTGCTCGGCGATGACGTCGATCGCCTCGTGCAGATAGCGATAACAGGTGGAGATCCCCAGAGTGGCCTCGGCGGCCAGTATGCGGATCGCCGCGCCGTCGCGAAACCACCGCAACAACCAGCTTCGCCTGGGCGCGGGCCGTGCCGGCACGTCGTCCGGCCCGGGCGCCGATCTCACGTCGATGCGTGCGCAACACGGCGGTGACACACAGCAGGGTTTGTTCGGGCACGTCGCAGACGGCAGAGTAGGCGAACACGCGGAATCCTCCTGAGGCGCAGTCGATTTCGTGGTAGAATCCGATCCTCAGGCAAGGACCCCGCGTCCATCAGTTAGACACGCCGGCATCACCAATCACACCAGCATCACAAGCCCCAAGTGAGAAATTCTCACTTGTCGTACTGCAGCATTTCATGCATGATGCACACTAGCCAGACGCCGAGTTTGGGCGGACCAGGCCTAAACATTCGCCCGCAGGAGGCTACCGTGGCGCGCAACTTGGTCGTCGCTGTCGCGGAAAGACTAATGGAGGCAACGGCATCCACCGCTGCCCAAGTGAGCGAACAAGTGCTAGCCCAGTTAATCGAGCACTTCAATGCGGACGCCAGCTTCTTGCGCCACAACGACCACGGTCTCCGAGCCTCGGTGTTGGTCGCCGAGTGGCCACCGCGATCCGACGTTCCAGACCCCGACCCGCACGCAGTTATCCACTTCGCCAATGCTGACCCCGCCTTCGCGGCGTGTGAAAACGGCAAGGAGCCGGTCGTGATTGGGCCCAAACAGGCGGAGGGTGCCTACCGACAGTGGACCACCGTCATCGTCGTACCGATGGTCTCGGGAGAACTGACCACCGGAACGATTGGCGTCGTCAAATTCGGTCGCAAGAAGTGGAAACCGGAAGCGATCAACACCCTTGAGGCAATCGCCTCACTGAGGTTTTCTCACTTGGGGCTCGTGAGTCTGGTGTGACTGGAGTTTTCGGCGTGTCGTAGTGGCTGGGCGTGGGGTCCTTGCTCAAGGATTCGGTTTCGACGAGGAAACCCGCTCCGCTGCAAAGGACCCCACGTGTTCACCTACTCTGCCATCTGCGACGTGCCGGAGGAAACCCTGCTGCATGTGACCGCGCTGCTGCACGTTCACCGGCGCGAGATCAGAACGCGGGCCGGGCGGCGGTCGGGTACGGTGCGCACGCAGGCCAAGCTGGTGCTGCGGTGGTTCCGCGACGACGCCCCGATCCGGTTGTTGGCGATGGAGGCCGGGCTGCCGATCTCCACCAGCTACCGCTATCTGCACGAGGCGATCGACGTGATCGCCGAACAAGCTCCTGACCTGCACGAAGTGCTCGACCGGGCCAAGGCCGAACAGTGGTCGCACGTGACGCTGGACGGGACGCTGATCGCCATCGACCGGGTGGACGAGCGCAACGAGGCCGGCCATCACCGGTGGTATTCGGGCAAGCACAAAACCCAGGGCGGCAATGTGCAGATACTGGCCGACCCGGGCGGGTTCCCGGTGTGGTCGAGCGAGGTCGAGCCGGGCAGCGTGCACGACATCACCGCCGCCCGCGCGCACTGCCTGGGCGCGCTGTACAAGTCCGCGGCCGACGGGGTGCCGACGCTGGCCGACAAGGGCTACGAAGGAGCGGGGATCGGGGTGCACACTCCGGTCAAGGGCCGCGGCCTGGCCGTGGAGAATCAGAGCTACAACATGCTGCTCACCGCGGCGCGTGCCATCGGTGAACGCGCCAACGCCGAACTCAAACAGCGTTGGCGCTGCCTCCGTCGAATCCGCCTGTGTCCAACCAGGATTGGCGCAGTTGTTGCCGCCGCGATCGTACTATCGACTCTCCAACGCGGAAATTACTGAGAAAACGTCACTGTTTGCGCGGTTGCATGCCCGTATTGCCGCTGAAGAGCGGCTCCAATACCTCGTCGACCATGATGACTTGACCGCTCTGCATAATCGCCGGGCTCTCATTGCGTACCTTTCCGAGAGGCTGGAAGCGGGACGACCCGGACCCGTCTCCGTCTTGTATCTCGACCTCGACCGACTGAAGTCAATCAACGATCGCTTTGGTCACACCGCCGGCGATGGGTTCATCGAGGTATTCGCCGAACGGCTGAGGATGAGCGCGGGAAAGAGCATGACTGCCCGAATCGGTGGGGACGAGTTCGTCGTGGTTCCGGACCGGGCCATGCCGATCAGTGCTGCAGAAGCATTTGCTCAGCGGCTCAGGACGACGCTGTGTCCTTGCATCACGATTGGCGACGAGTCGATCACCCTCGCTGTCAGCATTGGGGTGGCGGCGGGCATCCCAGGACGTGTTGAGGTCATTGATTTGCTCAACCGTGCCGACGAAGCCGTCCTGGCAGCGAAACGCGCCGGCGGCGACCAAGTCGCGATGACCACCGGCTCCAGCTCGCTCAAGAATGCGCTGCACAAAGATATCGGACCGCATCTACTGGGTGACAGATACATCGAGGTTTTCTCACTTGGGGCTTGTGATGCTGGTGTGATTGGTGATGCCGGCGTGTCTTAACTGATCGACGCGGGATCCTTGCCTGAGGATCGGTTTTTACCACGAATTCGACTGCCCCTCAGGAGGATCCCGCGTGTTCACCTACTCTGCCGTCTGCGACGTGCCCGAACAAACCTGCTGTATGTCACCGCCCTGTTGCGCACGCGTCGACGTGAGATCGGCGCCCGGGCCGGACGACGGGCCGGACGACGTGCCGGCACGGCCCGCGCCCAGGCGAAGCTGGTTGTTGCGGTGGTTTCGCGACGGCGCGGCGATCCGCATACTGGCCTGTCAATGGCCATCTGAAATTGCCCACCGGTGGCCACGAGAACTGCCCGTTGGTGGCCAATAAGAACTGCCCGGTGGCCGGCGGGGCCTTATCGGCGAACGTGATGTAGCACGTCAACGGTGAGGCTCTTCTGCTGTTTCCGTGGGTGCCCGACGGAGCGCTGGTCACGGGTTCGGTTGGGTGAACGCGGATCTGGGCCGCGCCTGCTACGGACGCACCCCTCACGCGTCAAGGGCGCTGCGCGTCGCTTCGCGATGGCCTTTGGCCACCCTTGACCCGCGAGCCTCTATGCGCCCTCCCGGCAGGCGAAAGGGCAGGTCACAGACCTGCCCTGGCCACTGGCGCGGCCCAGAGAACAAGCCTGTCCGGGCCTCGAAAGCCACCCACGGAAACGTCAGTAGATCCAACGGTGATTGGTAGGTTCCGGAGTAGTTGTTCCGTCAGGGCGTCGCCGAGTTTCGGAACATCATGTGTGCAAGAGGCGCGAACTAGACTAGGTGACTGCAATTTCGGCAGCTTCTGGTCACTGGCGCATGCCCGCGTGATTATCAGCCGCCGGAAACACGACTACAACCACCATCGCCGGCCCCATCACTGGGCTACTTACCCCCCGCTCGCATGGCCGTATCCTGCCCGCCGCTTAAGGGCAACCGTCGTTTGGCGATTTTCAGGCTTTTTGGAACAGCATCAAGACTTGGCTTTGCCAGTAGGGACTCTTAAACGGCAGCGGGGAAAACTCGATATTGACGCACCCAAAGCTCCCGAGAAGAGTTCGCTGCGTTGCACGCCAGTCAAAACCGCGGTGCGATGCCTTGATATCGTCGGCGCGGCGCGCAGGAATTCCTAGAAATGCCGCTTTGAATAGCTCTGATCCGGTCATGTCCGAACGCCGACGGAAAAGAATACTTCGACTCAGCTCCTTCAACAGGACGGCGGGGCCAGTCATAATCGGAACGGTTACCAAGAGCTTGCCGTTCGGTGCGAGGGCATTCAGAGCGAAGTCTATGAACTCTTGCGTTTCCGAATCCGTCAAATGCTCGCAAACTTCTAAGCATGTGAGAATAGTGACCGATTGTGCCGCGATAGCAGTTGGATCAGAGACGATGCGGTAGCCGTCGTACTGCGCGTTCATATAAGGGTCGTATCCCAGGAGCTCTACGCGCGGTCTTTGTTCGTTGATATCAGTAGCGATATCGTGCAGAAATCTCCCTTGGCCACAGCCGTAGTCCAGCAGCACAGCCGACTCCGTCAAAAAGGGCATCAGAAGTCGTTTCGACTTCTTCAGCCGTGTGCGATGGGCGAAGCGTGCGATCGGATTCGGATTATCGACGGTCTGCTTCTCGTAGGAAACGTCCATCCGTACCCCCTCCTTGGCTAAGCGACGGTGCGATCTCCTGCTGAGGCGTTGACTCGTGTGGTGCGATCGCCAGTGGCACCGCTGGCTGAGAGCTGGTCGAAGATCCACCGATATGTGCGTTCGAGGCCGTCCGCAAGAGTGATCGACGGCTCCCAGCCGTAGATCTCTTTAATCAGCGTGTTGTCGCTGTTGCGGCCGCGCACGCCCTTGGGGGCGTCCAGGTTGTACTTGCGCTTGACGGTGATCCCGGCGATCTGCTCGATGATGCTGACCATCTGGTTGATGCTCACCAATTCGGAGCTGCCGACGTTGACCGGCAGGGCGCTGTCTCCGGCGGTTATACGCAGTGTCCCCTCGATGCAGTCGTCGACGTACATGAAGCTGCGGGTCTGCTCGCCGTCCCCCCAGACTTCGATCTCATGGCAGCCGGTCAGCGCAGCCGTCGCAATCTTGCGGCAGAGGGCGGCGGGAGCCTTCTCCCGGCCACCGTCGAAAGTACCGTCGACGCCGTACACGTTGTGGTAGCGGGCGACACGCGTCTGTAGGCCGAAGTCCTCGCGGAAATGCCGACACATGCGCTCGCTGAAAAGTTTCTCCCAGCCATAGCCGTCTTCTGGCATAGCGGGATACGCATCGCACTCGTTGAGCGCCGTCACGTCGGCGTTCACCTGCTTGTCGGCGGCGTAGACACAGGCCGAGCTGGAGAAGAAGAACCGACCCACGTTTGCCTCTTGCGCCGCGATCAACAGATGGGTGTTGATGAGCACCGAGAGCATGCAATCGGCCTTGTGCGTTTCGATGAAACCCATCCCGCCCATGTCGGCCGCGAGATTGTAGACAGTGTCGATGCCACGCAGGGCCTCACGGCAGTCGGCTAGCACGGACAGGTCGAGCTGACGGGCCTCAACGTCCAGGAGAATCTGATACCAGTCGTCGAGGGGTTTTTTGTCCACACTTCGGACCCGAAAACCTTGCTCGCACAAAGTCCTGGTGAGATGACCCCCGATAAAGCCACCTCCCCCGGCGACCAAGACGGTTCCTCGCCCTCCAACCATGTTCTAGTCCTCCTAGATGAAGCAGGGGCTGGCCCGGCAAGCGGGCCGCGGTTACTACGGAAGGCTCCTGCGGGCCGATAGCCAGATACCAATAGTATTATCTATACGCATTATACATACCAGTTGAAGGTATACAAGCGATCTACCAACTTCCAGTCTTTGCGCGTTAGCGAAGCTTAGCGTCAATGCCAGGAGTTAAGGGTGTGACTGTTGCGTCAAGCGCGGCACGCGGGGCATTTGGGGCTGTTGCGGTGAGATAGGCGCGGCTCCTGGTAGAAGAACGATCGCCAAGATCACGTTCTACCCAGGAGCCGCGATGCGGGATTGTGCCATGCCCGTCGAGCCCGGGGCCGGGCCGGGCGTGATGCCCGTGGCGCGTTGAGGCGGGTTGTCGAGACCGTGACCAGGACGACCACCGTCGCGGCTGGCGTGTTCGCGCCCGGGCACCTGGGTGAGCTGACCGGGCAGGCGCCGTTCGAGTTGGTGGATTCGGTGTTGGAGCAGGCCCGGGCCGCCCAGCGGCGGTTGCGGGAGCTGCCGTCGCGGGTGGGGGTGACCAGAGTCCTCGGGCCTTAACTTCCCGGCATTGAGCTTAGGCGGGAAGGCGCGCTTGGACTGGTTTCCCTGGAGAACGACCGTCGGAAGCAACTGAAGCCCTCGGGCCGGCGGCGGCGCAACGGAAAGTCAAATGCTAAAGCCAGTGCTCGAATACATGAGCAAAGTCGCGTACCTGTCCGTCCCTCGGCCGCCCAGTTGGAGAAGCCACGCGGCGACCGCGGCAAATTTTGCGGAAGACCGACACCGCGAACAGGGTCTGCGCCAGCGGACCTTCCGTTCGGCCGCCTATCACGTGTGGCAGGTAGCGGGCCCAGCGAAGATGCTCAGACGCGCTTCATCTCCGTCGGCGATTCCATCCACGGATGGAGTTTCGCGAGGCCTTTGCGGATGATGGCCGCGAAGATGTTGCCCTGCCACGGGATGGCAGCGTTGAGAACCCGATAAGCCCAGCCAAAGCCTTGTTGCGCCTGCTCATCCGACAGGTGCAGTTTGCGCTGGAGGAGTCGGGTGGCGACCCGGCCCGAGCCGAGGTTCCATTCGCAGTGAAACTCAATCGGGACGTCGTAGGCCGGGTCGAATGACGCGACAGCCTTGCGGACCTCCCGGCGAGTCCATCGATAGACGAAGTTCGGGACTCCTGTGCCGTCGACGCCACCTGACTTGTACTCTGCGTCGATCACCGCAACCAGCTCGTGCCAGGTGACAACTCCGGCCCGCGTGGCTGCACGCATCATGAGTGAGTCCTGATTCTCGACAAAGATCACCGTCTTGCGGGCGAGTCGATACATCTCGTGTAGCGCCTCATGCGGGCGAGAACAGTGGTGCAGGCCGGAGTGTCCCATCACATGGTCGAACGACCCGGGCGGCTGCGGCATCCGGTGGGCATCGAACTTTACCGCCGATGTCTGGCCAGTGCTGCGGCTATGGGGCGCGATGTTGCTGAAACTGCAATTGGTTAGGCCCACCTCGGCGCATACAGCTTCATCGAATGACCCAGCGAACTGAACTAACACGGAGTCGTCCGTACGAATGGTTCCATCACCGATGAGCCGCCGGAGCAGCTTTGTGAACGTTGCAGCGCTTGGCTCTTCCATACCGTCTCAGTGCTCCCTAGAGTTCTGCGGCATCAAGTCTCAGGCTGCGATTGTCCACGGACGACATGCCAGTACGTACCTCCCAGGGCGCGTAATAAGCTAGTGCGAGGAAGGACATCAGAATCGCTGCCACAGCCAGTCCGACAGCGACGCCACTTGCGCTGTGAAATAACAACGTGGCGCCGGTGGCGCCCACGAGCGTTACCATCGTCGATGCGATTTTCCACCGCATCAAATCCGAACTCCGATTGAACGTCTTGAAAAACACACTCACCACGAGACCGATTGCGGTCGCGAAATACCCGACTAGCACGATGGGAAGCACATGCTGGGCCGGTTCGAACGACTGGCCCAAGAGATAAGCCCCCACGCTGGCCGGCAATGCACACAGCACCACGCCTACCAGCACAGACAACGCTGCGATGCCAGCCATGTATCGCAATGCCGCGTACCAGACGTCCCGGGGTTGCGCGGAATTGCGGGTGCTTTCTGAGATGACGATTAGCTGCAGGGCCCCTGCCAGTATCGCAAGCGGAGACAACAGGACCGTTGCGCCGCGAAGGGCCGCCGTGGCTGTGGGGCTCAGCAGAGCCGCCACCATCGAAAGAACCAGGAAGCCACCAGTCAGCTCGGCCCCTGCGTCGATGCCGAACCTGGCGCGGTGTTGCCAGCCGGCTCTGGCCCAGCGCCCGAAGCCCTCGAGTTGGGGCATCATCCGAAGATCCGCCGCCATACCTGCGAAGGCCATCAGGCCGAGGACTGCCCACCCTCCGATCAACCACGGCACGGTCGAAAGCTTCAGCCAGGCCGAAACGAGGAGCAAAAGACTTCCAAGGAACCAGGCGCCATCCCACGTCGCCGCAACATGGGGTCTTCCTTCAGCGAACGTGACATACCTCAAGACGTCTTGGCACAGCAGGATCGGCGCAGAAACGCCGAGCAGGACCGCGGGCAGCCCGACTGCGTGCCCGAAGGTCACCATCGCGCCGAGTACGGCGCAGCCGGTCGCCAAGCCTGCGACCAGCGCGAAGGAACCGTCTCGGCGTATTTGCTCGGGCGTTTGATCGGATTTCAGCAGCAGTGGAGTTCCCACCGCGCCGCGCTGAACTCCCAGTACGGTGAGAAGGGCCGTTAACATCAGAACGATCTCGCCGAACGATTGCGTCGGAGACGCGACTGCGACGGCGAATGTGAAGATCCCGTTGCTGGCGCTGGAGAAGACTTGGTCGATCACCGTAGACCAGACACGTGCCTTGCGGTTCAGCGTCGAGATGGTCACTTTACCTCGCACATGTCATTCACTGACCGGCATCGGATATCGGAGACTTGCGGCTTCTGACGCTGGTGAATATCTGAGGTAGTGGTCTGTGGGCTGCACCTCGCTGTCAGCAGGGCGTTTACCGTGGAGGAAAACGAAGTACAACGTCAGCGCCGCCAACACCGTGAGGACGATCGCCGCAATCATCCGCGTCATGAGCCCCATGTTTGTCGAGCCCACCCTCTTCCGTTGCATGGTGATTAGTCCCCTGTTACCGGTGAACCCGGGCCGAAATCGAATATACCGATGATGCATCCAGACGGCACACTTTACGCACGTTGTCATGCTATACCGTGAGATATCAGACTTAAAGTCTTTAGATCAGGCCAACGCTGCCCTTTCCGTACGCGCCGGCCATCGACGAGACGAAGGCGAGTGCGGGACCCAGTACCTCGAAGTTGTCGAGGAAGCTGGCCCCGGTACGCAGGCGCACTTCTGCGCGGACGGGTCCCACAGGTGCATCCAGCGGCGCAGTAGCGAGGTGACCATGCCGACATCGACCGAGTGGCCAGATCGGTCAGGACGTGGGTCTACGACTTAAGGCCGTAGTCCAATCTTGCGGCGGTGTGTCGCTCACTGGCGCTTTTCCGTAATGTCGAGGTTTTCGGTAGCGGACTGGTCGCTGCGCACGTCCCGGCGGAGCCTCATCGCCTGAATGAGCGCGATCACCGCTGCCAGGACCGACAACAAGTCCGACACCGTAATTCCGTTGGTGCTGTTGAGCTTAAGAAGGATGTTTCCTTCCAGGGGCCCGTTGACAAACGGCCAAATGAGCGCAAACGCCAAGACTGCCAGTATCGACCATTGATCGGGTTTGGCTGCACACCATGCTATTGAGGAGAAGAGCGCGTTCATTGCCAAGATGCTGTAGAAAAGCTGGTTCATTAGTAGCCTCCTGAGAGTTCGACGCGCCGAACGATTCTCGTCAGCTCAGCGAATCGAACGGGGCTGCGTCGAGACTAGCAGCCTAACCGTCACATACCTTGTCTTCGAACCAGAAGCCTTGACCTGCTCTGTGATTCGCGAGTGGGCGCTCAGGCCCAGGACTCCTGCCACGGAAACCCGATCAGCGCTAGTGCTGGAAACCGGACCATCGGATAGTCCGAATATACCTGTGGCAGTGTATCTTTCACGTCTACGGAACTCGCAAACGCCGAATTAAGGTATCTGAAATCGAGGTCACCAACCACGAACGGCAGTCAGCCGGCCATAGCCAGGACGTCGCCGTAGACGCCCTGCACCGCGCTCACCCATGCCGCTTCGGTGTAGAACTTCTCATAGACATTGCGGCAGTGGGCAATCAACCCGGGGAATTCGGCGTCGGCTCTGTCGATGTCGTCGGCCACCGACCCCGACATGACGATTCCGGTGCCATCGCGCTCGACGAGCTGACCGACGATCGATCGAGCTCCTGCAATCACCGGTAGACCGGTGGCCAGCGCCTCTAGGTACACCGTCGGCAGTCCTTCGGGCCAGATACTGGGGAAGAACAAACCGCGTGCTGCTGCCATCAGCGCGCGCACCTCCGTGGGCGACCGGTGCCCGAGCAGCTCGACGTTATGACGCGCCATCCGGCGTAAGTCCTCGTCGAGCGGGCCGCAGCCCACGACCTTGAGCCTTGGCCCGTTAGGCCAGTCGCGCACAAGCGGCAGGATGCCTTTCTCGTGACTGATTCGGCCGACGAAGAGCCAGAAGTCACCGTGCTTGTCGCCACCACGCGTTCCCGGTGAGGTTGCGGCCGACGTGAAGTTGGGCACCGTCACGACCTTGTGTTCGGGCAAACCCAAGGCGGTGTAGCGCGACCGCATGTCGTCGTTGATGGTGATGACCCTGGCCGCGGCGGCCAGCAGCGGGTCGCGGTCGAATCTCATGCCCAGGGCGACCGGGAGCGTCGCGACCCGACTGCCCTTGAAGCAGCGGTATTTCAGGGCAGGAAGGGCGCTGTGGCGCTCCGGGCACAGGGTGCAGGACTCACCGTCGCGCAGCAACGTCGCCGCCGCACAGAGCGGCCGGTAATTGTGAACCGTGGTGACAAGACGTGATGAATACCGTGATGCCCAACTGCGTCCGAAATTGGGGAACAGGTTGTGCACATGCACGATGTCGGGGTCGAATCGGTTGATCTCGTCGACGGGACGCGGTCCCCGGTTGGTTGCCACACCTACGGCAGTCACAGCAGGGTAGGCCCTCGACTTCTCGACGTCTTCCTGGTGCCGACTTATCAATCGGACGTCGTGCCCGGCGCGGCGAAGCGCCTCAACCTGCAAATCGACGATAACGTTTTCGCCGCTGGGAACCCGGTTCGAATAGTAGCTGTGTACCACCGCGATGCGCATGACCAAGCAACTCCCTCAACCTAATTCGCGCGGCTTAGTCGAATTCCATCAGAGGTAAAATCCTTCTACCGTCGCGGACTCAGTCGCCAGATTGACGACAACACCGAGCACCGGCATATCGAGCGCCTTGACCGCGGCGACCAGTCGATATAGCGAAAGTGTCGTGTTAGCGATCGGCCGCACGACGAGCACCACGGCATCCGCCGCGCAGAGCGCCAGTTGGGCCTCGATCGACTCGTGGAACGCAGGTGTGTCGATCAAAATGACGTCGCTCTCCAGGAGCTGGGCGTCTCGACCGCGGATCTCGGCAGTCAGCGCCGCTGTTGAGCAAGACACGGTCGTCACCGGATCGATTCGGTTGTCCTTCTCCGCCAACGCAGACCCCGCAACAACCGGCTCGGCCTCCTCCAACTCCCGGTTGGGTGCGTCCAAACTCACGACGCCTGCCGCACGTCCACGTTCGGCGAACGCCCGCGCAAGCGCCCGCGTCGCGACAGTGCTTCCATCTCCGCGATGGCCGGCCACAACGGCGACGACGGGTGGGATTTCGGCTTTGATTCTGGGCAGGCGATGCAGCACGGACTCGACATTCAGGCTGAGTCGCAATGCCGCCTGTTTGAATTCCTCAGACTCGTCGAAGGCTTGGAGGACGTTGCAATTGGAACCGAGCGCCCGGGTTTTGGGCAGCTTGCCGACGACGTCGCATCCGGTGATCTCCTCGACCTGGCGTCGCGACCTCACCCTGGTGTCGAAACGGTCAAGGAACCAGATGATGCCGGTCGCAACGAGCAGAGCCATAATGACCGCCGCAAACAGGACCATCGACATCGGATATCCCGAAGCCGTTGCACTGGCCGGATTCGCCTTTGTCACCACCTGGACCAGAGGCCCAACCTTCGGGTCACCGACGACGTTTTCGAGCTTGGCAACGTAGGTTGGCAGGACTTGCCCGTATCCGTTGGCGATATTGGCCGCGTGCTGGGCATTGCCGTCGGTGACTGAAACAACGATCAGCACCGTGTTTTTCACCGTAGTCGCTGAGACCTTGGACGCTAACTCTTGTGCTGTTATGGACAGGCCGAGCTTGTCGACCACCATCTGCGCCAGATCGTCGCTGTGAAACATCTTGACGTATGTTTGCGCCCTCTGCCGAGAGAACAGGTCACCCTGGTACGCACCCACGGATGTCTTGACATCCGGGGCCCGGAGGAACAACTCGGTGGACGCGGTGTAATCGTTGCCGGCGTCAACGTGGTAGACCGTCACACCCATGATGGCGACGGCCAGGCATGCAGCCACGATCGGCCATCGCTGCCGGACCTTAGTCCAGACTCGTGTCAATAGCTCCATCATTCTCCGCTCACGGTGGTTGACTGGCTCATGCGGCTAGACGTCGGCTGGTCGAACTGCGGCAACCCGACATGCTTTGCGAACGCCCGAGCGGCAACAATCACCCGTCCCAGGCAGGTGCCCCGGGCTAGGCTCAGCAGCCTTTCGCTTTCGCGGAGCTCCGCCGCGGTGGTTTCCGGGACGAGGTCGACCAGAATCGATGCGCCGACTTGGCTCGCCAGGTCCACGGCATCGGCTGACTCCAGTACGCCCGGGCCGACAACGATGACATGCCGGTAGCGGCGGGACAGCTCGATCAGAAGGCCACGCATCTTCGCGCCCATAAGTTCCCTCGTCGGATTTGCCGGCGCCGTGCCGGCCGGAATCCAGCTGATTCCGCTCTGCTCATCCGACTGGATGGCCGAGTCCAAAGCCAAAGGCGTACAGAGCAGTTCGCCCAGGCCGACGGTCGAGTCGTCGTGTCCGGCGGTGAAGTCGGCGCTTACAACGACGGTGGGCGATCCTGCTTCCGTTAAGGCGGTCGCGAGTACTGCGGCGAGGATGCTGGTGGCCGGGGTAGCTCGCGGCGATGTCATCACGAGCGAGTGAGCCTCGGCCTCAATTAGGCGGTCCGCAATTTCCAGGCGAAGCAACTTGGCGTCGCCGTGGACCTCGTCGAGCGTTAGGTGGTCTTCGGCGGTGAGCACACCGAGCACGCCCGCGAATTCATCGGTACCGGTGCCGTCGCCCCGGAACCGCACTAGCTCTGGACTTGCGCGCCGGGCGGCATACACGGCGAGCCAGGTCAGACCCAACAAAAACCCCACGATCGCTCCGCAGACGATGTTCGACAGTGTTCGCGGCGAGATGGGTTGTGACGGAACGGCCGCGGGTTCGCCGAGCACCGGTTGAACCGGAGACACCACGCTGTAGGGCGGGCGCTCAAGTTCTTTGATGGCTTCGGCGGTCTGCTGCGCTGCCGCATCGGCGATCGTCGCCGCTCGCACCGGGGAGGCGTCTTGGGCCAGCACTTGCAATATCACCGTGTCAGGGACCATGTGGCCGCTTAGCTTCTTGGCAAGGCCTTCCCCGGAAGTCCCCAACCGCAATCGTTCGTTAACGCGGTTGGTGACGAGCGGTGTTGTCACCAGCCGTACATAGCTCGCCATGCGCTGCTGGGTGAATTCGTCACCGTACGACTGGGGCGTTTTGCCGGCAAAGCTCGGATCGGGGATAACCGCGGTGGTGTCGTTCCAGTACGGCGTCGCGATGACAATTTTCGCGGTTGCCTCGTAGACCACCGGCAGCAGCAGGTTGATCACGCCGGCAGCGGCAGCACCCAACAAGGTCCAGGTGATCAGCACCAGGGACTTGCTGCGCGCGACGGCGAGCAACGCGACCATACTCGTCATGATCCGAACCCCATTAGCTTCAGGCTTTCGGTGATCTTGTCTGCGTAGTAGGTCTCGCCGACGTCGCCGGCCAGGTGGATGCCGTCCTGCCACAGCAGCGGCTTCACATCAATGTCGCGATACCAGCCCTGCGCCACCGGATCGATCACATGAGCTCCCACGCTTTCGGCCGTCCGGCGAAGTCCGTCCGCCACGGCGGGGTAGTTCGCGTTCTCATTCGGGGTGGCGGAGGCGGGAAGCACGATGACGATCTTGGCGTTTGGCCAGTCCGAGCGAACCTTCTTGACGTACTCATCGGCCGCCGCCACCACCGGCTCCGCTGGTTCGCCAAGATCATTCCGACCGCCGTCGATGAGAACGTAGTCGACGTGATAGGTGGCCGCATCGCCGTCCAGGCGATCGATGAACGGCACACGCCCAGGATTGCGCGTGTCGATACCGCTCACAAAGCCGGTCCCGTCTTGGCCATCGAGGGCCAAAGTCCAATCCATTCGATCGGCGACCAAATCGGGATAGGCGACGGCGTACGAGTCGCGCACGACGAGCAAGATGGGCTTGTGGTCGAACTTCAGTGCTACCGGCGGCGCGACGTCGTGAGCTTCGACTTGGCTGCGAGGGGACTCGGTGCTGTGCAACTCATAGCAGGCCAGGCCGACGACGGTCGACGCCAACGCCGCGACGGCAGCGACCTTGATTCCGCGGCGCGCGCCGCGCAGCGTGCTACGCGCCGACACAATCGGTCCTTAGCTGCGCCATGCCCAAACCGGGCAGTGGTTCAGGGACGACGCCAGGCGCACGAGGTCGCGTCTTGAGCTTCTTTCGCTGCGAAACGAAAGCCGCGAACGCCAGAACGCAAGCCAGGAAAGAAGCGGCCTGCAGAAGAGAGCCGCGCAGCAGGATCATCGAGTAGAACGGCAGAATGCATCCAAGCAGACCTGGCATTCGGTAGAAGTTGAGTTCAGCGTTCAGCCGGGTGTCCCAGCGGTGCACGGCGTAGCCCACGGCGAACATACCGACGGCGAGCAGCAGCCAGCTACCATTCAGATACAACTCGATCCACAAGGGTGCAGATAAATTAGTGAAGAAGTAGCCGCGCCCCTCCGCGATGTATGGCCCCGTATCCATCGGCTTGGTGGTCCACAAAGTCCTCGGCACCCAAAACAGCAGTACACCGGAGAATTGCCTGAAGGGCACAATTCCGTCCCGCGCGCCAACCAGGTATCCGTTCATCAATTGCGCGAAAGAGTCGTAATCGCCTTGCAGGAGCGACTCGATGGGATTCGTCGACTTCAGGGTCGCCTCGCGGCTGACGCGGAATGCATCAGCGAGCGGGAAGATTAGGAGCATCCCGACCAGAAACCCGCACGCGGTAAAGCGGAAACGCTGCCTGGTGGCAAACAGTCCAAACGCCGTGGCGACGGCAAGCATTGCCGTGCCGAAGAAGTAACGCGCGTTGGATACCGGGTTCATGACGACGGCCAGGACAATTCCCACGACGACGAGGAGAACCGTGTTGCTGCCCATGACACGTGAGGAAATATTCTCGCCCAGCATGCGTGCGCTCTTCGCTTCTCTCCGGAAGCGAATCAGCGCCAGGAAGGCTACGAGCGGCGCCGTCGCGGCGGCCCCTCGCATGATCGCGAATGTGCTGGATTGCCCCCAGACATCGCTTTGGCCTTCCACTACTTCCGTACGGCTCTGCAGAAAGATCGTCCAGCCGAGCATTGAGAGGAAGTAGGTGTCGATGGCGAGGGCAATAACCGAAAGCACAATGGCGCGTGGATAATTGATGGTGAATACCTGCTTGACGACGTCATAGGTGCGCTCGGCGTTCCGGCGCCGCCGCACTGAAGCGACGCCGTCAAAACCGGCCCCGCAAAGGAATGCGCCACATCCGACCAGGACGATCAGCGTGGCCGCGGCGACGTAGGTGTTGTCGATGCGGGGAACGCTGAAGGGCCAGAAGTCTTCTCGCAGCTGAGCCAGCGGGGCCAAGCCCAGAAATGTGTAGGTGAAGCACCAGAACATCATTTCGAACAGCCGCCGTTCGCCCTTGCCAATCAGGAAGGCGAACCGTGCGGCTGAGATTGCTATCGCCGGAAGCGACCACAACCAGGACGCGTTAGTGGGAATTCCGGTGTAGCGGATGATCGCTGCGGGGCCGAAAACTGCCAATGCGGCAAAAACCCACAGCGCGATAAGCGCCTCGTTCACCTGTGTCGTCTCGCCCAAGCGCAGGCTTGTCGCGCGTGGCAGCGGTCTCGGCCCGCCGACGTCCACAAGGTCGCGGGCGGCGCCGAAAGCCGGCGCCGACTGGCGGCGTTCGGGTCTGGCGGGGTGGGTCGGCGTGGCCCACGGCTTGAACCGGAGCAGTGTCATCGCGCTGATGAACGTGGTCGCTGTCGCGATACCAACCGCGACCCCCGCCGCTGTGTGGAAGAGCACCGCACCGCCGAGTGCCATCACGAGTACGACCAATGCGTCACAGGCCCTGAGCTTGAGCGCACTCAGGCTTCGGTTGAAGCATCGCAGCCAGATTGCGACCGCGAAGAGCCACACGCCAATTGCGTATTGGAAGGCGACGACGGGAATGATGGCTCGCGCTGCTTCGAATGTCGGGCCGAGGACCAGTCGTTCACCGACCGGGCCAGGCAGGAAGGACAGCGCCAGGCCAAGGAGGATTGTCGCCGAAATCGAGACCAGAGCGATTCGGGCCAGAGAGCTCCAGACCTGCGCCGGTGGCATGCCTAGTCGTTTGCTCTCTGCGATCACCCTCAATTGGTTTGCACTCACTGCGATGACCACGGGCGCCAGTAATGCCGTGGCGCCGCGCAGTGCGGCGGCGGCCTCGGGACTCAAAACGACAGCGGTGAGGAGCAGCACCGCGAACGCCGTCGTTTGCTGGAGGCCGGAGTCGGTGCCATACCGCGCGCGGTGCCGCCAACTCTTGGAGATCCAAGCCGGGTACTGTCTGAGCCGCGGGGCGATGCGAACTGCGACCAGCAATCCGACTAAAGCAAGGACGGCAAGGGCCGTCCAGCCACCAATGAGGTAAGTGGTGGTTGCCACCGACAAGTGCAACCATGCCGCCACCAACAACG
Organism: Candidatus Mycobacterium methanotrophicum; assembly: GCF_023515995.1. Taxonomy (GTDB): domain Bacteria; phylum Actinomycetota; class Actinomycetes; order Mycobacteriales; family Mycobacteriaceae; genus Mycobacterium; species Mycobacterium methanotrophicum. Next base: position 1,440,402 of record NZ_CP097320.1, on the reverse strand, counting down.
CGGCCGAACCGGCGAAAAACACGCTGTCCCAGAGGGTCGCAACGTGTGCACGGCCTTCCGCGATGGCGACGGACCGTAGCACCTCTTTTACGAGCGCGCTCGGTGTCGCAACGATGATCAAGAGTGTCGGCAGACGGATCCCTGACCCCTCAACTGCCCACATGACGATCCCGACAATGGGGCTGACCAGTAGGGCACTGGTGAACGCGAACGAGCCCTCACGCCGGATGTCAGACCGGGCGCTTCCCGCCATCAGCAGCAGGGGTGTTCCCAACGCACCGCGAAGGACGCCGACAGCCGCGGCGAGCAGCGTCAAAAGCACCGCGATTTGGCCGAACTTCTGGGCGACCGTCACCACTGCGACGGCACAGATGATCGGGCCGTTGCTGAGACCGGAGAAGACTTGGTGGGCGCCGCTCGAGAGGGCGCGGACCTTGCTCATCGAGGAACCGTCGGTCATGGCTCAGTCCCTGTTGCCCGCGGCCCAGATCTTCTCGAAAGCTCCGATCGGGTCGGTGGCTCCGTGATTCGAGAAGAGGTCGAACGTGGCGTAACTTCCTTGCCACTCCGAAAACCGCGGATCTGACACGTGCTTGTGGATGCCCGGCAAATCCACGGTGACTTGAGCGCCGTCGATGGTCAGGCGTGCCTCGTAGACAGTGTTTCCGTCTTGGCGCAGCGGTCGTGGAAAACTATCGGCCGCGACCACTTCAAGTGGAGCGTTCTCGGTCCGCGAGACGCTGATGTTCCAGTTGATCGGCGTCACCACGAAGTAAATCGGCACCGCCCCGACGACCGGTGGAGCGCGTTTCCCGATGCCTCGCGACACCGCAAGTCCGATTGCGCCACCGGTCCCGGATCCGGACCGGAAGACGAACCGCGCACCCATACTCTTCACCGGCGAACCGAGGTCGGGAGAACTGAAGTATGCCGTGGCAGTGCCTCGCGTTGTGGGTTGGTAGGTCAACCTGCCGTGCTGAATTCTGAGTTGGTCGCCCGGGTCGTCGGGACTAGCCAGTACGCTCGCAGGCTGGCCGCCGTCGAAATGGTCGGGCGCCGGCCCGTCGGGCATGGCGGTGAAGTCTGCTTGGACCCGAATGCCCCGAGCGCCCATCGGCGCGTTCTCACGCAGAAACCCCCACCAAAGTGTCACGGCCACAATAACTGTCAGCGTTATGGCGAAGGCAACTTGCAACGCTGTGCCGTCTCTGCGGCCGGTTGTGAGCGTTATCATTCAGACCCCTCTTCGGGAGTCTGGGTGTAGATCTGTTCCAAGTCGCAACGCCTCTGACGATGCCGAAGTCGGATCACCACATGAAGAACTTTCATGCGACAGCATTCCGGACAGCGGCGCGCGGGCTCCCTTGCGCCGTGCGCAGATTTTGTGATGTGAACGCCCTCCGCAGAGCGCTTCGCACGGTGTCGGGATCCACCAACGCCGCTGAGAAAGTTGCCGTTGCCGCGTCCGGCAGAAAGCGCCGAAGATCGACCGGCACCTCGCAATCGTCGGCCAGTGTGATATCGGCGTCTCGCAGCGCGCGGTAGATCGACGACATGACCAGCCCGGTCACGGAAGCACGCGTGTTGGTGGCGTCTCGCCAGGCGCGCAACTCGTCGGCGAAGTGCGGCTCACTCTCGACGAAGGCCGGCAAGCGCTCGACAGCCGAGGAAACGTCATCGCGCCATGTCATCAGTAGTGCACCATCCTTGTGCTCCTCCTGGCGAAAGCCCGGGTGGACCAACCATCCCGGGGCGACTCGGGTATACCGATGATCTACTTGAATGGCGACGATACATACTATACGGTGGTAGTATCCTATTTAACAAACTTATAGTATTCCCACGATGCCAACACATCCATAGATTCGGGATACCAGGTGCAAAGCAGACCGCAAGCCGCAGAGGTGTCTCGACCGCGCGAGCGTCGCTCCCCAGGGGGAGCTACGCGCACCGTCCTATCGCCCTGCCCCTCACAAGGCCAAAAGGCTGATTTGAGGCTGGTCATCCACGATTACTCCGGCCACCCCGGCCAGATACACCTAAGCCGGGAGCTCGCCCGCCGAGGGCATCATGTCGAGCACCAATATTGTGCGTCGTACACGACCGGTCGGGGCGCGACAGAGCGACGTGACGGAGATCCCGAGTCGTTTGCCGTCCTTGCTATCGAGCTAGGTAGCGAGTTTGCGCGCTACTCACCGCTCGTCCGACTGCGCCAGGAGTTGGAGTACGCCCGGATGTCGTCGCGTGCCATCCTGGCCGCGCGGCCGGACGTTGCGGTTCTATCCAACATCCCCTTGCTGTCATTGTTCATGCTCACCTTCTTGCTCCGGATGCGACGGGTGCCGTACGTCTTTTGGCAGCAAGACATTTACAGCGAAGCGATCAGGGTCATTGCTCGTGATCGGTTCGGCTGGCCGGGTCGCCTCATCGGCTGGGTTGCGGGACGTGTCGAGCGTCGGGTCGCGCGCGGTGCGGCCGCCATCGTCGCCATCAGCGACACGTTCGTCGAACAACTCGAAGCCTGGGGAGTCCAGACGAGCAAGGTACACATCGTGCCGAACTGGGCCGCGGTCGACGAGATGCCATTGCGGCCGCGGGACAATGCCTGGGCGAAAGCTCACGATCTCGTCGGCATGCCCGTCGTGATGTACGCGGGAACGCTTGGCGCGAAGCACGACCCATCCGTGATATCCGACCTCGCTCGGATGGCGCCGACGGGTAGCCGCATGGTGGTTGTGTCCGAAGGCCGGGGCCGCGAGTGGCTCGAGCCGAAAGTGGACGAGCTCCCCGGGCTGATGCTCCTCGACTATCAGCCCTACGAGCAGCTGCCCGACATGCTCGCGAGCGCAGATGTGCTGCTCGTCGTGCTGGAAAGTAACGCCAGCCGCTACTCGGTGCCGTCAAAGGTTCTCAACTACTTCTGCGCCGGCCGCCCCGTGCTGGCGCTGCTACCGCCGGACAACGCGGTGGCCAAGATGGTCGAAGCGGCAGAGGCGGGGCTAACGGTGGCCCCGGGAGACGCCGATGCGGCGTCTGCCGCGCTGAGAAGTCTGCTGGCTTCTCCCGTCGCACGAGCAGCGATGGGGACCGCGGCCCGCCGCTATGCCGAACGCACATTCGACGTAGAACGCGTGGGTGATCGCTTTGAATCGTTGCTCAATGGCGTCTGCGACGGCCGAGTTTCATTGCCCGACAAGCGAAGGGGACACGTGAACATCGAGATTGCACATTTGTCTGGGGCGAACGAGGCTGAAGGTGTTTAGCGGGCGAGGTACAGTCCTGGTTCGCCGGGGACCGCGATGAGTAAGCCGGCGCTAGGGACGGTCGCGATGATCTCCTTCGTCGCCGCCGGTATCGCCTTCGGGTGCGGCCAGCCCGCCCGAAGTGACACGTCCGATGACGGCACGGCAGCTCTGCAGGCGATGCTCAACAATGTGCAGCCCGGCTCCACCCTGACGCTGGACCGCAGGGTTTACCCGCACGGTGGCGTGGTCACCATCACCGTGCCGAAGGTGCACATCGAAGGAAACGGCGCGACGTTGGCGGCCACCAACGACCTCACCTCGTCGGTGCAGATCCGTGCGGACGGCGTCTCGGTCTCGAACCTGAACCTCACCGCGCCGATCGGCGGCCCGCGCTACAACGGGCTCGAACAACAAAAGCTCTACGTTCACGGCGACGGAGTCCGACTCGATGACATCACGGTCACAGGCTCCGCGGCCGCAGGTGTGCTCCTCGACGGCGCAAGCAATTTTGTGCTCAACCGCGTGACGGTGCGCGACAGCCGCGCCGACGGTATCCACATGACGCGCGGGTCGAACCACGGCCAGGTCAACAACCCGGTGACCGAGCGCACCGGCGACGACGGTGTCGCGGTCGTTTCCTATGGCCCACAGTTCGGCGTCAACGACCCGCCGTGCCGCAACATCACCATCGAATCGCCGGTCGTCAACGGCACCACGTTTGGCCATGGCGTGACGGTACGGGGCGGCGAGAACATCGCGTATCGCAACGTGCGAGTGTCCGGCACCAGCGGCGCCGGGGTGTACATCTCCACCGAGGGCGACCCGTTCTTCCTGCAGTCGGTCAACGGTGTCACCGTCGAGGGCGGAACAGTGACCGGGGCCAATACCACCCCGGGCGGCGCGGCGGGAGCGCTCGTCGCCTACGGCGAGAACCCCGGCGCGGTTACCGGTAACGTCACTTTTTCCGATCTCACGGTCGTCGACACTTCCGAGCCGGCGCAGAGCAATCTCGCGGTGGTGATCGCAAACGGGGGCGCGGTCAGCAATATCGTGTTCCGTAACATCGCCATCCGGCAGCAATCGCAGAAGCCGGTTCTATTTGCGAACGCGCCGCGGGAGACCTACGCGCTGTCGGGCATCACGCTCAATGGGTCGCCGGACAATGCGCCCTGAGAACCAATCAGGCTCCACGGCAGCAAATGTGCCGGGAAAGGTCCGGGTCAACCTACCGCTAATTGCGATAAGTTTTCCGGGTATGGCGATGATCCAACAAGAGCGGATCCGTAAAGCAAAAGGCTGGGGATGGCCCACTTGCGATCGATCAACGAAGGACTGCACATGATTGTACGTGGCGCGCTGGTGACTTTTGTTGCGTTACTCCCTGGCAGTGAGCTAAAAAACTCTCTCCTCCGTCACTTGGGGTGGGCCATTGGCGACGGCGTGCGCATCGGCCCATGTTTAGTCTTTGGGGTCGAGCGCGTCGACATTGGCGGCGGAGCATATATCGGCTCGTTCAACGTCATAAGGGACCTGGCGTCGCTCAAGCTTGAGGAACACGCAGAGCTCTGTCATTGGAACTGGGTGACTGCTTCTCGACGGCTGGGCGAAGCGGGCGCCGCTTGTCTGCTGCATCTGGGACCCCATTCCAACATAACTTCTCGCCACTACATCGACTGCACCGGCGGCGTACGTGTCGGGTCGCACACCGCAATCGCTGGTGTGCGGTCGACGTTTCTCACCCACGGAATCTCCTGGAAGAGCAGCGCTCACACTTGCAGCCCCATAGAGATAGGCGATTACTGCCTCATTTCGTCGAACGTGCAAGTTTCCCCAGGGACGGTAGTCGGCAGCAGGATTGTCGTCGGAATGGGAGCAACCATTTCCGGCCGACTCCTGGACCCGGGGTTGTACATACAATCCCGTGCGACACTAGTGAAGTCGAACCTGGACGGCGAGTACTTCCACAGAGAGGAAGGGCATATCGACACTGTTCAGGCCCACGAATGAAATTGGCGGGCGCCTCGACCGGCTTGCCGCTTAGGAGATAGGTTTTCCTGGTATGGCCCTGATCCAACAGGCGCGGATCCGTAAAGCAAAAGACTGGGGAAAGGCCCGCTGGCGAGGGGTCTTTGAAATGGGTCAGCGCGTCGGCGTCGATGTGTTGCCTCGGCACTTCTACAGTGAGATCCCGAACATTCGCGCCCTGAAGCAAAACCGCGGCTGGCAGCGACCGTATTCGCTGGTGGGCGTGGCCGGCACGGATATCGATCACCAATTGCAATGGCTTCGCGAGATTTGCCAGCCCGAGTTGGCGTCGACGCTGCCGAGCCTCGAATTGCAACGACGGGCCGGCGAGGCCAACGGCGCCCTGGGTTACGGACCGATCGAAGCAGATCTCTTGTACTGCTTCGTTCGGAAACACGCACCGCGTCGCATGGTCCAAGTGGGCGCCGGTGCTTCGACATGGGTCGCATTGCAGGCAGCGCAGGACGCGGGCAACAATATAGACATAACCTGCATTGATCCCTTTCCAACCGAATACCTTAAACAATTGTCCGCCAACGGTTCGATCGAACTGCGCGATGTTGCCGTCCAGCAGTTAAGCCTGGCCGAATTGAGCGATCTTGGGCCGGGGGATTTGCTGTTTATCGATTCAACGCACACCGTGTCTACGGGCAGTGATGTCAACTACCTGATCCTGGAGGTGCTGCCGCGGCTGAAGAAAGGCGTGTTCGTCCATTTCCACGATGTGTCGATACCGTACGACTACACACCTTACGTGCTCACCAGTGACATGTTCTTCTGGACAGAAAGCGTTCTGCTACACGCGTTTCTCATCGGTAACCCGCGGTTTGAAATTAGGTTGGGATGCGCGATGGTGCACAGTGCGGCCCTCGAGCGAGCGCAAGAGATCCTACCGACGTATGGTTCGCCGATGAGCACAGAGCGCGGGCTTGCTGTAGGGAATGAAAGCGGCATGTTCCCTTCCTCGATGTGGCTTGAGGTGGTTGCAGAACGTCAAGAGCACGACGATCCGCTAGCGGCGGAAGCCGACCGTGGAGCCAGGGCAACATGCCGTTGACGACGACAGAGGCGCCGACATTTTTCGGACCGCCTGATTCGCCATTGTTCGGCGTGATTCATCTGCCGGTCGATAACCAGATCAGGGGCGGGGTACTGATCTGTGGTTCGCTCGGAAAGGAGGGGATGGACAGTGTCCGCCTACAACGGGTCCTCGCCGGCGACTTGGCGCGCCGCGGTTTCGGCGTGCTGCGGTTTGACTATCTGGGCTGGGGTGATTCTGCATACGCTCAGGGCCGTGATGACGCCGTGGCCAACTGGGCGGCAAGTGTGGGCCACGCGCTCGACTACCTCACGCTGATCGGCGCGGAGTTCGCGACCGCTATCGGCATACGTGCCGGATGCTTGATCCTCGACCAGTACCTGGCCCAATCCCACACGGTCAACCGCGTGGTCTACCTCGATCCCTATGGAACGGGCAGGCGTTACCTTCGGGAACACGCTGCGCTCTACCGGTTTTCGATGGGCGAGGACGCTGCTACTCCCGGCGAAGTGACAATCATGGGTGGGCGGTTCAGCGACCACGCCGCCGCAGAATTCGCCGCGCTGCGGATGGGCGCCAATCCCGTCAGCGCCTATGGCGTCGACAACGCACTTCTGGTGGGACGCCCGGCCGAGACCGACAAGCACATCACCGCCCTGGCGTCGGCCGAGGGAGTTGATTCGATCGTTACCGGCGGTCTGCCGGAATGCGCCGCGCCGACGCCAATTCCGTTACCGATCCCGTTCACCGCGGTCGATTCGGTCATCGAGTGGATCGACCGGCAGGTTCCCACTCGCACCCATCGTGCCGTACCCCAATACCTGACAACGGTAACGATGCCGGCCGAAGGGCCCGACGGGGCCGACGTTTTCGAGAGCATCGAACGCATCGAGCCGAACGGCATCTTCGCCGTGCGCACGCTGCCCCGCTACCCCAGCCCCGCGCCCGCAAAGACCGTGGTGTTCTTCGTGACCGCCAACGACCTGCACGTAGGACCCGCCCGGGAGTGGGTCGAATTGTCACGTCGCATTGCAGCGGCCGGGTCACAGGCGGTGCGCTGGGACCCTGCTCGACAGGGCTTATCGGGCCCGGCCAGCCGGAACCGGTGGCGCAGAGTGTATTCCAAAGCTGACATCACCGACTCGATGGCGGTGGCCAGACATGCGTGCCAAGACGCCGGCGAACTCGAGCTTGTCGGTATCTGCTCCGGCGCGTGGTACGCCGCTCAGGCCGCCCGCGGTATCGGTGCGCGCTCGGCGATCCTTGTCAACCTGCTGGTGTGGAATTGGCGCGTCACCCCCACCTTGCTGTCGCAGTGGGGCTTTCGGGCGGAAACGCGAAACACCAACGCGCCCAGTGACACCGGCGGTCCCTCCGAATCCAGCGCAAAGCGCCTCAAAGCACTTCTCGACCCGGCTCGGGAGCCGACGAAAAGCTCCCTGCACAACCACCTTCCGGGATACGTCCTGCGGGTGTTGAGCCGGGTCGGACTCGTGTACCTGCCGGAGGATGTTCTGACAGCGCTTGTCCACCGTGGAACCGAGGTGACGCTGATTGCCTCGCCTGAGGATGCGGACCAGTTCACTGCCAAAGGCGGTCGGGCAGCCCTTGACCGGCTGCAACGAACGTCGCATCCGCCCCGCCTGGTCGTTACACGCGCCGGCGATCATTCTGCCCATCACCCGGCGATGTTGGCTGCGATCCGCAACGCAGTGTCGCCGCTAGCCACCGTTCCCCATCGGAGCACATCCCCGTATCGGGCATCACGTTGATTGAGAGTTGCCGAATTCCCTAGTGCCCGTGATGGAGTTCGCCGCTCATCGCACCGCAGTCGCAGTCGTCATGTACCGATCGTGTTCTCGCATCGAGTTGTCTCGGTATGCGGACACATTGGCCATCTTCACCTTTTCGTACCCGCGCACGATGTCTGGCAGCTCCGCTATCGCGACGGCGTGCGCGTGGTTATGGGGGGACAGATGTGGCAGCAATGTCTCCAAAGACCTGCGGTACTCATCGATCAATGCGCGCTCAGTGCGCCGTATTCGACCGTATCCGAACACATTCAGAGGCGTGCCGCGCAGTCGCCGGGCGGCATAAAGCACCGCGAAAACGGGACGGATCCACGATCCCAGAGAGATTTTCGACCTCATCCCGAGCGCCCGCAGGATCGGCGGATGCAGCCGGTACGCGATCTTGGCGCCCGACCCGAACTGCTCGTTGATCTGCTGGCGCAGTTCGGGGACAAGGCTAAGTCGCGCCACTTCGTATTCATCCTTGTAGGCCATCAGCTTGTGGAGGTAGCGCGCAACCGATTCGGTAAGTTCGGTCGATCCTGGCACCGTGGCGGTCTCGGCTGCCCGCACGCGCTCGACAAATTCGGCGTAACGCTCAGCGTACTTAGTGTTTTGGTAGGCCACGAGATCACCTACCCTCTGGACCACCAGGCGTTCGAGTTTAGAGCCAGAAGCCGCCCGCACTATCGAACTCAGTGACGTATACGCGGGCACGCCCTCCTCGTCGCAAGACGCACGGTTATCCCCCGGCCCAGGAACGCTTTGCGGATCAGCTATCACCTGACGACCCAAGCGGAAGGCTTGGATATTGGCCTCGACCTGGACACCATTGGCACGGATCGCGGCTTCAATCGCGCTCGCCGGGACAGGGATGTGACCGGCCTGGTAGGCGGTGCCAGCGAGCATCACGTTGGCGAGGTGATCATGGCCGAAGACCTCGGTGGTTACGCGGCGCGCATCAACAAAGATGGCGTCGGATCGCACTGTCGCAGATTTGATGCGCTCCACCAGTTGGTCTCGGTCGGGAAATGTCACGGTCGGGTCCGAAACCATGGCTCCGGTGGCCACCTCGCCACTCGATACGACGGCTACCGTGCGGTCCGGATCCGCCTGGGCCAGGTTGTCGGGCGCCGCCGCCACCAACAGGTCGCATCCAAGCAGCAGATCGGCTTCGCCCTTCGCGGCTTTGTTCGCGAGGGGACGTTGTTCACGGGTGAGCTTGACATCTGAGATGACGGCGCCACCCTTCTGCGACAATCCCGTCTGATCAAGTGCACGGACCTCAAAGCCTGCGGTCGCGGCTGCGGTTGCAAGTAGCTGAGACAGCGTGGCCACCCCGGTGCCGCCGATACCCGCCATGCGGATCGTGTACTGGTCGCCGGAAAAGTGACATTCGGGCTCGGGAAAGTGTTCGGTCGTCAAGACTGCTCCCACGGCAGGCGCCGGGGCGCTGCTTGGCACAACCGATATGAATGCCGGGCAGTCACCCTCGAGGCACGTGTAGTCCTTGTTACAGGACGATTGGTCGATCTGCGTCTTGCGACCGTAGTCGGTCGTCACCGGTCGCACGGACAGACAATTGGACTTGCGCCCGCAATCGCCGCACCCCTCGCACACGCGTTCATTGATGTATATCCTCTTGGGCGGCTCCGGGGCCAGGCCGCGCTTGCGCTTCCGGCGCAACTCCGTCGCACATTCCTGGTCGTGAATGAGAACCGTTACCCCGGGTACCCGAGAGAGGCGTCTTTGGGCTTCGATCAACCGGTTCCGATGCCAGACCTCGACGTTAAGTCGGCGGCTGAGCCTACGCAGGGAGCGTGGATCGTCGGATGTGATGAGTACTTCGGCTACGCCCTCGGCGCGAAGCGAGTTCACGATCTGCGGCAGCGCAAGCTCACCTGCAGGCCGTTGGCCACCGGTCATTGCGACCGCCGAGTTGCGTAATAGCTTGTATGTGACGTTGACTCCTGCCGCGACGCTTGCCCGGACCGCCAGGCTAGCTGAATGGTGATAAGTGCCGTCTCCCAGATTTTGGATGAAGTGGTCGTCATGGACGAAGGGCGCCATACCGATCCACTGCGCGCCCTCACCGCCCATCTGGGTGAGCCCCGTTACGTTGCCGAACTCGCTGGGATCCATGCCAAGAACCAAGCCGCTGCAACCAATCCCACCTCCGACCTGGCTGCCGGCTGGCGCCTTCGCCGAGCTGTTGTGCGGACAGCCCGAGCAGAAGTACGGCGTGCGTGACACAAGCGGGAGCTCGATGCGTGTGCCGATGTCCGTCGATGTCTGGACCCAGTGTTCGACCGATGGAAACTCACCCAGCGGCAGCAGGATTGATGAAAGCCAGCGGGCGATTGTGTCGGTGTCCAGTTCGCCGTTGAGCGGCAAGGTTGCAGCCGGTCCCATGCCCAGCTTCCCGATGACACGCGGAGAATGAGGGCCGCCGTACAAGATCTCCTTGAGCGCCGTTTCCAGGAGGGGTCGCTTCTCCTCGACAACGATGATCTGGTCAAGACCCTGGGCGAATCGCGAAAGTGCGTCCCGGTCAAGAGGATAGATCATGGCAAGCTTCATCAGGCGAACGCCGCGTCGGGCAAGTTCGCGGTCGTCGAGCCCCATTGCGCGCAGCGCCTGCCGAAGGTCGGCGGAGGTTTTCCCCGCAGCGAGGATACCGACGCGGTCGTCGATATGGCCATCGACCCTGTTGAGGCCGTTAGCTGTGCAGTACTGACGGGCGAGTTCAAGACGAACCGTATCGCGCGAGATCTCGAGCCTGTCGAGCGTCGGCTGTACGACATGCGCGTTGACCTCATGTCTGTATGGTTTGCCTTCGTATTCGACCGTCGGAATGATTGGTGTTATCCGCAGCGGACTCACGCCGGCGACACCGGAACCATCCGCTACATTGGTGGCGATTTTCAGGGCAGTCCACAGCCCGCTGCACCGCGACAGGGCCACTGCATGTAATCCCAGATCGAGCACATCCTGAACATCGGCGGGATATAGCGTTGGCACGCCGAGATCGGCGAGCAGTGCGTCCGATGACCCGGGGACTGTGGAGGATTTGGCAGCCGGGTCGTCGCCGACCAACGCGATAGCTCCGCCGAGGGGGTGTGTGCCCATCAGGTTGTTATGCCGTATTGCATCGGCCGCTCGGTCCAGGCCAGGCGACTTCCCGTACCACCAGCCAGTGACTCCGATGATTCGGGACCGAGACGACGCCGACGCTAGCTGGGTGCCTTGGACGGATGTCGCGGCGAGCTCCTCGTTTACCGCGGGGCGAAATACTATGTCGTGCGCTTCCAGCAGATCGCTTTGCCGGCCTAGTTCCAGGTCATACCCGGCCAGTGGGGAGCCCTCGTAGCCGGAGATGAAGCCGGCGGTGTTGAAGTTCGCCCGAAGATCTGCGCGTCGACTGTCGACTGGCAGCCGCGCCAGCGCCTGGATGCCGGTCAGATATATCCGGCCGGATTCGCGGCCGAACCGATCGTCGACCGCGATACCGCCCTCGGAAACGAGCACGAACGATCCACCTTCCTGTGCGTTGCTGTTGGTGGCCGTGCCGCATACCACATGGTGGTTGTCGTACTCTACGCACGTGATTTGACTTGTACCCATTTGAAAAGTATGTAATACTGCCGATATCTGAATCGCCGGTTTTGGGTGGTTCACTGCTCGATTGCCCACGACAAGGAAGACGAAGGGGCTGGGCGATGTCGCACGACATGCTGGCGCTCCCTCGCCGGCGCCTGGTATCGGCCGGGACGTGACCGAAGACGCGATCAACATCGGCGGTGTCGACCTCGCTGATCCGTACACATACGGGGCAGGAATGCCCTTCGATTCGTTCCGGAAGCTCCGCGAGTGCGCACCTGTGGCATGGCACCCGTACAAGGATGGGCCTGGGTTCTTCGCGCTCACCGGCTACGACGAGGTCTACGCCGTGTCCCGCGACAGCGCCACGTGGTCGTCGGAGGCGACGGCAGTGTACTTCGACGTGCCCGGTCCCGACGCCATCGCCGACCAGCGGGGCGTGATGATGTTGACGATGGACCCGCCGCGGCACACCGCGCTGCGCGCTCTGGTCAGCAAGGGCTTCAGGCCGCGCCAGGTAGCGAAGCTGAACGAGCGCATCACGGAGATAGCGCGCGACGTGGTCGACAGCGTCATCGAGCGGGGCGAGTGCGACTTCGTCTCCGACGTCGCCGGGGCGCTGCCCTCATACGTCATCGCCGAACTGCTCGGCATTCCGCTGGAAGACGGCTACCGGCTTTACGAGCTGACCGAGATCATGAACACCGGTCTGATAGGCGGCTCGCATGCCATAAGGGCGGGCGCCGAGATGTTCAGGTACTCAACGGAACTCGTGGCCCGCAAACGTGCGGATCCTTGCGATGACATCGCGACATCCCTGCTGCATGCCGAGGTCGACGGACAGCGCCTCACCGAAAGGGAGTTCCACTTCTTGTTCACGCTGCTGATCAATGCGGGTGGCGACACGACCCGTAACCTGGTCGCCGGAGGCGCGTGCGCGCTGATGGACCATCCGGAGGAGCGGGCAAAGCTGGAGGCGGATCCGTCGCTGCTGCCGACTGCAGTTGAAGAAATGCTCCGCTACGTCAGCCCGGTCAACGCGTTCTTCCGCACGGCCACGAAGGACACCGAACTAGGCGGGGTGCCCGTGAAGGAGGGCGACCGGGTGGCGATGTTCTACCCGGCGGCCAATCGGGACGAGGCCCACTTCGTCGACCCCGAACGCTTCGATGTGACCCGTAAGCCCAACCCGCACTTGGCATTTGGCGGCGGCGGCAGCCATTTCTGCCTAGGGGCGAACCTGGCCCGGGTGGAGGCGGCCGCCCTCGTGTCGGAGGTGCTGAGCCGGATGAAGAACATGGAGTTGGCCGGGCCGGTCGAGCGCATGCCGTCGACACTGATCAACGGGATTCACTCCATGCCTGTTCGGTTCACACGGAGGCAGCCATAGCACACAAGCGGCCCAAACCCCGCCCTCTCGCGGTGAAAAACGCGGCGCGTGACGTCGGTGTCAAGGTCATGCCGTGGATTCCGCCATGGCTAAAACGCCTCCTGGCTGGCGGCAGACGGATCACCATCGACGGCAACACTCTTGACGCCACGCTTCAGTTGATACTGATCGCCCAACGAAGCACGCGTACTGGCGGTTTCTCGGCTGACGGCGATCCGGGCGTTGCCCGCGCCTTGATGCGGAAATCGCATGCGGCGATGAACAACCACGTAGGAGTCCCCACCACCGATCTCACGATTCCCGGCCCCGACAGCCCCCTTCGAGCGCGACACTATCGACCGGGCGTCGCGGAGGCGGCCCCGTTACTTCTCTTCTTCCACGGCGGTGGTTTTGTTGTGGGCGACATCGAATCCCCCGACGGGCTGTGTCGGATGATTTGCAGAGACGCCGCGATACACGTGTTGTCGGTGGACTACCGGCTCGCACCCGAGCACAGGGCCCCGGCTGCGGTCGATGACTGCGTCGCGGCCTATCGATGGGCACGTGGACACGCCGCCGAACTGGGCGCTGACCCGTCCCGAATCGGCGTCGGCGGTGACAGCGCCGGCGGAAATCTGGCAGCCCTCGTCGCGCTGCGTAGCCGCGAAGAGGGTATTCCGCAGCCGACGCTGCAAGTGCTGCTCTATCCGCTCCTCGACCTCTCCGCGAAGACCCGGTCGCGCACCTTGTTCTCGGACGGGTTCTTCCTGTCCAAGCTGCAGGAGGACCGGTTCGTAGACCTGTATCTGGGCGGCACGGGCCTTGCCGCCGACGACGCACGGGTATCGCCGCTGAAGGCCGCTGATTTATCTGGATTGGCCCCCGCTCTGGTGCTCACGGCAGGATTCGATCCACTGCGCGACGAGGGTAACGAATACGCCGTGGCGCTACGCTCGGCCGGCGTCACGGTCGATCACCGGCAGTTCGATGCACTTACGCACGGCTTTGCCAGTATCGCCCCATTTGGAGGCGGCAGCGCGGACGCCACCACGGCCACCATCTCTGCCATCCGGGCCCACCTCAGCCGCGGCTGATTGCGCGTCGCTCCCGGTTACGTCAACCGAATTGGAAGTGGCAACTGATCGTCGGGCTGACGCCATACCTCTCATTTCCATTCGGTTTCGTCGACGACTAGCAGCGTGCCGGCGAAGACAACCTGCCGTATCGGGTCGTGCACGGCGGGCAAACAGTTTGGCGAGGTGCGTCAGGGCGTGGCGGAACGCAAGCCGAAGCGCTGGCGAAGAAACGCGGCAAGGCGCAGCGGGATTGCAATAAGGCTCAACAGGGCGAACGGCACATATTCGGCGAAGTAGCGCCAATGCTGTGTCTTCTGGTCGAGTGCGCCCAGCACAAAATCCCGGCCGAAGGCGATCAGAATATAAGTCGTGCCCAGGAAGAGCAGTGGCCGCCACAGACGTCCCAGGTTGCGCATTCCGATTCCGAAGGACAGCAGCACCAGCACATAGGTGAAGAACAGTGCGACCAGGAAGAACCACAACACACGGCCCTGCAGCGGAATCTGGCCGATAACGATGCCCAGCCAGACGACCAATCCGATATGGACCTGAAGCGCGGTGGCGAAGGCCAGGCCCAAGGCTCGCGCCTGGCGCGCCAGCCCGGCAAAGGCTGGGCCGAACAGGATGGCCATCGCGCCGCCGGCATAGGAAAGCCAGAAACAAAGGAACGACCAGCGCGCCGTGGCGCGCACCGCCAGCCTGAGGCCATCGGGACCGGTGCCGTAATGGGCCAGAACGGCCACGGCAAGCGCGAGCGCGCCGCCGAACGCGCCGATCATCCAAACCCACACCGGATCATGTCTGCGGGTCATCGCGGGCCCGCCCCGGCGTCGCCGCCGCAGACCACGAGAACGACGGCCATTGCGTGGCAATCGGCGTGCGAAAGCGACAGACACGAGCTGTGCCAGCCTTGATGCTGTGCCCGCTCGGCAAGCCCCCCACTCAAACGAAGCAGAGGCAGCGGACCGTCCCGCGTTACCTCGATCTCGCGCCAGGGAAACGGCATGTCGGGTTCTGCGAATGCCTTGATCACTGCTTCCTTGGCCGCGAACCGGGCCGCGAGTCTGTGCACCCGGTTGCGGCCCTGGCAGTCGTTGATTTCGCCCGCCGTAAAAACCTTGCGCAGGTACCGGTCCCCGAACGCCGCCAGCGAGTCCTGGACGTCCTCAATGGCCACGACATCGCACCCGACGCGGACGCGGCGCCCGTCAACCTCGCTCGGCAAGGTGATCATGCAACCGCTTTGACAAGGCCTTCAACTACCAGCTCGATGTTGCGTACGGAAGCGAAGGTGGACTTCTTGAGCACTTCATCGGGGAACTCGATGTCGAATGCGTCCTCAAGCGCAAGCATGACATCGACCGACGCATGCGACGTCAGGCCGAGCTCGTAGAGGTCGGCCTGATCGTCCACCTCGCGTGGATCGACCGCCATGCGGCCATGAGCGGCTAAGACTTCACGAATTTGGTCCTGCATCGCGCTTTCCTCATATTTCTCTCGTAGGTCAACCTGTTAATTTGTGCGGGTTCCAGTGGGCGGGACGTAGCTCCCGGTTGCCTTGAGTCGCTTGCGAGCGGCGCGGCGGTAACCCAAGAAGTCCGACATAAATGCCGGACTGCCGTACAGCCAGTCCAAGGGTTCTCGCATGTCGTCCGCGTAGCCGATGGAGTAGGAGCCGCGCTGGTAGCCCATCAGCCTGAGTAGCCCCTCGGGGAGGGTGCGGGCGATCTCGGGCGGGCAGGCGAGATATTGGTTTTCCTCCTGGCGCAGCCACCCGAGCGAGTAGCCCACGTTCATCCCGATCCGGCTGGTCTTCGTTGCGTTGGCGCCCCCGCCGTGGAATATCGAGCCCGTGTACAAGAGGACCGAACCCTTGGTCATGACCGCCGGGGTGGACAGGGCGGAGTCCACATCGTCGGGATCGTCCTCCCAACGGTGGCTGCCCACCACCATCCGTGTCGCACCCATTTCATCGGTGAAGTCGGTCACGGCCCACATGGTGGCGACTTCGGCTTCGAAGCCCCTCGGGAACTGGTAGCGATCGAACGACCACTGGTCCCGATGAATCATCTGCGCCGGCTCACCAGGTCCGATGGTGACCAGCTGGGTCAGGTCGATCTGGAAGGTGCTGGCGTGGTCGCCCAACACGAGGTCGAGCGTGTCGATGATCGTCGGGTTGGTAATGAGTGAGCGAGAGGTCGGCGAACGGGCGATCAGGGCGCCGGTACGTCGGGTGCTTTCGCCCAGGAAGTCAGTGTTGCCTCCGCTGGTGGCAGTGAGGTGCTGCTCCAGCTCGGCCCGTATCTGATCCATCGTCTGGGGAGCTGCAAGGTCGCGAATGACCACACACCCGTCTTCGTCGAGCACCTTCGCAATATCGGCCGGCGAGGAACCCGAACCGACTGTACGTACTGCTGCTGGCATAGATTGTACTGTACGGGATGATATACGGATGATTCAATGAGTATAGGTTTGTTCTTATCCCGGCTTTCATGACTGAGCAATGGAGGTGTGTCGACAGATGCTTTCGTTTCGATTCGGCGTGCAGGCGGCGGTCGCGCCAACCATGCCGGCTTGGCGGGACCAGGCCCGCAAGGCCGAGGGTCTCGGTTACTCGACCCTGTACGTTTCTGACCACCTTGACGCCCAGTTCGGACCTCTCGTAGCTACGACCGTGGCCGCCGAAGCGACCTCCACCCTGCATGTGGGGTTCGGCGTGCTGAACAACGACCTCCGCAACCCTGTGGTCTTGGCCAAGGAGATCGCCACGCTCGGCTTGGCGGCCGAAGGGCGGGTCGAGGTGGGTCTTGGAGCGGGCTGGCTCCGGAGCGACTACGAGGAAGCGGGGATCGCGTTCGACGCCCCAGCTGTCCGCGTGGACCGGCTGGCCGAGAGCCTCGCTGTCATGAAGGCCCTGTGGAGCGAGGGGAAGGCGACATCCGCAGGGACGCATTACACGGCGGGCGATGCCCACTGTGATCCTCGCCCGGCTTCGCCGCCTCGCGTCATCGTCGGGGGCGGAAGTAGGCGGATACTTACGGTTGCTGCCGAACACGCGGACACCGTGGGCGTGAACACCAGCCTGGCTTCGGGCGACAAAGGTGGCGACCTGGCGAGCCAAGCCACCTTCGATCATTTCGATCGCTGCTTGGCATGGGTGCGCGAGGGGGCCGGTGACCGCTTCGATTCGATCGAGCTCCAGATTGTGGCCTTCGCCACCAGAGTCGTCGCCAGCCGCCGCGCTGCCGCTCGCACCGCAACCATGCTCGGTCTTCCGGGTGAGGACGCGCTCGAGCTTCCGATCGTCCTGCTCGGCACCGAGGACGAACTGTGTGAGCGGCTTGTGGAGCGCCGCGAGAGGTGGGGCTTTTCCAACATCGTGGTGCCGGGCGAGGCGATGGAGTCCTTCGCACCTGTGGTCGCTCGGCTCACGGGCACCTAGCTCACGGCGTGTTTCGATGACCTCCACCGGCGAGCGAGAAATAGTGAGCATGCCGCACCGAGAGGGCGTGACGGGCCACGGTGTGCTCGGTGCGGTGCTGGACCACGCCGATCGAGCCCCGGATCGGCCCGCTGTCAAGGACCTGGATCGCGCGTTGACCCGGGGCGAGTTGCGCGCCGCGGCTGGCAGAGTGGCCGCTGGCTTGCTTCAGAAAGGCGTCGAGCCCGGGGACCGGGTCGCTCTGCTGATCGGCAATTCTGTGGACTTCGTGGTGGCGGCGCTGGGCTGTCTGTGGGCGGGGGTCACGTTCGTACCGTTGGCAATCACCGATCCAGATCTCCGCCGTGCGCAGGTCGTGGCTGACTGCCGGCCCGCGCTGGTGATCACCGCAGGCTCGGACCAAACGGCGCCGTCGGGACTTCCCTTCGGCACGGCGTGGACCTCCCTTTCGGCGTTGAGCGTCGCAGATGGGTGCACGCCACCACCCGTGACGGGCCCAATCTCCTACATCATTTACACCTCGGGGACGACCGGTATCCCCAAAGGAGTGCAGATTTCCCCGGAGGCCTTTTTCACCGCGCTCGAAGCATGCGCCGACGCCGTGGGACTCACCACGGACGACCGGGCCCTATGCGTTTCGCCCGTGCACTTCGACGGGTCCTTCTCTGCCATCTTTCCGCCGCTGGTGCGCGGCGTCCCCCTCGTCATCCCCGACCGGGAAGCCCTTCTGTTCCCCCGCAGGTTCTTCTCGATCGTTATCAGCGAGGGAATCACGGCGACCAGCTTCTCTCCCAGCTACCTCCGGTTGCTCCGGGCCAGCGGCCGGCTGGCGCGGTTGGCTGACACCCCGCTGAGAGTGATGGCCCTGGGCGGCGAAGCGCCGTCCACCGCCGATATCAGGGCGGTGTGGGCCGCCAGTCCGGGACTGCGGGTAGTGAACCGCTACGGCCCGACCGAAACGACCATCGCCGTCGCGCATCTGGAACTCACGCCCGAGTTGCTCGATGCGGGCCAGGTACCGATAGGTCATCCTCATGCCGGGAGCTCGTTCCACCTCGTTGATGAGCACGGAAGGCTGGTGGATCGTCCCGGAGTGGTCGGCGAGCTGTACGTCGGCGGACCGCAGCTCATGGCTGGATACCTGAACGACCCGGCGCTGAGCGCAGCCGCGCTGCGAACCGACGTCGTCGAAGAAGCCACCCTCTACCGCACCGGTGACCTCGTCTTCCGCGACGACCGGGGCAACCACGTATACGTGGGGCGTTCGGACCGCGTCATCAAGCGACACGGTGTGAGGATGTCGCTTGTCGAGGTGACCGAGGCGCTCGGTGGTGTCGACGGGGTCGCATCCGTCGCGTGCACGACCTTCGACCGGGAGGGCGATCTGGGGGTCGTCGCATTCGTGGTGCCGGACGCCGAGCTCACCCCTGTCGCCGTCCGCCAGGCCGCCAGCGCAAGGCTCCCGGAGACGATGCTGCCCGATCAATTCGTCTTGGTGGCCGACTTGCCCTTGACGTCGTCCAGCAAGGTCGACGAGCGGCGGCTGCTAACGGACGCCGGCTTGTCTCCGCCGAACGAAGGAGCCTGAGCCGTCGGTGTCGTTGCAACTCAGCTATAGGGAGATCGACTCGCTGTGCCGAGTCCTTCCACGAGAACTTGCTTGCATTCGCGAGCCCCAACGTGATGAGACGCGACTGCAGGTCTCGGTCGAGCAGAACTCGTTCTATTGATCGAGAAATTTCCGCGGTCGACAGGGGATCAAAGTAGTCGGCCGACTCTCTTAGTGTCTCTGGAATGGCTGCCGCATCCGACGCGATAACTGGGCACCCACACTTCTGCGCCTCGATCGCTGGGAGCACGTAGCCGTCATACAACGACGGCAATACGAACGCGGTCGCCTCCTGATACTCGTTGACGACCTGCGTCTCAGAAACTCGGCCAAGATACTCGACGTTAGGACGGGCACCGACGATCGACCCGGCCGACATACTGGACAACATGTACATTCCCGCCCATTTCGCCGCCGACGAGCAGGCCGTCGGCGACCTGCTCACTCACCACGGCGCCGCTGACCTGATCACTGCAACGCCGGAGGGCGTGGTCGCTACTATGCTGCCGTTCGTCTATGACCCGGGCATGAGAACCCTTCGTGGTCATCTCGCCCGCAACAATGACCAGTGGCGGCGCCCGGTGGTTGGCGAGGCTCTGGTCATCGTGCGGGGACCCGATGCGTACATTTCCCCGACCTGGTATCCGAGCAAGGCCGAGCACGGACGTGTGGTGCCCACTTGGAACTACGTCACTGCGCACGTCTATGGGCGACTCGCAGTGCACGATGACCCGGCCTGGGTCGAACGGAATGTGCGTGACCTAACCGAACGCCACGAGGCTGGACGGCCGCAGCCATGGTCCGTCGACGACGCGCCGCCACAGTTCATCGAGGGTCAGCTGCGCGCCATCGTAGGAGTCGAACTGGCGATCACTCGCATCGAGGCAGCGTTCAAGCTCAGCCAGAATCGGTCGGCTGCCGACATCAACGGCGTGATCTCGGGATTGACCATCGACGGACACGAAGACGCTGCCCAAGCGGTGCAGCGAGCGCGAACGGCATGAGGCTGGCTTGTCTCCGCCGAATCAAGGGCCCTGAACCTCACACCAGAAACAAACCGAACGCTAGTGTAACCAGCTTTTTGGCTACTAATTGTATGAACTTAGGCCAATTAGGGTACTATCGGTTAGGTGCAAACCTTAGTAACCAGCGCCACGCTGGAGGGGCATTACGAGCAGCTGGTCCGGCGCCAGCGTGCCGAATTGCAAGATGCGTACTTGAAGGGGGTGCGCCGGCTGCGTTGGGACGCAGGGCGTCTCGCCGCAGAACGCGAACGGCGGCTTCGGGAGCTGCTGGTGCACGCCGCCGATCGTTCGCCGTTCTGGCGGGAGCGACTGGCAGGCCGCGATCTGGCGAACTTCACCGAGGCCGACCTCCCCTCTCTGCCGGTCCTGACCAGAGCCGAGATGATGGCGCAGTTCGACCGGGTGCTCACGGTCCCCGGGTTAACTCTTGGCCGGATCCAACAACACCTCGATCAGTCGAACGGAGACGCGTACCTGGACGACGAGTACCGGGCAATCGTCACGTCTGGGTATATCGGAACCGAAGCACTCCATGTCTACGGCTGGGACGCGTTTGTCACCTTCGTGATGCAGGGCTCCCGCTGGACCGGGCGACGCGGCGAAGACCCGGACGCGGTGCTGGCGCAGGTTTTCGCCACCAGCACTCGGCATGAGTCGGGGATATTTCACGCCTTCAGCACTTTTGAAAGCGGAGGGCCGGCAGCGCACTGCTCCGGCGGCACGCAACCCCTGGACGAGATTGTCGACGACCTCAACAACGCGCGTCCCGCGGTGCAGGCGCTCCAAGCGTGGCCGAGCCTCATCCGGGAGCTAGCTTTAGAGGCGATCGCAGGACGACTCACCATAAAACCGACCTGGGTCAGTGTCGCGGGCGAGGTCTGCACCCCGGCCGTGCGAGAGGCCATTCGGTCCGCATGGGGGATCGAGACTTCGGAGTTCTGGGGCTGCTCAGAGGGGACCTATGCCTTTCCATGCGGCGTCGGAGAAGGCATGCACGTCGCCGACGATCTGGTCATTCTCGAGCCGGCGGATGCCGATGGCAACGTCGTGCCCTACGGGCAACCTGCGAAGCGGCTGCTGTTGACCAACCTGTTCAACCTGACGCAGCCGCTGATCCGCTACGACCTCGTCGACGCGGTGACGATGTCCGACGAGCCGTGTCCGTGTGGGTGTGCTCATCGCCGCATCACCGCGGTCAACGGTCGGATCGACGGAGCCTTCGAGTACGAAAACGGTGCTCGGGTGCCCCGGGCCGCCTTCGAGCAGACAGTGCTTGCCGCCCCCGGCGTCGCCGACTTCTTCGTAGGCAAGACGCAGCATGGTGTCGACCTGTCCGTGGTGACCGACGGTTCAAGCGACCTCCAGCATCTGCGGACGGACCTCATCGACGTGCTCCGCCGGCACGGCGGGCCGGAGTCGGAAGTCGTTGTGCACGAGGTCAGCTCCATAGACCGACTGTGGTCTGGAAAGTCGAAGCAGTTCGACGCCAAATGATCTAGCGGCCGGCCGTTGCCTTGTCCAGGGCCTGGTCGATGTCGTCGATGATGTCGTCGATGTGCTCGATCCCGATGGACAGGCGGATCGTCTCCGGCCGGATACCGGCCTTCACCAGCTCCTCGTCGGACAGCTGGCGGTGGGTGGTGGAGGCCGGATGGATGGCCAGGGTCTTGGCGTCCCCCAGATTCAGCAGCCGCTTGACGAGCTGGAGTCCATCGAAGAAGGCCAGTCCCGCCTCATAGCCCCCCTCGGCCCCAAAGGTGACGATGGACGGCACGCGCCCGTGCAGGTAGCGCTCGACCAGGTGGTGATACGGATGGTCGGGGAAGCCGGCGAAGCTCACCCAGGCCACCCGGGGATCGGTGGCCAGGTAGTCGGCCACGGCCCGGGCGTTGGCTTCGTGGCGCTCGAGCCGCACGGCCATCGTCTCGAGGCCCTGCAGGAGCAGGAAGGCGTTGAAGGGGGATAGGGTGGCGCCGCTGTTGCGCAGCTGCGTGGAGCGGGCCCGCACGGTGAAGGGCCGCTCGGGGAAGTCGCGGGCGAACACGACGCCGTGGAAGGCGGGCTCGGGCTGGTTGAACATGGGGAAGCGGTCGGGATGGTCGGCCCACGGGAACCGGCCGCCGTCCACGATGGCCCCACCGAGGGTGGTGCCGTGGCCGCCCACGAACTTGGTCAGCGAGTGGACGACCACATCGGCCCCGTGCTCGAAGGGCTTGAGCACGAGCGGCGTGGCCACCGTATTGTCCACGATGAGGGGGACGCCGGCGGCATGGGCCACAGCGGCCACGGCCTCGAGGTCCACGATGTTGCCGGCCGGGTTGCCGATGGTCTCGCAGAAGACGGCGCGGGTGTTCTCGTCGATGAGCGGGGCGATCGACTCGGCTCGGTCGTCGCCGGCGAAGCGGGCCTCGATGCCCAGGGTGGGCAGTACGTGGGCGAAGTAGGTGAAGGTGGCCCCGTAGAGCTGGGGGGCCACCACGAAGTTCGAGCCGGCACTGGCCACCGTCAGGATGGCGTAGCTGACGGCGGCCATGCCCGAAGCCACCGCCAGGGCCGCCGTCCCCCCTTCGAGGGCGCAGATGCGCTGCTCGAGGACGTCGAGGGTTGGGTTGTTGAGCCGGTTGTAGTGGAAGCCGGGCGTCTCCAGGTCGAGCACGGCACCGGCGTGGGCGGCGTTGATGAAGTCGTGGGCCACCGTCTGGTAGATGGGCACGGCCACGGCCCGCGTCCCGTCGGGTGTGTAGCCGCCGTGGATGGCGATGGTCTCGTCGTGCATGGCCTCAGGCGCTCCTCTTCTGGAGGGTGCCCAACAGCCTATTCGGGATGGCGTCCAACAGGTTGGCGTACAGAGCCAGGGCCGCGCCCCGCCACGGCCAGGGGGCGCGGGCGCCGACTTCGTCGAAGGGGAACGCGGCCACCAGGGCTGGATCCCGCTCGCCGCCCACCACTCGCTCGTGTAGCCGGCGGAGCCCGTCCCGGTCCGGGCCGGCCACGCAGTCCAGGGGCAGGCAGGGCAGTTCGTCGCGCTCGTGGCCGGCGTAGCGGCGCACGTCCCGGCTGTACTCGCGCACCAGGCTCGAGGGATCGTACTCGGGGTGGGCCTGAACCAGCACGACCTCGGACCGGCCCACCGTCCTCGTGACCACGCTCCACCCCGCCTCTTCTGATTGCAGGGCCACCGCGTAGCCAGCGGCGGCCACCGCCTCGACTGGCACAGCGTTGAGCCGCGAGTGCGGCAGCACGACGGGACCGTCGAACCCGGCGGTCAGAGGGTGAGTCGGGTCGGTCTGCTGGGCGAAGACGCCCGTGCACTTGACCGGCAGGGTAACCCGTTCGACGCCGTCGAAGACAGCCAGGGCGGCGTGGGCCGACAGGCAGGACAGCACCATGGCCGGCACGTTGTCACTCGCCCACCGCAGCAGACCGCCCAGATCCGACCAGTAGGGCTCGTCCTGGATGCGGGATTCGATCGGGTTGGAGCCGGTCACCACCAGCAGGTCGGGGGGGTCCGAGGCGAGATCCTCGAGGGGACGGTACATGGCGGCGATACGGGCCCGGATCCGCTCGCCCCGTGGCACCCCGGCCATGGTGTAGCGGGTCAGGACGACCGTCTCACACCCGGACCCGGCGTCCAGAAGGCCCACGAACTGTCGCTCGGTGGCGCCGAAGGCGGCGTCGGGCATGTTGTTGACCAGGGCGCACGTCCACCCCACGGGTCCCTCGGCCCCGTCCCGCGCCGTCCCCGGGTCGAGGGCCCCGGCCAGTCGAACGCCCATCGCTCAATGCCTCACGTCGGTGTAGGTGACCGTGACCTCCTGGTGGAGGAGCCGGTAGGCCGCCTGCAACTGCTTCTCGTCGTCGGTCGAGCCGACCACGGCCACGATGTGGTTGCCGGAGCCGTCCCGCCAGTCGAGGGCGGCCCCCGGGCGCTGGTGGACGCTCACCGTGTCCACCCCGGCGTGGTCGCTGAAGTCGTTGATGCCCTCGATGGCCGTCACCGTGGCCGAGACTGTCGGCGGCTGGAGGAAGAAGCGGTAGCCGATGCGGTCCGTGGCCACGGGCCCGTCGATGGACACCGGCTCGCCCAGGGCCACCCGCAGGGTGAGGTCTAACAGGCTGACGCCGGCGGCCCGCTCCAGCATCTCGGGCACACCCCCGCCCAGCCGTCCGTTGACCTCGATGATGCGGGGTCCGTCGGGTGTGAACTTGACCTCGGTGTGCAGGCACCCGGTGCGCACCCCGAGGGCGTCGATGGCCCGGGTGGCCAGGTCCAGGACGGCCGAGCGGCTCGCGGCGTCGAGGGCGGCGGGGATGAAGAACCCGGTCTCACGGAAGTTTTCGGCCGGCGGGAAGCGGCCGGTCAGGGCCAGGTGGCTGATGGCGCCGTCGGCCACCACGCTCTCGACCGACACGTAGCCGGCGTAGGGGCCGCCGACCCGGGCCGGATCGTCGGGCAGGTAACCCTCGAGGACCATGCCGGGACGACCGGGGCCGAGGGCGTCGAGCAGCTTCTCGAGCTCGGCACAGTCGCGGACCAGGAAGGTGCAGCGGCTGCCCTGGGCCGAGCGGGGCTTGAGGATCGCGGGCCACCCCACCTCGGCCTCGACGGTCGAGAGCTCGGGCTCGGACTGGCCGGGGCGAACGAGGTGGCAGGGGGGAATGTCGAGGCCAGCGTCGGCCAGGGCCCGCCGCTGGCGGGCCTTATCGGTGAGGGCGGCGGCGGTCGCCGGGCTGTGGAAGGGCAGACCCAGCTTTTCGGCCATACGGGCCAGTTCGACCATGCCGGCATCGAGGTAGGTGGTCATGCCGTGGGGCTCCCAGTCGGCCAGGGTCTTGACCGCCTCCTCGGCACTCATGCCCTCGAGGTCGACGATGGGGCCGAACCGGTTGAGGAGATCGGCCATCTCGGCCATCCCCGGCACGGCCGTGTCGATGATCCATAGCAGGTCGCAGAGGCCGGCGGCCGCTTCGGCCAGCTGCATCACCGGCACGCAACGCGGCCCGTAGCGCACCGCCACCAGCGGCCGCGCCCTTCCGGTCGTGGAATGCATCATGTGCTCAGCCGATCACGGCCTCGACGCAGTCGTGGGCGTCGTAGACAGCCCGGAGGCGGCTGCGGGGCGAGGGCAGGTAGTGGGTGAAGTAGCGCACCCCCTCAGTCAGCACGCCCAGCAAGGACAGGTTGGGCTGGAGCCGGCCCTCGGTGTCGTAGGGGTGGAAGTCCTCATTGATGGCCACGCTGCCGACTGGCGTGTCACCGTAGCTGAGCTGGGTCAACCTTCCCTTGGCATAGAGACGGTTGAGCAGGGGCGAGCCCGACCGGGCCAGCGAGGGCATGTCGAGATAGCCCCGCAGCGCCCTGTCGACCGTCACGGCCGTCGGCTCGTCGAGGGCCGTGGAGCTCAGGCGGACGCCGTCGGGGCAGGAGGCCAACTCCGGGTTAGGTCCGAGCGGGATGCGCACCACTCCGGCGTCGAGCAGCGCCAGCAGCTGCTGGGAGCGCATAGGTGGCACGCCCGCCTCCAGGCGGTTGATGCGGCCCCGGACGTTGGACTGGAACTCGACGTAGGAGTCGAGGGAGAGACCACCGAACTCGATGACCGAACGCAGCTGGTCCCGGAGGATGCGCAGCACCTCCTGGGCCGCCTTGACCGGGCTCCCCCCGGGTTGCAGGGCCGCGGTGAGGTCGTCCTCGATCATGTCGTAGACCTGGCCCTGGTAGTCGGTGGCCGACAGGTAGTAGCAGTCCGACCCGGCGAAGAGGTGAGTGGCCGGGTCGAAGCGGCCGTAGCGCGGCTCGAGACCGTCGACGACCTTCTCGTAGTGTCCGTCGACCCAGCCTTGGCGGAGGACCGTGCGGACCTCGGTCGACTCGACGTCGCCCCCGGCCAGCAAGGCGGCTTGTATGTAGTAGCGCGCCTGCATCTCGGCGAAGACGAGCGGGAGAAGCTCGGCCCGGAAGTCCACATGGCGCCGCACCGGCGACCCGCCCGGATTTGTCAGCGCCGCGAACTCCTCGGGGGTGCACACCACGGGCTGGTACTGGCCGCAGGGGTCGACGCCGGTGGCCGACTTGGCGCAGTACGGCGCGCCCGAACGCGAGTAGAGGGTGATGGTCGGCTCCCGGCCCGAGGGCACGTACCGCTTGCGGTCGGCTCGGTCACACCGGTCCTCGAAGGTCCCGCCTCGTCCGATGGTGAGGGCGGCGAGGACGTCGAAGCCGACCAGGCCCATGCCGGCCACGGCCAGCGAGGATCCGGCCGGAGCGCTCTGCTCGAGGCACTCGATGGGGTAGGGCTGCAGGTAGTGCACGCCCCCGTCGCCCTCGCGCTCATGGTTCCAGGTGTGCCCCGAGGTCAGCACCACATGGTCGACGGCGAGGGTGGTGCCGTTGTCGAGCAGCACCGCCTCCCGTCCCGCCAGCGCCGGTGAGATGTCGACAGCCGCCGCGTAATGCCGGACGATCTCGAGGTTGGGCGGGGCGTAGTCCACCAGCGTGTTGTAGAACCAGCCCAGATACTCGCCCATCAATCGCCGAGGCAGGTAGTCGGTGGGCAGGATGGGGTCCCCCCCGGCGCCGATGCGGCACTCGTAGCCGACCCAGCGGTAGCCGCATGCCACCGCCCACTGGTACAGGCCTACGGCGTAGGGGGGTAGGGCGTCCCCGTCGGGGGCGACGTAGAGGGAGAGCTGACCGCAGGCGTTGTTGAGCACCAGGAAGTCGGGTTGCTCGGCGGAGTAAACCCCGCCGCCGAGCTGAGCGGGCTCGATCACGTGCACCCGCACCGGCGTCCCTACCCGCCGGGCCCGGTTCACCGTCCGCTCCAGGACGCACAGACCCCATGCGCCGAGCCCCACGATGGCCAGCTCGATCATCGGACGCGTCCGATACGCGCCAGCTCGGATCGGCGGCCGCCGGCTGATCTCTGCGTTCGAGCCCGTTTAGACCGGCTTTCCTCGATCGCGGCCGCGGTGAGTCGGCGGACCGCGTGTATCAGCTCGTCGACATCGTGGGTCGTGGTGGCAAAAGAGGTGACGAAACGGACGACACCTGGCTCCCAACGGCCGTGGTAAAAGCCGAAACCCTGGTCCAGAAGTCCGTCGATGACCTGCTGGGGCAGGCGGCAGAAGATGATGTTCGCCTCTGGCGTGCCCGCAAGGCGAGTGCCGGAAATGGACTTCAGCCCCTCTTCGAGCCGCGCGGTCATGGCATTGGCGTGCCGGGCATTGCGCAGCCACAGATCGTCGGCGAGGTAGGCGTCGAGTTGGGCGGCGGCGAAACGCATCTTGGCGGCGAGTTGTCCGGCCCGCTTCGCCCGGAAGCTGAGCTCGGTGGTCAACGAGCGGTCGAAGACGACGATCGCGTCGGCGGTGATGCTCCCGTTCTTGATGGCGCCGAAGGACAGCACGTCCACGCCGGCGCTCCAGGTCAGCTCGGCGGGGTGGCAGCCCAATGCGGCGACGGCGTTGGCGAGGCGGGCGCCATCCATGTGAACGCGCAGGCCCGCCTGCTTGGCAATGCAGGCCAGGTGTTTGATCTCGGCGGGGCTGTATACCGCGCCAGTCTCGGTCGCCTGGGTGAGGCCCAACACGGAGGGTTGCACGCTGTGCACGTCTCCGACCTTGCGGTGTACTGCGGCCTGCAGCTCGTCGGCGTCGATCTTGGCGTTTTCCCCGCCCAGGGCAACGAGTTTGGCGCCCCCTGTGAAGAACTCCGGTGCGCCGCACTCGTCGTTGTTGATGTGGCTGTCGCGGTGGCATAACACGCTGCCCCATGGTGGGGTCAGCGCGGCCAAGCTCAATGCGTTCGCCGCCGAGCCGGTGGAAACGGGAAGCAGGTCGACGTCGCAATCAAAGATCTCGCTGAAGCGGCGTCGGGCGCTCAAAGTCCAACTGTCGGTGCCATAGGGCGGCGCCTGCCCGCAGGCTGCCGCTGCAAGCGCTGCGATGACCTCGGGTGCGCCACCGGCGGTGTTGTCGCTGGTGAAGCAGCGACTTTCCCCACGCTCGACTACCTCTATCGGGACAGCGCTCATGTGCCGTCACCGTCTCCGCGCGTCGAAGGCGGCCTCGCGCCCCTGCATCCCCTGTCTTGTGAATCCTGATGCGCTAGTTGTGCGCGGGTGAATCCGGCTCGCGCTGGCTGAGATACCCCAGCCAAGTGCGCGAAATCGCCTGTGGCAGCGAGGCTTCCCCGGTCAGCCCACCTGGGACGGGCCGGCTCGCGGGATCGCACGATTAACATTTCGCGTCAGGCCCAGCTGGAGCCGACGGCGCTGTCGGTGGAGTACATGTTGTTGCCGGCGGTTTGCACCTTTTGGCCGTGGGCGTTGGCTTGTTCGTAGATGACCTGGAAGTTGCGGCCCAACTGGGTGATGAATTCCTGGCAGGCCACCGAACCCGCACCGCCCCAGAAGTCACCGGCGGCCAGCACATCGCGCACGATGGCCTGGTGCTCAGCTTCCAGCGAGGCGGCCTGGGCGCGAATCAGGGCGCCGTGGGCATCCACGTCGCCGAACTGGTAGTTGATCGACATTTCGACGTTCTCCTAAATGGCTTTCGGCGTTGGGCTAGCTGGACAGGATCTGTTGGGAGGCCTGCTCTTGGGTTTCGTAGTTGTTGGCGTCGCGGATCAAACCGTCGCGCACACCGTGGAGCATGTTGACGATGTTGCGGAAGGCCTGGTTCATCTGGCCCATGGTGTCGTACGACGTCATCTGGGCCGTCCCACTCCAGCCGGCGCCGGCGATGTTCTGCGAGGATGCCCACATCTTGCGGGCCTCGTCCTCCACCGTCTGAGCGTGCACATCGAAACGTCCTGCCATCGCCCGCATCTCGTGCGGGTCAGTCATAAAACGCGTCGGCATGATCCTGTCCCCTTATGTGATGCTGATCTGAAATTTCCGATCGATGTGACCCAACGAAACGAATGCCACTCCCTGCTCGTTCGCATCAATGAGGCCCATGTCCGTTGCCGTTGCCGTTAGTCGGCAGATACACGATGGCCGGCGTGTATCCGGGCGGCGACGGCATTCCGGGCGGGGCCGCATACGTCCCGGCTGGCGCCATGGGGACCGCTGAGTAGCCGGCCCCTGGCGAGCGCGTCAGCACCCTGAGGCGCGGCCCGTATTTGGAAGCAACTGCGCCGCCGACGCCCGCTGCGGCGGCGGCCCCTGCGACCCGCCCTGCCCCGGGTGGGAACATCGGCAGGCCAGCCGCCAGCGGCAACCCACCTCCCGCGAGCGGACTGAGGCCGGGCAGCGCCGACGCCAACGGCATGCCACCGAGCAACGCCGGTGTCGCGGCCAGGCCCCAGCTCGGCGGCACCGACAACGCGCCGACTGAAGCCGCTGCGCCTACTCCCCCTAACGCGCCCAAGCCTGCAAAACCGCCCAACCCCCCGGCAGCCCCCAGGCCCGCGGCCGCCGCCGGGGCCGCAGCCGCCGCGCCCCCGGCGGCGGCGGCGACGGGGGTCATTGCTTGGGTGAGCGCGACGTTCATCGGCGTACCAATAAGGGGCTGCAAGGCGTCGAGCCCCATAAACAGGGCAAAAAACCCCGTGTAGGAGAAGGGCAAAATAGCCAGACTTTCCAAGAAGCTGCCCGTCGTGGACCCAAGCCCCGCTATCCCTGTGGTGGACCCGGAGGAAGAAGTCAGACCAAGGCCGTTCAGGAGGCCGGAAAACAACGTCGACAACGACGTCGACGACGTCGACGACGCAGCCGGCGACGCGAGGCTCTGTAGCGACGTGGGAACTGAGGAGAGCAGCTGCGACAGCGTTGACTGCACGCCCGTGCCAGTCGCTGTGCCGGCTGCCTGCGCGACGGCAGCGGACTGACCGGCGGCGCCGGACGGGTTAGTTGTCGACGGCGGCGCCGCGAACGGCGTGACACGCGAAGCGGCCGCCGAGCTGCCGGCATAGCCGTACATCGCGGTAGCGTCCTGGGCCCACATTTCGCCGTACTGAGCCTCGGTCGTGGCAATCGCGGGGGTGTTTTGGCCAAAAACGTTGGTCGCGGTGAGCGCCGCCAATTGAGTGCGGTTGGCCGCGATCTCCGGCAGCGGCACCATCGCTGTCAACGCCACCTGATAGGCGCTTGCCGCAGCCCTCGCCTGGGCGGCCGTCTGCTCAGCTTGCCCGGCGGCGGCAGTCAGCCACTCCACGTAGGGCGCCGCGGCGTCCTCCATAAATGCCGACGACGGGCCCTGCCATTCGCTGGTCAACTCCGAGATCACCGAGCCGTAAGACGATGCCCCAGACTGCAATTCGGCGGCCAGCGTGTCCCACGCGCTCGCGGCGGCCAGCATCGGCGCCGATCCTGGCCCCGAATACATCCGCGCGGAGTTGACCTCTGGCGGTAACGCCCCGAAATCCATCGCTGATCCTTCAGCTGCTTAGAGGGCCGCGGCCGCATTGGCGGCCTCGGTGGCCGCATACGATCCGGCGCTGATACCCAGCGCGCTCACGAACATCTCGTGAATCGCCGCGGCTTGAGCGCTGATCGCCTGGTACATCTCGGCGTGTGCAGCGAACTGCGCCGCGGTCAGCGCGGATACCTCGTCGGCGGCGGCGGGAACCACCCCGGTGGTGGGAGCCGCAGCGGCCGCATTTCCGGCTGTCATCGCAGCACCGATGCCCTGCAAGTTGCCCGCCGCCTCCGTCAACAACTCTGGCTGCGTGGTCACAAACGACATGTGCTCCTCCTAGCGGAAGCAGGCCCCGCAACTACCCGCGGCGCCTGGCACGATCGGTAGATACCGCTGATATGTCTAGAGGGGATTTTACATACTATTTGGCGTAATTCAAGGTTAATCACAGATATAAGGTCTTCTCTAGGGGTTAAAGTATCCATGCAACCGGCACCTGCCATTAGGTGCGGACCGCGCGCCCCTGCGTGACCGCGAAAAACCGCTTCCGACCAGCCTGCGCGTTTGCATGGGTCACCTGGCCGCTCGCACGCGGCGGGTCACCGCATCGGCGGCTCCGATAGTCGACAAGGTGGAACCGATGAATCCGGCAGCGCCGGTGACGCGGGCGCGCATTACCAGCTATCTCGAAGTTTGAGGGTGGACTGCCGACGGAGTGCAAGGTCAGCCATCGGCCTCGTTTCCTCGGGCCGGCTCCGCGTCCTCGACGTGCGGTGAGGTGGCTATCGGTGCACTGCTTGCGCCTGGCCGCCCGCTTGAAACATCAAATCCGCGCCACGCAGCGACGGTCTCGAGCACCGGAGTCACGTTGGTGCGCCACCAGATCTGGTCATTTGGCTGGGTGGCACGCTTGCGCCAAAACGCGGCAGCATGGTGCAGCCAGGCAAGCAAAACGGCCAGGCGCTCGCCGACGCGTTCACGGTCGCCAACGTCGATGCCCGACTGGCCGCATGCGGCACGTAGCGCATTCCGCTCGGATTCTGCGAGGCCGCCCGCCCGTAGTCGCTCGCTGACGACTGCGCCCAGATTGGCTCGCTCCACCTGACAGCTCGCCGTCAAGATCATGAGGTACTCGTCGATCAGCGCCGGCCTGTCCCACTGCGCCCCGCCCCAGCCGACGATGCTGTTGACCGGGCCCTCCATCCCGGCGACCCGAATGTTGCCGGGTGTGTAGTCGCCGTGCGTCCAGCTCACCGGCATACGCCGGCCAACGAGCGCCCGCCCCAACATCGTTTCTAGCCGGTCCAGCTGCGGAACCAGGTGGGGATCCAGCCGCCGGCAGATGTGCGTCAGATCCGACACCGGTTCGAAGACGCATTGTCTAAACAAGCAGGCGTTGTCGACGACAATGAACCTGGCAGTCGCCTGGTGCAGCGGTGCGATGGCCCGCAGGGCCGTAGCGGTCAGCTCCTCGACACGGTTGGGGTAGTGCGCCAGCACCTCGGCCAGATCTATTCCGGGCCGGTAGGACTCGACGGACACGGCTGCGTCGGTGCGCTCGTCGAATGCCAGGATCCTCGGCAGCAGTTCGCGCCATTTTTCGTCGAGTCCAGGGTGGCTGGCGATTTCGGCGAGCACGCGGCGCTGCGTGCGCAGTTCCTCAGCTCCAGGCAGGCCGCGGGCAACCTTCAAAACCGCCGCGTTCGGTCCTTTCTCGACACGCAGCAGGCTAAGCCGAATAACCCGGCTGACCGTTTGATCCGCGACTGTCGATGGTCTCGGGCGAGAGCGAGAGAGCAGAGTGAGCAGATCCTCAGTTGTAGCCGTGAGTTCTATCGGCTGCGGCGCCGGCACGCCGTATCCCAATTTGGTTGACTTCGAGGATGAATCGCCGGTCAATTGCGAATACTCGGCGCTTAACGCTGCGGGGCGTCCCGCGTGATCCCCTCCGGTGGATATCCTCATAGCCATCTCACTGTCCCAAGCCCGATTCCTACTTTTGCTTTGCCGATTCAACGACCCACCTCGGTGAGCACCTCCAAAAGACCGTCCACGGCGCGATCGACAGCGAAGCAGTCCGCGTAGTGACGCGCCGCCGCTCCCCCGCGCAAGGTCGCGGTGAGCGGATCGGACAGATCATCGAAAGCGGCAGCCCGCCCGTCGACGTCGTCGACCCCGAGCCGTCCGGCCACAACAAAATCGTGCCGCCCGTCGGGACCGACGAACGGAGGAACCAGCATCGGATCCAGGTCGCTGCATAGCGGCGCCACATTCAGCTGGGCGCCAACCACGTCGCGCCGCGTAGGGACAGCTATTGCGGCGTAATTGCTGTAGGTCACGGTAGCCGCCGAGTGGGCGCCCCACCTGTCGAATACGGCGCGTGCGAAGACTTGTCGATGCCGGCCGTCATCTCGGCGTTCGTCGTGCACCAGCTGAACACGCGGCGCCCGGCCAGCCAGTGCGATCCAGCGTGGATCGGGGACCGATTCTGCGATCACCATGTCAGGCCGGTGTTCGCGAATGCGGCGCTGGTCAAAGCCGCTTCCATCGGGCCAATCTGGACTCGAAAGTCGTCTGCTGCGGACACATTACGCAGATAAGTGCCGCCAGGGCCCCGGCAGACACTCATGACAGCACCATCCCAATGTGGTTGGATGCCAACGGCGTCGCATCGTGCAGGCTCGGAAGAGAAAACACGAGTTGACCGCCCCAGTCGGCGATGTAGCTCAGCTGATCGGTGAGTTCGGTTTCCAGGTTCCAGGGCAGCGCCAGCACCAGATCTGGTCGATCCAAGGTAAGAAGCTCGCACAGCCGCAGGTGGGGCGGGAACGTCAGTTCGGGTAGATCGAGTTCGTCGACGGTGAGGAACTTTTCGCACGGCAGAGTCGCACCGAGGTCTAAGATGCCAAGCAGTCGGTCTGCGTCGCATAAGCGGCGACGCAACCGGGCCGCCGCCATTGGTACGTTACCGCTTTCGCCGCGTGTCACTTCGCACCCCGTGCGCGACAGCTGTTTTCGTAGACACGTATCGGTAACACAGGCGGCTGCGCGGTCGTGCCGGCACGGCACCGGTACGTCACGAACGCCACGACCAGCGGAGGGGCCCGGACCGCGGCGGGGGCACACCGCGGTCCGGGCGTTTCAGATAGGCCCGGTCCGACGCGCGAGTCACGCGATCACCTGCCTCCGACGCAGCGAGGCGCCGCTGCTACCGTCGACCCAATCCCGATCATCAATATGCCCCGTCGCTGACTACGACGGCTTTAAGCGTCTTGGCGATGAGCAAGAGGTCATTGGCCATCGACCAATTGTCGACATAAGACAAATCTAGGCGTACTGATTCATCCCACGGAAGGTCTGAACGGCCATTTACTTGCCATAATCCGGTAATGCCCGGTTTGACCAATAGCCTACGCTTGACATCTCCGTTGTACTTCACCACTTCTCGCCGCAGCGGCGGCCGTGGCCCGACGACGCTCATATCCTGCTTCAGCACGTTGAGGAATTGCGGCAACTCATCGATGCTAAATCTGCGAAGTATCCTGCCCACGGTTGTGATCCGGGGATCGTCCCGTATTTTGAAGAGCATCCCGCCCTGGCTTTCATTCAGATGCAGCACGCTCTCAATTTGGCTGTCCGCATCTTGCGCCATCGTTCGGAATTTAATCATCGTGAAGGGCTTCCCATCGAGGCCGATACGCTCAGAGGGGTAAAAGACAGGTCCCTTGCTCGTGAGTTTGATAGCGATAGCCGATGCGATGAGCAACGGTGATGTTCCGATGAGGGCGGCCAGCGCGAAACAGAAGTCGAAGGCACGCTTCTGAAAGCACTTGGCCCCCTCATATTGCGGTTTTTCGACGTGGAGCAACGGGAAGCCCGCGACCGGCCGCAGCGTCAGCCGTCCTTCCGCGACGTCCATTACGCCGGGAGCGACCACAAGGTCGACATCCATGGTTTCCAGCCGCCACATCAGCTGCCTAATCCCCTGTGCACCAAAACGTTCCGCCCCGGTCAATGCCACCGTGTCCGCGCCGGAGCGACTGATTGCGGCGAGCGCGTGGGTCTCGTCGCCGAGAATCGGGATCTCCCGGCCGTGGACCAGAAGCGTCTTATCGCGGGATGGCCCGTAACCAGGAATGCCGGCCCCGACCACAACGTAGCCGTCTCGGGGATTGCGGGTCAGTTCCTGCGCAAGCTGGGAAACCCCCTTGCGGTCCCCGATTGCCAAAACCCTCGTCTGGCATTTGCCATGTGCTCGCTTACCAGCGATGTAGGAACGCCATAAGCGGCGGCTTACCAGTAATCCGAGTGTGCCGACCGGAAGTGCAACCGCCAGATAGCCGCGCGCCAGGAAGATTCTGGCGAGAAGAGTTGCCATCGCGATGATTCCGAAAGTCCAGACTGACGCGCTGACTATGCGCCGATATTCCTCGATCCCCGCGCCGATGACACGGATCGATCGAGCGTGAAACATTGCGATTGACGACAGCCACAGTGCGGCGAACAGAACGGAAAACAGCGTCATCACTTCACCCCGGTAACCTGAGGTATACGGGGAATCGCCGAACCGGATGTACTGGGCGAGCGCGACCGATCCGCAGACGATCAGCGAATCGGTTATACGCAAACGTCTCGAATACTGGTGATGCCAGCGCGGGGCGGTGTTGGCGTTATATGTCGGGGCCGGTCGCACGGTGACTGGCGACTGACCGTTTCGGGTGGGAACCGACCTAGAAAGTGACGTTGTCATGCTAAGCCTGATTTCTCGAGCGGTCGTGGGTCATGGCTCGGCCTAAACGGC
Source organism: Candidatus Mycobacterium methanotrophicum (assembly GCF_023515995.1). Lineage (GTDB taxonomy): Bacteria > Actinomycetota > Actinomycetes > Mycobacteriales > Mycobacteriaceae > Mycobacterium > Mycobacterium methanotrophicum. The sequence goes on along the minus strand of NZ_CP097320.1, from coordinate 1,405,013 downwards.
CAATTGCTCGAGGCGCAGCACAGATTGGCCGTGTCGCCCATCAGCACCGCCCGCGCCGCGGTCATCGGGACTTCGAAATGGCAGAGGCGATACGGGATGTAGAAGCCGTACAACGGGCCTGTTCCCGGCTGGTACAGTTCGAGGTAGTGCTGTTGCTTCGGATCATCATGTGTCCCGAGGCAATAGATTTCCGGATTTGGTTTGGCGTGCACCACATAGTCGACGGCGCCGCCGAGGGCGCGTAATTCGTCGACGTCGTAACAATGAGTCGCGCGCCAGGCTGATCGCCGTCGCATCCGGTGAGCACAACACCTGCTGCGTCGGCCAGCCGCCCCAACTCGGCGCCTACGGTTGCGTCGAGCTCGGCGTTCATCAAGACCAGATGCTTGCGTCCGGCAACGCAGTCCCGGGCAAGATGACAGCCGAATTCGACCGCTCCCGTTACGTCGATCACGACGTCGACGCCCCCCGTTTGGGTGATCGCGTGGAAATCCCCGGTGACTGCTGTAACGCCTTGTCGGATCGCCTGCTTCGGCGCCGGTGCGCCTTCCGCAGCGATCGCATCACCGACACCGGCGTCGATCAGCGCTTTGAACGCTTTGTCGGGGCTGCGCACGGCGATCGCGGCCAGCGTCATTCCGCCATCACAATTAACGATCAGATTGACTAGGCCGCGGCCCATGAACCCACACCCGGCCATCGCGACGCGCACCGGATCGCCTCGGACCGCCCGTTCGGCCAGCAATTTATCGACGCCCATCATCATGACGCCGCGCTCGCGACCGGCGCCAAGAGCGGCCAGCTGGAGTCTTCCTCGGAAATGACGGCGACCCGCAACGGCCATGCGATGCCGAATTTCGGGTCATCCCAACGGAAGCCCTGCTCACTGGCAGGTGCGTAGGAACCGCTGACCTGGCAGAGGACTTCGGTGTTGTCAGCCAACGTTTGAAAGCCATGTGCGACATAAGGCGGTAAGAACAGGGCCCGACGGTTGTCAGCGCTGAGCTGCACCATGACGTGCTCGCCGTAGGTACGCGACTCGGGTCGGACGTCGACCGCGACGTCGACAATCGCGCCGCGCGTGCAGCGCACCAACTTGGCCTCGGCGTACGGAGGTCCCTGACGATGCAGGCCTCGAAGCGTCCCGCGGGCGTAGTTGTAGGAGATGTTCGTCTGCGCGACAGCCGAAATCAACCCGTGAGTGCCGAATTCGTCGGAACAGAACGAACGCGAGAAGAAACCGCGGTCGTCGCGGTGCGGATCGATGTCGACGATCATCACACCTGCGACTTCAGTGGCCGTATACATCACTTCAGCCGACCCTGGCATGGCGAACGCACAAACCGGTGATCAGCATGAAAGGCATCATACATACTTTTTAGATGTTGTTAAGCTTTTCTGTCCACTTAAGGTATTTCCTCTCGCGTTAGGCCCGAGTGGCAGCCAGCACATTGCGGGAACTTCAAGGACAACCAAGGGCCGGCGCGGTTCACGCAAGATCAGCTAACTACCCGCTGGGCCTCAATGCGGACGTCAGGCAGACAGTCGAGGGAGCACAGCAAATGCGCGGCAGGGCCGGGTACGCAGACGCGGTGTCTTCACGGCCGCGACGTGCGTCCAGCAAGGCGCCTAATCCGACAACCCGCCGGGACAGTCACCACTGGGGTAACGGCCCCTTGCTCAACCGGCGTAGACCGGGCGTTGCACCATGGCGGGACGGAAATAGTAGCGGGCAGCCAGCGGAGAACTCCTGCCTCCGCTCTCGGCCGCGTTCGCCATCGGAGCACCGAACGGGGCTGCGGGCCCGCCCGGCACGACCGGCGACGTGGCCCCCAGCCCGCTGGCGGCCGGTATCGCCGAGGCGACCTGGCTGAATGCCGGAGCGGCAGAGGTCCACCCCTGCGGCACCGACAACACGCCGAGCGAGGCCGCCCGACCCACACCCGCGGTCACGGCGGCTTCGCCCATTCCGGGTGAGCCCACGGCACCTGCTCCGGATCCCCGGCCGCTGCTCAGCACGGATCCGAACGCCTGGAATCCCTTGCCGAAGGTGCTGGTCGTCGACCCAATCGGGTTCATAAGCGAACCCGCCGAGCCGAGCATCGAGATGCCCGACGTAGACATCGATGCAGACGAGGCGGCCCCTGACACCAGGCTCGTCCCCGAGGCTAACGCCGTCGACGACGACGTCATGGTCGCCAGCGGCGACGTTGTTGACGAAACCGAGGTCGCCGCCGACGCGAGCCCCTCCAATGCGCTGGGCATCGCCGCAGAGGTCAGCGGCGTGGACAACACAGAACTCAGCGGTGTCGACACCGCAGAGGTTAGCGGTGACACGACCTGCAAGCCTGTGCCTGCCGACGTGCCGGCGCCTTGCGTGACCGCGGCGGCCAGCCCCGCCAACCCGCCCGAGTTGGTGGTCGGCAGCGGAGTCGTGAACGGTGTCAACGTCGCTGCAGCCGAAGACGCGCCGGCATAGCCGTACATCGCCGCGGCATCCTGTGCCCACATCTCGATGTACTGCGCCTCAGTGGCCATGATTGCCGGGGTGTTTTGACCGAAGAAGTTCGTCGCGACCAGCATCAGCAACAACGCGCGGTTGGCCGCAATCACCGGCGGAGGCACCGTCATCGCGAACGCCGCCTCGTAGGCAGCCGCGGCCGCCTTGGCCTGAGCGGCCGCCTGTTCAACCTGGGCGGCCGTGGCGCTTATCCACGACACATAGGAGGCGGCCGCGGCCGCCATGGATGTCGATGACGGGCCGAGCCACGATGACGTGAGGTCTGAGATCGCCAACCCATAGGAAGTCGCGGTCGAATACAGGTTGTCGGCCAACGCATCCCAAGCCACGGAGACGGCCAACATTGGCCCCAACCCAGGGCCGGTGTACATCAGCCCGGAATTGATCTCTGGCGGTAGGGCCCCGTAGTCGAGCATCTATGAACCGGCGTAGTTGCCAGCCGGAGCATTGTCCGCGCCGACCGAGGCTGCTACCGCCCTCGGGGCAGCTGCGGCAACGGATGCGGCTGTCATTGCATTAGCCATTGCAGTATCAGAGGCGGAGATCCCGCCAAGGCTGTGTCGTCACGATCGACATGTGCTCCTCCTAGCGGATCGCTCGGGGACAGGCCGCGGCCGCTTCTGCCTTGGCCGAATGCGCGAGCAGGGCCCAGCCGGTTGCGCAGACCGCCCGTCCACATGACAGGATATATTACATACTTTTGAACTGATATTACCAGTATGCCGCAACTCATAGTATTTTGAAACGCGTGGCCAACAGGCAACGCATCGAGAGTGGGCTGGTAACCTTACGTACGCATAGCGTTATGTATGCGATTCGGCCGAAGTCAGCGGGTCGGTCGAACCCCGGTGCCACCAGTACATATAACGGACGATCGACCACCAAAGGCGACTCATCTCGATGACCAGCCCGACATCAGCCCAGCCTGACAAACGAGCGGACACGACCCGCCAACAGCTCTTGAATGCCGCCGCGCACCAGTTCGCTCGACGCGCCTACCACAACGTCGGGCTGGACGACATCCTCGGGGAAGCTGAATTGACCAAGGGCGCAATGTATTTCCACTTCCGCTCTAAGCATGCGTTAGCGTTGGCCGTCATCGAAGACCAGAACGCCCAGGCCAGAGAGTTGGCCGCAGAGCTGGCAGCCCGGAAGCTCTCCGGGCTGGAAACGCTCATTGACTTCTCCTATCAGCTAGCCATTCAGGACATCACCGAGGACACCGTCCGAGCGGGATTCACTCTGCTTGAGTCGATCGGCCGGCTCGACGGGCTCCGGATGGATCTGTTAGGCGCATGGATCCAAACCGGCGCCGGCACCGTCGAGCGTGCCATCGCCGAGGGCGACATCTTCGATGCGTGCAACCCGCACGATGTGGGGCAGCTGCTCGTGTCGATATACCTGGGCCTGCGCCAGACCAGCAGCCTCGACGAACCGGAGCAGTTCCTCTCGGACTTCGAGAAGGCATGGGCGTTGGTGCTCCCCGGCATCGTGCGTCCAGAGCGGATCGATTACTTCCGGCAATTCATCGGCCGACGCACGGCAATCGCGGTCGGCAGCACCTCCGCGCTAGCGGGTTCGCGTTAACCACAACGCGGTCGCGCCTCCCGCGATCGACCGGGAACCAACCGCTGCCTGTTAGGCTTTTCCGCCTAGTGAGGACTTGTGAGACACCAAGGGTCCGGAGTCTAACCACATAGGCGTAACTCCGGAGGTATAGGCGATGGCCCGCCAGGTGCGGTCGGAAGCGACACGTCGAAAGATTCTCGACGCCGCGATCGACGTGTTCAACGAGGTCGGCTATGCGGCCGCCGATCGGGGCACGATCATCGAGCGCACCGGCATGACCAAGGGCGCTTTTTATCACCACTTCGATTCGATGGAATCGCTTGCATCGGCGATCATCGAGGAAGGCGCCAAGCTGCTCCTCGATGTCCTAGGCGCCCCGTCTGACTCATTCTCGCCGGCATTGGAGAACATGGTGCACAGGTCGTTCGTGGTTGCGGATCTGTTCGCTTCCAACAGGGTGGCTCGTACGGCCGAGCAGTTGACGCTTGCCTTCGGCAAGTTCAATGACACTCGCGCCCGCGTCTACGCCAACTGGGTGCAGGAGATGGCCGCCGAGGTGAGCCGAGCAATCACCGAAGGGGACCTCCGAGAGGGCCTCGACCCGAACACGGTCAGCGAATCCATCATCGGCGCCACGTTCGGCACCCGGATACTGTCCCAGTCGACGCAGAGCGGCAATGACCTCGTCGGGCGATTGACCCGGATGTGGGAGCTGTTGTTCCCCGCCATCGTCACTGATACATCTTTGTCGTATTACCGCGAGTACCTTGCCCGCGAGGCACTGCGGCACCTCAACCACGACTCCGCGCCGTAACGGCGCGGAGTCAGCGGAATCACCCGCTAACCCAGAGCTGTTCGGTCAGATCCTGGAACGTCGCCAGGGCAATCTCATCATCGCTGCGCCACAGCGCCGACCTGTTCATCAGCGCACGCACCGTTGAGCCGTCTTTGTGGGCTAATTCGACGACCATGTTCGCCAATCCGTCCACGACCGAGAGCGCCGATTCCGTTGTCGATGCGCCGTAGAAAACATCGTGGAATTTCAGCGAAACGACCTCCTCAGCGTCACAGCCCACCATCTCGGCGAACGCGCAGTTAGCGAACACGATCGTGCCGTCCTGCAGGACCGCCAGGGTGGGAACCGGGATCCGCTCCAACAACACGAGCGCAGGCAGCCGCGCAAGTGTCTCCATCGGAGACTGGTTGACGTGTACGGCTCGGCGCCGGTCCATCGGTTGATTATGGTCCATCGTTCGGGGCGCCGCACCTGCTTTGGTGCGTCGGCGCGGATAATGACACGCTGGAGGTACACGCTCGCGGCGGGAACGGCCAGAGCCGAGGAGGTTGGATGGGAACGCAAGCCGAATCGGCGGTCCTCATCCTGGCGGCCGGGGCTGGGACGCGGATGCGCTCGGACAGCCCGAAGGTGCTGCATCCCCTTGCCGGCCGCAGCATGCTGGCGCATTCGCTGCATTCGATCGCCAAGATGGCGCCGCAGCACCTGGTCGTGGTGCTGGGTCAAGACCACGGACGTATCGAGCAGATTGTCGGTGAATTAGCCCGCGCAGTGGGCCGTTCCGTCGATGTGGCGATACAGGATCAGCAGCTCGGCACCGGCCACGCCGTGCTGTGCGGGCTGTCGGCGCTGCCGGACGATTTTGCCGGCGTCGTGGTCGTGGCCTCTGGGGACATCCCGTTGCTCGATGCCGACACGCTGGCCGACTTGGTCGCAACCCACAATTCCGGGCCCGCGGCGGTCACCATGCTGACCACGACGCTGACCGATCCGACCGGATACGGCCGAATACTGCGCACTCAGGACCATGAAGTGATCGGGATCGTCGAGCAGGCTGACGCAACGGCCTCTCAGCAGGAAATCCGCGAGGTCAACGCCGGGGTGTACGCCTTCGGCATCGCGCCGCTGCGCTCAGCGCTGAGTCGACTGTCAGCCGACAATGCCCAACACGAGCTGTATCTGACCGACGTCGTCTCGATCGTGCGGCAGGATGGGCACGCGGTGCAGGCCAGGCATGTCGATGACAGCGCGCTGGTGGCCGGCGTCAACAACCGGGTGCAGCTGGCCGAGCTGGCCGCTGAGCTCAACCGTCGCATCGTCGCCGCCCACCAGCTGGCCGGGGTGACGATCATCGATCCGCTGACCACCTGGATCGACGTCGACGTGACGATCGGGCGCGACACCGTCATCCAGCCCGGGACACAGCTGCTCGGCGCCACCAGCATTGGCGGTTGCTGCGAGATCGGCCCGGGCACCACACTGGTCGACGTCGCCGTCGGCGACCGCGCGTCGGTGGTCCGCACGCACGGGGCCGGCGCCTCGATCGGCGACGGCGCGGTGGTCGGTCCGTTCACCTACCTGCGGCCCGGCACCGTGCTGGGCGCCGGGGGCAAGTTGGGGGCATTCGTCGAAACCAAGAACTCCACCATCGGCACGGGCACCAAGGTGCCGCACTTGACCTATGTGGGCGACGCCGACATCGGCGAGCACAGCAATATCGGCGCCGCCAGCGTCTTCGTGAACTACGACGGCGCCTCGAAGCACCGCACCACGGTCGGCTCGCATGTGCGCACCGGCTCAGACACCATGTTCGTGGCCCCCGTCACCGTCGGCGATGGCGCGTACACCGGCGCCGGCACGGTGGTGCGCGAAGATGTTCCGCCGGGTGCGCTGGCGGTTTCCGGCGGCCGGCAACGCAATATCGAGGGCTGGGTCGCGCGCAAGCGTCCGGGCAGCTCGGCCGCAGAAGCCGCGGCCGCCGCCGCAGAGGCCGCCCGAGAACGCGAGGCCGGCTCGGCGCGGTGAGCCCACCAGACGGTCGGTCGGCGGCCCGCCGCGGCACTTCGCTTACGATGAGACATCTAATTCGACCCCGAAACGGTGAGGGCGGCACGGTGAGCCACGACTGGACCGATAACCGCAAGAACCTGATGCTGTTCTCCGGCCGCGCACATCCCGAGCTGGCCGAGCAGGTGGCCAAGGAACTCGACGTCCACGTCACCGCACAGACCGCGCGGGAGTTCGCCAACGGCGAGATTTTCGTGCGCTTCCACGAGTCGGTGCGCGGCTGCGACGCGTTTGTCCTGCAATCGGCGCCCGCGCCGGTGAACAGCTGGCTGATGGAACAGCTGATCATGATCGACGCGCTCAAGCGGGGCAGCGCCAAGCGGATCACCGCCGTCATGCCGTTTTACCCCTACGCCCGCCAAGACAAGAAGCATCGCGGCCGCGAACCGATCTCGGCGCGGCTGGTCGCCGACCTGCTCAAGACCGCCGGCGCCGACCGGATCGTAAGCGTCGACCTGCACACCGACCAGATCCAGGGCTTTTTCGACGGGCCCGTCGACCATATGCGCGCGCAGAACCTGCTGACCGGCTACATCAAGGACAACTACCCCGAAGGCAACATGGTGGTGGTCTCCCCCGACTCCGGCCGGGTGCGCGTCGCCGAGAAGTGGGCCGACGCGCTGGGCGGCGTCCCGCTGGCCTTCATCCACAAAACCCGCGACCCGCGGGCGCCCAACCAGGTGGTATCCAACCGGGTCGTCGGCGAGGTGGCCGGCCGGACTTGTGTGCTGATCGACGACATGATCGACACCGGCGGCACCATCGCCGGCGCGATCAACCTGCTGCGCGACGCCGGCGCCAAGGACGTGGTCATCGCGGCCACCCACGGCGTGCTGTCCGAGCCCGCCTCCGAACGGCTCGCCGCGTGCGGGGCCCGCGAAGTGATCGTCACCAACACGCTGCCGATCGGCGAGGAAAAGCGGTTCGGCCAACTCACGGTTTTGTCGATCGCGCCACTGCTGGCCAGCACAATCCGCGCGGTGTTCGAAAACGGTTCGGTCACCGGGCTATTCGACGGGGACGCATAGATGGCAAGTGACGCCATCATCTACCACAATCCCAAGTGCAGCACATCGCGCAAGACGCTGGGCTTGCTGCGCGACAGTGGTGTTGAGCCGCGGATCGTGCATTATCTGAAGACACCGCCATCCCGCGCCGAGCTGGTGAGCATGATCCGCGCCGCCGGGATCGAGGTGCGCAGCGCAGTCCGCAAACGCGAGCTACTGTACGCGGAGCTCAACCTGGCCGACGCCAGCGATGACCAATTGCTGGACGCCATGGCCGAACATCCGATCCTGATCGAAAGGCCGTTTGTCGTGACATCGAAAGGCACGCGGCTGGCCCGGCCGATTGACCGGGTGCGCGAAATCCTGTGAGGCCCGGGTTAGGCGCAGCCGCGGTCATGGCCCTGGCTTTGACCGTGTTGCCAGTCGGCTGCGGCCCGAAAAACCCTGACTACCAAGCGATTTGGACCTCGACAAGCGCGACGTCGGCGACGTCGACGGAAGCGCCGGTACCGTTTGCGCAGTATCTGGAAAGCAGCGGGGTAACCGGGGAGGCGGTGGCGCCCGACAAGCTGACCGACTTGACCGTGTCGATCCCGATACCGCCGGGCTGGGCGAAGGTCGAAAAGCCGAACGTCGCGACCACCACCGAGATGATCGCCAAGGGCGGCAAGATTCCCACCGCCATGCTGACGGTGTTCAAGCTGAACGGGGATTTCGACCCCGCCGAGGTGGTCAGGCACTGCAACGCCGATGCCACGCTCGCGGAAAACTTCAAACTGCTCAACCAGTCCGGCGCCAACTTCAATGGCTTTCCGTCGTCGATGATCGAGGGCAGCTACGACCTGAAGGGCCAGCGGATGCACACCTACAACCGGATCGTCATTGCCACCGGGCCGGCGCCCGCTCGCCAGCGCTACCTGGCCCAGCTCGCGGTCACCAGCCTGGCCGAGCAGGCCGCTCCGGACGCGGCCGACATCCAGTCGATCATCCACGGATTCACCGTCGCCGCAGCGTAGCTGCCGGCGCTCTTGCACCGCGGCATTAATGTGTTTGCCATGACACAGTGGACCGCCGCAGACCTGCCCTCGTTTGCCGGGCGCACCGTGATCGTCACCGGCGCCAACAGCGGCCTCGGAGCGGTGACGGCGCGCGAGCTGGCCCGGGTCGGCGCCCAGGTCGTCCTCGCCGTGCGCAACACCGCAAAGGGCGATGCCGCCGCCCGGGACATGAGCGGAGACGTCGATGTGCGCCGGCTCGACCTGCAAAACCTGGCCTCGGTGCGGCGGTTCGCCGACGGGGTGGACACCGTCGACGTCCTGATCAACAACGCCGGTGTGATGGCGGTGCCGCATGCGGTGACCGCGGACGGCTTCGAAAGCCAGATCGGCACCAATCATCTCGGTCATTTCGCGCTGACCAACCTGTTGTTGCCCAAGCTCACCGACCGGGTGGTGACGGTGTCGTCGTTGATGCACTGGATGGGCTACATCAGTCTTCGCGACCTGAACTGGACCTCGCGGCCCTACTCGGCCTGGGTGGCCTACGGCCAGTCCAAGCTCGCCAACCTGATGTTCACCAGCGAGCTGCAGCGGCGCCTGGACGCTGCCGGCTCGCCGGTGCGTGCGCTGGCCGCCCACCCCGGTTACTCGCGCACCAACCTGCAAGGGCGAACCGGTCGCAAATTCAGCGACGCGCTGATGTCATTTGGTACCCGCGTGTTTGCCTCCGACGCCGACTTCGGCGCCCGGCAAACGCTGTATGCCGCCTCGCAGGACTTACCGGGCAACAGCTTCATCGGCCCGAGCTTCGGCATGGCCGGCCGCAGCCGGCCGGTCGGGCGCAGTCCACTTGCTAAACGCGCCGCCACCGCCAACGCGCTGTGGGACCTGTCTGAGCGGCTCACGGAGACGAAATTTCCGCTCTGAGGCGCCGATGCGTTAACCTGACCGGGCGTCACGGCGAGGGTGGGCCTGCATCGGCAGGCCACCGTTATCGACGGGGACCGATTCAGACCGATTGAGCGGTTTGTCGCGATTCTCGCCATGCCCGGAAAACTGACACAGGAGCTCTTCACCATGGCCAAATCTAAGACTTCGCCGGTCAACCAGCTAAGCGTTTCGGTACGCACCCAGACGGGCAAAGGCGCGTCCCGGCGGGCCCGGCGTGACGGCAAGGTTCCCGCGGTTCTCTACGGTCACGGCGCCGACCCCCAGCACTTGGAGTTGCCCGGACACGACTTCGCCGCGGTGCTGCGGCACTCCGGCGCCAATGCGGTGCTGACCCTCGACGTCGACGGCACAGAGCAGCTCGCGCTGACCAAGGCGCTCGCGATCCACCCGATCCGCCGCACCATCCAGCACGCTGATCTGCTGGTGGTGCGTCGCGGCGAGAAGGTGGTCGTCGAGGTCGGCGTCGACGTCCAGGGCGAGGCGGCATACGGCACTCTGGTCACCCAGGAGGCCAACACCGTCGAGATCGAGGCCGAGGCGTTCTCGATTCCCGAGGAGTTGGTCGTATCGGTCGAAGGCGCCGAACCGGGCACCCAGTTCGCCGCCCGGCAGATCACGCTGCCTCCGGGGGTCAGCTTGGTGTCCGACCCGGACATGCTGGTGGTCAACGTGGTGAACGCGCCGACCGCCGCGGATCTCGAGAGCGAAGGCGCCGGCGAGGCGCCGGAGGGCGAGGAGCCGGCAGCGGAGGTCTCCGCAGACAGGGCAGCCGAGGCGCCCGGGTCCGAATAGCTCATGGCCGACCCGCTGTTGGTGGTCGGCCTGGGCAACCCGGGATCAACCTATGCCCAGACCCGGCACAATCTGGGGTTCATGGTGGCCGACCGGCTTGGCGCGCGGCTGGGTTCAACCTTCAAGGCGCACAAGCGTTCAGGCGCGGAGATTGTCACCGGCAGACTCGGTGGACGGTCGGTGGTGCTGGCCAAGCCGCGCTGCTATATGAACGAGTCCGGCCGCCAAGTGGGCCCACTGGCCAAGTTCTATTCGGTGGACGCCGCCGACCTGGTGGTCATCCACGACGACCTGGACATCGACTTCGGGCAGATCCGGCTGAAAATCGGCGGCGGCGAGGGTGGTCACAACGGGCTGCGCTCGGTTGCGGCCGCGTTGGGCAACAAGGACTTTCAGCGGGTGCGGGTCGGGATCGGCCGACCGCCGGGGCGCAAGGACCCGGCGGCATTCGTGCTGGAGAACTTCACCGCCGCCGAACGCCCTGAGGTGCCGACGATTTGCGAGCAGGCCGCCGATGCCACCGAGTTGCTCGTCGAGCTGGGTCTGGTGCCTGCCCAAAACCGCGTACACGCCTGGTAATCCGCGCGAGCAGACGCAGAATCGCACGTTCGACGACCAATTCGTGCGATTCTGCGTCTGTTCGCCGCAGCTTTAGGTGACCAGTGTGACCGAGTTGGCCCGTCGCAGCTTGCCCGACGGCGTCTTCGGGATCGTCCCGGGGCCCAGCACCACGACGTTGCGCGGCCGCATGTCGACCTCTCTGACCACCTCGTGGGCCACCTGGTGCTCGATGCGACGCACTTCGGCGGGATCCTGGTGCGCGTTGGATTCGACTGCGACGGCGAAGGTCTCGCGGGCATGACCGGCGTCAAGGCGCACGGCCACCGCGCAACCAGGTCGGACGCCCTCGACCCGGCAAGCGGCGCGCTCGATGTCGGTCGGATAGATGTTGCGGCCGGCCATGATGATGACGTCCTTGACCCGACCGCACACCACGATGTGGCCGTTCTCCATCAGGTAGCCGAGGTCGCCGGTGTCATACCAGCCGTGCTCATCCTGCGCCGGGATGAACCCGCCCATCGTGGTGTAGCCCGGGGTGACCGGCTCACCGCGCAACTCGATGACGCCGACCCCGCGCGGCGGCAACACCGCGCCGTTCTCATCGACGATGCGGGCCTCGATGCCGTGCAGCAGCGGCCCGAGTGAGGCCAGCCGACGGGTATTGCCCTTGGTGGCGGGCACGGCGCGGCGCAACGCGGCCAACAGATCGGCATCCACGTCGTCGACCACCAGCCCGTCGCCGAGTTCGGAGAACGACACCGCCAGCGTGGTTTCGGCCATCCCGTAGGCGGGCATGACGGCCTCGGGTCGCAACCCGAAAGGCTTTCCGGCGTCGATCAGATCCTCGACGTCGGCGGGGTCCACCGGCTCGGCGCCGGAGAGCGCGAAGCGCAGAGTCGACAGGTCGAACTGGCCCGGGGTGGCCTGGTTGCGCAGCCGTTTGGCGAACAGGGCGTAGGCGAAGTTGGGGGCGGCCGTCATGGTGCCGCCGTACTTGTCGATGAGCTTGGCCCACAACAACGTGTCGCGCAGGAAGTCCATCGGCGTGACCTTGACCAGTTCGACACCGAAGTACATCGGCACGGTCAAGAAGCCGACCATGCCCATGTCGTGAAAACACGGCAGCCAGCTGAGCATCACATCGTTGCCGCTGGGATCCATCTTGGCGGCGACGAACATCGCCTCGGCGTTGGAGTAGATGTTGCGGTGGGTGATGTGCACGGCCTTCGGCGAACCGGTGGAGCCCGACGTCAGCTGCATCAACGCCAGGTCGTCCTCATCGGTGTCGACAGGGTCGATCGGGTCGGACGCCAGCAGTTGCTCGATGGTCAGCACTTTGAGACCGCGTCCCGCGAGCACCGGCACGGCCGGCATGAACGGCTCGGAGACAACCACCGCCTTGGCCTCGATCATGTCGACGACGATCGTGGTGTCCTTGGCCCACGACTCGAGGTCGGTGCGCGGTGTGGGCTGGTGCAGCATGGTCAGGCTGGCGCCGCGCATCCACAGCCCCTGAGCGGTCGGCGCGATTTCCACCGGCGCTCCAGCGAGCACGCCGATCGCGTCACCGTGGCCGATCCCGGCCGCCGCCAGGCCGCCGGCCACGCGGCGGGCACGCTCGTGCACCTCGAGCCAGGTGCGCCGAACCGGGTGGTGCGGCTCGCCGGTCACCATGCCCTTTGTGCTCTCGTGAGCGTTGCGGAACATGTTCTCGGTAAACCTGCTCACGGTAGCCTCCTCGGTTCCGGTGCCAACGCCCAGCATCTAATGCTGCTCCTGCTCAACCACACTTTGGTGCAGCCGCCTGCCCACGATTGGGGAGCAATTTCGTCTCGAAACGGTGATGAATCAGTAACCTCGCGCAACGTCGCAGTTGCAGCGGGGACACCACCGGTTGCGTTCACACAACGCCCGCCGGCATGGCCGGCGGGCGGGAGAACCAGGCGCTTTTCTTCACCGGTATCCGTCACCGTCCAACATCTTAAACTCCTCTTAAGGGACTGCCAAACTCACGCACCGATTCTGGCCGATGTCACACACTGGTGCCGGGCGCCGACACCACCCGCGCGCCGTGCACCGGCCCGCTGGCGACGCGCACCGTGCGGCAAACACCGACCCCGGACAGCTCGGTGCCCACGTCCACCGCAGCGGGTGCAGACCGGCACAGAAACGTACATGTCGGTCCGGAACCGGACACGATTCCGGCCAGCGCCCCCGCCTCGATGCCGGCGCGTAGGACGCGGCGTAACGCCGGAGCCTTGCTCAGCGCGGCCGCCTGCAGTTCATTGCCCAGCAGCGGCGCCAGCCGCTCCGGGTCACCGGCCGCCAGCGCCGCCAGAAGCGGGCCGGGCTCGTCGAGCGTTGGCGGCTGCCCAACTTCCCTGAGCCGGTCCAGCTCGGCGAACACCGCCGGGGTGGACAACCCACCCTCGGCGAACGCCAGCACCCAATGGAAGGTGTTGCGGGCCAGCACAGTAGCCAGTTCCTCGCCGCGACCGGTGCCCAGCGCGGTGCCCCCGTTCAGCGCGAACGGCACGTCGCTGCCCAGCTTCGCGGCGAGCATGTGCAGGTCGCGGCGCGGCACGCCGAGTTCCCATAGCGCGTTGACCGCGACCAGCACCGCCGCCGCGTCCGCACTGCCACCCCCCATACCGCCGGCCACCGGGATGGACTTGTCGATCGCGATCGAGACATCGGACGCCCGGCCGACGTGGTCAGCCATCAGCTCGGCGGCCTGCCACGCGAGATTGCGCTCGTCGAGGGGTAGCTGACCGGCGCCCTCGCCGCTGATCTCGAGCGACAGCACGTCGGCGTTGCGGACCGTGATCTCGTCGACCAGGGAAACCGCGTGGAACACCGTCGTCAGGTCGTGATAGCCGTTCTCCCGCCGAGCGCCGACGGCCAAATAGAGGTTGATCTTGCCGGGCGCCCGAACGGTAACCGACCCAGTGGGCGCCCACTGAGCGGCGGTGTTCGGGTCCGTCGGCATCGCACGCGACTTTATCGCTCGCGGCCGGCAAACCCCTACCCGTTGAGCGGTTAGCTCGCCGGGGCGTGCCGATGCTGGCCGCCCGCGGCGTCGGTGTGGCCAGCATCACCGGAGCGCTGATACAGCCGCACGAATTCGTCGATAGTCAGCGTCTCGCCCCGACGTGCCGGGTCGATGCTGGCGGCCAGCAAGCGGCTCGCCGATTCGTTGCCCGAACCCGCCCACTCGGCGAACGCGTTGCGAGATGTCTTGCGCCGTTGGGCGAATGCGATATCGACGAGTTTGAACACGTTTCGACGAAAGGCCGCGTCGGTCGGCCAGGGCGGGTTTGCATGCCGGTCAATGCGCACCAGGCCCGAATAAACACGCGGAATGGGCCAAAAGACGGTCGGCGACACCGTGCCGTGACGGCGAACCTGGCCGTAATAGCGGACCTTGACGCTGGGAACGCCGTACTCCTTGCCGCCCGGTTCGGCCGCCAGTCGTTCGGCGACTTCGGCCTGCACCATCACCATCACGGTGCGCAGCGACGGGAATTCGGCCAGCAGGTGCAGCAGCGCGGGAACGGCGACGTTGTAGGGCAGGTTCGCCACGACTGCTGTCGGCTCGGCAGCAAGATCGCCGGGTCCGATCGACAAGACGCCGCGGTTGATCACCGTCAGCCGGTGGACTTCGCTGTGTGAATGCTCGGCAACGGTCTGGGGCAGCCTAGCGGCCAGCACGGGGTCGATCTCGACGGCGCTGACGGTGGCCCCGCGGTCCAGCAGCGCGAGCGTGAGCGAGCCCAGGCCGGGGCCGACCTCCAGGATGTGATCGTGCCGGTTGACCCCGGACGCCGACACCACCCGTCGCACCGTGTTCGCATCGTGGACGAAGTTCTGTCCCAACGCTTTGCGGGGCCGCAGTTCGAGTTCTTCGGCCAACCTTCGGATCTCGGTGCGCCCGAGCAACCGGATGGTCAGCGCCGACCCCCGCACACCGGCCACGGCGATACCCCACGGGCAGCCCGTACCGACTCGGCAATGGCGATCTGTTCTTCGCGCGTGGCGAGGTCGGCGCGTGGGGCATACCGCAGCCCGCCGTTGCGCTCCCAGGTGCTTTGGTCGAATTGCACCCCGCCGTAGTACCCGTTTCCGGTGTTGATCGCCCAGTTTCCGCCGGACTCGCAGCGCGCGATGGCGTCCCAGATTTCTCTGTTGCCCACCGGCGGAGTCTCGGTGCCGGGTTTGGCGCCGACCCGCACGACCGCCTCGCGGGCGGGTGTAATCACGTGGCTGGCAACCGGCAGCCGGCCGGTTTCGACGCCGTTGACCTTGGACACCGCGAACGTCACATCCTGGGCGCCTGGGGCACCTGGGTCCTCGACGACCTGGCGGTCCATGTTCATATCCGGGTCCTCGATCCGGCGCCTCGGCGGGTCCAGCGGAACCCGCGCGGTGATCTTCTCGATGCGGTTGCGGGTCACCTGGATGTGCATGCCGTCGATCACCGGTGCGGCCGCGCCCGGAGTGACCTGGTCGCTCTGTAACAGCGGCGCGCCGATGCTGCCCAGCAGGTCCCCGACCCTGGCCGCGGCCAGGTGCACGTTGCGCACCGCACCGCCGTCGTCGAGTTCGACCGTCTTGGCGCTGACCACCGGCAACGCCATGCCGGCCAGCGGGACCCGGCTGCCGCGCGAGGCCGCGGCGGGAGCCGTGTCGGTCATCGCCAGTTGCGCCAACGCCTCGTCGACCGTCGACGCCGTCGTCCAGACCTGCTCGGCATTCTGGCCGTCCAGCGAGATCTGCAGCGGTCGGCTGCGCCGCAACACGATGTTCTCGTCGTTGCGGGCCCGCTCGCCGGCTGCGGGATAAAGGTCGTCACGCTCGCTGACGCTGAACCCGTTCTCCCTGATGATGTCGATCACCCGCGACTTCATGGTGGTCACGGTCATGGCGGTTCCGTCGACGGTCAGCGTCACCGTCTTGTAGTCGGCGACGGCATAGCCGCCGGCGAACGCCAACACCAGCAAGAAGCCCGCGACCAAAAGCCGCAGAGCCGGTGAGGGAGCCTGGTGGAGTTTCGCAACTACGTTCAATGTTCGTGTATCCCCGACTTCAGCAACCACTTCAGTAACAGTCCGTCAACAAAGCAATCCGTCAACAAAGCAATCCGTCAACAAAGCAAAAGGCCCACCTGGGGCCTCACCGTTCGATCACAAGACGGTAACGAACCGGCCTCGATAGAGCAACTCCGCGGCCACCGCATTAACGGACTATTAACCCTCTGCGGCCAGTCGGTAGGCCCGCCGGGCATTGCCGGTGGTCGCCTCGGCCAGTTCGTCGGCCGGCCGATCAACGAGTTCGGCCAGCGCCCGAACAGTGTAAGGCAGGCAGTATGGCTCGTTGGGCGCACCGCGATGCGGATGCGGGGTCAAAAACGGTGCGTCGGTCTCCACCAGCAGCTGCGCCAACGGGACGAGTGGGACGGCTTCGCGCAGCTCACGGGCGTTACGGAAACTCACCGTCCCGGACAGGCTGACCAACCAGCCGCCGTCGACGCACGCGCGAGCCATATCGCTATCCGAGGAGAAGCAATGGAAGATCACGGTGTCCGGCGCGCCCTCGGCACGCAGCACGTCGAGCACCGCGGCGTCGGCGTCCCGGTTGTGGATCATCAGCGGCTTACCGGTCCGTTTGGCCAGATCGATGTGCCACGCGAAGGCCTCCCGCTGCAGCGCCGGCTCCGCGCACCCCTCCAGCCGGCCCGGCCAGTACAAGTCCATCCCGGTCTCGCCGATGGCCACCACGCGCGGGTAGTCGGCTAACCGTTCGATCTCGGCTCGGGCGGCATCGGTGAGCGCGCCGGCGCGGGTCGGGTGCAGCGCGACCGCGGCGTAGACCCGCGGATCCCACTCGGCGGCCTGTGTCGCCCACCGCGCCGAGGCCAGGTCGTCGGCGACGGTGACCACCGCGACGACGCCGACCGCCGCGGCGCGGCTGACGATCGCGCGCACGTCGTCACCGTCCTGCGCGCCGCACGCGTCGAGGTGGGTGTGCGCGTCGATCAGCGGGCTCAACGGCTCGGGAGCCGGCGGCGGCTGGCGTTTGGAACTCACCCGCACACAATAGGGTGAGTCTCGATGAGGCCCTACTACGTCACCACCGCGATCACGTACCCGAACGGCGACCCGCACATCGGGCACGCTTACGAGTACATCGCCACGGACGCCATCGCGCGCTTCAAGCGGCTCGATGGCTTCGACGTGCGCTTCCTGACCGGAACCGATGAGCACGGCCTGAAAATGGCGCAGGCAGCCGCCGCCGAAGGCCTGTCGCCGCGAGACCTTGCCAAGCGGAACTCCGACGTGTTTCAGCGGCTGCAAGACAAGCTCAACATCTCGTTCGACCGGTTCATCCGCACCACCGATGCCGACCACCACGCGGCGTCGGTGGCCATCTGGCAGCGGATGGCCGATGCCGGCGACATCTACCTGGACACCTACTCCGGCTGGTATTCGGTGCGCGACGAGCGCTACTTCACCGAAGACGAAACGGCTCTCGACGCCACCGGTACCCGCATCGCCGTCGAAACCGGCACCCCGGTCACCTGGACAGAAGAGCAGACCTATTTCTTCCGGCTGTCAGCGTACGGCGACAAGCTGCTGGCTCACTACCAGGCCAATCCGGACTTCATCGGACCCCAGGTGCGCCGCAACGAGGTGGTCAGCTTCGTCTCCGGCGGGTTGAAAGATCTGTCGATCTCGCGCACGTCGTTCGACTGGGGGGTGCCGGTTCCGGACCACCCCGACCACGTCATGTACGTCTGGGTCGACGCGCTGACCAACTACCTCACCGGAGTCGGCTACCCACACACCGACTCCGAGCTGTTCCGCCGCTATTGGCCGGCCGACGTACACATGATCGGCAAGGACATCATCCGATTCCACGCCGTCTACTGGCCGGCATTTCTGATGTCCGCCGGAATTGAGCTGCCGAGAAGGGTTTTCGCGCACGGCTTCGTGCTTAACAGCGGCGAGAAGATGAGCAAATCGGTCGGCAACGTAATCGATCCCGTCGCTCTGGTCGACGAGTTCGGCGTGGACCAGGTGCGCTACTTCTTCCTGCGCGAAGTGCCCTTCGGCCAGGACGGCAGCTACAGCGAAGAGGCGATCATCGCCCGGACCAACGCCGACCTGGCCAATGAGTTGGGCAACCTGGCGCAGCGATCGCTGTCGATGGTGGCGAAGAATCTCGACGGAATCGTCCCGACGCCAGGTGATTTCACCGCCGACGACACCGAATTGCTGGCTGCCGCCGATGGCCTGCTCGACCGGGTGCGCACCGAGTTCAATTGCCAGGCAATGCATTTGGCACTTGAGGCGATTTGGCTGATGCTCGGCGGTGCGAACAGATACTTCTCCGCGCAGCAGCCGTGGGTGTTGCGCAAGAGCGACTCGGAAGCAGACCAGATCCGTTTCGCTACCGTGCTTTACACCACGTGCGAGGTGGTGCGAATCGCAGCGTTGTTGATCCAGCCGGTGATGCCCGAGTCGGCGGGCAAGCTGTTGGAATTGCTTGGCCAGCCGGAGGACCAGTGGACATTCGCCGCGGTCGGTGCGCGCCTGGCGCCCGGCACGGTGCTGCCGGCGCCCACCGGCGTGTTCCCGCGCTACCAAGCCGAATGAGTCGCCCTGTGCGCACGAAGGAATTACGCTGATGCGCTAGCGATTTGGGGCCTGCCGTCATCAGTGGCCGGATCACCGCGTCGCTCAAGGAGACCATCTGCAAGGCGACGGTGTGGGCGATCCGCCGTGAGGCCACCGAGCCCGGCTCGTACTTCTGGTTCAAGGGCGGCAAGCGGCCCGAGCCGCTGCTGCTCGAGGAGCAGGACGCCTCGGCGGACGTCATACTGGCCGAATCGGTTTCGATGGCAATGCTGGTACTGCTGGAGACGTTGGGCCCTGACGAACGTGCAGTGTTCGTGCTGCGCGAGGTGTTCGGCTTCGATTATGACGAAATCGCCGCCGCAGTAGGCAAATCCGTGGCGGCGGTGCGGCAAGTCGCCCATCGGGCCCGCGAACACGTGCAGGCCCGGCGCAGGCGCTTTTCGCCGGTGGACCCGGAGCAGAGCGCGCGTATCACCGCAGAGTTCATGGCCGCAGCGGCCAGCGGCGACGTCGAGACCGTGATGGCAACGCTGGCACCCGACGTGGCATGGACCGCCGACAGCGGCGGTAAGGCCAGCGCGGCGCGCCGACCGGTGCTCGGAGCCGAAAAAGTCGCTCGGGCTGTCGTCGGGCTGGTGGGCCGAGCCGCCCAAATTCCCGAGGTCCGCGTGGAGATGGTGGTGTGCAACGCCGCCCCGGCCGTCCTGATGTACCGCGGCGACCTGCTCGAGGGCGTGTTCACCATCGAGATCCTCGACGGCAAGATCACCAACTTCTACGCGATGCGCAACCCCGACAAGCTGACCAGACTGACAACTCCACACGAGCTCAGCCGCGGCTGAGCTTCCTCGGCAGAGCAGACACAAAAGCCCTTTTAGCTCGGCGTGTCGGGGGCTTTTGCGTCTGCTCGCCCAACACACCAAGCTGGACAGGTGAGAATCGACCGGCTCGGCGATCTTGGCGGCGCTCCCGAGGTGCTGCGCGCCATCGGCGACGCCACCAACCGGCTGGATCTGCCGCCGCCGGCTGCGCTGACCGGTGACTGGTTCGGTGCGCTGGCGGTGATCGCGCCGAGTGTGTCGGTGCGACCCGTCGATACCGCCGATGCGTTCGCCGTGCGACCGGGTGCAGACCGCACGACAGTGGGCGGTGGCTGGATCGGCTACCTGTCTTACCCCGATCCGGGCGCCGACGGACGGCCCCCGCGAATACCCGACGCCGCGGGCGGATGGACGGACTGCGTACTGCGCCTCGATCGTGACCGGCAGTGGTGGTACGAGAGCCTGTCCGGTGCCCCGATGCCGGCGTGGCTATCGGAGGCCCTGACGGGCCCGGTGTCGCCGCGGCCCTACCGCATCGACTGGGACGCCGCCGACCGTCGGGCGCATCGCAGCGGAGTGCTGGCCTGCCTGGAGGCGATCCGCGCGGGCGAGGTCTACCAGGCCTGCGTGTGCACCCGGTTCGCCGGCACGATCACCGGCGAACCGCTGGATTTCTTCCTCGACGGTGTTGCGCGCACCGCACCGGCGCGGGCCGCGTTCGTCGCCGGACCGTGGGGGGCGGTGGCCTCGCTGTCGCCGGAGCTGTTTTTGCGCCGTCGCGGTGAGGTCGTCACATCGAGCCCGATCAAAGGCACGCTGCCGCTCGACGCCCCGCCCTCGTCGCTGCGAGCCTCGGTCAAGGACGTCGCCGAGAACATCATGATCGTGGACCTGGTCCGCAATGACCTGGGTCGCGTCGCCGTCACCGGCTCGGTGGCCGTGCCCGAGCTGCTGGTGGTGCGGCCCGCGCCGGGCGTATGGCACCTGGTGTCCACTGTGTCGGCGCTGGTGCCGGTCGAGCTGCCGACATCGGTATTGCTCGACGCCGCCTTCCCGCCGGCTTCGGTTACCGGTACTCCTAAACTCCGTGCCCGACAACTGATTTCGCAGTGGGAGCAGGCTAGGCGTGGAGTATATTGCGGCACAGTCGGTTTGGCATCGCCGGTCGCCGGCTGTGAGCTGAACGTCGCGATCCGCACCGTGGAATTCGACCCGGCCGGTAACCCGGTGCTGGGCTCTGGCGGCGGAATCACCGCCGACTCAGACGCCGACGCCGAATGGGACGAATGCCTGCACAAAGCGGCGCCCATTCTCGAGGCGGGTGCCGGCTCAGCTGCGCGAACCAATTGCCCGCCTCCTCAGCCCGCCGCTTCACGGCGCGCATCGTCGCCCGGCGCGCAGCACCGCGTCGTAGAGCTCACGCCGTGACGGTGCTCCCGGCGTAGCGGCAATCACCTGCGCGCAGGCGTCTTTGACGCCCATCCCCGCATCGACCAGAGCACTCACCTGGGTCACCACCGCCGACAGGTCGGCGCGCGGGATGGCGCCGGCCAGCACGACGGTGATCTCGCCCAGCACGCCGTCGGCCGCCCACGCCGCCAGTTCGGCCAGCGCTCCGCGCACCACTTCCTCGTGCACCTTGGTCAGCTCTCGGCACACCGCGGCCCGCCGGTCGCCGCCGAGTTGTTCGACTGCATCACGCAGGCATGCGGGTATCCGGCGCGGCGATTCGAAGAACACCGTCGTGCGCCGCTCGTCGGCCAGCGATGCCAGCCAAGCCCTGCGCGCCGAATGCTTGCGCGGCGCAAATCCCTCGAAGCAGAACTTGTCCGACGGCATGCCCGAGACCGCCAGCGCGGTGGTCACCGCCGACGGCCCCGGCAGACACCGCACCGGCAGACCGGCGTCGAGGCACGCCGCCACCAGCCGGTGGCCGGGGTCGTTGATCAGCGGCATCCCGGCGTCGCTGACCACCAGCACCGTAGCGCCCGCGCCGATCGCGTCGACCAGCTCAGGCACGCGGGACGCCTCGACGTGATCGAAGAAGCTGACGATATTGCCGCCGATCCGAACATCGAGCGCCTTGGCCAGTGTTCGCACCCGGCGGGTGTCCTCGGCGGCCACTATGTCGGCCGACGACAGCGCGGCGATCAGCCGCGGTGAGGCATCGGACGGCTGACCGAGCGGCGTCGCACCCAGCAACAGTCGACCACCGGTCATGCGCCGCTCCTCCTCATCGCTTCGCCCTGCATCGTCGCCGGCGCGCGGTCATGCGCCGCTCCTCCTCATCGCTTCGCCCTGCATCGTCGCCGGCGCGCGGTCATGCGCCGCTCCTCCTCATCGCTTCGCCCTGCATCGTCGCCGGCGCGCGGTCATGCGCCGCTCCTCCTCATCGCTTCGCCCTGCATCGTCGCCGGCGCGCGGTCATGCGCCGCTCCTCCTCATCGCTTCGCCCTGCATCGTCGCCGGCGCGCGGTCATGCGCCGCTCCTCCTCATCGCTTCGCCCTGCATCGTCGCCGGCGCGCGGTCATGCGCCGCTCCTCCTCATCGCTTCGCCCTGCATCGTCGCCGGCGCGCGGTCATGCGCCGCTCCTCCTCATCGCTTCGCCCTGCATCGTCGCCGGCGCGCGGTCATGCGCCGCTCCTCCTCATCGCTTCGCCCTGCATCGTCGCCGGCGCGCGGTCATGCGCCGCTCCTCCTCATCGCTTCGCCCTGCATCGTCGCCGGCGCGCGGTCATGCGCCGCTCCTCCTCATCGCTTCGCCCTGCATCGTCGCCGGCGCGCGGTCATCGCCCACAGCCTACGATCGGTCGCGTGACCGCTCCTCCCGATGAACTCGTCGCTACCGAGCGGTCCGTTCCCCTCGTCAGCCCCGGGCCGGTGACACCAAGGCCCGATTTCGG
The DNA here is from genome assembly GCF_023515995.1 of Candidatus Mycobacterium methanotrophicum. Classification (GTDB taxonomy): domain Bacteria; phylum Actinomycetota; class Actinomycetes; order Mycobacteriales; family Mycobacteriaceae; genus Mycobacterium; species Mycobacterium methanotrophicum. Next base: position 1,382,388 of record NZ_CP097320.1, on the reverse strand, counting down.
GCCCGTCGACCGGTTAGAGGGCTGGGTCGTGACGGTGGTGATCACTGCTCTTGCAGCGGTTACCCGGACGATAAACCTCGGTTCACCGACCGATGCCGGCACACCGATTTTCGACGAAAAGCATTACGCGCCGCAGGCGTGGCAGATGCTGCACAACCACGGCGTGGAGGACAACCCCGGCTATGGTCTGGTCGTTCATCCGCCGGTGGGCAAGCAACTGACCGCGATCGGTGAAGCGATCTTCGGCTACAACGGGCTGGGCTGGCGGTCCACCGGCGCGGTCCTCGGCATTGTGCTGGTCGGCCTGGTCGTGCGGATCGTGCGACGGATCAGCCGCTCGACGTTGGTCGGCGCCATCGCCGGACTGCTGCTGATCGGCGACGGGGTCAGCTTTGTCGTGGCGCGCACCGCACTGCTGGACGGCTTCCTGGCTTTTTTCGTGGTGGCGGCGTTCGGCGCGTTGATCGTCGACCGGGACCAGGTGCGCGAGCGGATGCACGTGGCGCTGACCGAGGGCCGCAGCAACGAGACGGTGTGGGGACCGCGGCTAGGTGTACGTTGGTGGCGGTTCGGCGCCGGCGTGCTGCTCGGTTTGGCTTGTGGGACAAAGTGGTCCGGGCTGTACTTCGTGGTGTTCTTCGGGTTGCTGTCATTGGCGTTCGACGCTGCTGCACGCCGCCAATACCAAGTGCTGCGCCCGTGGCTCGGCGTCGTCCGCCGCGACGTCGTCCCTACTGCCTACGCTTTTCTAGTCATCCCGCTGGCGGTGTATCTGGCCAGCTATGCACCCTGGTTCGCCTCCGAGACCGCCATCGATCGACACGAGGTCGGCCAATCGATTGGGCCGCAAACGAATTTCCCGCTACCCGATGCCATCCGATCACTGTGGCATTACACCGCCAAGGCCTACCAGTTCCATGCCGGCCTGACGAATTCGGCGGGCAACTACCATCCTTGGGAATCCAAACCGTGGGCGTGGCCGATGTCGCTGCGACCGGTGCTCTACGCCATCGACCAGCAAAACGTCCCCGGTTGCGGCGCGCAGTCGTGCGTCAAAGCGGTGATGCTGGTCGGCACACCGGCGATGTGGTGGCTTTCGGCGCCAGTCCTCGGCTACGCATGCTGGCGGATGATCGTGCGCCGCGACTGGCGCTACGCCGCGGTACTGGTCGGCTACTGCGCCGGGTGGCTGCCGTGGCTCGCCGACATCGACCGGCAGATGTACTTCTTCTACGCGGCCACCATGGCGCCGTTTCTGGTGATGGCGATCGCACTGATCCTCGGCGACATCCTCTACAAACCGGGTCAGAGCGCTGAGCGCCGCACCCTCGGCGTGATCGCGGTATCCTGCTACGTCGCATTGGTTTTGACCAACTTCGCGTGGCTGTTTCCGGTGCTCACCGGTCAGCCGATTTCGCAGTCCACCTGGAACATGGAGATCTGGCTGCCCAGTTGGCGGTAGCGCTGGGCGCCGAAACAGCAGCCAGGGCTGTGATCCTCGCCCTCGACTCGCGCGAACCATTGAAATTGCACACACGGTCGTGAAATCGCCCAAAGCACAGCCATGAGCGCAATCTCAATGCGGCCCTACAGCGGATCGCGGGCCGCGGGACAGGACATGCACCGCGGGCCGCCGCGACCGGCGCCCAGTTCCGAGACGGCGATCGTCAGTACCTCGACCCCGGCGTCCTCAAGACGAGCGTTGGTCCGCGCGTTGCGCTCATAGGCGACGACGACGCCGGGCGCCAGCGCCAACGTGTTGTTACCGTCGTCCCACTGTTCACGTTCGGCGACAAGGGCATCGGGCCCGGTGTCGATGACGCGCAACTCGTCGATACCCATCGCGGCGGCCGCGGCTTCGACGAACGGCGCTTCGTCGAAAATCTTCACACCATCGGGCGTGCACTCAATCGTGAAGGCGGACAACGCGTCGACGATGCTGGCGTACATCACCACCGCATCGGTGTCGACCATCGTGCACACCGCGTCGAGGTGCATCTGCGCTCGTTTTCTGGCCAGCGGCACGGCCAATACCGTGCTGGCCAGGTTGTCGGCGAACAGGCTGCGCGCCAAGGCTTCCGCTCCGGCCGGAGTGGTCCGCTCGCCTACTCCGACGGCGATCACACCCGGCGCCAGCAACAACACGTCACCGCCTTCCACGGGCGCGGTGCGCGACTCGTAGGCCCGGCGCACACCGGTGAACCGCGGGTGGTGCGCATAGATCAGGTCGGTCAACGACGCCTCACGCGCACGCGCAGGAAGCGCCAGCGACGGGATGACGACCCGGGGTCCGACCCAGATCGACGAGTCGCGGGTGAACACCAGGTTAGGCAGCGGCTCGATGACATAGTCGTTGTCGTGATGCATCCGATGCACCAGCGAGTCATCCGCGCGCGCATCTGAAGGCAACTCGGCGAACGTCATGCCGGCCATCAGCACATGCGCCAACGCGGCCGGGTCAAGGCCCCGCAGATAGGCCGAGAGCTCATGCGCTAAAGGCACTCCAAGCCGCAGCGCGTCAACTGACGCGGCGATGCCCTGCATCCTGGCAGCGCCACTGACCAGAGCTTCGGTCAGCAGGTCGGACAGCAGCAGCACCTCGACGCCGCGGGATCGCAGCAATTCGGCGAACATATCGTGTTCTTCCTGCGCCCTTGCGACCCAGGGCAATCCGTCGAACAGCAGATCATCGTTGTTGCGCGGCGTGAGTCGGCGCAGTTCGGCGCCTGGTCGGTGCAGGATGGCTACCCTGAGCCTGCCCAGTTCGGAGTTGCACCCCAGCTCGCCACTACTCACACTTAGCACGGTAACCGGAACCGCCACCTCAAGTTTGGTTCAGGTTGCCGACACCGAGGAACTGCTTCCGCGCGAACTGTCGGCTCGGGCCGGCGTTGCGGTGTCGAACGTTGCACTTCGACGGTGGGCGAGGCTGTCGGCCGGCTGGCGCGACAACCTCGCCAAGTCTGCGCAGTTGCGCGTTGTCCAATCCGGGGCGACGTGCTCGCCAGGCCGGCTGTGGTTCGGGTGGCGCTCTGCATCGTCGCCGCGCGAGTTCGAACGAGTGTGCGATAGACTTGAGCCCGTGGCGATTGCGGTCCAAGAATCGTTGTTCGAGTGCAACGAACGCAGGCCGCTGGGCAACGGAGCCTGGATCGACATCCGGTCCGGTTGGCTGACCGGCGCCGACGACTTGTTGAGCGAACTGCTGACGGCAGTGCCATGGCGAGCCGATCGCCGGAAGATGTACGACCGCGTGCTCGATGTGCCCCGCCTGGTGAGTTTTCACGACCTCGCCGTCGAGGATCCGCCGCATCCGCGGCTGGGCCGGTTACGCCGGCGGCTCAACGACATCTATGCCGGCGAGTTGGGCGAGCCGTTCACCACCGTGGGCCTGTGCTGGTATCGCGACGGCTCGGACAGCGTCGCGTGGCACGGTGACACCATCGGCCGCAGCAGCACCCAGGACACCATGGTGGCGATCGTCAGCCTGGGCGCCACCCGCACCTTCGCGCTGCGGCCGCGCGCCCGGCCTTCCCAGGGGCGCTCGTTGCGGCTGCCGCAGGCTCATGGCGATCTGCTCGTGATGGGCGGTTCCTGTCAGCGAACCTGGGAGCACTCGGTTCCCAAAACGTCGTCGGCTATCGGCGCCCGGGTCAGTATCCAGTTCCGGCCGAACGACGTGCGCTAAAAATCAGCTTCGGATTGCCGCGACGGATTTGACCAGCAAGTCGCGCGCCCGATTGGTGTCGACGGCAGTGACCGGCTTGTCCGGTTGCAGCAGCGGGTTGGCGGTGATGATCACCTGATAGTCGCCGAAACGCGCCGAGTAGTTGTAAAGCTCGCCGCTACGCGGCTTTCCGTTGACCACCGTTTGCAGGACACGGTGCACGCCCAGGGTCCGTGCCCCCTTGATCTGCGGCGCATCGACGACCTCGATCAGACCGCGCACCCGGCCGCCCTGGAATGCCACTTTCCTGCAGTTGCGTCCGGGCTCGTTGAACGGCACGGGCTGCGACGTCTGCACGGCCATGACAATGAAGCGGTTGCCGGCGCCCTCGGCGGCGACGGCGGCCATGTTCCCCTGCAGACCCGGCGGCATGTCCTCGCCGACCACAAACGATGAGCAATCGGGAGGGTCGAACCTCAGCCCCGGCGGAAGCTTGTGGGTTGAGAGCACCTTGGGATCAATTCCGGTTTTCGGGACGTCCTTGACCTTATATCCGGGTCCGAAGCTCGATTCCACCTGCGAAATCTTGGAGATGTCCGCGGAAGGGGCCTTGCCCGAGGAGCCGTGTGCGCAGGCCACCAGCAAGCACGCACTTCCGACCGCTATCCGCATCATCCGCGTCAATCTAACGCACCGCCTTCAGGCGCGTAACGTCGACGCGGTTTTCACCAGCAGGTCGGCCGCGAACTGCGGCCCCAGCGGCGACTGCGGTGAACCGGGGTCACTGATCAGCGTGGTGAACGCGTAGTAATCGCCAAGATAAGCCGTGAAGGTGTTTGCCCGGTAGCCGATTTCGTTGCCGCCTTCAACCGACGTGGTGATGTCGGTAGCCATGCCCAGAGTGACGGCGCCGTCGATGCGAGGAGCGTCGACCAGGTGTACGCGGGCAGTGGCGCGCCTGCTGGTCATGGTCCACGTTCGGCACTGGGCAACCAGGGACTGATCCAGCGAGACGGAACCGCTCGGCGCGGCCGCGACCACCGCGTACAGGATGCCGCCTGCACCGGAACCCGAAATGCCTTGAGCGGATTGCCCGTGACCGCCGCCCGGGTCGGCCAGCGCCGCGCAGCGCGCGGGGGTCGACGCGGTATTCCCGCCAAGGCCCCAGATCGCCGGTGGAGCGGCCTGGCCCGAAACGGCGGTCACCTCATAGCCAGGCGGCAGGTCGCGTCGCATCCGTCTGATGTTGCCGGGGTCGATATGGCGAGCCGAAGCGGTACGCGACGGCGCCTGTGCGGGTTGGCGTGGCTGCGCACATGACCCGAGCAGCAGAATAACGACACCCACCGCAGCGGCCAAGAGCCGCATGCTAGCCCACAGCCCGAATAACTTGGCGTGCAGCGTGTTTGATCTTGTCCGTCATTTCATCGCTCAACGACGTATCACGCGGCACGTCGATGACAGTGGTGACCACCCCGACGTCGTCGCGCTGCCAGAAAGCGCCGTAGTGGTCCATGATCGTCCGCATCGCCACGTTGTCGGCGAGCATCCGGCCGGAGAACTTTTCGACTCCGTCGACCCGGGCGGCCACCGAGAGTGCGGCGACCAGGAAGGAACCGATACCGCGTCCCTGAAAGGCGTCGGCAACGGTAAACGCGATCTCGGCGATGCCGGGGTGGTGATCGTCTCGAACGAAGCGGGCGTCCGCAACCGGGTTGCCCTGCTGATCGGTCATCACCCACACGAAGTGGTCGACATAGTCCACCTCGGCCAAGTAGTCCATCAACGCCGGACTGGGAACCCGCGGTGACATGAACCGCCGATACAGCGTCTCGCTGGAGAACCGGACATGCCCCTGCATGGTTCGCTCGCTGTCGCCGGGCAACACCGGACGGAGCAGTAATTTTGTTCCGTCGCGAACCGTGACCGGGATCGGCGTCAGGAAAGCGGCGAGTCGCTGGCGCACGGTGCGCGCCAGCCGGCCCATGATTCCCGGGATGTGCACCAACCGGGCGAACGCGTCGTTGTCACCGATCCAGCCGGTCAACGGCTCGGTCGTGATCACGGTCGCCGTCCGCGGGATGTCGCGCAGCAGGGCAATCTCGCCGACGATCGTGCCGGCCGACACGTGCTCGAGGGTCACCGCGTCGTCGTCCCCGACGTGCTTGATCTCGGCGGTGCCCGACGAGATGAGCAGAAACGACACCGCCTGCTCACCTTGGCGCATGAGCACTTGGCCGGCAGTGGCCTGCAACGGTTGCAGGCTCGCCGCCAGCGGCATCAGATCCTCCGGCGGACATCCAGTGAAGATGTCCAATGCGGCGAGCTCGTCGGCGCGCAGCGCGGTCAATTCGGTCACGATGCCCGCTCCGCCCCTGTCGCCGTCTCACACGCGCCGGGCGGCGACGCCCGGTCGCGGTCCGATGTTGCCCAGGTTATGGGTTGCGTTCGGGTCGCAGCAAGGTCGGGTCCAGACTCACGGGATGGACATCGCCGGCGATCCGCTGGAGACAACCCGCAACCTGCTCGACCGCACAGCTACCCTGCGGCACGGTTTCCTCGACGTGCTGGGCGAATCAACGGCGGTGGGTGTCCCCACGTTCGCCCAGCGCGCGATGAACAGCCCGTTCGTCGCTGGCGTGTACGAACGACGGTGGCGCCCGGTTGCGTTCTACATTGCCAGCGGTGTCACCACCGGTGCCGAGCAACGCCGCGCGGCCGAGGCACTACATCTGTCCGGCGCGCGCAGGTTGCTCGACATCGCTTGTGGCCCAGGCAATTTCACCGGGCCTTTGGCGCGACGACTGCCCGCCGGCGGCCTCGCCGTCGGGCAGGACATCTCCGAGCCGACGCTGGCTCGCGCCGTGCTGGACAACAGCGGACCGCGCACCTGTTACGTCCGCGGCGACGCGAGCACGCTGCCGTTCGGCGATGAAACATTCGACGCCGTCTGCTGTTTCGGCGCCCTTTATCTGATGCCCGAACCGTTCCGGGTGGCGATACTCACCAGCTATGCCGCGTAACCGGCGCTGCTGCGGTCCGCGATGACCGCACCCGCTCGGCACTGCTGCACGCGGTCGCCGATCGGAGGTGGCGGCTTAGCCGCTCGGGACGCGACGAGCCTTCGTGTTGGCTACTGCCAGGACGGGCTGGCGGTGAGCACCTCGGGCCCGCTGTCGGTGATGAGCACAGTGTCGCGGTGCAGAACCCCGCCGACGCCTTCCTGCCACACGTAGCCGGTGAGCGCCAACTCCATTCCGGGGTCGAGATGTTCGTGTTCGGCGGTGTCCGGAAGCTGCCGCGAGATCACCGGCGGATCGAAGCCCAGGCCCAGTCCGTGCGCGACGGACGTCAGCGGCAGCGGCTCGGCGGCCAGGTCGTAAGCCGCGAGCAGATCGCTGGCCCGTGCTCCGGGGCGGCAGGCGGCAATCAGCCGGCACGCCACGGCGTCGGCAAGCGTTGGCGCGCAAGGTATTTCGACGACAACGGTAAGGAATACACCCAGCACTTCGAGCGCAAGACCGACGCGAAGCAATGGCTCGCCGGGGTCAGCGCCAGCATGGTGACCGGTACCTACACGGCACCGGAGGCCGGTCGGGTGACCGTCGGGGCTATCTACTCCAGCTGGTCAGCGGCGCAGGCCCACATCAGCGCCAAGACCGCCGCGACCAGGCGCTCGACCTGGGGCAGGCGGGTCGAACCGCGGTGGGGGCACGTCGCCGTCGTCGACGTCAAGACCAGCGCGGCGCGCGCCTGGGTCGCGCAGCTGGTCGCCGACGGCGTCGGCGTGCCCGGTATCGAAACCTGCTTCGGGCTGCTGCGGCAGATCATGGGCGCGGCCGTCGAGGACCGCGCGATCCCCCGCAATCCGACGACGGGGGTGAAGCTGCCGAAGCGTCAGCACGCCGACCGCGGATACCTCTCGCATCGTCAGCTGGCGACCTTGGCCGACGCCGTCGAGCGCGACGGCATCGTGGTCCGGTTCCTGGCCTACACCGGTCTGCGGTACGGCGAGATGGCGGCGCTGCGCGTGGCCGATTTCGACATGCTGCGGCGGCGGGTCAACGTCAGCCGCAGCGTGACCGACGCTGCCGGGGCGGGTCTGGTCTGGTCGACGCCGAAGACCTGGGAGCGGCGCTCGGTGCCATTCCCGGCTGCCCTGGCCGACGACTTGGCCGCGCTGATGGTCGGCAAGGGTCGCGACGATCTGGTGTCCGGCGACCAGCGCGGCGGGGGTGCTGATGCGAACGAGTCCGAAAACGGGTAATTTTTCGCTCAACAGCCATTTCTCACGGAACCACCCGGGTGGGGGTCTTGGGGTTTCGTGAGGGATAGCTCTGTGCTGCGGCATCTTTGCGGCACATCGGCTCCCGTGCGGCCCGCATGCCACAGTGCAAAATCGCGGCTACATGCCGCGAAAGACATTGACGTCACCGATGTCTCCGACACTGACTTGACCGCTGCGGTGAACGACGTCCTGGCCCCACCGGAATCCGATGAACAGCGTGGCGCAAGGCGAGCCGCCTGGGACGGCTATCAGCGGTTGCAGACCGGTGCGCAGCTGATCCGGTGTCACGCAGGCCAGGGCGTCCATGGACAGCAGTGCGCCCTCGACAGCCAGCGCCCTGGTTTGCGGGGTCTCGGTGACCGGCAGCCAGGTGGTCTCCACCGCTGATGCGCGGCGCGCACCGTCCCGGACGGTCCAATCGACTGAGCAGGTACGCCCGATCGCGTACTCCAACCGGTTGCGGTACTGCAGGTTGAGCAGCCGAACCTCTTCGTCGTGTTCGGGCAGGTCTTGTTCCAGCACATCACGGACGGGCAGAAACGCCTCCGCCCCGCCGGCCTCAACATGGAGTTTGGTCTGAAACATCCACACGCTCAGCGGGATTGGTGACGGTGTCTCCTGGTCGTTGCATAGTGCGATCTCCACTAGCACCCGCCCGAAGTCGGGGTCGTCGTAGCGGTCGATGCGCAGGCAGACCGCATCCCGTAGCGCCACGGTGGCGGTGTGGCCGGGCTGCAGACTGGCCAGCGCAATGTCGCGGCGGAACTCGATCGGGGTGCGCTGATAGTGGTAGACGGTGCGGCCGGCCTTGGTGACCTGATCGGTCTTGACGGCTTCGTAGGTGCCCCAGGTCGCGGTGACGGTGAACGACGCCAGATCCGCCGGGACCTGAAACCGCAGGCCCATCGACGCTGGAATCATCAAGCCCTGCTTGGGGGCCCGGTCTTCGGCGTCCTCGTCGGCGGCATCGGTGCCGTTGTCGTCATCGGAGGCGAACGCCGGCACCCCGCGCCCCGCAGCCAACCCCTCGGCGTCGGAGCGGGCCTCGGCCAGCTCGCCGCGCTGGTCGTCGGCTTCCTCGTCGCCATCACTGCCCGAGGCGACGGTGGTGTTTTCACCGGGGCGATGTAGCCGACCAGATAATGTGAGCGCGGGCTGAACGGCAACACCTCCTCGGGCCGTGCACCGGGCCCAGCAGCTCGCGTTGCAGGATGTCGACGAGGTTCTCCCGGACGGTGAACGATGTGCCGTCGGGCTGGTGGTTCAACGCGTAACTGTCACTGATGAACTCGGCCGTTGCGGTCATGGCGGTTAGGTTCCGCTGGCCATAGCCGTGTTGCGGAACGTTGCCTTGGCCGAGACCAGTTGATGCGCCCGCTGATAGGAAATGCCCAGCGCCTTGCCGATGTCGCGCACCGTCAATCCACCACCTTTGAGTTCGGTTGCCGCACGCCGGTATTCCTCGGCGGCACCGGCTTGCGCATCGGCGGCCTCCCGACGCAGCTTTGCCGCCAGTTCGAGGTGGTGATGAACAGACTCCGGTAGCTCAACCTGCACCTCAACAGTGAACGAGTCCGCCGGTACGTCGAGCCACAACGCGATCAGGTCGCGCGCGGTCGGTTCAACCTGATCGAGATTGCGAGCCTGGGCGGGCAGCCCGTATTCGGGACGGTTGCCCAGTCCGGGCAGTCGGACATGCCAGCACTTGCCGTCCGGGCTTGCGATCGCGGTATAGGTACTCACCGCCACCACCCCTTCCCCAATTTTGCTTCGCATTCTCGGTACACGTCCTCGGCATAACGGTTGGTCAACTCGTTGTGCCGGCCGACCGGGATCATCAAGCCGTCGAGACTGTAGATCGTATGGTTGGCGCCTTCACGCAGTTCAGCGAATGTCATCCCCCGAGCCTGTGCTGCCCGCCTGATCTTCTTGATGACCTCGGTCCGCTTCGGCATCGTATCGTTCTATCCAAGGCTAGACAAGCTTAGTCAAGGCTACGCTAGACAAACCGAGTCGTGGAAGTTCGTCATGGGCCTTCGGCATCGGCTCATCTGATGGAAATGATGTCCGGGCGCTCGGACCCCTCGGGCGCATCGGGGCACTGCTTGGCTCCGGTGATGCTGGTGCGTTTTCCGACATGCCCTTCAGGCTTGAACTCGGCGATTCCATAACACGATTCGAGATCCTCGTCGGTATCCTCAACCCGCGCCCCGGCAGGGTCCGCACACACTTTCCGATGTAGCACCGCGTACGCGCAGATCGGCATATGGCATACAACCCACCCGATAGCCGGATTTCACAGCCCTCGAACTGCATTGGCGCCGGGGGCGCGAGCCCTCGTCATGTGAAAAAGGTCGGCTGCACCCCGGGCATTTTGTCCCCGAAGGGTTTTCCCTTCAGTTTGGTCGCGTGGGCTTCTGCGGCAGCACGGGGCTGGTTCTCCTGCAGCACCCGGTCCAAAATCTGCCACCGGGCTGACCGCCCAGCGCGGTCCTGGAGAGCCTCAGTCGGGCTCATAGGACTCGGCGAACTGCAGCACCCGCGGCGCAAGAGGTAACTGCGACGGCACCAACTGACGGCGGGTGAAGCCCGGGCTGGCTTGCAGGAAGTACATGCCATGCCTTCCCCCGAATCGGCCGATGAGTTCTTTCACCGTCGCGGCGTCCTCTACAACATTCGGGTACAGCACCTTGTCCAGCTTCTCCTGCAGCGGCCCCATAAGTGGCTGAATCGCTTTGATCATGTCCAGCACACTGGGGTCAGAGTCGAGCTCCTCGAGCTCGCGGCGCTTGAGCCAGGGCTTGTTCCGGTTGTCGTTGATGAAGTCCAGCATGAACGCGCGGTCCAGGTTAATCTTCACCTCCGGATCGACCCGGACGCTGACGTTGAAACTCCACTTGAACGCGTTGATATCGCCGTGCTGCAAGGCATCACGCACTGCCTCCAGCCACCGGTATTCGAACGAATTCCGCTTGAGGTCGTCGAACAGCGCTTTGACGGCCTCCACCTGCGCGCGGCCCAAACCCAGCGTTTCCCGCACGCTGCGAACTGTCTGGTACTCGTGAATCTGCAGCGCAGCCGTGAACGAGATCAGCGCTGAACGGATTCTGCGCCGTCGTTCATCCATGGCGTCTTGGTCGGACAGCGACACGCGTTGACTCTGAAGCTCGCGGAGCACACCGATCAGCACGTCGCATAACCGATCGCTTTCATCCGAGATGTGCTGCAACAACTCGCTGTCGATCATCCGCCAAAGCCGTTCGTAAGCCTTCACGTACCGAGCGTTTTCCTCCTCGGTGAACGAACACACCTTCTCGAAGATCGGTGCGTCAGACCGGGTGGGGTCGCGGTGCAACAGAATCGCGCCGTACTGGTCTGCTTCCGCTGCCGCATCCTGAGCGTCCAGCTCTGCGTTCTTCCTTTCATTCGCGTCCAAGGCCGCTTTCACGCCCGCACTCGCAGCCGCAGTACGCCGCCTGATCTCGTCATTTGATGGCAGCCCGGCCGTCAGCCAACGTTGACCGTCACGCACAATGCGGTTCAGCTCATCCTTGACTAGCCTCTCAACATCACTGCGAGTCAGACGGTCCCGGACGTCGGGCGTGTCCGCCCAGTCCATCGACACTGTCGTCATCACGTGAGACAACGCGGCGAACGATTCAAGGATGATCAGAATGGCCGGACTTGTCGACGGCGGACTGCCAGTCATGGCGATGGACTTCCACGCGTCACAGACGCTTTCGCAGAAGTCCGTCGGCGTTTCACCATCCAGGGCATCCAGCGTCGACGTGAACGAGTCCAGCCGGTCAATCCAGTCCCATACGCGTTCCACTTCTTCCTGATCGCCGTCCTCCACTTCGGCGCCTTTCCTCCTACGCCACAGCATGTGCGGTCCGCTTCTCGTGGGTAGCCAGGCAGAATCGCACAGCGCCACCTTGAATGCATGCAGCGACACGCGCAAACCGCGGAGGTGCGCAAAGACTTGTGCCGCACGATAAGTTCGAGGCTGACGGGTCGATACGGCTCAGCATGGCGATGGGCCTGGGCCGTAGCTGATGCGGACCGCCTTGCCGACTGTGGTCATGTCATGATCCCAACTGAGCGCTACAACCTTGCAGTTGTCGGTGCCGGCTCGGTCGAGAAATATCGCACTGGGTCGGTGGACCACGATCGCACCGCCTCCCCCGGTCAAAACTCCCGAAGCTGAAGCACAGCTCCACCCCGCCGACGAGCATCGACCCACCCCACAGTTCACCGTCGATATTCTCCAATCCGACCGACAGCGACTGGTCGGGGTTGCTTGCACGGCCGGTCTGCAGCCCCTTCACGTACAGACCCCAGTCCGCGGGCAGTTCACCGTCGCGAAAGAGGTAGTTCGCCAACATCTTCCGATCTACGTTGGCGCGCAGCGGTGGAACCGTTGGAAACGCCGCCGTGGCACCCCATATCATCTTCAACAGCCACCGTTCGAGCTGTTCGCCGCTGATCAGATCGAATTCGCTCCCGCTAATGTCTTCGCGACTGATCTGGTCCAGGTAGAACTGATCCAGGGTCTTGAAGGTACAGGCCGCAGCTATGCCCAGAGGTGACAGGGCGTGGTCATGCCTCTCGCACAGCATCTTTGAGCCGAGGCTGCTCGGTGACAACTCGTCGACGCGTCCCTGCGGCTGCCACGGCGGGCCGCCGATCCGAACCACCGTGCCATCGCCGGCCCCGATCAGAATCCCCTCGCTCAGCCAATGCTCGTTCGACAGCTTCCCGCTGCAGTCGTTGGTGAACGCCGCAAAGCAGCCAGGAACCAAGTGTCCCGTGCGGGCATCGGTGAGCAGTGGCATCTACGCCGACAGCTGCCACCGCTGCGTTCGCGGATTGAAGTGACTTGCCGCCGTGGGCGACCGGATCACGTTCGTTCTTGGTGGCGTCCGCCCAGAGAACCTCGTTTTTTCCAGACGTCGCTGCTGGGCCCTGCTAGTGTTTCTCATCTCGGGCCCACGTTTTCTTTGTCGAGTCGAGTTCTTTCGAGGATGCGTTCATGGCGACCGCAACGGTTCACAGGTCCTACTTAATCGGGAACACACACGGGTTAACAGCTGCATCTGGGCGCCTTCATCTCTCGAACTGAGGCAGTAACGTGGGCTTTTACATCCGCAAGAGCGTCAAAGCCGGACCGTTTCGGTTCAACCTGAGCAAGTCGGGGATCGGGGTAAGCGCCGGCGTTCCGGGCTTTCGCGTTGGCTCGGGTCCGCGGGGCAACTACGTCCACATGGGCCGCAAAGGCGTCTATTACCGGGCCTCGCTGAACGGGCGTCACACGTCGTCATCGCCGCGACAGCAACATCCATCGCCCGCCACCCCGCCCGATTTTCGCCCTAGCGACATTATCCTGCAGGACGTCACCGGTGCCACTGCCACTACCTTGGAGCCCACCGGTCGAGGCGATCTGATCGACCAGCTGAACATGGCGACCGCGCGTTTCGTGTGGTGGTGGCCGACGGCAATTCTGGTTCTGCTGCTGGGCCTGCTGACAATGCCGTGGGGATTGCTCATCTGGTTGCTCGGCGGCGCTGGCTGCATCTGGCTCTACCTTTATGACCGGGCACGACGCACGGTCGTTCTTTTCTATGACGTGAACGACGACGCTCAATCGTGGTTCGACTCCGTGGTAACCCAGTGGCGCTGGCTAACTGAGTCGCAGCGAGTTTGGCGAATCGTTCAAGCCGGCGACGTGGTGGGAACCAACGCCTTCAAAACGAACTCCGGGGCCAGCACACTGGTCAAGACGATTCCCGCGACCGTAGGCACATCGGTCAAGAACAAACAATTGGCGACTAACATCGCCGTACCCTCAATCACCGCCGGTAACTCTGCGCTATACCTGCTGCCAGACCGGCTCCTGGTTCGAGAGGGCAAGCGCTACAGCAACATCGACTACCAGGCGCTGCGCATTTTTCACCAAACCCAACGCTCCATCGAGAGTTCTTCCCCTCCACGAGACGCCTCCCAAGTAGACACCACATGGCAGATCGTCAACGTCAAGGGCGGCCCGGACCGCCGCTACAAAAACAACAGGATGCTCCCGATCATGCTGTACGGGCGGCTTGTCATCACTTCGGTAAGCGGCCTCTATTGGATCATTCAGATATCCCGCGCCGACGCCGCCGAACCACTTGCTCACGTCATCTCAGCGGCGCCCGCGCAACTCGATGAGGACACGGGACATGTGGCAGCACCGGCACATGCCCCGCGGCCGCCACAATCCCCGCCTCCTACGGAGCGCCCGCCAGCCCGACGACAGCACACAACCACTGGCCAGCGCCCGAATGTAACTTCCAGCTTCATCGAGCGTTCGCTACTGACCCGGGCTACCACCAAATACCTCGCAGCCGAGCAGGTGTTCACCGCAGTCGATCTGGAAACCACGGGTTTGTACCCCTCGGCGGATCGCATCATGGAGATCGGACTAGTGAAATTCCGCGGCGACGGAAAGGTTCTCGATGAATTCGCCACCTTGGTAAACAACCCCGGATCCTCGCCAGAGGCCAGAACGCACCACCAGATCGATGACGCCGATCTCATCGGCGCTCCAACGATTGATAACGTGCTCCCTGAGGCCTTCGCGTTTATGGTCGACACAGTTGTAGTCGCGCATAACCTCGACTTCGAAGCAGGGTTCCTTACCTCGGCAGCACAACGGAACAGCATCAGCGTTCCGCGGTTGACCGGTGTGTGCATGCTTCAGGCGGCACGACGTCAACTCGATGCCCGCGCCTACAGCCTCATGTCGTTGTACAAGAGCGCCACTGGTCATTGGGCTGAGAACAGCCACACGGCGCTGGGTGATGCCCGTGCCGTCCGTGAGGTTCTGCTGTGGATGCTGCGAACTGCGCCGCAGCCGCTGCACCTCACCTCGGCGGCGATCCCGGCTCCGGTCTCAGGCCCAGCGCCACAGCCGTGCGCGATTAGTTGCCGGCCCGTGCCCATGACGAGAGCCTCGGTCGCTGCACTGCTGGAGTCCTTCCCGCAGTCGTCAACCCCGCGGTATGGCGACCCAGTCGAAATCGAGCGATACCGGATTTTGCTCGGTGATTGCGTCAAAGATGGACGGCTCACCTTCGAAGAGGCCACCGCACTGTCGAGCCAAGCCCGGCGCACGCGCCTTAGCGGCACCCAGCTACGTTCATTGCACTACGAAGCGTGGCGGTCGGCATACGGCGCGACCTCCGGAATGGACTGGACGGCCCTCGCTCCAGGTCATCGACGCGAGATGTGGTTGCTCGCTGACGAATTAGGGTTACCCGACCTCGCTGGGGAGATTGGCGCCGCAATCGATCAATGCACCGAAACGCCCCCGCCGCCGCAAGCGCGCTACCTACGCGGGGTCCGAGTTGGCATCCTGGGTCATGGGCCCGAATTCGACCGGTTGCGCATACGTGCCAAAGACTACGGAGCAAGCATCGCGAAGAACATCACCAAGACGGTCGTCTGGGTTGCGACCACAACGCCCGACGCGAACGACGCGCCCCACCGTGCCGCACGCACCCACCAAATACCGATGCTGCCTCCCGCAGTCGCACGCCAACGACTCGACGACGCCATCCGCGACGCCGAGGCAACGGCCGCCGAACGACAACGCGCAATTGATGAATGGGCCGCCCAGCGCCAAGCCCGCGACGAGTACTGGCGACCAGCCTGGCGGCCTAGCGAACTCGAATATGACGCAGATCCCGGGCAGGCTGCCGATTAGCAGGCAGCGCCTTACTCACTCTCAGGCGCAGGGGCGACGGTGGCTCGGCGATCCACGATCCGTCGTTCCCCCGGTGACAGCGGGTGGCCTGTCGATGCGATCCGCACGGACAGTCGTCCGCGGGCGGCGGCCCGTACCAGTGGCTAGCACGCACGTCGGCGTCTCGGACGACCCATTCATCGAGTGGTCTGACAGCCTGCTCTAGTCCGTCACTCACCGTTCCGACGATAGCGTCGCGCACCGATATCAAACCGCAAGCGACGGGTGCGCATTGTGAGGCCCGAAAGCCCACCACCACGCGTAACTTACCCTAGTGCGCTCGGTTATTTAGAGCGCCCAGCTGTCATCATCTCTCCGCCGTCGCCGACGACAGCCGACGTGGGATGTTGCCGTCGGCTGACCTGGCCACACAACTTGTTGCGGCATCCGTGCGGCACGTAACATCCGATGGAGATTCAACAGCGAAGTAGAAAAATAAAGGCCAACTGCATACTTTCACTGTGGAGCTAAGGGGATTCGAACCCCTGACCTACTCGATGCGAACGAGTCGCGCTACCAACTGCGCCATAGCCCCTGATCGCTAGCAGGCTACCAGTCGCGACGTCCGTCGCCGAACCGGTTACTGCCCGGCGGCTCGCGGCAAGTCCCCGTGCCAGCGGTGATCCCGCGCGTACGGCGCGTAGTCGAGGTGCTCGAAGGTGGGATCCTCGTCGTCGATCTCCAGCACTACGGCCCCCGGGCGTCGCAGTCTCGACGGGACCACGTCGAATTCACGGTCATAGGTGTTTTCAACGCCCAGCCGCGACCGCGCCATCCGCTGCATCCGCCGCCGCTGCACCCGCTCCTCGATCCGGGTCTGCCGGCGCAGATACCCCAGGTAGAGCATCGTCGCCGCGGCGACGCTGCTGAAGATCCACCAGGCCCCAGGGGTCAGCAGGAAGGCGGCCGCCGCCGATCCCACCAATGCCAGCGCCATGACCATCAGAACCCGCCTGCGAAACGCATACTTGCGGGCGCTGACCGCCGCCGCGGTATCCGAGTCGTAGCGATGCCGAGAAGACGCGCGCGCAACCCTCGCGGGCGGTTCCTCGCCGACCGGTATCCCCGATGTGTCGTCGACGTATTCGTACTGGTCACTCGCGGGATCGGAGTCGTCGGTGTCCTCGGTGTCCCGGCCATCGGAAGTCTCGCCGTCGGCCACCGGCTCGGGTTGCTCCTCGGCCGAGGGCAGGGTTTCGGAGTCTGTGGCGGGCACTTCGGCGCCCGGAGCGGTCTCGTCCGCCGCCACCGCGTCCGTGGCCCTGACAACTACGTCGTGGGCTTGCGGCATCTCCTCGGTCTCGTCCGAGTCGAGGTCGTCGCGGTCCTCGTATTCGTCCTCGTCCGGCTGCCAGTCCGGGTCACTGCGATGCCCGGCCGCCGGTCTGGACCGCCTGAGCAGCCGCGCCGCGGCGCCGCTGTTGAGCACGCGGGTCGCCAAGGCCACATCGCTGGTGCGCCGCACCGCGTCGCGCTTACTGACCAGCATGGGAACCAACACGAACAGCCAGAGCACCACGAGCGATATCCACAACAATGACTGCGGGATGCTTGGCATGATGACCTGCTCCTTTCCGCACCAGGCTAAGCCGGTGGCCAGCGCATACGGTCGAGGCGCGCCAGGGACAATTACACACCTGTAATTTGCTGCTGACAAGCACCGCCAGCCACAAATGTCACATTTGCAACAGAAATCAGGCCCAGTTGGCGTGCCCGTCGCGCACCAGAGCCGACGTCACCGACCCGTAGATCTCCTCGGCTGTCAGACCCACTAACAGGTGATCGCGCCAATCGCCGTCGACTTGGAGGTACCGGCGCAACAGCCCCTCCTCGCGGAACCCGACCTTTGCCAACACCGCCCGGCTTGCCGCATTCTCCGGACGCACGGTGGCTTCCACGCGATGCAACCTGACCGGGCCGAAGCAATGATCCAGGCCCAGCGCCAACGCTCCGGTCGCGACCCCGCCACCGGTGACCGAGCTGGACACCCAGTAGCCGATCCATGCCGACCGCAGCGCGCCGTGCGTGACGTTACCGACGGTCAGCTGCCCACAGAACCGACCTGCCAGCTCGATCGCGTACGGCAGCGTGCGGCCCTTACGGGCTTCTGCCCGCAAACTCGAACACACGGCGGGCCACGACGACTTCGAGTGCCGCGCAGTCCAATCGGCTTCGGTGCTGGGCTCCCAGGGCTCCAGGTGCGCACGGTCAGCCAATCGGGCGCGGCTCCACGCAGCGGCGTCGCGCAGGCGTACCGGCCGCAGCAGGATCACGCCGGCCGCCACCCGCAGCGGACCCACGCGCATCGGCCAGCCGGGATGCTGGGAGCTGGCGCGCCACACGTTCACGAGCAGAGGCCGCCGTGT
The DNA here is from genome assembly GCF_023515995.1 of Candidatus Mycobacterium methanotrophicum. Lineage (GTDB taxonomy): Bacteria > Actinomycetota > Actinomycetes > Mycobacteriales > Mycobacteriaceae > Mycobacterium > Mycobacterium methanotrophicum. The sequence continues at coordinate 1,364,284 of NZ_CP097320.1, read as the reverse complement.
TGCTCAGCCACGCTGAGCCAGAAACGCAACGTCGACGATCTCGCCGATGCGGATCTGCTCGGCCTCACGAGGAATCACGACCAGACAGTTTGCCTCGCCCAGCGTTGCCAGCAGATGCGACGACGCGCCGGGCGCGCCCAGCGCCTGCACCAAATATTCACCGGTGTCCCGGTCACGCATCAGCTGCCCGCGTAGAAAGCCTTTGCGGCCGACCACCGAGGTGATCGGCGACAGCGTGCGGGCCTGCACAATTCGGCGCATCGGCTGCCGCTTACCCAGCGACAGCCGGATCAGCGGTCGGACCATCACCTCGAAGACCACCAATGCGCTGACCGGATTCGCCGGCAACAAAAACGTCGGCACACCTTCGCGGCCCAGCTGCCCGAAACCTTGGACCGAGCCGGGATGCATTGCGACCCTGGTGACTTCCATCTCGCCGAGCTGACAGAGCACCGAGCGCACGGCTTCGGCCGCTGCCCCGCCAACCGCGCCGGCGATCACCACGATCTCGGCGCGGTTGATCTGCCCCTCGACGACTTCGCCCAGCGTCTTCGGGTCGTTGCTGACGATGCCGATCCGGTTCACCTCTGCGCCCGCGTCCCGGCCCGCGGCCGCCAACGCGTAAGAGTTGACGTCGTAAACCTGCCCGTTGCCGGGCGTACGCGACACATCGACCAGCTCACCACCGACCGCCAGCACCGACAGCCGCGGCCGCGGGTGGACCAAAACCCGGTCGCGGCCAACCGCGGCCAGCAGCCCGACCTGGGCTGCCGCGATGATCGTGCCGGCCCGCACCGCGACATCGCCCGGCTGCACGTCGTCGCCGGTGCGCCGCACGTAGGCACCCGATCGCACGCCGCGCAGCACCCGCACCCGCGACTGGCCGCCGTCGGTCCAGCGCAGCGGCAGCACCGCGTCGGCCAGGGTCGGCAACGGGGCGCCGGTTTCCACCCGCACGGCCTGCCCCGGCTGCAGCCTGCTGGGTGTGCGCGCGCCGGCTTCGATGTTGCCCATCACCGGCAGCGTCACTCCACCGGGCCCGGACGGCGACGCCTCCGCTTCCTCCGGGACGGCGCGCAGATAGTCGTCGCCGGTTTGACCGTCGGACGGCTCGGACTCGCCGACGTCGAGCACATCGACACTGCGGACCGCATAGCCGTCGATTGCGGCCTGGTCGAAACCGGGCAGCGGACGCTCGGCCACCACCTCTTCGGCGCACATCAGCCCCTGCGCCTCGGCAATGGCAACCCGCACCGGCCTCGGCGCGACCGCGGCGGCCGACACCCGGGCTTGTTGCTCTTCCACCGAACGCACAGCGCGCCTTTCTGCCGTCAACCGGTATCCGACAGCACGAGCCGAGCTGACAGCCCCTAGCCTTCGGCCAGGCCCAATCGAGTCACCAGCCACCGCCGTAATTCCGGGCCGTAATCGTCCCGGTCCAATGCAAAGTCAACCGCAGCCTTGAGGTAGCCGCCGGGATTTCCCAAGTCGTGTCGGGAGCCACGGTGCACGACGACATGTACCGGATGCCCCTCGCGGATCAGCAACGCGATTGCGTCGGTGAGCTGCATTTCACCGCCTGCGCCTCGATCGATCCGGCGCAAGGCGTCAAAGATGGCGCGGTCGAGAACATAGCGGCCGGCCGCGGCATACATCGACGGAGCGTCTTGCGGCTTCGGCTTTTCCACCATGCCGTTGACCTTCAACACGTCTTTGTCGGCGCCCGGCACCGCCTCGACGTCGAAAACCCCGTAGGAGCTGATCTCTTCCGGAGAAACCTCGATCGCACACAACACCGTGCCGCCGTGGGCGAGGCGCACCTTCGACATCGTCTCCAGCACGCCGGTCGGCAACACCAGGTCATCGGGGAGAAGGACCGCGACAGCATCTTCGTCGTCCGACAGCACCGGCTCCACGCAGCTGATCGCGTGCCCCAGGCCCAGCGGCTCGGCCTGCACCACCGACTCGACCTTGATCAGCCCCGGCGCGCGACGGACTTTCGCCAGCATGGCCTTCTTGCCGCGCGCCTCCAGCGTCCCCTCGAGCACCAAGTCTTCGACGAAATGGGCGACGACACCGTCCTTGCCCTCCGAGGTGATGATCACCAGCCGCTCGGCGCCGGCCTCGGCCGCTTCGGCCGCCACCAATTCGATGCCAGGCGTGTCGACGACGGGCAACAGCTCCTTGGGCACCGTTTTGGTCGCCGGCAGAAAACGGGTGCCCAAACCGGCCGCGGGAACGATCGCGGTGCGCGGAACCGGAGCGGGTGAGCGTGACATCGTTCACACCATAATCGCAGCAGATCCTCTCGCCCGGTGTGGCGGGGTGAAAGCAACGGCTGTAATCGTTGACCGTATGGCGAGCGCGGGCAAGGCCGTATTGCGGGAGCGGCTGCTGGCGGCCCGGCGTTCGGTCGCCGACGAGGTGCGGGCCGACGAAGCGCGGTCGGTGACCGAACACCTCGCTGCGGTGGTGAGCAGCGGCAGCACCGTATGCGCCTACGTGCCAGTGGGCACCGAGCCGGGGTCAATCGAGATGCTGGATGAGCTGATGCGACGAGCCGGCCGCGTGCTGCTGCCGATCGCCCGTACCATCGCCGACGGCTCGCCGGTGGCGCTGCAATGGGGTGAATACCGGCCTGGGCAGCTGGTGGCTGCTCGCTTCGGTCTGCTCGAACCGGTCGAGCCGTGGCTGCCGGCGACAACCCTGACGGAGGCAAGCGTGGTGCTGGTTCCCGCTCTCGCCGTCGATCGCGCGGGCGTGCGACTGGGCCGTGGTCGGGGTTTCTATGACCGCACGTTGGTGTACCGGGATCCGCAAGCGCCTCTGATCGCCGTGATCCGCGACCAGGAGCTGCTCGACGAGTTGCCGCGCGAGCCGCACGACGTGGCGATGACGCACGCGCTCACCCCCGGCCGCGGCCTCGTCGAGCTGGGCAACGCCAGCGACGGCGCCGCGCGGGAATGACGCGCACCGCATAGCGGTTCCAGCACTTGAGACTGTAGAGTGCTAATTGTTTAGACCATTACGGAGGTTTGTGTGCCGACTTACAGCTACACGTGCACCGAGTGCGATGACCGCTTCGATGTGGTTCAGGCCTTCACCGACGACACCCTGACCACCTGCGAGAAGTGCTCGGGTCGGCTGCGCAAACTGTTCAAGTCGGTCGGAGTGGTGTTCAAGGGCAGCGGGTTTTACCGCACCGACAGCCGTGAGCGGGCGAAAAGCTCGACCAACGGCTCCGCCAAGGCCGACTCGTCGAGCACCGCCACCTCGAGTAGCAGCGACAGGCCCAGTTCCTCGGAAAACTCGAGCACGTCGAGCGCCACGTCGGATTCGGCAACCGCCAAGTCGGCGGCCGCCGCCAGCTAGCCGATTATCCACAACCGGTTTGCCGGTGGCCGCAAAGGCCCGCCAGGCCCCCTTACCGTTGCGGCATGGCGGAATCCCTCACATCGCTGAATCCGTCGCTACCGACCCGAATGTCGCAGTGGCTGCGCCCGGACTGGTCACGAACCGTGCTGGCCCGCCGAATTCTGGCGGCCGGGCTCGTCGTCCTCGCCGGTGTCGCGGCACTGCGCCCCGACCCGGAGGGTGACCGTGCTCAGGTGGTGGTCGCGGCCCGGGATCTCAGCCCGGGCACCGCGTTGACCGCCGACGATCTTCGACTCGAAAAGCGTTTGGTGCCAACAATTCCCGACGGGTCGCAGTCAGACATCGATACGGTTGTCGGGTCCACACTGGCCGGCCCGGCGCGGCGCGGCGAAGTGCTGACCGACGTCCGGTTGCTGAGCCGCCGACTGGCTGAATCAGCGGCGGGACCGGACGCGCGGATAGTGCCGTTGCATCCCGCAGACGGCGCCCTGGCCGACCTGGTCCGCCCCGGCGATGTCGTCGACGTCGTCGTGGCGTCAGATACCGCCGCCGAGTCGGCCCCGAGGGTCCTTGCCACCGACGCGATCGTGGTCCTGGTCTCGGCCAAGCAGAAGGCAGCGGCCGCGGCAGGTGACCGGGTGGTACTGGTAGCGCTGCCGGCGGCCTCCGCCCACGCCGTAGCGGGCGCCACACTGACGCAGACCGTGACCCTCACCCTGCATTGACGCCCGGGCGCGGATTGCGTCAGGCGGCCTGCTCGCTGGCGCAGAACTTGCACTTGTGCGCGGCCTCGGGGATGTCAGAGCAGCACTCCGAGCATGCCTTGGTCGCCGGCTCCTGACCGAATACGCTGACACCGCGGCGTTTTTGGACGTGGCGATAAGGCAAGACGATCGCGAAGTAAATGGTCCCCAGGAATACCAAGAAGTAGATGATCGCCGAGAGGAACACTCCGAAGTCGATGAAAGTCGCCTTATTGCCCGCGTCGCCGACCTGCACGCCTAAACCGAAAGTGGCATGTGGCTGGGCCGCCGCCACCAGCGGGTTGATCACGCTGTCGGTGAAGGCTTTGACCAGGTTTGAAAAAGCTAAGGCCACCACCAACCCCACAGCGACAGTGATCACGTCACCGCGCATGATGAAATCTCTGAATCCTTTGAGCACGCGAGCCACCTCCGTCACCACAGAATTACAGTGCGTAGCAGGGCGATCTGAGTTCGCCCGCAAAAACGGTACGTCCGTGAGTCGGCGATCGCGGGCTTTGCGGCAAATTAGTCATGCACGGGTATTCATGCTGTGACATCGGCGAGCCGTTCAAATGTGGTGCGGAGGTACGTTCTCCCGCAGCCACTGCTCGCGATTATCCCGGTTGTCCCGATCACTCTCGTCGGTCGATTCCTGCGGCAGCTCCGCCCCGAATACCTGGTGGAGCACACCTCGGACGTCGCCGCCTGGCCGGGTCATTGCGGAGTCAGATCTCCAGGCTGGACAGTTGGCCGATGATCCCGACCGCCAGTGGATTCAGTGTCGCCATACCGTCGCGCAACGCGGATCGAGAACCGGCGAGGTTGACCACCAGCGTGCTCCCGGAGATCCCGGCCAGACCCCGTGACAAGCCGGCATCGATGATGCCGGAGGACAAGCCGGAGGCGCGGATGGCCTCGGCGATGCCGAGGAGCTCGCGATCGAGGATGTCCTTGGTCGCTTCAGGGGTTACATCGCGCGGCGTCACGCCCGTGCCACCGACCGATACCACCAGGTCCACCCCCCCGATCACCGCGGTGTTCAGTGCGTTGCGGATCTCGACCTCGTCGGCGGTGACGGCCACTACGCCGTCGACGACGAATCCCGCTTCGCTGAGCAGCTCGGTGACCAGTGGCCCGTTGTGGTCCTCGTCGCCGTGCGCGGTCCGGTCGTCGACGACGACGACAAGTGCCCTACCGACCAACTCCGCGCCCTGTTCCATAGTTGCAACCGTATATGTGGGGTCCGACCACGATGCGGGGACTCTTATCACTGCTGCGCCTTGCCCAGGGTGACCTGCACGGTCTTGCTGTCGCCCGAGGGATCTCTGAACGTGAGCCTCACTTTGTCGCCGGGCGCCTTGGACCGCACGGCGGCAACCAAGCCGTCGGCGCTGTTGATCGGACGGTCGTCGATCTTGGTCACCACGACTCCGCTGGGCAGGCCGGCGGCTGCCGCCGCTCCGTTCGGCACCACCTCAACGACTTTGGCGCCCGGGGTGCCCTTGTCGTTGGTGACCTGGATGCCCAGTGACGCGTGCGACGCGGTTCCGGTCTTGATCAGCTCGTCGGCGATACGCTTGGCCTGATCGACCGGAATCGCGAAGCCAAGTCCGATCGAACCGCTTTGCGCATCGGGCGAATCGCCGCCCAGCGTGGCAATCGCAGAGTTGACGCCGACCAGCTGTCCGCTCATGTTGACCAACGCGCCGCCGGAGTTACCGGGGTTGATCGCGGCGTCGGTCTGAATCGCATCGATCACGGTGTTCTGGTTGCCGGTCTCGCCGGTGGTCGACACCGGCCGGTTGAGTGCGCTGACAATGCCGGTGGTCACCGTGCCCTCCAGGCCCAGCGGTGACCCGACCGCCATCACCGGCTGGCCGACACGCAAATTCGCTGACGACCCGAGGGTGATCGGGGTCAACCCGGAAACGCCTTGCGCCCGAACGACTGCGATGTCGGTGGTGGGGTCTGCCCCCACCACGGTGAACTCCGCATGGCGCCCGTCAGAGAAGGTCACCGTGGTCTTCGGGGGTCCGCTGGGAGGAGGCCCGCTGTCCGGGTCCTGCGGGGCGCGTGGTTCCCGCGGGCCACCACGCTCGCGCGGCGCATTGGGGTGACCAGGGTTGGCCGCGGTGGCGACGACGTGGTTGTTGGTCAGGATCAGGCCATCGGAAGACAGGATGATGCCCGAACCCTCCTCGGACTGCCGGCCGAGATCGGTCTCGAGCATGACCACGCTGGGCACCACCTTGGCGGCGACCTGCTCGACGGTGCCTACCGGAGCGTTGGCGGCCGGCACGCTGGGAGCCGCCCCGCCCAATGACGTTCCGTCGGCGATGGAAGCCAGCTGCCCGTGGTGATCGATCACCGACGCCGCCGCGCCGCCGATGCCGGCCGATACTACCGCGATTGCGAGTGCGCTGGCAGCCAATGCCCCCGCGCGAGAACGCTTTCCGGGCATGCCGGGTTGCAGCGGCGGAAGACCGCCGGCCGGGCCGGCCGGGCGCCCACCAAACGAACCGTACGGCTGCCCGTAGGGCGGCTGCTGGCCATAACGCCAGTCGAAGCGCTGAGGATATGTTTGCTGCTGCCCACGGCTGGAATAGCCTGGGGCGCCGCGCTGATCGGGCAGCGGGGGGTACCCGGGCTGCTGCGGCGGTGGCGAATACCTCGGGTGATTCGTCATGTCGCTAGGTCGCTCTTTCCTTGGACAGTCGGTTCAGACGTAACAGTAGCTGGTGGTTACAACCCTGCCTGCGTGGTCTGAGATTCGACTGAGATAACGTTCGCTGGACCTGCAGAGTTCCCCGGCTGTAACGAAGCCTCGACATCCGGCGCCGTTTCCTCCGCGGCCGGGTACTCCGGCGTGGGAATCGACCGTCCGGGCAGCAACACGTAGATCGACGTTCCCGGGGGGTCGCCGCCCGGGACGGTGTCTTCGACGCGAAGCGCCCCGCCGTGATTGAGCATGACCTTTTTGACGATCGCCAACCCAAGACCTGAGCCTGGCATCGCCCGCGCCGTGGTCGAGCGGAAGAACCGCTCGAACACCAGCGCCCGCTCAGCCACCGGGATGCCCGGTCCATGGTCGGACACCACCAACTCGGCGTGCGTCGGGTCCAACTGCCGGAGCTTGACGGAAACGGTCTCCCCCGACGGACTCCACTTGGCGGCGTTGTCCATCAGGTTCAGCACTGCGCGAGACAGGCCCGCAGAGTCACCGTAGATCTGCCACGGCGTCACGTCGACGTCGAACTCAATGTCGTTGCGGCGCCGTCGTACTCGCTCCAAACAACGGTCGATGACTTCGCCGACGTCGACCGGTTCGTGAATTACTTCCCCGGCGTCGTCTCGGGTCAGGTCCACCAAATCGCCTACCAGCGTGGATAATTCCTCGATCTGCGCGATCACATCGGCACGCAGATCGGCCATCTCCTGCTCGGGCAACGGCGGCGCACCGGGAGCCGATGACGCGATCAGCAGCTCGACGTTCGTGCGCAGCGATGTCAGCGGGGTCCGCAGCTCGTGCCCCGCATCCGCGACAAGGCGGGTCTGACGTTCCCGGGATTCGGCCAGAGCACGCAGCATCAAGTTGAATGCTTCGGTTAGCCGGGCCAATTCGTCGCTGCCGAATACCGGGATGGGCCGCAGGTCGTCGGTGCGTGCCACCCGTTCGGCCGCCTCGGTCAGCCGGCCCACCGGACGCAGCCCAGCCCGGGTGACCATCCCGCCGGCGACCGCGGCGACCGCCGCGCCTAAGCCGCCGACGATCAACAGCACCCAGCGCAGCTTCGTCATCACCGCGTCGGTCGGCGCCAGGCTCTTGGAGATCAGCAGCGAGCTCCCGTTCGGCAGATGCACTGCCAGCACCCGCTGATCGGCCGCCGTGCGCCGCGATATGAAAAGGTCACCGCGGATGACCGCCTTTTCCGGCGGACCGACGGGCAGTGTCTGGCCTTCCTGGTTGGCCGTGAAGATCGATCGGCCGGGGTTCACCAGCATCGCGTTGACATCCGAATAGGCCGTGCCCTCAATGGCTTTCGCGGGATCGGCCGCCAAGGATCCGCTGGCGATCAGCAGCTGAGCCCGGCTCTGCAGCTGGTTGTCGATGTCCTTGTAGAGCGCCGCGGAGATCACCGCGTATACGGCGACGGCCATCAGGACGACCACCATCGCCACCATCGACATCGCCAGCAGCATGACCCGCCATCGCAGCGACAACGAGGTACTGGCTCGCAGCTGACCTCGACTTCGCCGGTGGAACAAAGGCATTAGGGGGGTGTTTCGCGCAGCACGTAACCCACTCCTCGCACGGTGTGGATCAACCGCGGCTCTCCATTTGCTTCGGTCTTGCGACGCAGATACCCGACATAGACTTCTAGCGCGTTGCCTGAGGTGGGAAAATCGAAGCCCCACACCTCCTCAAGGATCCGGCTGCGAGTCAGTACCCGTCGCGGGTTGGCGATCAACATTTCCAGCAGCGCGAATTCGGTTCGGGTGAGGCTGATCTGGCGGTGGCCACGAGTGACTTCGCGGGTCACCGGGTCGAGAGTGAGGTCCGCGAACGTCATCGCCACGGATTCGCCTGCATCGTCGATCTTTGTGCGGCGCAGCAGAGCCCGCACCCGGGCCAGCAACTCCTCGAGCGCGAACGGCTTGGGCAGATAATCGTCGGCGCCGGCGTCGAGGCCGGCGACCCGCTCGGAAATGGTGTCGCGAGCGGTTAGCACCAGAATCGGTAGATCGTCCCCGGTGCTGCGTAGCTGACGGCATACCTCCAGGCCGTCCAACCGGGGCATCATGACGTCGAGAACGAGCGCGTCGGGCGGATCGGCGGAGATCATCTCGAGGGCTTCTACCCCGTCTTCCGCCAACGACACCGCATAGCCATTGAAGGAAAGCGATCGGCGCAGCGACTCGCGCACCGCTCGATCGTCGTCAACGACAAGAATTCGCACGGCCACCAGTTTCATCCTCTCGCCTGAGAGCGGCCTGAGAGGCGCAGCGGCTCAAGCCCTGCTCGTCGTCGGGTCGCGATGCTGCCGGCGTCGTCGCCGGGCGGCGGGACTCACAGCGAAAAAGTTAGCGGCGATCGAGGTCGATCAGTCCGAGGCGCGCCGCCTTGAGCAGTCGGCGGGGCACCCTGCGCTGCCGGCCGGCCACCGTTACACCGACAAGCTCCGGCTTGGCGGCCTTCCACTGCGCGCGTCGGCTCCGGGTGTTCGCGCGCGACATCCTGCGCTTTGGCACAGCCATAATCGGGCCTTACTACTGGTAGGGAGTCGCCACCCGAGCAGGCTCGAAGGCGAAGTTGCTCTCGATAGTAGTCGGTGACCTGGTGTTGGTAAAAATCGGCATCCGGGTGTCGCGGATAGGTAAGGGAGCATCCTTGACGTGACATCTGCGGTACCCGCTAACCTACCGGTTGGTTGGTAACGGCCGGCGGAAGGAGGACGACGCGCATGGCTTCTGTTCCTGGCCCCTCCGGGCCGGTCCGGATCGGGAACTGCTCGGGGTTCTACGGCGACCGGCACTCCGCGATGCGCGAGATGCTCACTGGCGGCGCCCTGGACTACGTCACCGGCGACTACCTGGCCGAACTGACCATGCTGATCCTCGGCCGCGACCGGATGAAACACCCTGACCGCGGCTACGCCAAGACCTTCCTGACGCAACTGGAGGAGTGCCTGGGGCTGGGCGCGCCGTTGACCGCCAATGCCTACCTCGGCGCCTGGGGCGTCGTTGACTGCCTGGCCAGCGGCGCCGACGTGGTGGTGACCGGCCGGGTCACCGACGCATCGCTGACCGTCGGACCGGCGGCCGCTCATTTCGGCTGGGGCCGCACCGACTACCGCCAACTGGCCGGCGCGGTGGTCGCCGGCCTTACATCCCCTGTGCCACAGAAACTCTCGATCTGACGCCGGCCGCCCCGCCGGCGCTGCCGCAGCCATTGCCGGTCGGGCCGACCCGGCGGGTGCCGCTGGGCCGGATCGCGGGGGCCCGCAGCGGCGACAAGGGCGGGTCGGCCAACGTCGGAGTGTGGGTGCGCTCCGACGAGCAGTGGCGCTGGCTGGCCAACACCCTGACCGTCGAGCTGCTCAAGGAGCTGCTGCCCGAAACCGCCGACCTGCCGGTCACCCGGCACCTGCTGCCCAACCTGCGCGCGGTGAACTTCGTCGTCGACGACATCCTCGGCCAGGGCGTCGCCTACCAGGCGCGTTTCGACCCCCAGGCCAAGGGGCTCGGCGAATGGCTGCGTAGCCGCCACGTCGACATTCCCGAAGGGGTGCTGTGAGTATCTGGACCACGCCCGAGCGTGACCAGCTCCGCAAGACGGTGCGTTCCTTCGCCGAGCGAGAGATCTTGCCCCACATCGACGAATGGGAGCGCATCGGTGAGTTGCCGCGCGAGCTGCGCCGGCGCGCGGGCGCGGCCGGGCTGCTGGGAGCGAGCTTTCCCGAGATAGCCGGCGGCGGCGGCGGAGACGGCGCCGACGCGGTGGTCGTCTGCGACGTCCGGCGATGCGCGGCTGATCGAGAAGTTCGTCCGCCCGACATTGGCCGCGCCAAGACCTACATCACCTCCGGTGTGCGCGCCGACTACGTCGTCACCGCGGCACGCACCGGCGGCGTTGGCGCTGCAGGTGTTTCGTTGCTGGTAGTGGAACGCGGCACTCCCGGTTTTCAGGTCAGCCGCAAGCTGGACAAGATGGGTTGGCGTTCGTCGGACACCGCAGAGCTGTCCGACGTTGACGCTGCCGTGCCGGCGGCCAACCTGGTCGGCGCGCAGAACAACGGCTTTGCCCAGATCGCGCAGGCATTCGTCGCCGAGCGTATCAGCCTTGCCGCGCAGGCCTATTCGAGCGCTCAGCGATGCCTCCATATCACCGCACAGTGGCGCCGTGACCGCGAGACGTTCGGCCGAGCGCATCATGGGCGCCGCCAGCTCGGTCGGCATGGGACGGTTCGCGCTCGACCGGGCCGCGGACTACGTCAAGACTCGCCAGGTGTGGTCCGCCCCGATCGGCACCCACCAAGGCCTGTCACACCCGTTGGCGCAGTGCCACATCGAGGTTCAACTCGCCAAACTGATGATGCGCAACGCCGCGACGCTTTATGACAGCGGCGACGACGCCGGCGCGGCCGAGGCGGCCAACATGGCCAAATATGCTGCCGCCGAAGCGGCGACACGCTCGGTGGACCAGGCTGTGCAGTCGATGGGCGGCAACGGTCTGACCAAGGAGTACGGCGTTGCCGCGATGCTGGCGTCGGCCCGGCTGGATCGTATCGCACCGGTCATCCGGGAGATGGTGCTCAACTTCGTGGCGCAGACATCGCTGGGCCTGCCCCGGTCGTACTAATGGACAGGCTGGTCGAATACACCGGGCCGGGCACCGGAAAACCCTATGTGCGCCTGACACTGAACTCCCCGCACAATCGCAACGCGCTCTCGGCGACCCTGGTCAACCAGTTGCACCAGGGCTTGCGCGATGCCGCTGCCGATCCTGCGGTGCGAGCCGTGGTGCTGGGCCACACCGGCAACACCTTCTGCGCGGGCGCTGACCTGTCCGAAGGCGCGGCAGCAACGGGCGCGGATCCGTTCGAGGCGGCCGCCGAGCGGGCCAGGGAGATGGCCGCCCTGCTGCGCGCGATCATCGAGTCACCGCTGCCTGTGATCGTCGCCGTCGACGGCCACGTCCGTGCCGGCGGCATGGGACTGGTCGGCGCATGCGATATCGCCGTGGCCGGTCCACGCAGCACCTTCGCGTTGACCGAGGCGCGGATCGGAGTCGCGCCGGCGCTCATCTCGCTGACGCTGCTGCCGAAAATGTCCGCCCGCGCCGCCGCCCGCTACTACCTGACCGGCGAGACGTTCGACGCCGCCACCGCAGCCGCGATCGGGCTGATCACGGTGGCCGTCAACACCGGGGCCGAGGTCGACGCCGCGGTGGCATCGCTCGTCGCCGACATCGGGCGCGCCTCACCGCAGGGGTTGGCCGCGTCGAAGGCACTGACCACCGCCGCCATCCTGGACGGCTTCGACCGCAACGCCGAGCAGCTCAGCGCGGACTCGGCGCGGCTGTTCGTCTCCGACGAGGCGCGCGAGGGCATGCTCGCCTTCCTGCAGAAACGCCCGCCACAATGGGCAGCCAGAGAGGGCCCCAAAGAAGGGCCCAAAGAAGGGCCCAAAGAAGGGCCCAAAGAAGGGAGAGTAACAGTTTAGCGAAGTCGCCTTGCAGCAAATTCTGATCGTCGTACGCTCGTAAGTGATGAGCGACGCAGCGCAGCGAGGCGCGCGAGACCAGCGGAACGCGGTGATGCGTGCCGCAGACACCGATCGCATACAGGTCGCGCAGTTGCTCACTGATGCCGCCGCCGCTGGCCGCCTGCAGATGAGCGACTACGAGGACCGGCTCACCAGGGCCTATTCCGCGCAGACCTATGACGAGCTGGACCGCTTGCGGTCCGATTTGCTCGGCTCGTCGGTGAGTCCGCGCCGCGGCGGCGCCTGCGAACCCGCACCGTCGATGCTGCTGCTGGCCATCATGAGCGCGTTCGAGCGGCGCGGCCGGTGGAACGTGCCGAGGAAGCTGACGACGTTCGCGTTGTGCGGTGGCGGCGTGATAGACCTGCGCTACGCCGACTTCACCTCCCCCGAGGTCGAGATCCACGCGTATTCGATCATGGGCGGACAAACCATCCTGCTGCCACCCGAAGTCAGCGTCGAGATCAACGGCCATGGCGTGATGGGCGGTTTCGAGCACGGTGTTGCCGGCGAAGGCACACCCGGTGCGCCGACCGTGCGGATCCGCGGTTTCTCCCTGTGGGGCGGTGTCGGCATCAAGCGCAAAACCCGCCAACCCCAGCGCTAGGCTCCGCCGAAAGGCCTGGTCACACCCGCTATTAGTGAGTGGTTGGCGGCTGCGGTTATGCGATACTTGGCCGATGGCAGGCAAGCTGCGGGTGAATCCGACGGCACTGTCTGCGGCCGCCAACGATGCGGCCGATCACGCAGATGAGCTGCTGGCCAAGCAGCAGTCGTGTCACGGCGAGGCCAACAACGACCGAATTACTTTCGACGGCGGGACCGCAGATAGTCGCCGACCACGGCTGCACCCAGCCCATCGAGGTCGGGAACCACGACCCGGCCCTCCACCCGACGTGCAACCTGATCGATGAACCGGGCCAGCCCCGGGTCGCTGCCCAACCGGAAGATGGTCACCTGCGCGCCCAGCCGCGCCATATCGTCGAAGCCGCGCACGGTGTGAGCGATGGTCCGCGGATGCGGCGGGTAGTCAAAGAACACCGCACACCCGTCGCCGTCGAAGTCTTCCAGGTGCGCGGTCGGCTCACCGTCGGTGACCACCAACAAAACGGGCTGCGCGTTGGGGTGTCGCCGCAGATGCCGCCCCGCCAACGCCAGCGCGTGATGCAGGTTGGTGCCCTGCTCGTACACCCCTTCCAGGCCCATCAGCTCTGCGGTGCTGATCCTGCGGGCGTAGCGGCCAAACGCGATAATCTGCAACGCATCCGAACGAAATCGCGTGCGCACCAAGTGGTCGAGTGCCAGTGCGGTTCGCTTCATCGGCAGCCAGCGGTTCTCCATCACCATCGAGAAGGAGGTATCGACCAGCAGCGCCACCGCAGCCTGGGTTCGAGTTTCGGTCTCAGAGACCTCGACGTCGTCGAGGGTGATCTTGATGGCCGGGTTCGGGCCGTCGAGAGTCGAGGTTCCCGCCTGCCGGAGCACCGCGTTGGTCAGCGTCCGGGTGACGTTCCACGGCTCGGTGTCACCGAACTGCCAGGGCCGGGTGGCGCCGGTCAGTTCGCCGGCTGCCCCCGCACGCCGGTGGTCACGCTCACCGCGGCGGCTGGAAAGTTGTTGTGCCACATCGCGTAACGCCGTCTCGCCGAGCCTGCGCATCGCCTTCGGCGACAACCGCCACTGGCCATCCGAGCTGCGGTCCAGGAAGCCTTGATTAACCAGCGCACGCTCGAGCTCGGCAAGCGTCTGTGCGTCCACGGCGGCCTGATCACCGAGTTGGCGCGCGAGCGCGTCGAGGTCGACGTCGTCCATGGTCGCGCCGGGATAACTCTGCGAGAGCTGCTCGGCAAGTTGCTCCAGCTCACCGATGTCGGCGAGTGCCTGGGCGCCCTCGCCCATGCCCAGCGGGTTGTCGCCGGAGAACTGCGCCGACCCCTCCCAGTCCTCGCCGGGCCGGGCCGCCTGCAGGTGGGCATCAAGTCGATTCAGCGCCTGCATCAGCGCCGGCGATCCGAATGCCTGCTGCGCCAATGCATCCAGCTCCGCACGCTGGTCGGCACTCAAGCTGTTACGGAACCGCTGCGCGGCGGCGGCGCGCTTGGCCAGCGAATCAAGCAGCTCGTCGACGTTGCGCGGATTCTCCGGGAAGAACTCACCGTGGGAGTCCATGAAGTGTTCGAAATCTTGCTGGGTGTCCTCGCCACGGGCGTGCTTGTCCAACAAGTCGTTCAGATCGTCAAGCATCTCGCCGACGCGCTGGCGGTCCTCGTCGCTGGCGCCTTCGAGCGCCTGCTTCATGCCGGCGAAGCGCTGATCGAGCATCTCCCGACCGAGCAGATCCTTGATCTGCTCGTATTTCTCCCGCGCCTCGCTGCTGCGCCAGTTGTAGTCGGAGAGCTCCTGAACGGCCTTAGCCGGTGACGGCGAGAGCGCATCCAATTGCAGCTCACCGAACCGGGCGTCGTCGTCCAGCGCGCGGGCCAGTTCCTTGCGTTCAGCCAGCACCGCCTCGTCGAGAAGCCTCTTGATCTCTTGCAAAGTCCCGCCTAAGTTGTTGCGACGCAACAGCTCTCGTCGTCGGCGGTTGGCCTCGGCAGCCAGCCGGTCGGCCCCGAACATATTCTTGGTGCCGCGACGCAGCAGCTCGGAGAGCGCCCGGCGCGGCGAGGTGCCCGCCATGACGTCCTGCCCGATCTGCTCGAGGGCCTCGCGCAGATCCACCGGCGGGGCCAGCGGGTCGGGACCGCCGGTATACGCCGAGTACCGTAGCGAGTGGCCGCTAACCGGTTCAGCCATAGACGGTTTCGCCTTCTCCGGACACCTTGTCGATACGCTTGGCCAAATACAGCGCCTCCAACGCCAATTCCAGCGCCGCGGCGCGCTCACCCTCGGATCGCGCGCCGAGCCGCTGGGCGATCGCCTCGATGATCGGAAGATCTTGCAGCGCCGCCAGCACATCCTTCGCCGAAACCCGCTCGCCCGTCGTCACCGCGCAACCGCCTTCGACTGCGGTGACCAGCGAACCGACGTCGAGACCGCCGAGTGCCCGAGACGCGGTGTCGGCGGTGGCGCGGCGCAACAAGTGCTCCAGCACGGCCTGCTCGCGTCCTTCCTCCCCGGACTCGAATTCCAACTTGCCGCGCAGCACGTCGATCACGGTCCCCAGGTCGACGACCCGGGCCACCGGATCGGTCTCACCGAGTACTGCTCCGCGATGCCGCGCAGCCGCGGCAACCGTCTCAGCGGCCGCGATCGCAAACCGCGCCGAAACCCCGGAGCGCTGGTCGACCGAGTTGGAGTCCCGAAGGTAGCGGGCGAACCGGGCGATCACCTGGATCAGATGCTCGGGCACCTGGGCGCTCAGATGCGCCTCTTGCAGAATGACTCCCACCTCGGCATCCAGCTCAAGCGGGTAATGCGTGCGGATCTCGGCGCCGAACCGGTCCTTGAGCGGGGTGATGATGCGACCGCGGTTGGTGTAGTCCTCGGGGTTGGCGCTGGCGACCACCAGCACGTCAAGCGGCAGGCGCAGGGTGTAGCCGCGGACCTGAATGTCGCGCTCCTCCATCACGTTGAGCATCGACACCTGGATGCGCTCGGCGAGGTCGGGCAACTCGTTGACCGCGACGATGCCGCGGTGCGCCCGCGGGATCAGACCGTAGGCGATGGTCTCGGGGTCGCCCAGGCTGCGGCCCTCGGCAACCTTGATCGGGTCGATGTCGCCGACCAGGTCGGCCACGCTGGTGTCGGGGGTGGCCAGCTTCTCGGTGTAGCGCTCGCTGCGGTGCTTCCACTCCACCGGCAGATCGCCACCGAGGGTGGCGGCCCGCCGGACCGACTCCGGGGTGATCGGCGAGTAGGGATGCTCGCCGAGCTCGGCGCCGCCGATCACCGGGGTCCACTCGTCGAGCAGGCCAACCAGCGCTCGCAGCAACCGGGTCTTGCCCTGACCGCGCTCGCCCAGCAGGACGAAGTCGTGGCCCGCGATCAGCGCCCGCTCCAGCTGCGGCAGCACGGTGTCGTCGAAGCCCAGAATTCCCGGCCAGACCTCGTCACCCTCGGCCAGCGCGGTGAGCAGGTTCTCCCGGATTTCCTGCTTGACGGCGCGTTCATGGTGTCCGGCGGCACGCAGTTCACCGACGGTGCGGGGCAGATGGGTCGGTGCGGTCACCACTCCACGCTACCCCGCAGTTCAACGTGGGTCGCGCCGCTGCTGAGTGTGGGGTTGACGCACGCTTTTCGCGATTTCGCGTAACACAATCACACGCTCGACGCGCGCTAGTGCGCGAAGTGCCGCGCGCCCGTGAGGTACAACGTGACGCCGGCGTTGGCGGCCGCTGCGGTCACCTCGTCGTCGCGCACCGAGCCGCCCGGATGCACGATCGCCCTGACACCTCCGGCCGCCAACGTCTCCAGGCCGTCGGGGAACGGGAAGAACGCATCAGAGGCCGCGACGGCACCGCGGACCCGGTCGCCCCCACGTTCGACGGCCAGCCGCGCCGCGTCGACGCGATTGACTTGGCCCATACCGATTCCGACGGTGGCACCGCCGGTGGCGATGACGATCGCGTTGGATTTGACGGCCCGACAGGTCCGCCACGCGAAGGCCAGATCCGCCAGCGTGGCCGGTGGCGCCGCCGCACCCGCGGCCAGCGTCCAGTTCGCTGGATTGTCCCCCCGCGCGTCGATACGGTCGCGTTCCTGCATCAGCAGGCCACCGCTGATCGCTCGGCGGTCGATGGCGTCGCCGAGCGGCGCCTGATCGTCAGCGGCCACCAGCACCCGGATGTTCTTCTTGCCGGCCAGGATGTCGACGGCGCCGGGCGCGTAGGCGGGCGCCACGATCACCTCGGTGAAAATCGTGCTCACATACTCGGCCATCTCGACGCTGACCTCGGTGTTGGCCGCGATCACTCCGCCGAATGCGCTCAGCGGATCGCATTCATGCGCCTTGCGGTGCGCGTCGGCGACCGAGACTGACGAGATCGCGATCCCACACGGGTTGGCATGTTTGATGATCGCCACACAGGTCTGCTCGTGGTCGAACGCTGCCCGCCAGGCGGCGTCAGCGTCGGTGAAGTTGTTGTAGGACATCTCTTTCCCGTGCAGCTGCTCGGCCTGCGCCAGGCCGGGCCACGCGCCAGCGTCGGCGTACAGCGCGGCCTGCTGATGCGGGTTCTCGCCGTAACGCAGCATCGCCGCGCGGCGCCATGTCCCGGCGAACCACTCCGGGAACGCGGTTGCCGGCTGCTCGGGCGCCAGTGTCGAACCCATCCAGCCGGCGACCGCGACGTCATACTCGGCTGTGTGCCGAAAAGCCAACGCGGCCAGCCTCTTTCGCTCAGCGAGTGTGAACCCGCCGCTTCGCACCGCGGCCAGCAAACCGTCGTACCCCAGCGGGTCTACCACCACCGCGACGCTGGGATGATTCTTGGCCGCCGCCCGCACCATCGACGGCCCCCCGATGTCAATCTGCTCGATGCATTCGTCGACACTCGCACCGGAGTCGACTGTCTCGCTGAACGGATACAAGTTGACCACCACAAGCTCGAACGCCGCGATCCCGAGCTGCTCCAGTGCCGCGGCATGCTCGGGTTTGCGCAGGTCGGCCAGCAGCCCGGCGTGCACATGCGGATGTAAGGTCTTGACTCGGCCGTCGAGCACCTCGGGAAAACCGGTCACCTCTTCGACCGGAGTTACCGGAATTCCATGATCGGCAATGGTTTTTGCGGTCGAGCCGGTCGAGACGATGTCGACGCCGGCCGCGTGCAGGCCGCTGGCGAGTTCGACCAGCCCGGTCTTGTCGTACACACTGATCAGTGCACGGTGGATCGGCCTTCTGCCTGAATCGCGCCGGTCGTCGCTGCTCATCCGATAGTCGCCTTTCGTCCGTTCCAGGTCACGCCGCCGGTCGCCACCGCGGCCACCACGTCCACCAACAGCCGCCGTTCGGTGACCTTGATGCGCTCGTGCAGGGTTTCTTCGTCGTCATCGTCAAGCACGGCAATAGGTTGCTGGGCCAGTATCGGGCCGGTGTCGGTGCCGGCATCCACCAGGTGCACCGTGCAGCCGGTGACCTTGACGCCGTAGGCCAACGCTTCGGCCACCCCGTGCGCGCCGGGAAACGCCGGCAGCAGCGTCGGGTGGGTGTTGAGAATACGGCCGCCAAACCGGGCAAAGAACTGCGCCCCAAGGATTTTCATGAATCCCACTGAGACGACGAGGTCGGGCGAATGCGCGGCGACGGCTTCGGTCAACGCGGCGTCCCACCCGTCGCGGTCAACGTGATCGGCCAGCCGCACTGTGAAGGTCGGCAACGATGCCGCGGTGGCGATTTCGACGGCCCGACAGTTGCGGTCCGCACCGACCGCGACCACCCGTGCCGGATAATCACCGACGGCGGCCTCCAATAAAGAGGCCAGCAAGGAACCGGTACCTGACGCCAGGACCACCAATCGTGCCGGCGCGCTGGGAGGCACGCGGAACGGTTGCTGCACAGGGCGAGCCTAATCCGTCCGCCGACGATGCGGGCCGTCGGCGGCCCGAGGAGGAAGCGGACGATCAATCACCGTCCTCGGCCGGCGACGACGCGGGCGGATCCTCGTCGGCGATTTCGACGGTCGGCTCGGCCGGTTTCGGCTTCCTCGGCCGGTATCGGATGCCGCCGGCCATCGCGACGGTGACGGCGCCGACGACGGCGAACCAGAGAAACACCGCAAACCCGAAGGTGCCCTGGTCTATCCCGACGTCGCCAAAGTTGCCCAACTGCCCCCCGCCGGCGTAACCGAGCAGCGCCGTCGTCAGCGCCGCGGCCAGGGCCGCGGTCAACAACTTGGCCATCGCCTCGATCATCGGCAGCGGCCGGCGCGCACACTGCTGTCCGAGAGCCACCCCGGACGACGCGCCGATGATCAGCAGCGCAACCCAGGCCGGCCCCAGCGGCGGGTTGGGCGCCGCGGCCAGCACCGGCAGCGCGGGAATATCGCCGCCGAACACGGTGAACGAACTGAACGTCGCAAAGCCCAGATGGGCGCTGGATCCCACGGCCATCGCGGCGGCGCCGACGATGACGTTGGGCACATACAGCACCGACAGTACGGTCAGGCTCAACTGGCCGAATATCGAATTGGTGATCGCATAGAGCTCCTGCATCGTCGCCCAATGCACGATCAGCGAGCCGGCGGTCACCACGCCGGACAGTCCCAGCAACGCCAGCACGCCGGCCGTCGCGGCCCGTAAGGAGTCGGCCAGCCAGTCCGGCAGTGGCGACACCCCCAGGGCCCGGCGGCCGACCCGGGAGCCCACGCCGATCGACGCACCGATGGCATGGACTGCAAGAACGCTCGCGAAAGCCCGCAACGCACTCGGCGTCTGCAGTTCGGTGATCACCGATGCGGCGTCGTGGACGACCGCCAGTGTGATCGCGGCGATGAGCAGCGGTCCGCCCAGCGCCGACGCCACAATCCAGCGGGTGACAAACCAGGAAGCCGTGGCGGGGGTGGCCTGCGCGGTAGTACGTGCAGTGCCCCACACTATCAGCAGCACCGGCAGCAGCGGCATCACGCTAAGTTCGCGACCGCCGATCGAGATCGGCACCTGGTGCATGCCCAGCCACATACTGGCGATCGCACCTAGCGCGCCGGTCATGTCGCTATTGGCCATCAACAACTGCAGCAGTGTCACGGCCGCGATGACGACCAACGCCACGAGGGCAGGGCCGAACGCGACCCGCAAGAGGGCGCGGGCCTGCCGGGCGCCCGCTGCTGGACTGTCCTGCACCCGCGTCACGCTTCGAGCACGTTACCGCGCGACCCGTCTAAGTGGCGACCCGCCGCGCCCGAGTGCGCACGATTAGGACTGTGACGGCGGCGAGGACGGCACCTGTGGCTCCTGACCCTGGCCATATGACGGCTGGCTCTGGCCGGAGCTGGCGTGGTTTGCGGAGTTTCCCTGATCCTGGCTGCCGGAGCCGGACGGCGGCGGCGGGCTGAAGCTCGGAAAACCCGTTGGCGGAGTAGGCGATCCCTGCTGCGAGCCTTGCTGGTGTCCGGACTGCGAAGACTGGATAGGTCCAGACTGCGGGCCGGGCGAGCTGAAGCCGCCGGTCGAAGGCCCCGAGGGGTAGCCGCCGTATTGCGAGCCGTATCCGGACTGCTGGTAGGGATTCTGCTGACCGTAGTAGCCGCCATACTGACCGTAGTGTCCATATTGGTCGTACTTCTGCCGCGGCGCGGGTGGGGTGATCACACCCGCGTCCAGCAATAAGGCGCTGACGGCAAGGATGGCCTGGATCACCCCGGAGCCCAGGGCGAACCACAGCGCCCAGCCCCGGCCAGAGGCGCCGATCGTGTCCTCGATCAGCAGTAGCCCGCCCAGTGCGGCGACCGCCGCCACCACCCCGGCGTAGTACTTGGCCTTGGGCAACAGACTCACCCCTGCCAGCAGCGCCGCCAGCAATGCCAGGTCAATCGGCAAAGTGCTGCCGCTTTCGACGACCTCGTCGCCGTTGGGCAGGATCCGGGTGATCATTGGGCCGTAACTCAGCAGGTAGCTGGCCAACCCGAGAGCCGCCACACCGATGGTCAGGTAGAGCTTCAGGTTGCTCTTGCCGTCATCGGATTTCGTGAACGAGGATGCAGCGGAGGCCCCGTAGCCGCCCTGCGACTGCGCGGGCGGATATCCGGGACTGGTGGGTGGATAGGTCATGGCTTCTCCTGTGCCTTCCAGTGCTGTTGCGGCGCCGCTGTCGTGCGGCGCTGGTACTCCCCAGGCGGACCGCGTGCCGATCATCAACGCTAGCGCACCTTGGCCAGTAGGCGCGGGAGTCAACGTGCCGTCGACCGGGTCGCGCGCCTTGCACGACGCGCCGCTCTTGCCCGCTGGAACACGTTCTAATTCTCGGCATGGGCTACGGGCTTGTGCTGTTCACCAGCGATCGCGGTATCACACCGGCTGCAGCGGCCAGGCTGGCCGACGATCACGGCTTCACAACCTTCTACGTACCCGAGCTTCTACGCACCCGAGCTTCTACGTACCCGAGCACACCCACATCCCGGTCAAGCGCCAGGCCGCCCATCCGACGACCGGTGACGAGTCGCTGCCCGACGACCGCTACCTGCGCACGCTGGACCCCTGGGTCAGCCTCGGTGCGGCGTGTGCGGTCACCTCGCGGGTCCGGCTGTCCACCGCGGTGGCGTTGCCGGTTGAGCATGATCCGATCACGCTGGCGAAATCTGTCGCGACCCGCGATCACCTCTCTGGTGGGCGAGTCAGCCTGGGCGTCGGGTTCGGCTGGAATACCGACGAGCTCGCCGCGAGAGGGGTCCGCGCCGAGCCGGTTGGCCACCGACCGCGGGTAGTTGTTCGACTTGCCCAGCACCGCCTCGGCCGGCCCGGAGATCTCGAATTGCCTTACGCCGGCGATGGCGTCGGTCGACGCGGCAACTTTCGCGGGGTCGGCGACACAATCCTCGAGTGCTGCACGGGCTGCGGCTGCCGCCAGCTCGACAGCCGACATGCCCCGGTAGTGCGCGTCGTCGATGCGCTCGGCGGCCTGGCCGGCGCCGACCACCGCCGGGGTGTGCGCGTCGACGACCATTTTCGCGCTTACAGGCTCTGCAGGATCTGCCGGGCGAGCGCAGCGGTTTCCGAGGGAGTCTTACCGACCTTGACTCCGGCCGCTTCCAGGGCCGCTTTCTTAGCGGCCGCGGTCCCCGATGATCCGGACACGATGGCGCCGGCGTGGCCCATCGTCTTGCCCTCCGGCGCGGTGAATCCCGCGACATAGCCGACGACCGGCTTGGACACGTTGGCCTTGATGTAGTCGGCCGCACGCTCCTCGGCGTCACCACCGATCTCGCCGATCATCACGATGACCTTGGTCTCCGGGTCCTTCTCGAACGCCTCGATGGCGTCGATGTGGGTGGTGCCGATCACCGGGTCGCCGCCAATACCGATCGACGTGGAGAACCCGAAATCGCGTAGCTCGTACATCATTTGGTAGGTGAGCGTGCCGGACTTGGACACCAGCCCGACGGGCCCCGACCCGGTGATGTTGGCCGGGGTAATGCCCGCCAGCGCCTCGCCCGGTGTGATGATGCCGGGACAGTTCGGGCCGATGATGCGGGTTCTAGGGGTCGTGTTGCCGCCCTTAGAAAGGTTGTAGGCCCAGACATATGCACTGTCCTGTACGGGGATTCCCTCGGTAATGACCACCAGCAGCGGAATCTCGGCGTCGATGGCCTCCATAATGGCGTCCTTGGCGAACTTCGGCGGGACGAAGACGATCGACACGTCGGCGCCGGTCTTTTCCATCGCTTCGGAGACGTGGGCGAACACCGGCAGCTTGATGATTCGGCCGCCTTTGTCCTCGTGGGTGACGGTGGCGCCGGCCTTGCGCGCGTTCACCCCGCCGACGATCTGGGTGCCCGCTTTGAGCATTCGGGCGGTGTGCACGGTGGCCTCGCTGCCGGTGATGCCTTGGACGATGACCTTGTTGTCCTTGTTCAGGAGGATCGACATTGTCAGAAGTCCCTTCTCAGGCACTCGCCAGCTCGGCGGCCTTGTCGGCGGCCTCGTCCATCGTGGGTACCAGCGTCACCAACGGGTGGTTAGCTTCGGCCAGAATGCGCCGACCTTCGTCGACGTTGCTGCCGTCGAGGCGCACCACTAGCGGCTTGTTGGCGTCGTCGCCCAGGATCTGCAGCGCCTTGACGATGCCGGTGGCGACCGCGTCACACGAGGTGATCCCGCCGAAGACATTGACGAACACACTTTTGACCTGTGCGTCGTTCAAAATCACGTCCAACCCGGCCGCCATCACCTCCGCGGAGGCGCCGCCGCCGATGTCCAGGAAGTTGGCGGGCTTGACTCCGCCGTGTTTCTCGCCGGCATAGGCCACCACGTCCAGCGTCGACATCACCAGCCCGGCGCCGTTGCCGATGATGCCGACCTGGCCGTCGAGTTTGACATAGTTCAGGCCGTGCTCCTTGGCTTTGAGCTCCAGCGGATCGGTGGCGTCGCGGTCCTCGAACTCGGCGTGGCCGGGCTGACGGAAGTCGGCGTTGGCGTCCAGAGTGATCTTGGCGTCCAGCGCCAGGATCTGGCCTGGGTCGTCTTCACCGCGTGAAGGTGTCCGCACCAGGGGGTTGACCTCGACCAGGGTGGCGTCCTCGGCGACGAACAGCTCCCACAGCTTCGAGATGGTGACCGCTGCGGCGTCGAGTACCTCGGCCGGCAGGTGGCCCTGCGCGGCGATCGAACGCGCGAAGGCCAGATCGACTCCCTTGACCGCATCCACCGGCACCTTGGCCAGGCGCTCGGGCTTGGTGGCGGCGACCTCTTCGATCTCCACGCCGCCCTCCACCGAGCACATCGCCAGGTAGGTGCGATTGGCCCGGTCCAGCAGGAAGGAGATGTAGTACTCCTGGGCAATGTCGCTGGCCTCGGCCACCAGCAGCTTCTTGACGACGTGGCCTTTGATGTCCAGACCGAGGATGTTCTTCGCTTGGGTGTACGCGTCCTCGGCCGTCGCAGCGTACTTCACACCGCCCGCCTTGCCGCGGCCACCTGTCTTGACCTGAGCTTTCACCATGACAGGCCGACCGATCTCCTCGGCGATGGCCTTGGCCCCTTCCGGGGTGTCGGCCACCCGACCGGGCGTTGTCGGGACGTTGTGCTTGGCGAACAGTTCTTTAGCCTGATATTCGAAAAGATCCATGGGCTCACTTCTATGTGTCGGCCTGTTTGTCAGCGAACCGGTTTTGCGACGCCCGCTTGCGGGAACTGTATCGACACGGCCGGGAGGTTCCGTCTCAACGCACCGCCCGAAGTGAGTCAAATCACAATCACGCGGCAGATTTCCGGCTCGGCTTGCGATGCGGCGCGCTCGCGGTTACCGTCTCAGGGTCCAGATAACGCTTTGGTTACGGTCCGAGGGACAATCAGGTTGACCCAGCTCACGCCCGCACGGTCTCCTGCGCCACGACGCGCCCGGCAATCGCCCGACCGCGAGTGGGAGCCGAACCGCAACGAGGTCACGGACATCATCCCGTTCAATGAGTTTGGAGATCTCGGCAACCTCGATGACCTGGACTTCAGCGACAATTGCGCCTTCCCCAAAGAAGCCCAGGTCCTGCAGGCGCCCGAGCTCGATGACTTGGACGACGCCGACAACCTCGCCGTCCTGACGCTGACTGGACCCAGCGTCGGCGAGCCGAGCGTGGCCAGCCCCGCACGCCGTGCCGACGCCTACCGGCATGAGCGGCGCAGCCCTCGAAACGGTTTAGATCCGGTCGCCCGCCGCGGGCAGCATCGCAAGCAGCTGACCGGCCCGGCGCGAGGCCGGGTGTTGATCGGCGCCATGGCCGCCGGCGCTGCGGTCGCCGCGGCGTACACCGGCACTCACACTTCCGATCACTCAAAGGCCCAGACCGTGCTCGCCGCCGCCGCGGCGACCATGGACGGCGGCGCCGTCAGCATGTCGGCGCGGGGTATGCAGATGGTCACCGTGCAGCCGGCCGCGAACGTCGCCGTGCACAACGCGGAGCTGGCCAAAGGCGTCGCGTTCGCCCAGGAGCGCGCCCAGCGCGAGGCCAGATTGGCCCAGCCACTGTTCGTCATGCCGACCACAGGCATATTCACTTCCGGTTTCGGGTACCGCTGGGGTGTGCTACACGCCGGCATCGACATCGCGAACTCGATAGGGACCCCGATCCGCGCGGTGTCTGACGGGGTTGTGATCGATGCCGGTCCGACCGCCGGCTACGGAATGTGGGTCAAACTGCGCCACGTGGACGGCACGGTCACGCTCTACGGTCACATCAACTCCACGATGGTCAGCGTGGGCGAGCGCGTGCTGGCGGGCGACCAGATCGCTATCATGGGCAACCGTGGCAATTCGACCGGCCCGCATCTGCATTTCGAGGTTCTGCTGGGCGGTGGCCAACGAATCGACCCGGTGCCGTGGCTGGCCAAGCGCGGGCTGTCCGTGGGCACGTTCGCCGGGTGACCGGTGACCGGTCCGAACTACCCCACACCCGGCGATTACTCGTCGCCTCAGACGCCGAGCGGGCCTATGCCGGGCGCCGACAGCGGTGCTGCGAGCGCGCCGCACACGCGGATTATCCGGCGAGCGCCGACCGCGGCGATGCCGCAGATAGCGGATGACGCCCACACCACCCACATCCCGCGCCAGCCGCCGCCGTCCCGCTACGGTGTCCCGAGCCAGCGGCCGGGCACGGCGGGCAAGCTGTTCGATCAATCCAGCAGCGCGACGGCGGTGGCCGCCTCCGCGGTCAGCATCGTCAGCGGCTGGGCGACCTCGGTGGTGGCGACCGATCTGATCGCCGGCTGGTGGAAAACCGACCGCCTGTTCTGCGTCGCGGTGGCGTTTCTCACGCTGGTGTTCGCGTTCGCGACGATCATCGGTGTGATCCAGCTATTGCTGCGGCGGTCCCTCGGCCGCTACCTGATCGTGGCCGGCGCCGTGGTCGCCCTACTGACCTACGGCGGCGTCTTCATCGCCGGCGCCCGTGTCGCCTGGATCGTTCACGCTTTGCCCTTGCTACCGATTTCCAGCGCGGTGCTGGCGCTGATTCCGCGCACCAAGGACTGGATGCTGGACGACTGAGCGCGGCTTTTTTAGTGCCCGGCGCCAAAGCTTGATTGCCCGGCTCGCCCTCTCGCCGCTTCGCGGCCGGGGATGCCCCAGCCCCCCATACGGTCTAAAGCTTGCTGACGGGGGCGTGGTTATGCATCAGCTTGACCCTCCCCGAGCTGCCGAAGTCGATCAGCGACATCGCCGATTCGCCAATACCGGAAACCTCTTCCACACGGCCCAACCCGTACTTGTCGTGGGTCACCCGGTCACCGGGTTCGAGCACCAGCAGCGGACGTTTGCTTGCCGACGCACGAGCCGGCGATGGGCGCGGGGAGCCGAATCGTCCGGGGCCGCTGCTCGGCGCGCGCAGCGACGGGGCGGGGTCGAGGCGCCGCCAATCGATGAGTTCCTGGGGGATTTCCCGCAAAAACCGCGACTCCGGGTTGAGCATCGGCTGTCCCCACGACGAGCGGACTTTGGCCCGGCTGACATAGAGCCGCTGACGGGCCCGGGTGATCCCGACGTAGGCTAGCCGGCGCTCCTCGGAGAGCTCCTTGGGATCGCCCAATGCCCGCATGTGCGGGAACATGCCGTCTTCCCAACCGGTCGCGAACACCACCGGGAATTCCAGCCCCTTCGCAGTGTGCAGTGTCATCAGCGCGACCACACCGGCGCTGTGCTCGGGGATTTCGTCGGCGTCGGCGACCAGCGAGACCCGCTCCAGGAATTGCGCCAGCACACCGGTGTCCGGGACGTCTTCGTCGTCGGGCGTGCCGACAGTCTCGTCGAGCGCCTCAGCGTTCTGAAGGTCCGTGGCGAATTCATGTGCGGCGCTGACGAGTTCGTTGAGGTTGTCCAGCCGGGCGAGGTCTTGCGGGTCGGAGGAGGACTCCAGCTCTGCGCGGTATCCGGTGCGGTCCAGCACCGCCTCGATCAGGTCCCCGAGCTCGCCGCCAAGGCGACCACGCAGATCTTCGAGCATCTCGACGAAACCGGCAATCGCCTTGGCGGACCGGGTGTTAAGCATGGGCACCTTCCCTTCGGCGGCGGCCTCGAGCGCGTCGGCGAAACTGGAACCGGTGTTCTCGGCGTACACCGCCACGCAGGCCTCGGCCCGGTCACCGATACCGCGCCGCGGCGTGTTGAGAATGCGCCGCATGCTGACCGCGTCACCGGGATTGTCCAGCACCCGAAGGTAGGCGACGATGTCGCGAATCTCCCTGCGCTCGTAAAACCGCACGCCCCCAACGACTTTGTACGGAATACCAGCGCGGATGAACACCTCTTCCAGCGGCCGTGACGAGTTGTTGGTGCGGTAGAAAATCGCCACGTCGTTGTAGGTGAGCTCACCACCGGCGACCAGCGCCTCGATCTCCTCAGCGACGAATCGCGCCTCGTCGTGCTCGTTGTCGGCGACATAACCGACGACCAGCTCGCCGTCGCCGGCGTCGGTCCACAGCCGCTTTTCCCGGCGTCCTGAATTGCGCGAGATCACCGAGTTTGCCGCCGACAGGATGTTCTGCGTGGATCGGTAATTCTGTTCGAGCAGGATCGTCGTGGCGTTGGGGTAGTCGCGCTCGAAGTCTTCGATGTTGCGAATCGTGGCGCCGCGGAACGCATAGATCGACTGGTCGGCGTCTCCGACAACGCACAGCTCTGCCTGCGGGACGCCGTCGGGGTCGTCGGCGGTGTCGCGCGCCGGATGCCCCACCAGCTCGCGGACCAGCACATACTGGGCATGGTTGGTGTCCTGATACTCATCGACCAGGATGTGCCGGAATCGCCGACGGTAGTGCTGGGCAATCTGTGGGAAGGACTGCAGTACCGCGACCGTCTCGCCGATGAGGTCGTCGAAGTCGAGTGCGTTGGCCGCCCGCAGCCGGTGCTGGTATTCGGAGTAAACGGCGGCCACTGTGCGCGCCAAGTCGTCGGCCTGGTCGGGATCGGGCAGGTTGGCCATCGCCTGCTGCGGGTCGATCAGCTCGTTCTTCAGGTTGGAGATGGCATTGGCGAACAGCCGCGGCGAGTACCGCTTGACGTCAAGGCCCATGTCCTTGGCGATCATCTGCAGCAGCCGGCGCGAATCGTCGGCGTCGTAAATGGAGAAGTTGGAGTTGAGCCCGGCAATCAGGGAAGCCTGGTTGCGCAGAATCCGCACGCATGCGGAGTGAAATGTCGACACCCACATAGGAAGCGCAGCGCGTGCTCCGATCAGCGCCGCCACCCGCTCCCGCATCTCCGCGGCGGCCTTGTTGGTGAAGGTGATGGCCAGAATCTGGCCAGGGCTGACGTCGCGCGCAGCCAACAGGTACGCGATGCGCCGGGTCAGCACGGCCGTCTTACCCGAGCCCGCGCCGGCGACGATCAGCAGCGGCGAACCCTCGTGCAGTACTGCCTGGCGTTGTTGGGGGTTGAGTCCGTCGAACAACTGATCTGCTCCGGCCTCCACGTGCACACTCAATCTGCGCCGCTCCTCCTCATCGCATCGCTGAAGCATCGTCGTCGGCGGCCAGGACTTTCCAGGACTTTCCAGGAGTTTCCAGGACTTTCCAGGACTTTCCAAACTTACCGCTGTTCGGCGACACCTTTGCGCTGGCAGGCCTTCAGGTGGCACACTCGATTGGTGCTCAACCTGCGGCGGCGATTTTTCTACGGGTACCGGCCAGCGGTGCCCGTGGCTTAGCTGCTTGAAGAGCCCCGTGGTCCACTTCTGGGATCCGGGGCTCGTCTCTTGTGTGAGGCCCGATACCGGATGAGACCACGATCTCCAAAACCCGCACACAACGAGATTCCAAACGAGATTCCGGAGTCCCCGATGACTATAGAAACTGAACAACTCATCGACATCGACGACCTGCGCCAACAGATCGACCGCCTCGACGCCGAGATCCTGGCCGCGGTGAAGCTTCGCACCGAGGTGTCCAAGGCAATCGGCAAAGCCCGAATGGCCTCTGGCGGCACCCGGCTTGTGCACAGTCGCGAGATGAAGGTCATCGAGCGCTACAGCGAGCTTGGCCCGGACGGCAAGGACCTGGCGATCCTGCTCCTGAGAATGGGTCGCGGCCGACTCGGCCACTGATCCATCCCGGTCAGCAGCTCGTTCACGTGCCTGATCGACGGCCGTCAACCCGGCCCTGGCCAACCTGACTAGGGTCGAGGCCATGACTGTGGTTGAACAGACCCCCGACGTCTCGGCGACCCCGGCCTGGACCGCCCTGCGCAAGCATCACGAGCAGATCAAAGACATCCACCTGCGCGAGCTTTTCGCCGACGACCCCGACCGCGGCAGCGAGTTCACGGCCACCGTCGGCGACCTCTACATCGACTACAGCAAACACCGCGTCACCCGCGAGACCCTCGAACTGCTCACCGACCTGGCCCGGGCCGCGCGGCTCGAGCAGCATCGCGACGCGATGTTCGCGGGCGTGCACATCAACACCTCGGAGAATCGGGCGGTGCTGCACACCGCGCTGCGGCTGCCGCGCGACGCGAAGCTGATCGTCGATGGGCAAAACGTCGTCGAGGACGTGCACGCGGTGCTCGACGCGACGGGCGACTTCACCGACCGGCTGCGCAGCGGCCAGTGGACCGGCGCCACCGGGAAACGGATCAGCACCGTCGTCAACATCGGGATCGGAGGGTCAGACCTCGGACCGGTGATGGTCTACCAGGCGCTGCGCCATTACGCCGACGCCGGCGTCTCGGCGCGGTTTGTCTCCAATGTCGATCCCGCCGACCTGGTCGCGACGTTGGCCGATTTAGACCCGGCGACAACGCTTTTCATCGTCGCCTCCAAAACGTTCTCGACGCTGGAGACGCTCACCAACGCCACTGCGGCTCGGCGCTGGCTGACCGACGCGCTCGGCGACGACGCGGTGGCAAAGCATTTCGTCGCCGTCTCGACCAACAAGAAGCTGGTCGACGAGTTCGGCATCGACACCGACGACATGTTCGAATTCTGGGACTGGGTCGGCGGACGCTATTCGGTCGACTCGGCGATCGGGCTCTCGGTGATGGCCGCGATCGGCCGGGACGCTTTCGCGGACTTCCTGTCCGGTTTCCACCTCGTCGACGAGCATTTTCGGACCGCCCCGCTTCAGGCCAACGCGCCGGCGCTGCTCGGGCTGATCGAACTGTGGTACTCGAACTTCTTTGGCGCGCAATCGCGTGCGGTGCTGCCCTATTCCAACGACCTCGCGCGCTTCGCGGCGTATCTGCAGCAGCTGACGATGGAATCCAACGGCAAGTCAACGCGTGCAGACGGCAGCCCCGCCGTCACCGACACTGGCGAAATCTATTGGGGCGAGCCAGGAACCAACGGCCAGCACGCCTTCTACCAGTTGCTGCATCAGGGGACACGGCTGGTGCCGGCCGACTTCATTGGTTTTTCCCAACCGACCGACGACCTGGCGACCGCCGACGGCACGGGCAGCATGCACGACCTGCTGATGAGCAACTTCTTCGCGCAGACCCAAGTGCTGGCATTCGGCAAGACGGCCGAGGAGATCGCCGCCGAAGGCACGGCTGCGGATGTGGTGCCGCACAAGGTGATGCCGGGCAACCGACCGACCACATCCATTTTGGCCACCAGGCTCACCCCATCGGTACTGGGCCAGTTGATCGCCCTTTACGAGCATCAGGTCTTCACCGAAGGCGTGGTGTGGGGCATCGACTCATTCGACCAATGGGGCGTCGAGCTGGGCAAGACGCAGGCCAAGGCGCTGCTACCGGTCATCACCGACGACGCATCACCGGACAAGCAATCAGACAGCTCGACCGATGCGCTGGTGCGCCGCTACCGGCTCGAACGCGGGCGCGCGGGCTGATTTCCCCCCGCCCCCCGCGAGCAGACGCAGAGTCGCACAAAATTGGCCGCGCGAATGCGAGTCTGCGTCTGCTCGCACCAGAGCCAGCGCCAGAGCTACTTGAGCAGACGCGACATGCGCCGGTCGGCCAGCACCTTGCCGCCGGTCTGACACGTCGGGCAGTACTGAAACGACTTGTCGGCGAACGAGACTTCCCGCACGGTGTCTGCGCACACCGGACATGGCAAACCGGTGCGCGCGTGCACCCGCAAACCCGAGCGCTTCTCCCCCTTCAGCGTCGCGGCCTGCTGGCCGACGCAGCGGCTCACCGCGTCGGTCAGGACCGACACCATCGCGTCGTGCAATGCGGCCAGCTGTCCGTCCGCGAGTTTGCCCGCGGTGGCGAACGGCGAGATCTTGGCGACGTGCAGGATCTCGTCGCTGTAGGCGTTGCCGATGCCGGCGATCACCTTCTGGTCGGTGACGACGGACTTGATCCGGCCGGTGTTGCCCGCCAGCAGCCCGGCCAACTCGTCGACCGAGAGCTGCAGTGCATCCGGCCCGAGCGCGGCGATGCCGGGCACCTGCGTCGGCTCGTCGACCAGCCAGACCGCCAGCCGCTTCTGGGTGCCCGCCTCGGTCAGGTCGAAGCCCGGCGCCTGCCCAGGCGTGCCCAAGTGAACACGCAGCGCAATCGGCCCTTTGCCCGGCCGCAGCGGCGCGGTGGCCAGCTTGTCCGACCACCGCAGCCAGCCGGCCCGCGACAGATGCGCGATCAAGATCAGCTGGCCTGCCCGTAAACCGAGATATTTGCCCCACCGGTCGGCGCCGGTAACAGTCAGTCCGTGCAGGGCGGCCACGGCCGGGTCGAAGGTTTTGAGCACCGAGAACGCGACGACGTCAACGCGCCCGACGGTTTTACCGACGGCGTGGCGACGCAGATGATCGGCCAGCGCTTCGATTTCGGGCAGTTCAGGCATGCATCCTCCTGTCCCGCTCAGCGTCGCCCCGTGCGCTGCACGTCACGGACCACCAACGACAGCACCCAGCTGACGATCGACAAGACGATCGCGGCCCAGATCGCGGTCCACCAGAAGTGGTCGATCGCCAGGCCCCAATGAGTGGTGTGAGCGGTGATCCATGCCGTGATCCACAGCATGAGCCCGTTGATGACGATGTGGATCAGGCCCAACGTGAGGATGTACAGCGGGATCGACAGGATCTGCACGATCGGCTTGATGAACGCGTTGACCAGACCGAAGATCACCGCGACGACGAAGATGATGCCGGCCCTCTGCAGCCCGGTGTCGCCGCCGACGAAGCTGAGCCCATGAACGACGAGGGTGACCACCCAGAGGGCGAATCCCGTCAACGCGGCGCGGATGAGAAATGGCCCCATGGGCGTCAAACTACTCCGCGGAACCGCAACAAATAGATGTCCATGATCCAACCGTGACGCGCGCGGGCGTCGGCCCGCAGCGCGGCGATCCGCTCGCCGACCTCGCCGACCGTCCCCGCGACTAGCAGTTCGGCGTCGGTGCCGAGGTAGGCGCCCCACCAGATCCGGGTTTCGGGTGGGCACGGGCGAAACGAACACTCGCTGTCGAGCATGACCACTGCCGACCCGGACAGCTCGCGGTCTCGAAGCTGGCGACCGGTGGTGATCAGCACCGGTTCGCCGACATCGTTGAGTGGGATGCGGTGCCGTGCCGTCAGCGCCTGGATGGCGGTGATACCCGGGATGACGTCGTAGCTGATGTCGATCTCGGCGGTAACGGCGTCCAGGATGCGCAGCGTGCTGTCGTACAGCGACGGATCTCCCCAGGCCAGGAAGGCCCCGACGCCGTCCGGACCGAGTTCGGCGGCAATCGCCGTCGCCCAGATCCGCGCGCGCGCCGCGTGCCAGTCGGACACCGCCTCGCGGTATTCAGCGTCTTTAGCCCGTCGCGGATCGGGCAGCTCGACGAATCGGTAGCCGGGCCCTCGGATGTACCGGTCGCAGATCGCTCGCCGCAGCCCAACCAAGTCGCTTTTCGCCGGGCCCTTGTCCATCGCGAAGAACACCTGGGTCCGGTTGAGCGCCTCGATCGCCGCGACGGTGACGTACTCGGGGTCGCCCGCCCCAATGCCGATGACGTGGATGTGCCGGGTCATGCAGGCAAAGCCTAACGAGGACTGGTCGAAACCATAGGTACCCAGTACCATCGGTATCGAGTCTTCAGCGGTGAGGAGGAGTGGCGCCAATGATTAACGCGGTGAAGCCGGTCGGGCCGAGTCGTGAAGAGTTCGCCGAACGCCTGCTCAAAGGATCGGCGAAGAAGTCTTATTTCCCGGTCGTCGACATCGACTGGGATGCGCCGCTGGACCCGGACAAGTTTTACCTCCCACCGCGAACCGTGTCGCTGTACGGCACGCCGATCTGGGATGAGATGACGCGCGCTCAGCGCATCGAGTTGTCCCGGCAGGAGCTGGTGAACACCCTGTCGGCCGGTATCTGGTTCGAAAACATCCTCAGCCAGGCGCTGCTGCGCAAACTCATGCACAAGGACCCCACCAGCCGGTCCTCGCACTACGCGCTGACCGAACTGGGCGACGAAACGCGTCACATGGTGATGTTCGGCAAGGCCATCGAGCGGGTCGGCGCCAAGCCCGTTCGCCCGCGCCGCTACCACCGGATCATCATCAACACGCTGCCGTTGTTTTTCCGCGGGTCGGTCCTCTGGATGGCCGCGCTGATCGGCGAGGAGATCTTCGACTCGCTGCAGCGCCAAATGATGGACGACCCCGAGCTGCAGCCGATCATCCAGCGGCTGATGCGAATTCACGTCACCGAAGAGGCCCGTCACATCCAGTTCGCCCGCGACGGCCTGCGCAGGCGGGCGCCGCAAATGCGTCGGCCGGAGCGGTGGTTCGTCGGCAACATCAACGGCTTAGGCGGCTGGTTCTTCCGTTACCTGTTCACCAACCCGATCTCCTATCGGCGGGCGGGTCTCGACGCCCGGCAGGCACGCGCCGCCGCACGCAACAGCGCGCATCACCACCAAGTCCAGGTCGCGGGATTCGCCCCGCTGGCCGCGTTTTTGACCGAGGTGGGCTTGATGGGACCGTTGGCGCGCCGCGGCTGGGCGCGCACCAAGTTCCTGTGATCCACCACGTCATCGCCGTCGGGGGCGAGGTCGCCGGCTTCCCGACGCTGGACGGCGAGGTGATCAGCTCGGTGTTCGACGACGGCGCCGACACCTGGACACTGACCACCGCCGACGGCCAGACCTGCCGAAGCCGGATAGTGCTCGCCGGCCAGCCGCCGTTCGTCCCGTGGATCCCAGACCTGTTCGGCCGCAGAGACTTTCGCGGTGACTCCTTCCACGCGGCAGCCGCACCCGCCGACTTCGACCCCGCCGGCCGCCGCATCGCGGTGATCGGCGCCGACTCCAGCGCCGGGCGGTTGATCGGCCGATTCGCCGGTTCGGCGGCCACCGTCAAGGTATTTCCCCTGCCGCCGCGCCGGATCGTCCCGCCACCCCCCCGCATGGGGCGCTACCTGCGTCGCCGTCACGCCAAGGTGGTCGAATCTCCCGTCAACGAGGTGACCGCGGCGGGCGTCCGCACCGCCGACGGTGTCCACCACGACGCCGACGTCGTCGTCTACGGGACCGGCTTCGCAGTCCGCGCTGGTCTGCCACCCCAGACACTGGTCGGCGCCCGCGGCCAAACCATTCAGCAAGCCTGGATCAACGGCACAGAGCCCTACCTTGGGATCGCGCTGCACGGCGTCCCCAACTACTTCGCCGTGGGCGGGCCGGACCCGCAGGCAGCATTGCACTATGTCGTCGAATGCCTGCGGCTTGTGGAAGGGCACACTCGCATCGAGGTGCGCCGCAGCGATCAGCAGGTATTCAATGAGCGGGTTTACCTACACCGACCACGTCCGAGGGGATTCGCTTCGGCATTCGAAGTTTCCTCGCCGGGCGAAGGCGTGCAGGACGACACCTATGACGGCCCGGCAACGCTGAGCTCAGCAGAAACGTGCGCCCATGCGCGGGTCCGACTGATCGGCCACGTCGACCCGCTCGACGGCCAATACCATTGGCAGGGAACAGTTTTCGATCTGCTTCCAGCAGAGCTGACGCGGGCCCGCACGGTCACTTTAGTGGTGGGCGAGCGTAGCGCGTCGGCGCGCCTCACCGAAGAAACGCCGCAGGGCACGCACTCGATCGCCGGAGTGGGCGCACCGCCGTTCGCCATGGCGGACCTCGAATTCAGCACCCCGCGGCGCTAAAACGCGACTGTCGGATCACCGGGGGCGCGCGTAGTCTGATCGGAGGCCCGTAACCCCGATTACCTCGGCATTCGTGCGGGTAACCGACGAACGGTGGCGGTGGTAATGGCAACCGAAAACAGCGCCCTTAATGTGGTCGCGGTCGGCGCCTCGGCCGGTGGGGTGGAGGCCTTGACCAACTTCGCTGCCGGCCTGCCGCCTGACCTCCCATATGCGGTTTTGGTCGTGCTGCATGTGCCGGTCGGAGCGCCAAGCGTTTTGGCCCGCATTTTGGATCGCGCCGGGCCGCTACCGGCGGCGCAAGCCGTCGACGGCGAAGCTTTGCAAGCCGGCACGATCCGGGTGGCGGTGCCCAATCGCCACCTGCTCACCTACGGCCGCAAAATTGCATTATCTGACGGTCCGACCGAAAACGGCCATCGGCCGGCGATTAACGCGTTGTTCCGCTCGGTGGCGCTGGCATTTGGTCATCGCGCGGTCAGTGTGCTGATGTCCGGTGTGCTCGACGACGGCACGCTGGGGACAGCGGCCATCCGCTCGCGCGGCGGCACGACGATCGCGCAGTCACCCGATGAGGCACTGTTTCCGGCCATGCCGCTCAACGCCATCGACGCCGGCGTGGTGGATCACCAAGTCGGGGCGGTTGAAGTGGGCGGCCTGCTGAAGCAGTTGGCCGATCGAGAATTCGAGGAGCGCGCGATGGAGCCCGACGCACGCATGGATTTGGAGAACCAGATTGCGATGGCGCGACGGTTCTCGACGGACTTCGACACACCGAGACCCTGGGCCAGCCATCCGGATACACCTGCCCGGACTGCAATGGGACGCTGATCTCGGTGAGTGAAAACAATTACCGCTGTCATGTCGGACACGCGTGGACAGCCGATGCGCTGCTGCGCGCACGCGACAACGAGATCGAAAGCGCGCTTTGAGTAGCCATTCGCAGCCTGCAGGAAAAAGCCAAGCTGTCGCGCCGGCTGGCCGGACAAGTCAGTCCCGGAGGGCTCAGCGCGCGCTATGAGACGATCGCCGACGAGGCTGAACGCGCGATGACCGTGCTCGGCCACCGGTTATCCGAGGCCTACCTCAAACACCGGGAGCCTGATGGGTAGGCCGGCGAGTTCGATAGTGGTTTCCGCGGACTCCGCCGGAACCGTCTGTGTGCTCACCGTTGACGGCGTGCTCGACAACAGCACGTACCTGAGCCTGCGCGACGCCGTCATCAAGGCGGCGCTGGATGAACCGCGGGCGGTGCTTGTCGACGTCAACCGGCTCGACGTTCCCGTGGGCTCGGCGTGATCGGTGTTTACCAGTGCACGCTGGCATGTCAGCACATGGCCCGATGTTC
This sequence comes from Candidatus Mycobacterium methanotrophicum, assembly GCF_023515995.1. GTDB lineage: Bacteria > Actinomycetota > Actinomycetes > Mycobacteriales > Mycobacteriaceae > Mycobacterium > Mycobacterium methanotrophicum. The sequence continues at coordinate 1,327,866 of NZ_CP097320.1, read as the reverse complement.
CGATCATCCTGGTGTGCGGCCACCCCGGTTTGCGGAGAACCATCGCACGCACCGGCGTGACGCGTTACGTGCCGGTGCGCGCCACGATCGATGCGGCACGGGCCGCGCTGACCGATGCTCACCCCGCCCGGTTGCGGGCTCGTACCGAATTGCCCGCCTCGCTCGCCAGCCTGCGCGCGGCCCGCGAATTCGTGGCCGAATGGCTCGCAGCCTGGTCTCACCATGAGCTGATCCCGGTGGCTACCGTCGTCGCCAACGTCTTTGTCGAGAACGTGTTGCAGCACACCCTCACCGGGCCCGTGCTGGTCCTGGAATCCGACGGCACGGCAGTCTTCGTCTCGGTGCAGGACAACAGTTCGACACCGGCGGCGCGCCATGAGGATCCCTATCGCGGGGGAGAGCGGGTCTCCGGGTTGGCGATCGTCGCCTCGGTGTGCCGCGCCTGGGGAAGCACGCCGACGCCGTCGGGAAAGACGGTCTGGGCAGTTGTTGGCCCCGAAAATCGGCTTTAGCCGCTCGATGACGACGAGCGCTGGGACAGCGCGAGAAGGAGTCGGGCCATCAGCTTCCGAGTAATGTTGCGTCTCGCGACCGGTTGTCGGCAGACGGGACGAAATGGACACCAAGACAGACGAATCCTTCGAAGCCCTGCTGCGCTACATGCGAGATACCCGGGGATTCGATTTCACCGGGTATAAGCGCACCACGCTGATACGGCGAGTTCGTCACCGCATGGCACAAGCCGGTTATGAGAAAACGTCAATATCTCGACGTGCTGCAGGCCAGCTCCGATGAGTTCTCGGCCCTGTTCAACACCATCCTGATCAATGTCACCGCATTTTTCCGCGACCCCGACGCATGGGAGTACATCGCCAGCGACGTCATCCCGCAAATGCTGGCAGAGCGCGGCCCCGACGACCCGATTCGGGTCTGGAGCGCCGGCTGCGCTTCCGGGCAGGAGGCCTACACGCTGGCCATGCTGCTGGCCGAGACGCTCGGGCCGGACGCGTTCCGCCGGCGGGTGAAGATCTACGCGACCGACGTCGACGAGGACGCCCTGACCGAGGCGCGAGCCGCCGACTACGAGGCCAAGGCCGTCGAGTCGGTGCCGGAAGAATTGCTGGACAAGTACTTCGACCGACAAAATGGCCGCTACATCTTCCACAAGGACCTTCGCCGCGCGGTGATTTTCGGCCGTAACGACTTGGTCAAAGATGCGCCCATCTCCCGGGTCGATCTGCTGGTGTGCCGCAACACCCTGATGTACATGAACGCGGATACGCAGCGAAATGTGCTGGGCCGCTTGCATTATGCGTTGGCCGTCCAGGGCACGCTGTTCCTCGGCCACGCCGAGATGCTGCTCAGCCACACCGATCGGTTTAAGCCGTTGAACATCAAACATCGAATCTTCCGGAAAACGCCGGGGTCACATGGCGGGTTGCAGCGTTACGATCCAGCCGCGGCGATGTATGAGCGACATGGCGATCAAACAGGTCTGACCACCGTGCGCGAGTTGGCTTTTCGGGCGAACCCGGTGGCCCAGGTTGTGGTGACGGGCGAGGACACCGTCGCGATGATCAACCAGCAGGCCGAAACCATGTTCGGGCTCTCGGCGCGCGACATCGGCCGGCTGCTGCGCGACCTGGAGGTGTCCTACCGACCGGTGGAGTTGCGCGCCTACCTGGAACAGGCCAAGGTCGAGCGCCGCTCTGCCCGCATTCAAGACGTCAAGTGGCAACGTCCGGGTGCGGAAACCGTCTGGTTCGAAATCCACGTCAACCCGCTGATCGACGCGGAGAACGGGCTGCTGGGTGTGTCGATCGTTTTCTTCGACGTGACCGCGACCAGGGCGCTGTTGGACAAGGTGGTGGCCACCAACCGACAACTCGAAGCGGCCTACGAGGAATTGCAGTCCACCAACGAAGAACTCGAGACCACCAACGAGGAATTGCAGTCGACGGTCGAGGAGCTGGAGACCACCAACGAGGAATTGCAGTCCACCAACGAAGAACTCGAGACGATGAACGAGGAGTTGCAGTCCACCAACGACGAGCTGCACATGATCAACGACACCTTGCGCGAACGCAGCGTCGAACTACACGACGCGCGTACCTTCCTCGACTCGCTGGTCAACTCGGCGCACTTCGGCATGGTCGTTATCGATCGGGAGATGCGTGTTGTGGTGTGGAACCGGAGTTGCGAAGAGCTGTGGGGGCTGCGGGCCGACGAGACCACCGGCCAAATCCTGACAAGTTTGGACATCGGGCTACCGATGGACACCATCCGCCCGCTGATCGGCAACGCGTTCGTGGATCCGGAAAACCCGGGCGAGTCCGTCGTCGAGGCGATCAACCGCCGAGGCCGGCCCACTCACGTTCGCGTGACCTGCACCGGCTTCCAAGGCCCCGAGGGTGGCGTGAACGGCGCGCTGTTGTCGATGGAGGTGCAATCCTGATCGGTGATTCACCCACCCCGGCGGTGATTCCGTAGATCGTCGAATTCTGCCTTCACGATGCGGTAGCACTCGCAGGCCTTCTGCTCCAGCCCGCCCCGGTCGGCGATCACGACGACGCCCCGGCGGTAGCGGATCAGCCCGTCGGCTTGGATCCGGTGGGCCGTATCGGAGACGGTGGGCCGGCGCACGCCGAGCATCTGGGCCAGAAAATCCTGAGTGAGCGGGAACTCGTCGCGTCCCACCCGGTCCTGCGTGGTTAACAACCACCTTGCCATCCGGACGTCGGTCGAGTGGCTGCGGTTGCAAACGACGTTCTGAGCAACCTGCACCATGGTGGCCTGGGTGAACCGGTTCATCAGGGCACGCAGTGCGCCGCCGCGACCCAGCGCCTGGCGGAAATCTTCCACCCCGATTCCAACGGTGTCACCGGCCACCTGGCAAAACGCCGCCTGCAGACTGCTGCCGGCGCCGAGGTATGCGGGCAGGCCCACCATTCCCTCGTAACCGACGGTGGCGACCTCCAGCCGAAACTTGCCGTCGGCGATCGCGACCAGCGAGTAGACCGACGTCAGCGGGAAGTAGATGTCGGTGATCGGCTTCCCCGGCGCGTAGCCGACGTGCTTGATTTCCGTCCGCTCCAGCCGCAGGCGCCGCGCAAGCTCGTCGAACTCCGATTCGGGCAGCTGAGCCAAAATCGCATTGCGCCGAACTCCTTCTTCGGTCACTGTCCCTGACTACCCGATCTGTTCGCGGATACGTCGCTGACCTGACATAGCGACTACCGTGGGGCTGGTGAACCTGCCCCGCGATCCCGCTACGGTGGCGAGCTTCGGGCGCGTCGTCGTCGTCGCATCGCTCGGCGGGATCCAGGCCATTACCGCTGTCCTATCGGGGCTGCCCGCCACGTACCCGATCCCGATAGCAGTCGTGCAGCACCGGCGGCGCACTGGCGCCCGCGACCTGCTCGTACCCATCCTGGCCCGCCGAACGAAGCTACCCACGCGGGTCGCCGAAAGCGGTTGTGCGGCAGATCAATTCGGGATCACCGTCGTGCCCGGGCAGACCGTCGCAACCATCGACAACGCGGGCCGGTGGGTGCTGAACGACGCCGTGGCAGGCGCCGCGCCAGGCAACGAGCTGCTGGTCAGCTCGGCGCGCACGACGCCGACCGTCGCGGTGATCTTGACAGGGGCGCTGGGCGACGGCGCCGACGGCTGTCGCGCGGTCAAGCGCAGCGGCGGACGCGTGCTGGTCCAGGATCCGGCCACCGCTCAGGCGGGCAGTATGCCCGCCAATGCGATCGCCACCGGCTGCGCCGACTTCGTGCTGCCGCTGGACCGGCTCGCGTCCGCGCTGCTGGCCCTTACCACCGCGCCGGGCGCCGCGGAGCTGCTTGCGGTGCCGCTGCCGCCGTGGGCCAGGCTCACCTCCTAAGCGCGCCACCCCTCAGCCGTGGTGTTCTGATTTCACCAGCTCGCGGGCGACGACCGCCAGCGGCGTATTCGAGCTCTGCGATAGCCGCTTGAGCAGTTCGAACGCCTGCACCGCATCGATCTTGAATCGTTCCATGATCATGCCCTTGGCCTGGCCGATGATGTCGCGGGAGGCCAACGCGCTGCGGAACTGCTCATCGCGGCGCGCCATGTTCCACGCCACGGCGGTGTGGGTGGCCAGGACTAGCCCCATTTCCGCCGCTTCCTCGTCAAATGCACGCGGCTGTTGCGCGTAAAAGTTCAACGCACCCATGGTGCGGTGGTCGGCGAACAACTGGAACGAGATGATCGACCGGATGGGGGTCTGCCTCACTTCACGGCAGAACGCGGGCCAGCGGTCTTCGAGCTGCGTGTCGTCAATCCGGATCACGTGATGCTCCCAGGCTGCCGACAGGCACGGACCCTGCTTGTGTCGTTGCTGGATTTCGTCGAGCAGCCGGGGGTAACGGTCGGTCGCCGCGGCTGTCCGCACCTTCCCGCCGCGAGACGCGATCGTGATGCCGGCATGCTGCGCACGGGGCATGGCGCTGACAGCGCTTTCGGTTAATTCCGCCAAGGCGGCGTCGACGTCGGTGTTCTCCTGCCGCTGCAGGGTCTGCGCCAACTCCGCGACTTCATGGATGAGCCCACTAGATCGGCTTACCAACATGTCATCACTCCGACCGTCTGCTTCGACCGCGACGTCGCCATTGCCCCCCCCCGCCACAAATCGGGCAACAATCAGTTCACGGCGGCGGCGACGGTCCCGCGGCCTAGTATTCGGTCGGAATTGGACAGCCCGCTCGCGAGGGAGACGGCGTGCGGTTTAGGTTCCACAGCAGTCATACAGCAAACGTAGAGGAGACCCGCATGATTCGGGACCTACCGTGGATTGCGAAGCCGAAAATCTTTTGCGAGGAGCATCATGGCACGAACCGAAAGCGACAGCTGGGATTTGGCCAGCAGCGTCGGCGCCACTGCGACCATGGTGGCGGCCACACGGGCGGCGGCCAGCCGACGTCCGGACCCGGTGATCAACGACCCGTTCGCCGAGCCGCTGGTCCGTCGTGGTCGGACTGGACCTGTTCACCAAGGTGGCCTCCGGCGAGCTGAACTTCGGCGACGTCGACGACAACGCCGGTTTCCCTCGGATGATCGACACGTTTGCTGCCCGGACCCGGTTTTACGACGAGTACTTCGCCGAGGCCGCCGGCATCGACCTGCGTGCGGACTGGCCGGCGGCTCTGCGGCAGGCGGGTTTTGAAGCCACCCAACCGACGGCCTGGCTGGCCGAGGGGGTTCTCATCGGTTTCTTGCCGCCCGAGGCCGAAGTTCGCTTGCTGGACCACGTGAACGCGCTCAGTTCACCGGCAAGCAGGTTCGCCGGGGACTACGGATCGGTGCGCGGTCAAACCGAGGAGGAGCAGCGCCAGGCGCAGATCGTGACCGACCGCTGGCGCGAACACGGCCTGGATCTGCACATTCCCGATTTGACGTATCCGGGCGAGCACACCGACGTCGCGGCCCATCTGCACGCTCACGGCTGGGACACCGCCACCTTCGTGCTGGCCGACCTGTTCGACAGAGCGGCGCTGGCGCCGCTGGAGGCCGAAGCGCAGGCGAGCGCGCCCGCTTCGATCAGCTTCGTCCGGGCGACTCGGCGATAAAAGCTGGATCGGCCGGGTACTCACAACGCACGGGACTGGAATTAGGGAAAGGTTTTGATGAATCCGCGGAATCCTTTGGTTTCAACCGATGGCGTCGTCGGTCAGGCCGCTACGGGCGCCCAACTGCTGGCGGCGGATTGGTCGCAGCATCTGGGCTGGTTTCGGTTCTATTTCGACGACGATCGATGGACATGGTCACCGCAGGTCGAGCGTATGCACGGCTACCCGCCGGGGGCCACGGCGCCGAGCACTTTGTTGGTCCTCTCGCACGTGCATCTCGACGATTACCGCAAGGTGGCCGTAACTCTGCAGGACGCGCGCCGCGGTGAGCATCCGTTCAGCTCACGTCACCGCATCCTGGACACCGGGCATCGCCTGCATCATGTGGTGATGGTTGGCGCCCCGTTCTACGACATTGAAGGAGCGGTGGCCGGCCTGCAAGGTTTCTGTCTCGACGTGACCGCGGTGAACTTGAAGCCGAGCCGAGATGGCCACCCCGCTCAGTCCAACGGCCACGGTGCAAATGGCCGGCGACGGGTCCGCGCCGCACGCTCATGAATGTGTGGCGAAGTCACCCATTTCATTCCCGCATCACCTCGCGCGATTCTTTGTCGGGCCGCAGCCCACGCCAGCTGGGCTGACGCAGCCGACCGTCAGACGTCCACTCGCTGTACCGGACTTCCCCGACCAGCGTAGGTTTCACGAAGGTCACGCCCTTGGCGTCCTTTGTGGGAAGTGGTGCGTCGAAGGGTGATTCGTCGGTGTGCAACGGCTTGAGCGTCTTCTTCAGCGCGGCCAAGTCTCGTTCGGTGAACCCGGTGCCGACCCGCCCCGCGAAATGCAGCCCGTCCGCAGTCGGCATCCCCATCAGTAACGACCCGATCCCGCTGGTGCGCCCGCCCTCGCCGGCGCGCCATCCGCCGATGACGACTTCCTGGGTGTTCCAATACTTGTGCTTGAGCCACGACGCCGAGCGGCGACCCGGCCGGTAGGTGGAGTCGCGCTTTTTGGCGATCACACCCTCCCACTGGTGCTTACGTGAGTAGTCCAGCGCCTCGGCGCCGTCGCCGGCTAGTAGCTCGGGAACGTTCACACCGCCCACGCCGGCAAGCGTTTCCAGCAGTTGGCGCCGATCAGAGTAGCGCGCCCGCAATAACGACCGCCCGTCCAAATACAGCAGGTCGAATGCCCAGAACTCGATTCTGGTGGACCGCGCCCTGTTCTGCATTTCAGTAAATCGCGGAACACCGGAAGCGTCGAGCGCGACGACTTCGCCGTCGAGAACAACACGGTGATCGCCGAGATCGCGTGCCAGTGAACGCAGTTGAGGATATTCCTTGGTGACGTCACGCCCGTTGCGCGAACGCAGCCGTACGGCGCCATAATCAGCGTCGACCAGCAACCGGTAACCGTCCCACTTGCCCTCGAATGCCCATTGCGGTGCTTTCAGGTTCGCCACCGAACCCTCTGTGGCGAGCATCGGGACCAGTTCATCGAATTGGAAAACCTTTTGGTCTTTCATCCGATGCGCCAGCCACTGGTCGCCGTCGGTTTGAATCAGCGCGTAGCGCCCGGAGATCCGCTGACCATGCAGCGTGACAATCACTTCATCCTCTCGGAACTTCTCCGCGTCATAGGTGCCGGAGTCCCAGATGATCACCTCGCCGGCGCCGTATTCTCCTTTCGGGATGCCGCCTTCGAAGCTGCCGTACTCCAGCGGATGGTCCTCGGTGTGAACCGCCAGGTGGTTGACCGCGGTGGTCTCCGGCAGGTTCTTCGGCACCGCCCAGGACACGAGTACACCGTCGCGTTCGAGGCGGAAGTCGTAGTGCAGCCGGCGGGCGTGGTGCTCCTGAATGACAAAGGTATTACCTCGTCCGATAGACGGTTTCGAGGTGGGCACGGGTTCCGGCGTTTTCGACGGGTCTCGCATGCTGCGGTATTTGCTCAGCCGATCCGGGGTCCGCGCGTCGGCGTCCAGCGGCGCCAGCAAGTCTCCGTCGCGCTCGACCCTTTTCAGCACTTCGTCGTACCGCAGATGGCGAAGCTTCTTGTCGTCGAGCTCCTCCCAGCTGCGCGGTGCGGCGACTGTCGGATGCTCGCGACCCCGCAGCGAATAGGGCGCGATGGTGGTCTTCGACGCGTTGTTCTGGCTCCAGTCCAGGAAAACCTTACCCGCTCGCAGGCTCTTGGTCATCGTCGCGGTGACCAGTTTCGGCATCGACTTTTCCAATTGCTGCGCCACACGTTTGGCCAACACCACCGCGCCGCGGCTGCTCACCGGCTTGTCCAGCGGGCTATACAGATGCAGCCCCTTGCTGCCGCTGGTGAGCGGGAACGTGGCCAGGCCGACGTCGGTCATCAGGTCCCGAACGGCGCGGGCCACCGTGGCCAGCTGGGCCATCGTCACACCTTCGCCGGGGTCGAGGTCGAACACCAGGCGGGTCGCCGGGCCGGGCTTGAGTTCTTCGCCTTTGCGCGTCCACTCGGCTTCGAAGCGCCACTGCGGCGCATGCACCTCCAGGGAGGCCTGTTGGGCGATCCACGCCAGCCCGTCGATGCTGTCGATGATCGGATATGTGGTTGTCCCGGACCGGTGTGCAACGCTGGCGCGCGGCAGCCAGTCCGGCGCTGACGAGGCCAGCTGCTTTTCGAAGAACGACGCCTCGTCCACGCCGTTGGGCCAGCGCTTGCGGGTGGCCGGGCGGCCGGCAATGTGCGGCACCATCACCGCGGCGATGCTGGTGTAGTAGGCGAAGACGTCGCCTTTTGTGGTCCCGGTTGCCGGGTAGAGCACCTTGTCGGCGTTGGTCAGCTTCACCCGCGGCGCCACAGCGGTAAACCTACGCCGCCGGTACCGGTGTGACGCATTTCACCGGGCCAGTTAAACGCCTGCTGACGCCGGCAATGTTCGGCGTAGCGGAGTCCTGCTCCCGTGCCTGCTGCGTTGATGCGCGGTATGTTCGGTAACCGATGCGCTTCGATGACAGCCTCACGAGTCTTGTCCCCGAGCGCCGTAGCGGCGGCGTCCCGCTGAGTGACGCCACATTGCCCCTGCATTCGCAACGGATCGACGTGCCGACCTATGACAGGTCGGCCCTTCGGCGTGGTGTCGTTCATATCGGATTGGGGAACTTTCACCGTGCGCATCAGGCTGTCTACCTCGACGACCTTGCTTCCCTTGGTATTTCGCACCAGTGGGGGGTGACCGCCGTCAGTCTTCATTCCCGCGACGTAAAAGATGTACTGTCGGCTCAAGATGGGCTTTATACCGTCGTGCAACGCGGCCACGACCGCCAAACCGCCCGGGTGGTCGGCTCGATCGGCTCCTGTCACTACGCACCGAACGACAGCGCTGCTGTCCGTCGGGCTCTGGTTGATCCCCAGACCCGCGTCGTCAGCCTAACGATTACCGGCAACGGATACTTCCTTGACCCGGTCACCGGTGAGTTCGACGCCAGCCACCCCGATGTGCGTGCCGATCTTGTGGTGTCGAATTGCTTTGTCACTGCGTGGGGATATCTCGCCGAGGCGCTTCACCGGCGCCGCCACGCCGGTGTAGCCCCGTTCACGGTGCTCTGCTGCGACAACATTCCCGATAACACACAAGCCGCGCGAACCGCGCTGGTGTCGTTCGCCGCGTTACGCGATCCTCAACTCGCCGGTTGGATCGACAGACATGTCGCATTCCCGTCGACCATGGTCGACCGCATCACTCCCGCGACCTCCGACTCGGGGCGCAAATTCGTCGAACGCACGTTTGGCATCGCCGACAAGTGGCCGGTGCTGACCGAACCGCATCGCCAATGGATCATCGAGGACACCTTCAGCGCCGGCCGTCCGCCCCTCGATGAGGTCGGCGCCCAGTTCGTAAGCGACGTCGGCGACCACAAGTTGGTGAAAACACGTCTGCTCAACGGAACCCATATCGCGCTCGGGATTTTGGCGACGCTGGCCGGCTACCAGCGCACCGACGAAGCGATGGCAGACCACGTCATCTTCGATTACGTCGAGCAGCTGATGCGCGATGAGATTCAGCCACTGCTGCCCCCGGTGCCCGGAATGAACACCCCCGGCTATCGCAACACGTTGCTGATTCGGCTCAGTAATCCGCGCATGGGCGACCAGTTGTCCCGCTTGGCTCGCCGGGGATCGGCAAAGATTTCATCATTTCTGCTGCCGTCCCTGCAGGAGGCGATCGCCCAGGGCAGATCGCACACGCTGTTGATGTTGGCTTTGGCCGGGTGGGCCCGCTACCTGCGCGGCTACGACCTCAAGGGTGGCAAGATCCGCATCCAGGATCCGGAGTCGGAATTGCTGACCCGGTTGGCGACCACGGCAGGCAACGACCCCGGTCCGTTGCTGCGGCATCAGATGTTCATCGGGCTACGGTCGGTTCCGACCTTCAAGGAGCGTATCGGCGACATGATTGCGGATATCGACGAGCGTGGTGTGCTATCCGCAATGCGCCAGGCGTTGCGCGACGAGGTGCGGGAGCTGGTGTGGCGATGACCTCCCAGGGGCTAAAATTTGTGGGCCAGTTTGACCCGGCATCGATTACCACGTTGCTCTGCGACGCAGACGACAACCTCTTTCCTTCCGAGAAACCAGCATTCGATGCCTCGGCCGAGGTGATCAGTCGCTTTCTAGCCAGGTTCGGCGTGCCGGCGCCTTTCACCGCAGAGGAACTGCGCAAGCAGGCGGTCGGAAAAAATTTCCGCAGCATCGCTCTGGACCTTGCTGTGCTGTCGGAAGTGCCCATGGAGCAGACGCTGGCGAACGGCCGTGGTGCTGCCGTTGTCGCTTCGGAGCGCGACGTGGCAGCCGGTCGCGCATTGTGCGCCGACGAGCTCGAGCGGTGGGTACGCGAAGAACGCGAACAGGTCACCGCACATCTGGCCGCCACGCTGAAGCCAGACCCCGAAGTGCTTGGTCCGTTGCAAACTCTCGCATCGCGCTATGCACTGGCAGCGGTCAGCTCCAGTGCCACCAAGCGACTGGATGCCTGTTTCACCGCCACCGGTCTTCATCCGCTCATCCCGGCGGCCCTGCGCTTCAGCGCGGAAGATTCCCTGCCCGTGCCGACGAGCAAACCCAACCCCGCGGTATATCTGCACGCCGGCCAGGTGATGGAGATCAACGCCGGCCACGGCCTGGCCATCGAAGACTCGGTGCCCGGCGTGAAATCCGCGGTGGAGGCCGGCTACCTCACCGTCGGCAATGCGATGTTCGTGCCGGCCGCCGAACGGCCTCGCCGCACTGCGGAACTGATCGACGCCGGCGCCGTCGCGATAACCGACTCCTGGCGCGCTCTCGCAGATGCCCTGATGTTGTCGCCCGTGACAGGTGGAGGCTCGCGGATCTAGGAGCTGCGCAATCGTGCCTAACGCAATCAATCTGAAAAATGTGGCGGCGGCAAGGTTGCCGATCGCAGCCTTGAACTACGACCGCGGCAGCATCAGCGTCGGAATCGCCCATATCGGGACGGGCCACTTTCACCGGGCGCACCAGGCCATGTACATCGACCGGTTGCTGGGAAAAGGCTTGGCGCGCGAGTGGGGAATCTGCGGGGTGGGGGTGCTGCCCGCCGACTGGCCGATGCGCGACGTCTTGCGTGACCAGGACGGTCTCTACACTCTGGTTCTAGAAAGCCCCGACGGTGGCCGGAAGGCACAGGTGATCGGTTCGATCGTCGACTATCGCTACGCGCCCGACGAGCCGCAGGCAACGCTCGACGTGCTGGCCGCGCCATCGACCCGGATCATTTCGTTGACTATCACCGAAGGCGGTTACCGCGATCCCGATGGGCCGGCGTTCGCGTTGATCACCGAGGCCCTGGCCAGGCGCCGCGACCGCGGCATCGCCGCGCCGACGATTCTCTCGTGCGACAACATCGAAGGCAATGGCGAGGTCGCGCGGCGGGTGGTCCTGGCGAACGCCGAACACCGGGATCCCGGGCTCGCCGAGTGGGTGGCCGAACACGCCCGGTTCCCGAATTCGATGGTGGACCGGATCACCCCGGCCACGACACTCGAAATGGCCGCGGGCGTGCGCCGCGACTTCGGTGTCGATGACCGCTGGCCGGTCGTGGCCGAGGCATTCGCCGCCTGGGTCATCGAAGACTGCTTCGCCGACGGCAGGCCGCCGTTGGAACAGGCGGGCGCGCTGCTGGTCGACGACGTCGTCCCGTACGAGATGATGAAGCTGCGGCTGCTCAACGCCGGGCATCAAAGCCTGGCCTACTTCGCACGGTTATGCGGCGTCGAGTTCGTTCACGACGCTGCCCGTGATCCGTTGTTCGCCGAATTCTTGCTCGCCTACTTCGATTTCGAGGCCATCCCGACGCTGGGGCCGGTGCCGGGAATCGACCTGCATGACTACAGCCGCACCCTGATCGACCGGTTCACCAACCCAGGCGTGAGCGACACCGTTTCACGACTGTGCGCCTACTCGTCGGATCGCATCCCGAAGTTTCTGTTTCCGGTCATCTGCGCCAACCTGGCCAACGACGGACCCGTCCGGTTGGCGGCGGCAACGGTTGCGAGCTGGGCCCGCTACGCGGAAGGTGTCGACGAGTGGGGTAAGCCGTTCGAAGTGGTAGACCAGCTTGCGGACTCGCTGGTGCCGATCGCCCGGTCGCAGCACGAGAATCCCACCGCATTCATCGACGTCAGCGCTGTGTTCGGTAACCTGGCCCATGAGCCGCGCTTTGTCGAGGCGTACCGCTGGGCGTTGGATTCGTTGCACCGCAAGGGAGCTCGGGCAACGCTGGAGGCTTTAGTGCGATGACCCGCGGGCTGGTGATCGGCGAGTCGCTGATCGACATCGTCGAGCACCACAGCCGGATCAGTGCCGAGCACGTCGGCGGCAGCCCGCTCAACGTCGCCGTCGGGCTGGCCCGGCTGGGCCGCGACGTCGACTTCCTGACCCACATCGGCGACGACCCGCACGGCCGACGTATCGCCGAATACGTCAATGCTGCAGGGGTGCAACTTGTTCCGGGCAGTCGATCCGCTGACCGGACGGCGACCGCGCGAGCGGCTATCGGCGACAACGGATCGGCCGACTACGTGTTCGATCTGGACTGGCAGCTCTCCGGCACACCGATGGTGGCACCGCCGCTGTTCGTCCACACGGGTTCGATTGCCGCCGTGCAGGAGCCGGGCTGCCTGGCCGTCGCGGCGCTCGTCGACACCTACCACGTCTCGGCCACAATCAGTTTCGACCCCAACGTGCGCCCGTCGCTGATCGTCGATCGGGGTCTGGCCCGCCAACGCATCGAGCGCCTCGTCGAGCGCAGCGACGTCGTCAAGGTCAGCGAGGAGGACTTGCGCTGGATCGACCCTGATCATCCGCCCGAGCGGACGGCCCAAACCTGGCTCGCGTTGGGTCCCGCCGTTGTCGTGGTGACGATGGGTGACCGGGGAGCGGCGGCGGTCTGCGCGGCCGGCGAAGTGCGGGTGACAGCACGAGCCGTCCAGGTGGTCGACACCGTCGGCGCCGGCGACGCGTTCATGGTCGGCCTGATCGACGCGCTCTGGGAATCGGGCTTGTTAGGCGCGCAGCGACGTGCCGAGCTGGCCGGGATGGACCTCGATACGCTGACGTCGGCAATCGAGGCCGCCAGCACGGCGGCGGCGCTGACCGTAACCCGGGCGGGTGCTGACCTGCCGGACCGCGCCGCGCTGGACGAAGCGAAGCTGGCGAGCGGCGCTTAGGCGCTTATCAGTATGCCCATATGGGCATACTGATACCTATGCGTTCCATCTGGAAGGGTTCGATCTCCTTTGGGCTGGTCAACGTCCCGGTCAAGGTGTACAGCGCGACCGAGGACCACGACATCAAGTTTCATCAGGTGCACGCCAAGGACAACGGCCGCATTCGATACAAGCGCGTCTGTGAGGTATGCGGCGAAGTTGTCGAGTACCGCGACATCGCGCGGGCCTACGAATCCGACGACGGCCAAATGGTGGTGATCACCGACGAGGACATCGCGACGCTGCCCGAAGAGCGCAGCCGTGAGATCGATGTGCTGGAATTCGTTCCGGCCAGCGACCTCGACCCGATGATGTATGACCGCAGCTACTTCCTCGAGCCGGAGGGCAAGTCAACCAAATCGTATGTGCTGCTCGCCAAGACGCTGGCCGAAACCGATCGGGTGGCGATCGTGCATTTCGCCTTGCGCAACAAGACCCGGCTTGCGGCGTTGCGGGTCAGGGATTTCAGCAAGCGCGACGTGATGGTGATCCACACGCTGCTGTGGCCCGACGAAATTCGTGACCCGGACTTCCCGGTGCTGGACAAGAAGGTCGACATCAAGCCCGCGGAGCTGAAAATGGCCGGGCAGGTGGTCGAGTCGATGGCCGATGACTTCAACCCGGACCGCTATCACGACGACTACCAGGAGCAGCTGCACGAGTTGGTGCAAGCCAAACTTGAAGGCGGAGAAGCATTTACCACTGAGGAGCACCCTAAAGAGCTGGATGAGACCGAAGACGTCTCCGATCTGCTGGCCAAGCTGGAGGCCAGCGTGAAAGCGCGCTCGGACGGCGGAAAGTCGCCGGCGAAAAAGACTGCCAAGAAAGCTTCGGCGAAGAAGGCTCCAGCCAAAAAGGCGGCCGCCAAAAAGGCACCCGCCACGGCGGGCTCAAAGTCCTGACTGCACGCCGACGCGACTCGACAACCGGGTACGACAGCAGCGGGCTGCAAGGCCCGGCATCATCGCGCAGATTGAACGACCGCTTCCTCATCGGCGCGCCGGCCTGCCGGCGTGGATCCCCGGCGCCCTGCGGTCAGGTCGCTGAGCCCGGCCGCGCTTCTCGTAGCGATTGCAGCCATTCAGATCAGCCAGTGCAGTCGACCGCGACCTCGAGGGCTCCGCAGATCTCACGCATCCGGGTATCGGCAAGCCGGCCAAGTCGACTGCCCAGGACTGCGACCGAGACGCTCTCGACTGAGTCCAGGTTGGCCGCCGAGCGGCGCGGGACCGGGTCGAGGCCCGGCTCAAGGACAACCTCGCTGGCAAGTCCCCGGATCGTTGTCGTGCAGGGTGCGACGAGGGCGCGTCGCAGCCGCGGGATCGCGGCGTCACGCGACAGGACAACCACCGGACGGCGGCCGATCTCAGCCAATTCGCACCACCACACCTCTCCGCGAGCGGGCAGCGTCCTCACGAGGCGCCCGCCGCCCGCCGCCACGATGCCAGGTCGCCCCACTCGTCCGGCTCATCGGCTGGATGCTCGTCATAGGCCGCGTAGGCGGCGTCGACCTGGACGGATCGATGCTGGGCGAGCAGTGCCGCCAGGGCCTCGTCGATGAGGGCGGCGTCGGTGATTCCCGACCGTACGCTCCGTGCACTCCCGAGGAGTTGGGGATCCACAGTCGTACTCAAGCGTATGCGATTCATGCCATCATTATGCCACTCAACGGCCTGTAACGACACGCCCACGGCAGGACACCAACCGGTAACGATCCGGCGACCACCCTGTATTCGCGATACCAGCGGTGCCAGTGTGTTGCATGTGACGACGGACGTCGACGACCATCGCGTCGGCTCGCAATTGGGGGCAGCAGATGGACACACGACCACATCGCTGTACGAGAGGCCACTGGCTGCTGCCGGGGCACATGATCGTCGGAAACCTGCCGTGCTCCTGTGGGCGGCACACCACCTGGGAATGCGAATGCAGCGACGTCACCTATGAGCCGGTGCTCACCGAATCGTGCACCTTGTTCAGGCGTCGTCGCCCTGTTCGCAGGCGCTGAGCCCGCTTCCTACCTGCGCTGGGCAGCGACGAACAGGTTCTGCGGCGTGGTGTCCTCAACCTCTTCGGGTGTCCGGCGGTCATAGCTGGCCATCAGCTCAGGCGTCGTTGTCACCGTGACGTCCCAGCCGTGGCGGCCGAACCATTCGCCGACGTCTTCGCGCTCCTCGAAGTACCACAGCTCGTCGGTTCGGGGGATTTCTCGCTGCGGGTCGACTTCGGCCATCACCGCGCGCACCCGATCCATCCGCTCACGCCGCTTGGCACGCAACTCGGGATCAAGGAAGCTCGGACCCAGCGCCTCAACGGCGGCCCGGCTGCCGGCGACGGAGAGTTCGCGAATGCGTTGCAGCAGCAGATCTTGGGCCGCAGCAGGCAAATACGGCGTGATCCCTTCGGCCGACCAGACGCTGGCCGCGGAGGTGTCAAAACCCGCCTCCTGCAACGCTGTTGGCCAGTCGTGACGAAGGTCGACCGGGACAGCGACCCGTCTGCAGGCGGGTTCGGCCCCGTGCTCGGCCAACGTCGAGGCCTTGAAGTCCAACACCTTGGGCTGGTCAAGCTCATAGATCGTCACCCCGTCCGGCCACGGCAACCGCCACGACCGGGCATCCAAGCCCGCCGCCAGAATCACCGCCTGGCGGATTCCGCTACGGGTGGCGTCGAGGAAGAAATTATCGAAAAACGCCGTGCGGCAGGCCATGTAGCTGACCATCGCCTGCATCTGCAGCGGAATCTCCGGCTCGGCTTCGATGACCTCCGGCGGCAACTGCTCAGCCGAGTGCCAGTTCCACACCCCTTCACCGGCGGCATCCAGAAAATGCTGTGCGAACGGATCGCGGATCAACGGATTCTCACTGCGCGTTTCCGCCGCCCGCGACGACGCCACACCCAGCGCCGTCGCACCCACACTCTCGGTGATCTCCCAGGTGTCGTTGTCGGTCCTCGCCACGCTTTCTCCCTCCACCTCGGCACCGAGCCTACGTGAAGCGGCTTGCCCAACCGCATGCGGCATCGCTTTCAAACCACTTGTCATGGTTGGTTTCTGGCCGTGATCACAGTCGTCGCGACCTCGGCGGGGATCAGCGACTCGTCGAGTTGCCGGCCCGTTTCGGTGGCTATGAACACCGACGTGTCGAGGAGGCCCGCTGCCGGCGTCGCGCCATCGGAGCGGCCCAAGATCGTCGGTGGTGTCGGCGGCGAGAGCCGCCAGGTCGTCGCGCAACCCGGGATCAGCTTGCGCCCGGTGCAAGCCCGCCAAGAACTCCGCTTTGGTCAACCAACGCCGACGCTGCGCCTGAACCGCGCTGAGCACGGCGACGGGCCGACCCTTGACGGTCACTGTGATGTCTTCTCCGGCTTGGACGCGGCGAAGCACTCCCGCCGTGTCGTTGCGCAGGTCACGGGACGCAACTTCAGACATGCTACAAATGTACTACGTACGTAGCACCAATTCCTTCGCGACAGCTGAGCCGCAGCCAAGCGGAAAGTGATCGACCGTATGAGAATCTTCAATTCACCGATCTCACGAGCTCACCTGCCAGTGAGGCGGTAGCCACCTGGTTGGCGCGATCGCGACAATGGCGGTCGACGTCAGCGGTCACGCGGAGCTTCCCGCACCGAACGACGGCGGCGCGGAGGACTCGGCCGTGCCCCAGACCGTGTCGGGGACCTCGGAGAGCGAGAACGTGAGGTCACCCCCAGTGCGGACGATCGACTCCGGGACAAACGTTTGATCGGTGGGCCGGGCGTCGATGTCCAGGCCGTTGATGTACTTCCAGCCATTCGATGCGCCGGGCGCGGAGATCCGGATGAATCTGCCCGCGGGAAGGGCGATCTCGGCTCGATCGAACAGCGGCGTATTCACCGTCAGGATCGCAGTCCCCGGTGTGCTCGGGTACAGGCCAAGCGCAGCCCAGACGTACCAGCTGGACATCGCGCCCAGGTCGTCGTTGCCCGGCTCGCCCGCGGGCGTCGGGCCGAACAGTTCACTACGGACCCGGTCCACCGTCTCCTGGGTCTTCCACGGTTGACCGACGTAGTTGTACAGCCACGGCACCCCAAAGCCCGGCTCGTTACCGAGCCACAGAAGGGGCTCGTCCGGCCCCGCGTTCAGCTCGGTCGTGAACCGGTCCAGCCGCTCGGCCGCCGCCGCCCGTCCGCCGAGGGCCGTCACCAGCCCGGCGATGTTTTGCGGCACCAACCAGGTGTACTGCGCGGCGTTGCCCTCGTCGAATCCATCCTGCCCCAAATCCGAAGTGGGCCCGGAGGACCCGGGCCACGGCAGGAAAAGGCCCGCGTCGCTGCGCGGTGTGATGTATCGGGTCAGCGGATTGAACAGGTTCTGCCAATACTGCGCCCTGTTTTGGAATTCCGCGGCAATCGCGGACTCGCCGAGTGCGTCGGCGAATCGGGAGATGGTGAAGTCGTCGACCGACCACTCCAGTGTGATCGACGCGCCGTCGGGCCCATGATCGCCGCGGAACTCCTCAGTCTGCGGCGCATAACCGCGCTGCAGATACGTGGCGATTCCCGGCCGCTCCACATAGCCGCCGCGCCCGGCACCGCCGTCGGTCGCCGCTTTCAGCATGTAGTACAGCGCCGTGTTGAGGTCAAAGTCCTTCGCCCCGAACATGTAAAGGTTGACGATCAGCGGCACCACATTGTCTCCGGTCATCTCGCCGGTCGCCGAATTCGCCAGCGCCCAACGCGGAAACGACCCGCTCTGCCCGGCATCGTTCACCAGCGATTGAGCCATGTCGCTGGCCCGCTGAGGAAACAGCAGTGCCTGCAAGGCGGCCAGACAACGGTAGGTATCCCAGTCAGAAAAGTTGGCGTACTGGGTGCGCCCCTTGGCAACGGTGTGGACCACACCGTCGAATCCGAGGTAGCGCCCGTCTGCGTCGTTAAAAGTATTGGGGTGCAACAGCGAATGATACAGCGCGGTGTAGAAGGTTTTCACGCCATCACTGTTGGCGCCGGCCACCGCGACGCGCGACAGCGCGGCATTCCATTCGCTCGATGCGGCCGCGCGAACCTGCTCGAAGCTTGATCCACCCTCGGCCGCGAGGTTCGCCCGCGCGCCGTCGACGCTGACGTAGGAGATCGCGGTCCGCACTTCGAGCGCCGTGCCCGGCGGAAACTGCACCCATCCCCCGCTCCACCGCGAATCCGCACTACGGGCCCCGGGGAAGACCGAGTCGCCGTCGAAGGTGCCGTAGGAGGTGAACGGCAGGTTGAACGTCATCGCAAAATACACGGTGTAGGCGTTGTTTTTACCGCAGAAGTCGCCCGTTGTCGCCGATCCGGTGATCGTGGTGTCGTCCGCGCCGATCCGGACATTGGCCGCGGAGTTGCCCGCGAGCGACCCGCCGGTACGCACATGAAACAGCGCGGGCCGACCGTCGTGAGGGTATGTGAACCGGCCGACGCCGGTGCGGGTGGTGGCGGTCAGCTCCGCCGTCACGCCGGTGTCGGGAAACCGCACCCTGTAGTAGCCCGGCATGCCCACCTCGGTGTCGTCGTGGGCGATCCTCTCCCACGCCCACCACGGCTGCGAGCCGACCGGCGTGGTGGTCGGCAGCATCGGGATGTCGCCGAACGCATTACAGCCCACCGAGGCATGGGTCATGGAAAACCCGGTCGAGCGCGCGTTGCCGTGGTCGTAGCCGGCGTAGGTGTCGGTGGTATCCGGCGAGTACTGCACCATCCCGAACGGCACCGCAGCGCCCGGGAAGTTGTTGATCTCCCCACCCGACTCGCTCGACCCGGTGCCGATCAGCGTGTCGACCTGACCCACCGGGTTCGTCACGAACGCCGGCTCCTCGGCGCGCGCCACGCGCGGAACGCCGACCAGCATCGTGCAGCCAACCGCCACCACCGCCACCGCGGCGAGAACCTTTCGCAACCGCATAGCAGTCTCTTACTGCATGCCGTCGCTGCCGGTGGGCGTTTCGAGATAGCTCGGCGGAGCCGGAGATTCGGCCCGCATTCAAAAAGCCGCTACCTGCGACCGGATTCGTCGGCGACCAGACGTGGCCGCAGCCGCCGCCGCGGGATCTGGACACCCGCCGCAAGACCGTCGATCAGCGCATCGGCAAAGTCCACCAAACCGGCGACGTCGATCCCGTAGCGTCCCGGGCGGTCGGCGCGAGCAAGGCGGGCCGACGCGCTGCGCAGCAGGCTCGTCGCCCCCTTGACGTTGCCGCGCTCGACGTGGGTGATGCCAACCGCGAGCTGCGCCAGGCCCTGCCACAGCATCCGGTCATCATCGGGACCGTGCTTCCAGGCCGCCTCGAGCACCTCGTGCGCGCCGAACGCCAAGCCCTGGTCCAGCAGGTCCTGGGCATAGGCCAGGGTTTCGGCCGGTGCCAGCTCGAGGTCATCGGGGATCCGTGCAACGCCCTCACTGCCATAGGGCAGCGGCCGGCCCAACGAATCCCGCGGGCGGGCACTTCGGGGTCGCCCTGAATCGTCGCGATCACGCTCGGCCATACGCCCATCATGGCTGCGGATTGTCCACGTCGCGACCATCACTGCTGGCGATGAAGTCCTCGATCAGCTCGACCACCTCGGTGGGTGCCTCGGCCTGCGGGTGGTGGCCGACGTCGGGCAGCACCTCAACCCGCTCATGGAACCGCCACCGTTCCTAGTTACTAAGGTCGGGTACCCGCTACCTCGCGAAAACCTGCGCGCGCGTCGCGGCAGACTTCGGCATGACCCGTGAAATCGCAACCTGCGCTTCGTACAAGATCTCACAGGCCTGGGCGACGGCCAATTTTCGGCGGCGGCAAGCACTCGGGCATCCGTTGCCAAACGGGTTTCAGCACCGCAGCGGCGTGCAACGCGGTCGCGTTATTCGACCTTGCGGGACAACACGATTGGCCCAACGACCCGCGGCCGACTCCCGCTGTCAAAGCCTGCGTGGACGTCGGCCTCAGCGTGCTCCATCCGCCTACCCGCAAGCAAGTGCGCGTAGTTCAGCCGCCACTATGACCGCAGTGCCCACACGAACAACGTATCGGGCGACCCGTCCTCAATGCCCTCGGGCGGACGCCGGTCGTAGCGGGCCATCATCTCCACGGTGGTCAGCACCGACACATCCCAGCCGTGTTCGCGCAACCAGTCGCCGACGTCGGTGCGGTCCTCGAAATACCACAGCTCTTCGAAGTCGGGGAAGTCGTGTTCCCCGTGACCGAGCCGGGCGGCCAGTTCGCGGTAGCGCTGCATCTGCGCTCGCTGCCGGTCGCGGAAGTCGGGATTGTTGAATTCGGGGCCCGGCACCTCGGCGGCGGCTCGGCTGCCGGGCGCGGTGAGCGCCTGGATCCGCTCGAACAGCAGATCCTGGGCGGCCGACGGCAGAAACGGCAACAGTCCCTCCGCCGTGAACACGCTGGGCGCGTCGGGGTCAAAACCGGCCTGCCGCAACGCCGTTGGCCAATCGTGGCGCAGATCGACCGGCACGTTGACCAGCTTGGCGGTCGGCTGCGCGCCCCGCTCCTGCAACGTCGAGGATTTGAACTCCAGCACCTTGGGCTGGTCAAGCTCGTAGACCGTCACCCCGGCGGGCCACGGCAGCCGCCACGACCGCGCGTCCAGGCCGGCGGCCAGGATCACCACCTGCTGCACACCCGCGTTGGCGGCGTCGAGGACGAATTGGTCGAAAAACATTGTCCGCGACGCCATATAGTCGCGCATGCCCTGCATCCGCAGCGGCACGTCAGGCTCGGCCTCGATGACCTCGGGTGGCAGATCGCCGCTGGCGAACCAGTTCCACATGCCCTCGCCGGCGGCCTCCAGAAACACCCGCGCGAACGGATCGTGGATCAGCGGATTGTCACTCTCGGTGTCCGCCATGCGGGCCGCCGCCACACCCAGCGCCGTCGCACCCACGCTCTCGGTGATCTCCCAGCTGTCGTTGTCAGTTCTCGGCACGTCCACTTCCTCCCGGTCACCAGCACGCCTCCCGCGGAGGCTACCCGCGATTTCTGTGAGCAAAGCTAAGAATCTAGGCGCTGGCCGCAAGCAGGGCGGCCAGGCGGCGACGATACCGGGTGCGTCCGTCGGGCGGACGACTGACTTGAGCGGCTCAATGCCTGAGCGGCCCAACATCGACATCGCCGCAGCTGCGCGATTGGTAGCGCCCGAGATAGCTGGTAGGCCATATCCTTTGGTGCGCTCGTTGCGATCTCTTAGTGAGACCCAGACGTTTCAGTGATGAACGCGACCACTTGCTCGACGAAGACCTCGAGGTCGTCGAGATCGCCAAGGCGGGCGCTGACAATATCGTCCGAGACCTCGACGTACTCGTGAACGATCGGGTCGGCTCGTCGGGTCTCGTCGGCCACGGATTCGCGACGCAGAATTGCCAAGTCGTCAGTGATACCGCGCAGCAGTCGAAGGATTCGGGCCTCATCGACCACGGCGCACCGCTTCACCGAACTCCAGATGGGCCCGTATGATTCGCGGCAATTCGTCGAGGTAGATCTTCCGGGTGGTCGCTTCCCAAGCCACCCGCGTCGCCTGATCCGTCTCGAAGAGAAGCGTCCCGTACATCGCGACCCGGCCGGCAAGCTCGAGGGGGGCGTCGTCTAGAACCAGCAGGTCGACGCCGCTAGGCAGAAGAACCTCGAACGCCTGTGGTGGTTGTGCGCCGAAGTACGCGGCTACGTCGATGTCCGAGGTTGGTTTTGCCGTATTGTTCGCTCGGCTGCCGTGCAGATAGGCGAACACAGCGCCGTGACGCCGCAGCACTGTGATGGCTTCAGCGGTTTGTTTCGCGACGTTGGTCACGTGGGCAATTGTCTCATCGCCGCCCAGCTACGCGGGGAAGCGGCGCGACACTCGTTACCTGCCCTTGAAGCGCGTCGTCGCGGTGCGAGAGGATGCGGACCATGATGAGTCTGATCGATCGCTTGGAGCGCGAGTTGTACACGACTGCCACCGCGCGCCCGAGAGATTCGGCTCGGTACGCCGCCGTGCTGGAGCGAGCAGTGCGGGTGTGCGACGCCGATCCGGAGGTCGCTGAGGCGTTTGATCTGGTCGACCTGTAATTGGAGTCGGCGACGGAGTACCAGGCCCTGGAGCGGTGGGAAGACGCGCTGGCGGCGGCCGACGCGGCCGTCGACGCCGGCCTGCAAACGACCCCCGACCCACGCTGTCTCCGGGCGGAGATCCTGATGCAAGCGGGCCGGGCCGCCGAGGCGGAACCAATCTGGGCAGCGGTGCTGGCCGACACGCCCCACGATGTGTGGCTCTACAACAACGCCGGGTTCGAGTACGCGCACGCCGGTGACCATGACACGGCGCTGCGCTGGTTGACCGATGGCCTGCGACTGGCGCTGCGTACCGGCGATCCCGAGCGGCTAGTGGACCAGCTCGCCGATCTGCGACAGGTGAGCCTGGACAACCTCGGCCGGCCGGCCGATCCTGATCTGACCGCCTGGTCGCCGGGCCGCAACCACTCGTGCTGGTGCGGGTCAGGTCGTAAGTACAAGAAGTGCTGCGCTGCAGCGTCTTACGTCGACACGGAATCGTCGCGGTGAAGACGACCCGGCTGCGGGTGGAGTTGCGCTACGTCGAGCCGGCGGTTGTCCGGGTGATCGACGTGCCCGCTACGGCAACCCTGCCGGAGCTGCACGACGCGCTGCAGGCGGTGATCGGGTGGACCGATTCGCATCTGCACCAGTTCGTCACTCCAGAGGCGACCTACGGGATGGAGATTCCCGGTGAGGAGGTGTGGCCGGAGGATCAGCGTGACGAAACCGGCGCGCTAATAAGCGATCTCGGCACGGAGTTCGAATACCTCTACGACTTCGGCGACGGCTGGACCCACCGTGTCGAGGTGCTCGGTCCGGGTGATTCGGCGCCGGGCTGCGTGGACGGGTACGGCGCCTGCCCGCCCGAGGACTGCGGCGGGCCCGGCGGTTACACTGAGCTGCTCGATGCCCTCGCCGACCCTACTCACCCCGAACATGAGCACCTGCGCGGGTGGGTCGGTAACCGGTTGCGTCCGTTCGACCGCGCCGCCACCGACCAACGAGTGCGCCAGGTCGTCGGCGTGGCGCCCGAGAGCGTCCGGCTACTGCTCGACCTCGCCGCCGAAAGGATCAAGCTCACTCCGGGCGGGCGGCTGCCGAGGACCGTGGTGCGCGGCATGCAACAGCACCGCCCCCGCTGGCATCCGCTCGGCCGACCCGCCGCCACCGAGGACGACCTGTGGCCGCTGGTGGCGCTGCATGACCTGCTGCGTCGCGTCGGGCTGCTGCGGCTGCGCCACGGCGTCCTTGCTCCGACCCGCGCAGCCGGCGATGATCTCGCCGTCGTGCGCCGACTCAGAACGGCGTTCGAGCCCAACACGTTTGCCACCGAGATCACCGAACTAACGATCGGGGTGGTCGCCGCGCACGGCTCCCTACCGCGCACACAGCTGGCGGCCCAAGTGCATCAGCTGCTTGGCCGCGGCTGGCAGCGCGACGGGCAACCCGTCACCGAGCAGGACGTCGCGGACGCGATCGTCCATGTGTCACCGATCATGAGGGGACTGGACCTGATTGACGACACCAACTGGCACGCATGGACGCTCGGCCCTTCGGCCCGATCGCTACTTCCCCGCGCCAGCATGCTCGCCGAGTTCTTGACCAACGACGAGTGAGTCCCGAAGTCAGCATCCGGTACTTGCCCACAGCGTGCGGCACACCTGGTGAAGACGTGCTGGAGACAAGCGTGTGATCTTGCGGCGGAACGCGGTACGCGGCAGCGTGTGAACATTGTCGAAGTTGACGACGCAGTCGCTTGGCACTCGGTCCTCGGCGGCGGTCAGCTCCAGCTCCGACAGGAGTCCTCTGCGGGTCCGGGTCAGCGCCGCCACCACGACCGCGCCGATCCGGTCTGCGACCGGATCCCTGGCGAGGACCAGCACAGGTCGGTCACCACCAGGTGTGGCGGCGAACCAGAGTTCACCGCGCCGCGTCGGCCCAGTCCTCCGCCGGTCCCCAATCGGCGATCTGGGCGAGCGACTTTTCGTCGGCCGTCACGGGCTTTTCGTCGTACGCGTGCATGTCTGCATAGGCCGCGAGCTCAGCCAAGTGGCGTCGCACCGCGTCACGAAGCAGCTCAGAGCGGTCGATGTGGAGCCGCCGCGCCCACTGCTCGACCTGCGCTGCGTCCGCGTCGTCGATGCGGAAGCTGATCATCGTCATACGTTTGATCGTAATCTGTATGACGCTCAGCGACCACGACCCTCACTACAACATCAGTTGTCGCTCGGAGGCGGGCACAAAGCGCCACCCGACTCTTGGCGTGACTCCTGTGACAAACGAGGCAAGCTACCGGTCGTCGCCTGCAAATCAGGCTCACGACGCCAGTCTCCGGTTATGTTGTCGGCGAGCCGCCGGACAGACGCGGACCGGAGGGTACCTGAAACATGCAAGTCGACGGGCGCGAGATCACCGTTTCGGGGAGTTTGCTGCAACCGCCCACCCGTCGCACCAACGACATCCTTCGGGTCGTGCTGTCGGCGATGCTTCTGGCGGTCGTGATCACCAGTTCGGTGGTCACCCGCACCCGGTGGGACACGCTGGAGAAATACATCTCCCGCATCATCGGGGTGCTCTCCCCTACCCAATCCGATGTGGTCTACCTCGTCTACGGCCTGGCGATCTTGGCGCTGCCGTTCATGATCCTGATCGGGCTGATCCTCTCCCGCCAGTGGAAACTGCTGCCTCCCTACGCGGCCGCCGCGTTTATCGCCTTTGTCGCGCTGTCGGTCACCGGCAGGCGCATCGCGGCGTGGCAATGGCACTTCGATCTCTCCGACCGGCTGCGCACGGTGTTGGCCCAATTCCTCGATGACCCGCGCTGGATCGGCATGCTCGCCGCGGTGCTCACCGTGTCGGGCCCGTGGCTGCCCGCGCGCTGGCGGCACTGGTGGTGGACGCTGCTGCTGGCGTTCGTGCCGATCCACCTCGTGGTCAGCGCCGTCGTGCCGGCCCGCGCTCTGCTGGGCCTGGCGGTGGGCTGGTTCGTCGGCGCGCTGGTGGTCCTGGTCAGCGGCACTCCGGCGCTCGAGGTGCCGCTGGACGGCGCGGTCCGCGCGCTGACCAAACGCGGAATCATGGTGTCCGGGCTGACGGTGGTCCGGCCGGCCGGCGCCGGGCCGTTGACGCTCTCGGCCGCATCGGATGGTCGAGCCGCCGACGCGGTGATCGAGTTGTACGGCCCGCATCAAAGCAGCGGCGGCGCGCTGCGCCAGCTGTGGGGCAAGCTGCGGCTGCGCCGCAGCGAGGCCGCGCCCTTTCAGGCGTCCATGCGCCGCGCCGTCGAGCATCGCGCGCTGATGGCGATTGCCATCGGTGACCTGGGCGTGGCCAACACGTCGACGATTACCGTCGGCGCACTCGACCGCGGCTGGACGGTGTACGCGCACAAGCCCATTTGCGGAGCGCCGCTGAAGCAATGCTGCTCGACGACGCCGGTCGCCCGGGTGTGGGAATCGCTGCGAAAGCTGCAGGACCACCAGATCTCGCACGGCGACCTGCGCGACGCGGTGATCACCGTCGCCGACGGTACCGTCCTTTTTGGCGGGTTCGGCAGCGCCGAATACGGCGCCACCGACAACCAGCTGCAATCCGACATTGCCCAGCTGTTGGTGACGACGTCAGCGCTCTATGGCGCCGAGTCCGCGGTGAACGCGGCGATCGACGTGCTGGGTAAAGACGTCGTGCTGACCGCGTCCCGCCGGCTTACGAAATCGGCTGTGCCGAAACGTATTCGGGACTCACTCGAAGATTCAGGTGCGGTCATCTCCCGAAGCCGCGCGGCCGTGATGCGCCAGACTCACACCGACAAGATCCAGGCTGAAACGATCACCCGGTTCACCCGCAGCCAGCTCATCCAACTGGTGCTGCTCGGCGGTCTGGTCTATGTCGCGTATCCGTTCATCAGCACTGTCCCGGCGTTCGCCACCGAGCTGGGCAAAACCAACTATTGGTGGGCGCTGCTGGGGCTGGTTGTCTCGGCGATGACCTATGTCGGCGCGGCGGGCACATTGTGGGCCTGCGCCAGTGCCGCGGTGGCCTACTGGAAGCTGTTGATCACCCAGGTGGCCAACACTTTCGCCGCGACCACCACGCCGGCGGGCGTCGGCGGGCTGGCGCTGAGCGTGCGGTTGCTACAGAAGGGCGGAATGAGCACCGTGCGAGCCACCACGGCGGTGGCACTGCAGCAGTCGGTGCAGGTGATCGTCCACATCATTTTGCTGATCTTCTTCAGCGCCGCCGCGGGCGCCGGAACCGACCTGAAGCACTTCGTCCCGAAAGCCACGATGCTCTACTTGATCGCGGGCGTGGCGCTGGGCATCATCGGGACATTTCTGTTCGTGCCGAGGTTGCGGCGCTGGCTGGCGACGGACGTCCGCCCGAAACTCAAGGAAGTCAGCACCGATTTCGTGGCGCTTGCCCGCGAGCCGAAGCGACTGGGGTTGATCCTGCTCGGTTGTGCCGGAACGACTCTGGGCGCGGCGATGGCGCTGTGGGTCAGTGTGCAAGCCTTCGGCGGCGGCGCGACTTTCGTCACCGTCACCGTGGTGACGATGGTCGGTGGCACCCTCGCCTCGGCCGCCCCCACTCCCGGCGGTGTCGGCGCAGTCGAAGCCGCACTGATTGGTGGGCTCGCCGCGTTTGGCGTCCCCGCGGCCGTCGGTGTGCCGTCGGTGCTGCTTTATCGGGTGCTGACCTGCTGGCTACCGGTGTTCGTCGGCTGGCCGGTGATGCGATGGCTGAGCCGCAAAGACCTGGTGTAGCGGCTGCATCGGCACATACTGGAGGGACGGTCGCTTTTTATGCACTGGCCTCAGCGTTCGGTCTTGGTGCGCTCTGGCTGGGCACAAGCGTTCGCGTCATTCAAGCAATTCGAACGAGGAGTCGTCTTTCGTTTCGGACGTGTGCAAACCGGTATCCGCGGACCGGGGCTCACGCTGCTGATTCCGATCGCCGATCGCCTTGAGAAGGCGGACATGCAGATCATCACGATGCCGGTGCCCGCACAGGATGGCATCGCCCGCGGCAACGTGACCGTGCGCGTCGATGCAGTCATCGATTTCAGCGTCGCGGACCCGGCCCGTGTGGTTGTCGGCGTGCAGGAAGCCGGACCCGCCACAGATCCCCGACGACGCCAGCGGTCTACCGCTGCTGCGCCGCTAGTTCGCGGCGTGGCCCGCCCGCGCAGCAGCGCGTCGTGAGGCTTCTGTGTGCTCGGCGGCGCTGACGACCACCGCATCAGACCCGGGGTAGACCGTCGCCTCGCGCCCGGTCACCAGCCAACGCACCACGTATGGCGGAGATCCGTCTGACGAGCACACCTCGATGATCTCAGCATGTTGATCATGCCGTTCAGTGGTTGTGCCCTTAACCACGAGGTAGTCGCCGACATTCGCCTTCATCGCCCCTCCGTTCTCATCCTGGTCAGATCTCGGCCCCTTCTATTCTGCGCGCGTTCGTCGCGTAACGGTAGCCGTGAAACTGTTGTCCTTTCTTCACGCTGAAAGGTTGAAAATCAGCAATCCCGGGCGCCGAGACAACGCTGGTGTCGTTGCTCACACCGATTGTCGAAAATCCGGGTTCGTGGGCTAGAGTGACAAACAACGTTGGCGTCAAGGAGATGCCGGCACGTCGTGAAATGCCCCTTCTGGGATTTCGACTCCAAAGCCTTTTCGCGGCGATCGATTTTGCCCACCGGCAATCTCGCCCTCTCGATGCCTGAAAGGCACCGCACACCCGTGACTACCGAAACCACCTTTGCCGATCTCGGCGTGCCCGCACCACTTGTCAATGTGCTCGCAGCCGGCGGCATTACCGCCCCCTTCCCCATCCAGATCGACACCCTGCCCGACACCCTTGCCGGCCGTGACGTGCTGGGCCGCGGCAAAACCGGCAGCGGTAAAACGTTGGCCTTCTCAATTCCTTTGGTGGCGCGCCTCGCATCGGCCAAGCGGCGACCCGCTCGCCCGACCGGCCTTGTGCTGGCCCCCACCCGCGAGCTGGCAACCCAGATCACCGCAACACTGGCGCCGCTGGGCGCCGGCTACGGCCTGACGGTCACCACGATCTTCGGCGGCGTACCACAAACCCGTCAGGCCGCGGCGCTGCGCTCCGGCGTCGACATCGTGGTCGCCTGCCCCGGACGGCTGGAAGACCTGATGCGTCAACGGCTTATCAGCCTCGACGCGGTCGAAATCACGGTGCTCGACGAGGCCGACCACATGGCCGACCTCGGGTTTTTGCCGGGCGTCACCCGTATTCTGGCTGCCACGCCGGCAGATGGTCAGCGGATGATGTTCTCCGCCACACTGGATAACGGCGTCGACAAGCTTGTCAAACGGTTTCTGCGCAACCATGTCTTGCATTCTGTCGACGGGGCCAACTCGCCCGTCTCGGAGATGACCCACCACGTCTTCCACGTCGCCAGTAGCGACGCCAAAACGGAATTGGTGCACAGGCTGGCCTCCGGCACTGGGCGGCGAATCCTGTTCATGCGCACCAAGCATCACGCCCGCAAGCTCGCCCGTCAACTCACTGAAGCCGGCGTGCCCTCAGTTGACTTGCACGGCAACCTCTCTCAACCTGCCCGCGACCGCAACCTGGCCGCCTTCGCCGCAGGAACCGCTCGGGTGTTGGTCGCCACCGACATCGCCGCCCGCGGCGTACACGTCGACGGGGTGCAGCTAGTGGTGCACGTGGACCCACCCACCGAGCACAAGGCGTATCTGCACCGCTCGGGCCGCACCGCGCGGGCGGGCAGCGCCGGTGACGTCGTCACCGTCGTGCTGCCCGAACAGCGCAAAGACACCTCGGCACTGATGCGCAAAGCCGGCATCAGCGTAAGCCCGCAACTGGTGACCGCGGCGTCGGATCCCGTCGTTCAGTTGGTCGGCGATATTGCGCCGCACCAGGCTCCGGCCGTTAAACCCGCCAGTGTCCCGACCGCTCAGCCGCGAGCTCGCCGCTCGGGCCGCTCGGTCCGGTCGGGCCGCGGACAACGGGCGGGCCGCGGACAACGGGCGGGCGTGGGCCGTCGCTGACGGCTTGTTTTGATTGTTTCAATGGCGCGAGACGACTGCTAGCATGAAGGCATGTCTACCGCCGTCCTCCCGCTGGCTCGTCAGGTCGCCGAACGTGCCAGCAACGACGCCCGTTTCGCCGAGGTACTCGACGCCATCCTGGCGGCGCCGACTGAGCCGCACGGCACCCTGGAGCGCGTCGCCGCCGGCAGCCTGAACGACGAGCGGCGCGGCGCGCTGGTCCGCGACTTCGTCGAGGGCTCGCTACCGACGCCGAAGGCGCAGGAGCGGCTGGCTCTGCATTCGCCGCAGGCAGTGCACCGGCTGCGCAGCCGGGGCAAGCTGCTGGGCTCGGCCATCGGCAACCAAACCTGGTTTCCGGCTTGGCAATTCGACGACGGCCGGCTGCGGCCCGATCTGCCGCGGATTCTTGAGCGGCTGAGCGAGTTCACGTCGGACCCGCTGGCCGCCGACCGCATCATGCGGTTGACCCATGACGAGCTCGGCGGCTCGTCGATCGCCGAGGCGCTGCGCCGCCCGAAGACCGCCGACGCCGCGTGGCGGATGCTCGCCGCCGTCGGTGCCTGACCTTCCCGCCGGTTACCGGGCGCCGCTGCCCGATGCTCGGCCCACCGGTCTGCGCGGTCGCCGCGTGGGCGCGGGCGCCGAGCTGTGGCGGGTCGAGGCTGTGGCGCCTGCACAGTGGACCTGGACCGGTTTCCCGCACCCGCGCTTCAGATTCGACCCGGAGTCCGGTGCATTCCGAACCCGGTATGCCGCAAGCACACTCGTCGGCGCATTCCGCGAGCGCTACCGGCCCACCGGGCTGATGATTCCGGCCGACCACGCCGGCCACCATCTGGTGCGACTGGTCGCCGCCCGCCACCTGCGGGTCCTGGACCTGCGCACCGAGGCCAACCTCGATGTCCTCGGCGTCGACGACCAGATCAGCACCGGCCGGCACTCCGACGTGTGGCAAACCTGCCACCGGCTCGCCGATGCCGTCAAGCGGTGGTGGCCGCCGCCCGACACCCTGGACGCGCTGGCGTACCGGCCGCGCACCACACCGGAGACCTCGGTCAACTACGCGTTCTTTGCCCCGGAGGCGTTTTCGGCCTCGTCGCGGCCGGTGGAGGCACGCGTTGATGTGCTCACCAATCTCGTGCTGCGCCATGGCTTTACCGTCGGCTGGGAGCTCGACGGTAAGTAGCTACCGCGGTCGTCGCACCCCGTTCGCGGGAGCGGCACGCAACCAGCTCATGGTCGTCGACTTCACCGGCCGCAAAAGCGGACGCCACGGCGTGCAGAGCGCGCGACGGGACTGGGACTCCGCGGCCACCACATCCCGACCCGCGATCAGTTCGCCGAGGCGGTCGATCAGCGCCACCTGACGGCGATTCGAGCCTTGCGTGCCGGCTCTCGTCGACGGCACCCGACAGAATCTGCATCGCGACGGGCTCACACATTGCGATCTCAGATGTCTCGTCGGATAGAAGCCGCCGTACCTCGACGGCGGCGGGCGATCCGGTCCCTCGGAAGTACTCGATCCACGCGGAGCTGTCGACGAGAATCATTCGAATTCGTCTGGTCGCTCACGTCGAAGTCCGCCAAGATCGCCGTCCCAGCCGACTCCTTCGAGACCGAGGAGGAACTCACGGCTCAGCGGGGCGCCGACGAGCCGACGCAGCGCAAGGTCAACGGCCGCTTTCTTTGTGGTCACGCCGGACCTGCGCATCACCTCAGCAGTCAACTCGTCATCGAGATCGATGTTCGTGCGAGACATACACCAGCTATACACCTTCGATGCACATCGGTCAGATCACGCCTGCGCCGCGGGCAGCTTGGGTGCGGCTGATCACCGGCTCCGCATAGCCCGCCAAAAGCACCGCAGCGCGCACCGCGGCAACGACCGCCTCCACCCGCTCGGCCGGCACCAATGCGATCGCACAGCCGCCGAACCCGCCACCAGTCATCCGCGCCCCCAGCGCGCCCGCCCCCACCGCGGTTTCGGTGATCAGATCGATATTCTCAGTGGTGATTTCGAAATCGTCCCGCATCGACGCATGGGAGGCATTGAAGATGCGACCGGCCTCGGCGTAGTCCGAAACCTTCACGGCCGCAACGAAGTCGAACACCCGCTGGTTCTCGGTCAGCACATGACCGGCCCGGCGAGCATCGACGGCGTCGGTGACCCCGCCTAGGACCGAGAGCCCACGATCCTGGATCTCCCGCAACGACACCACGCCCACATCGGCGGCCGCCCGCTCACACGACAAGCGACGCGCCGCGTATTCACCCCCGACATGACCGTGGCGCTCCCGGGAGTCGATCAACACCAGCACCACACCGGACGCTGACGGCTCGAATGCCACCGGCTCGAGGGCCAACGTCCGAAAGTCGATCAGCAGCGCCTTCGACTCCGCGCCGAACAGCGACGACAGCTGGTCGAGCAAACCTGTTGGCGCGCCGACGTACTCGTTCTCGGCACGCTGCGCCAGCCGCGCCTGCTCAAGCCGGTCAATCCGCCAGCCGGCAGCCGTCACGAACGCCCCCAGCGCAGCGCACTCCAGCGCCGCCGACGACGACAGGCCCGAGCCCATCTCGACGTCGCTGGTGATCGACATGCTTCCGCCTGGCACCGGATGCCCCGCCATGCGCAGCGCCCACGCCACGCCGGCCACATAGCTGGCCCACCCGGTCACCCCGCCGGGCTTGGTGCGCAGCGGAATTCGCACCGCGTCGTCGACGCGGTCGCTGCACACCGTGATCGCATCGGCATCCGACGGCTCAAACGTCACCACCGTGCGTTGCGGCAACGCGATCGGCAACGCCCACCCGAGGTTGTAGTCGGTGTGTTCGCCGATCAGGTTGATCCGTCCCGGCGCGGCGTATCGGACCGTCACGCGAGCCCTCGCAGCCGCTCGGCCACGGCCTCGGGCGTCACGTCGCTGACGAAGGCATCCATCGCCGACTCGGAAGCCGCCAGATACTTCAGCGCAACCGCACTGCGCCGAATCGACATCAGCTCGACGTGAAAGAAGCCGTCGCGCTGCGCGTCGGTGTCGGCGAACTGATGCAACGCCGAAATATAGGGCAGCGGGCCGGAATACATCCCGTCGAAGCGGCGCAACACGTCAAGGTAGATCCGCGCGAAGTCGTCCAGCTCAGCATCGGCGAGATCAACCAGGTTGTGCACGAACCGGTTCGGATAGATGTGCACCTCCACCGGCCAACGCGCAGCGAACGGCACAAAGGCGGTGAACAGATCGGTGCGCGCGACAATGCGACGGCCGTCATGGACCTCGCGCGCCAGCAGATCACCAAACAGGTTGCTACCGGGCGCGTTGCGATATTCACGGGCCTGCTGCAACATGACTGCGGTTCGCGGCGTCAGATACGGGTAGCCGTAGATCTGGCCGTGCGGATGGGTCAGGGTCACGCCGATCTCCTCACCGCGGTTCTCGAAGCAGAACACCTGCTCGACGCCGGGCATCGCCATCAGCTCGGAGGTCCGGTGCCGCCACGCGTCGACAACAAGCCGGGCATGGGCCGTCTCCAAATCCGCGAACGACCCGGTGTGGTTGCTAGAGAAGCAAATCACCTCACAGCGGCCGTTACCGGGGGCCGAGACGAACCCGTCGCGCACCGCGGGCATCTCTCCCGCGCCGGACAGGCTCGGGAACCGGTTTTCGAAGACGACGACGTCGTAGTCGACTGCGGGCACCTCGCTGGTCAATCCGGTCGGTCCCGGGCACAGCGGGCACTGATCCGGCGGCGGCTTATAGGTGCGGTCCTGGCGCAACGCTGCGATGATCACCCACTGCCCGGTCGTCCGGTCGTAGCGCAATTCGGTTTGGTTCGGGCTGCGCGCCGGCAGCGGCCGGCGGTCGTCGACCGGTGCCGCGGTGTGGCCGGGCAGCGAGAAGAACAGCAATTCACGGCCATCAGCCAGCTTCGTCCGCGTCACGTTCACTATTGGCTCATTTTGGCCGATTGGCGCGGGTACGTCACGATAGACACCGTGCCGGATTCGCTCGCCACGCTGTGCGTGCGGGCGAGGAATTGGGCGATCGCATCCGATCCCGGATTGCTGCGGCTGCGGATGGCCTGCCGGACGACGGCCGCGTTGGCGTTGGCGCTGCTGATGCTGTTCCTGCTGACCAGGGCCACGCACCAGCCGCTGACCGTCGCACTGTTGGGTGTGCTGATCACGATGACCTCGTCGCGCTCGGTCAACGAGCCCGGTCCGCACCGGCAGAGAGTCACCATGGCGCTGCTGCCGCTCCCCGCCGCGGCGGCCATCAGCACTGCTGTGGAGCTGGCGCCACACCGGTTGGCCGCCGATGGGGTGTTCGTGGCGGTGGTGTTCACCGCGGTCTACATCCGCCGATTCGGCCCACGTGGCACCGCGCTGGGAATGGTCACGTTCATGGCCTACTTCTTCACGCTGTTGCGGGCGCGGATGGCCATCGTCATCGATACCACGGCCGATCTGGTGCGGACCGGGGAGATCGACGAACGGCGCCGGCGCCGCCTGAGAATCCGGACCGCTCGCCTCAACGAAACGGCGTTGCTGGCCCAAGCGCAGATCGAAGACCGGGTCAATCCCGGAGCGCTGTGGCCCGGCGTCACCGCCGAGGACCTCGGCATGTGGTTGTTCGACGCCGAGCTGACCGCCGAGCGCGTCGCGAGTGCCGGCGCCCGGGCCGCAGAGGCAGACTTGCCCGCCGCCACCCGCATCGAACTGGCCGCGGCGGTCAGCCAGCTGAGCAGGGCAATCCGGCTACCACACCCCGACAGGCTTCGCCGGGCCGCAGAGATGGCTCAGCGGCTGGTCGATCGGTCGTCACGCCCCGCCGACCTGCCGGTGCGCCGCCTGGCCCTGGCCATCATCGAGAGCGCACAAGCAACTGCCGACGTCCGTGCGATTGTTCAGCGCGTCGAGACCCGAGCTGCCATGCAGGTTGGCAACGGTAGGCCGGCACCGAAGGCCGTCGACGAGACGCAAGTCCAGCCCCCGCTGCTGCACGGGGATACCTGGCTGATCAAGCACCGCAAGGTGTCGACGGACTGGGCGGCCCCCGACTCGGCGATGGCTCATAAGGCAACAGTGGAACTGGTGCTCGACTGTGCAGATCCGGAGACGCTCGCTGTGTTCTGGCGCGAGGCGCTCAACTACCGCCAGTACTACACGAACGCAAAGCTGATTGTGCTGGTCCCGAAAAACGGCATCGCCTCACCGCTTCTCCTGCAGTGCGTGCCCGAACCCAAAGCGGGCAAGAACCGCATGCACCTCGACATCGTGGTCGACGACATCGAGGCCGAGGCACACCGGTTGCAGGCACTCGGCGCTCAGCGCATCGACGAAGGCGTACACGCCGTCGGGGACACCCGATGGGTGCGAATGGCTGACCCCGAGCAGAACGAGTTCTGCGTCTCCACCGGCGTGGAGTGGTAAGAACGTGCACCTGGCCGTGGCACCATGGACGGCTATGTCCGACGTAAACCGGCGCCGCTTTCTCGGGGCGCTCTCTGCCACCGTTCTCGGCGGCATGGGCATGGCGCGCGCGGTACTCGGCGATCCGTTACAAACTCCCAAGGCCAGGGCTGCTCCGGCGGCGCCACGCCCACCAGGGGGCAAGGTCGTTCCTGCTCCGTTGCCGCCGCAGCCTGCGCCGATCGTGCGGGTACCGCTGCCCGGTGGCGGCGTGCTCACCAAGTTGCCCGGCGACGGCAATCTGCTGGCACTGACCGTTGATGACGGCGTCAACACCGACGTCGTGCGCCTCTACACAGAGTTCGCCAGAGATACCGGCGTACGGCTGACCTACTTCGTCAACGGCGTGTACCGCTCGTGGACCGAAAACGTGGCGTTGCTGCGTCCGTTGGTCGAATCAGGCCAGATTCAGCTGGGCAACCACACGTGGTCGCATCCGAACCTGACCAAGATGCCGGCAAGTCGAGTGGCTCAAGAGATTTCCCGCAACGACGACTTCTTGAAACGAACGTTCGGCGTGGCCGCGAGGCCGTACTTTCGACCGCCGTACGGAAGGCACAACGCGACCGTCGATGCCGTGGCCGCCGATCTCGGCTACACCGCAATCACGCTGTGGTCGGGCTCGCTGTCGGATTCCACCGTGATCACCGAGGACTACATCGTCCAGATGGCCGGGAAATACTTCACGGGGCAGGCGATCGTGCTCGGTCACCTCAACCACCCGCCGGTCACCCACGTCTACGGGCAACTCTGCGATCTGATACGGGCCCGCAACTTGCGCACCGTTACCCTCAACGATGTCTTTCTCGCATAGCCTCTGACGCTGGTGGCAGGTCCAGGATTCGAACCTGGGTAGGCATACGCCGACGGATTTACAGTCCGCTCCCATTGGCCGCTCGGGCAACCTGCCGTTGTGGTACGGGTAGCAAGAGTACAACGAGGATGTACCCGGGGCGCAAACGGCCAACCTCAACCGGAAGGGGACTGATCCAGTGGCGGATTCATCGTTCGACGTCGTCAGCAAGATTGATCGCCAGGAGGTCGACAACGCCCTCAACCAGGCCGCCAAGGAACTGGCCACGCGGTTCGACTTCCGCGGCACCGACACCAAGATCGCCTGGAAGGGCGACGAGGCGATCGAGCTGACCAGCTCGACCGAGGAGCGTGTCAAGGCCGCCCTCGACGTGTTCAAGGAGAAGCTGATCCGTCGCGACATCAGCCTCAAGGCCTTCGACGCCGGTGAGCCGCAGGCCTCCGGCAAGACCTACAAGGTCACGGGCACCCTCAAACAGGGCATCAGCAGCGAAAACGCCAAGAAGATCACCAAGCTCATCCGCGACGAGGGTCCCAAGACCGTCAAGACCCAGATCCAGGGCGACGAGGTCCGCGTAAGCAGCAAAAAGCGAGACGACCTGCAGGCCGTGATCGCGATGCTCAAGAACGCCGACCTCGACGCGGCTTTGCAGTTCGTGAACTATCGGTAGGCGTGCGATTCTTGCAACCATGCCAACTGCATGAATCGCATGTAGCATGGTGGGCATGACCACTGCCGACGACCTGGTCGTCGCGACGCGACGCGTTCGGGAAAGTGCCCAAGCCGTAGGCGCTGCACTGTCATCGGTCGCGGTGTACGCCGAGCCCGCTATTGCTCGCGCCGTACAGGCCGAGCAGAACCTCTACACGCGCATCGAGGCCGAGTTCGGAATGCTGACCAGTACCGACGCTGGCAAGCAGATGGGGTCTCGGTCACGTGCTCCGCGTAACCTCGCCACCACCGCCCATCGCAACAACACACTTATCGCTGTCCGGCAAGGCAACAGCCTCGTCTACCCCGGGTTTCAATTCGGGCCAGACGGGCAGCCACTTGCCGTGATCGGCTGCTTGCGCGAAATCGCGGAAGCCAATGAATGGTCGGAAGCGGGCCTTGTGCAGTGGCTGTGCTCGCCGACGACCTACTTCGACGGGGATCGGCCCGTTGACCGCCTCGCCGAGGATCCGGACCAAGTTGTCACCGTGGCGGCGGATGCCCTGGCCGTTTCGTGGTGAAAGGGCCGCCAACCCCCTTCAAGCCCGCCATCGAATGTCTGCCGTCCGGACACCTGCTGTATCGGGTCTTCACCGCGGCCCGCAAACCGACTGAATTCAACCCTGGTGTGGGTGCTCCGACCCGGTTCGGCTTCTTCGGCCAACCGGTGGTGCCCATCATGTACACGGCCGACAACGAAACGGCCGCCGTCGCCGAGACCCTTCTGCACGACATCCCGGTCGAAGGCGGCCTTTTGCCCTACGACAATTACTCGCGCAAAGCTCTCGCCCGCCTGAAGGACACCCGCGAGTTGCGCCTCGCTGTTTTGCACGGCATCGATTTACGCCGCCTCAAGGTCGGCCCCGAGGACGTCACGTCCAGCCCCGCATCCACTTACGCGAACACTGTGCATTGGGCGAAAGCAGCGCACGGAATCGGCCTGGACGGCATGGTGTGGATGTCACGATTGTGCAATAACACGAAGTCGTACGCCTTCTTCGGCGACCGGTGCGCTGATGCGTTCACTCAAGACACGTCGCACGCGCGGATCTTCGCCAGTCCCGCCGACCAGACCTGGCTGATCGACCTATGCGCACCACTGCATGTCGACGTCCTGCTTCAGGCTCGATAATCGGGTGCCTAATCTAGTGACATGAGCGTGGCGCCACCGGACATGGAAGACGTTGACGTCGTCATCATCGGCGCCGGCTTCTCGGGGCTGGGCGCGGCCTACCGCATCATCGAGCGCAACCCCGGCACGCGCTACGTCATCTTGGAGCGGCGCGCGCAGATCGGCGGCACCTGGGACCTGTTCCGCTATCCGGGCGTCCGCTCCGACAGCAGCATCTTCACCTTGTGTTTCCCGTGGGAGCCGTGGACCCGGAAAGAAGGGGTGGCCGACGGGGTGCACATCCGCGAATACCTGTGCGCCACCGCGCACAAGCACGGCATCGACCGCCACATCCGGTTCAACAGCTACGTTCGCTCGGCGGACTGGGATTCCTCGACCGACACCTGGACGGTCACCGTTGAACAGGAAGGTGGGGCCGGCGCGCTCTACCGCGGGCGCTTCGTGTTCTTCGGGTCCGGCTACTACAACTACGACGAGGGCTACACCCCGGGCTTCCCCGGCATCAAAGAATTCGGCGGGACCGTCGTGCATCCGCAGCACTGGCCCCAAGGCCTCGACTACGCCGCCAAGAAGATGGTGGTCATCGGCAGCGGCGCCACCGCCATGTCGCTGATCCCGTCGCTGGCCGAAAAGGCGTCCAAGGTGACCATGCTGCAGCGGTCGCCGACTTATCTATTCTCGGCGTCCAGATACAGCCCGTCCGCGGATTTGTTGCGGACAGTGTTGCCGGGCAAGGTTGCTCATCAGATCATCAGGCTGCGCAACGCCCTCCTGGAAGGAATGATCTGGTTCTTGGCGCGTAAAACACCGGGCTTCATTAGATGGGTGATCCGCCGTATCGCGATCAGCAAGCTGCCCGTGGGCTACGACGTCGACACCCATTTCAAGCCGCGCTACAACCCGTGGGATCAGCGGCTGTGCCTGATCCCTGATGCCGACCTGTACGTCGCGATCAGTGACGGCCGCGCCGAAGTGGTCACCGACCGCATCGACCACTTCGATTCCACCGGAATCGTTCTGAAGTCCGGTGGGCACCTCGACGCCGACATCATCGTCACCGCCACCGGCCTGCAACTGCAGGCGCTCGGCGGCGTCACGGTGTCCGTGGACGGCGGCGAGATCAAGCCGCAGCACCGCTTCGTCTACAAGGCCCACATGTTGGAGGGTGTGCCGAACCTGTTCTGGTGCGTCGGGTATACCAACGCGTCGTGGACGCTGCGCGCTGACATGACCGCCCGTGCGACGGCAAAGTTGCTGGCGTACATGGAATCTCATGGCTACACGCATGCCTATCCGCATCTCGACGGTAAGCCGATGCCCGAAAAGCCGTCGTGGGACATCCAGGCCGGTTACGTGCTGCGCTCGCCGCACGCGCTGCCCAAATCCGGCACCAAGCGGCCGTGGAACGTTCGGCAGAACTACTTCGCCGACGCCATCGACTACCGGTTCGACCGGGTCGAGGAGGCCATGGTGTTCGGCCGGGCAGACGAAAAGGCGGCGCTGACGGGGTAGGCGCAATACGCTGGTCGCCATGGCTGCTGCTTTGCGCGAACCGAACGTCGTCGTTTTGGGTGGCGGTTCCTGGGGCACCACCGTCGCTTCCATCTGCGCGCGCCGCGCACCGACGCTGCAATGGGTCCGCTCGGAAGCTACCGCCAAGGACATCAACGAAAACCACCGCAACACCCGCTATCTGGGCAAGGACGTCGTTCTCAGCGAAACGTTGCACGCCACTACCGACTTCAGCGAAGCCGCCAATGCCGCCGACGTCGTCGTCATGGGCGTGCCGTCGCACGGGTTCCGCGACGTGCTCACCGAACTGGCGGCCGAGCTGCGGCCGTGGGTGCCGGTGGTGTCTTTGGTCAAAGGCCTCGAGCAAGGCACCAACATGCGGATGTCGCAGGTCATTGAGGAAGTGCTGCCCGGGCATCCGGCCGGCATCCTTGCCGGCCCCAACATCGCCCGCGAGGTAGGCGAGGGATACGCAGCCGCCGCAGTGCTGGCGATGCCCGACAGCCACCTGGCCGCGCATTTGGCACAACTGTTCAGCACCAGGCGGTTTCGCGTGTACACCACCGACGACGTGATCGGCGTTGAGATGGCCGGCGCGCTGAAGAACGTCTACGCGATCGCCGTCGGCATGGGCTACTCGTTGGGCATCGGCGAGAACACCCGCGCCTTGGTGATGGCGCGCTCGGTGCGCGAGATGTCAAAGCTGGGCGAGGCTATGGGCGGGCAACGCGACACCTTCGC
The DNA here is from genome assembly GCF_023515995.1 of Candidatus Mycobacterium methanotrophicum. Taxonomy (GTDB): domain Bacteria; phylum Actinomycetota; class Actinomycetes; order Mycobacteriales; family Mycobacteriaceae; genus Mycobacterium; species Mycobacterium methanotrophicum. The sequence goes on along the minus strand of NZ_CP097320.1, from coordinate 1,288,045 downwards.
CGGGTTGGCCGGCATGGGCGATCTGATCGTCACCTGCACCAGCCAGCGCAGCCGCAACCGCCACGTCGGTGAGCAGCTCGGTGCCGGCAAACCGATCGACGAGATCATCAAGTCGATGAACCAAGTCGCCGAGGGTGTCAAGGCGGCCAGCGTGATCATGGAGTTCGCCGACGAGTACGGGTTGAACATGCCGATCGCGCGTGAGGTCGACGCCGTCATCAACCACGGCGCAACCGTCGAAGACGCCTACCGCGGATTGACCGCGGAGAGGCCTGGCCACGAGGTGCACGGCGCGGGTTTCTGACTCATCAGTCACAGCAGTACCGCGAGCTGGGGCCAACCCGTTTCGCAAAAGAGGCCGTATGCGATATCAGAGGTCGAAGAGCCCGGTTGGCGGCCGATCGGCGAGCTTCTGCACTGCCCACTGATTCAGCGACACGTGCTGCTCGGCGGCCTGCTCGACGTCGGCGATGGCCTGCTGCATCGTCGGCGCCCACCTTGGCAGCCAAGACAATTCAAGGCAGCGACCGACGTATTCGCCGTGCTCAGCAGACCACTCCGCGCGGTACGTGTAACGATTCATAGGGGCGTGATATCACATGCGGGGTGAAACGCAGATTCACCACAGGCCTGGCTTGTGGAGACTCATGGGGCCGCCGCGGCTAACGCCCGGCCATTTCCTCGAGCCGGCGGATCCGGTCGGCGATCGGCGGGTGCGTCGAGAACAGCGACCCGATTCGTTCGCCGTTGCGAAACGGGTTGGCGATCATCAGATGCGCCTGGGCGGCCAGCTGGGGCTCGGGGGGCAGCGGCGCGGCCTGCACGCCACCGGAGATCTTGCGCAGCGCCGAGGCCAACGCCAACGGATCGCCGGTCAGCAGCGCACCCGACTCGTCGGCCTGGTATTCCCGCGAACGCGAAACCGCCATCCTCACCACCGTCGCCGCGATCGGGCCGAGCATCGAAACAAACAGCAGCGCAAAGGGGTTGGCGCCATCGCGGTTGTTGCCGCCGAACATGCCGGCGAACATCGCCATGTTCGCCAATGCGGTGATCACCGATGCCAGCGCGCCGGCCACACACGAGATCAGGATGTCGCGGTTGTAGACGTGCGAAAGCTCATGACCCAAGACCGCACGCAGCTCACGCTCGTTGAGGATGTTCAGAATCCCGGTGGTGCAGCACACCGCGGCGTTGCGCGGGTTGCGCCCGGTGGCGAACGCGTTGGGCGCGACAGTGTCGCTGATGAACAGCCGCGGCATCGGCTGGTGGGCCGCGGTGGCCAGCTCACGCACGATCCGGTAGATCACCGGCTCCTGCACCTCCGACACCGGCTGAGCATGCATCGCCCGCAGTGCCAGCTTGTCGCTGTTGAAGTACGTGTAGACGTTCATGCCGACGGCAAACAGCACAGCGATCCACAGCGCCGTTCGGCCGAACAGCCCGCCGACGAACACGATCAGCGCCGACATGCCTACCAGCAACGCAAACGTCTTGAACGTGTTGTGGTGCGGATGCCAGGTCATCAAATTCCTCCTACGAACATCCGGGACTCGCTCATTCAACGCGCACAACATGCCAGCAGGTTCCCGAAGCTAGCCGTGTCGGCTGATCGTGTAGTCGACCAGCGTCGCCAGCGCCCGCCGCCCGGGGCTGTCGGGCAGCCCCGCTAACTCCTCACCCGCCTGCACCGCATATCGCGCCACGGTGGCCTTGGCCTCGGCCATGCCCGCCGAGGCCCGTAACAGCGCCAACGCCTCGGCCAGCCGCGCGTCGTCGTCGATGGGGCCGACCAGCAGTTCGTGCAGCCGATCCACCTCCGGTCCGCTGTCGTGCAACGCGTAGAGCACTGGCAACGTGTGGACGCCTTCACGCAAGTCGGTGCCGGGCAGCTTGCCGGACTCGTCGGGGTCGCTGTCGATGTCGATGATGTCGTCGGAGATCTGAAACGCCGTACCGAGGATGCCGCCCAGTCGGCTTAGCCGCTGGATCTGATCATCGTCGGCGCCGGAGAACTTCGCGCCGAACTGCCCTGCCGCCCCGATCAGACAGGCCGTCTTCTCGTGCACCACCTTCAGGTAGTGCTCGATGGGATCGGCGCCGTCGGCCGCTCCGCGCGTCTCGCGCATCTGACCGGTCACCAGCTGGGCGAATGTCTCGGCGATGATCCGCACCGCGTCGGGGCCCAGCCGCGATACCAGCCGCGAGGCCGTCGCGAACAGGTAGTCGCCGGCCAAGATCGCGACGTTGTTGTCCCACCGCACGTTGGCGCTGGGCGCGCCGCGGCGCACCTCGGCCTCGTCCATCACGTCGTCGTGGTAGAGCGTGGCCAGATGCACCAGTTCGATGACGGCCCCGGCAATGGTGACCTCGTCGGCGTCCGGCCGCGGTCCCAGCTGCGCCGACAGCACTGTGAACAGCGGGCGGAAGCGTTTGCCGCCGGCCTCGAACAGGTGCAGCACGGCCTCGGTCATCAGGCCATCAGAGCCGCGCAGCTCGGTTTCCATCACTTGCTCGATGCGAGCAACCCCGTCCCGCACTCCGGTGGCAAACGCGGCGTCGCCCAAGTCGCTGAGATCTAGGCCCGCCACCACAGTCGCCGGAGTCCTCACGGCACCAACATACTGGTGAACATGGGATCGGATGCCGACGTGGTGGTCGTGGGCGCCGGACCGGCCGGGTCGGCGGCGGCCGCCTGGGCCGCTCGGGCGGGCCGTGACGTGCTGGCGATCGACGCGGCGAACTTTCCCCGCGACAAGGCCTGCGGCGACGGGTTGACGCCCCGCGCGGTCGCCGAGCTGGAGCGGTTGGGCCTGGGCGACTGGCTAAATGCCCGAATCCGGCATCGCGGGCTTCGCATGAGCGGCTTCGGCGGCGAGGTGGAAGTCGACTGGCCCGGCCCGTCGTTCCCGTCGACCGGCAGCGCGGTGGCCCGCGTCGAGCTGGATGACCGGATCCGCAAAGTCGCCGAGGACGCCGGTGCGCGGATGCGTCTCGGCGTCAAAGCGGTTGGGGTGCGTCATGATTCGTCAGCCAGGGTGGTGTCGGTCGCGCTGGCCGACGGGACCGAGGTCGGGTGCCGCGAGCTGATCGTCGCCGACGGCGCCCGCTCGCCGTTGGGGCGCGTTCTGGGCCGGCGCTGGCATCAGGACACCGTCTACGGCATTGCCGCCCGCGGCTACCTGGCCACGCCGCGCAGCGACGAGCCGTGGCTGACCTCGCACCTGGAACTGCGTTCCCCCGACGGCGCGGTGCTGCCGGGCTACGGCTGGATCTTCCCGCTGGGCAACGGCGAGGTGAACGTCGGCGTGGGTGCACTGTCGACCTCCAAGCGGCCAGCTGAGCTGGCGCTGCGACCGCTGATGTCGTATTACACCGACCTGCGCCGCGACGAGTGGGGGTTCAGCGGCCAGCCGCGCGCAGTGTCGTCTGCCCTGCTGCCGATGGGCGGTGCGGTGTCGGGGGTGGCCGGCCGGAACTGGATGCTGATCGGCGACGCCGCCGCCTGTGTCAACCCGCTGAACGGCGAGGGCATCGACTACGGGCTGGAGACCGGGCGGCTGGCCGTCGAGCTGCTGGGTTCGGCCGGCCTGTGGCCGTCGGTGTTGCAGTCGCATTACGGGCGCGGGTTTTCGGTGGCTCGCCGGCTGGCATTGCTGTTGACGTTCCCGCGGTTCTTGCCGGCGACCGGTCCGATCGCGATGCGCTCGACGGCGCTGATGGGCGTCGCGGTGCGGGTGATGGGCAACCTGGTCACCGACGACGACGCCGACTGGGTCGCTCGGGTGTGGCGCGGCGGTGGGCTGGCCTCGCGGCTGATCGACCGCCGAAAGCCGTTCAGCTAGTCGGCCTCTGCGCCGAGCGTGCGCAGCTGTCCGCCCGTCACGGCGTGTCGGCGTACAGCTGCGCACGCTCGCGGCAAGAAAAGTCAGCTGGGCGCCTTGTAGGCGGCGTGCAATGCGACGATGCCGCCGGTCAGGTTGCGCCACCGCACCGCCGACCATCCGGCAGCTGAAATCTGACGCGCCAGCGCGGGCTGGTCGGGCCAGGCCCGAATCGACTCGGCCAGGTACACATACGCCTCCGGATTGCTCGACACCACCCGCGCTAACCGCGGCAGCGCCCGCATCAAATACTCCTTGTAGGCCGTCGCCAATAGCCGGTTGGTGGGCGTGGAGAATTCGCACACCGCCAACCGCCCGCCGGGACGGGTGACCCGAGCCATCTCGCGCAGCGCCGCGTCGCGGTCGGCGATATTGCGCAGCCCGAAACTGATCGTGACGGCGTCGAACACGTTGTCGCCGAATGGCAATCGGGTCGCATCACCGGCGACCTTCGGCACGATGCGCGCCCGTCCGGCTGCCAACATTCCGATCGAAAAGTCCGTCGCCACGCACCACGCGCCGGAGCCGGCCAGCTCCACCGTCGACACCGCGGTGCCCGCGGCCAGATCTAGCACCTTCTGACCCGATCTGATGTCCAGCGCCAACCGGGTGGCGCGACGCCAATACCGGTCCTGGCCGAGCGACAACACGGTGTTGGTCAGATCGTAGCGCCGGGCCACGCCGTCGAACATCGACGCGACGTCTCGGGGGTCCTTGTCCAAGGCAGCACGACTCACGAGTCGACGGTACAGCCCGGGGCTAGCTCAGGCGGCCACTGCACGCCGGTTGCCCCGCACCGCGTCGTAGTGGCCGAGCAGCTCGTCGCAGATCGCCGACCAGCTGCGGTGCAGCACGCTGCGCCGGGCTGCCAACGCGTAGCGCTGTCGTTCGGCCAGCAGGTGCGCGACAGCCGAGGGCAGCTGCGCCTCGAACTCGTTGACCCCCAACAACAGTCCGGTGCGCCACGGGATAACCAGATCGCGCGGTCCGCCGGCGTCGGGGGCTATCACCGGCAACCCCGACGCCAGCGCTTCCTGCACGACTTGGCAGAACGTCTCGTGCTCGCCGGCGTGCACGAAGACATCCATGCTGGCATACGCTTCGGCGAGCTCGTCGCCGTACAGCGCGCCAGTGAATACAGCTGTGGGCATTGCTGATCGCAGCTTGGCACGGTCGACCCCGTCGCCGACGATGACCACCTGCACCGTGTCGCTGGAAGCCAACCCGATCAGCCGCTCGACATGCTTCTCCGGCGCCAGCCGCCCGACAAACCCGACGATTGGCTTGCCGTCCGGGGACCAGTGCTGCCGCAGGACCTCATTGCGAGCCGACGGTACATAGCGGATCACGTCGACGCCGCGTGCCCACTGGTACACTCGCGGAACACCGTGTGCAACAAGGGATTCCATTGTAGCAGTGGACGGCGCCAGGGTGCGGTCGGCGAGGCCGTGCAAGTGACGGAACCACGTCCATGCCGCCCGCGCGGTGATCCCGACCCCGTAGCTCTGCGCGAAACCCGGTACGTCGGTCTGATATACCGCGACCGTTGGCACGCCGAGACGCCGGGCCGCCCGCAGCCCGCCGTAGCCGAGCAGCGCCGGTGAGGCCAAATGCACGACGTCAGGGTCGAATCCGCGCAGGACGCTCACCAGCCGAGGCGTGGGCACTCCGAGGGGCAGCGTCGTCACCTTCGGAAACATTCGCGACGGCGTCCGGTGCACCCGGATACCGTCGTGGATCCGATCGGCCGGCGGCTGTCCCGGCGGCGTGTCGGGTGCTATGACAAGGGCTTCGTGACCGGTGCGGCGCAGGTGCTCGAGTATCCGAACCACCGAGTTGCTGACGCCGTTGATGTGCGGGAGGAAAGACTCCGTGACAATCGATACGCGCACACCATCACGGTGGCAGCGTCGCCTGTCGATATGGTTACCGACGGGCATACGTCATGCGAACTCTGCCGCAAAGAGGGCTGGACAATGCGGTTCTGCCTGCAGGCATGGGCGGTGGCGGCGCTGACCTTCCTTGACGCCAAGCATCGCAACGACCGTTTCCGCCCGAATCGCCAATGCGCTGTTCTTGGCGGCCGGTCCGGCGACATCGCCGACGGGGTATCAGGCTTTCGTGCAAGACCTCTTTCGCCACCAAAGTAAAGACGGCCAGAACAACAACGACATCGCGGCGATGGCCCGCCAAAGCGGGCTATCGCAGGTGGTCGCCGACCGGATCGCCGCCGGCGATCACGCTGTCGATACCGGCGCGCTCAACGACGCCAACAGAGCACGACTGGTTCAGGTCAATCCGGATCAGTCAGGCACGCCAACAGTTTACGACCTCAAAGCGAATAGGCTGGTCGATATTCACGACTCGAGTTGGCTGGACACCTTGCCCAGCTGACGGTCCAGCCGTTTGTCCGCCAAGGCCAGCCCGCCCAGCGCGACGGCGGCGATCAGCCAGCCGAACATCGCGATGGATCCGGCCGGGACGATGGACAGCTTGGAGTTACGGTGTTGCACTCGCACCAGATTGGGGTTGAGTTTGTCGTATTCGACGTAAATCCGCATGCCCGTTGCCAATTCGGACGGATACAGCACACCGAGCTCCGGACGGTAGGTGACCCGGTCCGGCGTCACGAATTCGACGGTGGAGCGCCGCGGTCCAGCGCTGAGCACCTCGGCCTCCGCCACTCCCATATTGCGTTGGATGGCAATGTCGTTGCGCCAGGCACCGGCTACCAGCAGCAACGACTGCAGCGTGACCAGCCCGGCCACGGTCAGCACCCCGATCCGTGCCCAGTGCACCACGCGATGCCCGCGAGTATCGGGCATGGCGCCGCTGCGATCGTGGATCAGGCTGCGCGCCAGGGCTTTAAATGATGCCAGCGCCGCCGCCGCTCTAGCGGGCACCTTCACAGCGCTGCCTTGATCGCTGCGTGCAGCTGCCGCAACGAGGACCGGTCGGCCTTGACCTCGAGCACCCGCATGCCGGCAGCGGTTTCGTCGAGCGCTGGGCCGAGCTCATCGATCTCGATCTGCCGGCTGTCGACATGGTAGGCGCGGCACAGCGCGCCGACGTCGACGTCGTGCGGGGTGCCGAACACCCGGCAGGACACGTCAGAAAATCGCGGGTCGCCCTGCTCGAGCAGCTCGAAGATGCCGCCGCCGTTGTCGTTCGACACCACGATGGCCAGGTCGGCCGGCACCGGCTCGGTCGGCCCGATCAGCAACCCGGAGCTGTCGTGGATGAAGGTCAAGTCGCCGATCAATGCCACCGTGCGCCCGTCGTGGGCCAAAGCCGCGCCGATTGCGGTGGACACCGTGCCGTCGATGCCGGCGACCCCGCGGTTGGAGCGCACTTTGATCTTTCCGCGATGCTCCGCGGCCCCTAGGCCCACCAGCGCGGCGTCGCGCACCGGGTTCGACGCACCGAGCACCAGTTGGTCACCGGGGCGTAGCGCATCGGCGACGGCGGCGGCGACGTGCAGGCCGGTGGTCAGCGGATGGCCCTTCAGCTGCTCACGCACCGCGGTGAGCGCGTGCCGGTTGAGCTCGGCGCAACGGCCCAGCCAGGCCGGGTTCGGTTCGCCGGTGGTGACTGCCCGGGTGCCGGTGGCTTGGGAGTTACCCGACACATCGGGCCAGCGCGGGCCGGTGGTCAGCGCGTAGACGGGCACTTTCGCGTCGGCCAGTAGCGCCGAGACCGGTCGGTGCAGGGTCGGACGGCCGAGCATGATCACCTGCTGCGGGCGCAGCAGCGGCAGCGCCAGCGGGTGCAGCGGGTTGGCGGCCGGCGGGGCGGTCGGCTCGGCGACGGTCGGCAATGCCGCCAGCTCTGGCTGCGCACCGGCGCCGTGGCCGGCGATGACGACGGTGTCGCGGCTCAGGTCGAGGTCCAGCGGCTGGTCGAAGCTGACCTGCGGGAAGTAAGTCCATGGTTTGCCGCCCAGGCGCCCCGGCGGGGTGGGGCCGGGATCGGGGTCGGGTACCAGCGGCTCGCGCAGCGGGATGTCGAATTGCACCGGCCCGGCGTTGGCGCTACGGGCGCCGGTAGCCGCTGCCAGCACCCGGCAGGTGGCCGATCGCCAGGTCGCGTTGAAGGTGTCCATCCGCTCCGGCGCATCCTCGGCCAGCCCGAGACTGATCGTGGCGCGGACCTGGGTGCCGAAGTAGCCCAGCTGCTCCATGGTCTGGTTGGCGCCGGTGCCCAGCAGTTCATAGGGCCGGTTGGCCGACAGCACGATCAGCGGCACCCGCGCGTAGTTGGCCTCCACCACGGCGGGACCCAGGTTGGCCACGGCCGTGCCCGACGTCATCGCCACACACACCGGCGCACCCGCGGCGATCGCCAGCCCGATCGCCAGGTACCCGGCGGTCCGCTCGTCGATGCGCACATGCAGCCGAAGCCCGCCTGCCCGGTCGGCGTCTTGCAGCGCAAACGCCAACGGCGCGTTGCGTGAGCCCGGGCACAACACCACGTCGCGGACGCCGCCACGGGTCAATTCATCGACGACGACACGGGCCTGGGCCGTCGACGGATTCACCAGGCCAGCCTACGTCGGGCGACGATGCGAGCCGACGGCCCGCTGAGGAGGTCGACAGGCAACTCCCGTGACCGTTAGACCCCCATAAAGCCGAAGTACTGCAGGATCGCGGAGTTGACCGACTCGGGACGCTCCAGGAACCCGAGGTGCCCGGTGTCGGCGAGCTGCAGGAACTGGCCGTGGGGTATGGCCTCGGCGACCTCTCGGCCAAGATGCGGCGGGGTCACCACATCGTCGGCAAAGCCGAGTACCAGCACCTGCGCGGTGATGCCGCGGTAGGCCGGCAACCGGCTCTCGCGCGGCCACACCACGCCTTGGCGGATCAGCCCGGGGGTGACCTTGACGGGCCAGATGGTGAACATGCCGATCCACTCCGCGACGGCGTCGTCGTTGCTCAGCGTTTTTGGTGAAAAGTTCTCCAGCAGGCGGACTTTCGCATCGTAGGAAACGGGCAGTTGAACCCCGGAGGCGCCGAAGTCGTCTTCGGCGGTGCGGAAGAAGTCACGTGCCCGGTCCAGCCGGCCGAGGGTGGCCATCAGCACGGCCTGACTGACCAGGTCGGGTCGGGCCACCATGAGCTCTTGGGCGATGAATGCCCCCATCGACACTGCGACGATGCGCGCTGGGGCGGCTCCGAGGGATTCGATCAGCGCTGCGGTGTCGGCGACCATGGTCTCCGTCGTGAAGCCGTCGGCGTTGGCCGTCGCGCCCACCCCGCGATTGTCGAAGGTGATGACGCGGTAGCCCGCTTTCACGAAAGCCGGTACCTGATGCAGGTGCCAGGTGCGTCCGGCACCGCCGCGGCCGGCGATGAACACGACGGGCTCTCCGGCACCTTGGTCATCGTAAGCCAGGTTGATCACGACGACGAACCTACGCGACGCCCGCGCGGTGGCAGTATCTGGCAGTTCGCAGCGTCGACTGGCAGGCGCTTTGCGCTCTACTTTCAGTGACGGAATCGAGCAGTTCGAGGAGGACAAACCCATGGCACAGCTGGCGCTCGCGAAGGCCACCATCGAATACCAGGAGTTCGGGCCGCAAAATTCGGCGTACCCGCCGGTCTTGTTCGTCCACGGCATCCTGGTGGACGGGCAACTGTGGCGCGACGTCGCTGAAGACCTGGGGCGGCTCGGGTATCGCTGCATCGCGCCGACTTTGCCGTTGGGCTCACACACCATCCCGGTCAACGACACGGGCGTGCTATCGCTGCCCGGTGTCGCGGAGCTGATCAACGACGCGATCATCGCCCTCGACCTTTCCGGCGTGACGCTGGTCGGCAGCAACACCGGCGGAGGCCTGTGCCAACTGGTCATCGACGCCCATCCGGACCGGATCGGCCGCCTGGTGCTAACCAACTGCGACGCGTTCGACAAATGCCCTCCTGCCCCATTCGACCTGGTGTTCGCCGCGCTTCGCGGTCCCATCTCGATCAAGGCGCTCATCGGACCGATGCGGCTGGGCGCGCTGCGCCGCTCCCCGCTTGGATACGGCCTGCTGACCAACCACCCCGACCAGGACATGACGGCCGGCTGGCTGCAACCGTGCCGGGGCGACTCACGCATCTGCCGCGACCTGGCGGCACTGCTGCGTCAGGTGGCCAAGACCGATCTCACCGACGTGGCCACCCGGCTAGCGCGGTTCAACAAGCCGGTCACGCTGGTCTGGGGCCAGGCGGATCGCTGCTTCACGCCGAGCCTGGGCCGCCGGCTCGCTGAGGCGTTCGGCAACGCCCAGTTGATCGAGGTGCCTGACGCGAAAACTTTTGTCGCCCTTGATAAGCCCGAAGCAGTGATCGACGCGATCGCAGCTTAGCGTCGCGAGTCGTTGATTAAAAAGCAGCTCGTCCGCTATGACGAAGCGCCATCGAGATTGACGTTGAAGCGAAAACGTGCGAGTGACCGGCACGCTGGCGTCGATCTCGTTGAGCGAAGCCAAGCATATGGGCAGTAGCGGCCGTTGCGCCGCAGCAATTCAGCGACGCGCCACCTTGGCCCGCGCGACCGACAGCGCGCGGTCCCACAGCAGCAGCGTCCCGGCCTTGAGCTGAGCCGGTTTGGCGATACCCCTGGCCATCAGCGCGGTTGCGGCGGCTTTGGTCTTCACCGACGCCTTGGACATGTGGCCGCAGTCGAGCTTGCCATTGAGCAATCCCGCCGCCGCCAGGATGATCGAACCCGAGCACACCGACGCCGTCCAGGTCGCGCCCCGAGGTTCGGATTCGATCGCATCTTGGACGGCGCGGATGGGTTCGCGCTTGGCCCGAGCCACCCACACCGGCGCGGCGAACTGCGTCTGCCCGCCGGGCCGGCGCAGATGCAGCACCAGGTAACGGGCCACTGTTTGGGCCAGCGCGGCGCCGTGATCCTCCTCCACCAGCGCCAGCGCCAAATCGATGCCCGCACAGACGCCGGCCGCGGTCCACACGCTGGCCGAGCTGCGCACGAAAATCGGGTCCGGGTCGACGTCGACCGCCGGGAATTCCCGCGCCAACGCGCAGTTCGACGGTGGCGAAGGTCAACCCGGTCTCGGTGGACACCGGTTTCCCGTCGATCGACGCCCGAAACGGCTGGATAGGGCTCCTTGCCGTGGGCGGACAAAGCCAGTGATGCGCCGGCGAACACATTGAACGGCCCGACCACGTCCAGGGCCTGCACGCCGGGAAACCCGAGGGTCACGACTTTTCGCGTCATACCGCTCAGTGTTGGCCCTATGTCGCCTACGCCTCACACCGTTCCTAGACACTGAGCGGAACTGAGTTTCGCCCGGTGGGCGGCCCCGAACGGTCGTGGGTCGCCTGGATTCTCGCCGTGGTCCTGTGAGCACGTCTGGTCTTGGTGCCTGTCGGCTGCCGGTTGCCTCGTGGGGTGGCGGGTTTCCTGGGTGCTCGCTGGGTTGCCGGGGTTGTCCGGGTGTCGCGGTTGTTGACCCGGCTCGCCTCCGCTGGGGCGGGCGGGTTCGTGTTCACGCGACGCCGGGCCCGGTGACCGAGTCCGCGTCTGCCGATCACCAACGCGGCTGCGTGGTGCCCGGAAGTCTGGGGGTGATGGTTTTTCATGGGGGCCAGCCAGTGTTGGGCGGCCCATTTCGACGTGTAAGCGGAATCCACGACGATGACCGCGAGCCCGGTGTTTGACGCCATCTGGGTCAGCCGGTCCCGGAATTTGGCGGTGGGGATGCCGGCGATCTGCCGGCGGAACCGGCGGCCCTTTCGTCCTCGGCTGGGCCGGTTGCCGGTCTTCTCGCGGCCCTGTGTTCGGGCGTCGACGAAGTCGAGGTTTTCGATCACGATCGCTTTGGCGCCGACCGCGTGAGCGTGGGTGAGCAGGCCGGTGATCGCAGCCCGCAGCCGGCCGTCACGAGTCCTAGCCGACTGTCCTGTCAGATTGAGGACGAGGGTGCGGGCGGCGCCGAGGATGTTGCCGTCCGGGCAGACGCTGGTGACAGCGAGGTGTCCATCGTTGACATCGACCGCCGCGACCGGATGTTGACGCAATTCGTCGAGCGACGGTGCAGGGGACGGCGCTGCCCTCCAGGAGGCATCCACATACCAGCGCCCCGATTCGGGGTCGCAGCTGATGTCGTAGCGGACCGCCCCGGCAGCGGCCTGTGCAGCGACCTCCTCACCGCGGTAGGTGAACTCGACTGGACACGAAAGTCGATACCGGCCGTGGGGACGATTCGCCAAGTGTGTCAGCGGAGCGGGGAGTTTCAGTTCCAGCCACCGCTCATCGGGGTTCCAGCGGATTGTTTCGTTGCCCCACGCTTTGTCCTTTTCCCCGTCAGCGGTCAGGAACAACCGCGCCGCCGCCCACTGTTGGCGCCATTGCTGCACAGTCAGTCCCGCGTCGTCGAGGTTATTCCGCTTGTGCAGCAACGCTTTCCCGCCCCGCACCACATGAACGGTCCCGGCCATCAGGCCGGCGTCGACCGCGTCCAGGCGCGTGGTGAGCGTTTGCAACCGGACCGTCTTCGCGTGCCGCTCCGACTTGCTCGCATACCCGCGCGCCGCCTTCTTACCGGCGCCGACCTGATCGCCGCCGACCGGGGCCGCTAAACGGGTAGTGATGGTTCGTATCCGCGCGGCGAGGCTGGCGCGTTCAGCCCACAGGTTCTGTTCAGCCAACCGGTACTGGTCCTCGCTGGTGCGGGTGATCGCCCCTGCCCACCGCGACGACGACTCGCTCGTTAACGCCTTCTTCCGCTTCTGACGCGACTGCGCTTTACCTTTCGCATCCAACCGGCCCTCCCGGCGCCGCGCGGCCAGGTCACGACCCGCAAGCTCGCCCAGTAACCCACCAACTTGGGTGAGCACCACCGCATCAGTGTCGTTGACGCGCAACCGGGCGCGTACCCGTGCACCAGACGACACAGCGGCGACAAACGGATCAGCAATCGCGCGCAGGTTCATCAGCGGTATGCCTGTTGGCGGGCGCACTCTGCTGCCAGATACGGGTACTGGGCGGCGATACCGTTGAGTACCCGCTCACGGATGAGCTGGCGAGCTTCGGTGACGCCCACCCGGCCGGTCACACTGTCCAATAACCAGTCGTAATCGGTCTCGACATGGCGCAGATAATTGACCGCCCACCGCCGCGGCGCAGCGGGATCAACCGAGGACACCGTGGCGGGATCGTGGTTGTAGCGGCCCCTTTCGGCCGCGTGCCATGCTGACTGGGCGTTACGGTCGGCGACCGCCACACCGAACAGCTCGTCCTTCGCCAAGTGCGGAATACGGATCACGACCGCGCTGATCTGTGCGGCCAGTTCCACGCGAGAAGCGTTCATCCGCTCACTTTGTTGAGCCGACGCCTTCACCCGCCGCGTCTTGGTCTTGTCAAACCATGTACACCAGCGCTCACTGCGCTCGGCCGCCTCCACACGAGGCAGGCCGTAGAGGCGCATCTTCGGACCACTTCGATAATTCGGGTTCGCCACCAGGGCATCCGGCTCGCCTAGGAACCGTTTGACAGCGCCATCGGTCCAACCCCGCTGTGTGAGCGTGGACAACGTGACACGCTCAATCTTCTCCACGGTCTTACTCATGGCCGCCATCATTCCCCCGGCCACCGACAACCGCCTGCGGGCCGACATCACGCTGTGCCACCCGACCGCCTTGAGCGCTCTGTTCCGCGCGCTGCGCCGGCCGTAGAGACGAGCACAGAAACTTGTGAGCACCTCCACCATGTCGCGCACCAGGTCGTCGTCAACCTCGCCGTCGTCGAGCACCACCAGCCGGCGGCCGTGCGCCGCCAGCGCGGCCCAGCCGGTAAGCCGCGCGACCTGGCGATCCAAGTCCGACTTCTGATCATGCGAGGACACCCGCGCATACAACCCGAACGCGGTGTCCCCCGGCCCGCCCACCGCGGCGGGGGACACCAACACCGTCCGCTCGTTCACCCGCACCGCCGGAACCGGCAACACCCCTTCCCGAAACCAGCGGTACGCCGTCTGCGGATGCACACCCTGAGACCGCGCCCACTCAGTCAAATTCACGCCAACGGCATACTCACTAGAACGTTCATGCGCTCACTACAGCTCAGTATCCTGCCAACTGTTCGCAACCCCACAAATCAGGACAACGGCGCACCGCGAGCCGTCGGCGATCACCGAATGCGGCGCGCTGTCTATGGTCGCCGACGCGCCGCGGCGCCGCCCCGGTCCACCGGTCCGGCGAGCCGGGACCACAGCGAGAAGCGGCGGACGATCGCGGCATCCAGCGACAGACGACTGCTGTGACCGCGTTCAAGCATGACCAGCAGTGCGAGAAAAACCATGGCGTAGATGATGCTCGGTCCGATGTCGGTCGCGCCGGGACCGTACGGCGCGCCGAAACCGTCTGCCGTGCACCAGATCGTCAGGGCATACAGCGCGCCGCCGACGAAGACGACGCGGCGGGCGAAGCCCAGAATCAACGTGATCGCCAGCAACGTCTCGGTGACGGCACCGATGTAGACGAATAATGCCGGCGCGGAACGCTCCAGCGCGACAACGAAATCGAACCACCATTTGATCCAGTGCGGCTCGGCGTCGGCGGTACTGATCATGTTCGGCAGGAAGGTCGCGCGGAAACCGGGTTGCCACTTCAGCCATGCGTCAACCGCCCAGATGATGCCGAATGCGATCCGCACCCCGGCAACGTCCCAGTTCCGCCAATCTCTGGGTACGCCCACCCCTTGCACGCTACGGCACCCAGGACACCATCGGATAGCAGGCCCTGACCCGGTCGATCCACCACTGGCGGCGCCGCGGCTCAGCGGTCAGCGCCTGCAGCCGGGCCGGATCCGGGGTCGCCGGCGCGACCGGCAGGTAGCCGTCGACCGGCGTGACAGGCTCGGCGACGTCCTCGGCGAACAGCCGGCCGGTGCCCAGGCCGCAGGCGTGATGCAGTTGCGGCAAGGCGGCGGCGGCGGCCAGGCCAATACCGATCCCGACCGCCGAATCCAGCGCGCTGGAGATCACGACCGGGATGTCGATCTGGGCGGCGATCTTCAGCAGCGCCGAAATACCGCCCAGCGGAGCAACTTTCAGCACCGCGATGTCGGCGGCGCCGGCGCGGACCACGGCCAACGGGTCGCCGGCTTTGCGAATGCTCTCATCGGCGGCGATCGGAACGTCGACCCGACGACGCACTTCGGCCAGCTCCTCGATGCTGCCGCAGGGCTGCTCGAGATACTCCAGCGGACCGCTCGCGGTCAGCGCGGCGGCGGCTTCGACGGCCTGCGCGACGGTCCAGGCGCCGTTGGCGTCGACCCGCACCGCGGGAATCAGTGCACGGACGGCGTCGACCCGGGCGACGTCGTCGGCCAGCGTTTGGCCCGGTTCGGCGACCTTGACCTTTGCGGTGCCCGCGCCGGGAAAACGGGCGAGCATTTCCGGCACCTGCGCTGCGGGAACGGCCGGGACCGTGGCGTTGATCGCGATACGGTCTCGCCGCGCGGGCGGCGCCGGGCGGTAGGCCGAGTCGAGAGCGGCGGCCAGCCAGTGCGCGGCTTCGGGGTGGTCGTATTCGGTGAAGGCGCCGAATTCGCCCCAGCCGGCCGGGCCGTCGAGCAATGCCAGCTCGCGGGTGGTGATGCCGCGGAAGCGCACCCGCATCGGCAGGGCCACCACGTGCAGGCGGTCGAGAACGTCGGCTAAGGCTGGAGACATTGCTCTGTCCGGGCGGCCATGTGCTCGGATACTAGTGAGCTTGCGGGCATCGACAGGGTGCGACAGACTCGAATTGCAACACGTTCTAGTCTTGGCCACATGACGGACGACGGTCGATCCCACATCTCGAAGAGAACACGCGCAGCGCACGTTGCGCTGCGCGCCGACGCGAACGCCCGGCTGGACGCCGTTGGAGCTCAGGAGACTACAGCCCCCACCAGATGACCTATCAGGTAGGTGACCGCCAGGGCCAGACCGCCGCCGACGAAGTTCCGCAGTATTGCCCGATGCTGCACCGCCCCGCCGAGGCGGGCCGACACCGCCCCAGTCATCACCAGGGCCGCCAGCACCGCCGCGACCGTGACTGGAATTCGCAGCGCGACCGGTGCAGCCAAGATCGCTATCAGTGGCAGCAGCGCGCCGACGCTGAACGCCAACGCCGACGAGAGCGCCGCCTGCCACGGGTTGGTCAGGTCCTCGGGATCGAAGCCAAGCTCCACCTCGGCGTGCGCGGCGACCGGATTGTGGTCGGTGAGTTCGTCGGCGACAGTGCGTGCCGTCGCCACCGACAGGCCCTTGGCTTCATATAGCGCCGCGAGTTCGTCGAGCTCGGCGAGCGGATCCTCATCCAGCTCCCGGAGCTCCTTGTGCAGCAGCGCCTGCTCGGTGTCGCGCTGAGCACTCACTGATACGTATTCGCCCAGTGCCATCGACACCGCGCCCGCCGCCAACCCGGCGACTCCGGCGGTCATGATCGGGCCGCGTGCGACGGTCGCCGCGGCAACGCCGACGACGATGCCGGCGGTTGACACGATCCCGTCGTTGGCGCCGAGCACGCCGGCGCGCAGCCAATTCAACCTGGCCGACACCGAACCCAAGTGCGGCTCGCGCGGATGCAATCTGGGCACGGAGCCACACCCTAAGCGGCGCACGCCGCCGGCGCCAGGAAACCGAGCCTTGCCAAAGTGTGCGCCAGGCTGCCGGGTACCGTCGCCGGTATGGCCAGCAGCAAACCAGTCCGGCCACCGTGGTGGCTGAAACCGGCGAACAAGATCCTTGATCCAGATGTCGAGCGAAGGCAGGCCCGAAGCGCGGGGCGCGCTGTAATACGATGAGCGACACTCCTTTTCGAGCTGAGGACTGGAAGCCGGTCGACGGGTTCAGCGAACTGACCGATATCACCTATCATCGCCACCTCGCCGACGCCACGGTGCGGGTCGCGTTCAACCGGCCCGAGGTGCGCAACGCGTTTCGCCCGCACACCGTCGACGAGCTCTACCGGGTGCTCGACCATGCCCGGATGTCGCCCGATATCGGCGTGGTGCTGTTGACCGGAAACGGGCCGTCGCCCAAAGACGGCGGTTGGGCGTTCTGCTCGGGCGGCGATCAGCGCATCCGCGGGCGCAGCGGCTACCAGTACGCCGCCGGCGAGACCGCGGACACCGTCGACACCGCCCGCGCCGGTCGACTGCACATCCTGGAAGTGCAGCGGCTGATCAGGTTCATGCCCAAGGTGGTGATCTGCCTGGTCAACGGTTGGGCGGCGGGCGGCGGGCATAGCCTGCACGTGGTCTGTGACCTCACCCTGGCCAGCCGCGAGCACGCCCGGTTCAAGCAGACCGACGCCGATGTCGGCAGCTTCGACGGCGGCTACGGCAGCGCATACCTGGCCCGGCAGGTGGGCCAGAAGTTCGCGCGCGAGATCTTCTTCCTGGGCCGCGACTACACCGCCGAGCAGATGCACGCGATGGGCGCGGTCAACGCCGTAGTCGACCACGCAGAACTGGAATCGGCGGGTATGCAATGGGCTGCCGAGATCAACGCGAAATCACCTCAAGCACAACGGATGCTGAAGTACGCGTTCAACCTGCTCGACGACGGGCTGGTAGGCCAGCAGCTGTTCGCCGGTGAGGCCACCCGGCTGGCGTACATGACCGACGAAGCCGTCGAGGGCCGCGACGCGTTCCTGGAAAAGCGGCCGCCCGATTGGAGCCGGTTCCCGCGCTACTTCTAAAGGCGCCTCGTCGAGATCGACGCTAGCGCTCAAACTGCGTGAGCTAATGGCGCTAACGTCAATCTCGGTGCGAGAGGGCGCACACTAGACTCCCGGCGTGAGCAGAAGTCCACTGAGACGATTGGCCGACAAGTTCGCGCTGGCCACGATGCGCCCGCCCCTGGCGCCGCAACTAGCGGCATACCGCCCGGCCGCCAAACCCGTCGACCTCGACGGCAAGCGCATCCTGCTCACCGGGGCGTCGTCGGGGATCGGCGAGAGCGCCGCCGAGGAGTTCGCAAAGCGCGGCGCCACCGTGGTCGCCGTGGCCCGCCGTCAAGAACTGCTGGATGCGCTGGTGGGCCGGATCGAAGACCGCGGCGGCACCGCGATCGCGATCCCCTGCGATCTGTCGGACATGGATGCCGTCGATGCCCTGGCCGCCGACGTCGAGCAGCGTCTGGGCGGCGTGGACATCTTGGTCAACAACGCCGGTCGCTCGATTCGCCGTCCGTTGGTCGAGTCGCTGGAACGCTGGCATGACGTCGAGCGGACGATGGTGCTCAACTACTACTCACCACTGCGCCTGATCCGCGCGATCGCGCCCGGGATGCTGCAGCGCCGCGACGGGCACATCATCAACGTCGCCACCTGGGGGGTGTTCAGCGAGGCATCACCGCTGTTCTCGGTGTACAACGCGTCGAAGGCCGCGCTGTCAGCAGTCAGCCGGGTGATTGAAACCGAGTGGGGCACCAAGGGTGTGCACTCGACCACGTTGTATTACCCGCTGGTGGCCACCCCGATGATCGCGCCGACCAAGGAATACCAGGGGTTGCCCGCGTTGACGCCACGCGAGGCAGCCGGCTGGATGCTCACCGCCGCCCGCACCCGGCCGGTCCGCATCGCGCCGCGAATGGCGGTCGTCGCCCAGGCACTGGACACCATCGGTCCCGGTTTAGCGACCACGCTGATAAGACGCCAGCGGCTTCAGCCCAACAAGCCGAACGCGTGATAGACACGATGGCATGGAAATCCTTGCCAGCCGGATACTGTTTCGGCCGGCGGACTACCAGCGATCGCTGAGCTTCTATCGCGACCAGCTTCGATTGGCAATCGCCCGCGAGTACGGAGCGGGCACCGTGTTCTACGCCGGCCAGTCGCTGATCGAGCTGGCCGGTCACGGGGCCCCGGACCGCCCTGCCGGGCCGTTTCCGGGCGCGCTGTGGCTGCAGGTGCGCGATCTCGCCGCGACGCAAGCGGAGCTGGAGGCCAGAGGGGTGCCGATCGCCCGCGAAGCCCGGCGCGAACCATGGGGTCTGCACGAAATGCACGTCACCGATCCCGACGGCGTGACCCTGATCTTCGTCCAGGTACCCGGCGATCACCCGCTGCGCCGCGACACTCGCCGTAAACGCCCCAAAGCCACGGGTGAACCGCACGCCAACATCTGACGACGAGCGCAAGATGCTAGCGAATCACGCGACCGTTCTTTCGACAACCGGGTCTTCATACCACCAGAATTAGCGCCGTGAACCTTCAGCTGTTCCTTCTGATTATCGTCGTGATCACAGCGCTCGCGTTCGATTTCACCAACGGGTTCCATGACACGGGCAACGCCATGGCCACCTCCATCGCCAGCGGCGCGCTCGCACCGAAGGCCGCGGTGACACTCTCGGCTGTGCTGAACTTGGCAGGTGCATTCCTGTCCACCGCTGTCGCCGCGACGATCGCCAAGGATCTGATCGACGGTCATCTGGTGACTCTCGACCTGGTCTTCGCCGGTTTAGTCGGCGGAATCGTCTGGAACTTGCTGACCTGGCTCCTGGGTATCCCGTCGAGCTCGTCACACGCCCTGGTCGGCGGGATCGTCGGCGCCACGATCGCCGCGGTCGGTGGACACGGGGTGATCTGGACCGGCGTGGTGTCCCGCGTGCTCATCCCGGCCCTGGTGTCGGTGGTGTTGGCCGGACTGGTCGGCGCGATCGGCACCTGGCTGGTGTACCGCTTCACCCGCGGCGTCCCGCAGCAGCGCACCGACGGAGCCTTCCGCCGGGGCCAAATCTTCTCCGCGTCGCTGGTGTCGCTGGCACACGGCACCAACGACGCGCAGAAAACCATGGGCATCATCTTCCTGGCGCTGATCTCCTACGGCGCCGTCAGCAGAACCGCCGCCTTGCCCCCGTTCTGGGTCATCCTGGCCTGCGCGACGGCGATGGCGTTGGGCACCTATTTCGGCGGCTGGCGAATCATCCGCACCATGGGTAAGGGGATCGTCGAGATCAAGCCACCACAGGGGATGGCCGCCGAAACCTCCTCTGCCGCAGTCATTTTGCTGTCTGCTCAATTCGGTTACGCGCTGTCCACCACCCAGGTGGTGACCGGATCCGTGCTGGGCAGCGGGGTAGGCAAACCCGGCGCGGAGGTGCGCTGGGGAGTGGCCGGCCGGATGGCGACGGCATGGCTCATCACGCTGCCGTCGGCCGGTCTGGTCGGTGCGATCACCTACTGGACAGTCCACGAGATCGGCGGCTTCCTCGGCGCGATCATCGGCTTTTGCCTGCTAATCGCGACGGCGTCGGCCATTTACCTGCGGTCGCGCCAGACGAAGATCGACCACACGAACGTCAACGCCGAGTGGAAGGGCAACCTGACAGCCGGGTTGGACGAGGCCACCGAGGCAGTCACCGTCACTGCAGGCGCTCCCCAAACAAACGGCGAGATCCCCGTATTCGACGTCGTGGCGCCCAAGACCGTTGCCGCAAAGAAGGCGGGCATGCAGTGAGCCACTGGTTCAACTACCAGGCTAGCTTGAAGATCCTGATCTTCGGCTTGCTCATCGGCAGTGCCTTGCCTGCGCTGTTCGCGCTGGCGGTGCGGCTGGGCGCCGCCGGCGCCGGTGTCAGCGGCGCAGGCGAGGCCGTCGAACACAAGAAGCCGGCGCTGACCGCAATCAGCTGGCTGATATACGGATTGGTGCTGACTGCGGTCTTCATCGGCGTGGTGTACATCGCCCGGGACTTCATCGGGCTGCACACCGGCTGGTACATCCTCGGAGCCAAACCCGGATAAAATCAAAGTCCATTCGCTACTCAGGCTTAACACCGGCCCGGCGGGGAGGTTGACGCACCCTGAACCGATTCCTGTCCTCAATAGTCGCCTGGCTGCGTGCCGGGTATCCGGACGGAATTCCGCCCACCGACTACTTTCCGGTACTCGCCCTGCTGTGCCGACAGCTGAGCGGCGAGGAGGTCAAGGCGGTGGCCCGCGATCTGATGCATCGTGACGGGTTCGATGACATCGACATCGGTGTGTTGATTATCCAGATGACCGACGAACTGCCAACCTTGCAGGACGTCGAACGGGTGCGGGAACGGCTGGTCGCCAGGGGTTGGCCGTTAGACAACGCCCGCGACGGCGAGGAGGCCGGATAGCCGTTCTGCGCGCATTCGCCGTGGCGCACGGCTCCTCCGCGCGCCCGCTGCTCGCGGCCCTTGAGCAGGTGCTGGACGGGCGGGCATCCGCACTGCTGCCGGTGCCTGCCGATGGCGATCGCCGATCCACGTTGGCGGAGCTGCGGGCGGACCTGGGGGTGGGACAAGCCATCGACGACGACATCGCCCTGGTGGTGACGACGTCCGGAACTACCGGCGCGCCCAAGGGTGCTCTGTTGACCGCCGCCGCGCTGACCGCCAGCGCGGCGGCCACCCATGACCGGCTGGGCGGGCCGGGCCGATGGCTGTTGGCTTTGCCGCCGTACCACATCGCCGGTGTCCAGGTGCTGGTGCGCAGCCTGCTGGCCGATACCGTTCCGGTCGAGCTGGACGTCTCGGCCGGCTTCGACGTCACCGAATTACCCTCTGCGGTAGCCCAACTTGGCTCTGGTCGCCGGTACACGGCGCTGGTGGCCGCCCAGTTGGCCAAGGCGCTGACCGATCCGGCGGCCGCCGCGGCGCTGGCCGACCTGGACGCCGTGCTGATCGGCGGCGGGCCGGCGCCGCGACCGGTCCTGGACGCTGCCACGACCGCGGGTATCACGGTGGTCCGCACCTATGGGATGAGCGAAACCGCCGGCGGCTGCGTGTACGACGGTGTCCCCCTCGACGGGGTCCGGCTGCGGCTGGGGGCCGACGGCCGGATAGTGATCGGCGGCCCGACACTGGCCAACGGTTATCGCAACCCGCCCGACCCCGACCCGTTCGCCGACTCCGGCTGGTTTCACACCGATGACATTGGAGCTGTGGATGATTCGGGTGTCCTGCGTGTGCTGGGCCGGGTCGACGAGGCGATCAGCACGGGTGGGTTGACGGTGCTGCCGCACCCGGTGGAGGCCGCGCTGCGGACCCACCCTGCCGTGGCGGACTGCGCGGTGTTCGGGGTCGACGACGAGCGGCTGGGTCAGCGGGTGGTCGCTGCCGTCGTGGTCGCCGACGGTAGTGGGCAACCGTCGCTCGAGGTGCTCCGGGCGCACCTGACGCACACCCTGGACCGAACCGCCGCGCCCCGCGAGCTGCATATCGTCGATGCGCTGCCGATGCGCGGAATCGGCAAGGTGGACCGACAAGCACTGGCACGCCGGTGTCAGCGCCGCTAGGTCTTGATACCGGATGACATAATGTGCCGATGCACCGCCACATCATTGTTAGTGGTGACGACGCGCTGGCCATGACGATCATCGACGAGCTGAAAAATGCCGGCGTGACCGTCGCCCGGTTGGCCAACATCGAGACCTCCGATGCCGGGGTCGCCCGCGAGCTCGCCTTGGCCGAGGTCACTCATGCACTCGCGGTGGTCTGCGCCGGCGACGACGACGCGATTAACCTCGAGATCGCGCTGCTGGCAAGGAAGGCCAACCCGAACGCACGGGTGGTCGCACGGGTCTCCAACGACGTGCTGCGTGAAGCGATCGCCGACGACAACGGGCCAGGCGCGATCCTCAACGTCGCCGAACTCGCGGCGCCGTCGATCGTCGAGGCATGTTTGGGGCGACGAACTCACCAATTCGAGGCCGCGGGAATGCAATTCGTCGTCGCCGGTAGCGAGGCGTACCGCGACGCGACGCTGCGCGAACTCTTCGGCGATTTGGCGCCGGTGGCGGTGATCCAGGGCGAAAACTCCCCCACCCCCGGCGAGATCGACGTCTGCCCGGGCCGGGATCAGCGGGTGCAGGCCGGTGACTGGACGATGATGGTCGGCACCGCCGACGAAGTGGCCGCCCAGGGCATCAGGATTCCGCGCACAACTCGCACGCGGTCGCATCGGCCCTGGCCACGCCGCGCGGTCGATGCCGTCTGGGCCTTGGTCGACGATTTCAACCCCACGTTTTATCCGGTAGTGGCCGGGGCGCTGATGTTGCTGACGACCTGCGCGGTGGTGCTGCGTCTCAACTACAAAGCCCCGCCG
Source organism: Candidatus Mycobacterium methanotrophicum (assembly GCF_023515995.1). GTDB lineage: Bacteria > Actinomycetota > Actinomycetes > Mycobacteriales > Mycobacteriaceae > Mycobacterium > Mycobacterium methanotrophicum. Next base: position 1,265,082 of record NZ_CP097320.1, on the reverse strand, counting down.
CGGATGGGCTGGGTGGACGCGTTCTATTTCAGCGTCGAGACCATGACCACGACCGGCTACGGCGACTTCAGCTTCGTGCACCAACCCACCTGGCTGCGGCTGTTTGCGGCCTTCATGATGTTCAGCGGGGTGACGACCAGCGCTTTGCTGGTCGCTTTCATAGCCGACGTGTTGCTGTCCCGCCGCGTCATCCTCGCGGCCGCACGGCCCCGAATACGTCATCTGCGCAACCACATCCTGGTCGTCGGATTGAGCGCACTCGCGATGCGCGTCGTCACCGACCTGACCACCGCCGGATACGACGTTGCGGTGATCGAGCAAAACGAGGAAAACCGCTTTTTGTCGGCGGTACGCAAACTCGACGTGCCGGTGATCTTCGGCGACGCCACCTTGCGTCAAACTCTGCAATCGGCACGGATGGACGGTGCCCGCGCCGTGGCGGTGCTGACGCGCGACGACATGATCAACATCGAAACCGGCATCGTGCTGACCGAAATGCTGGGAACGGAAATACGGCCCGGGCTCAACTGGACCGACACTCCGCTGGTGCTGCGGGTCTTTGACCGCACGCTGGGTTTCGCGGTCGCGCAGCGGTTCGGTTTCGAAAACGTACGCTCGACCGTCGAGCTCGCCGCGCCGTGGTTCATCGGCGCCGCCGTCGGCCTGCAGGTGCTGGGGACATTCTCGGTGGGGCAACGCTCGTTCGTGCTCGGCGCCATGCAGGTGGCGCCCGGCAGCGAACTCGACGGCCTGCGCATGTTCGACATGTCCACCCAAACTCGGGTCATCGCCATCGGCCGGCCCAATGCATTGGTCAAGCTGCACCCACGCCGCGACGCCCGACTGCACGCCGACGACACCGTCTACCTTGTCGGGCCCTACCGCGAATTGCTCGCCACCCTGCGCAAAGGACGGCCGCCCCGACAGCCCGGGGCCGACGCGGCCGCCGGCCAATAGGCTCGCCGGTCGTGAGGATCGCTCGCCGGGAGGCGACCGCGGCTGCAATCGGCCCTGGTTGCGGCGGCGTTCATCGGCCCCCGCATGCACCGGGGCATCGTGGCGCGCCGGCATGCCGCGCCGGACCGTTTCGGCTGGCATGCCGGCGCCGCTCCGATTTTCGGCTGGTTCGAGGCGCACGTCGGCTGGGGCACGGCGCCGGCGATCATGCTGCCTTTCGTCGCCTGGGCTACGTCGTGTGTGTGGGCGTTCTCGCTCGCGATGATCGACGGCTGGCAGCGCGGTTTCGCCGGTCGGTTGGCCGACAAGGACGAGTATCTGGCGCAAGTACCGGACATCACCGACATCCCGAAGACACTGCATACGTTCTCCAGTCGGATTCTTGATTTCCAACCGAATTCGTGGGTCACCCATGTCTCCGGTCACCCGCCGGGGGCGCTGCTGACGTTTGTCCTGGCTGGACCGCGTTGGCCTGGGCGGCGGCGCGTGGGCCGGATTGCTGTGCCTGCTGGTCGGGTCGAGCACGGCTGCTGCAATCGTGATCGCGCTGCGAACTCTGGCCGACGAGTCGACCGCGCGACGTGCCGCGCCGTTCGTCGCCGTTGCGCCGACGGCGATCTTGGATCGCGGTCTCCGCCGACGGGTACTTCGTCGGGATCGCCGCCTGGGGCATCACCCTGCTGGCGTTGGCGGTACACGGCACTATTCGATTCCCGACGCTGGTCGCGGCCGCAGCGGGGTTGTTGCTCGGCTGGGCGGTGTTCCTCAGCTACGGCCTGACGTTGACGGCGATTCCGGCGTTGGCGGTGCTGGTGTGCGCGACCAACTGGCGCTCGGCGCTGCGGGCACTGGGCCCGGCAACACTAGGGGCAACCGCGGTGGCGGCAGTGTGCTCATCGCCACCGGCTTCTGCCGGTTTGACGGCTATACCCTTGTGCAGCAGCGCTATTGGCAGGGCATTGCGCATGACCGGCTGTTTCAGTATTGGGGCTGGGCCAACCTGGCATCAGCGGTGTGCGCGATCGGCGTAGGCAGCCCCGCGAGACTCGGCGGCGTCTTCGACCTGAGCGCGCTCCGCCGGCGGTCCGGCCTGCAGCTACTGATGTTGGCGATGCTGGTTGCCATTGTCTGCGCGGACTTGAGCACGCTGAGCAAGGCCGAGACCGAACGCATTTGGCTGCCGCACACCGTCTGGCTGACCGCCGCGCCTGCGCTGTTGCCGTCGCGTTCGGTACGGCTGTGGCTGGCCGTTAATGTCATCGGGGCACTTTTGTTGAACAGCCTGATCTTTACCCGCTGGTAGGACAGCCTGAAGAAGCTGTCGACGATCGGCCATCGCTACGGGGGGTGGTGGGATCAAACCTTGAGGGCGTTCCATGCGGCCTTACCGAGGACCGGCGCTGCGGCGAGGATGTCGAACTCCGTCGCCCGCGCAAGCCACAGCCTGGCGTATTCGACGCTGGGTCCCGTCCAGAGTGCTTGGCACAACCGGGACGCGAGAGGTTTGATGCGGCGCCTTTGCACGTGCGGCTGCAGCCAAACGCTGGCTTCGGTGTAGAACCGTTCGTTGAGGGCGGAGATCGCCGGCCGAGACTCCTCGATTATCACGCCCTGGGTGATCACCCGGGTGCGAAATGGACCGGGTGCGCGGTGTGGTCCCCGGCGCATCAGGCGGCGGCCGACGACCAGGGCGACCTGGTCGGGGCGGCCGATGCCGAGGTTGTCGCGGATGACGTGTTCGAAAAACATCCGGCCCGCCACGGGTTTGTCCAGCATCTGGGTCAAGGAGAATTCGGCCTGCAGGATCGAGAGCTCGTAGCGGTAGCCCGCGGCCCGGTCGCTCGCGGTGAACGGGTGCGGCGGGATGGCCAGCCGCTTGCGCAGCAGCGCGTCGATCTGCTCTTCGCCGAGCCGATCGCAGATCGCCTGCGGCGCGGCGGGATCATCGACGGCGGCGAACCCGTTGTCTAGCGCGGTGAATCCGATGCCGGCCTTGGCCGTCTGGCGCTGGGCCCAATGGTCGCCGTTGATACACAGCTTGGCGCTGTAAGGGAAATACGAGCAGAACTTGATGAAGAACGGGCCGAAATCGCCGTCGTAGCAATAAAAATAGAAATGGTTCACCAGCCCGGTGCTCGCCACGATCCACGGATAGGTATCCCCGTGGGCGTCGCGGCGTTTCTCGGTGCGAAACAGCTTGGTCTTCTCCTGCGCCCGCCCGACGAACAGCACCCCTTCGCTGCCGGTGAACCCCGCCAGGTACTCGTGGGCGATGTCGTCTTTGCGCTGCCCCTTGGCGAAATCGACCCACGGGATGGCGTTGTCGCGGGCGAACCGGTGCACGGCCTTGTCGAACGCCTCGGTGATACGGGCCAGCGGCGCGGTCGAGGCGATCGGCAGACCCAACTGTTGGTGCACATAGCCCACCAGGCCGGGCGCGTACTGCAACCCCGGCACGTAGACGTTGCAGAACATGCGGTCGATGCATTCGACCTCAAAGACCACATGGCTCGGCCAAGACATCGGCGACGGATCGCGCTACGGTCATGATGGGCTCCGGGCGGAGACGGGACGGCCAGTCGGCCAACCAACCGTGATGACGGTTCATCCACCGGGCCGGTCCGCCGGTCACGGTCTTCACCCGCCGACCGCAGCCCCCAAACCAACGGTGACCAACGGCATGCCTCGTCGGGCTGGGGCGAAGCCCCGGGTAGAACTTCTGAGATGAAGTCGGCGACTTGGCGCGGCGGCAGGTTAACCACTGCCAACACTAACCGGCCCACAAGCTCATCGGTGGTGTAGAGATCGGTGATCTGGGCGCTGGACTTGCGTATGCCCAGATCACCGAAATCGACCCACAACTTATAGGCGGGCTTGCGGGCGCGCGGGAATTCTTTGGCTTCGACCACACGCCCGACGCGAATGTCGACACCGAGAAACGCTTCGATCGTCGTGGATGGCACCTGCTCTCCTGTTCAAAATTGCTCGTGAAGCACACTAGCGCAACCGCTTTCGACCATTCTCGGGCTCCCGGTTGCACACTTGCTGGCGCCAAAGCGGCATCGGTACGCGCGCGTCTGAATGTGTACCTATGCTATGAAAATGCAGTCCCTCATCGAGCCGCACTTTGATGCTGTAGCTCTGCTGACGATCGATGTTCAAGCTGACACCCTCGATGGGGCGCCGCTCGAGATTCCAGGGACTTCGACGCCCGTGCCTCGGATCGCCGGTCTGTGCCAGGCGTTTCGCAACGCTGGCTTGCCGATCGTGCACATAGTCCGGCTCTACCTAGCCGATGGAAGCAACGCCGAGCCCATACGCAAGAATCTCGTCACCGGCCCAACTCCGATGCTGCGCCCGGGCACACCAGGACGGTTATTGGCCCCGGCCTGCTGCCTGACCCACCCGCACAACTCGACGATCAATTGCTGCTCTCGGGACAACCCCAGCAGCTCGGCAACCACGAAATCGTTCTCTACAAGCCCCGGTGGGGCGCCTTCTTCGCCACCACCCTCAACGACCATCTCCGCCAGCAGAACATCGACACTGTGGTGGTCGCCGGATGCAACTACCCCAACTGCCCACGCACGACCATCTACGAGGCCAGCGAGCGTGATTACCGGGTCATCCTCGTCGAGGATGCGGTATCCGGGCGCTACGAGCGCGGCCGCGCGGAAATGACGAACATCGGCGTGACACTGGATCGTGCCGACTCGGTCATCGCACGCCTCGGGAAGACGACACGCGACCCAGCCGGCCAGCAATAACAATGGCAGCGGCCAGCATTTGTTTGGGCAGGTCCGTTCCAGTCCGCATTTACTCGGGGTACAAACGATGATCGATTTGCGCAGCGATACCGTGACGCGTCCCAGTCAGGCAATGCTGGCGGCGATGATTGGCGCCGAAGTCGGTGACGACGTATGGGGCGACGACCCGACCGTGCTGCGCCTGCAGGCGGTGGTGGCCGAGCGCGCGGGCAAGGAGGCGAGCCTGTTCTTTCCGAGCGGCACGCAGAGTAATCTCGCCGCGCTGATGGCGCATTGCGAGCGCGGCGACGAATACCTCGTCGGTCAGCTCGCGCACACGTACAAGTACGAAGGCGGCGGCGCGGCCGTGCTCGGCAGCATCCAGCCGCAGCCGATCGAGAACTCGCCGGATGGCACCCTGCCGCTCGAGAAGATCGCCGCCGCGATCAAGCCGATCGACAACCATTTCGCGCGCACACGTCTGCTCGCGCTCGAGAACACGATGAACGGCCGTGTGCTGCCGGAAGACTACGTGCAGGAGGCCGTCACGCTGGCGCGCAGCCACGGCCTGTCCGCACACCTCGACGGCGCACGCGTCTGCAACGCAGCAGTCGCGTCGGGCCGTCCGATTGCCGGCCTTTGCGCACCATTCGACACGGTGTCGATCTGCTTCTCGAAAGGACTCGGTGCGCCGGTCGGCTCGGCGCTGATCGGCAGCCGGCCGCTGATCGAACGCGCGCAGCGCTGGCGCAAGGTGCTCGGCGGCGGGATGCGGCAGTCGGGCATCCTCGCGGCGGCCTGCCTGTATGCGCTCGAACACAACGTCGAGCGCCTCGCGGACGATCACGCGAACGCCGCGCATCTCGCCAAAGGGCTCGCGGGGATCGCACCGGTGAAGGTGCTGTCGCAGGCGACGAACATGGTGTTCGCCCAATTCCCCGAAGCTGATTGCGCGCCGCTCGATGCGTGGCTCAAGGAACGCGGAATCCTCACCCAGATGCTGTATGAGTCGCGCTTCGTCACCCACTGCGACGTCTCGCGCGACGACATCGACATGTTCATCGACGCAGTCGGCACGTATTTCGCGCAGCGGCGCGGCTAACAGGTGGGCGATCCGGACAGCAAACGACCAGTCCCAAATCTCGATAATGCGAGGCACGACACCCGGTACGGGGCTGGCATCTAACCCCAGCCCGACGACCACCACTCGTCACACGGACGGCGTTCCCGACGAGATGCGTGCGTTAGCAATCGAAGTCACCAAATGAGTTCCGACCAACCCTGCAAGACCGGGATGGGATCTGATCGCTCCCATTTCACCAAATGCGAGACCGCCGCCGTGGCATAGGGCCACCTGGCAAGCGAAGCAGCAAACAAAGGCTCCGCTGGCCACAACTCGTCGAGATAACAGCGCCTCTGCGACTTCTGGGTCGATCACGTTCATACCGCCGAACCACATCGACCCCCATACTTGACAGCCTCTCTTAACCCTTGGCATCTGAAAGCATCTGTCGGCAAAAACCGCAGCGGCGGTCAGAACGCGTATCGGTAAAACCGTTGCGCCTTTCTCACCGGCGGCAGCGGCGTCAAGAGTCGTGCTGCCAACCGGTAGCGGCGTGGCGCACGGGCGAGTAGCTCGGCGTCCAGCGCCGGGATTGACGACAACAGTCGGGCGCCCGGGACGGCGCGCAAGATGTCGCTTGGGCTGTTGACAGCCCAGTGCAAGGTCGATCCAGATTGACGCACGACGGGAAGCAGCTTTTGTGAGGACCTAATGCCCAGCCGGGTCAAAGCATCAAACTACAACTCTCCGGACGGGAAACGCTGCACAACCCGGCGCAGCAACGCGATACCGCCCGACTCTTCGAGATACATGGTCAGCCCTCGGCCAGCAACAACACTGGTCGGTCGTTGGAGACCGCGGCCAGCCAGGCCGGATCGGTTACCGACGCCGCGACGAGCCGGTAGCCGCCGTCAGAGGGATAGAACCGCTCACGCAGAGCAATAACCTCGGGGCAGTCGACGTCATACCAATCCACGCCAGGGCCCGGCTGCAACCGCAACCTTCTGGCGTCGAGACCACATCCCAAGTGCAGCACTACCGACTCGGGATGCGCCGCAAGGAACTGGTGCGCCCACTCATCGAAGTGCGCACTACGCACGGCGGCGAAGAACGCTTTCTTGTTTCGTGCGGTGATTTTCGTCCGACGCCAGTCGTAGTCGAGTTGCCGCACCAATGCCGGGGCGTGGGTGTCTCCCAGGATGGGATTATCGGCGGCAGCATCCAACGCCTTCGCGTAGAGCATGTCCAGCATGGTCTGAGCCGGGCCGGCCAGATCGACACGAACCTTGTCGGGCTTATCCCGCATCCGCCAAGGCTATCCGCCAATGTTCACCGTCCCTCTGTGTGACGACCACGGAGGCGGTATTCGTCATTGTGGTCGCACCGTCAACTCCCCAGATTCGGCCCCGACGCGATGGGGATTCGTCTGGTCGTCACGGTCAGCGACGGCGACCGACCCAAATCTGGTGTCGCCCAACACGAACTGACCCCTATCCCCGCCCCGGGGTGGTAGGTAAGGCTGATGTGTCATGGACTGGCTCCACGGTGATCGTCGCTCGCACCACCGAACTCGCCGAGCAACTACTCGCCGACCGAGAACTGCGCTGCCCGCTCTGTCGCACCGGCCAGCTGGTCGGCTGGGGATACGGCCGGCGGCGCACCGTGCGCGACCGCGACGGCACCACGGTGACGGTGCGGCCCCGCCGCACCCGATGCCAATCGTGCTCATCAACGCACATCGTGATGCCCGCGGCGTTGCAACCACGTCACGCCGACACCACGGCGGTGATCGGAACAGCGTTGCTACACAAGCTAAAAGGACTCGGGTACCGCAGCATCGCGGCCACCATCGACCGGCCCGTGTCCACGGTGCGGCGCTGGCTGCGCCGCCTCCCCCCAGCACACCTGGAACGCCTCTACCAAGACGGCACCCGGCAGCTACTGGCACTGAACCCTGACACGTTCTCCGCGCTGCGCAACACCGGCAACATGCTGCATCACGCGTTGGCGATCCTGTCGGCAGCCGCCCACTGGGACCGCCACCGATACGCCATCGACGACCCGCCCTGGACCCTGATCGGCATGTACACCCGAGGCCGCCTGCTGGCCCCACCGGCCTGACCCTCATTGCAGCGCTCCCGCGAGCCATCGGGGGCGTCCGTGACCGCGGTGGTACACCTCGTCACTCGCCTCCAAAAGCTGATAGCTTCACGGGCCCAACTTGCCCGCCGTTCGGCCTCGAAGCGGCGCCGACCTGCATCCCCCTTTTCCAAGTAGTCGAAAATCGCAGCCTTGTCGGCGCTGTATTCGGCTCTGCTCGGCTCCGTATTCGGTGCCGTTGTGATACCCTGACGGCATGACTACCTTGCCGCTGACCGAAGCAAAGGCGAAGTTGAACGAGTTGATCGACAGTGCCATCAACACCCACGAACGCGTGACCATTACCAGGCACGGCAAGCCCGCGGCGGTACTGATGTCTGTTGAGGATCTAGAGGCTCTTGAAGAGACGCTCTACTGGCAGTCGCAGCCCGGCGTACATGAGGACATCGCGAAGGCGCGCGAGCAAGCCGAGGCGGGTTTGCTGATGACCGAGGGCGAGGTCCGGCGCCGTTATGGCGTTGGCCACCGGTGAGTTGGACAGTGGGCCTTGCCAGCAGTGCGCGCCGCGACATCGACAAGCTGCCGCCGAGGGTAATACCCGCTGTGGTGGAGTTCATCTATGGCCCTCTTGCTAGTGATCCGCGCCGCATCGGCAAGCCGCTGCGCGAAAATTTTCACGGACACTGGTCTGCGCGCCGCGGCGACTACCGTGTGCTGTACATGCTTGATGAGCACCGTCAGCAGATCGTGATCATTAGAGTCGGCCACCGCTCCCAAGTCTACAGGCCCGGATGACGATGGGTATGTCGCAATGGCCCTCTAGCGCAGACGATTTGGTGAACTGCTGCTACTGCGGCAGGGCCGTTCAACGAGTCGACTGCGTATCGCCGAACTCGCCCGGCGCGCGGTCGCCGCCGGGCTGCGCACCGTCAGCCTCGACGAGGTGCTCTGCGTTGATCGCGCTCACTGAAACTGCCCAGTTCTGCTCATCGAAAATGCTCACCGCGTGGCTGCGCCGCGGGGCCACCGTCGCCACGCCTGAGCTGCTCAAGTCCGAGCTGGACAAGCTGGAATTCCTGCGACGTCACGGCGCCGATCACCTCGACTTGTCTCGGCTGCCGGTTGGGCGACGACGCATGCTCGCCGAGATCGGTCGCCGCTCGCGCCGGCGAACAAGGGAGGTTGGGACAGATTGACGGAAACCGCTTCTGCCTCCTCACAGACAAAACGGCGGTCAACAAACGCGTCGCCGTCGCCAAGGAGACCAAAGCCAACACCCCCGCGCTACCAGCTGTCTGGAATCTTGCTACCAGCAACCCAGACCACCGCTACCAATTCGGGCTATACGCCATCCCTGGGGTTCTCAGCGACCGCTGATATGGGATTCCTCGAGGTCGAAGCCTCGCTCGATGGTGCGCCAAACGGACGCGTTGATGCGGCCCAGGCGTTTTAAGCTCAACACTTCTGAACGCTCCACTTCGAGCAACTCCAGTCGCAGGTCCACGTATCCGCTCTGCTCGTTGACGGCTTTATCGGCGTCGTCTGGCGCCTGGCCGTTCGCACTGGCCCTCTCCAGGTGCTGCACTTTGGCCGCGTAGAGGGCCCGGATCGGTTCCACAGCGCCATTGGCGCTTTGATGAAAATCTTCTCTTCGCGTGTCCAACCACTGCAGTGCGGCGCGGGCAGCACGCAGCCGGGCTCGGTCCTCGTCGCTGCGAAAGTCCTCGGGCCTGAATCCGAGTCGGCGCAGCAACCGAGGCATGGAGACGCCCTGCAGGACCAGCGTTGAGACGATGACTATCCCCGTGATGAGCACCACAAGCTCGCGATCGGGGAAAGGCGAGCCGTCCGCGCGTCTCAGCGGAACGGCAAGCGCGGCTGCAAGCGATATCCCACCACGCATGCCGGACCACCCGACGACGGCCCGCTCCCGCCAGAGATCGGCGCTCACCGATCGACCCCGCAGCTTGGCGATGGCAGGTCCGGCCAGCGTGAATATCAGCCGCGTGACGATCACCACGGCGACCACCGCTGACGCCACCAGCAGCAGATGCAGAATAGATTTGTCCGCGGCCCAGTTGACTTGCTGGTGAAGTTGGATGCCCACCAGGATGAACAGCACCGCGTTGAGCAAGAAGACCAGCACGTCGAGAAACGCCATGGCCTGCAGTCGGGTAGCCGGGGTGTAGACATCGCTGAGCCGGGTGCCGATGTACACGCCGGCGACAGCGGTGGCCAACACCCCCGACATGCCAACGGCGTCCGCCGCAGCATAGGTGAAGTACGGAGTCGCCAGCGAAATGGTGATCTCCAGCGACGGGTGGTCCATGCGCCGCCGCAGTTTGACTGTCAGCCAGGCAATGGCCAAGCCGAGTGCCGCGCCGCCGACCGGGCCCAGGACGAACGTGATCACCAGTTGGCCGGGGTGCACCGTACCCGCCACCGCGGTGGCGACGGCGCCGGTGTAGAGAACGAGCGCGGAGCCGTCGTTGGTCAGTCCTTCGCCTTCGACGATGGTCGAGATCTGCTCGGGTGTTTCGAGTCGCTGGAAGATAGCCAGGGCCGAAACCGTATCGGTCGGCGCGACGATCGCTCCGGCCACGACGGCCGCCATCAGCGAAAAGCCCAACAGACTGGTCAAAACACCGGTGACAGCAGCCGCGGTCGCCAGCACCAATCCCACCGACAAAAGCGCAACAAGCCGGCCGTGCCTGCGCAAATCAGCTGGGTCCACGAAGAACGCCGCGTAAAAGACCAACGGAGGCAAGAAAATGTAGAACACGACTTCGGGCGAGATCTCCGGTGACGGCGTCCAGGGAAACCAACTGAGGAACACACCGACGCCAACCAGCAAGACCGGATACGGCACACGCGCCCGATCAGCCCCCCACACCGCGGCGATGGCCATCGCCGGGCCGCAGAGCAGAAGGATGGTGTAGGTGACCGGGATCAAATCCACACCTCCTGCTTCGTGGCGGGCTAAGGACAACGCGTGGCGCAACTACGGGCACAGCTCAGTCAGCGACAACGATGTCGAAAGCCGGTGAGGCGATGGCCGTGGTCAGGCCGGCGGCGGCCGAACACTCGCCGACAAACGAGCTGCCGATCCCCTTCAGCTAGGTCGTCGAACGCCGGTGCCGTTGAGACGGCGTCGACGTCCAGCGTGCCAGCCTTTCCGGCGTACAACGGTTATCGACTGGCAAACACCGGCCGAACGTCTCGATAAGCTAATCGCATAAGCGCATTGACCACCCATGTGCAACGACTGCTGGAATTCGCCCCGGCAATCAGGTGGTCCTATCAGCCTTGGCTCCGGCAGGCACTGGGCGCGCGAAGCCGTATCGCGGCTGGCCGCGCCGCCGCCGCACTTGACACCGCGATCCGCACGCGCAGGTCCGCATCTCCGTACCCTGTCAACCGAAACGCCATCTGTTCACCGAGCCCCCGGCGCGCCGAGGGCGCGAGCTGGCGGCCTTCTTGTTCATCGCCCTGCGCATTCGAAGAACTGTGTGTGTGCGCGAAGGGAGGGTTGTTGGCGTGGTCAGGCCCAATGGAAGTGCCGGTCATCTTGGTTGCGGGGGGCTTGTTCTTGAGTTTCGCAGTTAGGCGGGTGGGGCCAGTGTGATTTATGGGACGATTGTGGTCAGGCCGTGACCGTAGCGAAGCATCGGCGTGTTCATGGATTCGCTCGAATGTTCGAGGTCCCGCCGATGCTTCGCTCGTTGACCGTACCCGCCTCATGGTGTGGGTTGCTGGATACGTTTCGTCCCGCGTTCCGCCGATCAGCGACTTTCGCGGTGTTCGCGCTGCGGGCCACCGGACTGGTCGCGCAAGCCGCGCTTCGCACGGTGGTGGGTATGCTCGCCGGCACCGGTGTGGCGCGGCGGTCACATGCCCGCGAAAACCCATCACGGCGCGCCGACTTGGATTTGCGGGTGTGGCGAGCCTGCGGATCGACGGTGGAGATCACCCGATCGCACGCCACCCTCCGCGCGATGCGCCAGCGCCCGTCGCTACCATCGCAATCCTCGGCCGGTTCCCCGTCCTGGCCGGCCACCAGCGCCAACAGCCCCAACGCGTCCGCCGCGGCGTTCTCACGTTCGGGCGCGTCGTCACCGGTGAACTCGGCCAGCACCGCCAACGCGTCGTTGACCAGATCCGACACCAGATTCGCCTTTGCCGCCGAAGCCGGCTACCGGGTGCGCTACACGCTGGCCAGCAAGTTGGTCAACGAGCTCGCCGAAGCCGCCGACGACAAGCAACTCACCAAACTGATAACCCATTACGGCAAAGTAGATTTGATCTCGACTTTCGCAGTTATGCGGCGGCTGCGGCGGGTGTGACTGGTGAGTCAGTTGTGACTTGATCGGCGTGTCGTCGTGATCAGGCCGTGATCATGACGAAGCATCGGCGGATGACATGTACTCGCCCAGATGTTCGAGACGCCGCCGATGCTTCTGGCCTGACCTTACCGGCCTCGTGGCGTGAACTGCTGCAGACACTGCGGCCGGTGTTTGGCGGGTCCTCGACCTTCGGGATGTTCACGCTGCTGGCAGCCGGGCTTGTCGCCCGCACTATGCGGCGCGCCGTGGTCGGCATGCTCGCCGGGGCGGGAATGGCCGCGCTGGTGTCGATTCACTCGGCCTGCCGGTTCTTTTCCACCTATCGCTGGGACACCGACCGGCTGGGCCTGGCGATCGCGCGGCTGATCGTCGAGCGGTTGCTCGACACCGACGCGGCGATCACCGTCGCGGTCGATGACACCTTGTTTCGCCGCTGGGGCCGCAAGGTGCATCACGCGTTTTGGACCCACGACGGCGCCGCACAAGGACCGGCCAAACTCAGCTGGGCGTTCGTCAGCGACTGGCTTGGCCAGCGACCCTAACCGGAGGCCTTCGCCGCCTTGACGTTGCGGGTGTGGGCGAGTCGGTAAGAGGTGCTGCCGGTTTCGATGATTCGTCCGCCGAACGTCAACCTGCCGGCAACTGCCGCGCAGAGCCGCGGATCGGTGAATGTCTTTGTCCACGAAGAGAATGGCTCGTTGGAGGCAATGGCAATCGCTGAGCGCTCTTCGCGCTCGGCGAGAACTTGGAACAGCAGTTCCGCCCCGCGCCGATCCAGCTGCAGGTACCCCAATTCGTCAATGAGTATCAAACTCGACTTTCGCAGTTATGCGGCGGCTGCGGCGCAGGCCAGTTCGTAGTCGCGGTATTTGTGGGGATCGGGTTGAGCTGGGCCAATGCCGTTAAATCGGGCGGCGATCAGGGCGCGGCGGAGCTTGGCGAGCATGTCTTCGAAGGCGGGTTCGGCCTTGTGGTCATACCAGGGCCCGGCGGCGTGGCGGGCCGTGAGGTCGTCGGGGTGATAGCCGAACAGGGCGTGCCAGATGATCACCAAGGTCTGCACGAGGAACCCGAAAGGTACGGTGCGCTCCACGGCGCGTTGCACACGGTTGCGGGCTTGGCCGGCCCCGAGCAGTTGTTTGCCGGTGGCGTTGGCGGGTTCGATCGACCAGCGCTCGGCGTAGCGGGCGATGATGCCCGCGGCGTCGGTGGTGGTGGTGGTGTCGGTGGTGAACACCGCGAGGTCATAGCCGGTGGCGGTGTCGGGTTCGCGGGCCAGCACCACCCGGGCGGGGGTGTCGCCGAAGGCGCCGTACCACAGGCAGTCGCGTTCGGTGATCGTGATGGTGTCGCTGCGGCCGTAGCGGTTCACCGGGGTGGTGCGCCAGGTTGCGGTGGCGGCCAGCTCGGCTGGCCGGGGCAGTCGTGAGCCCTTTTTGGCGGGTCGGCCACGGCGGCCGGTGCGCGGCGGCGCCAGCGTGTGCAGGGACGCGTTGGCCGGCAGCCGGGTGGTGATGGTGGTGCCGGGCACCAGCAGCGGCTTGCCGTGGTAGGCGGCATCGCCCACAGCGTGGATCTGCTTGTGCGAGAACGCTTGCGCAAGCACGGTGATCATGTCGCCGGCCAGCTCCACCGGGGAGGCGGTGCCCTTGCCGGCCCAGAGCCGAAACAGCACCGGCAAGCAGACTGGGTGGCTGCAGAACGGCAGCCGCACCACGATCCCGGCGATCACCCACCGGTTTCCGCGGCCGAAGCTTCACCAAGCTCAACCGGCTCGCCAACATCAAGACCCCGAAAAAGGCCGATCCGAGGCTCACGCCACGAACACCAAGCCTACCGACCCCTGGCACCATCGATGAGGCTCGCCTTGGCCACGCCGGTCACCTCCGCCGAGCGCCGCGCGAGGCTACGGGGCCGCCCCTCACGCGTCAAGGGCGCTACCGCGTCGCTTCGCGATGGCCCTTTCGGCCACCCTTGACCCGCTTGACCCGCGAGCCTCTGCAACCCCTCATCGCGCAGTGGCACGGGCAGGGGTCAGGCCCCTGCCCGTCGAATCGCACGGCGCTCGGCTCGCACCAACAGCGATTAGTGGCCCACGTCCGCCAACCCGCTCCACGAAGATTTCAGATGGGGCCAATCCGCGCCGTCACGGTGGGGCCACTTCAAGTTGACATAGCCAGGCAGCGGCTCGGCCTCGTTCAGATAGGGCAGCACCACCGTGACCAGAGCGTCGGGCATGGCCTTCGACAGTAGAGGAACCGCGCACCTTTTGTGCAGTCAGAAGTGGAAGTGGCCACCGGTCGTGCCTGTCGTGGCGCCGGTCATGCCGGTCGTGCCACGGCCAACACGGCAACCCCGCATCCGGAGCCCGGCCCAAGATCTATCCGACGCCGTAAGCCTGAAGTCCGGTCGTTTGCCTATTGCTACGATCGTCGAACTATGACTACGATTATAGCATGGCTGCTATTCCGGCGCGCGACCTCCGCAATCACACCGCCCAGGTTTTGCGGCGGGTTGAGGCCGGCGAGGAGATCGAGGTGTTCAAAGACAATCGCCCGGTGGCGAAGCTCGTTCCGTTGCCGCGGCGCCGTCAGTGGTTGCCGGCATCCGAGGTGATCGGCGAACTATCGCGTCTCGGCCCTGACACCACAGGACTTAATGCGGAACTTGGAGAAGCGCTGACGGACACGACGGATGATGTGTCGTCATGACGGCTCGGCGAGCGGTGGTCGATACGTCTGTTCTGATCGGCCTTGAATCGGCGCGAGTCGACGCCGCCCGGTTTGCGGAGTATGAATTCGGTGTCTCGGTGATCACGCTGGGTGAGCTGCGGCTCGGAGTGCTGCAGGCCTCCGGTCCTGAGGCGAGTGCGCGTCGACTGTCGACCTATCAGCTCGCCCAGCGGTTCGAACCGCTTACCATCGATGAGGCCGTTTCCGAAGCCTGGGCACTGCTGGTCTCCCGGCTCCGAGCAGCGAATCGGCGTGTGCCGATTAATGATAGCTGGATCGCAGCGACCGCCATGGCCCACAACCTTCCTATCCTGACGCAGGATAGCGATTACGACGCAATGACAGATGTCGCGGTCATCAAGCTCTAGCCGCGCACCGGTGCAAAAGCGAAGTCGCGCAATCCTTCCCGCGGATCGACGGCCGCGCGGAAACCCAACACGTCGGCGGCGCGAGCCGAATTAGCGACAATGTGGCGCACATCGCCGCTGCGATATCGGCCGGTGACAACCGGCGACACGGCGCCATCACGCGCTTGGCAGAGCATCGTGGCGACCTGCATGATCGAAATTGGTTGTCCGGAGCAGATATTGGCGGCGATGAACCCGGCCCGATCAGTGGCAGCCGCCGCCACGTTGGCGGTGGCCACGTCGTCGACGTGCACGAAGTGGCTCTTCTGCCATAGTCGTGGGTCTGTGAGCAGGGGTTTTGGGGCACAACGCCGTGTCCTGCCTACGTTTTGGACTGCAATCTGGTTCAAGACGGAAGGGATGTACGGCGTTGCGCAAATCCAGGGTATTCGCGACGGTCCCCGGTGGCCAGGAGATGGTCATTGAAGACGTCATGATCGAGACTGAGACCTCGCGCGGCAGGCGGCCGGTGACTAGCGAAGCGCTGGTGTTTGCGGTGCGGCCCAGGGCAAACCAGGCCAGCCGGTGCTCGCGGCGCCAAAAGCGCTGCCCTGGCTATGACGGCGGGGACGGGATCAGGCGCTGGCGCAGCCTGGATCTGGGGACGGCGAAGGCCTATCTGCGGGCCGCCGCGCCGCGGGCGGCATGCCCCGAGCATGGCGCGGTGGTGGCCACGTGCCCTGGGCGCGGCCCGGCGCCCGCCACACCTGGGCGTTTGAGGACACCTGCGCGTGGCTGAGCGCGCACGCCGCCATCAGTGTGGTCGCGGTGTTTTTGCGGGTGGCCTGGCGCGCCATCGCCGCGATCGTTGCTCAGGTGCTAGCCGATGGCCGCGACACCAGCGACCTGCTCGCCGGGCTGACCCGCATCGGCGTCGACGAGATCGCCTACCGCAAGGGACATCGCTACGTGACGTGCGTGCTCGAGCATACGACCGGGAGGCTGGTGTGGGCCGGCGAGGGCCGAAACCAAGACACCCTGGGGAAGTTCTTCGACCAGCTGGGCGCCCAACGTTGCGCGGCGTTGACCCGCGTCAGCTGCGATGGGGCCGAGTGGATTCACACCGTGCTGCGAGCACGCGGCGCCGCAGGCGGCGGTCTGCCTGCATCCGTTTCATGTCGTGGCCTGGGCGCTCAAGGCCCTCGACCGGGCGCGGGTGCGCACCATGGCCCACGCCGGCGTCCGCGACCGTCACGCGATGCGGGCGACCCGCAAGAACCCGGCCGACCTGACCGGTGAGCAGCGCACCAGCCTCGCCGAGACCACCGACACCAACCGCACCCTCTGCCGCGCCTACCTTCTCAAAGAGCAACTCCGCGAGGTGTTTCGAGTTAAAGGCCAAACCGGGCGGCAGCTGTTGGCCGGCTGGTTGTCGTGGGCGTCGCACTCGCGTATCCCCGAGTTCGTCGCGCTCGCCCGCACCATCCGCCACTACCGGGAGTTGATCTGCAACACCCCCTTGATCACGGCCTGTCGAATGCGCGCTCAGAGGCGACGAACACCCACCTGCGAACACTGACCAAGCGGGCGTATGGATTTCACAGCCCCGACGATGCCAGCACCAGTCGCACCACCCCCGCGCGAAACATCTGCGCCAGCAGCACCGCAGTCCCGAAGTCGTTGTGGCTGCCGTAATCCGGAGCATCGGCGGCGTTCACACCCGCCCCGGCCATCGCGGCCTGATGGCACACCAGGTCGACACCGTCGAGCAGCGGGGCCAGCGTGTCGGCGTCGCGGATGTCACGGCGGCGATCGCCCGGCAGCGCCGCATCGCCGCCGTGCGCCGCGGGCAGCATGGCATCCACCGCGACCACACCGTGGCCAGCGGCCCGCAGTGCCGCGTCCACCCGCAGCCCGATGAAACCGGCAGCGCCGGCCAGCAGCACCCTCACGGCTGGTCGAACGGCAGCGGGGTGCCGGTATGCGACAGACACTCGGTGCAGGTGTACTCGGCGGCGATCTGACCGATTGCCTCGGCGACAAGTTTCTTGAACGGCTCGATGTTCTTCTCGAATTCGCCGATGACGTCGATGACCTTCACCCCGGCCCCCACGTGAATGCCGGCATCCAAGTCTGTCACCAAAGCGATTGTCGCGTAGCATATGTCGAGTTCACGCGCGAGCACCGCCTCCGGGTAGCCGGTCATGTTTATCAGGCTGAAGCCGGCGGCGGCCAACCACTGGCTTTCCGCACGAGTAGAAAAGCGCGGGCCCTCGATGACCACCATGGTGCCGCCGTCGACCACGCCGGGCAGTCCGGTGACCGCGGTCCGCAATGTCCGGCAGTACGGATCGGCGAAGGACACGTGCGCCGCACCGGAGTCGAAGTATGTGTCGACGCGGCGACGGGTCCGGTCCACCAATTGATCGGGCACCACGATCGCGCCCGGCTGCAGCTGCGGCGTCAGGCTGCCGACTGCGCACGGGGCCAAGACTTGGCGCACCCCCAGTGAACGCAGCGCCCACATGTTGGCCCGATACGGCACCTTGTGCGCCGGATACTCGTGGCTGGCACCGTGGCGGGGCAGGAACGCGACCTCATGCTGGCCAACAGTACCGACCGTGACCGGGGCGCTGGGCTCGCCGAACGGGGTGTCTAGCTTGACGCTGCGGGCATCCGCGTCGAAGAACGTGTAGAAGCCGCTGCCGCCGATTACCGCAAGCATCCCGTCATTATCTTTCCCCAGGCGGCATGCGCCGCGTCATGGAACGATCGACGGGTGGCCAGTTTTGCGCAATGGATCGCGGGCGCGCGACCGCGCACCCTTCCCAACGCCATCGCACCGGTAATCGCGGGTACCGGCGCCGCCGCCTGGTTGCACTCCGCGAACTGGTGGAAGGCGCTACTCGCATTGGCCGTCGCGGTGGCATTGATCATCGGGGTGAACTTCGCCAATGACTACTCCGACGGTATCCGCGGCACCGACGACATTCGCGCCGGCCCGTTGCGTCTGGTCGGTTCCCAATTAGCGACCCCGCGGTCGGTGCTGACGGCGGCCGTGGTCAGCATGAGCATCGGCGCGGCGGCCGGGGTGGCGCTCGCGGTGATCAGCGCGCCGTGGCTGATTCTGGTCGGCGCGTTGTGCATCGCCGGGGCATGGTTGTACACCGGAGGCTCAAAACCATACGGCTATGCGGGTTTTGGTGAACTCGCGGTGTTCGTGTTCTTCGGGCTGGTTGCGGTGCTCGGCACTCAGTACAGCCAGGCGTTGCGGGTCGACTGGGTGGGTCTGGTGCTGGCGGTGACGATGGGAGCGCTCTCGTCGGCGGTGTTGGCGGCCAACAACCTGCGGGACATCCCCACCGACGCACAGTCCGGCAAGCTCACCCTGGCGGTGCGGCTGGGCGACACCGGGACACGCAGCTTCTACCAGGCGCTGCTGGCGCTCGCCGCGGTGTTAACCCTGACGCTGACGGCGGCCAGCCTATGGTGTGCGGCCGGGTTGGTAGCCGCGCCGCTGGCGGTGCGGGCGGCGGCCCCGGTGCGATCCCGCGCGGAGGGAGCCGACCTGATTCCGGTGCTGCGCGACACCGGGCTGGCGATGCTGGTGTGGTCGGTCGCGGTGGCAGCCGCGTTGACGCTGGCGGGCTGAGTTGCCTTCGACCGTGCGCTCAGGGCTTCGAGCGTGTCGTCGCCGTCGATGCGCACGCGACGAGCAGCCACGGCTAGGCGGCGCGCTCCAGCAGTCCGGCCACCGCCGTGCGTAATTGTCCGGTGTCGCCGCGCTCGGTGATCACGTCGATGGCCGCCTTATCGCCGCCTCGAAGTATGCCGAGCATGACCTGCTCGCACCGGATAGCTTTGTCCTTGTGCGCCAATGCTTCTCGCAACGCGAGTTCCAGCGCCTTTTTGGCCGCGCGGATAAAGGGCATGTGCCCATGCCCGCGAGAGCGTCGACCCGACCTACGTAGGGCGTTGTCGAAGGCATCTGCACTGAAGGTGCGGGCCACGCCGTCGCGGACGGCGCGCAAGTCGATACCGATGGCGCGCAGCGCGTCGGCGTCCTCGCCGAACGACTCGTCGCCGGTCGAGGCTTCCGCCAGCCGTCCCCGCACCACCTCGGCGGCGAGCCCGTAACCGCTCAACACCGCGGACAGGTCCTGCCCCGCCGCCCGAAGGACCCCGAGGAGCAGGTGCGGCGCACCGATCTCACTGGCCAATTCGCGGGCCAGCACGACGGCAGCCCGGGTGTCGAGGGCGAATCGTTCAAACATCCGTCATCTCCTCCGGTTGTACTTCTGGTGCACCGCCTGCCGGCTCACGCCGAGCGTTTCGGCGATCGCCCGCCAACTCCAGCCCTGTTCGCGGGCGTTGGCGACGTGGATCGCCTCCAATCTCTGCTGCAACCGCTGCAAGGCGCGCACCGCGCGCAAACCAACTGCAGGATCGACGCTACCGAGATCGGCCGGCACCTCGCTGACCTCGCTCACCGTGTCAAGGTAGCTTGACACGGTGAATTGTGTCAAGAGATGTTGACACCCGCGATGCCCTCACCCGGGCTAGCTAGCTGTCCTCAGCCTGACAAAAGCCATCCTCTTCGGCTTGCCCGTCGGGCGGTGCCTCGCCTCGCAACCTGGCCCGTAGCTGCTCGCGGTCCCGACGCCGGCGCGCAGTGGTCACCTCGAGGCCGGCAGTGGCCCGGCGACGCAGGGGCGCGAACAGCCAGATGCCCAGCGGCATCGCGATGACGAGCGCGAACAACACGGCGACGATTAGCGGGAATTCCTGGACGCCAAGCAGTCTGCCCACTACGTAGATCGCCGCGCTGAGCACGACCACCAACATCAGCCGGGCCGCCGCGTACAGCAGGACGCCAAGGGCAGCACGACCGACGGAGTTCTCTGCCTTTGGCACAGTGCGAGCCTAAGACGCCGCGTATATTCGGACCAAGGAGGTGTTGAGTGCTGTATCTGCTCCTCGTTCTCGTTATGGGGACACTGATCTACGTCGGCTGGCGCGCGGCCCGTGCACAGGTCAACCGGCAGAAGACTCGCGTCATCGGACCCGACGACGATCCGGAGTTCCTGTGGCGGCTAGGCCACGGCGATAACAACCCGGGCTAGCTGACGGCCCGGGCTAGATGAAATGCTCGTTGAACCGGCGCTGATCGCTCGGAAAACCCTCGGCGGCAACTGCTGCCAGCTCAATGAGCGCCTCGCGCGTTTCCCGCTTGAGGCGGTCCAGGCTGATCTCAGCACCCTCCTCGAGATGCGGATCAAACGGCACCAGGCGTACCGCGCGGCACCGCCGCGAGAAGTGATCGACCACCTTCTGCATGTCGACTTTGCCCGACCGCGGCCGCACCGCGTTGATGACTGCGATCGAATTGCGGACCAGATCCTCGTGGCCGTGCGCGTCGAGCCAGTCCAGCGTCGCTGACGCGCTGCGCGCGCCGTCAATCGATCCCGAGCTGATTACGATCAGCGCGTCGGCCTTCTCCAGCACCGACTTCATAGCCGAATGCAAAAGTCCGGTCCCGCAGTCGGTGAGCACCAAGCCGTAGAACCGCTCCAGGATTTCCAGTGTCTGCGAGTAGTCCTCCGCGCTGAACGCCTCGGACATGGCCGGATCGCTTTCGGATGCCAGCACCTCCAGCCGGCTCGGGCCCTGCGAGGTGTAGCTGCGAACATCGCTGTACCGCTCGATGCCCTCGGCGTCGCGCAACAGGTGGCGCACGGTGGCCGGCGTCTCCAACGGCACCTTCTGACTCAGCGTGCCGCGATCGGGATTGGCGTCCACGGCTACCACCCGGTCTCCGCGAATCGACGCGAAAGTCGCGCCCAGCGCGGCGGTGATGGTGGTTTTACCGACGCCGCCCTTCAGCGACAGCATCGCGATCCGATAGCAACCCCGTAGCGGCCTATTGACCTGCACCGTCAGGTCGTTGTACCGCATGACCCGTGGACTTTCGCCGACGTTGATCAATTGTCCCGACAAGATGTAGAGCCACCGACGCCAGCCCTCCGACGGCGCCGGCTTGACCTGCCGCAG
This sequence comes from Candidatus Mycobacterium methanotrophicum, assembly GCF_023515995.1. Taxonomy (GTDB): domain Bacteria; phylum Actinomycetota; class Actinomycetes; order Mycobacteriales; family Mycobacteriaceae; genus Mycobacterium; species Mycobacterium methanotrophicum. Next base: position 1,243,743 of record NZ_CP097320.1, on the reverse strand, counting down.
CAGGGTGCTGGTGGACAGTTCCGGATACGGCGAAGGATGCACGGCCGGCCGTTGCGCGGTGTTGGCCTGCGCGACGGACGGCGCTCCGCCGTAGTAACCGCCGTAGGTCTGCGCCGGCGAATCGACCACTCGCGGCAGGCCTTTCTGCGGTGTGGCGGCCCAAGCCCGCGGCTCCACGCGAGTCTCTGGCGGCGGCACACCGCGCGTCGCAGTCTCGCTGAAGCGCCGTTCGGTGCGGAACCCGGCAAACGCCCTGGTCGGCGGCTCGTTGGCCGGTGGCGGGGGCTGCGGCGGCAACCCGGTGGTCGGATGGTTTCCGCGGTCACCCGATGCCCCGAGGTTCGCGCTCTGCGTGGGATGGTCAGACACGTCACTTTCCCCTCGTTGCAACACTTCGGTCGCCTCTTGACGGATGGTCGTGTTAGGCGATTCCCCCGATGTCGGCCTAACCCACCCCAGCATAGGAGTGCAGGCCAACTGTCACCAGGTTGACGAAGAACAGGTTGAACACCATGGCGACGAAGCCGACCACGTTGATCCAGGCCGCTTTCCTGTCCCGCCAGCTCGCCGTCGAGCGAGCATGCAGGTAGGCGGCGTAAACCACCCAAGCTATGAACGCGACCGTCTCCTTGGGATCCCAGCCCCAATACCGGCCCCAGGCTTCCTCGGCCCAGATCGCACCGAAGATCACACCGAAGCCGAATACCGGGAACGCGAAGATCGTGGTTCGGTAGGCGATCCGATCCAACGTCTGCGCGTCGGGCAACCGCTGGACCGTCCGAGCAAACGCGCCCGGGGTATCAGGCTCGCCCAGCCGAGAAGTCCGGAGCAGGAACAGAATGCTGGCCACCCCCGCCACCAGGAACACCCCCGAGCCCAGACTGACCACGGATACGTGGATGGGCAGCCAGTAGGACTGCAGCGCGGGCATCACCGGTGCGGCGTTGGTGTAGAGCCAGCGACCCGATACCGTCAGCAAAATCAGGACCGGCAACAGCAAGAAAACCCACAGCGGACGGTACTGCGGTCGGCGCAACACGATCGCCCCGGCGGCCAGGCCGCAAAAGCAGGTCAAGTTGATGAACTCGTACATGTTGCCCCACGGCACCCGCACGGTGGCCAGACCGCGCAACACGATGCAGAGCAGCAACAGGCCGATGCCGGCATAGACCAGGATCAGCCCGGCCCGGCCCACGCGTTCGTCGAACGGCCGCCGCGGGCCGTCCAGCACGACGCCTGGCGTCGCGCCGTCGGCAACCACCAGGCCGGCGCTGACCAACTCACGCTCTGCACGCCGGCTGCGGGTGTAGGCCAGTTCGACGGCCAGCAGCACTAAGGCCACCACCAGCACAACTACCGCGGAAGTGAACGCCCAGTCCGAGTTGCGCGCCAAGTCGAAGTCGACGTGCGCCGTGTTCATTGGACGCTCCTTCCGGCGGTCCCGGCGGGCTCGCTAGCCGCGGCTGCCGGCGTTGGCAATCCGTCCTGCAACTTCTCGACTAGCCGCTCGAATTCGTCGCCCCAGCCGGAATTGTCCGTCCGAGCCAGGCCGCCTAGCTCGACGTTCACCGTACCGGCCGCACGTGGGCTCAGCCGGACCCATATCCGCCGTCGGCGCACCAGCAGCGACACCACCAGCCCGGCCATCATGGTGATCGCGAATACCAGCACCCAGATTTGCCCGGGATCATGCGAAACCTGCAGGTTGACGAACGGCACGGCGCCGTCGAAACGCACGACGGTGCCCGCCGCCGGCCCCTGATCGAGCCGCACCTGTTCGCCCGCCCGCAGGTTGACCCGCTTGGCCCTGGTCAGCCGGTGCTGGTCGATGAGACGCGGATCCAGGGTGTAGAGCGATTGCGGCCGACCGGTGTCCAGCCCGGTGTCACCGGAATAGATGTCGACGGCGACGGCCGGGGCGCTCAGCGCGGGAAAGCTCGACGATAGCAGGGTGCCCTCCAGCTGCTCGGTGGGCGCCAGCAGCCCCTGGATGGCGATCTGGTGTTTGCGGCGGTCGGCGGCGTCGGGATAGGCGCCGGCTGGCGGGTCGATGCGCGCCACGCCCGACGACAGCAGGGTGCGGGGGTTGTCGGGTCGCCATTGCACGGTCGAGGTGCGGGTCTGCCCGTCGGGGAAGGTGACGGAGAATGTGGGCGCATAGCCATGACCCTGCAGGTAGACCCGGTCGCCGGCGACGCGCAGCGGGTGGTTGACCTCCAGCCGGTAGCGCCGCCAACTGTTGTTCGCCAGGTCGCGCCCGGCTTGGTAGTCGACGTTGGCGGCGAACGACGTGGCCTGCCCGTTCGCCAGGTAGTGCGCGGCAAAATCGTTGACACGCAAGCAGATTGGATGCAGCGATGTGCCGTCGACGGTATTGCCGGCCCGGAACGAGTCGAATGCGGCCGGCGACGCCGAGCAGAAACCGGGACCGCCGTCGGCGATGACGACGACGTTGCCCTCGTAGCCGAACAGCTTGCCGACGGCCACCGCGACCAGCAGGCCCACCAGCGAGAAGTGGAAGACCAAGTTGCCGAATTCGCGCAGGTAGCCCTTCTCGGCGGAGATTTCGATGTCGCCGTCGGCGCTGCGGGTGACCGTGCGCCAACCCCGCAGCCGAGCGGCCATCCTCGCGGCCAGCTGGTCAGGTTCGCCGACGGTCGTCGCGCTGGCGTGTTTGGGCAGCCGAGCCAGATTGCGGGGCGCCGGCACCGGCGTTGCCCGCAGGCTGCGGGCATGCTCGATCGTCCGCGGGGTCAGACAGCCCACCAGCGACACGAACAGCAGCGTGTAGATGGCGGTGAACCAGAAGCTGCCGAACACGTTGAACGCCTGCAATCGATCCAGCCACGGCCCGATCAGCGGGTGAGCGACCAGGTAGTCGGCGACCTTGCCGGCGTTGAGGCTGCGTTGCGGTAGCAGCGCCCCGGGCATTGCGCCGAGGGCGAGCAGGAACAGCAGCACCAGCGCGGTGCCCATCGAGGTCAGCGCGCGCCACGTGTTGCGGGCTCTCTGGCCGAGCAGACGCAGAATCGCACGATTCGGGCCCCGCGCGTGCGATTCTGCGTCTGCTCGCGCGGTCAAATCGGCAGCCTCACGTCGGATACGAACGCGTCGCGCACCCAGGAGATGAACTCGTTCCATAGACCGCTGACCAGCGCGACGCCGACGGCGATCAGCAGCACGCCGCCGAAGATCTGCAGCGACCGAGTGTGCCGGCGCAGCCAGTCCAGGCCCGCAACCGCGGCCGCCGAACCGAACGCCAACAGCACGAACGGGATGCCCAAGCCCAGGCAGTAGGCGATAGTCAACACGATCCCGCGAGCCACGCTCGCGCCGTCGGTGGCCGAAGCGACGGTGATCACCCCCGTCAGCGTCGGGCCCAGACACGGCGTCCAGCCGAGCGCGAACACCGCGCCCAGCAGCGGCGCCCCCGCCACCGTCGACAACTGCTGCGGCGCGAACCGGAGCTGACGCTGCAGCACCGGAACGTACCCGACGAACACCAAGCCCATCACGATGGTCAACGCGCCGCCGACCCGTTGCAGCACAAGCTGATCGGTGATCAACGTGGTTGTCATGCCCAGCACGGCGACCGTGCCGAGCAGGAACACCACGGTGAACCCGGCGACGAACAACGCCGCCGACCCGGCGACTCGCCACCGCGCAACGGGCGGGGTGTTGGTTGCCTCGTCGACCCCGACGACGGCGGCCAGGTATGACAGGTAACCCGGCACCAGCGGCACCACGCACGGCGAGGCGAACGACACCAGCCCGGCCAGTAAGCACACGGCCAGCGCCAGCAATATCGGTCCGGCAGAAGCGATTTCGGTGAAGTTGGTCATTGCTGTCCGGCGGGTTCGGAGGCGATCCGTTGCACCACCCGCTGCAGATCCTCGGCCAGCAGTTCACGCAGGAAGACCGCCGCGACGCGGTGCTGACGGTCAAGAACCAGGGTGGACGGAATGACACTCGTGGGATACTTGCCGCCGAAGGCGATCATGGTGCGCATCGCCGGGTCGTAGATCGACGGGAACGTCACAATGCGGTCTTTGACGAAGTCCTGGGCCGCCTGTCGGTTGTTGTCGCGGACGTCGATGCCCAGCAGCGCGACGCCGTTAGCTCGGTTGGCGTTGTAGACCTGCTGCAGCTGGGTGGCCTCGGCCCGGCACGGCCCACACCACTGGCCCCAGACGTTGATGACGACGACCTGGCCGGCAAAGTCGGCGACGGACACCGTGCGGGACGGGTCCATCAGCTCAGGGCCGGCGACCGGTCCGAGTCGACCGCGGTGATCGGGCGGGTCGTAGTAGATGTCGGTTTTGCCGCCGGGAGAGACGAATTCGAAGGTGCCGCCCTGGGCGACCGCGTCGTGGCCGCTGGCGCAGCCGGCCAGCAGACCGGCCACCGCCGCGGCGACACACGCCAGCCGCCGTAGGCTCATCCGCCCGCCGGCTCCCTGTAGCGCACGTCGACCAGTCGGTCGCCGTCGAACACCAAGGACGTAATCGAGCCCACCGCGCACTGGCGCCGGCGCGGGTCATGCCAGAGCCGGTGGCCGGTCAGCGCCATCCGCACGGTCCACACTGGCAGCTGGTGGCTGACGCACACCGCCTCGTGACCGGCGGCCCGCGCGCGGGCCTTGTCCACTGCCGTCGTCATTCGCGCAGCGATCTGCTTGTACGGCTCACCCCAGGACGGAGTGAACGGGTTGCGCAGCTGCCACCAGAACCGCGGGTCCCGCCAGGCGCCATCGCCGGGGCCTAACCGCTTGCCCTCGAAGAAGTTTGACGACTCGATCAGGTCAGGGTCGGTATCCACCGGCAGGTCGTGGCGGGCGGCGATCGGCGCGGCGGTCTCCTGCGCCCGCTGCAACGGGGAGGCGATGACGGCGACGATGTCGCGGTCGGCCAGGGTGTCAGCCACCGCCTCAGCTTGCGCAATCCCCTTGTCGGACAAGCTGAAACCGGACAACCTCCCATACAGCACGCCGTCAGCGTTGTGCACCTCGCCGTGGCGGATCAGGTGGATCCGGGTCTGCTCGCCCATCAGTGTTTGCTCTCCTTGGCCGCTGCGGCGGCCGCAGGCAACGCGTCGGCGATCCGGGCGAACGCGGCGTCGTCGAGTGCCGCCGAGACAAACCACGCCTCGAAGGCGCTGCACGGCGGGTAGACACCGCCGTGCAGCAGCGCGTGAAAGAAGGCTGGGAAGCGCCACGTCTCGCTGGCGCGCGCCGACGCGAAATCGGTGACCGGGGCCTCGCCGAAGAATACGCTGAGCATGTTGCCGGCCCGCGGAATCTGGTGCGGCACACCGGCGTCCGTCAACGCCTCGGATAGCAGCCCGGCCAGCCGGTCGGCATTGGCATCCAACGCCGCGTAGACGGTGTCGTCGGCGTTGCGCAGCGTCGCCAACCCGGCGGCCATCGCCACCGGGTTGCCGGACAGCGTGCCAGCTTGATACACCGGCCCCAGCGGCGCCAACCGTTCCATCACCTCGGCGCGTCCGCCGAACGCCGCAGCGGGCAGCCCGCCGCTCATCACCTTGCCGAAGGTGAACAGGTCGGCGTCGACCGGATCGATTCCGTACCAACCGCTTCGGCTGACCCGGAATCCGGTCATCACCTCATCGACGATCAGCAGTGCGCCGTGTGAGGCGGTGATTTCGCGCAGTGCGGCGTTGTATCCCGGCGCGGGCGGGACGACGCCCATGTTGCCGGGGCTCGCCTCGGTGATCACCGCAGCGATCTGGTCGCCGAATCGGGCGAACGTCTGCTGGATGGCGTCAACATCGTTGTAAGGCAACACAATCGTGTCCGCGGCGGTGGCGCCGGTGACTCCGGGCGAGGACGGCAGGCCCAGCGTCGCAACCCCGGAGCCAGCGTCGGCGAGCAATGCGTCGACGTGGCCGTGGTAGCAGCCGGAGAACTTGACGATCTTGGCGCGGCCGGTGAACCCGCGGGCCAGGCGCACCGCGCTCATGGTGGCCTCGGTGCCGGAGTTGACCAACCGGATCCGCTGCACCGGCGGCATGCGATCGATGATCTCGGCCGCCAGTTCGGTTTCGGCGGGTGTCGGCGCCCCGAACGACAACCCGCGGGCGGCGGCCTTAGCAACGGCGCCCACCACCGACGGGTGAGCGTGGCCCAGGATCATCGGCCCCCACGAGCAGACCAGGTCGACGTAGCGGTTGCCGTCGGCGTCGGTGAGCCAGCAGCCGTGGGCTTCGGTGATGAAGCGCGGGGCGCCGCCGACTGCCTTGAACGCCCGCACGGGTGAGTTCACCCCGCCGGGGATGACGGCGCAGGCGTCGTCGAACAGCTTCGCCGAGATGGCTGTACCGTGCACGTCCACCAGTGTCCCAGCCGCCGCGAGCGGCTTCACTACAGGGTGTAGTTGTCACCGAGGCGGCCGAGCGCCCACGCCCGCGCCGAGATCGACGTCAGAGCCACATCTCCACCGAAAATCTGCACTGACGTCGATCTCGAGGAGACAAACGCCGCGCCACGCTTGGAACAATCGAGTGGTGACCCGGCAATCGGCCCGCGACGTCGCCCTCGCCAGCGTCGACGCCGTCCGGGATGACCCAGACGGACGGCTGGCCCGGCGACGGTCGCCGCGTGGCTGGAGTTCATCCGACGTCCCGGCGCCGCAGGGCTAGTATCGGGCGCACAACTCCAGCGTCGTCGGCGCCTACCTCGACCACGAGCAGCTGGCCGCGCGCGAAGGCCGGATCGAACGGTTCTTCATCAACCTGGTGCTAGTGGGGGTGCTCTACGCCCATGCGATGGTCGCCGCGCCGCGGCCGGCGCTTGGCTGGCTGGCTCCCGCTGGCCGGTTTCTCGGCGATCCACGGCTGGGCATGACCGGCATCTTCCTCTCACTTTCGCGTGTACTGCCAGACCGTTATCCCCTCGGTGACGACGTCGAGCCGTACGTGCACGTCGAACATGGATTAGGCCATCTGCTCGACGTCGGCGTCATTACACGTCGGGTGGAACACCTTTACACCTGGTGGGCGCGTGAGCTGGACCACCCGGATCTGCCACAGCTGCTGTCGGGCCACACGCCGTGTTACGCCTGGCCGGCCGACGACCAGCAGCCCTGGAACCCGGTCCCGTCGCGGTTGGCCCGGTTGTCCCGAAGGCTTTTGCCTGTCACGTCGCCGGCCTGAAATGGGCCATATGCTACGAGCATGCAACTACCGCAACGGCTCGCCCGGTTCAATCGGCACGTCACCAATCCCATTCAGCGGATGTGGGCAGGTTGGGCCCCATCGTTCGGAATTCTCGAGCACGTCGGGCGGCGCTCCGGCAAGCCCTACCGCACCCCACTGACGGTGTTCAACGCCGACGTCGACGGCGAGCCGGGCGTGGCGATCCTGTTGACCTACGGACCGGACCGCGACTGGCTGAAGAACCTCAACGCCGCCGGCAGCGGCCGGATGCGACGCCACGGCAAGACCTTCGGCGTCCGCGACTCCCGAACTGTCACGAAGGCCGAGGCCGCGCGACACATCAGCGGCGCGACCCGGCGGGTCTTCGCCAGGTTGCCGTTCGAGCAAGCGGTTCTGCTGACCAAGACCGGCTAAACGCCAAGACGTGCCGTCGCGGGTGGCGCGAAAAGTCATCCACCGGAATCCAGTTGCCCTGGTGCTGAATTCGCGGTCGCCAACGGCTCGGCCCCGGGTCCGGCCGGTCCCCGCCACTTGCCAACAAAGTACAGCCCGACCACCACTACCAAGGACAGAATGCTAAGCCAAAACTGGCCTCGCGCAGAGCTGTCGAGCGCCATTTGCACCAGCACGCCGATGATCCCGACTACCGTCAGGATCGAGAGCACCGGGAAGAGCCACATCTTGACGCGCAATGTTTCTGGCGGCGTCATGAGGCGCAAAACGATCTGCGACAGTGCAATCAACAAGTAGACGAACAACACAACGGCGCCCGACAGGTCGCAGCCCAGTGCTAACCGGCTAAGCGTAACGACTGGGGCAACGAGGCGCAGGTGAGGAAGCGGCAAAGGGCGTCGACGAACTTCCGATGCGCTGCCTCAGGACGACGCGGTCGAGGCCAGATTTTGACGAAGCAGCGCCAGGCGCCGCTTGTATTCGTCGTCGTCGATCTCTCCGCGCGCGTAGCGCTCGGCGAGGACCTGCTCTGCGCTGCTCGCCCCTGCACTGCGCGTTGCGGTGGGCCGCTGTGACAGTGTCAGCAGATACCGCGCGACGAGCACCACGGCGGTGATCACCAGCGCCCAGAAAATAACCGATATGCCGGTCGTGAGGATCCAGCTGCCCCATCCCCAATGACCCTCGCCCATCATCATCATCGAAATATCCTTTCTAGATCCACTGTGCCCCAAACTCTTCGGTGGCAACGACGCTGTAATTTTCGCCGCGGCGATCAACGGCACGGCAGCCATGACAGCCATGGCACCGACCAGGGCCGCGCGCGCCTTAACTCTCGCCGATTCCTGCGGCGGCGTCGCCAGCCGCTCGGCTCGTGCCAGCACAGCCACATCGGCGGCCGCGAGCGCTTCTGTTGGTGCCGCGGCGACCAGCGCGATCAACCCGGACAGCAACGCACGGCGGCTGTGCCGTCGCGCCGCAACGTCGTCGGCACACATTTCCAACAGCCGTGAAACTTGTTGCGCCCCATCGGTCATTAAGCTCAGGCGAGGAAACACCGTCGCGAGACTGCGAAGCGCCGCGACAATCATCGCATGGTGGCCGGTGAGGTGGGCGCGTTCGTGGGCGAGCACAGCGGCCAGCTGGCGGTCGTCAAGGGCGGCTCGGGCCGCGCTGGTGACGACGATCGCGGGCGGCCGCCCCGCGACACAGTAGGCGGCCGGTTTGGCGGCCTCGACCATCACCACATCTGCCTCGCCGGCGCGATAGCCGACTAGCCGCACCGCCTGAGCGTGGTCATGGGCGCGCGCACGCATCCGGAGCACGGCCCGCACCAATCGCACACCGGTGATCGCCGCGGCCAGCGTTATCGCCCAGGCGAGCACGATCGGCGCAATCCCGACACCGCCGACCATGGTCTGCAAACGGGCCAGACACGACCCAACCACCATGCGGGGGTAGACTTTACGATCGACTACTTCGACGATGAGCATCACCGCGACCACCAGCCAAGAACCCAACACAGTGCCGATCGCGGTCAACCATGCCGCCGCGCCCAGGCGGGGGGCGACTCCGCTGGAGGTGAGCCCACGCAGCAGCAGCGGTCCCGCGACGAGCACGGCCACGGTATAAAGCAGCAGCCACAACACCATGGTCATCGCCGCTTCGTTCGTTTGGCCAGCCGTCGCAAAGCGTCGTGCAGGCGCGCCGATTCCTCGACGCCGATCTGCTCGACGAAGTGATGCAGCACCAATTCGGGACGACCCCCGCCGTCGAGGGCCTCGCGCATCAACCGGGCACTGTGTTCCTCACGCGACAAGGTCGGCCAATATCGGTACGCCTTACCGTCGCGTTCCCGCGCGAGCCAGCCCTTGGTGTGCAAGTTGTCCATCGTGGACATCACAGTCGTGTAGGCGATGTCGCGTTCAGCCGAAAGCTCGTCGAACACTTCACGCACCGTTGTTGGCGACTCGGGATCACGACTCCAGATTCGGTCCATGATGACCGCCTCGAGTTCACCGAATCCTCGAATCCGCATTCCTGGCCTCCTGGGTATCACTGAGTCGTCGGGCGCGGCCGTGCCCGCCCCAGCACATGAGCGTGGGACGGAAAAAACCGAAGGGGCGCGAAAGAAAACCGGTCAAGTTCGTCAATGTCGAATCCTGCGGCGCTGACCGCCGCGGCAGTATCACGATTCGGATGACAGCCCCCACCCACTCGTGACCATAACGGGGTGATCGTGTCCTGAAGGAGCACGAACCATGGCTTGTCGGAGCGCACGTGTTCAAAGAACCGAAGCTCGCCATCGGGTTTCAGCGCTCGCCGTAGCTCGGCCAGCGCGGCCGACACATCGGATACCGAACACAACACCAGCGACGCGACGGCCGCGTCGAAGCTGGCAGCCGCGACCGGCAGCGCGGTGGCGTGGCCCGCCATTACGCGCACCGGCACTTCGGCGCGGGCCGCAGCTTGCTCCGCAAGGCAACGCAGGTGATCGTCAGGCTCAACCGCCACCACCTCGGTGACCGTGTCGGGATAGTGCCCAAAGTTCATGCCATTGCCGGCGCCAACCTCGATCACCCGGCCGGCCAGCCCACTCAGCAGCCGATCGCGATGTTCGGCGGTCCCACGCCGCTCAGACTCGGCACTGATCCGCTCATACATCCGCGCAAACCGTGGATGCTGAAACTGCGCCAGATCGGACACGTCTGCTCCTACCATCTACGTACCATGATAGTAGACCACGATAGCGACGCGGAGCCAACCGCAGGCGGATGCCCGATCTCGCTAGCCCAGTCGCCACCCCGTCACCTCAAAGTTCGGGTTGCGTGTCCTCTCAATCAGCGTCTACGATCTACGTAGCTAGATAGTAGAAGGGCCCGAGGTGCATACCGGCGACGTCATTCGTTTGTCGAGGCGCCTCTTCGCTTCAACCGAGAGGAATCGATCATGGGATTTTTCAGCGAACTGGGTAGCAATCTCCGCGGGCGTAAGCGGATGATCGCTGCCGTCTTCGCCTTCGCCTGTATCGGAGTGGCGATCTTCTTCGTCGGAACATGGGCCGGCTCTTCGGGAATGTTCACGCTGCGCCCGGCGACAGCCTCGGCCCCGCACCCCAACAACGCGCCCCCGCCGGGGGCGCCTAAGCCCGACGGCATGTGCGGCGACATGAAAATGCCCGCCGGCAAAATGATGCCTGAGATGCCGATGCCCAGCGGCATGCCCATGCCGAGCGGGATGATGCCCAATATGCCTAGTGGCATGCCGATGCCCAGCGCTATGCCGACGCCCGGCCAAACACGCTAGTGCTCAATACGGTCAACGGTCTGCCGGCGCATCCTCTGCTTGGGCACGTGGTCGCAATCTTCGTGCCGCTGACGGCCCTGCTTGCCATCCTTATCGTCGCCTGGCCAGCAGCGCGCCGCCGCGTGGGTGGGGCCTCGTTGTTCGTAGCCGCGGGCACCCTGGTAGCAATCCCGCTGACCACGGCGGCTGGTAACTGGCTACGGCAGCGCGTGATGGGCGGCGAGGCCCTCAGCCGTCACGCCGCACTGGGCGGGCAGCTCGTTCTGTGGTCCGCGCTGCTGACCATCGCCATGGTGGTTTGGTGGGTTCTACACACTCCACTTTTCGCCAATGAAGTCGCCACGCTGTCGCCGCTGGCGCAGCGCAGTCGCCGTCGCCGGAGTGGCCACATTGTTGTTCGCACTTACAGCGACATGGTCCATAATGCTAGTTGGTCACACCGGCACCGAGGCCGCGTGGGGTGGCATGACCTGCTGCAGATGACGGCAGCTCCGCTGGCGATCGACGCCGCGCCGATCTACTATCTATGTACGTAGACAATAGATTGCCCGGTCCGCAGCCGACACCGCATCGAACGCCGAAGGGACACAATATGAGTCAGATATTGTGGCCAGCCGCAGAGTGGCGCAGTAGATACGCATGCAGACACGTTGTTTTCGCGTGCAACACGGGCCGGCAAGGGTAGCGCACAGCGGCTGGCCGACCGGGTATCACCGCGACCGCGCCCGGGGTCAAGCCCGAGGCGCTGGAGCGCACGCGCACCAGCGGAATGAGGACCTCGCTGCCGTCGCGGACGACGCGCGCCTGCTTGGCACCGAGTTCGAGCAGCGAGCGTAAAGCGTTGACCACGAACTCCATCGCCGTAAGCCGCCGCCCAGACTCGGCAGCCCTTCTGCTCAATCGCCGCCACTACCGCATCGGACGCAGTTGTCGCAGGAGATGCCCGATACCGAGAGCACATGAGTCGTCAAGACGCTCGCGTCCTCGGTCGGGGCTCGCCTATCGCGCTAGCCGACGGCGCCATCACGATAAGCGTTGCCTCAGGGGCAAGGTCAACTGCCCAGCGGCGCCGGCGAACCGGGTACTTCCAACCTTCGAGATGCAATCCTCGCCGGCGCGCAGCCAGTTGGTGTCCGCAAGGTCTTGACCTTGCCCCAAGGGCAACCCCTACCGTTGGGGCTCGCCGTCGGCGAAGCCGTCGTGCGGTCGCGGATCCGTCGGCCATCTCTGCATCGGCAGCGAGTCGCGGATCCTGTCCAATTCGAGAGGAACGAGATGCGCGCGACAACGAAACGGGTAGCGGTATTCTCCACGGCAACGGGCCCATTCTCGACAAGTATCAGTCCCTTGACGCCGCCACACGGAAATCACTCGGGCAACCGAAGGGCAACGAGCAGAAACACCCCGACGACGGCGGCGGCTACCAGGAGTTTGAGCACGACAGGATCACGTGGAAACCCGGCGACGCCGAGGCGACCGTCGTCAACAGCTAACTGCCAACGTTGACGTCGCTCGCTTCGATGCAAGCCGTCTGCAATTCACCGAGAAAGGAGGCCGAGGGAAACCGGCGCGCTACGCGGGCACCCCCGGATAACTAATGAGTCAATCACCTGAATCCGAAATCGACTCGGAAGTGCAAGCTCTAAAGCCGAACAGGCTGCGCCGAGCGCTGACGTGGGTCGGGATCGTCGCCGGAGCAGTCGTGATCGTCGGGGCCATCTTCGTTGCCGGCGCGGCGATGGGCTGGTTGCCTGCCGGTCATGATCACCATGGGCAGCAACCGATTTCGGTGGCCCCAGAAGGGTGGCCCGCCGATGGGCCCGGCCGGCGGTGACAAGTGCTGCTGCGAGAAGATGGCCAAAAAGTAGTCAACCCGAAGTCAGGTAGCCGAAAGCGGCGCCGCGGCCAAATCCGCTGCCCGCTGGCCAGATAGCACGTGCGTGACCGGGATCGGATACGCCGCGCGGGCTTTGTCGACCAGCCCGAGCCGCAGCCACGACGAGCGGGCCTCGGCGATGACCAGGTGATCGGGCTGGAAACTTTGCACCGCAGCGGCCAGCGCGCGCAACGGCCGGTAGTCGCCGAGGTCTCCGGCGGCGGACAACCCGATGTTGCCTATCGCGGTCAGGATGGCGTCCAGCCGTTGCTGTGCCGCCGCAACAGTGGCGTCCAGGACGAAGACCGGACCGGTGCGCTCGGCCTGGCCGGTGTCGACCGGGTTGACCGGGACACAGATGAAGTATTCGGCGCGCTGCTGGGCGTCGATGCGCTGGACGACGTCGAAAAGCTCACTGGTGGAGACGTTCTTGTTGGCCAGCACCAGCACGCGGGTGGCCCTGCCCGCCATCGGCGCTGCTGCGGGCTCCGGCTTGGGGGACCCGCGCCACCACTTGGGTACGAAGTACAGCGCCAAGATGACCGTCCAGGACACCACGCCCAACCAAAGCTCGGTGCGAGCCCGGGCGTCCAGCGCCATCAACACCAGCACGCCGACAATTCCGGCCAGGGTGAGCACCGACAGTCCCGGGAAAAACCACATCTTGACGCGCAGCCTTTTTTCCGGCGTCCGCCGGCGCAACACGATCTGGGCGAGAGCTATCAGCAGATAAACCGAAAGCACCAGTGAGCCAGATGATTTCAGTAGGAAGACGAAAACTGCGCCGGGAGCGGCCCAGGCCATGACGACGCACAGGAAGCCCACCATCGACGAGCACAAGATGGCGATGTAGGGCACCCCCCGTCGACCCACCTTGACCAACTCCATCGGAGCCTCGTTGCGGGCGGCCAGCACGAACAGCATCCGGGATGCGGTGTAGAGCCCGGAGTTCAAACACGACAGCACCGCGGTGAGCACCACCGCATTCATGATGTGGCCCGCCGCGGGAATCCCCATCTGCCCCAACGCAGCAACATAAGGCGAAGCGCCAGCCTGGTGTGAGTTCCACGGCACGATCACCGCGAGCAAAAACACCGACCCCAGGTAGAAGATCACGATCCGGACCACAACCGATCTGGTCGCCCGCGCGACGGCACGCTCGGGGTCTGCTGTCTCGGCAGCCGCGATGGTGGCAACCTCGGCGCCGACCATCGCAGGAATGACCACGGGGACGGCACTGAAGATCGCGCCGATGCCATGGGGGAAGAACCCCCCGTATGCGGTCAGGTTGGAAAAGTCGATACCGTGGCGCGGCCAAGCGCCCAGCACGAACAGCGACCCAAGCCCTAAAAAAACCACGATCGCTGCGACTTTGATTCCGGCGAACCAGAATTCGAACTCACCGAAGGTGGCCACCGAGAACAGGTTGGTCGCCGTCATCCCGACCATCAGGATCAGCGACAGCAACCACAGCGGCGCACGAATCCAGTAGGACAGCACCGCACCGCCGGCGATGGCCTCGAACCCGACTACGACGACCCAGAAGTACCAATACAGCCACCCCACCGAGAACCCCGCCCAGCCGCCGAGGGCTTGCCGGGCGTAATCGGCGAACGAACCCGTCGACGGGTCCGCGGTAGCCATCTCCCCGAGCATGCGCATCACCAAGATGACGAAGATCCCGCACACCGCGTAGGTGATGAAGGCGCCGGGGCCGGTCTCACCGATGATGACGCCGGAGCCGACGAACAAGCCGGCGCCGATCACACCCCCGAGTGCGATCATGTTGAGCTGCCGTTGCGAGAGTCCCCGGTGCAGCCGCGACGGCGAACTCTGATGGGCTCCGTGCGCCTGCAGCATGACGAGACGTTAACACCGCTACACGCAGTCCCGCTCGATTCAAACCGGCACGGCGCGTAGCGCGACGGGCAGGCTGGGCAGGAAGTGTTCAGTAGCGAATGCGCGAATATCGTCGGCGTCCGTACGGGGTTTGCGGCTAGGCAACAACAGCACCGTCGCCGCATAGCGCAGGATGGTGTCGGCCAGTTCATCGACTGCCTGGTTCCCGACCCGCTCGGCGAAGCCGTCAGGGAAGATGATCCGCAGTGCTGCCGCCATCCGTTCGACCGCGGCGTCCCAATGCTGGCGGGCCAACTCGAGCGTCAGGCCCGGCTCGTCGGCAAGCATCCGGGTCAGCACACGGTGCTGCCGGAAGCGCAGGATCGACAGCGTGAACGCCTCGATATAGCAATTCGATTGGGGCCGGCGGTTTTTCAGTTCCTCGGCGATGTCGGCGAAAAGCGCCGTGTTTTCCCGGTCGATGACGGCCCCGACCAGCTCGTCGCGGCCGGCGAATCGCCGGTAGATGGTGGTGCGGCTGACCCGGGCGCGACGGGCCACGTCGTCGGGCGCGACCCGGCGCAAGCCGTGCTGTTCGAACTCGACGACGGCAGCGTCGAGGATAGCAGTGGTCGCGGGATCAGCGCGCGTAACCGGCACGGGCAAACTCGTTGTAGCGCAGCCGCATCGGGAGATGCTCCCACAGCCAGTTGACCGGCCGGGACCGCCACGCTGCGGCGAAACGCTGATAGCGGCGCTCCTGACGCTCGCTCCAGGGCAGACCAAGCAGCGTGCGTGCCCGCGGCGGCAGGCCTCCAGTCGTCAGAAACGCCGCGGCCGGATTAAATACCACCGACGCCGCGCGCCAAACCAGCGGCGGCACACCCTTGGGACAGGGGAATCCTTTAGTCACATATCCGACACCGTATTTGGCGGTCGGATGGGCGATCATAACGTTGTCGAGCATTTGGTCCCAGTACCGCTGAAACTCGGCGTAATCGGCCGGCATCGGCCGGTCGCTGACCCCGTAGCGGCGATACCACGTCTTCGACTCGAGGTAGATCTGCTCCTTCTCCTCATCGTTCAGGCGTTTGACGAAGGTGTCGGTGAAGTACAGCACCTGCTCGACGAAGGTGGCGTGCGCCCAATAGTAGGTGTCGGGGTCCAACGCGTGATATCTAGCACCGTCGGGCATTTCGCCTTTGATGCCGTGATGGAAATCACGCACCTGCCGGCCGGGATGATCGCTCGTCCACGCCGAGACGCGGGCAGCGCGCGAGCATCACCGCCGTGCTCGAGCGCGCCGTCCAGCGGTGCCAAGTCGGCCCGCAAGCCCTAAGCCGCAACTGGTTTCGCTGCCCCCGACCCTGCTGAGTCACCATTATCTGCTCCACGGCGCCCCGATCGCCGACCAGACCATCGACGAGATCCGAGACCACGTCGTCATGCCGTTGATCCGTCCCTGACCGGTGGCGCCGAGACCGTGACGTCACAGTGTCATAACTGATCCGGCGTGCCGTTGCGGGCCCGGCTACGAGGGACGGCAAGATTCCGCGCATGCCCGAGCTTTCGCGCCGTGCTGCGCTGAGACTTGGCCTGGGGGCGTTTACGGGTGCGGTTGGCATTACGGCAGTGAACTCCGTGTTGGACCCATTCGAACTCCAAGCGTCGCCCAGCCAGTTCGATCCGACCCCGGCCGGCAACGATGCCCCGACCAAGATTTCCGGCTCGTTCGTCTCGGCGGCTCGCGGCGGTGTGTTGACCAACTGGATCATTGCCCGGCCGCCCGGCCAGACCGGGCCGCTGCGCCCCGTGATCGCACTGCACGGGATTCGCGGCAACGCCAAGCAAGTGATGGATCTCGGCGTCGAGGACGGCCTCGCCGAGCTGGTCAAGGCCGGTCGGCCGCCGTTCGCGATGGTCGCTGTCGACGGCGGCGACAGTTACTGGCATCGACGGGCCAGCGGCGAGGACTCGGGAGCGATGGTGCTCACCGAGCTGATCCCGCTGCTGGCGACGATGGGCCTGGATATCTCGCGGGTGGGGTTCATCGGCTGGTCGATGGGCGGATACGGGGCGATGTTGCTCGGCTCCAGGCTGGGTCCGCAGCGCACCGCCGGGATCTGCGCGGTGAGCCCGGCGCTGTATCAGTCGTTCACCGGCAGCACCCGCGGGGCGTTCGACAGCTATGACGACTGGACGCGCAATACCGTCTTCGGGCTGCCGGCGCTGTCGTCGATTCCGCTGCGCGTGGATTGCGGTAACAACGATCGCTTCGCCCCGGCCACCCATCAATTCATCGCCCAGCTGCGCAGGGCGCCGTCGGGTGGATTCTCGGCGGGCGGACACGACGTCTCGTTCTGGCGTGAACAGCTACCCGGGGAGCTAGCCTGGTTGGCGTCCTGAGTTCAGGTGGCGCGTCACAGCCAGTCAGCATCATCGGCTCGTCCCGCGGGGCGGAGCTGGGTTCGGCGACGCCGCCGGCGGGCTTCCGCCCGGACATTGAAGGCCTGCGTGCCATCGCTGTGCTGGCCGTCGTGCTGTTTCATGCCGGGATGCCGGGGGTGGGCGGCGGCTACGTCGGCGTCGACGTCTTCTTCGTCATCTCCGGTTTCCTGATCACCGGGCTGCTCTGGCGCGAGGTTGCCGCCGCCGGAACCGTGCGGCTGCGCCGCTTCTACGGGGCACGGGCCCGGCGGCTGTTGCCGGCCTCTGCGACGGTCGGCATCGCCACTGCGATCGGCTCGGCGCTGTTGCTGCCGCCGTTGCAGGCCAGGACCGTCCTCGGTGACGGCATCGCCAGCGCGCTGTATGTCGGCAACTACCGCTTCGCCATGCAGGGCACCGACTACCTGGCCGCCGACGTCCCGCCGTCGCCGTTCCAGCATTACTGGTCGCTGGGTGTAGAAGAGCAGTTCTATCTGCTCTGGCCGGCGCTGATCATCGCGACGGCCTGGCTGGCGCGCCGCATCCGCTTGCGGGCTGCACTGCTCACGGCCGTCGCCGCAGGCTCTTTCGCGTTATCGCTGGCGTGGACCCACAGCTCGCCGCCGTGGGCGTTCTTCTCGTTGCCTACCCGAGCCTGGGAACTGGCCGTCGGCGGCCTGGTGGCGCTGTCGGCCGCACGCTGGCAACAACTTCCGGCGCGCGCGGCCGCGATTGCCAGCGGGGGCGGGCTGGGTGTGATCGTGCTGAGCTGCATCACACTGGGGACCGGCACCGCCTACCCGGGCACCGCGGCGCTGCTGCCGGTGCTGGGCACGGCGCTGGTGATTGGCGGGGGTTGTGCCAGCGGCGCCGGAGCGGGCCGGCTGCTGTCCATGCCGCCGATGCGGGCCATCGGCCGAATATCGTATTCCTGGTATCTGTGGCACTGGCCGGTGCTATTGCTCATGCCGCACATGTTGGGTCATCGCGCGGGACTGGCGGATCGTGTTGCCGCCAGCGTCGTCTCGGCGGGCCTGGCAGTGATCACGCTGCACCTGGTGGAGAACCCCGCCCGGTTCGCTCGTCCGCTGCGCCGGTCTGCCGGGCGCAGTCTGGCGTTGGGCGGGGCCGTCACCGCGGCGGCGGTCTGCGTGGCCACCACGCTGCTCTTCGTGGTGCCGGCACCGGTCGGCCACGGGACTGCTGTTGCAGCACCGAAGATTTCGATCACGCCGACGCCCAGCCGCGCCGCAGATCCGCGCGATGCTGGCGTGGCACAGGCGTTCGCGCAAGCTCAGGCCGCGGTCGCGGCGGCGGCGAACACGACCGCGGTCCCGTCGAATCTGACTCCGCCGCTTGCCGATGCGGCCGCCGACAAACCTGCGGTGTTCCTCAACGGATGCGTGCGCTCATGGCGCGATGTCGGGCAGGCCGAATGCGCGAGCGCCGATACCGCCTCGACGACGACGGCGGTGCTGGTCGGCGATTCGCATGCCGGCATGTGGAGCCCGGCGCTAGAAGAGGTTGCTGCGCAACGTCATTGGCGACTGGAGACGCTGGGCAAGGTCACCTGTCCGCTGCAGGACCTGCCGATCACCAGCCCGTACCTGGGCCGCGAGTACACCGAGTGCGAGCAGTGGCGCCGCGAGATCGTCGACCGGCTGCGGGCCGAGCATCCGCGGCTGGTCGTGCTCGGAGCGGGCCGACGCTACGGCGCGGACTTCGGCTTCACCTCCTATGACCCGGCGTGGGTCGACAGCCTTGGCCGTCTGGTGGCCCAGCTGCGCAGCACCGGCGCAACGGTGCTGGTGCTCGGGCCAATCCCCGATCCGCACAGCACGGTGCCCACCTGCTTGTCCGAGCACCTGGCCGACGCCGGCGCCTGCTCACCGGCGCGGTCGGCGGCCGTCGATGACGCCGGCATCGCGACCGAGAAGGCCGCGGCGACGGCCAGCGGCGGCCATTACGCCGATCTGACCCCGCTGTTCTGCACGGCCGAGCGCTGTCCGGTCATCGTGGGCAACGACCTGGTGTACCGCGACGACAATCACCTGACGATCGCCTACGCCAAGACGCTGGCACCGGTGATCGGCGCACTGGCCGATCAGGCGCTGGCGGTCGGCTGAGCACGCGTCGGACCGTCGAGCGCCGCCCGGCTCGCCACATCCGGGCCACCCCGATCACGGCCAGCATCCCGGCCGCGGTCGCCAGCAGCAGCGTCAACAGCAGCAGCGCAGGATCGTAGACCACCGACGTGGTCACCGGCTGGCCATGAGCTACCGGTGCGACGGCCACGGTGCAGCGCGCCCCCGACCAGCTGAACGCGCAGCCCGCCGCCGCGGCGCAGGCCAGGGCGAGCTCGACAACCGCCCGAAATCGGCCCGTCACCAAGGTGATCCGGCGTCGTCGTCGTCCTGCGACTCGAGGGCAGGGCCGTTCGGCCCGACGCGCTCCTCGACCAACGGGGTCAGCGCGGCACGCAAGTGCCGGTGTTTGCGGGCCCAAGCTTGCGCGGTGAGACAGCCGGTGAGTCGCAGACCGATGCCGATCCGGCCCTTGGGCACCCCGACCAGCTCACCGAGCGCACGTGCCGACTGCCAACGCGCCAGGTCCTTCCGCGACGTCAGCGGATGGTCGGCTGGCGGGTAGACCTTCACGATCTCAGCCACTTTGATGGTTTCGGTGCCCTGACGCAGCGTCTGACCGGTCAGTTCCACCGATGTATGGATGCGCGCCGCCTTTACCTGCAGCCCCACGAAACTGCTCACCAGTACCAAAAACAGCAGCGGCACCGCGGGTTGCCAGCCGTAACCGTTGGACTTCTCGATCCACAGCGTGGCCACCGCCGACAGTGGGCCGGCCAGCACCCAGTACCAGCTGGCGCCGACTTCCCGAAAGAGCGGAGCCGGCTCGGTATCCGTGCTTCCGGTCACAGAAGCATCTTCCCCCGGCGTGCCCGACACCAAATCACCTGGGGCCCTCGCGGCCGCTCATCTGGTGAAGTACTCGTGGGCGTCGCTGCGGTGCAGCAGGAACATCCCGCCGGCGATCAGCACCGAGCCGACGATGCCGGCGACGCCGCAGATCACCGCGAACATCGGTGGCCAGGTCACGGTGAACAGCCTGGTTCCGACGTAGACGACGGTCGCGATGCCGCCGCCGCTCAACACCGTGCGAGCCCAGCGGTAACCGGCCCGCATCAGGATCAGAAAAGTCACCACGATCGCACCCAACACGACGGTGAAAAGCCCCGATGCGAGATAGAGAAGCCCTGATCCGCGACCGGCCGATGACCCGACCATGTCGGCGACATAGCCGATCACCATCAGCGGCGTCGCGACCAGCCACAGCCAAAAGCCGGTGTCGACGTCGACGGGCCGGGTGCATGGCTGCGGCCGCTCGGGCGGCGGTGCCGGGACGGGGCCCGTCACGACAGCCAGGCCGCCGCCTCGGCGGCCCAATACGTCAGCACGATGTCCGCGCCGGCCCGCCGGATACCGGTCAGGGACTCCAGTGCGGCGGCGCGCTCGTCGATCCAGCCGTTGGCGGCCGCTGCGCGGATCATCGCGTACTCCCCTGACACCTGGTAGGCGGCGACCGGCACCGGCGAAACTTCGGCGGCGGCTGCTACTACATCGAGGTACGCCGTCGCGGGTTTGACCATGATGATGTCGGCGCCCTCGTCGAGGTCCAACTGCACCTCGCGCAGCGCTTCCTGGGCATTGCCCGGCTCCTGCTGGTAGGTCCGTCGATCACCGGACAGGCTCGAGCTCACGGCTTCACGGAACGGGCCGTAAAACGCCGAGGCGAACTTGGCGGCGTAGGCCAGGATCACCGCGTCGGCGTGGCCTGCGGCGTCCAAGCCATCACGGATCGCCGCGACCTGACCGTCCATCATCCCGCTGGGACCGACCACGTGCGCACCCGAATCCGCCTGTGCAACAGCCAATTTCACGTATCGTTCCAGGGTCGCGTCGTTGTCCACCCGGCCGCGCTCATCCAGCACACCGCAGTGCCCGTGGTCGGTGAATTCGTCCAGACAGGTGTCGGCCATCAGCACGGTGGCATCGCCGAGGTCGTTGGCCAGGTCGCGCAGCGCGACGTTGAGGATGCCGTCGGGATTGCAGCCCGCCGACCCCGCGGCGTCCTTGTCCTCGTCGCGGGGCACGCCGAAGAGCATCAGCCCGCCGACCCCGGCGGCCACCGCCGCTGCGGCGGCGGCACGCAACGATCCGCGGGTGTGCTGCACCACGCCGGGCATCGAAGTGATCGGCCGCGGCTCGTCGATGCCGTGGGCGACGAACATCGGCAGCACCAAATGCCTTGGCTCCAACGATGTTTGCGCCACCAACCGGCGCATCGCCGGCGTGGAGCGTAGCCGCCGCGGGCGCTGCCGAGGATACCCGCTACCGCTCAAGTCGCGATCCCCGGCGCGCCGATGTAGCCGCGAGCGTGCGCAGAATGCCAGCTTCGACGGCGTGTCGTCGCACAAACACGCACGCTCGGCTGTCTGCCGGCCACTAGCGCCTGCGGCTCTTCTTACGCGGCGGCGGCAATGCGCCCTCGGCGCGCAGCCGGGCGGCGTGCTCAGCCAGCGCTTCGATCAGCGGGCCCACCGCGGCGGTCTCGGGTTGCACGTCGACGCGCAAGCCGAATTCGGCGGCGGTCTCGGCGGTTTTGGGACCGATGCACGCGACGATGGTGCGTGCATGCGGCTTGCCGGCGATGCCGACCAGGTTGCGCACGGTCGAGCTGGACGTGAAGCACACCGCGTCAAAATCACCGGCCTTGATCATTTCCCGGGTGGCCGCCGGCGGCGGGGCCGCGCGCACCGTCCGGTAGGCGGTGACATCCTCGATCTCCCAGCCACGTTCGCGCAGGCCCTCGGCCAGCGTCTCGGTGGCGATGTCGGCGCGCGGCAGCAGGACCCGGTTCACCGGGTCGAAAATGCTGTCATACGGCGGGAATTCGTCCAGCAGGCCCAGCGACGACTGCTCGCCGCAAGGCACCAGCTCTGGGCTGATCCCGAACGCGCGCACCCGGTCAGCCGTCGATTCGCCAACGCAGGCGATCTTCACACCGGAGAACGCGCGCGCGTCAAGTCCGAATTCGCCGAACTTCTCCCACACTGCGCGTACGGCGTTGGTGGAGGTGAACACGACCCACTGGTAGCGGCCATCGACCAGGCCCTTGACCGCGCGCTCCATCTGGGCGGGGCTGCGCGGCGGCTCGACGGCGATGGTCGGCACCTCGATCGGCAATGCGCCATGCGCGGTCAGCCGCTCGCTCATCTCGCCGGCCTGATCCTTGGTCCGCGGCACCAGCACGGTCCAGCCGTAGAGTGCCCGGCTCTCCCACCAGTTCAGCTTGGCCCGGTTGTGCACCGTCTTGCCGATCGTCACCACCACCGGCGCCGGTGCGGCGGGGTCGGTGCCTACAGAGCCCATCTGGAGGGCCGAATCGGTCAACCCGCCCAGCGTGGACTCCACCGAGCGCTGCGCGCAGGTGGTGCCCGAGGACGTCACCACGCAGGGGGTGGTGTCGGCAAGCCCGTACTCGATGAGCGTGCGCGCCGCGTCGGCCACGCGCGATGACGTGGCCTGCAAAATCAGCGGGCCCGGCGCCGCCGCCAAAGCGGCCCAATCCACATGTGGGTCGCGCACGTCGGCAACGGTGTGCGACGAGCCCAGCGGCAACCCCGCGTAGGTCGGCACCGCGGAGGTGGCGGCCAGCGCGGGCACGACCTCGAAGTGCAAGTGCGTGCGAGCGACGGCGTTCACCTCGGCGATCACCGAGTCCACCGACAGCGGATCACCGGCGACGAGCCGCACCACGTCGGTCCCGTTACGGGCCTCTGCGACCAACGTTTTGGCCACTTCGGCCGGATCACCGAGAGCGGGGCGGATGTCGGGTCCGACCCACACCACGGCGGCGGGCTGTTCGTCGGTACCAGCCGCATCGGCGGCTCCGCCGTCCGGCTGTGCGCTCAGCTCCGCCGGCCCGGACACCGGCGGCAGGTCCTTGCCGATCAGCGCCAACGCCGGCTCGGGCACGTCGGGGTCGATGAACACCAGGGAGGCATTCGCCAGCACCGTAGCGGCCCGCGTGGTCAGCAGAGCCGGGTCCCCCGGACCCGAGCCCACGAACGTGATGCGGCCGGGCCGCGGCTTGCGCCCTCGCGTCGTCATCTGTGTCTCCCAGTCACTTCGTCGTGCGGGTGTCTCACCGCGCAGTCGACATGAGTTCCCGTGCGCCCAGCGCGAACAGCTCGGCGGCCACCGAGAGCCCGAGCTCTCGTGCCCGATCCGGACTGCCGATTCCGGACGCACGGATCACGTCGGATCCGTCCAGCGCCGCCACGCAGCTGCGCAGCGACAGCTCCTCGAAGACGCGGCCGTCCTCGTCAATGGACTCGACCACCTCCGCGATCGCCCCCACTGGCGCGGAGCAACCCGCCTCCAGTTCGGCGAGCAGGGCACGCTCGGCGGTGACGGCCGCGCGGGTGTCGGCGTCGTCGAGCTCCGCCAGCAGTGCCGCCAGCCGGGTGTCCCCGGAGCGGCACTCCACAGCGAGCGCGCCTTGAGCCGGCGCCGGCAACACCTGTACCGGCTCCAACGTCTCGGTGACGTCATCGAGGCGCCCTAGTCGGGCCAAACCCGCCCGGGCTACCACAATTGCGTCCAGATCACCGCTGCTTACCCTGTTCAACCTGGTATCTAGGTTGCCTCTTAGGGGGCGGATTTCCAAACCGAGACCCAGTGCTCTAAGCTGTGCCGCCCGCCGGGGCGACGATGTGCCGACCGTCGAGCCGCTCGGCAGCTGTGCCAGCACCAACCCGGCACGGGCCACGACAGCGTCGCGGGGATCCTCTCGCGGCGGTATCGCGGCGATCACGAACCGCGGATCGTCGGCGGTCGGCAAGTCCTTGTGCGAATGCACCGCCACATCGACACGGCCGTCGTGGACGGCCTCCCGCAGCGCGGCGGTGAAGACCCCGACGCCGATGCTGGCGACCGGATCCGCCGAGCGGTCGCCTTCGGTGCTGATCGTCACCAGCTCGGCGGCACAACCATTGGCGAGCAATGTGTCGCGGATGCCACCGGCTTGAGCGGTGGCCAGCAGGCTGCCCCGGGTACCTATCCGGATCACGTCGGACAAGCGGCTACTCAGCGGATTCGCTTGGTATAACGGGCAATTCACCCGCTGTAGCGACGGCGTCGACGGCGGTCTGGTCCAGTTCGAACAGCTCGCGCAGCGCCTCGGCGTAGCTGTCGCCGCCCGGTGCGCTGGCCAACTGCTTGATCCGGACGGTGGGCGCGTGCAGCAGCTTGTCCACCACCCGCCGCACGGTCCGGGCCACCTCGTCGCGGTGGGCGGCGTCGAGGTCCGGCAACCGGTTGTGCAGCCGCAGCAACTCGGCCTCGACGACGTCGGCGGCGCGCTGTCGCAGCGCAGTCACCGTCGGGGTGACCTCGGCCATCCGCTGCCCCGCGAGGTAGGTGGCGACTTCGGTGGCGACAATGCGGCGGGCGGCCTCGGCGTCAGCGGCCGCGGCCCGAGCCGACGGTTCCCGTTGCACACGATCCATGTCCACGACCCAAACGCCCGGCAGCCCGGCCACCGCCGGGTCGACGTCGCGCGGCATGCCCAGGTCGCAGATCACCAGCGGCTGGTCCGATTCGTCGCGGTGGGCGGCGGCCAGCCCGTGGTGCACGTCGGCCAGTGACACCACCGGGCGCACGGCCCCGGTGCAGCTCACCACCACGTCGGCGTCGGCCAGCGCGGACGCCAGGCGATCGAAGCTCAGCGCTTCGGCCCCCACGCCCGATTCGCGGATCTTGCGGGCCAGCCGCTGCGCGCGGGGCATTGACCGGTTGACGACGTGGATGTCCCGGACGCCGGCGCGGGCCAGGTGAGCCGTCGACAGGGCGCCCATTGCCCCCGCGCCCACGACCACCGCGGTCTTGCCTTTCAGCCCAGCTTGACCCAGTTTCTTATCGGCCATACCCAGCGCGACCGAGACCACCGACGCACCTGCGGCGTCGATCGCGGTGTCGGTATGCACGCGTTTGCCGACCGCCAGCGCGCGCTGGGCAAGCTCGTGCAGCACCCGGCCGACCGTACGGTTGGCCTCGGCGGCGGCGTAGGCGCGGCGCACCTGACCGAGCACCTGCTGCTCGCCGACCACAGCGGAATCCAGGCCGCTGGTCACCGCGAACAAATGCTCGACGGCGGCCTCGCTGTAGCGGACGTAGGCGTACCTGGTGAGCTCGCCCAGCGACATCCCGCAATGCTCGGAAAGCACCTGACCGATGACCGCCAGACCGCCGTGGAAGGCGTCGACGACGGCGTAGACCTCGACCCGGTTGCAGGTGGACAGCACCATGGCCTCGGTGACCAGCGGCGACTGCATCATCGCGTCGATGATCTTGATTTGGTCGGATTCGTCGGTGCTCAGCTGTTCCAGAACGGAGACCGGCGCGCTGCGGTGCGACACCCCGAAGAGCAGGACGCTCACGGCTGCATCACCTGGCCTGCTCCCTTGCTATCACCAGTGATCGAACTGAGCTCCACGGTAGACGTTTTACAGTTGGGCCACCAAATTTGCGCGGTCGTCACCTGCGCCCCTCTAAGTCTTTGCGCAGCCGGGGCTCGTCGACATCCCAGTAACTGTGTTCGCGGCCGTCGAGCAGCACCACCGGCAGCCGGTCGCCGAACTCGGCGCGCAGCCCGGTGTTGCCGGCCGCGGCGGCGGCGTCGACGTCGGCGGTCGACAGCTCGAAGTCGAGTTCGGCGGCCAGCTTCTCCAGCTGCCCGTGCGCCCGATCGCAGATCAGGCAGCCGGCACGGGTCAACAGCTGGACATGCGCGCGGCTCATAGCTCCAGTGTGGCAGTTGGTCTCGTGCCGGTGAATTGTGCGGTGTGCCCTTGGCCATTAGGTTTGCTGCCATGGCTGAGCGGGAGCCGTTGCGGGTTAGCCCTGAGGTGATGGGCGGGGTTTCGCAGGCGTTATCGGGTGCGGCAAAGGACTTGCATACCAGGCTTTCTGAGCTTGATGGTCAGGTCCGCGACATGCTGGCAGGGTGGCAGGGTGGTGCGGGCGGCGCCTTCGGCCAGGCGTGGGATCTGTGGCATCGCGGGGCCGGCGAGGTGCAGCTGGGACTGTCGAAGTTGGCGGAGGCGGTCGGTATCGCCGGCGTTGACTTCCAGGGTATGGATTCGGCGTCGGCCCACGTGATGTCGGCTGTCAAGATTGAGTGATGCATTTAGCGTAGATCCCGACGCGCTGGCCGATGCGCTGGAGCGGATGGGTGAGTTTGTGCGCCACGCCGAGAGCCTGGTCGCTGAAATCGACACGTTGGTGACGCACCTGCACGGGACGTGGTCGGGGCAGGCGGCCGCAGCTCATGCCGAGGCGCACCAGCATTGGTCGCGTGGTGAAGCGATGATGCGGGAAGCGTTGGGGCAGTTGAAGACTGCTGGGGCCACGGCACATCACAACTACACGGGCGCGGTAGCGACGAATACGGCCATGTGGTCGTGAGCTGATGGCGCCGCTTGCCGTTGATCCGGCGGCACTGGATGGCGCGGGCACCGCTGTGGTTACGACCGGCGAGAATTTGGGTTCGGTCGTCTCGACATTGACCTCCGCGCTGTCCGGATGCGACGGGATGGCCGGTGATGATCCCGCCGGTGCGGCGTTCGGACGAACCTATAACAGTTCGGCGTCCAGGCTGTTCGAGGCGATGGCGACCACCCGCAATGGGTTGTGCGGGCTGGGCTATGGCGTGCGGATGTCGGCGCACAACTATTCGGTGGCCGACACGTCGTCGAATATCTCCGGGCACGGCGAGGCTCTTCCCGTCCCGCATCGGACCGCCCCGGTGCCGGCGGGCTCGGCGCCCTCGGCGGTTGGCAGCGGTGTCGGCGCCCCGGCAGGCTGGGGCTGGGTGGCTCCCTTCATCGGAATGATCTGGCCGAACGGGGATTCGGCCGAGCTGCGGGTCGCCGCGGCGGCTTGGATCAGCGCCGGCGCAAACTTCGAAGTCGGCGAAATAGCCAGTGCCGTCGGGCCGATGGGCGCCATTGGCGCCCAGCAGATGCCCGAAGGACCGATGGTGGCGGCGGCGTTCGGTGACGCTCATCGCAGCGCGGCCGCAATCTTGCAGCAGTGCACGCTAATTGCGAGCCAGCTCACCGCGTATGCGGCAAAGATCGACAACGTCCACGCGGCGATCAGGGATCTGTTGTCGCGCATCTGCGACCCGATGACGGGCTTGAAAGAAGTTTGGGAGTTTTTGACCGCCCAGGACGAAGACGAGATCAAAAAGATCGCCAACGACATTCGCACGATCGTCAACAACTTCACCGCCGAAGTCGATGCGCTGCGCCACCAAGTCGCCACCACGCTCACCGAAGCGGAGACGATTCTGACCACCATGGGCCGCTACGCCGAAAAGGAATGGGATCAGTTCCTGCACCACACCGACGTCGGCCGGGCGCTCAACCAAGTGGGCCAGTTCGGTAAAGGGCTGGGCGAGGAGGCCGGCGGTCTGGTCAAAGACGGCTGGGACTACGGGCTGGTTCGGGCTTACGTCGAGCCGCAAGGCTGGTACCAGTCCTGGTCACAGATGATCGACGGGATGGCCCCGCTGGTCGGTCTCGGTGGCGAGCACGCGCCCGGGGTCGCGCAGGCGTGGAAAGACCTGGGTAAAAACGCCGTCCACTGGGACGAATGGACGACCAACCCTGCCGAGGCCGCCGGCAAGAGCACATTCGACCTTGCGACGCTGTTTGTTCCTGGTGGCGGCGAAGCCGCGGCGGCGGGCAAGGGTGCTCGCACTGCCGTTGACGGGGCGGCAGCCGCGGCCAAGGCAGCCCCCAAGGAAGCCGCGATTCCGCGAGCGCTCGAGGACGCACCGAAACCCGGCGCTCACCTGCCAGAGCCGCACCCTGCACCGCCTCACGAACCGCCGGCACCGCCGCACGACCTGACGCCCTACGGCTCAACGCCGCACGGCCCAGCCGAGGCCAAACCCGCATCAGCGCCCCATAACACGCCGCCGCACAGCCCAACCGAGGCCAAGCCGCTGGTCACCGACAGTCCCGGGCCGGGTGAGAGCCCCAGGCCCCCGGTCGAGCCAGCGCCTCCAGGCCACGGCTCACCGCCACCGCCAGGCGGTGGCCCACCGCATCCATCCGGCGACGACATCCCACCGCTGGCCGAGTCCCCACCACCTCCAGCAACTCCGCCGCCGGCCGAAGCTCCCCCGCCAGCGGCCGAGGCAACGCCACCTGCAGCGGCGACTCCATCAGGCGAGGGGCCGCCGCCCGCAGCAGAGCCGCACCCGCAAGCGGCGGCAACTTCACCAGTTGGAGACGCTCCGCCGGCAGAAGTGCCCCACCAACCAGCTCCGTCGACTCCGCCACCAGACAGCGATCTGCCAGCGACTGAGGCGCCGCAACCCGCGGCATCGGTTCCCTCTGGCGATGTCCATATACCGGCAGACGACGTACCCCAACTCGTGGCTGCGGGCTCAGGTTCGGCCCACCTACCGATCGTTGGGGAAGCCTTCCCGGCCTCCGCTCTTTCGACACACGCAGCAGTGTCAGCCGGTCAAGATTCGGGTGAACTCGCGTCCAAGGCCGCTGACGCAGCGCAGCCCCGAGCTGGAGTGGCGCCTGGGCGTCCGGACTCTTTGCCATCGTCAGGGCAGCCACACGAACCACCGTTGACCCACAACCCCGGGCCGCACAGCGGGCCCCCCGCCGAAGCACCACCAGTACGGCCACACGGCGGTAGTGGCGGCGCCGTCGACGGCCATGGCGGCAGTCGCCACGGCGACGGCCACGGGGGTGGCGGCCACAGAGGGCATGGACAAAGTGACGTCGGTGGCGGTGATGGTCACGGCGGCGACGGTGGTGCTGGCAGCGGTGGCGATCACCACCCACCGACAGCGAGCGAAATCTTTCCAGATGCCAAACCGTTCGGCGACCTCACGAGAGAGCAGTATCACGAACACTTTGTTGACGACAAAGGTCAACTGATATATCCGGATGCCGACGACCCGGCTAAGCCTTACGCCATGCCTGGAACTGCCCACAACTTGACGGAAGCCGAGATTGCGCGGCTCGACGGCAGCACAGTAGACAGGATTGGGCATCCGGGTGGCGCATGGCTGGCACCTGAAGGGACTCCTTACGAGGCCCGTGCTCTTCCGCACGATAGTTTAGGTAAAGAAATGCACCAATATATTGTTCACGCGGAAAGCGGTCTTCCACCCGGTTGGAAGATCGACGAATCTCTCGCCGCACCATGGTTCGGCCACCCGGGCGGCGGACCCCAATATCGGTTAATTGCACCGCGCGGCTCGAAGGCGCGTGTACAAGATCTTATCGATAGAGGCTTTTTAGAGGATATGTGCGACCAATATTACGGGGTAGGATAGCATGACCGATTACCATATTGACTTGCGCAAATTCCACCCAAGCATGCACCGGATTGTGAAGGCATGGTATTTTTGGCAGGAAGTGGACCTACGAAAACGCGGAAGATACCCAGGCCAAGAAAAACGTACGCCAGAGCCATGGGAAACGGCGGAGCAGGTCTTCTGGGGGGCGCGCCCTCCGGAAATGGTTAGCGAGTCCGAATTAGCCTTTTTTGAGAACGGAGATGCTTTTTGCTACATCGTTTGTGAGGACGGTGTCTACTATATTGATGAGCAAGAGCGGGGTTCGCGAGGCCGATACTGGATGTTTAGAAACCTCGAGGATGCTGAAAAATGCATACTTTTTATCCTCAGCCAACGGGCTCGTCCCGGCAGTTATTCTGATTCACCAAGATCGCGTTGGTACAAACAAGGCCTTGATGCCCGAGTATTTTTAAGTCAGCCCGATCCCGTGAACTATCCAGGGCGCGTGAGTATGACTGTGGATCACGAGCTCGTTGATCGCGGGTGGTTGGGAGAGAATGATGCTGTACCCTTTTCGCACGCTATTGTTCAAACCTACGACGAGCTTGACGCTAACTTGCGCGAAGGGATCTCCGAAGACTGGTTTGACTTAAATCTCATAACTGATTTCTAGGAGGCTGGACTTTTTTTCCGGTACAGCACGGCCGCATCTGAGGCATGGCCGGCTGTCTTCTTGAATTCGGCTTGGCTCAAATTAATCGCCGACTGTGTGGACGAATTTATTCGACATTTGTTAAAGGTAAGCAATCATGAAGATGCTAACGACGGCAGCGGTAGCGAGGCGCTGCCAACCCAGCTTCAATATCCCCTTTCGCATGCGCCCGTAACCCGGGGCGGAGCGAGCAGCACAATAATCGACGTTTCCCCGGCCTAACCGCCGATACCATCCATTTAGGCAGCGGCGCAAATAACAAACCGATACAAGATGCAATCGAAACTGCCAGCTGAAGTTCGCTGCAATTTTGCCGCGAACCGCGACATGTACTCACGAATGACCTTGGTCCCTCAAGAGAAGGTGACTACCGCAACTCGGGTTCAGCGGTAGCATCCAACACTGTGTCGAGTGTGCCTCCGAATCCGTCTGCGCCGACGCCTGCCCAGCCGCCTTGGCCGCGGAGAGCGGTGCCCCGCTCGCCGCGGTGGCCGGTGCTCGCTTCGCTAGCGATCGCCCTAGCGGCGATCGGGCTTGCGATCGGGTGCTGGCTTAGGCCAGGCACCAAGGCATCGCCAACGTCGTCCGCGCCCATCTACACAGAACAGCAGACCGCGGATGCGAAGGCCCACATATGCACTGCCTTCGGAAATGTGGAACGTGCGCTGGACCTGGCTGACGCGCGAGGCGGCGACAACAGTGACCCGATGGCGCAACTCACCATAGCTACGAGCACGCGGCAAGCGTTAGATTTCGGCAGCCGCTATCTACTGATAAGACTCTCCGAGGAACCCGCAACGCCGCCTGAGTTGGCGAGCACGGTCCGCAGGCAGGCGAACCTATACCAGGAAGTCCTTATGTACTACTTAGATGGGTTAACTTATTCCGATTCCGGCCTAAAGTCGGCGGGCAATGCCTCCAATGAGGCGACCGCATCAATCAAACAGATGTGCAAATGACTCCCGATTACCCGCCCGGTGAATGGTCGGCGCTGCTAGTCGGTCTCCAATGGGTCAGCCAAGAAACGATAATGATCCTCGGTAATGCTATTGCTAATCGCAAATCGGTCGCAGCAAATTATACGCGTCTTCACGATATGCTCCAAAAGGCCATCGATATTACCCTAGCGCAACAGGAGGGAGCCACCGCCAGCGCCATTCGCGAAGCTTTTCGCGAAGGAGCGGACCAAGCGTTCAGCGTGGTCGAGAAGAACGAAGTCTACGAGAAGGCCTTGCAGCAGGGCCACAACAACGCGGTGTTACTTCGCGCCATTCTGACAGGAATTGCTGATCGAGGTAATGGAAAGATCGACGAGATCATAAATTCCAAAAAAGACTTTGAGACTAAAGTTGCCGAGATTTCCGAAGAAATCGCCGAATGCCAGCGGGACGCCAACCAGGCCGCCGCAGCGTGTTCCGACAACATAATGGACGCAGGCCAGGAAGTCCTGACCGCGCAGGGCAACGATCAATCGTTTCGCGGGTTGGCCCATAATGCTGGGCTCGGGGGAAAGCAGCAGCCCGACCTTAATGCAATTAAGGACCAGGTCCGAGGCCAACTTGACCAGAAGCCGGGCGCACCTGGATCCGACCCATTTCCGGACGGTAGCGCCGCGAAAGGTGACGGCACACTGGTGCCGAGGGATATGCCCGATTCGACGGAAATCGGTGACGCCGGCAATGGTGTCGGAGCTATGGCGCCCGGGGGACCCGCAGGTTCGACGGCGGACCGCGGAGCTGGCGCTCTGCCTGCTGCGTCGACATCCGCGGGACCTGCCGGCTCGATGACAGGCGGCGGATCTGGGGCGTCCGGTGCCCCGGCACCTGCCGCAGCGGCGAGCAGCGTAACGCCGGGTCCCGGGGCCAGTGGCGTAGTAGCCGCTCTCCATCCGTCGGCTGGGGCTGCGCCAACCGGCCCCACGCCTGGCGCTCCCGCATCGGCCGGCCTGACACCAACTGGGCAGGCGCCAGCCGGGCCGCCACCAGGCCCAGGGGCCAGCGGCGTAGTCGCTGCGCCAACGGGTGCCGTCGGGCCCCAACACGGTATTGCGATGCCAGGTCCCGGGACTAGTGGCATGGTGGGCGCTCCGTCGGCGCCCGCACCACCGCTAGGCGGAATGGGTTCCGGCGGAGCCGGGAGCCCAGGGGGTGTAGGCGGCTTCGCCGGAGGACTTCCAATGCAACCCGGGTCCTTCTCACCACCATCGTCGATGGCGAACGTGGCTCCGCCTGGGCTGGCGGGTAGCCCCGCCGCTGCAGTTCCGGCCACTGGCAGCCCGTTAAGCGCGCCGATGTCGCCCGGGGCGCCAGGCCTGCTGTCCGGGGGCACGGTGCAGGCGATGGCGTCGCAGGTGCCGCCGTCTCCCCCCACCGCGCCGACCTTCCCGTCTGCCGCAGGGGGTATACCGGTCACGATGGGCGATGCGCCCACTCCACCGCAACAGGCGCCGGTCCCGCCTGTCGCACCGTCGCCACCGCCGGTGGCGTACCCCTCCGAGCCGGCCGCGCCGATGGTGACCGGGCCCGCCGCCGGCCCCTTCGTAGCGCCATCCGCGCCGTCGGGCTCGTTGCCGACCTACGGCTCCGACCTACGGCCACCGGCCGCAGCAGCGCCGCCAACCGCACTGTCAGCGCCGTCAACGCCGATAAGCGGACCGCCGTCACCGGCCGCGTCGGCGCCGGTTCATCCCTCGGCGGGAGGGCCAGGTCCCAGTCAGCCCACCGCGATGGTGCGTCAACCCGCCCCGCCGAGTCCGTCGCCGTCGCCACCCGGCGTCGGGGGCCAAAGCGCCATGGCTGCCACTGGCGGCGCCCTGGCCGGTGCATTGTCCGCAGATGCGACGGCGCGCACGCGGTTACAGCGCCTGCTGGCCGCGGTGACCCGCCAGCAACCGCGGCTGGCCTGGGCTATCGGGGATCGCCCCGATGACACCACGGTGTTGGTGACCGATGTGGCCAGCGGCTGGATCCCGCCCGGTATCGAAATACCTGCTGCCGTAACGCTTCTCGAACCAGCGCATCGCCGCGGTGACCTTGAGGCGCTGTTGGGCGAGGTGAAGCTTTCTGTCGCCTACACCCCGATCCACTATCTTCCAGATCCCGATGACGAGCCGGTGCCGACCTCGACCCGAGCCCGTCGCGCACCCGAGGTCGAAGAGCTGGGCTGGCAGCTGAGCCAAGCCACCCACTGGCGCGACGGGCTGCCGAT
This sequence comes from Candidatus Mycobacterium methanotrophicum, assembly GCF_023515995.1. Taxonomy (GTDB): domain Bacteria; phylum Actinomycetota; class Actinomycetes; order Mycobacteriales; family Mycobacteriaceae; genus Mycobacterium; species Mycobacterium methanotrophicum. Next base: position 1,210,336 of record NZ_CP097320.1, on the reverse strand, counting down.
GCTGGCGCACACTTTGGCCAAGGCCGCCTCGCGGGGCACCGGCGTGCTCGAATCCGAAGCCGAGTTGCTGCACGGCGAACTGGTCAAGATCGCCGCGCGCGTCCTGGACAGTTATCCCGAGGACATCGAGGTGCCCGCAGTCGGCAACTGGCAGCTGTTGGCCGCCATCGAGGCGCTGGTGGCCGGAGAGAAAGCCGTCGCCAACTACCACCTGGCTTGGTTTCTGGCGTGCAATACCGCCGCCGCAGCGGATGGCAGTCGGCGGTGACCGGTATCGACGTGGGGGGTTTGATTGCCGCCGCCGCGTCCGATCTTCGACCTGCCGCGTTTGTGCGCTGGGATGTCCCCGGCGGGGACTCCCCGGCCGAGCAGGCGGCCACCGGCTACGTGATGGCGGTCAATCTGATCGTCCGCACCGCCGCGTTGGACTGCGAGAGCGCCTGGGAGAAGCGCCAGAAGATCTATGCCGCCGAGATCGCCCGCCTGCACTCCGCGGATGCCACCGCCGATCCGGAGGTCGTCGAGCAGCTCAACAGCGAACAGTTGCGCGGCAAACTCGACGACCGCTATCGCGCCGACCTGATCTCGATGGCCGAGGAAGGCTATCGGCGCGTCGTCGAGCTGACGGCCGCGCTTGACAACGACGTGCGTCACCTCGCCCGCACCGAGGTGCTCGAACGTGTTGGCACCGCGGTCGATGAGATCAACGCGCTCACTCAACGCCTCTTCGATATCGACCGCCCCGGAGGAACCGTCCACGACTTCCTGGCCAGCCGCAACCTCGATACCATCGTCCCTCGGCGCTAAGCCCGCGCCGTCGGCGCCCCGGATCTGCCGATGACGGCGCCGAGATCGACGTCAGCGCCAAAAATCGCGGGCGGGAATGCGCTGGCGTCGATCTCGGCGGCATGCCGGCGCTAAGCGCCGACGTCCCTGACTACAGCGCCTCCGCCGACCGGTCCAACGCGCCAACGGCGGATACTGTTGAACCGTGAGTGCTCCCGGCGGCTCGGGCACCGTGGAACCCGGTCCCAACGCAGGATCCAGTCCGGCTGAACTGGACCTGGAGAGCCTGGCTGCCAACGCCAGCGCCGACCGCGCGCTGATCGACATCCAGGCCGACGAAACCCCCGGGGCAGAGCAACCGCCGGTGGACCTGACCGCGGCCGCATTCTTCGACGTCGACAACACGCTGGTGCAAGGCTCGTCCGCATTGCATTTTGGCCGCGGCCTGGCCGCCCGCAAATACTTCACCTACCGCGATGTGCTGGGGTTCATTTACGCGCAGGCCAAGTTTCAGCTCACCGGCCGGGAGAGCAGCGACGACGTCGCCGCGGGGCGGCGCAAGGCGCTGGCCTTCATCGAGGGCCGCTCAACCGCGGAGCTGACCGCTCTCGGCGAGGAGATTTACGACGAGATCATCGCCGACAAGATCTGGACTGGCACTCGCGATTTGGCCCAGATGCACCTTGATGCCGGCCAGCAGGTCTGGCTGGTCACCGCCACGCCGTATGAGCTCGCGATCACGATCGCCCGCCGACTCGGCCTGACCGGTGCGCTGGGCACCGTCGCCGAATCGGTCGACGGCGTGTTCACCGGCCGGCTGGTGGGCGAGATCCTGCACGGCGCAGGCAAGGCGCACGCGGTGCGCTCGCTGGCCATCCGCGAGGGGCTCAACCTCAAGCGCTGCACCGCCTACTCCGACAGCTGCAACGACGTCCCGCTGCTCTCCCTGGTCGGGACCGCCGTCGCTATCAACCCCGACAGCCATTTGCGGGATCTGGCTCGCAAGCGCGGCTGGGAGATCCGCGATTTCCGGACGGGGCGCAAGGCGGCCCGGATCGGCGTCCCGTCGGCCCTGGCGCTGGGTGCAGCGGGTGGTGCACTGGCCGCGGTGGCCTCTCGTCGGCAATCACGCTGATAAGCTGCGCCGCTGAGCACCTATCAGAGTGGAGAACAGGGCATGGCAGTTCACGAAGGCGCCCAAGGACTCATCGGAACGCACTACCGGTACCCGGATTACTTCGAGGTCGGACGCGAAAAGGTCCGCGAGTTTGCGCAGGCCGTCATGGACGAGCACCCGTCGCACTACTCGGAGGAGTCGGCCGCCCAGGCTGGTTACGACGGCACTCTGGCGTCGCTGACCTTCCTTGCGGTTGCCGGACGGCGTGTCCAACTGGAGGTCTTCACCAAGTTCGACATCCCGATCAACCTCGCCCGGGTGTTGCACCGCGACCAGAAGTTCGTGTTCCACCGGCCGATCATGGCCGGCGACCGGCTGTACTTCGACACGTATCTGGATTCGGTCATCGAATCGCACGGCACGGTGATCGCCGAGATTCGCAGCGAGGTCACCGACGACGACGCCAACCCGGTGATCACCAGCATCGTCACCATGCTCGGCGAGTCGTCCCACCCCGGCGCAAACGCGGAAGCGACAATTGCGGCAATTGCATCGATCCGAGGCTCCGCCTAGTCTCAGCCCGGAGCTTTTTAGGGGGCGAGCAGACCGATGAGCGCCAATCTCATGCCGCACTTTGACGACGTCCAGTCCCACTACGACCTGTCTGACGAGTTCTACCGGCTGTTCCTGGACTCCAGCCAGACCTGCAGTTGCGCGTACTTCGAGCGCGACGACATGACGCTGGACGAAGCCCAGCTGGCCAAGATCGACCTGTCGCTGGGCAAACTCGGCCTCGAGCCTGGCATGACCCTGCCCGACATCGGCTGTGGCTGGGGTACCGCACTGCGGCGCACCGTCGAGCGCTACGACGTGAACGTGATCGGCTTGACGCTCAGCATCACCGGCCGTTAGACCTCAGCCGAAGAAAATGTTGCGGCGCCCGGCCAGTAGTTGATACAGCGTCTGCTGGATGGTCTCGCGCACCTGGTCGGTGAGCTCGAAGGTGATCATGGGATCGTCGGCGTCGCCGCCGTCGTAATGAGCAGTGGGGATCGGCTCGCCGAAGGCGATATGCCATTTCGACGGCAGCGGCACCAGCCCGGCCGGACCCGCCAGCGGGAACAGCGGGGTGATCGGGAAGTACGGCAGGCCGAACAGTCGCGCCAGCAGTCGGACGTCGGCCAGCATCGGGTAGATCTCCTCGGAGCCGACGATCGAGCACGGCACGATCGGCGCCTTAGTGTGCAGCGCCGCCGCCACGAAGCCGCCGCGGCCGAACCGCTGCAGCTTGTAGCGGTCCTGGAACCGCTTACCCAGGCCCTTGTATCCCTCCGGGAACACCGCGGTCAGCTCTCCGGAGGCCAGCAGCCGATGGGCGTCGGCGGTGCACGCCATGGTGTGTCCGGCTTTGCGGGCAGCCTCGCCGATCATCGGCAGGTCGAACACCATGTCGGCGGCCAGCAGTCGCAGGTCCCGATGGGCCGGGTGCTCGTCGTGAACAGCCACCGAGGTCATCAGCCCGTCGAACGGCAGCACGCCGGCGTGGTTGGCGACCACCAGGGCCGCGCCGGAGTCGGGCAAGTTCTCGACGCCGCTGACCTCGACGCGGAACCATGACCTGAAGAAGAACCTCAGCATCGGCCGCAGGATCGCGTCGTTGAAATGCGGATCGAACCCGAAGTCGTCGACCCGGTAATCGCCGGTGAGGCGCTGCCGTAGAAACTCGGCGACGGCGCTGACCTTGTGCACGAGCTCGTTGCCCAACTCCGGGGCATCGGATTTGCCGCTGGCCGCGCGCCGGTGCTGATCGATTTCGCGGACGACGGCGGCGATCTGATCGGCCGACGCTCGGGTGCCCGGTTCGGTGAGCAATGAGGTGTGTTGACGAGATGTCTGGGTACGTTGGCCGGCGCGCCGCTGCGCCGCAGCACGACCTGTATTCGAATGTAGCGGAATGACTTTGGCCTTCGAGCCCGCCATTAAGTTAACCTCCCCAGCGCTAGTTGATTTTGGTTCGACCACCAAAGCGCTGCGCTGCTGCCACGGCCCGACCTTCAATGGAGCGTACCCACTCCGGATCGATAACGGGAGTTAAACCTCGGCCGCGTACGTAATCGTCAAAGGCCTCTGCAGTCGACCACCTGGGATGGTATCGGACTTCCTGTCGCATCCTGGTCGTGTCCATCACCCGGCCGTAGCTGAGGTAGTCGAGTTGCTCACGGTTGATCTCGGTGTAGCGGTTAGCTCGCCGTAGTGAACCCAGTGCCCACAGCCCGAATCCGGGCACCGGAAGCGGGATTCGGCCGGCCCGCCGGATCGCTTGCGAGAGCATGATGATGCCGCTGGCGCCGATGTTGAAGGTACCGGCCTTACCGGCCATCACGGCCCGCTCCAAAGCACCCAGCGCGTCCTGCTCGTGCAGCAGCTGAAGCCGTGCGTCCCGGCCGAGCACCGTCGGACACAGCGGCCCGGCCATATACCGCGACAACGTGGTTTCCATCGCCGGACCGATCATGTTCGCCAACCGCAGGATCGTCACCGCGATATCAGGCCGGCGCCGCCCGAGCCCGCGCGCGTAACCTTCGATGTCCAGGCTGTCTTTGGGGAAGCCCTCCCGAAACGGACGACGGCTGCTGCTGTCCTCGGTGAACATCATCGGATCGCGCGGATGTGACCCGTAGACCTCAGAGGTTGACTTGAGCACCACTCGACGCACCGACGGCGCTTTCTGGCACGCCGCGAACAGCTGCATCGCGCCCAGGACGTTGATTTCCTTCAACGCCGTGCCGCCACCGGACCGGGGTTCAAACGACGCCGCCGCGGCGTGCACCACCGTGTCGACATCGCCATTTCGAATCACCTTGGCGACGAAGGGGTTGCGGATGTCGGCGCGGACGAACTCGGCGCGGCCCATCCGGCGGAGCATGTCCTTGCTGGGCGCGACCGCGTCCACGGCGATGATCCGGTTGACCAATGGATTCTGCGCCAGCCTGGCGGTCAGGTAGCCGCCCAGAAACCGGCAGGCGCCAGTGACCAGCACGACCTTCGGGTAATGCACGGAATCGCTGGTGTTGCTGCCGGCGCCAGTTGTCCGGGTGCCCGGCTGACCGTCCCGCGAATCCACCTCGCTAGCCTAGCGGCTACTGCTGCGCGCCGCGGCTTGCCTGCGAGCTGCGGCAGCCGTTTGGGGCAGTTACTTTCCGAGTTTTCTGCGCTGCACCCGGGTACGGCGAAGCAGCTTCCGGTGCTTCTTCTTCGACATCCGTTTGCGCCGCTTCTTTATTACTGAACCCATAACTCCGCTATCTGTGTGGCGGCCCGAGTCCGCCGTGGCCGGGCATGTGCAATAACCCGCACACTCTACCCAAGAAGGCGTCTCGAACGGAAAAATACACCACGCGTCACCGCTAGGTCGTGTCCCGCGCGCCGCGCAGCACCCGATGGACGCCAGAGTCAAGCCACCGCGACGCCTACCGGCGTGTCCTCGCGAACGTTTAAGTGTCGCGGTCCAGCCGCTCAGCCGGCGTCGAAGTAGGAGCTCTCCAGCATGTCGTGCACCGCCTTCGCGTGCACCCGGAAGGAGCGCCCCACCCGAACTGCGGGCAGCTCGCCGTTGTGAACCAGCCGGTAGACGGTCATCTTGCTAACCCGCATTAGCGCTGCAACTTCGGCCACAGTCAGGAATTGCGTCCGGGGGGGCTGGCCGTCTGCGGAACCAGAATCTCGTCCCGATTTGCCGCCAGCCGAATCCCGTGCCGATGGCCCGTTTATAGACGTCATCGCAACCCAATCAGTCGGGCATCTGCAGTCCCAGCGGCTTCCCCTCCGCTGGCAACACACAGGTGCATACCAAGAGGAGAATAGCGGGACTAGTGGGGTTACTGCGACTGCTGGGGGCAAATAAATAAAATTCTATAAATTACTCGGATGTAATTCTTAGCTGCTCAGAGCGGGTTTTTGCGGCCCGCACCGCCTCGTCGACGGCGGCCCGCAAACCGCGGCCTTCCAGTTCCCGCAGCGCAGCGCAGGTAGTGCCGCCGGGTGAGGTAATAACCGCGCGCAGCCTTGCGGCGCTGGTGTCCAAGGACAGGTCCGACCCCCTGTCGCCGGCTGCTCCCCGGTCCTGTTCCATTCTGTCCAGCAACATTGCCGCCGAGCCCGCCATCGTGTGAGCGACCAGCTCGGTGGACACCGAGCGGCCCAATCCGACGCCGACGGCGGCGTCCACCAATGCCTCGACCATCAAGAAGAAATACGCTGGCCCGGAGCCCGACACCGCTGTCACGGCGTCCATGTGTTCCTCGGGAACCATCAGCACTGTGCCGACCGAGTCCAACAGCGCACCGACCTCCTTGAGCTGCTCGTGGGTCGTGAATCGGCCCTTGGCGATGGCACTGACCCCGGCGCCGACCAGCGCCGGCGCGTTCGGCATCACCCGCACCACCGGCGTGCCGGCCGGCAGCTTGGATTCCAGGTAGCTCGTGGTCACCCCGGCCGCGACGGAGATCAACACCCGATCGGGGACGTCGTGACTGGACTCGGCCGCCAGCTGGGTGATCTCCGCGACCACCGAAGAGACATCGGATGGTTTCACCGCGACGATGACGAACGTCGCGTTTTCCACCGCATCATGCACGGATGTCACCAGCACCGAATACGTCTCGGCGAGATACCGCGCGCGGTCGGGCATCCGCTCGGCCACCACCAGGTCCTTGACTTGGCGCCCGGACCGCAGCAAGCCCGATAGCAGGGCTTCGCCGATGCTGCCCCCGCCGACGATTGCGATTCTCGCCATGCCGCACAGCATGGCAGACCGCGACGGGTGCCGGCGACTAGCGCGCCGTGGGCACCATCGCCAACTGGCGGGCCTGCACCACGATGCGGCCTTCGCAGTCGACCACGGTATGGTCCTCGTCGAACCAGCCCTGCCCGATCTGCATGCAGGTGCACACCACCCGCAACCAGCCGTCCGCCGGCAGCGCGCGCAGGTAGGCGGTGTAGCGCCATCGCGCTGCTGAATAACGCGGTCATTCGGGCTCCTATGGCGTGTCAGCGCAGCAGGTGCGTGCGGGCGAATTGCAACGACTCGGCCAGCATGGCCCCCCGCTCATGGGCGGAACGCGCTGTGGACGTCGACACCTCCAACACAACGTGGCCGGCGAAATCTCCGCCGGCCAGCATCTCGCACACCTCGACCACCGGCTGGTTACCGCGGCCCGGCGTCAGATGCTCGTCGGCGGGCAGCCCGGTGCCGTCGCACAAGTGCAAGTGCACCAGACCCGAACCCATCCGCCGCGCCATGTCCAACGCATCGGTGCCCGCCGTCGCGGTATGCGACAGGTCCAGCGTGTAGTGCGCGTGATTGCCGTCCAGCGGGTCGTAGGACGGCGCGAACGCCGAGATTCCCGGCCCGGGCCCGCCGCCGCGCCTGCGCATCCGTTCCTTGAGCTGCTCGGCCCGGAAGAACCGGTCCGCCCGGAACGGGAACATGTTCTCCACGGCCACCAGCACATCCCTGGACGCCTCCAGATGAGCAACCTGCTCGCTGAATCCCTCGCCGTAACGCCGTTGCCAGCGGAACGGCGGATGCACGACGACGGTCTGGGCGCCGAGTTTCTCAGCGGCCCGCACGCTGCGATCCAGCTTGGCAATCGGGTTGGCGCCCCACACCCGCTGCGAGATCAGCAGACACGGCGCGTGTACCGACAACACCGGCATCTGATAGCGCCGCGACAGCTTGGCCACCGCGTCGATGTTCTGGCTGACCGACTCGCCCCACACCATCAGCTCGACACCGTCGTAGCCGAGCTTGACCGCATATTCGAAAGCGGCCTCGGTCCTCATCGGGTAGACCGAGGCCGTCGAAAGACCGACCTTGATGGCTGGGCGCACGCGGGTTCTGGTGGCGTCTAGCCGGATTGCAACAACGCTAACGGGCCCAACGTGACCAGCGCCCCCACCGCGACCGCGATCAGCGTGCTGCCGATGTCCTCGGTTTTGCGGACCACTCGCACGCCAACAACCAGGCCCAGGATGACGAGCACCGAAAGCGCCAGCGCCACAATGTTGTTCCACCGCCACAGCTGGTCGAACGCGATGAACAGCCCGGCCCCGAATCCAACAGCCAGAATCGACTGCAGCACAACCGTTCCCCCGACCCGCAGGGCTTCGACCCGGGACCACGGCTGGGAATCCCCGATCTGATCGTGGAACTCGCCGGCGAGGTCGTCTGGGTAATCCTGCTCGTCGACAATGTCGGCGGCGTCCCGGTAGATGGCGTCGGGAGGCGATTCGACGTCGCTAACCGCGCCCTTGCCGCGCGACTGACCCGCGGACGAACCCAGGTACGAGCGCACATAGGCGGAGTCTTCGCTGGCAAGTTCGACGTCCCGCACGTCGGCGTCCATCACGTCTACCGACATCCCCGCGTAGCCCTCCAGCGGGTCCGGGTTCATCCCCTCGGCACCGGAACGGTCCGCCGGCTGGTCTTGCGCATCGACCCGGACGTTGTTGCGCGACGGCAGCGGATACGGGCCGGGCTCGGGGCGTCGTTCCCGCGATTGCGGCCGTGGCTCACGGGGACGAGGCGATGCGGATTGCGGCCAGCGCGGTTCGGGTTCGATGTCCTCGTCAATGATCGGGATTTCGCCGGTCAGCTCGGCCACGGTGACTGCATCGGAGTTGCCGCGACGATGCCGACGGCGGTTGGGCACCGGGGCGCCGATCGTGCCGTTCTTGGCCAGCAACTCGGCAACCGAGATGGGTCGGGTATCCGCGCTGTCGTGTGATTCGGTCATCGTGTCTTGCCTCTCGATCGGTCAACTGCATTCCGATCAACTCGCTGGCTCATAGCATCCCGCACAGAGGTCTCGACGAGGGCGGTTCCGTCAGCTTCGCTATCGAGTTTGCGCAAAATGAGACCTTCGCGCAGCGCCCACGGACAGATGTCCACTGTTTCTATCGACAGCGCTCGCATACTCGCCTCTGCGACCAAAGCTCCCGCCACGATTTGCGGCGCTCGCTCGGCGCTCACTCCTTCCAGTTCAGCACGGTCGGCGGTCGTCATCCTAGAGATGAAAGATATGAGTTGTCTGAGGCCGTTGGCCGTGAGTGCGCGCTTGACGCGCGGCCCGGCGGCCGAGGGCGCCGCACCGGTTAGTCGCGCCAGTGAACGGAAGGTCTTCGACGTTGCTACCGCGAGGTCGGGGCCACCGGCCTCCAGCATTTTGGCGCTGGCTTCGGCGAGTTCGGAATCCAGCCAGTCGCGCAGCATCGCCACCCGGCGCCGGCCGGGCGGATCGTCGCTGAGCCATTCGCGGGTTAGCCGTCCGGCGCCCAGCGGCAACGACATAGCGACTTCGGGTTCCTCGTCGACGCCGTTGGACAACTCCAGCGAACCGCCGCCGATGTCGAGGTTGATGATCCGGCCCGCGCTCCAGCCATACCAGCGACGCACCGCGAGGAAGGTCAGCCGCGACTCGTCGACACCTCGCAGCACTTGCAGCTCGACGCCGGTCTCTTTGCGCACTCGGGCCAGCACGTCCTCGCAGTTCTTGGCATCGCGGACCGCGGAGGTGGCGAACGCCATCAGTTCGACGCAGCCCGAACTGTCCGCGATCTGTTCGAACTCGTCGATGGTCTCGATCAGCTTGTCGGCGCCACGCCGGGTAATTTTGCCGGAGTTGTCGATCGACTCGGCCAATCGCAGAGTGGCCTTGGTTGAGCTCATCGGCGTCGGATGTCCACCGCGGCGCGCATCCACCACCAGCAGATTGACCGTGTTGCTGCCGACGTCGAGCACTCCTAATCGCACGAAACACAACTTAGACCGGTGGCGATGCAGATCGCGTAGCGGTCGGAGGATGAGGCGGAAAAATGTAGCCGAGCGGCTGAGGCGCCTGAAGCAAGGAGTCGTCTACCGTGAGAACCGTGGCAAGTGCGCAGGCAGATCATCCCGGTGAAGTCGAATTGGACTTCGCGCGCGAATGGGTGGAGTTCTACGACCCGGACAATCCCGAGCATCTGATCGCCGCAGACCTGACCTGGCTGCTGTCCCGCTGGACGTGCGTGTTCGGCACGCCGGCCTGCCAGGGCACGGTGGCAGGACGTCCCGATGACGGGTGTTGCTCGCACGGCGCGTTTTTGTCCGACGACGACGACCGGGCCCGCCTCGACGAGGCGGTGTCCAAGCTGACCGATGAGGATTGGCAGTTTCGCGAAAAGGGCTTGAGCCGCAAGGGCTACCTCGAACTCGACGAGCACGAGGGCGAACAGCAGTTCCGCACTCGCAAACACAAGGGCGCATGTATCTTCTTGAACCGGCCCGGGTTCGAAGGCGGCCCGGGCTGTGCGCTGCACAGCAAAGCACTAAAGCTCGGCGTTGCACCGCTGACGATGAAACCCGACGTCTGCTGGCAGTTGCCGATCCGGCGCAGCCAGGAGTGGGTTACCCGCCCGGACGGCACCGAGATCCTGAAGACCACTGTCACCGAGTACGACCGCCGCGGCTGGGGCGCCGGCGGTGCCGACCTGCACTGGTACTGCACCGGTGATCCGGCCGCCCATGTCGGCGCCGAGCCGGTGTGGGTGAGCCTCGGCGACGAGCTCACCGAGTTGCTCGGCGAGAAGGCCTACGCCGTGCTGGCCGCAATGTGCAAGCGGCGCAGCGCATTAGGGCTCGTCGCCATCCACCCGGCAACGCGGGCAGCCGAATAGCGCCGGCGGGCCGAGACTGCGCTGAGCGCGCGGCCGTGAGTCTCGAACCCGCTCTCAATGCAGTTTGGGCGCCGTGTGCGCAGTCTCGGGCGCCTAGCGCGGGTTCGCCTCCTTGTACGACTCGAGCATGCGCCGCGCGCTGGCTCGCGAGCGTTCGCCAAGGCGTATCACAGTGACCCGCATTTCGTAATTCCTGCCATCGTGGCAAGCGCACCCAAGGTGGTGATTCAGGAGTGGATCGAGGGCGTCCCGCTTTCACGGATCATCGCGAAAGGCACAGTCGCGCAGCGCGGCCTCTGCGGTGCACGGCTAGGCCGATTCCCACTGCGAGAGCACGGACCAAGTCGCAGACCGACATGGATGCGGTAGTGGTCCTATGTCGCTTAAGTGTTCGGTGTCGCGCCGGAGGTAACCCCCACCACCAATCGTCAAGACGCTGCGACCGGTCAGCTCTCCAGTTTGTAGCCCAGCCCGCGCACCGTCAGCAGGTGGATAGGATTGGCCGGGTCGGCCTCGATTTTCGACCGCAACCGCTTGACGTGGACGTCGAGTGTCTTGGTGTCACCGACATAGTCGGCGCCCCACACGCGATCGATGAGCTGCCCGCGAGTCAGTACCCGCCCGCTGTTGCGCATCAGGTACTCCAGCAAGTCGAACTCTTTGAGCGGCAACATGATTGGCTCACCATTGACCGAGACCACATGGCGCTCGACGTCCATTCGCACCGGCCCGGATTCCAGCACCCCGTCGGTGATCTCGGAGTCGTCGTCGCCGTGGCGGCGCAACACCGCCCGGATCCGGGCGATCAGCTCACGTGCCGAATACGGCTTGGTCACATAGTCATCCGCGCCCAGCTCCAGGCCGACGACTTTGTCGATCTCGCTGTCCCGCGCGGTCACCATGATCACCGGCACACTGGACCGCGATCGCAGCTGCTTGCACACGTCGGTGCCAGACATCCCCGGCAGCATCAGATCGAGCAGCACGATATCGGCGCCCGACCGGTCGAACTCGGCCAGCGCCGACGGACCGTCGGTCACCACGGTGGTCTCGAAGCCCTCCTTGCGTAGCAGAAACGCCAGCGGATCAGCCAGCGATTCTTCGTCCTCCACGATCAGGACACTTGTCACGGGCGCAACTCCTTCTCATCGCTTCGCACTGCAGCGTCGTATGCGCGGGTCATCGCGGTAGTTTTTTCCTTCCGTTGGGGCGTCTTGGATCGGGTTTCGCGCTCGGGTGCCTGGTCGGATTGTTCGGTCTCGCTGCCGTAGGCCGGAATGGACAAGGTGAACGTGGACCCGGTTCCCAGCTGGCTCCACAACCCGATCGTGCCGTTGTGATTGGCGGCGACATGCTTGGCGATGGCAAGGCCGAGTCCGGTGCCGCCAGTGGCCCGCGAGCGCGCTTTATCGGCGCGGAAGAACCGCTCGAAGACCCGCTCCTGGTCTTTGCGGGCGATTCCGATGCCCCGGTCGGTGACGGCGATCTCGATGTTGTCGCCGCGGCGGCGGCGGCTGATGGAGACCAGCGAACCGCGCGGCGAATACGCGATCGCGTTGGACACCAGGTTGGCCAGCGCGGTCACCAACAGGGCTTGCTCGCCCAGCATTCGCAGGCCGCTCGGTTCGTCGGTGCAAACCGTGATATCGGCGTTGTCGGCCGGTACCTTGTGGCGTGAAATCGCTTCGGATACAACGGTGTCGACGTCGACGGCACCCATGTCCGGCAACCGCTCGGCGCCCTGCAGCCGGGACAGCTCGATCAGCTCGCTGACCATGCCCCCCAGCCGGTTGGCCTCAACGAGCACTTTCTCGCCGAACCGCCGCACCGTCTCCGGGTCGTCCGCGGAGGAGAGTAGAGCCTCGGCGAGCACGGCCATGGCGCCGACGGGGGTCTTGAGCTCGTGGCTGACGTTGGCCACGAAGTCGCGCCTGGTGGCTTCCATCCGCGCGTATTCGGAGTGGTCGTAGACGAAGACCACGGCGAACCGGCGGTCCTCCTCGCTCAGCAGCCGCGCCTGCCCGTGCACCGCCAGGCCCGATCGGCCCGGGACCAACCGCTTGTCCGGCAGCAGGTCGAATTCGACATCGGCGCCGTCGGCCAGCGTCTGGCACGCGGCCGTCCAGGCTTCGTCGTCGAGCTGACGCTCGTGCACCAGGCCAAGCTCCTTGGCCTGGCTGTTGTGATAGACCACGTCGCGGTGACGGTCCACGACGGCGGTGCCCAGCGGCATCAGCACAACCATGCGTTCCAACATCTGAGCGACGGTGATGCCGGCCGCTTCGACGGCCGCCCGGTGGCGTCGCTCCAGCGCATGCGGCGCCAGCCGCGCCCCGGCCGTGACACCCACGACCAACGCCACCAGACCCAACACCCCGGCCACTGACAGGGCCGAGAACACAGTCACATAAAAATCCTACAAATCGAGTGAACGCCAACCCAGCAGCGCGAGGCCGAAATCGGATATGTCACACACAACCAAACATGTGTTCCGCCGCTGTTCACGTCGCGTTTGCCATGGTGCCAGCAAAACCCGCTTACCGGGCGCCTTGGCTGGCCACCGCCGCCGCGCCGGCAGCCGCGGCTTCCGGATCCAGATAGCTGCCGCCGATGACCGTCGGCCGCATCTGCGCGTCCAAGTCATAGCGCAGCGGAATACCGGTGGGAATGTTCAGGCTCACGACTTCCTCGCCGGACATGCCATCGAGGTACTTGACCAGCGCACGCAGCGAGTTGCCGTGAGCGGCCACCAGCACCGTCTTGCCGACCCGCAGATCCGGCACGATGACGTCGGTGAAAAACGGCAAGAACCTGGCCACCACGTCGGCCAGGCATTCGGTCAGCGGGCCGCCGCCGATGTCGGCGTAGCGGGGATCGGCGTCCTGACTGAACCGGCTGCCCTTCTCGATCGGCGGCGGCGGGGTGTCATAGCTGCGCCGCCACGCCATGAACTGCTCGTCCCCGTAGCGGTCCTTGATCTCAGCTTTGTCCAGGCCCTGCAGCGCGCCGTAGTGGCGTTCGTTGAGCCGCCAGCTGCGCCGTACCGGGATCCACAGCCGGTCGGCGGTGTCCAGAGCCATGTGCGCAGTGGTGATGGCTCGGCGCAGCAGCGAGGTGTAGACGACGTCCGGCAGCAGGTTGTGCTCGGTAAGCAGCTCGCCGCTGCGCACCGCTTCGGCACGGCCCTTGTCGGTCAGGTCGACGTCCACCCAGCCGGTGAACTGATTGCTCGCATTCCATTCGCTCTCGCCGTGGCGGAGCAGTACCAGCGTGGCTGCCGCGTTCTCCATGACGGCCAGTCTCTCACGCGTCCCCGTCGTCCTCGTCGTCGATCTGATTGCCCGACTCTGCCCCTCGCCGCTGCGCGGCTGGGGGTGCCCCCACCTCATCGCGCTGCGCGCTCTGCACCGTCGTCGGGCGCAAATGCGCGAACGCCTGCAGGTTCTTCAGCGATTCACCGCGGGAAACTCGCCACTCCCATTCCTTCTGGATCGACGACCGAAAACCCAACTCCAGCAACGTATTGAAGTCCTGATCCACTGCTTCGAGCACCTGCCCGAGCACCCGGTCGATCTCGGCGGCGTCCACCGACGCCAACGACATTCGGCCCACCAGGTAGATGTCGCCGACGTTGTCGAGCGTGTAGGCCACGCCGTAGAGGCGGCGGTTGCGTCTGAGCAGAAATCGGTAGACGCCCTCGTGGTTCTCGTCGGGCTTGCGGCAGACGAACGCCTCGATGCGCACCGAGTGCTCGCCGATGCTCAGGATCGTGTTGGTCTTGAGCTTGCGTTCGCCGGGCAACTCCACGATCAGTCCCGGCAACCCGCCGTGCGCGCCGGGATGCCGAGAATACGTCAGCTTGTTGGCGTCCAGCGTGGCCTCGATCACCTGCTGGACGTGGGCCACCGGCGCTGCACCGCGGGCTCGGTCCGCAGGGTTCATTGGCGCCACTCCTCGATCCCGGCTGTACCGGCATCATCGTCGTCGGCGCGCGTCAAGCCCACGCCTCCCATCGCGACGGCCGCTGCCAGGGACGGCGCGCAGATGCCAGACTGCGCACCGAGCGGCGGGCAGTGAACTCGCCGATCGCGCGCCGGTAGCTGGCCAGCAGCGCATCGACGGTGTTGTCCCAGGAAAACGTTGCCGCGTGCTCGACCGCCGAGCGGCCCATCGCCCACGCCCGCCGCCCACCGCGAAGCCGCAGCAGCTCGTCGATAGCGTGCGCCCACCGGTCGACGTCGTGACCGGACACCAGCGTGCCGCTGAGCCCGTCACGCACCGCGACCGGCAAACCACCGACCGCGGCCGCCACCACCGGTGTCCCGCACGCCTGCGCCTCGATGGCGACCAGACCGAAGGACTCCGAATAGCTGGGCACCGCAACCAGGTCGACGGCCCGGAACAATCGGGCGAGGTCGTCGCGCGATTGCGGGGGCAGGAACGTCACCCGGCCACTGATACCCAATTCGTCGGCGAGCCGAACGAGGCCGTCCGGCGCGGCCCGTCCGCTGCCCGATGGCCCGCCGGCGACAACGACGTGCACCCGCGGCAGTTTGGCTGCCGCACGGAGTAAGACGTCGGGTCCCTTCAGCGGTTGGATACGGCCGACAAACGCCACCACTTCCACGTCGGGCTCTAGCCCCAGCCCGGCCCTTGCGGCCAGGCGGTCGCCGGGCCGGAACACATCCAGATCGACGCCGGGGTACGCGACGTCGATCCCGGCGGGGTCGGCCTGATGCAGTGAAACTAGTTGTCCCACTTCGTCTTCGGTGTTGGCGATCAACCGGTCGGCTTCGTCGACCACCTGCTGCTCGCCGACGATACGCAGCTGTGGCTCGGGTGTGTCACCGTCGGCCAACGCGGCGTTCTTCACCGCGGCCAGCGTGTGCGCGGTGTGCACCAACGGCACCGACCACCGATCACGGGCCAGCCAGCCGACCTGACCGGACAGCCAATAGTGCGAGTGGACGATGTCGTAGTAACCGGGCTCGTGGGCGGCTTCGGCGCGCAGCACCCCGGCGGCGAACGCACATAGCTGCGTCGGCAGATCGTATTTGTCCAAGCCTTCGAACGGCCCGGCCGCCACGTTGCGCACCAGCACACCGGGCGCCACCTGCACGATCGGCAGATCGGTGGACGCGGTGGCCCTGGTGAAGATCTCCACCTGCACACCCCGGCGAGCCAGACGAAGCGCGCTCTGCAGCACGTAGACGTTCATGCCACCGGCGTCCCCGATGCCGGGCTGAGCCAGCGGCGAGGTGTGCACCGCCAGCACCGCGACGCGGCGCGGATCGGTCAACCCAGGGGTGTCCAGCCGAGAAAAGTCGAAGTGGCCCACCCGGTCATCTTTGCAGTACCGCATTGAGGTGCCCGGAAGGCGCCGGTCAGGCGGGTGTCTCGGTAGCGACCTCGAGCCCGGCCACCGGCGGTTGGGCGCGGCGCATGGCGCCGAGCGGATCGGCGTACAGCCCGGCCAGCGACACGATGCCCGCACCGGCCTCCTGCACCCGGTTGCCGAACGCGGTGACCCGGATGTCGCGCGGCGGCAACGCCGAGCGCGCGGCGTATGCCGCCTCCACGTGCGCCATGCCCTCCGGATATTCGGTGAAAGCCTGCCCGCCGACCACCAGGTCGTCGGGGTTGAGCACATCGCGCAGCAACGCGACTGCGCCGCCGAGCACCCTGGCGCGCTCGACGAGCAGGTCCTTTGCCTGCTGGTTGCCGTTGCGCGCCACCCGCACCAGCTCGGTGACGCCCGTCTGGGACCCGTCGCTGCGGGCCGCCAAGACGCGCATCCGGCGCGCCGCGGCGAGCACGGCCTCGTCGCTGACGGTGGATTCCAACAGCCCGGAGCCGCCGAGCAGCTCCGATTGCGCGGGCAGACGGGCGATGGTGCCCGGTCCGCTGCCCGGGCTGTGCACCCGTCCGCCGATCGACAGCGCGTAACCCACCGTCTCTCGCGCATAGATGTACAGGCTGGTTGTCGCGTTCGGTCCGAACCGGCGCATGCCAAGCAGCAGTTCCGCCGCGGCCATCGCGTCGACGTGGGACGCCACCGAAACCGGCAGACCCAGCGCCTCGGCGAATACCGGTCCGACCGGTGCATCCCGCCAGCCCAGCCGGGCATGGTCGACGTGCCCGCTGGGCGCATCCACCGTCCCGCCAATTGCCACCCCGGCCCACAGGGCGCGCCGTCGGTGCCACCGCCTCAGGTAGCGCCGGGCTCCGTTGGCCAACGACGCCAACGCCGGCCGCTGGATGCTGCGCGGTGTCGGCATCTCGACGGCGTCCAGCGTGCGGCCGAACAGGTCGGTGGCCACGATGCTGGTGGTTCGTGCGCCGATGTGGATGCCCAGCGTCAGATACGGCTCGTGGTCGACCTCGACCGGCACCCGCGGACGCCCGATCGCACCGGAAACCGACAGGTCGGCGCGCTCGCGCAGCAAATTGGCATCCAGCAGGGCGGTGACCTGGCGGTTTACCGTCGCGATCGACAGCGAGGTGACCTGGGCGATGACGTCGCGGCCAATCGGGCCGCGCAGCCGCACGGCCCGAAATACCGACGCTGCAGCAGCGTCGGACAACCGCAGCGACGGCGCCACGACCCGGTGAGCCGGTCGAGCGCCGCGCCGACCTTGAAGCTGGCCGGAATGACTGTGAGGGGAGGTGAAAGTGGTTGAGCGCACGTGGGATGTCCTTGTCCGAGTTCCGATGGCGGGTCTCCGACCGCACCGTCGCGAGCGCTTGCGGTTCGCTCAGGCGCGGCTAGCTGCGCGGCAACAACACGCACAGTCCGCGAACAGACAAGCGGACGTGTAGCCAAACAAGGCACCGATGTACACACGGGGGAATTTAGCACGCTTACTACAGTTGTCCAGATGATGTCCGCTGAACAACCGGTCGCAGTGGTCACCGGCGCCAGCGCCGGAATCGGTGAGGCAACCGCGAAAATACTTGGTGCGCAAGGCTTTCACGTGGTAGCGGTGGCGCGACGGGCCGAACGGATCAATGCGGTCGCCGCAGAAATTGGTGGGACCGCCATCGTGGCCGACGTCACCGATGGCGCCGCGGTCCACGCGCTGGCCGCTCAACTCGACCGAGTCGATGTGCTGGTCAACAATGCCGGCGGCGCCAAGGGCCTGGAGCCGGTGGCCGACGCCGACCTGGAGCACTGGCGCTGGATGTGGGAGACCAACGTGCTGGGCACGCTGCGCGTCACCCGTGCGCTGCTGCCAAAGCTGATCGACTCCGGCGACGGCCTGATCGTCACCGTCACCTCGGTGGCGGCGATGGAGGTCTACGACGGCGGCGCCGGCTACACCGCGGCCAAACACGCGCAGGGCGCGCTGCACCGCACCCTGCGCGGCGAACTATTGGGAAAACCGGTGCGACTCACCGAGATTGCCCCCGGAGCTGTCGAAACCGAGTTCTCACTGGTCCGTTTCGGCGGTGATCAGCAGCGAGCCGACGCCGTGTACGCGGGAATGACGCCGCTGGTGGCCGGCGACATCGCCGAGGTGATCGGGTTTGTGGCGTCCCGGCCGTCGCACGTCAACCTCGACCAGGTCGTCATCCGGCCGCGGGATCAGGCAACCGCTAGCCGCCGGGTCGCCCGCTCGTAGCCGGGGTGCCCGACAACGTCGGCGCATCGTGCGGAGTGGCCGGGGCGCTGCGCGGTATGGATACCGGCGACGGCTTGGCCCCGTTGGCCGGCGGCAGCGCCGACATCCCCACCCAGGTGTCCCAGTCGATCGCCCAGTCCCAGATGTCACCGTCGCTGTAGGACAGCTCGATCGAGCTGCCGGTCACCTCGACCGGGTCGCCGTAAATCGCACTGCCGAAGTACTGCTGAGCGTCCGACGTCGACAGGTTGATGCAGCCGTTGGTGACGTTGGTGTTGCCTTGCGCGCCGGAGCTGGCCGGGTTGGCGTGGATGAACTCGCCGTTGTTGGAAATCCGCACCGCCCAGCGTTCGTGGATGTGGTTGTAGCCGGCGGCCGGGTTGGACATGTAGAAGTCGGCGTACTTCTCGCTGACCACGTGGATGCCGTTGCGGGTGACGTTGCGGGGCTTGTCGGCTTCGCCGTAGCTGCATGGGAAGTCCATGATGACGCCCTCGTCGCGGACCACCTGGATGCGGTGTGAGGTCACTTCGGCTTTGACCACTTGGCGGCGAGCGATGTCGAATTTCAGGCTCATGTCCTGCTTGCCGTAGGCGCCGTCGCCGAACGCCAGCCCGTAGAGCTTGGCGTCGACGCTGACTTTGGCGCCCGCCGGGTAGTACTCGCGGGTGCGCCAGTGCACGCGGGCACCTTGGGCTTCGTCGGGCAGCCACGCCCAACTGCCTTCGACGGCCGGCTCGGTGGTCACCTTCAGCGCCCGCTCGACGGCGGCCTTGTCGGTGATCGGCGCGTCGAACTGAATGATGATCGGCGCCGCGATCCCGACGGTCTGTCCGTCGGCGAGCTGGAGCCCACCGTCGACCACCTTGGTCGGCGTGACCGTGGTGAGCTTGCCCTGCACCGGGACGGCCTTGCCGTCGTGGCCGACCGCCGATCCCTTCCAGGTGTAGGTCGCGTCGTAGCCGAGCGGCTCGGTGATGGTGTAGATGGTGCGGTCCCGGTTCAGTGCACCCGTGACCACCTTGCCCGACGAGTTGGTCAACGCGACGTGCTGGAACCAGCCGTCGCGCACCTCAACGCTGATCGGGGCGGTCGGGACCACATCGGTGGCCTGGTCGGCCGGCCGGAACGTCACGCTGGCCTGCGCAGGCGGTTTGGCCTTCTCGGGTTGTTGGCTCGACCCGCCGCCGACACAGGCGGCCAACACGTTGGGCGCGAAAACGCCGACCGCGAGGGTCGCCAAGGCCCGGCGCCGGTTGACCGGCGAGAGGCCGCGCTCGGTGCTCACGACAACAAGATACCGGCGACAGTGACCCCTCTTAGGCCTCACCCGTGCACGCGCGACCTACAGGCAGCAGCCGACCAGCACCGGTTCGGGTGTCAGTGTGACACCAAACACATCGTGGACCCCGTCGCGCACAATGCGCGCCAGCGCCACCACGTCGGCAGCGCTGGCTGCACCACGGTTCGTCAAAGCAAGCGCATGCTTGGTCGACAGTCGACAACGCGCGGTTGAGACATCCGGGTAACCCTTGCCGAAGCCGGCTTGCTCGACTAGCCAGCCGGCAGCCAGCTTGATGCCGTCGGGAGCCGGATAGTGCGGCACTGCACAATCGACGCTGCCGGCCAGGTTCTGGTAAAACTCAAGCGCGACAACCGGATTGGTGAAGAACGAGCCGACGCTCCAGGTGTCGTGGTCGCTCCCGTCGAGCACCATGCCCTTTCGGCTGCGCAACTTCAGCACGGCCTCGCGGACCGCCGCCGGATTCGCGCGCTGCCCGGTCGTCGCGCCAAGCGTCGCAACCAATTCGCCGTAACGCAGGGGCGCACTGCGATTCAACGGGTCCAGCGCGAACTCCACCTCCAAGACGATGGCCGCGTCGCAGTGTTTGAGCACGCTGGTGCGATACCCGAATCCCAGTTCGCTGGGCGGCAGCCAGCGCACCTCGCCGCTGCCCCGGTCCAGCAGCCGGACCCGGGTCAGGGTGTCGGCCACCTCAGCTCCGTATGCGCCGACATTTTGCACCGGGGTGGCCCCGGCCGACCCGGGGATGCCCGACAGGCACTCGAGCCCGCCCAGGCCCGCGGCGATCGCGGCGACAACCACGTCGTCCCACACCGCCCCGGCCTCGGCCCGCACGATGTTGCCGTCAATGCTGATGCGCTCGGTGGCCAACCGCACCACGGTCAGGTCGGTCAGCGTCTCGGCGATCACCACATTCGAGCCCCCGGCCAACACCAGCAGCGACTGGCAGCCCTCGCCGTCGAGCCGGCGCAGCGTGGCGACCACCTGCTCGGTGCTGGTGCAGGTGATGACACGCTGTGCGAGCGGGCCGACCCGCAAGGTGGTCAGCGGCGCGAGCGGCACCGCCTCGTCGACCCGCGCGCCGGCGAAAAGCGTTCCCACATCACCTCTTTTCACGGGATTTGCGGCGTGGAGCCCTTGGCATTTAGCCGGAGGAGGAAACGTCACGTTCCTGTTTTCGCGGTGTTGTCGGTGTTCGAGCTTAGGTTGCAGGCGTGTGCAGGTTCGGTTGCTTCCTAGTATTGAGCAGGCGGCAGTGTGGCCGAGCACGTCTTACCGCGTCACGTTAGATCGATCGCGAAGTTGGCATATCGCTTTTGCCGCCATCTCCGAAGCTGTACCGGGACCCGACGACGGCAGCGTGGTTGGTCTTGATCGTGGCGTGACCTTCTCGGCGGCGCTGTCCACCGGCGAGTAGTTGCACGTCCGTGGCCTGCGCGCTGGTGAAACCAAGCGACTGCGGCGGTTGCAACAGCGGCTGGCCCGGGCGCACCGCGGGTCGCACCGGCGGGCAAGAACGAAGCTGGCCATTGCCAGGGTGCGTGCTCGTGAAACGGATCGTCGCCGTGACTGGGTGGAAAAGACCGCCACTGATGTGGCGCGCCGCTTCGACACCATCCGCGTCGAGGATCTGAATGCGCGCAACATCGCCGCCGGACGGGCGGTGACAGCACGGGGAGACCTCGGCGCTAGCCAGTCTGCGAACCGTGAACCTCAACCCTGTTCTCCCGCTGCGCGGGTGCGCGGGGTCGAAATCCACCGGCTCACACCGGTGGGACGTCAAGGTAGCCTGACCTGCTATGCCACGTTCGTTCGACATGTGCACCGACTATGCGGTCACGGTCGAAGAGGTTCTGCGGGCCTTCAGCGAACAGGAGTATTGGCTGGCCCGGCTCGCCGATTCGGGCGCCGACGACACCGCCCTGGATTCATTGCAAGTCGGCGATGATGGCGGCATCGACGTGATCACCACGCAAGTGCTGCGCCGCGATCGGCTCCCGGGCGTCGTCACCCAATTCCACCGCGGCGATCTAAGGATCCGGCGCGAGGAGCGATGGGAGCCGGTCGCCAACGGTTCGGTGATCGGGACCGCCACCGGGTCGATCCTGGACGCGCCGGCGTCGTTGACCGGCACCGCGGCGTTGGAGCCGCTGGCGGAGTCGAGCGGCGCGCGGCTGAAGCTTCGGGCCACCGTCGAGGTGCGCATTCCGCTGATCGGCGGCAAGTTGGAGAACTTCATCGGCAACCAACTCGCCGAGTTGCTGATCGCCGAGCAGCGATTCACCACCACGTGGATCGGCCAAACCGCCTGATCAGCCGGTCCCTGCCTTCAGCGGCTCTGACGGCGCAGACTTCCGTCAAAGGTTCCACCGCGAAGCCGACCTGGCGGCGACACGCTGGCACCCGAACATCGTCGGGATGCATGACCGCGGCGAGTTCGCTGGTCACCTGTGGGTCTCGATGGACTACGTGGAAGGCGCCGATGCCGCGCAGCTGGTCAAAAACCACTATCCAGCCGGGATGCCGACAAGCGACGTGTGCGCCATCGTCACCGCCGTCGCGGACGCACTCGACCACGCCCACACTCGGGTCCTTTTGCACCGCGACGTCAAGCCCGCCAACATCTTGCTCACCGAGCTGAAGACGGCAAGCGACGAATCCTGCTGGACGACTTCGGGGTTGCGCGACCACTCGGCGACATCAGCGGGCTTACCGCGACCAATTTCACCGTCGGTACGCTCGCCTACGCCGCGCCCGAACAGTTGATCGTTGGCTTGGTGGACGATGCGGCGCATGGCGCGTTCGGGGTCGAGGCGGGCGAAGTAGTCGCCGCCGAGGTCGGTGTAGTCGACGTCGTCGGTGAGCATGTGCCAGACCGCGGTCAGGATCGAATGTTCCACAGCGACGATCGCTTTCTTCTTGCCCAGTCGTGGGGCCAGCCGGCGGTAGCGGGCTCCGAGATAGGTGGCGTCTTTGGTGCGGGCCGAGGCCATCGCCGCGGCACCTAGCGCGCCGACCAGCCATCGGTCGCCGTGACGGGTCTTGCCCGATTTGCGTTTGCCGGCCGATTCGCGATGACCGGGGCAGACCCCGGCCCAAGACACCAGGTGCGCGGCGGTGCGGAAGCGGCTCATGTCTCCACCGGTTTCGGCGATGATGACCTCGGCCACGGCTTGGCCCGCACCCGGGATCGTCGCCGACTGTTCAAGCTGGCGGGCAAAAGGGAGCATCCGCTCCTCGATCCGCGCCGACAATTGCCCGACCGTAGCGGTGAGCTCGTCGACGCGTTGCAGATGCAGCCGGCACAAAAACGCGTGGTGTTCACCGAAGTTGCCGGTGAGCGCCTCCACCAGCTGTGGGATCTTGGGCCGCATCCGCGCCTTGGCCATCTCGGCGAGCACATGCCCACCGCGTTCGCCGTCGATCAACGCGGTCAGCGTCGCCCGCCCGGAGACGCCGAGGATGCCGGCGGCCACGCTCGACAGCTCGATCCCGGCGTCCTCGAGTTCCTTCTCCAACCGTTGGGCCTCCCGAGTCCGTTCGGTGGTCAGGGTGCTGCGATAGCGGGTGAGGTCCCGCAGCGGGCGGATCGGCTCCGGCGGCACGAACGACGCCCGCAGCAGCCCGCACTCGCCCATCTGACACAACCAGGCGGCATCGCAAACGTCGGTTTTGCGCCCGGGCAGACCCTTGGCGTGCGCGGCGTTGACCAACGCGCCCCGCCAGTGATCTCCGGTCCCTTCCATCACCACCAGGCTGACCTGCTCGGCGACCAGCCAGTCCCGTAGCTCCAGTAGCGCATTGGTGGTCGTGGCGAACGTGCCGATCTCCTGGCGGCGAGACCGCTTGCCCTTCGGGCCAGGTGCGCGCACGCACCCCTTGAGGTCCTTCTTGCCGATATCCAACGCGGCGCGCCGATCATGCAACGGTTCCGTCGAAATCCCTCCAACCACAACACCTTCCAACATTGAATGTCCGTCCGGAGGAACCACAGGTCCTAAAGAATCTGGTCCGCGTGCTCACGGCAACAATCGACAACTCCTGTCGGTGGCTCCCAACCCCATGCTGACCGACGAGCTCAGCGCATCAAGGTCAAACACAACCCACGGCGCCAAGCGGGACGCGCGCCAACCGACTGTCGACGATTGCTTACTCGCCCACCGGGCGAAACTCAGTTTCGCTCAGTGTCTAGGAACAGTCCAACCACCTCGATGCGCCGGCACGCCCACACGTAGTCGGCGATCGCGCGGTGGTCGGCGAGGGCGTGCAACACCGTCTCGATCGGCGCCGTCGTGGTCCGCGTGAGAATGAACTCGATCATCAACGCGTTCGGGCATCCGGGGGCAACCGTCCTACGCTAGCGGTCATGCGGATTGCGGTGGCGCAGCTGCTGTCCGGCACCGATCCGGCGGCCAACCTGCAACTGGTGCAGGGCTACGCCGGCCGGGCCGCCGACGCCGGCGCCCGGTTGGTGGTTTTCCCCGAAGCGACCATGTGCCGGTTCGGGGTACCGCTGGCGCCGATCGCCGAGCCGGTCGACGGCCCCTGGGCCGACGGGGTACGCCGGATCGCCGCCGACGCGAACATCACCGTCATCGTGGGCATGTTCAGCCCGGCCGATGACGGGCGCGTCTTCAACACGCTGCTCGCGACCGGCCCCGCCACCGACGCCCACTACGACAAGATCCACCTCTACGACGCGTTCGGCTTCACCGAGTCGCAGACCGTCGCGCCGGGCCGCGAGCCGGTGGTGGTCACCGTCGACGGCGCCGGGGTCGGCCTGACCACCTGCTATGACCTGCGCTTTCCCGAACTCTTCACCACGCTGGCGCGTCGCGGCGCCCAGCTGAACACCGTCAGCGCGTCATGGGCGTCCGGCCGCGGCAAGCTCGAGCAGTGGACGCTGCTGGCCCGCGCCCGGGCGTTGGACTCCACCAGCTACATCGCCGCCGCCGGGCAGGCCTACCCGGGCGAACCGCTGGCGTCCTCCGCGCCGACCGGGGCGGGCGGCAGCCTGGTGGTTTCGCCGTTCGGCGACGTGGTGGCCTCCGCCGGAGCCAACCCGCAGTTGCTGATCACCGACATCGCCCTCGACCGGGTGACCGAAGCCCGCGACACGATCGCTGTGCTGCGTAACCACTCAGCTTTCGCTCATGGGCATAAGGCAGAATCGCGCAGGTGACCGATCCGCAAGGACCGCCGCAGCAGGACCCGTCGATATGGGCTCGTCCCGGCAACGAGAATCCGCCGACCGAACCGGCGGCGCCCGACGCGTCGCCAACCGCCCAGGTGGCCGCGCATCAGCCGCCGGTCCAGCCGGCGCACCAGGCCGTTCCGCCCACACTGGAATTTCCGGCTGCGTCGCCTGGCGACCAGCAGCCCCCGTCGCAGGACCCGGTAGCTCCCGTGAAAGCCAAACGCCGCTTCCTCGGCGATCCGGTATCGATCCTCCTGGTATTGGTCATTGTGGTGGCGCTAGCCGTCGCCGGTCTGATCGCCGGCGAGCTCTATGCCCGCAACCGCGCCGACAGCGTCGTGGCCGCGGCCACCGAATGCGTGGTACACGACCAGGCCAAAGTGTCCTTCGGCCCCAGCCCGTTCCTGCTGCAACACCTCACCGGCCACTACCGCGATATCTCCATCCACACCGCAGGCAACCAGATCCGCGACGCCAAAGGCATGACCGCCGACATCAACATCAACAACGTCGACCTGCACGGCAGCGGCGACTCAAAGGGCACCATCGGCGCGCTGGACGCCACCATCACCTGGACGTCGGACGGCATCAAGAAAACCGTGCAGAGCGGCGTTCCATTCGTCGGCGCCCTGATCGACAGCGTCAGCACCAACAGCAGTGCCGGCACCGTCGAACTCGGCGGGGCGCTGGGTCTGGGCAGCGTCACCGTCAAGCCGGCGGTCGCCGGCAGTGGGCTGTCGCTGCGGGTGGTCAAGGTCACCGCTATGGGCGCCGCGCTGCCGCGCGAGACCGCGCAGTCGGCGCTGGACACCTTTACCTCCGGGCTCACCAAGGACTATCCGCTGGGGATCCACGCCGATAGCGTGCAGGTCACCAATGACGGTGTGGTGGCTCACTTTTCGACACGAAATGCCTCGATCCCAGCCGGCCGGACCGACCCCTGCTTCGCCCATGTTTAGCACCGAGCGTCGCCGGTATGGGGCTGGCGCCATGATGCGGCGACTTGGGTGGCTTCGACGCCGCCGTGATAATGCGGAACAATCGCACGGATGACGAACACTCGAGGTCCATCGAGCGGCGACCCGTCCGAATGGGCTCGTCCCGCAAACCCGGCCGGACCCCCCAACCAAGGTGCGCCGCCACGCCGTCCGCCCGCGGCGCCGCCGTCGGAATCGCCGACCCGCCACATCCGCCAGTCCGGCCGCGCGCCGGACCCAGCGACCCGTGGCATGCCGCGGCCGCAGCAACAACCGGCGCCGCCCGCGAACCGGCCACCGCAACAACCGGGCCCGCCGCCGAACTATCCCGGTCACCCACAGAATCGGCCGCCGCAACGGCCCGGTCTGCCGCCCAATCCGCGGCCGCATCAGCCCGGTCCTCCACCGCCGCGCGAAAACAGCCCCACCACCCGGATAGCTACACCGCCGCCCTCGTCGCAGACACCGGTGAACAGCAAACACGGTTTTTTCGCCAACCGGACACCGATCCTGTTGATCGTGGTGATCGTGGTGCTCGTGGTCCTCGCGGCGGCGATCGGCACCGAGCTGTATACCCGCCATTTGGCGAGCAGCAAGGTCGCAAGCGCGGTGCAGTGCGAGGTGCAAGACAGCGCCAGCGTGTCCTTCGCTGCGTTCCCGCCCGTGCTGTGGCAATACCTCACCAGCAACTACCCCGACATCTCCGTGCAGACGGCGGGCAATCAGGTCCGCTCGGCCAAAGGCATGAAGGTCAGCATCGACATCCGCAACATTAAACTGAGTAATACCAACAACTCTCAGGGCACCATCGGGTCGCTGAACGGCACCATCACTTGGTCGGCTGACGGCATCAAGCAGTCGATCCAGGACGCCGTCCCGGTGCTGGGCAAGTTTGTCACCGGCGAAGTCACTACCAACCCCAGTGACGGCACCGTCTCGCTGAAGGGCTTGTTGGACAGCGCTACCGTCAAGCCGCAGATCGTCAACAACGGGCTCTCGCTGCACGTGGTCAGCCTGAGTGCGCTGGGTTCGAAGATGTCAACGGCCACAGTCCAGAAGAAACTCGACGACCTCACTTCGAAAGCGACCCAGAACTACCCGCTGGGCATCCGCGCCGACAATGTGGCGGTCACCAATTCCGGCGTGCAGGCGACCTTCTCGAGCAGCAACGCCACCATCCCCGCGAGCAGCGGCAGCGGCCAGGATCCCTGCTTCGCGAACCTCTAACCGGCCTCCAGACCGTCGAGCACGGCGCGCGTCGCCGACAGGCCCAGCCGGGTGGCGCCCGCGTCAAGCATCGCCAACGCATCGGCGGCCGTGCGGATGCCGCCGCTGGCCTTGATGCCCAGCCGGCCGCCGACGGCGCCGGCCATCAGCGCGACGGCGGCCACCGAAGCCCCACCGGCGGGATGAAAACCCGTCGAGGTCTTGACGATGTCCGCGCCGGCGTCTTCGGCGACGCGGCAGACGTCGACCAGGGTCTGCTCGCCGGCCCGCGCCAACAGCACCGCAGCCTCGACGATCACCTTGAGCAGGGCGTTGGGTACGGCAGCGCGTACCGCCGCGATCTCCGATCGCACCGCGTCGACGTCGCCGCCGACCGCGGCGCCAATATCGATGACCATGTCGATCTCGCTGGCGCCGGACGCCACGGCCAGCGTCGCTTCGCCGGCCTTGATCTCGGGCAGGTGCTTACCCGACGGGAACCCCGCAACCGCGGCCACCGGC
Organism: Candidatus Mycobacterium methanotrophicum; assembly: GCF_023515995.1. Taxonomy (GTDB): domain Bacteria; phylum Actinomycetota; class Actinomycetes; order Mycobacteriales; family Mycobacteriaceae; genus Mycobacterium; species Mycobacterium methanotrophicum. The sequence goes on along the minus strand of NZ_CP097320.1, from coordinate 1,182,888 downwards.
ACCCCCGCGCCGTTGGCGTAGGGCACCATCGAAGCTGACACGCACACGGCGTAGGCGCCCAGTGCTGCGGCTTCGGCTGCGGCGGCGGCCACGTCAGCGGCGGTGGCCTCGGGTTTGAGCAGGGTGTGATCGACGACGGCCGCCAGTTGGGCGCGGGTCGGTCGGCCGGGCATCAATAGCTCTCTTCGGAACCGCCGGGGTTGCACCCGGCGTCGATCATCGTGGGGGCGTCGACGACCGGCCGCCACGGCTCGAGGTTCCAGCTGGTCTTGCCGGGCTGGAGGACTTCGGCCACCTCCCAATGACAGAGAAACTGTTCGCGCATACCCGGGGTGGCGGCGTCGGGCGCCAGGGCGAGCACCTCGATCCACGCCTCATCGGCGTCGGGACCGGTCGAACCGAGTTGCCTGGCGGCCGCTCGGCCGGACGCCGTCGGATACACCCGCAGGCTGGGCAGCTGGTTCCACTGGATCCAAGCAACGTGGTCGACGAACGGCGGCGGATAGGACGGCGCGCTTGCCCCCGCGGCGTCTGGATCTGCCGATGCCGGAGCGGCACCCGACAGCGCGACGATAGCGGTCGCCGCGAGCGTCAAAGCTCGCATCCTGCTATCGCGACTTACCCTGAATTTCAAGAAGTTTGGGCCGAACGTCGACCAAGTAGACGCCCGCCGCGCAGGCGGCGATCGCCATGCCGAGTACCTGGAGCAGGTATGCCAACGGTATCGCAACGCCCAGGATCACCAACCAGACCGGCTTGGTCATCTTGTCCGCGGCGGTATAGGCGTCCGGCCGCTGCATTGCTGCGTGCACGAACGCGTACACCGTCGTGATCATCACCGCGATCATCAAGACGGCCAGGACGCTATCCACAAGGTTCACGCAACAAGCGTACGGGGGCCACGCCGGAAACGTCGACTCCGAGCCGTCCGTCCGGACGGCTCGGAGTCGAGGTGTATGCCGTCTTACTTCTGGGTGACGTCCCTGGCCGGAGCCTTCTTGGCCGGAGCCTTCTTGGCCGCAGCCTTCTTGGGCGGAGCCTTCTTGGCCGCAGCCTTGTTGCCGGGCAGCTCGATGCCGACCAGCTTGGCGGCGCGCTCACCGACCACACGGGTCTGCGACGCGACGGTGCCCAGAGCCTCCTGGGTCAACTCGACCGCCTGGTCGACGTAGCCCTCGGCGCGCGCGGACGCGTCCTCGAAGCCGGCCTGGCTGCGCAGCCGCTCGAGAGCGGCCTCGCCGCGCTCGACCAGCTCGTTGTACCGAGAGGTCGCGGCCTCGACATAGCCTTCCGCGGCGCTGCGCAGCTCATCAGCGGTGAACCGCTCGCGCAAATCGCGCAATTGCTCGGGCAGGTCGTCTTGCAGCTTGCTCAGCCGGGCGCGACGCTCTTTGACCCGGCTACGGGTTTCGGCGCGGGTCTCCTCGGCCCGGTCGCGCAACTCGACGAGCAGGTCGTTGACCGTCGCCAGGGCCAGGTCAGCGGCGCCCAACGCGGCAAGCAGCGGAGCCTTCAGGTCGTCAATGGTCGGGTTGTCGGCCATCGTGTTTCCTTTCGTGGTTTCGTCGTGTGTCAATTGGTTGCATTGCTCAATCACGAGCTGGGCAGGTTTCGAGGGTTCAGGGAGGTCTAAGCAGAATTAGTCTCCTCACGGGCAGCTTCGTTCTGCTGCACGAACGACGTGTAGATGTCCAGCAGCACCTGTTTCTGCCGTTCGGTGATCGCCGTGTCGGTGATGATGGCGTCGCGGACTTCGCTGGGATCGCTCGGCTCGAGAATCCCGGCCTGCACGTAGAGAACCTCGGCGGAGACCCGCAGCGCCTTGGCGATCTGATTGAGCACACCAGCGGACGGTTTACGCAACCCGCGCTCGATTTGGCTGAGGTAGGGGTTGCTGACGCCGGCCTTTTCCGCCAACTGCCGCACCGAGACCTGCGCCGCCTCACGCTGCGCTTTGATGAAGCTGCCGATGTCGGACGCAGCGGTGGACACCACAGCGGAAAGTTTCTCCTCCTGCGGCATGGCTGCTTCCTTGAGTCCTGATGTCGGATTGTTCGGTACGGACGCGTGCCACACTAGAACCAAGCGCTAACTTTTGCAAGCGCTAGTTAGCAGCGCTCAGAACAGCAGCTGCGCCACCCCGTAGATGGCCAGCCCGGCCAGCGACCCCACCACCGTTCCGTTGATCCGAATAAACTGCAGGTCACGACCGACGTGCAGCTCGATGCGCCGGCTAGCCTCCTCGGCGTTCCAGCGCTCGACGGTGTCGGTAATGATCGCGGTGATCTCTACCCCGTACTGCGCAACCAGGTGTTCGGCAGCCCGCACAATCCAGTTGTCGACCTTGTCCCGCAGATCGGCGTCGTCGCGCAGCGACCCCCCGATGCGGACCACCGCGTCGGCTATGCGGGTTCGAAGGGCGCTGGACGGGTCGGATAATCCTTCTGGACCCTCGAGCACCAGGCGTTTCAGCGTCTTCCAGGCCGTCGCCGCGGCGTTGGTGACCTCGTCGCGGGACATCAGCTGCTCTTTGACCGCCTCGGCCCGCGCCATCGTCGACTCGTCGTGCTGCAGGTCGTCGGCGAACTCGAACAGGAAGCGCGTCGCCGACCGCCGCAGCTCGTGATCCGGGTTGCGGCGCACCTTGTCGGTGAAGTCCATCAGCTCGCGGTGGATGCGCTCTCCGACGAGGTGGTCGATGAACCGCGGCGACCAGCTCGGCGAATCCCGTTCGACGACTCGCTGGATGACCTCGCCGGCGTTCAGCGACCACCGAAATGCCCGATCGGCCAGTAGTTGGATGAGCGCCTCTTGCCGGTGCTCGGCCAGCAGCGTCGCCAACACCCGGCCCACCGGCGGCCCCCACTGCGGCTCGGCGATACGCCGCACAATCATCCGGTCGATCACGAGCTGGACGTCGTCGTCGCGCAGCAGCTCCACCAGGACTCGCAGCACGGTGGCCGTCTCGGCGGCCACTCGCGGGGCATGCAAGGTCTCCGATAGCCACTTGCCTAGCCGGCCCGGAATCTGCGCGTCGCGAAGCTTGGTTTCCACCACCGGCGGCGAAAGGAAGTTCTCCCGCACGAATGTTCCCAGGCCTTCCCCGAGCTGGTCTTTCTTGCGCTTGATGATCGCGGTGTGCGGTATCGGGATCCCCAGTGGGTGCTTGAACAGCGCCGTCACCGCAAACCAGTCCGCCAACGCACCGACCATGCCGGCTTCTGCGGCGGCCCCCACGTAGCCGACCCAGGTGGGGGTAAGGCCGCTGGACTGGGCCCATCGGCAGCCGAGGAACAGCCCGGTGGCGCCGACCAGAAAACTCAGCGCCACCACTTTCATCCGGCGCAGTGCCCGACGCCGCTGGGCATCGGCCCGCGGATCGGCCCCGGCGAACGATTCCGCCAGCGAGGCAGGTTTGCCGGTCTGGGGCGCCGTCGGCGTCATCGGATCTGTCTGCGCCGCCCGCGGGCCTCGGCTATCAGCTCGGCACCTGGGTTCCGGTGCGGTGCAAGTGCCACCCGACCATCATCCGCCATCGAGGTAGCTGCGGACCGTACAACACCCGGCGCATTGGGGGCGGTAACAGTTACCGATCCCACGGCGAAGCCGCATACGGTGAGGTGCAGGCCGAGAAAACGTCGTCGATAACCCGTACTATGAACAGCACCTAGCGAATGGGATTGTCGATAGTGGCACAGCAGGCCCGAGCCGGTGCGGTGAAATCCGATGGCCGGAAGCGGCGTTGGCACCGGCACAAGGTGGAACGTCGCAATGAGCTGATCGACGGGACAATCGACGCGATTCGACGGCGCGGTCGCTTCGTGAGCATGGACGAGATCGCCAGTGAAATCGGCGTCTCCAAGACCGTGCTCTACCGCTATTTCGTCGACAAGAACGATCTGACCACCGCGGTGATGATGCGGTTCGCGCAGATCACGCTGATCCCCAACATGACGGCGGCACTGTCGTCGAACCTCGACGGCTTCGACCTGACCCGCGAAATCATCCGGGTATACGTGCACACCGTGGCCAACGAACCCGAACCGTACCGGTTCGTGATGGCCAACAGCTCGGCCAGCAAAAGCAAGGTGATCGCCGACTCCGAGCGGATCATTGCCCGGATGCTCGCGGTGATGCTGCGCCGCCGGATGAAAGCGGCCGGGATGGACATCGGCGGGGTGGAGCCGTGGGCGTACCACATTGTCGGCGGGGTCCAGCTGGCTACTCACTCGTGGCTGCTCGACCCGCGGATGAGTGCCGACGAGCTGATCGACTATCTGACCATGCTGAGCTGGAGCGCGCTGTGCGGGATCGTGGAGGTCGGCGGATCGTTGGAGAAGTTCCGCGGGCAACCGCATCCGTCGCCGATCGTGCCGCCGCTGCCCGGCTCAACGAGCGGTACTGATGACTGACATGGCGGTTCGGTCCGGCTGCGCTCCTGGGCTCGCTCCTGGTCCTATGCCCCGCGCACGACGCGACTTGTCAAGGTGTGGCCGTATTTTCGCCGCCTGCCCCCGACGAGCCGCCGGCCAGCTTCCCGGTATGGCCACTGTGGTACGCGGCGCTGGCCTGGGTGCATGTGCGCCAAGCCGGCGCACTGCTGATGGTGGGCCTGGCAATCGGCGCGCCGCCCGGCGTTTGACCTACCGCTTCACCAGGGTGAACTGTCCCACCTCAGAGATGTTCCGCCGGAAGAAATCCGAACATCCGGTCAGATAGCGCATGTAGTGGTCGTACACCTGGGCGGAGGTCACCGCAATAGCGTCGTCGCGGGCGGCCTGCAACTTGGTCGACCAGGTATCGAGTGTCCGAACATAATGGGTGGTCATTTTTTGCAATTCTTCAGCCGAAAACCCTGCGGCTGTTGAGTACTCGACGACGTCTTCGTCGCACGGCACGGAGCCGCCAGGAAAAATTTCTGCGGCGATGAACCGCATGAACTTCAGATCGGTCATAGTGATGGGGATGCCCATCTCGGGCCAGCGCTTGAGCGGGTGACCCATGATCGTCTGCAGGACCATTCGACCGTCGCTGGGCATGACGCGGTAGCACAGATCGAAGAAGGCTTTGTAGCGCGATTTGGGGAAAGCCTCGAACGCCTCGATGCTGACAATGCGGTCGACGGGCTCGTCGAACTCCTCCCAGCCGCGCAGCAACATTCGCCGAGAGCGAACAGTGTCGACCTGATCGAGCAATTGTTCGCCCAGAGCACATTGGTTCTTGCTCAAGGTCAGCCCGACGACGTTGACGTCGTATCGTTCGACTGCCCGCTTCATCACCGAGCCCCAACCGCAGCCGACGTCGAGCAGCGTCATTCCGGGCTCTAGGCCAAGCTTGCCGAGGGCGAGGTCGATCTTGGCGAGCTGGGCTTCTTCCAGCGTCATGTCATCGCGTTCGTAGTACGCGCAGCTGTAGGTGCGCGTCGGGTCCTGGAACAGTCCGAAGAAATCGTTGGAGATGTCGTAATGGGCTTGAACGTCCTCGTAGGCCGGCCGCAATTTCGGCGAACCGCCCACGCCGGTGTGCGTCATCTGAGGTTGACCTTTCAAGTTGTGTTCAGGTCGTCAGGGTCTGCTTTTGGTGAACGACTATATAACGCACCCTTCTCAATCGCGGCACACGCACGCCTCTGACGCGCCGCCCGAGGCGGCGACGCACTGCGTCCTTGCTCACCAAAAAGCCTGTGGCCCAAGACTTGAGGGGACGGCGGCTCGTCAATACTTTCCGAAGGCCAAGGCTACGTTGTGGCCACCGAAACTGAACGCATTGTTGATCGCGTACCGGTAATTGCCAGCGCGTGGCTCATCGGCCACCACGTCCAGATCGATCTGCGGGTCCAAATTGCGCAGGTTCAACGTCGGCGGGACGATGCCGTCCCGCAGCGCCAGCACGGTCAGAACCGACTCCACCGCACCAACAGCGCCAATCGAACAGCCCAGTGCCGCCTTCGCTGCGTAGACTGCCGGCCGATGGGCGCCGAATGCGTTGTTTATCGCCCTCGCCTCGGCCAGGTCGCCGACTGCGGTGCCGGCCGCGTGCGCGTTGACGTGATCGATGTCGCCCGCAGTCAGCCCGGCAAGCTCGATCGCCCGAGTGATCGCGTGGCCGGCCCGTTCGCCACTTGGATCGGGAGCCACGATGTGGTGAGCGTCCGAGGTGATACCGGCGCCCATCAGCCGAGCCAAAATGTTGGCGCCGCGGGCTTTCGCGTGCTCCTCGGTCTCGATGACCATCAGCGCACCGGCTTCGCCGAACACCATACCGTCGCGGTCCTTGTCGAACGGGCGGCACGCGCCCGCCGGATCGGCGTTGTTCGTGGATAACAGGTGCAGTTGAGCGAACGCGGCGATCGGCACTGCCTCGATTCTGGTTTCAACACCGCCACAGATCGCGATGTCGGCCTCGCCGAGCACGATTTGGCGCCACGCCTGGGCGATGGCCTCGGCCCCGGAGGCATCGGCAGAAACCGGCGTGACGATGCCGGCTTTGGCGCCACGTTCCAGGCCGACCCCCGCGGCCGGCGCGTTGGGCATGGCTTTCTGCACCCCCAATGGCGGGATAGCTCGAACGCCGCGTTCGCGGATATCGTCGTACGCGTCCACCATCTCGTCAGTCGAGCCCATCCCCAATCCGATGGAAACCATCAACCGAGTGGTGTCAACCTCGGGCGACCCGGCGTTGGCCCACACTCGCCGGCCCAGCACTGTCGACATCTTCTGCACACGCAGAAACCGGCGCAGTTCCGTCCGCGTTAGTTCATGGTCGAAATCCTCGAGCAGGCGCCCACCGATGCGAACCGGTAGGTCGAACTCGTCGATGAAAGCATCATCGAGCACGCGGATCCCGCTCTGTTCGTCCAGCAACTTCTTCCAGGTGCTGTCGGCCTCTGTAGCCAGTGCAGTCGTCATTGCGACGCCGGCGACCACCACGTCGGGGAAACCATCTCCAGTCGAGAGCGCCGCCATAGCGTTACCTCGTCCCGTCCTCCGGGGCGTCAAAGCCCGTTTGCCCCAATGGGGTACCCCGTAGCTACGAATAAACCATAGATCTGCTCACCTGGACCGCCAAATATTGATAAGGTTGGAACCCGCAGTAATTGCCGTGCCGGGACGAGGGGTGACGAGGGGTATAGATTCGGCAATGATGACGCACGGAAGTGAAAACACTGGTCAGACCGGCTTAAAGCCGAACGTCGGCCATATCCGGTCGCACTACGATCGGTCCAACGAATTCTTCAAGCTGTGGCTCGACCCGTCGATGACCTACAGCTGCGCGTACTTCGAGCGCGACGACATGACGCTCGAAGAGGCGCAGCGAGCAAAGATTGATCTGTCGCTGGACAAGCTGGGGCTACAGCCCGGGATGACGCTGCTCGACATCGGCTGCGGCTGGGGTTCCACCATGCGCCGGGCGGTCGAGAAGCACGACGTCAACGTCATCGGGTTGACGTTGAGCGAAAACCAGTTGGCTCACAACGAGCAGCAGTTCGCCGAAATGCACAGTCCGCGTACCAGAGACGTCCGGCTGCAAGGCTGGGAGCAATTCGACGAGCCGGCGGACCGCATTATTTCCCTGGGAGCATTCGAGCACTTCGCCGACGGTGTAGGCACTTTCGAGCGATACGCGGACTTTTTCAAGATGTGCTACCACGTGCTGCCCGACGATGGCGTCATGCTGCTGCAGTCCATCGTGGTGCCCACTGAAGAAGAAGGCGCGAAGATGGGGCTGAAGCGGACGATGTCGCTGTTGCGGTTCATCAGCTTCATCCGAAAAGAGATCTACCCCGGCGGGCGGTTGCCGACGACCGGTGTCGTCGACGACTACGCGGCCGCGGCCGGTTTCCACATCAGCCGTCATCACATGATCGGACACAACTATGTCCGCACCTTGGACACGTGGGCCAAAGAGCTGGAAGCACACAAGGACCAGGCGATCGAACTGAAGGGCGAAGACGTCTACAACACCTTCATGAAGTATCTGACCGGCTGCCGGGAGCTGTTCCGCGACGGCTACACCAACGTGTGCCAGTTCACCATGGAAAAACAACCCGCGTAGTCGCGGGCGCTACTTCGTCAGCGTGAACTGGGCGACCTCGGTAATTCCGCGGCGGAAGAAATCCGCGCAGCCCCTCAGATAGCGCATGTAGCGCTCGTAAAGTTCCTCGGACTGCACCGCTATCGCGCGTTCGCGATTGGCAGCCAGATTGTCCGCCCAGAGGTCCAGGGTCCGTGCATAGTGCGGACGCAGCATGTCAACCTGCTCGCATGCGAAGCCGGCGGCCTCGGAAAACCCGAGGATGTCCTCTTTCGACGGCAGTTGGCCGCCTGGGAAGATTTCATTCTGGATGAACCGCACGAATCTCAGGTCGCTCATCGTCACCTTGACCCCGTGCTCATGCCAATAGGTCAAGGGATGGGTGTAAATGCTGTGCAGGAGCATTCGACCGTCATCGGGCATGATCTTGTGGGCGCGTTCGAAGAATGCCGGATAGCGTTCCTTCTTGAACGCGTCGAAAGCCTCGACGGTGACGATCCGGTCGACTTTTTCGTCGAACTCTTCCCAGCCTTGCAGCCGCGCCTCCGCAGTGCGCTCGGTGCGGAGGCTGGCCAGCTTGGCCTGGCTGTAGCTGGCCTGGTTGCGGCTGAGCGTGATGCCGATGACGTTGACGTCGTAGCGCTCCACTGCCCGGACCAATGCCCCGCCCCAGCCGCAGCCGACGTCGAGCAGCGTCATTCCCGGCTCCAGGTTCAACTTGCTCAGTGCCAAGTCCCACTTGGCGTTTTGCGCCTCTTCGAGGGTCATGTCGTCGCGCTCGAAGTACGCGCAGGTGTAAGTCATGCTGGGATCGAGAAACAATGAGAAGAACTCGTCGGAAAGGTCGTAGATCGCCTGCGACTCTTCGTAGAACGGCCTCAACGTTGTCGTCATTTCACACCTGGCCTATCAAACTCCGTCCCGTTCCGGTGGACAGCACTTTACCGCAGCCGCAAAAGACACGCAGCCGCAAAGGTGTGTTCCTCACCGCAACTCGGAGCGGGAGAGTCGCCGCGAGTAGTCCCATCTAGTACGTGTAGAAGCCTTCACCCGATTTCTTGCCGAGCAAACCTGCCTCCACCATCCGCAGCAACAGGGGTGGTGCGCCGTATTGCGGGTCTTTGAACTCTTGGAACATCTTGTCTGCTATCAGATTCAAGGTGTCCAGGCCGACCAGATCGGATAACCGCAGCGGCCCCATCGGATGCGACAGCCCGGCGACAACCGCCTTGTCGACATCTTCGACGGTGGCAAAACCGGCCTCGACCATCCGGATCGCCGAAAGCAGGTAGGGCACCAGCAGCGCATTAACCACGAAGCCCGACCGGTCCGAGCACCGCACAACCTGCTTCTTGAGCACCGCGCTGGCAAATTCCTCGGCGCGGGCGGCGGCGGCCTCGTCGGTGACCAGCGTGCTGACCAACTCCACCAGCGGCAACACCGGCACAGGGTTGAAGAAATGCAAACCCAGCACCCGGCCCGGATTGGCGGTGGCGGCAGCCACCTTCATGATCGGGATGCTCGACGTGTTGGACGCCAAGACGGCGTCCGGGTCGGTGATCACGCGATCCAGTTCGGCGAAGATGGCGGTTTTGACATCCTCGTCCTCGACCACGGCCTCGATCACCAGCTGTCGATCGGCCAGCTCGGAAAGGTCAGTGGTGAATTTCAGCTTGGCGACGGCGGCGTCGCGCTCGCGCTCGGTGACCTTGCCTGCGCTGACCCCGCGCCCGACCGATTTGACGATCCGATTGCGTCCGGCCGTGGTCAAGGCCTCGGTCGGCTCGTAGATGAGCACGTCAACCCCGGCACGGGCTGACACTTCGGCGATGCCGGCGCCCATTTGGCCGGCCCCGATAACTCCGACTCGTTCGATCGACACGTTTCTCCTTACGACAGGTGCGCGAGCAGACACAAACTCGCATTATCGCCGCCTTGGCGATGCGATTCTGCGTCTGCTCGGCGGACAGCCCGCTCAGTGGAACTGACCCTCTTCGGTCGAGCCGGCGAGAGCGATCGTCGACGAGGTCGGGTCTACCGTGGTCGCGATGCGGTCGAAGTAACCCGCACCGACCTCGCGCTGGTGCTTGGTCGCGGTGTAGCCGCGCTCCTCGGCGGCGAACTCGCGCTCCTGCAGCTCGACGTAAGCGCTCATCTGGTTGCGGGCGTAGCCGTATGCCAGGTCGAACATCGAGTAGTTCAGCGCGTGGAAGCCGGCCAGCGTAATGAACTGGAACTTGAATCCCATCGCGGCAAGCTCTTTTTGGAACCGTGCGATGGTCGAGTCGTCGAGGTGCTGGCGCCAGTTGAACGACGGTGAGCAGTTGTAGGCCAGCAACTGGTCACCGAACTCGCTCTTGACGCCCTCGGCGAACTTGCGCGCCAGCTCGAGGTCCGGTGTGCTGGTCTCCATCCAGATAAGGTCGGCGTACGGCGCGTATGCCTTCGCCCGGGCGATGCACGATGCCAGGCCGTTGCGCACCCGGTAGAAGCCCTCGGCGGTGCGCTCACCGGTGATGAACGGCCGGTCGCGCTCGTCGACGTCGGAGGTGATCAGCGTGGCCGCCTCGGCGTCGGTGCGGGCGATGACGACGGTCGGCACGCCGGCAACGTCGGCGGCCAGGCGGGCGGAGGTCAGCGTGCGGATGTGCTGCTGAGTCGGGATCAGCACCTTGCCACCGAGATGACCACACTTCTTCTCCGAAGCCAGCTGGTCTTCCCAGTGCGTACCGGCGGCACCCGCGCCGATCATCGCCTTCTGCAGTTCGTAGACGTTCAGCGCGCCACCGAAACCGGCCTCACCGTCGGCGACGATCGGGGCGAGCCAGTTCTCGACGGAGGTGTCGCCCTCGACCTTGGCGACCTCGTCGGCGCGCAGCAGCGCGTTGTTGATGCGGCGCACCACCTGCGGCACCGAGTTGGCCGGATACAGGCTCTGGTCGGGATAGGTGTGGCCGGACAGGTTCGCATCACCGGCGACCTGCCAGCCCGACAGGTAGATGGCCTTCAGGCCGGCGCGGACCTGCTGCACGGCCATGTTGCCAGTCAGGGCGCCGAGCGCGTTGACGAACTCCAGGTCGTGCAGCTGGTTCCACAGCACCTCTGCGCCGCGGCGGGCCAGGGTGTGCTCCTCGACCACGCTGCCCTGCAGGGCGACGACGTCGGCAGCCTTGTAAGTACGGGTGACGTCCTTCCAGCGCGGGTTGCTGTCCCAGTCGTGCTGGATCTGTTCTGCGGTCTTCGGCATGCCAACGCTCGACATTGCGTGCTCCTCAAAGGTATCGAAAAGGTGTCGAAAAGGTATCGAAAAGGTGTCGAAAAGGTGTCGAAAGGTTACTGATCATCAGCTCCTGGATTTCCAGGCTTGTTAAGGCGCTGAACCATCTTTGCTGATCTGCTAAGTCGACGATGGCACAGGTTAGCTTCGCAGGTCCACCCGTTTCAGTTGCCAATTTTGGCTAGGGCTTTGCGTATTTTTGCAAAGTTTGCGAAGACTGGTCGGAACCGGACCGGCACAGTTGCTACCCGCAAGTAACATAAACGCGCAGATCAGGGCACGGGTTTGCAGGACAAGCCTACGGCTAGAGCTGGAAGATCGACGCAACCGCTTTGGTCTCGTCGCCGACGGCATATGTGAGCGTTGTAACAGTGCGATCAGCCAGGTCAGCGCCGAATCGATCGGTCGATCCGGCGGGGTGAACGTGCGTGATGATCTCCAGCTTGTCGCCCAGCGCGACAGGAGCGTCGTGCTCGACGGCCACCCGCAACGGCGCCGCGAGCAGCTCCGGGCAGGACGCCAGGTAGTCCTCGACCACACTCCAGTACACGGAGTTGTTCATGTGGTCGAACAGGTCGATGTCGGTGACCCGAACCGGGAACTCGTGAATCTCCGTAGCATCTTCACGACTGCCGGCGCTGAGATAGGCCTTCCAGCGCAGCCGGTCGATATCCGTGGTGGCCCGCAGCCCATCGAGAAAGTCGTCGGCGATGCGTGCCGGCATCTGGGTATCGCGGTTGATGTTGATCCAAAACGCCTCGGACTCCATGAGGCCGCGACCGCGCTTCCCATCTATACGGACCCGCATTTCGCACCACCGGTTCGACGTTCCTGAGCACCACCGGCGCATCCGCAGCATGTCGGCGAACTCGACTGGACGGATCAGGTCGACCATGGTTCGGCGGACGACCCAGAGCGGATGAGTTTCCTCGAACCCCATCTCACGCAATTGATCCTGACCGATGTCCTGGATATGGCGGGCGGCCGCATCGAAACGCAGGCGACCCTGGCGGTCGATGTCGCCGACGCGCAGCGGCCACTCCCGGTCGAACACGTCGGGATGGCCGTCGGGCACCGGCATCATCACTTTGTCCAGGCTCACGGCTTCACTTCCAAACTCGCCCAACGCGACGTAATCCCGAACTGCTAGGTGGCCCAGCGTAGGCTCCCCCAAGCAAGAATGATGCCAAACCACCTTGCCGCATCGCCAATTCCTCGGACATTGCCAACTCTGCAAACCAGGTCTTCGCAACTGAAGATAAGCTAGGCGGATGTCGAAGACCTTCGTCGGCTCACGGGTTCGGCAGCTGCGCAACGAGCGTGGCTTCAGCCAGGCCGCGCTGGCGCAGATGCTGGAGATCTCGCCGAGCTATCTCAATCAGATCGAGCACGACGTGCGGCCCCTGACGGTGGCAGTGCTGCTGCGGATCACCGAAGTCTTCGGCGTCGACGCCACTTTCTTCGCCTCGCAGGACGACACCCGGCTGGTCGCCGAATTGCGCGAAGTGACCATGGACCGCGATCTCGGCATCGACGTCGACCTGTCCGAGGTCGCCGAGATCGTCAACGGATACCCCGGTTTTGCGCGGGCCATGGTCAACCTGCACCGGCGCTACCGGATCACCACCGCCCAGCTGGCCGCCGCCACCGAGGAGCGGTTCTCCGACGGCAGCGGCAGCGGCTCGATCACCATGCCGCACGAAGAGGTCCGCGACTACTTCTATCAGCGCCAGAACTACCTCCACGAGCTGGACACCGCAGCCGAAGAGCTGGCCACCCGGTTGCGGATGCACCATGGCGATCTGGCCGGCGAGTTGTCCCGCCGGCTGACAGAGGTGCACGGCGTGCACATCACCAAGCGCATCGACCTGGGTGACACCGTGCTGCACCGCTACGACCCGGCGTCCAAGACGCTGGAGATCAGCAATCACCTCTCGTCGGGCCAGCAGGTGTTCAAGCTGGCCGCCGAGCTGGCGTTTCTGGAGTTCGGCGACCTCATCGATGCCATGGTCACCGAAGGCAAGTTCACCAGCGACGAGTCCCGCACCCTGGCCCGGCTCGGGCTGGCGAACTACTTCGCCGCGGCCGCGGTGCTGCCCTACCGGCAATTTCACGATGTCGCGGAGAACTTCCGTTACGACATCGAGCGGCTCTCGGCGTTCTACTCGGTGAGCTACGAGACCATCGGACACCGGCTGTCCACCCTGCAGCGGCCGTCGATGCGGGGCGTCCCGTTCTCGTTCATCCGGGTCGACCGGGCCGGGAACATGTCCAAACGCCAGTCGGCCACCGGCTTTCACTTCTCCTCCAGCGCAGGAACCTGCCCGCTGTGGAACGTTTATGAAACCTTCGCCAATCCGGGCAAGATTTTGGTGCAGATCGCCCAGATGCCCGACGGCCGTAATTACATGTGGGTGGCCCGCACCGTCGAGCGGCGGGCATCACGGTATGGTCAGCCCGGTAAAACCTTCGCGATCGGGCTGGGCTGCGAACTCCGGCACGCCCACCGGCTCGTCTACTCGGAAGGACTCGACTTGTCCGGGAATGTCGCCACACCGATCGGCGCGGGCTGCCGGGTCTGCGAGCGCGACAACTGCCCACAACGGGCATTCCCCGCTCTGGGCCGCGCACTCGACCTCGACGAGCACCGCAGCACGGTCTCGCCCTACCTGGTGAAGCAGGCATGACCGCCGGTGAGGTGGGCCGCATCCCGTCGTCGGGCAGGATTCGAGACCTCGGGCTGATCAACTGGATCCTGGGAAAGTTCGCCGCCCGTACGGTCGGCGCGCCGCAGATGCACCTATTCGGCACGCTGGGTCAACACAAGCGACTGTTCCTGGCGATGATGCCCTATTCCGGCGCACTGCTGCGGGGTCGGCTGCCCGCGATCGACACCGAGTTGGTGATCTTGCGTGTCGCGCATCTGCGGTCCTCCGAATACGAGCTGCAGCAGCACCGTCGGCTGGGGCGCCGTCGCGGGCTCAACGACCAGACCCAGAAGAGCATCTTCGCCTGGCCTGCCGCCTCGGATCGGCTGTCGGAGCGTCAACAAGCGCTGCTGTCGGCGACCGATGAGTACATTCACAACCGCTCGATCGGCGACGAAACCTGGCAACGGCTGTCCGCGCACCTGGATCGGCGTCAGCTCATCGAATTCTGCATGCTGGCAGGGCAATACGACGGTCTGGCCGCCACCATGTCGGCGCTGAAGATTCCGCTGGACCACCCGCGGTAGCGGTCCGTCACAGGTAGATGTCGGCCAGCACCAACAACGACAGCAGCACCGGAAGAACCGGCAACGCGAAAACAAACGACGCCAGCGGATAGTTTCGCCGCCGCCGAACCTGCCGTCCACGTAATAGCGCCCACAATGCGAACGCGGGTGATACGACTAGCAGGGCCAGACTCCAGATGCTCACCGTACTGATGGCGTCGCCGACCGAATACGCCACCAGCCACAGCAGATAGCCGGCGAGCACTCCGCCGATGGCAGCCCAAATCGACTCGGTACGCATCGGCCTCAGAAGTTGATCATGTGCCCGGTTAGACCGTGGAAGCACTCTTGCAGCGCCTCTGACATCGTCGGGTGGGTGTGAACGTTGCGCGCCAACTCGTTTGCCGTCAGGTCCCACTTCTGCGCGAGCGTCAGCTCGGGCAGCAACTCGGAGACGTCGTGGCCGATCAGATGTCCGCCCAGCAGCTCGCCGTGTCGGGAATCGGCGATGAGTTTGACGAAACCGCTGGGGTCACCGAGGCCGTGCGCTTTGCCGTTGGCGGTGAACGGGAACTTGGCGACCGCGACGTCATAGCCCTCGTCGCGGGCCTGCTCCTCGGTCAGTCCGAAGCTTGCCACCTGCGGCTGGAAGAACGTCGCGCGCGGCAACATGCGGTAGTCACCGAGAGCCAAAGTCTCTGCGCCCGCAATGGTTTCGGCGGCCACCACGCCCTGAGCCTCGGCGACGTGGGCCAGCTGCAGCAGCCCGGTCACGTCGCCGATGGCGTAGATGTGGTTGACGTTGGTCTGCATGTAGTCGGTGATCCCGATCGCTTTGCGGTCAGTCAGGGCCACCCCCGCGTTGTCCAACCCGTAGCCCTCGACGTTGGGCGCAAAGCCGATGGCCTGCAACACTTTTTGTGTCTTGAGTTCTTCCGGCTTGCCATTGTTACTGACGGTCACGGTGACGACGGACCCGTCGTCGGCGATCGATTCGACGCATGTGCCGGTGAGGATTTTCACGCCGAGCTTTTTGAACTGCTTCTCAGCCTCCTTGGACACCTCGGCGTCTTCGTTGGGCAACGCGCGCGGCAGGAATTCGACGATAGTCACCTCGACCCCGTAGTTCTTCAGCACATAGCCGAATTCCATGCCGATGGCGCCCGCGCCGGCGATCACGATCGATTCCGGGAGTTCGCGAGAAAGGATTTGCTCTTCGTAGGTGACGACATTCGCCGACAGCGACGTGCCGGGAACGAGCCGGGCGCTGCTGCCGGTCGCGATGATCGCGTTGTCGAAGGTGACCGTTTCGGCGCCACCGTCGTTGAGTTCGACCGCCAGCGTGTGAGCGTCGGTGAACCTGCCGTATCCGTGGATCTCGGTGATCTTGTTCTTCTTCATCAGGAAATGCACACCGGCGACCCGGCCCTCGGCCACCTTGCGGCTTCGGTCGTACGCGACGCCGTAGTCGAATGTCGCCTCGCCGTTGATGCCGAAGGTCTTGGCTTCCTTGGCGAAGATGTGCACGAGTTCAGCATTGCGCAGCAACGCCTTCGACGGGATGCAGCCGACGTTGAGACAGACTCCGCCCCAGTATTTGGGTTCGACGACGGCGGTGTTCAGCCCCAGCTGTGCGGCGCGGATGGCGGCCACGTATCCGCCGGGTCCGGCGCCGAGGACGACAACGTCATAGTGGGTCACGGCCACTACCCTAGTGGCCGCCGGCCCGCGTCAGCTGGCCAGCCAGCCTTCGAGGTGGTCGTCGTAGTCGGCGGCGACGCACAGGCCGCGGCCAGGCCCGCGGGTCAGCCGTCGTCGGGCGAGGAACTCGCTGGTGATCGCCGCGGGCAGCGCTCCGGCCAGGTGGAACCGGCGATCGGTCCAGTCGACGCAGCAGCGGGCGGCGTGTCGCCGCCCTCAGCGCAGAATCAAAACCCGACCCAGCACTACACGCCACCAACACCACCGGAAGTCTTACCGACCCAGGCTAGTACGGGATGAGCCCCAGCAGGCACTGCCCCTGAATGTGGTCGCAATAGAACGCGCCGTACAACGGGGCCGCGGCGATGACCGAGGCGAACACCGCCGACAGCATCGCAATGCCCAACGCTGACAGCAGTGCGCGGTCGGGCACCATCGCCAGCATCAAACCCGCGAGCACGCACACGACGACGTAGACCAAAACCACGAAAACAACCGGGGTCTTGTGCGCGGAGCGGTCGTGGATCCACCAATAGAACAGGCCCGCACCGATCGCGCCCGCGGGAACCCAGACCGCGGCGACCACCAAAACGAACTGCCACCACCGCAGGTAGTGGTAGCGGCCGGGCACGGCGGTCGGCGGCACCGGCGCGTGCAACGGCCCGGACGTCGGCGCCTGGGCCTTCGGGGCCGCTTCCGCCGGGTCGCGGCCGCCTGGCGGCTCCTCGGCGATTTCCGAATCCGACGGATCCGACCGCCGACGCCACCATCGGCGTCGCGTGGCCGACGGTTCGGGTTCGGCTTTGTGGTGCACGCCGGTGTCGAAGGTCGGCACGTAGGGCTCGGTCTTCGGGAATGCGTCAGTGTCCATCAGGTCCTCGTCAGGCAGGAGTGGTCACCTCGATCACCGTGAGCACACCGAACCATCCTGGCGCCAGCGCCAGGATGAACACACCCAGCGCCGTCAGCCATCGGCGCCGAGAGGCCAGGATCACCAGCAGACCGATCGCGCTGGGCACGCCGACCACCAGCGCGATCACGACATCAGGACGGACGCGGGCCGAAACCAGCACGGTGGCCGCCGTACCGGCCAGCACCCCGACGGCGATACCAACCAGCATTGCGCTAGTCAGCAGCCAGGTTCGCGGCAGCGGTATCACGCTTTGACGATAACGCCGCGCCCACCCGCTACGGCTTTACCTGCCCGGCGCGCCCCGCAGGTGCTTGGCAAGCATCGGCGGCGGCAGCCACCACCGGTGCACGCGCCGGTGGGCGCTCACCGTCGGCGTAGTCGGCGCCGGTGATCACCGGGATGGCTACCAGCTCCGCGTTTTCCGCCTCGGTAAACGCGCGCCCACGGGACAAAAACCGCATCCCCTCGGGTGCTTCCAGGCTGAAGCCGCCGCCGCGGCCGGGCACCACGTCGATGACAAGCTGGGTGTGCTTCCAGGCCTGGAATTGGGGCCCGGAGATCCACACCGGCACCCCCGGGCCGACATCCAATACGCCCAGCAGCACGTCGCGGTCGCCCACGATGAAATCCCCGTCCGGATAGCACATCGGCGACGACCCGTCGCAGCAGCCGCCGGACTGGTGGAACATCACCGGACCGTGCCGGCCAGCCAGCTCATCGAGCAGCGTGGCGGCGGCGGCGGTGATCACCACCCGGGGCGTCATCAGAAGAATCCTTGGGCCTTGTTGGAGTAGGACACCATCAGGTTCTTGGTCTGCTGATAGTGGTCGAGCATCATCTTGTGGTTCTCCCGGCCGATACCGGATTGCTTGTAGCCGCCGAACGCCGCATGCGCCGGATAGACGTGATAGCAGTTGACCCAGACCCGGCCGGCCTGGATGTCGCGGCCCGCGCGGTAGGCGGTGTTGCCGTCGCGGCTCCACACCCCCGCACCCAGACCGTAGAGGGTGTCGTTGGCGATTGAGATCGCGTCGTCGTAGTCGGTGAACGACGCCACCGACACCACCGGGCCGAAAATCTCCTCCTGGAAAATCCGCATCTTGTTGTTGCCAGCGAAGATGGTGGGCTGCACGTAGTAGCCGCCGGAGAGGTCGCCACCCAACTCGGCGCGCTCTCCGCCGGTGATGATCACCGCACCCTCGTCCTTGCCGATTTCGATGTAGGACAACACCTTTTCCAGCTGGTCGTTGGAGGCCTGCGAACCGATCATCGTCTCGGTGTCCAGCGGGTCGCCCTGCCGAACCGCCTTGGTGCGGATGGCGGCCAGTTCCAGAAACTCGTCGTAAATGTCGGCCTGGACCAGGCTGCGCGACGGACACGTGCACACCTCGCCCTGGTTGAGGGCGAACATGGTGAACCCTTCCAGCGCCTTGTCGCAGAAGTCGTCGCCCTTGGCCATCACGTCGGCGAAGAAGATGTTGGGGCTCTTGCCGCCGAGCTCCAGGGTGACCGGGATCAGGTTCTGGCTGGCGTACTGCATGATCAGTCGCCCGGTGGTGGTCTCGCCGGTGAACGCGATCTTGGCGATCCGGTTGCTCGACGCCAGCGGCTTGCCGGCCTCGGCGCCGAACCCGTTGACCACGTTGACCACCCCGGGTGGTAGCAGGTCGCCGATCAGCGACATCAGATACAGCACCGACGCCGGGGTCTGCTCGGCCGGCTTGAGCACCGCGGCATTGCCGGCGGCCACTGCCGGCGCCAGCTTCCAGGTGGCCATCAGGATCGGGAAGTTCCACGGAATGATCTGCCCCACCACGCCCAGCGGCTCGTGGAAGTGATAGGCGACGGTGTCCTCGTCGATCTGGCTCAGCGTGCCTTCTTGGGCGCGGATCGCCGCGGCGAAGTACCGGAAATGGTCTGCGGCCAACGGGATGTCGGCGGCGAGCGCCTCCCGGATCGGCTTGCCGTTGTCCCAGGCTTCGGCCAGCGCCAGCGACTCGCGGTTGGCGTCGATGCGGTCGGCGATCTTGTTCAGGATCGCCGCGCGCTCGGCGGGCGCGGTCTTACCCCACGCCGGCGCGGCGGCGTGCGCGGCGTCGAGGGCCTGGTCGACGTCGGCCTCGTCAGAACGCGGCACTTCGCAGAACGTGTGGCCGGTGATGGGCGTCGGGTTCTCGAAATACCGGCCCCGGGCCGGCGGCACCCACTCGCCCCCGATGAAGTTGCCGTACCGCGATTCGTAGCTCATCAGCGCCGCAGCGGAACCCGGACGTGCGTAGACGGTCATCGGGTCACCTCCTCGTTTGACGGTGTTATACAAGTCACAGTACCGCCGCGGTCACAATGGCCCCATGTCTGGTGACGACCCGTATCTGTGGCTGGAGGACATCCTCGGCGAGGACGCGCTGGACTGGGTGCGCGCGCGCAACGAGCCGACGGTGGCCGAGTTTTCCGGCGCGGAGTTCGAACGGATGCGCGCGCAAGCACTCGAGGTGCTCGACACTGATGCCCGCATTCCCTACGTGCGCCGTCGCGGCGATTTTCTGTACAACTTCTGGCGCGACGCCGCCAACCCGCGCGGGCTGTGGCGGCGGACCACACTGGAGGACTACCGCACCGATTCGCCGGAGTGGGATGTGCTGATCGACGTCGACGAACTGGCTCGCGCTGACGCCGAGAACTGGGTGTGGGCGGGCGCCAACGTCATCGAACCCGATCACACACGGGCCCTGATCAGCCTGTCCCGTGGCGGGTCGGACGCAGCGATCATGCGTGAATTCGACATGGCCACAAGAGAATTCGTCGACGGCGGGTTCGCGCTTGCCGAGGCTAAGTCCGGATTCAGCTGGGTCGACCCGGACACTCTGCTGATCGGCACCGACTTCGGCGCCGGCTCGCTGACCGAATCCGGCTACCCGCGCATCATCAAGCGGTGGCGTCGCGAGCAACCGCTGGAGGATGCCCAGACGGTGTTCGAAGGCTCGCCCAGCGACGTCGTCGTGGCCGCGGGAGTCGACCGCACGCCGGGCTTCGAGCGGACCATGCTGCGACGAGCTGTCGACTTCTTCAACGACCAGGTGTACGAACTGCGCGGTGAGAAACTGATCCGCATCGATGCGCCGACCGACGCATCGATATCAGTGCACCGGCAATGGCTGCTGATCGAGCTGCGCACCGACTGGATCACCGGCACCGCCAGCTATACCGCGGGCTCGCTTCTGGCCGCAGACTATGACGAATTCCTTGCCGGCACAGCGCAGTTGCACGTGGCGTTCGAGCCTGACGCGCACACCAGCCTGCTGCACTACTCGTGGACGCGCGAGCGGCTCGTCGTCGTCACGCTGGCCGACGTGGTCAGCCGGGTCGAGATCGTCGCACCTGGCACCTGGGCGCGTCGACCGGTGACCGATGCGCCGGCCAACACCAACACCGTCATCGCCGCAACCGACGACACCGGCGACGAAATCTTCTTGGACTGCAGCGGATTCACGACGCCGTCGCGGCTACTGCACGGGTCCGTCGACGGAGAGCTGAAACAGATCAAATCCGCACCGGCGTTCTTTGACGCCGAAGGCATCACCGTCGCACAGTATTTCGCTACGTCAAAGGATGGCACCGCGATCCCGTATTTCGTGGTGCGCCCGCGGGCCGCGACTGGCGCCACGCTGCTGAGCGGCTACGGCGGGTTCGAGGTGTCGCGCACGCCCGGCTACGACGGTGTGCTGGGCCGGCTGTGGCTCGCCCGCGGCGGCACGTACGTGCTGGCCAATATCCGCGGCGGCGGCGAGTACGGCCCCGGCTGGCACACCCAGGCGGTGCGCGCGGGGCGTCACCTGGTCGCCGAGGACTTCGCCTCGGTGGCAACAGATTTGGTGGACCGTGAAATCGCAAGTGTGCAGCAGCTCGGCGCGCAGGGTGGTAGTAACGGAGGCCTGCTGATGGGCATCATGTTGACCCAGTACCCGCAGCTGTTCGGCGCACTGGTCTGTCAGGTCCCGTTGCTGGACATGCGCCGCTTCCATCTACTGCTGGCGGGTGCGTCGTGGGTTGCCGAGTACGGCAACCCCGACGATCCGGACGATTGGAAGTTTATCGCCGAATACTCGCCGTACCAACATATTTCGGCTGACGTTGATTATCCGCCGGTGCTGATTACCACCTCGGCCCGTGATGACCGGGTGCATCCGGGTCACGCCCGCAAGATGACGGCGGCGCTGCAAGCCGCGGGCCATCGGGTCTGGTACTACGAAAACATCGAGGGCGGCCACGCCGGCGCCGCCGACAACGCGCAGACCGCATTCAAGTCGGCGCTGATTTTCTCGTTTCTGTGGCGGATGCTGAGTACGTGATGCGCGGCTGGCCAGCTGCTCGCACCACGTCCGCCGCAGGCGGGCGCGAAAATAACTTTTTCGGCAGCTGCGGGGCAAAATCGGGCGGATTGGCTTTCCTGATGACTAGCTAAGCGTACCTTAAACAGACCTAAGAAAGGCGTGCGGAGAAGGCTAGGGTCGGGAGAGCCCGCTAGGAGGTCCAGATGACTCCACTCACGGTGGTGTGTGTCTTTTTCATCGCCGCTCCGGTCGCTGGGGTCGGCCTGCTCGAGTTGCAGGCGCGGCTTGAACGCTGGGATCAGCGCCGGCACGCTGGGCCGGTCGCCACCATCACGTTGAACCGCCCCGACCAGTTCTACACGATCGTCTTGGCCATCCCCGATGAAATCGGAGCCGCCGGTGGCCTGGCCGAACAGGACCCGTCGCACGTGATCACGCCCTAGCGCTTGCACCGCTTCCGCGAGATTGCGTCTATGGCTGTGATTTTCGTCAGATCACAGCCGTAGGCGCATTTTCACGATGCCGGCAGGCTGCCCAGAAGCGCGGTCAATACGCCGAGCACCACCAGCGCTTCGCCGGCGGCCATTGTCAGGTCGAGCCAGTGATGCATGCTGCTTTCGGCTTCGCCGACCATGACGTCGGCGATTCGGCGAATGTTGCCGCCTGCGTGACTCAGCGCATCGTTGATGCGACGGCGGGCGAGTTCGATGGCCGCCCATCCGGCGCCGCCGACCAGCAACCCGGAGACACCCAAGGCCGCCAGCGATCGGCCGCGATCGCCGGCGACGGGTCAGTATCAGCAGCTCACCCGCCCCGGTCAGTACCGTCGCGACGATGCTCACCCACAGGCCCCAGGTAGAAACTAGCCGTAATCTGCTCGGCTGCGATGCTTTTGGTGTCGCCACTGGCAATGGAACGGCTACCGCGGCGGGCACCTGTACGTGGCGACCGATCAGCAGCCGGTCGAGCACAGGGTCGTCGAGCATCGGCGCCACGTCAACGACCCACTGATCGGACTGCGCGCCGGCGCGGCTGAACAGCCACTCGTTCAGCTGCCGACTGGCTTGCGCGAAGTCCGGCGGCGGTCATACACGTCATCGAGTGGTCCACGTCGGCGAGCACCGTCGGCTCGAAGAAACTGCCCGGCTTGTCGGCGCGCTTGCCGCCGGTCAACACCCGGGCGCCCGCCGCCACTGCCTCGCGGACGTGACGCTCGGTCACGGCCAGCTGCTGCTCGTCGATCAGCCCGCCAAGGCTGTGCCCGTCGCCGGCGCCGACCTCCAACGCCTGCACGTCGCGCACCACGGCCTTGACGAACTGGTCGTGCACCGGCTCCAGCACGTAGACCCGCCCGACCGATACACAGGTCTGCCCGGCGTTGAACATCGCGCCCCACACCGCGGCGTGCGCGGCCAACTCGACGTCGGCGTCGTCGAGGACGATCATCGGGTCTTTGCCGCCCGACTCCAGGCTGACCGGCGTCAACCGGCGGGCGGCGCGCTCCATCACTTTGCGCCCGGTGGCGGTGGATCCGGTGAACTGCACGACATCGACGTTGTCGATGACGGCTTCGGAGACTTCGCGGGCGCCCTGAGCCAGTGCGAACACCTCGGGGCCCGCGATGGCCGGCACGTCGGCCGGATCGGTCCACTGCACTTCGCCGGCGGCGACGCCGGTGGCCGGGTTCAAGATGGTGCCGGTACCCGAGAAGTCGGGCGTGACGGGTGTGAGGGCCGTCACGGCGCCCATGCTATCGACACCCGTCAAGTTCTTCGGGGCGCGATGCCTAGGACGTAGGCCGCCTGGCCGAGGTGCTGGGCGCAGTCGTCGATGGTGCTGACCAGCCGGGCGCTGGCGATCACCGGCGGATCCCAGCTGCGGTCCACGATGCGCGCCAAGTCCTCTGCGGTGACGCCGGCGACGAAGTGCAGCGTCACCCTGTGCACGGCGTGGTAGTAACCGGCCAGCAGATCGGCCGATGCCTGCACCTTGGCCACGTCTTCGGGGCTGTGCCCGTAGCCGGTGTCGTTTCGTGGCAGGTCCAGCCCGAAGCGGTCCACCCAGCCTTCGGCGGTCCACACCTGGTCGATACCGGCGATCGGGGCGAGCTGAATATCCTGCACCCGAGCGCTGTGCCAAATCAGCCAGGCGATGCTGTTGGCATTGGGGCTCGGCCGGTAGTTAGCCTGTTCGTCAGTGAGGCCGTCGGCGATTTCGTCGACGTGTTCGATCAACCGAGTGAACGCGTCGCGTAGCAATTCCCGGGTGGCTGCGTCGGCATTGGGCATATTTCGATCCTGGCATGAGCCACCGACATGATCGTAGATTATTTAGGTGACCTACGACCTCATCATCCGCAACGGCACTATCGTCGACGGCCTGGGGGGTGAGCCGCACATCGGTGACGTCGCGGTGCGCGACGGCGTCATAGCGGCCGTCGGTCACGTCAACGGCGCCGACGCGAAGCGCAAGATCGACGCCACTGGGCTGCTGGTCACCCCCGGCTTCGTCGACCTGCACACCCACTACGACGGCCAGTCCATCTGGTCGGAGCGCCTGACTCCGTCGTCGGCGCACGGGGTGACCACTGTGGTGATGGGCAACTGTGGCGTCGGGTTTGCGCCCTGCCGCCGGGAAGACCACGACGTGCTGGTCGACGTGATGGCCGGGGTAGAGGACATTCCCGGTGTCGTGATGACCGACGGTCTGCCATGGACGTGGGAAACCTTCCCCGAATACCTCGACGCGCTGGAAGCGGGCAAGCGCGATATTGATGTGGCCGCCTACCTCCCACACTCGCCGCTGCGGGTCTACGTGATGGGGCAGCGCGGCGCCGACCGTGAGCCGGCCACTCCCGAAGACCTCGCCAAGATGCGCGCGCTGGCAAAAGAGGCGATAGAAGTCGGGGCGGTGGGCTTCGCGTCGTCGCGGCTGACCATTCACAAGACCGAAAGCGGCTCGCCCATTCCGAGCTACGACGCCGCCCGCGAGGAGATCGAACAGATCGCCAGAGGCGTGGTCGACGGCGGCGGCGGTCTGCTGCAATTCGTGCCCGACATTCCGGCCGGCGGTTATCAGCCGGTGCTGCAGACGGTGTTCGACGTCGCCGAGGACGTGGGGCTGCCGGTGACCTTTACGCTCGTCGTCGCCAACGCCGGCGAGCCGACCTGGCCCGACGCCATCACGATGATCGAGAAGGCCAATAAAAATTCGGGGGCCGTCCGCTTTACCGCGCAACTGCTGCCGCGCCCGATCGGCCTCATCATCGGGCTGCAGTTGACCGCCAACCCATTCGTGCTCTACCCCAGCTACCGCGGGATCGCTCACCTGCCGCTGGCCGAGCGGGTCGCCGAGATGCGCAAGCCGGAGGTCCGGGCCCGCGTCCTCGCCGACAAGCCCGGCCAGGGTCACCCGATCCTCTACCTGGCCCAGATGTGGGACTGGACCTTCCCGCTGGGCGACAACCCGGACTACGAGCCCGACCCGTCGACCAGCATCGGGGCCCGGGCGCGGGCCCGCGGAGTGGACCCGATGGAAGAGGCCTACGACCGGCTGCTCGACGACGACGGTCGCGCCATGCTGTTGGTCGCTGCCAGCAACCTGGAGAACGACTCGCTGAACACCGTCGGCGAGCTTCTGCGTCGCGACGACGTGGTGCTCGGTCTCGGCGACGGCGGTGCCCACTACGGGATGATCTGCGACGCCCAGCTACTCCACGTACTTCCTGGCGCACTGGGCGCGCGACCGGAAGTCCGGGCGGTTCACGGTACCGCAGGCCGTGCGGGAGCTGACGTCGGTGCCGGCCCGCATCGCCGGATTAGGTGACCGTGGCCGGATCGCGGTGGGGTACAAGGCCGACCTCAACGTCATCGACCATGCGGCGTTGCGGCTGCATAAGCCGGTTATCAGCCATGACCTGCCGGCCGGTGGGCGGCGGCTCGACCAGACCGCCGACGGCTATGTGGCGACGGTCGTGGCCGGTGAGGTGATCGCCGAGAACGGCGTGCCCACCGACGCCCGGCCCGGCAAGCTGGTCCGCGGCCGCCAGCCCATTCCCGGCTAGGCGCCCTTCGTCGCCGACTGTGCGACTTGTGCACGCAGGATCGGCGTAATCGCACAAAGAGCCTGCACACTCGGCGCTAGATGGGGCGCCCAGCCGCGCGTGGCTTGCGGCGGACCCGCTCGATAATCACGCTGGGCCTGGACAGCATCTCCGCGCTGACCCTGACGCGCGCTCGGCGCTCTTGCGCAGATTCCGCGCCGCCGTCAACCAGCGGTAGCGTCCGCCGTAGCCGCCGAACATTGCGAACGCCGGGTTTGACATCGGCTAGAGTCACGACATCACCGGTCTTCAGATTGGTGATGTTCGCCAGCGCATCGAGGACTGGAACAGCACTGCTCCACGGCAGAACCCGGCCAATATCAAACGCGGTGCGTTCCGGGGAAGTGATCCGAATACCGTTGACAATGCACTCTTCTCCACTGCCCAGATCGTAGGAATGAACGATGATCCCGGGTGCAGCGTGCCGATCGGGGCGGTTCAACTCTGCTGGATCGTCTGCATTGAGCCATTTGGTGCCCAACACCGCAGCTGCGGAAACTCCCGTCAAGGTCGCGTTGCCACCAGACCAGAGCCAGGCTGCGCGGGCTCGGGTAAGTGCTGTCAACGTCGCATCCTTGGCCACGTAGACATTGCGATAGATAGGTCGGTATTGCTGATGCAGTTGATATGCCGAAATCTCCCCGCGCCGCACGGCCTGACGCCCTAGAAACGGCCATTCGTCCCCGCCCATGGCCATATTCTCAGTGCGGGTATCAAAAGATTCTCAGTGCGGGTATCAAAAGCGGCGAGCGGTTATCCACAGGGCGCCGCTACCCAGACAGCGCGTCAAAAAGCGCAGCCAGCTGGTCCGGTGACACCGACGTGTTGCATTGCCCGCGTAGATCGCTCAGCGGCTGCGCAATGTTTTTCAGGTCCAGCAGTTCGCCCGGATGGCCGATGAAATAGCCCCGCACGGACGACCGCGCATCCGCCGGCGATTGACTGACCGCGGCGGTGAGCACATTGTTGGCGTCAGGGTGGCTATCCAGGTATCCGCTTGCCGCATTCAGCACTCCGCTGGCGGTGGCAGCCACCCCGCTTGCCGTGCACGGGTTGGGCGCAGCAGCCGCCGTCGGCGCGATGATGACGCAAAGGGCGCAGCCGGGAATGACTCCAAAAATTGTGCGCCATACCGATTTTCTCACTGTGCGGTCCCTTCGTCCCCGCGACGATCAATTCTTCAGTACAACAGCCGGAAAGCGAAAGGAAAAGCCCGGCCCCACCCGGGGACCCGGCTTTCCGTTGTCGAGTCGGACTAGAAGTCCATACCGCCATGCCACCGGTCGGGTCGCCGGCGGGTGCCGCGGCCTTCTCCGGCTTGTCGGCGACGACGGCCTCGGTGGTCAGGAACAGGGCCGCGATGGACGCCGCGTTCTGCAGCGCCCAACGGGTCACCTTGACCGGGTCGGCAACGCCGGCCTTCAGCAGGTCCTCGTACTCGCCGGTCTGCGCGTTGAGGCCGTGACCTGCGGGCAAGTTGCGCACCTTCTCGGCGACCACGCCGGGCTCCAGCCCGGAGTTGAAGGCGATCTGCTTCAGCGGAGCCTCCAGCGCCACGCGGACGATGTTGGCGCCGGTGGCCTCGTCACCGCTCAGTTTGAGCTCGTTGAGGACCGGGGCCTCCTTGCGCCGCATTGGCTTGTCCGATCCCGGCGTGATGTACCACTCGACGCCGTTGCCAACGATCTTCTCGTGTGGAAACTCCCCGAGCAGGTGGCCGGCGATCGGGCTGCCGAACTCGAAACCCTCGGCGTGGGCCAACCCGACGACGTGGCCGTACAACTCGGCGCCGGTGATGGCGGGATGGCTTTCGAAATGTTCGCGCCCGGCCCGCCACACCCGCGGTAACGCATCTCGGATGGCCAGCTTGTCCGGGTCGTCGCCAAGCACAAATGTGCGGCCGAAGTCGGCCTCCCACTCCTCGAAGATAGGGCCCAGATCCAGGAACACGATGTCGCCGTCGGCGACAACCCGATCCGGCGGATGCTCCTGAAAAGGCTGCAGGGTGTTCTCGCCGGCACGCACGACCCGCCGATGCCAATGGCCCGTCACACCGAGCAGCTGCGTGGCCAGGTGGCGGACCTCGTCGGACAACTGCCGCTCTCCGACGCCAGGGCGGATCATTTCGCAGCGCTCGATCTCGCCGAACAACTGCGCCGCTTTATCCTGGGCATCCAGAAGCTTTTCCGCGCGGACGTTTTCGTCGGCGGTCGGCCTCGACACTACCACCCAGCGGAGCACACAGGCCTGGTGCGCCGCGGCGGACCTACTTCGAGGGTTTCAGCGCGTTGGCCGACATGGCTGACGACGAACGCCGAGAGTGGTTCGTCCGCCACGACAACTTCATCGTCTAGCGTGCGCCAGTCGGGCGATCACGATCTGAGGATAGGCCTACCGTGCGCGTTCCGATATCGTTGCCCTAGACTGCATTTCCTCGCTATCTCAACGAGATTAGGAGTCTTCGGGTGCGGGCTAGTGAAGCGCCCAGCACCCGGGCTTTGCGGGGCTGGCAGCGGCGAGCCTTGGTGCGGTACTTGACCGCCAAGCCGCGTGATTTCTTGCTGGTCGCTACCCCCGGCGCGGGTAAGACGGCGTTTGCTCTGCGGATCGCCACCGAGCTGCTGGCCGACCGCAGCGTCGACACGATCACCGTGGTGGTGCCCACCGAGCATCTCAAGACACAGTGGGCGCTGGCGGCCGCCGCCGACGGCATCGCGCTGGATCCCAAGTTCCGCAACGCCGCCGCGCACACCTCGGCGGAGTACCACGGCATCGTCGTCACCTACGCCCAGGTGGCCAGCCATCCCGCCCGGCATCGGGTGCGCACCGAGAGCAGGCGCACGCTGGTGATCTTCGACGAGATCCATCACGGCGGGGACGCCAAGAGCTGGGGTGAGAGCATCCGCGAGGCTTTCGGCGACGCCGCGCGGCGACTGGCGTTGACCGGCACACCGTTTCGCAGTGACGATGCCGCGATTCCGTTCGTTCGCTACGAGCCCGACGGCAACGGCGTGCTGCGCTCGGCGGCCGATCACACCTACGGCTACGCCGACGCGCTGGCTGACGGCGTCGTGCGCCCGGTGGTGTTCCTGGCCTACTCCGGTGAAACCCGCTGGCGCGACAGCGCCGGCGGGGAGTACGCCGCGCGGCTCGGCGAGCCGGCCAGCGCCGAGCACGCCGTCCGGGCGTGGCGTACCGCGCTCGATCCGGCCGGCGAGTGGATGCCTGCGGTGGTCTCCGCTGCCGACATCCGGCTGCGGCAACTCCGCGACGGCGGAGTACCCGACGCCGGCGGCATGATCATCGCGTCGGACCAAAAGGCTGCCCGCGCCTATGCCCTTCTGCTGCAACGGATTACCGGCGAAGCGCCCACCGTGGTCGTTTCCGACGACAGCAGCTCGTCAGACCGCATCGCAAAGTTCTCCACGGGCACCAGCCGCTGGCTGGTCGCAGTACGGATGGTGAGCGAGGGTGTCGACGTGCCGCGGCTGGCCGTGGGGGTGTATGCCACCAGCGCGTCGACCCCGCTGTACTTCGCCCAGGCGATCGGCCGCTTCGTGCGCTCGCGGCGGCCGGGCGAGACGGCGAGCATCTTCCTGCCATCGGTGCCGTCGCTGCTGCAGCTGGCCAGCGAGCTTGAGGCGCAACGCAATCATGTGCTCGGCGAGCCGCACCGCGAGACCGACGGGCTGGAGGCCGCGCAGCGCCGCCAGACCGAACCGTCCGAACCGGAGAACGGGTTCATCTCGTTGGGCGCCGACGCGGAACTCGACCAGGTGATTTTCGATGGCTCGTCGTTCGGCACCGCTGAGATTTTGGCGCCCGCGGGTAGCGACGAAGAAGCCGACTACTTGGGTCTGCCTGGCCTGTTGGACGCCAACCAGATGCGAGAACTGTTGTTGCGCCGCCAAGTTCAGCAGCTCGACCGTCGCGCCCGCAACGGCGCCGCCGTGGCCCAACCGGTCACCCGGCACGGGCAATTGCGCGACCTGCGCCGCGAACTCAACGCGCTGGTCTCGGCGGCACACCATCGAACAGGCAAGCCGCACGGCTGGATTCACAACGAGCTGCGGCGCATCTGCGGCGGCCCGCCGGTGGCCGCGGCCACCTCTGACCAGCTTAGGACCCGCATCGAAGCGGTGCGCGGATTGACCGCCTAGCGGATCGCCCAGATGCTGTCGGCCACCCATGGCGATGCTTCCGCCGCCACGGCCCACGCCTGGTCTTCTGGGACGTCGATCAGCGGGTAGCGCTTGACGCCGGCGGCAGTCGCCGCGACCAGGGTGGCCACTCCGGCCCGGCGTTGCAGCGGCGACTGCCGCACGGTCCAGCCGATGACGCCCGCCGTGGCGAGGCAGTCGCGTCGGCGGTCCAGGCTGCCGGAACGCATCACCAGCCACCGGCTGTCGACCCGGTGCCCGAGTGCGCCCACCCTGTCGGCAGCCAGCAACGCACACCACGCCGTGACCGCCACCCACGCCGTCCACAACCACAGCGGCACAGCCGAAATCCCGAGCAGCGCAGTGGCCGCCAGCGCGACACCGATCAGCACCGGAATCCCCAGTGCGCGCGTCCACCGCCGAGACGCTGCCCGACCGCCGTGACCACGCAACGGCCCGACGACGACCCAGGCGCTTTCGGGACCGCCGACCAGCCCCGCCAGCACCGCTTCCGCGGTGGCGGCCGGACATGGCGGCAGCAGCACCGACGACTCGCCTGCACCATGCACGCCGGTCATCACCGCATCCAGCCGGGCGCCGCCGAAGACTCGCACCAGCAGCGGCTGCCGCAGCGTCCCGCCGCGCAGCCGGCTCATGTCGTAGGTGTGTTCGCGCAGCCGCAGCAGACCGTGCCGCAGATGCAAGACGTCGGCCCGACGCGTCAGCACCAGGTTTCCGTAGACGAGCAGCGACCGCAGCACCGCCAGCAGCACCGAAGCGATCAGCACCACCGCCGCGATCACCGCGACGGTCGCGACCACACCCAGCCGCGCAGCCGCCGCCAACCCCGAGGAAACCAGCCGTGAATGCTGCAACGGCCCAACGGCTCCGCTCTGATAGACCACGCCAGCGGCGGCAACCACGATCAGCAGCCCGGACAGGCTCAACGGCGCGTACCGCAACCATGACGGCTGCCAGCGCGCCAGCACCGTGCTCGACGCCGCGGGCTCCGCGGTCGCCGCATCGCCCGGCTGCGGTGAGTCGGCCAGCAGGATGGCTCGCAGCCGCGGTACCTGGTCGGCCCTGACCGCGTTGAGCTCGAAACCATGCTCGGCCGTGGCTTGTTGGCCGGTGCTCAACCGCAGCACGGTCAGCCCCAACAGCCGGTGCAGCAGTCGCGCATCGGTCTGCACCGAACGGATTCGGTTGCGCGGCACCGACAGAACCTTGCGCTGCAGCAGGCCGGACCGCAGCTGCACCTGGCCAGACTCGCGGTCGGATTCGATGCGGTAGCTGGTGGTGAACCAACGCGCGACGCCCACTCCTACGCTAAGCACGAGCACCGCCACCGTCCAGGACTGGTTGCCGGTGGTCGAACCGAGCACCAGTACCCCGATCAACAACGGCAGTTCGCGCAGCAACTCGTGCGCCGGATGCACCAGCAGCATCCTGGGACTTAGTCGCTGCCAAGCGATTTGGGGCCGCTGCTGGGTCATCACGTGGCGTCCTCGACACCGAGCGCGGCGATGTCGGTTAATTGGGCGACGAGGTGGTCGGCCACCGCGAGGTCGAGCGCGGCGATGTGGACCGCTCCCGCCGAGGAGGCGGTGGTGACGGTGACGTTGGCCAGACCGAACAACCGGTCCAGCGGGCCGCGGTAGGTGTCGACGGTCTGCACCCGCGATATCGGCGCGATGCGCCGTTCCTGGACCAACCAACCCGTGCGGGTATATACCGCCTGCGGGCCGATCTCCCACCGGTGCACCCGGTAGCGCCATAACGGCACGACGGCGAGCGAGATCGCCGCCCCTAACACGGTGACGGCGGCGACCAGTAGGTGCAGCCAGGGCAGCCGCTGATCGAAGCCGATCCACACCACCTGACCGGCCGCCAGCACCAGCCACGGCGCCACACCGCCGATCGCCCACCGCAGCGGCGCACGCCGGCTGGGCGGATATGCCGGATCGATCATGCCCGCCACCCGCGGCCTGGGCTGGGGATTGTCCACTCATCGAGAATGCCACCGACCCTGCGACGGATCGCACCGACACGGCGCCGACCATCAGTCGGTATCGTTTTCGGCAATGACTGCCAACCGCAAATGGACGACGGCCGACATACCCGACCAAAGCGACCGAATCGCCATCGTCACCGGCGCGAACACCGGTCTGGGCTACCAGACCGCCGCCGTGCTCGCCGAAAGCGGCGCACACGTGGTGTTGGCGGTTCGCAATTTGGAGAAGGGCAACCTGGCCCTGGCGCGGATCGTGGCCGCCCATCCCGAGGCTGATGTGACGTTGCAGGGGCTCGACCTCAGCTCGTTGGATTCGGTGCGGGACGCCGCCACCGCGCTGCGCAAGGCCTATCCGCGCATCGACCTGCTGATCAACAACGCCGGCGTGATGTGGACGCCGAAGCAGGTCACCGCTGACGGGTTCGAAATGCAGTTCGGCACCAACCATCTGGGCCACTTCGCGCTGACCGGGCTGCTGCTGGGCAATCTGCTGGGGGTCCGGGGCTCGCGGGTGGTGACCGTCAGCAGCATGGGCCACCGCGTCCGCGCCGCCATCCACTTCGATGATCTGCAGTGGGAACAGCGCTACGACCGAATCGCCGCGTACGGCCAATCCAAGCTGGCCAACCTGCTGTTCACTTACCAGCTGCAGCGCCGGCTGGCCGCTAAGCAGGCGAACACCGTCGCGACCGCCGCGCACCCGGGCGCCTCGAACACCGAGTTGGTGCGCAACCTGCCCGCCGTGCTCAAACCCGCCGTCGCGGTGCTCGGCCCGCTGCTGTTTCAGAACGCGGCGATGGGTGCCCTACCGACGCTGCGCGCCGCCACCGACCCGGATGTCCAGGGTGGGCAGTATTACGGCCCGGACGGCCTCGGCGAGCAGCGTGGCCACCCGAAGCTGGTGTCCTCGAGCGCGCAGTCCCATGACGAGGACTTGCAGCGCCGGCTGTGGAAGGTCTCCGAAGAGCTGACCGGTGTGACGTATCCGGTCTGACGCCGGCCGGCCACAGTTGATTGTGGGCTTAACGCACGCTGATGTTCGTTTTGCGTGCATCAAGCCCACGCTCGCTGCGGCTCCGTAAGATGACCGCGTGGCACGACGCCCCCGCTCGACCGGAGAGAACCTGACGTTCGGCCCGCAGCGGCTGCTGTCGTTGCTGCGGTCGACCGTTCCGCCCGTGCATCCCGCCGGCCTGCCGTTCATCTCGGTGGGGCTGGCCGTGGCCGTGGGGGGAAGACTTGCCGGACGCCGCTATCGATGGCTGCGCCGAGCCGGCCTGCTGACCGCCGGTGCGTGTGCCGGGTTCTTCCGGCACCCGCCGCGGGTAGCGCCCACGCGGCCCGGCGTCGTCGTCGCTCCCGCCGACGGCCTAATCTGCGTCATCGACACCGCCGCCCCGCCCGCCGAGCTCGGGTTGGGTAACGCAGAGCTGCCACGGATCAGCGTCTTCCTGTCTCTCTTGGACGCCCATGTCCAGCGGGCGCCGGTGAGCGGCGAAGTGGTTGCCGTGCGGCACCGGCCGGGTCGCTTCGGCTCGGCCGACCTGGCCGCCGCCAGTGACGACAACGAACGCGTCAGCATGCAAATCCGCACCGCCGACGGCGCGGACGTCGTGGCGGTGCAGATCGCCGGTCTCCTGGCGCGGCGCATCGTCTGCGACGCTCACGCCGGCGACAAACTGTCAATCGGTGACACTTACGGCCTGATCCGGTTCGGGTCCCGCCTCGACACCTACCTGCCCGCCGGGGCAGAGGTGCTGGTCAGCGTCGGCCAGCGGGCGGTCGGGGGCGAAACGGTGCTGGCAGAGCTGTGATGGTCACCGCGCCGGCGACGATATACAAAGCAGCGACGCGGTGGGGGCGCTTCCCGCTGGCGGGGGAGAGCGGCGCAGATGACTAGGCCTCGCGGCAGGCGAGTGGTCAACTTGCGCATCCTGCCCAGCTCGATGAGCGTGCTGGCTATCTGCGCCGGGCTGACCTCGATCCGGTTCGCGCTGGAGGGTCAGCCGCATGTGGCGATAGCGCTGATCGCCGCCGCCGCGATCCTGGACGGACTCGACGGCCGGGTGGCCCGCATCCTGGACGCCGAGTCGCGGATGGGCGAGGAGATCGATTCGCTCGCCGACGCGGTGAACTTCGGGGTGGCCCCGGCGGTGGTGATCTACGTGACGTTACTGCCCTCGCAGCCGGCCGGCTGGGTCGTGGTGCTGCTGTACGCGGTGTCAATCGTGTTGCGGCTAGCCAGATTTAACGCGCTGTTGGACGCTGCCAGCCAACCAGCCTTCACGCGGGAGTATTTCGTCGGGATACCAGCGCCCGCCGGCGCCATCGCAGCGCTCGGCCCGCTGGCCGCCAAGCTGCAGTTCGGTGCGGGCTGGTGGACGTCACCGTGGTTCGTCTGCGCATGGGTGGCGGCCTGCTCGATGCTGGTGGTCAGCCGCATCCCGATGCGCAAGATGCATGCCGTGTCGGTGCCGCCGAACCTGGCCGCGCTGCTGCTGGCCACGCTGACGATCGTTGCGGCAGCGGCCTTTTTGTTCCCCTACATCCTGATCATGGTGCTGATCGCGGCCTACCTGTTTCACATTCCGTTCTCCGTGCACAGCTACCACTGGCTGGCGGCGCATCCCGAGGCGTGGGGCGAGAAACCCAAGCAGCGACGCGCTACCCGACGCGCGATCCGCCGCGCGCAGCCCAATCGCCGGTCAATGGCCAGGTTGGGCCTCCGCCGGCCCACCGGCCGGACATGACTTCGCCGCAGCTCACGCTGACCGCGCGGCTGAACACGGCGGCCGTCGACTCTCGCCGCGGCGTTGTCCGGCTGCATCCCAATGCCATCGCGGCCCTTGGGATTCGGGAGTGGGACGCAGTGTCGCTGACCGGAGCGCGAACCACGACGGCCGTGGCCGCCGTGGCTGGCCCGCAAACCCCGTTCGGCATCGTTCTGCTGGACGACGTCACGCTTTCCAACGCCGGGCTGAGCCAGGACAACGCCGCGATCGTGACCGCCGCGGTGGTACACGGCGCTCGGTCGGTGACGTTGAGCGGCTCGGCGCTGACCAGTCGATCGGTTCCACCCGCCACCCTGCGGCGGGCCCTGCTAGGCAAGGTGCTGACCGTCGGCGACGCCGTGTCCCTGCTGCCACGCGACCTTGGACCAGGCACCTCGACATCCGCAGCTGCCGCCGCACTGGCGTCGGCGGTCGGCATCAGCTGGACGTCCGAGCTGTTGACCGTTACCGGCGTCGATCCCGCCGGACCGGTGAGCGTGCAGCCAAACTCGTTGGTGACGTGGGGAACCGGTGTCCCGCTGGCGCCAGCGCAGGCCA
Organism: Candidatus Mycobacterium methanotrophicum; assembly: GCF_023515995.1. Taxonomy (GTDB): domain Bacteria; phylum Actinomycetota; class Actinomycetes; order Mycobacteriales; family Mycobacteriaceae; genus Mycobacterium; species Mycobacterium methanotrophicum. The sequence continues at coordinate 1,147,813 of NZ_CP097320.1, read as the reverse complement.
ATGCCAAAACGTCCTCGCTCACGGTCAACGACCTCGAGGGCGTCAGCGCGCAGGCCGCCAAGCTGGCCGAGTGGCTCAAGCTCGCGCTCGATGAGCCGCACCTGCTGCAAACCCTCGGCGCCGGAACGAATTTGGGTGTCCTGGTATTAGGTCCGGCGGGCGTCGGGAAGGCCACGCTCGTGCGCGCAGTCTGCGCAGGCCGACGGCTGGTGGAGCTCGACGGCCCGGAGGTCGGCGCGCTGGCCGCCGACGACCGGCTGAAGCGGGTGGCCGCCGCGGCGGCGGATGTCAGCGACGGCGGCGGCGTGCTGCTGATCACCGACATCGACGCGCTGCTGCCCGCCGTAGGCGAACCGGTGGCGACGCTGATCCTGGCCGAACTGCGTAAGGCGGTCGCGGCCACCCGGGTCGCGGTGGTCGTCACGTCCGCGGTGCCGGAGAACCTCGACCCGCGACTGCACGCACCGGAGCTGTGCGACCGTGAGCTGGTGCTGAGTCTTCCCGACGCCGCCGCTCGCACGGCATTGCTGCAGGGACTACTGAAGTCGGTGCCGACCGAGAATATCGGCTTTAGCGAAATCGCCGGTCGCACACCGGGTTTCGTGGTTGCCGATCTGGCCGCACTGATGCGGGAGGCGGCATTGCGCGCGGCGGCCAGGGCCAGTTCCGACGGCACGCCGCCGAAGCTGATCCAGGACGACCTGCTCGGTGCGCTTACCGTGATCAGGCCGCTGTCACGCTCAGCCGCAGTGGAAGTCACGCTCGGCTCGGTCACACTCGACGATGTCGGCGATATGACCGCCACCAAGCAGGCGCTGACCGAAGCGGTGCTGTGGCCGCTGCAACATCCCGACACCTTTGCCCGACTCGGCGTGCAGCCGCCGCGCGGAGTCCTGCTGTACGGACCACCAGGCTGCGGCAAAACCTTCGTGGTGCGCGCACTGGCCAGCACCGGACGGCTTTCGGTGCACGCTGTCAAAGGCGCTGAGCTGATGGACAAATGGGTCGGATCGTCGGAGAAGGCCGTGCGGGAACTGTTCGGCAGGGCCCGCGATTCGGCGCCGTCACTGGTATTTCTCGACGAGGTCGACGCGCTGACCCCGCGGCGTGGGCAGAGCTTCGACTCCGGCGTCACCGATCGGGTGGTCGCCGCGCTGCTCACCGAGCTCGACGGCATCGAGCCGCTACGCGAGGTCGTGGTGGTCGGCGCCACCAACAGGCCCGACCTGATCGATCCGGGGCTGTTGCGCCCCGGTCGGCTGGAGAAGCTGGTGTTCGTCGAACCGCCTGATGCACAAGGCCGTCTGGAGATCTTGCACGCCGCAGGCAAGTCGGTTCCGCTGCGCGACGTCGACCTGGCCGCGCTGGCAGCCGACCTGGACGGCTACAGCGCCGCAGACTGCGTGGCGCTGCTGCGCGAGGCTGCGCTCACCGCGATGCGCCGCTCGGTCGACGCCGCCGAAATCACCGCCGCCGACGTAGCTGCCGCGCGCGAAATCGTCCGCCCTTCACTGGATCCTGCGCAACTGGCCGCGCTGCGCGCCTTCGCCGGCCAGCGGTGAAAAGTCAGTCGGCGCTGAGCGCTTGGATCAGTCGGTTCATGACGGCGCCGGCTTCGTCGCGCGCCTGATCGCGATCTTGTGCCCGTGCCACGTAGAGGGTCGCTTCACGCATCGCGCCGAGCATCGTCAAATCGGTCGCCTCGATTGGCTGCGTCGGCCACTTCGCCGTCGGCTTGTTCGAAGACCGCCGCAAACAGCTCCGTCTTGTCGGCGAAGTGATGATACAGGGCGCCGCGGGTCACGCCTGCGGCACGCACGATCGTCTCCAGCGCCACCTCGGCGAAACCCTGCGCAGCCAATAGCGGACGCGCCGCCTGCGTACGACGGCTTGTATCCATTCCATCCCATTGGTTTCGCGCAACGATGCCCACCGCTAGGCTCGCCCGTAGAATCGGGACGTGACCAGCACGCACAACTCGTCGAGCATCCGGCCCTTACCAGCTAGTTCTAAATGACCTGCACAATAGGACGACCTTTCGCTTGTCTGCATGCTTCAGACGCCGCTGTCGTCATGCAACGAACGCTTGGGCGGTTACAGGTTCGCTCGATGCGGGTACCACACCCCTTGGGGATACCGTGGCCGAGAAGCCCGATGGCTCGGGCGGCCAATCGGTGTTGGCGTTTGGCGTGCCCTGCCCGCGCCGACAACTTCGTGAAGGACGTGGAAGGAGAGGTCCAAAAGATGAGCACCACGCGGTCCGGTAAGACGCGCAGTGAAGGCCAGTGGGCGCTGGGTGAGCGTGCGCCGCTCAACGACAAGGAACGGCTCAAACACGACGACGCCCCGCTGAATGTGCGCGCGCGGATTTTGGACGTCTACGCCAAGCAGGGCTTCGACAGCATCGACAAAAGCGACTTGCGCGGGACCGGTTTCGCTGGATGGGGCTGTACACCCAGCGTGAGCAGGGCTATGACGGGTCTTGGACCGGGGACGAGAACATCGACACGATCGAGGCCCGCTACTTCATGATGCGGATCCGTTCCGACGGCAAGGCACTCTCGGCGACCGCGTTGCGTACCCTGGGTGAAATTTCTACCGAGTTCGCCCGCGACACCGCTGACATCGGTGATCGGGAGAATCTGCAGATCCACTGGGTAGAAATCGAGAATGTTCCCGAGATTTGGCGGCGGCTCGACGAGGTGGGCTTGCAGACCACCGAGGCGTGCGGGGATTGCCCGCGCGGCTTCCACGGTTCACCGCTGGCCGGCGAGTCGCTGGACGAGGTGCTTGATCCCACCCCGGCCATCGAGGAGATCACCCGAAGGTTTTTGGGCAATCCCGCATACGCGGATTTGCCCCGCAAGTACAAGACCGCGATCTCGGGATTGCAGGACGTCTCGCATGAGACCCACGATGTGGCGTTCATCGGTGTCAACCATCCCGAGCATGGCCCCGGCATGGACCTGTGGGTCGGCGGCGGCCTGTCGACCAACCCGATGCTGGCCCAACGGGTGGGCGCCTGGGTGCCGTTGGCCGAGGTCCCCGACGTGTGGGAGGCGGTGACCGCGCTGTTCCGCGATTACGGCTATCGGCGGCTGCGGTCCAAGGCGCGGCTGAAGTTCTTGGTCAAGGACTGGGGGGTGGAAAAATTCCGGGAGGTGCTCGAAACCGAGTATCTCAAGCGACGTCTTATTGACGGGCCGGCCCCGCAGCCGATCACCCACCCGGTCGATCACGTGGGGGTGCAGCGCCAAAAAAACGGGCTCAACGCGATCGGCGTCGCCGCGATCGCGGGGCGGGTTTCAGGCACCGTGCTGTCGGCGGTGGCCGACCTGATGGAGCAGGCGGGCTCGGATCGGGTCCGGTTCAGCCCGTATCAGAAGCTGATCATCCTGGACGTGCCCGACGAAAAGGTCCAGCAGATGGTGGCCGGCCTCGATGCGTTGGGGTTGCCGTCGCGGCCGTCGCGCTGGCACCGAAACCTTATGGGCTGCACCAGGATCGAGTTTTGCAAGCTTTCGTTCACCGAGACCCGGGTCCGCGCGCAGGCGCTGGTGCCGGAGTTGGAGGATCGCCTGGCCGACATCAACGACGGGCTGGACGTGCCGATCAGCGTCGGGCTCAACGGCTGCCCCAATTCGTGTGCCCGCATCCAGGTCAGCGACATCGGGTTGAAGGGACAGATGCTCGACGACGGCCACGGCGGATCGGTCGAGGGTTTCCAAGTGCATCTGGGTGGAGGTCTTGGCCAAGACGCGGGTTTTGGCCGCAAACTGCGCGGGCACAAAATCTACAGCCACGAGCTCGGCGACTACCTCGACCGCGTGGTGCGCAATTTCCTCGATAAGCATGACCCCGGCGAGCGTTTCGCCAACTGGGCGTTGCGCGCCGACGAGGAGGATCTGCGATGACAACAGGACAACCAGATGAGCGGAGAGGATGACCTTTTGACCGAGGCGCAATTTCGAGAGCTCGCCGCGCGGGGTGCCGCCGAACTCGACGGCGCCGGCGCCACCGAGCTGCTGGGCTGGACCGACCGAACCTTCCCCGGCAAATGGGTGGTCGCCTGCAATATGCAAGACGCCGTCCTAGTGGATCTGGCCGCCACGGTGCGCCCGGGTGTGCCGGTGATCTTCATCGACACCGGTAACGAATTCCCGGAGACCATCGGCATGCGCGATGCGGTCGCGGCGACCTATGACATCCGATTGATCACCATCACCCCCGAGCCTTCGGTGCTCGAGTTGGGCACGAGCCTGTGCTACACCGATCCCGGCGAGTGCTGCCGGCTGCGTAAGGTCGTCCCGCTGGCCAAAGCACTGCCCGAGTATTGCGCGTGGGTGACCGGGCTGCGCCGCGCCGACGCGTCGACCCGCTCCGACGCCCCGCTGGTCAGCTTCGACGAGAAGTTCAAGTTGGTGAAGGTCAACCCGCTGGCCGCGTGGTCCGACCAGGACATGACCGACTACATCACACAGCACAACGTGCTGGTCAACCCGCTGGTGCACGAAGGCTACCCGTCGATCGGTTGCGCACCCAACACCACCAAACCGGCGCCCGGCGCTGACAAGCGCAGCGGTCGCTTTGCCGGATTCAACAAGACCGAATGCGGCCTGCACGTCACGTCACCGCGCCTTCGCCCAGCCGGTCCCGACGTACGTCATACCGGAGGCTTGTAATGACTTTGAGGTTCGAAATGGCAAACCGGCCTCGTCGCCGCGATGTTCACCATTTCAAGAGGTCTTGACCGTGCGTGCGTATTACGTCGCGATTGTGGGTTCTGGCCCGTCAGCGTTTTTCGCCGCCGCAGCGCTGCTGAGGGCCGCCGACTCGTCCGCGGATTTCGACGTCATGGTGGACATGCTCGAGATGCTGCCGACACCGGGGGGACTGGTGCGCTCCGGCGTGGCGCCTGATCATCCGAAGATCAAATCGGTGAGCAACCAGTTCGACAAGACCGCCGCAGACCCGCGCTACCGCTTCTTCGGCAACATACGGGTAGGCGAACACATCGCGGCTGGTGAGCTCGCCGAGCGCTACGACGCGGTGATCTATGCGGTGGGCGCGCAGGCGGATCGGGCGCTGAATATTCCCGGCGAAGAGTTACCGGGCAGCATCGCCGCGGTCGACTTCGTGGGCTGGTACAACGCGCACCCCGACTTTGCGCAGCTGGTTCCCGACCTGTCCGGTGCCCGCGCCGTGGTGGTCGGCAACGGCAACGTCGCGCTGGATGTCGCCCGCATCCTGGTCACCGATCCCGAGGTGCTCGCGCTCACCGATATCGCCGATCACGCATTGGAGTCGCTGCGCCCGTGCGGCGTGCAGGAGGTGCTGATCATCGGTCGGCGCGGTCCGCTGCAGGCAGCATTCACCACGGTGGAGTTGCGTGAGTTGGGCAACCTGGACCAAGTCGACGTGGTGATCGATCCCGCTGAATTGGCCGGTATCACCGACGACGAGGCCGCCGCCGTGGGCAAGATCGCCAAACAGAATATCAAGGTGCTGCGCGACTACGCGGGTCGCCAACCGCGCCCCGGATATCGGCGAATTGTGTTCCGGTTCATGACTTCCCCGATCGAGATCCAAGGCGAGGAGAAAGTCGAGCGGATCGTGTTGGGCCGCAACGAGCTGGTCTGCGACCAAAGTGGGCGGATGGTGGCCACCGACACCGGCGTGCGCGAGGAGCTGTCGGCCCAGCTGGTGGTGCGCGCGGTCGGGTATCGCGGCATACCCATCGCGGGCCTGCCGTTCGACGCCAAGACCGCAACCATTCCCAACACCCACGGCCGAATCGCGGGCAGCCGCAACGAATATGTCGTCGGGTGGATCAAACGCGGCCCAACCGGCGTGATCGGCACCAACAAGAAGGACGCCCAAGACACCGTCGATGCCCTGCTGGCCGACGTGGCCGACAGTGCGCCGGCCGGTTTCGGGCAAGACCACGCCGACAGGCTCGCCGACTGGCTGAGGTCACGTCAACCGGAGCTGGTCACCGGCGCGCATTGGCAGCTTATCGACGACTACGAGCGAGCAGCCGGTGAGCCGCACGGCCGGCCCCGCGTCAAACTCGCGGCTCTCGAAGAACTGCTGCGGATAGCTCACGGCTGACCGGCGAACACCAACGCTTCGGCGTTGGATGCCCTGAAAATCAGAAAAGTAAGGGAGATGTCTTGTGACCTATGTGATCACCGAACCCTGTGTCGACATCAAAGACAAATCGTGCATCGATGAATGCCCGGTCGACTGTATCTATGAGGGTGATCGGATGCTTTACATCCAGCCCGACGAATGCATCGACTGCGGCGCCTGCGAGCCGGTATGCCCGGTCGAGGCCATCTACACCGAACATCTACACCGAAGAGGATGTGCCAGACGAGTGGAGCGACTACACCCAGTTCAACGCCGACTTTTTCGCAGAACTCGGCTCACCCGGCGGTGCGGCGAGAGTCGGCCTCACCGAAAACGATCCCGCCGCTGTCAAAAATCTCGAGAGCAAGGCTTGACCAGTTTGGTGGATACCGGCCCGGCCGCTGGAGCGTCATATGCCAGCCCTGGAATCGTTTTCTAGGCGGCCGACGTGGCGGCCACCGACGGCTTAGCCGGCAGCGGCAATTTCAACAAGGCGCCGGATATGGTTTGTTTTCATACCCCTGGGGGAATGCATCGTGGCGATGGCGGGGAAATTCGGATTCGCGCGTTATCGACGCCGACACGAAAGGAGTGAAGTTTTCATGCAGACCGAACAACGCACGGCCGCGATCGAGCGGGGAGCGTTCGGGATGCCGCGGCCGCAAGGATGGACACTCGAGCGCACCATTCACCTGCTGGCGGGAGGCGTGGTGTTGGTGAGTTTGCTTCTGGGGCATAAAGTTTCGGCCCGGTGGAGGATGCTCACCGGCTTCGTGGGAGCCAACCTGCTGCTCGAGGCCGCAGTGGGCTGGTGCCCGACCAGTGTTTTGCTGCATCGACTCGGCATCCCGACGGCGGCCGAGCGGGCGTCTGGCTGCGGCGCTTAGCCCACAAAGTCCGACGCGGCGGACGCCTCGCTTGGGTTTCTGCAGCGTGACAGAAAAGTCGCCGGTGGCGTTGACGGTCTGTAAGCCGGCAGGCACCGAAGTCAGTGCAAGTCGAAGTAAACATTGAGGAGATGCAACGTGTTTCGCATACCAGTCACGGTGAACCGAATGTTGGGCGTCACCCCCAGCGCCGCAGGAGCGTCGTGAGCCGCGCGCGCCCCCGGGTGCTGATCCTGGGTAGCAGCTTCGCGGGGCTGACCACCGCACGTTTTATCCGGGCACACTGCGGCGATGCGGTGGAGCTGACGGTAATCGACCGCAACCCGTATCTGATCTTCGTGCCGAACATCCCGATGGAGGTGTTCGCCGACCACGATCCGTTGGTGTCGATGCACATGCAAACCGTCCGGTTTCATGACCGCGACGGCAACGAGTTCATCAACGCCGCGGTCACCGCGATCCACCCCGACACCAAGCGGGTGACCTTCACCCCGACCGACCGTGCCGGCTCGGCGCCCGAGACGATCGGCTATGACTATCTGGTGGTGGCCCTGGGCAACCAACTGGCCTATGACCGGATCGAAGGTTTCGGGGAGTTCGGCGACACCGTCTCCAGCGGATACTACGGTAACAAGCTGCGCCGCAAGCTTTTCGGAGGCGGCTACAAGGGCGGCCCGATCGCTATCGGCTCTGCCCGCTTCCATCAAGGCCTCGAGCACAAGCCCGACTGGCTGCCGGTCGCCGAAGCGGCCTGTGAAGGCCCCCCGCTGGAGCTGGCGTTGTCGATGGCGCACTGGCTCGGTGAGCACTCGATGGGCGATGCCCACAAAATCACCTTGTTCACCCCGGCAAAAACCATCGCCGAGGACGCCGGGGAAAAAATCGTCAAAGAGTTCCTGAACCTGGCCACCGACATGGGTTTCGGATACCTGCCCGCAACCCAGGACGTCGCACGCATCACCGCGGACGGCATTGAGTTCGCCAACGGCCAGAGCATGGAAGCCGAGCTGAAGATCCTCATGCCCGACTGGGTGCCGCACGCGTTTGTCAAGGATCTGCCGATCACCGACGAATACGGCTTCGTGCTCACCGGCACCGACATGCGCAACCGCGACCACCCGGAGGTTTTCGCCGTGGGTGACGCGGCCGCGCTGACCGTGCCCAAGCTCGGTTCCCTTGGCCATCAGCAGGCCGAGATCGTCGCCCGCCAGATCGCGGTCGAGGTCGGAAGCCTCGACCGCGCCCGAGTCGGCGGACCCTATCGACCCGAGATCATCTGCTTCGGCGACATGGGCGCACACAAGGGCTTCTACATCCACTCCGACACCTGGTACGGAGGCAAGACCAGCGTCTTCAAAATGGGGTACGCGTCGTGGGCGATGAAGATGGCGTTCAAAGAGATGTACTTCCGCACTGGCGGCAAACCCGTTTCCTGGGGGATGCCCGCCACCGAGTTCGCCATGGACCGGCTGCCGCTTCCGTGACGAACCGCAGCTCGATTTCGGTGAGCACGGCCCACAATGGGCGATCGGCGAGCCTGGGATCCGACACCGCCCCCTAACAGCTGGATCGGAGCAACATATGGATGCGCAGGCTTGGGATGCTCGCTACGGTGGGGCTGAACCGCTGTGGGGCGTCGAGCCGAACAGGTTCGTCGCCGCTGAAATGTCGGCAGCAACCCCGGGACGGGCGCTAGACGTGGCCTGCGGTGAGGGCCGAAACGCAATCTGGCTTGCCAGCCGCGGCTGGCAAGCCGTCGGCGTCGATTTCTCCAAACAGGGACTCGAGCGCGCGGCGCAACTGGCCAGGCGTGCCGGAGTCGCCGACCGGGTCGACTTCCAGGTCGTCGATGTGGTGCACGAGACGCTGCCGGCCGGATCGTTCGACGCGGTCATCGTCGCTTATCTGCAGCTGCCGCAAACCCCGCGCCGCGCCGCATTGCGCAACGCGGCTGCAGCGGTTGCACCCGGCGGCACCCTACTCGTAGTGGGCCATGACAGCACCAACCTCGCCGACGGGGTCGGCGGGCCGCAGGACATCGAGGTGTTGTTCACCCCGCAGGACGTGGTCGCCGACCTGGCCGGCCTGACGGAATTTGTGGTGCAGAAAGCGCAAAAGGTCCGGCGGCCGGTGCCCGACGCCGACCGCGACGCAATCGACGCGTTGGTGCGGCTGCGACGCGAAACGCGCGACGGCGAGAGCCGCAAATGATGCGCGGACGGGCGTTGGCGGCGAGGAGCCGGCAGACGAGAACGGCCGGCCCCACCCCGGGGCGGACCCCGTGCATGTGATGGCTCCCCTGTGGGTGGGGTTTCTGATTGGGGCCGCGTTCGGCGTGCCGGCTTCGCTATGGGGAATCGGCAACCCCGAGACTGTTATTCGCACGGCCACGCTGGTGGACCGGCTGCTCGTCGGATGCTTTGCCTACGTGACGGCGGTCGGCGCGGCGAAGGCCACCGCGACGTGCTTTATGCGATCCGGGGTGGCCGCTGGGCGCGCGGCGCGCTCACGCTGCGACTTCAGGACAGCCGGCGCGCGGTGCTCACGACTAGCGTGCACTATCAGCACAGGATCGCCGCCCGAGCCGTTTGGGCACTGATTGGCCCACCGCATCGGGTCATCGCACCACGTCTGGTGGAGCGCACGGCCCGTCGTGGCCACACTGCGGCGCCGCCCTGACTACCCACCGCGGAAGCGGGTAGACAGGGAGGATGGCGCGCACTGACGACGACAGCTGGGACATCACCGAGACCGTCGGCGCGACCGCACTCGGTGTGGCGATGGCCCGCGCCGCTGAATCCACCCAGGAATGCCCGCTGTTCACCGACCCCTACGCGCAGCTCTTCGTCGACGCCGCGCGCGAAAACGGCTGGGAGCCAACGGCTTCGATGACCGGGCGGGTGCGAATCATCGGAGGCTATGCCGCGGCGCGCACCAAGTGGTTCGACGAGTTCTTCATCGCCGCCGGCGCGAACGGCATCGAACAGGCGGTGATCCTGGCCTCGGGCCTGGATGCTCGGGCCTGGCGGCTGCCGTGGGTGCAGGGCAGCGTCGTCTATGAGATCGACCAGCCTCGGGTGCTGGCGTTCAAGGCCAACACGCTCGCGGCACACGGCGCCCAGCCTTCCGTCACGTATCAGGCGGTGCAAATCGATCTGCGGTCGGACTGGCCGACAGCATTGCGTGAAGCCGGTTTTGATGCGTCGACGCCGACGGCATGGTCTGCCGAGGGGGTGTTGCCGTACTTGCCTGCGGCCGGTCAGGATGTGCTGTTCGAGCGGGTCGCCGCGCTCAGCGCCGACGGGAGCCGACTTGCTGTTGAGGCGTTGGGCCCCAACAACTTCGACCCGGAGTATCTGGAGCGCCGCCGCGAACACCTACGGCGTGTCCTCTCCGACGCGGGGCAGGAAAGTGACGCGAACGTACCGGACATCGCAGATCTGTGGTTCACCGAGGAACGTGCCGACCTCGCGGAGTGGCTGGCCGGCCGCGGCTGGACGGTCACCGTGATTGAGCCGCTGAATCTGATGGAGCGCTACGGTCGCAGGCCGACGGGCGACGTCGAGGATCTCACGCCGCGCAGCGTGTTCCTCGAGGCCCGGCTCAACACGACATAGCGGATTACTCCGAGAGCTGGAATTCGACCACGGCCGCAACGGAATCCACCGCCTCGCTCAGCGCGGCAAGCCGTTCGGCGGCAGACGGTGCCGCCAGCACGGAGTAGCGGTCCGCCGCGCCGATCGGAACACGCGAGGCCAGCGCATACAGCCGCGCGCCGGGATCGACGGTGTCCGCGTCGATACCCAGCACCACCGCCCGCGTCGGCAACGAAAAGTTGCGGGCCGCCGCGATTCGCTCGAACAACGCCATCACCCGGTCTTCGAGCTCTTCCAGTTGCCCGGCAGTCACGGGTTCGCCCGGCTCGTCCGGCCAGACCTGCGTAAGAGCCCGCGGGTAGGGATCGTCGGGCAACCACTCGGACACCCGGATCCGTTCACCGGTACGGCAACGCAACACGAACCGGCCCGAGCCAGCGATTTCCGCGCACTCGGTGATCCTGGCGACCGTCCCGACGTCGCAGCGCACGTCGCCGCCGCCGATCTCGCGGCCCTGCGAGATCAGCACGACACCGAAACGAGGGTCGTCGTCGCGCATGCAGTCCCGTACCAGCGCGGTATAGCGCTGTTCGAAAATTTGCATCGGCAGCTCTTCGTCGGGCAGCAGCGCCGACTGGAGTGGAAACATCGCCATCGGAACGGCTGTTGCCATCAGATATCCAGCTCACCGATCAGCGCGTCGACAACAGCGCGCAGGTCTCCGTCGTGCTCCTCGGCGACCCGGCGCTGACGCCGATACGACGCGCCAAGCCGCCAGATGTCGGCCACCGAGGCCAATTCGTCGACGCAGTGCAGCGACCTCGCGACCGGCTCGAGGCGGTCAAGTAGGTCGGTTAGGTCGTCGGTGACCAGGCGTTCATTGCTTTCGGCGTCGAGGATGATCACCGCGTCCAGCCCGTATCGGGCGGCGCGCCATTTGTTCTCTTGAACGTGCCAGGGCGGCATGGTCGGCAGGGTTTCGCCGGCATCGAGCCGACGGTCCAGGTCGACGACCAGACAGTGCGTCAACGCCACCAACGCAGCAAGCTCGCGCAAGTTGGACACGCCGTCGCAGATCCGCACTTCGAGTGTGCCCAGATGCGGCGACGGCCTTATGTCCCAACGGATCTCGTCCGTATGGTCGATGATGCCGGTCTTCTTCTGGTCGTAGACGAAATCTTCGAATTCCGCCCACTTCTGGAAGTGGAACGGCAACCCTGCGGTGGGTAGCTGCTGGAACATCATGGCCCGATTGCTCGCGTAGCCGGTGTCCTCCCCACCCCACCACGGCGACGAGGCGGACAGCGCCAGCAGATGCGGGTAGTACTGTAGCAGCGAGGTCATGATCGGCATTACTTTGGCGGCCGACGACATTCCGACGTGCACGTGCACACCCCAGATCAGCATCTGCCGGCCCCACCACTGGGTACGCTTGATCAGCTCGGCGTAGCGCGGCGCGTCGGTGAGCTTCTGGGTGGACCACCGCGCGAAGGGGTGGGTGCCCGCGCAGAACAACTCCATGCCGCGGTCGCGGACGACCCGCCGTGCGGGGCCGAGGGTTTCGCGCAGATCCTCCACCGCCTGCGCGGTGGAATCGCAGATGCCGCTGACCACCTCGACGGTGTTGCGCAGCAATTCCTTGTGCACACGTGGGTTTTCGCCGATCTCGGCGATGACGGCGGTGGCTTCGTTGCTCAGGTCGCGCGTCTGCGCGTCGACGAGCGCGAACTCCCACTCCACCCCGATCGTCGACCGAGACGACCCGGCGAAGTCGATATGGGCCTGCGCCCTGCTGGCTGGCGCGCTAGCCGGCACCAATGACACCGCACGCCACCCGCTTGCCGGCATCACCGGTGGACATCGTGGTTTGGTCGGGGCCCGGTGGCCCGTTGACCTGGGTGTAGCGATCGGCCGGGATGTTGGCGAAGTTGTCGGCGCCGGCGTGAATGACGATCGCAGTCCCCGCGCCGGCCAGCAGTTGGTCCTTGGTGAACGCGTCGGTTGTCGTCACCAACAAGGCCCCGCCGTCCTTGCGGACCTCCAGCGAGGTCAGGTCGCCGCTTTCGGGGTCACCGGTATGCCCCGGCGCCTGGAAATGCCCACCGGCCGAGAGGAAGTCGCCCGGTGCCCCGCCGGTCGGGGCGACCGAGTTGGCCTCACACTTGCCCGCCGAGTGGATGTGTAGGCCATGGAATCCGGGCGTCAACGAGCCCTGTCCGGTGGTCTCGACAGTGATCGTCGCGTAGCCGTTGGCGAATTCGAACTTGGCCGTCGCCACCTTGGCGCCGTCCGGCGCGATCAGGTGGGCGGTCAGACTCTCCGGTGCCACCGGCCCCCCAGGTTGTTGGGTCCCCGACGGCGGCGGCGACCCGGTCCAGATCGCCGGCGTCGTCCCGGGGGAGGTCGCTGGTGGCTGGTTGGGCTTGCATGCGCTCGAGAGCGCGGCCGACGCGACGAGCGGAACCAATGCGGTGACAACGGCGACGTTTCGGCGTGTGGCGGGCTTAACCATGGGGAGAGCCTATCCCGGCGACGACGCGGCCCGGAACGGGCCGAGGAGTGAGCGGGATCGCCGCCGTGCATGCACGCGGGATCGCCCGCCGCAGCCACATTTTTTGAAGCAAGAACCGTGGCATGATCGCATGTATGTTCGGGCCGTCGGTACCCATAGAGGTATTCTCCGCTCGCAACCTGGCGCGGATATACCCCAGGGGGTACGATAAACCCAGCTTGGATGTGAGGGAACCGATGATAGGCGACAAGGAAACCATCACCGCGGTGCTCAACAGGTTGCGGCGCGCTCAAGGGCAGCTCGCCGGGGTGATTGCCATGATCGAGCAGGGCCGCGACCGTAACGACGTGGTGACCCAGCTGGCGGCGGTGTCGCGCGCCCTTGACCGGGCCGGCTTAAAGATCGTCGCTTCAGGTCTGCGGGGTTGCATCATGGGCGGCAGCCCAGGCGGCGGGCCACGATTGACCGAAGCCGAACTGGAAAAGCTTTTTCTGACCCTGGCCTAGTCCCGCCACGTGCGCAATCACCAACCGGCACCGTGACATCGAGGAGCAGAACCAATGACCCGTACCTGATGGTGCAGCTGTCCGACTAGTCCGGCCTGCACGACATCGCCGATCACACCGCCGCCAAGCTACGCGCCGCCATCAGCGCCTCTGAGCCGATCTCTGATGCAAATTCGGTGAGAAACGGTGCCAACGTTCGACGGCCTCGGGAGCTTCACAGTTACCGCGCATCCGTCTCCTCACCCAGAAGAAGGGAGCGAACCAGCCGGCGCGGCCCGAAGGGTCGAAGCATGAAGCTGGCCGGGCGCGGGCGCACCCGCAGCGGCCACCAGAACCAGCGTCCCAACAGCGCGGCGATCGACGGCGTCATCAGCGAGCGCACGACCAGGGTGTCGAACAGCAGACCTAGCCCAATCGTGCTGCCGGCCTGGCCGATTGAAATCAGGTCGCTGGCGACCATGGACATCATGGTGAAGGCGAACACCAGGCCCGCCGCGGTGACGACCCCACCGGTGCTGCCCATGGAGCGGATGATGCCGGTTTTCAGCCCGGCGCCGATCTCCTCCTGGAACCGCGACACCAGCAGAAGGTTGTAGTCGGAGCCGACAGCGAGCAGGATGATCAGCCCGAACACCGGCGCGATCCAGTTCAACTGCAGGCCCATGATGTGCTGCCACACCAGCACCGACAGCCCGAAGGCAGCGCCCAGCGACACCAGCACCGTCCCGATGATCACCAACGAAGCGACCAGCGCACGGGTGATGATCACCATGACGACGAAAATCAAGGTCAGCGCAGCGATTCCCACGATCAGCAGGTCGTAACGGGAGCCCGACTCGATGTCGCGGTATATCGCCGCAGTCCCGGCGAGGTAAAACTTCGCGTCGGTCAGCGCCGTTCCCTTGACCGCTTGATGCGCGGCAGCGAGTTCCGGCAGGACCGCGGAAATACCTGCCGGAGTCGCCGGATCCGCGCCGTGGGTGATGATGAATCGCGCGGCCTTGCCGTCCGGGGACAGAAACAGCTTCAAGCCGCGCTGGAAGTCGGCATTCTGGAACGCTTCCGGCGGCAGGTAGAAGTAGTCGCCGCTGCGCGAGGCGTCGAAGGCCTGGCCCATCGCGCTGGCGGTGTCGGTCATCTGCGCCATCTGCGTGAGCAGGCCCGAGAAGCTGCTGTGCATGGTCAGCAGGGTGCCCTGCATGGATTTGGCGACGGCGATGATCGGCGGGAACTCGGCGAGCATCTGCGGCAAGATCGCGTCGATGTTGTGGATGTCGGTGATCAGCGCGCTCATGTTCTCGCTGAACTGGTCCACGCCGTCGATCGCCTCGAACAGCGATTTGGTCGCCCAACAGATCGGGATGTCGAAACAGTGTTGTTCCCAATACAAGTAGCTGCGCAGCGGCCTGGCGAAATCGTCGAAGTCCGCCAGGTGGTCGCGCATCTCGTTCAGCGTGGACTGCAAATCGCCCATATCACCGACCATGTGATGCGTCGTGTTACTCATCTGGGCGAGCAAGGCCTGCATCCGTTGCATCGAGGCGATCATGACGCCGAGATCGTCGCTCATCTTGAGCATGTCGGCCGCCCGGTCCTTCATGAATCGCAGGTTTTCCTGGATCGGAATCGACTGGGCACTGATTTGGAACGGTATCGAGGTGTGCTCGATCGGCCCGCCCAGCGGCCGGGTGATGCTTTGCACCATGGCGATTCCCGGTGAACGGAAGACGTCCTTGGCGATCCGGTCGAGGATGATCATGTCACCGCTGTTGCGCATGTCGTGATCGCTTTCGATCATGAGGATGTCGGGATTCATGGTGGCGGCGCTGAAATGACGCTCTGCGGCGGCATAGCCGACATTCGACGGCAGGCTGGGGGGGATGTAGAAGCGGTCGTTGTAGCTGACCGACATGCTCGGCATGAACAGGATGCCGACGATCGCCAGGGCCAGCGAGGCCGCAAGCACCGGAGCGGGCCAGCGCACGGTGGCGGTGCCGATGCGCCGCCACCCGCGCGTCTTGATCATCCGTCTGGGGTCGAGCAAGCTAAACCGAGTGGCCAGGACGACAACGGCCGGCGCCGCGGTCATCGCTCCCGCGACGACGACGAGCAGCCCCACAGCAGATGGAATGCCGAGCGCCTTGAAATATGACAGGCGCGCCAGGTGCAGGCAGAACGTGGCGCCGGCGATGGTCAGTCCCGAGCCCAAGACGATGTGAAAGGTGCCGCGAAACATCGAGTAATAGGCGGTTTCTCGATCCTCGCCGGCCTGACGAGCCTCTTGGTAGCGGCCGACGAGAAAGATCGCATAATCGGTTCCCGCCGCGATCGCCAGTGAGGACAGCATGGCCACCACGAACGTCGAAAAACCCAGCCAGTTGTTGTTCCCGAGAAGCGCGACAAGTCCTCTGGCCGTGCCCATCTCGAAGCCGACCATGACCAGAATCAGCAGTACCGTGCTGATCGATCGATAAGCGATAAAGAGCATGATCATGATGACCACGCCCGTCACACCCATCATTTTCAGCATGCTCTTGTCGGCAGCCTCGTTCATGTCGGTGTTCAGCGGCGCCGGACCGGTCTCGTAGACCTTGAGCCCGGTGGGCGGCGCTGATTTGTCGATAATCTCGCGCACCGCTTTCACCGACTCGTTTCCCAGGGTGCTGCCCTGGTCGCCGGCCAGATTGAGTTCGGCGTAAGCGGCTTTGCCGTCCCGGCTCTGCACACCGGCGGCCGTCAGGGGATCTCCCCAGACGTTTTGGACGTGCTGGACGTGCTTGGTGTCGGCCCGCAACTTGCGCACCAGACCGTCGTAATAGCGATGCGCCTGCTCGCCGAGCGGCTTGTCGCTCTCCAAGACGATCATCGCGATGCTGTCGGAGTTCGACTCGTGAAACGTGGCGCCGATCTGCTTGGCGGCGATCATCGCCGGGGCATCCTTTGGCGACATCGTCAGCGCGTGGTTTCGCGCCACCGACTCGATCGGCGGCACAAGCACATTCAGGGCCACAGTCAACAGCAGCCAGGCGATGAGGATCGGCACGGCGAACCGGCGCACGAACCGCATGAATTTCGGCCGGTCTTGGTTATCGGTGTTCATGCCGCTTTCACCAAGCAGGAAGTCTGAGCGTGATGCCCGGCCGAGGATTGCTCGGCTTTGACCACACCGTTGACGGTGATGCGACATCCGATGTTGTCGCTGCTGCCTTGGGCCACGACGTTGGCGATGACGGCCGGCGTCGTCGTGGCGATGGTGAAGGTCCAGGGCAGGCCGGTGAAGCTGGCCTGTTGCGGCTGGGCGTTTTGGTCCAAGTAGCTCACGCTTCCGGCGGTGTTGCCGGGCCCGTAGACGTCGTATGTCACCCGCTTGACGTGAGAGGGCTCAAGAGGTTCGGCAGTGCTGCCGGTCGCGGTGAAGATCGCCTCAGAGCCGAAAACACCGCGCAGCCGGGCCACGGCAATACCGCCGAGGGCGACCGCGACCACGACGACGAGCGGCACCCAAGCTCGCTTGAGAATGTTGAAAATCGAAGTACCCCTTCGCTCGTGGCCTGGACCTGGGCGGCGTGACTCGGCGCGAGGGGCAACCTCAGGCCAAAGACAGGAACAGCTTTTCGAGCTCTGCTTCGGTGAGCGTCTTACCGAGTCTGCTGTCGGTTCCGGTGATGCAACACCGCATCCCGGAGGCGACGATCTTGAACCCGGCACGGTCGAGCGCTCGGGAGACGGCGGCCAGTTGCGTGACAACGTCCCTGCAGTCACGGCCCGCTTCGATCATCGCAATGACCCCGGCGAGTTGGCCTTGCGCGCGCCGTAGCCGCCTGAGTACCAGATCCATTGCGTCGGCGTCATGGGAATTCACGATTGGGGCTTCTTTCTACGGGAGTGGATTATCGCCGCCGCCACGGGCGGGCTTTCGCTTCCGGATGGCCGTCACACCACTGCGACGGCGGTATCTGAGCCTTCACTTCGGCGATGTGCCGACCGCAGCCCGACCAGGTCACCAGGCCGCAAGTCCGGCACCGAACGGCGTGGCACATCAACGGTCCTCCGCACTGTCCGTTGATGGCGGCCCCTGATAGGGACGTTGCAGTACGGCGAATCCGGGGGTCGACGCCGCTGTCACCACGGCGTCAAGCAGCGCCGCGCCGGCGTCTCGAGTAGGCCGATCCGTCAGCACCGGTCCGAAAAATCCCCTGTTGTCGACGGCGATGATCGGGCTGCCGCTCCTGCCGCCGAGCGCGTCCTGACTGCGTTGATGAGCCGCGCGCACGGCATCGTCCCATGCCGGGTGGTCGAGCGCGTCCAGCAATGCCGGACTGCAGCTCGTCGCCGCTAGCGCCTCTTTGACCGTGCTCTCGGCCAGCTCCCGGCCGCCGTCGTGCACCAAGGCGCCTAAAGCTTCATACAGGTCGCTGAATGCTCCGGGCCCGCCTCCGGCCGTCGCCGCGGCCAAGACCCGGCCCACCCGACGTGACCAGCCGAGTTTGGCCCGCTGCGCGGGCGCCGTGTCGTGGCCGTCGTTAAGCACTGCGAGGTTCATTTGCCGCAGCGTGACACTGCGTCCGGTGGCGGTGGCCGCATCCAGTAACCAGCGGGACGTCACCCAGGCGAACGGGCATACCGGGTCGACGTAAAGGTCGATCGCTGTCATCGCAGTTCCTCGGTGAGAGTGCTGATCGCGGCGTGTAGTTGTCGTGTCGCTTGCTCGGCGACCGGGGACAATGCCGCATCGTGGACGACGTCCACCATCATCTGGGGGTTCATCGCCTCGATGTGCACTGTTGCCGGGTTCTCTACATCTTCTCGGACCACGACATTGCAAGGCAACAGCAATCCGACCTGCTTGTTCGCCGACAAAGCCCGGTGCGCCAGTGTGGGGTTGCAGGCACCGAGAATCAGGTAGCGCTCCATCGACTCTCCCAGCTTGTCTTTGAGAGTCGCTTGCACGTCAATCTCGGTTAGGACGCCAAAGCCATTGTCCTTCAAGACTTCCCGAGTCCGTGAGACAACCTTGTCGAAGTCGGCTGTGTGGATCGATGTGCTTATGGCAATGGACATGGTTCTGCCTCTCCTGGTAGCGGTTGCGTGCTGATCAACAGCAAAAGACGTGGTGCATAGTAGGTTTCGTGCTCATGGCGGTGAGTTGCGCGACGCCTGAGCCGCCCGACTGCGCAGGCCCGCCAGCGACGGGGCCGCAGCCTAAGCGAACCGCGAGCCTGCCATGCTGGCGCGGCGGTAGTCGACGAGCCGGCGGGCACCCGTGCCGGCCCTCCCGCCTGCCGGTCATCGCCACCTCCTCAGCTGGTGTGAACGTACAACGTACGAAGTATAGCCGATACCCGGCCGGGTATATTCCATGGGCGCTGGCATGGGCGCGGCTTTGAGTCACTCGCGTTCGCGGCCGTTGAAGCCGGCGTGCCTTTTGCATGGCCGCCGACGCATCGGCACACAAACCCGCCCACAGAGCCGATCGTCGAGCGAGGGCGTCGCCGTGGCTTGTTTGACAAATCGTCGGTTAGCTCGGCGGGTCCATCAGCGGCTAGCTGAACCGATTCTTGAGTGAGCGGGGCCGGCGGTTTGGGGCGGCTTTGCGTTGCCCTCCCCTGCGCGCTGGGAGCAAGACCGGCTCGTTGCGGCGTCCATGCCTGTATCGCTTATACCCACGCGGGTATATGATGACATGAGATTAGAGCCGCATCACCCCAACGGGCCTGGTCTCAACGAGGAGCGTCACATGGCACGAGTAGTCATCCTAGGCGCGGGCATCGCCGGACACACCGCCGCACTGCACCTGCGCCGATGGCTGGCCCGCAAACACGAGGTCGTCGTGATTTCGCCCAACGCCGACTGGAACTGGATTCCGTCGAACATCTGGGTCGGCGTAGGCCGGATGCAACCGGCGAAGGTGCTGATTCCGCTCAAGCCGATCTACGAGCGCAAGGGCATCGTCTTCCACCAGGGGCTCGCGACCGCGATCCGCCCCGAGGGCACCGGCGCACAGTCGTCGCCGTCGGTGGATTTCACCTACACCGGCGGCGAGGCGCGCGACGGGGAGACCGGGACGCTTACCTACGACTACCTCATCAACGCCACCGGCCCGCAACTGAACTTCACGGCCACGCCCGGCCTCGGACCCGATGGACACTCCTACTCGGTGTGCACCCCAGCTCACGCTGTCGAGGCAGCCAAGGCGCTCGATCGGGTCATCGCCAAGCTGAAGGCCGGCGAGAAGCAGCGCCTGGTCGTCGGCGTCGGGCATGGCACCTGCACGTGTGAGGGCGCGGCGTTCGAGTACGCGTTCAACGTCGAGCACACGCTCCGCGCGGCCGGCGTGCGCGACCTCGCCGAGATCTACTACCTCACCAACGAGTACGAACTGGGCGACTTCGGCGTCGACGGGATGCATTTCCAAGACAAGGGCTTCTTGCAGTCCAGCCGGATGTGGACCGAGTCGCTGTTCCGCGAGCGCGGCGTCAAAGCCATCACGCAGGCCGCCGTGCACGAGGTGATGGACGGCAAGCTGCGCTACGAGCAGCTCGACGGCAAAGAATACGACCTGGACTTCGACTTCGCGATGCTGCTGCCGCCATTTCGGGGCGTCGACCTCGCCGCCTACGACAAGGACGGCAACGACATCACCTCCGTGCTCTTCGCGCCGTCGGGCTTCCTCAAGGTCGACGCCGACTACTCGGGCAAGCCGTACGAGGAGTGGTCCGCCGGGGACTGGCCGCACACCTACGAGTCGCCCGCCTATCCCAATATCTTCGCGCCGGGTATCGCTTTCGCGCCCCCGCACCCGATCTCCAAGCCGCGCAAGAGCGCCAACGGCACGGTCATCACGCCCAGCCCGCCGCGCACCGGGATGCCGTCGGGAGTCATGGCCAAGACGGTCGCCGAGACCATCCGCGACCGCATCAAAAACCCGGAAGCGTCCGCCCACCGCGCCTCGATGGCGACCATGGGCGCCGCGTGCGTCGCCTCGGCCGGTACCGGGTTAACCAAGGGCTCGGCCGCCGCGATGACGATGTTCCCGGTAGTCCCCGACCCGGTGAAGTACCCGCAGACCGGCCGCGACATCCCCGGCACGTACGGTGAGCTCGGCCTGGCCGGCCACTGGATCAAGCTGACGCTGCATTACATGTTCATCTACAAGGCCAAGGCCAAGCCGTTCTGGTGGTTGATTCCGGAATGACCCGAATGAAAGGCATACCCATGGACGACCGCGACATCTATTCGGAGATGGACACGCGAACGGCCGAAAGCATCGCCGACGCCCCACTGCCCACGCGCGCGACGCTGCGAATGCGCCAAAACCTCCTCGTCCAGTTCTGGCGCTTCGCCCGCCTCAATCTCAAGATGATGCGGGTCATCTTCAGCGGCCACGACTGACCCGTGACCGGGTTTGCTAGGCAGCTGTCGGCGGCCTCGATGCACAGGCGCCGGCGCCTGGCCAACTTCACGGCGCGATCACCGGCCACTGAATCTATCCGCAAGGGCGAGTCCGGCCATGGGCCGTCGGGTCGGATGTGTACCCGCTGGCATCATCGGGTCAAAAACCTTCCGGGGCTGGCGTGACCGACAACCGCCCAACGGCACCGCGATCCTGACCTCGCCGTCGGGGCAGACCTATGCCCGGGATTCCTGACCCCACGCCGACCACGACCCCACCTTCGTTTTAGATCGGGTCAGGCCCTTAGCGCACGACCACCACGATGACGCCGGGCGGCTGATCGGCGACTTCGCGCGTCCGCGGTTCAACGTGCGCTTTCAATAGCTGGCCCACGCCGTCCGCGGTTTCGCGCTCGCCGGGCGCATCGGTGAAGTACACCGTGGTGGCCGAAACGTCGGGCAACGACAGATTTCCGACGTCGGTGACGTTGAAGCCGCCGTGCTTGAGCTGGTCCGCGGTGTGCCCGGCCACGCCCTGTCGGCCCGAGATGTTGTAGACGCGTACATCGGCGTTCGGCGCGGGCTTCACCGAGGTTTTCGACGGCATTGCGCTCGCCGTCACAGTTGAGCCCGCCGAGTCATCCTCGGAGTTAGTACCTGATCCCATTGCCTGAAAACCGACCAGCAGGAAAATGACACCGAGAAACAGCAACACCATCACCATGGCCCGCAGGGGTAGCCCGGTCGAATCGGGAAGCCGCTCACTCATATGCCGCCACTTTATCTGGGACTGCGCCAAAACCCACACCGACGCTCAGCGGGCCGGTGATACCTCAGGTGACTTCGAAGCCCAGCCGTCTTGCCGCCCGCGCCTTCTGACGACTAGCGCGCAGCCGTCGTAGCCGCTTGACCAGCATCGGGTCGGCTGCCAATGCCTCGGGCCGGTCGACTAACGCGTTCAACACCTGGTAGTAGCGCGTGGCGGACATTGAAAACAACTCTTTGACGGCTTCTTCTTTGGCGCCGGCGTATTTCCACCATTGGCGCTCGAACGCCAAAATGTCGTGCTCGCGACGGGTCAGCCCATCGGCGAGTGCAGAGTCGTCCCCTGATCGATTAGCCCGCGCCTCGGCGCTGTCCATATCGCTTCCACGACCCTTTCGGCGAATTCTCGAATGCTCGCTGCTCCAGCGAATATTCAACCATGCTCGCAACTGTTGATCCGTAACCCAGGCCCGCGAGTCGGCTGACCCGCTGAGATTGTCCGCCGCGCCTCAGGCCGCAACCCGAGCGCATCGTCGGCGGGCTTAAGCCCGATTGCCCGCCTCCTCCTCACGCCGCAAGCGGCGTGCATCGTCGGCGGGCTTAAGCTTGCCGGTCATGGCAGTCGTACCCATTCGCATCGTGGGAGATCCGGTCTTGCACACCCCAACCAGGCCAGTTCCCGTCGCCGCGGACGGATCGCTCCCGGGCGATCTGGCCGATTTGATCTCCACGCTTTATGACACCATGGACGCCGCTTACGGAGTTGGCCTGGCCGCCAACCA
The DNA here is from genome assembly GCF_023515995.1 of Candidatus Mycobacterium methanotrophicum. Classification (GTDB taxonomy): domain Bacteria; phylum Actinomycetota; class Actinomycetes; order Mycobacteriales; family Mycobacteriaceae; genus Mycobacterium; species Mycobacterium methanotrophicum. The sequence continues at coordinate 1,125,241 of NZ_CP097320.1, read as the reverse complement.
GATCGGCGTCGACTTGCGAGTGTTCGTCTACGACTGCGCCGACGACCGTGGGCAATCGGCACGCCGTCGCGGCGTGGTGGTCAATCCGGTGCTCGAAACCTCGGAGATTCCCGAGACCATGCCTGATCCAGACGACGACGACGAGGGTTGCCTCTCGGTACCGGGTGAGTCGTTTCCGACCGGGCGCGCCGAGTGGGCCCGGGTCACCGGGCTCGACGCCGACGGCAGCCCGATCACGCTCGAGGGCTCAGGGTTGTTCGCTCGCATGCTCCAGCACGAGACCGGACATCTGGATGGCTTCCTGTATCTGGACCGCTTGATCGGACGCCATGCCCGGGCCGCAAAACGGGCGGTGAAATCCCACGGCTGGGGTGTTCCCGGGCTGTCGTGGACACCGGGTGAGGATCCGGACCCGTTCGGTCACTGATGGTTTCGTGGCCACCACCCGGCACCAGGGTCATGGTGCGGTACCGTCGGCCCGCTGGGTCGAGCCCGCCGCTGACCGACGCGGTCGGCCATCTCCTGGACATCGAGCCGCTGGTGCGGGTCCAAACGAAAACCGGGGCGGTGGTGCAGTTCGCGTCCGCGGACGTGGTCGCAGTGCGGGCGCTAACCGATACGCCGGTGCGCACCTCGCAGATCCGCGCGCTCGAGCATGCCGCCGCCTTCGCCTGGCCGGGCGTCGAGCAGCAGTGGCTGGACGGTTGGCTGCTGCGCGCCGGGCACGGCGTCACCTCATGCGCGAACTCCGCTGTCCCGCTCGACATCACAGCCCGCATAGCGACGATCCCGGCAATAGTCGACTGGTACGCCCAACGCAGGTTGACCCCGCGGCTGGCGATCGCCGACCGCTTGCTGCGGCTGCCCGGTACGGGTGGACAGGCGAACGCCGTGCTGGTACGCGATGTGCGCACCGCCGAGCCCGACCCGTCGGTCCGGCTGTCGGACCATCCGGACGACGCCTGGCTGCGGCTCTACCGCCGCGACGTCCCCGTCGACGTCCTCACCGCCGTCGTCGACGGCGAGGCCGTGTTCGGTAGGCACACCGACGTCGCGGTGGCGCGAGCTTCGGTGACCGCCGCCCCGGATGGCAGCCGGTGGGTGGGCCTGTCGGCGATGCGGGTGGCCGACCAGGATGCCGCCCGGGCGGTCTCCGAAGCGCTGCTGGCGTGGGGCGCGGCTCGGGGTGCGACCCGTGGGTATGTCCGGGTCCGCGACGACGATTCCACCGCAGCCGGCCTGGCCCAGTCGCTGGGCTTTGCGCTGCATCACCGCGCGCGCTACGTCACGGCAGCCACGTAGTTCGGCGACGATGCGGGCAGCGAAGCGGCCCGGGGAGGAGGCGAACAATTCACGTAGGGTTCGGGCCATGCCCGACGGCGGTGTTGACGGCGGTGTCGATGGCGGCGACCCGCTGCGCCCGGCTGCGCCGCGCTTGCGATCGCCGTGCCTTCGGCTGGCCACCTGGAACGTCAATTCGATCCGCGCTCGGTTAGACCGGGTGCTCGATTGGCTGGGGCGCGCCGAGGTGGACGTGCTGGCCATGCAAGAAACCAAGTGCGCCGACGACCAGTTCCCGACGATGCCGTTCTTGGAGCTCGGCTACGAGGTGGCGCACTGCGGGTTCAACCAGTGGAACGGCGTGGCGATCGCATCACGGGTTGGCCTGGATGCGATCGAAGTCGGCTTCGAGGGCCAGCCGAGCTGGAGCAGCAAGCCGGACCTGGCGGCCGCGGCCGAAGCCCGCGCGCTGGCCGCCACCTGCGCAGGGGTACGGGTGTGGAGTCTGTACGTACCCAACGGCCGCGCCGTGGGCGACCCTCATTACACGTACAAGCTGAATTGGCTTGCCGCACTGCGCGGTACAGCCGCAGGCTGGCTTCGCGACGATCCCTCGGCGCAAATCGCGCTCGTCGGCGACTGGAATATCGCCCCGACCGACGACGACGTGTGGAGCGTCGAATTCTTCCAGGGCGCCACACATGTCTCGGAGCCGGAACGCAAGGCGTTCAACGCTATTGTCGACGCTCAATTCGCCGACGTGGTAAGGCCTTTCGCCCCCGGCCCCGGCGTCTACACATATTGGGATTACACCCAACTGCGATTTCCCAAGCGACAAGGCATGCGCATCGACTTCATTCTCGCCTCTCCCGCGCTAGCCGGGCGGGTTGTCGACGCGCAGATCGTCCGGGACGAACGTAAGGGCCAGGCACCCAGCGACCACGTGCCGGTTTTGGTGGATCTGCGCCGAACTTGACGCCCGCGATAACAGGTTTGGGTATTCATTGTCTGTTCATCTGCCGGACAACGTCATAGGATTGCGAGATGCTGCCCCAATTGCGCCCTATTGTGACGGTTCCATGAACTTTACGAGTTTGCGCGTATGCAACCCCCGCCCGTATGGCGTTCACTGGGTATCAGATTCACGACCTCAACAACAAATCATCAGGGAGTCATCATGAGTGTCGTTGGCGGCGCTGTACGCAGCCTTACTCGAACGGTGGGTCGTGCCGCTGAGGCCACCACCGAGGCCGCAGGCGCAGTGGGCGGTGCCGCGGTCAACGGTGCCGTCGGCGCCGCGACCGGCGCGGTCGCCGGTGTGCAGCGGGGCATTGGCCGCGGCAGCCATTCGGTGCCGGCCGCCGCGTTGACGTTGGGCGCGCTTGGTGTCGCCGGCCTCGTCGAGTGGCCGGTGCTGTTGGCCGTCGGCGGCGGCGCGTTACTGCTGCGGCAGCTGAACAACGGGCATGCCGACGGCTCCCATAAAGCGTCGGCCTCGCCGGTGAAGGCAGTTCCGAACACGTCGACCAGTTCGGCCAGTTCGCCGAAGCCACGCAACTCACCGGCTAAACGGGCACCGGCCCGGTCGCGCGGCACACAGTCGCGCACCCGCCGCTAATTCTTCGGTTGGGTACCGTCGGAACAGTGCGAGCATCTCCGCTCCGCGCGGTCGCGCTGGGCATACAGGTAACGTCTGCGCTCGTCGGCGCCACCGTACAAACCGCGGCGAATGCCGCAGGATCATTAGGCACGGTCGCCTCGACCAGCCTGGCCATGGCCGCGATTCCGATTCGCGAAGGCGCCAAAGCGCTGTCCGACGGGCTGCCTGCGCCGACGTTGACTCGGCATAGTTGGCGCGGCGAAGAACGCGCATGGATCGAGGTCCGCGGCCTCGACGGCCCCGGCGGCGCGGAGCTTGGACTTGTCGTCGTCGACGCCGTCCGGTCGCGCCCCGGGGTCACGTCGGTCAGCCTGAACCGGCCGTTGTCGCGGGTTGTCGTCACCCTGAACGGTGAGCTGACCTCGCTGCGTGAGCTGTGCAAGGTAATAGCCGAGGCCGAAAAGCGCTGCCGTCCGATCGGCGACGCCAAAGACCGGCGGGGCGCTCGCCCGAAACCGTTGCCCGGCGACGGCCTGCTGCTGGCGACAAGGGCGGCGACGGTGAGCGCCAACGCCGCAGGGCTGGGCGTGTCGCTCGCAGGTCGTGCGCTGCTGTGGCCGCGGCTACCGAGCACTGTCGGTGCGGCTAATTCGCTGCTGAACTACCAGCCCCTGCTGCGGCGCATGGTGGAGGGCCGACTCGGTGAGCCCGCAACGGATATCACGCTCACGCTGCTGACCGCGGCGGCACACACCGGTTCCTTCGGGCTGCCATCGCTGGCCGTCGACCTGACGACGGAAATCATCAAAGCCGCCGAGTGCCGCGCCGAAGCGCAAGCATGGCGCCGACACGAGCCGGAGTTGGCGCGTCACGCCGACACCTCCGCCCACCACCCGCCGTCCCGGCCGGTGCCGGCTCCCGATGGTCCGGCCGAACGCCACACCCGGCGGACAGCGTTCGCGCAAGCGATCGGTGGTGCCGGGGTGGGCCTGGCGAGTCGTAACCTCGATACCGCTTCCAACGCGGTGATGGTGGCTGCGCCCAAAGCGATGCGCACCTCGCGCGAGGCATTCGCCGCGACGCTTGGACAAGGGCTGGCCGATCGGCATGCGGTGTTGCCCATGCGCCCGGAGAGCCTGCGCCGACTGGATCGGGTGGACGCGCTGTTGGTCGATCCCCGGGTGTTGTGTACCGACACCTTGCGGGTGGTGCGGGTCCGCGGCGCTGACGACGACGAGCTTCCCCCGGCGTGGAACCGCGCGCAGCTGCTGTTGGAGAACAGCGACGTGAGCGCAGGCTGGCATCCGGTGCCCGGGCTGTCGGCCCGCGGATCGGATTCCGTCGAGGCGCTGGTGGGGACCGCGCACGATCCGCTGGCCTCGGCCGTACTGGCCGAGGCACGGCGGGCCGGCCTGGATCTGATCTCCGTGGAGAACGACGACCTTGGCGACCTGCGGTCCGCGTTCGATGAATTACACCCTGCCGCAACCGGATCCGTCGACGATGCACTCGTCGCGGCGCTGACCGCTGTGCAACAGTCCGGCCACACTGTCGCGGTGCTGTCTTCGGCTGCCGCACAAGCGCTTTCGTCGGCCGACATCGGCCTGGGCGTGATGCCCAACGCCGACACCGAGCCGCCACCCTGGACGGCTGATCTGATCCTGACTGACCTCGCCGGCGCCTGGCGGACCTTGCACGCGCTGCCGGCGGCCAAGACGGCCACCCAGCGCGGGATCGAGATTGCCAACAGCGCCTCGGCGCTCGGCGCCCTGTTGATGCTGCCCGGTGTGCAGACCCGCCTGCCGAGCGCAGTGGCCACCGGTGCGGCGGCAGGCCTGCTCTCCGGCTACTTGCTGGCCCGCCGGGTGGTTCGTGCGCCGGCTCCGTTGCCGGCGCCGATGCACGAATGGCACGCGATGTCGGTCGAGCAGGCCCGCAAGATGTTGCCGCCACCGGAGACGCAAGAATCGACGACGCCCGACAGCCGCCCGCTGGCCAGCCGCGCGCTGGAAACGGCCCGGCGCGGCGCCGAGCTGACCGGACGACCGCGGCGGGCGGTCTGGCAGTTCGTCAAGGCAGTGCAAGCTGAGTTGTCCGACCCGCTGACCCCGGTGCTGGCCCTCGGCTCGGCAGCAAGCGCGATCTTGGGCTCACCGGTCGACGCGGTCTTGGTCGGTTCGGTGCTCACCGGAAACTCGATCCTCGCTGCCAGCCAGCGATTACGCGCCGAAAGCCGGCTGAACGAATTGCTGGCCCTACAGATTCCGCCGGCCCGCAAAGTCACCACCGGCCCCGACGGTGCGCCGGTGTACACCGACGTCGTTGCAAAGCAACTGCGGCCCGGCGATGTCATCGAGGTCCGCACCCACGAGGTGATCCCGGCCGACGCACGGCTGATCGAAGAAGAAGACCTCGAGGTCGACGAGTCGAGCCTCACCGGTGAGTCGCTGCCGGTGGAGAAGCAGGTCGAGGCCACACCCGGCGCCGACCTCGCCGACCGTCGCTGCATGCTGTTCGGCGGAACCACAATTGTCGCGGGCACCGCGGTGGCGCTGGTGACCGCCGTCGGCGCCGACACCCAAGCGCGTCGCGCCGCCGAGCTCGCGTCCGGCGAACTGCCGCAGGTGGGGCTGCAACACCAGCTCAGCAAGCTGACCAACCAGGCATTCCCGGTCAGCGCGGCCGGCGGCGCCGCCGTCGGCCTCATGGGGCTGCTGCGCGGTCGGGGGTTGCGCGAAGCCGTCGCCAGTGGCATCGCCATCACCGTGGCCGCGGTCCCGGAAGGGATGCCGCTGGTGGCCACCCTCGCGCAAGCCGCGTCGGCCCGGCGCCTGACCGAGTACGGCGCGCTGGTGCGCATCCCTCGTTCAGTCGAGGCGCTGGGCCGCGTCGACGTCGTGTGCTTCGACAAGACGGGAACGCTGTCGGAAAACCGGCTGCGGGTCGCTCAGGTGCATCCGATGGATGGCTACTCCCGTGACGATGTGTTGCGGTTTGCGGCGCACGCAGCGCCGGCGGCAAACGGCGTCGCGCACGTGCATGCCACCGACCGGGCCATCATCGAGGCGGCGCTGGCGGTGGATTCGTCCAACGGCTTCCAGCCCGCCGATGAAGCCGACGCCCATTTGCCGTTCCGGTCCGGTAGGTCGTTCTCGGCGTCGGTCTCCGACGACGAGTTGACCGTCAAAGGCGCGCCCGAAGTGGTTCTCGCGGCTTGCCGGGATGCCGGTCCGGACGTCGAGGACATGGTGCGGCAGCTGGCGGCCGAAGGGCTTCGGGTGATCGCTGTCGCGCGGCGCCGGCTGAGCCCGCAACAGGCCAAACTGGTCGCCGACGACGAAGATACCATCGCTGGCCTGGCCGACGACGGGTTGTCGTTTGCAGGATTCCTCGGACTGTCCGACACCCTGCGGGCCGAAGCACCCGCGCTGCTCAAGGCCCTGTCCGACCGAGAAGTCGGCATCCGGTTGATCACCGGCGATCACCCGGTCACCGCCACCGCGATCGCGCGCGAAATGGGTATGTCGGTGACCGTGGAGCAGGTCATCAGCGGTGCGGAGTGGGACGCCTTGTCGCGCAAGGACCAGGAGCGCGTCGTCACCGAGCGGGTGATCTTCGCCCGGATGTCACCGGAGAACAAGGTGCAGGTGGTCCAGACGCTGGAACGTAGCGGCAAGGTGTGCGCGATGGTCGGCGACGGCTCCAACGACGCGGCCGCGATCCGCGCCGCCACCGTCGGGATCGCCGTCGTGGCCCGGGGCAGCGATCCGGCCAGCATCGCCGCCGACGTGGTGCTGGTCGACGGCCGGATCGAAGCATTGGTCGCAGCAATCGACGAGGGACACCAGCTCTGGCAGCGGGTGCACGCCGCGGTGTCGGTGCTGTTAGGTGGCAACGCCGGCGAGGTGGCGTTCGCCATCATCGGCAGCGTGATCACCGGCAGCTCACCGCTGAACACCCGCCAGCTGCTGCTGGTGAACATGTTCACCGACGCGCTACCGGCCGCGGCTCTCGCGGTGAGCACGCCCGGCGGCCCGGTGCAAGACGGGGCGCGCGGGCCCGATCAGCGGGCGCTGTGGCGCGCGGTCGCCATCCGCGGGACGACCACCGCGGCAGCGGCGACGGCGGCGTGGACGATGGCGGGGTTCACCGGACGGCCGCAGCGCGCGTCGACCGTGGCGCTGGTCTCGCTGGTAACCGCTCAGCTGGGTCAGACGCTGCTGGATTCACGCGCCCCGCTGGTCGTGTTGACCGCGGGCGGGTCGCTGGCCGTGCTCGGGACGCTGATCAGCATCCCGGGCGTCAGCCAGCTGCTCGGCTGCACGCCGCTCGGGCCGGTCGGGTGGGCGCAGGCGCTGGGCTCAGCCGGGGCGGCGACCGCCGCGGTTGCCGTGGCAACCCGCATGCTCGACAGTAAGAGTCCATTGCAGCTAGAAGCCGCCGCTCGCTCGATGGCTGGGTCTGAACCTCCACCAGACCCAGCCGCCACAGAACGGCGTACAACTCGACCAACGGAATCGCCAGAAGGACAGCGGCCCCTGAGGCTAGTGGGTCGGCGAGAGAATCCGTCGTCGACGTCATAGCTTCCACGGTGACCGGGCCATCCGGCGGCGCGGCAAACCTCTAGTTACTGAAAGGCAAATGATGGCCGAAAAGAAGACACCACGCGCCACCTCTCAGCGCGACGCCGTCGAACACATCCGCGAAGGTGAAACGTTTTTTGTGAACCTGCCCATCGTTGGTCGGGTGGAGATTCCGCGGCCTGATCAGCTCGCCTACTATGGCGCGCTGGCCGCCCTGGCCGCGTTCGAACTGATCGACTGGCCGGTCGCGGTCGTCATCGCCGCCGGCCACATCATGGCCAGTAACCACCACAACAAACTCCTCGAGGAACTCGGCGAGGCGATGGAAGCCGTTTAGCTGGCGTTCTCCTGTAGGACGCGGCGCGCGGACTCGGCGTCGTGGTGCATCGGCAGTTCCATCGGCTCGGCCACCCGGTAGATGAAACTGTCCGGCGATAGAACGAGGACGATGGTGTCCTGTTCGAGCAGCGGATCCAACGCCGCGAATGCGGCGCTGCCCAAGTATTTGACCTCGCTCAATTCGGGGATGGCGGGCCGCGCGCCCGGCGAGGTCAACACCAATGCGACAGCGGACCGCACTTCGGCCACCTATCCTACGGGTGAGCCCAATGCGTGTGTGGCCCAATCGAATTCCGCGAACAGCTGGCCCATCTCGCCGTCCAGTGCGACGGCCTTGGCAAGGTCGGGCGGGAGCAGCTCCTGCGGCTCGCTTTTCCAGTCGCGACGGCGGCCGCTCACTGCCCGTGCCCGGGATCGCGGCCTCGCATTGCATCAGGCAACGTGGGGTAGAGCTCGAGCACGCTGTCCAAGTTCGTCACGTCGATCGGACGAACCACCAGTTGGTTGTCGGCAACCAGCCGGACGGAGGTCCCGGCCGCCGACCCTTGTCTATGGCAGTCGAGCACGGCGTTCAGCCCTGCGCTGCCGAAATAGGTCACGGACTGCAAATCGACGATGAGCAGTCGGCAGGCTTGATTGCCGGCCTCCTTCAGGGCCGCACGCAGCTGTGCGGTGAGGTTGCCGACCGTGCTGGAATCCACTTCGCCCTTGGCCTGCACCACGACAGCTTCCGGCCGCACCTCGTAGTCGACCATCAACAAATCCATCGCGTTCACCCGCTTCCATACACCGCTCGTGGCGGCTCGCCGTCCACAGCTTTGTCGAGCCTAATCGCCGAGGAGATTATGTGTTGTGTTCGTCGCGAATACGCTCGTGCAACTTCAACAACAGGTGGTCGAAGGCGCTTTGCACTTCCGCCGACGGCGGTGGCAGCGTGGTGATTTCGGCGAGGAGCTGCTTGGCTAACGCGCGCAGTTTGGTGTTGGTCTCCTGCGAGCGCCACCGCAGCACACTGAAGGCTTGTTGGGCGCTGACCCGGTAGACGGTCATCAGGACACCTTTGACCTGCTCGATCTCCGCGCGGGACTCGAACAGTTCCGGCAGCACCTTGTCCAGGGTCGCGCGGCGGGTCTCGACGAAGGCGTCGGTCAGGTCGACGTAATAGCCGGCGGTTCCCACGACCGCGCCCGCCTCGTCAGACATCCGATCGGCCACCACGATCGCATCGTGCACATTGCCCGCGGTGTCAAGAAAGCGGTGTCGGCTGGAAAACGAGCCCTCGGAGTGCAGTGCCCGGTCGAGCAGATCTTGAACGTGCTGCCGGTCTTCTGGATGTTTGTGCGATAGCACTAGTTCCGTCGTCGGCTCCACCGAGCCGGGTGCATAGCCGTGCATGAGGGCTACCTCGTCGGACCATTCCCAACGCTGGCCCACAAACCAGAACCGGAAGGAACCGACGCGGACGGCGTCAGCGTCAGCGTCGGTGGTCCCGGCAAGAGTTTTAGAAGCCTCGCGCACGTTGACGATCATTCCACCGTGCCCACGGGTTGAGAACAGGATGCGCAGACATTCTGTCTTCGCCTCTGCGCACCGCTGCGCTAGCGTAGTCAGCACGGCGACGATGCGGACCGTGCAAACGGTCCGAGGAGGAGCCGGGCAATCAAGCACAGCACGACCCCACGCGGGAGCGCACTACCAGTGCGCTGAGAGGACGGCTAGGGCCGTCGACCGTACGAACCTGATCGGGTAATGCCGACGTAGGGAGGATGACCAATGACTCAGTCCCCGTCCACGACCGTGGACCGCCTGTCGGTGACCACCGGGCCCATCGCGGGCAGCAGCAAGGCTTATCACGACCTGGACGCGGCGCCGGGCGCCAAAGTGCCGTTTCGGCGGGTGAATCTGTCGAACGGAGAGCACTTCGACCTCTATGACACCTCCGGCCCCTACACCGATCCCGAAGCGGTGATCGACGTGACGGCCGGGCTGCCGCCGCGCCCCGGCGTGATGCGCGACCGCGGCACCCAGCTGCAGCGGGCCCGCGCCGGTGAGATCACCGCAGAAATGGCGTTCATCGCCGCCCGCGAAGGCATGCCCGCGGAGCTGGTTCGCGACGAGGTTGCCCGCGGCCGCGCGGTGATCCCGGCCAACCACAACCATCCCGAGAGCGAGCCGATGATCATCGGCAAGGCGTTCGCGGTCAAGGTCAACGCCAACATCGGCAACTCCGCGGTCACGTCGTCGATCGCCGAGGAGGTCGACAAGATGGTGTGGGCCACCCGCTGGGGGGCCGACACCATCATGGATTTGTCGACAGGCAAGGACATTCATGCCACCCGCGAGTGGATCCTGCGCAATTCACCGGTGCCGGTCGGCACAGTGCCGATCTATCAGGCGCTGGAAAAGGTCAAAGGCGATCCGACAGAGTTGACCTGGGAGGTATACCGCGACACCGTGATCGAACAGTGCGAGCAGGGCGTGGACTACATGACCGTGCACGCCGGGGTGTTGCTGCGCTATGTGCCGCTTACTGCCAAGCGGGTCACCGGCATCGTATCCCGCGGCGGCTCCATCATGGCGGCATGGTGCTTGGCGCGTCATCAGGAATCGTTCCTCTACACCAACTTCGAAGAGCTCTGCGACATCTTCGCCCGCTACGACGTCACCTTCTCGCTGGGCGACGGGCTGCGGCCGGGATCGATCGCCGACGCCAATGACGCCGCCCAGTTCGCCGAGCTACGCACATTGGGTGAGCTCACTAAGATCGCGAAAGCCCATGGCGCACAAGTGATGATAGAGGGCCCCGGCCATATCCCGATGCACAAGATCGTCGAGAACGTCCGGCTGGAAGAGGAGCTCTGCGAGGAGGCCCCGTTTTACACCCTGGGGCCGCTGGCCACCGACATCGCGCCCGCCTACGACCACATCACCTCGGCGATCGGCGCGGCCATCATCGCCCAAGCCGGCACCGCGATGCTGTGTTATGTGACACCGAAGGAGCACCTCGGGCTGCCGGATCGCAAGGACGTCAAGGACGGGGTGATCGCCTACAAGATCGCGGCGCACGCGGCCGATTTGGCTAAGGGCCACCCGCGCGCGCAGGAGCGGGACGACGCGCTGTCGACGGCGCGGTTCGAGTTCCGCTGGAACGACCAGTTCGCGCTGTCGCTGGACCCTGACACCGCACGGCAATACCACGACGAGACGCTGCCGGCCGAACCGGCCAAGACCGCACACTTCTGCTCGATGTGCGGCCCGAAGTTCTGCTCGATGCGGATTACTCAGGACGTCCGCGACTACGCCGCCGAGCACGGGCTCGACAGCGAGGAAGCCATCGAGGCGGCGTTGCGGCAAGGTATGGCGGAGAAGTCGGCCGAGTTCGCCGAGCATGGCAATCGGGTATATCTGCCGATCGCCCAGTGAGCTACCTTCCGCTGGCGCCGCGCGGTAGCACACCGCTGCGGGTGCTGGCGATCGCCGGATCAGATTCCGGCGGTGGTGCCGGTATTCAGGCCGACATCCGCACCTGCACGCTGTTAGGGCTGCATGCACTGTGCGCGGTGACCGCGGTGACGGTGCAGAACTCCTTGGGCGTCAGGGGTTTTCACAAGGTGCCCGGCAATGTCATCGCCGCCCAGATCGAGGTGGTATGCCACGACATCGGGCTGCAGGCCGCCAAAACCGGCATGCTGGCGTCAGCCGAGATCATCGCCGCGGTCGCCGAGAGTTGGCGTGAGCACGCCGCCGACGCGCCACTGGTGGTCGATCCCGTCTGCGCGTCGATGCACGGTGATCCATTGCTCGACTCCCATGCACTGGATTCCCTTCGCGCCGAATTGTTTCCGTTGGCGACGTTGGTGACACCGAATCTGCACGAAGTGCGGCTATTGGTCGACATCGACGTTGTCGACTCGACGTCGCAGGCCGAGGCGGCCCGCGCATTGCACGCGCTGGGGCCGAAGTGGGCGCTGGTGAAGGGCGGACATCTGCGCGGATCTGCCAGCAGCACCGATCTGCTATTCGACGGCACCGACTTTCACGAATTCGAGTCGCCCCGAATGGGCACTATCCACGACCACGGCGCTGGCGACACACTGGCCGCAGCGAGCGCCTGCGCCCTGGCCCACGGCTACCCCGTGCCGGATGCGGTCGCGTTCGCCAAGGGCTGGGTGACCGAGTGCCTGCGTGCCGCCTATCCGCTCGGGCACGGTCACGGCCCGGTGTCTCCGCTATTCAGATTGTCGTGAACCTCGACTCGATCGCGGGCATCGCGCATGAGCCCGAGCGCGTTCCAAAAGGAATTGTGGTGTTGACGCACGGCGCCGGTGGCAGCAGGGAATCCCCGCTGCTGCAACGACTTTGCGACGAGTGGGCCCGACGCGGCTGGGTGGCCGTCCGCTACGACCTGCCTTACCGACGGCGCCGGCCCAAAGGCCCGCCGTCGGGTTCGGCGGCCGCTGATCGCGCCGGCATCGTCGAGGCGATCGCCTTGTGCCGGGGCCTTGCCGACGGTCCGCTGATCGCCGGCGGCCATTCCTACGGCGGCCGTCAGACGTCGATGGTGGCGGCCTCGTCGGCGGCGGGCGCACCCGGGCTGGACCTGTTGACATTGTTCTCCTATCCGCTGCACCCGCCGGGTAATCGGCGCCGCTCCTCCTCATCGCTTCGCTCTGCATCGTCGCCGGCGGGTAATCCCGAACGCGCCCGCACCGAGCACCTGCCGGACATCACGGTGCCCACGGTGTTCACCCACGGCACGTCGGACCCGTTCGGCACCCCGGATGAGCTGCGCAGCGCCGCGTCGCTGATCCCGGCGCCCACCGAGATCGTCGAGATCACCGGCGCCCGACACGACTTGGCCTCGAAAACCCTTGACGTTCCGGCATTAGCGATCGACGCCGCGTTAAAGTTGCTGAACTGACCGACAGCGAATCAAGTCGGCTGCCAGATCGGCGACCTTGACGTTCGTGTCTTGCGAGGTTCGACGGAGGATGTCGAACGCCTCGTCGTCGGAGACATCGTTGAGCACCATCAGCATGCCGACGGCCTTGCCGATCGCCCGGTTTCTCGCCAGCCCACGGCGCAGCGCCACGGCGTCTTCGCCATGCGCTGCGGCATTGGTTGCGACCGTGGCGAACGCCGCCAACACGGCGGCCCGTTCGACCGACTTGGTGTCGAATGCATTAGCGGTGTCGGAAAATAGGTTGAGCGCAGCCACTTTGGCGCGATCTACCGGCATCCGAACACTGATGGTGCCGCGTACCTGCGTCTCGGCGACCACGCGAGCGGCGAATACCGGCCACCGGTCGGCGGTGCGCAGATCCGACGCTATTTGCGCGGTTTCCTCCCGGAAAACATCGGGACACGGCCCACTGCCCAGCGCCAGCTCGAGTTTATCGATCTTGTGCGCTATCGCGTCGCTGACAGCCGCCGTGCTGCAAGCGCCGTGACTGCTGATCATCAGGCTGGCATGGTCGCAGCCGGGAACCATCAACGTGGCCGCTACACACATTGCGGCATACATTTCTTTCGGTGTCGAACCCTGCGTGACGATGTCGGCCAGCGACGTGAACACGCGTGCCGAATCGACATGCGAGCGGGGCAGCACGGTAGTCTCCTGACTCTTTCAAGGTGTCGACCGGTGGGCGGCAGCGGGTCAGCGCTGCGTTGCGCTGCCGCCCACCGCCCGCTCAGGCGTCGATCAACTCGGGCGTGGCAGGCCCGTCGCTGAGGGCCTTGTGTCCGTCGCCGCGGTCGATCGTGACCTTGCGGGGCTTGGCCTTTTCGGCCACCGGAATTTGTAGCCGCAGCACGCCCTGGTGGTATGCGGCCTCGATCCGGTCGGTGTCGAGGTTCTCGCCCAGAACCAGTTGCCTGCTGAATACTCCGCGCGGCCGCTCGGTCGCCAGCATCTCGCGGTTCGGATCGATGGCTGGACGCTCCGCGTGGACAGTCACTACATTGCGTTCGATGTCGAGGTCCAGCGAGTCCTGGTCGATGCCGGGCAGGTCGAACTCGACGACGAACGCATCGCCGTCACGCCACGCGTCCATCGGCATCACGGCCGGGCGCGCGGCAGTACCCAGCACCTGCTGGGTGAAGCGGTCCAGTTCGCGGAACGGGTCGGTACGCATCAACATGCTGGTCACCTCCAACTCTGAAGACCTTGTGTGGAATGTCGTCTATAACATGTGTTGCTAGACATATATTTCATATACTACCTACGTACGAATAGCGCAAGTACCTTACATAGGTTTCTTGTAAGCACAGCCAAGGATGACCCCCATGTTCGATTGATCGGACCCGCCAGGCATGCCCCGCCCCGACCGAGGTGTCTACGGCATCTCCGTGGCCGCCGAGCCCTCCGGCATCCCAGTGCAGTCGCTGCGCCTCTATGAACGGCACGGTTTGCTGAGTCCCTCACACAGCGATGGGGGCACCCGCCGCTACAGCGCCGAGGACCTGGCCCAAGCCGAACCCCAAACCGACAGCGGCTGAGGCTTTACCACGCTCGATATCATCGAGGTGAAGTCCACCAACTACAAACTTACTCTGAAGTAAGGGACGGTATTTTCATGGGTTCGGAGTATCTCGACGTCATCGTCGTGGGGGCCGGCTTCGGTGGCATCGGGGCGGCGATCCAGCTCAAGCGCCTCGGCTACGACGACATCGCCATCCTCGACCGCGAGGCCGACTTGGGCGGAACCTGGCACGTGAACCGCTATCCCGGTCTGGCCGTCGACGTCCCGTCGACCACCTATTCCTACTGGTTTGAGCCCAACCCGTACTGGTCACGACTGTTCGCCACCGGCCCAGAGCTCAAGCAGTACGCCAACCACGTCGCTGACAAGTACGACGTGCGGCGTCACATGCGGTTCAACACGATTGTGCAAAGCGCGCACTGGGACGAGGATGCCCAGTTGTGGCGGGTCGCGCTGGCCGGCGGCGAAACGCTGACCACTCGCTTCCTGATCACGGCAACCGGCTTCCTCTCCCAACCGCACACGCCGGACATCCCCGGCGTCACCACCTTCGATGGCAAGGTCGTGCACACCACCGCGTGGGATGACACCCACGACTTCACCGGTCGTCGGGTCGCCTTGATCGGCACTGGCGCCACCGCGGTCCAACTCATTCCCGAATTGGCAAAGACCGTCGCCGACTTAACGGTGTATCAGCGCACCGCGATTTGGGTGGCGCCAAAGCCGGACTTCGGGATCGCTCCGGCCATACAGCGGCTGTTCGCGCGCGTCCCGCTTACTCAACGCGCGGTGCGCTGGGTCACCGACGGCCTGCTGGAGTTCATGACCTTCACCGGCGTGCTGAATTACCGCTACTTCCGGCGGCTGTCTATCGCCGCGATGGACCTTTGCAAGATTCACCGGTTCGTGTCGGTCCGCGACGCGGAGCTACGCCGCAAGCTGACGCCCAGCTACGACATCGGCTGCAAGCGGCCGAGTTGGTCGAACGACTACTACCGCAGCTTCACCAAACCGCATGTGCACCTGGAGACCAGCGGCATAAACCGAATCGAACCTGATGGCATCGTCACCGACGACGGGCACAAAACCGTTATCGACACCCTGGTCTTGGCCACCGGATTCGATCTGTGGGACGCCAACTTCCCCGCTATCGAGGTGGTCGGCCGTGAAGGCAGGAACCTGGGAAAGTGGTGGCGGGAAAACAGGTTCCAGGCCTACCAAGGTGTGTCGATGCCGTACTTCCCCAACTACCTGAGCCTGGCCAGCCCATACGCGTTTTCCGGACTGTCGTTTTTCAATACCATGGAATATCAAATGAGGCACATGGACCGGCTGTTAGGCGAGGTAAAGCGCAGGGGTGCAACCATATTCGAGGTCACCGAAGAAGCCAATGCACGGTTCCTGGAGCGGATGACAAAGAATCTGGACAGCTCGGTGTTCTACGCCGGTGACTGTGCCACGTCGCGGTCCTACTACTTCAACCACAGCGGCGAGGCGACCCTGCTACGACCTACCTCTGTGCGCAACGCCGTACGGGACGGCTCGCGATTCCCGCTGAGCGACTACGCAATCGCCTGAGGAGCAGCATGTCTCGAACCCGATCGTCAAGCTGATATCTCCTCGCGGCGCCCGCCGGCACATCGACATCAACGGCGGCGTCGAAGCGCTATCCGCCGCTCGCAAACAGCGTAAGCTCCATCAGTTTTCGCACGCAGGCCTGCGGGTGAGGATGTCGCACTTGCCGGGGAAATACCGGTATATCCCGGACACCGGGATGCCAACGGACGAGGCGATCTCCGCCATGCTGGTCTCGGGGTAACCCTTGGCGTTGAACAACGCCATCGCCGCCTGCAGCAGAGCTTCGTAAACTCCGGTGTCCGATTCGAAGATCCGCCAGGACGCAGGTCGGCTCAGCGCATCTTCGGGGTTCGGGAGCTCGGCGCGCAGCACCGCCGACCCGGCCTGCGCCAGCCGCGCACGGATCTCGTCGCACGATAGCGCCACCCTGTGGTCGACAATGCTGCCGATCACGCTGAGCACCCCTGCCGACAGCATCCACCGATGCGACGAGGTCAACGTCGGCCGAATCGCCATGAGCGGCCGTTGGAAGCGTTTGACCGATTAACGAAGGGGTCTAGAAAATGGAATTGGGAATCCACTTCATCGACTTTCTGCCGGGGGATCCGGCGCGTTTGGCTCCGACATTGGCAGCAACCGCCAAGGCCGCCGAAGATGCCGGGGCCACGATGTTCACGATGGCGGATCATTTCTTTCAGATGGAAGCCGTTGGGCGCGCGGAAGATCCGTTCCTGGAGGGTTACACGTCGCTGGGCCTTCTGGCGGGCCGAACGACCAGCATCGCGCTGGCAATGTTGGTCACCGGAGTCACCTATCGCCATCCCGGCCTGCTCGCCAAAACAGTCGCCACACTCGACGTGCTCCCCCAAGGCCGGTCGATGCTCGGTATCGGCGCCGCCTGGTATGAGCGCGAGCCCTACCACGGCAAGCACTACCAGCTGGCCGAAACACTCTGTGTGCCCCAGCCGATTCGCCGGCCGCCGATCCTGATCGGCGGTGGCGGTGAGAAGAAGACACTGCGACTGGTCGCACAGTACGCCGACGCCTGGAACAGCTCGGATTCCGAGTCCGACGTACTCAAGCGCAAGATCGAGGTGTTGACGCGCCATTGCGAGACGACGGGCCGCGACGTCACCCAGATCCGCAAAACCGTTGGCCTGTTCGCCGACCCGTTCGCCGACGTTGCCGGATACCTGAAGATGCTCGAACGCTACGCCGAAATGGGCATCGAGATGGTCATCACCGGTCCCGTGCCGGGGAATCCCGACCCAGCCGGGTCCGTGCAACGTTTCGGAGAAGAGCTGATGCCCAACGTCTCTGAAATCTGTTGACCCGCAGTGGATCAGATGTCGGCAATGATCCGGGCACGCCTGTCGCCGCATTCGATGGCCTGTAGCCGGCCCGCGGCCAAGTGAGATTACTTGGCCAGCTCGTGGCGGGTGCGGTCTTCGCGAATCGGAACGCCGTTGCGGCCGGTTAAATCCTGGGCGTACAGACCGGTCACGTACGCCACACCGCCGCCGTTGATGCCAAGCGCGGTGCGGTCGATGTGATCCAAGGTGTCGGTGCTCTTGTGGTAGTTCGGGTCGAACGGCTGGTCCGCAGTCCCGCCCCACAGCTTCGCCTCCTCCGCGGACTTCTTCACTTCCGCGCCGGAGAACAACCCGCCCGACGGGATACCGGCCAACGTAAAGCCGTCGTAGTCGGACCGGCCGTCGAACGAGGTGTCCCGCGGCGACTTGCCGGCCGAGTTCAGGTAGGCGGCCAGCGAACGCTCGATCCCGGCCGAGCCCTCGGGCACCACCGGATAACCCCGCTTGTCGAGTGGCAACGACTGGTCCCCGTCGTAGGTGAAGTAGCCCGGATTCGGCGACGCGAGCATGTCGAAGTTCAAATACAACGCAATATCGTTGAGCGCGTTGACATCTAATGACTCGACATACTTCCGCGACCCGATCAGCCCGAGTTCTTCTGCGCCCCAGAAGCCGAAGCGCACCGCGTTGTGGACCTCCGGGGAGCTGCCCAACTGCAGCGCGGTCTCCAGGATCGCGGCCACGCCGGACCCGTTGTCGTTGATGCCCGGCCCCTCGGGAACGCTGTCGAGGTGCGCGCCGGCCATCACCACGTCGCTGGTCAGGCCGATCTTGGTCTGCGCGATAACGTTGCGGGCTTTTATGGTCTTGGTTTCCGCGGAGAGCTTCACCGTCGCCGGTCCCGAGGCAAGGCGCAGCGCGGTCCCGTCGGGCTTGGTCACGCTGACCACCGGGATCTTCACGTCGGTCTGCTCGCCTAAAGTGCCGCCCATATGCTCTTCGACGACGTTGTCGACGACGACCATCGCCACGGCACCGCGCTGCACGGCGGCGGCTTCCTTCTGGGCGAACGGGCAGGTGCCGCGGTCCACCAACACCACCGCGCCGTTGACCGGCAGGCCACCGTAGTCGGAGGCATTGCACGCCGGGTTGCCATCGGGGGCAGCGACCAGTGGACCGGTCACCCCGATGGGCGGGGTGGCGAGGCTGAATTCCAGTGCCCGCGCGTCCACCGTCCGCTCGCCAACGGTCACCGACCCAGGGTCGGAGTGGAATACCCTCGCTTCGAACTGCGGGGTTTGTACGTCAAAACCCTTGTCCCGCAGCTTGCGTGCGACGTAGTCGAGGCTGGCGTCGTAGCCGGGAGTGCCGACCGCGCGGGTGTTGCCGTTGGCGTTGGCGATGTCCTGCAGCTTGGTCAAGTGCGCCATCATCGCGTCGGTGCTGACCCGCCCGCGCAGGGCGGCGGCGAAATCGGGGGCTGATATCCGCTTCAGCGGCTGGACGGTATCGGACGATGCACACCCGCCGACCGCCAACACAATGGCCGCAACGGCGGCGGTCCCAGCGAGCAACGGTCTTGATTTGTTAGCCATCGCGCCCCAGGTTAGACGGCCCCTGCTTCGCGCGCGTCGTCAAGCCGCAGGTAAGCATGAATAGTGGTGCCGGCCGACGTCGTATAGGTACGCACCAGATCCGCGATCGCGTTGACCACGAAGAGCCCGCAGGCGCTTAATCCGTTGACGGTGGGTGGCCGGCGGCCCGCGAGCGGATCATTCCAATGGCCGCTATCGCGCGCCTCGCAGATTACGTGCCCCGCGTCGTACCAGAACGCCAGTCGGCATGCGCCGCCGGCATGGTGGAGGCTGTTGGTTGCCAGCTCGGTGAGGATCAAAAGGAGGTCGGTGACTCGATCGGCGGACATGCCCAGCAGCCGGCCATAGCGGTCACCGCATTTGCGAGCGCCGGCTAGATCGGTCGCTTCGCCGACGGGGAACGTCACTGCGGCCGGGTTCGCCGCCAGCGGCTGATTGCACTGGTCGAGCGCAGCGTCGAGGGCGTAATCGGGGCTGTGATGGCGAGATCCTCCCTGCCAGATCAGCGGATGCGTGAGGCGGGCATCCGCTAAGACGCTTGTGTCCAGACAGGACGCATCGTAGGGACACACGACGGTCGCGTTACAGTCCGCGAAGGCAATGTTGACTAACGCTTCATGCTGCACGCACGCGGGATATTCGAAGGGGGTGCGGCCCGCCCAGACCGGTTCGCCAACGATGCATACATGCTGGCCCAGGTGCCGTTGGACGAAGTCGAGTTCGACAGCGATAATCCGGCCGGGATTGCGGCCAAATCCGGTGATGTCAGCCATCGTCACGTCCGCCGCTGCGTCACCCAACGCGGTACGCAACGACGCCAGCCTGTCCCCCGGTACTGCGACCAACACCGGCTGCGCCCGGTTCAAGCCCTCGGAGATGAACCGCGCAAGCCACTCGACGTATTCGCGTTCCGAGTAATAGAGGAAAGCGGAATGGTCGTAGGCCGGGTGCTGTGCGTGTCTCGTAAGTGTCATGGCGCCGATCTAGTTCTACCCAGGCGGGCGAAAACTAACCGTTTCCGATCAGCTCGACGATCAAATCGGCCACCGCGCGCATGCCCGCGGCGTTGGGGTGAAACGGCGCCGGTCGCCATAGCAGCGGCCAGCCCGCATCCAGCGCCCACGGCTCCGCTGACCACCCGTGATGGTCTCGACTGGCTTGCCCGGCAGGCACGCGCTCGCAGCCAGTCGCCTGAGCGGCTGCCGCGGTGGCTTCTTCCAGCCGGGCGGCGACATGACGACCAAGTTGGGCGTCCGCCGTCGACACCGGCGGTGCCGGTATCCGATCCGGTGGCAGCAGGGTCGGGTAGTCGATGAACACCACTCGGGCTCGCGCGTGCTCGCGGCACGCATCCGACGTCGTTGCCGCCGACGGTGATGGTGACCAGCTCTTCGGAGCCGTCCAGCGCCTCGATTTGCGGTCGCGCTCCGCGCTGACGCTCGGCCAGCACGTGCGCAGTGGTGGCGCCGGAGAACGTGACGTCGATCAGGTCGAGGTTGAGTTGTTCGGCGACCAGGTGAGCGTAGTTGCGCGCCGACCGGCCCGAACCGCACGGCGCGCCCGGCGCACGAGGCCGAATACCGGGACCGGCCGCCATCGAACTGCCGAGCGCCACATAGCGCCCACTCATAAGGTGGGGCTGGAAGCCTGCGCCCAGAACCGTTTCGGAATCCGCCCGGCGCGGCGGGCCAGATAGCCGGCGGCGACGGCGGCGGCCATCGCCGCGGCCATCGCCGGCGGGTCGCCCGCCCGCGTTACCGCGGTCGCCAACAGCACCGCGTCACAGCCCAACTCCATCGCCAGCGCCGCGTCGCTGGCGGTCCCGATTCCGGCGTCGAGGACGACGGGAACGCCGGCCTGGGCGACAATCATCTCGATGTTGTGCGGGTTGGCGATACCCAGGCCCGTACCAATCGGCGAGCCCAGCGGCATCACCGCCGCGCAGCCGGCGTCCTCCAATCGTTTGGCCAGCACCGGATCATCGTTGGTGTATGGCAGGACCACAAACCCTTCATCGGCCAATTGCTCTGCCGCCCTGACTAATTCGACGGCATCAGGCAGCAGTGTGCGTTCGTCGGCGATGACTTCCAGCTTTATCCATTCGGTGCCCAGCGCTTCGCGGGCCAGCGCAGCGGTCAGCACCGCCTCTGCCGCACCACGACAGCCCGCGGTGTTGGGCAGCGGGGTGATACCTAGTCGGCTCAACAGGTTAAGCATGCCGGTGCCACCCTCGGCGTCTACCCGCCGCATGGCCACGGTGGTCAGCTCGGTGCCGGACGCGACGAGGGCCTTTTCGAGCACGGCGAGGCTAGTCGCACCGCCGGTGCCCATGATCAGCCGCGACGTGAAGCTGCGGCCGGCAATCGTGAGTTTTGAGTCAACCACCCTGCACCGCCGTCACCACCTCGAGTTGGGCACCATCGGAAAGCGTTGTCGTCCAGGCAGACCGGGGTAGCACCGCCTGGTCCACAGCCACCGCGATGCCGCGGTCAGGATACCCCAGCGAAGCCAGCAGCGCCGCAACGGTGGTCTGGTCGTCGACTTCGATTTGCTCGGCGTTGACGCGGATTTTCATGGATTAGCTCCGACCGGGGTCAATTCGGACACAAT
The DNA here is from genome assembly GCF_023515995.1 of Candidatus Mycobacterium methanotrophicum. Taxonomy (GTDB): domain Bacteria; phylum Actinomycetota; class Actinomycetes; order Mycobacteriales; family Mycobacteriaceae; genus Mycobacterium; species Mycobacterium methanotrophicum. Next base: position 1,103,860 of record NZ_CP097320.1, on the reverse strand, counting down.
CTGTTCGGCGGTCCAGGGCGCCAGCAGGAAACCGGACCGGCCGTGCCCGGCGGCGATCAGCGTTCGCGCGTCCAGCCGTCCCACCAGCGGCAGGTTGTCCGGTGTCATCGGGCGCAGGCCGGCGGCACACTCCGCCAGCTCATACTCACCGAGCGCAGGCATTACCGTGCACGCGTCGTCGAGCAGGTCACGCACACCGGATACGGCCGGCGCAGTGTCACGACCATGCTCGTACTGGGTGGCGCCCACGACGACGCCATCGGCACGTGGTACCAGGTACACCGGCCGTCCGTGGACGCGGGCACGAATTACTCGCTGCGGCAACGGCATACAGCCCTTACGCCAGCGAAGCCGCAATACCTCGCCCTTCACCGGCCGGATCGGCAGGCCGGGCCACAAAGTGGGGGCGTCGATGCCGTTGGCGATCACGACCGCGTCAGCCTGCAGAGAACCGAGGTCGCCTACCGGCCCGTCCCATTGGACGCCGAGCCTCTCGCATGCCGCCGCCAGCCCATCGAGCAGCGCACGGTTGTCCACCGCCAGTTCGGTGGGTGCCCGGAAGCCATGTCGAATGCCTTGTGCGAGCATCGGTTCCACGTCGCGGGCAGCCGACTCCCAGATCACCGGGTGGCCCTGGCCGGACAGCCAGTCGGCGACGGTATGCAGGTCGGCGACGTCAGCGCGGTCGACGGCGACCACCAACGACTCCCGCGCGGTGATCACCTGCTCCGGCAGCCCGTCGGTGAATTCACCCTGGCGCCACATCCGCAGCGACTCCAGACCCAGCTGCAGCAACCGCTCCTCCCCCGGCCAGCCTTCGCTGTGCGGCGCCAGCATTCCGGCGGCCACCCAGGACGCGCCCGGTTGCCCGCTGCGATGCACCCGCACCGACCAGCCGGCCTGCGCCGCGCGCCGCGCCACCGACAGCCCGATGACGCCGCCGCCGACGACGGCTAGCGATTCTGCGCTGACGGCGTCGAGACTGCGCCGTGCGCGGGATTGCTGCGAATTCGTCGGGCTGGACACAGTCTCGGTGGGCATGCACCCGACGCTAGCCGCTAGCGTCGCGATATGCACCAAACCTCTGCTCGGTTGGCAAGCGCACGGTTGTATCTGTGTACCGACGCGCGCCGCGATCGCGGCGACCTGGCCGAGTTCGCCGACGCCGCCCTGGCCGGCGGGGTGGACATCATTCAGCTCCGCGACAAGGGCTCGCCGGGTGAGCAGCAACTGGGTCCGTTAGAGGCGCGCGACGAGCTGGCGGCGCTGGAGATTCTGGCCGACGCAGCCCGCCGGCATGGCGCGCTGGTGGCCGTCAACGACCGCGCCGACGTCGCCCGTGCCGCCGGCGCTGACGTGCTGCACCTAGGCCAAGACGATCTGCCGCTGGCGGTGGCGCGCGACATCGTCGGACCAGACACGCTGGTCGGCAGGTCCGCGCACGATCGCGACCAGGTGACCGCGGCGATCGCCGAGGACGTCGACTACTTCTGCGTCGGACCGTGCTGGCCGACCCCGACCAAACCGGGACGCCCGGCGCCGGGCCTGCTGCTGGTGCGTGTGGTCGCCGGCCTGGCGCCCGCCAAACCGTGGTTCGCCATTGGCGGTGTCGACGCCGATCGGGTGTCAAAGGTGCTGGAGGCCGGTGCCCGCCGCATCGTCGTGGTCCGGGCCATCACGGCAGCCGAGGATCCGCGGGCTGCGGCCGAGCGGCTCAGTTCGGCCCTGGCAGCAGCGAGCTGATCCGCGAACTCAACTGCGACGGCTCGTCGTCGGGTCTGCCCGCGGTGCACCACACGAAAACACCCGCCTCGATCTGGAGCGTGCGAGGCAGGTGACGTCGCCGCTCGTCGCCGCGACTCAACGGCACGATCGCCGGCGCGGTGCGCAGCCGACACCAACTGGCGGCGAACCCCGGGTGCAACGGCAGCTCGGCCACCTCGTCTTCGGCGACCCAGCGCATCTCGGCGCTCTCATAGTTGGCCACGGTCGGCAGCAGTTCACCTGCGTCGGCGACGACGGTGGTGTAGGTCCAGTGGGTGCCGCTCACGGTCGCGGTGATCACGGTGCCCCGCACTGCGAGGCGCTCACCGGCAAGACCGGCTTCCTCGTACGCCTCCCGGACCGCGGCCTGCTCGGCGGTCTCATGGCTGTCGCGGGCGCCGCCGGGCAGGCCCCACGTCCCGCCCTGATGACTCCACGGCGCCCGGTGCTGCAGCAACACCGCCGGAGTGCCGTCGGGCCGGGGCGCTCTCAGCAGCAAACCGGCCGCGCCGTGCCGGCCCCAGTAATGCATTCCGGTGTCGGACGCCACCCATCCATCACCGTCACCGCGCACGCATTCAAGGATAGGGCTGGCCAGTCCGACGACGATGCGGCCAGCGCGGCGGGCCGCGCAGGAATCGGGCAATCCAGCCGCCGATCCCCGCGTCCGGGCAAAACGCTCTTAGACTTCGCTTATACCGTTCGTGACACATATGCCGCAGAGATGAGGTCCGAACAGCCGTGACCGTTGAGTTGGCGCATCCGTCGACCGAGCCCCTGGGTTCGCGGTCGCCGGCCGAACCGGCCCACCCTCGCTGGTGGTTCGTCGCGACGACGCCTGGCCGCATCCTGACCATCGGTGTCATCCTGGCGATCCTCGGCGGGCTCAGCGCGTTCGCCACGTCGACCACCATCAACCAGCGGCAGCAGGCGCTGACCACCGTGTTGAAGCACACCGAGCCGCTGGCCTACGCCGCCGGCCGGCTCTACACCACGTTGTCGGTGGCCGACGCGGCAGCCGCGACGGCCTTCATCGCCCGAGCCGAACCGCGCGCCGTGCGGCAGCGTTACGAGCAGGCGATCACCGATGCTGCCGTCGCGGTGACCCGGGCGTCGAGCGGGCTGACCGACGAGCCGCTGGTGCAGCTGCTCGGGCGGATCAACGCCGAATTGGCCGTTTACACCGGGCTGATCGAGATCGCGCGCACGAACAACCGGGCCGGCAACCCCGTCGGGTCGTCGTATCTTTCGGAGGCGTCGACGTTGATGCAGTCGACGATTCTGCCCGACGCTCAACAGCTCTACCGCCAGACGTCGGTCCGGGTGGACGTCGAGACCACGGCATCCACCCAGATCCCGGCTCCGGTGATCCTCGTCGTCACCGCGACCGCGGTGTTCGGCGCGTTCGCCCACCGCTGGCTGGCGCGGCGGACCAAACGGCGCATCAACGTCGGTCTTGTCGCGGGCGCACTGGCGATCCTGGTTATGGTGGTCTGGGTGGGCACGGCTCTCGCGATTTCCACCAGCGGCAGCCGCAGCGCCAAAAATACCGCGGCAGAGTCGCTGAAGACGATCACCGATATGTCCATCAATGCCCAGCAGGCCCGTGCTGACGAGACGCTGTCGTTGATCCGGCGCGGGGACGAAGAGGTCCGCAAACAGTCCTTTCACGAACGTATCGACGCCATGCACAAGCAACTCGACGAATACCTGGCTCGCAGCGACGCCGTCGACAAGAGCGACTTGCGCGGCGCCGACGAGCTGCTGATGAAGTGGCGTCGGGCCAACGACAGGATCAACGCCTTCATCTCGGTGGGCAACTATGTGGCCGCCACCCAGGTCGTAGCGGGCAACGGCGAGAACGACTCCACGTCCGCGTTCGAGAAACTCGACCGCGACCTGGGCAAGGCGATGGAGCAGAGCCGCAACGAGCTGCGCGACGACATCCTCAACGCGCGCCGCGGGCTGGCCGGCGCGACGGTCGGTGGTGTGGTGCTCAGCCTCGGCGCGGCCGTCGCGGTCGCACTCGGGCTGTGGCCCCGGCTGAGCGAGTACCGATGACAACGCGGCGATCGCAAGCGCGGGGGAGCCGGGCGCAGCGGGTCGCCGCGATCGGCTGTCGACCGCTGCGGATACTGTGCGCCGCCCTCGCGGCGACCACGGTACTGGCCGGGTGTGGCCAGCCGGGCGCCATGGTGGTGGCGCCGGTGCCGACCCTTCCCCCGCCCACACCGGCCGGTATGCAGCAGATGCCACCGGAGCCGCCCCTGCCGCCGGACAACTCCGCCGACAGCTGCAACCCCACCGCCAGCCTGCGGCCCTTCACCAACCCGGTCGATGCTGACGCTGCGGTGGCGAATATCCGTACCCGCGGCAGGCTGATCGTCGGCCTGGACATCGGCAGCAACCTGTTCAGTTTCCGGGACCCGATCACCGGTGAGATCACCGGGTTTGACGTCGACATTGCCGGCGAGGTGGCACGCGATATCTTCGGCAACCCCTCGCAGGTCGAGTACCGAATCCTGTCGTCTGACGAGCGCATCACCGCGCTGCAACGCTCGGAGGTCGACGTCGTGGTCAAGACCATGACGATCACCTGCGAGCGGCGCAAGCAGATCACCTTCTCCACCGTTTACCTCGATGCCAGCCAGCGCATCCTGGCGCCGCGCGACTCCCCGATCACCAAGCCGTCCGACCTGTCCGGCAAACGGGTATGCGTCGCCAGGGGCACCACGTCCCTGCACCGGATACGGGAGATCGCGCCGCCGCCGATCATCGTTGATGTGGTGAACTGGGCGGACTGTCTAGTGGCGCTGCAGCAGCGGGAGGTCGACGCGGTCAGCACCGATGACTCCATCCTGGCTGGACTGGTGTCTCAAGATCCGTATATGCACATCGTCGGACCCAATATGGGCACTCAGCCCTACGGCATCGGGATCAAGCTGGACAACACCGGACTGGTCCGGTTCGTCAACGGCACCTTGGAGCGCATCCGCCGCGACGGCACCTGGAACGCCTTGTACCGCAAGTGGTTAACCGTGCTCGGCCCAGCGCCTGCGCCGCCGAGCCCGAGATATGTGGACTGATGAGCGAGCAGCCGGCTCAGCCGGAACACCAACATGGCGACGACGGCTTGCAAGACAGCGAGGCGGGCCCGGACATCCCGCTTCCCGACGCGACAGCGGACTCATCGTCGCAAAGCCGCCTGCCAACCACGCAGGCCGTCTTCCGCCCCGATTTCGACGATGATTCCGAAGCCACGCCGGTGCACATCCTGCACACCGTGCCGCAAGAACGGGTGAAGCCGGCAAGGCGGGCGCCGGTCCGGCGCCTCGGCGGCGGCCTTGTCGAGATTCCGCGGGTGCCCGACATCGACCCGCTCGAAGCATTGATGCCCAATCCGGTTGTCCCGGAGTCGAAACGGTTCTGCTGGAACTGCGGGCGGCCGGTGGGTCGCTCCAGCGCGGAGGGCAAGGCTTTGTCGGAGGGCTGGTGCCCTTACTGCGGAAGCGCGTATTCGTTTCTGCCGCAACTGAGTCCAGGCGACGTGGTCGCGGGCCAGTACGAAATCAGCGGCTGCATCGCACACGGTGGGCTGGGCTGGGTGTATCTGGCGCTCGACCGCAACGTCAACGATCGTCCGGTGGTGCTCAAGGGTTTGGTGCATTCCGGCGACGCCGAAGCCCAAGCGATAGCGATGGCCGAGCGGCGGTTTCTCGCCGAGGTGGTGCACCCGTCGATCGTGCAGATCTTCAACTTCGTCGAGCACACCGACCGGCACGGCGAGCCCGTCGGCTACATCGTCATGGAGTACGTCGGTGGGCAATCGCTCAAACGGCGCAGAGGCGAGAGGCTGCCCGTCGCCGAAGCCATCGCCTACGTGTTGGAAATCCTGCCGGCGCTGAGCTATCTGCATTCCCTGGGCTTGGTCTACAACGACCTCAAGCCGGAGAACATCATGCTCACCGAGGAGCAGCTCAAGCTGATCGACCTGGGCGCGGTGTCGCGGATCAACTCGTTTGGATACCTTTATGGCACACCGGGTTACCAGGCCCCCGAGATCGTGCGAACCGGCCCGACGGTGGCCAGCGACATCTACACGGTCGGGCGGACACTGGCGGCCCTGACGTTGAAGCTGCGCACCCGCGGCGGACGCTACGTCGATGGGCTTCCCGAAGACGACCCGGTGCTCACCGAGTACGACTCGTTCGGCCGGTTGTTGCGTCGTGCGATCGATCCCGATCCGCGGCGGCGGTTCGCCAGCGCTGAGGAGATATCCGGGCAGCTGTCCGGTGTCCTGCGGGAGGTGGTCGCCCAGGACACCGGTGTGCGACGGCCAGGCTTGTCGACGATCTTTTCCCGCAGCCGCGCCACATTCGGGGAAGACCTATTGGTGGCGCACACCGACGTATACCTCGACGGCCAAGTGCATGCGGAGAAGCTGACCGCCAAGGAGATCGTCACGGCGCTGCAGGTACCGCTGGTCGACCCGGCTGATGTCGCCGCGCCGCTGCTGGGAGCGACGGTGCTATCCCAACCGGTGCAGACGCTGGACTCGCTGCGCGCGTTTCGCTATGGCGCAATGGATTCCGACGACATCGACTTGTCCGAGTCCGTCGAGCTGCCGCTGATGGAGGTGCGGGCACTACTGGACCTTGGCGATGTCGCCAAGGCCACCCGCAAACTCGACGACCTGGCCGACCTGGCCGACCGGGTCGGCTGGCGATGGCGGCTGGTGTGGTACCGCGCAGTATCGGAACTGCTCACCGGCGATTACGACTCGGCGATCAAACATTTCAGTGAGGTGTTGGACACCTTTCCCGGTGAGCTGGCGCCCAAGATGGCCTTGGCCGCCACCGCCGAATTAGCCGGCAGCTCGGACGAACACAAGTATTACGAACAGGTGTGGAAAACCGACGACGGGGTGATCTCCGCGGCCTTCGGACTGGCCCGTGCGCAAGCGGCCGAGGGAGATCGAACGGCAGCGGTACGCACTCTCGACGAAGTACCCGCCACCTCACGGCATTTCACCACTGCACGACTGACCAGTGCTGTGACGCTACTGTCCGGCCGGTCAGCGCGCGATATCACCGAAGAGGAGATCCGCGATGCCGCGCGGCGGGTGGAGGCGCTGCCCCCGACCGAGCCGAGGGTGCTGCAGATCCGGGCGCTGGTACTGGGCGGCGCGCTGGACTGGCTGCAGGACCACGAGGCAAGCACCAATCACATCCTGGGCTTTCCGTTCACCGAGCACGGCCTGCGACTCGGCGTCGAGGCGTCGCTGCGCGGGCTGGCCCGCGCAGCGCCCACCCAGGCGCACCGCTACACGCTGGTCGATATGGCCAACCGGGTACGGCCGACCAGCACGTTTTAGCTGGGCTGACGGCTACCTCGGCGTCGAGTGTCAAGCCTCGGCGTCGAGAGTGAACGTAGGGCGGGATTTCGGTCGTTGGATCTCCCTGACTTCACACTGAAAACTCCGTGCTCACAGTCGATCTCCTCGCGTCGCGGGCATATCGCACGCGCCGCAGGATAGCGGCGGGAGGGTCTGCGGCGACCAACCCGGATCACGATCCACCCCAGACGCTGCAGCGTCTCGAGCCGCCGAATGTCCTTGCGGTATTGCAGCGGGTCGGTGCGATGGTGTTCGCCGTCGTACTCGACGGCGAACATGCATTCCTCCCAACCCATGTCGAGGACGGCGATGAGCTGGCCATACTCGTCGTAGACCGGAATTTGTGTCTGCGGCCGAGGGAAGCCGGCGCGGATGAGGAGTAGGCGCAGCCACGTCTCGCGCGGCGACTCGGCACCGGCGTCTACGAGGTCGACTGCTTTGCGCGCTTTTCGAATACCACGTCGGCCTTTGTAGCGTTCAGCGAGCAGTTCGACGTCGGCGATCTTGAGATGTGTGGCGCGAGCCAGCGAATCAACGGCGGCGACCGCCTTGCCGACCGGGTAGCGGCACGCTATGTCAAGGGCGGTGCGCGACGGCGTGGTGACGGCCAGCCACCGCCCCGGATGCGACGGCCTCACTGCCGATAAATGGCTCCGCCATGGGGCACCGAGATCGCGGGATACAAAGTGCCGCGCAGCCTTTGGCTGGTCGACGAGGTCAAGCGTTCGCCAGCCGGCAAGCCCGACTATCGCTGGGCCAAGGAGCAGACTGAGGCACGCCCGGCCGACGACGTGCATGCCGCGCACGTAACTGCGTGATTCGCCGGACTGTGTGACCGTCTTCTTCCCTTGCGAAGCCGCGAGGCTACAGTCGAAGCGTGAACGGCGCCCAATCCCTGGTCAACGCCCTCGTCGACGGTGGCGTCGACGTTTGTTTCGCCAACCCCGGAACATCCGAGATGCACTTCGTGGCGGCGCTGGACGCCGTCCCGCCAATGCGGGCCGTGCTGGCACTATTCGAGGGAGTTGCCACCGGCGCGGCTGACGGCTATGCCCGTATCGCCGGCCGTCCCGCCGCAGTGCTGCTGCACCTCGGGCCCGGGCTGGGCAACGGGCTGGCCAACCTGCACAACGCCCGGCGCGCCAGGGTGCCGATGGTGGTGGTCGTCGGCGACCACGCCACGTACCACAAGAAGTACGACGCGCCACTGGAATCCGACATCGAGTCGGTGGCCGCCAGCGTGTCGGGCTGGCTGCGGCGATCTGACGGCGACGTCGCGGCCGACGCCGCCGAGGCGATCGCCGCCAGCCAGAGCGGCGGACAGATCGCGACACTGATCCTGCCCGCGGACATTTCATGGACCGACGATGCCCACGCCGGCCAGTCGGTCTCGGCCCGGCGACCTTCCTCGACCGTCGACACGGACGCGGTCGCGTTGGCGGCAAAAGTATTGCGCTCCGGCGAATCCACGGCACTCCTGGTCGGCGGCGACGCCACCCGCAGCGCCGGGTTGACGGCGGGTGCCCGGATCGCCGCGGCCACGGGCGCCCGCCGGTACTGCGAGCTCTTCCCGACGCGGCTGGAGCGTGGCGCCGGCGTCCCCGCCGTCGAACGGATCGCCTACTTCGCTGAGGCCGTCGCTGCGCAACTCGACGGCGCCAAACATCTGATCTTGGCGGGGGCTGTGTCGCCGGTGTCGTTCTTCGCCTATCCCGGCAAGCCGAGCGATCTGGTGCCGGAGGGCTGCCAAGTGCATGTGCTCGCCGAACATGCCGGCGCCGCTGAGGCTTTGGCGGCGCTGGCCGACGAGCTCGCACCCGGCACGCGCGCCGCTCTTGCGGCACCGTCACGTCCACAACTGCCGTCCGGCGCGTTGACCGCAGCAGCGGTGGCCGACGCGGTCGGCGCGCTCATGCCGGAACGGGCGATCGTCGTCGACGAGTCCAACACGTCCGGCGTGTCGTTGGCAGCGGCGACCGCCGGTGCGCCGGCGCATGATTGGCTGACCCTGGCCGGCGGCGCCATCGGCTTTGGCATACCGTGCGCGGTGGGCGCTGCGGTCGCCGCGCCGGACCGGCCTGTGCTGTGCCTGGAATCCGACGGCTCGGCGATGTACACGATTTCGGGTTTGTGGACTTTAGCCCGGGAGAACCTGAACGTCACCACGGTGATCTACAACAACGCCGCGTACGACATTTTGCGGATCGAGCTGCAGCGGGTCGGCGTCGGTTCGGCTCCGGGCCCCAAAGCGCTTGATCTCCTTGACTTATCGCGTCCGACCTTGGATTTCGTGAAGATCGCCGAAGGGATGGGCGTTGCGGCGCGGCGGGTAATCACTGCCGAAGACTTCGCCCAAGCCTTGCGCGCGGCCTTCGCTGAACCGGGTCCGCACCTGATTGACGCCGTGGTGCCGTCAATCCTCGGTTAGCTCGGCGAGGTGGTCGACGAGCCAGTCGGTCAGGCTGTCGGCCACCCCGACCCCGGTCTCGAATACTCCGTCGTGTGCCTGCGCCGCCAGTGCGACACCGACATGCCCGGCTTCGACCGGCACGATCGCGAACTGGCGGACCAGGTAGTCGCCGCCGATGCCGGGACCCCAACCTCCTTTTGCGGCAAAGCCTTTCGCGGCCAGGCCCCAGCGATGCTCGGCGCAGAGGTTGCGCATCAGATCGACGACGTCTGCCGCATCGGGGACGCCTGGCAGCCGCGCGGCGAACTGCGCTTGCCGGACCAGCGACCAGTGCGTCTGACCGAATGCCGTGTAACCGGAGCGAAGTCGTCGGGCCTCGACCACGGTCGTGGTGTCATCCGCATCGCGGATGACGGCTTGCACCTTTTGTGCCGCCTCGGCCGGCTTCCCGAGCTGCGACCACAGTGCCTCGGCGGCCGCGTTATCGGATTGTGCAATGGCCTCGGTCACCAGCTCGTGGCTACCCACTCCTGCGCGAAAGGCTGCAATTGCCAACGGCACCTTGATCGTCGACCATGCGACGCCACTGAACCAGCTTCCGTAGGACGCTAGGGGAGTTCCGTCGACGCCGGCGATCGCCACGCCGACCCTCGCGGGCACCGTCGCCGACAACTCGTCAAAGCCGTTGTCATGCCCGCGCATCACAATGCGTCAAGGCTACGACGGCCGTCAGAACACTAAAGCGGTTTGTTCACCAACCGGGCGACCCCCCGGGACCCATCGGTCCGGGCCCAGGTAGAGGAGGTGGACCCCAGGGTCCCGGTCCAGGAGGCGGTGGCCCCCAGGGTCCCGGACCCGGACCCGGTCCGCCGGGGCCCCAGGCCCCTGGACCGCCCGGCCCGCCCGGGTCGCCCGGGCCAGGACCCCACGGGTCGGCGGCAGCAAGACCCACTCCCAGCCCGAGCCCGCCCGAGCCAAGCGCTCCGGCGAGCACCGCACCGGCAAGTATCTTCTTGAGGTTCATGGTGATGATGCTACCCCGACTGCAGGCACCTGCCACCTACCGAAAATCAAAATCAAAAATCAACCGACACAACCGAACCTCAGCCCGTCCGTGGATTCAGGCTAAACCTGACGGCGAATCGGCCACACCGGGTCGGAGCAGTCGAGGCCCTCGGCCGACAGCTGCCGCTTGAGCACTTTGAAGGTTGCGGTGCGCGGCAGTGTCGTGCTCACCCGAACGTAGGACGGCCACTGCTTGGGCCCGAGGTCATCCTGCCCGGCCAGGAAGGCGCGGAACTTGTCCGCGTCGAACTCTGCGCCGGGCGCCATCACCAGTGCGGCCATCACCTGGTCGCCGACGGCCGGATCCGGCACCGCATACACCGCCGCTTCGGTCACGTCCGGATGGCGCAGCAGCACCCGCTCGATGGGCGCAGTTCCGAGATTCTCCCCGTCGACGCGTAGCCAGTCACCGAGCCGGCCGGCGAAGTATGCATAGCCGGCCTCGTCGCGGTAGGCCAGGTCACCGCTGTGATAAACACCGCCGGCCATGCGCTGCGCATTGGCCTCGGCGTCGTTGTAGTATCCCTCGAAACGTCCTGGTCCACCGGCATTTACCAGCTCGCCCACCACCCCGACCGGGCAAGGCTGACCCGTGTCGACATCGATGATCTCGATGCCGTCGGGCAGCGGACCCAGTGCGCCCGTCGGCGTATCGGGCGTCCGGCTGATCGCCACCCCGCCCTCAGTCGATCCGAAGCCGTCGATGACAAGGCAGCCGAACCTGTCCGCGAATCGCTGGATGTCGTCGGGCGCCCCCTCATTGCCGTAGACCGCCCGCAGCGGATTGTCGGCGTCGTCCGGACGTTCGGGCGTGGCGAGCACATAGGACAACGGCTTGCCGACGTAGTTGGCGTAGGTGGTGCCGTAGCGGCGGATGTCCGGCAGGAATCCAGACGCAGAGAACTTGCGTCGCAACACCATTGAGCCGCGACAGGCTAGGGCTACCGCCCAGCCGACCAGAACCGCGTTGGAATGGAACAGCGGCATCGACGCGTAGCACACGTCGGACGGGCCGAGGCCGAACCGCTCAGTCATCGTCACCCCGGCGATACCAACCTTGCCGTGGCTACACATGACCGCCTTGGGGTCACCGCTGGTGCCCGAGGTGAAGATCAGCATGAACAGATCGTCGGGCGCCGCGGACTGGAATCGCACGTCGGTGCCGTGATGGGCGGCCACCTCGTCGGTCCATTCGGCTGCATCGACATTGATGTGGTCGATATCGCCCAGCGTCGCAGCACAATTCGAGTCGGCCAGTACCAGCTGGCAATCGGCGTGGTCAATGTCTCGGGTCAGCGCGGCGCCGCGGCGCACCGGGTTGAGGCCCACCGGCACGATTCCCGACATTCCCGCGGCGACCAAGACCGCGGAGAAAAACGGCGTGTTCCCCAGCAGGACTCCGACGTGCGGGCGCCGGGCCGGGTCCAGGCGCGCGCGCAGCGCTGCTGCCACCGCGGCGCCGTGCCGAAGATGATCACGCCAGTTGACGAACGAATCCTCGAAATAGACGCCCCGATCCTCGACATCGACGAGCGGTCGCAGCAAGTCGACGACGGTGGGCAGCGGTGCGGTCACTGGCTAAGCGGGGGTGTCCGCCAGTTCGCGACCGATGCGCAGCAGCGCTCCGGTGGCACCGCCCAGCGCGAACTCCGTCTGCTTGGCGGCCAAGAAGTAGCGGTGCACCGGATGGTCGGTGTCGATTCCGACACCGCCGTGCAGGTGAACGATGGTGTGGGCTACCCGATGTCCGGCGTCGGCAGCCCAGAATGCCGCGGTGGCGACCTCGTTGTCGGCCGGGAGGTCCTCGCTGAGTCGCCAGGCGGCCTGGGTCAGCGTCAGTCGCAGTCCCTTGACGTCGATGTAAGCCGTCCGCCAGCCGTTGTCCGACCGCTTGGAAGCTGCCGATCGGGCGGTCGAACTGCTCACGGGTGCGCGCGTATTCGGCGGTCATGTTCAGCCCGCGGTCCAGGACACCGAGCTGAAACGCGCTGCGGCCCAGCGTATCCAGCGTGGAAATCCAGCCGACCACGTCCTGGCCGTCGACCAGTCGTCCGCTAGCCACCTCGACCCCGTCCAGTCGGAGGTGCCCGATGCTGCCCAGCCCGGTGGTCTGCAGCGCCGTCATCGTCACCCCCGGGTCGCTGGCGGCGACCATGAAAACCGCAGTGCCGGAATCGGTTTCGGCCGGCACCAAAAAGCCGTCGGCCACCGGGCCGTAACCAACCTGGGTGCGGGTTCCGGACAAGCGGTAGCCGTCACCGGAACGGGCAGCCTGCACTGGGCCGTCGCCCATCTCGCCATGCACCGCGACCGTGAGGATCTTGGCGCCGCCGACCGCGGGCTGGGCCCACTCCTTCTGCAGTTCCGGTGAACCGAACCGGGCCAGGGCGCCCGCAGCCAGAACGACGGAATCCAGGTAGGGAACAGCCGCGAGCTGCCGGCCGAGACCGACAAGTACGGCGGTCTGCTCGAGCACCCCGAAACCGGCTCCGCCCAACGACTCCGGCGCGGCGGCGGACAGGATGTCGGCGTCGATCAACTTTCTCCACAACTCGCGGTCGAACCGTTGATCCAGACCGTCGAGCTGACGTTGGTGCTGCGGCGTGCACACCGAATCGACGATCGTGGTCACCAGATCGCCGAGGTCGTGCGCCGCTTCGGTTGTTGAGAAATCCATGATCTGAGAATCCTTTTGGAGGTTAGCGGTTGGCTCGGGGCAGGCCCAACGCCACCATGCCGATGATGTCGCGCTGCACTTCGTTGGTGCCGCCGCCGAAGACCATGATCGTGAGCGCGACGCTGTTGATGGTCAGGAACGGCACCGGCGCGCCGGCGATCGCGGCCTCGTCGGCGAAGATCAGCGAGTCCATCGGCGAGCGGTCCTGGCCACCGTATTCGTTGGGCCAGTTCAGAGTGAGCCAGCCGTCTTTGCCCATCTGTGCCACCGTCTCGCGGTAGACGTTGCCTTCGCTGACCTCACCTGACGTCGAGCTCAACGCCTCGCGGCGCTCGGGGTCATCAGCTTGGCGGAGTACGACCGCAGTTCGCGACGCAGCTCCTCCTGCTCCGGGGTGTAACTGATGCGCATTGCGGCCACCTTTCAGTCCCTAGGTGCTACCCATTCGCCAACCCTGGTTGTAACACGTTCTAGTCTCGACCGCCCAGCGACCGTCACGCCGAGCGCGTTCACAGCTGGTCGTATGTTGGGTCTACGTAGCCACAGCTCACGTTCAAGGAGGATCCCGTGCGGGTGATAGTCGACCACGACCGCTGCGAGGGCAACGCGGTGTGCCTGGGAATCGCGCCCGAACTCTTCGACCCCGACGACGAGGACTACGCGGTGGTGAAGACCGATCCGATTCCCACCGATCAGGAGGCGCTGGCCGAGCAGGCGATCCTCGAATGCCCGCGCGCGGCGCTCAAACGCGAAGACTAAACACCGACTAGAGGTATCCATAACCGCCGGCGGCGATGCAGCGCCCGACGACGATGCAGTCCCCGGAGCGGGCGATGAGGAGTCGGGCAATCAGAACCGCCAGCGATGAGGAGGAGTGGCGTACAAGCATGAGTAGCAGCACGCGAGCAACCGATCTGTCCGGAAAGGTCGCCGTGGTGACCGGTGCGGCCGCAGGGCTGGGCCGCGCCGAAGCGATCGGCTTGGCTCGCGCCGGTGCCACTGTCGTGGTCAACGACATCGCCGCCGCGCTGGATGTGTCCGATGTCATCGACGAGATCGCCGCCGCCGGCGCTGACACGGGTTCAAAAGCGATGGCGGTCCCGGGCGACATCAGTCAACGTGCGACCGCCGACGAGTTGGTCAGCTGCGCCGACGGGTTGGGCGGCTTGAGCATTGTGGTGAACAACGCCGGGCTCACATGCGACCGGATGCTGTTCAACATGTCCGACGAGGAGTGGGACGCGGTCATCGTTGTGCGCCTGCGGGGTCATTTCCTGCTGACTCGCAACGCCGCCACTTAAATTAATGGCGATCGAAGGCTAAGGAGTCCGATGGCTCGGTCTATGGCTGCATCGTCAACACGTCGTCGGAAGCGGGGCTGGTGGGCCCGGTGGGCCCGGTGGGCCAAGCCAACTATGGTGCGGCCAAAGCCGGTATCACCGCGCTGACCTTGACGGCGGCCCGCGCGCTGGGCCGCTACGGGGTTTGCGCGAATGCGATCTGCCCGCGGGCCCGGACCGCGATGACGGCCGATGTGTTCGGCGAGGCCCCCGAGTTCGGCGACGGGCAGATCGATCCGCTATCGTCCGAGCATGTGGCCACCCTGGTCCGCTTTCTGGCATCACCCGCCGCCGGCGCCGTCAACGGGGATCTCTTCGGCGGTTTTCTTCCAGACGAACGGCTTGGGGCCGGCGTTCCAGTGCTTGATCCAATTCTTGATGTCCTTCTCTAGTGCCGCAACGCTTTTGTGGACGCCACGTCGCAGGAGGCTAATGCCTGCGACGACTTCGCCCGCCGTGACCACCGAACCAGAGTCTGACGCTCCTCCTCGGTCAACGCCAACTCCGCCGTCGGTCGCCCGCGTGATGCCATACACCAATCATCCTATCCACCAACGTGATTCGTCGTGCAACGGCGCCGAAGCCCATCGATTAAAATTATGTAACGAATTAACGGCGCAGAACACTAGATCCTCGAACGCCTCCAGCGCCGCGGGGTAGTACTCACGCAGCGCCGAGCGCAGACCGTCGGTGTGGCGGGTGCGGGCCCAGATCAGGTTCTGATGGGCCCGGGCCAGCACCTTGATGGCCTCGGCTGCACCGCTGTCGCCGGCGATCGGGCGGTGATTGTGCCGATCGGTGCGCACCAGGTCAGCCAAGAGTTTGGCGTCGCTGGTATCGGACTTGGCTCCCGAAATATGGTGGCGGTCGCGGTAGCGGGCGACCGCGAGCGGGTTGACCGCGAACACCTGGTAGCCGGCCGCGGTCAGCGCGTCCACCCACAGGCCGCGGTCGGTTTCGATGCCGACCACCACCTGGGCGGGGTCCTCGGCGTGGGCGGCCACCAGTTCGTGCAACCGTCCGATCCCGGCCAGTCCTTCGGGCAGCCGCCGCGACGCCAGCCGCTCGCCGGTCTCGTTCATCAGACATACATCGTGGTGGTCTTCTGCCCAGTCGTCTCCGACGAACAGCATCGATTGGCCTCCCTTGGTTCAGCGTGGATGAATCCTGTTCGAGCCCAAGGGCATCCGGCGGCGACCTAATGGATCAGCGCTCGAACCGGCACGACATCCCATGAGCGCTACAGATGACCTCACCAACCGGCCGGGGCACGATCTAACCCTAGAAGTTGACCATCACTTCAGGCGGCAACAGTGCTCACCGGCCGGCGGCTCGGTGATCAGCCTCTCGCCCAAGAACCAAGATCCCCGTCAAGGACACGCTGATCGAGTCATTAGGCGGTTCGCCTGCGGTCATGGGGGTGTCGAGTGGGCGGTCCGACACCGGCCTCGGCGGCTTCGCTTTCTGACCGCCGAGTCCTGTGGCTCCCTGAATCAGCGCAAGCTCACGCAGAACCTGCGACGGACCGCCGCAACCCGCTGCGCCGAAGTCCGGTCGTTCCGATGACCGGCCATACCACCAACGTGGCTGGTCAGGACATCATTCCTGCACAAGTGGAGCGGGCACAGCGAACGTTACGCCGTAGAAAAACTCAAGACAAGCGCATTAGTTTCGGCCACCAAGGGTCCTTAGACTTAGACGTCCGACCGGGTTCGCCGACGACTAGAACGCGTTTCAGGATGGCCTGCGTCACAATGGGCTTTGACCTGGCAAAACTACTACCATTTGTCTAAATTTGCTGTGCGTTGACACTCCGAACGGGCGTCGGTGAAATCCGAAATGGCCCGCTGACGCGACGGCGCATCGCACAGCGCAGCGACCTTTCAGGTCGTCGGCGGCCCTCCGGGTTCGCTGAAGGTGTACATGCCGTCCGGCGGCGGCCCGAGCGCGTTGGCGGGGCTCGCCGTTCCCAGCGCCACCAGGGCCATTACAGCAGCGGCGATCAGGCTACGGGAGATGATCACCCGGCGATTATTGCAGCGCACCGGCAACCGCACCATCGGTTCAGCCGTTACGTGGATGCGCCTCGCTCAGCGCGTCGAGGAACGAGCGGGCCCAACGGTCGAGGTCGTGGGCGAGGACCTGGCGCCGCAACGCCCGCATCCGGCGCCGTCCCTGCTCGACCGACTGGTTGAGCGCTGCCTCGATCGCGTCTTTGACGCCTTCGGTGTCGTGCGGATTGACCAGGTAGGCCTGTCGGAGTTCGGCCGCCGCACCGGTAAATTCGCTTAGCACCAGTGCGCCGCCCAGATCGCTGCGGCACGCGACGTACTCCTTGGCCACCAGGTTCATCCCGTCCCGCAGCGGGGTGACCAGCATAACGTCACTGGCCACAAAGAACGCGACGAGTTCATCGCGGGGGACCGGGCGGTGCAGATAATGCACCACCGGATGCCCGACTTCGCCGTATTCGCCGTTGATGTGGCCGACCTGGCGTTCGATATCGTTGCGCAGCACCTGGTAGCTTTCCACCCGCTCACGGCTGGGCGTGGCAAGCTGGACCAGCACGGTGTCGTCACCCTTGACGCGGCCCTCCGCGAGCAACTCGGCGAATGCCTTGAGCCGCACGTCGATGCCTTTGGTGTAGTCGAGCCGGTCGACGCCAAGCAGAACCTTGCGGGGATTGCCGACCTCGGCCCGGATTTCTTTGGCGCGCTTGCGGATGCTGCGGTCGCGGCCCTTTTTGTCGAGCTCACTCGAATCGATGGAGATAGGGAAGGCGCCCACCCGGGTGGTGCGCCCGTCGACCTCCACCTCACCGAATCGTGACCGAACGCCGATCGAACCGCGGGAGGTGTTCGCACTTACCAGGCGCCGCGACAGGATCAGAAAATTCTGGGCACCCCCTGTCAGATGGAAGCCCACCAAGTCTGCGCCGAGCAGTCCTTGCACGATCTCAGTGCGCCAGGGCAACTGCATGAACAACTCGACCGGCGGAAACGGGATGTGCAAAAAGAAACCGATCGTCAAATCAGGCCGCAGTTCGCGCAGCATCGCTGGCACCAGCTGCAACTGGTAGTCCTGTACCCAGACGGTCGCCCCCGGGGCGGCGGCGTGTGAGGCGGCGTTGGCGAATCGGTGGTTGACCTCGACGTAGCGCTCCCACCAGTCCCGGTGGTAGTTCGGTTTGACGATGACATCGTGATACAGCGGCCACAGTGTGGCGTTCGAGAACCCCTCGTAGTACTGGGCGACGTCGTCGGCGGACAGCCGCACGGGGTGTAGCCGAAGGTCGTCGGCGCCGATGGGCTGCTCGGCCTCGTTTTTTCCCAAGTCGACGATCCCCGGCCAGCCGACCCAGGCGCCGTGACGGCGCCGCAGCAGTGGCTCTAATGCCGTGACCAACCCGCCGGGACTGCGCTTCCACGTGGTGCTGCCGTCGGGCAGCCGCTCCATGTCGATCGGCAGTCGGTTGGCGACCACCACGAAGTCGGACTCCCCGGCGGCAGATTGCTCCGAGCCTTGGCCTCCCGCGGGGGGCATTTACACCTCGATCTTTGCCGGCCCAATACCGAGCATCGACAAGAACACGCGGCATTCGTCGGCGTCGTTGGCGTAAGCCGCTACGACGCGCCTGGCGTGCCTTGCAGTGGTGTCGGCTAGCGGTTCCACATCTTCGATTTCGTGAGGGTCAGGTTTAGCGGCCATGACATAACTGTATGCGACGTGCGTGTTCGCCCGCAGCCGACGGCTAACCCGCTGATGAGCGCATTACGGGCCGGCCGTAATGTGTAAGGATCCAACCAGTGGCGAGTGAGGTGACGAATGGCAGTCCCCAACTAGGTGGGCACCAGCACGGTTGCCACAAAGTCACACGACCTGGTGGCCTACGAAACGCTCGACGACGGCCGCATCGCCCGGATCTGGCTTAACCGGCCGGACGCGCACAACGCGCAGAGCCGCGGCCTGCTTGTTCAGCTCGACGAGGCGTTCTTGCGAGCCGAGGCCGACGACGCCGTTCGGGTGGTGATCTTGGCTGCGCGCGGTAGGAATTTCTCCGCCGGCCACGACCTGGGCTCGGAGTTGGCATTGGCCGAGCGGGCGCCCGGGCCGGACCAATTGCCGAGCTTCCGGATAAACCGCGCCACCCGTGATCCGGTCGCGGAGAAGACGTACCTTCAGGAATGGCATTACTTATTCCAGAACACCTGCCGTTGGCGCGATTCGCGGAAGATCACCATCGCCCAGGTGCAGGGCAACGCGATTTCCGCGGGCTTGATGCTGATCTGGGCCTGCGATCTGATCGTCGCCGCCGACAATGCGAAGTTCAGTGACGTGGTCGGCGTCCGCATGGGCATGACCGGCGTCGAATACTATGCTCACCCTTGGGAATTCGGCCCACGTAAAGCCAAAGAGCTTTTGCTGACCGGTGATTCGCTAGACGCCGACGAGGCCTATCGGCTCGGCATGGTGCCCAAGGTCTCTGCCGCCCGATGTCGAGGACTGGCGCACGGCAAAGCCGTCGAAACCGGCCCGCCGCGACGAGCCGTAAACCCCGGGCGGGCAGACGCAGAATCGCACGATTCGGCGCTCGAGCGTGCGATTCTGCGTCTGCTCGCGCAACCTGACGGAGCTGGCGTGCAGCTTTCGTTCGAAGACCGGACATACCTGGTTACCGGCGGCGGCAGTGGAATCGGCAAAGGGGTGGCCGCCGGGCTGGTAGCCGCCGGGGCCGCAGTGATGATCATCGGCCGCAATGCCGACCGGCTGGCGGCGGCCGTCGAGGAGATCGAGGCGCACAAAGGCGGCGGCGCGATTCGATACGAGCCGGCTGACGTCACCAACGAAGACGAGGTCGCGCGCGGTCGACGCCGTCACGGCGTGGCATGGCCGGCTGCACGGCGTGGTGCATTGTGCGGGCGGGTCGCAGACCATCGGGCCGATCACCCAGATCGACTCCGAGGCCTGGCGTTGCACCGTCGACCTCAACGTCAACGGCACCATGTACGTGCTCAAGCACGCCGCCCGCGAACTGGTGCGCGGCGGAGGCGGGTCGTTCGTCGGCATTTCGTCGCTCGCGGCCAGCAACACCCACCGCTGGTTCGGCGCCTACGGGGTGACCAAGTCCGGCGTCGACCACCTGATGCAGCTGGCTGCTGACGAACTCGGCCCGTCCTGGGTGCGGGTCAACGGTATCCGTCCCGGCCTGATCCGCACCGATCTGGTTGCGGCGATCACGGACTCGCCGGAACTGTCCGAGGATTACCGGAGCTGCACCCCGCTGCCGCGGGTCGGTGAGGTCGAAGACATCGCCAACGCGGCGATGTTTTTGCTGAGCGAGGCGGCCGGCTGGATCACCGGCCAGATCATCAACGTCGACGGCGGGCACCTGCTGCGACGCGGCCCGGACTTCACCGCGATGCTGGAACCGGTGTTCGGCGCCGATGGGCTAAGAGGCGTGGTCTGACCCGACTCCTGCGTCGCGACCGGCCAGCGTGGCGATTGCCGACCAATCCAAATCTCCGCCACCGTTGGCCACCAGCGTGAGGAAACGGTCGCGCAGCAGGCTGGCGATCGGCAACGGCACCGCCAACTCCTCGGCGGCGGCCAGCGCCAGCCGGACGTCTTTAAGCCCGAGCCTCGCAGAGAAGCCCGCCGGCTCGAATTCCTGCCGCGCGATCAGCCCGCCGTAGGTCTGATAGGCCGGGGCGGTGAACAGGGTCGACGTCAGAATGTCGACGTAGTGCAGCGGCTCGACGCCGGCTTGGCGATGACGAAAAGCTTTGCCGCAGCAGCTGCTTCGGGGCGACCGAACACCGGCGCGGCGACGTAGTGCTGATCGGCGGCGCTATGCGCGGCGGTCAGGCGTCTCGACAAATCCACGCTGATCGTGCTCGACGAGACGTGGGTGGCGCCGGGCGCCAATGCTGCCAGCATGCCATGCTCGCCGAACACGACCGCTTCGACGGCCGCGTCGTCGGCGAGCATCGTGATGACGACGTCCCCGCCGCAGGCCTCCGCAACGCTGTGCGCCGGCCTTGCGCCCCGGCGGGCCAGCGTCTCGGCCTTGGCGGGCGTTCGGTTGTAGACCGTGACGGTATGACCCGCGTCGACGAGATTGGCGGCCATGCCGTGGCCCATCTTGCCCAGGCCGATGAATCCGATGTCCATGGCTTCCACAATGCCGCAGTTTCCTTACGGGGGAATCCGCCAAACCTGTCCTCTGAACGGGACGGCGCGCCGCCGCCGCGCTAGGCGCCGACCGGCGTCGCCGTCCCGACCGACGGCGGCTACGTCTTCAACGGCCGCTGGCCGTTCAGCTCCGGCGCCGACCACTGCCACTGGGTTTTCCTCGGCGCCATGCTGGGCATTTCGGACGGCAGCGTCGCTGACCCGTCGACGATGCTGCACATGATCCTGCCCGCAGCGACTACCAGATCGTGGATGACTCCTGGAATGTGTTGGGGCTGAAGGGGACCGGTTCCAAGGACATCATCGTCCGCGACGCATTCGTGCCGTCCTACCGGGGTCGTGAACGGCAACCAGGTCATCGACGGCACCGCGCAGAAGCAAGCCGGTGTCAGCGAAGCGCTTTACAACATGCCGTGGTCGACGAAACCCGGGAGCGGTTGGTCCGCTGGCTGCATTCGATGGTCTATGCCCCGGCGACAGTGGCCGAGGAGCTCATCGAGGAGCGATGGGCCCACGCCGCCGATCCGCAGACACTGGCCCGGGCGCGGCGGATGTACGGCAGCGAAGCCTTCGCGCAGATGATGAAGGCTCTTGCGTCGTCCAAGGGGCCGCAGCCGTGGGCGATGATGCACCGGGTCACGGCGCCGACGCTGACCACCTGGGGCCGCGACGACCGGGTCAGCCCGCTGGACATGGCGTCGCTGCCGATGCGCACCATTCCCAACGCCGAATTGCACATGTTCCCCGACTGCGGGCACTGGACCATGATCGAGGCGAAGGAGGCGTTCGAGAGCGCCGTGTTGGCGTTTTTACTCCAGAACGGACGGCGCCGAACTCAGTTGACGCAGGGCACGCCGCCGCCGTCGATCGGGGCGCCCTGATCGGGGGTCGGCTCGGTGGTGTCGGTGGTTGATCGGTGGTAGCTGTAACCGTCGGAAAGGCTTGAGGACGAGCTGGAACTGGACGTGGATTCGTCCTGCGACGGGCCGGAGTAATTGTCGTCGACGACGACCTCGACGTGGCCGAACTCGAGCTTGCGATTCGATTTGTCCGGTGCATCGATGCCCAGCAGCGCCGCCACGTTGCGTGCGTCGCTCTCGGCGCCGGGTCCGTATTCGATTGTCGTCGTGCTGGGTTCGCCGCGGATGCGGCCGCGTATCGCGCCGGTGGTGTAGCCGCCCTTCGTCAGCGCACGTGCCACCTGGCTGGCAAGGCCGCTGCTGTTGCCGGCGTTGATCACGTCGACCACAGTCGTCGCGTTCGGTACTGCAGAGGTGGTCGCCGTCGTGGCTGCCGAGGAGGTGCCGAAGGCGGCCGCCACTTCGGCCTTGATCGCGGCGGGGTCGACGATGTTGACGTCTTGGCCGTTGATGTTGTCGTAGCGCACGACGGGCAGGGTCCGGTATTCGACAGAGCCGCCCGCCAGCGCGCCCATCCGGCGGAACTGGTCCTCGTCCCAGCCCGAGGACAAGACGACGTCTTTGCGCGCCACCGCCATCAGGCTCTTGAGCTTGCCGAAATCGGTGAAGGTGCCCGCATCCTGAAGCTGGCGCATGACCGCCGAGAGGAATGCCTGCTGACGGTGGGTACGGTCCAGGTCGCCGTTTTCCAGGCCGTGGCGCTGCCGCACGAACGCCAGCGCCTGGGCGGCATCCAGCGTCTGGCGCCCGGCGGCGAAGTCGGCGCCGGAATAGGAGTCGTAGACGGCGTGCTTCAGGCACACGTCCACACCGCCCAGGCTTTGGGTCAGGTCGTAGAAACCGGCCAGATTGACCTCGGCGAAGTAGTCGATCGGTACGCCGGTGAGGTTTCGCACCGCCTTCAACGTCGCCGCGCGGCCGGCTTCGCGACCCTTGGTCTCGAGCTCTTTTTCGTCGCTCACACCTTTGTTGATGAGTCCCTGCTCGACGTGCTGCTTGGTGAGCCCGTAGGCCTCTTTGATCTTGATGTGGTTGTAGCCGGGCACGCCGTTGAAGCGCACCCAGTCGTCACGGGGGATCGAGAACGCGGTAACCCGGTCGTCGGCGCCGACATGCGCAAGGATCAGCGTGTTGGTGTTGTAGCCGCCGTCGTCGGAGTCGCCGGCGTGCAGGTGTTTGAGCACGGCCCACGGCAGGTCGTTGCCGTTCTGGTCCTTTCGCGAGTCGAGCCCGATGAGCAGGACGTTCATCGCGTCACCGGTGGACTTTGGATCCTCCGAACTCAGCGCCTGAGAAACCGTGATCCCGCCCAGTACGCCGTGGGCCATCCACCACCCCGACCCGGTAGCTAGCAGCGCGGCCACCGCCACCAACGCCGAACAGGCGTGCGCCAGCGCGCGCCGCCGCGCCGCCACCGGGCTGGCGCGATGGCGGTGCTTAGCGCTGGATCGCTGCAGGTCAGCCACCACAACCTCGATTGCCTATGGGTGCCGCGCGTGACCCCCGGGCTGCAGTTTGCGCGGACGTTTAATGCCTGACGTCTAGCATGCGGCAGGCTGCTGTGTAACGCGTTTTGAGCCAGATACCGGGACAAGCCTACAGCGCGGGTATAAAGCAGCTGCTACCAGCGATAACACCTCTTAGCAGGTGGCAACGTTCGGCGGATGGAACCGCCTGTTCGTGACCAAATCTTGGTGTTCCGGCTGGCTACAGCTCCAGAACCGCCCCATCGGTGGCGCAGACAGCGGCGGCGAACTGTGCTTGCGCGGCAGCCGCGGTGCGTTCGGGCACGCCGGGCAGTGGATGGTTGTGAGTGATGATCAGGCGTGCAACACCGGCCTGCGCGGCGATGACGCCGACCTCGTCACCGGAGGTGTGGCCGCGCTCGGCGTCGACCGGTTGCCACGCTTCGTGCAGCAGTGTGGTCACGCCCGCTGTGCGGCGGATGGTCTCCGGGTCGAACTCGGTGTCGGTGCAGTAGGCGAAACGGTCGCCCACCCGCAAGCCAGCCGAGGGCAAACTATGTCGAGTCTGCTCCCACGTCACCACCTCGTGACCGGCGAAACTCAAAGTTTCCCAACCCAACTCAGCCCAACGTGCCGGCGCAACCGGCGAGGCCGTCTGAAGCGGGGAAGCGAGTAGCTGTTCCTCCAGGATCGAGCGGGTGGGCCGGCCGTAACACAGCGAGCCGGGGCCGGCGATCGTCAGTTCCCGGTCGCCCAGCCCCCGCGCGCTGACCAAGCCGAGCCCCGTTACGTGATCGAGATGAAAGTGGCTGAGCACCACGGTCACCGTCTCGACACCATCCAGCAGCGACGGGTTGATGTGCAGCGTGCCCAGGCCGGTTCCGGCATCCAGCACCAGAGCTTGGGTGCCGGAGGTGATCAGGTAGCAACTCGTCTGCCGCGAGCTGGTGGGAATCCAGCCACCGCTACCGAGAACCGTCAACCTCATGGGTAGAGAACCTAATGGGTCCGAAACCAATTGGGCGCCAAAGCAGCTGATGATCATTACAAAGAGACGTCCCTCTGTAAAGCAGGCCAGCCCGCCCTCGGCGCTACCGCCGCGATCTCGTGGATGAACGTCGCGCCAATCTCAGAACGGCGCACCAGTGTTCACGCATACTGGGGAGCATGAGGATAAGCGGGGCGTTCCTGGCCGAGAAGACCGAAGCGTTTGACAACAAGCTAAACGTAGTGGGCGGCGTGATATCCAAGTACAAAGTCGGCCCCGACCGAGTAGCGCAGTTTGACCTCGCGGTGTTGACGCAAGGGGACACCGGCGATGCGGATCGCCTAGTGGTCATCGAGGTCTTGCCACCCGACGGCGGACAACTCATCCATATGCACCGCGAGCTGCCGGCAAACCTCACGAACGCGGATGCGGGCTTTGCCTGCTTCCAGCTCCGGCTTACGTTGAATTCGAATGGGCGGTGGACCGTTGCGATGCGTGGAGCAGCGGGAGAAGTGTCGCTGCCGCTGACGGTGAGTGGTCCCCTGCCGCGCAGTAGGCCCTAGACACCTCGCAGCGGGGCGTGCGGGCAGGGATTCGACGATGTCAGCGGCGGCGCGTCCAGATGACGATGCCGATGACGGCTGCCAAGACGACTACGGCCACGACATCGCCTACATGGCCATTGACATCCTCGCAATCCGATCTTCTCGGCGACGTGCTAGATCGACAGGCCATCACTAATCACGGCCATCACGGCCCGTCACCTCTGCTCGGCCACGCTTAACTCCCTCATCTAGGGAGTGTCAAGGATCAACCGAAACTGCTGTAAAGGATCAGCCGAAACACTGTCAGGCGTCACCCGGAACTGAAATGTCACGCATCATCCGAGATAACACAGAAGCTTGGAGCCTCCTGTCAGGATTGAACTGACGACCGCTCGCTTACAAGGCGAGTGCTCTACCACTGAGCTAAGGAGGCCGGTTTTAACCGGTGCCAAGCCTAGCCGGGCTTCGCCCCATCCCGATGGGCATGCTGGCTGGTGTCGCTTTGGGGGCTTGGGTTCGGACGGGATGAAGACCCTGGTCGAAATGTGTCGATCGGGTGTATGAACCGCCTGTAGCGGTTGGTGGGCCGTTGCCGACCGCCCGTCCGAACCGGAGCCCATCATGACCGTAGCGCGCAGTGCCGGGGCTGTCTTGTCCGATCACGCGGTGTTCGAGATCGAGTCGATCGACCGGATGTACTGCAATGTGCGGGTGCCGCGGCTGGCCTACGGCGCCGGGGTGCAGGGCTTCTTCGTGGGCCATCGCGGCCACAACTACGCCTGCGCCGCGTTGATGGATCCGATGACCAAGGCGTTCGTCGCCGACGTCCACGGCTTCATCGCCGCACGAGGCCTGGAGTTGGTGTCGTTCGGCAAGGAACGCAAGGACGATGCGGCCCAGGAGTTCCTGGCCCGATTCACCGGCGCCGAGGGCGTGTTGTTCGTCGGGCGGGCGCAGGACAAGGCGCTGGCGTGGCGCACTCAGCGCCGTTACAACCAGGCTGGGGAACCCTACGCCTGGCTGGTGCGCTCCGCGGCGTTCATCAACAACTTCTACTTCTATTGCGTCGATGAAGATTTCGGGCCGTTCTTCCTCAAGTTCAGCACGTACTTCCCCTACACCGCCAAGCTGTGCATCAACGGCAACGAATGCGCCAAACGCCAGGCCGCGCACGCCGGCATCGGGTTTACCGCGCTGGATAACGGGTTCGCCGCGGTCGACGACGCGGCGGGGTTGCAGGCGATCTGCGACAGCCTGAGGCCCGAGCAGATCGACGCGCTGCTGCGCAAGTGGCTGGCCATCCTGCCCAACCCGTTCACCGACGAGGATGAGGCCCCCGGCTACCGCTACGAACTGTCGATCCTGCAGGCCGGGTTCTCGCTCACCCAGATGCTCGACGCGCCGGTGTCCGGGCGGATCTTTTTCGAGCAGGTCATCCGCGACAACCTCGACATCGGCCGCCCCGATCACGTCGCGTTGATCTTCGACCGCCGAATCATCAACGGCCGCAAACGCAAAACCCCGGGCCGGTTCCGCACCCGGGTGATCACCAACGGTGTCACCGCGAGCCTGCACGTCGACTACAAGAACACCAACATCAAGCAGTACCACAAGCAAGGGAGGGCGCTGCGCACCGAGACCACCATCAACAACCCCCACGACTTCGGGGTCGCCAAACGGCTGACCAGCCTGCCCGCCCTGCGGCAGCCCGGCTTTTCCGCCAACCGGCGCCTGCTCGGCGTCCAAACCATCAGCCGCGACCCGATCCGCGGCGCGCAAGCCTTCACCGACCTGACCACCCCCGCCGTCACCGACTCCGCCACCCGCATCGCCGGGTTGCGTTTCGGCGACAACCGTGTTCACGCCCTGCTGCGGGTCCTGCTCGTCTCCCCCGCACCCGCCACTACCACGTGACCGACACCGGACTCCAGCACGCGTTGCTGTTCACCCACGCCCACGACCACCTACTGCGCACCGGCCTCGCCCAGGTCCACGACTCCAGCCCGCCACGAAAAACCAACCTGCACAACGCCGCCCGCGCCTACCAAGCTGACTTCGACGAACTCACCCACCAGGCTCGACTCGCCGCCTGACCCCTCGCGGCTCGACGGGTGTACTTGACTCAAAACTCACGGCTGCGCCGCTTAAGCTTCGCTAACGGCTTACTCGTCGTGATCGATGACGCGCTGCGAACGCACCGCCCGCGGCGACGGGCGGCGTGATGGCCGGCGGCCGGGCAGCGGAATCCGGTCGGCAATGTTGCTGAGCGGGTTAACCACCATGGTCAGCGACATCACGGCGTCCTGCAGCGTGGCGATGGCCGGCTCCAGCGCTTCCATCCCCGGCGCCAGCCGGCTCAGGGTGTCGGCGACGTCGGCGAGCTGCTCGAGCGGCCCGTGGCGGGCGGTCAGCTTGTCGATCAGCCCGCCCTCGGCCAACAGCCGATCTGCCAGGCCGTTCTCGGCGAGCACCCGTTCGATCAGTCCGTCGTCGGCGGTGAGCTGATCCACCAGGCCACCGGGCTTGAGCGCCCGCTCCAGCCCGCCGCCCTCGGCGGTCAGCCGGTCAAGCAGGCCGCCCGGCGCCGTCAGCATGTCGACCACCCCACCTGGGCGCAAAAGCCGGTCGAACGGCCCGTCGGTAGCCAGCGCGCGTCCCAGCGGGGCATCGTCGTCCAACAACCGGGCCAGCCGGTTGGCCCGGATAATCGCGTCATCGATACCCAGCATGTGCGCGACAGCATTAGAACCGACCGGCGTGGCCACCTCCCCCAATGTTCGATGCGCCAGGCCAAGCGCCGACGTCGCGGCGGCGAGGCACGCATCGGCGGCCGCGAGTCCGACGCGCACAGGCGCGGCGGCGAGGGTGGCCAGGTTTTTGCCGAGATTCATCCCCCGAGCGTATTCGCGCCGGTCGCGGCCGTCAGGGACGCTCATAAAACGAACTGACAGCAAGTCCACAGCGTTTGCCGAGGCTATCTTGAGCTAAGTGCGAGCAAATGGACAGATGGCAGCGGCAATCACAGAAGAAACCACTCCCGAGGCGCGGGTACTCGTCGTCGACGACGAAGACAACATTGTCGAGCTTCTGTCGGTGAGCCTGAAGTTCCAGGGTTTCGAGGTGCACACCGCGACGAACGGGCCGGCGGCGCTGGATTTGGCCCGCGACGTCAAGCCGGATGCGGTGATCCTCGACGTGATGATGCCCGGTATGGACGGCTTCGGGGTGTTGCGGCGGCTGCGCGCCGATGGCATCGATGCGCCAGCGCTGTTCCTCACCGCCCGCGACTCGCTGCAGGACAAGATCGCCGGGCTGACGCTCGGTGGCGACGACTACGTCACCAAACCGTTCAGCCTCGAAGAGGTTGTCGCTCGGTTGCGAGTGATATTGCGGCGCACCGGCAAAGGCGTCACCGAGCGTCGCAACGCCCGGCTGACATTCGCCGATATCGAACTCGACGAGGACACCCGCGAAGTGTGGAAGGCCGGCGAACCGGTGTCGTTGTCGCCCACCGAGTTCACGCTGCTGCGCTACTTCGTGATCAATGCCGGCACCGTGCTGAGCAAGCCGAAGATCCTCGACCACGTCTGGCGCTACGACTTCGGTGGTGACGTCAACGTCGTCGAGTCCTATGTGTCGTATCTGCGCCGCAAGATCGACACCGGGGAAAAGCGCCTGCTGCACACGCTGCGCGGTGTCGGCTATGTGCTGCGCGAACCTCGGTAACACTCGGCGCAGAATAACGGGATGCCGAGAAGGCTTCGGGGCTCGCTGTCGCTCCGCCTCGCACTGGTCGCCGCGCTGCTGCTGCTGGCGGCATGTGGGCTGACAGCCTCCGGCATCGCGGTCACCGCAATCCTGCAGCACAGCCTGATCAAGCGGGTCGACCAGACGCTGTTGGAGGCGTCGCGCGGCTGGGCACAGGCGCCGCGGGGGTCGTTGCCGGTGCGCCGGGGGCCGACGCTGGAACGCCCGCCGTCGAACTTCTACGTCCGTTACATCACCATGGACCGACGCACCACGACGGTCGTCAACGACCGCAACGCAGAACCTGCATTGCCCGCCAACAACGACGTCGGCCCCGAGCCGACGACGATCGGATCAGTGGACAACTCCGGCGTGCAATGGCGGGTGGTGTCGGTACGCGGACCGACCGGTCGGCTGGTCACCGTCGCCTACGACCTGTCCGACATCCAGCAGACGGTCCGTTCCCTGGTTTTGCTGCAATTCGGCATCGGCGCGGCGGTGTTGCTGATCCTGGGCTTGGCCGGGTCGTGGGTGGTGCACCGAAGCCTGAAACCACTGACGGAGGTCGAAAAGACCGCTGCGGCGATTGCCGCTGGCCAGCTCGATCGCCGTGTGCCCGAACGTGATCCGCGGACCGAGGTGGGTCGGCTTTCCCAGGCGCTCAATGGAATGCTCGCTCAGATCCAACAGGCGTTCGCGTCGTCTGAAGCCTCGGCGGAGAAGGCGCGGAGTTCGGAGGAACGGATGCGACGCTTCATCACCGATGCCAGCCATGAACTGCGCACCCCGCTGACCACCATGCGCGGCTTCGCCGAGCTGTACCGCCAAGGCGCCGCCCGCGACATGGAAATGGTGATGTCGCGAATTGAAAGCGAATCGCGCAGGATGGGCCTGCTGGTTGATGATCTCCTGCTGTTGGCCCGGCTTGACGCGCAGCGGCCGATCGAGCACCACCGGGTGGACCTGTTGGCGCTTACCAGCGATGCCGTACACGACGCGCAGGCGGTCGCGCCGAACCGCAAGATCACCATGGAGGTGCTCGACGGTCCCGGCATCCCCGAGGTGCTGGGCGACGAGCCCCGGCTGCGTCAGGTGCTTGGCAACCTGGTGACCAATGCTCTGCAACACACGCCGGAATCCGCCGACATCACTGTGCGGGTCGGCACCGACGCCGACGACGCGATCCTGGAGGTCATCGACGAAGGCCCCGGCATGAGCCAGCAGGACGCGCTCCGCATCTTCGAACGGTTCTATCGCACCGACTCGTCGCGCGCGCGCACCAGCGGCGGCAGCGGCCTGGGGCTCTCGATCGTCGACTCCGTCGTCAATACTCACGGCGGCATCGTCACCGTGACCACGGCGCCAGGGCAGGGCTGCCGCTTTTACGTCAGCCTGCCGCGCATCGCCGACGTGCCCAACCGCGCCACCCGCTCGGCGCGCAGAGTCGGACAATCACGCTGAACGGCTGCCCGCAGACAACGGATCTAACCCACCGGTCCGGGCTCAGGTTAGCTCGGCAAGCGCTGCCTTGATCTTGGCCTGCGCTTCGTCGAGAGATGCCGGCGACGGATTCTTGTCGACGTTGGCGAAGCCGAAATCGCTCAAGCTGCGCGTCGGGAAGACGTGGATGTGCAGGTGCGGGACCTCAAGCCCGGCGATGATCACGCCGGCGCGCTTTACGTCGAACGCCCGGCAAACGGCCCTACCGATCAGCTGTGCCACCGACATCACCCGGCCAAACACGGCTGAGTCGATCTCCTGCCATTGATCAAGCTCTGCTCGGGGCACGACGAGCGTGTGTCCCTGCGTCATCGGCTGGATGGTCAAGAAACCGACGACCTCGTCGTCCTCATAGACGAACCGGCCCGGCAGTTCCCTGTTGATGATCTTAGTGAAGACACTGGCCATGCGTCCCAGCTTATGAGTCCCGCCGCACCTGCTGTTGTCGCCACGGCATCTGACGCACTTCGCTGTTACGGACCGCCCCCGAGGACTATCGTCGATTGTTAGCTGGTGCGAATGCCGTCGGGTTGGCAGCGGCGCTGCACAATCAACCCGCGCTGATACGCAGGGAGATGACATGTTAGCTGTCACAACGTTTCTCAGCAGCCCCGAATCGGTGGGCATTTGGACCGCGGTTCCGCAGCGATCCCGCATCCGGTTCGAAAACAAGACGATGTGGGGCGCGATGAAGGTGCGCGGCGAATTCACCGAATTCAGCGGCAGCGGGCAAATTGAGGACGCTCGAACGGTATCCGGCCGAATCGAAGTCAAGGCCGCCTCGGTGCGCACCGGGTTGGGGAAACGTGACGAGGATCTGCGTTCGGCGGCCTTCTTCGATGTGGAGAGGTACCCGAACATCACCGTTGACGTCGCCGGCGGTGAGCCCATCGATGACGACACCGTCCGCCTGAACGCCACTTTGACCGCCAAAGGCATCACAGCCCCGCTGCCGCTGCAGGCCCACGTCGAGGTGCTCGGCGACGGCGAGGTGTGCCTGACGGCGCAGACGACGGTTGCGCGCAAGCAGTTCGCGGTGGAAGGGAACATGTTCGGCATGGTGGGCGCCAAGACGACATTGAAGGTCAGCCTGGTGTTCGCTCACGAGAGCGCCCAGGCGCCCAAGTGAGCAGCTTACGCCGCCCCGCCGATCGACGCCGAAAGTTGGTCACCGACCACGGCGGTGAGTCGTGGTGGTCTCGGTATCCGATCAAGACCGGCACTCCTGTGAGCCGAATGTCATCGTGTCGAGGCTCCAGTAGCCGCGCATATTCGTGATCAGGCCGGCGTCGTTGACCTTATAGGTGAACACGCCGCGCACCTTGCTGGTGATTCCATTGTCAAACTTGCTGCGCAGCACCAGGATATGCGCGATCTCGCATACGTCGCTGGATGGAAATGTCTCTTCGCAGGTGATCGTCAGCTGGTTTGCGGCGATGTTGGTGTCGTAGAACCCGGCGACCCCGTCCTTCCCGCACACGCCGGCGCCATCGGGGTTGGTGATGGCCCGCCCGATCGGGTCCTCGACCGGTCCTCGACGACGACGTCGTCGGCCATCAGCGCCAGCCAGCCCTCCCGGTCGTGGGCCTGCACGCAACGCCACGACGACTGTGAGGCCCTCAGCGCGGGGGACTGTTGAACGGTTTCGGCGGACATTTCGTTTTCCTATCGCTAACGTCGAGCGTCCACTTATTGCACGCTTCGGGCGAATCGGGTCTCATAACCGGCCACTCGACAGAGAGCGGAACGCCCCGCGACTACCGGTCGGCGTCGGTGTAGCGGATGACGCCGCGAATGTTCTTGCCGTCCAGCATGTCCTGGTAGCCGTCGTTGATCTGCTCCAGCTTGTACTGACGGGTGATCATGTCGTCGAGGTTGAGCCTGCCGGCCTTGTACATCGACAACAGCTGCGGGATGTCGTACTGCGGGTTCCCGCCGCCGAAGATGCTGCCCTGCAGGTTCTTTTGCGTCAGAGTCAGCATCGCCAGGTTCAGATTGACCTTGTTGTCCAGCAGGCTGCCGATGGCGGTCAGCACGCAGGTGCCGCCCTTGGCGGTCATGATCATGTAGTTCTCGATGTCGGCGCCGTGCAGTTCACCGACAGTGACGATCACTTTCTTGGCCATCAGGCCGTAGGTGACTTCCATGATGCCGCCGAGCCCGGTGTTGATGTCGGGGTAGACGTGGGTGGCGCCGAACTTGAGCGCCTGGTCACGCTTCCACTCGACCGGGTCGATAGCGAAAACGTGGCGGGCGCCGGCGTTGACCGCCCCCTGCAGGGCGGCCGTCCCGACCCCGCCGATCCCCACGATCGCGACATCGTCGCCGGGGCGGATGTCGGCGGTGCGGACCGCCGAGCCGTAGCCGGTGGTCACGCCGCAACCCACCAGGGCGGCCACATCGAACGGCACCGAGGGATCGATCTTCACCACCGAACTCTTGTGCACAACCATGTACGGGGAGAACGTCCCCAGCAGGGTCATCGGAAACACGTTTTGGCCGCGGGCCTGGATCCGGAACGTCCCATCGCTTACCGCGGCGCCGTTGAGCAGTCCGGCCCCCAAGTCGCAGAGATTGCGCATGCCCGACTGACAGGTCGCACAGCTGCCGCAGGACGGGATGAAGGACAGCACCACATGGTCGCCCGGTGCGATGCCTTCCACGCCGGGGCCCACCTCAGCGACGATGCCGGCGCCCTCGTGGCCACCGAGAACCGGAAAGCCGCCCATCGGGATGCCACCGGTCACCAGGTGGTGGTCGGAGTGGCACATCCCGGCCGCTTCCATCTCGATCTTGACCTCGTCCTTCTGTGGGTCGCCGATCTCGATTTCCTCGATGGACCACGGCTGGTTGAACTCCCAGATCAGCGCGCCCTTTGTTTTCATGCAAGACCTTCAGTCGGCGGAAGGGACCGCCCTGGACCGGACGGCAATTTAGAACGTGTTATTATTCGCAGCTCATTATGACCTGCGTCACTGTGCGGTAAGCAAGGGGGGAAGCGTCAGCTGTGGCGGTGATCACCAGCTGGGTACCGGGGCCGGTCCCAGCGGGTAGTAGCCGGGTAGCTTCTCGCCGGCCATGCTGCGTGCGATCCGCTTCTGCAAGCCGGCGCTCAGATCGCCGGACTCGATGAGGGTCGCGAACATCTTCGCGACATGGCCGAAGTCGAAGAAATCGGGCTGCCAGTCGATGAGTTTGTCGGCGTTGAGCCGGAACCAGCTGCCCCCGATGCCGTAGATCTCGTCTTGGCTGCCGTCGGTCTGGTTGACAATCCGCTTCAGAAGCCGACGATTTCACCCTGAGCAACGCTGCGATCTTCGGGGGCATGAAGCTGGAGTTTCTGCTCACTGTCGATCCTGAGTACTTCAAGAAGTTCATCAGCGTGAACCTCGACGGCGCGCTGTGGTGTACCCGCGCGGTGTACAAGAAGATGGCCAAGCACGGCGGCGGCGCAATTGTCAACCAGTCGTCCACCGCGGCGTGGTTGTACGCGAATTTCTACGGCCCGGCCAAGGTCGGCATCAACGGTCTGACCCGACAACTCTCCCGCGAGCTGGGTGGCCAGAAGATCCGAATCAACGCGATCGCACCCGGGCACATCGATACCGAGGGCCAGTCGCACCACTACGCCCAAGCAGATTGTCGACGACATCGTCAAAGGTCTTCCGTTGTCGCGCATAAGTACGCCTGCGGATCTGGTCGGCATGTGGCTTTTCCTGTTGTCCGATGAGGCGTCGTGGATCACCGGGCAGATCTGCAATGTCGGCGGCGGGCAGATAATTCGATCATGACCGGCACTGTGAAGCTCGGCTACATCGGGCTGGGCAATATGGGTGCCCCAATGGCCGAACGGCTGGTCGATTGGCCCGGCGGTGCGACGGTCTACGACATCAGCACCGAGGCGATGACGCTGCTGGCGAAGCGGGTGCGACGCTGGTGGACAGCGTGGCCGACGTCGCGGCCGCGGACATCATCAGCGTGACCGTTCTCGACGATGCCCAGGTGCGGGAGGTCGTCGGCGAGCTGGCCGCCAACGCAAAACCGGGCACCGTCATCGCGATCCACTCGACGATCAGTGACGCGACAGCCGTCGAACTTGCCGAGCAGCTGCAACCGCAAGGCATTCACATTGCCGACGCACCGGTCAGTGGCGGCGCCGCGGCTGCCGAGAAGGGCGAGCTCGCCACCATGGTGGGTGCCCAGCGTGACGTCTACGAAAAGATCAAGCCGGCGTTCAAGCTGTGGGCGTCGATGGTCATCCGCGCCGGCGGCCCGGGAGCCAGAACCCGAATGAAGTTGGCCCGCAACATGTTGACGTTCACCTCCTACGCCGCGGCGTGCGAAGCCATGAAGCTGGCCGAGGCGACCGGCCTGGATTTGCAGGCGCTGGGCAAGGTGGTGCGCCATGTTGACTGCGGTGACCGCCATCGGAAATCGCGGCCTGGCCGAGATTCAGATCAACGCCGCACTGCTCAACGGCGAACTCACCGAGACCGATCTCAAGGAGACGTTCTGCGCACTGAGAACTCCGCGGTGCGCCACCACCGCGCCGACCCAACGCCGCAGCTCGTCGTCGCGCCGTGCCGGCCGGCCCGGATCGACGACGAACGACTGGATGATCAGATTCGCACCAATACAGCAGTGGGCGCCGTTGCCGCCGAATGCCAAGTGCGGATTGCGATTACGCAAAATATTGAATTCGAATGGCCGGTCGAAGACCTCTTCGTCAAAGTTGGCTGAGCTGTAGAACAGACCGGCTCGCTGGCCTTTTCGGATCGTGACACCGCCGACCTCGACATCTTTGCGCGCGACGCGCTGGCAGCAATGCATTGGCGTAGCCCAGCGGACGATCTCGTCGACGGCGGTGTCGGAGCGCTGGTGTTTAGACAGCTCCCACTGGTCGGGATACTCGAAAAAGGCGTTGCGGCCGTGGGCCAGGGCGTTGCGGGCGGTCTGATTCCACCAGACCGGCGCGGTCTTGCGGAGCTCAGCGTATTCGGTGATGGGCACCCGCGTCGGAGCACGTCGGGATCGGTGAAGTCGAAGCCTGCCCCGAACGGGCACACGCTCGGTGTGGTTGCCATGTGCGCATCTCTCTGGATGATCTGGCACACACACCGCGGACGACGATACACCCAGGCATCCAGTGTATGCCCGTCCGTTCCTCGCCGCGTCCTGCGTCGGGCCGATAGGGTGAGCTTTTGTGCGAGTCCTGGTGATCGGTTCCGGCGCCCGTGAACATGCGCTGCTGGTAGCGCTCCGCAAGGATCCGCAGGTCGAGTCACTGGCGATCGCGCCGGGCAATGCCGGGACCGCGTTGGTGGCCGACCAATACCAGGTCGACATCACGTCCGGCGATGACGTCGTCGCGCTGGCCCGCCACGTCCGGGCCGATCTGGTGGTCATCGGCCCCGAGGTGCCACTGGTGCTCGGGGTAGCCGACGTCGTGCGCGACGCCGGGATCGCCTGTTTCGGGCCCAGCAAAGGCGCGGCCCGCATCGAAGGCTCGAAAGCATTCGCCAAAGACGTGATGGTGGCGGCGGGTGTTCCCACCGCGGCGAGCGAGATCGTCGATAGCCCGGCACGTTTGGACGCGGCGCTGGACCGATTTGGGTCGGCCGCCGGCGAACTCGCCTGGGTGGTGAAAGACGATCGGCTGGCCGCCGGCAAGGGCGTGGTGGTCACGCCGAACCGCGGTTTCGCGCGTGCTCATGCCGCTGGCCTGCTCGAAGCCGGGCATCCCGTGCTGTTGGAGTCCTACCTCGACGGCCCCGAGGTGTCGCTGTTCTGTGTCGTCGACGGCCAGACCGTCGTGCCGCTGTTGGCCGCTCAAGACTTCAAGCGTGTCGGTGACGGCGACACCGGTCCCAACACCGGCGGTATGGGGGCCTATGCGCCGGTACCTTGGCTGCCCGACGACGTCCGCCGCCTCATGGTCGAACAGATCGTGAAACCCGTTGCGGCCGAACTCGTCCGGCGAGATAGCTGGTTTTCTGGATTGTTGTATGCTGGGTTGGCCATCACCGCAAAGGGTCCGGCGGTGATCGAATTCAATTGCCGGTTCGGCGACCCGGAAACTCAGTCGGTGCTCGCGTTGCTCGATTCACCGCTGGGTCAGCTGCTCTATGCGACAGCTAACGGGGAGCTGGCCGATTTCGGCGATCTGCGTTGGCATGACGGCGCGGCAGTGACGGTGGTGCTCGCGGCGGAAAACTATCCGGGCCGACCGCGGGTCGGCGACGTCGTCGTCGGATCAGAGGCCCGAGAGGTGCTCCACGCAGGAACGGCCCGGCGCGACGACGGCGCGATCGTGTCGTCGGGAGGCCGAGTGCTCTCGGTGGTGGGTACTGGCGCAGACCTGGCGGCGGCCCGTGCTGCCGCCTATGACGTCATGGGATCAATTCGCCTGCCCGGCAGCCACTTTCGTACCGATATAGGTCTGGCCGCCGCCGGAGGCGAGATTCGCATCTAGATGGTCTCGATCTCGGGATGCAGCCGGCTAAGGGTCCATAGTCGTTGCCGCTGCACCATGCGCGCGGTGGCGCCAACGAAAACTACGAGGAACGCGGCGAGCATGAACGCGTCGCGCGTCATGTTGCCGGTGAGCCCGCCAGAGACGGCGACGCGCAGGCCGTCGACCAGGTATGTCATTGGTATGAGCGGATGAACTGCGCGAAACGGCGCCGGCGTAGTTTCCATCGGGTAGAGACCGCCACAACTGGTCAACTGGATGATCAGCAGGGCTAGCGACAGCGCCGAGCCGATCACACCGAACGCTATGCGCAAGAAATGGTCGATCGCCACGAACGCCCCGGCGGCCACCACGAGCAATCCGGCCATCCACAAGGGGTGTTTGGGGTCGAGTCGAAGACCCACCCAGACAACACCAAGGAGGATGAGGCCACCGACCGCGGTCAGTGTCGCGACGGGCAGCCATCCGGCGACGGCGACGGCGAGCGCGTTGACCCGCCCGGCCAGAGCGCGCAAGTTGACCGGACGGAAGAACAGATACGCCAACAAGCCGACGACCCACAGCGCGATCGCGAAGAAGAACGGCGCGAACCCGCGGCCGTACTCGTGGGCTGGATTCAGATTGTCCACCTTGATGCCGACGGGTGAGCCGAGAACATCAGCGGCCGTCGCGGTCTGCTGCGGGTTAGTATCGGGTACTTTACGGAGGGTGTCGTCAATCACGCGAGCGATATCGATTGCGCCGCTGTTAGATTGGTCAGCGCCGCTCTGCAGGACCCTGCTTCCTGAGTCCAGCGCCTGTAACGCAGCCGAGATTTGTTTCGCGCCGTCGACGACTTGGCCCGCCCCGGTCGTCAGCGTGTGCGAAAGGTTCTTCGCCGACAGCAACGCCTGCCTGACCTCATCCGTACCAGGCTGGTTCTGCGGGATCAGCGTCAGTGCCAGATCGATGACCCGCTCGAAAGCCGCGTCGGCGGCGGCGTTGACGCTCTGCACCTGCGTCGCACCGCTGTCGATGGACGTCGCACCGGAACGCGCAGCGTCGATCCCCTGCGTGAGCGCAGCGCTGCCCTGCTGGGCGAGCGCGGTGCCATCGACCAGTCGGTGTGCGCCGTCGGAGGCAATCTTGAGTTGTTGTTTGACTTGGCTGAGGTCGGTGTAAAGAGCACTGGCATAGGCCGAGTGGGCCGCGCTATTGATTCTTTCTTGCAGTTCGGCCTTCGCCGCTTGCGCAACGATGCCGGCGATGAAGTTGTTCGCGTCGTTGAGTGTGACGGCCATGCTCGCCCGCTCTGGGACGGGGTCTTGCGCGCTGGCGAGCTTCTCGCTGAAGTCGGCCGGAATGGTGATGGTGAAGTAGTAACGGCCGTGAACGAGTCCGTCGTGTGCGTCCCGCTCATCGGTGAAATGCCATTGGAAGGCGTTCAATGCCCGAAGTTGCTGGCTGAATTGCTTTCCCGCATCGATCATCTGGCCATTGGCCACTGCGGGGCGGTCTTGATCGACCACCGCAACGGGAATCTGGCTCGTTCTCCCGTAGGGATCCCAATTCGCCCACAGATACAACGATCCGTACAGCAACGGGATCAGTAACAGTCCGACCGGTACCAGCCAGCGCAGCGGCCGACGGAACCGGCGGAATTCAAGAACGGCCAGACGCAACGCGGTCACCTATTTGCTCCTCCATCGGCACCGGGGATTGGGTCGCTGCCGAACGGGTGAGGCAGTGGCGTGACGGCGATGTCGATCTGGTCGAGGGCTTCGGGAATGTCCGTACTGCTGGCCACCACCGTGCAGCCGAGCTCGGCCAGTGCGCTCAGCCCGGACCACACCCGCCGGCTTTCGGCCGGGCCACAACCACTGTCCACATCGTCGATGACGATCGCAGCGGGCCGCTCGGCCGCGGCTAGGGCCGCTGCCAGCAGGACGCGGTCACTGGCACGCAATTCACCAACCCGCGAATGGCCCGCCGCGACGAAGCCGAGAACGTCTAGAGCCTCCGACACCGCCGGCGCCCGCGCGCG
The DNA here is from genome assembly GCF_023515995.1 of Candidatus Mycobacterium methanotrophicum. Lineage (GTDB taxonomy): Bacteria > Actinomycetota > Actinomycetes > Mycobacteriales > Mycobacteriaceae > Mycobacterium > Mycobacterium methanotrophicum. Next base: position 1,065,356 of record NZ_CP097320.1, on the reverse strand, counting down.
GCCGAAGACCGCGCGTTCAGCGACGTGTTCGTCGACGCGGAGAAACTCGTCGAGATCCACTGCAGGAGGGGCGGCCGCGACCGCGACGAGCTGCTGCACCCGCCTTGAATCGCCGGGCAATCGATAGCGCCCGACGGCCACCGTCCCGGTTACCAGTCGCATCCGCCCGGCAAGCGCAAGCAACAGCGCCGTTCGCCCCGAACCGGCCTGGCCAGCAACGACCGCCAGCTGCGCGGCAGCGACGTCAAGGGACACGTTGGCGAACGCACATCCCCGCGGACCGCGCACACTGATTCCCCGCGCCGCGATCTGGACACCCTCGAATTCCATGACCTACCTTCCGACGGCCTTCCGACGGCATCAAAATCCGGCTCCCGGGATGCGCGCATGTCTCGGCTGCAAGTCTTACCGCGCGCTCAAGCGATCAAACACTGGCCTCATCGGTCTACGGCGGCACCCGACGGTGGGACCGGTGACGCCCCCGGCGAGGTGGCCGGAGTAACAGTTCCGCGACCGCCGGTCGACCCCGGAAATCGAGCGGCGTTTCCGCACGGGCAGCCCGTGGCGGCACTTGACTGGCGGATTTCGCTCCCTGGCAAGAAAGTAGAAAGATGGACGACCTTAAATTTGTCGCCGGCGACCGTGGCTGCACCCGCCCCAACTGTCCCGAACCCGGCTATCGCTGCGAGGTTCACCACTCACCGGGTTGGGCCGGAGGCGGTAGGACTGACGCGGAAAACGTCGGCGATCGCTCGCAGCTTCGCGTGAATGACGGTCGACACACGTGTCTAAACGATCGGGGAATGCTTGCCATCACCCGACAGCGACTTACCGCCCGGGATCAAGTTCGCAGCTCGTGTGTTCAGGCGCCGCTCAGCTTCCGCAGCCATCCGCTCTGCACTGGCGTTCGTGACACGTGGCCAGTCACGGTGTGGATCTCCGCTCGATCGAGGTCGATGTCGTCGGCGGTCGGTTTCGTAGTCCACCACTCCAACGGTTGTGCGTGAAAAATGATCAGATTTGTTCGTTTTCGCGTGCCTCGAACACGCCGATGTTCAGATCAGACGCCCTTTGGCGTCGCGACCCGTGAAATAGAGCGCGCCAGTCGCTTCGTCGACCTCCGGGCAACCGCTGTGGTGCGTCACCGCGCGAACCCGGTGCATTGCGACGCGGTGCTTGCGTCCGCTCTGCGCGAACCGAAGCTTCTGGGGGCATGCATCCAGAATTCCGTGCTAGCTTGTCGGACATACTCGACGTGATAAGCCTCAGGCCACAGACACGCGACGCCCCACTCAGGCGGGGCCCACATCAGACGAATACCGGATCCCGCCGTCGGGTATCGATACCTCCGGTGGGGGTAGATGAACAACTTCTCACCAAGCACAAGTGGCCACCATCGCCCGGCGGGCGCGGGGTGACAACCGGCGACGCAACAAGCCTTGACAACAGCCGGGACGCAAGGACACTTGACAGTGTGAAGGTGCGGCGCAGCGCGTGCAAGCACGGCGTCACCGAGCAGGACGTAGCCCACGCCTTCCGCAACGCAGTCAAATTCATACCGTACGAGTACGACCGGCGAGGAACGATTACTGGTCATCGGACCGGCACGCAACGGGGCGATGCTGGAGCTGACGGCGGTTCCCGCCGACGATCCCGACCGCATCATCCATGCCGACGATCTCAGGCCGTCGTTTTACCACTACTTGAAATGAGGTGAGCACATGCCCGTCACCCACGACCACACCGGACTCGACCGCTTGGACCCCGCAACCCGTCCGGCACGGGACGCGACGGCGTTTCGCCGCATTGTCGCCGCAACCGAAGCCGTGCATAACGCCGAAACCGAGCTGATCGCCGCCGTGACCGAGGCCCGGCAGCGCGGAGACTCTTGGACCGTTATCGCTGTGGCACTGGGCACGACTCGTCAGGCCGCCCAGCAGCGGTTCGGAAAGCTGACGGGCTGACCGGTCCCGCTGCACCCGCGCGGCAACAGCGACGACACGCAGGATTTCACAAGGCGTTCGAGACTATGCCCTACACCGCCCATTCCCGCCGGCCTGGTCGATTGTTGACCGGCGGTCAGGATGAGCATGTTGGCGGCGTTGTCGGTGAGGATGACCCGCCCGGCGACTTTCGGACAACGCCTTGACTATTGTTGAGGCCGAGCCGAATTGGAGTCGCAAGTATGGAACGTCGCCGGTTCTCCGCTGGGTTTAAAGCCAGTATTGCACTGGAGGTGATCGAGCATTCGCGTGCGATTGCTGATATTGCACGCGAAAACAACGTGTCGGAACAGTCTGTCTCGCGATGGGTCCGCCAGTATAAGGAGGAACATCCCGAGATTGGCGATAAATTGACAGAATCAGAAATGGACGAGTTGCGTCGGCTGCGACGACGTGTGAAATCACTGGAACAGGAGGTCGAGTTCCTGGGAAAAGCTACCGCCTTCTTCGCGAAGAAACAGCAACCGTAGACGTTTACGCAGCTATTTCCGCTGAAGAAGGCGACTATTCGGTGGCCATGATGTGCAATGCCGTATCAGTGTCCCGGTCGGGCTATTACGCGTGGAAAAACCATGTACCGTGTGCCCGGGACCTCGAACGGCGTCGCTTGGAGAACCTGATCGTGGCGATCTTCGACGATTCCGACCACACGTATGGCTACCGGCGTGTGCATGCCCAGCTGGCGCGCCAGGGTGAGCAGATCGACGACGACACCGTCCGCCAGATCATGGGTGATCTGCACCTGGTGGCCTGCCAGCCACGGCCGTTTAGGCCTGTCACCACGATCGCTGGCGATATCGCCGGCCTGCCTGATCTGGTCAACCGGGACTTCACCGCGACCGCGCCCGGGGCCAAGCTTGTCGGGGACATCACCTACATCCGCACCTGGGAAGGATGGTTGTACCTGGCGACCGTGCTGGATTGTTTCAGCAAGAAAGTCCTCGGATATGCGATGGACTCCACCATGACGTCGGCACTCACCTGCGACGCATTATCCATGGCTGCTGACAGAATTCCTATCACTGCCGGAATGACAATTTTCCATTCGGACCGCGGGACTCAGTGAGGTTTTCTCACTTGGGGCTCGTGAGTCTGGTGTGACTGGAGTTTTCGGCGTGTCGTAGTGGCTGGGCGTGGGGTCCTTGCTCAAGGATTCGGTTTCGACGAGGAAACCCGCTCCGCTGCAAAGGACCCCACGTGTTCACCTACTCTGCCATCTGCGACGTGCCGGAGGAAACCCTGCTGCATGTGACCGCGCTGCTGCACGTTCACCGGCGCGAGATCAGAACGCGGGCCGGGCGGCGGTCGGGTACGGTGCGCACGCAGGCCAAGCTGGTGCTGCGGTGGTTCCGCGACGACGCCCCGATCCGGTTGTTGGCGATGGAGGCCGGGCTGCCGATCTCCACCAGCTACCGCTATCTGCACGAGGCGATCGACGTGATCGCCGAACAAGCTCCTGACCTGCACGAAGTGCTCGACCGGGCCAAGGCCGAACAGTGGTCGCACGTGACGCTGGACGGGACGCTGATCGCCATCGACCGGGTGGACGAGCGCAACGAGGCCGGCCATCACCGGTGGTATTCGGGCAAGCACAAAACCCAGGGCGGCAATGTGCAGATACTGGCCGACCCGGGCGGGTTCCCGGTGTGGTCGAGCGAGGTCGAGCCGGGCAGCGTGCACGACATCACCGCCGCCCGCGCGCACTGCCTGGGCGCGCTGTACAAGTCCGCGGCCGACGGGGTGCCGACGCTGGCCGACAAGGGCTACGAAGGAGCGGGGATCGGGGTGCACACTCCGGTCAAGGGCCGCGGCCTGGCCGTGGAGAATCAGAGCTACAACATGCTGCTCACCGCGGCGCGTGCCATCGGTGAACGCGCCAACGCCGAACTCAAACAGCGTTGGCGCTGCCTCCGTCGAATCCGCCTGTGTCCAACCAGGATTGGCGCAGTTGTTGCCGCCGCGATCGTACTATCGACTCTCCAACGCGGAAATTACTGAGAAAACGTCAGTATACTTCCAGGGATTTCGCCGATCACGCGAAAGGGCTTGGCATCCTGCGCTCCGTCGGCCGCACCGGTGTGTGTTACGACAACGCCTGGGCCGAATCGTTTAACGGCACCCTGAAAAACGAGCGAGTGAATCGCACCGTCTATCCCACACGTGAACACGCACGAAAGGACATCACCAAATACATCGAACTGCGCTACAACAACAAACGACTTCATTCAGCACTGGACTACTGCACGCCGAATGAGGTAGAATCCGAATGGTTCAATAACCACAGGGCCGCCTAAAACGATAAATAAACAACTGTCCGAAAACGGCCGGGCAGGTCAGGGTCCACTGGTCGGCAGGGCCAAACAATGCGACTAAGATTCGGAAGACGAGGACCCCGATGGACTACATCAACACGCCGAGTAGGCCGATCCTGGCACATGTGTCCAGGATTTGCCCGGGTTCAGTGCTGCCACGGGTGATCCAGGCGTAAACGAGTCCCACGAATGCGCTGATCACCGTTGCATACGGAAATGCTGTAAGCGTCAACTTCACAATGACCGTGGCTGTAAACATTCAGCCCCGACGTTGACCTGTGGTTCGACTTGTGTGATTGCGCCCCGCGGCGCCCCCGCCGGAATGGTTGGATTCGGTGGTGGCGGTCGGGCCGCGGTCAGGCCGGGGCTGGGTCGGGTGGCATCCAGGGTTGGCCGATGATGGCCTCGCGCAACGCGCCGAAAGTGTTGCGGCCGTGCTTGGCCGCGGTGGACAGGTAGCCGCGGATGCGGTAGCGGTCTTCGGTGCGTTTCTCGCTGGTGAGCCGCCCGGAGATGTTCTGCTGGATCTTGGCCGGCCGCAGGTCGCGTTCGGCCTGGTTGGAGGTGGGCGGCACACGCAGGTCGAAGGCGAAGCGCAGCGTGTCGGCCTCGCGGTCGCGCAGGGTTTCCAGCAGCAGCCGAGCCTTGCGTTCGCCCGGACGGTCGCCGCCGCTGGTTGTCTCCGAAAGCCCTACCAGCACTCCGTGTTTGAACTCGCCGACAAGGTTGTCACGCACGGCGGGGTCGATGCCGTCGGCACCGGCGGCGCGGGCGAGGTTGGCCTGGTGGATCAGCGAGCGCAGCGCCCGAGCGACCTGGGGCGGCCATTCCGCGTCGGGGTAGACCTCGCCGGCATCGCCCAGATCCCGCCCGAGGTGCTGACAGCACAGCTGATGGGTGTGATCGCCGAGCGCGGCAGAGTCGTAGTTCTGGTAGCGGTCGTGCACGAGCACCGCGCCGTCCAGCTCGGTGATCACGGACCTCTTGAACGTGTCCAGATCCCGGTCGCCGACCAGATAACTGGTGCACCACTCGGTGCAGGCGACCAGCAGATACTTCTCGGCCTTCTTCCGGCCGAGCTTGGGGGTCCTGGGTCCGACCCGCAGCGGGGTCTCGTCGCAGCACACCGCGTACGCCAGGGTGATCAGGGCGCGGATCCGTTTGTCCACCTCGGCCAGCAACGCGGAGGCGCGCGCGAGCATGCCGTGCACGAACCCCACCGAGGGGGCGGCGCCGGTCAGCGAGTCCAGCAGCTCCACCACCCGGTGCGCGGGGATGAACTGCACCACCATCAGATACACCGCGAGAGCCTGCAGGTTCGGCCCGTACCCGACCGGCCCGGACCGGGCACCGTCGGGGCGGGTCGCGGTGTGCACCCGGCCGCAGCCGCACATCACCCGATGCTGGTCGTACTGGGTGATCCGCACTTCGATCGCGGGGATCTCGTGCTGCTGGTAGCGGTCCACGATCCCCAGATCCGCCGCCCCGGCCAGCTCCGCGCCGCACCCGCACCGCCCCTGCGGGAACCGGTCCACTCGCTCAGCCGGGCCGTCGGTCCAGGCCAGATGCGTCCCCGGGGCTCCGGGCTGCTTGCCCCTCTTCCGCCCCGACCCGCTCCGACGCTTCGGCTTCACCGGCGCCACGCGGCCTGGGGCATCGTCCTGCGACGGCGGCATCGACGAGTTGCCGCTGTTGCGCGAGAGCAGATGCTCCAGTCTGGCCAGCCTCGCCGCGGATTCCTCGTTGGCCGCGGCCAGTTCGGCGATCCGCGCGTCCTGTTCGGCGATCCGCGCCGCCTGGCCAGCGACGAGCGCGATCAGCTCCTCACGCGACATCTCCTCGGGCGCGGCCACTCCGAGATCACACCAGCCCCACCACCAACATCACCGGCGACACGCCGAGACCACACCAGCCACACCAGCACCGACAGTCACCACTGTCGCAGCGGCGCGTTCACACCCCTGACGTCGACGCGGCTGCCAATCAGCCAGCGCATCGACCACTGCACGAGCTTCCCTGATAGCCACAAACACCGACCATAGCTACGACCCGTAACGGCCTCGGCGCCACCACCCAGGCGCAGATGCCGCGACCTCACCGCCTCCGCGAAACGGCTGAATGTTTACCCGTGGCTGTCTTTGGCGCCAGCCAGATGATTCCCCGAACCGCCACCTCCGCGCGGCTCAAAAATTGCTGGACTACCCAGACTCGTGACACCCACTCGACGGTGCTGATGTCCTTCACTCGCATCAGCTGGCGTTCACGCATCCGATCCAGCAGCGCCTGACGTTGCTGTTCGATATCGGTGATAAAGCCGGCCATATCGGTGCTGCCGCTGAACACTGCCAGTGTCACGAGCGTCAGCTCACCCAGTTCAGAGGTCGTGGGTTCTGGCCCCAGTATTCTGCCGATGGCATCCGCGTCACGCAGCGAAATCTGGCGACATGGGAAACCTCGCTGTTGCACCTCCGAAAACGCCGCGTCGCGAAAGACGATATCCCACAGCGGTGCCCGCAATGCAACACTGCCTGTGACCAACACCGTCGCCACAAACGCAAAGCCGACAAATAACACCGGTAAATACATCCATGCCATAGATCGCAGAGTAAGCCGACTTGTCAGCAAGGTACCTGTGTTGTTTTTGGCCGTAGAAATCGGCAAAATCGCTGGTAAAAGCGTCGGCGGGGGCATGGGGGGTTGTTTGCGACATGGGAGGTGGCCCGTGTGCGTGGGTCTACTTGAGCGCCGTTGAGTGCGGAACCGGAGGGCGTGGGCCGAGTGCTGGCTAAGCGAATCCGCCCCTCATGTACTTGAGCTAAAGCGTCGCGGCGGATGTCGGTAACCGCACGGGAGGGCGAGTAGCGCCGTCTCGTACCTGAATGACGCATCCGAAGTATCGTAGTTGTTCGTAGTATATTGTAGGCGTGCGGGTTGACTGGAGTAAGCGGGCCGGCTACATCGGGGAGCGGCACGGCATCTCTGCGACCTGGGCGGATGAAGCGGTTAACGACCGTCACGCCGTCTGGCAAGCGCCTGACCCAGCCAGCCGGTCGGGCCTGTCGATTCGGGTGATCGGTTATTCGCCGTCAGTACGAGCGGTGCTGACAGTGATTTTGATATCCCCCGACGCGGACCCTAATGAGCGCCCCGACGGCGATTGGTGGGGCAGCAATGCCTGGATGGCGAATGAGCAGGACCGGAGTCTCTACAGTGAGGAGCAGCAAGAATGAGCCGGATTGATGATTTGCTCGCCGACGAAGGCGCGCGTGCGGAGGCCTACCAGGGTGGCCCGGTGCCTGAGCACGTCACGACCAGCCGTCCCAATCTTGGCCGTCAGACCGTGGTTTCGGTGCGCTTGGCAGCCGATGAGCACGAGCGACTGAGTCAGGCCGCCCGTAAAGCGGGAATGTCGCTGTCGACCCTCATTCGGGTATGGGCCGTCGATCGGCTCCACGCCGAAGATCATGGTGAGTCGGGCACCATAGCCGAGCGGCTGGCACGGCTCGAACGCGAAGTGTTCAAGCGGCCGGCCTAACGGCGGCACCTGTCTGGCGCCACCTTCTCGGCCGAGCGCCACGGAACATGTCAAGGCCGGTGAGACAGTTTCTTACGCGGATTTGATGAGTGCTTCGGGGGTTGGCTGGTTGATCCAGGCGATGGTGGGCAGTTTCGGCGGGGTGGGCCGGCGATGCCGGAACCTGGCGGGGTTGGCGGCATAAGCCGCGTCGAGTGTGGCGGCGCGTTGGGCCTGTACCTGGGTTGCAGTGCCGTAGTGCACCGAGGCCGCGGTGTGTAGCGCGACGCCGCTGTGACGATGTTCATGGTTGTAGTAATCGAAGAATGCGCTGCAGAAGGCGCGGGCGTCTTCGATCGAGCCGAACCGGCCCGGGAACGCCGGGCAGTACTTGAGGGTCTTGAAATTGGCCTCCGAGTAGGGGTTGTCGTTGGACACGTGCGGGCGGCTGTGGCTGCGGTCCACACCCAGGTCGATCAGCAGTTGGGCGACCGGCTTGGAGGTCATCGAGGTGCCGCGATCAGCATGTAGAGCCAGTTGACCGGGTTCGATGCCGTGGTGGGCCAAGGTGTCGTCGATGAACTGCTTGGCCAGCTCGCCTGTCTCGCTGGCAGCGAGGGTCCAACCGACGACGTAGCGCGAGAAGATGTCGATGATCACATACAGCTGATAGAAGATACCACGTTGTGGCCCTTGCAGTTTCGTTATATCCCACGACCAAACCTGGTTCGGCGCGGTGGCGATCAACTCGGGTTTCTTGCGCGCCGGGTGGGTGCGCTGACGGCGCCGCTCCCGGTTCTCCCCAGCAATGGCCAAAAGCCGGTACATGGTGCGAATCGAGCACAAGTAGATGCCGTCGTCGAGCAGGCGCGCCCACACCTGCGCCGGCGCCAGGTCGCAGTACTCGGCCGATCGCAGCACCGTCAGGATCTGCTGGCGTTCGGCCTCGGTGAGCTTGTTCGGCGGCTCGGGCCGCCTCCGCGGCGCCGGCCGCGGTGCTGGGTTGCGGCGCCGATAGAGCGTGGCCCGTGATGCACCCAGCAATTCACACGCCCGCTTGGTGGACGTCGCCGACTCCAGGGCGGGCAGGTGCTCGCCGATCACGGCTTCGACTTCGGCTCGAAATCCGCGCTCTCGCAGAGCATCTCCAAGAGCGCGTGTGCTTTTCCCGTGATCTCCAGGGCTAGCTTGGTCCGGTCCAGCTCGGCCTGCAATTGCTTGGTGCGCCGCCGCAGCTTGTCCAGCTCCACCTGCTCAGCGGTGCGTTTCGACTTGCCCTTGGGCGTCAGCCCGGCACGGGCACCGGCATCACGGGCCTTGCGCCATTCGGCGATGTGCGAGCTGTACAGGCCTTCGCGGCGCAGCAACGCACCACGCTCGCACGAGCCGGCCGGCAGGGCGTCGTACTCGTCGAGGATGCGGGCCTTGTACTCGGCGGTGAACGTGCGTCGCCGAGCCCGAGCACCCGGATCCGGCGTGCTGTCCACTTGGTCAGTATCGGCGCACCCCTGCAGGGATGCGATCGTCATAGTCACGGAGAATGGTGATCCTGTCTCGCCCTGTAGCGATGATCGGCTACTGCTGCTGTCTCACCTAACCCTGTCACACAGGGCCAAGGGGGTAGGTTCCCGACTTGTTACCAACCTGGTGCTGGTATGCCCGTATCACCATCGGTTGCACCATCGGGGCGTCATCACCATCACCGGACACGCCGACGATCTGATCGTCACCGATAGCTGCGATCGACGGGTCAGCGCAGGATCGCTCGCGCATCCTCCGAACCGTCCCCCGCCCGCTGTCCCACCGTGCCACGGGCCCACCGGCGAGCGCGCCGACTGGTGGTGGTACGAACCCTTCCAGCCGCAGCCGCCCCCAACAAACAACTAGGTTGGCTACCGGAGCCGGTCATTACCGGCACTGTACCGAAGCTCAAAGTGGTTGAGGCATCGAGGAATTCGTTCGCGATACCCGCTGCTATCGGATCTTGATGAACAAGGCCGACAACCAAACCCGCAACTCCGCCGGCCGGCTACCCGATGATCTCCGCCACGCCCTCATCAAGATCGCCGCTGACGCACTAATTTGAGTCAAGTCGGGGTACTGACGTTTTCTCAGTAATTTCCGCGTTGGAGAGTCGATAGTACGATCGCGGCGGCAACAACTGCGCCAATCCTGGTTGGACACAGGCGGATTCGACGGAGGCAGCGCCAACGCTGTTTGAGTTCGGCGTTGGCGCGTTCACCGATGGCACGCGCCGCGGTGAGCAGCATGTTGTAGCTCTGATTCTCCACGGCCAGGCCGCGGCCCTTGACCGGAGTGTGCACCCCGATCCCCGCTCCTTCGTAGCCCTTGTCGGCCAGCGTCGGCACCCCGTCGGCCGCGGACTTGTACAGCGCGCCCAGGCAGTGCGCGCGGGCGGCGGTGATGTCGTGCACGCTGCCCGGCTCGACCTCGCTCGACCACACCGGGAACCCGCCCGGGTCGGCCAGTATCTGCACATTGCCGCCCTGGGTTTTGTGCTTGCCCGAATACCACCGGTGATGGCCGGCCTCGTTGCGCTCGTCCACCCGGTCGATGGCGATCAGCGTCCCGTCCAGCGTCACGTGCGACCACTGTTCGGCCTTGGCCCGGTCGAGCACTTCGTGCAGGTCAGGAGCTTGTTCGGCGATCACGTCGATCGCCTCGTGCAGATAGCGGTAGCTGGTGGAGATCGGCAGCCCGGCCTCCATCGCCAACAACCGGATCGGGGCGTCGTCGCGGAACCACCGCAGCACCAGCTTGGCCTGCGTGCGCACCGTACCCGACCGCCGCCCGGCCCGCGTTCTGATCTCGCGCCGGTGAACGTGCAGCAGCGCGGTCACATGCAGCAGGGTTTCCTCCGGCACGTCGCAGATGGCAGAGTAGGTGAACACGTGGGGTCCTTTGCAGCGGAGCGGGTTTCCTCGTCGAAACCGAATCCTTGAGCAAGGACCCCACGCCCAGCCACTACGACACGCCGAAAACTCCAGTCACACCAGACTCACGAGCCCCAAGTGAGAAAACCTCAGTGCTTCAGGTAGGTCTGTTCGACGGCAGCCAGCGATCGGTCGGATGCGCGCAGGTCGATCGGTTGGTCGCACAACCCCTCAAGGTCGCCTGCGCCGTCGAAAAGCGCTCTGGGGCCTGTTATTCCGCGACCAGCAAGGATTGTGGCGTACACGGCCCGCATGCCGGTGACCCGCGATGTCAACACAAAGTGGCCCCGGCGTGACGGCGCGAATTGGCTCCGGCCGAAGAGCGCTTCTTGAACAACATGTGCCAGATAGTGGCGCAGCTGCGGGTTGCGACGCGTGGTCAGCGTTCGATGGTCGACGGCAGGGGGTGGTTCGGATGCAGTGCGGGCAGGCCATCGATGCTCTGCGGATTGTCGCCGGTAATCCGCTGAGCGAACATCTCGTCAGGTCGCCTTGGACCGCGTCGAGCATAGGTCGTTCCCCGATGAGCCCATAGCGTGGCACCGAGAACCCGCAGGAGTCCGCGACCCGATCCATTTCGATCACGATGACGGCGCGGATACCAGGATGCTGCAGCCCGAAGTGCGCTTTGAGACTGCCAAATTGAGCATCGGCTGGCCGTACGATCCGTCCAGTACCGAACAGCCGCAAGATCCGCGGAATGCGGTTGACCGAGCAGAACATCACGTGATCCGGCCGTTCTTTCGAAAGGTGTGCGATTGTTTCCACGCCGCTGCCAAAGAGATCGAGATAGGCGACGGTATGGTCGTCCAACACAACACTGCGAACGTGTCGCGGTGTCCCTTGGGCGAAAGGTTGACGTGGATCGTTGATCAACGCTGTTGATCCCGGACAATGAGGCGAAGACCTGCGTCGATAGCGTTGAGGTCAAGGAGATCTCGGTGGCGGGCATGCCAAGCACCGGTGTCGAGATCGTGGCGTAGCCGCTCGAGTCCAGGTGCAAGGTCCTTGGCGCAGAGCCGTGTGAGGCCCGAGATACGGGCGCGCACCTCGGGGCGAAGGTAGGCGTCGGGTCGACGCCAATAGGCCGGCCCGAAGCCGTCGGAACAATCGTGGGGTACGAGAACGGTATCGACCCGGTCGGCACCAATGATCTCTTCCACTTGCTCTGTAGGCAGTTCGGAGGCGGCCGAGGCGCGAGCGGCGGCTGGGAAGTACTCCTGCCAGAGCCAAAAGGATTGCCAACCATCGGGACGCGACGAGCGGGTTGTGCACGATGGGTATGCCGAGCAACAGCCCTCGGATGTGGCCCGCCAGCTCGCCGACGCGGCACAGCTGTTCAGCAATGTCCTCGCCCGACTGCCGGCACCGCGGGTGGCGTAACCGTCGCATTCGGCTTCGGGGATTCCAGCCAGATAGTGTTGGAACCAGATACGTTCAGCGGCGGCTGCATGCTTGATTAGCCCAATCGGTGTTGTGGCAGAAGCGACGAGGCGACGACGGGCCCCTTCCTCAGTGAGCCCCTGCACGGCTTCGACGAGTGCGGCTCTGTTGTAGTCGAGCATGTTCTCCAAGAGTGTCCGCTGTGCACCGACGGTGATTCGCGTTAAGGGTAACCATGAGTTTGTCTCCTTCTGACGGGTTTCTTTGTGGCCGTGCATGATTGGCCCGATGCTGTTGACACGGGGCGCTGTCACGAAAATGTGGGCGCCGATGCAGAAGAAAAGACCATTGACCGGGTAACTGCGCACCCAAATGCCATACTCAAGCCGGACATTTGACGGCGCCCGGGGGCGTGATCGGCGCTGCAAGCCTAACTCATGATCTCGGCGCTTGCGAGCATCGGTCCGTGGCAGCATGAAATCCATGGCAGAAGCTCGCATCGGCGTTGTCGGAGATTTCCGGCCGACGTATGAACCACATACCGCGATCAGCGCTGCCGTTGCTCACGCACAGGCCGCGGACCCGGCCTGCGCGTCGATTGCGTTCGAGTGGATTGCCACATCTGACGCCGAGCAGCTCAGCGAGGAACACCTCGCGGCCTACGCCGGTTGGTGGATTGCGCCGGGCAGCCCCTACCGCAGCATCAATGGTGCGCTACGGACCATCCGCTATGCCCGCGAACACGATGTGCCACTGCTGGGAACGTGTGGCGGATACCAGCATGTCGTCCTCGAATATGCTCGCAATGTCCTCGGTTTCACCGATGCCGCGCACGCTGAATACGACCCGTATGCGTCCGATCTATTCATCACAGCCCTGAGCTGCTCGCTGGTCAACCAGACGATGACGCTCACGGTGTTGTCGGACGCCGTCGCCGCTCGGCTTTACCAGAGCACGACCACCACCGAGAAGTACTACTGCAACTTCGGCCTCAACCTCGATCACCTGCCGGCGCTGACCGCAGCCGGTCTGGTCGTATCGGGCACCGACCAGGACGGTGAACCCCGTATCCTCGAGTTGCCAAATCTCCGTTACTTTCTGGCCACTTTGTTCGTCCCGCAGACGTCCAGCACGCCCGAAGCCCCGCATCCACTAATAACCGGCTTACTGCGTGCCGCAGCGATGAATCCCCGTAACCTCGGCAATTTATGACGGCATCACTTCCCTGGGTCTTGGTCCGCGTGGGTATAGGTGGTATCGAAAACCGTTGCGGCGTTACGGCTGTCGTTATTCGCCAGCTCGATCCGCCGACGCATGTTGGCAGACATATCCGGTATCTCGGCGAGGTCAAACCAGCGAGCGTCCACGCATTCATCGTCTGCTGCGAAAGGTTCGCCGCCAGACCAGTCCATGCGAAAGACATGATCGAGGTATTGAGCGTGATCGCCATTGGCATGAACTATCGGGCGAGTCACGTGGACCCAGGCCAGTCGTCGAGCAATCACATGGATACCGGCCTCTTCCAAGACTTCTCGAACGGCACAATCCGCAGGATTCTCGCCCGGGTCGACCACGCCGGTGACCGCGGTCCATGCGTGGTTATCAGAGCGCTGGATCAGAAGCACCTGCTGATTGCGGATGACCACAGCCGTCGCACCCGGCAACCACAGTGGGGCATGTCCGATGTGCCGACGAAGCTCAGCGATGAATTCGGGAATCGGCATACTCAACTGTCTAACAGAGCCGTCAGCTCTGCGGCACCGTGTTCCGCTGCCGGGCACGGCGCGCGTTCTGCCTCCCCGTGCTGACGATCTCCTTGAGCGTCGCGATCAGCAGGTCAGGCCTATCGAGGAGCGCACGCACCGCAGCCCGCGCCGCCCGAGGCCCGGTGAACAGCTGCGACGGCCGAATCTGGTGGTCGAGCACACCAAAGAACATTTGCGTGGCTTTGGGATCCACTGCCAGATCCCGCATTAACCGCGTCGCCAACGGCGATGCGGTGCCAGGAGCACCCATATCGCTTGCGAACCAATACATTTCGTATGCGTCATCGTCGCGCCACTGCCACCAGCGCCGCATGGCCGCGTCGGGACTGGTGTTGCCCAGTCCATCCTCGATCGCAAGGGCGAGCCGGTCGGCCTGCCGGAAGGCGTCGCCGATACCTTGCCCAGGCGTCGGATCTTTGAAGTGCCCGGCGTCGCCGACCAGTACCCATCCAGGGCCGGCGGCCTCGCGGAAGTATCCATGCCAGTTCGTGAGAACCCGGATTGGACCGGCACGGCGCCCGTCGGCGATCACATCGGCAAGTTCGGGCCACGCTCGTATACCCGCGGTGAAGTTGGCGTCACGATCGGTATGGAACTCGCCTTGCCCCGCCATATCAATGCCGGTCGCGGCCATGTAGAGATCGCCGTCGGTCGGGCCGGCGAGGAAAACTTGCGCACCCTGCCGGCCAATCCGCGCGCACCCCTCCCGGTCGTGAACGCCTTCGAAATAGGCCCAGGCGAACATCTTTCCCGCGGGTGCAACGTGATACTCGCGTGCGCCGACCAGGGAAGCGACCGTCGAATGGCGGCCATCAGCGCCGACAACCAGCTGCCCGTGGATAGGGCCGGCAGCCGTGTCGACTGCCGTCACGCGACCGTCCTCCCGCACCAGACCCGTGACACGCAACCCGGTGCGAACATCGGCACCCTCCGCAGCCGCGGCGTCGACGAGCAACGCATCGAGCGTGACGCGCCGAATGCACAGACTGGACTGCAAGTGCTCGGCTTCGTCAAGCTTTGCCTCGATGCGGACGGCATCGTCGATCACCATCGTGATGCGATCGAGCGGGACCGCCCCGGACGCCAAGACCACGTCGAGGAGGCCCAGCTCGCCCAGCAGCCGCACTCCGCACGGCTGGATCACATGAGTCGACGGCGTCTCCGACGGAAAATGGGCACGGTCAACAAGGCAGACGCTCAAACCGCGGCGCCTGAGCATCACTGCCAGCGGGGATCCAGCACACCGCGCACCGACAATCACCACATCAAATCGCTTCATACCGCTCCCTGTGACCGTCGAAAGACTTACTGGGCTGCGACTTTACCCGTAAATTAAGGGATTAGTAAGATTCTTTAGATAATGTTCAAACGCCGGTTGGGGCGGGCCATGGCGATCAGAACATCTGACCGCGCAAGATCACCCGGTCGGGCCGATTCAGCACCGCGGGACCCTGACGTGGATCGTCGGCGTAGCACAACAGGTCCGCCGAAGCGCCGTGATCCAGCCCCGGTCGGCCCAGCCAGCGACGAGCGTCCCAGCATGCCGCGCCCAACGCCTCGTCCGGACTCATCCCGATCCCCTTGAGCGCCTCGATCTCGTCGGCGATCCGCCCGTGGGCGACCATGCTGCCGGCGTCGGTGCCGGCATACACCGGGATGCCGGCGTCTCGGGCTGCGGCCATCCGCGGATAACACTTGGCGTACAGGTCGCGCATATGCGCGGCGTATTTCGGGTAGCGCGTAGCGGCATCGGCGATACCGGGGAAGTTTTCGATGTTGACCAGTGTGGGCACCAATGCGGTTCCGTGCTCGACCATCAGCTCGATAATGTCGTCGGTGACCCCGGTGCCGTGTTCGATGCAGTCGATTCCGGCGTTGATCAGCCCCGCCATCGCATCCTCGCCGAAGACGTGCGCGGTGACCCGTGCACCGTGGTGATGGGCAACCTCGATTGCCGTCTTGAGCACTTCGTCGGACCACAGCGGGCCCAAATCGCCTATCTCGCGGTCGATCCAGTCGCCGACGAGCTTCACCCAACCGTCGCCGCGGCGCGCCTGCTTGGCCACCAAGTCCGGCAACCGCGACTCGTCTTCGATGTCGATGGCCAAGCCGGGCGAATACCGTTTGGTTCGGGCCAGATGCCGTCCGGCGCGGATGATGCGCGGCAGATCGTCGCGGTCGTCAAGACTGCGAGTGTCGGTCGGTGAGCCGCAGTCGCGCAACAGCAGCGCGCCCGCGCCGCGTTCGGTCTCGGCCTGCACGATCGCCTCGTCGATCTCGATGGAACCGCCGTGCTCCCCCAAGCCGACGTGGCAGTGGGCGTCGACCAAACCGGGCAGAATCCAGCCGCCGTCGAAAACCGTGTTAGCACCGGAGACCGGTTCGCGGCTTATCCGGCCGTCGACGATCCACAGCTCGACGGGTTGCTGCTCGGGCAGCCCCACCCCTCGCACGTGCAAAGGCACGGCTGCGGCTACTTGTTGCCCGGGAAGTTCAGCTTGGACAGGTCGAAATCGGCCAGGCCGGGCGGCAACTCGTCGAGACCCTGCGGCATGTTCGACAGATCGGGGAACCCGGCCGGCATCCCTGGCATGCCCGCGCCCAGCGGCCCGCGGGCCCGGGGCGCTGTCGGACCGCGCTTCTTGCCCTTCTTGCCCTTGCCGCCCTTGGCTTTCGCGCTCTTTCGAGTCGCCGACTTCCGTCCCAACCCGGGTATGCCCATGCTGCCCACCATCGAGGACATCATCTTGCGGGCCTCGAAGAACCGGTCGACCAGGTTATTGACCTCCGACACGGTCGCACCGGAGCCGTTGGCGATGCGCAGCCGTCGCGAGGCATTGATGATCTTCGGATCGGCGCGCTCCTGCGGCGTCATCCCCCGGATGATCGCCTGCAGCCGGTCGAGTTGTTTGTCGTCGACGGCGGCCAGGGCCTCTTTCATCTGACCCGCGCCGGGAAGCATCCCCAGTAGATTGCCGATCGGACCCATCTTGCGGATGGCCAGCATTTGCTCGAGGAAATCCTCCAGCGTCAGCTCACCCGAGCCGATCTTGGCGGCCGTCGCTTCCGCCTGCTGGGCATCGAAGACCTGCTCGGCCTGCTCGATGAGGCTCAGCAGGTCGCCCATGCCCAAGATGCGGCTGGCCATCCGGTCCGGGTGGAAGACATCGAAGTCCTCCAGCTTCTCGCCGGCCGACGCGAAAAGGATTGGCACACCGGTGACTTCGCGAACCGACAACGCGGCGCCGCCGCGTGCGTCGCCGTCCAGCTTGGTCAGCACTGCGCCGGTGAAGCCCACGCCCTCGCGGAACGCTTCAGCGGTCGCGACCGCGTCCTGGCCGATCATCGCGTCCAGGACGAACAGCACCTCGTCGGGGTCGATGGCATTGCGGATCGCCGCGGCCTGCGACATCAGCTCCTCGTCGATGCCCAGCCGCCCGGCGGTGTCGACGATCACGACGTCGAAATGCTTGGCCCGGGCCTCGGCGAGTCCGGCCGAGGCGACGGCGACCGGATCACCCGGGCCCGCCTCCTGCGCAGCATCCGCCGACGCTCCGGGGTGTGGCGCGAACACCGCGACGCCGGCGCGCTCCCCCACGATCTGCAACTGGTTGACCGCACCCGGGCGCTGCAGGTCGCAAGCCACCAGCAGCGGGGTATGCCCTTGGCTGCGCAGCCACACCGCCAGCTTGCCGGCCAGCGTGGTCTTTCCGGAGCCTTGCAGACCGGCCAGCATCACCACGGTCGGCGGCGTCTTCGCGAACGTCAGCCGCCGGGTCTGCCCGCCCAGGATGCCGATGAGCTCGTCGTTGACGATCTTGACGACCTGCTGCGCCGGGTTGAGGGCACCGGACACCTCGGCGCCCTTGGCGCGTTCTTTGATCCGGCCGACGAACTCCCGTACCACCGGCAACGAGACGTCGGCTTCCAGCAGCGCCAGCCGAATTTCGCGCGAGGTGGCGTCGATGTCGGCGTCGGTGAGCCGGCCCTTGCCGCGCAGCCCCTGCAGGGCGCCGGTCAACCGGTCGGACAGCGATTCGAACACGCCGCCCAGCCTAGCCGGGCGACGATGCAGAGCGCGCAGCGCGATGAAAAGGAGCCCGGCAACCAGACCAAGCCGGGTGACGATGCGCGCTGCCTCAGCGGCAACGGGCGGCGCCGTAACCTGGCCCGCTTAGCGGTCGTTTCGCGGCGGCGGTGCCGGGCGGTTGTCTCTGAACCACGCCACCTTGGCGTGCCAGGATCGCGCGGACCCGTACGCGAAACCGATCGCGCCCAGACATGCGCACAACCAGACGGGCAGGATCCCCAGCACGGTCCAATCGGCCCCGAACCATGCGGTGCTGACATGAGCCGGGAACAGGTCGGGGTGATAGCCCTCGTCGGCGACGATGACCACCGCCACCGATACCGGGGCGCCCAGCGACAATGGGAGGGCGATGTGCCGGCGGAACAGTCTGCGGGATTGGCGTTCGTCGTCGAGCCGGGCCAGCCCGTGGTGGATTATCGCTGTCGCCGCGACGATCAGGCAGATGTGGCCGAGTAGGTCTTCGACATTCCACCGCCGAAAGACGGCGTGCAGCGGCGGCCCCAGGGTGGCCGATGCCCATGGCGACATGAGCAGCACCGCGCAACCGCCTCCTCTGCTCCGGTCAGACGGGCGGTTTGCTCGGGTCGGGGCGCGGGTCGCGCAGTCTCGGCAGCGCGCGTGGTGATGCCAGGTATTCGGTGATCGTCGCGGGCTGGAGCAGGCCGAACCGCAGCCGCTGCTCGCCTCCCCAGCCCGGCCGCCGGCTACGCGAGGAGCCGGAATCGCCGCTGCCGCACGGTCTCAGGCTCCCTGCGATCCGGGCGTCAAGGGGAGGCGCACAATGTGGAAATTGGCGCTACGGGCAGTGATCGCAGGCGCCGGCACGCTGGCGATCATCGGCGGCATCGGCGGTGCCGAGTCGCTTGGACAAGCTCACGCAGACAATCCAGATTGCGTCGCCAACGCGGTGGACCGATGCCCGCACCTGGTAGACGCGCCAAAGCCCGACGCGCCGCCTCAGTCCCACATTCGGGTCACTTGCCAGCCGGCGGGCAGGTTCGGGCAACACTGCACTCAACACTGGGTTTCCCTGAATCCGCAGGACTCGTCGGCCGGGCTGTGTCGCCCAGGTCATGCCGGCGCGGCCGCACCCAGCACGGCGAACAGGTCGCGTTCGATCGCCGCTCGCACATCCGAGGCGGCCTGGGATGCCCGTGCCGGCGGCACGACGCAGAACACGTCATCGACCATCGACCCCCGCGTGGTCACCTTCGCCCAGTCGATGTCCGCGCCGGCGCGCTCGAGTGCGCCGGCGAACCGCGCGAGCAAGCCGACGCGGTCGGTGGCGCGGATTTCGATGATCATGGTGCCGGATACGCCGTCGAACCACGCAATGCGTGGCGGGGCGGTGGAATGACGCGCCGGGACGGCGGTCGGTGCTTCGCGAACAGGGCCGCGAGGGGGTTCCCGGTCACGCTGCTCGAGTGTGGCCAACACATCGACTTCGCCGCCCAGCGCGCTGACCAGCTGCTGTCGCAACAATCCGGCGGCGGGGGGCGAACCGAAGTGGGGCGAGACCACGAATTCACTGATCGCGGCACCCTCGTGGTTGTTCACCGACGCCGAATGCACGCGTAACGAGTTCAGGGCCAGCACACCAGCCGTTTTGGACAGCAGCCCGCGCTGGTCCGGGGCGATCACCACGGCGTGGTAGAGGCGCTGGCTGCTGCCGGGCCGCAGCTCAACATGCACCTTGTGGTCGGCGGCCAGCGAAAGATACTCAGGATCAAGCGGATCGGCATGGGGTAACGGCTCACCGGCGATCACCATCCGGCAGCGCCGCACCAAGTCGCCCACCAGCGATGCTTTCCAGTCACTCCATACCCCGGGTCCGGTAGCCAACGAATCGGCTTCGGTCAGCGCATGCAGCACGTCGAGCAATGTCGGATCTCCGTCCAACGTCTCGCAGACATTGGCAATGGTCTGCTGGTCGTTGAGGTCTTGCCTGGTCGCGACTTTCGCCAACAACAAGTGGTGACGCACCAGCTTGGCAAGGGTCTGAACGTCGGACGGCCACATACCGAGTCTGGCGCCGATTTGCGTGGCCAACTCAGCGCCGACCACGCTGTGATCGACACCTCGCCCTTTTCCGATGTCGTGCAGCAGCGCAGACAGGACCAGCAGATCGGGACGCGCTACCCGGGTGGTGAAAATCCTTGCCCGCGAAACAGCTTCGGCCAGATGGCGATCCACCGTCCAGATATGGACGACGTCGCGGGGCGGAAGGTCGCGGATCGCGGCCCATTCGGGAAATAGGCGGACCCACAACCCGGTCCGGTCGAGCGTTTCGATTACCGCGATCGTGCCCGGGCCGGCGGCCAGCAGCACCAGCAGGTTGTTCAACGCCTCGCGCGGCCACGGCGCCGGGAGTTCGGGTGCGGTGTCGGCCAGCCGGGTCAGCGTGGACACCGCAATGGGCAGTCCGGTGACCGCGGACGCCGCCGCCACGCGCAGCACCAGCCCGGCATCGTTTTGCGGTCGGGCGTCGCGGGCCAGCACGATCTCGCCGGCGTATTCGACCACCCCCTCGTCGAGCGGTCGGCGAGGCCGCCGGCGCATTGCCGAAATCCCGCGCCGCGGTAGCGCATTAGCGGCAGTCCGAAGTCCGGCGTCGACGCGGTAGCTGATGGTGCGGCCGGAGTCGGACAGCGTGCGCGAGAGGTCGAATCTGTCCCCAATGTTCAACGCGGCGCTGATCTCGTCGGCGAACTGGGCCAACAGCAAGTCATGTCCGCGACCGGAAACCCGGTGAAGTTCGGTGCGGACGTCGAGCAGCGTCAGGTGGGCCCTGTGTGTCGGGCTCAACGAACCTGCTGAATCGTCCGGCCGCGCCATAGTGAGCCGGTCGGCGAGGTGGGCGATGGCCAGCGCGTCGAGCAGCTGCGCATCACGCAAGCCGCCACGGCCCAATTTCAGGTCGGGTTCGGCGCGGTGCGCGATCTCGCCGATGCGCCGCCACCGGGCATGCGTCTCTTCAACGAGTTCGCCGAACAGAGACTCGATTCCGGCGCGCCACTGCCGCCGCACTCCCTCAATCAGCCGGGCCGACAGCTGTTCATCGCCGGCGATGTGCCGCGCATCGAGCATGGCCACGCCGGCCGACACGTCCGCACCGGCGACCTGCAATGTCTCGGCGACGGTACGTACGCTGTGATCAAGGCGAATGTTCGCGTCCCACAACGGATACCACAGCTGGTCCGCGATTTGACGCACGGTCTCGACAGGCATGCCGTCGTGCAGCAGCAACAGATCCAGGTCAGAGTACGGAACCAGCTCGCGGCGGCCCAGTGAACCGGTCGCAACAATCGCGAAACCGCTGTCGACGGTGATACCGATTTCGGCGGCTTTCGCCGCTAACCAGGACTCGTGCAGCTCTCCCCACGCATGACGCAAGCCCGCCGAATCAAGGTCGCCCGGTCCACGGGCGAGAAGGTTTGCCCGGGCAGCGGGTAGATCGCTCGCCGGGCTGGCGGTAGTGCTTGCCGCGGCCACCGGCCAAAGAGGATCGGCTGGCTCTGGTCCGCGCTGCGTCATTCCCGTCCAGGTCGGATCGGCTACTCCGGAGGAGTCTTCATCGGGCGTGTATTAGATTGCATCGGCTCCGCGTTCGCCGGTGCGCACCCGCACCACCGTTTCCACGGCGCTGACCCACACTTTGCCGTCGCCAATCTTACCGGTACGCGCGGCCCGCACGATGCTGTCCAGAACCTTGTCCGCGTCATAGTCTTCGACTAAGACCTCGATGCGCACCTTCGGCACGAAGTCAACCGAGTACTCAGCGCCCCGGTAGACCTCGGTGTGCCCCTTCTGCCGGCCATATCCCTGAACTTCGCTGACCGTCATCCCCAGGATTCCCACCTGCTCAAGGCTGGCCTTGATGTCCTCGAGCGTGAACGGTTTCACGATCGCGGTAATCAGCTTCATTTCTGCTCCGCCTCTACTTTGTCGTCCACTCGCTCTTCCAAGCCGTTAGCGCCGTCCGGCAGACTCGCATGAGGAAGAACCGAGCCGGTGGCGGCCGCGAAGTCGTAACCGCTCTCCGCGTGCTCAGACTCATCGATACCAGCCGCTTCTGCCTCAGGACTCAGACGCAGCCCGATCGTGTATTTCAGTATCAGAGCCAGGATAAGGGTGACGATGCCAGAGTAGAAGAGAACGCTGAACGCTCCGACTGCTTGCCGTTCCAGTTGATCCCAGCCACCGCCGTAGAGCAAGCCCTTGGACACCCCCGTGACGCCGTTGATCGCCACGCTCTCCGGGGCGGCCAGCAGACCCACCAGCAGCGTGCCGGCCAGGCCGCCGACCAGGTGAACCCCGACCACGTCGAGCGAGTCATCGAAGCCGAGCCTGAATTTCATCCCGACCGCCAGCGCACACAGCACACCGGCGATCAGGCCGATCACTAGAGCGCCCAGGGCATTGACCGACGAGCAGGACGGTGTGATGGCCACCAGCCCGGCGACGATGCCCGATGCCGCTCCCAGCGTTGTCGGCTTTCCGTCGCGGATACGCTCGGTGAGCAGCCAGGCAAGCATGGCCGTGGCCGTCGCGATCGTGGTGGTCATGAATGTCGCCCCCGCGGCGCCATTGGAGCTGGTGGCCGAGCCGGCGTTGAAGCCATACCAGCCGAACCACAGCAACGCCGCACCGAGCATCACGAACGGCACATTGTGCGGGCGGAACAGCGTGGTGGGCCAGCCTTTGCGCTTGCCCAGCACGATCGCCAGCATCAGGCCCGCCACACCGGAATTGATATGGACCGCGGTGCCTCCGGCGAAGTCGATCGCGTGCAGCTTGTTGGCGATCCAGCCGCCGTGCTCGGAAGCAAATCCGTCAAACGCGAAGACCCAGTGCGCGACTGGGAAGTAGACGAACGTGGCCCACAGTCCCGCGAACAGCAGCCAGGCGCTGAACTTCAACCGATCGGACACCGCCCCCGAGATCAACGCGACCGTGATGATCGCGAACATCAGCTGGAATGCCACGAATACGGTAGCGGGCAAGGTGCCCGCCAGCGGGATATCCGTCGCCGCGAGGCCCTTGCTCGGATCGGCGGCTACAGCGTTGCCGCCGATGAGACCCTTGAGGCCCCAGTATTCGGTCGGGCTGCCGACAACGTTGCTAGTGTCGTTTCCGAACGCCATCGAGTAGCCGTACAGCACCCACAGCACCGTCACGATGCCCATCGCGCTGATGCTCATCATGAGCATGTTGAGCACGCTTCTGGCACGCACCATACCGCCGTAGAAGAACGCCAAACCTGGCGTCATCAACAGCACAAGCGCGGAACTCGCCAGCATCCAGGCGGTGTCGCCGGTATTGGGCTGGCCCAGCATCGGGAATGTCACTCGGTATCACCTCCGGTCGGCCTTCGCCTGGCCGTCAGACAAGTCGCCTGTGGCCTGAACCAGAACCTTGCGCAACGGTTGTTTCGGCAATGGGGCCAGTGTGTTTCGGCAGGATTAACCTCACAGGCCCAATGTATTTAGGGATATCAACCCCGCGGCGATCGCAAGCGCGGCGGAGCCGGGCGCAGCGGGTCGCCGCCGTCAGCCCAGCAGTGCGTCGACGAAGGCGGCGGGTTCGAACGGCGCAAGGTCGTCAGGTCCTTCCCCAAGCCCGACCAGCTTCACCGGCACCCCCAGCTCCTGCTGAACCCGGAAGACGATGCCGCCTTTGGCGGTGCCGTCCAGCTTCGTCAGCACCGCGCCGGTGATGTCGACGACCTCGGCGAACACCCGCGCCTGCGCCAGCCCGTTCTGTCCGATGGTGGCGTCGAGCACCAACAGCACCTCGTCGACCGCTGCGCGCCGCATCACCACACGCTTGACCTTCCCGAGTTCGTCCATCAGCCCGGTTTTGGTGTGCAACCGACCGGCGGTGTCGATCACCACGACGTCGGCGCCCGCGGCGATGCCCTTGTCGACGGCGTCAAACGCCACCGACGCCGGGTCCGCACCCTCAGCTCCGCCCACCACCTCGGCGCCCACCCGCGACGCCCAGGCCTGCAACTGCTCGGCGGCGGCGGCTCGGAACGTGTCCGCGGCGCCCAGCACGACCCGTCGACCATCGGCGACCAACACCCTCGCCAGTTTGCCGACGGTGGTGGTTTTACCGGTGCCGTTGACGCCGACAACCAGCAGCACTGACGGGTGGTCGTCGTGCGGCAACGCCCGCACAGAGCGGTCCAGGCCGGGTTGCAGCTCGGCGATCAGCACCTCGCGTAGCACCGCGCGGGCCTCAGCCTCGGTGCGGACATCTTTGCTGGCGAGCCGGCTGCGCAGGTGGGCCACCACCGAGGCGGTAACTGTGGGGCCCAAGTCGGCGACCAACAGGGTGTCTTCCACTTCCTCCCAGGAGCTCTCGTCGAGATCGCCGCCGCCGAGCAGCCCTAACAGGCTGCGCCCGAACGCATTCTGCGACCTGGCGAGCCGGCCGCGCAGTCGCTCCAATCGCCCGTCGGGCGGTGCGATCGCCTCGATCTCCGGCGTGACCGGCGCGGGCGCGGGCGCGGCCGGAGCGGGTGGAGTGATGACGGGTTCGGGCAGTTGCACATCCCCGATAGGACGCTTCGGGGCATCGCGCGGAATCGTCGCGTCATCCCCGACGGCCGGCAGTCCGGTGGTGTCGATCCGGTCCGCCGGTTCGGTGCGGCTGAACGTGATGCCCGACGACGCGGTATAGCCGCCCGAGCGGTCAAGGGTGCCGGTTTGCTCACCGGCCGACAGGCTGATTTGGCGACGACGGTACCGGAGCAAACCCAGGACCAGTAGAGCGATGACGACGAGCGCGACGACGACCGCGAGTGCGATCCACAGACCTTCCGACACTCCGACAGTCTCCCAGGTGCGTGACGTGACCGTCGCAGCCCCCCGGTGGCGCGACGCTAGTCGATGCTGGAGCCGGCCGCCACCAGCTGGTCGACCTGCTGGCCGCGCATCCGCTGGGAGATCACCGCGGTGATGCCGTCGTCGCGCATCGTCACGCCGTACAGCGCGTCGGCGACCTCCATCGTGGGCTTCTGGTGGGTGATGACGATCAGCTGCGACTGAGTTCTCAGCTGTTCGAACAGACCGAGCAGCCGGTGCAGGTTCATGTCGTCGAGCGCCGCTTCCACCTCGTCCATGATGTAGAACGGCGACGGGCGCGCCCGGAAGATCGCCACCAGCATCGCGACCGCGGTCAGCGCCTTTTCCCCACCGGACAGCAGCGATAGCCGCTTGACTTTCTTACCGGGCGGACGAGCTTCCACCTCGATGCCGGTGGTCAGCATGTCGTCGGGATCGGTAAGCCGCAAGCGGCCCTCCCCGCCGGGGAACAGGGCCGCGAACACTCCTTGGAATTCGCGTTCCACGTCGGCGTAGGCGTCGGCGAACACCTGCAGGATGCGGGCGTCGACATCGGCAACGACATCAAGAAGGTCCTTGCGCGCGGCCTTGACGTCCTCGAGTTGGGTAGACAGGAAGTTGTAGCGCTCCTCCAGCGCCGCGAACTCCTCGAGTGCCAACGGGTTGACCCGGCCCAGCTCGGCCAGCTCTCGTTCGGCGCGTTTGGCGCGACGCTCTTGGGTGGCCCGGTCATAGGCCATGGGCGCCGGCGCGATCACCTGCTCGCCGCGCTCACGGGCCTGCTCGTATTCGGCGAGTTCAAGCTCGGTCGGCGGCAGCGGGACGTCCGGCCCGTATTCGGCGACGAGGTCGTCTATCGCCATGCCGAACTGCTCGAGCACCATCTGCTCAAGCTGCTCGATCCGCAGCGCCGCCTGGGCCTTGGCCACCTCGTCACGGTGAAGCGACTCGGTGAGCGCGGCGATCCGGGTGCCCAGCGCGTTGACCTCTTCGCGAACGGCCGCCATGGCGGCGGACCGTTGTTGACGTTCGGCGGCGAGCATGTCGCGGTTGTGCGACGCGGCTGCGACGACCTGATTCAACCGACCGGCAAGCCGCCTCCCCGCCTCGGCCACTGACGCGGCCACTGCGGCCGCATGCTCACGTGCGGCGCGGGCCTGCTGGACACGCAACCTCGCCTCCCGCTCCGCGGCGGCCGCGCGACGCAGCGAATCTGCCCGTCCACGACCGGCATTGGCGCGCTCCTCGGCGGTGCGCACCGCCAACCGGGCTTCCACCTCAACCCCGCGGGCCGTCTCGGCCGCCCCGGCGATTTGTTGGCGGGCCTGCGCAGGACTGGGTTCGGCCTGGACGTGCTGGGTCTGTTCAACGTTGCGCAACCGGGTTTCGAGCTCGCTGAGTTGGGCCAGCGTTTCGGCGCGCCCGGCCTCTAATTCCTCGCGCTGACGCAGCAGCCGGCGCCACTCATCCTCGGCGGCGCGGGCGTCTTGGCCGAGCCGACCAAGCTGCTCGTAGACCGCCGAAATCGCGGCGTCGGATTCGTTGAGGGCGGCCAACGCCTGCTCGGCGGAGTCTTGGCGCGCGGTCTGCTCGCTCAGCGCGCCGGACAACACCGCGGCGAGTTGGCTGACCTGCGTCTCGGCTGCGGCCAGTTCGGTGCGCGCCTTGGTGATTTCGGAGGTGATCTCCAGCGTCGACGGTTTGCGGTCAGAACCCCCGCTGACCCAGCCGGCGCCGACCAGGTCGCCGTCGAGCGTGACCGCGCGCAGCCGTGGGCGGGCGGCCACCAGATCCATCGCCACGTCCAGATTGCCGACCACCGCGACGCCGGAGAGCATGGCGATCATCGCGCCGCGCAGCCGCGCTGGAGCCTCGACGAGGTCCAGCGCCCAGCGCGCGCCGTCGGGCAGAGCGCCCGTCGTCGTCTGCGCGGGGTCCTGGGTGGCCGGCCAGTCGCTGAGCACGATTGCCGCGCGGCCGCCGTCGGCCTGCTTCAGCGCGGCGACCGCCGAGGCGGCCGCGCTGAAGCTGTCGGCGGCCAGCGCATCGGCGGCCGCGCCGAGGACCGCGGCCAGCGCAGCTTCATAACCCGAAGCCACGTTGACCAGCTTTGCGAGCGAACCGAAAAGGCCCGCCCCACTGCGGTTTCGGCTGAGCCAGTCCGCCCCGTCCTTGCGCTCGAGCGTTGTCGACAACGCCTCGATCCGGGCTCGCAGCGAAGCCACCTCGCGTTCGGCGCCACGCTCAGCGGCTTGCAGCTCGGCGACCCGTTCGTCGGCCAGTCGCAACGCCGCCACCATCCGGTCGTGGTGCTCGTCGAGGCCGACTTCACCTTGGTCGAGTTCACCGACGCGACCCTGCACCGTTTCGAACTCCGCCTGCGCTTCGTGGGCGCGAGCGGCGGCGTCCTCGATGCGCTCGGACAACTTGGCCACGCTGTCATCGATCGACTCGACGCGCGCCCGCATGGTCTCCACCTGGCCGGCCAGCCGGGCCAGCCCCTCGCGGCGGTCGGCCTCTGCTTGCACCGCCGCGACGTGCGTCTGTTCGGCTTCGGCGGCGGCACGCTCGCGCTCGGCCAGCTCGGTTCGTGCGGCGTCAAGCCGGGTGCGGGTGGCCGCCAGCTCGGCCAGCAGCTGCTGCTCGGCGGCGGCGACTTGTTGGGCCTCGGCTTCCAACGCGTCGGGGTCCGGGCCGCCGGTTGTGGCCGGCTCGACGTCCAGGTGTTGCGCCCGCTCGCTGGCGATGCGCACGGTCGCGCTCACCCGCTCGGCCAACGCCGACAACCCAAACCAGGTCTGCTGAACTGATTCGGCTCGCTCCGATAGGCGGGTCAGTGCGGCTTCCTGCGCGGCCAGCTCGTCGGATGCCGCTGTCATGCGGGCCGAGGCCTCGTCGTGTTCGCGGCGCAGCGCCGCCTCGGCCTGGTTGGTGTCGTTGAGTTCGGCCTGCCGGGTGACCACGTCGTCGGCGGCCAGCCGCAGCCGGGCGTCGCGCAGGTCGGCCTGGATTCGTGCGGCCCGCTGCGCCATTTCGGCTTGACGGCCCAGCGGTTTG
The DNA here is from genome assembly GCF_023515995.1 of Candidatus Mycobacterium methanotrophicum. GTDB lineage: Bacteria > Actinomycetota > Actinomycetes > Mycobacteriales > Mycobacteriaceae > Mycobacterium > Mycobacterium methanotrophicum. The sequence goes on along the minus strand of NZ_CP097320.1, from coordinate 1,037,429 downwards.
AGCTGGCGGCGCAGTTCGGTGGTCAGATCGCTGAGCCGGGCCAGGTTGGCCGACATCGCCTCCAGCTTGCGAACGGCTTTTTCTTTGCGCTTGCGGTGTTTGAGCACACCGGCGGCTTCCTCGATGAACGCCCGACGATCCTCCGGCCGCGATTCGAGGATCTCGTTCAGCTTGCCCTGGCCGACGATGACATGCATTTCCCGGCCGATGCCGGAGTCGCTCAGTAGCTCCTGGACATCCATCAAACGGCAACTACTGCCGTTGATTTCGTATTCGCTGGCGCCGTCGCGGAACATCCGGCGGGTGATCGACACCTCGGAGTACTCGATCGGCAACGCGTTGTCCGAGTTGTCGATCGTGACGGTGACCTCGGCGCGGCCCAGCGGGGCCCGCGACGACGTCCCGGCGAAGATGACGTCTTCCATCTTGCCGCCGCGCAGCGTTTTGGCGCCCTGCTCCCCCATCACCCAGGCCAGCGCGTCCACCACGTTGGACTTGCCCGACCCGTTGGGGCCGACCACTGCGGTGATGCCCGGCTCAAACCGCAGAGTCGTCGGCGAGGCGAAGGATTTGAAGCCCTTCAGCGTCAGGCTCTTGAGGTACACGGCGTGCCAGACTACCTTTCGCTGAAGCCCGTGATCGGTTCGCCGCGCGGCGACCAATCGACAACTACGTTGTCGACGTGGCCCGGTGTTTTTCCGCTCCGCACCAGGCGCAACAGCTGTTCACAGGCGTCACGGGAACCCTGCGCGACGACCTGCACCCGCCCGTCGGGCCGGTTGGCCGCATATCCGGTCAGACCCAACTCCAGCGCACGGCTACGGGTCCACCAACGAAAGCCGACGCCCTGCACGCGGCCGTGCACCCATGCGGTGAGCCGGACGTCAGGCTGGGTTTCCTGAGACATCGGCGACCTCGAAAGTGACTGTGGTACCGGATTTGAGGGTGCGCCCCACCGTGCACACCTGGTCGATCGCGCGCTCGACGACGGTGCGCACCCGTGCCTTCTCGGTGTCGCTCAGGCCTGACAGGTCGATCTCGAGGGTCTCCTGCAGCAACGGATAACGCTCTTGCTCGCGGTCAGCCGCGCCGGACACCCGCACTGTCGCCTGGTAATCGTCGCCGAGGCGACGGGTCAATGGCAGGTCGCTGGCCATCCCGCTACAGGCGGCGAGGGCGATCTTCATCAGCTCGCCCGGGGTGAATACGCCGTCGACGTCCTCGGAGCCGACGAGTACCTGCGCGCCCCGCGCGCTGCGTCCGGTGTAACGACGCGCCCCGGTGCGGTCCACCCACAGTTCCGTCATGGGTTCTTTTTTACCCGGTCGCGCCGAATCTACCCGGTCGCGCCGAACGCCGAGATCGACGCCAGTGCCAAAAATCCGACCCGACGCGGCGCCAGCGTCGATCTCGAGGCGTCACCGCCGCGGCCGTGGCTGACACCGCGGGCAGTAGAACGACGAGCGGTTCATGAACTTCTCCCGGCGGATCACCGCGCCGCAGCGACGGCAGTGTTTGCCTTCGCGGCCGTAGACATCCAGAGACCGGGCGAAGTGGCCGGATTGGCCGTTGACGTTGACATACAGCGAATCGAATGACGTGCCGCCCTGGGCCAATGCGTCGCGCATCACGTCCGCGGCCGCGTCCAGCACTGCCGTTAGCTGCTTGCGGGCCAAGCTGTCGGCGAGCCGGGCCCCGTTCACTTTGGCCCGCCACAAGGCTTCGTCGGCGTAGATGTTGCCGATCCCGGACACCACCGTCTGGTCGAGCAGCTGGCGTTTGATCTCGGAGTGCTTGCGCCGCAACACGTTTACTACTGCGTCGGTGTCGAATCGCGGGTCCAGCAGATCACGCGCCAGGTGGGCGACCGACGCCGCCACAACGCTGCCGCCCACATCGACGAGGTCGGCCAGTAGCCACCCGCCGAACGTGCGCTGGTCCACGAAGCTCAGCGTTGTCCCGTCGTCGAGGACGGCCGCGATACGCAGGTGGTTGGAGTTCGGCACCGTTCCGAGGAGCATCTGGCCGCTCATGCCGAGGTGCACCACGAGCGCGCACTCGCCGTCGTCGAGCGTGAGCCACAGGTATTTCCCGCGGCGGTCGGTACCCGTGATCCGGGCATCCAGCAGCCGCGCGGTCAGGTCAGCGGGGCCGGCCTCGTGGCGGCGCACCGCGCGGGGGTGATGCACGCGGACGGCGGTGATCGTTCGGCCCACCACATGAGCCTGCAAGCCGCGCCGCACCACCTCGACCTCGGGTAGTTCGGGCATCGGAAGAAAACTCAGGTCACGCGCTGTCGAGGACGCTCAGCGTTTTCCACGCCGCTGCGGCGGCATGCTGCTCGGCTTCTTTCTTGGACCGGCCCACACCCGACCCGTAGTCGGTGTCAGCGACCTTCACGACCGCAGTGAACTCCTTGTGATGGTCGGGTCCAGTCGAGCTGACCTGATACGACGGCGCTCCCAGGCCGCGGGACGCGGTCAGCTCCTGCAGGCTGGTCTTCCAGTCCAGCCCGGCGCCCAGCGTGGGCGCGGCGTCCAACAGCGGACCGAACAACCGCAGGATCACCTCCCGCGCGCTGTCCATCCCGTGATGCACGTAGATCGCTCCCAGCAGCGATTCCACGCCGTCCGCCAGGATGCTGGATTTGTCGGACCCGCCGGTGTTGATCTCGCCGCGGCCCAATAGCAGATGCGCGCCAAGGCCGTCCGCGGTCAGGTTTCGCGCGACTTCGGCCAGCGCCTGCGTGTTGACCACGCTGGCGCGCAGTTTGGCCAGGTCGCCCTCCGGGCGGTCCGGGTGGCGGTGGAACAGCTCATCGGTGACGGTCAGGCCCAGAACTGCGTCGCCGAGAAACTCCAAACGCTCGTTGGTGGGCAGACCTCCGTTTTCGTAGGCGTAGCTGCGGTGGGTCAGCGCCAAGGTCAGCAACCCATCGGGCAGCTCGACGCCGAGCGCGTCGAGCAGCTCACTCACGCCGGGCCCCGTCGTCGTCGGGCCGCAACATTGCGCCCAGCTTGGCCCAACGCGGGTCGGTCTCATCATGGTGATGACTGGGTTTGGCGGCGGCCAGCGCGACGCCGCACCGCGGGCACAGCCCGGGGCAGTCTGCCCGGCACACCGGCGAGAACGGTAGTCCCAGCCCCACCGCGTCGATGATCGGCTGCTCGAGATCGACGAAGTCGCCGACGACTCGACCGACCTCGTCTTCCTCGGTGGTGGCATCGGTGAGGGTGTCCGGATAGGCAAACAATTCAGTCAGGTCGACTTCGACGCGCCCGTGCAGTGGTGCTAGGCAGCGGGAGCATTCCCCGGCGGTGGGTGCGGCCAGCGTCCCGGTCACCAACACGCCTTCGGACACTGATTCGACTCGCAAATCGAGCTCTAACGGCGCGCCGGCCTGGATCCCGATCAGTTCCACCCCGATGCGCGACGGACTGGGCAGCACGTCGTGCAGGAGAAACATTGCGCCCGGGCGCCGTCGCAGCCGCGCGATGTTAACGGCTAGCGGCGAGCCCCGACGCGGGTGCGCTGTTTGGCTGTGCTGCCGGGCCATACCCGCAATCCTACGGGCGGCGCTGCCCCTCCTGGTGCCAGCCGGCAGCAACGGCTACCGCTGCGCGTAGTCGTGCACGCCTGCCGCCGTCCGTAGCTGATGACGGCCGCGGTTCACCGAGCGCAGCGTGCTATTGAGGTGTTCCTCGAACTCGGCCAGCTTGCCGTCGACGTAGATGTCGCATTCACCGCGCAGCCGGTCGGCTTCGGCGTGTGCCGCGTCGATGAGCCGAGTGGCCTCGGCTTTGGCCGATTCCAGGACCTCGGTCGCCGAGACCAGGCGTTGCTGTTCTTTGATGCCTTCTTGCACGGCCTTTTCGTAGGAGATGTTGCCGTTTTCGATAAGCCGGTCGCACTCGGACTTGGCCCGGCCAGTGGTGGCTTCGTACTCGCGTTTCGCGGCTGCCGCGATACGGACCGATTCCTCCCGCGCCTCGGAAACCATCCGTTCGCTGTGCTGGCGCGCCTCGCCCACCATCCGGTCGGCCTGCGCCTTGGCCTCGGCCACCATCCGGTCGGCCTCGCTACGGGCGTGGTTGAGCAATGACTCCGACTCGGTATTCGCCGAGGACATGACGGAATCGGCGTGGGCCTTGGCCTCGTGCAACAGCGAGTCTCGGGCGTCGAGCACGTCCTGGGCGTCATCCAGCTCGCCCGGGATCGCGTCCTTGATGTCGTCGATCAACTCGAGCACGTCGCCGCGGGGGACCACGCAGCCCGCGGTCATCGGCACACCACGAGCTTCTTCGACAATGGCGCCCAGCTCGTCGAGCGCCTCAAAAACTCGGTACACGGCAACACCCCTCCGGCATCGTTGTTGTTACTAGTGTGCCTGGTGTTGCGCTTGTGATTGGGTTGCCGGCGCGGTGTGTCGGCCATTAAGCGGGCGGACCTGCGCCACTTACCTGCACACTTGGCGCCATTATGTCGGGTCGGGCGAATTCACGGCAATCATGGACGGGCGCATGAACGTGATCTTCCGATTGACGCTATACCCCCTTGGGGTATATTGACGGAGCCAAGGCGGACGGACGGCCGAATTGGAGGGTCTGGTGGTAACCGAAGCGGTGCGAGCGGTCGGGCATGCGTTGGTGCTCGCTGGGTCGATGACATGGGAGATCTTGTGGGCGTTGATTCTGGGTTTCGCGCTGTCGGCTGTGGTGCAGGCGGTCGTGCGCCGATCGACCATCGTGGCTCTGCTAGGTGACGATCGTCCGCGCACCCTGGCCGTCGCGGCGGGGCTGGGCGCCGCGTCCTCGTCGTGCTCGTATGCGGCGGTGGCCTTGGCCCGGTCGTTGTTCCGCAAGGGCGCCAATTTCACCGCGGCCATGGCCTTCGAATTCGGTTCGACCAATCTGGTGGTGGAGTTGGGCATCATCCTGGCTGTGCTGATGGGCTGGCAGTTCACTGCGGCGGAGTTCGTCGGGGGCCCACTGATGATCGTGGTGCTGGCGGTGCTGTTCCGGCTTTTTGTGCGCTCGCGACTCATTGACGTCGCCCGCCGGCAGGCTGATCGAGGGCTGGCCGGCTCGATGGAAGGCCATGCCGCCATGGACATGTCGGTTCAAGGCGAGGGTTCGTTTTGGCGACGGTTGTTTTCCCGGGAGGGCTTCACCTCGGTCGCACATGTGTTTGTCATGGAGTGGACCGCGATCCTTCGCGACCTGATCCTCGGGCTGTTGATCGCGGGTACCATTGCGGCCTGGGCGCCCGAATCGTTCTGGCGGCACTTCTTTTTTACTGATCATCCAGTTTTGTCGGCGATCTGGGGACCGATCGTCGGCCCCATCGTGGCGATCGCCTCGTTCGTCTGCTCGATCGGCAATGTGCCGTTGGCCGCGGTGCTGTGGAACGGCGGCATCAGTTTCGGCGGCGTCGTCGCGTTTCTCTTCGCCGACCTGTTGATCATTCCTGTTCTGAACATTTACCGGAAGTACTACGGCACCACGATGATGCTGAGGTTGCTCGGCACGTTTTATGCCGCGATGATCACAGCCGGTTACCTTGTCGAATTGATCTTCGGCGCAACAAATCTGATTCCTTCGCAGCGGCGCGCAACGGTGATGCGCGCTGGCATCTCATGGAACTACACGACTTGGCTCAACATCGTCTTCCTGGTTATCGCGACGCTGCTGGTGATCCGTTTCGTTGCTAGCAACGGCGTCCCGATGCTGCGCATGATGGGCGGTTCCCCCGACGCCCGCGATGAATGTCACGATCACAATCACGGGCACCGCTAAAGCGGGGCTATCCTGGCCCGCGGGGCGGCAAATCGCCGTCATCGTCACGTTGAGACTTACTGGTGAAGGGGCCATGACAACGCCCTCCGCGCAGCCGCAGCCCGATAGCTACCTGCCACCACCCGGCGGGCCACGCCCGCCGGCCGATATCGGCCGGCTGCTGCTTCGCTGCCACGACCGGCCGGGCCTGATCGCCGCGGTCAGCAACTTCCTCGCCCGGGCCGGCGCCAACATCATTTCCCTGGATCAGCATTCCACCGCACCTGAGGGCGGAACGTTTCTGCAGCGCGCGATCTTTCATCTGCCCGGGCTAACAGCGGCGATCGACGGGCTGGAACGCGAGTTCGCGGCCACCGTGGCCGACAAATTCGATATCGATTATCGCTTCACCGAGGCTGCTAAGCCGAAGCGCGTCGCGATTATGGCTTCCAAGGAAGATCACTGCTTGCTAGATCTGTTGTGGCGCAATCGTCGCGGTGAACTTCCCATATCAATAGCCATGGTGATAGCCAACCATCCCCACCTAGCCGAGCACGTACGGCCCTTCGCTGTGCCTTTCGTACATATCTCCGCTACCCGCGACACTCGCGCCGAAGCCGAACAGCGTCAGCTTCAATTACTAGCCGGCAACGTCGATTTGGTGGTGCTGGCGCGCTATATGCAGGTAGTCACTCCCGAGTTTCTCGACGCAGTCGGCTGTCCGCTGATCAACATTCATCACTCGTTCCTTCCCGCCTTCACCGGCGCAGCGCCCTATAAGCGGGCGCGGGAACGCGGCGTCAAACTGGTTGGCGCAACGGCCCATTACGTCACCGAGGTGCTCGACGAAGGGCCCATCATCGAGCAAGACGTCGTGCGCGTCAACCACACCCACACCATTGACGACCTCGTGCGCGTCGGCGCCGACGTCGAGCGGGCGGTGCTTTCCCGCGCCGTGCTCTGGCACTGCCAAGACCGCGTCATCGTGCACGACAACCAGACCGTCGTTTTCTAGGCGCTGCGCGCGGAACGTCGTCACGGTCGCGGCAGGCGAACGTCGACAACCGCGCAACGACCTTGCTCGACCTCGGCAAGCGCCCATCGGATGGCGTTGTCCATACCTTCCGGCGTATGCACAATCTGCCCAGCACCTCCGCATGCCGTCGCCAGCGCGGCGTAATCGGTGTCGGGGCTGAGTTGGGTCTCGGGAAAGTCGCTGCCCTGCATGGAAAATCCGTTGGGATACAAGTCCATTACCGGGAGCTTGGTTGTTCAAAACGACCGTCACGAATGGGGCGCCGTAGCGATGGGCGGACCACAGCGCAGCCGTCGGCACACCGAAGTTGAACGAGCCGTCGCCGCATACTGCTACGACCGGCGCCTCCGGCCGGGCCAGTTTGACTCCGAGGGCGCCTCCGAGCGCCCAGCCCAGTGCCGGTGCGCCGGTGTCGAAGAGGCGTCCGGGTTGTCGAGGCACCTGTCGGCCGACAGCCGGCCGGTTGGTCACCGCCTCCTGGACGAGCACGGCGTCCTCGGGCAGCGCGCGGCCCAGCGCGGCCAGCATGGCGTCGGGTGCATCGCCCGGCCGGTCGGATGTGGCCTTGCGGCTAGCCTCGTGACGCAGTTGGGTGATCTCTGCTTCGACCTCCCGTCGGCGCGCGGTCCACTTCTGTTGCCGCTCACCGGTGGACAGCCGCAGTAACGTTTGCTCCAGTAGCGGCAACGCTACGCGGGTATCGGCGGTCAGCGCGACCTCGACCGGGTAGGACCACAGCGGCATGCTCGCCTTCACCGGATCGATGTCGATTTGCACCACGCGCGCATCGTCGGGCGGTGCCAATTGCGCCGGCACCCAAGGGACTTCGGAATCCAGCAGCAGTACCGCATTTGCCCGATCACCCTGATCAATCACGGGCGCACCCAGCAACTCAGCGATCCGCGCCAGCACGAGCACGCTGGCCGGGTCGGCGGCTGTCCGCGACGTGATGATGACGACCCGGGCTGCGGCGACCAGTATCGCCGCAAGCCGATCCAGCGCAACCGGATCCGGCCCGGGCGGCACAGCCGGATTCAGTCGCCGCGGCAATGCACCGGCGCCGGGCTCCATCAGGGCTTCTCGCGGCAGCATGACGTAGGCGGGGCCAGTCGGGCTGGACTGCGCGACCTGGAAAGCGCGACGCACGATGAGGGGCAGCTCGCGGCCCCGAGGCACTTCCATATGCCATTTCCCGTATGCCCGCATGACGGCCTGCTGGTCAAGTTGCTCTTGCTGCCACTGATCATGTGGTGACCGATGGCCGCCGCCAGCGCGACGCTTTCGTGCAGACACAGCACCGCCTGCGGCGTGGGATTGCCGGTCGCACGCGCCGCCGCCAACGCCTCCTGCAACGGAGCCGAATCGGTGCCGGGGTTGATGAAGAAGTGCGAAACCCCCTCGTCGGCCAGCAGCGCAATCAGGTTGGCTGCGGCTTCGGGTACATCAGTTGGATCCGCTGTGGGCATGGCTGCCGGCCTCCTGCGGTGATCGCCGTCGCTCAGATCTTGAGGATGCGTTCGGCGTTGCCGTGCGCGATCTTTGCGCGGTCGGTTGGGCTCAGCGTTGTCCGCTCGAACCCGTCGACGGCCTCCCGGGAGGACTCGTAAGGATAGTCGACGGAAAACATGATGGCATCGGCCCCGACTTCCAGCACGGCACCGGCAAGGGCCGCCGGGGAGAAGACACCGCTGGTGGTGAAGACGATGTTGGTACCCAGGTAGGCCGACGGCGGTCGCTGCAGTCGATAGTCGGGATTCGTGGTCGCGTAGCGAGAATCCAAGCGGCTTCGTTGGTACGGCAAAAACTCACCCATGTGACCGAGAATCAGCGTCGCCGACGGATGCCGGTCAAACACGCCGCTGCACAAGATCCGCAGCGCGTGCCCAGCGACTTCGGCGGCCCAACTCCACATTGCCCCATAGAGTTCGGGATGACCGCTGAGCACCTGCCACCGATCTGCCGGTGGAGCCCCCGGATGCAAATACAGCGGAACGCCCAAGGACCCCAACGCTTCCCACAGCGGCTCGTACATCGGCTCGTCGAGGTAGTGACCGCCTAGACGATCATTGACCAGCGCGCCGCAGAATCCAAACTCGGCGACACAGCGATTCAGTTCGGCGACCGCCGCATTCGGGTCCTGTAGCGGAAGTGCGGCAAAGCCGCGGAACCGAGTCGGGTGCTCATGCACCACTTCGGCCAAGTAGTCGTTGGCGCGTCGGCCGTTGTTCCGTGCGGTGTCGGCGTCGACGTCGACCTGCAAACCAGGAACGGTGAGCGACAACACTTGGATGTCGATGCCGGTTGCGTCCATCTCCGGTAGTCGGTACTCGGTGAAGTCGGGCAGCTTGCGCAGCCATTGCTCGGCGTAAGGCGTTGCCCGCACCGACAATTGAGGCATGGGATCGGCGATCCCGGGAACCGAGAACGCCTCCTCCAACGCAATGTATTTCACCTGCGCTCTCCTTTTCTTGCCGACCAGGACTTCAACCCATCAGGTACCCACTCCGACGCTCAGTATGCGACGTTACTTCTGTCTTACGGGGCTGCGCCTGGGAGACGCACTCGTCGCCGCGTCTTCGGCGGGCCGGTCGCCCGCCCGATACAGCAATCGTTTGAGCTGGCGTCGTTCAGCCGGGCTCAGGTGCGCCAATATCTTGTCCTCGGCAGTCCGGACGGCCGCTTCCGCCCGCTTGAGCAGCGTCTTGCCCTTGCGGGTGAGCTGAGCGGGCAATGCACGGCCCGACGGTGCCGTTTCCGGACGGGTTACCGCGCCCATGCTTTCCAGCTCGTGCAAAACCAGGTTCATCGCTTGGGCCGTGACGTGCGTGTGGCGGGCAAGGTCGGCGCTGGTGCGGCCAGGATACGTCTCGAGAATGCGCAAGCAGATGAACTCCGGCAGCCCGAGCCCGAGCGGTCGCAACGCCGTTGCCGCCTCGGGTCGCAATCGCGCCATCAGCCGACGGAGCAGAAAACCCAGCGTTTGATCCTCGATGTCGCTCATCTCACACATGCTGACATGGATCGCCTGCCCCGCGGCCCCAATCGGCCGGCGCGCCCCGATAAAATCTCGACCCGCCGATCGGGCTTTATATCAAGCTCATTGAAATGTATCGGTATCCCGCGTATCAAGGAGCTAGGTATGCAAGTGGCGCCCGGATTGGCCGGTCGCCGTTGATGACAAGGAGAACAAGAGTGTTCGGTGATGGATATTCTGGTGGACCCGGCTGGGGCGAGCCCGGCTTCGGTGGACCCGGCTGGGGCGGACCTGGTTCCGGTGGACCCGGCTGGGGCGGCGGTCAGGGCTGGGGCGATCACGGCTGCGGTGGCGGCCACGGCTGGGGCGGCGGCCACGGCTGGGGCGGCGGCCACGGCTGCGGCGGCGGCCACGGCTGGGGCGGCGGCCACGGCTGGGGCGGCGGTCAGGGCTTTGGCGGTCAGGGCTTTGCTCGACGCGGCAAGCGGGTGGTCATGGGCACCGCCGCATTGCTGCTCGAGGGCCCAGCGAACGCAGAGCAGATCGTGGCGCGTGTCGCTGACGCGACGGGCGGTGCTATGACGCCTCCGCAGCAGCTCGTCGAGTTCGCGATTGCCCGGTTGGCTTTCCGCGGCTTTGTCACGGTCGACAACGGGGTAGCTACCTTGACCGAGCGGGGAACAAGCCTGCTGGCATGGAAGGGCGTCAGCAGTGAGGGCACCCACGCGATGCTTGCCCAGATCGCGAAGTTCGCTGACTACATGAAGATCCGGTGGGGACTTGTCGAGCTGGCCGGACTCGCGCGGACCATCATGTGGAGGGGCACAGATGAGCAGAAGCAGGCATTGGTCGAGGCGCGTAGCAAGGTCTTGACCGCGATCAACGAGGCGAAGCAGTCGCTGCACAGCGCACTCGCCGAGAGCTGACCACATAACCGGCAGCGCGGCCGTGACCTCCGCACGGTCGCGCTGGCGGCGTCAGCTACGGGGGGGCCCGGCCTCGCGCAATTTTTCGGCGAGCCGACGATTCACCGGCTCGGGCAACAGCTCGGAGACGTTGCCGCCGAGCATCGCGACCTCCTTGGCCAGCGACGACGAGACGAACGAATACCGAGGCGTGGTTGCCACGAAGAAGGTGTCGACGCCGGCGACGTGTTTGTTCATTTGCGCCATCTGCAGCTCGTATTCGAAGTCGGTGCCGGTGCGCAGCCCCTTCACGATGGCCGTCATTCCGCGTGCAGTGGCGAAGTCGACCACCAGACCTTCGCCGGCCTCTACCCGCAGATTTGGCAGATGCGTGGTCGACTCCTCGATCATCGCGATCCGCTCGTCGAGGTCGAACATGCCTTTCTTGGCGGGGTTCGCCAAGACCGCCACCACCACTTCGTCGAACTGGGCCGCGGCCCGTTCGAAGACATCGATGTGGCCCAATGTCACCGGGTCGAACGATCCTGGGCAGACTGCGCCGCTCATGACCCGCGCCGTCTGCAGAACAAGGTGGAGCGATGAGGTGGGGGTACCTCCCGCTTGCGGGGGCGAGCGGCGCTCACGACGAAAAACGGTACACGGCCGTTCACGAGCATTCGGCCAGCTCCAGACGGGTGTCGCCGTAAACCCGCTGCGGCCAGGAGTGCCAACCGGCCGGCCAGCTCAGCGCATGGCTGGTGGCGGCGCGCTCCACAACGGCGAGCGTTCCTTCCCGCGTCCAGCCGCGGCTAGTCAGAACGGCCAAAACGGAGTGAATCTCGGCGGCCTCGACGTCGTAGGGCGGGTCGGCCACGATCAGGTCGACCGGCGCCGCGGCCCCGGCGGCCAGCACGGCGCCCACCAGACCGCGACGCAGCGTCGCACCGGGCAGGCCAAGGGTCGCGATGTTGCGCGCAAGCACCGCCGCCGCGCGGTGGTCTGACTCCACAAACAGCGCCGACGCGGCACCGCGCGACAGCGCCTCTAGTCCCAGCGCACCTGACCCGGCGTAAAGATCCAGGACGGACATACCGTTGAGATCCCGCCGGGCGGCCACGATGTTGAACAACGATTCCCGGGCCCGATCGGTGGTCGGCCGCGTTCCCCGCGGCGGCACCGCGATGCGCCGCCCCCCGGCGACGCCGCCGATGATGCGCGTCAGCTCAGCACCACCAGCAGGTCCCCGCCCTCTACCTGGGCGGTAGCGGACACCGCCACCCGTTCCACCGTGGCGTCGGCGGGCGCGGTGATCGGCGCCTCCATTTTCATCGCTTCGATGGTGGCGATGGTCTGGCCGGCGGTCACTTGGTCGCCGACGGAGACGCCGACGGTGACCACTCCGGCGAAGGGCGCCGCGACGTCGTTGGGATTGGCCCGGTCGGCCTTCTCCGCGGTGGGCATCTTGCTGGCGATACTGCGGTCGCGTATCTCGACTGGTCGCAGCTGGCCGTTGATTATGCACATCACCGTGCGCATGCCGCGTTCGTCGGGCTCCGAGATGGCTTCCAAGCCGATCAGCAGCTCCACGCCGGGTTCCAGTTGCACCCGGTGTTCTTCGCCTTGCCGCAAGCCATAGAAGAACTGGTTGGCAGACAGCTGCGACGTGTCGCCGTAGGTGTCCCGATGCGCCTCGAATTCCTTTGTCGGGCCGGGGAATAGCAGTCGGTTCAGCGTGGCCTGGCGTTTCGCTCCCAGGAGTGCCAATGTGGCCTCGTCGTCGGGCGTCAGTTGCTCGACGGGCCTGGCCGGACCGCGACCGGCCAGCGCCTTGGTGCGCAGCGGCTCCGGCCACCCGCCCGCGGGGTTGCCCAGCTCGCCCCGCAGAAACCCCAGCACTGATTCCGGGATGTCGAATCGCCCTGGATCTGAAGCGAATTCGTCGGCGCTCACGCCGGCGCCGACCAATGCGAGCGCCAAATCGCCTATCACCTTCGACGAGGGTGTGACTTTGATCAGCCTGCCCAGCACCCGATCGGCGCCGGCGTAAGCCTCTTCCACCTCCTCGAACCGGTCCCCCAAACCCAGCGCTATGGCCTGCTGACGCAAATTCGACAGTTGCCCACCTGGAATCTCATGGCGATACACCCGTCCCGTTGGTCCGGGTAACCCAGATTCGAAGGGCGCATACACCTTTCGCAGCGCCTCCCAATACGGCTCCAACGCACAGACCGCGGACAGCGACAAACCGGTGTCGCGCTCGGTGTGCGCGGCGGCGGCGACGATCGAACTCAGCGCGGGCTGGCTGGTGGTTCCCGCCATCGGCGCGGCGGCGCCGTCGACGGCGTCGGCGCCCGCATGCCAGGCCGCCACATAGCTGGCCAGCTGCCCGCCGGGGGTGTCGTGGGTGTGGAAGTGCACCGGCAAGTCGAAGCGGCTGCGCAGCGCACTGACCAGTTTCCGCGCGGCCTGTGGCCGCAGCAGTCCGGCCATGTCCTTGATGGCCAACACATGCGCGCCGGCATCCACGATCTGCTCGGCCAATTTCAGGTAGTAATCGAGCGTGTAGAGCTGCTCACCCGGGTCGGACAGGTCGCCGGTGTAGCACATCGCGACTTCGGCTATCGCAGCGCCTGTTTCACGGACGGCGTCGATCGCCGGGCGCATCGACTCGAGATTGTTCAGAGCGTCGAAAATTCGGAAGATGTCGATACCGGTGGCGCTCGCCTCCTCCACGAACGCCGACGTGACCAACTCCGGATACGGGGCGTAGCCAACCGTGTTGCGGCCGCGCAGCAGCATCTGCAGACAGACGTTGGGCATCGCTTCACGCAGCGTGGCCAGCCGCTCCCACGGGTCCTCCTTGAGGAAGCGCAGCGCGACGTCGTACGTCGCACCTCCCCAGCACTCCACCGAAAGCAGTTGCGGCATGGTGCGTGCCAGGTAGGGGGCGACCATCATAAGGCCGCTGGTACGCACCCGGGTGGCCAGCAGCGACTGGTGGGCGTCGCGGAACGTGGTGTCGGTGACCCCTACCGCCGGCGACTCTCGCAGCCAGCGCGCGAACCCCGCCGGCCCCAACTCGGCCAGCCGGTGCTTTGAGCCCGGCGGTGGCGCGGCCTCCAGATCGGCCGGATCTATAAAGGGCAGCTTGTCGCGCGGATACACCGTCGACGCTCGTGGGCCGTGTGGTTTGTTGACGGTCACGTCAGCCAGGTAGTTGAGGATCTTGGTGCCGCGGTCGGCCGATGATCGCGCGGTGAGCAGTTGCGGGCGCTCGTCGATGAACGAGGTGGTGATGCGGCCGGCCTGGAAGTCCGGGTCGTCCAGGACCGCTTGCAGGAAGGGGATATTCGTCGACACGCCACGGATGCGGAACTCCGCGATCGCCCGGCGGGCGCGGTTCACCGCCGTGTGGAAGTCGCGGCCCCGGCAGGTCAGCTTGACCAGCATGGAATCAAAATGCGCGCTGATCTCCGCGCCCAGATTCGTACCGCCGTCCAACCGGATGCCCGCCCCGCCCGGACTGCGGTAGGCGCTGATCCGGCCGGTGTCGGGCCGGAACCCGTTGGCCGGGTCTTCGGTGGTGATGCGGCACTGCAGCGCCGCACCGTGCGGCCGGATCGTCTCCTGCCGCAGCCCCAAATCGTCGAGCGTCTCACCGGAGGCAATGCGAAGCTGACTGGACACCAGGTCGACGTCGGTGATCTCCTCGGTCACGGTGTGCTCGACCTGAATCCGCGGATTCATCTCGATGAAGACGTGCTGCCCACGCTCGTCGAGCAGGAATTCCACCGTGCCCGCACAACTGTACCCGATGTGACGTGCGAAATCCACTGCGTCGGAACAGATTTTTACCCGCAACTCCTCCGGGAGGTTGGGAGCTGGCGCCAACTCGACGACTTTCTGGTGGCGTCGCTGCACACTGCAGTCCCGCTCGTAGAGATGGATCACGTTGCCGTGTGTGTCGGCAAGGATCTGAACTTCGATGTGGCGCGGGTTGATTACCGCATGCTCCAGGTAGACCGTCGAATCCCCGAACGCCGACTCGGCTTCTCGGCTCGCGGCTTCAATGGCCTCGGGCAGTGCGGCGGGATCGCTGACACGCCGCATTCCGCGACCTCCGCCTCCGGCAACCGCCTTGACGAAGAGCGGGAATTCCATGTTCGCGGCGGCGGACACCAGCTCATCGACCGACGCCGACGGTGCCGACGAGGCCAGTACGGCAAGACCGGCCTCGCGCGCGGTCGCGATCGCACGGGACTTATTGCCCGTCAGCTCAAGCACTTCAGCGCTTGGTCCGACGAACGTGATACCCACCTCCGCGCAGGCGGCCGCCAGCTCGGGGTTCTCCGACAAGAAACCGTATCCGGGGTACACCGCGTCGGCGCCGGAACGTCTTGCCGTGTCGACGATTTCGTCGATCGACAAATAGGCGCGCACCGGGTGGCCGATCTCGCCGACCTGATAGGACTCGTCAGCTTTGAGGCGATGTATCGAATTTCGGTCTTCGTAGGGATAGACGGCGACAGTGCCGACGCCGAGCTCGTAAGCCGCTCGAAACGCGCGGATCGCGATCTCGCCGCGATTGGCCACCAACACTTTCGAGATCACGCGCGCACCCTACCTTGGCTGTCTATAGAAGCGCCGACCAGTAGTCCCAGAATCGGGCCAGGATCAGCAGGAAGACCGCGGTGAACCAGAGCGCGGCAATCGACCAACGCCAACGGTAAAGCTCACGCATCACTGCGTTGTCAGGGCCTTCACCAGCCGGTCGGAAGGCAACCGTGCTGACCACCACCGACAACGAAATGGTGGCTGCCCACACCACCATGCAGTACGGGCACAATGCCCCGATCCGGTAAAGACTTTGGAAGATCAGCCAGTGCACGAACCCTGCACCGGCCAGGCTTCCGGCGGCTATTCCAACCCAATACCACCGGGGCAGCGGTACTTCCGCGATAGCTAAGACGCCGGTAACCGTGACGACGGTGAACGCGGCGATACCGACGAGCGAGTTGGGGAAATCCAGCACCGAGGCTTGTGGCGTTGTCATCACTGAACCGCACGACACAATCGGGTTGACGTTGCACGACGGCACGTAGGACGCGTTGAGCAGAAGTTTGATCTTCTCCACGGTCAGGGTGGTCGACGCGATCAGCCCGGTTACCCCGGCGATCAGCACCCACCATGCACTGGCCGGCGATACCCGCACGGCATGCCGGGCCGGCGAAGCCGAATCTTGCGCCGGCTCGCCAGCTTGCGCCGACACGTCGAGGGTCACGACGCCGCTGGGGTGGCCGAGTCGAGGCCGGGGACATCCCCGACAATCTCTTTGATCTTGGCCACCAGCGCCTCCGGGGTCGACCACTGGTAGTCCTGGCCGTTGATTCGGACGGTCGGTGTGGCGTGAATGCCGGTGGCCGCGGCCAATCCGTCGACCATCGGGATGTACTTGCCGGCCTTGATGCAGTCCGGGACCTTGCCCGCCACGCCGGCCTCACGGGCCAGCTCGATCAGTTTCGCATTGTCGGGGAAGGTGGTGCCGGTCTCCGACGGCTGTATTTGCTTGGTGTACAAGGCGGTGTGAAAACGCCGGAAGGCGTCGATCGACTCATCGGCGACGCAATAGGCCGCATTGGCGGCTCGTGACGAGTAGTCGTCGTTCTGTGGCCTGCTGAGGAACCCGAGCATGTAGTAGTCGGCGGCGATGGCGCCGCTGTCGATCAGCTTGGACACCGTCGGTCCGAACGTGCGCTCGAAGTTCCCGCAGGCCGGGCAGAGGAAGTCCTCGTAGAACGCCACGTCCGCCTTGGGTTTCCCGTCTTGGGTGATCAACTTGCTCGACGCCACCCGCACCGACCGCTCAGCACCGGAAGTCTTCTTGTTATGCGACGTCACAATGTAGCCGACCAGCACGACGGCGAACAGCATCACGATCGCGGTCAGCCCGATCCTGACCAGCAGGTCGCGTCTGCGCCCGGCGGGGTTCAGGTCGTAGGTGGCCGGACGTTTTCCTTTGGCGGCTTTGGCGGCCATGGGCTCGCTCACCCTCCGTCGAGTCGGTTGGTCCGGCCGTTGCGCGGTCGGCGATAGCGTCTAAGCGTACCGGCGTCGGTAACTTCAGATCAGACGCGGCTGAGGTGCGCCCGCAACGCCGAAATCAGTTCGGTGGTGGCGACGGCACTGCCGCCGCCGAGCGGGAACAGGCGGGCAAAGCCATGGGTCAGCGACCTTTCCGAGCGCAAGTCGACGGGTGTCCCGGCAACACGCAGCGCCGCCGCGTACTGGTCGCCCTCGTCACGCAGTGGGTCAAAGCCTGCGGTCGCGATCAGCGTGGGCGGCAGCCCGGCCAGCGTGTCGGCCAGCAGCGGCGATATCCGCGGATCGGTCGGCTCGACGCCCGAACCGCCCAGGTATTGAACCTCGAACCAGTCCATATCGGCCTTGGTGAGCACGAAACCGTCGGCGAACAGGCTCAACGACCTGGTCTTAGCGGTGAAGTCGGTCCGCGGGTAGAGCAGCCACTGCAATACCGGCCTAGGGCCCTGGGGATCGTCGTCGTCGCGCGCCAGCTGGGATACCACCGCGGCCAGGTTGCCGCCGGCGCTGTCGCCGCCGACGGCGACCTTGCCAGGAATCGCACCGAGGGCGGCGGCGTGTTCATGCGCCCATCGAAACGCCGCGTAGGCGTCGTCGACGGCGGCCGGCGCCGAGTGCTCCGGGGCCAGCCGGTAATCGATCGACAGCACGTGGACGCCGGCGTCGCGGCAGGTCAGCCGGCACAGGGCGTCATGGGTGTCCAAGTCCCCGATGGTCCAGCCACCGCCGTGGTAGAAGACCAGCAACGGCGCCGGCTCGGTGGTCGACGGGCGATAGTGCCGAGCTGCGATCTGCCCGGCCGGTCCTGGTATCGACAGGTCACTGACGCTGACGTGCACCTGCGGGCCGGCGAATCCAAGGGACATTTCGCGCAGCTGCGCCCGCGAGGCGGCGACGTCATCATCCTGCACCACACCATTCATGCCGAACGCCTTCATCCCCGACAGCGCCAGCTGCAACGTGGGATCCAGGGTGTTGCCGTCGATCGTCACCGAGCGGCCCCCAGCCAGCAACCGGACGGCGCCGGTCGGCACCCAGGGAATCGCCTTCATGCCGATACTCTGCAGCCGACCCGCCCAGCTTCTGGATGCCCTTAGCGCTTTGACCTGCAGGTCCGGTGTCCCTGGCAGACTTCGTGTCATGGCTAGCCCCTTGAGTCCCGTAGTCACGCTGAACGACGGCAATTGCATCCCGGCCGTCGGGTTCGGCGTTTTCAAGATCCCGCCCGAGGACACCGAACAGGCGGTGGGCGCCGCGCTGCGCGCCGGTTACCGCCATATCGACACCGCGGCGATGTACGGCAACGAACGCGAAACTGGCCGCGCGGTCGCCGAGTCCGGTGTGCCCAGAGACGAACTCTACTTGGTTACCAAACTGTGGAACGCCGACCATGGCTACGACAGCACGCTAGCGGCATTCGACGCCAGCATGGATCGGCTGGGCAGGGATTTTCTCCAGGATTACCTGGACTTGTACCTGGTGCACTGGCCCATGCCTGCGCGCAACAAATTTGTCGACACCTTCAAGGCGTTCGCGCATTTGCGTGACCAGGGCCGGATCCGGTCCATCGGGGTCAGTAATTTCGAACCCGAGCACCTCAGTGTCCTCATCGATGCCCTCGGGATCGTTCCGGCCGTCAACCAGGTCGAGTTGCATCCGCGGCTGCCGCAAACGGAGTTACGACAGGTGCATGCCCGGCTGAGCATCGCGACCGAGGCGTGGGGGCCGCTCGGGCAAGGATCGTTGCTGACTCACCCGACGATTACCGGGATCGCCGAAGCCTGTGACCGGACACCCGCTCAAGTTTTGATTAGGTGGCATATTCAGTTGGGTAATATCGTGATCCCCAAGTCGGTGAACCCTAAGCGGATTGCGAGCAACTTTGACGTGTTCGATTTCGAACTCAGCAGCAAGGACCTGGCGTCAATCTCTTCGCTCGACGATGGCAACCGGCTCGGTCCTGATCCACGAACTTTCGACTTCACAGGTAGGTGAATGACCTTGACGGGCAAGTCGGGCCCTGCGACTCCCAACGTAACGCTCAATGACGAGAACACGATGCCGGCGATTGGCCTTGGCGTTGCCGAATTGTCCGACGCCGAAACCGAGGGCGCGGTCTCGGCGGCGCTGGAAATCGGTTATCGGCTGATCGATACCGCCGCGGTGTATGCCAACGAAGCCGCGGTAGGCCGGGCTATCGCGGCGTCGGGGATCCCCCGTGCCGAGCTGTTCATCACCACCAAGCTGGCCAATGCCGACCAGGGCTTTGCCTCCTCGCAGAACGCCTGCAAAGCCAGCCTGGAGCGACTCGGCCTGGACTACCTCGACCTATACCTAATCCACTGGCCGGCACCACAATTGGGCAAATACGTGGATAGCTTCGGCGGTATGATCCAGTCACGCGGCGACGGCTATGTGCGCTCGATCGGCGTGTGTAACTTCACCGAGGAGCACCTGTCGACGGTCATCGATCTGACCTTCGTCACTCCCGCGGTCAACCAGATCGAGCTGCACCCGCTGCTCAACCAGGCCGAGTTGCGCGCCGCCAACGCCGCCCACCATGTCGTCACCGAGGCTTACAGTCCGCTGGCGGTCGGCAGGTTGCTGGACCACCCAACCGTGACGTCGATCGCCGCCGAATACAGCCGCACCACCGCGCAAGTGCTGATCCGGTGGAGTCTGCAGCTGGGCAATGTGGTGATTCCGCGATCGGCAAACCCCGAGCGCATCGCAAGCAACATCGATGTCTTTGATTTCGAGTTGGCCGACGAGCACATGGACGCGCTGGGCGGGCTCAACGACGGCACCCGAGTGCGCGAGGATCCGCTGACCTACACCGGAATCTAGCTAAGCGAGCTAGCCCCTGGCGCGCAGAAAACTTATCCGGCCGGGCAGGTGGCCGTGGCGTGGCGCAGTACATCGGCCGAAGCCTGGTCGATCGCAAGCGCATAACCGCGCGACACCGCGATGTATTGCATCGCGTATTGGCACCAAAACGCATTGTTGGGGGGCATCCACAGCGCCGGCTGAGAGTCGCTTTTGTCCTCGTTTGCCTTACCCGACACCGCCAGCAGGTTGGCCGGATCGTTGGCGAAGCGCACCCGCTCGGATTCCGGCCAGTCGTAGGCGCCCATGTCCCACGCCAGCGCCAACGGCACGATGTGGTCGATTTGTACCGACGCCCCGATGCCGGCGCCGCGATGAAAGTTGATGGTGGCGTTGGTATAAGGGTCGTGCAGGGTGCCGGTTTCGACGGCGTCGGGGCAGCGTTTGATGAACACGTACGTCTTGTCGACCAGGTCGCGGCCGAGAATGTCGTCGCGAGTGTCGCATCCGTTGCGCCCGCCGGGTGCATCGTTGTCGTCGGTCCAGGCGTCGCCATAGGCCGCACGACGATAGTCGTAGCGGTGAATTCTGCTCGGCACCAAGGTGGTTCCGCTCAGCGCATCGACGCCAGGTGGCACGGTCGGAACGTCTGCCCGCGCCGCGAACTCCCGGGCACGCTCCCCCGCTGACGTCGCCGCCACCTGATAGGCGACCAGCACCGCGAGCGCGGCGGTCGCCGACAGCCACAGCAGAGTCTTCCGGGTCATGACTTGTCCAGGTAGGCGATGCGTTCCGTGCCGGTGAACGGTGCCGCCAGCAGCGCCAATCCCGGATTGGCCGCGTCGTCGTCGTAAACCTGCTCACAGAACTCCCGGGCCGCTTCGATGACGTGCTGGTGGTCGATGAGCGACAGCAGTTGCAACGTGATCGCACGCCCGGACTGGCTGCGGCCCAGCACATCTCCTTCCCGGCGCTCTTTGAGATCCAGGTCGGCCAAGGCGAACCCGTCAAGGGTGGCGGCGACGGCCTTCAATCGCTGGCCTGCCCGCGAACCAGGCGCCACCCAACTCGCCAGCAAACACAGGCTCGCGTGCGCGCCCCGGCCAATGCGGCCACGTAACTGATGCAACTGGCTGATTCCGAACCGGTCGGCGTCCATCACCAGCATCACGGTCGCGTTCGGAACGTCGACGCCGACCTCGATGACGGTGGTGCACACCAGCACATCGATGTCGCCGGCGCGAAACGCCGTCATCGCGGCGTCCTTCTCCTCGGCGGACAGCCGGCCGTGCATGAGTCCCAGCCGCAGACCGGAGAGTTCGTTACGGCGGAGCCGGGCGTATAGCTCTTCGGCTGTGGCCGAAGGCCTGCCGTCTTGCTCGGTCTGGCCGCGGTTATCGGTCTCGTCGATTCGTGGCGCCACTACGTAAGCCTGGTGCCCCCACGCAACCTCCTCGATGATCCGCCGCCAGGCCCGGTCCAGCCATTTCGGCTTGTCCTTGACGAAGACGGTGGCCGTGGTGATCGGCTGCCGGCCACGGGGCAGCTCACGCAGCGTAGACGTCTCCAAGTCGCCGTACACGGTGAGAGCCACGGTCCGCGGTATCGGCGTCGCGGTCATCACCAGCAGATGCGGTGTGATGTCGGCAGGAGCCTTGGCCCGCAACTGGTCTCGCTGCTCAACACCGAACCGGTGCTGCTCGTCGACGACTACCATGCCCAGCCGGTGGAACTCGACCGCGTCTTGCAGCAGCGCGTGGGTGCCGACGACGATGCCGGCCTGACCGCTGGTGATCTCCGCCCGAACTTGGTTTTTCTGAGCCGCTGACATCGAGCCGGTCAGCAGCGCCACCCGGGTGGCGTTGTCGGCGCCACCGAGCTGGCCGGCCGTCGCCAGCGGTCCCAGCACGTCGTTTATCGACTTAAGATGTTGTCCGGCAAGCACTTCCGTCGGAGCCAGCAGCGCGCACTGGTAGCCGGCGTCGACCATCGCCAGCATCGCCAGCACCGCGACAATCGTCTTGCCCGAACCCACCTCGCCTTGCAGCAAACGGTTCATCGGGCGGGTGGAGCTGATTTCGGCAGAAAGCACCTTCAGCACCTCATGCTGGCCGGCGGTCAGCTCGAATGGCAACCGCTGCAGGAGTTCTTGCTGCAGCCCATCCTGGCGCGGTGGCGCTGCCGGTCCGGACTGGGCCAGTTCGCCGTGGCGTCGGCTGACCAGCGCCCACTGCAGCCCGACGGCCTCGTCGAAGGTCAGCCGTTCTCGTGCCCGCCGCCGTTCGGCGCTGTCTTCGGCCAGGTGGATAGCACGCAGCGCCTGGTCTTCAGAGATCAGATTGTGCTTGGCGCACAGCTCTTTTGGCAGCGGGTCGGCCACCGGGTCGAGCACTTCGAGCACCTGGCGAACACAGTTGAAGATGTCCCAGCTCTGCAGTTTGGTACTCGCCGGATAGATGGGGTAGAAGCGACGTTCGAACGCCTCCTGCAACACCTCGCCATTGACCGCGCGCGAGGCGTCGGCGATATTACGCAGCGAGCGGCTGCCGTGGTCCTTGCCGTCGGGCGAGTCCAGAACAAGGAAGTCGGGGTGGGTGAGTTGCATGGCGCCCCGGAAATATCCGACCTCCCCGGACAGCATGACCCGGGTTCCTCTGGCGAGTCTGTCCTCGATCCATTTCTTAGCGTGAAAGAACGTGGCCGTTACCGTGGTTCGTCCCGAGCCGATGGTGATGACCAGATACTTCTCGCCCGGGCGTTTCGGCATCGGCTTTGATACCGCCGCGGTGATTTTGTCGACAAGCGTGACGTGCTCGCCTTCGGTCGGGCGCTCGTCGCCGACGCCGCGCACGCCGGCGCCCTCGACATAGGTGCGGGGGTAGTGGCGGAGCAGGTCGTCGACGGTGCGGATACCGAACACCTCGTCGAGCGGGTTGGCGGCTTTGGCGCCAAGCAGGTAATCCAGCCGCTCACTGAGCGCGACCACGGCTACTCGACCCCGATCAACAGCGCGTCGCCGCGATGCCCGGTGTGGTAGGTGACCAGCTCGATGCCGGGGTGGCGGTCATGGACATGGGCTTGCAGCCCGTCTCTCACGGCAGCCGCGTCGACATTGCCGTCAATGTCGGCGCCGACCAGCACCGTCACCAACTCACCGCCGGCGGCCACCAGCAGATCGATCAGGCCGATCGCCGCCGACGCGACGTCAGGCGCCACGATCACCACCTCGTCGCCCGCGATGCCCAGCCCATCGCCGGGGTGACAAGTGCCGGCCCAGGTCAACGCCGTTTCGGTCGCGATGCGCACCGACCCGTGCTTGGCTTCGCCGGCGGCGCGGGCCATCGTGTAGCCGTCGTCGACGGCTGGCCGGCCGGGTTCATGTACGGCGAGCGCGGCCAGCCCCTGCACCATCGAGCCGGTCGGCAGCGGCACCACGTCGATACCCCACCCGATGGCCGCGGTGCAGCCGGCAGCCAGCTCCTCGGCGGCCAGGTAGCCGTTGGGCAGCACCATCACCTGCGCCGCCTCGGTGTCCACCACGGCGCGCAGCAGCTGCTGGGCGCTGATGTCGGTCGTCGGGTCGGCGGCATGCAGTCCGGGGCGCAGCACGCAGGCGCCCTCGCCGGCGAACAACTCCGCCGCGCCGTCGCCGTCGACAACCGCCAACACCGCGCGCTCGCGGCTCCAGCTGCCCGGCGGTAGTCCGCCGGTGGCGCCGGTCAGCGCCGAGATTTGGATCCGCCGCGGGTTGCCGAACGCCAGACCCGCTTCAACGGCCGCACCCGCGTCGTCAGTGTGGACATGGACCGAATAACCGCCGACCACGCCGGATGTCGCGATCGCCACCGACTCACCGAGGTCGTCTAGCCGTTCGCGCAGCTGGTCGGCGCCCTCGGCGTCGCATCCGCCCAGCAGATACATCACCTCGAATTGCGGCGCCGGGGGTTGCGCGACCGGCTCGACCGCTTGCGGGCGCGGCGCCGGCTCGTACAACGTGCGGTTCGGCGCTTGCCCGGTGATCGTCGAGCGCAATGCGTCCAGCAGGACAAGCAGCCCCCGCCCACCGGCGTCGACCACACCGGCGGCGCCCAGCACATCAAGTTGCTCCGGCGTCTTCTCCAGGGCGACCACCGCGGCGTCGCCGGCGGCGACGATCGCACGGGCCAGGCCCTCGGCGGCACTCTGCTCGACGGCGTCGGCGGCCGCCCGCAACACCGAGACGATCGTGCCGGGGACCTCCTGGCCGCCCATCGATCTGATAACCAGATCCACGCCGTGGCGCAATGCCGCCCCGAGCAGTCCGGCGTCGACGGCGTGCAGCTGATCACCGGACTCGCCGACCGCACCGGCGGTGACGTCGGCGATGCCGCGCAGAATCTGCGACAGAATCACACCCGAGTTGCCGCGCGCGCCGTTCAGCGCGCCCGCCGATAGGGCGGCGGCCACTTGCACGACATCACCGGAGGCTGCCTCTGTGTTGGCCTCGGCCAGCGCCGAGCGCATGGTGAACAGCATGTTGACGCCGGTGTCGGAATCGGCGACCGGGAACACGTTGAGCCGATTGATCTCGTCGATGTGGGTGATCAGGTCACTAACAGCGGTGTGTGCCCAGTCACGCAGCGCGGACGCGTCCAATGAGCGATCCGCCCTAGCCGGCCCCGACGACACCTGAATCCCACCTCCTCGCGCCGCTCTCGGTGGGCGCCAGCCTATCCATTCCGGCCGACAGCACCGGTCACCTGACACCCGGCAGTGTTGATCGTTTTGGCGGTTCTGCACCGCGGCGGCTATTCTGGCCAGGTCGCCAGGTCGCCGGGCCGCCCGTAAGGTCGCGCACTGCGACGACGCAGGCCTCAATGGCCTACAGAGGAGCAGGGCAACCAGCCCTTGGGCCCAGATCTGAGGAGTTTCACGTATGGCTGCCGTCTGCGATATCTGCGGGAAAGGCCCCGGCTTCGGCAAGTCCGTGTCGCACTCCCATCGCCGGACCAGCCGCCGATGGAATCCCAACATTCAGAGCCTGCGCATTGCTAACCGGCCCGGCGGTAACAAGCGCCGCATCAACGTCTGCACGTCGTGCATCAAGGCCGGTAAGGTCACGCGCGTCTAGCCGATTCTCGGCCTCATGAGCGGGTCGGCAACCGAAGATTGATTCCGCGGTGCCGCCCTCCACCTTGAGAAGCTAAGGCAGCTGCCAATCAATCGGCTCGCCGCCCATCTGCGTCAACAGTTCGTTGGCGCGGCTGAACGGCCGCGAGCCGAAAAATCCGCGCGACGCCGAAAGCGGCGAGGGATGCGGCGACTCGATCGCAACGCACTCTTGGCCGGCCAACATCGGTTTGAGCGTCGAGGCGTCTTTACCCCACAAAATGGCCACCGTCGGCTGCCGGCGATCCACCAGAGCGCGAATCGCGCACTCGGTGACCGCTTCCCAGCCCTTGCCGCGGTGAGACGCCGGGTTGCCGGGCCGCACGGTGAGTACGCGGTTCAGCAGCAGCACCCCACGCTCGGCCCACGGCGTGAGGTCGCCATTGGACGGCATCGCATGGCCGAGGTCTTTGGCATATTCGGCAAAGATGTTCTCCAGGCTTCGGGGTAGCGGCCGCACGTCGGCGGCTACCGAAAAGCTCAGGCCGACGGCGTGCCCGGGCGTCGGATACGGGTCTTGGCCGACAATCAGCACCCGAACCTGGTTGAACGGAAAAGTAAAGGCGCGCAAGATATTCGGCCCAGCGGGTAGGTAGCCGCGGCCTGCTGCGACCTCCTCACGCAGAAACTGGCCCATCTTGGCTACCTGGTCGGCGACCGGCTCCAATGCAGCCGCCCAACCGTCCCCGACGAGTTCGTGCAACGGCCGGGCGGTCACCGGGTCACCCTACTGTCCAATTGCCCGCTTCCTCCTCGGGCCGCGCCGCGGCCCGCGTCGTCATCGGGCGCCAAACGACTGCCAGCCCGTGTAGCCGTGCCACTGGGCGCCGTCGACGAGCACCCGCGCCGGCCCGTCGAGCACCCGCCCGATCACCCGCCACCCCGCGGGAATGGGGCCGGCGAATGCTGCGACCAGCGCGTGGTCTTCTCCCCCGCCGAGGACCCACGTCCACGCGTCGACCCCCGCGGCTTCGGCGGCGCCCAGCAATGCGTCGCGATCGGCGCTCAGCGCTTCGGTGCCCAGGTCGACGGTCACGCCGGATGCTTCGGCCAGATGCCCCAGGTCTGCTATGAGACCGTCGGATATGTCGATCATCGCCTGCGCATCGGCATCAGCGGCCGCGCTTCCCTGCCCGTAGGGCGGTTGCGGCACCAGATGGCGATGCCGTAAGTCGTCGAATCCCTCAATACCCTTGTGCCACAATGTATATCCGGCAGCAGACTGCCCCGCCTGCCCGGCGACTGCGAGCCGCGAACCCGGCCGCGCTCCCGACCGTAATACCGGGCCTCGGCCGTCCAAATCGCCCAGCACGGTCATTGACACCACCCATTGCGGGCTGCTGACCAGATCTCCGCCGACGATGCCGGCGCCCAGCCGCCCGGCCTCCTCCCACATGCCGTCAGCGAGCGCGCTGACCTGTTCGGCCGGCGTTTCCGGCGGTGCACCGAAGCCGACGACGAACGCCGTGGGCCGCGCGCCCATCGCTTCGATGTCGGCGGCGTTCTGCGCCACGGCTTTACGGCCGACGTCGTGCGGTGTCGACCAGTCCAGCCGGAAGTGCCGGTTCTCGATGAGCATGTCCGTCGACACCACGACGCGACCGTCGCCGGCCAACAGCACAGCAGCGTCGTCGCCCGGTCCGACAGCGACGGCGTCCGGCTGGCGACGGCCCGCAATCAGCCGCGCGATCATTCCGAACTCGCCGAGTTCGCCCAGCGTGCTCACACCACCTCCTGGCGGGTACGTTACGACTCCGGGAGTGTAAGCATGGTCGACGAGTACGACGGGCCGCGGCGTGCCCTGCTGATCGCCGCATTGGTGGTGGCGGTCGGCGCCGTCGGCGCCATCCTGGCGATCGCGGCGACCCGTCACCCGCGGCCGAATCCGTTGGCGATCGCGGCTGTCCCCGCTGTCCATGCCCAGGATCCACCGTGCCGGGCGCTGCTGGAAGCACTGCCGCAGCGACTCGGCGACTATCAGCGTGTGCCTATCGTGCAGCCGGCGCCTGCGGGCGCCGCGGGCTGGCGGGCGGCAAGCGATAGCGAAACGGTGGTGCTGCGGTGTGGACTCGACCGTCCGACCGATTTCGTGGTTGGTTCGCCAATCCAGCTCGTCGACCGGGTGCAGTGGTTTGAGGTGCGCCAAGATGACCGCTCGACCTGGTACACGGTCGACCGACCGGTGTATGTAGCGCTCACGCTGCCGCCGGGTTCTGGCCCGACGCCGATCCAGGAGCTTTCAGAACTGGTCGACCGCACCATGCCGGCGGTGCCAATCAGCCCGTCGCCGCTCCGCTGAGCTGGCCGAGTGTGGGGTTATGTCACGCATTTCGGACAAACCCGTGCGTCAAGCCCACATTCGACGCGCGTCAGCGCAGACCCGTCCCCCGCGCGAGCGCCGTTTCGACCATGGTCGCCACCAAGGTCGAATAATCCACGCCGCTTGCTGCCCACATCCGCGGGTACATCGAGATCGTGGTGAAGCCGGGCATCGTGTTGACCTCGTTGATCATTGGTCCGTCATCGGTGAGGAAGAAGTCCACTCGGGCCAGGCCCTGGCAGTCGATCGCCTTGAACGCCCGGATCGCCAAGTCCCGCACCGCGTCGCTCACCTCGTCGTCGATTTTGGCGGGGACGTCGAGCTCGGCGTCGTCGTCGAGGTATTTGGTTGCGAAGTCGTAAAAGGAGTCCTCTCGGCCGCGGACCCCGGCCACTCGGATTTCTCCGACAGTGCTCGCTTGCACTGTCCCGTCAGGGAATTCGAGCACGCCGCATTCCAACTCACGGCCGACAACGGCGGCCTCGACGATCACCTTCGGATCATGCTGGCGCGCACGGGCAATGGCCGCGGGCAGCTGCTCCCAGCTGGTCACGCGGCTGACGCCGATCGACGAGCCGCCGCGCGCGGGCTTGACAAACACTGGTAGCCCGAGGCTTTCGCGCTGCGGGTCGTCCAGCGTCGACTGCAATGCTCGCAGCACCGCATGCGCGCCGATCGGAAGCCCTTCGGCGAGTGCCAACTTCTTGGTGAACTCCTTGTCCATCCCCGCCGCGCTGGCCAACACGCCCGCGCCGACGTAGGGCACGCCGGCCAGTTCGAGCAGGCCTTGGATGGTGCCGTCTTCCCCGTAGGGTCCGTGCAACACCGGGAAGACGACGTCGACGGACGCCAACACTTCGGCCCCGCCAGGCGACAGCGATACCAGCTCACCGGCTCGCAGCGGATTAGCGGCCAGAGCCAGCTCCGTGCCCGAATCGGAGCTCACCCCCGGCAGCTGACGATTGACGATCGCCAGCGCGTCGGGGTCGCCGTCGGTGAGCACCCACGACCCGTCCGGGGTGATGCCGACCGCGAGCACGTCGAACCGCTCGGGATCGAGGTTGCGCAAAATACTGCCCGCCGAGACACAGGAAATGGCGTGCTCGCTGCTGCGTCCGCCGAATACAACGCCGACGCGGACGCGGCCGTGGTCGGTCGTCTTGGCGGGGATAGGGGCACTCACAACCTAGAGACGCTACCGCCTGGGTGCTGCGGTACTTGTTACGGCGAGGTCAGCGCTCATTCCGGTTTGGTGCTGCGCCCTAACAGCAGCACCACCGCCTGGTCCACCGACAATCCCTTATGACAGACCCGATGCACCGCGTCGGTCAGCGGCATCTCGACGTCGTAACTCGAGGCCAGTGCCGACACCGACGCGCATGACGTCACCCCTTCGACGACGTGGCCGCCGCGGGCCTGGAGGGCTGACTCGATCGTCTGGCCCCGCCCCAGGCATTCGCCGAACGAGCGGTTACGCGAGCGAGGCGAGATGCAGGTGGCGACCAGATCTCCGACGCCGGCCAGACCCGCCAGCGTCGCCCCTTTGGCCCCGACGGCTATCCCGAATCGCATGATCTCCGCCAGTCCGCGGGTGATGATCGCCGCTGCGGTGTTTTCGCCCAGGCCCACCCCCGCCGCCATTCCGCAGGCCATCGCGACGACGTTCTTGCATGCGCCGCCGATCTCGGTGCCGATCACGTCGGCATTGGTGTAGGGGCGGAAGTATCCGGTGTTCAGCATCCGCTGCAGGGCGACCGCGCGACCGGAATCGCTGCATGCGATGACGGTGGCAGCGGGCTGCTCATCGGCTATCTCACTCGCCAGGTTGGGCCCGGATATGACCGCGACCTGCGACGGGTCGAAGCCGGTGACGGCAATGACGACCTGGCTCATCCGCATCAGCGTGTCCAACTCGATGCCCTTGGCGGCGCTGACCAAGGTCGCGCCGTCGGCGAACAGGTTCTTCCAGTGTTCGAGATTGCCCCGCATCGTCTGCGCCGGCACGGCCAGCAGCACCGTCGACGCCGCGCTCAGCGCTTCGCCCGCATCCGCGGTGGCCCGGATACCCGGCGGCAACTGGACGCCGGGCAAGTAGTCAGGGTTGTGACGGCCGGCGTTGATCTCCGCGGCGAGGTCGGATCGCCGCGCCCATAGCGTGACCTCGCCGCCAGCGTCGGCGAGCAACTTGGCCAGCGCCGTACCCCATGCGCCGGCCCCCATCACTGCTGTCGTGCTGGCCATCTGCCCTGGTCCCCGTCTCGTTGAATTGCGCCACTGTGCAGGCAAACCGTAGCCCAGGAGCCTAAGCGGGAAGGAGCCTTGGCACTGGCAGGATGGATTTATGCATGGCAGCCGAGCCGACGTCGGCTTGATCGTCGCCGTCAAGCGACTGGCCGCCGCCAAGACCCGGCTCGCGCCGGTGTTTTCCGCCCAGACGCGGGAAAATGTGGTGCTCGCCATGCTGGTTGACACCCTGAACGCTGCCGCACGAGTCGGTTCCGTACGCGACATCACCGTCATCACGCCCGACGACGCCGCCGCGGCCGCGGCAACTCAACTCGGCGCGAAGGTGCTGTTGGATCCCACGCCGGAAGGTCACCCCGACCCGTTGAACAATGCGATCGCCGCCGCCGAGCCAGTGATAGCCGAATCGGTATCCAATATCGGTGTGCTACAAGGGGATTTACCCGCATTGCAGACGCAGGAACTCGCCGAGGCGATCGCCGCGGCACGACACCACCAGCGCAGTTTCGTTGCCGACCGGCTCGGCACGGGCACGGCGGCACTCTTTGGTTTCGGAGCCGCGCTCGGCCCGCGGTTCGGGCCGGATTCCTGCGCGCAGCATCGACGTTCGGGCGCGGTCGAGCTCACCGGGGCATGGCCCGGATTGCGCTGCGATATCGACACCCCCGCTGACTTAGCTGTGGCACGCCGCCTCGGGATAGGCCCGGCGACCGGTCGAGCCGTCGCCGCGCGTGTCCGACGATTCGGGCCGTAGAGCGGCCCCAGGAAAACCAGAGGAAACTCGAGGAAACCAGAGGAGTAGCCGAGGAAAACGCGAGGAAAACCCGAGGAAAAGGCGCGCGAGCAGACGCAAGCCGATAACGACGCGTGCACGGCTGCGCAACGGCGAACCGACGTCGGCTAGTCGGTGGCAGTACCACCTAATCATGAGGAATGATCGCAAGGGTGACCGAAATCGAAGCTACCGAAGCTATCGAAGCTACCGAAGCTACCGAAGGCGGCGCCGAAGCCGTTACGGCCACCTCAGGCGAGGCGCGGCCCGACGGGCGCGCATGGCGACCGGACGACTCGGCGCCGGCCGCACCGCCCGCTGCCACCGCAGCCTTGATCGAGGACGAACTTCCCGAGCACCGCTACCTCAACAGAGAACTAAGCTGGCTGGACTTCAACGCTCGCGTATTGGCGCTGGCCGCCGACACCTCGCTGCCGCTGCTGGAGCGGGCAAAGTTCCTGGCGATCTTCGCCTCCAACCTCGACGAGTTCTACATGGTTCGCGTCGCGGGGCTGAAGCGGCGCGACGAAATGGGTCTGTCGGTACGCTCCGCGGACGGTCTGACCCCGCGTGAGCAACTGCGTCGCATCGGCGAGCAGACCCAATACATCGCCAGCCGGCACGCACGGGTCTTCCTCGATTCCGTGCGGCCCGGGTTGGTCAAGGAAGGTATCCATGTCGTCACGTGGGCAGATGTGGACGAGGCTGAGCGGCACCGGCTATCGACCTACTTCACCGAGCAGGTGTTTCCCGTCCTCACGCCGCTGGCCGTCGATCCCGCTCACCCATTTCCCTTCGTCAGCGGCTTGAGTCTCAACCTCGCGGTTACGGTCCGAAAGCCTCAGGACGGCGGCCAGCACTTCGCCCGGGTCAAGGTGCCCGACAACGTCGATCGTTTCGTCGACCTCGATGACGGGCAACGCAACAACGGCAAGACAGAAGTCCGGTTCTTGCCGATGGAAGAGCTGATCGCGGCCTTCCTCCCGACGCTGTTCCCCGGTATGGAAATTGTCGAGCACCACGCGTTCCGCATCACCCGCAATGCCGATTTCGAGGTCGACGAGGATCGCGACGAGGATCTGCTGCAGGCCCTCGAGCGGGAGCTGGCGCGTCGACGGTTCGGATCGCCGGTGCGCCTCGAGGTGGCCGACGACATGACCGAGCACATGTTGGAACTGCTGTTGCGCGAACTCGACGTGCATCCCGGTGACGTCATCCAAGTGCCGGGGCTGCTTGACCTGTCGTCGCTATGGCAGATCTACGACATCGACCGGCCGGCACTGAAGGATCCCACATTCGTTCCGGCCACCAACCCGGCGTTCGCCGAGCGGGAAACCCCGAAGAGCATTTTCGCGACACTGCGCGAGGGCGACGTGTTGGTACACCACCCCTACGACTCGTTCTCCACTAGCGTGCAACGATTTGTCGAGCAAGCGGCCACCGATCCCGATGTGCTGGCGATCAAACAAACGCTGTACCGAACGTCGGGTGATTCACCGATCGTTCGGGCGCTGACCGAAGCCGCCGCCGCCGGAAAGCAAGTCGTGGCGCTGGTCGAGATCAAGGCACGATTCGACGAGCAGGCCAACATCCGGTGGGCACGCACGTTGGAGCAGGCCGGAGTTCATGTGGCGTACGGCCTTGTTGGCCTGAAAACGCATTGCAAGACTTGTCTGGTGGTGCGCCGTGAAGGCTCGGCGATCCGGCGCTACTGCCACATCGGGACCGGCAATTACAACAGCAAGACCGCCCGGCTCTATGAGGACATCGGCCTGCTGACCGCCGACCCCGACATCGGCGCCGACCTGACCGACTTGTTCAACTCGCTGACGGGCTATTCGCGCAAGCTGGACTACCGCAATCTTTTGGTGGCACCGCACGGTATTCGCACCGGCATCATCGAACGCGTCGAGCGAGAGATTGCCGCCCATCACCAATCCGGCAATGGATGGATCCGGCTCAAGATGAACGCGCTTGTCGACGAGCAAGTCGTCGACGCGCTCTATCGGGCCTCCCGAGGCGGAGTGCGCGTCCAAGTGGTGGTGCGCGGAATTTGTGCACTGCGCCCCGGCGTCGAGGGCTTCTCCGAAAACATTTCGGTGCGCTCGATTCTGGGCCGTTTCCTGGAGCACTCGCGAATCCTGCATTTCCGCGCCCTCGACGAATTCTGGATTGGCAGCGCCGACATGATGCACCGCAACCTCGATCGCCGGGTCGAAGTGCTGGCTCAGGTGAAAGACCCCAGGCTGACCGCACAACTCAACGACATATTCGAATCGGCGCTGGACCCGGCCACCCGCTGCTGGGAACTGGGGCCCGAAGCACAGTGGACGGCGTTACCGCACGCGGGTCACACGGTTCGCGACCACCAGGTTTCGCTGATGGAACGACACCGAAGCTCCTGATGCCGCCTGTACCATGTCGACGATGTCCATCAGCCGCGCAGGAACGAATTGACTTGCCAGCGTTACGGTGCCGACCCACATCCAGTGGGATGACTTGAGTGTGAGCGAGAAACTCATTTGCGCCGCCGGTGCGGTGCTCTGGCGACCCGGCCCCGGCGGATCGCTCGAGGTCGCGATCATCCATCGCCCTCGCTACGACGATTGGTCGCTGCCAAAGGGCAAGGTGGATCCCGGCGAAACCGAACCGGTAACTGCGGTCCGAGAAGTTTTCGAGGAGACCGGTCATCGCGCACAACTTGGTCGCCGACTGCACAGCGTGAGCTATCCGGTCGACCAAGGTATCAAGCGGGTTCACTACTGGACGGCGCGCAGCCTCGGCGGAAAATTCGCTCCCGGCCGAGAAGTCGATGATCTGATCTGGCTGTCGACCGCCGACGCGATCGGGAAAGTGTCCTACCCGCATGATCGAAAGGTCTTGCGCCGGTTCGCTAAGTTTCCCGCGGACACCCAGACCGTGCTAGTGGTCCGGCACGGCACCGCGGGCA
This sequence comes from Candidatus Mycobacterium methanotrophicum, assembly GCF_023515995.1. GTDB lineage: Bacteria > Actinomycetota > Actinomycetes > Mycobacteriales > Mycobacteriaceae > Mycobacterium > Mycobacterium methanotrophicum. The sequence continues at coordinate 1,004,381 of NZ_CP097320.1, read as the reverse complement.
GCAAGTCTCGATTCTCCGGTGATGACAAAATGCGACCGCTGGACAAGAACGGCCGCGCGCAGGCCGAGGCACTGGTCGGGCAGCTGTCTGCGTTCGGACCCACCGACGTGTACGCAGCTGATCGCGTGCGCTGCCACCAAACGGTGGAGCCGCTCGCCGAAGAGTTGGGCGTGATCATCTGCAATGAGCCCACGCTGACCGAGGAGGCGTACGCCGAGAACCCTAAACGCGGTCGAAAGCGGGTTCTGCAGATTGCCGACTTGCACCGCACACCGGTGATCTGCACGCAGGGCAAGGTGATCCCCGACCTGATCGCTTGGTGGTGTGCGCGCGACGGGATACGTCCGGACAAGTCACGCAACCGCAAGGGCAGCACGTGGGTGCTGTCGCTGGTGGATGGCCAACTGGTCGCCGCCGAGCACATTGGCAGTGCGCTGGCCACCAACGTAGTGACTTAACACAACGATTCGCCGCGGACGTCTCAAAAGAGCCGGCCCCGCGGGCGAATCTTTGGTGCTGAGTGTTGTTTAGTGCCTACCGACGGCCGCGACGGGCAGTTGCCTTCTTGGCGGGCGACTTCTTGGCTGCAGTCTGGCGAGCTGGAGCCTTCGTTGCCGTCCTCGCCGTCGACTTAGTGGCTTTCCTTGCCGTCGATTTGGTGGCCTTCTTAGCAGGCGCGCGCTTGGTTGCCGCCTTCTTGGCAGGCGCCTTCTTGGCAGCGACTTTCCGGGCCGGAGCCTTCTTCGCAGCCTTCTTGGCAGTTGACTTGGTCGCTTTCTTGGCCGGCGACTTCCTGGCACCGCCAGCGACGACGCCTCGCTTCACCGCTGGTCCTTCCGCTGGGAGGCGCTGTGCGCCAGAGACAACCGCTTTGAATTGTGCGCCCGGCCGGAACGCAGGCACAGACGTTGGCTTTACCTTTACCGTCTCACCGGTGCGCGGGTTACGGGCTACCCGTGCCGCGCGACGGCGCTGTTCGAAGACACCGAAGCCGGTGATGGTCACGCTGTCGCCCTTGTGCACCGCCCGCACAATAGTGTCGACGACGTTCTCGACGGCGGCGGTTGCCGACCGACGATCTGAGCCCAATTTCTCTGTGAGCACATCAATGAGCTCTGCCTTGTTCATGCAAATCCTCCGCTGCTAGCGGTCCATGTTGGACCGACTAGAGGACACGGTAAACCCTAAGACGGCTGATTTCCAAGAGCCGCGCGCAATTTCAATCGGTTCTGGCGAACTTTTTTAGGAATCCGGTTGCCGCGCTTGATAGGTGGCTTGAGAGAGGACGAGCCGTCAAGTACACCGTAGCGGCGCACAAATTCGGGGCCAATCGAGCCGTCAGGAAGTTGACAATGTCTGCGGCTTCCAGGCCGGCCGAGCCGTCTCAAAAACTTCAATCTGGTCCTGTTTTCGCAGCGTAAGGGCTATATCGTCGAGGCCTTCCAACAGACGCCAAGCGGTGTAGTCGTCAATCTTGAACGGCACCACCACCGTTGCGGCGGCCACATTCCGATCTTGAAGATTGACAGTGATTTCCAACCCGGGGCTGGCTTCGATGAGCTTCCAGAGCAGTTCCACACCGTCTTGGGCAACTTCGGCGGCCAGCAGCCCGGACTTCCCCGCATTGCCGCGAAAAATGTCGCCGAACCGCGCCGAGATGACCACTCGGAATCCGTAGTCCATTAGCGCCCACACCGCATGCTCCCGAGAGGACCCAGTGCCGAAATCGGGACCGGCAACCAGTACTGAACCCCTGTCAAAAGGACTGAGATTGAGCACAAACGACGGATCGTTACGCCACGCCGCGAACAATCCGTCTTCGAAACCTGTTCGGGTCACCCGCTTCAAATAGACCGCCGGAATGATCTGATCGGTGTCGACATTCGACCGCCGCAACGGCACTCCGATGCCCGTGTGGGTGTGAAAAGCCTCCATTAGAGTTCTCCCTCTTCTCAGTTCAAGTCGGCCGGGGCCGAGAGCTTCCCGCGCACCGCGGTGGCGGCAGCGACGGCCGGCGACACCAAATGCGTGCGGCCGCCCTTGCCCTGGCGTCCTTCGAAATTGCGGTTCGACGTTGCCGCGCACCGCTCCCCCGGCGCCAGCTGGTCTGGATTCATCCCGAGGCACATCGAGCAGCCGGCCTGACGCCATTGGGCACCGGCAGCTGTGAAGATCTGGCCCAGCCCTTCGCTTTCGGCCTGCGCACGTACCCGCATCGAACCCGGCACGACCAACATCCGCACCCCGTCGGCGACCTTGCGGCCCCGCAACACGTCGGCCACCACGCGCAAATCCTCGATCCGCCCGTTGGTACACGATCCGACAAACACCGCATCCACCGCGATATCACGCATCGGGATGCCCGGGTGAAGGTCCATGTACGCCAGCGCTTTCTCGGCGGCCTGACGCTCGTTGTCATCGCTCATCAGCTCGGGGTCAGGCACCGTCGCCCCCAACGGCACTCCCTGCCCCGGATTTGTCCCCCAGGTGACAAACGGCGTCAACGAAGCGGCATCCAGATAAACCTCGGTGTCGAACTGGGCGCCTTCGTCGGTAGCCAGCCGATTCCAATAGGCCACCGCCGCATCCCATTGCGCACCGGTCGGAGCATGCGGGCGTCCGCGCAAGAAGTCGTAGGTGGTGGTATCGGGCGCCACCATCCCCGCCCGGGCCCCGGCTTCGATGCTCATATTGCAGATCGTCATCCGGGCTTCCATCGAAAGCGATTCGACGGCCCTGCCGCGATACTCGATGACATGTCCCTGGCCACCGCCGGTGCCGATTTTCGCGATCACCGACAAGATGATGTCCTTGGCGCTCACACCGGGCGGCAGTTGCCCGTCGGCGTTGACGGCCATCGTCTTGAACGGGCGCAGCGGAAGTGTCTGGGTGGCCAGCACATGCTCGACCTCCGAAGTGCCGATTCCCATTGCCAATGCGCCGAATGCGCCGTGCGTCGAGGTGTGGCTGTCACCACACACGATTGTCATTCCCGGCTGAGTCAGACCGAGCTGCGGGCCCACGACATGCACGATGCCCTGATCGATATCGCCCATCGGGTACAGCCGGATCCCGAATTCGGCGCAGTTGCGCCGCAGCGTCTCGACCTGATTGCGCGAAACGGGATCGGCGATCGGCTTGTCGATATCGACGGTCGGCACGTTGTGGTCTTCGGTGGCCAGCGTCAGGTCGGGTCGGCGCACCGGACGCCCGGCCAGCCGCAGACCGTCAAATGCCTGGGGACTGGTGACCTCATGGACCAGGTGCAAATCGATGTAGATCAGGTCGGGCTCGGCGCCACCACCGGAGACCACCACATGATCGTCCCAAACCTTCTGCGCCAGTGTGCGCGGGCGCCCGGCATCGGTGTCGGCTGAAGTCTTCATCATGCGGTCATCCCTCGGTAGTGACCCGCCATCGCGGGCGTCATAACGTGATCCCACTATATGAGACGCTAGTATCTGTATGTGAGACAGAATAGCGGCATCGGCGTCCTCGACAAAACGATAGTGGTGCTGCGCACGATCGCGGAATCGCCATGCGGGCTGGCCGAATTGTGCGACCGCACCGGTCTACCCAGAGCCACCGCACACCGATTGGCCACCGGCTTGGAGGTACATCGCTTACTGGCGCGCGACGGTGACGGCCGTTGGCGGGTGGGCCCCGCGGTAAGCGAGCTGGCCGCTGCGGTCAATGACCCGCTGCTGGCGGCCGGCGCAGCGGTGCTGCCCCGGCTGGGCGAGATCACCGGCGAAAGCGTGCAACTGTACCGCCGCGAGGGCAGTTGGCGGATCTGCGTCGCTGCCGTGGAACCTTTTGCAGGCCTTCGCGATACAGTTCCGGTCGGAGCGCGCCTGCCGATGACGGCCGGTTCCGGCGCCAAGGTGCTACTGGCATACGGCGACGACGCCACTCGCCAAGCAGTCCTACCCACCGCGAAATTCAGCGACCGGGCGCTGGCCGAAGTCCGGCGCCGCGGTTGGGCACAAAGCGCAGGCGAGCGCGAGCCGGGAGTGGCGAGTGTGTCGGCGCCGGTGCGCGATACCAGCGGTGCGGTGATCGCCGCCATCTCGGTGTCGGGTCCGATCGACCGCATTGGCCGTCGCCCCGGAGCGCGTTGGGCGGCTGATCTGCTCGCGGCGGCCGACGCCCTGACCAGCCGGCTGTAACAACCTGACACACTGTCGCCATGGGAACCAAGCAGCGGGCGAGCATCGTCATGTCTTCCGACGAGATCGCCGATTTTGTCGTCAAGAGCCGCACCGGGACGCTGGCCACCATCGGCCCCGACGGGCAGCCGCATTTGACCGCGATGTGGTACGCCGTGGTTGACGGCGAAATCTGGCTGGAGACCAAGGCCAAGTCGCAGAAAGCGGTCAACCTCACGCGTGACCCGCGGGTGAGCTTTCTGATTGAGGACGGCGACACCTACGACACGTTGCGCGGAGTGTCGTTCGAAGGCGTCGCCGAGATTGTCGACGATCCCGCTGTCTCGCACCGCGTCGGAGTCAGCGTGTTCGAGCGCTACACCGGGCCCTACAGCGACGAAATGAAGCCGGTCGTGGAGCAGATGATGAACAAGCGCGTCTGCGTGCGCACCGTGGCCCGTCGCTCGCGTTCCTGGGATCACCGCAAGCTGGACTTGCCGGCCATGCCGGTCGGTGGTTCGACAGCGCCGGCCGTGCTGGGGACCGGCTAGCGCCAGCAGACACAGAATCGCATCGAACTGATCGGATCCGTGCGATTCTGCGTCTGCTCGCCCGTGGGTAAGTAGCCCCGATGGGATTCGAACCCACGCTACCGCCGTGAGAGGGCGGCGTCCTAGGCCGCTAGACGACGGGGCCAGAACCGATTCAGAAACGGTCCGAGGTGCCAGCATAGCTCACCGGCATGTGTCCGCCCAATTGCTTGGCGGTATTGGCGGTATTGGCGGTATTGGCGGTATTGGCGGTAGAGGAACCGTGGACAAAGCCTGCAAAACACTGCTGGGGTACCAGGACTCGAACCTAGAACGGCTGAACCAGAATCAGCTGTGTTGCCAATTACACCATACCCCACTGGCCGCCTAAAACAGCTGGTCAAAGACTTCCCGCAGACGACGTGACAGTCCTGCGGCCAGCTGCCCAAGGGCCGACGTGCAGACTACCAAACAATTTGGGAGGTTCTCACGCCTCGGTCGCCGGACGCCCGAGGCACTCACGCGCTCTCCGCAGCCGGCGCAGGCTGCGGTCGCGGCCAAGTAGCTCGACGGATTCGAACAGCGGCGGGCTGATCAACGATCCCGTGATGGCGACCCGGATCGGACCGAAAGCCTTGCGCGGTTTGAGCCCCAGCCCCTCGACCAATGCGCTTTTGAGGGCGGTCTCGATATCGGCCAGCGTCCAATTCGCCAGCCCGTCCAGCGCTGTTATCGCGGCGTCGAGCACCGGGCCGGCGTCGCTACCCAGTTCCTTGGCCGCCGCTTTGGGGTCGATGGTGTATTGGTCGTCGTTGAAAAACTTCAGCAGGTCCCACGCGTCACCCAGCACGACGATGCGGGTTTGCACCAGGCCGGCAGCCACCGCGAACCGTGCGTCGTCCAGTCCGGTGTGCTGCCCATGCGTATTGAAGTGGTCGCGCAGCCGGCCGGTGAAATCGTCGGCGTCGAGAAGTCTGATGTGTTCGGCGTTGATCGCGTCTGCTTTTTTCTGGTCGAACCGCGCCGGGTTGGCGTTGACGTCCACGACGTCGAAAGCGGCCACCATTTCGTCGAGGCTGAACACGTCGCGGTCGGCGGCGATCGCCCAGCCCAGCAACGCAAGGTAATTCAGCAGCCCTTCCGGGATGAAGCCGCGGTCGCGGTGGGCGAACAGATTCGACTGCGGGTCACGTTTCGACAGTTTCCTGGTGCCTTCGCCCAACACCGTTGGCAAATGGGCGAATTGCGGAACCCGATCAGCAATCCCAGCGCGGATCAGCGCCTGGTAGAGCGCGATCTGCCGCGGCGTCGACGGCAACAGGTCCTCACCGCGCAACACATGCGTGATCTTCATCAAGGCGTCGTCGACCGGGTTGACCAAGGTGTACAACGGATCACCGGTTGCGCGGGTCAATGCGAAATCGGGCACGACGCCCGCCGCGAATGTCGTCGGTCCGCGGACCAGATCGTCCCAGCCCAGGTCTTCATCGGGCATCCGCAACCGCACCACCGGTTTACGGCCCTGCGCCAGATATGCCGCTCGCTGCTGGTCCGTCAGATCACGATCGAAGTTGTCGTAGCCCAGCTTTGGACTGCGGCCCGCGGCCAGATGGCGCGCCTCGACTTCGGCAGGCGTCGAGAACGCGTGGTACGCCTCGCCCGAGGCGAGCAGCTGGCCAACCACGTCGCGGTAGATGTCGCTGCGCTGCGACTGCCGATACGGGCCGTAGGCTCCGCCCACCTCGGGGCCCTCGTCCCAATTGAGCCCAAGCCAGCGCAGCGCATCCAACAGCGCCTGGTAGCTTTCCTCGCTGTCACGTTCGGGATCGGTGTCCTCGACGCGGAATACGAAGGTTCCGCCGGTGTGTCGAGCGTAGGCCCAGTTGAACAGCGCGGTGCGGATCAAGCCGACATGCGGTACACCGGTTGGCGACGGGCAGAACCGCACCCGCACGCCGATTGCTTCAGTCACGACTTTCCTTTGCGGACAACGGGATTGGTCAACGTTCCGATTCCGGCGATGGTGATGCTGACGGTGTCGCCGCCTTCGATGGGCCCGACACCCGCCGGCGTGCCGGTGAGAATGAGATCACCTGGCAGCAGCGTCATTACCGCCGAAACCCATTCCACGATCGCACCAATGTCGTGGATCATCAACGAGGTACGGCTGTGCTGCTTGGCTTCGCCGTTGACCTCGGTACACAGTTCGAGGTCGGACGGATCAACGTCGGTGACGATCCACGGCCCGACGGGGCAGAACGTGTCGTGGCCCTTCGCTCTTGTCCACTGGCCATCAGCGCGCTGTTGGTCGCGGGCCGACACGTCATTGGCGACGGTGTAGCCCAGGATGGCATCGGGCGCGCGCGCGGCCGTGACGTCCTTGCAGGGCCGACCGATAACGGCCGCCAGCTCGCCCTCGAAATGCACCGGCGATGCGTTAGCGGGCAATTGAATCGGCACGTTGGGCCCGATGATCGCGGTATTGGGCTTGAGGAAAATGATCGGGTCGCCCGGCGCTTCACCGCCCATCTCGGCGATGTGCTCGGCGTAGTTCTTGCCGATGCAGACCACCTTGCTCGCCGGCACCGGAGCCAGCAGTCGGGTGTCGGCCAGCGGCCACGAGCGGCCGGTGAAAGTCGGAGTGCCGAAGGGATGCTCGGCGATCTCACGGGCCGTCATCCAGTCGGGCTCACCCGCGTCGCCGTCGATGCTGACGAATACGACGCCGTCAGGACTCGCAATTCGGCCAAGGCGCATTCGCCTGAGCCTAGTGACCGTCGGCCGCGACCTGCGCGGGTGGGCTGTGCGAGCATGGATTGATGCCGAGGGAGCTGACCGGCACGGTCATCCTCAGTGCGGGCCGACGCTGGTCGATCGTCGTCGTCTCGCTGACGGTGACGGCAAGTGCGTTCGTCTTCATCAACGGGGTCGCTTTCCTGATCCCCGCCCTGGAGGACGAGCTGGGCACGCCGCTGGCCGAGGCGGGCGTGCTATCGTCGATGCCGAGTTTCGGCATGGTGGCGACGCTGATCCTGTGGGGCTATCTGCTCGACCGGGTGGGCGAACGCATCGTGTTGACGCTCGGTTCAGCGCTGACCGCGGCAGCCGGCTACGCGGCGACGACAGTCCACTCGATGGTGGCGTTCGCTGCGTGGCTGTTCGTCGGCGGTATGGCGGCAGCCAGCTGCAACTCGGCCGGTGGGCGCTTGGTGTCCGGGTGGTTCCCGCCCGAGCAACGCGGTCTGGCGATGGGTATTCGCCAAACTGCGCAGCCGCTCGGAATTGCCTTGGGCGCGTTGGTCATCCCCGGACTCGCTCAGCGCAGCCCGTCGGCGACGTCGGCCCTGATATTTCCGGCCGTGCTGTGTGCCGCATCGGCGGTGACCAGCGCCGTCGCGGTTGTCGACCCGGCCCGCACGCGATGGCACGCGGCCACTGAGCGGGAGCTGGCCAACCCCTACCGCGGATCGTGGGTGCTGCGTCGGATTCACGCCGTCTCGGCACTGCTGATGGTCCCGCAGACGGTGACCGTGACGTTCATGCTGATCTGGCTGATCACAAACTATCGCTGGTCGGTTGCCTCGGCGGGCGCGCTGGTGACGCTCTGCCAGTTGCTCGGGGCCGTGGGCCGGGTCTTGGTTGGCCGGTGGTCGGACCGGGTCGGCTCGCGGTTGCGTCCGGTGCGCATCATGGCCGTGGTGGGTGTCGTGGTACTGGCCGGCTTGGCGTTGGCCGATCACCTGCGCTCATCAGTCGCCGTACCGTTGATGGTCGCGGCAGCGGTGGTCGCGATCCTCGACAACGGGCTGGAATCCACCGCAATCACCGAATATGCCGGACCGTTTTGGAGCGGGCGCGCATTGGGTCTGCAGAACACCTATCAGCGGTTGATGGCGGCGGGCGCGCCTCCGGTGTTCGGCGGGCTGATCACTGCCCACGGTTACTCGTTGGCGTTCTTGGTCTGCGGACTTTCCCCGCTGCTGGCCGTGCGGATCGTGCCGGTCAAGGTGCTGCCGCCCGGGCTCGAGGTTAGAGCGCGGACGCTATCCTTTCGCCGACTTCGACGGTGGATAGCCGTCCGGTCGGGCGACTGGCCAGATGGGACGCCACGGCCCGGTCCACTCGCGCGGCGGCAGCGTCTTCGCCGACGTGGGAAAGCAGCAGCGCCACCGACATGATCGCGGCGGTCGGATCGGCGATCCCCTGACCGGCGATGTCGGGGGCGCTGCCGTGCACGGGCTCGAACATCGACGGGTTGGTTCGAGTGGCGTCGATGTTGCCGCTCGCGGCCAGCCCGATGCCTCCGCTTACCGCGGCGGCCAAATCGGTGATGATGTCGCCGAACAGGTTGTCGGTGACGATCACGTCGAACCGGCCCGGGTCGGTGACCAGGTGAATGGTCGCGGCGTCGACGTGCTGGTAGGCCACTTCGATGTCTGGGTACTTCTCGCCGATTTCGTCAACGGTCCGAGACCACAGCGATCCGGCGAACGTCAGCACGTTCGTCTTGTGCACCAGGGTCAGGTGCTTGCGGCGCTGGGTCGCCCGCTCGAAAGCGTCTTGCACAACCCGGCTGACACCGAACGCGGTGTTGATACTGACCTCGGTGGCCACCTCGTGGGTGGTGCCGGTCCGAATCGCGCCGCCGGTGCCGGTGTACAGACCTTCGGTGCCCTCGCGGACCACCACGAAATCGATACTGGGGTTACCGGCGAGCGGGCTGCGCACGCCTGGATACAGCCGGGCGGGACGCAGGTTGATGTGGTGGTCCAGCTCGAAGCGCAGCCGCAGCAGCAGACCCCGCTCGAGCACGCCGCTGGGCACCGATGGATCCCCAATAGCACCAAGCAGAATCGCGTCGTGTGCCCGTAGTTCGGCCACCGCCGCCTCGGGCAGTACTTCACCCGTCGCGTGGAACCGCCGCGCCCCCAGGTCGTAATTCGTCTTCTCCACACCGGGCAGCACCGCGTCAAGCACCTTGACTGCTTCGGCGACGACCTCCGGCCCGATGCCGTCGCCGGGAATCACTGCCAATCTCATCGGCGCCGCTTCTCCTCATTGCTCCGCTTCGCATCGTCGCCGACGCGTCTTACGAGAGGTCAACCACTTCGAACTTGTAGGCATCGACAGCCGCGCTGATCGCGTCCCGCACATTGGCGGGCGCTGCACGGTCCACGCGCAACACGATCGTCGCGCCCGGGCCCTCGGCGTCTTCGGACAGCTGGGCGGCGTGGATATTGACCCCGGCATCACCGAGCAGGGTGCCGATCTTGCCCAGCACTCCCGGCCGGTCGACATAGTGGATCACCACGTTGGTGCCCTGGGCGCGCAGGTCGAAGTTGCGGCCGTTGATTTGCACGATCTTTTCCACCTGCTGCGGCCCGGACAACGTACCGGCGACATTGACGACCGAACCGTCGGAAGCCACGCCCCGCACGTCGACGACGCTGCGGTGGTTAGGACTTTCGGTGGCCGTAGCGAGATCGGCTGCCACGCCGCGCTCTTGCGCGATCGCCGGGGCATTGACGAACGTCACCGGATCCTCGATGACCGCCGAGAACAGCCCGCGCAACGCCGAAAGGCGCAGCACCTCAACATCTTCGCCGGCCAACTCGCCGCGCACCTGCACCGACAGCGACACCGGCAGCTCCTCGGAAAGCACACCCACCAGGAGGCCAAGCTTACGCACCAGGTCCAGCCAGGGTGACACCTCCTCGCTGACCACCCCGGCGCCGACATTGACCGCGTCGGGAACGAACTCTCCGGCCAGCGCGAGCTTCACGCTGGCGGCCACGTCGGTGCCGGCGCGGTCCTGTGCCTCCTCAGTCGAGGCGCCCAGGTGCGGGGTGACCACCACTTGCGGCAGGTCAAACAGCGGGCTGTCGGTACAGGGCTCGGTGGAGAACACATCGATGCCCGCGGCCCGAACGTGTCCGCTGCTGACTGCGTCGGCGAGCGCGGCCTCGTCGACCAGACCGCCGCGGGCGGCGTTGACGATGATCACCCCGGGCTTGGTTTTGGCCAGCGCGTCCTTGTCGATCAGACCCGCTGTCTCAGGCGTTTTAGGCAGATGCACCGAGATGAAGTCGGCACGGGCCAGCAGCTCGTCAAGCGGAAGCAGCTCGATACCAAGCTGGGCGGCGCGGGCCAGCGACACGTAGGGGTCGTAGGCCACGATGTTTGTTTCGAAAGCCGCTAACCGCTGCGCCACCAACTGCCCGATGCGGCCCAGCCCGACCACCCCGACGGTCTTGCCGAAGATTTCGATACCCGAGAACGACGACCGCTTCCAGGTGTGCTCGCGCAGCGAGGCGTCGGCCGCGGGGATCTGGCGCGCGGCGGACAGCAACAGCGCCAGCGCGTGCTCGGCGGCGCTGTGGATGTTCGACGTCGGGGCGTTGACGACCAGCACACCGCGTTCGGTGGCGGTCTCGACGTCAACGTTGTCCAGCCCGACACCGGCCCGGGCGACGATTTTCAGCTTGGGTGCGGCGACCAACACTTCGGCGTCGACGGTGGTGGCCGAGCGCACCAGCAGGGCGTCGGCTTCGGGTACCGCCGCCAGCAGCTTTTCCCGCTCCGGGCCGTCGACCCAGCGCACTTCGATGTCGTCGCCCAGCGCGGCGACGGTTGATTGGGCAAGTTTGTCAGCAATCAGAACGACAGGCAGGCTCACCCGGCCAGCCTAAGCGGTGATCGCCAGCGCGGCGGAGCCGGGATCGCACACCAGTGGCGTGTCGGTGCCCCGGTGGATCCTGTCGGTAACCATGACGGCCGGAGGACAAACACCTGGAAATGCGATCACCCTGAGGCCAGGGTGCAGGAGTGGCTGGAGGCCATGCATGAGGCGGTGGGAAAGCAAGGGTTGGGTGGTGCAACTCGTGGAGAGCGACCGCGCGCCGTACGCCTACACGGTCGGTTTGCACGAGCGCGGCCTTCCCGAGCTGTTGGTGACAGGGCTGTCGCCGCAGCCGGCGGCTCGGATGCTCAACAGCGTCGCCGACTATCTGGTGGCTGGCGGAAGGCCGATTCCAGGCGAGCTGATCTCAATAGCCGGTGACGTACTACTGGGGGTTGTTCAGGTGCAGCATCCCGATGCCCACATGGACGTGGCGGTCGCGTTCTATGGCAGCGAGCTGCGGGCATTACAGCTGGTGTGGCCGGATGACCGGGGGCACCGACCGTGGTGCCCCGCATTCAGCAACGGTGACCTCCGGCAACCGGTGCTCGGCGTGCGAGCGGAACGGCCCAATCCGCCGAACGTGAAACCGTTGCGGGAATTCGCCAGAAAACTCGCAACAGCTTCACGTTCGCCGTAGCGGGGGCTAGGCCGTTTCGGTGATGGGGCGGTCCACCCAGCTCATCAGATCGCGCAGCTTTTTACCGACGACCTCGATGGGATGCTCGGCGTTTTCTTTGCGCAACTGCTCGAGCTGCTTGTTGCCGCCTTCGACGTTGGCGACCAGCTTCTTGACGAAGCTGCCGTCCTGAATGTCGCGCAGGATGCCGCGCATCCGCTCCTTGGTGTCGGCGTCGATGACTCGCGGACCCGACAGGTACCCACCGAACTCAGCGGTGTCGGACACCGAGTAGTTCATCCGGGCGATGCCGCCCTCATACATCAGGTCGACGATCAGCTTGAGCTCATGCAGCACCTCGAAATACGCCATCTCCGGCGGGTAGCCCGCCTCCACCATGACGTCGAAGCCGGTTTTCACCAATTCCTCTGTGCCGCCGCATAATACGGCTTGCTCGCCGAATAGATCGGTTTCGGTCTCGTCTTTGAAGGTGGTCTTGATGACGCCGGCGCGGGTGCCGCCGATGCCTTTGGCGTAGGACAGCGCCAGCACCTCGCCGTTACCGTCCGGGTCCTGGTCGACGGCGATCAGGCACGGCACACCCTTGCCGTCGACAAACTGGCGACGAACCAAGTGTCCCGGTCCTTTCGGGGCGACCATTGCCACGGTCACGTCGGCAGGCGGCGTGATCAAGTCGAAGTGGATGTTGAGGCCATGGCCGAAGAACAGTGCATCGCGGGGCTTCAGGTTGGGCTCGATCTCGTTTTTGAAGATGTCGGCCTGGGCGGTGTCGGGGGCCAGCAGCATGATGACGTCGGCCCACTTGGCCACCTCGCCGGGCGTGTCGACGGTCAGGCCCTGCTCGGCGACTTTGGCGCGGGACTTTGAGCCTTCCTTGAGCCCGACGCGCACCTGGACGCCGGAATCACGCAGGCTCAGCGAGTGCGCGTGCCCCTGGCTGCCGTACCCGATGACGCCGACCTGGCGGCCCTGGATGATCGACAGGTCCGCATCGTCGTCGTAAAACATCTCTAATGCCACTGTGTGTTCCTTCTCCTCGATGAACTATTTGGCCGTGCCGATGCTGCGTGGCCCGCGAGACAGCGATACCAGGCCGGACTGCACGATCTCGCGGACACCGAAGGGCTCCAGCACCCGCAGGAGCGCCTCCAACTTGCTCTGGTCACCCGTGGCTTCGATGGTCAATGACTCCGGCGACACGTCAATAACCTTGCCGCGAAACAAGTTGACCGCTTCGATGACCTGACTGCGAGTGCCGGCGTCGGCCCGCACCTTGATCAGGGCCAATTCCCGTGCCACCGAATTGTGGTCATCTTGCTCGATGATTTTGATGACGTTGATGAGCTTGTTGAGCTGCTTGGTGATCTGCTCGAGCGGCGTTTCCTCGGCGGAGACGACGATCGTCATCCGCGACATGTCTTTTTGCTCGGTGGCCCCCACCGCAAGCGATTCGATGTTGAATCCGCGGCGGGAGAACAGCGCAGCCACGCGCGCGAGCACACCGGGTTTGTCTTCGACGAGCACCGACAATGTGTGCGTCTTCGGCGATCCGGTCATTAGGCGTGCCCTTCGGATTCGTCGTCGAACAGCGGGCGGATGCCACGGGCCGCCTGGATCTCGTCATTGCTGGTTCCGGCGGCAACCATCGGCCAGACCTGAGCGTCGGCGCCCACGATGAAGTCGATCACCACCGGCCGGTCGTTGATCGCCCGCGCCTGAGCAATGACGTCTGCTACATCTTCCATACGCTCGCAACGCAATCCGACACAGCCCAGCGCCTCGGCCAACTTGACGAAGTCCGGGATGCGGTGCGAGTGGGTGGCGAGGTCGGTCTGCGAATAGCGCTCCTGATAGAACAGCGACTGCCATTGACGGACCATGCCCAGGTTGCCGTTGTTGATCAGCGCCACTTTGATTGGCGCGCCCTCGATCGCGCAGGTGGCCAATTCCTGGTTGGTCATCTGAAAGCAGCCGTCGCCGTCGATCGCCCACACTTCTGCATCCGGGCGGGCGAGCTTGGCGCCCATGGCCGCCGGGATGGCGAACCCCATGGTGCCCAGACCGCCGGAATTCAGCCAGCTACGCGGTTTTTCGTACTTGATGAACTGTGCGGCCCACATCTGGTGCTGGCCGACGCCGGCGACATACACGGCCTCCGGGCCGGCGATCTCACCCAGCTTCTCGATCACATACTCGGGGCCCAGACTGCCGTCGCTTTGCGGCCCGTAGCTCAATGGGTAGGTGGCCCGCACCTCATCGAGGTAGTCCCACCAGGCGGCGATATCGATGTTGGCCGGCACGCGAGCGTGGCGCAGCGCCTCGATCAGATCGGCGATGACAGCCTTGACGTCACCCACGATCGGCACGTCGGCGCGTCGGTTCTTGCCGATCTCGGCGGGGTCGATGTCGGCGTGGATGACCTTGGCCTCGGGCGCGAACGAGTCGAGGTTGCCGGTCACCCGATCGTCGAAACGGGTGCCCAGCGCGATCAACAGGTCGCTGCGCTGCAGTCCCGCCACCGCGGCCACCGTGCCGTGCATGCCGGGCATGCCCAGGTGCTGACGGTGGCTGTCCGGGAACGCACCGCGCGCCATGAGCGTGGTCACCACCGGAATGCCGGTCAGCTCGGCCAATTCGCGCAGCTGCTCGCACGCCTCGCCGCGGATGACGCCGCCACCGACGTAGAGCACAGGTTTGCGCGCTGCGGCGATCAACCTGGCGGCTTCGTGGATCTGGCGATTGTGCGGTTTGGTGTTCGGCTTGTAGCCGGGCAGGTCCATGCGTGGCGGCCAGCTGAACGTGCACCGGCCTTGCAGCACGTCTTTAGGGATATCGACGAGCACCGCCCCGGGCCGGCCGGTAGCCGCGAGATGAAAAGCCTCGGCCAGCACCTGGGGGATGTCATCGCCGTTGCGGACCAGAAAATTGTGTTTGGTGATCGGCATGGTGATGCCGGAGATGTCGGCCTCCTGGAAGGCGTCAGTCCCGATCAGCGAGCGACCGACCTGCCCGGTGATCGCGACCACTGGGATGGAATCCATTTGCGCGTCGGCCAGCGGAGTCACCAGGTTGGTGGCGCCGGGACCCGAGGTGGCCATGCAGACGCCGACTTTTCCGGTGGCGTGTGCGTAGCCGCTGGCAGCGTGACCGGCGCCCTGCTCGTGGCGCACCAGCACATGGCGCAGCTTCTGCGAATCGAACAGCGGGTCGTAGACCGGTAATACGGCGCCGCCAGGGATTCCGAAAATGACGTCGACGTCGAGCTCTTCCAACGACCTGATTACCGATTGCGCACCGGTGAGTTGTTGTGGCGCAATGCGTTTCGGTTGAGGCGTGGGCGTCTTTGCTTTGGCCCGCGTGCCGTTGAGGGGTTGCGACGGCTGTGGCTGTCGCGTGGTGGGAGCGCTCACTGGTTCCTCTTTACATCCTGATGGTTGGCGTCGGAGGTTGACAAGCACTGCCAACAAAAAACCCCCGCCAGCTCAGCGGCTGCACGAGGGTTGCGCGTTGGTGCTCGAAAAAGCTACTCCCGGCTTGGGAATAACCCGGTCTAATCAGCCACCGACGCGCCGACCGAGTACTACGAGCATTTCACGGCTGTCCATAATGCCCGACGGTATCCTCCGCACAGGTCAGCAGTCAAATTTGGGCTTGGCAGGCCACCCAGGCGTTGAGATTGCGTCCACGGTCGTGCGTTCCGCTCCCGGCACAGCCCTCGTTGCAATTTCAAGGGATGACATGATGCCAGTGTGGCGAAAGATTCGCTGGAAACACCGCCAGTGGTGATCAACATTTCGCCGATGGCCCACTTCGCGGTGGGTTTTTTCGCGCTCGGCCTGCTGGTGCCCGTCTTGACCTGGCCGGCGACCGCACCGCTGCTGATCGTTCCGGTGGTGTTGTCGGCATTGATTTTTCGGCTTCGCACGCAGGCCGATCAAGACGGCGTGACAGTGCGCACGCTGCTGGGCAGTCGCGCCGTGCGGTGGGAGGACATCGACGGGCTGCGGTTCAGCAGAGGCTCGTGGGCGCGCGCGCAGCTCAAAAACGGCGACCAGTTGCGGTTGCCTGCGGTCACCTTCGCGACCTTGCCGCAATTCACCCAGGCCAGCGGCGGCCGAGTGCCTAATCCGTACAGCTGAGCCGGCTCAGGTCACCGGGTTGGCGCCGTTGAGCAGCGCCCACAGCGCGATGCCGGCGCCGACGCCCCCGATCAGCGCCGCAAACGACCCGATGAACGGCCGCCGCGCCCAGCCCCGACCAGCGTCGAAGCCGTAGCGTCCCGGGCCGACGAGGACCACGGCGGTGGCCATCGCGATCAGCGTGATGTCGTATTCATGTCCGTTCGGCAGGAAGAACGGCAACGACTTCCCATGGTGCGCAGCCGACATCCCGGCCAGCAGGCCGTTGATCAGGTAAGCCAGCGCGCCCGCGGCGGCCAGCGGCGTGAATAGCCCCAGTACCAGCAGCACGCCGGCGGCGATCTCGCCGCCGGCGGCGCAGTAGGTGAGGATGTCGGCGTGCTGGTAGCCGATATCGGACAGCGAGTTCTTGAATCCGCTCAGTCCCTGCCCGCCCCACCAGCCGAACAGCTTCTGCAGCCCATGCGCGACGAACACCGAGCCCAGGCCGACCCGCAGGATCAGCAGACCGAGATGCTGCGTGCCGCGACGGCCAGCGGCGCGCACCCGCTCGTCGTCGTCCTCGTTACGCTCGTCGATGCCCTCCGGGCCGAACCCCGAGTGTCGGCCGGTGGATGAGTGCGGCTGGTAGGGCAACGGCTCCTGGCCCCCGATCAGCCCGTACCCCGTACTGGCCGGGCGCGCATTGCTGGAGGCACTGGAGTCGTAGTGCGGGATGGTGGTCGTCTCGAAATCGCCTGCATACGTGGCTGACGGCAGGTCGTCCTCCGGGTCGACCAGGCTTGCCGAGCTCGGCCGCGCCGGAGTTCGCGCCGCGGTATCCTCTGGCCGCTGCCACGGTGCGTCATTCGGTTGACTGGTCACTCGTGTCAGGGTAAGGGCAATTCGGCCCGAATTGGGGATTTGAGCGGCGCTTTCGCTGTGCCGATTAGCGTGTCGCCGCACGCGACTGCTCGTTTGCGGGCAATCCGGGGAAGACGCGCGCCACCCCGTCGCGGGCAACCAAGCCGAGATGTCCGTAATCTGGCCGCTATGCAGTTGTGGTGGTCGAGGCGGCGCGGGTTGGCCGCGCTCTGCTCAACGCTGCTGGTTTTAGCCGGTTGCGCGCAGTTCAACGATGCCGCATCGCAGCCGTTCACCACCGAGCCCCAGCGTCATCCGCCGCCGAGCTCGACACCTCCCCCGCCACCACCGCTGCCTGACAAGCCATTCCCCAAAAAGTGCCCTGCACCAGGGGTGATGCAGGGCTGCCTGGAAACCACCAGCGGCCTGCTCATGCAGCCTGACAGCAAGTCCGCGCTGGTGGCCGAACGGACCACCGGCGCTGTCAAAGAGGTGTCGGTCAGCGCCGAGCCGAAGGTGAAGACCGTCATCCCGGTCGACCCGTCCGGCGACGGTGGGCTGATGGACATCGCGCTCTCACCGACCTATTCACAGGACCGGTTGATGTACGCCTACATCAGCACGCCTGTCGACAATCGGGTTGTCCGCATCGCTGACGGCGATATCCCGAAGGACATCTTGACCGGGATCCCGAAAGGCGCCACCGGCAACACCGGTGCGCTGCTCTTCACCAGCCCCACCACGCTGGTCGTGCTCACCGGTGATGCGGGCAACCCGGCGATGGCCGCCGATCCGGCATCGTTGGCCGGCAAAGTCATCCGTATCGAGCAGCCGACCACGCTCAACCAGGCACCACCCACCACCGCGCTTAGCGGTATCGGCGCGGGCGGCGGGCTGTGCACCGACCCCGTCGACGGCTCGCTCTACGTCCTCGACCGCGCCCCCACCGCCGACCGGTTGCAGCGGATCAGAAAGGACTCCAAGGTATCCACGGTGTGGACGTGGCCGGACCGGCCGGGTGTGGCCGGCTGCGCGGCGTTGGACGGCACCGTGCTGGTCAACTTGATCAACACCATGCAGACGGTGGCCGTCCACCTCGCCCAGGGAACCGGTGCTGTCACCGGCCCGCCTGACGTCGTCCGTAAAGACACTCACGGGCACGCGTGGGCGCTGCGGATGTCGCCGGACGGCAACGTCTGGGGGGCAACGGTTAACAAGACCGACGGCGACGCCACGAAGCTCGACGACGTGGTGTTCCCCCTGTTCCCGCACGGCGGCGGTTTCCCGCGGGCCAACGAGGACAAGACCTAGCGAGCAGTTCGACGTAGGCCGCTTCAGGCCTGGTGACCCGGCTCCATATCAGCGACGTCGGAAAAGCTGACCAGATCGTTGGCGGCTTCAACGGCATCTCCGGTGAGAGGTGCCAACAGGTAACCGATGTGGTCGCCGAGATCGAACCGCTTGAGCGTCCTGCCGACGAACCATGCCACCGCGTCGTCGAGAATCGGCATGCCCTCCGGGCCGGTGCGCCATGAGCAGTGATCGAATTTGTCGACCTGGTCGCCGGTCTGGCCCCCGAACAGATGCGCCAACCCGATATGCCTGCGCGCCAACACGTGCACCGCCAGGTGGTCAGATCGCGCCGCCACCCGAGTGGTGTGGTTGTTCTTGGACAGTCCGACCAGAAACCGCACAGGCCGCATGCTGGTCTGGGTGGCGAAGCCGACCAGGCAGCCCGAGGGATGACCGTCGGCTTGCGTCGTCACTACGAACATCGTGTAGTCCAGCATCCCGACCAGTCGGTCGAAAGAGTCGTCGCCCACATCGCCATCATCACCCAACATCGCCGAAATGCCCGCCAAGTTCGGCTAGTTACGTTGGGCCAGAGTCATGTTCGTCTTGCAACAGGAACTCCTCGACGAGAGTGCTCACTAGTCTTGGATCTTCCAGACCGGCCAGATGAGCCACCCCGTCGAGCATACGAATCGACGGGTTCGGGATGGCGTCGGCCATCGCCCCTCGCGCGGGAAACAAGTAGCCGTCGGATGTGATGACGATTGCGCTGCCGTCGGCGTAGAACCCCGCCAGCCGCTAAGTGCAGGCTTTGAGCACCAGCTCGCGCACCCGCGCTGCGTCGGCTTGACCCTTGGTGGCCTTCATGACCGCGCCGACGATCGCGCCTGCGGCCTGAACTTTGCCGCCCCGGATCTTCTCGGCGACATCGGGATTGGCCGCCAATGCCTGGTCAACCGCGGCTTGAATCAATGAATCGTCGCGCACCACGGCCAATCCCCGCGCGGTCATCACCGCTTCAGGTTCGCCCTCGCCGGCGAGCACACCCTCGACGACTTGGCGGGCCAACTTGTTGGACAGCTTGCCTTCGTCGACCAACGCCACCACGGCCGCGACTTGAGCTGGGGTGATCGGTAATTCATCGAGTTCCACGCCCGCCTCGTTGGCCTTTTGCACCAGGAAGTTGCCCCACCAGGCGCGGGCCTTCTCGCTGGAAGCGCCGTGCTCGACGGTCGCGGTCACCAGTTCGACGGCCCCGGCGTTGACGAGATCGCGCATCACCTCGTCAGAGACGCCCCACTCCCGCTGGACCTGCTTGCGGCGCAACCACGGTAATTCCGGAATGGTCTGACGCAACCGCTCGACGAGCTCGCGGCTGGGCGCCACCGGTTCCAGGTCGGGCTCAGGAAAGTAGCGGTAATCCTCGGCGGTCTCCTTGGTACGGCCCGGGCTGGTGTAGCCGGACTCGTGGAAGTGGCGCGTTTCCTGGGTGATCCGTCCTCCGGCGGTCAAAACGGCGCCCTGCCGCTGCATCTCGTAGCGGATGGCGACCTCGACGCTTTTGAGCGAGTTGACGTTCTTGGTCTCGGTGCGGATGCCGAATTCGCTGGCGCCGATCGGTTTCAGCGACACGTTGGCGTCGCAGCGCATCGAACCCTGATCCATCCGGACATCGGAAACACCCAACGCGCGCAACAGGTCTCGCAAGGCTGTCACATAGGCCCGCGCGATTTGCGGGGCCCGTTCACCGGTCTCCTCGATGGGCTTGGTGACGATCTCGATCAACGGCACGCCCGACCGGTTGTAGTCGATCAGCGACGTCGTTGCTCCGTGGATGCGGCCTGTTTCGCCGCCCAAATGGGTCAGCTTGCCGGTGTCTTCCTCCATGTGTGCACGTTCGATCTCGACTCGCCAGCTGGTGCCGTCCTCGAGCGGCACATCCAGATAGCCGTTGACGGCGATCGGCTCGTCATACTGCGAGATCTGGTAGTTCTTCGGCATGTCCGGATAGAAGTAGTTTTTCCGGGCGAACCGGCACCACGGCACGATCTCGCAGTTCAACGCCAACCCGATCCGGATCGCGGATTCCACCGCGGCCGCGTTGAGCACCGGCAGCGAACCAGGTAGGCCCAGGCATACCGGGCACACCTGGGTATTGGGCTCGGCGCCGAACGCGGTGGCGCAGCCGCAGAACATCTTGGTGGCGGTGGACAGCTCGACATGCACTTCCAAGCCGAGCACCGGCTCGTAGCGGACGATGACATCGTCGTAGTCGAGCAGTTCCGCATTGGGCGCCTTGGCAGCACTCACGGCAGAAGTCATACGCTCGATCCTAATGGGCGACGTTCGACCGACGCCTGACTGGCGGCGCTAGTGCGCCGGCGTTCCCATATCGCGTCTGGGGAACATGTCGGCCAACGCGGCGGCCATCTCCAGGTAGCCTCGGCTGCCCCGCTTGCCCAGCTGCCCGAGAGCGATTTCTTGGCCCTGGTGCACATGCCGGTCGAACGGGAGGTTCACCACACGTTCGGGCGCGAACTGGTCCGACAGCTGCTGAAGCCGGTTGCTCACCGGGCCGCTGGCCTTGCCTTGTTCGGTGTGGTTGATCGCCAGCACCGTCGACTCGATCTGTCGCCGATATCCGTTTTTGGACAACCACTTAATTGTGGTTCGAGTCTTCTCGATTGCGTCGACCGAAGCGTTGGTGACCACCACAAGGGCTCGCGCCTCGGACAAAACCGCTTCCGTCACAGCGGATTTGAGCGCCTTGCCGCAGTCCATCAACACCACGGAGTAGTGATTCCGGAGTATCGAAAACGCTCTACGGACGTCGTCGCGATTGAGGAGCCAGTCGGTGTCTGAATAGTTCGGCAGCGCCAGCAGCTCCAGGCCGGCACGGTTGCGTCGGGTGTACGCTCGCACGTCCGGATACCTCGTCACCGACCGATTGGCGAGCAGATCGACCAGGCTCAGCTGGTTTTCGTAGCCATGCCGGTCGGCGAGATCTCCGCCGTCGAGGTCCAAGGCGATCACCCGGTCGGTGCGTGCATCGGCGAATGTTGAGCCAAGAGCCTCGACGACCGATGTTTTGCCGACGCCACCTTTGAGGTTCAAGACGGCGATGGGAAACGCGCTGCCTAAGGGCGCCCGGACCCGACCACGCAGCTCGAGTTCATAGCTCTCGCTTCGGCTCGGACCCAGGTGGATTCCGGTGAGCCGGGTTAGCAAGCTTCGCCAGCTGAATTCCGGCGGCGGTTCGGCGTATGGATCTTCCAGGCTGTCGAGTGCGATCCTGCGCACCGGGCGCGGCGACCCAGCCGGCGGCGTCTTTGCCTGGACTGCTGGAACAGTGGCTGTCCCGATCGGCGGTTGAGCCGGCCATGGCGACCGCTGATCGCCGGGACCGGCGGGGTGGGCCGGCCGTGGCTGACCCGTCGAAGTTCGGTGGTGCGGCGGGTAACTTTGCCGCACCACCCTGGGCGGTGATCTGTGAATTACACCGCGATCAAAATCGCGGGGATTCATGTCTTCGACGGTAGCACTGCGACTGGGCGCGGAACACCTGAGACGGGCGCTGAACTGGCCGATCCTCAGTGGCGTGCGGGTGAACCCGAGCCTGCATGAACGTAAAGCGGGGGTGACGTTCCCGGGGTTAACCGAAGAAGGCGGCGGCGTCGTCGTAGCGACTTTGCGGTACCAGCTTGAGCTGGCGCACCGCGTCTGCCAGTGGCACCCGGCCGATGTCCTGGCCTTGCAGCGCCACCATATTGCCGAACTCGCCGGCGTGTGCGGCATCGGCCGCGTTGACACCGAAGCGGGTGGCCAGCACCCGGTCGTAAGCGGTCGGCGTGCCGCCGCGCTGGACATGGCCGAGCACAGTCACCCGGACTTCCCTGTTGATGCGCTTCTCCACCTCTGCGGCCAACTGGTCGGCCACGCCGGTGAACCGCTCGTGGCCGAATTCATCGAGGCCGCCTTCACGCAGCGTCATCGAGTCGGGGGCCGGTTTGGCGCCTTCGGCGACCACGCAGATGAAATGCGAGTCGCCGCGCTGGAATCGCCATTTGACCAGCCGGCACACCTCTTCGACGTCGAAGGGCTTTTCGGGGATCAGCGTCATGTGAGCGCCGGACGCCAGCCCGGCGTTGAGCGCGATCCAGCCGGCGTGCCGGCCCATCACCTCGACCAGCATCACCCGCTGGTGCGACTCGGCGGTGCTGTGCAACCGGTCGATCGCGTCGGTGGCCACCGTCAACGCCGTGTCGTGGCCGAAAGTTGCGTCTGTGCAGTCGATGTCGTTGTCGATGGTCTTCGGCACGCCGACAACCGGGACGTTCTCCTCGGAGAGCCAGTGCGCGGCGGTCAGCGTTCCCTCGCCGCCGATCGGGATCAGCACGTCGATGCCGTTGTCGTCCAGCGTCTGCTTGATCTGGTCTAGTCCGGTCTTCAGTTTGTCCGGGTGTACCCGGGCGGTGCCCAGCATCGTTCCGCCCTTGGTCAGCAGTCGGTCGTTGCGGTCGTCATTGCGCAGTTGCATGCGCCGGTTTTCCAGCAGCCCGCGCCATCCGTCCTGAAATCCGACCACCGACGACCCGTATCGCGAGTCGCAGGTGCGCACCACCGCACGGATGACGGCGTTGAGCCCGGGACAGTCCCCGCCGCCGGTAAGAATTCCGATCCGCATGCCCCTCATCTTGCCTGGTTGTCGCCCGGGTGGCGCGAGCAGACGCAGAATCGCACGCGCTAGGCGATTTTTTACGCGATTCTGCGTCTGCTCGCGCCAGTTAAATGGCTGACGGCAGAGGTCCGCGGGCGGCCTCGTAGGCCGCCGCCACCCGGTAGATCCGGTCGTCGGCCAGCGCCGGCGCCATGATCTGCAGCCCGACCGGCAAATTGTCGTCCGGCGACAACCCCGACGGCACCGACATTCCGCAGTGGCCGGCCAAATTCAGCGGCAGCGTGCACAGGTCGAACAAATACATCGCCAGCGGATCGTCTACCTTCTCCCCCAACCGGAATGCGGTCGTCGGCGTGGTAGGCGACACCAGCACGTCCACGCATGCATAGGCAGCGTCGAGGTCACGGGCGATCAACGTGCGCACCTTCTGCGCCTGGTTGTAGTAGGCGTCGTAGTAGCCCGCCGACAGCGCGTAGGTGCCGATCATGATGCGCCGCTTGACCTCTGGCCCGAACCCGGCCGCCCGGGTAAGAGCCATCACCTCCTCGGCGCTGTGCGTGCCGTCGTCGCCGACCCGCAGCCCGTAGCGCATGGCGTCGAAGCGGGCCAGGTTGCTCGACACCTCCGACGGCAAGATCAGGTAGTAGGCGGCCAGCGCGTGATCGAAGTGGGGACAGTCGACTTCGGACACGTCGGCGCCGATCGCGGTCAACTGCTCGACGGCACTGTTGAACGATTCCAGCACACCGGGCTGATAACCCTCGCCGCGCAACTGCCGGACCACGCCGACGCGGACACCGCTCAGATCTCCCGCGGCGCCGGCCTTCGCGGCGCCGACGACATCGGGAACGTCGGCGTCGGCGGAGGTGGAGTCTTTCGGATCGTGTCCGGCGATCACCTGATGCAGCAGCGCGGTGTCGAGCACGGTGCGCGCACACGGACCGCCCTGATCCAGCGATGACGCGCAAGCCACCAGGCCGTAGCGGGACACCGTGCCGTAGGTGGGTTTGACGCCGACGGTCGCCGTCAGCGCGGCCGGCTGGCGGATCGAGCCGCCGGTGTCGGTTCCGACGGCCAGCGGTGCCTGAAACGCCGCGAGCGCGGCAGCGCTGCCGCCCCCGGAGCCACCCGGAACCCGGTCGGTGTCCCACGGGTTGCGAGTCGGGCCGTAGGCGGAGTTCTCCGTCGACGAGCCCATCGCGAACTCGTCCATGTTGGTTTTGCCCAGGATCGGGATACCGGCTGCTCGCAGGCGCGCGGTCACCGTGGCGTCGTAGGGGGAACGCCAGCCCTCGAGGATCTTCGACCCGCAGGTGGTCGGCATGTCGCGGCTGGTGAACACGTCTTTGAGAGCTAACGGCACTCCTGCCAGCGGTGACGGCGACTCGCCGGCGGCTATCGCCTTGTCGACGGCTGCCGCGGCCGACAACGCCGCATCGGCCGCCACGTGCAGGAAGGCGCCGTAGCGTCCATCGGTCGCCGCGATCTGGTTCAGGAACGCTTGGGTGACCTCGGTGGACGACAGCTCCTTGGCGGCGATTTTGCCGGCCAGCGTCGCGGCGTCGAGCCGGATGATGTCGGTCATTGCGGTTCCCCGAGGATCTGCGGGACAGCGAAGCGCCCGTCCACGGCTTCAGGCGCCTCGGCGAGCGCTTCCTGCTGAGTCAGGCACGGTGTGATCTGGTCGGGGCGGGCGACGTTGACGTCTTTGAGCGGGTTGTCGGTTGGCTCGACACCGGTGACGTCGACGGCTTGGACCTGGCTGACATGGGTCAGGATGGCGTCGAGTTGGCTGGCGTAGGTGTCCAGCTCGGCATCGGTCAATGCCAGCCGGGCCAGACGGGCCAGATGGGCCACCTCGTCGCGGGAGATCTGGGACACGACGCAAGAGCCTATCGGGCTGTCCGAATATGACGCTGGCAGCACACTCGCCGCCGACATGCCGCGGGCGCGTGGCTGTGCAACAGTGTTGCAGGTGCCTTCCTATCTGCTGCGCATTCAGCTTGCCGACCGGCCAGGCAGCCTCGGCTCGCTGGCCCTGGCCCTGGGCTCGGTGGGCGCCGACATCTTGTCGCTGGATGTCATCGAACGCGGGTCCGGCTACGCGATTGACGACCTCGTGGTCGAGCTGCCGCCGAGAGCCATGCCCGACACGCTGATCACCGCTGCCGAAGCACTCAACGGGGTGCGGGTGGACAGCCTGCGACCGCACACCGGCCTGCTGGAAGCCCACCGGGAACTGGAACTGATTGACCACGTCGCCGCCGCCGGCGACACCGCGGGCAAGCTAAAGGTGCTGGTCGCCGAGGCGCCGCAGGTGCTGCGGGTGAGCTGGTGTGCGGTGCTGCGCAGCTCCGAGAACGGGATCCGGCCCGTGGTCGGCAGCCCGGGCGCGCCGGAAACCCGACTCGACGCCGTCCCGTGGATGCCTATCCAGCACCCCACTGCCCTGGACGCCGGCGACGACTGGGTGCCGCAGGTCTGGCGTGAGCTGGACACCACGCTGGTCGCCGCGCCGCTGGGATCGCCCGATACGGCGGTGATGCTGGGCCGGCCGGGCGGGCCGGTATTCCGGCCGTCAGAGGTGGCGCGGCTGGGCTACCTGGCCGGAATCGTCGGAACCCTGTTGCATTGAAATATTCGGCTCTCCTGACGTCGATGTGGATCATCGAGCGTGTGGTATGGGGCGAGGAGGGTGAGCGGGGGCGCACGGACGTGATCTAGGTTCGAGGGCTCTAACCCCAATCGATCCCGGAGCCGTCCGTGCGCGCGTCACCCCTACTCAATGCCCTCTTCGAACTGCCCGGCGCGCGTGTCGGCAAGGCCGCGGTCGAGGACGGCGAGCTACGGGTGACGGCCAGCTTGTGCCGGCGGCGCCCTGTCCTACGTGCACGTCGCCTGCACCGAATACCTGACCTTGATGCACGTCGGGCACCGCTGGGCCGCCACCATCGGCGAGGGCGGCGTGCTCACCGAATACACCGGGGTGCTGGTACGCGACGGCTACGCCGGCCACAGCCATCTGCCCGCGATCCACGCCTGGTGCGCCGCGCATCTGCTGCGCGACCTGCGCTCGATCTCCGACGCCGACCCCGACCACCAGCAATGGGCACTGGCCCTGGCCGGCGTGCTGCTCGACGCCCACCACGCCGCCACCGCCGCCCGCGCCGCTGGCGCCGAAGCCCTCGACCCGGCCGTACTCGCGGCCATCCGCAACCACTACCTGGGCGCGCTGGCCCACGGCAGCGACGAAAACCGTCGCCAGCACACCGAACTCGCCGCCAAGGCCGCACCCTGATCACCCGGTTCCGCCGCTATGAGGACATGATCCTGCGCTTCGCCACCGACCTGTCGGTGCCGTTCACCAACAACGACGCCGAACGCACCCTGCGCCCAGTCGAAATCCAGCAACGCAGCTCCGGCGGCTGCCCGCGCACCGTGGAAGGCCTCGCCGACTTCGCCATCGTGCACTCCTAACCGGAACTAGCGGGCCGGTCCATCGGGCAGACTCGCTAGCGGTAGCGGCCGGCGGGTGAGCACTGTTAGCTCCTGGACTTCGAGTCCTAGCTAGAGGTAGATCGTTGCCCCCGCCGGTTAGCTCGGGAGGAGGGATCGCTGATGGGATGTCGTGCCCGCCGCATGTGGCGTGAGCACTGGTTCATTAGGTTGCCGGCAGTTCGCCCGCACGTTACCGAATCATCCATTGGTGTCGAACCAGGAGGATTGGTTTTGTTATTCGTGGAAGACGATTGGGCGGAGGATCATGGCTGACATGGTGCGCACCGACGCGCATTCAGCTGCGGTCCGTCGCAGCCGACAGTTCTCAGGTTCAGGCGATCAAAGTGGTTGCCCGCGTGCATAAGACGCTGATTTGGGAACGCACTCGCCATGTGCTGCGTCTGCGGCATGCGCTGCGCGAGTACTTCCCGGCCGCGTTAGAGGCCTTCGAAGACCTCGACGCCGCTGACACGCTGCAGTTGCTGACCAAGGCGCCCGGCCCGGCCTCGGCGGCCAAGCTGACTGGCCCCCAGATCCGGGCTGCGCTCAAAGGCGCCCGCCGCCGCGACATCGACACCAAAACCGCGCGTATTCAGGACGCTCTGCGCGGCCGGCAGCTCGGCCGCCGCGAGGCGATGGCCGGCGCGTACGCGGCTACCACCCGCTCCATCGTGGCAGTCCTTCGTACGCTCAACGAGCAGATCGAGGTCTTGCAAGGGCAGGCGGAGGCCCATTCTGGCCGGCACCCGGACGCTGAGATCATCATGTCCCAGCCCGGCATGGGACCGTTGCCCGGCGCCCGGGTGCTCGGCGAATTCGGTGATGCCCCAGGGCGTTACACCGATGCCAAGGCACGCAAGAACTATGCCGGCACCAGCCCCATCACCCGTGCGTCGGGCAAGAAGAAGGTCGTGGCACACCCGGTTCGTGCACAACCACCGGCTCATCGACGCGCTCATGCTCCAAGCCCAGTCCGCGCTACGCGCCTCACCCGGCGCCCGCGCCGACTGCAACAAACAACGCGACCGGGAGCTGAGCAACAACGCCGCACCACGCCAGCTCTCCAACCGGCTCGTCGGCATCCTGCACGGCTGCCTCAAAATCCGCACCAACTACAACGAATCAACCGCATGGCCCCAACCCAAAGACCCAGGTCAACAATAAAATAACCCAGATCAACAAAATGCCGCTTGACAAACCAGTTTCATGGGATGTCTACATCGACACCGCCAACAAATGGGGCATCAACAAACTCCATGAAACTCCACGCCCTCCGCCAGCTCTTCGCCACCGGCGCCTGGCTACCCCCAGCGCTAGCCCCCAGCTGAATAGCTACATACAAGCACCGTATAATCCGCTTATACACCAAAGGAGTATTACAGATGGCTTATGACCAGTCACATCGCTACAGCAACCTGAAGCTGGAAGAGGGCAGGCTCATTGCGGAGGGCAACCACGTTCTCTGCACGTACCGGCTCCAGCCAAAGCCCGGCCACGGCTTCCTGGCGACGGCGGCGCACGTGGCTGCTGAATCCTCCACCGGAACCAACGTGGAGGTGAGCACGACCGACGACTTCACCCGTGGCGTGGATGCCTTGGTCTACGCCATTGACGAGCAGGCGTTCGGCGAGGCCGGCGGCTTGATAAAGCTGGCCTATCCGCTGGAGCTCTTCGACCGCAACATTACCGATGGGCGGATGATGCTCTCGCAGTTCACCAGCCTGATCGTTGGCAATAATCAGGGAATGGCAGATTTCATCAGCCTGCGCCTCATGGATGTCTACGTGCCTCCCAAGGCTTTGCTCCTTTTTGATGGCCCGGCGCTCAACATCAGCCAACTTTGGCGCGTTCTGGGGCGATCTCCTGTGGATGGCGGTTTCGTGGTGGGCACCATCATCAAGCCCAAGCTGGGCCTGCGTCCCAAGCCTTTTGCCGATGCCGCTTATGACTTTTGGCTGGGCGGGGATTTCATTAAGAATGACGAGCCCCAGGGCAACCAGCCATTCTGTCCGATGCGGGAAGTCGTTCCGCTCTTGGCCGACTCGATGCGTCGCGCCCAGGACAAGACGGGCGAAGCCAAGCTATTCTCGTTCAACATTACGGCTGATGATCCCAGGGAAATTATCGCTCGCGGCGAATACATCCTCCAGGTTTTCGGCAATGATGCGAATAAGGTGGCCTTTCTCGTGGACGGTTTTGTCGCCGGGCCAAGCGGTGTCGCCACAGTGCGCCGCCATTTCCCAAATGTCTTCCTTCATTACCATCGGGCCGGCCACGGAGCCATCACATCGGGGGTCAATCCCCGCGGTTATACCACCTTCGTCCACATCAAGTTGTCACGGCTCCTGGGGGCATCCGGAATTCATGTGGGGACTATGGGCTACGGCAAGATGGAAGGCGGCAAGGATGACCGGGCCATTGCCTACATGATCGAGCGGGACAGCGCCGATGGCCCTTATTACCATCAGGAGTGGCACGGCATGAGGGCGACGACGCCGATCATCTCCGGTGGAATGAATGCGGTTCGGACCCCGGGCTTCTTTGATAATTTGGGGCACGGGAATCTCATCATGACGGCGGGAGGCGGATGTTACGGGCACGTCGATGGCCCAGCCGCTGGTGCCAAATCCTTACGTCAGGCCTATGAGTGCTGGAAGGCAAAGGCCGACCCGTTGGCGTGGGCAAAAGAGTATCGGGAGTTCGCCCGTGCTTTTGAAAGCTTTCCCCACGACGCCGACGCCCTCTACCCGAATTGGCGCAAGCAGCTCAAGGTCGCTTGACGCCTGCGTCAGGAGCCGGGCGATCGCTAATGAGTAGCCGGGGTGGGCGGCGTAGCTGTTCAGCTGGGGACGAGCATTGGGGGTAGCCACGCGCCGGTGGTGAAGAGTTGGCGGAGGGCGTGGAGTTTGTTGATGCCCCATTTGTTGGCGGTGTCGAGGTAGACATCCCATGAACTAGGTTTGTCAAGCGGCATTTTGTTGACCCGGGTTATTTTCTTGTTGACCTGGGTCTTTGGGTTTGTCACCAATTCCTGAGCTATGTCAGACATCCCAGGAGCTTAAATGTCAAGCGGCGGTTTGTTGATCTTGATTGTGGGACGGCCAGGCGGTGGCTTCGTCGTAGAGCGTGCGGGTCTTGAGGCAGCCGTGCAGGATTCCGACGAGCCGGTTGGCGAGCTGGCGCAGCGCGGGGTTGTGGCCGAGGCCGCGGGCGCGTTGCTTGTCGTAGTAGGCGCGTGCGCCGGGCGAGGCGCGCAGCGCGGAGAACGCCTGCGTCATCAGCGCGTCGATGAGCCTGTCCTGATGCACGAACCGCGCGAGCACGACCTTCTTCTTGCCGGAGGCGCGGGTGATCGGGCTGGTTCCGGCGTAGTTCTTGCGGGCCTTCGCGTCGGCGTACCGTGCTGGGTCGTCGCCGAATTCGGCGAGCACCCGGGCGCCGAGGATCGGTCCCAGGCCGGGCTGCGACAGGATGATCTCAGCGTCCGGGTGCCGGTGAAAATGCTCCTCCACCTGCTCTTGCAGGATCGCGATCTGCTCGTTGAGGGTGGTGAGCACGGCCACGATCGAGCGGGTGGCAGCCGCGTACGCGGTGGTGATCACCGGGTCGCGGCCGAGCTGCTCGCCGCGCAGCGCGTCCTGGATCCGGCTGGTCTTGGTGTCGATGTCGCGGCGACCGGCGTGTTTGAGCGCGGCCCGGATCTGGCTGCGGTTCAGCTTCGCCGCCGACGCGGGGTCGGGGGCTCTGCCGAGCAGTTCCAGCGCATCGGCCGCGTCGAGATCGTCGAAGGCTTCCAGCGCGGCGGGGAAGTACTCGCGCAGCGCGTGCCGCAGCCGCTGGGTGTGGCGGGTGCGGTCCCAGATCATCGTCTTGTGCGAGCGGGCAACAACTTTCACCGCCTCGGCTGCCGCGCTGTCGCCGGCCACCGGGCGCAGCTGGTGCGAGTCGGTGCGGACCATGTCGGCCAGCGTGTGTGCGTCCGCCGGGTCGCTCTTGGCGCCGGAGACGCTGTGCCGCTCCCGGTACCGGGCCACCGACAGCGGGTTCACCGCGTACACGGTGTATCCGGCCGCGATCAGCGCGGCCACCCACGGGCCCCGGTCGGTCTCGATTCCGATCGCCACCTCGGCCATGTCGGCGTCGGCGCCCAGCTCGGCGCCGATCATCGCGTGCAACCGCGCGATCCCGGCCGCGCCCTCGGGCAGCCGCGCCCTGGCCAGCCTGCGTCCCGCCGAGTCCATCAGTTCGACGTCGTGATGATCTTCCGCCCAATCGTCGCCCACGTACAGCAATTTCGCCACTCCTCGCTCCTGTCTGCAGTTGTCCGGGTTACAGCCGGCAGCGTGCGGGAGAACTCTCGGCGACCTAATGAAGCAGTGCTCACGCCACGCGGGCGGGCACGACATCCCATCAGCGATCCCTTCTCCCGGGCGAACCGGTGGGGGCGACGATCTGACATCAGGACTCGAAATCCAGGAGGCATCAGTGCTCACCCACCGGCCGCTACCGGTAGCAAGTCTGCCCGAAGGCCGGACCCGCTAATACTCATTAGGAGTCCTGGTATTCAGTGCGGCATCTTGTTGGCGATCGCGTTGACCACCGCCACCGCCTTGTCGGCCGTCATGGCCATCCCCGCCACATACACATCGATCACCACGTTGGAGCGCGACGCGATCGCGCGCCCATGCGTGTGTCCTTCCCCGCCTTCAAGCGTGTCGACGATGGTCGAAATATTGTCCGAAGGCTGGGCAAACCCCACCGTGTACCAGTCCACTTCCGGATCCGGTGAGGCGTTAGGTGGAGCTCAAATGCACATCGGCGCAGCGCTGCCAATCAAGCACCACGCGAACCACAACCGGGTCGCCGCATCGGCGGTAGGAAACGACACCACACCCTGATCAATGTCGTGCGGATGTTTGTCGCCGGGCTCGCCCACTTTGCGGCCCGCCGCCCCGCTGT
This sequence comes from Candidatus Mycobacterium methanotrophicum, assembly GCF_023515995.1. Classification (GTDB taxonomy): domain Bacteria; phylum Actinomycetota; class Actinomycetes; order Mycobacteriales; family Mycobacteriaceae; genus Mycobacterium; species Mycobacterium methanotrophicum. The sequence goes on along the minus strand of NZ_CP097320.1, from coordinate 972,974 downwards.
AGCCGGTGCCGTCGTAGGCGGTCCACATGGTGTTCCACACCGCCTCTGCGCACGACTGGTCTGAGTATGACTCGCCCTGCGGTGGCGTTATGCCGGTGTAGGGATCGAACGTCACCAGCGGCCCGACCCCGATGATGTCGCTGATCTGCGCATCCGACAGCAACAGTTTGGGCAGATCAGCCGGCGCCGCCACCGGCGCTTTGCCGTCGCGGGCTGGGAGCGGTCGCGCAGTGCCAGCCACCGTGGTCGAACACGCGGCAGCAACCGCCGCACATGACAGCATCCCGGCCGCGGTATGCCCAATTCTCGTTACCCGTCGCATGTCTCTAGGTCACCGGCACTTTCGCTGCGATCGCGGTGGCCAAGGCCTGCGCCTGGCCCGTGGGCCGCCGGCCACATACCTGGATGTCGACGGCAACGTTGTTGCGGACCGTCAACGCCCGCTCGCAACCCCATCCGGTGTCGACCGCTTCCTCGGTGCTCGACATCGTCAACATGCCGTCACGCTCGTCGGCCTGGCCGAAATCGTAGAACTCTTCGGGCCCGGCCGGGGCGTCGAGGTATCGCTGTTCCAAGCGCCGATCGTTGCACGTGCGCCAGGCGGCGATCTGTTTGGCGTAAAACGCGTTGGCGTCCACCGGCAGCGGAAACGACACCACGTCCTGCCAAACCCGCAGCGTGGCGCCGTCGGGCGGATCCTCAAAGAACCGGAGACGCGGCGCAACCCAGCCGCTCCCCTCGTACGCCGGCCACCACGCAACCCGCCACACCGCCGCACAGTCATCTGCGGCGGTTTTGCCCCCCTGGCCGGTTGTGCTTGAATCGTCTAAGACCAGCCCCTCCGTGAGCAGCACCGCGTTGAGTTGCTCCGGTGGCAGCAGCAAACCGTCTAGGGCCGCCACAGACACCGTGGGGGGTCATGGCCCAAATCGGTGGCCGGGACCGCCACCCCATCAGCGACCGACGTGCAGCCAGATGTCAGCACCGCCAGCCACCCGCAGCGGCCAACCCGCGGTGACCGCCACGCCACGTCACGTGTCGACGTGGGTGCATTACCCCAACCTCTACCGCAGACGTGTCCGTGAGACACCATACGAAGCCATCGTGTGACCAGCTCCCGAAACCGATTTACACCGCACTAACGCGGTGGCCGCAAAGCCGCTGACCGGGCTCGTCGCACCTTCGACGACCATGGCGGTCAACCACAGCGCCAATCTCGCCGCCGGACCGCTCAGCCAGGAAAACCTGCGCGAATGGTTCACCGGTCGACCCGTCTTCGGCCGCGTCCACGGCGAGAGCGCATCACGCGTCGAGATCGCGACGCTATCGCGCTGGCGGGGGTCCAGTGAGCGCAGGGGCCCATAGCCTGCGCCCATGCCGGGTCCCCGGCCCCTGACTCGGGCCTTCGCGCGGTTACCACGGCCGGGGGCGCCGGCCGCGGAGTCGGCGGAGGTGGCGGCTGCTGCCGCTGTGCTCTCCGCTGCGGGGACCGAATTCTTGTCGCTTCCGTCGTCTCGACGGGACCGACCGGGGTCGGGCCGCCGTGCCCGCCGCCACGAGACCAATCAGTCACAGCCAACCTCTTTCCGACAACCCGACACCTTCGCATCCTGCAGCAAACATCAGCGTCAATTTTGCTGCATCCACGACTACCTCTCGATCACTCATTTACCGCGCACCGCCGCCGTATCGCTGCGACGGCCGCCACGCATCGCCAGGCCAGCGACAAGCTGCGCGGTTGACCTGACTCGAGAGTCTTTACGGTCGTGCGCGGGCCGTTCGCGAGCATTGAACGCTAACCGTATCCAAAAGGCTCCGACCAAGGTATTCAGTTGGGCCGCCCCGGCAGGCCGGTTTTCCGGCCATCAGAGGTGGCGCGGCTGGGCCATCTGGCCGGGATCGTCGGAACCCTGTTTCATTGACAGTGCCGAAAAACGGGGTACTGAGCAGATGTGGTGCTGTTATCCGATACCCAGATCGCCGTGATGTCCCCGGACGAACGGCGTCAACTCATACACCGACTTGAGCGGCCGCTCTCCGATCGGCTGCCGGTAGATGCGGTGCACCGGACTCGCCGGGGCTGGCTGGGGCTCATGATCGGCGGGACGCTGGTGCTGATTCCCTGGATCGTCTATCTCTCGTTCGCGCTGCCCGACGTCTACCTGGTGCACGACTGGACGGCGACCTGGGTCGGCTTCGACCTGCTGCTGCTCGCTTTGATGGCGGCTACCGTCGTGTTCGGCCTGTTGCGCCGACAGGTGATGCTGCTGACTGCGTTCGCGACCGGCATGTTGCTGATCTGCGATGCGTGGTTCGACCTGATGACCGCCGGACCCAGAGACTTCCTGGTGTCGGAGCTGACCGCGACGGTGGCAGATTTGCCGCTCGCAGCGATACTCATCACCGGCACACTGCGACTGTTCCGGTTCAGCGCTATCCGGATGTGGCTGCTGGAGCCGCATACCCCGCTGTGGCGGCTGCCACTGCTGCCCTGATCATTCATCAAGGCCCGTCGGCCAACAGCTCTCGGAATCCGTCCTCGTCGAGGATGGGCACGCCGAGCTCAACTGCCTTGTCGTACTTCGATCCCGGGGAATCGCCGGCGACGACGTAGTCGGTCTTCTTCGACACCGAACCGGCGGCCTTGCCGCCCCGCGCCACGATGGCCTCCTTGGCGTCATCGCGGGAGAAGCCGGTCAACGAGCCGCTCACCACGATCGTCAATCCTTCCAGCGTCCGGGGCACGCTGGCGTCGCGCTCGTCGGCCATCCGCACGCCCGCCGAGCGCCATTTGTCGACGATGGCCCGATGCCAGTCGACGGTGAACCATTCGGTCACCGCGGCGGCAATGGTCGGGCCGACCCCCTCGACGGCGGCCAGCTGCTCGGTCGAGGCGGACGTGATGGCGTCCAGGCTGCCGAACTCGGTCGCCAGTGCGCGGGCAGCGGTCGGACCGACGTGGCGAATCGACAGCGCCACCAGCACCCGCCACAGCGGCTGCTTCTTGGCCCGGTCCAGGTTAGCCAGCAGCCGCTTGCCGTTGGCCGACACTGCCCCGCTTTTGGTGGTGAACAACTCGGTGCGCAGCAGGTCGTCTTCGGTCAGGCCGAACAGGTCACCCTCGTCGCCGATCACGTCTGCTTTCAGCAGCGCGATGGCCGCCTCGTAGCCCAGGCCTTCGATGTCGAAGGCGCCGCGACCGGCGACGTGAAATACCCGTTCACGCAATTGCGCCGGGCAGGCCCGCGCGTTGGGGCAGCGGATGTCAGCGTCGCCCTCCTTGGCCGGCGCCAGCGGAGTTCCGCATTCGGGACACGTTGTCGGCATGACGAATTCGCGCTCGGAGCCGTCGCGCAGGTCGACCACCGGACCCAGCACTTCGGGGATCACGTCGCCGGCCTTGCGGATCACCACCGTGTCGCCGATCAACACACCCTTGCGCTTGACCTCGGCGGCGTTGTGTAGGGTGGCCAGCCCGACCGTCGATCCGGCAACGGTGACCGGTGTCATGAACGCGAACGGCGTGACCCGGCCGGTGCGCCCGACGTTCACCCGGATGTCGAGCAGCCTGGTCTGTACCTCCTGCGGCGGGTATTTGTAGGCGATCGCCCACCGCGGTGCCCGCGAGGTGGATCCCAGCCTGCGCTGCAGCGTCACATCGTCGACTTTGACGACGACGCCGTCGATTTCGTGGTCGACGTCGTGGCGGTGCTCGCCCCAGTAGGCGATGCGCTCGAGGGCGCCGGCAGCGCTTTGCACCCGCGTGGTGTGTTCGGAGACGGGCAGGCCCCAGGCGCCCAGCGCCAGGTACGTGTCGTGCAGGGTCGGTGGCCGAAACCCTTCGATGTGTCCCACCCCGTGGCAGATCATCCGCAGCTTGCGGCGCGCGGTGACCGCCGGGTCCTTTTGCCGCAGCGACCCGGCCGCGCTGTTACGGGGGTTGGCGAACGGCGTCTTGCCGTCTTCGACCAGCGCCGCATTGAGCGCTTCGAAATCGGCGACCCGGAAAAACACTTCACCGCGCACCTCGAGCACGTCGGGCACCGGGTAGTCGTCGCTGGCGGTGAGCCGCTCGGGGACGTCGTCGATGGTGCGAGCGTTGAGCGTGACGTCCTCGCCGGTGCGGCCGTCGCCGCGGGTCGCGGCCCGCACCAGCCGTCCGTCGCGGTACACCAAAGCCAGTGCGACACCGTCGATCTTGAGCTCGCACAGAAACGGCACATCGTTACCGACCTCGGCGTGGATGCGCGCCGCCCACACGTCGAACTCGTCGGTGCTGAACACGTTGTCCAGCGACAGCATCCGCTCCAAATGGTCGGCCGAGGTGAAATCGGTGGCGAAGCCTGCGCCGCCGACGAGTTGGGTCGGCGAGTCGGGCGTGCGCAGCTCGGGATACTGCTCCTCGAGTGTCTGGAGCCGACGCAGTAGCTGGTCGAAGTCCGCGTCGGAAATGATCGGCGCGTCGCGCACGTAGTAGCGGAACTGGTGTTCGCGCACCTCGTCGGCCACTTCGCGCCAAAGCCTGCGGACTTCCGGCGCTATCGCGTCAGCCTCTGCTGAGCTCACCCTGGCAGGTTATCGGAGGGTGCCGAGATTGCCGTCGTGGTCGTGAGGCGGGCCGCTTGAGCATGCCGGTGGCAGCGTAGATCGGTTCCTTAGGGCTCGCGCCCATAAGTTCGTCGGGGGTCGTGTCCAGGCGGTTGGGTCGCCGAGGTAGAGGCCGCAGGCGGTGTCGAGGGCGTCTTCGGGTGAGCCTGCTGTGTGGCCGGTGGGTAGTACTGAGTCTTGGTAGCCGTTCTTGCTGGCCAGGTAGATCGCGAAGCCCCAGCGGGAGGCTGATCCGCCGTAACGCAGCCGCATCAGGCCGCCCGCCGACCGGATCACGTTGACCGGGCCGCAGCGGCGCGGACTGCGCCGCCTGGTGCGGGCCGGGCGCACCGAGCAACGCCTGGTCACGCGGGCCAAGATCGTGCTCGCCGCGGCCGAGGGAACCCCGAACGCGGTGATCGCAGCGTCGCTGCGGGTCTGTGCGGAGACCGTGCGCAAATGGCGGCGCCGCTGGTGCGCGGCACCCGGGGCGGCCTCGCTGGGCGGTGCGAAACGCTGCGGGCGCCCGCCAGTGTTCACCGCGGCGCAGATCGCCCAGGTCAAAGCGGCCGCGCGCATCCCACCAGCCGATGCCGGGCTGGCGTGCCCGGAAACTGGCCCACTACGCCACCACGAGCGGAATCTGCGCTTCGATCTCATCGGCCACCATCGGCCGCTGGCTGTCCGAGGACGCGCTCAAACCCCCGCTGCCGCTGCCATCCCACGCTCCCGCCCGGGGTGGCGCGCACGATGCGGGTCGACCACGACTACGACCGTGGCGGCGCGCTGGCTTACCTGGCAGCCTACGACGTGCACCGCGCGTATGTCGTCGGCCGCTGCGAAGACACCACCGGCATCGAGCCGTTTGCCCGGCTCGCCGCCCAGTTCCCCAACGCGATCCCGGTGCGCACTCCGGCGCATGGGTCCTGGCTCAATCAGATCGAGATCTACTTCTCTATCGTTCAGCGAAAAGCGCTCTCGCCCAACGATTTCACCGACCTTGACGCCATCATCGACCGCCTGAACGCCTTGGGGGCCAGCTACAACCAGTACGCACGGCCATTCAAATGGAAATTCACCACCACCGACCTCGACGAACCGCTAACCAGGCTCGACTGCCATCAACGCGAGCACAGCCCCATCCAGCCCCGCGCCGCTTGAACGCCACCCCCGACGAATTTACGAGCGCGACCACTTAGGTTGGCGAGACCATCGGGTCGAGCGCCACTCATCTAGCCTGCGACGCGCAGGCTAGATGGCGTCGGGGTCGTCGGCGAAGGCCTCCGCGGCGCGCCGAGCCAGCCCGATGGCAGTGCGCGCCCACTGCGGGGTCGCCGCGGCCAGACCGCACGCCGGGGTGACACCGATGCGGTCGCGCAACGCCGAGCGACCGAACCCGAGCCGGTCGGTGACCGCCACGACGGCGGCGGCAACCTCCTCCGCCGAGGGGTGTCGCGTCGGTGCGCTGGGCGACACTACGCCGAGCATGACGGTGCGGCCCGATTCGACGAATTCGGCGACGGCATCGATATCGGCGGCCCCAAGGGTCGCCACGGCGATCGAAATCGCCGCAATATTGCTGTTTTGCAACACTTTCCACGGTAACTCCGCGTCGCAGCTGTGCACCGACACCTCGGCGCCAGCGGTGGCCGCACAGGTGTCGAGCATGGCGGTGGCAAACGTCTCGTCGATGGGGGCGACCGGGCTCAGCGCGGTCACCCCGGCGAGCCGCCCGGTTACCGCCGCCGTCAGCAACGGCTCGTCGAACTGCACCACCACGGGCGTGTCGAGTCGACGCGACACCTCGGCCCGGTGTGCGGCGACGCCTTCGGCCAGTGAGGCGACGATATCGTGCACGGCGCCAAGATCGCTGATCGCGCGATGCCCGTTGGCCAGTTCCAGCTCGGCGGCCAGTGTGATCGGCCCCGGCGCCTGCACCTTGACGGGTCGCCCGCTGCCCCGCAACCCCGCGGTCTCCCACGCCTCTTCCAGCGCGTCGATATCCTCGGCGAGCAGGCTGATCGCACGCCGCGTCACCGCGCCGGGCCGGGCCGCGATGCGGTAGCCCCGTGGCACCGTGTCGATGGCCATGTCGATCAGCAGCGCACCGGCGCGGCCGACGCTGTCGGCGCCCACTGCCCGGGCGGGCAGCTCGACGATGTGGGCCATCGCGGCGCCCAACTCACCGACGACCACCTCGGCCGCTTGGCGCGCAGCGGTGCCGGGCCACGACCCGGTCCCACTGGCGGTTGCGAAAACGCTCACCAGCCAACCGTATTCGATCGAGTTCCGGGCGCGACGCGCCAGGGCCCGCCGGCACGATTAGGCTCGGATAAACGGAAGCTGGAAAACGATGACGTCACGAGTGCTGGTGTTGTTCGCTGCGGCCCTGCTGGCCGCAGCCTGCACCCGCATGACGGACGGCACCGCGGTACCGGCATCCGGCGCCCGACCCCACCGATGGAGGTCACCTTCTGCGGGTTCCCGGAGTCGGTGTCGACGATCGTGATCACCAACATCGCCGCCAACGTCCCCGGCTAGCGCCGCGGCGCCGCACGCGTAATAGTGGCGCTGCCGATCACCTCGTCGCCGTCCGGGTCACGGCGGTAGCACACCAGCGTCTGGCCGGGCGCCACACCGCGCAGCGGGGTGCGCAGACGGACCACAAGGTCATCGCCCGCCAACTCGGCGACCGCGTCGACGGCCTCGCCGTGCGCGCGCACCTGCACCGCGCACTCGACGGGTCCGCTCGGTGACGTCCCGGCGGTGAAAACGGGCTGCCGGCCGGTCAGCTGCCGAACATCCAGGTCGGCCGCCGAGCCCACCTCGATGGTGCCACTGTCGGCGTCGATCGCGGTGACATAGCGCGGCCGGCCGTCCGGCCCCGGGCCGGCAATGCCCAGTCCTTTGCGCTGGCCGATGGTGAAACCGTGCACCCCCTCGTGGCTGGCCAGCACGCTCCCCCGCTGGTCGACGACCGAACCGCGGCGCACCCCGATCCGCTCCCCCAGGAAAGCACGGGTGTCACCCGACGGGATGAAGCAGATGTCGTGGCTATCCGGCTTGTCCGCGACCGCCAGCCCGCGCCGAGCCGCCTCGGCGCGAATCTGTGGTTTCGGGGTGTCCCCGATCGGGAACGCGGCATGGCGCAGTTGATCGCAGGTCAGCACCGCCAGCACATAGGACTGGTCCTTGTCCGGGTCGACGGCACGGCGCAGCCGCCCGCCGGACAGCCGAGCGTAGTGCCCGGTGGCGACCGCATCGAAACCCAATGCCAGTGCACGTGTCGCCAGCGCGGAGAACTTGATCCGCTCGTTGCATCGCACACACGGGTTCGGGGTCTGTCCGCGAGCGTAGGACGACACGAAGTCGTCGATCACGCCTGCCTTGAACTCGTCGGCGAAATCCCATACGTAGAAGGGGATTTCGAGGACATCGGCGACGCGGCGGGCATCGCCGGCGTCCTCCTTCGAGCAACAGCCCCGCGAGCCGGTCCGCAATGTGCCCGGGACATGCGACAACGCCAGGTGGACGCCGACCACATCGTGGCCGGCATCGACCATGCGCGCGGCGGCGACCGACGAATCGACGCCGCCGCTCATGGCGGCCAGAACCTTCATCGTGACGCCCCGGCGGCGGCCAGTGCGGCTTGCCGGGCGCGGGCCACGGCCGCAGGCAGCACTCGTAGCGCGGCGTCCACATCGGCCTCGACGCTGGTGTGGCCCAGCGACAATCGCAACGACCCGCGAGCAGTGGCAGGCTCAGCGCCCATGGCAAGCAACACGTGCGAGGGCTGCGCCACTCCGGCGGTGCACGCCGACCCTGTCGAGCATTCGATTCCGTTGGCATCCAACAACATCAGGAGTGCATCGCCCTCGCACTCGTCGAAGGTGAAGTGTGCGTTGCCCGGCAGCCGTCGCAGGCCGAGCGCACCGTTGACCCGGGCGCTCTCGATGCCTGCCAGCACACCGTCGATGAGACGGTCGCGCAGTAGTCGCAGCCGCGCGCTGTTGGCCTCCAGCCCGTCCACGGCAAGCCGCATCGCCGTTGCCATGCCGACGGCACCGGCGACATCGGGAGTGCCAGAACGAATGTCGCGTTCCTGACCACCGCCGTGCGACAGCGGCGCGCAGCCGACGTCGCGACGCAGCAACAGCGCACCCATCCCGGGAGGGCCGCCGAACTTGTGTGCGGCCACGCTCATCGCGGATAGTTGGCTGGCGCCGAAGACGACCGGCAGCTGCCCCACCGCCTGGACGGCGTCGCTGTGCATGGGTACGTCGAATTCGGCTGCGACAGCGGCGAGTTCGTCTATCGGCATGATCGTGCCGACCTCGTTGTTGGCCCACATCACCGAGACCAGCGCGACGTCGTCGTGGCGCTGTAGCGCCTCACGCAGCGCGGCGCCCGACACCGATCCGTCGGCGGCGGTGGGCAACCAAGTGACCTCGGCGCCTTCGTGGTCAACCAGCCAGTTCACCGAGTCCAGCACCGCATGGTGCTCCACCGCGGTGGTCACAATGCGCCGGTGGCGCGGCTGGGCGTGGCGGCGCGCCCAGTAGATCCCCTTGACGGCGAGATTGTCGCTCTCGGTGCCGCCGGCGGTGAAGATCACCTCGGACGGACGCGCATCCAGCTTGGCCGCGATCAACTCGCGGGACTCCTCCATTCGGCGTCGGACGGCCCGACCCGTGGTGTGCAGCGACGAGGCATTACCCACCGCGCTCAGCGCGGCCGTCATCGCCTCGATGGCGACGGGGTACATCGGGGAGGTCGCGGCGTGATCCAGGTAGACCATGACCCGCCCAGGATACCGGCACCTGCGGCGCCCTCATGAGGCCAGCACGGGCCGACGTGGCTGATGAGCCGGGTGCGACGCCGCCGTCGTGCTGATAGCGGCCTGGCAGCGGCGGGCCAGCTCACGCCGACCGGCACCCGGCAGCTGCAGTGCTTCGACATAGACCTGCGCCACCGTGCGGCGAGCGACCAGCACCCGGCCGATCGAACGCAGCAGCGTGTCGTCGCCGACATAGGCCGGGACGGTCGAGACGCTGCCGTCGCGGTGGTGGCAGCGCAGCCGCAGCGGCTGGACCGGTCGGCCGGTGTCGACGGCGGCTTGGAACATCGCCGGATAGAACGGCCCCGACCCGCGGTGGGATTGCCCCGCTTCTCCTCCGGCAGCGTCGCGGCCGGCATCGTCGCGCGGCAGACCACACCAGGTGGTGCCCTCCGGGAACGCGACCACCGTCTGACCCGCGCGCAAGCGAGCGGCCACGGTGTCGACGACGCCAGGCAGCTGCCGCAGGCTGGCTCGGTCGATCGGGATGACCTCGATGATGCAGGCCATCATCCGCACCGCGAGATTGGCGGCGACGTCGGCGCGGCCGACAAACGACGTGGGTAACGCGTCGACGCGATTGTGACCGATGCGGCCACCGCCGAGGCGCTCAAGCCGTGGTACGGCTGCTACTGCGCTACTGCAACGGCGAGGGCCACGCGGATGCGCGGTTGGACCAGGACAGCTTCTTTTTCGGCAACCCAACCGAATACGCCGACATCCTCGAGGCGTGGCGAGACACGGGCGACTCGACGGACTCGCGAAGCGGGCTTCGGTAGTTACCGGCGGACAACCTCGCGCGAGCAGACGCAGAATCGCACGCGAAAGGCTCGCGTAGTGCGATTCCGCGTCTGCTCGTGCAAGCGAAGTCAGGTGTGATCCACCGCGCGGTGGGTATCCCCCAGCATGCAATTCAGGTCGGGGCCAGGCCGTCGCAACGCGGCCCATCGGCGAAAGAGGGCGCTGTGACGGAAACGGTCGGGTCGGTCGACGCAAAGCCGGTGGCGTCCACGATGGAGCAGTGGCCCGGGAAGGCCTACCCGCTGGGCGCGACCTACGACGGGTCGGGCACCAATTTCGCGATCTTCAGCGAGGTCGCCGAGCAGGTCGAGCTTTGCCTTTTCGACGCCGACGGCGCCGAGTCCCGAGTGCCGCTGATCGAGGTGGACGGATTCGTCTGGCACGGCTTTTTACCGGCTGTCGAACCCGGCCAGCGCTACGGCTACCGGGTGCACGGGCCCTACGCTCCGGCGGCCGGGCATCGGTGCAACCCGAACAAGCTGTTGATCGATCCGTACGCCAAGGCGATCGACGGCAACTTCGAATGGCACCAGGCGCTGTTCAGCTACAACTTCGGCGACCCCGACAGCCGCAACCATGACGACTCAGCGCCGCGCATGCCGAAGTCGGTAGTGATCAATCCGTTCTTCGACTGGGGCAACGACCGTCCGCCCGGCCACGAGTACGCCGACACAGTCATTTACGAGGCGCACGTCAAAGGGCTGACGCAACTACACCCCGACATTCCAGAGCGGATGCGGGGCACCTACGCCGGCATCGCGCATCCTGTCATCATCGAGCACCTGAAGGCTCTGGGCGTCACTGCGATCGAACTGATGCCGGTGCACCACTTCGCCAACGACTCCACGCTGGTGGAAAAAGGTCTGTCAAACTACTGGGGATATAACACAATTGGCTTCTTCGCCGCTGATTCCAAGTACACCTCCAGCAGCACACCCGGCGGTCAGGTGCAGGAGTTCAAGACCATGGTCCGCGCACTGCATGCGGAAGGCATCGAAGTCATCCTCGATGTCGTCTACAACCACACCGCCGAAGGAAACCATCTGGGCCCGGCGTTGTCGATGCGTGGCATCGATAACGCCGCCTATTACCGGCTGGTCGATGACGACCGGCACTACTACATGGATTACACCGGGACCGGCAACAGTCTCAACGTCGGTCACCCGCACACGCTGCAACTGGTCATGGACTCGTTGCGGTACTGGGTGACCGAAATGCATGTTGACGGCTTCCGATTCGACCTCGCGGCAACCCTGGCCCGCGAGTTCTACGACGTCGACCGGCTGTCAGCGTTTTTCGAACTGGTGCAACAGGATCCGACGGTAAGTCAGGTAAAACTGATCGCCGAGCCGTGGGATGTGGGCCCAGGCGGCTATCAGGTGGGAAACTTTCCACCGCAATGGACGGAGTGGAACGGCAAATTTCGCGACACCGTTCGCGACTATTGGCGCGGCGAGCCGGCAACGCTCGGCGAATTCGCCTCCCGGCTGACCGGTTCAGCGGACCTCTACGAGCACACGGCGCGGCGCCCGGTGGCTTCGATCAATTTCGTCACCGCGCACGACGGGTTCACTCTGCGCGACTTGGTTTCGTACAACGAGAAACACAACGAGGACAACAAAGAAGGCAACAACGACGGCGAGAGCAACAACAAGTCGTGGAACTGTGGCATCGAAGGCCCAACCGACGATCCGGCGGTCAACGTGCGGCGTGCCCGCCAGCAGCGCAACTTTCTTGCGACGACGCTGCTGTCGCAGGGAGTCCCGATGATCTCACACGGCGATGAACTGGGCCGCAGTCAAAATGGCAACAACAACGGCTTCTGCCAGGACAACGAAATCACTTGGGTGCACTGGGATAAGGCGGATGTGGAGCTGATGGAGTTCACCCGGTCGGTATCCGCTCTGCGGGCCGGCCATCCGGTGTTTCGCCGCCGCCGGTTCTTCAAAGGTGTGCCGGTGCGCCGACGAGGCGCACAGGCACAGCCCGATATCTCGTGGTTCAGGCCGGACGGCTCCGAAATGAGCGACGAAGACTGGGATTCGGGGTTCGGTAAATCGGTCGCGGTCTATTTGAACGGCTTGGGCATCCCCGACCTCGACGCCCGCGGACAACGAGTAACCGACAACTCGTTTTTGCTGTGCTTCAACGCGCACCACGAGCCGATCGAGTTCACCTTGCCACCGCAAGAATTCGGCCGAGCGTGGATGCCCGTCGTCGACACCTCTGCCACAACGCCGAATTCAGAAGATCGCGAGCCGATTCGGGCCGGCAGTACCGTGCCGGTCGGTCCACGCGCAATGGTGGCGCTAGAGGCCGACAGCGAGTAACCGCCGCGCGACAGGCGGGTCAGCCCTTGCGGGCCTTCACCGCCTCGGTGAGCTGCGGCGCGACCTTGAACAAGTCGCCGACCACGCCGTAGTCGGCGATCTCGAAGATCGGCGCCTCCTCGTCCTTGTTGACCGCGACGATCGTCTTGGACGTCTGCATGCCGGCACGGTGCTGGATCGCCCCGGAGATGCCGAGCGCGATGTAGAGCTGCGGCGAGACCGTCTTGCCGGTCTGGCCGACCTGGAACTGGCCCGGGTAGTAGCCGGAGTCCACTGCCGCGCGGGACGCGCCGACCGCGGCGCCCAGCGAGTCGGCCAATTCCTCGACCACGCGGAAATTCTCGGCGCTGCCCACCCCGCGGCCACCGGACACCACGATCGTCGCTTCGGTGAGCTCTGGTCGGTGGCCGACGGTCGCAGGCTCGCGCGCGGTGACCTTGGCCGCGTTCGCCGCCGGCTCGGGCACCTCCACGGCGACCTGCTCGCCCGCGCCGTCGGCCGGTTCGGCGTCGATCGCGCCGGCCCGCACGGTGATCACCGGGGTGTCGCCGTTGGCCTGAGCCTCGACGGTGAACGCTCCACCGAAGATGGAGTGCACCGCCTTGGCGCCGGGCTGGACGTCGACCACGTCGACCAGCAGACCGGAACCGATCCGGGCGGCCAGCCGGCCGGCGATCTCTTTACCGTCTGCATTGGCTGCCAACAAAACGGCTGCCGGACTGGCTGATTCGGCCAAACCGGCCAGCACGTCGACGGCCGGGGTGATCAGGTAGTTCTCTGCGGCGTCGGATTCCGCGACGTAGACCTTGGCGGCGCCGGCCGCCTTCAGCGCGTCGACGAGCGGCGCGGCGGTGCCGGGCTTGCCCACCACAACGGCGGCTGGCTCGCCCAAAACACGTGCCGCGGTGATTAATTCGGAGGTGACCTTCTTCACAGCGCCTCCGGCGTGCTCGGCGAGCACCAGTACTTCAGCCATGGGTTATGCGGTTTCTTTTCTTTAACGGAATTGGTGTTGGATTTGAGACTTAGATGATCTTCTGCGAAACCAGGTACTCGGCGATCTTGCTGCCGCCGTCGCCCTCGTCGGCGACTTTCTCACCGGCGGTCTTGGGCGGCTTGGGATTTGCGCCCAGCACCGTTGACCCGGCGTTCGCCAGCCCAACCTCGTCAGCCTCGACACCGATTTCGGCAAGCGTCAGCTTGGTGACTTCCTTCTTCTTGGCGGCCATGATGCCCTTGAAGGACGGGAAGCGCGGTTCGTTGATCTTCTCGTTCACGCTGACCACCGCGGGCAGCGAGGCCTCCAGGGTGAACACGCCGTCGTCGGTTTCACGCTCACCGCTGATCTTTCCGCCCTCGAGCGACAGCTTGCGCAAATGAGTCAGCTGCGGCAGTCCCAGGTACTCGGCGACGATGGCCGGCACCGCGCCACCGACGCCGTCGGTGGACTCGTTACCCGCGATCACCAGCTCGGCGCCCTCGATGGTGCCCAGCGCACGCGCCAGCGCCCATCCGGTCTGGATGACGTCCGACCCATGCATGCCGTCGTCGAGCAGGTGGACGGCCTTGTCGGCGCCCATCGACAACGCCTTGCGGATGGCCTCGGCGGCGCGCTCCGGGCCCGCGGTCAGCACGGTCACCGATCCCTCGGTGCCGTCGGCGGCCTCTTTCTCCCGGATCAGCAGCGCCTCCTCGACGGCCCGCTCGTTGATCTCGTCCAGCACGGCGTCGGCGGCCTCACGGTCCAGCGTCCAATCGGCGTCGGTGAGCTTTCGCTCGGACCAGGTGTCTGGAACCTGCTTGATCAGGACCACAATATTCGTCATGAGTGTCGGTCGTCCTCCTAGGCAGAGCCCTGCAGCAGCCGGCGCAAGACTTAGGTCACGGCTTGTGCATCCCGCACACGCATGTTACTAGCGGGTAACTTTGCGCGGTTTGCCTTCCCACCATAGCGGGTCGTCCTGCAGGTTCTGCTCGCGCGTCCACCCAGCGAGCGGGAATACCGTCGGTGAACCATTCGCGACGACCGCCCCAGGGGCTAGCCTAGGAGGGCTAGCCTGCCTAATCAATGAGCGCATTTGTCCCCCGCCTTCCCCCCGCGCGTGTCGACGCCGAATTGACGTTGACCGGTGAACGCACGATCCCGGGCCGCGACGTGGAGAATTACTGGTTTCGCCGCCACGAGGTGGCCTATGAGCGGTTGTCGCCGCGCTGCGCGGGACGCGAGGTGCTCGAGGCGGGCTGCGGGGAAGGCTACGGGGCCGACCTGATCTCCCGCGTCGCGCGGCGGGTGATCGCGCTGGACTACGACGAGACCGCCGTGGCGCATGTGCGGGCCCGCTATCCGCAGGTAGAAGTGATGCACGGCAACCTGGCTGAGCTGCCGCTGGCCAACGCGTCGGTCGATGCGGTGGTCAACTTTCAAGTCATCGAACACCTGTGGGATCAGGGCCGGTTCGTCAGCGAGTGCGCCAGGGTGCTGCGCTCATCGGGTCTGTTGATGGTGTCCACGCCCAACCGGATCACGTTCTCGCCGGGCCGCGACACCCCGATCAACCCGTTTCACACCCGAGAGCTCAATGCCGACGAGCTGACCGGGCTGTTGGTCGACGCCGGCTTTGCGTTGGACGGCCTGTACGGAGTTTTTCATGGACCGCGGCTGGCCGAGATGGATGCCCGGCACGGCGGCTCTATCGTCGACGCCCAGATCGCGCGGGCGGTCGCTGACGCGCCCTGGCCGGCGGAGCTGCTGGCCGACGTCGCCGCGGTCAGCACCGCGGACTTCGACATCGTCGACGCTGATGCTCGCAGCATCGATGACAGCCTGGACCTCATCGCGATCGCGGTGCGCAGATGACACAGCCGACCGGTAGCCACGGTAGCCACGTGCCGGGTCTGTTCACCCTGGCGCTGCACACCCACCTGCCGTGGCTGGCCCACCACGGCCGCTGGCCCGTCGGCGAGGAATGGCTCTACCAGTCGTGGGCGGCCGCTTACCTGCCGCTGCTGCAAGTGCTGCGGAAGCTGGCCGGCGAGGACCGCCGTGGCCTGATCACCCTGGGCATGACGCCGGTGGTGGCCGCACAGCTCGACGACCCGTATTGCCTGGACGGGATGTATCACTGGTTGGCCAACTGGCAACTGCGCGCCGCCGAGGCAGCGACGTTGCCGGACTTGCGCTCGTTCGGGATTCGCGAGTTCGCTGAGGCCGAGCGGGCACTTGACGATTTCACCACCTGGTGGCGCCACGGCGGAAGCCCGCTGCTTCGCGGGCTGATCGACGCCGGCACGGTTGAGTTGCTGGGCGGTCCGCTGGCGCATCCGTTCCAGCCGTTGCTGACGCCGCGGCTGCGCGAGTTCGCGCTGCGCGAGGGTCTGGCCGATGCCCGGCAGCGGTTGGCGCACACACCGATTGGCATCTGGGCGCCGGAGTGCGCCTACGCCCCGGGGATGGAACACGACTACGCCGCCGCCGGAGTCGGCCATTTCATGGTCGACGGGCCGTCGCTGCACGGTGACACCGCGCTGGCCCGGCCGGTCGGCGACACGCACGTCGTCGCGTTCGGACGTGACCTGCAAGTCAGCTACCGGGTGTGGTCGCCGAAATCCGGCTATCCCGGCCACGCCGCCTACCGTGATTTCCACACTTACGACCATCGCACCGGCCTGAAACCCGCCCGGGTTACCGGCCGCAACGTGGCCTCGGATGCCAAGGCGCCCTACGATCCCGATCGTGCCGACCGCGCAGTCGATAACCACGTCGCCGATTTCGTCGACGTGGTCCGCGATCGGCTGCTGGCCGAATCCGAGCGCATCGGGCGACCGGCGCACGTGATCGCCGCGTTCGACACCGAGTTGTTCGGCCACTGGTGGTACGAAGGACCGGTGTGGCTGGAACGGCTACTGCGTGCACTACCGGAAGCCGGGGTGCGCATCGGCACGCTGAACGACGCCGTCGCCCAAGGTTTTATCGGCGAATCCGTTGAATTACCGCCCAGCTCTTGGGGTTCCGGAAAGGACTGGCAGGTATGGGCCGGTGACAAGGTGGCCGACCTGGTACAGCTCAACAACGAGGTTGTCGACACCGCGTTGAGCACCGTCGACAAGGCGCTGGCTCAGACGGCATCCCTGGACGGGCCGATCCCGCGCGACCAGATCGCCGATCAGATCCTGCGCGAGACATTGCTTACCGTGTCCAGTGATTGGCCATTCATGGTGAGCAAGGACTCGGCCGCCGACTACGCCCGCTACCGGGCCCATCTGCACGCCCACGCCGCCCGCGAGATCGCCGGAGCGCTGGCGTCGGGCCGCCGGGACACCGCGCAGCGGCTGGCTGAGGGCTGGCACCGGGCCGACGGGCTGTTCGGCGCACTGGATGCACGCAGGCTGCCGCGATGAAAATCCTGATGGTGTCGTGGGAGTACCCGCCGGTGGTGATCGGCGGGCTGGGCCGGCACGTGCATCACCTGTCCAGCGCGCTGGCCGCCGCCGGGCACCAGGTCGTCGTGTTGTCGCGGCGCCCGAGTGGAACCGATCCGAGCACCCACCCGTCGTCCGACGAAATGCAGGACGGCGTGCGGGTGGTCGCCGCCGCGCAGGACCCGCACGAGTTCACCTTCGCCGACGACATGATGGCCTGGACACTGGCGATGGGGCACGCGATGACGCGCGCCGGGCTGGCACTGGACTTGCGCCCTGACGTCGTACACGCCCACGATTGGCTGGTCGCCCATCCCGCCATCGCGTTGTCGGAGTTTTACGACGTGCCCATGGTTTCCACGATCCACGCGACTGAAGCCGGCCGGCATTCCGGATGGGTCGCCGGATCGCTGAGCCGGCAGGTGCACGCCGTGGAATCCTGGCTGGTGCGCGAATCCGATTCGCTGATCACGTGTTCGGCGTCGATGCGCGACGAGATTACCGAGCTGTTCGGCCCGGGACTGGCCGAGGTGAGCATGATCCGTAACGGCATCGACGTGGCCCGCTGGCCGTTCGCGGCCCGGCGGCCGCGTAGCGGGCCGGCGGAACTGCTGTTCGTGGGCCGGCTGGAATACGAAAAGGGTGTGCACGACGCGATCGCGGCGCTGCCGCGGATCAGGCGCGCCCATCCGGGCACCACGCTGACCATCGCCGGCGCAGGCACCCAGCACGACTGGCTCGTCGGGCAGGCTCGTCAACACCGGATGGTCAAGGCAACCCGATTCGTCGGCCGGCTCGATCACGACGAGCTCTTAGCGGCTTTGCATCGCGCCGACGCGATCGTGCTGCCCAGCCACTACGAGCCGTTCGGGCTGGCGGCGCTGGAGGCCGCCGCGGCGGGAACGCCGTTGGTGACGACGAACATCGGCGGCCTCGGCGAAGCGGTGATCGACGGTGAGACCGGGATATCCTGTCCGCCAAGCAATGTGACACGGCTGGCCGAAGCTGTCGGCGCCGTGCTCGACGACCCGTCGGCCGCGCAGCGCCGGGCCCGGGCCGCGCGGGAACGCTTGACCTCCGACTTCGACTGGCGCACGGTGGCCGACGAGACCGCGCAGGTGTATCTGGTGGCCAAACGCCGCGAACGTCAGCCGTTGCCGCGGCTGCCTATCGTCGAGCACGCGCTGCCGGATCGGTAGTCCGCGCGCGAAGGAGCCGGGCAACAGATTCGGGCCGGCCCGGGCTCGCCGGTACCGTCGACGACATGGGAATCGTGTATTCGAGCATCATCGACGCGCCGATCTACGAAGTGTTCGACTGGCACGCCCGCCCCATGGCCGACATCTGCACGAAGCGCACCGAATGACGCCGGCGATCCCGGGAGGCATCCGCTGATGCGGACAGTGCAGGCTCGAAGCGATCGGGTGGTCGTCGTCGGCGCGGGCTTCGCGGGTCTCGCGGCGGCCCTGCACCTGGCCGGCCGCGGCCGCGAAGTGACGGTGGTCGAACGGGAAAGTTGGCCCGGTGGACGCGCCGGGCGGGTCGACGTCGACGGCTACCGCCTCGACACCGGGCCCACCGTGCTGACCATGCCCGACATCATCGACGAGACGTTCGCTGCGGTCGGTGAAACCGCTTCGGCACGAGTAGATCTGCTCGAGGTAGATCCGGCCTACCGCGCGCAGTTCGCCGACGGCAGCAGCCTTGATGTGCACAGCGACGCGGATCGCATGGCCACTGCGATCCGGGATTTCGCCGGTGCCGAGCAGGCCGCGGGCTACCGGCAGCTGCGGGACTGGCTGACACGGTTGTACCGGATCGAGTTCGACGGGTTCATTGCCAGAAACTTCGATTCCCCGCTGTCGATGCTCAACCCGCAGCTGGCCAGGCTGGCGGCGATCGGCGGATTCCGCAAATGGGAGGCGATGGTCAGGCGCCACATCAGCGACCCGCGGCTGCGCCGAGTGTTCACCTTCCAGTCGCTGTATGCCGGGGTGGCGCCGCAGCAGGCGCTGGCGGTCTACGCGGTGATCGCCTACATGGACACCGTCTCGGGCGTGCTGTTTCCGCGCGGCGGGATACGGGCGCTGCCCGACGCGCTGGCCGCCGCCGCCACGGATGCCGGCGTGCGATTCCACTACGGCGCCACGGTCACCGGGCTGGAACGCGCGGGTAACCGGGTGACCGCCGTGCACACCGACTCCGACCAGCGCATCACCTGCGACGCGGTGGTGCTGACCAGTGAACTGCCGCAGACCTATGCACTGCTGGGCCGCGAACCCCGCCGGATCGGCGCCCTGCGGCCGGCGCCGTCGGCGGTGGTCGTGCACATCGGCCGTCCCAGTCGGCCGTCGGCGAATCGCCCACTGGCACATCACAACATCGTGTTCGGCGGCGCGTGGGACCAGACATTCGCCGACATCATCCGCGACGGCCGACTGATGCGGGACCCGTCGCTGCTGGTCACCAGGCCCACAGCCGGCGACCCGAGCCTGGCCCCCGCCGGCCACGACCTGTTCTACGTCCTGGCGCCGGCGCCCAATCTGAGCCGCGGCGTCCTCGACTGGTCTCGGATCGGCGACGCCTACACCGAGCGACTGCTCGACGTCGTGGCAGCACGACTGATTCCCGGTCTGCGCGAGGGGGCCAAGGTGCTGCACGTCGTGGATCCCGCGGACTGGGCCCGCCAGGGCATGATCGCCGGCACCCCGTTCGCGCTGGCCCACACCTTCGCCCAAACCGGGCCATTCCGTCCGGCCAACGTGGTGCGCGGCGCCGACAACGCGGTGCTGGCCGGATCGTCCACCGTGCCTGGTGTCGGGGTGCCGACCGCGCTGATCTCCGGGCGGCTGGCGGCCGACCGCATCACCGGCATCGTCGAGGAGTCGAGGCGGACCGTCGTCAGCGGAGCCGGCCGGCCATGATCCGCAGCGAGCTGGACGCCGCCGGCATCGCGGACCCGAACCTGCGCGAGGCATATCGACGCTGCCGGCAAATCAATGCCGCCCACGGCCGCACCTTCTTTTTGGCCACCAGACTCCTTGCGCCCGAACAACGTCCACCGGTTCACGCGCTGTACGGGTTCGCCCGCTACGCCGACGACATCCTCGACGATCTGGATCCCAACCTGGACACCGCGATCCGCGGGGCGCGGCTGCAGGAGTTGTCCGACAAGTTCTTCGGACGCGTCGGCCACGGTAGCGAACCGGTGCTGGCGGCGGTCAGCCACACCGCGCGCCGCTACGGCATCAGAGACGAACTGTTCGACGACTTTCTGGCCTCGATGCGGATGGATCTGACGATCACCGACTACCCCGACCGCGCTGCGCTGAACCTGTATATGAAGGGCTCCGCGGAAGCTATTGGCCTGCAACTGCTGCCGATCTTGGGTACGGTCGGCCCGACCGAGCAGGCCGCGCCGTACGCCGCAGCGCTGGGCTGGGCCTTCCAACTCACCAATTTCCTGCGCGACATCGACGAAGACCTGACCCGCCGACGGGTCTACCTGCCCGCCGACGAACTGGCCGCCCACGGCGTCGATCGCGACCTGCTGATGTGGTGCCAGGCCAACCGCCGCACCGATCGCCGGGTTCGCCAGGCGTTGGCCGACCAGCACGCCCTGGCCCGAGGTGTCTACCAGTACGCCCAAGGCGGGATTTCGCTGCTGGCCCCGCGGTCGCGGGCCTGCGTGGCCACCGCGCTGACGTTGTACTCGGATATTCTCGACCGCATCGAAGACTGCGACTTTGCCGTATTCGGCCGGCGCGCCACCGTGGGCGCCGCGCGACGGCTCGGCGTCGCCGGCGCCGGGTTGCTGCGGTCGTGGCGGGCGCGGCGCAGGCACCCGGCCCGCTCCGCCGATCGCCGATCCGGTGTGGCGTGATCGACCGCTGGCAGTACCTCATCGTTCTTGCGGCGTGCCTGGTGATCACCTTGCCGTTGGAGTTCTTCGGCGACGGCGTCTACCGTCAGCCCGGGCGGGCGGTGCGGGCTGTCGCACCGGTCGCCGCGGTGTTTGTGCTCTGGGACGAGGTCGCGATCGCCGCACACGTGTGGACCTACAACCCGGCCTACATCGTCGGGGTTTATCTGCCGGTCCGGGTGCCGATCGAGGAGGTCTTGTTCTTCATCGTCGTCCCGGTGTGCGGGCTGCTGACCTACAACGCGGTCAGCGCCATTCTGAAACGGGTCAACCGCCGATGACCGGGCTCGGCTACACCGTGCCGGCCGTGCTCGCCGTCGTCGTCGTATGCGTCTTGGAGCTCACGGCGTTGCGCACCGGGCTTTTTCGACGCCCGGCCTATTGGTTGTCGATGCTGATCGTGGTCGGGTTTCAGATCCTGGTGGACGGATGGTTGACGAAGCTCAGCGCTCCAATCGTGCGCTACGCCGATCGGCAGACCACCGGTCTGCGGTTTGGGTGGGGCATCCCGGTCGAAGATTTCCTGTTCGGCTTCGCGTTGGTCACCGCGGTGCTGCTGGTGTGGGAACGGCAACGTGAGCCTCGGTGACACCGGCCTGCCCCGCCGCGACGTCCCGGCCGCCTTCGACGTCGGCGCCGCCGCCTACGACCGCCTGGTCGGCGCCAGTCCCGGATACCACGCCCAGCTGCGGCTTTCGGCACGCCGGATGCGCCTGCCCGCCGACGGGCAGGGGCTGCGGTTGCTCGACGCCGGCTGCGGCACCGGGGCCTCGACAGCGGCGTTGCGCAGTGTCGCCCCGCAGGCCGACATCGTCGCTGTCGACGCGTCGCGGGGAATGCTCGAGGAGGCGCGGGCCAAGCCCTGGCCCGCGTCGGTGCGGTTCGTGCACTGCCCCGTCGAGGCGCTCGCCGAAAACGGCGTCACCGGGCCGTTCGACGGGATCCTGGCCGCCTATCTGATCCGTAATCTGTCGGATCCCGACACGCAACTACGTGCGCTGCGCAGCCTGCTGCGGCCCGGCGCCACGCTGGCGGTGCACGACTACTCGGTACGCGACTCGCGCGCCGCCACCTGGGCGTGGCATGCGGTGTGCTGGGGCATCATCATTCCGGCCGGCTGGCGGCAGACCGGCGACGCGACGCTGTACCGCCATCTGTGGCGCAGCGTGCTGACCTTCGACGGCGCCCGCCAATTTCGACATCGGTTGCGCGACGCGGGTTTTGCCGCGGTGCACAGTGAAACCATGCCCGGCTGGGAAGCCAACATCGTGCACACGTTCCTCGGAGACGCGCCGCGATGACCGATCGTCGCCGCCGGATGCATCCGGCGCCGCGGGGCCTGCCCGATGCCGGCGCACTGTCGTCTCGGCCGCGCGCGGTCGTCATCGGCGCCGGTATCGCGGGCCTGGCCGCTGCCACCGGGCTGGCCGAACGCGGGATCGCCGTCGACGTCATCGAGCGCGAGGACTACCTGGGCGGGCGGGTCGGCGCCTGGACCGAGCACCACCGTGGCGTCCAGCTCGCCATGAACCGGGGCTTCCACGCCTTCTTCCGGCAGTACTACAACTTGCGGGAGTTGCTGCGCCGCGTCGACCCCCAGCTGTCGATGTTGACCCCGGTCGACGACTACCCGCTGATCGACGGCGCCGGCCGGCGGGACAGCTTCCGGGGGCTGCCTCGCACACCGCCGTTCAACGCGCTGGCGTTCGCGTTGCGCAGCCCGACCTTCCGGCTTCGCGACCTGGCCAGGATCGACGTCCGCGCCGCCGCCCCGCTGGCGGCGGTGTCGTTGCCCGACGTCTATCACCGCCTCGATCACATCGACGCCGAGACTTTTTTGAAGAGTCTGAATTTCCCCACCGCGGCGCGCCACCTGGCTTTCGAGGTGTTCTCCCGCAGCTTCTTCGCCAGCCCGACGCAGCTGTCGGCCGCCGAGCTGGCCACCATGTTCCACATCTATTTCCTCGGCTCCAGCGAGGGCCTGATTTTCGACGTCGCCAACGCCAACTACGACACCGCGCTCTGGCAGCCGCTGCAGGACTATCTGAGCGAGCTCGAGGTGCGGTTTCATCAGGGCACGGCGGTGGCCCGCATCGAGCGCGGCCACACGTTTCGGGTGCACACCGATACCGGTGACCAGTTGGACGCCGACGCCGTGGTGCTGGCCACCGATGTGGCCGGGCTGCAGCAGATCGTCGCGGCGTCGCCGGGTCTCGGTGACGACCTGTGGCGGGCACGAATCGCGCGACTGGGCGCCGCGCCGCCGTTTTTGGTGCACCGGCTCTGGCTCGACCGCCCGGTCGCCGCGCCACGGCCGGCGTTTTTGGGCACCGCAGGCCACGAACCGCTGGACAACATCAGCGTCTTGGACCGCTATGAACGCCAGGCCGCCCGGTGGACCCGCCAACGCGGCGGCTCGGTTGTCGAATTGCACTCCTATGCAGTGGAATCCGCGCAGCCGAAGGACGCCATGTTAAGCCGGCTGCATCAGCTCTATCCCGAAACCGCGCGGGCTGAGGTTGTCTACGAGCGGGTGCTGCACCGCCGCGACTGCCCGCTGTTCGCGCCGGGGACATACGCACAACGTCCCACGGTCGCCACGCCGTTGCCCGGACTGGCGCTGGCCGGCGACGGAATCCGCATCGACCTGCCGGTGGCGCTGATGGAACGCGCCGCAACCACCGGCTGGTCAGCGGCCAACCAGACGTTGGCGCAATGGGGCCTCGCCGGACATGCGTTGTGCACGGTGCCCACCGAGGGCCGCTCGGCGCTGTTGCGCTTTTTTGCCGGACGAGAAAGGCTTTCTCCGCAATGACGATCGGCGACCGGATACGGCGACGCTGGCCGAAGGATTGGCCGCTGCAGGCCATCGCGCCGGTGGCGTGGGCCGGCCAGCGCCCGACGTATCGCGACGCCCAGCCGGCGATCATCAACGCCGCGCTGGACCGCTCGCAGCGCCGGCCGACCGGCAACTGGTATGTGTTCGCCGCCAGCCGCGACGTGGCGACCGGCCGGCCCTTGGGCGCCCGCGTCGCAGGTGTCGAACTGGTCGCCTGGCGCGATCAGCACCGGCGGCTGCGCGTCGGGCCGCGCAGTTGTCCGCATCTGGGCGCCGACCTCGCCACCGCGGTGGTGCACCGCGGCGCGCTGATCTGCCGATGGCACGGTCTGTGCCTCGACGGTGACGGGGATGAATTCCGGTGGAAAACGTTGCCCGCCCACGACGACGGCGTGCTGGCGTGGGTTCGTATGGACGGCGTTGGTGGCGAACCGCCGCTTGATCAGCCGGTGATTACGGCCAGGCCGGCCGGCGACAGCCTGCACGCCGTCGCCAGCCTCACCGGTGCATGCGAGCCGTCCGACATCATCGCCAACCGCTTGGATCCGTGGCACGGCGGCTGGTTTCACCCTTATTCGTTTACCCGCCTCGAGGTGCTGACCACTCCGAGCGAGGAGGCGGACCGGTTTTTGGTCGCGGTGACCTTCAGCGTCGGGCGGCTGGGCGTGCCGACCGTCGCCGAGTTCACCAGCCCCGAGGCGCGGACCGTCCTGATGCGCATCGTGGACGGGGAGGGAACCGGCAGCGTCGTCGAAACTCACGCCACACCAATCGGTCTGGGTTCTGACGGTCGGCCACGGACCGCGGTGATCGAAGCCGTCGTCGCGCATTCCGAACGGACCGGATTCCGGCGGGCACGCTATGGCGCCCCGCTGATTTCTCCCCTGATGCGTTTCGCCGCGGCCCGGCTGTGGCGCGACGACCTGGCCTACGCCGAACGCCGCTACCGGCTGCGCGCCGGAACGCGATGAAAAGCCGCCGCGGCGCCCTGGTGGCGCTCACCGTCGCTGCGCACTTCGCTGAAAACCGCGGCGCCGGCCCGGCGCTGGACCGCCGAGGTGATGTCGCGGGCGATACCACCGAGCAACGCATCCCGAACCGGGCCGGACGCCGCCCACAGTGCTTCACCGGCGAGGCCATGCGGCGCAAACAGCGTGGTCTGTCGAAACGAGGAGCGGCCGTCGCCGTCGTCGTGCGCTGACAGCTCGAGCCATAACCGGCCGGGCAGCGCAATGTCCGCGCGCAGCCGCAGCAGGTGCGGCCGTTGCACATGCTCGACCCGCCACCAGTCCAGCGCTTCACCGGCATGCAGCCGGTGCGGATGCGGTGGCCGCCGGTGAACCTTCGCGGCGCCGCCGAGCCTGCCCATCCACCCCCGCAGCACCCAGGCGAGCGGGGCCGCCGACCAGCCGTGCACGGTGCCCAGCGCCTCGAACGCCTGCCAGAGCGTTTCGGCGTCGGCGTCCAGGCGCCGTTCCCACACATGCTCTTTCAGCGATCCGCCGGCCCACGCCGGGTCGGTGGGCAGCGGCCGCGACGGTGCGTCGTCGTCGCCGCGCCGCGACCAGCGGGTCTGCAGCTCGCCGGCTCGCAGCCGGGCCAGGGCCAGTTCGACGGCCTCTTCATAGTGGGTGAGTCCGCCCGGGGGATCGGGGATGTGTTCGCCGATGTCGTGCTCGGCGCATACCACGTCGTTTTCCAGGGAGTCCATCAGCGACGTGGCGAGCACGCGTGGCAGCGGGGTGATCAGGTTCACCCAGTGCGACGAGAGCCACGGCGTCAACACCGGCACCGGAATCGCCACCCGGCGCACCAGCCCCGCGATCGCGGCGTACTTGCGGATCATCTCGGTGTAGGTGAACGTATCCGGACCGCCGATATCGAAAGTCCGGCTCACCTCGGCCGGCAGTTCTGCCGCGTTGGTCAGGTAGTAGAGCACGTCGCGCACCGCGATCGGCTGGACCCGAGTTCGCAGCCACCGGGGGGTGACCATCAGCGGCAGTCGTTCGGTCAGATAACGCAGCATCTCGAAGCTGGCCGAGCCTGCCCCGATGATCGCCGCCGCGCGCAACTCCACGGTGGGAACTTTGGACTTACCCAGCAGTCGTCCCACTTCTTCCCGGGACGCCAGATGGTCGGACAGCTCCTGCTGATCGGGAATGATGCCGCCGACGTAGACGATGCGCGAAAGTCCGGCTTGTCCCGCCGCGTCGGCGACGATCGAGGCGGCCCGGGCGTCGAAGTCGACGAAATCCGAACGCAGCAGTGAGTGCACCAGGTAGTAGAGAACTTGCTGACCCTCGAGTGCTCCGCGGACCCGTTCGCGATCCGTGACGTCGCCGTCGACCACGTCGACCTGCTGGCGCCACGGCACGTCGTCGAGTTTGGCGGGGGTGCGTGCCATCACCCGAACTTCATGCCCGGCGGCAAGAAGCGCCGGCGCCAGACGCGCGCCCAGGTAACCGGTCGCACCGAAAATGACGCAGCGCATGGTGACACTCCCTCGGCCGCAGTCCCGACGGCGTATAGCCAGCGTAGCAAGGATCTGCTTCAATTGATTAATAGTTAAGATTTTGCTGTCAAATGGCGACCCGGGGGCCGCTTAACCCGCCCAGCAGGTTGTTGCCGGCTCTGCGCCGCCGGTGTGCGGCATTTGAGCGCAACTGTGACACACTTTCCCCGTTAAGGGCGTATCACCGCTGACCCAGCGGGTTTCCTATACGCTCGCGCGACAATCGCCAAGAAGGATGCGATTAGGTGACCAACCGGGGCACTCGAAGTTCACCTGTGAGCCGGGCAGAACTGGAAAAGCTGATGTCTGCCGACATGCGGGCGGTCACAGCGCAGTCTGATCGGGTAGGTCGCCAGTTCGCGCGTCAGAACGAGGTGAGCGGCAACGACTTTCACGCTTTGTTGCACGTGATGGTTGCCGAGACTGCCGGAACACCGTTGACGATGGCGCAGTTGCGGCAGCGCATGGACGTCTCGCCGGCTGCGATCACCTACCTCGTCGACCGGATGATCGACGCCGGGCATGTTCGGCGTGAAGCGGATCCCACGGATCGGCGCAAAGCGCTTCTCCGGTATGAAGACAGCGGGATGGAACTGGCGCACGCGTTTTTCACCCCACTGGGCGTCCATCTCCGGTCCGCGCTTGCCGGTCTGCCCGACCGCGACCTGATGGCGGCCCACCGGGTGTTTGATGCAATGCTCGCCGCGATGTCGAAGTTTGAGAGTGAAATCGTTGCGCGGCAACGCGAGTCGGCAACCAAGCACACATCAGCAGTACAGGTGCGGCGCTAGCCCGTTACTTGACAACCGGCTTGGCGGCCGGCCGCAAAATGTGTTGCTCGACCAGATGCGCCCCAACACCGCATCGGCCTGTTTGATCGAGGAGGTGCTGACCAGCACGATGGGCCGGTCGATCGATGCGAACCAGCCGGTCTGCCGCGCAGGGCCAGCCGAGAAATCGACCCGCCTGCTCCAGCATGATCCGCTGCGAGCCGAGCATCATCCCGAGGCCGAGGTGCTGGGCAGCTGCCGCCAGATTCTTGTTGATCGTGCCGGACAGCTCAGCGCCGCCCGTCATGGCGCCGATCAGTATCGGAGCCTGCAAGGACCCGCCGAGAAACTGCGTGGCCAAGTCGATATGCGCGAGGCTGGTCTGAGTGAGCGCGTTGTATGGCAACCGGTAGCGTTCCAACCCCGTGGTCACGGCCGAATACGCGACCCGGTCGTCGTGCACCACAGCGAAAGCTCGGCCGATCTGCTCAGATTCGGCCGTCAATACCCGCAAATCGGCGGTGATCTGCGACTCCAGCGCGGTGCGCTCGTCGGCGGTCTGATCAGGGCCCATGACCAAGTCCGTATATCCGCGTTTCGGAGAATAATTCAGTTGATTAATACTTAAATCACTGAAACGATCTTGGTCGATGTTCTTCGCCCGCGTGATCGCATCTGGTGGCCCACCGCGGCGCGCGCAAACAAAGTTCCCGTCGAATCGAAATATCAAGGAAGGCAACATGAATAAGCACGCACTGGCCGTCACCGCGCTGGCTGTCACCGCGACTGCGGGCACCGGGAGTGTGGCGAGCAAGAACCGGGCCCCGGTATGGTACGGCCGGTTGCGTAAACCCCGCTACGTCCCGCCGAGCGCGGTGTTTCCGGTGGCGTGGACAACGCTGTATGCCGACATCGCGGTCACCTCCGCGGCGGCCATCGATCGACTGCGCGCCGACGGCCACCATCGCCAGGCCCGCAATTACGCCCTGGCGCTGGGCGCCAACCTGGTTCTCAACGCCGGATGGAGTTGGCTGTTCTTCAAATACCACAAGCTCGGCGCTTCGGCGATCGGCGCGGCAGTTCTGGCGGCCAGCAGCGCCGACCTGGCACGCCGGACCGCAGCCGCCGATCCGCGCGCCGGAGCAGCTCAGCTGGCTTATCCACTCTGGTGTGCGTTCGCCACCGCGATGGCGGGCCATATCTGGGCACTCAACCGATCGTGAGACGGACGGCCCGCTGATGCCGGCATTGCTGTGGTTTCGCCGCGACCTTCGCCTGCATGACCTGCCGGCGCTGCTGCAAGCGGTCGCAGATTCCCAGGACGTGCTTGCCTGCTTCGTGCTCGATCCGCGGCTGGAGGCGTCCTCGGGGGCGCGCCGAATGCAGTTCATGTGCGACTCGCTGCGCCGGCTGCGCGACGACCTCGATGGCCGGCTGCTGGTCACGCGGGGCCGGCCCGAGGAACGGATCCCTGCCATCGACTTGCCCGCCGGCGAGGCGTCCGCGCGACGGCAGTGGAAAACGTTTGTCGACGACGGGCTGGAACGCTATTCCGACGACCGAAACCGGCCGGACCTGATGGCCACCAGCCGAATGTCGGCGCATCTGAAGTTCGGCGCCGTTCACCCGCGAACGATGGCAGCCGACTTGGACCAGCGTCGGGCAGGTGCGCGGGCATACCTGCGGGAGTTGGGATTTCGCGACTTCTACGCCGCGGTCCGCTACCACTGGCCGGATAGCGTGTGGTGGAATTGGAGCCGGGGCTTCGACGCCATCGAGACCGACACCGGGGCCGTTGCCCAGCGCCGCTTCGCGGCATGGAAAGTCGGCGAGACCGGATTCCCGATCGTCGACGCCGGGATGCGCCAACTGCGCGAGACCGGGTTCATGCACAACCGGGTGCGGATGATCGTCGCGTCGTTTCTGGTCAAGGACCTGCACCTGCCGTGGCAGTGGGGGGCCCGCTGGTTTTTAGATCAACTGGTCGACGGCGACATGGCCAGCAACCAGCACGGCTGGCAGTGGTGTGCCGGTTGCGGCACCGACGCGGCACCGTACTTCCGGGTCTTCAACCCGGCTAAGCAAGCCGAAAAGTTCGACCCCACAGGCGGTTACATTCGTCGCTGGATACCCCAGCTTGCCGACGCCGACGACGTCGGCATGACCAACGGTGAGCGGCCGAGCGGGTACCCCGAACCGATCGTCGATCACAACGCCGAGCGCAGCGAGGCCCTGCGCCGCTACCGGGAAATACGCTGAAAACCCTTAGCGGGTGGCCTTTTTGCGTTCGATATCGGCCAGCGCCGCCGCCAGTTCGGCGCGCTGGGCAGCCGAGGTCTCCCAGGCGAGCTGGCGGTTTTTGACCACCTTGGCCGGCGCGCCGACGGCGATCGAATAGTCCGGCACGTCGCCCCTGACCACGGAGTGCGATCCCAGCACGCAGCCCCGGCCGATCGTGGTGCCCCGCAGCACAGTCACCTTGGTCGCCATCCAGGTGTCGGGGCCGATGCGGACCGGACCTTTGATAATCCCCTGGTCTTTGATGGGCCGCGTGATGTCATCCATGCGGTGGTCGAAATCGCAGACGTAGCACCAGTCGGCCATCAGCGCCGAATCGCCGATCTCGATGTCGAGGTAGCAGTTGATCACGTTGTCGCGGCCCAGCACCACCTTGTCACCGAAGCGCAGTGAGCCTTCGTGCGCCCGGATGGTGTTCTTGTCCCCGATGTGCACCCACCGGCCGATCTCGAGTTGGGCAAGCTCGGGGGTCGCGTGGATCTCGACGTCCTTGCCCAAAAAGACCATGCCGCGGGTGATGACGTGCGGGTTGGCCAGTTTGAACTTCAGCAGCCGCCAGTAGCGCACCAGGTACCACGGGGTGTACGCGCGGTGGGCCAGCACCCATTTCAGCGATGCCAGCGTGAGGAATTTGGCCTGGCGTGGGTCGCGGAGCATCGATCCCCGCCAGCGGCGATGCAGAGGTGCCCCCCACATTGTCGTCATGGCCGGAAAGGATAGCCCGTCGACGATGCGCGCCGGAACGGCGGGCTTACCCGGACGCGAGCCGGCGCAGGTTAGTCTCGGCTGTGCCACTCACCCGCTTCTTGCCGCCGG
The DNA here is from genome assembly GCF_023515995.1 of Candidatus Mycobacterium methanotrophicum. Taxonomy (GTDB): domain Bacteria; phylum Actinomycetota; class Actinomycetes; order Mycobacteriales; family Mycobacteriaceae; genus Mycobacterium; species Mycobacterium methanotrophicum. The sequence goes on along the minus strand of NZ_CP097320.1, from coordinate 942,843 downwards.
GTGCGCGGGTGGTGCACGTCAAGGGCGCCGGGCATCACCGGCACGCGCGACGCGCAACGGCGGTCACCGCGGTCGTCGTGGCGGCCGCCCTCGCCGGCTGCGGCAACACCGACTCCTGGGTCGACCCCGTGCCCGCCGACGGCTGGCCGGCGCAATACGCCGACGCGTCCAACAGCAGCTACACCGCGACGTCCGGGGCCGCCAGCCTCAGCCTGCGCTGGACCCGATCGGTCAAGGGCTCGCTGGCGGCGGCACCGGCATTGAGCTCGCGAAATTGGATGGCGCTCAACGCGCAGACGCCGGGCGGCTGCTCGCTGATGGAGTGGGAGAACGACGACAACGGCCGGCAGCGCTGGTGCACCCGGCTCTTCCAAGGCGGCGGCCTCTCCGGCCCGCTGTTCGACGGGTTCGACAACCTCTACGTCGGCCAGCCGGGAGCGATACTGTCGTTTCCGGTCACCCAGTGGATCCGTTGGCGCCGGCCGGTAATCGGAATGCCTTCTACGCCAAGGATTCTCGGGCATAACCAGCTGCTTGTTGTCACGCACCTGGGGCAGGTGCAGGTTTTCGACGCACACCGCGGCACCGTGGTGGGCAATGCAATAGATCTGGTGGACAACGTCGATCCGGCCGACTTCACCCGCGGGCTCTCCGATTGCGGACCGGCCCTGGCCGGCTGCCCGGTCGCCGCGGCGCCGGCGTTTGCGCCGTCGAGCGGGACGGTGGTGCTGGGCATCTGGCAGCCGGGCGCCCCCGCGCCGGTGCTGACCGCGTTGAAGTATCAGCCGGGTCAGAGCCCGCTGCTCACGCGCGAATGGACCAGCGATGCGGTGAGCGCGGGGGTGATAGCCAGCCCGGTGCTGTCCGGCGACGGGTCGACGATTTACGTCAACGGCCGCGACGAGCGGTTGTGGGCGCTGCGCGCTGCCGACGGCAAGCCGAAATGGTCGGCGCCGCTGAAGTTCCTTGCCCAGACGCCGCCGTCGGTGACGCCGAGTGGGTTGATCGTGTCCGGGGGCGGCCCGGGCACCCGGCTGGTTGCCTTCAGGGACGCCGGCGACCACGCCGAGCAGGTGTGGCGCCGCACCGACATCAGCCCGCTGTCGACGTCAAGCCTGGCCGGTCGAGAGGCCGGCTACGTCGTGGTGACCGGCGGGCCCGGCGCGGGAGCACGGGGGATGTCGCTGCTGGTCTTCGATCCGGGCAGCGGCCGCACGCTCGCGATCTTGCCGCTGCCTGAGGCGACCGGCTTCCCCGTCGGGGTCTCGGTCGGCCATGACCGCCGGGTGGTCACCGCCACCAGCGGCGGCCAGGTGTACAGCTTCGCGCCGACCTGAGTGGGCCGTTGGCGCCGGACCGAGCTATTCGTCGAGTGTGCGGTTATGTGCGCCACGAGATGCAGCTCGTGACAGATGTAACTGTCGCGGCAGCGCAGGCCCGGTCAGCCCTTGATGGCCAGCGGCGGAATGGCGTTGCGCGGCACATGGGCTTGGGTCGCGCCGGCGATCGCCGGCGGCAGCAGCTCCCCCGGCGCAAAGTAGAAGATCAGCTCGTCGTCGGTGATCGCGAAGTTCTGGTAGTGCGACGAGTCGAGGCCGGAGCCGGGCAGGATCGCGGTGCCGGACCCGGCCTGGTGGCCGACCTCCCGCTGGACGATCGGATAGATGGCGTCCAGCGGTTTGCTGTTGGGCGGGAAGAGGGTGTCGAAGGTGATCGGCTGGTGTGATCCGAGGTCGTAGTTGAAACTCTTGTAGGACGTCGACGGGCGCGGGCCGCCGAGATCCTCGAAGACCTTGAGCACCACGCTTCGGGTGCCGGCGGGAGGCTGCCCGGAGTGATACTGCTGGGAGGTCACCTCCATCTGGTAGGGCACATCGCGGGCGCCCGACGTCTGCGACGACGTCTGTGCGACACTGACGAACCCGTCCCGGTTTTGCGTGACGTAATCGGTCAGCGCCTGCTCGTCGGGGTAGTCAAGTGGGAACTTCATGTCCAGGGTGTAGGCGGCGTTCGCGGCGTGCACGTGGCAGACCTGATCACCCTCGACATCGCCGCCCATGCTGGTGCACGCTGAGTCTGCGGCCGCGACCGGGCCGCCGGCCCAGCCCAGCAAGGCTCCGGCCGCGGCCAGCGCGGCCGCGATCAAGGTGCGCATCGTTCGACTTGTCCTCGCAGGCTGGAAACGGCTGAAATGCCGTCCCGACAGACTACCCAACGCCTCTGGCGCGGGGCGGCAAACGGTCCGCCCCGGCCTGGTGGCGTCAGCCGCCGACGTATTGTCTCACGGGCCTTGCGGCCCGGGAGACAACGCCGTCAGAACAGCGACGCGATCTCGGTCACCAGGTGGCTGGCGTCGGCGGCCGCGCCGGCCGGGTCGAACAGCGACGTGACGTCGGTCATGGTGTTGCTGCTGTCTGCAGCGGCGGTGGCGCCGGACAGCATGTCGGCCGCGTTGGCGCTCTCGGCGGTGGTTGTGGTCGTGCTGTCGCCGTAGAACTTCACGATGCCGATCAGGTGGTCGGCGCCTTGCCGGTCGAGGTCCCCAGGTCGTTGCCTTCGGCGTAGGCGCCGTCGTAACTGCCCGCGTGCGCTGAGGCTCCTTAGTTCATTGACCAGTGTGCAAATGTGCCCACAAATGTGCCCACAAATGTGCCCACAAATGTGCGAACTTCGAATATTTTCGCAGCTTGATGTGGGCTTGTCGGTCTGAAACGACCCTCGTGGGCGGACTTCCGTTACGTCGGCGCTCAACGCGACGGCCGGCACACGAACGCGGTCCCTCGCGCAGTCGCACCCGAGCCGACCCGGGTGATCACCACCGTCAACGATCCGTTGCCGCGCAACGCCAACCGGCGTCGCAGCGCCGTGGGTTCGATGTCGACTCCGCGCACCAGGATCTCCAACACGCCGCAATCGCGCGCCGAAAGCGCCTGCCGCAACCGGCGCTCATCGAAGGGCAGCTGCTGCAGCACTTCAAACCCGCGCATGCCCGTCGGCAAGTGGTCGCCGGACAGGTAGGCGATGTGCTGATCCAGCTGCCAAAGCGCGTGCCGGGCGGCCCAGTGACGCACCAGGCCGGCCCGCACCACGGCGCCGTCCGGGTCGACGATCCAGCGACCGGCGGGCCGGACCGGGCAGTCGTCCGGCTCGGCGTCGGTGATCTGCTCGCCGCGGTCCAGCAAGTTGGCCCGCCGGCGTACACCGTGCTCGGCCAACGCCGGCGACCACAAACAGGCTTCCCGCACCGACCCGCGATACGACGTCACCTCGATCTCGCCGTCGAAGCCCAGACGCTTCACGACATCGAAATCTATTCCGGGAGCGCATTTCACGACCAGATCCCGGCCGCGATAGACCTCAAACAGCCGGTCCAGCGCAGGCTGGTAGTCGCGTGGGTTGACGCGCCGGCGCCCGCTGCCGCGGCGCGCCGGGTCGGCCAGCACCACGGCGTTACGGGTTACCGGGTGCAGCGCGTCGGCGCGGCACAGGTCGACCGTGGCGCCGAGGTTGTGTCGCGCCATCGCCAGCCGCACCGGGTCGATGTCGCTGCCGACGACGCGGGCCGCGGTGCCACGCAGCGCCGCGAGCTCGGTGCCGATCGAGCAGGTCACATCGTGAATCACTGTGCCGCCCAGCCGGTTTGCCCGATGCAGGGCGACCGGTGCAGCGCTGGCCTGCTGCAGCGCCTCGTCGGTGAACAGCCAGTCGCCGGTGCCGGGCAGTTTGTCGGCCGCGCGCCGGCGCAGCAGCGCGGTCTCCACCAATACCGCTGCCCGGCAGGCGAATTTGGCCCGCACTGCCGCGATGTCGGCTATCCGGGTGGCGTCGGTGAAGGCGTAGCCGGCAACGTCGCGCAGGGCAGCCGCCCCCGCCTCGGAGCGCAGATAGCTGACGTCGTCGCCGCTGAAGCCGAACCCGGCGCTCAGGACGGCGTAACTCCGGTGCGCATCACGGCAAAGCTACACCGCCCGCCGGGGTCCGCGGCGCCGACGGCGACCGCGGACCCGCCAGCAGGACGGTAGTGCTACAGCAGCCCCATCAGGTCGGTCAGGAAGTTGCCGAAGCTTTCGGCCGTAGCGGAGGTGCCGGCACCGAACAGGTCCGGCAGGAGGGTGACAAGGTCGTTGCCGTTGGTCGCGGTGGCGGTCACCCCGTCGACGAAGTTGACTCCGGCGAGGTCGGAATTACCGGCGAAGCCGGCGGTAGCGCTGCTGCCTTCGGTGCCGAACGGGTCGAGGACGTAGGCCACGTCGTGGGTGCCGCCGCCCGCGGACGAACCCACGTCGCTGTTGGTCACGTTGCCGAAATAGCTGGCAGTGTCACCGTTGCCGTTGCCGTTGCCCGCGAACGAACCGTCGTTGGTTCCGGTCATGTTGCCGAACTCGCTGGCGCTGTTGTTGTCACCGGCGACGGCGGCGGGGCCGAGACCGAAGCCGTTGAGGTTGCCGACGTTGTAGGCGAAGTCGTTGCTGCCGTTCCCGGTCTCTCCGATCAGGCCGCCGGCGCCGGCGAAGGCGCGCCGGAGTTGCCGGCGTCGGCCGCGTTGTTGCCGATCAGGGTGGCGGCGCCGGAGTAGGCGCCGTCCGGGGCGCCAGGGTAGGTCGAGGGTGCGACGTTGTTGCCGATGTCGATGGCGCTGCCGGAGTTCGAGCTGACGTTCCCGCCGGAGTCGGCAAGGGCGTAGGCGCCGTCGGCCATGGCGAAGTCGTCGGTGCTGCCGCTGCCCACGATGCCAGCATTGGCGCTGGCGTCGTTGCCCATGGCGAAGGCCTCCGAGCCGACGGTCGAGGTGGCGGTCGCGGTGCCGAAGTCGTGACTCACCCCGTTGATCGAGTAGGCGAAATCAAACAATGACGGAGTTGTGGTAGCCGACGCCGCCGCGTCGGGGCCCAGCAACAACGACAACCAGTCGGTGGACGTGTCGGCCGAGGCCACCCCCGGCGTCGAGGCGATCGCCGCGCCAACCCCTAATCCCAGCGCCAGTAAACCGACCCTGCCCATAGCCCGAGCGTTACCCATTGATCGTTCCTTTCTCCACCACACTTTTGACGGTGCGGATTGCAGATTCCCGACCCTTGGTCCATCGAGGGTAACAAACGCTTAAGGCAAAGGTAAGAGCAAGCTGGCAAAAAATGCTCGCTGGCGGGAACCTTCACATGCGAGTCTTACGCATTCGTCGAACGATTCACCGGCGTCGTGCTACCGCACTGGCGGCCGAGAACCTGAAAACCTGACCCTCGGACGTCGTCGAGCCCGACGTTCAGGACGGCTTGGCGCCGGTGACTTCCAGGTTGTAGAACCAGCCCTTCGGCGCCACCGGCCGGCACAGGTTCTCGTCGACCCAACTCAGCGCCTTCCAGCTGGTGAACGCGAACTTGGCCCAGCCCCAGCCCAACCGCCCCGGCGGCACCGCGTGCTCGAAGGTGCGCAGCGTCCAGCCCAGCATCGCGGCGGTGAGCTCCACGGTGGCGGTCTGCACGTCGACGGCGCCGGCACGCGCGGCCATCCGCTCCAGATCGTCGGGTGTGAACGTGTGCAGGTCGACGAGAGCCTCCAGCGCGGCCGCGCGGGAGGATTCGTCGAGTTCGGCCTGCGGGCGCCGCCAGCCGCCCAGACCGGGCAACCTGGTGACATTGGTCGCCATCCGCCAGGTCAGCGCCGAGAGCGCCCGCGCGTAGCCGTCGCCGACCGTGGTCGGCTCGCCGGCGAACACGAACCGCCCACCGGGGCGCAGCACCCGCAGCACCTCACGCAGTGACAGCTCGACATCGGGAATGTGGTGCAGCACAGCGTGACCGACCACCAGGTCGAACGTGTCGTCGTCATACGGGATGCCTTCGGCGTCGGCGACGCGGCCGTCGATGTCCAGGCCCAGCGACTGGCCGTTGCGGACCGCGACTTTGACCATGCCCGGCGACAGGTCGGTGACCGAACCGCGCCGCGCCACCCCCGACTGGATCAGGTTCAGCAGAAAAAAGCCTGTGCCGCAACCCAATTCGAGAGCCCGATCATAGGGCAGCCGGCGGGCCTCGTCGTCGGGGACAATCGCGTCGAAGCAGTCCCGCGCGTAGTCGATGCAGCGCTGGTCATAGGAGATCGACCACTTCTCGTCGTAGTTCTCCGCCTCCCAGTCGTGATAGAGCACCTGGGCCAGCTTGCTGTCGTGGCGGGCGGCCTCCACCTGCTCGGCGGTGGCATGCGGTTGCGGCGCCGGGTCAGTACTCGTCACGTTGGGCCAGCTTAGTGGCGCGGGCGAATACCTCCACAAAGCGGTGGCGTTGCGCGGCCGCCCGCTGAGCCGGGGCCAGGTCGAACACCTCGTCGATGCCGGCCTTGGCCGCAGCCAACAAGTGCTGTGGTCCGTCGACGAAGCGTCCGGCCCAGGTCGCGGCGGCGTCGTACACGTCGTCAGGGGCCACCATCTCGTCGATCAAGCCCAGGGCCAGCGCCTCCTCGGCGTCGAAGAAACGCCCGCTGTAGACGAGTTCCTTGGCCCTGCTCACCCCGACCGTGCGCGTCAGTCGCGCAATACCGACGCCGTCAGGCACCAGCCCGGCCAGGATCTCCGTCGCACCGAACCGCACGTTGTCGCCGCTGACCCGCCAATCGGTGGCCAACGCCAGGCCCACCCCGGCGCCCAGGGCGTAGCCGGTGACCGCCGCCACGGTCGGCTTGGGGATCGCCGCGACGGCGTCGAGAGCGTCATGACGCACCCGTGCCCAGGTCTCGGCTTCGGACACGGCCAGCGTGCGCAGTTGCGGCAGGTCGTCGCCGGCGGAGAAGATGTCGTGGCCGCCGAAGACGATCACCGCGACAATGTCGTCGCGCCGGCAGACCTCGGCGGCCGCCTGGCCGATCTCCCGGTAAACCTGCCGGGTCATCGCGTTGGTGGGCGGTCGCGACAGCACCAGGGTGCCGACACCGGGGGCGCCCACGTGGATGCTGACGAATTCGCTCATAGCCGCCATCCCAGCCCGCCGGCTTTGCGTGCTCGGTGGTAGCGGTCGGAGCCGAAGAACTCGAATACCCAGGTGTCGCCGTCGATTTGCAGGTTCGGTTGCACGGTGACGATCTGACGTTCGACGGCCGACACGTCGGCGACCGTGCGTCCGGCCAGCGAATCCAGCTGCGTCCAGGTCGGCGGCAACAGGAAGCAGCGCCCGCCCGCGAAGTCGTCGATGGCCGCCTGCGGCGTGGTCCAACCCGCGCTGTCGGATTCGGTGTTTTCCCCGTCGGCGCGCTGACCCTCCGGCAACGCCCCGACAAAGAAGTAGGTGTCGCGAAACACCGTCACCCCGGCAGCGAACTCCATCGCCGAGTGGCGGCGCATCAAGAAAACAGAGCTGCCGCCTGGGCTTTCTGGGTCGTCGCGGACCAGCATCACCGTCGCGGCGGGCCGAGGCGTCGGCGGCGGCTGATCGTTCGGTGAGCTCATAACCGCCTCCGGTGGGCCGCGTGGGTGCGAGTGCGCCGGGCGAAGTAACGCCCCGCGATCACGTCGACGGTGATCGCCTGGCCGAACGCCGCGGATAGATTCTCGCCGGTCAACACGTCGGTCAGCAAACCCGCTGCGACAACCTGTCCCGCCGACATCAGCATGCAGTGGCTGAAGCCAGGCGGAATCTCCTCGACGTGGTGTGTCACCAGGACCAGCGCCGGAGCGTCCGGGTCGGCGGCCAGGTCGGTCAGCCGCGCCACCAGCTCTTCACGGCCGCCGAGATCCAGGCCGGCGACCGGTTCGTCGAGCAGCAGCAACTCGGGGTCGGTCATCAACGCGCGCGCGATCAGCACCCGCTTGCGCTCGCCTTCCGACAGCGTTCCGTAGGACCGATCGGCCAGGTGTTCGGCGCCCAGGCTCTCCAGCATGTCGATCGCCCGGTTGTAGTCGACGTCGTCGTAGCGTTCCCGCCACCGGCCCAGCACCGCGTAGCCGGCCGACACGACCAGGTCGCGGACTATCTCATGGCCGGGAATCCGCCCTGCCAACGCCGAAGAACTCAAGCCCACCCGGGAGCGCAGCTCGGACATGTCGACCCGGCCGAGCCGCTCACCGAGCACATAGGCGATGCCGGACGACGGGTGCTCGGCCGCGGCGGCGATGCGCAACAATGACGTCTTGCCGGCGCCGTTGGCGCCGATGATCACCCAGCGCTCGCCGAGTTCGACCGACCAGCTCACCGGCCCAACCAACACATGGCCATCCCGTCGCAGCGCAACGTCTTTGAAGTCGATCAGCAGATCGGGGTCGGCTGCGTCGGTTGTCATGTCGGTTCCACCCTCGGATTCTCCAATCCTCGGGTTCACCTCCGGTTTCCGGTTTCGGCCACCCGACCATCGTGCCGTACCGCGACGCCACGGCTGCCGCCCACCCCGCGAGCCGACCTATTCCGGCGGGATCTCGACGCGGCGCACCATACCGTCGACCGCGTCGGCGGCCTCGATCTCGCCGCGGGTGACGCCGAGCAAAAACAGCACGGTGTCCAGATACGGATAGCTCAGCGACGCGTCGGCGACTTCTCGCAGCGCGGGCTTGGCATTGAATGCGATGCCCAGGCCCGCGGCGGCCAGCATGTCGATGTCGTTGGCGCCGTCACCGACCGCGACCGTCTGCTCCATCGGCACGCCGGCCTGATGCGCGAAGTCCCGTAACGCCTTGGCTTTGCCGGCGCGGTCGATGACCGGGCCGATCACCCGGCCGGTGATTTTGCCGTCGACGATCTCCAACTGGTTGGCGGCGACGAAGTCCAGCATCAGCTCATGCGCCAACGGTTCGATGACCTGCCGGAAGCCGCCGGAGACCACGCCCACGTGATAGCCCAGCCGTCGCAGCGTGCGCAACGTGGTGCGCGCGCCAGGGGTCAGCTCCAACCGGTCGCCGACCTCGTCGAGCACGTCGGCGGGCAGACCGGCCAGGGTGGCGACCCGCTGGTGCAGCGACTCGGCGAAGTCCAGCTCGCCGCGCATCGCGGCCTCGGTGATGGCGGCGACGGCGTCCTGGGCGCCCACCCGGGCGGCCAGCATCTCGATGACCTCGCCCTGGACCAGTGTCGAGTCGACGTCGAACACGATCAGCCGTTTGGCCCGCCGCGACAGGCTGCAGTCCTCGAGCGCCACGTCCACGCCCGCGTCGGCGGCCACTCGCGTCAGCGCGGCCTGTAGCGGGCCACCGACGCCCGGCGGCACGGAAACCCGCAGCTCCAGGCCGGTGACGGGGTAGTCGGAGACGCCGCGGATGACGTCGATGTTGACGCCCAACGTGGCGACCTGCCGGGCCACCGCACCGAACGCCTCGGCGGTGATCGGCCGGCCCAGCACCATGATGGTGTGGGTCGACGGTTCCCGGATGATCGGCAGGTCGTCGCTGCGCTCGATGCTGACGTCCAGTCCGACCGCGTGGATGGCCGCCTCGACTTCCGCCCGCAGCGCCTTGCCGTCGGAGACTTCCAGCGGAGCCGACACCAGCACGCCCAACGTCAGCCGGCCGCGGATCACCACTTGCTCGACGTTGAGCAGTTCGACCTTGTGGCCCGCCAGAACCTCGAAGAGCGCCGACGTCACGCCCGGCTTGTCGACACCGGTGACGGTGATCAGCGCCGACACCTTGCGAGCTCTGGTCACCCGCGGCTGCTGCCCAGCTGCATCAGCTCGACGACACCTCAGCGACCTCCGAGAGACTGTGAGCACGACCCACGTGCGCCTCGGCGCGCAACCGCTCCACCATGTGTGGGTAGTGCAGCTCGAACGCCGGACGCTCGGAACGGATTCGGGGCAGCTCGGTGAAGTTGTGCCGCGGCGGTGGGCAGCTGGTGGCCCACTCCAGCGAGTTGCCGTAGCCCCACGGGTCGTCGACGGTGACCACTTCGCCGTAGCGCCAGCTCTTGAAGACGTTCCAGATGAACGGAATCATCGACACCCCGAGGATGAACGCGCCGACCGTGGAGACGACGTTGTATGTCTGGAATCCGTCGCTGGGCAGGTAGTCGGCGTAGCGGCGCGGCATGCCCATGTCGCCCAGCCAGTGCTGGATCAAGAACGTGGTGTGAAAACCGATGAATGTCAGCCAGAAGTGCAGCTTGCCCAGTCGCTCGTCGAGCATCCGGCCGGTCATCTTCGGGAACCAGAAATAGGTGCCGGCGAACGTGGCGAACACGATGGTGCCGAACAGCACGTAGTGGAAGTGCGCGATCACGAAGTAGCTGTCGGTGACGTGGAAGTTCAGTGGCGGGCTGGCCAGCAGCACACCGGTCAGACCGCCCAGCAGGAAGGTCACCAGGAAACCGACCGTGAAGAGCATCGGCGTCTCGAAGGTCAACTGGCCCTTCCACATGGTGCCGATCCAGTTGAAGAACTTGATGCCGGTCGGCACGGCGATCAAATAGGTCATGAACGAGAAGAACGGCAGCAGGACCGCGCCGGTGGCGAACATGTGGTGCGCCCACACCGCGATCGACAGCGCGGCGATCGACAGCGTCGCATAGACCAGCGTGGTGTAGCCGAAGACCGGTTTGCGGGAGAACACCGGGATGATCTCGGTGGCGATGCCGAAGAACGGCAACGCCACGATGTAGACCTCGGGGTGGCCGAAGAACCAGAAGAGGTGCTGCCAGAGCAGAACCCCGCCGTTGGCCGGGTCATAGATGTGCGCGCCGAGGTGCCGGTCGGCGGCCAGTCCCAACAGCGCGGCGGTGAGCAGCGGGAAGACAATCAGGACCAAGATGGAGGTCACCAAGGTGTTCCAGGTGAAGATCGGCATCCGGAACATCGTCATCCCCGGAGCGCGCATGCACACCACCGTGGTGATCATGTTGACCGCGCCCAGGATGGTGCCGAGGCCGGCGAGCGCGATACCCACGATCCACAGGTCGCCGCCGACCCCGGGCGAGTGGACGGCATCGCTCAGCGGCGTGTAGGCGGTCCACCCGAAGTCGGCCGCGCCGCCGGGGGCGATAAAGCCAGCGTTCGCGATCAGCCCGCCGAACAAAAACAGCCAGAATGAGAACGCGTTCAAGCGTGGGAACGCCACGTCGGGTGCGCCGATCTGCAGCGGCAGCACCAGGTTGGCAAAACCGAACACGATCGGCGTGGCGTAGAACAGCAGCATGATCGTGCCGTGCATGGTGAACAGCTGGTTGTACTGCTCATTCGACAGGAACTGCAGGCCGGGCGCAGCCAACTCGACGCGCATCAGCAGCGCCATCAGACCGCCGGTGAAAAAGAACGCAAAGCAGGTGACCACGTACATCATCCCGATCATCTTGTGATCGGTGGTGGTGATCAGCTTGTAGATCAGGTTGCCTTTAGGGCCTGTTCGGGGCGGGTAGGGACGACTCGCCTCGAGTTCTGCCAACGGGGGCGCTTCGATGGTCAAGAACTCTCCTAACATCGGGCAAAGCAACTGGGATCAGTGGTTCTTGAGTTTAGCCCTTGACGGCGCCCGGCGGGCGACTAGTCCTACAAACTGTCGTATTGGGCGAAATAGCCGTGCGGCCGACCTCAGCGAACCGGGTGTTACCTTCGAACCCGTGCAGTTCAGGGGTGTGCGACCGGTGATTTGCGCTGCCGCTGCGACAGCGATTTCGGCCGTGCTGTGCACGGCCTGCACGACAGCGTCGCCCGGCGGCCCGCCGCCGACGTCGGTGATCACCAGCACCACCCAAATCGCGGGCGCCGGAGTGTTGGGCAACCAGCGGCGGCCCGACGAGTCGTGTGCGCCGCAACCGGCGCAGGTGGATCCCGGCCCGCCAACGCGCATCGCCCACAACGCCGCGGGCGTCGAGCCCGCCTCGGTCCAGGTGAGCCCCGACCCGCAGCGCATCGTCGTGCTCGCCGGCGACCAGCTCGACGCCCTGTGCGCACTGGGGCTGCAGGCGCGGATCGTGGCCGCCGCGCTGCCGGACGGCTCCTCGACGCAGCCGTCGTATCTGGGCGCCGTCGTGCATCGGCTGCCGGGCGTCGGCGCCCGCAGCAGTCCCGACCTGGCGGCTATCGCGGCGGCCAAGCCGGATTTGATCCTCGGCTCGCAAGCGTTGACGCCGAAGTTGTATCCCGCGCTGACCGCGATCGCGCCGACGGTGTTCACCGGGGCGCCGGGCGCGGCCTGGCAGGAGAATCTGCGCGGGGTGGGCGCGGCCACCGGGCGGGCCAGCGCGGCGGGCGGCGTCATCGACGACTTCGCCAAGAAAGCCCACGACGACGGCGCCGCGCATGACGCCGGCCACTACCAGGCGTCGGTGGTGCAGTTTACCGAGAACACCATCCGGGTATACGGCGCCGAAAACTTCCCGGCCAGCGTGCTGACCGCGGTCGGCGTGGATCGTCCTGCGGCACAACGGTTTACCGACAAGCCGTACACCGAGATGGGCAGCACCGACGCCGACTTGGCGGGCAACCCGGACTTCTCAGCGGCCGACGGCGACCTGGTGTACGTGTCGTTCGCCTCGCCGGCCGCCAAAGACCGCGCCGACGCGATCTTCGACAGCCACCCGTGGCGCAGGCTGTCCGCCACCCGCGAAAACCGGGTGTTCGTGGTGAACAACGAAATATGGCAGACCGGCGAGGGCGTGGTTGCGGCCCGCGGTGTCATCGACGACCTGCGGTGGATCAACGCGCCGATCAACTGACTGCCTGCGATATGCGCGGCACCGGAAAGAAAACACATAGTCTGTTGCGTTAACGACACATTGATACCGAAGAGCACACTCAAGAGGACCACCCATGAGCACTGTTTCCGCATATGCCGCCACCTCGGCAACCGAGCCGCTGACCAAGACCACGATCACGCGTCGCGACCCTGGGCCGCACGACGTGGCCATCGACATCAAGTTCGTCGGCATCTGCCACTCCGACATCCACACCGTCAAAGCCGAATGGGGTCAACCCAATTACCCGGTGGTCCCCGGCCACGAGATCGCCGGTGTGGTGAGCGCCGTCGGCCCCGAGGTCACCAAATACCAGGTGGGCGACCATGTTGGCGTGGGCTGCATGGTGAACTCGTGCGGTAAGTGCACCAGCTGTGAGGCCGGTCTCGAGCAATACTGCAAGCCCGGCGCTATCTTCACCTACAACTCGATCGACAAAGACGGCACGCCCACGCAGGGCGGCTACAGCCAGGCGATCGTCGTCGACGAGAACTTCGTTGTGCGCATCCCCGACTCGCTGCCGCTGGACAAAGCGGCCCCGCTGCTATGCGCCGGCATCACGCTGTTCTCGCCGCTGCGGCATTGGAAGGCCGGAAAGGGCACGCGGCTGGCCATCATCGGCCTGGGCGGGCTGGGTCACATGGGCGTCAAGCTGGGCGCGGCGATGGGCGCCGACGTGACGGTGCTGTCGCAGTCGCTGAAAAAGATGGAGGACGGACTGCGCCTGGGCGCCAGCCACTACTACGCCACCGCGGACCGGGACACCTTCCGCCAGCTGCGCGGCAGCTTCGACTTGATCCTCAACACCGTCTCGGCCAACCTCAACCTCGGCGACTATCTGAACCTGCTTGACGTTGACGGCACGCTCGTCGAGCTGGGTATCCCGGAGCACCCGATGGAGGTGCCGGTGTTCCCGCTGGCGCTGGCACGGCGCAGCTTGTCCGGGTCGAACATCGGCGGCATCGCCGAGACCCAGGAGATGCTGAACTTCTGCGCCGAGCACAACGTGTCGCCGGAAATCGAGGTCATCGAGCCGGACTATGTCAACGAGGCCTACGAGCGGGTGTTGGCCAGCGACGTGCGCTACCGCTTCGTGATCGACACGTCAGGCTTGTGAGGCGGCAGCTTCGCCGTTAGACGCGTCGCTTTGCTTCTCGCCGGCGACACCTGCCAGCGGCCAACCAGCGGCGGCAAGCCTGGCGGCCACTCGCGCGATGTTCTCCGGGCCGGCGTCGTATTGCGTCATATCCGAGATGAAGTCCGCGATCACGTCACGGTCGACCTGACCGTCGACTTCCTCGTCGATGGCGTCGACCACTTCGGTGATCTCATCCTCGGTGAGCGGCGTGCTGCGCAGCAGCGCGAGCAGCGGCACGCGGTCCGGGCCGGGAACGCCTTCCGGGTAGCCGACCTGCAGCCACCGGATCACCGAACGGAAGAAAGCGGCCGTAGAAGACGGTGTTATCGCCACCTCCTAAGTGTCACGAAAGGTGAGTCCCCGGCGCCAGTGTGGCGGCGCATCATGCGCACAATTCATGCTCCGTTCATTTCACAGGCCCGCCCGCCGCCTCCCGCGGCCGGTGTCGTCGGCGAAAGTGATTAGCATTCTTAGGCTTTCGAGTGCAGCCGCGGCGGCGGGACTGCGAATACCAGGCGTCGATGGTGTCCGGCGCACCGAGAGTTCATGCGTGCGAGAAGCGGCGACGCCGGCAGCCCCGCCTAGTCGGGCCCCCCGGCGAGCAGCGCGGCATTGCGCTGGATACGCCGCGTGCGGACCGACGAGACGGGCAGCAGGATCGCAGCCAGCACCGCAACTACCACGAAGGGCAGCCTGTCGTTGTGGAACCCGACAGCACCAGCGATGCTGCCGGCGATGAGGACACCAAACGTGACCCAGGTCCATATCTCTGCGTGCTTGAGTTGATCGGGCGTCTTGTTGCGAAGATAGATTTTGCCGAGCCGCGTTGCCGACGCCCGCACATCGGGATCGGCAGGCGCGACGCCCCGCAAGACCCCGTTAATCGCATCGGAAAGTCCCGATTGGTCGAGTCCGGCTACCGCTTCTTGAGCCGCTCGGTGCATGCCTTGCGTCGTAGCCGTCAAATATCCGCCAAGGGCGGCACCGAAGAAGATCGCTGAAAGGAAGGAGCTTTCGAACTCATAGCTCGACTGCAGGCTGGTAAACACACCCCAGCCCACGGCAGAGATAAACCCCCACACCACAAATCGCAGCCACCCGGGTTGCAGGATCAGTCGAATGCCCACCAGTACCCCGTGGTCTAAAAGTTCCAGTCTTCGTCTTCGGTGACGACGGCTTTGCCGATCACGTACGACGATCCGGAGCCCGAGAAGAAGTCGTGGTTTTCGTCGGCATTGGGTGACAGCGCGGACAGGATGGCCGGGTTGACGTCGGTCTCGTCGCGCGGGAACAACGCCTCGTAGCCGAGATTCATCAGTGCCTTGTTTGCGTTGTAGCGCAGGAACTTCTTGACGTCCTCGGTCAGCCCGACTTCGTCGTAAAGATCCTGGGTGTACTCCACCTCGTTGTCGTAAAGCTCGAAAAGCAGCTCGTAGGTGTAGTCCTTCAGCTCGGCCTGCTTGGCAACGTCCTGCAGCGCCAGCCCGCGCTGGAATTTGTACCCGATGTAATAGCCGTGCACGGCTTCGTCGCGGATGATCAGCCGGATCATGTCGGCAGTGTTGGTCAGCTTGGCCCGGCTCGACCAGTACATCGGCAGGTAGAAGCCGGAGTAGAACAGGAAGCTTTCCAATAGCGTGGAGGCCACTTTGCGCTTGAGCGGCTCGTCGCCGCGGTAGTACTGCATCACGATCTCGGCCTTGCGCTGCAAGTTGGGGTTCTCCCCCGACCAGCGGAAGGCGTCGTCGATCTCGGCAGTGGAGCACAGTGTGGAGAAGATGGAGCTGTAGCTCTTGGCGTGCACCGACTCCATGAAGGCGATGTTGGTGTAGACCGCCTCTTCGTGCGGCGTCAACGCGTCGGGAATCAGGCTGACCGCCCCGACAGTGCCCTGGATGGTGTCCAGCAAAGTCAGCCCGGTGAACACCCGCATGGTCAGTTGCTTCTCGTGGTCGGTCAGCGTGCCCCACGACGGGATGTCATTGGACACCGGCACCTTTTCGGGCAACCAGAAGTTGCCGGTCAGCCGCTCCCAGACCTCGGCGTCCTTTTCGTCGTGCACACGGTTCCAATTGATTGCCGAAACCCGGTCGATCAGCTTCAGTTTTTCGGTCACCAGAACCCCACTTCACCAGGACGGGTATTCGAGCATGCTCAGACTTCAAACACTACCCCTGGGGTGCGACAAGACGAGGTAGCACAAGACCTTGTGTTCGCGTGTCGCCGCGCCCCGAACCACTGTTCAGCACCAGACGCTGGATGTACCATTTGGTACATGTTTACCGAAGACAGTGTTGGGATCGACGCGCCGCCACACCTGGTGTGGCAGGTCTTCAGCGACGTCGAACGCTGGCCCGAGTGGACCGCGTCGGTGACTTCCTTGGTCGGCTTGGATGGCGCAGGCCTCGCCGTCGGCAGACGGTTCGCGATTAAGCAGCCCGGCATGTCGAAGCTGGTGTGGAAGGTCACCGAGCTTGAACCGGGCTCATCCTGGACGTGGGTGGGGCGCTCTCCCGGCGCGCGAGTGACTGCCTGCCACGACGTCATCGCCAAACCTGGCGGCCGCACCCTGGTGCGCCAACAAATCGACCTGCGCGGCTTACTCGGTTCTCTCGTCGGGCGGCTGATGGTCAAGAAGACCAGGCGCTTCCTCGAACTCGAGGCCCAAGGGCTCAAGGCTCGCTCTGAGCGGCTCAGCCGGGCCGATGATTCGCACTCCTGACTCACACCGGCGCCGCCAACTCTTCGACGCGCTCGTCGAGGAGTTCGCAGCGGGCGGCGTCGGCGGGCGGTCGCTGCGCGACGTCGCCGAAGCAGTCGGCACCAGCCACCGAATGCTGTTGCACCACTTCGGGTCTCGAGAGGACCTGTTGGTCGCGATTATTGAGGAGGTCGAACGCCGCCAGAAGGGGCTGCTCTCCGAATTGCCCACGAGCCCGGCCGAAGGCTTCGCCGCTATGTGGGCCGACGTTCGACGCCCAGAGCTGCGCCAGTTGGAACGGCTCTTCTTCGAGTGCTACTCGCGGGCGACCCAGGGCGAAAAGCCTTTCACGCGTATGGTTCCCAACGCGGTCAACGGCTGGCTGGCCGAGGTCGCGGCCGCCGCCGGCGATGAATACGATCCCGCGATGGCACGGCTCGGGCTGGCCGTCGTGCGCGGCCTGCTGCTGGACCTGGTCGCCACTGACGACGAGGCCGGCGTGGACGCTGCTGCCAGTGCCTTCACCGATCTGCTCAGGCGCTGACTTTCTGGCGATTTGCCGGCGAGCCGCTGCCCACCCCGAAGAACCGGTATTCCGCGGGTTTGAGCGAGCGAGTCGAGCGCCAGTACTGCCACGTCATGCCGCTCCACAGCGTTCGGTTGACACCGTGCTCGTCGAGGTACCAACTGCTGCAACCACCGGTGTTCCACACCGAGCCGGCCAGCTTGTCCTGCAGCTCGGCGTTGAACCGGTCCTGAGCCGAGCGGCTGGGCGCCAGCGCCTGCGCGCCGGCCTTGTCGACCGCGGCTATCGCCTCGGCCACATAGTGGATCTGCGACTCGATCATGAAGACCACCGAAGTATGACCGAGGCCGGTGTTCGGTCCGAGGAGGAAGAACAAGTTGGGCATGTCGGCCACGGCGATGCCGCGATGCGCCACCACCCCTTCCCGGTTCCAGCGGTCCACCAGATCCTCGCCGCGCGGGCCCTTGATATCGACGTAGGTGTAGGAGTCGGTGACGTGGAATCCGGTCGCGTACACGATGACGTCGACCGCGTGCTCGACACCGTCGTCGGTGAGGATGCCGTCGGGGGTGATGCGGGTGATCCGCTCGGTGATCAGCGTCGTCTTGGGATCCGCCACCGCCTGGTAGTAGTCGGGGGCGTAGAGGATTCGTTTGCAGCCGGCACGGTAGCGCGGTGTCAGCCTGCGGCGCAGGTCCTTGTCGCGAACGTTGCGGCGGATGTTCCACTTGCCGACCAATTCGACAGCACGTAGCAGGCTCGGGCGCCGAGTCATCGCGTAGCCCAAGCCTTCGAGTCCCCAGTAGATCCCAGACCGCACCGCCAGCCGAAGACCGGGCACGTTGGCGAACGCCCAGCGCAACCGATCCGAGAACGGACCGTTCGGCCGCGGCACCACCCATGGCGGAGTGCGCTGGTACAGCTGCACCCCGACCACGCCGGCCTCGCGCACCAGCTCAGGCACAATCTGGATGGCGCTTGCCCCGGTCCCGATCACCGCCACCCGCTTGCCGGCCAGGTCGACACTGTGGTCCCACTGCGCGGAATGGAAAGCGGCGCCGCGGAATTCGTCCATACCCCCGATGTCCGGAAGCCGCGGGATATGCAGCGCACCGGCGCCCGAGATCAGGTACTGGGTCACGTACTCCTGCCCGGACTCGGTGAACACGTGCCAGCGATATTCGCTGTCGTCCCAGTGCGCGCGGTTCACCAGCGACCCGAACCGGATGTAACGGCGCAGCCCGTACTTGTCGGTGACGCCTCTGAGGTAGTCCCAGATCTCCGGTTGCGGGGAGAACAGCTTGCTCCAGGTGGCCTTCGGTTCGAAGGAGAACGAGTACAGGTGCGAGGGCACGTCGCAGGCGCAGCCGGGATAACTGTTGTCTCGCCAGGTGCCGCCGACGTCGTCGGCCTTCTCCAGAATGATGAAGTCCACACCCTGGCGCTGCAGCGCGATCGCCATCCCGAGCCCGGAGAAACCCGTTCCGATGATGACGGCACGGGTATGCACCGGCGGGGCCTGCGCTTCGGGCTGGGTCGTCGACTCGGCAACACTCATCTCAGTCTTTCTTTCCGTCTTTCTTTCCGTTTACCCGGTACCGATGGTACCGCAACGTGGTGTCGACGGCTGCGGCGAGGTCAACGCCGCGCCGCCGATGCTCAGCTCGCCGCAGAATTGCGCGGCACCGCGTTATGGATGGGCTGGTCGGGGTCCATTTTGATACCGAGCAGCTCGGCGGTCCCGACGATGACGCCCAGCATGATCGTGGTGAGGTGCTCGACGAACGTGTCGCGGGCCATCCGTCGCGGGCTGTCCGGGTCCGATCCCAGCCACCAATCGGTGGCCGCCGCGGCCGAACCGAATGCGGCAAAGGCGGTTAGTTCGAACGCGGCGGGGTCGAGGTCCATCTCGCGCAGCTCGTTGCTGAACATCTCGGCCATCGCCAGGGTGATCTCCCGGCCCTCGTTCAGCGTCCGCATCGTCGACTCGGACTGCTCCGGAAAGCGGCCCTGGATGAAAAACCGCAGCACGTTGGGATGCTCGTCGACCAGGTTGACGTACTCCTGTGCGCTACGGTGGATGATCTCGCGAACCGTGTTGGTGCCGAAGTCGATCGACGGGAACACCGCCGCCCACAGCATGTCGCGCAGCCGCTCCCCGATCGCCTGGAACAAGTCGGATTTGTCGGTGAAATGCCGGTAGATCTTGGGTTTGGCGGTGCCGGCTTCTTCGGCGATCTCGCGGACGGAAAGGTCGGACCCCAACCGGTCGATGGCGCGAAACGCCGCCGCGACGATCTCACCGCGCACCTTCTTGCGGTGTTCGCGCCAGCGTTCGCTGCGCGCGTCCACCTTGACCCCGGGCTTCGCGCTGGGGTGGGGCCGAGGAGGTCGGGGGATTCTGACCACGTCAAGCACCATACCTCTTTGCGCTAGCTGACCTGGGCAGACTGACCGCCGAGCGGCCAGTTATGGCACGTAGAACGCCGAGTTGTGTGCGCTAAGTGGCCACTCGGCGGGAAGCGGCCCGCCGGCCCTAGAGCGCGCAGGACACGCAGCCCTCGACCTCGGTTCCTTCCAGGGCCATCTGGCGTAGCCGGATGTAGTACAGCGTCTTGATGCCCTTGCGCCAGGCGTAGATCTGCGCCTTGTTCACGTCGCGCGTGGTCGCGGTGTCCATGAAGAACAGCGTCAACGAAAGCCCTTGATCCACATGCTGGGTGGCCGCGGCATAGGTGTCGACGATCTTCTCGTAGCCGATCTCGTAGGCGTCCTGGTAGTACTCCAGGTTGTCGTTGGTCATGTAGGGCGCCGGGTAGTAGACGCGGCCGATCTTGCCTTCCTTGCGGATCTCGACCTTGGACACGATCGGGTGGATCGAGCTCGTCGAGTGGTTGATGTAGGAGATCGATCCGGTCGGCGGCACCGCCTGCAGATTCTGGTTGTAGATGCCGTGCGCGGCCACCGACTCCTTCAGTCTGCGCCAGTCGTCTTGGTCCGGGATGCGGATCGCTGCCTCGGCGAAAAGCTGACGCACCTTCTCGGTCTTGGGTGCCCAGACCTGGTCGGTGTACTTGTCGAAGAACTCCCCCGACGCGTATTTGGACCGCTCGAAGCCTTTGAACCGCGTGCCTCTCTCAATGGCAATGCGATTCGACGCCCGCAGCGCATGGTAGAGCACCGTGTAGAAGTAGACGTTGGTGAAGTCGATGCCCTCCTGCGAGCCGTAGAAGATGCGTTCGCGGGCCAGATAGCCGTGCAGGTTCATCTGCCCGAGCCCGATCGCGTGCGAGTCGTTGTTGCCCTGCTCGATCGAGGGCACCGACCAGATGTGGGTCTGGTCGCTCACCGCCGTCAGCGCCCGGATGGCGACCTCGATGGTCTGCGCGAAGTCCGGCGAATCCATCGCCTTGGCGATGTTCAGCGAACCCAGGTTGCACGAAATATCTTTGCCCACTTTGGCATAGGTGAGATCCTCGTTGAACAACGACGGCGTGGACACCTGCAGGATCTCCGAGCACAGGTTGGAGTGGGTGATCTTGCCCTCGATCGGGTTGGCCCGGTTCACTGTGTCCTCGAACATGATGTAGGGATAGCCGGACTCGAACTGCAGCTCGGCCAGCGTCTGAAAGAACTCGCGGGCCTTGACCTTGGTCTTGCGGATGCGCGCGTCGTCGACCATTTCGTAGTACTTCTCGGTGACCGAGATGTCGGCGAAGGGCACACCGTAGATGCGTTCAACGTCGTACGGCGAGAACAGGTACATGTCCTCGTTGTTCTTCGCCAGCTCGAAGGTGATGTCGGGAATCACCACGCCCAGGCTCAGCGTCTTGATCCGGATCTTCTCGTCGGCGTTTTCCCGCTTGGTGTCCAGGAAGCGGTAAATGTCCGGATGATGCGCGTGCAGGTAGACCGCGCCGGCGCCTTGGCGGGCGCCGAGCTGGTTGGCGTAAGAGAACGAATCCTCCAGCAGCTTCATGATCGGAATGACCCCGGAAGACTGGTTTTCGATGTTCTTGATCGGCGCGCCGTGCTCGCGAATGTTGGTCAGCAGCAACGCGACTCCGCCGCCGCGCTTGGACAGCTGCAATGCCGAGTTGATCGATCGCCCGATGGACTCCATATTGTCTTCGATGCGAAGCAAAAAGCACGAAACCGGCTCTCCCCGTTGCTTTTTGCCCGAGTTGAGGAACGTCGGGGTGGCCGGCTGGAACCGGCCGTCGATGATCTCGTCGACCAGCTTCTCGGCCAATCCGGCGTCACCGGCGGCCAGGGTGAGTGCGACCATGACGACCCGGTCTTCGAAGCGCTCCAGATACCGCTTGCCGTCGAACGTCTTCAGCGTGTAGGAGGTGTAGTACTTGAACGCGCCCAGGAAGGTCGGGAAGCGGAACTTCTTGGCGTACGCGCGGTCGAGCAAGGTCTTGACGAAGTTGCGCGAGTACTGGTCGAGAATCTCACGCTCGTAATAGTTTTCGCGAACCAGGTAGTCGAGCTTCTCGTCCTGATTGTGGAAGAAGACGGTGTTCTGGTTGACGTGCTGCAGGAAGTACTGATGTGCGGCTTCCCGATCCTTGTCGAACTGAATCTTGCCGTCGGCGTCGTACAGATTCAGCATCGCATTCAGGGCGTGGTAGTCCGTCTCGCCCAGCCCCGAAGACTGGGCTCCGTGCCCAACGGGCGTTACACGCTCTGCAGTTCCGGCGGTTGGTGGCACGTGTCGTCCTTCCAGAAGTCAGCTAGGCCCGCGCGGACGGCTTGCACGTCGTCCTCGGTTCCCATCAGTTCGAAGCGGTATAGATACGGAACGCCGCACTTGCGGGAGACCACGTTGCCCGCATAGGCGAATTCGGCGCCGAAGTTGTTGTTGCCCGCGGCGATGACGCCGCGGATCAACGACCGGTTGTGCTCGTTGTTCAGAAATGCGATGACCTGCTTGGGGACATAGCCACCATCGTTGATGCTCGGAGTCGCCCGGCCGCCACCGTAGGTCGGCAGTACCAGCACATACGGCCGGCCCACCTCGATACGGCCGTGCAGCGGTATCCGCGTCGCCGGAATACCCAGCTTCTTCACGAAGCGGTGGGTGTTCTCCGAGACGCTGGAGAAATACACCAGGTTGCAGGACGGCACCACGGTCTCCTCCTGTCCGCCCGCGCCGCTGCCGGCTACGCGCTCAGCAACGCACCGGCGAGCGCCTTGATCCGGTCCGGCCGAAAACCCGACCAGTGCTCGCTTCCGGCCACCACCACGGGCGCCTGCAGGTATCCCAGCGCCATCACGTAGTCGCGCGCCTCGGCGTCCAGGCTGATGTCGACCTTTTCGTAGGCGACGCCTTGCTTGTCCAGCGCCTTGTGCGTGGCGTTGCACTGCACACATGCCGGCTTGGTGTAGACGGTGACGCTCATCGGGACGACTCCTCTGTCGACGGTCGGGACTGGACACGGACGGGCAACTACTCAGGTCTTGCATGTGTACTGCTATTCAGCAGACCACCGCGCCGCAGAATTCCCATCTCGCCGTTTCGCTTCAGCCTGCGTGCGATGCCGGTTGGGGCGGCGCGGCCGACCTGGTGAACCTGCGGTCTGTCGGTGTCGCAAACACTACACCTAGTGGGTGACAATACGAAGGGATACAAGATGTTCTGAAAAACATTCATGAAATTCCCTGGTCGTAAGCCCCGACGCCGGTGCGGCTCCGGCGTGTCGTAGGTCACAAAATAACGTCGTGCCGGCCTCCACCCATCTCTACCGCCCGGCGCCGACGGCACCCGCCGGCGGATCCGCTCAGCAAACGATCCCGGGCCGCGTCAGCCCACTTCCGCGATCAGCTTGCCCACCGCCTCGCGCACATTGCCCGCCAGCTCCGCGTTCTCCCGCGGTGGCTGTCCGTTCAGCGATCCGAACGGCACCGACAGCTTGATCGCCTCGACGACGCGCGGGCCGGCGATCCCGAAGGACTTGCGTGTCTCGTCGTGCGCCCAGACGCCGCCGAAGCGGCCGAACGACCCGCCGATCACGGCCAGCGGCTTGTCCTTCAGCGCGCTGTTGCCGAACGGCCGCGAGAGCCAGTCGATCGCGTTCTTGATGACGGCCGGGATGCTGCCGTTGCATTCCGGGGTCACCACCAGAGCCGCATCGGCCTCGGCGGCGGCCGCCCGCAACGCGGTGACCGCGGCGGACACGTCGGCCTCGTTGTCGATGTCCTCGTTGTAGAACGGCAGCGCACCGAGCTGATCGAAGACAGTCACGCTGACGCTCAAACGCGAGGCCAAGGGGGATCCTGATGTCGCCGCCATGGATCAAGATATCGGTGAAAGGGGCCACCGGCCCGAACACCGGCGGACTCAACGGGTAATCGGCCCGCTCACGCAGCGTGGCAACGATTTCGGTGACCGGCATCATCTGCGCACGACGCCGTGCGAGCTCGTCTATCGCCCGGGCCAGACTGCCGCGCCGCAGGGCTCTCCTCATGGCCACCGAGAAACCTTCGCCGACAGAGCAGGCCAGCTGTGCGGCCACAGTCTTGACATCCCAGCCCGCACACAGGCTGGGCGTCGTCAACTCAGTGTCGCCCAAGCCGTCGATCAGCGTCGCAATCTGACGCCGCTCGCTGGCGACAGCAGCGACGACACGATCGTGGTCTACTCGCACGAGAATGACCTTATCGTCTAAGTTTAATTGCGGTTAGTTAGGAGACAAGCACTCGGCGCTGCCGGGCGAACGGTGCAAATTCGCGGCGGTTTCGCGTGAGCAAGTCGATGCCCATATCTTCAGCTTTTTCCAGCATTCGGAATGCTGTTTCGACGGTCATGTCACGATCAGGCTCGACGTCGCCGTGCTGGGCTTGCCGAGGCAGGAACTCGCGAATTTCGACCCGTGCCGTGCCTGTGCCGCCCGGCGGAGGATAGACAACAAATACGATCACCCAGCCGGGGTAGCGGCGCGACTTCTCCACCACCTCCCAGTACGGGTCCGTTGGGAGACAGACGATGGCGTGTTCAGCGCGGTCTTCTAACGCCATGCGCTGGCGCATGAACGTGGGATCTTTGAACAGCATCGCCACCATCCGCTGTGCGATGAGGCGATCCTCGTCAGTGGGCACGATGCCACCTATCCACTATCTGCTCCCAGTTCGTAATCAGATACTCGTACTGCATCTGATACGCGGTATCCACAATTCTCTCATCGCCGGGGCTTAGTTCGTATATCTTCACCCGATTCTCGGATCTGTGCTGGTAGAAGCGGTGCCGGTGGAGTTCGCTGTCGCAACAATCGACGCGCTCAAGCTCAAACCTTCCGGCGGTTGACTCCATCCATAGGCCGAGGCAGAACCACCTGATCTGGCCTCGGAACACTTTCACTCGTAGGAAGAGGTCTATGCGGAGGTCGCCGAGCGTTCCAATTTCGAATGTCACATGGTCATCGGAGAGATCCCCAAGCGGTTCATACCCGGCCATCGTTCGTCACCCTAGACTGCGCCGCAGCAGGCGGTGTACATCTTGGGGATGAGCGAGGTCGGTGACATGGTGCTCAGCGTCGATGGCCGCTGGATGATCCGGCCGCCCGAACAATGCGGCAACGATCACACGCTCGCGGGTCGCTGCATCGTCGCCGCGACGCCGTGCTCATGCGGCGACCGCGTGAGGGGCTAGCACGCGCACGCAGCGCCAGTTTCTGCACCGCGCCCACGGGTAGCCTCGGTCGATATGAGCGAAGAGTCCGAGATGCCGAGGGCTCACGAGAGCGTCGGCGGCTATGGTTTCTCGTTTGCGGAATCCGACACGATTGCCGTTGATGCGATCTCAGCGGACGTCCAGACGGCTGTCGTGCCGGTGATGTTCCGCCGCCGTGGCACCGACGTGACGACAGAAGGTACCGCGTTCTGAGTTGCGTCGCTCGGCGGCGGTGAAACGATCTTTGCGACGGCGGCCCACGTGGTCGAATGCCTTGAAGGTGCAGACGACGTCGAAGCGTTCGTCGTCCTGCCACGGGGCACGGACAGCGATGTGGCTCGACGCAATCTGCATGGGCACCGTATCAAACAACTCTCTCTCGCAAGCGGTTTCAGTGATGTGGCTTTGATCAAAGTCACCCTGGAAGGTGGGCCGTCGTCCGAAGAAATGCGACCACACCGCATCTCATTGGCCAGACCCGTTGTGGGGCAAAACTGTGTGGGACTCGGATACCCGCAGACGATGGGAGAACCATCCAGTTACAACATGACGGCGTCTCAGGGTGAAATCGAAGAAATTCATCACCGCCGCCGCGATAACGTGCTCAGCACGTATCCAAGTTTCAGAACGACCGGCAATTACCTGCCAAGTATGAGCGGCGGCCCAATTTTCGGGCAGAACGGCGACGTAATCGGCGTGAGTCATCTGGAGGAGCGTCGGCGATCAAGAGCGGGTCGAGATCGCGCGGGAGGGCCCGAACTGCTGGAACCTCGAATGCACCAGGTTCTCAGCGTCCACATAATGGCCCAGCGAGCCGCGTACGTGCCCTCGCTCGGGGTGAATTGCGAAGTGCTACACGGTCCGGCCAGGATCAGATAAGTCGCTTCCGGACTCTCCTCCGGCAGCAACGCGTGTCCCCAACCCGGCTCGTCTCGCTCGAGGCAGCCCCCGTTCTTCCCGGACTCGGATGATGTCGTCGATGGCTGTGCGCGCGTCGGTGAGCATCTTTTTGTCGATCCGCCTGCTGTACGCGTCACCAGGGTTGTAGTCCCGGGCATACCGGGTGATGACGTCGCCGCACCAGGCGGCGAGCACAGGAATGTGCGAGCAGAGGTTGCTGGTCGCGGTCTCTGCGGCTTGCCGCGCTTGCCGTTCACGTAACGATTCGCGGTCCCGCCATTTCTTGAAAGCGTCCTTGACGGTCAGCTCGCCTTCGACGACTTGATCAGCCAAATCGGGTGCCTTATCACGCAGTTCAGTCATCAAACGCTCTGCTTCCTCAGCTTGCGCTTTGCGGTCCTTCGCCTGCGCGTACGCCGAATCAAGCGCAACCACACCCGATTTCACCCCGTTGACCAAATCGGCCGCGTGCTGAATCACCGTGTTGGCTTGCGAGATACGGGCAGCGCTGATACCCCAGAGATGCGCGCGCTGTGATCGCAGCGGCCAGGGAACGTTTCGCGCGCCGGCGCGTGTCGCCAAGACCCACCATCAAATTGATCGCCAATGGGGCCATGACGTCTTGCAGTCCTTGGGAGTCGATGAAACCGGTCATCGCCAGCAGCACGAATCCGTGTGTGGCACTTAAGATCTGGGTGGCCGCAGGGGTGGGCTCCTGCGGTCGGATCCGGCCGGCTTCAATGACCCGCTCGACCGCACTGACCAGCACTGACAGTGCATCGACTCCTTCGGCGAGATGCCAAGGCGTGGCGCCATCACCTGAGAGCTTGTGGACTGCGGCAAGGTCGGAAAGACCAAACAGCAACCGGTACAGCTGCGGGTTTTGCATCGCGAATTCGCCGTAGGCCAATCCGCCAGCGATGAGATCAGCCATCGGGTCTTCGGTCTGGGGTACCCCGCGAGTGTGCTCGGCGAAGCGCGCAAGCCCCTCACGCATCACCGCTTCGATGACCTTGGGCATGCCCCCAAAATGCGTGTACACCGCCATCGTCGACGCGCCGATCTCGCCCGCCAGTGTTCGCGCTTGAATCGCGGCCGGTCCGTCTCTTTCGAGGACGGCCAAGGCCGCGGCCACGAGGCGGTTTCGTGCGCTCAACGAAGTGTCGGTCGAAGGCATCATTGACATGATGCCATAACAGCAGTTATGTTCCTGACGAGGAATAACAACTGTTATTTTCACGCATGCCGACCACTGGTTCCAGTCGCGAAGGACGGACATGGCTGCTGAAACGCCCGTATACCGACGGCTGATCGCCGGCGTCGGCGGCGCACTGCTCATCGCGTCACTTTTCATGCCCTGGGCAGGTGTGGGCGGCGTCCACCAAGCCGGTTGGCAGTTCAACACAGTGGCCGCCGTGCTGTTCCTGGTCGCTGGCGTATTCGGGATCGCCACGGCGTTCACCGGCGGACAGTACGGCGTGGGCCGCCCTGATCTATCGCTCATCGCCGCAACCGACTTACTCAACACCACCTCAATGTTGCTGCTCGCCTGGCTAATTCCCTTTGACTTCCCCGAACACGCTACCCGCAGCCCGGCGTCTTCTGTGCGCTGATCGCAGCCGGGATAACCGCCTTCGCCGTCGCCGACTACCGCCCTTTGCGGGGAGCGCCGTGGTTTCCACGCATCAACGCCAGCCAACCAGCCCGCGCGGTTGCCCGCCCCGCCAACCACCACACGCAGTGACGCCATGAGGACGCCTGGCGCGAAAGGTAACGCTCCGGGGTCCGGCCAGCCGGGCAACTCGGAGTCAGCGCGACACCGGGGATGGCCGCAACGCCCTGGCGAACAGCACGTTGACTTGGCGCATCACCACGCTGTAGGGCCACCACGCGACTCGTTTGAACGCGTACAGCGCCCGGATGTCGGCCGAGGTGTAGATCAAAAACCGATTCTTGGCGACGCCGGCCAGGATCTTGTCGGCGGCTTTTTCCGGCGACACCGCGTGGCCGCTGAAACGGCCCACCCAGCGACTGACTCCGGGATCATCGCGATCGACGCCGGCGATCTCGACGGTATCGACCAGCGGCGTGTTGACCGCGCCGGGAACAACCACCGACACCCCGATGTGGTGGCGGGCCAAGTCGAAGCGCAGCACCTCGGACAATCCGCGCAACCCGAATTTGCTTGCGCTGTAAGCGGCATGCCAGGGCAGCCCGATCAGCCCGGCGGCCGAGGACACGTTGACCAGATGACCGCCCCGGCGGGCCGCCACCATCGGCGGCAGGAAGCTCTCGATGACGTGAATCGGGCCCATCAGGTTGATCGCGACCATCCTGGTCCACTGCTCGTGGGTCAGTCGATCGACGGTTCCCCACGCCGAAACTCCGGCGATGTTCATGACGATGTCCATGCTCGGGTGCTTGGTGTGGATGTCGGCGGCAAATGAGGCGACCTCGTCATAGTTGGAAATGTCGAGCGCCCGGAATTCAGCCACCCGTGCGCCCAGCGCGCGAGCATCGGCCACGGTCTTCGCCAGCCCGTCGGCGTCGCGGTCGGTCAGATAGAGCTCGGCACCGTGGCCGGCGAGCCGCAATGCCGTCGCACGGCCAATACCGCTGGCCGCACCGGTGAGAAAACACCGCGTACCCGCGAACCTGGAAGGAATCGTCTTCGCCATGGGGTGAGACGATACCGACGGTAACGATCAGCGGTCGGCCGAGCCGCCCCACAGCGCGTTGAGCCACAACGCCTCGAGCACCCGCACGCCCCGCTGCATGTCGCGGTCGGCCCCCAGGAAGGCGGTGTCGCCGGTGAGCATCTGCGCAGTGGTGGCCGCCAGTGTGCGCACCAGGGCCGGGATGTCGTCGCTGATGGGGTGGGCGGTGCCGGCCCGCAGCTCGTCCTCGACGACGCCGAGGATCTGCTCGATCACGTTGTCGACCTGCTGGTCGAGAATGTCGCGTATTTCGGCGTCGGTGCTGCGCGCGGCGTTGCATGCCGACATCACTGGGTCATTGTGCGCATAGACCGCGGCGGCGCTGCCGACCATCCGCTTGGCGAACGCGGCCGGCGATTCGTCCGGCCCGCGGGGCGCGAAGTACTGCGTCAGCTCTTCGAGTTCATGGGTGGCCTCGGCGAGGATCTGGGCCAGCACGGCGTATTTCGAGTCGAAGTAGAAGTAGAAGCCGGAACGGGCTACCCCCGCGCGGTCGCTGATGGTGCTCACCGACAACTGGGCGAACGGCTTTTCCTCGAGCAGCTCGCGCACCGCCTCCACGATGGCGTGTCGCTGCCGATCGCCCCGTCGTCTGGTAGTGGTGGCCGCCTGGTCGTGGTCGGCTCCACCGCGAATGTCCTGCTGCATATGCACACTTCGACCTTGCACCACGCCGCGCCCAAAAGGAAACTTGACAGTCGTCAAATCGCGCCGAAGGATGGCGGTTGGTGACGTCCGCCACAGGGCCGGTCAAGGCCGGTCTCCCCCGTCTGCGCAGGCGTCGCGGGAGGAACGTCAGAGATGTCAAAGGCCACCATCAGCGCCCCGCAGTACCTGCTGGACCAGGCGAAGCGCCGACTGGTACCGACGGTGAACACGATTCCCGGTATGGGCTTGATCGAGAATCGCCTGCTCACCGTCGACTGGAAGCAGCGCCCGCTGGCTGAGCCACCGCCGGGCAGCGGGCTCAAGCCAGTGATGGGCGATTCGGGGTTGCCGATCCTCGGCCACATCATCGAGATGTTCCGCGAGGGACCGGGCTTCCCGCTACACCTCTACGACACCCGCGGCCCGGTGTTTTTTGCCGATTCGCCGATCCTGCCGTCGATCGTCGCAATCGGTCCGGACGCCACGCAGGCGATCTTCTCCAACCGCAACAAGGACTATTCGCAGAAGGGCTGGCATCCGGTGATCGGCCCGTTCTTCGGCCGGGGTTTGATGATGCTCGACTTCGACGAGCACATGTATCACCGGCGCATCATGCAGGAGGCGTTCACCTGTTCGCGGCTGACGGGCTACGTCGCCCACATCGACCGGGTGGCCACGGCTGGGGTGGCCGACTGGCCGACCAACGACGCACGCTTCCTGTTCCATCCCGCAATGAAGAAGCTCACCCTCGACATCGCCTCGGTCGTATTCATGGGCCATGACCCCGGCGCCGACCACGACCTTGTCACCACGGTGAATCAGGCGTTCACCACGACCACCCGGGCTGGCGGGGCAATCATCCGGACCAGCGTCCCGCCGTTCAAATGGTGGCAGGGACTGCAAGCTCGCAAGGTGCTCGAGGATTACTTCACCGAGCGGGTCAAGGAACGCCGCAATGCCAAGGGCACCGACATGTTGACTGTGTTGTGCCACACCGAGGACGACGACGGCAACAGCTTCACCGATGAAGACATCGTCAACCACATGATCTTCTTGATGATGGCTGCTCACGACACCTCGACCTCGACGACAACAACGATGGCCTACAACCTGGCGGCCAACCCCGAGTGGCAGGACCGGTGCCGTGACGAGTCGGACCGTCTCGGCGACGGCCCGCTGGACATCGAGTCACTGAAGAAGCTGGAATCTCTGGATCTGGCGATGGACGAGTCACTGCGGCTCGTTACGCCGCTGCCGTTCAATATGCGCCAGACCGTGCGGGACACCGACTTGCTGGGCTACCACGTGCCGAAGGGAACCAATGTTGTGACCTGGCCCGGCACGAACCACTGGATGCCGGAGCTATGGACCGATCCGATGAAGTTCGACCCGGAGCGGTTCGCCGAGCCCCGGGCCGAGCACAAGAAGCACCGTTACGCGTTCGCGCCGTTCGGCGGCGGCGCACACAAGTGCATCGGGATGGTGTTCGGCCGCTTGGAGGTCAAGACCGTCGTTCACCGGCTATTGCGCCGCTACCGTCTCGAGCTGCCCCGTCCCGGATATCGGCCGCGCTGGGACTACGGCGGCATGCCGATCCCGATGGACGGGATGCCGATCGTGCTGCGCCCGCTGTAACAGGGGTCTCTACGCGCTTTCCCCGTACAGCCGGTTCGCGCAGGCTATGACCGCGCGCAGCGCCGATTGCGTCGGGTCTTCCGACCAGCCCATCGCCCACTCGGCTCGGCAGCCGTCGGTGCCCTGGATGAAGGTCGCCGTCGTGTCCTCCGACCGCAGCTGATGAAACCGCAGCATCTCGACCGCCATGCCGTGGTCGTAGAGCATCGCGGTCAATGCTGCAACCGGGCCTGTCGCGGTGGCGGTCGCGGTCTCGACGCGATCGCCAAACCCGAGGGTGGCCCGAAATGTCTGCCCCCGCGGACCCAATCGCGTCGCCGGACGCTCGGCGTCGGCGCATTCCCACTGGCCCAAACGCAGTGGCCCGGCGCTGGGAGCATAGGTGGCAGTGAAGGTGCTCCACGACATGGTGTCGGCGTCCTCCCGGATGCCCCGCGGTAGCGAAATGCCGTCAAGACGGATCGATGGCGATTTGGGCGGAGCCGGCGCCGTCTCGACGCCGCTCGAAAATCTCAGGTCGGTGATTGTCATGTGCCGGTCTTCTCTGGTCTTCGTGGTGACCGACAGGTAGTAGCTTCCGACCCACAGCGGGGGGTCGGTCTGGATCAGACCCCGCTGCGGGTACTGGCTACTACGA
Source organism: Candidatus Mycobacterium methanotrophicum (assembly GCF_023515995.1). Classification (GTDB taxonomy): domain Bacteria; phylum Actinomycetota; class Actinomycetes; order Mycobacteriales; family Mycobacteriaceae; genus Mycobacterium; species Mycobacterium methanotrophicum. The sequence continues at coordinate 911,628 of NZ_CP097320.1, read as the reverse complement.
GAAGGCTCTGCACGTGGCCGACAATAGACGCTGAACGGCGGCCGGTGCAACTTCATTAACGCGCCGTCGGGCTACACCGCGGCGCTAAGCCTCCTTGGCGACTTCTTCGAGGGCTTCCCGGAGAAGCCCGGTCACGGCGTCGGCGATCTGAGCCAGTCCGGGTTCCTTGGTCGCGGTGACCATCAGCCGCGGGTCCATCGCATCAACGATGACGGTGTCCGGGGCGTCGGGGTCTTTGCGCACCACGACGTTGCATGGCAACAGCACGCCGATCTGGCGGTAGGCGTTGACCGCTTGGTGGGCGAATTTCGGGTTGCACGCACCGAGGATCAGGTAGTCCTCCATGTCCACATCAAGCTTGGCCTTCAGCGTCGCCTTCACATCGATCTCGCTGAGCACGCCAAATCCTTTGTGCGCAAGCGCTTCCCGAGTCCGCGTGACCGCGTCTTCGAACGAAGTGCGCATGGTCGTCGACAGCGCGATACCCATCGTCTAGTCCTTTGCTAAGCCAGCGCGAGGAACAGTTTTTCCAACTCGGACTCGGACAACGGGGCAGCGCCGTCGCGTCCCACACCGCTGACACACTCACGAAGCCCAGTTGCGACGATCTTGAACCCGGCCCGATCAAGTGCGCGCGAGACGGCAGCCAGCTGCGTCACCACGTCCTTGCAATCTCGGCCCTGTTCGATCATGGCGATCACCCCGGCGAGCTGCCCTTGCGCCCGCCGCAGTCTGTTCAGTACCGCTGACATGCTGTCTTCATCACCGATCATCGGATCTCCTAAGCGGTCGCGGCGACGTCGGCGAACTCGCAGAACGCGTCGTAGGCGCGGGCGCCGTAGATGGTCGCCGGCCCACCCATCATCAAGAAGCTGACCCCGATCGCCTCGGCCGCCTCCTCCTTGGTTGCTCCGGCGCGCGCGGCGCCCTGCGCGTGCGATGCGATACAGCCGTCGCACCCGTGTACGACGCCGATCGTGAGCGCGATGAGCTCTTTGAATTTCGTGTCGAGTGCGCCGGGCGCCAGCGCCGCTTGGCTCAGTTCTCCGAATCCGCGATAGACGTCCGGAATCATCCTGCGCAACGCCCGGTGTTGCGGACGCAGTTCGTTGAGTACCTCGTGGTGGTTGTGATCAGTCATAACCCCGAGTATACCCTGCGGGGTATCATCGTCTACAACCACCACGACTCGGCGGCGTCCAGATGGCGACGAGTGCGGTAACGCACGAGACTGTCGTCGCCATCTGCGATGGCCTCGATGATTCGCAGGTGCGTGTGCTGCACGTCGGCGAGGTCGCGACGGCTTGGGGACGGCTGCCCGCTCGTGCTCCAGTGGCGGCGGAATACCTCGACGAGCTTGCCGTTCGGCGCCTCACGGTCGCTTCCGCGGCTGCGCGCACGGCCGACCGGCTGGTGCTCTTGTAGCCACGCCGTCACCGATTGCGCATGTCGCTCGCTCAGCGTCTTGGCCCGTGCCGAGTCGCCCGCGGTGACCGCGGTGACGATATCGGCGTGTTCTTGATACCTGTGCTCGATTGCCTCGAGAGCATCACTGACCGAATCCAGCTGCGAATCTTGCGCATACCGGACGGTCAACCGCATCAGGATGTCGATGAAAAGCTGCAGCACCGGGTTTTTCGACTGCTTGGCCAGAGCTTCGTGGAACTCGACATGCGGCCCTTCGGCGCACAGCACCGCACGCAGCCGGTCGATGCCGGCTTCGTCGATCTGTTCTGCGGCAAGCGATGCCGCCAACGGCTCCAGGAGCAGCCGGGCATCCAGCAGATCGCCGACCGTGGTGCCCTGGTATTGCAGATAGATGATGACGGCGTGGGTTGCCGGGGCGGCGTCGGGCTCGCAGACGAGCAGTCCACCGTTGGGCCCCCGACGCATACGCGCGACTTGGTGGTGCTCGACGAGCCGAACAGCTTCGCGCAGCACCGATCGGCTCACCCGGTAGCGCTGCTGAAGCGCCTGCTCGGAACCCAGCGAGTGGCCGACCGGCCAGCCGCGCTGAATGATGTCAGCCTCAATGCGACGCGCGATCCGCGAAGCTCGCTTATCAGACCGGTGTTCGGCATTAGCTTGCGCGCTCAATTGCACACTCGCCCAATGCGGCTCAACATGTCAGCAGCATGCATCCGGCGATCGGGCCCACCGCCCACCGCGGCCACCGCAACTTGGGGTCGTTGGGGCACCTGTCGCTGCCCCGCCCCGCCGCGCAACTGCAGACAGGTCTCGTGCAGCAGCCAATCGCCGTGCATGCGGCCCGCCGAAAGCTGGCCGCCATGGGTGTTCAGCGGCAGGCTGCCGTCCAGCGCGATCCGCTCGGCCCGCTCGACGAACGGGCCCGCTTCCCCGTCACCGCAAATGCCCAGGGCCTCCAGCCAGGTGAAGGTGAGGAAGGTGAACCCGTCGTACAGCTCCGCGAGCTCCAGCCCGACGGCGGGCAGGTTTCCCTCCAGCATCGCCGCGCGCCGAGGGTCGGGACGGCGCAAGGGAAAACTGTCCAATATTCATCTGGGTGCCCGCCACCCAGCCACCGGCGGTTATGTGATGCTGGGCAAAACTTTCAAGGGGATGACCGACGCGATGCTGGACTGGCAGACCGCGCGGTTCCAGGAACTGGCGGTCGGTCCGATCGACGGTTATGTCGTGCAGTTGCGCCCCGAGCAGGTGGTCGAGGTGGCTTTCGGCGGCGTGCAGCAGTCTTCGCGATACCCCGGCGGTTTGGCGCTGCGGTTCGCCCGGGTACTTCGCTACCGCGACGACAAGGGTCCCGATCAGGCCGACAGCATCGACACCGTGCGCGCTCTGCACCGGGGTTGAGCAGCGGTCGGGCAACGGTGAACGCCAGGTGCTTCATGAAGATTTTTTCCAGATCCCAAGGTGGGCTGGTGGACTCAGCGTTCCCGGTACGCCGCCGCAAAAGCAGCCGCTAAGACGGCAGGAACATGTTAGTGCGGGGCAAGCTGTCGAGCATCTTCGCGGGCGTGGTTCTGATTGCGGCGCAGCCGCGATCGTCATGGTGTACACCGCAATTCGTGGCTCGCGCAAGCCGCTGACTGAATCAGATTTCAGACGACGCGGACTAATAACACAGTGGGACGAGTAACACAGTGGGACGAGCTAACTGCAGCAGGCATCCGAATCCACAGCTGTCGCATAGGGTCACGCGATCCGTGCGGGGACGGCGACCGCCGCTCGACGAAGCGTCCTCACACCACTGCCCCAAGGCGTTGCGCTACAGCGTTTCCGGCGAAGTGTTTGGCTCAATCGCAAATCCCGTTAAGAATGAACGGATGGCAAACAGTCGCAAACCGATAAGGTTGCGCCGGTGACAGTAACAACTGATTGCAGGATCCGATCCTTCAAGGGTGACCCGCAGGCCGTAGCAGGCCGGCTGCTCCGCCGTCCGAAACTGCCGCAGGCCATGCCGTTGACGCGCCCCGAATCCGACGCCGAGTTTGACCTCGACCCCAGCAAAATTCGGGAGCGTTGGATGACGTTCGCCCGGTGGACGGCGGTCGCGACCTGGGCTCTTGTCGTGGCCTATCGCACCCTGACGGACGGGCTCGCATTCAATCGCGAACTGCTGCTGCTCTACATCGCCACCGGGCTCATCGCCGCCAGCATCGGTCGCGGGCAAAAAGTATTTGCGGTCGTGCGCGACTGGCTGCCGTTCGCCCTTGTGCTGCTGGTATATGACGTCAGCCGGGGAGCGGCGGCACTGGTCGGAGCACCTACCCTGTGGCATTTCCAGCCCCAGGCCGACCGATGGTTGTTCTTCGGCACCGTCCCGACCGTGTGGTTGCAGGAGCGCCTCAAGATGCCGCAACCACCATGGTGGGAAGTGATCATCAGCGGCATCTACATGTCGTTTTTCGTCCTGCCCTACGGTGTCGCCGGAGTGCTCTGGCTGCGCAGTCGAAGCGACTGGGCAGCGTTTGTCAGGCGGTTCGTCGCGTTGTCCTTCGCCGCGCTCGTTGTCTATATCGTGCTGCCGGCAGCACCGCCGTGGGCGGCCGCCCGGTGCACATCGGCCGAGCTCGCCGGTGGGCCGTCCCGCCCCCACTGCATGTTCAGAAGCCCCGCACATGTCCCGCACGGCGGGCTGTTAGGCGCCATGCACCGAAGCCAGCCTGGTGCCCACCTGTTCGTCGAGCGGATCTCGACCCGTGGTTGGGGAACATTGCACCTGCAGTCGGCCGGAGCACTTGTCAACTCCGGACAGGCCAGCGTGAATCTGGTCGCAGCGATTCCCTCGCTTCATGCCGCAGTGACGGCGATGACCTCGCTCTTCCTTTGGCGGCTGGTAACGGCGAGGTGGCGTCCGCTGCTGGTGGCTTACCCGGTGGCAATGGCATTTGTGCTGGTGTACTCCGCCGAGCACTTTGTCGTCGACATCGTGTTGGGCTGGGCGCTCGCATTGATCGTGATGCTCACGATCCGTCCGCTGGAATCGTGGTGGTTCCGGCGCCGCGCGGTGAAGTCAATCGCTGCCGGCTTGCCAAGCCAGCGAGCGATCTTGGCTGCGGCCTCACCGTAGAAGGTCCGATAGACGCGGTCGGCGACGTAGCCGATGTGCGGGATCGCGACCACGCTGTCCAGCGAGCGCAGCGGGCGCCCCGTCGGCAGCGGCTCGGTGTCGAAGACGTCGGAGCCGGCCCCGGGCGAGCCGGCCCGATCGCAGGGCGTCGAGGAGAGCTTGCTCGTCGATGATGGGGCCGCGGGATGTGTTGACTAGCAACGCCGTCGGTTTCATCATTCCCGATTCGGCGGCACCGACCAGACCGCGGGTGCGCTCGCTGAGCACCAGATGGATCGTCAAGACGTCCGCGCGGCGGAACAGCTCATCTCGTGACACGTAGGTCACCCCGGATTGATCGGCGACCCGCGGCGTCAGGTTGGTACTCCACGTGATGACGTCCATCCCGAACGCCGTCCCGACCCGCGCCACCCGGCTACCGATCCGCCCCAAGCCCAGCACACCCAGCACCGTCCCGCCCAATTGACTACCCAACGACCTCTGCCAGCCGCCGGCGCGCACCGACAAGTGATGTCGGCGCGCGCCGTCGCCCCCGACCAGTCGGCCATGCTCAACGCAACATTGTGGTAGTCGTCGAGGATCGCGACCTGCATCGTGCCAACGTCCCACATTTGGTTTGACGGGGCCCGGGGCCGGGTATTTATCCCGACGCGAAGCAGTCAATGACCACGGCAAAAAAGGGGAGCTGGAACGCATGGGAGCCCACGACAAGGCGAGCAACAAGATTGATGACTTCGCGGGCAAGGCGAAAGAAGCCGTCGGCAAGGTCACCGGTGATGAGGACACCCGGGCAGAGGGAAAGCTCGACCAGGTGAAGTCCAGCCTCAAAGATGCCGGCGAGAAGGTGAAGGACGCCTTCAAGAAGTAAGTCACGAACAAGCCAGCACGCAGGACGGCCACCGGACGACGCGATCCCGGTGGCCTTCCGCCGCCTAGAGCCGTCGCGGAACTACGACCCGCTGACTCCCCAATGCTCGCCCGAGACGTTACTTTCAGCGAATACGAGCGGTTGAAGCGGCGGCTGCAGATCGAGCTGCTGAAGCTGCAGAACCACACCAGGCGCACCGGCGAGCGACATGTGATCGTGTTCGAGGGTCGTGGCGCTGGAGAAACCGAGCGATCGCGAACGAACACAGTGGTATTTCCAGCGCTACATAAACCACCTGCCGGCCGCCGGCGAGATGGTGTTGTTCGACCGATCGTGGTACAACCGCGCCGGGGTGGAGAAGGTGATGGGTTTCTGCACCTCCGAGGAGCATGCCGAATTCCTGTACCAAGCACACTTTTCGAACAGATGCTGGTCAACGACGGCATCTACCTGACCAAGCTTTGGTTCTCGGTTTCGCCCGCCGAACAACGCACCCGGTTCGCCGCCCGGCTCGTCGACCCCGTCCGGCGGTGGAAGTTCTCGCCGACGGACATGGAGTCGCTGACCAGATGGCAGGACTACACCGTGGCGAAGGAAGAGATGTTCGACGAGACCGACACCGACGTCGCGCCGTGGATCGTCGTCAAGAGCAACGACAAGAAACGGGCCCGCATCAACGCCATGCGCCACGTGCTCGCCAAGTCCGAATACGACGACAAGGACCACGAGGTCGTGGGCGAGCCGGATCCATTAATCGTGGGCCGCGCGTTGGCCGACTCAGCTACGGGTGGCCAGAAGGGTCTTGGCTATCCGATCATGGGCAGGCATCCTTGCCGGTATGCATCTGATCAATGGGGTCCGTGACCCGGCGACAAGTTTCCCACTCGCCACTGTCATCGATGATGCGGGCGAACGTCGGCAGGCCAACCGCGCGATCGGGGTCAGCGCCGTCGGCCTGGCACTGACCGGGTTCATTGAACTGGCCATCGCGCTGGTATCGGGGTCGGTAGCGCTGCTTGGCGATGCGCTGCACAACTTGTCAGATGTCTCGACCAGCGCCTTGGTGTTCGTCGGATTTCGGGCATCGCGCCGCCTGCCCACCGAGCGATATCCCTATGGCTACGAGCGCGCCGAAGACCTGGCGGGAATCGGTGTCGCACTGGTGATTTGGGGCAGCGCGCTGGTTGCCGGCTTTGAAAGCGTCGGCAAGCTCCTCCGGCACGGCGGCACCGCCCACGTCGGCTGGGGCGTCGCCGCGGCGGCCGTCGGAGTTGCCGGCAACCAACTGGTGGCCCGCTACAAATTGGCAGTGGGCCGCCGGATTCGCTCGGCGACCATGGTGGCCGACGCCAAGCATTCGTGGCTAGACGCGTTGTCGTCGGCCGGCGCGATGCTCGGCCTGATCGGCGTGGCACTTGGCTGGGTGTGGGCCGACGCGGTCGCGGGCATCGTGGTTACCGGGTTCATCTGCCATGTCGGCTGGGAAGTGACTGTTGACATTGCGCACCGGCTGCTCGACGGCGTCGACCCGCAGATCATCATGACCGCCGAAACCACGGCCATCGCGGTGCCCGGTGTGCAGCATGCGCATGCCCGAGCCCGCTGGACCGGGCGGACGCTGCGTGTCGAAGTGGAAGGCTTCCTGAACCCGCACACTGCACTGGCTGCAGCCGATCAAATCGGTCGCGGCGTAGCCGCCGCCCTGGCGCTACAGATTCCGGATATGCACAGCTTCACGTGGACGGCGCGCGCCGGCTGACGGCCTGTTCGCTGAGGTGCCGAGACTGCGCTGGCGACGACGCCGAGGCGAAAAAGCTAGCGCTGAACGCAGGTTCGACGCCACCAGCGCAGACTAGGCGCCAGCGGCATCTGGCAACAACCCCCGACGAACTTACGGCGGGCCCTAAGCGTCACGGCTACGGTATTGCCTCGGCGCATTTTGGGAATACCTTCGCCATGAGCCTGACAAGCCGCGTCGTGGCCACCCCGGCCTGGAAAGTCTTCGCGAAGTACTACTACCCGTTCATCACCCGTCACGGCGCTGACGACGTGGTGTTCTTAAATCTGGGCTACGAGGAAGACCCGCCGATGGCCGTGCCGCTGGTGGCGTCCGACGAGCCAGACCGGTACTGCATCCAGCTCTACCATCGCACCGCAAGCCAGACGGACCTCACCGGCAAGCAGGCGCTGGAGATCAGCTGCGGTCATGGCGGCGGAGCGTCGTACCTGATGCGCACCATGCGTCCGGCCTCATACACGGGCCTGGACCTGAACCCGGCCGGCATCGAGGTTTGCCGAAGGACGCACAACGTGCCGGGCCTGGAGTTCGTGTGCGGCGATGCCCAAAACTTGCCTTTCGACGACCAATCCTTCGACGCGGTGGTCAATATCGAAGCGTCGCACTGCTATCCGTCGCTGCCCCGTTTCTTTGCCGAGGTGGCGCGAGTGCTGCGCCCGGCAGGCTGCCTGCTGTACGCCGATGTCCGCCGGTACGACCGTTTCGCGCAGTGGGAGGCCGCGCTAGCCGACGCACCGATGCGGATGGTCTCCAAACAGGTCATCAGTGAACAAGTGGTGCGTGGGCTGGAGAAGAATGTGCCGCGGTCGCAACAGATGTTTACGCGCCGTACGCCGCCGTTGTTGCGCGGCCTGGTGCGCGGTGCGGTCGCGGCGTCTCAGGCGAAGATCTGCCGCGGGCTGCAAAGCGGGGAGACCTCCTACCGGATGTATTGCTTCGTCAAGGATTGAAGCCGCGTCCCGGCCCCCTAGCATCGCCAGTAAGCAATGCCCGGTTTCGAGGGCTGCGGTAGCGGGGAGACTTCTTCTGAGGTGTTGGATGACGGCGTCACAAGATACGTTCTGGATAACTCGAAACCCCGTCGGCCGTGCCCGGGATGCGCTGCGGTCGCGGCGGCAAGGCGACGACGCGCCGCGCCCGCCAGGCCCGCGCGGGCGACCGTTCGTCGGCGTGCTTCCCGAGCTGAAGGCAGATCCATTCGCATACCTGCGGCACTTGGGCGGCGTCTACGGCGATGTCTTCCGGCTGCCGTTGCCGTTGTACGACGTGGTGATCGTGAACAATCCCGAACACGTGCGCCACATCATGAAGCACCGTAACGGCGAGTACAGCTTGGTCGGACCGGTCAGCTGGGCCAAATATGTGCTGGGTGCGTCGATGCAGCTGCTGGAAGGTGCCGACTTCCGTCAGCGGCGCAAGCTGCTGTCACCGATGATGGGTCGTGGGCAGCTCGCCAAAGTCGCCACCCCGATCGCCGACGAATTCGCCAACCGTCTGGCGAAATGGGCGCGGTTCGCTGACACCGGGGAACCGATCGACCTGCAGCACGAAATCAACGGTGTGGTCATCCCAGCGTTTATGCGGGCGATGTTTACCAAGCAGCCGTCCGACGACGTGCTCGAGCGACTCGACATCGACATCCGCACCCTGATGGCGAGTGCGTCGTCCCCGCTATTCCTCGGCCCGCCGCCGCGACTGCTCCCCGGAGACGGCAATCCCGTGCAGGCCTGGCTGCGGATGCGCAGGTGGGTGATGCAGCAGATCGAGGAACGGCTCACCGAGAGCACGTCCTACGACGACTTGCTGCAGGCGCTTCTCGACGCGCGCTACGAGGACGGCACGCCGATCAGCCGGCGCGACGCGATCACGGAGGCCATCATGCTGATCGGCGGCGGTTACGAAACCGTCGTCGCCGCGTTGGCGTGGACGCTGGCGTTTCTCCCGCAAAATCCTGAAGCGCAGCAACGGCTGTACGACGAGATCGACGCACTCGAGGCGGCGACGCCCAGCTACGACGATTTGGATCGATTGCAGTGGGCCAAGGCATGCTTCGACGAGGGCCAGCGGCTGCAGGGTCTGCTCTTACAACCACGATTTGCGATGATCGACGACACCATCGCCGGGTATCGCATCCGTCGCGGCAACCTGATCGGGATACCGATCTACAACCTGCAGCGTGACCCCCGGTGGTGGGGCCCCGACGCCGATCGCTACGAACCGATGCGGTTCTACGACAAGGAGATTGCCGCTGCAAGGCCGAACCTCGCCTACCTGCCTTTCGGCGCCGGACCGCACCGTTGCTTCGGTGCGGCGATGGGCTATTTGGAGGCGCAATTCCTACTGGCCCAGATTTTTCAGCGGTTCCGGATCCAACTCCCGCCCGGCTGGACCCCGCAGCACGATTCGGCTGTCGTCTGGCCGGTCAAGGGCGGGGTGCCCGCCGTCCTCACCAAAGTGCCGGCCCGAGCGAAATAACCGGATGAACGAACAGAAAGGATCACGGGGCTTGGGCGGCGCGCTGATGAAACTCCTGGGTGCGGCGGACTACCGCCTCACCGTCACGGGTCGACGGGAGATCAGCCCCCACTACGTCCGGTTGAGCTTCGAGGCCGGCAGGATGCTGAGCGCGCACCCGCCGCACCCCACGATGTGGGTTCGGCTGTGGTTCGCCGACGGGGACAAGCTGCACCAACGCGGGTACACGCTGGTTGACCCCGATCCCGCCGCCGACACCGTGGACATCGAATTCGCGCTGCACGGCGGTCTGGCATCGCAATGGGCGCAGACAGCGCAGCCGGGCGACGTCATCAAGGCGACTGTCCTGGGCAGCAAATTCACCCTTCCAGAGCCGCGCCCGGCCGGTTACATCATCGTTGGCGATACCGCCTCACTGCCGGCGATCAACTCGTTGCTCAACGCGATCGACGACGCGCCCGCTCAGGTCTTCCTAGAGGCGGGCTATGACGACGACAGAAACCTGCCGATCGCGCGCCATGAGGCCACCACCTGGGTTGACCGTGCCGACGACGGAAAAGCGTTGGTGGAAAAGGTTAAATCGGCGGCGTTCGACGCGCGCGGCCACTTCGGCTGGGTGGCCTGCGACAGCCGCACGACGCGGTCGTTGACCCGCGTTCTGCAGAACGACTTCCGCATCCCGCGCAAATCCATCGCGGCGCGCGCATATTGGATGGTCGGGCGCTCGATGGGATGATTATGGGGCTTGGCGCTTACGGACCGTGACCCGACCGCCGTCTTTCGGCAGGAAGCCCAGGCCGCCGGCCCGTAACTTCTCCCCCGGCGCCTGGGTGGTCTCGATGATCATGTTCCGCAGCACGGTCCGGATCAGCACGTTCATTTCCATCTTGGCGAACGCGGCTCCCGCGCAGCGTCGTGCTCCTCCGCCGAATGGGATCCACGCGAAAGGCGATGGCCTGCTTTCGATGTAGCGCTGCGGGTCGAATCGGCCAGGTTCCGGGAAAGCGTCGGGATTGGCGTGGCACTGCGAAATGCTGACGATGATCGAGTAGTCCCGCGGGAGCACCCACTCACCGAGCTCGAACGCGGGTGCCCGCACCCGGCGACCGGAAAAATCGATGACCGACCTGGTGCGTTGCACTTCGTAAATCGCCGCCTGGCGCAGTTCGGAGTCGTCGGCGTCCGCCTCCTGGGCCAACGCGGACAGCACCTGCGGGTGCCGGCTCAGCTGTTCGAAGACCCACGCCAACGTCGTCGCGGTGGTTTCATGTCCGGCAACCAGAAGGGTGAGCAGGTCGTCATGGATGTCCTGCCGTGACATGGGCGAACCGTCCTCATATGCGCTGCGCAGCAGCAGCGCCAGGATGTCGGCGCGGTCCGCCAAGCCAGGATCTGACAGCGCTTTACCGATCATCCGGTCGATGACGGTGTCGTATTTGCGCCGCCATTCGGCCAGCCGCCCCCACGGCGTGTAACGACCATAGGTCCGGGCCGGCATGGGCAGGACCGACAGTCGCGCGCCCAACCTGGCCCACGGCACGATAATGTCGCGCAGCTCGTCGAATTCAGCACCTTCGGCGCCGAAAACCGCCCGCAGAATTACGTTGAGCGTGACCCGCTTCATCGGCGGCAACGTGGCAAACGGCTCGGCCTCGGGCCACCCGGCGATCTCGCGAAGAGTCTCTTCTTCGACGATCCGCTCATAGTTCTGCATATTGCTGGCGTGAAACGGCTGGGCGAGCAGTTTCCGCCGGCGTCGGTGATCGGCGCCGTCCAGCCCGAACACCGAACCCGGCCCCAACAGCCGGCTCAGATTCGGCTTTATGGCCCCGAGATCGTCTGGTCTGCTCGTGAAGACTTGTTTGGCCAACTCCGGGTCGGCCACGACCACAAGCCGCCCGAACACCGGCGCATCCAGCCTGAAGGCCCCGCCATATCGGCGGGCCAGGCTTTCGGTGACTTGCCGCCGCGCCGCGAAGAAAGCGATACCTTGCACCGCTTTGGGGATGATCCGCGGCGCCCCCGGTGGCAACCTGACGGGCGGTGGCCACCGACCTGCCTGACTGTCGTGGATGATCGCGCTACCCATCACAAATCCTTAACGACTACACGTACCGGCTTGCGTCGTGTTGGTGTACCCAAATAGTTCGGGGCCTCAACTCCTAGAGCGGTTTGACCACACATATCTGGATCTTCGGCGGTGCTCGCACGCGGTGGTTACACCGCGGCGATGTGTAACTTGGATGGTCTGCCAGTGGGTCGCCCCGGCCTCTGGCCTTGTCTTTGGGCGTCCAATAGGTTGCGTAGCGGCTGCAGCAGCATTGGTCGCCTAGCGACTGAAACGCAGTCAGGACGGGAACAAATAAACATGGACAAAATGCACGCGCCAAGGAGCTTCGCACCTTGGATCAAGCACATGCCGGGGCCCGACCGGCGCCCCAACAGCGGCGCTATCGTGGTGTTCCCGCACGCGGGAGCGGCGGCTGTCAGCTACCGAAGGCTGGCAAAGGCCCTGGCCGCGGGGGGCGATACGTTTGTCGTGCAGTACCCGGGGCGGGCCGAGCGGCTCCACCACCCGGCGCCGGCAACCATCCATGACCTGGCGCGCGGATTATTCGAGGCTGGACCATGGCGCCAGGCCGCGCCGCTGCGGTTGTTCGGGCACAGCATGGGTGCGGTGGTCGCTTTCGAGTTCGCGCGGATCGCCGAACGATGCGGTGTCGCGGTGCACAAGCTCTGGGTGTCGGCCGCTCCGCCCCCATCCGCGGTTTCCGCGATGCCGCAGCTGCCGACGAGCACAGGGGAACTGCTCGCCGATATCGCAGAGATGGGCGGCACGGACCCTCGGCTTTTGGCCGACGAGGAGTTCGCCGAGCTGCTCGCCAACGCGACGCGCTGCGACTACCAGGCGCTCAACTGTTATGACTGCAGCGACGGAACACGCATTCGCGCCGATATCCACGCCATCGGTGGCCGACACGATCGGCGTGTAGACGCCGAGTTGCTGCACCGCTGGGCCAATCACACCTTGGGGTCCTTTACGTTGTCGCTTTTCGACGGTGGACACTTCTACATCAACGAGCACACCAACACGGTCCCGCGGCGAGTGATCACCGACGTTTAATGTTCGGCCAGCTGATTTGACGCTGGCGGAAGTTATGGCGCGGCCGGTCTTTTGGCGCCCTACGACCAAAGCGAATTCACAGCAAAATGGCGCGGTTTCCCAGTTTTATCCAACCGGCCTAGTCAATTTGGGCGCCGGTGGAAACGCAGCGACAACACCGCCGTGGTCAATGGCATGACGCGTTGTGCATGGGTGTTTACCGTCCCCGGCGGCGGGTATTTCTACCGTCGCGCATGTTTCATGCCTGTGCAGCGGGGGCCGTAGCGAAATCGGCGGGAGGGGGGTAGTGGTGATCGCGTCGAGCGGTGTGGCAGGGGGCAGGGCCGCGCGCAGCGCTCGGTGTGACGCTTGCGGGACCCGCCCAATCGGGGTCTGCAAGCACGACATCGGCGTGGCCAACCGAGTGACCGATGTCTGACCAGCCGGCAACCCCCGTCGTCGGCGATGATCCGGTGGTGATCGTCGGGATGGCGCTTGAGGCACCGGGCGGTGTCGACACCGCCGAGAGCTACTGGGAGCTGCTCTCACAGGGGCGAGAAGGACTTTCGCCGCTCCCGACGAACCGAGGCTGGCCAATCCGTGACCTGTTGACCGGCTCATGCCGGGACGGCTTCAAACGAATCAACGATTGCGGTGGCTTCTTAACCGGGGCAACGACGTTCGACCCTGGGTTCTTCGGGATCTCGCCGCGCGAAGCAACCGCGATGGACCCACAGCAGCGAGTCGCGCTGCGGCTGGCTTGGCGCGCACTGGAAAACAGCGACATCAACCCGGACGATCTGCAGGGCCACAACGTGGGTTGTTACGTCGGCGCATCGATGGCCGACTACGGGCCGAAAATGTCCGAGTTCTCCCGACACAGCGGCCATCTGCTCAGCGGAACCGCGCTCGGGGTTATCTCTGGGCGGATCGCCTACACGCTCGGCTTGGCTGGTCCGGCCCTGACCATCGACGCCTCGTGCGCGTCGGCACTGGCGGCACTGCATGTCGCGATCCAGTCGATGCGCGGCGGAGACTGCGATTTGGCACTGGCCGGGGGTGTCTGCGTGATGGGCTCACCAGGCTACTTGGTCGAGTTCTCAAAACAACAGGCGCTGTCCGACGACGGCCACTGCCGCGCCTACAGCGCACAGGCCAGCGGAACAGTGTGGGCAGAGGGCGCGGGAATCTTTGTGCTGCGGCGCAAATCACATGCGTTGCGCGACGGCCATCGTATTCTCGCGGAAATCCGCGCCAGCGCGGTCAATCAGGATGGTCGTAGCGCGGGGCTCAGCGCCCCCAGCGGGGAGGCGCAGAAGCGGCTCTTCCAACGCGCGATGAGCCAGGCGAGGGTACGCCCCGAAGACATCGCGATGGTCGAGGGGCATGGCACCGCCACACGCCTTGGCGACCGTACCGAGTTGCGGTCACTGGCAGAAACGTACGGCGCGACCGAACCCGGCGGCGGCGCACTGCTGGGATCGGTGAAGTCCAATGTGGGCCACGCGCAGGCCGCCGCGGGCGCGTTGGGTCTGGCCAAAGTTCTGGTATCCGCCGAACACGGCGCTGTGCCGCCGACCCTGCACGCCGCCGAAGCGAGTCGGGAAATCGACTGGGACAAGCAAGGCTTACGGCTCGCCCAGGCACTGACACCGTGGCCCGCCGTGGACGGGCAGCGCCTGGCGGCGGTTTCGGCATTCGGTGTGGGCGGCACCAACGGGCATGCGATTGTGTCGGTTCCGGAGGCGGTGTGATGGCTTCCTCCCGACTGCCGGACCGCCGTATCCCCGTGCTGCTCAGCGCGCACGAGCCGGACTTGATCGCCCAGGACGCCGCGGCGATTCTGGAGTTTCTCGCCCGCCAGACGAATGTGGCCAGCGTGTCGGCGGTGGCCTCCACACTGTTGCGACGACGCAGGCTGCGCCGCCACCGTGCGGTGATACGGGCCGCCGACGTCGCTGAACTGGTCACCGGCCTTGGGGCACTGGCTGGCGGCGACGAGCATCCCCTCGTCGCCAGGGCGTCGGCGAACGCCGTGGCCCGGACAGCCTTCGTGTTTCCCGGGCAGGGCAACCAGTGGTCGTCGATGGGCGCCGACGCCTACCGGCAGCTACCTGTTTACCGGGCCGACGCGGACCGCTGCGCCGAGGCGTTCGTTGCCGCGGGTATGCCCTCGCCGCTGCCCTATCTGCTGGACGACCCGGCCGAGCAGCGCTGGTCACAGGTCGAAATACAGGCTGCCCAGTTCACCCACTCCGTCGGGTTGGCGCAGGTTTGGCGGTCGTGCGGCGTTCTTCCCGATATCACGGTGGGACACAGTCTCGGTGAGGCGGCGGCCGCATATATCGCCGGCGCCGTGGCGCTTCCGGACGCCGTCGGTGTCGTCGGAGCCCGGGCCACCGTCGTGAGTCAGCTGCCGGGCAGCTACGGGATGGCGGTGCTGGGTGTCGATGCGGATGAGGCGGAGCAATTGATAGCGGCAGTGCCGGGCTGGCTGGAAGTCTCGGCCGTCAATAGCGCGTCGTCGACCGTGGTCTCCGGCGATTGTGACGCGGTGGACGGCGTCGTGCGTCTCGCGGAAGAGCGCGGAGTTTTCGCCCGGTCCATCGCCGTCGACTATCCGGGGCACACCAGCGCCCTGGAACCGTTGCGGCCCAGGTTCGAGGAGCTGCTGCCGGCGTCGGCGTTCAATGACGCGCCTGTGGAATTCGTCGGTTCCGCCTTGGGCGCAGTAGTCGGCGCCGGCGCCGATTTCACTGACTACTGGTATCGCAATCTACGCAACACCGTCCGATTCGACCGAGCGGTTGCAGCGGCAATCGAACGAGGCGTCAACGTATTCGTCGAACTGTCGGCGCACCCGTCGCTGCTGTACGTGCTGACTGACCTTGTCAATGAAGCGTCGACCGTGCTCGTCGGCTCCGGGGCCCGCGACGAGCCCATCATCGACCGGCTGTCGGCCAACATCGCTGCCGCCGCGCTGGCTGATTCCGGTTATCGGTGGGCCGACTTGACCGACTTCGATGCCCACCCACCGCTTTGGGCATTCCCCAATGCACCGATGCGTGCAGTGCATTTCTGGGCGAAACCCGAGCCCCTACCGCCGTTGCCCGGCAAAGCCATCGCAGTGGCGTACGAGCGGTGGGAACCCAATGAGGCCGCGAGCACGACGAGGAACGCAAGCAGGCGTGTTGCGGTGATCGAGCCCGGCGAAACCGCAGGCTCGTTAGCGCGGCGGCTGGTGGACGCCGTTGTGGCTCACGATGATTGCGAGTTGGCCAGCCCAGACGACGCCGACATCACCGTGATCATCGCACCGGCGTTCGAGCAACCCTGCCCGGCCGCCGCCGCCGAGGCCCTGATCGAAGCGGGCCCACCGGATTACCGTCGGCTTGTGGGTCCGCGCAGCCGCACGGTGTGGCTGGTCACCGTCTGCGGCGAGCAGGTGCAGGCCGGCGAGCCCGCCGGGTTGCCGGCACAGGCCGGGCTGGCCGCGCTGCATCGCAGCGTCGGCTTCGAATTCCCCGACAAGACATTCGGTCATCTCGACCTGCCCAGCCGCAACATCGCTGCGGAGGAGGCGCTCGACTGCGTCGATGTGCTGCTCGGCGACGTCGACGAAGTGGCGTTGCGCGAGGGTGAGAATTGGGACATACGGCGCTACATCCGCAGGCTGCGTGAAGTTAACGGATCCATGCCGCAGCGCGCACTCGAGGGCGCGGTGCTGGACAATGTCGTAATTACGGGCGGTAGTGGAACCATTGGCCTCGGGTATGCCCGACGCTGCATCGACCAGGGCGCCCGCCGCGTACTCTTTTTGAGCCGCAGGGGCATTGAGCAGGCCGACTTAGAGCGGCTGGCCGGTGGTCACGATGTCGACCTGCGCGCACCCGCGTGCGATATCACCGACGCCGATTCGGTGCGGCTGGCCGCGGCCGAGCATGCCGGTGATGGCGCGTCATTTCTGATCCACGCCGCCGGGACCGCCAATTTCGACCCGCACGATCGGCTCACCAGTACCGGCTTAGCAGACATGTTCGGCGCGAAAGTAACTGGAATGGTGCGGCTGTCCGAGGAGTGGCCGCTACGGCAAGATGTGCGGATCGTGTTGTGTTCATCGGTATCCGGGCTGTGGGGCGGTTACGGACATGGGGCTTATGCAGCGTCAAACCGGATGCTCGACGTGCTGGCCTCTCGGCTGCGGGCCAAGGGGCTGGATTGCGCATCGGTGCGGTGGGGACTGTGGCAGGGCACGAAAATCGCAAGTCCCGACGAGATTGCGCGCATCGAGCGCTCCGGACTGGTCGCGATGGACCCCGACGAGGCCATCACGGCCAGCCTTTGTCAGCATGACGGCGACCCGGTGATAATCGCCGCCGACTTCGACCGGCTACGCCTTTTCTTCGACAGCCAGGGGATTCCAACGCCTTTCGCCACCCCGCCTGCGGTACAGGAAACGGAGCCGGCCGGCGACGACGTCAAAGAGAGAGCCGTCGACCAGGTGGTGTGCACCGAAGTAGCCGCCTTGTTGGGAATCGGCAGCCCGGCGTCGGTCGACTTGGACGCGGCGTTGGTCGATCTGGGTCTGGACTCGCTACTGGCAGTCGATTTACGACAGCGGCTGATCCGAGCGATCGGACGCACCGCTTCCTTGGGGCGCCTGCTTGGCGGCATCACCGGTGCCGAACTGATCGATGTGCTGCAGTCAGCGCAGCCCGACGACGGCGGCTCGCCTGGCCCAGGCACGGCGGTGGCGCCTGAGGCGTCCGCGGGCGTGCCACCAGCCTCCGTGGACGACACCGTGCCTCCCGATGCGACAGGCGTCGCCGGCGGCTTAGGGACGGGGGACAGGGAGGAGCTCGCGTGACTGATTCCGTTGACAGCACGCTAAACGGACAGCGCCTGGAGCTGTTGCAGCGCGAGCTCATCGAACGCGGTCTGGCGCAGTCAACAGCACCGACGGACGGCGCGGCGCCGGAATTGACCGCCAGTCAGATCCGGATGTGGTTCGTGCAATCGATCGACCCCGATAGTGCGCTGCTCAATATCTGTGCGTCCTACCGCATCACAGGCGTCGTCGACCTCGCGCGACTGCACCGGGCCGTCGACGCGGTGGCCGTCCGGCACCCGGTGCTGCGCTCCACCTATCACACCACCGACGACGGGGAGCCACGTCTGGTCGTTCACGATGACCTGCGGCCGGGCTGGGCCGAATGCGACCTGTCGGCTCTCACGGAGCAGGCGCGGCGCCTGCGGCTCGAAGTGCTTGCACAACGCGAGTTTCGCCGGCCTTTTGATTTGACCGCCGATTCGCCGCTGCGGATCATGGCGGTGCGCCTCGGCGCCGATGAACTCACCTTGCTCCTGATTGCCCATTCCATCGCGTGGGATGACGGCTCATGGGCCCCGTTCTTCCGGGACCTCACGCACGCCTACGACGATCCCGAGGCCGTGGCGAGTTCCGAGATGGCGCCGGCCTCCACCGCCGACGCCGATACCCTCGACGAGGATTTGGATTACTGGCGAGCGCTGATGTCCGAACTCCCTGAGCCCCTGGAACTTCCGGGGGCCAACGGTTCGGTGGTGCCTAGCACCTGGCGATCGCAGCGCACCACGCTGCGACTGTCCGCGCAAACCGTAGAGCGCGCCGCTGCGCTGGCCCGCGAAAGTGGCGCCCGCCCATACATGGTGCTGTTGGCCGGCTTCGCCGCACTGGTGCACCGTTGCACCCATGCCACCGACTTCCTCATCGCGACGCCAGTGCTCGACCGCACCGCGGGAACGCAGGACGCGATCGGCTGTTACGGCGACCTCGTGATATTGCGGGCCCGGCCGCAGTCCAGGCAGACCTTCCGGGAGCTGCTCACCGACATCCGTGACACCGCGGTCGGAGCCTTCGCCCATCGGCGCGTCGACCTCGACTGGCTCGCGCGTGAATCCAACCCCGACCGTCGCCACGGCGTCGAGCGGATGACCCGGGTGGGCTTCGGCTTGCGGCCACCCGACGCCGGCGGCTTCGCTCCAGCGGGAGTGCGGTGCGAAAGCGGGGACCTGGGCGGTCAGTTCAGCCAGCTCCCGCTCAACTTCATGGTCGAACCATCCCCCGGCGGCGAGGCCGGGGCGCTCGTCGAGGCGGAGTATCTGGTCGAGGTTCTCGACCAGCCGTTGGCGCGGCAGCTACTGGAACACTATGCGGTGCTGCTCGACAGCGCGTTTTCCGACCCGGACGCGCAAATCGGGCGGCTGAAGCTGATGAGCGATGCCGACGTGCAGTGGCTGCGAACCGTCTCCGCCGGTCCGGAATTCAGCACCCCCGCCACCACCCTGCCGGCGTTGGTCACCCAACGTGCGGCCATGACCCCGAACGCCGTCGCCGTCGTCTACGAGGGCCGCCAGTACAGCTATCGGGAGATCAACGAGGAAGCAAACCGGCTGGCGCGCTGGCTGATCGAGCAGGAAGTCGGCACCGAGGACCGGGTCGCGGTGCTGCTCGACAAGTCACCGGAGCTGGTCATCGCCGCCCTGGGCATCCTGAAAGCCGGGGCCGTGTACCTACCGATCGACCCGACCTATCCCGAGGACCGGCTGACGTTCATCCTCGACGATGCGGACGCCAAAGTTGTTCTGCGGCAACCAGTCACCTGTCTGGCGCGCTATTCCTCCGCTGATCTGGCCGACGACGAGCTGATCCGGCCGCTGTACCCGAACAACACCGCCTACTTGATCTACACGTCGGGTTCGACCGGTCTGCCCAAAGGCGTCCCGGTGCCCCACGCGCCGATCGCCGAATACTTCGTCTGGTTCGGCGATGCCTACCAGGTTGACGAGACGGACCGTTTGCTGCAGGTGGCCTCGCCTGGGTTCGACGTGTCCATTGCCGAGATATTCGGGCTGCTGATCTGCGGCGGGCGCCTGGTGGTCCCGCGGTCTGACGGCTTGCGCGACATCGGTTATCTGACGGAGCTTTTGCGGCGCGAAGGCATCACGTCGATGCACTTTGTGCCGTCGCTGCTGGGATTGTTCCTGTCGTTGCCCGGGGTCAACGAGTGGCGCGCTCTGCGCCGTGTTCCGGTCGGCGGGGAGGCGCTGCCCGGCGAAATCGCCGACAAGTTCCACGCCACGTTCGACGCCTTGCTCTACAACTTCTACGGGCCCACCGAAACCGTCGTCAACGCGACCAGCTACCAGGTGGAGGGCACCCAAGGTACCCGGACTGTGCCGATCGGACGCCCCAAGATCAACACACAAGTGTATCTGCTCGACGCTTCCCTGCAGCCGGTTCCTCCCGGGGTGATCGGCGAAATTTATATCGGCGGAACGCATATGGCGCACGGCTACCACCGCCGGCCGGCCCTGACCGCCGAGCGCTTCATCGCCGACCCATTCACCTCGGGCGGCCGCTTGTACCGCTCGGGCGACCTGGCACGCCGCAACGCCGACGGGGATGTCGAATTCGTCGGGCGCGCCGACGAACAGGTGAAGATCCGCGGCTTCCGGATCGAGCTCGGCGAGATCGCCGCGGCGATCTCGGTTGATCCGAGCGTCGGGCAGGCCGTTGTCGTCGCGACCGAACTGCCGCAGCTGGGAAAGAGCCTGGTCGGGTATGTGACGCCCGCGGACCGCGGCACCGACACCGTCGACGTCGAGCGCATCCGCGCGCGAGTGGCCGCGGCGTTGCCGGATTACATGACGCCGGCCGCCTATGTCGTGCTCGACGAGATTCCGATCACCGCACACGGCAAGATCGATCCGGATGCTTTGCCGCAACCAGAAATCGGGCCGGCGACCGAATATCGCGAGCCGACGACGGCCACCGAGCGCACCATCGCGGGCCTGTTCTCGACGCTGCTGGGCCGCGAGCGCGTCGGCCTCGACGACTCGTTCTTCGACCTCGGCGGGCACTCCCTGGTGGCCACCAAGCTGGCGGCCGCCATCCGGTCGGAATGCGATGTCGAAATCGGTATCCGCGATGTCTTCGAGCTGGCGACGGTCGCGCGGCTTGCCGAACGGATCGACCAGATGGAATCGGGCGCGGCCAGCTTCAGTCGGCCAAAGCTGGTCCGCACGTCCCACGACCGACCCCAGCCGCTGTCCGCCTCGCAGCTGCGCAGCTGGTTCGCCTATCAGATCGAAGGGCCCACCGGCGTCGACAACATCCCATTCGCCGCGCGCCTGCGAGGACCGTGCGACACCGACGCGCTGGCCGCGGCCCTCGGCGACCTCGCGGCCCGGCACGAGATCCTGCGCACCACCTACACCGAGATCGACGGTGTCGCCTACCAAGTGGTCAATCCGGTCGGCGAGTTGCCCGTGCGGGAGGCCTCCGGCCAAGGTGAGCAGTGGCTGCACGAGCAGCTGGATTCCGAACGCCGGTCCTGCTTCGAGCTTGACCGTGAATGGCCGATCCGGGCCGCGCTGCTGCACACCGCCGATGCGCCCCAAGAGCACACCCTGTCGTTGGTGGTGCACCATATCGCCATCGACCACTGGTCGGGCGGCGTGCTGTTCGCCGACCTGCTGACCGCCTATCGCGCCCGCCGGGCCGGCCAGAAACCGTCCTGGGCGCCGTTACCGGTGCAGTACGCCGACTACGCGGCCTGGCAGGGCGCTTTGCTGGCCGAGCCCAATTCAGACGAGCCCAGCATCGCCGCCACGCAGCGTGACTACTGGAAGCGGCAGCTGGAGGGGTTGCCCGAGGACACCGGACTGCGGCCCGACTTTCCCCGGCCACCGGTACCCAGCGGCGCCGGTGACTCCGTCGAATTCCGCATCGACCCGCAGACCCGGGAAAAGCTCGCCGGGCTCAGCCGCGAACTGGGCATCACCGAATTCATGCTGCTGCAGGCCGCCGTCGCCGTGGTGCTGCACAAAGCCGGTGGCGGCGTAGACATTCCGTTGGGCACCCCGATCGCGGCGCGCGCCGAACCGGAGTTGGACCAACTCATCGGCTTCTTCATCAACATCTTGGTGTTGCGCAATGACCTTCACGGCAACCCGACGTTACGCGAGGTGCTGGGTCGCGCACGGGAGACGGCACTGGCCGCCTACGCCCATCAGGACCTGCCGTTCGACCGGGTCGTGGATGCCGTCAGTCCGGTCCGCACCCTGTCCCGCAATCCGCTGTTCCAGGTGGTCGTGCACGTCCGCGACTACTTGCCGGCCGCCGGGGTGATCGACTCCAGCCCGGCCGGCCAGACCACGTTCACCGCGGTGGAGCCGACGTTCGACGTCGCGCACGCCGATTTGAGCGTGAACTTCTTCGCCACCGACGCCGGATACCAGGGCAACATCCTCTACCGCACGGAACTGTATCGTCGAACCGCCATCGAGCGGTTGGTCGGCTGGCTGAGCCAGGTCGTCAAAGCCTTTGCCGGCAACGTCGATCGGACGTTGCGCGACGTGCAGTTGATCGATCCGCTGGAGCGACAGCGGATCCTCACCGAGTGGAGCCGCGGGCCCCGGCCTCCGGTCCAGCGGCCGCTCACCATCGCCGAACTGCTCGAGCCGAGCCGTAACTGGGGCACCGGTCGGATCGCACTGCGCTGCGACGGCGAGCAGATCGATTACCCGGCGCTGCACCGTCGTTCCGACAACTTCGCGCGGCTGCTCGCGTCTTACGGGGTGGGTCCCGGTTCGCTCGTGGGCCTGTCCACACGACGCAACATCGACATGGTCGTGGCATTCGTCGGCATCATGAAGGCCGGCGCCGGCTTTTTCCCGCTGGACCCCGACTATCCGCGGGCACGCAAACAGCTCATGCTCGGCGAGGTCGACCCCCGCGTCGTCGTGGTGACGGCCGAAGCTCTCGACACCATGCCCGAACACCCCGGTATGATGCTGATCTCCCTCGATGACCCGACAGTGTTTGAGGCACAACGTGATTGCACGCTGCCTGCTGCTCATCCGGACGACCCGATGTACCTGGTATTCACCTCGGGCTCCACCGGCAAGCCCAAGGGTGTGCTCGGTACTCACCGGGCTATGACCATCCGACTCAATTGGCAACTATGGAATTATCCCGTGCCTGGCAACGACATTCGGCTGGCGCAGGCCTCCTGGACATTCCTCGAAGGCTGCATGGAGACATTGGGCGGCTTGGCCGCCGGCGCCACCACGGTCCTGGCCAACGACGCCGAACACCGCGACCCCGAAGCGTTGGCGTCGCTGGTGCAGCGCCACTCGGTGGCACAGGTGACCGCGGTGCCCACCCTGGTGTCGGCGATCGTCGACTCATGGCCCGACGCATTCCGTTCCCTGACCCGGCTGGTGTGTGGCGCCGAGCCGTTGACAGCGTCGGTGCAGCAGCGGCTGCTCGCCACGTACGGCGGCGAAGACGGCCCCGAGCTGCTGAACAACTTCGGCGCCACGGAGACGTCCGGGGCGTTGGTCCGCGGGCCGCTGACGCCGCCCGTGCCGCTGCTGGGCACCCCGATGACCGACGCGCAGGTGTACCTGCTCGACGACGGTCTGAACCCGGTGCCGCCTGGCGTGGTTGGCGAATTGTATTACGCCGGTGGGCAGCTCGTGCGGGGTTACTGGAAGCGGCCGGGGCTGACGGCGTCCCGGTTCGTTCCGAACCCTTTCGCCGACGAAGCCGGCGCGCGGTTCTACCGCAGCGGCGACCGTGCCCGCTGGACCGAGGACGGCCGATTGGAGTTCGTCGGCCGCACGGATCACCAGGTGAAGGTCCGCGGTTTCCGCGTCGAGCTCGGCGAAGTCGATGAGGCCCTGAAGGCGGTTGACGGTGTGGCCGCAGCCGCGGCACGCGCATGGGAGGTAGCGGGCAGCACCGCGCTGGCCGGCTACGTGGTACCGCTGCGGCCGATCGCCGACGAAGCCGAGAGGTCGGCCGTCGCCGCCCGGGTGCGCGCCGAGGTCGCGCAGGTGCTGCCGGGATACATGATGCCGTCGTCGATCACGGTGCTCGACGCCATGCCGAAAACGGAGTCGGGCAAACTGAATCGGCCGGCGCTGCCGCGCCCGGCGGTCAGCACCACCGGCCGCGGCGAACCCCCGCGCACCGACACCGAGCGCGCGCTCGCGGAAGTGTTCGTCGATCTGCTTCCCATCACGGGGATCGGGCGCTTCGACGACTTCTTTGCACTCGGCGGTGACAGCATCATGTCGGTGCAAGTCGCGTCGCGTGCACGGGAGGCCGGCCTGCCGGTCAGCCCCCGAATGGTATTCGAAAACCCGACCCTGCAATTGCTGGCCGCCGCGGCGGAGGAAGCGCAAAACACTGCCGAGGCCGCCGACACGGACACCCGACACGCGCCGATGAGCACCTCGAGGCTTTCGGCCGAGGATCTGGCGGCGGTGACCCGATCGTGGACCGCGGCCCAGGACGGCAACGCATGACCGCCGCCAACACGGGTGCGCCGCCGGCCATCGAGGATGTGATGGCGCTCAGCCCCCTGCAAGAGGGCCTGTATTCCCACACTGTGCTGTCCGGCCTGACCGACGGCTCGGGCGACGGGCCGGTTGAGGACCCGTATCTGATCGGGATGACCGCCGACATCACCGGTCCGCTAGACGTGAAGCTGCTCAAGCAGTGCGCCGCAGCGATGTTGGTGCGCCACCCGAATCTGCGGGCCAGTTTCGTCAGCCGCGACATTCCCCGTCCGGTGCAGATCGTGCCGTCGCGCGTGGACCTGCCCTGGCGACAGGTTCGCGGCGAGCCCGAGGACATCGAAAAACTGGCGGCCGCGGAGCGCTCTCGACCGTTCGACTTCGAACGCACACCGGCGATCCGGTTCCTGCTCATCGAATTACCGCATGACCGCTGGCATTTGGTGATCACCGCCCATCACATCGTGATCGACGGCTGGTCGCTGCCGGTGTTCGCCGTCGAGATGATCGCGCTGTACGGGGCCGGTGGTGACCCGAACACCCTACCGGTGCAGCCGCGACCGTACCGCGACTACATCGGCTGGCTCAACGCCCGCGATAGCTCCGCCAGCGAAGAAGTTTGGCGAGAGCACCTTGCCGGTTTGCCGGGCCCGACACTGCTTTCAGCGGCGATGGCCACCGAGGCTTCTCACGCCGGGTTGCCGCGGCGCACCGAGCTGCGAGTCGACCGTGCGGCCACTGACCGGCTGAACGACGGTGCCCGCTCCCGGGGAATCACCGTCAACACCTTGATGCAGATGGCGTGGGCGTTGGTGTTGTCGCGGCTCACCGACCGCCACGATGTGGTGTTCGGCGTTACGGTGTCCGGTCGGCCCGCCGAACTATCCGGCGTCGAAACCATGATCGGCCTGTTCATCAACACCGTTCCGTTGCGGGTGCGGCTGGACCCGGACGCGGGCGTCGGCCCGCAATGCCTTGCGCTGCAACGCACTGCGGCGCTGCTACGGGAACACAGCTATCTCAGCCACGCGCAACTACGGGCGCTCGGTGGTGTCGGCGAGATGTTCGACACGCTGCTGGTCTATGAAAACTTTCCGACGGCGGGACTGGCCGAGCATGGCGAATTGACTGCCGGCGGTGTGACATTCCGGCCGGTGGAGCTGGAAAGCGTGTCGCATTTCCCGGTTGCGCTGGCCGCGCACATGGCCGAAGGCGAGCTGGTCGTGCTGGTGGAGGTGCTCGACGGGGCGCTGGGCGCGACGAGCGCTGAGCTGCTCGGCCACCGGGTGCTCGCGACCGCCGGGCGGCTGCTGTCGCTGTGGGAGCACCGGCTGCGCGAGGTCAGCGTGCTCTTCGACGACGAGACGCGGCCGCTGACCGCCGCCGCTAGGCCGCCGGCGCGCTCGTCAGCGGGGTTTCACACTCGGTTCGCCGCGATTGCGGAGGCCAATCCCGATGCCACGGCGCTGAGTTGGGCCGGCGGCACCATGACCTATGCCGGGTTGGACGCCGCCGCCAACCGGCTGGCGTCGGCGCTGACCGAAAGTGGAGTCGAGCCCGAAACGCCGGTGGCGATCAAGCTTGCCCGCGGCCACCAATACGTCGTTGCGATGCTCGCGGTGCTCAAGGCCGGCGCTATGTGCGTTCCGCTGGAACCCGAGATGCCCCCGGAGCGGGTCAAGTCGATCCTGCGTCAGACCGCCGCCGCGAACGTCATCGATGAGAGCGTAACGTCGTCCGCCGAGCATGCGCCCGCGGATTTCCTGCCCGTCGACGTGCACGCCGAACAAGCCGCCTACGTCGTGTTCACCTCCGGGACCACCGGAGAGCCCAAGGGAGTCATCGGAACTCATGGCGCGCTCGGCGCCTATGCCGACGATCACATCGGCGCGGTACTCCGCTCTGCCGCCGCCCGGTTGGGCCGCCGGCTGCGGATTGCACACGTATGGTCGTTTGCGTTCGACGCCGCCTGGCAACCGCTGGTTGCGTTGCTCGACGGACATGCCGTGCACATCGTTGACGAACACACCCAACGCGACGCCGAGGCGCTGCTGCGCACCATCGTCGAGCACCGCATCGACATGATCGACACCACCCCGTCGATGTTTGCTCAGCTGCGAGCATTCGGCTTGCTCACCGACGTGCCGTTGGCGGTGCTCGCGTTGGGCGGCGAAGCTACCGGTCCGCCGTCGTGGAATGCGGTCCGCGACGAGTGCTTTCGCAGCGGGATGGCGGCCTACAACTGCTACGGCCCCACCGAAACCACCGTCGAGGCAGTGGTGGCCACGATCTGCGACCACAAGGAGCCGTCAATCGGTTGTCCCACCGAGCAGACCCGCGGCTACGTCCTGGATTCCGCGCTGCGCCCGGTGCCTTACGGCGCGGCCGGCGAACTGTACCTCGCCGGCGCCCAGCTGGCTCGCGGTTACCTCGGGCGCACAGCAGAGACCGCCATTCGATTCACCGCCGACCCGTTCGCGTCCGGTGAGCGGATGTACCGCACGGGCGATGTGGTGCGCCGCCAGCCGGACGGCTCGCTGCAATACCTGGGCCGCGCCGACGCGCAGGTGAAAATCCGCGGGTACCGCGTCGAACCCGGCGAGATCGCCGCGGCGCTGCAGGAGCACCCGGGCGTGCGGCACGCCGACGTCATGGTGCGCGAGCATCGGGGCGGCGCCCGGCTAACGGCCTACGTCCTT
This sequence comes from Candidatus Mycobacterium methanotrophicum, assembly GCF_023515995.1. GTDB lineage: Bacteria > Actinomycetota > Actinomycetes > Mycobacteriales > Mycobacteriaceae > Mycobacterium > Mycobacterium methanotrophicum. The sequence goes on along the minus strand of NZ_CP097320.1, from coordinate 884,787 downwards.
CCCGTCAACGGCGCAACGCCCGCGCCCGCCGAGCTCCGCGGCATGCTCAGTGAACGGCTGCCCCGCTACATGGTGCCGCAACGGATCGTCCTCGTCGACGAGATCCCACTGACCGCCAACGGCAAGCTCGACGAGGCCGCGCTCGCCGACATCGACGCTGCCGAAACCACGGAGGCCGCGCCCGAAACGGACACCGAATCCGCGCTGGCGGAACTCCTTGCCGAATTCCTGGGCACACCGGACCCCACCCAGGTCGATGTGACCGCCGACTTCGCACAGGTGGGGCTGGACAGCATCATGGCCCTGTCGGTGGTGCAGGCAGCCCGCCGCCGCGGCATCCCGTTGCGCGCCCGGCTCATCCTCGAGTGCGGCAACATCCGCGAACTCGCCGCCGCCATCGACACCGAATCGGCCCCCGCCACCCGCCCCGCCGACGACAGCGATAAACCGATCCCGTTGCTGCCCAACGCTTTATGGCTCTACGAATACGGCGAGCCTCGACGGCTGGCGCAGACCGAGGCAATCCGGTTGCCCGAGAACGTTACCGGCGAGCAGCTGCGGACCGCGCTAACCGCCATCGTCGATGGCCGCGAAGTGCTGCATACCCGGCTCGACCGCACCAGCATGACCCTGATTTCCGCGCCGGCCACCGACGTCCTCGAGGAGGTGGCAGTAACCGGCGACCTTGGCGCAGCGGTCACCTCGCAGGCCAAGCAAGCCTTGGAGGGCCTCGATCCCGAAAAGGGTCGGCTGCTGGCGGCCAGCTGGCTGCGACCGCCCAGCGGAGGAAGCGTGCTGCTGCTGACCGCGCACGTCTTGGCGATGGATCCGGCGTCGTGGCGAGTGGTTGTCGGCGAGCTCGACACCGCCCTGCACGCAGTGGCCGCCGGGAACGAACCTCCACCGATCCGCGAGCACACCAGCTACCGGAGGTGGGCCAAAGCGCTCATTCAGCGTGCTGAAATCCTTGACACCGAGCGATTTTGGGTCTCGCAGCTCGACGGTGAAGATCCAGACTTAGGAGCTCGACGGGTGGACCCCGGACGCGACCGGGCCGGTGATCTACTGGTCCGATCGGCCGCGAGCGGCGCCGAGGTCTCCCGTCGACTAGTGGAGTCGGATGTCCCGATATTCGACCTGCTGGTCGCGGCGGCGGCGCGGACAGTCACCCGGTGGCGTCAGAGCCGCGGCCAGTCGGCTCCACCACCGCTGCTGGCGCTGGAAACGCACGGCCGCGCCGACGCCGTAGTCCAAGGCGCGGGCGACGACGCGATCGACACCACCGACACCGTTGGCCTGCTGAGCGCGATCTACCCGCTACGGGTGCAGTCCACAGACCCACACCGGGTAAGGGATCAGTTGGCCGCGATCCCAGGCGCCGGAATCGATTACGGGCTGCTGCGCTATCTGCGCGCCGACACCGCGCAACAACTCCGCAGGCGCCCGCAACCGCAGCTGCTGCTCAACTACCTCGGTCGGACCGACGTCGGCGACATCGGCACCGGACCGCGGCTCGACCGCGAGCTGCTTGCCGGATTGCCTCTGGTGCCCCAGCCCGGTCTGGCAGTCCGCCATGAACTGACCATCATGGCCGCCCTGGTCGGCGCCGCTGACCAGTACATCCTGTTGACCCAGTGGCGTGCGCTGCCCGACGTCCTCAGCGAAGCGGAACTGTCCGCACTGCAAGCACTCTGGCAGCAATCCCTGCAGGAGACGGTGCCGTGACCACACTCGCGGTGATCGGCGCGGGACCCAAAGCGGTGGCCGTCGCGGCTAAGGCGTCGGTGCTTGGCGACATGGGCATCGACACTCCCGAAGTCATTGCCGTCGAACGTACCGGGGTGGCGGCCAATTGGCAGGCCAGCGGAGGTTGGACCGATGGAGCGCAAAGTCTGGGCACCAGCCCAGAGAAGGATGTCGGATTCCCCTACCGCTCGTCGCTGGTCCCGCGCCGAAACGCCGAGCTCGACGAGCGGATGACGCGCTACACCTGGCAGGCGTATCTGATTGCCACCGGTCAGTTCGCTCACTGGATCGACCGCGGTCGCCCGGCGCCCACTCACCGCCGCTGGGGCCAATACTTGCGTTGGGTTGCCGACCGAATAAACATGAGCGTGGTGCACGGCGAGGTCGACCGGATCGGCGTCACCGGCCAGCGCTGGGCGCTACACACCCAGGACGACACCGTCTACGCCGATGCGCTGATGATCACCGGCCCGGGCCACGCCGAACGGACGCTGCTGCCAGGAAATCCGCGGGTGCTGTCGATTGCCCAGTTCTGGCACCGCGCGGCACAACACGACCGAATCACCGCCGAACGGGTCGCCATGATCGGCGGCGGAGAGACCGCTGCAGCGATGCTCAATGAGCTTCGCGGGCACGCGGTTTCGACGATTACGGTAATCTCGCCGGAAGTCACCTTGTTCACCCGCGGTGAAAGCTTTTTTGAGAATTCCCTGTTTTCCGACCCTACGCACTGGACTGCGCTGACGCTCGACGAACGTCGCAATGCGATCGCACGCACCGACCGGGGAGTGTTCTCGTCGAGCGTGCAGGAGCTGCTGATGGCCGACGACCGCATTCGGCACCTACGTGGACGGGTTGCTCACGCGGTCGGTCGCGACGAGCAGATCCGGCTCACGCTGAGCACCAACCGGGGCAGTGAGAACGTCGAAACCGTTCACGGCTTCGACCTTGTCATCGACGGGTCGGGAGTAGACGCGCTGTGGTTCACCACGCTGTTCAGCCAGGAGGCACTTGATCTGCTTGAACTCGGGCTCGGTGGACCGCTGAGCGGCGAACGCCTGCAAGAAGCGATCGGCTACGATCTCGCCGTCGACGGTGTTGCACCAAAGCTGTTTTTGCCCAACCTCGCCGGACTCAACCAGGGGCCGGGTTTTCCCAACTTGAGCTGCCTGGGACTGCTTTCCGATCGAGTGCTGGGCGCCGAGCTACCCGCCACGAACCCTGCCAGGAGAGACGATGAGCACCAACCCGTTCGATGACGAAACCGCTACCTTCGTCGTGGTGGTCAACGACGAAGAGCAGCACAGCCTGTGGCCAACGTTCGCCGAGATTCCGGCTGGCTGGCGCCAGGTGTACGGTGAAGCCAGCCGCGCCGACTGCCTGCAATACGTCGAGGAACACTGGACGGACATGCGGCCGAAAAGTCTTCGCGATGCGATGCATTCGCGCTAGCGTGCGCTGCGTTACAGATCTTGAGCCAGCTAGGCGAAGCGCATCTGAAAGGGCATGACGTGAGCGATCAGGAGGTGATCCTGCCGCGGGAACTGACCGATCTGCCCGACGAGATCCGCAGTGTCCCCTCGCCGCCTTCCAATCCCGAGGTGCCGACACCGTACGCGTTTCGGCTGGCCGATCCCGATGCCGACGCGGGGATGATGGCGGAATGGATGAGCCGGCCGCACCTGGCCGAAGCGTGGGAGTACGTCTGGCCTGCTGAGCGGTGGCACCGCTACCTACGCGCCCAACTCGAAGGCAGCTATTCGCGTCCATTCATCGCCAGCCTGGACGGCGAAGACCACGCCTACATTGAGTTGTACAGGGCAGCAAAGGATTCCATCGCCACACGTTACGATTTTGATCCCTACGATCTGGGCATACACGCCGGCATCGCGGATTTGGAAATCATGAACAAGGGCATCGCCCAATTCGTCCTGCCTTACTTTGTGGCCAGCGTGCTCAATGCCGAGCCGTTGTGCCGCCGGATCATGTTTGACCCGGACCACCGCAATAAGATGGCGCGGCGGTTCTGCGAGAGCAGCGGCTGCGTTTTTCTCGGGGAACACGACATGGCGAATCGTCGCATGGCGCTATATGCGTTGGCGCGCACGCCCGCCGATGTTCCCCGGCCCCGCGAGACCTGATCGGCGATGACTGTCAGCGGCGCTTGAGCCGGATCTTCCACCACGCGAAGCCGGTGTAGAAGACAGCCAGCATGCCGAGCATGCCCATGTCGAGTAGCCACGCACCCACCGTGTGCTTCCAGTGGCTGTCCTTCGGGCTGAACGGGCCGGGTTCCACGGTGTTCAAGTCGACGGTCGAGGCCGACCCCGCGAAACCCCAACGCGCCGGCGTCAGCCAGGACAGCTGATCAAGCCCGGCCCGGTCGGTCACCGGGATCATCCCGCTGGAGAACACCAACTGCGCCATGATCGCCACCACCAACAGGGGCAGGATCTGGTCGCTCGACCGCGCGAGCGCCGATAGGGCCAGTCCGATAATCGCCGACACGATACAAGTCGCCGCAACAGCGACGAACAGCTCAAAGCTGCTATTGCCGAGCAGCACAGCTCCATGGGTTGGCGCGCCTTTTCCGAGCACTGCAATCAGGGTGGCGATCGCCGCCTGGGCGACCGCAAACCCGGTGAACACAGCGATCTTGGCCATCAGGTAAGCGACGGTCGACAGCCCGAACGCCTGCTCCCGGTGGAAGATGGGACGCTCCCCGACCAGATCTCGGATCGTCAGCGCGGTCCCCATGAAGACGGCGCCTACATCGAGCAAGACCAGGATCTGCGCGGGTTCGGCGGGTGTCTTACCGTGCGGGTCGGCAAGGCCGAAGCCGGTCTTGCCGGGGACCGTCAAGGCAAGTACCCCCAAAATGAACGGCAACACCGCCAGGAACGCGGTGTACCAACGATCGGAGATCACCAGCCGAACCTGGCGGCGCGCGATGGTGCCGAACTGGCGCAGCGCGTCGACGTGCACCGGTTCTCCGAGTTCCCCGGGGGCTGCTGGACTCGGCACGTGCGACTCCGGCCGCTGCTGAGCGAAAAACCGACGTTTAGCTTCGTCGGGATCGGCGCCCACCTTGATAAAGATCTGGGCCCAGTTGGTGGTTCCCATGACCGAGCCGACCTCGTCGGGTGGTCCGAAGAACGCCGTCTTTCCACCCGGTGCCAGCAGCAGCAACTGATCGCAGAGGTCGAGGTAGGACACCGAGTGCGTCACCACCAGCACCGTGCGACCGGCGTCGGCCAACTTCCGCAGCATCATCATCACTTGCGAATCCAGCGCTGGGTCCAGACCGGTGGTCGGCTCGTCGAGGATCAGTAGCGACGGCCCGGTGAGCAGTTCCAGCGCCACCGAAGCGCGTTTTCGCTGCCCACCGGAGAGCTTGTCGACCCTGGTATCGGCCTGCTTGGTCAAGTCGAGTTCCTCGAGGACGTCCGCCACCACCTGAGCGCGGTCCGCTTTGCTGGTGTCGGGCGGCAACCGCAGCTCCGCCGCATAGCCGAGCTCCTGATTCACGGTCAACTGGCGGTGCACGATGTTGTCCTGCGGGACCATCCCGATCCTGGTGCGCAGCGATGCATACTCGCGGTGGATGTCGTGCCCTTCGAAGGTGACCGAGCCGGAGCTGGGGCGGGTGTACCCGGCGATCAACCGAGAAAGCGTGGTCTTACCGGCCCCAGACCCACCGATAATCGCGGTCAGGGTACCTGGCCGAGCAGTCAGCGAGATGTTGTCGAGTAGCTCCTTGCCGTCGATCCTGAAGTGCACCCCGTTGACCTCCAGGCCGCCGGTGCGGGTGCCGGCCTCGCTACGGCGAGTCAAGATTCCGCCGCTGAAGACGAGGTCGAAGTTGCCGATCGTGACCTCGTCGCCCTCGCTGAGCACCGCGGACCCGACGCGCACGCCGTTGACGAATGTTCCGTTGATGCTGTGCGCGTCCCGGATCTCGACACCGACCGGCGTCTCTACCAAGAACGCGTGATGGCGTGACGCCAAGATGTCGGGGACCACTATGTCGTTGTCCTCGGCGCGACCAATCGTCGCGCAACCGGCCGGGTTCTCCGATGCCTCCCTCTCAGGCCACAAAGCTCGGAGCACCTTCGTCGCCAGGTTCGACCCATCCCGCGGCCTATCGACGCCCTGAGCCATCTGGCTGAGTGGCCGCCAATCCCGGGGCGGTGCTGATTGACTCGAGCTCGCCCACGCTCGTGGTTGCTGCGCGCCGCTACTAGACGGATACATCGGTTGTTGGCGGCGGGGCGGGGCGGTATACGCAGGTGGGCCGGGACGCGGTCGCGGTGGCGGTGGCGTGGGCCTGGAGCCATGTTGCGGATGAGTACTGGTCGGTCGCACGGGCGGCGGGTGTGGTGGCCATCTCTCGGGCAGTTCAACGGCGCGTGCCGGTGCCGTTTGCGGGCAGCCTGCGATCTCGCCCTGCGGTTTAACCGCGAACGTCAGGCAGGGCCCATCGGGATCGCCGATGTTAATGCGCTGGCCGTCGTAGATCTCGATCACCTCGGCACGGCGACGCTCGACGAACGTGCCGTTCAGTGAACAATTGTCGATAGCCAGCCACCTGCCGCGATTGAAGCGCAGCAGCAGATGCGCACGAGAAATCAGGGGATGCGTAATGCGCAGGTCTGCGCGCAGGTCGCGCCCGATGACGACATCGTGACCTGCTGAGAAGCTACGCTCGGCTCCGCCCGCCCGGACGGTGAGCACGGGCGGTGCCGCAGTGCCCATCGCGACTAGGAATAGCCACCTGCGCTGGCTTCAAAACAGTGACTACGGGAAGTTACGTCGAGGTGATCGAGGCGGTGCTGACTGCGGAAACGGATCAGGCCTTGCCAACGCCGAGAGCGAACAAGGCAGGAGAACCACGCACGCCGAAGGGCCGAATTTGTTCGCTCTGTTGTGCCGTCCTCCATCTCTGCGAGCAACCGCACAAGACCGCGCTGGCTGGCTGCGTCAAGTCCCGCCAGTGGCTCGTCGCACTGGCGGACCTCCTGGGGCCAATTCGGACTGTCACGGGACCACGCCTCTGAGGAGGCGCTGGTGGAGCTTGAGGTCGGCGGCGTGATTGCATCCCGAATCAGCCCGGTTCTGCTCGAACCGCTGGTGCCGGTCGGCTGGCGCCCTGAACAAGGCCCGCAGCCCATGTCACCCGACTACGGCGTCCGGTTGCCGGAAGGTCTTGTGACCTTCGAGGTCACAGTTTGGCACTGGGAAGCTCACGCAGCCTGGCACCGAATGAACGAGACGATCCACACGGCCTTTATCCGCGCGGATGCGGCTACGCGGTGTCGCGGTGTCGCGCGAAACGTGCGGATTGAGCTGCCGCTCGGATCACTCCGGGAGGCCGTAGAACACTTGTGGAGCCAACAGTTTTGCGACCGGGTGTGTGACACGGAGTCCGGTATGGAGGTATCCTCCAACGGCCTCGTGCCTCGGCCCATCCGAGTGGGATGGCGTCCGATGCTTTACTTCCCCGACGCCGACAGGATCGACTGGGCAGCGGTGGCAGCGAACGGCGGGCCGCCATTCAGCGTGGGACGCAACATCGCGCAGACGTTCGGCTTCACCATCAACCCGTGTATCGACGAGGACGACCATGCCGCCGCGCTTGACTCACTTAGAAAGTCGATTGACTGCAAGAAGCGGCAATGCGATCGCAGCTGCCGCACTTCGTGGTCATCGGATCGACCTTCGCTCGGCTTGCCGTTGGCCCGAACAAATTTGAGAACACCTGGGACGTTTTCGGCCCTCTTATCGAGGAGCGGCTATGGCCAAACTCTCGTCACAATTGGTTGTCAGGAGTGTTGCACCACAGGACCAATCGAGTGGCCGCACCTGGCGATCTTGCCTACCGCCTGAATCACAACCCGAACCCAAATGCCACGTTCCCTGCGCCAGAGAGCCTGGTGCGAGCACTGACCGGCTAAGGCGAGTTTCATGCGACGTGGCAGCGCTCGAGGCGCGCCAGCGCAGCGCCACTGTCGGCGGACAACCCGTGACCCATCGGCCTATTCCCGCCTAGTGTCCTGCGCCGTTAATTCGTTACATAATTGTAATCGATGGGCTTTGGCGCCGTTCCACGACGAATCACGTTGGTGGATGGGATGATTCGTGTATGGCATCACGCGGGCGACCGACGGCGGAGTTGACGTTGACCGAGGAGGAGCGTCAGACTCTGGTTCGGTGGTCACGGCGGGCGAAGTCGTCGCAGGCATTAGCGTTGCGGTCGCGGATCATCCTGGCCTGCGGCGGGGGTTTGTCCAACAGGGCGGTGGCCGCGAAACTGGGCGTGTCGCAGCCCACGGTGGGCAAATGGCGTACCCGGTTTGTCGACAAGCGGCTCGATGGGCTGGTCGACGAGCCGCGGACCGGTCGCCCGCCGTCGATCCTGCTGGACAAGGTCGAAGAGGTGATCGTGACGACGCTGGAGCACACGCCGCCCGACGCGACACACTGGTCGCGGGCCTCGATGGCAAAACGTAGCGGCCTGTCGCGCTCGACGATCGGGCGGATCTGGCGCAAGTTCGAGCTGAAACCGCATTTGAGCGACGGGTTCAAGCTGTCCACCGACCCGCGTTTCGTCGACAAGGTCGTCGATGTTGTCGGGCTGTAGCACAATCCGCCGCAGGAGGCCGTCGTCCTGTGCGTCGACGAAAAGGCGTTGGATCGGTCCCAACCCGTGCTGCCGATGATGCCGGGCATGCCCGAGCGGCGGACCCGCGACTACGCCCGTCACGTCGTGATCGACCTGTTCGCGGCCCTCAACATCGCCGACGGCGCCGTGATTTCCCAGCTCCGCCCCCAACACCGGGTAGAGAAGGACATCAAGAATTGGATCAAGCACTGGAACGCCGGCCCCAAGCCGTTCGTCTGGAAGAAAACCGCCGAAGAGATCCTCGACTCACTCGCCAAATATATTCAACGAATTAACGGCGCGGGACACTAGCAACGCTTCTCGGCCCTGCTGGTCGACCATGCTGGTGACCTCGTCGGCGATGAGCAGCGCCGGCTCCCGCGCCAGCGCAGCGGCCACGGCCAGGCGCTGCAGTTCACCGCCGGACAGGTCGCCGGTGTCCCGTTCGGCCAGGCCGGCCAGCCCGACTTCGCTGAGGAGCCGCTCGACATCGGTGGTCTTGCCGGGAGGCAGCCCCCAGACCACGTCGTCGGCGACTCGCGTTCTCAGCACCTGGCTTTCCGGGTGCTGCATGATGACGGCGGTGCCGCCGAGTTGACCGAGACCCACCGCACCAAGGCGTTGGACCGTGCCGGAGGTTGGCTCGCGGCCGGCCAGGATCAGCATCAGCGTGGTCTTCCCGGAGCCGTTCGCACCGGTGATCGCGACGCGTTCGGCTGGCAGCACATCCAGGCTGACCGCACGCAGCGCGTCGCGGTCCCCGTGCGGCTGGAGGCGTACGTCCTCCAGCCGCACGGGGACCGGCTGGATTGCCCCGGCGCCGGCCAACGCATCCAATTTATGCACATCGGGAATGCCGCCCAGCCGCTTCAGCACGCGCGAGAGCGCCCACAAACCGACCAGCGATGCGCCCATGATTGCGATAACGGCAAATCCGAGGACGAGCAACTGCCAGTAATCCAATGCCTGGGTGAAGATTCGCTCGAGCTCCTGCGCGAGCGGGTGCAGGTGTGGCACCCGCTCCAGGACTTTCGCGATTCCGTCCACGGCGGCGGTGAACGCATGGAACATCACCTGCCGAAGCCGCGCCAGGACCGTCAGCCCGATGATCACTGCGGCACCGACGACGACGCCGGCGCCAAATGATGCCGCGGTCACGGTCGGCGTGCCGTGGCCGCGGCGTTTCACGATCCCAGCCAGACCACCCACGTAGGCGCAGAGCGCGACCGCGCCAAATCCGCTTAAGCCGACTACCAGGAAGCCGGATCACTCCAGCGGCGAACGTCGCGGTGAGCACAACGCGTAACCGATACCGACAGGCCAGCAGCCCCATCGGCACGGCGCCCAACAGACCCAGTCCTCCTGCATGCGGGAGGACGACCGCAATGATCGCGATCGCTGCGCACAGAGCACCCATCACCGATGCTTGCGCCAATTCGGTGGATCGTAGCGATCGAGCCTGACTAAAACCGCTCATCGTTAGTGGGTGACATTCGTCGACATCAACCTGATGATGCGCCGAAACGATTTGCCCTATTTGCCGCGTCACCTGATCAAGCCCGCAGCCCGTGTGCCCGGAAGGCGAAAGCAACCTGTAATAAACATGGGAGCGCCAGCGTACAAACGGGCCGCTGAGGAGTCGTTGAGAAAGTCGCTGACCTCCACGTCGGCCAAGCGCCACGCCATCTCTGAACTGCGGTTATTCCGGTGGGGCTAAGAGCACTCGAAGCCCTCCCCTGACCAGACAAATTACCCGCTTACCTGCAGCCCGGCTGGCGGATCGTGTTGTGCCCGAGCGTGCGATTGTGCATGGGTTCGCGCGCCGACTTCTGGTGTTCGAGCTGCCGGATCAACTCATGCTTGGCTTCGTGAAGGGCGCGGGTGATGTCGCGGTTGTCGGCGACGGCCACGAGCGGCGCGAGACCAGGCAAGGTCGTGCGCAACGTGACCCGCTGCTCCTTGCGACCGCGGTCCTGCAACGAAACTTCCAAGCTGACGTCAGACGGGTCCCACCAGCCCAGATGCGTCTCGAGCGTAGCCAATGCCTCCAGCACGTGCGCACGTTCTTTGGCGACGAATCCCGCACCCATGCGCAGGACGTACTCGCCGAGCGGATTGCACGTTCTGTCGCGGGACCTTCTCATCGTGCTCATCGTGACCTCATCTCGGGCGATCTGGTTTGCTGAACGATCATGGCCAGCAGCTGCGGAAGTGGCACGGTGGCGATGCCGATGGCGCCGTCGTTGATCCCGTAGGGGATCACCAGGGTGTCGGCGTGAACGAGCGCGCCGCAGGAGTAGACGACGTTGGGCACGTAGCCGTTCTGTTCGTCGCGGGCGGGGCTGAGCAGCGGGCGTCGCAGCTGGCCGAGCACCCGGGTCGGATCGTCGAGGTCAAGCAGAATCGCGCCGATGTTATACGTGCGCATGGGTCCGACGCCGTGGGTGAGCACCAGCCACCCTGCGTCGGTTTCGATTGGCGGGCCGCAATTTCCGAGTTGCAGCGCTTCCCATGCCTCGGCCGGCTGCTGGCAGGGCGAGGCGCTCGTCCAGACCGCCAGATGGTTGGCGAAGGCGATGGTGTTGGTCTCGCGGTCCGATCGCGACATGGCGGCGTAGCGACCGTGTATTCGTCGGGGGAACAAGGCCAAACCTTTGTTGGCCGCGGCCTTCCCAACGAGCGGGCCGGAGGTGAAAGACTGGAAGTCCTTGGTCTTGAGCAGTTGTTGGCTGATGTGGGATCCGCTGTAGGCCGTGTAGGTGGCGTAGTAGGTGACCGAGCCGTCGTCGTCGACGAACCGGACGAATCGGGCGTCCTCCATGCCGGCCTGCTCGGCCTGCATCGACGGCCACAGCACGCGCTCGGAAATCGATACGTCGCTGGGGAATTCGATGGCATAGGACCGCACGGCGATCGCGCGGATCAGGGCGGCCGTGCGCTCCCCGTGTGTGCGAGTGCTTAGGTGGGCCCGGAGGTTGTCGAGTCGCGCGTCGAGGTCGGATCGCGTGAAGCGGTCGCCGAGCGTATGTAAGACGTAGTCCGCGGCCTCGCCGGCATCGCCGATGCGGTCGAGTTCGCCGCGGAACACCGCGGCCTCGAGCGGCGCGCCCGACACGCTTCCGGTGGCGGCCAGGCGGGCCGGCTCATCGATCGTGGCCCGGCCCCCGGCGTCGACGACTCCGGTGCGGAACCCGATGGACGAGCGGTGTCCTTCCCCGATCCCCCGCACGCTCATCACGAATCGCAGGCTGCCTGCCGCCACATCTGTCTGGTCTGGGTGGGCCACAATGCTGGGGTTGCACAGCGCCGCCCCCTCGATGGCGTACTCCCTGGTAAAGGCCGCTCCCAGCAACAGTATTCGCGCGTCGCTGAGGCGGATGTGGGGATCCAAGCGGTCGGCGAGCTCGTGGGCGTGCCGACGGAACGTGCCCAGGAGGTCACGGTGCCGTCCGTCGAAGCGGGTGATGACGTCGTCCAGGGACGACCGAACGTCGTCGTCGGTCAGGGCGAGGATGCGCTTTAGCACCACTCCCGCTCGAGACTCCTGAGGCTCGAAGCCCTCCTGGCCGGGCACGAAGAGCTGGGTGATCACCCGCGCCAAATTGGCCGCGACCCGCTGAGGGTCGCGGGTGACAAGCCCGGTGCGCATCAAAGTCATTGTGAGACTAGCGAAAAGCGCTGCGCGTGTTGCAGGGTGGAGATCACCGCAAGGGTCGATTCCGCGCCCTGGTTGAGGTTGACGCACTCGGCGAGCAACCCGTCGAAACCACCACCGGTCTCCGTGTCCCACATGAGCAACCCGGAGTCGTTGGCGCCCTGGAACCAGGCGGCGCACGACCGGATCCCATCCGGCCAGAGCGCCCGCGGATCGGCGGCTGCGGCGCGTGCGCAGGCGTCGGCGAGGGTGGCCACCTCGATCGGCTGTTGATCGAAGGCGGGCCGGCTGTCCTGCCGTCCCCGGCCGCCCACCGGGGTTGGCGACAGGTGGCCGTCAATCGTGTCGTAATCGAGCAGCCACTCCAGCAGATCCAGGCCACGCTGTTTCAGGTCCGGGTCATCCAGCGCGACGCCGGCAGCGATCATCGCCTCAGGAAGAATCGCATTCGCGTAGGTGAGCCTTGGCTCGGGCCATGGCCAGTCGGACTTGGTCTTGGGTCTCGCGACGGTGACGGAGTAGTCGGCGAGGAGTCGCATCGCAGCGGAATTGCCGGGCTCGAAGGTGAGGAGTTCGGCGGCGCCGACGGCGGCGAACGCCATCGCCCGCGGCCACGGCGACCTGGCCTTCGCGGCGCGCTCGAACTGAATCACGGCGAGTCGGCGCACCAGACTGACGCCGCTGCGGGCGGCGGCGGTGCCGAGCCCCCAGATGCAGCGGCCCCAGTGGTCGTCCGTGGTGGGCTGGTCGGTCCAATGTCCGGCGGGGTCCATCCGGTTGCGGCAGGCGCCGTTGTAGGACTGGGCGTCGTTCAAGAACCGCAGGGCCTTGCCGGCAAGGCCCTTCACGGCACCCGGTGCGTCGGGCTCGCGGGTGGTGACGACGAGCACCCTGGCCATGTCGTCGGTGCAGTACCCGTGCTCACGGCGTGGCACGGTCATGCAGGCGTGCTCGAAGGTGGCGCGATGGTCCGTCATTCGCAACAGGTGCGCGAACACCGGATTGGGCGCGGCACCGCTCACGCCGGTGCCGATTGAGTGATCAACAGCCGTTGCGCCACGCCGACGTAGGCGTTGACGACGACGGGCCAGGCAATCGTCGGGGCCAGCCCGCGGGCTTCGGTGGCCATGGAGTCGGCGAGGTGCGGATCGGTCAACACCTGGCGCAGCGCTGCGACCAGTGCGTCGGGATCGTCGTGAGCAACGACGGTGCCCGCTCCGCTGCCGAGAAGCTCGACCGCGTGGGGGAAAGCGGTCGCGACGATCGGGCGGCCAGTCGCGAGGGAGTCGACCAGCACACCGGAGGTGACCTGGTCCTTCGAGTCATAGGGCAGGACGACGACGGTAGCCGTCTGGATGAGAGCGCTGAGCGCTTCCGGGGTGCGGTACACGGCGTCGAACAACACCGCCTCGGCGACGCCGAGGCGTTTCGCTTGCGCGACAAGTGCTTCGCGATACCTTTCCCCCTGCGCAACGAGGACTTTGGGGTGAGTGCGGCCGGCGATGATGTACCGCGGCGGGTTGGGCAGATTCTTGAGCGAAGCCATGGCGTCGATGACCCGCTCGATGCCCTTGCCCGGTCCCAGGAGGCCCCAGGTCAAGATGGTCGGCCGGTCGGGATGCTGCACGCCGTTGGTGCTGGGGAGTGCCGCGCCGTGCGGGATGGTGGTGACCTTGTGGCGGTCGACGGCGAAGCCTGCGCCTAGGCGTCGGCGGGCCACCTCCGACATCACAACCACTTGATCGGCCAATGCCATCACCGATTCGAGCACCGAACGTTGGTGTGGTGTCGGATGTTTGAGCACCGTGTGGACGACGACAATCGACGGGACGCGCAATCCGGCCATGATCTGGACGACTTCGTCTCCGTCAGGACCGCCATAAATGCCGTACTCGTGCTGGATGACGGCGACGTCGCTCTGGTTAAGGAGCTCGGAGGTTGCCTCTACGGACGAAGCCGAGCCGTTGACGAGCTCGCCGGCGACGTTCGGCTCCTCGGAGACGCCACCGTCGGCGATGCGCACGACGTTGACGTCGGCGCCTCTGGCTGTTAGCCCGACTGTCAGTGCCGCGCTAAAGGTCGCCAGACCGCATGGTGTCGGCGAGTAGGTGCTGAGGATGCCAAAGCTCGGCATGTACGAGAAGTGTTGCATCCCAAAGGGAGCAATCAACGGCTGAAACAACGATGGAGCATTCAAAATTATCCCGACTGAACGGTAAAACGATGAGGTTTTCTCACTTGGGGCTCGTGAGTCTGGTGTGACTGGAGTTTTCGGCGTGTCGTAGTGGCTGGGCGTGGGGTCCTTGCTCAAGGATTCGGTTTCGACGAGGAAACCCGCTCCGCTGCAAAGGACCCCACGTGTTCACCTACTCTGCCATCTGCGACGTGCCGGAGGAAACCCTGCTGCATGTGACCGCGCTGCTGCACGTTCACCGGCGCGAGATCAGAACGCGGGCCGGGCGGCGGTCGGGTACGGTGCGCACGCAGGCCAAGCTGGTGCTGCGGTGGTTCCGCGACGACGCCCCGATCCGGTTGTTGGCGATGGAGGCTGGGCTGCCGATCTCCACCAGCTACCGCTATCTGCACGAGGCGATCGACGTGATCGCCGAACAAGCTCCTGACCTGCACGAAGTGCTCGACCGGGCCAAGGCCGAACAGTGGTCGCACGTGACGCTGGACGGGACGCTGATCGCCATCGACCGGGTGGACGAGCGCAACGAGGCCGGCCATCACCGGTGGTATTCGGGCAAGCACAAAACCCAGGGCGGCAATGTGCAGATACTGGCCGACCCGGGCGGGTTCCCGGTGTGGTCGAGCGAGGTCGAGCCGGGCAGCGTGCACGACATCACCGCCGCCCGCGCGCACTGCCTGGGCGCGCTGTACAAGTCCGCGGCCGACGGGGTGCCGACGCTGGCCGACAAGGGCTACGAAGGAGCGGGGATCGGGGTGCACACTCCGGTCAAGGGCCGCGGCCTGGCCGTGGAGAATCAGAGCTACAACATGCTGCTCACCGCGGCGCGTGCCATCGGTGAACGCGCCAACGCCGAACTCAAACAGCGTTGGCGCTGCCTCCGTCGA
The DNA here is from genome assembly GCF_023515995.1 of Candidatus Mycobacterium methanotrophicum. Lineage (GTDB taxonomy): Bacteria > Actinomycetota > Actinomycetes > Mycobacteriales > Mycobacteriaceae > Mycobacterium > Mycobacterium methanotrophicum. The sequence goes on along the minus strand of NZ_CP097320.1, from coordinate 869,647 downwards.
ATCCGCCTGTGTCCAACCAGGATTGGCGCAGTTGTTGCCGCCGCGATCGTACTATCGACTCTCCAACGCGGAAATTACTGAGAAAACGTCGATGTGTCCGGCGTGAGCGGATGCTCGGGCAGATCAGCGTCAGAAGCTGAGCCATTCCGGATCGGCTGGAAGTACCAACACCCCGACGCTACACCCTCACCGGTCGAAATGCGTGGTCGTAAGTGCGCCGAGGTCGAAGAAGCGTTCGTCGAGCGGGCTTCAGCAAGCGGGGCGCGCCTAGAGTTGTCGTCAAACGCGGCGCTTTCGAGGATGCGTCGAAGTGCCGTTTGCACTGGTGGAGCTAAGGGGACTCGAACCCCGCGCCGAACCTGGGGAAACAGGCTCTGAACTGCGGGTTCTGTCTTCCTGCGTCGTTAGGCCGGCCCTCCGTGCGCTGCGGATATGCCCTGGCGTGTTACGCGACGTAACAGTGCTGGACCCTCATTGATACGTGGCCGGGTCGGCTACTCCGAAGCACCCTCTGGATCACTCAGAATCGCCTCGTAGTCGCGCCCGCCGTAGAAGACGCCGATGATCGCAACGGTCTGGTCCAACACAGCGAATGCAATAACGACCCGTCGCCTGAAGCCGATTGTGCGCAGTCCAGACTTGATGTCGTCGCGCGCGCTGCCGCGATGCGGGAATGCGGCCAGCTCCTCGCAGTAAGCGACGATCGCCTCCGTGTAGCGCGCCGCGACTTCGGCCGACCCCGCGGCGGCGATATAGCGGTACAGCTCGGCGAGCTGATCTTCGGCCTCGGGCGTGAAGACGACGCTGGGACTCACACGCTCCCGGCCTGCTCGGCGGCCAGCCGCGCCCGCACCCTCTGCGCAGTGACGGCGCGCGAAGGGTCGGCGACCACGGCGTCGTACGCGGCGGCAACCTCGTCACGAAGCCAGGCTTCAATAGCCTGATCGCGGGCGAACAATGCCCGCAGGCCCTCGCGGATCACCTCACTTTCGCTGGCGTAGTCTCCTGAGCGCACCCGCTCGCGGAGCGCTTCAGCCATGTCGTTTGGGAGTGTGATGCTCAATTGCCGCGTCGTTCGCATGAGCGACCTCCATTGCTGAGTAGGACTGAATCCTACTCCCACCTGCGCGGCGCCGGCGCCTGGGTGCTCAGGCGCGCCGCGAAACACGGATATGGCTGTGATCCAGCGAGGATCACGACCGCGGTGTCGATTTTGCGACGGATGGCCACGACCGCGCCGCGGCGCGGGCGAACGCCACCGCTTGCGATGTGACACGCTCTGGCTTCGCGACTCGACTGTCCGGCGCCAGCAGCCGAAGCCGCCGCAGCACGTCTGTGGTGTTCCTCGTTATGTGCGCCGCCGACGACGTCGTGATCGGTGTACGGTCGCGGTGCTTCCAACCGATGGCGTCGAGCATGGCGGCGACGAACCCGTCGGGGTCGTTCTCGCCGGCCGCGACCGCGATGAGGAAGAGAAGCCCGGCCTGCTCTTCGCACAGATCCTTCGACGTGAGCGGCATACGTTCGGCGAGCTGGAACCACAGCGCCGGCGGGTCGCTGCGTGCGGCCTTGCCCCGCACGGTCACCATGAGGCGCCCACGGTGCTTTCGCAGCAGGCCCATTCGCTGTGCGGATTCCAGGTAACGGCGAACATGTGTTCGCGGCTTGTTGGCTCTCAGTTCCGCACTCGGCCCCCATAGGCCTAAATCGAAGTTGATGCGGTACGCCCCTGCCGTCTCTGCGGACTGCGTCGCGTGACCGTGGTTGTGCTCTTAGGCGATTTGGATGCGTTCGTCGCCGAGATCGACTTCGATGCGGAGCTGGCCGCCGAGGGCGTCGACGTAGCGGCGCAGGGTGTCGACCTGAGTGTGTCCGACCTCGCCGCGTTCCATGGCACTGACGCGGTTTTGGCTAACGCGCAACAGGCCGGCCAGTTGGGTCTGGGTGAGTCCTTGGGCCTCGCGCAGTTCGCGTAGGGCGTAGGCACGTAGTTCGCCGCGCATGCGGGCTTTATGGGCGTCGACGGCGTCGCGGTTGACCGGGCGCTTTTTGAGCCAGTCGTCGAGTGTGGTCATCGGCGTTTGCGTCCTTTCTGCTGCTTGGTGTGTTTCAGTTTGTTGAGGTGTGTGTCGAACAGGTCGTCGGCGATGGGGATGTTTTGGTCGTACCAGCGTTTCCATTGGCCTTGTTTGTTGCCGGCGACGAGCATGATCGCTGCTCGTTGCGAGTCGCAGGCGAACAGTGCGCGTAGCTCGGTTCGGCCTGCGCTGCCGGGTCGTAGTTCTTTCATGTTGTTGTGTCGCGAGCTGGTGACGGTGTCGACGAGGGGCCGTCCGAGCAGCGGTCCCCTTCGGCCAACAGTTCCAGGGCGGCGATCACAAGTTCGTGGCTGCGATCGTCGAGGCCGGCGAGCCAGTCGGTGATCAGTTCCACGTCGACCACCCAGCTCACCTTGACCATCGTACAACCTCGAGGTTGTACAACTCAAGGGTTTTAGAGCGGCTCGCGTTTCTGGGTCGTCATCACCGGCGCACGCAAGCCACTGAGGCACCATACGAGGGGTTTGCCCCAGGCTCGACCCCCCATTACCGCAGTAGCGACACATACCGCAAGACCCGGCAAGTTCCTGTCTCTGGTTGTGCCACAACGTGATGGATCTCTGAGGGTCCGGCAGCCGGACCATTCCGGTGATTCCTGATCGTTAACGTCGTCGAATCAACGATGAGCGATAGGCAGGCGTCCCGTGCCATTCGACCCTCTAGGTTATGACCTGGGCGCCAAGGGTTTTCGGGCGTTCGTGCAGTCTCAAATTCGAAGGTCAAAGGTGGTCGGTGTCTGGCGCGTTCCACCATATCCCACCGATATCGGCCGATTTCACCATGTTTTGTTCCCAAATTTGTTTCCCAAATGAGCCGGCTTGCGAACGGCAGCGACCGCCGGAATGACTAACCGGATTAACAGCCAGAGTCTTCGGCGTCAGGTCCATTCGTCGAGCGCGGTGCTCTGGCGCGACATGCTCGTGGTGCTCGCTCACAGTCACAGCCGGCCGACGTCGGGCGGTGCATGAGCTGCGTCGCGCGTCCGACGGGGCAGCGAAGTCCTAGGGTCAGCCCTGCACCGAGCGATGGGTGCCGGCAATTATCGGGCCCGCGGCTTGAGCATGAGCGGCCCCTTAAAGGTGCACGCCATTGGAGCGCGGGCACTCCAACGCTCGAGTAAGCCTCGGACTCGCGGGGCGCGGTTCCCGGAGCCCGTGAGGCAGCCTTTGGTCTTTTTCATTGAGTACTTCAACGAAACGCCAAGTTCAGCGCACGGTCTGCGTACCCTCAAGACATGCAGGCGCGTGCCGGGGATGCTGGGAGCGTTGGCACGTCGCAGCCATACATCCGAGGGGGCTTCGATGGCTGACTGGGTACCTGGCGATGCGATCGGGGATGATGCCGTCCGGCACCTCGCTTCCTACCAGAAGTGCGTCGGACGCATCCGTGCGGCTTGGCCGGATTTCGCCGAGCGCCGACATGAGCGACTCCAACAAGGCGGACTTTTTGGTCCGCCGGTTGAGAAGATCGCAGAGAACATCCTCGAGGACTTGTTCACGATCGTCCTCGACTGGCCTGTCGCCAACGTCAAGCCGCAGGTCGACCGGGCCGACATCGTCCTGACCAGATTGGGTCTCAAGTGGCTCGTACTAGAAGTAAAGAGGCCAGGTTCGCTGCTCGGGCATCGCGGGGCGATTGAGGCGGCCTTAAGGCAAGCCCGTCGCTATGCCGCGGATCAGCGTGTTAAGGCCGTGGCGGTTAGCGACGCGACCATGGTGTACGCGGCCGACGTCATCGGTGGGGGGCTACGCCATCGAGCGTGGTTGACCCTGGACACCGATCAAGCGCCGGACGATCTATGGTGGTTGTCGGTGCATGGTATTTACCGGCCCTGCCCGAACCTGGTGGTCGAGCTCGGCAGGCTGCCCGAGCGCGATGCCATTCCTAGTTGGGATGGCCACGTGCTTGCCGCCGATGACTTGCATCCGAAATACAAGCTGGCCATGCAGTGCTTCGCGTATGTCGGTGCCGCCAATGACGCGCATAGCTGGAAGCTGCCGTATTTGTTGGCAAACGGCATCACCCCAGACGCTAAGCGGCTGCCGAAGGCGATCCAATGCATCTTGAGCAACTACCGAGGTGCCCAGGTGGACATTCCCGAAGCCGACGTCGGTGATGTCATGGTGCGGCTCGGGATCGCGGCTAAGATGCTGGGCAAGATGCCATGTCAAAACAGATCGGCGGCTAACGCCTACCTCGAAGCCCACCGACTGCTGGAACAGCTGGATCGGCTGTCCGCCGTCGGTTGCTGCGGCAACGAGTAGGGGCTCTGAACGCATCGCCTGATGGCAAGGGACTAATAATCTTTCGATCTTGCAGTCCTGTTGCCGCCTTCTTTCATTGTGCGACAACTGGATTGGCTATCTCCGAGCCTGAGCGGAACCGAGCAATTCCGGTCAGTTCCCGGTCATTGGCGGTGAATAAACGGTGACCGCGGGCGCGCCTGTGTAACCGTTCCATGAAGACACCGCCCGCCACCGCCGCGCGACCTGATCCCGGCCGAAGGGATCTGTCTTAGTTGGGGCGCTTGCCCTGCGGCGGCGGGGTGCGGGATGCCCTCAGCGTTGCAGGTACCGGCGAAACACCGTTCGTCGGCTTCCGCCCAGCGGGATATCCGCCTTTCTTCTCGAAGCCGTCGCCACTGATGACGGCCCTTTCGACGCGCCGTCTCTCGCCGCTCCGGTCGGCGTTCTGTGCCATCGTCGCCGCTCCCGTCATCATCAGGTATGTCCACAAATTCTACGTAGTCGAGTTCGGACCAGCTGATTAAGAGGCCGAAGACCAGGTAGATCGGTTTTCCGTCCTCGTCGGACTGGACCGACCCGACGTCGTCGACCGCGATCTGCTCGGCGATGTATAGGTCCTGGTCTTCGCCGTAGGTGTTCGGGGGCATTCAGGGTGAGCGCATGGGGGTAGGGTTCCGGCGCTGACGGTGGGCAGCGTGTCGAGGTGCTGGACCCCGGTTTGTTGTTCGTGGTGCCGGGGCGGCACGGTGATCAAGTCATTGGTAGGCGACGGCCCTCCCGTCGTCTCTTGGCCGAGTGCTACGGGAGGGCCGCCTGTGTGCGCTTGGAGGCGCAGTGGTCACCGTAGAAGCAGTTGTCGATCAAGTCGAGTGCAGGCTGGCGGCCGGTGAGCTGAGCTGCCCGTCGTGTGGGGGTGTGCTGGCGGGTTGGGGGCGGGCTCGACAGCGGCAGTTGCGCGGCCCGGATGGGCCGGTGGGGCTGTGTCCGCGCCGGTCGCGGTGCACCGGGTGCGGGGTGACGCATGTGTTGTTGCCGGTGAGTGTGTTGCTACGCCGCGCCGGCACTGCGGCGGTGATCGTGTCGGCGACCTCGCCGAATTGAATCGGCTTTTCGCAGCCTGGGTGGAAACCGTCTATCTGCCCGACCCCACCATCGGCGTGCGGGGCATTCACCACCGCATCGTCGCCTCCCTGGGCGGACAACCCCTGACCCATCATGCAACTTTGGCTCCACAAGCCGCCGACGCGCTGGCCGCTGAACAAGCCGAGCGCGGTCGCACCCCCATTTTGGTCGTCGAGGAGGCACATCTTTTGGGCTATGACCAGTTAGAAGCGTTGCGGCTGTTGACAAATCACGACCTCGACTCGTCTAGCCCGTTCGCGTGCCTACTCGTGGGCCAACCCACCCTACGGCGGCGGATGAAACTCGGCGTGCTCGCCGCGCTCGACCAACGCATCGGACTCCGATATGCCATGCCGCCCATGACCGACACCGAGACCGCCAGCTACCTGCGCCACCACCTCAAGCTAGCCGGGCGCGACGACACGCTGTTCTCCGACGACGCCGCCGGGTTGATCCACCAGACCAGCCGCGGCTATCCGCGCGCCGTCAACAACCTTGCGCTGCAAGCTCTTGTCGCCGCGTTCGCCGCCGACAAGGCCATCGTCGACGAATCCTCAACCCGCACAGCAATCGCCGAAGTCACGGCAGACTGAACACCACCGCGACACCCTGAACACCACCGACCCCGCCGGACACCACCCGGCGGGGTCATTTCATAGCCGCACATCCTCACCGCCAATGCCGCCATCATGTTCATCCTGAATGCCGGTCAACAGTAGGCGCCGGCGTACGACGGCGCCTACCAGAGCCCGGCTTTCCAAGGTTGCCCGTCCGCGACTACTCGCGAGAGTTCGCCGCGCAGCGCGGCGCCGCCGGGCTTAAGGCCATCACACTTGACAAGCTGCGGCACTCCAACATCTCGCGCATGCGCGCGGCGGGCATCGCGGCCGATGTAGCCGCGGCTTGGCACGGCCACACCGAGCGCATGACGCAAGCGGTTTACGGGCGTGTGACTGACGGCCGCCGCGGGCGTGTTCTCGGCGACCGTAGGACAGAGTTAGGACAAAAGGGTCGTGATCAGATCCTGTTGGCAAAGAACGCCTGGCCACTGGCCAGGGGTTTCTCCTGGTGGAGCTAAGGGGACTCGAACCCCTGACCCCCACACTGCCAGTGTGGTGCGCTACCAGCTGCGCCATAGCCCCAGATGTTGTGCCAATCGAAGCTACACCACGGCCGGCCGGCCTTCAAAGTCGCTGATCACGACAGGTCTAGCGAAGCGGGTCGAATTCGCGCAGGCCCGGCGGCTGCTTGCCGGTAGCGATCTGCTCGGCCAGCAGCCGACCGGTCGCCGGGCCCTGCTTCATACCCCACATGCCGTGTCCACCCGCGACGAAGACGCGGTTCTCGAGCACCGATCCCACCAGCGGCCGCCCGTCGGGACTCAGCGGGCGCGGCCCAACCCATATCTCGTCACGTTCGGCCCACCGAACCCCGTCGAAGAACTGGGCCGCCGCATCGACAATTGCGTCAACCACCCCAGCCGACACCGGAGCGTCGGGACGACGTAGCTCCATCATGCTGGTGACTCGCAGCTTTCCATTCAGCGGCGTGCACGCCACCCGCACATCCGGCAGATAGATCGGCCCAAAGACTTTGCGCTCCACCGGCACCGTGAACGAGTAGCCGCGCCCGGCCTGCACCGGGACCCGGACCCAGCGCTTGACTAATCCCGGTAACCATGCGCCAGTCGCGATCACCGCCGCGTCGGCCATCAGCGCCGAGCCAGTATGGGGCGCTACAGCGACGCCGTCCCCGACGGTCCGCACATCGGCGACGTCCATGGTCTCCAGGGCCGCGCCCCGTTCGACGACCGACCGGCCCAACGCCTGCACAAACCGTGCAGGGTCGACGAACCGCTGACCGTTGATGCGGACGCCGACGGCGACTGCGCTCGACGCCAGCGGCACCTGCTCACGCAACGCTGCACCGGTCAACTCCGTGGTCGAGCTCGGCTGGCCTGCATCCTGTAAACGCCGCAGCTGTTCCAGCAGGTGTTCGGCGTCTAGCGAAGCGCGGAACAACGCGGTGATGGGCGCATCGGTAATCGGCGCGTCTACGCCGTGGGACACCAGCAGGTCATAAGCGGCCATGCAGTCGTGGTTGAGCGTCAGGTTCGCCCGCACTGCCCGCCGCCACGATGACTCTCGGCAGTTCAGCGCGAACCGCACCAAGAATCGCCACAGCGCCGGATCGATGCTCAGTGAAACCCGCACGGGTGCAGCGTGATTCGGCAATGACCGCAACGCGTATCGCAACGTTTGCGGGTCGTTGAGCGGAATGCTCAGCGCCGGAGCGATCCATCCGGCGTTCCCCCAGGAGGCACCCGCCGCGACGCCCGTGCGGTCGACCACCGTCACCGCAACGCCGCGCTCTTGCAGAAACCATGCCGTCGACAACCCGACGATGCCGGCGCCCACCACAATTGCCGATCGCGGTTGCCTCATCGAAAACCTCCCTCAGGCCAACTCCGGAGCAGCCAGACGGTCGCCAGGGCGCAGGCAAAGAGCCCGCCGACGAGCAGACCGCGCCGGCCGATCCGGTCCGACAAATGACCACTGGGCAGCACCACGACCAGGTTGCCGAGCGCGAAAACGCCTAGAACCAAACCCGTCGTCCGCGGCCCGCGGCCCAATACGTCCGAGACGAACAGCGGCACCACAGCCAGTCGCAGTCCGAACACCGCCCAGCCCGTCGCGAAGTTGGACATCGGCGACCGACCCGATCAGAAACGAGCTGGCGAACAGCCCGGCGACCCGCCCGCGAGCATCGGCCGGGCTGATCCGAATCATCAGACCCAGCACCGATATGAAAAACAACGTCGAGCCGATGCCGCCGATCGCGCGGAATAGCACCAACTGCCAATCGTTTCCGACGAATGCGGACGCCCCGGTGGACACCGCCGCAATCAGCAATCCGGCCAAGTAAACCCACTGTTCCCCCAGCCGCTGCACCAGCAGCCCGGTGGGTGGCGCAAAGCAAAGCCGCATTACCGAGAACACGATGATCGCGAACGTCACCGCGCCCATGCTGACTCCGAACGTGCGCGTAAACGCCGGCAACACAGGCGACACCACACCGTAGCCAAGCGCGGCCACCGCGTTAGCCGCGATCAGCACCCAGGCTTCGCGCGGCAAGCTTGTCGATTGGCGACTCCAGTCGGCGAAGCGAGCGCGTCGAGTGGCGAGAGTCACCCGATGACTTTATCCACAACCTCCTGGGCTGCGTGCTGGACCTCGGCTAAATGCTGCGCGCCCCGGAACGACTCGGCGTAGATCTTGTACACGTCTTCGGTGCCGGACGGCCGCGCGGCAAACCAGGCATTGGCTGTGGTCACCTTCAACCCGCCCAGCGGCGCGTCGTTGCCCGGAGCGGTGGTCAACTTTGCGGTAATTTGCTCGCCGGCCAACTCGGTGGCGCTGACTTGGTCTGCCGACAGATGGGCCAGCCGGGCCTTCTGCTCGCGGTTGGCGGGCGCGTCGATCCGCGCATAGGTCGGTGCGCCATAGTTCGCGGTCAGCTCCGCGTAGCGCTGTGAGGGTGTGGCGCCGGTGACGGCCAGGATCTCGGCGGCCAGCAACGCCGCAATGATGCCGTCCTTGTCGGTGGTCCAGACCGATCCGTCGCGCCGCAGGAACGACGCCCCCGCCGACTCTTCGCCGCCGAAACCGATGGTCCCGCTGATGAGGCCGTCGACGAACCATTTGAACCCGACCGGCACCTCGACGAGCTTGCGGCCAATGCCGGCGACGACGCGGTCGATGATCGACGAACTGACCGCCGTCTTGCCGACGGCGATGCCTTCCGGCCACGACGGCCGGTGGGTGTAGAGATAGTCGATCGCCACTGCCAGATAGTGATTCGGGTTCAGCAGCCCGGCGTCGGGAGTCACGATGCCGTGGCGGTCGGAGTCGGCGTCGTTGCCGGTGGCGATCTGATAGTGGTCGCGATTGGCGATTAATGACGCCATCGCGTCCGGCGAGCTGCAGTCCATCCGGATCTTGCCGTCATGGTCGAGCGTCATGAACCGCCATGTCGCGTCGACCAGCGGATTCACCACGGTCAAGTCGAGACCGTGCCGCTCGGCGATCACACCCCAGTAGTCGACACTGGCCCCACCCATCGGGTCGGCGCCGATACGCACCCCGGTGGCGCGAATCGCGTCGATGTCAACCACACTCGGCAGATCGTCCACATAAGCGTCGAGGTAGTCGTGTCGCCAGGTGGTCCGTAGCGCGCGGGCCAACGACACCCGCTTCACCGCCGACAGGCCATCACGCAGAATCTCGTTGGCACGCTTGGCGATTGCGTCCGTCGCGTCGGATTCGGCCGGGCCGCCGTTGGGCGGGTTGTACTTGAAGCCGCCGTCATATGGCGGGTTGTGCGACGGCGTCACCACGATCCCGTCGGCAAGACCGTCCGCGCGCTCGCGGTTGTAGCTGAGGATGGCGTAGCTGACAGCGGGCGTCGGCGTGTACCGGTCAGCGGAATCAATCATGGCGACGACGTCATTGGCGGCCAGCACCTCCAGCGCCGAAACCCAGGCTGGCTCTGACAGCCCGTGCGTGTCACGGCCGATGAACAGCGGCCCGGTGGTGCCCTGCGCCGCCCGGTGCTCGACGATGGCCTGGGTGATCGCCAGGATGTGCGCCTCGTTGAAAGCGCCGCTCAGCGCCGAGCCACGGTGCCCTGACGTGCCGAAAACCACTTGTTGAGCGACGTCTTCGGGATCCGGCTCGATCGAGTAGTAGGACGTGACTAGGTGAGGCAAATCGACAAGGTCTTCGGACTGCGCGGGCTGACCGGCGCGTGGGTTGGCCACCATGACGCCAATTCTGCCGATGCCATGCCGACGCTGCTTGAGTGCCCGGTCGTGACTCCCGCGAGTTGGCCGCCGTGTTCGCCGGTGGCGCGGTGGGCACTGCGGCGCGCGCCGGCGTGAGCAGCCTGATGGTCGCCGACCCGACGCGCTTGCCCTGGCCGACGTTCGGTCAACATCGTCGGCGCCTTCCTGGTGGGCTACTTCACGACCCGGTTACTGGAGCGACTGCCGCTGTCGAAGCTATCGCCGGCCGTTGTGGCAGAAGCTGATAGTCCACACCAGAGAGGCGACCGGTCACAGCGGTGTGCCGATGCACCGGGCGCTGGTGCACCGGCACCTGGACGCGGGAATGGCGCGCGGCGCGACGGTGTGCACCACATCCGTCTCCGGCAGGCGCCTCACACGACTAGTGTGCAACTCGTCCCGTTGCGACGTTCACTGGAACCCGCCCCGTCACAGTGGGGCCACCTCAAGTTGACATAGCCATGCTGTCGCTTGTGCAGCTTCAACACAGCCAGTCGACCTACCTCACATGTCGCAAACGACACCCATGGCCCTATCATGATCTCCACCAGTCGTTTTCGTCGCCGGTGACGCTAAAAAACGACCGAGACACCTGAGCTTGGTGAGGAGTCGGGAATCTGCCCCCTAGGTACCGCACCCCACCATCGAGCGGAGCGAGCACTGTGAGGAAGGCGGCTCTTCCCTAGTCGACGGTTCCTGGTGGTGCCACCCATTCCGTGGGCTGACCGGTGATCGTCGCTATCCGATCGAAGTCACGGTCGTAGTGCAGCACCACGAGCCGGGCTTCTTCAGCGGCGGCGGCGATGAGCAGATCGCCGAGCTTCACCGTGCGGTGTAGACCGTCCGCAGCGAGCGCCCCTTGCACCTCGAACGCACGGTCCATCACGTCCTGGTCGATCGTCGCCTGCGGCCAGGGTGACCGAGCGTGCAGGGTACGTTTCCAGTCCCGCCCGTTGCGCGGCGCTGACCCCGGCTTCGAGGTCGGTGATGGTGCAACGGGCCACCAGCCCGGCCTCGATCAGCGGGACGAGCCGCTGCGCCACGGCCGGCTTGGTCACACGAGCGACGGCGGAGGTGTCGCCGAGAAAATAGGCTCTCAAGCCCACGCGGACCTGCGCCGCTCGTCGACGCCCAACTCCGCGCTGCCCGCCACCACCTCAGGTTGTAGCAGAGCCTCACGGCGCGCGGCGAGCGCCAACACCTCCGCCAGGGCCTCGTTCACCGTCGCCTTGGCCGTCGACGTGCCGAGCAATAGCCGCACCTGATCAAGCTTGTCGTCATCCACATCAATGAGCCGTTTCGTCATCCGCCGAGTATATCCGATATAGTGGACATGGATATCCAGAAGTGAATGTCACCGGTGAGTTCTGGCGTTGGATTGCAACGAGGAGAACCGGGTGTCGACCGTTCGTGCCAGCAAGCGCGGCTTCATCAACGGATCGACTGAGCTGGCCAAACAAGCAGGCGCCGCCGACCCGCAAATCCCCGAGTGGAGCCGACGCACAATTTGCCCGGCTCCGAGCGACAACCTCAGGCGCGCAACGGATTTGTCGCGGAGAGGCGGGCACAACGAACATCCCAAAACCGCCGAGACTCGTGTGGCCGATGTGATAGCGCAGCGTTGCTAACGCGCGCCGCGCAGCAACCGGCCGTTGCGCGCGCCCGCGTCGGCGCCATCGCGGCGGGCAACGACGCCGTTGACGATTGTGGCGCTATGGCCTGACGAAAAGCCCGAATAGTTGCGCGGTGTCGCGTGACTACGTGCGGATCACATACTCCAGCGGCAGCTGCTCGCCGCGGTGGCGATCGCGCGCCCAGTGGGTCAGCAGGAAGGTGGGATACGACGCGTCACAGATCATGCTGCAGTGTGCACCGTCGGATAGCCCGGCCACACCCGCGGGATGTAAGAGCATCTCTCGGATCGCGTCATGGTTGCCGTAGCAGTAGTTGTAGAAGGGCGACATCAGCATCGACGTGGCGTCGGATTCGAGCATGAGGTCGCAGAGCATTGCCGGTGGATCCTCACCTCGCTCGGCGGCGATTTTCTCCACGGTGCGATCGTCGGTCGGCTCGTAATCGGGGGATCACCCAGCGCGTAAAGCCGGCCAAGCGAGTATTGGGCCAGGGCAAACATGTTGTCGAACAACCGGTTCGGGTCCGGCGCAAGGTCGTGCTCGGACACGATCGCGGCCTTGACGGGCGGGTCGGCCAGCCGCTTCCAGCTGCTCGCGCCAAAGATCCGGGGCGGCGTCACCTGGATCATGCCGAATGAGATCGCCCGGTCGGTCTCAGCCCCGAGGCGTTGCATCCACTCCGGTTCGTTCTTCGGCGCGATGATGTCCTCACCGGCCACTCCCTGCGGGGCCAGCTCGAAAACGGCCTGGCCGCCGGCCGCCATCGCCCGGCCGAGTCCGAACAGCCCTCCATCAGGCCGATCAGCCAGTCTTCTTGTCCCGGCCGCACGGACGCCAACCCGACGCCGCAGTTACCGGCAACAACAGTGGTCACGCCGTGACTGCTGGATGGTTCCAGCTTGTCGTCCCAGCTGATCTGCCCGTCAAAGTGGGTGTGGATGTCGACAAATCCGGGTGCGACGATCTTTCCGGCCGCGTCGGCCGTTTCGGCGACCTCACCTTGCCCAGCCGCTACAGTGGACCAATGTAACACCGTTACAGACGCGACGGGAGTGCCTCAATGACGACACAGGTCACCCCAGACACCCGACGCGAGGATGCGTTCGGCACGCCGCCGCAACGCCCGACCCTGGTGCCCGCGGACCGGTACTACTCCCCCGCATTTGCGCACTTGAGGTGCAGCGGATGCGGCCGAGGGTGTGGCAGGTCGCCTGCACGGTAGACCACGTCGCCGAGCCCGCCGATTATTTCGAATACCGCTGCGGCCCTTACTCGATACTCATCGTTCGCGGCGGCGACGGGATGCTTCGCGCGTTCCAGAACGTGTGCCGCCATCGCGGCAACTCGCTGTGCGCCGGCTCGGGTGCAGGCTTGCGCGAGCTGCGCTGCGGCTACCACGGCTGGACCTGGGATCTCTGCGGCATTCTCAAGCGAGTCCCCAACCGCAAGGGATTCGGGGCGCTTGCCTATGTGTGAGCTGCCACTGGTCGCGGCCCGCGTCGGCACGTGGGAAAGGCTGGTGTTCGTCAACCTTGACGTCGACACCGCTCCATTGGCCGGTTTCTTGGAGGCGGTGAAGTCGACGCGAATTGGAAGACGATGGCCGACGGGTTCAGCGAGACCTGTCACGTCCAGACCCTGCATCCCGAGTTGCACCGATGCATAGGCGCCGTCTATGCCCCGCAGGTGATTTGGGGGCGCGCCGGCAAGTCCGAGCAGCTCTACGGTATGCCGAGTCCGCATCTCAGGCACACACCCACCGACGCTGAGGTGTGGGATGCCTACGTCTGCACCCAGGGGGCCCCGATGGGCGCCGCGGAAGGCACGCCGTTCCCGGGTAACGCACACGGCGAGTCGGTCAAAGCCGTAATCGCCGAGCGCACAGGAGGGTTCGCCGCTTCGCGAGGCGTCGATTGAGCTGGGCCAGTAGCGATCAGGTGATGCGGCTGCACCAGTACAACGTCTTTCCCAACATGGCGCTGCTGGCCAACACTGATCACCTTACGGTGATGGCCGCACGTCCGGGACTCGATCCCGATCACGGCGAGTTTGTCATGTTTTTGTGGACGCGGATGCCGCCGGGCGCGCCGCGGATCAAGCCAGCCGACGCCCCGATGAGCGCGAATGAGGCCGAGCCGGGACTGGTGATGAGCCAGGACATTGACGTGTTCGCCGGACTTCAACGCGGTCTGCACCAGCCAGGCTTCGCGCACCTGACGCTGTCCAACGAGGAACGGCGGATGATCAACATGCACCGCAACCTCGAACGGTATCTCGATCTCCCCGAATCGGATCGGATCATCGGAGGTGAGACCGGTGGCGGAAACGGTTAGCCCTGAGACGATCCTCGACACCGCCCGTCTGACCGAGCTGCACGGCGTCGAGGCATTCACGATGCGGGGCCTCGCCGAGGAACTCGGGGGCGCGGCCACCTCGATCTACTGGCATGTCGGCGGCCGAGACAAGCTCTTCGACAGGCTAGTCGATCGATTGCTCAGCGAGATGGCGCATCTACCCATCGAGGGTGACACCGCCGTGGAACGCATTGCGTCACTGGCGCGTTCGCAGCGCAGGTTGCTGCCCGACCGACAACACCTGCTTGCCATTGCGCATGAACGCGATCGGACGCCGACGCTGTTTCTGCCGATTCGGCAGACGTTGGCAGCGCACCTGGCCGAGTTGGGCGTGACCGGAACGGACGCCGCACTGATCCTGCGAGCGATGCATACGGCCTCAACGCACTGCTGAGTCAAATCCCCTCGAGCGGCAGGTGTTGAGTCCCTGAGCTATTCGCCGGCTAGACAACCACGATCTGTCGGATCTTGTTCCGTCCGCGTTGTCGGGCGTAGCGCGCCCCCGAGTCCGACGCCTACGCCGATGACGGCGCCACCGAGGCCGACCAGCTGTTGCGAGCGCTTCATCCGGTGGTGCATGCTCGCGCCGCCGAGCAGGTCGGCGGCGTCGGCGCCGGCGGACGCGAGGAACCAGCCGCGAGTGTTTCTGCCACGCAGCGCGGCCGCAGCCAGCAAGCCACCGATCACGGCGTCGCGGTATCCCATCGACCGCAATAGCAGTTGCGCCGTCGGCGTCGGTTCGTCGGGATCACCCCAGAAGCGGTTGGCGCGCAGTGGATCGACGAGAAACCAGATGACCGAGGCAAGCCGGATGCTGCCTGCGGCAAGCCCAAAACGATCGATGACCATGGCCCGAAGCTTACGACTGAATCGACCTATTCTGATGTCGCGCCCCGTCGTCACCGTTACTCTCGAAGCCCGACCGATGAAGCGTTGCGGTGCGGCAGAAGGGTTGGTTGGACACGATATGCCCGATCCCGAAACCGACATGATCTCCCCGGCTCCACCACCAAGGTTCGAACCCGACGAACGCTGGGTACCTGCGGACGAGCGACGGTTTGGTCTGGATCGGCGGACCATCCGCCCGACGCTGGCGGTGTTCGCGCTGGCCCTCGTGATGTCGGTGGTGTTGCCCGTCGTCAACACGAGAGTGCCCTACCGCGACATCGTCAAAGCAGGCGATGCGTTGGAACTCCAAGGTGGCCTGACGTTCATTCCGGAGACCGGCTGGGGCATCACCTCGGGTGTCCGCGCCGGCCACCCGCCGTTGTCCGGTGACTATCCGGCAACCGCAACGGTCGAGGACGGGGCCATCAAATTCACTGTTCGCACCGGCCACTTTGACGGAGACGCCAACCAACTACTCGACCAAATCGAGACCACGTCGGAGGCCCTTAACCGTGGCCGCGGCGTCCACGTGACCGGTACACCGACCACCATCGTCACCGATCAGGGCAAACAGGGTGCGCGAGTACGGGTCACCGGACCGCACACCACCGGGATCATCGCCGCGTTCGTATTCGGGGTCCGTGGAGTTGAAACCGTCGCGACCGGACCGTCCGATGTCGGCGCAAAGGACACGGCCCCGGTTTTGCGGATGATCGGCAGCATCAGCCAACCCGGAGAGGGAAAGCGGTGAGGGCAACCACGCTTTCCCAGCTCGACCAGGCACGGGATATAGCGCTCGACCGCTCCGGCTGGGGCAGGCGGTTCGTCTTCTATCAGCCACGCAACTTTGCATTCTGGGGCTATCTGCTGCTGGTCGGCATCGGCTTCTTGACCTTCGTCTCGACGCTGGCCCGCGAGTACGACGCGTACGGCGAGGCGATTGGGCTGGCGGTGACGTCATTCGCCATCTATGCGGCCATCTTCTGGTGGTTCACCCAGCACATCGACCACTACGCCAAACTCCCCGCCAAACTCATGGGCGTCGCGTTTTTGTGGGGCGGCTTCGCTGCGACCGGTGCGATGGCGGCTAACGCCAACGACGCAATCCTCGCCTTATACGGCAAAACCTTTGGCCAAGTGTGGGCACTGAACTGGGGTCCCGAGCTGGCCGCCCCGTTCACCGAAGAATGGGCGAAAGGTTCGGGCCTGCTGCTGCTCATCGCGTTGGCGCAACGGCAGGTAAGAACCGCATTCGACGGATTCGTCCTCGGCGCGTTCATCGGTCTGGGGTTCCAAATCGTCGAGGACATCACGTATGCGTTGACATCCGCCGGCACGCAGTTTGGCGCGAATCAAGTCGGGGCGTCGATAGGCACCATCGTTATCCGAATGATCAGTGGCGTCGCCGCGCACATTCTTTACAGCGCGATCTTCGGCGCCGGTCTGGTGTATCTGCTTGGCCGGCCTGCCGAGCCACGCAAAGTCGGGCGCGGTTTGGTTCTGATCGCGATACCGATGCTGTTGCACGGGACGTGGGACTCGCTGGGCGCTGTCGCCGGCCCGAGTGCGTTGAAGTTGATCGGACTGCTCGGCGCGACAATCATTGTCGCGCTGGTAATCCTTGTGCGGGTCTACCAGCTGACCGTGAAACGGGAGCAGGACTTTGTCCGCGACGTGATGGCCCCAGAGCGGGCCCGCAGCGTCATCACCTCGGCCGAACTCGGCGCAATGGCCGGTAACCGCAAGGCCCGCAAGGCTTATCGCAAAGCGAGCCGCAAGCGTAGCCAGCGCAAACGCGCCCGCTACGTCCTCAATGCCGCGTATGCCCTCGCGCAGGAGTTGGCTGCCGCCCGCGGCGCCGACACCGACGGGGTGCGTTTCGCCCGGTCGGAGGTGGCCAGAATCCGTGCGGGCGTCCCGTCGCGATGGTGAGCCCGCGGCTACATGAGGCGCGAGACCGGAACGAGTTGTGGCATTGCGTCCATCACCTGCGGCTGCCGACACATACCGATATACCCAATGCGGAAGTGCCTCGGATGCTTTGCGTTCGATCGAGGCGAAGTGGAAGGGGTATCGGGTCGTTACTCCGTCGCAGCTGCCGCGACCGTGATCCGGCTGGGAACACTTTCCGATCCCCGGCGCTGACTGACCAAAACGTCTGCGCGACCCGCTACTCAGGCGGCGATTGCATCCGTATCGTGAGGGCCATGCGCGCGCCGTTCCTCAGCCGCCGGCAGATGATTCGGCTGGCCGGCAGCGTCGGCTTGGCGTCCGCGATTGGACCGACCGCCCCGGTCCTCGCGGCCCCGAGCATCGCTTCGGCACAGTTGCTATGCCGAGACGCCTGGGGCGCACGCCCTGCCCGCTCAGGAGGCAGACGCCACGCCATCACCCGCATGACCCTCCACCACGAGGCCGTGGTCCTCGGCGAAAACCGCAATGCCCCAGGGCATTTTCGCCAGGACCAGCGGTACCACCAAGACCAACATGGATGGATCGACATCGCATATCACGTCGGCGTCGACCGCAACGGCAACATCTACGAACTGCGCAGCACCGAGATTGCCGGCGATACCGCAACGGACTACGACACAACGGGTCATTTCCTGGTCCTCTGTGAAGGAGACTTCGATCAAGAGGCCGTATCGGAGGCGCAGCTTCACGCAGCCGCTATCGCCTTCGCATGGGTGTCGCAGAACTTTGGCGTCTCGAGCAACACATTGGCGGGTCATCGCGACCTGACGCAAACCTCGTGCCCGGGCGCGAACCTCTATGCCCATATCTCATCGGGTGACCTAAAGCGCCGCATTGACGATCTGCTTGCCACCGGCAGGGTGGATCTCCAACGCTTTTGCGGACCCGAGGCTTCCGCACGAGTCGCGGCTATCGAGGCGGGCAATTGAGCCAGGAGAGTTAGATGACACCAGCTGCCACCCGCAACTATCTGTTGTTTCAGGCCAAGCGTCGGCTTGTACCCACACTGAACAACATTGCAGGTATGGCCGCGGTCGAAAAGCACTTGGTCGCGCGTCAGCGGAAACCGCTGGTACTGGCTGAGCCACACCTCTGGCAGCGGGCTCAAGCCGATGGTGGGCGACTCGGGTCTACCCGTCCTCGACCATTTGATCGAACCCTTCCGCGAAGGGCCCGATTACGCCCTCTTCATGTATGAGACCCGCGGCCCGGTGACGTTCGCCGACTCACCAATTCTGCGCGCGGTCGCAGCGCAGGGACCGGACGCCACCCAGGCGGTCTTTGCGAATAAGAACAAGACTATTCGCAAAAGGGTTGGCACCCCGTCATCGGCCCATTCTTCAACCGCGGCCTGATGATGCCGGACTTTGACGAGCACCTGCATCACCGGCGGATCATGCAAGAGGCCTTCGCCCGCAGCCGTCTGGCCGGCTGCGTCGAACACATCGACCGGGTTGCGTCAGATGTGGTCGCCGACTGGCCACGCGACGATCCGCGCTTCCTGCTATATCCGGCCATGAAGAAACTCGCGCTTGACATTGCCTCAATGGTGTTCATGGGTCACGAGCCCGGCGCCGACAAGCCACTCGCCACCGCGGGTGGTCGCCGTGCACTCACGGTGACCACCCGCGCCGGCGGGGCGATCGTGCGCTATCCCGTCCCGCCCTTCAAATGGTGGCGCGTCCTACGCGAACGAAAGGTCTTGGAGGATTACTTCATCGAGCGCCTCGAGGAACGCCGCGACGCCAATGGCAGCGGCCTTCTGTCTGTGCTGTGCCACAGGACGGCAACCGATTCACCGATGAGGACGTCGTCAACCACATGATCTTTTTGATGATGGCGGCTCACGACACTTCCACCTCAACCACGACGACGATGGCGTATCACCTTGCAGCACATCCGCAATGGCAGGAGCGGGCCCGCGACGAGTCGGCGCGCCTCGGCGACGGCGCGCTGGACATCGAGGCACTGGAGAGACTCGAAACACTCGATCTGGTGATGAACGAGTCGCTGCGGCTTGTGACTCCACTGCCGCTGACCATGCGTCAGGCCGTGCATGATACCGATTTGCTGGGCTACTACCTGCCCGCGGGAACGAATGTCTCGACCGGGCCAGGCCGTCGTTCACCGCCTCCTGCGTAAGTACCGGCTTGAGCTGACCAGGCCGGATTACCAGACGCGCTGGGATTGCGGTGGCATGCCAGTGCCCGTCGATGGCATGCCAATCATGTTGCATCCGTTGGGTTAATGGTTAGGTAAGCGAGGCGCCGACCAGCGGTACGCGCAACCCACTCAGCCCGGCTCAGCGACTCATCCAGGGTGAGAGCGCCGGCGAGCACTCAGTGAGTGTACTGATCAACGCAGCGTTGAGGCCGAAACTCACATCCGGGATATGCTCCGGTGCAATGCCTTCGAGCAATCGGTCGAACATCGCGGCGCTCGGCATCGAGAAGGCCATGATCGGCGTCACCGAGGACTCCGCGACCTTGGCGCTCAAGACATTTCCCGATCGCTTCATGCGTGAGCCGCCTCAAGGTGGACGCCTGGGCCGCTCCCTGATCGTCGACCGCCACGGTGATGGGACCACCTTGACCAGGGTTTAGCCAGCCTCATTGGGCCACCCGTTTGCCAGTTATGGGACCACCGGCGTGTCGCGCCGGCGGCCGTTCGATTACTGGGTCGGATCGCTTCGTGTCGATCGATGTGGGGGAGGTCCGCTGAATGTATCGGGAGGTTTCGGTGATCGAGGTACGTGAGCTGTTGCGGGTGTGGATGTCGGGGGCCGGCTTGCGCCGGGTGGGTGCGTTGGCCGGGGCGGACCGCAAGACCGCACGCGACTATACCAACGCGGCGGTGTTGGCGGGGCTGGACCGGGGCGGTGATCTGGATCAGCTCACCGACGAGTTGATCGGCGCGGTGATCGAGGCGGTGCGTCCGGGCCGGCCAGATGGCCACGGTGAGAGGTGGGAAGTGTTGCGCGCCAACCATGATCAGATCGTCAAGTGGGTGGAAGAAGATCTGACGGTGGTCAAGGTCTGCGATTTGTTGGCGCGGCGTGGCATCGTGGTGCCGCAGCGGAACCCTGCACCGGTGCTGCACGCAGTGCACCGACTATCGGGGCCGCGGGGCTGCTGGCAGGGTGCCGGTGGCCGACGGTGAGCCCGGCGTGGAGTGCCAGATCGACTTCGGGAAGATGGGCAAGGTCTTCGACGCCGAATCGGGGCGTAACCGGGTGGTGCACGCGCTGATCTTCACCGCGGTCTACTCGCGGCACATGTTCGTGTGGCTGACGTTTAACCAGACGCTAGAAGCGATCATCGCCGGCTGCGAGGCGCGGGCATTCTTCGGCGTCTTCAAGGTGTTGATCCCCGACAGCATGACACCTATTGTGCCCAAGGCGGATTCGGCCGATCCGCAGTTCAGCGTGGGATGGACGGAGTACTCGCAAGCCCGCGGATTTTTCACCGGCCCGGCCAGGGCGCGCCCGTGCGGCAAGCCGCGGGTGAAGCGCATGGCGCAGTATGTGCGCGGCAACTTCTTCGCCGGTGAACACTTCACCGACCTGGCCGACGCCCAGGCCGGCAAGCTGATCAAAACCCATCCCCGCCAGCCCGCCGGCGGGCGATCCACCGACCCGGCCGATCTGCCCGCCGACAAGACCGGCTACGCGATGCGGATTTGACTCGGCTGATCACCACCGCCGCCGGCCACGGGACCGATATCGGCAGCTACGCCGAACGCCTGCTCGACCACCAGCCGCCCTGGACGCGGATGCGGCAGGTGTATCGGCTGTTGGGGCTGGTCAAACGCTACGGCCCGGCCCCGGCGAACACCGCAGCCCGGCCAGAAACAGACCGGACCCGATGGCCGTCATCGACGGCGGCGCCACCCCCGCCAGCGGCGGCGAGAGCCGGGGGCGGTGATTCAGCATGGCGACCAAACCCGTTGTCACCGGCCCGATCTCGACTGACCTTAAGCGTGTGATGCGCCAGCTCAAACTCGGGCGGATGCTCGACACCCTGCCCGAGCGGCTCACCCTGGCCCACCAGCAGCACCTGTCGCACGCGGCGTTTTTGGAGCTGGTCCTCGCCGATGAGGCTCACCGCCGGCGACACCAGCTCAGCCGCCCGCCGCGCCCGCGAAGCAGGCCTGGATGCGGCCATGCGCCCCGACTCCTGGGACGAGTCCGCCGCGGTGCGCTACGACCGCGCCCTGCGGACCGACCTGACCAGCCTGCGGTTTCTCGACGGCCCGCACGGCGCCCTGCCGCTCGGGCCGGTCAGGGTAGGAAAAACTCACCTGGCCACCACGCTCGGGCACATCGCCGCGCGCCGGCGCATCCCCACCCCGATGCTGCGCGCCGACGCACTGTTCAAGCAGCCCAAAGCATCCCGCCTTGACAACAGCACCGAAGCCCAGATGCGCCGACTGGCCCAAATCCGGCTGCTGATCATCGACGACTTCGCCCTGCAGCCCATAGACGCCACCGCGACCGCCGACTTCTACGAGCTTGTCGTAGCCCGCCACCAACGCGGCTCGACCGTGCTCACCTCCAACCGCAGCCCCGATAAATGGCTGGCCGTCATGACTGACCCGCTGCTCGCCCAATCGGCCATCGACAGGATTACCTCGACAGCGCACGAACCGATCATCGAGGGCCAGTCCTACCGGCGCCGCCAAAAGCCCTCAGTTGACACCAGCCCCAACGACCGCCGATCATCCCCAATAAGCCAAACAGGCGGTCCATAGTTGCTGGCCAACCGGTGGCCCCATCCTCATGGCAAATGACACCTGATAATCTACGGTTGCGTAAGTTACTAGCTGGTAACCGCAGGAGGGCTCACGTGAGTGATCTCAGGTATCTCGATCTACATGGTGAGCAAGTCGCGTATCAAGACGCAGGGCACGGTCCGGCAATCCTGCTGATCCATGGCATGGCCGGCAGCTCATCGACCTGGCGGGCGATGGTTCCGCATCTGTCGAAGCGCTATCGGGTGGTCGCGCCGGACCTGCTCGGGCACGGTCAGTCGGCGAAGCCACGCGGTGATTACTCACTCGGCGCATTCGCGGTGTGGCTGCGCGACCTTCTCGATGAGCTTGGTATCAGCCGGGTGACGGTGGTGGGTCAATCGCTCGGCGGCGGTGTGGCCATGCAGTTCGTCCATCAGCACCCCGATTACTGCGAACGGCTTGTGTTGATCAGCAGCGGCGGTCTGGGCCCCGAAGTGGGCTGGATGCTGCGCCTGTTGTCAGCACCGGGCGCCGAATTACTGCTTCCTGTTATCGCGCCACCTACTGTGGTCGCCTTCGGCGACCGGGTGTGGTCGTGGCTGGCACCGCTGGGCATCCCCAGTGCACGCGCCGCCGAGAGCTGGAGCGCCTATTCGTCGCTGTCGAACCGCGCTGCCAGGGCAGCATTCTTGCGCACCTTGCGCGCGGTCGTCGATCACCGCGGCCAGGCGGTCAGCGCGTTCAACCGGTTGGATTTCTCGTACGGGCTTCCCACCCAGTTGATTTGGGGTGACGACGACAACATCATCCCAGTCGCCCACGCTTACGCTGCCCATGACGCTCTCCCAGGCAGCCGATTACTGGTCCTTCCCGGCGTCGGGCACTATCCGCACCTCGAAGCTGTCGACGCCGTCGTTGACACGCTCAACGACTTCCTCGCCACTACCACGCCGTGGCAGCGAAGCCGACCCGCCGAACCGGCTTACTAACTCCGCCAAACAGTAAACGCGTAGCGGTCGACGTTCGTCATGACTCTGCCAGGTCGTACTCGATCAGCCGATCCGTCGTCGGCGCACTTCGTGCATGTCCCAAGCGTCGCGACTTCTGGACGGGAGGGTGGATGCAAAAGCGCCCCCGTCAGTGAAAACCCATCCTGACCGGGGGCGTTTACTTGTGGAGCTAACTGTCATATTCACGGAGTGTCTTCCGAATCTCGTCTTCGACTCTGACGGGCTGAGCTACGCCCAGGACGACGGACAAACATGACCTACCTCAGATGTCGCGAACGACACCCCAGGCCTATCATCGGACTCCTACCAGCCCTTTTGTTGCTGACAGTCGGGGCTGTCAAGCTAATCAGCATAGACACCTTACCTTGGAGAGGAATCCCTAATCTACCCCCATCAGGGCGCTATCGGCCGCGAGGGTAACGCCCGACAGGCGCGCCGCTTCTCGTGAAGAGCGATGCGATTACCGGCGCACTCTTGCCGGCTTTGGCTTGCACCCTGCGGTGTTTACGCGGGGCGCCTGAATACTTCGCGCTCGAGCCGCGCCAGGCGTTCGGCGACGGTTCCTGACTCCCCATGATCTTCGGCGTGGAGTCGATCAACGGCCCATACCCGGATAAGGGTCGACAGTGACAGTCCCGCTTTACGAGCAGCCTGGCTCAGCCGCTCATGCTCATCGGCGGCCAAGCGCACCGAAACCACAGCCTGCCGGCCAAGATTCGGACGGCTTGTCGTGACGTGCTCAGGCGCCGAGCCTCCCTGGTAGGCCTCCGCGCGTGCGCCTTCGTCGGCGAGCAAATCATCAATCCTGCTCATTCTTGCTGCTCCTCGCTGTAGAGGCTCTTATCGTGTTGATTCGATACCCAGGCATTGCTGCCCCAACAATCGCCATCCGGGCGCTCATCAGGGTCGGCATCGTTGGATATCAAGATCACAGTCAGTACCGTCCGCGCTGCCGGCGAATAGCCGATTACCCGAACCGACAGGCCCGACTGACTCGCGGGGTCGGGCGCTTGCCGGACGGCGTGACGGTCGTTGACCGCTTCACCCGCCCAGACCGAAGAGATGCCGTGCCGCTCCCCGATGTAGTCGGCCCGCTTGCTCCAGTCAACCCGCACACACCTACAATATACTACGAATAACTACGCGATCTGGTGTGCGTCCATGGCGCCTCAGTGCCTGTTCGCTGCCCCTGCACGGCTACCGGGAGCCGCCACTTCGGCTGGAACGCGCTGAGATCCGATTTGCAGAGCCAGCACTTGCCTCATGTACATCAGCCCCGCTCGCCAGCCCTGAAATCGACCGACTCATGCAGGACATCTCACATGTCTCAAACAACACCCCATACCCTCGCCCACACTTTTACCAGCCATTTTGTCGATTTCTACGGCCTGAAAAGGGGAAGCGATCTGAGGTTTGTGACGAATCGGGAATCTGCCCCCATTGACCGCGGCGCAACGGCAGTCCGCACGTTCGGGTTTCAGGCGGATGGACGCCCGTTCGGAAACCAGCGACGCCTTGACGGCGTAGCCGCCGATCAAGTGGTCAGGTACTCCACGAGCGCGCGCCGGATGGTCTCGCCCCGGCTCACGCCTTCGAGTTCTGCTCGGGTGTCCACCAACGTCACCAGGTCGTCGGGCAGGCGCACCGAGTAGGTGCTCGCGGCTTCATCCCCTATCGACGGTCGGCCCCGGCGGCGCAGTTTCTGCTCAGGGATGCCTGCTTCGGCCTCGGTGACGAGCCGGTCCACTCCTGCGTTGTCCAGCGGTGGGTGGGTCTGCTTCTGTGTGTGGGTCATATCATCGCCTGTCTCGTGCTCGGAGGGCTTTCTCCAGTTCTTTCGGACGGGCCTTCATGCGGTGGATGGCTCGCCCGCCGGGGGTGTCATGAAGGATGAGCAGCTCCGGCAGCGTCAGGTCGCGGGCGAAGCCGAAAACCCAGGTGCGCGGCGGGTCGTCATCCTCGATGTCATCCTCGATGTGCCGGTGTTCCAGTGCGGGAAGGATGTCGTCGCGCGTCCACTTTTCGCGTGAGCGCGGTGGGGCCAATCTCCACGCAAATATCGTAACACGTAAATATGCATCAGGGATGTCGCGCCCGGCGCCGGCGCCCTTGCAGGGACAGCGCGTTCGGCCAGCGGGTAGATTAGCGATGCTCGAAACCCTCGGATTTCTCCGCCGTAGTTCACCCAGCCTGACCAGCGAATTTCATCGTGCGGCACAAGCATCTGAGCTTGCTCGCAAGTCAGCAATCTACCCCGTATGGAGGCGGCACTCGGCCGCGAGTCGCGGGCCACCACCGGCGACGCGCTCAAGGTAGGTGAGGCCCAGTTGTTGTGTGAGCGGGGTGCGCGGGTGTCGGTTAGGATCGATGCGGTTGTGCCCGCGGGTGGGCGTTGAGGAGGTTGGTCGTGACGTTCGCGATGGTTCCCGAGGCAGTAGGGTTGTCGGCCTCGACCGAGGCTGCATTAGCGGCGGAAACCGGTGCTACCGCGGCGGCGGTGGCGCCGGTGTTGTTGAATCCGCTGCCGATGGGTACGGATGCGGATTCGGCGAAGTTCGCGGCGCTGGCCGCGGCAGCGGGCGCGGCTCACGTGGCTGTCGCTGAGCAACATGGCCTCATGCGGGGGTTGTACTCAGGCGCGCAGTCGTTGGCGATGGCCACGACGGTAGCTACTGAGGTGATGCGCGCGGCGGCGACGGCGATCTGAGAGCGCCGAGGGGTTGGTGGGGGTGTAGTTGGTGACGCACCCTTGGCCGATGTTTCCGCCGGAGGCGAATTATTACTCGATGGTGACCGGTGCTGGTCCTGCGCCGACGTTGGCGGCGGCGGAGGTGTTGGTCGCCCATCATGCGGCGATGACGGCAACCGCGGGGACGTCATCGGCGCTGGGGGCGGCGACGGCGGAGGCCTATAAGGGTGCGGGTGGAACCGCCTCAGAGGCGGCGCTGGTGGCGCATAACCATGAGCATTTGGTGTTCGCTGAGGAGACATTGGCGCGGGCCCAGATTTTGCATATGGCCGCTGCGGCGCATCCGTCGACGGTGGGTCAGATGGTGCCGGCTCCGCCGGCGCACGCCAACCGGTTGGAGGAAGCCACCGATGAGGCGATCAATCCGATGGTGTGGGGGGCGTTGACGCCGCGGATCGCGGATTTGAATCTGGAGTATTTCGGGTTCATGTGGCCCAACAACGCCGCCGCCGGCGTGCGCTATGGCGCGGTGCTCGAGGGGTTGGGAGCGGCGTTGATGACGCCGTCGTTGCCGGCGGTCTCGGGTGGATCGATCGCGGCGGTGGCGGTCGCGGCGGCCACCGTGGCTGAAGGTGCGGCGTTGAGTGGGATGCAGGCCGGGGTGGGGATGGTCAGCTCTGGTGTGAGTGCGGTGGCCGGGCCGGCGGCCGCGCTGCCCGCGGCCGCGATGAGCGCGGTGTCCTCCTCGGGATCGTCGGTGGCCAGTGCGCCGGCCGGCAGTGCGCCGGTGCAGCCGTTGGCTGGGGTCACCCATATCGCGCCGCCGGCCCCGGCGCAGACGCTGGCCCCAGCGCAGTCGTCGTCGGGGATGTTCGCCCCCGCGCCGAACGTGAACCTGATGACCCCGCCGCCCGTGCCGCCCACCACTGCGCCGTCGACGGCGCAGCCGATGATGCCGCGCCCCCCGGTCACCCCGCCGATGCCCGCCGCGGCGCCGGGGGTGACCAGTTTCGTGCCGCCCGCCGAACCGTTTTCCCCGCCCCCGCAGCCGCCCGCGGGACGGGCTAGCGGCCTCAAACCGGGCATGCTCAACGCCGCCGCACTACGCGGCCCGGTGTCGACCATGCCGCTGACCGCCACCGCCACCTCAACCCTGGCCACCGCCCAGCCCCTGGCCTACGTGCACCCCGAACCACCGCAACCCACCTGCCGCCCACCCCGCCACAGCAGCCGCCGCTGAACACCGGCGACACCGCTCACACCCTGACCACCCCACCCCCACCCCAACAGGCACCGCCACCGCCACCAGGCACCCCACCGCAGCCGCCTCAACAGCAGCAGCCCCAGCCCCAGCCGAATCCGAGTGTCGGTGCCGCACCGAATCAAGGTGTTCACAATCTGGTTGGCGATCTCAAAGACTCCCCGGGCGCGCAGGCGTTGTCGGTGCAAAACGCCCAAGATGTCCATAAGATTGTCGATCCGCTTCCACCCGGTGAGCACAAGGGCGTCCACGTGCTCCCGACGCCCCAGCAAATCGGGGATCTCTACGACCAGCTGACCGAGAATGCCACTCAAATCCCAAGTGGCAACTACGGCAAAGGTTTGGGCAAGTGGGCGGTTCTCGACGATGGAACAAAGATCGGACTTCGGCCGGACAGCAAGTGGGGCGGGCCGACGGTCGAAATTTGGGATCCGGGCGATAGGATTCCGAGTGTCTCCGTTCATCTGCCGGAGCGGTCGACACCAGAGCCGCAGCCCGCTCCAGAACCGGCGCCGCAGCCCCATCCCGTCCAGACACCGGCAACACAAACACCCGCGCACGACGACTCGGGACATCCTTCGATCCATGTAGACCCTCCGCCACCGGGCGCATGGGCGACAATTGTTGGCATACTTGGCGTCATAGGCGGAATCATCGGCGGCATCGGCGAATTCGCAGAATGACACCCGAAGTGAACGATCGACTTTCGACCGAACGGCGACTCGCTGCCTTGTCGTCGGTTGCCGGCGCGATCGCCAGCGAAGTCGGCGACATGATACTGCTTCGGGCTGAGAGAACACCCCGTTGGCTGACAAACCTGGGCGTTCCGCCAGGCTGGGAGATCAGGCATTTGGTGGACCGCACGGTCGAGCCGTCGCGAATCGCGGTGTGTGGTCGACGACCCGATGGCGGCTGGGATGGCAGCGAAACCATAAGCGTGTTTGGGTTCACCGGAATCCCGTCCGAGGGTGCGGTGCGTAACAACGCCGACTGCACACTGCGCGACCTCGCCGCCGTCGACATCGCCACCCAAGCCATCGACACGCCAGCGCTGCCCGCGGCGATAGCGATGCGCAGCAGTGGATACTTCGAAGTCGCCGGGCTGCGGCTATGGGCGCAGTACAGCACCTATGTCATCGGCTCCGAGATGCCGGGTGAAGGCCGGCTGATCGAGCACGCGGTGTTCATAGAGTCAGGGTCTCGGGCCCGACTGAGCGGCGACGTCGCCGAACTCACGCAAGCTGTTCACCAGGCGCTGGCCGCTACGGCGGCGAGAAACTGACTGTTTCACCTGTCCTGCGCCGAATCTTGGCTTGCTTCAATGGCTTCCGCGGCCTTCAATCCTTTTTCGGTGGCATCTAGCCAGCAAACAAACCACCACTCCGCCTCGTCGTCGAATTGGTTTACATACACGTCGCGGATCCGTTGAATGGACTCGTCGAGCGGAGCATCCCAGGCGCCAAAGCGGTGGTTTGGGGTGTCTAGATCGCCCAATTCGAACAGGCCGTCGGTCACCAGAGAGCGGATCAGGTCGAGGACCTTTTCCTGGATGACCGCTAACGGCTCGCCGGAGTTTTCCCGTTCAACGGCCCCGTGGACCGACGAGAGAGCTACCCAGTCGATGAGGCCGCGCAGCAGGACTTCGTCACGCGCGGACATCACAGCCTCGCCGTCTGAATTGACATCATCGATTAATCGTACCCAGATTGACGTGCGCGAGGCCGCCGAGTCAAAGACGGGGAATCTAGGTCCTCGGCTTTGATCAGCTGTCCTGTACCGAATCTTGATAGCAGTAAGGAAAGTTATGACAGCCCAGGTCACGGGTGTTTTTTGGCGGTGGTTGGCTTGGCTGACGGCGCGCCACCGGTAGTCCTGTCGGGAGCGCCCATCCTGTCGCGGTGTCGGTGGAGTGGTCTTGTTCGGCGTCATCGTGGACACGGCTGTTGTCGGCGGTCATCATTGTCGGCGGCGGACGGGGGCGAAGCGCAGCGACCGGCCCGGAAGGGAGCGCCAGCGCACGGAAGCGGAGGGAGCGCGCGCCCGCCCGCAGGTAGCCTGGGACTCCCCTGATTCCGTGGAGACTTCAGTTGTAGGGATCTTGTGGTGAAGTTGTTTGCTGCTGCCCCGGGCAGCTGCCGGGGGGTGGTGCCCGCAGCCGGTGTCAAGGCTGGCCGTAGGCCACCCGCAGGGCTTGGCCTTGACGCCGGCGAGGACACCTCTGGTTGGCGGGGCGGGTGGATGGTGGTTCAGGCGCTGGATTGGTAGCCGATGATGTTGTGCCACAGGGTGTTCCATGCCGGTTCCCAGGGCCAGTGGGTGGGTAGGTGCAGGATCGGTTTGCGTTGGGGGCGGGCCAGGCGGGCTGGGACGTTGACGAGGTGTCGGCGCAGGGTGGCTCCGCGGGCGGTGCGGTGACGGGCGCCGGCCAGGGTCGCTGCGGCGCGCAGCAGGTTGTGGGCGATCCCCGCGCAGACGGCCCCGGCACTGTTGGCGCCGAAGCGCCCGGAAGGGATGTGGGCCAGGGGGCCGTCGATGAGATCGGCGAAGGTGGTTTCGATGATGGCGTGGCGGCGGTGGGTGATATCGGCGCCGGCGGCCGATTCGGTGGAGTTGGTGAAAAACGGGTGATACCGCCAGATCGGGAACAGGCCGTCTTCGGGGTTGGGTGGCGTCTTTGACGCGGCGCACGATCAGGCGGGCGGTGACGGCCTGATAGGTGCCGGATTTGGCCATGGTGTAGGTGATTTCGGCGACCTCGGCATCAGAGATCCAGGCCCCGGTCTCGGGGTCACGGACGGCGCCGGGGTAGCGCACCGGGGTCCAGGCGTGCTCGTCGATGGCGCCGATGGCGCGTTGGACCGCCGCGTTGCGGGTCAGTGCCAGGGAGAACACCGCGCCGTAGCGGCGGCGCACCCGGATCACGGCCCGCGATCCGTAGGCGCTGTCACCACGGACGATGATCTGTCCGCCGACTCCGGGCGCGCGCGGTGCTCAGCGCTTGGGCCACCATGCGGGCCGCGCCTTTACCGGAGTTGGCTTTGCCGGCGCGTAGCCGGATGCCGGTGATCACCGGCGCGGCGGTGTCGGTGCTCAGCGTGGTGACCAGCGGGGACAGTCCTTTGCGGAGAACCTGCTTGCCGGCGATCTTGGTGTGCCCGTAGGAGGCGCCCTGTTTGGCGTGTCCATAGACCGGGCGTACCAGCGAATCGATGTCGACAAAGGCGCGCGCATCTGATCCGGGCAGCAGATTCACCCGCCCGCACAGGCCGGCCAGATGCTCGGCCAGTACCGAGTCAAGTTGGCGGGCGTGACCGAAGCTGAACTCGCGCAGCAGGGTTCCCACGGTGGAGGGCGCATACACCGGCCCGAAGAGGGTTTTCATCCCGCCGGCGCGGACCAGGTCGACATCATCGATGTAGTCCGCGCCGGTGCACATGCCCGCGATCAGGGTGGCCAATTTCGGGGCCGGGTTGGCCGCCCCGGACTTGACCCGCGTCGACTCGATGTGAATCTTGTTGTCCAACAACCGTGTCAGGCCTGCTTGCTCGGCCAGGGCCATCACCGGGACCAGGCCCGCGCACGACACGAGATTATCCTCATCGAACACAGCAGAATCAGGGCCGAACGTATGGGACACTGACGTTTTCTCAGTAATTTCCGCGTTGGAGAGTCGATAGTACGATCGCGGCGGCAACAACTGCGCCAATCCTGGTTGGACACAGGCGGATTCGACGGAGGCAGCGCCAACGCTGTTTGAGTTCGGCGTTGGCGCGTTCACCGATGGCACGCGCCGCGGTGAGCAGCATGTTGTAGCTCTGATTCTCCACGGCCAGGCCGCGGCCCTTGACCGGAGTGTGCACCCCGATCCCCGCTCCTTCGTAGCCCTTGTCGGCCAGCGTCGGCACCCCGTCGGCCGCGGACTTGTACAGCGCGCCCAGGCAGTGCGCGCGGGCGGCGGTGATGTCGTGCACGCTGCCCGGCTCGACCTCGCTCGACCACACCGGGAACCCGCCCGGGTCGGCCAGTATCTGCACATTGCCGCCCTGGGTTTTGTGCTTGCCCGAATACCACCGGTGATGGCCGGCCTCGTTGCGCTCGTCCACCCGGTCGATGGCGATCAGCGTCCCGTCCAGCGTCACGTGCGACCACTGTTCGGCCTTGGCCCGGTCGAGCACTTCGTGCAGGTCAGGAGCTTGTTCGGCGATCACGTCGATCGCCTCGTGCAGATAGCGGTAGCTGGTGGAGATCGGCAGCCCAGCCTCCATCGCCAACAACCGGATCGGGGCGTCGTCGCGGAACCACCGCAGCACCAGCTTGGCCTGCGTGCGCACCGTACCCGACCGCCGCCCGGCCCGCGTTCTGATCTCGCGCCGGTGAACGTGCAGCAGCGCGGTCACATGCAGCAGGGTTTCCTCCGGCACGTCGCAGATGGCAGAGTAGGTGAACACGTGGGGTCCTTTGCAGCGGAGCGGGTTTCCTCGTCGAAACCGAATCCTTGAGCAAGGACCCCACGCCCAGCCACTACGACACGCCGAAAACTCCAGTCACACCAGACTCACGAGCCCCAAGTGAGAAAACCTCACTTGCGCTGAAAGTGCCTTTCTCATGCTGGTCAAATTGTTGTGCGGAAACTCCAATTATCCCAGCTCAGAGGGCGCTTTCTTCATTCCGACACGCAAAACTCAAATCAATTCATCGGTGGAATCAGGCTAAGGAGCCGGCGACCCGGGTTGGTGCGCTACCGGGTCACAAGACGGCTCTTCGATTTTGACCGGGCAATCAGCATGAAGTCTGGGTTGCGGCCCGCTGTCTGCGGGTGCAGTGGAAGCGTATCCGGCGGGCCGAGTTTTCTGTGTTGCGGAATCCGCAGGCGGCCCGTTTGACCTGTTTGACCAGCCGGTTGTAGCCCTCGGTGGCCGCGTTGGTGATGCCGGTGGTGATGAAGGCGTTGATTTCGGACCACCAGGTGTCGACGGTGGTGGCCAGGGTGAGCAGTTCGGGGATTTGGGAGTCGATGCACCAACACAGGAAGCGGTGCAGCCGGTGCCGGGTCAGGTGCGGATCGCCGCCGACGCGCACGGTCGATAGCAGGGTGCGTAGTTCTTCTTTGGCGATCCACGCTGAGAGGATCTGGCCGGTGTTGTCCTCGGCGAGGATCGCGTTCCACATTTTGGCGAAGCTCTTGTCCGACAGGCGTTCCCGGGCACGCAGCAGGCGGCGCCGGTTGGCCCATTCGGGGTCGAGTGTGCGGCCGCGACGATCGCGTAGGTCCCAGGTGACGCGGCGGCGCACCTTGGTCAGCGCGTCGTTGCCGAGCTTGACCAAATGGAAATGGTCGACCACCAGCGTCGCATTGGGCAACAACCCCGGCGTGCGGATCGCCGCCGCGTAGACCGCCGCCGGGTCGATCGCCACGAACTCGATCCCGGCGCGGAACTCCTCGCTGCGTTCGCGCAGCCAGTCGATCACCGCGGCGCCGGTGCGGCCCTCGCGCTGCCCCAGCAGGCCCTGATCGCCGGCCACATCGACGAACCCGGTGTCCCACGGGTCGACCCGCACCCAGCGCCCCGTGGTGGCGCACCGCTGCCAGCGGGGCTTTCCGCGCCGTGTTTCGTCGATGCCGAGCACCCGGACCGGCTCGGGCTCGGCCAGCAGCGCCTCGGCGTGGGCGACGAAGGCGCGGTGGGCGGTCGGCCACGACACCTGATGGGCGGAAGCGACCTCGGCCACCGAGCGGGCCGCATCCCCGATCGCCTTACCGATCGCGGCGCGCAACCGCCCGGTGGTGCGCGCCCGCGGCGGCACCTGCGCGATGGCCTCGGTGAACGAGGACTTCTCGCAATAGTCTTCCCGGCAGCGCCACCGGGTCTTGTTCCAGCGCAGCATGATTCGGTCTTCGCCGTAGGGGATGTCACGCGGCGAGGCGCTCACCCGCTCCTTCACCGAGGTGGACACCACCCCGCACGACGGGCACGCCGCCGCGGTCTCGCTCGCGGTCACCACGTGCACCACCCGCGTCCCATCTGCCCAGCGCTCGACACGCTCAACCTGTACACCTGGCAGCCCAAACAACAATGTCGTACCGTCGATCACGGCCCTTGGCTTCCTTCCTTCGCCTGAGTAATTCGCAACTTCAGACTTCGGAAGGCCAAGGGCCTCCTTATGCAGCGACACGCTCTATGTGAGCGAAATCACAACCGCCCGTTTAAAATTGAAGAGCCCACAAGACGGGACCACCACAACCCGGTGGGTACTCGAAGGGATAACGACAGATGACTACGAGCACGTCGACCTCGACGAACATGCGACCACACTTCGAGGACGTTCAGGCCTATTACGACTTATCGGATGAGTTCTTCGGGCTGTTTCAAGACGCATCGCGGACCTATAGTTGCGCGTTCTTCGAGCGCGAGGACATGACGTTGCAGGAGGCCCAGATCGCGAAAAACGATCTCGCCCTGGGCAAGCTGGGCCTGCAGCCGGGAATGACGTTGCTCGACATCGGCTGCGGCTGGGGTTCGGCGATGACGCGGGCCATCGAGCGCTACGACGTCAACGTCATCGGGTTGACGCTGAGCAAAAACCAGTGTGCCTACGGCCAGCGGCTACTGGCCGAGATGGATGGGAGCCGGTCCCACCAGGTTTTGCTGCGCGGCTGGGAAGAGTTCGGCGACCCGGTTGACCGCATCATCAGCATCGAGG
This sequence comes from Candidatus Mycobacterium methanotrophicum, assembly GCF_023515995.1. Classification (GTDB taxonomy): domain Bacteria; phylum Actinomycetota; class Actinomycetes; order Mycobacteriales; family Mycobacteriaceae; genus Mycobacterium; species Mycobacterium methanotrophicum. The sequence goes on along the minus strand of NZ_CP097320.1, from coordinate 836,094 downwards.
CGTTCGAGGCGTTCGAGGCGTTCGGCAAATCTCGGTATGCGGCGTTCTTCGACACCGCTTACCGTATTCTGCCCGGCGACGGCCGGATGGTTGTGGAAACAAATATTGGGTCACCGACCCAGCTACTATCCCACAAAAGGTATCCCGATCACGATCAGCGACCTGAAGTTCATGCAGTTCATTTCCCGAGAGATATTTCCGGGCGGTGAAATACCCTCAGCAGACGACGTGGTCGAATACTCGCAGGGAGCGGGCTTTTCGGTGGAACACATTCAACAATTCAACTGCTGAACCCGCATTATGTCCGAACACTCGATACGTGGGCGGCTAACCTTGCGGCCCGACGCACTGAGGCGATTGCCACCACCTCCGACGAGGTCTATCAGCAGTACATGCACTACCTGACTGGATGCGCTGACTTCTTCCGACGCGGCATCACCGAAGTAGCGCAGTTCACGCTCGCGAAGAGATAACTACGCCGCAGCCGACCCCTACCGGCAGGCGGTGCCCGACGCACAAGGTTCTTCAATTTCGAAGAGCACATTGTGATTTCGCGGTCCGAGGCCCAGGCCGTTCCGCTGCACGGGGCCGCTTTTAGCGTTGCGAAGTTCCGCGAGGCCGTGAGTACGTGGCAATCGTTCCGGTCGCGGCCTACGCGACGGTACTGCGCACGGAGGGTGGGCGTAGGAACGCGTTTTGTCCGACAAGCGTTTCGCCGTTGATGTGCAACGCCATCATCTCCGAGGCCGACACCAGCCGGATCCTGTCGGCATCGATCGTCGTCGATCGTCAAGGAAGGGGTTGCGCACCCTGCTGCCCATGGTGCGCGTTGGCGGGAATGCAGACTTGATTTCGCGACAGCCCCACCGAAATCACTCGCTGCGGTCCGGCACCCGTTTCTGCTTCCTGCCGCGCCGCGGTGGGCGATCAGAATGAACCAGCCGCTGCGCGACCTCAGCAAGCGGGATGTTGGATTCTTGGGAGAGCCGCTTGAGGAGTGCGAACGAATCTACTGACGTTTCCGTGGGCGGGGTTTCATGCTGCCCGTCCGGGTAGAGAGGGGCACAGGCCGCCTCGGGTGAGCAGCGCCATGGCGATGAGCGCGTCAGGGCTATGAAACCCGTAGGCACGTTTGGTCAGTGCTCGCAGGTGGGTATTGGTGGCTTCGGAGAGGGCATTCGAGAGCCCATGGTCAAGGGTGTTGGCGATCAGATCGCGGTAGCGGCGGATGGTGCGGGCCAGGGCGACGAACTCGGGGATGCGCGAGTGGCTTGCCCACGACAACCAGCCGGCCAGCAGTTGGTGTCCGGCGCGGCCTTTGACTCGAAACACTTCGCGGAGTTGCTCTTTGAGCAGATACGCCCGGTAGAGAGCGCGGTTGGTGTCGGCGATCGCTGCGAGGCTGCTGCGTTGCTCGCCGGTCAAATCGGCCGGGTTTTTGCGGGTTGCCCACATCGCGTGCCGGTCGCGGACACCGGCTTTGGTCATGGTCCGCGCCCGCACCTTGTCTAGCGCTTTGAGCGTCCAGGCCACTACATGGAATGGATCTAGGCAGATCAGCGCCTGCGGGGCACGCGCTCGCACCACGGCGTGGATCCATTCCGCACCGTCGCAGCTGACATGGCTCAACTGCGCGGCGCGTTGGGTTCCCAGCTGGTCAAAGAACGCCCCCAGGGTGTCCTGGTTGCGGCCCTCACGAGCCCACACCAGCCTGCCTGTCGTGTGGTCCACGATCACCGTTAAATAGCGGTGCCCCTTGCGGTACGAAATCTCGTCGATACCGATCCTGGTCAGCCCGACCAGCAGGTCGTTGGTGTCGCGACCGTCGGCGACCACCCGGGTCACGATCGCCGCCACGGTGCGCCACGCTATCCGCAACAGCACGGTCAGCACGCTGAGCGCGGTATGGGCGGCCAGCCATGCGCAGGTGTCCTCGAATGCCCAGGTGTGGCGGGCGCCGGCTCGCGCCCACGGCACATGAGCCACCACCACTCCATGCTCACTGCATTGCACCCGTGGTGCGGCGGCCTGCAGGTATGCCTTGGTGGCGCCCACGTCCAGGGTGCGCCACCGCCGCGAGCTCTCTCCGCCGTCATATCCGGGGCAGCGGCGGCGGCAGCGTGAACAGCGGCTAGTCTGCGAGGCCTTGGGACGCACCGAAAACACCAGCACTTCGCTGCTCACCGGCGTCTTGGCGCGTGAGGTCTCGACCTCTATCGATACGTCCTCGACCACCATGTCTTGGCCACCGAGAGCCCTCGCGAATACCCTGGAATTGCGCAACGCCGTACCCCTTCTTCGTCTTGAACCTCCAACAGTCCAAAACGTAAGCAGGACACGGCGTTGCGCCCAAACCCTTCAGGTCGCAGACCCACAACTATGTCAGAAGAGCCCTTCCGGCTCTACTGCCATGAATGTGGATGACCTTTCGTGTGGTATGGGAGTTCGAGGGTGACGGGTCGGCAGGCCAGGAGAATGAGCGCGAGGGCGGCCTCGGCGCTCTAGAAGCCGTAGGCGCGTCGGATGAGAAGCCGGACCTTGGTGTTGAGCCCTTCATGGCGGCCGTTCGAGAGCCCGCGCTCGATGGCGGCGTCGATGCCGGCGCGGTGTTTGCGGATGGTGCGCCCGGCCTTGACGAACTCGGGGATGCGACTTTGTTGGGCTCGGGCGCACCAACGATCGAGCAGTTCGGCGACGGTGGCCGCGTCAAGATCGCCGGCGAACACCTCACGCAGCGCTTCCTCGAGTTGATAGGCGCGCCAAAGGATTCCACCGCTGCGTTTCATCTTCCGCAGGGTTTGGGCCTGGGTGTCGGTGAGATCGGCGGGGTTTTTCAGCAACGCCCAGCGAGCACCCTTGAACGTCTTGGCGATGCGCTGATCGGGCAGCGTGCGCGCGGCCTGGCCGCACCTGGCGGCGCACCGCGCCGGGACCGTCGGTGGCGAGCTTTACGACATGGAAGGGATCGGAACAGATCACCGCTGCGGGCGCCCGTTCGCGCACGGCCTTGGCGTAGGCGGGTCCCATGTCCATCGACACCGCCTCGATGGATGCGCCGCCGTCGGGCAGCTCGTCGAAGAAGGCGTGCAGCGTGTCGACGTCCTTGCCGGGTTTGCCCCACACGATGGTGGCGCTGTCGTGATCGGAGACCAGCGTAAAATAGCGGCGGTGTTTGCGCCAGGAAATCTCGTCGACCCCGATGTCGGCCAGCCCCGACAGCCGGCCGGGGTCCGGCACGTCGGCGGCGACCCGCCCACAGATCGCGCCCACGGTGCGCCAGGCGATGCGCGCGAAGGCGCTGGCGGTGGTCCTGTCGGTTTTGGCGACCAGCCAGGCCGCCAGGTCCTCGAAGTCGCGGGTGCGGCGGGAGCCGGGGCGCGCGAACGGCATGCCCTCGGCCAGCACACCGCGGTCCGGGCAGCGCAGCCCTCGGCGCCGCAACAGGATTCGGCAGATCCGCCGAGCGGTGTCCAGATGCCGCCACGATGAGTCCGCCTCGCGGGTGTCGTAGCGGTGCCGGGCCGAAAACCGGCACTGCGGACACTCCAGCTGCCGCCGGCACAAGCTGGCCGTCACCCGTAGCTCGCCGTCCTCGACCGCGGCCTTGCCGACACGCGCGCCCGGCAGTTCGAAGAGGGCATTGAGTAGGGGTGACGCGCGCACGGACGGCTCCGGGATCGATTGGGGTTAGAGCCTTCGAACCTAGATCACCGTCCGTGCGCCCCCGCTCACCCTCCTCGCCCCATACCACACGCTCGGCGATCCACATCGACGTCAGGAGAGCCGAAAATTTCGCGCGGGTGCGTGCGCTCCCGCGGCGTCGTCCAGTGAAGCCTCCGCCCCACCGGCGACTCCGAAGGGCCAAACCTTCATCTCTTGCAGAACACCGATTCCTGAAAGTCTCACCTCCCTAACATCAAGACCTCCATTTCTCGTTCGTGGCGCACTAGCAGGAGTGGTTGATCAGCCGGGCGGCGGTGTGCAGCAGCCGGTGCCGCAGGGTGTCGGGTTCGGCCTTGGCCAGCGGCCCGTCGAGCAGCAGCAGCCTGATCCAGCACAGCGGGCCGATCGCGATCGCGGCGGCGGTGACCCAGGCGGTGCTGACCGCGAACGAGGACGACGGCCACCGGGCCAGGCCGGCGGGCTTCCCGTTGCGGATGAACCCTTCCACCGGGCGTGCACCCGGCGCCGCGCCTTCGGCCGCTGCACCTGCCCGCCGCGGGCGGCGGCCGCCGCCACCTGATACCGGTGCCCGCCCAGCTGCCCGAACAGTGAGAGCTGGGCGACCACGGTGATCTTCTCCCGGCGCGCCCGACCACATCGTCGCCGCGGACCTCGACACGAAGATTCTTCGGCCAATCCGTAGTACCGCGCATCTGTCAGGTGCGCTCCCCATCCCGGATACCGGAACGTCAGACAACCCGATTATCCTTGTGGCAGCGCATCTTTCACGTTAACGACACTCGATGCCAGTCAATTAAATTAGGTGAAAGGTCGAGGCCAACGGTGGCGACGACCGTGAGGCCCAGCGGCTAAAGTCGCCGGTCTCCTATCCCCTCATCAGCCACCATGTCACGACGGGCGAGACCGCGCTGAGCGGGTGCCAAGCTCGCCCAGCTGAGGCGCGGGACAGCCTGAGCAGCAGCACAACTGGCATCAGCGGTGTAAGGCGAACAGGTAATCCCAAGCCGTCGTGGCGGCGGCGGTCACAGCATCATCGGTTTCCTGGTCATGTCGCGTGACGTCAGTCCACCAGCGCTCGAGCCAACTTCAAGACGCCGACTTTTGCGTGTCGGCAAGGAGGTTGAGCATATGAAGTTATCTGTGCCCTGTGTGACAGGGTTAGGTGAGACAGCAGCAGTAGCCGATCATCGCTACAGGGCGAGACAGGATCACCATTCTCCGTGACTATGACGATCGCATCCCTGCAGGGGTGCGCCGATACTGACCAAGTGGACAGCACGCCGGATCCGGGTGCTCGGGCTCGGCGACGCACGTTCACCGCCGAGTACAAGGCCCGCATCCTCGACGAGTACGACGCCCTGCCGGCCGGCTCGTGCGAGCGTGGTGCGTTGCTGCGCCGCGAAGGCCTGTACAGCTCGCACATCGCCGAATGGCGCAAGGCCCGTGATGCCGGTGCCCGTGCCGGGCTGACGCCCAAGGGCAAGTCGAAACGCACCGCTGAGCAGGTGGAGCTGGACAAGCTGCGGCGGCGCACCAAGCAATTGCAGGCCGAGCTGGACCGGACCAAGCTAGCCCTGGAGATCACGGGAAAAGCACACGCGCTCTTGGAGATGCTCTGCGAGAGCGCGGATTTCGAGCCGAAGTCGAAGCCGTGATCGGCGAGCACCTGCCCGCCCTGGAGTCGGCGACGTCCACCAAGCGGGCGTGTGAATTGCTGGGTGCATCACGGGCCACGCTCTATCGGCGCCGCAACCCAGCACCGCGGCCGGCGCCGCGGAGGCGGCCCGAGCCGCCGAACAAGCTCACCGAGGCCGAACGCCAGCAGATCCTGACGGTGCTGCGATCGGCCGAGTACTGCGACCTGGCGCCGGCGCAGGTGTGGGCGCGCCTGCTCGACGACGGCATCTACTTGTGCTCGATTCGCACCATGTACCGGCTTTTGGCCATTGCTGGGGAGAACCGGGAGCGGCGCCGTCAGCGCACCCACCCGGCGCGCAAGAAACCCGAGTTGATCGCCACCGCGCCGAACCAGGTTTGGTCGTGGGATATAACGAAACTGCAAGGGCCACAACGTGGTATCTTCTATCAGCTGTATGTGATCATCGACATCTTCTCGCGCTACGTCGTCGGTTGGACCCTCGCTGCCAGCGAGACAGGCGAGCTGGCCAAGCAGTTCATCGACGACACCTTGGCCCACCACGGCATCGAACCCGGTCAACTGGCTCTACATGCTGATCGCGGCACCTCGATGACCTCCAAGCCGGTCGCCCAACTGCTGATCGACCTGGGTGTGGACCGCAGCCACAGCCGCCCGCACGTGTCCAACGACAACCCCTACTCGGAGGCCAATTTCAAGACCCTCAAGTACTGCCCGGCGTTCCCGGGCCGGTTCGGCTCGATCGAAGACGCCCGCGCCTTCTGCAGCGCATTCTTCGATTACTACAACCATGAACATCGTCACAGCGGCGTCGCGCTACACACCGCGGCCTCGGTGCACTACGGCACCGCAACCCAGGTACAGGCCCAACGCGCCGCCACACTCGACGCGGCCTATGCCGCCAACCCCGCCAGGTTCCGGCATCGCCGGCCCACCCCGCCGAAACTGCCCACCATCGCCTGGATCAACCAGCCAACCCCCGAAGCACTCATCAAATCCGCGTAAGAAACTGTCTCACCGGCCTTGACATGTTCCGGTGTGCTACCGGTGGAGCTGCCGGGAATCGAACCCGGGTCCTACGGCATTCCCTCAAGGCTTCTCCGTGCGCAGTCCGCTATGCCTCTACTCGGATCTCCCGGTCACGCGAACTAGCCGAGATGACGATCCCAGTCGCTGTGAGTGTCCCGATGAGTCCCGCGACCGAACTCATCGGTTGATCCCTCTAGCTGACGCCAGGGTCCGGGCCGAGGGCGTTCCCGGTCTGACGGACTAGCTGTCGCTTAGGCAGCGAGAGCGTAGTCGCGCTGTGTTGACACGGCGCTTATATGGTTGCAACGACGCTTACGGTGGTCTCTTGCCTGCACCGGCACGCTTCCCTTGATTCGATACGCGAAGTCGAAACCGTTCAGCCCCTCGCATCCCCGCCGACTTTCGGCAGGACTGTCAATGGTACGCGATCTGCAACAACATGCCGGCTAGTATTCATTCCGGCAGCCGGTTTGCCGACCACGAAGCCCATGCTGGTAGCCATCTCGCCGAGCACAAGTCGCGGCGCCGAGCCTGCCGGTTCCGCGTCCGAATCCGGTCGGCTCAGCGCAACACGGATGTCGTGCTCGTGCATCCAGCAGTCGAACACCCGCACCCGTATGAAGCGTCCATAGCTATCCGGGCCGACCGGGGTCACGGTCGGCGCATTCCAGTCGTCAACCGACATGTCGGTCAGCGTCTTGCGGCGATCGGCCGTCGCCTCGCGGAGCCGCTGCTACAGGTCATTACCGGATTCTGCGCTCAGATGACGGACCTAGCATTCGTTGGCCACGCCGACGTCGTTGCGCACATGGGCCAACGTCGAGACATCGATATCGACCTCCGGTGTGCTGATTCCCTGCAGCGCTGATTCGGTGCCGATGATGTGAGCGACCACGTTGTGCACCGACCAGCCGGGCAGTGGTGTCGGCGTCTGCCACTGCCGCTCGGACAGTCCGGTAAGCAATCGATCAATGTTGTGCCAGGCGTCGAAAAGGCCCGACAGCACGTCGGCCCTGTCGAGTTCGGTGACCGGACGCGACGGGCTGCTCATCAGCCTGATGTTAGACGGGTGTCAGCTGGCCGCGATCATGCTCACCGATGCTCCCGCCAGGATCATGCCAACCGCCTGCCAGCGGGTCAGCCGCTCACGCAGCACGATGACGGCCAGGACCACGGTGGTCGCCGGGTATAGCGAGATCAAGATGCTGGCCAACGACAGCATCCATTTTTGAATCGCCAGCAGCATGGTGATGTTGGCCAAGGTATCCAGCAGCGCCGCGGCAACCGCTAGCCGCAGCGGAGACCTGGACGGAAGCTGAAAATTGTTGCTCATCCCCGCGACAGCGAACACCAGCACGGTGGCCGCCGCCCGAGCAAAAAACAGCGGCCACAGCCGGCACGCCGCCGGGGCCTGATACAGCAGGACGAAGTCCAAACCGAATGCCACCCCGGAGCCGACCGTCAGCCAGGCCACTTTGCTGGTGAACCTGTGGGTGCGAATATTCTCGTCGGCGGGCGATTCCCGGCTGACCAGGATCACCGCAAGCATTGCCAGCAGCACGCCCATTGAGGCCGTCTTCCCCGGTCGTTCGCCGAGCGCCACGCCGACGGCGACGGGGACGGCGGCGTTGAGTACCGCCGCCAGCGGTGAGACCACCGAGATCGGTCCGGCGCTCACCGCCGCGTAGAACCAATACACCCCGACGGCCTGACTCACCCCGTACAGCGAGCCCCACACCAGGGCACCGGGGCGCACCGGGCCACCTGCGGCGGCGGCCAGTACACCAAGCAGCACCGTCGCAATCGGATAGGTCACCAACATGACGCGGAGCGCAGCCACCCGCCGGCAAGCGACACCCCCGACAAAGTCGCTGACGCCGTAGCTGACTGCGGACAGCTGGGCGTATGCGGCGCCGATCACTCGATGCCCTTGGCTCGCCTACCTAAAGCGCGGACCACTTCCCGCTGAGCGTCGCGGCGTGCGATGTCCTGACGCTTGTCGTGCGCGCGCTTCCCGCGCGCCAATGCAACCTCCACCTTGACTTTTCCTTCAGAGAAGTAGAGGGACAACGGAACCAGCGCGAGGTTACCATCACGTATCTTGCCGATGAGTACATCGATTTGGCGCCTGTGGAGCAACAGTTTTCGCGTGCGACGCGGCTCGTGGTTGGTCCAGCTGCCGTGGTGATACTCCGGAATGTGCAAGTTGCGCAACCACACTTCGCCGTCGTCAACCGTTGCGTAAGCATCAGCCAGCGACGCCTTGCCCGCCCTGAGGCTTTTTACTTCAGTGCCGAGCAAAACCACTCCGGCCTCGAACACTTCGAGAATCGAGTAGTTGTGCCGTGCCTTGCGGTTAGAGGCCACGACCTGTCGTCCGGGCTTTTTGACCACCGGCTACCGCCGCACGTACAGACGCAACGTCGCGTATGCGGTGACCCCAGACATCGCGACACCCACCAACAGCAGTAGCGGCGAAATATAAACGATGTCAGCGTAGTCGACGGGCGCGACCAGATGCGCTTGATAGAACTGGCTCAGCGCGTTGTCCAGGAACAGCGCCCGCACCATGATCAGGCCGCCGATGGCGATGATGACGCCGGCAGTGGCGGCCACCATAGCCTCGACCAGGAAGGGCAATTGGGTGTACCAGCGGGTGGCGCCGACCAACCGCATGATGCTGACCTCGGTGCGGCGCGTATAGGCAGCGACTTGAACCATATTGGCGATCAACAGAACCGCCCCGATTGCCTGCACCAAGGCCACGGCGAAGGCAGCGTTGCTCAGGCCGTCCAACACCGCGAACAGCCGATCGATGAGATCCTTTTGATTGAGCACATGGTCCACCCCGGGCTGCCCTAGCATCGCGGCGTCGAAGTCGGTGTGCTGCTCGGGGTTTTCGAGCTTGACGATGAACGACGCCGGGAACGCGTCCTTACTCGCCAAATCCTTGAACTGCGGGATCTTGCGAATAGCGTCGTCGTAGGCGTCTTGGCGGTTGAGAAATCGCACCGACTTGACGTCGTTACGCGCCTCGATCTTCTGCCGCAACGCCTTGCACGGCGGGCTCCCACAGGTCGGATCGTTGGCCGAGATGTCGTCGTTGAGGAAGACCTGCGTCTCGACCCGATCGAGATAGATGGCACGCGAGTGCTCGGCCAACCGCACCACCAGCAGACCACCGCCGAACAGCCCGATCGAGATCGCGGTCGTCAGAATCATCGCGACGGTCATCGTCACATTGCGACGAAGACCGGTCAGGACCTCGTTGAACAGAAAGCTGAAGCGCACCTAGCGGTCCATCCCATAAACACCGCGCTGCTCGTCTCGCACCAATCGGCCCAACGACAGCTCCACCACGCGCTGACGCATCGAGTCGACGATGAGGTGGTCGTGCGTTGCCATCAGCACAGTGGTCCCGGTGCGGTTGATCCGCTCCAACAGATCCATGATGTCGTTGCTGGTCTCCGGATCGAGATTGCCCGTCGGCTCGTCGGCCAGCAATACCAGCGGTCGGTTCACAAAAGCCCGGGCGATGGCCACCCGCTGCTGCTCGCCCCCGGACAATTCGTGCGGCAGCCGGTTGGCCTTACCGGATAGCCCGACCATCTCGAGCACGTCGGGGACCACCCGGTTGATCACGTCGGGGCGCTTGCCGATGACCTCCAGCGCGAACGCAACGTTGTCGAACACCGTCTTCTGCTGCAGCAGCCGGAAATCCTGAAAGACGCAGCCAAGCACCTGACGCAGTTTCGGGATGTGGCGTCCGGGCAGCGTGTTGACGTGAAACTTGGAAACCCGGACATCACCGGTGGTTGGCGTATCGGCGCCAAGCAGCAGCCGCATGAACGTCGATTTGCCCGAGCCGGACGGACCGATCAGGAAGACAAACTCACCCTTGTCGATCTTGACGTTCACGTTGTCCAACGCTGGACGCGCCGAGGACTTGTACTGCTTAGTGACATGGTCAAGGGTGATCATCACGGATGGCCAGTGTAACGGTCATGGACCCTGCCCCGAAGCGGACGGGTTTACGGCCTGTCCCTCGCGGTTTCGAGCCTGCCATTAGGCGTGCTGCTGCCGCCCCAGCTGGCTGTTAGGGTGGGCGCCGCGTATGGGCGCATGACGTCGCCCCCACGCTCGACACCGCAGCTAGCCGATGTTGATCTGCATTGTTGTCGGCGTGCCCGCGAAGCCGCACCGGCCAGACTCATCGATCCGGGTGGTCCGCAGTTTCCGGCGTTGATATTGGCTCGCAACACGGCTGCGACGCCAGCCGATCAGCGGCCAAATCGGGGCGGTCTGCGGCGCCCGAGCCGCTCGAACGGAATCAGCATCCCAGGGCCGCCGATTCGCATTTCAGACACTCAGGGCGGCGGCGGGCCCGGCGGGGCCCAGGGCGGCGGCGGGCCCGGCGGGGCCCAGGGCGGCGGCGGGCCGGGCGGTGGTGGTGGAGGCGTCGTGACGGGCGGACCGAACGGCGGCGGCAAAATGATGGGCGGCAACAGCGGCGCCGGCGTGGTGGTGGTCGTCGTGGTCGTTGTCGTTGTGGGCGGCGACGGTGTGGTCGTCGGCGTCTGCGTGACGGTCACGGTCTCCGGTGGCTGCTGCAGTCGACTACGCGGCACCCAGGTGTAGTTCGGGTCGGGCATGAAGCCCGGCGGCACCACTTGAGTCGCAGGCACCTGCGTGGATTTCGAGGATTGGGCCGCGTGCCGGTGCGCGTCGTAAAGCCACCACAGCGCCAAGAACGCGACAATCAGCGCCACCGTCGAGGTCCGCACACGACCGCCGAGCAGATAGCCCGGCCAGCCGTGCTCCGCGTTATCGCCGACTCTTCTCAGGCTGTCCAGGTTGAAGGACCTCAACGGACCGCGCCTTGGCTTTCGTCCTCGGCGCCCACGGCTGTTGCGGGGTGCACGATGGCCCCGACCGACGTGTCGGCTTTGGTGACAACGCCGGCACGGCCCAGCGCTCTGATCACCAGCACCCGCAACTGCCGACCCGCTTCGAACTGCTTGCCCGGTAGGGTACGAGCCACCAATCGCAACGTGACGGTGTCTACTTCGATGCTTTCCACGCCCATGACCGTCGGCGCATCCAGTAGCAGCTCCCCGAGCACCTCGTCGTCCAGAGCATGCTCACACTCCTGACGCAAAACGTCGTTCACCAGGTTGAGGTCGGCGGTGTTCTGCACGGGGATGTCGACGACGGCGCGGGCCCAGTCCTTCGACAGGTTGATCGACTTGACGACCCGGCCGTTGGGCACGGTGAACACCTCGCCGTCCGGCGAGCGCAGCCTGGTCACCCGCAACGTGACATTCTCGACGGTTCCCGCCGCATCGTTGGTGGAGCCCCCGATGGTGAGCTGAACCAGATCGCCGAAGCCGTACTGCTTCTCGACGATGATGAAGAACCCGGCCAGCATGTCCTTGACCAGTTGCTGAGCGCCAAAGCCGAGCGCAGCTCCGATAACGGTCGCGGGCGCCACTAAGCCTTTGACCGAAATATTGAGAATGTCAGCCAGCTGGACGGCAACCACGATCGCGATCAGCACGACCGACACCCAGGAGATCACCGAGGCCACCGCCTGCCGGTGCTTGGTGGCCTCCGAGCGCACCAACGCATCGCTCTCGGCGAAACCGACGTCAAGGCGCTCGCTCACCTTTTGCGCCACCCAGGTGACGAAGCGGGCCGCGAGCACTGCGCCGATCAGCAGCAGGGCGATGTGAATGCCGCTAGTGAGCAACCATCCGCGAAAACCGCTGGTCCAGAAATCACGCCATGGCTGAGCCGTGGCTACTAAGAAACCGGCCTTATCAGTCGTCATCTCTTCTGTTGCGCCACCGGATACCCGCCTCCAGGAACCCGTCGATGTCCCCGTCGAGAACAGCGGCCGGGTTGCCCACCTCGTAATCCGTACGCAGATCCTTGACCATCTGATACGGGTGCAATACGTATGACCGCATCTGGTTACCCCAGGAGCTGCCGCCGTCACCCTTCAAGGCGTCGAGCTCGGCCCGCTCTTCTAACCGCTTGCGTTCCAACAACTTTGCCTGCAGAACCCGCATTGCCGCCACTTTGTTCTGCAGCTGCGATTTTTCGTTCTGACAAGTCACGACGATACCCGTTGGGATGTGAGTGAGGCGAACCGCGGAGTCCGTGGTGTTCACTGACTGGCCGCCGGGACCGCTGGACCGGTACACGTCGACGCGTACATCGCCCTCGGGGATGTCGATGTGATCAGTGGTGTCCACCACCGGCAGCACTTCGACCTCGGCGAAGGATGTCTGGCGTCGACTCTGGTTGTCGAACGGACTGATCCGCACCAGCCGGTGCGTGCCCTGTTCGACAGACAGGGTGCCGTAGCCGAACGGGGCGTGCACGGCGAAGGTCGCGCTCTTGATCCCGGCTTCTTCCGCGTACGACGTGTCGAACACTTCAACGGTGTACTTGTGCTGCTCAGCCCACCGGATATACATCCGCATCAGCATCTCGGCCCAGTCGGCGGCATCCACACCCCCCGCGCCCGAGCGGATGGTGACCAGCGCCTCCCGCTCGTCGTACTCGCCGGACAGCAGGGTACGGACCTCCATGGCCTCGATGTCGCCGCTCAGCGCCTTGAGTTCCGCGTCGGCTTCGGCCCGTGCCTCGACCGCGGCGGCGCCGGCCTCTTCGGCCGCCAGCTCGTAGAGCACCGGCAGATCGTCGAGGCGGCGCCGCAGATCCTCGACGCGGCGCAACTCGACCTGAGTGTGGGAAAGCTCGCTGGTCACCTGCTGCGCCCGGGCCTGGTCATCCCACAGGTTGGGATCGGACGCCTCGTGCTCGAGTTTATCGATACGGCTGCGCAGACCCTGGACATCGAGCACCCGCTCCACCGTGGTCAGGGTGGAGTCAAGGGCGGCGATGTCAGCCTGGCGGTCAGGGTCCACAGCTAGTCACGTTACCGGCAGCGGTTGGGCGTGCGACCAGCGTCGGCTTGGCCGGGGCATTTAGCATCGAGAATTATGCGTCCTTACCACGTCGCGGTCGTCGGTTCTGGTCCATCCGGGTTCTTCGCGGCAGCCTCGCTGTTGAAAGCCGCCGACGAGTCCAAGGACGCTGGGAGCTTTGATATCCGCGTCGACATGCTGGAAATGCTGCCGACTCCATGGGGCCTGGTGCGCTCCGGCGTCGCACCCGACCACCCTAAGATCAAGTCGATCAGCAAACAGTTCGAGAAGACGGCCGAAGACCCGCGCTTCCGCTTCTTCGGCAACATCGCTGTTGGCGACCACGTCGCAGCCGCTGAACTTGCCGAACGCTACGCCGCGGTGATCTATGCGATCGGCACCCAGTCGGATCGGTCCTTGAACATTCCCGGCGAAGACCTCCAGGGCAGCGTCGCCGCGGTCGACTTCGTCGGTTGGTACAACGCCCACCCCCGTTTTGAGCACGCGACGCCTGACCTGTCCGGCGCGCGCGCCGTGGTCGTCGGCAACGGCAATGTCGCACTCGACGTCGCGCGCATTCTCATCACCGACCCCGAGGTGCTGGCGGCCACCGATATCGCCGACCACGCCCTGGACTCGCTGCGCCCCTGCGGCGTGGAGGAAGTAGTGATCATCGGTCGTCGTGGCCCGCTGCAATCCGCCTTCACGACGTTGGAGCTGCGAGAACTGGCGGACCGCGAAGGCGTCGACGTGATTGTGGATCCCGCCGACCTGGAAGGCATTACCGACGAAGACCTCGAGGCGGCGGGCAAGACGCCCAAGCAGAACATCAAGGCGTTGCGCGGTTACGCCGGGCGCGAACCGCGTGCGGGGCACCGACGGATGGTGTTTCGGTTCCTGACTTCGCCGATCGAGATCAAGGGCGACGGCAAGGTCGAGAGCATCGCGCTCGGGCGCAACGAGCTGGTCACCGACGAAAACGGACGGGTCGCGGCCAAAGACACCGGCGACCGCGAAGAACTGCCGGCCCAGCTGGTCGTGCGGTCGGTCGGGTATCGCGGGGTGCCCACTCCGGGTCTGCCGTTCGGCGAGAAAAGCGCGACCATCCCCCATGACCGCGGCCGGGTGCAGGGCCGTCGCAACGAATATGTCGTCGGCTGGATCAAGCGCGGGCCGAGCGGTGTGATCGGCACGAACAAAAAGGACTCCCAGGACACCGTCGACACGCTGATCGCGGATTTGACCGGCGCGACACCGCTCGCGGACTTCCCTGACGACCATGCCCACAGGCTCGCCGAGTGGCTGGCCTCCCGGCAGCCGAAGCTGGTGACCGACGCGCACTGGAAGCTGATCGACGAGCATGAGCGAGCGGCCGGGTTACCGCACGGGAGACCGCGGGTGAGGCTGCCCAGCATCGACAAATTGCTGCGCGTCAGCCACGGCTAGCTGTCGTGTGCCGCGAAAGCCCAATTGTCGGGATTGCGCTGCGAATACACCACCGGCTTCAACTCGCCCACGGTCGGCCAGTTGTCGACGTCGACGGCCATCCGTTGATAGACGGTGTACTCGTTGATGGTTGGTCCGTCGATGACGCCGGTGATCGTGACGTACTGCTCGCCGGTGGCATCGGGCCGCGGGCTGACACCGGTGATCAGCAGCGTGCCGCTGAGCGCGTCGCCGCGGGGGGCGCGACGCATCAACCGCGGAGCCAAGAACACCACGAGAATCGCGACGAGCAACAGCAGCGTGAGGAATTCCCACATCACCCAATGGTAGGACTGCACTCTTGACGTCCTCCCCAGACTCAAGTTTGGGGATTCCAACCCGCTCATACCTACCAGGCAGTAGGAGAGCTGAGCTGAGGTTCACAGTTCGCAGACCGCCCGACGGCGAGGTCTCCCTGTGCTGGTGCCGCCCGTCCGGCGGCGATGTTGCGGGCAGCGTTGACATCGGCGTTGCACGGCCCCGCCTTGCAGGCGACGCACGCGAATACCGCTTGGCTCTTGCGGTTTTCGGGCGCGACGTGCCCGCAGCCGGCGCATCGGCTGCGAGGTGTACGCAGCCGGGACTCGTTCAAGTCGGCCCGCAGCTTTGTAGTCGAGCCGGACGACTATCCGACCCCAGGCTTGTTGATTAATTGCGCGGTTGAGACCTCGCTTTTGCGCAACCTGAACGCCGGGTTTGTCCACCGTGCCGCGCGCGGAGCGCGTCATCGCCCGCACGTCGAACTGCTCCACTCGAATTGTGTCGAATCGACGCGCCAGATCAGTTGTCACTTTTTCGGCCCAATCATTCCGACGGTCACCTTCACGTGCTTTGAGTTTGGCGATCGCCAGCTCGACGCGTCCTCGGCGATTAGAGCCGCGCTTGGCTCGCGCGAGGTGTTGCTGCAGCCGGCGCAAACGGATCTCCTCACCGGGAGTCAAACTTGGGGCATGCAACAGCTCCCCGGTCGAGAGCGCTGCAGAGACCGCCACTCCACGATCGACACCGACCACGGTGCCGTCCATTGGTCCCGGGATCGACTGGGGGATCTGGGTGAAGGCGACATGCCAGCGGCCGGACCGATCGTGAGTGATGCGATAAGACTTGACATCCGCGGGCACGGCTCGCGTCCCGCGGAAACGGATCCATCCGATCCTTGGCACCCACACCAGTCCATAACGCTTATTGAGCTTCCTAACATGATGCGGTCTCAGCCCGACCTGTCGAAAACCTTCGTGAACGCCGGCCTTGCGCCAGGTCGGGTGGCGATTGACTCCGGCGAAGAAGCTCTGCATAGCTCGAGCGAAGTCGCGCAGAGCCTGCTGCTGCACCGTCTGCGATCCAACCGCGAGCCACGCATATTCGGCGCGGATCGCCGTCAACTGCGCGCACTGCTCGTTGTCACCAGGAGCGTGAAGTCCTGGTTGCCAAAATCCGTGCTGCTCCACCGCGAGATTCCACACAAATCGGGCATGCCGACAATGCTCCAACAACACCATCTGCTGAGCCAACGTCGGCGACAATCTGAATCGCGGCATACCCGCAAGCTAGCCGCCGCCACCGACAGCAGCGTTCCACTCCCGCGCTGTGCATGTCGAGACCGGCTTCCCTGCCTCGACAAAGAGCTCCGTGCCCGACCGAAGGAGATAGATGACTCAGGACGACCTCGCAGTGGCGCTGGCCCTGGCCGACCAGGCCGACGCGGTGACGCTGGCCCGCTTCGGGGCGCTGGACCTGCAGGTCGACACTAAACCCGACCTGACGCCGGTGACCGATGCGGATCGCGCGGTCGAAACTGGCCTGCGCGAGACGCTCGCGCGAGTCCGGCCCGACGACAGCATTCTTGGTGAGGAGTTCGGCGGGTCAACCTCTTTGGCCGGCCGCCAATGGATCATCGACCCGATCGACGGCACCAAGAATTTCGTGCGCGGCGTGCCGGTGTGGGCGAGTCTGATCGCGTTGTTCGACGACGGCGTGCCGTGTGTCGGTGTGATCAGCGCGCCTGCCCTGCAGCGCCGGTGGTGGGCCGCCAGCGGCGCAGGCGCGTTCGCAGCCCTCGGCAATACCCCGGCTCGTCGGCTCTCGGTTTCCTCAGTGGCGCAACTGAATTCGGCCAGCTTGTCGTTCTCCAGCCTCTCTGGCTGGGCCGAGCTGGGCTTGAGGGAACGCTTTGTCGAGCTGACCGATGCGGTGTGGCGGGTGCGCGCCTACGGCGACTTCTGGTCCTACTGCCTGCTGGCCGAGGGAGCCGTCGACATTGCCGCCGAACCGGAAGTGTCGGTGTGGGATCTGGCGGCGCTGGACATCCTGGTTCACGAGGCCGGCGGGACGTTCACCAGCCTCGACGGCACCGCTGGGCCGCACGGCGGCAGCGCGATCGCGACGAACGGGTTGCTGCACAACGAGATATTGAGCAGGCTTTCCGCCGAGTAGCCGGTGTGAAGTAGGTAACAGGCGTACCTACCTTACTCAGGAGTAAGATAGGTGTTATTCGCGTTGCCCCACCGATGGAGGCTGCCCCAATGACTAACACTGTCGCCCCGACAAACGGCGACGGAAATGGCTCGAAGCCGCGCCCCAGGCGGGCCGGTCGAAAGACGGCCGTCGGCGAGTACAAGCACAAGAGAACCGGCATCGACGTCGCATTGGGCCTGCTGATGCCCATCATCGGCCAGGAATTCCTGGACAAGTACAACCTGCGCGATCCGCTCAACCGGACGCTGCGCTACGGCGTCAAGACGATGTTCTCCACCGCCGGGGCCACCACCCGTCAGTTCAAGCGGGTTCAGAGCCTTCGCGGCGGGCCGACCCGGCTGAAGACCAGCGGCGCAAAAGGCAGCGACTACTACGACCTGACCCCCGACGACGACCAGAAGCTCATCGTCGCGACCGTGGAGCAATTCGCCGAGGAGATCTTGCGCCCGGCGGCCCATGACGCCGACGAAGCAGCGGCCTATCCCCCAGACCTGGTCGTCAAGGCGGCGGAGTTGGGGATCACCGCGGTCAACGTTCCCGAGGATTTCGATGGCATCGCCGAACACCGCTCCAGCGTGACCAACGTCCTGGTCGCCGAGGCGCTGGCCTACGGCGACATGGGGCTGGCGCTGCCGATCCTGGCCCCGGCAGGCGTCGCCGCGGCGCTGACCCATTGGGGTAGCGGCGACCAGCAGGCCACCTACCTCAAGGAATTCGCGGGCGAGAACGTTCCGCAAGCCTGCGTGGCGATTACCGAACCGCAGCCCCTGTTCGACCCCACGGCGCTGAAGACCACAGCGGTGCGCACCCCAAGCGGCTACCGGCTCGACGGGGTAAAGTCACTGGTCCCGGCTGCCGCCGACGCCGAATTGTTCGTCATCGCGGCCCAGCTCAACGGCAAGCCCGCATTGTTCGTCGTCGAGTCCTCGAGTACCGGCCTGACCGTCAAACCCGACCCGAGCATGGGCATCCGCGCCGCGGCGCTGGGCCGGGTAGAGCTGGACAACGTGTCGGCGCCGGTGAGCGCGCGGCTGGGCGAGGATGGTGCCAGCGCCGCGGACTATTCCGAGGCCATCGCGCTGTCGCGGCTGGGCTGGGCTGCACTGGCGGTCGGGACGTCGCACGCGGTGCTCGACTACGTCGTGCCCTATGTCAAGGAGCGCGAAGCATTCGGCGAGCCGATCGCGCGCCGCCAGTCGGTCGCGTTCATGTGCGCCAACATCGCTATCGAACTCGACGGGCTGCGACTGATCACCTGGCGCGGAGCGGCCCGCGCCGAACAAGGCCTCCCGTTTGCCCGCGAGGCCGCACTGGCCAAGCGGCTGGGCGCTGACAAGAGCATGCAGATCGGCCTGGACGGCGTGCAGCTGCTCGGCGGCCACGGCTACACGAAGGAGCACCCCGTCGAGCGCTGGTACCGCGATTTGCGGGCCATCGGTGTCGCCGAGGGCGTTGTCGTTATTTAAGTCGATATTGGGCTCGCAACCGAAAGACCAATCATGGCAATCAATTTGGAACTGCCCCGCAAGATGCACGCGGTGATCGACAAGGCGCACCAGGGCGCCGCGGAGATGATGCGACCGATCGCCCGCAAATACGACCTCAAAGAGCACTCCTACCCGGTCGAGCTCGACACCTTGGCCAATCTGTTCGCCGGAGCCGCCGAATCCAACGCGTTGGATATGACCGGAGCAGCCGAGCTTCGCAGCAGTGGAAGCGATGAGGCAAACCGCAACGGCGCCAACATGGCAGCGGTGCTGCAGTCCATGGAGGCGAGTTGGGGTGATGCGGCGATGTTGCTGTCGATCCCCTACCAAGGGCTGGGTAACGCGGCGATCTCCGCGGTGGCCAGCGACGAGCAGTTAAAGCGTTTGGACAAAGTCTGGGCGGCGATGGCGATCACCGAACCGGGCTTCGGGTCCGATTCGGCGGCGGTGTCCACTACCGCCAAGCTGGACGGCGACGAATACGTGATCAACGGCGAAAAGATTTTCGTCACCGCGGGCTCGCGCGCCACGCACATCGTGGTGTGGGCGACGCTGGACAAGTCCAAGGGCCGCCCGGCGATCAAGTCGTTCATCGTGCCGCGCGAACACCCGGGTGTCACCGTGGAGCGGCTCGAGAACAAGCTCGGCATCAAGGGCTCCGACACAGCCGTGATCCGGTTCGACAATGTCCGTATCCCCAAAGGCAACCTGCTGGGTAATCCCGAGATCGAACCGGGCAAGGGCTTTGCCGGGGTGATGGAGACCTTCGACAACACCCGCCCGGTCGTCGCGGGCATGGCCGTTGGAATTGCGCGCGCAGCACTGGAAGAGCTGCGCAAAATCCTGGTCAATGCCGGGGTGGAGATCTCCTACGACAAACCGTCGCACGTGCAAAGCGCCGCCGCGGCGGAGTTCCTGCGGATGGAGTCCGACTGGGAGGCCAGCTATCAGCTGACGCTGCGCGCGGCGTGGCAGGCCGACAACGAGATTCCCAACTCCAAAGAGGCGTCGATGGCCAAGGCCAAGGCCGGCCGGGTGGGCAGCGACATCACCCTCAAAGCCGTCGAATTAGCCGGCACTGCAGGCTATTCCGAGCAAGCGCTGCTGGAGAAGTGGGCCCGCGACTCGAAGATCATGGACATCTTCGAAGGGACGCAGCAGATTCAGCAACTGGTGGTGGCCCGCCGCCTGCTGGGTCTGTCGTCGTCCGAACTCAAGTAAGCCCGACGAGGATGGCGTCAGCTGCGTAGATGTCGTGCTGATAAATGGGAACTCCCTGGGCGGCTGAAGCATTAGCGAGCGTTAGTTCCTCTCTTCAGTTCGTGTCGGCGTGTCGACAGCCATCAAGAATCGTGGTACTGCGTCGCACAGCGGTCCCAGGCGCCGCCCGGTTTGCATCACGGTGCGATCTGGCCGGATGATGGCTGCGGCAACGTGACCCCGACCCAGCCAACGCGCAAGTTCGGTTCCGCGCTGCGCTGTGACGACTTTGGCGCCCCATCGGGCAAGCTGCTCGCTTTGCTCGGGGTTCAGCGGTTGAGTGGTGATGAGCCCAAACCCGTTACCGAGAATGGTGTCCAGCCGCGCGCCGTCGGCGAGAACAGGGTTGGGACACAAACTTCCGGCCAGCTGCCATGGTCGCCATGACTTGATGATCAGCGAAGAACGGCACAACGCCGGTGTGCTGCTGTTCACCAGTCGCGTGCGGATGCCGGGAATGAAGTGCAGCCGCCCATCGACCAACTCGACTTCATCGAGGACAAGGCGCGGTGGGGGTACAAGTTCAGATTTCGTCGTGTTCAAGATCAACGAACACGACCTGGACGTGATCCGCTCCCCGACGACCAGACCATAAATTGCAGACCCAGCTCGTGGTATCAAACAGGTTTCGTTCGGTCATGGGAATGACTCTGCGCACCAATGATCAGCAGACAGCAGCCCTGCGCCGGCAGGCCGCCCTCGAAGGGCGGTCGATGCAGGCGGTCGCGCTGTCGCCCGTCGACGAGTACATCGCACGGCGCATCCACAAGTCCAAGGTTGCTGCGGCGCTAGAGCGCGTGATGCAGGAGGAAGCCGGGGTCTTGGAGCGTCTTAAAGACGCGTGACCGACTATCTCGATCTCGAAGACCTGCTTGAGATCGCCCGCACCGCAGTTGGCGGCGATCCCGCGGTCCGGGATTATGGCTTGCTCGAATCCGTGCTGGCGCGGTCCCGTACGCCAGTGTTCGGCGCGGATGCCTACTCAGATCTGCACCTCAAGGCCGCCGCGTTGTCGCACTGCGACGCCGGCCCGCTACACGTTGGCTTTCGCGATCTAGTTCGCCGGCGCCAGCGGTGATCTCGACGGCTCTTTGCGCCCGCGGCATCTCGACACGATCACCACCGACGTCGACGTCAAAGACGTGGTCGCTGTGGTGCGCGTGGCCGGCGGACGCTGAGCGGGCTGGGTCCGCCAGTAGGCTGTTCGGCTATGCGCGCGGCACAGCTGACTGCACTTGATGGTCCGGACGCGGTCGAGGTTGGCGAAATCGACGAACCGACCGGCGACGGCGTCGTCGTCGAGGTGCATGCAGCGGGAGCCGCATTCCCGGACGCGCTACTTACCCGCGGCCTCTACCAGTACAAGCCCGATCCGCCGTTCGTGCTGGGCGCCGAGATCGCCGGCGTGGTCCGATCGGCACCCGACGACGCCCATGTCCGCCCCGGCGACCGGGTTGTCGGGCTCACCATGCTCACCGGCGGGATGGCCGAAGTCGCGGTTCTGGCGCCCGACCGGGTGTTCAGGCTGCCGGACAATGTGAGCTTCACGGCGGGTGCCGGGCTGCTGTTCAACGACCTGACGATGTACTTCGCGCTGACTGTTCGTGGCCGGCTGCAGTCCGGTGAGACGGTGCTGGTGCACGGGGCGGCCGGCGGCATCGGCACGTCCACGCTGCGGCTGGCGCCGGCGCTCGGGGCGTCCCGGGTCATCGCGGTGGTCAGCACGCAAGACAAGGCCGAGATCGCGACGGCAGCGGGCGCGACTGACGTCGTGCTGGCCGACGGATTCAAGGACGCGACAAAAGAATTGACGAACGGCCGGGGAGTCGACATGGTGGTCGATCCGGTCGGTGGCGACCGGTTCACCGACTCTCTGCGCTCGCTTGCTCCGGGAGGCCGGCTGCTGGTGATCGGTTTCACCGGCGGGGAGATACCCACGGTGAAGGTAAATCGGCTGCTGCTCAACAACCTTGACGTGGTCGGTGTCGGCTGGGGCGCCTGGGCGGGCAGCCACCCCGGTGCATTTGCCGAGCAGTGGGCCAGACTCGAGCAGCTGCTTGCCTCGGGTCGGCTGGCTCCCCCGCAGCCGGTGGTCTACCCGCTCGACGAGGCCGCCGCTGCCATCGCATCGCTGGAAAATCGCACCGCCAAAGGAAAAGTCGTCCTACGCGTACGGGACTAGCCCGCCAACCGTAGCTATTTAGCTGGGGGCCAGCGCTGGGGGTAGCCAGGTGCCAGTGGTGAAGAGTTGTCGGAGGGCGTGGAGTTTGTCGATGCCCCATTTGTTGGCGGTGTCGAGGTAGGAATGCGCGATGGCGAAGTCGGCGGGGCCTTGCAGGGTGCGCGGGCAGCCGGCGGAGCTGCGTTGCCGGATTTTGGCTGGGCGCAGGGCGCGTTCGGCGTCGTTGTTGGTGAACGGCACCGACAGGTCGGTGGCCAAGCGCAGGATCATGTCCTCATAGCGGCGGAACCGGGTGATCAGGGTGGCGG
Organism: Candidatus Mycobacterium methanotrophicum; assembly: GCF_023515995.1. GTDB lineage: Bacteria > Actinomycetota > Actinomycetes > Mycobacteriales > Mycobacteriaceae > Mycobacterium > Mycobacterium methanotrophicum. Next base: position 813,592 of record NZ_CP097320.1, on the reverse strand, counting down.
CCTTGGCGGCGAGTTCGGTGTGCTGGCGACGGTTTTCGTCGCTGCCGTGGGCCAGCGCGCCCAGGTAGTGGTTGCGGATGGCCGCGAGTACGGGCCGGGTCGAGGGCTTCGGCGCCAGCGGCGCGGGCGGCGGTGGCGGCGTGGTGGGCGTCGAGCAGCACGCCGGCCAGGGCCAGTGCCCATTGCTGGTGGTCGGGGTCGGCGTCGGAGATCGAGCGCAGGTCGCGCAGCAGATGCGCGGCGCACCAGGCGTGGATCGCGGGCAGGCGGGTGTGGCCGGCGTAGCCGTCGCGGACCAGCACCCCGCTGTATTCGGCGAGCACGCCGCCCTCGCCGATGGTGGCGGCCCAGCGGTGCCCGGTGTGCATCACGGTGAGGTATTCGGTGCAGGCGACGTGCCCGCAGGACAGGGCGCCGGCGGCGCGCCCGGGTGTTTCGCCGGCGTGCAGCACCGGCGCGGCGGCGAGCAGTTTCTGCACGTGGCCGAGGAAACTTGCGCTCCAGCCGGCGGGCCGCGGGCCCGCGCACCCCGGCCAAAAACCCGGTCGAGACATCGATCGCGGTCAACGCCTCCAACAGCTGTTGGGCCCGGCCCACCGGCAGGTAGTGCGCGCACGCCAACAGGGCGGCGCGCGCGCACACCTCGGGTCCGATCCGCACCGGCGGGCCGGCCGCCGCGAGGGTCTCGGCATGGGCGGCCGGCACCGCCTGGCCGTCCCAGCCCGCGGCGGTGACCGTCCCGCAGCGTCGGCAGATCTTCGAGATCCGCTGGTACTCGGTGATTTCTAGCGGTGGCGGCTCGGGGGCGTCGATGCCCTGGCGGCGCTCGCAGCCGCGCATCCCGGCAGCGGTCCGCGCCGCGCCGCAGCCGGCGCAGTGCGCCGGCTCGATCAGCACCGTCTGGTCCGGGTCGTCGCTCAGGCTGCGCGAGATCCCCGGCGCGCCCGGCTGCGTACCCGGTTTGCGGCCCGAGCGGGTCCGCGACGAGCGCTTCCGCGCCGGCTTATTCCACGGCGCGTCCGACGACGGCGGCCGCGACGAGTTCGACGAATCCATCCCCAGGCGGCGCTCCAACTCCGCGACCCGTTCCACCAACACCGCCACCAACCCCTCTTCAATAGCTACCGTCGGTGCACGACACCTAAACGTCAGCGAGGACACGCCGGGATATTGCGCAATGGTTTAAGTCTCGGCGGACTCTGGGTCCGCCACGACTTCGCCGGAGCGCAACGACACCCCCGCCGGCGATGATGCAGAGCGCAACGATGAGCAGGAGCGGCGCATGACTATAGCCGGAGCGCTGGACGGCGTCCGGGTGCTCGAACTGGGCACGCTGATCGCCGGACCGTTCGCCGGCCGGCTGCTGGGCGACATGGGCGCCGAGGTCATCAAGGTGGAGCCGCCCGGTGCACCGGATCCGTTGCGGACCTGGGGCCAGGCCGAAGTCGACGGGCACCACGTCTTTTGGACCGTGCATGCGCGCAACAAGAAGGCCGTCACGTTGGACCTGCGCCGCCCGCGTGGCCGCGCATTGTTCCTCGATCTGGTCGAGAAATCCGACATCGTGGTGGAAAACTTCCGCCCGGGCACGCTGGAGAAGTGGAACCTGGGTTACGACGTGCTGCGCCAACGCAACTCGGGCATCATCCTGGTTCGGGTCTCTGGTTACGGGCAGACCGGCCCCGACGCGCACAAGGCCGGCTACGCCTCGGTGGCCGAGGCGGCCAGCGGGCTGCGGCACCTCAACGGCTTCCCGGGGGGGCCGCCGCCCCGGCTGGCGCTGTCGCTGGGCGACACCCTGGCCGGTATGTTCGGCGCGCAGGGTGCGCTGGCTGCGCTGTACCGCCGTGGCGTCACCGGGCATGGCCAGGTAGTCGACGTTGCCCTGAACGAATCATGCCTGGCAGTGCAGGAATCCACCATTCCCGATTACGACGCGGGCGGGGTGGTGCGCGGTCCGTCGGGAACTCGTCTGGAGGGCGTCGCGCCGTCGAACATCTACCGAAGCGCCGACGGTTCCTGGGTGGTGATCGCCGCCAACCAGGACACCGTGTTCGCCCGGCTGTGCCAGGCAATGGACCGCCCGGAGCTGACCGCCGACGACCGGTTCACCAGCCACGGTGCACGCGGACGCAACCAAGACGAGCTCGACAAAATCATCGGCGCGTGGGCCGCCCAGCGGCAGCCCGGCGAAATCATCGAAACCCTGTCCGCCGCGGGCGTGATCGCCGGCCCCATCAATACCGTCGCCGACGTGGTCAACGACCCGCAACTGCGGGCGCGCAACATGCTGGTCGAGCATTACGACGAACGACTCGGGCGGCCTGTTTTGGGACCGGGAGTCGTGCCGGTGCTGTCGGAGTCTCCAGGCAGTGTTCGCACTGCCGGCCCGGCGCGGCCCGGACAACACAACGACGACGTCTACATCGGTTTGCTCGGCAAGACCGTTGAAGAGGTCGAAGAGCTAAAGGCCGAGGAGGTGGTATGAAGCACGTCGCCATTCGCGAGGTGTCGCTGCGCGACGGCCTGCAGATCGAAAAACCAATCCCGTTGTCGGCCAAGCTCGAACTGCTGGCAGCGGTGGCCGCGACCGGGGTGTGCGAGGTGGAGGCATGCGCGTTCGTCTCCCCCTCCAAAGTCCCGTCGATGGCCGACGCCGCCGAGCTTGCCGCGCAATTACATAACTACCCCGACATCGACTTCTCTGCGCTGGTCGCCAGCGCAGGAGGCGCCAGGCGGGCTGTGGCCGCCGGGCTGCGTTCGATCGAATACGTGGTGTCGCCCAGCGACGCATTCAGTCAGGCCAACGTCGGGCGCAGCAGCAAGGAGGCCACCGAGCAGATCGACGAGATCGTCGCGATCGCCCACGACAGCGACGTCACCGTCGAGGTCATCGTCGCCACGGCATGGGACTGCCCGTTCGCGGGGCCCACGCCGCCTCGGCGCGTCCTCGACATCGCCGCCACAGCGCGCGATCGGGGCGTCGACCGGTTTTCGGTTGCCGACACTATCGGAACCACTACCCCGGGGCGGGTGAGTTCGCTGATCGCGCAATTGCGTCCGGTGATCGGCGACCTTCCCCTGGGCGGACATTTCCACAACACCCGCGGCGCCGGGCTGGCCAGCGCCTACGCCGCAGTCAGCGCCGGAGTCACCCGGCTGGACGCGTCGGTCGGCGGGCTGGGCGGCTGTCCGTTCGCTCCGGGCGCCACCGGCAACATCGCCACCGAGGACCTGGTGTACCTGCTACGGGACAGCGACATCCACGTCGACATCGACCTGCAGGCCGCCATCACCGCCGCCCACGTTGCGAGATCGGTTGTCGGCCATGACTTGCCAGGAGCACTACTGCGAGCCGGTGACCGGATCAGGACCTGATGCCGACTGAAGCCCCGACCGCCAAGGGCCACCAGACCCGGGCAGCCCTCGAGCAGGCCGCCCGTAAGCTCTTCGCGGAGCGAGGCTTTCACGGCACGACGCTGGCCGACATCACATCGGCGGCCGGCAAGTCAGCCGCGGTCTTCTACCGGTATTTCGCCGACAAAGAAGACCTGCTGGCCACCTTGGCCGACTCTTTTCTGCACGACGTCGTAACACCGTCCGCATTGAGCCTGCACCTGCCGGACTCGCCCCGTGACGACGACGCGTTCTTCACATCCGTAGTCACGGGCTACTGGAACATGTTCAAGCAGAACATCGGAATCATGATCGCAGTTGCGCAATTGGCAGCGACCCAGCAGCGTTTTGCCACCGTCCAAAAGCAATTCCGGCGGTTCGGCATGGACGTCGTCGCGGCCTCGGTACTACGCGCTCAGCAGCAGGGGTACGCATCCGACCTCAATCCCGAGCACATCGCAGCCGCGATCGCATTGCTGTTCGAAAACTTCACCACCGTGATCGTCGGCCCGTCTGAACTTTCAGTGCAGATCACCGACGAAGACGCGGTCGCCACATTGTCGACGATCTGGAAGAAGACCTTGTACGGCGGGTAAGGAGCCAAAATGGATTTCACTTTGCCAGAACAGCTTCCGGGGCTGGTCGCCGAGATGGACGCGTTCGTCGAGCGTGAGATCGCCCCACTGCAAGCCGAGCACATGCAGTACTTCGGCCAGCGTCGCGAGCATGCCCGCACCGCCGCACCGATTGGGACAACGACGGCATCCCGACCCGAGAGCGGGAGGATCTGCTCGCCGAAATGCGCTGACGAGCCGACAAAGTGTCGATGGCCAACTACCGCGCGAACCGGCTGGTGTGCGACGCCGCCGACCGTGCCATGCAGGTCTTCGGCGACCTGGGTTACAGCCGTCACGAGCCGTTCGAGCACGTCTACCGTCACCATCGCCGGTATCCAATCACCGAGGGCGCCGAGGAAATCCAGATCCGCCGGGTGGCGCAGCGGCTGTTCAATTTCGGTAGGAAGTGACGCTACAAGACAGCTTGCCCGCGGTGCTGGGCCCGATATTGGGGACCAACGTGACCGTCGAGAATCTGCGCGCGCTGACCGGTGGTGCCAGCCGAACCACCTCGGCATTCGACGCCGTGACCGGCGAGGCACACCGCTCGCTGATCCTGCGCATCGGTCCGCCCGACGACGTGCACGCCGGAATGGAGCTGGAAGCTCGCGCCCAGGCCCGCCGGCGCGCCGGTCCCCCGTGTTTTGGTTGCCGACGATTCGCCTGTGGCACTGGGTAATCCGTTTTTAATCTGCGGCGAGACCAAGGGCGAGACCATCGTCCGGCGCATCCGGCGGCAGCTCGACAACGCGGGCCGGACGCGACTGTTAGGCCAATGCGCTCAGGCGCTGGCCGCCATCCACCGCGCTAACCCGAATGACCCTGGTCTGATTCGCGAGGACCAACCCGACGAATGGCGTGGGCGCCTCGATGCCATGACCGACACCACGGCCACCTTCGAGTGGGCTTTTCGCTGGCTCGCCGCCAACCGGCCGGCGCCGTCACCACCGCGGCTGATGCACGGCGACTATCGGATGGGCAACCTCATCGCCGGTGGATCCGAGCTGGCGGCCGTGTTGGACTGGGAGCTGGTGCACATCGGTGAGGTCTACGAAGACCTGGCCTGGTTCTGCATCAGGGCCTGGCGGTTCGGCTCCCCGGCCGACCGCGCCGCCGGCGGCCTGGGCAGCGTCGAGGATTTTCTTGCCGCCTACGAACATGCCGGCGGCGCCGCGATCGACCTGCCGCCGCGGGCAGCGGCGGAAAAGAGCGCGGACTTTTTGACCGAAGAACTCGACGCGCGCCTCGCGTCAGAACCGGTCCGATTCTCCTACCAAGTCCAGGTCGCGGCCGACGGCGATTCGACCGTCGATCCGTCCAAGCCCTGGCACAGCACACAGACCGTCACCGTCGGCACCGTCGAGATCACCGGCGCCGACACCGAACGCGAGCACGGCGGTGACATCGTCGTGTTCGATCCCGTGCGGGTCACCGACGGCATCAAGCCCTCGAATGATCCGGTGCTGCGATTTCGCTCACTCGTTTACTCAGCATCGATGAAGCTGCGCATCGGTGTGGATCGCGGTCCCGAGGCGCCGGCTCTGCGCGCGTTGGTGCGTCGTCGTCTTGCGGTCGCCCACCCCGGTTACGACCGCCAGGACCAGTTCTAACCCCTCGTCGCTGCGAAAAGCCTTATGCTGCAACACATTCGCAGCGAGACGGTTCTGCTTACGGAAAAGGGGTAACTAGACGCCATGGCCAAGACGGAGATTTCGGCTCTGCTGGCGTTGAGCTCGGCTTTGTGCATTGCGATGGGCGACGTGCTGCAGCAACGAGCGGCACACCGCATCGCTGACAGGTCGGTCGGTCACATCGGATTGTTCCTCAGCCTGCTCGGCAATCAGCGCTGGTGGTACGGGGCACTGCTGCTCGCCACCAGCATTGCGTTGCAGGCGGCCGCGTTGGGCCAGGGTTCGGTGCTGCTGGTGCAGGCGCTCCTTACGCTTTCGCTGCTTTTTGCACTGCCGCTCAACGCCAGGTTGTCGCACCGCACAATTAGCAGCGGTGAGTGGATCTGGGCCAGCTTGCTGACGGCTGCGGTGATCGTCGTCGTCGTCGTCGGCAGTCCGCAGGCGGGTCGTTCCAGCGCGTCGCTGCACACCTGGGCAGCGGTGGCCATCGTCCTTGGGCCGCTGTTGGTCGCCTGCGTCGTGGCTGGCGAAATCCGGGGCGGGGCAGTTGCCGCGGTGCTGTTCGCCTTCGTCTCAGGCTCGCTGTGGGGGGTCTTTGCGGTACTGACCAAGGAAGTCGTGGCGCGGCTCGGCGGTGGCTGGTCGGCGGTGATGCAAAGCCCCGAACTCTATGCCTGCGTGCTGGCCGCGGTGGGCGGTGTGGTGTGGAGCCAGTCGGCATTTCGCGCGGGGCCGTTGACCGCGTCATTGCCCGCCCTGCAGATGTCACAACCGGTTGTGGCGGTGGTGCTGGGTGTCGTCGTTCTGGGCGAGACGCTGAACACGAGCCGCGCCGGGATGATCGCGTTGGAAGCGGCCGTGGTGGTGATGGCGGCGGCGGTCTTCCAGCTCGCCCGCGTCGATGCTCTCACCACACGAGACAGGGTTCGACGGAAGCTGCGAGGCGTGGGAAAGCAGCGTGCCTTGCGTCCGTCGCAGACCCCGTAGTCCATCTCCGATCCGGGTGGGCCGCGGGCCGTGCCCGTCGACGGACCAGCGCCGCCGCCCCACCGCAACCGCGGCCTGCTCACCCATCTCGGACCGCTGCCGCAGCCTGGTCAACCACTCGGGCGCCCACCACGCCCACCGGCCAAGCAGATGCAGGAACGCCGGCACCAGCACCATTCGGACCAGGGTGGCGTCCGCCAGCACGGCAAGTGTCAGGCCGACGCCAAGCATCCGCATGAATGACACCTGCGCAGGGATCAACGCCGCAAAGGAAATCGACATCACCAGCGCGGCAGTGGTGACCACTCGGCCGATTCCGGCTATACCCAGCGCGGTGCTCTCATCGTTGACGGCGCGCAGCGCGGCCGCACTCGGAAGTATTTCCCGGCTGACTTCCGCGGCTTGCCAGTACTCGTGGATTCGCGCGACCAAAAACACCTCGTAATCCATGGCCAGCCCGAAGGCGATGCAGAACAGCAACACCGGAATGTTGGCATTCAACGTCCCGTTGGGAGTGGTTCCCAGTGCGCCGAGATGGCCGTCCTGGAAGACCCAGACCATCGCGCCGAACGCCGCCGTCAATGACAACACGTTGCACACCAGCGCTTGCACCGGCAGCACCGCACTACCGGTGAGCAGGAAAAGCAACGCGAAGGTGATGACGGCGACCAGCCCGAGCACCGCCGGCAGCCGCTTGGTGATCGCATCGACGCTGTCGCGGTTGATCTGCGCCAGCCCGGTAATCTCGACTGTCCGCCCCGCCGGTGCGGCCGTGTCGTGCAATCGGTCGAGCTGGGCGTTCGAAGCTTGCGAATACAGCGGCGCGGTGCTGGCCACGGTCAGGAACGCGCTGCCCTGCGACCATCCGGTCGGCGCAGCGGGGGGTCCCACCAGGGCGCCGGCCGCGAACGTTCCGGTTGGGGCGGTGACCGCGGACACCTGCGGTAGGCGCGACAGCTCCGCGGCATACCGGCTCAGGTCGCTGAGCTTGGTACCGCGGGTGTCCGGGATGACGACCGACAACGAATTGCCCAGGCCGTTGCCGAAATCGTTGTCCAGCATGTCGGCGACCTGGCGTGCCGATGCCGATCGCGGCAGCACGCGCTCATCCGGAAAGCCCCACTTGACGCCGAGGAACGGAACGCCCAACAGCAGCAGCAGCGCAACGACACACAGACCGACCGGCACGGCGTGCCGCAAGACGAACCTGGTCGATCGGTACCAGAACTGCAAGTGAACCGGCTTGTGCGCATGATCGCGCCACCACTTCGCATGCGGCAGCATCCGACGCGCTAACTGGCGGGCGTCCAACGCGTCCAGCCGAGGCCCCAGTAGTGCGATCGCCGCCGGAGTGACCACGATGGCCGCAACCGCGACAATTACCGCGGTGGCCACGATGGTGTAGGCGGACGATTTCAAGAAATACATCGGGAACAGCGCCATTACCGCCATCGACAGCCCGACTGTGGTGGCAGAGAACAACACCGTCCGACCCGCGGTAGCCATGGTCGCCAACAGCGCCTGGTCTGGGTCGTCAGCCCGGGCCAGCTCTTCGCGATAGCGGCTGACGATCAGCAAGTTATAGTCGATCGCCAGGGCCAGGCCCATCGCGATGCTCAGGTCTAGTGCATACGTCGACAGTTCGGTGGTGAAGCTGATCAGCCGCAACACCGACATTGTGCCGACGATGGCAAGTACGCCCACCGCAATTGGCAGCGCTGCGGCCACCGCACCGCCCAACACCCAGACCAGTACCGCAAAGCTCAGCGGAATCGCGACGGACTCCATCAACAGCAGATCGCGCTGGTTTAGGTCGTTGATTTCGGCATATGCCACGGCCATACCACCGGCGCGCACGGTGACACCGCCGCGGTCATGCACGAGTTCGCCAGTGAGCGTGCTGGCGTACTTCTGCGCGTCGTTCTCCCCCCCTTTCAGGCTGGCCACGATCATCCCCGACTTCTGATCTTTGCTGACCAGCCCAGCGGCAACTTGCGGCGGCGACGTCCAGGCGGAGGACACTTTCAAGACCCACGGGGATCGTTTCAGGTGGTCGACGATGTCCGCGCCGACGCTGCGCGCCGGAGCGCTCTTTGCGCCGGCCGGGGCGGTCACCACGATCAGCATCTGCTGGTCGGTTTGGTCGAATTTGTCCCGAAGTACTTCATTCGCGCGGGACGACTCCGATGTCGGGTCTTGGAAGCCACCCCCTGAGAGGCTGTTAATCACCGGAATGCCGAAGACGGCGGCGCCCACAAGCGCCAACACGGCGATCGTGACGATCCGTCGTGGCGCGGCAATCGCAAGTCGGGTGATTGCTTGCAGCATCTCGGCCTCCTCTCCGGTGTCAGCCCCCTGCAGCGCTATACCCGATCGAGACTGCATGACACCGCCAACGCCTCCCATGATTGCTCCCAGCACTGGGTGGGTACGTGACACGGAAGCCGCAGCATCGCTAAACGCAACCAACCAGCTGCGGCAGATCTCGGTGCCCAAAAGCGCCCGTTCGGCCGAGCTACAAGCGAATTGGATATCGATGACCACGACGGACGACGCCCTCAGCATCAGACATCCAACCGAAGAGGACTTGCCGGATGTCTACGAAAACCAGGCACGCGCTTTCGGGGACCCGGTGGACACTGCCAGTGTCGAGGCGTGGAAACGCCGAGTCGAACTCGACGACATCTTGGTTGCCGAGGATGTCTCCGACCCGCAGCAGCCATTTGTGGTCGGCACGTCGATCATCTACCAAACCCGGCTAACAGTGCCGGGTGGCGCGAGCCTGCGAGCCGCGTGGCTGACGATGATCGCGGTCGCGTCCACGCATCAGCGGCAGGGAGTATGGGCGCAACTGTCCGCCAAAGGGCTTGGGATACTTATGGGTCGGGGTTATCCGGTTGTCTGCGGCGTCCCGACCCAGACCGCGATTTACGACGGTTTCGGTGCCGGCGTGGCCAGCTACAGCCAGAACTACTGTCTTGACCGCCGCTTCGCGAAGTTGCGAAACAAGCCGACCACGAACCGGGCGCGTGAAGTCAACGCTGCCGAAGCAAGGCGGCATGTGCCGGAGATTTACCAGCGCTGGTGCGCCGCGACCAGTGGCGCGGTGCAGCGCAACAGTGCTTGGTGGAACGACGCCTTAGAAGACAGGCCGACACAGCGAGGCAACGGATCTGAGCTGAACTGCACAATCCATCCGGACGGCTTCCTGACATATCGAGTCATGGGCGCGGGCAAACACGCATTCCGGCCACCGTTCGGCACCGCGGTGGTCGAGGACTTCTGCCCCATTACCGATGAAGCTCATACGGAATTGCTGCAGACGTTGCTGGCGTTGCAGATGTTCGACGATGTGAAGATCGACGTGTCGGTGGACGATCCGCTTCCGCTCAAGCTGACCGATCTGCGCGCCGCTGAAATCAACGGCCAGAGCGACTGGCTCTGGGTGCGGATCAACGATATTCCCGAGGTGCTCGGCGCCCGCGCGTACACCGCCGACGTCGATCTCGTACTCGAAGTCAACGACCCGCTCGGTCTTGGCGGGGGACGATTTTTACTTCAGACTCGCGATGGCGTCGGGAAATGCGCGCCGCATGAGGGCTCTCCGGACGTCGAGCTCGGGCTGGCGGAACTGGCAACGATTTATACGGGTGCGCATCGAGCGCCGGAGCTATTCCGGGCCAATCGCATCGCCGAACGGCGCGACGGCGGATTACGCGAGCTGGATGCGGCTTTTCGGGTAGCACAGGCACCTTTCTGCGGCACGCTGTTTTGAGCCGACGGGTACCGTCATGCCATGCCAGCTGTCGAGGCCGTCACGATCAACGAGGTGGCTGATCAACTGTTTGCTGCGATCGATCGCGCTGCGGGTCTGCATCGTGATTAAGTTGGGTGTCTCCGCTAGTTCTCCAGCCCTGATCAGCCGTATTGATGAGTACTTCGATCCAGCCGAACTCGCCCCGCTGCTGAGCTAGCCGAGCAATGGAGGTGCTGATGAGACACGACGACGAGCGCGCATGAATACCGTGGAGACGCTGCTGAACGATCCCGACACCCCGGGGGTGTGGAACCTCGTTCCCGATCGATCGACGATCAGCTTCAAGATCAAGAACATGTGGGGTCTGATCAGCGTCAAAGGCCGGTTCACCGACTTCAACGCCGACGGGCAGATCACCGGCAAGGGTGCCATCTTCGGCCGCCTCGATATCCAGGCGGCGTCGTTGCGTACCGGAATCGGTAAACGCGACGAGCATCTGCGGTCGGCGGACTTCTTCGACGTCGAGCGGTTTCCGGAGATCAGCGTGGTGGTTACGGCGGTGCAGCCGACAACCGGTAATGCCGCCCATTTGCAGACGACCTTCAGCATCAAGGGGGTCACCGCGCCGGTGCCGCTGCCGGTCCGGATCATCCTGCTCGACGACGGCTCGGTGCGGCTATCTGCGAAAACGGAGGTCGACCGGGCCCAGTTCAACCTTGACTGGAACCGGCTCGGCGTGATCGCCGAGACCGCGACAGCGTCGGCCGACGTGTGCTTCGTACGGGCGCCGCGGTAAGCCCGCACCGTCGCCGGGCAGTACCATCTGCACCGTGTCTGCGACCAGCCCGCTGCGGATCCTCGTCTACAGCGACAACGCCGAGACCCGGCAAGACGTCATGCTGGCGTTGGGCAAACGGATACACCCGGATCTGCCCGAGCTGAGCTACGTCGAAGTGGCCACCGGCCCGGTCGTCATCCAACAGGTGGACGCCGGAGGCATCGATCTGGCCATTCTGGACGGCGAGGCGACCCCGGAGGGCGGCATGGGCATCGCCAAGCAGCTGAAAGACGAGATCACCCAGGGGCCGCCGATCGTGGTGCTCACCGGCCGGCGCGACGACGCCTGGCTAGCCAGCTGGTCACGCGCCGAGGCGTCGGTGCCGCAGCCGATCGACCCGATTCGGCTCAGCCGAACGGTGCTCGAGCTGCTGCGCCCCGCGGTGCATTAGCTGACTCTGGGAACCCTGAGCCCACCCGAACAGCCTCCCGGGCGCAGCTCGACGACTCCTGCGGGCTCCGGTTCCCGTCGCCCATCGACCAGCGAAACATGTTCGCGCCCTTAGTGTTTCTTGAACAAGCTCTACCCGCATGGGTTGACTGTCCGACTACCCACCCTGCTGTGGTTGAGGTCACGTCTAGACTGCTGAGCGCGGGACCACGCGCGATCGCTAGGCTGTAGTTCAGCTCACAGTCAGCCCAAATCGATGAACAGTGAGGGAGCGTCTTCGCGGCATGAATCTGTACCTACCCATCCTGGTGCTTGGGGGGATCGCCGCTGCTTTTGCCCTCGGCTCGGTTGCGCTCGCGCAAATCATCGGCCCGTCGCGCTACAACAGGGCGAAGCTCGAAGCGTACGAATGCGGGATCGAGCCCAGCGATCAGCCGGCCAACGCGCCGCACGCGGGCAGCGGGCAGCGGTTCCCGGTGAAGTACTACCTGACCGCGATGCTGTTCATCGTCTTCGACATCGAAATCGTGTTCCTGTACCCGTGGGCGGTCAGCTACGACAAGCTTGGGGTATTCGCGCTGGTCGAGATGGTGGTGTTCGTGCTCACGGTCTTTGTGGCCTACGCATACGTATGGCGCCGCGGCGGCCTGACCTGGGATTGAGGTAACACGTGGGCCTAGAAGAGAAACTGCCGAGCGGTTTCTTGCTGACGACCGTCGAAACGCTGGCGGGCTACTTCCGCAAGAACTCGTTGTGGCCGGCGACGTTCGGATTGGCGTGCTGCGCGATTGAGATGATGGCCACCGCCGGTCCCCGGTTCGACATCGCGCGTTTTGGCATGGAGAGGTTTTCGGCGACGCCCCGGCAGGCCGACCTGATGATCGTGGCCGGTCGTGTGAGCCAGAAGATGGCCCCGGTGCTGCGCCAGATCTACGACCAGATGGCCGAGCCGAAATGGGTGCTGGCGATGGGCGTATGCGCGTCGTCGGGCGGGATGTTCAACAACTACGCGATCGTCCAGGGCGTGGATCACGTCGTGCCGGTTGACATCTACCTACCCGGGTGCCCGCCTCGCCCGGAGATGCTGTTGTACGCAATCCTCAAGCTGCACGACAAGATCGCCGAAATGCCCTTAGGCGTCAACCGCGAACTGGCCATCGCCGAAGCCGAACAAGCAGCGCTGGCAGCCAGGCCGACGATCGAGATGCGCGGACTGTTGAGATGAGTTCACCTGAGCAGGACCCAAAACGAGCAGCCAGCGAGGTGGGTGGACCACCCGTTGCCGCCGGCCAGTCCGATAAAGAGGTGATCGACGTTCGCCGAGGCATGTTCGGCGTCCGCGGCACCGGTGACACGTCGGGATACGGACGGCTGCTACGCCAGGTCACGATCGATGCCGGCAGTCCACGGCCCTACGGCGGATACTTCGACGAGGTTGTCGACCGGCTGGCCGCGGCGTTGAAAGGTGACGGCACAGAAGGCATAGCATTCGACGACGCCGTCGAGAAAGTCGTGGTCTACCGCGACGAGCTGACTCTGCACGTGCGCCGCGAGCTGCTGCCGCAGGTGGCCGGTCGACTGCGCGACGACGCGGGGCTGCGCTTCGAATTGTGTCTGGGCGTCAACGGCGTGCACTACCCGCACGAAACCGGAAGCGAGCTGCACGCGGTATATCCGCTCAAGTCGATCACGCACGGCCGTAGTGTTCGGCTGGAAGTGTCTGCGCCGGACAGTGATCCGCATATCCCGTCGTTGTTCGCCATCTACCCGACCAACGACTGGCACGAGCGTGAGACCTACGACTTCTTCGGCATCATCTTCGACGGGCACCCGTCGTTGACGCGAATCCAAATGCCCGACGACTGGCACGGGCATCCGCAGCGCAAGGACTATCCACTCGGCGGCGTCCCGGTGGAGTACAAGGGTGCGAACATTCCCCCGCCCGATGAGCGGAGGGCCTACAACTGATGAGCGAGACCACTACCCCCAACGACAAGAGCAGCGGCGGAGAAACCCTGGTCGCGGTCGTGGGCCAGGATTGGGAACAGATCGTCGAGGCGGCACGCAAAGGCGAACCCGGTGAACGCATCGTCGTCAACATGGGACCGCAACACCCGTCCACGCACGGTGTCCTGCGGCTGATCCTGGAGATCGAAGGTGAGACGGTCACCGACGCCCGGTGCGGAATCGGCTACCTGCACACCGGGATCGAGAAGAATCTGGAGTACCGGTACTGGACCCAGGGCGTGACGTTCGTAACCCGAATGGATTATCTCTCACCGTTTTTCAACGAGACCGCCTACTGCCTTGGAGTGGAGAAGCTGCTCGGGATCACCGAGGAGATCCCGGAACGAGTCAACGTCATCCGGGTGATGATGATGGAGTTCAACCGGATCTCGTCGCATCTGGTCGCCTTGGCGACCGGCGGCATGGAACTGGGTGCGATGACGGCGATGTTCCTCGGCTTCCGGGAACGCGAGCTGATCCTGAACCTGTTCGAAATGGTCACCGGCTTGCGGATGAACCACGCCTACATCCGGCCCGGTGGACTCGCCCAGGATCTGCCTGCCGACGCGCTGCGCGAGATCCCGGAGCTGGTCAAGCTGCTGGGCCGTCGGCTGAATGACATGGAAAACCTGCTCAACGACAACTACATCTGGAAAGCCCGGACCCAGGGAGTCGGCTATCTGGACCTGACCGGGTGTATGGCGCTGGGAGTCACCGGGCCGTGCCTGCGGGCGACCGGATTGCCCTACGACCTGCGCAAGAGCGACCCGTACTGCGGGTATGAAAACTACGAGTTCGACGTGATCACCGATGACACGTGTGATGCCTACGCGCGCTACATCATTCGGGTCAAAGAGATGAGAGAGTCGCTGAAGATCGTCGAACAGTGCCTGGACAAGCTGCGGCCCGGCCCGATCATGGTGGAGAACCGCAAGATCGCCTGGCCGGCCGACCTAAAAGTCGGCCCGGACGGGCTGGGCAACTCGCCGGAGCACATCGCCAAGATCATGGGCACCTCGATGGAAGCGCTGATTCACCACTTCAAACTGGTCACCGAAGGCATCCGGGTGCCGGCCGGCCAGGTGTACGTCGCGGTCGAGTCGCCGCGCGGCGAGTTGGGCGTGCACATGGTGTCCGACGGCGGCACCCGGCCCTACCGGGTGCACTACCGGGACCCGTCGTTCACCAATCTGCAGGCCGTTGCCGCGATGTGCGAGGGCGGCATGGTCGCCGACGTGATCGCCGCGGTGGCCAGCATCGATCCGGTCATGGGCGGGGTGGACCGGTGAGGGCGGCGCAAACTCCCGGCGCCGGCGCCGACGGCGAGCGGGTGTTCGTCCGCCTCGGCCCGCCGCCCGAAGAGCCAGGCCAATTCGTCGTCGAGGGCGCACCGCAGTCGTATCCGCCGGAGGTAGCGGCCCGGCTGGAAGTCGACGCCAAGGAGATCATCGGCCGCTACCCCAGCCCGCGCTCGGCGCTGCTGCCGCTGCTGCACCTGGTGCAATCCGAGGACGGCTACGTGACACCGGCGGGTTTGGAATTCTGCGGCGAACAGCTCGGCCTGACCGGCGCCGAAGTGGCGGCGGTGGCGAGTTTCTACACCATGTACCGCCGCGGGCCCACCGGCGACTACCTCGTCGGTGTCTGCACGAATACGCTGTGCGCCGTCATGGGCGGCGACGCCATTTTCGCCTCGCTCAAAGAGCACCTCGGTATCGGCAACGACGAGACCACTGCCGACGGCTCGATCACCTTGCAGCACATCGAATGCAATGCGGCGTGCGACTTCGCGCCGGTGGTGATGGTCAACTGGGAGTTCTTCGACAATCAGACGTGCGCGTCGGCACGCGAACTGGTCGACGGGGTGCGGACGGGCAATCCCCCCGCACCCACTCGCGGCGCTGCGTTGTGTAAGTTCCGCCAGACCGAGCGGATCCTGGCCGGTTTCCCGGACTCGCGTCCCGACGAAGGCCAAGGCGGTGCCGGTGAAGCGACCTTGGCGGGGTTGCGAATTGCCAAGGAACACCACATGACGCCACCGGAGGCCGACCGCGCAGGGGACGACCGGTAATGGCGCCCCAGACACCGCTGGCTCCGGTGCTGAGCCGCTACTGGGACGATCCGGAGTCCTGGACGCTGGACACCTATCGCCGCAACGACGGCTACCAGGCTTTGCGAAAAGCCCTGAAGATGGCGCCGGACGACGTGATCACCGTCGTCAAGGATTCCGGGCTGCGCGGGCGCGGCGGGGCGGGTTTCGCGACCGGCACGAAGTGGTCGTTCATCCCGCAGGGCGACAGTGGCCCGGTCGCCAAGCCGCACTACCTGGTGGTCAACGCCGACGAGTCGGAACCCGGCACGTGCAAGGACATTCCGCTGATGCTGGCCACCCCGCACGTCCTGGTCGAAGGGGTGATCATCGCGTCGTACGCGATCCGGGCCAGCCACGCGTTCATCTACGTCCGCGGTGAGGTGTTGCCGGTGCTGCGGCGCCTGCAGAACGCGGTCGCCGAGGCCTACGCCGCAGGCTTTCTGGGCCGCGACATCGCCGGCTCGGGCTACGACCTGGAGCTGGTGGTGCACGCCGGCGCCGGCGCCTACATCTGCGGCGAGGAGACGGCGTTGCTCGACTCGCTGGAGGGCCGCCGCGGCCAGCCGCGGCTACGTCCGCCGTTCCCCGCGGTTGCCGGTCTGTACGGCTGCCCGACGGTGATCAACAACGTCGAGACCATCGCCAGCGTCCCGCCGATCATCCTGGGCGGCGTCGACTGGTTCCGGTCGATGGGCACCGAGAAATCACCTGGCTTCACGCTGTATTCGCTGTCCGGGCATGTGACCCGGCCGGGCCAGTACGAAGCGCCGCTGGGCATCACGTTGCGGGAATTGCTCGACTACGCCGGTGGCGTGCGGGCCGGGCACAAGCTGAAGTTCTGGACGCCCGGTGGGTCGTCTACTCCGCTTCTCACCGATGAGCACCTCGACGTGCCACTGGATTACGAAGGCGTGGGCGCGGCCGGTTCGATGTTGGGCACCAAGGCGTTGGAGATTTTCGACGAGACGACGTGTGTGGTGCGCGCGGTGGCGCGCTGGACTGATTTCTACCGACACGAATCGTGCGGCAAATGCACGCCGTGCCGTGAGGGCACCTTCTGGCTCAGCCAGATCTACGAGCGCCTGGAAACCGGCAAGGGCACCACGGAGGATCTGGACAAACTGCTCGACATCTCCGACGCCATCCTCGGTAAGTCGTTCTGCGCGTTGGGCGATGGCGCGGCCAGCCCGGTGATGTCGTCGATCCGGTATTTCCGCGACGAATATGTCGCCCATGTCGACGGCGGCGGATGCCCGTTCGACCCCAAGCTGTCCATGCTCGCGCCGGACGGAGACCACGCGTGACTCGCGCGGGCTTCCGGCGCGAGTGCGCGTGCTTGCACCGCGACACGCCGCCCTGGCCGGCATTCTGCGCACGCGCGCGGACTAGTTGGGGGAAGGAGCGGCACGCGTGACCCAAACGGTAGACACCGCAGCGAAGGTTTCCCAGCCGGAGCTGGTGACGTTGACCATTGACGGCGCCGAAATCAGCGTTCCTAAAGGCACTTTGGTGATCCGGGCCGCCGAGTTGATCGGCGTTCAGATCCCCCGGTTCTGCGACCACCCGCTGCTGGACCCGGTCGGCGCCTGCCGCCAATGCCTGGTCGAGATCGAGGGCGAGCGCAAACCGATGGCGTCGTGCACCATCCCGGTGACCGACGACATGGTGGTACGCACCCAGTTCAGCTCCGAAGCGGCCGACAAGGCCCAGCACGGGGTGATGGAGCTGCTGCTGATCAACCACCCGCTGGACTGCCCCATGTGCGACAAGGGCGGTGAGTGCCCGCTGCAAAACCAGGCGATGTCCAACGGCCGTGCCGATTCCCGCTTCAACGATGTCAAGCGCACGTTTGCCAAGCCGATCAACATCTCCTCGCAAGTACTGCTGGACCGCGAACGCTGCATTTTGTGCGCGCGGTGCACCCGGTTCTCCGAGCAGATCGCCGGTGACATCTTCATCGACATGCTCGAGCGCGGCGCCCTGCAGCAGGTCGGCATTTACGCGAACGAGCCCTTCGAGTCGTACTTTTCCGGCAACACTGTGCAGATATGCCCGGTCGGCGCGCTGACCGGAACCGCCTACCGGTTTCGGGCCCGCCCCTATGACCTGGTCTCCAGCCCGAGTGTCTGCGAGCACTGCGCGTCAGGATGTGCCCAGCGCACTGACGATCGCCGCGGCAAGGTGCTGCGCCGGTTGGCCGGCGACGAGCCTGAGGTCAACGAGGAGTGGAACTGCGACAAAGGCCGATGGGCATTCACTTACGCCACCCAGCCCGACCGGGTCACCACTCCCATGGTGCGCGGTGCGGACGGCCTGCTGGCGCCCGCCTCGTGGCCGCACGCGGTGGCAACCGCTGTCGACGGGCTCACCGCGGCGACGGGCGGCACAGGCGTGCTGCTCGGTGGCCGGCTGACCCTCGAGGACGCCTACGCATATTCCAAGTTCGCTCGAATCGCCTTGGGCACCAACGACATCGACTTTCGCGCCCGCCCGCATTCGGCGGAGGAGACACAATTTTTGGCGGCCCGGGTCGCCGGCAGGTCGCTGGGCATCAGCTACTCCGACCTGGAATCGGCATCGGTGGTCCTGCTGGCCGGCTTCGAGCCCGAGGAAGAGTCGCCGATCGTATTCCTGCGGCTGCGCAAGGCCGCCCGCAAACGCGGACTGCCGGTATACGCCATTGCCCCATTCGCCAGCAGCGGGTTGAAGAAGTTGTCCGGCAAGCTGATTCAGACGGTGCCTGGCGCCGAGGCCAGCGTGTTGGACGGGCTGGCCACCGGCGAGCTCGCTGACCTGCCGCCTCTTTTCTCTAAACCGGGAGCGATCATCGTCGTCGGCGAACGGCTAGCCGGTGTCCCCGGCGGACTGTCGGCCGCGACCCGGCTCTCCGACACCACCGGGGCGCGACTGGCGTGGGTGCCTCGCCGCGCCGGAGAACGCGGAGCGCTGGAGGCCGGGGCGTTGCCGGGTCTGCTGCCCGGCGGCCGTCCGCTGGGTGATGAGACGGCCCGCTCGCAAGTGCGCGAGGCCTGGCATGTCTCTGGATTGCCTGTCGCCGACGGCCGCGACGCCGACGGGATCCTGGCCGCGGTCGCCGACGGCACGCTGGGCGCCCTGCTCGTCGGCGGCGTTGAACCCTACGACTTCGCCGATCCCGACGGCGTGCTGGCCGCCCTGGACGCGGCGGGCTTCGTGGTGAGCCTGGAGCTGCGGCACAGCGCTGTGACCGACCGCGCCGACGTGGTTTTCCCGATCGCGCCTGTGGCGGAAAAGTCGGGCACCTACGTCAACTGGGAGGGCCGGCGCCGCAGCTTCCCGGCCGCCCTGCCCGCCGCGGCCACACCGGACCTGCGAGTGCTCGACACCCTGGCCGACGAAATGGGCATCGATTTGGGGCTGCCCACCGTCGAGGCCGCGCGCGCCGAGCTGGATGCGCTGGGTGTCTGGGCCGGCACGCGCGGCGCCGTGCCGAACGTCGCCGCGGCCGCGGCGCCCAAACCCGCTGCCGGCCAAGCGGTTCTGGCCGGATGGCGAATGCTGCTCGACGCGGGCCGGTTGCAAGACGGCGAACCCCACCTGGCCGGCACCGCGCGCACGCCGGTGGTGCGGCTGTCGGCCAAAACGGCGGACGCCATAGGCGCGGCTGACGGCGCCGAGGTCACCGTCAGCACCGACCGCGGCGCGATCACGTTGCCGCTGACCATCACCGAGATGGCCGACAACGTGGTGTGGCTGCCGCTGAACTCACCGGGCTCGGCGGTGCACCGGACGTTGGGTGTAACAGCCGGCGCCGTGGTGCAGATTGGGGTTGGGTCATGACGCGCCGCGACGATGCAGTGGGGGCACCCCCAGCCGCGCAGCGGCGAGGGGGACGAAGCGATGAGGAGAAGCGGCGACAATGATCTCCGGTTTCGGGCATGACACCTGGTGGCTGATCCTGGCCAAAGCGCTTGCCGTCTTTGTCTTCCTGGTGCTGACGGTGCTGGTCGCGATCTTGGCCGAACGCAAGATCCTGGGCCGGATGCAGATGCGGTGGGGGCCCAACCGGGTCGGCCCGCGGGGATATCTACAGAGCCTGGCCGACGGCGTCAAGCTGGCGCTCAAGGAGCCCATCACCCCGTTCGGCGTCGAGAAGCCGATTTTCATACTGGCACCGGCGATCTCCACGATTCCCGCGATCACCGCCTTCGCGTTCATCCCCTTCGGGCCGCAGGTGTCGGTCTTCGGCCACTGGACCGCGCTGCAGGTGACCGACCTGCCGGTGGCGGTGCTGTTCATCCTGGCGCTGTCGTCGATCGGCGTCTACGGCATCGTGCTGGCGGGCTGGTCGTCGGGCTCGACCTATCCGCTGCTGGGCGGGGTGCGCTCCACCGCGCAGGTGATCTCCTACGAGGTGGCGATGGGGTTGTCGTTCGCGACGGTGTTCCTGTTCGCCGGGACGATGTCGACCTCGCAGATCGTGTCGGCCCAGGACCGGGTCTGGTACGTCTTTCTGCTGCTGCCGTCGTTCGCGGTGTACCTGGTGTCGATGGTCGGTGAGACCAATCGCGCGCCGTTCGACCTGCCCGAGGCCGAGGGCGAACTGGTCGCCGGCTTCCACACCGAGTACTCGTCGCTGAGCTTCGCGATGTTCTATCTGGCGGAGTACATCAACATGACCACGGTGTCGGCGTTGGCCGCCACGCTGTTCCTCGGCGGCTGGCATGCGCCGTGGCCGCTGGACATGTGGGCCGGCGCCAACTCCGGCTGGTGGCCGGTGCTGTGGTTCACCGCCAAGGTGTGGCTGTTCCTTTTCGCCTACTTCTGGTTGCGAGCCACCCTGCCGCGACTGCGCTACGACCAATTCATGGCGCTGGGCTGGAAGATCCTCATCCCGGTGTCGCTGGCGTGGGCGCTGATCGCCGCGACGATCCGCACGCTGCGCGACGAAGGTTATTCGCACTGGACGCCGGCGCTGGCGATCGCCAGCCTCGTCGTCACCGCGTTGCTGCTGGCGCTGTTGCGAAAACCGTTCGGCAGCAAGCGAAGCCAAAAGAAGCGCCACGAATTGCCGGTGGCGGTACAGCGCTCCGAGCCGGCGTTCCCCACGCCGCCACTGCCGGGCCGGCCGCTGGCACCGGCGACCAAGGAGGCTGTCAATGGCTAAATTCCTCAGCTCCCTCGCCGGATTCGGCGTCACGTTCGGGACGATGTTCAAAAGGCCGGTCACCGAGGAGTATCCGGAGAAACCCGGCCCGGTGGCACCGCGCTATCACGGTCGCCATCAGCTCAACCGGTACCCGGACGGCTTGGAGAAGTGCATCGGCTGCGAGCTGTGCGCCTGGGCCTGCCCGGCCGACGCCATCTACGTCGAGGGCGCCGACAACACCGAGGAGCAGCGGTTCTCCCCCGGCGAGCGCTACGGACGCGTCTACCAGATCAACTACTTGCGGTGCATCGGCTGCGGACTGTGCGTCGAAGCGTGCCCAACCCGCGCGTTGACGATGACCAACCACTACGAGATGGCCGACGACAACCGCGCCGACCTGATCTATGAAAAGGACCGGCTGCTGGCGCCGCTGGAGCCCGGGATGACGCCGGCGCCGCACCCGAGGGCCGACGGTGCGACGGACGCCGACTACTACCGCGGCAACGTGACGTCAGAAGGCCTGCGGGACAAGCACAGTTCGGATGCCGCATTATGACCGGCCCGGGAACTACGCTGCTGGCCGGCCACTTTGCCGCTGACGCAATTACCCGCACCTCCACCGGCGAGGCGGTGACGTTCTTCGCGCTGGGCGCGCTGGCGCTGATCGGGGCGGCAGGCGTGGTGATGGCCGCCAACGCCGTCTATTCCGCGATGTTTCTGGCGATGACCATGATCATCCTGGCGGTCTTCTACATGATCGAGGACGCGCTATTCCTCGGCGTGGTCCAGATCGTCGTCTACACCGGCGCCGTGATGATGCTGTTTTTGTTCGTGCTGATGCTGATCGGCGTTGACTCGGCCGAGTCTCTGGTCGAGACGCTGCGGGGACAGCGGGTGGCCGCCGTGGTCGCCGGTGTCGGATTCGGCGCGGTGCTCATCGCCGGCATCGGCCGGGTGACCGCCGGCGGTTTCACCGGATTGACCAAAGCCAACGCCGGCGGCAACGTCCAGGGTCTGGCGGCGCTGATCTTCTCCCGCTACCTGTGGGCGTTCGAGCTGACCAGCGCACTGCTGATCACCGCCGCCGTGGGCGCGATGATTTTGGCGCACCGCGAGCGCTTTGAGCGCCGAAAGACTCAGCGGGAGCAGTCAATCGAACGGTTCTACCCGGGTGGTCACCCGACGCCGCTGCCCGGTCCGGGTGTCTATGCCCGGCATAACGCGGTCGACATGGCCGCGCGGCTGCCGGACGGCTCCTACTCCCGGTTGTCGGTGCCGCAGGTATTGGAACAGCGAACGGCCGAGGAGCTGGAATCCCATGCCCGAGGTGGCGCCAATGGACCTGGCGGCATCACCGGAAAGGGTGCGCGATGAACCCGCAGAACTACCTTTATCTTTCGGCGCTGCTGTTCACCATCGGGGCGGCCGGTGTGTTGTTGCGCCGCAACGCCATCGTGATGTTCATGTGCGTGGAGCTGATGCTCAACGCGGTCAACCTCGCGTTCGTCACGTTCGCCCGGATGCACGGTCAACTCGACGGCCAGATGGTGGCGTTTTTCACCATGGTCGTCGCCGCCTGCGAAGTCGTGGTGGGCCTGGCCATCATCATGACGATTTTCCGTGCCCGCAAATCGGCTTCGGTCGACGACGCCAACCTGCTCAAGGGCTGACCGGATGACGCATTTGACGTGGCTGGTCGTAGCTCTGCCCGCGGCCGGCGCCGCGATTCTGCTGCTCGGCGGCAGACGCACCGACGCGTGGGGCCACCTGCTCGGCTGCGCGACCGCGCTGGGCGCGTTCGGCATCGGTCTGGCGCTGCTGGCCGACTTGCTCGGCCGGCACGGCGACGCCCGGACCATCAGCCAGCACCTGTTCAGCTGGATCCCCGTCGGCGGTCTGCACGTCGATTTGGGTCTGCAGATCGACCAGTTGTCGATCTGCTTCGTGTTGCTGATCACCGGCGTCGGATCGCTGATCCACATCTACTCGGTCGGCTACATGGCGCAAGACCCCGACCGCCGCAGGTTTTTCGCTTACCTCAACCTGTTCTTGGCGGCGATGCTGTTGCTGGTGGCGGCCGACAACTACCTGGTGCTCTACACCGGCTGGGAAGGCGTG
The DNA here is from genome assembly GCF_023515995.1 of Candidatus Mycobacterium methanotrophicum. GTDB lineage: Bacteria > Actinomycetota > Actinomycetes > Mycobacteriales > Mycobacteriaceae > Mycobacterium > Mycobacterium methanotrophicum. The sequence continues at coordinate 790,631 of NZ_CP097320.1, read as the reverse complement.
GGCCTGGCGTCGTACCTGTTGATCGGTTTCTGGTATCAGCGGCCGACCGCGGCCACCGCGGCCAAGAAGGCGTTCGTGATGAACCGGGTTGGGGACGCCGGACTGGCGCTGGCGATCTTCGTGATCTTCGCTAACTTCGGGACGCTGTCGTACGCGCAAGTGTTCGGCCAAGCGCCGGGAGCCGGCCGCGGCGCGCTCACCGCGATCGGGTTGCTGCTGCTGTTGGGGGCTTGCGCCAAATCCGCGCAGGTTCCGCTGCAGGCCTGGCTCGGGGACGCGATGGAGGGTCCCACCCCGGTGTCCGCGCTGATCCACGCCGCCACGATGGTGACTGCCGGGGTGTATCTGATTGTGCGATCCAATCCGCTCTACGACCTGGCGCCGGACGCACGGCTCGGCGTCATCGTCGTCGGCACGGTGACGTTGCTGTTCGGGGCGATCATCGGCTGCGCCAAGGACGACATCAAACGCGCGCTGGCGGCGTCGACCATGAGTCAGATCGGCTACATGGTGCTGGCCGCGGGGCTGGGCCCGGCCGGCTACGTCTTTGCGATCATGCATCTGCTCACCCACGGTTTCTTCAAAGCCGGCCTGTTCCTTGGCTCCGGCGCGGTCATCCACGCGATGGACGGGGCACAGGACATGCGCCGCTACGGCGGGCTGCGTGCGGCGCTGCCGATCACCTTCGTGACGTTCGGGCTGGGCTATCTGGCGATCATCGGAGTGCCGCCGTTCGCCGGCTACTTCTCCAAGGACGCGATCATCGAAGCCGCGCTGGACGCCGGCGGAGTCCGCGGCTATCTGTTGGGCGGGGCAGCGCTGCTGGGCGCCGGGATCACCGCGTTTTACATGACTCGGGTGATGCTGATGACGTTCTTCGGTGAAAAGCGTTGGGCCGCAGAAACACGTCCGCATGAGGCGCCCGCGGTGATGACCTGGCCGATGAGCCTGCTCGCGGTCGGGTCGGTGTTCTCCGGCGGACTGCTGGCCATCGGCGGCACGCTGCGGCACTGGCTGGAACCGGTAGTCAGCTTCGAGGAAAGCTCGCCCGTCTTGCCGACGTGGGCGTTCACCATCGTCACGGTCGGCATCGTCGTGGTCGGCATCGGCGTGGCCGTCCTGCTCTACGGCCTGCGCAGGGTCCCCGACACCGCACCCGCCGAGGTGTCGGTGCTGACGACGGCCGCGCGCCGCGATCTCTACGGCGACGCCTTCAACGAGGAGGTGTTCATGCGACCCAGTGGGCAACTAACCCACGCGCTGGTCGAATTCGACAACCAGGGCGTGGACGGCTCGGTCAACGCCCTGGCCGCGTTGGTCAGCCGGACCTCGGACCGGTTGCGCGGATTGCAGACCGGGTTCGCCCGCAACTACGCGTTGTCGATGTTTGTGGGCGCGGCGCTGGTCGCCGCGGCGATTTTGGCGGTGCGACTGTGGTGACCTTCCCCTGGCTGTCCGTGCTGTGGATGGCGCCGTTGGCCGGCGCCATCGCCGTCATCCTGATGCCGGCCGGATGGCGGCAATTCGCGAAATGGGCCGGCCTGGCCGTTTCGGTGGCCGTGCTGGTGGTGTCCATCCTGATCGCGGTCGAATTCAAGACCGGCGGCCAGACTTACCAATTCGTTGAAACCCACCGCTGGATACCGGCATTCGGCGCCGGCTACACCCTCGGTGTCGACGGAATTGCGCTGGTGTTGGTGCTGCTGACCACCGTCCTGGTACCGCTGCTGCTGGTGGCGGGCTGGAACGACAGTGCCGATGCTGACGACCCGCTGCGCTGGCGGTCGTCAGGTGGCGAGCGCTCGCGCGGTCCCCAGGCCTACGTCGCGCTGGCGCTGACGGTCGAGTCGATGGTGCTGGTCTCGGTGGTCTCGCTGGACGTGTTGCTGTTCTACGTGTTCTTCGAGGCGATGCTCGTCCCGATGTATTTCCTCATCGGCGGCTTCGGCGGCGCCCACCGGTCCCGCGCTGCGGTGAAGTTCTTGTTGTACAACCTGTTCGGCGGCCTGATCATGCTGGCCGCCGTGATCGGGTTGTACGTGGTGACCGCTGAACATGGTTCGGGCACCTTCGATTTCCGCCAGATCGTCGCCGCCGTCTCGTCGGGATCATTCGGCGCCTCGTCGGCGGTGCTCAAAGCGCTGTTCTTGGGCTTCATGTTCGCGTTCGCGATCAAGGCGCCGCTGTGGCCGTTCCACCGGTGGCTACCCGACGCCGTGGTGGAGTCCACACCGGCCACGGCGGCGCTGATCACCGCGGTGATGGACAAGGTCGGCACCTTCGGCATGCTGCGCTATTGCCTACAGTTGTTCCCTGACGCGTCAACATATTTCCGGCCGGCCATCGTGGTGTTGGCGGTCATCGGCGTCATCTACGGCGCGATCGTGGCCATCGGCCAGACCGACATCATGCGGCTGATCGCCTACACATCGATCTCGCACTTCGGCTTCATCATCCTGGGTATCTTTGTGATGACCACCCAGGGCCAGAGCGGCTCGACGCTGTACATGTTCAACCACGGCATCTCCACCGCCGCAGTGTTTTTGATCGCCGGATTCCTGATCTCGCGCCGCGGCAGCCGGTCGATCGCCGCCTACGGCGGTGTGCAGAAGGTGGCGCCGGTGCTGGCCGGCACGTTCCTGGTCGCAGGTCTGGCCACGTTGTCGCTGCCCGGGCTGGCGCCGTTCATCAGCGAGTTCCTGGTGCTGATCGGCGCGTATAGCCGCTACTGGCTCGCGGCGGCGTTCGGGGTCACCGCGCTGGTGCTCTCGTCGATCTACATTCTGTGGCTTTACCAACGGGCGATGACGGGCCCGCTCGCCGCGGGCAACGAGCGGATCCGTGACCTGGTGCCGCGCGAAATCGTCGTTGTCGCATCGCTCATCGCGCTGCTGTTGGTGCTCGGCGTGTACCCGAAACCGGTGCTGGACATCATCAACCCGGCGGTGGCCAACACCATGACCGCCATCGGCCAGCACGACCCCGCACCGATCGTGCGGGCGGGTGTCACGCGCGTACCGGGAACGGCGGAAGGACCGCGCCGATGACGTCTGTTTCTGTGCCCGCTCCCAGCGTCGAATACGGCCTGCTCTCACCGATGCTCATCGTCTTCGGCGTCGCTGTGGTCGGGGTTCTGGTGGAGGCGTTCCTGCCGCGGCGGGCCCGCTACGGCGCCCAGGTTGTCCTTGCGGTCAGCGGGCTGATCGCCGCCTTCGTCGCGGTCGTCGTCGTCGGCCGACAGCTGCCGCAGACCGGCCGCACAGCGGTGCTGCAGGCGCTGGCTATCGACCGACCCACTCTGCTGTTGCAGGCCACCATCCTGCTGGTGGGCGTGCTGGCAGTGATCTTCATCGCCGAACGGCGTGATGAGAAGGGCGCCGCCACCGGACCGGGCGCGGCGACCGCCACCGCCCACATCGCTGCCGGGCTGGATTCTTTTACCCCGCAAGCCTCTGCGGTGCCCGACAGCGCGGCTGAGCATCAGGCTATCCGCGCCGGGGTGAGACAGACCGAGCTCTTCCCGCTGACCATGCTGGCCGTCGGCGGCATGCTGGTGTTCCCCGCGGCCAACGACCTGCTGACGATGTTCGTCGCGCTGGAAGTCTTATCGCTGCCGCTGTACTTGTTGTGCGGGCTGGCCCGTCACCGCCGCTTGCTGTCTCAGGAGGCATCGGTGAAATACTTTCTGCTGGGCGCATTCTCGTCGTCCTTCTTCCTCTACGGCGTTGCGTTGCTCTACGGCGCGACGGGCACGCTGTCGCTGCCCGGCATCGCCGAAAAGCTGCGCGGCGGCGCAGGCGGATCGATGGCGTTGATCGGCGTCGCATTGTTGGCCGTCGGCCTGTTGTTCAAGGCCGGCGCGGCCCCGTTCCATTCGTGGATTCCCGACGTCTACCAGGGTGCACCAACGCCGATCACCGGGTTCATGGCCGCGGCTACCAAGGTCGCGGCGTTCGGCGCGCTGCTGCGCGTCGTCTACGTGGCGCTTCCGCCGCTACATGACCAATGGCGGCCTGTGCTGTGGGCGATCTCGATCCTGACCATGGTGGTCGGCACCGTCACCGCAGTGAACCAAACCGACGTGAAACGGCTGCTGGCGTACTCGTCGATCGCACACGTGGGTTTCATCCTCACCGGTGTCATCGCAGACAATCCGGCCGGCCTGGCGTCGACCATGTTTTACCTGGTCGCCTACAGCTTCAGCACCGTGGGCGCATTCGCCGTCGTCGGCTTGGTCCGCAACGCCCGCGGCGACGAAGATGCCACCATGTCGCATTGGGCCGGCTTCGGCCAGCGTTATCCCGGTGTGGGACTGCTATTTTCGATGTTCCTGCTCGCCTTCGCGGGTATCCCGTTGACCAGCGGATTCGTCAGCAAGCTCGCGGTTTTCCAGGCGGCGGCCGAGGGCGGTGCGGTGCCGTTGGTGATCATCGGTGTGATCGCCAGCGGGGTCGCGGCCTACTTCTACGTGCGGGTGATCGTGCTGATGTTCTTCACTGAGCCGCCCGCCGATCAGCTGCACGTCGTGATGCCCAGCTTCTGGAGTAAAGCCGCGATGGCGGTGTGCGCAGCGGTGACCATCGGCCTGGGTGTCTTCCCGCAGCCGCTGCTCGATCTCGCCAACCAGGCCGCGCAATTCGTGAGATGACAGATCCGCTGGTTCTCAGCGACTTCGACGGCACTGCCGGCCCGCTGGCAATGGTTGAGATGCCGGCGCCGAAGGGTTCGCGACGGCGCTAGGCGTTGCCCGCCATGGTGAGATCGCGCAAGGCAAGCGCGGCCAGATCCGGTCGCAAGACGCTTAGTTCCTCGAGTTCCTCGTCGGCGCGCCGCTCCACTAGCAAAGGAATGAAACCACGCACCCGGCTACTTTGGAACTGTGCATAAGCATGCCGCACGACGGCGGCGATGTGATCCTCGGGAAGAGCCGTGTATTTCTTGGCCAGCCGACGCTCAACGTCGCCGATAAGCGCCCGCTCTTCGTGAGGCATGCCGACATTTTAACCCATCCCCACGGCGGTCAAGGTGGGTTTCGTAACCGCCGTGTAGGATAAATCTCCTGCAAAACGCCTTTGCTCCCGACGGCTTCGGAGCTCTGCAGGAATGGCCGGGTGGCTAACAGGTACACGGTGAAGACGGCCAGCGGGGCCAGCAACGGCAACCAGGGCAGCTGCAGCGGAAACGCCGTCGCGACCAGGCCGGCGAACGCGAATCCGAGGGCTCCGGCCACGCTTGCCCCGCTAACACCGTCCAGCCCCGCGCCGCCACCGGCCGCATGCCGCAGCACCAAGTAGACTGCCGCGGACAATCCGGATACCGCGGCCAGCGCGGCCGCCGGATCCGACAGCGCGATCACCCCCACGGTGAGCAGCACCGCCAGCGTCGCGACCGGGCGAAACAGGACACCGGCCACCAGCGCGACCAGCGCGGCCGTCACCGCGATCAGGGCCGGACCCTGCGCGCCGACCCCTACGGCCGCCACCATCGAGAAGCCGAAGGCCGCTGACAAGGCGGCCAAAAAGCTCGCCACCAACTGCCCGCCCTGCCTCATCGTCGGCGTCCCGTGACCGGCCGCCGACGATCGGGCGCCAGACGCATCGATTGGTCCAGGCTGCGGTCCGCCTGCCAGCCGACCACGTCGACGCCGACGGTTGCCATGTCGCGATACATCGCCGATCGTTGCAACGTCCACAGCCGGTCCACCAAGGGATCCTGCTGGGCGGCGAACGGTGAGCCCTGCAGAACATCGACTGCCACCACGACGTGTCCGCGTCGGCGCAGGTCGATCAGTGACAGCGCGAACTCGGTGTCCAGCAGGGTGGAGAACGCGACCACGATCGCACCCGGCGGAATAGCTGCGCGCGGCGCCAAAGTCCCAGTGGTGGTTTCGAATTCGTCACCCGCCGCAAGCACGGTGTCGAGCACTCGATAGAACTGACGCTGGCCGATGTCGGCGCCCAGCCAGCGGGGCCGGCGACCGCCGAGCGCGACGATGCCGGCCCGATCACCGCTGCGCAGCGCGGTCTGCACCACCTGTGCGGCACCGCGCACCGTCCGCTCGGTCGAGGCCGTCGCCGGACCGGCCGGCTGCGGATAGCCGTCGATGAGCACCACCACATCGGCGGACCGGTCGGTCAACCGCTGCGTCACATGCAGGCGGCCGCGGCGGGCGCTCACCGGCCAGTTGATGGTGCGCAGCTGGTCACCGGGCACATAGCTGCGAACGTCGGCGTACTCGACGCCGCGGCCGATGTGCCGGGTCAGGTGGGTGCCGAGCCGATCGAGCAGCTCGGTCGGCGGCAGTGCGGTCGGTTGCGGCGGCGTCATCGGAAACACCGTCACCTTGGCCGCGTCGACGGTGCCTGTCCCGGTCAGCAGCCCGCCGTGCGCGACGACCTCGACCGTGGCCCGGATGGGGTAACGGCCCCAGCGTTGCGCTGTAGTGGCCACCGTCTGCCGCTGTCGCGATGTTCGGTCTAAAACCTCCAGTCGCATCCCGTCGGCCACTGACACCGTCAGTTTTACTGCGGCGCCACAGGTTTGGGTGGTGGCCCAGACGTTTAGCTGCACCTGCTCGGTTTCAAAGCACCGCTGTGAACCGGGTTCTGCATGCACATTGACCCTCGGCAATGGTCGCTGCCAGCTGATGGAACACAACACACCGAGCAGCGGCGCCACGAACGCAATCAACTGCCATCGCGATCCGATCACCGCGACGGCCAGCGCCAGTCCGGCACAGGTTGCGATTGCCCGCGTCAACGCCGATGCCCGCCAGCGCAATTGGACTTCCCGAATCTCGGTCACGTCGTCGTGTCGCTTACCGCGGAGCGCCGCCCGTTCGGGGAACCGGCAGCCGCCGTAGCAGTTCCTCGACGATGTCGGAGCCTTGAATCTTTCGTACCCACATCTCCGGCCGCAAGGTGATCCGATGCGCGATAGCGGGGGTGGCCAGCGCCTTGATGTCTTCGGGTACGACGTAATCGCGGCCAAGCAGTAGGGCACGGGCGCGGGCCAGCTGGACCAGGTCGATTTCCGCACGTGGGCTGGCGCCCACCGCGACTTGGGGGTGGTGACGGGTCGCCGCGGCAAGCGAGACGACGTAGTGCAACACATCTTCGTGGACACTCACCTGCTCGACCGACTCGCGCATAGCCAGCAGATCGTGAGCGTCGACAACTTGGCTGACGGTCGGCTCCGCCGAGCCGCGATCGAGGCGGCGGCGCAGCATCGAGGCCTCGTCGCGCTCGGAGAGGTAGCGCAGTTCGAGCCGAACCGCGAAGCGGTCCAGCTGCGCTTCGGGCAACGGGTAGGTGCCTTCGTATTCGATCGGGTTGTCGGTGGCCAAAACGATGAACGGTTTGGGCAGCGGGTGCGTTACGCCGTCGATGCTGACCTGGCCCTCGGCCATCGCCTCCAGCAAGGCCGCTTGGGTCTTGGGCGGCGTCCGGTTGATTTCGTCGGCAAGCAGCAGGTTGGTGAAGATCGGTCCCGGACGAAAGTCGAAGCGCCCGGACTGCATGTCGTAGACCGTCGAGCCGAGCAGGTCAGCAGGGAGCAGGTCGGGGGTGAACTGCACGCGGGTGAAATCCAGCCCGAGCGCGGCAGCGAAAGACCGGGCGATCAGCGTCTTGCCGAGGCCGGGCAGATCTTCGATCAGTACGTGCCCGCGGGCGAGCACGGTGGTGAGGATGAGGCTGAGCGCGGCACGCTTTCCCACCACGACGCGCTCGATTTCGTCGAGCACAGCCACCGCGTGGGCCGTCGTTATAGGTGCCGGCGTGGTCATTTTCGAGTCATCTCTTCACCCGCACCCTTCGTCATAGCTGTTCCAACCGTTCCAGGATTTCGGCGAGCGTCGCCCGGCCCGGCCCGCGTTCGCGCTCACCGGTTTGCGCGACGTTGTTGGGATTCACCCACGCCCACAGCTGCGGGCCGAAAAGCGTTCGGCCAGTGGCGTCGAACGCCGCCGGGTCCTTGGCTTGGCTTTGGCCGGTGGTAATGGCGAACCGTCGGGCCAGCATCGGACGCAGGTGGCGGTCCCAGTCGGCTCGGGTGGATTCCGAACGGTGAATCAGCGTCTCAGTCCGCGATAGCCAACCACGCAGCGATTCCTCAAGGACGTTCGGGGCTGCGAGCGGCGGCGATTCGCCCCCGTAGCCGAGGACCTGTCGCACATTGGCCAACGCGAACAGCGCCGCGATTCCGGCTGCCCAGAGCACAAGCCGACGATCTTGCAGCAACAGCGTCGCCAGCTCTGCGGTCAATATGATCGAAACACCCAGCGCGATAACCTTTTTCATACCAGGCTCCGCAATTCAGCCAGAACCAGCTGCAGCACACGCAGTGCGCTTTCCCGATGCGCCTCGCTCATCACATGCGGACTGAATCGTGCCTCTTCGAACAAGTTCACCAGCTCGCTAGCGTTATCAACATGCAGCACACAGTTTTCGACGGCCCGGGCCAGCACCTCAGTGGGGGTGTCGAAGTCCTGGGGGGCGGCCCCCGGAACATACGCCAGCTCGCGTTCCATCGCCGCATAACAAGCGATAATCGCCTCCCGCGGTTCGCGGCTGCGGTCCCCGATTTCGGCCAGTCCGAGTTCGGCGGCCCGCTCCAGCGACCCGGAGGCGCCCATGGGCATGGCTGGTGGGGGCGGCGGTTCGGCAGCGACCATGAGCGCCTCCCCGCCCCGTCGCCGGCGCGCGGCGACTACCGCGCCCGCCACGACCAGCGCCAGCAGTGCCACCGCGGTCGTGATCAGGTAGCGCAGCATGTCCCGATCGCCGCCGGTGTCCCGGGGCTGTTGCGGCGGAGGGACGCTCTTGGCGGGCGCGGGGGCGTTTGATGCCGGCGCGGTGGGGGTCTGACCGACGGTATGCACCACGATGAACCGCGAAAGCAGCCAGACGGTCAGCAGCCATGCGACGAGCACCGCGGCGCCGATCACCAACACTTGCCAAGCCGGTCGGCTCCGCCCGCCGGAAAACCGTTGCGGCAGCGCGCCGGCGCTCGCTCCCGCCCTACGCGGATTACGCAGCCGGAGGATGATCGCCACGGCCAAGATAATTACCGACACGCTGAGCATGGCGATCACATACACCAGCGACGAGCCGCTGTCCGGTGGCCTTTTCGGTGCGGCACGCTCGACACCTGGAAGATAGCCGCGCAACGACGCGGCAATCACGATCAACAGCACGATCACGGCGACCACGCGGCCTGTCGCCTTGTCAAACATTGGCACACCGCTCGACTGGTTGCCTGCCGCTGGTGCGGCATCGGAGTCTGTTCATCCTGGCACGGAGGCCACCTGCGCTGCCAGCGATCGGTGCAGTTGCGCCGATTGGAGGCCGGCTAGCCGTCGCGCTCGGCGATCTCGGCGAGCCGGTCGAGGGATGCCCGAAGCCGCTCCGGCGTCGTTTGGGGCGCGCGTGGCAGCCGGTTCTTGTCGGTCAATCGGGACCAGTCGTAAGTGTGGGCGACCCGTGTGCGGGTGTCGCTCAGCGGTTCCAGCTCCCAGCGCTACAGACGCCCCGGCGGTCGCCGACCCGATTCCGATGGGAACCAGGCGATGCGACGGCCTTCTTCGAACTCGACGACGTGATTCTCCCGGATGCTGCCCATGGTGAGGGTCATGACGAAAACATCTCCGACGCCGCTAATACGTTGTCCTGATTCAGCTTTCGCGAGATTGTCATTGCCATCCCACAGCGGCTGCTGCGAAGGGTCGGCGATCAGTTCGAAAATTCGACCGGCGCCCGCGGCGACCTCGCGGTTCGCGCTCACCACTCGGGGGACATCGGTGTCCTGCTCGTCGTCGACCAGTCCCCCGTCGCGCACCTTGGCGGAGACTTCGACCAGGTCAAGGGCGCAGAACCCGACCGGCGCCGCCGTCTCCGCCGCGCGTGCGGCCGAGCTGCGCCAGCTGCTGGCTGATCACGCCGACGTGCTGGTCATCGAAGACGACCACAGCGCGGGCATCGCCGGCGCTGCCCTGCATACCGTGGTCGGCACGACTCGGCACTGGGCGTTCGTGCGGTCGGCGGCCAAGGCATACGGCCCAGACCTGAGCCTGGCGCTGCTCGCCGGCGACCACCGCACGGTTGAGCGGGTGCACGGGAGGCTGCGCCTGGGACCCGGTTGGGTCAGTTACCTGCTGCAGGACGTTGCCGTCAGCTTGTGGAGCGACAAGCAGGCAACACGCTTGGTGCACAAGGCCGAAGCCGTCTACACCCGCAACCGCTCCCTGCTGCGCGACGCGCTGGCCTTGCGCAGTGTGACGTCGCATGGCCGATCCGGCCTGAACGTCTGGGTTCCGGTGCCCGACGAGACCGTGGCGATCACCCGGTTACTCGGCGCGGGCTGGGCCGCGGCGCCGGGAACACGGTTCAGGATCGGCACGCCGCCGGGAATGCGGATCACTATCTCAAGTCTCGACGCCACCGAGATCGACGCGCTCGCCGACGCGGTCGGCGAGGCAGTGCACGCAGTCGGACGCGCCAGCGTGTGAGTCAGGCCGTGCAGGAAGCCGCCCCCGACACGCGGATGCTGAGTTGTCCACAGTTGCGGGTTTATCCACAGATTGGGGTGTGCGGCGTTGGTTGGGGCGGATGTGTCGGGCTGGTCCGTAGCGTCGGGGTATGGCCCCAGCGATCGGCGTCGAGCAGGCGCGGGAGCGGATCAACACCGCTCTGGATGCGATCGACGCTGCCCATGACGTGTTGCGGGAGACGTCGTCGGATCTGCTGGGCAATGGCTTTCGCGTCGACGTCGCTGAGCGGTTGGAAACCCAGGAGCGCGCCAACCGCGGGCTGATGTATCGATTTTTCGGCGAGATCGCCGACCCGCCCGACGAGTCCGGGACGATCGCAGCGATGCGATCCGCATTGTGGGCGCGGCTGCGCATCACTCCCAACGAGATCACCCGCCGGGTCACACTCGCCGCCCGGATTCGGCCGCGCCGGTCGCTGACCGGCCCGCCGGTGGCACCGGAGTTGCCGGCGTTGGCGGCCGCGGTCGAGGCCGGCGCCATCGGCGACGAGCACATCCGCGCGGTATGCCGAGCAGTCGACGTGCTCCCGGCCAGCGTCTCGCCCACCGACGTGAGCGCCGCCGAGCGCACCCTCGTCGACCACGCAACCAAAGTCGATGCCGGCGTCGTCGTCAAACTTGGCCAGCGCATCGCCGACTACCTCAATCCCGACGGCTTGTTCAGCGACGAGGACCGGGCACGGCGCCGCGGCCTGTACCTCGGCCCACAGGGTCCTGACGATATGTCCCGGCTCTCCGGCTGGCTCGACCCCGAGGCCCGTGCCTACTTCGAGGCCATCGAAGCCGCGGTGCGGCCCGGCCGCCATCGTCTCGACGGACAACCAGAGGCGCGCGATGATCGCACGCCCGCTCAACGCCGCCACGACGCGCTCAAACTCGGCCTGCAAACCGCGATCGCCTCCGGCGGGCTCGGTGTGCACCGCGGGCACCCGGTCACCGTGGTCGCCACCACCACCTTGGCCGAACTAGAGCGGGCCGCCCACGCCGCCGTCGATTCGTCGGTCCCGATGCCCGCCCCCGCGCTCACCGGCGGCGGCTCGCGGCTGCCGATGCGCGATCTCATCGCCATGGCCGCCACCGGCATCCACTATCTGGCGGTGTTCGACGACCACACCAAACGCCCCCTATATTTGGGCCGCCAGAAACGCGTGGCCACCGCCGACCAACGGCTGATCTGCTACGCCCGCGACCGCGGCTGCACCCGCCCCCACTGCCTGGTACCCGGCTACTACTGCGAGGTGCACCACTCACCGGACTTCGCCCGCGGCGGCCGCACCGACGCCGACAAACTGTTCTTCGGGTGCGGCGGCGACCACGGCATGGCAACCCGCGGCGAACTGCGCACCCAGACCACCGCCAGCGGCCGCCTCGGATGGACCGACGGCGCCGGCCCGCCCCAAATCAACCACGCCCACCACCCCGAAGAACTCCTTCGCGGCGACCCCGACCCACCCGAAAACGAGAAGTGAGCCGGTTAACCGCTAACGTGTAGTTCGATGATCGCCGAGCGTTGGAATGTGACGGACCACGAGGTCGCCGGGCAACTGCTCATCATCAGACGCCTCGCCGGACCAACCCGGCCGGTGGCTTTCTAGCGACAAAGGGTCGTTAGCGACAAAGGGTCGCTAGGTCAGTGCCGCCGTATCGGAACGTCGCTGAGTTCAACGATCAGGCCGCGAGCTACGACCGCGGCTGGCGGGGTCGCCTCCGTCACGAGATCGCCGAGCGCACCGCCACCCTCGCAGTGGCAACCGTTGCAGCACCGAGTCGGGTGCTCGATTTGGGCTGCGGAACCGGTTACCTGCTGCGCGCGCTGGCCGACCGCTATCCCGACGCCGAACAGCTCGTCGGCATCGACGCCGCGCCCGCGATGGTGAAGACGGCCACTGCTCTTACCTGCGACGACCGGTTGACGTTCACCGTCGGCGTCGCCGAACAGATCGGCTGCGCCGACGACAGCTTCGACCTGGTCGTCAGCACGACCTCATTCGATCACTGGTCCGACCAGCAATCCGGACTGCGCGCGTGCGTCCGCGTGCTGCGTCCCGGCGGCCGACTGGTGCTCGTCGACCAGTTCTCCCGGATGCTGCTGCCGACGATGCCCACCAGCCGCCGCGGCAAGGCCCGCACCCGGCAGCGCGCCACCTGTCTGCTGCGCGCCGGGTTCTGCTCGCTGCGCTGGCACCGGCTGCACGCGGTGATCATCAACGCCGTCACCGCGACCAAGCCGGCTTGAGATCCTGCCGACTCCTGGTCGGTCTACCTCAGGCAGTTAGGTTTTGGGTCGCCATACCCCAAACCGGTTGCCCTGCGGGTCTTGTAGATGAGCGAATTCGAGCGGGCCGTTGTCGGTCAATGGCACCAGCACTTTCGCGCCAAGTCCGGTCGCCTTCTCGATGGTGGCCGCAACGTTGTCGACCTGGACGTAGAAGATCGCATACGACCCGCCGCCCATGGCCGAGGTGTCCCAAACCCCGCCCTTGTCGCCGTCGATCATGCGATAGTCGCCGGTCGCACCAACCTGCCACTCGAACAATCCGCCGTAGAACGCCCTGGTGGCCCCGGCATCGGGTGTGCCGATCTCGAAATAGTTCACGACATTGGCCATGCTCGCCATCCCTTCATTGAGGATCGGATCAGCAACCGCAGTATTGCGCGGTGGTCCGACAACCTCCGTCAGGCCGGCTCAGGCCTAGGCCGACGGCTGGAAGCTGCCGTCGAGCACCTGCAGATGACCGATCGTTCGCCCCGCCACCGCCTCGGGGTCAACCAGCGCCAACTCCACTGTCGCCTGGGCGAATTCCCCCGCCCGCGCCACGTCGTCGAATTCGGGGGCATAATACGAAAGTCCCAGCGTCATAATCGGTTCGGATGGTGATAGAGCGTTGACCGCGATGCCATGACCCTGCCGATCGTAGGCCGCACACGACGTCAGGTGCTCCAGCGCGGCCTTGGAGGCCTCTGAACAAGGAAACGTGGTAGGGCGGGAAGAACGCCGACAAGGCCGTTTCTTCGGCAGTGAGTCAGACCTGATTGGTCGATAACGTGGTCGTTCTTCCCGCCGTTTCTAGTGTGCTCGGCGGGTATCGACAGGGCAAGGGTGGGCCTGGCCGTTAAGCCAGCGCCCACGTCCCGTCCCGCCGGGTCAGGCCGGTGTTGATGAGCGTTCGGAGATTGATTGCAGCGCAACGGGTTCGGAACCAGGCGTGGTTCTTATCGACACCGAGGTAGCGCAGTTTGATCCGCCGTCCACGGTTGGTGGCGGTCCAGGCGACGATCCGCTCGACCGTCGAACGGGTGGGGTAGGCCTGCTGGAATTCGGGGGTGCGGGCTTGGGCTCGCGCGGCGCGCAGCAGCTGCCCATGCGGGTGGATACTCATCAAGCGGCCCTCTTTGGCTGTGGTGCAGCGCGACCGCAGCGGGCAGGCGGCGCACACCGCGCCGAAGGTCACCGTCCGCTTGGCGGTCATGGTGCAGGTATGCCCGCCCCGGCAGGTGACGGTCCCGGCCGATTCGTCGATGGCGAAGTCGTCAAGGGCGAACCCACCCGCCACCGCGGGCACCAGCGGCTTGGGCTTGATCACCATGTCGTGCCCACCGCGCTGGTAGGCCGCACGCGCGGCCCCGGTGCCATACGCCGAATCGCCATACACCTCAAGACCAGTACTGCTGGTGGTGTCGGGCTGGCCAGCATCGATCGTCGCCGCGGCGACCGTGGCGACGGCGGCGGCCATGACGGCGGCGGCGACAACCGCGTCGACCGCCACGGCCACGCCAGACGCGGCGCTGGTGGTAGCGGCGTGGTGGGATTCGTCCGCGTGCACCGCTGTGTCGCTATCGGTTTGGGCCGGCCATGATCGGCGGCGAGCGCACCCAGCTCTGGCTCGGCAACGGTTACGCCGCCCGGTCGGGCCGATTCATTGGGCCGGCGCCGAGACCGCCGACGAGTGGACCGGTTTCCTCGATGGCGCGGTGCGTTCCGGGCAGCGGGCAGCCGCCGACGTCGCTGCGCGGCTACCAGCTACGAGGTGATGCGCCGGCTGTCGGTGAACAACTCGGCGAGCGCGCGCAGTTCCCGGTTGACCTCGACCGGGCGTTCCAGCATCGAGCAGTGCCCACCCGGCAGCACGACGAGGTCAACCAGGTTGGGTGCGGCCTCGGCGATCCGACGGGATTGGACCAGCGGTGTCAGCCGGTCGCGTTCGCTGCCGATCACCAGCGTCGGGACCGTCAGGCCGGCGAGGTCGATGTGCCGACGCTGCAGCGCGTCGACCAGCGCCTTGCCGCAGCCGCCGCGTCCTAACGGCGACGTGGCGTCGAACAGCTCGTAGATCAGCGACCCGACCTCGGGCTCGGCGTCGGCCCCGACCGCCAGGATCGAGATCATTTCGTGGGTGGCGCGCCGTACCGCGGGCGGCACCGTGAACGAACCGAAGATGTTGACCAGCGCACGCCCACCCATTACGCGGACCGGCGCCAAGGGCGCCGGAAACGGCAACAGCTTCACCTCGCGCAGCAGATCACCGGTGGTGGTGTTGATCAGCGCGACGGCATCGGCGCGCGCACCGACCTTATGACGGTACCGCTCCGACCAAGCGGCAATCGCCATGCCGCCCATCGAATGTCCGGCGATCACGGCACGCTCGCCCGGTGCGAGCGTGGCCTCGAGCACCGCGTCGACGTCCGAGGCAAGGTGAGCAAGGCTGTACCCGCCGCGTCGGGGGACACCGCTGCGGCCATGGCCGCGATGGTCGAACGCAATGACCCGGTGATCGGTGGCCAGCTCGGCGATTTGGTAGGCCCACACCCGGATGGCGCAGGTGACGCCGTGCGAAAGCACGATCGGATAGCCGTCCTCGGGCCCAAATACCTCGGTGTGCAGGCGGGTGCCATCCGGGGCGCGGACGGCGACGGCGCGGCTCGGCGGCAGTTCAACCTGCGAAACCCTCGGTGAGGCGCCCAGCGTGCGGGCCGCTCGTCGAGAACTCATCGCAGCTCCCCTCAGATGTGGCGCCGTCGCCGCGTGGCGGTAGTGTATACGACTTGCATACCCCAAAGCTGCCGAAACGTTGTCGCCGCTAATCATTTGTGCCGCCGCGCGTGAATCTTGTCGGCGCCCGGGGGTTTAGCCGCGCCCGGTTGGCGGCATCCTCGATGCGGCTGTGTGCTGCAGACGGCAGTCGGCCGAGATCTTCGAATTGAAACGTCATGCTGCCTATGCCCTGCAGCCCATAGACTTTCCTCATCGGGGCAATCGGGCTGGAACAGGAGTGAAACGATCATGGCAATTGACGCGGACACCGAGGCCCGCACATCCCTCGACGACAACTTCCACAGTGACGTCGAGAAAGACGTCGAGAAAGACGTCGAGAAAGACGTCGAGAAAGACGTCGAGAAAGATATAGCCGCTACCCAGCGGTACTTCGACGGCCCGCGATTCGACGGAATCACTCGCCTCTACACCGCACGCCAAGTCGTAGAACAGCGCGGCACCATCCCCAGCGATTACATCGTTGCCCGAAAAGCGGCCGAGGCGTTCTACCCTCGGCTGCGTGAGCTGTTCGGCCAGCGCAAGAGCATCACGACCTTCGGCCCATACTCGCCCGGGCAGGCAGTGACGATGAAGCGGACGGGCATCGAGGGCATCTACCTCGGCGGGTGGGCGACCTCGGCTAAGGGCTCGATCCACGAAGACCCCGGACCCGACCTGGCCAGCTATCCGCTGAGCCAGGTGCCCGACGAGGCCGCCGCCCTGGTGCGCGCCCTGCTCACCGCCGACCGCAATCAGCAATACCTGCGGTTGCGGATGACCGACGAGCAACGGGAATGGACGCCGGCGGTCGACTTCCGGCCGTTCATCATCGCCGACGCCGACACCGGCCACGGCGGCGATCCGCATGTGCGCAACCTGATCAAACGGTTCGTCGAGGCGGGGGTGCCGGGATACCACATCGAGGACCAACGCCCAGGCACCAAGAAGTGTGGGCATCAGGGCGGCAAGGTTCTGGTGCCGTCCGACGAACAGATCAAACGTCTCAACACCGCCCGCTTCCAGCTCGACATCATGCGAGTTCCCGGCATCATCGTCGCGCGCACTGATGCCGAGGCGGCCAACCTGCTGGACAGCCGGGCCGACGAGCGCGATCAGCCATTCCTTCTCGGCACTACGAACCTGGAGATCCCGTCCTACAAGGCGTGCTTCCTTGCGATGGTGCGGCGCTTCTACGACGCGGGGTTCACAGAACTCAACGGTCATCTGCTCTATGCCCTTCCCGACGGCGAGTACGCCGCTGCCGATGCCTGGTTGGAGCGTCATGGGATCGCCGACTTGATCGCCAAAGCCGCCGCCGCCCCGGACCACGCGCAGGAGTCGATCGACGCCCTCTTCGACGAGGTCGAGTCGAAGTTCGTCGACGTCTGGCAGAACGACGCCGGACTCATGACCTACGGCGAAGCCGTTGCGGACTTGCTCGAGTTCGCCGAAAGTGAGGGCGAACCGCGCGATATGAGTGTCGCCGAATGGCGCCAGTTCGCCGAGCGGGCGTCGCTGTATGCCGCCCGCGAGAAGGCCAGGGAATTGGGCACGGACCCAGGATGGGACTGCGAGCGGGCCAAAACGCCCGAGGGCTATTACCAGATACGCGGCGGCATCCCGTATGCGATCGCCAAATCGCTTGCCGCAGCGCCGTTCGCCGACCTGCTGTGGATGGAAACCAAAACAGCGGATCTGGTCGTTGCTCGTCAGTTCGCCGACGCGATCCACGCCGTGTACCCCGACAAAATGCTTGCCTACAACCTGTCGCCGTCGTTCAACTGGGACACCACCGGGATGAGCGACGACGAGATGCGGGCGTTCCCCGAGCAACTCGGCAAGATGGGCTTCGTTTTCAACTTCATCACCTACGGCGGACATCAGGTCGACGGCGTCGCCGCCGAGGAATTCGCCAGCGCACTACGGCAAGACGGCATGCTGGCGCTGGCTCGCCTGCAGCGCAAGATGCGCCTTGTCGAATCGCCTTACCGCACACCGCAAACCCTCGTCGGCGGACCGCGCAGTGACGCCGCGCTGGCCGCGTCCTCGGGCCGGACGGCGACCACCAAGGCCATGGGCGAGGGCTCCACTCAGCACCAGCACCTCGTGCAGACCGAGGTGCCCAAGAAACTGCTTGAGGACTGGCTGGCGCTGTGGAGCGAGCATTACCAGCTCAGCGAGAAGCTCCGCGTGACGCTGCGGCCACGGCGCGCCGGCTCGGACGTGCTCGAACTCGGTATCTACGGCGAGGATGAGGAACAGCTGGCGAACGCGGTCGTCGACCCGATCAAGGACCGCCATGGACGCAACATCCTCACGGTGCGTGACCAGAACACGTTCACCGAGAAACTGCGCAAGAAGAGGCTGATGGACATCATCCACCTGTGGCTGATCCATCGGTTCAAGTCGGAGATCGTGTACTACGTGACACCGACCGAGGACAACATCTATCAGACCGAAAAGATGAAATCCCACGGCATCTTCAGCAACGTGTATCAGGAGGTTGGCGAGATCATCGTCGCCGACGTGAACCAGCCGCGCATCGACGAGCTGCTGGCGCCCGATCGCGAGGCGCTGAAGCGGCTGATCGCCAAGCAGGACTAGCCGCTGCCAGAGCCGACGAGGTCCGGACGGAACGCGGCTACCATCCGGCGCATCACGTCACGCCAGTCGACCGTGGTGGCGCCCACGAGCTCACGCATCCGAGTCGAGTCGGTGGGATTGCCGCGCAAACGCCCGCCCGCTTTCGGAGAAGACCGGCTCCTTGCCGACCAGCGAGCCAAGGTAGCCGCACCACTCCTGCAGACTAACTATCTGCTCGCCGCACCAATTGAGCGTGGTCGCCGGAACCGACGCCCCCTCAAGCAATTTCGGGGTGGTCGCGATGACGTCGTCCTGGTGGGTCGGGTTGTAGCGGGCTGGGCCGCCGGCCGGGACGGGGATCGGGATGCCGGCCAGCATCATCTCCATGTGATAGAACGGCCAGCCGCCGTTGTCGCCGAACGGGACGTTGAGCCGGGCGATGGTGGTAGGCACGCCGAGCACGCGGGCCAGCGTGTCCCAGTTCCGCTCTTGGCCACCGCCACGTTGAGGACGTAATCAAAATCGGACGGGACCCCGCTGAAGTCCCCCGCGGCCAGGTTCACCGTTTCGCACCGCACCCCGAACTTCTCCAGCGCCTCGCGCGCCGCCGCGTTGGTGAACCGGGCGATACCCCAGACTTCGTTCTCGGCCACCAAGGCCTGGGCAATGGGACTGGCGACTTGTCCGGTTGGGCCGGTGATCAGGATCTTCAGTCCACGCATCCGCCGACCTTAGACCCGGCGCTACGGCCGCATTTCGTAGGCGCCGTCGTATGCCTTGACCTGCTGCCAGACCCGCTCGAAGCGGTCCTTATCGGCGACCGGCTTGCGTACCGCCGACATCACCCAGTCTTGTTGCGCTGACGTCGAACTCGGCTTGCCATGCAATGCGACGGCATGCTGGGAAAAATCGCGGATCTGGATGCTGAAGATCTGGTCGAGCAAATCCGCATCGAGCCCGATCAGACCGGCTCGTTCCAGGATCAGCTGGCCATAGACCACCAGCGTGAACAAGTGCCCAACGACGAGCAGGAAGTCGAGATCGCGCATTTGGTCGGCGTCCGGCGCGGCGGTGGCCAGCAGCTCTTTGAGCGCAAGGGTCTGTTCATAGAACAGCGCCACATTCGGTATTTCCAGGTGCTTTTCGTAGACCGTTGTCCAGTCGGCGAATTGGACCTTAGAGGCGCCGCGAGCCGGGCCCTGCGCCCAGAAGAAGGCGTCATCGGCCGGGTCGGTGCGAGTGCCGATTTCCGGGTACGCCTTCGGGTTGAACATGTAGCTGGGCATGAACTTCAGGATCTGGGCGACGTTGACGTGCACGGTGCCTTCTAGCCGCGGCAAGGCGCCGATCAGCCGCGCCACTTGCGAGAAGTAGGCGTTCTTCTCAAAGCCTTTGGCGGCCAATACATCCCATAACAGAGTGATGACCGTCTCGCCCTCGGAGGTGACTTTGGCCTTGGTCACCGGGTTGAACAGCAGGTATCGACGGTCATCGAGGCTGGCGCTGCGGAAGTAGTCGATCGCGCGGTCGCTGACCAGTTTCATCGCGACCAACCTGGCGTAGGCCTCGACGAAGCTGGCGCGGACGTGAGGGAAGTCGGTGACCGGATTTCCGTACAGAATACGGTTATTGGCGTGGGTGATCGCCTCGTAGAAGGCGTGCTCGCACATCCCGATCGAGCCGCTGCACAAGTTGAACTTGCCGACATTGACGGTGTTGAGTGCGGCCGAGAACGCCTCCGGCCCGGTGCACAGAATGTCCTCCTCGTGCACCGGATAGTGGTTGAGTCGGAAGTTGCTGACATACATCTGGCCGTGCACGACGTTGCCGATCAGCTCGTAGTTCGCATGGCCGCTGTCGGCGACGAACCACACGTAGCCGTCCGGGCCGTCGACGTCGGTGCGGCGCGAGAACACCGACACCATGCCCGCCACGTTCCCGTTGCCGATGTAGTACTTCTCCCCTGACGCGCGAAAGACGGGTCTTTCCGCGCCCTCGGCGCCATTGTCGCGAGCGGGTGTCAGCAGCATGTCGGTGTTGTAGATGTCTGCGCCGTGCTCGCGCTCGGAGAGCCCGAACGCCATCACGCCGCCGGCCTCGAGTTGCCGGGCCGCGCGTTCCTTGGCCTTGGTGTTGTCGCTCTGCCAGATCGGTCCGAGGCCCAGGATCGTCACCTGCTCGGCGTACCAGTAGGACAACCCGTAGAAGCCGAAGATCTCGCTCAGCGCGGCATTGCGGGAGGTGTCCCACCGCTTGTTCGGGTCGCCGCCGCCGTATTCCGAAGGGGTGAGGAAGGTCGCGAAGATCCGCGCTTGCTTGATGAATTCGAGGAAGTCCGACACCCACCTTGCCTCGAGATCTTCTCGGAGCAGCCGCGCCTTGCCGCGTCGTTCGAACCAGTCGATCACCGCGCGGAGTTGACGCCGCGTCATGGCGTCGAACTGAACTGGGTCGTAAGCATTCGGATTGAACAGCAGTCCCATGGCTTACCCTTTCATCGGCGCGGTTCGCCGCCAACGAATCTAGCTGGCGTATCGGGGAGCTAACGATTTGGTAGTCTTCCGGCGCGAATGCGCGCACCAACCGGTTGGGCGTGTTGTGGTGGAGTCCTGATGCCGTCGTCCCGGACCCACATCCGCCACGCCACCGCCGCCGCGGCGGCGGGTTGGGCGCTGTTCACGCTCGGCCTGCCATTGGCGGTGGCCGACCCCTCGACCGACGCCCTGGGTTTCGTCGACTCCACAGCACGTTGCGCGGCGCCGGACACCGCGGTGGTTTTCGGCAGCACGGCCACCTCGCGGGTGGCGATCTGCAAAACCCAGAGCGGCAAGTACGAGTACCGCGGCGTGCGGATAAGCGACGGCGCCAAACTGGTTGTGCCGGCGTCGGCGTCCGCCGCCGGCGGATACGTCGCCGAAAGCGATGGCGTCACATACACGGTGACGTCGAGTTCTCTGGTCGTCACCAAGGGCAACCAGGTGATCCACCAAGAACCGATGGCATATTTCCACGGGCCGAAAACCCCTGCAGCACCCCCGACTGGCTCGGCGCCTGCCGCGCCGCCACCGACACCCACCAAGCCGTTGCCGCCGCCGTTACCCGCCGAAGTCGGTGGCAGCCCCCACTAGGTGGCTGGTGTTTTTCGCGTGGCGTTGACCGGGTAACTGGGCGCGGTCAGCGAGAATGGTTGGGTGAGTTTGGGTTTGACGCCGAAGCAGGCGGATTTTGTGGCGGACGACGGTGGACTTCTGCGAGGGCCGGGTGGCGCCGGACTCGATTTACGGCGTGCTGCATCGGGAGTGCTTGAGCTTGTTCGGCGATGAGATGTTCGCTGACATGTTCACTGATGTGGGCCGGCGCAGTGTGCCGCCGACGATTGTGGCGGTGGTGATGGTGCTGCAGCGCATCGAGGGCCTCTCGGATCGGGAGGCGGTGCAGCGGTTCGCCTTCGACGCGCGCTGGAAGTATGCCGCCGGCGGGCTGGACTTCGATTATCCGGGGTTTGTGCACACGGTGCTGGTGGACATGCGCGCCCGGCTGGCCCGCTCGGATCGGCCGGACCGGATCTTCGAGGTGACGTTGCAGGCCGCCAAGGCCGCCGGGCTGGCCGGACGCAAGCGGGCGCTGGATTCGACCCCGCTGTATGACGCGGTGGCCACGATGGACACGGTCACGCTGATCCGCTCGGCGATCCGGGGGCTGTTGGCGGTGGCCGGCGCGGAGCTGCGCGCGCGGCTGCGCGCGCGGCTGTCCCGCGACGACGATTACGCGCGGGCGGGAAAACCGGTGTGTGACTACGACGATGCGGAGGCGCGCGAGGAGCTGGTGGACGCGCTGGCCCGCCACGGGCACAAGACCTCCGCGCGGGGTTTCGACGGATACAAGGGCCACATCGCGATCGACCCCGGCGCCGAGATCATCACCGCCGCCGAAGTCACCGCGGGCAGCGCCGGCGACGCCGAACCCGCCACCGACCTGCTGGCCGGCGACCTGCCCGCCCCGCCAACCGGCGACACCAACACCGCCGACGGCGATTGCGTTGATTCCCAGGACGACTCAAGCCTCGGTAGAAGTGCTGGCACGACGACCGCGGCCGGCGCGGCCGGACACGCTCACGGCGACGGTGACGGTGACGGGAGCGCCCCCAGCGTGCGCGGCGCCCAAGACCAGCCCGGGCCGGCGGTCTACGGCGACGCCGCCTACGGTGCGGGCAAGCTGCTGGCCGTGCTGGAAACCGCGGGCGCCGACATCGTCGCCAAGGTGCAGCCACCGACCGCGCCGGGCGGCCGCTACGCCAAGGACCGCTTCGCCATCGACCTGGCCGCGGGCACGGTCACCTGCCCGGGCGCGGTGGCCGTGCCGATCCGCCCGGCCACCGCCGGTGGCGGGACCGCGGTGTTCGGCCCGGCTTGCGCCTCCTGCCCACTGGCGGCCCAGTGCACCAGCTCGACCGCCGGGCGCACCATCGCGATCAGCCGCTACGAGGCCGAACTCACCCGCGCCCGCACCGCCCAAGCAGATCCGGCCTGGGTCGCCAACTACAAGGCCACCCGCCCGAAAGTGGAACGCAAGATCGGCCACCTGATGCGCCGCCGCCACGGCGGCCGCCGTGCGCGCATGCGCGGCACCACCAAGGCCGCCGCCGACTTCTCCCTACTGGCCGCCGCGATCAACCTCGCACGCCTGGGTGTGCTCGGAATACACCGGGAAGGCGCAAACTGGGCCGCAGCCGCGACCTGAGGCCGGCGGCGATGCCAACCGGCCCACCAGGACCGCCTCTAGACCGGCCAAGCAACGGAATCACCAATCCCGACAACCGAATTCACCCGAGCTAGGCCACTCACGATCACGCGAGCACTACCCGATAGCCCGACCGGTCAACCAGCGCCCCCACAATGGCCGTTCGACACCAGCCACCTAGCGCAAACCCAGCATCGAAGCAGCGTGTCGCCAAATCCATCACCGCAGGTCACACAGCTGGAAGTCAACAACGCCGGAACCCTGATAACGACACCAGAGGGGCCGTTTGGGGCGCACGCACAGTGAAGGGGCGCTCGAAACACCTAAACGGCCCCCGGAAACAAGCGCAGATCGCGCCATCACCTGCCGTCGGCCGATTGGCGCCCGCGGCGCCGGAGCACTAATTTTCCTTGGGTGACGTTCTCAGCTGCTGGTGCAGCCGCGCAGTGGATCGCCCGCTTCCTAACAGTTGCCGCACTCGCCGGCATGGGTTCTTTCGCCGACCCGGTGCAGCTCGGTCCCGCCCCAGCGGTGCGCTTAGCCGACGAGGCCAACCCGTTGGCCGGCATGCCCTTCTACGTCAATCCCACCTCGGTGGCCATGCGCGCCGCGCAGCATGCCGATCCGCCGAGCCCCGAGTTGACCGCCATCGCCAACACGCCACAGGCGTATTGGATCGTTCCGGGCTCCTCGGCAGGCACGGTCGGCAAGTACACCGGCGAAGCGCAAGCTGCCGGCGCCATCCCCATTCTGGCGATCTATGGAATCCCCCACCGCGACTGTGGCGGCTTTGCCGCGGGTGGCTTGGCGACCGCCGACGACTACCGCGCGTGGATCGACCTCATCGCATCCGGCCTGGGCACTTCGCGAGCGGCTATCATCCTCGAACCCGATGCACTCGCCATGGCCGACTGCCTGTCAGCTGACCAGCGCCAAGAACGCTACGACTTGATTAGTTACGCCGTCGACACGCTGACGCGCAATCCGGCCACGGCCGTGTACGTCGACGGTGGTCACTTGCGCTGGCATAGCCCCGAAGACATGGCCGCCAGACTCAGCAAGGTCGATCTCGCCCGTGCGCGGGGTTTCAGCCTCAACACTGCGAACTTCTTCACCACCAATGACGAAATCGGCTACGGCGAGGCGATATCGGAGCTCACCAACGGTTCACACTACGTAATCGACACGTCGCGCAACGGCGTCGGACCAGCGCCCGATTCCGGCCTCAACTGGTGCAACCCCAACGGCCGAGCACTGGGCACTGCGCCTACCGCGACTACCGCAGGCGCGCACGCCGACGCCTTCTTGTGGATCAAACGACCCGGCGAATCCGACGGAACATGCAATAAAGGAAATCCGCCGGCAGGCACCTTTGTGAATCAGTACGCCATCGATCTGGCACACAATGCGATCCATTAGGACATGCCAATGAAACGGCCCCCACACCAGGGATTTTGCCGCCGCCCCTGAGGGTCAAATGTGCAGGTAACAAGGGTGGCACTGCTCACTTGCCGCGCCGTGTCGCACCGATTTGAGACGGTTTCACCGCGTTTTGTTCCCAGAATTCCGTCCTATGGCCGGGGGCCGTAGCGCTCGATGTAGGCGCGGTGGATGTGAGCATCGCGCTTACGGGCCAGCTCGTCGACGAGGTCGGGGTCGAGGCCGTGCTGCGCGAGGCGGTGCCGACGCCACACTTTGTTGAGTGCGTGCGAGAAAAGGATAAACGGCAGGAAGATCGGCAGGGTCATGCTGGCGTGGACGTACAGCGTTGTCGGGATCAGCCAGAACGGGGCGAGCACTAGAAAGGCCGGAATGATGACTCACATCATCGTTCGCGCAGTGGCGCCTTTGCCTGCGAGGTCGTTACGTACCCAGTCGCGCATCGAGGCGGGCAGGATCCGTCCGTAGCTGTAGGCGATGTATTGGACGGCGGTCGGTCGACTGCGTTGTGGGTCGTTGTTCATCGGGGCTCCTGGCTGGGGTGTGCCTCTGTCGGGCGGGGCCGAGTTCCACCGCCATCGGTTGGTCGATTAATTGCGAATGTTAGCAATTACAAATATAGCCGACTCACCGGAGCCCGTCCCTCGCGGCGTTCCCCAGAAGTCGGGCGGGAATCCGCAGTGTTGGTCTTGACCAGGCACTTGCTTGGCTTCGCGTGTAGGTAGCTGCGTTCACCGGACCTCAGCGACTCCTGTGCTGCAAGGTGGCGGCCCGAGCCAGTTTCCCGTCGATGGAGGAGGGTGTTCGATGCCGGAGGCGTACATCGTTGACGCCGTTCGCACCGCGGTGGGCAAGAAGGGGGCGCGCTCTGCGGGGTGCACCCCGCCGACCTCGGTGCCGGGGTGATCACGCAGCTGCTCGAGCACAATCAATTAGGCCCGACGAAGATCGACGATGTCATTTTCGGCTGCGTCGACGCGATCGGCCCGCAGGCCGGCAACATCGCCCGCACTGCCTGGCTGGCAGCCGGCTTCCCGGAGCAGGTCGCCTCAACCGAGTTGCTCTGCTGCTGGGCGCATGGCGTGAGACCCCGATGATCCCCACCGACGGCGGGCTGGGAACCCGGCCTCTCCACGTTCCGATGGATCGGGATGCGGCGTCATCGGCGTTTTCCCAGGCCATCCACGTCATTCTAACAAGATGCTTAATTGCTTATAATCGCAATTGAGGATGTCTGGCTCTAGCGTATTCACTATTTGATAGTTTATTAAACTAGGTGGATCGGTGGAAATCGAACTGGTCGGGAGATGCGTGGTGTCGGAGCCGTTGTACGAGCTGAAAGCGGAGTTCTTCAAGACTCTGGCGCATCCGGCACGGATCAGGATCCTGGAGTTGCTGTCGGTGCGGGACTGGTCGGTGGGTGAACTGGTGCCCCAGGTGGGCCTGGAATCATCGAATCTGTCTCAGCAGCTGGGGGTGCTACGAAGGGCGGGTATGGTCGTGGCGAGCAAGGACGGTAACTCGGTGATTTATTCGATCGCGTCGCCCGACATCGCGGAGTTGCTGTCGGTCGGGCGCAAGGTGTTGACCGGGATGCTCAGCGACCGGGTCGCGGTGCTGGAGCACCTGCGCGCTGCCGGCTCTGCGGTTGGCCGGTAGCGGTATGGGCTGGATGAGCAAGATCGTGCGCGTCGGCCGTGTCGTCGAGCGGGCTCATAATGCGCCGGAGTCGGTGATGGAACCGCCTGCGGGAGTGCGGGGTTCACTGCAGGTTCGTCATGTCGATGCCGGCTCGTGCAACGGTTGTGAGGTTGAGATATCCGGTGCGTTCGGGCCGGTGTATGACGCGGAACGGTTCGGGGCGCGGTTGGTCGCATCTCCCCGGCATGCGGACGCGTTGTTGGTGACCGGGGTCGTGACCCGGAATATGGTTGAGCCGCTTCGTAATACGCTCGCGGCGACGCCACAGCCGCGTGCGGTGATCGCGTGCGGTGATTGTGCAATCAACCGTGGTGTGTTCAAGGATGGGTATGGCGTGGCCGGCGCGGTGGGTGAGATTGTGCCCGTCGATGTCGAGATCGCGGGTTGCCCACCGACCCCCTCGCAGATCGTGGACGCTCTGCGCTCGGTAACAGGGAAATGACGGCGACACTCACGGGCGCTGCGTTGGAAGCGCCAAAAGCGTCGCGCCGCAACGTCATCGATTCACGTCTGGCCGGCTTGACCGCGTCGGGCCTCGGAATTGGCGGGGCGGTGTGCGGGATCGCGGCGGTGTTCGGCGCGCAGCAACAGGTGCATATCGGCTGGCTGCTTCCGTTGTCCGGGGTGCAGCTTGACCTCGATCCGGTCGGTGGGTTCTTCATGGCGTTGACCGGCGCGGTCGCGGTTCCGGTCGGCTTCTATTTCATCGGCTATGCCCGGCGTGAGCATCTGGGCCGAGTTTCGCTGGCGGTGTTGCCGCTGTTCGTTGCGGCGATGCCGTTGGTGCCCGCCGCCGGCTCGGTCACCACGTTTCTGTTCGGGTGGGAGTTGATGGCGATCGCCTCCCTGGTGCTGGTGCTGGCCGAACACACCCGGCCAGAGGTTCGCTCGGCGGGCCTGTTCTATGCGGTGATGACCCAGCTCGGCTTCGTCGCGATCCTGATCGGGTTGATGGTGTTGTCGGCGGCGGGCGGCGGCGGGCGCTTCGCGGACCTGACGCGGGTGAGCGGCGGTGCACGGACCGCGGTGTTCGTCCTGACGATAGCCGGGTTCGGCTCGAAGGCGGGTCTGTTGCCGTTGCATGCGTGGCTGCCGCGGGCGCACCCGGAGGCGCCGAGTCCGGTGTCGGCGTTGATGAGCGCGGCGATGGTCAACCTGGGCGTCTACGGCATTGTCCGGTTCGATCTGCAGCTGCTCGGCCCAGGTCCGCGCTGGTGGGGCATCACGCTGCTGGTCGCAGGAGGCGTGTCCGCGGTGTACGGAGTGCTGCAGGCGTCGGTGGCGACGGATCTCAAACGGCTGCTTGCCTATTCGACCACCGAGAACATGGGGCTGATCACCCTCGCACTGGGGGCGGCAACGCTGCTCGCGGATTCGGGCGCCCGCTCGGCGGCGACGATCGCGATGACCGCGGCGCTGCTGCACCTGATCGGGCACGCGGCCTTCAAGAGCCTGGGATTCCTCACGGCCGGATCAGTGCTGGCCGCG
Organism: Candidatus Mycobacterium methanotrophicum; assembly: GCF_023515995.1. Taxonomy (GTDB): domain Bacteria; phylum Actinomycetota; class Actinomycetes; order Mycobacteriales; family Mycobacteriaceae; genus Mycobacterium; species Mycobacterium methanotrophicum. Next base: position 763,099 of record NZ_CP097320.1, on the reverse strand, counting down.
ACCGGGTTGCGCGATCTGGACCGACTCGGGGGGCTGGCTCGGCGGATGCCCGCGACCACGGCCCTGTTCGGGGTGGCCGCGCTCGGCGCATCCGGGTTGCCGCTGGGCGCAGGTTTCGTCAGCGAGTGGCTGCTAGTCCAGTCGTTGATTCACGCCGCACCGCGGCACAACACGGTCGTGGCCTTGGCGGCGCCGCTGGCGGTTGGGGCGGTCGCGCTCACCGCAGGACTCGGCGTGGCGGCGATGGTGAAAGCGTTCGGCATCGGGTTCCTGGCCCGCCCGCGCTCGCAGCCGGCTGCCGATGCGCGGGAGGCGCCGGCCAGCATGCTCGCCGGGATGGCGCTCGCGGCGACCGGCTGCGTCGTGGTGGCGGTGGCGCCGCTGGTCGTCGGGTCCACGTTGCGGCGGGTGCTCACGGAGCTGCCCGCGTCCCGCGCAGTGGTGTTCACTGACTTTGGCGCTGTGCTGCGGCTGCCAGGGGTGCACGGCTCGATCGCGCCGGGCGTGATCGCCGCGGCCCTGGCTGCCGCCGTGCTGGCCGCGGTCGGCCTGGCGCGTTGGCAGTCGCGGCGGCGCCCGGATTCGGTGACGTTGCCGTTGTGGGCATGTGGCGCAGCCGAACTCACCCCACGGATGCAATACACCGCAACGTCGTTCGCCGAACCGCTGCAGCGCGTGTTCGATGACGTGCTGCGCCCGGACACCGACATCGAAGTCACCCATCTCACCGAATCGCGGTACCTGGCCGAGGCCGTCACCTACCGGACCCGGATCGCCGACGCGATCGAGGAACGGCTCTACGCCCCGGTCGTCGGGGCGGTAGCCGCGGCCGCTGCGCTGGTAAGGCGCGCCCACACCGGCAGCGTGCACCTCTATCTCGCCTACGGCATGCTGGTCGTGCTGGTCGTGCTGGTGGTGGCCCGGTGAATGTGATGTCCTACGTCGCGGGGGCCGCGCAGATCGGCGCGGTGATGGCCGGCGCGCCGTTGGTGATCGGCGCGATGCGCCAAGTGCGGGCACGGCTGGAGGGGCGCGCCGGCGGTGGTGTGCTGCAACCTTGGCGCGATCTGCGTAAACAGCTCGGTAAACAGCAAATCACCCCGCGGGGCACCACGGTGGTGTTCGCCGCCGCGCCGGCGATTGTCGCCGGGACGACGCTGCTCATCGTCGCGGTCGCGCCGATCGTCGCGACCGGGTCCCCGCTGGATGCTGCTGCCGACCTGTTCGCCGTCGTCGGCCTGCTGTTTGTGGGCACCGTCGCGTTGACCCTCGCTGGCATCGACACCGGTACCTCGTTCGGCGGCATGGGCGCCAGCCGCGAGATCACCATCGCGGCACTGGTCGAGCCGACGATCCTGCTCGCCGTGTTCGCATTGTCCATTCCCGCCGGCTCGGCGAATCTCGGTGCACTGGTGACCAACACCGTCGATCACCCCGGGCAGGTGGTGTCGCTGACCGGCTTGCTGGCGTTCGTCGCGTTGGTGATCGTGATCATCGCCGAGACCGGCCGGCTACCCGTCGACAACCCGGCCACGCACCTGGAGTTGACGATGGTGCACGAGGCGATGGTCCTCGAGTACGCCGGTCCGCGCCTGGCGCTGGTCGAATGGGCATCGGGGATGCGGCTCGCGGTGCTGCTGGCACTGCTGGCCAATCTGTTCCTCCCATGGGGGATCGCCGGCGGCCATCCGAGCGCGCTTGACATCGTGATCGGGCTCTTGGCGATCACCGCCAAGGTAACCGTGCCGGCGGTGACGCTGGCCGGCGCCGAGGTGTTCATCGCCAAGCTCCGGCTGTTCCGCGTGCCCGAGCTGCTCGCCGGGTCGTTTCTGCTTGCCCTGCTCGCGGTGACGGTGGCCAACTTCTTCACCACGCGGGCCTAAAGGGACAGCGATGAGCGACGCGAAGTTTGCGATCCTGATCGATTTCGCCGCGGGCGGCCTCGTGCTGGCGGCGGTGCTGATCGTGTGGCGGCGCGACCTACCGGCCATGTTTGGGCTTCTTGCCTGGCAAGGCGTTGCGCTCGCCGCAATTCCGCTCGTTCGTGGTGTGCACGACGACGACGCCGCGTTGATGGTCGTGGGCACCGCCGTACTCGTGCTGCGCGCCATTGTTTTGCCGCGGCTGCTGGCCCGCGCTGTGGGCGCCCAGCAACGCGACCAACGCGACGCGACACCGCTGATCAACACGGCTACCTCGCTGCTGATCGCCGCGGCGCTGACCGTCGTCGCGTTCGCGGTCAGCCAGCCGATAGCGAACCTAGAACCCAGCGCCACCACCAACGCGGTCCCGGCCGGGCTCGGGGTCATTCTCGTCGCCCTGTTCGTGATGACGACCCGCCGGCACGCCGTGTCTCAGGCGGCGGGATTTCTGATGCTCGACAACAGGATCGCCGCGACGGCGTTTCTGCTGACCGCCGGTGTGCCGCTGATCGTCGAACTCGGGGCGTCGCTGGACGTGCTGTTCGCGGTGATCGTCATCGGAGTGCTCACCGGCCGGCTGCGACGCACCTTCGGCGGCGCCGACCTGGACCAACTACAGGAGCTACGCGACTGATGACAGGACTGTTACTGGCCGCGGTGCTCGCGCCGCTGGCCGCGGCGGGCGCCGCGTCGGCGCTCGGGTGGCGCCGCCTCACCAGCTCAGTGACCGTGCTCTCGGCGACCACGGTGCTCGGCTGCGGTGCAGCGCTCGGGTTCACCGTCGGGTCGCGCCAGTACTTCGCGCTGGGTGGCCTGCTGCGGGTCGACGCCCTGTCGGTCACCATGCTCATTGTCATCGGGGTTGTCGGCACGCTGGCCACCTGGGCCAGCATCGGCTACATCGATGCCGAATGCGCCCACGGCCACACCGACGCCGCCGGCGCCAGGCTGTACGGGACATTGACACCAGCGTTCCTCGCCGCGATGGTCCTGGCGGTGTGTGCCAACAACATCGGCGTGATCTGGGTGGCCATCGAGGCCACCACGGTCATCACCGCCTTCCTGGTCGGGCACCGCCGCACCCGCACCGCGCTGGAAGCGACCTGGAAATACGTCATCATCTGCTCGGTCGGCATCGCGATCGCCTTCCTGGGCACCGTGCTGCTGTACTTCGCCGCACGCCACGCCGGCGCGCCGACCGCGCACGCACTGAACCTCGACGTACTCACCGCCTACGCACACACCCTCGATCCGGCGGTCACCCGGCTCGCGTGCGGTCTGCTGCTGATCGGCTACGGCGCCAAGGCCGGGCTGGCGCCCTTTCACACCTGGCTGGCCGACGCGCACAGCCAGGCGCCAGCCCCGGTCTCGGCGCTGATGAGCGGGGTGTTGCTGTCGGTGGCGATGTCGGTGCTGATCCGCATCAAACCGATCATCGACGCCGCCGCCGGCCCCACATTTCTGCGCGCCGGGCTGCTCACGGTCGGGTTGGCCACGCTGCTGGTCGCTGCGCTCATGCTGACCGTGACCGGCGATGTTAAACGGATGCTGGCGTACTCGTCGATGGAGAACATGGGGTTGATCGCAATCGCGGCGGCGGCCGGGACCACGCTGGCGATCGCGGCGCTGCTGCTGCACGTCCTGGCGCACGGCATCGGCAAGACGGTGCTGTTCCTGGCCGGCGGACAACTGCAGTCCGCACACGGCTCCACCGCCATCGCCGACATCACCGGCGTCGTGCAACGCTCACGCCTGATCGGCGGGTCGTTCGCCGTCGGGCTGATCGTCCTGCTGGGCCTGCCGCCGTTCGCGATGTTTGCCAGCGAGCTGGCCATCGCCCGCGCGCTGGCTGATGCCCGGCTGGCCTGGGTCCTTGGCGCCGCGATGCTGCTGATCGCCATCGCTTTCACCGCGCTGGTGCGCAACGCTGGCCGTCTGCTGCTCGGCCCTGCGGCCGCCGCGGCGCCCCCCATCACCGCGGCCCTGCTCGTCGGCGTCGCCGCCTCGATCGTCCTCGGTGTCACCGCCGGCCCGTTCACCGACCTGTTCAGCGCCGCCGCAAGCCAGATCGGAGCCCTGCGATGACGTCGGAATGGTCGCGGCAGCGGGTGTCGGCCGACGAACTGCCCGACAGGGCCGAAGAACTCACGGCCAGCGGTTTCCGGCTGGCACTGGTCGCAGCCCACGATGACGGAGACAGGTTGCGGGTCGTCTATCTGTTCCTCGCCGGCTGGCCCGACCGCCGTGTCGAGCTCGAACGCGTTCTCCCCGCCGATGATCCGTCGCTACCGTCGCTGGCGTATCTGTCGTTCCCGGCCGGCCGCTTCGAGCGCGAAATGCTCGACCTGTACGGCATCCGCCCGATCGGTCATCCCCGGCCGCGCCGCCTGGTCCGCCACGCGCACTGGCCCGAAGGCTGGCATCCCATGCGTATCGACGCGGGCCCGGCGCCCGAATTCGCGGCGACCGGTCACTTCCCGTTCCTCACCGTCGAGGGCGCCGGGGTGTATGAGATCCCGGTCGGCCCGGTGCACGCCGGGCTGATCGAATCCGGCCACTTTCGGTTCTCCGTCGTCGGCGAAACCGTGCTGCGGGTCAAGGCACGGTTGTGGTTCGTGCACCGCGGTCTCGAGCGACTTTTTCACGGCCGCATCGCCGGCGGCGCAGTCGATCTCGCCGAACGGGTCAGCGGTGACACCTCCGCCGCGCACGCTCTTGCGCACAGCCTCGCCGTCGAAGACGCCCTCGGAATCGAGGTGCCCGACCATGTGCACCGGCTGCGGGCCCTGCTGGTCGAACTCGAACGGCTCTACAACCACGCCACCGATCTCGGCGCCCTTGCCAACGACGTGGGATTCGCCCTGGCCAACGCGCACGCCCAACGCATCCGCGAACAACTACTGCGCGTCAACGCCGCTGTCACCGGGCACCGGCTGCTGCGCGGGGCCATCCGCCCGGGCGGCGTCACGCTGCATACGCTCCCCGACGCGGGGCAGCTGCGCTCCATCGCCGCCGACCTCGCCGAGGTTGCCGAGCTGACACTGGGTAACAGCGTCGTTTACGACCGCTTCACCGGCACCGCCGTCCTGCGCAACGACGACGCCTGTGCCATGGGCTGCCTGGGATATGTCGCCCGGGCAAGCGGCATTCGCACCGACGCCCGACTCGAGCACCCCTTCGTCGCGCTGCCCGTCACCGAGATCACCCAGTCGGCGGGCGACGTGCTGGCCCGCTACACGGTCCGGCGCGACGAATTCGCCGCCTCCGCCGCGTTGGCCGGCCACCTGGTCGAATCGCACACCGGCGCCACCGAACACAGCACACCGACACCGGCGGTTGGTGGCCCGCGCAGCGGTGTCGGCATCGTCGAAGGCTGGCGCGGCACCATCGTGCACCGCGTCGAGGTCGCCGCAGATTCGCGTATCACCCGCGCTAAGATCGTTGACCCGTCCTGGTTCAACTGGCCGGCGCTGCCGGTCGCGATGGCCGATACGATCGTCCCCGATTTCCCGTTGACCAACAAGAGCTTCAACCTGTCCTACGCCGGCAACGACCTGTGAACAGCGACACCATTCCAATTGACGTAGTTATTTGCTAAAATTCGCAAGTAACAAACATAGTGTTTGTTGTCAGTTGGGAGGGCATCGTGGCCAAGTCGCGCCAGCCGCTGTATCAGATGAAGGCGGACTTTTTCAAAACGCTTGGCCATCCCGCTCGCATCCGCATACTCGAGCTGCTCAGCGACCGTGAATACGCGGTGTCGGAGATGCTGCCCGAGGTCGGTGTCGAGCCCGCCAACCTGTCACAACAGTTGGCTGTGCTACGGCGCGCCGGTTTGGTGACCGCCCGGCGGGAAGGGCTGTCGGTGTCCTACACGCTGACCTCGCCACGGGTCGCCGAACTGCTGGCTGTGGCGCGGGCCATCCTCACCGGAGTCGTCGCCGGCCAGGCGGAACTCCTCGAAGACCTGCCCGCGGTGATCGCCGAAGCCACCGGCTGATGTCGGCCGAAACGACGGCGGCAGGCGCTTCTGCTGCTACTTGCATAATTTCTAAATTCAATGCATCAGGTGGGTCTGGGGTCACCCGCCTCGACGGAGCCGAATGGCCCGCGGCTGGCCAGCGCCATCGCCCACCACGTATCGCAAACCCTCACCGATAACACCGATAACACCGGAGGAGATTTCATGACAGCCACCGTGAGCGCGCACGCCAGCGCCCCAACAACCAACCCCGCGGTCATCGACTGGGTCCACACCGTGGCCGACCTGACCACACCCGACGCGGTGGTGTGGTGTGACGGCAGCGACGACGAATGGCGGCGTCTGACAACACTTCTGGTGGATAAGGGCACCTTCGTGCGGCTACCACGCAAGCCCAACTCGTTCTGGTGCACGTCGGACCCCGAGGATGTGGCGCGTGTCGAAGACCGCACCTTCATCTGCTCGCAGCAGGAGTCCGACGCCGGGCCCACCAACAACTGGATGGACCCGGTCGACATGAAAACCGTGATGACCGAGGAGTATCGCGGCGCGATGACCGGGCGCACCATGTATGTGATCGCATTCTGCATGGGACCGCTGGATGCCGCCGAACCCAAGTACGGGGTGCAGGTCACCGATTCGGAATACGTGGCGGTCTCCATGCAGATCATGACGCGCTCGGGCACCCCGGTGTGGGAGCAACTCGCCGACGCCGAGTTTGTCCGCTGCCTGCACTCGGTAGGCGCGCCGCTGCATCCCGGGCAGGCCGACGTGGCGTGGCCGTGCGACCACACCAAGTACATCTCCCACTTTCCCGACGAACGCACGATCTGGAGCTACGGCTCCGGCTACGGCGGCAACGCCCTGCTGGGCAAGAAATGCTACTCGCTGCGCATCGCCTCGAAGATGGCCCGCGACGAGGGCTGGCTGGCCGAGCACATGCTCATCCTCAAACTCACCAACCCGCAGCGCGAGGTGCACTACATCGCCGCCGCCTTCCCCTCCTCGTGCGGCAAGACCAACCTCGCGATGCTGCATCCCACCCTCGACGGGTGGACCGCGCAAACCATCGGCGACGACATCGCCTGGATGCGATTCGGCGACGACGGCCGGCTGTATGCCACCAACCCCGAAGCCGGATTTTTCGGCGTCGCCCCCGGCACCAGCGCGCGCACCAACCCGCACGCGATGGCCACCATCGAACGCGGGAACTCGATCTTCACCAACGTCGCCCTCACCGACGACGGCGACATCTGGTGGGAAGGCATGACCGAAGACCCACCCCGTCATCTCACCGACTGGAAACGGCGCGACTGGACCCCGGACTCGGGCGAGCCCGCCGCGCATCCCAACTCCCGCTACTGCACCCCGATCCAGCAATGCCCCACTGTGGCGCCCGAATGGAATGATCCGGCCGGCGTACCAATCTCGGCGATCTTCTTCGGCGGTCGGCGCGCCAGCACCATCCCGCTGGTCACCCAAGCCTTCAACTGGCAACACGGGGTGTTCCTGGCCTCCACCCTGTCCTCGGAAACCACCGCCGCCACCACCGGCACGGTCGGCGTCGTACGCCGCGACCCGATGGCGATGCTGCCGTTCATCGGCTACCACGTCGGCGACTATTTTCAGCACTGGCTCGACATCGGCGCGAACGCCAACCCGGACTTATTGCCGAAAATCTTCTACGTCAACTGGTTCCGCCGCGGCGACGACGGCTCGTTCCTGTGGCCAGGCTTCGGCGAAAACACCCGGATACTCAAATGGGCACTGCAACGCATCGACGGCGGCGTCGACGCTCTCCGGACGCCGATCGGCGACATCCCTTACTTCGACGACCTCGACCTCGACGGATTCGACAGCGCCGCATACGACGACACGAAAGTCCTTGCCGCGCTTAAGGTCGACCCGACCGAGTGGGCAACCGAGATCGAATCGATCGATACGTGGTACGCAACCATCGGTGGCAACAAACTTCCCGACGCCCTACGACGGGAGCTGGGCAACCTCAAACAACGACTCGCCGCCGGTTAGCTGGCGATGCAGCGTCGCGCCCACAATGTGGTCCGGCGCCGAATTCGCTCCCGCGCACATGGCCGCGGACAGGTCTCTTCAGACCTATCGATGACCCTAAGTCAGTAAGGAATCGTAATGTTCACTCTCCCAGTGCCTTTGCGATCCCGCTCACATTCGTCTGTGGCTTACAAAGCGACGTCGGTTGTGATGGCCGCGACGTTAGCACCGGATCGCCGACCGCTGATTGCGGCGGCTTAGCTTAGTGGTTGCTGCGCCGAGTTGCCCAGCGGGCAACGTAGACGCAATTCTGGCCCGGTCTGCGATTTTTCAGGGAGTCGAGCCCAGCGCGCTACCCGTGTCGATCTTCGACCCAGGGCCGCGCGCGACCGGTGCGACCACGATCAGCGAGGTTCGCGCGGTGTCGATGGACCGCGACGCGCTGCGCGCCTGGATCGCCAAGCAGCTGCTGCAGCTCGCGCGGCGGTTCGGCAGCCAGGAGGGCGGCGCGCTGCGCGTCACCCACGAGCTGACCCAAGACAAGATCGCCCAGCTGGTCGGGGCATCGCGGCAGAGCGTGAACAAGGCGCTGGCCGCCTTCGCCCACCGCGGCTGGATCCGGTTGGAGAGCAAGAGCGTACTCGTCACGGACTCCGAATCCGTGGCGCGCCTGGCGCGTTAGGGATCCCGCAACCCGACAATCCCGTCACAGGAGCCGGACGATCGACAACACCAAGTGGAGCCCGCGCCGAATCGGTGGCTACTCAAAGGCCTTGTCCAATGTGGTGTTTGCCCTGCGCCGACGTGACGCGGCACCAGCGGAGTTGCTGCGCCTGGCATCGAAGTTTGATGTGGCGGGACCGGTCCGCCGTGCGCTCGACGTGGCCGCTGCAAAAAGAGCCGTCCGACGCGCAGTACTGCGGCCGGACGCGCCTACCCGGATCTGGCAGCGCCGTGCCCGTGCCGAGGGCCGTCCTACCCAAGAGTGGCTTATACTGCTGTTGTCTCACCTAACCCTGTCACACAGGGCATCGCGTCGGGGTGCTCTCTCCGGCGTTATCGGTCAGGCGGGGCACCGTCGATGTCCAAGGCGAGGAGCAGCAGAAACTCGACGGCATCGCCAACGATATTTTCTTGCGCACCAACGAGTTTGGCGGCAGACAGCGCACCATCGCCTCGGGTGACTGGCGGCGACGGCGACTGCGCCATTTGTCGACGATCTTGACCTGGTCGGACTCGCCGGTGCTGAAGCTGTTCCAGAACGGAACCCGGCGCGCTGCGGGGGATGCGACGCTCCGAACAGCAGGACGCGCACGGCACCTTGCTATCGCCCAGTGACCTAACTGCGGTCCTCGGCGGACAGGCGCCAAATCTGCGGAGTCGTCACCCGGGCCTCCCCCAAGTCTTTGCGTACTCGGGGCTGGTCGGGATCCCCCAGTAGCTGTTGTCTCGATTCCGTCGACCAAGACCACGACCCGGTCGCCGATTCGGCGCGCAAGCCGGTGTTGCCGGCGGCCGCGGCGTCGTCGGCGTCGGTGGCCGACAGGTCCAAGCCCGAGTTCGCCAGCCAGTTTCTTCAGCTGCCCCGTGCACCAGATCACCGGTGGTGCAGCCGGCGCGAGTCCGCAGTTGGACGTGTGGGCGGGTCATAATCTCAGCGTGCCGAGGGGGGCGCTGGGGGTTCGCGGTTCGAGGTGACGAACGAAGGGGCGGGGATGCCCGCCCAAAGCCCTCTCGCGGGCCATCTACGGCGTATTTTGGAAACAACGACCGGGGGGGTAGACACCTCAGAAGGCTTGCGCGGTAGCCAAATCCCACCGAGAGCGGCCTGTGGCCCGTGCCACCGAACCCGGGGAAGCTCTTCGAGCCCAACGGCTGTTCCCCGGTGTGCAGGCCAGTGTCGCCCAACGAGACGCATCGCCGGCAAGGCGTGGCTCAATCAAGTTGGCCTCGACGGGCCTCGCGCTGTTACGCGACGACCCGCCGAGGCCAACCTCATGAAGCACCACCAAATCGATTATCGAACCTCTGTTCGTCGATTAACCCGACTGGACTACGACACCGCGCATCGCGCGAAACTCGGCTTCCGTCATCGCGCTGAAGTCGATCATGCGGTTTTTCTGCAGCAGTTCGGCGATTTTTCGCTCGGTCGGCATGAACAGGTTCGTCGGCATCATCGGCGGCTTGTACTTCTTGCGGAACTCGTCGTTGACGCGTTCGATCTCCTTGAAGTCCGAACCGGCGGCAGTGGCCCGCTTCAGCGCGTCCGCGCACACCGCGGCTGCATCCTCGCCGAAAAGGGTCCGCGTGCGAAACTCATCGTCCGACATCGACGCCAACCTCAGGACCGCGACACGCTTTTCCAGACGGTTCTCGACCCAAAGCGCGTCCTGGTCGTAGAAACCCCAGTGGTCGGCCCGCCATTTAGCGAGCACCTTCACCGCGTCGCCCAAGTCCGACAACCGGTCGGCCTGTTCCGCCCACTTGTTGCGCAACTCGGTGTCGCCGTACATTGTCTGTTCCGTCCGCCACGCGGCACCCTCCGGCACCGCCTCGGCCCGCGCGCGCCTCCGCCCGCTCGTTTTTCTCAATTCAGCCATTGCTTTCCTCCAATTTACTGGGCACGAAGTCTTCGTGGTGGCGCAGTTCGCGGGCCACCCCTGCCGCTTCGAGCATTTCGGTTGTTGCTTCGATCATTTTCGGCGGCCCACAATAGTAGTACTCGAACTGCGACCGATCAGTCGCCGAAATGAATCTTTCGGCGACTGCTGTTGCGGTGCCGACGTCGCCAGTCCACGATTCGTCGGGATTGATCACGCCGTAGAGCACCTTGAGGTTGGGCAGTTGCTTACCCAGCCCCTCGAGTAGCTCCACGCCGAACACGTCACCGACATTGGTGTTGCCGAATATCAACACCGCATGCCGGTCGGGCTGGTTAGCAGCCATATCGCGCAGCATCGCCAGCACCGGCGCCAGACCAGTGCCGCCGACAATGAACACCGGAGTGTGATCGTTGCCGCGAAGGATGAACGACCCCAGGGGCCCGTGCACGTTGATGGCTTCGCCCACACATGCGTCGCGACTGATATAACTGGAGAACTTCCCGTCTGGATAGACTCGAATATAGAACTCCAGCTGCCTCGAGTCGTCACACACGTTGGCCATCGAAAAGTCCCGGCTCACACCGTTTTCTAGCGTCAGCCGAACGAACTGCCCGGGCAGGTAGCGCAGCACGTCTTGGGCTCCCATCGTCTGAACGACGACCCTGGCGACCGTCTCCGACACCATCGCGACCTCTAAAAGCCTGCCGCGCCGTTCGGTCTCCACGTACTGCTGCACCATCGTGAACGGGTAGTCGAACTCGAGCTCCAGATCCGAGGTGGGACGAAGCCGACAGCCCAGCACAAATCCCTCTTCCTCGTCGCTGGGTGTCAGCGCGTACACCGAATGCGGCAACAAGGCGCCGTATTCGCCGTCCGCGAGGAAGCATTTGCAGGTAGCGCACACCCCCTCCCGGCATTCGCTCATCAAAATCAGACCTTGACGCAACGCGGCGGTGATGATGTCCTCGTCCGCCTCGCAGGTGATCTCGGCCTCGTGGTCATCGTCGAAAAACAGTTTCACGTTATAACTCATAGCACCTCCCTTCCCGCGAGCCCTTCGCTGTCCGGCAATATGGTCACAACCGACCTCGCAGGTAGCGAAATATGGCCATAGACGACGAACATGCCGATTGTTCGGAAATAGAGCAACCGCTATACACTTCGTCGTCGCCGCAATATATGGTCCACACCCAGAATGGCTCGTCTTCGACCACGACCACGACGTAGTCTCCGTCTTCGAGAACGATGCGTTCAATACCGTCCACGAGCGACCCCTCTCTCGCCGCTAGGAGTGGCGGGGGAGCCTGTAGCTCCCGCACCACTCCCAGCAGCCGACCTACCGATCACAGCTGCGCGCCGGAATCCTTCACGTGACGCAAATTCACTGCTGCAACGCGCTAGTTCGGCTTTGCAGCGTAAGCGCTTCCATCGTCGCGGTACCGCGGCAGCGGTTTGTCGAGGCCCATCAGCTCCGTGGTGATGATGAACGTGTTGCCGTCGTTGTAGGCACGACCGACCGTGGTCGAAACATTGACCATCAGATCGAAGACATCGTAGTGGTGGCCGATAAGCGGCTCCATCACTTCCGTGTCGATCTCGATACTGCCCGAGTTTTCGAGCCGATAGTACGGGCCTACGTCTTCCACGATGAATGTGTCGACGTCAGCGTATTCCTCCAAGAGTTCCTCAACCACGGTCGTAGTTTCGAAAGTCTTCATCAAGGCCAGCACCACCCGATCGGACGCGACCACCGGCTTATCGGCACCGGACCCGATCATCCTGTCTTGCAGCCCTTTCGGGTCTTTCTGCCTCGCCGCGCGTTCCGCTGACGTGTATGTTTGGGCACCTGTGTGCTTGCCCACAGTTGTCGATGCCATGCTTTTTTACCTCCAGAGAAGAGAATTGATCGATAGTCCAGTGATTCGATGCTCGCCTGAAGTCGGCAGCCGCTCCGTCACTTCGAGTTCCGGTACCCTGCGCGAACGCTTTTGACGAGCTTGTCGACGTCCACCTCCAGCTCGAACAACGGTGCGTACTTGCGTGCCCAGTCGCCGATAACGGAGTACGCGGCTTCCTCCGCTGCGCCCGCACCACCGGCTCCGTGCAATATATGGGTGCGGCCGAACATCGGAGCGAAATCGCGCATAGCGGCCACCGACTGGGCCAGCCAATCGCGGGCCCACAGTCGCATCAGCTTGCGGTTGTAGTCACCGTACTTGGGATCCTGACCCAAGCAGCGGCCGAACAACTCTATGGCCCATTTGCCGTCCATCTCTATCGCGACGATATTGCTCCACAGAATCGCCGGCGTTATCTGGTCGCCGTGAAGCGGCGCGAGCCGGTGAAAGAACTGTTGGCGGCTGAAACGGCCGAAAAGCGGTTCATGGATCATCAAAAGCGCGAAAATCGTCTCGATATTGTCCCAGGTGTCGCCCCACAGTCGTTCGACGACAGCGCGGTCCGTGCGGTATACCGGATCAGACATCCAGCACTGCTTCGCCGGCGCCACGTCTGCCTCGAACCCTTGGATGTTCTTCGACAAAAACACCTTTTCGGCTTGAATCGTTTCGGCGTTGTCCAGGTGGTCGAAGGCGCAGAGGATGACGGCGCCACGAAGCATGTCGGCGAGCACGTCGCGCGCCGGCGCAATCAGCGAACCGAAAACCCCATACTGGTCATGCGCCAAGGCACCGAAATAGGTGGGCAGAATTTCCAACGCCCACTCCAGGTCCATGTCCTTGTACATGCCCTGGTTGGCGTAGGCCGCCATAGTGTTGATGGCGGCCTCGTTCTCCTGAGCTTTTTGCGCCGCGAATTCCGGAGTGTTGCGCCCGTTCGGGTCGCGAAATGCGAACCAGTCAATGGTTTTCGCTTCGGTGCCGTAGTTCTCCCACATCTGGCGGCCACCGGAGTAGTTGTTGCAGAACCCGCCCGTGTTCAGGCCACCGGAAATCCAGTCCGGACCCGGCTGTGAATACAGCATCAACATTTCGTACTCGGAAATCCGCTTGCGGAACGGGTTCGCGTAATACTGGTTGGTCCGTTGCGTATCGATCGGCGCCCGATCGATGTCGTAGGCAGGGTTCAGAAATGGCCGGACGTTACGCAGATGTTCGGTGCCTGCTGTCTCGGTGGTTGTCATTTGTCCTCGCTAACTAGTTTCGTGTTGACGCTGCGCTTGTCGCAGAAGGCGTAGCGCAGCTGTTCCGGTGAGATGATCACGGCTGCCCACAGTGAGCGGCCTGCCCCAAAAAACGGGGCAGGCCGACCCACCTGCGTCTCGTTAAACCGTTTCGAGCCACTTACCGGCTGTGAGCGGGTCACGGATCACGGCGTTGCAGGCCCGCAGATCGTCGATCGTCCACATCCGGTCACTGTTGAGGTGCGGCTGCGCAGTCAGCGTCTTGCCGTCAGCACGCACCGCCCCCGCCGCCAGCACTACATCGGCGACGTTCCAACCATCGAACTTCTCGAAGAGGTTTTGGCCCTGGAAGCGTTCGGGCTCCCGGAGGTACATCCGCTCGCACCACTTGGAGCACAGCGCGTGCTTGTGACCGTTGTACTCGAGGATACGAGTCTCCTTGATCCCCTCCTCAAGCGTGGGCAGCACGCACGGCACCTGGCAGACCCGGCAGAAGTACACGTTCTTGCCGCTGTCACTGAGTACCTGTCCGGGCAACTTGTGGCTCGAAGGGTCAGCCAGACCCATGTCACGCCACGACTCCCACATGGTGCCGATCTTGTTGTGCCATCCTGGGTAGTTCTCTTCATGCCAGTCCATGTCGCGGGCATTGGGCGGGTCCATCCGGAAGCCCATCAGCGGCCAGATCGCGTAGCCCGCAGCGAAGACGGAGTGATGGCCCCAGTAGGCCTGCCGCTTGGCTTCGCCGAGGTTGGCCGGCGAGTTCAGGCCGAACTTCTCCATCCGACCCATCCAAATGCCGCCCCAGTCTTCATACACCCAGCGGTCCCACACCTTGGCCCACGGCTCAAGCTTGTTCACCGAACCGTACTCGAAGCCAAGCCCGACGACCGGCGAAATGAACCGGTGCTGCAGCCAGAACGCGTCCTCCAGGTCCTGCTGCATGTACTTCCTGTTGTTGTCGTCGTGAGCCAGCGACACCACGGTCTGGTACCCGTTGGCCATGTGACGCAACTCGTCGGACTGCACCGAGAGGTAGATCGTCGGGGTGATCTCGTCGCCGTTGGCAGCGCCCCACTCGGTGACCGCCACGATCATCGGGTTGGTGAAGCAGGCCTCACCCACCAGCTGCAGGTTCAGTGAGCAATACACCGGGTCGCCGGCGGCGAAGCTCTCGCCGAATCCCTGCGCACCAGCCTGATACAGCGGGCTGATGTACCGGTTCTTCCGCATGTCGGTGAACCCGGCCGGGTCGTAGTACTGACCGGCGTAATACTTGGCCAAGTAGTGAGTTTGAATGGTGTGGCGGACCTCGTCCTCAACCTGGTTGAGATAGCCGTTGCGCAGCTCCGGCGAGCGGGTGGTGTCCGCCAAGATAGCCGAACCGGCGATCGCGGTGTACTCGCCGAGCTCGAGCGTCACCGAGAGCATCTTCATCATCTCCGCCCAGCGCGGCTCCACCCGCGTCGGCGCATTCAACCTCGACAGGCTGTCCAGCAGGCTGCCGTACTGGCGACCGTCTTTCTCCGCCTCCATCCGGGCATAGTCACGCACGATGAGCTTGTACTGCTCGTGCGCTTTCGGATCATACGTGTACTTCGACGGGTATTTGCCGCGAAGCTTGTCTTCGTCCCAGCCCAGGTCCATCAACCACGAATGCACCTCTTGGCCGTTCACTTTAGCCTGAGGCGCGTCGGGCCGTCCGGTTACCTTTCCGGGTAACACCGCTGTCATAGGGATTCCTTTCTTGGGTGTTGCGTTTCTATCTTGGGTGTTGCGTTTCTATATTGTTGGCTTGCCTTATTCTTTTAGTAATTCTGTTGTGCAGTGCCAGCCCTAGCTGCGGGCGTAGGCCACAGTGCTGGCGTGCTGCCCCTGGCGCGAAATTCCACTAGAACCAAGTCCCGTTCGCGATTATGGCGCAAGTCACATTTCGTGCCGACTCATGTAACATATCACGTTGCCGCGATTAGTCAACACCTGCCCTCAGCACCGGTTCCGCCGTAACTCATCAGGCCCTTGCTCCCATGTGAATGTGGCCGCGGCCACGTTGCACCCATTGGTGTGACCAGCATGACTCATGATGGTTGGTGGAACGTTGGTTATGGCGATTGCGATTTGGAGACCACGCCGCTAGCCTTCCGCCGCGCGCAGCCGGCCGATAACCAGGTGTCGGCGACTGTCACTCGGCGCGAGCAGCCGCAACGCATGCTCGTGGAGCTCGCAGTCATAGCGCTTGGCCGCACTCAACGCCAAGGCGGCCGCCGACGAATCGCTGCCGAGGACCGCATCGCGGACCGCGACGTCCAGCTGGTCGCGCGCCTCGAGGATCCCGGGCGCCTCAGATTCGGGCAACAACGGGCCCCCGTAGCGTTCGGCCGCGCCTACTACATCACCGCGAGACAATGCCTCGAAAACATTGACAGCATCGCACCTGACCGGCTCGAGCAGCGCGTACCTGCGCCTGCCCAACTGGCCGCCGAGGACTCGACGCACGTGGCTGACTTCACTTTTCAACGTCGCCGGAGCCACACGTCGGTCGCCGTAGATTTCGGCCGCGAGCTCGCCCGGCGACAACCCGGCAGGGCGCAATGCCAGCAGGGCAAGAATCTCAAATTGCCGCAGCGTGGCATGGACCGGCGATCCCTCGACCAGCAGCTCCGCTCGGCCCAGGCACGACAATCTCACTCGGGCCGCTGCGTCCTGGGCGCCGTTGCAGGTGTCGCGAAGCCGGGCCTCGATCGCCGAGGCCAACAGGCGCGCCGCGGCGAGCCCTAATCCGGTGGCGCGGTCCCACGTGCTGGACAGGTCGACGGCCCCGAGCTGTCGCCCGCACGGATCGTGGATTGGCGCGCTGTAGCACACCCAGTCGTGCAGGCCCTCCACCGTGTGCTCGGCCGAAAACACTGTCGACGGTCGATCGGTGCGCAACGCCATGCCGAGCGCGTTGGTGCCGATCGCGTGCTCAGCCCAGTCGCCGCCGGGCTCGAAGTTCATGCGTTCGGCGCGGCGCCGCATCGCCCGGCAACCGCTGGTCCACAAGATCGTCGCAGATTCGTCGGTCACCGCGACGACGAATTCCCCGTCGTCGGTGATCCGCTGCAACTCGTCGGCGATATCCGCCACGGGTTGGCGCAGCCGGGAGTCGCACCACCTCGTCGAGACGTCGACGTCCGGCCGAGTCGGCGCGCTTCTAATCCCGGGATCGACACGCGCCAGCGACCACGACTCAGCCACCTCCGGCCGTACAGAACGAGCAACGTCTGGCACGGGCCCCGATCCCACATTGCGGAAGAAACGTTCCCAGACCGACTCAAGATCCTTGCGGGCCTTTAGCAGTCCCTGCTCCATCGCCAACCTCGTGATCACCGCCGCCTTGTAGAGGTTCTTGTTGAGTATGCCACGTGGGCTGTTGCGGAAGACCCGTATCGGTGATAATGGCGCGCTGCTGTCCGATAAGTCGTCGGCGAACGCCCGGCCGCGCAGTTTGTCGCCAGTGACCCTCCGCGCGGCGTCTTGTCCGGGGTTCACGGCGGTCATTGGAAATCACCTCGCACCGCTTTCTCAAGCCGCGGTTTTTTCATCGCGCCGACGCTCGGCGCCGCTTTGGCACGGGCAACACCAGCGGTGGTCTCGTGGCCGGCCGCCTATAGGGTGCAGGTATGGCCAATCGAAGGCGGTATGCACATCTGTCTTCTGCAGCAGCGCCTCCGCGCCGCCCGCCGGCTTTCCGGTAATAACGATTTCACCCGTTGCTGAGGAGGCGAGCGACAATGCGTGACATGGAAGTAAACCGGCACGGTAAAATCGTCTTTCCCGCCAATTGCTTTCCAGAGCTTGACTTTTCGACGCTCAACACCTTGCAGCAGCTGGACGGCGTCGTCGAGCGCGACTTCGGCGCCAAGGCGCCGACGGGGACCGACATCTTCGATCGCATCGCGGCCGGGCGGTACCGGACCAAGTTCGGGTTGATGCGCGACATGGCGCTGAACCTGTTCTGGGCCAACAGGTTCGTCATCACCATGTACGAGGTCCAACCGACCCGGTGGGCCGACCTGCCGCGTCGTCGCGACGACGTGTTCGTGCCGATACAGACACCTTGGCGGGACCGGGAGACCAAGGTTTCGGCGGTGCGGGACACCTATCCCAAACTGGCCGCGCGGTGGGACGCGGAGACCGAGGACCGAATCTATAAAATTCTCTTCGACGTGTTCAGCCATCGTCGCAGCCACGCCACCAAACTGTCGGCCGTCATTCCCACGGTCGCCGAGTTGTGTTCTGACCGGGCCAATCAGACGCTACGGCTGCAGGAATACGATCCCGACTTCCCCCGCTTCAGCTACGCCGAGATCATCGACTGCTACGAGGAGATCCCCGAATTGGAGGCGCTGCACCGCTGGTCGATGGTGCTGCACAACCAGTACCCGTGGCACCGCGAGCACGCCACCTTGACACCGGTCAGCGAGCTGCGTGACGACGATTACGTCGTCGTCTTCCGCCCGCGCGACTCCGATGTCGCCCGGTTCGTGTCGCGCGTCAGGTCGGGGACGGCGCCGAAGGCGAGGCCGACGACCGCGGCCCCGCAGCCGATCGCGCCCGCCCGGCCGTACGAGGCCATCAAAGTCCGCGACTTGGCGGTCCAGCCGCAGATCACGGCGATCGCCGCGGTGCACGGCGAGCTGGTGTGCACCAACGACGACCTCATTCGCAACAGCGGCTACAACTGGTCGTCGATGACGGCGCAGGAGATCAGCGACAAGACGGGTATCGAGCAACGCTGCTACACCCAGGACAGCCTCGAAGACATCTCGCTGCGCGCCGCCCGGGCCGCGCTGGCGCACGCCGGTGTCGGTCCCGCCGACGTCGGCGCGGTCATCGTCTGCACCTGCACCAGCAGCCGGCTCATCCCGTCCATAGCGTGCTGGGTTTCCGGGCAGTTGGGTATCCAGCAGACGCACTGCTCGTTCGATCTGGTCGCCGCGTGCGCCGGTTTGAGCTACGGGCTGGCCGAAGCGACACGAGTGCTGCAAACCGTCAAGCGGCCGGTGCTGTTGCTGTGCGCGGAGAAGTTCTCGGACAAGATCGGCAACGTGCGCCCCTCCCGGATGATCTTCGGTGACGGAGCGTCGGCGATCGTGCTGGCCCCCAAACCGCAAGGCGCGCCGCCCGACATCGAATACATGCAAACCTATGCCAGCGGCCCGCTCAGCCAGGTGGAGTCCATTTTGTGGCCGAATCCCGCGTTCGCCAACCACATCACGGTCTTCGGGCCCGAGGTCAAGGCGCTGGCGGGCCGGTATCTGCGCCAGATGCTCGACGATATCAGCGCATTGCCCGACCCCGACGGCGTCGCGAAATCGCTGCTGGCCAGCGTCGATCTGATCGTCCCGCATCAGGCGAACAAGACCATGGTGATCGACCTGGCTGCGGCCGCCGGCATCGGCGCCGACCGCCTTTACTTCAACATCGAGCGTGTCGGGAACGCGTCGTCGGCCAGCATTCCGCTGGCTATCCACGATGCGGTCGTCGACGCCACGATCACCCGGCCGACCAGGGTGTTCGCTCCCGGCTTTGGCGCCGGTGCGGTCGCCGGTTACTCGATTCTTCGGATCGATCCCGCCGTCATCGCGCCCAGCGAAGCGGTCGCGGTCGCGATCGAATCGGTCGGCGAGCGCGGCCTGGCGCCTACGCCGGCCGGCGACGACGTGGCACTGGCCTTCGGCTGAGTCGCATTCGCGACGAAGATCAGCTCGCCGCCGCCGGCGCCGGCCGGTCGAGGAATTCGCCGACCAGCCGGGCGACAACTGCTGCCGGGCCGGGTTTTTGCAGATCGTGGCCACCGCGGACGGTGATCAGCCGGGCGTCGGAGATCCGCGACGCCAATACCCGGCTGTTCGCCGGGGGGACGGGCTTATCGGCGTCGCCGCAAAGGACCAACGTAGGCGCCTTGATGCGGCCGAGACCCGGGATACTGGTCCAGCTTGAGATCGCCGCGATCTGCCAGAGCAGGCCCAGCCATTTCGGCGCAGGTTTCCATTGCCGGCAAAGAAGCCCGATCCGCGGCACGCCGGGAACTGCCCCGACCCCGCATGCCGAGGCGAGCAGCACCAGCCGGTTCACCCGGCCGGGGTGGCCGAGCGCGAGCTGTTGGGCGACGGCCCCGCCGAACGAGAACCCGACGACATCCGCTGCGCCAACTCCGAATTCGTCGAGAACCCGCACCGCGACGTCCGCCAGCATCGGCATCGAGAAGGGAATCAGCGGCGTCTGGCTCGCACCCACACCCGGACTGTCGTAGCTGATGACCGTTCGCCCGGGAAAGGCCTCAAGAAACGGCGTCCAGCTCTGCATCGGGCGGGACAAGCCGTTGAGCAACAGCACCGGATCACCGGAGCCGGTGATCGAGGCCGCGATGCGCACGCCCCGAACCGACAGCACCGTCGTGCCGGATTCGGCGCCCCCCCAGTGGTGGATCACGCGGTCGGCCGGACGTAGCTTCCCGGCGCCGGTTGGATCGGCGGGTGGTCCCTGCTGCCCAACTGCTCGGGGGCCGCGGCCCGTTCGCCGCCCCGCTCACCGATCCAGGCCGTCCAATCCTGCCACCACGTGCCGTCAACCAGTTGTGCGTTGGCCTTCCACTCCTGCGGGTCGGCCGGAAGGCTGTCATTGACCCAGTGTTTGGCCTTCGGGTTGGGCGGGTTGACGATTCCGGCGATGTGGCCCGAGGTGCTCAGCACGAACCTGTTCTTGCCCCCCAGCAGTTGCGTGGTCTTGTAGGCCGAAGTCCACGGGACGATGTGGTCGTCGACCGCCGACAAGACGTAGGCGTCGACGTCGACCCGGCCGGGATCCAGCCGGGTGCCGTCGACCTCGAACTGGCCGCGGGCGAACTCGTTGTGCAGGTAACACGAGCGCAAATACTCCGAATGCATCCGGGCCGGCATGCGGGTCGAGTCCGCGTTCCACGCCAACAGGTCGAACGACGGCGGCTTCTTGCCGAGCAACCAGTTGTTCGCCACATACTGGAACACCAAGTCGTCGGGGCGCAAGGCGCTGAAGGTTCGCGCCATGTTCGAGGAGTCCAGGTAGCCGGTCTTTCGCATGTGCTTTTCCAGCTTGTTCACCGTCGCCTCGTCGGTGAACACGCCGAGCAGACCCGGCTCGGTGAAGTCGGTGTGGGTGTTGAGGAACGTCGCGGAGTTGACGCTGTCGTCGCCGACGGCCGCGTTGTGCGCGAGTCCCAGCGCGGTGAGCGTTCCGCCGAGGCACACCGACACCGTATTGACCGACGGCGTACCGGTGATCTCGCGGACGACCCGCAGCGCGTCCAGCGGGCCGCCGAACAAGTAGTCACGAAATCCTAGATCGCTCATGGACTTATCGGGGTTCCGGTAGCTGATCGCAAAACAGGTGTGGCCGTGCTGGACCGCCCATTCGATGAGGCTCTTTCCCGGCGCGAGGTCCATGATGTAGTACTTGTTGATCCACGGCGGGCAAAACAGCAGGGGAACGGCGTAGACGTCCGGGGTCTGTGGCGAATACTGGATCAGCTCGATGAGATCGCTGCGGTAGACGACGCTGCCGGGGGTGGCGGCCATGTTGACGCCCACCTCGAATCCGGTTCTGTCGACCTGCGACGGCCAGCCGCCGTTGTGGCGAAGGTCGTGCAGCAGGTTCGCCAGGCCCCGCACGACGCTCTTGCCGCCGGTGTCGAAGGCCGCGCGCACGGCGGCCGGATTGCCGAGCAGGGTGTTCGTCGGGGCGAGCGCGCTGAGAAGGAAGTTGGCCGCGAAGCGGGCCTTGGCTGCTCGCTTGCCGGTGACCCCCGCGCTGTCGAGCAGTTCGGTGACGAGCTGGCCGAACAGCAGGTATTGCTGCGCCAGCAGGAAGTAGGCGGGGTTCTCCTGAAACGCCGGATCGGCGAAGCGCCGGTCACCGCGAGGGGCGGCGATCGGTCCCTTGCCCGGGCCGCGGCCCACAGCCAACTCGGCCGCCGCTGCGAGGGCTCCTGCGGAGCCCCAGAGGAGCCGGACGTTCGCCGCGAAGATTCCGGCCGGGTTCCTCAGCGACATCGCACCGGTGACCAGCAGCTCCCGCAGCAGATCGGCCGAGTCGGCGCGATAGCCGAAATCCTCGGCGACCCCCATCAGATCGGAAGCCGAACGCGGCAGTTTGTGTCCGACCGCTTCTGGCGACGACATTGCTCTCCTCGATCTGTGGGCACCGCCGATTCTAAGCTCAGATCCGAACCAGTGCGGCGAGGCAGATGGTATGCCCGTCGTGGGGCAAAAATCAGCCGTTGAAGATGTACCGCACGTCTGCCGACTTTGGGAACCCAGCGGGTCCCGGCCATCCGGCACGTCTGCCGCCGAACCGGGCGGGCCGCGTAGCAGCCGATTCCGGTCTCGGCCGGCGCCGCCAGACATACACTGAGCGGTGTGCTGGACGCCGGTCAGTTGCCCCTCAATTTCCCCAAGCAAATTGCGGTGGTGAACCGCGGCGAGGCAGCGGTTCGCCTCATCCGGGCTGTACGTGAGGTGAACGCCCAATATGGTTGCGGCATAACCACAATCGCTATGCATACCGAGGCCGAGCGCCGTGCGATGTTCGTCAGGCAAGCGGACGGCGCCGTGACGCTGCAGCCGACGTCGAACGGCATTGCCTATCTCGACCACGCCGCGCTGGAACGCGCCCTGGTCGAATCCGAGGCCGACGCGGTCTGGGTGGGCTGGGGATTTGTGGCCGAGGACATCGCGTTCGCGGAGCTCTGCGAACGACTGAAGCTCACGTTCATCGGACCACCCTCCGCGGCGATGCGCGCCCTGGGCGACAAGATCGAAGCCAAACTGCTGGCCGAGCGGGTCGGGGTGCCACTGGCGCCATGGAGCGGCGGTCCGGTCACCACCATCGCCGATGCGCGCCGCCACGCCGACGCCATCGGCTACCCATTGATCATCAAGGCCCGCAGCGGAGGCGGCGGCCGCGGCATCCGCAAGGTCTACTCTCCCGACGAACTCGAGATCGCTTTGCAGCGCACCCGAGGTGAGGCCGAACGCGCGTTCGGCGACCCGGTGGTGTTTCTCGAACGGCTTGTCGGCGACGCGCGCCACGTGGAAGTGCAGATCATCGCCGACAACTATGGCAATGTCTGGGCGCCGGGAGTTCGCGACTGCTCGATCCAGCGACGAAATCAGAAGGTGATCGAGGAGTCCAGCTCCCCCGCCATGTCCGAGGAGCAGGCTGATCACCTGCGCTCGGCGTCGGCCGGCCTGGCCGCGGCGGCCGGTTATCGCGGCGCCGGCACCGTCGAGTACCTCTTCCAGCCCGACCAGCAGACGTTCACGTTTCTCGAAGTCAACACCCGGCTGCAGGTCGAGCATCCCATCACCGAAGTGACCACCGGCCTGGACCTGGTGAAGCTGCAGATATTCGTGGCCGGCGGCGGAGAGTTGGTCGGTGATTGTCCGTCCGAATTCGGCCACGCCGTGGAGGCCCGCCTCAACGCCGAGGACCCCGACAACGGTTTTGCGCCCGCGCCGGGCAGTGTGCGGCTGCTGAAACTGCCTCTCGGTCCCGGCCTGCGGGTCGACACCGGCATCGCGCAGGGCGACGTCGTCCCGCCCGAGTACGACTCGATGGTGGCCAAGATCATCGCGTGGGGCCGCGACCGCGATGAGGCCCTGGCGCGCCTGCGCGCGGGAATACGCGAGACGACCGTGGTCATCGACGGCGGCACCACCAATAAGTCCTTTCTTCTGGACCTGCTCGACCGCGAGGAGTTCATCTCCGCCGCCGCCGACACCGGCTGGCTCGACCGCACCGGCATCGGAACGGCCGGCGGACCCACGCCGACCGCCGACATCGCGCTCGTCGCGGCCGCCGTCGACGCCTACGAAGCCGAGGAACGCCTCGAACGAGCCGGTTTTCTGGCGTCCGCGCGCGGCGGTCGGCCGCGCGCTACGCCGACGATCGGCCGGAGCGTCGAGCTTAACTACCAGGGCCAGTCCTACTCGCTGGCGGTCGGCCAGATCGGTCCGCGCCGCTACCGCGTCGAAGGGGACAGCGGCGCACTCGTCGTCGACGTCGAGCGGCTCAGCGAATACGAGCGCCACCTCACCCTGGGGCGCCAACGCTTCCAGGTCGTTACGAGCGCCGGCCCCACCGGGTTCCGCGTCGAGGTGAACGGGTTCAGTCACCGCATCACCCAGGACGAAGCCGGTCTGATCCGCGCCCTGGCGCCCGCCGTCGTCGTCGCCGTGCCCGTCGCCGTCGGCGACGAGGTCGAACCCGGGGCAACGCTGGCGGTGCTGGAGAGCATGAAGATGGAAACCGCCCTGCGCGCGCCCACCGCGGGACGGGTTCGGGAGATCTTCGCGATCGTCAACAGCCAAGTCGACGCCGGCGCGGCGCTGCTGCGTCTCGAGCAGGCCGGCCATGATCAGGCCCTGCCGGGCTTGCCGCGAGTGAAGTTCCGCAGTCAGCCGAAAGATCCCGAGCCCAACCCGCGTACCGAGGCCCTGGCGCGGCTCGCCGAATTGCGCGGGCTGATCACCGGCTACGACGTGAGCGCCGATCGCGCCCGGGTCCTCCTCGCGGAGTATGAGGCGCTGTGCGCCGGCCGGCCCCGGGACGGCGCAGACCTCGTCGAGGCCGAACTCACGCTTTTAGACACCTTCGCCGACATCTGCGAACTGTCCCGCAATCGTCCCACGCTCGACGAAGAGGGCGCCGACGAGCGCGTGCACAGCCCGCGCGAGTATTTTCATTCGTTCCTGCATTCGCTCGACGCCGAGCTGGAAGGGCTGCCGGCGAGCTTCTGCGCCAAAATCACTCGTGCCCTTGGTAATTACGATGTCGCGACGCTGGACCCGGGACCTGAGCTCGAAGAGGCGGTCTACCGGCTGTTTTTGGCGTTGCAGCGGATGGAGAACCAGGTGGCGGTGATCACGGCGCTGCTCGGCCGGTGGCGCACCGACAACGATGTCTCGTCCGCACTCAGCGCAGCGGTGGGCGAGATGCTGGACCGGCTGATCGTCGCCACCCAGGTGCGCTACCCGGTGATCGGCGACATCGCGCGCAATCTCGTGTTCCGTCTCTTCGACGAGCCGCATATCCGCACGGCGCGTGAAGCACTCGACGACCGCGTTCGAGAGGAAGTGCGATTCCTGCGGGCGCATCCGGACGCACCGGACTACGGCTCGCGCGTCGAAGCCCTGGTTGCCACCCCGCAGCTGTTGATCGGCCTTCTGGCGCAGCATATTTCGCATCCAGGCCCGTTGCTGGAGATCGTCACGCGGCAGTATTACGAGATCCGCGCACTTCAAGACGTCAAAACCTTCCAGCGGGCGGGTGGCGAGTTCGTCACCGGCAGTTATGAGTTGGCCGGGGATCGGCTTCGCCTTTTTTCGGTGGTCACCGACCGTGAGCGATGGACGGCGACCCTGCACGGCGTCGACCACATCGCCGGAGCTGGGGCCGAGAACCTCGTCGTCGACGTTTACCTGTCCTGGCCGGACGCCCCGGTCGACACCGATGAGCTCTCGTCGGCGGTGCGGGGGCTGCTCGACGGCCACCCGAGCGCGACGCGGTGGCGCCGGGCCACCGCCACCGTGGTGGGACGCGAACTTCACCAGCTGACGTTTCGCCCGGCCGCCGACGGCGTACTGGTCGAAGACCTCACGGTCAGGGATATGCATCCCCTCACCGGGCAACGCCTGGAGCTGTGGCGGTTCAAGAACTTCGACGGGACTCGTCTGCCGGCCGCCGACGACACCTACCTGTTCCACCTCATCGCCAAAGACAACCCGTCCGACCAGCGGCTGGCGGCGCTGGCCGAGGTCCGCGACGCCACACCGCACCTCGACGAGTCCGGCGAGGTCGTCGGGTTCCCGGCCATCGAACACACTCTCGCGGCGTGCCTCGACGGCATCCGCCGGGCGCGGACCGGGCGGGGCGCGCGACGTCTGGAGAACAACCGGGTCGCGCTCTACGTCTGGCCCGTGCTGGATTTTCCAATCGACCGCGCCCCTGCCGTTGTGCGGCGAATCGCGCCGCTGACGATCGGTGCCGGGCTGGAGGAAGTCACCGTCTTGGCACGGCTGGCAGACAACGAGACGCAGCAGCACAGGCCAGTGGCGCTCCGCTTCACCAACACCCCCGGCGGCGGTGTGGCCGCCGCGATCGCCGAGCCCCCGACCGAACCGTTGCGCCCGCTCGACGACTACGCGCAGAAGGTGCAGCGCTCGCAGGCTCGCGGACTGGTCTACCCATACGAGCTGATCGGGCTTCTCACCGGCGACGAGGGCAGCTTCGTCGAGTACGACCTCGACGAGTCGGGCGCTTTCGGGCCGGTCGAGCGGCCCTACGGGCGCAACACCGCCGGGCTCATCGTCGGTGCGGTCAGCCGCCCTACCGAGCGGTATCCGGAGGGCATGACCCGCGTCGCGCTGTTCGGCGATCCGACGAAAGCCCTCGGCACGGTCGCCGAAGCCGAGTGCGCCCGGATCGTCGCCGCCTTGGACCTGGCCGAGCGGCTCGGTGCGCCCGTCGAGTGGTTTGCGCTGTCCTCGGGGGCGACCATTTCGATGCAGAGCGGCACCGAAAACATGGACTGGGTGTCGCGTGCGCTGCGGCGCATCATCACGTTCACCCAGAGCGGCGGCGAGATCGACGTCGTCGTCGCGGGCATCAACGTGGGGGCGCAGCCCTACTGGAACGCCGAGGCGACCATGCTCATGCACACCAAGGGCATTCTGGTGATGACACCGGACAGCGCGATGGTGCTGACGGGCAAGCAATCCCTGGATTACTCGGGCGGGGTCTCCGCCGAGGACAACTTCGGCATCGGGGGTTACGACCGGGTGATGGGACCCAACGGCCAGGCCCAGTACTGGGCGCCCAACCTGCAGGCAGCGTGCGGCATCCTGTTCGCCCACTACGACCACGCCTACCTTGCTCCCGGAGAACGATTTCCCCGCCGCGCACAGACCGGCGACCCCGTCGACCGCGACGTCCGCGACTACCCGCACCATCACCCATCGAGCGGATTCACCACGGTCGGCGAGATTTTCGCCGATGCCACCAACAAGGACCGCAAGAAGCCGTTTGACATTCGCACGGTCATGCGGGCGGTGGCCGACCAGGACCATCCGGTCCTCGAGCGGTGGGCCGACATGGCCGACTCCGACACTTCGGTGGTTTTCGACGCCCACGTCGGCGGCATTCCGGTGTGCATGATCGGCATCGAATCCCGGATGATCCCGCGGAAGGGATGGGTGCCCGCCGACGGGCCAGACCAATGGACGTCGGGAACTCTGTTCCCGCAGTCGTCGAAGAAGACCGCGCGCGCGGTCAACGCCGCGAGCGGCAACCGCCCTCTGGTGATGCTGGCGAACCTGTCGGGCTTCGACGGGTCTCCGGAGTCGCTGCGCAATCTCCAACTCGAGTACGGCGCCGAGATCGGCCGCGCGATCGTCAACTTCGACGGGCCGATCGTGTTCTGCGTGATCTCCCGCTACCACGGCGGCGCCTTCGTGGTGTTTTCCAACGCCCTGAACGAGAATATGGAAGTCCTCGCGGTGGAAGGGTCCTTCGCGTCGGTCATCGGCGGCGCACCCGCAGCGGCGGTGGTGTTCACCCGGGAAGTGAACTCCCGCACGGCGGCAGATCCGGCGGTGCGGGAACTGGAGGCGCAACTTGCCGCCAGCACGGACGACGCGGCGGCGAATCTGCGCGTCAAACTCGCTGCCACCCGCTTGGCGGTCAGGTCGGACAAGCTCGGCGAGATCGCCGGGGAGTTCGAAGCAGTACACGACATCGAGAGGGCCCGCGCGGTCGGCTCGGTGCATGCGATCATCCCGGCGGCCGAACTGCGTCCGCGCATCGTCGCGTCACTCGAGCGCGGGATGGCCCGACTAACCGGCGGCGCCGAGAGGCGTTGACCCCCAACCGGCGACCGTCTGCTGTTTAACGACGAAATCCAGGCCTTCGGTGGTACCGCGGTGGCAAGTCATGAGACGTGACTTTTCCGGGATCCTGGGCTGCAACCGTTTCGAACCACCCCTTAGTCATGATCGATGTCCCTTTCGTCGAATCGTGAAACGTTCCCTACCACGGACAAACCACTTCGGCATGACGATTTTCGGGCGAGCCGGAATTATGGTCTGGTGCCGCAGACAGCCGGCCCAGACCCCGGCTCCGTACATCACGTTGTCTGCCAGGTGCCCAATCAGGAACCGGATCGGATCCGGTCGCACCTCCCCGCTTAGAGCTGCCCTCAGCGGGGATGCGAACAGAAGCGATGCGATCGCCAATCTTCGGCGTCGCCGCCAGAGCGCAAGCAAAAGCAGTGGACCGCCGAACTGGGTGCAGTACCGCCCTACCGCGCAATATGTTTGGAGTATCGCGCCGAAAGCGATTCTTCCAGACACCGAAAGCGGAACCCCTGCGCGGCGCCAATTTCTTATCGCCGGCAATGCGGATATCGAAACGATGAGCGCCGCAATCACGGGCCGCCGCATGACAAGGCACGAAAGTACGGCTGAGGGCCACGGATACAAGACCAGCGGAGCGATTGCCTCGGGATGCCGACTCGCCAACGGCGCCGCAGATGTGCCGTACTGGAAGCGCCGCACCCATCGGCTTGGCCAGCCATCGGGTTCGGCGTGGAGTACCCGGACATGAGGCTGGTAGCGAATCAGCTTGCCGGTCTGATGCAGCCGCCAGACCAGATCCACGTCTTCCCCAAAGCGCAGACGTTCGTCGAATGCACCGATCTCTTCGACAACCTGACGGCGTACCAGGAGTGCGGCGGTTGGAACGTAAGGAACAGCAGCACCGGGCATCACGCGACACTCGCGGCCACCCATATCCAGGGCTCCGGCACTCGATGCATATCGACCGGCCGACATCGATGACGATAACGCCATTATCCGGGGCGCCACCGCGGCGACCCGTGGATCGGCAAAATGGACGGCCAGGCGGTCGATCCAGTCATCGACGCAGACACAGTCGCTGTCTAAGAAGGCGACCAATTCCGTGTGAACTGCCGCCAGGCCGGTGTTGCGAGCGGCAGCCGGACCGCCACACACATGACGGCGGAGAATCTGCGCCCCAAAATCATTCGCCACTTCGGCGATGGCAGCCTCCTGGATGGAGGCGTCATCGACGACCACTATCGGACGGCCGGGCTTCAACGAGGCGAGGCAGCGTTTCAACATCTGCGGGCGATCGCGCACCGGGATGACCACCGTCACCTCCGGCGGCGCGGACAGCGCCGGCGGCCGCGGATGAGCCGCGCTCACGTCAGTGAGCTGCCGTGCGAGCAGGCGGGCATCGACAGAATTGGCTGGTCCCTGCAACAGCTCGGACCAGGCTTTGCATCCGGCGTCAGTGAACCGCAGAATCCTTGGCGGTGATCCCCCCACCAGCGTTCGCGCGTTCACAAGCCTTGTTTCCGAATCGATGGCAACCGAAAAGCCCTCCGGCAGGGGGTAATTCACAGCGACGTGCCTCGCCGTGCGGGCTGAAAACCGGCCAACGGGCTTTCATCGCACAGATGGTCGGGCGGGCGGGCCGTCGGCCCCCAGCCCAGTGACAGCGCCACTGTGCTTCGCTTGCGGTGAGAATGGTCCTGGGAGGGCAGCGGCCGATCGGCCGCGCTGACCTCGTCCAATGCCGCGGTACCGAATCCCTTGACGCATTCGGGGTCTGGTCCGTCCAACGGGAGCCCGGTGAAGAATTTCGCGGCCATGCACCCGCCCCGGCAGGAATCGAACGCGCCGCACGATGCGCACGCCCCACCGCTTTGAGGTCGACGCAGGTCGCCGAACAGCTCGGAGTTTTTCCAAACCGCCGCAAACCCTCCGGGGCCTCGAACATTGCCTGCCAGGAAGTCCCGGTGGATGGCGAACGGGCAGGCGTACACGTCGCCGGTCAAGACCCGCTCTCCGTTCGCCATCAACCACGAGTACAGCTTTCGCTGCTGGTCTGCGGTGGGGTGCAGTTGTTCCCACACTTCCGCGCCGCGGCCCGACGGCCGCAGTCGGGTGATTCGGAGAACGGCGCCAAAGCGGTCGGCCAGCTCGTTGAACTGATCCAGCTGGGTGACGTTCTGTCGCGTCATCACCACCGAGATTTTGAAGCCTCGGAATCCGGCATCTGCCAGGTTGCTCATCGCCCGCAACGCCATGTCGAAGGAACCGACGCCGCGAACGGCATCGTTCACCTCGGCCGTCGCACCGTCCAGTGAAACCTGAACGTCGACGTAGTCACTGCCCGCCAAGCGTCCAGCCACCTGCCGGGTGAGCTTCACGCCATTGGTGGAGAATTTGACGCCGACGTGGTGCGCCACCGAGTACTCGACGACCTCCCAAAAGTCGGGGCGCACCGTCGGTTCACCGCCGCCGATGTTGACATGGAACACCTGCATCGCCTCGAGTTCGTCGATCACGGCCCGACATTCATCGGTGCTCAATTCAGTCGGGCCGCGGCGACCGGAGCTCGACAGGCAATGGACGCACGCCAAGTTACAGGCGTAGGTCAGTTCCCACGTCAGACAGATCGGCGCCGCTAGGCCCGATTGGAATTGGTCGGCCAGCCCCGCGGAGACGTCGGCACTGCTCATCGGGATTCGCCTTTCTCTGGTCGACGACAGATCATCGACGACGTCGCGAGGGCACTCAGTGCCGCGCGGTAGCTTTGGCGCAGCTCGGAGAGGACGCCGGCCGCGGTCAGCGCGACGCGAGCTGTCGGTTGCTGGTCAAGCGCCCTGACGACGCGGGTAAGGGCGGCGGTCTTGAGGAAGGTGAGCCGCCGGGTTTCGCGAAGTGATACCGCATTCGCGCCGAATGGTTCAGGGCGAATGACCACGCGAGGATGCGGTTGCCGCGGGGCGTCGATGTCGAACGCTTGGCGCACCGCCGAGGCGCCCGCCACCTCGTCCCCGGATGTCGGGCCGAACTGCGCGTCGGCGCCGGGGTTGGATCTGCCGCATCTGCCCGGACCATCTACTACTCCGTCCGTTGTTGGCCGGCGGTTTCTTGTGCAACACCAACACGTCGGGCCGCTCCCGTTCAGAAAGGCGAACCGATCAGCGATTTAACCGCGTGAGCGAATCCCGGCGAAGCGCTGTTCCCGACTTCGCTCACCTTCCCCTCGAAGGTCCAGTAAACCTCGCACATACCGTCGATGGAGACATCGTCCAAAAGGGTAACGGTCGAAATGAGCTGGTCCTCACCGTCGTGCGGATCGTCGTCGACCTGTGGGGCGCCGATGTCCTCTGGCAACTTAGTCTCCTTAGTCTCCCTTCTTAGGGCGACGGCTGGTCGCCACTGTGATGGTAGACCATGGACGCTACGCCCAGAGGTGCGTTTTACCCGCCGGGCAAAAGATTGAAATGCACCCTAGCCAGGTGAGTTAGGCCTCAAAATTTCACGCGGGTGCGTGCGCTCCCGCGGCGTCGTGCAGTGACGGTGCGGGTTCGGTGAATTCGGAGCACCTGCGGTCAGACAGACCCAGCGGGTCAGGCTGCGGTGTGACCGCCGTGGTCGAGTTTCTCCGCGATCCAGACCTTGATGAGTGATTGTCGGGTGACTCCGAGCCGGGTTGCTTCACGGTCGAGTTCGGCGATCATCCAGACCGGGAAGTCGACATTGACGCGCCGGTGTTGTTCCCCGGGGCGGCGTGCTCGCGCGGTATCGAGCGCGGCTGACATGTCCTGGCCGTTGTCGAACCGTTCGTCGAATTCGTTAGCTTTCATAGATCGCTGCCTCTCCTTCGCGCGAGCGACGTACTGAGATGATTCGAACCTGGTCGTCTCGGTAGGTCACTACTGCCGACCAGCATCGGCCGTCGATCTGACCGATCACCATCCACCTCGGCTCATCCGTCGTGCGTGCCGGCACCTCGATGCGGCGCGGATCCGACCAATGGACTGTGCGGCATCGAAGTCGATGCCATGCTTGGCCAGGTTTGCCGCGCTCTTCGCGGGGTCAAACTCGAAGTCAAGCATGTGTAAAAATTATACTGTAATGCCTCAGACTCCGTGTGGATCCACGCCTGCTGCAACTGACTCGTGGGAGCGAGTGCAGGTAGATTCCCGACTTGTCACCAACCTCAAGGTAGCTTGGCCTGTGATGCAGCCGCGTGTTACATCAGATCCGCGTGGAGTCTCCAGCAGCCAACTCGTCGCCGCTGAAGTAGCGCGAATGGGTTTGCTTCAAGGTGTCCAGGGATTTGCTGACAAGCGCGGCAATCTCGACGTTCCTGTCGGTGCGCTCGGCTTCGAGCTTGAGCCGGTACTCCATCGCCTCGCGCGAGGTCACAAATTCTGCGATGCGACGCTCGTGGGTGCGCCGGTTGTATTCGACGACGTAACCAAACACCGGACTTGCCACCGGGTGGAACCAGTTACTAGGATGTCCTAGTAACCTACATTTCTTCGTGCATCCGAGGGCATCCATGACCGCACAGATCACCCACTTCCTCGATGGCAAACGCAGCACCGGACAGTCCGGTCGCACCGCCGAGGCGTTCGACCCCAACACCGGCCGGGTGCAGTCGCTGGTACCGATGGCCAGCAAGAGCGAGGTCGATGCGGCGGTGGTCTCGGCGGCCCGGGCGCAAAAAGAGTGGGCGGCGTTCAATCCGCAGCGCCGCGCGCGGGTGATGATGCGGTTTGTCGAGTTGGTCGACAAGCATGCCGATGAAATCGCCGAGCTCCTGTCGCTGGAGCATGGCAAGACACTGGCGGACTCCCGCGGTGACATTCAGCGCGGCATCGACGTGATCGAGTTTTGCATCGGCATCCCGCAGCTACTCAAGGGTGAATACAGCGAGAGCGCCGGCCCGGGCATCGATGTGTACTCGTTGCGTCAGCCGCTGGGCGTGGTCGCCGGCATCACCCCGTTCAACTTCCCCGCGATGATCCCGCTGTGGAAGGCGGGCCCCGCCCTGGCTTGCGGAAATGCGCTTGTGCTCAAGCCTTCTGAACGCGACCCGTCAGTGCCGGTGCGGCTGGCCGAGCTGTTCCTCGAGGCCGGTCTGCCACCCGGTGCATTCCAGGTGGTGCATGGCGACAAGGAAGCCGTCGACGCGATCCTGAAACACCCCGATATCGCCGCGGTTGGGTTTGTCGGTAGTTCCGACATCGCCCAGTACATCTATTCGACGGCGACGGGCGCCGGCAAGCGCGCGCAGTGCTTCGGCGGGGCGAAAAACCACATGATCGTGATGCCCGACGCCGACCTGGATCAGGCCGTCGACGCGGTGATCGGCGCCGGCTACGGCAGCGCCGGGGAGCGATGCATGGCGATTTCCGTCGCGGTGCCGGTCGGCGAGCAGACCGCGGATCGGTTGCGCGCCCGGCTTGTCGAACGGATCAACAGCCTGCGGGTCGGCCACAGCCTGGACCCCAAAGCCGACTATGGCCCGTTGGTCACCGAGGCCGCTCTGGCCCGGGTGCGTGACTACATCGGTCAGGGTGTGGCCGCCGGCGCGGAGATCGTCGTCGACGGCCGCGAACGCACCAGCGACGAACTGTCGTTTGGTGATGCCAGCCTGCAGGACGGATTCTTCATCGGGCCGACGCTTTTCGACCACGTCACCCCCGACATGTCGATCTACACCGACGAGATCTTCGGTCCGGTGGTGTGCATCGTGCGCGCTCACGACTATGACGAGGCGCTGAGCCTGCCCTCTGAGCATGAGTACGGCAACGGGGTGGCGATCTTCACCCGCGACGGGGACACCGCCCGCGACTTCACGTCCAGGGTGCAGGTCGGCATGGTCGGCGTCAACGTGCCCATCCCGGTGCCGGTGGCATACCACACCTTTGGCGGCTGGAAGCGGTCCGGTTTCGGTGATCTCAACCAGTGTGGTCCGGCGTCAATTCAGTTCTACACCAAGGTGAAGACCGTGACGTCGCGCTGGCCATCGGGCATCAAGGGCGGCGCCGAATTCGTCATCCCGACGATGAAGTAGCACTTCGATGCAATTCTTCTCCCTTGATGACGACGAGCGGGTGATCACCGAGACGGCGGCCGCATTCGCTGCCAAACGCATCGCCCCGCACGCCCTCGAATGGGATGCAGCGCATCACTTTCCAACCGATGAGCTGCGCGAGGCGGCCGGGCTCGGGATGGCGGCGATCTACTGCCGCGACGACGTGGACGGCAGTGCGTTGCGCCGACTGGACGGCGTGCGGATCTTCGAGCAGCTGGCGATGGCCTGTCCGGCCAGCGCAGCGTTTTTGTCCATCCACAACATGTGCGCCTGGATGATAGACGCATTCGGCATGGAAGAGCAGCGCAAGACCTGGGTGCCACGGCTGGCCTCGATGGATGCCATTGCCAGCTACTGCCTGACCGAGCCGGGTGCGGGCTCAGATGCCAGCGCGTTGAGTACCCGCGCGGTCAAGCAGGGCGGCGACTACGTGCTAAGCGGCGTCAAACAGTTCATCTCCGGGGCGGGAGCCTCGGATGTCTATGTGGTGATGGCTCGCACCGGCGGTGAAGGGCCACGCGGAATATCGGCCTTCATCGTCGAAAAAAGCACCCCGGGGCTGAGTTTCGGCGCGCACGAGAAGAAGATGGGCTGGAACGCCCAGCCGACGGCGCAGGTGATTTTCGAGGATGTACGGGTGCCCGCCGAAGCGATGCTGGGTGGCGCGGACGGTGAAGGCGCCGGCTTTGGCATCGCGATGAACGGCCTCAACGGCGGTCGGATCAACATCGCGGCGTGCTCACTCGGTGGGGCGCAGGCCGCGTTCGACAAGTCGGCCGAATATCTTTCCCACCGGCAGGCGTTCGGCGCCGCGTTGCTCGATGAGCCCACCATCCGGTTCACGTTGGCCGACATGGCCACCGCGCTGGAATCCTCGCGAATGTTGTTGTGGCGAGCGGCCAGTGCACTCGACGACGACTCTGACGACAAAGTCGAGCTATGCGCGATGGCGAAGCGCTACGTCACCGACGCGTGTTATGACGTCGCCGACAAGGCCCTGCAGTTACACGGCGGCTACGGATACCTGCGCGAGTACGGTTTGGAGAAGATCGTCCGCGATCTGCGGGTACACCGCATCCTGGAGGGAACCAACGAAATCATGCGGGTGGTCATCGGCCGAGCCGAGGCCGCCCGGGTCCGCGCCAGCGCGTAGGAAAGCAAGGCCGAATGTCTACAGTCGCGTTTTTGGGATTAGGCCACATGGGCGGTCCGATGGCGGCCAATCTGGCTGCCGCCGGCCATACCGTGCACGGCTATGACCCGGTGCCGACCGCGGCTGCCGGCGCCGACAACGGTGTGGTGTTGTCCGAAAGCGGGCCCGCAGCGGTGGCCGGCGCCGACGTCGTCATCACGATGCTGCCGCACGGCGAGGCGGTCAAGCGGTGCTATGCCGAAATCCTGCCGGCTTCCGAGCAAGGCGCGCTGTTCATCGACAGCTCAACGATTTCCGTCGCTGACGCCCGTGAGGTCCATGCATCGGCGGTGTCGCACGGATTGGCCCAGCTCGACGCGCCGGTTTCCGGCGGGGTCAAAGGCGCGATCGCGGGCACCCTGGCATTCATGGTGGGCGGCGACGAGGAGGCACTGCAGCGAGCACGTCCGGTGCTGGAACCGATGGCGGGCAAGATCATTCACTGCGGAACGGCCGGCGCCGGCCAAGCCGCCAAGGTGTGCAACAACATGGTGCTTGCGGTGCAGCAGATCGCGATCGGTGAGGCGTTCGTGCTCGCTGAGAAGCTTGGCCTGTCGGCGCAGTCGTTGTTCGACGTCATCACTGGCGCGACCGGTAACTGCTGGGCGGTGCACACCAACTGCCCAGTGCCGGGCCCGGTGCCGACCTCCCCCGCCAACCACGACTTCGCACCCGGTTTCGCGACCGCGCTGATGAACAAGGACCTGGGTTTGGCGATGGACGCCGTCAGCTCAACCGGTTCGGTGGCGCCGCTGGGCAGTCACGCCGCAGAGATCTACGCCAAATTCGCAGCGGCCAACGGCGACAAGGATTTCAGCGCCGTCATCGAGCTGCTGCGCGGCAGCTAAGCCTGAATCCACCGGCGGAGTTGTTGCTGTGAGGGTGTCGTAACAGCAAGAAGTGCCATTTCACCTGGGAGGATCGGAGTTGTTGATGCTTCGACCAGTCCCGAGGAAAGGGCCACGCTGGGGTCGTTTCTGCGTGCGTTCAACCACGGCAATGTGCGCCAGTTGTCCGCAGTGCACCGGCGGGTGCTGGCCGAGTTGGCGGCGCGCACCCAGCTGCTGCCCGGTGGGGAGCAGCTGGCGCTCATCGACGTGGATTCGACGCAGAAGCGGGTGTTCGGAGCGGACAAGCAGGGCGCGGCGTTCGGGCATGCCAAGATCGCGTCCAAATCGCTGACGGTGCGTGGGCTCAACGCTTTTCACGCCACCCACCGCGGACCCCCGGCGCTGGCTGCCTGACATATCCACCGCGCTCCGACATTTCCCGCCCTGGCCGAACCGCCCCACTTCAGGGGCCAACCCCAACTGGACAAGCTGGCAGACGAGGCCCGCGGCTCAAACGCGCCGGCATCCAGCGCCCCGGACTCAACACTCGACAATCCAGTCGCAAATCGTCACACCAATTACATCGGTGGATTCAGGCTAAGCGGCTCGGGAACGCTGCTGAGTAATCCACCATCGTCGGTGTGCCAGCTGGCAGCTGGGTGCGAGCAGTGGATCCGCGCCGGCGTAGCTGGGACGAACTTCCGCGGCGCCGTATAACTGCTCGTCGGCGGTGTAGCCGGTGGTGATAACCACCGCAGCCAAGTCGGCAGCCCGCGCAGCGCGCAAGCCGGGCCGTGAGCCTGCGATGGCGAGCGCGCCGCGCGGAGTTATCCCTAACTCCGACAACACAAGCCGGTACAGTTCGGCGTTGCACCGGGGCCCCGTGTTAAGTAGGTCATCGACAGTCACGATCGTCTCGACGAGGCCATCACCCACTAACTGCCGTACCAGCGCCTCGACCCACGCCCGGCGCCGAGTACTCACCACGCCGACCCAGATTTCCGCGACGAACAGGCTCATCACCAAGTCGACCAGACCAGCCCTGGCCACGATGTCGCCGTCGAGCACGCAGTCACCGAACACCGCGGCCTTGGTTCGATAGATCCGTCCCGCAAGCACATCGGCAGTGGCGCCGAAGCCTGGTGCCCGCAAATCTGCGGCGACACGTCGCGGTCCTTCCGGGATCGCCAACAACCGTCCGTAGTCTTCGACGCGCCAGTTGATGTCGACGCCGTGTTCGGCGAACGCCGCATTGAACACCACCCGGTGACCATCGCGCTCGATGTCCGCCAGCGCGGAATCGGCATCGAAAATCACCGCACACAGGGTATCGACTTCGACCGGAGGTTCCCGATCCCACCAAAAAGTCCGGGCTGGACGAGTCTGACCGATGGCTCGCACGCCCACATGGTTGCCTGGAAGCCACGCCCTCAACCTCCCCCATTAGGGGGACTTGGTATGACGAATTACGGTGATACCACGACGGCTGCGGTGCGTCTTGTCCTGCTCGAT
Source organism: Candidatus Mycobacterium methanotrophicum (assembly GCF_023515995.1). Classification (GTDB taxonomy): domain Bacteria; phylum Actinomycetota; class Actinomycetes; order Mycobacteriales; family Mycobacteriaceae; genus Mycobacterium; species Mycobacterium methanotrophicum. The sequence goes on along the minus strand of NZ_CP097320.1, from coordinate 725,905 downwards.
GATCACGAGATGGTTATCGAGGGGCTCAAGGCGATGCTGGCGGCGTTCAAGGACCGGGTGCAGGTAGTCGGGCATGCAGTGGGCGCCGACCGGGCGGTCGGCGTGGTCGACGAGCTGCAGCCCGACGTCGTGCTGTGCGATGTGCGGATGAAGGGCGTCAGCGGACTCGACCTGTGCAAGGTGCTGCGGGAACACGACCCCGCCCGCAAGGTCGTGATGTTGTCGGTCTACGACGACGAGCAGTATTTGTTCCAAGCCCTGCGAGTGGGCGCGAGCGGCTATCTGCTGAAAAGCATCAACAGCGACGACTTGGTGCGCCTGCTGGAACTGGTGCACGACGGCGAAACCGTGATCGACCCTGGCCTGGCGGCGCGGGCGGCCGACACCGCGGCACGCATGCAACGGGACGAATTCTGGCCGGGCGCCCGGCAGGGGTTGACGCAACGCGAAAGCGAAATCCTGTCCTACATGGTCACCGGGTTCTCCAACCGCGGCATCGCCCGCAAACTCGTCATCGGTGAGGAGACGGTCAAGACCCATCTGCGGTCGGTCTACCGCAAGCTCGGGGTCAGCGACCGTACCGGCGCGGTGGCGACTGCACTGCGGGAAGGCATTTATCAGTGACGGCACGGCAACCGCCGGCACCCGGCGGCAGCGCCCGCGGCTCGAACGCCGTGCGCGATCTTGTCGACAGCGACCGTGAGCTGGCGCTGCTGCGGGAGCTCATCCAGGCTGCGTCGACCGGCCCCGGGGTGGAGCCGCTGGCGGCTGCGGCAGCGCGGATGATCACCGCGGCCACCGGAACCGATGTGTGCTTCGTGCATGTGCTCGACGACACCGACCGCTCGCTGACGCTGGCCGGCGCGACGCCGCCTTTCGACGGACAAGTGGGAAAGATTCGGCTGCCGTTGGGGTCCGGCATTTCCGGCTGGGTGGCCAAGCACCGTGAGCCGGTCGTCATCATCCACGACAAGGAAGCCGATCCGCGCTACTTGCCGATCCAGTCGCTGCGCGGACGTGACTTCACCTCGATGGTGTCGATGCCGATGGAAACCGACCCCGGCGGACTGGTCGGCGTGCTCAACGTGCACACGGTTTCGCGCCGCGAGTTCACCGAGGGGGATGTCGAACTGTTGCGGGTCATCGGCCGGCTGATTGCCGGGGCCATGCACCAGGCCCGGCTGCACCGGCAGCTGGTCGCCAGGGAGCGGTCGCACGAGCTGTTCGTCGAGCAGGTGATCGAGGCCCAGGAAATCGAGCGCCGTCGGGTGGCCGGCGATATCCACGACGGCATCTCGCAGCGCCTGATCACCCTGTCCTACCGGCTCGACGCGGCGGCGCGAGCTGTCGGCGGCGATCCCACTGAAGCGTCCCGTCAGCTCGGCGAGGCACGCGAGCTGGTCGTCCTGACGTTGGGCGAAGCGCGCGCGGCGATCAGCGGACTGCGCCCGCCGGTTCTCGACGATTTGGGCTTGGCGGGCGGGCTGGCCAGCCTGGCCCGGTCTCTACCGCACCTGGACACCGAACTCAAGCTGGCCGACGTCCGGCTGCCCGAGCACATCGAAGTCGCGCTCTACCGTATCGCGCAAGAGGGCCTGCAAAATATCGTCAAACATGCCAACGCGTCGGTGGCCCGGCTGCGTTTCGCGGTGGACGACCAGACGGCGCGGCTTGAAATCGTCGACAATGGAATAGGTTTCGACACTTCCAAGAATCCACTGGGGAGCGACGAGATGGGCGGTTACGGTGTGCTGTCGATGGCCGAACGCGCCGAGCTGGTCGGGGGACGGTTGAACATCCGGTCGCGGCCCGGCACCGGGACAGCGGTCACCGCCACGATTCCGGTGCCATCGATTCTGGACTAGCCGCGCACTAGCCGCGCGAGCAGACGCAGAATCGCATTGCACGGCCGGTCCGGGTGCGATTCTCCGTCTGCTCGCGGTCAAAAGTCCCCGGCGCGCCGCCGCAGCGTTTCGATCGACGACACCAGCGCCTGCGCTTCGCCGTCGGACATCCCGATATCGCAGAACACCTGCTCGTTGAGCGTGACAGTGGCGTCCTCGACGGTCGAGCGGCCCAGGTCGGTGATCTGCACCAGCGTCGTCCGCCCATCGGTCGGGTGCGGGACGCGCTGCACCAGGCCGTTGGCTTCCAGTCGGCGGATGGCATGGGTGACGCTGGTAACGTGTACCTGCAGTCGGTCGGACGCTTTGGTGATCGGCAACGCGCCGCTACGGCTGAACGCCAGCAGCCGCAGCAGTTCGAACCGGGAGAAGCTGAGATCGTAAGGACGCAAGGCATTCTCGACGCGGGCCAGCAGGATCTGGTGAGCTCGCATCACCGATGTCACCGCGACCATCCCCTGCGCGACCTCAGCCCACCCGGCGCGTTCCCAGTTGGCCCGCGCGGCGGCGATCGGATCGCGGTTGTCGGAGTGTGAGGTGGCCACGCCTTTTTCTACCGCACTTTTGCTATGCGATCGCGGCAACTCGGGGTCTAGGCCAGCGACTTTTCCACCGCGGAAAGTGATCGACCGCGCGAGCGTCAGCCGTCCGTATACGCCGACGACGAACGCTACCGCGATTGGGCCCCGTCGAATATGGCGGCAATGTCGCAGCGAGCAACCAGCGTCCGCGGTCCGACCTTCGGCGACGAGTCATCGTTCGTCCGTCACCTTGGACCATACGCGGTCATCTGGGATCTGCCGACCGAAAGATTCACTCCGGGAACCGGTTTCATGTACTCGCATCCGGGCGGCACTGTCCTCGTCGAATGCCCGCCCAATGCGCGCTGTGCACGGGCGTTCCCGGCCTTCGTCCACCCGGCACCGGGCAGCGCGAACCGTCACGACACCGACGAGATCTTTCGCGCTGCGATCGGCCACCGATCTGGCGCTATCGAGCCAGGATTTCACTCCGTGTGATCCTGAATCTTGTTGCGGCGCTGACGGTTACAGCGAGCGTTCGAGCAGCACCTTGCCGTGATCGGCGGAAGCCGCTTGCATCGCTGCGATCTATCGGCCGGCGTCGAGATGCTGCCGGCGGGGGTCGCGGTATGGCCCGGTTCGGCTATCCAGGTCGCCAGCCGGGTGTGCGTGCCGTCGCGGTTCACCACCACCATCGCCAGCCTGTCGTGGTGGGCATACACCGGCGCCAGGCAGACGCACCGCAGGTCGATGACGGCGCCCCAGTGTTGGCTGCTGAAACGACGGCAGCAGGTCGGGAACGGCCGGCGCCTCTTCCGGTGTGGCCGCCCTCGTTGACCGCGGCCGCCGTGTCGCTATCGAGCTTGGATAGCAGGGCCGGCGTGCCGCTGAGTTCGGCGACGGCCTGCCTGCACGACGGGCACACGCTCAGGTGCGCCTCGAACTCCCGGCGGTGGGCCGGTGACAGCGATCCCACCACAGATATCAACCGACCAGCTCGCCGGCCGGCCGGTCGGTTCACCCGAGCGTCAGAATGCGTGGCCCGTCGTCAGTCGCCGCCACGGTGTGCTCCCAGTGTGCAGCGCGCGAGCCGTCGGCGGTAGTGACTGTCCACTGATCGTCGAGGACAACGGTCTCGCCGGTGCCCAGCGTCAGCATCGGCTCGATGGCCAGCACTGATCCGTGAGCCAGCAGTGGCCCGCGCCCCGGAGCCCCCTCGTTGGGTAAAAACGGATCCATGTGCATCTGCCTGCCGATGCCGTGTCCGCCGTAGCCCTCGACGATGCCGAATTCCCGCCCGTAGCGGGCTTCGGCCGCGTGGGTGGCGGTTTCGATGGCGTGCGATACGTCGGTCAACCGGTTGCCGGGAACCATGGCGGCGATTCCGGCCTCCATCGACTCCTTGGTCGCCTGCGACAGCAGTTCGTCGGCGGGGATGAGCGGTCCGACGCCGAATGTGATCGCGGCGTCACCGTGCCAACCGTGCAGAATTGCGCCGCAGTCCACCGACACCAGGTCACCGGGGGCAAGTGTCTCGCCGGCCGACGGGATGCCATGCACCACACGGTCGTTGACCGATGAGCAGATCGACGCCGGGTAGCCGTGGTAGCCGAGGAACGACGGCGTGGCGCCGGCGTCGCGGATCACCGATTCGGCGATCGCGTCGAGGTCGTTCGTCGACGCCCCGGGGACTGCGGCCGCACGCACCGCCGCCAGCGCGGCGGCGACCACGGCGCCCGCAGCGGCCATCGCGTCGAGTTCGCCGGCGCTGCGCTGCGGCACCAGCCTGCGGCTGCGCAGCCCGCCCAGGGCGATCACGATTACCGTCCCAGCGCCCGTAGCGTGCGAGCGAACACCTCGTCGACCGTGCCCACAGCGTCGACGGTTTGCAACTCGTGGCTGTAGTACTCGATGAGCGGCGCGGTTTCGTCGCGGTAGACGTTCATCCGGTTCAGGATGACCTCCTCGGTGTCGTCGTCGCGGCCGCGCGCTTTGAGCCGCTCCAGCAGAACCTCCTCCGACACCCGAAACTCCAGCACCGCGTCGAGCTGGGTTCCCCGCCGCTCGAGCATGTCGTGCAGTGCTTTGGCTTGTCCGAGCGAGCGCGGGTAGCCGTCCAGGATGAAACCGTTATTGGTGTCCGGCTTGGTCAGCCGGTCGTCGACGAGTTCGTTGGTCAGTTCGGACGGCACCAGATCGCCGGCGTCCAGGTAGCGCTTGGCCTCCAGGCCGAGCTTGGTGCCGTTGTTGATGTTGTCCCGAAACAGCTGCCCGGTGGACAGGTGCGGGATTTCGAGTTTCTCTGCCAGCTTGTCGGCCTGCGTGCCCTTACCCGCTCCGGGCGGACCAAGCAACACAACTCTCACTTGAGGAACCCTTCGTAGTTGCGTTGCATGAGCTGGCTTTCGATCTGCTTCACGGTATCCAGGCCGACGCCGATCATGATCAGCACCGCTGTGCCGCCGAACGGCAGGTTCTGCACCGTCCCGGTGTTGCCGATCTGGAGGAACAGGTTAGGCAGCACCGCGATGACGCCGAGGTAGATCGAGCCGGGCAGCGTGATCCTGCTGAGCACATAACGCAGGTAGTCAGCGGTCGGCTTGCCGGGCCGGATACCGGGAATGAAACCACCGAACTTCTTCATCTCGTCGGCGCGTTCGTCGGGGTTGAACGTGACCGAGACATAGAAATACGTGAAGAAGATGATCAGCCCGAAATAGACGCCGACGTAGACCGGGCTCGACGGGTTCGACAGGTAATTGGCGACGAACTTGTCCCACCAGCTGTTGCCGACACCACCGGTGCCGCTGTGGATCAGCTGGGTGACCAGCCGAGGGATATAGATGAGCGACGAGGCGAAGATAACCGGGATAACACCGGCCTGGTTGACCTTCAGCGGCAGATACGTCGAGGTGCCGCCGTACATCCGCCGGCCCACCATCCGTTTGGCGTACTGCACCGGGATCCGGCGCTGACCCTGCTCGACGAAAACCACGCCGACAACGATGATCAGCGCCGCCACGCAGACCGCCGTGAACACGGGCCCGCCGCGGCTGTCCAGGATGCTTTTGCCTTCACCGGGAATCCGGGCGGCGATACCGGCGAAAATCAGCAGCGACATGCCGTTGCCGATGCCACGCTCGGTGATCATCTCGCCCATCCACATCACCAGCGCCGCGCCCGCGGTCATCACCAGCACGATCACGACCAGGGTGAAAATGCTCTGGTTGGCGATGATGTCCAGGCTGCAGCCCTGCAACAACCCGCCGTTGGCGGCCAGCGCCACGATGCTGGTGGCCTGCAGAATGGCCAGCGCGATCGCCAGATAACGGGTGTACTGCGTCATCTTGACCTGGCCGGACTGGCCTTCTTTGCGCAGTTCCTCAAACCGCGGGATGACCACGGTGAGCAGCTGCACGATGATGCTCGCGGTGATGTAGGGCATCACCCCGACCGCGAACACGGTCAGCTGCAGCAGCGCACCGCCGGAGAACAGGTTGATCAGCGAATAGATCTGGGCCGCTTCCCCGCCGCTGACTTGCGCGATGCACTTTTGTACATTCGGGTAGTTCACCCCTGGCGACGGCACCGACGCGCCCACCCGGTAAAGGATCACAATGCCCAGCGTGAACAGGATCTTCCGTCTCAGGTCGACCGTTCGCAGCGATGAGATGAAAGCCGAAAGCACTCTTCCTCCTGCGCAGCCGGTCTCTGATCGCGGCATGCCAATGGGGCTGGTGTGACCAGCATTGAAAAAATCCAGCGGTCCTGCGTCACGCGCCAAGCACTCGCAGGCCAGGAGGTGTCCAGCGCGCGTCAGACAGTCTACGAGACTAACAGCGGTGGTCGCGCCTCCCCGCAAACGGGTGGGCTTGGGTGCAGCACTTCACGCCGCCGACAAGGCGTAAAGTTGCAGCCGGCTCTTTACCTTGGCTAAGTATCAAGGTGGTTTGGGGGAGACTCGGGAGGAACTATGACACGCAGCGACCGCGACACCTGGGACTTGGCATCCAGCGTCGGGGCCACCGCGACGATGGTCGCCGCCGCCCGGGCGCTGGCCACCCAGGACGCCGACCCGATCATCAACGATCCGTTCGCCGCCGCACTGGTGCGGGCGGTAGGGATGGACTTCTTCATCCGCGTGGTCGACGGCCAGATCACGCCGACCGACACCGGCGAATCGGGCGAGGTCGAACTGCAAACCGAAACCGATTCGCTCGCGGTGCGCACCCGGTTTTTCGACGACTTCTTCACCGGTGCGACCGCGGCAGGGATCGGTCAGGCGGTGATTCTGGCCGCCGGTCTGGATGCCAGGGCTTACCGGCTGACGTGGCCGCCCGGCACCGTCGTTTACGAAGTCGACCAGCCCACGGTCATCGACTTCAAAACCGAGACCATGGCGAGTCTGGGCGCCGAGCCGACGACCGACCGCCGCACAGTCAGCATCGACTTGCGCGAAGATTGGCCCACTGCGCTGCGCGAAACCGGTTTCGACGACGCCAAACCGAGCGCCTGGAGCGCCGAGGGGCTGTTGATGTACCTGCCGCCGGAAGCCCAGGATCGGCTCTTCGACCACATCACCGCGCTCAGCGCACCCGGCAGTCAACTGGCCACCGAATACCACCCGGATAGCGGTCCGACGATGGCCGAGCGCGGCAAGGCGATGAACGCACGATGGGCCAAGCTGGGCTGCGACGTCGATTTGTCCGGGCTGTTCTACGACGGCCAGCGCAACAACGTGGCCGAGTACCTCAGCGCTCGGGGCTGGCAAGTGGCCAGCCGCGCTCGACGGAAACTGTTCGCTGACTACGGTCGCGCCTACCCCACCGACGAAGCACTGGCCGCCTTCCGCAACATCATCGCCGTAATCGCAACCCGCAGCTAACCGAAGGCCTTGGACGGCCGGCCGGCCGGTTCGAGAAACCGGCCATAGCGTTGCTCCATCGGATCCGCCCAGACGGGATCGGGGGACGGCACCATCGCCGAAACGGCGACCGCTGCCGCGTCCGGGCGCGCCAGTTGCTCGAGCGCCGCCAGCGGCCCGAGCCGCCATGCCTCGTCGGCGTTGTGTTCCAACCGGTCTGGCGCGGGCACGCGCAGCTCGCGCGGGATGCGTGTCCGCGCGAGCACCCGGCCATCGGAGTCGGCGGCCACCGCTGTGACGGCGGTGGTTCCGATATCGATGCCGATTGTCGCCTCTTCGCGTGACACGGGCGTCACCATCTGCGGGCAAACCCGATGTAGAGCGACTGCTCGCCCGGATACCTCAGGCGACGTCGAACAACCGCAAACCGTCCACCCGATCGAAGCGGCTGCGGTTGCGCGTAGCAAATGCCAAGTCCAAGTTCAAACAGATGCCCGCCTGCAAGCAATCCGCCATGCCGATGTCTTGGCCGGCTGCCCGCAGCACCGCAGCGACTTCCCCGGCGCGTAGCGCACTAGCCGGATCCAGCGGGAAAGTGCGTGAACGCACAAGGCGGACAATGTCATCGCGGCGAGTCAAGAAATCCGTGCCGACGCGCAATTCGAACGCAGTTATCGCGGTGACCCGCAGGCGGTGGCGGGCGACCAACTCGCGCACCATGGGCACTCCGGGTCCCTTACCGCGGAGAAAGTCGATTACCAGGTCAGTATCGACAACTACGAGGCCCGCCATCTGGCCCTTGCGTCATTGATGCGCCTTTGCACCTCGCGTGCCTCGGAGTCGTTGAGCGTGCCTTCAAGCCCTAGCAGAAGGTCTACTTCGTCGGCGTTCAGACTCGCAAGGTAGGTATCCAGCGCCTCCTGGACCAGCGCGGAGAAGCCGCGTACCCCGCGACGCTGAGCAATCGCACTCAGCGCGCGATGCTGCTCATCGGTTATCTCCACCGTCGTTCGCATGCATGCATGCTAACGCATGCAAAGGTGCGGCGCCGCGAGGCACCTCGCGCCGGTACGTCGAACTCCCTTCCACGTTCGGGACACACCCCACGATTCACACTCGTTTCCATGCACAGCGCCGCATCTAGCGCTGATCGAAGGCCACCCTCGCCGCGCTGCATTCACCATGGCTGGCGATGGCCAGGAATGCATCCCGCCACCGATCAACCCGGAAGATGCGAGTCAGCTTGGGGGGCAGATCAATTCGGCCGTCGACAACCAGATCGAGGTAGGCCATTCGGCGGCGTGGTAAGCTCGTTATATCGGCTAAGTATCAACCCGGCTTCGCGTAGAGGGGTAGCGATGGCACGCACCGACAACGACACCTGGGATCTGGCATCAAGTGTCGGCGTGACCGCCACCATGGTCGCCGCGTCGCGGGCGCTGGCCAGCAAGTCCGAGCGGCCGCTGATCAACGATCCGTTCGCTGAGCCACTGGTTCGGGCCGTGGGCGTGGACTTGTTCGTCCGGCTGGTCAGCGGCGAGTTGAAACCCGCCGACCTCCAGGACGAAAACGACCGTTCGTCTACGAGTTTGCCGCAGATGACCGACAACGTGGCGGTCCGCACCAAGTTCTATGACGAGTTCTTCGTCGACGCGACCGGCGCGGGCATCCGGCAGGTGGTGATCCTGGCGTCCGGATTGGATTCCCGCGCCTACCGGCTGTCCTGGCCCGACGGCACCACGGTGTACGAAATCGACCAGCCGCAAGTCATCGAGTTCAAATCCCGCACCCTGGCCGAAATGGGCGCGCAGCCCACCGCACACCGGCGCACGGTTGCCATCGATTTGCGCGACGACTGGCCGGCTGCACTGCGTGCGGCTGGTTTCCACGCGGGCCAGCCGACCGCGTGGAGCGCCGAGGGCCTACTGGGATACCTGCCACCTGAGGCGCAGGACCGGTTGCTCGACACCGTCACCACGCTCAGCGCGCCGGGCAGCCGGATCGCAACCGAAAGCATGCCCAGGCGAGATGACACCCTCCGCGAGCGTCTCAAGGAACACATGCGAACCGTCTCAGAGCGCTGGCGCAAACACGGCCTCGATCTCGACATGACCGAGCTGCTCTACTTCGGTGACCGCAACGAGGCGGCGCCGTATCTGTCCGGTCGCGGCTGGCAGATCAGCGCCAGCAGCACTCGGGAGTTGTTCGCGGCCAACGGTCTTCCACCCCTCGACGACGACTTCCCATTCGCCGATCGCCTCTACGTCATCGGCACGCTGACCGACAAAAAGTAGGAGTCATCACATGGCAAACGCCTTATCCAAAAGATTCGACGGTGACAGCTGGGACCCGGCATCCAGCGTGGGAGCAACCGCGACGATGGTTGCCGCCTCGCGCGCGCTGGCCTCGCAAGGGCCCGACCCGCTGCTCAACGATCCGCTGGCTGAGCCGCTGGTTCGTGCGGTGGGCTTGGCCCCGTTCATTCGTCTTATCGACGGAGAGGTCACGCTGGACGACGACCCGGTGCTCAACCGGCGCGCGCGAAGTGAGCAAATGGCCGTGCGCACGAGGTTTTTCGATGACTTCTTCATCGCCGCCACGGACAGCGGAATTCGGCAGGCGGTAATTCTCGCCTCCGGCCTCGACACCCGGGCCTACCGGCTGCCATGGCCCGCGGGAACCGTGGTCTATGAGATCGACCAGCCGCAGGTGATCGATTTCAAGACCACAACCTTGGCTGATCTCGGCGCCGAACCGACCGCGCAGCGCCATGCTGTGAGCATCGATCTTCGCGACGATTGGCCAACCGCGTTGCGGGAAGCAGGATTCGACGTGAACCAGCCAACGGCCTGGAGCGCAGAGGGGTTATTGCCCTACTTGCCGCCCGAAGCCCAGGACCGACTGTTCGATAACATCACCGCGCTCAGCGCGCCGGGAAGTCAACTCGCCACCGAGCACGTCTCCAACCCGGATGCCTTCTCCGCAGAAAGCGTGCAGCGCATCGGCGAACATTGGCGCCGCGCCGGTTTCGACCTCAACCCAGGCGACCTGTTCTATCAAGGCGAACGCAGTGTGGTGGTCGACTACCTGACCGGCCACGGCTGGCAGGTGACCGCCCATCCCGCCCTGGAGCTGTACCAGCGCAACGGATTCGCGTTTCCGGACGACGAGTCGATGGCTCTGTTCCGGGACATGAGCTACGTCGCCGCCGCCCTCGCATAGGGCGGCCATGGCGCGAACTCATGACGACAGCTGGGATCTGGCCTCCAGTGTGGGTGCGACTGCGACCATGGTCGCCACCGGCCGCGCGCTGGCGACCAAGGAGCCCCACGCGCTGATCAACGACCCGTTCGCCGATCCGCTGGTCCGTGCGGCCGGGCTGGATTTCTTCGTGAAGATGGTCGACGGCTCGGTCGACTTACCCACCACCGAGAACGCATCGCCGACCCGGGTCCAGACCACGGTCAACGGAGTCGCGGTGCGCACCAAGTACTTTGACTCCTACCTGCTGGCGGCCGTGGCCGCCGGTGTGCGCCAGGTCGTGATCCTGGCGTCAGGCTTGGACTCCCGGGCCTACCGGCTGGAGTGGCCGGTCGGAACCGTGGTCTACGAGCTCGATCAGCCACGGACTCGAGCTTCCTACCCCCGAAGATGACGAGCCGCTGGGCGAAATCATCTACGTCAGCGGAACACTCGCGAACTAGAAGCGAGATTCCCCCAGCCACAGCACGCTGGCGCCGCTCAATGTCCGCTCGGCCTGGTCAAAGATTGCGGCCACCGACTGGGCGATCAGTGCGCCCAAGGCATCCGGCAATGAAGCGGCCGCCGGTTGCGACGATGGGCGTGGCCACAGGAAGTCCCGCAGCGACGAGCTCGGATAGCCGATAAGGCGAACGTTGGCGTCTTCGTCGAAGCCCGCAAGCACCTTTGCCCGTCGCACCGCGGTTCTCAAGCCCCCGAGTTCGTCGACCAAGCTGTGCTCGAGGGCATCCGCGCCGGTCCAGATACGGCCACGGGCGATCGCGTCCACCGCTTCAACGCTGAGATTGCGGCCCTCGGCAACCCGGTGGACGAAGTCCGTGTAGCACAGGTCCGCCTCGGCCTCGACCTGGGCGTGCTGCTCGCGGGTGAACGGCGCGTTGATCGACCACGCGTCGGCGTTGGCGTTGGTGCGCACCGCATCCGACCTGACACCCAAGCGGTCCTTCAAATCCCGGGCGATCAGCTTACCGGTGATCACACCGATCGAACCGGTGATCGTGCCCGGGTTGGCCACGATCGCGTCGGCGCCCATCGAAACGTAATAGCCGCCGGACGCGGCGACCGCGCCCATCGAGGCCACCACCGGCTTGCCCCGGTCGCGCGCCTTGCGCACCTCGCGCCAGATGGTTTCCGACGCATTGACCGATCCGCCTGGTGAGTCGACCCGCAACACGATCGCTGACACCGCGTCATCGGCGGCCGCCTCCCGCAGGCCCGCCGCGATGGTGTCGGCGCCTGCGCTGGGGGCGCGAAACGGCAACACCCGCGGGCCGCCGCGGCCGCTGACGATCGGACCCGCAAGGGTGACGACGGCGATGGTCGCCTTGGGTCTGCGCCCGGGCACCGACGGCAACGAGGGTCCGCCCGGCCCGGTAGCTCGGGCATAACGGCTCAGATACAGCCGAGGCGGTGCGTCGTCGGCGTCGGCATCGGCGGTCTCGGGCGAATATCCTTCGGCACCAACGAGTTCAGCGATGCGCGCATAAGCCTCGTCACGGAAGCCGATACGGTCGATCAGGCCTGACGTCAGCGCGTCTTCGCGGAGCAGCGGCGCGCGGTCGGCCAGCGCGTCGATGCAGTCGTGGCCGATCCCGCGCGAGGCGGCGACTGCCTGCCAGACCTGGGCGCGCAGGCTTTCCAGCAGCCGGGTGTCGGCTTCGCGATGCGCGTCGGTGTAGCGGTCTTGGGTGAAAAGGTTTGCCGCCGACTTGTATTCACCGCGCGCGATGAACTGCGCTTCGATGCCGGCCTTCTCCAGCGCGTCACGCAAGAACAGCGCATTGGTGGCGAAGCCGATCAGCCCGACAGTTCCCGACGGCTGCATCCACACTTCGCCGAACGCCGACGCCAGATAGTAGGACAGCGTTCCCGGGTACGTCTCGGCCCACGCCAGCGACGGTTTGACCGCGGTGAACGCGGCGACGGCTTCCCGCAGTTCCTGAACCGGCCCGGGCGCGGCGGCGGGTAGCTGCACCCGCGCGATCAGGCCGACGACCCGCGAGTCGTCGGCGGCCCGGTGCAGCGCGGAGACAGCCTCGCGCAGCACCAATGGGCGGGCGCCGCCGCTGATGATCGCCAGCGGGTCAAAGCCACCGGTCTCGGGCGGCGCGGCGCGCAGATCCAGTTCGAGCACGCAGTCTTTGGGTACGCCGTGGTGGCGGGCGGTGTCGACCCGTCGAACCAGTGCGCGGACCTCGTCAACGCCGGGCGGGTCGGGCAGGAAAGCAAACATATGTCGAGCCTACCGACGGCCGGCGCCTCGGCCACGGCGGCGGAGCGGGACCGTACGGTGGTGGGGTGCGATTCTCCATCTCGATCCACCAATTCGATGTCGCCGGCTTCGACGCGGCGGGTCAGCGCGACTATCTGGCCCGGGCCGAGGAGCTAGGGTTCGAGGGCGGCTGGGTGCTCGAACAGATCGTCGGGGAGGCGCCCGGCGGCGGCTTCCGTCAGTTCAGCGCGTTCGGGGTGGACAAAGCCGCCTTTATCAGCAGCTTCACCGAGGGCTTGGCGTTGATGAAGGCGGCATGGTCCGACGAGCCGCGGGTGACGTTTGACGGCCGGTTCCGTCAGGTCGACGACGTGCCGATCCAGCCAAAACCCGTGCAGCGGCCGCATCCGCCGATCTGGTTCGGCGGCCAGGCGCCCAAGGCGCTGGCCCGGGCGGTGCGCCACGGCGACGCGTTCCTGGGTGCGGGCTCGTCGAGCACCGCGAAGTTCAGTGAGGCCGCGAAAACCGTGCGCCGCGAGTTGGCCGAACAGGGCAAGGATCCGGCCCGGTTCAGCATCGGCAAGCGGGTTTATCTGATGCTCGACGACAACCCGGCCCGAGCCCGTGAACGGGTGCTCGCCGGATTACACCGCATCTACGGCGCGATGCCGGGCATCGAGGCAGTACCGGTGTCCGGCACGTCCGATGAGGTTGCAGCCGGATTGCACGAAGTCGTCGACGCCGGCGCCGAGATGATCCTGCTCAACCCGGTTGGCCGCTATCTCGCCGAAGATCGCGAACAGATGGAACGCCTTGCCGCAAAAGTGGTTCCACAGCTGAGCTGAGCCACACCAACCACAGCAGTAACTCACCGAGCCGATGCCCAATTTGCGCGCCTCGCAGTGATTCTGAGCCCGTCGAATTCGCTCGGAGGCGGGCAACATCACGGCATCCTGCCGCGTCGGGAGGTCGGCGCCGCGATCGCTGTCTATCGCAACGGCGCCAAGGTGGTCGACCGGTGGGGCGGCTACCGCAACGGAATCAGATCTAGATCTCGGTCGCCGATCCTCCGGCGGCGGTGATTTTCTCTCGCGCGCTGCCGCTGAACTTGTGTGCGGTGACATCCACCTTGGCGGTCAGCTTGCCGTCGCCAAGGACTTTGACGAGCGAATTCTTGCGCACCGCTCCCTTGGCCACCAGCTCGTCGACACCGACCGAACCGCCTTGAGGGAACAACCGATTGAGGTCACCGACGTTGACGACTTCGTATTCGGTGCGGAACCGGTTGCGGAAGCCCTTGAGCTTGGGCAGCCGCATGTGAATCGGCATCTGCCCGCCCTCGAAGGTCACCGGCACGTTCTTGCGGGCCTTGGTGCCCTTGGTGCCACGGCCGGCGGTCTTGCCCTTGGAGCCCTCACCACGACCGACGCGGGTGCGCTTGGTTTTCGACCCTGGGGCCGGCTTCAAGTCGTGCAGTTTGATCGTCATTTGGCGCTACCTTCCGTCGCCGAGTCGGCCGGCTCCACCTCGACGAGGTGACGCACGGCCGCGATCAGTCCGCGGGTCTGCGCGTTGTCTTCCCGGATGACCGAATGGCGAATTCGCCGAAGTCCCAACGTGCGCAGACTCTCCCGCTGCTTCCAGCGGGCACCGACCTTGCCGCGGACCTGAGTGATCTTCAGCTGACTCTGTGATGCTGCTTTTTCCGGGGCTTTTTCGGAGGCTTTTTCGGAGGCCATTATGCCGTTCCTTCACGTGCGGTGTTCGCAGTGGCGGCCAGTCGGTCGCTTTCCCGCCGGGCGCGCAGCATGCCGGCCGGGGCGACATCCTCGATCGGCAGTCCACGCCGGGCGGCCACCTCCTCGGGCCGCTGCAAAAGCTTGAGCGCGGCCACCGTGGCGTGCACCACGTTGATCGCGTTGTCGCTGCCCAGTGACTTGGCCAGAATGTCGCGCACGCCAGCACATTCCAGCACCGCACGGACCGCACCGCCGGCGATCACACCGGTACCGGGGCTGGCCGGACGCAGCAGCACAACGCCGGCGGCGGCCTCGCCCTGCACCGGGTGGGTGATGGTGCCGCCGATCAGCGACACCCGGAAGAAGCTTTTGCGCGCCTCCTCAACGCCTTTGGCGATCGCGGCCGGGACTTCCTTGGCCTTGCCGTAGCCGACACCGACCATCCCGTTGCCGTCGCCGACGATCACCAAAGCGGTGAAGCTGAACCGCCGACCACCCTTGACCACCTTTGAAACGCGGTTGATCGCGACGACGCGCTCCAGGTAGTTACTCTTGTCCCCGTCGCGGTCGCGACCGCCGCGGCGGTCATCGCGGCGGCCTCGGCTCTCGCGCGTGTCGCGGCCGGCGGCTCGAGTGTCACCGGTGCCCGCAGCGGGCCCGGTCGCCTGGCTGGCTGCACCAGCCGGTTGCTCCGCCATTATGCGGTCCTTCCACGATTGTTTGCCATCAGAACTTCAACCCGCTTTCACGCGCGGCATCGGCCAGCGCAGCAATCCGCCCGCCGTAGGTGTAGCCGCCGCGGTCGAACACCACGGTTTCGATTCCGGCCGCTTTTGCCCGCTCGGCGATCAACTGGCCGACCCGCACACTGTGGGCCTTCTTGTCGCCGTCCACGCCCCGCACATCGGCTTCGATCGACGAGGCCGCGGCCAGTGTGGCGCCGTTGAGGTCGTCGACCAGCTGCACGTGGATGTGCCGCGACGAGCGGTGCACCACCAGCCGCGGACGCTGCGGGGTGCCCGAGACCTTCTTGCGCAGCCGCGCGTGCCGTCGCAGCCGGGCCCTCCGCCGCTCCGCGGATACGTTCTGTCCCGCCGACTTCCGCGCGGCGGTCTCAGCTTTTGCTTGCGCCATGGCTACTTACCTGTCTTTCCGACCTTGCGGCGGATCTGCTCACCCTCGTAGCGCACGCCCTTGCCCTTGTACGGGTCAGAGCGGCGCAGGCGACGGATGTTCGCCGCGACCTGGCCGACCTTCTGCTTGTCAATCCCCGAGATCGAGAACTTCGTCGCCGACTCGACCGCGAAGGTGACCCCTTCCGGCGGCTCGATCACCACGGGATGGCTGTATCCCAGCGCGAACTCGAGGTTGGAACCTTTGAGCTGCACGCGGTAGCCGACACCGAAGATCTCCATCTTGGTCGTGTAGCCCTGCGTCACGCCGGTCACCAAGTTGGACACCAGCGTGCGCGACAACCCGTGCAGCGAACGGTTGTGTCGCTCGTCGTCGGGACGGGAGACCACGATGGCGCCGTCTTCGTTGCGGGCCACGACGATCGGCTCGGCGACCCGCATGTCCAAGGCGCCCTTGGGGCCCTTGACCGAGACGTGCTGGCCGTCGATCGTCACCTCGACCCCGGAGGGAACTGAAACCGGTTGCTTACCAATGCGCGACATGGTTATCCCCTCACCACACGTACGCGAGGACTTCGCCGCCCACGCCCTGTCTGGCTGCCTGACGGTCGGTGAGCAGGCCCGAGGAGGTCGAGATGATCGCCACTCCCAGGCCGCCGAGTACCCGCGGCAGGCTGGTGGACTTGGCGTACACCCGCAACCCAGGCTTGGAGATCCGCCGCAGACCGGCGATGCTGCGCCCCCGGCTCGGCCCGTACTTGAGCTGAACAACCAGCGCCTTGCCGACGCGGGCGTCCTCGGTGCGGTAGTCGCTGATGTAACCCTCCCGCTTGAGAATCTCGGCGATGTTGGCCTTGAGCTTCGAGTGCGGCAGCGTCACCTCGTCGTGATACGCCGAATTGGCGTTGCGCAGACGTGTCAAAAAGTCTGCGATCGGATCGGTCATCGTCATCGAGCGGTCTTGCCTTCCTCGCAGTGGTTCCCGGCCCGGGCCTGCTGCGCACCTGTTCTCGGATTTGGTCTCGTCGGGTAGTGGCCGGTGTTACCAGCTGCTCTTCTGCACGCCGGGCAGCTCACCCGCGTGCGCCATCTCACGCAGGCAAATCCTGCATAGTCCGAATTTGCGGAACACCGCACGCGGACGGCCGCACCTGCTGCATCGGGTGTAGCCTCGCACCGCGAACTTGGGCTTGCGCGCGGCCTTGTTAACTAGTGCCTTTTTCGCCATCTGGTCAGTTCTCCTTGAACGGAAAGCCGAGGGCCCGCAACAGCGCTCGCCCTTCGTCGTCGGTCGTCGCTGAGGTGACGACGGTGATGTCCATGCCCCGGACCCGGTCGATCTTGTCCACGTCGATCTCGTGGAACACCGACTGCTCGGATAACCCGAAGGTGTAGTTGCCGGAGCCGTCGAACTGCTTGGGCGAAAGCCCGCGGAAGTCCCGGATACGCGGCAACGCAATCGATGTGAGCCGATCAAGGAACTCCCACATCCGGTCGCTGCGCAGGGTCACCCGTGCACCGATCGGCATGCCCTCACGCAACTTGAACTGCGCAATCGACTTGCGCGCCTTGCGAATCTCGGGCCGCTGCCCGGTGATCGCCGCCAAGTCGCTGACGGCGCCGTTGATCAGTTTGGCGTCGCGGGCGGCGTCACCCACACCCATGTTGACGACAACCTTGACCACGCACGGGATTTGCATGACGTTGGCGTACTTGAACTCCTTGAGGAGCGAATCACGGATTTCATTGCGGTATCGCGCTTTGAGCCGTGGCTGAACTTTTTCTGCGCTTTCCAGGGTTGTCATGCCTTAGATGTCCTTGCCGTTGCGCTTGGAGATGCGAACCCGCTTGCCGGTCTCCTCGTCGAGGCGATAGCCGATCCGGCCCGGCTTGCCGTCGGAGTCGACCACCATCACGTTGGAGACGTGAATCGGGGCTTCCTGCGTGACGATCCCGCCGGAGCGCGCTCCGCGCTGGTTGGTCGAGATCGGGGTGTGCTTCTTAATCCGGTTGACGCCCTCGACGAGCACCTTGTTGCGAGTCGGATAGGCCTGCAGCACCTTGCCCTTGGCGCCCCTGTCCTTGCCCGAGATGACCAGGACGGTGTCACCCTTGTGGATTTTCACCTACAACACCTCCGGGGCCAGCGAGACGATCTTCATGAAGCGCTTCTCCCGCAGTTCGCGGCCGACCGGCCCGAAGATGCGGGTTCCACGCGGGTCGTTGTCGGGTTTGATGATCACGGCCGCGTTCTCGTCGAACTTGATGTAGCTGCCGTCGGCGCGGCGGCGCTCCTTGACGGTCCGCACCACCACGGCCTTGACTACCTCACCGCGTTTCACATTGCCACCGGGGATGGCGTCTTTGACCGTCGCCACGATGACGTCGCCGATACCGGCGTACCGCCGGCCCGAGCCGCCGAGTACGCGGATGCACAAGATCTCCTTGGCGCCGGTGTTGTCGGCCACCTTCAGCCGCGATTCCTGCTGAATCACTAGATCTCCTGACCTGGTTCACGTATGCACGCCCACGCGCTGCCGTCCCGGCATAGCACTGCCCGCCGGAGACCCGTCATGCATGGTCTTCGTCGCCGAAGAGCACGCGGGACCGACTGACTAATGCTTGCGCACACCGGCCGAGGTCTGCCCACGGCAACCCCTAGAGTCTAGGTGAAGACCTGGTCAGCACCAAATGGCTACGACAGAGCCCTGGCCGTGGATTCGGCAACCGGGTAGCTGATGCGCTCCTGTTCAAGTCGCACGGCCGGGCCTAAGACCTCCTCGACCAAGTCGCGGTACAGCGCGGCCTCGTCGGGCCTCAGGTGCGGCAGGTGGGTGTTAACCGGGGCCGGCTCGCGGTCCCAATGCTGTTCGTGGGCGATCAGGGTGCCACGGTCCATCAGCATCGACCGCACTTCGGGGAAGCTCGACCGCAACCCGTTGAGAATTCGAAAGCCGTGGGTGTCGATGTCACCCCAGTAGTACAGCGGCACGCCGCGCAACCAGTCCAGCTGAGCAACGCGTGACACGGCATACCCGCCGCCGAAGATCAGCAGCGATCGCGGAACCGCCGGAAACGCCAGACACGTCACCTCGTTCTCGACCAGGAACACGCGATCGACGTCGAACAGGCCGGGCCGGGTCTCGTCGACCCGCAACTCGATGTCGCTGACACCCGCCGGCAACACCGACGCCGTCGGGTCCAGGATCCGGATCCGCACTCGGGACGGCTTGCCGCGAAAGCCGTAGCGCACTGCGAAATCGCGGGCGCGCCCGTCGGCGGGTTCGTCGATCACCAGGTCGGCGAGCTCGGACAGGATCGCGTGGTGGTGCTCGACGAACTTGGTGTCGACGCCGGGCACATCGATCTGGCGCAAGTAGCGGTCCCGGTCGCTGTTGTCGACCAGCCAGCCCACACATGCCAGCAGCCGATCGAATTCCGCCCCATGGGCCAGCGCCCGCATCGGCTTCTCGACGACCCACGAATAGATCTGGGGCGCAAGGTCTTTGGCTAGTGCGGCCAGTTGGAGGTGGCGGCGCGCTTGGGCGGTAGTGCCGAGGAAGCCGACGAGGCCGTCATAGCTGTCGATCCGAATCCGATCCGGGATCTCGTTGGCTCCGACGCGCCGTGAGCCCAACACCTTCGTCGTCACGGTGTAGTCGGGAGACGGCGGTGCCCATTGCCGCGCCCAGTCGACCACCTCGGCGTAGCGGGCGCCCAGCTCAGAGGCGGTCGGGCCGCGAATTGGCAGGTCGATCGGCGCGAACGCGTCGCCGCGCGCCCGGGCGGTCAGCGCCGCCCCGGTGTCCCACCGCCGGCGCAGCCGGGCGCGGATGCTCTGCGGCGTCGACCACTCGCGTGTCAAGCGCCGCTCCACCTCATTGCTTGGCCTCGCATCGTCGCCAGCGCGGTCACGACACAGCGACACCGACGTCGCGACCGTCCCCGCTGACCATGCCGTGCAGGCGCTTGCGGCGACGATATTCCTCGATGGTCAGGCACTGCAGCGCCGAGGAGTTGCCGTGCTTGTTTTCCACATAGCCGACCGACGTCACGAACGGTTCGATGACGTGGATCTTCTGCAGCGGTGTGACGATCAGCAGTTGCAGGCCCAACTTTCGAAACAGCGTCAGCGCGAAGCGGGTCGACTCGTCGGATCCCCGCCCGAATGCCTCGTCGATCACGACGAACCGGAAATCCTTCGAGCGTTTGACCCCCCACTTCAGGTTGAATTGGTAGGCCAGCGACGCTGCGAGGATGGTGTAGGCCAACTTCTCCTTCTGCCCACCGGACTTTCCGCCGGAGCCGGTGTAGTTCTCGTGTTCGGTGTCGTCGGCGCGCCACCGTTCGGAGGCCGCGAACGTACACCAGTTGCGCACGTCGGTGACCCGCCTGACCCAGTTGCGGTCCGCCTCTGTTTGTCCCTCGCGACCGCGGAATTTCTCGATCAGGTTCTTCACCCGCACAAACCGCTCTTCGGAGTACCGGTCGGTGTCGTCCGCGCCGATCGATGAGTCGCTGCACTGGCGTAGCTCGTCGCGGAACGCGCGGATCTCCTGGTTGGGTGTCGGCGCCTCCTCCAGCCTGATGTAGCGGCCCTCGTTGTAGTCGATGCCGACCAGCGACTCGTTGATGGTGTCGATGCGCGACGAGATCCGCTCCACCTGCTTGTTGAGTTCGGAGTGGAATCCGGCGATGTCGCGAATCGTGTTGGTGTTCAGGTAGTCCTTGAACGCCGCCTCGAATCGGGGCAGATCGTCGTCGAGTAGGCGGGCGCGCAGCGCCCGGTACTCGCCGGCGGCCGCAACACTGTCATCCATGTCCGCGGTGTCCACGGGATACTTGCGGCGAAACTCGGTCATCCTGGCCACGATCCGGCGGGTCAGCTGGGCGGCCTTGTCCCCCGCCGCCTCCGCCTCGGTGGTGAGCTCGCCGTAGAGACGGTGCTCCTCGTCCGCGCAGGCCTCAGCGGTTGGCGGCGTCTCCGGCAGTCGCGCGGACAACGCGTCGTAGTGGTTCGACGCCGCTGCGGCCCCTGGCTCGGCGACGATCGCCGCCGCCTGCTGCGCGCCGTGCTGCGCGCGTTCGCGGTCCTCGGTCAGCCTTCCGATTTCGCGCTGAATCTCGCCGCGCGCGGTCTCGGCGTCGCCGATCGCGGACTCGGTGCGCTCAATCTCGGCACCGATCCGGGCGAGTTCATCGGAGGCGGCCTCCAGTTCGTGCTTGCGGTGGACCAGCCGGGAGATTTCCGCGATCATCGACTCCCAATCGATCGCGTCATACGATGACGCCAGCACTGACAGCTTGTCCAGCGCGGATTTGCGCGCGGTAGCGGCCTCCCGCCCGGCGGCCAGACTCCTCAGCGTGGCATCGACCCGAAGCAGCTCGGCCTGCACCCGTTGCGCGTCGGCAAGCAGTGCGTCAATCTTCTGCTCGTTGCTCCAGCCCAGCACGTAGAACTTGCGATCGTCGATGCGGCGCGAGTCGTCCTTCTCGTGGCGGCCGCCAGGAGCCTTGATTTGACCGGCCCGGGTCAGAGCGAACTCGTGGCGACGGAACTCGTCCATCGTGTCCACGCACACATGCGGCGCCCGCCTGCACAATTCGCGTTCCAGCCAGTAGTAGAACGGGCTGTCCTTGATGTGCAGTTTGTGCATCAGGGCGGCGGCGGGCGGTTTGTCGGCGCCCTGCAGCGAAATGGTGGCGGGCACACGGTAGTAGACCAGCTTCCCGCCGAGGTGGTTGGCGTCCACCCAGTCGGACACCTGCGGGTAGTGGGCCTGCGGCACCAGCAGCGAAAGCCCGAAGCCGCGCAGCACCCTTTCGGCCGCGCCTTCCCACTCGGCCGCATCAGTCGCGACTTGGATCAGCTCGCCGGCGAACGGAATCGCCGACTGCTCGACCCGCAGTGCCAAACACAGCCGTTCGCGGATCCGCATGTTGCGGTCCGGGATATTGCTGCGACGTTGACGCAGGCTGGCCAGCTCGGTCGCGAGCTCGTTCGATTCCGTTTGCAACCCCCGCCTGGTAACCTCGGCGTCGGTGCTCTTGTTGTCCAGGTCGGCCAGCGTGGTTAGCAGTTCGGCGGCGCCCGAGGCGATTTCGAACCTGCGTTGGGCAAACTGCCCGGCGTCTGGCACCGGTTCCAGCGCTGCTTGGACCAGGCAGTCGTCGAACTGGCTGCGCCGATCCCTGCGTTCGTCGCGGCGCGACGCGCAGTCGCTGATCCGTCGTTCGATCTCGGCGATCTCGGTGCCCCCGTGGCCGGCCTGCTCGAGCTGCAGGCTCGTCAGCTCGGCGCGCAGCGACGCCAACGTGGATTCGGTTTTGGCCAGCCGCCGCTCCACGTCGGCGAGCATCGCTGTCAGGATTTCCACGCGCCGGGTCTGGACGCGCTGGCGAAGCCCGGCGAAGTAGTAGCGCAGCGCGTCGCGCTGACTGTGCAGGTCGTCTAGGCGGGTCTGTAGCCGATCGAAGGCGTCGCAATCCTCTGCCAGGGGACCCAATTCGGCGAGCTGGCTGCGGGCCTTGACCACCGCGTCATGGGCTCGGGTCAGGTCCTCGAAGTGGGCGATGAGTTTGTCTACCCAGGCGGCGGCGTCAAACGGCTCGAGCATATGCTCGCGGACGAAGTCGTTGAGGTCACCGACCGACTTCATCGACACGGTCTGATGGAACAGGTCCATCGCCTGTTCGGACGCGATCGCCAGCTTGCGCCGGAAATCGCGGCTGTACTCCGGAAAGTGGTCGTACACGGCGGCCCCGCTTTTGCGTAACCGCTTGCGCAGGTTAGGCAGCTCCGAGCCGAAGTCGCTGAAGTGTTCGGCGATGGTCAGCTCGGAATCGGCGGTCACATAGAAGCGGTCCGGTTGACCGTTCTGCCCTTCCTTCATCGAAAACACCTGCGCCAGCGTCACATCGGAGTTGAATCCGGAGTTGCGGAAGTAGCCGAGCACCACCGAATAGGTGCCGGCGCCGCGCAGCCCGACCGGCCGCGAACTCCCGGCGGCCTCGTTGCGCTCGGACTTGTAGAACCCGAGCACATACGAGCGCAGGTCCCGCTCCCGAGTCTGCGCACCAGCCGCCTTGTTGTAGGCGATCCGGTGGGCGGGCAGCAGCAACGTGGTCAGGGCGTCGACCAGGGTTGACTTCCCCGACCCGATGTCGCCGGTGAGCAGCGCGTTGCGGCCGTGCAGATGCAGTTGCCATACCCGCCGGTCAAAGGTGCCCCAGTTGAGCACCTCGAGGCGGTGCAGCCGGAATCCGGTGACGGCGCCGACGTCGGGGTCGTCGAGGTCGGTCGGCGGGAACAACGCCGTCATTGGCTCTCTCCCAGTTCGGCAGCGTATTCGGCCAGCCGAGTGTCGAAGTCGGACAGCCACTGCCCGTCGACAAATGCTTTGAGCACCCGGCGCACTTCGAATTGGTTGTCTTGCTTGGGCATTCGCCGCAGGAAGCCAAGCTCGACCACCTTGGAGATGGTGCGGTCGATGATGTCGACGATCCGCGCTTCGTTGGTCGACGTCGACATGAACACCACCATCATGTCCACGATCTGGTCGCGGTCGAGGATCAGCCGGAAGCTGTCGTCGGCGGCGTCGGACTCGGCGAGTTTCTTGCGGAGCAACGCCAGCATGAGGCTGGTGTGAAACGACAGCGCATGGCGGGCGATCAGGCGCGGTATCGGGGGCGCCCCGGAAGCACGGTCGTCGGGGTCCTCCGGCTTGGAGCGCAGGAACGCATAACCTTCGGATTCGTCGAGCACCACGACCAGCCCGATGGTGGCGACGTAGTCGCTGACCTGGGGAACAAGCTGGACAAGGTGCTGCCACACCTGGTCGTGCGTGTCGCGGTAGACCACACCTTTCATCAGGTGGGTCACCACCAGCGGCAAGCTCAGCTCGGTGCGGGGAATGGCTCTGGTCATACTCATCTCGATTCCGCTGCGGTGCGGGCGTAGATGACGCGCGGCAGCCTCGCGGTTCGTACCACCCCGCGGTCGTCGGTCCACGAGACGCTGGCACGCCCGGTCTCGTCGAACACGGTCGCAAAGCCCTCGTCGTCGAGGGACAGGTACGTCACCAATTCGGAAAGCCCTTGCGTGATCGGGTTTTCCGCGACCACCTCGGACAGTTCGATTTGCGCGCAACGCTGCAGCGCCTTGCGCACCGACCGGATCAGCGGCGCCGGGTCGACGTAGGTCTGCTCGAACAGTGCCGCCGAGTCGCCGTCGAAACGACCCTCCTCGACCGTGGAGCTGTCCACGGCGGCGCTGGGCGTCTTGGTGTAGAGCGGACGTTCCACCGGCAACCGTATCGTCGGTGCGCAGGCGTCGATTTCATGGACGAAGTCGCTGCGGACCGTATCCCGCAGCGCCAGCGCCCTCGACTCGATGCTGCGCAGTAGCTCCATGACGCGGCGGTTCTCCAGCCACACCTGGTCGTCGAGGAATCGGCGAAGCTGCTCGGAGAGTTGGCGCACGGTGCTTTGGGCGCGCTCGCTGGCGTCGAGCCAGTCGTGGTGGATATAGCGCAGCCTGGGATCGGCATGGTCGGCCAGATCGAGCTGGTGCACCCGATCAAGCATCCCAGTGAGTTCGCGCTGGCGCACCGGCGAGAGCAGCAGGTCGTAGAAGGCCTGAAAGCTGCGGCCCTGATCGGATTCGGTGATGTGGCTGCGGTTGCCGACGACCTCGTCGAGCAGCTGCCCCCTGGAGCCGTCCCAGGTGGCGATCCGCTCGCGCAGCTCTCGGTCGAGCCGGCGGAAGTTGGCCTCCACCTCGCGGAAGTCGGAGAGGAGGGTCCGGGCTGTTTCGGCAAGCTGCTGGTAGCGGTCCCGCCGGGCGGCCGGGTCGAGGACGGCGAACTCCCCCGCTGCCACGGCATCGATCTCCCGGTCGATCTCCCGGCGCCGGCGGTGCAGGTCGTCGAGCCGCGCGCCCGCGTCGGTTTCCGAGCCGAACACCAGCTGGCGAAGCAACTCGAACACGGTGTTCAGGCGCGATTCGGTGCCGACGAAGGTGCGGTCCCGCAGCGCGTACACCCATGCCACGGCCTTTTCGACGGCCGGGGTGGCGTCGTAGTGCGGCTCGTCGGAACCGGGCGGATAGAACTTGCGCAGCCACCCCGACTCGGGCGAGGACCAGTCGTCGAGATAGGCCTTCGCCGATTTCGGATAGGCGCCCTCGCCGAGGCGTTCGTTGAGCGCGAACAGTTCGTCATCGAGCAGGCCGACCAGCTGGGTGGCCGCCATGTCGCGGACGTTGTCGTCGACGAACAACCGGCCCAGGAAGGACAGGATCAGCGGGGCATTGTCGGCGCGCAACAGCCGCCAGGCGGGACTGCCGGCCCGCAGTGCGGCGATCTCCTCGTGCTGCACCGCCCAACCGTATCGCCGGGCACCGACATCGTCCCCGCACCCGCTCGGCGTTGCGCGTCGGGTGAGCTCAATGATCCGGATTGGTCTGGGTGGGCGATCGGCGGATGCTCGTCACCGGCGATACGCCCGGCAGGGCACGAGCACCACATCGGTTGCCGGGACACGGGCGGGATGGCGAAGACCGCCGCACGCACGGCGTCCGCCGGCCCGCCGATAAGCCGGACTGCATCTTGATGGTGACCTCCTGGATCCGTGCTACACTGATTACGTGCTACACGGCTAACGGGAGTGCTATGGCTAATCTGACGCTCAGCGTCGACGACGAGCTGCTGCACCGGGCACGTATGCGCGCCCTCGAACTGCACACGACCGTCAACGCACTGGTTCGCGACTACCTGGCGAGTTTCGCCGGCGAGAACCCCGCCGAGCGGGCGGTCACCGAGTTCCTGGCCACCGCCGATACGGTGCATGCCTCCAGCGGCCCCGATGGCCGCACCTGGAAACGCGAAGACCTCTATGACAGGTAGGACCTTCCTCGACAGCAACATATTGGTCTACACCGTCGACGACGCTTCCCCGGCCAAGAAGAAGACCGCCCGGGCCCTATTGGCCAGATCAGCCAACGTCGTCCTGTCCGCGCAGGTCCTCAGCGAGTTCTACGTGACCATCACCCGCAAACTCCAGCCCGTCGTCGCGCCCGAAACGGCCGCAGCACTGGTGCGTAACCTTGCTCGTCTTCCGTGCGTGGCCATTGACGCGCACCTGGTTCAGCGGGCACTGGAGGCAGGGCAACGCTGGCAGCTTTCCCACTGGGACGCGCTGGTTATCGAAGCGGCTCGGCAAGCCGGATGCACCCGAGTCCTCACCGAAGACCTCGCCGCCGGCGCGAACTACCACGGCCTGACGGTCGAAAACCCGTTCTGATGGAACCTCGCTGCACGGGTCCGGGCCCCCGCGGCGAGTCGAGCAGTTGTCGACCTCAGATCAACACCCCGGCAAGCCGCAAGTCGAGACGTCCGGTACGCATCGGCGCCCACTCCGCGGCCCTGCAAGCCACGCTCGGCCCCGGCCAGATCGACCTGGACAAGCACGGCTACATCCGCTGCCGCTGCCGCCTGACTTTCAATCACGAGTCTCCGGCGCAGTCGACGCCATCAGCTGATCAGGCGGGCAGATCGCTCGGCAATGTCGCTGTCTGGCCCGAACGGACGGCGCCAGCTTGCGCCGGGCGCCCAGACCCACCATTGCCGCCAGTCGCGCAGGTCGACCGGACCTGGCGTCGGACGAAACACCATAGCGCCCGCGCGAAGTTCACTTGGGTCGGCACCCGGGTAGAGCGCGGGATCGATGGGTTGCTCGGCGACCGTCACATACCCTGTCGCGGAGACGAATTCGGCAAACTGAGCATTGGTCACCGGATGCCGTTCCGCAGCGAAGGCCGGCACACTCACCGTGTGGATCGGCGCTTCCTCGGGATAGAAGCTCGTCGACCCCATCCGGAATAATCCGCACGGCAGTTCGACCAGCTCGGTGAGATGAATCTCAGTCACGCGAAAAGGCCAGCGCCAGTTCCTTTTCCAGATCCTGGTACGGCCGCCCAGTTAGATCGATAGTGACCCGGGCGATGGCGCCGCCGGTAAACGTGAACGGCGCCTTGTAGCGGCTGGACACCGCCGAACCGCCGTTGCGCCCGACCGAGATGCCGGCGCCCGCCAATCCGAACGTTCCCGGGTGTGCCATCACATCTGCGAGCGCGCCCACCAGCGTGCCATCGATGAACAGCGTGACCTCACCGAGCGGCGTGTGGCTGTTCTGCACGGTTGCGGTCCGCGAATAGCGAACGCCGAGAAGGTGTCTGCCCAGCAGCAGGGGATCCGACGACGAAATCAGTTGCTGGCGCTCACCGAGGAAGTTGTAGACGTAGTGCAATCGTCCGTCTTGGACGAACAGCACGTGGCCGCCGTGGCCGCCGCCCTGCTTGAACAGCACGCCTTCGGCGCCGGCGGTATCCACGCTCACATCGGCCAGCACCGCGAACGAGCGGCCTCTAATCTCGGCGGCGGCGCCGACGCCGACGTCCGCGCAGTCGGGATAGTAGGTGTAGCTGGGCCTTTCGCCGACCAGGTAAGGCCGGGAGCGTCCCAGCGTTTCAAGGATGTTCAGATCCGACAGCGGCAGGCCGTTGTATTTGCCCGCCTCGGAAAACCACAGCGCCTTCAGCTCTTCCAGCTTCTCGGGGTGCGCGGCAGCCAGGTCGTGGCACTGGCTGCGGTCGGCGTCGATGTGGAAGAGCTCCCATCGATCGGCATCGAAGTGGCCCCAGCCCGCCGGCGTGGCCGCGTGGACAGTGTTGGCAAACCAGCCCTGATGCCAGATGCCGCGGGTGCCGAGCATGGTGTAGAACTGGGTCTGCTTGCCGGTATCGGCAGTCGGATCGGCAAGTGCCGCTTTGAAACTCACGCCGTCCAACGGTTTCTGCGGGATACCCTTGACGGTGTCCGTGATCAAAAAGATCCACGAGGATCACAAGGGCCGTTTGGGTGTCGATCGGCTGGTCGCCAAGCTGGGTCGGCGGCACTCGCCCAGGCGTGTCCGCCGCCTCGCCCGCGCCGCAGGCCTGGCCTGCGTACATCCAAATGGCCGCAACGGCATAATTCAAGTGTCTACGAAAGTGGGGGTACTCCAGTCCTGCCGGTCGGATCATTCGAGCAGCACGGCCGGCCCGACCCCATTTTCACGCCCGCAAGGCGTCCCCCGGAAGGGATATGGAGCTCAACTGATGTTGTTGACGGCGGCGGCAACCCTGGCCTGGAAGTCGACCGGCAATGGGATGTATCCGAGCGGGGTGAGGCCTTGCTGTCCTTCGGTGATGGTGGACTGCATGAACGCCTTCACCGCCTTGCCGACCTCGGCCTCGGGGTATTTCGAACAGACGACTTCGTAGCTGGCCAACAGGATCGGGTAGGCGCCGGGCGTCGTGGTGGTGTAGACCTTCGAGAGGTCGAGCACAAGGTCGTTCCCCTTGCCTTTGACTGTGACGTCCGAGATGGTCTTGCCGATCCAGTCATTGCCGATGTGGACGACTCCGCCCGCCGTCTTGATTCCCGCCACATCGACGTGGTGCTTCATGGCGTACGACCAGTCGTTGTACGTAATCGCGCCCTCGGTGTTTTTGACGGCGTTTGACGTGCCCTCGTTTCCTTGGGCGGACGTCCCCACGCCGCCGTTGAACGTTTTGCCGGCGCCCTTGGTCCAGACGCCGCCAGAGGCAGCCTGGAGGTACTGCTGGAAGTTGTCGCTGGTTCCGGAAGCATCGCTGCGGTAGATGACGTGGATGTCCTCGGCGGGCATGCTTCCGTTCAGCGCGGTGACGGCCGGGTCGTCCCAGCGCGTGATGGCGCCGCTGAAGATCTTGGCGAGCGTGGGTGCGTCGAGGGTGAGGACGTCGGTCGTTTTGACGTTGAAGGTGATCCCTATCGGACCGAAGACGACCGGCAGGTTCCACGCGTCGGCCCCGCCGCAGCGCCGCTTCGCGGCGGCATACTCGTCACCGCTCAGCGGTGAGTCCGAGCCGCCGAAATCGGTCTTGGCGGCAAGAAAGTCCGCCACGCCGGCTCCCGAACCGCTGGCCGTGTAGGCGAGCTGCTTGCCTGAGCATGTTTCCTCGTAGCCCGTGATGAAGTGGTCCATCGCATTGGCTTGAGCGGTCGAACCACTGCCCGTGAGGTCCTGCTTGCCCCCGCAGTCGACCTTGACTCCCTTAGCGTACTTCGGAGGTGTGTCGAGCTGCGCGCATGCCGAGAATACGAGACCGCCCGCCATGAGCAGGCCGTTGGCAACCCGGAATCCGTTGCGCTGCTTCATGTTTGTCTCCTCAAAACAACTTGTCAGCCGCACATCGGCTGCCCGTTTATCGGGCCGGAAATGCCAACGTTGGGGCGCGCTTTGACGCCGCTCGTCGGTTCGAGCATGTCATCGAGCATCAAACGTCACAAAAATATGGACATCTTATCGATCCGAAAGCGAACAACAGGTGAAGCTATCGTCGGGGCTGCTGAATTTGCTATCCGTGTTGGCATCGGTATCCCCGTCTCGGGTCGCTCAATGGCGCTGCAGATCCTGATATCGCTTCGAATTGCGCGAGCTGACGCCGGTGGTCTTCCTCCCTGGCTGTGAATGGAGATCACCACGTCCGCCGAATTCATCCGACCGTCAGCGCCCGTTCAATTAGTCGGGTTAGCGTCTGCGCAGTTGACGCTGGTGAGCGGGGTTGTGCATGCCAGCGAAGCTGCGCACGTGCAGCGTCCGGTGGGCGAGGTCGGTGGCGACGACGACTCTGGGAGAGGTGCCTTAGTGACCGGCGCGCTCAACGAACCGCAGGCGCCGAAGATCAGCGGAAAGACGGTCCAGGAATACATCGACGAGCGGCCCACCTGGTCTGACGGCACGATGTTGCCGACGGCGCCAATGACCGCCATGCAGTTCCGGATCTGGGCGCTGGCCTGCGCGGGCAAGTTTTTCGAGGGCATGGTTGTGTTCATGACCGGAGTGGCCTTGCCGCTGATCTCGATCCAGTTCCACCTGAACGCCGCCGACAAAGGCCTGGTCACCGCGGCCTCTCTGGCGGGCATCCTGGTCGGCGCCTCGGCCCTCGGTGGTTTGGCGGACAGCTATGGACGCAGGTCGATGTTCATCGCGGAGATGATCATCTTCTCCGTCTTCTTGGTGGCGCTGACGTTCGCCCCCAACTTCATCGCGCTGGTCATCTGCCTGTTTGGGGCCGGAACCGCACTGGGCTGTGACTACCCGACCGCGCATATGGTGATCTCGGAGAGCATCGCGACTTCGATGCGGGGACGGCTGGTGCTGAGTGCCTTCGCGTTCCAGGCCGTCGGAGCGTTCTTCGGCACAGCGTTGGGCTTCGGCATCCTGTATGCGAATCCGGACTTGGGCGCATGGCGGATGATGTACGCGGCGGCGATCGTGCCGGCGATCCTTGTCGTCGTCGGGCGCTTGTACATCACGGAGAGTCCCCACTGGCTGGTGTCGAAGGGCCGAACCGAAGACGGTGAGAAGGCCACTTACAGACTGCTCAGGCGCAGCCCGCAGTACCCCAAGGACGTGTCCCTCGGACACTTGGTCCATACGGCCGCGTTCGGCGCGGCTAGCGGCAGCTACCTAGCGCTGTTCAAGAAGAGGAACCGTCGCGCGACGATCCTGGCCTCGGTTCCGTGGTTCCTGCAGGACCTGGGGGTCTACGGCATCGGCATCTTCACACCGACGATTCTGGCCGCCGTCATCGGCAAAGAGTCGAAGTCGCACGCGCTGGCGGACACCATCCACAACGACATCCTGGGCGCCAAGGGCTCGGCCATGATGGACGTGTTATTCGTCTTGGGCGTTATCGTCGCCATTTTCCTGGTGGACAGAGTCGGGCGTATCAAACTGCAGATCGTCGGCTTCATCGGCTGCGCGGTCGGTCTGCTCTTGTCCGGGCTGTCCATCCGTCCGGACGGCAGCAACATCATGTGGTTGCTCTTCCTCGGTTTCACGCTGTTCTACTTCATGGCCAACTTCGGGCCGAA
Source organism: Candidatus Mycobacterium methanotrophicum (assembly GCF_023515995.1). Lineage (GTDB taxonomy): Bacteria > Actinomycetota > Actinomycetes > Mycobacteriales > Mycobacteriaceae > Mycobacterium > Mycobacterium methanotrophicum. Next base: position 695,308 of record NZ_CP097320.1, on the reverse strand, counting down.
CGCCATGACCTATTTGCTTGCGGGCGAAGTCTTTCCCACCGAGGTCCGGGGCAAGGGCGCCGGCTTCGCCGCATCCTTCGCCAAGGTCGGCGCCGTACTGACGGCGTTCCTGTTTCCGATCCTGCTCAAGACCATCGGCACAACGGCGCTGCTATGGGGGCTGGTCGTGTGCTTCCTACTGGGGGCTGTCGTGACCTACCTGTTCCGGATCGAAACCGCGGGAGTGAACCTGGAGGACGTCGGGCGGGAGGACGACCCGGCTCGAACTTGACTTCCCGGAGGCCAGCATCGCATCGAAACGCATCGTAGGCCAGCTGCAACCCCGGGGCATCGAACCGTTGGCCGCGCAACCACAGCTCGTGTTTGCCGGTCCAGGCGGCACCGCCGTAGTCGACGATCCCGTGGCGCAACAGCAACTTCGACAACCGATGCCGGGCGCTCATCAGATCCCCACGACAGTCTTCGCGTGCCTGCACCAAATCCCGCGCCGTCTCCTGCTCGGTGCTGGGGATCGCCACGGCCACAACGGCATTCGGTCAGGGTCTGTAAGTTAAACGGTGTAACGCCTGAGGAAGAAGGAGAGCACGGGAAAATGGGGCCGCGGTCGTCCGGGACGCCGGATTTCCTGTGATGCCCTGAGCTCGTCGGTCAGCATGGTGTTGGGAGCCACCGACAGGAACTGTCGATTGTTGCTATGAGCACGCGGACCAGATTCTTTAAGCCCTGCGGTTCCTCCGGACGGTCGTACCTGGTTGGAAGTTGTTGTGTCCGGAAGGAATTCGAGGAATTGCTGCATGAGCGCTGCGCTGCGCTGGATATCGGCAAGAAGGACCTCAAGAATCTACTGACGTTTCCGTGGGCGGGGTTTCATGCTGCCCGTCCGGGTAGAGAGGGGCACAGGCCGCCTCGGGTGAGCAGCGCCATGGCGATGAGCGCGTCAGGGCTATGAAACCCGTAGGCACGTTTGGTCAGTGCTCGCAGGTGGGTATTGGTGGCTTCGGAGAGGGCATTCGAGAGCCCATGGTCAAGGGTGTTGGCGATCAGATCGCGGTAGCGGCGGATGGTGCGGGCCAGGGCGACGAACTCGGGGATGCGCGAGTGGCTTGCCCACGACAACCAGCCGGCCAGCAGTTGGTGTCCGGCGCGGCCTTTGACTCGAAACACTTCGCGGAGTTGCTCTTTGAGCAGATACGCCCGGTAGAGAGCGCGGTTGGTGTCGGCGATCGCTGCGAGGCTGCTGCGTTGCTCGCCGGTCAAATCGGCCGGGTTTTTGCGGGTTGCCCACATCGCGTGCCGGTCGCGGACACCGGCTTTGGTCATGGTCCGCGCCCGCACCTTGTCTAGCGCTTTGAGCGTCCAGGCCACTACATGGAATGGATCTAGGCAGATCAGCGCCTGCGGGGCACGCGCTCGCACCACGGCGTGGATCCATTCCGCACCGTCGCAGCTGACATGGCTCAACTGCGCGGCGCGTTGGGTTCCCAGCTGGTCAAAGAACGCCCCCAGGGTGTCCTGGTTGCGGCCCTCACGAGCCCACACCAGCCTGCCTGTCGTGTGGTCCACGATCACCGTTAAATAGCGGTGCCCCTTGCGGTACGAAATCTCGTCGATACCGATCCTGGTCAGCCCGACCAGCAGGTCGTTGGTGTCGCGACCGTCGGCGACCACCCGGGTCACGATCGCCGCCACGGTGCGCCACGCTATCCGCAACAGCACGGTCAGCACGCTGAGCGCGGTATGGGCGGCCAGCCATGCGCAGGTGTCCTCGAATGCCCAGGTGTGGCGGGCGCCGGCTCGCGCCCACGGCACATGAGCCACCACCACTCCATGCTCACTGCATTGCACCCGTGGTGCGGCGGCCTGCAGGTATGCCTTGGTGGCGCCCACGTCCAGGGTGCGCCACCGCCGCGAGCTCTCTCCGCCGTCATATCCGGGGCAGCGGCGGCGGCAGCGTGAACAGCGGCTAGTCTGCGAGGCCTTGGGACGCACCGAAAACACCAGCACTTCGCTGCTCACCGGCGTCTTGGCGCGTGAGGTCTCGACCTCTATCGATACGTCCTCGACCACCATGTCTTGGCCACCGAGAGCCCTCGCGAATACCCTGGAATTGCGCAACGCCGTACCCCTTCTTCGTCTTGAACCTCCAACAGTCCAAAACGTAAGCAGGACACGGCGTTGCGCCCAAACCCTTCAGGTCGCAGACCCACAACTATGTCAGAAGAGCCGACCTCAAGGCGTGCGTGCGCGCACCTGGCCCCAAGGGCAAGCGGTCTCGCCGCCAGGAGATCCGCGCCTATGCCACCACCACCAACGCGTTGCTGGAGCTACGGGACTGGCTGATCGCCGAGCGGGTGTCTTTGGTGGTGCTAGAGGCCACTGGCGATGACTGGCGCGGTGCGTTCTACCTGCTGGAGGACGACCTGAACGTGATCCTGCTCAACGCCGCGCACGTCAAAGGGTTGCCTGGGCGCAAAACCGATGTTTGTGATGCTGCTTGGTTGTGTCAGTTGGGTCAGTGTGGGCTGTTGCGGGCCTCGTTCGCGCCGCCCGAGCCGATCCGGCAGCTGCGGGATTTGACCCGCTACCGCACCACGCCGACCGCTGAGCGCAGCCGGAAGGCCCAACGGTTGGAAAAGGAGCTCGAAGACGCCGGGATCAAGCTCTCGTCGGTGGCCACCGACATTCTGGGCGTCTCCGGGCGGGCGATGTTAGCCGCGCTGATCGACGGCCAACGAGACCCGCGGGCGCTGGCCGAGCTGGCCAAGGCTCGGATGCGGCCCAAGATCCCGCCGTTGGTGCAGGCGTTGAACGGCAACTTCGGTGACCATCATGCCTTCCTGTGCCGGCTACACCTGCGACGCATCGACCAGCTCACAGCGGCCATCGGGGAACTATCGGAGCGCGTCGAGGAGCAGATGCACCCTTTCGCCCGCCAGCTTGAGCAGTTGGCGACGATCCCGGGCGTGGGCCAGTGCGTCGCTGAGGTCATCATCGCTGAGACCGGCGCCGACATGAGCCGCTTTCGCACCGCCGCGCACCTGGCGTCGTGGGCCGGGGTGTGCCCGGGCCATCACGAGTCGGCCCGCAAACGCCGATCCGGCAAGACCCGTCACGGCAACCGATGGCTTACCGGAGCGCTGGGCACCGCTGCGATGGCCGCAGCCCGCGCCAAAGACACCACCTACCTCGGGGCCCGATATCAGCGCCTAGCGCCCCGCCTGGGTAAGACGAAAGCCATTGTCGCCATCCAACACTCAATCCTGACCGCGGTCTGGCACATGCTCACCGACGACGTCGACTACGCCGATCTCGGCGGTGACTACTTCGCACGGCTGGATCCCGAACGCGCCATGCGCCGCATCGTCGGCCAAGCCAACGCGCTCGGGTTCACCGTCCTCTTCGAGCCGATCCCGGTGTTGAGCGTCACGGTGTATGACGACCACGGAGGGGTTTGGCGTCAGTGTTCTTGATCAGCTCTGGTGGTCATGGTGTCGCGGTGACTGGGTCGGACCAGGGGCGATTCCGGTAGGGGGCACGCGGTGTGCCGGTGGTTGCGCTGACCCGAGGTGGTTTGCAAGCCTGCAACACCGATCGCCCCTTGTCGATGTCAGCGGGCGAGGAGACTGTGGAATCTATGCCAGGAGCCCATCGCGGTGATCGTCGTTGCCGACCCTCACGAGACCCAGGCGGGGCTGCGCGAAGGGCGAGTGGTGTGCCCGGGCTGTGGTGGGCGGTTCCGCAAGCATGGATTTGCGCGGTCGCGGTCGGTGCGTACCCGCGGCGGTGCACGCCGTCAGTTGCGTCCGGCCCGGGTGCGCTGTATCAACCCGGCCTGCGGCCGCACGCAGGTGCTCCTGCCGGCCTGGTGCGTGCCCGGCCGGGCCGACGACGCCGACACCATCGGATCGGCACTGCTGGCCGCCGCCGCCGGCCAGGGGCATCGATCGATCGCCGAGCGGTTGGGGTGTGCCCGCCGATACGGTGCGTGGCTGGCTGCGCGCGGCACGTACCGGTAGTCCATGGCTTTGCCAGCGCGCCGCCGAGGTGCACAGCCGGGTCAACCTGGCCCGTGAAGACCCCGTCTTGCCTGTAGCGGACCGAACACCGTTGGCGTACGCGGTCGATGCACTGGGTGCTGCCGCGGCGGCCGTCCGGCGCTTCTTCGGCGCCGTTCTGGAGGCCTCGGGATGGCAGCTGATCGTGCTCATCACAGGTGGCCGTCTGCTGCGGCCACCGCCCGACCGGTCCGGCTGAATCCACGGCACCGAAAAATTGGTGAAGTCTGTGTTGTTCACCACACCACCCGGCCTCCCGGGCGCATATTCGCCGACGGCTGGGCGTGTCCCATCGTCAAGCTGACGCCCCAAACCGCACGAAACCGTGTGCACCGTCAGTGTCGCAACCATCCTCAAAATCAGCGTCGCGCAACACCAGGCCGCCTGAGCACCCACACGACTCAATAGAGCGCGACAAGCGCCACATCACCCCGGGAGCCGCGACTCACCGGTTATTTTCGAACCAGGCACCTCGTTCCCGGTCGAATTCGGATACCGTTGCTGGTGACGGAGCCGGAATAACCCGCCTCGCTTGCCCGTGCTGACGCGGGTCGCGTCCGCGCCCTGCGCGCCAGGGTGGTGCTGACCATCGTGTTCGTCGTGCCCGGGACGTCGTGCGCCCGGGCATTATCGGCCGCGGTGCGCAAGGTATTCGACACCAAGGCGCTGATCCAAGATGCACCCTGCATAAGCGCCGCAACCTAGCGGAGCATCTGCCCGACACGGAAGACTAGGTAGATGCCAAGCTAGCCAAGGAATTTGGTCATCCAGACCCCGACCAAGGGCCGCGCAACGCCAAAGCCCTTGCCGCGCAACTTGACAAAAGCTATCCCAGCGCGGCGGCGTCACTGCGCGAAGGGCTGGAGGAGATGTTCACCGTCTCTCTGGGCATCGACGGCCGGCTCGCCAAGCCGCTCACCAGGAGTAACCCTGTCGAATCAATGATTTCGATCGCCCGGACCACCAACCCCGACGTCACCCGCTGGCGCGACGGGCAGATGGTGCTGCCGAACGATCCTTCCGCCGCATCAAGGGCTACAAGCAGATGGCCCAGCTCGTCGAGGCCCTGCGCCGACACGCCCATCCCCAGTCGACACAGCCGCCTAGAGTTCACCATGGATCGTCACCCAAATTCCACGAGACTCGGGACATGCCCTCGTACAACTCCTGAAAGAAAGCGTGAAGCCATGCGTAATAGGATCCATGCGCTAGCGGCTGGATTGACGGTGCTGGTAGCGCTGGCGACACCCGGGTGCTCAGCGAATCAGGCGTCACCCACCCCGCCACAACAACCGCCCGCCATCACACAGCCGCTTGCTTCGCCACCCGCACTACCCAGCCAAGACGAGATCGCCGCGCTGTTCGATCAATGGAACGCCGCGTTGGCTACCGGCGATCCAGAGAAGGTGGCCGACCTGTATGCTCCGAACGCGGTGTTGCTGCCCACGATGTCCAACCAGATCCGTACCACCCGTGCTGAAATCGTGGACTACTTCACGCATTTTCTGGAGAGCAAACCGCGGGGCAGCATCGACCGCGCGGTCATCACCGTGATCGATCCGCAGACCGCGATCAACACCGGCATCTATACATTCGAGTTGATCCGGGATGGTCAGCTACAAAACATCCAGGCGCGCTACACCTTCGCCTACCAGAAGCAGAATGGCAAGTGGTTGATCGTCAACCACCACTCGTCGACGATGCCCGAGCCGGTCCCCGCCCGCTAGGTTAGGCTCAATGCCAGGAAGTTAAGGCCCGAGGGCTCTGGTCAAGCATTTCGGTTGGCGTGTCGCGGCTTTCGGTTCGGGGTCGTTGATGGCGACGGTGAGGCTGGTGATCGGGGTGCTGCGTTCGGGCCGGTAGGGGTCCTTCTTGTGGTATTTCGAGAGCGGGGATTTGACCTTGCGGACGCTGGTGCGGGGCCGTCGGGGCGAGAGCGGGTCGTCGAGGACGGCGCGGCCGATGTCACCGACGAGGTCGACGTCGTCGGGGATGATGTTTCCGGCGGTGACGAGCTGGTCTTTGGCTGTTTCCAGGGCGGTGGTGAAGCTGGCCCGGTCGGGGTCGGCGCCGGGGACGGATTCGATCGCGTCCAGCATGGCGATGCGCAGCGCCTGGTAGAGCGCGGGCAGGCCCCACATCTCCTGGGTCAGCCCGCCCGGGTCGCCGGATCGCAGCACCCGGTGTTGGCAGAGGGTGTGCCGCAGCGCCAGGTAGGCGATCTCGTGTTCCCACCGTTGGTGATAGAGCGCGATCAGCGCCGCGGCGGGATACCGGCGCGGATCGAGCAGGGTGGCGGCCGGCCGGTAGGTCGCGGTGTAGCGGGTGCCGTCGGCGCAGGTGACGGTGACCTCGGCGGTGATGATCCGCACCGTCAGTGTCTTCGATGCGGCGATTGTGGACAGGTAGGAGCCGTCGCGGAGGCGAGTCAGCACCGGCAGGCGGCGGGTGGCGCACAGCCGGGTCAGGAACGCGGCGCCGGCGCCGGTCACCTCGGTGAGGAAGTCGCCAGCGTCAAAGCCGCGGTCGCACAGCACCAGCATGGTGTCGTCGAGCAGGTGCAGCAGCCTGCGCGCGTAGTCGGTCTCCCCGGTCGCGGGCGGCCCGAACACCGCGCCGAGCAGGGCGCGGGTGCCGGTCTCGACCAGCGTCATCAGCTCCGCCACCGGATACCCGGTGACCCCGCGCGCAGCGTTCAGCTTGCCCAGCTAAGGACCGGTTCGCCGCGGTGTCGGGGACTTTGGCCGAGACACAGCCGTCGAAGGCCACCGTTCGGCCAGCACCTCGAACAGCGCCTGCACCGGCGCCGGGCCGAGGCGGCGCCGCAGGGCGCGCAGCGCCGTGGCCGAGGGCGCCGCCGATCCCGGATCCAGGGCGCAGGTCAGCTTGTCCCACACCTTGCGGTATCCCAGCCCGGGGTATAGGCCCAGCGCCAGATCGAAATACACCCCCACCCGCGACGGCAGCTCCCGCAACCGCCGCTCGGCGGCCCGGGCCTGCTCCAACACCGAATCCACCAACTCGAACGGCGCCTGCCGGGTCAGCTCACCCAGGTGCCCGGGCGCGAACACGCCAGCCGCGACGGTGACCGTCCTGGTCACGGTCTCGACAACCCGCCTCAACGCGGCGCGGGCATCACGCCCGGCCCCGGGCTCGACGGGCATGGCACAATCCCGGCATCGCGGCTCCTCGGTAGAACGTGATCTTGGCGATCGTTCTTCTACCAGGAGCCGCACCTATCTCACCGCAACAGCCCCAAATGCCCCGCATGTCGCGCTTGACGCAACAGTCACACCCTTAACTTCCTGGCATTGAGGCTAAGCTGCCTCGACAGAAGGCTCAACGACGCTCACGAGTGCGGAATCTGGGTGCACACGCGGACTGCCAATCGGTATACATGCGCGTTTGCTGCGGCGGCTAACGTTGGCGCGTTCGGCGTATCGAGTCCGACTATGTCGATAGGGTTTGTCGCGCTAGCCTGCGCTGGACGGGTCCGGAAGCGCTGCGGTATCGACTGCGGCATTTGGCGGCCATCGCCATCCCCGGGCGATGCGGCCGCGTCCCGCCGGCATGCAGATGTCCCCGCCTCTATCGGGTGCAACAGGCGAGCCACGCGGCCGGCACGGCGACCTGCCCGCGGACTCGTCGGATCCCGGTGAAACACCTGCCACGGTTCATAAGGCGCGGCGTCAGTCCCCGTGCCGGACCCAGGAGTAGACGTACAAGGCCGTCGCCGTCGCCAAGGCGAGCAGTACCCACTGCACCAGGGCCTGGTCGATCATGGAACCGGCCGGTGGGGCGCCGGGAAGGATGTTGCGCAGCGGAACGATGGCGAACAGGTTCGCGGCATACCAGGTGGCGAACGGCGGCACGAACTTTCTTCGGCCCATTGCCATCGGAATGGCCACCAACAACGCCAACGTCGGCAGGGTCACCAGGACCATGATGATGCCCAAGTCGAAGATCAGCGGGCCCTTGGCCCGCTGCAGGGTGATCACCACGCTGCTGTTGTTGTGGCCGCCGGTTTCGCTTTTATCGGTATTGCGCTTGACTGCCGCGTCCCAGCCGTCCATCGATCCGGTCACCTGGACAACGGCGGGCATCCGTTCGCGCTCAGCGCCAGTCCCGACGAACACATCGGCCGACTGTGGCTCGGTGCGGTAGGAGTCGAACGGCCAGCTGCCTGGATTGCCGTGCGCCTCGATCGTGGTGTTGACCTGTGCCGGCGCTTTGCCTTTCGGGAATTGCAGGTCTCCCAAGTCGTTAGCTGGGTACAGCCGCACGGCGATGTCGGTGCTCAACTCGTCGAAACGCTTGTCGTACAGCGAGTCACCCGGATAGATGAGCACGTTCACCGTGAGGCGATTCGTCGTGGGCTTCAGCTCTTGAAGGCGTATCTGCACCACGGTCTCGTCCGGCCCGGCCTGGCTCAGGTCGAGCGGCGGGAGCGGGCCCTCTGACCGTTGTAATGCGCGGAAGCCGAGCAGCGATAGGCCGTAGGCGGCGAAGAAAGTCAGCAGGATCGCCAGACCGATCACGATGCCGCGTCGCGACTGCTTCTCCGTCCGCGGCGACGGTGGCGCTGTGGGTGGAGCGTCGACGCTCATAGATCGCTACCGTAAAGTCGCGGCAGTCGGCGTAGCACGGGGTCAGGTTAGCGAATACCGATGCCCGCCGCGCGGTCGAGTAACTTTGCCCGGCAAGACTCTGGAAACCTGTCACTCGTTGGTCGCCAATCGGTAACTCGCAGTTCAAGATCGCTGGGGCTAGCGAAATTTCGACGCCGAAACCACGGGGTGGGACGGGCCTTGACCTGTTAATCTGATGTTTGTTTGCAGGCAGGTTCGGCTGGCTACAATTGTCGACACGTATCGACTTACGGGGTGAGGCACACACCATGAAGGGCAAGCCACTAGTCGCCGCCGCGAGTTTGCTGGCTGCGGGCAGCATCGTGCTGTCGGGGTGCGAGGTTCCGCACACCAGCATGGCCTCCGCCAACGAGGTCGTGACCTGCGGCGGCAAGGCGGCGATCAACGCCAGCGGGTCGACGGCGCAAGCCAACGCGATGAACTCATTCGTCAGTGCTTACAGCAGGTCCTGCCCCGGACGCACGCTGAACTACACTCCGAACGGATCGGGCAACGGAGTCAGCGATTTCCTCGCGGGCAAGAGCGATTTCGCCGGATCGGACATTCCGCTGGCCGAAGACCAGTACGCCTCCGCCAAACGGCGATGCGGCGGCGCCGACGCCTGGAACCTGCCGGTGGTGTTCAGCCCGCTGGCCATCACCTACAACCTGTACAACGTCGACTTCTTGGTGCTCGACGCGCACACGCTGGCCGGGATCTTCAACGGCAGCATCACGCGGTGGGACGACCCGGCCATCATCGCGCTGAACGCGTCGACGCCCCCGGAGGACATCAAGGTCGTCTACCGCAGCGATAAATCCGGCAGCACCGCCAACTTCCAGGCCTACCTTCAGTCAGCAGCCACCAAAACCTGGACCCAGGGCGGCGGCGAGGAGTTCAAAGGCGGCGTGGGCACCGGCGCCAAAGGCAACGACGGCACCTCGGCGATGGTGAAGAACACCAAGGGCGCGGTCACGTATAACGAGCTTTCCTTCGCGATGAACGAGGGACTTTCCGCCGCCGAGATCAAAACCCCGGGAAGCCGCAAGTCGAGACGCCCGGTGCGCATCGGCACTGACTCGGTCGGCAAGACCATCACCGAGGCCAAGTTCGTCGGCAAAGGCAACAACCTGGTGCTCGACCTGTCGTCGTCTTATAACACCACCCAAGATGACGTGTACCCGATCACGATGGTCACCTACGAAGTCGTCTGCTCCAAGTACCCCGACCCCGCGACCGGGCAAGCGGTCAAAGCGGCACTGCAGGCGACGCTGGGCCCCGGCCAGATCGACCTGGACAAGCACGGCTACATCCCGCTGCCGCCTGACTTTCAATCACGAGTCTCCGGCGCAGTCGACGCCATCAGCTGATCAGGCGGGCAGATCGCTCACGCATCGGAACCCGATGTGGGTGGTGGCGGTGTCCTGCGACTGCGGTGACCGCGCGGCAGGCCGATACCGGTGGCAGTACTCCGGCGCGCACAGGTGCGAGCCGCCCTTGAGCGTCTGCGCGATGGCCGGATTCGCGGGCCCCGACGGCGCACAGCAAGCGTTCGGCGGCCGATCCAGTCGGTGATGGGCCGAGAATTCGGTGGCCGTCCATTCCCAAACATTGCCGATCATGTCGACAAGGCCGAACTTGTTCGGTGCAAACGCACCGACGGGCGAGGTCCCGGCCCAGCCGAGTGCACCGTCATTGCGGTAAGGGAACCTGCCCTGCCAGGTGTTGGCCATCAACTTTCCGCCGGGCTTTTCCTGGTCGCCCCACGCATACGTGGTGCTGGCTCCACCGCGAGCGGCGTACTCCCACTCGGCTTCGGTCGGCAGCCGCCGGCCGGCCCAGCGCGCATATGCCGCGGCATCGGGGTAGGCCACCTGCACGACGGGATGGTCGGGCCGGTCGGCAATGTCGCTGTCTGGCCCGAACGGATGGCGCCAGCTTGCGCCGGGCGCCCAGACCCACCATTGCCGCCAGTCGCGCAGGTCGACCGGACCTGGCGTCGGACGAAACACCATAGCGCCCGCGCGAAGCTCGCTTGGGTCGGCACCCGGGTAGAGCGCGGGATCGATGGGTTGCTCGGCGACCGTCACATACCCTGTCGCGGAGACGAATTCGGCAAACTGAGCATTGGTCACCGGATGCCGTTCCGCAGCGAAGGCCGGCACACTCACCGTGTGGATCGGCGCTTCCTCGGGATAGAAGCTCGTCGACCCCATCCGGAATAATCCGCACGGCAGTTCGACCAGCTCGGTGAGATGAATCTCAGTCACGCGAAAAGGCCAGCGCCAGTTCCTTTTCCAGATCCTGGTACGGCCGCCCAGTTAGATCGATAGTGACCCGGGCGATGGCGCCGCCGGTGAACGGCGCCTTGTAGCGGCTGGACACCGCCGAACCGCCGTTGCGCCCGACCGAGATGCCGGCGCCCGCCAATCCGAACGTTCCCGGGTGTGCCATCACATCTGCGAGCGTGCCCACCAGCGTGTCATCGATGAACAGCGTGACCTCACCGAGCGGCGTGTGGCTGTTCTGCACGGTTGCGGTCCGCGAATAGCGAACGCCGAGAAGGTGTCTGCCCAGCAGCAGGGGATCCGACGACGAAATCAGTTGCTGGCGCTCACCGAGGAAGTTGTAGACGTAGTGCAATCGTCCGTCTTGGACGAACAGCACGTGGCCGCCGTGGCCGCCGCCCTGCTTGAACAGCACGCCTTCGGCGCCGGCGGTATCCACGCTCACATCGGCCAGCACCGCGAACGAGCGGCCTCTAATCTCGGCGGCGGCGCCGACGCCGACGTCCGCGCAGTCGGGATAGTAGGTGTAGCTGGGCCTTTCGCCGACCAGGTAAGGCCGGGAGCGTCCCAGCGTTTCAAGGATGTTCAGATCCGACAGCGGCAGGCCGTTGTATTTGCCCGCCTCGGAAAACCACAGCGCCTTCAGCTCTTCCAGCTTCTCGGGGTGCGCGGCAGCCAGGTCGTGGCACTGGCTGCGGTCGGCGTCGATGTGGAAGAGCTCCCATCGATCGGCATCGAAGTGGCCCCAGCCCGCCGGCGTGGCCGCGTGGACAGTGTTGGCAAACCAGCCCTGATGCCAGATGCCGCGGGTGCCGAGCATGGTGTAGAACTGGGTCTGCTTGCCGGTATCGGCAGTCGGATCGGCAAGTGCCGCTTTGAAACTCACGCCGTCCAACGGTTTCTGCGGGATACCCTTGACGGTGTCCGGTGGGGTGAGCCCCAGCAGCTCGTAGACGGTCGGGGTGATATCGCAAACACTGACATAGTTGTCCCGGACCTCGCCGTGTGCGGCAATGCCGTTAGGCCAGGAGATGATCGCCGTATCGGCGATACCGCCCTCGTGCGAGGCGTAGCGTTTGTACAGCTTGTAGGGCGTGTTGAAGGCCATCGCCCATCCGATCGGGTAATGGTTGTAGGTCTGCGGCCCACCGAGGTGGTCGAACAGCTTCATGCTTTCTTCGACGGTGTCGATGTAGCCGTTGAAGAACTTGCCCTCGTTCACCGATCCATTCGGACCGCCCTCACCGCTGGCGCCGTTGTCGGAGATCACCACGATGATCGTGTTGTCCAGCTGGCCCGATTCCTCGAGATAGTCCAGGATTCGGCCGATCTGGGCATCGGTGTAGCTCAAAAAGCCGGCGAACACTTCGGCCATCCGGCTGAACAGCATCTTCTCGTCGTCGTTCAACGACTCCCATGGCCGTACCGTGTCTTGCAGCGGCCATGGCTGGCCGTCCGGTCCCTTGACGTCGAGGTAGGGGTTCATTTCAGACAGCTCGGTGTCCTGCGGCACGATCCCAAGAGATTTCTGCTTTTCCAGCACAATCTCGCGGTAGCGCTCGTAGCCCATGTCGAACTTGCCGGCGTAGCGGTCCGCCCACTCTTTGAAGACGTGATGCGGGGCATGCCCGGCGCCGGGGCAAACATAGCTGAACCACGGTTTGTCGGGCGCGATCACCTTGGCGTCCCGGATGAACTCAATCGTCTTGTCGGCGATGTCCTTCGACAGGTGGTAGCCGTCCTCGGGCCCCCCGGGCGGCAGCACCGGATGGTTGTCATAGACCAGGTCGGGATACCACTGGTCGGTCTCGCCGCCCATGAAGCCGTAGAACCGCTCGAAGCCACGTGACGTCGGCCAGTGTCGCTTGGTGGCAGCGAGATTCGATTCCTCAAGTGGCGTCAGGTGCCACTTGCCGACGCAGTAAGTGTTGTAGCCCTGTTCGGCCAAGACCTCTGACAGCAAGGCCGTTTCAACCGGTATCCGACCGTTGGAATTGGGGAAGCCCTCGGTGAACTCTTCGATCATGGCCATGCCGACGGTGGTGGCGTTGCGGCCGGTCAGCAACGCCGCCCGCGTCGGTGAGCACAGTGCCGTGGTGTGAAATTGCGACAGGCGCACTCCGCGCTCGGCGATGCGCGTCATCGCCGGCATCTCGACCAGGCCGCCAAAGCAGTCCCACGTCGCGATGCCGGTGTCGTCCCACACCAGATACAGGATGTTGGGAGCGTCCTGCGGCGCGGTGGGCGCGGCGAACGGACCCCAATCCGGCTCGGAATCACGGATGTCGAGTTCGATCTTGCCGTTGAACTCGGTCGCCATCGCTGGGGCCTCACTCTCGTAGTGCACCTCCGAGACGTGCGGATGCGACTATACCCCGCCGCCCTGGAGGTACCACCCCCTTGCGGGGGAACGCAAAAATCCCCGGAACACCCAGGTTTTGGGGGCTTTTGTGACTGGTGGCCGGTTAGGCCCGGCAAACACCGCTGGAGGTTACTTGGCTTTCTCGAGGATGTCGACGAGCCGCCAGCGCTTCGTCGCCGACAGTGGACGCGTCTCCATCAGCGAGACGCGGTCGCCGATGCCGGCTATGCCATTCTCGTCGTGTGCCTTGACCTTCTTGGTGGTCCGGATGATCTTGCCGTACAGCGGGTGACGTACCCGGTCTTCCAGCTCGACGACGATGGTCTTGTGCATCTTGTCGCTCACCACGTAACCGATGCGGGTCTTACGCTGACCGCGCGGCTTCGGGGTGCGCGGTGTGTGCTTGGGGCCTCGAGCATGGCCCGGCCTCTCAGCGGGCCGCTGACGGCCCGCATCGTCGCCGGGCGTACCGCCCTCGGTGCCTTGCATTGCGGCAGCCTTCTCCGGGGCGGCTTCCGCTGATGCCTTCTTCGCCGCAGACTCCTGCGGGGTGTTCGCCTCTGCCATTACGATTCCTCACTCGCTGCGCCATCGGGGCCCGACGCCAGGCCGAGTTCACGCTCCCGTAGCACGGTGTAGATGCGCGCAATCTGCTGGCGCACGACGCGGAGTCGACGATTGTTGTTGAGCTGGCCGGTCGCCATCTGGAAACGCAGGTTGAACAGCTCTTCCTTGGATTCGCGTAGCCGCTCGACCAGCTCGTCGTCAGTAAGCTCGCGCAGTTCGCCAGGGGAAACTCCCACTGCCATCAGAACTGCTCCTCTCGGGTGATGATGCGCGCCTTGATCGGCAGCTTGTGGATTGCTCGAGTCAGTGCGGCCCGCGCGACCGATTCGTTCGGGTAACTCAGCTCGAAGAGCACGCGGCCCGGCTTGACGTTGGCGATCCACCACTCCGGAGAGCCCTTACCGGAACCCATCCGGGTCTCTGCCGGCTTTTTGGTCAGCGGGCGGTCCGGGAAGATGTTGATCCACACCTTGCCGCCACGTTTGATGTGCCGGTTGATGGCGATACGCGCGGCCTCGATCTGGCGGTTGGTGACGTACGCATGCTCCAGCGCCTGGATCCCGTAGTCGCCGAAACTCACCTGCGTGCCGCCGCTGGCGATCCCGCGCTGCCGCGGATGGTGCTGTTTACGGTGCTTGACCTTGCGGGGAATCAACATGGTTCAGCTCTCCGTGCTCTGCGTCTCGAGGGTAGCCTCGTCAGCCGGCGGCGCGGCCTGTGAGATCGAAGCTTCCTCAGCGCCCGACGCGGCGCGTCCGGCCTCGGTGCTGGTCGCCGTCGTGCCAGCGGCGCCACTACGGCGCGGACGGGTGCCCGACGGCCGCTCACGGCGGGGACGCTCGGCACCGGCGACCGACGGAGCGACCAGTTCGCGTTTGCCGCCAACGATGTCGCCCTTGTAGATCCACACCTTCACGCCGATGCGGCCGAAGGTGGTCCTGGCCTCATACAGCCCGTAGTCGATGTCGGCGCGCAACGTGTGCAGCGGCACGCGGCCTTCGCGGTAGAACTCCGAGCGGCTCATCTCCGCTCCGCCGAGCCGGCCCGAGCACTGCACCCGGATGCCCTTGACGCCTGCCTGACGCATGGCCGACTGAATGGCTTTGCGCATCGCGCGCCGGAAAGCCACCCGGTTGCTCAACTGCTCTGCGACACCCTGTGCGACTAGTTGTGCTTGCGACTCAGGGTTTTTCACTTCCAGGATGTTGAGCTGAACCTGCTTTTTGGTCAGCTTTTCCAGGTCGGCACGGATACGGTCGGCCTCGGTGCCGCGGCGGCCGATGACGATACCCGGCCGCGCGGTGTGGATGTCCACTCGAACCCGGTCCCGGGTTCGTTCGATCTCGACGTCGGCAATCCCGGCGCGTTCCAAACCGGTGGACAGCAGCCGACGGATGGCCACGTCCTCCTTGACGTATTCGGCGTACTGCTTGTCCGCATACCACCGCGACTTCCAGTCGGTGGTGATGCCGAGACGGAATCCGTGCGGATTGATCTTCTGGCCCACTACTGCGAGCCTCCCTTCGTTTCCGACGTCGTTTCGGTCCCAGCGGACTTCGCGGCGGACGTCTTCTTTGCCGGCGCCTTCTCGGCGGTTGCCTTCTTGCCCGGTGCGCTCCCCGCAGCAGCCTTGCTGGCCTGAGCGCGGCGGGCGCGGGCCGCGCTCGCAGATTGCGAACCGCGCGCGTCCTTGGTCGGCCGGCTTTCCACCACCACAGTGATGTGGCTGGTACGCCTGCGAATTCGGAACGCGCGGCCCTGAGCGCGCGGACGAATCCGTTTGGCAGTCGGACCGTCGTCGGCGTAGACGGAGGCCACCACCAGAGTCGCCGGGTCCAAGCCGTCGTTGTTCTGGGCGTTGGCGGCGGCGCTCGCGATGACCTTGGCCACCGGCAGGCTGGCCGCCTGCGGCGCCCAGCGCAGAATGTCCAGCGCCTCCGCTACCGACTTGCCGCGCACCAGGTTGATCACCCGGCGCGCCTTGCTCGGCGATACGCGCACGAACCGTGCCTTGGCTACCGCAGATGGGAATTCAGTCGGGGCGCTCATCGCCGCTTGGCCTTCCGGTCGTCCTTGATGTGTCCCTTGAAGGTGCGTGTCGCCGCGAACTCGCCCAGCTTGTGGCCCACCATCGACTCGGTAATGAACACCGGCACGTGCTTGCGGCCGTCGTGGACCGCGAACGTGTGTCCGATGAAGTCGGGAATGATGGTCGACCGGCGCGACCAGGTCTTGATGACCTGCTTGGTGTTCTTCTCGTTCTGAACGTCGACCTTCTTCAACAGATGGTCGTCGACGAACGGACCCTTCTTAAGGCTGCGTGGCATTTACTGGCTCCTGGCTATTTCCGAATTTCCTAGCGCCCGTGCTTCTTGCCGGTGCGCCGGCGTCGGACGATGAGCTTGTCGCTGGGCTTGTGGCTCTTGCGGGTACGCCCCTCGGGCTTACCCCACGGGCTGACCGGGTGACGACCACCGGAGGTCTTGCCCTCACCACCGCCGTGCGGATGGTCCACCGGGTTCATCACCACACCACGCACCGACGGCCGCTTGCCCTTCCAGCGCATCCGCCCGGCCTTGCCCCAGTTGATGTTGGCCTGCTCGGCGTTACCCACCTCGCCGACGGTGGCGCGACAGCGCACGTCGACACGACGGATCTCACCGCTGGGCATCCGTAGGGAAGCGTAAGTCCCTTCCTTGCCGAGCAATTGAATGCTCGACCCAGCCGAGCGAGCGAGCTTGGCACCGCCGCCCGGCCGAAGCTCCACGGCGTGGATCAAGGTACCGGCCGGAATATTGCGCAGTGGCAGGCTGTTGCCGGGCTTGATATCAGCGTTGGCACCGGACTCGACTACGTCGCCCTGCGAAAGTCCTTGCGGGGCAATGATGTAGCGCTTTTCGCCGTCCAGGTAGTGCAGCAGCGCGATGTTCGCGGTGCGGTTGGGGTCGTACTCGATGTGCGCGACCTTCGCGTTGACGCCGTCCTTGTCGTTGCGACGAAAGTCAACCACCCGGTAAGCCCGCTTATGTCCGCCGCCCTTGTGCCGGGTGGTGATGCGGCCGTGCGCATTGCGACCGCCGCGACCGTGCAATGGGCGGACCAACGACTTCTCTGGGGTGGATCGAGTGATCTCGGCGAAATCGGAGACGCTGGCACCGCGGCGGCCCGGAGTCGTCGGCTTGTACTTGCGAATTCCCATGTCTGTTAAGTCTCTCTATCCTCGCCTTTTCCTGGCTACGCGGTCGCGCCGAACAGGTCGATCGGCTTGCTGCCGGGCGCCAGTGTGACGATGGCGCGCTTGGTGCTCTTCCGCTTGCCGTACCCCGTCCTGGTGCGCTTGCGCTTGCCCTGGCGGTTGGCGGTGTTCACCGCCGCCACCTTGACCGAGAAGATCTTCTCGATCGCGATCTTGATCTGAGTCTTGTTCGAGTCTGAGTGGACAAGGAACGTGTATACGTTGTCGTCGATCAGCCCGTAGGACTTCTCGGAGATGACCGGGGCCAGGATGATGTCGCGGGGGTCCGTAATGGTTGCCATCAGGTGCAAACCCCCTCATCATCTTTTCGCGCGACTTCGCGCCAGGCACTGATGTAGGCGTTCAGCGCCTCGACGGAAAACACCACGTCGTCGGCGCGCAGCACGTCATAGGTGTTGAGCTGGTCCGGCGTCAGGATGTGCACACCAGGCAGGTTTCGCACGCTCTTGGCTCCGGTCTCGTCGCTGCGTCCGATGACCACCAGCACCTGCTTGCGGTCGGACAACGTGCCCAGAAAAACCTTGGCGCTCTTGGTCGACGGCGTCTGGCCGGACACCAGTTCGGTGACCGCATGGATGCGACCATTGCGGGCCCGGTCCGACAACGCGCCGCGTAGCGCAGCGAGGATCATCTTCTTCGGTGTCCGTTGGCTGTAGTCACGGGGCTGAGGACCGTGCACGACGCCGCCGCCGGTGAACTGGGGAGCGCGAGTCGAGCCCTGACGAGCATGACCAGTGCCCTTCTGCCGGTACGGCTTTCGGCCACCGCCGCGAACCTCGCCGCGGGTCTTGGTCGAGTGCGTGCCCTGGCGGGCGGTGGCCCGCTGCGCGGTCACCACCTGGTGCAGCAACGCGATATTCGCGGGTGCGTCGAACAGCTCAGCGGGCAGCTCAACCGAGCCTTCGGTCTTGCCGTCCGGAGTCTTGACGTCAATCGTGCACGCTTTCGTGGCCTTTTCGGCAGTCATCACTTCTCACCTCGTTTGATCGCGCTACGGACCATGACCAGTCCGCCCGTACGACCGGGCACAGCACCCTTGATCAGCAGCACGCCGTTCTCGGCATCGACCTTGTGCACCAAGAGGTTTTGCGTAGTCACCCGGTCATTACCCATCCGGCCGGCCATCCGAGTGCCCTTGAACACCCGCGCCGGAGTGGCGCAACCGCCGATGGAACCGGGACGGCGGTGGACCGCCTGCGCGCCGTGGCTGGCGCCCTGCCCCCGGAAACCGTGCCGCTTCATAGTTCCGGCGAAACCTTTGCCCTTCGAGGTGCCGGTCACATCGACATAGCTTCCGGCAGAGAAGATCTCGGCCGTCAGTTCCTGGCCCACCTGGTAATCGGCTACCGCCTCGGCATCGTCCAGACGGAATTCAGCCAGGTGTCGACGCGGGTTTACACCGGCGGCAGCGTACTGACCGCCCAGCGGCTTGTTGACCTTGCGAGGACTGATCTCCCCGTAGGCCAGCTGCACCGCGCTATAGCCGTCAACCTCAGGCGTACGGATTCGGGTGACCACGTTCGGCCCCGCTTTGACCACCGTCACCGGCACGACATGGTTGTTCTCGTCGAACACCTGCGTCATCCCCAGCTTGGTGCCCAGAATGCCCCTTCTCGCCATTGCTCGCAGATCTCCTACTGGATGTTGACGTCGACGCTGGCAGGCAGATCGATGCGCATCAGCGCGTCAACGGTCTTCGGTGTCGGGTCGAGGATGTCGATCAGCCGCTTGTGGGTGCGCATTTCGAAGTGCTCTCGCGAGTCCTTGTACTTATGCGGAGAGCGAATCACGCAATACACGTTCTTCTCAGTGGGCAACGGCACCGGACCAACCACGCTGGCGCCGGTCCGGACAACCGTCTCGACGATTTTGCGAGCCGAGGCATCAATGGCCTCATGGTCGTAGGCCTTGAGCCTGATGCGGATCTTCTGTCCCGCCACGCTTCTCCCACCTCACTCTCCGGTGTCGGTGACCCGGTGTTCCGTTGGGCGCCAATCGCCCGATCGGTCTGGCCGATCCGGCTGCGCGCCCGCATGTTGCGCCGCTGTTTACCTGTCTTGGTCCACCGGCCCCGCGGTCGGGTGTGTCGCCCGCACGCAGCCTGGTCCGCGATCGAAATTCGTCGCGTTCCAAGGATGGGACCGGACGCGCCCGTTTGGGTGCCGGTCGTATGCCCGACCAGGCGCAAACCCGGTGCAAGGCAACCCGAACAGTATGCCCTAGATCCCGGTATCAGCCAAATTCCCCATCCCGAGGACCGGTCCGACTGATCAGCAGCGTCGCTGCCAGCAGCGCCAGGGCGGCTCAGGCCCGCCCGGGACCACAACTCCTTACTCCAGAGTAAGATATGTCGGCATGACCAGCCCGACCAGCACATATGCGGCATGGCGGCGGCTCTCCGGCCGTCCCGGTGGTACCCGGCCCTTTTCCGCGGCGGCGATGGGAATGCTGATGGAGGCCACCGTGCCGCGCAGTCACCGCTGGATCCCGAAGGCCGTGACTGTCGAATATCTGGAAAAGGCCGCCACGTCGTTGCGGGCGCGGGCGCAGCTGGACCCGCCGGACTTCACACAGATCACCGACGGCGTCGAGCTCGTCGTGCCGGTCACGGCGACCGACCGGCACGGCACCGAGGTCGTGCGCGCCGACATCACCACCTGGGCACGCCGAACACTTCGGCTGGGTTGGGGTTTGCTCGTCGGCAGCTGGAGACCATCTGGAAGCAATCTGGAAGCGATGGAAAATGATCGCAGCCGCTCTGATCGCATGAGCCGCGGTGCTGGTCAAGTTCGTAGGGGCTTGTTACCAGAGGCCGCTGGCGCCGAGTCTGCGCTGGTGGCGTCGAGCCTGCGTTCAGCGCTAGCTTTTTCGCCTCGGCGTCGCCGCCACCGCAGTCTCGGCACCGCAGCGAACAGGCCCGACGAACTTACGAGCGGGACGTGCTTGCCTCTGGCGTGGTCACGACCTGCCCTTCAGTGATGCCCAGAACGGGCACTGATGTGCCTCTTCGAAGTTGGTGATGACGCGGGTGCTGCCGGGACGCAACGACATCCAGACATTTTCGCCGGCGTCGCCGGTTTTAGCCGGCCAGGCGGGTTGGCCGGTGGCCGTGGGCGTGCCGTTGGTGACGAAATGACTCCAGTAACTGACCATCTGGTCGGACAGCATCCGCTGTGCGGGATTCAGCAGCGGTGCGCCGCCGACTTTGAACAGGTAACGCAGCTCCAATGAGTGGCTGGCACCGACCGGAAAATGGACGAGATGAAACGGATTTGGCGCCGGCGCGTGCGGGTCGTCGAACTCATAGGCATACACCGGTGCGGTTGCGCCCCGTTGGCTCAGCGAATCGGCCAATCGGTCGGCGACGCAAGAGAACAGACCGTCGGTCAGCGCCGCCGAGTAGGCGAGCGACGCGTCCCCCCCGTAGTGATCTAGCGAGTAATGCGCCAGCACCGCGGCGCCGTCGGCGCCGAAGATGTCCGCGAGCAAGCGCGGGTATTCGCCCGCCGTGATGCCCCGGCCCAACTTCAAGTACCGCAGCGCCGCGAACATGGTGAACTCGTCGTGGTTGACGCCGATCAGCACCGGGACCCGAGCGGCCCGACCGGCGGCGGATGCCGGTACCGGCGCATCGGGCAACAACGCTGTACCGGTGAGGGGGCCGGAGAGCGCGTCGGAGTCCCCGAGGGAGACATACCACGGCGGACGGTCGAGCGCGGTCGCCGGTAGCGCGCGCAGACATGCCGCGGTGCTGACGGGATTACGGCATCCCACCGACGCCGCGTAATCCACGCTCTCGCGCGCTCCCGTCGCTACGTCTGCTTGCGCCTGACACGGCGCGCTTTGGATGATCGCCGCCCGGAACAGCCCCGCCGATCCGGGTGCCACCAGGTGATCGCACACCGACATGCCGCCCGCGGATTCGCCCGCGACCGTCACTTTGCGCGGATCGCCGCCGAAATCGGCAATATGGTCGCGCACCCAGCGCAGCGCGGCTTGCTGGTCGGCCAGCCCGTAGTTTCCGATGTTGCCCCCCGGCCCGAGCGACGGGTGGGCCAAAAACCCCAGCGCACCTAGCCGATAGTTGATCGTGACGACGACGATGTGCCCCTTGGCCGCCAGCCCGCGCGAGTTATAGATGTCGCCGCTGCCGTTGACAAAGCCGCCGCCATGGATCCACACCATGACCGGGCGCTTGCCGGTCCCGCGTGCGGGCGCCGGCGTCCACACGTTGAGGGTGAGGCAGTTCTCGCCGGTCGCCTTGCCCGCGTGCTGATCAGACCCGGTGTCCTGCATGCACTGGGGCCCCGGCTTAGTGGCGTCCAACATTCCCGACCACTTCGCCGCCGGCCGCGGCGGCTGCCACCGCAGCGGCCCTACTGGCGGCGCTGCATACGGGATGGCTTGAAACAGGCGGTAATCCGCTGCGACCATGCCGCGCATCACGCCCATCGGGGTACGCACGACGCCGGCATCCAGCGGGCCGGCATAAGCCGGCTCGGACTTCATCGATCGGATGCCGCCCCCGCCGCAGGCTGCCACCGCAACGGCTGTCACCAGGCAGGCTGCCCAGGCTCGTCGCGGACGAGATAAACGGATCGACACCAAACCCCAATTATTGACGAAGCTGCGAAGATATTCGCCGATCCCACATCCTAGGCCGACCAGCCACGGCTGCACGCAGCGTTGACCAGCAACTGTCCGACGTCTGCGCGAACTGTGGCGAGGAGGTCGGCCTGGCCACGTTTGCGATCGCGTCGTTCGCGTCGACGGTGTACACCAGTCCGCTGCAGCTCATCGTGGCCCGCGGTGTGGCCGGCGCCGGGGCGGCGTTCATCATGCCCGCCACCCTGTCGCTGTTGACGGCCACGCATCGCGACGAAGAACAGACGAAGGCGGTCGGCATGATCTTCGTATTGGCGTGCACCGTGTCGTCCTCACGCGATGAGAAAGCCACCCCACTGGATTGGGCCGGTGCTGGGTTAATCGCCGGCGCTGTCGCGGTTTTCGTGTCCGGGTTGCTCGAGGCGCCCACACGCGGCTGGAGTCACCCGCTGGTTTACGGGTCGATGAGCGTCGGGATAGTACTGACGGTGGCGTTCGGATTCGTCGAGCTGCGACGGCGCCATCCCCTCGTCGATGTTCGGTTGTTCCGCAGACCGGACTTCACCACCGGATCCGCCACGATCATGGTTTCTGCACGGCGCCAAGCACGACAGCGATCATGACGGCAGTGCCCGACGAGAAGCAGGGGGTTGCCCCGGCGGTCAACGACACCACCCGTGAGGTCGGTGCCGCCCTCGGCGTCGCCCTGGCCGAGTCCATCCTGGCGGCGCGACACGCCCAAGTCCTCACACCGCATCTGGCGGCCTTCCCCGGTCCGGTCCGTGCCCGGGCGTCACATTCACTGGCGCAGGCCCTGGAGATCGCCAAATCGCTTGGCCCGCAGGCTCGCCAACTCATCGGACCCAGCCAGACCGCCTTCCTGCAGGCGATGGAATCGTCGACGCTGGCAATGGGCCTGATCATCGCGATAGCAGCGTTGCTGATCGGTGGCTGGGCGCCGGGCCGCGACGGCCGCCAGCTGCGCCCGATCCGACGGCTTACCTCGCTTCGCCGCGCCGACGGCGCCGGCCGACTCCGGGCCCCGACGTCAGCCGACGAACTCGGCCGCCCGGTGGCCGAGCATGACGATGCTGGCGTGCGGGCCGCGGCTGGTGATCCGCGGCAAGACCGATCCGTCGATCACCCATAACCCGTCGATACCGTGGACCCGGCATTGGTGATCCACCACGGCCGCCGGATCTCCTGCGGGGCCCATCGGTGCGCTGCCGCACAGATGCTGAGACGTCGACCATGTGGGCTCGCCGACTTGGGTTGTCGAGCTGGCCAATTCGCGCGCCAACTCGCAGCCTCGCTGCAACGCGGCGACGTCGGCGGGCTCGCTGTCGTAGCGGTGCTCGATTCGCGGCGGCACCCAAGGGTCGGCGGAAACGAGCGTGATGCGACCCCGCGCCCGCGGCGACATGAGCGCCACACCGATGTGCGGCCAGTCCGGATGGCCCACCGTGCCGTCGCCGACCATCGCCACGAAACCTCCGGTGTACGGCCGTATCTCAATGTCGTCAGAAGTGCGGAGCACCACTTCGAGCACCGGTCGGCCGGGGGCGACTTCCCAGTTGGTCGGCAACACCCATTCGGGATGGTCGCTGCAGGCCATTCCGACCGGCAAGCCGGCCACCACGTCGACCCCGGCGGCGCGCAGCACAGACTCGTCACCTATGCCGGAAAGCATCAGCAGATGCGCTGATTCGATCGCTCCGGCGGATAGCACAGTTCGATCGGCGGTAGCGGTGATCGGGCCTCCCGGCCCGACAGCGTCGACGCCGACGACGCGGCTGCCCGAAAAACGCAGCCGCACTGCTCGGGTCTGGGCCAGCAGCGAGAGGTTGGCTCGAGTTAAGGCGGGCAACAGATATGCCGCACCCGGACCCGCACGCACCCCGTCGACGATGTTGAGCGGCACGGCACCGACGCCTGCCGGTGGCGCGGTGGCACTTGCGATGTCATTGAGGTCCGGTATCCAGGCGAACCCTGCCTGCTGCGCAGCTGTTACGAAAGACGCAGTGCTACCGCTGATTTCACGTGTTCGGCGAATCGCAATGGGTCCCGTGTCGCCGTGGTCCGGTCCGGTGAAATCAAGGTCGGTCTCGATAGCGCGGAAGTGATCGATGACGTCTGACCACATCCAGCCGGACACTTGGTAGCCGTCGAAGTCTCGTGGCAAACCGCGGCAGAAATACCCGCCGTTGACCGCGCCGGAACCGCCGATCGTCGCGCCGCGGATGATCGTGATCTGGCGAGGCGGCTGCTCGGTCAGTTGCGTCTGGTAGCGCTGGACGAGCGGGCTGGCGGCGCCGATCGGCAGCCGCAACCCGTTCGTCGTCTCGGCCCGCAGCGCTGGATCGGCCAGGCCTAGCCCGGCCTCCAATACCGTTACCGCACACCTTGGATCAGCAGAAAGCCGGTTTGCAACAACAGATCCTGCGCTTCCGGCGCCAATGATCAGCACATCGCTGTGCAGCGCGGCTGCGGTCAAGCGTCAGACTCGAATCTGCGGCTTAAGCGGGCCGACGTTGCGGTCCCGCACCACGCTATACCAGAGTCCGAGGCCGTAGGCCAGGTCGTCGAGGCATTTGAGGACCAGATAGGTCAGCAGCCCGATCGGCTTGGCGTCTTCGTCGGCGGACCGCCGGCGGCTGGCCCAGTCCACGACCCCGTCGGCGACAGCAGCGATCAACACCAGGCGGCGAGCGGGCCGGAACACGATCGCCGCCAGCAGCGCGACCGGCCAGTAATGCCGGCAGATCGCCGAGGCCAGTTGCAGCGCCGCCGACCAAAGGCCGCGGGAAGCCACCGTCAGCACATCGGTCATCTGGGTGTCGACACCCTGCAACGTTCTCGCGGTGCGATGACCGGTTAGCGCCGCCACCACCAGCGACGCCAGGTAGGTGAAGCTCGAGCCGATAGCCATCAGGATCCACGCCGCTAGTGCCCAGCCGGATATCATCAGCGGTGCGATCTTGTCGGGGTGTCGCACCGATAACGGCGCGGCCGAGCCACCGTAAAACGCTTTGCGCGCAATCCAATCCCGCAATTGCGTGCGATGATCATGTCCCACCTGCGCGATCGGCTCATAGCGCAGCCGGGCACCGGCTTCGACAAGTCGCCAGCACAGATCGACGTCCTCACCCGAACGCAGGGTCTCGTCGAAGCCGCCGATTTCGCGAAGTTTTCCCGTCCGGCAGATGATCGCCGCACTGGGCACATAAGAGACGCTGGTGTACGGAATGACCGGGGCTTCACGCTGCCCAAGATCCAGCGATGAGCGCACTGCTTCATAGCGAGCGACCAAATTGTCGGTCTGGGCCAGACCGACAATTCGCGGGGCGACCAGTGCCACGGTCGGGTCGCAGAAATGGCCGAGCAGAACTTCCAGCCAGCCGCGTCGCGGCACGACGTCGGAGTCCAGGAAGGCGACGAAGCCCGTCTTGCAGGCCGCAAGACCGGTATTGCGTGCTGCTGCGGGCCCTTTGCTGTGGGTATGTCGCAGCACCTCGACGTCGCGGTGCTGCCCCGCAAAGTCCGCTCGCTCAATCGCGGCCGATGAGCCGTCATCGACCACGATGATGCGCAACCCACGCAGCGCGGCGACCAACCGTCGCAAGCCATACGGGTTGTCCCGCACCGGAATTACGACCGTTACATCGCGATGCGACGGGCCGCCCGCGGGCCGGGGGTGAGCCACCGTCGCGTCGAGCAGGGTTCGGGCCAGCTCGGCGCTCACCGCGTCGTGGACTTTGAGCCGGCCGTCAGCGAGCATGTCGTGGGCGGCGGGCGCCAGCCGCAGCAGCCGGATCGGCGAGCCACCCAGCAGAGCCGAGCCCTGGCCGAGCACTCGCACCCGCCGGTCGACTTGCACAGCAAACCCGTCCGGCAACCGCGTCTGGGTCATGTGAGCATCCCGTCGGCGGTGGGCGCCCAACGTCGGATCCGGTTCACGCAGTCGTCGACCATTTCCGCCAGCATCCGCTTCCCCTCAGCGGCAGTGGCCGTGGTCGGGTCCCCCAATACGCCGACTTCGCTCACCGCCGCGACTCCCCCACGACGCATGGAGGGTAGCAGGTCGGACAACGGCGCTCCGTTGCCCGCACGCCACCGGTCGGTCAGCACGCCGGCCGGCGAAATATAGAGCAATAGTGAAGTTTCAGCGTGCCCGGCGTGGGCGTCGGCGCCTGCCACCGCGCAGGGGCTCCACCCTGCGTCACGTCCTTCCGACCGCAGCTGGCTCACGGCGCGGCCCAGCGCCCTGACGTTGCCGCCATGGCCGTTGATGAAGAGCAGCCGTTGCGCCCAACAGGTGGCTGATCTGCCGTACTCCACCAGCAGCGTGGCCAGCGCCTCGGTGCCGATGGAGATGGTTCCGGGGAAGCTCTGGTGCTCACCGCTGTCGCCGTAGGCGAGGGCCGGTGCCACCATCCAGTGCAGCTGGGGGTCGCCGGACAGGCGGGCGGTGACCTCGCGGGCGACGGCGGTCGCGATCCGGGTGTCGGTGTCCAGCGGCAGGTGGGGCCCGTGCTGTTCGGTGGATCCAACCGGGATCGCGACGCTCACGGACATGGTTTGTAGCTGGCTCGACGTCGAGCCGCCAAGTTCGGCGAGGACGGCCACTCGGTGATGGTAGGCCGAATCCGCCTGCCGTGCATCGGTTGTTGGCGCCCTGGACAAATATTTTGCCGTCGGCCATTCACCAGACCCGGTACCCGACGCCACGTCCGCCACGTCCGCCACGTGAGTATCAATATACCGGCCGGTCTCGCGTGCGCGGCGGCTACGCTCCGCCCGGCGCAGCCGAGGGCACCCCGAGCGCTCGAGCAAAGCACGCGGGCACCAAAATATCGGCCGAGGTGCGGTCGTGCACCGACGCGCGGCCGAGACCCATCAGCGCGGAGTCGATGCCGCCGCGAAGGATGTCGAGCACGTTCTCGTCACCTGGTTGGCCGGCCGGCCGCCACACCGCACAGGTAGACGCGGCCGATCATCACCGCACGGGCTCGGAGTGGCCAGCGCCTTGACGACGTCGCTGCCGCGGCGGACACCGCCGTCCAGCGACACGTCGATCTGGTCGCCGACGGCGGGCGCGGATCGATGCCGGCGTGTCGTCCGGATCTACTGCGTGCACTCCGGTGGGCGAAATGATGACCGGCAAGGAAATCAATTGCCCGATCATGGTTGTCGAGAGGTCGCACTTTTCGACGGCGCCGACGACATGCGGCGCGAAGCCGAGCTCGTCGAACGCCTCGACATTGTCGGAGACGCTCAGCCCCTTCTCGCCGGCGGCGACCAGCGCGGCGTAGACCGACTTCGGCAGCCGCCGTTTCGCGCGTTGCTGCGCGATGGCGACCGTCTCGGACCTGACGTCACGAGCCACGACCAGACCGGGCTTTCATTGCAGAGCCGGGTCGGCATGCTAAGGGTCAGCGGCACCGACCCGCTGCTGCGCCGTCCGTGCGAGTGGTCGCCCGCCGAGGAGGGTTTGTCATGCTCTTGCGCCAGCGCCGGCACCCCATAGCCCTGCACACACTCCGGGTCGGGGCCGTCGATGGGCAGGCCGGTGAAGAACTTGGCCGCCGTGCAACCGCCACGCGTGTCCGGGACCGAATCCGCGCTCGGGCCCCGGCCCGGAGGCGATCATGATCAGTAGACCCCGCACATCCCGTCGATGGACACCTCTTCAATCAAGGTCTCGGTGACGAGATCGGTATCGGCGTCGGTCTGCTGGTTCGGTTCCATAACGGTGCCTTTCGTTATCAGGGTCTCGACAAGTCGCGTCGATCTGGTGACAAACTTCGTCAGGATATGGCATCGAGTGCCAAAAATGGAAGAGGCTTGTTAAAAAGGGGTTGCGAATGCCGGGGCAGGCGCGCGTTGGCCGGAGCCGTTCCACGACGCGAAAGCACATCACCGATGTTGCCCTGCGACTGTTCGACGAGAGCGGCTTCGCCGAGGTAAGCGTCGACGACGTAGCACAGGCTGCGGGCATCGCCCGTCGTACCGTGTTTCGTTACTACGCCTCCAAGAACGCGATCCCCTGGGGAGACTTCGACGCTCACCTGCAGCACTTGCGCAAGCTTTTGAACCACGTCGATGCGGCTATGCCGCTCGGCGAGGCGCTGCGCGCTGCGCTGCTGTCCTTCAACACCTTTGACGACTCGGAAACCATCCGTCACCGGCAGCGAATGCGGGTGATCTTGCAAACCTCCGAACTGCAGGCGTATTCGATGACGATGTATGGGGACTGGCGCAAGGTAGTCGCCGAGTTTGTGGCACGCCGGTCCGGTGTTCGACCGAGCGACCTGGTGCCGCAGACCGTTGCGTGGATGCTGCTCGGCGTCGCCCTGAGTGCCTACCAGTACTGGCTGGACGACGAATCCGTCTCATTGCCCGAGGCTCTCGGAGATGCGTTCGACGTCATCCGCGCCGAACTGGACAAGCTGGACCCGCGCCGTGACGATGCAGTGGGGGTACCCCCGGCCGCGCAGCGGCGAGGGGGACGAAGCGATGAGGAGGAGCGGCGCAGTGGGCAGCCGTGACAGCCGCCTGATGCGGTCTATGCGAGTGCAGGGCCAGATCTGCACCGGCATGGGGTCGCCGATGTACGGCGACATGCTGGAGCGGGTGGCCGCCGACGTAGAAGCCCGCGGTGTCTTTGCCGTCATCCTGTCCGGGCACGAAGACGATGCAGGGCGGCTGGCGCTGCCGCTGCGACTGCTCGGTGGGCTGCACCGGCTGGCGCTCGACGGCCGCGCTCCGCGGCTACGCCGTTGGTATCCGAGTGCAGGCGGGCAGTGGGATGCGCAGGCGGCTTGGCCCGACATCGCGCTCGCCGCCACCGCGCACGCCGACCTGCTGCGGGCCGCGCTCGATCAGCCGCCGCAAACCAACGAGGTGGGCCGGTCCGCCGCGCTGATTGGTGGTTTACTCAAACTTGCTCACGAATTCAATTTGCCTGTCCGGCTTTTCGAGATCGGGTGCAGTGCCGGGCTGAACCTGCGCGCCGACTATTACAACTATCGCCATCGCGGCGGCCAGTGGGGGCCCGCCTACTCGCCGGTGACCATCGACGACGCGTGGCGGGGCCACCTGCCGCCGGCCGCGGACCTGCAGATCGTGCAGCGTCACGGCTACGACATCGCGCCGCTCGACGCCACCAGCCGCGATGGCGAATTGGCACTGCTGAGCTATGTCTGGCCCGATCAGCCCGCGCGGCTGGATCGGTTACGCGGCGCGATCGCGATCGCCCGTCGGGTCCCGGCGCCGTTGCAGCGCCGCAATGCCGTCGAGGCCGTCGCCGGCCTGTCCGCTGCCACCGGCACGCTTACCGTGCTGTGGCATTCCATTATGTGGCAATATCTTTCCGCAGCCGATCAGGCCGCCGTGCTGGCCGGGATCGACGCGCTGGGAACCAACGCCCGGGCCGATTCGCCGTTCGCCCACCTGATGCTGGAACCGCAGCGGCGAACACCCGACTCCCCCGTCGGGTTCGCGGTTCGCGCCCGCTGCTGGCCAGGTGGTGACGACACGCTATTTGGCACATGTTCGCCGCACGGACCGCCGGTGCACTGGGAATAGAGCGGGCGAAGGTCATGTTCGGGCGAGGCGAAGCTGCGCCACAGCGCCGCCATGATAACGAGACCTTCGCGGGTGTGCCCAGGAACTTACCGGCACCGCGGCGACGGGCGGTCGCTCACCCCTGATGCCCGGGATCGGTCAATGAGGTTGGACAGCACGACGATGCTTTCGCTGCGTTCGATGTCGGCGCTGGTGCGGATGCGCTCCAAAGCATCTTCCAGATGCCGCATGTCGCGCGCCAGCACCCGCAGGATCGCGTCGGCGGTCCCGGTCACGGTAGCGGCACTGAGCACCTCGGGAATGTCCATCCAGGCCCGGCGCAGCTCGTCGGGCGAAATCCTGCCGTGACAGTAAACCTGAACGTAGGCCTCGGTTTTCCAACCCAGGGCGCTGCGATCGATGACCGTCGTGAACCCACGGATCACACCGCGCTCATACATCCGGTCGACGCGACGTTTGACCGCCGAGGCCGACAGATTCACCCGCTCGCCGATCTCGGCGAACGTTGCCCGGGCATGCTCGGCGAGTTCGGCGAGAATCTGCTCGTCAATCCCATCCCACCGGTCCACCACTCCTCCTGCACAACAGACTGCCGGAATACGGCCGTCCGCGCAACAGACCTTCCATGTATAAGCAACGCTCGGTGTTTGATTGCGCGGGCGCCGTCCCATACCGTGGATTTATGACGATCTTCACAGACGCTGCAACGCGAACCCCGGCGCGGGAACCCGCCAAAACGACCGAACGCAGGGCTCGCATTCGGCACTACGTCATGACGCCGCCGCACTTTTTCGCCGTCGACTATGCGATCAATCCGTGGATGGACACCGACACCCCGGTCGACGTCACCGTGGCGGTCACGCAGTGGGAACAGCTGCGCGACACCTACCTTCGGCTGGGACACAACGTCGACCTGGTGGCACCCGTTCCCGGCCTACCGGACATGGTCTACGCCGCCAATGGGGGTCTGATAATGGGCGGCACGACGGTGCTGGCCCGGTTCAAATACCCGCAGCGCCAACAAGAATCCACCGCCTACGCGAATTGGATGCGGTCACACGGCTACACCCCGGTGCAGACTCGGCACATCAACGAGGGCCAGGGCGACCTGCTGCCGATAGGTGACATGATTCTGGCGGGCACCGGTTTTCGTACCGATCTGCGCGCGCACGCCGAGATCGCCGCGATCTTCGGTCGGCCTGTCGTCAGCCTGCAGCTGGCCGATCCGCGCTTCTACCACCTTGACACCGCCCTGGCCGTGCTCGATGAAACCACCATCGCCTACTACCCGCCCGCCTTTACCGAATGCTCTCGCGCCCGGCTGGAAACGCTGTTTCCAGCTGCTCTGGTCACAGAGAGTGCCGACGCCTACGTCTTCGGCCTCAACGCGATGTCGGACGGCCGCCACGTTGTGCACCCGGTGGCCGCAGTCGGATTCGCCGAACAATTGCGCGAGGCCGGTTTCGAGCCGACCGGTGTCGATATGTCCGAGCTGCTTAAGGGCGGCGGATCCGTCAAATGCTGCACACTGGAGGTATTTCCGTGAGCCTACTCGACACCACGACCACCAGTCCCGGCGCACTCACCGCGTCGGCGATTGCCCTCGACGAGCGCCACACGGCACACAACTATTCGCCACTGCCGGTGGTCGCCGCCAGCGCACAGGGAGCATGGATCACCGACGTCGAGGGCCGCCGCTACCTGGATTGCCTGTCCGCATATTCCGCAGTGAACTTCGGGCACCGCAATCCCGAAATCACCGCGACCGCGCACGCCCAGCTCGGCCGCGTCACGCTGGTCAGCCGGGCATTCCACGCCGAGGCACTGGGCCACTTTTGCGCGGCATTGGCCGCACTCTGCGCCAAGGAGATGGTGCTGCCGATGAACAGCGGCGCCGAAGCGGTCGAAAGCGCTTTGAAGGTGGCACGCAAGTGGGGCACCGACGTCAAGGGCGTTCCGGCCGGCCAGGCGAACATCATCGTGGCAGACAACAACTTTCACGGCCGGACCATCAGCATCGTCAGCTTTTCCTCTGACCAGACGGCGCGCCGCGGCTTCGGGCCGTTCACACCCGGCTTCCGCTCGGTGCCATTCGGCGACGCCGACGCGCTGGCCGAAGCGATCGACGAGCACACCGTTGCCGTGCTGCTGGAACCGATTCAAGGTGAGGCCGGAGTGATCGTGCCGCCGGACGACTATCTGCGCGCGGTGCGCGAACTCTGCGGTGCGCGCGGCGTTTTGATGATCGCCGATGAGATCCAGTCGGGTCTGGCCCGCACCGGGCGGACCTTCGCTTGCGACCACTGGAACGTGGTGCCCGATATCTACCTGCTCGGAAAAGCATTAGGCGGCGGGGTGGTGCCGTTGTCCGCAGTAGTGGCCAATCGCGACGTGCTGGGCGTACTGCATCCGGGTGAACACGGTTCGACGTTCGGCGGGAACCCCTTTGCGGCGGCGATCGGCAGCACCGTTGTGTCGATGCTGGCTCGCGGTGAATTCCAGGCCCGCGCTGCGCACCTCGGTACGCGGCTGCACCGGCGACTGCGAACGTTGATCGGTCACGGGGTGCTTGCGGTGCGCGGCAAAGGGTTGTGGGCCGGCGTCGACATCGACCCGGCGCTCGGCAGTGCCAAGCAGCTCAGTCTGCGACTGGCCGAGCGCGGAGTTTTGGTCAAAGACACGCAGGAGTCAACCATGCGTATCGCTCCCCCGCTGGTAATTACACCTGCGGAAATCGACTGGGCAGTCGAGCGGTTCGCCGATACGCTGGCGCAGATGGCGCATTGAATCGATTCGACGGCCGGATTACGTCGGCGCCGAAGCACCGTCGGAGAACCGCTCAGTCATCTGGAAGATAACCCGATGCGCCACTTGGACGGCATGGTCGGCAAAGCGCTCATAGTAGCGACCCAGCAGCGTCACGTCGACGGCGGCGGCCACACCGTGCTTCCACTCGCGATCCATCATCACGGTGAACAGGTGGCGGTGCAGGTCATCCATCGCGTCGTCTTCTCTGCGGATGCGCGCGGCCTTTCTCGGGTCACGCGTCAGCAACACCTCCTGCGCACTGTTACCCAACTTGACTGCGATCCTGCCCATTTCAGCGAAGTAGCCCTTGACCTCTTCGGGCAACGCATGCCGAGGATGACGCCAGCGAGCGATCTCGGCGACGTGC
The DNA here is from genome assembly GCF_023515995.1 of Candidatus Mycobacterium methanotrophicum. Taxonomy (GTDB): domain Bacteria; phylum Actinomycetota; class Actinomycetes; order Mycobacteriales; family Mycobacteriaceae; genus Mycobacterium; species Mycobacterium methanotrophicum. The sequence goes on along the minus strand of NZ_CP097320.1, from coordinate 662,785 downwards.
AGGGCAAGCGCGGCCATTCTGTCGATGTCGACAATCATTTGGAGGGCGCTGACGATCGCTCGCAGGTCATTGGCAACCGGCGCTTGGAGAGGTGCCAGCAGCACAAACGCGTTCTCCTCCGCGGCGGCGCTCATCGCGGCGGTTTTGTCGTGACAGCTGAAAACCTGTTCGGCCAGCACCAGATCCGCCTGCAGCAGGGCTTCGGTTGCGTGTTCCATGGCAACCCCGGCCAGCCCACACATCTCGCCGAGGTGCTCGGTTAACCTCGCGAGTTCCGCATGATAGACGGTCCGCATGGCGTCCAAGATACGTTGTCGACCTTGACGATAGAGCACGAAGACATATGAAATCGCGTTGAATGTCGGCTTACGTTTTGGTCTCAGTGCTTCAACACGCCCTTGTCGAGCGGGATCTGGGCTCCTGTCAACGTGCCGGAGCCGTCACCGGCGAGCCACGCCACCACATCCGAAACCTCGCTAGCTGCCATAAAGCCATTGGGCTGTAGCGGCATTGGCCCGAAGCTGTGGATGTAATGGGGATGCCGGGCGAACACCTGCATCATCAGATCCGGCTCGATCACGGGCGTGTCGACCGAGTAGGGGTGGATGGAGTCGACTCGGATGCCGAACTCGCCGAGCTCGATCGCGAGAGTGTTGGTCAGCGCGACCAGCCCGTGCTTGGTCGCCGAGTAGTGGCCGTTTCCTGGGTGGCCTTCAGCCCGGCCGACGAGCTGACTACGACGATAGAGCCGCCGTTGCCGGCCTCGATCATCGCGGGTCCTCCGGTGTGGCGGCCGGATAGCTGACGCTCGCCGACACCGGCGCGCAGATGTCGGAGGCAATGATGTCGGCGCCCTCGCGCGCCAGCCGGACCGCGTGCGCTCAGCCCTGGCCGCGTGCGGCGCCGGTGATGAACGCCACCCGTCCTTGCGGCATCCCAGACACGACTGCCCTTTTCGGCGACTGCCGTCAGGCTAGCAGCAAAACTGAAACGTGTTCTAATCGCCCGCCGACGATGCAGTGGGGCAGCCCCAGCCGCGCAGCGGCGAGCGAGACGAAGCGAGGAGGAGGAGGACTGCGCAAACTATGTGATGTGAAAGATCAGGCCGACCAAACCTCCACATACCAGGACGATGATCTGGGCCATGATATCGCCCCAGCATGTGAGGCTCGTGCCGTCTGTCGAACAATGACGCAGGCCAGCCTATCGCCGCTTTGCCTGCAAACTACTTGACGATCTTGGTGACCCGGCCGGCGCCGACGGTTCGGCCACCCTCCCGGATCGCGAAGCGCAGACCCTCGTCCATCGCGACGGGTTGGATCAGCTTCACGATGATGTCGGTGTTGTCACCGGGCATCACCATCTCGGTGCCCTCCGGCAACGTCACCACACCGGTCACGTCGGTGGTGCGGAAGTAGAACTGGGGGCGGTAGTTGTTGAAGAACGGCGTGTGCCGACCACCCTCGTCCTTGGACAGGATGTAGACCTGGCCTTCGAAATCGGTGTGCGGTGTGGTCGTGCCGGGCTTGGTCACCACCTGGCCACGCTCGACGTCCTCACGCTTGATACCACGCAGCAGCAGACCGACGTTGTCACCAGCCTGGCCCTGGTCGAGCAGCTTGCGGAACATCTCCACACCGGTGACCGTGGTCTTGGTGCTGGTCGGCTTGATGCCGACGATCTCGACTTCCTCGTTGACGTTGATCACGCCGCGCTCGACACGGCCGGTGACGACGGTGCCACGGCCGGTGATCGTGAAGACATCCTCCACCGGCATCAGGAACGGCTTGTCGGTGTCGCGGACCGGGTCCGGAATCGACTCGTCGACCGCGTCCATCAGCTCCACGATGCCCTCGACCCACTTCGGGTCCCCCTCGAGGGCCTTGAGAGCGGATACTTTGATCACCGGGGCGTCCTCGTCGAACTCCTGGGCGGCCAGCAGCTCACGCACCTCCAGCTCGACGAGCTCGAGCAGCTCCTCGTCGTCGACCATGTCGGCCTTGTTCAGCGCGACCAGGATGTATGGCACCCCGACCTGACGGGCCAGCAGCACGTGCTCGCGGGTTTGCGGCATCGGGCCGTCGGTGGCGGCAACCACCAGGATCGCGCCGTCCATCTGGGCGGCGCCGGTGATCATGTTCTTGATGTAGTCGGCGTGGCCCGGGGCGTCGACGTGCGCGTAGTGACGCTTCTCGGTCTGGTACTCCACGTGGGAGATGTTGATGGTGATACCGCGCTGACGCTCCTCAGGCGCATTGTCGATCTGGTCGAATGCGCGCGACTCGTTCAACGTAGGGTACTTGTCGTGCAGGACCTTGGTAATAGCCGCGGTCAGCGTGGTCTTGCCGTGGTCAACGTGACCGATGGTCCCGATGTTGACGTGCGGCTTCGTCCGCTCGAACTTCGCCTTCGCCACTTCTGTGTCCTCCTGGACTTGTTGGTGCTTGTTAAAGCAGTGTTGTCATTTCAGTTGTGCCGCGGTAGTGACCGGGCAAGGTTACTCCACCATCGCGTCAGCCTTGATTACTCGCCCGTCGCCTTTGCGATGATCTCCTTCGACACGTTGGCCGGCACTTCGGCGTAGGAGTCGAAAACCATGGAGTAGTTCGCCCGGCCTTGAGTCTTAGACCGCAGGTCGCCGACGTAGCCGAACATCTCCGACAACGGCACATGCGCCTTGACCACACGCGCGCCGCCGCGCTCTTCCATGGCCTGGATCTGGCCACGGCGGGAGTTCAGGTCGCCGATCACGTCGCCCATGTAGTCCTCGGGCGTGATGACCTCGACGGCCATGATCGGTTCCAGGATCACCGGCTGCGCTTGCGCAGCAGCCTTCTTCAGCACCTGCGAACCGGCGATCTTGAACGCCATTTCCGACGAGTCGACCTCGTGGTACGCGCCGTCGAGCAAGATGACCTTCAGGTTCACCAGCGGGTAGCCGGCCAGCACGCCGTACTGCATGGCGTCCTGGGCGCCGGCGTCCACCGACGGGATGTATTCCCGCGGGATGCGCCCACCGGTGACTTTGCTCTCGAACTCGTAGGTCGCGCCGTCGTCGCTGTGGAACGGCTCCAGGCTGATCAGCACCTTGGCGAACTGGCCGGAGCCGCCGGTCTGCTTCTTGTGGGTGAACTCGACCTTTTCCACCGTCCGCTTGATGGTCTCCTTGTAGGCGACCTGCGGCTTACCGACGTTGGCCTCGACCTTGAATTCGCGACGCATGCGGTCGACCAGGACGTCCAGATGCAGCTCGCCCATCCCACCGATCACGGTCTGGCCGGTCTCAGAGTCTTGGTGGACCTTGAAAGTCGGGTCCTCCTCGGCGAGCTTCTGAATCGACAGGCTCAGCTTCTCCTGGTCGCTCTTGGTCTTCGGCTCGATCGCGACCTCGATCACCGGATCGGGGAAGGTCATCGACTCAAGCACGATCTGCTCGTTCGGATCGCTGAGAGTGTCGCCGGTCGTGGTGTCCTTCAGGCCGATCACCGCGTAGATGTGGCCGGCCGACGCCCGCTCGATGGGGTTCTCCTTGTTGGAGTGCATCTGGAACAGCTTGCCCAGCCGCTCCTTCTTGCCTTTGGTCGCGTTGATGACCTGGCTGCCCGATTCGACGGTGCCGGAGTACACCCGGACGTAGGTGAGCTTGCCGAAGAAGGGGTGCGTGGCGACCTTGAACGCCAGCGCGGAGAACGGCTCGTCGGTAGACGGGTTGCGAGTGATCAACACATCCTCTTTGCCGGGCGCGTGGCCTTCGGCGGGCGGTACGTCCAGCGGCGACGGCAAGTAATCGATGACCGCGTCGAGCATCGGCTGCACGCCCTTGTTCTTGAACGCGCTGCCGCACAGCACCGGGTAGGCATCCGAGTTGATGGTCAGCTTTCGGATCGCCGCCTTGATCTCGTCGACCGTTATCTCCTCGCCGCCGACGTACTTCTCCAGCAGCGCCTCGTCGGTTTCGGCGACGGCCTCGAGCAGCTTGGTGCGGTACTCTGCGGCCTTCTCCTGCATGTCGGGCGGGATCGCGATGGTGTCGTAGGTTTCGCCGAGCTTGGTCTCGCCCCGCCACACCTTCGCGTTCATCTCGACCAGGTCGACGACGCCTTCGAAGTCGCCTTCGGAGCCCACCGGAAGCTGGATCGGAATCGCGTTGGCCCCCAGGCGTTCCTCCATCGTCTTAACGGAGAAATAGAAGTCGGCGCCGACCTTGTCCATCTTGTTGACGAAGCAGATCCGCGGGACGTCGTATTTGTCGGCCTGCCGCCAGACCTGCTCGGACTGCGGTTCGACGCCTTCCTTGCCGTCGAAGACGGCGACGGCGCCGTCAAGCACCCGCAAGCTGCGCTCCACCTCGACGGTGAAGTCGACGTGCCCGGGGGTGTCGATGATGTTGATCTGGTTGTCTTTCCAGAAGCAGGTGGTAGCCGCGGAGGTGATGGTGATCCCGCGTTCCTGCTCCTGCTCCATCCAGTCCATGGTGGCGGCGCCGTCATGCACCTCACCGATCTTGTAACTGATACCGGTGTAGTAGAGGATGCGCTCGGTCGTCGTCGTCTTGCCGGCGTCGATGTGCGCCATGATGCCGATGTTGCGGACCCTGGTGAGGTCGGTCAGCACGTCCTTCTGTGCCACAGAAGTCTTCCCACTCTTTCGATTGCTTGTTAGTTCGCTGTCAGTTGCGCCTGGCCACTGCGCCGGCGGTCACCAGCGATAATGTGCGAAGGCGCGGTTTGCCTCGGCCATCTTGTGGGTGTCCTCGCGTCGCTTGACCGAGGCCCCCAGGCCGTTGCTGGCATCCAAGATCTCGTTTGCCAGTCGCTCGATCATGGTCTTTTCCCGACGCTGCTTGGAGAAGCTGACCAGCCAGCGCAGCGCGAGCGTGGTGGACCGCTCAGGACGCACCTCGACGGGCACCTGGTAGGTGGCGCCGCCGACCCGGCGGCTGCGCACCTCCAGAGCTGGCTTGACATTGTCCAAAGCCCGCTTGAGCGTGATCACCGGATCGGTGCCGGTCTTGTCGCGGGCTTGTTCGAGCGCACCATAAACAATGTGCTCAGCCAGCGATTTCTTCCCCTTCAGCAGAACTTTGTTGACCAGCTGCGTAACCAGCTGCGATCCGTAAACCGGATCGTTGACCAGCGGACGCTTCGGCGCGGGCCCCTTGCGCGGCATCAGCTCTTCTCCTTCTTGGCGCCGTAGCGGCTGCGAGCCTGCTTACGGTTCTTGACACCCTGGGTGTCGAGCGAGCCGCGGATGATCTTGTACCGCACGCCCGGCAAGTCCTTGACCCGGCCGCCACGCACCAGCACCATCGAGTGCTCCTGAAGGTTATGGCCCTCGCCCGGGATGTACGCCGTCACCTCAACCTGGCTGGTCAGCTTGACGCGCGCCACCTTCCGAAGCGCCGAATTGGGCTTCTTCGGAGTCGTGGTGTACACGCGAGTGCACACACCACGGCGCTGCGGGCTGCCCTTGAGAGCCGCGGTCTTGACCTTGGCGACCTTGTCGCGGCGCCCCTTGCGGACCAGCTGCTGAATGGTTGGCATCTACCGGCTTTCTCCATTGTCATTTCGGTTGTCAGTGGCTTTAAGCCTCTGTACTGCAGTTATGCCCTGCCGCAGTCCCCCGTGGCCGGGTGTGTCGCATGCGGCCGCCACAGAATTTCATCCGTAACGTCAGGGACATGCGAATTGGCCCGGCGTGCGCACCCTAGATCAAGCGCCTTAAGCCGCCAGGCACGAGCCACCACAATACCCGCCGCTAGTCGGGCAGGTCAAAGCGACAGCAGTGCTACCCCAAAGCGACCCAGTTGGCGTCCGGTACCAGTACCACGCTGCCGGTGCTTATTGCGCGTTGCGTTCGCTGCGCCGCCCCATGCCGGCCACCAAGCCCAGCGCCATGTCGGAGAACACCGTGTCGGTGTCGATCTCGTCCATCACCCCGGTCATTTCCAGCAGCACGAACCCGTGCATTGCCGACCAGAATTCCAACGTCGCGTAAAGGCCTGCTCGGCGTCGAGCCCGTAGGACGACAACACCGCTATCACCGGTTCCGCCGCTTCCTTGGTGGCAGCCGTGAACTCCGGATCGTCACCACCTAATGAGTATTAGCGGGTGCGGCCTTCGGGCAGACTTGCTATCGGTAGCGGCCGGTGGGTGAGCACTGATGCCTCCTGGATTTCGAGTCCTGATGTCAGATCGTCGCCCCCACCGGTTCGCCCGGGAGAAGGGATCGCTGATGGGATGTCGTGCCCGCCCGCGTGGCGTGAGCACTGCTTCATTAGGTCGCCGAGAGTTCTCCCGCACGCTGCCGGCTGTAACCCGGACAACTGCAGACAGGAGCGAGGAGTGGCGAAATTGCTGTACGTGGGCGACGATTGGGCGGAAGATCATCACGACGTCGAACTGATGGACTCGGCGGGACGCAGGCTGGCCAGGGCGCGGCTGCCCGAGGGCGCGGCCGGGATCGCGCGGTTGCACGCGATGATCGGCGCCGAGCTGGGCGCCGACGCCGACATGGCCGAGGTGGCGATCGGAATCGAGACCGACCGGGGCCCGTGGGTGGCCGCGCTGATCGCGGCCGGATACACCGTGTACGCGGTGAACCCGCTGTCGGTGGCCCGGTACCGGGAGCGGCACAGCGTCTCCGGCGCCAAGAGCGACCCGGCGGACGCACACACGCTGGCCGACATGGTCCGCACCGACTCGCACCAGCTGCGCCCGGTGGCCGGCGACAGCGCGGCAGCCGAGGCGGTGAAAGTTGTTGCCCGCTCGCACAAGACGATGATCTGGGACCGCACCCGCCACACCCAGCGGCTGCGGCACGCGCTGCGCGAGTACTTCCCCGCCGCGCTGGAAGCCTTCGACGATCTCGACGCGGCCGATGCGCTGGAACTGCTCGGCAGAGCCCCCGACCCCGCGTCGGCGGCGAAGCTGAACCGCAGCCAGATCCGGGCCGCGCTCAAACACGCCGGTCGCCGCGACATCGACACCAAGACCAGCCGGATCCAGGACGCGCTGCGCGGCGAGCAGCTCGGCCGCGACCCGGTGATCACCACCGCGTACGCGGCTGCCACCCGCTCGATCGTGGCCGTGCTCACCACCCTCAACGAGCAGATCGCGATCCTGCAAGAGCAGGTGGAGGAGCATTTTCACCGGCACCCGGACGCTGAGATCATCCTGTCGCAGCCCGGCCTGGGACCGATCCTCGGCGCCCGGGTGCTCGCCGAATTCGGCGACGACCCAGCACGGTACGCCGACGCGAAGGCCCGCAAGAACTACGCCGGAACCAGCCCGATCACCCGCGCCTCCGGCAAGAAGAAGGTCGTGCTCGCGCGGTTCGTGCATCAGGACAGGCTCATCGACGCGCTGATGACGCAGGCGTTCTCCGCGCTGCGCGCCTCGCCCGGCGCACGCGCCTACTACGACAAGCAACGCGCCCGCGGCCTCGGCCACAACCCCGCGCTGCGCCAGCTCGCCAACCGGCTCGTCGGAATCCTGCACGGCTGCCTCAAGACCCGCACGCTCTACGACGAAGCCACCGCCTGGCCGTCCCACAATCAAGATCAACAAACCGCCGCTTGACATTTAAGCTCCTGGGATGTCTGACAGCGGCGTCCGGGTGAAAGCCGAATACCGGCCCGGGTGGTGATGAGCGTAGCTGCGGTAGGCGCCAGCCATTACCAGCACGGCATCGTCACCGACCCGTCCCTCGGCGACGCGGTTCAGCATGGTGAGCCGCTCAGCTGGCGTGGCGATCGCCCTTCGGGTTGCATTGACCGGGTTGGCCACACCGGTCTCTCGACGATTAATCAGCGAAAACTCTAGTCTGCCGACAATGCCGGCGGGGCGAACGACTCGAAGTGCGGGAAGCCGCCAATGGCGCGCGCCAATCCACGTACGCTCTCCTCGAGCAGATCGCTCGCCATGGCGAGAGGAGCCCGCGGTGAGATGGACACTCGTATGCCGAGCCTTGGCCGCCTTCGGGATTGCGATGGCGTTCATGCTGGCCGCCGGAGCGCCGACCCGGCACGCCACAAACGGTGATACTCATGTCGCCGGCGAGGGTCTCGAGGAGACGGTCGACTGCAATGGCGCTACCCTGTTCGCCGACGGCACGCGCAACGTCGTCAACGCGCTGAGGAGCTGCTGGGCGGTGACGGTGATGGGCTCGAGTCACACCGTCGTCGTGGACAACGTCGCCCATGACATCATTGTCTACGGCGACAACGAGTCGGTCTGTTACAAGAGCGGCCAGCCGTTAGTATGGGACCGCGGCCGCGAACTGGGCACGACCAATCGCATCAGTCAGATTGCGGGGTGAGCACCATGCGTGCACATGCGGTGGCCAGGGCGCTGGCGCTTTCTCTGGTAATGGCGGTGCTCGGGACGGCCGGTTGCGCCGGCAAGAACACCACCGCGGCGCCGTCGACCGCCTCCCGCACCTCGACCAGCACGACGCCCTCGACGACGAGTACCGGTGCGCAGTTCGACATCGGCAACACGATCAACTACGGATCACTCGGTACCACAAGCAGTCTCGATTGCGGCGACGGGAAGTCGCTGAACGTCGGAGGATCCAACAACACGCTGACCGTCAGCGGCACGTGCGGCACCGTGAGCATCGGCGGCGCGGACAACAAGATCACCATCGACAAGATCGACAAGCACCTCAACGTCGTCGGGCTCAACAACACGATCACCTACAAAGACGGCAACCCCAAGGTCGAAAACCTCGGCAGCGGCAACACGATTAACAAGGTCGGCTAGCTTGGGCTACACCGCGGCCGCCCCGTGGCGCCCTGCGCCCGCCGCGAAACGTCCCGCCCCTTCCGTCGCCTCGGTGGCCACCCGGGAAATACTGGCGAATTCGTAGTCCAGCGCGTCTGATTCGGCCAGGCCCCACTGACGCAGTGCTGAGAGCCGATCCGATCGCATGCACTGCTGAGGCAATGCCGCCAGCTCGGCAGCCAATTGCTCGGCGGCTTGGCGCCCTTGACCTTTGGGCACAACGCGATTGGCCAGTCCGATCGCCAACGCCTCCGAGGCGTCGACCGCGCGGCCGGTGAGAATCATGTCCATTGCCCGGCTCTGCCCGATCAGCCGGGGCAGCCGGATTGTGCCGCCGTCGATCAGCGGCACACCCCAACGTCGGCAAAACACCCCGAACACTGCGCCCTCCTCGGCCACCCGCAGGTCGCACCACAGCGCGAGCTCCAAGCCGCCGGCGACGGCGTAGCCACTGACCGCGGCGATCACCGGCTTCGACAGCACCATTCGAGTTGGCCCCATCGGGCCAGGACCCGTACGGTGTACCGCGTTGGCTTCCGGTGTGCCGAACGCCTTCAAATCGGCTCCGGCACAGAAGGTTCCGTTGTCGCCCCATAACACTGCCACCAAAGCGGTGTCGTCGCGATCGAACTCCTCGAACGCCGCATACAACGCAGCAGCCGTCGGGCCGTTGACGGCGTTGCGGGCTTGCGGGCGGTTGAGGATCACCGTGGTTACCGGGCCACTGCGTTCTACGCGTACCGGACCGCTCATGTCGCCTCCACTAATCGGATACCGTCGCGCGCTCGGTCAATTCGGCGGCGAAGTCGTTATAGGCAGCGCGTAACCGCGCGCCCGGCCAGTCGGCGGGCAGCAATTCCGCCGGTAACACCGGGTCGGTCAACAGGTGGCGGACGATGCCGGCGGCGACCACAAATCGAGCGGGAACATCGCTGGCCACCGACATTTCGGCGAGCAACCGATGACCGGTGCAGGCCCACGACGCCAGGTCCCACAACTGTTCGGCGAGCTCATCGGGGGCATCATCGCGGGCCTGCAGTATCCGCACCCGGGCACGCGCCTGCGCGTCCAAGTCGAGTTCAAGGTTGTCCGGACGCATCCACACTCCCTCGCGCATTTCACCGAAGCGCTTGCCGTGCAGCGTGGTTCGCAGCGCCGCGCGCGTTCGCGGGTCGCTACCAACGCTGGTGACAATCACCGTGGTCCAGGATCCCTGCCAGGGCCGCAGCTGTGGTCGCATAGCGTCGTCCTGCCTGCGCTGGCGAGCCAACAGTCGCTCGGAAAGCCGGTAGCCGTCGGCGGACCGGACCAGGTCGCCCGCGCTGACCATCCGCGTCAACGCGACCCGCAGCGTGGCCTCCTTGATACCGAAGTCATCGGTGAGCCTTATCAATTCAGCCACACTAGCCCATGCTGGATGCGCGCCGAGCAGTACGGACAGCACCACCGACCGGGCGGTCATGCGGGTGACTGATTTCGGCGCCGTCATACCTGGGACGTGCGGCGACCGTAATCGCCGAACGGTTCGTCGCGGTGGCGCACAGCGTCGCGAAAGCCGTGTTGCACGGCGTCGACGACAAACGCGTGCCCCTCGGGGGTGTGCCGGGCGATACCGTCGAAAACGGTGCTGACCATCCTGCTGGTGGCCACGCCCTGTTGCAGCAGCGCTGAATTGAGCGCGAGCTTGACCATGATCAGCTGATTGACCGGCACCGCGGCGATTCGCTCGACCAGGCGCTCGGTGCGCTCGTCGAGTTGTTCGGGGTCGGGCGCCTCGACCACCAGGCCCCACTCGGCGGCTTGTGCACCGGTAATGCAGTCCCCAGTCAGCAGAAGGCGTTTGGCGCGCTGATCGCCCAGCCGGTGCGCCCACAACCCGGCGGCCGGCACACCCCAGACCCGGGTGGGCGGGTAACCGATCTTCGCGTCGGACGCAGCGATCACCTGGTCGGCGTGCAGCGCGATGTCGGCGCCGCCGGCCACACAGTAGCCATGGATCTTGACCACCGTCGGCTTGTCCGCGTGCATCAGGCTGGAGAAGCCACGCACGAAGCGGCTCATCATCTGGTAGTCGATCATCGGATCCCACGGCTGATCCGGTAAGTGGTTGACCGCCTGGGCCTTACCGTCCAGCACAGTGCCTTGGTAAGCGCCGGTGCCGCCGGCGGAGCCGGTGCGATCGGCGTATGCGCTCAGGTCGAACCCCGCGCAGAAGCCCTCACCCCGGCCGGAGAGCAAGATGACGTGGACGCTTGGATCAAGATCGGCACGCTCGACCAATGCGGACAACTCCAGGGGAGTGTCGGCGATGATCGCGTTACCCTTCTCCGGGCGGTTGAAGGTAATCCGCGCAACCCGGTCGGTGACCTCATAGGTCATTGTCTTCAAGTTGTCGAAGTCGACCGGTCTGATCGCATGAGTCATGCTGGGTCTCAGCCCTTTACCAGGGCTCGCTCGAGGATCGGCGCGAGGTCCAGCCCGGCAGGCATCGTTCCGAACGCGCCGCCCCACTGCCCGTCGAGGCGGGTCGCCAAGAACGCCTCGGCGACTGCGGGATGTCCGTGCCGCACCAGCAAACAGCCCTGCAGCGCCAGGCAGATGTCCTCGGCGACCTTGCGGGCCCGGTAGGCAATCGTGTCCAACTCGCCGAGCGCAGAGCGCAGCCGTTCGATGTGGCCATCCAAGCGGACATCCTGGCCCGCGCTCTTGGCGAGCTCGTCGAACAGCACGTCGACAGATTCTGGCCGAGTTGCCATGGCGCGCAAGGTATCCAGCGCACTGACATTGCCGGATCCTTCCCAGATTCCCATCAGCGGCGCCTCACGGTACAGCCGCGGCATACCGGAATCCTCGACGTACCCGTTGCCGCCCAAGCATTCCAGCGCCTCAGCCGCATGCGGCGTGGCGCGCTTGCACACCCAGTACTTGCTGGCTGCCAGTCCGATTCGACGTAGCAGCGCCTCGGTCTGGTCTCCCCGGACGGCGTTGTCGGTGGCACCGGCCATTCGCATCGCCACCATAGTGGCGGATTCGGCCTCAATCGCCAAGTCCGCCAATACATTGCGCATCAGCGGCTGATCAATCAGATACTCGCCGAATGCCTTGCGGTGCTGCGCATGGTGCACGGCTTGGGTCAGCCCGGTGCGCATGCTGGTGGCGCCGCCCAGCGCGCAGTCCAGCCGGGTCAGGTTGACCATCTCGATGATGGTCGGCACACCGCGACCCTCCTCGCCAACCAGCCATGCGGTGGCGCCGTCGTACTCGACCTCACTGGACGCGTTGGCATGGTTGCCCAGTTTGTCCTTCAGCCGTTGCAACAGCATCCGGTTGCGGGTGCCGTCGGGCAGCACCCGCGGCAAAAAGAAGCAGGACAGCCCGCCGGACGCCTGCGCGAGCACCAGGAAGATGTCGCACATCGGCGCCGAGGTGAACCACTTGTGACCGGTCAGGCTGTAAGTGCCGTCGGCGTTGCGGGTGGCCTGGGTGGTGCCGGCCCGGACATCGGAGCCGCCCTGCTTTTCGGTCATCGACATGCCCGCCGTGATACCGGCCTTCGCCGCCGGCACCGTGAGCTGCGGGTCGTAGTGCCGGCTGGTCAGCAGCGGTTCGTAGGCCGCGGCGAGGTCGGGGTTGAAGCGCAGGGCGGGAACGACGGCGTACGTCATCGATATCGGGCACATGTGGCCCGGTTCGGCGGTCCATACGCTGGTCTTGGCCGCGCGGACCACATGAGAACCCGGCCGGTCGTCAGCCCACGGTGCGGCGTGCAGGCCGTGCTCGATCGCGGTACGCATCAGCTCGTGGTAGGCGGGGTCGTACTCGACCTCGTCGATGCGGTGGCCGTAGCGGTCGTGGATGCGCAGGATCGGCTGGTTGCGGTCGGCCAGTTCGCCCCAGCGCTGCGCGCGTTTGGACCCGGAGATCGCACCGACCGCGCTCACCTCGTCGAGGCCCCACTGCCCGCCTTCGCGGATCAGTGCCTCGATGAGGACCGGGGAGGACGCCGGGTTGTGCTCCTCCAGCGGCGGGACCTGGTTGGTGACGACATGAGTATCCGGCATGCCGGCAATGTTACATTTTTTCTACAACCGCACAAGACCTGTAAGGTTCACCGGCGATGGGTCCCCCAGCTTTGCGGTGGCCGTCGACGGTGATCAGCACCACGCTGCGGTTGGCCGAACCGCTCGTCGTGCTGACCGGGGCGCCGCAGTGATCGACGTTGCGCCAGAACACATTCGGCTGCGACACCGGCGGGCCGTCGATGTGGGCCACGCCGGGTGCGCGAGGGTCGATGTTGACGTTGCGCCCGATCTCGGCGGCGGCGTCGTCGATCCCTTCCTTCACGGGCCGGCCACGGCGACCGCGGCACACGCGTCCTCAGCTCAGCTGCTCACGAAGGAAGGCGATGTCGTCCTTGCGGCCCTCGTCGGCCGTTTCGCAGATCACCGGCGCGCCCGCGGCCCGGACCACCGCCACCAGCAGGTCGGGGTCGATCTGCCCGGCGCCGAAGTTGGCGTGCCGGTCCGCACCTGAGCCCGCCGCGTCCCGAGAGTCGTTGCAATGCACCAGATCGATGCGGCCGGTCAAGGCTTTTATCCGATCGACCGCGTCAATCAGCTTCTCACCCGCGGCCCACGCATGGCAGGTGTCCAGACAGAACCCGATTCCCTTGTCGCCGATGTGATCCCAGAGCCGTCCGATGGTGTCGAAGTAGCGTGCCATCGCGTGATCGCCGCCGGCCGTGTTCTCCAAGTAGACCTCGACGTCGGTTTCGAGGTAGTCCAGCGCCTTGACCCAGCGCTGGAAGCCGGCCTCCATGCCGTCGTCGTCGGCGTGACCGCCGTGCACAATCACCGCGGCGGCGCCGATCTCGGCCGCGGCGTCACAGGTGTCCTGCAAGATCTTGCGCGACGGGATGCGCACCCGGTTGTTCGCCGACGCGACGTTGATCAGATACGGCGCGTGCACGTACAGCGGCATGGTCGACGCCTTCAGCGTCTCGGCGTCGTCGCGCGGCTTCGGCTTTTTCCAGCTCTGCGGATTGCCGAGGAAGAACTGCACCACGTCGGCGCTGTCCGCCTCCGCGGCGGCCAGGGGATCATCTTGGTGGACATGTGAACCGATGAGCACGTCGGCCAGTCTAGTGGGTCACCGTGTTGCGCGAGCAGACGCAGAACCGCATTCTCGGGACCCCTGCCGGTGCGATTCTGCGTCTGCTCGTCCCGCCAGACGGGGTTTCCGCAGCAGGGCGTTGATCCGCGTCACCAGGCCGGCGGGATCGCCTCTGATGTCGTCGATCGTCATCGGGACGGTTGTCCACCCGCATTCCTGCAACCGCGCAGATTTCAGCCGATCATGCAGCAGGGCTTCGCGGCCCACATGCCATTCGACACTGTCGTATTCGGCGACGACCATCGCGTCCGGCCATGCGAAGTCGACGCGCCACAGTCGGCCGTGCCGGTCGACGATACTGTACTGCAGCTCGGGCATGGGTAATCCGCCGTCGACGAAAACCAGTCGCGCCTCACTCTCCGTCGGCGACTCGGCGCGACCGTCGACGTAGCCGATCAACTCGCGAACTTTGGCAATGCCGCGTCGGCCCTTCTGATCGCCAATTGCTGCCTGCAATTCCGTTGTGATACAAGCGTTTACCTGCAACGCGGCATCGAGCGTCGCCAACGCACGAGATCGTCGCAGCGCCCGCGCGACCTCCATCGCCGTCCACGCTGGAGCTGTTGTCAATCGGCCCTCAACGTGTCTCAGCGGCGCACCCCTTCGCTGATGCACCACCAGACCTTTGGACGATCGCAGCCGCACCCCTGGGTCGAGGACATGAATTCGCGACGTGCTCTCGGTATGAGAGCGCCGACATATTGACCGGCCACGACGACCGGTATCGCATAGACGCCTCTGATCTGGTGGGCCAGCATGGCCGGCCGGTACGCGGGCCAGCGAGACTCCTTAGAGTCGGCGAGATCGGCGACCCGGATAGGAATCCGCCGGGTGACGGCGTCAAGGCAGAGTCCCTCACCGAAGGTGAACTGCAGTTCGTCGTACATCCGGGCAAGTGCGCTGCTAGATCCCAATGTGCCGCTGCTCGCGCCGTCGAAGACGAGCGAAATCGATGCTGCGTCGACGCCGAGCACAACCACGCAGGTCTCGCATAGACGGTCCGCGGCCGCTACGCCTCGTCGGCCGTCGATAGTTGCGAGAAACTGCTCCTGGATCAGCACATTTGACCGAACAGAATCCCGGCGATTGCGGCAGCGCCCGGAGGTCTCGGCACAGGCGTCATCCACCCACCCTCCCACCGGTTGAGGTGTTTGACGAGCCCGCGGCGCCGTCATGGCCGGCGGATCGGTTCAGCAGCCGCCGGTGGAATCTGGCGATCGACTGGTGCCATCAGCGGGAGAATCCTCAAAACGGTCATCGGGACAGATCCCCCGACGGTAGACGCAGCCGGCCCTCTCACCTCTGTCGGCGCCCGCCGCCGGAGAATTCACCATGGGACACGGCCACGATCGTGAACGTCACGTGAAAACCGGCCCCCCCGTTTGACGGGGCCCGGATATGCATGTTGACTCAAAGTTGCTGAATAAAAGCCGGTCTGGGGTCGGTGCCGCCGTCTGTTGGCCGCGGCATCGTGGTAGCGACGCCAACCGCCTAATTCTTGATCTGATCTGATCCGTGCGGTCCGGAGATCCGCAGATGTCTCGCACACTTGCGTACTGATCTTGAGTCTGCAAAGCGTGCTGCACTTGTCACGGACATCGACGGTGAGCGATCACCCCCATAATCCGCCGTGACATGACCGAAGCGAGCATAGGATGAAAGTTCATCGAAGTTCCATCCGCGGTGTTGAGATCTTTCGCGCATGTCTTGGCGCCTCGATGATCAGCGCTGATCAAGTAGCAAGGCAGAAGCGCCGCCGCCGCCAGACGACGGTGGTGACGATCACCGGCGAAATCGACGCCGCAAACAGCGACCGCGTCCGCGAATCAGCAATCCGCATGGTCCCGGTCGCCAACGCGTCGATGATCCTCGACCTGAGCGGCGTCGATTTCTTCGCCGCGCAGGCTATCTCGATATTGATCGCCGTCGATGGCGCTTGCCGCGGCGCCGAGGTGCCCTGGACACTGGTTCCTAGCCGCATCGTCACCAGGGTCCTTCGGCTCACCGGCTGCGGCATCTGCCTTCCCACGGCCAGTTCGGCGCCTGAGGCGCTGCGCCAGCTGACCGCCGCTGCGCCAGCTGACCGCCGCTGCGCGTTGTCAGGCGCCGCCTGGCGGTGACGGCCGCGCCAGCGCCGCACCACGCGGTATCACCGCAGCGGCGTGGGCGATGCCAACCCCACCGCGGCTAGGTCTGCGCTTTTCCACTGCCCGCATCGGGCAGCCCATTCAGCCCGGACACCCCGGTCAGCTCTGAAAGTCGGCACTATGAATGTCCTGCTTGTTCTCGAACCGCCCACGCTGCGATGGCCGTCGGTGTTCGCGCCGGGTTTCACGTTGCGCTGGCGGGGCCATGACCGCCCTGATCGTCGTGAGCGTTGCGCGCCGGCCAACACGCTAAGGGCGTTGTCTGCCATCGCGTTGCGGCAACCCTCGATACCGTGCTCGATCCGGCAGGCAGCGCGGTGAGCGCGGTGTTGACCCGGGCCGGGCTTTTTCACACCGTCGATCCTGCCGTGGAGGCAGAGCTGACAACACACCTGGCGGGCGTGCATTTTTCGGGCCGCCAACAGATCTTCGCCGACGGCGAGCCCGGCGACCAGCTCTACATCATCACCTGCGGCATGGTGAAGCTC
This sequence comes from Candidatus Mycobacterium methanotrophicum, assembly GCF_023515995.1. GTDB lineage: Bacteria > Actinomycetota > Actinomycetes > Mycobacteriales > Mycobacteriaceae > Mycobacterium > Mycobacterium methanotrophicum. The sequence continues at coordinate 646,192 of NZ_CP097320.1, read as the reverse complement.
GCCCGCCGCTGCCCGGACGGACGCAGCCATCTGATGGCGATCGCGGGACCCTCGGAGATGTTCGGGGAGTTGTCGCTGTGTGATCCCGGCCCGCGCACCGCGACCGCGACCGCGCTGACCGATGTGGATGCACTCGCTATGGGCCGCGAGGCCTTTCAGGCATGGATCGCCGCGCACCCGCAGATTGGCGAGCAGCTGCTGCGGCTGCTGGCCCGCAGGATGCGCCGCACCGAAAACGACCTGTCCGACCTGATTTTCACCGACGTCGCCGCCCGGATCGCCAAACACCTACTCCGGTTATCCCAAAAGTTCGGCGTCCAGCACAACGGCGTGATGCACCTCACCCACAACCTGACCCAAGAAGAACTCGCCCAACTGATCGGCACCTCCCGCGAAACGGTCAACAAAGTCCTCGCCGACTTCGCCGGCCACGGCTGGATACGACTAGACAGACAAAGCATGCTGATCATCGACTCCGATGCCCTGATCCGTCGCGCCCACCACGCTCAACACCGCATCGGTGTCGCCGCGGCCGATCAGTTGCGCGGTACACCGGCGGTGGCCATCGGGATGGGGCCGCTGTCGATATGACGTTGCACCGGATCGTCAATGCGGCGATGGAACTGACCGGCGCCCGCTACGGGGCGTTGGGCATCTACGGGCCCCAAGGCAGCCCGGTGTCGTTGATCTACGAGGGCATCGACGCCGAAACGGCGCGGCGGCTCGGCGACCTACCGGTCGGTGAGGCCCTGCGCGTCGACGACCTGGCGGCCCAACCCCAGCGCGCCGGGCTGGGCGAGCATGACCCTCGGATGCGCGCCTTCCTCGCGGTGCCGCCTAGTGTGCGTGGTGTCGCGTTCGGCGCTCTCTATCTGGTCGATGACCGGCCCGGTCGGGTGTGCTGCGACTCCGACGAGGTCGCCGCGCGGGCATTGGCGTCGGCGGTCGCCATCGACAGCGCGCAAATCCTCGAGGCAGAACGGGCGTCGGCGAAGTGGATGACCGCCTGCCGGGAAATCACGGCCGCGTTATTGTCCGCGGAGCCGAAAACAGCCCTGCTGCAGCTCATCGTCGGCCGAATGCAGGAGTTGGCCGGCGCCGAGTCGGCGATACTGCTGGTGCCGACCGAGCCGGATCTGCCGGCCGAGGAGATCGACACCCTTGTCGTGGCCACCGCGGCGGGCCGAGACGCCGCAGACGTGATCGGCAAACAGGTGCCCGTCGACGATTCCACGACCGGCACTGTGATCCTCGGCCGCATGCCGACGATCACCGGTTGGTTCAAACATCCCCTCAAGGGATTCACCGATGCCGGCGACCGCTCGGTGATCGTGGCGCCGTTGCGGGCCGACGACACGGTGCTCGGAGTGATCGCCGTTGTTCGCAGTCTGCGACAGCCGCCGTTCGGTGACGACTACCCCGAACTCATCAGCGACTTCGCCAGACATGCCGCGATTGCCTTGACACTGACGGTCGACCGCGAGCACATCCGTGAGCTAGCCATCCTGGCCGACCGCGAGCGGATCGCCCACGATCTGCACGACCACGTCATTCAGAAGCTGTTCGCCGCGGGCCTGGACTTGCAGGGCACCATCGCGCGGGCGCAGTCGCCGGAGATCGTCAATCGGCTGACCCATACAGTCGACGACCTGCAGACCACGATCGACGCCATCCGGACGACGATCTTCCCGCTGCAGATGCTTGTGCGGCCGGGCGAGAACTTCCGACAGCAGATCCAGCACAACGTCGCCGAGCTCACCGAAGACCGAGACATCGCGACCACGCTCGACACATCCGGGGAGCTGACGGCAGTCACCGGCGAGCTGGCCAATCACGCCGAGGCCGTCGTCACCGAAGCCGTCAGCAACGCCGTCCGCCACTCCGGGGCCCGTCGGTTGACCGTCCGCGTCGAGGTGGATCACCGGTTGCTCATCGAGGTCGTCGACGACGGCCACGGTATCCCGGCGCAGAATCAACGCCTCAGCGGGCTGGCCAACATGGCGCGGCGGGCCGCGCAGGTCGGCGGCGAATGCTCCATCACCAGTTCAGCCGAGGGCGGAACCCGGGTGTATTGGACCGTGCCGCTGTCGTGATTCGCGGGCGGCATCGATTTTCGGGCACTCTCACCACAACCTCCACACGTCAGTGCGTGCAGCACGCTACGTGTAGTGAGGTTTTCTCACTTGGGGCTCGTGAGTCTGGTGTGACTGGAGTTTTCGGCGTGTCGTAGTGGCTGGGCGTGGGGTCCTTGCTCAAGGATTCGGTTTCGACGAGGAAACCCGCTCCGCTGCAAAGGACCCCACGTGTTCACCTACTCTGCCATCTGCGACGTGCCGGAGGAAACCCTGCTGCATGTGACCGCGCTGCTGCACGTTCACCGGCGCGAGATCAGAACGCGGGCCGGGCGGCGGTCGGGTACGGTGCGCACGCAGGCCAAGCTGGTGCTGCGGTGGTTCCGCGACGACGCCCCGATCCGGTTGTTGGCGATGGAGGCCGGGCTGCCGATCTCCACCAGCTACCGCTATCTGCACGAGGCGATCGACGTGATCGCCGAACAAGCTCCTGACCTGCACGAAGTGCTCGACCGGGCCAAGGCCGAACAGTGGTCGCACGTGACGCTGGACGGGACGCTGATCGCCATCGACCGGGTGGACGAGCGCAACGAGGCCGGCCATCACCGGTGGTATTCGGGCAAGCACAAAACCCAGGGCGGCAATGTGCAGATACTGGCCGACCCGGGCGGGTTCCCGGTGTGGTCGAGCGAGGTCGAGCCGGGCAGCGTGCACGACATCACCGCCGCCCGCGCGCACTGCCTGGGCGCGCTGTACAAGTCCGCGGCCGACGGGGTGCCGACGCTGGCCGACAAGGGCTACGAAGGAGCGGGGATCGGGGTGCACACTCCGGTCAAGGGCCGCGGCCTGGCCGTGGAGAATCAGAGCTACAACATGCTGCTCACCGCGGCGCGTGCCATCGGTGAACGCGCCAACGCCGAACTCAAACAGCGTTGGCGCTGCCTCCGTCGAATCCGCCTGTGTCCAACCAGGATTGGCGCAGTTGTTGCCGCCGCGATCGTACTATCGACTCTCCAACGCGGAAATTACTGAGAAAACGTCACTGAGCACGTTCCGCCGCCGCTGCGGCAAGCGGAGCTGTCGTTGCGCCACCGGTGAGCCGCACGAAAGCCCGGCGCTGCGCTACACAGAGGGCGGCCGCACCAAGCTGGTCACGCTCACCGAGACCGACGTCGCCGAGGTGACCGCCGCACTGGCGCGCTACCGGGAGGCCAAGACGGCGCTGGATCGGTCGGCAGCCAGCGGCGTGGCCGCGTTGCGGGCCCGGTTGGCCTCCCGCCGAGCGGGCGGACAGGCGTGAGCGCGACGGCGGGCGGGCGGGCCGGGGCCGCGGGTGGCGATGGGTTCGCCGCCTCCCGGGCAGGATTCGATCGGTTGGTGAACTTCCTCGACGGCACCGAAGCCGCCGGGCTGGCCCATGCCGAGTTGGAGCACAGGGGGAAGGCCCACAGGTCGGCCAGTATTTTCTGGATGGTGGCGAACAGGGGGCGCACCCAGGTGGCCAGCCAGTACAGCCAGGTGTTGGACATGGCGAATTTCATCAGCCACAGCGTCAGGGCCATCAGGAAGATGTAGCCGGCGGCTTGCCATTGCAGGAGCTCGCAGATGCCTTCGTGGGTGAGACCGGTGTTGACCGCGTTGGCCAGCCATTGTGCCCAGCTGGCGGGGTTTGCGGTGATGCCGGGTCCGGCTTTGGTGATGGCTTCGCTGGTGGACACCACCGACAGGTAGTAGTCGCCGATTGGCACGTGCTGGCTGTCGGTGATCCCCGTCCAGTTGAGCGCCCCGGCAAGGGTGGAGGCCGCGGCCGGGGGCGCGGCGATCACCGCGCACGTGATCAGGGTGTGGGTGGCCAGCCATAGCGTGGTTGCCCACCGCAGTCGGGGGGGTGCAGCGCCAGCTGGTAGCCGATGTAGCCGGCGGCGCGGTGGCTGGGCAGTGTGGCGGCGCTCATGCGGCCCGTCCGGGGGTGGTGTCGTAGGCGTGGTGGATGCGGGGGTCGGGTTCGGGGGCGACCCAGATCGGGGATTTACGCCGAAACTCGTCGACGAAAAATCCGTAGCCTTGCCGGGCCCGGCGCGGGGCGCCGGGGTGTGCTTCATCCTCGTCGAAAGCGGTGGGGTCGCGCATTTCCTCTGGGCTGGGTTGGCCGAGGAAGAATTCTTCGATGTCGGGGTAATCGTCAAGGGGTAAGCCGATTTTCGCGGCGACGGCGCGGGCCAGGTCGTCGTTTTCGAACGGCATAATCAGGTGTTGGGTGATGAATTCATCACCCATGAGCGCCAGGTCGCTGATGGGTTGTTGGGTGATGATCATCAAGCCGGTGTAGTGCTTGCGAGCGCGGCGGCTGATCAGGTGTGCGTCATCCGGTGCCGGCGCGCGAATTGAGCAGGGCGGCAGCTTCTTCGAGAACAATGAGGCCGAATCGGTTGGGGTTGGCGAAGAACGTGACGCGGGCCAGGCGCACCAGCATGCCGTAGACGGCGACGGAGGCGCGTTTGCGGTCCGATAGCCGCTCATACAGGTGTGGGGTGTTCATTTCTTCGGCGGTGGGCAGATCAAGGCTTCCGGTCAGCCACACGGTGACGTCCAACGCATTGAGGTCGGGTACGGGCAGCTCGGCGTTAATGCTGCGAATGTAGGTCATCAGGGCCGCGGTGCTGGTGATGCCGAGATGGCGGCGGGCAGCGGCGGTGAGAATGGGGGCTGCGGGGTTGAATGCGGCCCACAGTCGTGTTTGTGCGCCGCGGAAGTGGCGCACAGCGATCTGGCCCGACCCGGTGAGCGCTTCGCGGAGCCGTTTCACGGTGAGGTCAAGTGTGGCTTGGTCTTTGGCTCTGGCGGCGATGAGAAAAGCTACTTCCAGAGGGTGGAGCATCCCGGGTTTTATGCACACCTCGTTTTGTGTGACCGGGGGTGTCCGATCTGACGGTGAGCGTAGTTCCTGAATGCACCAAGGCGGTCAGCTTGCCCCATGATCCATTTTCCTGGTGCCGACTCCCGCCGCCTTTAGCGCGCTCCGGCCCCCCGATCGCGGCGGTCTCGTCCACCCAGGCGTCGTCGAACTCTCGCCCGGGCCCTAACAGCAGCGTCAGCAACGTCGTTCCCTCGATCACCTCGGTCAACCGATCCGGGTACGTCGGAGTGCGCCTCACCGCGGTCGATGGCTTCGCGCAACCGCAGCCGTACGGCGGGCGTTGAACTGCACGGCGGCGGTCATGTCGGCGGCCAACCCGGGCAACGCAGGCCGCAGATCCGGGTCCGAGGCGACGAAGCTCGCCGCAGCCGGCCACGAAACTACCGCGAATCTGCTTGTGGCCCTGCCGTCTTCGATGATGCCCGACTAGTTTCAGCCGGGCCGGGACGGATCGGCACCGCAGACGACTATACTGTGGGTTGGTCACATCAGCGGAGGGAGCACATCGCATGTCCGCACCAAAGAAAAGCGCCGAGGTCGTACGGGCACATCTGGCCGAGCATGAGAAAATAGCCGAGGCGCACTTGCGAGAGCATCGTGAGTTGGCGGACCGCCACCTCGCGGAGCTTCGGGCCCTCACGGACCGGCATCTGTCCGAGCACCGCGATATCGCTAACCAGGCTGATACGTCTGTCAGCGACTACGAGTCATTGGCCGCGCGGCACATGGACGAGCACCGCAAGCTCACCGAGCGACTGGTGCGCGACCATCAAGGGTTGGCTGACCGGCATCTAGCCGAATTGGACGAACTTCGAGCACGTCATCGGAGTTAACGAAAAACCTACGCGCCGGGCGCTGTTGCGCCTCGGGAATTTCGCGCCCTATCCGGCCCGCTTCCTCGAGCAGGTATTGATCCCCAAGAGAGACCAGACCGGACAGTAGCCGCTGAGACCGGTGAGGAGAGGTAGTAGACCTACTAGACCCCACCACTTGGCCGCTCCGGGAAGCATTATCGGTAGTCCGACGAGGAGAAAAACACCGGCAAAGACGCGGATGATGCGTTCCGCTTTCCCTTCGTTGACAGACATACGGCCTCTTCCCTCTTTTGTCACTCATTTATCTCATCGTGTTTGATCGTATGCCTAAGCTAAGTGGTCTGGCTCGGAATTTCGGTGACGTATTTGTATGGGCGCGGTTATGCGGCGGGGGTGAGGGCGGCGTCTTCGTAGGCGGCGATGCGCGCGAGTAGGACGTTCAGACCCGAATCCGCGATTAGGTCTGTGATCGTCGGCGTGTGTTAAGGCGAAAGTGCCTGCCCTGCATGGAGAATCATGGTTAGCAACATCAGTGATCGCCAGGAGAGGGAGGTGCCTTCGTGGTTGCGAGGATACGCAAGAAGACGCGGTGTGGGAAGCGTGTGCGGGTCGGCGCGCCGGATCCGGGCCTGACACCGAACTCGGGGCTGGCCACCGTCAGCGAGCTGACCAAGCGCCTGGGTGTGGTCGAGGCTATCGACGCGGCGGTTCGCCGGATCAAGACCCGCAATCGTGGCTGCGGCGTCGGTTAGCTGCTGGTGGGGATGGCGGCGGCGCAACTGGCCGAGGGAGGACTTCCTAGTCGGGCTGGACCGCCAGCGTGCCGATAAGGCCGGCCAACGGCTCACCCCCGTGGCGGGCCTGTCGGCGACCACCGCCGGGCTGGCCCGCCGGGTGACCGGCTGAGCGATGGCGCTCGACGGAGACCGGGCTGGGCACCGTCAGTGAGCGGGTGTTGGCGCTGCTGCCGGCGGCGCGGCTGACCGAGGCGGTGACGATCGACATCGATGCCACCGACGTGGAAGTCTATGGACCCAAGAAGCAAGGTGTGGCCTACAACTACGCCGGGCGGCGGTGCGGACGCCCGCACGTGGCGACCTGGGCGCAGACCGAAACCGTCTTGGCGGCAGACCTTTTGGCAGGAGACGAGGATCCGCGCCCGGGCTCGTCGGGGCTGCTGCGCCGCGCGCTGGCCGCGCTGCCGGCGCCCGCGCGGGCATGCGAGCCTGTCACGATTTCTGTGTAAGTCAGAGGTGATTTGACTACGAGTTGTATTCTAGCACAATGGAATTCGACCAGGGAACAGTCTGGCGAGTGTGTTGAGCGCAACAGTCCAGTTGTACGTTCCGGTGCCCGAATAACCTCCCCTCTGGCTGGAGATGTTGCGCAGCCCGAGGTACAGCAACTTCATCATCGTCGAGCGCGGCCTGACCGTCCTCGATGGCCGCTTGTTCGTCGGCGGTGAGCGAGATGCTGACGAGCATGCGCTGCAGGTTCGATTTCGCTTGCAGGAGTTGGCTTTTGCTGGATTCCTTTGGGGTGTAGAAGTCGCAGCGAGCGCACGCCATGCGGTGCGGGCATTGCTCGAAGAAGGTGTAGGTGCAGAAGCCGTGGCCGAGGTCGTAATGCTGCCAGGGTTTTGCGGCTGCGGCGGCGCCGCTGGCGACGGCGTCGCGGTCGACGAGGACCTCGATGGTGCGGACGTTGCGGGCGAAATAGCCGGCGTCGCTGTAGGCCCTGGCCAGGGTGTTCGGGGTGATCTTGGCATAGTGCTGGGTCGATTCCGGGCTTCGGTGCCCAAGCCAGGCCTGCAACTCGAACAGCGTCATCGGCTCCTTGGCGTTGTAGAGCTGGGTGGCGATAGTGGAGCGGGCGCGGTGGCTGGTGATCGGCCCGCGAACGTCGGCGGCGGGGACGCCGGCCCTGCGGCAGAGCGCCGGGATGATCGTGTCGTTGATGTAGTTCTTGCCGATCCGCCCGGCCCGGACGGCGAACAGGAAGTGCACCTTCTCGCCAGTCTTGCGGTCGAGCATCGGCGGCTGTGCCGGTCGCAGAGCCTGCCAGGCGTCGATGGCTCGGCCGAGGAGCGGGTCAACGGGTTTAGTGAAAGCGGTGCCGGTTTTGTGGGTGGGGATGTCGAGCAGACAGATCGCAGCGTCAGCTGACTGAGGGTTGTCGGCGACTGCGAGGCCGTCGTGTTGCCAGCGGATGCAGCCGACGCGTAATCGGGCGATTTCATCACTGCGCTGGCCGCTGAACAGCCAGGTCAAGGTGATCGCGCGGACCATGACGACCGGGTGGGCCCCGGGTCCGCCGGGTAGATCGTCAGGGGCGAGGTTGAGACCGGCCCAGAGCAGTTTGGCCCAGAGGTCGTCGGCGATCACTCGCGGATCGGGTCCTTGTAGTGCCCGGATGCTGCGCGGGGTTTCCAGCGTTCGCGCGGGGTCGAACCGGCGCGGCATCCAGTCCCAGTCCTGCAGGTCGCGGAAGAAGGTGCGGACGATGCGGATGTAGGTGCGTGTCGTCTTCGGCGACAACGGCTTTCCCAGCTGATCGCTGCGGCTGTCGCGCCAGGCGTTCGACTGGATGTGGTCGCCGACGCGCATGCGGTCGACAGCGGCGATCCAGGCTGTGCAGGTCTGGCGGGTCCAGTCGGCTGGCCCGGTGATGTCGGGATGCTCGGCGGCGAGCCAGCGGCCGATCTTGGCCAACACGACCCGGTGGGTGTCGCGGGTGCCTGGTTCGAGTGTGGAGGTGGCGTGCCAACATTCGACCGTGTGCGCCCAGCCGGGGGCGGTGCCGGTGATCGGGACGGGCCCGTCGCCGTATTTCGGTGCCGGCGGCGGACCGGTGTGACCGAGTGCGGCCAGCGCCCGGCGAACGCCGTGCAGGTGGCGGCCATGGAAGTGCCGTTCAATCGCCGGATCCGAGCGCAGGCTGTCCAGCGCAGGCGAGGCCAGATCGCTCAGCAACGGGCTGCGGTTGAGCAGCAGCAACGTGCAGACCATCGACTCCAGATTCGCCGCGCGGTATCCCCATCCGCTGAGCACCGCGCGGACCGGTTTGATCGCCTCATCGACGGTGTCGGCGCCGAATACCCGCTGCGCCAACGTGCATCGTGCGAACGGGCCGACCATGTCGAAGGCGGTGAACTGGGTCAGCAGATAGGCATGGGCGAGCAGATAGGGGCGCGCCTGCATGCCGACCTGCCCAGGGAAGTGATGCCGCAGGTGCGCCGGACGCAGCAGATCGGCCCACTCATGCGTCTGCCACGACCAGAAGTCCTGCCCCAACTCGGCGCAGCGGTGCAGCACGATGGCGGTGGCGTAGCGGGCGAACCGCCTCTGGAACAGAGGTGTCGGGATGCCAGTGCAGAACCGCCAGCGCCTCGCCCAGAGGCGCGGTCAGCCGCCGAATCGCCTGCCAGCCTGAGTGTTCACGACCCCGATCGAGCCGCAGCAGGTCGAAATCGAGTGCTTGCAGCGCATCGGATTCGGCCCTGGATAGCCGATCGCGCCGCCGGAAATGGTTGACGTTCAGCGGCCATGCCCAAGCAGATGTCGTGGCCGATCCGGCGGCCGCCGAATTTGGCGTCGTCATCGGCGGCCGGTCTCCTGCTCGCCGAGGCGGGCCAGCGTCTCCACCCGCCAGGCGTGGATCTGGTCCATGCCGCGAGCGAGCTTGCCGGCCAGCTCTCGGCCGGACAGGTGGATATAGGTCAACGTGGTCTCGGTGCTGCGATGTCCGGCGAACGTGGCGATCGCATGTAGTTCCCAGCCCATCCGCGCCAGATCGGTCAAGCACAGATGCCGTGTCGTGTGGGTGGAGAACTGCGGCACCCCAGCGGCGATTGCGATGTGCCGCACCACCTTCGACCACGTCCACAAACTCAACGGCTGCGCTTTGTTGCGGCGCGATTCCGACAGGAACAACGGCCCCCGGGCCCGGCTGAGCGTCGCCCGGTGCGCCAGATATCGCTGCAGCAGTACCCCGGTCGGTGCCGAATACGGCACTACCCGCTCGAGCCGGTTCTTCGTCGTCTCCGCGCGCACCCGCAGCATCCGTCGGCCGGATCCAGATCGTCGGTGCGCAGCGAGCACAACTCCTCCCGCCGCAGTGCCGCGTCATAGGACAGGGCGAGCATCACCCGGTTGCGCGGCGGCTCGACCGCCGCGACGGCCAGGATCTGCGACCACTGCTGTTCGGTCGGGATCCACGGCAGTTTCACCACCCGCGGCACCAGGCCGCGCTGCCGCCCACCCCACTTCCGGCCCGGCGTATACCGGCCCCTCCCAACAGGATTCGACTCCCGGACACCCTCCTCGACTAAGAAGTCGAAGAACAGCCGCACCGGCACCAGACGCTGCTGGATCGTGGCGTTGGCCAATCCGCACCCGGAATCGATCGACACCACGTTGGCGCCTCGTCGGCTGGGCCGCCCGATCAGCTCACGGACGAAAACAGCGACATCGGCCCGGTTCGCGGTGACCGGGTCGATGCCGTGGTCCTCACAGACCCGCAGGAACTCGGCCAGCCCGCGCGCATACGCGTCGATCGTCCGCTGCGCCCGACCCAGATCGGTCCACACCTGCAACCAGCCCGCCGCGTACTCGTGCCGGCCGAGCACCGGCCACTTGTCCGCCAACCCCGCTGCCGCCAACCCCGCCTCCCAGTTCCGTGGTCACCTCGGGCGGAGATCCTCTCAGCCCCGCTCTGATTCCACGTAACTAATAGGAAATGACCCCGGTTCTTGGCGATCTTGCGCAGCTGGAAGTTGATCGACTCGATCGCGTTCGTGGTGTAGACGATCTTGCGCAGCTCCACCGGATAGTCCAGGAATGGGGTGAATTCCGGCCAGGCGTTGCGCCACACGTCAATCGCACCCGGATACTGGGCGCCGAATTGCTGGTCGAACTCTTTGAGCGCTAACTCCGCCCCGTCCACGGTGGGTGCGGTATAGATCGCCCGCATCGATGAGGCGACCTTTTTGCGGTCCTTATAGGACACGTGTGAAACGACATCACCGCGGCCAGGCCGGTCCCGGCGAGCATGGCGTGCCGATTCTTCTCCTGTCAAGGGACATGAAGAACTGCCCAGTGGCGGTCATGAAAACTGCCCGGTGGTGGCCATGAGATGTGCCCACTCGCGGCCACCGGACGTGCCGGCGTAGTTAGATCAAGGCTTTCACCCCCTTGCCTGCCATGGCCTGGGTGAGACGCACGCTTTCCCCGCTGGTTTGGCAGACATGCGCGTGGTGCAGGAGCCGGTCGACGGTGGCTGTGGCCATGGTCTTGGGCATCAGCTCGTCGAATCCGGCGGGATGGAGGTTGCTGCTCAACGCGATCGAGCGTTTCTCGTATGCGGCATCGACGAGCCGGTAGAGGCCTTCGGCGGCGTCGGCGCCCACCGCGAGCAGCCCGATGTCATCGACTTCGATCAGATCGGCGCGCAGGATGCGGCCGATCGCTTTGATAACGGTGTCGTCGGCGCGGTGGCGACGCACCAGCGCGCCGAGGTGTTCGAGACTAAACCACGCCACGTGCAGCCCGGCTTCGACGGCTTGTTGGCCGAGGGCCTCGAGCAGAAACGTCTTGCCGGTGCCTGATGGCCCGCAGACCACCAGGTTTTCGCGCCGGTGGATCCATTCCAGGGTGCGCAGCGCGGACTGGGTGGGCGCCGGGATCGACGACAGTTTTGGGTCCCAGGCGGCGAAGGTCTTGCCGGTGGGGAATCCGGCCCGCTCACGCCGAGTCGCCAGCGCGGAGCGGTTGCGTCCGGAAACCTCTTCGACCAGAAGGGCTTTGAGCACTTCGCCGGGGTCCCAGCGTTGCGCTTTGGCGGTGGCCAAAAGCTCGGGGGCCGCCCGGCGGATATAGGGCAGCCGCATCCGCTTGAGTAGGCGCTCCAACTCGGCATCCAGCGGCGGCGCCGACGGTGTCGGTGTGGCGGTGCTCATGGCTGGCCCCGATCCCCGTCGAGCAGCGCGGCGATGCGCTCGGCGATGTGGGTGGCATACCACGCGGTCTTATCAGGGGTGGCGTAGCCGTCGAAGAACCGGTCGAAGTCGGCGCGGGTGTGCTCATCGGCGTGCTCGAGCCAGCCAGCGAGCTCGGCGATCAGCCACGCCCACTCAAACAGTTCCCCGGCCGCCACCGCGACCGGCTGGTCTGGGTCATCAGCGCCGGCGGTGTTAAGCGCGATCGATGCGTTTCTCAAGGGGATGTGTAGATAGGCCATCGTTAGCTCCCCTCCTGCTCACCGAGGCGGGCCCAATCGCCGGTGCCCTGGGCCAGGCTGTTGCGCTCGCCGGCCCACGCCGGGTCGGTGTGGGTGCTGGTGTCGGAGTCGCTGGCCTGATGGGCCAGGATCGCGGCCAAATCGCCGTGCCCGAACCGGCCCGCGGTCGCCGCCTGCCCGAGCGCGCGGTCCACCGCGGTGGAATCGTGGAGCGCGGCCAGCGATCCTCACTGCGGTCGGAATTACCGCAATTGCATTGGGTCACCGATCAGTTGGTGCGGCGTTGGTTTTCGGCGGCGTCGGATCCATGGCTTGCGCGGCCGTCGTACTGCTGGCGTCGTCACCGGACAAGGCGCGTGCCGCGCTGACCCAGGGCGCCTTTCCGGTGATCGCCGTCGTCCTGCTGGTGATCGGCCTCGTCACGCCGTGACAGACCCAACCCGATCCAAACCTATGCGTTCGTCGCTGACCCTGCGATTCCCACGGCGTGTAGCCCGCGCAGTGTGGATTCGTCTTCGCCGCACGCGGATAGCACAATCGCAATGATGAATGCGATGACGAACGGGACGACGCACGTCTTGATCGAGGGCTGGGAGTCAGCGGTGTACATCGTGCCCAAAACCCTGGCGCTGTTCTTGACTACCGCCGCTGCCTTTCGGTTCCTTCAACGACGGCGTGCGACCGCCCAGCTCACGACGCTCGACTGGCTGACAACGGTCGTGTGCGGGTCGGTGATCGGGCGCGCCGCGACCGCAACCGATACGGCCTGGGTCCAGGCGACCGCCGCAGTGCTGACGCTGATCGTGGCCAATGCGGCGTTCACCAGGCTCCGATTCGTACCGGGCCTCGAGCGCCTCCTGCACCCCCCGCTGCAGGAGTTGATTCGCGATGGCAAGGTCGACCACCGTAATCTTCGGCGCTGCGGACTCACCGAAAGCGACCTTGACGTGATCCTCCGCCAGCATGGTCACCTGGAGCCCGCGGACGTTAAGCTCGCGCTGTTCGAGCGAACGGGCGCGGTCTCCGTCGTGCCGTGGCCAGCAGCGACGTCAACCGGCCTGCCCCGCGGCGCCACGGCCGAAAAGTCGTGACCAAGCCCCGTCAGAGCCCAGACAGCAACCCGGCTAGCACGTCGAGGCCCTCGGAGAGCAGTTCGTCGCTGATCGCCAGCGGCGGCAGGAAGCGCACGACGTTGCCGAACGTGCCCGCCGTCAGCACGATGACACCCGCGGCGTGGGCCGCGGTGGCCAGCGCGTTCGTCAGCTCCGCGTCGGGGTCGGCGCTGTCGGGTTTGACGAACTCGACGGCGATCATCGCACCGCGTCCCCGCACGTCGCCGATCCGATTGTCGGCGGCCTGTAGTGCTAGCAGCCGGTCTTTCATCAGCCCTTCGATGTGACGGGCCCGATCGAGGAGTCCGCGCCCCATGAAGAGGTCGAGCGCCGCCAAGCGGCCCAACAAGTCGGGCTCAGCCGCGGCGTAGACGCCGTACCACAGGCGGATGAGTCCGCCGTTGTTCACCTGGACGTCGAGTTCCTGACGAGTCATGACGGTGAGCAACTGCGCTGTGGTCGCAAACCCGCGGCCTTCGTCCAAGCGGCGATCGCATCCGAATGCACGCTGGAAGCATGCGACGGATAACCGGAACCGGCTATCCAGCCTGGGGGTTGCGCAATGAGCAGGCGCAGAATCGCATCGCCAGGGCACCTGGCGTGCGATTCTGCGTCTGCTCGCGCTTACAGAGAACTACCGGTAGTCGGAGTAGCCGTAGTCGTCCAGCGGAACCGCAGCACCGGTGGCCTGGCCGAAGTCTGGGCTGTAGTACTGATCCTCGTAGGACGGGATCGTGTACGCCGCGGCGCGGGCCTCCTCGGTCGGCTGAACCTGAATGTTGCGGTAGCGGTTGATGCCGGTACCGGCCGGGATCAACTTCCCGATGATCACGTTCTCCTTCAGACCGTTGAGACGGTCGCTGCGGCAGTTGATCGCCGCATCGGTCAGCACTCGCGTGGTCTCCTGGAACGACGCCGCGCTCAGCCACGAGTCGGTGGCCAGCGACGCCTTGGTGATACCCATCAACACCGGACGACCGGCGGCGGGCTCGCCGCTCTCGGCCACCACTCGACGGTTCTCGGCCTCGAACTCCGCGCGGTCGATCAGTGAGCCGGGCAGAAACTCTGTTGCGCCCGAGTCGATGATGGTCACCCGGCGCAGCATCTGCCGGACGATCACCTCGATGTGCTTGTCGTGGATCGACACGCCCTGCGCCCGATAGACCTCCTGGACCTCCTTGGTGAGATGGATCTGCACCTCGCGGGGGCCCTGCACACGCAGCACTTCGTGCGGGTCGGCGGAGCCTTCCATCAGCTGCTGGCCCACCTCGACGTGGTCGCCATCGGCGAGCAGCCGCTCGCTACCGTCCTCGTGCTTGAACACCCGCAGGCGTTGCCGCTTGGAGAGCTTGTCGTAGACCACTTCCTCGCCACCGTCGTCGGGGACGATGGTGATCTTGTAGAAGCGCTCGCCCTCATCCAGCCGCACCCGGCCGGTGACGTCGGCGATTGGCGCCTTGCCGCGCGGCACCCGGGCCTCGAACAGCTCCTGCACCCGGGGCAAACCACCGGTGATGTCCTCACCGACACCACCCTGGTGGAAGGTGCGCATGGTCAGCTGCGTGCCGGGCTCGCCGATAGACTGGGCGGCCACGATGCCGACGGCTTCGCCGATGTCGACCAGCTTGCCGGTGGCCATCGACCGCCCGTAGCAGGTCGCGCAGACCCCGGTGCCGGTGGTGCAGGTCAGCACCGAACGCACCTTGACCTGCGTGATACCGGCGGCCAGCAGCGCTTCGATCTCCGGGTCGCCAAGGTCGTGTCCACGCGCGATGACGACGTTGCCCTCCTCGTCCACCGCGTCGGTGCCCAATGTCCGTGCATACGCCGAGGTTTCGATGAACGGGTCGCGGATCAGCGTGGCCTTGCCATCAACAGAGGGCTGCCGCTGGGCCAGCTCGACGACGATGCCGCGCTCGGTGCCGCAGTCGGCCTCGCGGACGATGACGTCTTGGCTCACGTCGACCAGACGACGCGTCAGGTAACCCGAGTCGGCGGTGCGCAACGCGGTGTCCGCCAGACCCTTTCGGGCGCCGTGGGTGTTGATGAAGTACTCCAGCACCGTCAGTCCCTCGCGGAACGACGACTTGATCGGCCGCGGGATGAACTCACCCTTCGGGTTGGTCACCAGACCCTTCATGCCGGCCAGCGCCCGGGTCTGGGTGAAGTTACCGGTGGCGCCGGAGTCGACGATCGTGATGATCGGGTTGTCGCTCGGGTAGTGCTCGCGCAACGCCTCACCCACCTCGTCGGTGGCTTCCTTCCAGATCTCCACCAGCGCCTCGTTGCGCTCGTCGCGGTTCAAAGCACCACGCTGGAACTGCTTTTCGACCTTGTCGGCGCGCTCCTCATAGGCGTCCAGGATCTCCTGCTTGCCCGGCGGCACCAGCACGTCCGCCATCGACACCGTGACACCCGAGCGGGTGGCCCAGTGGAAGCCGGCGTCCTTGAGCTTGTCGACGGTCTGGGCGACCACGATCATCGGGTAGCGCTCGGCCAGGTCGTTGATGATCGCCGCCTGCACCTTCTTGTGCATCTGCTTGTTCACGAACGGATACCCGATCGGCAGCAGCTCGTTGAACATCACCCGGCCCAGCGTGGTCTCGGCAATCCAGGAATCACCGGGCTGCCAACCGTTTTGGCCGAACAGCTCGGTCTCAAGCTCTACCGGCGGGCGCAGCTCAGAGAGCCGCACCTTGATCTTGGCGCGCACGCTCAACGCACCACGGTCCATCGCCATGATGGCCTCGGCCGGCGAGGCGTACACCCCGGACTCCGGACGGTCCGTGGCGGCCGGCTGGTATTCGCCGGTGTCGCCTGCGATCTCGGTGGTCAGGAAGTACAGCCCGGTCACCATGTCCAGTCGCGGCATGGCCAATGGGCGACCCGAAGCCGGCGACAGGATGTTGTTGGAAGACAGCATCAGGATGCGGGCCTCGGCCTGCGCCTCTGCGCTCAAAGGCAGGTGCACGGCCATCTGATCGCCGTCGAAGTCGGCGTTGAACGCCTCACACACCAACGGGTGCAGCTGAATGGCCTTGCCTTCCACCAGCATCGGCTCGAAGGCCTGGATACCGAGCCGGTGCAGGGTCGGTGCGCGGTTCAGCAGCACCGGGTGCTCGGCGATGACTTCTTCGAGCACATCCCACACCTGCGGACGCTGTCGTTCCACCATCCGCTTGGCGCTCTTGATGTTCTGCGCGTGGTTGAGGTCAACAAGCCGCTTCATCACGAACGGCTTGAACAGCTCGAGGGCCATCAGCTTGGGCAGACCGCACTGGTGCAGCTTGAGCTGCGGGCCGACCACGATGACCGAACGGCCCGAGTAGTCGACACGCTTACCGAGCAGGTTCTGCCGGAACCGGCCCTGCTTTCCTTTGAGCAGATCCGAAAGCGATTTCAGCGGACGGTTGCCCGGCCCGGTGACCGGGCGGCCGCGACGGCCGTTGTCGAACAGCGCGTCGACGGACTCTTGCAGCATCCGCTTCTCGTTGTTGACGATGATCTCGGGCGCGCCGAGGTCGATCAGCCTCTTGAGCCGGTTGTTGCGGTTGATCACCCGGCGGTACAGGTCGTTGAGGTCGCTGGTGGCAAACCGGCCACCGTCGAGCTGGACCATCGGCCGCAGTTCCGGCGGGATCACCGGGACCGCGTCGAGCACCATGCCCATCGGCGAGTTGCGGTTCGTCTGGAATGCGGCGACCACCTTGAGCCGCTTGAGTGCGCGAAGCTTCTTCTGCCCCTTGCCGTTTCGGATGACATCACGCAACGTCTCGGCCTCGGCGTCGATGTCGAAGTTCTCGATGAGCTTCTGGATCGACTCCGCGCCCATGGCGCCGGTGAAGTACTCGCCGTAGCGGTCGACGAGTTCCCTGTAGAGGTTCTCGTCGACGATCAGCTGCTTGGGAGCCAGCTTGGTGAAGGTGGTCCAGATCTCCTCCAGCCGATCCAGCTCGCGCTGCGCGCGATCGCGCAGCTGGCGCATCTCCCGCTCGCCGCCGTCACGGACCTTGCGGCGCGCATCGGCTTTCGCGCCCTCTGCTTCCAGCTCGGCCAGGTCGGCTTCCAGCTTCTGCGCGCGCGCCTCCAGGTCGGCGTCGCGCTGGTCCTCAACAGCCTTGCGCTCCACGACCATTTCGGCCTCCAGCGTGGACAGCTCGTTGTGGCGCATCTCGTCGTCGACGGCGGTGATGACGTAGGCGGCGAAGTAGATGATCTTCTCCAGATCCTTCGGCGCCAGGTCGAGCAGGTAACCCAACCGCGAAGGCACACCCTTGAAGTACCAGATGTGGGTCACCGGCGCGGCCAGCTCGATGTGGCCCATCCGCTCACGACGCACCTTGGCGCGCGTCACCTCGACACCGCAGCGCTCGCAGATGATGCCCTTGAAGCGCACGCGCTTGTACTTGCCGCAGTAGCACTCCCAGTCGCGAGTGGGTCCGAAGATCTTCTCGCAAAACAGGCCGTCCTTCTCCGGCTTCAGCGTGCGGTAGTTGATCGTCTCCGGCTTCTTGACTTCGCCGTAAGACCATTGCCGGATGTCCTCCGCGGTCGCCAGACCAATGCGGACTTCATCGAAGAAGTTGACGTCTAACACGTAACTCCCTTTCCCCTTTCGGGACTAGAAAACACTGAATTCAATTGCGCTTCGCGCGAGCGCTCATCGTCAGGCCAAATCTTCAACTGACGCGGATTCGTTGCGGGACAAGTTGATTCCCAGGTTCGCCGCCGCGCGTTCCAGGTCCTCGTCATCGCCGTCGCGCATCTCGATGGCCGCGCCGTCGGACGACAGCACCTCGACGTTGAGGCACAGCGACTGCAGCTCCTTGAGCAGCACCTTGAACGACTCGGGGATGCCCGGCTCGGGGATGTTCTCGCCCTTGACGATCGCCTCGTACACCTTGACCCGCCCGACCGTGTCGTCGGACTTGATGGTCAACAGCTCCTGCAGCGTGTACGCCGCGCCGTAGGCCTGCATGGCCCAGCACTCCATCTCACCGAACCGCTGGCCACCGAACTGCGCCTTACCGCCCAGCGGCTGCTGGGTGATCATCGAGTACGGGCCGGTGGAGCGGGCGTGGATCTTGTCGTCCACCAGGTGGTGCAGCTTCATGATGTACATGAAGCCAACGGTCACCGGGTACGGGAACGGCTCGCCGCTGCGGCCGTCGAACAGCACCGCTTTGCCGTCGCTGTCGACCAGCACGTCGCCGTCGCGGTTGGGCAGCGTCGAGGCCAGCAGACCCTGCAGCTCGTCTTCCTTGGCGCCGTCGAACACCGGGGTCGAGACGATGTTGTTCGGCTCGGCCTCCAGCAGCTCCTCGGGCAGGTTGACAGCCCAGTCCGGCTTCCCGTCGACCTTCCACCCGCTGTGCGCGCACCAGCCCAGGTGCGTCTCGAGGATCTGGCCGATGTTCATCCGTCGCGGCACACCGTGGGTGTTCAAGATGATGTCCACCGGCGTGCCGTCCGGCAGGAACGGCATGTCCTCGACGGCCAAGATCTTGCCGATCACGCCCTTGTTGCCGTGGCGGCCGGCCAGCTTGTCGCCGTCGGAGATCTTGCGTTTCTGGGCCACGTAGACGCGGACCAGCTCGTTGACGCCGGCCGGCAACTCGTCGTCGTCCTCGCGGGAGAACACCCGGATGCCGATCACCTTGCCGGATTCGCCGTGCGGCACCTTCAGGGAGGTGTCGCGGACCTCGCGGGCCTTCTCCCCGAAGATCGCACGCAGCAGCCGCTCCTCCGGGGTCAGCTCGGTCTCCCCCTTCGGCGTGACCTTGCCGACCAGGATGTCGCCGTCGCGGACCTCGGCGCCGATGCGCACGATGCCGCGCTCGTCGAGGTCGGCCAGCACCTCGTCGGAGACGTTCGGGATGTCCCGGGTGATTTCCTCGGCGCCCAGCTTGGTGTCGCGGGCGTCGATCTCGTGCTCCTCGATGTGAATCGAGGTCAGCACGTCCTCCTCGACCAGACGGTTGGACAGGATGATTGCGTCCTCGTAGTTGTGACCTTCCCACGGCATGATCGCCACCAGCAGGTTCTTGCCCAGCGCCATCTCACCGTTCTCGGTGCACGGCCCGTCGGCGACCACCTGGCCGGCTTCCACCCGCTCGCCGGCATCCACGATCGGGCGCTGGTTGGCGCAGGTGCCGTGGTTGGACCGGGCGAACTTGCGCATCCGGTAGGTCTGCCGGGTGCCGTCGTCGGCCATCACCGTGAGGTAGTCGGCCGACACCTCCTCGATCACACCGCCCTTGTCGGCGACCACGACGTCGCCGGCGTCGATCGCGGCGCGCAACTCCATTCCGGTGCCCACCAGCGGTGCCTCGCTGCGCACCAGCGGAACCGCCTGGCGCTGCATGTTGGCCCCCATCAGGGCGCGGTTGGCGTCGTCGTGCTCGAGGAACGGGATCATCGCGGTGGCCACCGAGACCATCTGGCGCGGCGAGACGTCCATGTAGTCCACCTCGGCGGACGACACGTATTCGACCTCGCCGGCCTTGCGGCGGACCAGCACCCGGGCCTCGGTGAACCGGCCGTCGTCGTCGAGCGGCGAGTTGGCCTGCGCGACGACATGGCGGTCCTCCTCGTCGGCGGTGAGGTACTCGATCTGGTCGGTGACCACGCCGCCGACCACCTTGCGGTACGGCGTCTCGATGAAGCCGAACGGGTTGACCCGCGCGTACACCGACAGCGACCCGATCAGGCCGATGTTCGGTCCTTCCGGGGTCTCGATCGGGCACATCCGGCCGTAGTGGCTGGGGTGCACGTCGCGGACCTCCAGTCCGGCACGCTCCCGGGACAGACCGCCAGGGCCCAGCGCGGAGAGCCGCCGCTTGTGGGTGAGCCCGGACAGGGGGTTGTTCTGGTCCATGAACTGGGAGAGCTGGCTGGTGCCGAAGAACTCCTTGATCGCTGCGACCACCGGCCGGATGTTGATCAGGGTCTGCGGCGTGATCGCCTCGACATCCTGGGTGGTCATCCGCTCGCGGACCACCCGCTCCATCCGGGACATGCCGACCCGGATCTGGTTCTGGATCAGCTCACCGACCGTGCGCAACCGACGGTTGCCGAAGTGGTCGATGTCGTCGGTCTCCACCGGCACCTCGACGCCGCCGGGGACGGTCATAACACGAGCCTGGCCATCCTGAGAGGCGTGGTGCAGACGCACCAGGTATTCGATGGTCGCGACGACGTCCTCTTCGGTCAGCGTCGTCGAGGTAGTCTCGGCCGGCGTTGCGCTCAGCCCCAGCTTCTTGTTGACCTTGTAGCGACCGACGCGGGCCAGGTCGTAACGCTTCTCCTTGAAGAACAGGTTCTCCAGCAGGTTCTGCGCCGACTCCTTGGTCGGCGGCTCGCCCGGACGAAGCTTGCGGTAGATGTCCAGCAGCGCTTCGTCGGTGCCGGCGGTGTTGTCCTTCTCCAGCGTCGCCATCATGATCTCGGAGAAGCCGAAGCGGTCCCTGATCTGCCCGGCGGTCCAGCCCAGCGCCTTGAGCAGCACGGTGACCGGCTGACGGCGCTTGCGGTCGATGCGCACGCCGACGGTGTCGCGCTTGTCAACGTCGAACTCCAGCCAGGCGCCGCGGCTGGGGATCACCTTGACGCTGTGCAGCAGCTTCTCCGTCGACTTGTCGATGCTTTCGTCGAAATACACGCCGGGCGAGCGGACCAGCTGGCTGACCACCACACGCTCGGTCCCGTTGATGATGAAGGTGCCCTTCTCGGTCATCATCGGGAAATCGCCCATGAACACCGTCTGGCTCTTGATCTCACCGGTGTTGTTGTTGATGAACTCGGCGGTCACGAACAGCGGGGCCGCGTAGGTCATGTCCTTGTCTTTGCACTCGTCGACCGGCGCCTTGACTTCGTCGAAGCGCGGATCGGAGAACGACAGCGACATCGATCCGGAGAAGTCCTCGATTGGCGACAACTCGTAGAGCACCTCTTCAAGGCCTCCGATCGGGTTCACCCCACCGGCGCTCCCGCCACGGGCCGCGGCGGCCTCGCGCCAGCGCGGCGCACCGATCAGCCACTCGAACGAGTCGGTCTGCACGTCCAGCAGACCGGGCACCTCGAGTGGTTCGCGCAGTTTGGCGAAGGAAATCCGGTCAGGAGCTCCCGGAACAGAGCTGTAAGAGGAGGCGGAACCTTGAGAACTTAGAGGGGTTTTCTTGCTTTGGCGGGAGACTGCCAAGATGCGTCCTTCCAGCACCTAGTGCGACCAACGGATGCCGGGCCACCGGACCTGTTCGCCGCTATGACTGTGTCGGTTCGGCTGGCGGACGTTCTGTCCAAATCGCACGCACACAGCTAGACCGCTGAGCCGGAAATGGGCTCAGGCTAGGACCACGGTGTCAGGTGGCGGGTGAGATAGGCAGGAAGCAGCCAGCGCAACGTCCAACAATAGCGCAGGACTGCGCATTCCTCAACTACCGTGTTCGGGGATCTCGGCGCTGGCTGGCGTCTATATCTA
The DNA here is from genome assembly GCF_023515995.1 of Candidatus Mycobacterium methanotrophicum. Taxonomy (GTDB): domain Bacteria; phylum Actinomycetota; class Actinomycetes; order Mycobacteriales; family Mycobacteriaceae; genus Mycobacterium; species Mycobacterium methanotrophicum. The sequence continues at coordinate 624,560 of NZ_CP097320.1, read as the reverse complement.
CCCGTTCACGCATGCTGCCCAACAGACTGGCCTCTTCGGGCGTTTCCGTCAAGAGGTGACGCGCCGAGGTGGTGGATAACTCCTCTCGGATAGCGACGTCCAGGGGCCGACCTCAGTAGCCGCGCTGGGTGGGGATCGATGCGGTGTCCGCGTCGTCGCCACGATGGCGGGCGGCGGCGTCGTAGTCCTGCACTCGTTGTTGGCCGTTGCCCTCGAGCGATTCGAGGATGGCTTCTTGCGCCCTCTTGGGCAGCAGGTGCAGGTTCTCCCGGACCCGGGCTTGGCGACGGCCGACGGCCTTGCGCTCCGGCATACCGGGGGTGGCGATGATCTGCGGCGGCACGCCCACGATCTCCTCGACACCGCCGTCGACATGACCGGCCTCCAGGTGGGCCTGCTCCTCGGCCATGGTGGCCTCGTCCTTTTCCTCCGACATGCCGATCGGCCCGATACGCCGCCCATTGAGGAACTGCTTGACAACCGGTTCGTCGCTGGTCAACAACACTTCGCGCGGACCGAACATCACCAGCTTGCGGCGGAACAGCATGCCCATGTTGTCTGGCACCGTGCGGGCGATGTTGATGTTGTGCGTGACGATCAAGATCGTGCAGTCGATCTGCGCGTTGATGTCGATGAGCAGCTGGCTCAGATAGGCGGTGCGGACCGGGTCCAGACCCGAGTCCGGCTCGTCACACAGGATGATCTGCGGGTCTAACACCAGCGAACGGGCCAACCCGGCGCGTTTGCGCATACCACCGGAGATCTCACCGGGGAACTTCTTCTCATCCCCGCCCAGGCCCACCATTTCCAGCTTCTCCATGACGATGTCACGGATCTCGCCTTCCTTTTTCTTGGTGTGCTCACGCAGCGGGAACGCGGTGTTGTCATACAGGTTCATCGACCCGAACAGGGCGCCGTCCTGAAACATCACCCCGAACAGCGTGCGGATCTCGTAGAGCTCCTTGGCCGAGCACTCGGTGATGTCGGTGCCGTCGACGATGATCGAACCACGCTCCGGGCGCAGCAGCCCGATCAGCGACTTCAAAAATACCGACTTACCGGTACCCGACGGGCCCAGCAGCACGCTGACCTCGCCCTCCGGGATGTCCATCGTGACGTCTTCCCAGATTCGCTGAGGGCCGAAGGACTTCGTCAGCCCCTCAACTTGGATACCGATACCCATGCGAAACCGTCCCGCTCGCCGCAGCCCAAGCCCAGCTTGTGGCATGAGTCACTGTAGCGCACGGGCCTCAGCGGAGTCGCCTAGTGCGGCTATCGCCTCAAATTCAATAATCGGCGGCAATTCCGTCACGTCAGGGGCGACTGCGCGAGGGTTCCCCGTTTCGCAGCGGGCCTATCGACACCCTGGCCGACTTGGAGAACATGACCTCGGCATGGGTGAGCGGTACAACGAGCGCAGGCTCATGCACCGCCTTGGCCGGCGCCCACCCGCAGAAGTCGAGGCCGAGTACTACACACGCCTCTTACCAACGTAAGCGGCGCAATTGTGCCCCAAAGGGTTTCGTCGATTCCGCCATGCGCCAAGCATGCTCCGGTCCTCGGTGCCGTCAAGCAAACTACGCTTGACAGCCACCTGCGGGGCCGGAGCGCGCTAAAGGCGGCGGGAGTCGGCACCAGGAAAATGGATCATGGGGCAAGCTGACCGCCTTGGCGCATTCAGGTACTACGCTCACCGTCAGATCGGACACCCCCGGTCACACAAAACGAGGTGCGCATCAAACCCGGGATGCTCCAGTAACTTCGGGTTAGCGGATAAGAGCAACTCCGCGAGGCCTTAGACCACCACAACGCGGAGCCGGCGCGTCCTGAAAGCCTATGGTCGGCCCCAGGACTCGAGTGGCGCGTTTTTGCGGGCGATGTAGTAGAGGTTGACTGGGTTTTCCTCGACCTCGGCTGTCCGCACGTCGTTGAATCCGGCCTCGGCGAGCATCGCGGTGGCCAGCTGCTGTCCCCATACCGTGCCCAGCCCGGCGCCGTCGCGGGCCAGCGACACCGGCAAGCAGTGCATCGTCGAGATGGTGTAGAGGAATGGGACGAACGGGACGCCGATGTTGTCTTCCAGCTGGCTCGACGCCTTGATGTCAGCCATCAGGAACACTCCGCCGGGCCGCAGCGCGCGATAAATGTTGGCCAGCACTTGTGCTGGATGGGCCTGGTCGTGGATCGCGTCGAACACCGTGATCACGTCGTAGACGTCGGCGAGATCGAGCTCGACCAGATCACAACGCTTGAAGTCGGCGTTGCCCAGGCCCAACCGCTTGGCCTCCTCGGTCGCCCTGGCGACACCTTCTTCGGAGAAGTCCACACCGGTGAACCGGCTCGCCGGAAATGCCTGTGCCATCACGTTGATTGCATGTCCACTGCCGCAGGCGAAGTCAGCCACTTCGGCACCTGCACGCAACCGTTCCGGCAGGCCGTCGACCAACGGCAGGATCACGTCGGTCAGCGCCGCGTCGAATACCGCGCCACTTTCCTCGGCCATCATCGCGTGAAAGCGAGGGTACTCGCTGTAGTGCAGCCCGCCACCCTTCTGGAAGCAGTCGATGATCTTCTGCTCGACCTCACCCATCATCGGAATCATTGTGGCCATCCGGGCCAGGTTTTTCGTCCCGGCGGCCCGGGTGAGCGCCGCGGCGCGGTGGCCGGGCAGAACATATGTCGCCCCGGCCGGGTCGTAATCGACGATGCCGCTGGCGGCCGCGCCGCCCAGCCATTCGCGCACATATCGTTCGTTGAGGCCGGCGGCATCGGCGATATGGGCGCTGGTGGCCGGCGGAAGGTCGGCGAGGACGTCGAACAAGCCGGTCTGGTGGCCGATGCTGGCGAGAACCGCCAGGCAGGCGCTATCGATTGCGCCGGACATCCGGGCGATGAACTGGTCGGTGTCTTCCGCGGCGAAACTCGCCGGGTTGTCGTTGGTTGTCGTCATGGCCGCGAGGCTACCAACGGATAGCCGGGTCCTGGCGCGGTCGATCCAGCACCGTCGTCGCTCCGGCGGGGCGTCCAGCGCGCTGGCAATCACGACCGTGATGTCGAGCTGGGCGCCGATCTCACGCAACAACCGAAACACCGCCCGTACGGGTTGTTGCCGCATCGTCGCGATGAGTTTCCGCCAGCGCTTTGCACTAGCCACTGCATTGGGCCAGCCAGACGTTATCGTCGGGCATCGGCTTGCCGTGACGCTGCGTTACCTGCCCGGCGGTGCGCTCGGTAAGCGCACCGGTTTCGTTGAATTGGCGTTGCAGAGTTTCTAAACAGCTTGCGTTAGTGAGGAATACGGAGCAGGTCGAACACGCATTTCCCTTATCGCACTGCTGCGTTGGCGGCAGCAGACAGCAGCCATGTGGCGGGAAGCGGTCGGCGCGACCGAACTTGAGGACCGCGAGGAACGCTTGTTCGGGATGTTCTTCCCGTTGGGCTGTTGAGCGCATCGACATCGTCTCGTAGCGTGCCTTTCCAAAGCGGCCACAGCGGCGGTCGCCTATCGAAATTTCTGAGCAGCAGCTCGTCCGGGCTGACATCTACGCCGAATCCGGATGCACGGCAAGCAACACGTGCAGAGGTAGTCGACGCAAAGCCGATCGAAATCAGAGCCGACGTAGATACGGCGCGGCCGCACCCTTTTCACCCTGGCGGCGTCGGGGTTGTCCGCACGTGCAACGACTTCCACAGACGGGGTTCCGCCGTGGCCCATGTCGAACGCATCGATCCGCATGCCGAGCGCTTTCCCCGGTCCCGCACGTTGTCCTGCCATTCGCCCTCCTGCGGGTTGTAGACCGCGCAGCTAATCAGGGCTCGGTGTCACCAAGCCGCCAAGGACCGGTCACGCCGGTCAGCCCGCGATCGGCTCCAGCAGTGCGCCGCTGATCACCCGGCTCTGTTGCCCGTGCACGTCGACGGGCACATCGCCCATCAAGGTGACCCGGTGCATGAGCCGACTCTGATCGTCGTAGTCGTCCACGCCGCGGTGCTGAGTTGCCCGGTTATCCCAGACGACAACGTCACCCGACTCCCAGCTCCATCGAACAGTGTTCTCTGGCGCGGTGATTCGCCGTTGTATCAACTCGAGCAGCACATGCGACTCGTAGACGTCCAAGCCGGATAACTTCTCGACAAAGTCCCCTGCCAGCAGGGTGCGTTCACCGGTCTCGGGGTGTACCTGCACGACAGGATGTTCGGTGCGGAAATCGGGTTTTTCGTATGACTCCCGCAGCGCGCGCTGAAGGCCGGTGGGGGCGTCGGGCGTGGTGTAGACGTAGTCGAAGCGGTTGCTGTGCACCGCCCGCAGGTTCTCGGTGAGCCGCTTGAGCGGCGTGGGCAGCGCGGCGTAGGCCGCCGCGGTGGACGCCCACAGCGTTGACCCGCCGTAGCTGGGCAGGCTGACTGCGCGAAGGATCGACGCCTTGGGGAAATTCGCGGCGAACGTCATGTCGGCGTGCCAGCGGGTGGCCTTGCCGTACTCGGAGTCGATCGGCGTGATGATCGGCGGGCTGCCCGCGATGAATCGTGCGGCGGGGTGGCCGATCGGAGTGCCCAAAAGGCTGGCGAACGCAAGTTGCTGATCGTCGTCCAGGTGATGCTGGCCGCGGAAGAAGATCACCTTGTGGTCCAGCAGCGCCCGGCGGATTTCGTTGACCGTGTCGACGTCGAGATCGCCCCCGAGCCGGACTTCGTCGACTCGGGCGCCGATACGGCTGCCCAACCTCGTCACGCTGAGCGCGCGTTCCGCCTGGAGCGGGCCGAAGATGCCCATTACTGTCCTCTCTGACCCGAATCCGCGAATACTGGGTTAGCGATGAATGCCGTTGCAGTGTGGGACAATTCGTGTTGAGAAGATACATCGTCCGGTAGCGCGGAAGGGCGCCGATCTGGTAAGTAGGATACGCATCGGCAAGGGCAAGGGCAAGGGTCCGTGGGCGGGTTCGGGTCGACAGGGCGGATCCGTCGGTGATCGAGGTCCGTGACCCGACTTCCGCCGTTCGTAGGCACATTTCGGGGTAGCGCGGAGCGATTGTGCCGGTAGGAGGCTTGCAGAGTCACCCAAACAGCGTATTCGTGTAGGCACACGACTTAGGGCGTGTCACTGGACTTCATCAGCGAATATGCGCTGACGGTGTAGGTGTGTACCTGCGGGAGACGAAGCGACGCAACCGCGACGGGTCGACGGTGTCGTATCTGCAGCTGGCGCACAGCGAACGCCACCCGATCACGGGGTGCCCTCGGCGAAGGTGATCCACAGCTTCGGCCGCGCCGAGGCCGTGGACTGCGACGCGCCGGCCCGGTTGGTCGCCTCGATCTCGCGGTTTTCGGACCCGGCGCCGGCGATCGCGGCCGCTCACTGGCGAGATCGACATCCTGGACGCGCGCCGCTTCGGCGGGGCGTGGCTGCTCGACCAACTCTGGGAGCGGCTGGGTGTTGGCGCGGCGTTGCACCGGATCGCCGCGGACCGGCGTCTAGACGCGGAGATGACCGAGCGGACGCTGTTTTCGCTGGTGGCGCAGCGTGCCTACCGGCGCTTCGCCATCGAGCGTCCGCACATGTGCCGGCGAAACGCTGAGAATGCGAAAACCCCCGCAGCCGTTGCGGCTGTAGAGGCTATCGCTGGGTCGACTACTTGACGGTGACGGTGGCGCCGGCGGCCTCGAGCTTGGTCTTGGCCTCCTCGGCAGCCTCCTTCGGGGCCTTCTCCAGGACCGGCTTGGGCGCGCCGTCGACCAGGTCCTTGGCCTCCTTGAGGCCCAGGCCGGAAACGATCTCACGGACCACCTTGATGACGCCGATCTTCTTGTCACCGGCGGCCTCGAGGATGACGTCGAACTCGGACTGCTCCTCGGCGGCCTCGGCAGCGGGAGCCGCCCCGCCAGGAGCGGCGGCGACGGCGACCGGGGCGGCCGCGGTGACCTCGAAGGTCTCCTCGAACTTCTTCACGAACTCCGAGAGCTCCAGCAGGGTGAGTTCTTTGAACGCGTCGAGCAGTTCGTCAGTGGACAACTTGGACATGGTGTGGGTCCTTCCTTGATTGGTTTGGGGTTATTCCGTGGTTTCGGCGGGCGCTTCGGCGGCTTTCTTCTCCTGTAGCGCGGCAGCGAGCCGGGCCATCTGCGAGGCCGGCGCGTTGAAGAGCCCGGCGGCCTTCGACAGGTTGGCCTTCATTGCCCCGGCCAGTTTGGCGAGCAGCACCTCGCGCGACTCCAGGTCGGCGATGCGCTCGACTTCAGCAACGGTCAGCGGGCGGCCGTCCATGTAGCCGCCCTTGATGACCAGCGCCTTGTGCTCCTTGGCGAAGGTCTTGATGGCCTTGGCGGCGTCGACCGCCTCGCCGCTGACGAACGCGATCGCGGTGGGTCCGACGAACAGCTCGTCGAGTCCCTCGACGCCCGCCTCCGAGGCGGCCCGCTTGATCAGCGTGTTCTTGGCGACCGAGTATGTCGCCGAGCTGGCCAGTGACCGGCGCAGCTCAGCGAGATTGGCCACAGACAGACCGCGGTAATCGGTGATCACGGTGGCAGTGGCGACCTTGAACTGCTCGGCGATGTCTGCAACGGCGGTGGCCTTATCAGCCCGGGCCATGCAACCTCCTTGAGGCTCCTAAAGGGTCGAGCCCGGAAACGACGAACGCCCCGACGCAGGAAGCGGTCGGGGCGTAAACACTGCGTCGGCGCGAGCCGGCGACAGTCTGCCTCGTCCTCCTGCGTGGGCCGCCGGGAATTCCCGGACCTTCAACCGATTGCTCGGTGACCGACGGTCTTCGGTGGATCGGGATCCACAATAGCGTGGCCCGCCGCTATCAGCCAAAGCGGGCGACGCCTGGCGCCGAGTGACTCACCTGGCAGGTGAGACGAGTGCCGCCGCGCCGATCAGGCCGGCGTCGCCGCCCAGCGCAGCCGGCACCACCTGCACGCCCCGGATGAAGTCCAAACCCGCGTAGCCGGCCAACGCCTCGCGCAGCGGGTCGAACAGCGTCCGGCCAGACTTGGCCACCCCGCCACCGAGCACGACGCGGTCCAGGTCGCACACCGCCGCGACCGAGGCGATCATCGCGGCCAGCGCGCCGGCGCCGCGGCGAAACGCCCGCAGTGCCACCGCATCGCCGGCGCCGGCCGCTTCGGCCAGCATCAGGGCGTCGGCGCCGGGCGGCCCCGCCCAGCCGTTGGCCAACGCCCACCGCGTCATCCGCGGCCCAGCTGCGACGGTCTCCACGCAGCCGTGACCACCGCACGAGCAGAGCTGCCCGTCGAGCTCGACAATGACATGGCCAACGTGGCCGGCGTTGCCGGTCCGCCCGTGATACGGCACCCCGTCGAGGACCAGGCCACCGCCGACCCCGGTGGAAACCACCATGCCGAGCAGGAAGCCGGCGCCACGCCCGGCGCCACGCCAGTGCTCGCCGAGTGCCATGCACACGCCGTCGCCAGCAAGCACCACCGGCACGCCCGGCACGACGGCGGCCACCCGCTCGCGCAGCGCAAAGCCGCGCCAGCACCCGATGTTGATCGGGCTGACCGTCCCGGTCGCCAGGTCGACGGGGCCGGCGGAGCCGATGCCGACCCCGTGGATCCCGCCGCTGGCGGCCCGCACCGCGTCGACGATGATCTGCTGAACCCAAGACCAAACCTCTTCTGCGCCTGCTCCTTTGGGTGTAGGCCGGATGACGGTATGCGCCAGCGCCCCGGTCTCGTCGACGAGACCGGCGGCGATCTTGGTGCCGCCGATGTCGAGGGTCAGGGTGAGCATTCGGCGCTCAGTGCCGGTGAGTGTTGTCGGGCTGGCGCGGGTCGCCGGGGTGCTCGAATCCCGGTTCCAGCCGGACCAACTCGGCGCGGCGCTCGTCGAGCCAGACCCGGAATGCTCGGCGCCGCGCGGCCGCCCGAAGGTGCTCGGCGATCACGGCGCGCACCTGGTACAGCGGCGGGGCGACGACGGCCGGGGTGCGCCAGCCGTCGCGGTCGGAACCGGTCGCGGCGAACCGCAGCGGGTTCCGGCGGTGGTAGCCCGCCACGTCGTCGTCGCTGACGTCGACCGCGGCGGTGATGTGCGCAAACAGTGCCCGCGCGCGCGGGTCCGACAGCACCGCCGCGGCAATACTGCCGATCTCCAGCCGGGCCGTGGTGTCCGGCAGCAGCTGCGCCTCGCCCGGCGCGCCGTGCGCGGTGACCCCCAGGGCAGCGGCCTGCGCGGCGATCACCCGCTCGGTCACGATCAGCTGAGTCAGCCACCGGCGCAGTTGCCTGCCCTCGCTGCTGCCGGTTGCCGGCAGCGCGGTCGCCAGCGGGCCCTGATGAGCGCTGCGCAGCCGTGCCTCACGTGCGTCGACCTCGTCGACCGGCACCGGGACACCGCCGACCGTCGCCGCCCGCTCGACGATGCCGCCCGCGCGGCGGGGGGAGGAGGCGGGCAATCGCATCTCGATCATCCCGGGACCACCACCTTCGCCGCGGGTGAGTACATCAGTTGGCCGGCGCAGCCGACCCGCACCAGCGCCCACCACTGGCCGGGTTCCACCCACGGCGGCGGGCTCACGTCGAAGCCGAGTTCGACGGTGCCGCGGGCCGGCAGCACCGCGCCGACTGTGGCCGGGCCAACCCATTCCCAGGTTCCCCACGGGCTGATCAGGTGGGCCTCCAAGCTGAGGTCGGCGCACGCGTCGGTGCCGACGGTGACGGTCAGCCGAGCCGAGTCGCCCGCGGCCACCGCGATGTCGGCCGGCCCGTCCACCAACTGCAGCAACCCACCGTCGTCAGCGCCGCCGACCGAGATCATGCACACGTCTTCGACCACCTGACGCCACGCAGGTGGCAGGTCACCGCCGGTGATCTGCAGCTGCGCCCGCACGGGATAGCGGCCAGGATCGGCATCTGCGGGCATCGTCAGCAGCACGTCGGCTTCCGCGTGGTGGCCGGACGGCAGCGTGAAGGGCAGCTCCGCGGGGCTGGCCGACCAGCCGGGCGGGCATATCAGCCTGACCGTGCCGGCCAGCTCTGCGTCGCAGCTGTCGCTGACCGCGGTCAGGCGCAGCGAGATGTCGGCGCCCGCGGCGGCGGTCAGCCGGTGCGGGTGCAGGTGGGCCACCGCGGGTAGCCCGCCGAGCGGGGCCGGCCCGCGGTTGTGCAGCCAGTACCGCGCATACAGCGGCACAGAGGTCTCGGCCTGCGGCGCCAACTCCGCGTCGCCGCTGTCGAGCAGCCGGGGCACGGTCAGCTGCGCCAGCGCGGTGGAGATCTGGTAGCCGTGCAACGTGACGAGAGGCCGACTGCGAGATCTCGGCCGGGGCCGCTCCAGAAGGTCGGCCGGATGCAGCTCGGACACCGTGCCCAGCGGCGAGCGCACGACGACATCAGCGTCCCCTCCGCGGGTTTCGACCAGCCGGATGGCCACGCGGCCCGGGTCGACGGGCTGGGCGCTGCCGCGTGCCAGCGGGTTGCCCGCCGCCTTGAGCGCGGCCAGTTGCACCGCGCCGGCCGGGTCGACCTGCAGCAGCGAACCGGTGACCGGCAGCCCGCCGCATCGCCCGGGCGCCGTCACAGCCAGCAGTGGGTGGGAAAACTCCGCGCTGCGGGCCGGGATCTCGGCGTGCCGCCAATCGCCGGCGCCGCAGACCAGCGCGTAGTCGAAGACGTGCGTCCAATGCTGCAGCTGGAAGTTCGAGCCGTCGGGCGCGGTGCGGCGCGGCTCGTCGATCCAGACGCCGGACGGCCAGCCGCTGCAGGACCGCATCAGCGCGGTGTGCAGCGTGCCGTCGGTCTCGACGGCGAAGCTGGGCACACCGCGGTTGAGCAGCGCCACCGTATGCGGCTCGAAGCGCTGCAGGCCCGACGGGGCGTGCTGGCTGACGGCGATCTCGGCGTCGACGAGGTCGTCGGCCACCGCCGCGATCGCGGGCCCGAGACCGGCGTCCTCGCGACTGGCGATCACCAGCACCGGCAGCGCCCGCAAACCCCGCAGGTCTGCGCCGGGGATCCAGCCGGCCGCCAACGGCGCCGCGGCCGGCACCCACACCCTGGCCCGGCCGGTGTCGGCAAGCTGCCGCTCGACCTCGGCGGTGTAAACCGGATCGGCGGCGGCCAGCACGGCCTTGGTGAAGGCGTTCTGGCTCGGACCGCCCAACGCGATGCGGGTGTCCGGCAGGTTCGAGTCGACGCCGAGGTGGCCGTATCGCGGCTTGTCGGCGCTGCCGCAGGTCGCCGTGACCCCGGCGCGCACCAGCGCGACCATCAGGTCGCGCGCCAGCAGGCCGCCCATCGGCTCGGTCGGAGCGACCACCTCGGCCACCGACACCGCGCGCACGCCGTCTGCAACGCGCACCCGCGCCGCCGAGGACAGTCCGAACCAGCCGTAGGCCGGGTTGTCCAGCGTCCAGGGGTAATCGGCGGTGTCCACGGATTGAGAGCCCGAATGAGGGTTGTGCAGCAACGCGAAACCGCGCCCGACGACGGCGTCGCCGACTTCGCTGACCGGCATTGCGCCCGGCACGGGGCATGGCCAGCGCAGTCGCAACAACTGGTCAGCGTCGGCAAAGTCGTCGATCGTGGTGCTGCAGTCCACCCGGTCGACGCCGTGCCACAGCGTCAAAGTTTGGGTATAGCGCAGTAACTCGCCGATCCGGCCCGCTATGACCAGCCGCTGGCCCAGGGGGCTGTGGTAAGCCCGTACCTCCGCTTTGCTTTCCGACGAGCTGACCACCGGCCCGTTGGGCAGCAGGTGCCACGGGCCTTCGCCGCCGGTGGGGTGCGCCGGGTATTCCTGGTAACCGGCTAGCTCGTTGCCCACCCGGCCCTCGGCGATCAGCTGCCTGCCGTCGTGCATCAGCGACGACACCCCGCCGCCGCGGGCCGGGTCGACCGCGAGCCGGTAGTGATCGTTCGCAATCTGCATGCCGCGCAAGGGTTTCCATGCTGTCACGGTATCGGCGGCGACCAGCCGGTAGGCCCGCCAACCCAGTGAGGCCACATCGCGCGCCAGCCAGCTGACCGATCGTCCGTCGTGCTCGACAAGTGCGGGCAGCTCCGCGCCGTCGTGGTCCAGCACCCGCACCCCGGGACCGACGGGAACCGCAAGCCGGACGGTAGCCACATCGGTTCGGTGGTGCGCCAACGGATTCCATACGACAACATCGCCATCCACCGCGCTAGACAGCAGCGCCAGCGAGTTGTCGCGAGCCGCGCGGCCCAGCTCCCACGCGTCGCGCCAGCCGGTCAGCAAGTCGAGGTAGACCTGGTCGGACTCCGAGCCGGTGATTGCGTCATGGTGCGCGCCATAGACCAGCTGCACCCACGCCTTGGCCAGCGCCGCCTGCGGGTAGTCGGCGCCGGCCAGCAGCCCGGCGAACACCGCGAACTTCTCGGCGTCCAAGACGGCGTTCTCGGCGGCCCGGTTGGCTTGTTTGGTGTCGATGAACGACACGTCCTTGCCAGTGTAGATCGGGTTCATGTCCCGGGTTTGCGGCGACGGCGCCAGCGCACGGGCGTCTAATTCGGTTCGCACCGCGGCGAAGAACTCACTCGGCAGCGCGCAGACGAACCGCGGCCAGGTGTAGCGCGAAGCCCAGTCCCGGTGAATCTCGGTGACCCACTTGTTCGGTGGGGTGTAGTCGGTGCCGACGGGTAGTAGCACGTTGCGGGTCAGGGCGACCTTCTTCAACTCTTCGAATAGTCCGTAGGTCGCCTGTTCGGCCTGCGCCAGCGACGGCGCGTCGTCCATCCCCCAGCCAGCCCCGTAGTGCGCGGGCATGTAATGGGTGAGCAGCCCGCGCCCGGACGGCGCGATCCATTCGAACTCGCTGCAGAACTGCATGCCCGCCACGCCGACCTCGCTGTGCATGGGACCCCACTGATGGTGCGGTCCACGGGCCCACGAGCTCGATGTCAGCCCCGCGTCGGCGGCCATGCCCGCAAACTGCGGATCGTGGCCGAATACGTCGAGCTGCCAGGCGGTGGCCGGCTTACCCCCGAGCACGTCGCGCTGAAAGCCCATGCCGTGCACCAGGTTTCGGATTGTCGTCTCCGGGCTGGTGAGGTTGGTGTTCGGTTCGTTGTAGGTGCCGCCCATGATCTCCACCCGGCCTTGCGCGATCAGCCGTCGCAGATCGGCGCGGTCCTCGGGATAGGTGTCCCAGTACGGCTTGAGGTAGTCGACTTCGGCGAGCACGAATTTGTACTCGGGTTCACGCCGGGCCATCTCCAGGTGCGCGTGCACCAGCTCGAAGCCGTTGCGGCGCCTGCCCGGCGGATCCTGTCGCCACATGCTGGTGTAGGCGCCCTGGGTGTTCCACCACACGGGGTCGTAGTGGAAGTGGCTGATCATGAACATCGTCCAGCCGGGTTCGGCGACGGTGAACGCGAACGGGGTGCTGCCGCCATCGACGTGCACCTGCGCGGCCCGCCGTTCGCCGACGACCGGATGCTCGAGGGCGACAGGCACCTCGACGACGTCGTCACCGATGCGTGCCAGCGTCTGTCCGCTCAGGCCGTCGCCGCCGACCCGGACCAGCGTCGGCTCGGTGCCGCCGCTCACGCTCACCCGCGCCACCTGCAGCGGCGCGTCCGGCGGCCCGACGAAAAGCTCCGTCGACTCCGCCGAAATCACCTGCACTCCCGCACCCTACGACGCCGGACGGGCGCCGTGTCGCGTCCTCACCGACGCGACACGTCGATGATCAGCGCCCGATGATCCGAGATCGGCAGCGTCGGCGCCGAACACGCGTCGGTGTCGAACCGGGACAGCAGCGCAATCCCGTAGCTCGCGATGCCCGGCTGCTCGCGGCCGGTCGCAGCCATCCACGTTGCGCCCGGAGTGCCGGAAATGGCGGCGACGAATCGGTGGCTCACCGCGCCCATCGCCTCGGCCGCGACCGCGGTGAGATCGGCCATCGCCGAGCGGGGCTGGTCGCAATCGACCTCCTGCAACGCCAGCACATCGGCATCGAGCCGCCGCACACAATCCGCCAACCGGTCGACGTCGACCTGCCCGTCGTCGATGTTGCGCCCGTGCAGGATGTTGAAGGTGGCCATCCGCATGGGTACTACCTACCCACCATGACGGCCGACGGATCATCGGTGTTCGCCCGCAACGACGAGCTGCGTGAAGCGTTGCGGCGCGCCGCGTCGGCGCTCGCGGCCAACGGACCCGAGTTCGCGCTCGACTTCGGGCCGTTGCTGCCGGCAGTGCGCGCGGTCCGCGAGCAGGTCGATTGGGAACGGGTTCGCGCGGACACCGCCGACAATGACTTCGCTGTGGCGTTTCTGGCGCTCATCGATCGGCTTGGTGTCACGGCGTGACGGCACGTCGAAGCCGCCCGCGATCGTGAAGAACAGAGTGGGCGCGAAGCTCTCTTCGACCCCGATCGAAAGGACCGGCAATGCCCGCCCTCGCCTCGCCCGTGACCGACGAACGCAGCGCCCTGCGCGAATACTTGGTGTTCCACCAGAGCGCCTACTTCGCGGTTGCCTACGGCCTCACGGACGAACAGGCCCGCCTGACGCCGACAGTCAGCAAATTGTCGATCGGCGGGCTGGTCAAGCACGCCACCGGTATGCAGCGCGCCTGGATGGCACGCGTCGCCGCGACGCCCGGCGCGCCGCCGCGCGACACCCGGTCGTTCGAGGAGATCGCCAGGGACTTCGGGGACCAGCATGTGATGCGGCCCGACGAAACACTGGCCGGGCTGCTGGCATCCTTCGAGGCCGAAAACGCGAAATCGCTGCGGCTGGTCCAGACCGCCGACCTGGATGCCGCGGTGCCGGTGCCGACCGACCTGGACGCCGCGGTGCCGGTGCCGACCGACATTCCCTGGTTCCCCAAGGACCTCGAGGCGTGGTCGGTCCGATGGGTGATCCTGCATGTGATCAACGAGCTGGCTCGCCACGCCGGCATGCCGACATCATCCGGGAAAGCATCGACGGCGCCACCATGTACGAGCTGATCGCCGGGCTGGAGAACTGGGAGCCCCGGCCGTGGGTAAAGCCCTGGAAAAAGTCAGCGGGCAAGAATGCTGACTCGTAGCGGTCTGGCCCGCCGCGATACCCCGGACGGTGCGCCCTGCCGCGAGCGTGCGCGTCTGTACGGCGACACGCCGCGCTGGACGCACAACCATGCACGCTCGCGGCCGAGCACCCAACGCCGTGACCTACTTGATTCGGTACCGACCTGGGCGATTTGAGACACTGCACGAATGAGTTCCAACACCCACCGCGAAGTAGCCAAGCTTGACCGGGTGCCGTTGCCGGTGGAAGCGGCCCGCATCGGCGTGACGGGTTGGCAGCTGACCCGCACCGCCGCGCGCGTCGTCACCAAGCTGCCGGGCAAGGGCCCGTTGCAGCAAAAGATAGTCAAGCAGCTGCCGCAAACCTTTGCCGACCTCGGCCCCACCTATGTCAAGTTCGGGCAGATCATCGCGTCCAGCCCGGGCGCATTCGGTGAGGAGCTGTCGCGTGAATTTCGCTGGCTGCTCGACCGGGTGCCGCCGGCCAACCCAGACGAGGTGCACAAGCTGCTCGCCGAGGAGCTCGGCGCCGACCCGTCGGAGCTGTTCGCCAGCTTCGAAGAGCAGCCGTTTGCCTCGGCGTCCATCGCCCAGGTGCACTACGCCACCCTGCACACCGGCGAGGACGTCGTGGTCAAAATCCAGCGGCCGGGCATCCGTCGGCGCATCGCCGCCGACCTGCAGATCCTCAAGCGCTTCGCGCAGGCTGTGGAGCTGGCCAAGCTGGGTCGCCGGTTATCCGCCCAAGATGTCGTCGCCGACTTTTCCGACAACCTGGCCGAGGAGCTGAACTTCCGCCTCGAGGCGCAGTCGATGGAGGCCTGGGTATCCCACCTGCACGCCTCACCGCTGGGCCGGGGCATCCGGGTGCCCCAGGTGTATTGGGATCTGACCACCGACCGGGTGTTGACGATGGAGAGCGTGCAGGGCATCCGCATCGATGACGTCGCCGCCATCCGCAAGGCCGGGTTCGACGGCACCGAGCTGGTCAAGACGTTGCTGTTCAGCCTCTTCGAGGGCGGTCTGCGGCACGGCCTTTTCCACGGCGACCTGCACGCCGGCAACCTCTACGTCGACGAGGCGGGCCGCATCGTGTTCTTCGACTTCGGCATCATGGGCCGCGTCGACCCGCGTACCCGCTGGCTGCTGCGCGAGTTGGTGTATGCCCTGCTGGTCAAGAAGGACCACGCCGCGGCGGGCAAGATCGTCGTGTTGATGGGCGCCGTGGGCACCATGAGGCCCGAAGCTCAGGCCGCCAAGGACCTGGAGAGCTTCGCCACCCCGCTGACCATGCAGACGCTGGGCGACATGTCGTATGCCGACATCGGTCGGCAGCTCTCCGCGTTGGCCGACGCCTACGACATCAAGCTACCCCGCGAACTGGTGTTGATCGGTAAGCAGTTCCTTTACGTGGAGCGGTACATGAAGCTGCTGGCGCCGCGATGGCAGATGATGTCCGACGCGCAGCTCACCGGCTACTTCGCTAACTTCATGGTCGAGGTCAGCCGCGAGCACCAATCCGACGTCGAAGTGTAGATCATTGGAAATCCGAAGCGGCACAGCACGTTCCGGCGAACTGGACATTTACTACGAGGACATGGGCGACCCCGGCGACCCGGCCGTCCTGTTGATCATGGGGCTGGGTTCGCAGCTGTTGCTGTGGCGCGACGGCTTCTGCGAGAAGCTTGTCGCCGAAGGTCTGCGGGTGATCCGCTACGACAACCGCGACGTCGGCCTGTCCAGCAAAACCGAACGGCGCCACACCGGCGGGGCGCTTGTCCCCCGGATGCTCAAGTTCTGGCTGGGCATCCCCGGCGACGCGGACTACCGCCTGGAAGACATGGCCGACGACGCCGCCGCGGTGCTCGACCACCTCGGCATCGACCGTGCCCACATTGTCGGCGCCTCGATGGGCGGCATGATCGCCCAGATCTTCGCCGCACGGTTCCGCGCGCGAACCCGGTCGCTGGCGGTGATCTTCTCCAGCAACAACCAGGCGTTCTTGCCCCCGCCTGACCCGCGCGCACTGTTCGCGGTCCTCAAGGGGCCGCCACCCAATTCGCCGATCGACGCGATTGCCGACTACTCCGTGAAGGTCTGGCGGATCATCGGCAGCCCCGACTACCCCGCGACCGAACAGCGGCTGCGTAACGACGCGATCGAGGCCTACGAACGCTGCTACTACCCGAGGGGCATCGCCCGGCATTTCAGCGCGATCATCGCCAGCGGCAGCCTGCGGCGCTACGACCGGCAGATCAGCGCACCCACCGTGGTTCTGCATGGCCGCGCCGACAAGTTGCAGCGCCCGTTCGGCGGCCGGGTGGTGGCCCGCGCGATCCGTGGCGCCCGGCTGGTCTTGATCGACGGCATGGGCCACGACCTGCCCGAGCAGCTGTGGGATCGGCTGATCGGCGAACTGACCACCACGTTCGCCGATTCCGTCTGACCTGGCCGATCGACTACCATGACTTGCGGGTACCGGGGGGAGAACCAGAAAGGCGCACGCCGGCGTGGCGGGAAAACTCAGGCCACATTTCGAAGACGTCCAGGCGCACTACGACTTGTCTGACGACTTCTTCCGGCTTTTCCTGGATCCGAGCCAGACGTACAGCTGCGCTTACTTCGAGCGTGACGATATGACACTGGAAGAGGCCCAGCGAGCCAAGGTCGACTTGGCCCTGGGCAAGCTCGGTCTTCAGCCCGGCATGACACTGCTCGACGTGGGCTGCGGCTGGGGTAGCACGATGCGCCGCGGGATCGAGAAATACGACGTCAACGTCATTGGGCTGACCCTGAGCAAGAACCAGGCCGCGCACGTGCAGAAGATGTTCGGCGAGCTGGACAGCCCGCGTACCAAGCGGATCCTGCTGGCCGGCTGGGAGGAGTTCGACGATCCGGTGGACCGGATCGTCTCAATCGGCGCCTTCGAGCACTTCGGCCACGACCGCTACGACGACTTCTTCGCCATGGCCTACAAAGCGCTGCCGGACGACGGGGTGATGCTGCTGCACACGATCACCGGTCTGACCGGCCCGCAGATGGTCGAACGCGGCATGCCGCTGACCTTCGAGCTGGCCCGGTTCATGAAATTCATCGTCACCGATATCTTCCCGGGTGGCCGGTTGCCGTCGATCGAGAAGGTCGAGGACCACTCGTCGAAGGCCGGCTTCAAGCTGACCCGCCGGCAGTCGCTGCAGCCGCACTACGCCAAGACCCTCGACCACTGGGCCGCCGCGCTGCTGGCGCACAAGAGCCAGGCCGTTGAGATCCAGTCCGAAGAGGTCTACGAGCGCTACATGCGTTATTTGACCGGATGCGCTAACGGATTCCGGGTGGGATACATCGACGCCAACCAATTCACACTGGAGAAATAGCCGCCCGCGGCACCACAGAGAGCGTGGGCTGCCTCCAGTGCTACACGATGCCGGGTATTGTGCTCTCACTACTCGCGTGTTGTGCAGCTGGCGAGCACGCAACCCGGTTGAGGCAACACTGCAGAGCACGAGGAAGGGCGACGAAACGCTGATGCCTGATAAGCCAGCAACTGGAGCGAAGATGCCGGTGCACTTCGAGGAGATCCAGGCCCACTACGACCTGTCCGACGATTTCTTCCGCCTGTTCCAAGACCACAGCCGGACCTACAGCTGCGCCTACTTCGAGCCGCCCGACCTCACACTCGAGCAAGCCCAGATCGCCAAAATCGACCTGCACCTGGACCGGCTGGACCTGCGGCCGGGCATGACGCTGCTGGACATCGGCTGCGGTTGGGGCGCCACCATGAAACGCGCGATCGAGAAATACGACGTCAACGTCGTCGGGCTGACCCTGAGCAAGAACCAGCGCGCCTACTCCGAGCAGCTGCTTGACAACATCGACACCGGCCGCTCACATCAGGTCCTGCTGCGCGGCTGGGAGGAATTCACCGACCCCGTCGACCGGATCGTCTCCATCGAGGCCTTCGAGCACTTCGGCTTCGAGCGTTACGACAACTTCTTCAACAACTGTTTCAACATCATGCCCGACGACGGGCGGATGACGGTGCAGAGCAGCGTGAGCTATCACCCCTACGAGCTGAACGCGCGCGGCAAGAAGCTGACGTTCGAGACGGCTCGGTTCATCAAGTTCATCCTCACCGAGATCTTCCCCGGTGGCCGCCTGCCGTCGACCAGCATGATGGTCGCGCATGGCGAAAAGGCCGGTTTTGTCGTGCCGGAGCCGCTTTCGCTGCGCCACCACTACATCAGGACGCTGCGGATCTGGAGCGACGCGCTCGAGGCCAAGGAAGCCAAGGCCATCGAGATCACCTCCGAAGAGGTCTATCAGCGCTACATGAAGTACCTTCGCGGCACCGAGTACTACTTCAACGACGACATGCTGGACGTCAGCCTGGTCACCTACCTCAAGCCAGGCGCGGCGGCTTAAATTTAGATTCGCCAGCGGCCCGGGCGAATAGAGCGCTGGCAGTTGGCTTTCGCGACGGCCCGGATGCGGGCCTGGCGGCGCTGGAGGAGGCAGCGCACGATCCGCGACCGGCCCGGTCCAACCTGGTCGCGTCGATGCGCGCCGACTTACTGCGACGGGCCGGACGGCACACCGACGCCGTGATCTGGTTTCGCACGGGGTTGGCGTCCAATGGTTCCGAGCCGGGCCGCGACTACCTGCGTCGACGCATCGCCGAGCTTTCGCCGCCGAGTGGCCAGTCATGGCGCGACCGCCCGACAACCGCGCACCCGGGGGCTGATGGGCGCAGTCGGCTGGCTATGATCGCCAGGTCATCGCGCGCGGCCGTGGTGATGCACCGTGTAGCCGACAAATGGCGGCATGCGGTCGCCAGCAATCTCACCTCAAGATGGAGAACCCTACAGCAGTGGCGAAATTCAAGCCGAAGTACGAAGAGCTTCAGTCGATCTACGACATTTCCAACGAGTTCTTCGAGCTGTTCTTGGGGCCCACGATGGGCTATACCTGCGGCTACTACGAGAGCAAGAACACCACCCGCGATGAGGCGCAAAACGCCAAGTTCGACCTTGCGCTGGGCAAACTGGACCTGCAGCCGGGAGCTACCCTGCTCGACATCGGGTGCGGCTGGGGCGGCGGGATGGCGCGCGCGCTCGAAAACTACGACGTCAACGTGATCGGACTCACCCTCAGCGAACGTCAGCGAGAATATGCGATCGCCAAGCTGGCCAAAATTCCGACCACCCGCAACGTCGAGGTGCGGCTGCAGGGCTGGGAGGAATTCGACGGCAAGGTCGACCGCATCGTGTCGATCGGCGCGTTCGAGCACTTCGGCCGGGACCGCTATCCCGCCTTCTTCGAGATGGCCTATAACGCGTTACCGGAAGACGGCCGGATGCTGCTGCACACCATCACCACGCTCAGCGGCTCGGACGAGGCTCAGCGCAATGGCCTTCCGCTGACCCTCGAATTGGCCCGGTTCGTCCTGTTCATCATGAAAGAGATCTTCCCCGGTGGGCAGTTGCCGTCGCCGCCGATGCCCGGGGAATACGCGACTGCGGCAGGGTTTGCCGTGACCCGGGACGACGAAATAGGGCCGAATTACGTTCGGACACTGCAGGATTGGGCGGCGGCGTTGGCGGCGCACCGGGTCGAGGCCATCGCGGCCCAGTCGCAGGAGATTTACGACCGCTACGACAAATACCTCAACGGCTGCGTCCGGTTATTCCGCGAGGGCTATACCAGCGTTCATCAATACACGCTGCAGAAGTAGCCCGGCCGCACGCCTCAGCCCCGGCCCCGTACGCGCAACTCGCCGTTGACGTATTGCGCGCGACACGCGCGACGCGCCAGCTTGCCGCTGGTGGTGCGCGGGATAGCGCCGGCCGGCACCAGCAGCACATCCGACAACGGCAGGCCATGCCTGCGCGACACCGCCGCCCGGATGGCGTCGGTTACCGGTTGCAGATCAATGCGGCCCGCGCCCGGCGCCCGTTCGGCAACGACGACCAAACGCTCGCCGGCCTCATCGCCTCGCGCTCCCCGCACCCGGTTCGCCGGCACCGAAAACGCCGCGACGTAACCCGATCGCACCGCCGACGACGCCTGCGCCGCGGTGGCCTCGATATCCTGCGGATAGTGATTGCGGCCGTCGACGATGATCAGATCCTTGATACGCCCAGTGATGTAGAGCTCACCGGCGAGGTAGACGCCGAGATCACCGGTCCGCAGCCAGGTGGCCTCGCTCGGCGCCCCGTCCGCATGGCTGCCTGCTGGCAGTGGGCGCTGCAGCTTGTTGCCGAACACCCGCTCGGATTCTTCGGGGCGTGCCCAGTAACCACGGCCGATATTGTTGCCGTGCAACCAGATTTCGCCGACCTCACCGTCGGGTAGTTCCGCCTCGGTATCGGGGTTGACAATGACACCCCACTGACTGCGGGCGATGCGGCCGCAGGATACCTGCGCGATGGCGCCCCGCGCATCCGGCGAGAGCCGAACCGCGCGCCCGGCGCCCAACTGGTCGCGGTCCAAATAGACGACGGTTGCCCCGGCGGCGGGATCGATGGTCGACACAAAAAGGGTCGCTTCGGCCATGCCGTATGACGGTTTTATCGCCGTGCTCGGCAATCCATACGGGGCAAACGCCGCGTTGAACTTCGCGATCGAGTGAATGCTTACCGGTTCGGAGCCATTGATCAGCGACACCACGTTGCTCAGCTCGAGATCCTCGCCGGCGTCGGGAAGCCCGCGCTCAGCGGCCAGCTCGAACGCGAAATTCGGAGCCGCCGCGAAGGTGCGGCCGTGCGCAGCCTCCGCTGCCAGCTGGCGGATCCAGCGCTGTGGCCTTCGGACGAACGCGATCGGCGACATGAGCGTGACTTGGGTGCCGAATACCGCCACGCACACGATCATCAGCAGGCCCATGTCATGGTAGAGCGGCAACCAGCTCACGCTGCGGATGTCCCAGTCCATGCCGGTCGAGATCACCATCTGCAGCACGTTGGTGCCGACCGCCCGGTGGGTGATCTCCACACCGGCCGGGGCCCGCGTCGAACCTGAGGTGTACTGCAAATACGCGATGTCGTCGGTGTCGAGATGAACCGGGGCGAACGTGACGCCCACCGTGTCGGGGATCTCATCGATCGCGATGACCCGCGGCCTGCGACTGCGCGGCAGCGACCGCACAAACTCTGCAACCGCCGCACCCGCGGCGGCGGTGGTCAGCACCACCGCCGGCTGGGCATCGCCGAGCACCGCGTTGAGCCGCTCCGCATGCCCGGGCAACTCCGGCGCGAACAACGGCACCGCGATGTTCCCCGCCTTGATCGCGGCGAAGAAACCGACAATATAGTCGATGCTCTGCGGCGCCAGTATCGCCACGCGATCACCCCGGGACGTCACCTGCTGGAGGCGAGCACCGATGGCCCGCAACCTGATGCCCAGCTGGGACCAGGTCAAGTTGACGGCTTTACCGTCGGGATGCTCGGTGTAATCCAGGTAGCGGTAAGCAACGGCATCGCCGATGTTGGCGATGTGGCGATCCAGAAACGTCACCAGGCTGACGCCTGGCGGCAAGACGATGCTGCCCTCCGCATCGAGGTAGTCGGTCAACTCCGGCCGATTTCCCCGACCGACACCATCGCTTCCCGAGGCACTTCCCATGAGGAAAGTCTAAGAGACGGTGGAGTTCTACCGTCGGTGACCCGCGGTGGAAATCCCGGTGATTACGCCTCGGCGACGTTGCGGGTGATCGACGGGTCGACCGGGATACCCGGGCCGGTGGTCGTCGACACCGTGACCTTCTTCAGGTAGCGGCCTTTCGACGACGCCGGCTTGTGCCGCAGTACCTCGTCGATCGCCGCGCCGTAGTTCTCTGCGAGCTGCTTCTCGTCGAATGACGCCTTACCGATGATGAAGTTCAGATTGGCCTGCTTGTCCACCCGGAAGTTGATCTTGCCGCCCTTGATGTCCGACACCGCCTTGGCGAGGTCGGGAGTAACCGTGCCGGTCTTGGGGTTGGGCATCAGGCCGCGCGGGCCGAGGATCCGCGCGATCCGGCCGACCTTGGCCATCTGGTCAGGCGTAGCGATCGCGGCGTCGAAGTCCAAGAACCCGCCCTGGATCTTCTCGATCAGGTCGTCGCTGCCCACCACGTCGGCGCCCGCCGCGACGGCCTCATCGGCCTTGTCTCCCACCGCGAACACGGCCACCCGGGCCGTCTTACCGGTGCCGTGCGGCAGATTGACCGTGCCGCGGACCATCTGGTCGGCTTTGCGCGGGTCGACACCGAGCCGGATCGCCACCTCGACGGTCGAGTCCTGCTTGGTCGACGACGTCTCCTTGGCCAGCTTGGCGGCTTGCAGCGGGGTGTAGAAGTTGCTGCGGTCCACCTTCTCGGCAGCGGCGCGATACGCCTTGCTGTTCTTGCTCATTCGATATCCAATCTGATGTTGGGTTGTGGTCGATAAAGCGGGCCGAAGCTGGCCCTCCCACGGACGCCCGGTCTATTCGACGGTGATCCCCATCGACCGGGCGGTCCCGGCGATGATCTTGGCGCCGGCCTCGACGTCGTTGGCGTTGAGGTCGGCCTTCTTGGTCTCGGCGATTTCGCGGACCTGATCCCACGTCACCTTGGCGACCTTGTCCTTGTGCGGCTCGGCCGAGCCCTTGCCCACGCCCGCAGCCTTGAGCAGCAGCTTGGCCGCCGGCGGCGTCTTGAGGGCAAACGTGAAGCTGCGGTCCTCGTACACGGTGATCTCGACCGGGATCACGTTGCCGCGCTGGTTTTCCGTCGCGGCGTTGTACGCCTTGCAGAACTCCATGATGTTGACGCCGTGCTGACCGAGCGCCGGTCCCACCGGCGGCGCCGGGTTGGCCTGGCCGGCCTCGATCTGGAGCTTGATCAGCCCGGCGACTTTCTTCTTCGGAGCCATGGGGTCCTTCCTAGATCTTCGAGACCTGGTTAAAGGTCAGTTCCACAGGTGTTTCGCGGCCGAAGATCGACACCAGCACCTTGAGTTTCTGTTGTTCGGCGTTGACTTCGCTGATCGACGCCGGCAGCGTGGCGAACGGCCCGTCCATGACGGTGACCGATTCGCCGACCTCGTAGTCGACCTCGACCACCGGACGTTGCAGACCGCCGTCGCCGGCCGCGGCGGCAGTACTGGCCGCACCCTTGGCGGGTTTCTTGGCTGCGCCCTGCGGCGACAGGAACTTCACCACGTCGTCCAGCGAGAGCGCCGACGGCCGCGAGGTCGCACCGACGAACCCGGTGACGCCCGGGGTGTTGCGCACCGCCGACCAGGAGTCGTCGGTCAGGTCCATGCGGACCAGGATGTAGCCGGGCAGCACCTTGCGGTTGACCTGCTTGCGCTGGCCGTTCTTGATCTCGGTGACCTCTTCGGTGGGCACTTCCACCTGGAAGATGTAGTCACCGACGTCCAGGTTCTGCACGCGGGTCTCGAGGTTGGCTTTGACCTTGTTCTCGTATCCGGCGTAGGAGTGGATCACATACCAGTCGCCAGGTTTGGTCCGCAGCTCGGCTTTCAGCGCAGCAGCCGGGTCGACCTCTTCCGGCCCCTCGGCTGCCGGGGCTTCCTCGGCCGCAACGTCATCCACGGACACAGCAGCGTCGTCGCCCGCCGCCTGTGGGTCGGCTTGCGCCTCGGCCGCAACCTCGTCTAACGCCGCTGCGATGTCGACCGCGTCACCCGCGGACAGATCGCCGTCGGAGGTCGTCACGGTTACTCAGTCCTTCCTATACACATCAGCACATCGGCACCTCAAGCTCATGGGATTCGGCCTCAGCCGAACACCACCAGTACCAGCTTCGCCAGGCCCAGGTCCACCAGGCCGATCAACGCCACCATGAATATCAGGAAGGCCAGCACCACCGAGGTGTAGGTGCCCATCTGCTTGCGGTTGGGCCAGATGACCTTCCGCAGCTCGGCAATGACCTGCTTGAGGTAGTGGTAGACGTAGACGATCGGGTTGGTCGACTGCGCGCCCGATGTGCGGGCCTTCTTGGCTTTCTTGCCCGCCTCGTCGTCTGCGGCGCTCTCGGTGAGCTCGACTGCACCGGACGAGCTTTCGTCGTCGGTGTCGTCGGCATTGACTCGCTGGCGGGATCGCTTGCCTGTCGGGCGCTGCGGCCGCGTCACCACTGCCGTTCGTCCGCCGTGGTCCTCGGCTTCGCCATCGGCTGCGGCGTCGGCATCGTCGCGTTCGTCGCTCACCGCATCTCCTTCGTTCCGCTTCGTGTTCTGGTGATCACCTTCCAGTGTCCACCACCTATCTACCTATGTCCGGTTCCTCCTCGGGCCGTTACGGCCCGCATCGTCGCCGGACGCGGCAGGGGCGACAGGACTTGAACCTGCAACCTGCGGTTTTGGAGACCGCTGCTCTGCCAGTTGAGCTACGCCCCTTCGCCGGTTGGCAGGCCAACCTGCTGGTGCCGGGGCTTTCCCCGGTGAGCCGCTCCTCCACATCGCATTGCTTGACGCATCGTCGCCGGCTCGCACATTTACGCGCGCGCAATCCGCGGTTTGACTTCGGATGCTCGCTGGTAATGGGAAAACCCCGAGGTCCGAGTGTACATCGGGCCACGTCTCAGAGACGAATCACGCTGTCCTGACGACCTGCCCGGACTCCATGTCCCACTTGAGCTGGACCGAGTCGCTGCCCTCATGGCCCATCACCGTGGTGTAGGCCTCCAGCACCACCTCGCCCGCCT
Organism: Candidatus Mycobacterium methanotrophicum; assembly: GCF_023515995.1. Taxonomy (GTDB): domain Bacteria; phylum Actinomycetota; class Actinomycetes; order Mycobacteriales; family Mycobacteriaceae; genus Mycobacterium; species Mycobacterium methanotrophicum. The sequence goes on along the minus strand of NZ_CP097320.1, from coordinate 599,870 downwards.
GATTGGTGCAGATATTGCGGGTGACGACGATGTCGGCGCCGAACCGCTCCTGGACGGAGTGCACTTCCATCCGGGCATGCAGCACGTCGCCGGCAAGGATCGGCTTGTGGAAGACGAAGCGCTGATCGACCTGGACGATATGCATCGTGTCGTAGCCGGTATCGACCTTCCGCATGAAGTCCGCCTGGACCAGCTGCCCAAAAATCGTGGTGAACGTCGGCGGCGCGACGACCCCGTCGTACCCGAGTTCGGCGGCCGCCTCCTGATCCAGACAGGCAGGGTCGTCGGCCTTGACCGCCTTGGCGAACTCGCGCACCTTCTCACGGCCCACCACGTAGGTGTCCGAGTATTCCCACACCATCCCGCGGATGTCGGTATTGATCGCCACCCGTTACGCCAACGTCGCTGACGCGACGGCCCGGCCGAAGATCTTCTTGCCTCCGGCGGTGGCGGTCAGCGCGATCGTCACGGACTTGGTGTCGGGATCGACCGACTTCACTCGACCGTTGAAGATGATCTCCGCGCCCTTGCCGTCATTGGGCACCGGCACCATCGCGGTGAACCGGACGTTGTACTCGGTCACCGCCCCGGGATCGCCAACCCAGGAGGTGACGTAGCCGCCGCCAAGGCCCATGGTCAACATGCCATGCGCGATCGCGGTGTCCAGTCCCACCTGCTTGGCGATCTCGTCATCCCAGTGAATCGGGTTGAGGTCACCGGAGACCCCCGCGTAGTTGACCAGATCGCCTCGAGTCAATGGATACACCTTCTCCGGAAGCTGGTCTCCCACCTTCACCGAATCGAACTCACGCCGTGGCATTGCTGAAACCCTCTTCCCCTTCTTCACCGGCACGACCCGCCAAGATCGTGTAGGCCTCCTGGACGGTGTCGCCGTTGTCGTTGGTGATGGTCTGCTTGGTCATGATGATGTCCGCGCCGTGTGCGCGCCGCACCGACTCGATGGACACGTCGCAGTACAGGCGATCGCCGGCCTTGACCGGTTGCAAGAACTTCAGTGTCTGGTCAACCTGGACGATCTGCGCGTCGTCGGTCGCAATGTTGGCCTCCTCGAAGCACGCCGCCATAGCTTTATAGCCGAAGACGGAGATGAACGTCAGCGGCGCCGGGAGCGTGGCGTAACCGAGCACAGCGGCGGCCTTTTCCTCGTAAAACGCCGGCTCGTCGTTTTTGACGGCGGTCGCGTACTCCCGGATCTTCTCCCGCTCCACCTCGTAGTGATCGGGGTAGCGGTAGTGCCTGCCGACCAGTTCTTTGCTCAACGACACAGCTCTGAAACCTACCTAGTCCCGCTGGATAATGGCTCGCAGGCGGCGTCAGCGCGTTTCGCGGTGAACCTGGTGCTTGCCACAGTTCGGGCAGAACTTCTTCAGCTCGAGCCGGTCGGGATCGTTGCGGCGGTTCTTCTTCGTGATGTAGTTGCGGTGTTTGCACGCCTCGCAGGCCAAGGTGATCTTGGGCCGTACGTCGGTACTGGAAGCCACGTCGGTTCTCTTTCCGGGTCGTCTCGTTGTTGTGTTGTAGCGATGGCCGGACTCGAACCGGCGACCTAACGATTATGAGTCGTTCGCTCTAACCGACTGAGCTACATCGCCTCGGGGCCGCTCTACCTCATTTCTGAGGCCTTCTTGATGTGGCCGCCTGCCTGCTCGGCGTCCGCCGAGCCCCCTAACGGAATCGAACCGTTGACCTTTTCCTTACCATGGAAACGCTCTACCGACTGAGCTAAGGGGGCGCACCCGTAGCGACCAGTCGAGCCGTGCCGCGGGCCTAGAAGAGGGTACAGCCTGGCCTGCGAAGGCACCAAACCCAGCGACTTTCGCACAAATGTCGGCAGCCGGATTCACCCGGCGTTGTGCGCCCGGCGCGGATCCAGCGCGGCGAGACCGAACGGATCGTTCTCGTCCACGTCGGCTTCCGAGTCGGCAACCAGCAGCGATCGAAGCGCAAGGTTGACAGCTTCGCGGGGGCTGCGCACGCGATACCGCTGCATGGCCTCATCCAGAAGAGTCTGATCAATCTCGATCTCAACCTTGACGAATCTCATCTTCCCTCCTTACCCGCTCAACGACCTCGCCAACCGTCGAAGAGGTAGCAGCGCCGTCGCGGCACCACCGCGACACCCCGAACAACGCGGGCCGTAGGCTGAGTAAATGCCTGCTTCCGACCGGCTGTATTTCCGTCAACTTCTCGCCGGCCGCGACTTCGCCAAGGGCGACGGGTTCGCTTCCCAGATGCGCAACTTCGCGTACTTGATCGGAGACCGCCAGAGCGGCGACGCCCTGGTGGTGGACCCGGCATACGCCGCCGGCGATCTGCTCGACGCGTGCCAGGCCGACGGCATGCGCCTGTCCGGGGTGCTGGTCACTCACCACCACCCCGACCATGTCGGCGGCTCGATGATGGGCTTCGAACTCAACGGCCTGACCGAGCTGCTGGAGCGGGTCAGCGTACCCGTCCACGTGAATTCCCATGAGGCGCTGTTTGTTTCGCGTGTTACCGGCATCAGCATGGGCGACCTCACCCAACATGAGCATGGTGACAAGGTCAGCGCCGGCGACATAGAGATCGAGTTGCTGCACACCCCCGGTCACACGCCGGGCAGCCAATGCTTTCTGCTCGACGGCCGGCTGGTTGCCGGTGACACATTATTTCTGGAGGGCTGTGGCCGCACCGATTTTCCGGGCGGCGACTCCGACGATATGTTTCGCAGCCTGCAAAAACTCGCCCAGCTGGCTGGTGATCCGACGGTGTTTCCGGGACACTGGTACTCGCTGGAACCGAGTGCATCGTTGTCGGAGGTCAAGCGTTCCAACTATGTCTACCGCGTCGCTGAGCTCGATCAGTGGCGAATGTCAATGGGCGGCTGAACAAGCATTTGCGGGCCGTCCAGCGAACGTTCTCGCCCGGAAGCGCTGTGATATAAGCGAAGGATGAATTCTTCGATGGCGTGGATCGAAGATCGTTGGCACCAGGTGGCGGGCGCGACGTCCGGCACCTGGCTGGCATGGGCCGTCTGGGCTATGGCCATTCTCGGTGTAATCGCGCTGCTCTACGCCAACCTGCAAATCCGTCGTAACCGTCGGCTGGCAACCGAACAGACCCGGCCACACGTCGGGATGTTCATGGAGCCGCACGCCGCTGACTGGCACCTGATCGAGCTCGTCGTGCGCAATTTCGGCAAAACCGCGGCTTACGATGTGCAATTTGCGTTTCCGCACGCCCCGACCGTCGCCGAATACGAAAACGCCAGCAACGGATACGCCGACGTCGTCGAGCTGGAACTCCTGCGCAGCCTGCTGACCTATTCCCACCACGCCACCAAGGAAACTCGCGCCGACGTTTTCCGCAGCGAAATCGCACGGACGAACCGCGCGGTGGAAGAAACCAAGGACCGGTGGCGCACCCGTCAGATCGACGCGCCGCCGACCGACGTCAGCCTGCGTCGGGGTGACGCCCGAGCTGAGCTGGGCAAACACTGCGGCGAGCGAGCGGTCTAGCCACGTCCATGAGCGATCCGGTCACCTATCGCCTCGACGACGCCCTCGCATTCATCACCATGGACGACGGCAAGGTCAACGTTCTGGGCCCCACCATGCAGCAGGCGCTCAACGAAGCACTCGACGACGCCGACCGCGATGACGTCGGCGCGGTGGTGATCGCCGGAAACCACCGGGTGTTCAGCGGTGGGTTCGACCTGAAAGTCTTGACGTCCGGCGAGATCGAGCCCGCGATCGACATGCTCAGGGGCGGCTTCGAGCTGACCTATCGGCTGCTGTCCTACCCGAAGCCCGTGGTGGTGGCCTGCACCGGCCACGCCATCGCGATGGGTGCGTTCTTGCTGGCCAGCGGCGACCACCGGGTGGCGGCACCCGCCTACAACATCCAGGCCAACGAGGTCGCGATCGGTATGACGATCCCGTACGCGGCGCTGGAGGTGATGAAGCTGCGGCTGACGCGGTCGGCCTACCAGCAAGCCACCGGGCTGGCCAAGACGTTCTTCGGTGAAACCGCAATCGCCGCCGGCTGGCTCGACGAGATCGTGCTGCCCGATATGGTGCTGCACCGCGCCGAGGAAGCCGCACGGGAATTCGCGACCCTCAAGCAGCACGCGCACGCCGCGACGAAGCTGCGGGCCCGGGCCGATGCGCTGGCCGCGATCCGCGCCGGGATCGACGGGATGGCGGCCGAGTTCGCGGTTTGAGTTGCTCAAATTGGTCGGCGGAACCGCTCGAGGTATTGGGTGAAGTTCCAGGTGGACAAAAACGCGACCGTCTGGTTGTAGCCACGTCGGTAGAGCGCTTGCCTCTGCTTTTTGGAGATCTTGAAGTCGAGAAACCCAACGTCGTTCGAGTCGACCCGGATCGCGCGTGCACTGACCCAGGGCCGGTTCAGGTAGGCCTGGTCACGGCCGACGATCATCGTGGTGATCAGGGCTTCGAGCAGGCTCGGCCCCCCGAACCAATGCAACGGCGCTAACGACGGAATCACCTTGTCGTTGCCCTGCGGAAGATTCGGCAACACGGTCACCCCAAATGTCGGCCAGCGCGGCGCTTTGTCGTCCGTGCGGTCAAAGGTGTCCAGCGGGAAGTTCGACAGCATCCCGCCGTCGACCAACGTGGACGTCAAGCCCTCGGTGCTGGTCAGCTTGACGGTCTTGAAGAAAAACGGGATCGACATCGACGCGCGGACCGCATCGGCGACCTCCTGCTCGTCGGGGTCCATCCCATAGAGCCGGTGATAGTCCCACGGCAACCGCACCAGTTGGCCGGTGGTCACGTCGGCCGCGGTGACCACCAGCCGGTAGCGCCGCTCCGGCGGCAGATTGGCGTCGTCGAAGGCCAGGTCGCCGAAGGTGCGCACGCCAAGGTCTCGCAGCTGCGAACGAATCCACTCACGCGCGAAATCGCCCTTGTACAACCCATTTCCGTTCAGCAGGTCCAACCCCGTGCCGAGCAGCGGAACCTTGGTGAAGGGCTCTCGGTCGAGGAATTTGCGATAAGGCAACGTCATCGCGATTTCCTTGACCTCGTAGGGAGTCAACTGGTCGAAGCCGGCGGCCAAGACAGCGCTGACGATCGCGCCTGCGGATGTGCCGGAGACACGCGGAATGGTGTAGCCGGCTTCCATCAGCGCGACGACGGCGCCGACCAACCCGATGCCTTTGACGCCGCCACCGGACAGGACGAGGTCAGCCTTCAGTGGAGCGGTCATCAGCCCGACTGTAGTCGCCGCCGGTGACAGCGCTGGGGCGGCTTAGACGGCGGGCGCGGCCTTGCCGTAGTCGAATCCGTCGTCAATCGGTCGGATGTCGGCGGGCCGCGCCGGCACAGTGGAGCCGACCAGCGCCATGACCGCCTCGTAGCGCCTGGTGACGTCGTCGCGGTCGGTGGGTTCGGTTACTGTAGCCAGGCTCAGTCGCTGGATTGCCTCGGCTTCGCGAAGCAGGACCGTCCGGCGTTTGCGGTCGGGGGTTTGTTCGATGACCTTGGCCAGCGCGTCAAGCTGGCGAATCATGATGGCCGGCATGCCGATTGCGGCCTGACGGATGGTGTCGAAGCTGCGCTCCACAAGCCGGTTGAAATCGGCGACGAACGCGATGACACGGATGTTGCCCGCGGCGTCGCGGCGGATCCGTTGCGGGTGCCACGATGTGGAGAGCCGGCACAGGCAGTCGGCAATCCAGTCGACACAGGTCATCCCCGTGAACGTGTCGTTGACCGCGGGCGAGAGCGCCCGCAGCGCGATCTCGACCAGCTGATCGAAGCCGAACGAGATATCCTGCGCCAGCGTGCGATACGCGCCCGTCACGTGGCCCAGCGCAAGGCGATCGGCGACAGCCGGGGCAGCCTCTGGCGGCCACACCCAGGCCACCACCTGACCGGCGACCAGGAAATGCCCGGGACGGGAGGGCAACTGGACCACCGCGTCGGCCTTGCTGGCAATCTTGACCAGCACGTCGTGGCGGATCACCTGGAGATAGCCGCTGCGCGGCGCGCGGATCGGGGCGCCCGACTCGGCCAACCTGGCCAGCAACTGTTCATGCGAGGGGCCACGCGCCGCGCCGACCCCGTAGGAATCGCCGCGATCGAGCGCGGCGATCTCCTCGGCCAGCGTCCCGGCGATGCGGGCGATCACCACCGGAAGCTGAATCATCGCGGCGACGTGGTTGAAGAAGAAGATCAGCGCCGCCACGTCAACCAAGGTCAGGATGAACGTCACCGTGATCGACAGGTGCGGAACGAAATCGCCATGCGGGCCGCCGCCCACCGAGACCAGCGCGATCGTCGCGTAAGAAAACGACGCGACGAACGTGCCCAACGAAATTTGAGTTCCCAGGTCACGTACGAAGTTTCGCACCATCCGCGGCCCGAACTGCGTCGAGGCCAGTGTCAGGGCCACGATGGTGATCGAGAAGACGATGCCGACCACGGTGATGATCGCCGCGGCAATGGTGGCCAGCACGGCCCGGGCCGAATCGGCGCTGCCGTTCAGCACCCACGACGGCAGCGCGATGATTCCGTTATAGGCCGAGCGGTCGATCGCGTAAGTGAGGGCGAACAACAGGACTACCGCAACCGTTTCCTGCACCGGGACGAGCCACAGGTTGGTGCGCAGCGCCTCGCGCCGCCAATCGGCCTCGAGGTAGGCCCGACCGCGCATCTAATGGATGCCTTCGGCCAGTGGCCCCAGCGCTAGCGCCGGTAGGAAGGTGAGCGCGCAGAGAATGACCGCCACCGCAGCGACCAGACCGACGAACTGCGGCCGGTGGGTGGGCAGCGTGCCGACCGATGCCGGCGTATGTCCTTGGCGGGCAAGCGAACCAGCCAATGCGAGGACCAGGATCATCGGCAGGTATCTGCCCAGCAGCATCGACAGCCCCAGTGCGGTGTTGTAGAACAAAGTATTCGCCGACAGCCCTGCGAACGCCGACCCGTTGGTATTACCCGCCGAAGTGAACGCGTAGAGCACTTCCGACAGGCCGTGCGGCCCGGTGTTGGCCATGCTGGCCCGCGGGCTGGGGAACGCCATCGCGATTCCGGTGCCGAGCAACACCGCCAGCTCGGTGGCCAGGATAAAGGTCGTCGACAATGTCATCTCGCGGGCTCTGATCTTCTTGCCGAGGTATTCCGGCGTACGTCCGACCATCAGCCCGGCGATGAACACCGAGATCACCGCCAGCACCAGCAGCGCGTACAGACCCGAGCCGATCCCGCCCGGCGCTATCTCGCCGAGTTGCTGGTTGAACATCGTGAGCAGCCCGCCCAGGCTGGTGTAGGAGTCGTGCATCGAGTCGACGGCGCCGTCGGAGGTAAGCGTGCCGGCACCAGCGAAGACCGCCGAGTCGAAGACCCCGAAACGCTGCTCGACACCTTCCATGGCGGCACCGGTCGCCGTGGGCACGGTGCCGTGATGACCCACTTGGAACAGCAGGACGAGAGCCTCGCTCGCCGCGACGAGAACACCCATGACCGCGGCGATCGCGTAACCCTGTTTTTTGCTGTCGACCATGCGCCCGAAGGTGCGGGGCATCGAAAAAGGGATCACGAACATCAGGAAGATTTGGAAGCCGTTCGTCCATCCGCTCGGGTTCTCGAACGGATGCGCTGATTGGGCGTTGTAGAACCCGCCGCCGTCGCCGGTGATCAACTTGACGGGTTCCTGGCTGGCGACCGGTCCGCCGGTGATCGTCTGATGGACGCCGTTCAACGTGGTGACGACCTGGTCGTTGAGGTGGAAATTCTGAATCACCCCGCCGGCCAGAAGCACGACCGCGCCGACGAACGCGATCGGCAGCAGAATACGCACCGTGCCACGGACCATATCGACCCAAAAGTTGCCCAGCTCTTGGGTTTTGTCACGGGCGAATCCGCGAACCAGGGCCACCGCCACCGCCATGCCCACCGCACCGGACAGGAAGCTCTGCACCGCCAGGCCGGCCATCTGCACCAGATGGCCCTCCGTCGACTCACCGGCATAGGACTGCCAGCTGGTGTTGGTCACAAAGCTGACCGCGGTATCCCAGGCCAACGACGGCGTCATCTTGGTCGCCGGATCATGCAGGTGCAGCGGCAACTTGTCCTGGAACAGCTCGAAGAAGAACAAGACCAAAACACCGACCGCCGAGAACGCCAGAACGCTGCGTGCATAGGCGGGCCAAGATTGTTCAGCTTTTGCGTCGACGCCGATGACGCGATATATGGCCTTCTCGACTTTCAAGTCTCGCGGCGACGTGTAGACACGGTACATGTAGTCGCCCAGCGGCGCATGCGTCGCCGCCAACGCTGCCACGAGCAAAACGAGGAATGCGATCCCCGCGACTGCGCTACTCAATTACGGCCTCCCCGGAAAAAGCGGCACAGCGACCGGGTAAGGCGCCAAGACCGCCGCGAGCGCCAACCCGGTCAGCAGCACCGATAGTCACCGTCCTGTCCGATTACGAGCATCAAGCGACTCGGCTCTCACCGGTATTGAAAAGACTCTCACCGGTCTTGAACAGAATTTAAGCGCGGACGGATGACGGTGCTCGTTTGTTGACGGTTTCTTTACGAGCGCCGGGGGCGCCGGGCCGATGCGGAGGCCGGGTGGTTCGTGAGCAACCACCAGATCCGGAACCGCTACACCTCTCGGTGAGCGCCGACGGGCCGTACCAGGTCGCGGTCACCACCACTGCGACCGAGAATCCGCCGAGACTCGGCAAGGCGCTGCGGAACGAATCTCTGCATTCGGCGCGCCGCGGCGACTACCGCGTCATCTACGCCGTCGACGACGCCAGCCGCCGCCTCGAAATCATTCACATTGATCGACGCAGCGACATCAGTCGATGAATGCGTCCGTGGCCGCGTCCTCAGCCTTCTGCCGAAACCCATTCGTAGGGAAGGAATTTACCGTCGAATGTGACAACCACACGGTCACCCGACGGGTGTGGCATCTTTCGCAGGTCGACGCTGAAGTTGATCGCGCTCATAATCCCGTCACCGAACTGCTCAAGGATGAGCTCTTTGATCGCCCCGCCGTATACCGCCAGCGCCTCATAGAAGCGGTAGATGGTCGGGTCGGTGGGCACCGCGGTGGGCAGCCCGCCGCGCATGGGCGGCGCGGCCAGCACCGCCACCGCCGACTCATCCAGACCCAACTTCTCGACGAGCAGATGGGCGAGTTCGGCGGGAATCGGGTGCTGGCCAAGCAGCGCGGAGGTGGTCCACACCACCGGCCGGCCGATCGCGTCGGCCAACTCTTGCCAAGTCAAGCCCCTGGCCAAGCGGGCGACGACGATCTGCTCGGTGAGCTGGTTTCGGGTCATGGGTACCAGCATGCACCGGTTACTCAGTCGTGCTCGACGATGACCAGGAGCTTGAACGTCCGGGCGCCGTCGCCGGCCTTGGTGGTAAGAACGAGCGGGTAGTACCCGTCGGTCACCGACGCCGCGACGGTGATGCCGACACTCGCGCGAGCAGATCCGTCCGTGCCGAAGTGTCCGGACACGCCTTTCGGCTTGATTCCTTTGTTGGCGGACGTGCCGGTGATCGTGTAGCCGCCCGGGCCGTCGATCATCCGTTGCGCGTCAACCGTCACATTGAGCGCGCCTCCGGGCGCGACGTGGACGACGGCCGGCGACACATTAACGGTCACCGCCGAGCTTCCTGCACCGAACGATGGCGGCGCGGAATCCTCCCGAGTGCCCCAGGCCTTGTCTGGCCGAGGAGAAAGCGAGAAGGCCAAATCGCCGCCGGTGCGGATGATCGACTCTGGAAGATACGTGTTGTCGGTGGGCCGGCCGTCGATATGAAGGCTTGTGATGTAGCGCATCCGGTTGGGTCCGGATGCCCCCGGCGCGGAGATCTTGATGAATTTGCCTGCGGGCAGCGCGATCACGACGCGATCGAAAAGCGGCGTGTTCACCGTCAGGATCGACGTTCCCGGTGTGCTCGGGTATAGGCCGAGGGCGGTCCACACGTACCAGCTGGACATCGCGCCCAAGTCGTCGTTGCCCGGCTCGCCATCGGGTGTGGGAGCAAACAGAGTACTGCGCACCCGGTCGGCCAATTGCTGGGTCTTCCACGGTTGACCGATGTAGTCATATAGCCACGGCACGCCGAAACCTGGCTCGTTGCCGGCCCACAGGTAGGGCTCTTCCGGGCCGACGTTGAGCCGCTCGGTGAAGCGGTCGAGCCGTTCTCCCACCGCTTTTCGGCCGCCGAGTGCCGTCACCAGGCCAGCGATGTTCTGCGGCACATACCAGAGGTATTGCTCGGCGTTGCCCTCGTCGAATCCGAGCTGGCTGAAGCAGCCCTCGGCAGGCTCCACAACCCCGGGGGCTTGCGGAAAAAAGCCCATGGCATCACGCGGCGAGATGTAGTGGGTCGCGGGGTTAAACAGGTTCTGCCAGTACTGGGCCCGGTTCTGGAATCCGGTGGCGGTCGCGGAATCGCCCAGCGCATCGGCGAATCGGGAGATGGTGAAATCGTCGACCGACCACTCCAACGTGATTGATGCACCGGGGATCGCGCCAGCGCTGCAGGAGTCCGCGTTCAGCGGAAGGTAGCCGCGCTGAAGGTAGGTTGCGATCCCGGGCCGCTCCACGTAACCGTTGCGACCGACGCCGCCTTTGGTCGCGGCGTCGACCATAAAATCAAGCGCCGTCTGGACGTCGAAATCCTTGGTGCCAAAAGCGTAGAAGTTCACGATCAACGGAACGACGCTGTCGCCGGTCATCTCCGCCGTTGCGGCATTGGCTAGCGCCCACCGTGGAAATGACCCGCTCTGCTCGGCGTCGTTCACCAGCGACTGGGCCATATCGCTGGCCTGTTCTGGAAACAGCAGTCCGTGCAGTGAGGCAAGACCGCGGTAGGTGTCCCAGTCGGAGAAGTTGGTGTAGTGAGTGTGCCCAGCGGGCAGCGTGTGCACGTCGCCGTCGAATCCGAGATAGCGGCCGTCGACGTCGTTAAAGGTGTTGGGGCTCAATAGGGAATGGTACAGCGCGGTGTAGAAGGTCTCGGTGTCGCGGTCGTCGGCGCTGGCGATTGCAATGCGAGACAGCTTGGCATTCCACTCTTTCGCCGCGGCGGCGCGGACGTCGTCGAAACTCCCGTTGCCCTCGGCAGCAAGGTTGGCTCGCGCTCCGTCGAGACTGACGTAGGAAAGCGCAGTCCGCACCTCGACCCGTGAGCCCGCGGGGAAGCCCACGTATCCCCCGCTGGAGCCGGCGTAACTCGAATACGCGCTGCGGGAGTCGGCGAAGACCGAGTAGCCGTCCCAGGTGCCGTAGGACGTGAACCGCTGGCTGAACGTCATCGCGAAGTACACCGTGTAGACATTGTCCTTGCCGCAGAAGCCACCGCTGGTTGCCGATCCGGTGATCGTCGTGTTGTCATCGCCGATTCGGATGTTCGCGGCCGCGGTGCCCGCAAGCGACGCACCGGAATTCACGTAGAACAGCGCGCGGTGGCCGTTGTCGGGGTAGGTGAACCGGCCCACCCCGGTGTGGGTGGTGGCGGTGAGTTCCGCGGTCACTTTCGTTGCGGGGAACCGGACGGTGTAGTAGCCGGGTACACCGACCTCGGTGTCGTCGTGGGCGATCTCCTCGGTTGCGTTCCAGGGCTCGGAGCCGACCGGGTCGGTGGTCGGCAGCACCGGAATGTCACCGAATGCTGCACACCCCACCGAGGCGTGCGTCAGGCTGAATCCGGTGGCCTGCCGGTTGCCGTGGTCGTAGCCCGCGTAGTTGCCAGCGGTGTCCGGCGAGTACTGCACCATGCCGAACGGCACAGCGGCGCCGGGGAAGTTGTTGATCTCTCCAACCCGCTGCCCACCCGTCCCGGTGCCGATCAGCGTGTCGACGTGATCAACCGGGTTTGCGACGAAGGCCGGCGGGTCGTAGGAGGTGGGCACGGCGCTGGCCAGCATCACGCCGACCAGCATTATCGCCGCTAGCAGGGCGGCGAGGCGGCGTCGCGACCTCATCGCTTCAGCTTGACTTAACCGACGCGCGGATCAAGCTCGCCACACCGGATTTCTCAACCATTAGCGACTTCGTCGAACCGATGTCAGATGCGATATCGCTTCCGCATAGCAGTCCGTACCCCGGCCGGCTGATACCGCTGATGCACGTGATGCTGCGGCGCCCCTCTGGGCCTCAGGATTACTCGGTGAATGCCGCGGGTACGCAGCGTTATGGCAACGTCGAGTCTGCGCGCTGCGGTGTTGTTAATCGTCACCGCCGCGCTGTCGGCGTGGGTCTATCACAAGTCGTCGAGCCATCAACCGGAGTCACTGGCCGGCGCTGCACCGGCGCCACCGAGCGCATCTGATCCCCAGATGCGGGTGCGGTTGCGCGTATGGCTCACCGAATCCGAGCCGATGATTGACGCTGTGGCCATCGCGCGCAACAACATCACTGCCGCCGCGAGCCAGCGGGAGATCGCCGCCACGGGCGCAGCCTGCCGAAACGCCGCCGGCGCGGTTGCGGATCTGCACCGGCGGATGCCAAGCCCCGATCCGATGCTGAATAGTCAGTTGCTGGAGGCAATTAGCGACTACGAGGTCGGGCTTCCCTATTGCATCTTGGGTAACGGTATGCAGCTGGCAGCGACGTACATCATTCACGCAGACGCCGCGATGCACGCGGCATTCGACATGCTCGGGCACGTGCCCGGCTGCGAGCCCAGGAAGTCAGGCGTGCTGATCGTGTAGGCGATCAGCCACTGGTGCGAACAATCAGCACGTCGATTTTGGCCCGGTTGGCGACAGCTCCGGGGATCGAGAACAGCCGCCCGACGATCGCGGATCGCGCGTCTAGTCCCACGTTGCCGACCACGAGCAGATCCGCTCCGACCTCCTCGGCGAGGTCGACCAGCGCTTGCACCGGAGCAGCTTTGACCGGCCGGTCTTCGATGTTCTTCGCGCCGGCCGCCTTTGCTCGGTCACGGGCCTCGTGCAACATCGAGTAAATTGGCGCGTTGCCCTGCACCAGGTAGGCCTCCTCCCCGAGGATGTCGGCCGCGCGCTTGTCGTTCGCATGGGTGAAGTAGCCGGTCGCAATGATTAACTTCGCGTCGGAATCGGCAGCAATCTTGGCCGCTCAGTCGACCGCACGCAGTGAAGGCTCCGAGCCATCGGTGCCGACCACCACAGTCTGATAGGCAGCCATTTGCCCTCCGCAGCGTCGTTTGCAATGCCTATCGCAGACAGTAACCCGTCAATTCAGCACTGCCTGAAATTTCGCGAAATGCATCGCTGCTAAATCCTCGTCGAACGCTGTCGATATCGGCGATAGCCAGCGCGAGCCGTGGGTACGGTCGTTACAGCGGTCCCCTTCCTTGGGTGTTCGTGGTGGTTCATCCGGCGACCTACCGTTCGGTAGGCCTCAGGTGGGGATCGCCACCTCAAAATTCCACGAAGACCGGGACGACCTCGTTAAGGAGGTAGACATCCCATGAACTGGTTTGTCAAAGCGGCATTTTGTTGATCTGGGTTATTTTATTGTTGACCTGGGTCTTTGGGTTGGGGCCATGCGGTTGATTCGTTGTAGTTGGTGCGGATTTTGAGGCAGCCGTGCAGGATGCCGACGAGCCGGTTGGAGAGCTGGCGTGGTGCGGCGTTGTTGCTCAGCTCCCGGTCGCGTTGTTTGTTGCAGTCGGCGCGGGCGCCGGGTGAGGCGCGTAGCGCGGACTGGGCTTGGAGCATGAGCGCGTCGATGAGCCGGTGGTTGTGCACGAACCGGGTGTGCCACGACCTTCTTCTTGCCCGACGCACGGGTGATGGGGCTGGTGCCGGCATAGTTCTTGCGTGCCTTGGCATCGGTGTAACGCCCTGGGGCATCACCGAATTCGCCGAGCACCCGGGCGCCGGGCAACGGTCCCATGCCGGGCTGGGACATGATGATCTCAGCGTCCGGGTGCCGGCCAGAATGGGCCTCCGCCTGCCCTTGCAAGACCTCGATCTGCTCGTTGAGCGTACGAAGGACTGCCACGATGGAGCGGGTGGTAGCCGCGTACGCGCCGGCCATCGCCTCGCGGCGGCCGAGCTGCCGGCCGCGCAGAGCGTCCTGAATACGCGCGGTTTTGGTGTCGATGTCGCGGCGGCGGGCGCCTTTGAGCGCAGCCCGGATCTGGGGGCCAGTCAGCTTGGCCGCCGAGGCCGGGCCGGGCGCCTTGGTCAGCAACTGCAGCGTGTCAGCGGCGTCGAGGTCTTCGAAGGCCTCTAACGCGGCCGGGAAGTACTCGCGCAGCGCATGCCGCAGACGCAGCACATGGCGAGTGCGTTCCCAAATCAGCGTCTTATGCACGCGGGCAACCACTTTGATCGCCTGAACCTGAGAACTGTCGGCTGCGACGGACCGCAGCTGAATGCGCGTCGGTGCGCACCATGTCAGCCATGATCCTCCGCCCAATCGTCTTCCACGAATAACAAAACCAATCCTCCTGGTTCGACACCAATGGATGATTCGGTAACGTGCGGGCGAACTGCCGGCAACCTAATGAACCAGTGCTCACGCCACATGCGGCGGGCACGACATCCCATCAGCGATCCCTCCTCCCGAGCTAACCGGCGGGGGCAACGATCTACCTCTAGCTAGGACTCGAAGTCCAGGAGCTAACAGTGCTCACCCGCCGGCCGCTACCGCTAGCGAGTCTGCCCGATGGACCGTGCCCGCTGGTTCCCATTAGCTCCATATCCCTCCGGGGGACGCCTTGCGGGCGTGAAAATGCCTTCTTCGCCGCCGGTTGGCACGCTTTCATGTTGAACGCCAACGACTCTGTCGGCCCTACCTCGCGCGCCGCCGCTGATAGCGATCCTGCTGGTGATCGCCGTAGTCGGCTTGCTGTTCAGCGGGCAGTACTCGAAGGGGTTGTACAACTTCATGATCGAAATCAACCGGTGGGCAATCCGGGTGCGCCTACAGCACGCTGCTGCGCGACGAGCGCCACCGTTTCGCCTCGACCAGGGATCGCACGAATGATCTGACATAGCAATTCGGCTCGACGAGTCCTGCTAGCCGTGCCGGATACTGGGGTGAATGCTTGCCCACGAATCGACCACCGAGGCGCTTGCGCTGTCGGCGCTGTACGCGCTCACGCCGATCACCCGCCATGAATTAGCCGATGGCAGCGCGCATCTGGCTCCTTATGGCTCGCCGGTAAATAAAGCGTAGGTTAGTGTTTCGGCTGTCATGCTTGTGGCGTGAGCGTGTCAGAGGATGTCGGGACGGCGTTGGCGGCGAAATTCGATGCGCTGCTGCCGCATCTGGATGAGCGTCAGCGGCGGTTGGCGGTAGCGGCGGAGGCCAGGTCGTGAGGGCATGGCGGGATCCGGTTGGTCGCCCGGACGGCCGGGATGCGTGAGGCGACGGTGTCGCTGGGGGTGACCGAGTTGGAGTCCGGGCAGGCTCCGCTGGGCCGGGTCCGTCGCCCCGGTGGTGGCCGTAAACGATTGTCCGACAACGACCCCGGTTTGGTTCCGGCGTTGCTGGCATTGGTCGAGCCCGACGAGCGGGGTGATCCGATGTCGCCGCTGCGGTGGACAACACGGTCGGCTCGCAACCTCGCCGCGGAGTTGACGACTCGGGCCACAAGGTCGGTCCGGATGTGGTCGCGGACCTGCTGCGCGAGCAGGGTTTCAGCTTGCAAGGCAACGTCAAAACGTTGGAGGGCGCCCAGAGCCCCGACCGCGACGATCAGTTCAACTAGCTCAACGAGCAGGTCAAAACCCATCAGGCGGACAACCAGCCGGTAGTCAGCGTGGACACCAAGAAGAAGGACCTGGTTGGACAGTACAAAAACGGCGACCGGGACTGGCGACCGAAAGGTGAGCCGGTGCAGGTCGAGGGCCACGATTTCCCCGGCGTGCTGGACGCGAACCGGCTGCTAGTCACCGCGGACTCCGGGGGCTCCCACATCTCCATGATCTGGCGCGGTAAGCCGCTGATCAGCCACGAGGTCATCGTCAACACGATCGCCGCGACCACTACCGGTTCCGGGCTGCGCGTGCACGCCGAACTCGACACCAACACCTACCCGACCGGCGTCACCATCAGCGACACCCAACTCGCGGGCCTGCCGATCACCCGCCACGACTGGCACGGCGACTGGAACTACACCCTGCGCCCCGACCAACCCGACCCCGCCCCGGCCTCGACCGCGCAACCCGACATCGACCGCGCCTGGCTGACCCATCCCGCGGTAACCGGCCTACAACCGGCCGCGTTCGAGGAGTTGACGACCCGGATCACCGCACTACGCGACATACAACGCGAAGCCATCCTGCAACGGCGCCCAGGAGAGCAACGCAAAGCCGCTCCAAACCGCCGGCCCCGCCCGGGCTCAGTCACCGTCGCCGAGCGAATCGCGACAACCCTGATCAAGAATCGGTTCGAGCTGCCCACCAAGCACATCGCCGCACTGCTTGATATCGCCGCCTCCAGCGTCGTCAGGATCATCGCAGAAACCCAACCGCTGCTCACACAGCTCCACCACCGGACCCAACCGGCCGCCCCCACCACCACGGCCACGGAATTCAACGTCTACCTCGCCGCCAACGGTGTCGTCCCATAACCGCACATCAACACGCCGCTTTATTTATCGGCGAGGCCTCAGCTTGTCCGCAGAGTCACGCAGAACGCCCGAGATAGGCCGTGAACCTGGCAGTCGGAGTCGCGTCCTTGGCTACAGGTCGCGCCGGCCCGAACCCGCCAGTCCGACGCAGCAGGCCCCCGGCACCGACTCCGCCAACTCACGGGAGAACGCAAGCAGTCCTCGGGCAACTCGGCCAGCCGGCCCAGTGAGCGATAGGCGTCCCAGCTATGCAGAGCCACATCGGAAACGGGATAGGTCAGCGCCCGGTGTAGCAGAACCTCGCCCTGCGGCGACGGCCGCATCGCATCCATTTCGGCACTGGACAAACCATCTTGAAGCCGGCGAGCCAGCTCTCGAAGCTGCGCTGCCGCGTCATTGCTTTTCTAGTCCTCCGGCTCGGAAGGCTTCTGCCATATCTCGCCACCCTCAACGGACGTGACGATCTTCGCTGCGCTGCTGGTGGCGTGACCTACCGGATCGCGGATACTGCAACCCACGAGGTTCGACGGCAGATCCCAACTATCCGAGGGAATTTGCTCTACCGCCGCGATGAAGAAGTCCACCGCTTCGATGGCGCGCGCTCTGATGTCTTCGTTATTCACCGGGCCAGCGGTTTGTAGAAGACTACGCCATTGCCTTTGTTGTCGTAGACCACGGCGCGGCGCTCATGGGCGTCGTCGTACGGGCCTTTCACGATGCCGCCGCCACTGGCCTCGACGGCCTTGGCCGCGGCATCGACGTCGTCGGTCTTGATCCCGACGACGACCTGTCCGGGAATCGGATGGTCGACCGCGGTGGCCAGCGCGAGGGTAATCGGCCCGCCGTCGAGGGCAGCGAAGTGGGCGCCGTCGCGAAATTTGAGTGACATACCGAGGGTCTCGCTGTAAAACCGGATCGATTCATCCAGGTCGTCTGTCGACAAAATGATCATCTTGACTTCGTGCTCGCTCATTGCTGCCTCCTGTGGCTGAAACGCTTTCAGACTAGTACTGCCGGTCGACGGGCTGATCAATCTGGACGTAGGTCCGGCGCCGTCGTCAATCAACTCCAGCCAGGCACGCGGGTGCGTCCGTTCATCCGGGTCCGATGGGTGCCCGCGGCAGGTCAGGCATTACAGCGGCGGCCTGCGAGCAGCGGACCAACTCATCGCACACGCCGCCATTCATGAACGGCCCATGCACCAGAACGACGCTCGGGCCACTGCCCCTGGTCTCGATAGCGCAGAATGCCGTGAGAGAGATCGATTCGCGCCATCTCAGCGGAGCGCTTCAACGCGGCCGGCCAGCATCGCCGTCCACTCGGCGATGTAGTGCTCGTCGTGCAAATTCGTTTCCGGCAAACGAAATACGGTGTTCGTCGCCCGCTTGCCCAGCAGTGCGTCTACGCCGACGACTGCGATGGCCTTGGCATCCTGGTCGCTGGCCTTCGGGACCCAGCCCTTGATCCAGTCGGCGACTTCTGCGTAGAGGCCCTCGATGAGGGCGGCATAGGCGTTGTTGAGCCGCGGCGACTGGTCTGGCGGTGTGCGCGCGGCGATTTGAAGGAGCTGGGTTTCCTCGTCGAGCACCGTGAGGACGTAGCGGCCGAGCATGGTCAGTTCGATACGCAGGTCGCCGAGGCCGGCGAACAGCGTCCGTATGTCGTGCATGGCGCGGCGGCGGTCGAGCTGGCGGTCGATGCCTGCTTCGAGGAGTGCTTCTTTGGATTTGAAGTGGTGATAGAGCGCGCCCGACCCGGGCGCCAGGCCTGCGGCGGCTTCGATCTGGGTGATGCTGGTGGCCTGGTAGCCCTGTTCGCCGAAGAGGCGCATGGCCTCGGTGACCAGCCGATCCCGTGTTGGCGCTGACGGCATTGACGGCTCCCAAGTGATCTCTTAATATCAGGCAGAGGTCACTTTAGCTCACCAGTGGCCGCGCCGCTAGGAGAATCGTGATGCCGGCGTCGGCGTCGTTGATAATCTCTGCCGTCTGGGTGTCCACCTACCTTTGGTTCAATCTGGCGGCCATCGCGCTCGACCTTGTGGCGATTTATGCTCTCGTCGGGTGGACGCTGCGTCGACGGGCCGGAAGCGACCCACTGGGCACCTAACGCCTCCGCCGCTTAGCCGATAGTCAAGACTGGACTCATGGCAGATCTTGGCGAGGGTCGTGTTGCGGTCTACCTCGACTTCGACAACATCGTGATCTCCCGCTACGACCAGGTGAATGGCCGCGGATCGTTTCAGAAGGACAAGGCCAAGGGCTTGGACAAGCATCCAGACCGGCTGGCGCGGGGCACCGTCGACGTCGGCGCCATCATCGACTTCGCGTCGTCGTTCGGCACCTTGGTGCTCACCCGGGCGTACGCGGACTGGTCGGCCGAGGTCAATACGGGCTACCGCGAGCAGCTGGTGGGCCGGGCAGTTGACCTCGTGCAGCTGTTCCCCGCGGCGGCCTACGGCAAGAACGGCGCCGATATCCGGCTGGCCGTCGACACGGTGGAGGACATGTTCCGCCTGCCGGATCTGACCCATGTGGTGATCGCGGCCGGCGACTCCGACTACATCCCGCTGGCGCAACGCTGTAAACGGCTCGGCCGCTACGTGGTGGGCGTCGGGGTGGCCGGCTCGTCGAGCCGGGCGCTGGCGGCGGCGTGCGACGACTTCGTCGTCTACGACGCGCTGCCCGGCGTTCCGGTGCCCGAACCGGCACCCGCTGACGACGCACCAAAGAAGCGGGTCAGCCGGGCCAAGCCCACCGACGCCGACGAGCCGCCACCGCCCGACCCGCAGAAAGCGGCCACCGATCTGCTGACACGCGCGATGCGCATCGGGCTGGAGAAAGACGATGCAGACTGGCTGCACAACTCCGCAGTAAAGGCGCAGATGAAGCGGATGGACCCGTCGTTCAGCGAAAAGTCGCTGGGATTCAAGTCTTTCAGTGACTTCCTGCGATCTCGCTCTGACCTCGTGGAGCTGGACGAGACTTCGACGACGCGGATGGTTCGGCTACGCGGCACCGAGAGCTGAGTCCGCTGGACGGCACGCAGAGTGTCCGATCAGCGCGGGCTCCGGCAAACCTGGTGGCGCAGTGGGAAAAGCCTGGTTGTGGCACGATTCGGACCATCAGGCGATGCGCTGGGTAGCCTCGAGTTCAACGGCGAAAACCGAGGAGGTCTTGTGGCAGCGACTGTCCCGGCACCAAAGGGTCACAGCGTCGAACCACCGCCGGGCCGGCCCGAACCGGTGGCGAGAACAGCACCCTTGGAACTCACCGACCAGCAGCGGGGGTGGCTTGCCGACGCCTCGCGCAGGGACCTCAACGGCTGGTTGCACGTCACGGTCAAAGGATCACCGGCCGCGCGCGGCTTTCAGTACGGTTTCCTCGTCGCCGACGAGTACGCGGAGTCGATCCGGGTCTACCGGCAGATGACCTACCAGCACATCGGGATGAGCTACGACTTCTTTGTCGAGCGAGCCGCCGACCTGCACGCCGACAAGGTCCCCGACGAGCTGGGCGAGGAGATGGAGGGCGTGGCCGCGGGTCTGACGTCTGCTGGCGTGCCGGCCACGTTCGACGATGTGCTGGGTCTCAATGATTGGATGGAACTCATCGGCTACTGGTGGCCCAAAAACTCGGGCCGCTACACCGCGTTGTCACCGGTCGGCGACGAGGGCGACCATTGCAGTGCCTTCCTCGCGACCGGCGATGCGACTGCCGACGGGTCAATCATTCCGGGCCACACCAGCTTTACCGATTTCTGGCAGGGCCAGTTCGAAAACGTCATCCTGGATATCACCCCGGCAGACGGCAACCGGATGATCATGCAGGCCGCACCGGGCTGGATCGCCAGCATGAGCGACTTCTGGCTGACCGGGGCCGGATTGGCAATCACCCCAATGGAATTGGCAGCGTGGCTATCTCAAGGACCGTCCGCAGCAACCGTGGACCTACATCAAGTCGGCCGGCGCCCGCGGGCGCTGAGGTTTCGTCCCTTGGCCACCACACCGATCTCCGCCGACCGGATCGCCGGCGCAGTTGCCGCGGCACACGCCAGGCATAAGAAGAACCGCCGCGGCAAGAATGCAGCCTACATACCGGCATTGACCGAGGTGGACCCAAAGTTGTTCGGGGTCTGCGTTGCGACCGTTGACGGTCAGACATTTTCGGCTGGCGACGCCGACCGTCAGTTCGCGCTGGAGTCGATCTCGAAGGTCTTCACGGCCGCGTTGGCGATGGAGCAAGTCGGCGCGCGGGTGTTCCACCGCAAAGTGGGTGCCGATCCGACCGGGTTGTCCTTCAATTCGGTCATGGCACTTGAGCTGCACAACGGCATGCCGATGTCACCGATGGTCAATGCGGGGGCGACGACGGCGGCCAGCCTGGTGTCGGCCACCGACGCTGAAGACCGCTGGCGCCACATCTTGGCGATCCAAAGCGATTTCGCGGGGCGCGCAATCTCGGTCAGCGAGGAGATCACCGCCTCGGAGCGGTTTACCAACTTTCACAACCGCGCGATTGCGTGGCTGCTGCTGTGCGGCGGAAACATGTACTGCGACCCGATGGAGGCCTGTGACATCTACACCCGGCAATGCTCCACGTTGGTCAGCGCCACCGATCTCGCGATGATGGGTGCAACCCTGGCCAACGCGGGGATCAACCCGGTCACCGGCAAGCGCGTCATCAAACGCGCCAACGTGTCACACGTGCTGGCCGAAATGACGATGCAGGGTCTTTACACCAGTTCCGGTGACTGGGCCTATACCGTTGGGCTGCCCGCCAAGAGCGGTGTCGGCGGCGGGCTGGTCGCAGTGTCGCCCGGCAGACTGGCGATCGCCGCCTACTCGCCGCCGCTGGACAAGGCCGGCAACAGTGTGCGCGCCCAGGCCGCGGTCACGCAGATCGCGCACACCGTCAAGCTAGGGCTTTTCGATACGCAGCGTCGGGTCTGACGCACTACGTGTTCGCCGACAATTGCGCGGACACGAACAGAGCCTGCGGGGCGCCGTCGTCGAGCTGTGTCGGTATCGCGCGGCCATAACCGGCCATCAGCTCGGCCGATGATGTCACGCTCACCTGCCAGCCGTGGCGGCGAAGCCAATCGCCGACGTCTTCGCGGTCCTCGAAGTACCACAGCTCGTCGTTTCGCGGGACCTCGCGCTGCGGGTCGGCCTCGGCCATCAACACCCGGACCCGCTCCATCCGCTCGCGCCGCTGCGCAAGCGCCTCCTGCTCGGCGAAGTTGGGTGCCAGTCCCTCGACCGCGACCCGGCTGCCGGGGGCAGTGAGTCCCTGGATGCGGTCGAACAGCAGCTCTTGGGCCGTCGCCGGCAGATACATCAGCAATCCCTCGGCTGACCATGCACTGGGCGCAGCCGCGTCAAAACCAGCCTGCTGCAGCGCCGTTGGCCATTCTTGGCGCAGGTCCACCGGGACGTCGACGCGACGGCAGGTGGGCTCGCCACCATGCTCGTGCAACGTCGATGTTTTGAAATTCAACACCTGTGGTTGGTCGAGCTCGTAGACCGTTACACCGTCAGGCCATGGCAACCGCCACGACCGCGCGTCCAGGCCGGCGGCCAAGATCACCAGCTGACGGATACCAGCGTTGGCGGCGTCAAGGAAGAAGTCGTCGAAAAACTTGGTACGCGACGCGAAAAAGTCCAGCATCGACTGCATCCGCAGCGGCAGCTCCGGTTCGGCTTCGACAACCTCGGCGGGCAGCTTGGGAGCGCCGAACCAGTCCCACGGACCTTCGCCAGCAGCGTCGAGGAAAATCCGCGCGAACGGGTCGTTGATCAGCGGATCCTGGCTTTCGGTGTCGGCCGCGCGCGCCGCGGCCACACCCAGCGCCGTCGCGCCCACACTTTCGGTGATTTCCCAGGTGTCGTTATCAGTCCTCATACCACCCGACCCTACGTGAGCGAGGTAGGTACGGCGTCACGCGTATGCGTCCAATGAGCGCACGTCTTGGGAGGTCACGCGACAGCGTCATCGCTTGACCCGCATATCGATGCAGAAGAATCGGGGTCACCATGACTGACGGTTCCGTGCCGACATCGCGTCGACGCCACATCGTGCGGCTCGCCGTGTTCGCGGCCTTCTTGGGCGCGCTGTTCTATCTGCTGGCCGTCCGCCGCGTTGTCGACATCGAGGACGTGCGGCGCACGGTCAAGGCGACGGGGCCGGCCGCGCCGCTGACCTACATCGTGGGGTCCGCGGTACTCGGCGCGATCTTCGTGCCGGGCCCGATCCTGGCCGCCAGCAGTGGGCTGCTCTTCGGCCCGGTGCTGGGCGTGTTCGTGACGCTGGGTGCCACGGTGGGCACCGCGATCGTCGCGAGCCTGGTCGGCCTTCGCGCCGGCCGGGACAGCGCGCGGGCGCTGCTGGAGACTGGACGCCCCGACCGCGTCGACGCGCTAATCGAACGACGCGCGCTGTGGGCGGTCGTCGGCCAGCGTTTCATCCCCGGGCTGTCCGATGCGCTGGCGTCCTATGCATTCGGGGCGTTCGGAGTTCCGTTGTGGCAGATGGCTGTTGGCGCATTTATCGGCTCGGTACCGCGAGCATTCGTCTACACTGCGCTGGGCGCCTCGATCGGTAATCGGTCACCGTTGTCGGCATACGCGGCGATCGCGGTGTGGTGCGCGACCGCGATCGTCGGCGCGTTCGCTGCGCGGAGCGGATATCAAAAGTGGCGGGGTCACCACAGCAGCGAGCCGGATTCCGAACGCGACGCCGAGACATGCTGATCACACATCCAACTTTGGTCGCCTCTGTCCCACCAATCACGCTACCGAGCCACGATGCGAAATGCCCGCCTAGTAGCGACTTTTCAACGGCGAGCATGGCTCGACGAACCTCACTGTCAGTTGACAGCACCGGCATGCCGAGTGCGACTCATGCCTGCCGCGCGGATTCGACGCCCGTATGTCCAAAGTCGTCGCCTTTCCAGAGCAGCGGCTCCCGTAGGTCGGTCCATCATCGCTGGGACGGATGTTTCATATTGCCTTTCCTGCAGTCGCATGTAGGGATCGGATTCCTTTGTGGGGCTTGTGGAGGTGGTTGCCCATTATGATGCCAGCCGACGCTGACATCGTGGGCGTTTAGGCCCGAGTGCGGGAGCTGGTGTGTCGGGCCGATGGGTTGAGGTGGCCGGATTCGGTGATGCGGCAACGGCATTCGGACTCGATGTGCTCGTTCCAAGGGATGCAAAGCAGGTTGCCGGTGCCGCGGCGGGCGGTGAGCTTGCCGGTGTTGATCCAGTCGTAGACCACGCCGGTGCTGACGCCGAGCCGTTCGGCGGTGTCAGCGACACTGATCTCGCCGTCTGCGTAGGGGTTCGGGGCGGGGATGTGGTAGGCATGCCGGATCCATTGAACGGCTTTGGTGTCGAATGGGCGGCCGTGTCCGGTGGTCATCCCGGCGGCGTTGAGCATGCCCGCCAGCTCGTTGGTGGCGGTGGTCGGGCCGAGCCGGGTGACCATCTCGACCGCGGGCGAGGGACTGCGCACAGCTGTCCCGGGGTGAACGGCACGATCCACTCGGAGTTCGTCGGATGCGCCTGTGTGCCAACGGATCCCGATCCGGGCCTTGTGCTGTTCGGGTTCGGGGAGCAGGGTGATGCCGGCGATCACGGTGCGTAGCAGCCGTTTGCGGTCCTTGTGGCTGGTGGTGGGCGCGTGCCAGAGCCCGGGCAGATCAGCGGTGATTTTCTCCAGCTCCGCCCGCCCGGGCAGTGTCGGCAGTGTGTCCCGGGTCGCCGCGAGCGCCTGTCCGGCTTCGGCGAGGGCGGCGAGTTTGGCCTCCCACCGGGTTTCTAGGTTGCGGGCCGCGAGCCGGTTGTCCGGCTCGACTGCGTGGAAGGCGCGGTCGGCTCGATCGGCGTCGTAGCGGGCGCGTTCGACGGCGAGTTCAGCGGCCCGGCCGAGCCGCCGGTGCCGGTCGGCGACCTGGTCGGCGGGTCGGCGGCGGCGAGTGCAAGCGCGATCTCGTTGGGGTTCAACGCATTCAACAGCTTCTCGGTCACAGCCTCGTCGACGGTGGCCGCGGCGATCGACCGGCAGGTCGGCGTGGTGAGCCGGTCGGCGCGCCCGGAGCACTCGTAGGATGGCCGGTGATCGGTGTGGTAGTTGGTGCGGATCGGCTTGCCGCGAGATCCGCAGGCGATGATGCCCTGACACAGCGCCGGCCCCTCACGCGGCGGCCGGGCCCCGGCGTTGGTGCGGTTGGCCGCCAGGGCGGTCTCGTTGGCCAGGTAGTCGGCCCAGCCGAGGTAGCCCTCGTGGTGGTCGTGGATGCACACCGGCCACTGGGCGCGGGGCCGCTCAACCAGGCCGGTGTGCACGGCGCCGTCCGGATCGACCCGCCGCGTGGAAGTGTAACGGCCGTGCACGTACGCCCCGATCCGCCCGTATCCGTGTAATGAGATCGCGACATCCACGTGACCGAGGAACTGCGCCAGGCGGGCCGATTGATCAGGGCGAAAGCAAGCCGACGACAAGCGATGTGGATAGCGGTCGGGATGGCGCACCAGATACGCCGACGCGTCGGCCGCGTCGGCGGCGCGTTCGGCGATCACGTCGGTCATCTCCTCCAGGCCGCCGCCGTGAATGGCAAGGAAACCGAAGCGCGACCGCAGGCAGCTGACCTCGTTCACGCCGCCCTCGGCTAGCAGTTCGGAAAGCGCCTGTGGCGCAGGCGTTGTGGGCCGCGAGCGGGGGTGAGTCTAGCGAGCGGGATCCCATCGACGCAAAAAGTCGATCCAGCGCTGCGGCAACCCGTGATGCACCGCGCCGTCGATAATGCGTTCCAGGTAGCCGGGTCGCGGCGGGCCCGGATGCACCCGGTGGTCGATGTACACCCAGGCATCTGACGGCCCGTCATCGGTGTGCACGGTCAGCTGATCGCGCCGGTAACGCCGCGGCACGCCCTCAGCGCTGTCCAAGGTGGCCAGGTCGTGATCGGATAGCTGCCAGACGACGCCGTGCACCGCGGTGCCGTCGAACGGCTCGACGGTGGCCACGCCGCGCTGATTGATCAACCAGTCGTGGTCGGCCAGCACCGCCCGCCGGGGGTTGGCGGCGTCGGGGCATCGCTGCGCCATCTGTCGCGCGCACAGGTTCGACCCGTACGCGAAATAGGTATGACGTCGCGCCGTCACGATCTTGATGTTAGCGGAGCGAAGTACCTAGCCGACGAAGGGGCGATGAGTCGAATGGATCCCGTCTCCGGATGCTACGTGTCCGACCAAGTCCCGCACCGACTCTTGGGCCGGCGACAGCGAGACGGCGATCTGATCGGATGATGGCCGTGAGGTTAATTCCGGCGCGTCATGCTGTCGGCACCGGCGGTTCGGTGCAACGATGACTCAATGAGCGCTGAGGTCGACGACACCACGCGGGACCGGGACACCATCGAACGGGAACTGCGGTTGCTGGCCAGCGTTCGTAGCGCTTATCGCCTGCGGGGCGGAGCGCCGCCCCCGGTAAGTCAGATGGATGCGCTGCTGGACGAGCTGCTCGAACTCGGCCCGCCGGTAAAGCCGAAGGCCAAAGCCGTTCGCCCTATGCCGAGCCGCTCGCCGTCAGGTAGATCAGCGCCGCGTTCAACACGCTGATCATCACCCCGACTACCCAGCCAATAGCGGTCGTGATGCGGTGATTGACGTCGCCTCCCATCAGCGCCCGGTCGCTCGTCAGCCGAACCAACGGCAGCACCGCGAACGGAATGCCGAACGAGAGCACGACCTGCGACAGCACCAATGTTCGGGTTGGGTTGGCACCCAGGGCCAGAATCACCAGCGCGGGCGTCAGCGTCACCAGCCTGCGCACCAACATGGGGATCGACCGGTAGAGCAATCCCTGCATGATCATCGCGCCGGCATATGCGCCCACCGACGCCGAGGCCAAGCCAGAAACCAGCAATCCGATCGCGAAGAACACCGCGATCGTGGGGTTTACGGTGTCGCGCACGGCGGTGTAAGCGCTTTCGATGGAACCGGTGTGGCCGCGCCCGCGCATATTGAGCGCAGCGACCAGCAACATCGCGGCGTTCACCGCCCCGGCTACCAGCATCGCGAGCCCGACGTCCACTCGGGTGATCTGCAGTAGCCGACGTCGCCGCGGCCCCGGCTCGGGGTGGCCGTGCCGGTCGCGGGCCAGGCCGGAATGCAGGTACACCGCATGCGGCATTACGGTCGCGCCGAGGATGGCGGCGGCAAGCAGCACGCTTTCCTTTCCGCGGAAGTGCGGGACCAGCCCGCCGATGACGGCATCGGGCGGTGGCGTTGCGACGAAGAAGCTGGCGGTGAATCCGATCGCGATCACGACCAGTAATCCGGTG
The DNA here is from genome assembly GCF_023515995.1 of Candidatus Mycobacterium methanotrophicum. Lineage (GTDB taxonomy): Bacteria > Actinomycetota > Actinomycetes > Mycobacteriales > Mycobacteriaceae > Mycobacterium > Mycobacterium methanotrophicum. The sequence continues at coordinate 572,956 of NZ_CP097320.1, read as the reverse complement.
ATCACGCGTTCGAACAATTGCTGGCCGCGCTGGTCGGAGATACTGAGCAGGAGCAGCGACACGGCCCCGGTGATCAGCCCGCCCGCCAGCAGCGGCAGGCGAAACAGGATGCGCAAGGCGATCGCACCGCCGATCACTTCGGCCACGTCGGTGGCCATCGCGACGACCTCGGCCTGCGCCCAATACGCCAGCCGGGCGCGCCGTCTCAGCTGGGCTCCGATTGCTTCCGGCAACGAGCGCCCGGTCACCAGCCCGAGCTTCGCCGACAGGTACTGCACCAAGCCGGCCATCACGTTGGCGATGACGATGACCCACAGCAGCAAGAAGCCGAACTGCGCGCCGGAGCTGACGTTGGCGGCCACATTGCCGGGGTCGACATAGGCGATTGCAGCGACGAAGGCGGGGCCCAGCAGATACCAGCCCGATTTGAGCGGGGCATGGGTCTCCTGCATCGCCTAACTCACTTTCCCATCGGCAAATAAGAAAGTTAGGCTAGCCGAAACGTCTAGCCCGCGGCGTAGAGGCCGCGGCCGGTGACCAGCGGCAGATCCAACGTGATCCGGATTCCAGCCGGGGCGGCCACCACGGCGGGGATGGTGTTGACCACGCGCATCGCGGTGGCCACCAGGCCGGCGTAATTGTGGTCGCCGTGGCGGCTGCTCAAGCAGACGTCGACGCCATACGACGGTTCGCCGGTGATCTCGATGCGGTAGGAGCCACCGGCATGAGCCGGCTGCGGCCAATCCGAGCACAGGTCACCGTGCGCGCCTCGGAGGCCGCCGTGGTCGTTGTCCTCGGGTCGCATCGCGGGGTTGCGGGAGCACCGCGGGGAGGTGATCGGTGCGGCGGTGTGGCCGGCGATCATCACCGTCGCTGAGCGTGATCGGGTGTTGGCGCGTATGGCGGCGCGTTCGGTGACCAAATCCCGCACCGCACGCACGTATCTGTTGTCGGGGATGTTGCGCTGCGGGCGCTGCGGCAACCTCCTGGCCGCTGGCATCAACAAGATGCCTGGTGAAACCCGCCAATGAGGGCACGGGATGTTGTTTGAGACATTTGAGGCGGGTGGGACGAATGTGGAATGGTAGATTTTGTGCCATGAGAACAACCATCGATCCAGCAGGGCGTTTGGTGATCCCCAAGAGAATTCGTGATCGCCTCGGCTTGCGTGGGAACGAGCAGGTGGAGATTACGGAGCACGATGGCCGAATCGAGATTGAACCGGCGCCGACCGATGTCGAACTGGTTCGGGAAGGTTCAGTCCTCGTCGCACGGCCGGACGCCCCGCTGCCCCCGTTGACCGATGAAATCGTTCGCGAGACGATGGACCGCGTGCGGCGGTGATCGCCCCCGACACCAGTGTTCTTGTTGCCGGATTCGCCACGTGGCACGAAGCGCACCAATCCGCCGCGCGTGCCCTCAGTCGGGGCGTTCATCTGGTCGCACACACTGCGGTGGAGACCTATTCTGTCCTGACCCGCTTGCCACCACCGCATCGCGTGGCGCCTGCGGTCGTCCAAGCGTATTTGGCTGATGTCACATCCGCCGACTACCTCACGCTGGATGGGCGACCGCATCGTGAGTTGATCAACCACCTGGCTATCCACAACGTCACCGGCGGCGCAGCCTACGACGCGCTGGTCGGATCGACGGCGAAGGTTGCTGGGGCGACACTCCTGACCCGCGACCGGCGAGCAGTCAGGATCTACGAGCTGATGCAAGTGGAATACGAACTGGTGACCTGACCACTCGCGTCGCCAACGATTCCTACGCTCGTCGCCCAAGCACCGTCCCCGCTCGCTGATAGCGCTGAGCGGAACAGCAGGCAGACTAGCGACGACTTGTCACCAAGCTCAAATTCTCTGCCGAAAACACCCCTGCCAGGTGGGTTCTGGATGCAGTGGGGGTCGACTGCGGGTCTATGACGGCCACGCCGTGAGCGCGGCACGGGCGAAGTCGACGGCGTTTCGGGTCGGCGGCTCCCGTCGGTCTGGGTCAGATCGTGCACGCTGCAAGAAGCCCAGCCGGCGCAGTGTGTCCTTGACGTCGGAGATAGCGGCTGCCGCCGACTGCGCTGTGATCGGGGAACCGTCGCCGCCCATCCACCCCAGCGCGTCGAGCAATTCCGCCACGATCGTTTCGATGTTGTCGCTGGTCTCGGCGGCCAACGCGGCCAGATACAACAACCCAGCGTCGTAGACACTTCGGTCGGCGGATGCGACCGGTGTCCGTTCGGCCAGGTGCCACCACAAACCGACGGGATCACTGCGCAGTGCCTTTCCCCGTGCGGTCGCGAGCAGTCGGCCGCGGTGCTTGCGCAGCAACCCGACCTGTTGCGCTGACTGACGCAGGTGCAGCACCGGATAGGTGAGATCCTCGCGGTTGCCGGCCCCGATCCACACCTTGTCGTACCCGAGCTCGGTGAACGCGGCCTCAACGTGTGCCGGCGGCAGGTAGCCGGCCTGGGTCAGTGTGATGCCGCCGTCGCCCACCCGCTCCAACAACCACGCGTAAGGTCGTACCGCCGTGGCGGCTGCGTCGGTGTCGATCAACACCGGATCGTCAAGTCGCGCGCTGGCCAGCAGTTGCCGCCACTGGCGCTGCCCGTACGTGGTCTGCATGCCGTCGAGGAGATCCCCTGGCGGGCCGGTGATTTCGTGTGGGGACGCAATGCTGCCGCGATCGGCCAACACACGGTTGATCCGGTCGGGGTCAAACTGTGTCGGCACCCAATCGCCAGGATCAGTTTCGGGACCGTAGATTTCGGCGTAGTGGTCCCGGGCTGCGGCATGGTCGGGGTGTTTTGGATCGGTGGCCGCGACCGGCAGCGCGTATCCGCCGACACCGCCGCAGTCCTCGGCGGGGCCGGGTTGGCGCCCGCCGGTGCAGATCGCCTGTGGCGCGGACGCCTCGCGTGCCAGCACCGCCTCTAACCGGATTACATGCTGCCAGTCGTCACCGAAATCGTATGCGTAGAAAAGTTTGTCGCCGACATCGACGAGCACCTCATCGAGCCGGACCTGCGCAAGTGTCCGGATATCGGCAGACCCGAGTCCCGCCAGCGCCTCGTCGATGATCCGCTGGGTATCGTCGTTGTCGCTTCCCACGCTGGCGACGGTAGCTCACCGGGCGTGGTGCTGTCAGACATCCCAGGAGCTTAAATGTCAAGCGGCGGTTTGTTGATCTTGATTGTGGGACGGCCAGGCGGTGGCTTCGTCGTAGAGCGTGCGGGTCTTGAGGCAGCCGTGCAGGATTCCGACGAGCCGGTTGGCGAGCTGGCGCAGCGCGGGGTTGTGGCCGAGGCCGCGGGCGCGTTGCTTGTCGTAGTAGGCGCGTGCGCCGGGCGAGGCGCGCAGCGCGGAGAACGCCTGCGTCATCAGCGCGTCGATGAGCCTGTCCTGATGCACGAACCGCGCGAGCACGACCTTCTTCTTGCCGGAGGCGCGGGTGATCGGGCTGGTTCCGGCGTAGTTCTTGCGGGCCTTCGCGTCGGCGTACCGTGCTGGGTCGTCGCCGAATTCGGCGAGCACCCGGGCGCCGAGGATCGGTCCCAGGCCGGGCTGCGACAGGATGATCTCAGCGTCCGGGTGCCGGTGAAAATGCTCCTCCACCTGCTCTTGCAGGATCGCGATCTGCTCGTTGAGGGTGGTGAGCACGGCCACGATCGAGCGGGTGGCAGCCGCGTACGCGGTGGTGATCACCGGGTCGCGGCCGAGCTGCTCGCCGCGCAGCGCGTCCTGGATCCGGCTGGTCTTGGTGTCGATGTCGCGGCGACCGGCGCGTTTGAGCGCGGCCCGGATCTGGCTGCGGTTCAGCTTCGCCGCCGACGCGGGGTCGGGAGCTCTGCCGAGCAGTTCCAGCGCATCGGCCGCGTCGAGATCGTCGAAGGCTTCCAGCGCGGCGGGGAAGTACTCGCGCAGCGCGTGCCGCAGCCGCTGGGTGTGGCGGGTGCGGTCCCAGATCATCGTCTTGTGCGAGCGGGCAACAACTTTCACCGCCTCGGCTGCCGCGCTGTCGCCGGCCACCGGGCGCAGCTGGTGCGAGTCGGTGCGGACCATGTCGGCCAGCGTGTGTGCGTCCGCCGGGTCGCTCTTGGCGCCGGAGACGCTGTGCCGCTCCCGGTACCGGGCCACCGACAGCGGGTTCACCGCGTACACGGTGTATCCGGCCGCGATCAGCGCGGCCACCCACGGGCCCCGGTCGGTCTCGATTCCGATCGCCACCTCGGCCATGTCGGCGTCGGCGCCCAGCTCGGCGCCGATCATCGCGTGCAACCGCGCGATCCCGGCCGCGCCCTCGGGCAGCCGCGCCCTGGCCAGCCTGCGTCCCGCCGAGTCCATCAGTTCGACGTCGTGATGATCTTCCGCCCAATCGTCGCCCACGTACAGCAATTTCGCCACTCCTCGCTCCTGTCTGCAGTTGTCCGGGTTACAGCCCGGCAGCGTGCGGGAGAGCTCTCGGCGACCTAATGAAGCAGTGCTCACGCCACGCGGGGCGGGCACGACATCCCATCAGCGATCCCTTCTCCCGGGCGAACCGGTGGGGGCGACGATCTGACATCAGGACTCGAAATCCAGGAGGCATCAGTGCTCACCCACCGGCCGCTACCGATAGCAAGTCTGCCCGAAGGCCGCACCCGCTAATACTCATTAGGATGGCTGGGTGGACCACCTGGAGTCGACGGAGATCTGCGACGTCACTGACGCGCTGGGCCTGTGGCGGCGGCTGCGGAACCTGTCAAACCATTTGAGACGTGTCAGGCTGCTTGTTCTGTGTCGGTGTTCTCCTTCGGTGGTTCGTTGATCCAGGCTGCTTCGGGCAGCTTGGGTGGGGCGGGTTTGCGGCGGAACCGCTGGGGGTGGGCTGCGTAGGCGGCGGCGAGGGTTTCGGCTCGCCGGGCGCGGATAGCATGGGCGGTGCAGTCGTGGATGTCGGACGACGATCTGAACCGCATCGCGGAGGCCGGATGGCGTGCGCCCTCGGCACAGAACCGCCAAGCCTGGGACTTCGTCATCGTCACCGACAAGCCTCAGTTGCAAGAGCTTTCGACGGTCTGGCAGGGCGCCGGTCACATCGCGGGGGCCGCGGCCGCGATCGCTTTCGTGATTCCCGAACCGCCGAGCGAACGCCGCAAGGTGACCGACCAATACGACGTCGGCCAGGCCACGATGGCGGTGATGATCGCGGCCACCGACCTTGGCATCGGCACCGGCCACTCGTCGGTGGGCGATCAGGACAAGCCCCGCGCGATCCTCGGCGTGCCCGACGGCTACCTGGTGGCCTACATGCTGAGCGTCGGCTATCCCGCTGACCGCCCGCTCAAGCCCATCTGCAAACCGAATCGGTGGCCCTTCAATGAGGTTGTCCACCACCGACATTGGTGAATGTCGCTTGGTTCCCGGACGTTGTTCATACCGTCAGTGACTGGTAGCACTTCTGCTACCATCGGGTTTAATGGCAACAATTCCGCAGAAGGAACTCCGCAACAACGTCGGCGCGGTGCTGCGCCGTGCGGAGGCGGGCGAGCAGATCACGATCACCGTCGCTGGCAGGCCGGTGGCACAGCTGGGCCCAACCAACGGAAAGCAATGGGTCGGCGGTGAGACGTTACGCGCTGTGTGGCGCACTCCAGCTTCAAAGACCCTCGACGCTGATCTTGCGAAATTCTCCGCATCGCTTGACAATCCGTTCGAGTAGCTATGCGCGCGCTTGTCGACACGTCGATACTCATCGGAGAAGAGCCACCGCCGGACGTCGAGGCGGCGATCAGCGTCGCCTCGATCGCCGAGCTGCACTTCGGCGTTCTTGTCACCGCTGACGACGATGAACGCGCCATCCGTATCAGCCGCTTGAGCGCCGTTGAATCCACGTTCGACGCGCTCCCCGTTACGGCTGAGATTGCGCGCGAATGGGGCCGTCTTTCGGCCGCTGTGCGCAATCGTGGCGGGCAGCCGCGTCGGCGGTCAATCGACCTGGCTATCGCGGCTACTGCAAACGTTCACGGCGTTCCACTTCTGACCCACAACGTGGGCGATTTCCAAATCATCAGCGATCTCACCGACGCTCGTCATCCGTCGGAGCCGGGGTCGCCCAGAGCTAAGGCGGCCCACGAGTAGCCGAGCACGCCACCTACACCGCGAGTACGCCGCGCAGACCCCGGTCGACGTCTTGCATGAGGATCGGCGGCACTCACCCCGCCCAACCGGAGAGGTCGGTCTTGTTCAAGGTGATCAGTGCAGTGACGTTGACGACCGAATCACCAGGCAGCCCGGACACCGTGGCAGGCACGAATACGTTGCCGGACATCGCCGCCAGCCCGGTGTCCGAGGTGATCACCGATGCGAGCACGGTGGCCAGCCGGCTCGCGGCTAGCACAATGCGCGTGGCCGGCCAGGCTTGCGCTCCCACCTCTCCGCGAACTTCCGGACAGCAGCCGCATCCCACACCGCACCACCACGCAACTCCGCCAACGGTGCCGGAAAACCCGCCATGGAACGCAATTTGTGCACACGCTGCCGCGACACACCCAACTCGCGCCCGATCTCAACCGCAGACATCAACTCCGGCATCGTTGGCTCACCAGCGCGGCGGAACAACTCAGCCTCGGTGATGACCTCCACGCCGATCGGGCGAGCACCAACCACATGCTCAACAACGTCCGACAACTTCCGCCCCGCATCCCAGATATCGATGTCGGCCGGCGCGTGCACCGTCACATCAACTACGCCGCGCCTAGGCCGCGACGCATGACCGTCGTACTCCACCAGCTGATCCGCCCACCGATCCATCTCCTCCATCGGCGGATCAAGCGGGTAGGTCAAGGTGATGACCCACTCACTCATCGCTCTTATCCTCCTTCGCGCGCTGGGCTCGCTGTTCCTTCTTGCTTGGTGGCGGTACTGCCAAACCCCGCTTGCGAAGCTCGACCGCTAGCTCGGCCATCCGCCGGGCGGGGCGGCTCGGTGTCGCCGGATAGTCGGCGACATGGTCACCGTTCGGGGCGTAGAACCGGGTGTGCCCGCTCGCGTCGTCCTCGACGGTCCACCCCTGGGACCGCGCCCATTCGGCGATCTTCTTGATGTCCCGGTTCATACTGCGCTTACCATTTCTACCTGTCAACAGAATAATGGTGCTGAGGTCCGGCCTCCGCTGCCACGGGCCACAACCACGCTGAACGAGTTCTGCAAGCTGACGTCTGCTGTAGGTGCCGGGAGGCATCGGTTTGCTCGTCACATTTCGCGATGACGCGGACGCGGTCGCACGCTGTGACGCTATCGGCGCGGGTGTTGCCCGACGTCGGTCACTACCCGCGCCGGGCTCAGCGACCTGACCGGAGGGCGTCGGGGGTCCACGCCGGCCAAGCCGACGAGCCGACGAGGAAGCCGTCGTTCATCTGCGCGATGATGCGGGGGCCTTGCAGCGCGCTGTTGTCGTACACGGTTGTCGAATCGCATCGGCTGGTCGCGGCGGCGACGAGCCCCCAAAGACGTTGGTAGCGTTCGCGAATCTTATCCTCGGGCACATGATGTCCGCCGGCGCTGACGCGGTGCCGGACCCGCTCGACCGCGAGCTCCTCGGGGATCAGCATGACATGCAGGACGATCGTGTAGTCGCCCGCGTGGGCGGTATCGATCAGTTCGAGCTTTGACGGATGGGAGAACACCGTCTCGGCGATGAACGATGCGCCCACCTCGATGAGCCTGGCCCTCGTCTCTGCCGCCACCCGCGCAGCCTGATACGCATGCGAGGCGGGGTCATCGGGCCAGCGTTGTCGGGCGATCTCGTCGGCATTGACGAAGGCACTGCCGGGCAGCAGCGGCGCCAAGGTGAGTTCGACGAACGTCGACTTGCCGGCTCCGTTGGGTCCGACGACCAGATCGAGCCGCTTCATCGGGTGGGCGCGGCGCGGGCCTTCCTGCGTCGTGGCGCTCGCCGTTTCGTGGCCAGCACGACCGAGGACCCATCAGGGCGGTGCTCGACGATGTCACCGTTCTCGTCGAGGGCCACGGTGGTGATGCCGCGCTCGGCCAGCAGCGTCCCGTAATTCGATCCCGCCAATCTCTCTTCGACGGCCGCGGCGATCTCGGCGTTGAACACCGCGCCCTCTTCGACGCTCAGCTCGCGCAGCTCCAGATCGCCGGTCAGCGCGGCCTCGACCCGGCGCCGGGCCGCCGTCTGCTGACTCGACACCGCGCGTCCCACCCGCGCCCAGTGGTCGAGCTGCTGCTTGGCCGAGCGGCTTTGTCGCGCACCCTCGGCGGCCGCGCTGTCCATTAGGTCGGCGGCGACGCGGGTCACTCGATCAGCGGTGTTCGCCATAGCGCCTCCCTGATGTAGCAACCTGCTTCAACGGTAGCACATTGCTACAGGTTGAGCCGTATAGTCGATAGGACCGCCTACGACGTCCGCTGCGAAAGAGACCTCAAGGCGAACACCGTCAAAGGTGTTGCGGTACAGCAGCGGCCAGCCGTGCAGCAGGCCGCGCCACTGCAGCGGAACGGCGGAGGCTCCGTAGGCGGCACCGAGCAGACCGCCCGCGATCGCGGCGACGGTGTCGGTGTCATGACCCGCGCGCACAGCAGCATCGAGTGCCAGCCGAAAATGATCGGCACGGAATACCCCGCGAGCTGGATCGTCAACGGGGACGGGCGTGGTCGCGATCGCCGACCACGCGCGCGTCCAAAGCAGTTGGCTACTGCGCCGGGCGTCAGCGAGCAGACCTCGACAATGACGAGCTTCTGCGGCTCGCCGTGATTTCGGCGACTTCAGCGTCAGAGATCCATGCGCCGGTGTCGGGGTCACGCACCGCTCCGGGGTATTTGACCGGCGTCCAGGCATCCTCGCCGATGATGGCGATCGCCGCGGTTACCGAGCGGTTCTTGGTCAGCACCAGCCAGAAGCGGGTCCCGGCTCGCCGGCAGGTGGCCACGACGACGCCCTGGCCGCCTGGAGGACGAATCGCCGCGCACCAGGATCTGCCCGCTCACCCCGGCAGCACGCGCGGTGGCCACGGCTTGGGCGATCATGCGGGCTGCGCCTTTATCGGAGTTGGTCTTGCCCGCGCGCACTCGCGCCCCGGCGATCACCGGGGCAGCGTGCTTGGCGCTGATCGTGGCGACCAATGGGGAGAGCCCTTTGCGCAGGATCTGCATCACAAGCCCCAAGTGAGAAAACCTCAAATAAACAACTGTCCGAAAACGGCCGGGCAGGTCACCCCGACTGGAATGCTGCCGCGCGGCCGCGCATCCCGCCGCCATTGCTCGACACCTACGACCGTAATGGCGATGCGCGCCGCGCGCTCGACGCGATAACTCCTGCCCGCACCACACTGCCCGCGTGGCGTATCGTGCCGCCGGCCCCGGCCGAACAACTGCTGGGCCTCTATCACCAGGCCGAGGCGGAAACCGGCGCGGCGGGTCGCTACCTGGCCGCGAACAACTTCGCCACCGATCGCGATCACGCCATCTACCGCTACAACCATGCCGGCGACTATGTGCGCGCGGTGAATCAATACGCCGCGCTGATCGGTGGCGACCCCGCCGCGTTTGCCGGCTACTACCGATGGGACGTGTACTGCCGCACGACCGCTGGAGATGTGTTGCTGCCCATCGGATATTTTGCAGCAGAACCGATTCCGGCTGCGGACTACATCGCGGCCCACCCGCAGTGAGTCACGCTTTTGCAGCAGGGCGCCTGCGGCCGTAGCGGGTGATGGCAGCGGGCCTGACGTTCGATCGGGATCCGTCACGCCTATCCTGGCCCGAGTGGCCGAACCGTCCGTCGCAGAACTGCGCACGAAGTTGGCGAGCCTGACGTTTCGTGACACGGCCCGCCTGGGCAGGCGACTGAAGAATCTGCGCACCGCGGATCCGGCGAAGCTGAGGCAACTCGCCGCGCAGGTCGCCGCGGCCGAGGCGCTGGTTGCCGGCCGGCAGGCCGCGGTTCCGACGATCACATACCCGGACCTGCCGATTACCGCGCGGCGTCAGGAAATTGCCGACGCCATCCGGTCGCACCAGGTCGTAGTGGTCGCCGGCGAGACCGGATCGGGAAAAACCACCCAGTTGCCCAAAATCTGCCTCGAGATAGGTCGCGGCGTGCGCGGGATGATCGGGCACACCCAGCCTCGCCGGCTCGCCGCTAGGACCGTGGCGCAGCGCATTGCCGACGAGGTGGGCAGCCCACTGGGTGACGTGGTCGGCTACACGGTGCGGTTCAACGACCAGGTCGGGGCTCGCACCCTGGTCAAGCTCATGACCGACGGCATTCTGCTCGCCGAGATTCAGCGCGACCGTCGATTGATGCGCTATGACACCCTGATCATCGACGAGGCGCACGAACGCAGCCTCAACGTCGACTTCCTGCTGGGCTACCTTCATGGTCTGCTGCCGCGCCGACCCGACCTGAAGGTGATCGTCACGTCGGCCACGATCGAGCCGCGGCGGTTCGCCGACCACTTCGGCGGCGCACCGGTGGTCGAGGTGTCGGGTCGCACCTACCCGGTGGAGATCCGGTATCGACCGCTCGAGGTGCCGGTTCGCTCTGACGCGCAGGGCAATCCCGACGACCCCGACGACGAGATCGTTCGAACCCAGATCCGCGATGAGGTCGAGGCCATCGTGGATGCGATTCACGAACTCGAGTCCCAGCCACCCGGAGATGTCTTGGTGTTCTTGTCGGGCGAACGCGAAATCCGCGACACCGCTGAGGCTTTGAGCGGTCTGCAGCATACCGACGTCCTCCCGTTGTACGCTCGGCTGCCGACGGCGGAGCAGCAGAAGGTCTTCGCGCCGCACACTCGGCGCCGCGTCGTGCTGGCAACCAACGTCGCCGAGACATCCCTGACCGTTCCGGGCATCCGGTATGTCGTCGACCCGGGTAGCGCGCGCATCTCGCGCTACAGCCGGCGATTGAAGGTGCAGCGGCTGCCCATCGAACCGATTTCGCAGGCCTCGGCGCAGCAGCGGGCCGGGCGGTGCGGTCGCGTCGCGCCGGGCGTGTGCATTCGCCTGTACTCCGAGCACGATTACGACGCTCGGCCGCGCTACACCGACCCCGAGATCCTGCGGACGAACTTGGCCGCGGTGCTGTTGCAGATGGCGGCGCTCGAATTGGGCGATGTGCAGAATTTCCCGTTCCTGGACCCACCGGACCGGCGCAGCATCGGTGACGGTGTGCAGCTCCTGCAGGAACTCGGTGCGTTCGACCGGCAGGGCGAGATCACCGACCTGGGCCGACGGGTGGCGCGACTGCCCGTGGACCCGAGGTTGGCGCGCATGATTGTGGCCGCCGACAGCGAAGCATGCGTGCGCGAGGTGCTCATCGTGGCCGCGGCGCTGACGATTCCCGACCCGCGAGAGCGCCCCGCCGACCGGGACGAGGCCGCCCGCCAGAGCCACGCGCGCTTTGCCGACGAACACTCCGACTTCATCTCCTATCTCAATCTCTGGAACTATCTGCGGGCACAACGAAACGCTCTTACCGGCAATGCATTTCGCCGAATGTGCCGCAGTGAATTCCTGCACTATCTCCGGATCCGGGAGTGGCAGGATCTGGTCGGGCAGCTGCGTGGTATCGCGCGCGATCTCGGCGTCGTCGAATCCGCTGAGCCGGCCGACGCCGCACAACTACATGCGGCGCTGCTGGCAGGATTGCTCTCACACGTTGGGATGCGCCGCGAGGACGGGAAAGAGTTTCTCGGAGCTCGCAATTCACGATTCGTCTTGGCGCCTGGGTCGGCCCTGGGCAAGCGCCCGCCGCGCTGGGTGGTGGTGGCCGAACTCGTCGAGACCAGCCGGTTGTTCGGGCGCACTGCGGCGCGTATCCAGCCGGAGGTGGTCGAGCGGGTGGCCGGCGACCTCGTGCAGCGCAGCTACAGCGAACCGCATTGGGACGCAGCGCGGGGCGAGGTGATGGCCTACGAGCGGGTGACGCTCTACGGTCTGCCGCTCGTCACCCGCCGGCGTGTCGGGTATGCCCGGATCGAACCGGCGGTGGCGCGCGAGCTGTTCATCAGACACGCACTCGTCGAGGGGGACTGGCTGACCCGCCACCACTTCTTGCGCGACAACGCCCGACTACGGGCTGAAGTCGCGGAGTTGGAGGAGCGGGCCCGCCGTCGCGACCTCCTGGTGAGCGACGACGAAGTCTTCACGTTCTACGACAGCCGTATTCCCGCGGACGTCGTCTCGGCCCGGAATTTCGACGCGTGGTGGCGTAAGCAGCGGCACACCACGCCGGAGTTGCTGACCTTGAGCCGCGACGACCTGTTACGCAACGACGACGCCGACGCCGAGCGGCCGGACACCTGGCAATCCGGCGACGTCACGCTGCCGTTGAGCTACCGGTTCGAGCCCGGCGCCACCGACGACGGGCTCACCGTTCATGTTCCGATCGACGTGCTCGCCCGGCTTGGCGGCGACGAGTTCGCTTGGCAGGTACCCGCATTGCGGCAGGAGTTGCTGACGGCCCTGATCAGGTCATTGCCGAAGGACCTGCGCCGCAACTTTGTTCCCGCTCCCGACACCGCCCGTGCCGTGCTGGCCGGGATAACGGCGACGGACGGGGAGTCGCTGCTGGCGGCATTACAGCGTGAATTGCGGCGTCGCACCGGCATTATGGTTCCCATCGATGCTTTCGACCTGGAGAAGCTTCCGGCGCATCTGCGGGTGACCTTCGCCGTGGAATCCTCCGACGGCACCGAAGTCGCACGAGGGAAAGACCTCGCGACATTGCAGCAAAGGCTGGCGGCGCCGGCACGTCAGGCCGTAGCTACCGCTGTTGCCGGCGACCTGGAACGCGCCGGATTACGAAGCTGGCCAGCTGATCTCGACGATCTGCCCCGGGCGGTCGAGCGGACGGTCGAGGGACGCGTGGTGCGCGGCTATCCCGCCTTTGTCGATACCGGCAACGCCGTGGACCTACGCATGTTCGCCACAACCGGACAACAGGCCGACGCGATGGGCGCCGGCCTGCGACGGATGATCCGGATGAGTGTGCCATCACCGGTCAAAGCGATTGAGCGCCGGCTTGACCCGCGCACCCGACTGCTGCTGGGCAGCAATCCCGACGGCTCACTTGCCGCGCTTCTCGACGACTGCGCGGACGCCGCCGTCGACGCGCTGGTCACCGAACCGGTCTGGGAGCGCGACGCGTTCACCGCGTTACGCGACCGGGTCGCCACGACTTTGGTGGCGACGACGTCGGCCGTGGTGGGCGACGTCAAGGACGTGCTGGCCGTAGCGCACGAGGCGCAGGTGGCGATGCCCACCGAACCATCGGATGCGCAAGCTGCGGCGATCGCGGACGTCCGCGCTCAGCTGGATCGTCTGCTACCCCGGGGGTTTGTGACCGCGACCGGCGTTGCGCGCCTTCGCAATCTGGCCCGCTACCTGACCGCGATCCGGCACCGCCTTGGCCAGTTGACCGGCGGTGTCAACGCCGATCGAGAAAAAATGGCGACGGTGCACGCGGTCAGAGACTCCTACGACCAGCTGATCCGAGCGCTGCCGTCAGCACGCACCACCGCACCCGACGTCGCTGACATCGCATGGCAGATCGAGGAATTACGAGTGAGCTTGTGGGCCCAACAACTCGGCACCGCACACCCGGTCAGCCCGCAACGGATCTACCGGGCGATCGACGATGCCGCGCAACGTGATTGAAGCCGTGATCAGCTGCCGGCGCTGATGATCTTGATCGCAAAGATCAAGCTGTCGCCCTTCTCGATGCCAGCTTGCGGCATACCGTCGGGGTAGCCGTCGGCTGAGCTCATCGCGACACCGACGGTGGAGCCGACCTTTTGACCGGCGATCGCCTTCTGAAAGCCCGGTACGACGCCGCCGAGGGGGAACTGCGCCGGAGTACCGCGCTCGTTAGGAGCTGTCGAAGACTTTGCCGTCACGACCGTCAACGCCCATGTAGCACACCGTCACGGTCGCCGTGGGTGCCATGACCGGGCCGTCCCCGGCATGCAAGGTGTGGACCTGAGTCTCGGACACGCTGAACGGCCGTGTGACAGTGATCAACGGCGCGTTCTTATCCGTCGAACCCGTCACCGCCACGCTGCCGGTTGCCCCGCTCAGCGTCCACTCCGGGGTACCGGGACCGCCTGGAGCCTGGTGGGACAGCCGCTGTCAGCGGTCGGCGGCGCTGCTGCCGTCATGGCGGGTGCACTGGCGAGCGCGGTGGACGTGCTCGGCGCCGAAGACGGCTTGTCTGATCCGCATGCGGAGAGCGCGACGACCGCCCACGCAACGCTGGCGGCGAGCCCAATGGTGGAGGACATCCGGGAACAATTCACGGTCGCCACGTTACCGCCGAGCGTGAGCGAATCCATTAGGGTGACCGGGACGGCAGCTATGGCGATGCGCCACGCAGGCCCTCACAGCTATCGACACCGCCGAGCTTCCTGACGAATCGGTGACCAGCGCGATAACGCTGGCCGAGAACTCCGAGCGGCCACGCACCCGCGCTAGGCAGCCGCGGGAAGACGAGGCCGTCGAGGAGTTCTTGTTCAGGTCGCTTGCCAATCCGTCTCGCCGCCCGGTATGCGGCCGGGCGAAGGTTTTCGTGGAATGAACGCAGTTGGTTAACGCGAACCAGTTCGGTGACCTACCTGCGCCCCTCAATCAGGGCCGTCAGTCGGAGCAGCTTGCAGCTATAACTGCGAACCGATGGGTAGCGACGACTGTCGCTGCGCGTACTCGACAAACGCGTTCAGGGTGGCGATCAACCGCATGTCCTCGACGGTGCGGGCTCGGCTGTTAAGTAATTCGCCGGTGCACACAAGGTAGGCCAGACAGCGGGCACGGCTGATGGCGACGTTGAGCCGATTGCGGGAGAACAGGAAGTCCGCGCCGCGGGTGACGTCGTCACCGCTAGAGGTCGCCATGCTGAAAAAGACCACTGCGGCCTCACGGCCCTGGAACTTGTCGACGGTCCCAACCGGTACTCCGGCCGTGCGCGGGTCACTGTCTAGTCGGCCCCGAACCATATGAACCTGATCGTTGTAAGGCGCGACGACCATGAAATCGCCTGTGGCCAATGGCTTTACCACACCCTCGCGATCGGTCCATTTGGTGCCGATCAGCCGGCCAATCTCATCGGCGATGAGCTCAGCTTCCTCTGCGGAACAGGTGGTGTTGTCGTGGTGCTCGGCGCGAAGCCAGCGCAGCCCAGTTCCGGCGACCGTGGATTGTCGAGAGCAGTCGGAATGACTGCCCAACCGGCCCCCATAGATCTGCTCCGAGATGAATTCACATACATCGGGATGCATGCGGCGGGTCTCAGACAAAAAGACGCCTCGGTAGTCGGACAAGGTGGCGTCGGTGCTGAGTATGTGCTGGAGGACACTTTTCCCGCTCCCGTCGGAGTGGAGGGCCTGAGCGACCTGTGCCAGTTGCAGCGGATCACCCAGCAGTATCAAATTTTTGGCCGAGCACGACGCGGCCAAGGCGTCGGCGAGCGATAACTGGCCGGCTTCGTCGATCAATAGGACATCCACGGGCGCGCTCTGCATATGGTTGGACGAGAACAGCCAGGTTGTTCCGGCGACCAGGTTGAATTCGCTTTTCGCACAGATGGCGTTGCCGCCGTGAGTGATACCGAGAAGCCGGGTGGGATCGCTGCCGGCATTGCGTACCGCGTTGAGGCGTTCGGCATCACCATTGGCCTTGAACACGGCAAGAACTTCGTCCAGCAGATTGGCGATCGCATGGTGGCTCATCGCAGTGATACCCACCCGGAAGCCGGCGAGGATCAGGGCATGCACGAGATGCGCACCACTATAAGTCTTTCCGCTCCCCGGCGGTCCCTGAATGGCAACGTAGCTGTTGTCAAGCCGGGTCACCCAGTCGGTCACGTCGGACAGGTCGTCACTGAACTTGCCGCCAGCCGGCCTGGGTCCAGCGAACCGTGGCAGCTCTCGGCGCAGCAGCGACATCGTCACCGCGTTGTGCGGACGGTCTTCCAGCATATCGTCAGCGAAAGCTTGCAATGCCAGAGCTTTTGGCTTCGGATCGACCCAATCGTTTAACACCACCACCCGCGGCAAGTACCCTGTCTCCTCGAGCTTCTGGCGCCAGACCAGATCCACCTCGCCCGCCTCGCCGTCGAGCCGATCGATGGTTGCATAGCAAAGCTGAGCGTCCGGAATGACAAACATGACTGCACCGCCCTGTCGTGGGAACCGGTCACACGCCTGGGGCGGGAAGGTAAACCGCATCGCCGGGATGATCGGCTTGCCATTCTTACCGACCCGCGCGACAGACCCGATGGCCCTCAAGTCGGCCAGAGCGCCGGGGTTCTCCAGCACCTCCGCAGGGTCTTCTTTCAGAGCCGCCATCTTCGGCGCGATGTAGGCCCGCCACTCCCGCCACCAGTAGCCCAACAGGTCACCGAGCAGATACTGGTCCGTTTCCGGGTCGAACTGATGCAGACGGGTCACTCGCTCATCAAGCTCCGGAATGCCGGGTGGTGGTTCTAAATATGAGTCGCGCCAAGGCATCGCCGCGGGCCGATACTCGTTCAACCAATTACGCAGCGCCAGCGTCGCACGGACATCGTCTTCGTTGTAGGCCGCGATGGCGTCAAGATCGGATTGGTCCCTGTCGGCCATGTAGTGCTCATACCGGACGACGGCGCCCGCGCCTCTATCGATCTCATGACTGCGCTCAAAGTCGCTAAGTCGCTCAACATACTTCAACCCGTAAGACTCCACGCCCGCCTGAATGCTGTTGTGCGCCACGACATACAGATCGACGAATGCGCCTGTGTCGACCAACTGGGCCAAGGCTGCTTCCGCGACTCCGTGAGACTGGGTCAGTTTCTGCAATTCGGAGCGCTCGGTGTGGTTGTAGTGGAAGATGTGCATGTCCGGGAACTGTTCGCGGCGTTGCGTCAAGTAGTTCACCAATTCGGTAACCGCGGTGGATTCCTGCTGTTGATCATGGGCCCACCACGTTCGGTAGCGCCAGCATCCGTCGCTATCGCGTTCCAACAAGCCGAACAGGAAGAACAACCCGAGGTCGGCGCGCCAGAACGGGTCGCCCTCGAAGTCGAGAAACACATCCCCGTCGTCGGGCTGCGGCAGTTTTTCCAGGCCGTGCCCCCACTCCGTATCTGTGCCCGGAGTGATGAGCGAGAACGGCGGCGGTTCGTCGGGTCGCGAAGTTGCCCGAACCTGCAGTGCGGCCTGATCCGCCAACCGTGCCAGCCGCTCGGGTCGCAACCCGTCCACCTGGTCTGGGGTCTGCGCTAGCTGAGTCAACGTGGCAACGCCGGCAGTCGTCAACGCGGCGATGTCAAGCTGGCGAATGTCCGCCACATAGATCAGCGAGTCCTCGCTACGCCATTGCCGCTCGCAAAGCGAGTAGAACTCGCAGAACTCGCAGTGCGAGCACGGTCGCGGGACCGTCGGCCCCGTCGGGCCGGCGACCAAAGCGTCGGCAAGTTGGCTTCGCAACCGCCGCCAATAGGGAAGGAAATCGTTCACCCGCAACGTCTCCCGCCGACCCGAACCCAACCAGATATGCATGTGCGGTGGCGGTTGGCCGGTGAGCGCCTCGATAGCCTCGGAGTAGAAACACAGCTGAAGCACATGACCGGGCTTCGCAGCCTCCCGCGTCAACTTGGCATCCACCGCTTCATACGACACTGTGTGGCCATCGGCGACGCGCTCAACGAAGTCGGCGATACCGCGGACGCCGTCGTGGATGAACGGCATCTGATAAACCACGTCCCAGCCGTCCTCGAACGGATTTCCGCCCCGCTTCACCCACGCCGAGAACGTCTCACCGTCCCGCCGCGGTGAAACGTCGAGAATCGACTTACCCCGCCGTAGGTAATCTGCGCGGCATTCTTGCTCGTGGACGAGACCCTTCTGCATCAGCAGCCGGGCGAACGACCCGAACGATGGTTCGGGCTCGGTCAGAGAGCCGGTGTCGACCTGGTGCCGCAAAGTCAGGTAGTGCGGGCAGTCCACCCACGCGGTGACCTTGGAAGGCGTCATCAACCGTTGCATCGGGTGCCCCGCCGTCATCGCATCATCCTCCTCAACGGTGACCATATTCGGGTGGACGGACAACTGTGCCGCGTTTGCGGTCAACCCCGGTGGAGGCGCCGCCGATTCCACGTCGTGTTGAGGATCCTGCTCCTGCGTGTTGCCGAGCGGTATGCGGCGGGGAGAAGGCGCATCCGGAAAATGAACGTGCTAAACGTCCGCAATCGATCGGATGAATCGACGCCGCGATCCGGGACGCCGGGGGGCGTCCACGGTGTGTTGACGTTATCCATATAGTGACGCGTTCAATTCGGCAATCCGGTCACGAGCAAATAGCTTGTCGCCGTAGAGGTAGAGCTCGCTTGCTGGTGTCGGCCGGACCTCGGCGAGCCGGGAGCCTCGACTTCGAGGAGCTGTGGTGCTTCGAGGCAGCACTGACGTCGGGGACTGGTTGCTCGAGCATGGCTGGGATGTGTCGGTGCTGACGACCGAGGACATGATGGCCCTCTATGACCGCCACCCTCCGGAGGGCATCGGGGACGGGTCACCGGATACCTTGTTCGTGTCGGCGTAACGGTCGCTGTTGTAGCGACTAGGTCCTGTTACATGTAACATCGCCGTATGACTGAACGCAGAGTTCGACACCG
Organism: Candidatus Mycobacterium methanotrophicum; assembly: GCF_023515995.1. Classification (GTDB taxonomy): domain Bacteria; phylum Actinomycetota; class Actinomycetes; order Mycobacteriales; family Mycobacteriaceae; genus Mycobacterium; species Mycobacterium methanotrophicum. The sequence goes on along the minus strand of NZ_CP097320.1, from coordinate 554,308 downwards.
GGTCGCCGCCCATCGGGAGCGTTTGCGCCGACAGGGCTTGCGGCCGGTGCAGATCTGGGTCCCCGATGTCCGGGCGCCTGGATTCGCGGCTGAGGCTCATCGCCAGTCAGCGTTGGCGGCGGCCAGTCCCCATGAAGCTGATGATCAGGCTTTTGTCGATGCGATCTCGTCGTTCGGCGACGACGAGGAGTGAGACGGGGCGAGCTCTGGACGGCCGCGGGCGGCAAGCACTATGCCGGCAAACCGCGCCCGGTGCTGATTGTCCAAGACGATCGGTTTGATGCGACGTCCTCGATTACGGTCTGCCCGTTGACCAGCGATCCCACCGAGATTCCGCTGTTGCGGGTTCCGCTGGATCCCGATGACAGCAACTGCCTGGATGCACCGAGCAGCATCATGATCGACAAGATCACGACGATGGCGCGGTCCAAGCTCGGTGCGCGCATCGGCAAAGTTTCGGATGCCGGTATGCTCGCGCTCTCCCGCAGTCTGGTGGTTTTCCTCGGCTTCGCATGAATAGGGCAGGCGCTGCGGCGCCCAACCGATCACACGAATCCTTCGTCGACGAGGATTGCGCCTTCGGAGGTGATGAGGTGGGCCTGACCGGAGCCGCCGACGATCCGGCACCAGCTCTTTACATCGAGAATGTCCTCCAGCAATGTGATGTGGAAGCCGCCGTACATGCCGGGCACGGGGAACCAGATCTGCTGGTCCGGAACCTCGTGCATGATCTCGACGGGCGGGTAGCGCAACACCTTTCGGGGATCGCGGCCGTCGTAGAGCACGCCACGGATTCGGCTGTCGATCACCTCGCCAAGGTGCTTGTCCAGCGCACGGATTTGCTCGGGCGCCAGCGGTGAGGGCGGTGGTTTCAGATAGCGCTCACGCAAAACCAGGAACTTGCGCTGCTGTACCGCAACACCTTTGACGGTGTTCGCCTTGAGGTCTCTTTCGCAGCGGATGTCGTAGGCGGTGCGTCCACGGGAATCAGTCAGCGAACGCAGGGCGCCGCGCCGGATCAGTTCTCCCGTGCCAGGCCGCTTGGTGTAGAACGGTGAACCACGCGGGTCCGCCGGGACCCCCGGTCGCGGCAACTTCTGCGATCGCGATCGCCATCGCGGTGTCGTCGGTCCACTCCCCGGCCTCCCAGCCGCGGCCACCGCCCATGGTGACCTCGAGCTCGGGACCGCGGGGCTGTCCGAACTCGTATGGCGCGCCGAGTGCGTCGCCTGCCGCAGTGCCTAACAGAACCCCTTCGACGCGGTCGTTTCGTGACGTCATGGCTACCATCCCCTCGACAAATAGCGTTTGCGCGTTTGTGAGCTAATTGCCTTCACTGTACGCTAGGGCACCGACATGACCGACCGAACGCACCGAGACACCAGCGGGCGCCGCCTGGCCGACTACCCGCGGCCGTCGGTCGCGGTCGACACCGCGGTGCTCACTCTGGATCCCGATCTGGGGCTTGCGGTCCTGCAGGTGCGCCGGCCCAACGGCAGGGGCTGGGCGCTGCCGGGGACGTTTCTGCACGAAGGTGAGACGCTCGCCGACGCCGTTGACCGTTCGCTACGAGTCAAAGCCAACGTGCGCGGATTACGCCCACGCCAGCTGCATGTGTTCGACGACCCGCACCGCGATGATCGCGGCTGGGTGCTTTCCGTCGCCCACGTCGACGTTGTGCAGGTCGATCGACTGAGCTCGCGCCTGGCTGCGGGAACCAGGCTGATGCCCGTCCGGGCGCCCGGGCGCCTGCCCTACGACCACGCCGACATCATCGCCCGGGCGGTCGATCACCTTCGGTCGTATTACCGCGACAAGCCGGATCCCGACTGGTTGCTCGGTGAGGAATTCACGCTGCGTGAACTTCGCCTGGCCCACGAAGCGGTCGCGGAAGGGACGTTGCAGCGTGACGCATTCCGCCGCGCGATGGAGTCCCAGCTGGTCGCGACCGGGACCATGACCACCGGGACGCGGGGACGTCCCGCGGAGCTCTTCCGGCGATCTGCCACGTATCGCTGATCACGCCGGTAGCACGGATGCGACTATGCTGCAGATGATTTGGACCTCAGCGGCCGACGGCTGCATCTCGTAGGCGTGGACATGGCAGGCGGTGCTGAGCCGATTCCAGGCCAGCGCCGCGTCGTCGGCAGCCTCGCCGGCGGCCAGGGCGCGCAACACAATCAACGTGCTGCGCATGGACGCACAGGACGCTGAGGCGTTCAGGGCCGCGCAACGCTCGTCGACGATCTCTTCGAGCGCCTGCCGGGCCAAGATAGCGGCAAGCCGCGGCGAAAGCCCGCCCGCGACAGAGTAAGTGAGGATGCGCTGCGCTGCCGCCAGCAGCTCGGCGGCGTTCATGCAAGCGCCAGCACTTCCTTGACCGTCCGCTCAAGGTCTCGGGCATCATCGATGTCGACCGGGCTGGCCGCGCCGTGCGCGCCCGCGTTGCCGATCTTCAGGCTACGACGCCGTTCCTGCTTGGAGTCCAGCCAGCCGGTCAGATCCGCAGCAGAGTTGCCATGCACGACCAATGCAAGTCGCGCTCCGGTCTTCTTGGCCGTGGACCAGGCTGTCTCTGAGACATCCCGTGCGACACCAGCCTTCGCCTGTTTGGTGAAATACGCTTGTCTGGCGGCTGATTCCAGTGCCGTTCGGAATAGCGGGGGCACCGCACGTCGTTTGATGTCGTCGGGCAAGCCGTCGTCGTTGATCAGCGCAAAGACATCGTCGACCTGACGGAGTGCCGGATTGATATTGTCGGGTAAAGATATTCGCGATGCCGTCTCGCGCACGACTTCGATGAGCCTGGCGTCGAAGCCGGTCTCCCGGATCACTGATGCCAGACGGTCGTCGTGAGAGAACACGATGACCTGATGGGTGCGGGCGATGTCGCCGAGCGCGTGGACGAACCCATCGATCTTGCTTGGGTCCATCGCTTGGATGGGATCATCGAGGACAACGAAGCGGAAAGGGCTGCCCGGTGCAGTCGCGCGCGGCAGAAACAGCGCCAGCGCCAGAGCGTGCTGTTCGCCCTGGTTCATCACCGGCAGCGCTTTGGTCGGTTCGCCGTCGACCGATCCATCCAATATGGCGTGCCGTCTGTTGGCCGTTCCGGCTAACGTGATGTCGCTCAAATCGACGTTGCTTCCTTGGCGTAGCTGACTCCAGATCGCGCGGGCTCGCGCGGCGATGGGTTCGAGCCGCCGATTGCGGAACATCCCGACTTTGTCGGTCATCCACTTCTTGGCGGCGGTCAATGTCGTGACCGTGTCGTCGAGGGCGCACGCCTGCTGCTCGACCGGAACCCAGGCCGCCAGTTGCGCAGCCAGCGGAGGCCAGGCGCTCTCCCGTTGTGACAGCGCATCTGCGGCCTGCGCGCGCAAAGCCTCCGCGGCGCCCAATGCCTCGACCACGGCCGATTCCAGGTGGTCGGCCATCGCGTGGTCATCGTCGGGAGCCGACGCGGCAGCTGATGACGCGGTTCGCAATCGGGTCGCGACGGCCGAGACATCCTCGAGCGACGGGCTTTCCAAAGCGGCCAGGGCCTTGAGCGCGGGTACCACCTGTTGCTGTGCGTCGTCGGCTCCGGTCGCCAGCGCGAGAAGTTCATCAAGCGATGCAGCCTTCTTGGCGAGCAGGCGGCTCGCGTGCTGCGCTCGCTCGTCGGCGGCGTTTGCGAGCACCTCGCGCAGTGCCTTGCGCTCAGCGTCGGCCCGGTCGCGTACAGATTTGGTCGTCTTCAGTTCGGCGGCAAGCCACTTCTCGGCGTCGGCGAGGACTTCCAGCCCGAGCAACTTGGCCAGCGCGTCATACAGCGCGGCCGGGCCGCCGTCGAAGGGTCGGCCGAGTTCGTCGTAGGACAGCATCGGTCGGTACACCTCCAACGGCCGCGACCAGCCCAGCCCCTCGGTGCCGTCCACCCTTTTTCTGCTGCGCCGTCTGCGTCCACACCGCACGCTGCGGCAATTCCGCACCCGTGGCCCAGTCCATGCCGACGGTGATGGGATCGCCGCCCTCTCTGGTGAATTCGGCGCGGATTTCGCAGGGGCTGGGGTGATGCAGGTTCTGCCACGACTGCTTCCACAGCGTTTCCTTGCGACGCCAGCGGTAGCTGGTACCGGTCAACACCAGCTCCAGGGCTTCGGCGAAACTCGATTTGCCGGAGCCGTCGCGTCCGCTGACCACGGTCAATCCGTGCGCCGGGTACAGCTGAAGCCGCGTCCGCTTGCCCGGAGTCGTCGCGGTGTCCGAGCGCGGCGAGCGCATTGAGCACCACGTCCTTGACGTCGGCGTGCACCAAGGCATCGGCGTCGAGCATTTCCAGAATGTCGTCTTGCACCGACTTCTCGGCCTGATCGATGTGCTCCGGCGCGGGGCTCTCCGGCGGTTCCGTCATGTCTACCATGCCGCGATTGAACAACGTCCGGGCGACAAGGTGTTGAGGATCGGCATCTACGGTCGGTTCCAACGGTGGCAGCCGGGTGATATCAGTGCATATGCTCTGATAGCATTCGCGGGATGAAGCAGCTGTTGCTCCGGGTACCCGAGGAGCTTCACCGACGGTTGGTCGCTCGCGCCAGGCGCGAGGGGCGCAGCCTCAACGCGGTCGCGACCGAGATTCTTGACGCGGCGGCCGATGCCGATAGTGGGGACCGGCGCTCGCAAGTACGCGCCGCGGCTGCCGCCGCGGGCATGCTGCGCACGGTGAACGCTCGGCCGGCCAGTTCAGCGCGACGGCGGCGGATCATCGAGTCGACCCGCGGCCTGGGGTCACAAATCGACCAGTTGCTCGCGCGAGAGCGCGAGCGGCCGTGATCGCGTACCTGGACTCCTCGGTCCTCGCCCGCGCGTACCTTGTCGATGAGGACGGACACCAACAGGCGGCCGCACTGCTCGCCGACCCGGCGATTGCAACCGTCACCGGGACATGGACACGGATCGAGGTTTCGGGCGCACTGGTTCGTGCCGCGCGCGCAGGCCGCGCTGACGAAAAGGGCTTGCTCGCACTGCTGGACGCCGACCTTGCGGGCCCGGTGATTGTGCTCGGCGCGCCGCAGGAGCAGGTCGAGCAGCACGCCCTGGAACTCGTTCGCCGACATGCGCTGCGCGCGATGGACGCCTGGCACCTGGCGGTCGCCGCACTGGTTGTCCCCCCGTTGTTGGAGCCCGGCGAGCCGCGGGCGTTCGCCTCGCGCGACGAGGCGCAACAGAAGGTCGCCGAAGGGCTCGGGTTCATCGCGATCTGATCGGCATCGACTCGGCGGCAGGTGTCGAGGACCGGTCGCTGGTGTCTGCACACTCAGCAACAAACGTTCGAATCGAGTTATCTCGATCGATCGGTCTGGGGTTTCGGTTGAGATCTTGCGCTCGGATCGTCGGGGGACTGGCCCGCAGATTGTGCCCGCATGGATGATCGTTGCCGTGTGGGAGCACCTGCGCCAGGACGGCGAGTTGACTCACCATGAGTTGCTCCACGAGCGGAACGTGAAGCGCTCGGCTTTTGTGTGCGCGTTGCTGGCGCAGTTCCCAGACGTCGTCGTCCGGTCGACTAGGCCGATAGTTCTAGAGCTGATTTCGCGCTGAACTGCGTTCATGCTCACCACGATTCACGTCCATGACGGCGGGAAGCTGATGTCCAGCCGCTCGGTCTGTCTGTACGCTGACCACGTCGGCACACCTGCAGGCTGCACGCGGTAAATGCCGAGCGCCGCGGCCACGACCCGGTCATGCTGCGTCGGCCACTGGATCTCGGATGCGACCTGCTCCAGTATGTCTCGGTCGCGCTCCAGCACCCGGTCGACAATCGACACCGCCGGCAGCGCACCACTCTTGTCACCGTTACAGCGGGCACAGGCCAGCACCAGATTGGCTAGGCCGTCGATGCCGACCAGGGACCAAGGCAGCACGTGATCGACCGGATTGTTCACGGGGAGATGCGTGCCACAATAGAAGCAGTGCGGTCCGAACACCTCCTTGAATGACTCCCGAACGGCAGTCAGCGCCGTGCGCTCACGACCAAAAAGGTGGCCGGCGACATCGGGAACCTTCTCGTAGAGGAACTTGTTCATTCGCCGCACGTCATCGACCCACATGATCTCCAACGCCGGCTTCAGCAGTCCCGCGAGCCGGGCAAGACCATGCGCCACGCCGGGTTTCAGTTCGATCGCGTCGCCGTGTGCGCGCAGTGTCGACCGTGAAACCTGGTCGTGCAGAAAAGAGTCGTCGTACAGAAACGGATCACTCGTCGACGAGCCGGGCAGTTTCTGCAGCCGATGTAGCGGCTGCTGCGCCAGGCACAGCGTGATCTCGTTGATCGCGTTTCGGTATGCAACACTGGCGCGCAGCCTGGCGATGTCTAGCGATGCACCAGTGTGCGTGCCGCCAGCGGCCTCACGTAACGCATTCGTGGCGATCAGGATTCGTGCGCGCGGCTGCGTGGACTGGCGCAGGTCATGCCCGTCGAATGGGCGCACCTGCTGCCAGTAGATCTCCAGCACCCGGTGCGCCAGATCGGGTATCGGCACGCTCAGCACATCGTCGGTTCGCTCGGGCATGTTCTCGATGCAGTGTTCGATCAGTGCCATCAGCGTGGCGAGCTTGTAGGTGGCCGTCCGCAGACCGGTTTCGAGGATTGCCACCACGCGTTGCCCAAGCCACAGGGGTTCTGGTGCATCAACGCCCATGGCTCATCCGCAACGTCCGCGCTGTCGGGTACAACTGCACTACGACATTATTGCGAGGGTGAGGGATGAGCGTGGGCAAACTGGTCCGGGACAAGATTCCCGACATCATTAGAGCCTCTGGACGCACACCGCGCGTGACGACGCCGGCTTCGCGCGAGTTTCAGCTCGCAATTACGGACAAGCTGGACGAAGAGGTCGCCGAACTTGTCGCCGCGCGTACCACGGACGCGGTCATCGAGGAGGCCGCTGACGTCGTCGAAGTGCTTATTGCAATGGCCGGCGAGCGGGGTGCGATTCTCGACAACATCCTGAAAGCCGCACATCGCAAGCGCACGGAGAGGGGAGGGTTCGGTCGACGGCTCTGGCTGGATGGGATCGACCAGTAGTCACTGCCGTAAGCTAAGCCGCAGGCCTGTCGCCCGCACCGCCCGCCGTTCGATCGCGAGTCTCACGGCTGCCTCCGATCCGACCACCCGAACCTTCTCCTTGGCCCGAGTCATCGCGGTATAGAACAACTCCCGGGTCAAAAGCCGCGAATCCTCCGATGGCATCAGCACTGTCACCTCGTCGGCCTGGCTGCCTTGGGATTTGTGGATCGTCATCGCGTGCATGGTCTCGACGTCGGAGAGCCGGCTGGTCGCGAAGTGCAGCGGCCCGCCGGCGCCCGCGATGACCGCCCGAAGGCCCTCGGCTCCCGCCATCACCACACCGGTGTCGCCGTTGTAGACCCGCAACCCGTAGTCGTTGGTCGTCACCAGGAGCGGACGGCCCGGGTACCACTCCGACCACGGCGGCTGGCCCGTGGCTTCGGACAGCCATTTCTCGACCTGCCGGTTCCAGTGCCGCACCCCGTACCGGCCTTCCCGATGTGCGCATAGCAGCCGATGCTCATCCAACGTCGCCAGCGCCACATTGCCGGCCCCCAGCAATGCCGCCTCCCGCAGCCGCAACGCATGCGGCAATAAGATCGGACGCAGCCCATCAGGGGCACCGGCTTCAATGAACTCGATATGTTCGTCGCCCGAGCGCAACAACTCCAGCGCCCGATCCGCGTCGCCAACCCGGATCGCCTCGGCCAGAAGACCGATTGCCTCACCGAACCGGTGCGATGTCCGCAGCGCCGCCACCCGCACGTCGCTGCGCGCTGACAGGCCGTCGACCAAGTCGGCCAGCACGGCACCGGCTTCCACCGACGCCAACTGGTCGGCATCGCCGACCAGAATCAGCCGGGCATCAGGTCGCACCGCCTCCAGCAGCCGCGCCATCAAAGTCAGCGACACCATCGACGTCTCGTCAACCACAATCACGTCGTGCGGCAACCGGTTTCCCCGATTGTGCCGAAACCGTGACGACGAGTCCGGCCGACTGCCCAGCAGCCGATGCAGGGTCATCGCCTGCAGCTCACCGAGCCGGTCCTGATCGGCGGCGTCCAGCTTGGCCACCTCATGCTGCACGGCTTCCTGCAGCCGCGCTGCCGCCTTGCCCGTGGGTGCGGCCAGCGCGATCCGCAGTCGCGACGTCCCCGCCTGCTCAGCGAGCAGGGCCAGCAGCCGCGCAACCGTCGTGGTCTTTCCGGTGCCCGGGCCTCCCGTCAGCACCGTAACCGCCTGCGCCAGTGCGATCTCGGCAGCCTCGCGCTGTTCTTCGAAACCGGTCGGGAAAAGTCGCTCGAAGGCGGGCGCATCGCCTATCGGTCCCGACACCCGCAATGCCAGCAGGTCGTCGCACACCTGCTTTTCCTCGCGCCAGTACCGGTCGAGGTAGAGCAGCCGATCGTCGTAGAGATGCAGCACCGGCGGCTCGCCGAGCAACGCACTGGCCCGCACCGTCGCCAGCCACCCCTCCGGCTCCGGCCACGGGACGTCCTCGACGCCGACCGCAGAGGCAATCGAAGCCAGCTCGATGCACACCGATCCGCTGCGCAGCCCGCGCACCAGGAGCGCCACTGCCAACGCCACCCGCTCGTCAGTCTCCTTGGCGAGAAAGCAGATCCGCTCGGCCACCCGCACATCCGAAACGTCCAGCACGCCCGCCTCGTTGAACGCCTGCAGCAAGCCGCTCACGCCGACGGCTGGCTCCACATCCGTGACGGTCATGCTGCGTGGCTTCCCTCGTCGAGCAGATCCGAGAGCGCCACCACCAGCTCGGCCGGGGGCTGCCAGCTGAACACCCCGCACGGCTGACCGTCGATCACCGGTGTGTCAGCACCGCACATGCCGCGCACGAACAGATACAGCACCCCACCGAGATGCCGTGTCGGGTCGTAATCCGGCACCCGCCACCGCAGAAAGCGATGCAGCACAACGATGTACAACAGCGCCTGCAGCGGATAGTCCGAGTGCAGCATCGCCTCGGCCAACCGCGCCTGGCTGTAGTCGGCGGCATTCTCGCCGAGATAGTTGGTCTTGTAATCCACCACCAGGAAACGGAAGTCAGGCAGCCGCAGCACCACGTCGATCGAGCCCGCCAGATATCCGCGCAGCGACTGGCCGCCCAACCCCGTCGACAAAAGCCGATCGGCATACGGCGCCACCGGGTCATCGGCCGCCACGTAAGCGCGCAGCAACTCACCCACATCGGACACCGACACATTCGGCGCAGCGCCGCGCACATCGCCGCCGGCCAGCGGGATCTCGAAGGCCAATTCCCGCAACCGATCCCGCAGACCGATCTGCCGCAACGTCATGCCGTCCGCCAGCGGACCCAACGACGTCTCATGCATCGGCACCAACGCTGCCGCCAACTCGGTGGCCGTCACGTCCACCGACCACCACCTCAGCTGCCGTGCCGCCTGAGCCTCGAGTTCGGCGGCGAAGTCCGCAGCGCCGGGATCGGCGGTCTCCAGCACCGCGTGCACCAGCGAGCCGAACGTCGCACCCGACGGCATCGCCGCCATCGGTGAGGCAACGTCGCTAACCGGGCTGGGCGAGGTGACGACAACGCCCTCCACCTCGTCGTCGCGCGCGTTGACCTCCGCCTCGCTCTGCACGCCGACCGGTTCTGCGCCGCGTACCAACGCCGAATACGAGGTCCGCCGCCAACTGGTGTCGATGGTGCGGTGAAAGTGCCGCACCTCGAAATCCGCCGCTGGCGGCAACTCTTCGGCAGCGGCGGGGGAGCCGATCACCGATTCCTCCACCGACGGCCCGCCCTCGGCCTGCCACTTTGTGAACAGTGCCCATGCATCTTCGTCGGTGATGGCCGATTCGCATGTGTCGGGCACGTCGGCCTCGCCGATGTCGCGTCCGCGCAACAATCGCGACAGGCCGCCATTGCGCTCATCCCATGACGGCGCCCACCACGCCACCACCTGTGTTTGGGCCCGGGTGAGCGCGACGTAGGTGAGCCGGATGTTGTTGCGGGCCTCTTCGGTCCGGTGCAGCTGCTCGACGTCGCGGCGATCGGGACTGTCCTTGCCGCCGATGTGCAGGCAGCGGGTGTCCTTCTCGTCGTGGTACAGCAGAATGTCGTCCCTGCGGACATTTCGGTTGAATGCGAACGGCAAATACACGACCGGAAACTGCAGACCCTTGGCCACGAACACCGTCATGATCTGCACCGCCGCGGCGTCACTGTCCACGCGGCGGTTGTGCTCAGCCGCGCGGTCGCGGCCGTCGCACTGACGTCGCAGCCAATCACGCAGTGCCGGAAGACCGTACCGTTCCCGATGCGCCGTCTGGTGCAGCAGCTGCGCGATGTGCGCCAGGTCGGTCATCTGCCGCTCGCCGCCCTGCTGGCGCAGCACCCGACGGCCCATGCCGCGCAGCTGGGCGGCCTCGAATACCGCCGCCACCCCGCGCTGCCGGGCCTGGTTTGCCCACTCCCGCAGTGTGGCCGCCACGCGATCGGTGAGCGTGTCACCGTCGGCGGCAAGGGTTTCCGCCGTCTCGCCGAAGAACATCGTGCAGGCGGCGGCGCGGACCAGCCCGCTGCGGTTTGGTGCGTCGAATGCCTCCAGCAAGCACATCCAGTCTTTCGCTGCCTCGGAGCCGAACACATCGGTGTCGCCGGTGTAGATCGCCGGGATACCCGCCGCCGCCAACGCATCGCGGCAGGGCCGCGCATCCTTGTGGTTTTCGACGATCACCGCGATATCCCCGGCGCGAACATGACGGCCGTCATACCTGGCGTCGCTGGCCAGCAGCGCCGCGATGTCGGCCGCCAGGTCGTCGGGAATGTGGCGGCGCAGCGCGTCGATCGGGACGTTGGCGGTGTCTTCAACGGCTCCGTAGCCGAGGGTGGGCCGTTTGACCACGCGCAGCCGAAACGGTGCGTTGCGCGGCGCGTCGGCCAGCCGATGTCCGTCGTAATGGGCGTCGACGTCGTGGACAACGATCTCGGGGTGGCCCAGCGCGGCCCCGCGCAGCACCGTCTGCACACTGTCGACCAGCGCGCGGTCGCCGCGCCAGTTGACACCCAGCGTGTAGCGGGCGTCGGCCGTGCGGGCCGCCGTGAGGTAGGTGTAGATGTCGCCGCCGCGGAAACCGTAGATGGCCTGCTTGGGGTCGCCGATCAGGATCAGTCTCGAATGGCCGGCGAACGCGCACTCCAGCACCCGCCATTGGATCGGGTCGGTGTCTTGAAACTCGTCGACCAGGACGATGCGCCAGCGGGCCCGCATCCGGTCGCGGGCCGGAGAGTCTTGCGCCTCAAGGGCTTTCGCGAGCCGGGTGAGCAGGTCGTCGAAACCCAGGATGCGCAGCCGGCGCTTGCGCTGCTCGAGCTCGTTGAGCACATCGGTGACGAAGCGCAACCGCACTGTGGCCGTGGTGTCCGGCTCGGGATCAAGCGGTCGCAGTTGCGCGCATGGGTCGTTGACGACAGTGCGGGCGAGGGTGAGCGCGTCCTTGTAGGTCAGCACCGGAGCGCTGTCTTGGCGCCCGAACCGCGCAAGGTAAAGGTCGTCGACGATTTCGGTGACTAGGTCATCGAGGCTTTCCTTGAGTTTGGCGTCGGCGGCGGTATCACCTGCAACGCCAAGAGACTTCAGCACCGATCCGCAGAACTCGTGTGTGGTGGCGATGGTCGCCGCGTCGAAATGCGCCAGCGCGTCGCGAAGCCGTGCCCGCCTGCGTGCGCGTTCGTCGCCGCCGGCGCGCACGAGATGCTCGACAAGGTCGCTGCCGGGTGGCACGCGACCGTCCAGGGCGGAAACCGCGTCGAAGATCTGGCTGCGCACGCGTTCACGCAGCTCCCGGCTGGCCGCGCGGTTGAACGTGATCAGCAGCATCTCGTCGAGCGTCGCGTCGGTTTCGGCGAGATATCGGGTGACCAGCCCGGCGAGCGCGAAAGTCTTGCCGGTGCCGGCACTGGCCTCCAGCACGGTGGTGGAGCCCGCTTTGGGCAGCGGCCCCAGCAACTCGAACCGGTCCATCAGCGGGGCTTCCCTTCGGCAATCAGCGCCGGCAGCCACAGCCGGGCGGCCAGCGCGCCGAGCCGGGTGTCCTCCCCCGGCATTTCGAGGCCCGGCGCGACGGGACCGAGCAGAACCTCGAATGGCGCCTTGAATCCCCACACCCTTGCATGCGCGGGTTCGCAGTCTTCGCCCTGGTGAAAGTTGTTGCTTTCCCACTTACTGCGGGCGTATTTCACCGGATCCTTTCCCTTGTGCCGTCTTTCCGCCCACGCATACGACGTTTTGAGCGGCAGCGGCAGCGGCTCGCGGTGCCCGGCGTCGAAAAGCCCGACCAGGTCACGCACAACGGCCAGCGCGTCGGGCGGCTTACCGAATGAGCAGACCTCGATGGCGTCTTTGGGGCCGCGCCCGACGCAGACCGCGCACCAGTCGCGACTAGGATCGCCGGCCGTGAGCGCAACCAATGAGATCCATGCCTGGAGTTTGTGTTTGGCGGCCAGCTTGGAGAAGGTCACCTCGACGAGGCGATCATCGAACACGCGACCCAGGGTGCCGGTCACGCGACGGCCATTACCGACGTCGATGGCGACGTCACGGGCATGTGCGGGCGTCCGCTGATGGCTTTGGGCGATGCTCACGAGTTGGGCGGCTGTTCGGCTGATCGTCTCGGCCATGCGCCAGCCGAGCTTTCCGGGCGGCAGTGTGCCGCGGCGCCATTCGGCGTTCATCGCCACCTTGGGGTCCATGCCGCGCATCATGTCGCGCAGCATCCGGTCGCCGACGGACCACTCGTCGAGCGCGTCGATCTCGACCGGCATCTGGTCTTTGACGGTGTCGAGGTCCCATGGCAGCGTGTAGTCGAGCTGGCGGAAGAAGCCTTTGACCGGGTCTTTGAAGAAGTCGAGCAGATCGGCCAGCGTGACGTCAGTGGCAGGTGGAGCGGGCAGCGGATTGGTGAAAAACCTTGCAGGCTCACAGCGTTTCCCGCTAGCGGACTCGGCGGCGGCCAGGGCGGTGGGGTCGAAGGTGAACGGCTTGCCGGGCACCAGTGCACCGGGTGTCACGTTCTTGACGTCGAACGGCTGCAGCGGGTGCTTCGTCACGATCTCCCCGCGCACTGGCGATTCCGTCGTCTGGTCCAGCGCATCGAGCAGCTCGGCCAGTGGCACCGCGGGCGGACACGGGTGCCCGGTGTGCTCGTCAGCGCCGGTGTACGTGATGACCAGGGTCTCGGTGGCCGCGCCGATCGCGTCGAGCAGCAATTGCCGGTCCTCCGAGCGGATGTCACGCTCACCGGTCATCGGCCCGCGCGCCAGCACGTCGTCGCCGTCGGGAACATTGAGCCGCGGGAACACTCCGTCGTCGAGTCCGACCAGGCAGACGACCCGGTGCGGCACCGAGCGCATCGGCACCATCGTGCACACGGTCAGCGTGCCGGTACGAAAGTTGGCCCGGGTCGGCCGCCCTGCCAGATGACCGGCCAACAGCGAGCGAACGTCGGGCAGCCGCAGCGGCGTCGAAGCCCGCGAACCCGCGTGCGCGAGCACATCGGCGAATTCCCGGCGCACCTGTGCGTGTTGCCAGGCGTCGTCCGAAGCGGCCAGGAGGTCGATTCCGATGCTCAACGACTCCAGCCACTCCGTTAAAGACTTCGTGCCGCTGAGCGTTTCGACGACGCGGTGTAGCCGTTCGACGTGTTCGGCCAGCCGCCCGGCCAGCTCGACCCGGTTGCTGCCGACGTCGTCGAGGGGCAGCGCGGTGCCGAGCCAGGCCTGCGAGTCGTCAGACATCGCCACGCCGGTCAGGATGCGGTCGACGCCGAACCGCCAGGTGTTGTGGACGACGCGTTCGAGCCCGTAGGTCGCGCGGTGCTGCGCGTCGAACCCCCACCGAATGTTCGAGTCGCGTACCCAGCCGGTGATCGCATCGAGATCGTCGTCGCTGAAACCGAACCGGGCGCGCACCGGCGCCCCCTGCGCCAGGTTGAGCACTTGGCTGGCGGTGGCTCTCGTTCCGGCGATCGCGAGCAGTTCGGCGGCCACCCCGAGCAGAGGGTTGGTGTGGGTCAGCGCGCGATCGGCGAGCCTGACTCTCAAGCGGTGTGCCGGGTGGCTGTCGCCCGCGGTCTCACCGAGCCCGAAGCCCGCGACGATCAGCGGCGCGTAGGTCTCGATGTCGGGGCACATCACCACGATGTCGCGCGGCTCCAGCGTCGGGTCGTCTTCGAGCAGGCCGAGCAGCACCTCGCGGAGCACGTCGATCTGGCGGGCCGGGCCGTGACAGGCGTGCACCTGCACGGAGCGGTCGTCGGGCTTGCGCCCGCGGCCCTCGGGTCTGACCGCGTTGGCGGCGATGTCCGCTTGCAGCCAGCCCAGCAGGGTATCGGGTTTGGTTGCCCCGCTTAAGAATTCGTCTGCGGCGCGGCTGGCCGGTAGTGCGCGTTGCAGTTCACGCAGGTCGCGGCCCAGCGTTTCCAGCAGCGGATGCTTGGCCTCCGTCCGGCTGGTGTCGTCGCGTCGAGGCACGGCGCCGTGCGTGTCGTTCAGCGACCGCCACAGGCCGTCGCTGGGATGCGGCAGCCACAAATGCAGGTCGTGGTGGGTGGCCAGGGCGTCGAGCAGCTCCACCTCGGTGCACGCCAGGCGGGTGTGCCCGAACAGCGACACTCGTGCCGGCAGGTCGGTGGGGCCCTCACGCAGCCGGGCGACGGTCTTGTGGTGACGGATATGCGGGGGATCGGCGGGGACGCGCTCGACCAGTGTTCGCCAGAGCTCCGGTTGCCAGGCCAGGTCGGCGTCGAGGCCGGCGGTATTGCCGTCCAGCCAGTCGGCCAGCAGGTGCGGACGCTGGCGCGCATACGACGCGAACAGCCCCGCCAGCCGGCGCGCCACCGAATACCGTCGACCCCGGCGCAGCTCGGCCTCCGCGTCGGTCGGCTCGAAGTGCCCCAAATGCGTTGCCAGCGTTCGACACCACGGCTCATCTAGTGAGGCGTCGATTGTTTCCAGCAGCGGCCACGTCATCGCGTCAGGCGACCATGCGTCGTCGTCGACCGTGCCGGTGATCTCGGCGATCAGCGAGGCCGGGCTGCGGAACGCCACCCCGGCGCACACCCCGTCGCCGCCGTTGGCAGCACCCAGCACATGCGAGAGATGCTGGCTCAGCCACCGCTCGATGCCGCGCGCCGGCACCAGCACCAGTTCCTCGGCGAAGGGGTCGGGCAGCGGGTCGGCCAGCATCGCGCCGAGCCGGTCGGCCAGGAGGTCGGTGCGTTCGGCGCGGTGCAGATGAAGCGGCATAGGGGTGCCACCATAGACCGCTAGACCGACGCCGCGCGGGGGTTCGCCTGTCATACCTTTCTGCCATAGTGAGCGCGTGCCGGCAGAAACCACCTCACCGCGTCTCACACCGAAATTCGTCGAGGCGGTGCGGTACGCGGCGGAGAAGCACGGGAGCCAGATCCGTAAAGCCAGCGATGTCCCCTACCTCGGGCATCTGCTGTCGGTGGCGGGGTTGGTCATCGAGGCCGACGGCACCGAGACGCAGGCCATCGCCGCGTTGCTGCACGACGCCGCCGAAGACCAGGGCGGTGAAGAGACGTTGGCGGAGATCCGCGAGAAGTTCGGCGCCGACGTCGCCCGGATCGTCGCGGAATGCAGCGACACGTTCGAGACGCCGAAACCGGCCTGGCGCCAGCGCAAGGAAAACTACATCCGCCACCTGCCGGACGCATCAGACGGCGCCATCCTGGTATCGCTGGCCGACAAACTCGACAACGCGCGCGCGATCCTGCGTGACTTCCGGGCACACGGCGACGAGCTCTGGCGGCGGTTCAGCGTTCAGGACCCGCAATTGCACCTGTGGTACTACCGGTCGCTATTCGAGGTATACGACCAGCGGGTCGACAACTGGATGGTCGACGAGCTTCGGGATGTGATCGGCGCGCTGGAGCAAGCGGTCAGCCAATCGAGGTAGAGTGCCACTTGGCGTTAGCTGCGTTAGTTGCGTATCCTTCGTAACAAGGAGCAATGTCATGACTGGGTTTTTTGTAGTGGAACCGGTCGCGGTCGATGAGCAGGGTCGTCGCGTCCCGGACGATCTTCCGGTGGAGACACCCGCACGCGACAAGCTCGAGAACGCCCTCCGCGCGTCGGGCTACGCCATCATCTCGGTCGATGCCGACGCGGCCGCACCCGCCAGTCGTACCGGCACGACGCAATTGCGTGCTGCCGTAAAGGCGTTGGTGAATGAGGCAGACGACTCGGAGCTCGACCGATTAGAGGCTGCGGCAACCGCTGAGTCACCCGATGATCTCGACGAGCGGTTCTGGGGCCCCGGCCCCGATTCGGTGACTGCAGCGAAAGCTGTTTTCGCCGACTTGAGTGACCAGTTCGCGCAGCGACAGCAATTGGCGGCCAACGGCATCAGCAGAGACGACGCAGCGAAGCTTCTCGGCATCACCGCACAAAGCGTCACTGCCAAGCTGGCTTCCCGGAAGCTTGTCGGCATCAAATCAGGTCGCGAATGGCGGCTTCCCACTTGGCAATTCGATCCTGACGTTCCCACCTGCGTGCTACCCGATCTGGACGCACTGCAAGCGGTATTCCCCGGCGGGCCGGTAAGCCTGTCGTCGTGGATGCTGAGGAGTCAGCCGGAGTTCGAAGGGCGCACCGCTCGCGAGGAGATGATCCTTCACGGCAGTGCACCGGTCATCGAACTCGCACGGGTACTGACCGCCACCGGATGGTAAAAAAGCTCGACCATCCGACGCGCCCGCTGCCGAAGGCGCCGTTCGTGTGGTGGTGGGAGCCGCGGCCGGAGGCAACCCGCTGGCGCTGGTGCCGCGTCTACCACCAAAGCAAGCACGCACCCGATGGGGCTACTTTCCGGGGATATGGGCCGCTTTCGCGACTCGACCACCATCAGCCGGCCGACCCACCGGTCGTTGCCCCGAGCAGTCGGCGAATCCTCTACGTCGGTGAAGATCTCGCAACCTCGGCCAGCGAGGCATTCGGCGAGAGCGGCAACGCGCGGCTTTGTCCTCGCTATAGGGTCTCAATCCTCGCACCGACACGGCGTCTCGCGATGTTTGACCTCGCGCGAAGCGGGTCAGCCATGGCGATCGGTGCCCTGCCGTCGCTTGCCGACGGAAGCGAGCCCCGACCGTTGACGCAGGAGTGGGCGCGCGCCATCTATGAAGATCAGCCGGCGGGACCGGAAGCCACCGGAATTCGCTACCGGACCGGCTACAACTTCGGTTACTCACTCGCACTATGGGATTGCGATGACGGCGTCGAAATCGTCCGCGACGTCCGCGGACATCGCCAAGACATGGCGCTCACCGACCCGCGCGTCCTGCTTCGTTTGCAAGTGCAAATGAGGAAGCGCCTGATCACCGTCACCACGGTGTCCTCGGATGAGTGCACCGAGTGCAAGAAGCCGACCTGAGTGTCGCACGCCTGCCGCTCCCGTGCGGTGGCAGCATGGTGGAGCTGAAAAGTCGCTCTGAGGCGGGCATTTCGCATAGTGGTTCGGCAGCGTGACGGGTGTGACAGATGCGACGCGCCAATGCGGAGGCTGCTCGCCTCACCCAATCGGAGAGGTCGGCCTTGTTCAAAACCCAAGCATCAGTTGGTCGCCGAGAGCATCGTCGTCGACTGTTGCAGGAACGACGGATTCGTGGAGAAGTTCGTCAAGGCGGGTTACATCGGCCAGCTCATCGGCACCCTGCTTAACGAGCGCGCAGTTCCCGGCGCCGCTGCCCCGCCCAGTCCATGATGCAACGCGGCCATACTGATTCTTGAGTGCCTCAGTCGCACCCGCCCATGCACCGCCACTCTCGTTATCAGTGGCTACGACGACTGTGCAGCGGGCCAGTCCGTAAATAATCTTGTTGCGCCCCATCGCGTTTCCGATTGAGAACGGCGCGGCGGGCGCGTAGGGCGTCATCAGACAGATCTGACCATTGGCCACACCGCGTCGGGTGCCTGGGCGCGAAACGGCCGGCTCGGGGGAGTCCGCGAGGACACCAACGACCTGCCCGCCCACCTCAAACGCAGCGTTCATCGCGTCCTGGTCGACACCACGTGCTGCCCCGGAAACCACGGGTAGCCTCGCCTTCACCGCCGTCCGGGCGATCTCACGTGCGACCTGGGAGCCTTCCTCGCAGATGTCCCGGGAGCCGACCACACCCACACCATCTGTGTCCAGCAGCGAGGCGTCGCCCACACCGTGGAGCACAACGGGTGCGGCAGGACCCAGTCGGGCGCGCAGCCGCTCAGGGTAGTGATGACCGACGCCGGTGATGGTCCAGATCCCGGAGTGGTCCAGCTTCTCGAGAGCGACTGCGATACCGGCAGCGCGGTCGGACAGCCGGGCAATGCGCTCGGCGTCCTCGCCCGAGATCGCCAGCGTGGACGCCAGCTGAATCGCCGTCATTCCCTGCAGCGCTGATGGCTCAACACTTCGGCGCAGCACCCAAAACTCTCCAGAGGACAAGGGCTTAACCGCCGACTCGACCAAGCGGCTGGTCAGCGCCAGCGCAGCCAAGTCCTGTTCGTCAAGCATCGTCATCCCTTTGTCTTGCCCACGGTAAACGGATAAACCGGGCCGCTACCCGCTGCCAGTAACAGGTCACCCAACACCGTTATTGTCCACCTTGAGTCCGCCACATCGTCGACAAGCAACGCCGGGCCTGTCGGCACGTTTCCGCGGATCGCGAACACCCCGTCGACGTTGCGGAGTTGTTGGGCGCTGTTTTCCATCAACTTCTGGGGAGCATTCTTCCGCACCTTAACGAGGCAGTCGGACAACGGCACTTGGAGTAGCCGCGCAAGGCGGCCCGCGAAGTTCGGGACCAGCGTGCGAGCGGGATCGAGGCTGGGCACATACACAAGCGTGCCGTCGAATCCAGGCATCCAATCCTGGACGAGCGTGCCCGCGGCCTCGACAAGCTCGTCGCTCAGGAGTCCGCCGCTGCGTTTCGCTTCAAGCAGTTGGTCGCCCCAGCCCGGGTCGGTGAGGTAGCACAACGCTCGGCCCGGCTCGACAAGATTCGCAATCGTCCCGGACCGGTGCCCCACCCATCTCTTGCGAGGCTCGATGGTGATCGACCGCCCCCTGATGAAGGTGAGGGCCTGAGCTATCAGGTTCGGACCCGCCTTTCCGTCATGGCGATAGCCCGTGCAGTTGTCGCACCGGCCGCAGGCGCTGGCATCGGACTGTGTCAGCGACGGTGAGGCAGTAGACGATGCCCGAACCGCTCAGGCGCGGGATCCACTGAGCGAGCCACGCCAGCCGCTCTACGACTGTGGGGATCCTGACGGCAGACAGTGACAAGCTCTCGCGATCGAGGCCGCCGCGGATGACCTTGAGTTCGGCGCCGAGTTGGTGGCGGATATCTTCGACCACACGGTCATTGGCGGTTGCCGTCGTGCAGAGCACAGGTACTCCCGACGGCATGCGCTCGAGCACTCGGACAAGACGGCGGTAGTCCGGGCGGAAATCGTGACCCCAGTCGCTGATGCAGTGCGCCTCGTCGATCACCAGAAGGCCGGCGTTGCGAGTGAGCGGCTCGAGGAGCCGGTCTCTGAAGTCGGCGTTGTTGAATCGTTCCGGGGACACCAGCAGGAGATCGACCTTCCCGCCGAGCAGATCCTCTTCGGTTTGTTCCCAATCGTCCTTGTTGCTGCTGTTGATCGTTCCCGCGTGCAGGCGCAACCGGGACGCCGCCTCGATCTGGTCGCGCATGAGCGCCAACAGCGGCGAGACGATGATTGTGGTCCCCGCACCCCTGTCCCGCAGCATGCGGGTGGCGACGAAGTAGACCGCGCTCTCGCCCCAACCGGTGCGTTGCACGACCAGAAGGCGACTGCGCTGTGCAACCAACGCCTCGATAGCTTCAAGCTGGCCCTCGCGGAACCGCGCTGAAGGGCCCAGCGCCCGCCGGAGGACCGCCAGCGCAGCATCCTCGAAACCCGTGGTCAACGCTTTACTGCCTTTCGCGGTGAACCGTGATTGACGACGGCGAGCTTAACCGGGGAGACCGACAGACCTCGGTGGATGCCGCCGGGAGCTGATCGCCTTACCGCCCCACGCGGCTCCATCGGAGATAATCGCTCCCGTGACGGCGAACCGAATGAACCGCGAGCAGTTCTTCCGGGTGGTGTGCGGGCTCGACGAGGATCGCCTGCGCAAGGCGCTGCCGTCGGTCACAGCAGGGTCCCAAACCTCATCTGCACCATTTCCGCCTCTTACCCGGCGTGGTTAGGCGCTCTTGTCAGACCCGGTCGTTATAGTGCGGGCATGCAGTCGCTGATGTATCCGTCGATCGACCTGGGCAGCACGTTCGACGTCCTTGACGCCGATACCTGGCGCCGCGGCGTGACCTATGCGCGGCAGGGCCGGGTGCGGAGCTGCGTCTGGGATCCGAAGCTTCACCGCCTTTTCGGCGCCGTCGACGGTAGCCAAGGCCGCGCGTACACAACAACGGTGCAGCTTCTGCCGGTAGACGCCGACACCTACGCACTCGGCAGCGGGTTCTGTAGCTGCCCGGTGCACGCGGACTGCAAGCATGTCGCGGCAATCGTCATCGCCGCCGCGGGGCCCACCGAGATGCGTGCCCCCAGTATGCCGGCTCCGCCGGCCGCCCCGCCATGGCAGCAGTCGCTGGATGCGCTTCTTCCGCCGGCTCCAACGGATGGCCGCATCGGGACACCACTGGCGATCGAGCTGAGCCCGTCGATGAGCGGGCCGGTGCCGATTCTCGACGCGCGGCTGGTGCGGCCCGGAAAGCGCGGCGGCTGGGTGGCCGGAGATCTGAGCTGGGACAAGCTACCCATGCTGCGCCACCGCGACTATCCCGACGCTCAGCTCCGCCTGCTGCAGGAGTTCTACGCGGCCTACCGGGCGTCGCGCTCGAATTCGATTGGCTACTACGGCTATTCGCACCAGAGTTATGGGTACGGCGACGGGAAGACGATCTCGCTGCTGCGATTTGAATCGCCGCAGCTGTGGCCGCTGCTGGACGAAGCGCGCCGGGTCGGGGTGCAGCTGGTGCAGGCACGGCCACTGCAGGAGGTGCCGGCCTATGCCGCGGCGCAGCTGTGCCTGGACGTCAGGGTCGACGACCCGGGCGATCTCACCGTGGAGCCCGTGCTTCAGGTCGACGGCGCCGCAACACGGCCCGTGGCGTTCATTGGAAAGTCGGGTCATGGCGTGGTATACGCCGACGGCGGGTTACGGCTGGCCCGGCTGGACAAACCGGCGCCGGAGGCGTTGCAGCGCATGGCACTCGGTGATAAGCCGCTGGTCGTACCCGCGGACCAGGCGCAGCGCTTCGCCGCGGAGTACTACCCGAGGCTGCGCCACATCGCGGCCATCACGTCGTCGGACGAGTCGTTCACCCCGCCCGAAATCGTCGGCCCGACACTGGTCCTCGAAGCCCACTACCAGGCCGAGCACCAGCTCGAGTTGGCTTGGCAATGGGCATACCGGTTGGGCGACTCTGATTTTCGCATTCCCGTAGGCACGTCGGAGTATGTCGCATACCGCGATCTGGGAGCGGAGAATGCGCTCGCCTTGAGCATCGAAGCGCCGTTGGAGCAGTTGGGGCTGCGGGCTGGCGACGGCACGCTCACCGGAACGTGGTTGTCCGGCCTGGAGACAATGCGATTCGCCACCGAACTTCAACCGCTGCTCGCCGAGCTTCCCGATGTCGCGCTGGAAGTGATCGGCGACCCGGTGGACTACCGGGAGGCGGGCGGCTCGCTCGTCATCGCGGTGACGACGGACGCGGTGGCCGGCGAGACGGACTGGTTCGACCTGGGTGTCACGATCAGCCTTGAAGGCAAACACGTTCCATTCGTCAGCGTGTTCACCGCGCTCGCGTCCGGGCAGTCGCACCTGCTGCTCGCCGACGGCGCCTATTTCGCCCTGGACAAGCCGGAGCTGGCGAAGCTGCGCCAGCTCATCGAAGAGGCCCGCGCGCTCACCGACGCCGAAGAGGGGCCACCGCGGATCAGCAGATTCCAGGTCGGGTTGTTCGACGAACTCGCCGAGCTTGGGGTCGTGACCCGACAGGCCGCCGAGTGGCGGCGCCAGGTCGACGGGCTGCGGGCGCTGCAGGGTCTGGAACCGGCCGCGGTGCCGACCAGCCTGCGCGCTGCGCTGAGGCCGTACCAAGTCGATGGGTTCTCGTGGCTGGCGACCCTGCACGGCCACGGGCTCGGCGGGATCCTCGCCGACGACATGGGCCTGGGCAAGACCGTCCAGTCGCTCGCATTGATCTGCCATGTCCGCCAACAGCATCCGGGCATGGCACCATTTCTGGTAGTCGCCCCGGCCAGTGTGGTGGCGAACTGGGCCGCCGAGGCCAGGCGGTTCGCACCCGAGCTGTCGGTTGTGTCGCTGTGCGACACGCTGCGCCGCGCCGGAGCCGACCTCGACCAGCTTGCGGCGGGCGCCGACATCGTGGTCACCTCCTACACGCTGTTTCGGCTGGATTTCGACGCCCACGCGGCCCGAACGTGGTCCGGGCTGATCCTGGACGAAGCCCAATTCGTGAAGAACCATCACGCCAAGACCTACCAGTGCGCACGCCGGTTGGCCGCACCGTTCAAGCTGGCGATCACCGGCACACCGATGGAGAACAACCTCATGGAGCTGTGGTCGCTGCTGTCGATCACCGCCCCCGGATTGTTCCCCAACCCGGTGAAGTTCGCCGAATTCTTCGCCAAGCCCATCGAAAAGACCGGCGACCACGAGCGTCTGGCACTGTTCCGGCGCCGCATCAAGCCATTGGTCAAACGCCGCACCAAGGAGCTCGTGGCCGCCGACCTGCCGGCCAAGCAAGAACAGCTCCTCGACATCGAGCTGCCGCCGCGGCATCGCGCCCTGTATAACAAGCGACTGCAACGAGAGCGGCAGAAGGTGCTCGGCCTGCTCGACGACATGCAGCGCAACCGGTTCACGATCCTCAAGTCTTTGACCGTGCTGCGACAGATGGCGCTGCATCCCGGTCTCGTCGACCCCGGACACGACACGCTGGCCAGCCCGAAAGTCGACGCGCTGGCCGAGCAGCTCCGCGACGTTGTCGACGGTGGCCACCGCGCGCTGGTGTTCAGTCAGTTCACCCGTTTCCTCGGCCGGGTCCGCAATCGCCTCGACGCCGAGGGAATCGATTACTGCTATCTCGATGGGCGAACCCGCAACCGTGCAACGGTGGTCCAGCGGTTCAAGGACGGAGACGCACCGGTTTTCCTGATCAGCCTCAAGGCCGGTGGGTTCGGGCTGAACCTCACCGAGGCCGACTACTGCTTTCTGCTCGACCCGTGGTGGAATCCGGCCACCGAGGTCCAGGCCATCGACCGCACCCACCGCATCGGCCAGACCCGCAACGTCATGGTGTACCGGCTCATTGCCCACGACACCATCGAGGACAAGGTGATGGCCCTCAACGCGCGCAAAGCCAAACTGTTCGCCAGTGTCATCGACGACGGTGACGCGTTCGGCTCCGCGCTGACCGCCGACGACATCCGCGGACTGATCGCCTGAGCGCACAACCGAGCGGCATCGCTTTGGCTCCCCAGCGCATCAGTGCAAGACGGCGACCCGAGCGTCACCTGCCGGCCGCACCCGTGCGGTGGCAGTATGGACAGGGACTGGCAGATGAGAGGACGCAGAGGACGCAATGGAAACGCGGTATCCCGCTGACGGACCGCTCAAGCCCATCGATAAACCCGTACGAGAACACAAGGGCGACTACGGAATCGATGGATCCTTCCATAGAGTCTCCGCGCGGGCACAGGCGATCGGAATCGCGGTGTACGCTGCCGCCTTGGCGGTGGGGTCCGGGATCAGCTTGGCTCGCGGCAAGCGGCGCACGGCAGCAGTGACGGGCGCATCGTCGCTCGGGATTGTCGCAAGCGCAGCCCTCTACATCCATGCCACCAGAGTCGGCAAGTTCGAAGTCTGGAACCAAATCTTCGACGACCTGCAGCTGCGCGGCGACGAGGCGGTGCTCGATATGGGATGCGGCCGCGGAGCGGTGCTGCTGGCCGCGGCCAAGCGGCTGCCGCGCGGGCGAGCGATCGGCGTCGACATCTGGCAGGCCGACCAGACCCACAACTCGGCGTCGGCCACCCTGGCCAATGCGAAACTGGAGAACGTCGCCGAGCGCGTCGAGCTGCACACCGCCGACGTGACCGCGCTGCCGTTCGACGACAACAGCGTCGACGTCGTCGTCAGTAGCCTTGCCATCCATAACATTCCGACGCACGACGGACGGCGCCGAGCCCTTTGTGAGGCGATGCGTGTGCTGCGTCCCGGCGGTCGGCTCGCCATCGTCGACCTGTGGGAGACCCGCCAGCACGCCGACCACCTCCGCGACCGCGGCTGGCACAACGTTCAGCGCCGCAGCGTCGGCTGGCGCATGTGGTACGGCGGGCCGTGGGTATCCGCCCGACTAGTCACCGCGATAAAGCCCGGGTGAATCACGCGAAAACGGCGATCAGGATCCCGATGCGCGCAGCTTGCTCGCCTACACTTTGCGGTCCAATGAAATTCAGCAGCCCGCTGCGGCATCCGCCCCGAGTACCGCGCGTCGAAAAGCCGCTCGCGGAAGGCCGTTTCCACTTGGACGACGGTCGTCGACTTGGCTACGCCGAATTCGGTGACCCAACAGGTGCGGTGGTGCTGTGGTTCCACGGCACACTCGGCGCTCGGCGCCAATTCCCGGTGCTGGGGCGGCGTGCCGCGGAGTACCTCGGCCTGCGGGTGATCGTCGTAGAGCGGCCAGGTACGGGGCTCTCCGATTCTCACCGGTACTCCGCGGTGACCGACTGGGTCGCCGACATGGGGCACGTGGCCGACACGCTCGACGCGAAGCGGATCGGCGTCGTAGGCCTGTCCGGGGGAGGTGCATATGCCTTGGCCTGCGGCGCGCTGCCGCCGATGGTGGATCGCGTGGCCGCGGTGGGCGTTCTCGACGGCACCGTTCCGGCGGTCGGTCCGGAGGTCACCGACGGTGGCGTCACCGACGTCGCCCGCCGGTTCAACCCCGTCATCACGCAATTGCGCCGGCCGTTGGCGGTCCTCAGTACCGTGCTGCTGGCACCGCTGATCCCGTTCGCGCATTACGCTTACGGGGTTTATGCCAGCATGTGGCCCGAGGACGACCAACGCGTACTCAACGACCCGGAAATCGAGGCGATCTTCGTCGACGACATGGTCAACGCGTTCCGGGGCCGCTGCCTGGCGATGGTCGACGATGCCCGGCTGTTGGGGCGGGACTGGGGTTTCCGGTTGGCCGACGTGAAGGTGCCGGTGCGGTGGTGGCATGGCGAGTCCGACCACGTCGTCCCGATCGCCGGCGTCCGCGCTGCTGTCTCACGCCTGCAGGACGGCGAGCTCACCGTGCGCTCAGAGAGCCACCTCGGCGGCTTCGCCAAAATCGACGAAGTGCTTGAGCACCTACGCGGATACCTTTGAACCGCAAAGGCTTTCGTCGCTACCTCAGCGACTCGCGCTCAACAAACTCGTCGAGCACCTTCACAGTCGCCATCGCTGACTTTCTATCACGCGGCGAGACTGTGCTCGATACGATCCTTGCGACCCGGACCGCCTAGTCGATTTCGTAGTGGGCGAATCGAGCCACGATCGAGGGAACCTCGGCGTGCAGCGATGCTCTATCCGGCGCAGGGCCCGGGGGAGTTCAATCCCGATCAGCGTCGACGATACCCACGGTGCCAGCGTGTGCGCGTCGAGCCAGTCGGCGAGGGTATTGCTTTCAGGTTCACGCCGTATCAGTTTCATTAAGGCCGACGTGCCGAGGCACAGCACCTGACTCGTTATGTTGTGCCGTCGACAAACACCGCCATCGATGCGGTAAACGCATGCAACGCGTTTCGCCCGGCGACCGGACCTATCTCCCCGGCTGCGAAGAAACCGGCCAGGCCACCCGAGCTGGTGCGGACGAAGTCCAGCCCGAATGCCTCGGCGGGCAGCCCGGACGCCAGCCACACCGCAACTGCGGGCTCGTCCTCGATCTCGCGGCGACCGGCCACCACCGTCTGGGCCACGCACCCAATCAGCGCGGGCGGGTCGAGCATCTCCTGCACTGCGTCGAGCGCCTCGGCAGCCTGGTCGCTGTGTGCTCGCGACCCAAGCAGCACGGCCAGGGACGGCGCGTCAGCTGCGAGCTCGTCGCACGCTTGCGCGGTAGCCTACACCGCGGCCTGGCGTGCGTTGGGCACGTTGGACACCCAGAACCTCCGCCAGCGCAATATAGGCGGCGCCACACCGAGACCACCTCAAGGTCGACGAGTTCTGGAGCGACCAGCGTGCCGCCGGCTAACCGTTCTCGCGCGTGGTCGCCGTCTGTGCCGTCGCCGCCCAGCGCTACAGCCAATACGCTCGCATCGACGTCGATCACGTTCTGCCCGAAAGTGATCGACGGCAGCTTTGAAAGACACACGGCCACCACGGTGTGCGGCGATGCGGTCGAAAACCTCATCCAAAGTGGGTTGAGCTGCGTCGGCGATCAGAGGGCTGCGAAGGTATTCCTGTAGGGACTGATGCGCGCGCGCCGCTCGCTCCCGCAGGACGCGGTGGGTGGCTTCGGGAACGTCTTTGATCTGAACCCTAGGCATGGCGCCAAGTTGGCGCTGCGGGCGCCGGAATGCAAGTACGGGTAACCGGCCCAGGGGGGATCAGTCGGGCTTTGCTTAACTGGGAATCCGTTACGTAACAGAAAGTCAGGGATATGACGATATGCCCGCCTCGTAGCGACAACTGAAGATCCCCCGACGCGTGGCCGCAAATTGTCGCGCCGAGGCGGGCGCAAAGCATGCGTGCTCTCCGAGAGGCCCGTGTGGCGGATGTGACTTAGCCCGCAGGCCACGCCACTGGCCGCCTCTCATGGAAGGATCCGTGCGGTGATTCTGGCCGTCGATCTCGGCAAGACGTCCTGCCGGGCCGCAGCAGCTGGCCGCAGGGCCGAAGCGGCGGGCGCGCCGGGCCTCGCCGCGCCTGGCGGCATCCGGGCCGCCGAACAGGCGATCCTTCGCGTCGCACGCGAACTCGGACCGGTCGACGAGGTAATCGTGGGCGCCGCCGGGGCGCTGGCAACGCCGGACGCGGCGCGCGCCCTGGGCGAGGCGCTGCTGGCCTCGCTCGGGGCACAACGCGTCGCGGTGACCAGCGACGCCGTGATCGCGCACGCGGGTGCGCTGAACGGCAAGCCCGGCATCGTGCTGATCGCGGGCACCGGCGTCGTGGCGCTAGCGATCGGCGCGGACGGCGCGCTTCGGACCGTCGACGGCTGGGGCCCGTGGCTGGGCGACGAGGGCGGCGGCGCGTGGATCGGTGCGGCCGGGCTGCGCGCGGCGCTGCGCGCCCACGACCGCCGCGGACCGTCCACCACACTGCTCGATGCCGCCCGCGCCCGCTTCGGCGCGCCCAAGACCTGGCCCGCGCAACTCAGCACCTCCGCCGCGCTCGCATCCTTCGCCCCCGATGTCCTCGCCGCGAAGGATGACGCCGCGGCGTTGGCGATCGTCAACGCCGCCGTCGACGCGCTCGCCGCGACGGCCCGCGCGGCCGGGGAGGGCCCGGTGGCGATGGTCGGCGGATTGGCGGCGATCTTGGAAGGGGTCGACGCGCTGCGCGGCCAACTCGACCTCGTCGCCGCCGCCGGCGACGCGCTCGACGGCGCGTTGCGGCTGGGGCCCATCCACGAGCCGCACGTGATCCGCGTGCAGGCAGCCCCCAAAGCCGTTGCCCCACAAGCACTCGACACGCTCGCCACCGAGGCCGCAAGGCCCGGTCTCGACGATCTCGACAGGTGGCCCATCGGCGAAATCGTCGCCTTACTGGTCAAAGCCGAGGGCGAGGCGCACGGCGCGGTGGCGGCGGCGGTCCCGCGGATCGCGGCGGCGGCTGAGGCGATCGCCGCGCGTCTGGAGCGTGGCGGCCGGCTGATCTACGCCGGCGCCGGAACGCCCGGGCGGCTCGGCGTGCTCGACGCGGCCGAGTGCGGGCCCACGTTCGGCACCGACCTCGTGCGCGGCGTGATCGCCGGCGGGCCGGCTGCGCTCACCGAGGCGATCGAGGGCGCGGAGGACGTGTTCGACCCCGCCGACCTCGCCGACCTGACCGCCGCCGACGCGCTCGTCGGGATCACGGCGTCGGGCCGCACCCCG
This sequence comes from Candidatus Mycobacterium methanotrophicum, assembly GCF_023515995.1. Classification (GTDB taxonomy): domain Bacteria; phylum Actinomycetota; class Actinomycetes; order Mycobacteriales; family Mycobacteriaceae; genus Mycobacterium; species Mycobacterium methanotrophicum. The sequence goes on along the minus strand of NZ_CP097320.1, from coordinate 526,070 downwards.
TACGTGCTCGGAGCGCTTGAGCACGCGCGCGCGGTGGGCGCCCTGACCGTCGCGATCGTCCACAACCCAGGCAGCGAGGCGACGGCAGACGTCGTGATCGAATTGCTCACCGGCCCAGAGATTCTCGCCGGCTCCACGCGGCTGACTGCGGGCACGGCCCAGAAGGTCGTGCTCAACGCGCTCTCGACGAGCGCGATGATCGCGCTCGGCAAGGCCTACGGGCCGCGGATGGTCGACGTGCGCCCAACCAGCGCGAAGCTGCGCCGCCGCGCGGTGCGCATCGTCCGCGACGCAGCCGGCGTCGACGAGGAGGCCGCTGCCGAGGCGCTCGCCTCGGCGGGCGGTCACGCCAAGACCGCGATCGTCGCGCTGCTCGCGGGTATCGACGCGGCCGAGGCCGCTGTCCGGCTCGACCGGGCGCGCGGACGCGTGCGCGACGCGCTCAAGAGCCGATAACCGTCTCGGCGATTTCCAGCGCGAGCGGGTACGGCTCGGGTTCGTTGCGGTTGGTCAGCACGATCACTGTCAGCCGGCGCTTCGGGTAGCGCACGATCACGTTGCGGAAACCCACCGATTCGCCGGAGTGCCACAGCGTCTCGCCGGTGATGCGCCAGCCGTAGCCGCACCCGATGTCGGGGTCGTCGGTGTGCGTCGCGGGCGTGAACGCTGCCCGCAACGAGCCCGGCCGCAGCAGCCGCCCGTCGTACAACGCGGCATCCCATTTCGCGAGATCGTCGATGGACGAATAGATTCCGCCGTCGCCGAGCACCGCACTGGTCTGGTCCTGGTCGGTGCGTCTCCACCGGCCCGCCTCTTGCGTGTAGCCGAACGCCCGGTTGTTCACCGTCGAGATACCGTCCTCGTACGCCACGGTGTTTTTCATGGCGAGCGGTTGGAAGATGCGTTCACGCAGGAACGTCGCGAAGGTCTTCCCCGATGCCCGTTGCACGATCAATGCCAGCAACCCGTAGGCGCTGTTGCTGTACCGATAGTCGGTGCCAGGGTGGAAGTAGCTGCGATGCTGGGTTTCCAGCAGCCGCAGCACATCCGCGTCGTGCAACTGCACAGGGAAGGCTTCGCGGATCACGTCCTCGTAGTCGATGAGCCCGGACGTGTGCGTGAGCAGGTGGCGAATCGTCACCGTCTGGGCGGCATTCGGCAGCGACGGCAGCCACGTGCGCACGCGGTCATCGAGTTTGAGGCGGCCGTCCTCGGCCAGCAGCAGGACGCTCGCGGCAGTGAACTGTTTCGTCACCGATGCGAGCCGGTAGTTCGTCTCAGGCGTGGCGGGTGTGCCCGTTTCCAGGTCCGCGAGGCCGTAGCCTGCCCGCACGATCGGCTGACCGTCGCGCAGCACGAGTACGGCCCCGCCCGGCACGTCGCCTGCGTAGTTGCGCATCAACGCGTCGACTTTCGATTTCACCATCTGTGACTCTCAGCGGCCCGGAGCAGCGGTCGGCAGGCCGACGGCCGCTGCAGCGGCGAGGAGGCGTTCGTCATAGCAGACGAACGCGGTCAACTGGGTGCCGAACACTGCGCCCCGGGTCGCAAAATGGATCGCGTCGGTCTGCTCGCCACGTTTGACTCGGGCGAGCACGCCAGCGGTATTTTGGTTCAACTCGCGCACCGGGACTTCGGACGTCCGGCCATTATACTACATATAAGTCATACTTGCTGGTTTTAACCGGTTGTCACACAATCGATGGTGTAAGTTTATGTGTATGCGGACGAACATCGACATTGATGACGATGTCTTGCGTGAAGCCCAGCGCCTGCTCGGCACCCGAACGAAGCGCGACACCGTGAACCTGGCGCTTCGAGAACTCGTAGCGCGGCATCGTCAGATCGGCGTCCTCGAACTGCGCGGAAAGGTGCACTGGGACGGTGAGCTGGCCGAGAGCCGTCGCGGCCGGTCGTGATCGTCGTCGACACCAGCGTCTGGATCGACGTCTTGAACGACAACCCAACCCCGCAGGCGCAGCGTTGCGTACAGCTGCTCGAGTCGGGGGAACCCATCGCGCTCACCGACGTCATCCTGACCGAGGTTCTGCAGGGGCTGCGTTCAGATCGCGAGGCGGCGCTCGTCGAACGGCATCTGCGCGCCTTCCCGATCCTTCGTCTGGAGGGTCTTGATGATTTCGTCCTCGCGGCCAAGCTGTACCGCATGGCGCGACGTGCTGGCGTGACCATCCGGAAGACGCTTGACTGTTTGATCGCCGCCCCTTGCGTACATACCGGCGCCCCATTGCTTCACGCGGACCAAGACTTTGACCGCCTCGCCACCTGCACGCCGCTTCGGATCTGGTCGTCCTGATGCCGACTCAGTAGCGGTCGATCTTGCCTGGTGGACTGCGCGCGCCTCGGCGGCGCCGAGTCCGTGGAAACCGCTACTCCGACGCGCACCCTCGCGTGACACGCCGTCGCGGTTGCGACGAGACTGATCCACGTGCAGCTCCCGTTTGCCGATGCGGTGCTCAGCCTGCTGGGCCGTCGTGAGGGTGGGCGCCCCGTCATCGAGGAGATCGAGGACGAGGCGGTCGAATCCGGCGACGCCACCGATCTGCACAATAAGCTGGTAATCACGCACAACGGCTCCCATCCATCCCGGACCGGTCTAGAAGGCCTGGCCAGCAAGGCATGCGCGCGAACGGCCCTTACCATTGGAAGCGCCGTCCTGATACTCGTTGCGGCGGCCTCGGCCAGATACGCAGCACACACAGCAGCAAGTGGCAGGCAGCCCGGCCCGGCTCCTACAACCGAATTCGCGACGGTGTCAAAGCTGATGAACGATGCGATCGCCCAACAGCGGCTGCCGGGCGGCGTGGTGGTGATCGGGCATGGTGGCAGGATCGTGTTTCACCGGGCTTACGGCTCGCGCAAGCTTGCCGGCGAGCCGGGACTCGACGGATCGCCCGCCCCTGCGGAGCCGATGACCGAAGACACGATCTTCGACATCGCGTCGTTGACAAAGTGCCTCGCAACCGCGACTGCCATCATGCAGCTCTATGAACAAGGCAAAGTCCAATTCGACGATCCCGTGCAGACGTATTTGCCTGACTTCAACCCGGCCAATGATCCACGGCGGACACAAGTCACGCTTCGCATGTTGCTGACCCAGACCTCCGGCGAAGGGATAGACGTAAACCTGCGCGATCCTTGGGGATTAGGCCCGCCCGATAAAGCAGAAGGCATCCATCGCGCGCTTACCACGCCGCTGCAGTCAGCTCCCGGTGAGGTTTTCCGCTACTCCGACATCAACTACATCTTGCTTGGCGCACTGATCGAGAAACTGACCGGCGAGCCTGAAGACGTTTACGTTCTGCAGAATGTCTTTGCACCGCTTGGCATGACGGAAACCCGCTACCTTCCGCCGGTCAAAGCATGTGGCCCACACACGATCAGAGGAGCTGCGATCGCCTGGGCCCCGCAGCCAAGCGAGCTGGTCGCCTGTCCTGCAGACACCTGGAGCACCAGTCTGTTGCCGCGCATCGCCCCAACCGCAATCGACGACCAAAGCAACGCCGATCCGAGCAAGAATCCCGATTTCGGATACCTACTTCGAGGCACCGTGCATGACCCGACGGCGCGCCGCATGGGGGGAGTGGCCGGGCATGCCGGTGTGTTCTCGACGGCGGGCGACGTCAGCACCTGTGCGCAAGCCCTGCTCGATCGGCTTGCCGGACGCCCGAGCAAGTTTCCGCTCAAGCAAGCGACTCTGGAGTTGATGACAACTCCCGAGCAGCCCGGACATGCGGCTGGGCAAGTCGAAGCAGCCAACGATGCCGCCCGCGAAGCCATCGCAAAGACACCCAACACAACTGATCCGCTGCTCGCTCCGAACTATCCGGCGATCGAGGGACAGCAGCTGTTCGGCTTTGGCTGGGATATCGACACCGAGTTTTCCAAGCCTCGAGGCCTGATTTTTCCCATCGGTAGCTTCGGCGCCACCGGATTCACCGGAACCTCGATGTGGATGGACCCACGCTCAGATACCTACGTGATCCTGCTCGCGAACTCGATCCATCTGCAGGGCAGCCCACCGATCTCGAAGCTGCGCGGTGACGTGGCGACGGCCGCAGCGCAAGCCTTAGGGTGTTACGGCGTTGGAGCGGCACCGGATCGGGTATGTGGATCACACCTATTTGCGGGCGGAGCACCACGCAGCCGGTAACACGCACTTGGTCGCCCGTCAGGCCGGGATCGGGTTCGCGCAGGCGCTGGGCGGCGGGATGGTCGCCGCGATCGACGGGATGCGGTTCGTCGTGCCGGTACCCAGTGCCTACGCCCGACCGAACAGAAAATATTTTGGACCGAAACGAGGAATAACGTGGCTGAACATGATCAACGATCAGGCCTTCGGGATCGGCGCGAAGATCGTGTCGGGCACCGACCGGGACTGCCTGCACGCGTTGGATGTCATCTTCGGCAGCGGTGAGGGCCGCCGTGCCGATGTGATCGTGACCGATACCGGGTCTTACAGCGATCTGGTGTTCGGTCTCACGCATTTGTTGGGCAAGGAATACCGGCCCGCGCTGGCCGATCTGCCGGACCAGAAGCTGTGGCGCACCGACGCCGACGCCGATTACGGGGCGCTCAACCACGCGGCGCGGGGAAAGCTGGATTTGGGGAAGGTCCGTAAATGGTGGCCCGACATCGTGCGGCTGGTCGCCTCGATCTACACCGGCGCGGTCACCGCCTACGACGTGGTGCGGATGCTGCAACGCGACGGGCACCCCACCGCTTTGGGTGAAGCGATCAACACCTACGGGCGGATCTTCAAAAGCCTCCACATCCTGACCGTGATCGACGATGAGGACATGCGTCGCGACATCAAAGGGATCCGCAACCTGCAGGAAGGAAGGCACGCCCTGGCGGAGAAGGTGTTCCACGGCCGCAAAAGCCAAGTGTTCCAACGGTATTACGCGGGGATGGAGGACCAGCTCGGGGCGCTCGGGATCGTGTTGAACTGCCTGGTGCTGTGGAGCACGGTCTACATAGACGACGCATTGAATCAGCTTCGCGCGCAGGGCTATCTGGTACGCGACGAGGACGTCGCCCGGTTGAGCCCGTTTATCAGCAAACACCTCAACGTCCATGGACGGTATTCGTTCCACCGGCCCGAACTGGGAGCGGGCAGGAGGCCGCTGCGTGACCCCGGCGCACCCGACGACGAAGACGACGACGACGGACTCCCGCCAGAACCGGTGAAGGTTCAGGAGCCGGGCGGTGCGGGAGCCTGCGCATCGTGAGGTTCCAGCGCCCGGTAGAGCGTGGACCGGCCGACACGCAGATGCTCGGCGATGGCGGTGACCGATTCGCCGCGGGCACGTCGGGCGATCGCGATCGCCAGGGGTGTCGTCATCGACCGCAGGAGGACGTCCGCCCTTTCGGCCCTGAGCCAGCGCTGCGGCCAAACCGTCCAGGGTGCGCTCCCGGACCAGGTCACGTTCCATCTCCGCAGCCATCGCCGCGACCAGGAACAGCATCTTGTCGGCGATGCTCGACGCATCGGGTCTGTGCAGACCCGCGCAAATGCCGGTGAGGGTCTGCGGGTTGATCCCGCGCGCGTGCAGCTCGTCCTCGAGGAAGACCAGGTGCTCCTTCATCGAGCGGGCCACTCGATCGGGCTTGTAGATCACCAGCGTGTCGCCCGCCTTCAGCGTCTTCACCCCGGCACGCAGCTTCGGACGCTCCCCCCGAGTGCTCGCGGTCTCCACGATCACCTCACGGCAGTCCGCGCCCGCGAGCGCGTCGAGCTGCAGCTGATGATCCTGGCTCGTGGTGCTGATCCGGCAGTAGCCGATTCGGACGGTGTTGGTGTGCGAGACGCCCATACCTGGATCGTCCCTGTATCCGTCCTGGAACTCAATCGCCGGAGCTGGCTCCGAGACGGATTATGGGACACCGTGACCAGGGCAAACGGATCGTATCCGGGTCGTCCCGGATACGACCATATTCGGGACGCACGTCGCGGTCTCGCATAAGGGCCAGCCCGGTCGGTACAGTCCTGGGCAAATGCTGGTCAGTGACCTCAACCATTTCCTAAACCTGTCCGACGACGTGCCGGCTCCCGCGCGTCGCCTCGCGCAGCACTTCGCCGACATCGTGCGAGCGGCCACCGCCGGTCAGCGTGTCGATGAGCAGTGGACCAGCGCGCTGCCGTGCCGGCGCCGACCCGGGCGCCGACCCTGCTCGGGCCGGATCAGCCTCGTGCGCCACGACCCGCCGGCGTCGATCCGGTGGTGGTGCAGCAACTGCCCCGACGAGGGCGTCATCAGCAACTGGGAAAACTCGCCCTACGACCTTCGCCGCCGCCGGCTCACCGCCGTCGATGCGATCCGCGAGATCGTCCTCGACACTGAGGTCGCGGCGGCGCTGCGCGAGCTGCTCTTGCTGGACCCCGACTGCCAACGGCTGGTGTTCAGCATGCGTGCACACCCCAACGGGGCCGCTCTGCACGCCAGCGATGACGATCTGGAAGAACTGATCGGATTCGTTGCCGCCGAAGCCAACCACGAACCCAACCGGCGCCGGCAGCGTCGCCTCGACGCCGCTTTCGACGCCCTCAGCATCGCCGCTCAGAGGCCGCTGGTGACGTGATCGCAGTGCCGGACGACACCTCACGATCAGCGAGCGACAGGCGACATGGTGCGCCTCGGGACCGCCGGTGAGCGGGCTCGCCGACAGGGTCCTGCCACTGATTCGTACCAGGACCGATCTCCACCGATGGGCCACAGCCAACGACCACGGACGACGGATGCACGACGCTGTGGACATCCTCGATGCCGCGGTGCCGACGGCTGATCCAGCCGAGGCGTACTCGGTGACCCACAAAGCATTGGGCAGCGCGATCAAAGTCATCTCCCGCGCCGATGACTCCAGCGGCATCATCGGCGACGCCTGCCGGCGGCTTCTGGAACTGCATCCCAAAGTCGCCGCCGCCGCGAACGTTCCAGCGGCCAAACTCATCAACTGGATGATGACGTTCCAATTCGACGGCGATGTCGACTATTTCACCCTCGATCCAGTGGCCTACGCCCCCGCGCTGGGCGAGGCCGGGATAGTCACCTACCGGGCACGATTGACGCAGATCGAGGCCGGCCTGGGCCAGCATCCCAGCCAAGCCGATCGCTGGACATCGGGGCACTCACATGAGTGGTTCACCCTTGAGTGGAACGCCCGCAGGCTGGCCGTGCTCGACCGGGATATCGACGCGATCATCGCCACACATGCCCGGGACCGACGCGTCGCCGCCTGGCTGCAGGACACCGCCGAAGCATTCCAAGAGATCGGGCAGACCGACCTAGCCATCGATTGGGCCAAACAAGCCACCGACTTCGACGATGGCCACCAATCCCGCCGCGCCGCCGACTACTGGTGTGCACTCCTCGATGAACACCGGCCCCACGAGTCACTGCCCGCTCGCTTGCTGGTCTTCCGTCGTTGGCCGTCGGCCACAACGGCGGCACATCTGCACGCCGCAGCCGGCACCGCCTCTTGGCCTGGCGGCTATCAAGCAGAAGTCATGACCACACTCGCGTCGCGTCCCCGTGATGCCGTGATGTTCGCCCTGCGCACCCTCCGAGATGTTGAGTTCGCCTGGGATCTCGCGCACTCACTCGCCCTCACCGACGACCCGACATGGAGCGAACTGGTCAAGGCCTACGAGAAGATTGACCCACTAGCCGTCCTTCCCGTTCTGCAACGTCTCGTGGAAAGCGAACTGGTGGCGACCAACGCCCAGAACTATCGCTTCGCGGCGCGACGGCTGGCGAAGATGCGGCGACTGGCAGCCGGCAGCGACCACGCAGAAGCGGTTGACACGCTGATCGCCGAATTACGCGATACCCACCGCCGCAGACCACGGCTCCAACAGGAATTCGACCGCGCCGGACTGCCCTGACCAGACCGACCCGGTTTTGAACGTTGGACCCGTTAGTGTACGTTTCCGGTCCGATTCTCTCCCAGCGGTTATTCCGGTGGGGCTAAGAGCACTCGAAGCCCTCCCTTGACCAGACAAATTACCCGCTTACCTGCAGCCCGGCTGGCGGATCGTGTTGTGCCCGAGCTTGCGATTGTGCATGGGTTCGCGCGCCGACTTCTGGTGTTCGAGCTGCCGGATCAACTCATGCTTGGCTTCGTGAAGGGCGCGGGTGATGTCGCGGTTGTCGGCGACGGCCACGAGCGGCGCGAGACCAGGTAGGGTCGTGCGCAACGTGACCCGCTGCTCCTTGCGGCCGCGGTCCTGCAACGAGACTTCCAGGCTGACGTCATACGGGTCCCACCGGCCCAGATGCGTCTCGAGCGTAGCCAATGCCTCCAGCACGTGCGCACGTTCTTTGGCGACGAATCCCGCACCCATGTGCAGGACGTACTGGCCGAGCGGATTATGGGTTCTGTCGCGGGACCTTCTCATCGTGCTCATCGTGACCTCATCTCGGGCGATCTGGTTTGCTGAACGATCATGGCCAGCAGCTGCGGAAGTGGCACGGTGGCGATGCCGATGGCGCCGTCGTTGATCCCGTAGGGGATCACCAGGGTGTCGGCGTGGACGAGCGCGCCGCAGGAGTAGACGACGTTGGGCACGTAGCCGTTCTGTTCGTCGCGGGCGGGGCTGAGCAGCGGGCGTCGCAGCTGGCCGAGCACCCGGGTCGGATCGTCGAGGTCAAGCAGAATCGCGCCGATGCTGTACGTGCGCATGGGTCCGACGCCGTGGGTGAGCACCAGCCACCCTGCGTCGGTTTCGATTGGCGGGCCGCAATTTCCGAGTTGCAGCGCTTCCCATGCCTCGGCCGGCTGCTGGCAGGGCGAGGCGCTCGTCCAGACCGCCAGATGGTTGGCGAAGGCGATGGTGTTGGTCTCGCGGTCCGATCGCGACATGGCGGCGTAGCGACCGTGTATTCGTCGGGGGAACAAGGCCAAACCTTTGTTGGCCGCGGCCTTCCCAACGAGCGGGCCGGAGGTGAAAGACTGGAAGTCCTTGGTCTTGAGCAGTTGTTGGCTGATGTGGGATCCGCTGTAGGCCGTGTAGGTGGCGTAGTAGGTGACCGAGCCGTCGTCGTCGACGAACCGGACGAATCGGGCGTCCTCCATGCCGGCCTGCTCGGCCTGCATCGACGGCCACAGCACGCGCTCGGAAATCGATACGTCGCTGGGGAATTCGATGGCATAGGACCGCACGGCGATCGCGCGGATCAGGGCGGCCGTGCGCTCCCCGTGTGTGCGAGTGCTTAGGTGGGCCCGGAGGTTGTCGAGTCGCGCGTCGAGGTCGGATCGCGTGAAGCGGTCGCCGAGCGTATGTAAGACGTAGTCCGCGGCCTCGCCGGCATCGCCGATGCGGTCGAGTTCGCCGCGGAACACCGCGGCCTCGAGCGGCGCGCCCGACACGCTTCCGGTGGCGGCCAGGCGGGCCGGCTCATCGATCGTGGCCCGGCCCCCGGCGTCGACGACTCCGGTGCGGAACCCGATGGACGAGCGGTGTCCTTCCCCGATCCCCCGCACGCTCATCACGAATCGCAGGCTGCCTGCCGCCACATCTGTCTGGTCTGGGTGGGCCACAATGCTGGGGTTGCACAGCGCCGCCCCCTCGATGGCGTACTCCCTGGTAAAGGCCGCTCCCAGCAACAGTATTCGCGCGTCGCTGAGGCGGATGTCGGGATCCAGACGGTCGGCGAGCTCGTGGGCGTGCCGACGGAACGTGCCCAGGAGGTCACGGTGCCGTCCGTCGAAGCGGATGATGACGTCGTCCAGGGACGACCGAACGTCGTCGTCGGTCAGGGCGAGGATGCGCTTTAGCACCACTCCCGCTCGAGACTCCTGAGGCTCGAAGCCCTCCTGGCCGGGCACGAAGAGCTGGGTGATCACCCGCGCCAAATTGGCCGCGACCCGCTGAGGGTCGCGGGTGACAAGCCCGGTGCGCATCAAAGTCATTGTGAGACTAGCGAAAAGCGCTGCGCGTGTTGCAGGGTGGAGATCACCGCAAGGGTCGATTCCGCGCCCTGGTTGAGGTTGACGCACTCGGCGAGCAACCCGTCGAAACCACCACCGGTCTCCGTGTCCCACATGAGCAACCCGGAGTCGTTGGCGCCCTGGAACCAGGCGGCGCACGACCGGATCCCATCCGGCCAGAGCGCCCGCGGATCGGCGGCTGCGGCGCGTGCGCAGGCGTCGGCGAGGGTGGCCACCTCGATCGGCTGTTGATCGAAGGCGGGCCGGCTGTCCTGCCGTCCCCGGCCGCCCACCGGGGTTGGCGACAGGTGGCCGTCAATCGTGTCGTAATCGAGCAGCCACTCCAGCAGATCCAGGCCACGCTGTTTCAGGTCCGGGTCATCCAGCGCGACGCCGGCAGCGATCATCGCCTCAGGAAGAATCGCATTCGCGTAGGTGAGCCTTGGCTCGGGCCATGGCCAGTCGGACTTGGTCTTGGGTCTCGCGACGGTGACGGAGTAGTCGGCGAGGAGTCGCATCGCAGCGGAATTGCCGGGCTCGAAGGTGAGGAGTTCGGCGGCGCCGACGGCGGCGAACGCCATCGCCCGCGGCCACGGCGACCTGGCCTTCGCGGCGCGCTCGAACTGAATCACGGCGAGTCGGCGCACCAGACTGACGCCGCTGCGGGCGGCGGCGGTGCCGAGCCCCCAGATGCAGCGGCCCCAGTGGTCGTCCGTGGTGGGCTGGTCGGTCCAATGTCCGGCGGGGTCCATCCGGTTGCGGCAGGCGCCGTTGTAGGACTGGGCGTCGTTCAAGAACCGCAGGGCCTTGCCGGCAAGGCCCTTCACGGCACCCGGTGCGTCGGGCTCGCGGGTGGTGACGACGAGCACCCTGGCCATGTCGTCGGTGCAGTACCCGTGCTCACGGCGTGGCACGGTCATGCAGGCGTGCTCGAAGGTGGCGCGATGGTCCGTCATTCGCAACAGGTGCGCGAACACCGGATTGGGCGCGGCACCGCTCACGCCGGTGCCGATTGAGTGATCAACAGCCGTTGCGCCACGCCGACGTAGGCGTTGACGACGACGGGCCAGGCAATCGTCGGGGCCAGCCCGCGGGCTTCGGTGGCCATGGAGTCGGCGAGGTGCGGATCGGTCAACACCTGGCGCAGCGCTGCGACCAGTGCGTCGGGATCGTCGTGAGCAACGACGGTGCCCGCTCCGCTGCCGAGAAGCTCGACCGCGTGGGGGAAAGCGGTCGCGACGATCGGGCGGCCAGTCGCGAGGGAGTCGACCAGCACACCGGAGGTGACCTGGTCCTTCGAGTCATAGGGCAGGACGACGACGGTAGCCGTCTGGATGAGAGCGCTGAGCGCTTCCGGGGTGCGGTACACGGCGTCGAACAACACCGCCTCGGCGACGCCGAGGCGTTTCGCTTGCGCGACAAGTGCTTCGCGATACCTTTCCCCCTGCGCAACGAGGACTTTGGGGTGAGTGCGGCCGGCGATGATGTACCGCGGCGGGTTGGGCAGATTCTTGAGCGAAGCCATGGCGTCGATGACCCGCTCGATGCCCTTGCCCGGTCCCAGGAGGCCCCAGGTCAAGATGGTCGGCCGGTCGGGATGCTGCACGCCGTTGGTGCTGGGGAGTGCCGCGCCGTGCGGGATGGTGGTGACCTTGTGGCGGTCGACGGCGAAGCCTGCGCCTAGGCGTCGGCGGGCCACCTCCGACATCACAACCACTTGATCGGCCAATGCCATCACCGATTCGAGCACCGAACGTTGGTGTGGTGTCGGATGTTTGAGCACCGTGTGGACGACGACAATCGACGGGACGCGCAATCCGGCCATGATCTGGACGACTTCGTCTCCGTCAGGACCGCCATAAATGCCGTACTCGTGCTGGATGACGGCGACGTCGCTCTGGTTAAGGAGCTCGGAGGTTGCCTCTACGGACGAAGCCGAGCCGTTGACGAGCTCGCCGGCGACGTTCGGCTCCTCGGAGACGCCACCGTCGGCGATGCGCACGACGTTGACGTCGGCGCCTCTGGCTGTTAGCCCGACTGTCAGTGCCGCGCTAAAGGTCGCCAGACCGCATGGTGTCGGCGAGTAGGTGCTGAGGATGCCAAAGCTCGGCATGTACGAGAAGTGTTGCATCCCAAAGGGAGCAATCAACGGCTGAAACAACGATGGAGCATTCAAAATTATCCCGACTGAACGGTAAAACGATGTGTCCGGCGTGAGCGGATGCTCGGGCAGATCAGCGTCAGAAGCTGGGCCATTCCGGATCGGCTGGAAGTACCAACACCCCGACGCTACACCCTTACCGGTCGAAAGGAGTGGTCGTGGGTGCGCTGAGGTCGAAGAAGCGTTCGTCGAGCGGGCTTCAGCAGGCGGGGCGCGCCTAGAGTTGTCGTCAAACGCGGCGCTTTCGAGGATGCGTCGAAGTGCCGTTTGCACTGGTGGAGCTAAGGGGACTCGAACCCCGCGCCGAACCTGGGGAAACGGGCTCTGAACTGCGGGTTCGCCCGCCGTAGAAGACGCCGATGATCGCAACGGTCTGGTCCAACACGGCGAATGCAATAACGACCCGTCGCCTGAAGCCGATTGTGCGCAGTCCAGACTTGATGTCGTCGCGCGCGCTGCCGCGATGCGGGAATGCGGCCAGCTCCTCGCAGTAAGCGACGATCGCCTCCGTGTAGCGCGCCGCGACTTCGGCCGACCCCGCGGCGGCGATATAGCGGTACAGCTCGGCGAGCTGATCTTCGGCCTCGGGCGTGAAGACGACGCTGGGACTCACACGCTCCCGGCCTGCTCGGCGGCCAGCCGCGCCCGCACCCTCTGCGCAGTGACGGCGCGCGAAGGGTCGGCGACCACGGCGTCGTACGCGGCGGCAACCTCGTCACGAAGCCAGGCTTCAATAGCCTGATCGCGGGCGAACAATGCCCGCAGGCCCTCGCGGATCACCTCACTTTCGCTGGCGTAGTCTCCTGAGCGCACCCGCTCGCGGAGCGCTTCAGCCATGTCGTTTGGGAGTGTGATGCTCAATTGCCGCGTCGTTCGCATGAGCGACCTCCATTGCTGAGTAGGACTGAATCCTACTCCCACCTGCGCGGCGCCGGCGCCTGGGTGCTCAGGCGCGCCGCGAAACACGGATATGGCTGTGATCCAGCGAGGATCACGACCGCGGTGTCGATTTTGCGACGGATGGCCACGACCGCGCCGCGGCGCGGGCGAACGCCACCGCTTGCGATGTGACACGCTCTGGCTTCGCGACTCGACTGTCCGGCGCCAGCAGCCGAAGCCGCCGCAGCACGTCTGTGGTGTTCCTCGTTATGTGCGCCGCCGACGACGTCGTGATCGGTGTACGGTCGCGGTGCTTCCAACCGATGGCGTCGAGCATGGCGGCGACGAACCCGTCGGGGTCGTTCTCGCCGGCCGCGACCGCGATGAGGAAGAGAAGCCCGGCCTGCTCTTCGCACAGATCCTTCGACGTGAGCGGCATACGTTCGGCGAGCTGGAACCACAGCGCCGGCGGGTCGCTGCGTGCGGCCTTGCCCCGCACGGTCACCATGAGGCGCCCACGGTGCTTTCGCAGCAGGCCCATTCGCTGTGCGGATTCCAGGTAACGGCGAACATGTGTTCGCGGCTTGTTGGCTCTCAGTTCCGCACTCGGCCCCCATAGGCCTAAATCGAAGTTGATGCGGTACGCCCCTGCCGTCTCTGCGGACTGCGTCGCGTGACCGTGGTTGTGCTCTTAGCTAAGGCATCCAGCGTGCATTGCGGCCAAACTGGGCGACACCCCCGACCGAGGGAATTCCAGCCGCTCGTTCATCGCGGGTGGTCTTTGCCGGCCAGTTGGTCCAGCGCATGGTCCAGCACATCGGCGAGCACCCGAAGCCCGTCGCGCACCCCGCCCGACGAACCGGGCAGGTTGACCACCAAGGTCCGTCCCGCCACCCCGCATACACCCCGGGACAGCACCGAGGTCGGCACCTTCGGTAGACCGGAACGCCGGATAGCGTCGGCCAGCCCAGGAATTTCGTAGTCGAGCACCGCCGCCGTTTGGGCGGGGGTGTCGTCGCTCGGCGAGATGCCGGTGCCACCCGAGGTGATCACCACGTCGACCCCGTCGGCGAGAGCATCCCGCAGCGCCTGACCCACCGGTCCGCCGTCGGCGACAACCACCGGTTGCACCGACGGAAACCCGCGCTGCACAAGCCATTCCGAGATTATCGGCCCGCACCGATCTTGGTAGATGCCGGCCGACGCGCGGGTCGAGGCGATAATGACGCGCGCGGAGCGGTCTGCCATCACCGCTCCCAGGTTCCGTGCCGGCCGCCGTCCTTCCGCAACACCCGAATGTCGTCGATACGCGCAGCCGGGTCCACCGCTTTGATCATGTCGTAAAGCGTCAGGGCCGCCACGCTCACCGCTGTCAGCGCCTCCATCTCGACGCCGGTGCGATCGGTGCTGCGCACCGTCGCCGTGATGTCGATATCCGTGGAACCGACAGCGAAATCGACGTCGGCGCCTGTGAGCGCCAACCGATGACACAGCGGAATCAGGTCGCCGGTGCGTTTAGCGGCCAGAATGCCGGCAACTCGCGCGGTCGCCAGGGCATCGCCTTTGGCCAGTCCTCCCGTCGTAATCAGCTCCACCACCTGGGCGGAAGTACGCAGTGAGCCCGCGGCGACAGCGGTGCGCTTGGTGGCCGCCTTCGTGGTGACGTCGACCATATGCGCTGCGCCGTCGGCGTCGATGTGCGATAGCGGGTCAGCCACGTGTCCCATTCTGACAGGGCTCCGCTGGGTGGCTGGTGTTTTTCGCGTGGCGTTGACCGGGTAACTGGGCGCGGTAAGCGAGAATGGTTGGGTGAGTTTGGGTTTGACGCCGAAGCAGGCGGATTTGTGGCGGACGACGGTGGACTTCTGCGAGGGCCGGGTGGCGCCGGACTCGATTTACGGCGTGCTGCATCGGGAGTGCTTGAGCTTGTTCGGCGATGAGATGTTCGCTGACGTTTTCGCTGATGTGGGCCGGCGCAGTGTGCCGCCGATGATTGTGGCGGTGGTGATGGTGCTGCAGCGCATCGAGGGCCTCTCGGATCGGGAGGCGGTGCAGCGGTTCGCCTTCGACGCGCGCTGGAAGTATGCCGCCGGCGGGCTGGTCGGACGCAAGCGGGTGCTGGATTCGACCCCGCTGTATGACGCGGTGGCCACGATGGACACGGCCGCAGCCGCGACCTAAGGCCGGCGGCGATGCCAACCGGCCCACCAGGACCGCCTCTAGACCAGCCAAGCAACGGAATCACCAATCCCGACAACCGAATTCACCCGAGCTAGGCCACTCACGATCACGCGAGCACTACCCGATAGCCCGACCGGTCAACCAGCGCCCCCACAATGGCCGTTCGACACCAGCCACCTAGCGCAGGTCCCAGATCTGCACCTGCGAGCCGGCCGGAACGTCGGTGACGTCAGCAGGAATGTCCAGCAGGCAGTTCGCCGAGGCCAGCCACCCAAGATGATGTGACCCCGGCGGGCCGTGGCTCACGGCGGTGCCGGCAGGGTCGAAAACTCCGCGGCGGAACTGGCGTTTACCGGCCGGCGAGGTCAACGTCTCGGTCAGCACGGCGGATCGGCGCGGCCGGTGCGGAGCCGGCAACCCCATCGCTGAGCGCAGCGCCGGACGGATGAACACCTCGAACGACACCAGCGCACTGACCGGGTTACCGGGCAGGGTGACGATGGGTGTGCCGGCAACCCGGCCGGCGCCCTGTGGCATGCCGGGCTGCATAGCCACCTTGACGAACTCCACCCGCCCGTCACCGGCTCGGCCGAAGGCGTCCTTGACCACCTCGTAGGCCCCCGCGCTGACGCCGCCGCTGGTGATGATCAGATCGGACTCGGCGGCGTAGCGGTCCAGCAGCGCCGTGAATTGGGCGACGTCATCGCCGGCGATCGCGGTGGCAACCACTTCGGCACCGGCGGCGCGGACCGCGGCCGGGATCGGCGCGCCCGTCATGATGCGATGCGCGGTACCCGGCTGCAGTGCCGGAATGTCGGTCCGACCGGCCGGAATATCTTCTGCCACGGGCAGTTTCACGGGCCGTCCGGAGGTAGCCATCGCCACCTCGTCGGCACGGACGGCGTAGCCGTCCATCGCGGAGTCGTCGAAAACCGGCAGCGCCACCGTCGCAGTCACGTCGTCGAACAGCACCCGCCCCTCGGCGTCGGGCAGTTCGGCAGTGGCGCCGGGCCGGGCAGTGATCAGCCCGGCAACAACGTGTTGGTGCTCCTCGACCGACCGCATGGCGTCTCCAAAATATAGTTGGTGTCCATGGTGACGGGTTGCGGTCGGCAATGACGCTGGTAGTGCGCGCGGCGCTGACCGATCAGCCGATTTCGCTTGCCGAACACCAGGAACTGGTCAGCCATCATGCCGCCGGAGCCATCGTGGGCTTCGTCGGCATGATTCGTGACCACGACAGCGGGCGTCGAGTGCGCAAGCTCGAATATTCCGCGCATCCGTCGGCCGCCGACGTCCTCGCCGAGGTGGTGGCCGACATCGCCGCGCAATCGCCGGGGACGCGCGCTGTTGCAGTCAGCCATCGCATCGGCGTCCTGCAGATCGGGGAGGCGGCGCTGGTAGCCGCGGTCGCCGCCGATCATCGCCAAGCGGCGTTTGCTACCTGCGCACTGCTGGTGGACGCCATCAAGGCACGGCTGCCGGTGTGGAAGCGCCAATTCTTCGCCGACGGAACCGACGAGTGGGTGGGCTCGGCCTAGCGGCGTCGTTCAACCTCCGGCGAACGGCGGCAGGACATCGATCGTGTTGCCCGCCTGGAGCGGCTGGGCCTGGTCCCGTACCGCCACGCCGTCGCAGAGAAACGAGCACCGGGACAGTACGCGGGCGAATTCCTGGCTGCGGTTCGCCAACCCGTCGACAAGGTCGGCAACCGTGGCGCCGCAACGCATGCTCAGCTGCTCGGAATCAGACCCGGCGGCGGCGCGGGCGGCCGCGAAATACCGCACGGTGACCGTCTGACCCACGGAGTCAGCCACCAATTGCGCTCATCGGCCGCGCCGGCTGGACGAAGTCCGGGTCGTCGATGCCATGGCCGGCGGGTTTGTCCCACATCGCGGCCCGCCATGCGGCCTCGATCGAGGCGTCGTCGGCGCCGCCGCGCAGCAGCCCGCGCAGGTCGGTCTCCTCGTTGGCGAACAGACAGCTGCGCAGCTGCCCGTCGGCGGTCAACCGGGTGCGGTCACAGGTCGCGCAGAAGGGGTGCGTCACCGAGGCGATGATCCCGACTTTTCCGGTGCGTCCCGACGCGGGATCGGTGATCCGCCACAGCTCGGCCGGCGCCGAACCCCGCGGCGCTCGATCGGGTTTCAGCGCAAACGAATGCCGTCGCAGCTGTGCGAGGACCCGATCTGCGGAAACCGTGGCCCCGCGGCGCCATTCGTGTCCGGCATCCAGCGGCATCTGCTCGATAATCCGGAGCTGGTAGTCATGGCCGAGGCAGAACCGCACCAGCGACACCGCATCGTTGAGCCCGGTGCGCGGGTCCAGCACGGCATTCACCTTGACCGGTCGCAGACCGGCTTCCTGCGCGGCGGCCAGGCCATCCAGCACATCAGCCAGCCGGTCGCGGCGGGTGATCGCCGCGAAGCGGGCGTAGTCCACGGAGTCCAGCGACACATTCACCCGGTCTAAGCCGGCCCGCGCCAACTCGTCAGCACGCTTGGCCAACAAAACGCCGTTGGTGGTCAGCGCGATCTCCGGGCGCGGCCGCAGCGCGGCGGTTGCGGCGACAATTTCGTGAAGATGCTTAGCCAGCAACGGTTCTCCACCCGTGAACCGCACTTCGGTGATGCCCAGCCGAGTCACGCCGATTCGCACCAGCCGCAGAATCTCATCGGGCCGCAGCAGCTGCTCGGCAGCCGACCACGGCAGACCCTCGGCGGGCATGCAGTACGTGCATCGCAGGTTGCAGCGGTCGGTCAGCGACACCCGAAGATCGGTGGCGACCCGCCCGTAGCTGTCGATCAACGGGCCGGTGCGTGCGGGCTGGGTCAGCGGGCCAACCTGACGACGCCGCACCGAAGGCACACCGAGCGTCGTGATCATGACACCATCCGCAGCTGGTCGGGAGCAACGTTTTCATTATCCATCGGCGCAGCGCGATGAGGAGGAGCCGAGCCAACGTACGCCGCCTTCCTGCAGGTCACGGCATCATCTACCATCTAGATGTGCCAACGATGCGCATCCGTCAGGCAGCTGAACTGCTGGGGGTCGGCGACGACACTGTGCGGCGATGGATCGACAACGGCGCGTCGTCGGCCAGCCGAGACGACGCCGGCCGCAAGGTGATCGCCGGGCACGTCCTGGCCGAGTTTTGGCGCAAAAACGCACCGCCGTTGCCGCCGGACCCGCTGGGCGCCGGCAGCTCTGCACGCAATCGCTTCGTCGGTTTGGTCACCAACGTGATCAGCGACAAGGTGATGACCCAAGTCGAAATGCAATGTGGCCCGCACACCGTTGTATCCCTGATGAGCACGAAGCGGCAACGGAATTGAAACTGACGCCCGGCAGCCTCGCCGTAGCAATGGTCAAGGCCACGACCGTGATCGTCGAAACTCTTGAAGCGTTTGCAGATTGACGTAGTCGGGTACGCGGCGGCTGTGACGGATGCGGTCATCGAAAGGTGGAAGCGCAGTCAGTTGTATGAAGCGCTTCGCCTCAAAGGCTACGTCGCATTCAATTTGCCCCGGACGGTGAGCATGCTGGGCGCAGCGCTGCTGATCGGGATCGCCCTGGTCCATGTTTACGTGCTGACCAGCCGGCCGGAACTGCCGACGTACTTCTTCGTCTACACCGCGATTGTGGGAGCTTGCTGCCTGTTGGCTGCCGCGTCCCTGTGGCTGGGCCGTAATCCCGTTGTGCCGCAACGCGGCTGGTTCTTCGGCGATCTGGTTTCGGTGGTCTTCCTCAGCCTGTACCTGGCCAGCCGACCGGCGCCGCTGGCCGGACTGGTGGCGGTGACCGGCCGGTGGGACTTCGCCCCCGGCACATTCGCCGGCGCGTTCGCGCTGGGCTTCGTCGCCGTCCACATGTCGGTGCTGCTGGGCATCAACGTTGATCATCCGCAGCGGCATCGAGATCCTTTCCACTCATCCAAAGTTGTACTGGCATGACGACAGCAGACCCGGAAGCGAATGGGCGCGCTTCACCCGCAAGGTCATGCCGAGGGACAGGCTGTTCGACACCCTCGATGAGGAGGAGGACTACAGCCCGTTCATTTCGTTGCCCGGCCGCGCCGAGTTGGGCATCGGCCGGAACTGGCATTTCTTTGTGGTGATCGGCTGGATTCTGCTGGGGCTGTCCTACTACATCCTGCTGTTCGCTACCGGGCAGTGGCATCGCTACTGGCCCGGCTCGTGGTCGATCTTCCCGGAGGCCTGGGACGACATCGTCACCTACATGACCTTCAACCTGCCGCCGTTGCTGCCGGGTGAGCCACTGGACGCCATGCAGAAGCTGGCTTATGCGGGCGTCGTCTTCGGGCTGGCGCCCTTTCAGATCCTCACCGGCGCCGCCCAATCCCCGGCGATCGAAGCCAGATTCCCGTCGTACGTGCGGATGTGGGGCGGACGGCAATGGGCGCGCAGCCTGCATTTCCTGGGGCTACTCGCCTTCGTGGTCTTCATCGTCATCCATCTCTCGATGGTGTTCTTCTGGGGTTGGGGCCATCTGAGCGCGGCGATGATCTTCGGCTCGATTCGCAACCGCTACGTTGTCGCGTTGCGGCTGCGGCACAAAGAGGAGCTGGTCGTCTTTCCGGCTGATCTGCAGATTGCGCCCCACCAGCATCGGCGCCGACAGCCGTGTTCTGGCGTGCGCGGAGCCCAGGTCGGTGATTTCGGCGACTCGCCCATCGTCGGCGAGTCCGACGAGGGCATCATTGCGGTACGACCACACCGGATCGCGCAGCGGCGCACCGACCGTCGTCACGCTGACCTCGGGTTCGGTTTCCACCGCTGTCCCCGGCGCGACGCAGCCTGCAACCGCAATAACACTGACAGCCAACGGAAGCCACCTGCGCCGGACCCGACGCGCCACCATCTTCGCCATCTTCATAGCCCTTTTAAAGCCCCGATGTCAGGGGAAAGCAATACCCCAGAACCAGGCCCGGTTACACCTACGCTTCCAATATGGGCACTAAGGCCGGTATGGGCACTAAGCCTGATTCCACCGATGAATTGATTTGAGTTTTGCCGTGTCGGAATGAAGAAACTGCCCTCTGAGCTGGGATAATTGGAGTTTCCGCACAACAATTTTGCACCTACCCACCCACTGGCCCTGGGAACCGGCATGGAACACCCTGTGGCACAACATCATCGGCTACCAATCCAGCGCCTGAACCACCATCCACCCGCCCCGCCAACCAGGACCCAACAGGAAAAGCTGGACAGACCAGCGGCCCTGCCACACCCACCACCAGCCAACATCAAGATCAACAACTCAACCCCCGACCACAGGGTCCATCGGTGGAATCAGGCTAAGGCCAAAGGAAGTCGACTTCGAACGGCTGGCTGACGCATTGGACGACTACCGGTTCGCCTACCTCGTCACCGTCGACGACGACTATCGAGTGCACACCGTGACCGTCGAACCCGAGTTGCGTGAGCGCGCCATGAAGGTCGGGCCGGCCCGAGCGCTGCTGCGCCGCAACGCGAGCACTCCGGGGTTCGCGAAGGGCTGCCTGCATGACTGTGTGGTGTTCGCCGAGCCGTAAGCGAATTTTACGCCACTTTACAGCTGTGACCCGCGAGTTTACTACAGCGCCTGGCGCGGTGAAAGGTCGGCCCGCAGCGCCCGGTTGCGCCGACCGCAACTCGATCCGCGACCGCAACGACGGCATAAGTCAGGATCTGCACACCGCCGAAGACGGCACCGTCGCCGACCTGGCCTTCCCGACGCCGAGCCGTCGCGCCCGGTTCTCGCCGCGGCCGTATCTGCCCGCAGCAGAGCTGCGCGACGACGAGTTCACGCTGGTGTTCGCCACCGACAGGCTTGCACACCAATGGCGCACCATGACCAAGCCCGGAAAGGTGGCCAAGCTCAACAAACTCAACCCCGAACCGTTCCCGCAGCTGCATCCCGACGACTCGTGAAGATCCCGACGCCGCCGATCATGCCGACGAAGCTCCCCAGCGCGACCTTGCCGCGGCCGAGCCGGTCGGCGAATCGGCCACCGTAAAGTCGTGCGACCCAACCGAGCAGCGGCCCGACGAAGGCGATTTGGGCGGCATGCAGTGATGCCTGTGCGGCGCTTTGTCCGGCCGTGGCGAACGAAATCTGCAGCACCTGGACGGTGTTCTCCACCTGCGTCCTGGTCCTGCCCGTCGCGCGACCCCCTCGCCGCCCGCCTGCCATGCGACCCGGTCCTCCGGGTTCCAACCTGTGATCGTGTGCGGTCGCGCCACCGCGTTCGGCTTGACTTCGGCCGTCCCGAACGAAGGTAGGGATACGATGTTGCTGCCCCGCTGCGTACGGTTTCGCCGCCGTTAACATCGCCCTCACGCGAGTGCGCAGCGCGTGGAGAGCGGATGACACGTAGCACACTCACCTTGATCGCGGGCGCTCTGCGCGCCGTTCGGCGTTACGCCGGAATTTCTATATGGTGAGATTGAATTGATATCCCCAAACCAGAGCAGTGATGGTCGATGCGATACAACCCTCCGCCGAACTGGCCCAAGCCTCCTGATGGGTGGGTGCCGCCACCCGGTTGGTCACCGGATCCGTCATGGCCTCCGCCACCGCCGGGCTGGCGACTCTGGGTTGAAGAAAACGCCCCAAACCCGCACGGCGCCAAGCGGACGCTAAGTCGACTCGAGCACACCGGCGATGACGTGGAGTACTTCGGCGATGACCGCGCTTGGTCGGAGGATTCCGGCCCAGCGCCGGCTGCCGATCAGCTGGATCGCGAGATGCCGGCGGAAGCCCCGTCGCGGCCTACCGAGGTCGCTCCGGAAGAACTTTCGATGCAACATCTCGGCCGTTACGCCACCGTCAGGTGGGAAGATGAGCAGAAGTACGTCATCGGTAAAATCGTCGCGGTGTCCGGGGATTCGGGCGCGATTAGCGTGAAACTCGCGGGGGTCGAAACGCCGGTTTCTTTTCAGCGAGATGTAGCGTCCGACGGTCCTGCCAAACCGATTCTCCACGTGTGGATTTGAGGTTCCGCACGCGACGATGGTCCGGTAACTTTTACGGTCGTCGGCGCGTCCTTGGTTGTAGGAGGTGTGCGATGGGATCGGTTGACTACGTCGATGCGATGAACGCAGCGTTGGATCGGTTGCGCGGCACCGGCTTCTATATCGGTGGCTTCTTCGCCAACCACGGACCGATGGCCGCCGAGGCGTTAGCCAGGCTCGGTTACTGCGACGAGGTGGACGGCTGGGTCGACACCAATATCGGCCATCGCGAGCACGCGCCGCTGCCAACGCCCAGCGAGCCCATCGGCGATTGGCGGGCGGCGCTGGGTGATCGCAACCGCGGCGGCGATTGGGTGCAGCTCTTTCGCCAGGAACTGGCTGAGGCGCCGTGGCGCGATGTGCTGCGAACGTGGTGGCCGAGGCTGTTGCCGGGTTGCGCCGGGTCGCTCACCCATGGGCTGATTCGTACCGCCCACGCGGTGCGGTCGTTGCGCGAGACTGACCGGCCGAGTGAGCTGCAGATCGACGAACTTGCTCGTGCCCTGGGCTTCTGGGCGACGGTATTCGCCCCGCTCGCAACCAATCACCGCCCGGCCGGTGATCTTGAGGCCGCAGACGTGAACACAGCGCTAGGTCAGCTGACGGCCGAATACGCGGGCCACTACACCGCCACCAAACCGTCGTTCCCAGTCCCATTGATTCACACCATCACCGCGCCGGCCGCGATGCGACTGCTGTTGCCGGAGTTGCCCGCCAACTTGCATGCACCGTCCTTGTGCACGATGACGCGGGTCAATCGCGAATTGTTCGCTCGGTTCGGCGGTCAGCGGGCCTCGGATGGCACCGAAGCATGCGAAACCGACCGCACGTTCGCCGAACTGGCGGCCGAGGCCGTCGAGATCGGCGACGAGCATGCGATCAAGATGTGCGAAGCGGCCATGCGGGAAAACGCCGCACGCCCCGACGCCCGCTACCTCAGCGCCGCGAGCACCGCGGTAGATCTGATCCGCAGCCGCTGACGGCCATCACCGGAATTCTTCGGCGGAAGCTGGCCGCTTACGGCCGGGCGGAACCCGATCCCGTTGCCCGGCCCACGTAGCGGGCCGCGCTAGTCGGGTCGGGTTTGCTGTTCGATGTATTGCTTGATAACGATCAGGGGTGCACCGTCGCAGGAGGCGGCAAAGTAGGACAGGTTCCAGAAGTGCTTGCCCCACAGATATTTCCGCACGCGGTAGGGATAACGTTGGCGTCGCCGACGAGACGACACGCCTTTGAGCCGGTTAACTAGCTCGGACCGGGCACGGCCGGGCGGATAGTGCACCAGAAGATGGACGTGGCCGGGCTCGCCGTTGAATTCGCGCAGCTCGGCACCAACACTAGCCAGACCTCGCGAATGAGGTGTCGCCTGACGGTCAGCACCGGATCGGCGAATACAGGGCGGCGGTACTTGGGGCACCTTACTGCCCGTCCGGCCTGACATTGGGCCGCTTGCTGCAGGAGCCCATGTGGTGGACTGGTCCTTTACGCTCGCCGGACCGGCTCGAACTGAGTGGCTTTGATCGTTGGTTCGGAGTCGTTTGATCACGAATCTCCACGAATTTCGGAGTCGGTGCGTCGCGGCGAAGTCGTTGATTGTGAATTTCGCAGTCACCGGCGGTGCACCGGCCGCTGGTTACGCTCGGAGGTCCGGTTTTCGGGGTCGAAGGTGGTCATACCTGGTGGCATGAGCCGTCTTTGTCGTGCGTGTTTTACCTCTTGGCTTGCCGCGGTGACGATTTCTTTGACGGTTGCAACGATGCGTCTGGGTTCCGCATGCAGTGCGCGTGCCGCGGCCCGGATGGCCCGAGGAGTGGTGAAAAGCTGCGACGGGCGCACCTCGTGGTTGAGCACACGGATGAGCATTTGCGTGGCGTCAGGGTGGCGGGCAATGTCGTGCATCACGTGGGTAACCAATGGCGAGGATGCACCCGGTGCGCCCATATCCTTTGCGAACCAGTATATTTCGTAGGCGTCGTCGTCTCGCCAACGCCACCACCGCTGCATTCGTCACCACCCGAATCGGACCTACGCGACTGCCGTCTGCGATGAGAGCATCGAGTTCGGGCCAGGCCCGGATGCCGGCGGCGAAGCTAGAGCAATTGATCCGCGTCATCGAGATCTGAGAACTACCCCGCCCCAGGAATCCGATTTCATCCGCGCGTGAACGGATTGCCCAGCTGTATCCCCTCGATGAGCCGACCGTCGTTGAGATCCTCCGTCCACGAAGCGTCGCAGCGCAATTCGGCGGCACCGCGCACGATCATGGCATCCCAGAAGGAAAGCTGGTGACGACTCGACCAGGTCGCAGCGGATGACGTCGGCGGGCTGACCGTGATGAGCGCCGCGATAACGCTGGCGAACAGTACCTCGATGCTGTTGAGTGCATGGAAAACTAGGCGTCCGGTCCCGAGACCGATCTGCCTCGTCACGTTGGGCGCGCGGAACTTCAGCGGTGCTTCCAGAAACGAGGTGGCGAGCACCATGCCCAGCCACACGAAGATCAAAGCGACGGCGATCGCGGGCCCGGGGCTCATCTGGAGTTTCCTTGCGGCGTCAGGTGCGCCAGGCATAGGTCCGGTTCGACGAAGGCGTCCAATCGGTCGACAGTGACCGGTGCCCTTTGGCTTTCGAGAACTCCCTGCATCAGACCTAGGTGGATCGGGCACACGACGTCGCTTCGGGCCTCGGCGAGTTCGAGGAATGGGCAGTGTCGCAAGCCGATCTGCTGCTCTCCCCCGGATTCGCGGCGTCCGGGCGCGAATCCGAGATCATCGAGCACGTCGACGAGGTGGTCGATCGATTCCCTTGCACCCCTCCTTTTCCCGTGTGACACCGATACATTCAACTGCCGCCCCCACGTACGCCCCCCGGCTTGTGCTTTGGTACTGGGATCGCCATCGACGGAAAGACTTATCGCAAGGATTTCGGCGAGCAGTCGATAATGGCGCGGTCCATTGTGGTCCATCTGCGGGATCGCGCGAAACATCAGCGGTGGGCGCCCCGGTCGTTTGTAGTCCGACTCGACCTGCTCCACCCGGCCGTCGCTGACCAACGTGTCCAGATGGAAGCGGACGGTGTTGGGATGTACGCCCAGCGCATCGGCAATCGCGCGGATACTCATGGAGCTGGGCGCTGCCTTCAACATTCGCAGTACATCGCGACGTCGACCTGGCTGCTCCTCGGGAGACACGACGGCGCTCACGCTTCCACGGAATCCTGCTTGGGCAGGCTTGCCACCAGCGGCGCATCGATGCCGAGTGGGCCGATTTTGGCGGCCCCGCCCGGTGACCCCAGGGGCTCGTCACGGCCGGGCAGGGTTTCGGAGAAGAACGCCGCATTGTCAGCTTGATAGGGCTGCAACTCTTCGGGCAGGTCGTCCTCGTAATAGATCGCCTCGACCGGGCAAACGGGCTCGCACGCGCCGCAGTCAACACACTCGTCGGGATGGATGTAAAGCGCCCGGCCCCCCTCGTAGATGCAATCCACCGGGCACTCCTCGACGCATGCCCGGTCCATCACGTCAACGCATGGCTGTCCGATCACGTATGCCATGGCGTCGAGTTTACACAAGCTGTCTTGTACAAAGTAGGAACTGTGCGTCCGATGGCCGAGAAGACCCGGTGGTAGTGCTGGTGGCACCAGGCGGTGAACAGCCGGTTGAGCTCATCGAGCGAAGAGACTGCGCCGGCGGCCGCGATCTCGACCAGGAACTGGTCGCGCATGGCGCGGTTCCACCTCTCGATTTCCCGCGTCCCTGCGGTTTTCCCGGGCTGCTGTGCACCAGCCGGATATCCTCTACCCAAACGGCAGCACCAGCTTCCGCGACGTCACCACCGGCAACAACGGCGGCCTACACCGCCGCCACAGGCTTGGGGCCCCTGCACCGGCCAGGGCAGCCCCGACGGACAAGCCCTACTCAACGCACTCACACCCTCACCACCGACCCCGGCGGCTCGTCAAATCCACGTGACTAGCGCCGCGCACGCCGGTGACATTAAATGCAAGAACCCGAACGGCTCACCACACCTGGACACCGGACTCGTCCTCACCGCATCCGGGGCAACCTTCGCATCGAATCGGGGCATGTTGCCGTCACTGCGGTGAGCTGTCAGGAAACGAGCGCTGTGACGGTCACGGTCGTGTCGGCGAGCGCTGCGCCGCCGATGTTGCCGATAGGCTCGTCGAGGGCCGCGACAGGAAGCCACTGAATGAGCTCCGGTAAGACAACCCCTTTGGGTTGCTGCACTGTCACGATCATAGCCATTGTGCCGCTGGGGATTTCACCGGGAATAAAGGGGCAGGTGATCACCCGCCCGGTAGCGGCTGCGAGGTGGATCGCGTTAGACAGTACGATCACGTACAGTTCCTGGTCGGTGTCGCGGCGCGGCGTGATATCGCCGGGCGTGATCACAGGCCAGCGGCCCGATTCGACTGATAAACCTTCTCCGCGTAGGCGTCGATATCGAGCGTTGGCACAGTGCGTGTGATGTAGTTCTGCAGCGAGATTCGGAGATGCTCGTTGTGCAGGGCTCGTTCGATCATCTCTGAGCGATTCAGCCCGGCTGCCTGGGCGTCCGCATCAGCCGCCGCCAGCACGGCCTGATCGATCGTCACCGAAACCTTATCCTTAGCCATACCACTTATCCTACTTTAAGTAGGACAATCGTCGAGCACGAACTCGGTCGCCGCGATCGCCGCCACGCGCCGTCACTCATGTATTGGTCGGCCTCGCCGCGGTGGCGTTGACCGGCGCCGGCGCTGTGGTTGGCGCGGAGTCGAATAAGACGGTGAGGTCGCTGCCCTGGTAGGCGTTGCACTCCGCGGTGCGGGCCGCGATGTCGGCGCTGTTTGTGAACTGCCATGCGGCTGGGGTGGGGTCTCCGTAGGAGCACGCCTACCTCATCGCCCGAAAGCACTAGCCACACCTGTAAATGTATTCCGCCGCAGGGCGGCTGCCGTCGGGTTTCTCCCCAACCCAGATAGGGTTGCGATCGTGTCTCCGAAGTGCGCGCCCGTATCGACCAGATTGATGCGCAGATCGTCCAACTCCTAGCGGCCCGTCAGAAGCTCGTCAAGCAGGCGGCGCGCTACAAAGCCGACGAGCACGCAGTGCACGCACCGATCGCCGTGCCGCCATGATGACGCGCCTGCACAAGCTCTCGATTCAGGAAGACGTCTCACCCGAGATGGTGCGCCGCGTATACGACGCCATGATCGACGCCTTCATCGACCTCGAACTTCACGAACACGCACAAATCACGGAAAAGGACCGCGGCAGCTAAGCAGCGTGCCAAGACCGTGCCGGGTGAGCACGTCACCAACACCCACGAGGAACGGCAGCGTCGGAGGGGCGGATGAGCAAGAAGGCTTTCAGTGAGCCGGTGCCTGTATCCGGTGGTGGTATCGCGCCCTCGGGTGCAGAACCCCGCGACATCCCGCTGGTGCAGTTCATCCAAAAGCTCACTGGGCCGGTGCTGACGCATCTGCCGGCTCCGCTGCTCAAGCGCGTACTGCGAGGAATGCGCCAAGAACGGCCACCGAAGGCGATCGGCGCCCGAGTCGACGTCACCCAGAGTTCCCACGACGGTGTAGCGGTGACCTGGCTGGCGCATCCCCATCACCCGGCCGGTGTTGTCGTGTATCTGCCTGGAGGTTTGTATGTGGCAGGACCGGTTGCCCCGCAATGGAAATGGCTGGCAGAAATCCAGCGTCGAACCGGCCTGGCCGCAGCGACCGTGTGCTATCGCAAGCCGCCTGAGCACCCCCATCCGGCGGCTCTCGATGACGCGGTAGCGGTGATCGCGTCGCTGCATCGAAGCGGTGAACTCGCCGAGGGGAGGTGGGTGTTGGCCGGCGACAGCGCCGGCGGCCACCTTGCTTTAGCTGCGTGCCAGCGGCTGCGTGACACCGGCGGACCTATGCCGGCGGGGCTGCTGCTGACCGCTCCGCTGGTCGATATGGAGTTCGCCTATCCGCAGACCGCTGCTGCGATCAAGGCCGACCCGACCTCGACCGAGGCGACATTCTGGTGGGGATTCAAGCTGTATGCCAACGGCACACCGCTCGATGACCCGACGTTGTCTCCGATCAACGCGCCGCTTAACGGTTTGCCCCCTGTGCACTTGAACGTCGGGACCCGGGATCTGTTCCTGTTCGACAACCGCCGCCTGCGCGATGCGCTCCAACACGCCGGTGTCGAGCTCGCCTACATCGAGCAGCAAGATGCCAAACACGCCTACCCCCTCAGAACGCACACCCCCGAAGCCCAATGGACCATCCACGACCAGGTCCGGTGGCTGCAAGACGTGATCGCACGCACTACGCCTCAATTGGGATGTTAACTAGTCGGGCCATTTCACGGGGCGGTCGCCGGTTGCCGGCGCGGCCATGTCGGGACCCGTGGCTACATTATTCGAATGCATGTTCGACACAGTGAATCTCTGCCGCGCTACGTGTCCCACAGCATTTGCGGCCGCTGGACAATATCGCCTGGTTCTAGGTCCAGAGGCCTGCTCGATGCCGCCGCAGAACTAGCACGCCAACTCGGCTGCCTCAGCCACGCAAAAGAAACCAGTTACGGCTGCAAGTTCAACCTGATAAGCACCCGGCCAGACGCAACCCCCAACGTCCGCACCATCCTCGACGTCACGCCCGTTCCTCACGGCAAGGGTTACTCCGGAGAAGCGGGCATCTCCATGCAAATGCTCGATCGAGCCATCGCGCGACCCGAGCTGCGAGTCGACGTCATCTGCTACGACGGCGCATTCCGCGGCAAACACATCGACCACGCGATGAAACGCGGCATGATCGCCCTGGTCCCCACCCACTCCGGCACCGCGGTGCCCACAGCTTTCGACGTAATCAACTGCGGCTGCGGAGACCGCCACGAGATCTGGACCGACAAAGGCCGTCTCCACGAACGGACCGTCCTCGACACCGGCGAAACCCACCTACACCCCCTACCGGTGCACAAGGTCTACGACCGCCGCACCGCCAAAGGCACCTACCGCTGGTACATCAAGTTCGCCACCACCTGCGGCGCCCTTCAGACCACACGAATCGACATCACACCCGAAGACCGCAAAAAGGGCTACAACCGCGCCGAACACCTGCGCCAGCACACCAAAACCGACCAAGGAAACAGCCTCTTCGACCGCTGCTACGGCTGGCGCGAAGACTCCGAATCACTCAACAACACCCTCGACGGCGACCGCATGACCGCCCACACCGCCACCCGTCAACACAGTGTCATGATCGGATTCGCCTTAGGCCGCAACGCAATCGCCGCATTCATCCACCAACGGAACCAACAACCCGCAGCAGCCTGAGCACCCCACCAGGGACAACCCTGCCCACCATCGAGTCACACCAATCTCACCCAGCGCATCAACAACGCTGGCCGCGCCAGCACCACGTTCCTACGGCCCGATTCCGCCGATTCGCAGCTCGCCGCCTAGCATGAATCGTCCCTATGGGTTTTCAACACCTATTTCGATAGGTCCCGCGCCCTCGTAGCTCAGGGGATAGAGCACGGCTCTCCTAAAGCCGGTGTCGCAGGTTCGAATCCTGCCGGGGGCACTAGTGTTTTTGCAGGTCAGCGCCGTTAGCTCTGAGTTTAGCCCTGAGTCTCAGCTTCGTCTGGTCGGTGCTTGGTCGGTGATTGTTTGGCATCAGATGACTCGCGTTGGCTGGCGATGGTCAATCGCGCGGCAGCGTCGAGTCGTGAAGCGATGTCGTCAAGGTCCGTCGGGAAAAGACCCGCGTAGTGGTTGAGCGTGGTCGCCGCCGATTCGTGACCCAACAGGCGCGCGACCGCGACGACCGACGCACCTTCCTGGATAGCCAGCGATGCCGCGGTGTCGCGCAGATTGTGAGGAGTGATTTTCAAGCCGAGCGCCGCGACCGTGGAATCAAAAACGTCGCGTCGCCAGTTCCGGTTGCGAAGCGGTGTGCCGGACGCGGAAGGAAAGACCAATTCGCCTCGGGGCTGGAGCGCTTTGTAGTTTGCGAGCTCGCCGGACACGATCTCGGGGACTGGCACTGTGCGGGCCTGATGATTCTTCACCGGCGACATCTCACCCCGCGGCGCCTCCTCTGAATACGCCCGAACGACGCGCAAGGTCCTACTTTCCAAATCGACATCGGACCATCGCAATGCCGCTAGCTCGCCCCACCGCAAACCGCAATAGCCAGCGACGAGCACCAGCAGCCGATCCCTCGCCGCGTCAAATACTCCCGCAAGCCGCCAAAGTTCGTCATGGGTCAAAGGCCGTGGGTCATTGCCCTGCACCTTGGACAGACGGATCCCCGCGGCGGGATTGCGCTGGATTGCGCCGTCGCGCACGGCATAGTCGAACACCCGTCGCAAAACGCCAAGCGCGTGGCGGGCGGTCGCGACGGACTGCGTTCGCGATAATTCAGCGGCCCAGGCCTGTACCTCGGACGGTCTTACCGAGACGAGTGGCCGGCGCCCGAAGGTACCGGCGATCTGCTTCGCAATCACCCCACGAATCTTGCGAAGAGTGGCCGGCTGCCGAGCCGGCTGGGCGTCCAGCCAGATCTGGCACCACTCTCCTACGGGCCTGTCCCCCGCTGCGGGATCAGACCACACCCCGGATCGCAGGCTGTCCGTCTGGCGCCGTTCCCATTCCTGCGCATCACGTTTTCTTTGAAAAGTCCTCGACGCGACATAACGGCCTCGGTAATAGATACGTGCGCGATAGACCCGTGTGCCACCGGGACCGATACGTCCCTCAATCACCCTGCTTGCCAGCGTGATTCACGGCGAATGTCGAGCCACTCATCGACCTCGCGAGAATCCCATCGGAGCGCAGTTCCGATGCGGATTGCCGGTGGGCCATCGCCGCGCAGCCGCCAAGCACGGATGCAGCCCACGCTTACCGTTAGCCGCTCCGCCAACTCTTGGATCGTCAGCAACGTACCGAGGGGATGCCTATCATCCTGCGGCTTCGACTGTTTCGAAACCGCAGTCACCTTTGCCGGTATCTGGGATGCAGCCATCGTGGTCCTTTATTGCGGTATGCGATTAGTTGCGATCATCGGATACCACTTCGCTGTCTCGCTACCGCCGCAGCCAACTTTGCCCAAAATTGGGCTCATCTACGAAACCCGAAGTTTCCGCCCAGGGTTTTCGGGGCTTCCGCTACCGCACACGGGTACATGTCACCTTCGATACCAGTAAAGAAAATCCTCACGTGCGACGCGAGGTCGCGCATGGCGAGTGGACTCGCAGATTGGAGGCCGGTCATGCCGGGTGCGTAGTTCTCGATCAGTGTTCCAGATCGATCCCCGCCCTGGCGTGCGTCGACGGGCCGTGTCCGTGGGGGTGCGAAGCCCAGGGTAAAAGCCTAAGGGCCCCTGTTCCGTCTGGGGGAGCAACCGGGCGAGGGGAAGGCCGGACGGGTGAACGAAAGTGAACCCTCGATGATGCCTCGTTATTTCTAACCCTGGACGACGGGATGAATACCTGGGTGATAGGGCCTGGCCGCTGGAAGGGGCGGCAAGCGGCGACCGGGCAGTGAGGGCCGGTCGTGGGAACACCGCTGGCCTCGGGGTATAGGGGGCACCCACCCCGGCCGTGTCTCGTGTGCGTGGAACGTGGAAACCCCGTCGGGGTCCGGGCCGTCTTGGTCCGGTAGGCCGATCGCAAGAGGGGCGGAATCCCTCGGCGGGACAGGATGCCCAAGAAGCGGATGTCGGTGGCCGAAAGGCGACGGGACTCACGACAGCGTGGCTGCTGCTCCAGGCGGTCGTCGTGGGGAACCGACCGGATGCCGGCTTGTGCGGCCGGACTCGAAAGGGTGCTGACGTGGGCAGGTGAGCCTTTGAACACCGAGGCCGATGGCTTGGATGAACCGAAGGGGCAAGTTGGACACCATCGCGGTGAACGGACCCGAGGACGTCGCGCTCGACTGGGACGGCATTGACTGGCGTGCCCACGAGCAGAACGTAATCCGGTTGCGGCGCAGGATCTTCAAGGCGACGCGGGAGCAGGACTGGGCCACGGTCCGGTCGCTGCAGAAATTGATGCTGGGTTCCTGGTCGAACACGCTGGTCAGCGTGCGGCAGGTTACCCAGCGCAATGCTGGGCGTCGAACGGCCGGGATCGATGGGGAGGTTGCCCTGTCGCCGGAGGGGAGAGCGAACATGGCGGTGCGGGTGCATGACTCGCGGTCGTCGTGGGAGCCCTTGCCGGTTCGGCGCGTGTACATTCCGAAGGTTGGCGGCAAGCAGCGTCCGCTCGGTATTCCGGTGTTGATGGATCGGTGCCACCAGGCGCGGGTCCGCAACGCGCTGGAACCGGAGTGGGAAGCCCGGTTCGAAGCCCGCTCGTATGGGTTTCGGCCGGGACGCAGCTGCGCCGACGCAATTGGCGCCCTCTACATCACACTGAACGGGCCTCGCTCCCGACGGGTGTGGGTTCTGGATGCCGATCTGTCGGCCGCGTTCGACAGGATCGATCATGTCCGGCTGCTTGACGCGCTCGGCGGATTCCCCGCGCGGGAACTGATCGAGCGTTGGTTACGAGCCGGGGTGATCGAAAACAGACGGTTCGCGCCGACCGAGGAGGGTACTCCGCAGGGCGGCGTGATCAGTCCGTTGTTGATGAACGTGGCGCTGCACGGGCTGGAGGAGGCCGCCGGGGTCCGTTATCGTCGAACCGGTGTCAACGCCGGGACAACGGTTGCGGGAACCCCGATTCTGGTCAGGTATGCCGACGACTTCGCGGTCTGCTGTCATAGCCGGCAGCAGGCCGAGCAGGTCAAGGCGCAGCTTGCCCAATGGCTGGCGCCGAGGGGGCTGGTCTTCAACGAGGATAAGACACGCATCGTGCACCTCGAAGATGGCTTTGACTTTCTCGGTTTTAACCTGCGCCGATACCGGCGTGGTGGTCGGCCCGGCAAGTTGTTGATCACACCGAGCCAGGATGCGGTCAGGCGAATCCGGCGCAGGCTCGCCGACGAGGTACGCAGGATGCG
Source organism: Candidatus Mycobacterium methanotrophicum (assembly GCF_023515995.1). Lineage (GTDB taxonomy): Bacteria > Actinomycetota > Actinomycetes > Mycobacteriales > Mycobacteriaceae > Mycobacterium > Mycobacterium methanotrophicum. Next base: position 492,885 of record NZ_CP097320.1, on the reverse strand, counting down.
TGGCTCCAACGCGATGGCCCTTATCGCCAGGCTCAACCCGATCATCCGGGGTTGGGCCGCCTACTACCGGGGGGTGGTGTCCAGCAAGGTGTTCGCGGCGCTGGACAGCCACGTGTGGTGTCTTACCTTTCGGTGGGCGCGCCGCACCCACCCCAATAAGTCGAGGAAGTGGGTCGTGCGCCGCTACTTCGGCAGGTTCAACCGGTTCAGGAATGACCGGTGGGTGTTCGGCGCCCGCGATCGGGTGCTTGACGATCGCGGGGGCATTGCCCACCTGATCAAGTTCTCTTGGACCGGAATCGTCCGGCACCGGCTGGTCGCGGGCGGGGCGTCTCCAGACGACCCCGACCTGACCCAGTACTGGGCCGTGCGGCGGCGAAAGATGTTGGCCCCGTTGGATAGCTACAACCTGCGCCTGCTCGCTGAGCAGGACGGGCGCTGTCCATTATGCGGGGACTACGTCCTTACCCCGGATCAGCCCCCGCAATCCCCGCACGAGTGGGGGCGCTGGTGGCTGAGCATCGTCAAACGGGCGATCGCCGCCGACTACCTCACCCATCACGGGCGAGGCGGCACGCCGGACGGAAACCGAACCCGCCTGGTACACACCTCATGCCACCGCCGCCTTCGGGCTCGCCGTGGCACGAGACCGGCACCCGCAACGCTCTCGGGGCTTGCTTGAGCCGTGTGCGGGGAAACTCGCTCGCGCGGTTCTGAGGGGGCCCCGGCGCAGCAATGCGCCGGGGCTACCCGACACGCCAGCGTCGACGACCATTGTCGACGACCATCGCGTCATCTTGTGGTCGCAGCACATTCCGCTAAGTCGAACTGACAGGATTGGGACCTGCGCCCACTTGACCCCCAGTCGGACATCGGTTGAATTTCGTTGTCGTGCAATGACTCTCAATGGGCTACGACCAGCAGAAACCGTCTCAAGTCGTCCCCCGTAGATTGCCCTTATTCGCACCTAGTTGACAAGGTTGTGACAACGTCGGCGCCAGGGCATGGGCTGTCGCATTGTCTGCACCGTTTGCTAACACACGTCTCGACGCAGCTCGGATCACTCGGGCCCCGAGTTCGATCCACTGGCGCCGCAAAACACGCTCCTGCATGCGTCAACGCACATGCTCCACCTCGAGTGCGTCGATCGTCAGCGTGGCGAGACGGTCCGTCTTGGTCGCGTTCTTGAACAGGCTCGCGGTGTATCCGCCGTACTCGGCTTCGCCCTTGTCCTTCATCGTGTGCAGAACCTTGGCCGTCAACTCGGTGGCCTGCGCGAGGGTCGGCGCCCAATCCGCCGCGTGGTCTTGGATCCCGGCCAGGTCCAGCTGGGCGAACACCATGTGGGCGATAAGGCGGTTCCCGTGGACCGCGTAGCCCTTGGTCCGATTGTCCAACCCAGTCCGCAGACGGTCGAGCTCTTGGTCTACGGCACGGAGGATCTGGACCGACCGCCAGACGCGCAGATGGTTGGTCTTGGCGTTGAACAGCGACTTGTACGGCGACTTGGTGGTGTCGTCCCACAGCCGGCTAACTTCGCGTTTCGCCTGCGTGGCCAAGCTCGCTGACTGGGCACAGGCCAAGGCCACCGCGGCCTCGCCGAACTCGCAGCCCTTGTCCGGCTCGGGGCGTGCCTCGCCGCTGCGGATCGCGTAGGTGAGGTTGTCGACGGAGAAGTCATCACGCAGGCGCGCCTGCTCCGGATCGAGACCGACGAAGTCTCGGCCGCCGATCACGTTCTGCGTGTTGGTCGCGCGGGTGACGCGCTTCCCGAAGTCCTCGGGGGCTGACTCCAGCGAGATGAACCGCACCATCACGCGCACCGAATCCAGCTCGGCCTGCTTGCCCTGGCGCAGGGCCCGGGCCAGCGTCCCGACGGTCTGGGCGCCGTTGACGACGCTGACTCCTTTGAGTCCGAACGTGCCCTGCCGGCGTTCGGGTCCGCCGGCCGGCGCCTTATCGATCGACTCGCAGAGGGCGGTGACGCCGTTGTTGAAGTACCAGAAGTTCTCGGGGGTGTCGACGATCGTCTCCAGGACGGAGTTGTTGACCTCGGAGTTCGGGAGGACCACTCGGACGTTGCGCGAGAGTAGGAAGTCCCCGTGGTCACGCAGCCACCCGGCGACCTCAGTTCCGCTCACGTGCCCGTAGACCGCGTCGGGTGGGCCTTCGAGCCGCCCCCAGTCGGAGAGTTCCACCGTGAGGTCGATTTGGCTGGACCGGGTCTCGTCGACCAGCAGCTTGTAGATGAACCCCTGGTTCGCATAACTGAAGACCGCGACCTCGGTCGGCTCGTTCAGCGTGGCGACGTAGTCGTCCATATGCCCGCGCACGTTGTCGGCGACTGCCGGCGTGCCCATCGACGCGAAGATGACTTCGATCCGCAGGTCGGTGTTCAGCAGAATGTCATCCAGTTCGGGGACCCGGGCGTTCACCTTGTCGTTGAAACGCGCCCAATTCATCGAGACCAGGTCGGCCAGGCCCTTCTGAAACTTCATCATGTCCTCCAGGGAGGCGCCCTTGGTGCCCGCGTCCGACCACTTCGACTGGACAACGTAGAGGCGGGGAGTCTCCGAGTCGACATACGCGATGGCGTCGATGCCGTTGTCATCCGGACCGTCGGTCACCGACCGTGCTGCGTCCTCGTCGCTCTGCCGCGCAACCTTGGTCAGGACGAATGCGGCGAGTGCACGGGTGAGTTGCGCTTGTTCGACGTGTTCCGCGCTGTGAGCGCCCAGATCGGAGACGTCGATGTGGGGGTAGGTCGTGTCCTTCAGCCGCCGCTTGATCTGCGCCACGTGCAAGTCGCCCACAGCCGACCCCTCGCTTTCCTGTACGGTTGACCCCGAAGTCTATTGGGATGCGCGGCCCTTCGACGCCGCTCTGGAGCTCGCGGCGCTGTTGCGCCGCGCATACACCTCAGAGGGGACGTCTTGTCGGCCCGCACGGCTACCCTGCTGCCGTGGCAGACAAGAGTGTGCAGGCCTTCTCGGTGGGCACGATCGAGGCTGTGGCCAAGGTCGTCGGCGAGCTCTACAGCGGGTCGGAGTTGACCCGGATCCTGGCGTCGGTGAACCTGCCGGACCCGCTCGGTGAGGGCATGACGAAGTGGAAGCGTCTCGCGGCGAGCATGCAGGAGCAGCAGTTCAACCAGCGAGACGGCCGGCCGATCCTCGCGCTCATCATCGCGGCGATGGCACCCGACCGCACCCTCGACCGCCGCGCCGCTGCCAGTGTCACGCGCGATGAGCTCACGCAGATCCTGTCGCTGTCCGGGTACGCCGTACGGTAGGACGGGCGCATCGGCAGGGCGACACGCACGACGACCGCATCGGAGGCCGCGGCCCGCAGCGAGCGGCTTCACAGGCTACTAACCGCTCGGGAAGCGCACTCCGAAGTGGTACGGCACTGCCGACCCGAGCTACTGCGGAAAGACTGCTACGAGGCAGTGTTCGAGGCCGTCAAAGGACTCGGGGCTCGCCTGCGGGAGAAATCGGGACTCGACGAGGACGGCCGAGCCCTTGTGCAGGCAGCGCTACGGGGAAAGCCACGCGTACTCCTCACGGACTGCGCGACAGTCACGGAGCGCAACGAACAGGAGGGTGTCGCGCTTCTGGCCGAAGGTCTCTTCGCGGCGTTCCGAAACCCCGCCGCGCACGAACCCCGTCTCGTCTGGGAGGTGTCGGAGCAGGACGCCCTCGACGTGTTGGGGACGCTGTCGATGATCCACCGCCGCCTCGACACGGCGCGTCTTGGTGGGACGACGGCGCCGTGACTGCCGGGGACCTCGCCACATAGGGGCCGGCAATGTCGCGCGTGGGCTCCATCGTGGTCCTACGTTTGCCCTGGACAGCAGTAACGAAACCGCTCACCACCTCAAATACAGGACGCAGCCCCTGACCCGCCTGGACGAAGCCAGATGCCTTCCGCTTTTCAGGCGGAGTTCGGGCCTACACCAATGTGTTTCAGCCGGTCAGATCAGACGCGCGACCGGCATTCGGACGTGTTGGATCAGTCGGTCTGGCTCGTTGGCCCCATATTGGCCCGGCCCCCCCCCCATGAGATGACCCAAATCGGCCGCAACTGACAGGCTGGATGCAGTGCAATTTTCTTGCGTGTGGTCCGATGGGCACCACGCGCGCATCCCGATCTGGGAGCAGTTTCACGGCGCCGGCTCAAGCATCAGGCCCCACGGCGTGGTGACGTTGGTGAGCGGTTCGGGCGGCGGGTCGGTGAGCGCGATGAGGTCTCCCGCCAAGCTCGCGGTGCCGCGGCCCTCGAAGAGTGCGACGCAAGCGTTGCCGTCCAGGCGGGACGGGAACCGGACGGCGCCGGCGCCTCGGTCAAAAAGGTCCGCGGCGATCGTCTGCGTGATGGCGCGGCGACTGGTGGTGATCTCGTGTAGATCGAGGTGCCGCAGGTCGTGCTCGAGCAGCAGTTCGACGTGGCGATGCTCGATCTCCTGGCGTGTGGGGACGTCGGTCAGGTCGATCAAGGGGCCATCGAGCTTGAGGACTGTGGGAACGAGGACGTGCTGTATGCGCCACTGCGCAGTGACCGGCTTCTCAGTGAAGTCTTGAGCGGCCTCGGGTCCGTAGCGCTCGACATGGCGGCGCAGTGCGCCGAGGTTCGGCCGGAAGTCGGCTAGCACCTCGCGGAGACACGTTTCGGCCGAGTCAGCGCAATAGAGCGTGCGGAAACGGCGGTGGACGTCGTCGAAACGGTGACTGAACTGGTACAGCTCTAGCGGAGTGAAGCCGAGCGGGTCAGCGTAATAGCCGACCCGCCACAGGGTTCGCCCTTGCTCGGGCGCCGCGATCACGACTGGAAGCTGGCGACCTGCCGTGCGGCCCGTACGACCATCGCGAACTCCGCGGTGTCGATCGCCGCACCGAGCACCTCGATCGGCGCGCGATCGTCCAAGCGCGTGTTGGTGCCAAACAGCCACGCCCGCGCCGTCTTGTCGTCGTAGGCGTCGACCAGCATCCTGACGACCTTGTAGCCCTCGCGTAACCGGCGCTCGGTCGCGCCGTGAGGTTCCGGGCCGCCATTGCGCGCGTAGCGACCGATTTGTTTGGCGTCAGCCAAGCCGGCCATCGCCGCCGCGACGCGTTGGCCGACAGCCTCTTGCAGATATGCGGCGATCTCGCGGATCGAAAGCGTCGCTGCCTCATCATCCAGCCGCTGCGCCGCAGGGACGGTCAAGACCGGCATATCGCACCTCCATATTGATCTACCCGAGACGTTACCATATAAGCGCCTGATAACACACCCATAAGCTACACCAGATAGCACACCAGGCGGCCCGACCTACGGTTCACGGTTGGAGAGGTCGAAACAGCATGTTCGCAGCAAAAATGCCGCCAACACGCCTCTCGCTGGCCACGATTCGACCTCTAAGGTATGAGCTAATGGGATCCGAACAGCGAGCTTCGCTCGATAGGTTCTTGTTCGGGGGACGCTGTTCACCGAGCCGCCGGTTGGTGAGCGTCGTTATGAGCTGAAGCGTTGGTCGACTTCTAAGGCTAGATCACGCCCCGGCCGGTGGTGAGGGTTCCTGTAGCACTGATGGGGTGGCGTGCCGCCGAGCACTTATCCATTAGCTTGTCGCCGGGTGCCCTTGGGCTCGAACATGTTTGATGACCAAGGAGGTGCTGATGATTTTTGTCGGTGACGATTGGGCGGAGGATCACCACGACGTTCATCTGATGGATGACACCGGGGCGCGGCTGGCTTCACGTCGATTACCCGAGGGACTTGCCGGGATCGGCGAGTTCCATCAACTCTTAGCCCGTCACGCCGAAGAACCAGAGCAGGTCGTGATCGGGATTGAAACCGACCGTGGGTTGTGGGTCGAGGCGCTCGTTGCGGCCGGCTACCAGGTGTATGCGATTAATCCGCTGGCAGCCGCCCGCTACCGCGACCGTCACCACGTATCAGGGGCCAAGTCCGATGCCGGGGACGCCAAACTCTTAGCCGATCTGGTGCGTACCGATCGACACAATCACCGCCGAGTCGCCGGTGACTCCGCTGATGTGGAGGCGGTCAAGATCTTGGCTCGGGCACATCAGAATTTGATCTGGACCCGCGTCCAGCACACCAATGCGCTGCGCTCGGCGCTGCGTGAGTATTACCCGGGCGCTCTGGAGGCCTTCGATGATCTGCACGACCGAGACGCGCTAGCGATCTTAGGCCGCGCACCCAGCCCGACCCAAGCTGCCGGCCTGAGTTTGTCGAAGATCCGGTCTGCACTCAAAGCCGCTGGGCGACAACGCAACCTCGACGTCCGTGCTCACGACATCCAAACCGCTCTACGAGCCGAACAGCTCGCCGCCCCAGCCGCCGTCACTGCTGCGTTCGCAGCCGGCACTCGTGCCATGGTCGGCATCATCGCCGAACTGAACCGCCAGATCAGCGACCTCGAGACCGAGTTGGCGACGCATTTTGAGACACACCCGGACGCCGACATCTACCGCTCCCTGCCAGGACTTGGTGTCATCCTCGGCGCCCGGGTGCTCGGTGAGTTCGGGGATGACCCGAACCGGTTCACCACCGCCAAGTGTCGCAAAAACTACGCCGGAACCTCACCGCTGACTGTCGCGTCGGGCAAGAAACGCGCCGTGCTGGCCCGCCACGTCCGCAACCGCCGGCTCTACGACGCAATCGACCAATGGGCGTTCTGCGCGCTGAACGCCAGCCCTGGCGCCCGCACCCACTACGACGCGCGCCGCACTGCCGGAGACTCCCACCACCAAGCACTACGAGCCCTCGGCAACCGGCTCGTCGGCGTCCTGCACGGCTGCCTACGCCACCGAACCCAATACGATGAACACAAAGCCTGGGCGCACCGTCAAATCCACCCCGACACTCAGGCCGCTTGACAACTACGAACCTGGGATGTCTAGCCGGTCGCGGTCTCCCCCGGTACGCGCGGTCTCATAGCTGCAGGCCACCGACGTTCAGCCGTCCGACCTGTCTCGCCCCGTCCCGCTCGTTCGCATCGGTTCCGCCGTGTTCGGTGTCCAAATCCGTGGCCAACCCGTTGAGCGACAAGGACAGTCGCCCCGCCGCCTCAGTCGCGTTTTTCATGGGTAATCGTCATTATCAATGATTAACAGCCTTGCATTCCGTATCAGGCGGTCCGCCAACATGTTTGGGGTCTATGGCTTGTAGTGTACCGCCCTCCAATGGCTCGGATAAGGCTCCACCGGACCGCCAGCCCGAAGGTGCTGGGGAACGGCCCGATCCGGTCAGGTTCTGGCAGGAGCCGTCCGACCCCGAGTTCGGCCTGTCGGGCATCGACGCGTGGCGTGTCCAGCTGGTGTGGGGCACAAATCTGCACAGCAGGATCTGACGGGGGCTCGCTAGGGTTTCGTCAGCGCCGGGCGCAGGCGCGTCGGTGAGATCTCGGCGCCCGCGGCAAGGTCGTCGACCAGCACTGCGGCCCAGCCGACCAGACCGTCGACGTCTACGAAGTGCGGCGCCGGATGATCCACCTCGCCCAGGTGACCGGACCCGCGCCGAAGCAGAGTGCTCGCACCGCCGAGGTTGCCGCGCTGGACGTGGGTGATGCCGACTGCGAGCTGGGCCAGGCCTTGCCATAGCGGTCTCTCGTCGTCGGGGCCGCTCTTCCACGCGGCCTCGAGCACCTCGTGCGCGTTGAACGCCAAGCCCCGGTTCAGTAGATCCTGCGCGTAGGCGAGCGACTGGATCGGTGGTAGTTCGAGATCGTCCGGGATGCGGGGCACGCCCTTGCTGCCCGGCGGAAGGAGTCGGCCCAGGGCGTCGCGGGGTCGGGTGTTGCGAGGTCGGCCGGATTCGTCGCGATCGCGTTCGGCCATGAGTTCATCATGACCCCAGCGGGTACTAGATCTCCTAACCAGGCCCCCTAGTTCGGGGACCTCGCCGTCGCCGACTGCGCTAGGAGGAATACGGAGAGGACAGGTGCCGTGACATGCCAAACCGCCTCAGCCACTACGTGGGAAGCATATCCTGCCAGGTTTTGGGCGCCGACGAGCTGACGAGGTTGGATTGCCGATACAGCTGCCGATCCGGACCGACATACCCACCGGTGCGCGGGTCGTAATGAACGACGGCCAACGATGGACCAGGCCTAGAATCGTTGCCGCCGAACGAACTCGGAGCCGCATGAGTCCCCTCGCCTGCCGGCCCGGCGGGCGGCGATGGAGCGTCGGGAACGTCAATCGGCGCGAGGGGCGGTAGCCCCGGCGGCTCCGCTTGGGGTGCGTTGGCCGCCGGCGGCGGGGCTGGGTTCGGGGCGCCGGCTGGTGCTCCCGGCGGCGGAAGCGGTCCTGCGGGTGGAAGCGGTCCCGGAGGCCGGGGCGTTCCCTCCACCGGTCCGAAGATCCTGTCGCGGTAGAAGCCGACCCGGTCGTCGGGCGGGATGCCCTGCGCGAGCAGGTTGGGATCCAGCGGGTAGGTGCCGAAGATATGCTGGCGCATCGCCAGCGGTTCGAATGGCTTGTCGCTGTTGCAGATCTCGACTGTCGGCGCGCGCTTTCCCGGGTGCCCCATACATGGGTAGTTGCGCGCGCCGCGAACCGCGATCGGCGAGTCCTGCGGCAGTTTGCAGTACAGCCCGTCGGGGGTATCGAGCGTGGTGGTGTCGGCTGGGGAACGCCATTGGCTGGGCGGGAGGAAACCGACCGTGCAGGCCGGCGGATCGTTGACGGTGATAGAGAAGTCGCTCTCGGCCATCCCGGTCGGGTTTTTATTACCAACAAGCGATTGGATAACGGCGGTGAACGGCGGTAGCAACACCAGTACTTGTTCCAGCGAAGCGTGGTAGGTGACGGCGATCTCGCCGACAGTGGTCAGATTGGCCAGCAGCACCGGCAGTGTCGGTTTGATTTGGTCGAGCAGCCGGGACACCTCGTTCAGCGCTGCGGGTCCCGTGTCCAGCAGGCTGCGCACCTGTGGGTCGTCGGTCACCACCTGCCCGGCGACTCCGGAAAGGCTGCGTGCCCATAGCCGGATCGCGTCGGTGGTCTGCGCTTGGGCGTCGAGAAACGGCGCGGTGTCCTCGGTAAGGGTTCGGGTGCGGTCGGCGACGCCGTTGAGATCACCGGAGAGCTGCGCTGACGAGTCGAGCAGCGAACCGAAATCGTAACCGGCCCCGTTGAATGCCTTGAAGGACTCGTCGAGCAGTCCGCTGAGCTTGCCCTTGGGGATGCTGTTGAGCAACGCTCTGGTCTGATCGAGCAGCGGGCCGACCGGCTGCGGGATCGTGGCGTCGCCCGCGGCGATGACTGAGCCGTCGTGCAGGTAGGGCGGCGAGCTGGTTCGCGGCCGTAAATCCACGTACTGTTCGCCGACCGCCGAGATGCTGCGCACCTCCGCTTGCAGGTCTGCCGGGATCTTCGGCGACGAGCCGAGAGAGAGTGTGGCTTTGGCGCCGCTGGAGGTCAACGTGACCGCGGTGACCTTGCCCACCTGCGCGCCGCGGTAGGTCACGTTGCTGAACCGGTAGAGGGCGCCGCCGTCGGGTAACTCCAGCGTGACCGTCATCCGCCCGATACCCAGCAGAATCGGCACCTGAATGTAGGAGTAGGCCAGCACGGCCACCCCGATGATCCCCGTGATCGTGAAGATCGCCAGTTGGATACGGACGAAACGGGTGAGCATCAGCTGGTCCCGTCCGCCGGTGGGATCGCGTACGGCGGCATCGGCGTTTGCGCGGGTCCCCTCTCGGCCGGGTCCGGTGGGCCCAATAGCGGCCGCGGTGGCGGTGGCACCGGTGGCGGTGCGCCCGGTGGTGGTAGCGGCAGCGGTACGGCCGGTACCGGGGCGGGCGCCGCGGTGGGCGTCAGCGGGGCACCGACAGGTGGCGCCACCGGCCCGGGAGCTGACGGGTGAAGCGGATCGGGCGTGTACTGGTACTGCAGGTATCCGGGGTCCCCGGGTGCCGGCACCTGTTCGGCGCCCAACCGTCCCCAGTGGGTGCCCAGCAGCACGCTCTTCCTGAGCCGGGCGTTCGTCAGGTCGAGGGTGAAGAACCCGTTAACGTAGTCGCCTCGGATGTCGCGGTCGATGACGTTTTGGTTGAACGGGTATGTCGGCGCGTACGCGAGGACCGCGTCGAGATCCGGCCCGACGTCGGCGAGCGCACGGATCGTCGGCTCGAGGTTTTTCAGGTTCTTGACCAGATCGGCACCCGCGTCGTTGACCAGCCTGGTGGCGGTGTCGCTGAACACGCGCAGTTTGTCCAGGGCGGTGATGATGCGGGGCCGCTCGCTGATCAGCACATCCAGCGCGGGCGGTATCTTGCGCAGCGCTTCGGTGATGACGTCGCGTTGCCCGGCCAACGCGCCGGCCAGCCGGTTCAGTCCGTGTATCGAGGCGACGAGGCTGCCGCGTTGTTCGTCGAGGGTGCCCACGAACTTGTCGAGGCGCTCAAGCAGGTCGCGCACAGCGCTTTGATGCCCGGACAACGCGGAGTTGAAGTTGTGGATGATGTCGCCGATCTGTCCCAGTCCTCCGGCGTTGAGGACGACGGACAGCGACGACAGTGTCTGCTCGGTCGATGGATAGGTCGACGACTTGTTGAGCGGGATGGTCGCGCCCGGTTTGAGTCGTCCACTGCCCGGCTGGCCGGGCGGCGGATTGAGTTCCAGATGCATCGATCCCAGCAGGCTGGTCTGGCCGACACTGGCCACCACGTTGGCGGGCACGACGACATCACGCTTCACCGAGATCTCAACGTCGGCATGCCAGGCTTTCACCGCCATTTTGCCGACGCTGCCCACCACGACGTCGTTGATCAACACCGGCGAATTCGGTTCCATCGTACCGACATTCGTGATCTCGACGTGAAAGATGTCAGCGCCCGTTCCGCGTCCGACCGCCCCGGGCAGCGGAAGCGAGTTCACCCCGTTGAACGTGCATCCTGTCGCCGCGAGCATGACGGAGCAGACGATGCCCAGCACCCGTTGCGCCAGCACCCGGGGGGTCACGGCTGCGTCCCTTCGGCCGGCAACAGGCCCGGGATGTTTGCCGGCGACGGTGGGGGCGGCGATTGGCCGGGCTTGGTCGGCGCTGGTGGTTCGGGCATTGCCGCTCCCGGTATCCGTCCCGGCGGCGGTGGTGGCGGTATCTCGGGAATCTCGCCCGGCAGCCCAGTATAGGCGGACACCGCGGGCGGCAGCTCGGGCGGACCGGCCTTGGGGCCCTCGCCGCCGGGTGCCAGCCGCTGCTCGGTGTAGACGATGTTGTGCTTGTCCGCCGAGGGCGCCAAAAAGGGGTTAATCGAAATAGGGAGTTCGTTGAAGTTGAACAGCGACAAGGGGTTGAACACCCGCAGCGCCGGGCTGAGATACAGGCTGCACAGCTTGCCCGATTCCGTTGCGGTGACGTTCTCGATGGCCCCGAGCTGCGAGCAGTACGCGTTAACCGGGTTGGTGAAGTTGGGGACCGTAAACGCTCCCTTGATGGATCCCGTGTCGGGGTTGTAGTCGTTGTAGCCGTTCGCGAGCGCGTTCGGCGTGACGTGCAGGACGTTTTCCAGCGCCATGTGGTTATCGACCAGCACCTGGGTGAGGTCGGCCAACCGCTGAATCTGCTCGGAGGTCTGGTCACGACTTCCCGCGATGAACCGCTGCACCTCGGCTGGCGTTTGAGGCTGAGGAAATCATCGACGAGACGGGCGGCTGGGCTCAACATCAGTCGGATCCGGGCATGTACACCGACACCCTGAACTATGCGGTGTACGGCGAAGTTTCGTCGAAGCTTGTCTTGGCTCATCGGGTCGCGTTGGATGTGCTCGACAAAAGGGTCTGCTGCACGGAAAGGTGGCAGGTCAAGATGTCACCTATTCGTGCAGCAGACCCAACCGAGCGCACGGACGCACGCTGGCGCGGGCGATCCATGCCGCAGACCTTCACGCACAGCGGCATATCGCGCTCGTGCAGCCCGAGCTCGTCCAGCCCCAATGGCACCGTCAGCCAGCGGACCAATGCGTAGCGGTGCGGCCGCACGCAAATTCCGCTGCCCCGCGGTAGATGTAGAAGGCCGTACCCGTCCGTGCCGATGGCGCCGGTGAAAAAATCGCAGTCGTCTGGCCCGGGCCGTCACCACGTGTGAATCGAACGGGGGCACTCGTCGGCGTGCACCGCGGGATCGACCCACAGCGCCGCAGCCGCGCCCTCGCCTCGCACGCCCTCACGTTAAGCACTTCCACGGACACTGACCGGAAGCGGCGCGGCCCCTGCCGTGAGCGCCGCGCCCTCTTGTGCGCTCTGCGGCACGTCAGTCGCGGCACTGGGCGCACCTAGCGCATCCGGCGGCGCGACCGTTTGTGCGCCCGCCGATTTCAGCACCGCGCGCACCTCGCTGACTTTGACGCCGGCCAGCTCGGCGATCGCGGTCAGCGTTTCCCCGCGGTCCAGCATTCGCGACACCGCCGTCGCGCCCGCCTGGCGGTGTTCGTGACGGCGCCGCTCGCCCTCTGCGCGAATCTCGACAACGCGGCCCTGCTCCCACTCGTCGACCGCCGCCAGCCGACCCAGCTCGACCAGAAACGACGCCGCGTCATCGACGTTCTCCCGCTCACGTTGCAACCGAGCCTCGTTCGCGCGGGCCTGCGCTTCGCGAACCTTTTTGCGCGTTTCGGTTTTCGAGCTGATATTCGCCATGACCGCACCATACGACGCGGTCAACCCGCGTCTCTACCATCACCCACAACATCGCCCTGTCCCCATTTGTCCCCATCCCCCGTTTCCCAGTCCCCCACTGCACCAGTACAACCCGACTCACGTCCAAGCGCCTCCCACCAGAGACCACCGCCACCAACCGTTTTCGACCAGCCCACGAACCACACACCTCTTGCATTAAGGTCACGAACCGGTAACGCCATTTCGTCCGTACGGAATTGCGGTAGCATGTCAACATGTCTGAGCGGTCTGTCTGTCCGCGCTGTCATGGGCAGCTGCCGGCTCCCGAAGGTAAAGGTCGTCGACGCTTGTGGTGCTCGCAAAAGTGTCGCCGGGCCGCCTACGAGGAACGCCGAGCTGCTCGCTCCGGAGCGATCGGGTTGCGGGTCGAGCGCGTTGTGGAGCGGGTCGAAAAGCCGGTGTGGTGCGTGGAGTATCGCGACCGCGTCGTTGAGGTAATTCCACCGCCACCAGACCCGACCCAGGCGGCCGCGATCGTCCTTACGTCGCCGCGCGCGTGCCGCGTGGTGCTCGACAGCTTGACCGACGCCGCAACCCTGGGCACCTTGCATCGCAGTGAGCACGGTGCCACCGTTCGCGCGGCCGCGCGCCTGTTGACGGCGCTTCGGGAAGCCGGGCTGTTGACCTAGTCACCGGGGCTACGGCCCGCGCCCGCGGTGCAGCGCCCCACGCCTCGGGGCGCGGCCGCGCTGACGCGCGTCCTCCTGACCTATCGCCCTCGCGGCGCGCAGCGACCTAGTCAGCGTGCGCGGCCGCGGTTCGCCGATGCGGCCGCGCCGTCAACGAAGCGGCGGACATCAGACAGTCGGAGGTGGCGTGCCCTCGCGTACCGCGTGACTATCCGCGATCAAGTTATTTCCGAGGCATTGGTAGATCGCCTCCCGCAGTGTCTCTTACGCTGCGGCCATGCAACTTCAGCGCGAGCACACACAAACATCCAGCGGCCGATGCCTAGAACTGCCGTGCGGTCGCTCGTGCGCGTTTACACAGCTTCGTGGCGCTCCGACGAAGGGCTGAAAGCGATGGGACGCAAAAGTCGCCACAAGCTCGAGCGCAGGCTTGCCCAATTGCAATCGACTCCCAAACAAGTTCAGCGTGCGACGCTAAAGGCCCAACGACGCGCCGGGAGCGTTCCACCGACCGTCGAAGCCTATGAGCGCGTCGCTGCAAGCGGCCCGACACGACTTATTGAGGCACTCATTGGCCGCCACCGGACTCGGATCGACAATCTTGATGCGGTTGCTCAACTTTCGATGAACCACAGCCGTGGGCCTCTGGTGTCGGTGTGCCAATTGGATGCGATCTTTATCCGCCAAGGTCATCAGCTCAGCCAGCATTCGCCGCCGCATGAGAGCCCATGGCCTACGCACCTGTCCTGGAGTTTGGAAAGCACCATCGCGGCACTGCGCTTAATGCTGGCCGGCCAAACCATCGGCGCAGCAATCATTTTGCGGCAGCAACTCGGCCGATGGACACTACTGCTGGCGCGGGCTGGACCTGTCGTGCAGCGTCGCGGCGAGCCGATCGAGTCGTTTATCGCCAGAGCATGGACGCAGCGCGCGATGGATATGCTCGGCCGATATACCTTTGACATCGCACTTGGTGACAGGTTCGATGACGTCGACGACCACCCACGCACGACGGGTGCCATCAACACCGATCATGAGCATGTATCAATCGACGAACGGCCCCTATGCCCTGCCTACGTGTACCACACACTGTGTGAGCTCATCGACGGACAACACGCTGATCAACGGGTCGAGTGCCAGGTTGTGCGCGACCTCGACGCCGAGCCCTTACCGACCGATACAAATGGTCCGGCCGACATTCTGTTAGATGCGTTGGCGCTGTGCATGATTCAGATGCGACTGGCCGCAGTTACGACGTACGCCGTCTCCACAGACCGCGAGACGATGCGCGGCATGTCTCTGGTATCGCCGCCGCCCGAGCGAAGCCCCGGCCAGCACCCCTCGCAAACCCCAGTACCCGTTACCAAGTCGGTGCCCACCCGACTGCCGCCAGCCCTTGTGTCGCTGGTTGACCGCGAGTTTGCCGCCTTCGACGCTATCGCCGAGCTTGGGCCGCTCTACACCGACTACCACACCGCGCTTGCCGACGGACACACCGCGCAGCGATGGACACCCCAGCAACTCGCCGAACTCACCTTTGCCGCGCATCGGTTCTCACGGCTCCTAATCACCTCCAACGCCCGCGACCAAGACCGCCAAATCTCAGATCAGCGTCTCAAGATCCACCAACACCTCACCCCCGGGCCCCCTTACATCTTGACCGCGGAGTTCGCAGCGTTGTGCGCGCTGTGGAACCCGTCCCGACCCGAGATCGCCGCCCCAGCGACACGGATCTCCTCGACGCTGCTCGCCGGATACTGGCTCTGGATCGAAGAAGACGACCGCGCCATGGCCATACTGCGATGCACACTGCACCAAACAGCTCGACTGCGCACATGGCACCTCCACCCCGACTCCGCGCAAGCATTGCAGTCCAGGTCTGCGACCACCCCGCCCCGCTGGATCACCATGGCTGGCTGGTCGAAATTCCACCCGCTTGATCGCGCCCTATTCGAGTTCGCTCACGCCAACCGAGAAAGCCGCCTCGACGCCGCAACAATCTTGAACGATCACCGCAACGATCCCGAAAGCCCCGTAGCGCAACGGCTAGCCCGACAGACAGCTCTGGACACAGTCACCGTACTCGCCGCAGCCGAAACACTCAGAGTTGTTGCTGCACAACAATCACCAGCTATAGCCGACACCATGCGCGAAGCGCTAAGTCAGCGCGGACTCGACGTACCGCCCAACCCGGTCCGCTGGCCGGCCCCGCGCTGATCGCAACACGACACGCCAGCGGTCGCTGCGGACGTTCTGCGCCGGATGGGAGCGTTAACCGTGGCAACCCTGACGAGTTGCGGGCGCCGGGTTAACCGCCGTGGAACCGTAGCGACGGGCCGTTCGGCGGCGGTTCATCCATTGTTGCAAGACCGCCGAACCCCAGCTCGTCGAGGGCCCGGATCACTTCGCTTGACGGGATGCCGTGATAAAACGACGGGGCATGGACCTTGGCCTTCAAATCTTTGACCTCGCCTCCGAGGCGGTCGATCCGTTCCTCGGGTGTGGCAGGCGATGGCGGTTCGTAGCCCGCGGCGCCGGCGCGGGACGTGTGCAAACTGTCCTCGACCACCAGGCCGATGACTCGACCGTCGTGCGCGACGATGGGCCCACCGCTATTACCCGGCCGCGCAATCGCCGAATATAGGAACGTCTTCTGCCGGGACATTGTCTCCGACGCCGGATTGACCACCTCACCGCGCTGCACGGTAATGACCATTTCGGCAAGCATCGGCACGTGCGGATAGCCGAATAGGTAGACGTCATCGGCCCACGCCGGATCGCGGAACGCCATTCCCGCGAGCCGCGGCATGCCTTTGCCCGCCGCCGCCCGAATTTCGATAACTGCGACGTCGATTTTCTCGTGCGCGTGGACGACAAACTCGCAAGCCACCTGTTCGCCGCCGCTGGTCGACGGCGTTACTGCGGGGGACGTGCCCGGCGCCAGCGCGGCTACGACATGCTTGTTGGTGACGATGTGCGTCGGGTCGAGTACCAGCCCGCTGCCCCAGCGGGGGTCGCCGGCGGCGTCGGTGCCGGCGATTTGGACGGTCGCCGCGTTGTAGCTCCGAATGATTAGCTCGGCGCCGAAAACTTCCGATAGCCATAGGTACCCGCCCACCTGGCCGGGCGACGCGCCACCCTGCGTGAGGTATCGCTCGGCCATCAGCGGGATGTTGGCCGTGCCGCATGGCAATAGGAATGTAGCCCGCTCCATCGCGCGGACGATTCGGGTCAGCGCGACGACGTTCCCGGCATCGCGAAGCCCACGGGTATGGAGATACTTCGAAAAGTCCGCAACCGTCCAGGCATCGAAATTCGTCGGATGAACCGTCTTACCGATCGCCGCGGCGACGACCGGATCGTGAGGCATCTTGAAGAACCCGTGCGCGCCAACCGCCACCGCCACCCGCCAGTCGAGCGTGCCGGGCTCTAGGTCTGCGGGCGTGGGCTGCTGTGGCGACGCGTCGTTGCCACCGCCCGCGTTGTCGGTGGTGTTAACCGTCACGGCACCAACGCTATCGACGGCCGCGCCGGAGCAGGTACCTCGACATGCCCGGGCGGGCGTTCGCCCTAAGCGAATATGCGCGGCGGCAGGTTCTGCCACCACGTCGCACCATAGGCGTCATACCGCCGACCGCTGGCGAACTGCGTCTGAAGGAATGTCACAGTGTCGGCATACGGCGCGGTATAGCGCGAGTATCCACCCTCCCCGGTCACGTTGGGGATTGAACCGGGAACCGTACCGGCTCAACAAGCAGCGCCTCATCGAGCTGGCCTCCGAATCTGCGCGCGCCCTCATCCGATAGAGGGTCTCTATGAGCGGCGGTGTAACGGAAGCATTCCCCGGACCAGGCCGTCGTACCGCGAGCCTCGACGCGCTGAACAAGCCCCTCGTCGAGGGCTTGGCTCACACGAATACCCCTTCAGCCATGGCGTCTATGAGGGCTAAGACACGCTGATACTTACCGTCCCGCACAAGGTCGGCCGGCTTACGGTGCTTCAGCAGTCGATTCGGCGCGAACATCCACACATTCGCTTGGTCGCGCGGAAGTACTTCGGCGAGCGCATCGGCAACGTAGGCCAGCTCGATCAGGCGCTGCTTGTTGAGCCGTTGCGGGACCACCTGACCTGCAGTCCACCGCGCCACGGAGCGCGGCGACGCATCGACGATCCCCCCGACCTCCTCATACGTCAGCCCCAGACGATCGATCGCGCCGGACACCGTCGCGGCGAGCGCATTCACAGCCATGAGCCTGTCTTCCTTTTGTCATCCATTATGTCATGTAGTATGACATGAAATTAGCCCTCAACGCGAGGAACAACCGGCGCATCGAGATCTAACCAGATCCGCGCTTTTTCTCTTGGCGCTCTTGGTATTTCAGAAAACCGTCGACCGCCTGAGGCGTTACCCCGAGCTGCCGCGCAATCCAGGATGTGCCCCGCCCTAACCCGATCAGCCGTCGCGCTGCATCGCGGCGCCGCCGACGGGCCACACTAATCTCGGCGGTCAGCCGCTCCATATCGGCGTGAGCGGCCAGCAGCGCAGCCAGGGCGCGCCCTTCGTCATCCACACCACCGATTGTTTCAGGCCGCCTTGAAACCGCTCAACCAGTATCGCGCAGAAAATTCACGCCGGGATCAGCCGTCCTGCCCGCCGCGGCCAACACACCGTTGAGTAGGTCCTCCAGCTCGACGGCGCTGTAGCGGGTGGTGCAGCGCGGCGACAGCCATAAGCCCGCCAACCGGCCGGCCGGATCGAGCGACACCACCACGTCCTGCCCACCGACCCACTCGACGTTCGCTGGCGCACTGGTGAGCAGCGCCTCGACTCGCTTCACCCGCGCCAGCACCTGTCCGGTCAGCCTGTCGTACTCCTCCCCCGAAGGCTGCAACGCATCCTCGGCGGTCGAGGCCATGCCGGTCTGACGTTGCCGACGTCGACTACCGCAGCACGTGGCGACAAAGCGAGCATAGACAGCCAGTTCATGCTGTGCCCGAAGATTTTGCGAGACCTGAAACATCATGGTCGCCAACACGTTCACACACACAACGTCGTTCGCGAGTTCAGCCGACGACAAACACATCGCCGCCGGCGAGAACCCGACCGACGCCGTCCGGCCATCGCATCCAACCCGAACCCGAACAACGCCACCAGGACTCGCCGCCTCTACAAAGCGACCAGCTGCCGCCATTTGAAGACCTCCAAGTTTCAAGGCTATCTTGAAGCTTGGACAATACGCTGCCCACTACCGCATTTCAAGGCCATCTTGAAAGGCGGTCGAAAAGCGACGTCAGCGTGACTCAATCTCCCAATTGCGGTTGCTTCCGGCTCATCATCACAGACAGCCTGGCGAATCCCGACGCAGCATCGCGACCGCCTCCCCGTACACCGGCGGTAATCCCGCCAGCACGGCTGCACGCTGCTCCGGGCCAATGCAGCCTGTAGCCAGCATCCTCATCCACTCCCCTAAAACGCCCGCATCTTGTTGCGGTGTACGCGGCACGCCCTGCTGTCCATTCCCTGTGAGCATGGATCCGTACATAATGGCCACTACGATCTTGTACGCCTCCTCAAGAGCAGTGACCGCCTCTGCCGCCAACCGCGTCATGGACTCCACGAACATTTCCCACGCGGGTACACCACCGATCTCCGGCGGCAAAAACTGCGGTGCGTCAACGACTTCTGCCGCCCACTGCGCCTGCTCGCGATGCAGCCAGCCCAATTCCTTATATCCAGCCGTGAAGAGGCTGTCGTGTATCTCGCGGTCCCGCGCGACCGCGGTCGGATCCGCCCACGGCTCTGCCGACCGGTCGCGCACGCGCTCCGGCTCGAGAACGCAGACAGCGTGGAACTCACGCAGCGACGCAGCCCAATTAAGGGCCGCCATACGCATTGCGAAGGCCAAACTCTGCAGCTGGAAGCGAAGCTCCAAAAGCCGCTCAACCGCAGCCGGCGCAACCTCAACACACTGTTGGGCCCTATCCGCGTTTCCAATCGTCGCTATCACAACCCACAACGCCGCCGACTCGACACCGGCGACCAACCTCTGATGACGTGAGCCAAGCGATGCCAGCTGATCACAGCTACGATCCATACCTCTCACCGACCGCGGCCGTCTTCGACCACCCGTACGAGTGGTTCCGCAATCCGCACGAAGTCGTCCTGATCGGCGAACACAGCCGCCGCATAAAGCATGTCCGCCCACACCGCCCCGCCGGTGACGAGCTGCTTGTCACGGGCCGGACCAGAAAGCCCCCAAACCATTTCCATCGCACGGGCAACCTGCCACTGCCCCCGGTAGAGCTCGCGCGCGCCCGTGTCGGCCGTGGCCGGATCGGGCCGGCCAGCGCTGGTGTTCACAAAGCACACGAGCATCTGAAGCCCATAGTCGTCCCACACCTTGTCCTTTGAGCAATCCTCCACACCCGTGCGATTCCATAGCTCCCGCAACAGAGGCGGCACCTCCACGCCCTTTCTAGCTGCAGTTGTGACGGCATCCATCATCTTTGCCGCCATCGACACCGTGATCTGATTGTCGATCTCCCGCGTCTCGGGCTCCGTGCTGGCAAGCCGCGCAACCCGCAGATAAATCTCGGGTTGCAGCGCTTCGAGTCTGTGCTGATGCAGATCATCAAGAACCGGTTCGCGGTACTCCTCGTTCATGCTGCGAGGCGCACTCACCCCGTACTCCACACCGGGTCCGCGGCCATAGACACTGTTCTTGGTTACGCCCAGCGCGACCAGCCGCGAGCCTTGTCGAGCCCGAAGCTTGCCGTATTCCACCAGCACCTGGGCGGGATCTTTACAGCCAAACCAGTGATCGCGGAACTCATTGTCGACCAGCTTGTCTGACGCCAGCACCCGAGCCGACCGCGGCAAGAAAACTCCCCACGGTATGTAGCCGAAACCCTCGTTGGAGGTCACCACGCACTCAGTCGCGCCGCCAGCTTCGCTGCGGAAAATCCCGACCGCCCACTCGATGCACGGATACTTCGCGCCGTCACAATCCCGACGCAGCTTGAGCGCCAACGCTTTCGCGGCGGCTAACTCCGCTGACTCGGTTGGTCCACGTGAGCTCGCACCGCAACCGGCGACCGTACTTGCCGGCACCAGCACCGCCCCTGCCGAACCCGCGCCTGAAGGTGATGCACCGACCGACCCCATCGATCCACTGGAAGGGATAGCACTGCCGGCGGGTGACAGCACCGGCGCGCCAGGACCCGCCGCTACCGGAGCCCCCATCCCTGGAGCAGGAACCATCATCGAAGCAGGTGCTGCACCCGCCATGCCCGAAGATCCTGCACCGGACGCGGACGCCGCTGCAGCGGCGCCCGGGCCAGACCCCGCAGGCGCCGCCGCGCCCGGCCCGCTCAAAGCTGCCGCGGGCGGAACCGACGCTGTCCCCGGCGCGGATGTACCGCTACCGGTCGCCGGCGGCAACGACAGAGCTGATCCGGTATTTGGCCCAGCTGCCACGCCTTGAGTGAACCCTGTTGCCGCACCACCGATCTGACTTGTCTGCGCAGTAGTCGAAGAACCACCGCCAGGCACACCACTGAGGCCTGCGGCCTGCGCCCCAGCTGGCATCGACGTCACGCCGCTCGCTGGACCTAGTCCTCCCAATCCTGCGCCTCCGCTGGACATCGGGCTGAGCCCGAGGCCGCCAGCCGACGACAACCCGCTCCCACCGAGGCCGCCGCTACCGGCGGGAGCGAGCCCCGCAGGCAGCGCTCCCAAAGCAGCATCCATCGAGGCGCGCTGGTCCTCACCATCAGGTTGCGACGTGGGCGCGCTTGCATCGTCAGCGATCGTCTTCTTTCTGCGCTGCTCTTCACCGCTAGGTTCGGCCGCAGCCGCGTCACCAGTTTCGTGTGACGTTTTTGGGGCGCGTTGAGCGGCTCCTCCGGGTCCAGGATCGTCGGTCTCCGACTCCGCGGGAGCCGGCGCAGCCGGCGGTGGTGCTGTTGGCGCGCCTCGTCCTACGATCCCGGCCACCAACGGCGTGACAGCTTCAGTTGCTTTTCCGTGGTGGGCGACGACAGCGACCGCGAACTCGGCATGCGTAGCCATCGCCCGGGCGCGAGCCCCGTCGATGATGGCTTCTCTGGCCGACGGCGGCGAAGCCGCGATTTCCTGATGAGCTTGGAATTCGATCGCTTTCAGGCGATCGATCAGCTCGTATCCTCGTTCAGCTGCCTGTTTGGCAGCCTTCGCGATCGCCTCCCGGATAGCGGCGTGATTGTCGTGGTCTACCGCGAGCTCTCGATGCACGGTGATCAGAGCTTCGCGCGTTGCACCCTGACTCGTTTCTGACAGCCGTTGGGCCGCCACTCGATACGTATCAGCCGCAGACTCGGACTCCTGGCAAGCATCGCAAAAACTGGTTGCCGCGCTAGCCGCTGCCTCGTGGGTAGTGGGCCACAACTCCGGGGGAATGATCTCGTCGGTGTACGGACCCGTCTTCTGAATCGCTGCCACGAGCGCCTACATCCCACACGAGGCTTTAATCTTGTTGGCAGCGGTCATCGATCGAGTCGCCGCGGCATTAGCTTCGATGTCAGCGCCAGGCTGCGCATCTGCAGCAGCGACGTCCACGATCGCCTCCAGGTATTCGTTAATCGGTGCGGCAACATCCTGGGGCGTAGAGACAGGGAGATGTTGGCGAAGCCAAGAGACTTCGACGGCATTCACAGCCTCTGCTTGCGCCAATGCGTTTGCCGTTATGAGGTTTTCCCTCTCGGAGGGAGAGTTGATGAATGGCTTCCGCGCGGTGTTGACCGCGATTGCGACCGCCCGCCACCTGTCACAGGCGTCTTTCCTCGCCGCGACAGCTTGATCAGTGCTTGCCTCGGTTGAGCGTGCCGGGGCAGTGGACGAGGGTCGAGTGCCATTCGACGGCGACGAGGATCGCGACAAAGCCACCCCGGCCATCGTTGCCGCTGCGGTCGCCAGGATAAGTGCTGCTATCGCGACCAGTGACGGCCATCGCACCTTTGGGGCGCCCGGGATTCTGGCACCGTGCGGCGCCGCGTCCGATGGTTGCAGTGGATTCGTCACAACGCTCCGAGGAGCTTTTCGTTGTCGTTGTTCATCGTTGCCAATTCACCCAGACCTGCCACCGCCCGAGATGCCACCGCCTGGCCTCGCGTGCTCACCGCGGAGGCCACAGCGTTGTCCGTCGATCCCGCCCAGGCCAGCAACGCCGATACCGCACCATCAAATGCGTTCTCGCTCTTCGCGGCCGGATCGGTAACAGAGTGCACCTCCACACCCGCAGCTTGCCTAGTAATCGCGGCTGCCGCAGGTGGGTCTATCGACAACCTCGATGCGTCAGTCATCCTGACCCGCTCGCGCACGTTGCAAGATGTGTGGGGGTACCGGAATGCCATGTTGCTGCCCGAATTCCACAGCTTCTCGCGCGTTATGGACAGCAGCGGCGGCTGCCCGCGCCCTTACCGCTTCGGCGGCATCGGCCACCTGTTCCCTAACTGATTGATTCGCCGCTTCGACCTCTGCCCACATTGAGCCTGGCGGTAGACCCGGGGCCAGTCTCATCGGTGGCGACGCCGCCGCGACCTTGGCGCCGAGGTCCGACAGAGCGATCGTTGCATCCATGAAATCAGTTGCGGCGCGGTCATCCCGCGCGTCAGCCGACTTTCCGGCTTGCTCGTTCTCATCAGTCATGACCGTCAGGATAAGAATCGATCGCGCAAATTTCTACTGGGACCGCCAAGATTGTCCGAAACTCATTGCAATGAGCAGGAATGTGGGCAGGAATGAGCAGCTTTAGGCGGAACTCTAGGGCAGGAAAAGCAGCTTTGGCATTGCTGCACAGCCGTTTTCGAATACCAGCGCACGGCCTATGGGTGCTCTAGACTCGCCCGGTTACATGATCACACCAGGGCCTGGTCGGCTTGTGGAACAGCTAGGAAGGGTGGCCAATGACGAATCGTAGCGGCTCTGAGAACCGCAGACGCAACATCGTTCTGCACATACGGGTTGATGAGACCGAAAAGAAGTTAATTGACCGAGCCGCAAAAAGTCGGGGACTGAGCATTCCAGAACTACTTCGCCGCAGCGCCTTTCGCAGCATCGCAGGCAGTCAGAGATCTACGCCTCGGGAGTAGTCCATGCGAAGTGCAGCCTCCTCACGCCGTCCAAACAGTGCATCGGCGAGAACCGTTCGCACAGATCACGTAGGCGCCTTACGGGACGATGAGGTCGCGGCGCACCCTCTCGATGTACTCCCTCGTTGTGCACTTGCCGCGAACCACGTCAACGAGAGCCTCGATATCTGCGCGTTCGGGCTGCCAGCCTTCGAGGACATTGTCAGCGACCGCGACAATCACGACCCGACGTTCATCGCTGGTCAGGCCGTCGAAAAGGTCTGGCCATCGTTTCGTCCACGGGGATCCGCTTAACTCGCTTATCCAGCAGATTCTACCCCGCAACGCCCGCTCCCGAGGCTGTGCGTCGAGAAGTTGACCTGCCGCAGTGGGGCCTCGTTTGTTCACACGTCGGGGCGACAAATGTTGAATTTTAACGATTTTCGGAACTAACTCACGAGCGGTGCTAGACGCAGTCAAGGCCGGCGACTTACGTTGCACGCCATGCAAGACCGTATAAAACGGATGAGACGTCACGAGCGCTGGTGGTCGCACTGTTACGCGGCGCGACCCCCAAAGCTGTTCGAGACAAGGCCTCATCTTGGGAACAGCTATCAACTCACCGCATCATTCTGTGTAACAGCGCAACTCCTCGCGACCGGCGGCACCCGCCATTCGAAAGCTCCGGCGCAATGAGCTGGAAGGCCCTGGATTGGGCGACGGAGCTCGACATCGATTCCTCAACAGCGAAATTCATTCTCCTCCTACTCGCCAACAAAGCGGACGAGAACTTTTCCTGTTTTCCGTCGGTAAGCACTCTGATGGCCGAATCCGGCGCCGGCCGAAGCACGGTCCTACGTGCCCTCAAGAAACTTGAAGACGACGGCCTCATTACCCGCAACCCGCAATTCCACGATTCCGGAGCCCGGCGGGCCACTCGCTATTACCTCAATCATCCGCTCGCGCCACACCTGGCTTTAACCCCCCGTCCCGATACGGGACCCCCCCGTCCCGATACGACACCGGCCCCGTCCCAACCGCGGACGGGAGGGGTGTCAAATCGGGACCCCACGGGGGTGTCAAATCGGGACCCCTTGAACCCCACATCCGAACCACCAACCGAACCACGGTCCGACGTCTTAACTGTCATAAAGGCGCTGCCATGGAAAATTAGCCCACCGGACGCCCGCGGTGTCGCACCGGCGCTCGCTGATGCTTTGGCCTCCGGCTGGACAATCGGCGGCCTGGTAGCTCATCTGTCTCGTAATCCGGACGGCATTCGCTACCCGGCGCGGGTTTTAGCTCGTCGGCTCTCGGAACTCCCCGAACCTCCCACGCCGCATGCTCCGGCTTTGGCGTGGTGCGGTGAATGTGAAGATCCGCAATCTCGCACGATCACGGTCACGCTGCCAGACGGAACCGACGCAGCGGCTTTTTGCCCACGATGCAGTACCCAGGGAGCTTTCAAGAGGCCTGCCTCGCCGACACGTTCGAGTGAGAGGAGGTGAATTATGGCGCAAAACAACGTCTTTGATGACCTTCCGCTACTCCTCGCGGTTCCTCGCGCTGCTGCCCTGCTGGGAATCGGCCGCGCGGCCGCTTATAGGCTCGTCGCGTCGGGCGAACTGCCCGTACGCCGGCTTGGCGGTCGTGTCTACGTGGTCACCGCTGGTCTCCAAGAGCTCGTGGCGTCATGAAAGGCTCAGTGCGCAAGCACGGATCGAAGTGGCAATATCGATTCGCGGCCCCGAGAGGGATTCCTCGACCGGCCAATACCCGTGGATAACCAAGGGCGGCTTCGACACTGAGAAGGGGGCGTGGCAAGCCTGCCGCGAAGCGATGCGCGAAGCTGATCGAGGCCGAGTCGTCAAACCGTCCCCGTAATGGCCCTGTTTGTCACTGTGACACTTCTCGCCTAGCCGATTGTCACAGCCTCTCGCAACACATTCCATTTTTGATGGATAAGATTGATTATCCATCTTTTCTCTGTCACGCATCGATGCGTGCCCGACAATCCAGCGCCGGCCTCAGCGCCCACGCCCGCGCGCTCCGGCGATGCTTTAGATCCTGGCGACGCCGAGTTGTTCCCAAGCAGAATGTCCGCATGGCGATAGAGTCGCTGAACTTCCTCACTAGTGCACGCCATATCGAAAGGCTGATGGATGGGCAAGAAGGCCGAGGTCATCGACATCGTCGCCGACGAACTGGCACTGTCGCTTGTGGGATGGCAGGTGGAAGACGCTCAAGCTCGTCTCGTCACCGAGTCTCATGACAGGACTGACCACGAGCAGCAGGTGGCCTTCTCGGCCACCCTCCGCTTTCTTTCTGAGGATTGGAGCGACCGGTTCAAGGACAGCGATGGTGACAACTATGCCCCGGAGGTCTTCCTAACTCTGAACCGGCGCGACACTCCCGCCCCATCGAGTAACTACAGGTGGGTCGTTCTCGAAAAGATCAAGAAGGCCAAAAAGGGCTTGATCCGCGTTTCCGCCCAGAGCGACACCTGGACATGTCACGCGCCGCTAACAGCGAAAAACATTGACCTCCGGCTGACGGCCTACGATCTTGCCGAGGTTTCGGATGTGTACATCAACTCCAAGCTCAGCCTTACCTGTCCGACGACCACGCCGCTCGAAATCATCGTGGTGGAAGAAACCAGCGCCGACGCCCCTCGTACGAAGGTTTTCGTTGCGAACGCCTACGTGTCGAAGGGCGACTACCGTTCGACACTTACGGTGCACACCGAAGGCACCTTCGAATTCGGTAGCGCGGAGGATCTTCTTAAGGCATACCTGGACCAGTGTGCGTGGGAAGATCCGAAATCCACGGTGAAGGACTCCGCGCCATTCCAGGTGAACCTACCGGAGATCAGATTCGAGATCCTGGACGACACCGGGTTCCTTCTCGACGATCGAACTTGCAGGTTCTATGGGCACATCCCGGTCGACGGCCAAGGAAACGTGCCCCGCCGCCAGCCGCGGTGGATCGACCGCAACGTCCTCAACATCAGTGACTTGCCAGGCGATCCGCACCGGGTCGTGGTGCGCGTGACGGATGGCGATGAATGAGTGAGCTGACTCAGCACCTAGCAGCATTGCAGGCACGACTGGTTGACGAGCACAAGCAGGCTCCCGGCCTGTTCGGGGAGATCGCCCGAATGGAAGACCTGCTGGCTGACACCTATCGCAACCGCGTGCCTTACGAGCTGTTACAGAACTCGGACGACGCCGGATCCACCATCGTCACCATAACGGGACTTGGCGACAAGACCTGGTCCTGGGCGAACAATGGCCGACCACTGACCTCGGCAGATGCCGAGGCACTATGCCGAAGTGCGAGCTCAACCAAGCGCCGAGGCGGTGACTCCATCGGATATCGCGGCATCGGGTTCAAGTCCCTCGCCGCGATCGCCTCCCGCATCGACATCCGATCCTCGGACGTGGCTTTCGCCTTCGACCGAAATGTCGCTGCCCTGCTGCTCGGCGAGCAGTCAGCGTCTGCAGTCCCGCTGATCCGGATCCCGTGCGAGATCCGCAGCGCCGATAGGACCGACGGCGCAACCTTCACGATCTCCGGACGCGACGGCGGTGATGCTCCACTGGACGCTATCGACCCCACAAGCCTGCTGTTCCTCCGCCACGTCGACCGCGTCGACATCAACACCCCCGAACGAGCTGTCACCATTAGCGTGGACCGTGACGACTCGGGGGTGACGCTCCACGATCAGGCCGGATCCGCGAGCTTCGGGCTGCTCCAGCATGGGACTGCGATGATCGCCGTTCCTCTCGATGCACGCGCCCAGTCACTGACCGGGCTTCGCGGCCGCCTCGCTTGCGGCCTGCCGCTAGACGATGAGCCGGGACTGCCCGTCGCGGTATCTGGAGACTTGCTGACCGATCCATCGCGCACGCACGCCGTTGTCGGCGATGAGTCGACTCAGCGGGTACTCGCGGACGCCGCCTCCGCCATTGCACATCAACTGAGCACGCCAGAGGCTCCGTTGTCCCAGCGGCTCTGGGAGCTCATCCTGGAAGGCGAGGACCTTCGCTCTCTCTTGGTGTCCTCACATGCAACGGCGAGTAACGCACTACTCACTGCCCTGCAACGCGCGATGACGTCCCGGCCGAAACCCTTCGCCTACTCGCCGCTGCCCTTGACGGCCGACGACGTCACCCGCATCTTCCCTGCAGGTGCACCGGCGGCGCTGTACACGAAGCAGAACCAACCCAGCGCACGCGCACTGAAAGCCGTTCTGGGACTGGACATCCTCGACGTCCAGCAACTCGTCAACGAACCTGTGGTCGAGCAGCTGTCCGACGATCTGATCGCACAACTGGGCGCGCACCTGGGCGAGATGGCCCGTAGCTACGGCAGGCAGCTCACCCCCGCTGAGCAACGCATCGTCGACAGGGCGCCGGTCGCATCGCCGCCCTCCCCACCGATCATCGCCCAGCGCACCGCAGAAGATGCGCACCGAGGAGAGGTTCCCACGGCGGCGGAGCCACTGTCAGACATTGTTTCCCGTTGGCGCACTGCCGAAGTCGCGACCATGGCGTACCTCAACAGCCGCGGCTGGCGCCTCGAAGATGTCAGCGGACAGAACGTCGGGTACGACCTCTCTGGCAGCAACCCTGCCGGAGAGCCCGTGCGAATCGAGGTAAAGAAGGTCGACCACGCGGACGCGCGATTTGCCATGACGAACAACGAGATGTCGTTGATGCTCGCCTCCCCGGGCGGCTACTTGCTTGCGGTTCTCATCGGGGACGGCCGCTACGTCAGGCTCATGCTCATCGACCCCAGCAACGAAGGGCTCCCGAAGGAACGGGTCTGCCGCAGATGGGACTGGGAGTTCACCGATTGGGCACGCTTCGCAACGGTCGTCGACTGACTGATCGCCCAGTCAACCGGCCTCACGCTCCGCCCGAACATCCGTCGGCGCCGAGCTGAAGCAGACCACGCAGTTTTGCGTGAATGCAACGAAGCCCTGAACCGCCGAGCTACCACCAGCACACTGGGCGATCATGGTGACGGCGAAAGCCGCTTGTGTCGAGGGCGCCGAGCACCTAGTTGATGGTGAACAAGGTGATAATTGGCTTGAGGTCGTACTCACCTTTTCGCTTCAGAATCCTTGCGCGACTCGGGGATTGACCCTCATGCCGTGGCGGGTGTGGTCGTGAGTGAAGATCATTCCGTCCACATCAGCAACGACTGTCCAGTCGAGTGCGTGATAGGTCCGGTAATCCAGCCGGACCCCCACATCGATCTCATCCATGTCGCCGCCGCCGAAGTGGAGGCTGCCGGCCGGATTTACCGAGACCAGGTTGCACTGGACTCCCGTCTGAGGGTCGGTGAACCTGCCGACACACGCCACGCTGTCGTTAAGCACCTGACACAGCAAGTGCCGCGATTTGGATTCGAGTATCACGCCGCTATCTCCGTTGGGTCCCATGGGCTTTAATTGCGGCGCCATCGCGAGCGGAGGTGCGGTTCTCATGTAGGGCGTCGGGCCCGTGGCGGTCGGTGACGGCGTCACGGTCGAGGTCGCGGTTGGATGGCGGCGGTACCCAGTCAGAAGTCGTTCGAGATGACCCACCGTGGTTGGTCGCGGCACAGCCTGTCCCATTCAAACCTGTGATCGTCGCGATGCCGATCGCGATCGCGATGCACGCCAGATTTGATTGCAGGCAAAGCTTTTGGTTGCGGCAATCCGGTGAAATGAATTGCAGACCAATCATCAGTTAGCTGTCTGCAGCTTCTTGGCCGCGGCCGCGGCCCTGCGGAGATCGTTCGTTATTACATTCAGGCCGAGCAGATTGACCACGCGGCGAAGGACCTCTTCCTCGGAAACCGCTGCACCGAGCGAAACTCGATGTCGGTACTCCACCATCTCTGCGGGCGGGATGATATCGACGCTACGTGGGCCTCGCTGTCGCGCAATGACTTTCGGCTGGCTGAGCAACCTGTATGTTCTTGGCTTGTTGCCCGGTTGGTTGAGCGGGTTCTCTGAGGTGATGAGTTGCTGTCGTTCAGCTGCTGAGATCGCGCGGTTGACCAGTCGCGTGAATTCTTCGTGCGAATCGCTGCTGTCTGAGCACTTCTTGTAGACCTGGTGGATGCGCCAGCCCATCACCGGGCCCTCGACGGCAACGATCCGCACCACGTTCTTGACCACCCGCTCGAGTGTCACCCCAGCAACAGAAGGCAGCGATTCCGCGAAGACGGGATATGGCTGCAGTCCAACGGGTTGCGCTGCAGCAGCAAGTTGCTCGACGGTAGCCTCGGCTGCGACCTCGTGTTCGCCTGCCGCCAGGCGCTGCGCTGTCAGGCGCCGCGGCCTGTTGGCGTACTTGTCTGATGGTGTGGCCGGCTTCCTCGGAGGTACGGCCGGCCTATCACGTGGGCTGGTCGGCGCCTTCATCAGCTTTGCCGGCGTCGAAACTTGCTCTGCCGGTGTCGGATTAACACGCGGAGCGGGCGGGTAGGACTTCGGTGGTGCGCTCGCGCGACCGTTCGGCGGCGCGGACTGTCCGAAGAGCCGCTCGCGCTCGGATGCGATGATCTCGCGGGCCAGCTCAGCTTCGGAGACGTCGTAGGCTTCGGGAGCGCTTTCGGCGGTGGCGCTCTGGCGCGCGAAGCTCTCGAACAACTCCTTTTTGCGGGCCAGGATCTCTCGCAACCGCAGGTCCACTCCTTCATCGGACAAAAGTCGGTGCACCTGAACGGATTCCAGCTGACCCATACGGTGCGCACGGGCGATGGCTTGCCATTCGGTCGTGGGCTTGACCTGAGGTTCGCAGATGACGACCACAGATGCAGCCTGAATATTCAGACCCACTCCCCCTGCAAGAATCTGGGCGACGAGCACAGCACCTTTCCTGGTAGCAGAGAAGTCGTCGACCATGACCTGACGCTGACTGGCCTGCACCGATCCGGTGAGCGGACCAAACACACGGCCGGGAAGGTGTCGCGCGACCCCTCGCAGAACTTCCAGGAAGTGCGAAAAGACAACGACCCGCCGGCCATTGGACTCTGCCTCGTCGACGATCTCAATCAAGCGTTGCAACTTGGCGGACTTGAGCGCCTGGTTCATGCCGGCTTGGCGCAACGCCATGAAGTTGCCCTGATCCAGCGCGGCGCGGTACGCGGCGAGATCAGCGTCCGACATCGGGATCCACTCCTCGACCTCGACGAGCTCGGGGAGTTCAGTCAAAACGTCTTCTTGATTGCGCCGCAGATACGCGCCAGCCACTTGGCGACGAAACTTGCTGGGCGCATACTCGTTCGCGTCGAGAACCAGGTCGGGGCGCAGGTAGCCGACCAAGTTGCGGAACTCGTCGATTCGGTTCTCCAACGGCGTCCCCGTCAGCAGCACAGCCCGCTCGCAGGAGTCGATCAGCCGAGTAGTTCTCCGCGTTCGTTGGGCTTCAGGATTTTTGATGTAGTGCGCCTCATCGACCACCACGCAGCCCAATTGCGGCATTTCAACGTTGTTCTCGAGCCAGGGCAGCGTCTCAAAGGTCGTGACGGCGACACCGGCGTTGCGGATCCAGTTCTTCGCTGCCCAGTGCCGGTCGGGTCCGTGGAGGCGATGCGCCGCCAACTTCGACTTCGACGAGACCTCGCGGACCCAGTTCGTCACCACCGCAGCCGGGCAGACGACCAGAAAGCTTTGTTGACCTTTGGCGCGCAAGTGCGCCAGCACGGCGATGGCTTCAACCGTCTTCCCCAGACCCATCTCGTCACCGATGATGACCTTGCGCTGGGCCAAAACAAAGCGGGCGCCGAAGCTTTGGTACCCGCGCAGCGATGCCGCAAGATAATCGGTCTTGAGCTCGATCGCCCGGACCGCGTTGACGATGTCTTCCGGGAGGTCCCCGTGGGTCTTTTCTTCATCTTCGGCGATAAAACCGAGCTCAGCCAGCAGCGCGAAATAGTCCGCCGGGTGGGCGACAAAGTCGTCCCAGAGGTCGTCGGACTTGGGCGACGTACCGGCGCCGGCGATGAGCCGTGACCGCTGAAGCAGCGCGTCGAGGCGGGCACTGAACTGCTCAACTGGGCGGTCCGGAGCGCAGAACACAGCCAGGTGCGTCACTGACCGATCGATCGCCTTGGCCAAGGTGGCGAGCTCTTGGGCTGACTGCATCTCGGCTGCACCGCCGGCGTTCTTGCGAAGTTGGTTCCAGATCCGCAGACGCCGCAGCAGTTCAGTCGCTTCGGGCGTGCGTGCCCTGATGTCGATTCGCGCCGGCATTTCGTCGAAGGTCGTCTGCCACAGTGTCTGCGCGGCGCCAAGGATCCGGGCCGCTGTCGTGACTCCGATGCCGGGCAAGTTGTCCAGCCCCGGGAACTGCAGAACCTCGCTCACCGTGGTGATTCCAGCATCGGTCAGAGGTGTGGTGCGGATCTTGTCGCGGGTGGCCTCGCGTAGCCGGTCGACACCCATGTCGGCCATGATCCGGGCGGTCTCGGCGCGCCGCACCCCGTTTCCTGCGTCGACGGCCGCGGCGCGGCATTTCGCCTCTTCGGCGACAACACCCAAGACCCTTCCCGCCGCTTCCACGAAGCCGGGGAACTTGCTGAGAGCGAGTACTTCAGCGGGTTGGCCGAGGTCAGACGTGCGACGGCGCAGACCACCGCGTTCGGACAACGCATCCGAAACGGCGATGCCGCCCAGGGGTTTCGGTTTCTCGGTCGCGACGCGCTCCAGTTCGGCGCGCAGACCGTCACTAATGAATTGCTTGTGATAGCCCCGCAGATAGTCAGCAGCCTTATTTGCAGAATCGCGAGTCCCGCTGCCGGAAAAGAACCGCCGAACGCCAATAACCGCTTGCACGTCATGAACCGACCCGGCTACGTTAGCGGTCAAGTTAGCGAGTTGCTTCCGGAAGTTGTCCGAGGTTTTCGGCAGCCCGTCATACCTGGCAATGTCTTCGAGTCGCTCGGTGTCGGTTGCGCGAAGTGGCATCACCCGCCAGGCAGTCTGGCCGTCCTCAGGGACCTCCACGACAGCGTCGCGAAGTGCGTTTTTCGCAGCGACGGATGCGTTGGCGACCTTAGCGCGTTCAGCGCGAACACGGCTTGCGGTGTCGATCCAGCCAGTAACCTCATGCGTGATGTCACGGAGTTGCTGGCGTTCGTCGCGTTTCATGGATCCTATGGGTTGGCGGCGGGATTGCAGCGAACGTTAATCGACTGGTCCGACGGGCGCACATAGACCCTGACGTCGGTGGGGGCGATTAGCTTGGTGCATCGATCTATTGGGGAGACATCATGCTGCTAGAAGAACTCAAGCCCGGCTTGCGTATTGACGGGGTGATTCCAGCCCAGGTCATCACGGTGATTTTCGCTCAATGGCATGGGACCGACGCGCTGGAGCTGACATACAAGACCAACGACGGTGTTCTTGGTCAGCAGGTTGTGTTCCGGAAGGACCAAGACAACCTCACCGTCGCCCAGACCGGCAGCCGTCCGTTCGACGCCAGCGCGTCGGACTTCAAGCTGGTCGCCGAGGCCCAGCGGATCACGTTGGCCGGCCTGTTTGATCCGATGCTGGCCGTGGCCACCAGCGATGTGCGCCCGCTCCCTCATCAGATCCGCGCGGTCTACGGCGAGCTGCTCCCCCGCACTCCCCTGCGGTTCCTGCTCGCTGATGACCCGGGCGCCGGCAAGACCATCATGGCCGGCCTCTACATCAAGGAGCTGCTGCTGCGCGACGACGTCCGCCAATGCCTGATCGTGGCTCCCGGCGGTCTGGTCGAGCAGTGGCAAGACGAGTTGTTCTTCAAATTCGGGCTGCGATTCGACCTGCTCACCAATCAGCTGATCGACGCCAATGTCAACCTCAACGTCTTCGAAACCAACCCGCTGTTGATCGCGCGGATGGATCAGCTGTCCCGAAACGAGGAGTTGCAAGCGCAGCTCAAGGAGACCGAGTGGGATCTGGTCGTCGTCGACGAGGCTCACCGCATGGGCGCGCACTACTTCGGCGGCAAGCTGGAAAAGACCAAACGTTTCCAGCTCGGCGAGTTGCTCGGCACCATCACCCGCCACCTGTTGCTGATGACCGCGACCCCCCATTCCGGGAAGGAAGAGGACTTTCAGCTTTTCCTGACGTTGCTCGATCGCGACCGCTTCGAAGGCAAGAACACCAAGACGGCCGACACCACCGGCATCATGCGTCGCATGATCAAGGAAGATTTGCTGACCTTCGACGGCAAGAAACTGTTCCCTGAGCGCCGCGCCGAAACCGTGCCCTATGAGCTAACGGAGTTGGAGTACGCGCTCTACGCGCAGGTCACCGACTACGTGCGCGAGGGCATGAACCGGGCCGACCGCGTCGGCGGCAAACGTAAGAACACCGTCGGGTTCGCACTGACTGTGCTGCAGCGCCGGCTGGCCTCCAGCCCCGAAGCCATTTACAGGAGCCTGGTCCGGCGTACCGAGCGTCTCGAACGCAAGAAGCAGGAAATCCTCAACGGCACCTACACCGAAAAAGAGCCCACCGTCGACTTCGAGGGCCTCGACGGCGACGACTACAACGCCGAACAGATCGAGGAGCTCGAAGAAGAGCTGCTTGACGCCGCTACCGCGGCACAAACCGTGGGCGAACTCGACACTGAACTCCTCGAGCTCGCCGAGCTGACCAAGCTCGCCAAGCAGGTCCGCGACTCCGGCACCGACCGCAAATGGACGGAGCTGAGCAAAATCTTGCAAGACGAAGCCTTGACCGTGGACGGAAACGGATGGCCGCGCAAACTCATCATCTTCACTGAGCACCGCGACACCCTCGATTATTTGGCTAGCAGGATCCGCTCCCTTCTCGGCAAACCCGCTGCCGTGCAAGCGATTCACGGCGGTGTGCGACGCAAGGAGCGGCGGATGATCACCGAAGAGTTCACCAAAAATCGGGACTGCCAGATCCTGCTGGCCACCGACGCCGCCGGCGAAGGCCTCAACCTGCAAGCCGCTCACCTGATGGTCAACTACGACCTGCCATGGAACCCCAACCGTATCGAGCAACGCTTCGGTCGCATCCACCGCATCGGTCAACAAGAGGTATGCCGGCTGTGGAACATCCTTGCGAGCAACACCCGTGAAGGTGACGTCTTCGCCCGGCTGCTATCCAAGATCGAAGAGCAGCGAAAGGCCTACGGCGGCAAGGTCTTCGACGTGCTTGGAGAAGCGTTCAGCGAAACACCGTTGCGGGACTTGCTCCTTGAGGCGATCCGCTACGGCGAGCGGGACGACGTGAAGGCCAGGATGCATGAAGTCATTGATCACCAAGTGGCAGAGGGTCTAAAAGAACTGCTCGACGAGCGAGCACTGGCTTCGGATCATCTCGCCGACGCCGACCTGGCCAAGCTGCGCGCAGCAATGGATGAGGCGCGGGCACGGCGACTGCAACCGCACTACATCGAGCTGGCCTTCAAGGCCGCGTTCACCCGACTCGGCGGCCGCATCGCCAAACGAGAACGCGGACGCTACGAAATCGCCAACGTCCCAGCGCAAATACGCGCCAGCAAGTTCCAGCCGATCGCCACCAAATACGACCGTGTTGCCTTCGACCTCGAGTACGTCCAGTACGAAGAGTCAGCACGCGCCGACCTGCTCGCTCCCGGGCATCCACTGCACGACGCCGTCATGGACGAGGCGATTCGCCACCTCGGCGGCACGCTCAACAACGGGACCGTGCTGGTATCGGCCACGCTGGAGGAGCCCCATCTTTTGGTCGGCGTCGTCGAGGAAGTCGCCGACGCTACCGGCGCCGCGGTATCGCGCCGGTTCGGCTACGCCTACGTGGACAGCGTCGGCACGGTCTCTCCCGCCGGGCCAGCACCATATTTGGACTGTGTCGCTGCGCCCGAGACATCAGCTGTTGCAGCCGCCCGTCGACTTGGCTGGCTTGCCGACGCCGAGGATCGCGCCACGAGCTGGATCATCACCACTCAGCTGCCGAAGTACCTCGCCGAGGTTAAGCCGCGCCGGGCAGCCGAGCTTGGCAAAGCCCGAGCGCTGGTGGTCAAACGCCTTGAAGGGGAACGTGATCGGCTGCTCCTCGACGCTGCGGTGGCCTCCGAGAAAGAACGGGCCGGCGATAAACCCAAAGAGTCGGCTGAGAGCCTCAACCGTAAAGCCGTCGAGCTCGATGCGCGGTTACAGCGACGGCTGGCGCAGCTCGATAAGCAGGCGCTGATGTCAACCAAGCCACCCCGCATCGTGACCGCCGCGCTCGTGCTGCCAGTCGCCTTGGTCGATGGCGACCTGCCGGCGTCT
The DNA here is from genome assembly GCF_023515995.1 of Candidatus Mycobacterium methanotrophicum. Taxonomy (GTDB): domain Bacteria; phylum Actinomycetota; class Actinomycetes; order Mycobacteriales; family Mycobacteriaceae; genus Mycobacterium; species Mycobacterium methanotrophicum. The sequence goes on along the minus strand of NZ_CP097320.1, from coordinate 457,187 downwards.
GCGCCGATACATGCCAAAGAAACCAAAGAGGTCGAACGGCGCGGCGTCGAGCTCGTCATGGCGACCGAACGAGCCTTGGGACGTGCGCCGGTCGAACAATCCTTCACCAACAAGGGATTCGACATTCTGTCCTGCGATGCCAGCGGGGACACCTACCGCATCGAGGTCAAAGCCAGACTGGCTGGAGCCACTGACTTTTTCGTCACCCATAACGAAGTGATACTCGGCAAGAACGCCGCACCTCGCTACCGGCTGGCCTTGGTCAAGGTCGATCCTCAGGGCCCCAAGCACGACGAGACCCGTTACGTCGCCGACCCGTTCGCGTCAACCGACCTTGGGGACTTCGACGCCACCGGCGTTCGTGGTGATTGGAACAAGACGTGGAACAAAGGAATTGAGCCGTTTTGATGACAACCGACACGCCTGCGCAGAAGCGAAAGTTGATTGAGGTCGCGCTTCCGCTAGAAGCAATCAACCGGGAATCTGCGCGCGAGAAGTCGATCCGCCACGGCCATCCCTCCACATTGCATCTCTGGTGGGCGAGGAGGCCCCTAGCCGCGGCGCGGGCGGTTCTGTTCGCTCAACTCGTCGACGACCCGTCGTCGCATCCCGATGAATTCCCAACTGAGGAGCTACAACGCAAAGAACGTGAACGGTTACACAAGCTCATCGAGCGTCTGGTGGTTTGGGAAAACATTCGCGATGAGAAGCTTTTTGCTGAGGCGCATGCCGAGATCCTAAAGTCCACTGGCGGCAATCCTCCACCAATCCTCGATCCATTCGCCGGCGGAGGAACCATCCCGCTGGAGGCACAGCGACTCGGCCTGCAGGTGTACGCCTCTGATCTTAATCCTGTTGCGGTGCTTATCAATAAGGCCCTGATTGAGATACCACCTAAATTCCGCGGTCAACCGCCATCGTTCCCTGGCCTTGCCGACTCACAGATCCGCCAGTGGAAGGGCGCTGCGGGGCTCGCTGAGGACGTTCGAGCGTATGGCGGCTGGATGCGAGACGAAGCCGAAAAGCAGATCGGACACCTTTACCCCAAAGCCGTGCTCACGGACGGCTCGAATGCCGCGGTCGTCGCCTGGATCTGGACTCGAACTGTTACGTGCCCCAACCCTGCCTGCGGCATCGAGATGCCCTTGCTTCGGTCGTGGTGGCTCAGTAAGAAGAAAGGCGGCGAAGCGTACGTCTTGCCGTCAATCGTCACCGATCCGGCTCACCCATCCGGGCAACGGGTCGCGTTTCGTATCGGCGGTGACGGGAAGATGGATAAGCCGTTTTCTGTCGTCGATGGAACAGTGGGGCGGACCGGCGCCCGCTGCATCGCCTGCCAGTCCGCTGTCCCGTTGAGCTACATTCGCAGTGAAGGCCGCGGGAAGCGGATCGGCAGGCTGATGATGGCGGTCGTTGCAGAAAGCGGACGGCGGCGCGTATTTCTTCCGCCGTCCGCCGAACAGGTGGCCGCTGCGAACGTTGAGCCGCCGGCGGAAACTATCACCGGCTCGCTCGGTTTCTACCCGAGGGACCTCAAGGCTCCGACTTACGGACTAACGGAATTCACGGATCTATTTACCGCCCGGCAACTGAACGCGCTCACGACCTTGAGCGACCTCGTCGCGAAGGCACGTGAGCGCGTCGAGGCAGATTCAGCATCGAAAACCTATGCCGATGCAGTCGCGACTTACTTGGGTCTCGGCGTTAGTCGGTTGACCGATATCGCCAATGCGCTATGCCGGTGGGAGAATACAAAAACGCAGGTGCGAAATCTTTTCACGCGCCAAGCAATTCCGATGCTTTGGGACTTTGCCGAGGCACCTCCATTTGGCAAGGCGGCGGGCTCGTTCGAAGTAAGTCTTGGCAATCTCGCCAACGCGATTGTCGATGCTGGCGGACCGCCGGCGGTTGCAGAACAGGGCGATGCTTCCAGCCGATCGTATGCGGGTGCGCTCGTCAGCACCGATCCGCCCTATTACGACAACATTGGCTATTCAGACCTTTCGGACTTCTTCTACGTATGGCTGCGAAGAACGCTTCGGCCGGTTTATCCCGATTTGCTCTCAACAATGCTGGTCCCAAAGGCAGAGGAGCTCGTCGCGAACGCTTATCGCCATGACGGTGCAGCTGGCGCGAAGCAGTTCTTCGAGGCAGGATTTCGTCGGGTGTTCGCGCGTATCCGCGAGACGGCGCTCGTGGACTTCCCCATCACCGTCTACTACGCCTTCAAACAGTCCGAGTCAGATGACTTTGGCGAGTCGTCGACCGGCTGGGAGACTCTCCTTGAGGGGATGATCCAAGCAGGATGGGAGATAACCTCAACCTGGCCGATGCGCAGCGAGCTGGCGAACCGGATGATGGCCAGCGGAATGAATGCGCTCGCTTCATCGATCGTATTGTCACTCCGACCCCGTTCCGAGGTGGCCCCGACCACCGACCGTAGGGGTTTCATCGGCGCGCTCGAGGCTGAGTTGCCGACTGCTCTTCGTCAACTGCAGCAGGGATTGATTGCGCCGGTGGATCTTCCGCAGGCAGCAATCGGCCCAGGTATGGCGGTTTTCAGTCGCTATGCAGCGGTACTTGAGCCGGATGGATCGAGCATGGCGGTGCGCTCGGCACTGGCACGCATCAACGAAATTCTCGACCAAGTATTAAATGAGCAGGAAGGTGACTTTGACTCGACCTCTCGCTTCGCCATCGCTTGGTATCGTCAACACGGTTACGGCGTCGGGAAGTTCGGCGATGCCGATAACCTCGCGCGGGCGCGGAACACGAGCGTCGACGTCATGGACCGCGACGGGGTTCTGACTTCTCGCGCGAACAAGGTACAGCTGATCAAGCCCGCCGACCTAGCCGCGCACTATGACGTGGTTGCCGACCCCCGCACGAGCAATTGGGAAGCACTCCACCACCTAATTAGGGTGCTCGAGGATGGCGGTATAGCACCAGCGGGGGACTTCCTGCGCGCTGCAGTGAGTCGCCCCGACGGCGCTGTCGATAGCGACCTCGTCAAAGAACTCGCCCACCTCTTGTTCCGGATCGCCGAGGGCAGCGGCTGGACCATGGATGCGTTGAGCTTCAACAACCTAGTTACCAGTTGGCCAGAGATCCTAGACGTCGCGCGCGCCGAGGCTCCAACAGTAAGCCCGCAGAGCACCTTCGACTTCGACGAGGAGGACGACTGACATGGCGTTGAGCAATCGCGATCGCATTGACCGCATGTTTCAAGTCACCGCGCCAATTCTGGATGACTTCATCGCCTCGGTGATCGGCCAGGGCGACCCGGCCATCGGTGCAGCCTGGCCTAAATTGGTGCAGACCAAAGATTCCAAGAACAGTGCACCGTCTGACAAGACCTATGATCCTCGCGACCCGCAAGTGCAGCTGCGGATGCTGACTGAAGGCAATATCACCGCTGGCTTCAAGCCCGGCTGGTACCCCTTCGATAAGACAATCGGCAAAGCCGGCCAATCCTTCGCCATTGAGCTCCGGGAAGTGCGCAACACCTGGGCGCACAACGGAACCTTCAGCGACGACGACGCCTACCGCGCACTCGACACCGGTGAACGGCTGCTCAAACTGGTTGGCGCCGCGAAGGAAGCCGACGAGGTGCACGCGATCCGGCTCAACCTGCGTAGGGTCACCGCCGATAAGGACGACAAGAAAACGCTCAAGGCCGCTGTCGACAACCCTGAAGCCACCGGTCTGAAACCGTGGCGCGAGGTCTTGCCGCCTCACGACGACGTTGCGACGGGAAACTTCGCGGCCTCCGAATTCGCTGCGGACCTCTATAAGGTCGCCTTCGGTGGGGAACAAGATTCCGGTTATTCCGACGCCGTCGAGTTCTTCCGCCGCACATACTTGACCCAGGGATTGACCGACCTTGTCGGCCGCGCCGTGCGTCGGCTCTCCGGTGACAACAACGCACCGCCAGTCATTAACCTGCAGACCAACTTCGGTGGCGGCAAAACACATTCAATGCTTGCGCTCTGGCACGTCGCAGCGGGACTACCGGTCGGAGAGTTTCCGCAGGAGACGCAGGAGCTTCTCACCAAGAACGGCTATGCCGGCGCCAAGGTCAACCGGGTCGCTATCGTCGGCAACCACTTCAGCCCTTCCGGGGAGACCAAGACTGACGGCACCCACGTCAATACCATTTGGGGTGAACTGGCCTGGCAACTCGGAGGTCCTGAAGCCTACGCAATTGTCGCCAAGGCCGATGCCGACCGGACCACGCCTGGCGAAGCGCTGCATGAGCTACTCGCGAAATACTCGCCCGCCATCATATTGATCGATGAATGGGTCGCCTACGCTCGGTCTCTCGTCGGGCGTGACGACCTGGCCGGCGGCACTTTCGATGACCAGTTCACCTTCGCGCAATCACTCACAGAGACGGCCAAGGGCAGTCCCGGTGTTCTGCTGGTCATTTCGATCCCGGCATCCGAATCGGGCGAAGACTCCGACAAGATTGCCGCCGGCAATGCCGAAGAGGTCGGCGGTACTCACGGGCTCGAAGCGCTCAAGCGGTTGCAGAACGTGGTGCGCCGCGTTGCCGACCAGTGGCGGCCCGCTTCCTCTGCAGAGGCCTACCAGATCGTCCGGCAACGCCTCTTCGTCCAACCCGATGGCGCGGCACTAGCAGCCATCGGGGCGACAGCCCGAGCTTATGTCGACATGTACCGCAAGTACACCGACGACTTCCCACGCGAATCCCGCGACAGCGCATACGAAGAACGCATCAAACGGACCTACCCCATCCACCCCGAGTTGTTCGATCGACTCTACGAAGAGTGGTCATCGCTGGAACGATTCCAGCGCACCCGCGGCGTGCTCCGCTTGATGAGCACCGTCATCCACGCACTATGGACCGGTGAGGATGCCTCGCCCCTGATCATGCCGGGATCAATCCCTCTGGCGACGGCCAACGTCAACGCCGAACTCACGCAGTATCTGCAGGATTCGTGGAAAGCGATCATCGACGCCGACGTCGACGGACCCAACTCTGAGCCGGCGCGAATCGACAAAGAGAAGCCGTTGTTCGGTCAACGATCGCTGACAAAACGCCTTGCACGAGCTGTGTTTTTCGGGGCGGCGCCAACCATTGGTGCAGCGCACAAGGGTCTCGAGACACAGCGCGTGTTCCTGGGTACTGCCGTGCCCGGCGACGTGCCCGGCAACTTCCACTCCGCGCTGACACAGTTGGGTGATCGGGCAACCTACTTCTACTCCGGGTCAGGCAAGTACTGGTACGACCTGCAGGCCAACATCACCCGCACCGCAAAGGACCAGGCCGAGCGCCTTCACAAGGAGGATGTCTGGGCTGAAATCGCGCACCGGCTGCAGGTTCAGGCCAAGACCCGCGGCGACTTCGCCGGCGTGCACGTCTGCCCCGAATCCAACGCCGACATCCCGGACACCGATGAAGCCCGCTTAGTCATTTTGCATCCCAAAGTGGCGCACAAACGCGGAAGCGATTCACCAGCCAAGGCTTTCGCCCAGAAGGCGACCGAGCAGCGTGGAACCGCCAACCGCACCAACCGCAACATGCTGGTCTACCTGGCAGCCGACGACGCCCGGCTGGAAGAACTCGATACCGCCACACGGGATTACCTCGGCTGGACCCACGTTCTGGCCAGTGAGGCCGAGCTTGATCTCGGTCACAACCAGAAAAACCAGGCCACCAGCCGACAAGCGCAGGCCGACCAGACCGTGAAGTCTCGCCTGTTGCAGACCTTTACCTGGGCACTGGTGCCCTCCCAGCCCGACGCCGGTGCACCGTTCATTGTGCGTGAGACCAAGGTCGAGGGCCAATCCGAGTCGCTTGCCGAACGTGTTTCTCGCCGGCTGGGAAGCGACGGGGACCTGTCCACCCGTCAGGCCGCTGTAACCATTCGCCTGGCGATCAACAAGGTTCCGCAGGTCTGGAAAGACGGCCACGTCAGTCTCGGCTCGCTGTGGGGGCTGTACTGCCAGTACCCCTACATGCCGCGTCTGCGGGACCGAAAAGTGTTGGAGGAGGGCATCCTCGATCTGCCGATGATCTGGCAGACGGACGCATTCGCCCTGGCAACCGGATTCGACACAACCAGCGCCCGGTACGTCGGGCTGTGGATTCCCGGGGACACGAACTCGGCGCCATCCGAAACAGATTCGCTACTACTCGTGAGGCCGGATGCTGCCGTCCAGCAGCGTGATCAAGAAACGCCCGTCGATGACACCCCGGATTCAGATCCACGACCCCCGGCGTGGATCGGACCTGCGCCCGGCTCTGACCACGGGCACGTCGATGTTGCGTTCCCTACTCGCTTCTACGGTGTGAAGACGCTCAGCTCGGACAAGATCGCAATGGATTTCAAAAACATCGCCGACGAGGTGATCGCGAACCTACGCGATCAGGGGATCAACTTGGTCGTCAAGATCGAGATCGAGGCTGTCGACTCAACAGGGTTCGACGAGAACAAGATTCGCACCGTCTCTGAGAACGCCAAGACCCTGAAGTTTGATCAATCAGGCTTTGAGTCGGCATAGGCACCTAACTCGATAGCCCGAATTGGAGGTAACGAGATGTCACGGTGCGCCCCATGCATTCAATCGACGCCATTCCTCAAATACACGCGGTTCCAGACCAACGGGAACCTTGACGACCTGTGACAGCGAATAACAGTCTTCCTCGGCCGATGGAAGCCGAGTTCGTCACAGTCGGTGTCGATCTCGCGTCGCAGCCCGATTCGTCATGGTCGTCAAAGCCGCCCGCTGACTACACCGCGCTGGGTGGCATGGGTTACCCGGCCTCAGAGCTCTTGATCTGTCGCTCGAGTGCCAGCTGCAGATCGATTCGCACCTGCTTCGTTGACGACCAGCGTTGTCGACGACGTCGTTAGGCGTCGTAAGGGTGCAGGGTGAACGAAGTGCAATGTTGAGGTTCCACAGCCCGGAAGTGGCGTTGGTCTACGGTGGCGATGTCGGTAATCAGCAGTCTTTCAGCGGTGGCGATGACTGACGCGTCGACTGTTCCCAGCGGGAAGCCTCTGTAGCGCGCGACAAGTTCGCGGATTCGCGGCCAGTCTTGATCCGTGACCGGTTCAATCCTGAAGTCGTCTTCGGCCAGGTCGTTGAGGAACCGGCGTTCAGCTTCGACGCCCAGGCGGTGGTTGATCATGTGGGTGACTTCGGGAATAACCAGGACTGGGACGATGAACGGCCCTGGATGTTCTTCGAAGAATTCAAGTGACGGCGCGTAGTGGTCGTCGTTAACGTCGGCGTAGGCGATCAGCGGGCCTGCATCGACCACGATGTCGGCTATTGCCAGACCTCCGTGGCGAGGATTTCATCGACGCGTTGTGAGCTGTCGGCGTGGCCGCTGCGGCCCGCGGCCGCGGCGTGGAGGCGGCGCCGGCGGCGTGGAGATTCCGCGGGTCGACCGGACTGGGCGGCCAGCGATAGTGCTATCTGTTGGCCCGGCTGGGTCAATGTGAGCCAGGGTCCGGTCTCCCAGGTTGGCCGGATGTTGCGGTGTTCAGCTTGTGCAACAACGTTATTCAGGGCAGCGTCTGCGGCGGCCGGATCGGTGATTGGGTGTTCGCCGTCCGAGGAATGTTCTGTGAGGTTGACCAGCCCGTCGGCGAGCAGCGTCCGGACCGTGGCGAGGGTGTCACCCCAGACTTGCGCCGGTGCCGCAAAGGGGGCTTCATCGACGACATGCCACTGTACGAGTCGTAGCGGCACTGGCTCGGATAAGGCGTCGAGTAACACGCGGTCGCGCAGCGCCTCGTACAGGGCTCCGTGGTCGCGGGTGGATTCTGTCGCGGGATCACCTGCGTCAGAGGTTGTTTCGGTGTCGTTAGGGTTGTCTATTAGACCGATGGGCTTGCCGAGGACTGGGCGATGCGAGCGGTCGGGGATCGGGTCATCGGGGGCGAAAATTCGTCGCATCGAGTCGTTGAGGAATGGCTCTACACGGAGGTGCTCGTCATCGTCAACGGAGAATCGCACCGACAGTAAGTGGGTGTGCATCGCACCAATCGTGTATTCACGTTCTCCGACGGGCACGATCAGCGGCTCAACAATCAGCAATTCGTAGTATCTGTTGAAGGCGAGTTCCATTCCGCCTTGCTCGGCGTCGTCTAGTTGGCCGGCCGGGAAGGATACGGCTGGACCGGTCGCCCACGTGAATGCGTCCCATTCGCTGTCGACGGCGTGGCCCATGACGAGGCGGCCAGCGTCTTTCACCGCCTGCGCGTCTCGTGCGGTCACCGTGGTCAAATCTGGGATCAGAATGGGACCGTCCAGGCTGGCCTGAAGAATCGCCAGCGAGCGTAGGTACTCCATGAGCGACTCGGGAAACACCGCTTCGGACGGAGGTGCTTCACGGTAATCGACGAAGTCTCCGAGCTCCCAGGAGACCTGAAGGACGTTGGGTTCACGGAAATCTTGGAGGAATTCGATACTGGGCAGAGCGGCGATGACGTCGGCACCGACGATGGGAGCCCTGCTGAATGTCAAGACGCCTGTCATGGTCGCGGTGTCGGTGCTTAGGGCGAACTTCAGGAAGCCTGTTCGGTCGGTACCGCGTTCGGTAACGACGTCGGCGGTGCGCTCAACCGCGACGGAGAATGGCAGTTCCGGACCTGTCGTATCGTCAGGACGGCGGATACGGAAGCGTGCCTCGAAGGTCTCGTGGAGGCCTGCGGCTAGCCAAAATGCGCGCTGAGCGCCGGGCAGCGTCCTGCGTGGTGGCGCCACTATCTCCTCTACCAGGAGAAGACGCGGCCGCGGCGACTCCCAGCTCTCGTCAAGTCGCGCCACCACAGGATTCGGCAGTGTGGCGGGCAACCCTGCCTGCGGCACTCAGCACCTCCTTACCGATTCGCCAGCGCGCTCACCCCAATTGTGCGCCAACTCCCGCGGAAACTGCAGGCAACCGCTAGCGGCACCATTTTTGACGTGGCATCTGGCCTGAGAGTAAGCGGTAATCATCCGCCACACGTCAACCGGTCGCCGGGCACCTTTTTGTACCGATGACGGACAGCTTAAGGATTGGCCACAGGGAATATTCGCGTAGTCGATCCTGTCGGCGGCCCCAGCGCTGCCGGCTGGGCGTCGAGCGGGAAACCGTTGGCGACGATGGCGACATCACCTGCCCACCCGACCACGAAGGGGACCCGAGGTCGCCCACAGCGGCTGGACCGCGGGGTTTTTCGACGAGATGTCGGGCCATGCCCTGCTGCTGGGCGACGAGTTCGCCGTCACCGGCGAACTACACGTGAAGTTCTTCAAACCGATTCCCATCCAGCGGCTCCTGACCAGCATCGCCCGCGTCATCGGACGCAGCGGCCGCGAGGTCTACGTCGAAGCCGAACTCTGGCTCGCCGACCACCTGCTGGCCACTAGCCACGCGGTCATGACCCGACGACCCGGCTCACACTTCACCCGTCACCGGCAGTGCCTGAGCGCATATAACGCAGACCCCCACGGCAGCGAGCGTCCACCTCGCCCTGACCAGACGATCCTATCAACGCGGCCATCAAGCATCCGATATGCGAGCGACGATCGGCCACGCCGTGATCACGGCGACTTACGCGCCTGCCGCTCGGTCAGGGCCGGCTAGCACCGTCGTCAAGGCGTCGGCGCCCAGTCCCTCATCGCACAATTCGAAATAGTGCGGATCGGCCCGCTCGTCGACGGTGGTGCCATTTGGCGCGCCGGTTGGGATCTCGATGCACGACAATCAATTCGAAATCCTCCAACTTGGAGTGGTGATCGCGCGCCGATTGGCACTCCGCGACTGCTAGATCCGCCGATGCCGGTGGTCACGGCTCGGCTCGGGTGGGGTCGTCGTCATCGACACGCAACCATGGTGTTGCGGCCTCGTCGTGGAAGCGGGCACTCACTTGCGGGGTTGTGCCTGGCGGCACGGTGTAGAGCACGATCGCGCTTTGGCCCGGCGCGAGCCCTGACGGAAAACCGTCGGCGACGTGGCCCACCAGCGCGTCGTTGAGGATTGGGCGTGCGTGGCTGGCGACCGCGCCGCTGACGACCCGGGCTTGGCCGGCTCCAAGCCTACGCCCCAAGCTGGCGGCCAGGCCGTCTCCGATGATGCGGCTGAAGACCTCATCGAGGGAGATGACGTCTTTGGCCAGCCGCACCCCGTCGACGATGTGCCCGGAGCTGTCGACGGCGTTGACTTCGACGTGCAGTCGGGTGACGGGCCCCGCGCTGTGGTTGGCGAGCTGGATGCGCCACACGTCGGGGCCCAGGAAGCTCAGCGAGGTGCGGTAGCTCAAGACCTTGCGGGCTTGGTCGGCTTTGGTGCTGCGAATGACCACGGTGCCCAAATCCATGTTGTTGAGGTCGTTTTCGATCGCGTCGCGCACCTTGTACTGCAGGTCTTCGACGCTGGCGTAATCGCCCAGCAGGCCCTCGCCCTGCAGCTGTTGTTTGAAGGCGTTGAGGCGGGCGATCTCGTCTGGTTTGGTGTCGCGGGGGAAAGGCTCGGTGGAGAAGTACACGTGCACGGGTTTACCGTCCCGGTGTGCCTCGATGATCTCGTGCGCGGTGCCCGACACGGCGTCGTCGGTGGCGGTGCCCAGGCGGGCGTTGAACACCGCGATCACCGCATCGCAGCTGCGCACCGCTTGGCGGTCGATGATGTCTTGTGGGGTTCCGCCCAATTCGGGGACGGCGTGGGTCTCCCAACGCCACGGTGCCAGGATGATCTGCTCGCGTTCGGCACGGGCGCTGTTCCAGCCGTAGAGCCCCTTTTCGATGGCGTCGCGTTCGCGCATCGTGTCGCCGGGTGAGGCGATCAAGACTTTGAGCACGTGGGCGTCGAATGCCATGCCGGTCTCCCTGGAAGCGGTCGGATGATCTCCTTCCTTGCTACACCACGGCCCCGACATCGCGGTCCGCTCAGCAGATCCCACCACAATCAGGTTGAGGCTGCGGCCCGCGGGATATCCGCGGCTGTCACCGTTAGATCAGTAGGGAACGCCTCCGGGTCTTTGTACCCGGAGGCGTTCCCTCAGGTTCCGCGACTGTCCGGCAACGGGGTCTCCGCCGAGTCACGCGCCATAGCGCAGGCGACGATCGGCGTCGTCGTCGATTTGATGCATACTCCCCGCCTTCGGCAGCGGCCCGGAATGTTGGACGAGCCCAGCGTTCTCGTACATGCGATGGTCTGCCCGCTGAATTGCATTCCAATGCAATGCCTTCAGCTTCTATTGACTAGCTGCCGCGAACACAACAGCGGCAGCCGATAATCCACAGTTCCGTCAACCGCGAGAGGTGCAGCCGATGCGTCACGGCGATCGTCGTAGTCGAACAGTTTCGTTTACTAGTTTGGAAGGAAGGGACGAGCGTGACAGGTCCCGTACCCATCGGCCGAACGCGTAACGCGGATGATGGATAACCGGGATTATCCATCGGGTGCGGAACGTCGGCGTGGCGCCCGAAAGGCGTTGCAATAGCACAGCGCGTTTCGTCGCCTCGCCGCTAGACCGGACCCCCTCACCGAGCAGCTCCAGAACAGATGGCCAATGCCGTCCTATGGTCGGTGCTTGGTCGGTGAATCCGCGACACGCCGTGGTACGAGATGGCGAACGATGACGCTAAATCGCCAGCTCACAACAGCTTTCATGGCCGCGACCGGGAAAGCTCGGAGGCTCTCCTAAAGCCGGTGTCGCAGGTTCGAATCCTGCCGGGGGCACCACCTGACCAGGCGATATGCAAGCCCGTGCAAGGTTCGTGCGACAAGGTGCGGCTCCATCCCGAATGGAGCGCCATGACTGCCAACTATCCCGTCGACTCGACGACCCGGCGCTGCTGCGGCGGCATCGGCGCCCACGTCCGCGGCTGCCCCGGCTCCGGGGTCCGCGAGCCCGCCGACCTGGAACTCGCGCTCGGCGAACTGAAAGCTTGCCGCGACCACCTGACCGCGGCCCTCACTGAAGCCCGCTTCGTCTCGATGCGCCTCGCCGGCCGCGCCGGCCGCGCAAGCGAGCTGCTCGGCCTCATCGACGACGCGATGCTCCACGCCGAGCAGCTCGCCGTCGTCGTCCAGGCAGACCTACACTACGAAGACGCGACAGGGGAAGCGAAGCTATGACCGACCGCCCATGGGCCCAAGACGAGAAGCAGGGGGGCGCAGTGAGAACACCGATCCGTCACGTGACATATCTCGCCGCGATGCTCGGCCACCGCCGTGTGGCTGCCGTTGGCCACCGCCCGCGCCGACACCCCGCCCGACCCGCACATCCCCGACCCGGCGACCGGATACTGTCCCGGCGGCGGCATGGGCAACATGTTCGAGGGCTACTGCGACGGCGCACACTACCCAGACGGCACCTACTGGCATCGCCTGCTGTACGGCGGCTGGACGTTCCCGTGGTTCAGCCAAGACGGCGGGGCGCCAACCCAGTTGGGCCTGTCGTGCGTGATCGACCCAGATGGCGGGCCGATCCCACACAACCTGCGCCGGCCGGCGGATGCGGCGACGCAGTCAAATAAGCCCGACGAGGATACCAACAGAAGCTAATACGACGGGGTTATGTGCGAGTACCCGGAGCCCGCGCGTCTTACCCCTTTCCGCGCGCGGGCCGCTCGTGCTCCCCGCGAACGCGGGGATGATCCGGGGCGCTTAACACTTTCCGCGCGCGGGGCCGCTCAAGACGGTGGCCCCGCGCAGGAAAGTAACCGTGGCTGGTGAGGCCGCGCGGGGCCTCCCTCCCCCCCAATGTTTGCTGGAACACGCAGAGACTTTGCCGGCCCCACGTTAGCCCGCGCAGGGGTTCCGCTCCCGCCGCGCGGCTGACCAGCGATAAACACGCCAACCCGGAATTACGCGAGTGTATTTCCGCAGGTCATTTCTGAAGGAGCGGGGCCGGTCAAGACCTAATTTCTGTATTGTTTTGATTCGTTCTGCGAGCTTCCTGGTCCTGGCTGGGCACGTCGAAGTAGGCGCCGGGGTCAAGGCTCGGGCGGAGCCCGACCGCGCAGCGGCCGTAGGGCCTTGACGCCGACGCCGTTCGGCGCATGCTGTTCAGGGCAGGGAGGTCGGAGTCGGCTGTTGTGCTTTCGACTTGGGTAACAAAGTGGTCGTCGACGTCTTCAGTGCCGGTTTCCCGGTGCGGGGCAGGCGATGGGGCTGCCGGTCATTCCTTCGCCGCGGTGTGCGGCATGAAGCGGTTCGCAGGGACGGTCGGTCGGGATCAATCAGAAGGGGCGACCTCGCCGGGTTCGGGGGTCATGACCTGCACGATCCGCAACCGACCGAGTCTGGGAGTTCACGCCGCCCGCGGTGGGTGGCGCAGGGCACGGATGTGGTGATCGCGCAGCCCGTAGAAGACGAGTTCGAGCTGTCTTCGGGCGGCAGCCACGGCGCCGATATTGCGGTTGCCGCGGCGATGAGCGACCTGTTCGCGGATCGCGCCGATGTGACTGGTTTTGGGCAGGATCTTCACCGATTCGATGGCCGCCCACCGCACCAGCCGCGAGCCCTGTTTGGTGATCCGGCCGCGGTGCACCACGGTGTCGGATTCGCGGTGGGAGGGCGTCAGCCCGGCCCAACAGGTCAACTGGGCGGGGCCAGGGAAGCGGTGCACGTCACCGATCTCGGCGACGAACACCGCCGCCAGCACCGGCCCGATGCCGGGAATCTGCTGGATCGCGGTGTAACCGGCGTCGTGGTTCAGCCGACGCTGCACCAGCCCGGTGAACAGGTCGATCTCCGCGTCGAACCCTTCGATGAACCGGCGCAGCGACGCGATCCGCTCCTTGTACGGGGCGGGCATTGTGACCTTGTCCAGCAGGAGGTTCCCCTCGACGCCGAATAGGTCGCTCATCGGCGCCCAGACACCGCCCTTGGCCAGAACCGCATGCACATGGGCCTTGCACTGTGATCGCATCGCGACCAGTTTGGCCCGGCGCCGCACGAGTTCTCGTAGCTCTCTGGTTTCCGGTGGCGCGATCCACGCATGCGGCAGTCGCCCCATCCGCAGCAAATCCGCCAGATCTGCGGCGTCGCGTTGGTCGTTTTTGACCCGCCGATACGAAAACGCCTTCACCCCGAGCGGGTGCGCCAGGTGCACCGTCGCTCCCAATTCGGCGAGCGCATCGGCGGCCCAGTACCACCCGTAAGTGGCCTCCAGCACCACGTCCGGCGATTCACCGGCACGAGATATCACCTCAGCCAGCACGTCACGGTCGTTGAGAATCTGTACCGTCTCCAGGTGCTCGCCGGTCTCGCCCATCCGCACCAACACCGATCGGCGACGATGCAGATCCATACCAACAAATTGCCGACCCTCATACAATTCGCTCACAGGGGCCTCCTTCGTCGTAACAAACGTGAGCACCCCGAGCATGCGCGCTCGGAACGGACACGAGGAGCGCAGGCCCCGCTCCTTCATGACATCAGAGACGTGCGAGGTTCAAAAACAAGAAAATGTTGTAAATTCCTTGTTGGCGTTAGGGAGGGGGGTCGCATCGAACACGTGTTCATGATGGGAAGCCCCCCTAACATGTTTGCTGGCAGCGAGTTCGTGGATTGCGGGTTTCCGCAACTGCCCCGACCAGCATGTGCGGCTTGGCCTTGCCTCTACGCCGGCTGAGGTGTACACCTCACGTCGTTGTCCTGAAACCCGGCAACGCAGCGTTGCGCCCTACTACGCTCTCCTCACGTCGGTCGGCACGGGGTGAAAGTTCATTTCACGCCCCGATCAGCTATGTCAAGAGTCCTGATCACACCGGAAGCAAGGGGCAGCAGTATGCAGGGGAGACAGGTCGCCGCTGCACTCGCTGCGACGGCGATATTTCTCGCGGGCTGCTCAGCGCCGTGCAGCAACACAGCCACCTCAACCGTGACCGTAACGGCCACACAGACAATCACCGAAACGGGTGACCTACACACCGTCACCGGCACCACCGCCACAGGCACTGGTGCCACCACCACCGCCACAGGCACCACCGCCAGGCGCCACCGCTCTATGTCGAGATGGTCAGTACTCGTCAGCAGACAGCGGTCCGGTTCGTGTTCCCGCCGCGGTGGCGTTCAAGCGTGGCTGGGTAACTGAAGTTGACATGACCTCGAAAACGAAACTCATCTTGATCTCGGGCATTGCCCTACTTGCGGCCCTCGTTATCGGAGTAACTATTTGGGGCGCTAGCAGAGAACAGGCAAGCAGCGCGTCGCAGCCAGTCCCAGCTCCGTTGTCATCTGCGGTCGCCCCGCCGCCACGGGCACAGGTTGGCGACTCTGCCGCCGAGCTGGCGAAGCTTGCGGCCCTACCTATCAAGGGGCGTGCGCCGAAAACGGGATACAGCCGTGGCCTTTTCGGACGTGCGTGGACCGACGATGTGACGGTGCTCTACGGGCATAACGGCTGCGACACCCGCGACGACATACTGCGGGTTGATCTCGTCACGGTCGTCATCAAACCGGGATCGCACGGCTGCATCGTCCTCAGCGGCGTCTTGCATGATCCCTACAGCGGGACCACGGTCCGATTCCAGCGGGGCCAGGGCACGTCGGCGCAGGTCCAAGTTGACCACGTGGTCGCGTTGCTAGACGGATGGCAAAAGGGGGCGCAGCAGTGGGATGACGCCAAACGCCGCAACTTCGCCAACGACCCGATCAATCTGCAGGCCACCATCGGGGCGCTGAACCAGCAGAAGAAAGCCGGCGACGCGGCAACGTGGCTGCCGCCCAACAAGTCTTATCGCTGCACGTACGTTTCCCGCATTGTCGACGTCAAGGCCACTTATGGGCTGTGGGTCACGCAGGCTGAGCACGATGCGATTGCTCACGTACTGACGGACCCCGCTCTGTGCCCTAGTGGCCGCTAGAGCCCGAGTTTGCAGTCCCGGCGTAGCCCGAGCTGACGCATAGCCTTCCCTCCTGATCGTCGAAAACGGGTCTACGCGGGCACCTGCTGGGCGGCCAGGCCGGCGGCGGCCTGACCGCCCAGCACTTTGGATACTGTGGCCGCGTACCACTTCGCGCCGCCCTGCGCGGTCGGCACGCCTGCTTGTGCCGGCGATCTGTTTTCCGATGACGCCGCGGATTTTCCGCTCTGTCGCCGGTGCTCTGGCGGGCTGAGCCGCCATCCAGATCTCACACCATTCGCGGACCGGACGTTCACCTGCCTTGGGATCGGCCCATGCGCCTGTCTTCAGTGTCTCGACCTGCTTACGTTCCCACTCCTGTGCATCGCGTTTCCGGGCAAACGTCCGAGACCCTCCCCCTTCAACCGCCAGGATCGAATGCAGCCGACGCTTACCGTCAGCCGATCCGCCAGTTCCTCGATGTTCAGTAGTAGAGGCTGTCGCCCAGCATGGCGACCCAAGTCCTCGACCGTCACCATCGCCCCTTCTCACGTACACGTGTGCTCACGCGCCGCCATCCGGTGGCTTGTGTCCGAATACCTTTGCCCCAGATATGAACGCCAATCCCGCGCACCGCGGAAGCCCTCAGACCGACGCACATACGCCGAAATGGCAAGCGCCCGCCTAGGAATCGCCAACATGGCCATCTCCTAACTCCGATTGAAGGAGCTGCCATGGGTCACGATTCAGGGCCGACCAGCGCCACGAATGGGTAGCAATCACGCGCTCCCGGACGAAGGGAGCCCGGAACCGCCGAAACTGGCCGCCGATAAATGAGACTCCCACGCCCGACGACAGCCCGAGCGGCGACACATCCGTATCACTCCGCCACCCATCTCCGAGAACTGCCGTTGCCGCATATGTGGATTGGACACCGAAGCACACTCTCAACGACGCGTTGTCTCTGATGTCCGTGGGCAACGAATCGGCCGTCGGCTTTTGCGTCCCCTGATGGGCCAATCGCCGGTGTCGTGTTTAGGAGTTGGACGCCGAAACCACAGCGAGGATTCACAACCCTCCGAATTTTGACGCACTGCAGGCGGCGTTGGCCGAGGCTGATCAGCGACGCGTTCGGCCGGATATGTAGTGGCTCTTCGCACGCTCCGTCGCCTTGAGTGGCGCTCACCGGCACCTGGCTTCGATCGCGAGTGTCAGTGACCCCGGCTTGCGCCGTGTCCAATCGCACTATGTCGCTGGTCGGTTGGGTGCGCCCCTATCTCGCGAACGGCATCACGCCGACGAACACCACATAGTCACCAGCCAAGCCGCGGCTCCACAACACGGCGAGATCGTCGACCGATGAGGACCGCACGGGCACCTTCCACATCTTCGAGCCGTTCGATCCCGTGATTTCTTCGCGCCGGGCCTGGGCACTGTCCGGGTTCTGGTCGATCAGTTCGAGCACGTCGCAGATCGCGTCCCAGGTCTGATCGTCGGCAGATTGCTTCAGCGCATCGAGCTGCGCAGCAGCTTCGGGTGCGTACTCGATGCCCACTTACCGGCGCCGCTTATACGTGCGTTTCACAGCAGTGGACGGGTCGTCGACGAACTCCTCGATACGCGCACGGTCGGCAACCGGGAGCGCCAGATAGCTCGCCTGGGCCGCCGACATGACCACGGCCGGTTCCAACACCAGCACCCCACCCGGTTCCTCGCGGAGCAAATAGGTCGAGTCCGGGTGGCCCGCCAGCGTGACGCGACCGCGGCTGTCAGTGCGGATCATCTCACTCATCCCACCATCTTACCCGTTGCAGGTTGAACCCACAAAGGGTACAGCCCTCTCGACACCGGTGCCCACGCAACGCGCAGGTCTACGCATCCCGCGAGAAGTGGCACCCCGACGACCCTCACGAATATGGGTGCCGTCGCGGCGGATTCATCATCTCCGCGGCGCGCGAGTTAATGGTCGAACATCCGGCGATGCGGCCCGACCTGACCGACGCACAGTTGCCGACCGACGAAATCACGCCAGATGACGTCGCGCTGAACACGTTGTGCGAGTTCGACCTAGCGTATTGCTTCATAGTGGACGCCATGGGCACAGGGCGCGGATCGGCTTATCCGTCATCGGCCGCGTTCGACGAAGATAGGGCAAAGCCCATCGCCCAGCGCATCGTGGCCGACCCGGACGTCAGGCATCGACTATTCCCGAACGTTGATGACGGCACTATTGCTAAAGCCATCCAAGAGGTCTACGACGTGGCGGTGCGTGAGTCGGCGAACAACTATGGCGGTCGCTGGTGGGATATGCCGCCCAGCGTGGTCGCCTGGGTCAGTGAGCACCTGCCTCGCTCCTAGTCACCGGCACGTCGCGCCAAAAGACGGGCCGCGGCCGCAAGTGGTCCTCCCCTGGCATGGCGGCGCAGCCGTCCTCCTCCAGGCGGTGGATAATCCAGGCGCCGGCAGCGGGCGGGGGCGAATTGATCTTCAACATCGTCGCGGCGGGTGCTGCCCAGGGGCCACGGGGTTACTCTGTGGCCGTGGCGGCAGGAGCCGAGCGGCTGATATCGTCGATGCCGGGATTTTCAAGCGCAACGTGTTGGCCGTCTTCGGGCGATCGCCCGCCCCGACGCCGTTTGCGGTGACGATCGAATGACACGCGCCCAGGTTCTCATTACCGCCGCGGAGTTGGGCGATCAACTCCGCGCAGGCGATCCGGTGACGATTCTCGACGTGCGCTGGCGGCTGGATGAGCCCGACGGCCGCGCAGCGTATCTGCAAGGGCATCTACCGGGCGCGGTGTACGTGTCACTCGAGGACGAGCTTACCGACCACACGATCACCGGGCGGGGACGCCACCCGTTGCCGTCGGGCCGCAGCATCGAGGTGGCCGCGCGACGGTGGGGCATCCGGGACAGCGTGCCCACCGTCGTCTACGACGACTGGAATCGAGCCGGTTCGTCGCGGGCATGGTGGGTACTGACCGCGGCAGGCATAAAAAGCGTGCGCATTCTGGACGGCGGCCTGTCGGCCTGGCGGTCGGCCCGAGGTAGCTTGGCCACCGGCCCGGTCACGTTGCAGGCCGGCAATGTGACGGTGTTGCACGACGATTTGCATACCGGGGCACTGCCGACACTGACGGCGCAGCAGGCGGCTGAAGCCGACGTGACGCTGCTCGATGCGCGGGCGCCCGAGCGGTTCCGCGGTGACGTCGAGCCGGTCGACCCTGTTGCCGGTCACATCCCCGGCGCGAAAAATCTTCCCAGCGGCCACGTGCTGACAGGCGATGGCACGTTTCGCGCTGAAGGCGAGCTCAGCCGACTGCTTTCCGATCACGGCATCGGTCGCGATGCACCAGTCGGCGCCTACTGCGGTTCGGCTATCACCGCCACCGTCACGCTCGCGGCGCTGGCCACACTGGGATACCACGCCGCGCTGTTTCCGGGATCGTGGTCGGAATGGAGTTCGGATCCATCCCGCCCCGTTGCCCGCGGATCCGACCAGCCGGTTTCGCTGCAGAGGTTTGTGAAGCGCGCCCGACGGTAATGCGCCTAAGACAGGCGGGCGGGTAGGTCGACCTGCGTGCTCGCCTAGGTCTCGTCGGTTCAGCCGAGAGCTGGCGGGGCCGTCTCCTCCGGTCAGCAAACCGGACCATCTCGGCTGCGGCCAGCCGCTGAAAAGCGCACGGATCAGCGCGATCCGCCGCCGCGCAGCGATGACGCCAACGCCCACACAGAGCACAGCACCGCCGCAGCCGCGGCAGCGCCACCCACGTAAAGCCCGTAAGCGGCCGACACCGGTGGCTTGACGTTGACGTCGTAATACCAAACCGTCAGCGCGACAACCAGCAGCGAGATCGTCAGCGCCGCAACTGAAGCCGGCCGTGTCGACAGTCCCCTGCCGATCATCGCGCCCGCCACGAGCAGGATCGAGGACAACAACAGGATCAGCTGACCCGGCCCGAAGCCCGGCGGAAGGTGCAGGCTGCCGATGCTGCCGCCGATGGCGTTCGCCCAACCGCCGCCGTTGACACCTGTGGTCAGCCATGGCAGCCACGCGCTCAACGACACCGTCGCGGCGAACAGCGCAACTAACCAACCGGGGCGGCGGCGGGTCATAGTGCGACATTAGCGCGGGTATAAGGAGTGCAATCGGATAATAAGGCGGTAAATGGCATGACACTGCTCCCCAAATGGGCCCAGGAGCTGGATCTGGTGCCACACTCCGAGGGCGGCTGGTACAAGCAAATATGGCGCAGCAATCTGACGCTCAGCCAGTCTGCCTTGCCATCCGACTACCCCGGTCCGCGCACCGCCAGATCGTCGATACTGCTGCTGCTGATGCCGGGCCAGCAGTCGGCATGGCACACCGTGCGCAGCGCCGAGTTGTGGCTGCACCATCGGGGCAGTCCGCTTGTGCTAGATGTTGGAATCGAACGAGACAGCGCCACAACGCATTTGCTCGGTAACGATATCCTTGCCGGCGAGCACCCGCAGGTGGTAGTCCCATCCCGGCACTGGCAGCGGGCCCGCCCGCGCGATGACGAGCCCGCCCTGGTCAGTTGTGTGGTGGTGCCTGGCTTCGACTACGCAGACTTCGGCCTGGGTCCCGCTGACTAGCGCAGTGGCGAAGACAAGTTTAACGCGGCGCCGGTCGGGTCGCTCGCCGCGGCGAGCCGTCCGTCGGGGGTGTCTTCGGCCGGCCGTAGCACCGCGCCACCGTTGTCGGTGATCAGCTGCAGCGTCTTGTCGACATCCTCAGCCCCGGGGCAGAATCCCGGTGCCGTCCATCCCACCGAGCGACTGCTGGTCACCGAACCAGCCTGTCGCATAACGGAACTCGACGGCGTCGGAGATCTGCCCGGTCTGCCCGAAAACTTCGAAGTAGAAGTCGACAGCGGCGCGCCGTCACGGGTGGGCATTATGACTTCCTGATCCGTCACGAGGCCCCGAAGCGAGGTTGACCGTGACCGACGCGGCCTAGAGCCGAAGAATCATCGCGAAGCCGCGACATGGGTCAAGTCGGCGCGAACACCGTGACGAACTTGTTCAACGAGTTCCGGATATCGCTCCGCAATGCGGCGGCGACGATCATGCCGATCGGCCCGAACAGCGCCGGGCCACCGAGATGCACATCGAAGCTGACGACCGAGTCACGGTTGCCAGGGCCCTTCGGCTTGACCCTCGCGATCAACATGACTTTGACGCCGCCGACACCGTCACCGTTGAGCGTCATCGTCTCGGGCGGCTTCAGGTGCACAATCGTCCATTTGATTCGGTTAGGCATGCCCTTGACTTCGACGATCGACTCGATCACGGTGCCCTTTTCCAACTTCTCGGGCAGCTTGCTCCGCCACACCCGGTGGATGGTCAGCCACTCCTTGAAGCGGGACAGATCAGATGCACTCTCCCAGGCCTTTTCGGGCGGCAGTGGTACGTCGATAGATCCGGAAAGCTTCGCCATGAGTTAGCCCAACAAGTCCTTGGCTTTGTCCAGCAATCCCATGAGTCCGACCCTACCGATCGGGCACGTCAAAACTTCAGGTGGTGGCTGACATCGCCAACCTGGTCGATGAACATCGTGCGGCTGTCGAACCACCAGACGCCGTCGAGCCGGTGAAAGCTGTCCTTGTTGTGCCCGGTCACGATCACCTGCAACGGCAATTGCGGCGTGGCCTGCGTGACGCAGTAATATGACCGGCTACGTGCGGTGCCACCGGCCTCGTCGATCTCCAGCTGCACATTGCTGGTGTTGTGCCTGGTCTTCGGTGTTCGGTCGTCGTCGTAGATGCGGACGCGGCCATCTCATACATCCGACGCACCCCGGCAGCGCCGGTGAACACGGTCTCCGGCGGGCCATTTTCGGCTCCGCAAATCCGGCCGTGCGCGAAAAGGCCAGCCACCGCGTCTAGGTCACCTACATCGAGTAGGTCACCGACATCGACGAGACCGCGCGGCTGGTCCGCGCCGCCGGACGCGAAGTGGTTTCCGTCATCGCCGACGTACGCGACCTTGCTCAGCTGGAGGCCGGAATACACTCTGCCATCGACGATCTGGCCGAGATCGACATCGTCATCGCAAATGCCGGCGTGATGGCGATCGGCGAGAGCGACGCCCATTCCGAGCCGGTGTTCAACGCGATCGTCGACACCAACCTCAAGGGTGTGTGGCACACGCTTGTCGCCACGGTGCCATCCGTCATCCGCAAGGCTCGGGGCGAATCCGTCGTCCTGGTGCGTTCATCGCAAGGCCTCACCGGCCGCGGCGGTGACGGCAGCGCCGCGATGTTCGGCTACGCAGCGGCCAAACACGGCATCGTGGGAATCATGCGCTCGGTGGCCAATGCCTACGCGCCGCACAGGATTCGGGTGAATTCCGTACACCCCAGCGGGGTGTCGACGCCGATGATTCTCAAGACTTCGTGGTGAACAGGATGATCGAGAACCCCGATCCTGCGGTCTCACAGATGCTGCTGCCGGACGTGCCGCTAGTTGAGCCGCAGGACGTCACCGAAGCGGCGCTGTGGCTTGTGAGCCCCCGAGCGCGCTACGTGACGGGCGTGACGTTGCCGGTCGACGCCGGTCAGGTCGTCATATAGCCGCGCGCCACCACGGGTCCAAATCCCCAGTCACCGTGGGGCACACCCGCTCCCCCGGCCTGGGTACCGCGACGTAAACGTGGGCGGCGTCGGCCGCGGCCAGCAGCCGCTCGACCGGTTCGCCCCACGGATGCGGTGCCAGCCGGAAGGTGCACCAGTGGATCGGCACCAGAAGCCCGCCGTTGACGTCGACGTGTGCCTGGACCGCCTCCTCGGGATTCATGTGGATGTCGGGCCACGACCTGCTGTAGGCGCCGATCGGCAGCAACGTCACGTCGAATGGTCCGTGTGCGGCGCCGATCTCGGCAAAGCTCTTCGTGTAGCCGGTATCGCCGCCGAAGTACGCCCGATGCTCCGGACCGACGATCGCCCAGGACCCCCAGAGTGTGCAGTTGCGGTTGAGGAAGCGACCGGAGAAGTGCCGGGCCGGAGTGCAGATCAGGTTGAGTTCCTCGACCCGCGTGTGCTCGTTCCAGTCGAGTTCGATGATGCGCCCGTCGGGGATACCCCAATCACGCAGGTGCGCACCAACACCGAGCGGAACGACGAACGGGGCCCGCTGGCTGCGAGCCAGCGCGACGACGGTGTCAATGTCGAGGTGGTCGTAGTGGTCGTGGCTGACGACAATCGCGTCCAAGGCCGGCAACGCGTCCAGCGACACCGGCGGCGGATGCATGCGGCCCGGGCCGACGACATCCGAAGGCGAACAGCGGTCACTCCACACCGGGTCGGTGAGCACGCGATACCCGTCGATCTCCAGCAACGCCGTCGAGTGACCGAACCAGCTGACCGCGATCTGGCCGGCCCCCGCGTCGAAGGCACGGGCATGCACCGTTACCAACGGGATATCGGCCGGGGGCCGGGTCGCGGCGCGGGCGCCGATGACCTCCCATACGACGTTCCGCTGTTCCTCGCGGTCGATGCTGAACTGCGAAGCCGGTTCCAGGTTGACGAACACACCGTCGTGGAAATTGGGTGACCGCTCGGCCACCGCACGGATGTCGGCAGGCTGCGCACCGAGCGCGGCCGGCGCACCATGCAGCGCGCGCAGCACCCACCCACCGGCCACCAGCGAGGCCGTGCCGGCCGCCAGTCGCAGCGCCCCGCGCAACGTCCCCAGATCAAGCCCCCTGGAATCTCGGTGGCCGCTTCTCCACCCGGGCCACCTGCGCTTCGATCACATCTTGGCTGGCCCAGGCCTTGTCGAACAGCTCCTTGTGCACCGGCGACGCCTCTTCGATCGAGCCGTCGTCGTTCAGCACCCGCTTGGCGTGCTGCAGGGCCAGCGGCGCCAGGCCGGTGATCTCGGCGGCCCAGGCCTGCGCGTCCTCCAGCGTGCCGATCCGATTGGCCATTCCGGTCTGCAGCGCCGCCTCGGCGGTCAACTTCTCCGCCGCCAGCAGCATCGCACGGGCCCGACCGTGACCGGCCAGCCATGCCAGTCGCCGGATGCTCCAGTTGTCAAGCGCCAGACCGTATCTCGAGGAAGGGAACTGGAAGAATGCATCGGGTGCGACCACGCGCAGGTCGCATTGCATCGCCAGTTGCAGACCCGCGCCGATGGCCGGCCCGTTGATTGCGCCGATCACCGGAATCGGCGCCGCGTCCATGGCTTTGTGCAGTTCGATGAGCCGGTCGGGATAGTCGGCGGCGAATGCGTCGCCGCTCAAGTCGGCTCCGGCGCAGAACACGGTGCCCTGGCCGGTCAGCACGATCACGCGGGCATTCTCCCCAGCCGCCTTCTCCAGGGCCTCGCGCAGCTCCTCGACCAACTCAGAGTTCAATGCGTTGCGCCGTTCCGGACGCCGCAGCTCAATGGTCAGGACGTCTTCGACGCGGGTGAGACCGATCATGGCGACAAGCCTATCGAGCCGGCGGATCAGCCCGAAATCGTGACCAGCTGCCAGTCGCCCGGCAAGCCACGGGCCTTGACAGTCTCGCCCTCGGCTTCCACATGCACCGTGAGAGCGCCCAGTCGCAGATCGGTCAGCGCCACCCGTCCCCACGCGGCGGGCAAGTGCGCTGCCACCGACAACCTGCGATGTGGCACGTCAGGCTCGAGTCCCAAGAAAGATCGCAGCAGCAGCAGCGGCGCGGCGCTCGACCATGCTTGCGGTGAGCAGGACGTCGGGTAGGGCACAGGCGAACGGAACTGGGAGCGGGGGAACCCGCAAAATAATTCGGGCAGCCGGCCGCCGAACTCCTCGGCCGCGTCGAGCAGGCCGGTCGCCAACCGCTCGGCCAGCGGGACCGCGCCAGGTATGTGGCGGTACCGCAGTAATCCGGCCACCGCAATCGCGGTGTCGTGCGGCCATACCGAGCCGTTGTGATAGCTCATCGGGTTGTAGGCGCCCATCGTGGTCGCCAAGGTGCGCAAACCGAACCCCGTATCCATCTCGGGGCCCGAGAGCCGCTCGATAATCGTCGCGACATGCTCGTCGGTCGCGATGCCGGTCCAAAGGCAATGACCGACATTGCTGGTCAACGCGTCAGCCGGGCATTTTCGCCCGTCGAGGGCGATCGCATACCAGCCTTGCTGCGGAAGCCAGAACACCTCGAGGAACTTGGCACGCAAAGCCTGCGCACGCTCGCGCAGGCGCGTCGCCGTCGGCTGGTCGCCGAACGCCTCGGCGAGCTCGGCCCGCCCCAGCAAGGCCGCATACAGGTAGCCCTGAACCTCGCACAGCGCGATCGGCGCCTCGGCGGTGCGCCCGGCGGCGTCGTTGACGCCGTTGAAGCTGTCCTTCCAGCCTTGGTTGAGAAGCCCGCGGTCGGTGGCGCGCTGGTATTCGACGAAGCCGTCGCCGTCGCGATCGCCGTAGCGCTCCGCCCAGGCCAATGCGGCGTCGGCCGCCGGGAGCAGGGACCGGACCGCGGCTTCGTCGGCGCCCCACCGCCAGCATTCGGCCAGCAACATCACGAACAGCGGCGTCGCATCGATCGAGCCGTAGTAGATGCTGCCGCCCAGCACATCGTCGCTGGCCGGGCCGCGGCGGATCTCGTGCATGATCCGGCCCGGTTCTTCCTCGGTAACGGGATCGACACGCCGGCCCTGCAAACCGGCGAGCCGCTGCAGGGTGCCGACCGAGAGGCCGACCTCCAAGGGCAAGGCCATCCAGGCGGTCAGCAAGCTGTCGCGGCCGAACAGCGTCATGAACCACGGCGCCCCTGCTGCGACGACGGGCCTGCCACGGCCGGTTTCGTCGTGCATGAGCAACGCGCCCAGATCGCTCTCGGTCTGCCGCAGCACCTGCGACAACGCCGGGTGGTCGGTGACGACGGTAGTGGCGGTGTCGCGCCACGCCTCGATCTTGCGGGCCGGGGCGCTGGACTCCACCTGCTCGCCGCGCCGAAACCGCGTGCTGATCTTCTGATTGGCCCACGTCGGCTGCAGCACGATCTCGGTCTGCCAGCGCTCTCCCGGCGGCACCACCACCCGCCAGTTCAGCGACCCGGGCAGCACGACGGGGTGCCCCGTCGCCGACACCGTTAGTCCCCGCAACTGGTCCCCCCGCTCACGCAGGACGAGCTCCCCGTCGCTGACCGCCATGTCCGCACCACCGACTGACACCCGGCCCTCTTTGATGGCGAACAAATCGGCGAAGTCGGCGTCGGCGTGCAGCTCCAACGACACCACCGTGCTCTCACGGTCGAGATTGTGCAGCGAGATGGTTTCGCGCAGCCCGTCGGCGATCAGCCGCTCGCGCACGACCAGCAGTGTGCTGTCGGCGCGCCCGGCACGCGGCGCCCGGCGCAGGATGAACTGGGCGGCGAATGCCTCACTCGACTCCACCGAGAGCGACTCGGCGACTTGGCCGTCGACCCGCATCTCCCAGCGCGACAACACCCGCGCGTCACGAAAGAACAATCCGTGCGGCTTACCGTGCAGCACATCGCCGTGGCGGTCGGACAGGCAGAACGTCGCGCCTTCGACCAGGGTCACGGTGTCGGTGCCGGACCCGATGCGGGCCGGCGCACCGGTGTTGAACCCGGTAGTGGAGATCATGCAGTGGCCTTGTCACCCAGGTCCGCGACACCCGTGAGGCGTTGCATCGAATCCGTCGCCGCGGCCTCACTGGACTGGATCTTCGACTGCCGCACGGCCTTTCGGTAGATCCGCTCGTACCCGCAGCCAAGCCGCGCCACGTCGAAGTTGTCGGCAACATGGTCGCGGCAGGCCAGCGGATCGATCGCTCGGGTCTGTTCGATCGCGGCCGGCAGGTCGGCGGGTCGCTCGCATACAAAGCCCGTCACACCGTGGACCACCACCTCGGGCACCGCGCCACCGCGCAGCGCGACGACGGGGGTGCCGCACGCCATCGCTTCGATCATCACGATCCCGAACGGCTCCTCCCACTGCACCGGAAACAGCAGGCACCGCGCACCGGCCAGCAGCTCGCGCTTGCTGATCGCGTCGGCCTCGCCGAACACGTGGTCGTTGTCGGTGAGCAGCGGACGCACGCATTCCTCGAAGTACGCTTTCTCCGCGGGTTCGTTGCACTTGCCGGCGATGACGAGCGGAATGCCCACCTCGTGCGCGGCCTGCACGGCCAGGTGGGCGCCTTTGTAGGGAGCGAACCGCCCAAGGAACAGGGCATAGTCGCCTTTGTCCGCCTGGTACGGCCAGTCGTCTATCCGCAGCGCATTATGCACGCGGCCAATCCAATTCAGGTCGGGCGCCAGCTCGCGTTGGCGGTCGCTGATGGCCACCAGTCCCACATCGCGGCCGAGCTCGCGGTAATACGGGTACAGGTCCTCATCGATGGGTCCGTGCACCGTCACGACGGTTGGCAGCCCGAGAGCCTGGTAGGCCGGCGCATTCAACGGGCCGGCGAAGGTGTGGTCATGCACGATGTCGATGCCGTCGGCCGCGGCGACGCGAGCGACCGCGCCGCGCACCTTCAGCGCGTGCATGACCTCGGGATAGGGCTCGCCCAGTCGTTCCGGCACCGTGCGATCCCACAATGGCATGAACTGCGCCGCGGTCCCGGCCGCCCCGGCGCCGAGCACGGTGACATGATGACCGCGAGCGACCAACGTGTCGGCGAGGTCTGCCACGACAGCCTCAACTCCGCCGTAACCCGTCGGCGGGATATCGAAATACGGGGGCGCGACCAGCACGATCCGCAGCGGACGTGCGGCATCCAAGCCATCAGACCACAAGACGAAATCAGCGCTGCGCATCGATGTTTCCTTCCTTCCGCCTCCACCACGCGCATTAGCACTTTCGATCGACGAGTGCTAATTATGGTCGGTCGAGTGCGGTCTGCCAAGTCCTGGTGAGCCGGGCCGCGACGATCGCAAGCGCGGCGAAGCCGGGCACAGCGGGTCGCCGCCAACGGGCGCAGCGGGCGATGGCTACGCT
The DNA here is from genome assembly GCF_023515995.1 of Candidatus Mycobacterium methanotrophicum. Lineage (GTDB taxonomy): Bacteria > Actinomycetota > Actinomycetes > Mycobacteriales > Mycobacteriaceae > Mycobacterium > Mycobacterium methanotrophicum. Next base: position 429,406 of record NZ_CP097320.1, on the reverse strand, counting down.
CATGCGGTGAGCCGGATCGGGCCCGACGAACTGCGGGACGCGGTGCTTGATGCGGGATCCTTCGCCAGCTGGGATACCGAGCCGGTCGCGGTCGCGACAACCGATGCATATGCGCGCGAGTTGACCGCCGCCCGGGCCGTCACAGGCCTCAGCGAGTCGGTGATCACGGGTGAAGGCCGGATCCACGGTCGGCGTGTGGCCGTAATCGCCTGCGAATTCAACTTTTTGGCGGGTTCGATCGGGGTGGCCGCGGCCGAACGGATCACCACCGCGGTCGAGCGGGCGACATGGCAACGCCTGCCACTGCTGGCGTCGCCTAGCTCCGGCGGCACCCGGATGCAGGAAGGCACCGTCGCCTTCGTACAGATGGTCAAGATCAGCGCCGCGATCGAGCTGCACAAGCGGGCGCACCTGCCCTACCTGGTGTACCTGCGCCACCCGACCACCGGCGGGGTGTTCGCGTCGTGGGGGTCATTGGGTCATGTCACGATCGCCGAGCCCGGCGCCTTGATCGGGTTCCTGGGCCCCCGTGTTTATGAGCAGCTCTACGGCGAACCGTTTCCGCCGGGCATCCAGACCGCCGAGAACCTGCAGCGCCACGGCGTGATCGACGGCGTCATCCCGCTCAAATGGCTGCGCCGCACGTTGGCGCGGACGCTGAAGGTGTTGGTCGACGCGCCCTCGGCGCCGCCGGCTGTCCTCGACGACCAATCGATGCCCGATATACCGGCATGGGACTCGGTGGTGGCGTCGCGACGACCCGACCGTCCCGGGGCCCGAACTCTGCTGCGACATGGCGCAACTGAGCGTGTGTTGTTGTCGGGTGCCGGCCAGGGCGAAGTAGTCGCTACGTTGCTGGCACTGGCGCGCTTCGGCGGCCAGCCCGCCGTCGTGCTGGGTCAGCAACGTGTCTTCGGCGGGATAGTCGGTCCAGCCGCCCTGCGCGAAGCCCGGCGCGGCATGGAACTGGCCGCCGGCTTGCGACTGCCGCTGGTGCTCGTCATCGACACTGCCGGTCCGGCATTGTCGGCGGCGGCCGAGCAGGAAGGGCTGGCCGGCGAGATCGCGCATTGCCTGGCCGAACTCGTCACACTGGCAACTCCCACGGTGTCGATCCTGTTGGGCCAGGGCAGCGGAGGACCGGCGCTGGCAATGCTGCCGGCCGATCGGGTGTTGGCGGCGCAGCATGGCTGGCTGGCGCCCCTGCCGCCAGAGGGAGCCAGTGCCATCATGTTCCGGGACACAGCTCATGCCGCCGAACTGGCTGCAGCACAATGCATCCGGTCACACGACCTGCAGGCGTCCGGCATCGTCGACGTCGTCGTGCCCGAGCATCCCGACGCGGCCGAAGAACCTATCGCGTTCTCCAAGCGGCTGTCCCGAGCCATCGCCCGCGAAATACATGCGCTGCGGGCGCTACCTGAGGGTGAGCGCCTCGCCGTTCGTCTTGAACGCTATCGGCGGATCGGGCTGCCGTGAGCCGGTCACCGGCGCCAGCGGACAGGACCGGCCCGCAGGGCGGGCCCAGGGTCCGCAGGAGTCTCGACCTGGTTTACCCGTACCCGGGTCGCAGGGGTGTCTTTGGGAACCCGGTGGGCGCGGTCGTACTCCGCGCGACGGTGCGGATCACGAAGCACCGCGTAGGCGGCCAGGATTTGGCGTAGTCGCTCATCGGCCCCGGAATTCGATTCGCCGAAGCGTCTGTCGGGGTGACAGTCACGCAGTTGCCGCCGATAGGCGTGCGTGATTTCGGCCTGCGTCGCGGTCGGCGAGACCCCGAGCACACAGTAAGCATCAGTCATCTGGAGGCACCGCGCCTTTCCAGCCGGGCCGGCAGTCGTATGAAGGGGTGGGCGCGTTTTGGGTCAACAGCGCGCCCACCCCGCCGATGACGTTCGTGCGGTCCACCAAAACGGCCACAATCAGTGGCGACGCGCGCGATCCCGCGTCAGCCGCTGTCAATCCATCCAAATCCTCCTGGACGGCACGAGTGTCACGGCCGTCGTATCGACTGTCGACGCATCACCTCCTCGTCGTGATCCAACACGTGGGCCACCACACCGGCCCTAGCCTTTAGCGTGGATCGCCGCCTGCTGTTGTCCGTTGTGGCTGATTGCAATGCGGCGGGGCTTGGCCTCTTCGGCCACCGGAATCGCGAGCCGCAAAACACCGTCGTGATAGCTGGCCTCGATCTTGTCGGTTTCGAGGTTCTCCCCGAGGAACAATTGCCGGCTGAACACGCCGCGCGGGCGCTCGGCCGAAACCATTTCCCGGCTCTGATCCAACTCAGGGCGTTCGGCGTGGACGGTGAGCACGTTGCGCTCGACGTCGAGGTCGAGTGAATCAGGATTCACTCCTGGCAGGTCGAACTCGACGATGAACTTGTCGCCTTCGCGCCACGCGTCCATCGGCATGACGGCCGGCCGGGCTGCGGTGCCTAGCACCTGCTGGGCCCACCGATCCAACTCACGGAACGGATCCGTGCGCATCAACACCATGACTCAAACCTCCCAAGTCGTAGAGAGATGACCTATGTCTATCGACATAGCTTTGTAATAGCACTAGAGACATACTTATGCAAGGGGTAGTCGCGATGTTTTTCATCAGCCCCAATAAGGGCCGAGCTTGAAACTTCACTTGCTTCGCCAGCACTCGCCAGCACTCGCCAGCACTCGCCAGCATTCGAACGAATCGCGGATAATCTATCGTTATAAACATAGCTTTGTCGTGTCTACTATGATAGCTTTCTGTAGGTGCCAGTCGATGTGATCATACGAACGGAGAAGCAGTTGACTTCCCACGACACGACACCGCGGTCTGGCCGCGGCGTCTATGGCATCTCGGTGGCGTCCGAGCTGTCGGGTGTCGGACCGCAGACCTTGCGGCTCTACGAGCGTTGGGGGCTGCTGACTCCGTCTCGCACCCAGGGAGGCACGAGGCGCTACAGCGACGACGACCTCGAGCGGCTGCAACGAATCAGCGAACTGGTCGACCAAGGGATCAATCTGGCCGGCGTGGTCCAGATACTCGAACTAGAAGACAAGAACAGCCAACTAGAATCCGACAACACTGTGTTGCGGTCCGACAACGCCGAACTCAAGTCTGGCCGCACCGGATCTACTAGCGCACATCCAGAGAAGCGGAGGAGGGCCGCCAATCATGACTGACGTGCACAAGGTCGTGGCAGCCGACGAAACGCCTGAAGCCGACGCCATCGAACAACATCGTGTGGTCGACCCTGATGACGAAACCGGCCTCGATACTTCCTATCTCGCAGATGTCGCCGATCGCGACGCCAACCCGGTCGATGTAATCGACCAGGCCGTCGTCGTCCGGGAGCCCGTCGACGACTGAGCGCCAAATGCTGACGTCGGACACCCGCATGGTGATCGCCGCTGACCGCCGGCTTGCCGCAATGTCTCGATGACTAGCCAGGACACGATCGCGTTGCCCTTGGCGGGGCGGGACCGTACCGCGTTGCAGGCGGTCAACTTCTTCATGGCTGACATGGAGGCCGGCATGGGCCCGTTTCTGGGAGTCCTGCTGGCCAGCCGTGGCTGGACCACCAGCTCCATCGGCACGGTCATAACGCTGGGCGCCATCGTTGGCATGTGCGCTGTGGGCCCGGCAGGCGCGATCGTCGACGCCACATCCCGAAAGCGGCAGTGTGTCATCGTTGTCGGCCTCGGTGCCGTGGCAGCCTCGGCGGTGATCCTGACCTCGGGACATTTTTGGGTCGTCGCGGCCGCCCAGGCCGTGATGTGTATCTCCGGGGCGACGATCGCCCCCGCGGTCATCGGCATCACGCTCGGTGTGGTGGGCCAAGCGGGTTTCACCGCGCAAAATGGCCGCAACCAGGCATACAACCATGCGGGCAATATGGTCGGCGCGGCGCTGTCGGGACTGCTGGGCTGGCTTTTCGGGTACGCCGGGGTCTTCTGGCTGGCGGCGGGATTCGCGATGATCGCCATCGGGTCCACCCTGGCCGTCCCCGCCGCCCACATCGACCATCACGTTGCACGCGGAGAAGCCCACCGCGCCGACCAGCCGGCGGTCTCACCGGTACGAGTACTTCTGCGATCCCGGCCACTGCTGGCGGTGGCCGCCGCGGTGACGCTGTTCTGGCTGGGAAACGCGGCGATGCTGCCGCTCTACGGGCTGGCCGTCGTCGCAACGAACGCGAACCCCTTCACCACCGTCGCGAGCACTGTCGTGGTGGCCCAGGCCGTCATGATCATCGCCTCGCTGGCCGCCATGCGAATCGCCCAGACCCGCGGCTACTGGCTGGCGATCATGATCGCGTTCACCGCACTACCCCTTCGTGCGATCATCGCTGCCGGCGTCATCAATACCTGGGGTGTCATCCCGGTGCAGGTGCTCGACGGTATCGGCGCCGGCATGCTGTCGGTGGCGGTGCCCGGGCTCGTGGCCCGCATATTGGACGGCACCGGCCACGTCAACGTTGGCCAGGGCGCCGTGATGGCCGCGCAGGGCCTCGGCGGCGCGGTCAGCCCGGTCCTGGGCGGCGTTGTTGCCCAACACCTTGGATTTCCAGTTGCTTTCCTGATGCTCGGCGGCCTTTCGATAGGCGCGCTGATCATCTGGTTCGGGTGCGCGGCCATGTTGCGCCGCGCCGGCGCTGCCGCACCGCTAGGCGTCCGGCAGCCCGAGATAGCGCTGGATCGTCGGGCCGAGCCAGTCGACGATCTCGTCGCGCGTCATTTCGACGACGGGCGCTAACCGCAGCACGAAATCGACGCTAGTTCCGCAAAGTTCGAGTAACGAGCGCGCTACCGTCAATCTCGCCAAAAAAGCGGACCTGCCGGACAGCCGCCGCGCCGACGCACCCCTCGACGGGTGTTCCCACAGCTAGGGCGGACAATCAGGCATCATGGGCGGCATGGACACTGGTGCGATCTCACCGCGGGTTTTGGTTGTCGACGACGACTCCGACGTGCTGGCCTCGTTGGAGCGCGGACTGCGGTTGTCCGGGTTCGAAGTGTCGACCGCAATCGATGGCGCCGAGGCCTTGCGGAGTGCGACCGAGACCCGGCCGGATGCGATCGTGCTCGACATCAACATGCCTGTGCTGGACGGCGTCAGCGTGGTCACCGCGCTGCGAGCGATGGACAACGACGTCCCGGTCTGTGTGCTCAGTGCCCGCAGCTCGGTCGACGACAGGGTGGCCGGCCTCGAAGCTGGCGCCGACGACTACCTGGTCAAACCCTTCGTGCTGGCCGAGTTGGTGGCGCGGGTGCGTGCGCTGCTGCGCCGCCGCGGATCCACCGCGACCTCGTCCTCGGAAACCATCACGGTCGGCCCGCTGGAAGTCGACATCCCGGGCCGGCGGGCCCGAGTCAACGGCGTCGACGTCGACCTGACCAAGCGTGAGTTCGACCTGCTGGCCGTGCTCGCCGAACACAAGACCGCGGTGCTGTCGCGCGCGCAGTTGCTGGAACTAGTGTGGGGTTACGATTTCGCCGCAGACACCAACGTCGTCGACGTATTCATCGGGTACCTGCGGCGCAAGTTGGAGGCCGGTGGCGGCCCGCGGTTGCTGCACACCGTCCGCGGAGTGGGATTCGTACTGCGCATGCAGTGACGGAATTGGGCATGAACTTCTTGTCGCGGATCTTGACCCGTACGCCGTCGCTGCGTACCCGGGTGGTGGTGGCGACGGTCCGCCGTGGCGGCCAGGTCGAGTCGAACTCCGACATCACGCTGCCAAAGCTGGGCGAGGGCTATGCCGACACCTGTGTCGACGGGATTTGTGCATTCTCCATCAGCGCCGCAGCCGTTTTCGCCTGGCTACTGGCCACGTTCGCGGTGCGACCGTTCGAACGGTTGGCTCAACAGACCAGGTCCAGCGACGCCGGCGACGAGAGACCGCAGGTTGAAGTGCGTGGCGCCACCGAGGCCGTCGAGATCGCCGAAGCCATGCGCGGCATGCTGCAACGAATCTGGAACGATGCGGACCAACCTGGAAGTGCTGGCCACCCTGGACCTTCCCGACGAGCAACGCAAAGAAGTGCTCAGCGACGTGATCCGAGCCCAATCGCGCATCGAGGCCACGTTGTCCGCGCTGGAGCGGCTGGCCCAGGGTGACTTGTCGACGTCGGAGGATCACGTGCCGGTCGACATCACCGAGTTGCTCCACCGCGCGGGGCCTGGCACTGGTAGCCCAGCAGGCGCACCTTCATGGCGGTACGGCGTCGCTGGAAAACAGCCCGCTGGGTGGAGCGCGTCTGTTGCTGCGGTTGACTGGCCCGAGCTGACCTACTCCGAGTCGGAGTCATCCGTAGCCGAATGCCGCACCGGCACTTCACGTTTGACGCGCCGAATGGTCAGCGCGAGCGTCAGCAGCAGGCCGAGCAGGAACGCCACCGCGACCAGACAGTAATTCACCTGGCCCATCAGTGTGCTCCGATCTCACGTGAGCCGGGCATGTCGTCGAGGGCCTGCTCCTCGCTGGTGCGCCTGACCGATACGCGCGCCACCAGCAAGGCAACCGCCGAGCCGATAACGAATGCCACCAGGTAGCGCAGCCATTGGATGACGAAGTCCATGGGCGAATTCTCCTTAGCCAACGATGATTTCGACGCGACGATTCTTCGCTTGACCTTCTAGGCTGTTGTTGTCAGCGACCGGGTCGGCAGCACCGCGACCGTTCGCCGTCAGGTGATCACGAGTGACGCCTCGGGCAATCAGGTAATCGGCGACGGCGTTCGCCCGGTTGGCGCTCAACGGAATATTGATGGCGTCGTTGCCGGTGTTGTCGGTGTTGTCGGTGTAGCCGTTGATAATCACGTTCGCGCCCCGGCAGGCCTTCAGCTTGCCGGCAATCTGATCCAATGTCTGCTCGACGGCCGACGAAAGCGCCGCCCCGTCGGTGGCAAAGGTGATCGGCCCCAAGGCTTTGACATCTGATCGCAGGTGGGCGCAGATGTTGCCCGGGCCAAGAGCCGGCACCGGGCCGGGCGGGGCGCTCGCCGTGACGGGGCCGCCGATGCCCATCGTGTCAACGATATTCAAATTCGGCCAGTCCGCGTCGGCTGCTTGCTCGATAGCGTCTTGCTGACCGCCTGAACTCGTCGTCCCGATCAGCGTGATGGTGTCCCCCTTGACGGCGAGGCCGAAGTCTGGAACGGATGCCGCCGCTTTGAAAACCGCTGCGGCATTGGAGAAATCAAGCGACGTGATATCCGGGTTGATCCGGATGTTGTCGATAACGTTGGTATTCGGTCCGAAGCCCCCGTTCAGCGCCGCCAGTAGCGACTCCTTTGCCCCATTGCTGGGCATGTCACCGGAAAGCTTGATGTCGTTGCCGCTGCGTGTAATTGACACCGGTGCTAGCGCTATTGCCGGAATCGTCGGCGTGCTCGGCGCGCTGCCCGGTGGCTTAGGTGCAATCAGGGTCGGTAACGCGCCGGTCGGACCGTTGGCTCCCTCTCGCGTCCGGTCCATTTCGCCATAGCCGATTACCGCCAGCAGCAGCGGAATAACGATCAGCCCGGCCAACCACGCCAGGCCCGGAACCCGCCGATAGAATTTCGATGTGCGCCGCCATTCGGTGGCTTCGGGTGCTTCATCGGAACCGGCCATCGGCCCTCCCTTGAGATTAACGGGTGCTGAGCAAGTCGATCACGAAGACCAACGTCTTGCCCGACAACTGATGCCCGGAGCCAGCCGGCCCGTAAGCTTGCGCCGGCGGGATCACCAGCTGACGCCGGCCGCCCACCTTCATACCGGGAATACCGTCCTGCCAGCCCTGGATGAGCCCGCGCAACGGGAACTCGATCGGCTCGCCGCGACCCCATGAGCTGTCAAATTCTTCGCCGGTGTCGTACTCGACCCCGACATAGTGCACCTCGACGACGCCGCCCGACACGGCTTCGGGTCCGTCGCCGACCAACAGGTCTTCGATGACGAGCTGCGCGGGCGCTGGGCCGCGGGGAAAGTCGATCTCTGGTTTGCTTGGCACGGATGCGACCCTAGTCCGGCACACTTGACCCGCGGAAGGGGACCAAAAATGAGCGACAACGCAGACAATGCCGCCTTGGCGCATATCCACGACCTGGTCGCGCAGGAGAAAACCCTTCGAGCGCAGCTACAGCACGGCGATATCAACGCATCCGAGGAGCGCGAACGGCTGCGCCGCATCGAGGCCGAACTCGACCAGTGCTGGGACCTGCTTCGGCAGCGTCGAGCGCTGCGCGAGACCGGTGGCGACCCGAGGGCTACCTGAGCTGATCGATGGCTGCCGACCCGGGGGGTGTCGACGTAGTCGTCGTGGGCGGCGGGCACAACGGCCTGGTCGCCGCCGCATACCTGGCCCGGGCCGGCCTACGGGTACGGCTGCTGGAGCGGCTGGGACACGTCGGCGGCGCCGCGGTGTCGGCGCAGGTTTTCTCTCGCGTCGAGGCCCGGCTATCGCGCTATGCGTACTTGGTGAGCCTGCTGCCGACGCGCATCACCGACGATCTGGGTGCGCCGGTGCGGTTGGCCCGACGGCCATATTCGTCCTACACCCCCGATCCGGATACGGCCGGGCGCACCGGCCTGCTGGTCGGACCGGATTGCACGTTCGATGCCATCGGTGCACCCGACGATGAGCGGGCCTTCGCGGCGTTCTACCGGCGCTGCCGCCTGGTGACCGAGCGGTTGTGGCCGACGCTGCTGGAACCGTTGCGCACCCGCGAGCAGGCCCGCCTACGGGTAGTCGCCGGCGGCGACACTGAGGCCGCCGCGGCGTGGCGGGCCATGGTGGAGCGACCGATCGGCGATGCGATCGCCGATGCGATCGGCAGCGACCTGGTCCGCGGCGTGGTGGCGACCGACGCGCTGATCGGCACCTTCGCCCGGCTCGACGACCCGTCGCTGCGGCAGAACGTCTGTTTCCTGTACCACCTGCTCGGCGGCGGCACCGGCGAATGGCGCGTCCCGGTCGGTGGCATGGGTGCCGTGAGCGCGGCGCTGGCCGCCGCGGCGGTACGCAAGGGAGCCGAAATCGTCACGGGCGCCGAGGTTTACGGAGTCGATCCAGACGGCGAGGTGCGCTATCGCCGAGGCGACGACGAGCACGTGGTGCGCGGCCGGTTCGTGCTGGCCGGCGTGACACCGACCGTGCTGGCCGGCCTGCTGGGTGAGCAAGCACCGCCACCGACTCACGGCGCTCAGGTCAAGGTCAACATGGTGGTGCGACGACTGCCCCGGCTGCGCGACCCCAGCGTGACACCCGAGCAGGCGTTCGGCGGGACGTTGCATATCAACGAAACGTGGACGCAGCTGGACGCGGCGTATTCTCGGGCAGCCGCCGCAGCGTTACCGGAACCCTTGCCGTGTGAGATCTATTGCCATTCGCTGACCGACCCGACCATCCTGTCCCCCGGGCTGCGTGAATCGGGCGCTGCGACCTTGACGGTCTTTGGTCTGCATACGCCCCATTCACTGAACGCCTCTCGTCACCAATTGACCGATGCCGTGCTGAATTCGCTGAATTGCCTTCTGGCCGAACCGATTCAGGACGTGCTGCTGGGCGATGCGGACGGCCTGCGCTGTATCGAGACGACCACCACCGTCGACCTGGAGCATGCGCTGGGCATGACCGGCGGCAACATCTTCCACGGCGATCTGCACTGGCCGTTCGCCGACGACCACGACCGGCTGGACACCCCGGCCCGGCGGTGGGGCGTGGCCACCGCCCACGACCGAATTCTGCTGTGCGGCGCGGGTGCCCGGCGCGGCGGAGCGGTCTCCGGAATCGGCGGTCACAACGCCGCGATGGCGGTGCTAGGTTCACTGGCGAGCAGACGCAGAATCGCATAAATTCCGCCTCGCGCATGCGAGTCTGTGTCTGCTCGCCAGGGGTGCTCGCGGAAGAAACCTACCGCGCGTCGATGGTGGCGTAGCCGCGCTCGGTGGAGCCGGTGTAGATCTGACGGGGGCGACCGATCTTGCTGTCGCCCTCGTCGTGCATCTCGCGCCAATGCGCAATCCAGCCGGGCAGCCGCCCGAGCGCAAACAGCACGGTGAACATCCGGGTCGGGAAGCCGAGCGCCCGATAGATCAGGCCGGTGTAGAAGTCGACGTTCGGGTAGAGCTTGCGCTCGATGAAGTAGTCGTCGGTCAGCGCCGCCTCTTCGAGCTCCTTGGCGATGCTCAGCAGGTCGTCGTCGCCACCCAGCTTGCCGAGGATCTTGTCGGCCTGTTCCTTGACGATGCGCGCCCGCGGGTCGTAGTTCTTGTAGACGCGGTGTCCGAAGCCCATCAGCTTCACCCCGGCTTCGCGGTCCTTGACCTTGCGGACGAACTCACCGACGTCGTCGTCGCTCTTGCGGATCTTGTCCAGCATTTCCAGCACGGCCTGGTTGGCGCCGCCGTGTAGCGGGCCCCACAGCGCGTTGATGCCGCCGGAGATCGAGGTGAACAGGTTGGCCTGCGACGAGCCCACCAGGCGGACGGTCGACGTCGAACAATTCTGCTCGTGGTCGGCGTGCAAGATCAGCAGCATGTCCAGCGCCCGCACGATCTCGGGATCGACGTCGTAGGGCTCGGCGGGCAGACCGAACGTCATCCGCAGGAAGTTCTCCACCAGCGTCAGGTTGTTGTCCGGGTAGAGGAACGGCTGACCAACCGACTTCTTGAAGGCGTAAGCGGCGATGGTGGGCAACTTGGCCAACAGCCGGATCATCGACAGCTCGACCTGCTCGTTGTCCATCGGGTCGAGTGAGTCCGGGTAGTAGGCGCTCAATGCGTTGACTGCGCTGGACAGCACCGGCATCGGGTGGGCGTTGCGCGGGAAGCCGTCGAAGAATCGCTTCAGGTCCTCGTGCAGCATCGTATGCAACTGGATCTGTCGAGCGAAGTTGGCCAGCTGCTCCTTGGTCGGCAGCTCGCCGTAGACCAGCAGGTAGCTCACTTCGATAAACGTCGACTTCTCGGCGAGCTGCTCGATCGGGTAGCCGCGATAACGCAGGATGCCGGCGTCACCGTCGATATAGGTGATCGCGCTCTTGCATGGGGCGGTATTGACGAAGCCGTTGTCGAAAGTGGTGTAGCCGCTCTTGGACAACAGCGAGCCGAGCGCGATCCCGTCGGGTCCCTCGGTGGCGTGGACGATATCGAGATCCAGCTCACCGCCCGGGTAATGGAGAGTGGCGGAGTCGTCGGTTGCGGCCACTGGAACCCCTTTGCGGTCTCGGCGGATGCTGGCCCTAAGCGGTTGCTTACGGCTGACGGTAGTCGTTATCGGGACGGCGCGCCTGCGCGGGGGCGCAGTCCGGGTTCGATGGCGACTCGACGCTGAGATCCGGCTCAGGGCTGCAGGCGTTGGATGTGACCATCTTTGACACGAATCCGATTGTGCAGCCGGTTTTCGCGGCCTTGCCAGAACTCGACAACCTCGGGCGCGATCCGGTAGCCGCCCCAATTCGGCGGAACCGGGACCTGCTCAACATTGGCGAATCGGGCCGTCACCTCGGCGAGCTGATCGACCAGCGCCGCGCGGGAGGCGACCGGACGGGACTGATGCGACGCCCAGGCGCCCAGCTGCGAGCCCCGCGGCCGCTTAGCCCAGTAGTCGCCGGTGGCCGCCGCATCGACCTTGGTCACCGGGCCGCGGATATGGAACTGCCTGTTCAGCAAATACCAGGGGAAGGTTGCCGATGCGTACGGTGTCGCGGCAAGTTCATCACCTTTGGCCGAATCGTAGTTGGTGAAGAATGTGAGTCCGTCCTCGTCGACGCCCTTGCACAGCACCGACCGGCTGACCGGTTTTCCGGAGTCCACGGTGGCCAACACCATCGCGTTGGGCTCGGCGATCCCCGCCCGCGCGGCATCGCCAATCCACTTGCGCAACAACGCAAGCCAACCATCGGCTAGCCAGTCGACGTCGAGGTCAGGGCTACCGTCTTTCTCGACGGAGCCGTACTCCACCCGCATCGCGGCGAGGTGCTCGTTGTCGGGTTCTGCCATCGCGCCAACGCTACTCCCGCAGACCACTCGCCCGTTACCGACCGGTAGCGGCCGGCCGAGCGCGCGTGGGAGAATTCAGGCATGACGGTCATCCCGGACAAGATCCCGGAGAATTTCGTTGCCGGCCTCGAGGGTGTGGTCGCTTTCACAACGGAGATCGCCGAGCCCGACAAGGACGGCGGCGCCCTGCGTTATCGCGGCGTCGACATCGAGGACCTGGTGAGCCGCCGGATCACCTTCGGCGACGCCTGGGCTTTGCTGGTGGACGGAAAGTTCGGCCACGGACTGCCGCCCGCCGAGCCGTTCCCGCTGCCGATCCACAGCGGTGATGTGCGGGTCGACGTGCAGGCAGGCCTGGCGATGCTAGCCCCGATCTGGGGCTATCGTCCGCTGCTCGACATCGACGACGCGACCGCCCGCGACCAGCTCGCGCGCGCGTCAGTGATGGCGCTGTCCTACGTCGCCCAATCTGCCCGCGGTGTCTACCAGCCGGCGGTTCCGCAGCGGGTCATCGACGAATGCTCGACGGTCACAGCCCGTTTCATGACGAGGTGGCAGGGCGAGCCGGATCCCAGGCATGTCGAGGCCGTCGACGCATACTGGGTCTCGGCCGCGGAGCACGGAATGAACGCGTCGACGTTCACCGCGCGGGTGATCGCATCGACCGGCGCCGACGTGGCGGCCGCGCTGTCGGGCGCGATTGGGGCGATGAGCGGCCCACTGCACGGCGGGGCGCCGGCGCGGGTATTGCCGATGCTTGACGAGGTCGAGCGAAGCGGCGACCCGCGCGGTCTGGTGAAGGGGATTTTGGACCGCCACGAGAAGCTGATGGGCTTCGGGCACCGCGTGTACCGCGCCGGAGACCCGCGCGCACGGGTGTTGCGGGCCACCGCCAAGCGGATGGGCGCGCCGCGCTACGAAGTCGCGGCGGCGCTCGAGCAGGCAGCGCTCTGCGAGCTGCGGGAGCGGCGTCCGGACCGGCCGATCGAAACCAACGTCGAGTTCTGGGCCGCGGTGATCCTCGACTTCGCCCGGGTGCCGCCCAACATGATGCCGGCGATGTTCACCTGCGGTCGCACCGCCGGATGGTGCGCGCACATCCTGGAACAAAAGCGACTGGGCAAGCTGGTTCGCCCATCGGCCATCTATGTCGGCCCGGATCCGCGCAGCCCGGAATCCGTCGAAGGCTGGGCCGAGATCTCCAAGGCCTGACACCGGCGTCGGTGTCGGTGGCCGGTGATGAGATTGCGTCGCGACCCGGGTCAATCCGCACTGTCCCCGCATCTGGTCGTCGATTACGCCGTCTGCTGGCGATGGGCCAGCAGACGGGTTAGTTAAAAGACAGCCTTCTGCACCTGGTCGGAAAACCTGGTCGGGCCCCGAGGTATCGCCTTCGGGAAGCTTGCCCAGCGCATTCACGATTTCTTGGTTGGCGCCATGGCTCTTGGCATGCGAGATGAGGTCCTGCTTGCTGCACGGGTAGGAAACACCTGCCAGCGTCTTTTGCAGATCAATGGGATTGGCCATGAGCTCACTCCAGCGTCCGGATAGCTGTTGTTCGATTTCCCCTCGGACTCGGGTAACCCGCGTTTTGGCTCTTAACCCTTGATTCCTAAGCCAATTGGCGCAGCCGGTCAGCCAGCCGGCGCCGCAGCGGCGGTGCCGGCGCGGTGGCCGCGACCGCCAGCATGTCGTCGATCGAGGTGAACTTCTTGCGGGGCCGGTCGGCCTGCTTTCCGCGGATTACCTCTGCGGCGTCGATCGCCCGCCAGCCGGCGGCGTCGACGACGGCGGGCTGGCGCCGGCGCACGAGCTTGTCCAATGCCGACGGCTTGCCGTCTGGATCGCGCAGCAGGCCGTCGTTGAAATCGTCGACCAGCCGCTGCACGGTCTGCAGTGCGCATGATTTGTTGGTGCCGATGAATCCCGTCGGGCCGCGCTTGATCCAGCCTGCCACGTATGCGCCGTGCACGGGTTGACCGGAGTCGGGGTCGATCACCCGGCCTCCGTCGTTCGGCACGACTCCGGCGATGTCGTCGAAGGGTAGGTCGCGAACAGCCTTGCCGTGGTAGCCGATCGAAGTCAACACCAGACCGGCCGCGAGCTGACGTATCTCGTCGGTGCCGGTGACGCCGAACTCCATACCGTGGGCGCGCGCCTCCCCCAGCACCCGCTTGGGTGTCAGTCGGTAGGCCAGCCGGATCCGCGGGCGTAGCGGCGGGCCGGACCCGTCGCCGAGCTTGCTCAGGATCTCCAGCTTCTGCTTGGTCACGGCGTCCGAGACGCTTGCCAGGTCGCGCAGCACCAGCTCGCGGTCGGCGGCGGCGAGCACAACATCGGCGGTGGTCGTCAGCCCGATCAGCTCGGGCAGCGTAAACGCCGAGTGCGCGGGCCCGCGCCGGGCGGCGATCACCGCCTCCTGCACCCGCGAGGCGCGCAACGCCTGCAAGGCGTGATCGGAAATGTCGGTGCGAGCCAGCTCGTCGGGGCCGGCGGTGAGCACGCGAGCGACGTCGAGGGCAACGTTGCCGTTGCCGACCACGACGACCCTTTCGTGGCTGAGATCCACTGCTAGCTCGGTGAACTCGGGATGACCGTTGATCCAGGCCACCAACTCGGTGGCGGTGGCTGTGCCCGGCATGCCCATGCCGTCGATGTCCAGTCGGCGGTCGTTGGGCGCGCCGACGGCGTAGATGACCGCATGGTGGTACGCCAGCAGGTCGTCATGGCTCACGTGCTTGCCGACCTCGACGTTGAGGAAGAACCGGAATTCGCGGCGACGGGCGATCCGGTCGAAGAGCGCAGTGACCCGTTTGGTGGTCTGGTGGTCCGGTGCCACCCCGGCGCGAACCAGCCCGTACGGGGTGGGCAGCTTCTCGAACACGTTCACCTGCACGCCGGGTTGGGTAAGTAGTTCGTCGGCGGCATACATCGCGGCCGGCCCGGATCCCACGATCGCGACGGTCAGCGGGCGCCGACGGTGCCGCCGCACCTCGGGTGCGGGGATCACCGGCGCAAGCTTGGAGGTGGGCGGCAGTTTCTGGCCGGCCGGACGGGACGCGTGATCCGGGTAGTAGAACAAGGCGTTGAGCGCGACGAACGGTTGCTGTTCGGGGGCCAACCGGGAATCGGGCGCGATAGCACCGACCGGGCAGGCGCTCACGCAGGCACCGCAGTCCACGCACGCCACCGGATCGATGTAAAGCATCTCCGCGGTAGCGAAGCCCGGCTCATCCGGAGACGGGTGAATGCAGTTCACCGGGCAGGCGTAGACACAGGACCCGTCGCTACAGCACGACTGGGTGATGACGTGCGGCATAAAAGCGGGTCCGCTAGGCGGCCGGAGCGACGACGAGGTGCTGGCGCTGCGGTTCGCTGCGATACCGGGAGGGCCTGCCGTTGATCTTGCAGATCCGCCAGATCAACTTGGCCAACGGGTTCATCAAACCGGTGTCGTGGCAAAGCATCCGGACGTCACCGAACATGTCACGCAGCATCTGAGCCGATTCCGGCGAACGGAAGAACACGTCTTTGCGGACCTGACGCGGGATGTCGAACTCCTGCCAGAACGCCTTCGGGGGCACCACGATCGCCGAGCAGAGGGTCCGCATCGTGACCGGCACGAACAGCGAGAGCCAGAACCGCTTGCGGCGCGGCAGCTTCGGCACGCGCTTGCGCAGATATTCGTGCGCGAACGAGATGTGGCGGGCCTCTTCGGCCACGTGGATGGCCATCACCCGCTCCATGATCGGGTGCAGCACTTTCCCGTCGGCGCCCTCGCGCAAGACATTCTTCTGGGTGTGATCGATGGGCTCTTCGCCGGCCAGGATGCCGAACCAGAACGGAATCGGCAGCGGCCCGGCCGCCAACGGAATCAGCGGTTGGATCCACGTCAGCAGCCGCGGCATACCCGGCACGTCGGCGCCGATGTGGTTCACCATCTCCTGGAACATCATCGTGTGGTTGCACTCTTCGACCGCCTCGTGCAGGCAGTACCGGTACTCCGGTGACCCGTTGGGCACCCAGAACGCATACTCCATCAAGCCGCGGATCAGGATCGACTCGAAGTGCAGACCGACCTTGGCGACGTTTGCCTGACGCCACATGCCGATCTGGATCTGCCGTTCTTCGGACTGCGCCTGGTACCAGGGATGCCGGCCCAGCGGGTCGGTCAACGGCAGTTTCCAGCGCGGGTCGTTGTCGGTGACCGCAAACTCGGGAGACTTCCAGTCGATGTCGGTGTACGGGTTGAAGTTGCGCCGCACCGACCCCTCGGACAGTGTGGTCAGCAGCTCCACGTACTGCAGGTCGTCCTGGACATCCATGTTTCGGCGCCAACGTCGCACCAGCTTCGTCCGTGCCCGCGTTTGGACAGTTCCAGCCTGGGCCATCCCAGCCTCCCAATGAGGTTTACATTCTGATAGGCAATGTCCACCGACAGTACCGCAGGTAACGCAAACTTTCTAGATCCTGGATTTCCAGTGCGGTGCGCCCGTGAACATGTGCACACTAGGACGTGCGTCACATAAATCCGCACGTCGCATGCGCCGCCGGACCACGTGGCCGTCAGCCAAGGCGCTATCACTAGCCTGGTGATCATGGCTGACCAACTCACGCTTCCCGACAACATCAAGCCCGGCGACGGACGGTTCGGGTCCGGCCCGTCGAAGGTCCGACCCGAACAATTGCACGCCCTCTCCACCAGCGCCGCTCCGCTTTTCGGCACCTCGCACCGCCAAGCGCCGGTGAAAGACTTGGTCGGCCGCGTGCGCAACGGGTTGCGGGACTACTTCTCGGCGCCGGACGGCTACGAGGTGGTGCTGGGCAACGGCGGAGCGACGGCATTCTGGGACGCCGCGGCGTTCGGGCTGATCGACAAGAAGTCGTTGCACCTCAGCTACGGCGAGTTCAGCTCGAAGTTCGCCTCAGCGGTCACCAAGAATCCGTTCGTCGGCGAACCGATCGTCATCAAAGCCGACCCGGGCAGCGCGCCCGAGCCGCAGAGCGACCCGTCGGTCGACGTGATCGCATGGGCGCACAACGAGACCTCGACCGGGGTCGCGGTTCCGATAACGCGGCCCGACGGCGCCGGCGAAGCGCTGATCGTCATCGACGCCACCTCCGGCGCCGGTGGCCTGCCCGTCGACATCGCCGACACCGATGCCTACTACTTCGCGCCGCAGAAGAACTTCGCCAGTGACGGCGGGCTGTGGCTGGCGATCTTGAGCCCGGCCGCACTGGGCCGGATCGAGGCCATTGCCGCGTCCGGGCGCTGGGTACCGGACTTTCTGTCACTGCCGATCGCCGTGGAGAACAGCGCCAAGAACCAGACCTATAACACTCCGGCCATCGGCACGCTGGTGCTGCTGGCCGAACAGATCGAGTGGCTGCTGGGCAACGGCGGGCTGGAGTGGGCGGTCAAACGCACCGCGGATTCGTCGCAGCGGTTGTACCGCTGGGCGCACGAACGGCCTTACACGACGCCGTTCGTGGCCGACCCGCGGCTGCGCTCGCAGGTCGTGGGCACCATCGACTTCAACGACGACGTCGACGCGGCGGCGGTAGCCAAGGTGTTGCGCGCCAACGGCATCGTCGACACCGAGCCGTACCGCAAACTCGGCCGCAACCAGTTGCGGGTCGCGATGTTCCCCGCCGTCGAGCCGGACGACGTCAGCGCGCTCACCGAGTGCATCGACTGGGTGGTCGAGCGGCTGTAGCCCGCCGGTGAGAAAACAAGCCCTGGTGGCTACCGCGTGTCAAAAGGGTAACGGCCGCCGCCTGCACTAGAGTCCGCAGCTGACAGGCCTGGCGCGCTGGTCTGCGAGGAGCCTGCGAGGAGACACCATGCGGGAGCTCACAATCGTCGGACTCGACGTTGACGGCAAACACGTCGTCTGCGAGAGCACTCTCGGCAACGGGGATCCGGACGAGAAGTTCAAGATTCCGGTCAACGACCGGCTAAGGGCGGCGGTGCGCGGCGACGGGGCCAGGGTGGGTCAAACCCATATCGACATCGAGGTCACCGCCATGCTGCGTCCCCGGGAAATTCAGGCTCGTATCCGCGCGGGCGCATCCGTCGAGCAGGTGGCGGCGGCCGCCGGGGTGGATATCGAGCGGGTGCAGCGGTTCGCCCACCCGGTGCTGCTGGAACGCTCGCGCGCCGCCGAGTTGGCAACGGCCGCGCACCCCGTCCTCGCCGACGGTCCCGCGGTGCTGACGCTGCTGGAAACCGTCACGTCGTCGCTGCTGGCCCGTGGTCTCAATCCGGACCTCACCGCATGGGACGCCTGGCGCAACGAGGATGGCCGCTGGACGGTCCAGCTGGCCTGGAAGGCGGGGCGTTCCGACAACGCCGCCCACTTCCGCTTCTGCCCGGGCGCTCGCGGCGGAACGGTCACCGCCGTCGACGATGCCGCCAGTGAGTTGATCGATCCCAACTTCGACCGTCCGCTACGGCCGGTGGCCCCGGTCGCGCAGCTGGACTTCGACGAGCCGGCACCCCCGCCGCTGGAACGCCCGACGGTCGAACCCACCAGCGAGCCGACGCGCAGTCGACGCGGCAAGCCGGCCGTACCGGCGTGGGAAGACGTGCTGCTGGGTGTCCGATCCGGGGGACAGCGCTAGCGGAATAGCTCCATCGACACCAAAGCCAGCCAGGCGCCTGTCACGCCCACACCAATGCCGAGTAACAACCAGCGCAGCACCGCGGCACGCCGCCATCCCCACAGCGTCGGCGCCAGTCCACCGGCCGCGACGATATTGAGCCCGACGGCCAACAACGGATGCACCCGAATCAGGCCGAGAGTCAGCACCACGACGGCGACCCCAGTCACCGCTGCGACAAACCCGGCCACCGCCAAACCTGTTGCCCACGGCGTGGATTCGTCGCCGCCGCGGATCATCTACCGAGCCTAGCCTGATTGCCCGGTTCCTCGGCCGGTTGCACCGCCGGCATCGTCACCGCGCGACCCGCTCGTAGAACGCCAACGCCGCCGCGGTGGCGACGTTAAGCGAGTCGGTGCCGCGCGACATCGGGATGCGCACCCGCAGATCGCTCGCCTGCAGCACGGCGCTGCTCAAGCCCGGCCCTTCGCCCCCGAGCAGCACCGCGACCCGCTCGTCACACACCGCCGCCATCGCCTCGGGCAACGGCGTCGCGTCTTGGCTGGGAGTCATCGCTAGTAATCGAAACCCCTTGTGGTGCAACGTCTTCAACTGCGCCGGCCAGTCGGTTGCCCGCGCATAGGGCACCAGCAGGGCATGCCCCATCGAGACGCGCACCGCCCGCCGATACAGTGGATCAGCGCAGCCGCTGCCGAACACCACCGCATCGACGGACAGCCCCGCGGCGTTGCGGAAGACCGCGCCCAGGTTTTCGTGGTCGTTGACGCCCTCGAGCACCGCGACGGTCCGAGCGCTGTCGATTACCTGCGCGAGGCTGCGCTCAGGCTCACGACGCGCCGCGGCCAGCACCCCGCGGTTGAGATGAAAGCCGACCACCTCGGCCATCACCTCTGCGGACACCCGATAGAACGGCGCGGGATTACCAGCCAGATCTGCCTTGAGCTCGGCGAGTCTGCGGTCGGTGCCGAGGAAAGCCAACGGCGAAAAAGGCGAGGCCAGCATGCGCTGCACCACCAGCACACCCTCGGCGATCACCAGCCCCTTGCCGCGCGGCAGATCGGGTCGACGGTCGATGCTGTTCAAGTCCCGGAAAGAATCCGCCCGCGGGTCGTCGGGATCGGTGATATCGGTGACGGCCACATCACCGACGCCGTCGGCACAGTCAACGTCGGGTGAGCTCAAGGGCTTTCTTCGACAAGGGCCAAGATCAGGTCCGCGGCATCGCGCAACGTGTCGCGTTCGGCGCCGCCCAGGTTCCTGAGCCGCTGCGCGAGCCATTCCTGACTGGCTCGGCGTTCGGCCTCAAGAAGCTCTTTGCCGGCCGGCGAAACCGAAACCAAGACCTGCCGGCCGTCGTCGGGGTGGGCAACGCGGTCAACCAAACCCAGGTCGGCCAACGAGGCGATGACCCGCGTCATCGACGGCGGGCGAACCCGTTCCCTGATGGCCAGCGCACCCGGGGTCAGCGGGCCGAAATTGGCCAGCGTTGCCAGCGCTGAGAGCTGCGACAACGACACCGGGGACTGCGGTCGCCGGAACCGCAGCTGGCGGGCAAGCCGCATGACCGCCAACGACAGATCACTAGCCAACCGGCTATCGCGATCGATCACAGCGCGAACGTTACGACAGAACGTCCAACCGTCAACACGGAATCGCCGACTCGGGGCCAAGGCCGATGTACCCGGCTATCGTGGATCCGATGTCTGTAGAACCCGGCGACAGTCTCCATCCGCCCGTGCTGCCCGCTGCGCTGCTGGAAGTATGGCCCGTCGTCGCCATCGGCGCACTGGCCTGGCTGGTTGCCGCCGTGGCCGCGTTCGTCATACCGGCGCTTCAGACCTGGCGACCGGTGACGCTGGCCGGATTGGGTGTCGGGCTGCTGGGCACCACCATCTTCGTGTGGCAGCGCGACGCCGCCCGCCGTGGCGCGCGTGGCGCACAATCCGGATTGAACTACCGCCACCATCCCCCGAGCTAGGAGACATGCATCCAATGGCAGCGCCGCTGTTGCAAGCACAGATCGATATCACGGCACCGGTCTCGAAAGTCTGGTCGCTGGTCAGCGATTTTCGCCGCATGCCCGAGTGGAGCCCGCAATGTCGGTTGATGCGGCAACTGGGTCCGCTGCGCCGCGGCACCCGCACTATCAACATCAACCGCCGCAACCGGTTGTTCTGGCCGACGACATGTACCGTCGTCGAGCTGATCCCGGACCAGAAGCTGGCGTTCAGGGTCAACACCAACAACACGATCTGGAGCTACGAGCTGCAGCCGATTCCCGAGGGCACCCGGGTGATCGAGAGCCGGCACGCGGAGAACGGGACCACGCCGGTCTCGAGTATGGCCGTGAACGCGTTCATGGGCGGGACGGCGAAGTTCGAGCGTGAACTGGTGGACGGCATGAACACGTCGCTGGCCAGGATCAAAGCTGCGGCTGAGAACGGCTAACTGAGCTCGACGGGTTTCTCGTTGACATCCAGCACCCCGTCGTCGTAGGGGTCATACGTCGGCGAGCCGCTGCCCGCGGGGGCCGGGGTGTCGGAATGTGCGCCGCAGCCGTATTCGAAGTCGACGACATGCCCGTCAGCGGACAACTCGTTGCCGCATACCCCGAACATCGCGCCCAAGGATCCGGCAAGCGGCAGGAAGAAACCGCAATCGCGGCACACCCGTTTGGTGGATTGCGCCATCTGCGAGGACGGTCCGTAGTCGCCGTCGTGCCAGCGTTGCGCCGCCTCCGAGCGGCCCCACGCGCTCATCACCCGGCGCCGTCCCAGACCAATCTCTACCGCGACGTCGTCCACCTCCGGATCACCCGAAGCCAGGTAGCCGGGCACCAACCGCGGATCATCGGGCAGCGGCGCCAGCAGGTCTCCTGGGCTGAGGTCACCCGGCCGGACCCGCTGCTCCCAGGGCATCCACTCCGGCGCCAGCAATGACGTCGGACCCGGCACCAGCACCAATTCGCTGATGGTGGCGTGATCAGCTCCGGGGTAGGCGGCCACGACGACGGCCCACTGCCAGCCGCGATAACCCGGCAGATGGGCGAGGAAACGGTGGGTGGCGCTGGTCGGATCTTCATAGCCGACGCCGAGGTAATCACCCACCGTGTCGGCGCCACTGAACTCGGCGACGGCCGCCCGCGCCTGCTCGACGGCAGCGGTGAGAACGGCCACCAACTGCGGCGACCACTCTTCGGTGGTCGCCGCAGCCGACTCCGGATCGGATCGGGTCACATTGTCCGCTGTTTCCATATGCCGTCAATACTGCCCTAGAGCGGTGGCGTCCGGCCACACCGGTCGCCTACCCATCGCACCGGCCGACATCTGTGAGAATTGAGGCATGGCTGGACGGCGGCGCGATCACCCGGATAACGGCCGGGCGTCTGCCGACCGCCGCACCCGCACCCGGCCCGCAGCCGAGCACCCTGGTATGGCCAATTATCCGGCCGACGAACCGGACTACCGCCGACCCGACCATCGGCGCCGCCCGCCGCCGACGCCCAGCGCCAACCGCTACCTGCCGCCGCTGCACCATCAGCCCGAGCCCAACCGTCGCAGCGAGCCGCCATCTGCTGGCACAGGCGCCGAGCGGGTCACCGTCACCCGCGCGGCCGCGCAGCGCAGCCGCGAGATGGGTTCGCGGATGTACGGGTTGGTGCAACGCGCCGCCACCGCCGACGGCGCCGACAAGTCCGGGCTGACTGCGCTGACCTGGCCGGTGGTGGCCAACTTCGCGACTGACGCCGCGATGGCCGTGGCGCTGGCCAACACGTTGTTCTTCGCCGCGGCCACCGGGGAAAGCAAGGGCAGGGTCGCGCTCTACCTGTTGATCACGATTGCGCCGTTCGCTGTTGTCGCACCGCTGATCGGTCCGGCGCTGGATCGGCTACAGCACGGCAGGCGCGTCGCGCTGGCGGCGTCGTTTGCACTGCGCACCGGGCTGGCGGTGGTGCTGATCAGCAACTACGACAGTGCCACCGGGAGCTTCCCGTCCTGGGTGTTGTATCCCTGCGCGCTGGCGATGATGGTTTTCTCGAAGTCGTTCAGCGTCCTGCGCAGCGCGGTGACACCACGGGTGATGCCCCCGTCGATCGACCTGGTGCGCGTCAATTCCCGGCTGACCATGTTCGGGCTGCTCGGTGGCACGATCCTGGGTGGCGGCATCGCCAGTGGAATCGAATATGCCTTCACCCACTTGTTCGGATGGCCCGGCGCGTTATTCGTCATCGTTGCGGTCACTGTTGCCGGCACCTTGTTGTCCATGCGAATTCCGCGCTGGGTCGAAGTGACCGCAGGCGAGGTTCCCACCACCTTGAGCTATCGCACCCACCCATCCCGCCGAAGCTGGCCGGAGGAGGTTCGCAGAGCGGGTGGGGCTCTTCGGCAACCGTTGGGCCGCAACATCATCACCTCGCTGTGGGGGAACACCACCATCAAGGTTATGGTCGGATTCCTGTTTTTGTATCCGGCGTTTGTCGCCAAAGCGCGGGACGCCAGTGGATGGGTGCAACTCGGCATGCTGGGACTTATTGGCGCCGCGGCAGCCATCGGCAATTTCGCCGGCAACTTCACCAGCGCACGGCTGCGGCTGGGCAGGCCGGCGGTGCTGGTGGTGCGCTGCACTGTGGCGGTGACCGTGGCGGCGGTGGCCGCAGCGGTGGCCGGCAATCTGCTGACCGCCGTGATCGCAACCCTGATCACTTCAGGGTCGAGCGCAATCGCCAAGGCGGCATTGGACGCGTCCTTGCAGGACGACCTGCCCGAGGAATCCCGCGCGTCGGCGTTCGGGCGCTCAGAATCGAGCCTGCAGCTTGCTTGGGTGCTCGGCGGCGCGCTGGGTGTGCTGCTCTACACCGAGCTGTGGGTCGGCTTCAGCGTCGTTGCAGCCGTGCTGATTTTGGGATTGGCGCAGACCGTGGTCAGCTTCCGCGGCGACTCGTTGATCCCCGGCTTGGGCGGAAACCGGCCGGTGATGGTCGAGCAGGGAGGTGGTCGCAACGACCACGACGCCGCGGCGGCCTCATGGGAGTAAAGCCAACTGCGAAGTTCGGCGTGCTTGCGGCTGTGCTGATAGTGGCCGCGACGGCTTCCGGAGTCGGCGCATGGGCGCTATCGCGCGGGCGCGCTCCACTACACCCGGAGATCAGCGCATACTCCCACGGTCAGCTGACCCGAGTCGGACCCTACCGTTACTGCAAAGTACTTGACCTCAACGACTGCGAAAACCCAAGGGCGCAAGGCGAGTTGCGGATAAATGCGCGCGATCCGGTGCAGCTGTCGGTGCCACCGGCGATCGGCCGGGCACCGTGGTGGCTGTTGCGGGTCTATGAAGATACGGTCAACCCCGCGACCACCTTCTACCGGCCCGACAGCCGACTGGCGGTCACCATCCCCACTGTCGATCCCCAGCTGGGGCGCCTGACCGGGATCGCCGTCCAGTTGATGACTGTGGTCGTCGACCAATCCGGCCAATTGCATGGTGTCCCCCATGCCGAATGGTCGGTGCGCACCGTTTGGGGCTAGGCGCCGCCGTGGCCGACAGGTACCTGTTCTGCCGGAAGCGACGGCCCCGGCGGTGTGCCGTCACCGAATAGCCTGCCGCCCAATGCTTCCCGGCCATGCGGCGTTAGCCAATTGGCCAGCTCGGGCCCCTTTGGCACGATGCGGGTCGGGTTGATGTCGGCGTGCACGATGTAGTAGTGCTGCTTGATCTGGACGAAGTCGACCGTATCGCCGAAACCCGGCGTCTGGAACAGGTCACGCGCATAAGCCCACAGCACCGGCATCTCGGACAGTTTGCTTCGATTGCATTTGAAGTGCCCGTGATAAACGGCGTCGAAGCGGGCCAAGGTCGTGAACAAGCGGACATCGGCTTCGGTGATCGTCTCGCCCACCAGAAACCGCTGATTTTCCAGTCGATCGCTGACCCAGTCCAGAGCCGTGAACAACCGGTCGTAGGCCGCCTCGTAAGCCGACTGCGAGCCGGCGAAGCCGCATCGGTACACGCCGTTGTTGATTTCGCTGTAAACCCTTTTGTTGACCTCGTCGATCTCGCTCCGCAGCGCCTCGGGGTACAACTGCGGAGCGCCATCACGTTGGTAGGCGGTCCATTCCGTCGACAGGTCCAACGTCAGCTGTGCGAAGTCGTTGGTGACCACCGCGCCCGTCGGCACGTCGACGATTGCCGGGACGGTGATGCCCTTCGGATAGTCGGGAAAGCATTTGAAATAGGCGTCCTGCAAGCGAGGGATGTTCAGCACCGGGTCGACGCCGCCGGGGTCGAGATCGAATGTCCAGCTGCGCTTGTCATGGGTGGGGCCGCAAAACCCAATGGAGATAGCATTTTCCAGTCCCAGCAACCGCCGGACGATGATCGCGCGGTTGGCCCACGGGCACGCGCGTGCGACGATCAGCCGATACCGGCCCGGCTCGACCGGATAGCCGTCGCGGCCGTCGGCGGTGATGCGGGTCGCGATGTAGTTGGTGTCGCGGGTGAATTCGCCGGCCTGGGCGACGTATGTCATGTTAGGAGTCGGCCGCGGTCAGGAACCGCCGAGCCAGATTGGACTCGGTGGACGCACCGGTTTCCCAATGCGCGATCCACGGTCCAGTGCCCTCGGACTGGTCGACGATCCCGTTTTCGAGCCAGGTGTAGCGGCCTTGCAGCACCTTGCGCGCCAGCGCAATGTCGGTGCTGTCGGTGTTGTCCCACAACGCATTGAACAGCGCCTCCACCCGCAGGGTGGCCTGCTCGCAGAACGCGTCGGCCAGCTCGTATGCCTGCTCACCCTGGGCTCGGTCGGCAACTCGCTGAGCCTCGGCCCGCACGCACGAGGCCGACATCGCAAACAGTTCCGCGCCGATATCCACCACCCTCCCGAGGAATCCCTGCTTCTGTTCCAGCGCGGCCTGCCAACGTGCCATCCCGTAGAAGGTGTTGCGGGCCAGCTTTCTCGCGGAGCGCTCGACAAATCGCAAATGTTTTGCCAATTCGCCGAACTCGCGATAAGCCCCGGGACGTTGGCCCTCACCGAAAACCAATTGCGGCAACCACTTTGCGTAGAACCCGCTCGCGCCAACCGCAGCTTTGGCCTTCTGGCGCACATCGGCTTTGGGATTCGCAAGGTCACCGGCCGCAGTCAGGTGGGCGTCGACAGCCTCACGCGCGATCAGCAGCCGCATGATCTCACTGGAGCCTTCGAAGATGCGGTTGATCCTCAGATCGCGTACCACTTGTTCGACCGGCACGGCCCGCTCTCCGCGTGCGGCCAGCGACTCGGCGGTCTCATAGCCTCGGCCACCGCGGATTTGCAACAGTTCGTCGCCGATTACGCAGGCCATCTCGCTCGACCACAACTTGGCCAGCGCCGCCTCGATCCGGATGTCGTTGCGGCCCTCGTCGGCCATCTGACCGGACAGCTCCAACACCGATTCGAGCGCGTAGCTGGTCGCGGCTATGAACGAAAGCTTGCTTGCCACCGCCGCGTGTTCGCCGATGGGTTTGCCCCACTGCACCCGCTCGCACGACCACTCTCGACCGATTTTCAGCGACCACTTGGCGGTGCCGGCTGCTATCGCGGGTATTGCGAGTCGGCCGGCGTTCAGGGTGGTAAGGGCGATCTTCAGGCCGGCGCCCTCTCGACCGATCAGGTTTTCCGCCGGCACCCTTACGCGGTGCAGCCTGGTGACACCGTTTTCGATTCCGCGCAATCCCATGAACTTGTTGCGCCGCTCGACGGTGATGCCCGGTGAATCGGCCTCGACAACGAACGCGCTGATCCCGCCCCGGTGCCCCCCGCTCTTGGGCACGGCAGCCATCACCACCAGCAGGTCGGCGACCACACCGTTGGTGGTCCACAACTTGACGCCGTCCAGCTCATAGGCCTGTCCGTCGTCGACCGGAGTCGCCGTCGAGGCCATCCGCGCTGGGTCGGAGCCGACATCCGGCTCGGTCAGCAAAAACGCCGATATCGCCCCGGCAGCACACCGGGGCAAAAACTTCCGCTTCTGTTCCTCAGTTCCGGCGAGTTTGAGTGGTTCGGGTACGCCGATCGACTGATGCGCTGAAAGCAGCGCACCGAGACTGGGATGCACGGTCGAAACCATCTGCAGTGCGCGGTTATACGCGACTTGCGACATGTTCAGCCCGCCGTACTCGGACGGAATTTTCATGCCGAAACAACCGAGGTCGGCAAGGCCTTTGACGCATTCGTCGGGGATCTGCGCATCGCGCTCGATGACGCTGCCGTCGACCGTGTCGAGGAATTGCCGCAACCGAGCCAAGAACTTCTCGGTGCGAGCGGCCTCTTCGTCAGAGGGTTTGGGAAACGGGTGAACGAGCTCAAGCGGAAAACGACCGAGGAATAGCTCCTTGGCCAAGGATGGCTTATCCCAACCGCTTTCGCGAGATTCCTCAGCTACGGCTCTCGCTTGTTCCTCGCTGACCTGTGCCTGCTGTGCCATCGGACTTCCCCTCACTGAAAAGCGACTCCGGCGGTGCGTCTCGGTGACCAGTGTTCCCCGAGAAGCGCGCGGGCACACGCGTTTGTCCAACGAGGTAGAGCTAGGCGTCGAGTTCCTGGGCCACTGCTTTGACCACTTCCGAGACCCTGCGAGCAGTTTTGCGGTCCGGGTAGCGGCCCTTGCGCAGCTCGGGCTGCACGGTGCTCTCCAGCAGGGTGATCATGTCCTCAACCATGCCGTGCAGTTCGTCCGGGCTGTGCTTGTGTTCGCCGGTGCCCTCCCGACGGGTCCGGGTCAGGCTGGGCGGCGGGTCGATCAGTTTGAGACTCAATGCCTGGGGCCCGCGACGTCCGGTGGCAACGCCGAATTCAACGCGTTGCCCCGCCTTGAGGCCTTCGACGCCGGCAGGCAGCGCAGAGGAGCGCACGTAGACGTCCTCGCCGTCCTCCTGGGATAGAAAGCCGAAGCCCTTCGCGGCGTCGTACCACTTCACCTTGCCTGTCGGCACCGGTCTCACCTGCTTGTCTGACGGATAACTAAGGATGGGCGACACAACGAAGCGCCCCGCCTGCCCAGGACGCGATGACGACCGATCCTACTCGGACGCCGGCCCGCCGAGCACCCGGTTTGCCGGTAGGGTGGCGTTACCGTTGGAGGAAACAATGCGCCTGGTCCTGAACGTCATCTGGTTGATTTTCGGTGGCCTTTGGCTGGCCCTCGGCTATCTGCTGGCGGCGCTGCTCTGCTTCCTGCTCATCGTCACCATTCCCTTTGGGTTCGCAGCGTTGCGCATCGCATCTTATGCGCTGTGGCCGTTCGGGCGGACGATCATCGACAAGCCCGGCGCAGGCACCGGCGCGCTGATCGAGAACATCATCTGGTTGCTGTTGTGCGGAATCTGGCTTGCGATCGGGCACCTGCTCAGCGCGGTGGCGATGGCGCTGACGATCATCGGTATTCCGCTGGCGCTGGCCAACCTCAAACTGATCCCGGTGTCGCTGGCGCCGCTGGGCAAGGAGATCGTGCCGGTCGACCAAGCCAACCGACCCGCATCAGTGGCGGGATACCGCTGACCGTTCGTCTTTACCTGGACACCCGCCCGCCGGCCCTGACCAGTCGCTGTTGTGAGTTCGGTCACATAACGGATTGATCACAGGACGGCAACAGCTTAATGTCGGGGCCTCGCGACCTGCACGGATGAGGCGGCTTCCTGGCGTTTTTTGCGTCGACGGGAAGCGAAACGCCGAATTCGGCAAAAAATGACTCCGCCGCGCTCACCCGCTAGCGTCATCCGCGGCCTAGCCGAATCTTCCTGAGCGGTGGCCTTTCTCGCCTATAGCGCCGAGCTCCATCCATAGGCGAGAACTCGACAACCTATGGATGGAGACGGGGGACCCACTGGTCTGCCGAAATCGGACCGGGAGCCATCCGTGGCTCCTTGGGGTGAAGCCATCGCCGTTTGCATCAAATGCGGCGTGGCCGGGCGACCTCTCCCGCCCGAACCCGACAGCTGACCTCGTGGGCGCATCAAGAGAGGACGTCTTCGCGTATGAGCGGACGGCATCGCAAGCCAACCACGTCGAACATCAGCGTCGCCAAACTCGCATTCAGCAGTGCGGTGATCGGTGGCGGTGGCATCGCACTTGCGGGTCACGCATCTGCGGCTACCGATCAGCAATGGAACGCGGTCGCCGGCTGCGAGGCGGGCGGCAACTGGTCCATCAACACCGGCAACGGGTATCACGGCGGGCTGCAGTTCTCGCAGGGCACCTGGGCCGCCCACGGCGGCGGCGAATTTGCGCCATCCGCCAACCAGGCCACCCGCGAACAGCAGATCGCCGTCGCCGAGCGGGTGCTGGCGACCCAAGGCCGGGGCGCGTGGCCGGTGTGCGGCCGTGGACTCGGGGCCGCGACGCCGCGCAATGTCCTCGCCAACACGTCCGCACCGGACGCGCCACCGCCTGCCGATGCACCACCGGACGCACCGCCGCCGCCCGCGCCGGACGCACCGCCGCCGCCACCGCCTGCCGATGCACCGCCGGACGCACCGCCGCCGCCACCGCCTGCCGATGCACCACCGGACGCACCGCCGCCGCCACCGCCTGCCGATGCACCACCGGACGCACCTGCGCCGCCCGCGCCGGACGCACCGCCGCCGCCCGCGCCGGACGCACCGCCGCCGCCCGCGCCGGACGCACCGCCGCCGCCCGCGCCGGACGCACCGCCGCCGCCCGCCGTCGACGCACCTGCGCCCGAGGCTCCCGAACCTGCGCCCGCTGAGCCGGCCGCGGTCGACGCCCCGCCACCGCCGGATGCACCGCCGCCGGCTCCTCCGGTGGCTGAGACGATGGACGTCCACCCAGCCACTGCCGTGGCGCATTGGACCTTCGCCGACGACCGTGCCCCCGGCTTGCCGACGGTGCCAGGGCTGCCGACGGACCCGGCCGCCGCGGGCTCTGCAATACACGACCTGCAGGTACCGCCGCAGCTCGCACCGTTGCTAGATCCGGCGAACCTGCCGGACACCAGCAAAGGGCTGCCCGTGACGCCGCCGCAGAACATGGCCCCGAGCTATGTGAAAGACCTGCTCAAGGCCATCCATTCGCAACAGGTCAGCGGTAACCCGGCCCTGTCGTCGCTGGCTTAGCCGACGCGCCGCCTAGCGGTTGACTTCCGTGACGGGATGTAGATAAGGCAGCTCCTCGGCTGGCAGCGGAAAGACCACGTCGCCGTAGGGAGACAGTGCGCCGGTCCGATCGGTTGCCAGTTCGCTGACCGCGTGGTCGTCTGGATCGGTCGTCGGCCAGCCTTTGTCGACGTAACGGGTCTTCTGCGCTTTGTTGTCAGCGTTGTTAGCCACGCGTCCCATTCTGACAGGTGTTGCCCAGTGACGACGGCCCGGCTCTTGCGTCCACATCAGCCCGCCGCCTCGCAAGGCCTTCCCCTGCGACTGCTTTACGCTGGTCAGCAATGACGCAACAAACCCCGGGCATCCCGCTGGGGTCCTGGCTGGCCGACTTGCCCGACGAGCGGCTGATCCGTCTTCTGGAGCTGCGGCCCGACCTTGCTCAGCCGCCGCCGGGAAGCATCGCGGCCTTGGCCGCCCGCGCCCAGGCCCGACAGTCAGTCACGGCCGCCACCGACGAACTGGACTTCCTGCGGCTTGCGGTGATCGACGCGCTGCTGGTTCTGCACGCGGACAGCGGGTCGGTGCCCGTAGCCAAGTTGCTCGCCCTGATCGACGGTCGGGCGCCCGAATCCGACGTGCTCGACGCACTCGACGACCTCAAGCAGCGCGCCCTGGTTTGGGGGGACGCCGAATTGCGAGCCGCCCCCGACGCCGCTGCCGGACTGCCTTGGCATCCAGGGCAAGTGACTCTGGAAGACGCGTCGGCCAGCGCCGAGCAGATTGCCGAGCTGATCGACGGCCTCAACGAGCCACAGCGGGAACTGCTGGGCAAGCTGCAGGACGGGTCGCCGCTGGGGCGCACTCGCGATGCCGCCCCCGGCGCTCCGGCGGATCGGCCGGTACCACAGCTACTCGCGATGGGGCTCCTGCGCCGAAGCGACGCCGACACCGTGATCCTGCCGCGCCACGTCGGGCAGGTGCTGCGCGGCGAGCAACCGGGGCCGGTGCAGCTGACCGCGCCCGATCCCGTAGTTGCCACCACTACATCCGCCGACGCCGACGCCGCAGCCGCGGGCGCGGTCATCGACTTGCTACGCGAAATCGATGTGCTGCTACAAACACTCGGGTCGGCACCAATTTCCGAGCTGCGCAGCGGCGGGTTAGGAGTGCGTGAGGTCAGGCGCATGGCAAAGGCGACCGGCATCGACGAAAGCCGGCTGGGCCTGATCCTTGAGCTGGCCGCCGCTGCAGGCTTGATCGCCAGTGGGCTGCCCGATCCGCAACCGGTCAGCGGTGAGGTGCCCTACTGGGCGCCGACGGTGGCCGCCGACCGGTTCACCGAAGGGTCCGCCGCCGAGCGCTGGTATCTGCTGGCCAGCACCTGGCTTGATCTGCCGGCCCGCCCGGCGTTGATCGGGACTCGCGGACCTGACGCCAAACCGTATGCGGCGCTTTCAGATTCGCTGTACTCGACGGCGGCCCCGCTGGACCGCCGGCTGCTGCTGGACATGCTGGCCGAGCTGCCGGCCGGTGCGGCAGTGGACAAGAGCACCGCGTCGGCGGCGCTGATCTGGCGACGGCCGCGCTGGGCCAAGCGGCTACAGCCCGCGCAAGTGGCGGACCTACTGGAAGAGGCGCACCTGGTCGGTCTGGTGGGCCGCGGCGCGATCAGCACGCCGGGCCGCGCGTTGGTTGACCACGGCACAGCGGACGGCGACGCCGACGTTGTCGACGCGATGGCGCATGCCTTACCCGCGCCGGTCGACCACTTCCTGGTTCAGGCCGACCTGACGGTCGTGGTCCCCGGGCCGCTCGAGCGTCATCTCGCCGAGGAGCTGGCGGCGGTGGCCACCGTCGAGTCGGCGGGCACCGCGATGGTGTACCGCGTCAGCGAGCAATCGATCCGGCATGCGCTGGACATCGGCAAAACCGCCGACTCGTTGCACTCGATGTTCGACAAGCACTCCAAAACCCCTGTGCCGCAAGGGCTGACCTACCTGATCGACGATGTGGCACGCCGGCACGGGCAGCTGAGGATCGGCATGTCCGCGTCGTTCGTGCGATGCGAAGACCCGACGCTGCTCGCCCAGGCGGCGGCTTCCGCCGAGACCCGAGCGCTGGATCTGCGGGTGCTGGCCCCGACGGTGGCGATCTCCCGTGCGCCGATCAGCGAAGTGCTCGCGGCCTTGCAGGATGCCGGCTTCGCCCCAGCCGCCGAGGACTCCACCGGCACGATCGTCGACATCCGGGCCCGCAGAGCCCGAGTGCCCACGCCACAGCGTCGTCGGGTGCGCCGGACTATCGCGCGCCCGAGCGGGGAAAGCCTGAGCGCGGTCGTCGCGGTGCTGCGAAAGGTGACCACCGCGCCGTTCGGCAATGTCCGGATTGACCCGGCGGTGGCCATGTCGCTACTACAACGTGCCGCCCACCGGCAGGACACCGTGGTCATTGGCTACGTCGACGCCGCCGGGGTCGCCACCCAGCGGGTGGTGTCGCCTATCACCGTGGCCGGCGGGCAGCTGGTGGCGTTCGATTCCGCTTCGGGACGCGCACGCGAGTTCGCCATCCACCGCATCACCTCGGTGATGCGCGCCGGCGACGGCCCAGAGCGCAGCGATGCGGAGGAGCGGCGCTAGATGTCAGGGGACGAAATAATGGGTCGCTATGCGCGCCGGCGACGATCCAGAGCGCAGCGATGGGGAGGAGCGGCGCTCTATGCCTAACGGGCCGTTGATCGTGCAATCCGATAAGACCGTGCTGCTCGAAGTTGACCATGAGCTTGCCGGTGCTGCGCGCACAGCGATCGCGCCGTTCGCCGAGCTGGAGCGCGCACCCGAGCATGTGCACACCTACCGCATCACCCCGCTGGCACTGTGGAACGCGCGCGCCGCGGGCCACGACGCTGAGCAGGTGGTCGATGCGCTCGTCAGCTACTCCCGCTACGCCGTCCCGCAGCCGCTGCTGGTCGACATCGTCGACACCATGGCCCGCTACGGGCGGCTGCAACTGGTCAAGAACCCGGCCCATGGTCTGACGCTGGTCAGCATGGACCGTGCGGTGCTCGAGGAAGTGTTGCGTCACAAGAAGATTGCACCAATGCTGGGCGCGCGGATCGACGACGACACGGTCGTCGTGCATCCCAGCGAACGGGGCCGGATCAAGCAGATGCTGCTCAAGATCGGCTGGCCCGCTGAGGATCTGGCCGGCTATGTCGACGGCGAAGCACACCCGATCAGCCTGCGGCAGGACGGCTGGCATCTGCGCGACTACCAGGAGATGGCCGCCGACTCGTTCTGGGCGGGCGGATCAGGTGTGGTGGTCCTGCCCTGCGGGGCGGGCAAGACACTTGTCGGCGCGGCAGCCATGGCGAAAGCCAGCGCGACGACGCTGATTCTGGTCACCAACACCGTCGCAGGCCGGCAGTGGAAACGCGAACTGATCGCCCGCACGTCGCTGAGCGAAGACGAGATCGGCGAATACTCCGGGGAACGCAAGGAAATCCGCCCGGTCACCATCGCCACCTATCAAGTGATCACCCGTCGCACCAAGGGCGAGTACCGCCACCTGGAGCTGTTCGACAGCCGTGACTGGGGGTTGATCGTTTACGACGAGGTGCACCTGCTGCCGGCGCCGGTGTTCCGGATGACCGCTGATCTGCAGTCTCGGCGGCGGCTGGGGTTGACGGCCACGCTGATCCGCGAGGACGGCCGCGAGGGTGACGTGTTCAGCCTAATCGGCCCGAAACGCTACGACGCGCCGTGGAAAGACATCGAGGCACAAGGCTGGATCGCGCCGGCGGAATGCATCGAGGTACGGGTCACGCTGACCGACAACGAGCGGATGCGCTACGCCACCGCCGAAGCCGACGAGCGTTACCGAGTCTGCTCGACGGCCCACTCGAAGATCGCGGTGGTCCGCTCGATCTTAAGCCGCCATCCCGGTGAGCCGACGTTGGTGATCGGCGCCTACCTGGACCAGCTCGACGAGCTGGGCGAGGTGCTGGACGCCCCGGTGATCCAGGGCTCGACCAAGACCGCCGAGCGCGAGGCGCTGTTCGACGCTTTCCGCCGCGGTGAAGTGAACACGCTGGTGGTGTCCAAGGTCGCCAATTTCTCCATTGATCTTCCAGAAGCTGCTGTGGCCGTGCAGGTTTCGGGCACATTTGGCTCTCGACAGGAGGAGGCGCAGCGGCTGGGCCGGCTACTGCGACCGAAGGCCAGCGGCGGCGGGGCGGTGTTCTACTCGGTGGTGGCCCGCGACAGCCTGGACGCCGAGTACGCCGCGCACCGGCAACGGTTTCTGGCCGAGCAGGGATACGGCTATGCCATCCGCGACGCCGACGACCTGCTGGGCCCGGCAATCTGAAGCGACACGATGCTCGCCGACGCGGCGCCCGGTGAGCGCGCGGCAGCCCGTGGGTTATCTTGGCGACCATGGCTGTCACGGTGATACTCGAACTCAGGTTCAAGCCCGGCGAGGTCGCCGCGGGGCGCGAACTCATGGGCCGCGCACTGCAAGACACCCGGGCGTTCGACGGGAATCTGCAAACCGACGTGCTCATCGACGAGGACGACGAGGCGCACTGGCTCATCTACGAGCTGTGGGATTCGCTCGACCACGACGAGGCCTATCGCAGGTTTCGCGCCGGCGCAGGCGAGCTGACGCAGCTGCCCCCATTGCTGGCCGCCCCGCCGGTCAAGACTAGGTACACCACCAGCGACGTCTAACTCAGCGCGGGAATCACTTCCCTCTCGAACAGCTCGACGCCGGAACGGTCGTATGCGGCCTCCGGGAAGTAGCAGATGACATACTCGCAGCCCAGCCCGCGCAGCTGCTGCAGCCGCTCGATGACCTGTTCGGCGGTGCCGGATGCCGATTCGGGTCCGGTGACGCCGCGGATCATCGCGTCGGCCGCGGATTGCGGTATGTAGCCGACAAGCCGGTCGCGGACGCGCCGCAACCGGTCTTTGACGTCGGCATCCGAGGCGCCGATCACGGTATTGACGTTGACCGAGCGCACGATCGCGTCGTAGTCGGCGCCGACGGCGCGGCAATGCCCCGCAAGCACTTCGGACTTGTGCGCAAACCCGGCGGGCTGGGGTGTGAAGTTGGTGTACCGCGCGTACTTCGCCGCAATGCGCAACGTCACCTTCTCGCCACCGCCGGCGATCCACAGCGGAATACCGCCGGCCTGCAAAGGCTTCGGAGCGACGATCGCGCCGTCGACCTGGTAGTGCCTACCGGCGAAACTGACCTTGCCGTCGCGCCAGGCGTCGCGCATAATCTGCACGCCTTCGTCCAAGCGGGCCAACCGCACTCCCGCCGACGGGAATCCGTAACCGTATGCGCGCCATTCGTGTTCGTACCAGCCACCGCCGATGCCCATCTGGATACGCCCACCCGAGATGATGTCGGCGGTGGCCACCACCTTCGCCAGGTAGACCGGATTGCGGTAACTCATGGCCGTGCACATCTGGCCGAGCTTGATCCGCGACGTCGTCGCCGCGTAGGCCGACATCAGCGACCACGCCTCGTGGGTGGCTTCGGCGGTCGGCATCGGCACGGTGTGGAAGTGGTCGTAAACCCACAGCGAGTCCCACGCGCCGCCGTCGGCGTAGGCCGCCAAGTCGCGCATCACCGGCCAGTGCTTGTCGACGTCGATGCCGGCCAGATCCAGCCGCCAGCCCTGGGGGATGAAAAGTCCGAAACGCATAGCTTGGGACTCTAGCCCGGCGCCGTCAGATATCGAGGGCACCAGCCGCAGCAGCTCATGCGGTCGCCACGAGTTCTGCAGCGTCGCTGTGGAGTTGCGCGAGCCCAGGATCGAAGGTGGCGGGTCGACCATTGTGCATTCGAGCCAGCTGCGCCAGATATGCGTCGGTCACCCTGTCGATGACCGATAACGCCGGCAAGGTCGACATCGGCGAACGAGACGCTGTCCGGCCAGAATTCGTGCCGCTGATCCGCGGTGATCGCGACGATGAGCTCTCGTGCCACATCCGACGTCTGCCCTTCCCTGAGCAGCAGGCGTAGCAGGCCGCCGTGTGTCATCGGGCAAGAGGCAAACGCTACCCCGGTTGACGACAGCCAGTCCTGCGCCGGTTCGTGGTGAATGTGATCGGCCACCACCAGCGCGGTCAGGACATCGGCGTCGAGCAGTGTCGTCGTTCCTCCTCTAAGGACCTCACCCGCTCGGATGTCACCACGGCGCCAAGCGTGACCACCGGCAACCCCGTTCTCACACTTCGAGACACCTCAGCGCAGTGGCCGTGACCCAATCCTCGACGCATGAGGTCGGCGATCGTCTCGCTCAGGGTGCGGTGGGTGTCGCGAGCGATCTACTGCGCCAACGGTCGACCTCACCCTCTGCGTCAGCGAACCTTGGGCGCCGTTTGCGCCAAGGACTGTCGACCCTCTGGTCTCTGCGAGGGGATGATTGCAACGCCGTGAATGGGCCGCCGGTCGCTGTGGTTCTTGCCGCCACATTCCCTGTGGAGGCGGTTATCGGTATTTACGATGCGAGCCGCCACCGGAAGAAGTAGGTCTCCCGTGTTACTGAGTGCCTGGTCAGAACCAGTGATCGGGACCTAAGACCTCCATTTGGTGGCTAACGGCTCGCCCTACGCCATTGTCGCGTTTCATACCGTTGGCGAAAAGCAGCCACATACCCCGACAAGCCACGGCAGAAAGCAGGGACGGCAATGCGATCACAACGCCTCCGGTCGCTGGTCAACGCGCAAGGTCCGTTCGCCTCGGTCTTTTTCGATGATTCGCACGACAGTCTGGATGCTGTCGAGCAACTCGAAGCGAAATGGCGCGATCTTCGTAAACATCTCGAGGAACAGGGAACAGACGCTGAAGTCATCGACAGGCTCGACGATGCCGTCCTACACCATCGACCGGCTATGGGTCGGCGCGGGCGCGCGCTGATCGCGACCCGCGAGCAAATACTTGTCGACGAATACCTGATCAGCCCACCGGCAGCCCCGGTCACCCGCTGGTCGGATTACCCCTAGATCGTGCCGTTGATAGAACTCGAGATGCGGCGACCCACTATGTATTCGCCACGGTGGACCACGCCGGTGCGGACGTGATGCTTATCAGGACGACACCATCAGGTCCAGGAGCGTCGACGGCGGTGGCTATCCGGTCCACAAGCCGGTCACCGCCGGCTGGAGGGGACAGGTGATGACTTCGGCGCTCCTGGGCAGGCTGCTGGAGACCGCGGAACGGGAAGCCAAGCGGCTCGAGGACTCCTACATCTCGGTCGAGCATCTGGTGCTGATGCTAGCCAAGGAGGGATCGGCAGCCGCCGCCGGGCGCATCCTGGCTTCCCACGGGATCACCCGCGAATCGTTCCTGAAGGCGTTAACCGCGGTGCGTGGCAACCAGCGGGTCACCCCTGCCACACCCGAGGCGCCCTATCAGGCGTTGAAGAAGGACGGCCCTGTCTACGGCGCCCGGCCGTTGCGCTGCCACATTGCCCGCGAGGCGCAAACCTGCATCGGTCGGGCCCTGCTGCGCGGCGACATCGTGGCGGGCGCCAAGATCCAAGTCAACGTGGCCAACGGCGAACTGGCTGTGAGCTGTTCGGAGCCGGCGCTGGCCACCTAAGGAAAGCAGCACATGGAAACGCACATCGTTCAATGCCCGAACTGTGGGCGGCGCAACAGAGTACCCGTCGCCGGGTCGGGAAAACCACGCTGCGCCCAGTGTCACCGCTGGCTGCCCTGGATCGCTGAGGCCGGCGATCACGATTTCACCGAGGTCGTCGAGAAGTCTTCGATTCCTGTGCTCGTGGACCTATGGGCTCCCTGGTGCGGACCGTGCCGGATGGTCAGTCCCGTGCTCGAACAGTTGGCCACCGAACGCGCGGGCGACCTGAAACTCGTCAAGATCAACGTGGATACCGCGCCGGCGGTTTCCCGGCGTTTCGGGGTGCAGGCGGTCCCCACACTGCTGATCGTCGACCACGGCCGGCTGCTCGCACAGCAGGCGGGCGCCGCCTCCGTCACGGCGCTCAGATCCTGGCTGGACCAAGCCCTTTCGGACGGCGCCACCGAGTAGGCCCGGCCGTGACAGCGGTAGAGATCGACCCCGCCCGCGGTCGCCAACCCGCGCCCAGAATCTGCGAGGCGTGCTCCGAATTTGGCTTTGGGATATCGCCGCCGCCACCGACTCCGCTCACTGCGGCGCCAACCGATCACACAACACGTTCACGGTGTCAGCAGGTTCCTTCCACATGTGAAAGGTGTTTCCGCCCGCTGCATCTAGCGTCTCGTCAGCAATGGCTAGCGCGTGCAGACCTGGCATGGGTTTGCCGGCGATCGCGATCACCCGGCGCTGTTCGGTGGTGAAGATGCGGACCCACATCCCGCACCCAACGCCCGGTCGCCGGCCAGAACCGATCCCACATAGTGCGGGCTTAGTTCCCGCGAGCAGCGAGAAGTTGCCCCTGTGAGTTCTGCCCGGAGTCGAAGACGACGGTCATCTCGGTGTCGGGCTATCTGGCGGTCGGTGGACGCTGGTGGTGGCGTGCGCGAAAATGCCGTATGCCTAACGTTAGTGAACCGACGAACGCAGATCTTCGTACCGAGCTGCTCAGCTTCGAGCAGGCATCGGGTGCGCACCCTGATCATCACCAGCAAGCAGAGCTTCTCGTCTAGCATGGCGAAGGCAACGATGTCGGCGCGTGCCTGACCATCTGCGGCTGGCGCTCGGCCACGACACCGTTGAGCTAGCTGCTCGCCGACAACGGCCTTGCCTCGCACGCAGCAACGACGCTACAGGTCGCCGCGGCGGGGGCGGTGGAGACCAGCGCCCGAACCCGCGGTCGACGACCCGTTCGCGCGCGTCTTCCTCGACGAGGCCGGCCCGGGAATCTGGAGTCTGCACTGGAAGAACTCGTCGAACAAACACCGTCCGCACCGCCATGAAGCCCACCATCGCCGGCACCGGTGCTCTCGCTGGCAGGCCCCTCTCGGGCAAGCCTTCCGCCATGCGCTCCCGCCAGGCGCCGTCCGCAGGCACCGGGGTAATAGGGCTGCCGTTGTTGACACCAGGTCACTTGCTGCGACGTCATCGAGAATCGGGCCATGACTTCATCGCCGCCACGGGTCCACATCAACACTTTTCCCTGTGGCCCGCTTGCGCGGGCGTATCGGCGCCGATAATCGACGTGATCCAGTAAAACTATGGCATGTCAATCGCGGCCAACGCCGCCGGACCGCTGATCGGCGCGCCGGTGGCGCGCCTTGTCGCCGGTGCTCGCCGCAAAATAACATGGACAATCGCTATTGTCCCAGGTCACAAAGCATTTCCACTGTTCACACGTCGATCAAGTCACCGGCCCATCCATGGATCGTGGCTAAGCTCCTCACCAACAGGAGAACATCGTGGCAGACGATCTATCCACCGACCAGCAGCCGAAGTTCGCGGACGTCGTGCTGTCGGGTGGCGGGGTGAAGTTCATCGGCCTGGTGGGCGCCGTCGTCGCGCTGATGGACGCCGGATACACGTTCAAGAGAGCATCCGGCGTGTCGGCCGGCTCGGTGGTTGCGGCGATCCTCGCGGCTGCGTCCCAAGGTGACCAGCTGAGCGGCGAGGAAGTCAGGCAACTCGCGTTGTCGGTGCCGTTGCGCAAATGGCGCGACGCCGCCCCTGTCCCCTTCCTCGGCCCTGCGTGGGGGCTGCTACGGAGCGGGAGCATGTACCGCGGCGACTTCGCCTACGACTGGATACGCAGCGAGCTGAAGAACCTGGGTGTGACCACCTTCGGCGACCTGGCCCTCAACGAGGACCACCTGCCCGAGGAGCGGCGCTACAGGCTAGCGGTCACCGTCGCCGACGTGACGATCGCGCAGCTGGTGCGACTGCCATGGCACTACCGGCGGACCTACGGGTTGGACCCCGATGAGCAGCTGGTCGCCGACGCGGTTCGCGCCTCGATGGCGATCCCGTTCTTCTATCCCCCGGTCAGCTTGACCAGCGCCACCGGGCGCACCTCCACCCTGGTCGATGGCGGCGTGTTGACGAACTTTCCGATCGACTCCTTCGACCGGTCGGACGGCAGACCGCCGCGCTGGCCCTCGTTCGGGGTCACGGTGATACCGAGGCTCAACGAGGGCGTCGAGGAAGTTATGCCCGCGCTGAAACCGCTGCGTCTTTTCGAACAGACGTCTTTATTGGAAAGCCTGCTCACCACCATGCTGGTGGGCCATGACCAGACCCAGCTGAGCCGGCCGTGGGTCCGTGCCCGAACGATCGAGGTCGAATCGAGCGACGTGGGTCTGCTCGACTTCGATATCCCCAGAAAGCGTCTCGAAGAGTTCTACGAGAAGGGCTATGCGGCTGCCCAGGAGTTCCTGTCGAGCTGGGACTGGACCGAATACCTCGACCAGTTCCGGCATTCGCGCTGGCGGCTGCCTCCTTCGAAGTGAAGTGACCCGACGACGCCGGCTGCGGCCGGGAACGGGGTCGCCGCGGGCTGTCGGCGGCGGCACGAAGGGACAGCTGCGCGACTACCTGGTCGTCTCCTAACTGCCGCAACACGGGCACGGTGTGGGAGCTGTCCTTCGACCGCGCCCGCTAATCGAATATGTGTTCGGGTATAGCGGGGTCGAC
This sequence comes from Candidatus Mycobacterium methanotrophicum, assembly GCF_023515995.1. GTDB lineage: Bacteria > Actinomycetota > Actinomycetes > Mycobacteriales > Mycobacteriaceae > Mycobacterium > Mycobacterium methanotrophicum. The sequence continues at coordinate 389,092 of NZ_CP097320.1, read as the reverse complement.
TGACTGGTGAGTGCGTCCGAGTGGCTCGTGTGTTGGGCCGGGCCGAGAGCTGATCGCCCAGCGGCACTTTGCGCGCCGACCGATCTCCGGCATGCCGAACGTCACTTGCGGCTGCGGGCTGAGGTTTCAGGCAAAATCGCGGTGCAGTAGTAGTTGTCCGGCGCGGGCCCCCGCTCGCCGTTGACGGAGGGCACTGGTAATGCGTTGTCGGCCAACACCTGGCTGATAAGGATGCGATTCACCACGCGCCAGCCCAGCCCGGTCAGATAGTCGGCGACATCGTTGCGGTGACCGGGATAGCCCAGGTCGTCGAGGCTGACGTCGAGGCCATGCTCATACCACTTGCGGGCTGCTGCCGTCAACGCTTCCCGGCCATCTGGGGAGTTCCAAAAGATGTCGGCGACGAATCGGCTGCTATCGCTGCTGAGCGCGGTGATGGTGTCCAGCAGGCGATCCTGGGCTGGCGGCGGCAGGAACGCCAGCAAGCCCTCGGCGCTCCATGCGGTGGGTTTGGCGGGGTCAAACCCGGCCTGGCGAAGCGCCGCGGGCCAGTCGTATCGCAGATCGACCGGCGCCATCCGCAGCTCAACCGTCGGCTGGGCGCCTAGCGCCGCGAGCGTGGCGCTCTTGAATTCGAGCACTTTGGGTTGGTCGATCTCGAACAGCGTCATATCCGACGGCCAGGACAGGCGGTAGGCGCGCGCGTCTAGTCCGGAAGCCAAGATCACGGCCTGGCGGATACCAGCCGCTGTCGCCTCGGCAAAGAATCTGTCGAAGTAGTGGGTCCGCGCCGTCATCGAGTCAGTCATCCGTTGCATGCCCCACGGCGCGTCGGCAACGTCGACCTCAGCCGGATCCAGCTCACCGGTCGCCCAGCGTGTGAAAAAGTCAACGCCGACCGCTCGGACCAGCGGCTCAGCGAAACGGTCCGCGATAAGCCGGTTATCGCTCCTGCTCGCGCGGGCCCTGCCCGCGGCCACCATCGTGGCGGTGGCCCCCACGCTCGATGCCAGATCCCACGTGTCGTTATCGCTTCGCGTCATGATGAAGTTCCTGCAGTTGGTTGCCCGGTATCCACGGTCCACAAGTTAGTTAGCAAGCGTAAAGAGAGGTCGAGGCTTTCGCGCCGCCTTTCACCAACACGCATACCAGCTTGTCGCTCACGAGAACACGCTAGCGGCCAGGGCGGCGAGGTTGAGCGGTGGGGCGTCGGTCATCCACACCTGGGTGCGGCCGGTCGCCAGCTGGTCTGCGGCCGGATACACCCGCCATGCTTGCTGGCGGACCATCACGGTGTGGGTGAGCGCCACAGCGTGAAACCGGGTCGGCATCTCGATCGTGTCGATGATGGCGCCGCGGCGGCCCAGCTCGGTGAGCGCGCGAGGGTTGGCTTTGGTGACGGTCACTTGGCGCCAAGGCCGCCACCACGGAAGCAAGTTAACCATGTCCACTTTTTGGGAGAACCCCAACAGCATCGGCCACCGACTCGTCGGCGCCGGTCAACACCTGCGCGGCATTGACCGCTTGGGCCCACACCCCGTTCAGCGTCTTGTGGTGTGCGCCCAACTGGTCGCGATGCTGCTGGTGGACGCCGCTGACAGCACGGTGGAATTGCTGCGCTTCGGCGAAATCGCCGAAAATTCCCGACGCCGAATCTGCGCCGGCGAGTGCCTCGGGCGCGTCTCGCGCCGACCCCGCGGCACCCGTTGATGCTGGCAAATGGGAGCCCGGGCAGATCGGATCCGTGGCGGCGGACGGGAGTCGCCACGATGTCATGATCGGTGTTGGCCGCCGTGAGCAGGGCTGTGAGGGTCGCAATAGTTGTCCGTCATCGAGCCAGGCATTGTGGGCGGGCGGCCTGCTCGCGAGTGGCGAGATCAGGGCTTTGCACCAGCCGCCGATACGCCTCGACGAGGTTGCCGTCGCGGTCATCGACAGGTACGCCAGCGCGGAATCGTTCCCATTCGATAGGCAGCAGCACACGGAGGCCGCGGTAGAGCCAGTCGATCTCTTGTGGCCGGCTCATCGTGACTTCGACCAGGATGATGCCGGTAACGCGTTCAGGGTGGCGTTGTGCGTAGGCGAGGATCAGCGTCGATGCCCACGATCCCCCGTAGAGCAGCCATTGACCAACGTCCAAATGCTCACGGAGAACTTCGATGTCGGCAAGCAGATGTTCGGTGGTGTTGCACCCCATGTCGGTAGTGGGATCAGCAGCGTTAGGCAACCTGTCGACCGCGCCAGCCGCAGCGCGCGAGCAGACGCAGAATCGCACGCGGAATGCCCGCGCAATGCGATTCTGCGTCTGCTCGCGCGGGCTCACGTCAACGAGTCCGGCGGTAGGAACCGGTCACCGTAGCGGGCCGCCAGCTCGCGCGCCCGGGCGACGAACGCGTCCTTACCGGTACCGCCCGCGCCGGAGTAGCCGACGATGTACTGCGCGCTGCCCCCGGTCCACGGCGGGAAACCGATGCCCATGATCGACCCGATGTTGGCGTCGGCGGTCGACGTGAGAACGCCTTCGTCGAGGCACTTCTGGGTTTCCAGCGCCTCGGCGAAGAGCATCCGGTCGATCATGTCCTGTAGCGGCGGCGCCGACGAACCGGATTTGAACGTCTCGCGCAGGCCCGGCCACAGCCGGGTGCGCTTGCCGTCGACGTATTCGTAGAAACCCGCTCCCTTCAACCGGCTGGGCCGGCCGATCTCGATCATCTTCTCGATGACGGCTTCTGCCGGGTGCGGCACGTATGTGCCGCCGGCATCCTCGACACCCTTGCGGGTGGCGGCGGCGATCTTGTGCATCAGCTCCAGGTTGAGCTCGTCGGAGAGTTGCAGCGGCGGCGCCGGATAGCCGGCCTGCGAACCCGCGCGTTCGATACTGGCCGGCTCCACGCCCTCGCCCAGCATCGCCAGCGCCTCGTTGATGAACGTGCCGATGACCCGGCTGGTGAAGAAGCCGCGGCTGTCGTTGACGACGATCGGGGTCTTGCCGATGGCCAGCGTGTAGTCGAACGCGCGGGCCAGCGCTTCATCAGAAGTCTTGCGGCCCTTGATGATTTCGACGAGCGGCATCTTGTCGACCGGTGAGAAGAAGTGGATTCCGATGAAGTTCTCTTGGCGCTTGACCCCCGTCGCCAGACCGGTGATCGGCAAGGTCGACGTGTTCGACCCGAGCAGCGCGTTAGGCTCGACGACGTCCTCGATCTCGCCGAACACCTGGTGCTTGAGTTCCTGGTTCTCAAAGACCGCCTCGACGACGAAGTCGACGCCCTTGAAGTCGGCGGGGTCAGCAGATGGCGTGATGCGGTCCAGCAGCGCCTTGCTCTTCGCCTCGGTGGTCTTGCCACGTTGAAGCGCTTTGGCCTCAAGCTTTTCCGAGTAACCCTTGCCCTTCTCCGCGGCCTCGATGCTGACATCCTTGAGCACCACGTCGAACCCGGCCTTAGCCGACACGTAAGCGATGCCGGCGCCCATCATGCCCGCGCCCAGCACACCGATCTTGCTGATCTTGACCGGTTCGATTCCGTCGGGCCGCGAGCCGCCGCCGTTGATGTGCTGCAGGTCAAAGAAGAACGCCTGGATCATGTTCTTGGCGACCTGGCCGGTGACCAGCGAGGTGAAATACCGGCTCTCGATGCGGCTGGCGGTGTCGAAGTCCACCTGCGCGCCCTCGACGGCCGCGTCCAGGATGGCCCGCGGCGCCGGCATCGGCGCGCCCTTGAGTTGCTTTTTCAGCAGCGCCGCGAACGACGGCAGGATGCCGGCCAGCGCGGGGCTGGACGGGGTGCCGCCGGGTATCTTGTAGCCCTTGGCGTCCCACGGCTGAGTGTGCGAGCCGGGGTTGGCCTTTATCCAAGCCTTCGCCCTCGGAACCAGTTCCTCGACCGAGCCGACGAGTTCGTCGACCAGCCCGATCTCCTTGGCCTTGTCCGGCTTGAACCGGGTGCCCTGGGACAGGATGTTCATGAACGCGTTCTGGATGCCGAACATCCGCACGGTGCGGGTCACGCCGCCGCCACCCGGCAGCAGGCCCAGCGTCACCTCGGGCAGCCCGACGACCAGACCCTTGACGTCGGCGGCGATCCGGTGGTGACACGCCAATGCGATCTCCAGGCCACCGCCGAGCGCTGCACCGTTGATCGCGGCCACCACCGGCTTGCCCAGCGTCTCCAGGGCGCGCAGGTCACGCTTGATCGACTCGACGGTGTCGAACGCCTCGCCGGCATTCTCCGGGCCGAGTTTGATCATGCTCTTGAGATCGCCGCCGGCGAAGAAGGTCTTCTTCGCGCTGGTGATGACCACGCCGGTGATTGAATCCTTCTCCGCAGCAAGGCGTTCGACGGCGTTGTGCATCGACTGCTGGTAGTGCGCGTTCATCACGTTGGCCGACCCGGTCGGGTCATCCAACGTCAGCGTGACGATGCCGTCGGCGTCCTTGTCCCACGCAATGGTGTTCTCTGCCATGGTGTTAAACCCTCTCGATGATGGTGGCCACGCCCATGCCGCCGCCGATGCACAGCGTGATCAGCGCGCGGCGCGCCCCCCGGCGCTCAAGCTCGTCGACCATGGTGCCGGTGATCATGGCGCCGGTGGCGCCCAGCGGGTGGCCCATCGCGATGGCGCCGCCGTTGACGTTGAGCTTCTCGTCCGGAATGCGCAGGTCCTTCTGGAATTTCAGCACCACCGACGCGAACGCCTCGTTCAGCTCGAACAGGTCGATGTCCTCGATCGTCAGGCCGGCGCGGTCGAGCACCTTGCGGGTGGCCGGCATCGGGCCGGTGAGCATGATGACCGGGTCGGCGCCGCTGGTGGCGGTGGCCACGACACGGGCCCGCGGGGTCATATTGCTGGCAGCTCCCGCCTTTTCACTGCCGACCAGCACCAGCGAGGCCCCGTCGACGATGCCGGAGCTGTTGCCGCCGGTGTGCACGTGGTTGATCTTCTCGACGAAGTGATACTTCTGCAGCGCCACGTCGTCGAAGCCGCCCATCTCGCCGATGCCGTCGAACGCGGTCTTCAGCTTGGCCAGGTCGTCGGCTGTGGTGCCGGGCCGCATGTGCTCGTCGTGGTCGAGGATCACCAGACCGTTCTGGTCACGCACCGGCACCACCGACTTCGCGAAGTAGCCACCAGACCAGGCCTTGGCAGCCCTCTGCTGGCTGCGCAGCGCATAGGCGTCGACGTCCTCGCGGGAGAAGCCTTCGATGGTGGCGATCAAATCCGCGCCGATACCCTGCGGCACGAAGCCGAGCTGGTAGTTGGTCTCGGGGTCGTTGGCCCAGGCGCCGCCGTCGGAGCCCATCGGGACGCGGCTCATCGACTCGACACCGCCGGCCAGCACCAAGTCGTCCCAGCCGGAGCGCACCTTCTGCGCGGCGATGTTCACCGCTTCCAGCGCGGACGAGCAGAACCGGTTCAGCTGGACGCCACCGGTGGTCTCGGGCAGCCCGGCCGCCAGCACCGCGGTGCGGGCGATGTCGCCGCCTTGGTCGCCGATCGGGGACACCACCCCGAGGATCATGTCGCTGATCAGGGTCTCGTCCAGGTCGGGGAAGCGCCTGCGCAGTTCGTCGACCAGCCCGACCACCAGGTTCAGCGGCTTGACCTCGTTCAACGACCCGTTGCGCTGCTTGCCGCGCGGCGTGCGGATGGCCTCGTAGATGAAGGCTTCTTCGGACATTGGGTGATTCCTCTTCAACATGTCGTTTTCGGATCTGTCCTCGGGACGCTAGTCCCTGTCGGCCACTCTAACAGGGGGCCGATCAACCTGTTGGTTGGGCCGCGTTGGCGCCGAGTGTGCGGCTGGCCGCACACTCGAGCCCTGCGCCTTAAGCTCGTCACCCATGACGGTGTCGCGACTGCAGCCCTATGCGACCACGGTGTTCGCCGAGATGTCGGCGCTGGCGGCCCGGGTCGGCGCGGTGAACCTCGGGCAGGGCTTCCCCGACGAGGACGGGCCACCGGCGATGCTCAAGGCCGCCCAGCACGCCATCGCCGAGGGCGTCAACCAGTACCCGCCGGGAATCGGCGTCGCGGCGTTGCGTGAGGCGATCGCCGCGCAGCGCAAGCGGCAGTTCGGCGCCGACTACGACCCGGACACCGAAATCCTGGTGACGGTCGGGGCCACCGAGGCCATCGCGGCCGCGGTGATCGGCCTGGTCGAGCCCGGCGCCGAGGTGATCTTGATCCAGCCGTTCTACGACTCCTACTCCCCCGTGGTGGCGATGGCCGGCGCGCAGCGGATCGTCGTGCCGTTGGTACCCGACGGTCGCGGCTTCGTGCTCGACGTCGACGCGTTGCGGCGCGCGGTGACGCCGCGCACCACGGCGTTGATCCTGAACTCGCCGCACAACCCGACCGGCACCGTCCTCAGCGAGGCCGAGCTGGCCGCCATCGCAGACGTCGCGATCCAAGCCGACTTGCTCGTCATCACCGACGAGGTCTACGAGCATCTGGTGTATGACGGTCGCCGCCACCTGCCTCTCGCCGGTTTCGACGGGATGGCCGAGCGCACCATCACGATCTCGAGCGCCGCGAAGATGTTCAACTGCACCGGCTGGAAGATCGGATGGGCTTGCGGGCCAGCCGAACTCATCCTCGGTCTGCGAGCGGCCAAACAGTATCTGAGTTACGTCGGGGGTGCACCGTTTCAGCCGGCGGTGGCGCACGCGCTGAACACCGAAGGAAGCTGGGTGGACACGCTGCGAACTTCGTTGCAGGACAAGCGGGATCGGCTGGCACGCGGATTGGCCGAGATCGGCTTTCGGATGCACGACAGCGCGGGCACCTTCTTCTTGTGTGCCGATCCGCGTCCGTTGGGTTACGACGACAGCACGGCGTTCTGCGCCGCGCTGCCGGAAAAGGTCGGCGTCGCCGCAATCCCGATGTCGGCGTTCTGCGATCCCGCTGCCCCGGGGCGGTCGCAGTGGAATCACTTGGTGAGGTTCACCTTCTGCAAGCGAGACGACACCCTCGACGAGGCGGTCCGCCGACTGGCACTACTGCGAACGATCTGAGCCGATAGCGGCCATGACCCGTCGTCGCAGCCCCTCGGTTGCGGCGCTGAGGATCGTTTGTGTGCCGACGACCACCAGGACGGCACGGAGCCGACGTCGGCCAGCGCCTCCAGGATCACCTCCGGCGGCGCGTCGATGAGGATCTCGCGCGATGCTCGTACGGCCACCACGCCAAAGCTGGCAAGACGACCCGGTAAACGGGCGTACGAAGCGTTATCGAGTTGGCCCGGCACTTCAGCGGCGGACAATCCCAGTCCGGCGAGCAACTCGGCGAAGAATTGCGGCTCGATTGCGCCCACGGCCATGTACTTGCCGTCCGCGGTTTCATCGCAGCGATAGAACGGAGCGCCGCCCGCACCCGGGGCCGTGTCTCTGTCAAGCGTGACCTTTCTTCACCGCGAGCACCCGCTGGCGTAAGCCCTCGGTCCCCGTGTCGATCGTCCCTTTGGTGGCGCGTTTCAGGACGAAGCCACGTGTAGGCCACGACTTGCTCGTCGGTGAGCCCGGCCGCCTTTATCTTCATCTTGGCTTTGCTCGGCCGTCCATCTTCGTGTCTGTCCAGGACCTCGGAGCTCTGATGCGGCGGCGACCACTCGGTCAGCGACTCCACATCGGCGATGACGTCGAGGAGCTCCGCCGGGGTCGCCTCGATGACTATTTCGCGGGTTTCATTGACTGCCATGTCCGGACGATAGCGAGGCGGCGCCGCGCGGACGGCGCTTTCGACCGCACACGCGTACCGTCGTCGTCGTGACTGTTCCTAGTGAATACGCCTACACAGTTGGTGACTACCTGCTCGACCGCCTGGTAGAACTCGGAGTTACCGAGGTCTTCGGCGTGCCCGGCGACTACAACCTCGAGTTCCTGGACCACATTGTCGACCATCCGGACATCCGGTGGGTCGGAAACGCCAACGAACTCAATGCCGGCTACGCCGCCGACGGGTACGGACGGCTCCGTGGGATGTCAGCTGTGGTAACCACATTCGGCGTGGGTGAGCTATCAGCGGCCAACGCGATCGCCGGAAGCTACGCCGAGCACGTGCCGGTGGTCCACATCGTCGGAGGACCTTCGAAAGACGCACAGGGCACCCGCCGGGCTCTGCATCACTCGCTGGGCGATGGCGATTTCGAGCACTTCTTCCGGATAAGTCGGGAAATCACCTGTGCCCAAGCAAATCTCATGCCGGCAACGGCCACCCGGGAAATCGACCGAGTGCTGTCCGAGGTGCGGGAGCAGCGGCGGCCCGGGTATCTGCTGCTGCCCATCGACGTGGCACGCTTCGAAACCGAGCGCCCTGCAGCCCCGTTGCCACACTACACCGGCGGTACCAGCCCACGGGCACTTGCTTTGTTTATCGAAGCCGCAACCGAACTCATCGCCGACCACCAGTTAACCGTGCTGGCGGACCTTTTGGTCCATCGCTTGAACGCCGTCAAGCAGCTCGAGGCGCTGTTGGCCGCCGACGTGGTGCCGCACGCCACGTTGATGTGGGGCAAGAGCCTCGTCGATGAGAGCGCGCCGACCTTCTTGGGCATCTATGCCGGAGCGGCCAGCGCCGAACCGGTGCGCCGGGCGATCGAAGAGGCGCCGGTGCTGGTAACGGCCGGAGTTGTGTTCACCGACATGGTCAGCGGATTTTTCAGCCAACGCATCGATCCGCTCAGGACCATCGACGTTGGAGTGGAGCAGAGCACCGTGGGCACTGCGGTGTTCGCGCCGCTGGAGATGGAAGCCGCGCTGGAGGCACTGACCTCGATTCTCGTCCGGCGTGGGATCACCTCGCCGGCGGTCGCAGCGACGTCCGACGACGTGCCGCTGCAATCCCCGGGCCGCCACGAGCCGCTTAGCCAAAAACTGTTGTGGGACCGGTTTTGCGAAGCGCTCACACCCGGCAATGTGGTGCTGGCAGATCAGGGCACCTCGTACTACGGCATGGCCACCCACCGTCTGCCCCGCGGCGTAACCTTCATCGGCCAACCGTTATGGGGTTCAATCGGATACACGCTGCCCGCCACACTCGGCGCGGGGCTGGCGGCCCGGGACCGCAGGCCGGTGTTGCTGATCGGCGACGGCGCCGCGCAGTTGACGGTCCCGGAGCTCGGCGCCTTCTCGCGGGAAGGGCTGTCGCCGGTCATCGTGGTGGTCAACAACGACGGCTACACCATCGAGCGGCTGATTCACGGGAAAGACGCACCCTACAACGACATTGTGGGCTGGAATTGGGCCGACATTCCCAGCGCCCTTGGTGTGACCAATCACCTGACGTTTCGGGCTCAAACCTACGGGGAGCTCGATGACGCCTTCATCGCAGCAGCGGATCACGGTGACCGGATGGTGCTCATCGAGGCGGTCGTGCCGCGCCTCGATGCGCCGAATCTGTTGACCGAACTGGCCCGGCCGACTTCTCCAGATGGCAGCACGCGGCGATGAGCGAGCGCAGTGCGTGCCGGCAGCGACCGCAGTCGGCGCCGGCGCCGCATGAAGTGGCGATCTGATTGGTCGTCGACGCCCCGTCGGCGACGGCGTCCGCCGCTTGGCCGGTGATGCCGTCACACAGGCACGCGAACATCGAGGGATCCGTTCACCCGTCGATCCGTATCATGTCGAAGAATTTGCCCACAAACACGGGCGGGTAGGCGCCCCTGCCGGCGCCATCGATCCACGGCGCAGCGGGGTCGGGGTGTTCGATCCACCGCCGTGCACGCTCGTCGTCGTCGAGCTCCTGCAGGATCATCACCTCGTGCCCGTCATCGAAGGCCCGGAAGAGCCGGGTTTCCCGAATGCCCGCAGCCTCGAATCGGCGCAGCGCACCGCGGATCTCGGCGACCAGACTGCCCACATCGGGTATCGATGCGGTCGCAGCGACCACGATGCCCGGCGCCGTTTCAGCCGGCGCGCCGGCTTTGAACCGTTCGACGATCTCACCGGCGAAGACCGCCGGAATGTCTCCTACGCCAACGGCGTCGAACCAGTCGAAGAACACCCGGGAGCGCAGCAAGTCGACAATCGGCTCGCGGCTGCGCACACCGATCGTCACCAGGACACGACCGTAGTCACGTGTCGACGTGTAGACCAGCACATGGCGCGCACCGATACCGGCGAGCGCCGATCTCCGGCTTTGCAGCAGCGGCCACACCTGTGCCGGGTTCGGCACGGAAAAGTCCGACGCGATCACCATCGAATGCGCTTGCGGATCCGCGGATCTCACCGAAGTCGGTCCTTCATCACCTTGCCTGTTGTGTCCAGCGGCAACTCGTCGAGAAACTCAAATGTACCGCGGCGCTTTGAAACCAGCCATCCGGTCGCGGCACCAGGCGATCAGATCATCCTCGGACACCGCCGCCTTTCGGCACGACGAACGCCTTGCCCACCTGGCCGAGCCGCTGGTCGGCAAACACCGATCACCGCGACTTGAGCAACCACGGGGTGTTCCAAGCGCCTGTCCGAGGGTTTCGCGCTTCCACCAGCCCGCTTCCTCATACCGCGTGAGCAGGTCAGGGGGAATATTGCGCATTGGCTCAGGACTCCGGCCGCAAACGTTAGGGTCATAGAAAAGTCAGTCGAGTCGTGAGTCAAGGGGCCGATGCTATTCTCCGCGCAGGAGAATGCCAATAGCGCACGATGGGAAGCGGCGCATGGTGGACGTCGAGTTCGACGCGGGTCTGGCCCTGCTGACCATCAACCGGCCGCACGCCCGCAAGGCCATTTCTCTGGACACCATGGACCAGTTGGAGAAGGCGCTCGATGCGGCTGAGGGCGATATCAAGATCGGGTTCCTCGACGCCGACCCGGTAGCGGGGCGCGACTCCGGCGGCGCCGCGGCGCCTGGCGCTTTTTTATCCGCGGCCAGTCCTGCTTGACCCAGGTGGCGATCGCCTCGTCGTCGCGTTCGACCGCGCGTCGCGCTGGGCGCTGTTTGCTCCATCTCAGCCGCTCCCGCAGCAGCGTCCACGTCTGCGTTTGGCCATAACGGACGCCGGTCAACGTCTCGATCACATCGGCCACCCGCGCCAGGGTCCACATCTCGGTCGGGAAGCCATTGGCCCGTGGGCCGTTCAGCAGTCCTGCTCGACCTGCGCCAGCTGCTCGTCGGACAGCTTCGGTAACCGGCCGGCCCGGCCCGCGCCGGCCGGCCCCTTCTTGCCCTCGGCCACGAAGGTCCGATGCCAACGCGACGCGGTCTGCGCCGTGACACCCAGCTTGTCTACTACGTCGGCCTGACGCTTGCCGCGGGCGAGCATGCCGGCTGCTGCCATCCGCCGGTCCTTGAGAGCTTGAAAGTCCCGCCGCGCAGGCACTCTGGAGCCCGTACCCGACCGCCGTCTACCAGACTTTCTTGCCACACGCCAATTGTCCTATACCGCAATGCGAATCCCACGCAGCGGCTCACCGTATTACCGAAATATCTTTAATTCGGGCTCTTCCGGGTCGGGTCATGCCGGTGGATCCTGGCCGCCAAGCCGAGGGGTTTCTCAGGCTTCAACCGACAAGATGAGCACGCCGACGGTGATGGCCAGGCCAACGGTGGCGTACCCGACGGCAAGGATCCCAGTGCGCGCTGTCATCGCGCCACTGCTTCGTGCTTTGCCGATCAGCACGACCACGATCGTCAGGGCGAACGCCATCGTCGCGGCGACGGATCGGCCCGGGAAGGGCAATTCCTTATGACGCAGCAGGATCAACATGCCGATGGCGAGGAACCCGATCGCCGTGCGCTCCCATGACAGTTGGGTGCGCTCGGCCTGCAGGCCGGCCTCGCCGGTCGGTGCGATCACGCTCAGATCCTAACCAGCACAACGATGACCAGGACAGCCACTGCCACCGAGGCAACGCCGACGGCGAAGGGGATGCGGCTAGTCGGCATTTCCGCTCCGCGGCGCATGGCCTGCTGCGTGCGCTGCCAACGCCGGACCGAGAGTGCGGCGAGCGTGCCGCCCGCGGCCACCAGCAGCACGCTGAGAGCTAGGCGCACGTCGCGAACGCTGAAATTCGGGGCGAGTTGCATCAGGGCGACCCCGCCGGCGACCAAGCCCAGCGACGTGCGAATCCACGCCAGGAAGGTGCGTTCGTTGGCCAGCGTGAACCGATAATCGGGTTCGTGTTCCTCAGTCGGTGTCACGGCGACGTCAGCGCGGTCACAGGGCGGGACAGTACTGCCAAACAGTCAGCAGTGTCTGTGAATCCGTCATCTTCTTTCAATACTCCTTCTGATTTATCGCCATTTCGCCCAAGTCGAAATTCGAAGTTTCGATCATACCCGGAACCTGTCAACCTGAATGAGGCGCCGTTGCGCGGTATTTACCGAGCGTCCTCCTTTGGATGGTTCGGGGTAAGCCCGAGGGGTCGGCCTGCCAATGGCCGCCGGACGGGCCGCAGCTGCGCTGCGGCTCTGCAGAGTGCGAGGGCCGAGGCGCTTTCGGGCCGCGCGACCACCACCGGGACGCCCCGGTCGCCGGATTCGCGAAGCTCGACGTCCAAAGGTATCTGTCCGAGAACCTGGCAACCGATTTCGGTTGCCAGTTGTTCGCCGCCACCGGCGCCGAACAACCTGCTGGGCTGCGCGCAGTGCGGGCAAACCAGTTCGCTCATGTTCTCGATGACTCCCGCGACCGGCATCCGCACCTGCTTTGCCAGCGCGCCCACTCTGCTGGCCACCGAACGAGCCGCCAGTTGGGGGGTGGTGACCGCTACCAGTGCGGCGTCGGGCAGCAGCTCGAGCACCGAGAGCGTCACGTCGCCTGTGCCTGGAGGCAGATCCAGGATCAGCACGTCAAGGTCTCCCCAGAAGGTGTCGGTGACGAACTGGGTGAGCGCCTTGTGCAGCATCGGGCCCCGCCACACGATCGGCTCGTTGGAGCCGACGAAGAAACCCAGTGACATCAAGGCGATGCCGTGCGCGTGGACCGGAATCATCCGCCCGTTCATCGCGACGGGTGCGCGGTGCACCCCGAAGAGCTGTGGCACGGAATATCCCCACACGTCGGCGTCGATCAGTCCGACGCGACGGCCCTGTCGAGCCAGCGCCACAGCGAGATTCGCGGCAATACTGGATTTGCCGACGCCGCCTTTTCCGCTTGCGACCGCGTATATTGCGCGCGGATCTGAGGGGGCGCGGCCCTCGATCGCGTAACGAGCGGCGAGGTCACGTTCGTCGGGCGACATTGTCGATAGTCTGACCTCGCAGCGCTTCACCCCGGCGACCCTCTCGGCTGCGGCCGCGACATCGTGTCGAATCTGTTCGGACATCGGGCAGTTCGGGGTTGTCAAAGCGATGTCGACGCGAACCCGGCCGCGACGACCGGCCCCGACGTGTCGCACCATGCCCAATTCAGCTAGCTGACAACGAAGTTCGGGGTCGACAACATCACCCACGGCTGAACGTACCTGGGAAGCGAGCATCTGCCGGTCGGTCACGGCGCCGACTCTGCGAGCGTTGCCAACACCGCGGCACTGCGCGCGGCGCGGGCAGCCCACCACTGCGAGGTTGGGTCGCCTCGTTCGCCGTGACGGATCGCCCACGTTTCGGCGTGCGCGCAAAGCCACCGCAGTGTGGCCCGTTTGTCTTGGCCGAGCATCGCTTTCAGCGCGAACCGACGCTCCCCGCGCCGGTATCCCACGCCGATAGCCGCTGCCCCGGACCACAAGGCGCGATGGGTGAGCACCATTCCGCATTTGATCGGACTGACCACGGCGTCAAGCAACTCGTCGAATCCGCAGGCTTCGTCCAGAGGATCGGGGGCCGCGCGCAACGCCAGCGGCAGCGATCCGAAGGCCCGTACTCGGGGCTGCTCTTCGGTCAGCGCCGCCAGGGTGAGGTCGGCCCACGCCGTGATCGCATCGCAGCCCAGATCCGCGACGGCGCAAAGATAACCGGCCGCCCAAGACCAGATGTGTTCGAAGAACAGTGCATCGGCGACGAGTCGATCATGGTCGGCGCCGGTGTCCCGCAGACCGGCGTAACACATCAACAGCACACCGAGATGGTCGGCGTCGGCGGGGGGATCTACGCCGGCCGCGCGCCAGAACCCCTCGATTCGGTCGAGCCCTTGCCCGCCCAACGCGCCTTGCGGGTTCAGGTGGATAGCCGCATGCGGCGGCGCCGCCAGGATGAATGTTTCGGTGTGGTCGGCGGCGCTGATGCGGGGAAGGCTCAGGGCGTCGGTCACCTGATCGGGCGCCGGCGGCGGCGAGTAGGCGACCGCGCCGAGCGCACGGAGCAATTCGCAGCGGCCGGCGGCGGCCTGCAGCACAACATCGGCCGTCGTCACCGGGCTGGAATCCGGTAGGCGTCATCGGATGGCTTGAGCGGACGCAGCAGCCAATGCGGACGGCGGGTTCCATCCGGTGTCACCATCGGCGCGGTGCGCGTCATCGCCAGCCACTGGCGATACACCTCGCGCGCCTTGGCGGTGTCCACGCAGATGTCGCCGGCCCGATCCTCAGAGCCGGCTGGCCTTACCCGCACCGCCTGATGCCAGCAGTGCATTCCCGAGATCGGGTCGGGGTGAACCGGGAATACGAGGTTTTGGTGCACACCGGTGTCACCCCACCAAATGCGCTGAGTATCAGGGTCGCTGCTTTCATACGGTTGTACGGGCCGCAGCCGTCGCATCGACCAGGCGGGCCCGTCGCGGTCCAGGTCGACGACAGCCATCATGGCGCGCGCCCCGTTCGGCTCGGCCGCGGTGCGCCAGCGCCCCATATGATGGCTGCAGGCGACCACGCCCGGGCGGATGCCCTCGGTGATCCAGGCTTTGGCGACGAAATGCCCGATCGCGGTCTCGACCCGCACCAGGTCACCGGTTTTCCCAATACCGAACCGTGCCGCGTCGGCGGGGTGAATCCACACCGGATTGGTGTGGGCCAGTTCATCGAGCCACTTGGAGTTGGCGCTGCGGGTGTGCACCTGCGTCGGCAGCCGAAACGTCGAGAGCAGCACCACCTGATCGTCGGCGAGCTGATCGGGATGCACGTGGCTTTTGATGTAGCCTGGCAGCGCGTGCTCGGGCCAACCCCATGCCGCCACCGTCGACGAATAGAACTCGAGCAGACCCGACGGGGTCGGAAATCCCCGCAGGATCCGCCCGTCCACGCGCACCCCGACCGCCCGTCGCCCCTGCGAGTCGGGCTGCGGCGACGCGACCGGAACCACATTGACGGCGTCGCGTTCGGGCGCGGCGGTATACACCCGGCCGGTCGGGCTGACATGCGAATCCAGCAACTCCTCGGCGGGAACCTCGTGTTCGTAGATCGCGCCGACACCCCGCGCGATCTCAAACGCCCCGTAGCGGCGCATGAACTCCAGCGCAGTCAAACCTTCCTGCGCGGCCCGTTCGGGCAGCCCCGGCACGGAGTTGTCGAACATCCAGCCGTAATACTCATCGACGGTGAGCTTTTCGCCGGGCCGGGCGCGCGACTCGTGGTATTGGCGGATGCCCAGGCTGCCGTCCGGGTCGATCCGCCAGGACAGCTCGATCCAAAACTCGTTCTCCTCCCACACCTCGCCCGGGTTGACTTGGCGGGTGTCGCTGATCGACTCGCCCAGCCGCTGCCGCGCCTCGCGCAGCACGGGCTGCCGAAACCCGATCCACTGGCCGTCGTACTGCTCGTAGGAGTGGCTGTCGTGCCGCTCTGAGGCATGCCCCATCGGCAGCACCCAGTCCGCCAGATACGCCGACTCGCTCCACGTCGGGGTCAATGCGACATAGCAGCCGACGGCCTGCTCATCGGCGAGCACCTCCATCCACGACAAGCCGTCGGGATTGGTCCACACCGGGTTGTACACCCGGTTGAAGTAGACGTCGAGGCGGCCACGACCGTCTTTGATCAGATGCGGCAGCAGGAACGACATCTCGTTCTGGGCCAGTGGATACTCCAGTGGCCAGCTGAGATCCTGCCACACCGCCGGATGCGGCGGTGTGTGAATCGGCTTGGGCACGAACTTATTCCAGGCGTTGGGAAACGTGCCGCCCTCAGTGCCCACCGCGCCCAGCAGCGCCGAGAGCAGGAACACCGTCCGCGACACCTGCCATCCGCCGAGATTGGCGGCGGCGGCCGAACGCCAACAGTGCGCGGCGAACCGGGTGCCGGCCTGGGCCACCGTTTCGGCGACTGCCCGCAGCGTCTTCGCGGCGATTCCGGATTCGGCGGCGACAGCGTCGAAGGTGTACGCGTCGTACAAGCGGCGAAGCTCGGCTTCGAACGAGGCGAAGGTCGGGGGCAGCTCGGGCGCGCAGGCTTGCAGGTACTCAGCCCAGTTCCACCACCGGCGGACGAACTCCCGGTCGTAGCCACCGGTGGTGATGAGGTGGCGGGCAATGGCCAAGTTGATCGCAGCCTCGCTGCCGGGCTTCGGCGAAAGCCAGTAATCGGCGTGTGTCGCGGTGTTCGACAACCGGGTGTCGAGCACGATCAGCTTGGCTCCGTTCGCCCGGGCCTCGGTGATCCGCTGCGCGTGCGGGTTGAAGTAGTGCCCGGTCTCCAGATGCGAACTGATCAGGTAGATGACCTTGGCGTTGGCGTGGTCGGGGCTGGGTCGATCTATACCCATCCAGAACTGGTAGCCGGTGCGGCCCCCGCTCGAGCAGACGTTGGTGTGCGAATTGTGGCCGTCGACCCCCCAGCTGGCCAGCACCCGTTCGGTGTAGCCGTCCTCGCCGGGGCGTCCGAGGTGCACCATGATCTCGTTTTGCCGGTTCTCGGTGATCGCGGCGCGCAGGCGTTGCGCGAGCGCGTCGAGCGCCTCGTCCCAACTGACGCGCTGCCACCGTCCGCCGCCGCGAGGACCAACGCGTTTGAGCGGGTAAAGGATCCTGTCGGGGTCGGTGACCTGATTTATAGTCGCCGGGCCCTTCGCGCAGTTTCGCCCCCGCGACCCGGGATGTTCGGGATTGCCTTCGAACTTGCGGACCTGCAGCGAGTCCCGGTCGACGTAGGCCAAAAGCCCGCAGGCCGATTCACAGTTGAAACACGTCGTCGGCACCAGCAGGTAGCTGTGCTCGACGCGCCGCGGCCACGACCGCGAGTCCAGCTCCACCCAGTTGTCCCAGCGCTCTTTAGGCGGAAACGACGCCAGATGGACAGCGCTGGGACCCTGATAGAAGGTCTCGCCGCGCTGCTCGACGGCATGGCGGGCCGCCGACACCCGCCTGGCGAGTTGGTCGATCTCCGCTGATGTGGATTTTCGCATCGCTGTTCCTTTCCCAGCCTCACGTCCCAGCCTCACGCCCCAGCCTCAAGCCCCAGCCTCAAGCCAACGGAACCGACTGCCCGGCTTGGACGTATGCGTGTTCGTGGGCCAGCAGCCCGATCAGCACGCACGGCACCACGGGCCAACCGATCCACGGCGCGGCAACCGCCACCGCGACACCGCCGATGCCGACCCAGAAGAACGGGGCGAACCGGCCCCAGACCATCTCGTGGATCGCCAGTTCCGCGTGCGCGGTGACGTGCGGCAGCGCCACCTCAGCCCACACCAGCAGCATGTGGACGGCGGCGGCCGCCATAACGATCGTGATGGCTACGAATGTCCGGTGCGGGGCATAGCCGGCGGCCAGCGAAAACGGCAGCAGGCCAGCCGCGCCAGCCAGTACCGACTGCAACGTCAGATGGATGGGAAGCAAAGCGCTTTGCCACAGGTCGCGAGCTTTGGCCTGGGCGAACAGAAAAGCGGTGTAGTACGCGGTGACAACCGCCGAGGGCACTGCAATGATTCCGCTGAGCCGTTGCAGCCACCCCACACCGAAGATGACGGCCAGCAGGTACACGCTGAGGATCCCGCCGTAGCCGGCGAGCATGAATCCTCCGCGCACCAGCCAGCTACGCCACTGGTGCCGGGTGAAGATCAGATAGAAGCGAAACGGGTGCTTCAGATCCCAGGTCAAAAGGACGCCGGTGATCGCCAAAAACACCAGCGAACCAACCGGGGCGACCCATCTTGTCAGCGCGTCGTTCCAGCCGTTCACACCAAACAGCGTCAAGGCTATCGCGACCATCAGCAGGCCGGCCGCCACGCTCTTCGTCCACGTGTAGAGACTCACCCGCCATCCCCACGGCGCCCGATGGGGGACGTCGTAGGACACCAGCGCTGCCGCTGAGGAGGTCGGACCAGCCGAGTGGCCCGCCGCCACCAATTGGACATCGTTGGGCCCCTGAGTCGCCCACGCGTAGAGGCCGCCGTCCGGCCGGCGCGCCGCCAACGGATCCAGCGTGGCCTGGTGGGCGCCAAGGTAAAAGACCCCCGGCGCGGTTTCCTTTTCCGGTCGTCGCACCACAACAGGATGCCGGTAGATAAGCTCAGTGACCTTAGCGGAAGGATCCTCTAAGTCCCCGACAAGAATCGCCTCGGTGGGACACACCGTCACGCATGCGGGTTCCAACCCGACGTCGAGACGGTGGGCGCACATATTGCACTTCTCCGCGGAATGATCCTCCGGGTTGATGAATATGGCGTCATAGGGGCATGCGGCCATACACGCTTTGCAGCCGATGCAGATGCTCTTGTCGAAGTCGACGATCCCATCGGGGCGCTTATACATCGCCCGAGTGGGGCAGGCTATCACGCACGGGGCGTCGGTGCACTGATTGCACCGCGTCACCTGAAACGCGCGGCGCGCAACCGGGAACTCGCCGACATCCACAGATTTGACGTAGGTCCGGTTCACGCCCAGCGGAACCTCGTTCTCGCTTTTACATGCGGCGCTACACGCGTGGCAGCCGATACAGCGAGTCTGGTCGAGAACCTTCACCCACCGCCCGACTTCGGGGGAGTCAACAGACATCTTCCTGACTTTAGCGCGTGATCGGCTTGGCTGGTCCGCCGGCGCAACCTTCGCGCTCACATTCGGGTCAAGCAACTCGCACGCCCCACTTCCGTATGTGGTAGCTGGCCTGGTCTACCGGCTTCCGGTGCCGGTACAGCCGTTGAAGGCTTTCGGGGCAATCGCGATCGCGCACCGTTTGGGCTCCGATGACATCGCCGCAGGCGCCCTCTTGATGGGTTTGATCTTTGCGGCGCTCGGGGCGTCGGGCTTGTCGGATCGGATCGCCAAAGTGTTTCCGCTTCCTATCATTCGGGGCGTTCAGCTGTCGGTGGGACTGCTGTTTTGCCAGTTGGCGTGGCAACTGGTGGCCGCGACGCCGAACACATTCACCGACCACCGGCACTCAATCTGGCGGCTGGCCGGCGCGACCGCGGCGGTCATCGTAGCGGCGCTGCTGCTGCGGCGCCACCAGATCACGCTGGTCTTCGTCGCCCTGGCCGCAGTGGCGATGGTGCTGACGTTCCACGGCTCAGTCACCTTCGGCCCGTCGGCGGTGCACAGCCCGCACCTGAGCAGGACCGCGTTCACTGCCGCGGCAGCCGCCTTGGTGGTGCCGCAGTTCCCGTTGTCATTCGCCAACTCGTGCCTGGCCACCGCGGACGCTGCGCGCACCTATTTCGGCGACGCCGCCGCGCGGGTGCGCCCGGGGCGCCTGGCAATAACCATGGGTCTGGCCAACCTGTTCGCCGGCGGCATCAGCGGGATGCCAGTATGTCACGGCGCGGGCGGAATGACAGCGCATCGCAGCTTCGGCGGCCGCAGCGGCGGTGCGCCAATCATGCTGGGGAGTGTGCTAATACTGCAGCGGCTTTCGACGCTGGGCTTCGACCCGACCCGTTTCCAGACCGAGCCGCCAGCCTGCTACCGGGCCTCCTAATGAGTATTAGCGGGTCCGGCCTTCGGGCAGACTTGCTACGGTAGCGGCCGGTGGGTGAGCACTGATGCCTCCTGGATTTCGAGTCCTGATGTCAGATCGTCGCCCCCACCGGTTCGCCCGGGAGAAGGGATCGCTGATGGGATGTCGTGCCCGCCCCGCGTGGCGTGAGCACTGCTTCATTAGGTTGCCGAGAGCTCTCCCGCACGCTGCCGGGCTGTAACCCGGACAACTGCAGACAGGAGCGAGGAGTGGCGAAATTGCTGTACGTGGGCGACGATTGGGCGGAAGATCATCACGACGTCGAACTGATGGACTCGGCGGGACGCAGGCTGGCCAGGGCGCGGCTGCCCGAGGGCGCGGCCGGGATCGCGCGGTTGCACGCGATGATCGGCGCCGAGCTGGGCGCCGACGCCGACATGGCCGAGGTGGCGATCGGAATCGAGACCGACCGGGGCCCGTGGGTGGCCGCGCTGATCGCGGCCGGATACACCGTGTACGCGGTGAACCCGCTGTCGGTGGCCCGGTACCGGGAGCGGCACAGCGTCTCCGGCGCCAAGAGCGACCCGGCGGACGCACACACGCTGGCCGACATGGTCCGCACCGACTCGCACCAGCTGCGCCCGGTGGCCGGCGACAGCGCGGCAGCCGAGGCGGTGAAAGTTGTTGCCCGCTCGCACAAGACGATGATCTGGGACCGCACCCGCCACACCCAGCGGCTGCGGCACGCGCTGCGCGAGTACTTCCCCGCCGCGCTGGAAGCCTTCGACGATCTCGACGCGGCCGATGCGCTGGAACTGCTCGGCAGAGCCCCCGACCCCGCGTCGGCGGCGAAGCTGAACCGCAGCCAGATCCGGGCCGCGCTCAAACACGCCGGTCGCCGCGACATCGACACCAAGACCAGCCGGATCCAGGACGCGCTGCGCGGCGAGCAGCTCGGCCGCGACCCGGTGATCACCACCGCGTACGCGGCTGCCACCCGCTCGATCGTGGCCGTGCTCACCACCCTCAACGAGCAGATCGCGATCCTGCAAGAGCAGGTGGAGGAGCATTTTCACCGGCACCCGGACGCTGAGATCATCCTGTCGCAGCCCGGCCTGGGACCGATCCTCGGCGCCCGGGTGCTCGCCGAATTCGGCGACGACCCAGCACGGTACGCCGACGCGAAGGCCCGCAAGAACTACGCCGGAACCAGCCCGATCACCCGCGCCTCCGGCAAGAAGAAGGTCGTGCTCGCGCGGTTCGTGCATCAGGACAGGCTCATCGACGCGCTGATGACGCAGTTCTCCGCGCTGCGCGCCTCGCCCGGCGCACGCGCCTACTACGACAAGCAACGCGCCCGCGGCCTCGGCCACAACCCCGCGCTGCGCCAGCTCGCCAACCGGCTCGTCGGAATCCTGCACGGCTGCCTCAAGACCCGCACGCTCTACGACGAAGCCACCGCCTGGCCGTCCCACAATCAAGATCAACAAACCGCCGCTTGACATTTAAGCTCCTGGGATGTCTGACAGCTACCCGGACCGGACTCACACCGGCAGGCGACGACGAGCTTTTTTTGATCAGGTCATGACCTAAACAATCACCTCCTGACCACTGGGCGCACCGGCTGCAGTACTAGGCGATCAAACGAAGCCGCTCCGACATTGGCCCGGGCAGCTTTCACCTGCCTCTTGACAAACCAGGCCTACATATCAGGCGTCAGTTGCCTGTGTCGTTATGCGGGCGTGTCGCTACTACGTGTCCGAGCCGCGTCCGGCTGGCGGGGCTGTGGTTGGACGAGGACCGCAGTGAAAAGCCAGCAGCGCGAAGCGATTCTTCAGGAGGTGGTTGGCGTAGGTTGAGCGTGAACAGCAGGTGCTCGACGCATTTTCGTCGCGTCGTGTCAACGTCGGCCGACACCCTGGCGGACGACTACGACGTCGCCGATCTGCTGCACACCTTGGTGGCGCAGTGTCGAGTTGCTCGACGTCGCCGCGGCTGGCCCGACGCTGGCCGATCAGCGGGGTAGCCGGCAGGTGCTGGCGTCTTCGGAAAGGAAAGTCCATAATTTTGCCTGGGCAATCAACTGGCCCGCCTGGAAATCCGGCTGATGTTCGAGACGCTGCCGCCACGAATCAAGCACATCGGGCTAGCGGGAGACGTCGCAGGGTGCGCAGCGACTTCGCGAACGGGATCCAGCGGTACCGATCCGCGTCACCACTCACCGAGGGGAGTAACCGTGCGTGCGCTGTGTGTTTTGCACGACGCCGTGTCGTCCACCGGCCTGATCGGCGATGCGCTGTCCGATCGACGCTGGAAGGTGGATGAATTCCTGGTGGTGCCTGCGGATCGACACGACTCACCGAACATCGAGGTGTCCTTTCCGGACAATTCGGACTACGACCTACTGGTGGTGCTAGGCGCGCCGTGGGCCGCCTATGACGACGTGGGCATAGGCCGATGGCTAACGCCCGAGCTACGGTGGCTGTCCGGGGCGGTCGCGGCCGGCGGTGCCGTGCTCGGCATCTGTTTCGGCGCCCAGGTACTGGCACGGGCGCTGGGCGGTTCGGTCGCCCGGTCGAAGGACCCGGAAGTCGGTTGGGTGCGTATCGACTCCGACGTGCCCGCGCTGATCCCGGCCGGCCCGTGGTTCCAATGGCACTACGACAGTTTTACCCCGCCACCGGGCGCGATCGAACTGGCCAGGAACGCCGCTGCCGTGCAGGCATACCGGGTCGGCCGCAGCCTGGGC
This sequence comes from Candidatus Mycobacterium methanotrophicum, assembly GCF_023515995.1. Classification (GTDB taxonomy): domain Bacteria; phylum Actinomycetota; class Actinomycetes; order Mycobacteriales; family Mycobacteriaceae; genus Mycobacterium; species Mycobacterium methanotrophicum. The sequence goes on along the minus strand of NZ_CP097320.1, from coordinate 366,646 downwards.
GTGCAGTTTCATCCGGAGGTAACCACGGCCGGAATCAAGCGCTGGTTGGACAACGGGGAAGAGACGCGGGCCCACCCCCACGTCGTAGATCCAGCCGAACTGCTCGCAGAGGCTGATCGGCAGGCCGTCGCGGCACGCGGCCGCGCGGACGCGCTCGTCGCGGGCTACTTGGACCGGGTATTTCGTTTGTAACGATGGGAAATCTTGGGCTGGCGGCTGTTGGCCACGTCGAAGTAGCGATAGCTGCTAGCCGGCGTGCCGTGGCGGCCATCATGGCCGCGCTGGCCGAAGTCGAACTCGAACTTGGCCGCGAGCGTGATGTCGTGTCCCGGCAATCCCGCCGCGCGCGGGATTGCCGGCCACCGAACCCCCAACTCAGCGCTGAGCGCCAAGAGCAGTTGCTCCGTCTTGCCGCGACCGGTGAACTTGTGCGCGGTCTGGCCGAAGCATTCGGGATGGGACGGGCGACCGCGTGCCGCTATCTGAAGAGTTGATCCTAAGGGGGCCCCGAGTTGCGGTTGGCGACAAGGAGCAGAACTGTCTGAGGGAAACCGTTTCCGTTAGGTTTGGGGGTATGGCGTAGGTTTGGGGGTATGGCGGCTGGTCCCGATGGTGGGGATGTGCGGCGGCGGGCCGGCTGGTTGCCGCTGGATCAGGATGATTTGGAGTCCTGGCTTGAGGGGCACCGAGAGCGGGTGGAAGCAAAGGGTGAGCACGTAGCGCTCCATCCGGTGCTTACCGAGCTCCAAGAGTTGATCGACACCGACCCGGTGGTGCGGTTGTACGTCAACGAGATGATCTCCCAAGTGCCGCGAATCAAGCGGTACCGCAAACGGCACCTGGAGAGTGTGCCGCAGCTGGTGCGCCTGATCAATGAGGTGTTGACGATGGCGCCCGAGTTCGGTGAGAACGTGGTAACTATCCCGCTAGGCGCGATCTTGGACTGGGCGACGGGAACCCCGGCGGGGTTGGCCGCTTTCCGCGACCCACGCATCAACGCGATGCTGAAGAAGATCCTGACCGCGTGGTGTGAGTTCCTCAGCGGCCCCGATTCGCTTACGTGCTCAACGATTCGCCCACGGGCTGGAAGTGTGCTGCGGCCCAACGGGCGGTGGGGATCGAGCAATATGAGCACGACCCGCACGACGAGCACTGGGGCTTTGTCTCCTGGAACGACTTTTTCACCCGACGCTTCACCGACGGTGCACGTCCGGTCGCCTCACCGCAGGACGACACGGTGATCGTCAGTGCCTGTGAGTCCACGCCGCACCGGATCAGCACCGACGTTCAGCGCCAGGACCGGTTCTGGATCAAGAGCCGACCCTATTCGCTGCAGGACATGCTGGCCAACGACGACTCGGTCGAACAGTTCGTCGGCGGAACCGTCTACCAGGGCTTTCTGAGCGCCACCAATTACCACCGGTGGCACAGTCCGGTCGCCGGGACGATCGTGCGGGCGTTCCTGAAGGAGGGCACCTACTACTCCGAAACCGACTCGCAGTCCTACCTGGCCCATGTCGCCGCGCGGGCGATCTTCCTCATCCAAGCCGATGATCCGGTCATCGGCCTGCTGGCCTTCGTGCCGGTCGGCATGGTGGAGGTCTCCTCCTGCAACATCCACCCGAACATCACGGCGGGCTACCACATCGCCAAGGGCGAAGAACTCGGTTACTTCCAATTCGGCGGCTCCACGCACTGCCTGGTCTTTCGCCCCGGCGCGATCGCCGACTTCACCCTCGCGGCCATCCCACAGCCACAGAACCCCCACGCGCCGCTAGTACGCGTCCGATCACAGCTCGCCACCGCCAACACCACTGCGTGAGGCCGGGCAGACGGGGATCTGAGCAGGCGCCTGATCCCAGACAGCTCCTGGCCGGCGGATCGCCGGAGTGCAAAAGTACACCCCGAACGACCAACCGTCGAGGGGTCGCCGTGGCTGTCCAGCCAGGTTCGCCCCTAACTGGCAGGCGGTTCCCCGCGACTAGTACACGTTCAAGGCCGGCGTCCTGCAAACATCGCCTGTAGCTTCACGAGGCATATTTCCGGCACGAATCTGTCTGCGCAAGCAACGCCAACGTCCGGCGTGGCGCGCATTCTCTCTGGCCAGTTCCCCACCATCGAAGGGATGCACGTTTACTGCGGTAAGTATGCAGGTAGCCCGCATATCTCGGGCTGCACAATGGAGATTTCTACCGATAAACGGCGCAGCGTCCTACGATTCGCCGCGCTGGAGGCCCAGACGGGTGAGTAGCATCGCGTCGTCCTGCGACATTCCGTCGATGTACTCGCCGTCCCAGGCCATGTCGCCGGCAATGGCCACTACCTTGCCCATGTGCTCGCGGAAGCTCTGACCGACGGAATGGCAGATCGCCAGCGTCGAGTACAGCGTGGGCAGCGGATCGTGCCAACCACTGCCTGCGTCTCGCACCTGTGCGAGGTCACCGATCGTCTCGGGCAGACGGTCCAGACGATCAGCGAAGCCATCGGCCAGCACGGCGAAAGCGAGCTGCACTCGGCCCCCAGGCTGGAGCACGAACGTCTCGGGCCGCGGGGCGAGCAGCCCCGCCGCCAGCTCTTCTCGCGGCATCAGCAGCAGGCCGTCGGTGGCGCGTGGATTGCACTCCACGAAGGTCAGGCCGTCATCGGTCATCAGGAAGTCAAAGGAGATCTGGCCCGTATAGTCCAGCTCGGCCACGATCGGCTCGATCAGCTTCAGCGACTCCGTTGCGTCGACAGCCTCGAACTGGATGCCCGTGCTGTGCTTCCGCTGCCGAGGGATTCGGTACATCAGATGCGCACTGACACGGCCCTGGTGAGCGGTGCTGTAGGTGCAGACCGTCTCACCGTCCACGAACGGCTGCACCAGCCAGGGCGACGCCGGCGTGGGTTGGACCTCGGATATCTCCAGCGCGCCGGCCAGCGGACCAGTGTTAGTCAGACAGCCGGCCCCGCCGCGCGAAAAGGCGGCGCGCGCAAAGTACCTTTCGAGGTGATCGATAGCCTCACGCAGCTCGCCGTCGGAGGCCACTAGGACGGCCTCGGTGTTGCGCGACGCTGATTTTGAGGATGGTTGCGACACTGACGGTGCACACGGTTTCGTGCGGTTTGGGGCGTCAGCTTGACGATGGGACACGCCCAGCCGTCGGCGAATATGCGCCCGGGAGGCCGGGTGGTGTGGTGAACAACACAGACTTCACCAATTTTTCGGTGCCGTGGATTCAGCCGGACCGGTCGGGCGGTGGCCGCAGCAGACGGCCACCTGTGATGAGCACGATCAGCTGCCATCCCGAGGCCTCCAGAACGGCGCCGAAGAAGCGCCGGACGGCCGCGGCAGCACCCAGTGCATCGACCGCGTACGCCAACGGTGTTCGGTCCGCTACAGGCAAGACGGGGTCTTCACGGGCCAGGTTGACCCGGCCGTGCACCTCGGCGGCGCGCTGGCAAAGCCATGGACTACCGGTACGTGCCGCGCGCAGCCAGCCACGCACCGTATCGGCGGGCACACCCAACCGCTCGGCGATCGATCGATGCCCCTGGCCGGCGGCGGCGGCCAGCAGTGCCGATCGATGGTGTCGGCGTCGTCGGCCCGGCCGGGCACGCACCAGGCCGGCAGGAGCACCTGCGTGCGGCCGCAGGCCGGGTTGATACAGCGCACCCGGGCCGGACGCAACTGACGGCGTGCACCGCCGCGGGTACGCACCGACCGCGACCGCGCAAATCCATGCTTGCGGAACCGCCCACCACAGCCCGGGCACACCACTCGCCCTTCGCGCAGCCCCGCCTGGGTCTCGTGAGGGTCGGCAACGACGATCACCGCGATGGGCTCCTGGCATAGATTCCACAGTCTCCTCGCCCGCTGACATCGACAAGGGGCGATCGGTGTTGCAGGCTTGCAAACCACCTCGGGTCAGCGCAACCACCGGCACACCGCGTGCCCCCTACCGGAATCGCCCCTGGTCCGACCCAGTCACCGCGACACCATGACCACCAGAGCTGATCAAGAACACTGACGCCAAACCCCTCCGTGGTCGTCATACACCGTGACGCTCAACACTCTCGGCGATCGGAAGCCCGAGGTGCTTGACCAGCCGCGCGAACGCCCCCTTGTGATGCAGACGGGCCAGCGTGGCAAACGGCGAGGCAAAGATCTTCGTGACCCGACTGAGCCGCTCGATCTGAGTGGAAATGTAGAAGACCTCTTCGAAAGCCGGGATGATCACGTCGATCTCGTACTCGCCGACGATCCGTTCGAGCTCGGCGAGGAAGCCCACCGTGTCGCTGCGCGCCGGCGGATAGACGAAATGACCCGCCAAATACTTCGAATGGTTCCCCGCCGACAGCATGTGGTCGTCGCCGGCATAGACCTCGCAGCCCTCAGCCGCCAGCATGCGCACCATCCCCAGCGCGAACGGCATCCGCGAGCTAGTGACCAATACCTTCATGGGTCCATCTTGGGTCAAACCCCAACGCAAGGAACACGCGCAAGCAAGAGCCGCCGAGGTCACCGAGTCACTGGGCACTGCATATCGACCTACATCGCACGAGCACTTCGGCCCCGACTGGAACCGATTTCCGATCGCTCTCCTCCACCACGCCAGGGCTCCAGCGTCTGAGATCAAGTTCGAATACGGGACTATCTCATGCCAGCATGAAATCCGTGGCACAAGCCCGCATCGGCGTCGTCGGTCCCCGCCTTCGTGGATCGATCCCGGCGTCGTCGGTGCCACATGGCTGGAAATACCGCCGGGGAAAGAGAATCGGGTGAACAGCTTCTTCAGTCCGGACTCGTCGCGGCTGACGTCGGGATAGATCTCCGAAATACCTTGAGATAGTCGGACACTCCCTCGCGTGTCTTACCTGCGGTTTCGCAGGCGAAATCAAAGATATCACATAAGCACAGCGTTGTATGCGTCCGAAGATCACCCCCGCGCTCGCCCGGCTCGACCCGCGGGCCGCGCTGCGGCGAAGCGCCCGGCGACGCCAGCGCCGCCAGATCCGGGACTGGCGGCGGGTAGCCGCCCAACCCACCACCGATGAACCCACCACCGAGAGGAATCACAAAAATGCATGACCAGATGCTCCGCGTCGCCTGCACGCTGCTCGACCTCGACGCCCTCGCCTGCCCGGAAGCGCAGGTGACCCGCCGCATCGCGCGGCGCGTCGTCAGCGCCGCCAAAGACGCCCCGCCCAGCGAGTACGGGCTGGCGATGCGCAACCTGGCGGCCGCGAGCCTGCGGCTGTTCGCCGACAACGGCCCCGACGTCCGCGCCGAGTGGGTCGCGGCGCGCGCCGAGCTGGACCAGCATTGGCCCCTCGTCGGCGCGTAGAGGCACGAACATGGCCGGCCCGGCGTTGTGGTTACCGTTGCGGTAGCCCCACGCCGGGCCGTCTGAGAGGCTTACAGGCCCCGATGAAGGCGAACCGGCCGGCCGAGGACCACGGTGAACGCGACGACCCGCCCGGCGGTGAGCGCCCAAGCTGTCCCAAACCCCCCTTGACTTTTCTTGCGCCCAAACAACTTTGGGGTACCACATCCCGGTCAAACCGCGCAACAGCTTCATGGACGGCCTCGGCCGCAAAGCGTTGGGCGACACGGCAAGCCTCCCGGCGACGGAGTCCACCATCGGCGGCGGGTTCGTCGGGCAATTGCCGCCAATTCAAACGCCGTTCGCCGTCGGTATTGGCTATGAATTGACAAGGGTCGCAGGGCTTTTCCCCGGAGCGATGATGCCCGGCCCGTCAGCTACCTGGCTGTCGCACACGTCAAACACCAACGAGCCCAACCGGGTTCCCGAGGGCAACACGAAACCCTATCTCGGCCCGATCATCGCGGAGAACCAGGTCATCCCGCAGAAAATAGCCAGCATCGTCAACTTTTCTTTGGAAGCATGGCAGGACACCGGCAGCTACGGTGAGGCGGCGTTCGCCTCTCGGCTCCCAGTCGAATTGGAGCGCGCCGTCTGGAACACCGAAAGCCTCTACCTGTTGCAGGCGACCACCGGCAGCACGAACGCCATCGAGGGCGGCCCGGTTAACGCGAGCTTCGACGGCATCTTGAACGTGTCGGGCACCTTGACCCGCGAGGTCGCCACCGGCGAAAACCCGTTGGACACGTTGAGCCAGGCGTTCAACGATGTGCGTGTCGGCCCGGCGTTCTCCTGGCCGGACTTAATGCTTGTGCACCCGACGACGTTCAACGCGCTGCGCCGCATCAAGGACTCCGAGGGTCGCTACGTGATGAACCTGCTGGCCGGCCCCCTGGGCTTGACGGCAGACGGCTCCGCCCCGGTGTGTCAGCCGGCTTTGGAAGCCAACGTCTACAGCATCACCCCGCAAGGGTCTTCGCCGTTCGCCGGGCATCTGTGGGGTGTGCCGGTGGCGCTGACCACGCAGGTGCCGTTGGGCACCGCTGTGGTCACCTCGGTCGCGGCAGGTGGCGGCATGTACTGGACACGCCTGGCGATGCTGATCATGTTCAACATGTGGAGCGGCGGAGAGTGGGAGAATAACTTGCAAAGCTTCCGCGCAGAGGAACGTATCGCCCTCTCAGTGCAGCGCCCCTCGGCGGTCAACATCGTCACAGGTTTGCCGACCTCATGACCGCGCTGACCCCTAAGCGGGTGAAAGCCGGTCTGCATCAGCCGGTCCCGGTCGAGGACGCCCCGAAGTTCCCGTTCCATGACCCGAAGCTGGCCGTCAAACCGGAGGTGCGTTTCATCTCCGGGGGCGACGAGGAGGCTGACTCGGCGCTGGCCGTGGCCATCGAAGCGGCCACCCCGAGGCTGACCGTGCGAGTCTGCGCGCCGTTCCGGGTGTCCCACGGCGGGCGCCACTACAAGGGCGGCGACATCGTGGAGGTTCCCGCCGACCAGGAACACCGCTGGTGGCTTGCCGCCGGCTGGGTCCAACTAGCGCAAGGAGAAAACCCGAAATGAGTTATCAGACAGGACAAGTCAACGTCGGCACCACGCCCACGTTGATCGCGATGACCGGCTACCCGCCCGACAACGACGGCATCCTGGTCACCGCGTCGGCGGCGTGCTTCGTGGGAGGGCCCGACGTGTCGACGTCTACCGGCTATCCCATCCCGGCGTCGACCGCGGTCCTGATTCCCACCAGCGGATCCCATTCCGGCTCCACCGAGGGCGGCCTGTACGGCGTCGTCGCCTCCGGCACCGCAACCGTGTCGTTCATCGTCCCCGGCTAAAGAGAGAGAACACCATGGCCTACAAACCTCAGCTGCGCCAAGACGCCCCGCCGTTCCCGCCTGGGCGCGTCGAGCACAACCCGGCCCCCACCTTCCCCGGCGCGCCCACAGAGCAGATCCCCCGCGTAGGCGGCACACCGCCCGGCTCGGCGGTCACCTGGCCCGCCCAGCCCACCGCGGAGGGCACCACAGTTCGCCGCACCATCGCGGCGGTGGCCCCGCGCGGCCCGGACCTGTCCGCCCGCCCGGTCGAATACCCGATCGACTCCGATGGCTAGCCCGTTCGTGGCGCCGCAGTTCCCGCAGCCCACCAGCAAGCCGGCCCCGAAGTTCCCGGCCAACGGGCTCGTGCAGCAGCCGACCACCGTGCCGCCCGGCTCCCCGAAAGTGCAAGACGCCCAGGACACGGCCAGCCTGATTCACGACTTCGGCGGTTTCCCTGATTTTCCCGGCCCGGTCACCGCGGCACCGCACGGCGATGAAGGACCCCCCGAAACGCCCACTCCCCAACGCCTTACAGCGACACCGGTGGCGACGACTTCTCCGCCTACCTGTCCGCGTTCGCCCAGCGGCAAAGCGCCGTGCAGCCCTTCATAGCGGAGCCCTGATGGCCGACATCACCTACCCCACCATCGACGGCTGGGTCATGCCCAACCCCGAACCCGGCCTAGAGCCCTACGCCGGCCTCGACATCCGCGACTCATGGTCAGCGGTCCAGCAGCAGGCGTGGCGCGTCGAACGGATGATTTAGACCCGGCCGCCGGCCCGCACGTTTGTCACGATTCTGGCGGGCCGGCGACCGCACCACCGACACGGTGTTCAACTGTCACCTTGTACTACAGTTGAACGTCACCATCGACGACCTTCGACCGTCACCATCGAGCGGCGGAAATGTGTCAGGTGTTCAATTTCGAACACCTCGGCAAGCGCGTCCTCATCAAGATCAGGTGTTCCATTTTGCTACAGTTGAACGTATGGATGATCTACCTGACAAGCGGACCGGCGGCATGAGCATACGTGCGATCGCCACAGCCCTCCGCGTCAGCCCAAACACCATCCTCAAGGGTCTACGCGAATCCCCCGGCTACGCACCGGACGAAAACGGACGTATCGCCGTCCGCCGCGTGCAAGGCATCGACGGCAAGATTCGGCCCAGCCGCCGCTTCGACACCACCGCCCGCGACGACGCCATCCGATCAATGCGCGAAACCGGCTCAACCATCCGCGCTATCGCCGCCGAACTCAACTGCTCCATCGGCACCGTCCACCGCGTGCTCAGCAAAAGCCAGCAAACAATACAGACACGCTAAGGAATCTCGAGCAAACTAGAGAGTCTGGCTAAGCATTCCCTAGGGGGGCTTCCCACCATGGCGTTTCCGTTTCGCGACCCCCCTCCCTAACGCCAACAAGGAATTTACAACATTTTCTTGTTTTTGAACCTCGCACGTCTCTGATGTCATGAAGGAGCGGGGCCTCCGCTCCTCGTGTCCGTTCCGAGCGCGCATGCTCGGGGTGCTCACGTTTGTTACGACGAAGGAGGCCCCTGTGAGCGAATTGTATGAGGGTCGGCAATTTGTCGGTATGGATCTGCATCGTCGCCGATCGGTGTTGGTGCGGATGGGCGAGACCGGCGAGCACCTGGAGACGGTACAGATTCTCAACGACCGTGACGTGCTGGCTGAGGTGATATCTCGTGCCGGTGAATCGCCGGACGTGGTGCTGGAGGCCACTTACGGGTGGTACTGGGCCGCCGATGCGCTCGCCGAATTGGGAGCGACGGTGCACCTGGCGCACCCGCTCGGGGTGAAGGCGTTTTCGTATCGGCGGGTCAAAAACGACCAACGCGACGCCGCAGATCTGGCGGATTTGCTGCGGATGGGGCGACTGCCGCATGCGTGGATCGCGCCACCGGAAACCAGAGAGCTACGAGAACTCGTGCGGCGCCGGGCCAAACTGGTCGCGATGCGATCACAGTGCAAGGCCCATGTGCATGCGGTTCTGGCCAAGGGCGGTGTCTGGGCGCCGATGAGCGACCTATTCGGCGTCGAGGGGAACCTCCTGCTGGACAAGGTCACAATGCCCGCCCCGTACAAGGAGCGGATCGCGTCGCTGCGCCGGTTCATCGAAGGGTTCGACGCGGAGATCGACCTGTTCACCGGGCTGGTGCAGCGTCGGCTGAACCACGACGCCGGTTACACCGCGATCCAGCAGATTCCCGGCATCGGGCCGGTGCTGGCGGCGGTGTTCGTCGCCGAGATCGGTGACGTGCACCGCTTCCCTGGCCCCGCCCAGTTGACCTGTTGGGCCGGGCTGACGCCCTCCCACCGCGAATCCGACACCGTGGTGCACCGCGGCCGGATCACCAAACAGGGCTCGCGGCTGGTGCGGTGGGCGGCCATCGAATCGGTGAAGATCCTGCCCAAAACCAGTCACATCGGCGCGATCCGCGAACAGGTCGCTCATCGCCGCGGCAACCGCAATATCGGCGCCGTGGCTGCCGCCCGAAGACAGCTCGAACTCGTCTTCTACGGGCTGCGCGATCACCACATCCGTGCCCTGCGCCACCCACCGCGGGCGGCGTGAACTCCCAGACTCGGTCGGTTGCGGATCGTGCAGGTCATGACCCCCGAACCCGGCGAGGTCGCCCCTTCTGATTGATCCCGACCGACCGTCCCTGCGAACCGCTTCATGCCGCACACCGCGGCGAAGGAATGACCGGCAGCCCCATCGCCTGCCCCGCACCGGGAAACCGGCACTGAAGACGTCGACGACCACTTTGTTACCCAAGTCGAAAGCACAACAGCCGACTCCGACCTCCCTGCCCTGAACAGCATGCGCCGAACGGCGTCGGCGTCAAGGCCCTACGGCCGCTGCGCGGTCGGGCTCCGCCCGAGCCTTGACCCCGGCGCCTACTTCGACGTGCCCAGCCAGGACCAGGAAGCTCGCAGAACGAATCAAAACAATACAGAAATTAGGTCTTGACCGGCCCCGCTCCTTCAGAAATGACCTGCGTAAATACGTTGGTATGGTTCTGTGACCTGCGTAAACGCACCCTGTGTGCAATAGCGACCTGCGGAAACGCCAGCAAACGCCGGCGACCGTCGCCCGGTTTCCAGCAAACGTTGGGGGAGGGGCACCCCCGCGCGGGGCGCGTCACCATGCCGTGGTTGAGGCCGCGCGGGGGCATCCGTCTTGAGAGGTGCCCGCGCGGACCTCGGGGAAAGGGTTAAAGGCGCGCGGGGCTCCCGGTACAAGCCTAGTTCACACTCTCACTCGATTTCGCGTCCGCTCATCGGCACGGCTTGCCGGCCTTGTCCTTTTGAGGTATTCGGCCAGCCCGAGAACGTATTCCGCTGGCGTGTAGCCGGTGCCCTCCGCTGCGGCCTCGACCTCTTTAACACAGTCCTCGTCGAAGCCGCAAAATTCGATGATCAGGTCGTATATGTGCAGTAGGTCGTCGAGGCGGCAGCTGGGCTGGCGTTCGATGACGAGTTGCTGTATTTCGTGGGCTCCGGCGACGGCCGAGGGTTTCAGGCCTGGCGGCAGGAATTCGTTCACCAGCGTGTCGGCCAGCTTGGTTTCCGGTACGAAGCGCGTCTCGCCGGTTTGGGTGTGTGCGATCTTAATGATCTGCGCCATGACTGGTGATGCCTTTCTTGGTTGTTCCGGTCCCTGCGGCCGGCAGGCCGCAGGCGTTCCGTCTGTGTTGCCGCTTCACTCGATGTCGCTCATGTCTCGCCGTCGGCTTCGTTCATCCGCTCGCATTCCTCGGCGGCGTCGATGAGCGCTCTGGCGACCTGGCAGGCGCGCGCCGAGGTCAGCGGGTGCTCGTCGCGCAACCGGGCGACGGCGATCCCGCGGCGTGTCACGCCGTCCTCGAACTACACCCCGCGCAGGTAGACGCGGCAGGCGCGGCCGCGGTCGTAGGGGCAGTCCAGCGGCACCTCCCACGAGCTGCCGGTGAAGTTGCGCGCCCCGTCGAACCACGGGTTGACTTGCGTCGCCCCGGCAGGCTCGGGAACCTCGCTGCCGGTGCAGCCGCGGACGTGGCGCCCGATGCCGCCGCAGCAGCGCCGGGTGGTGGAGTCGATGGGGTGGTCGGTCATGGTCATGGCTGCCTTCCATGCTGGTCGCGGGCGGGTTAGCTGTCTCAAAGATATTTCATGCCACAGCGCACGTCTGCGACCTCGTTTTAGCAGGTCACGCATAGCGTTAGGCGTGCTCAATTGTCGAATACGAACCCTCGAGGTAGGTGTTGGCGACCAGCGCCGGACCCCCGTGCCCGGGGCCGGCGACGTAGAACATGTCCAGGTCGTACTTCGTGATGACCCGGTTGAGGTGCACGTAAATGAAGTTCTGCCCCGGCGTGGTGCCCCAATGCCCCACCACCAGCGGTTTGACATCCGAGAGCGCCAGCGGCCGCTTCAACAACGGATTGTCGTACAGATAGATCTGGCCCACCGACAGGTAGTTCGCCGCCCGCCAATACGCGTCCATCTTGTGCAGCAGTTCCGGTTCCAACGTTTGGGTGCTCGTGATGGGTGTCCTTTGCTCGACACGTCCGGGGTGCTCTGGCGGTTGAGTTCGTGGCTTGTCGGTGTCATGGCGCGGAGTCGGTGAGCAGCCGGACGAGCTGGCGCTCGTCCAGTGCGGTCCAGGAGCCGCGGGCGGCGGGCCACTGATCGGGTTCGTCCTCAAGGCCACGCACCGCAGCCGCGCGGGGTCCGCGCTGATCCGGCGCGGCAACCGGCGTCCTCACCCGGGGGGATCGCATGTCGCGGCAGATCAGCCAGTAACTCCACCCGATCCACGACATGACGATCAGCGCGGCGATCACGGCCGGCTTTCCGCGGCGGGGGTTCCGTTGGGCACCGCTGCCGGGACGGGAATCGGTGGCTGTGGCTCTGGTCGGACTGCTGCGCGGCTTTCCTGGGCCAGGAAGTTTCCGAGTTCGGCGATGGTCGACATCAACGGTGCCGGGAACACGACGGTGCTGTTTTTGTCGACGCCGAGCTCGACCAGGGTCTGCAGGTTGCGTAACTGCAGTGCCAGCGGGTGGCCCATCATGGTGTCCGAGGCGTCGCCCAAGGCGGCAGCGGCCAGCGATTCACCTTCGGCGGCAATAATTTTCGCGCGCTTCTCCCGCTCCGCTTCGGCTTGGCGGGCCATCGCCCGCTTCATGCTGTCGGGCAGTTGGATGTCTTTGAGCTCCACCAGGGTGACCTGCACACCCCATTCGATGGTGATGACGTCGAGGATCGCGCGGATGTCGAGGTTGATCTTGTCGGTCTCCGAGAGCGTCTCGTCCAGACTGTGCTGGCCGACCACCTTGCGCAACGTGGTTTGGGCGATCTGATCGATCGCGGCGTAGACGTTCTCGATCGCCACCACCGACTTCACCGCGTCGACGACCTTGAAGTAGGCCACCGCCGAGACGTCGACGCTGACGTTGTCGCGGGTGATGATCCCCTGGGACTGGATCGGCATCGTCACGATCCGCAGCGAAATCCGGTGCAGCACATCGATGAACGGAATGATCAGCCGCAACCCGGGTTGGCGTTCTCCGACCACCCGGCCCAGCCGGAACAGCACGCCGTTCTCGTATTGCTTGACGATCCGCACCGCCAGCACCAGCACCAGCAGTGACAGGACGATCACAACAACGACGACGACGCCCAGCGCGTTCATCGCCGTGCACCCGTCGGCGAGCCGTGCTGGGGGGTGCCCGCGGCCACGCCATAGCCAACCGTCGTTGTTCGCAGGCGCGGTAAGGGGGCGAATCGAGTGGAAAAACTCTGTGGGACAGTCATGGTGATCCTGATCTGCAGACGATCACCGGCGCGTACGGGCCTCGGAGCCAACGCTCCTCAAGTTCTGCGGCGGACAGCCGAACTCATCCCAAACCAGCTGAGATTCCCAGCACCTCCCAGGCTACACCCTGGGACTGACCCGCCGAATCCCGTTTGGAGCGAGACCCTTTGCAACGCTTACCAGCGTTGCTGGCCACCGACGGATGCAGGCGCGAACTCGCGTTCCCCTGTCGCGCCAATCACCCGGTCAGCATCCCCAACCCGTACGCGGCTACTGGTGACACACCGGTCTAGCCGCGCGGAACAGGCACCGCGGGGTTCCGGAGCCGTCCCCTGCGCGCTCCCGCTTAAGGCAGCGCACTAGCCTCGATTTTGCACGGAACTGGGGGCGACACGCGCTTGAGTTGGCGAAAGTGCCTGCCCGGCAAGGGATAATGAGACTTCTCAAGGGTCCATCGTTCCAGCGGGGAGGCACTTTCTAGGTGAACGGTATTGCAGGGCGGACGCGGGTGAAAGTGCCTGGGGACGGCCACGGCGTGGTGTCGCATGCCGGGGTGGGGATTGGTTGGGAATGTTGCGGGAGTCGGCCGATCTGACCGGATTGTCTTTCGCAGGTCACCGTCGCATTGGCCGACACGTATAAGGGTCCGTGGCCGTCAAGTGTGGAATGGCCACATCCCACTAACCTGCGCCTGGCCGCGTCAGCGGTGTCGCACCGGCGGTGTGCGCGCTGCACCAGTCACAGCGGCGACGGCCACCGGTTCCGGCCCGGCCGGTGTTGTGGCTGGTAATTTCCCGTGCGCAGGGACAGTCGGGATTGTCGTGGTAGACGGGGTCTGCGGCACCGGTGCCGGTGTGGAAGGCGGCGATCGTCGCCATGGTATCGACACCGTGCGCAGCCGAGTCACCGGCGAGCTGTCAATGTCTGAGGCTGCTCCCCGTGGGTAGCGCCGGCGGGTCTGACCGGGTCGAGGATGCGGTAGGCGATGAGTTTGATGCGGTCGGTGACAAGTGCCCAGACGATGGCGTAGCCCCAGACGAAGGCGACCCGCTGCCAGCCGAGCGGTGTCATCAGTACCCCGAAGCCGGCGAGCAGCGTCGCGATGGCCTCGGCGCCGAGCACGGCCAGTACGAGGATCCGCTTGGGCCGGATGGACCAGAACGGCCCGCGGGTACGGGTGAGGAAGATCGTCATCGACCCGGCGACCGACAGCATCAGATACATCAGTGTCTGCAGCTGATCCCGGTCGAGTTTGAAGACGTGCTCGCCCAGGTAGAACAGTCCGAACGCGGCGATCGGCCCGATGACACCCAGGACGGTGGCTATCCCCAGGACCAGGCGCATGTTCCACGCCTCGGGGCCGTTCTTGTACTTCACGTTGTCGTAGGCGATGGACAAGATCGCGCCGTCGTTGAGCAGCGCGAGGACGACGATCATGATCGCCGTCACGGGAAAGAAGCCGAAGACCAGGATCGCGGCGGTCACGAACAGCAGCACCCGCAACGTCTCGGAGATGCGGTAGATCGCGTAGCTGTTCATCCGCTGGACGATCCGGCGGCTTTCCTTGATCGCGTCGATGATCACCGACAGGCCCGGGCTCAGCAGCGCCATGGACGCCGCCGCGCGCGCCGCGTCGGTCGCACCGGACACGGCGATGCCGCAGTCGGCCTTCTTCAGCGCTGGGGCGTCGTTCACCCCGTCACCGGTCATCCCGACGATATGGCCGTGCTTCTGCAGCACATCGACGATGCGGTACTTGTGTTCGGGGAACACCTGGGCAAAGCCGTCGGCCTGTGCGATCGCCGTCGCCTCGGCCGCCGTTACCTCGTCCTTGACGTCGCCCAGCCCGGCGGCGTCAAGAATCCCGTCGCGCATCCCGAGTGCCTTGGCGGTCTCCCGGGCGATGGCGATGGCGTCGCCGGTGACCATCTTGACCCTCACACCCATCTGTTCGGCAGTCGCGATGATCTCTTTGGCGTCGACGCGGGGCGGGTCGAACAGCGGCAGCACGCCCAGGAATCGCCACGGTCCGTCGCCGTCGGCGCGGGCGACCCCCAACGACCGGAAGCCGCGCTGGGCGAACTCTTGCACAGCGGTGTCCACGGCGGCCTGCACCTCGGCCGCGTTGCCGGCCAAGGCGAGGATGACCTGCGGTGCGCCCTTGCTCACCTTGAACGACGGCTTGCCTGCGATCTCGACACTGGCCTCGGTGCGCTTGTGGACCGCGTCGAAGGGTTCGAAGTGGACCACGTGGTAGGCGTCGAGTGCCGTCGGGTCGGTCAGTCCGGCCAGGACGGCCAGGTCGATGGTGTCGTTGTCGTCGACGCGCGAGGCCAGCGCACCGGCGAGGATGACGTCGCCGGTGCTCACCCCGTCCACGGCGAACGGATCGCCCAAAGTCAGCTTGTTCTGGGTCAGGGTCCCGGTCTTGTCCGAGCACAACACGTCCACGCCGGCGAGTTCCTCAATGGCGACCAGCCGGGTGACGATGGCCTGCTTCTTGGCGAGCAGGCGTGCGCCGACGGCCATGGTCACCGACAGCACGGTCGGCATCGCCACCGGGATCGCCGCCACGGTGAGCACCAGGACGAACTGGACTGTATTGAGGAAAGGGTTGCCGCGCAGGGTGGACACGACGACGATCAGCACCACGATGGCCAGCGCGAGCAGGATCAGGAACTTGCCGATCTGCAGCACCGCCTTTTGGAAGTGGCTGACGCTGTCGGCGGCTTGGACCAGTTCTGCGGTGTGGCCAAAGTAGGTATTCGTACCGGTGGCGTACACCAAGGCGCTGATCTCGCCCTGACGCATGATCGATCCGGAGAACACCTTGTCGCCCGGTCCGCGGCTGGCCGGCAGCGACTCCCCCGTCAGCGCGGACTCGTCCACCTCCACCGAGTCGCCGTCGAGCAGGCGGGCGTCGGCCGACACGATGTCGCCGAGCCGCAGCCGGATGACGTCGCCCGGCACGAGTTCGCGCGCCGGGAGGGTAACCGACGTGCCGTCGCGTAGTACCCGCGCGTTGACCGCCAGTTGGGCTTTGAGGGCGTCGATGGCTTTGCCCGCGGACCGTTCCTCCCAGAACCCGATGAACGCGTTAGCGGCGAGCAGCACGAGGATGACGATGAAATCCGGCCAGTGGCGCAGCACGCCCGACAAGATGACGGCGACCTCGATCATCCACGGGATCGGCCCCCAGAAGTAACCGAGAAACTTCAGCAGCTGGTTGTTTTTCTTCTCCGCGATCTCGTTCGGCCCGTAATGAATCAGGCGTTTGCCGGCCTCGGCTGCGCTGAGCCCGTTCACCGAACTCGCGAGCTGTTGTTCCAGCTCGGGCATCGGCAGCGACTTCAGGTCCCCATGCGGGTCGGCCTTGGCCGGCGCTGGCGAGTTCTGGGATGGGGATTTCTGATCCTCAGTGGTCATGGTTGGCTCTCTGACCTACTCGTCATCGTCGGGGTGTTTCGGACGTCGCGAAGTCACTCAAGTATCACGCGTGGACCGGTCCCGCCGACGGGTAACCGCCGCGGCGAGCGATCAACGACATGAAAATCGGCGCGGCGATCACGGCCGGCCCCCGGCGGAGGTTCCGTTGGCCAGCGCCGCCGGGACGGGCATAGGTGGCTGTGGCTGTGGCTCTGGCGCGGCTGCTGCGCCGTTTTCCCGGGCCAGGAAGGTTCCGAGTTCGGCGATGGTCGACATCAACGGAGCCGGGAAAACCACAATGAACGTGAGGTATTCGTGTAAGTGCCTCTCGTTCAGGAGAGACTTCAACGCCGGAGCCACAGTAGGTAATTTACCGCTACGGTGAGACTAAATCGGACTCTCAATCGGACTGCGCGATGTCGCGGCTGGACCCCTATGCAGTGCATGCTCATGACGGCCCGGCCAGGATCAGCAGTCACAAGTGTCCACTGGTGGGCGCCGCGGCGCTTGGTCGGTCACTAGGGCACCGTCATGGCACCAACTGACAACCAAGGAGGGACGACCCCAATGACGAGTGACACCATCCCCACTGTGACTAGCACCGACGCTGTCGCCGCCAACGACTACGCCGTGCTACGTGACCACATCGAGACGGTCGCCACGCTGGCACGCACCGCGGAGCGCAGCGCCGCGATTCTTCGGGCCGGCGGTGGTGTTCACGGTGCCGGCCGGAGATGGGCGTGCGGGATCCTCGGCCCGGCCGGATCGGTCCGGGCGATGTGCCGGTTCAGGTCGGCGCCGCCAGGAGCCGGCCTTGGGTGTGCAGGCCGATCAGGGTCCACAGAGGCTCGGTCAGGCCCAACCGCTGGCGGGCCGCGTATGCGGCTGCGGCCAGGACGGTGAGCGCGTCGCGCAGCGGGCTGGCGGCGCGGGGCAGCTGGTTGAACGCGTCGGGGTCGAGCCGGATGAGGGCCTGGCTGCCGCGCTGCCACAACCATTGCAGATGAACGTGATGCGTGGCGCGGCGCATCCAGCGGCGCACGGTCGACGGTGAGCGGTCCAGTGCGGTGGCGATACGGCGATGTCCGTGGCCGTCGGCCTTGCTGGCCAGGGCGGTGCCGATCACTTCGGTGGTGTCAGCCAGGCGTGGCTGCACGCTGGCCGGCAGCAGAATTTGGGTGCTGGCGCAGCGGGTGCATCGCGCCCGCCTCGGGCGCACGTCGAGGATCTGGGCGCCGAGCCTACGCACCCGCCGGCGGTGGCCGTATCCCCACCGCGTGAGGGTGCCGCCGCATCCAGAGTGCGGACAGCCGATCTGGCCTGTACCCAGGGCCTGCTCGGCCCACTCGGCGGTGCGGACGACGATCACCAGACGCTCGGATGGACATGAGGCACCAGGATGGTCTACCACGGCGCGAGTCGGGAAGGGGTCATCTCGTGCTGGCAGCTCGGCGCGGAAACGCCGCTGCGTCAGTCGATCCCCTCGCCACGATCCTCCGGCATGCGCGCCGTCGACAACCACCGTCACCCAGAACTTGTCGAGACTGATCGCACCTCTTGGTTGTCAAAAAGGCAACATCCGCGGCATCGCGCCCTGTGTTGATCCACAACAGAGTCCGGCAACCTCTCGTCTCGTGGTCTCCCTCTGCAACGACCGTCAGGCATCCCGAAACGCGAGTAGGTCTTCCAGTCGCACCGTCGCGAAACCGATTACCGCGTCATCGCGCTCATCGGCGGCAGGCGTCAACACCGGCGCCCATAGCTGACCCGAGAATCCTTGGATGATTCGAGTAGGGCAAGTAACCGGTCCGCTGCCCTTGCCGATCATGTCGCCCGCGCAGCGCTGCTTACTGTAACTCAGCCCAAGGGTACTTCGTCGGTCCATACCTTGAAGCTCGTCAATGTGTTGGGGCCGAACGTGTTGCTGAGCGCGACGTCGGCGGCGTCGCGGCCACGAGCGATCAACACCCTGCCGATCCGCGGGGTGTTGTGGCGCGCGTCGAAGGTATGCCATTGCCCGCCGAGGAACACTTCAAACCAGGCGGAGAAGTCCATCGGATCGTCCACTGGGGGTACACCGATGTCGCCGAGGTATCCGGTGCAGTAGCGCGCGGGGATGTTCATGCAGCGACAGAAGGCCACGGCAAGGTGCGTGAAATCACGGCAGACGCCGGTCCGGTCGTAAAAAGCTTCTAGCGCCGTCCGTGTCATGCGCGCGTGCTCGTAGCCGAACGTGAGATGTCGGTAAACGTAGTCGCAGATTGCCTGAACGCGGCCCCATCCCGTTGGCGTCTCCCCAAAGAGATTCCACGCCGTTTCGGACAGCCGATCGGTTTCGCAATACCGGCTCCCGAGCAGGAACACAAGGGTCTCCTCGGGCAGGTCCCGCACGGAAATCTGTTGTGCCTGCGGAGAAATGGAGTCGGGTAGTCCGGTGTCGTTGACGAGCGCATCGGCCGACACGCGCGTGCGGCCCTTCGGCGCAACAATGCGGGTGCACCAGTTGCCGAATCCATCACGATAGGCCGTCATCGGAACCGGCGGGTCGATCACCAGGTCGTCACGGCCGACCAGATCGGACACGCGGGTGAAGTGCACGTTGAGGTTGAAGATCATCGGGGTGGGCTGCGGGCAGTCGTAGATCATTTCGAAGCCGACGTGAATCTGCATTATTTCTCTCCGGTAGCCGTCAGGTGAGGACGCGCATGATTGTCGACGTCGGTGGTGGAAAAGGTTCTCACGTGTGCTCCTTGGCGCAGCGCGTGCATCATGGCGCGCTCACGCCGCACATGCCGTGCGTAACGAATCGATCAGCACGCGCCGCAACGCCGTCCAGCGCCGGCCCGCGGCAAAAACGATGCCCTGGTTGACTTCCAGTTCGATTCCGACGTAGTCGCTCTGCGCGAAGCGCACACGCAAGTGCGAGGTCAACCCGTCTCCTTTTCCGGCATAGGGATAGTTGCGGCGTACGCGAAGCTCCGGAGCCAAACTGGCCAGAGTTTCTTTCCAGCGGGCGCAGACCTCGGACTCCCCGCGCCGACCGGGATGGTAGAGCAAGCCCACATCGGTGCCACGCACCTTGCCATCGAGCTCCGCAGTAAAGCTGTGCGACGAAATGTGGATGACGCGATGCCCGCGCGACACTGCTTGCTTGACGAGCCGCTCGACTTGCATGCGATAGGGCCGGTAATACCGTTCGACGATTTGCGCGCGGGTCTGGGCCGGCGCGCCGCGTGTGACCGCCGAAAAAAGTTGTGGATGGCCGATCGAGCGATTGAGGTCGATAAGCAGACGGCTGACAGTCGAAGCCACAAGTGGCGTCGCGAAGGCACTGGCGAGTGCCTTCGCCATGACTAGCGACCCGGCATCGTAGCCACGGTGGGAATCCAGCAGCGCCCGTTGCCCCCGAAACAAACACCGATAGGGCGCGGGTACGCGGTTACCGCCATGTTCACAGGTGATGATGAAGGCATCCACCATGACAACCCGTCACCACCGCAGATCGGGCAAATGGCGAAACACCTGCCGCACACCATCGCCCCATTCGTCGCTAAGGGCGGTGAAATAGGCATCCCCCTCATCGAATCGCCGCCGCCACAGCACTTCGAGGCTGTCGCGTTCGTAGCAAATCAGGTCGATTGGCATGCCCACTGACAAGTTGCTGCGCATGGTCGAATCGAAGGACACCAAGACACACTTCGTGGCGTCTGCGAGGGGCGTGTGTTGGGTAAGTACGCGGTCGAGGATCGGCTTTCCGTACTTGGTTTCACCGGTCTGCAAGAAGGGCGTGTCCGTCCCCGCTTCGATGAAATTGCCTTCGGCATAGGTCCGGAACAGCCGCATCGGCTCGCCGAGGATCTGCCCACCGACGATGAACGAGGCATCGAAGCGGATGCCGTTCTCTTCCAGGTACCCGGCGTCGCGTTTTTCGATGTCGCGCGTCGCGTCGGAGACCAGCCTCACGACGTCGAACATCGTCCGGGCGCCCAAGACATTGGTGGCCGCGTCCCCGTCAGCGCAGCGCTGCGTCAATACGCTGATGACGGCTTGGGTTCCGGCCAGGTTCCCCGAACTCAGCAGAACGACAACGCGGTTGCCGCGACGCTCGAACACCGTCATCTTGCAGAACTTCGCGAAGTTATCCACCCCGGCATTCGTGCGAGAGTCCGAGGCGAAAATCATGCCCTTGTCGAGCATTACTCCGATACAGTAAGTCACGCGATGCACCTTCTGTGCACTTGATCCCGCCGTTCACATTGCCACCACGGGCTTCTGGCCGTGTGGCAGACGTACAGGTGAGAGCGATTCCCGATCCCAGATTTGATCCTGCGCCGATGCCTTCGCGAACACCGAGCTTACGCCACTTGGCGAGCGGCAGCAGCTCGTAGGGACGAACCTGCGTTACTCCCCGCTGCTGTCGTCGCCGTGGTTTGAGGACGCGCAGCAGGCCTCCGCCCTGCCTTTATGCCGACGCGCCCGAAGCACCTGGGCGAGTGCCACGCCCCGAAAGCGCATCTCGTCTGCTAATTCTCTGGTGGGGTGACAATGGTCGGGCTGCGAGGATTTGAACCGGCGACCGCTTGACCCCAGGAAACAGCGGTAGCACGTCCTGCCTGCTCGCACACGCTATGCGCGTATGTGTCGTCGGGAGAAGCGTATGCATGCACGCAGATCGTTCGTCGGCGCAAAGGTCGTGTGGTCCCAAGATGGTCCCCAGACGTGTCGTGCGCCGGTGCCGGTGCCCTCTCGCTTGACTGGAAGTCAACGTACTGCCATTGTGAGTACATGACTTCGATGAAGGATGGCCGCCTGCAGCTGCGCGTCGACGCAACCTCCAAGCGACGGCTGGAAGAGGCTGCCGCCGAGGCACACCTGAGCGTGACGGCGTTCGTACTGCAGGCCGCCAACCAGGCCGCCGACAATGTGCTCGCCGAGCGGCAGACCATTCACCTGTCCCCCGACTCGGCGGCCATTTTCGCCGAAGCTCTGAACCAACCGGCACGGGTTAACGAGCGGCTGGCGGCGACGTTGAAGCGGCCAACGAAGTTCACCTGGCTCGACTGAAGTGCAGTTCTACCGGCCGACCCTGCTCGACCCGGAAAGACACCGGCGCGCCGAATTCACTTCGGGCAATTCATCCCTGGACGATTGGCTGCGCCGCTACGCCGGCCAGAGCCGGCGCGGCAACACTGCAGCGGTTTGGGTGATCGCCGACGCCACCTACCGGGTCGCCTGCTACGCGACTTTGTCGATGACATCGGTGGGTCGGTTTGCAGGTCCCACACCATTGGCGAAGGGCGCCCCATTGCAGGTCCCCGTGCTCCTGGTCGGCCGGCTAGCCACCGACTCCCGCGTAAACGGGCTTGGGCTAGGCGCCCAGATGGTCAAACACATCCTGGCGACGGCAGCCGAGCTGAACGTCAAAGCAGCATGCCGAGCTGTCGTGGTCAATGCACTCAACCCGGCCGCCTTCAGCTGGTGGCAGCGGTTCGGCTTCGACCCGTTCGATGCCGAGGACTCGACAAACCTGGACCTCTACCTGCTGACCAGGGACGTCGCCGCCACACTCGCGAGACTCTGGGCCAGCGGATTCCCGGCACGCAGAGTGTAAGTCGTGGAGGAGCGGTTTCCCGGCGAGTTTCAGACGTTGCGCGCCAATGACGTCCGATTGCGCCGGCTGCTCGCGCCGAGCGGGGCGCAGGCCCGCGCCGTCGATCGCGATCAAGCAACTCTGACAGGTGCGCCGGCCGCGCCTGTGGACATGCGGTCGGCACCCGACGACAAGATCCGTCTCTATGCGAGCCTGTTTCGGTGCCGCACCGATGTGTACGCGCCCCGCTGGGAGAGCAGACGCGACGGGCGATCAGGGTGGATGCCTGCCATCAACTGTTGCGCGGCACTTTCGATGACGACGATCCCGTCGTTGAAAACGGCGACGAAGATTTGGCCGTTCGTAGTCAGCGTGACGCGGTCCTCGGCGAGGTGACGCGGTCGTGGCAGTGATGACGCCATGATCCGGCGTTGCTGGTGACGACGAACGGTTCGGCGGTCAGGATCGACGGGGCTGCACGATGGGTAGGCACGACGGGACCACCCCGGGGTCGATTCGCCCGGAGATGTGATGCAGTCAGCCTGGAGGGGCGAGCAGCCTGCCGAGGGTGCAGATGCCGACCATCGTCCAAGGCGGGTCGGTAAACCCGAGCCGGTCGCGGTCCCAGCGGGCGGCCGAGCCGAGCACCGATAAGGTGTCAGGAGTTGATTGCCGACGAGTTGCAGCTCAGTGGAAGGGTCGGGGGCCACCTCGACCAGTCGCTGAACGCCGCGCTCAAATATCCACTGCAGGTGCGCGGGCGCGGCGCGGCGCAGCCAGCGCCGCACGGTCGACTCCGGCCGGTGCAGGCGGGCGGTGATGCGCCGGTACCCGAAGCCCTTGGCTTTGTGCAGCAGCGCATCCCCGGTCACCGCTGTGGTGCCGGCACGGCGTGCCTGGAACGCCGCCGGCAGCACGATGTGAGTGGATTCGCAGTCCGGGCAACGCACCCGCCGCGGTCGCAGCGTCACCGTCGCGTTGCCGTGCGAACGGATGGTGCGACGGCGTCCGAAACCCCATTTGGCGAGCCGGCCATCGCATCGTGGGCACCGCAGAGTCCCGGCGGCGAGATTGTCCTCGACCAGCTCGGCCGTTCGGGCGACCATCACAGTCGCGGCCGACAGTCATGGTCCACCAGCCTTGCCTACCACAGTCCGATTCCGGCAGGGGTCAATTCGTTTTGGGGACAACACCTCTCGACACCGATCGCCACCGCCGATGACGACCAAGGATTCGACCGCCACCATGCACTCGATCCACCAGCCATGACGGGATGCTCACCAGGCAGGCCGACCTTCATGTGCACGCTGATGATGGAGACGAACATCATTTCAGGTAGCAGTCCGTCGTATCACCAATGACGATCCAACCCCTCGTGGTCGCCAACCAGAGAGACGGTCAAGTGCGCCACGAGGCGCTGGATAGATCGAGAGGTGGTGAGAGACCGTCTCCGTCGGGCCGTCGCAGCGGCTCGGGAGAAGCTGGGGGCAGTCCGATCCGGGGAACGCCGGTGAGGGTGGCAAGCGGCCCCGACAAAGGCGAGGCGTGCCGGCACTGCCAGACGGCGCGGGCTCGCCGAGCGAGGTCAGAAGGTACAGCGTAAGCGAACCAGTGGTTGACGCCCCGTAACCTCTCTGCCGGCTCAAATCTGGTGGATATGGGCCGGGATGCAGTGCACAGCCTCCACCGCGACGCCCGCGAGGGCATTTGTGGTGGAGGTTGACTCCGAAGCCGTCTTTGACCGGCGGTGGGGAGGCCGCGTCGAAGGTCTGCGGCGTAGGCGCGCCGATGCTGCCGGGGTAGAGCTGGGTGCCTCCCTGACCGATCGATCGTTCGGTGAACGTGGGAACCACCCCGCGCTCCGCCCACCCGGTCCGGGCAGCCGGTCCGGTTCGGGTGGAAGGCCCGTGTCCGGCCGAGGAGCGCTGGGGTGGGGCGGAGGTCCTGATAGTAGTCGCGGGCGTGACGACCCGTCGTGGAGGTCGCGAGAGGCGGCCGCAGGGCAAAGGGGACCAGCAAGACAGCAGTGGAAGTTCTGGAATATCAGGAGGAGTGGTCGCCGGTGAATACCGACGAATTCGAGCACGCCGTATGTGAGGCGCGCCGACGGGTACTGAAGATCCAGACCAAGCTGCACCGTTGGGCTCGCGATGCTCCTCATCGCCGGTTCGACGACCTGTTCAACCTCGTTGCCGACCCCGCAGCTCTGATCCCACCGACTTACGGGCCGGGATCGACGACCCGGCAGGCTCGGTGGCCGGCAGTCTGGGGGTTGCCCGAGTCGCTGGCGAAGGCATCGACGTTCGCAGTGCACGCGATACCGGGTGCCGACGGGTGCCGGGGTGACCTTATTGCGAGTTGACCAGGGGAACGACACGGTAGCGGTCCGCCGCGCCCCGCCCGGCACAACCCGTCCTGAGCCCTCACCGGCATGCCGAGTTGTCGCTGCGCGGCCTGGCCCGCGTGCGTTTGCCAGCGGAGGCACAGTTGCGGGACGGGTCCTGACGAGTCCCGGATCCTCCGCCGTCCAGGGCGACTCGCCCTGTTCGGGCTTGGCAAGCCCGATCGGCGCTGGGGAGCGCCCTGCGGAGCACTCACCTCGTGAAGATCACCGCGGCGACGGCCGCCGAACTGAAAATCCTCACCGCAGCACCGGATGGACCGGGCACCGACATCGCGCATAGCCTGCACCAGTTTTCCCTCGACGCGCGGCCGCGGTACCGACATATCTGGGTCTGAGCGTCGTCATTCCCGCAGTGATCCGCTGTTCACGTCCACCTACCTCATCGACGGCCGCCCACCACATCCTCGCCAAGATCAACACCGGCGACGATGACGGGCACTGCGGCGTCCATTGAGCACTGGATATCACTGAAACCAGCCGCGGCAGGCCACGCCCGCGGGGTGTCGCCTCAACGACGTTGGAAGCTCAACCAGTCCGGGATGAGGCCAGCCGTCCCGTCGCTGTCCTCACCGAGCAGTCGCTCGTGCCGGACGTTCCGGTGACAACCGCACACCTGGGATCACCATGACCACTCCACCCACTCGGGGAACACCGAAACCAGCTCCTGCACGGTACTTTCCGATTGTTAACGTCTTGTGCCTGCTCAGGCATGACCGCCCAGATCGCCTATGCTGCGATCCGGCCGATGACGTACGGCTTCCGGACCGGACGCCATGACCACTGACACACCGCATGTCACGCCGCGCCACTCGGCGGGCCCACCCGAACCGGGCCGCGACGTGAAATCGGCGCCCATGCCCGAGCTGGAAGAGGAGCTGGACTACTCACCGGCCGGGTTGAGTCAGGCTGAGGCTGCGAAGCGGTTGACGCAGTACGGGCCCAACGAGATCGCGGAACACAAGACCAGCCCGCTGTTCAAGTTCCTCGGCTGTTTTTGGGGCCCGATCCCGTGGATGATCGAGGTCACCGTCATCTTGTCCGGCGGGCTCAGGCACTGGCCGGATTTCTTCATCATCCTGCTGTTGCTGGTGGCCAACGGTGTGGTCGGCTGCACCTCCGAACGACAGGCCGGCAACGCCGTTGATGCCCTCAAAGCCAAGCTGGCAATGAACGCCCGCGCCATCCGGGCCGGCGCTTCGGTCACTGCGCCGGCCCGGGAGCGGGTGCCCGGTGATGTGATCCGGCCGCGCCTGGGTGACATCGTCCCGGCCGACATCCGGCTGCTCGACGGCGACGAGATCGAGGTCGATCAGTCCGCGCTGACCGGGGAGTCGCTGCCCGCCACGTCGCGGCCGGTCCTCTCCATGATCGAGGACCTCGGGTCCGTAAACCACGGACGCAACCGGCAAGTTCACTGCGACCCTGGGACCCGGAAAAGAAGTAGTCGACGCTCCGCCAGGCAAAGACATCGATCAGCAGTTGACACTGCTAGGACAACCAGCCGGAACCGCCGCGTGTGTGACCAGTTCCCGTTTGACGGCGCCGAAGTCACCGACAAGCTCTTCGAGTCGCCCGCCTCAATTGCTGTTCGACCAGGCCGAGGATCGCCTGCACACCATCAAAGCCGTGATGACCCGGGCGTTCGGTGCGTGACCCGTGGTGTCGATGCGGATCGTGATCGCCCTGGGGGGTAACGCACTGCTGGCGCGCGGGGACAAGCCCGATGCCGCCATCCAGTTCGCGCACCTGCGGACGGCCGCCGGGGCGATTGCGCCGTTGGCGGCGCAACACGATGCGGTGATCTGTCACGGCAACGGACCGCAGGTCGGCATGCTCTCGCTGGAGAGCGAAACCGACCACGCCCTGACCCGCCCCTACCCGCTCGATGACCTCGTCGCGCAGACCCAGGGCATGATCGGCTACTGGCTGGCCCAGGCACTGCGCAACGCCGGGGTCAAAAAGCCGGTCCTCGGACTGATTACGCAGACGCTGGTCGATGCCGCTGACCCGGCGTTTGCCGCCCCGACCAAGTTCGTCGGACCCGGCTACGCACGGGACCGAGCCGAAGAGCTTGCTGGCCAACATGGCTGGACCGTCGCCGTCGACAATGGCCGGTGGCGGCGTGTGGTGGCCTCACCCGAACCGCTCCGAATCGTCGAGCAGGATTCCATCACCAGGCTGCTGGACGCCGGTTCGGTGGTGATCTGCGGCGGCGGTGGGGGCGCGGCGGTGACCGACAACATCGCCGGCCAGCTGAGCGGTGTCGACGCGGTCGTGGACAAGGATTATGTCGCGTCGTTGCTGGGCATTGCGGTGGGAGCTCAGCGCTTGCTGGTGCTCACCGACGTGTCCGCGGTCATGGAGCACCACGGCACACCGGAGGCCACACCACTGACGACTCTGGATCCAGATGATCTGGGCGACATGGCATTTCCGGCCGGATCGATGGGACCCAAGATCGAGGCCTGCCGTCGATTCGTCACCGCGACCGGGCACCCGGCCACCATCGGCGCTCTGGCCGACGCGCAGGCACTGCTCGCGGGCACCGCCGGGACCACCATCACCCCGACAACCACAAGGGGTACTCACCCTGGGGGTTGGCGGCCGGCGAGGGCCCAATAGCGCTCGCATCCAAGGAACACGAACAGAAGGTTGATCATGCAGGACACGTTGATAGATACCGACATACTCAGGGCCGCAGTACAGTTGGCGTGCCGGGCCCCGTGATTGCACAACACCCAGCCCTGGTAATGGGTTGCCGAGGGTTCGGAGCTGCACCTATACGTCGATCACAGCCGGATTCTTCCCTGCACCGACAAGTCGGGGCGGGAGGCCTACATCAGCTGCGGCGCCGCGCTCGACCATCTATGCGTCGCGATGGCGGCAGCCGGGTGGACGGCCAACGTCGAGAGATTTCCCGACCCGAATTATCTCGATCATCTCGCGTCACTCGATTTCAGCCCCCTGAGCCTCGTCACCGATAGCCAACGCCGCCGAGCCGACGCGATCCTGCACCGACGCACCGATCGGCTTCCCTTCGCCACACCGAGGAACTGGGAGTCCTTCGAACCTCTGCTGCGCAAGGCCGTCGGTGCCGGCACAGTTCACCTCGACGTGATACCTGACGAGCGCCGCCCGGAACTGGCGAGGGCGTCACGACTTACTGAATCGTTGCGACTCTGCGATTCCTCGTATCATACCGAATTATACTGGTGGACTGGTCATTTCGAGAATTCTGATGGGATTCCGCGCAGTTCGCTGGTGTCGGAGGCCGAAAGTGATCGGGTCGACGTCGGACGTACCTTTCCGGTTAGCGATCACGACGAGCGGCGCGCCGGCTTTGGGCAAGACCAGTCCACAGTGCTGGTTCTGTCCACCGACGAGGACACCCGCGAGGATGCCTTCAGGTGCGGGGAAGCGTTGTCCGCCGTGTTTTTGGAGTGCACGGTGGCCGGCAAGGCGACCTGCCCACTGAGCCAGCTGACGGACCTATGGTCCAGCCGTCACCTCATCGGCACCTTGACCGGACGCGCCGCTATGCCGCAACTTCTGATCCGCGTCGGCGAAGCCATTGTCCTTGGCGAGGTACCCGCCATGACGCCGCGGCGGCCACTTCGCGATGTTCTGACGTTTCACCCCGATACGTGTGGTTGAGCGGCGGGGCGACCATCACACACCGACGGGCTGCGACCGCGACGTCGCAGCCGAATCCTCGGCACTCGCAGGCCGGTTCGTGGACACGTCGGCGATACCCGAGAACACACGTACCCGGCGTGAGTGGGCGCACCTTCGCGGGAATGCTCCATTTCGAGACGCCGGTGGCCGGCATCCTGCTAATGGCGAGTTTGCTGAGACGACTCCGGCGGCTAGCAGGCGGTCCAGGGGGGTCTGGGGCTTGTCGTAGAGCCGGCGGCGTTGACCGTCGCGGCTGCAGCCGTAGCCGATGGGTTTGATGGTGGGGGTCAGGTAGTTGAGCCGGTCGTTGACCAGGGGCCAGAGCCGGTTGAGCACGGCGCGTTCTTCGTCGTCGGTCGAGTAGCCCGGGGGAATCTCACCCCCGGGCTCTCACAGAACCGTGCTTAACAGTCTCCCGTTACACGGCTCTTGTCGTCTTGATCATCAGCGGGTAGGACACCCACGCCCAGTGAGCGAAGTAGCGAGGATAGGTCGTGGTGACGTATGCCCATCTCGCTTGGGCCTTGCGGACTGCCCGAAGCCGTTTGTATTTCTTGCGGACCCAACGCACCAGGTAGGTGTTTATGCGTGCTAGCAGTGTGGACAACGCCGACGGGTAAAACGCCCCGTAGTAGTTCATCCACCCCCGCACAATCGGGTTGATCATCCGGGCGAGACCGGCGAAGTCAAGATCGGTACGCCGGTGTAATCGCCACTGGCGTACTTCATGTCCCATCTTCTTCAAGGCGTCCTTGCTGACCGCAGGCAAAAACCCGGAGAACACCACCCCGTGTTTGTTGCGTGCCCCTGGAGGACGACCGCTTCCGTAGACAGTCATCGAAGTGGAATGATTGTCTGCAAGGAGAAAACTGTTATGGGTTCGACACGGCGGAAGTTCACCCCTGAGTTTAAGTCCGAGGCCGTAGAGTTGGTCATCAGCTCGGGTAAGCCGATAGCCGAAATTGCCCGAGATCTTGGAATCGGTGACGGAACGTTAGGGAACTGGGTGAAAGCAGCGAAGAAACGCGGCGAGTTCAAGGAAAAGCCACTCGAGATCGACGAGCGTGCACGACTGAAGGAATTGGAAGAGGAAAACCGCCGTTTGAGGATGGAACGGGAGATTCTAAAAAAAGCGGCGGCGTGGTTTGCGAAAGAGAGCATGTGAAGTTCGCTTTCATCCGCGATCTGGATGAAGAAGAACGACGTAAACCACGCAAAGCTAGAATTCCTGTTTCCTTGATGTGCGACGTCCTCGATGTATCCCGCAGCGGTTGGTATGCGTGGCTGAAACGAGACCGGTCAGATCGAGAAAAAGACGACGCGGAATTGACCGAGGTGATCAAAAAGATCCACGAAGATCACAAGGGGCGCTTGGGTATCGATCGGCTCGTCGCCGAGCTGGCCAAGCAGGGCCGGCGACATTCACCGCGGCGGGTCCGCCGCCTCGCCCGCGGCGCGGGCCTGACATGCGTGCATCCGCGCCCGTACCGGGCCACCACGATCCAGGACGACACCAACAGCGACGGTCTGGTCGACCTCGTAGGGCGCGACTTCGTGCCAGAGGGGCCGAACCAATTGTGGTTCACCGACATTACCTACATTCGTACGTGGGGTGGCTGGGCGTATTTAGCCGCGGTTATCGACGGCTATTCAAGAAAGATCGTCGGTTGGTCGGTAGATAACCATATGCGCACGACCTTGGTCACCAACGCGTTGAGGATGGCAATCGAACGGCAGCGACCGGGAATCGGGGATGTCATAATCCATTCCGATCGCGGCTGTCAATACACGAGTATCGACTTCCGCACTCTCGCGTTGGCGAACGGCATAATTCCTTCAGTCGGAAACACCGGTATTTGTTACGACAATGCCATGGCTGAATCGTTCAACGCCACCATCAAGAAGGAACTCATCCATTTGCACACCTGGCCGACTCTACGCGCGGTGAGACACGCGGTTTTCGAATATATCGAGGTCTACTACAATCGTCAGCGTCCGCACAGCAATATCGGAAATGCGACGCCGTGTGAAATGGACCACAATTCGCTCGAATCAATTGACGATGAATTGGCCGCAACAGCATAATGCTAGTGTCTACGAAAGTGGGGGTTCTCCACTCGTCGAACGCCCCGACGACCAGGTCGCTGACGAAACCGGGGAGGAGGTCGCCTGAAAAAATCCCGATCCACAGGTATTGACAATTGCTCTCCTCGTCCCTTTATCGCATCAGGAGTCTTGTGATGATAGCCATGGTGTGAGGATATAACTGATGGAAGTCATAATATGAATCAAGATCAGTTCGAAAAAATCACGCACGGGAATGGCTTGATTGCCGCGCTCGACCAAAGTGGTGGGAGTACTCCTGCCGCACTCGCCCGTTATGGCATATCGCATAGCGGCTACAACGACGATGACGAGATGTTCGACCTTATGCATGAGATGCGGACTCGGATCATCGCCGATCCGAGCTTCAGCGGTGACCGCATCCTTGCCACCATCTTGTTCGAGGACACGATCGATCGCCAGATCGATGGAATTGATTCGGCAGGTTACGTCTGGGGCAGGAAACGTGTGGTGCCATTTTTGAAGGTGGATAAGGGACTGGCATCTGAAACCGACGGAGTTCGTTGTATGAAGCCGATGCCCGACCTTGATGCGCTGCTGGAAAAGGCCGTGCGTAAAGGGATTTTCGGAACCAAGATGCGCTCGTTCATCCAGATAGCCGACTCGGCCGGTGTCCAGGCGGTGGTCGACCAGCAATTCGAGATCGCTCACCGGATCTGCGCGACTGGCCTGGTGCCGATCCTGGAGCCCGAAGTCGACATCACGAGTCCCGAGAAACAAGCAGCCGAGAATCTTCTGCGAGACGCTTTGGCGAATCATCTGGATCAGTTAGATCCCGATGAGCACGTGATGCTGAAACTGACTTTGCCCGAGCAGGGTGATCTCTATGCCCCGCTCATGGAACAGCCCAATGTCCTTCGGGTCGCCGCGTTATCGGGTGGCTACAGCCGGGAGGAGGCCACCGGGCGGCTTGCCCGTAACCATGGCATGATTGCCAGCTTCTCCCGGGCCCTTACTGAGGGCCTCAAGGTCACCATGAGTGACGCCGAGTTCAGCGCCGAGCTGCACACCTCGATCGAGCAGATCTATGCCGCGTCTATCACCTGAGCGTGAGCGCAGGAATCGGGGCAGGAAGTGATCAGCGATAGGAAGATTCGGGACTCAGATTATCGGTGCCCCGTTTGCGTGCATATGCATCATCGTATCGGTGGGTCGATGGCCAAGAATCCCATACCGCAGCTGATGCGGATGTTTCTGCGACCACAGTATCCGGTGATGGAGGCCAAGAAAATCGAAATCTTCCACACAACACAAACCACAAGGGACATCGATGAATATCGCAGAGGCTGATATCGACACCAGGTGTGTGAACACCATCCAGGGGCTGTGCATCGACGCGGTGGAGAAGGCCAACTCGGGGCATCCTGGCACTCCGATGGGCATTGCCCCGGCCGCCTATGTGTTGTGGCAGCGGTTGTTGCGTTTCGGTCCTGCCGATCCGATCTGGGCAAACCGGGATCGTTTCGTTCTCTCCGAGGGGCACGCTTCGACGCTGCTGTGGTCGCTGCTGCATCTAGCCCGCGTCCACGCGGTCGACACCGACTACGAGGTGCTGGGACGACCGGCGGTGACGATGGCCGATCTTGAGACGTTTCGTCAGCTGGATTCACGCTGTCCCGGCCATCCCGAATACCACTGGACGAGCGGGGTGGAAACCACCACCGGCTCGCTCGGGTGTCGCCACCTCGGTGGGGATGGCGATCGCCGGGAAATGGCTGGCCGCGCGCTACAACCGGGAAGGCGACCCGGTCTTCGATTTCGACGTCTATGCCTTGGCCGGCGACGGCGACGTGATGGAGGGGGTTTCCTCGGAGGCGGCGTCGCTGGCGGGTCATCTCGGGTGGTCCAACCTGTGCTGGATTTACGATTCGAACCGGGTGACGATCGAGGGCCATACCGACATCACGTTCACCGAGGACGTCGCTGCCCGGTTTCTGGCCTACGGCTGGAACGTCACGGTGGTGGCCAATGTCAATGATCTTGACGCGATCTCCCGGGCGCTGCACTGCTTCAAAACCGAGCACGAACGCCCGACGTTGATGGTGGTCCACAGCCACATCGGCTACGGCTCGCCGGTGGAGGATTCCCCCAAGGCTCACGGCGAGCCACTTGGTCCTGATGGTGTGCGTGTGACCAAGGCGTTTCTGGGGCTTCCCGTCGACGTCGAGTTCTTCGTGGCCGACGGTGTCTATGACGCGTTCGCGGCCGGGATCGGCGCCCGCGGCGCCGCGCTGCACGCGACGTGGGACACGATGATGACCGGCTACCGCAATGCCTATCCGGTTCTTGCCGACGAGATCGACACCATGCAGCGACGCGAGCTTCCCGAAGGTTGGCAGGCCAGCCTGCCGCCGTTCGTGGCCGACGAGTCGGGACTGGCCACACGCGATTCGTCAGGGTTTGTCCTCAACGCGTTGGCTAAGCAGATTCCCTGGCTTGTCGGGGGGTCGGCAGACCTCTCGCCGTCGACCAAGACCACCTTGCTGGGGGCCAGCTACATCCAGCGCACCGATTGGGATGGTCGAAATCTGCATTTCGGGATCCGCGAGCATGCCGCGGCGGCGATCGCCAATGGGTTGGCGCTGTGCAAGCTGCGGCCGTTTTGGTCGAGCTTTCTCATCTTCTCCGACTATGCCCGGCCCGCTATTCGGTTGTCTGCGCTCATGGAACTGCCCGTTGTGCATATTTTCACCCACGATTCCATCGGGCTTGGTGAGGACGGCCCCACCCACCAGCCCGTCGAGCAGCTGGCTTCGCTTCGGGCCATGCCGGGGCTGCTTGTTTTTCGACCCGCGGACGCCAACGAGGTCGTCGAGACTTGGCGGGTCGTGAGCGGGCTTCGTCACGAGCCCGCGGTGGTGGTGCTCACCCGCCAGGCGCTACCGACCGTGGACCGCTCGGTGTACGCCTCGGCCGACGGGGTTGCCCGGGGTGCCTATATCCTCGCCGACACCGATAACGAGCCCGACGTGATCTTGCTCGCGACCGGATCGGAGGTGCAGCTTGCCCTGAGTGCCCGCGAGGAGCTTGCCGCCGTTGGGCTTTCGGCGCGGGTGGTGAGCATGCCGTGCTGGGAGCTGTTCGACCGCCAGGACGAGGCCTACCGCCGCCGGGTGATCCCGCCGCAGGTCCGGGCCCGCGTCGCGATCGAAGCGGCCCCCACCCTTGGATGGGACCGCTACATCGGTGAGGATGGGGTGGTGGTGGGTATGCACACCTTCGGGGCGTCCGCACCGCTGAAAGCCCTGATGTCCAAGTTCGGTTTCACCCCCGAGAAGGTGACCGAGATCGCCCGCCGATGTGCGCAAACCCCCAAGGAGCACCGATGAAACCGACCGAAGCGCTGCAGAAGTTGGGCCAAAGCCTCTGGCTGGACAACATCACCCGGTCCCTGCTCGACTTGGGAGCAATCGCACGCTACATCGATCGATATTCGGTGACCGGGCTCACCTCTAACCCGTCGATCTTCGACAAGGCGATCGCCTCGGGCGACTACGACGACGCGATGCGTGCCCTGGCGGGCCGAGGGCTAGCCGGTGAGGAGCTGTTCTTCGAGCTGGCAGCCGAAGACATCCGGCGCGCCGCGGACTTGTTCCTCGGCGTGCATGAACGCAGCAAAGGCCTTGACGGCTGGGTGTCGCTTGAGGTTTCACCGCTGCTGGCACACGACACCGAGCGCACCGTCACCGCTGCGCGATCGCTGCACCAAAAGGTGGGCCGCCCCAACCTGATGATCAAGATTCCCGGCACCGCCGAAGGTCTTGTCGCGATCGAGACCTGCATCGCAGACGGGATCGCGGTGAACGTGACGCTGCTGTTCTCCGCGGGCCACTACCGGGCGGCGGCCCAGGCCTACCTGCGCGGTGTCCAACGGCGTCTGGCTGCCGGTCTGGACCCGGCGGTCGGCTCGGTGGCCTCGGTGTTCATCTCTCGCTGGGACGCCGCCGTCGCCCACAGCGTTCCCGCTGAACTACGCGACCACCTCGGGCTGGCGGTCGGTCTCGACGTCTACCGCTCGTATCGCCAGATCCTCGACGGCGAGCGGTTCCAGGCGCTGGCCAATGCCGGCGCGCGACCCCAGCGCGTGCTGTGGGCGAGCACCGGCACCAAAGACCCGACCGCATCCGACACGCTCTACGTGCATGGCCTGGCTGCGCCTCTGACCATCAACACCATGCCCGGCCCGACCCTGGAGGCATTCTTCGACCACGGTCAGGTGGGTGATCCGCTGCCCGCCGATGGCGGCGATGTTGATCAGTGGCTGGCCCGCTTCAACCAGGCGGGCGTCGACCTCGACGCGCTCGCCGGCAAGCTTCAAGACGACGGCGCCGCAGCCTTCGTCGACGACTGGCACGACTTGCTTCAGCGGATCGACACCCAAAGCACCTCGCTGACGCGATGAGCACTACCGATCGACAGACGAGCGGACAACACGCCATGACCGAATCTTCCTTGCGTCAAACTCCAGCCTGGCAGGCTCTGCAACGTCACCACAGCCAGATCAGCGACCGGCATCTGCGCGAGTTCTTCGCCGATGATCCCGGGCGCGGGCAGCGCCTCGTCGCCGAAGCGGCCGGTATCTATGTGGATTACTCCAAACATCGGATCACCGACGAAACCCTGCGCCTGCTGATGCGCCTGGCCGAGGACCGCCAACTCGCCCAGCGGCGCGACGCCATGTTCGCCGGCGCGCCGATCAACGTCTCCGAGGGCCGCTCGGTGCTCCACGTCGCGCTGCGCATGCCCCGAGGCACCCACCTGGTGGTCGACGGCGCCGATGTCGTCGCTGAGGTCCACCACGTTCTGGACAAGATGGCGCGATTTGCCGATCAGGTCCGCTCGGGCACCTGGCGGGGCCATAGCGGCAAACCGATCCGCAACATCATCAACATCGGTATCGGCGGATCCGACCTGGGGCCGGTGATGGCCTACGAAGCGCTGCGGCACTACTCCAGGCGCGACATGACGTTTCGCTTCGTCTCCAACGTCGACGCCACCGACCTGATCGAAGCCACCCGTGACCTGTCCGCCGAAGAGACGCTGTTCATCGTCTGCTCCAAGACGTTCACCACCTTGGAAACCCTCACCAACGCCGCCTCGGCTCGCCGCTGGTTGGTGGACAGCCTCGGCGACGACGCTGCGGTGGCCAAGCACTTCGTGGCCGTGTCGACCAACGCTGCAGGGGTCGCCGAATTCGGTATCGACACCGCCAACATGTTCGGCTTCTGGGACTGGGTCGGGGGCCGCTACTCCATGGACTCAGCTATCGGCCTGTCGACCATGCTGGCGATCGGCCCAGAGCATTTCGCCCAGATGCTGGCCGGCTTTCACGACATGGACATCCACTTCGCCACCGCGCCCATGGAAAACAACCTGCCGGTGCTGATGGGTCTTTTAGCGGTCTGGTACGGCAATTTCTTCGGCGCCCAAAGCCAGGCGGTGATCCCCTACGAGCAGTACCTGAAGCGGTTCCCGGCCTACCTTCAACAGCTGACCATGGAATCCAACGGCAAACACGTCACTGTGGATGGCGCCACCGTCGATTACGACACCGGCGCCATCTATTGGGGCGAGCCGGGCACCAACGGCCAGCACAGCTTCTACCAGCTCCTTCACCAAGGGACGCGTCTAGTGCCGATCGATCTCATCGGTTTTGCCCGCTCCCTCAACCCGCTCGGCGATCACCACGACATTTTGACCGCCAACGTTTTCGCCCAGGCCGAGGCGCTCGCCTTCGGCCAGACCCCAGATGAGATCAAAGCCCAAGGAGTCCCCGAGGCGGTGGTGGCGCACAAAGTCATGGCGGGCAACCGCCCGACCTCGGTGCTGCTCGCCGATCTGCTCACTCCCCGTCTGCTCGGCGGCCTCATCGCCCTCTACGAGCACTCGGTGTTCACCCAAGGCGTCATCTGGGGCATCGACTCGTTCGACCAATGGGGGGTTGAACTGGGCAAGGTGCTGGCCAAGCGCATCGTCCCCGAGCTCAGCGCCGCCGACGAGCCCGACCTGAACCACGACTCCTCCACCAACGCCCTGATCCGCCGCTACCGAACCCTCAAGCAAGGAGCCTGCTGATGCCAACGAACCATCGGATGCAAGTAGGGATGCTCGGCGCCGGGCGGATGGGCGCCAACCTGGTACGCCGGCTGCTCGGCGATGGGCATCGCTGTGTGGTCTTCGACGTCAACCGTGACGCGGTCGCAGCGCTGGAAACCCAAGGGGCTACTGGTGTCGCATCGATCGGCGAGTTCGTCGCCAAACTCGACAAGCCGCGGGTGGTGTGGTTGATGCTTCCCGCCGGCGTCGTCGGGGCGACCATCGACGAGCTGACCCCGCTCCTGGAGCCCGGCGACATCCTCGTCGACGGCGGCAACTCCTACTATCGTGACGACATCGTTCGGGCGAAGACGCTCGCCGCCCGGCAGATCTCGTATATCGACTGCGGGACCAGCGGCGGAGTCTGGGGACTCGAGCGAGGCTACTGCCTGATGATCGGGGGGGAGGAAGGGGCGGTTCGCCATCTCGATCCCATCTTCAAGACGATCGCTCCCGGAGCAGCCAGCGCCGCACCCACCCCGGGGCGCACCCGCACTAACGGCACGGCGCCCGAGGGTTATCTGCACTGCGGGCCGAGCGGGGCGGGGCATTTCGTGAAGATGGTTCACAACGGCGTCGAATACGGGATGATGGCCGCCATCGCCGAAGGTCTTAACGTCATCGGCCATGCTGATGCCGGGCTTCATCCCCGCGAGGTCGACACCGAGACCGCTCCGCTCACCGATGCCTGGGCCTACCCCTACCAGATCGACATCGCCGAGGTCGCCGAGCTGTGGCGGCGCGCGTCGGTCGTCAGCTCGTGGCTCGTCGACCTCGTCGCCGACGCGTTGGCCCGCTCGCCAGGCCTCGAGGACTTCTCCGGACGGGTATCGGACTCGGGTGAGGGCCGTTGGACGGTGAACGCGGCGATCGAAATCGGGGTGCCCGCCGGGGCGATCACCGCCGCGCTCTACGAGCGCCTCGCCTCCAGAGACAGGGGCCAACTGGCCGACAAATTGCTCTCGGCCATGCGCTCGGAGTTCGGCGGGCACGCCGAAAAGAAAGCCTGAGCAGCCCGTGCGTCATGAGCTTCTGCAACTGCCTGACGTCCAAAGCGTCGCTTCTCGGGCGGCGGCGTTTGTCACCGAACGCGCTCGGGTCGCGATCGCGCAGCGCGGCCGGTTTGACTTCGCGGTCAGCGGCGGGCGCACGCCGTGGGCGATGTTCGCCCGGCTCGCCGCCGGCGACGCTGCCTGGGAGCAAGCGGTGTTTTATCAGGTCGACGAGCGGGTCGCTGCCGCGGGTAGCCCGGATCGCAACCTCACCCACCTGCGCCAAACCCTCGGCGGCATACCCGCGCATATCGTGGCCATGGCGGTCGAGCGCCCCGACCTCGACGCCGCCGCCGCCGACTACGCCGCACTGCTGCCCGAACGCTTCGACCTTGTCCACCTAGGTCTTGGCGCCGATGGGCACTGCGCCTCTCTGGTGCCCGCAGACCCGGTGCTCGAGGTCACCGATCGCCTCGTCGGCCTCACCGAGCCCTACCAGTGGCATCGGCGTATGACGCTGACATACCCGGCCCTTAGCCGAGCCGACCAGCTGCTGTGGTTGATCACCGGAGCCGACAAACACGACGCTCTCGCGCGTCTGCTGCGCGGCGACGACACCATCCCCGCCGGGCGGGTGCACGCCGACGCATCGCTGATCATGGCCGACCAGGCAGCGGCGGCGCCCGACCCGGCGGGGACCGTCAAGGAAGAACGGGACCGAAAGTGAGCCTGTCCACGGCGCCAGCCCGCCCGACCAGCGCCATCGTCACCATCTCGGGAGGGAACAAGCCGTGCTCGACCACGCCCGGGATGCCCGAAAACCATGACGCCGCAGCCCCCGGAGCATCGAGTGCGCAGTCGACGTCGGCGATGACCCCGCTGTCAGGACTGCGGGGGACGTCGCGCAACGCGACAGTGCCGAGCCTGCGCATCGTCGAGCCGATACCGAAAGCGAGCAGCTCAACGGGGACCGGACCATGCAAGCACGCGATGAGCTTCGTCGAGTCAGCGATCACGACGAACCGCTCGGCGGTGATCGCCACCAACTTCTCGCGGGTATGCGCAGCGCCGCCGCCTTTCATCAGCCACCCGTTGGGGGCGATCTGGTCGGCGCCGTCGATGGCAAGGTCTAGGCGGTCCACGTTGGCGAACGGCTCCACATCGATGCTGAGTCGGCGGGCCCGCTCCTCGGTTCGCGGCGAGGTCGCCACACAGCGGATAGCGCGTTTCCGCTCCGCGATCGCCGGCAGCAGGTGGGCGACCGTCGAACCGGTGCCCAGCCCGACCCACATGCCGTCTTCGACCAGGTCGGCGGCTGCTTGGGCCGCGGCGTCCGCCTCGGCCGCAGTGTCGACACTCATCAGCTATCCCCCAGATCGTGCCGAATCAAGACCATCACGTACCGCTTTGGCAGCCTGCCCAGCTCACGCAGCGCTAAGCGGCTAGTCCACCTGGAAGCATTCAAGGAGCGCGCCGATGGATAGTCTAACCCGCCCCGATGACCATGTGATCGTATTGTTTGGCGCCACAGGCGATCTGGCGAAGCGCATGCTGCTCCCCGGCCTGTATCGTCTCGCGGCCAGTGATCTGCTTCCGGCGCGCTACCGGATCATCGGCTCGGCCCCGGCTGCGGTAGCCCTGTCCGACGAGGGTTTTCGCCGGCACGTCCGCGACGCGGTCACCGAGTTCGGAACCCTGCCGCCCACCGGAGCTGCCTGGGACGACTTCGAGCAGAAGCTGTCCTTCGCCGCCGCCGACGCCGATGATCCCGCCCCGCTGGTGACCGCTATCGCCACAGCCGAGAAGCAGATCGGCGGCATGGTCAAGCGCCTGTTTCACCTGGCGGTGCCGCCACCGGCGTTCCCGTCGATGATCGCGATGCTCGGCGCGGCCAACCTCGCCGAGCGGACATCGATCATCGTGGAGAAGCCCTTCGGCAGCGATCTGGCTTCCGCCAAGCAGCTCAACGCCGCTATTCACGCCGTATTCGACGAGTCGCAGATATTCCGCATCGACCACTTCTTGGGCAAAGAATCCATCGACAATTTGCTTGCCCTTCGTTTCGGCAACGGCCTGTTCGAACCGATCTGGAACCGCGAGCACATCGCCTATGCGCAGATCGACATCCCCGAGACGCTGTCCATCGAGAGCCGCGCCGCCTTCTACGAGGACACCGGCGCCTACCGCGACATGGTCGTGACCCACCTGCTTCAGGTCCTTGGCTTCATCGCCATGGAGCCTCCGACATCGCTGGCGGCCCGACCGCTGCGAGACGA
Organism: Candidatus Mycobacterium methanotrophicum; assembly: GCF_023515995.1. Taxonomy (GTDB): domain Bacteria; phylum Actinomycetota; class Actinomycetes; order Mycobacteriales; family Mycobacteriaceae; genus Mycobacterium; species Mycobacterium methanotrophicum. The sequence continues at coordinate 327,045 of NZ_CP097320.1, read as the reverse complement.
GCGGCGCAAGGTCTTCGAGGCGATGCGGCCCGTCGACCTCGCTCATGTCGTGCGAGGTCGCTACGACGGTTATCTCCACGAGCCCGGGGTGAGCCCCACCTCGACGACCGAGACGTTCGTCGCCTTACGGGTCGAGGTCGACAACTGGCGCTGGCAGGGAGTGCCCTTCCACTTGCGCACCGGCAAGTGCCTGGCCGAGAGCCGCCGGATGGTGACGCTGGGTTTTCACCAGCCCACCTTGCGCATGTTCGACCTCGACACCCTCACGCGCTCCCCGAGTGGTCGCAACCAGCTGGTCATCGACTTCTCCGACCCCGGCACCATCGAGGAGGTGTTTCTCGCCAAAGAACCCGGTCCGACGATGCGCCTCGGGCAGGCTATCATGGTGTTTCGCTACGGGGAATCATTCAATTCAGCCAACGGGCTCGCCGCATACGAGCGGCTTCTGCTGGACGCCATGACCGGTGATCAGTCCTTGTTCACCGACGCCGAATCGATCGAGCGGCTCTGGGAGATCTCCGCGCCCGTTTTGCAGAATCCGCCGCCGCTGCAGAGCTACCCGAAGGGGTCCTGGGGGCCGGCCTCGATCGCCGACGTCGCCGCCCCGTACCGCTGGCACCTGCCCGCACCGCCCCGATGACGATGCCTTCGCCGCCCATTCGCCTGCTGCTCGCCGATGTCGACGGCACACTCGTCACCGGCGACAAGTCGCTCACAAACCGGGCCGTCACCGCCGTACGCAGCCTCGCCGCCGCCGGCATCCTCTTCGCGGTGGTCAGCGGACGCCCTCCCCGCGGAATGTCCATGCTCATCGAGCCACTCGAACTCACGACGCCGATCGCCGCCTTCAACGGCGGGCTCATCGTCGACACCCAGATGCGCACCCTGGTCCAACAAGTCCTGCCACGAGATCTGGTCTTGCCGATAGCCGCTGCGCTTCGCGCATTCTCCCTCGACGTCTGGATCTATCGAGGCACCCGATGGTACGTGCAAAACGCCACCGGGCCTCATATCGCAAAAGAGACAGCAACGGTCGGATTCGCCCCGGTTGTCGTCGAGGCCTACACCGAACTCGTCGACGACGTCAGCAAGATAGTCGGAGTCAGCGACGACACCGCCGCGGTAGCCGCCGCGGGAGAGGCAGTGCGCACCAACTTCGGCGATCACGTCTCGGCCGCCTGCTCCCAGCCCTACTACATGGATATCACCCATCCCCACGCCAACAAAGGATTCGTGGCTGGCTGGCTCGCCGAGCGATACAACATCTCGACAAACCAGATCGCCACGATCGGCGACATGCCAAACGACGTGCTGATGTTCGCCCACTGTGGGCTCAGCATCGCCATGGGCAACGCCAACCCAGACGTGCAACGAGCCGCTCGCCGGATCACCACCTCCAACGAGACTGAGGGCTTCGCCAACGCCGTCGAACGTTTCGTGCTGCCCAAGACCTAATCAGAACAGGCTTCGGGCGGCGCGGGAGATTCCTTCGGCGCTCATCGGGTGCTGGTCGGCGAAGGCGGCAAGATCTCGGGCATCCAGTCCCCGCGAGACCGCCAGCCCGATCTCGCCGATGAGGTTGCCCGCATCGATGCCGACGACCCAGCCGCCCACCAGCCGCAGTGAGCCCGTCTGGAAGAACAGCCGAATCTCGCCATCGGTTTCTCCGAAGATCTGCGCCCGGCTGTCCTCGGCGAACGAGTAGGCACCCTCTTCGACGCAGATTCTTCTTGCGGCCGCCGATGCGCGGGTCAGACCCACGTAGGCCGCGGCGGGAAGCGTGAAGACGGTGGTGGGAATCGACAGAAAGTCCACCGAATCGGCGTGCCGATCCCCCGCCAGGATGTTGGCCGCGGCCGCGACGGATTGGCGGACCGCGGCATGGAAGAGCGGGGTTCTGCCGTTGACGTCGCCGCAGGCGTAGATGTGGCGCAGATTGGTTTGCAAAGTGGGATCGGCCTGCACGCCGTGGGCGCCGACCGTGACGCCGATCTCGGGCAGGCCCGCGGGGATCACCGGGTGGCGGCCGAGCGCTTGAAACGCGATCTCCGCGGTCCTGTGCTGCTCGGCGGCTCCGTCGAAGAACACCACCCGCATGCCTTGGGGGGTTTGTTCGACCCGTCTCACTTCGGCTTGCGTGATGATGTCGATATTCGGATCAAGCAGCGGAGCCAGCAGCGCGACCATGTCGGGATCCATCCCGGGCAGCACCTGGGCTTCGCGTTCGAACACGGTAACCCGAGCGCCGAAGGCCGCAAAAAACGAGGCGGTCTCCAAACCGACGTAACCGCCGCCGATGACCAGCATCGAGGCCGGCAGCCTCGATAGAGGCGGGTGAAGTGCGTAGAGGTCTCGGCTGTTGAGGCAGTGCTCGAGCCCGGGGATCGGCGGCACGGAAATATCCGAGCCGCTGGCGATGATGATGTTGCGCGCTCTGAACCGGCGGAGCCCCTGCGCGGTGTCCACCGCCACGGTGTGGGGATCTTCGATGCGCGCGGTCCCCGTGAGGAGGGTGACGTTGGGTGTCGCCCTCAACTGCGCGTCGTGCTGCGCGTAGCGATGGGTTTGCACCTGATCCTTGTGGGCGACCACCCCGGAATAGTCGACGCGGACCTCCCCGGGCAGCCCACTTTCTTGAAAGCGGCGCTGCCGCTGGAGGTGGTGGGCGATTTCGCGAACGGCTTTGGAAGGCACGCAGCCCTCGGCCAGACAATTTCCGCTCATCACCCCCTTAGGGTCGACCATCACGACGCTGCGCCCGGCCGCCGCCAGCCGGAAAGCCGCAGGGTAGCCGCCGCCACCAGCGCCGATGGTGAGCACATCGATGTCATCCATTCAACAATCCTCCCTGCCCTGGCTCGGGCCCTGTCTGTTATTCGCCGGGGAAGTGGTCCATCAGCAAGTGACTGGCCGGCACCCCGAACGCCGGGGGCTTCCCTCCGGTGCGAAAGTACATCTCTTTGAACGCCAGCTTCATCGCATAGGGAGCGTGACCCATTTTGAACACGGAGGTGTGACCGCCGTACCAGGTGTCCGAGTAGATGTAGAAGCCCTGGTGTCCGCCGATGTCGCCGAAGCAGAGAATCTCGGGCTCGTATTCGGGTCCGGCGTCGCCGGGGGCGAGCGCGCCGACGTCGATGGCGATCTGGCGGGCCACGATCTGCGCTTGTTGATGCCCCAGGCCGCCCAGCTTGGGCACCGTAAGTGCCGCCGCGTCGCCGACGGCGAACAACTCGGGATGGGCGGGGTTGCGCATCCGGCGGTCCGGCCCAGGTTGCTAAGTCGCCACCTCCACGTCGCCCTGCACTGTGTCGGCGTCGAACATCTGATCATCGGTAAGGCCCGGGGCCTGCAACGACACCGCCCACACGGCTATCTGCACACCGCTGTGCGCAACTCGGCGAACCGCTGCTCGAACTGCGGCGAGTTTTGCCAGCGTTGGCCCGCACGAACGCCTCCCTGCCGGTGGTGAGCACAACCAACGTCGACTGCCGTGCCGGCGCCGCCCTTCTCACCTCTCCCACTCGTCGATGTTCATTGAACCCACCACCGGCCACGAGCTAGACCGCCGCCCTATCCGGCTAACTCGCGCCGCTTACTCACGCCGCCATCACCGACTGGGCGGCGGTGTAGATGGCGACCGCCAGCATCAGCCAGACGAACCATGCCGTGAGCCGCGCCGCCGGCGCCCTGGCGGCGATCGCATCACCGAGGAGCACCCCGGCGATTCCCGCCGCGGTGAACGGTATCGCCACCGCCCAGTCAACGGCGCCGCTCGAGAGGTGAAAGAACAGCCCTTCGGCCGAGCTGATGGCGATCACCAGCAGGGAAGTGCCGACCGCGACCGGCATCTGATAACCCAGCGCGAGGACCAGTGCGGGCACGACGACGAAGCCACCGCCCACACCGAAGAACCCGGTGAGAAACCCCACCACGGTTCCGGCGATCACTACCCGCACGACGGTGCCCATTGCGGTTTTCGCGTGATCGGGTGATCGCGTCGAGCGGGCCGAATCCGGGCCGTGGGTGCTCGCCGGCGCAGCGTCTGCCTGAATGTCAGTTCTGGCCGAAGAGTGCTGCGCGGCGTGACACGGTGTCTCTGCGGGACAGCGGTGCAAACGCCACGCGGCCACCAGAATCAGACCGGAGAAAGCCAGCAGCAACACGTTACCGGGGATCGCCTGACTGCTCATCGAGCCCAGAAACGAGCCGCCAATGCCGACAAGGCCGAATACGAGACCCCAGATCAGCCGCACCCGCCCGGCGCGCAGATGGCCCACCATCCCCACCAGGGCAGATGCCCCAACCACAATCAGCGAGGTCGTCGCCGCCGCGTGCGGGGTCTCGCCCACCCCGTAGACCAGCGCAGGCCCGCCAGTATCGATCCGCCGCCGCCCAGCGCGCCCAGCGACAAGCCGATCAAGAAACCCAACGGCGCCGACGCCACGAGACGGGTGGCGCTCGGCGTCATCGCAACCGCAGCGCTCACCACCGGTTCCTGGCTATCCGCCTCATACGCCACACCTGGCGTCTCGGCTGCTTTAGACGCTGGCGCCGGATGCGCGTTCAGCCGCCGTCGGAACACCCAGCCGATGCAGCAGAAGACTCGTCGGGCACCACCCGACGGCCGCATCGAGCAGCAGGTTCGCCCCGACGAAGCCGGTCAGGATCCTCCACCGCGGTGAGCGGGTGTGTCCAAGGGTCAAGGTGGCCAGGATCATGCTTCCCGCCATGAGCGACACGACCCGTTCGATCGTCCACCCCTGCGGCCGGGGCATCCCGAACACTCCACGTTGGATTAGATCTGGCTGATCCGTCATCCCATGATTTTAGCCGTTCGCGCCGGGCCTTCGCGGCCGCTGGCCGCGACTTGCTCGGTACGCTAGAGCCAATCCTCTGCACCCCGCCGCCCGCGCCCACATGGCCTACACGGTCCATAATGGCCGGGCGTGTCCCTCGGGCGGTGTAAAAGGGTTCGGACGTAGGTTCCCTCGAAGACCGACAAGTCTGAAGGAGCAATCAGCACCGGGACCGTGGAACCCGGCGTCACCGCCCGACACGCGGCGCCGAGAACTACCCGGCACCACGAAAACAAGATCAACAGGCGTCAGCCTCCCACTTCACAGGACCACCCGCACCCGCGTGAAATTTTATGGCCTGTGATCTCAAGGCGGAGAAAGGGCGACGCGTTCGTTTTAATCCGATGAATCAGCCCCTAGCTGGGCCCGCCTAGGCCTGCGGGCTGAGTTGCACTCTGCGGTAGTGCGCCCAGGTGTCGCGACTAGCATGATCAACTGCTCGAGAGAACTCACCATGCCCGCGCCCGCATCGGGGACCTTGTGCAGCGGCGATGGGGACCAAAGACCCTGCGATCCGGACCGGCGATGAGGCATCCTTAAATGCGTGAACAAACGCATCGTCATTCTCGGCGGTGGAACGGGCGGCACGTTGACTGCAAACCGGTTGCGCCGTATGTTCTCTGACGCCGACATCACGGTCGTGGACCGCGACGACACACACGTCTATCAGCCCGGCCTGTTGTTTGTGCCGTTCGGATTGATCCGCCCAAAAGACATTGTGAAACCCCGCAAACGCCAACTGCGCTCGGGGATCCGCTACGTCCAGTGCGATATCGACCGGGTCGACATCGACGGCGACCGGGTTCACCTCACCGACGGCGCCGTGCTGGATTACGACGTGCTCGTCATCGCCACTGGTGTCAGGCTGATGCCCGAGGAGACCGAGGGCATGACCGGGCCCGGCTGGATGCGCAACGTCTTCACGTTTTACAATCTGGAAGGCGCATCGGGGCTGGAACGCGCGCTGTCGGCATTCGACCATGGCCGGCTCGTATTGAACGTTGTTGACATGCCGATCAAATGCCCGGTCGCGCCGCTGGAATTCTGCTTTCTCGCCGACTGGTATTTCCGTCGCCGGGGCATTCGCGATCGCGTCGAGCTGGTTTACGTGACGCCGCTGGACGGCGCGTTCACCAAGCCGGTGGCCTCACGTGAGCTGGGCAACGTGCTGCAGCGAAAGGGCATCGAACTGGTCACCGAGTTCAACACTGGACAAGTCGACGGGGACGCCGGCCGGCTGATCTCCTACGACGAACGCACGGTCCCCTTCGATCTCGCGGTCGTCTGTCCGCTGCACGGCGGGGCCGATTTCGTCGGCCGCTCCTCCGGCCTTGGCGACGAGTTGAACTTTGTGCTGACCGACCAGCGCACCTTGCAGTCGACGGTGCGGCCGAACATCTTCGCGATCGGCGACGCGACCAACGTTCCGACGTCTAAGGCGGGGTCGGTCGCCCACTTCGAGGGCGACGTGCTTGCCCACAACATCGCGCAGTTCCTCGCCGGGAGGCCGCTGGACGCGCAGTTCGACGGCCACACGAACTGCTTCATCGAAAGCGGACACCACAAGGCGCTGCTCATCGACTTCGACTACGATACCGAGCCGCTTCCCGGGCACTTCCCATTGGGCGTGGGCCTGCCATTGCTCCGGGAATCCCGGCTCAACCACCTGGGCAAGCTGGCCTTTCGCTGGCTGTACTGGCATCTGCTGTTGCCTGGGCGCGACATTCCCGGCATCGCCAGCCGGATGCCGCGCGCCGGCAAGCGATTCGAGACCATTTCACAGTAAGAGGAGGACATCACATGACGACAAAGGTCTACGCGGGAACCGAAGTGACCGTGAACGACGAAGGCTTCTTCGTCGATCCCAAGCAATGGAACGCGGACATGGCTCCCGGGATTGCCCAGGAATGGGGCATTCCGGTGCTCAACGACCAGCATTGGCAGGTCGTCAAACAGATGCGCCACGAATACGAACAGACCGGCAGCGGGCCATCGGTGCGCGCGCTCAGCAAAAGCTCCGGCGTCAGCATCAAGGACCTCTACCAGCTGTTCCCGAAGGGACCCGCGAAGGTGGCCGCGCGAATCGCCGGCATTCCCAAGCCTATCGGTTGCATCTAAGGAGAACGGCGCATCACATGGACGACCCAATCGAAAAAGTCTCCATCATCATTTCCCAAGGTTCCCTGGAAGGTGTCTACCCGGGTCTGATCATGGCGAACGGCGCCCGGGCCGAAGGTATGGACGCGAACTTGTTCTTCACGTTCTTCGGCCTCGACGCCATCCACAAGAACCGGCAGAAGGGCATCAAGATCGCCTCCGTCGGCAACCCGGGCCTGCACGTCCCCACCTGGATCGGTGGCCTGCCCGGGATGTCGTGGTTCATGACGCGCCAGATGACAGACCGGATGGCCAAGCTGGACATCCCGTCGGTGCCCGAATTCATCGAGATGATCGCCGATACCGGCGCCGGCCTTTATGGCTGCAAGGCGTCAGTGGACCTCTTCGGTTTCGGCCCCGAAGACTTCGTCGACCCGGTGAAGGACCAGATCATCACCGTCGGCGACTTCTACCGATTGGCCGCAGGCGGTCAGATCATCTTCACGTAGCTGGTTCACTCAGCCGTCTCGGCTGGGAAGAGCGTGAGTACGCGCGATCGTGCTAGACCGCTCTGGACGCGGCTGCGCAGGATCCGGTTGCCGGCGAATAAGTCGCCGGCGCACACAACGACATCGGCCGGCTGGTCGCGGAGCAGCCGGCCGATCGCATCGGCGACGAAGTCGCCGAGCGACTCGAAGACCGAGTTGGCCAACAGGGCCGTGGGCGCGTCAGCGATCCGGTAGCTCATCAGACTGCGCAGCAGGCGCCGTCCGTCGAACAGGTAGCGTCCGTCCTGCTCGATCACGATGGTGTCCACCTTGGGCCCGCCGCCGTTGCGGCGGGCCGCGGCGAGGTCGGCGTCGTCGGGGGAGAGGACGAGACCGCAAGCCAGGAACAGCCAGCCAAGCGCGGGAGTCTCGACGTCGTCCAGGTCGGCTCCGAAAGCGATCAGCCGCTCGGTCGCATCCGGGAATGCCGTCTGGTAGTTGTCTACCAGACGGGGTGCGTTCTCGTCGATGCGGCCGACCTCGTCCAGCAGGTCGGCGCCGCGCATCGGCAGTGCGAGGAACTCGACGACCGGTGTGAGCCGGCCACCCGGGTCGCATACGCCGATGACGCTGTTCGTGCCCAGCACCGACAGATGGGCCACCACGGCGCCGACGCCGGCTTTGCGGTGGTGCCGGAGGACGGCGGTTATCTCGCGATCCTGGTCCGGCTCGGTGGTTGGCGTGGTCATCGCGCTCCCTCGACCAGACCGCCGACGACCTCGTCCAGCGAGACGGACCGGACGCGGTCGGCGTGGATGCCCCGCTGCCGCAATTCGGCGAGCACAGCCTCGATGAACGCGGGAAACGCCGAACGCAGCTGCGGGGTCAGACCCACCTCGAATCCGCTGGTGTCGGCGGGAACGACGCCGATGAGCGCGAGGTCGAGGGGGTCGCCGAGCGCTTTCGCAAGCTTGAGCTGCTGCACCGGATCCACTTCGTGGGCCATGGGTTGGGCACCCGGGCCGAGCCGCAACAGTTCCTCAGCTGGAAGCCGGTAGACGGCGCCGGGCTGATCGTCAGCGAGCAGGGCATCCAACACCAACAACTGGGCGCCGGCGCGGAAGTAGTCCGTCAGGGCGAAGCCGAGCATCGCGCCATCCACCAGCTCGATGGCCGGACGGAATCGGTAAGCCGCCCGCAGATGATGGACGGCGTAGACGCCGACGCCCTCGTCGCGGTAGAGGATGTTGCCCATCCCCAGGACGGCGAGCTCACTCCGGTTCGGCATAGGCATCGGCGTCCTTGTAGCCTCCGAACGCGATGGCGATGTCGCCTTCCTTCCACATCACGGTTCGCCACACCTCGTAGTAGATGTGCAACATCGCCCAGGCGATGATCGGGTACATCATGATGTGGTGGGCCACCCGCACGCCGCCGAGGCCGCCGAACACGGGTTGGGTCCAATCGGTGGAGACGTGCATGAGCCAGGGCCACCAGGCGCCGACCGAACTGATGCCGCTTTCCATGCCGGCGACGTAGAGCTGCAAGCCGGTCACCATCTGGAACACGACCATCACGTGCAAGAGGGTGAACAGCAGCGCGTTGAACGGGTCAGGGCGGCTGGAGTCGAAGCGCTTGCGCCGGTTCATCGTGACGACGTTGAGGAACGCCTCCTGGAGCCGTAGCAGGTTGGACCGGGTGGGGCGCAGTTCCCGGCGCACGACAGGATCTTCCCGGCTGAACAGGTACAGGTAGGCGATGACGATCACGCTGACGTCGAGCACCGTCGCCGCGGTCAGGTGGACGGTGCGGTTCCATGCCATGACGTACGGGTAGCTCGCGGCGTAGAAGGGGTTGGCGATGTAGAGCCCCGTCACCGCGGCCACCACGATGGACAGCGCGTTGGCCCAGTGGATGGTCCGCCGCCAAACGCCCATCCGGTAGACCCGCGCAGGCGCAGGCGCTCGGGGAGCAGAGATCACGGACATCACCGGCCTCCTCCGGACGGCTGCACCTGGTATGTGCCGATCTCCCGTCCGCGCGCGTCGACGACATGCACCGCACAGGCCAGGCACGGATCGAAGCTGTGCACGGTCCGCAGGATCTCCAGCGGCTGGTCGGGCTTGTCCAGCCGGACCCCCTTCAGCGCCGATTCATAGGCGCCCACCCGGCCCTTGCCGTCGCGTGGCGACGCGTTCCAGGTGGTGGGGACCACCGCCTGGTAGTTGACGATCTTCCCGTCCTTGATCCGGACCCAGTGGCCCAGCGACCCACGGTTTGCCTCCCACAGGCCGTAGCCTTGCGCGTCCGCCGACACCTGCCGGAAGTCGAACGGTGTCCACGTCGCCACATCCCCTCCTGCGACGTTTTCCTGCAGTTCGGCGAGCCACCCTTTCATCGCCTCGGCGACGATTCGCGTCTCGATCATCCGGGCCGCCGTCCTACCCACCGTTGAGAACAGCACGTTGATCGGGAAGCCGGCCGCCGCCAGCACGGCGTCCACATTGCTGCGGATGTTGGTGTCGCCGGATGCGTAGCCGACGATCATCCGGGCCAGTGGCCCGACCTCCACCCGGTTGTCGTCGTAGACGGGAGACTTCAGCCAGCTGTACTTCTCGTCCGTTTTCAGATAGGCGACGCCGTTGTTTCGGTTCAGGCCGGTGTAGTGCGGCTCGGTGACGCCTTTGTAGGGATGCAACGTCGCGTTGCCCTGATACCAGGAGTGCGTCACGTCCTCGGCGACCTTGGCCTGATCGAACGGATGCACCGTGGACAGGTCGCCGCCGAGCACGAGTCCCTTGGGGAACAACGTCTTCGCCCCATATAGCGGGGTGTCGTCCAACTCGTAGCCGCCGTAGGCAAGGTAGGAGCGCAGCCCGGCGCCGACCCCCGCGAGGGCCTCCTGCGAGTAGGCCTTGCCCACCATCAGCACATCCGGTAGGTAGGCCGTCTCGACAAATCGGGAGGTCTCGGCCAGCAGCGAGCCGAACAACCCGAGGCGCTCCGGGTTCTCGATGTCCTGCACGCAGGTCACCCCGCCGACCACGGTCGACTGCGAGTGCGGGTCCTTCGCGCCGAAAATCGCCGCCATCTTGCCCGTGTTGCGTTGCACGGTGAGCGCGTCCAGGTAGTGGGACACGGCGACCAGGTTCTCCTCAGGTGACAACAAGTATGCGGGGTTGCCCCAGTACGCGTTGCCGAAAATGCCCAGGCTGCCCGCCTTGGCGAAGTTGGCGAGCTTGGCCTGGACGGCCCGGTACAGCGACTCGCCGGAGTTCCACGGGTCGTTGCTGTACTCGCGGGCCACGTCGGCCGCCTTCTTCGGGTCCGCCTGCAGCGCGGAGAGCAGGTCGACCCAGTCGAGGGCGTGGAGCTGGTAGAAGTGCACCACGTGATCCCGCAGAAGGATGCTGCCCTGCAACAGGTTGCGCACTAGGCGCGCGTTCTTCGGCACGGTCACGCCGAATGCGTTCTCCACGGCGCGAATGCTGGCCTGGTAGTGCACCCCGGTGCACACCCCGCAGATCCGCTGGGTGAGCATGCCGGCGTCGCGCGGGTCGCGTCCGTTCAGGATCAGCTCGACGCCGCGGAACATGGTTCCGGCGGAGTAGGCGTCGGTGATGGTGTTGTTGTCGTCCAGGACGGCCTCGATCCGCAGGTGGCCCTCGATGCGGGTGATCGGGTCGACGACGATGTGCTGAGTCGTGATGTCAGGTCTCCTCGGCGAGTTCGGGCTCTGGGGTCTTGCCGTGTCTGTCGCGGCGCCGCGCTGTCGCGGTGAGCGCGGCGTGGACGGCGATGCCGGCGCCGGCCACGCTGAGTAGTCCGACGCCGAACTTGTCGATACCGCTCTCGACGCCGCCGCCGAACAACCCAGGCGCCCGGATGTTGGCCTCGGCCATCGGCCGTTCGGTGGCGTAGCGATCCCAGAAGTTCGGTGCGGCGCAGGCGATGCAGCCGTGTCCGGCGCCGACGGGCCAGTTGGTGCCCTCGTTGTAGCGGACGATAGAGCAGTTGTTGAAAGCCATCGGCCCCTTGCAGCCCATCTTGTACAGGCAGAAGTTGTTGCGCGCGGCGTCGTCGCCCCACTGCTGCACGTACTCGCCCGCGTCGAAATGGGCGCGCCGCTCGCAGTTGTCGTGGATGCGGTAGCCGAACGCGAACTTCGGCCGTAACAGCGAGTCGAGCGCGGGGAGTTGGCCGGTGAGGGTGTAGTGCAGCAATGTCCCGTTGAAGTTGACCGGGTTGATGGGACAGGATCCGATGTTGACGATCGGCGTGCCCTTGACGACGTCTGAGACGCCAACGGCGTGGGTGGGGTTCGGATGGGCCGCCGGCAGCCCGCCGAAGTTGGCGCAGTTGCCGACCGCGATCACCGCCGCCGCGCCCGGGGCGAGTTCGGTGACCGTCTCGATGAACGGGGTGGCGTTCGGACCGATCGTCGCGTACGCGCCGTTCAGGCCGCGCGGGATGGAGCCCTCGATGACGAGCAGATACTTGCCGTGGTTGTCCTTGGTGGCTTGCTGCAGGCGCTCCTCGGCCTGGAACCCCGCGGCCGCCATCAGCGTCTCGTGGTATTCCAGCGAGATCACATTGAACAGCAACTCGTCGATGGTGGGGCCGTTGGCGTGCAGGAACGCCTCCGAGTTGCCGGCGCAGTCCTGTCCCTCGAACCAGATCACCGGGACGCGGTTCATCACTTCAGCCGCCCTCGCGACCAGCGGCTCGAACCATGGATGCAGCATCAGCAATGCTGTTGCCGCCGAGGTCCAGCCGAGGAACGCACGGCGGCTGACCCCGTTGGCGGCCAGCAGGTTCTTCAGGTCGAGGCCGCTCAACGGCGTCATGCTCTCCAGCTCGTCGAGGCGCCGTTCGCACCTGCGCAGCAACGCAAGGTCGACGTTGTCGGACTTCGATGGCGTCGGGCTCAGCAGCGATGAGAACAAACTGCGCCGATCTGTCGACATGTCACACCCTTATATCAAGTGATTACAGCGAGCTACGGATCTCCCCCGGCCACCGTCGCTTGCGACCTGTCGCTGCCCGTCACGGTGAACTCCTTCTGGGGTCTGCGTTTAGACCGCAGTAACTTCGGTTTAGACCTTTCGGCGAGTCGGTTGAATGGTCGCACGCAGCGAATTGTTGTGTCCTGGGCCACATTGCCTCTGATGATATGACCTTCGGCCCTATTTCGTCGTGCGCGATGCGCTCGTACCATCGAGGTCATTCCGGTGAGGGGGTGCGACATGTGCCTCGGGGTCCCCGGGGAAATCGTTGAATTGAACGCAGATCTCCCCGAGTTTGCCGAGGCCGAGGTGAATGGCGTTCGACGCGCCATCAACATCGGCCTGCTCGAACCGCGGACGCTGACGCCGGGTGATTGGGTGCTGATCCACCTCGGGTTCGCGCTGTCCAAGATCGATGAGGCTGAGGCGAAGGCGACACTGGACTTCCTCACCGGGTCTGGGCGCACAGACACCAGACGGAACACGAGTCCTTCCGCCGAGCTGATTGCGATCACCAGCAGTCAGGTTCCCACTGCGACGGGCATCTCGTAGTCGAGCGTCAGGACCAGTGCCGGCACGATCACAAAGCCGCCGCCCACCCCGAAGCAGCCGGTGAGAAAGCCCACGACGCTACCGGCGATCACCACCCGCCAGGCCATCGCGGCCACCGTCCGCCACTGACGGCCACCTTCGCCCGCGACGTGGTATCCGGGCGCGCAGAAGCCGTCGACGCTGAACTGGTGCTCGTGGCGCCGGTGGCCGGTTGGTCCCGGCCATCCCCGGACATGGCCTGGACCAACTGCTTTGCGTGGCAGGGTGTTTCGGTGTGTCGCTTATACATGCGCCACGCGGCCGCCAGGATCAGCGCCGAAAATGCAAGCAGCAGCACATGGTTGGGAACCATCCGGCTGAGCAGGGAACCGAGCAAGTTGCCGCCGGTGCCGACCAGCCTGAGGGTCAGCCCGGAGACGAGCTGCACCGAACCGGCACGCAGGTACCCCACCATCCCGACCAGTGCGGTGGATCCCACCATCACAAGCGAGGGCGTCGTCGTCGCAGACGTACAGTGCTCACTGCGGCTCACATCTGGGGCGCTGGCGTGCGTTCATGCTTCTATGCGGTGGCGCCGACAAGCTCGGTCGTTGCCGCGCCGATTTCGGTGAGAGTTTCCGAATTCCTTTGTGGCAGTTGGGTTGGCTGGTCGTGCAGTGTGCGGCATGGGTCGGCCAGCAACCACAGCCCGGCCGGGGTCATGGTGAACCCGCGCCAACCCGCCGAGGCCCGGTCAAGCACTGCCCAGACCAAGGAGACGCAGGAGTGCTCGCCGGGCAGCCGGCCGATCACCTTGATCCGACGACGCGTCTCGCCGAAGCTGCGCTCGACGAAGTTCGAATGCGTCAGACTTTCCTGCTCTTCGAGGGAACCTACGTCCGAATCCATTTACACCGCCGGAGGGACACGACCCTTGCCTTCATCGGTGATGCTGTCGTGGGCAACCGCGCGCCGGGACGGGGGCGATCGGGTGCGCGGGCACGGACGGGTGTTTCGGCGCGGCGGGTCCTTTCTAACGGTTTACAGGCCGGCCAGGGCGGTTCGGATGTGGCCGAGGATGCGCGACGCCGACGTCGGCGCGTCGCCGGGACCGGGATCGCCGGCCGACAGCGCCGCCGCCCGGGCATGCACGAACGCCGCCGCGGCCGCCGCCTCGCCGGCCGGCAGCCCGGTGGCCAGCAGCGCGCCGATCATGCCGGACAGCACGTCGCCCGAGCCGGCGGTGGCCGCCCAGGACTGGCCGGCCGGGTTGAGGTACACCGGCCCGCCGGGTTCGGCGATCACGGTGACGTTGCCCTTGAGCAGCACGGTGGCGTCGAACGCATCGGCCAGCTTGCGGGTGGCGCCGACGCGGTCGTCGCCCGGCCGGCCGCCGGCCAGCCGGGCGAACTCCCCGGCGTGTGGCGTCAGCACGGTCGGCGCGTCGCGGGAGACGACCATGTCAGGGTGGGTGGCCAGGATGGTCAGCGCGTCGGCGTCCACGATCACCGGCAGGTCGGTGTCCAGCGCGAACCACAGCGCGGCGGCCCCGGCCTCCCCGGTGCCAAGGCCGGGTCCGACGGCCCAGGCCTGCACCCGCCCGGCCGCCGCCGGGGTGGGCGACGCGATCACCTCGGGCCAATGCGCGAGCACCTCGCTGTGCGCGCTGCCGGCGTAGCGGACCATGCCGGAGGTGGCCGCGACCGCCGCGCCCGTGCACAGCACCGCGGCCCCCGGATACGCCGACGAGCCCGCCAGGACGCCGGTGACGCCCTGGGTGTACTTGTCGTCGCGGGGGCCGGGCACCCGCCAGCGCGCTGCCACGTCGGCGGCCTCGAAACCGCGGAGGTCGGTGTCGGGCAGGTACAGGCCGATGTCGACCAGCCGGACCCGCCCGCAGTCGGCCAGCGCGTGCACCGGTTTGAGGCCGCCGAACGTGACCGTCAGCGCGGCGTGCACCGCCGGACCGGTGATCGCCCCGGTCGCGACGTCGATGCCGCTGGGGATGTCGACGGCCACCACCGGGATCGCGGCCGCGTCGAGCGCGGCGAACACCTCCGCCGCCGCCGGCCGTAACGGGCCGCTGCCGGAGATGCCCACTACGCCGTCGATGACCAGATCGGTCGTCTCGCGAACGCGGTCCACAATCCGCCCACCGGCTTTGGTGAACGCCGCCAAACCCTTGCGGTGGGCCCGCTCCGGATTGAGCAGCACGGCGTCGGCGGCGGCGCCGCGACGGCGCAGGAACGTCGCCGCCCACAGCGCGTCACCGCCGTTGTCGCCGGAGCCGACGACCGCGCACACCCGCCGACCGGCCACTCCGCCGGTGCGGGCGGTCAACTCGCCGATGATCGCGGTGGCCAGCCCGAACGCGGCGCGCCGCATCAACGCGCCGTCGGACAGGGCGGCGAGCAGGGGCGCTTCGGCGCCGCGGATCTCGTCGGCCGAGTAGTAGTGCCGCATCAGCTGGTGACTCCTCCGCTCGCCGCCCGTCCTGTTCGCGCCTCACCCAGGTTACGTGGCGCTAACCACCGCCACCGGAGTCGTGGTCGGGCGCGCATTGGCCAGCCGGGGCGCCAACCCACAGATCAACGATCCGTTCGCCGAACCCCTGGTCCGCGCCGTCGGGGTGGAATTCTTCACCGGCTGGCCAGCGCCGAGGTCGACGCCGGGGAAGTCGACGACAACGACGAGTTCGGGTGCAGCGCATGCGGGACATGACGGCGGTGCGGACCCATTCCTTCGACGACTTCTTCGCCGAGGCGGCCGATAGCGGGATCCGCCAAGCGGTGATCCTGGCGCCCGGACTGGACGCCCGCGCCTACCGGTTGTCCTGGCCGGCCGGGGCCACCGTGTACGAGATCGACCAGCCCCGAGGATCGAGCTGAAGACCACCACGCCGGCCGATTTGGGCGTCGCCCCGACGGTCGACCGCCGGGCCGTGGGGCACGGCAGGCCTGCTGCCGCTCCTGGCGCCCGAGGCGAAGGACCGGCTGGATGCCATCACGATACTCAGCGCCGCGGGCAGCCGGTTGGCCACCGAAAATTTGAAGGCCAGCTTCATCGCGTAGGGCGCGTGGCCGATCTTGAACACGCTGGTCGTCCCGCCGTACCAAGTATTGGAGTGGATGTAAAAGCCCTGGAAGCCGCCGATGTCGCCGAAGCAGAGGATTTCGGGTTGATAGTCGGCGCCGGTGTCGCCATGGCCGAGTGCCCCGACGGCGATCGCGATCTGACGTGCCACGATCTGGGCCTGCTGGTGACCGAGACTGCCGAGCTTGGGGACGGTCAGGGCCGCGGCGTCACCGACCGCCAAGATCTCCGGGTGGGTGGGGTTGCGCATCCAGCGATCGGTCAGCACGAAACCGCGTTCGTCGGTGATCGACAGCTCCACCAGGAACCGGTGCGGCACCGCGGCGCATCGGTCTTTCCGACACCTCCCACCCCAGATCGCGCAAGTCAGCGATCAGCGGCGGCGAACCATGCAACCGTTCCTGTTTAGTGAGCAGAAGTGAGTTCTGCTTGTCGCGCGGACCCGCCCGTCACGCTGCGATGCCCGCAACCCGGCGGTGTGCACTGCGATGGTGACAGGTTGCCCGACCGGATTCCCGGAGGCATCCAGCACCCAGGCGGCGAGATGATCAGCGTTGAGGTCCACGCCAAGGACCTGCCCGGTTCGCAGCGTATCTAGGTCGGGCACCGGCTCGGGGGTCGCGGTCCAGGAGGCGTCCAGATACCAGCGGCCCCGCTGTGGATCGAAGGTGATGTCGTAACGCACCGCCCGGCGATCACGAACCCGTTGGCCCCACTCATCGCCGTGCCGCTTACGGTCCAGGCGACCCAGCCCGACCCGACCCGACCCGACCCGACAACTCCGTGCGATACACCGAACCCAGAAACTCATCGACCGCGGCCAGTGCGTCCGCCTCGGCGCCGGTGAGGTGCAGCCGGGTACGGATCCGAACCCCAGCCGGGCCCGCCGCGATCACCGGATCACCGATCCGACGCAGCCGCTTACCCATGGCCGTCATCTTCGCTCACGACCCCGACAACTGCGGCCGGCCCGACATCACGCTGCGCGCAGCCAACGGCCTTGAGCGCCACTGTTCCGGGCACTGCGCCGACCGCAGAGACGCGCGCAAAACGAAGTCTGCACCTCCACCATGTCGCGCACCAAATCATCGGTGACCTCACCGGAATCGAGCACCAGCAGCCGCCGACCATGCGCCGAGAGCGCAGCTTCGACCAACTCGGTGTTCATCCGCCCCAATCGGTCCCGATGCTCAACCACCACAGCAGTGACCCGCCGATCGGCCAGCGGCCGCCGGACCTTCGACCGTGAACCGTTCATCCCCGACCCAACCTCGGCCTCCACCCGCACCACACGGCCGCCGGCCTGCGCGGCCCAACGCGACAGGCGAGTGACCTGCCGATCCAGATCCGACTTCTGATCATGCGAAGACACCCGCGCATACAAACCGAACGCCGCCACCGCAGCACCCGGCAGCCTATCCGGCGCCACCAGCACCGAGCGGGAATTCACCCGAACCGCCGGCACCGGCAACGTGCCGTCCCGAAACCAGCGATACGCCGTCTGCGGATGAACACCCTGCGACTGCGCCCACTCCGTCAGGTTCACCCCCCAGCATATTCACTAGAACGTCCGTACACTGACGTTTTCTCAGTAATTTCCGCGTTGGAGAGTCGATAGTACGATCGCCGCTGCAACAACTGCGCCAATCCTGTTTGGGCACAGGCGGATTCGACGGAGGCAGCGCCAACGTTGTTTGAGTTCGGCGTTGGCGCGTTCACCGATGGCACGCGCCGCGGTGAGCAGCATGTTGTAGCTCTGATTCTCCACGGCCAGGCCGCGGCCCTTGACCGGAGTGTGCACCCCGATCCCCGCTCCTTCGTAGCCCTTGTCGGCCAGCGTCGGCACCCCGTCGGCCGCGGACTTGTACAGCGCGCCCAGGCAGTGCGCGCGGGCGGCGGTGATGTCGTGCACGCTGCCCGGTTCGGCCTCGCTCGACCACACCGGGAACCCGCCCGGGTCGGCCAGTATCTGCACATTGCCGCCCTGGGTTTTGTGCTTGCCCGAATACCACCGGTGATGGCCGGCCTCGTTGCGCTCGTCCACCCGGTCGATGGCGATCAGCGTCCCGTCCAGCGTCACGTGCGACCACTGTTCGGCCTTGGCCCGGTCGAGCACTTCGTGCAGGTCAGGAGCTTGTTCGGCGATCACGTCGATCGCCTCGTGCAGATAGCGGTAGCTGGTGGAGATCGGCAGCCCGGCCTCCATCGCCAACAACCGGATCGGGGCGTCGTCGCGGAACCACCGCAGCACCAGCTTGGCCTGCGTGCGCACCGTACCCGACCGCCGCCCGGCCCGCGTTCTGATCTCGCGCCGGTGAACGTGCAGCAGCGCGGTCACATGCAGCAGGGTTTCCTCCGGCACGTCGCAGATGGCAGAGTAGGTGAACACGTGGGGTCCTTTGCAGCGGAGCGGGTTTCCTCGTCGAAACCGAATCCTTGAGCAAGGACCCCACGCCCAGCCACTACGACACGCCGAAAACTCCAGTCACACCAGACTCACAAGCCCCAAGTGAGAAAACCTCACTCACTATTACTCACTAAATTACGAACTGCTGTGAACCCCTTGGCTTGGCCGCCGTGAACGCCGCAACGATTCCCCAGGAATCATCCGTTGCGGTTGGATTTCCTCGACGGCAAGCGCTTGGCAAGAGGAATGATCGGTGATAAACCAATCACACCAGCATCACAAGCCCGACGTGAGAAAACCTCATTGATTTCGGGTTTGAGGTTCGCTGACGTCGGGAACATCTGGGGACGGAGGTGTCATGACCGTAGAAGGACTATCTGTTGCGTCGTTGGAAGCGCGCCGACCGTTTGCGGCCCGGTTGGGCCCCAAGGGTACGTTGCTCTACAAGCTGATCACGACCACCGACCACCGACCACAAGATGATCGGGATCATGTATGTGGTCACTTGTATGAGTCTGTTTTTTGTGGGCGGGCTGATGGCGCTGTTGATGCGCGCCGAGTTGGCTTCGCCGGGGCTGCAGTTTTTGTCCAATGAGCAGTAGAACCAGTTGTTCACCATGCACGGCACCATTATGTTGCTGTTGTATGCGACGCCACGCGAATTGTTCCACGCTATGCAGTTCCTAAGATACAAGATCGGAAGCGATATTATATTATGATCACCACTGCCGAGGGGGCGGCCACCATCACATCCATGCCTCGCATTGGCGACCCTGCCCCCACATTCACTGCTGTCACCACCCAGGGTGAGATCCATTTTCCCGCCGACTATAAGGGCAAGTGGGTTATCTTTTTCTCTCACCCAGCTGATTTCACGCCGGTCTGCACGACAGAATTTATGACTTTCGCTTCGATGCAGCAGCAATTAGCGGCTTATAACACAGAATTGTTGGGGCTCTCGGTCGACGGGATTGCTAGCCATCTTGCCTGGCTGCAGACAATCAAAGATAAGATCACTTTCCGTGATTACAAAAATGTCGATGTCACTTTTCCGCTGATTGACGACGCCTCTATGCAGGTCGCGCAGAAATATGGGATGATCATGCCGGGTGAGGATTCCACCAAGGCGGTGCGAGCGGTCTTTTTCATCGATCCCAAAGGTATCATCCGCGCGATCATCTATTATCCGTTAATTCTCGGGCGCAACTCCGAGGAGTTGCTGCGTGTTATCAAGGCGCTGCAGACCAGCGATCATTTTGGTGTCGCCACTCCAGCAGATTGGCAGCCCGGCGAACCAGTCATCCTGCCCATTCCCGAAAGCTTGAGCAGCATGCAAGAACGAAAAGACGCACCGACTCAGGGCACCACATGCCAAGACTGGTTCTTTTGCACCAGGGAAATTCCTGCCGATGAGGTTGAATCCGCCATCCGAATCAAGCACGGGATCTAGCGAGTCATCCTCGAGATTGTTGTGGTGGTCGCTGAGGTAAACCGTTTCCAACTCGAGATCCGAGATCCGAAACTGCTCAATCCGATAAAGACGACGTCAGGATGCGGTTGCGGGAAAGCCAATGACGCTGAGCGAGAATGCCGTCAGTCACCGCTGGGTGACGAATAAATCGTGCTGTCAGCAAAAGTGGCTGTCAAGGCCGGACGAGACGTAGCCGTAGTGTAGCCTCTACCAGTAATGGCATCGGCGAAACGGGTGCCTCCGCGCGCTGAGTCTTTGGACTCGATCGCAATCAGGTATTCCCGAGTGGCGGATGAGGGCATGCATGATCACATCATTGTCAGCGGTGATGACGCGCTGGCCGCGACGATCATCGGGGAGCTGAAAAGGGCCGGCTCGCGCGTCGTCAAGCTGAATAGCGCAGAGATCGCCGAGGGCGGTGTAGCGCGCGAACTCGCCCGCGCCGACGTCGCGCGCGCCGTAGCCGTCGTCTGCGCCGGGGATGACGACGCGCTCAACCTCGAAATCGCTTTGCTGGCACGAAGAGCCAGCCAGAACGCGCGTGTGGTGGCACGGCTGACCAACGATGTGTTGCGTGCTGCGGTTGCCGACGACAACGGGCCCGGCGCCATCTTCAACGTCGCAGAACTCGCCGCGCCGGCGATCGTCGAAGCCTGCCTGTCGCACACCGCCCATCCGTTTGAAGCCGCTGGCCTCAAATTCGTCGCCACCGGAAGCGACGCCCCCCGGGACGGGTCGCTTCGCGAGATCTACGGCGAGATGGCGCCGGTGGCGATCATCCACGGCGAGAACTCCCCCACCCCGGGTGAGGTGGTGGCGTGTCCGACTCGAGATGAGCGGGTGCATGCCGGTGACTGGACGGTGGTGATCGGGACCGCCGATGAGGCGGCCGCCCGCGGCGTCAAGGTGCGACGGCCCACCGGAACCCGCACACGACGGCGTCGGCTACGCCGAGCGTTCGACGCTATCCGGGCGGTGCTCGATGACTTCAACCCGGCGTTCTATCCCGCGCTGGGCGCCACCGGCATGCTCGTCGCCGCCTCGGTGCTCGTGTTGCACTACAACTACCGGCGCCCCCGGATGTCGTGGATCGACGCGCTGTACTTCACCGTGGAAACGATCACAACCACCGGATACGGCGACTTCAGCTTCGCCCAGCAGACTACGTGGCTGCGCTTGTTCGCTGCCTCGCTGATGTTCGGCGGCGCGATAACCATTGCTCTGCTGGTCGCGTTCATCGCCGACGTGTTGCTCTCGCAGCGCTTCGTCCTGGATGCCGCCCGTCCACGGGTGCGTCATCTGCGCAACCACATCATCGTCGTCGGGCTGAGCGAACTCGGGATCCGCGTCGTCGCCGACCTGGTCAACGCCGGCCACGACGTGGCGGTGATCGAGCGCGACGAGGAGAACCGCTTCTTGCCGACAGCAAAAGAGCTCGACGTGCCGGTGATCTTCGGGGACGCGACGTTCCCGCAGACGCTGGAGTCAGCGCGGGTAGATCGTGCCCGTGCGGTGGCGGTGGTGACCCGCGACGACATGATCAACATCGAGACCGGGATCATCTTGTCTGAGATATTAGGGCCGCGGGTGCTGCCCGCGATCAACCGGCTGGCCGAGGTGCCGCTTGTCCTGCGGGTATTCGAACGCAAGTTGGGTTTCGCGGTCGCCCAGCGGTTCGGGTTCGACAGCGTGCGGTCCACCATCGAGCTGGCCGCACCCTGGTTCATCGGCGCCGCCAGCGGCCTGAAGGTGCTGGGAACGTTTTCGGTGGGGCAGAGTTCCTTTATGGTCGGCGCCATGCGGGTGGCACCCCGCAGCGAGCTGGACGGGCTGTTGATGGCCGATCTGTCGACCCAGGTCCGGGTCATCGCGTTCACCCGAGAAGACGAACAGGTGCAGGTGCGCCCACGCCGAGATGACCGCCTCGAGGCGCGCGACATCGTCTACTTGGTCGGCCCGTACCGGGAATTGCTGGCCACGTTACGCAGAGCGCTGCCTCCCCGCCAACCCGCGAACGGCGAGGATGCGCCCCGCGGCGGGCGAGCTCAACCAGACACAGATGCGGCAGACCTCGACGTCAAAGGCGAAGCGCGGGCCGGTTGACACCGTTGCCTATCCCGCCCCCGCCCCCGGCTGCGTTGCCAGCCAATTCACAGAAAACCCTGATTAAGCTTGGCCCAGTTGTCAGCCAGAGCCATCGACGGCTCCTCGATTTTGTCCGGGCAATCAGCACGAAGTCCGCGTTGCGGCCCGCTGTTTGCGGGTGCAGTGGAATCGTATCCGGCGGGCCGAGTTTTCGGTATTGCGCGGCAAGCCGTAGGCGGCACGTTTGACCTGTCTGGCGAGGCGGTTGCAGCCCTCGGTGGCCGCGTTGGTGAGAAATTATTGTACGAGCGTCGGACTGGAATGTGCAGTTGGTGGAGTGCGCGACGGTCACTTTCGCTGGCCGAACCGGTGCGTCTGGTCGATGAGCGCCGCGCGAATGACGACTCGCAGTGGACGGCGAACGTGTCGAAATGCTCAAGGCTGCGACGCGTTTCTTCGCTGGAAAACGGTGGCGCTCGACACCGCTGATCGGCCGGTTCGTCGACACTCACCGGTCGGCCCGAGTCATAGAAGGCGAACCGTGCCGTGCCGGCCCATGTCGGGATCGATGAGAAGGCGGGCGGCGAGGGCCAGGACTACCCGGTCATACCATGACCTGCGGGGCCGCCCGGCGGGCTAGCTCCGGCTAGGAGTTCTGGTGCTGGCTGCTTGGGCCCGCGCCGCTGCGAGCTGGTCGGGGGTGTCGACGTCGGCGACGTCGCCCACCGTGGAGAGCACCGCGTTGGTGGGCAGCAGCTCCCGCACTCGCGCGGGGGTGGTGGCTAGCGCGGCGGCCAGTGCCACCGAATCCCAGACTGCGGTCAGGTATTGGGTGCGGCCATCGTCGTCGACCGCAAGGGCGACCGGGGCGTCACCGCGGGCGGCTGCCAGCGCTGCCACAGCCGCAGGGGTGATCCGCGGCAGATCAGCCGCCAACACCACAACGTCGGCCGGGCCTTCGGGCAACGCCGCCACGCCCGCCGCGAGGGCAGCGACGGGGCCGGATCCGGGCGGGTCCTCGCATACGACGGTGATCTCGGCGGGCACGTCGCGCGGGGGCCCCACCACCACGACGGCGTCCGCTCCGGCAACCGCGGCAAGCGCGATGTCCAGCAACCGCCGCCCGCCGACGCGCTGTTCTGGCTTGTCGGCGCCGAGGCGGCGCGACGCGCCGCCGGCGAGCACGATGGCCCGCAGCGGGCGGCGGCGGCCCATCGCGGCATCGGCGCCCGGTGTCGGGCCTGTCCCGGCGTCAGGGGTGGCGGCGTTCAATAGACATCCCGCACATAACGACTCTCGGCTGACATCGCCTGCAAGTAGGTTTCGGCGCACTTCGGGCTCCGTCGACCGTGCTGGGCGACGATACCCTGGAGCGCCTCGTGGACGTCGCGCGCCATGCGGGAAGCGTCGCCGCACACGTACAGGTCGACACCGTCGCCGACCACGTCCACAGATCGGCAGCATTTTCTTGCATCCGGTCTTGGACGTAGAGTTTATCGGCGCTGTCGCCGGAGGATGCGGTGTCCAGCCGTGTGCGCACGCCCGATCGGGCGAACGCGTCCAGCTCGTCGCGGCAGTAGAACTCCGACGCCTGGTGCCGCTCGCCGAAGAACAGCCAGTTGGCGCCGTTATGGCCGCGCCCGCCGTCGGTCGCCGCAGTCGACGACTCGAACTGGACGACCGATGTGGCCACATGCACCTTTGTCGGGTCCTCGAGCGGACTTGACGAGATCGTATTCAGCCGCGGGGTCAGCGGGCGCAGCACACCGATCCGCTCGTCGACCTCCGCTTTCACGGGGTGGCTCGCCAGCAGGTCGAGAGCTTGCCGCCGCCAGGTCCGTTCAGCGAACTGCGTGGGCTCCTCGATCACCGCCTGCAATTCGTCGGCAGGATGACGCTGGTGCACGAACCGCAGCAAGCCGGGCGTGATCCGGGTGATGTCCAGCCGTGCGCGCAGGGCCTCAACCAGTGGCATCGCCTGGTCGCCGACGCTGACTTCTACCGAACCGTCCAGACCGGTGCGGTCGAGAAACTCCGCCACTGCGTCAGGCCGGTTGTGGGGCCACACGCCGAGCGCGTCGCCCACGCCGTACTCGAGTGTGCCCTCGGGCAGGTAGATCCCGACGTTCCGCACGTCCTTGTCGGAGTCTGCCCCACACAGCGCGACGTTGCTCGCGACGGTGGTCCGCAGCGGGCTGGCTCGCGAATACGATGGCGCCACGGAGTGTTTGGGCGTCGCCGGGCGGGCAGAGTCTTCGCCCAGCATCGCGGCGACGCGGTCGGTCCAGGCCTGCGCGGTGGACTCGAAGTCCGGCTCACAGCACACGCGGTCGACGATGCGATGCGCGCCCAGATGCTCCAGGCGCGCATCACGCTTACGGGCGAAGCTGCGGAAGTCGGCGTAGGAGGAGTCATCGAAGCCCAGCACCGAGAAGCCCAGCAGGTCGGCCTCGCTGAGCGTCGCAAGCGAAGGCAGCGGGCCGAGTGCGGCGGCGAGCGCTTCGATTGGCGCCGCCGCGGCCTTCGGGGTGAGTTGGGTTGGGGACGCCTCGGTCTCGATCGCCGTAACCGCCACGGCGCACACCGTGAACTCGGGCTGCAGCGAGTCTGCGTCGACCGCGCCATTAGTCACCGCGTTGACCGCCACATCCGGTCCGAACGCATCGGCCCAATGCACGGGGGCGAAGCACACGCCCGGCCGAACGGCGTCATCGACCACCACGTCCAGTAAGGCACGTCCACGGCGGGAACGGGTTTCGGTCGTGTCACCGTCGCATACACCGATCCGGTCGGCGACTTGGACAACCAGCCGACCGTTCTACGTCGCGACGAAAACTACGCAGTCGTGGCGGAAACCTGTCGCGGATCCGGGCCTGCGCGGGTCGGCATTGCGGTGCAGCAGCGCACGGGTCGGCACCACGCGAAGTGCAGCGGTCTCGTCATCAGAGTCGGCGACTTCGGCCCGTCCATCAACGACGAGCGAATAGCCGCCCGGCTCGCTCGGTGGCCACAACAGTGTGGCAGCGCCGCGGCTTTCAACGTTGGTCCGGGTACGGCCACCGATCAGCCCGACGTCCATGACGCCCCCGTTCAGCTCCGGTTCGACGGTCACGGTGTGCACGCGGTATTTCTCGTCGACGGTGACAAGGTAGGCGAACCGGTAACCGTCCAACGCCGAAGCCAGACGCTTGAAGTCGACGTTCTTGGGGGTCTTGCTGCTCATTCTCAAAGCATAAGCGCCGAAGCGGGGGGTAGACATGGGCGCACGCCGCGTACCTGCGGTTACGGGCATATAGCTGATTCTGATCAGCAAACACGGTCAAAATATATTAATATCCACGCGTCTGCGGTTCTGCGCGGCGTAGGCTACTGACCCGGTTTCTGCTTGCCGGCGGAGGCCGAGTTGATGACGCAGATCAGCTCGCTGTGTGGGTTCGCGGGCGGATCTGCACGTGTGGTGTCGCTGCTAGCGGCGACGTTCGCTCGGGAGTCTGAAATGACATTGCGAGTTCTTCCTGAAGGTTTGGCGGCAGCCGATGCGCCGGTCGAAGCGTTGACCGCGATGACCGGACCGATCTGGATGGCTTCGCCGCCGGAGGTCCATTCGGCGTTGTTGAGCAGTGGCCCGGGGCCCGGATCGTTGCTGGCGGCTGCGGCGGCGTGGAAGTCGTTGAGTGCCGAATACACCGCCGCGGCCGACGAACTCGGCGCTTTGTTGGCGTCAGTGCAGGCCGGGGTGTGGCAGGGGCCCAGCGCGGAATCTTATGTGGCCGCCAATATGCCGTATCTGGTGTGGCTGATACGGGCCAGCGCCGACAGCGCGGCCGCGGCCGCGCAACATGAAACCGTGGCCGCCGCCTACACTGCCGCGTTGGCGGCCATGCCGACCCTGGCCGAGCTGGCCGCCAACCACGCCGTCCACGCGGTGTTGGTGGCGGCCAACTTCTTTGGTGTCAACACCATCGCAATCGCGCTCAACGAGGCCGACTATGTGCGGATGTGGACCCAGGCCGCCACCACGATGGCGACCTACCAAATAGTGTCGAGCACCGCGGTGGCGTCAACACCGCAGACCGACCCGGCGCCGCGGATCCAGAAAGCCAGCAGTGCAACCGCCAGCGGCAGCGCGAGCAGTCGCATCCAAGACAGCGGGCCGGGCCCAACCCACTTGAGCTGGTACACAACTCGCATCGACGACGTCATCGATGCCGCCGTGAAGGACTTGTCGCATTTTTCCTCAAATCCGTCCGCGGCGATATACAACCTGTTGCACGATCCGGTGCTGACGACCGACGTTCCGCACTGGGCGGGCGAACTCTACCTCGCGTTCGCCCCGCAATTGACGCATTTGGCGCAGCTCTCCTTCGGTCTGATCGCCCCCGTGGGACCTATCGGCGGTGTCGCGGGGCTGGCCGCGCCGGCTGGACTGGCTGGACTGGCTGGGGTGGCCGGTGTGGGCGCAGTGCCCGAGGTTTCCGCCGCGGCTGCAGCCCCGGTCGCCCCGGTCACCGCGCCCACCCCGGTCGCCGATGTCGCCCCCGTCTCGAGCCCGGTCCTGACCCCTGCCCCAACCGCGACCACGACCTCTGCCCCGGCACCGGTGCCCGCCGCGGCTACTGCGGCCCCCGTGCCTCCCGCGCCCGGCGCCACGCCGCCACCGCCGATCACCGATGCGCAGGGGTTCGGTTACCTGGTGAGCAGTGGCCACATCGAGTCGACGGTGCAGGCCCACACCAAGGCCAAAGCCAAGGTGCCGGTCTCCGATACCGCGGCGGCCGCCCTGGCCGCTGACCCCGCGCGCGAACAGGTGCGTCGTCACCGCCGCCCGGGGGCGGGGCGCATAGACCGCGGCCACCGCTACGAATACATGGTCGCGGACCTGGATTCGGATGTGGACCCAGAACCCCGTGGGCAATCGGACGCTCAGCCCGCCGCGTCGACGCTGGCCTCAGGTCAAACTATCGGGCCGTTGGGTTTTGCCGGTGCCGTGCGCATGCAGACGCCTGCTGAGGCGGCGGGATTCATCACGCTGGCCGGTGATGAATTCGGCGTCGGCCCCACGGTGCCGATGCTGCCGGGCAGCTGGAACCCCGACGAAGGCTTCAACTCGGAGAATGGGGAAGGTCATCACTGAATGCAGTCGCACGGCAATGGCGGTCGATCACATAACCAATACCATGTCCACACTCGCCCGCGAGCAGGCCGACGCTCGGTCCCGTCGGCGCTCTCCTGCGACGCTTACCAGCCCGTTCCCGCAAAGTCTGGGGAGGTATTGCCGTCGAGCTAGCCTGGTTGCTTGAACCTCTCACGGTGGAGGCCTTTCTTGACGAAATTTGGGGTGCCACGCACTACCACGTCAAGCGACGCTGCGCAGGCTACTTCGATCGCCTCCTGAACGGCCCGTCGGCGGCCGAGGAACTCTTGGAGCGTGTTCAGCCAGAGCCATCGGCGGTGCGCCTGGTAAGAGGGGGCGAGGATAAGGATCCTGACACCTACCGGCTTGCTGATGGCGGTCTCGATCTAGTCCGTGTCAGCGACAACTTCGCCGACGGCTACACGATCGTCCTGAATGGGGTTGAGCGATACGTGCGAACGATTTCCTCGCTGTCCCACTCCATCGAGGTTGAGCTGAACTTCCCGACACAAGTCAACGCCTACATCACGCCGCCCGAATCGAGAGGTTTCGTTCCTCACTACGACCCCCACGATGCGTTGATTCTTCAGATCCAGGGATCCAAGGTCTGGCATGTTTCCGACGCCGACGATGTTCCACCGCGCGAAATGCAGCGCCGGGAGGGCGTTGCTCCGGCCGGCCTCCCGCTGCCCATCGACCTGCGCCTAGAAGCCGGCGACGTGCTGTATGTGCCCCGCGGCCGATTTCACGCGGCCGAAACACACGTGGAGCCATCGGTCCACTTGACCGTCGGAATCCACGCGCCCACCATGCTCACGCTTTTCACTCACATGCTTCACTCGCTGAGTTTGCGAGATGACCGCATACACACTCGGCTGTCGCCACGGCATCTTCATGATGACGGCGTACGCACGAGCCTGGGCGCCCTGGTGCGCGAAATCGTCAAGACCGTCGAGGATCCGCATGTCATCGCAGAAGGTCTCGGCGCAATGGAAGATGTCCTGCTCCGGCGTGGCCGCTGCCCGCCGGTCAGACCGGTCTCGAACGCCGCCGGAATCGACGGACAAACACAGGTAGTGAAATACCAACCGCTCTATTCGCGGGTGACGGCCACCGAGGGTGGTGTTGCGCTGCAATTTGCTCAGTGGTCGATAACTGCCGGTCTCGACCACCAAGCCGCGATGCTGTTCCTCTCAAGGAGCACCGAACCGTTTCGAGTTCGCGATCTCCCCGGGCTAACTACGGCGCAGCAGACGGAGCTAGCCCGCACCCTGGTCGTGAGCGGATTCCTTGTCCAGCTCGTGCCCGGCACACCCGCGGTGCGGCGGCCTGCAGATAGGCCTTCGTCGTCCCCCGATCCAGGGTCGCCAGCGCCTGATCCCGTTCCCCACCGTCGTAGCCCCAGGGCAGCGCTTTCGCCGCCGCGGGCACCGGCATCGCCTGAAGGCTCGGCCTCGCGATAGTCCTTGCGTTGGCGCAACATTTACCGGTTATAACCCTTCAGCCGAAGCCCTTCATACGCCCGGCTGCGCTTCACATCTTTCGATGACCGCGCCCACGGGCGCGCCGCACCCACCGGAGCCAAACGGCAAACCACGATTCATTCTGCGGCCAGAGCATCAGGCGCTTGAGGCGTTTCGACGATCACGGTGGTGGCCTTGACTACTGCTACGGCGAGACTGCCGGGCTCGAGTTTCAATTCCCGTGCGGCCTCTGTGCTCATCAGCGAGACGACCGTGTGCGGGCCACATCGCATCTCGACTTGTGTCATCACTTTGTCGCTGATCACGCTAGTGACCAGGCCGACAAAGCGATTGCGTGCTGAGCTGCCGGTGCCGAGCGGGTTCGGCGGTAACGGGCGGGCGTTGTTGCGCCAGAACTCGGCCAAGACATGCCCGGCGACCACCTTGCGCCCGGAGTCGTCTTGGCTGGCAGTCAAAGCGCCGTTGTCGATCCAGCGGCGGACGGTGTCGTCGCTGACTCCCAGCAGTTCAGCGGCCTGACGGATCCGCATCGATGGCACGGATAAATGCTAGTCGACGCCATGACCTGCAGGAAGGCGCGCGAGATCCCGGTTTCGGCGTGCCAATGGATGCCAATGGATAATGAAAAGGTTGCTCGCGACCAGATTCGGATGGTGCCATGACGATCACGACGCTCGGCCTCCCACGAGTGCCGCGCCGCCTTGTCAGCCAGGCGACACAGCCCCCGTCCAGCGGCCCTTTGGTGGACAGCTTCGGGCGGGCCGCGACCGACTTGCGGGTGTCGTTGACCGACCGCTGCAATCTGCTATGCGCCTACTGCATGCCTGCCGAGGGTCTGCCGTGGTCAGCCGCCGAGCAGCTGCTGCAACCCGACGAATTCATTCGGCTGATGCGAATAGCCGTGGCCCGGCTAGGCATCACCAAGGTGCGGTTCACCGGGGGAGAACCGTTGCTGGCCAAGCGTCTTGACGACATTGTCGCCGCGACAGCCGCGCTCCGGCCGCGTCCGCAGCTCGCGCTGACCACCAACGCAGTTCTGTTGGCCGACCGCGCGGAGGCGTTGGCGCGAGCCGGCCTGGACCGGGTGAACGTGTCGTTGGACAGCGTGGATGGCCTGCGCTTCGCGGCGATCACCCGCCGTGACCGGCTGGCCGATGTGTTGGCCGGCCTGGCCGCCGCGCGGGCAGCGGGCCTGCGGCCGGTGAAGGTCAATGCCGTGCTGGACCCGCTGACCGGCCTCGACGATGCGGTGTCGTTGGTGCGGTTCTGTCTCGGTCATGACTACCAGTTGCGGATCATCGAACAGATGCCGCTTGATGCCGCACACCAATGGCGCCGCGAGGCCACGGTGACTGCGAACCAAGTGCTGGCGCAGCTTCGACGTCATTCGTTCACTCTGGAACCCGATCAGGCGCCGCGGGGTTCGGCGCCGGCCGAATTGTGGACGATCACCGATCCCGCGACCGGCCGCACCGGGAAGGTCGGGATCATCGCCTCGGTGTCGCACCCCTTCTGCTCGGGTTGTAACCGCGTCCGGTTGACCGCAGACGGGCAGCTTCGCAGTTGCCTGTTCGCCGTCGAGGAGACCGACCTGCGGCGGCTGCTGCGCAGCGGCGCCGACGACACCGCGATCGAGACGGCGTGGCGGACCGCGATGTGGGGCAAGCCCGCGGGTCATGGCATCAACGACCCGAACTTCTTCCGGCCGGCGCGGCCGATGAGCGCGATCGGCGGCTGAGGTGACGGCCCAGACGATCACCGTGCGGTATTTCGCGGCGGCGCGTGCTGCCGCGGGATCCGATTCCGAGCAACTGGCCGTGCGCTCCGGCGCCACGCTCGGCGAGCTCATCGACACGCTGGGCAGCCGCAGCCGGGAGCTTGCCCGCGTGCTCGTCCGATGCTCTTTCCTCTGCGATGGGTTGGCGGTGCGGGACCAAGCCCAGCCGCTGCAGGCGGGCAACACGATCGACGTCCTACCGCCGTTCGCCGGAGGATAACGGGCCCGCTAAGCCGAGCCCACCCACTCGTCGGTTCCGTCGGCGAAGATCTGGCGCCTCCACACTGGTAAGCGCGCCTTGATGGCGTCCACCAGCTGTGCGCAGGTGAGAAATGCTCCTTGGCGATGGTCGGCGGCGACCGCGACGACCAACGCCGCTTCGCCGATTCGCAGGACACCGATCCGGTGGCTGACCGCAATGGCCCGCGTCCCTGGAGACTTTCCGGCGATGTCGGCCACCACGTCGGCGATTATCTCGGCGGCCGACGGGTGCGCGGAGTATTCCAGCTGCACCACGTGGCGTCCATTGTCGTGGTCGCGAATCATGCCGACGAACCCCACGACGGCTCCGGCTGTCTGATGGCTCACCAATTCCTGGTGTTCGGCGAGCAGAATCGGTTGATCCGTCAGCGCGGCCCGCGCCACCAGCGTCATCGTCCATCCACGGACGGACGTCCCATGAAGACCAACTATATTCGTCTGGGGGTTTCAGGGAGGTTGCGGGTCTAAGGCCATGCGGTCGGTTGAAGAGCATCAACGCGTTGTCGCCGGGCTGATCGCTGCCCGGCCCGCCGTCACCGTCGCACTGCCCGACGCACAAGGCCGGGTGCTGTCGCAGGACGTGACCGCGATGGTGGCATTGCCGGTTTTCGACAATTCGGCAATGGACGGTTATGCGGTGCGCGCCGATGAGGTGGCCTCGGCGACCACCGATCACCCGGTCCGGCTGCGGGTGGCCGAGGATATTCCGGCCGGCCGAAGCGACATCCTTGAGCTCGAGCCGGGTACCGCGCATCGCATCATGACAGGGGCGCCGATCCCGGCCGGGGCGACGGCGGTGGTGCCGGTCGAGGCCACCGATGGGGGGACCGATGTCGTCAGGATCGACGTGCCCAGCGTCGAGGGACGCCACATCCGCCGTGCCGGTGAGGACGTCGCCGCGGGCGCCACGGTGTTGCGGGCCGGGCAGGTGGTCACCCCGGCGGTGATCGGCTTGGCCGCGGCGCTGGGACTGTGCGAGCTGACTGTGATTCCGCCCCAGCGGGTGCTGGTGATTTCCACCGGATCGGAGCTCGTAGCGCCGGGCACGCCGCTGCGGCCAGGGCAGATTTATGAGTCCAACTCGGTCATGCTGGCCGCCGCTCTCCGCGAGACCTGCGCCGAGGTGGTCGCCGCCGTGACAGTTAGTGATGACGTCGCCCGGTTCACCGCGGTGCTGGGCCGATACGCCGCCGAGTCGGATCTGATCATCACCAGCGGCGGCGTCAGCGCGGGCGCCTATGAGGTGGTCAAGGACGCATTCGGCCGGCGCGGTGATCAGGGGGTGGAGTTCGTCAAGGTGGCGATGCGGCCGGGTATGCCGCAGGGCGCCGGCCGGGTGGCGGGCACACCCATCGTCACCCTGCCCGGTAACCCGGTCAGCGCGCTGGTCTGCTTCGAGGTGTTCATCCGGCCGGTGCTGCGCTCAGCCATGGGGCTGCCGGCTCCGCACCGGCCGCGCCGATCCGCCGTGCTGACGGAGACGTTGACATTATCGCCGGGTAAGCGCCAGTTTCGCCGCGGATTTTTCGACGCCTCCACTGGCGCCGTCGTCAGCCATGGCCCGCCGGGGTCACACCATGTGCGGTGGCTGGCGTCGGCGAACTGCCTGCTGGACATTCCGGCAGACGTCACCGAGCTACCGGCCGGGGCGCAGGTGCAGATCTGGGATCTGCGCTAACGCGGAACCTGTCAGAATAGGACACGTGGCTGATGCCGGTCCGCTCTCGCACATCGATGATCTGGGCGCGGCTCACATGGTCGACGTCGCCGAAAAGGCCGCCTCCAAACGCACGGCCGTTGCCGCAGGCTCACTGCGTGCCTCCGCGCAAGTCATCGAGCTGATCGCGGCGGGCGGACTGCCCAAGGGCGATGCCCTGGCCACGGCGCGCGTTGCGGGCATCCTGGCCGCCAAGCGCACGAGCGACCTGATCCCGCTGTGTCATCAGTTGGCGCTGACCGGCGTCGACGTCGATTTCACCATCGGCGAGACGGACATCGACATCACCGCGACGGTGCGCAGCACCGACCGCACGGGGGTGGAGATGGAGGCGCTGACCGCGGTGAGTGTGGCGGCCCTGACCCTTTACGACATGGTCAAAGCGGTCGATCCCGCTGCGCGGATCGATGGCATACGGGTGCTGCGCAAGGATGGCGGCCGGCACGGGACGTGGGTGCGGTGATGGCAGGCAGATCGGCGCGTGTCATCGTCGCCTCGACCCGCGCGTCGGCCGGGGTCTATGCGGACCGCTGATCGCTGAATGGCTCGCACAGCGCGGGTTCTCGCCGGTGCAAACGGTGCTTGTCGGTGACGGCGGCCCGGTGGGCCAGGCGCTGCGCGACGCCCTCGTCGAGGAAGTCGAGGTGGTGATCACCGCCGGGGGCACCGGCATCTCGCCCAGCGACGACACTCCCGCTCAGACCACGGCGGTGCTCGATTATGAGGTTCCTGGGCTGGCCGACGCCATCCGACGGTCCGGTCTACCGATGGTGCCAAGCTCGGTGTTGTCGCGCGGTGTCTGCGGGGTTGCCGGCCGCACCTTGGTGGTCAACCTGCCGGGCTCGCCGGGCGGGGTCCGCGACGGCCTCGGCGTGCTCGCCGATGTGCTCGACCACGCGCTGGACCAAATCGCAGGCAAAGACCACTCCCGATGAAAGCCGGCTGGCTTGAGTGCTCGACGGCTCGTCTGCGCCCGTCAAACATATTGAGTCGGTTCCGGGCCAATCACTGGTTGCGCATGCGAGCGGGAGCCATCGCCTTCGCGGCGAGGCTGCCATGCTCGAAGCGAGCGGACCAACCACCAGATCATCAGCCCCCCGACGATGGCGACCGCGAGGTCACCGCGGAAACCGATGATCCCGACCGCAAGCGCCAAGGCCCAGTGCGCGGGGTGCCGCAGATCTTTGAGCAGCGCGACATGCAGCAGGCCGGCGACCGTCAGCAGGCCGGCCAGGATCGGCACGGGAAATACGGATAGCGCAGCGGTCAGAGTCGCTCCGAGTGCGAGTGCGACCGCGATTAGTACTGCAGCCGTAGTTCGTGATCATTGGTTTTCCTGTCGCTGGTAGTGGGATAGCTGGGTTCGGTATTGGTGTCGTCGTCGCCATTGCGACCAGGCCCGCAGGCTTTTGATGGTGCGGCGGGCGGTCAGCAGCAGCATGTCGAAAAGACGACGAAATTCGTTGACGGTCAACGCAATCAGGCCGACGGGGGTGGGTTGTGTGTCGCGTTCGACGGCGGTGGACACGGCCAGGAAGGCATGAGCGAGCATGGCCAGGGTGGTCCAGCGATGCCAGGAGCGCCAACGGCGGACCTGGTGTTGGTCGAGTCCGGTCGGGCCCTTGGCGGCCTGGAAGGATTCCTCAATGCGCCAGCGTTGACCGGCGACGGCGACCAGGGTGCGCAAGGTGGCTGGGCGTGGTGTGTAGCAGCGCAGGTAGGCCAGCTCACCGGTGGTGTCGTTGCGCCGTATCAGCAAATGATGGTGGCCGGTGTCGGTGTCGTCTTCGGCGTCCAGCGCAATCCAGGCCCAGGAGTAGTAGCGCTGTCCGTGGCTGCCGGCGCCGGCGGAGTGTTTCTGCCGCGCCCACGCTGGCAGCTGGCGGGGGAGTTGGTCGACGCGGGTCGGCCCGGCCGCGGTCGGCACTCGCCGGTTGGCGGCCACCGCAAGGACATGACCCAGGCCGTGGCCGCGGATGGCGGCACGCAGTTTCGGATCAGCGCCGTAGACCTCGCCGCCGGCCACCCAAGCCGCCGGAACCTTCGCTTCGACGGCGCGGGCGATCAACCCGGCAGCCAGGGTGGGTTTGGTGGCAAAACCTCTGCTATTAGCCGGTATCCCCGCCTCGTCGCAACGATCCAGATCCTCGGTCCAGCAGCGCGGCAGATACAACGCCCGGTCGATCAGGGCATGCCCGCGCGGGGCAGCATAGGTCAGATACACCGCGACTTGGGAATTCTCAATGCGCCCGGCGGCGCCGCTGTATTGGCGTTGCACCCCGACGGTGGCGGTGCCCTTCTTGACGTCGCCGGTCTCGTCGATGATCAGCACCGCGCCGGGATCGCCGAAGGCGTCGACGACGTAATCACGCAAATCGTCGCGGACCGCATCAGCGTCCCACTTGGCGCGGGCCAGCAGGTGCTGCAAGCCGTCGGGGGTGGCATCGCCACGGTGTTCGGCGATCGTCCAGCAATTCTTGCGATCCAGCCCGCAGGCCATCCCGGCCATCAGCGCGGCGGCATGCCGCAACGGTTCATGGCGGCTAAACCGCGGCGCGATCCGGTCGATCACCTCCGAGAACTGACTCCACCACCGGTCAGGGTCTACGCTGACAGCCGCGGCGGCCGCGGCGCATTCAGATGTGTTCACAAACTCCGAACAATGCCCCGGCCACCGCTTCTACCAGCGCAGACACGCCGAAGCACCCCAGCCCCGAACTAGGAGGGTCGGGGGCTGGCGCGGTGGCGAATGGTTCGGCTGTAGGTCTGGCGCTCCTGCCGGGGTTTCCCGCGGGCAGCTTTCGCTTCAACCGTGGCCGTATCGCTTCCGTTTCCAGCCCCCGCCCGTCAAACCGTGCATGCGGTTCTCCCGCACACGGCTTACCGACGTTCTTCACCGGCGGCATTCGACTTTCCAGGCCCGAAACGGCCTGGGCGGGACGACGATCCCATCAAGACTGAGGTTTTCTCACTTGGGGCTCGTGAGTCTGGTGTGACTGGAGTTTTCGGCGTGTCGTAGTGGCTGGGCGTGGGGTCCTTGCTCAAGGATTCGGTTTCGACGAGGAAACCCGCTCCGCTGCAAAGGACCCCACGTGTTCACCTACTCTGCCATCTGCGACGTGCCGGAGGAAACCCTGCTGCATGTGACCGCGCTGCTGCACGTTCACCGGCGCGAGATCAGAACGCGGGCCGGGCGGCGGTCGGGTACGGTGCGCACGCAGGCCAAGCTGGTGCTGCGGTGGTTCCGCGACGACGCCCCGATCCGGTTGTTGGCGATGGAGGCCGGGCTGCCGATCTCCACCAGCTACCGCTATCTGCACGAGGCGATCGACGTGATCGCCGAACAAGCTCCTGACCTGCACGAAGTGCTCGACCGGGCCAAGGCCGAACAGTGGTCGCACGTGACGCTGGACGGGACGCTGATCGCCATCGACCGGGTGGACGAGCGCAACGAGGCCGGCCATCACCGGTGGTATTCGGGCAAGCACAAAACCCAGGGCGGCAATGTGCAGATACTGGCCGACCCGGGCGGGTTCCCGGTGTGGTCGAGCGAGGCCGAACCGGGCAGCGTGCACGACATCACCGCCGCCCGCGCGCACTGCCTGGGCGCGCTGTACAAGTCCGCGGCCGACGGGGTGCCGACGCTGGCCGACAAGGGCTACGAAGGAGCGGGGATCGGGGTGCACACTCCGGTCAAGGGCCGCGGCCTGGCCGTGGAGAATCAGAGCTACAACATGCTGCTCACCGCGGCGCGTGCCATCGGTGAACGCGCCAACGCCGAACTCAAACAACGTTGGCGCTGCCTCCGTCGAATCCGCCTGTGCCCAAACAGGATTGGCGCAGTTGTTGCCGCCGCGATCGTACTATCGACTCTCCAACGCGGAAATTACTGAGAAAACGTCACTGATCAGGCCCAGATGGTTCTCCGATCTCAACACCTGGGTCATTCCCCATCCCCGAGCTCGGCGGCGTTTGCCCCGTTTGGACAGCCACAGCGCGAGCCGGGTCAAGGCATAGTTCCTGATCTGGCCAAGCATCAGTGCGGAGTTACCAAAGCGGAAATACCCCGCCCATCCGCGCAGGAACAAGTTGAGTTCCTCCACGATCCGCTCGACCGGCACCAGCAAGCGGGATCGGGCCGTGATCGCCCGAATCCGATCCCGTGCGTGTTGGACCGCCTTACGCGCAGGCCACCGACCGAGGAAAACCAGGTGCGCCGACCGGGGAGTCCGCCCGCGCACCAGCCGATTGTGGAAGCCGAGGAAATCCACTCCCTGACCACCGTCGACCAGATGCACGATGCGGGTCTTGGATGCCTTGGGCTGCAACCCGAGATCACCCAGCAGGACCGTCAACCGCTCCAGGGCGGCCTCGGCCTGGTCCCGCGACCGGCACATCACTACCAGGTCGTCGCAGTAGCGCACCAGCACACCGTGCTCGCTGGTGTCCCACACTCGGTCCAACCGATGCAGGTACACGTTGCACAGCAACGGCGACAGCGGACCGCCCTGCGGGGTTCCGGACACCTCACGGCGCACGGACCCCTCCTGCATCACTCCCGCACGCAGCATCGCGCGCAGCAGCTTCAACACGCCCTGGTCACTGACCCGTTCCTCGATCGCTTGCATCAACTTCTCATGCGGAATCGCCGAGAAACAATTGGCGATGTCCGTCTCGACCACCCACCGTTTGCCCTGCCAGGACTCGTCTATGAGCACTTGCAGCGCATCGTGTGTCGACCGCTTCGGGCGGAACCCGAAATTGCACGACAAAAACCCGGCCTCGAAGATCGGCTCGAGCACGATCTTCACCGCGGCCGCCACGACACGGTCACGAACCGAGGGAATCGACAGCGGACGCTGTTCGCTCGTCCCCGGTTTGGGGATGAGCACCCGCCGCGCGGGCAGCGGACGCCACCGATTGGCCCTCAAGTCCTCGGCCAGTTCATCCAGAAACCGGTCGACACCGTATTCCTCGACTTCGGCCAATGTGGTCCCGTCAACGCCGGGCGCGCCGTTGTTGCGGCGCACCGCGACCCATGCCCGCCACAGGACGTCTCTGCGATAGACCTTGTCCTGCAACGCATGAAACCGTCGTCCCGGATCGGCCTTGGCCGACCGGTAAAGCGTGTGCTGCAAAGCTCGAACCGGGTCCAACACGGACCCCGACGCGGCGGGACTAGCCAGATCGGCACTCACCGGGCACCTCCTTCCAGACACAACGCGTGAACGAAGCAGCGGCCCTTCCCTTACCGCAGGTTACGTTGTCCTGCGGCTCGATCGGTACTACGACCGCCTCCGACTCCCACCCGGCGCCCGATCCACTTCCCGGCTCCACACCGGTTATAGGACAAGCTATTCCACGCAATTCGCAGTGCGTTTCGGCCGGGGAGGGCCTCCCCAGTTCCCGCCGTCACCGCCTGAACGTTCCGCGCCCTCTTACGCCGGGGAGTCCCTCGCGGCTGCACTTCCAGGGTCTTCACCGCTTCCATGGCCTTCACCGTGAACCGCCCGGCTCGGCTCTCCCTCAATGTCTAACGACGCGGCAGGCTTCACTCGTGTTACGGACCGCTCAGTTGCTTCCCCCAACGGGGCTTTCGACGCTGGGCTTCGACCCGACCCGTTTCCAGACCGAGCCGCCAGCCTGCTACCGGGCCTCCTAATGAGTATTAGCGGGTGCGGCCTTCGGGCAGACTTGCTATCGGTAGCGGCCGGTGGGTGAGTACTGATGCCTCCTGGATTTCGAGTCCTGATGTCAGATCGTCGCCCCCACCGGTTCGCCCGGGAGAAGGGATCGCTGATGGGATGTCGTGCCCGCCCGCGTGGCGTGAGCACTGCTTCATTAGGTTGCCGAGAGCTCTCCCGCACGCTGCCGGGCTGTAACCCGGACAACTGCAGACAGGAGCGAGGAGTGGCGAAATTGCTGTACGTGGGCGACGATTGGGCGGAAGATCATCACGACGTCGAACTGATGGACTCGGCGGGACGCAGGCTGGCCAGGGCGCGGCTGCCCGAGGGCGCGGCCGGGATCGCGCGGTTGCACGCGATGATCGGCGCCGAGCTGGGCGCCGACGCCGACATGGCCGAGGTGGCGATCGGAATCGAGACCGACCGGGGCCCGTGGGTGGCCGCGCTGATCGCGGCCGGATACACCGTGTACGCGGTGAACCCGCTGTCGGTGGCCCGGTACCGGGAGCGGCACAGCGTCTCCGGCGCCAAGAGCGACCCGGCGGACGCACACACGCTGGCCGACATGGTCCGCACCGACTCGCACCAGCTGCGCCCGGTGGCCGGCGACAGCGCGGCAGCCGAGGCGGTGAAAGTTGTTGCCCGCTCGCACAAGACGATGATCTGGGACCGCACCCGCCACACCCAGCGGCTGCGGCACGCGCTGCGCGAGTACTTCCCCGCCGCGCTGGAAGCCTTCGACGATCTCGACGCGGCCGATGCGCTGGAACTGCTCGGCAGAGCCCCCGACCCCGCGTCGGCGGCGAAGCTGAACCGCAGCCAGATCCGGGCCGCGCTCAAACACGCCGGTCGCCGCGACATCGACACCAAGACCAGCCGGATCCAGGACGCGCTGCGCGGCGAGCAGCTCGGCCGCGACCCGGTGATCACCACCGCGTACGCGGCTGCCACCCGCTCGATCGTGGCCGTGCTCACCACCCTCAACGAGCAGATCGCGATCCTGCAAGAGCAGGTGGAGGAGCATTTTCACCGGCACCCGGACGCTGAGATCATCCTGTCGCAGCCCG
Source organism: Candidatus Mycobacterium methanotrophicum (assembly GCF_023515995.1). GTDB lineage: Bacteria > Actinomycetota > Actinomycetes > Mycobacteriales > Mycobacteriaceae > Mycobacterium > Mycobacterium methanotrophicum. The sequence continues at coordinate 287,881 of NZ_CP097320.1, read as the reverse complement.
GCCTGGGACCGATCCTCGGCGCCCGGGTGCTCGCCGAATTCGGCGACGACCCAGCACGGTACGCCGACGCGAAGGCCCGCAAGAACTACGCCGGAACCAGCCCGATCACCCGCGCCTCCGGCAAGAAGAAGGTCGTGCTCGCGCGGTTCGTGCATCAGGACAGGCTCATCGACGCGCTGATGACGCAGGCGTTCTCCGCGCTGCGCGCCTCGCCCGGCGCACGCGCCTACTACGACAAGCAACGCGCCCGCGGCCTCGGCCACAACCCCGCGCTGCGCCAGCTCGCCAACCGGCTCGTCGGAATCCTGCACGGCTGCCTCAAGACCCGCACGCTCTACGACGAAGCCACCGCCTGGCCGTCCCACAATCGAGATCAACAAACCGCCGCTTGACATTTAAGCTCCTGGGATGTCTGACAGCTACCCGGACCGGACTCACACCGGCAGGCGACGACGAGCTTTTTTGATCAGGTCATGACCTAAACAATCACCTCCTGACCACTGGGCGCACCGGCTGCAGTACTAGGCGGGGGACCAGATCTCGGGTTTGTCGACGACGAAACCCTCACCACTGCTGCGGAATTCGATCAAGGTCCGCAAAGCAGGCAATGAGGTCGAAGAATCTCCGGGGTTCTTCGAAGGCGATACCGTCGCGCACTGCGGACCAACTCTCAGAGGCGAGTTCGCCCGGACGGTCAACCTCACCGACATGCATATCGGCTGGGTGTTCACCCGCACGGTGCGCAACAACGCCCACACCCACATCCTGGGCGCCCTCAAAGCCGGTATTACTGAAATCCCCTATGAGGTAACCGGTTTGGACTTCGACAACGGCACCGAATTCCTCAACAAGGCTGTCATCAAGTGGGCCGCGGACATGGAGATCTTCTTCACCCGCTCACGGCCCTACAAGAAGAACGACCAGGCCACCATCGAGTCCAAAAACAACCACCTCGTGCGCCGCTACGGGTTTGACCCGCCCGGCGACTTTCGGACAACGCCTTGATTATTGTTGAGGCCGAGCCGAATTGGAGTCGCAAGTATGGAACGTCGCCGGTTCTCCGCTGGGTTTAAAGCCAGTATTGCACTGGAGGTGATCGAGCATTCGCGTGCGATTGCTGATATTGCACGCGAAAACAACGTGTCGGAACAGTCTGTCTCGCGATGGGTCCGCCAGTATAAGGAGGAACATCCCGAGATTGGCGATAAATTGACAGAATCAGAAATGGACGAGTTGCGTCGGCTGCGACGACGTGTGAAATCACTGGAACAGGAGGTCGAGTTCCTGGGAAAAGGTGTGCCACGAACACGGGAGGCTGCGTGATGTAGGAGATCGCGGAGGAACGTGGTGCTGTGTGAATGATGAAGGGGTTGTGGCCCTTCGGAGTCGCCCGTCGGGTGGGAGGCTTCAAAACGCCTCATGCTGCGTTGGCTGAAGACCGTCGTGGTGAGCGATGAGGAAAAGGCGCTGTTAGAAGCGTCAGGTGGGGATCAGGAAGACGAACGCGAGTGAATCGCTGACGACGTGTCGAAATGGATGAGATGGCATCGAAACCGGGGCTTCTTTTTGGCTCTTCTGCCATAGTCGTGGGTTCGTGACCAGGGGTTTTGGGGCGCAACGCCGTGTCCTGCTTACGTTTTGGACTGCAATCGGGTTCAAGACGGAAGGGGTGTACGGCGTTGCGCAAATCCAGGGTATTCGCGACGGTCCTCGGTGGCCAGGACATGGTCATCGACGACGTGATGATCGAGACCGAGACTTCGCGCGGCAAGCGGCCGGTGACCAGCGAAGCGCTGGTGTTTGCGGTGCGGCCCAAGGCAAACCAGGCCAGCCGGTGCTCGCGGTGCCAGAAACGCTGTCCGGGCTATGACGGCGGGGACGCGATCAGGCGCTGGCGCAGCCTGGATCTGGGGACGACGAAGGCCTATCTGCAGGCCGCCGCACCGCGGGTAGCCTGCCCCGAGCATGGAGTGGTGGTGGCGCATGTGCCCTGGGCGCGGCCCGGCGCCCGCCACACCTGGGCGTTTGAGGACACAGCCGCGTGGCTGAGCGCGCATGCCGCCATCAGTGTGGTCGCGGTGTTTTTGCGGGTGGCCTGGCGCACCATCGCCGCGATCGTGGGCCGGGTGGTCGCCGATGGCCGCGACACCAACGACCTGCTCGTCGGACTGACCCGCATCGGCATCGACGAGATCGCCTACCGCAAAGGCCACCGCTACTTGACGTGCGTGATCGACCACACGACAGGCAGGTTGGTGTGGGCCGCCGAAGGCCGCAACAAAGACACCCTGGGCCGCGCGACGGCCGTCGTCTGCTGGCCGGTTGGCTGTCCTGGGCGTCGCACTCGCGCATCCCGGAGTTCGTCGCCGTAGCCCGCACCGTCCGCCGTCACAAGGAGCTCATCGGCAACACCCTCGACCACCAACTGTCGAATGCCCGCTCGGAAGCCACTAATACCCACCTGCGGGCCTTGACCAAGCGTGCGTACGGGTTTCACAGCCCTGAGGCGCTGATCGGCATGGCCATGCTCACCCGCGGCGGCCTGTGCCCCGCACTACCCGGCCGAGCAGCATGAAACCCGACCCACGGAAACGTCAGGAGATCCTTCTTTTTGGCGCCGGGATGAGTTTGGCGGGTATCCCGATTTCTGGCCAGGCGGTGTCCGGCATGGAGGCGACGTGATCCTGGTCTGCGGCGTTCACGCGGAACGTGGGAAGGCATGCCCCGATACAGTTTTCGCTTCGGTGAGGGCGAGAGGGAGCGCGGCGGGCAGCAGAAACTGTGAGCCGTTGAGTACCGACGCGGGGTGTGCTGGCGGACCGGCTCGTAGTAGCGCTGAACCGCCTGTAATGGGCGCGGAGCAAAGGGGCCGGACCATTCGGGTTGGTGAAGCAGTCAACCGGCGGCAGCCGGGAGGAGCTGGATGAAGCAATCGAAATCGCTGGGAAAGCCGTTCGAGATATCGAAATGGGCTGTTGCGGAGGCGTATCGCAGGGTCAAGGCCAACAAGGGTGCCGCCGGTGTGGACGGGTTGTCCATCGAGGGCTTCGAGTCCGACCTGAAGGGCAACCTCTACAAGGTGTGGAACCGGATGTCGTCGGGGACGTACTTTCCGCCGCCCGTGCGGGCGGTGGAGATCCCGGAGGCTGGCGGCGGTGTGCGGGTGCTCGGTGTGCCGACGATCGCGGACAGGGTTGCGCAGACGGTGGTGGCCATGGAACTGGAAAAGCGGGTGGAGCCAATTTTCCATCCGGGCTCCTACGGCTATCGACCCAAGCGTTCGGCGCTGGACGCAGTCGCGTCATGCCGACAGCGGTGTTTCAAGAAGGACTGGGTGCTCGATCTGGACATCCGCAAGTTCTTCGACACCGTCGACCACGAATTGATGGTCAAAGCGGTTCGGGCCAATACCGACCAGGACTGGGTGGTGTTGTATGTGCGGCGGTGGCTTTCGGCTCCGCTGCAACTCCCGGACGGGACGCAAGAGGTGCGGCATCGAGGTACCCCGCAGGGGTCCGCGGTGTCGCCGATTCTGGCGAACCTGTTCATGCACTACGCGTTCGACATGTGGATGGCCCGGAAGTTCTCGGACGTCGACTTCGAACGGTACGTGGATGACGCGGTGATCCACTGTGTCAGTGAGCGTCAGGCGCTGATGCTGAAGGCCGCCATTGGGGAACGTTTCGCCGCGGTGGGGTTGGAGCTGCATCCGGACAAGACGAAGATCGTCTACTGCCGGGACGAGAACAAGCGCACGCTCGATTCCGAGCACACCTCGTTCACGTTCCTCGGCTATGAGTTCCGAATGCGGTCGGCGCGCAACAAGTTCGGGGAGTTGTTCACCTCGTTCTTGCCTGCCATCAGCCGCGACGCGGAGAAACGCATCAACCGGGAGGTCCGCAGCTGGGGCCTGCACCGACACACGGATTGGACTCTGGGCCGGATCGCACGATGGATCAACCCCATCGTGCGAGGCTGGCTGCGATATTACGGTCTGTTCTATCGGACGAAACTGTATGCGCTGTGCAAACGCATCAATACCTACTTGGTGCGGTGGGCTCGCAAGAAATATCGACGGTTGCACGGGTTCAAGAAGGTCAACGCCTGGTGGAAAGCCTTGGGGGAACGATATCCTCGAATGTTTGCTCACTGGGAATATACCCGTGGCTTCATGGCGACTGGATGGTAAGAGCCGTGTGACGGGAGACTGTCATGCACGGTTCTGTGAGAGCCCGGGGGTGAGATTCCCCCGGGCCACTCGACCTACCGCCTTCTTCGCGAAGAAACAGCAACCGTAGACGTTTACGCAGCTATTTCCGCTGAAGAAGGCAACTATTCGGTGGCCATGATGTGCAATGCCGTATCAGTGTCCCGGTCGGGCTATTACGCGTGGAAAAACCATGTACCGTGTGCCCGGGACCTCGAACGGCGTCGCTTGGAGAACCTGATCGTGGCGATCTTCGACGATTCCGACCACACGTATGGCTACCGGCGTGTGCATGCCCAGCTGGCGCGCCAGGGTGAGCAGATCGACGACGACACCGTCCGCCAGATCATGGGTGATCTGCACCTGGTGGCCTGCCAGCCACGGCCGTTTAGGCCTGTCACCACGATCGCTGGCGATATCGCCGGCCTGCCTGATCTGGTCAACCGGGACTTCACCGCGACCGCGCCCGGGGCCAAGCTTGTCGGGGACATCACCTACATCCGCACCTGGGAAGGATGGTTGTACCTGGCGACCGTGCTGGATTGTTTCAGCAAGAAAGTCCTCGGATATGCCATGGACTCCACCATGACATCGGCACTCACCTGCGACGCATTATCCATGGCTGCTGACAGAATTCCTATCACTGCCGGAATGACAATTTTCCATTCGGACCGCGGGACTCAGTATACTTCCCAGGATTTCGCCGATCACGCGAAAGGGCTTGGCATCCTGCGCTCCGTCGGCCGCACCGGTGTGTGTTACGACAATGCCTGGGCCGAATCGTTTAACGGCACCCTGAAAAACGAGCGAGTGAATCGCACCGTCTATCCCACACGTGAACACGCACGAAAGGACATCACCAAATACATCGAACTGCGCTACAACAACAAACGACTTCATTCAGCACTGGACTACTGCACGCCGAATGAGGTAGAACCCGAATGGTTCAATAACCACAGGGCCGCCTAAAACGATAAATAAACAACTGTCCGAAAACGGCCGGGCAGGTCAAGTCGTGCACGCTCGTCGATCTCGAGTGGCTTTTCCTTGAACTCGCCGCGTTTCTTCGCTGCTTTCACCCAGTTCCCTAACGTTCCGTCACCGATTCCAAGATCTCGGGCAATTTCGGCTATCGGCTTACCCGAGCTGATGACCAACTCTACGGCCTCGGACTTAAACTCAGGGGTGAACTTCCGCCGTGTCGAACCCATAACAGTTTTCTCCTTGCAGACAATCATTCCACTTCGATGACTGTCTACGGAAGCGGTCGTCCTCCAGTGTGCGGTCTGCCGGCCATACCGGAATTCGCTTCGTTTGTGGCGAGGTGAACGAGCAGTTGTCCGAGACTATGGTTGATCGTGATATCGCCGCACATCCAGTCCTAGTGAGAGCTCCGACCCCAGTAAGAGGAAGGCCACCACATGTCCGGATCCGAGACGTCGACTCTGGTTGTGCTCACGACCGGAAAAGAGGCCTTCGTTCGGGCGAACGCGATACTGCAGATGACCCTGATGGTGCGCAAGACCGGCAGAATGCCTGTGGAGCTGCTGCTGCTTGGTCCCGGAATCGAGATTGTGCGGTCGAACCAAAAGAATTCCCCGCAGTTTGAGCAGCAGCTGACAGAGCTGCGCCAGGAGGGTGTGCAAGTCGCCGTCTGCGAGGTATCACTGGCAAGTCTGGGGCTCACCCGAGACCAGATGTTCGACGCTGATGTGGTCAAAGGTGGGGTTGAAGTAGGCACCCGGATCATGCAGGGGTGGAATGTCCTTACCTTTTAAGCCTTTTCGGTCTTCTCAGCAGCGGTCGTCTGGCGGCCGGCTCCCGGCGGCCTTAGCCGGCCGGCACTGTTGTACCAAGAGAGAGGATCTATTGTGAGTCCAGCCAAGCCGAAGGTGGTGGTGTTGGGCAGTAGCTTCGCGGGGCTAACGACTGCCCGTTTTATCCGGGAGCACGCCGGTGACAGAGTGGATGTTGTGGTCGTCGACCGCAATCCATATCTCACGTTCGTGCCGAACATCCAGATGGAGGTCTTTGCCGGTCACGATCCGTTGGAGACGATGCTGCTTTACACCCCGGCCATCCATGCAAAGGACGCCAACACGTTTCTGAACGCCGAGGTCGTGGCGCTCGACCCGGATGCGCGTCGAGTGCAGATCGTGCCCAGCGACCGTCCCGGTTCGGCGCCGGAGAGCCTGAGTTATGACTATCTGGTGGTCGCGCTGGGCTGTCGTCTTGCCTATGACCAGATCGACGGGTTCGGCGACCACGGCGACACGGTATCCAGCGGGTTCTACGGCAACAAGCTGCGCCGACGGCTGGCGGCCTACAAAGGTGGCCCGATCGCGATCGGCTCGGCCCGATTCCATCAAGGCCTGCAAGACAAACCGGACTGGCTACCGGTGGGCCTGGCCGCCTGCGAGGGTCCGCCACTGGAGCTGGGCCTGGGCATGGCGCACTGGCTGAGCACCCACCACCTTGGGGACGCACAGAAAATCACGTTGTTCACCCCGGCAGGCATGATCGCCGAAGACGCCGGCGAGGCGATCGTCACACCGTTCCTCGAGATGGCGGCCAAGAAGGGGTTCGGTTACCTTAACAACGCCCAAGATGTGCGGCACGTTCACGCCGACGGGATCGAATTTGAGTCCGGAGCAAGCCTGGACGCCGAGATCAAACTCATCGTCCCCGACTGGGTGCCGCACCGGTTCCTGGTGGAGCTGTCGATCACCGACGAACGCGGTTTCGTGCTGACCGATCGCTGGATGCGCAACCCCACCCACCCGGAGATCTTGGCGGTCGGTGACGCCGCGGCCCTGACCGTCCCCAAGCTCGGCAGTCTCGGTCACCAGCAGGCCGAGATCGTGGCACGTCAGATCGCGATCGCCGTCGGGGCACTCGGCCATGGCGACACCGGCGCCGACTATCAACCCGAAATCCTCTGCTTCGGCGACATCGGCGGCTTCCAGGGCTTTTACATCCACTCCAATACTTGGTACGGCGGGACGACCAGCGTGTTCAAGATGGGTTACGCGCCCTACGCGATGAAGCTGGCCTTCAAAGAGATGTACTTCCGCACCGGCGGCAAACCCCCAGCTTTCGGGGTACCCGCCACCCACCTGCTCATGGATCACTTTCCCGGCGAATAACACACGGGTTCATTCTCGCCAACCATGCTGATCGAATAGCGTTCTGTCATATGACGGCCAGCGGCGACGATCGGCTCGATGTCAGCCACGTCCGCGCGGTGATCCACGTCGACGACGCCGATATCGGGCGCCAGCGCCTAGCATCGGGCAACGTGCTGAATCTGCTGGACGACACGGCTGTGGCCAGCGCCGACATCGAGATTGTGTTCAACGGTGCGGCGATCTGGGCGCTGACCCGCCAGTCTGCGTTAACTGCTGAGCTCGCTCGACTGCAGGCGCGAGGCGTCGCGCTTCTCGCGTGCAACGATTCGATGCGCACTGCCGGCGTCACCGTCGATCAGCTCATCCCGAATGTGACCGTGGTCCCTTCGGGGATTTCGCATCTCGTCGGACGCCAGCACGAGCAATGGGCATATATTCGGCCCTGATTTACGGGGAGCAGGAACAGGGTGCAGGCAAAGAATCGTCACCTTCTGCGCGAAGAGTCTTGGGGCGGGATGGCGTTGGTCTCAGGCCCAGCCCCGGCTGTTGGTCTGGGCCGAACGAGCTGCGGTGAACTCGAGGTCGCGGAGCGCCGCGAGTGGCTGGTGGCAAACGGCCGGGGTGGCTATGCCTCCGGGACGGTGGCCAACATGCTCACCCGGCGGGTATCACGGCCTGCTGGTCGCTGCGCTCTCGCCGCCGTTGGGGCGCACCGTCATGCTGGTGAAGACGGACGCGACACTCACCTACCGCGGATCGTCTTACGACTTGTTCGCCAACCGTTGGAGTGACGGCGCGGTGGCTCCGGCGGGTCATCGGCTCATCGAGCGATTCTGGCTTGATGGCACGATCCCGGTCTGGCGGTTTGCTTGCGGGGATGCCCTGGTGGAGCAGCGTATCTGGATGGAGCCCGGCGCGGATACCACCTATGTCCAGTACCGGATGGCCGCGGCGCGCGAATCCGCCATCATCGGCATCAAGGCCATCGTCGATTATCGGGATTTCCACGGTCGGACCGGGGCGGGTCAGTGGGAAACCAGCTACGAGATGATCGATCAGGGGGTGCGGATTGTTGCTTTCCCGGGTGCACGACCGTTAATCCTTCGGGCCAGTGCTGGTGACATTTCGATCGCCAATCACTGGTACTACGGTTTCGAATTGGCGCGTGAGCGGGGGCTGGCGGACCGCGAGGATCATCTGCACGCGGTGACCGCGCACGCGGAGGTCAAACCCGGCGAGAACTTCATCCTGGTGGCGAGCACAGATGACGCTGCCCGGCCGGACGCCACCGCACTGGATCGTCGACGCGGCTACGAGACGGGTCTTCTCGATACCTGGTCGGCTACTCGGCCCGACAACGAGTCCCCACCCGCGTGGGTACGTCAATTGGTGCTCGCAGCTGACCAGTTCATCGTCGCCCGCCCAACTGATATGGGCACGGATGGACGAACCGTGATCGCCGGCTATCACTGGTTCGGCGATTGGAGCCGCGACACGATGATCAGTCTGCCCGGTTTAACCCTCGCCACCGGGCGGGCGACCATTGCTAAAAATATCCTTCAGACATTCGCCGGTTGTATCAGCCAGGGCATGCTTCCTAATCGATTCCCCGACCGGGCCGAGACCGTGATGTATAACACCGTCGACGCCACACTGTGGTATTTCGAGGCGATCCGCGCCTACTATGAGTCGACAGGTGACAATAATTTCCTCAACGGAATTTTCCCCATTCTCGACGATATTATCACCCAGCATTTGCGCGGAACCCGCTATCGCATCAAGGTGGACGAGGCCGACGGCCTGCTCTACGCGGGACAGCCAGGCGTCCAGCTCACCTGGATGGATGCCATCGTCGACGGGCAGGTCGTCACAGCCAGGATCGGTAAGCCGGTCGAGGTCAACGCACTTTGGTACAACGCACTGGTAAGCATGGCGCGTTTCGCTGTGCGACTGGGCCGGCCGGTGGCCAGATACCAGGATCTAGCCGCCAGGGCGTTGGCGGGATTCGAGCGGTTCTGGAATCCCGGCATGGGATATTGCTTCGATGTGCTCGACGGTCCAGCCGGCAACGAGGACCGGCTACGGCCCAATCAGATTCTCGCGGTCTCGCTGCCCGCATCTCCGCTTCCTCCTGATCGACAGCGCGGCGTGGTGGACGCATGTGAGCGCTTCCTATTGACTTCGGCGGGATTGCGTAGTCTCGACTCCTCCGATCCGGATTACCGGGGAACCTATTGCGGGGACCAGTTCCACCGCGATTCGGCTTACCATCAAGGTACTGTCTGGGGTTGGCTTTTAGGACCGTTCATCCAGGCTCATCTGCGTGTTTATCACGATGTCGATCGGGCCGAGTCGTTTCTGTGGCCCTACATCGATCTTGTTCGCGCCATGGGGCTGGGCAGTCTCAGCGAGATAGCCGAGGGCGACCCGCCGATGCGCCCGGTGGGTTGTATCGCTCAAGCCTGGAGCGTCGCCGAGGCGCTTCGCGCGTGGGATCTCGTCCAGCGGGCTCACCGCGCCGGACTAACCTCGTCCCCCAATTCCGTCCAAACTTAGGTGATCGGTAATGACGAGCCAACCAGTCAACCACACGGCCGAGGAGCGGCGGCTGGCCGAGGCCAAGCAGGTCGAAACCCTCACCGGCGATGCCACAAAGGCGATCAACTGGCGTCTGTGGGGTACGTATCTGAGCGATCGCCAATGGGGAACCGTCCGCGAGGATTACAGCCCGGACGGGACCGCATGGGACTACTTACCCCACGATCATGCGCGGTCACGCGCTTATCGCTGGGGTGAGGACGGCCTGGCCGGCTTCTGTGACCTCAAACAGCGGCTCTGCTTCGCTCTCGCACTGTGGAACGGCGTTGATCCGATTCTCAAGGAGCGGCCCTTTGGTCTGACCAACGGTGAGGGCAACCATGGCGAGGATGTCAAGGAATACTATTTCCACCTGGACAATACCCCGACACACAGTTACGCGAAATGGCTCTACAAATATCCCCAACAATGGTTCCCCTATACCGATCTCGTTAATGAGAACGCCCGACGCAAGGCCGATCCGCACTCGTTCGAATATGAGCTGCTCGATACCGGCTGCTTCGCCGATAATCGCTACTTCGATGTGGTTGTGGAATTCGCTAAGAAGTCCCCCACCGACATTCTTATCCAGATCAGCGTCACCAACCGCGGTCCAGAGGCCGCCGTAATCCACGTCCTGTAAACATTCAGCCCCGACGTTGACCTGTGGTTCGACTTGTGTGATTGCGCCCCGCGGCGCCCCCGCCGGAATGGTTGGATTCGGTGGTGGCGGTCGGGCCGCTGTCGCGCCGCGGTCAGGCCGGGGCTGGGTCGGGTGGCATCCAGGGTTGGCCGATGATGGCCTCGCGCAACGTGCCGAAAGTGTTGCGGCCGTGCTTGGCCGCGGTGGACAGGTAGCCGCGGATGCGGTAGCGGTCTTCGGTGCGTTTCTCGCTGGTGAGCCGCCCGGAGATGTTCTGCTGGATCTTGGCCGGCCGCAGGTCGCGTTCGGCCTGGTTGGAGGTGGGCGGCACACGCAGGTCGAAGGCGAAGCGCAGCGTGTCGGCCTCGCGGTCGCGCAGGGTTTCCAGCAGCAGCCGAGCCTTGCGTTCGCCCGGACGGTCGCCGCCGCTGGTTGTCTCCGAAAGCCCTACCAGCACTCCGTGTTTGAACTCGCCGACAAGGTTGTCACGCACGGCGGGGTCGATGCCGTCGGCACCGGCGGCGCGGGCGAGGTTGGCCTGGTGGATCAGCGAGCGCAGCGCCCGAGCGACCTGGGGCGGCCATTCCGCGTCGGGGTAGACCTCGCCGGCATCGCCCAGATCCCGCCCGAGGTGCTGACAGCACAGCTGATGGGTGTGATCGCCGAGCGCGGCAGAGTCGTAGTTCTGGTAGCGGTCGTGCACGAGCACCGCGCCGTCCAGCTCGGTGATCACGGACCTCTTGAACGTGTCCAGATCCCGGTCGCCGACCAGATAACTGGTGCACCACTCGGTGCAGGCGACCAGCAGATACTTCTCGGCCTTCTTCCGGCCGAGCTTGGGGGTCCTGGGTCCGACCCGCAGCGGGGTCTCGTCGCAGCACACCGCGTACGCCAGGGTGATCAGGGCGCGGATCCGTTTGTCCACCTCGGCCAGCAACGCGGAGGCGCGCGCGAGCATGCCGTGCACGAACCCCACCGAGGGGGCGGCGCCGGTCAGCGAGTCCAGCAGCTCCACCACCCGGTGCGCGGGGATGAACTGCACCACCATCAGATACACCGCGAGAGCCTGCAGGTTCGGCCCGTACCCGACCGGCCCGGACCGGGCACCGTCGGGGCGGGTCGCGGTGTGCACCCGGCCGCAGCCGCACATCACCCGATGCTGGTCGTACTGGGTGATCCGCACTTCGATCGCGGGGATCTCGTGCTGCTGGTAGCGGTCCACGATCCCCAGATCCGCCGCCCCGGCCAGCTCCGCGCCGCACCCGCACCGCCCCTGCGGGAACCGGTCCACTCGCTCAGCCGGGCCGTCGGTCCAGGCCAGATGCGTCCCCGGGGCTCCGGGCTGCTTGCCCCTCTTCCGCCCCGACCCGCTCCGACGCTTCGGCTTCACCGGCCGACGCCACCGGCCCCAACAGCCGCGGCTGTTCACCGAGTACCACCACGTCGCTGATGTCGCGGCCGCCATCGGCGATCGATACCGCCACGTCGCGCAGCACCGCGCCCCGGTCGTGGACCACTTCCGGGCGCGACACCGCCGCCGACAACCCCGCGGTGAGTCCGAGCCCATCGGCCAGCATCCGCGGCAGTACGCACCCGGCGTGCTGCGCCACATCGTCGCCGCGGACCTCGACTCGCAGATTCTTCGACCAATCACTGATAGCCTGCATCTGTCAGGTGCACTCCCGTGTCGGGTACCGGAACCATTAACACTCCGATTATCCTTGCGGCAGTGCACCTTTCGTGTTAGCGACACCCACCAACACCGAGTTAGTTGAAAAACCGAGGCCGACAGCCCCGCAAGGGTCGACCGTGATCGCCGTGCCACGACGAGGCACGGTACCACGGATATTAAGAATAATAAGGGTTACTTAAGCTAACAGTAAGGTCGCTGGCAACGTCGGAACAGGCGTGGACGGCTGACCTTCCCACCGCAAAGTGCTGACCTGGCCAACCCCGCCACGTAAGGCCAGGGCCTACCGCGGTGCAATGGGAGCCAGGCTCGGGAACCCAGGCGGGCTTGTCATCTGCAAGCTCTTGCGAAAGAAGCGGCACCGAGTTCGTCGAACGCAGCCTCTCGTTGTTGCAATCGAAGGAGCGTGATGAACTGGGAGGTCAGAGGATAAAGGACCGGCTCCCTGCGATAAGTGAACTGCGGGGAGGATGTCAACGAGTGATCCGCACCGAGCCCACGTTGATTTCGGAGGCTCGCGTGGGGCGACTGGACCCGGTCTGCCGGGCCGGCGCGGGCGGCGGCGCGCGCCTTGCCCCATCCGCCGACTGCGAGGCGGACCTCGGTTGTGACGACGACGTCCAGGTCTTCCACGACGCAGCCCGTGGTGTCAACCCGCATCTTGCTGGCCACCGCCTTCGCCTGCGCGCACGCTGTCTCGGGTCCAGCGGCCAAGCGCGCCGCAGCGGCCAGCGCGGCCAAATCGGCCGCCGCCTGGGCCCGGTGGCGGGCTACCACCGCAGAGCCCAGATACACGCCGCCGCCGGCGATGGACAGCAGCACAGCGGCCATCGCGGCCGCGACTAGGGTGGCTGAGCCCCGTTCACCGCGGCGGCTCCACAGCCGACACACCGGTAGCCGTGATTCCCAGCGCCGGCAGCACATTCGACCGGGCGGTGACCGTCGCAACGACGAACTCACCGTCTCGACGCAGCTGCACCAGGGCTCCGCCGGGCGCGATACCGCGCGCGGTGGTGATCGCCGAACGCTCATCGCCGCGCGCAGCCAACCGGGCGGCCTCCCGGGCGGCGTCAATGCAACGCAGCTGCATGGACACCGCGGCGACACCGGCCAGGCACAGCACCAGCACCGCGACCAGCGTGACGACGCCCAGCGCGGCCTCCACGGTGCTCGCGCCGGCATCGTCGACTATGCCTTGGTGTTGAGCGCGCGGGCGATGATGTTGGTCAATGCCTTGACGATGGAGTCGCCGGTCACCACCGTGTAAAGAACCGCAGCAAACGCCGCCGCCGCGATCGTCCCTATGGCGTACTCGACCGTCGACATCCCGGCCTCGTCGACCGCCAAGACGATCGCACGCGCGCGTAGCACCCGAAACTTGTTGACTATCTTCATTTTTCCTTCCTCGGTAACCACGTCTAGAGCCCGCCGTCATAGCAAGCCCGACTGCAGTAGGTCGCCGGCCAGCCCGGCTACCACCGGAACAATGCCCAGGCACACGAACGCGGGTAGGAAGCACAGTCCGAGCGGACCCGCGATCAGCACCGCGGCACGCTCGGCAGATGCCGTGGCACCGTGCGCGGCGTCCTGGCGACAGTGCGTGGCAAGCGCGGCCACCGCCTCGGCCAGCGCCACACCCGATGCCGAAGACCGTCGTGCCAGCCGCAGCAATGCATCGGTCTGCTCGTCCAGGGAACCGGGCGGCAGATCCGGCGGCGCCGCCCATGCGATAGCGGGGTCGGCACCCAACGCCAGCAGATCGGCGGCGCGACGCAGCACCCGTGCCAGCAGTGTCGGCGCCGAGGGCGCAGTCGCTGCCGCAGCGCTCGATACCGCCATGCCCGTCGCCAAGCACACAGCCAGCACGTCCAGGGTCGAGGCGACGGCCAGTGGATCCGGGCCGCGCGTCGGCCGTTGCGGCGTCCCGGGCGTGCGGGCGGCCATCATGGCCCGCGCCCGAACCCTCGACGGCCGGGCACCGCTCAACAGAGCGAAGGCCAGCAGCAGCGCGGCCGTACTCATGAGCGCGGCTCCTCCCCATCGCTTCGCTCCGCATCGTCGCCGACGCGAGTCATGATGCCGCCCCATCGGTGATGCGGTCCGACCACAGCAGGCCGCCGCAAACCAGTACCGTCCCGGCCACCAGCAGCCAGCCCCCGGCCTGCCCGGCCAGCAAGAACCCCACCGGGTCCGCCCCGACGACTTGGCCGAACAACACCGTCAGCATCGGCAGGCCCGCCAGGATCGCCGCGGTGGCACGGGCACCAGCCATCGCAGACATTACATGTCCTGAAAACCGATGCCGCTCAACGATATCGCGCTGCGCCGCGCGCATTAGGGCCGACATCGCCAGACCGTGTTCGGATGCCAGCTCCCAGCACACCGCTAGCCGATCCCAGTGCGCCGGCAGCGCCGAGGTCTGCGCGACGCTGCGCAATCCGGCGGTGACGTCGGCGCCCAACCGGGCCCGAGCCGCCACCGCTCGGCACGATTCCGCGACCGGGCCGGCCGTTTCGTTCGCCGCGACCGCGAACGCCTGAGCCGGGTGGGCGCCGACCCGCAGTTCGCCGACCAACACATCGATCGCGGTTTCCAGCTGCCGGGCCTCATCCATGCCGCGACGGCCACGGCGCCGGCGGCGGTAGCGCAAGCCTGCGGTTGCAGCCAGCGCCGCAGTCGCGAGAACCGTTGTCGGCGGCAGCAATACGGCACCGCCAGCCGCAGCACAGACGGCACACCATCCGATGACCCGCGGCGGCAACCACGTGCGGCCGCGATCAGGGCGCGCAAGTCGGCGACGCGGCGATCCCGGTGATACCAGCACCGCTGCTGACAATGCGAGCGCCGCCACCGGGGCGGTCATCTTGACGTCCTGCTCTGCATCAACAGGCGCAAGCTCGCGACCTCATCGGTTAATCCGCGGTCGGCATGCCACACAGTGACGGCGCCGACCCTTCCATCGCTTTGACGTAGCACGGCAATTTCGTTCAGTCGCCGCTGGCCGGTGCGATCACGCGCAACATGCAGCAGCACCTGAACGGCCGCCGCCAGCTGACTATGCAGCGCACCGCGACCCAGTCCGCCGAGAGCGCCCAGCGCCTCCAAACGAGCTGGGACCTCGCCCGGATTGTTGGCATGCACGGTGCCCGCACCGCCGTCGTGACCTGTGTTCAGCGCCGCCAGCAGATCGACGACTTCGGCGCCCCGAACCTCTCCGACGACGATGCGGTCCGGGCGCATCCGCAGCGCTTGCCGAACGAGTTGACGGACCGTAACTTCGCCGACGCCTTCGACGTTGGCGCAGCGCGCGACCAACTTGACCAGATGGGGATGCGGCGGGGCCAGCTCAGCGGCGTCCTCGACGCACACGATCCGCTCGTCCGGCGCCACCGCGTTCAGCATCGCCGCCAGCAGCGTCGTCTTTCCGGCGCCGGTGCCACCGGACACCAAAAACGCCAACCTGGCGGCGATGACGTCAGCGACCAGCGCGGCGGCCGTGGGCGCGATGGAGCCCGCCGCGATCAGCGCGGGCAAATCTTGGGTGGCCGGCCGGAGTACCCGCAACGACAGGCACGTGCCGGCGACGGCGACCGGTGGCAGCACGGCATGCAGCCGGACCGCGAAGCCGCCAGCGCCCACCCCGGTCAGCTGACCGTCCACCCACGGTTGCGCGTCATCGAGACGGCGACCCGCCGCCAACGCCAGCCGTTGCGCCAGGCGCCGGACGGCGGCTTCGTCGGCAAACCGAACATCGGTGCGCCGCAAACCATTTCCATCGTCGACCCACACCGCGTCCGGCGCGGTGACCAGCACGTCAGTGGTGCCGTCCGCGCACAACAGCGGCTCGAGAATCCCGGCGCCGGTCAACTCCGTCTGCAGTACCCGTAGGTTGCTCAACAGCTCCGTGTCGCCGAGCACCCCGCCGGATTCGGCCCGAATTGCGTCGGCCACCACTACGGGACGCAGCGGAGCGGATTCCGTTGCCAGCCGCTCACGCACCCGGTCGATGAGCGAACCGGTCATGCCGCCCTGCTTTCCATCGCACCCACCGGCCGTGCCGGCAGCACATCCAGGACCCGGCGAGCCGCCGCCGCCAGCGCAGAGCGTAGTGATAGCCGCAGACCGCCGTGTTCGAGCTGCTCGGCCAGCCGCGGGTACGGCCTCATCGAGGCCAGCAGTGGCACGGCGGCGATCTCGGCCACCTCCTCTGCCCGCAGCCCACCCGGCGAGGGGCCACGCACCACCAGCCCGACGTTGGGATTGATGGCGGTAAGCACCGCCGCGATGGTCGCCGTGGCCGCACACGCCCGCACATCGCAAGGGCTGACTACGACGACGAGATCGGCGGTGTCCAAGGCAGTTTGGGCGGCATCAGTTAGTCGGCGCGGAAGGTCGCAGACCACAGTCGCCCCGCCACGGCGGCCGGCATCGACGACGGCGTCCACCGCCGCGGCGTCCAGTTCGTGTCCGCACCGAGTGCCCGACAGCATGCAGATCCCGCGATGGCGCGGCAACGCCTCCCGCACTGACGACCAGTTCAGCCGCCCGCCTTGCAACGCCAAGTCGGGCCAGCGCACGCCGGGGGTGGTCTCGCAACCCACCAGCAGATCGATGCCGCCGCCCCAGGGATCGAGATCGATCAGCAACGGATCGGTGGTGACGTGTGCCAGCGCGGCGGCGAACACCGACGCGCCCGCCCCGCCACGCCCACCGATAACTGCGACGACCTCGCCCCGCGGGCGGTCGTCCCGCGTGCAGTCGCCGGCATCGGCGAGCGCGCGGACCAGCTCACGCTCTTGGATCGGCAGCCTGAGCACCTGCCGGGCGCCCACGTCGACGGCCGCGGCCCAGGTCGCCGACGCCGGTTCGCCGCCCGTCACCACGATCACGTGTGCGCGGCGCGGCAGTCCAGAGCGTGCGCATCCGTGCGCCGCGGCCTCGTCGAGCACCACCGCCGCGGCCGCCGACCAAGTTTTCCGGCTGATGGGCGAGGCGCCCCCGGTGTGGACGACCCGTACACCGACGGCGGCCGCAATCCGGTCGACGTCATCGCGCAATGCGGGTTGAGCTACGCCGGCGAGGATTCCGCGGATGCCGGCAGAGGTGGTCATTGGGCCACCGTGCCCTGGCATGCTCCGGCGCCGCCAGTCGCAAACGAGGATTTGTGGACAACGTCTGATCTGTGCACAACGCGGAACCGCAACCCGGCAAAGCCCGCGGGCCGCGGCGACGGCTGTTACCCGACAAAAGGGACGACCCCCGCCAGGGGGGGAGGAGGCGAGGGTCGTCGTGTATCAGCCCCGGGGGGTCGGGCTGATACACCCTCGGCTAAGCCGAGTACTGGTTACTATACACATGACAGCATCTTGCAGCGCAAGAGCCGTTTTGGTTGTGCACACGGCTTTTGGTCGCGTCGCGCGTGCGCCGTGCCGCCGTCGCGAGCAACCGAGCCGTCGTTGACCGGGCATTTTGTGCGCCATGTGCGTTTTGTCGCCTTTTCCCCCTATGCTGGGGCGGTGACCGTCCCGCACTCGGCCGCTGACCAGCAAACATCACCACCAAGCACCGGTCCCAGTCCGCGCACCGCCGCATTTTTCGATCTCGACAAGACCATCATCGCCAAGTCGAGCACGCTGGCGTTCAGCAAACCGTTCTTCGATCAGGGATTGATCAACCGGCGGGCCGTGCTCAAGTCGAGCTACGCCCAGTTTCTGTTCCTGCTGTCCGGCGCCGACCACGACCAGATGGACCGGATGCGCATCCATCTGTCCGCCATGTGCACCGGCTGGGATGTCGAGCAGATCAAGTCGATTGTCAGCGAGACTCTGCACGAAATTGTCACGCCGCTGGTGTTCGCCGAAGCCGCAGACCTGATCGCCAGCCACAAGCTGTGCGGCCGCGATGTCGTGGTGGTGTCGGCATCTGGCGAGGAACTGGTGGCACCGATCGCGCGTGCGCTCGGCGCCACCCACGCGATGGCCACGCGCATGGTCGCCGAGGACGGCAAGTACACCGGCCAGATCGCGTTCTACTGCTACGGCGAAGGCAAGGTGCAGGCCATCCGCGAGTTGGCCGCGTGCGAGGGCTACCCGCTCGAACATTGCTACGCCTACTCCGACTCGATCACCGACCTGCCGATGTTGGAAGTCGCCGGGCATCCGAGCGTGGTCAACCCTGACCGCGCGCTGCGCCGGGAAGCGGCTGCCCGCGGCTGGCCGGTGCTGGCGTTTTCGCGGCCGGTATCGTTGCGCGACCGTATTCCGGCGCCGTCGGGAGCTGCGGTCGCCACGACCGCGGCGGTGGGTGTCAGCGCGCTGGCCGCCGGGGCGCTGACTTATTCGCTGCTCCGCCGGTTCGCGCTGTAGTCGCCGTCACCGGTCGTAGCAAACTCATTCGGTAACCCGGCAGGCATATCCCGTGCGCGCTTTGAGGGTAATCGACTCCCTGATTGACCCCGTCAGGCAACAAGTCTTTAGTGTGCCAATATGTCTGCGGCGCTGGCGGGCGCGTTGGTGCCTGCGGCGCTGGCGGGCGCGTTGGTGCTGGAAGCGTTGGCACACACTTGACCCCGAAAACACCCGCAGTAAGGGGCTAGCTCACCCAGGTGAGGCACGTTTGACTCTTGATGTGAGCAGGGTCACGTAGTACAAAGGAGTCACGGAAGCCCGATGAGGCCAAGATCGTTCCGGAGGAGAAGGCTCGATCTCCCGAACTGGGCGACCCAGCACGGTTCCCGGCACCCACGCGGAGTCACAGCCGCGAAAATGGCAGAAGTGTTGCGGGCCTGCGTGATTGCGAGGAGCGGACGACGTCGACGACCCTTTGGGTGGGGTTGCCGCCGGAAGCTTCGCAAGATCGCCGAGGCCAACCCACGCAGCCCGGAGTTGCACGCTTGGTAACCGAGTCCCGTGCTGGCGGGCGGCGAGCCGAAATCCTTCGGATCGTCGCCCGCTTTGTCCGTCTGGACCACGCGTGCGGCAACCTAATCGGTAAGCGATTCGGCGATCAACAGTGCCTCTTGTGCGCCGTCGCGCATCGCGCGGCAACACAGCACCAACCATGCAGCCATCCCGTTGGGCGTTCCGGCGGCGAACGCGCGGGCGGCGTCGCGGTAGTCCGCGGCGCGACGCATCCAGCCGACCTCCGGTACGCCCAGTCCGTGGGGGTCGAGACCGGTGGCGATGGTGACCAGCCGCGCCACGGCCCGGGCAACCACACCGTCTGCGCTGCCGAACGGTGCCAGGGTCAGCAGTTCACCGTGGGCAACCGCGGCGATCACCGGGGCCGGCGCCCGGCTACCACCGGTGACGACCTTCGCGAGCAGTTCGAGGCGGGGCCCGACATCGGGCTCGGCGCGTGGGCGGCCCAACCGGCCCTCGTCGACCTGGTCGGCGGCGGCGAGCATATGCAGCCGCGCCAGCGCCTGCAGCGGCGCACGCTGCCATACGCCGACCAGAGTGGTCTCGCCGCCTTCCAGCGCCTGGGCGACGCGCAGCGCACCGGCGAACACCGGATCGCTGGTCGCCGAGACTTCCAGTTGCTCATCGTGTTTCAACCCGCCGCCGTCGAGCACGGCCGACGCCCTCGCCGCGCGCAGCGCCGCCTCGGCGGCGGTCACCGGCCAGCGCCGCAAGTTGGCGCGGTGGCGATGCGCTCGGCCGAGCGCATCGCGCGCCTGGTCGCTGGCGTCGGCGACGCCAGGAAGCGCCATCAGCGGCGCCAACGGGTCAGAACTCACGAGCTTTGACCATAGGGCCTACTTGATTGCGGCGACCCGCCGCGCCCGGCTTCGCCGCGCTTGCGATCGCCGCCCGGGATCGCCGCCAACAGCTGACGAGTGTAGTGCTGCTGCGGGCGGGTGAAGACCTGGTCGGTGGCCGCGTGCTCCACCACCCGGCCGGCTTGCATCACCAGCACCTCATCGGCGATCTCTCGGATGATGGCCAAGTCGTGACTGATGAACAGATAGCTCAGGCCCAGCGCCTCCTTCAGCTCGGCAAGCAGGTCGAGTATCTGCGCCTGCACCACGACGTCGAGCGCGGAGACGGCTTCGTCGAGAACCAGCACCTGAGGCCGCAAGGCCAGGGCCCGCGCGATCGCGACGCGTTGCCGTTGCCCGCCAGACAACTCGCGGGGCCGCCTATCCAGTACCGACGACGGAAGCGCCACCTGTTCGGCCAACTCTCGAACGGCCGCGCGCCGCTCGTATCGGTGACCGACCCGGTGGATGCGCAGCGGTTCCTCGATGGTCCGAAACACCGTGTACATCGGATCCAAGCTGCTGTAAGGGTTTTGGAAGACCGGCTGCACCCGCCGGCGAAACGCCAGGGCATCGCGTCGGCTCAGCGCAGCAACGTTTCGGCCGTCGAAAGTCACCGTACCGGAAGTCGGCGCCAGCAGGCCAAGCGCCATGCGCGCCAGGGTGGATTTGCCAGATCCGGATTCACCCACGACTGCCAGCGTGGTCGCTTCGCGAAGGCGAAACGACACACCGTCGACGGCATGGAATTGCTCTTTGCGCCATGGCTTTCCGCGGGTTGGCCGGTAGACCTTGGTGAGCTCACAAGCGATCAGGAGGGCGTCGTCGTCGGCCTTCTCGACGGGCGCTGCGTCGCTGCGCCGTGGCTCAGTCGACGTCCCACCGGCAGGATGCACCTGTGGTGCGGCGGCGACCAGTTGCCGGGTGTAGGGGTGCTGCGGGTCCGTCAAAATCGATTGCGCTGGCCCGGTTTCTACGACGTGGCCGCGGTGCATGACGTAAAGCTTCTCGGCGCGCTCGCCCGCCAATGCCAGATCGTGGGTGATCAGCAGCAGCGCGGTGCCCAATTCCGCTGCCAGCTGCTGCAGATGGTCGAGCACCTGCCGTTGCACGGTGACGTCCAGTGCCGAGGTTGGTTCGTCGGCGATCAGCAGGCGCGGCCGGCCCGCCAACCCCATCGCAATCAGCGCCCGTTGACACATCCCACCGGAGAGCTGATGCGGATACCGTCCGGCTTGAGTCGGGGGGTCCGGCATGCCCGCGTCATCGAGCAGCTGCAGTGAGCGTTGCCCCACGCCGCGGATATTGTTGGCGCGCAACGCCTCCCGTATCTGAAAACCAACCTTCCACACCGGGTTCAGGTTGGTCGCCGGGTCCTGTGGCACATAGCCGATGCCAGTTCCCCTGATCGAGCGGAGCCGACGGGGATCCGCCGATGTCAGGTCGATGCCGTCGAACACGATGCGGCCGGCGGTGGTTCGTCCGCCCGGTGCGAGCAGGCCGAGAATCGCGGCGGCGGTCGTCGACTTTCCCGAACCCGATTCACCGACAACGGCGACAGTCTGCCCGCTGTGCACCGACAGCTCGACGTTGCTGACGGCGGGAGCGTCGTCGCCGAACCGGACTTCCAGACCCACGACGCTCAGCAGCGGCTGATCGGCGGTCGTCACCGGGAATCCAGGACATCGCGCAGCACATCGCCCATCATCAGAAACGCCAGCACTGTAAGGCCCAGGGCGCCAGCGGGATAGAACAGGATCGGTGAGCCCGCCCGTAGCCTTGTCTGTGCCACGTTGATGTCGCCGCCCCATGACACCACCGACGGCGGCAGCCCCACGCCGAGGTAGGACAACGTCGCTTCCGTCACGATGAACAGCCCCAGCGAGATGGCGGCGACGGCGATCACCGGGCCAAGAGCGTTGGGCACTACGTGGCGTATCAGAACCCCGAATCTGTTCAACCCCAGCGCCTGCGCGGCCAGCACATAATCGCTGCCACGCACCGCGAGCACCGCACCGCGGGCGATCCTGGCCACCTGCGGCCAACCGAACAGCCCGAGGATCGAGATCACTGTCCACACCGTCCGGTGATGCATGACCTGCATGAACACAATGGCCGCCAACAGCAGTGGGATTGAAAAGAAAACATCGGCGAGACGGGAAACAACCACCTCAATCCAGCCGCCGTAGAAGCCGGCCAACGCTCCCGACACGCCACCGACAACGAAGACCAGCAGGGTGGCGCCGACGCCGACGGTGATCGAGGCGCGGGCGCCATATACCGTGCGGGCGTAGATGTCGTGGCCCTGCAGGTCGGTGCCGAACCAATGCGCCGCCGACGGTGGCAGCAGGCTCTGATACGGGTCGGCGTAGCCGGGATCGGCTGACGTGAACAGCGCCGGGAATACCGCCAACACGAGAAAGAACACGATCAGTGCGGCCGCGATCACGAATTTCGGGCGCCGCCGCAAGCATCGCCAGCTATCACGCCAAAACCCTGTACCGCCATGCATTTCGGCGCTGTCATCAGCCATAACGGATCCTGGGATCCAGCGCAGCGTACAGCAAATCCACCACCAGATTGGTCACCAGATAAATCACCACCAGCACCGTCACGATCGACACCACCGTCGGCGCCTCCTGACGGGTGACCGCCTGATAGAGCACTCCCCCGACACCATGAATATTGAAAATGCCCTCGGTGACGATTGCCCCGCCCATCAACGCCCCGAGGTCGGCGCCCAGGAAGGTCACCACCGGGATCAGTGAGTTGCGCAGGATGTGGATGGCGATGACCCTGGGCCGCGACATGCCGGTGGCCGTCGCCGTGCGCACATAGTCGGCGTGCGCATTGCCGGCCACCGCAGAACGGGTCAACCGCACCACGTAAGCCAGCGATACCGATCCCAGCACCACACCGGGCAGCAGCAGCCGCGCGAACGTCGGTTGATCACCGACGGTGACCGCCGCAACACCCAGCCGGACCCCGAATACGAACTGCGCCAAGAACCCCAACACGAAAATCGGGACCGCAATGACAACCAGACTAGTGATCAGCACCGTGGCGTCGAAGCCGCGGCCTTGTCGCAGCCCGGCGATCACCCCGAAGCCGATTCCGAGGACTGCCTCCACTGTCAGCGCTATCAAGGCCAGCCTGATAGTCACCGGAAATGCTTGGGCGAGAACGGCACTGACCGGCAGCCCGGAGTAGGCGCGGCCCAGGTCGCCGTGGATAATGCCGCCCAGATAATGCAAGTACTGCAACAGGAACGGGTCGTTGAGATGATATTGGGCGCGTAGTTGTGCGGCCACCGCGGGACTCAGCGGACGATCACCGCCCAGAGCGGCAATTGGATCGCCGGGCAGCGCGAACACCATGGCATAGATCAGCAGAGTGGCACCGATAAAAACCGGAACCATGATCGCGATACGGCGAGCGATATACCAACCCATGTCAAGCCTTGACGACGCGCTCGTAGTCGGGCAGGCCATTCCAGGTCAGCGCGACGTGGCTGACGGCGGGTGATGTCCCGGCCACGCTGACCGTGTACCACAGCGGCACCACAGGCATGTCCCGCAATAGAATTCGCTGGGCAGCGTTGGTGAGGGAAAACGACTGCGGCAAGTCGGGCGCGGCTTCGGCCGCGGCGATGGCGGCGTCGAATTGCGGGTTGGAATAGCCGACGTCGTCAGCGCCCGCGCCCGTGACGAACAGCGGCTCTAAAAATTCCAGCATCGACGGGAAGTCGCCCTGCCATCCGGCACGGAAAGCGGTCGCTATGCCTCGGGTGGTGATCTGGGTGCGAAACGCGGCAAAAGTCGGCTGCGGCGCGCCGAGGGCGTCGATACCCAAAATGTTCTTGATGCTGTTGGCTACCGCGTCCACCCACTCCTGATGCCCGCCGTCGGCGTTGTAGGCGATCGCGTATCGGCCGGACCATTTCGAAATCGCGTCGGCCTGCGACCACAGCCGCCGCGCCCGGTCCGGATCGAAGTTGAGCGCTTCGTTGCCCTCAATGTGGGGGTCAAAACCGGGCAGCGAGCTTGCAGTGAATTCACGCGCCGGTGCGCGCGCTCCGGCATAGATCTGGCGGCAAATCTGCGATCGGTTGATGGCCGCCGAGATCGCGAGCCGGCGCAGCCTGCCTTCCTCGCCGCCGAAATGCGGCAATCGCAGCGGGGTGTCGAGGGTCTGATTCGCCGCTGCCGGTGCGCTGACGTAACGATCGCCCAGATCCCTGCGGTAAACGGACAGCAAGCTGGACGGAATCGTGTCCAGCACATCAAGATTGCTCGACAGTAAATCGGCGTACGCTGTGTCCAGATTGGCATAGAAGACGAAGCGCAGCCCGTTGTTCCGCGGCGCCCGGATGCCGTGATAGCCGGGATTGGGCACGAGATCCAGTTTGACATTGTGTTGCCAGGCGGCACCGCCCGGCGCATCGGCGAACTCGTAAGGGCCGTTGCCAATGGGATGCTGGCCGAAGGTCGTCATATCGTTGAACGCGGCAACCGGTAGCGGATAGAACGGCGAAAACCCAAGCCGCAGTTTGAAGTCGATGGTCGGTGCCTTGAGCCGCACGGTGAACTGGTGATCGTCGATGACGTGCAACCCAGACATTGTGGTCGCTGTCGGTTTCGCCGCTGTCACCTCGTCGAAACCGGCGATCGGGCTGAAAAAGCTCTGCTGCAGTTGGCCGTTGGCAGCCAGGGCGCCGTAATTCCAGGCGTCGACGAACGAGTGGGCGGTCACCGGTGTGCCATCGCTGAAGGTCCAGCCTGGCTTGAGAGTTATCCGGTAGTCGACGTCATCGCTGGTGTCGATCGACTGGGCAACCTCCAGTTCGGGCTCGCCCTTAGCGTCATAGGCCATCAGGCCCGCGAACACGCGGTCGATGATGCGGCCGCCGTTGATGTCGTTGGTGTTAGTCGGAATCAGCGGGTTCTGCGGCTCACCGGCGTTGACGATCACCATGTCGGTGCGGACATTGCCGACCCCGCAGCCGGCCAGCGGAGCGACAGTGAGCAGCATCGCCGTCGCCGCCACGACGCGTAACCGACGCAAGCCGTCCTCCTCCGATCAGCTCTGACGACTACAACCGTCTCACGGGGCGGGCTATCCGGTGCCCCGCCCGCCCCCTCAACGGCCGACTACGCTCGATTGTGTGACCGAGACGCAGACCCATGCACCGTCGCCGTCCGCGGAGTTCGCCGCGCGAGCCAACGCCGGCGACGAGCTATACCGCGAGGCCGAGCAGGACCGGCTGGCGTTCTGGGCCAACCAGGCCAACAGCCTGACCTGGGCAAAGCCATTCGACGAGGTGCTGGACTGGTCGCAGGCCCCGTTCGCCAGATGGTTCACCGGCGGAGCGCTCAATGTGGCCTACAACTGCGTGGACCGCCACGTCGAAGCCGGCAACGGTGATCGCGTGGCGATCCACTGGGAGGGTGAGCGGGTCGGCGAAGCCCGCGCCCTGACCTACCGCGACCTGCAGGCCCAGGTATGCAGAGCGGCCAACGCGCTCAGCGGTCTGGGCCTGGTGGCCGGTGACCGCGTCGCGATTTATCTGCCGATGATCCCGGAAGCCGTCATCGCGGTGCTGGCCTGCGCGCGACTGGGCGTCATGCACAGCGTGGTGTTCGCCGGTTTCACCGCAACCGCGCTGCGCGCCCGGATCGCTGACGCCCAAGCCAAACTGCTGATCACCGCCGACGGACAGTTCCGGCGCGGAAAGCCGGCGCCGCTGAAGGAGGCCGCCGACGAAGCGGTCGGCCAGGACAGCCCTGTCGAGCATGTTCTGGTGGTGCGCCGCACCGGGGTAGACGTCGGGTGGACGCAAGGCCGCGACCTGTGGTGGCATGACGTCGTCGAGACGGCGTCGCCGGAACACCACGCCGAGGCGTTTGACGCCGAACACCCGCTGTTCCTGCTCTACACCTCGGGTACCGCCGGAAACCCCAAGGGCATCGTGCACACCAGCGGCGGCTATCTCACCCAGTCGTCCTACACCCACCACTGCATCTTCGATATCAAGCCGGAAACCGACGTGTTCTGGTGCACCGCCGATATCGGCTGGGTTACCGGGCACACCTACAGCGTCTATGGCCCGTTGTCCAATGGTGTGACGGAGATTCTCTACGAGGGCACGCCCGACACGCCTAGCCGGCACCGGCACTTCGAGATCATCGAAAAGTACGGCGTGACAATCTATTACACGGTGCCGACGATGATCCGGACTTTCATGAAGTGGGGCCGCGAAATCCCTGACGCCCACGACTTGTCGAGCCTGCGGCTGCTGGGATCGGTCGGCGAGCCGATCAACCCGCCGGCCTGGCGCTGGTTTCGCAACGTCATCGGCGGCGACCGCACTCCGGTGGTGGACACCTGGTGGCAGACCGAGACTGGCGCAGCGATGATCTCGCCGCTGCCCGGCGTCGCCGCGCTCAAACCGGGATCGGCGATGGCGCCGCTGCCCGGTATCTCTGCGAAGATTGTCGACGACGACGGCAACGAGCTCATCCCCCCGTCGAGCGACGAGGGCGAGCACGTTAGCGGATACCTGGTGCTCGATCAGCCCTGGCCGGCCATGCTGCGCGGCATCTGGGGCGATCCGGACCGCTTCCGGGAGACGTACTGGTCGAAATTTGCCGAGCAGGGCTGGTATTTCGCAGGTGACGGCGCTCGGTACGACTCTGACGGGGCGATCTGGGTGCTGGGTCGCATCGACGACGTGATGAACATATCGGGGCACCGCATCTCGACCACCGAGGTGGAGTCCGCGTTGGTCGGACATTCCGGGGTAGTCGAGGCTGCGGTGGTGGGGGCGACCGACGACACCACCGGTCAGGCGATCTGCGCGTTCGTTGTGTTGCAAGCCGATCATGCCAAGACGATGGGCGAAGAGATTATCGACGAACTGCGCACCGAAGTGGCCAGGGTCATCTCGCCGATTGCCCGGCCGCGCGAATTGCACGTAGTGCCCGAATTGCCGAAGACCCGCAGCGGCAAAATCATGCGACGCCTACTGCGCGACATCGCCGAGGATCGCGAACTCGGTGACACGTCGACGCTGCTCGATCCGGCTGTGTTCGACGCGATCCGCGCAGCCCGGTGACGATGCCGCAGGTCACCCCCAGCCCTGCAGCGGCGAGGGGGCGAACCGGGCGATCGGTAGCGGCCCGGCGCGCAGTCCGCCAATCAGGGAGGAACCGGCACGAATCCCGCGCCGGGACGGTTCTTTGCGTTGACGTCGGCGAGGATCGCGTTGATCGACTGAACCACTGCTGGGGTGTGCAGCGGGATGTACTTGGTGACGCAGACTGGCAGCTTATCGCTGAAGGCGCCGTGGATCATGCCGACCAGCAGGTTGTTGACCGTAACCGGAGCGCCCGAGTCGCCCGGCTGTCCGCATACCTGCATGACGATCGTGCCCGGGTCTTGGCCCGGGCCCCACGTGACGCCGCACGAGTTCCCGGTCGTGCGGCCCTGTTTGCAGGCGATCTGACCGAACGCGGGATCTGGCCCAATGCCGTCGATCTCGAAGCCGTCGAAGTTAGCGACCGGCATCACCTTGGCCGGATCGAACTGGATGACCGCGTAGTCGAGATTGTCATTGCCGGCCACCATAGTTCCGACCGTTCCACGGTCTTTCGCCGCCTCGGCGGCCACCACCGCGCCCGGGCCACCGCAGTGCGCAGAGGTGAAACCGACCAGCGCGCCTTTACCGTCGGTGCCGATGGTCGTCAGCGTGCACAGCGTGTCGCCGTTGACCACGATGCCGGCTCCGCCGCCAAGCGGAAGTTTGTCGTCGGCGCCTGCGTGCGCGCCGTGCAGGCCCGCCGCGGCCATTGTGACCAGCGCCGCCACGACACGAAGTAACCGACGGTGCGTGGTCTGCAAAGCAATACTCCCGTCGACAAGCTCGGAGTCGTACCCGAAGCGGCCGCGTCAGTCTAACGTGACCAATCCCCGCCAGCTCCGATCCCAACCCGGGCTTCCGGATCGCCCGACTCGCCCCGCGCCGCACCAGCTGCATCCTCGCCGGGCGGGTCTCCGGTTGGCCTCGTATGGCAACCGGCCGCATGGCAACATGAACCGCGACGACAGTGTGTCCGGTGAGGAGCCGGACAATCAGGTCGTCCGGTGACGACGCAGAGCGCGAAGCGCGATGAGAGGGAGCCGGACAAATCAGCTGCAGCCGGGAGGACAGTCTGTGAGTAAGCCGGATCGTAAAAACGCCGACCGCAAGGACGGCGTTCCTCACACGCTGACCACGATTCCCCTGACCGACCCCCACGCGTTGTCCGCCGAGCCGTCGATCGGCGAGTTGGTCAAGGATGCCACCGCGCAGATGTCGACACTGGTGCGCGCAGAGGTCGAACTGGCCCGCTCGGAAATCACCCGTGATGTCAAGAAAGGCCTTACCGGCAGCGTGTTTTTCATCTCGGCGCTGGTGGTGGGGTTCTACTCGACTTTCTTTTTCTTCTTTTTCCTCGCCGAACTGCTCGACACCTGGCTGTGGCGCTGGGTGGCTTTCCTGATCGTGTTCGGAATCATGGTGGTGTTCACTGCGGTACTGGCGCTGTTCGGCTACCTGAAGGTGCGGCGCATCCGCGGTCCGCGGCAGACCATCGAATCGGTCAAGGAGACCCGGACCGCGCTCACCCCGGGCCACGACAAGGCCTCCGGGCGCGCGCTCAGTTCGCCGCAGGGCGGGACACCCGCCGACCCCTCGGGTTGGTAGATGGTGCCACCAGATCCGTCGGTGACCCGTATCGATGGGCCATGGCGCCATCTGGACGTGCATGCCAACGGCATTCGGTTCCATGTCGTCGACGCATCGCCCGTCGACCGGGGTGCGCCCAGCTCTGCGACGGCGCGGCCATTGGTGATCATGCTGCACGGCTTCGGCTCGTTCTGGTGGTCATGGCGTCATCAGCTACGCGGTTTGCGCGGAGCCCGGGTGGTCGCAGTGGATTTACGCGGCTACGGCGGCAGCGACAAACCGCCCCGCGGCTACGACGCCTGGACGCTCGCCGGGGACACCGCCGGACTGATCCGCGCGCTGGGACACACATCGGCGACCCTGGTCGGTCATGCCGACGGCGGGCTGGTCTGCTGGGCAACGTCGGTCCTGCATTCACGGCTGGTCCGCGCCATCGCGGTGGTCAGTTCGCCGCACCCCGCCGCACTGCGACGCTCCGCGCTCACCCGCCCCGATCAGGGTCGTGCGCTGTTGCCCTCGTTGCTGCGCTATCAGGTTCCGATCTGGCCGGAACGGGCGCTGACCCGGCATGACGGCGCCGAGATCGAGCGTCTGGTGCGGAGCCGCGCCACCGCTAAATGGGTTGCATCCGAAGACTTTTCCGAGACGATTGGTCATCTGCGACAGGCGATTCAAATTCCGTCAGCAGCACACTGCGCGCTGGAGTATCAGCGGTGGGCAGTGCGTAGCCAGCTGCGTGAAGAGGGGCGGCGCTTCATGCGATCGATGAAGCGAGGCACCGGCCTTCCTTTATTGCACATCCACGGCGATGCCGATCCGTACGTGCTGGCGGACCCGGTCGAGCGGACACAGCGCTACGTGCCGCAGGGTCGGTATGTATCAGTCGCCGGCGCGGGGCATTTCAGTCACGAAGAGATGCCGGAGGAAGTCAACGGCCATCTGATGCGCTTCCTCGACCGGGTATACCAGTCGCCGCTTAGCTGACACACTGCCCGGTGCCCACCGGCGCGGTGTCGCCGATGTGCGCCAGCTGACCGGCCACCTCCGTGGCCGTCAGAACGAAACCGGTGTCGTTGTCGTCGACCGCCGCGCCGAACACCACACCGAGCACCCTTCCGTTCAGGTCGATAAGGGGCCCACCCGAGTTGCCTTGTTCCACAATGGCTCTGAGCGTATAAACCTGCCGGTTGACGGTCGCATTCCGGTAGATGTCCGGCCCGCTGAGTTCGATGAGTTCCCGGACCCTGGCCGGAGTTGCCACAAAGCCACCGCCACCGGGGTAGCCCATCACTATTGCCTCGGTGCCCGATGCCGCCGGGCTGTTGGCGAACGCCAGCGGCCCGGGCGGCAGGTTGGGCACAGCGAGGATCGCGACGTCGACCGTCGGGTCGTAGGACACCACGGTGGCGTCATAAGGGTTGCCGCTGGCTTCGACCGTGACGCTGTTGGCGCCGGCAACCACGTGCGCGTTGGTCATCACCCGGTCCGGCGAGAGGACAAACCCGCTGCCTTCCAACACTTTCTGACAACCTGGCGCAATCGCGCGGATCTTCACCACGCTGGGTGCAGTGGCCGCGACCACCGGGCTGTTGGCCAGCGCAGCATCTGGAGCCGCCACCGCCACGACCGGTGTGCGACTGAACGGTTCCAGCACCTGCGGCAGACCCGAGGTGTCCAGCAGCGACGACAGTCGTTTGGGCACGGTCTTGAGCCAATCCGGCGCGAAGCCGTTGACCTGGGCCAACACGCGCGAACCGCGAACCGCAGCAGCCAGGCTGGGCTGGCCCGACGACGACGTCAGCGGCGTCGCCAGCAGCCATGCCGCTACCAATACCACCACCAGCTGCACCGCCACCCCGATCAGCGAGTCGAAGAATCGGACTGAGCGGCTGTGAATCGCGCCGCGCACCGCGCGACCGAGCACCACACCGGCGACCTCGCCAACCACGACCAGCCCCAGGATCAAAAACAGCGCAGCGAACAGCTTGGCCCGCGGCGCGCCGATGTGGGCAACGAGGTGCGGCGCCAGCAGGACGCCGGCGATCGCGCCGAGCAGTACACCGACGAATGACAGCAAAGAACCAAGTGCGCCCGAACGCCAACCTGAGATCGCCGCAACGAAAGCAATGCCCAGCACGGCGATGTCCAGCCATTGTGATGGGGTCATCAAGCATCACCCTCGTCGCCGAGCAGGGCCATCGCTTCGTCCAATTCCCGAATATCGCTGGTATCCCAGGGTTTAGCCCAACCAGCCACGTCCAGCATCGCTGAAATCACTTGGCCGGTGAATCCCCAAACCAGCATCTCGTTCAACAGGAACGCCGGCCCGGCGAAGCGGCGGTGCAACGCGCTGCGGTAGACCATCAGCCGATTGGCCGGATTGATGAACGCCTGCACCGGGACCCGGGCGACGATTGCTGTCTCCGCTTCATCGACAACGGCCACCGGCCCGGGATCCGGCGAATACGCCAACACCGGGACGACGTGAAAACCCGACGGCGCGATGAACGTTCGCTCCATCGTGGCCAGCGGATGCAGCTTGCCCGTATCTATGCCGGTCTCTTCGTGTGCCTCTCGCAGCGCGGTGGCCACCGGCCCGTCGTCGTCCGGATCGGAGGTGCCCCCAGGGAAGGCCGCTTGGCCGGCGTGGTGACGCAATGTGCAAGCCCGCACCGTGAGCAGCAGATCGGCTCCATCGGGAGGGGAGCCGGGCCGAGCGCCGTTGGCTTGGCTGGACGGGGGACCGGAGAACAGCACCAGCACCGCTGCGTCGCGAGCATCTTTGCGCAGCGAGGCCGTCGCCTTGGCGGCAGTCACCGTGGCCAGTACGTCGGCGGGGAGCCGACGCCGGTAAGCGTCGGGCACCTGACTGACGTTGTCGACCAACCTGCGCAGCCAGGACGGGCCCAGCCCGGGCCTCAACGGAATCGTTCCTCGCGGGTGGGTGAGGTCGCCACCGCGTGGTCGTTGAGTGCCCCCTGCGCTCACCGGCCCCTCCTTCGTCCAATCACCCTGGTCCTCCGCGGGCGTCATCGCGTCTGATCGCCGAGCGCAGCTGCGATCTCGTCGGCGTTGGCGAAAGCGCGCGGCAGGGTCTGCGCAACGCTACCGTCCAATCTCAGCACTACTGTCGCGGGCATCACATTTGGCACCCGTAACGCCGCCGCGATCCGACGGCTGCCGTCCTGCAGCGTCGGCAATCGGACACCCAGGTCCGCCAATCGCACCAAGGCCGCCGTCTCGTTCTCGGCCTGGTGGACCGTCACCACCATGGCATTGCTCCCCACGCGGCGTTGATACTCGGCCATCGCAGGAAGTTCGGCCACGCACGGTGCACACCAGTACGCCCACAAGTTGAGCACCACCCGATGCCCGGCCAGGGCCGGCCCGACGTCGACAACCGAGCCGTCGGCTGCGCATTGCGCGGTCACACCGCGCAACGCCGGCGGACCAGGATCGGCGCCTGGGTGCGGACACGGCGCGAGGTTGGCGCGCTGCCGCGGCCCGGCCAGGGCCGCTGGGGTGTCGGCGTCGCGATGCTCGCGGCCGGAGCCGGCCGGTGGGGGTCCCCCCACTTGCCGGGGCCTATCACCCAGCTCAACGAAGAACGCGGCCAGCAACGCCCCAACGAGCACCAGCGCCGCGATGGTCCAACCGGCGGTTCGAGGCGTGCAAGTGATCATCTGGCGGGCGTGCTGCGTTACAAGCCGGCCATTGCCAGAAGGTGCTCGGTTTCCGGCCCCTGCACCAAGGCGGCAGCAATCAGCGGTTCGGTAGGCCCAGTTCCGAACGAGGGACAGTCCTTGGCCAACACGCAAACTCCGCATGCCGGTTTGCGGGCGTGGCATACCCGGCGACCGTGGAAGATCACCCGGTGACTGAGCAAGGTCCACTCCTTGCGTTCGATGAGTTCGCCGACCGCGTGCTCGACCTTGACCGGGTCCTCTTCGGCCGTCCAGCGCCAGCGCCGAACCAGCCGCCCGAAATGCGTGTCGACGGTGATTCCGGGGATATCGAATGCGTTTCCCAGGATGACGTTGGCGGTCTTGCGGCCCACCCCGGGCAGCGTCACGAGTTCGGTCATGGTGGCCGGCACTTCGCCGTCGAATCGCTCCACCAATGCCTGCCCCAAGCCGATCAACGACGACGCCTTGTTGCGGTAGAAGCCGGTAGGGCGGATCAGGGTTTCGAGTTCTTCGCGGTTCGCCTGCGCGTAGTCCAGCGCTGTGCGGTAACGCTTGAAAAGCGCTGGGGTAGTGAGGTTCACCCGTTTGTCGGTGCTTTGCGCCGACAAGATCGTCGCTACCGTCAGCTCCAGTGGTGTGGTGAAATCCAATTCGCAGTACACATGCGGAAACGCTTGGGCAAGTTTGCGATTCATGCGGCGAGCTCGTCGCACCAAACCTGTCCGGGTTTCCGAAGACCAACGGTGTGCGACGGCGCCATCCGGTGTTCTGGACACGTGGGCGACGGCTCGAGAAGGTTTGCCCATTGTCACCCTCGACAGAGTACTAATTCGTGATCCCGTAATTCGTGATCCCACTGAAACCTTAGCCGTGTTTACTTGCTGCTTGTGTCTTGGTTGCTCGTGGCATTCATTCCGGGGTTGCTGATGCTGGCGACCTTCGGGCTTGAACGGCTGGAGGCGGGCTTAGCAGAGAACACAGTTACGGCAAGCGATGTGGCGGAATTTCTCGCGAGCGCCGAACCCATCGATGTGCGCACATTGGCCAGGGAAGGAATGCCCGAAGCGCTGGATTGCCTGCACCGGCGTGTCGGGCACATCACCGACGAGTTGGCCGATCGACCCGTCGACGCCGAGACGACCACCGATCCGCTGCTGACGGCCGCCCTTATTTCCGGTCCCGGACCCCCCGGCGTACCCAGACAGCGGCATAACCGTTCCCGGGCGAATCGGCAATTTGGCCCGCCTCAGCACGCCGATCGTGTGTAGCGTTGGCAGGTCGAGTTGATGGCTGATCTCTAGACTGCTGGTCGGCCCGTCAACCGACCCGGGCATCCTGGGCAAATCTAGAGTCATTTAAGTAGCGAAGGGGCAACGTGGACGAGATCCTGGCGAGGGCCGGAATCTTCCAGGGGGTTGAACCAAGCGCCGTCGCCGCGCTGACCAAGCAACTGCAGCCCGTCGACTTCCCCCGCGGACACATGATTTTCGCGGAGGGCGAGCCGGGTGATCGGCTGTACATCATCGTTGCCGGGAAGGTCAAGATCGGCCGCCGTTCACCGGACGGCCGGGAAAACCTGCTGACCATCATGGGCCCGTCCGATATGTTCGGTGAGCTGTCGATCTTCGATCCCGGGCCGCGGACCTCCAGCGCCACCACAATCACCGAGGTGCGCGCGGTGTCGATGGATCGCGACGCGTTGCGGGCGTGGATCGCGGATCGGCCCGAAATCGCCGGGCAGCTGCTGCGGGTGCTGGCCCGCCGGCTGCGACGCACGAACAACAACCTCGCCGACCTCATCTTCACCGACGTGCCCGGCCGGGTCGCCAAGCAACTGCTGCAGCTGGCCCAGCGTTTCGGCACCCAGGAGGGCGGCGCTATGCGGGTGACCCACGACCTGACCCAGGAGGAGATCGCCCAGCTGGTCGGCGCGTCGCGGGAGACCGTGAATAAAGCGCTGGCCGACTTCGCCCACCGGGGCTGGATTCGTTTGGAGGGCAAAAGCGTGCTGATCTCCGACTCGGAACGGTTGGCTAGGCGAGCACGCTAGATCCCGAGATCGACGTTTCGCAGGCGCCTACTCATCGTTTCGCTGCAAAACGTCAATCTCGGCGCAAGTAGTTCAGCTGCGCCTGCACTGACCATTCCGCGACGCCCCACAGTTCCTCGTCGACGTCGACATAGACGTGCTCGACAACCTGGCGTGCGGTGGCGTCGTCGCCGAGAGCACGCAATGCCGAGCGCACCTGCTCCAGCCGCTGCTCCCGGTGCGCCAGGTATCCCGACGCTACGGCTTCTAGATTCGCCAAGTCCGGGCCGTGGCCGGGTAGCACTGTTCGCTGGCCCAGCCCACGCAGCCGGTGCAGCGACTCCAGGTACCGAGCCAGGCTGCCGTCTTCGGTGTCGATGACCGTCGTTCCGCGACCCAACACCGTGTCCGCGGTCAGCACCGCGTCTTCCAGCACGAACGAGAAAGAATCGGCGGTGTGGCCAGGCGTCGCCAACGCCGTGATCCGCAGGCCGGCGGCGTCGATCACTTCGCCGTCGGCCAGTTCGGCCGACAGGCCACGCAGGAACCCGCTGCCAGCCGAACGGACCGGCGCGCCGGTGCGCTCGACCAGCTTGTCGATGGCATCGGTGTGGTCGCCGTGGCGGTGGCTGATCAGCACCAGGGCGATGCGGCCCAGGCCGGCGATTTTCGCGATGTGCTCGTCGTCGTCGGGGCCAGGATCAACGACCACCATCTCGTCGCTGCGTGGTCCACGTAGCACCCAGGTGTTGGTGCCGCCCAGCGTCATCGGACCCGGGTTGTCGGCCAACAGCACCGATGCGGTTGCGGTGACCGAACGCAGCCGACCGTACGCGGGATGAGTCGGCGACTCAACCGTGGCAGTCACCCGACCTCGACCACCAACTCGACCTCCACTGGAGCGTCCAACGGCAACTCGGATACGCCGACGGCGGAGCGGGCATGGCTGCCCCGATCCGCGAACACCGCAGCAAGCAAATCTGATGCGCCGTTGACGACGCCGGGCTGGCCGTTGAATCCGGGTACGGACGCAACGAACCCGACCACCTTGACCACCTGAGTTACCGCGTCGATGCCCACCAGCGAATCGACAGCGGCCAGCGCGTTGAGTGCGCAGATCCGGGCCAGCGCCTTGCCCTCCTCCGGGGTGATGTCGGCGCCGAGCTTGCCGGTCGCGGCCAGCTTGCCGGCCTGCATCGGCAATTGACCCGCCGTGTACACCAGGTTGCCGGTACGCACCGCGGGAACGTAGGACGCCAACGGCTTCGGTACTTCGGGGAGTTCGAGCCCCAGCTCAGCGAGCCGGGCGGACGCACTCACTTCGGGCGTTTCAGGTACGCTACGTGCTGTTCGCCGGTCGGCCCGGGCAACACGGCCACCAGCTCCCAACCGTCAGCACCCCACTGGTCGAGGATCTGCTTGGTGGCGTGTGTCAACAGGGGGA
The DNA here is from genome assembly GCF_023515995.1 of Candidatus Mycobacterium methanotrophicum. Lineage (GTDB taxonomy): Bacteria > Actinomycetota > Actinomycetes > Mycobacteriales > Mycobacteriaceae > Mycobacterium > Mycobacterium methanotrophicum. The sequence continues at coordinate 251,993 of NZ_CP097320.1, read as the reverse complement.
CTGTGGCGTACTCCCACGTGGTCGGTTGGCTCATAACTCGAGCTTATCGGCAGCGGCGGTGAGTCCCGTGGCGCCCGGCGACGATGCGCGCAGCCGAGCAGCGCGAGGAGCAGCCGGGCGACGTGGTTAGCATGCATTGGTGGCGACCACACCGAGCGACGGCAACACCACGCGCTGGCCATCGCGATTATCCAAGGCCCGGCTGCATTTCGTGACCGGCAAAGGCGGTACCGGTAAGTCGACGGTGGCCGCCGCGCTCGCGCTTACTCTCGCGTCGGGAGGACGCAAGGTCTTGCTCGTAGAAGTTGAAGGGCGCCAAGGGATTGCGCAACTGTTCGACGTGCCGCCGCTGCCCTACAAAGAGGTCAAGGTCGCAACTGCCGAGTACGGTGGTCAGGTCAACGCGCTGGCGATCGACATCGAGGCCGCGTTCCTGGAATACCTCGACATGTTCTACAACCTCGGCATCGCGGGCCGGGCGATGCGGCGCATCGGGGCGATCGAGTTCGCAACGACGATCGCGCCGGGTCTGCGCGACGTCCTGCTCACCGGCAAGATCAAGGAATCGGTGACCCGCTTGAACAAGGGGGCCATGGACCCGGTTTACGACGCGATCATCGTCGACGCGCCGCCGACCGGCCGCATCGTACGCTTTTTGGACGTCACCAGGGCGGTGTCTGATCTCGCCAAGGGCGGTCCGGTGTACTCGCAGGCCGAAGGTGTGGTGAAGCTCCTGCACTCGGATCAAACGGCGATCCACCTGGTCACGCTTCTGGAGGCGCTGCCGATGCAGGAGACGATGGAGGCGATCGATGAGTTGCAGCGGCTGGGACTACCCATCGGCAGCGCGATCGTCAACCGCAATATCGCGGCCCACCTGCAACCCGACAATCTCGCCAAAGCCGCCGAGGGCGACGTCGATGCCGACGCGGTGCACGCGGGTTTGGCCGCCGCCGGGATCAAGCTGTCCGACGCAGATTTTGCGGGACTGCTCACCGAGACGATTCAGCACGCCACCCGAATCACTGCGCGAGCAGCAACCGCAGAGCAGCTCGACGAGCTGAAGGTACCCCGGCTTGAGCTGCCCACCATCGCCGACGGCGTCGACCTCGGGAGCCTCTATGAGCTTTCCGAATCCCTTGCACAGCAGGGAGTTCGATGAGCATCACACCGCCGAAACTCGATGTTGCCGCGATCCTGGCCGACACCGCTAATCGCGTCGTGGTGTGCTGCGGCGCGGGGGGGGTCGGCAAGACCACCACCGCCGCAGCAATGGCATTGCGTGCAGCCGAATATGGCCGCACCGTCGTGGTTTTGACGATCGACCCGGCTAAGCGGCTAGCCCAAGCGTTGGGAATCAACGACCTTGGCAACTCGCCGCAGCGGGTGCCGCTGGCGCCAGAAGTACCCGGCCAACTGTTCGCGATGATGCTCGACATGCGCCGCACGTTCGACGAGATGGTGATCCAGTATTCGGGACCCGATCGGGCCCAAGCGATTTTGGATAACCAGTTTTATCAGACTGTCGCTACCTCACTGGCTGGCACGCAGGAGTACATGGCGATGGAGAAGCTCGGCCAGCTACTCAGCGAGGACCGTTGGGATCTGGTTGTGGTCGATACCCCACCATCGCGTAATGCCCTGGACTTCCTGGATGCGCCGAAACGGTTGGGCAGCTTCATGGATAGCCGCTTATGGCGACTGCTGTTAAGCCCAGGGCGCGGCATCGGTCGACTCGTCACAGGTGCGGTCGGCTTGGCGATGAGGGCGCTGTCAACCATCCTCGGTTCCCAGATACTTTCCGATGCTGCTGATTTCGTGCAGTCACTGGATGCCACCTTCGGCGGCTTCCGGGAAAAGGCGGACCGTACCTATGCCTTCTTGAAGCGCCGCGGTACTCAGTTCGCGGTGGTGTCGGCCGCCGAGCCGGATGCGCTGAGGGAGGCATCGTTCTTCGTGGACCGGCTCTCGGAGGAACGTATGCCACTGGCGGGGCTCATCCTGAACCGAACCCATCCGATGTTGTGTTCGTTACCGCTTGAGCGGGCGATTGACGGCGCCAAGACCCTCGAGAACGAGTCAGAAGGTACTGGCGAATCGGACACAACGGACTTGGCAATGGCTGTCCTGCAGATCCACGCCGAGCGCGCGGCGACCTCCAAGCGCGAGATCCGCCTGCTGTCAAGGTTCACCGCGGCCAACCCGCATGTCGCCATCGTCGGAGTGCCGTCGCTGCCGTTCGACGTTTCCGATCTAGAGGCGCTGCGTGCGATCGCCGACCAGATGACTTCGGTCCCCGTCGAAGACGACGCAAGCCGCAGCGCAGCCCGCTGAGAATCCAGCCGGCCCAGCCTCGAAACCGGAACGCCGCGGGACTAGCCGAAACAACCAGGCCCCAAGCTGATTGTCGCCGCATGACCCAATACGGGTCGATACTTTGCCGGACGGCTAGTTAGCCAACGCTGCGGTGCTTGCGCTGCGCGGCGAAGAACTCCGCCCAGGAAACCACTTCGGGATGTTGCTTGAGTAGCGCCCGACGCTGGCGTTCGGTCATGCCGCCCCACACACCGAACTCGACACGGTTGTCCAGGGCGTCAGCGCCGCATTCCAGCATTACCGGGCAGTGCCTGCAGATCACAGCAGCCTTACGTTGTGCCGCCCCCCTGACGAACAGCTCGTCAGGATCGGCGGCCCGGCACAAGGCCTTGGAAACCCACGCGATCCTCGACTCGGCATCAGCGCCACACAAAATGTTGCTTGTCGGTGCTGCGCTCGTCCTACGCACCGCGGTCCGCGTACCTGACACCAGCGATTCCCCTTAGCTCCTGCCACCGCTCCGGCGACCCCGTGTTAGATCCAGGAAACCCACGAGATCTGCCGATGCGAGCTGCGCCACACTCTCCGCTTCGGTGTTACCTGTATCTCATTGTGTGCATAAGCTACGTGGTCAGGTATCAATTACGCAACAGTCCGATACATCCTGTTTTGGGACGACCGTGCCGTCCGATCTTGAAAATGCCCCTGAAATGCGACGAAGCGACGGCCAACATGGCCCTGAGCTGCGACTGAGAGAGACCTGAGCGCTTACATTGGCACAACGCGCCGCTAATCTAGTAGCCATGCCGGAGCGTCCCACGACTGCGATCACCGTCGCCAAGCTCGTCGGGTGCTGCGTTCTGGCCAGCGTCGTCGTCGCGGCCCTGCTGTTCCCCCTGGTCGGCGGTATCGGGCTGGCATCGAATCGTGCCTCCGAAGTCGTCGGCAACGCGTCCGCCCAACTGCTCGAGGGGGAAGTCCCAGCGGTGACCACAATGGTCGACGCGAAAGGCAACACGATCGCTTGGCTGTATTCGCAACGGCGCTTCGAGGTACCCGGCGACAAGATCGCCAACACCATGAAGCTGGCGATCGTTTCGATCGAAGATAAGCGGTTTGCCGAGCACAACGGCGTGGACTGGAAAGGCACCCTGACCGGGCTGGCCGGCTACGCATCGGGCGACGCTGATACCCGCGGCGGCTCCACGATCGAGCAGCAGTATGTAAAGAACTATCAGCTGCTGGTAATCGCGCAGACCGACGCCGAAAAACGCGCGGCAGTCGAGACCACGCCAGCGCGCAAACTTCGCGAGATTCGGATGGCGCTCACTCTTGACAAGACGTTCGCTAAACCGGATATCCTGACCCGCTACCTGAACCTGGTGTCCTTCGGTAACAACGCTTTTGGCGTGCAGGACGCCGCGCAGACCTACTTCGGTGTCAACGCGTCCGACCTGGACTGGCAGCAAGCGGCGCTGCTGGCCGGCCTCGTCCAGTCGACCAGCGCGCTGAATCCCTACACCAATCCGGACGGCGCGCTGGCCCGCCGAAACCTGGTGCTGGACACCATGATCGAGAACCTGCCCAATGAGGCCGACGCGCTGCGGGCCGCTAAGGCTGAGCCGTTGGGAATCTTGCCGCAGCCCAAGGAGTTACCGCGTGGCTGCATCGCAGCCGGCGATCGGGCGTTCTTCTGCGACTACGTGCAGGCCTACCTGGCCCGTGCCGGCATCAACAAGGAGCAGCTGGCACGGGGTGGCTACTTGATCCGCACCACTTTGGACCCCGACGTACAGGAGCCGGTCAAGCACGCGATCGATACCTACGCCAGCCCCACCCTCGAAGGCATTGCCAGCGTGATGAGCGTGATCAAGCCGGGCAAGAACTCGCACAAGGTGGTGGCCATGGCCAGCAACCGCACGTACGGGTTGAACAGCGCGGCCGGCGAGACCATGCGGGCGCAGCCGTTTTCGCTGGTTGGCGACGGCGCCGGATCCATCTTCAAGATCTTCACCACCGCCGCGGCGATGCAGATGGGTATGGGTATCAACACCCAACTCGAGGTGCCGGCCAGATTCCAGACCAAGGGCATGGGAAGCGGCGGCGCCAAGGGTTGCCCCAAGGAAACCTGGTGCGTGATCAACGCCGGCAACTATCGCGGATCGATGAATGTGACCGATGCGCTGGCCACCTCGCCCAACACCGCATTCGCCCGGCTGATCCAGTTGGTGGGGGTGCCGCGCGCGGTCGATATGGCGATCAAGCTCGGCCTGCGGTCCTACGCCGATCCCGGCAGCTCCCGCGACTACGATCCCGACAGCAACGAAAGCTTGGCCGACTTCATCAAGCGGCAGAACATAGGCTCGTTCACGCTGGGACCGTTCGAGCTGAACGCGCTGGAACTGTCGAACGTCGCGGCGACACTGGCCTCTGGAGGCACGTGGTGCCCACCGAATCCGATCGACAAACTGATCGACCGTAACGGCAACCCAGTCGCGGTCACCACCGAGGCCTGCGACCAGGCAGTACCGGAAGGGTTGGCCAACACGCTGGCCAATGCGATGAGCAAGGACGCGCAGGGCGGCGGCACCGCGTCGGGGTCCGCCGCGGCGGCGGGATGGAATCTGCCGGTGTCCGGCAAGACCGGCACCACGGAGGCCCACCGGTCGTCAGGCTTCGTCGGCTTCACCAACCGGTACGCGGCGGCCAACTATATCTACGACGACTCGACTTCGCCGTCCGATCTGTGTTCGTCACCGCTGCGACGCTGCGGCGATGGCAACCTCTATGGCGGTAACGAGCCGGCCCGTACCTGGTTCACCGCGATGAAGCCCATCGCCACGATCTATGGCGACGTGCACCTGCCCCCCACCGACCGGGAGTACGTCGAAGGCGGGCCCGGTTCTCATGTCCCGAGTGTGGCGGGTCTGGACGTCAACGAGGCGCGGCAGCGCTTGAAGGAAGCCGGCTTCCAGGTCGCCGAACAGCCCGCCTCGATAAACAGCAGTGCGAAATACGGCGAGGTGGTCGGAACCACACCCAACGGCCAGACGATCCCCGGCGCGGTGGTGACCATCCAAACCAGTAACGGCGTCCCGCCGGCTCCGCCCCCGCCGCCGGAAGGCGGTCCGGTGCCGGTGGGCTCGCAAGTCATCGAGATTCCGGGGCTGCCACCGATCACGATCCCGATCCTGGGGCCGCCGCCGGCTGCGCCGCCGCCGCCATAGGCGGCCTCCTGGTGTGTGTTCAGATGCCAACCGTCGACGGCAGTAGGCTGAAACCTATGCCTTCTGCTATTTCTGCTCTGAAAAGCACCGGCGCTATTGCGCTCGGATCGGCTGTCGCCGGTATCGGCTACGCCTCGATCATCGAACGCACTGCGTTCGCCCTGCGAGAGCTGACGTTGCCCGTGCTGACGCCGGGTTCCGCGCCGCTGCGGGTCTTGCACATCAGCGACATCCACATGCGTCCCGGCCAACGCCGCAAGCAGGCGTGGCTACGCGAACTCGTCAGCTTAGAGCCCGACCTGGTCGTTAACACCGGGGACAACCTGGCGCATCCCAAGGCGGTGCCTTCGGTCATTCAGAGCCTCAGCGACCTGCTTTCGGTGCCAGGCATTTTCGTCTTCGGCAGCAACGACTATTTCGGACCACGCCCGAAGCCCCCACTGAACTATTTGACGAACCCGGGTCGCCGCGTGCAGGGGCAGCCGCTGCCCTGGCAGGACTTGCGGGCGGCATTCACTGAGCGCGGCTGGCATGATCTCACCCACAACCGTCGCGAATTCGAAGTGTCAGGACTGCACGTCGCGGCCGCAGGCGTTGACGACCCGCACATCGCACGGGATCGCTACGAGGCGATCGCGGGTCCGGCCAGCCCGGCTGCCAACCTGCGGCTGGGGCTGACCCATTCGCCAGAGCCCCGCGTGCTGGACCGCTTCGCCGCGGACGGGTACCAACTGGTGATGGCCGGGCACACCCATGGCGGACAGGTGTGCTTGCCCTTCTACGGAGCCCTGGTCACCAACTCGGGTCTAGACCGCTCCCGCGCCAAGGGTCCGTCGAAGTGGGGCGCCACCATGCGCCTGCACGTCTCCGCCGGGATCGGCACGTCGCCATTTGCGCCGGTGCGGTTCTGCTGCAGGCCCGAAGCCACCCTGTTGACATTGATTGCGGCGCCGATCGGTGGGCGCGATTCGCGTAGCGACCGGGCCCGGTCGCAGCCAACGTATTCAGCACATTGAGTCCAGCGATCCGGGTCGCCGTTCACTATCCCAAAAATACCTCGGCCGGCGGCAACGTCTCCGAGCCCGCCGCACCCTTGACTGAGTTCGAACGCTCGAGCTGATTCCAGGTCTGGTCAACCTCGCTGGCCGGAGCGGTAACCAGCAGCCACAGCACACCAAGGGCCAGAAGTCCGCCGAACACCACGGCACCCAAGACCGTCATGATTCTCTCGCTTCCCTTGCACCCGACGAGCGCCAATTAGTTTATTTAAGGTCACCGACATCCGGTTTATTCCACGCCGACGTATGTGCACAGGCCTACACAGGGCTCGATGCGACGTGCACAGCAACGACCATTGGGAATCCCGGGCAGCAGGCCGCCGCGATACGCTTTGGCGAATCGCGGGGTTGGTGCGATACGCTGTCGTAGCTTCAAGCGGGGTGTGGCGCAGCTTGGTAGCGCGCTTCGTTCGGGACGAAGAGGCCGTGGGTTCGAATCCCGCCACCCCGACTCGTACGTCAATGGCCATCTGAAACTGCCCACCGGTGGCCACGAGAACTGCCCGTTGGTGGCCAATAAGAACTGCCCGGTGGCGGACACGAATCTGCCCATGATGGGGTGTCAGCCACCGCTTGTTCGATAGTGGTTAGATCAACGCTTTGACCCCCTGTCCTTGGAGTGCCTGGGTGAGACGCACGGAGTCTCGGCTGGTTTGGCAGACGTGGGCGTGGTGCAGCAGCCGAAAGCGCGCGGGTTCGCCGATTCTTGGTGGTGGATATCGTGGAACATGCACGTGCTTAAGCGTTTTGCGGTCCAGTGTGGTGCGAGTTCGCGTAGCTGGCAGCGGGGTTGCGTGCCCGAGCTGTGTTATCGAGGTGCGGTCGAGCGGCGTTCAGGGTGGGCGGCCTGGATGTAGGTCGTGGCGGTCTTGGCGCTGATGCCGAACACGTGCATGAGGTGGACCGGGTCGGCGGTGTGGGAGGCCTCGTCGAGAATGCGGTCGCGGCGCAGCTGCGACGGGGCGAGCCCAAGCCGCTCGAAGATAGTGTCCGTGACTTGGTGGGACACGGGATCCGTTGGCACACAGGCGCATCCGACGAACTCCGAGTGGATCGTGCCGTTCACCCCGGGACAGCTGTGCGCAGTCCCTAGCCCGCGGTCGAGATGGTCACCCGGCTCGGCCCGACCACCGCCACCAACGAGCTGGCGGGCATGCTCAACGGCCCCGAACCCCTACGCGGACGGCGAGATCAGTGTCGCTGACACCGCCGAACGGCTCGGCGTCAGCACCGGCGTGGTCTACGACTGGATCAACACCGGCAAGCTCACCGCCCGCCGCGGCACCGGCAACCTGCTTTGCATCCCCTGGAACGAGCACATCGAGTCCGAATGCCGTTGCCGCATCACCGAATCCGGCCACCTCAACCCATCGGCCCGACACACCAGCTCCCGCACTCGGGCCTAAACGCCCACGATGTCAGCGTCGGCTGGCATCATAATGGGCAACCACCTCCACCAGCCCCACAAAGGAATCCGATCCCTACATGCGACTGCAGGGTGGCGGGTTCGGCGTCGCCGGCGCTGCCCGCGGTGACTTTGGTGGCGGTGATGATCTCGGCGTCGGGGTCGATCGCGATGTGGCCCTTGTATCCGTCGAAACCCCGCGCGGAGGTCTTGTGGCCGTGGCGGGCATCGGGGTCCGCGGTGGAGATCACCCGATCGGCGGCGACCCGGCGCGCGATGCGGAACATCCCGTCGCCGGCGTCTTGGCCGAGGTCCTGGCCGGCCACGGTGGCCAACAGCTTGGCCGCCTTGTCCAACCCCGACTCCAGCGTCTGCTCATCCAGGCAGGCCAGCAGCGCGTACGCGTCGCGGGCCAGCGCGTCCACCAGCTCCTCGCGCGCCTCCGCATCGTCGTAGTCACACACCGGTTTTCCCGCCCGCGCGTAATCGTCGTCGCGGGACAGCCGCGCGCGCAGCCCGGCCTGCAGCTCCGCGCCGGCCACCGCCAACAGCCCCCGGATCGCCGAGCGGATCAGCGTGACCGTGTCCATCGTGGCCACCGCGTCATACAGCGGGGTCGAATCCAGCACCCGCTTGCGTCCGACCAGCCCGCCTGCCGCATACTTCCACCGCGCGTCGAACGCGAACCGCTGCACCGCCTCCCGATCCGAGAGGCCCTCGATGCGATGCAGCACGCCGTAAATCGAGTCCGGCGCCACCCGGCCCTCGCAGAAGTCCACCGTCGTCCGCCACAAATCCGCCTGCTTCGGCGTCAAACCCAAACTCACCCAACCATTCTCACTGACCACAGCCGATTTCCGGGTCAACGGCGCGCGAAAAACACCAGCCACCTAGAGCCGATTGCCGGCTAAAGCCGGTCTTTAACCGCCGCAGATAGCCGTGCCCCGTCGGCCTTGCCGGCGGCCAGCGCGGTCGCGGCCTTCATCACCAATCCCATCTGCTTCATGCTGGGCCGGTCGCCCAATTGCTCGGCTACCTGCGCGATAGCGGTATCGGCCACGTCGGCGACCTCGGCTTCAGTGAGCGGTGTCGGCAGATACTCGTCGATGACACGAGCTTCGGCGTGCTCGTTGGCCGCCAGTTCTCCGCGTCCGTTTTGCGTGTAGATCTCGGCTGCTTCGCTGCGTTTCCTGGACTCCTTGGCCAGCACCTTGAGCACCTCGTCGTCGGAGAGCTCCCGTGCCGCCTTGCCGGAGACCTCCTCGGTCTGAATCGCGGCCAGCAGCATGCGCAGTGTCGCGGTACGCAGCTTGTCCCGCGCCTTCATCGCATCGGTCAAATCTGTCCGAAGCCGGGATTTGAGTTCCGCCATGGCGCAGACGCTACTCGCCACACCGCCAAGCAAGCCTGACCGTGCGGCATCGCACGACGTTGAGAAATGCTCCGGCGCTCGACAGTATGGAGCCATGACCCGCGCCGGCGACCATACAGCTGGAAGCGATGGGGTCGAGCGGCGCTGCTTGGCCAACAACGACCGCGGTTCTCCCTGGTGAGCGCGCCGCCACCCGATTACCCCGATTACCCGGACTATCCCTCGTTCGGCTATGGTCCCCCCGCGTACCCGCCGATGGGCTATTCGGGGTATCGGCCGGCTGGCTACGGCCCGCCCGCCAACTATCCACCGCCGCCCGGTTACGCTTCCTACCCTCCGTCGCCCTATCCGCCTACGCCGGGCTATGCGGCGCCGCCCGGCTACGGCAGCACACCACCGAACCGTTTTCCAACGATCCCGTCCGGGATAATCCCGTTGCGGCCGTTGAGCCTCAACGACATTTTCAATGGCGCCGCCGCCTATATCCGGACCAACCTGAAGGCTACTTTGGGGCTGGCTGCGATCGTCGTGGTCGGTACGCAGATCATCACGTTGATCGGCGCCGTCGGCCCCCTGGCTGCTGCCAACCGGCTACGGACCGCCCCGCCCGACGACCTGACCGAGGGCGACATCGCGGCCTGGATGATGTCAGCTGGGCTGGCCGGCGTGGTTGGCTGGCTGGCCGGCGTTGTGCTCAGCGGCATGCTCACGGTCGTTGTGGGCCGGGCGGTTTTCGGCTCAACAATCGGCCCGGCCGAAACGTGGGTCAAGATTCGTGCGCGGCTGCCCGCCTTGATTGGCCTGGTGGCGGTGGAGTCGGTTGGGCTGGTGTTGCTGGTCGGCCTGGTGGGCCTGATCATCGGGGCGGTCGGCGCCGCCGGCAACGCGGCGGCGGCCGTTGTCATCGGTTTGCCCCTGCTGCTGGTGTCTATAGCGACGGTGGTCTTCTTCTACACCACCCTGTCGTTCGCGCCGGTGTTGATAGTGCTGGAGCGGCTACCGGTGATCGACGCGATCACGCGGTCATTTAAGTTGGTCCGCAACAGCTTTTGGCGAGTGCTGGGCATCCGGGTGCTGACTTGGGTGGTGGTGGTGTTGATCGCCAATGCGCTCGCGGCGCCGTTCAATTTCGTCGGTGCCCTGCTGGTGGGATCCAGTGGATCGTCGCTGCTCGGCGCGACGGTGGGCGCCGTCGGATCGGCGATCGGGCGGATTATCACCGCTCCATTCAGCGCAGGCGTCGTCGTCTTGCTCTACACCGACCGCCGGATCCGGGCCGAGGCATTCGATCTGGTCCTGCAGTCCGGCGCCGGCCGGCCTGCGCAGTCTCGGCCGGCGGCTTCTACCGACTATCTGTGGCTGACTCGGCCGGTATAGCGACGAGCCGAAGTTGCCCGCCATTGACATCGACCGCGATGCCGCGCACCAGGCCGCCCAACGCGAACTCGACAAACCGATCTATCCCAACGGATCGCTGGCGCAGCGGGTGCATGAATGGATTCACCAGCTGCTCTTCCGCCTCATCGAAAACGGCTCTGCGGTGCCGGGCGGATGGTTCACCGTCAGCGTGCTGTTTACCTTGCTGATCGTCGCGATGGTAATCGCCGTCCGCGTCGCGCGACGCACCATGCGCGCTCATGGCGGCGGCGACCATCAGCTGCTCGATGCCGGCCAGCTCAGCGCCGACCAGCATCGTGGTGTCGCGGAACAGTTTGCCGCCGAAGGTAATTGGTCGGCAGCGATTCGACACCGGCTGCGTGCAGTGGCCCGCGATCTGGAGGAGGCCGGAATCCTGGACCCAGCGCCGGGCCGCACCGCCAACGAGCTGGCCTGTGACGCCGGTGCCCGCATGCCTCATCTTGTAGTCGAATTATCCCACGCGGCAAACGTATTCAATGACGTCGCCTATGGCGAACGCCCGGGGACACCGGCTGCCTACCAGATGATTGTCGAGCTTGACGACCACCTGCGATCCCGGTCTACGGCCGGTCGCCAAGGGCTGGGTGTGTCCGCCCCGGTCGACGCATGGGCGCCGGTGCGATGACTGCCGTCCTACGCCAACGGCGGTCATGGCGGTGGCCGCTATTTGCGCTGGCCGCGGTCTGCGTGTTCGCAGCGGTCGGCGCCTATCTGACGGGGCCCCGTCCCGGCGGGCGGATGGACCCGGCCTCGACCGGACCCAGCGGCGCTCACGCATTGGTCACGCTGCTGCGGGACCGCGGGGTCACCATTGTGGTCGCCGCCAACATTGCCGATGTAGAAACCGCCGCACGCCCGGGAACATTGCTGCTGTTCGCCCAGACCCAGCGCGTCACCAGCGATGCGCTGCTGCAGCGGCTGGCCGCTACGCCCGGCGATCTGCTGCTGGTCGAGCCGACCTCCCATGCCCGCGCCGCGCTTGCCCCCGGTGTCCGCAGCAGTGCCGCCAGCGTGCGCAGCACCGAGCCGAATTGTGCGCTACGCGAAGCTAACCGGGCCGAGTCGGTAGATTTCGGCCCGTCCAACATTTTTCAAGCTGCCCCTGACCAGACGGTTACCAGCTGCTACGGCGGAGCGCTGGTCCGCTACCGTGATTTCGACCGCACGGTGACAGTGGTCGGAAGCACCGATTTTATGACGAACGGAGGGCTGCTGCGGGCCGGTAATGCCGCGTTGGCAATGAATCTCGCCGGCCAGCATTCCCGGCTGGTGTGGTACGCCCCGCAGCGGGTCGAAGGCGAATCTTCGAGTTCGACAACGATCTTCGGGCTGATCCCCGATAACGTCATCTGGATGGTTGCGCAACTCTGGCTGGCGGTGCTGCTGTTTGCGTTGTGGAAGGGCCGTCGACTCGGTCCGCTGGTCGCAGAGGAGCTTCCTGTGGTAGTGCGCGCGTCGGAGACGGTCGAGGGCCGCGGCCGGCTATACCGGTCGCGGCGGGCCCGCGATCGCGCAGCCCAAGCATTGCGCGCCGCGACTCTGCAGCGACTACTACCCCGGCTCGGCCTGAGCGGTAAGGCGTCCGCGCCTGCAGTGGTGGCAGCCGCCGCGAAACGCAGCGGATTTCATGCAGAGTCGTTGCGCCATAATCTGTTTGGCCCGTCACCGGCTTCCGATGCCGACTTGGTACAGCTTGCCCGCGCACTCGACGACATCGAAAGGCAGGTCACACAACGATGACCCAATCGCGCGCCACCTCCGCCCAGCCGCCGCTGGCGGAATCGGCGCGTCAGGCCCTGCTGGCGTTGCGCGGCGAGATCGGCAAAGCTGTTGTCGGGCAGGATGCCGTGATCACCGGGCTGGTGATCGCACTGCTATGCCGCGGACACGTGTTGCTCGAAGGTGTGCCCGGCGTGGCGAAGACACTACTGGTTCGTTCGCTGGCCGCAGCCCTCCAGCTGGAATTCAAGCGTGTCCAGTTCACCCCGGACTTGATGCCTGGCGACGTCACCGGATCGCTGGTCTTCGACGCTCGCACCGCTGCCTTCGTGTTCCGAAGCGGCCCGGTTTTCACCAATCTGATGCTGGCCGATGAAATCAACCGCACGCCACCGAAGACCCAGGCGGCCTTACTGGAGGCGATGGAAGAGCGTCAGGTAAGTGTGGACGGCGAACCGCGGGCGCTGCCCGACCCGTTCATCGTCGCCGCGACGCAAAACCCGGTCGAATACGAAGGCACATATCAGTTGCCGGAGGCGCAGCTGGACCGGTTCCTGCTCAAACTGACTGTGCCAGTGCCACCGCGCGGTGACGAGATTGCCATTCTCGGTCGCCACGCACATGGCTTTGATCCGCATGACCTGTCGGCGATCCGTCCCGTGGCCGGACCGACCGAGCTGGCAGCGGGCCGCGATGCCGTGAGCCAGGTGCGCGTGGCCCAGGAGGTGCTGGGTTACATCGTCGACATCGCCGGCGCCACCCGGTATTCGCCTGCGCTCCAGTTGGGTGTGTCGCCGCGCGGCGCAACCGCATTACTGGCCACAGCGCGGTCGTGGTCGTGGCTCTGCGGGCGTAACTACGTCACACCTGATGACGTGAAGGCCATGGCCCGGCCGACCCTGCGCCACCGGGTGATGCTTCGGCCGGAGGCGGAGCTGGAGGGCGCCACACCCGATGGCGTACTCGACGGGATTTTGGCCTCGGTCCCGGTGCCACGCTAGTGATCCTGACGGGGCGCACCGGGCTGATTGCACTCATCTGCAGTCTGCCCGTGGTGCTATCAGCTTGGCCGGCAACATCTTTTGTGATACTGCTCGCGGCGCTGGCCGTCGCGGTCATCGCTGACATCGGCATGGCGTCAAGCCCATTCCAATTGCGGTACACCCGGCTGCCCAACGGCGCGGTGCGGCTCGGCGAAGCGGTGAATGCCGGGCTGCTGATCCACAATGCTGGCCGGCGGCGGTTTCGCGGGCAGTTTCGGGACGCCTGGGCGCCTAGCGCCCGGGCTGACCCGGCTATTCACGCCATCGACATCGCCGCCGGCCGGATGCAGCGGATAGACACCTGCTTGCGGCCGATCCGCCGCGGTGATCAGCGGTCGGCGGTGGTCACTGCACGGTCAGTCGGCCCGCTGGGCATGGCGGGCCGACAGAGGTCACATCCGCTGCCCGGCCAAATCCGCGTACTGCCAATGTTCTTGTCGCGCCAGCATCTACCGGCGCGCCTGGCCAAACTCCGAGAAATCGACGGCCTGTCGCCAACCCTGACGCGGGGAAAGGGCACCGAATTTGACTCGCTGCGAGAGTATGTCGTCGGTGACGACGTCCGCTCAATCGACTGGCGCGCCACCGCTCGTCGAGCCGACGTCGTGGTGCGTACCTGGCGACCTGAACGTGACCGCCGGGTCGTCATCGTGCTCGACACCGGGCGCACGGCTGCCGGCCGGGTCGGTATCGATCCCACGGCCACCGATCCAAGTGGTTGGCCCCGACTGGACTGGTCGATGGACGCCGCTCTGCTGCTGGCGGCGCTCGCGTCGCGAGCCGGTGATCATGTCGACTTCCTCGCGCACGACCGCGTGATCCGCGCCGGCGTATTCGGCGCATCGCGAACCGAACTACTGGCCCGACTGGTCGACGCGATGGCTCCGCTGCATGCTGCGTTGATTGAATCTGACGCGACCGCGATGGTTTCCACTATCGTCCGCCGAACCAGACGGCGCTCGCTAGTCGTGCTGCTGACAGACCTCAACGCGACCGCTCTCGAGGAAGGGCTGTTGCCGGTGCTGCCCCAGCTCTCGGCCAGGCACCGGGTGATCCTTGCCGCCGTCGCCGACCCGCGGGTCGACCACCTTGCCGCAGGGCGGGCGGATGCGGCCGCGGTCTATGACGCCGCAGCCGCCGAATATTCCCGAAACGACCGGTATGCCATCGCCTCTCGGCTTCGGCACAGCGCAGTAGAGGTGATCGACGCGGTTCCCGGCGAGCTCGCGCCGGCGCTGGCCGACTGTTACCTGGCTATGAAAGCCGCCGGGCGGCTATGACTGTCGCCGAATGTGTCGTTGACACCTGTTTTTTCGCAGATTGCGTGACGCAACCCCACGTTCGCCGCGAGTCAACGGGTGGGAACGACGTCTGGCGCGTCGGCGATGTCGCCGGTCTCGCGGGCCCGAACCGCACGCCGACCGAAGTACACGATGTACGTCAAAAACCCCGCCTCGGCGAGGATTCCGATGCCGATCCGCAACGCTGTGGGCAGCGTCGACGGGGTGACCAACGACTCGATGATGCCCGAGATGAGCAGCACCACGACCAACCCCGCCGCGACCGCGACGACGGCACGACCCTGCTCAGCGAGCACCTGGCCGCGTGGGCGATCACCCGGTGCTATCACCGACCACCCCAGCCGCATGCCAGCGGCGCCCGCCAAGAACACCGCCGTCAGCTCCAGCAGGCCATGCGGAATCAACAGCCCGAGCATGACGCCACCCTTGCCGGCCGCAAGCATCAGCCCTGCTACGAGTCCGAGGTTGGCGGCGTTGGCGAACAACACAAATGGAATCGGCGCACCCAGCACGACGGAGAACGCGATGCACTTGGCGGCTACCCAGGAATTGTTGAGCCAGACTTGCAGCCCGAACGCGGCGGCGGAGTGCTCGCGGTAGTACGAGGCGAAGTCGTGGTTGACCAATTCATCGATCTCGCTTGGTGTTCCGATCACAGATTGGACTTCGGGGCTGTCGATTGCCCACACCGCGACGGCCGCGGCGACGGCGAAGAACACCACCGCCGTCGCCAGCCACCATCGCCAGGCGCGGTAAGCCACCACCGGAAACGACACGGTCCAGAACCGGGTGAATTCCCTGGACAACGGAGCGTGAGCACCGGTGATGGCGGCGCGGCCACGCGCCACCATACTCGACAGGCTGCCGACCAGGGCTGAATCCGACGACACCGAGCGCAGCATCGAGAGGTGCGTCGACACCCGCTGGTAGAGCTCGACGAGTTCGTCGATCTCCGCACCGGTCAAGTGCCGGCGGTTCTTCACCAAATTTTCGAGCCGGTCCCACGTGTCGCGGTGAGCGACTACGAACGCGTCGACATCCACCACTGAAGATGCTAGCCGGACGACGACGCAGGCCTGAAAGGCCTGAGATGGGGGCACCTGCCGCTTGCGGGGGAGGGTCCGGCAATCAGGCCTAGCCGAGTAGCGTTTGCCGTATGCCGCACATGGTGACCGGAGACGCCGTGGTGCTCGACGTTCCGATAGCTCAACTCCCGGTGCGGGCGGTCGGAGCGGCGATCGACATCGCCGTCATCGTCATCGGCTATCTGGTGGCGCTGATGTTGTGGGCGGCCACGCTGAGTCAATTCGACGACTCCCTGACCGCAGCGATCATGATCATTTTCACGGTGCTGGTGTTCGTCGGATATCCCGTCGTCTTCGAAACCGCAACGCGGGGCCGGTCGGTGGGCAAGCTGGTGATGGGGCTGCGGGTGGTGTCGCAGGACGGCGGCCCGGAGCGCTTCCGCCAGGCGCTGTTTCGCGCACTGGCATCGGTCGTCGAGATCTGGATGCTGTTGGGCAGCCCGGCGGTGATCTGCAGCATGCTCTCGCCGAGAGCCAAACGGATCGGTGATGTCTTCGCGGGGACCGTGGTGATTAGCGAACGCGGCCCGAAGCTGCACCCGCTGCCGTTGATGCCGGCGCCGTTGATCTGGTGGGCTGCGGCGCTGCAGCTGTCCGGGCTGAGCCCTGAACGAGCCGAGGTTGCGCGCCAATTCCTCGCCCGCGCACCGCAACTCGATCCGCAGCTGCGCGACCAGATGGCTTACCGGATCGCCGGTGACGTGCTGAGCCAAATCGCCCCTGCGCCGCCGCCCGGAACGCCGCCGCAATTCGCCTTGGCCGCGGTGCTGGCCGAACGACACCGTCGCGAACTCGCGCGGTTACGGCCCAACACGGCGTATGGATGGCCGCGCCGCTAGAAATTGGGGCGACTACTGCGCGACTGTGACGGCAAGGAGGGTGACGTCGGCAACCAACAGCGCCAACGCTAGCAGCGGGACCACGACGCCCCGCCGGCGCTGTGCGGTGAAAAACGAAACGACGACCGTCACCGCGGCCACGAACGGGGCGCCGTAGAACAACACGCCGAAGCTGATCCCGTTGGGCCCGAGGTTGGGGCATTGCTTGTCGCTGCATGCGGCGGTGCTCATCACCGCGCCCAACGCAAATACCATGACCGCGCCGGCGCCCACCACCCCCAGCAGCGCCAGCGCCCAATTCATCCAGAACCGCAGACGATTGCTGCCACCAGTTGCGCGGGCTGTGGCTGACTGTTCGCCTAAGTCCCGGTCTCGACCGGCGCCGATCGTCCCATCGCGGTTTTCTTCGTTCGTCACTGGATGTGCTACCCGGCTCAGTGAAGCCACAAACCCCTGGTCACCCGGCTGACAAGAAGCGCGCCGTTGCATCACGATAGTTTTCGATATATCGTCGTCGTATCGGTAGCGCATCGGGCGCTGCCTTTCCAGAAACGAGCCAACATTATGGATACCCCATTCCCCCACGCAGATGCGCCGTTCCCGGGCGGCCCCGGCGACCCCGGATTCCAGGGCTTCGGCTTCGACCCACAGGCGCGGCGCGCGCTGCACGAACAGCGCAGGCAGGCTCGTCGGGAGCTCCGCGGCTTTGTCCGCGGTCACGACGCCGGCCACCACGGGCCGTTCGGCCCAGGCTTCGGCCCCGGTTTCGGCCCCGGCGCCGGCCGGGGTTTCGGTCCGGGCTTCGGGTTCGGCCCTGGACGGCGCGGCGGACCCGGTCGGCGCGGTCGACGTGGCGACGTTCGCGCCGCGATCCTGGTGCTGCTGGCCGAGCGGCCCATGCACGGCTACGAGATGATCCAAGAGATCGCCGAGCGAAGCCAGGACCTGTGGCGCCCCAGCCCCGGCTCGGTCTACCCGACTCTGCAACTGCTGGTCGACGAGGGCCTGATTGTCGGCAAGGAAACCGAAGGCAGCAAAAAGCTTTTCGAGTTGACCGACGCCGGCCGGACCGCTGCCGAGAAAGTCGAGACACCACCATGGGAGGAGATCGCCGACGGCGTCGACCCGTCGCATCTGAACCTGCGCGCCGCCGTCGGGCAATTGTTCGGCGCCGTAGCACAATCCGCTCACGCCGCCAGCGCTGAGCAGCAGCAGCGCATCCTCGAGGTCGTCAACAACGCGCGTCGCGAGATCTACACGATCCTCGGCGAAGACGACTGACCGGCGCCCCGCGAGCGTGCGTGAAATGCCGTTCGACACCGGCGTGTCGTGGACAAACACGCACGCTCGCGGAAAAGGCGGAGGTCAGGACACGTCGACCCAGCCCAGCGTCCGCTGCACGGCTTTGCGCCAACCCGCATAGCCGGCGGCGCGCTCGTCATCGCTCCAGGCCGGCGTCCAACGCGTGCCCTCCTGCCAATTCGTTCGCAGCTCACTCGGGTCGGCCCAGAAGCCGACCGCCAGCCCGGCCGCGTACGCCGCGCCCAACGCGGTGGTCTCCGCGACCACCGGGCGCACCACGTCGACGCCTAATACGTCGGCCTGGATTTGCATGCACAAGTCATTGGCGGTGACCCCGCCGTCGACCTTCAGCACCTCAAGGCGCACACCGGAATCGGCGTGCATGGCATCGACCACATCGCGGCTCTGGTAACAGATCGCCTCCAACGTCGCGCGGGCCAAATGCGCGTTGGTGTTGTAGCGCGACAGCCCGACGATCGCGCCACGCGCATCAGAGCGCCAATACGGTGCGAACAACCCGGAAAACGCCGGAACGAAGTACACTCCGCCGTTGTCGTCGACCTGGCGCGCCAGCGCCTCGCTCTGCGCCGCGCCACTGATGATGCCCAGCTGGTCGCGCAGCCACTGCACGGCCGAGCCGGTCACTGCGATCGAACCTTCAAGAGCGTAAACGGGTTTGGCGTCGCCGAACTGATAGCACACCGTCGTCAGCAGACCGTTACGGGACCGGACGATCTGCTCACCGGTGTTCAGCAGCAGAAAGTTTCCGGTGCCGTAGGTGTTCTTGGCCTCGCCCGGCGCTAGGCACACCTGACCGACCATCGCCGCATGCTGGTCGCCAAGGATTCCGGTGATCGGCACCTCACCGCCGAGCGGTCCGGTCTCCAACGTCACGCCGTAGGGCTGGCGCGGCGAGGACGCGGCGATCGACGGCAGCATCACGCGCGGGATGCCGAAAAAGGACAGCAGTTCGTCGTCCCAGTCCAGAGTCTCCAAATCCATCAGCATGGTCCGGCTGGCGTTGGTGACGTCGGTGACATGGACCCCGCCGCGAGGACCGCCGGTCAGATTCCACAGCAGCCAGGTGTCCGGGGTGCCGAAAACGGCATCGCCACTCTCGGCGGCCTCGCGGACACCGTCGACGTGCTCCAGCACCCATTGCAGCTTGCCGCCGGAGAAGTATGTTGCCGGCTGCAGACCGGTTTTATGGCGGATCACGTCGCCGCGGCCGTCGCGGTCCAGCGCCGAGGCGATGCGATCGGTACGGGTGTCCTGCCAGACGATCGCATTGCAGTACGGCCGGCCAGTATGCCGGTTCCACACCAGCGTGGTCTCCCGCTGATTCGTGATGCCCAGCGCGGCGATATCTTTGGCCGACAGATTCGTCGCATTGAGCGCCGACATCAGGACCGAGGTGGTGCGCTCCCAGATCTCGACCGGATTGTGCTCGACCCAGCCGGCGCGCGGCAAAATCTGCTCATGCTCGAGCTGATGGCGCCCCGCCTCAGCGCCGTCGTGGTCGAAGATGATGCAGCGGGTGCTGGTGGTGCCCTGGTCGATGGAGGCGACGAACTCAGCGGACTCGGCCATGTGCCTTCTTCCAGCTCAGGCCGCGAAGGGGTCGCGGCGACCGGCCACAGCAGATAAATGAGGCTGGGTCCGACCAAAAATCGCTCGACGAGTACCTTCGCCGTGTCATGAAACGGACTGCCGCGATGCGTCGCCTAAACGTGGACATTGACGTCGACGGTCTCGCTCACGCGTGATAGCCAGGCTGGTCCAGGGCCGCCCAAACTGCATCCTTATCGTCAAGGTCGAGGCGCGGTCGTAGGTCGGCGGTCTCCCAGCGGATGTCCACGTGCGGTCGAGGCTTGGCCGCCAGTGCTTGCGCGAGCAGTTCGGAGACGAGCTGCCCCAACCGTTTTTTCCTCCTCGCGCTGGCGCCGCTTCAATGCACGCAAGACGTCGGCGTCGAGATCGATCTTGTCCCCACACCAGATGCTATCTGAGTCAGCATCTGATGTGTGCGGGGTATGACGCGGTTGCGCAGGAGAAAGCAAACCGGTTGCATCAGCACTGTGGGCGATGAGGTCAAGCGGACCACCTACCGGCGCGTACACCGACAGGAGTACCGGCGCAAGGTGCAGTTGTGCCTGGACGTCTTCGAAACCATGCTGGGGCAGGCCAGCTTCGAATGCGGATGCCGACTTACCGGGATGGAAATCGAATGCAACCTGGTCGACGACGACTATCAGCCGGCGATGTCGAATCAGGACGTGCTGACCGCCATCGCCGATCCGGCTTACCAGACCGAATTAGGCGCCTACAACATCGAATTCAATGTGCCGCCCCGGGCGCTGGCAGGCGCAACCGGACTGGAATTGGAAGCCGAGGTGCGGGCCAGTTTGAACGCCGCCGAGACCAAGGCCAACGCCGGCGGCACCCACATCGTCATGATCGGGATCCTGCCGACGCTGATGCCCGAGCACCTCACCGGCGGATGGATGAGTCAATCGAGCCGATATGCGGCCCTCAACGACTCGATCTTCAACGCCCGCGGCGAAGACATCCAAATCGATATCAGCGGTCCGGAGCCGCTCAGTTTTAACTCGGCATCCATCGCCCCCGAATCCGGTTGCACCAGTATGCAATTGCACCTGCAGGTATCGCCTGCCGACTTCGCCGACAACTGGAACGCCGCACAGGTACTGGCCGGGCCGCAGCTGGCGCTGGGCGCAAACTCGCCGTACTTCTTCGGCCATCAGCTGTGGTCCGAAAGCCGCATCGAACTGTTCGCGCAATCCACCGATACCCGGCCTGATGAGCTCAAGGCCCAGGGTGTGCGGCCGCGGGTTTGGTTCGGTGAACGCTGGATCACCTCGATCTTCGACCTGTTCGAGGAGAACGTCCGTTACTTCCCGTCATTGCTGCCGGAGGTGTCCGACGAGGATCCGGTTGCCGAACTCGCCGCCGGACGCACGCCCCAGCTCTCGGAGTTACGTCTGCACAACGGCACGGTGTATCGGTGGAATCGGCCGGTGTATGACGTTGTCGACGGCCGGCCGCATCTGCGGGTGGAGAACCGTGTGCTGCCGGCTGGGCCAACGGTCATCGACATGCTGGCCAACGCGGCTTTCTACTACGGCACGTTGCGCACACTGTCCGAAGAGGACCGTCCGCTGTGGACCAGGATGAGTTTCGCTACAGCTCAACAGAATTTCCACGATGCTGCTCGACACGGCATGCAGGCACGCCTGTACTGGCCGGGGCTGGGCGAGGTGACGCCTGAGGAACTGGTGCTCGGCGAGCTGCTACCGATGGCGCACGACGGACTTCAGCGCTGGGGCGTCGCCGGCGAGGTGCGCGACCGGTTCCTCGGCGTGATCGAGGGCCGCGTCCGCACCGGACGCAACGGCGCCGTCTGGCAGGTCTCCACGGTGCGCGCGCTACAGATGAGCGGCTTGGCCCGACCAGCTGCGCTGGCGCAGATGCTGCGGCGGTACTGCGAGTACATGCATACCAATGAACCGGTGCACACCTGGGACATCGGCTGACGCGGGTACGTTGGAGCACATGCCAAATGAAGTAATGGACTGGGACAGCGCATATCGCGGGCAAGGCGAATTCGACGGTCCGCCGCCGTGGAACATCGGCGAGCCACAGCCGCAGCTGGCCGCGCTGATCGCCGCCGGCAAGTTCCGCAGCGATGTGCTCGACGCCGGATGCGGCTACGCCGAGTTGTCACTTGCGCTGGCCACCGATGGCTACACTGTGGTCGGCGTCGACCTGACACCCACGGCTGTCGCCGCGGCCAACCGGGCGGCGCGAGAGCGCGGACTGAACACAGCCAGTTTTGTACAGGCCGACATCACGCAGCTCGCCGGCTACGACGGCCGGTTCAATACGGTGGTGGACAGCACGTTGTTTCACTCGCTTTCTGTCGAGGACCGCGACGGGTACCTGCGCTCGGTGCACCGGGCGGCGGCTCCCGGTGCGAACTACTACGTGCTGGTGTTCGCCAACGGCGCGTTCCCCCCGGAAGCCGAACAGGGACCCAACACGGTCGACGAAGCCGAACTGCGCGACGCGGTCTCGAAGTACTGGCGGATAGACGACATCAAGCCGGCGTTCATCCATGCGAACATCCCTGCGGCCAACCCCGATGCGCCGTTCCAAATGCCGGAGTTCTCTCATGACCAGAAGGGTCGAGCCAAACTGCCGGCCTACCTGCTTTCCGCACACAAGAACGGCTGAATATCACACCGCCGCAGTCGCATCAGTGAGCGCCTCGGCGAAGGTCGTCAGGTCATCGATGGTGGTGTCCAGGTGCGGCGAAATCCGCAGCACCGGCGCCGTCAGCTCCAGCGGCGCCCGTTCCGTCCCCGCCGACGTCGTCAGAATGCGACGTTGCGTGATCAGCCACGCACGGATCTTTGCCGGGTCGGCGCCGTCGACGGGGGCCAGCGTGGTGATGGCACTCTGCTCGTCAACCGATTCGATCACCCGCCACCCCCGCAGGTCGGCGAGTACGGTCCGGCTGATGCGGCCCAGCTCGGCCAGACGTGTGCGCACCGCAGCCGGGCCGGATGCAACATGCTCCCCCAGCGCAACCGCAAACCCCACGCGGGCAGCAACATTGGCTTCGCCGAATTCGAGTCGCTGAGCCACCGAGAGCGACGACACGCAATGCGGTGGCGGCAGCCGCGGCCGGAGCTGCTCGATCAGGCTCGGCCGGATGGCAAGCACACCGACCCCGCGCGGACCGGCGACCCATTTGCGCGACGACGCATACGTCGCGTCGGCGCCCGCAGCACAATCCACCTGCCCAAGCGCCTGGGCGGCATCGACGACCAGCGGCACACCCAATTCCGTGCAGAGCCGGGCCATTTCGTGCAGCGGTTGCACCACTCCGCGATGGCTTGCCACCGCGGTCAGGTGGATCAAACCCGGTGGATCGGCGGCCAGGCCGGCGGCTGCCTCGTCGACCACGACCCGGCCTTCGCCGTCGGTCGGCAGCGGGCGGCGGGCGAAGCCGTGCGCGGCCATGACGGCCAGGTTGGGTCCGTATTCGCCGGGCAGGCAGGCCAGGGTCCGTCCGCCAGTCCAGCTGGCCAACAACAGGTCCAGCGCGTGCAATGACCCGGTGGTGAACACCACCTCGGCGTCGGGCATGCCGGTGAGCCCGGTGACCGTGGCGCGTCCGGCGTCGAGAACAGGTTTGGCCGCCTCCGCCGCGACGTATCCGCCGACCTCGGCCTCGCGCCGCGCGTGTGCGGCTGCGGCGTCGAGCACCGCGAAGCTCTGCCGCGAACACGCCGCGCTGTCCAGGTGCAGCCCGGTGGCCGGCGGTCGGGCCGCCCGCCAGGCGTCGGCCAAACTTCGAATCACTTGATGGCCAGCGACAACCCGAAATCGCCGGCGGCGTCGGTCCACCACCGGGTGCGCCGCAGTCCCGCCGCAGCCAGCTCGCCGGCCACCGCGTCGGCCCGGAACTTGCAGGACACTTCGGTGAGCATCTCTTCGTCGGCGGCGAATTCGACGGTCAACTCCAGCGCGGCGATGCGCACCCGCTGCGCACTCTCGGCCCGCAGCCACATCTCCATCCGCTCTTCTTCGCTGTTCCAGCGAGCCACGTGCCGGTAGGCGTCGACGTCGAAGTCGGCGTCGAGTTCCCGGTTGACGACGGCGAGGACATTGCGGTTGAACTGCGCTGTCACTCCGGCGGCGTCGTCATAGGCCCGGACGAGCCGGCCAGCGTCCTTGACCAGGTCGGTGCCCAGCAGCAGGCTGTCACCCGGCCGCATGACCGCGGCCAACGCCGCCAGGAACTTTGCGCGCGGCCCAGCGGTGAGGTTGCCGATCGTCGAGCCCAAGAACACGAACAGCCGTCGCCCGCCGCCGGGGATTTCCGACAGATGCTCTTCGAAATCACCGCAGACAGCGGCAATTTCGATGTCGGGATACTCGTGCTCGATGGCTCGCGCGGCTGCTGACAACATGCTCGCGTCGACGTCGAACGGCACGAACCTGCGCAGCGCAGCGCCGTCGTGCAGCGCTCGCAACAGCGTCCGGGTCTTCTCGGACGTGCCGCTGCCCAGCTCGACCAGGGTGTCCGCGCCGGTGACCGAGGCGATCTCGGCGGACCGGGCCCGCAGGATCTCCGCCTCGGCGCGGGTCGGGTAATACTCGGGCAGCCGAGTGATCTGGCCAAACAGGTCGCTGCCTACCGCGTCATAAAACCATTTGGGCGGCAATGATTTCGGAGCACTCCGAAGACCGTCGAGCACGTCACGGCGCAGCGCCTGATATGCGGAGTCCGCCGCCAGGTGGTTGCACAGCGATAGCGTCATCGAAGTCCCCTCATGTGTTCCAGTGCGGTCAATGTGACGCCGTCGGCGCCGACCTCGACGAGGTGGCGGTCCGGTACGTCTTCCCAGCCGGGCTGGTCGTCGTACGGCTCGCTGGCCAGCACCACCCCGTCGTCGCGACGCAAAATCGACAGGGTGTCGCCCCAGGTGGTGGCGAGAAGTCGAGAACCGTTGGCAGCTAGGATGTTCAGCCGCGCGTTCGGGTCAGCGGCGCCCACCCCTACGATCGTCTCAGCCAACGCATCGAGGCCGCGGTCGAAGATCAGCGCCGCGAGAATCGCGCTGTCACAGACCGATTCGGCGCCAAGATCGGATGACAGCACAGTGCGATCGACAATACCGTTGTGCGACAACAGCCACTGTCCATCAGTGAACGGCGCGGTCGCGCTGGCTTCGATCGGCATGCCGACCGTGGCTGACCGCACCGCCGCCACCACGCAGTGGCTGCGCAGCGCCGGCGCGATGGAACGAAACGAGACGTCGCCCCACAGCGGTGCCACGCTACGCCAGCGCCGCGGCGTCGCGCCGTCGAAAAAGCCGACGCCCCAACCATCGGCGTTCAACAGGCAGTACTTTTGCCGGCGCGGAGCGTAGGACTGCACCCGCAGGCCGTGCGGCGGGTCGAGCACCAACGAGGAGACCGAGACTTCTCGTCCCAGCCAGCCGAGGTGTCGACACATCAGGCATCCCAGGCCAGCCGGACGCCGGAAAAGATCTGCCGCCGATACGGGTGATCCCAGTTACGGAAGCTGGGCCGCAGGGTGGCCGACGCCACCGCCCATGACCCGCCGCGCAACACCCGGTAGTCGCCGCCGAAGAACGGCTGGGAGTAACGCTGATAAATCATCGGGGTAAAGCCCGGCCACGGTTGCAACGTCGAGCTGGTCCACTCCCAGACGTCGCCGAGCATCTGCTCGACTCCATAGGCCGACGCGCCCGCCGGGTAGGCGCCGACCGGCGCCGGGCGCAGCGCCTCGCCGCCGAGGTTGGCGTAGGTTGCCGACGGCTCCGCGGCGCCCCATGGATAGCGGCGCCGGACAGTGGTTTCCGGATCCCACGCGCACGCCTTCTCCCATTCGGTTTCGGTGGGCAGCCGGGCGCCGGCCCACGCGGCATAGGCCTGGGCCTCGAAATAGCTGACGTGTTGGACCGGCTCGTCGGCGGGAATGTCCTCGACACGGCCGAACCGGGTACGTGTCTGCCCGTCGGGGGCCCAGAACTGTGGAGCGGTCAGGCCGGCACTTTGGCGGTGCCGCCAACCGCGTGCCGACCACCACCGCGGTTGGCCGTAGCCGCCGTCGTCGACGAACTGCCGCCATTCGGCGTTGGTGACCGGAACCCGCCCGATGCGAAATGCCGGGACATCGACGACGTGCGCCGGGCGTTCGTTGTCCAGCGAGAACGGTTCAGCTATTCCGTCGACACCCCGGACGAACGGACCGCCCGGCACCGCCACCGACGTCCCGGCGAGCCTCGGCCGGCCCCGCGGCAGCCGGGAGGTGTCCGGCAGCAGCGGCGGACCGCTGCGCAGATTCAGCGCCTGCAGCATCGTTTCGTCGTGCTGGTTCTCGTGGCTGACCACCATCGCGAACGGGAAGCTGCGGCCCGGCTCGTCGGGCAGCGCATCGAGAGCATCCAGCGCGCCCGATCGCACGGTCCGGCAGTACGTCCGGGCCTGGTCTGGAGACAGCAGCGGCAGGTCGACGCGACTTGCGCGCGAATGCACGAATGCGTCGTAGAGGTTTTCAACGGCGCGGGGCAATATTCCGGGCCGATCCGGGTCACCACCGCGCAACAGCCAAAGCTCTTCCTGCTGACCGATGTGCGCCAGGTCCCACACCAACGGACTCATCAGTGGGTCGTACCGGCGGCAAAGTTCGGCGTCGTCGAAATCGACCAGCCGCAGCGTCCTGTCCCGCGCTCGGCTCAGATCTCGCGCCAGGGCTTCGCTTGACGTCACGACTCCCCCAGCGCCAGCCGGGCGACCGCGACATCGATACCGTTGTCGATCACCTGGTCGGAAAATTCGTCGGCGGGACAGCGGCCCCGTTCGACCGCCGCGACCAGATGCTGCATTGCCTGGGTGAGCCCGGGCGGGACGCGTTCGGCAGCGACGGCCATGAGCCGGTTGGCCGCGTCGTACAGCCGCCGGTCGCCGAGCCCGGTCCGGGCAGCGACATCCCAAGCGGTGGCGACGGGTTCGACGGCGTCAGCAGCGATACGGGCGGCCAGCGGGTCGTCGAGCAGCGTCACCAGCGTGAAGACCACCGCCGGCCAAATGGCGTTGGGGACGCTGTCCAGGTAGCGGATTTCCAGCCACTGGCGTGGACGCACCGGCGGGAACAGCGTGGTGAGGTGGTACTCCAGGTCGTAGGCGGTAGGCCGGCGACCGCCGAGCAGCTCATGGCCGTCAGCCCAATCCGCGAAGGGCAGGTAGTGCAACACCGGCACCGCAGCGTCTCTGGTTGGGCTGTGCACCAGCATCACCGGCGCCTTCAACGCGTAGCGCGCCCAGTCGGTGCCGGGATCGTCGCCGCTGGCGGTCAAAATCGGGCCGCATCGCGCCGCGTCGAGCTGGCTCCACACCCGCTGGCGGGTGGATCGCCAGCCGGAGAAGTTGCCGCTGAGCAGCGGCGAATTGGCGGTGATCGCGACCAGGGTGGGCCCAAGCGCGTGGGCCAGCCGGACCCGGTCGGCCCAGCCGCTCGCGGGCCCGGCATCCAGGTTCACCTGAACCGAGGCCGTCGAAGTCATCATCGCCGAGCCGGCCGCCAAGGTGTGGCTGGCCTTGAAGAACTGTTCCATCGCGTGGTAGCGCGCACCCGGATTGATGCGCTGAGCCGGCCGCAGCGGATCCGCGCCCAGCAACACCAGTGCCAGACCCGCGCCGGCGAACGCTGTTCGCAGCACGGCCTGGTCGGTGATCATCGCCTCGATCGCCGCGCACGCGCCCTGCAGCGGCGGGCCCGACAACTCGACAGCGCCACCGGGTTCGACGGTGACGACGCTGCCGCCCGGCATCGCCGGAAGAGATGCCAGGACGTCGCTGATTTCACTCCAGCTCGGTCTGCGGTGCGGGTTGGCCGGGTCGAAGCAATGCGCCTCAATCTCCAGGCCGACCCGCCCTACCGCACCGTCGGACAGGCAGCAGTCGGTGATGTGCTGCGCGGCGGCCGAAGAATCGGCCAGCCCGCCTGCGGGGCTTGCGGGATCCTGCTCCGACGCGACGGCAAACGCCATATTCCCGATCCCTTCGGCCCAGGGCAACGGTCCGGAGCGATCGAGCCCGTTGGTTGCGCGCGGCTAGCAACGACAGTCACAAGCTTCGATCTTCCAGACGCCGCCGACATACTCCCGTCGTCGCCGGATTCGTCCCGATTTTCGATGCCGCAGGTGCGGCCGAAACGGCCACAGTTATTGACCCAGCGCGTTCTGCATGGCGCCGGCCAGCACATTTACCGCGGGACCGCCGTTGCCGGACTGACAGACCTTCGCTTGCAGGAGCACGTTTTCCCGCAGCCGGGTCTGGGTGAAACATCGACGGTCGGTGCCGACTTCCTGCTTGGTCCAGGCCGCATCCGCGGGGCCGGGCGGTCCGCCGTCAAATGACCACACTTGCGTGTTTCCGTTGTCCAAATGCATCGCTGTGGTCTGTCCGGAGCAGCCGACCGTGCGGTCTACGACGCGGTGGAACGCCCCGGCGGCGGCGTCGCCGGTCGCGAAGACGCCGACCGCTTGTTTGACGAAATGAGTCTGGTCGGTCGGTGACGTTTGCGTGCTGGCGCCGTTGAACGACGCCAGGTTGGGGTCGTTGTAGACCTCCGGCAACCCGATGTCGGCCCAGTTGTTGCAGACCGGGTTGTCGACGTAATACGACTGGACCGGCTGGGTGAACACCGATTCGTCCCGCATCGGCCCGCCGACGATGTTGCCCACCGAACCCTTGCCGAGGACCGCGTAGTTGACGACACCCGGCGCCGAAGGCGCGGCCACCGTGGACGGGGCCAGCAATACCGCCGCAGCACCGCCAACCGTCATCGCCTTCGCGACTTCGAAGGTCATGGACCTCGATCCTGCCAACTGGGCCGCCCAAACAAAAGCCGGAGGTGCTCGCCGCAGCGGTTCTGCTCACGTTTGCGATGACCGCGGCCCTCGAATGTCGATGCGCCGCAAGTGTTTTGGCTGGACTACGGCGTGGGAGCCCCGGGCGGACCGCCGTGACCGCCGCCATGGCCGCCATGGCCGCCGGGGCCACCCGGTCCCATGCCCGGTCCCATGCCCGGTCCCATGCCCGGTCCCATGCCCGGTCCGGGCATCATCGGTCCGCCGGGCGAACCGGGACCCATGCCCGGTAAAAACGGTCCGGGGAAGAACATCCCGCCGGGAGGCGGACCTTCGGGACCGTCGGGACCAAACATGCCGTGGTGATAGCGGAACGGGTGCTCGTGCCAGGCGACTGCGGCACCAGCGAAGAAGATCACCGCCACGACGAAAACAATGCCCGCGACGATCACCACCCACGCCGCAGCCTGGTAGAGCCGCGGCGGTTTCGCTAAGTGCGGCGGAGGTGGTGGTGGTGGCGGGCCCGGGGGCGGCGGCGGGGTCTGGTGCTCGGGTGCTTGGGTCATCCCTCAATAATGCCGACGTGCACGCCGACGATCAAACACCGCGTTCTTGAACGTGGCGTGTCTTCCGGCTGAGTGGTGTCGAGTAGCCCGGGGGAATCTCACCCCCGGGCTCTCACGGAACCGTGCTTAACAGTCTCCCGTTACACGGCTCGTATCGTCTTGATCACCAGCGGATAAGTCACCTGTGCCCAGTGAGCGAAATAGCGGGGCGGAAAAGCTAGCGCTCAACGCAGGCTCGACGCCACCAGCGCAGACTCGGCACCTCAGCGGCGTCTGGTAACAAGCCCCGACGAACCTACGGGCGAGACCACGGCGATAAGCAGGACTCCCGCAATGATCCCCACCCACGCCGCTACCTGATAGAGCCGCTCAGATTGCTCCTGCCGCGGCCCGACGGGCGGCGGCGCGACGGGAGACGGCGGAATCGACGGCTGAGGTGTCTCGCTCACGCTTCGCCTTAATGCCTCAGCTCAGCAATGGCCGCGACTGGACGAAGCCCGGCGCCCCGTGACGGGACGCCGGGCTCGCGGCCAGAGTTGCGGGACTACGGGTGGGCCGGAGCCAGCGACGGAGCGAGGGACTGCGGCGGCACGGACGGCCCCGGGCTGGCAGCACCCCCCGGACTGAGCGCCCCGTTGTGGAAGCCGGTCCCCGGACCGATGCCGTGGTGTTGCCCCATGTGGTGGCGGCAGCCGTGGTGATAGTGGTGGTGTCCGGCGATCTTGAAGCCGGCGAAGAAAATGGTCGTGACGATAAACAGGATGCCGGCGACGATCACAACCCACGACGCGAACCGGTAGAGCCAATACGGTCTGACTGGCTCGGTCGTTGGTGTGGTGGCGACGGTAGTCGGCCTGGTTGGCGTTTCAGGTGTTTCGCTCATGTAAGAAAGGATGCGTTGGCAACGGATAGGGCGAGCTAGGTACCACCTATGAAGAACATATGAGTTGCGACGCCGAAAAACCCGTCAATTGTCGTCTGACCAGGGTTTGAACGGGTTGACCGCGAATTGGATGACCCGGTACGGGGCTCGTGCCCGCGGATCGCTGTTATGCCACTGGCTGACGAACACCCGCAATTCGTCCAGTGTCGAACCCGGTGAGATGTACCCGCCGTATGGCTGGGCCAGCCGGTTGTCTTCCGGCGGCGGCAGGCTTTCCGCGGGATCGGGCCAGTCGTCGTGTTGCACTACGGTGGTCACCGGCGCGGTGCCCAGCAAGGTCGGGCCGTCGGCCACCCGGACCTCCATGTTGCCGGTGCTGGCGTTGAAATACGACAGCACCGCCTTGCCCTCGATCTGCTTAAAACTCATCTCGCCAATCAAGTCCGCCCACAACGGAGTTGGCGCCTTGTTCCAACCGCCGTCGGCGCCGGACGCCCAGCCTTGCCATCGGGATCGGTCGCCGAAGTTCTCTGGTGCGACTCGGTACAGCACCGCTGGTTGACTGCGATCGAAGTTGTCGGCGACGATGTACACCCACCCGGCCGCTGACCCCGCTGTGGGTATCGGGTCGTAGTAGCCGCTGATCTGGGTCTGCTGGCCGCCCTGGTAGGACGCCTCCCGCACCGAACCCGGAAGTGTCCGCCAAAACCCTTGTACGGGTTCGGCTTTCACCAGCCGGGAGTTCTGCGGCACTAGTTCTATGGCGGTGGTGACAAGCAGATAGTTCTGCCGGTTGATCTGCACGACACCGGCCGGCAACTGCGATGCGCCCACCGGCGTCGGGTCGGCCAGCAGCGGCGGCGTGATGCCGGTGACTCCGGTATAGCGGACTCCGGCCGGGTCGTCGACCGACGACGTGTCCACCCTCAAGGCGATCGGCGAGTAGTAGCCGCCGAAGCCGACTCCCTGACCGGCGAAACTGTCGCCGCAGACCTGTAGGACTTCGGTGGGGAATTCCATGAACGCGCACAAGTCGGTGGCGCCGATGCCGTAGTCGCGGGTGGGCGTGCCGGTCCCGGCAGTCGGACCGATCCGCATCACCTGGCCCGCAGCCAGCGGCTGCAGTACCGGCTCAGGCATCGGAGCCGGCGGATCGGCATGTGCAGGCGAAACACTATGGTGGACAAGCAGACACGCAACAGATACGAGCATCAGCGAGCTGCGCGGCACCGGACGGTAGTCGGCAGGGCTCACCTGCGGATCACAGCTCAGGGGCCAGCAGCTCGGCGATCTGAATAGTGTTCAATGCCGCACCCTTGCGCAGATTGTCGCCGCAGACGAACAACGCCAGGCCGCGTCCGTCCGGCACGCCGGGGTCCTGACGGATCCGGCCGACGAGCGATTCGTCGACACCGGCGGCGGCCAGCGGAGTCGGTACGTCAACCACTTTCACCCCCGGCGCGCCGTCAAGGAGTTCACGGGCGCGCTGCGGCGACAGTGGTTGAGCGAACTCGGCATTGATCGACAGCGAGTGGCCGGTGAACACCGGGACGCGCACACAGGTTCCGCTGACCAGCAAGCCCGGAATGCCCAGGATCTTGCGGCTTTCGTGGCGCAGCTTCTGGTCCTCGTCGGTCTCGCCGGAGCCGTCGTCGACCAGTTTCCCGGCCAGCGGGACGACGTTGAATGCGATGGGCGCCACGTAAGCCTTCGGCTCGGGGAACGCCACCGCGCTGCCGGCGTGCACCAGCTGCTCGGCGTCGTCGATGATCGCACGTGCCTGGGTGGCGAGCTCCTCGACGCCGGCCAGCCCGGTTCCTGAGACGGCTTGGTAGCTCGACACCACCAAGCGCACCAACTGCGCCTCGTCGTGCAACACCTTGAGCACCGGCATGGCG
Source organism: Candidatus Mycobacterium methanotrophicum (assembly GCF_023515995.1). GTDB lineage: Bacteria > Actinomycetota > Actinomycetes > Mycobacteriales > Mycobacteriaceae > Mycobacterium > Mycobacterium methanotrophicum. The sequence continues at coordinate 220,130 of NZ_CP097320.1, read as the reverse complement.
ACCATCGTCGTGCAGTTCGGGTTGGCGATGATGCCTTTCTTGAGGGACCGGGCGCCGCCGACGACATCCCGCGCGAAGTTGACCTCGGAGACCACCAGCGGCACCTCCGGGTCCTTGCGCCACGCCGACGAGTTGTCGATCACCGTCACGCCGGCCGCCGCGAACCGCGGCGCCTGTACCCGCGACATCGCCCCGCCGGCCGAGAACAGCGCGATGTCAAGGCCCGTCGGATCCGCCGTCTGCGCATCCTCGACTTCGATTTCCTGGCCGCGGAAGGTCAGCCTGCGGCCTGGGGAGCGGCCCGAGGCGAAAAACCGCACGCTGGTTGCCGGGAAGCCACGCTCGTCGAGCAGCGTGCGCATCATCTGGCCCACTTGTCCGGTGGCGCCGACTACCCCGATCGCCAAACCGCTCATCAGCGACCCGTCCCCGCATACACCGTCGCATTTTCCTCGCCGCCCAGGCCGAAGGCTTCGTGGATGGCGAGGACGGCCTTGTCGAGCTCGCTGTCCCGACACAGCACCGAGATCCTGATCTCCGACGTCGAGATCAAGTCGATGTTGACCCCGACACCGGCCAGCGCCTCACAGAACGCGGCGGTGACACCGGGATGGCTGCGCATGCCGGCGCCGATCAGCGACACCTTGCCGATGTGGTCGTCGTACAGCACTTGGCTGAAACCGATTTGGTCTTTGAGCGAGTCCAGTTTCTCCACCGCGAGCGGGCCGTTGTCCCGCGGGCAGGTGAACGTGATGTCGGTCTTGCCGTCCTCGATCTTGGAGACGTTCTGCAACACCATGTCGATGTTGATGTCGGCGTCGGCGACGGCGCGGAACACCTTGGCCGCGTAGCCCGGGATGTTGGGGATCCCGACGACGGTCACCTTGGCCTCGCTACGGTCGTGCGCGACTCCGGTGAGGATGGGATCTTCCATGTGCTTGTCCTTGATCGATCCAGTGACGACGGTGCCCGGCTTGTTCGTATACGACGACCGGACGTGCACCGGAATGTTGTAGCGACGGGCATATTCCACGCAACGCAGCATCAGCACCTTCGCGCCGCACGCGGCCATCTCTAGCATCTCTTCGAAGGTGACCGTGTCAAGCCGGCGGGCATTCGACACGATGCGCGGATCGGCGCTGAAGATGCCGTCGACGTCGGTGTAGATCTCGCAGACGTCGGCGCCCAGCGCCGCGGCCAAGGCGACCGCGGTGGTATCGGAGCCGCCGCGGCCGAGCGTGGTGACGTCGCGGGTGTCCTGGCTGACGCCCTGGAATCCGGCGACCAACACGACCAGTCCCTCGTCGAGCGCCGACCGCAGCCGGGCAGGGGTGACGTCGATGATTTTGGCTTTGCCGTGCGCCCCGGTCGTGATCACACCGGCCTGCGATCCGGTGAACGAGCGGGCGTTGGAGCCCAGCGATTCGATCGCCATGGCCACCAGCGCGTTGGAGATTCGCTCGCCGGCGGTCAGCAGCATGTCCAGTTCCCGCGCAGGCGGCGCCGGGCATACCTGCTGGGCCAGCTCCAGCAGATCATCAGTCGTGTCGCCCATCGCCGAGACGACCACAACGACGTCGTCGCCCCGCTTCTTGGTTTCGACGATGCGCTCGGCGACCCGGCGGATCCGCTCGGCGTCGGCCACCGAAGATCCGCCGTACTTTTGCACGACGAGTGCCACTTAGATCCCTTCTAAGCCCTGTCCGCCTGCTTGCGGCCGGGGAGTTCCTGCGCATCGCGAGGGTTGGGTCGAAAACAGAATACGTGGATCGGACGGGCGACGATGCGGCCCATGCACCGTAGCCGGCCGCCGGAACACACAATGCTCGACCACGCTTCACCAGCATTTGATATCCAACAGCAGCGAGGCTCAGGCTGAGGACGGGGTCGTCGGGGTGGCCAGCGTCTTATGGGATGGCGAACCAGATGAGCGTGACTATCCGGCAAGGATCTGTCACACCGACGAGAACACCCACATCCCGGTCAAGGTCGTCGCGGCCGGGGACCAGCGGCCGCGGGCTTTGGGTAACCGGGCGGGCGCGGTACAGTAGCCAACGTGCAGCGGGCGCTCCTTCTCGGACGCCGCGACGGGGCCTGACCGAGACCGGCTTCCCGTCGCGGGTGTTCGCGATGCGCCGGTCGCCGCCACTCAGGCGCCCCTCCTCATTCTCCGGAGCAACAACCGTGACTAGCTCTTCTCAACCGTCGGGCGACTCCCCTGACGTATTCAAGTCCGTTCGAACGATCATCAAACCCGCCGGCCAACCCAACGCGGGCCAGCCGGCCTGGAACACCCAGCGTGGGTCATCGATGCCGATCAGCCGGTACCGGTCAGTCGCCGAGGAAGTCGAGCCGGTCCAGCTGGTCGACCGTACCTGGCCCGACAACGTACTCACCCGCGCGCCGCTGTGGTGCGCGGTGGACCTGCGCGACGGCAACCAGGCGCTGATCGACCCGATGAGCCCGGCCCGCAAGCGGCGCATGTTCGAGCTGCTGGTCCGCATGGGCTACAAGGAAATCGAAGTCGGCTTCCCGGCCGCCAGCCAGACCGATTTCGACTTCGTCCGCCAGATCATCGCCGAGGGCGCCATCCCCGACGACGTCACCATCCAGGTGCTGACCCAGTGCCGTCCGGAGCTGATCGAACGAACCTTTGCGGCGTGCGAGGGAGCGCGCCGCGTGATCGTGCACTTCTACAACTCGACGTCGATCTTGCAGCGCCGGGTGGTTTTCCGCGCCGGCCGGGCCGCGGTCCGGGCCATCGCGACCGACGGCGCGCACAAGTGCGTCGAGGAGGCCGCGAAGTATCCGGGCACGCAGTGGCGGTTCGAGTACTCGCCGGAGTCCTACACCGGCACTGAGCTGGAATACGCCAAGCAGGTCTGCGACGCCGTCGGCGAGATCATCGCCCCGACGCCGGACAACCCGATCATCTTCAACCTGCCCGCCACAGTGGAGATGGCCACGCCGAACGTCTACGCCGACTCGATCGAGTGGATGAGCCGCAACTTGGCGAACCGGGAATCGGTCATCCTGAGCCTGCACCCGCACAACGACCGCGGAACCGCCGTCGCCGCAGCCGAATTGGGCTACCAAGCCGGTGCGGACCGCATCGAGGGCTGCCTGTTCGGCAACGGCGAGCGGACCGGGAACGTCTGCTTGGTGACGCTGGGCCTGAACTTGTTCTCCCGCGGTGTCGACCCGCAGATCGACTTCTCCAACATCGACGAGATCCGTCGCACAGTCGAGTACTGCAACCAGCTGCCGGTCCCTGAACGTCACCCGTACGGCGGCGACCTGGTTTACACGGCGTTCTCCGGCAGCCACCAAGACGCCATCAACAAGGGCCTGGATGCGATGAAGGTGGCAGCCGATGAGGCGGATTCCGATGTCGACGACATGCTCTGGCAGGTGCCGTATCTGCCGATCGATCCGCGCGACGTCGGGCGCACCTACGAGGCGGTGATCCGAGTCAATTCGCAGTCGGGCAAGGGCGGGGTGGCCTACATCATGAAGGCCGATCACGGCCTGGCGTTGCCGCGACGGCTACAGATCGAATTCTCCGGCGTGATTCAGAAAATCAGCGAAGGGGAAGGCGGCGAGGTCAGCCCCAAGGCGATGTGGGATGCGTTTGCCGAGGAGTACTTGGCGCCGGTGCGACCGCTGGAGCGGATCAAGCAGCGGGTCGAGGCATCCGACGTGGACTACGGCGCGACCCTGATCGCGGCGACGGTCAAGATCGATGGGGTGGAGACGGAGATCAGCGGTTCGGGCAACGGCCCGCTCGCCGCGTTCGTCGATGCGCTGGGCACCGTCGGTTTCGACGTGGCCGTGCTGGATTACTCCGAGCACGCGATGAGCGCCGGCGACGACGCGCAGGCCGCCGCGTACGTGGAGGCGTCGGTGGCCGGCAAGGTCGTGTGGGGCGTGGGCATCGCGCCGTCGATCACCACCGCGTCGCTGCGCGCCGTGGTCTCGGCGGTGAATCGGGCCGCGCGACACTGAATTCTTTAAAAGAGCGCGCACTGCTCGCCCGCGTGGGCGGTGTCGATGAACTCCGCGACACCGGTGCCGCTGGCCACCGTCGCAACGCAATCCATGAAGTTCGCGTCGGAAACGACGGGCACGCCCAACTCGCGAGCCAGATAGCCCTTGCCGTGTGCCGGACGGGAGTCGTTGCAGATCACCAGCGAGGTTTCTCGGTCAACAGCATCGGCGTAGGCCAACCCGGCGTGCAGGATGCGCTCGACCAGCTCCTCGTGCGTCCGTTCCACCTCGGCTGCCAGCGCGACCCGCATGCCCTGCACCAGCGGCCTGCCGCGGACATACGGGCCGGGGTTCAGATAAGGGCACGGCATCCGGGACGCCAGCATCTTCAGGGGTCGCAGCTCCTCGTGGGTGACTCTGCCGCTGGGCCAACGCCGGCGCGTGACCGGGCGTACGGGTAGCCAGACGTCGCGTTCGCGGGCGTGCTCCAGCGCGGCCGCGAGCACGCCGGTCAACACCACGGCGTCATCGAACGCATCATGCGGGCGTCGTCGAGTCACCCCCCAGTGCGCGGCCAAGGTCTCCAATCGCAGGTTGTCGATACCCAGTTCCAACCGCCGCGCCAGCTCAACCGTGCACATCACGGTGTCGATCGGCAGTTCGACGTCGGCCATCTCAGCCTCCGCGGTGAGGAAGGAATAGTCGAACGCAACGTTGTGCGCGACCAGCGTGCGGCCGCGCAATAACTTGACGACATCGCCGACGATGTCGGCGAACTGCGGCTGGTCCTCGAGCATCGCAGTGGTCAGGCCGTGAACGTGGGTGGGCCCTGGATCGACACCCGGATTGAGCAGGCTGACCGCGGATTGCTCCACTTGGCCGTCGGCGTCCAGAGCCAGCAGCGCGAGGCTGATGACCCGCGCGCTGCCCGGTCTGAAGCCCGAGGTTTCGACGTCGATGACGGCCCATCCCGCGTCGGGGTCTGAAGCCGGACGGCCCCAGCCCGTCGTCGTCGGGGTTGCCACCGGGTTGTCGGGCATAAATGGAGGATGGCACGTCGAGCCGACATCGCCGGGTCGGTGCGCGTCGTGTCGTGAACTTCATTCGACGAGGCCGACCCGCTGCGCTCGGGAAAGCACCGAGCTTGCGATCGCCCTAAACTCACCCGGGTGATCACCACCCGAGGGCGCCTGGCTCTCGCCGCCGGAGCCGGCGCGCGATGGGTCTCACGGGTGACCGGCCGAGGGGCAGGCGCGATGATCGGCGGCCTGGTGGCCATGACGCTGGATCGTTCGATTCTGCGCCAGCTCGGCACCGGCCGGCGCAGCGTCGTCGTCACCGGAACCAACGGCAAATCGACGACCACCCGAATGACCGCGGCAGCGCTGGGAACGCTGGGATCGGTGGCCACCAACGGCGAAGGCGCCAATATGGACGCCGGGCTGGTGGCCGCGCTGGCCGCTGACCGCGACGCCGCGTTGGCCGTCCTCGAGGTCGACGAAATGCACGTGCCGCACGTCGCCGACGCGATCGAGCCCGCCGTGATCGTCCTGCTCAACCTGTCTCGTGACCAGCTGGACCGGGTCGGGGAAACCAACGTGATCGAGCGCAGGCTGCGGGCCGGACTGGCCCGACACCCGCAGGCCGTCGTCGTCGCCAACTGCGATGACGTGTTGATGACCTCGGCCGCCTACGACAGCGCCAACGTGGTGTGGGTGGCCGCCGGCGGTGGCTGGGCCGCCGACTCGGTCAGCTGCCCACGCAGCGGCGAGGTGATCGTTCGCGATCAGGGCCACTGGTATTCCACCGGGGCCGACTTCAAACGGCCCAGCCCGCACTGGTGGTTCGACAAAGAGTCTGGGGACATGCTCCACGGGCCCGACGGGCTGGCACTGCCGATGCGGCTGGCGCTGCCCGGCTCGGTGAACCGCGGCAATGCCGCCCAGGCGGTGGCCGCCGCGGTCGCGATGGGCGCCGACCCGGCAGCCGCGGTGACCGCGGTGTCCTCGGTCGACGAGGTCGCCGGGCGCTACCGCACGATGCGCGTCGGCGCGCACACGGTGCGGATGCTGCTGGCCAAGAATCCCGCCGGATGGCAGGAAGCGCTGTCGATGGTGGACAAGGACGCGGCCGGCGTGGTGATCTCGGTCAACGGGCAGGTGCCCGACGGCGAAGATCTGTCGTGGCTTTGGGACGTGCGCTTCGAGCAGTTCGACGGTGTTCCGGTGGTAGCCGCCGGCGAACGCGGAACCGACCTGGCGGTGCGGTTGGGGTACGCCGACGTCAAACACACCCTGGTGCATGACACGCTGGCGGCCATCGCGTCGCGTCCGCCCGGATCCGTCGAGGTCGTCGCCAACTACACCGCGTTCCTGCAGTTGCAGCGCAGACTGGCTCGTGATGGATGACTCGGCGGTGCGAATCGGGCTAGTGCTGCCCGACGTGATGGGCACGTACGGCGACGGCGGAAATGCGGCGGTGCTGCGGCAACGCCTGCGGCTGCGCGGCATCGCCGCCGAGATCGTCGAGGTCACGCTGGCCGACGCGGTGCCCGACAGCCTCGACCTCTACACGCTGGGCGGGGCCGAGGACTATGCGCAGCGGCTGGCGACCAGGCATCTGATCAGCCACCCGGGATTGCAGCGCGCGGTGGCCCGCGGCGCACCGGTGCTGGCGATCTGCGCGGCCATCCAGGTGCTCGGCCAGTGGTATGAGACGTCGGCGGGTGAACGGGTCGACGGCGTGGGTCTGCTCGACGTGACCACCTCGCCGCAGCCGATGCGAACGATCGGGGAGGTGGTCAGCACGCCGTTGCTGGCCGGGTTGACGCAACCGCTGACAGGTTTCGAGAACCATCGCGGCGGCACGGTGCTCGGTGATTCGGCGTCGCCGCTGGGCGCCGTGAAGAAGGGGGCCGGCAACCGCGCCGGCGACGGCTTCGACGGCGCGGTGCAGGGCAGCGTCATCACCACCTATATGCACGGGCCCTGCTTGGCCCGTAATCCGGAGCTAGCCGATCTGCTGCTGAGCAAGGTGGTGGGTGAGCTGGCGCCGCTGGAGCTGCCCGAGGTAGACCTGTTGCGCCGCGAGCGGCTGCGGGCCTAGCGAAGCCCGGCTAGGACTTACGCCGCGAGATTGCACACAGGGTTGTAGTCAGTGCCGCATCAACAGCCCTGGACGCAATCTCGCGGCCTGTCAGACCATCGCGCGGCGGCCGGTCAGCGCGCGGCCCAGCGTCAGCTCGTCGGCGAATTCCAGGTCACCGCCCATCGGCAGCCCGGAAGCGATCCGCGTAACGACCAGGCCGGGAATGTCGCGCAGCATGCGGACTAAGTAGGTGGCGGTCGCCTCGCCTTCGGTGTTGGGGTCGGTCGCGATGATCACCTCGGTGATGTCGACCCCGTCGACCTGCTGACCGATCCGGTTCAACAGCTCGCGGATGCGCAATTGCTCGGGACCGACTCCGGACAGCGGATCGAGTGCCCCACCAAGAACGTGGTAGCGGCCGCGAAATTCGCGGGTGCGCTCGACGGCTTGGATGTCCTTGGGCTCCTCGACGACGCAGACCTGCGTGCCGTCCCGGCGCGGGTCGGCGCAGATCCGGCAACGCTCGTCGTCGGAGACATTTCCGCATACCGCGCAAAACCGCACGCCGTCACGGACTTTGGCCAGCACCGCGGTGAGCCTGTCGATATCAGGCGGTTCGACGGACAGCAAATGAAAGGCGATGCGCTGCGCGCTCTTCGGCCCGATCCCCGGCAGCTTGCCGAGCTCGTCGATCAGATCTTGAACGGGCCCCTCGAACAAGTCAGGACTCCGGCATGCCCAGCGCGCCGCCCATGCCGCCGGCCAGCGGACCCAGCTGCTCCTGCGCCATCGCGGTGACCTGCGCCGACGCGTCGGTGAGCGCGCCGACGATCAAGTCCTGCAGCGTCTCGACATCGTCTGGGTCGACGACTTTGGGATCGATCTTCACCGCCACGACCTCCCCGCTGCCCTTGACGGTCACCTCGACCAGGCCGTTGCCGGCTTTTCCGCGCACCTCGGCGTTGGCGAGGCGCTGCTGGGCAGCCATCAGCTGTTGCTGCATCTGCTGCGCCTGGGCGAGTAAGCCCGACATGTCGGGCGGGCCTCCGGGTTGCATGACGGTCCCCTTGCATCTTGGTCTCGGCTCGGTTTCGCCCAAGGCTCACGGGCGGGTCGGAGCTTCCAGCCTAGACGGCGGCAGGCTACGGTGACGGCGTGCGTGTACGAGATCGCCTGCGTGTCGGCGCCGCGATAGCCGTCGGCACTGTGACCGCCGTGACTGCCACCGCCACTTCGCCGGCAGCCGTCGCGGCCCCCGGCAACGTCGCCGGCATGATCGTGTTCCTCGACCCCGGACACAACGGCGCCAACGACGCATCAATCAGCCGTCAGGTGCCCACCGGTCGCGGCGGCACCAAGGACTGCCAGGCCAGTGGGACCTCAACCAACGACGGCTATCCGGAGCACACCTTCGCCTGGGACACTGCGCTGCGGATCCGCGCCGAACTCAACGCGCTCGGAGCACGCACGGCGATGTCCCGGGGCAACGACGACGCGCTGGGCCCGTGCGTCGACCAGCGCGCCGAGATGGCCAACGCTTTACACCCGAACGCGGTCGTGTCCATCCACGCCGACGGCGGTCCGCCGAACGGTCGCGGATTTCACGTGAACTACTCGGCGCCGCCGCTCAACCAAACGCAGGCAGGCCCGTCGGTGCAGTTCGCCCGGGTCATGCGGGACCAAATGCAGGCGTCAGGCATTCCGCCGGCTAACTACATCGGCCAGGACGGTTTGTACGGGCGTTCGGACCTGGCCGGGCTGAACCTGGCGCAGTATCCGTCGGTCCTGGTCGAGTGCGGCAACATGAAGAACCCGGCCGACTCTGCGCTGATGGAAACGCCGGAGGGCCGGCAGAAATATGCCGACGCCGTGGTCAGGGGCATCGCCGGCTATTTGGGCAGCCAAGGTCAAGCCCGCTAGGCCGATTGCCCGGCTAGCTTTCCAGCTCTTTTTTCAGGTTTGCCAGCACCTCGCCCTGGATCTTTTTCAGCCCCAGCGGCGCGAACGTCTTCTCGAAGAAGCCCTTCACGCCACCGGCTCCCGCCCACGTGGTCGTGACCGTGACGCTGCAACCCGGCCCGGCGGGAGCCACCGTCCAGTTGGTGATCATCGTCGAGTTGGCGTCCTTTTCGATGACGGCGTGGCCGGCGACGTCGACGTTGGCCCGGACATCGCGAACCCGGGACTTAGTCGCCTGCAGCCTCCAGCTGGCGACAGTTCCCTGCCCCTGCCCACCTTCCAGCACCTGGTAGTCGCGGTAGTGCGACGACAAGATTTTGGGGCGGACTCCTCGGTAGTCACTGACGGCAGACAGCACCGTTGCGGGGTCGGCGTTGATCAAGATGGTGCTGGCTGCACTGACGTGTCCCATCAGGCGAAAACTCCTCTGTGCAGGTGTTGTGGCCGGCGCCATGCCTGGCTTCGCTGTTCCTGCGCCGGCCGGTATCGGGGACTAGCGTATATCCGGTGGGAGTCCCTGCAGCCGCGCCGGCGGCTCATGCGGCGGGCGTCGAGCGGTTGCTGGCGAGCTATCGTTCGATTCCCGCGACGGTGGCCGTGCGACTCGCCAAGCCCACCTCCAATTTGTTTCGCGCCCGCGCGAAACGCGACGGGCCCGGACTGGACACCTCGGGCCTGACGAACGTCATCTCGGTCGACCCGGACGCTTGCACCGCCGATGTCGCCGGCATGTGCACCTACGAGCATCTGGTGGCCGCGACCCTGCCTTACGGTCTGGCGCCGCTGGTGGTCCCCCAGTTGAAGACGATCACGCTGGGCGGCGCGGTCACCGGGCTGGGCATCGAATCTTCCTCGTTCCGCAACGGCCTACCCCACGAGTCAGTGGTGAAGATGGATATTCTGACCGGCGCCGGCGAATTGCTCACCGTCTCACCCCGGCAGCATACCGACCTCTACCGGGCATTCCCGAATTCCTATGGCACACTGGGCTACTCGACACGGCTTCGGATCGAACTAGAACCAATCAAGCCGTTCGTGGCGCTGCGGCACGTGCGGTTCAACTCGCTGACCGATCTGGTTGCAGCGATGGACCGCATCATCGACACCGGTGGCTTCGACGGTGTGCCGGTCGACTATCTCGACGGCGTGGTGTTCGGCGCCGAGGAGAGCTACTTGTGCGTCGGCGTGCGCACCGCCACCCCCGGCCCAGTCAGCGACTACACCGGACAAGACATCTACTACCGCTCCATCCAGCACGACGCCGGCGTCAAAGAAGACCGGTTGACGACGTGCGACTATCTCTGGCGATGGGACACCGATTGGTTCTGGTGCTCGCGGTCTTTCGGTGTACAGAACCCCAGAGTGCGGCGGTGGTGGCCTCGGCGCTACCGGCGCAGCAGCGTCTACTCGAAGTTGGCGGCTTTCGACCAGCGCTTCGGCATTGCCGACCGCATCGAGAAGCGCAGTGTTTTTTTGCCAGGCCGACCCCTACGAGAACGGGTGGTGCAGGATATCGAGGTGCCGATCGAGCGCACATCCCAGTTTTTGGAGTGGTTCCTTGACGCCGTGCCGATCACGCCGATTTGGCTGTGCCCGTTACGGTTACGCGACAAGGTCGGCTGGCCGCTGTATCCGATTCCGCCCGGCTCCACCTACGTCAACGTCGGGTTCTGGTCGTCGGTTCCGATGGGCGCTTTTCCGGGCGCGACGAACCGGTTGATCGAAGCGAAGGTCAGTTCGCTGGACGGCCACAAGTCGCTGTATTCCGACTCCTTTTATAGCCGGGACGAGTTTGACGAGCTTTACGGCGGTGAAACCTACGAGACGGTCAAGAAGATCTACGACCCGGATTCACGTCTGCTTGACCTCTACGCAAAGGCGGTGCAACGGCGGTGACGACGATCAAGGAAGCCGCGAGGGCCACGGCAGGCAAGTTGAGCCTCGCCGAGATCTTGGCGCTCGTCACCGGCGGCGCTACAGGGTCACTGCGGTTCACCGCTTACGACGGCAGCTGCGCCGGACCGGAAGACGCCGTGCTGGGAATGGACCTGCTCACGCCCCGCGGCACCACCTACCTGGCCACCGCTCCCGGCGAACTCGGCCTGGCCCGGGCCTATGTTTCCGGTGACCTCGAAGCGCGCGGGGTGCCTGCCGGCGATCCGTACGAGTTGCTCAAATTGCTGGCCGACAAGGTCAAGTTCAGCAGGCCGTCGGCAAGGCTGCTAGCCGGCATCATCCGCTCGGTCGGCATTGAGCATCTGGTACCCGCGCCGCCACCGCCACTCGAAGCGCTGCCTCGCTGGCGGCGGATCGCCGAAGGCCTGCGGCACAGCAAGGCTCGTGATGCCGAGGCCATCCATCACCACTACGACGTCTCCAACAAGTTTTACGAGTGGGTGCTGGGTCCGTCGATGACCTACACCTGCGCGATCTATCCGCGTCCGGAAGCGGCGCTGGAAGAGGCGCAGGACAACAAATACCGGCTGATCTTCGAGAAGCTGCGGCTGCAGCCGGGCGATCGGCTGCTCGACGTCGGCTGCGGTTGGGGCGGGATGGTTCGCTATGCCGCGCGCCGCGGTGTGCGGGCGATCGGGGCGACCCTGTCGGCAGAGCAGGCCTGCTGGGCCCAGCAGGCCATCGAAGCCGAGGGGCTGACCGAGTTAGCCGAGGTGCGCCACTGCGACTATCGCGACGTCCGCGAAACCGGGTTCGACGCGGTGTCGTCGATCGGATTGACCGAACACATCGGGGTCAAGAACTATCCGGCATACTTCGGATTCCTCAAGTCCAAGTTGCGCACCGGCGGCTTGCTGCTCAATCACTGCATCACCCGCAATAACAACACGGCGCACTTCCGGGCGAGCAGCTTCACCGATCGTTACGTTTTCCCCGACGGGGAACTGACCGGATCGGGACGAATCACGTCGGACATCCAAGATGCGGGTTTCGAGGTGCTGCATACGGAGAACTTCCGCACGCACTACGCGATGACGTTGCGGGACTGGTGCCGCAATCTGGATGCGCATTGGGACGAGGCGGTCAACGAGGTCGGCGTGGCCAGGGCAAAGGTATGGGGCTTGTACATGGCGGCATCGCGAGTAGCCTTCGAGCACAACAACATTCAGCTGCATCATGTACTGGCGGCCAACCTCGACGCGCGCGGCGCCGACGGGTTGCCGCTACGCCCGTGGTGGCAGCCCTAGGCCCAAGCTGAATCTCAGTTGTTGTCGATGCGACGCGCGCCAAGTTCGTTCTGCAACAACTCCAGTGCCGCCTCTTCAGGATCGCGGCGCGGCGCCGACGCATCATCCCCACTCGCTTCGGCCAGCATGCTTTCCTCTTCGGCCCGCTGAGCGGAATCCTCGCCGGCGACAAGTTTGCTTGGATTGCCACGTTCGGCGCGGCGCGCCGGCGCCGGCGGCTCCTCTGTTGTCGTCAGGTCCGACGCGCCGGCGTCACATCGCACCCGCCAATTCACCCCCAGTGCATCTTTGAGCGCCTCGGCGATGACGTCGGCATTACGCTGTTCGCACAGCCGCCTGGCCAGCTGCGCCGATTCATGGCTCAACACCAAGGTGTTGTCCTCGACGGCTCGCACGGTGGCGCCGGCCAACATCGCCTCGGTGCTTCGGCTGCGTCGACGTACCTTCTCGCGCACCGTCGGCCACAACGTGCGGACCGCGGCCGCGCCAGGCTCACCCGGGCCCGCAGCGGGCGCACTCTGCCCGGGCGCGGGCTGCGTCGGGGCCGGCGCGGGTTCCGGGTCAGCTGCGACGGCTGGCGGGGACTGCGGCCGTTGACCGCCGAGCGGAACGGACATGTCCAGTCGAGTCTCGATCCGCTCGACTCGTTGCAGCAGTGCCGATTCCGTGTCGCTGGCCGACGGCAACAACAGCCGTGCGCAGACCACCTCGAGGAGTAGACGGGGGGCCGTCGCCCCCCGCATTTCGGCCAGGCCGGCATGCACGACCTCGGCGTAGCGGGTGAGGGTCGCCGCACCGATCCTGGCCGCTTGATCACGCATCCGGTCCAGCACGTCTTCTGGCGCGTCGACCACCCCCCGAGCGATGGCGTCTGGAACAGCTTGCAGCACGAGCAAATCCCGGAATCGCCCCAACAGGTCGGTGGCGAATCGCCGCGGGTCATGGCCGGCGTCGATCACCGATTCGACCGCCCCGAACAACGTCGCCGCGTCGCCGGCGGCAAGCGCGTCGAGGGCCTCGTCGATCAGCGCGACGTCGGTGGCGCCCAGCAGCCCCAGTGCCCGCTGGTAGCTGATCCGGTTGCCGTCCGGACCGGTTTCCGAACCGGCCAGCAACTGGTCGAGTACCGAAAGAGTGTCGCGTGGGGAGCCGCCGCCGGCCCGGATCACCAGCGGGTAGACCGCTTCGTCGACGACGACGCCCTCCTGGGTGCAGATCCGTTCGATCAGCGTCCGCATGGTGCGTGGCGGCAGCAGCCGGAACGGGTAGTGGTGGGTGCGCGACCGAATCGTCGGCAGCACCTTTTCCGGTTCGGTGGTGGCGAACACGAAGATCAGATGCTTGGGGGGTTCCTCGACGATCTTGAGCAGCGCGTTGAACCCCGCCGTCGTCACCATGTGCGCCTCGTCGACGATGAAGACCCGGTAGCGCGACTGGGCCGGCGCGTAGAAAGCGCGGTCGCGCAACTCACGGGTGTCGTCCACGCCGCCGTGGCTGGCGGCGTCGAGTTCGACGACGTCGATGCTGCCGGGCGCGTTGGGCGCCAACGCGACGCAGGACTCGCAGACACCGCACGGCGTAGCCGTGGGCCCCTGGGCACAGTTCAGGGACCGGGCCAGGATGCGCGCCGACGACGTCTTGCCGCAGCCACGGGGGCCGGAGAACAGGTATGCGTGGTTGATTCGGCCCGCCGACAAGGCGGTGCACAGCGGATCGGTGACGTGTTCTTGTCCCACCACCTCGGCGAACGTCGCCGGTCGGTATTTGCGGTAGAGGGCCACGGTCTCCCACGCTACCGATGCCGTCCGACGCCGAAGTGGCTGGGCGCCGAGTGTGAATTCACGGCGTCGAGTGTGTATGCAAGGCGGGATTTTCGGCCGGACACCCGCCCTCAACGCGCACTGGCCGCTCTCACTTCACACTCGTTTGCGCAGCGACTCGGTGGCGGCCAGCAAGGCGCAGGTGGCCAGTCCGTCGATGGCATTCCGCAGATCGGATATCGGCGGAAACGTCGGCGCGATCCGGATGTTCTTGTCGTCGGGGTCTTTCCGGTAGGGGAACGACGCGCCAGCTTCGGTGACGGCGATACCGGCGTCTTTGGCCAACGCAACGGTGCGTCGCGCCGTGCCCGGCAACACGTCGAGGCTGATGAAGTAACCGCCGTGCGGCGCACTCCAGGAAGCGATCTTGGGTACACCGAGGCGCCTGTCCAAGATCTCCAGCGCCAGCGCGAATTTCGGCGCCAGTAGTTGCTGGTGGCGCATCATCTGCAGGCGCACCCCGTCGGCGTCGCCGAAGAACCGCAGATGCCGCAATTGATTGACCTTGTCCGGCCCGATCGACTTCTTTCCGGCGTACTGCAAGTACCAGGCGATATTGCCCAGTGATCCGCCGAAGAAGCTGACGCCGGCACCGGCGAAGGTGATCTTGGACGTCGACGCGAAGACGTAGGGCCGGTTCGGGTTGCCGGCGGCGGCGGCCAGGCCGAGCACGTCGACCTGGCGGACGAAGTCCAGCGTCAAGGTGTGCACCGCGTAGGCGTTGTCCCAGAACAGCCGGAAATCCTCGGCTGCCGTGCGCATCTGGACGAGCCGCCGAACCGTCTCCCACGAGTAGGTGATCCCGGTGGGGTTGGCGAACACCGGAACCGCCCACATGCCCTTGATCGCCGGGTCGACGTCGACCAGTTCTTCGATCAGGTCGACGTCCGGGCCGTCCTCGCGCATCGGGATCGAGATCATCTCGATGCCCATGGTTTCGGTGACGGCGAAATGCCGGTCATACCCGGGTACCGGACACAGGAACTTGACGACGGGCTCGTCCTTCCACGGCCGCGGCGAGTCCACACCGCCGTGCAATATCGAGAAGACCACGACGTCGTGCATCATTTCCAGGCTGGCATTGTTGCCGGCGATCAGGTTGGGCACCGGGATACCGAGCAGCTCGCCGAAGATGGCCCGTAGTTCCGGCAGGCCGTGCTGGCCGCCGTAGTTGCGCGTGTCGGTGCCCTCGCCGTCGCGGTAGTCATCCCCGGGCAGACTCAGCAGGGCGTTGGACAGGTCGAGCTGCTCACTGCATGGTTTGCCGCGGGTGAGGTCCAGGGCCAGCTTCATCGACCGGAGTTCGGCGTAGTCCTGCTGGTGGCGGGCATGTAATGTCTCAAGCTCGGTACGGCCTAGGGAGCGCAGCGAGTCGTACGACACCATCCGCCTTTCACCGACGACACTGGTTAGCCACAGGGGACGATCGCAGCGGGTCGCCACCGGAACCGGCTAGGGGACCCCGCGCACCCGCCAGAGCCCATTGACCCTTGCTGCCTTCCGGCCCTGGGGGAGTTCACAGGATAGACGCCGCGCGGGGTCCACCGAGAGTCTAGTACTCGTGCTGGAATGAACAGCGCCACGCTCAGCTACCATGGCCGACGGAGGATTCGCCTAGTGGCCTATGGCGCTCGCCTGGAACGCGGGTTGGGTTAATAGCCCTCGCGGGTTCAAATCCCGCATCCTCCGCGCTCAGTTCGGGTGCGACCAGGCCTGATCGACATCGACTAGGGTCTGGTCGGAGCGGATACCCGCTCAAGGAGGGGCATGCGACGCAAAGTCGCCACGCTGTGGCACGCGACGTTCTCGATCGCCGCAGGCGTCCTCTATTTCTTCTTCGTGCTGCCGCGCTGGCCCGAGTTGATGGGCGACACCTCACACGCCCTCGGCACGGCGGCACGGATCGTCGCCGGGGTGGTGATCGCCCTGGCCGCATTGCCCGTGGTTTTCACCTTGTTGCGTGCTCGCAAGCCGGAATACGGCACACCGCAACTGGCCTTGTCCCTGCAGACCTCGTCGATCGTGGCCCATGTGCTAGCGGGCGTGCTGATTGTGGGCACCGCGATCAGCGAGATCTGGTTGAACCTCGACAATGTCGGGCAGTGGCTGTTCGCCGTTTACGGAGCGGCCGCCGCGACCGCGCTGCTCGGCATTGTCGGGTTTTACCTGTCGTTTGTCGCCGAGCTTTCGCCGCCTCCGCCGAAACCGATCAAGCCCAAGAAAGAAAAGAAGCAGCGCCGCAGGTCAGCGCGCGGCCGCAAGAAGAACGACCAGGCCGAAGAAACCGAGGCTGCGGACGAGACGCCCGTAGTGGAAGACACCAAAGCGGACGACGAACTGGACGACGCCGAGGTCGTCGAGGCGGCCGCGCGTGGATTGCGCAACCGACGCCCGACCGGCAAACCCTCAGGACCGCACCGGCGCCGTCGCACGCTCCGCGGCGTCGCCGTCGAAGACTGAAGCCCTCTGCGGCGGTGACGCCGTCAAGTCCAGCCACGTGGTTATCAAGCGCGCGGCCGCGCCGATATTGCCCAGCTGACAGTGGTTGCTTGCCTGCTCGGCGGCGGTGAAGATGCGCGTGGTCACCGATCGCGCGTTGGACAGGTTGCCCGCCTGGCGCGACAACTGCTTGAGCGGAACGTAGTGATCGTCGGCACCCGCAAGAAGCAGTACGTCGGCACGAACCCGATTCGAGATCCTGCGGGTGTTAGTCGCGATGGCCGAGCGGAAGAAGTCGTAGGGCTATGCGCCAGCCGCGCCGGTAATGTGCATTCCCTGCTGCAGTGCCCATTGCGTGACCGGCTTGAGCGAAGCAACGTGGTATGCAATGGAATTGATGAGCCGGCGGGCATGCGCAGCGACCAGCATGCGCAGGACCACTCCCGCGCCGCGCCGGATCTGACGAGCGCCGGCCTCGAACTCGTCATCAAGGATGTCGAAAGCCGCCACATGGGTGATCCGCGGCTCGAACGCGGCCGCGCGAATCACCAGACCCCGCCTAGCGAGATGCCGACGGCGGCAACGTCATCGAGGCCGTAGCGGTCGAGGACTGCGGCCACCGGGCGCTCCCACTCGGGAATCATGGTGAGCCCGAAGTCCTCGAGTGCTCTGGCGGTCCGGCCGCAGGTCGTAGGCCGGCATGGAGCCGGAGCCGAATGGGATGAAGTCCGGCTCTGCGTCGTAGATGGTTCGCATCGTGTGCAGGAACCTGGCCCGCGCGGCTGAGCGGCGGGGATCGGACGCCGCCATGAAGAACTCGGCGGCCCGGTCGTAATACGCGGTGTCGATCACCCCGACCTGCAGGTCATGGTCGCCAAGGGCACCGCGGTCTTCGGCGAGGCCCTCCGACTGGTCGGCTACGCGCTCGGAATCGAACTCGACAACGTGCGGTGCGAAGCTGAATTCGCCCAAACCACAGCGGATCTCGAAATGGCGTCGTGAACCACCCCCGCGGGATGCGTGGCCGGGGTCTACGTTAGCTGGCAGGGAATCGTCGCCGGCGAGACCGTCATCGACCTCCACGTTCAGTGGCGCAAAGGACAGGCGCTGCAACCGGACTGGAAGATCGACGGGGACGGCTGGGTCATTCAGATCGACGGACAGCCCACGGTCACCACCAAGGTCGGCTTCCTGGCACCGCCGTATTTCGAGGCCACCACGATCGAAGAATTCATGGACCTCGGGCAGATCATGACGGCGATGCCCGCCATAAACGCGATCCCGGCCGTCGTCGCGGCGGCACCGGGCATTGCGACCTACAACGATTTGCCGCTGACGCCACCGCGCGGCATCGTTGCGTCGTCTTAGCGCGCCGGAATGTTTTGCAGCTTGGGTGCCATGTCGGGGCAGTAAATGCTGATCGCGCTGCCGAGGAACTGATACGCCTGCACCTGAGTGGTACCTCTGGGGAGGTTGTTGGAGAGGAAATGAGCGGACGCCGCAGCGTCGGGATCGACGCCCTGGGCCAGCCGTCGGCAGACGATCTTGCCCAGATACGGGTTGTAGTCATGCGGCCCGTAGATGCCGTACCCAGCGAGCTGGTTGTCGAAGTCGGTGTCGGGGTCTGCGTATGCCGGCGCGGACAAGCCGATCGCCCACACAATTATCGAGGCAATGGCGACGACCGCAAATCCGGTGATCTTCATGAGCTGGATCGTACCGTTCTCAGCTCTTCGCGCAGATCGCCCTCGTGCCCTTGCACCCATCGTCAAACCCTTCCGTGCCCGACTTCTATATTGCCGCCTATTCCGATTAGAGTAGCTAAGGTTGCACACAGGCTAATTAGTTGAGCGCCCTTCGCCCTTGGTTGAGGATGAAAAGAAGCCATGACGACCACCGCGCCGAGGACTGAGTGAGGACTGAGCCGCTGGCAACCCAGGTTGCTGGCGAAGCGACGGTCGCCAGCCGGCGCCCGACCAGGCGGTCGGGGCTCTTCGGCTTTCTTACCCGTTTCTGGGTCGTGCTGGTCATCGCAGCCGTGGTCGCGGTCTCGGGGTTCTGCGTGTACCGACTGCGCGGCATCTTCGGTGTTCACGGCAACGCCTTCGGCGGCGGTGCGGTCGCCGAAGAGATAAAGCCGTTCAACCCGAAAGTCTTAACACTCCAGGTCTGGGGCCCGCCGGGCAGCGTGGCGACCATCGACTATCTGGATAAAGATTCCAAGCCGCAACAGGCCCTCAACGTACCCCTGCCCTGGTCGACAGAGTTGACAACAACGCAGCCTTCCCTCCCCGCCAATCTCGTGGCGCAGGGAAGCGGTGATTGGATCGCCTGCAAGATCACCCTGGACGATAACGACGGGCGCGGGCCGGTCGTCAAGGCCACAAATCAATCCCCCGCCAACGAAACAGTGCATGCCTTCACCTTCTGCCTGAACAAGTCCGCATGAGTGAGACCACCGAGGTTGCACAGCCCGTCTCGCAACCGTTGATCCCGCCCTTCCTGCCCCGGATGATCCATCGGCTTGCGCTGCCGATTGTGCTGCTGTGGCTGGGACTTACCGTATTTGTGAACGTCACCGTGCCGCAGTTGGAGGTCGTCACCAAAGACCACGCGGTGTCGCAGAGCCCGAAAGACGCGCCGGGGATGATCGCGATGAAGAAGGTCGGATCGACCTTCCGCGAATTCAACTCCGACACCTCGGCGATGATCGTCCTGGAGGGCGATAAACCGCTCGGCGCTGCCGCCCATCGGTACTACGGCGAGATCGTCAAGCGACTCGAGCAGGACACCAAGCACGTTCAGCACGTCCAGGATTTCTGGAATGATCCGCTGACTGCTGCGGGCTCACAAAGCCCGGATGGAAAAGCGGCCTATGTCCAGGCCTACCTCGCCGGCAACATGGGTGAGACTTTGTCCACCGAGTCCGTCGAAGCGGTCCGCAAGATCGTCAACTCAGTGCCCGCGCCGCCGGGGGTCAATGCCTACGTCACCGGCGCCGGCCCGCTGATCGCCGATCAGTCTTATGCGGGCGAGAAAGGCGTCAAGACGGTCACAATCATCACCTTTCTGGTGATCATTGTGATGCTGCTTTTCGTCTACCGCTCGGTGAGCACTGTTTTCATCGTGCTGTTCATCGTGATGGTCGAAGTGGCCGCGGCCCGGGGTGTCGTCGCGTTCCTGGGGAATTACGGGATCATCGGGCTGTCCACCTTCGCCAACAACTTGCTGGTGCTATTGGCGATCGCCGCAGGCACGGACTACGCGATTTTCGTGATGGGCCGATACCACGAGGCCCGCGGCGTCGGCGAAGACCGAGAACAGGCCTTCTACACCATGTTTCACGGCACCGCGCATGTCGTGCTGGGCTCGGGCCTGACCGTCGCCGGCGCGATGTATTGCCTGAGCTTCACCCGGTTGCCGTGGTTCCAGACCATGGGTGTGCCTTGCGCGGTCGGCCTGCTGGTCGCGGTGTTCGCGGCGTTGACCCTGGGCCCGGCGGTGGTCGCGGCGGCCAGCTCCTTCAAGCTCCTCGATCCGAAGCGGATATTGCAAACCCGGAATTGGCGGCGCATCGGTACCGCGATTGTCCGTTGGCCCGCACCGATTCTCGCGGTGACCATCGCTATCGCCCTTGTCGGCCTGCTCGCCCTGCCCGGCTACACCACCGACTACGACAACCGCCACTATCTGCCGGCCGACGCCCCGGCCAACGTCGGATATGCGGCCGCCGACCGCCATTTCGCCCAGGCCCGGCTGAACCCCGAGCTGTTGATGATCGACACGGGTCACGACATCCGCAATCCGGCCGACTTCCTGGTGCTGGACAAGGTGGCAAAAGCGATCTTCCGGATCCCCGGCATCGGCCGTGTGCAGACCATCACCCGGCCCCTGGGCACTCCGCTGGACCACAGCACCCTGGGTTTTTTGCTGAGCGCGCAGAGCGCTGGCCGGATCCAGATCCAGCATTATCAGGAGGAACAGGCGCAGAACCTCCTGAAGCAAGCGGACGAGCTCCGGAAAACAATGGCAACGCTGCACCAGCAGATGCAGGTCACCCAGGATCTCAGCAATACGACGCATCAAACTGTGATTCTCACCAAAGAGACTGTGCAGATCACCGCGGCGTTGCGCGACGACATCGCGAATTTCGATGATTTCTTCAGGCCGATTCGTAGCTACTTTTACTGGGAGAAGCACTGTTTCGACATCCCGGCCTGCTGGACGCTGCGGTCGATCTTCAACGCACTCGACGGCATCGACCAGGTGAGTGAGAACATCGAGAAGCTCAGCGCGAACCTGGACAGGTTAGACCAGATTCAGCCGCAGCTGGTGGCGCTGATACCACCACAGATTGCCAGCCAGGAGCGAAATCTCGAGACGATCATGTCGAACTACGCGACGACGAAAGGTCTCAACGACCAACAGGAAGCGTTGTCCGACAATGCCACGGCCATGGGAGAGGCCTTCGACAAAGCGAAGAACGACGACACGTTCTATCTACCGCCGGAGGCCTTCAAAAGCCCTGACTTTCAGCGGGGTCTGAAACAGTTCATCTCACCCGACGGCCACGCTGTTCGTTTGATCATCTCGCACGAAGGCGATCCGGCAACCCCTGAAGGCATCGCTCACATCGACCCGATCAAGCAGGCGGTGCACGAGGCCATCAAGGGCACCCCGTGGGAGGGCGCAAAGGTCTACCTCGGCGGAACCGCGGCGCTGTACAAGGACATGCGTGACGCCTCCAACATCGACCTGATGATCGCCGGAATAGCTGCGGCGACTTTGATTTTCATCATCATGTTGGTCATCACCCGGAGCGTTGTCGCGGCCCTGGTCATCGTGGGCACCGTGCTGCTTTCGCTGGGCGCCTCCTTCGGCCTGTCGGTGCTCGTGTGGCAGTACCTTCTCGGCGTCAGACTGCACTGGATGGTGCTGGCGATGGCGATCATCCTGCTGTTGGCGGTCGGGTCGGACTACAACCTGTTGCTGATATCCCGGTTCAAGGAAGAGATTCACGCCGGGCTGAAGACGGGCACCATCCGCGCCATGGCCGGCTCGGGCTCGGTGGTGACCGCTGCCGGTCTGGTGTTCGCCGCCACCATGGCCTCGTTCGTGTTCGGCCCGCTGCTGGTCATGGCCCAGGTGGGCACCAGCATCGCTCTGGGTCTGTTGTTCGACACCCTCATCGTGCGGTCGTTCATGACACCGTCGCTGGCCACCCTGCTGGGACGTTGGTTCTGGTGGCCACAGCACGTCCGTCCGCGACCGGCCAGCAGGATGCTGCGACCATACGGATCCCGCACGGCTGTTCGTGAGCTGCTGCATTCGGATGCTGAAGAAAGTCCGCCAGGCGGGCTGGTGCAGCAACGGTAATGGCAACTTTGGATGGCCGGGTCGCATTGATCACCGGCGCGGGGCGCGGGCAGGGACGCGCGCACGCGTTGGCACTGGCTGCGCAGGGAGCCGACATCGTCGCGGCGGATGCTCCCGGCCCGATGAAGGACCTCACCTACCCGGCCGGATTGTCGTGACTTCGTCAATGGGAGGGCGAATGGGCATCCCAGAGCTGGCCGCCTACAACGCCACCAACTCCGATGGTTCAACCTGCCGGCGGGGACGACATTCCCGATGACTTGGTGCGCCGCGTGATGAAAGCCAACCCCATACCGCAGCCATGGCTTCAGCCCGAGGACGTCAGCCGTGGAATCGTCTACCTGGTCACCGATCCCGGCGTGATCACCGGCAGTGTGTTGGAGACCGGCCTGGGCGGTAGCGCCCGCATTCACTGAGCTGGGTTAGCCAGACGGGGATTCGGCAACGACGCAGTATTGGCGTCCTGCTCGACGCCCTCACCCAGCAAGAGAGACCGGACCAGCGGACGCGGCCCGGCGGGCCGGAGCATCGTGCTGGCGGGGCGCGGCCGGACCTTGATCGGCCACCAGAACCAGCGTCCCAGCAGCGCCGCGATGGACGGCGTCATGAAGGAACGGACCACCAAGGTGTCAAACAGCAGCCCCAGACCGATCGTCGTGCCCACTTGACCGATGATCCGCAGGTCGCTGACCACCATGGAGCCCATCGTGAACGCGAACACCAGACCGGCCGACGTCACTACCTTGCCGGTGCCGCCCATGGCGCGGATGATGCCCGTCTTCAGCCCCGCGGCGATCTCCTCTTTGAACCGAGACACCAGTAGCAGGTTGTAGTCCGACCCGACCGCCAACAGGACGATGACCGACATCGCCAGCACCATCCAGTGCAGTTTGACCCCAAGAATGTACTGCCAGACCAGCACGGATAGCCCGAAGGACGCACCCAATGAAACCGCAACGGTGCCAACGATAACCAGGGCAGCAACAAGACTTCGGGTGATGATCAGCATGATGATGAAAATCAGGCACATCGAACCGATCCCGGCGATCCACAGATCGTATTTCGAGCCGTCCTTCCAGTCTTTAAAAGTGGCCGCGGTACCGGCCAGATAGATCTTGGCGTCTTCGAGCGGCGTCGCCTTCAGCGACTCTTCGGCCGCCTGTTTGATCGAGTCGGTCCGCGCAAGGCCTTCCGGCGTCGCGGGATCGCCCCGGTGCGAGATGATCAAGCGCACGGCTTTGCCGTCCGGCGAGAAGAAATTATTCAGAGCACGTTTGAAGTCCGGGTTCTTGAAGACTTCCGGTGGCAGGTAGAACGAGTCGTCGTTCTTGGCGCGGTCGAACGCTTTGCCCATCGCCGTCGCGTTGTCGCTCAGTTCGTCCATCTGCCCGAAGATCCCGGACATGGTGCTGTGCATCGTCAGCATCATCGTCCGCATGGACTCCATGCTCGCGATCATCGGTGGGAACTCCGCGATCATCTGGGGCATGAGCGCATCGAGTTGATCGAAGTCCTTGGTGAGGACTTGGAACTTTTCGTCGATTTCGTCGACACCGTCAACGGCATCGAATACCGATCGAAGAGAGAAGCATATCGGGATGTCGTAGCAGTGTTTTTCCCAGTAGAAGTAGCTGCGGATAGGTCGCCAGGTGTCCTCGAAGTTTGCGATGTCGTCTCGTAGTTCTTCGGTGACGGCCTGCATTTCCTTCGTCTCACCGACCATCTTGTGGGTCGTGTTGGTGAGTTGCCGCATGAGGTCGTACATGCGCTGCATTCTCAAGATCGTGTCCTCGAGTTCGTCGGCCTGCTTGAGCATGTCGTCCATACGGGCTTTTTGGAATTTCATCGTCTGTACCTGCCCGGCATTTTGCATGCTGAGCTGAAACGGAATCGACGTATGTTCCATCGCCGTGCCCTCAGGACGCGTGATCGCTTGCACCCGCGATACCCCCGGGACACGCAAGATGCCCTTGGCCAGTTTGTCGAGGACCAAGAAGTCCGCCGGATTGCGCAAATCATGGTCCGCCTCGATCATCATGACTTCGGGCATCATTCGAGCCTGGGAAAAATGCCGCTCGGCGGCGTCATATCCCGTGTTCGCGGCGATGTGGTGAGGTATATACAGCCGATCGTTGTAGCTGGTTTGATATCCCGGCAGCGTCAACAGGCCGACAAGCGCGATCCCGCATGCCCCGGCGAGGATGGGCAGCGGCCAGCGCACGATCGCGGTGCCCACCCGGCGCCAGCCCCGGACCCTCATCTTGCGTCTGGGGTCGAACAAACCGAAGCGTCCACCGACGACGATCACGGCCGGCACCAGCGTGAGCGCCACCGCTACCGCGACGAGCATACCGACTGCGCAAGGTACGCCGAGGGTTTGGAAATACGGCATCCGGCAGAAGCTCAGACAAAACGTCGCGCCGGCGATCGTCAAACCAGAGGCCAAGACGACGTGGGCGACGCTGCGGTAGGTCGTGTAGAACGCGGTCTCGCGATCCTCGCCAACCTGGCGGGCCTCTTGATAGCGGCCGAAAAAGAAGATGCCGTAATCGGTTCCAGCGGCAATCCCGAGGGATACCAGGAGATTTACAGCGAACGTGGAAAGGCGGATGAGTTCGTGATAGCCGAGAAACGCGACAATTCCTCGCGCCGCCGTCAATTCGATCCCG
This sequence comes from Candidatus Mycobacterium methanotrophicum, assembly GCF_023515995.1. Classification (GTDB taxonomy): domain Bacteria; phylum Actinomycetota; class Actinomycetes; order Mycobacteriales; family Mycobacteriaceae; genus Mycobacterium; species Mycobacterium methanotrophicum. Next base: position 195,590 of record NZ_CP097320.1, on the reverse strand, counting down.
ACCATGATCAACAGCATGAACACCGTGATGACTGAGCGGTAGACCAGCAGCAACATGGTTAAAATCACCAAAAAAGTGACGACAGTGATCTTGAAAAGAGTTTTGTCGCCACTGTGGTGCATGTCCTTTACCAGCGCCGCCGGGCCGGTGACGTAGGTCGTCACTCCCGGTGGCGCCGGCGTGCGGTTCACGATCTTTCGAATTTCGTCCACCGATTCGTCGCCCATGGTCGTGCCTTGGTTACCGGCGAGATTGAGCTGAACGTAAACGCATTTACCGTCGGGGCTTTGCGCACCGGGCGCGGTCAGAGGATCGCTCCAAAAATCCTGGACGTGCTGCACGTGCGGATCGTCTTTCAGCTGACGAATCAAGCTGTTGTAGTACCGGCGCGCATCGTCACCGAATTTCTGCTGACTTTCCAAGACGATCATCGCCGAACTGTCGGAACTAGATTCCTTGAATTTCTGGCCCATCACCGTCATCGCCCGCACCGACGGCGCATCCTTGGGGCTCAGCGACACCGAACGTTGCGTCGCGACCTGCTCGAGCGACGGAACGGCCGTGCTCACCAGGAAAACAATCGCCAACCATGCCAGGATGATCGGGACCGCCAGCCGGTGGATCATCCGCGGCGCGAACGGCGGTTTGGGGTGTTCGCTGCTCCTTTGCTGGCTAATCATGCGCCCTTTAGCACGCAGTAAGTGAAGGCATTCACTTCGTGCGAGATCTTTTCGGCTTTGACTACGCCGTCCACCAAGATTCGACAGCCAATGCTGCTGCTATCGCCTTGGGCCACAATGTTTCCCATGACCGCCGGCGAAGTCGTCGTCATGTTCAACGTCCAGGGCAGGTGCGCCGCGTCGACCCGCTTCGGGTCAGCGTCGACATCGAAGTAGCTGATGTCCGCCACGGTGCCCGGGGGACCGAAAACCTCGTAAGTCAAGTGCTTGGGGTTGAATGGCTTGGTATCGCTGTTCGCGCTGTCCGAATACGATGGCCGCTTCTCAGAACCGAATATGCCGTGAATCCGCCACACCGTGAATCCCCCGAGGCAAACGACCATCGCGATCACGAGCGGAATCCACGACCTCTGCAGAACCCTGAAAATCAAAATCCCCTTCACCGTTTGCCGTCTTTCTGCTCGGCGACATCCCACCTGCTAAAGGATCTCCACCTACTGATCGGCCAGCCCACCCGTCGGCACATCGAAACGCGGCGGGGCGTCTCAGGGCGCCTGCATAACAGTCACCTCGACCGAGTCTTGACGAGTAAACCACGCTACCGGCACGGAATGTTGGGCTCCTTTCGACGGCACTCCAGTGCGCAGGAGCAGCGTGCGAATTTAACGCATGTTACGTGCGTAAACGGACGCTACCGGGTTCCACGCCCACCCGCAATCGCCCGACCTGCGTTATTCTCGCGCGGTGCCGCAGCTCACGTTCCAGCGAGCCCGTACCGAGGACAAGAAGCGCCAGCGCGCGACAGCGCTGGTCGAGGCCGCACGCGCGCTGGCGCTGGAGTCGGGTGTCGCGTCGGTGACCTTGACCGATGTCGCCAGGCGGGCTGGCGTGCACTATTCCGCGGTGCGCCGCTACTTCACCTCCCACAAGGAAGTGCTGCTGCATCTTGCCGCCGAAGGCTGGGTGCGGTGGTCGGACACCGTCTGTGACAAATTGCGCGAGCCCGGTCCCATGTCGCCGGCGCTGGTCGCTGGGGCATTAGCCGACAGCCTGGCGGCCGACCCGCTTTTCTGCGACCTACTGGCGAACCTGCATCTTCACCTCGAACACGAGGTGGAAATCGACCGGGTCCTCGAGGTCAAGCAGATCAGCAGTGGGGCGATCAACTCGCTCGCCGATGGGATCGAGCATGCGTTGCCGGGCCTCGGCCGCGCTGGCGCATTCGACGTCATTCTCGCCGCTTACTCCCTGGCAGCGCCGTTGTGGCAGGTGGCGAATCCGCCGCAAAAGCTCGCCGAGGCCTACGCCGAGGCAAAGGCAACGGACCTGCCGCCGGACTGGAACATCGATTTCATATCCGCGCTGACGCGGCTGATCACGGCGACGTGCGTCGGCCTGATGGCCGAGCCGCAAGGGCCAAAACAGGGCTGATCGCCGGGCGACGGGACCTACCAGTTCCACACCGACATGTCGTTGGCTGGGTAGTTCTGGCAGTTCTCGGTTTCCTTGGCGACGACGCCCTTGTTGTTGAAGAAGATCTTCATATGGTTGGGCCACGCCAAGTTCAGCGGATCGATCTGGGGCGCATAGAAGTTTGCCGAATAGGCCCTGCGATCAGCCGGCGACAACGAGTAGAACCAGTGCACCTTGTCTTGGGTGGCCTGCTGAACATTCGGGTGGTTATCGTAGTCAGTCATGTACCGCTGGTAGTACACCGGCGCGAAATCCCTTGCGGCCGCTAATAACTGCTCGGCGGTGCAAGTCGTTGCGATCATTCTCCGCGGGATCGGGAAGTCCTCGGTGGAATCGTTGGATGAGCAGCCGTTGCACGGTTGGAACCCCGGATCAGCCACGGCGACCCGGGGCAAGGCGGTCGCGGCGGCGGTGAGCGCCAGCGCTGCAACGCCGGCGCGGACGGCAAGGCTCAGACGAGGAAGACGCATGCGGCTACCATAACGCTTCGGTAAAGGCTATGCTTAGCCTCCCTAGACACCTGGCTCGTCGTTAGCCGGGCGGGCTTGGTTTCCAGCCCGACATGCACCTTGTCGAGCCCAAAAGACAGCGATCCGTCGGCTAAAACACAGCCAGTCGGCAGCCAAAACACAGACAGCCGTGAGTTTGCAGGACCATCCTTTAAATTTTCCGGCCATCCTTTTAAATCGGGCTGAGCGAAAAGGGCGCATTGGAGGGATCAGTGAAACGGCGACCTCAAAGTTCGGTGGTGCTCACGCCGGGGTTTGACCAAGGCGCCCAGGTCGGTAGCCGCTCCGACGCGGTGGATGACGAACCGTGAGCGAGGAATTCCGCAAGCCGGTGACCCCGTTCGGCGGCTGGGTCCGCGACGAGCGTAGCGGCCGTCTCTGTTCGCTGGAGACTGGCCCTCACATCGGTGGTTTCGCCCCGCCCGACACCGGCATAACACGCAAGTGGTTGTCTCAGAGTGCGGTGCTGTGGCCGGGCCCGGCGCTGGTGTCCTCCAGCAAAGACGACGTGATGCAGATGGTCGCTTCGCGCCGCTACGGCCAGGCGGCTCTGCTGGATCTGCGCCCGATTGACGCGCCGTACTATCCGGCCGAGTTCACCCGCTACCGGTTTGACCCCACGCAGCTGATCAGCACGCTCGAGGACGCCCAAGCGGTGGCCGAAACGCTGCTGAGCATGTCGGCGGTCGCGCCAGCGGGTGGCTCGTTTCGCACCGCCGCTGATCCGGGGCCGTGGGATCAGCTGGCGTTCGCCCCGTTGACCTGCCTGTTGTTCGGCGCCAGCCCCGCCTGCACTGGCTTGGGGATGGAGTGGACCTTGGAGGCCGCCGAGGACGTGACGCACCCCCGCGGCCGGCTGGGCGACCACGTCAATACGATACCGTCGTGGGCGTCGGCGGCGGCGTTGTGCGGCAGCCGCCTATTTGAGGCGAGGGTACGCGGGGTTTTGGATATGGAACCGCGCCAGCGTGATTCGGTGAAGGTCACGGTCACCAAGGTGCTCACCGCGTGGCTGCGCACGTCGTTGCGGGACCGCGAGCTGCCGAGTTTGGATTTGTCGCTTCTTGATGAGCGTCACGCGACCGTGTACTTGCTAACACCCGATGACGGCACGATAGCCCCGCAGGCGATCACGTTGATGGACCAACTGATCAACCGCCAGCGCGTCAAAACTGCTCAGTGCGAGGAATTTCCGCGGGTAGGCATGTTTCTTGACGAGATCGCCAACACGCCGCTGCCGCGGCTGCCGCGGTACCTGGCAGAAGGCCGCAGCCCGGGTGTGTCGATATGTTTTGCGGCTCAGTCGAGTTCGCAGCTCGACGCGGTCTATGGGCCGCTGCAGGGCCGCGCGATCCGCGAAGCTGTGCCGGCGTCGTTGATCATGTACGGCACCCATGATAACGACCTGCTGCAGGCAGCGTCGTTTTGGGCGGGCAAAACCACCCCCAGCCATCAGTCCAATAACCACAACGGCAACGGCAAGGCCGCGCATCGGGCGTTGAGCAACGCACCTGAGTCCGAGGGACTGATTCCGCGCGACGAGAAGCGGGCGCGGCTGATCGTGCGCGGGACAGCCGGCCGGATGGTGCACCTGTTGGAATGGACCGAGTTTGTCGCCTACCTCGATGAGCTGCGCCGGGTGCCGCCAGCGTCACGCGCTCGAATTGGCAGCAGCGCGGTTGTACAGCGAATTCGCTGACACCTTCGATGCGAGGACCATTGAACGGTTTCTGCGCTCTTCTTACGAGCAGCTTGCCGTCCGCGCAACCGTTCACGATTTCTTGGCGCTGTTGGCGGAGCGCTTCGCGCGGCAGCGAATCCGCGCCCTGGCGAAACTGACAGGCAAGTCAACCGAAGGCAAGCCGGTGGTGTTGTTCCTGCGTCAGCACAATGCGGGCCGATCCCAAATGGCCATGGGATTTTTCAGCGACCTCACCCGCGGCGCGGCCGTGGCGTGGTCTGGCGGGTCGGAGCCCATCAAGGCATCGCCTCGGCCCACGCGATGTGCCCTTCGAAGCCAAGCGATGTCGCCATGTTGCGGTAGCGATTCACGAAGTCCAGGTATCGCACACCTTCGCCGCGCGCCCGCGCCAGCAGGGCGCGCAACCGCAGCAGCCAGATGTCGCGCAGAGCGGAATGGTCGTCGGTCGGCGCGGCCGCTAAGCGCTCGATGGCGGCCTCGGCTTCCGCGACGTCACTCTCGGTTCCGCCGTCGAGCAGCGTCTCCACCAACACACCTGTCGCCGGAATGCCCCATTCCCGCGATCGTCTGGCGCGCAGCAGATCGTCGACGCCGGCGCGCATCAGGAGAATCGCGCCATCGCGGTCACCCCGCCGAGCCCGCTCCCGCGCCGAGTAGACGTCGTCGAACACCACCGTCACCTGCTGGTCCAAGGCCTCAGCGTCGGCCGCGGCAACCGGCCAGCCGCATCCATGACAGAACCGCGCGTTCTCACGGCGTTGCGTCCCGCACGCGCGGCACGCCGTTATGGCCGCCATCCGACCTCCGCCGCTTAGCCCCGAATTCCCCGACCTCTCAGGATAGGGCCCGCGACGGCTGACCATGGGCGGTTCGCAGAGTTAGGCTGTGGTCATTGCGGAGTAAGGACCGAGGGCAACCGAGGGCAGATGAACGTTGATGACCAGTCCGTCACAACTCTGGAAGACCTCCGAGGCGATTTGGCGCTTCGCTACAAGCGGGCACCGACCGGCGGGGCCACAGTCGATCCTGCGATCGTAGAGGCCGACATGGCGGCCCTCGACCGCGACGGCTACGTCATTTGGGAGAACCTGCTCAGTGCCGAGGACTGCCGGCGGACCCGTGACGTTGTCCGTCCCTGGTTGGGCCACACCGGCCGCAACTCGTTCGAGGGCCATCGCACCCAACGCATCTACAGCGTGTTGAGCAGAACGCGGGCGTGCGACCGGCTTGTCGACCATCCGCGGGTGTTGGCCGCGCTCGATCAGTTGCTGATGCCCAACTACCTGCTTTCGGCATTGCAGGCCATCAACATTCAGCCCGGTGAGACCGCTCAGCTGGCTCACCACGACGACGGGTTCTACCCGGTTCCGCGTCCGCGGGCGCCGTTGGCGGCCGCGACGATATGGGCGATCGACGATTTCACCGCCGACAACGGCTCGACCGTGCTGTTCCCCGGCAGCCACCGCTGGGGCAAGCGTCGGCCGGGTCCGGGCGATCGGTCGCTTCCGGTCGTGATGCCCGTGGGTTCGTGCGTGTTCTTCGTCGGCACCCTGTGGCATGGCGGAGGCGCCAACACCACCACCCGCGACCGGCTTGCGGTGACGGCCCAATACTGCCAACCGTGGCTGCGGCCGATGGAGGCGTTCACGTTGTCGATCTCCCGTGAGATCGCTCGGGAGGTCTCTGCCGACATTCGCCGCATGCTCGGTTACAGCATCCACCCGCCGTTCGTCGGCGCGGTCGACGGTTTGCATCCGCTGCGGCTGCTGGACGAGCCCTAGCGCCGCGATGCGATCATGCCGGGATGCTATTACCCGCAGTCCGGATTACCCGCAGTCCGGCGAGATGGCAGCATTGCAGAGATGAGTCGCCGCAGCTTTGCTCGCATCGTTAGTTCCGCGCTGGTGACGGTGTGGGCCGTCCCAACCGCGACGGAGGTCATGCCGGTTGCCTTTGCCGAACCATGTCCGGACGTCGAGGTGGTGTTCGCCCGCGGCACCGGCGAGCCCTCGGGCGTCGGCGGGGCCGGCCAAGCCTTCATCGACTCTCTCACCGCGCAGGTGTCGGGGAAGTCCGTGGGCGTCTACCCGGTCAACTATCCGGCGACCCCGAACTACGTCGATAGCGCGCGGGCCGGCGCCGCCGATGCGGATGCCCACATCCAGAACATGGCCGGAAGCTGCCCGAGCACGAAGCTGGTTCTTGGGGGATATTCCCAGGGTGCTGCCGTCATGGACCTGACCAGCAATGAGTTGCCTGCTCGCGTTGGTGATCACGTCGCTGCGGTGGCGCTCTTCGGCAATCCGTCGAGTTCGTACTCGAAGCAGTTGTCGGACAACCAGTTCCCTCCGGTCAGCTCGGCCTATCGGCCCAAGACGATCGACTTATGCGTTCCCGACGACATGATCTGCGGTGAAGGCGGAAACATCCTCGCTCATCTTTCCTATGTTCCCGATGTGACCAACCAGGCCGCGGCATCCGTCGCGGGTCGGCTTTAGCGCTGCATCTTCCGATCCGTATCCCGGCTCGGCTGAACGCGTTTGGGCTCGCCGGGCATCTTCGGATAGTTGGGTGGATACGGCATGTCACCGAGTCCCCGCTCTTCGTCGGCCTCGGCCATTTCAAGAAGCGGCGCGATCGATTGAGCAACCGCATCTATGTCGGCCCAAGGATCTTCGCGTCGGCCTACCAGGCCGGGCACGGTCGCCATCGTGTAGTCGTCGGGGTCCGCGCTTGCCAGCTCGTCCCACGTCAGCGGCGTCGACACCGTGCCGATCGCCGTGCGCCGCACCGAGTAAGCCGATGCGAACGTACGGTCGCGAGCGTTCTGGTTGAAGTCCACAAAGACCCGTGCCCCCCTGTTTTCCTTCCACCACTCGGTCGTCACCGCATCGGGGGCACGGCGTTCCACCTCGCGCGCCAGCGCGATGCCGGCGCGGCGCACAGCGGTGAAATCCCAGTGCGTTTTGATGCGGAGGAACACGTGGATGCCACGGCCCCCTGACGTCTTCGGGTAGCCAACCAGGCCGAGTTCGTCGAGCAGCGGCCGCAGTACGTCGACTGCAACAGTCCGGGCCTCGGCAAAAGCGGTGCCCGGCTGGGGATCCAGGTCGACACGCAACTCGTCGGGGTGGTCGGTATCCGGGCAACGCACCTGCCACGGATGCAGGGTGACGGTGCCCATCTGCGCCGCCCATACGATGGACGCGGGATGGGTCACCTTCAGCGCGTCGGCCGTCCGACCGGACGGAAACGTCACCCGGCACGTCTGCAGATAGTCGGGATGGTGCGCCGGAATACGCTTCTGGTAAATCTCCTCACCCTCGATCCCATCGGGGAAGCGCTGCAGATGGGTAGGGCGGTCGCGCAGCGCAGTGAGCATCGGCCCGCGAGCGACGGCAAGGTAGTACTCGACGAGCCTGCGTTTGGTTCCGTTGGCTCCCAGCTTGGGGAAATAGATCTTGTCCGGATTGGTCAGGCGGATCGGAATGCCGTCGACGTCGACCTCTTCTGCAGCAGCCATACCCGAGATTCCAGCACAATCGGACTATGGACCTCCCTGTGATGCCGCCGATCTCACCGATGCTGGCCAAGTCGGTTCGATCGATCCCATCCGATTCGTCCTACGAGCCCAAGTGGGACGGTTTCAGGTCCATCGTCTTTCGCGACGCCGACCAGGTCGAGCTGGGCAGCCGCAACGAGCGGCCGATGACCCGCTATTTTCCCGAACTGGTCGCGGCGGCCAAGGCCGAGTTGCCGCAACGCTGCGTGATCGACGGGGAGATCGTCATCGCCACCGACCACGGCCTGGACTTCGAGGCGCTGCAACAGCGCATCCATCCGGCCGATTCGCGGGTACGAATGCTCGCCGAGAAGACGCCGGCATCCTTTATCGCGTTTTGTGTACGGGCGGTCATTGACCGGCCGCTGAAACGGTCCGTTGGGTTAGTGAGCGAGCGGGCCGGTGGGCGACGCTGGGGTATGACGAAGCCTCCGCAGAATTTAACTGGGGCTGTATCGGGTTCCGCGACAAACGACGGCAGACACCCGTTCGCCGGCCGGAGACAACAATGAGGTTTTCTCACTTGGGGCTTGTGAGTTTGTTGTGACTGGAGTTTTCGGCGTGTCGTAGTGGCTGGGCGTGGGGTCCTTGCTCAAGGATTCGGTTTCGACGAGGAAACCCGCTCCGCTGCAAAGGACCCCACGTGTTCACCTACTCTGCCATCTGCGACGTGCCGGAGGAAACCCTGCTGCATGTGACCGCGCTGCTGCACGTTCACCGGCGCGAGATCAGAACGCGGGCCGGGCGGCGGTCGGGTACGGTGCGCACGCAGGCCAAGCTGGTGCTGCGGTGGTTCCGCGACGACGCCCCGATCCGGTTGTTGGCGATGGAGGCCGGGCTGCCGATCTCCACCAGCTACCGCTATCTGCACGAGGCGATCGACGTGATCGCCGAACAAGCTCCTGACCTGCACGAAGTGCTCGACCGGGCCAAGGCCGAACAGTGGTCGCACGTGACGCTGGACGGGACGCTGATCGCCATCGACCGGGTGGACGAGCGCAACGAGGCCGGCCATCACCGGTGGTATTCGGGCAAGCACAAAACCCAGGGCGGCAATGTGCAGATACTGGCCGACCCGGGCGGGTTCCCGGTGTGGTCGAGCGAGGTCGAGCCGGGCAGCGTGCACGACATCACCGCCGCCCGCGCGCACTGCCTGGGCGCGCTGTACAAGTCCGCGGCCGACGGGGTGCCGACGCTGGCCGACAAGGGCTACGAAGGAGCGGGGATCGGGGTGCACACTCCGGTCAAGGGCCGCGGCCTGGCCGTGGAGAATCAGAGCTACAACATGCTGCTCACCGCGGCGCGTGCCATCGGTGAACGCGCCAACGCCGAACTCAAACAGCGTTGGCGCTGCCTCCGTCGAATCCGCCTGTGCCCAACCAGGATTGGCGCAGTTGTTGCCGCCGCGATCGTACTATCGACTCTCCAACGCGGAAATTACTGAGAAAACGTCAATGAGGCGATGAAGCTCCCCGTCATGCCGCCGGTCCCGCCGATGCTGGCTAAATCGGTCCCGACAATCCCTCCTGACGCCTCCTATGAACCGAAGTGGGATGGCTTTAGACGGTATGGGGTGGGCTGGGGCCTCGCTCACGGGACTGTCCGATATTCGGTGTAAGTGGCATTTCTCGGATTTTCTCGGTCAGCGTTCTTCTGCAGCTGGCATGCGATCGGCGAACGTGATCGCCAGGGCGTTGAGCGCTGGTTTCCAGCGTACGGCCCACTTCGTCTGCCCGGTACCCTTGGGATCCAGTGACCGGGTCACCAGGTAGAGCGCCTTGAGTGCCGCCTGCTCGTTTGGGAAGTGTCCACGTGCTCGCACCGCCCGTCGGTAGCGCGCGTTGAGGCTCTCAATTGCGTTGGTAGAGCACAACACTCGACGGATCTCGACGTCGTAGTCCAGGAAAGGGATGAACTCGTCCCACGCGTTGTCCCACAGCCGCTTGATCGCCGGGTAGGGCTTGCCCCACTTCTCGGCGAACTCCTCGTAACGCATCCGGGCCTCGGTCGCGTTGGCCGCGGTGTAGATCGGCTTGAGGTCGACGCTGATCTTGTCCCAGTACTTGCGCGAGGCGTACCGGAAGGTGTTGCGGATCAGGTGAATGATGCAGGTCTGCACCGTGGCCAGCGGGAACGCCGCAGACACGCTGTCGGGCAACCCTTTTAGCCCGTCGCAGACCAAAAAGAAGATGTCCTTGACACCGCGATTCTTCAGGTCGGTCAGCACCGCCAGCCAAAACTTGGCTGACTCCCCGTCGCCGTCGCCGGCCCACATCCCCAGGATGTCCTTGTTGCCGTCGAGGTCCACACCGATCGCGGCGTAGACCGGCCGGTTGCGGACCTGGCCGTCGCGGATCTTGACCATGATCGCATCGATGAACACCGCGGCGTACACCTTCTCCAGCGGCCGTGACCACCACGTCTGCATCTCCTCGATCACCCGGTCGGTGATCCGTGAGACGGTGTCCTTGGACACCGAGGCCCCGTAAACGTCGGCGAAGTGAGCCGAAATCTCGCCTGTGGTAAGGCCTTTGGCGTACAGCGACAGCACCACCCGATCCACGTCGGAGACCCGACGTTTACCCTTGCCGACCACTACCGGCTCGAAGGTCCCGTTGCGGTCGCGGGGCACCTCGATCTCGACTTGCCCGCACGCATCGGTGATCACCTTCTTGGTGCGAGAGCCGTTGCGCGAGTTGCCACTTCCGCGGCCGGCCGCGGCGTGCTTGTCGTAACCGAGATGCTCGGTCATCTCCTCTTCGAGTGCCGCTTCCAGCACCGTCTTGGTCAGCGCTTTGAGCAGCCCCGCCGGACCGGTCAGCGCGACCCCCTCGGCGCGCGCCTGGCGTACCAGATCGCCCACCAGCACCCGCTCGGCCCCGGACAGCTCACGGGCCGCAACGGCCGCCTCATCCACGTTCTCGCCAGCCTGGGCCGGCAACTCCTTCACCTGGGCATCCACGCCCTTGAGTGTGTTCGTCATCACAGCGATTCCTTCTGCCCCACGCCGGGGCGGTCAGAACCACTTACACCAAATCAGCGATAGACTCGGCACGCGACGAATATGTCAGTGACAGCATTTAAGGATCTGCCGTTGGCCGACCGCGACCGCAAGTGGGACGGCGACGCCGCCGAGAAGCGTGTACGCAAGTGGGCGGGCGCAGAAGATGGACCCAATCAGAAGTACCGGGATGCCCACATCTGGTACGACAGCGACAAGAAGGACAACTTCACCGCCTACAAACTGTTGTTTGCCGACGTGATCGGCGGCAAGCTCGAAGCGGTGCCGCGCGGGGTGATGATCGCCGGCGCGATCATGGACGGCGCGCGGGGCGGTATCGATTTACCCGAGGCCGACGTCGACCGGGTCAAGAGCCACCTGGCGAAGTACTACAAGAAGATGGACGAAGCGCCGCCTTGGGACCGCGGCTGATTTTTGTCGCGTCGAGCGGGCAGCTATGACACGCGAACTCGCGAAAAGCGTGCAATAACTGCCCATTCGGCGAGGATTTACACGGTCACGGCCAGTGCCGACAATCCGCGCAGCGTGACATTCGGCCGGTAGGCCGGTTGACCGTCCAGGCGTGCTTGCGGGAAGCGTGCCGTGACTGCCGACAACGCGACCGCAGCCTCCAACCGAGCCAGCGGAGCGCCCAGGCAGTAATGCAGACCCCGCCCGAATGCCAAGTGCCGACACGTCGGCGCCAAGCGCGGCCCATTGCGCGGGGCGGCGCAACATCGCCAACATCGCGTTGGCGATCAGGTTCACGGTGGTCTCGTGTCCGGCGACCAGCAGCAAACTGCAGATCGAGACGATCTCGTCTTCGGCCAGTTGATCGCCGGATTCCTCCACCGCGATCAACCGCGACATCAAATCGTCACCCGGGCGCGAGCGGCGCTGTCCGATCAGGTCGTGCAGGTAGTCTCGCAACCACTGGCTGGCCCGCAGACGCTCTTGCATGCCCTGCGACGGCTCGCCGGTAATCGCCAAGAACGGGTCCAGCGCCTGCGCCATCAGCTCCGATGCGCGGCCAAATTCCGGCTCGTCGCGCAGCGGAACCCCCAGCAGCCAGCAGATGACCGCCACCGGCAGCGGGTAGGCGAGATCGCTGACGGCATCGAACCGACCCCGTTGGGCAATAGCGTCGAGCAATCCGTCGACCAGGCCGGCGATCTCCGGTTGCAACTCGCTGACCACCTTGGGCACAAACGCCTTGCTGACAAGTTTGCGCAGCCGGGTGTGATCGGGCGGATCGAGAAACAAGAACATGGGAGGCCACGGCGGGCGCGCATTTGCGGCGTCCGCGAACAGGCGTTGGACCACCGTCGACTTGCTCCGGTCGACGGACGACGACGGATGCCGCAGCGCCTCGTCGCAGTCGCGATAGCCCGAAAACACGGTGAGGTTGGACTCCGGCAACCGCACCGGGCCGTCGGCCCGAAACCTGCTGTACACCGCGTACGGGTCGGCCCGGTTTGCCGGGTCCATTAGTTGCAGCAGAAGTGCTTGGGGTTCGGCGACACTCGACGCACTCGTCATGCAGACATTGTGCAGGCCGATTAGCCACGCAGGAATTCGACGATATGGCCGGCGAGGTCTTCGCCGGCGTCCTCTTGCGGGAAGTGCCCGGCGTTGTGCACCACCGGGTGCTCTATGCCCTGTGCACCGGACATTTCGCGCTGAAAGATCGGCGCCATTCCGCCGGTGATCGGATCCCCGTCGCTGAAAGCGACCAACATCGGCATCGGACTGCCGCACAGCGTCGCCCATGCCGAGCGGTTGGCCGCAGCGGCCGGGTCATCGGGTGACGTCGGCACCAGGCCGGGCATGGCCCGCGGTGCAGCGCAATACGTGTCGTCGGGGAATGGCGCGTCGTAGGCCGCTCGCACCTCGTCGCTCATCGGCCGGCGACAGCCGCCCTGCACGAACCGGCCGACATCGATCGACGGTGCCCCCTGGATCGCCTCGCGGAACCGCCACCAGATCTCCGGCATCGGGATGTCGCCGCTCGGCAGCCCGGTGTTGGCGACGACGAGCCTGCTGAAGCGTTCGGGATGTTCTGCGGCCAACGTAACCCGATCAAACCGCCCCAGTCCTGGCCGGCCAGGGTGACCCGGTGCAGGTCCAAGACGTCGAATGCCAAGGCCCGCACCCATTCGACGTGGCGGGCGTAGCTGTGGTCCTCGATGCGGGCCGGCTTGTCGGAACGACCGAACCCGACCAAGTCCGGGCAGACAACGCGATGGGCGGCCGCGGTCAGCACCGGAATCATCTTGCGGTACAGGAATGACCACGACGGCTCGCCGTGCAGCATCAGCACCGGGTCGGCGTCGTCTGGGCCGTCTTGCACCCAGGCCATCCGCAATGACCCGCCGTCGTCGTCTGATACGTCGCAATAGTTTGGGGCATAAGGGAATTCGGGTAGATCGTCGAACCGGTCGTCCGGCGTCCGCAGTGTCTGCACGGGTGTGAACATACGCTAGGTTCATTCGCCTTCTCGCAAGCCGGCCACGCTCGGGTGGGCCAGCAACTGATCGAGAATGGGCAGTTGGCCTTTCAACAGCTTGGCCCTGGCCCGCGCCGCCGGGAACCAGCCGGCCCGGTCGACCTCGGGGAAGCTCTGAATGCGCCCGGAGCCTCTGGGCCATTCGAGTTCGAAGGTGTTGCTGTGCGCATCGGCGAGGTCAAGATCGCCTTGCACCGCGAACGCGGTGACGACCTTGCCGCTGGGCTGCTTGAGCGGTGGAAATGCGATCCGCGGGCCGGCCGGCGCCGGCAGACCGATCTCCTCTTCGAATTCGCGTTGCGCAGTAGCCCAAGGGTCTTGGCCGTCGGTGTACTCGCCCTTGGGAATCGACCAGGCCCCGTCGTCCTTGCGAGCCCAAAACGGCCCGCCAGGATGGGCGATGAGGACTTCTACGACCTCGGCGGCGATCGCAAGCGCGGCGGAGCCGGGCGCAGCGGGTCGCCGCGCAAGCCCGTCCTCGCGCACCCGATACAGCAGCAGCCCCGCGCTCAGCTTTGGCGTCGTCGTCGGTCAGACCCCAACCGCGCGTTCTAAATCCTTCAGGGAGTTTTCCAGGTGGCCGAGCAAACGCTGCAGGTGCGGCACGCTTCGCCGGCATCCGACCAAGCCGAAGTCGAGGTTGTCGGCGTTGTTGACCACGGTGACGCTCAACGCCTGACCATCCAGCGCGATCGACAGCGGATAGTTGCCGTCGAGACGCGCGCCTCCCCAATACAGCGGGTCGGTCGGCCCCGGGACATTAGAGATCACGATATTGAACGGCGGCGGCGCCGACGAGCCCAATCCGGGGAGCACGGCGAGGGCCATCGGTGCCATCAGGAACGCCGACAGCGCCATGGCCTGCAGCCGGGGCAGTTGAGAGAACACCTGCTTGTTGCCGCGCATCGACTCGCTGATGGTTTCGAGCCGAATGGCCGGATCGTCGACGTCGGTGGCGAGGCTGCACAAGATGGTGCCGACCATGTTGCCGCCGCTGTCGGCTTCCTCTTTAGTGCGCAGACTTATCGGGACCATCGCGACCAACGGCGTGTCCGGCAGCGCATGCTGATCCGCCAGGTAATAGCGCAGCGCACCGGCGCACATCGCCAGGACGACGTCATTGACGGAGACCCCGGCGGCCCGCCTGATGTTTTTAACTCGGTCCAACGAATAGGACTGAGCCGCGCATCGGCGCGCGCCGCCGATCGGTACGTTGAGCATGGTGCGCGGTGCGGCGAACGGCAGGGTCAGTTGTTGTTCGACCAGCGCGGCCCGGACCAATGATAGCGTCGAAGGCCCAAGTGCGGCAACCGATCCCGCTATCTGAGTTAGCGTCTGCCACCGGGACCGGCTGGTCGAATGTCGCCGCCGAGGCAGGCTCCAGATCGCCTGCAGCTCTCGATCGCCGGGGTCGGTCGACATTGTGCGCCGCATCAGCTTGAGCGCCGAGACCCCGTCGATCAGAGAGTGGTGGAACTTGGTGTACAGGGCGAATCGGCCGTCGTGCAGCCCCTCCACGAAATGGCCTTCCCATAGCGGGCGGTGGCGGTCGAGCAGGGTGCTGTGCAGCCGCGAGGTCAGCTCCAACAGTTCACGGACCCGACCGGGCGACGGCAGCGCCGAACGCCGCAGGTGATAGTCGACGTCGATGTCGTCCTGGTCGTCATAGGCCCACGAGATGTTGCCGATTGCGCCGAGAAGCCGTGCCGGACGCTTCCGAAAAGTCGGCTGGAAGTCTGTGTTTTCGGCCAGAGCCTGGTAGGCCTTGCGGGGGAAATCCGGTCCGGCGTCCTCCGGTGGTACGAACAGCTGCAAGCCACCGACGTGCATGGGGTGCTCGCGGGATTCGCCCAGCAGGAATATCGAGTCCGTCGGCCTGATCAGCTCCATGCCCCATTAAAGCGCGACAAGTGACGGCTTCGGCCGAATCGGCGCATACCGAATGTTGACCGAGGACGCCAATCACTCGGTAGGCCAAGGCATCAGAAGTGCGGAATACCTGGGATACCACCACCGATGCCTGGCAGGCCCGGGCCGCCGCCGTGGAAACCCGGACCGCCTCCGATGCCCGGGAGGCCCGGAATTCCCGGCCCGGGCAGTGGCGGTCCCGGAGCAAATGGGCCAGGGATCCCCGGGATGGGCATCGGCGGCGGTAACACAGGCGGAGCAGCGGGTGCGGGTAACGCGGGCAGTGCCGGCGGCGGCGGAGCCGCGGGGGCAGGTGCCGGAGCCGCAGGCGCGGGCGCAGGAGCCGCGGGCGGTGGGGCTTTTGGCGGTGGTGGCGCCGGCTCGGCCGGCGCGACGACGCGTTGGCCGAGGCTGGGCCGGTCATTCACGTGCGGGCGGATGTCCAGCGCCAGCGCTATCGCCAGCGTCGCCACACCGACCACGAAGATCGTCAACACGCCCAAAGCGACCAGGAACGGTTTGCGGTCATGCCCGGTCTGCTCTGCGGCAGCCACGCCGAACATCGTCGCGTCATCGGCAGCCGGCTCATCGGTTGCGACGGCGGTGTATGCGGCGGCTTCTACGTCCGGGTCGGCACTGTAGGCGAGCCCTTGGTTTTCCGTGGCGTCGTGGTCGACCGCCTCACCGGCGACGGCGACACCGTTAACCAGCTCGATGATCGGGTCGACAGCGCCGGTGCCGGGATCCTGCGCGTAGGCCAAGGCGGCGGTGGACGAGTCGAACAACGGCGCATGCGCCGACGCCAGCGCCGCCCCGCGGGCCAGCGCGGTTTCCGGCTCGCCCGGCACGCTGATCGCAAGTGAGGTAGCCGCCTCCAGCTGCGGCTTGATCACCCCGACGTCAACACCAGGGCCGCCCACCACGAATAGGCCCTGCGGGCGTGTCTGGAGCGCATCGGCGCCGGAGGCCATCGCGGTTAGCCCAGCCACGGCGTCAGCGTCATCGTCGGGCAGGAGTTCTCGGCTCACATCGACGATAGAGCCGTCAGCGGTATCGACGACAGCCAACGTCGCGCTATCCGGCTCGACATACAGTAACCCGATGTGGTCGTACCCAAGTGCAGCGCCGACCGATTGCGCCAGCGCCGCCGCAGCGAGGAAGGACGAGACCAGCATGACGTTCTCGACCTTGCGCGCGGCCAACCGGTCTCGCAACGCCCCGGCTTCGACCGGATCGGTCCAGGTCACGCCCGTCGATGCGACGCGGTGACCACCCTGGCTGGCGCTTTCTCGGGTGCCCAGGATCGCCGCGATCACCTGATCGGCTCCAGCCGGGCTCGTCGGGTTCTCGTCATTGGCACGGGTACCGTCGAAGCCGTCCTCGTCGACGATTGCACCATCGGCGTTTTCGCCTTCGACCAGCACCATGCGGACTGTCGATGGTGCCACCGACATTCCGAGTACGAGCTCCACAACTCCTCCCACGCAGTTGTGCGGTCGTCCGCACCCGGCGACCCTGATGGTTCGACCTTACCCGCTGGGTAACCGGTGGATAAGGTTGCGCGGCGGCAAGCTTTGGCGGTGGCGAAACGTTGGCTCCATCCGCCCTCGTTCCAATTTCGCTTGGTTGTCGACGTCGAGGGGGCTGCCCGGGCCGTAGTCTTGCGGCATGGCGGCCAGCCAAGCAGCAACGGCGCACCTTGCGGTAGAGGAATGTGCAGCGCGGTGAGCGTTGGCGGCGAACTGAATATTTTCAGTCAGGAAATTGTGGCGGATTGCTGAATGAGGCGCGCGCCGAAGCGTGGCCGAGCCTGGCCGAGATAAGGTACAACGTCGAGATCGTTCGGTCAGGCCGACGTGGGTGAAATATCTTCTGCGACTGGCTGGTATGGGCTGGCTCGAAAGTGCGCATCCCATCGCGACCTAGGACGACGGTGAGGACGACGGTGAGGACGACGGTGAGGACGATGTCACAACGCAATTCAACGGTTGAGATGGTTGGCCAGGGGTCGCCGCACCATCACGTCGCGTACGTCTACTCCGACCACGATCATCTGGTCGCCGAGCTGGCGGACTTTGTCGAACAAGGGTTGTCGCGTCACGAAAGCGTCGTGATTGTGGCCACCGCCGAGCACCGCGCGGCGCTTATGGCTGCGCTCGGCGGTGGCGGGCAGCTGGACACGCAGGCATTGGTCATCCTCGACTCGGCTGACACTTTGCAGAAGTTCATGGTAGGCGGCGCTCCGGATTCCGCGCTGTTCGCCGCCACCATCGGCGGGCTCGTCGACGCAGCTGTGCGCGGTGGCCGGCCGGTGCGGGTATATGGCGAAATGGTTGCTGTGCTCTGGGACAACGGCAATGTGACCGGAGCGTTGGCCCTCGAATCGTTGTGGAACGACTTGGCGGCGGCCCGCCAATTCTTCTTAATGTGTGCCTATCCGAGCGCGTCATTCGACCGTGGGTCGCTGCCCGCGGTGAATTCGGTGTGCGAACTGCATTCCGAGGTTGCGTTGCTCGGACTCGCTCACCTGCCAGATCAGCTGATCCGCTCGGATGCTGTCGCGTCGAGCGTATTCGTCCCGGTGGCCGCGTCCGTTCCGGCGGCACGTCACTTCACGTTGGACACGTTGACGAGCTGGCGGTTATCGCGCATCGGCGATGATGCGGCGCTGATTGTGACCGAGCTGGCCGCCAACGCCGTCGTGCATGCCAAGAGCGCCTTTCGCGTGGCTATGTCGCGGTCACCGTCTGGCCTGCGGCTGGCGGTCGAGGACGCCGACCTCTCCCGCCCGCAGCCGCGTCGCGCTGATCCGAAGGATCTCTCGGGGCGGGGTATGGCTTTGGTCGCGGGCCTCGCCGAGGAGTGGGGTTGCGACGTGTACGCAGGCGGCAAAACGGTCTGGGTCGACATCCCGGCGTGATCCTGTGCCGCGCCAACCGGCCCTGTCGATGCGGCAACACGAGCGCCGTCAGCGCGTCGGGAAAAACAGCGCGACAAATTTGGCGGTGGCGGAGGGATTTGAACCCTCGGACGGGGGTTACCCGTCACACGCTTTCGAGGCGTGCTCCTTAGGCCGCTCGGACACGCCACCGCCGCACAGCCTACCCAACACCGGCGTGCTCACCCCAATCGCTGGCGGGCGAAGAAACTCTCCAGCAGCGCGGCGCATTCGTCGGCCAGCACCCCGCCGCGCACGGCCGGACGGTGGTTGAGCCGCCGGTCGCGGACCACGTCCCACAGCGAGCCGACCGCCCCGGTCTTGGGCTCCCAGGCGCCGAACACCACACGGTCGACCCGCGCCATCACCAGCGCGCCCGCGCACATCGTGCACGGCTCGACGGTGACCGCCAGTGTCGCTCCGGTCAGCCGCCACCCGTCGCCGAGTACCCCGGCGGCAGCCCGGATGGCCAGGATCTCGGCGTGTGCGGTCGGATCGCCGAGTGCCTCGCGCGCATTGACCGCGCGGGCGAGCTCGGTTCCGTCGGGGCCGACGACCACCGCGCCCACCGGGACGTCACGTGGGCCCGCGGTAGCGGCAACCGCCAGGGCGGCACGGATCAGGTCTTGATCCGAACGCGCCGACCCAGGCTCACGGCGGCGACCCGCTGCGCCCGGCTCCGCCGCGCTTGCGATCACCGACCCAGACGTTCGAGCACCGCCGCCAGTTCCTCAGCGAAGCCCATCTCCCGCGCGATGCGGCCCAACTGCTCGTCCGCATACAGGTCGCTCTCGTCGAGAATGACGCCCAGCACCGCCTCCGGCAGCCCGACATCGGAGAGCAATCCCAGATCGCCCTCCTCAAACGGATCGGCGTCCTCGAGATCCTCCGGACCGATGTCGGCGTCCAGGTTGTCCAGCACCTCGGCGGCGATGTCGTAATCCAGTGCGGCGGTCGCGTCCGAGAGCAACAGCCGGGTGCCCGAGGGCGCCGGCCGCACAATCACGAAAAACTCGTCGTCGATGTCGAGCAGCCCGAACACCGCGCCGGCGCTGCGCAACTCCCGCAGTTCGGTTTCCGCGGCAGACAGGCTGGTCAGCACGTTTGACTGCATGGCAGAACAGTGCCATTTACCGTCTTCGCGCACCACGGCCACGCCGAACCCGTCCGGCCTATCAGCCTGTGCGGAAGCCCGCTGTGCTCCCATGGGCGCCTACGCTAGTCCCGCTGGAGCGCGTTGACCAGCAGATCGACATCGCGTCGGCTCCTATCGGGCGTCAGGTCTCCTCGGCGAATGTGCCAACCTAATGGGGTGGCGAAAACACCGGTGTGCGTGCTGGGTCTGGGGCTGATCGGGGGTTCGCTACTGCGTGCGGCGACGGCCACCGGCCGCGAGGCGTTCGGATACAACCGCTCGGTCGAAGGGGTCCAGGCGGCCCGGTTCGACGGCTTCGACGCCACGACCGACATCACCGAGGCGCTGACCCGCGCCGCCGACGTCGGCGCTCTGATCGTTGTCGCGGTGCCGATGCCGGCGTTGCCTTTCATGCTGACCCATATCAGCGAGTCGGCCCCCGACTGTCCGCTAACCGACGTGACCAGCGTCAAAAGCGCGGTGCTCGACGAGGTGACCGGCGCGGGTCTGCGGGAGCGCTTCGTCGGCGGGCATCCGATGACCGGCACCGCCCACTCGGGCTGGGCCGCCGGCCACGCTCGGCTGTTCACCGGCGCCCCGTGGGTGCTCAGCGTGGACGACCACGTCGACCCCGCGATCTGGTCAATGGTGTTGGAGCTGGCGCTGGACTGCGGATCGGTGGTGGTGCCCGCCAGATCCGACGAACACGACGCTGCCGCGGCCGCTATCTCGCATCTGCCGCATCTGCTCGCCGAAGTGCTGGCGGTCACTGCTTCGGAAATTTCGCTGGCCTTTGCACTAGCAGCGGGGTCGTTCCGGGACGGTACGCGGGTGGCGGCCAGCCCGCCGGATCTGGTACGGGCGATGTGCGAAGCCAACGCGGGACAACTGCTGCCGATGGTGGACCGGGCCATCGAAGTGCTTTGCGGTGCGCGAGAGTCGCTGGCGCACGACAATTCCGTTGCCGAGCTTGTCGACGCCGGGCACGCCGCCCGCACCCGCTACGACAGTTTTTCGCGGCCGGAGATCGTCACCGTGTTCGTCGGCGCCAGCCAGTGGCGTGAAGAGCTGGCAGCTGCGGGTCGCGCCGGCGGTGTGATCAGATCCGTTCTGCCAAGCCTGGATAATCCACGATGAATCCGTCCTGGTCGACGGTCAGCGTCACCTCGGACACCGGCGAGTGCACCTTGATCCCGTCGGCGGTTTCCGGCCCGGAACTGCTGTAGCTGACCATCGCCGAGGTGATCGACATTTCGGGCAGCCTCACGTAAATCGTCGGCACCGTGATCGAGTCGGCTCGGCCCATCAAACCGCAGCGCCGAATCGGCAGCGAGTTGAAGAACGGGCTGAAGACCACATCGACGTCAACAGCGCCGTCAAAAGCCGCTCGAGACTCGCCCTGATGGTCGGTGACCAGCCACATGTTTTCCTCATCGCGGGCGACCGCGAGCTGCCGTTCCCGCTCGGTCAGCGTGACCGTCATCCCGAGCCGCTTGGTCGCGCCCGTCCCGTCGGTCTGCAAATCGTAGTAGGCGGCGAACGCGGGATTGGTCTCTGCGGCGGCGGCCACGATGCGCCCATTGGCCTTTAATCGCTTGCCGGACAACTGCACCCGTACCGACTCCATCCGCCTGGCGTCGTGCGCGCGCCAGGTCAAAATCGTCGACCATGAGTTCGACGTCGCTTCCGTTGGGTCTGGGCTCACGGGTCTACGTTAAGCGACCGCCCCGGTGATTTCGAGGCGGGCCCCGTCACGCCTGCGCCGTCCGGTGGCTTCCGTCGCAGGCGACCGGCGCCGGGCACCGAGACCCAGATCGCAAACGCCAGCGCGGCGTCAAGGAGCAGCGCCAGCGCGGCCACCATCAGCGCACCGACCAGCGCGATGTGGAACTGGCGCGCATTGATCCCGTCGATCAAATATCGACCCAGACCGCCCAAGCTGGCGTAGGCGGCCACCGTCGCGGTGGCGACCACCTGCAGCGTCGCGGTGCGCAGCCCGCCCAACATCAGCGGCAGCGCGTTGGGCACCTCGACCCGCAATAACACTCGCAGTTCCCCCATACCCATCGACCGGGCGGCGTCGACGACAGTGCGGTCCACGGCGGCAATACCGGCATACGTGCCGGCCAGCAGCGGCGGGATGCCTAGCAGCATCAAGGCCACAACCGGTGGCACCAGGCCCAGCCCCCATAGGAGTACGGCCAACAGCAGCACACCTAAGGTCGGCAGCGCGCGCAACGCGTTGACCAGACTCACCACCACCAGGGCGCCGCGGCCGGTATGGCCGACGATCATGCCGACCGGGACGGCGATCAGTGCTGAAACCGCTACCGCGGCTACGGTGTACTGCAGGTGCTCGAAGGTGCGCGCCGCCAGACCCACCGGACCCGACCAGTTGCTCGCGGTAAGCAGGTAGGAAACTGCCTGTTCGATGAAGCTCATCGCGACCCCCCCACCACCGGAGCAGTAAGTAGTCGGCGGCCCGGCCGCGAGGCGCGGTTCCACGGCGTCGCCGCCCATCCGGCCAGCATGATCAGCACGTCGACGACAAACGCGAGCACCAGGATCGCGATGATCCCCGCGACGATCTGGTCGCTCTTGTTCGCCTGGTAGCCCTCGGTGAACCAGGTGCCCAGGCCGCCGATGCCGATCACCGCGCCCACCGAAACCATCGAGATGTTGGTCACCACCACCACTCGCAGTCCGGCGACTAGCAACGGAATCGACAGTGGCAGTTCGACTTTGAGCAGTCGCATGATCGGCCTGTACCCGACCGCGCTGGCAGCGTCAAGCACCTGCGCCGGAACCGCGTCCAGCGCCTCGAAAACCGCCCGCACCATCAGCGCCGTGGTGTATAGCGTCAGCGCGACAATGACATTGGCCTCGTCGACGACCCGGGTCGGAATGATCAGCGGCAACATCACGAACAGGGCCAGCGACGGGATGGTGAACACCACACTGGCGGTCACCGTGGTCAGTCGTCGCAGTACGGCTGCCCGCCGCACCAGCACGCCCCACGGCAGCGCGATCGCCAGCCCGGCCAGCACCGGCAGCAGCGACAGCCGTAGGTGGGTCACGGTCAACGTCCACGCCGCCGGGAGGTGAGTGACCAGGTAGTGCACGCCTAGCCCTGCCGTTGGGATTCCACCATCGCCAGCACGTCGCCGGCGTGCACTCCCCCGATGACCTTGCCCGCCGTGTCGACGGCCACGCCGATCGTTGCCGGCGACGACAACGCGGCGTCCAGTGCCTGGCTGAGGTTGGCGCCCGGGCGGAACAGCGAACCGACCGACGTGACGCTGTCGCGCAACGACGCCCCGCTGCGGTGCTTGGCCACGCCGCTGGCGTCGATCCAACCCAGTGGCGCGCCATCGGCTTTAACCACCAATGTCCAGGTGTCGCGAAGTTGGGCGTCTGCAATGGCCGACTCGGCAACCTGGTCGATGCCGCGCACCGGCAGTTGTGTCGCGTCCAAGAACTGCAAGCATCGATAGCCGCGACCGGCGCCGATCATCCTCGACACGAAATCGTTGGCCGGCCGCGACAGCAGCCGCCCCGGCTCCTCATACTGCTGCAGCGAACCGCCCGGACCGAATACCGCGACCCGGTCGGCGAGCCGGACGGCCTCGTCGATGTCATGCGTGACGAACACGATGGTTTTATGCAATTCGGCCTGCAGGCGCAATATTTCGCCCTGCAGCTCATGGCGCACTATCGAGTCCACAGCCGAAAATGGTTCGTCCATCAGCAGAATCGGCGGATCGGCGGCCAGCGCCCTGGCCACCCCAACCCGCTGCTGCTCGCCGCCGGAGAGCTGCGCGGGATAGCGGCCGGCCAGCTTGGCATCCAGCCCGACCCGCTCCAATACCCCGTAGGCGGCCGTGCGGGCGGCCCGGCGCGATTGGCCTTTGAGTACCGGGACCGTCGCCACGTTGTCGATCACCCGTTGGTGGGGCATCAGACCGGCGCCTTGGATCACGTAGCCGATGCCGAGGCGCAATTGCACCGGATCGACGCCCGCGACGTCGGCGCCGGCGACTTTCACGGTGCCCGATGTCGGCTCGACCATCCGGTTGATCATCCGCATCGACGTGGTTTTGCCGCAGCCGGAGGGCCCGACGAAAACGGTCAGCGTGCCTTCGGGGACTTCCAGGTTCAGGTTATCGACCGCGACGGTGCCGTCCGCGTAGACCTGGTAGACGTCCTCGAAGCTGATCAAGTGTCAGCTTGTGATCGGATGGTCGAAGCCATTATCCCGCGACCAGTTCCGAGCCACCTGGTCGGGGTCCATGCCGGAGTTGCCCGACACCGAGGCGTTGAGCTCGGCCAAGCCGCGGCTCGTCATTTTGGCTGACACCGCGTCCAGCACGTTTTTGAGCCGATCGGATTTCTTCTGCGAATTCACCAGCGGGACAATGTTACCGGCCAGGAAATTGCATTTCGGATCGTCGAGCACGACCAGATGGTTCTGCATGATCGCCGGCGAGGTGCTGAAGATGTCGGCGGCGTTGACCGTAGCGTCAACGAGTGCGCGAACGGTGACCGCGCCGCCGCCGTCGCTGATCGCGACGAAGTTACCGGGCGCGATGTCGAGTCCGTATCTCTGCCGCAGCCCGACCAGACCCGACGAGCGAGCTTGAAAGTCCGACGGCGCCGCGAACTTCACCTCTGGTGAATGCGCCGCCAGATCAGCGATTGTCTTGAGGTTCCACTTGGCCGCGGTGTCGGCGGTGACGGTGACCGTGTCGGTGTCCGCCGCTGGCGAGGGCGTCAAAATCGACAAGTCGCCGGGCAGCCGTTTGTAAAGTTCCAACTCGACGGCGTCCAGCGCGGTCACTGTCGCATTCCGCTCGAAGTACAGCAGCAGGTTGCCGATGTACTCGGGCACCAAGTCGATCGAACGGTCTTTCAGCGCAGGGACATAGGTTTCACGGCTGCCGATCCCCAACCGCCGCCCGACGTTGAAACCGTTGGTCTGCAACGCTTGTGCATAGATCTCGGCGACTATCTCGGATTCCGGAAAGCCAGCGGATCCGACCACGATCGAGTTCAAATTTCCTGACGCCCCGCCGAGCGGATTCGAGCTGCCGCACCCTGCGAGAACAACACCTAAGACCGCAAGCCACGCAACCGCGCAGTACCCACGCCGTCGCAGCATGCCCATAGCAATCGACATTATCTTTCCCCCGCGGCATCGGTTGGCCCCGCGGCGAGTTTCCGGCGCGGTTTCGTTTCATTGCGTGCGACAAAGGGCAAGATAGAAAACCATGAGCAGCGATTCGCCTGTATCGCCCGATCAACCCGTACCCGCACCGGCCCAAGACAGGGCGTCGCCGCCGGAATCGGCGGTGAAGTTCACCCGGACGGCCAGCGTATGGACGTCGCTGACCGCCGGCTTTTTGATCCTGATCGTGCTGTTGATCTTCATCGCCCAGAACACCGCGTCGGCGCAGTTCGCCTTCCTCGGCTGGCGTTGGAGCCTGCCGCTTGGGGTGGCGATTCTGCTGGCAGCCGTGTGCGGCGGGCTGATCACCGTGCTGGCCGGGACGGCACGGATTTACCAGTTGCGGCGGGCAGCCAAGAAGAATCTCGCGGTCGGCCGCTGAGCACGGGCGCCTTTCTCGGCGAGCGTGCACAGAATGCCGTTCGCATCGGCGTGTCGGTGGACAAACACGCACGCTCGCGAGCGGGAGCTGCCCCCAGCTCGCGCAGGTGCGGCAGATATCTTCAGTTCTGCAGCTCCGTCAGGCCACGAGCGATCAGCGGCGCGACGGTTTCCCCGACCCGATAGGATGCGTCGACGTCGTCGGCGCCGCCCGACATGCGCCTGCGGAAATCGATGCCCGCGGCGATGATGGCCAACTTGAAGTAGGCCAACGCCATATAGAAGTTCCAGTGCACCAACGGCTGTCCGGAAATCACCGAGTACCGGTGTGCGAGCTCGTCGGCGACCGGCAATTGCGGCGACGTCCAGGCGGCGTGCGCGCCCAAGATCAGGTCCAGCGACGGATCGCGGTAGACGCACATCAGCGCCGCGTCGCTGAGCGGGTCGCCGAGTGTGGAGAGCTCCCAGTCCACGACGGCCCGCACCTGCCGGGGATCCTCGGCGTCCAGGATGGTGTTGTCGATGCGGTAGTCGCCGTGCACGATCGATGTGCGGCTCTGCGGTGGAACCGCCTCTTGCAGCGCGGAGTACAGCCGCTGCACGTCGGGGTCGCGGTCGTCATCGGAGCGGCGCACGAGTTGCCATTGCGAACCCCAGCGGCGGACCTGGCGTTCCAGATACCCGCTCGGTTTGCCGAAGTCGGCGAGCCCGACGGCAGCCGGCTCGACGGCATGCAGGTCGGCCAGCACTCGGATCAGCGCGTCGACGCAGCCTTCGATGACCTGTTCATCGCCCATGGCCTCGAGTTCGGCGCGGCTGCGGACCACCTGCCCGGCAACGTATTCGACCATCTGGAACGGCGCCCCGAGCACCGAGTCGTCGTCGCACAGTGCCACCGCCCGAGCCACCGGTACCGCGGTCTCGGCCAGCGCCGCGACGACTTTGTACTCGCGCGCCATGTCGTGCGCCGACGGCGTCAACCCGTGTAGCGGCGGGCGTCGCAGCACCCACTTCGACGAGTCGTCGGTGACCAGGAACGTCAGGTTTGAGCGACCGCCGGAGATCAGCTGCGCGCGCAGCTTCCCCTCACGGCCGATGCCGGCCGAGCGCAGGTAGCCATCCAGCGCTCCCAGGTCAAGCCCGTCAGGCGAGGACGTCACCGGACCTGTTTATCACCCCGGGCACGCTGGTTGCGCGGTAGCAGGTCCCACACGTGCTCGGTGCCGTTGACGCTCGCCACGCTCGCTCGACCGGACCGGGAGAACAGCAGCCGGGTCACCGAGGCGTAGTCGATCGGAAACGCCCCGCCGCCATCCGGGCCCACTCTTGCGGGTTCTCGTCGCGGATGTGCCCGATCGGGATGTAGCGCGCCAGGTCGCGGTCGTATTCGGCGAAGCGATCGTCGGTCTCGACTGCCAGACCGCGCGCGGCGGCCACCGGTTCTGCGGTCTGCACCGCCCTTGTCATCTGAGCGGAGAATACTATTCTGCGTGCAGAGATTGGAGCGTGCAGATTGTGGGTGCAGGCGCGCTGGGCCGCTGGCTGGATGCGAACGGGGCCCGCTTGATTCGACGAGGTTGCCGTCATGGTCGTGCTACTCCCGAAAACCACAGCCCTGGACGCGATCTCACGGCGAAGTCCGTCGTCACGGCGTGAGGATGTGAACGCTGAAGCAAATTTTTAGCGGACCCGATGCCCGTCGTTCGGCCAGGCTGCGCACTGCCAAAACGGCCTATGAAGTTCCTGTGGACCGCCACGACGGCGAAAGGGCCCGAGTGAAGCGTTCAGTTACGGTCGCTGCAGCAGCGACGGCGATTGTGGCCGTAGGTTTATCCGGATGTTCGAGTTCGAGCAACAAATCATCGACCAGCGGTAGCGGCTCGTCGCCGAGTCAAACCAGCGCCGCGGCGGCCGGTTCGAGCGGCTCATCCGCGGCGAAAGTCAGCATCGACGGCAAAGACCAGAACGTCCAGGGCAGCGTCGCCTGCACCGCGGCGGCCGGCAATGTCAACATCACCATCGGTCGGGTGTCCACCGGCATTGGCGCCGTACTTACTGATGCCAGCCCGCCCGCGGTTGAGTCGGTCGGAGTCGGCACCGTCAATGGGGTCACGCTGGGCTACACGCCGGGCACTGGTCAAGGTAACGCCAGCGCGACCAAGGACGGCAGTAAGTACAAGATCTCCGGGACAGCGACCGGGGTGGATATGTCTGACTCGATGCAGCCGGTGAACAAGTCCTTCGAGATGGATGTCACCTGTCCCGAGGGCCATTCGATAACACACAGATGACGGCGACGCCCCCCTGGCGTCGCAGTCGTTGCGTTAATCCGCAGCCAGCGGCAATCGCACCGTGAAGTCGGTGTGGCCCGGCGCGCTGTCCAACGTGAGCGCGCCGTGATGGGCTTTGACCACCGCCGTGACGATCGCCAACCCCAGGCCGGCGCCGCCGCCCTTACGGGATCGGGACGTGTCACCGCGGGCGAACCGCTCGAAGACCTCCGACTGCAACTGCTCCGGGATTCCCGGCCCGTCGTCGATCACGCTCAGCACGGCATGTGTCGCGTCGGAGGCCAATCGGGTGGTCACCACGGTCCCCGCGCCGGTGTGGACGCGGGCGTTGGCCAGCAGGTTGGCCACTACCTGATGCAGCCGGGCGGCATCACCGCAGACCATCACCGGCTCCTTGGGTAAGTCCAGCTCCCACTGGTGATCCGGCCCGGCGACGTGCGCGTCACTGACCGCGTCGACGGCCACCCGGGACAGATCCACCGATTCGCGTTCCAGCGGTCGCCCGGAGTCCAAGCGGGCAAGCAGCAGCAGGTCCTCGACGAGGTGGGTCATCCGCTCGGTTTCGGATTCCACGCGTTTCATCGCATGCGCCACCGCGTCGCTGTCCTCGCGCATCCGCTGCGCCAACTCGGTGTAACCGCGGATCGCCGCCAGCGGCGTGCGTAGTTCGTGGCTGGCGTCGGCGACGAATTGGCGCACCCGCGTCTCGCTGGCCTGCCGCGTCGACAATGCGGCCGCGATGTGGTCGAGCATCCGGTTCACCGCCGAACCCAGCTGCCCTACCTCGGTGCGCGGGTTGGCGTCGTCGGCGAGCACCCGCACCGGCAGCGCAACTTCGCCGCGGTCCAACGGCAAATCGACGACCTCCCCGGCGGTCTGCGCGACGCGGCGCAGCGGCGCCAGCGCTCGCCGGATGATCACGATGCCCGCCGCCGTGGCGGCCGCCACGGCGATCACGATGACCACCGCGAAGACCAGCAGGACCCGGATCATCGTGGCGTCGACGGTGGACAGCGACAGGCCGGTGATGACGATGTCGCCGCTGCGGCGGACCGGCGCGGCAATGACGCGATACCGCCCCAGCCCTTTGATATCTCGGGTGACCGGCGTGCGGTTGACTGGGACCGCGGCCAGCTGGGCCTTGGCGTCGTCGGTCAACGCGGCCCGGGCGCCTGCGGTGGTCAGGTATCCGGCCTCGATCGACCCGCCGTTGCCGATCGCGGCCGCGAGCATGCCCACCGGCTGGCCCGGAGCATCCAGGAAGACCGGCCCCGGGCCCGGTCGCGGGAATGGCCGTAGGTGATGCCGCCACGGCGCAGAGGGCGGCTCACCGAATATCCGCACCGAGCGCTGCGAGGCGTCAAGCAGCTGAGTGTCGAGCTGGCCCACCAGATATCGGTACAACGCCAACTCGGTCACCCCACCGATCCCAACGCACACGATGGCGAGCACCACGACTTGCCCGATCAACAACCGTAGCCGCAGCGACCACGTCCGTCCCATGGCTAGCGGGCGGGCTTGAGCACGTAACCTGCGCCACGAAGCGTGTGGATCATGGGCTCGCGCCCGTTGTCGATTTTCTTGCGCAGATACGAGATGTACAGCTCGACGATGTTCGACCGGCCGCCGAAGTCGTAACTCCATACCCGGTCCAAGATCTGCGCCTTGCTCAGTACCCGCCTGGAATTGCGCATCATGAAGCGCAGCAACTCGAACTCGGTGGACGTCAATGAGATTGGGTCACCGGCACGGGTCACTTCGTGGCTGTCCTCGTTGAGCACCAGGTCACCGACGACGAGCTGGGCACCGCTATCCTCGGTTGTCACCCCGGTGCGCCGCAGCAACGCGCGCAACCGTAACACCACCTCTTCGAGGCTGAACGGTTTGGTGACGTAGTCGTCGCCGCCGGCGGTGAGGCCGGCGATGCGGTCTTCCACCGCATCCTTTGCCGTCAACAGCAGCACGGGCAGCTGTGGATTTCCTGCCCGCAGCTTCCTCAAGACGTCGAGCCCGCTCATGTCGGGCAACATTACGTCCAGGACGACCACGTCGGGCCGCTGTGTCCGGGCCGATTCCAACGCCGAGGCTCCGTCGCCGGCGGTAGCAATGTTCCAGCCTTCGTAGCGCAGCGCCATCGACACCATCTCGGCGAGCACGGCTTCGTCGTCGACCACCAGCACGTTGATCGGATTCCCGTCCGCGCGGCGCATAACGACGCGTTCGACCGGCGCGTGCGGTTGGCTCACAGCTTCAAAGTATGCCCGGCGCGATGAGGCGCTGCTGTGCCGATCCTATGTGCCGGCCGTGAGCAGCCCAGGCTGGTGCGTTGGACGTCAGAACCAGTATCGTCGGCCGGCCACCGGCCGGCCACGGCGCCAAGGATCCACAGGACCGCACCGACGACCACCAGAATCCACCCGACGGTGATCAGGACCGGCAGTGGCAGCACATAACCGACGACGAGCAAGACGATTCCGAGGATGACCATGACGACTCCCTTTTAGTTGTTTCGGTAGGGGTTTTCCGCTGACCGCGTCAGTACCAATAGCGACGGCCGGCGACCGGCCGGCCCACTCTGCCCAGTAGCCAGAACACTGCACCGATAACCAGCAAAATGACACCGAGCGTGAATAACCAATGAACAGTTTTTAATACCAACGCCAAGATGATCAAAATGACGCCGAGCGCAATCATTACGCCTCCATTCCGAGCAGGCGTTCGAGGTCGACCGCGGGCATCGAACTGGGCTGGGGCAAATCGCAGTGCACTCGCGGGTTGACGCCGGCGTAATTCAGCGGCCCGGCAATCACCGTCAGCGCAATGGTTCCCGCTGTCGCGCAACTGGTGTCGCCCGATTGGAAGTAGTCGCGCTGCCAGGCCGCCAAGACCCCGATCAGCAGCCAGACCAGCACAATCGCGCTTACCGCGCCACCATATCGCACCGTGACCTCCGTCGGTTCACACGATTCTGTGCGAGTTACATACCCCAGCCGGTCGAATTCCAAACGTGACCAATAACCGCCGCTAAACCTGCGCGACAGCTATCTCACGTTCGCGAATGGGCCAAGATAGTTGCATGGCGCTGTTGCACCTGATCGCAACCGTTTGCAGCCGCATCCAATCGGGATGCCCACTCGCCTGCCCGTCCCTGGGGCGGGACGGATCAGGTTGGCCGACGTTGCGCCCTAATCCGGCGGCTCCTGCGGCCTAATCCGGCGGCTCCTGCGGCGCCGGCATGACCCGTTCCGGTTCCTCGGCGGGTGTCAACCGTTCCGGCGGCTCGGCCGGCGTCGCCGGTTCGGGAGTCTGCGGCGCGGGCGGTTCATGCTCTAACCCAGAGTGCGCGTGGTATCTCCTCCGCTGGTCCTGAAAAGGCTGCCTACCCGTCGCTTGGCGGATCGAGACCAGTACTTACTCTGCAGAGCATCCAAATCCGTTGCGCGCCAGGGGCCTCGTTATCGCCGTTGCGCAGATACGAACACGGTTGGCGGCAGGATGTCGTCGGCGGGAACATTGCGGCCATATCGGGCCAGCATCTCGCCCATCGTGATCGCCGACGCGTCCCAACCGCGATCGCGCAGCCATTCCGTCACGTCGGTACGTTCCTCGGGGTACCACAGGTCTTCAAGCTCGGGCACCTCGGTGTCGAGCGCCTGGGCTGCGGCGGCGCGCAAGCGCTGCGATTGTTCACGCTGGCGGGCCAACCGTTCGGGTTCCAGTGCGCTCTCCGCCGGTGCGTTGGTGGCCAGCCAACTACCGGACGGACTCAACGTCAGGATGCGCTCGAACAGCAGGTCCTGGGCCTGGGCAGGCAGATACCGCAGCAGACCCTCCGCCGACCATGCGGTCGGCTGAGATCGGTCAAATCCCGCCTGCCGCAAGGCCGTTGGCCAGTCCTGCCGCAGGTCGACCGCGACGCTCACCAGCCTCGCCGTCGGCTGTGCGCCGCGGCGCCCCAAGGTGGTCGATTTGAAATCCAGGACTCTGGCCTGATCGAGCTCGTAGACAGTGGTTCCGTCGGGCCAAGGCAGCCGCCACGCGCGCGCATCCAAGCCGGCTGCCAGGATCACCACCTGTCGAACACCGGATGCGGCCGCATTGAGGAAGTACTCGTCGAAAAACGCTGTGCGCACGGCCATGAAGTCGATCATCACCTGCAGCTGGGCCAGCAGATCGGCGTCATCCGTCAGCTTGGCCGACTTGTCGGGATCGGCCATCAGAGTCCACATGCCCTCGCCGGCCGCCTCCAGAAATGCCCGCGCGAAAGGATCACGGATGAGCGGGTTCTCGCTGTCGGTTTCGGCGGCGCGTGCCGCGGCAACTCCAAGCGCCGTCGACCCCACACTTTCGGTGATGTCCCAGTAATCGTTATCGGTCCGCGGCATCGTCATTCCTCCCATCGCCAGCGGTTGCGCGGCATTTCACCCTAGGCTACCGACGGTTCGCCGCGATCCACTGTGCCGCACGACGCTTCGATGCGCGTGAGCGCCAGCCATCTTGAATCAGCTCGGCCAGTTCCGTTCTGCTGACCTCGGCTAACCTGCTGGCCCGTATCAGCACCGACGGATAGTCCTCGAATCGAGCGGTGGTGAAAAACGGCGAATCCGGGTCCTGCACCAGCGCCAATTTCTCGCTCTCGGATTCGACCCAGATCATGATCACGTCGTCGAGGCGTTCCCCGGTATCGGGGTCGACGGCATCGGGTTGCGGGGTGCGAAAGAACACGAACGACTTGCCACCCACCTGGTAGATCGCATTGCCCTTCGGTCCTTCGATTCGCCGCGCATACGGCATGGCGGCGGCGATCTCGTGGACGTCGCCCAGCTGGGCGGGCTGGTCTGTCATCAGCGTCGCGACGGGCCGTAAAAATCGGTATCGCCGAACACTTTTGCGGCTGCCCTCGGGTATCTCGCAGTTTGAGTCATGATCGGGGGCCAACCCGCAATCACCCGTGGCGCCATTGCGCGATCTTTGCAGACGGTAGCTTCTGCATCGTGGAGGACCTAGCAGCCCTGAACGCCGTGGCCGAGTGGATGTCGCGGCAAGGCTTGGGCGACGGCCCGCTGGAAGATGTTTGCAAAATCAGCGGCGGGACGCAGAGCATCATGTTGGGGTTCACTCGATCGGGTCGGCCGGATGTAGTGCGACGCGGGCGAGGAGTTGCCTGCGCTGCATGCCGGCGACCCGGCGGTGTGGTTCCAGATGGGGCTGTCGATGGCTGATGCCCTGGCCAAGCTGGGGGCCGTCGACTACCGCGCGGTCGGGCCCGGCGATTTCGGCAAGCCGGAGGGTTTCCTGCAACGCCAGGTGCCACGCTGGCTTTCGGAATTGGAATCGTATCGAGCATTGGAAAACTACCCGGGCCCGACATTCCCGGGGTTGACGATGTTGCCAATTGGCTCGAACAACGCCGGCCGTCGGTGTGGGCGCCGGGCGTCATACACGGCGATTACCACGCCGCCAATGCGACGTTCTCCCGGACCGGTCCGCAGGTCGTCGCAATCGTCGACTGGGAGATGTGCATGATCGGCGACCTACTGCATGCGGCCACGGTGAGTCTGTTCGAGCAGACGTGTGAGCTGATGGAAACCGCTTGATCGAGGCGCGAGTTTCATGCCCGCGGACGAAATCGCTCTCCGGCAATGTCGACGCGCGATGCGGTCGGCATGTTGGAACGTGGGCAAGGCTGACGCCCGCCGGGCGCTGCGCTCGGTCTAGTCCGTAGGCCCGGCACCCATCGCGGTCAACGCGTCGTCCAGCGTCGGATACACGCAGAGGACTTTGTCGAGGCCGGTCAACTCCATCGGTCTGCTCGTCGCCGGATTGTTGGCCACTATCGCGACCTGAACAGATTTGCTGGCCTTTTCCTGAGTGGCCACCAGGATGCGCAGGCCGATCGATGCCATGAAGCTCACTTCGGACAGCTCGATAACCAGAACCGGCGGATCGTCGTCAAGCGCTCCGGCAATCGCCGCTTCAAACGCCGGCGCGGTGCTCAAATCGATTTCACCGCCGATGCTGACCACGGCCACCCCTTCGCGGTGAACGAGGGAACTGGTGATCGGATCCGCAGCTGGCAACGGCCATCCTTAATCGACAGTCCGATTGCGCCTGGCGGATCTGGTGCCGACCCGGTGCCGCCGCCGCAAACTGGCAGAAATACTACTTCAACTCCTCGTCCGGCGAGGCTCGGCTAATCTTGGCACGGGAATTCTGCGCACCTGCGGCACGCCGGGAGGTCTGATGTCGGACCAGACGATTGATTTGTCGGGAACGAGCGTCGTCAATCCGACGCCGTCGATCTCGGGTGAGGGTTTGCTGCTCCCACAGCTAGTGCAGCACTTACGCCACAACCGAACTGCCTTGCGCGAGGAATGGGCCCGCCGAATCACCGAAGCCGAATTGCTCACCGCGATGTCGCCGGAGGAGATCTTCTCCGAGGCAACCACGGTGTACGACAGCTACGTCGAGGTGCTCGAGACCGGTAGCGTCGAGGCGCTGCAGGATTACGCACGAGACTTGTCCGAGCGCATCATTCCGCGTGGCGTCGAGACCAACGAGGTCGTCGGCATCGTGTTGCTGCTCCGCGACGTGTTAGCGCGTTCGCTGTTCGAGAAGTACCAGACGGACTTCGACTTACTCAACCGAGTGCTCGACGCTTATGAGCCGGCCGCCAACCGGATCGCCAACACCGTCGCCGTCGGCTTCGTGCAGGAACGCGAGCGCATCATCCGGCAGCAGCAAGAGGCCATCCGCGAGCTGTCCACGCCGGTGCTGCAGGTGCGCGAGCAGTTGCTGATCTTGCCGATCATCGGCGTCCTCGATAATCAGCGGGCCCGGCAGCTCACCGAGCAACTGTTGCGAGCTATTCGCGCCAACCGGGCCAAGGTCGTCGTCATCGACATCACCGGTGTGCCCACCATCGACTCCACGGTGGCCAACCACCTGGTGCAGACCGTCGACGCGTCTGGCCTGATGGGCGCCAGCGTCATCATCACCGGCCTGTCGTCGGAGATCGCGCTCACCCTGGTGACGATCGGCCTGGATCTTTCCAAGATGAACGCCGTCGGCGACCTGCAGGGCGGAATCGAGGAAGCCGAACGTCTGCTGGGCTACGAGGTCACCCGCACCGGCGAGACGGTCGGATAACCGGTACTTCGCCGAGAACTGACCCGAGCGCGCCATGCCGGTACCGATCCTGAAGCAGGGCCCGATCCTCATTGCCACCGTGCAGGCGGCGTTGACCGACTCCGACACCGAGCGGCTGCGCTATGACCTCATGGAGCGGGTCAGCCGCTTTCGCGCACAGGGCATCATCGTCGACGTCACCGCTATCGACGTGATGGACTCATTCGCCGCCCGGTCGCTGCGCACGATTGCGCATATGACCCGGCTACGCGGCGCGGACACCGTGATCGTGGGACTGCAGCCTGAGGTGGCATTCGCGATGGTCCAACTGGGGCTGATGTTCGACGATATGTATACGGCGCTGGATCTCGAAGAGGGGCTGGCGCTGCTGAATAGACAACTGGGACTGGGTAAATCGATCGGAGTCGACGGTGGCGGATGATGTCATTGTCGATGTCGGCAACCCGGACGACATCGTCGCGGCACGTCAAGCGGGCCATCAGTTGGCCCGCAAGCTCGGTTTCTCGCTGACCGATGTCACGATGATCGCCACGGCGATCTCGGAAGTCGCCCGCAATATCACCAGCTATGCTGGCTACGGATCGATTCGGGTTGGGGTGCAAGATCGCGAGGGCAAGCAGGCGCTGGTAGTGCGTGCCGAGGACGACGGTCCGGGCATCGCCAACGTCGAACGCGCCATGGAGGACGGCTTTTCGACCGGGCGCGGCCTAGGCCTCGGCCTACCCGGGGCGCGTCGGTTGATGGACCGCTTGACCATAGAATCCGCCCCGGGCCAGGGGACGGTTATCGAGATGTGGAAGTGGATTCCGCACAATGGCTGAGCACGGTTGGTTGGGTCCGATCGAATGGGCGGCCAAGGCGCGGGCGCGGCCGGGTGAAAACATATGCGGCGACCGATTGATCGCGGTCGACGTGAACCAAGCCGGCGCGCTCCTCGGTGTGCTGGACGGTCTCGGCCACGGCGCGGACGCCGCCGAGGCGTCGCAGCGCGGCGTGGAGGTGCTCCGGGCTGCTCGTGCCGAGCCGCTCGACGTCCTGGTAAAGCGCTGTCACCATGCCCTCTCGGGCACCAGGGGTGTAGCGATGACGTTGGCGCACCTCGATTTTCAGGCCGGTACGCTCAGTTGGATCGGCGTCGGCAATGTCACAGCCGACCTCGTCGCCAAACACCCTGCCGGCGTCGAGGTGCGGTCTTCCGCGCGCCTTATCGGCGGCATCGTCGGCTACCGCATACCCGAAACGCTGACACCACAGCACGTCTCGGTCCGGCCCGGCGATCTGTTGGTGATCGCCAGCGACGGCATCGTCGACGGCCATCTGGACGACATCGATTTCGCCGCATCGCCTTTGGCGATCGTCGATCATATTCTGCACAACTACGCCAAAGAAAACGATGACGCGCTGGTGCTCGCTGCACGACACCGAGGCGCTTCAGCAACGGGCGCTTATGACCGCGCCGACGACGATGCAGAGCACAGCGATGAGGAGGAGCGGCGCTTATGACCGCGCCGACGACGATGCAGAGCACAGCGATGAGGAGGAGCGGCGCTTATGACCGCGCCGACGACGATGCAGAGCACAGCGATGAGGAGGAGCGGCGCTTATGACTGAGCCGGGCGACTTCCATGCCAGGTACGCCGCAGCCCTGCGCACCTACCTGCAGGAGCGTGGCGAGGAAGAGCTCGCCTTCGGCCACGAACTCGGACGCCTGGCCTTGCAGATGCGCATCAGCACGCTGGGCATCATCGAGAACCATTTCCAACTGGTCGACGAGCTCGCGCAGGATCCGTACTTCGACCGACCGGCAGCTCTGGCCTTCCTACTGCAGACGCTGGCCCCACTCGACGTCGCGACCCGCGGATTCCTCGACGGGACAAAGCGTTACGAGCAACAGCGGGCCCGAGCCGAAGACCTTGCCGATCGCGACGAGTTCCGCGACGCATTGGTGAATTCGCTGCAGGAGGGATTCTTCGTTGCCAACCACGAAGGAGCCGTCACGGAGGTCAACGACGCTTTCGCCAAGATCACCGGCTACCCGGCCCACGGCGTCCCGTACCGGTGGCCGCATCCGTGGTTGGTGGACAAGAAGGCGGCGCTGTTACAACAATCGCGTCTCAATCAGGAGAACCAAGTCCACTACGAGACGGCGATCCGCCATCGAGACAGTCGCCTGGAGTGGGTGGCGGTCACTATCAACCGGGTGACGACACACGTCGCCGATCACGACGTGTACGTCGGGACGATGCGCGACATCACCGCCGAACGCGCCTTCGCGGCACGGGAAAACGCGGTGCTACGCCTGGCCACCGCGGTTGGCGTCGCCAAAAGCATGGCCGAAGTGCTGGCAATCACCCTCGATGAGTGTCGCAACGCGCTCGATGTACATCGGGTGGTGGCCGCCGTGTGGCCGACGAACGACGGCGGCGACCCGACGATTCAGGTGGCCGGAGAAAGCGCCACGCTGCCGTGGCGCCAACTGGATCCCGCGCTGCGGCAGATATTTCAGCAGGCCCGTCATCAGTTACCACTCACCGTCCAGCCGATCGAATCCCCGGACAACTCGGGCATGGCACACGGAATCGTCGCGGTGCTCACCGGCGGTGGGGATGTCGGATTGTGGCTGGAACTGCGGGCGCCACGCCGGGTGAGCGCCGAGGATCGGCTGCTGGCCACCGTGCTCGCCGGTCATCTGGGGTTGGCAATCCAGCACGTGCGCCAGTTTGAGTCCGCACGCGAAACATCGCTGACGTTGCAGCACGCGATGCTGGCGCCGACCGAGCTTCCGCCGGGCTTCGCGGTTCGCTACGAACCCGCGGTCCCGCCCCTGGAGATCGGCGGCGACTGGTACGACGTATTGCGGGTCGATGATCATCGGATCGGCATCATCGTCGGAGACTGTGTGGGAAGCGGCCTTTCAGCCGCCGCGGTGATGGGTCAGCTTCGCAGCTCCGCGCGGGCGCTGCTGCTCACCGGCGCTGAGCCCGCGAAGCTGCTCGAAGACCTTGACGCCGTAGCCGAGCTGATCCCGGACGCCTTCTGCACCACGGTCTTTCTCGCGATCCTGAACACCGAATCCGCTGAATTCCGTTATAGCTGCGCCGGCCACCTACCGGCTCTGCTGGCTGCACCTCAGTCCGAGCCGGTCCTGCTCTCTGACGCTCGCTCGGTACCGCTGGCCGTGCGCCGCAAGGACCTTCGCCCACAATCGTCGGTGGTTCTCCCGTCGGGCTCGACTTTGATGCTCTACACCGACGGATTGGTTGAGCGGCGCGACGCGACAATCGACGACGGGCTTGCGCGGGTCAGTGCTACTGTGGCCGGCGGGATGCATCTGCCCGTCGACCGCGTCGCGGACGCGGTCCTGCGCGAGCTGGCACCGCCAACCGGATACGACGATGACATCGCGCTCGTCGTCTACCGGCACCCTTACGCCCCGCTGAAGATTGTGAAACCCGCAGCGGCCGAGCAATTAAGTGGCGCCCGACATCAGCTGGCTGCATGGCTGCAAGCCGCCGCGATTCCCGACGGGATGGCCGCCGACATCGTTTTGGCGGTCAACGAGGCGGCCGCTAACAGCGTCGAGCACGCCTACCGCGGCCATAGGCCGGGCAAGGTTGAGATCGAAGGTGAAAACGACGGTGCCCGAGTGCACGTGCGGGTCATCGACAAAGGTTCGTGGAAAGCAGCGCCGGCCGACCCCGGCCTCCGCGGACGCGGACTGGTGCTGATCCGGACGGTCAGCGACTGGCTCGAGATGGACTGCACCCCTTCGGGAACCACGGTGAGCATGAGTTTCAATGTGCCTGAGGCGGCCTCCTGACGTCGTCGCCTACGGCAACACGGTGTGCATCAGCATCACGTCATATGCCGACCACAGCGACAGGTTGAAGTACAGGTCTCGTCCTGACGACCAGGGATGGATCATCGGCGCGTAAATACCGCCCGGCATCGAAAATGACGACACCAGCGGTTGCTCCGGACTCCAGGGTCCTTCCGGCGACGGCGCCGTCCGGGCCACCACATCATTGCTGCCGCCGTTGGTGTAGAGCGCCAGGTATTGCTTGAGATAGTCGTTGTACTGCGCTGACATTTCACCGACCGGCCCCGGAAAAATCGGCGTGGCCGCACTCGGGTCCCGCGCAACCCAGCCCTTTCCTTCGCCGTTCCAGTACTGGTACTTGGTCAGGTCGGGCAGAAAATTCGGCTGAACCCGCGACAGAAACGCCGGACCATTGCGACCGGACGGAGTTCCGATCGAATAGAGATAACCGTCCTGTCCCTTCATGAATGCCCCCATCTGGAAGTTCTCATTGCCGGGGAAGTACCGGCCGCCCGGGACAGTGTCCGCGGCGGCCAGCCGGATGGTGCCGGGGAAGACGCCCCAAGTCTGGCCGTTGTCAACGGATCTCGCGATTCCCGAATAGTTCGTCGACCATTCGCCGTCGCGGCCCCAGTTCCTGATGGACATGAAGTTCATGTACTGCGTTCTGCCCAGGGAGATGGCTGAGGTCGGGATGATTCCCGTCTCGTGCGACGCCTTATGGATGCTGTTGAGGACCTGTTTCGACAGGCCCGGCGCCCAGACCGGTGAACCGGAGTACGGGTTGTGGGGCACCCCGTCCGCGACGTGGATACCCTGGCTCAGATCGTGATCCTGGCTGCGGAACAGCACGTTGTACCGCCATTGCTGGCCGTGCACGCTGCAATAGCCGAAGGTGTCGCCGAACGCCATCAAAACCTGATGAGTGCCGGGATCGCCGTTGTCCCAGGGTATCCCGAGGTCAGTTCCCGAGATACCGAACCTGTCGAGGGTCTTGTTCGGGCTGTTCGGCCCGGTCACGAAGTCGACGAGTGAAGTCGGAGCCCCGGCGATGCCGGCGGCGGCTGGAGGCGGCATCGGCGCTGCGTTCGGAACGGCCTGGTTAGCGTCCGGGGATTGTGGGATGGCCGCGCCCGGCGGTGTGGGCCCCGGTGTCACCGCCGCCTGAAGCTGCGCAGGGTTTTGAGTAAGCGGTTTCAGCAGGGAGCCGAAGGACTGGATCAGCGGGCCCAATTTCGGTAGCGGCGCATGGTCATTGGTACCTCGGGGCCGACGTCCCGTCGGCGGCGCGACCACCGGCGCCGGCGAGGGCATGTCCGGAAGCGCGGCAGGGGCTGGGCCGTTCGCTTCGGGGGCGCTGCACGGTGTGGCGAACGCGGGCGGTGCGACGCCGATCGGAACGACCAGTCCGACTGCAGCCGCCGACGCCACCGATATTGAAACGATTCGCCGCATCGCCGACATATCCCACCTCCCAGGGGCGGGCCGTCGCACTGGCGCCCGCCGTTGGCTTATGTGACGATAGTGGCGAATGTGGTTGATGCGTCTGCTGAGCCTCGATTAGGTATGCATCCGTTACCGTGTCGCAACCCGACCATGTCGCGCAAAGCGCCGTGCAGACACGCGCCCTGGAGTTCACCGGAACCAGTCCCCACGATGCCCAGCCGCTCGGCGTCGAGCGCATCGGTCACCTGGGCCATGTCGGCGCCCCAGTCGGTCACCGCGGCGTAGCGGTGGGAATCGGAGAGCCCGGTGCCCGGGCGCTCCACGATGATGACCCGCAGGCCGAGCTTCTCGGTGGCCCGCCGGCCGAGCATCGGGAATTGGCGGCGCGCGCCCAGGGTGCTGTGGAACCACAGCACCACCGGGCCGGCGGGGTCGCCGAACTCCGCGTAGCCGAGTCGGCGCCCGCCGGCAAGGTGGAATTGGCCTTCGGCGCGGGGCTTTTCGACGCGCGGAACCAGCGGGGGGTGCCGCAGCGCGTTGGTGAGTTTCATCGGATTCCACAGTGCAGGCGAGCAAGCTGCGCGCATCGCCGCGGCAACCAGCAGCTTTTGCGGGTGTTGGCCCGGCGTTTGCGTGTGGTTCAGCTCGGCTTGGTCGCGGTGACCAGGGACCGATGCGGGAACGACGACGTCGCGCCGCTGCCGGATGCTGCATTGAACCTGATGCGGTTGCCGCCGAAGTCGGTAGGCTGTTGTGGTCGCCGTTGCCCGTCGGGCGGTGCATCGGGAGGTTCTTCACATGATCACGCTGTCGTTGAGCCGATTGTCCGCCGCGGCGGGCATGCTGGCAGTCGGCTTGACCGCTCAGACCGGCATAGCGTCCGCCGATCCCGACCTGAGCCCGGCCATCAACACCACGTGCAGTTACGCCCAGGTGGTGTCGGCGCTGAATGCTCAATCGCCGGCCGCGGGCGCACAATTGAACGGGTCGCCGACGGCGCAGGCCGCGTTGCGCGGATTCCTCGACTCGTCGCCGGATCAGCGCCGACAGATCGCCGAGGAGCTGGAAAGCAAGCCCCAATCGCAGCCGTACGTTCAGCAGTTCGCCGGACTTGTCGACCAGGTCGCCAACACCTGCAACAACTACTGATCGGCTGGCGCGGGGCGAAGGCTACGTCGACACGGGTTTCGCCGCGGTGATCAGATGCGTGGACATCCACGGCCCGCCGTACCACATGCGCCATCCGACGCTGCGCCGCTGCACGTGCTGCCAGCCGCGCTCTTGAAGATGTTCGGCGTGTTGGCGGGTTTCCCACAGGTCGGCGATAGCCAAGCGACCGCTGGGCTTTAAGACGCGCATCGCCTCGTTCAGGGCCCGCCGCCGTCCGTCGTGGCCCGGAATATTGTGAATGGCAAGGCTACTGACGATAGCGTCAAAGCTGTTGTCCTCGAACGGTAGTGCGGTCATGTCGGCGGTGTGCAATTCGATGCGGTCGGCGACGTTTTCCAGCTTCGCATTGGTCAGGGTGGCTGAGGGCGAGTTGTCGGTCTGGTCGGCCTGCCAGAGGTCGACGCCGATCGCGTGTCCACGCGGCAGCCGTTTGGCCGCCGCCAGCAACACCGCGCCTCGACCGCAACCCATGCCGAGCAGGGTTTCGTCACCATGCAGTTGCAGGTCGTCGAGGATGCGGTTCCAGACTTCGAACTTGCCGGCTTTGGTGGCATAGATGTAGAGGGCGGCGCTTGCCGCGATGCCGACGGACGCGGCGCCGGTCAGCGCAGCGGTCAAACCCCTGCCACGCGCAAGGCTGATACCGGCCGTTAA
The DNA here is from genome assembly GCF_023515995.1 of Candidatus Mycobacterium methanotrophicum. GTDB lineage: Bacteria > Actinomycetota > Actinomycetes > Mycobacteriales > Mycobacteriaceae > Mycobacterium > Mycobacterium methanotrophicum. The sequence goes on along the minus strand of NZ_CP097320.1, from coordinate 154,041 downwards.
CGCCAGGCCGGCCGACGCCGCACTGACGCCGATCGCCTGGCCGCGCGCGGACACCGTGTGAAACGACCCGTCGATTCCGTAGTCGCCATTGTGATCGCCGGTCATGCGCTTCACCAGTGTCCGTGATGGACGACTTCGTCGAAGGGTCGCCGGTTCGGTTGGCGGATGGGCTTGAGCGGGCGGTCAGCGGGATAGCCGACGCCGAGCAGATAAGCCACCTCGTAACCGTCGGGGACACCGAGGATCTCACGTGCCTTGTCCTGATCGCCCACCGACGAATGGCCGGTGCCGATGCCCAAGTCGGTGGCCGCGATCATCATCGCCATGGTGGCCTGCCCGACGTCATATTGGTCGGTCACCTTCCGGCGGTCGCTGGGCGGCACCGGCAGGACCAAGGCGATCGCCGCCGCGGCCCCCGCGATATGGCCGGCGCCCTGCCACACCGTTGAGAGTTCCTGCAGCTGAGCCTTATCGGTGACGACGACGAAGTCCCACTGCCTGCGCCCCGCCTATGCTCTCGTTGGCCAGGGCGATGCACGCCAGATTCGCGATGTCTCGGCGGAGTTGCGCAGCGCCACGCTCGGTGCGGATCAGGCGCGCTGCCGTCGCGTCGAAGGTGACGGTGGCATGCTTCGATCCGGGTGTCGAGGTCGTCGACCTGGGCCGGTTGTCGCTCAGTCATCCGCGCCTTTTTCGTCATCGCACTCCTGGTCCGCCGGCTCGTCAAGAATCAGACGATGCGGTAGGTCTGCACCGCGTGTGCGACGACGTTGCCGTCGATGTCGGTGGCGGTGATCTCGGTGAAGGTCAGTTCCTTGCGCCGCCGCACGGTGCGCCCGTGGCACAGCAGGTCCGACTGCTTGGCGGCGTCGGGCTCGTAGCGTTCGAAGACGATGCCGAGGCCGGCCAGAAACGGGGTGGTCGGCATGAGTTCTCGCACCGCTTGGCGGTGCATGTGCTGCTGTTCGTCGGTCAACGGATCGGCCATGACCGGCACACTACCGTACTCGATTGACACGTCAATCGATAATCCGTAGCGTCGCCGAAATGCGAACCAGGGTCGCCGAGATGCTCGGCGTGGAGTTCCCGATCTGCGCGTTCAGTCACTGCCGCGACGTGGTGGCGGCCGTGTCGAAAGCGGGCGGGTTGGGGATCCTTGGCGCGGTGGCGCACAGCCCGGCCCGGCTGGAAGCGGAGCTGACGTGGATCGACGAGCAGACCGGCGGTCTTCCCTACGGGGTGGACCTGCTGTTGCCGCCCAAGTATGTGGGCGCAGAAGACGGCGGGATCGACGCCGAACAAATCCGAGAGCTGCTGCCCGAGCAGCATCGTGCGTTCCTCGACGACCTGCTGGCCCGCTATGGCATTCCGGCGCCGGACGACGAACACCGGCTGCCGGTCGGCGCCGGGCTCAACGTGTCGCCGAAGGGCTACCAGCCGCTGCTTGATGTGGCCTTCGGCCACGACATGAAGCTGATCGCCAGCGCACTGGGGCCGCCGCCGGCCGACCTGGTCGCGCGCGCCCACGCCAACGACGTCGTCGTCGCGGCGCTGGCCGGCACCACGCAGCATGCGGTGCGCCACGCCGCCGCGGGCGTCGACCTGATCGTCGCCCAGGGCACCGAGGCCGGTGGGCACACCGGGGAGGTGGCGACGATGGTGCTGGTCCCCGAGGTGGTGGACGCCGTGTCGCCGACGCCGGTTTTGGCCGCGGGCGGCATCGCCCGCGGCCGGCAGGTCGCCGCGGCGTTGGCGTTGGGCGCCGAGGGCGTGTGGTGCGGGTCGGTGTGGCTGACCACCGAGGAAGCCGAGACGCCGCCGGTGGTCAAGGACAAGTTCTTGGCGGCCACGTCCTCAGACACGGTGCGGTCACGGTCGATGACCGGCAAGCCGGCCCGGATGCTGCGCACCGCCTGGACCGACGAGTGGGACCGGTCCGATACCCCGGAGCCGTTGGGCATGCCGTTGCAAAGCGCGCTGATCGGCGACCCACAGCTGCGTATCCACCAGGCAGCCGGCAATCCGGATTCGCGGGCCCGCGAGCTGGCGACCTACTTTGTCGGGCAGGTGGTCGGCTCGCTGAACAAGGTGCGGCCGGCCCGCTCGGTGGTGCTCGAGATGGTCGACGAGTTCATCGACGCGGTGCAGCGCCTTGACGAGTTGGTGCAGCGATGAGCACCACGACCCGGCGGCGGCGTGCGGTCAGTGACGAGGACAAGTCGGCCCGCCGCGACGAGATCATGGCCGCCGCCAAAAAGGTGTTTGCCGACAAGGGTTTTCACGCCACCAAGATCGCCGATATCGCCAAAGAGTCGGGGCTGGCCTACGGGTCTATCTACTGGTATTTCAATTCCAAGGACGAGCTGTTCCACGCGTTGATGGCCGTCGAGGAGCAGGCCCTGCGCGCTCACGTCACCGCCGCTGTGGGGGCGGGCCCGCAAAGCGACGGCGAGGCGTCGTTTCGCACCGCCGTACAGGCGACATTGGAGTTTTTCGAAGCTGACAAGGCATGCGTCAAGCTGCTGTTCCGCGACGCCTATGCGTTAGGTGACCGGTTCGAAAGGCACCTCGGCGGCATCTACGAGCGGTTCATCGACGACATCGAAACCTTCATCGTCATCGGCCAGGAGCGCGGCGAGGTGGTGGCCGGCCCGCCCCGGATGGTCGCCTATACGCTGGCGGCGCTGATCGGCCAGCTGGCGCACCGGCGACTGTCCACCGACGACGGCGTCACCGCATCACAAGTCGCCGATTTCGTTGTCTCGCTGGTGCTTCACGGGCTGCGACCCCGAGATGTCGGCCCGACTCCTTTTCTGGCCGCTGCCCGGCCCGCACCGTCGTCGGGCGGGCAGAGCTGACGTGCGATTCGTCATCGTCGGCGCCGGGATGGCCGGGGTGCTGGCCGCCATCAAGCTGCGCGAGGCTGGGTTCAGCGATGTCACGGTGTATGAGAAGGCCGACCGGCTCGGCGGAACCTGGCGGGAGAACACCTATCCCGGGATCGCGTGCGACGTGCCGGCCCACCTGTACAGCTACACGGTCGCCCCCAACCCGGAGTGGAGTCACATGTTTGCGCCGGGCGCTGAGATTCTCGCCTACTTCGAGAACGTGGCGCGCGGCCGCGACGCCGACGCCCTGATCCGTTACGGCGCCGAGGTGCGCCGCCTCCAATACGACCGACATCGTTGGCGCATCGAGACGTCGACCGGCGAGAGCGACGAAGCCGACGTCGTCATCGCCGCCACCGGCGTGCTGCACCACCCCCGCTACCCGGACATCGCGATAGGCTCGAGGAGTTCGCCGGCCGGGTGTCCCACAACTCCCGTTGGGATCACGACGTGCGGCTGGCGGGCGCCCGCCTCGGGGTGGTGGGCACCGGATCGTCGGCGGTGCAGATCGTCGGCGCCATCGCCGACACGGTCGCCGAGATGCACGTGTTCAGCGCACCCCGCAGTGGATCCTGCCGGTGGACAACCCGCCCATCGCCGAAGAGGACCGGGCCCGCTACCGGCAAAACCGCTCGGCGCTAACCGCATTGCGGGACGAGCTGAACACCAACTTTGTGCAGAACTTCGCCGACGCCGTGGTCGACGCGGACTCGCCGCAACTGAAAATGCTGCAGGCGATCTGCGACGCCGACCTCGAGGACAACGTGAAAGACCCGTTGCTGCGCGAGGTGGTCGGCCGCGGCGGCGTGCGCCTCGACGACGTGTGGGCGCGGCGACGCAGCTGATCGAGCTGCTGAGCGGCGGCGCGACCCGCCGGATCAGCGCCAGCCGGCAGGCCACGGCCCGCTTCGAGGCTGAGCGGGTGGCTGCCGCCAGAAAGACTGTGTGGGTGACCGGCTGCCACGGCTGGTATCTCGACGACCAGGGCGTGCCCGCCGCCTGGCCATGGAGCTTCGGCCGGTTCCGCGAAGTCATGCAGCGGCCCGACCTCACCGACTACGAACGCGTCTAAACGGGCCGCACGTCGTTTCGATGTGATGGAAACCTCGGGCGCGGTGGGGACCGCGAGCCAAACCGCATCACGCTGTGCCCTCGCTGTCGGAGTCACACCCGAACGCGTACCGGACGATCTGAACCCGCTCATCGCGCCGCATCAGACGGGACGGTGATGATCGATTCGGTCAAGTTGTTGGGTGAGCCGATCATGGCACTAGACGCGCGGGGATTCGTACCGTCGAACCATGCCAGTCAATGGGCGCGCCCGAAGGGATTCGAACCCCCAACCTTCTGATCCGTAGTCAGATGCTCTATCCGTTGAGCTACGGGCGCATGTGTTCAGTTATCTCAGACCTGGTGGCGACCCGCTTCGCCCGGCTTACGCCGCGCTCGCGATCGCCACACTGGCGGAGGCGAGAGGATTTGAACCTCCGGTCCCCGGTAAGAGGACAACTCATTAGCAGTGAGTCCCATTCGGCCGCTCTGGCACGCCTCCTTGGATTTTTGAGGGTACCGGACGCTGACCCGCCATCAAGCTCAACCGGTCTTCCGGAACCGCCGCGGAGCACAGCGTACACAGGCCGGACATATGCTGTCGAAATGACTGTTCGCCTGCGACCCCAATTGGCTGCGCTGCCAGCCTACGTCGAGGGCAAGACGGTTGCCGGATCAATCAAGCTGGCCAGCAACGAGACGTTCGACGGGCCGCTGCCCAGCGTGCGGGCGGCGATCGAGGACGCCATCGGCACGATCAACCGCTATCCGGACAACCACAACGCGGAGTTGAAGTCGCGGCTGGCGCGACACCTGAACGCCGACGTCGGCGCGAGCTTCGCCGCCGAGCACATCGCCGTCGGCGCTGGCTCGGTGAATCTGTGCCAACGCCTCATTCAGGCCACCGCCTCAGTGGGCGACGAGGTGCTCTACGGCTGGCGCAGCTTTGAGATGTACCCGTTGCAGGTGCGGGTCGCCGGCGCCGTCCCGGTCGAGGTCCCGCTGTGCGACCACACCTTCGACCTCGACGCCATGCTCGCGGCGGTCACCGACCGCACCCGTCTCATCTTCGTGTGCAACCCGAACAACCCGACGTCCACCGTCGTCGACCCCGCGGCGCTGCTCTCGTTCGTCGAAGCGGTGCCCTCGGATATCCTCATCGCGATCGACGAGGCCTATGTCGAATACATTCGCGACGGCATGGCGCCCGACAGCCTCGGGGTGGTTCGCTCGTGCAGCAATGTCGTCGTGCTGCGGACGTTTTCGAAGGCCTATGGACTCGCCGGTCTGCGGGTCGGCTACGCGGTCGGCGACCCGCAGGTGATCACCGCGTTGAACAAGGTCTCGGTTCCGTTCACCACCACCAACGTTTCGCAGGCCGCCGCGATCGCCTCGTTGGAGGCCGCCGACGAGCTGCTCGCCCGCACCGACGCGGTGGTCGCAGAACGCACTCGGGTCAGCGAAACGCTGCGCGGCGCCGGGTTCATCGTGCCGGCGTCGCAGGCGAATTTCATCTGGCTGCCATTGGCGCAGCGCACATTGGACTTCGTCGAGCAGGCGGCCGACGCGCGCATTGTGGTCCGCCGGTACGGCGACGACGGTGTTCGGGTCACCGTCGGCGCCCCGGAGGAAAACGACGCCCTGCTGCACTTCGCGCAGGGCTGGATATGAGGGGGCTGGGATGAACGAGGAGCTGGCCCGCAAGAAGTTCATCGAGTTCAAGCAGCGCGGCGGCGACACTCACCGACGCCGAGCTCGACGACTAGTGGGCCAGTCTGCAGCCGGCCACCATCGACGGCATGCTCGGCGAGTGGAAGGGCGGCGAGTTCGTCACCGGCCACCGCATGAACGGTCGACTCGAGAAGTCCCGCTGGTTCGGCCAAGACCTCCAACTCGCCCACTGACGTGCAGCCGCCCGTCTGTCTCGACGACGACGGGAACCGGTTCTCCAACGTCGAGATGGGCAACGGCGTGGCCGGCCTGTGGCTGGAGGGGCCGGCAGCAGGCGCTCGAGCACCCGAACCCGTCCGGAAACCATCGGTGGCGCTGCTGGGACGGCGCCAACCGGGTGAGGCACGTGGGTTAACGCTCACAGTGATTGGCCAAGGGCTTGAATAATCCCGCCGGGACTCGGCCCAGCCGGGCGCAAGGTAAGCGGGCGCAAGGTAAGTTTGCCCAATTGACCGTCCGGCCGCGAGCCTGGTTGACGTCTTCGCTGGTCAAACCGGTGTGGGCTGAGACATGGCAGGCTCGGGGGCATGTACGCCATCGCCTCACTGCTCGGCGTGCTGGCCGTCTCGCTGCTGATCACCAGAGTCGCGACCGCGGTGCTGGTCGCCACGGGGATGTCCAGGCAGTCCGCGCGGTTCCAAGCCCGGTCGGCATTGACCGGTGCCGGCTTCACCACCACCGAGTCCGAGACCGTGCTGGCGCATCCGCTGCGCCGCCGAGTGGTGATGCTGCTGATGCTCGTCGGCAACGTCGGCTTGGTCGCGGCCGCGAGCACGCTGATCATCGGCTTTAGAGACAACGCCGCGGGGCCCTCATGGATGCGGACCGTCGTGCTTGCCACAGGATTGATTTTGTTCGTGTTTGTTTCCCGTAGTCCGTGGGTGAACCGCCGGTTGACCGCGCTGATCGCCCGGGCACTGCACCGCTGGACCGACTTGGTAGGCCGCGACTTCGTGGCGCTGGCCGAGCTCGGGCACGGTTATGTGGTCAGCCACTTGGCGATCGCCGTGAACGACTGGGTGACCGGACGAACGATCGGGGAGCTCGGGTTGGCGGAGGAGGGCTTGCTGCTGCTCGGGATCAACCCGAACCACGGCGACTACATGGCGTATCCGGATCCAGGCAGCCGGATTTCGTGCGGCGACGTGCTGGTGCTCTATGGCCACACCGACGCGATCGCCGACCTCGACCGCCGCGCCGCCGGCGACGACGGCGACGCCGCCCACGCCCGTGCGGTTGAGCGACATGCGGCCCGTGGCGGCGGTCCCAGATGATGCTGGCGGGACGGGCAGTTGGCTCAAAGCGCCCCGGCCAGCCGTGACATGTCGGTCGGCGGTCAACGGCGCGGGTCGCGGCCAGTGAAGGCGATCAGCCGGTCCAGCGGCGACGACTCTGGCGGGCAGCTCGTTGCTGCCAACCGTCACCGCGCCGTCACGTCGTATTCCGCGCATGGTGTGGATTTGGACAGCTCGTCGCGTGAGATCGGATGCAGCACACGCCGCAGGGCGCCCGGCGTGGCTTCTGCGCTGGCCAACTCGTCGGTCGGTGGCGCATCGGGCCCGCCCAGGTCAGAAGACATGGCGTCCACGGTACGGTCTCGGCATGGGCCAGTCGTACGAATCCGTGACCGTCGATACCAAGGAGCGCGTCGCGCAGGTCACGTTGATCGGACCGGGCAAGGGCAACGCGATGGGGCCGGCGTTTTGGTCCGAGCTGCCGGAGCTGTTCGCTGCGTTGGACGCCGACCCCGAGGTGCGGGCCATCGTCATCACCGGGTCCGGGCGCAACTTCAGCTATGGCCTTGACCTGCCAGCGATGGGCGGGTTGCTGGCCCCGGTGTTGGCTGACGGCGCGTTGGCGGGACCCCGCAGCGATTTTCACGCCGAGGTGCTGCGGATGCAGAACACCATCAGCGCCGTCGCCGACTGCCGCACGCCGACCATCGCGTCGGTGCACGGCTGGTGCATCGGCGGTGGTGTCGACTTGATCTCCGCGGTGGACGTCCGCTACGCCAGCGCCGACGCGAAGTTTTCGGTGCGCGAGGTCAAGCTGGCGATCGTCGCCGACGTCGGCAGCCTCGCGCGGCTGCCGTTGATCCTTTCCGATGGCCACCTGCGCGAATTGGCGCTGACCGGTACGGACATCGACGCGGCCCGCGCCGAGAAGATCGGCTTGGTCAACGATGTATTCGCCGACGCCGACGCCACGCTGCAGGCCGCACACGCCACCGCCGCCGAGATCGCCGCCAACCCGCCGCTAACTGTCCGCGGTATCAAGGATGTCCTTGACCAGCAACGGATTTCGGCGGTGTCAGCGAGTCTGCGCTACGTGGCCGCATGGAATGCCGCGTTCCTGCCGTCCAAGGATCTGTCCGAAGGCATCTCAGCGACCTTCGCCAAACGCCCGCCGCAGTTCACCGGGGAATAGCAGATTGCGGATGGCCGCAGCGGGTAACTCTCGGGTGTGGCTACCTACCGAGTACTCAACCCCCACGGTGACATCGTCGACACCAAGGACATCGAAAGCGCCGACGACGCCCACGCGTGGTTCGTCGACACCAAGGCCGACAACTCTGAACTCGGCTGGCGGATGGAAGTCGAGGTCGACGGCGACTGGCGATTCTTCGACGACACCGAGGGCGACCGAGCCTAACGTTTGCCTCTAGGGCCCGCGGGCAACCCGAACGGTTATGGATTCCCAACGCCTTCGCCCGCTACTGACCGCCCGCGGACCGTTCGCGTCGATCTACTTCGAGGACTCGCATGACACGCAAGACGCCGCCGCCCAGGTCGATTTGAAATGGCGCGCCCTGCGCGAACAGCTAGAAAAACTGGGTGCCAGCAAGTCGGTGACGGCAGATATTGAACGTGCCGTGATGGACTTGCGGCCACCGATCGGCCGCAGTGGCCGTGCGGTGGTGGCCGGTGCGGACGGCGTCGTGCTCAACGAGCACCTGCTGCGGCCCACCGCCGCGCCGATCGTGCGAGTCTCCGAGCTGCCTTACGTCGTGCCGATCGTCGAGCATGGGTTTACCGACCTCAACTACTTGCTGGTCGCTGTCGACCACACCGGCGCCGACATCACCGTCCACGTCGACGGCACGCTGCGCACTGAGACCGTCGACGGCAGTGGCTATCCGGTGCATAAGGCGTCGGGCCCTGAGACCGCCGGCTACGGCGATCCGCAGTTGCGCACCGAGGAGGCGGCACGCAAGAACATGCGTGCGGTGGCAGATCGTGTTGCACAGCTACTCGGCGATGCCGGGGCCGAAGCGGTATTCGTGATCGGCGAGGTGCGGTCGCGCTCGGACTTCCGTGCCACGGTGCCGCATCAAGTCCGGGCGCTGATCGTGGAGTTGCCGGTCGGAGCCCGGCACAGCGGCCACGACTTCGACGAGGTGCAAGACGCCATCGAGGCGGAGTTGCTAAAGCGCCGGCTGGCCATGATTGACGGTGCGGCACAACGGTTTACCGCCGAAGTGGGCCGGCGATCCGGCTTGGCCGCCGAAGGGCTCGGGCCGGTGTGCTCGGGTCTTCGCCAAGGTGCGGTGGAAACGCTGATCATCGGCGACCTCGGAGAGGAAACGGTGGTCGCCGACGACGAGCTCACGACCGTCGCGCCGAACGCCGACGTGCTGTCCGAGCAGGGCGCGGCACCGGCTCGAACGCTGCGAGCCGACGAGGCGCTGCCGATGTTCGCGGTGTCGGTCGGCGCATCGCTGGTCCGCACCGACGAGCGGATCGCCCCGGCCGACGGTGTTGGCGCGGTGTTGCGATACGCACCGACGCTGCACTGAGCGGCCCGGGCTACGGTTCGTCGTCGTCGTTGTTTTCGTCGTCGCGGAGGAGTTTTTCGGGGTGGTGGTAGGTGTTGGTTCGAGGTTGGCCGTGGTCGAGGTGTGCTGGCGGGATCCATTCGCCGCGCCACCGCCGACAAACGATCTGCCATCTATAGCGGTTCTTTCCTCCAATCCGAAGTTACTGCGGCCCGTCCAAGCGCGTAGCGCGCTGGCTCGCCTGGCCGCACTCGCTCAGCAGGCCAAAGATCGCGGACTTCGCCGGATTCCGCCCAGCCAGGCCGCCGAACCGTTGCAGCTGTTGGGCGACGCGGTACGCGTCGGGCTGGCCGAGCACCGGCGCGCGCCCGGTCGCAAGCAATCCAAGGCCCGCAACCTGCTGCAACGCCTGCGCGACCGCGAACCTGAAATCCTGCGCTTTGCCACCGATCTGGCGGTGCCGTTCACCAACAACAGGCAGCGAACGCGACCTGCGGCCAGTCAAAAACCCAGTTGAAGATCTCGGACTGCCACCGCGCCACCACCGGCGCCACCGCGTGGCTGCGCATCCGCGGATACATCTCCACCGCCCGAAAACACGGTGACGACGTCCTCACCGCATTACGCCACGCGATCAACGGAAATCCGTGGCAGCCACCACAACCCGATCCGACCTGAATAGTACCCACAGGAAGAGCGCGTCGAGTATATTTGGTCGACGAGCGACGAGAGAAAAGGATAAAACGGACGTGATCCAGACTTATGGAATCCTCACACTGTTAGAGGCCAAGCCCGGTAAGGGCGACGATCTCAACGCATTTCTAAAGACCTGCCACGCAGTCGTGGCTGGCGAAGCGGAAACGATATCCTGGTACGCATTTAAGTTGAGCGACACCACGTATGGGATCTTCGGAACATTCATCACCGAGGACGGTCGGCAAGCGTACATGAACGGTAAAGTTCCGGCAGAGCTCGGTAAAATAGCTGACGTGGTGCTGACGAAAGAACCTGATATCCGGCAAGTTAACATTGTCGCGGTCAAATAGCGGCCCGGCCGTGCGGGCACACGTTGTGCAATAGGGCTCTTCGTAATTCAGACCGCGTTTGATAACGCACGGATCTTATAATTGGGTGCCATAGTTAGGTGCCATCGTCGTACGACAAGATGCCGCTTACCCACGGTAGCTATTCAGCTGGTGCTGATGTGATTGATGGGTCTGATGTGGCTCTTGTCGGCGTGTCGGGTTGATCTCGGGCCGGTAGTCGGCGCAGCTCGGTTTCCAGACGCTCCAGCAAGCCCAGGCATTCCGGGGTGCTCAGCACGTCGGCGGGCACGTCGAGCACGTCAGAGACCGCATCGTGCAGCGCGTCATAGCGCGGCACGACGTCCTCACCGCACAGTCCTCACCGCACAGTCCTCACCGCACAGTCCTCACCGCACAGTCCTCACCGCACAGTCCTCACCGCACAGTCCTCACCGCACAGTCCTCACCGCACACCGAATGCATGTTCGAACACTATCGCCGACAGACGACGAACACAGCCCCGCGGTCACCTATCTGTGGACAAAACCACAACCGTGGACAACTCGCTGATCGCAACGGCACGTACCCTCGCATCCATGACCAGCCAGGTTGACTTGCAAGGCAGGATTCGCGTCCCGGCCGACCTGGACGCCGTCACGGCAATCGGCAACGAAGACCATTCCGAGGTCGACCCGGCAGCTGTCGAACGGATCTGGCAGGCCGCTCGCCACTGGTACGCGGCAGGGATGCACCCGGCCATTCAGCTGTGTCTGCGGCACAACGGCAAGGTCGTGCTCAACCGCGCCATCGGCCACGGCTGGGGCAACGCTCCCGCAGACCCGCCGGACGTCGAGAAAATCCCGGTGCAGACGCACACGCCGTTCTGCGCATACTCGTCGGCCAAAGCCATCACCGCGACCGTCGTGCACATGCTCGTCGAACGCGGTCAGTTCTCGCTCGACGACCGGGTCTGCGAGTACTTGCCGACCTACACCAGCCACGGCAAAGACCGCACCACCATCCGGCACGTGATGACGCACAGCGCCGGAGTTCCGTTCGCCACCGGACCGAGGCCGGACCTGAAACGGGCCGACGACCACGAATACGCACAGCAACAGCTCGCCAAGCTGCGGACGCTATACCGGCCGGGCCGGATACACATCTACCACGCGCTGACCTGGGGCCCGCTGCTGCGCGAGATCATTTACGCCGCCACCGGCAAGGACATTCGCGAGATACTGGCCACCGAGATCCTCGACCCGCTTGGCTTCCGATGGACCAACTTCGGTGTCGCAGAACAGGATGTCCCTCTCGTAGCGCCCAGCCATGCCACCGGAAGGCAACTACCCGCGCCGATAGCAGCGGCTTTTCGCAAGGCGATCGGCGGAACGATGCACCAGATCATCCCGCTTACCAACACACCGATGTTCCTCACCACCGTTGTCCCGTCGTCCAACACCATCTCCAACGCCGACGAGATGTCGCGGTTTGCCGAAATATGGCTCCGCGGCGGCGAACTCGACGGCGTTCGGGTGATGCGCCCAGAAACGCTGCGCGCAGCTGTGCGTGAATGTCGCCGTCTGCGACCGGATTTCGCGACCGGCCTGGCCCCAGCACGCTGGGGCACTGGCTTCATGCTGGGCACCAACAGGTTCGGCCCATTCGGGCGCAACGCGCCGGCGGCGTTTGGTCACCTGGGGCTGGTCAACATCGCGATCTGGGCCGACCCGCAGCGCCAGCTGGCGGCCGGTCTGGTGAGCAGCGGCAAACCGGGCAGGGACCCAGAAGCCCGGCGCTACACCGCGCTGATGGACCGCATCGCAGCCGAGATACCGCGCGAGCACCACAACGGCGGTGGCGGAGGGATTTGAACCCCCGGACGGTGTTAGCCGTCGCCCGCTTTCAAGGCGAGTGCATTAGGCCGCTCTGCCACGCCACCGCCGACAAGGGTAACGGTGTCAGCCTCCACTGGCCCGCCCGCCGGCCTTGGAAGGTCGGTCGTACCGTTTCAGCGCGGCGCTGATTCGCCGGCAGTTCTCCCCCATCGCGGCGATCTGCGAAGGCGACAACTGGCCGAGGAAATGGGTCCGCACACCTTGTAGCGTGGCGGCCATGCATGCCATCGTCGCTGAATCCGCCGATCAATTCCTGTGGCAGCAAGTCCCCGACGTCACGCCGGGCCGCGGCGAGGTGCTGGTCAAAGTCAGCGCGGCAGGCGTCAACCGGGCCGACCTGTTGCAGGCCGCCGGCCATTATCCGCCGCCACCGGGTGCCAGCGAGCTGCTCGGCATGGAGGTCTCCGGCGTCATCGACGCGCTAGGTGACGGGGTCCGCGGATGGACGGTCGGGCAAGAAGTCTGTGCTTTGTTGGCGGGCGGCGGATACGCCGAATATGTCGCGGTGCCCGCCGGTCAGCTGCTGCCCATTCCGCGCGGTGTCGGCCTGCAAGACGCCGCCGGCCTGCCGGAAGTGGCGTGCACCGTGTGGTCGAATCTGGCGTTGACGGCTCATCTGAGCCAGGGTCAGCTGCTCCTGATCCACGGCGGCGCCAGCGGGGTGGGGACTCATGCCATCCAGGTCGCCCGGGCATTGGGCGCCCGGGTGGCGGTGACCGCGGGGTCCGCGCCCAAGCTCGAGCTGTGCCGCGAACTGGGGGCCGACATCGCGATCGCCTACCGCGATGAGGACTTCGTCGCGCGAATTCACGAGGCAACCGACGGCGCGGGCGCCGACGTGATCCTGGACATCATCGGCGCCGCGTATTTGGACCGCAACCTCGACGCGCTGGCCAGCGATGGCCAGCTGATCGTGATCGGGATGCAGGGTGGCATCAAGGGCGAGCTCAACCTCGGCAAGCTTGTCGGCAAACGGGCGCGGGTGATCGGGACCGCGCTGCGGGGCCGACCGGTGACCGGTCCCAGCGGCAAGAGCGCCGTCGTCGAAGCGGTGACCGCCTCGGTCTGGCCGATGATTGCTGACGGGCGGGTGCGGCCAGTCATCGGCGCGCACCTACCGATCCAGCAGGCCGCGCAGGCCCATCAGCTGCTGTCGTCGGGCGCAGTGGCGGGCAAGATCGTGCTGACGGTCTGCTCGCCCAGGTAACTAGCCCAGCGACGCCAGCGCGCGCACCAACTGGTCGACCTCGGCCGTCGTCGAGTAATGCGACAGCCCGACGGTGACGGCGCCGCCGACGTCGTTGACCCCGATCGCGTCAAGAACTCGCGACCTGGCGTTGGAGATCGCCAGAATTCCGTTGTCCGCCAACCGTTGCGCCACCCGTTCGGCCGGCACCTCGTTGACGGCGAAACTGACCACCGGTATCCGCGCCTCGGGCCGGGCGATCACCACCACCAACGGCAGCGATCGCAGCGAGCCCATCAGGTAGTCGAAGATCCTGTCCAGGTACGACGCGGCCGATTGCATTGAGATAGCGAGTCTTTCGCGTCGTGTTCCGCGCGCTGACTCATCCAGTGAAGCAAGGTATTCGATGCTGGCGACAAAGCCGGCCAGCAGACCGAACTGGTGCACACCGACTTCCAGACGCCCCGGGCCGGTGGCGTACGGGTTTGTCGACACCGAAGCAAACGTGTTGATCATCGCCGGGTCGCGAAACACCAACGCCCCGATCGGCGGACCGCCCCACCCGACGGCGTTGACGGCCACCACGTCGGCGTCGATCTCGTCGATGGCGACCAGACGGTACGGGGCGGCCGCGGAATGGTCGACGACCACAAACCCGCCGACGTCATGCATCAGCTTGGTCACCGGGCGCAGATCGGTGAGGGTGCCCAGCGTCCCCGACGCCGACGTCACTGCGGCCAGCCGCGTCGGCTGCCCGATAAGGCCCTCCCACTGCCACCGCGGCAGCTCACCGGTCTCGATATCGACCTCGGCCCATTTCACCTTGGCGCCGAACCGGCTTGCTGCGCGCAGCCACGGCGCGATGTTCGCTTCGTCGTCGAGGCGGGTGACCACCATCTCGTAGCCGAGGCCGGCACGGGTCGACGACGCGTCGGCTAACGACGACAGCAACACCGCGCGATCGGAACCCAGCACTACTCCGCGCGGGTCGGCGTCGAGCAGGTCGGCGGCGGCCTGCCGCGCCGCTTCCAGCACGGCGGCGCTGCGCCTGGCCGCCGGATGCGGACCGGCGCTGCTCGGGGACGATCCGCGGAACGCAGTCGAAACCGTGGTCGCCACCGAGTCGGGAATCAGCATCCCCGACGGCGCATCGAAATGCACCCAACCGTCCCCGAGGGAAGGATGTAATCCCCGCACCCGGGCGACGTCGTATGCCATGCCAGCCACCTTAAAGTTCCGCAGAACCAGCCAAACCGTGACGGTAGCGGGCGCCTAGGTGCGTACCCGCCGTCCCGAGCCGGGTCACCCGGCCAGCCATACTAGTCCAGTGGGCCTGTGCACCGGAACGCTGATCGCGGTGTTTTTGCTGATCGCGCCGGGCGCAATCGTCGCACGCGTCACCCAGCTAACGTGGCCGGTCGCCGTCGCAGTTGGCCCGGCGCTGACTTACGGCGTGGTGGCTCTGGCGATTATCCCGTTCGGTGCGCTGGCAATCCCATGGAACGGTTGGACGGCGCTGGCCGCGCTGGCCGCGGTGTGCCTGCTGATCGCGGGTTTGCAGCCGCTGCTCGCCCGCTACCGCGACACCGAGGCCGAAACCCGGGGGATCGCCGGCAGGCCCGCGCTGACGGTAGCTGCGGGCGTGCTGCTGGGTGCCCTGCTGATCATGTGGGCGGCCTATCGCGGCATCACACATTGGCAGTCCATCCCGAGTACCTGGGACGCGGTCTGGCATGCGAACGAGGTGCGCTTCGTCCTCGACACCGGGCAGGCGTCGTCCACCCACATGGGCGAGCTGCGCAACGTCGAAACCCGCCAGCCGCTGTATTACCCGTCGGTGTTTCACGCGCTGACAGCGGTGTTCTGTCAGCTCACCGGGTCGGCGCCGACGACCGGCTACACGCTGAGCTCGGTGGCAGCGTCGGTGTGGTTGTTTCCCTCCAGCGCGGCGACGCTCACCTGGTTTCTGCTCAGGCCGGTTACGACCATGTGGCGCGCAGCGGGCGTGTCGGCCACGTCAGCTGCGCTGGCGGCGTCGTTCACTTCGGTGCCCTACGTCGAGTTCGGTGTGGCGGCGATGCCCAACCTGGCGGCCTACGGGGTCGCGATCCCGACGTTTGTCTTGATCACCTCGACGCTGCGACATCGCGATCGCATCCCGGTGGCCGTGCTGGCGCTTGTGGGCGCGTTGTCGGCCCACCTCACCGGTGGTTTCATTGTGATCTTGTTCCTGTTGGCCTGGTGGCTCTTCGACGCGCGGCGGCATCCGGCGCGTGGACGGCTCGCCGACGTGGCAACCCTGGCGATGGTGGCAGTGCCGACGGGGCTGATCCTGGCGCCGCAGTTCATCGGGGTGCTCCGCCAGGCCGACATCATCGCCGGGCACGCGTTCCCCAGCTTCAAGAGCGTCAAGCAGGGCGTCATCGATGCGCTGCTCTTGCACACCCGTCACCTCAACGATTTCCCCACGCAGTACGGCCTGATCGTGTTGAGCGCGATCGGCATGGTGATCCTGCTGTACAAGAGAATCTGGTGGCCGCCGGTGGTCTGGCTCGTGTTGACCGTCGCGACCATCTTCTCGGGGGCGCCGTTTCGCAACGCCCTGGGCGCCGCGATCGAAGAGTTCAGTCAGTTCTTCTACAACGATCCGCGACGGCTTTCGGGCGTGGTCACGATGCTGGCGACGCCGATGGCAGGGATCGCGGTCTTCGCGATCGTCGCAGCAGTGGTGGCCGGCGCCAAGCGGTTCATCGAGCGGCGCGCCCGACTGCCCCCGCCGGTGTGGGCGTCGGCCACGGTGGTCTTGCTGCTGGCCACGACGGTGCTCACCGCCCGCCACTACTTGCACCGACACCTGGTGCTGTTCGGCGACAAATACGACTCGGTGATCGTCGACCAGAAAGACCTCGACGCTTTTGCTTATCTAGCAACGCTGCCGGGCGCGCGGGCCACCGTGATCGGCAACTCGAACGTCGACGGCACCGGCTGGATGTACGCCGTGGCCGACCTGCACCCGCTGTGGACTCACTACGACTTCCCACGGCAAACCGGCCCGGGCTACTACCGGTTCATTTTTTGGGCCTATGCCGATCGCGATCACGATCCGCGGGTATCCGAGGCAATGCGGGCGCTCAATATTCGCTACATCTTGACCAGCGTCCCGACGGTCAGGGGGTTCGCGGTGCCCGACGGGTTAGGGTCAATAGATAAATCGAGGTCGTGGGCGAAGCTCTACGACAATGGCGAGGCCCGGATCTACCAATGGCTGGGCCCACAACGACCCCACGGCGCCACCACAGCTCCCACACGTGAGCCGCAAGGAGAGTGACTGGATTGAGTAACGGCAACGACGACGACAACATCGAAATTATCGGTGGCCTCGACCCCCGGATGATGGCTGGCGGGAAAGACGCTGATTCCGAAGACTCCGACGACGCTTCGCTGACCGACCTGGTCGAGCAGCCGGCCAAGGTGATGCGGATCGGCACCATGGTCAAACAGTTGCTCGAGGAGGTACGGGCGGCGCCGCTCGACGACGCCAGCCGCAACCGGTTGCGTGAGATCCACGCCATCAGCATCCGAGAACTCGAAGACGGGCTGGCACCCGAACTGCGTGAGGAACTCGACCGGCTCACGCTGCCGTTCACCGAGGGCACCATCCCATCGGACGCCGAGCTGCGTATCGCCCACGCCCAGCTGGTCGGCTGGCTGGAAGGGCTGTTCCACGGAATCCAGACCGCGCTGTTTGCCCAGCAGATGGCCGCTCGCGCGCAGCTTGAGCAGATGCGCCAGGGTGCGCTTCCCCCGGGGGTCGGCAGGCCCGGGCACGGCGGCCACGGTTCGGGCACCGGGCAATACCTCTAAGCGACAATCTGTGACCAGTCCGCGCCCTTTCATCGAGACGCGCAACGCCTGGGTGGAGTTCCCCATCTTCGACGCCAAGTCGCGGTCGCTGAAAAAGACGTTCCTGGGCGGCGCGATCGGGCGCAATGCCTCCAACGTGGTGGTCATCGAGGCGCTGCGGGACATCACGATGTCGTTGAACCTGGGCGACCGCGTCGGGCTGGTCGGCCACAACGGCGCCGGCAAATCGACGCTGCTGCGGCTACTTTCGGGCATCTACGAGCCGACGCGCGGCTCCGCCACGGTCAGCGGTCGGGTGGCGCCGGTCTTCGATCTGGGTGTCGGCATGGACCCCGAGATCTCCGGCTACGAGAACATCGTGATCCGCGGCCTGTTTCTCGGGCAGACGCGGCGGCAGATGCTGGCCAAGGTCGACGAGATCGCCGAGTTCACCGAGCTGGGCGACTACCTGTCGATGCCGCTGCGCACCTATTCGACCGGTATGCGGGTGCGCTTGGCGATGGGTGTGGTCACCAGCATCGACCCGGAAATCCTGCTGCTCGACGAGGGGATCGGCGCCGTCGACGCCGACTTCCTCAAGAAGGCGCAGGCCCGGCTGCAGCGGCTGGTCGAGCGCTCCGGCATCCTGGTGTTCGCCAGCCACTCCAACGAATTCCTGGCCCGGCTGTGCAAGACCGCGATGTGGATCGACCGCGGCGTCATCCGCATGTCCGGCGGGATCGAAGAAGTCGTGCGCGCCTACGAAGGTGACGACGCCGCGCGCCATGTGCGTGAGGTGCTTGCCGAGACCGCGGCCGACGAGGTGCCGGGATGACGCCTGGGGTGTGCGCGGTCGTCGTCACCCACCGGCGCCACGACGAACTGGCCAAGTCGCTCGACGTGCTGACCACCCAGAGTCGACTGCCCGACCAGCTGATCGTCGTCGACAACGACGACGACGACCGCGTTCGGGAACTCGTTGGCGCACAACCTATCCCGACGACGTATCTTCCGTCGCGCCGAAACCTCGGCGGCGCAGGCGGTTTCGCGCTCGGGATACTTCATGCCCTGGCGTTGGGCGCCGATTGGGTGTGGCTGGCCGACGACGACGGCCACCCGCAAGACAGCCAAGTGCTGGCGACGTTGCTGGCGTGCGCCGAAAAGCACCGGTTGGCCGCGGTGTCGCCGGTGGTGTGCAACCTCGACGACCCGCGGCGCCTGGCGTTTCCGCTGCGCCGCGGCCTGGTGTGGCGCAGGTTGGTCGGCGAGTTGCGTACCGCCGAGGGCCAGGACCTGCTGCCGGGTATCGCGTCGCTGTTCAACGGGGCGTTGTTCGCCGCGTCGACGTTCGAGTCGATCGGCGTGCCGGACCTGCGGCTGTTCGTCCGCGGCGACGAGGTCGAGCTGCATCGTCGACTGGTTCGGTCCGGCATGGCGTTCGGAACCTGCTTGACTGCCGTCTATCTGCACCCGTGTGGGTCGGCCGAATTCAAGCCGATCCTTGCCGGGCGCATGCACACCCAATATCCCGACGATCCGACCAAGCGGTACTTCACCTATCGCAATCGCGGCTACCTGCTGTCGCAGCCGGGTCTGCGCAAGCTGCTGGTTCAGGAGTGGGTGCGGTTCGGCTGGTTCTTCCTGGTATCCCGTCGCGACCCGCAGGGTCTGCTGGAGTGGCTGCGGCTACGCCGGATGGGACGTCGGGAAAGGTTCGGACGACCCGAGAATCGGTCATGACCCTCATCGACGCCGCGGCGCAGTCCAAGACGCTGACCCGCGCCTGGGGCGATCTGGTCGACGGGTATCGCCGCCGGGAGTTGTGGCTGCACCTGGGTTGGCAAGACATCAAGCAGCGCTACCGCCGCTCGGTGCTGGGACCGTTTTGGATCACGATCGCGACCGGCACCACCGCCGTCGCGATGGGCGGGCTGTATTCCAAGCTGTTCCATCTCGAGCTGTCGGTGCACCTGCCCTACGTCACGCTCGGGCTGATCATCTGGAATCTGATCAACGCCTCGATCCTGGAGGGCGCCGAGGTGTTCGTCGCCAACGAGGGCTTGATCAAACAGTTGCCGACGCCGCTTTCCGTGCACGTCTATCGGCTGGTGTGGCGGCAGATGCTGTTGTTTGCGCACAACATCGTCATCTACGTCGTCATCGCGATCATCTTTCCTAAACCGTGGTCGTGGGCCGACCTTTCGGTGATTCCGGCGCTGGGGCTGATTGTGCTCAACTGCGTGTGGGTGTCGCTGTGCTTCGGCATCCTGGCGACCCGCTTCCGCGACATCGGCCCGCTGCTGTTCTCGGTCGTGCAGTTGCTGTTCTTCATGACGCCGATCATCTGGAACGACGACACGCTGCGGCAGCAGGGCGCCGGACGGTGGGCGAAGATCGTCGAGCTGAACCCGCTGCTGCATTACCTCGATATCGTGCGCGCCCCCCTGCTGGGCTCGCACCAGGAGCTTCGGCACTGGGCGGTGGTACTCGGCCTGACGGTGGTGGGCTGGCTAACGGCAGCCTTCGTGATGCGCCAATACCGCGCCCGGGTGGCGTACTGGGTGTAGGCGGCTACCGCTGTCACGTCTGTCACGTCTGTCACGTCGAGATTGCGTTCACGGCTGTGGTTTTCGCGTGCGGCACGACTATGACGGCAATCTGAATGACTCAGCTGCGCTGCTGCAGCTTCCTAACGAATGCAGCACCCAACGCCTTCGCGGAGTAAGGGTCCTGCCCGGTGATCAGCTCGCGGTCTTCGACCACCTTGCTGCCCATCGGCAGCAGCGTCTGCTCCACTTTGGCGCCACGTGAGGTTAGCAGCTGAGTCGGGTCCTCGATGAGCTGCCCGTGGAAGCGACGCGCCAACGGGACAGTCGACAGCATGGTGTCCACTGAGGCCTTAAAGCATGTCATCCGGTAGCCGTCGTAGAGCCAGCGCCCGGCGACGCTGGGCGCGGCGGCGAGCGCGGCCGGGGCATGACAAATCAAGCAGGTAGGTCGTTGGGCCTCATGGAAATACTGCATGAGCGCACCGAAGTCGTCGTTGAGCGTGTTGTCGGCGAACGCGTCGCGGTGCAGCAAGTCGACTAGCGGCGCGTGACCGCCGGGCACGAAGACCGCGTCGAAATCAGCCAACCGCTGCTGGTCACGGGCAATGTCTTCGAGCTTGGCCGGACTCGCCAGGCCGAGTTCCAGCAGCCGGGTGTAGCTGGCCAGTGCCGCATCTCGTCTGCTTCGCGACAGGCCGAAGTACATCAAACTGCAGGACGTGCCGTCGATCGTCGGGATACGCGCTCCGGGCGTCGCGAACGACAACTCGAAGCCCGCGTCCAACATCGCATCGGTCGGCTCAACCAGCTCGCCGAGATATGTGCCCGTGGGCTCGCTGCAGCCGTTGCGCAGCGGAATGCGGGCCGCTGCAGAAACCATCACCAGCACCCGCGGGTTAGTTATTTCCATGTGCCGGCAATACCCCCGGCGTCGGTTACGCAATCAACAGTCTTGCGGCCGGGGATGCCGCCGATCGCTGTGGTTGTCGCAAACCATTACGCGACAACCGCTACGAAACGGGGACCACTGTCTGGGTGGCGCCGCGCGCTGCGGCACCGCCCAGCCGTGCAGCATGAGCTGTCCGGCAGCTACGGCTTACAGTCCGGAGGATCCCCAAGCGTGATCTGGGCCGTCAAGCTGTCGCGCGAAATGTCGCACAACCCGCCACGAACGCATGGATAATTGGGTTACGTTCAATACGGTCTTGACCCTGCATGACTGGCAACCACCGCCGTTCCGGCGGAAGACAGGTCGGCAATGGTGAGCGAACAAGTTGAGCCCACGAGGCTTTCTGATGGAGCGCGTGAGCGCATCAGCACCGAGTTGGATCGCGTCCGGGAACGGCGCGATCGACTGGAGGCCGAGGTCAGAGGCGACCGCGGTGCGGTCAGCGATCATGCTGACGCGGCCGATGCCATCCAGCGCGCCGATGAACTGGCCAGCCTGGACGAGCGGATCATTGAGCTCGACCGGCTGCTGCGAACCGGACCGTTGCCCTCGAACGGGGGCGACACGCTGCCCTTCGGCACCGAGGTGACCCTAAAGTTTCCTGACGGCGCGGTGATCAAGATGCAGGTGATCACCGTCATCGAAGAGGCCCCTGTCGGCGGCGACGCCGAGGCGTTGACTGCGGGCAGCCCGTTGGGGCGGGCGCTTGTCGGCCGGAAAATAGGCGACACGGTCACCTACACCACGCCGCAAGGGCAAAACCGCGTTGAGCTGCTGGATCTGAAATACCCGAAGTAGTCCCCCGTAGACTTCCGCCGATGGCCGAGATCGCGGCGACTACGCAGCTATCCCTCAAGACGCAGGTGTGGCGGTTCGTCGTCACCGGCGGATTGTCGGCGGTCGTCGACTTCGGGCTCTATGTCGCGTTGCTGCGGCTGGGTCTACAAGTCAACGTCGCGAAATCGATCAGCTTTGTCGCCGGCACGACGACCGCGTACCTGGTCAACCGGCGGTGGACGTTCCAGGCGCCGCCGAGCAGGGCCCGCTTCGTCGCCGTTTGTGCGCTCTACGGGCTCACCTACACCGCGCAGGTCGGCATCAACTACCTCTTCTACCTCCAGTTCGCGAGCGAGCCGTGGCGGGTACCCGCCGCCTTCGTGATCGCGCAGGGCACTGCCACGGTGATCAACTTCGTCGTGCAGCGGTCGGTGATCTTCCGGCTGCGCTGACCAGCGCGTCGGCAACCTCGACTCCGACGAGCACAGCCCTGGCGGGCCGTTGTCCGAGGACTACGGCTGCTTCCACTTGGCGTCGAACTGACACGGGTGGACCTGCGGGTTCACTGAGTACAGCGCGCCAGGCGGTACCCTCTTTGACGATGTTCAGCAGTGAAATTCCGACCACCGCTACCCGGCTGACGGGGTTCGGCCGCACCGCGCCATCGGTGGCGCGGGTGCTCTCCACGCCGGACCCTGAGCTGATCGCGAAAGCCGTCGGCCAGGCGGCGGATGCCGGCGGTCGGGGTGTCATCGCCCGCGGACTGGGCCGCTCCTACGGCGACAACGCCCAGAACGGCGGCGGCCTGGTGATCGACATGACGCCGCTGAACCGGATCCATGCGATCGACGCCGACACCCACCTCGCCGATGTCGACGCCGGCGTCAGCCTCGACCAGCTGATGAAAGCCGCGCTGCCGTTCGGGCTGTGGGTACCGGTGTTGCCCGGCACCCGGCAGGTCACCGTCGGGGGCGCGATCGCCTGCGACATCCACGGCAAGAACCACCACAGCGCGGGCAGCTTCGGCGACCACGTCGCGTCGATGGAGCTACTGACGGCCGACGGGCAGATCCGCCACCTCACCCCCGACGGCGAGGAGGCCGAGCTGTTCTGGGCCACCGTCGGGGGCAACGGGCTGACCGGGATCATCCTGCGCGCCACCATCGCGATGACGCCGACCGAAACGGCGTACTTCATCGCCGACGGCGTCGCCACCAAGGACCTTGACGAGACGGTCGCCCTTCACCTCGACGGTAGCGAAGCCAACTACACCTACTCCGCTGCCTGGTTCGACTTGATCAGCCCGCCACCAAACCTCGGCCGGGCCGCGGTCAGCCGCGGCAGCTTGGCGAAGCTCGATCAACTGCCTAAAAAACTCGCCAAGAATCCGCTGAAATTTGATGCGCCGCAATTGTTGACGGTGCCGGACATCTTTCCGGTCAGCGTGATGAACAAGTTGTCGTTCATGGCGATCGGCGAGGTGTACTACCGGCTGGGCGGAACCTACACCGACAAGATCATGAACTTGTCGCAGTTCTACCACATACTCGACCTGGTCAGCGGTTGGAATAATGCCTACGGCCCAACGGGTTTCGCTCAACACCAGTTTTTGGTTCCGCCGGATGCGATGGACGAGTTCAAGGCCATCATCCGCTGGATCCAAACGTGCGGGCACTACTCGGCGTTCAACGTGTTCAAGCTTTTCGGGCCAGGTAACCGCGCACCGCTGAGCTTCCCGATGGCCGGTTGGAACGTTGCGATGGACTTTCCGAATAAACCGGGGGTCAACGAGTTCCTCAATGACCTTGACGCCCGCGTGATGGAGTTCGGCGGCAGGGTCTACACCGCGAAGGACTCGCGAGTCAGTGCCGATAATTTTCACGTCATGTATCCGCGCATCGACGAGTGGATTGCGGTGCGCCGCAAGGTCGATCCCACCGGCGTCTTCGTCTCGGACATGGCCCGACGTTTGGAGCTGCGGTAATATGGTGCGCCAATGGTTTTAGACGCGGTGGGCAACCCACAGACCATCCTGCTGCTCGGCGGCACGTCGGAGATCGGGCTGGCGATCTGCGAACGCTACCTGCAGAACGCGCACGCGCGGATTGTGTTGGCCGCCATGCCCGATGACCCGGGCCGTGATGACGCGAAAGCGCAGATGAAGGCCGCCGGCGCGCGCTCGGTGGAGCTGATCGACTTCGAAGCCACCGACACCGAAAGCCATCCGAAGATGATCGACGCCGCCTTCGCCGCCGGCGATGTCGACGTCGCGATCGTGGCGTTCGGGTTACTCGGTGACGCCGAGGAACTCTGGCAGAACCAGCATAAGGCAGTCCAGATCGCCGAAATCAACTACACCGCAGCGGTTTCCGTCGGCGTGCTGCTAGCTGAGAAGATGCGTGCGCAGGGCTTCGGCCAGATCATCGCGATGAGCTCGGTCGCCGGTGAGCGGGTCCGGCGATCCAACTTCGTCTACGGCTCCACCAAGGCCGGCCTCGACGGCTTCTACCTCGGGCTCGGCGAAGCGCTGAAGCCCAGCGGCGTCCGCGTCCTGGTCATTCGGCCGGGCCAGGTGCGCACCCGGATGAGCGCGCACATCAAGGAAGCCCCGCTGACCGTCGACAAGGAGTACGTCGCTAACCTGGCGGTGACCGCGGCGGCCAAGGGCAAGGAGCTCGTCTGGGCGCCAGGGGCTTTCCGCTACGTGATGATGGTGCTGCGACACATCCCGCGGCCGATCTTCCGCAAGTTGCCCATCTAGATGCGGAGCGCGCTGGCCACCGTCGGCCACATGGCGTTCGCGGTTGCGATTGCCGCGGTGGTGTCGGTGATCTCCCTGATGGCCATCGAACGGGTCGAATGGCCGGCCTACCCGTCGTCGAATCAGCTGCACGCGCTGACGACGGTCGGCCAGGTCGGCTGCATCGTCGGATTGCTGGTCGTCGGCTGGCTGTGGCGGCGAAACCGACCGTTGGCCAGGCTGTTCGCGCTGGTGTTCCTGTCCGCGTTCGCGGTGGTGACGCTCGCGATGCCGCTGGGCGCCACCAAGCTCTACCTGTTCGGCATCTCCGTCGACCAGCAGTTCCGCACCGAATACCTGACCCGATTCGCTGACAGCGCGTCGCTGCACGACATGACCTACCTCGGTCTGCCCCCGTTCTATCCGCCGGGCTGGTTCTGGATCGGCGGACGCATCGCGGCACTGACCGGGACCCCGGCCTGGGAGATATACAAGCCGTGGGCGATCGCCTCGATCACGGTCGCGGTCGCGGTCGCATTGGTGTTGTGGTGGCGGATGATCCGCTTCGAGTACGCGCTGATCGTCGCTACCGCGACCGCCGCTGTCGCGCTGGCCTACAGCTCCCCAGAGCCGTACTCCGCGATGATCACGGTGCTGCTGCCGCCGGTGCTGATCCTGACCTGGTCGGGCTTGCGCGCGGCCGAACGTGCGGCTGGCCGCACACTCGCACAGGGCGGGTGGGCCGCGGTGATTGGGGCCGGGATATTTCTCGGGTTTGCGGCGACCTTGTATAACCTGCTATTGGCCTACAGCGCGTTCACCGTGGTGCTGATGGCGCTGGTGCTGACGGCATCCCGCTGGCGTTACGGCGTGAAGGCGGCCCTTGACCCGCTGGTTCGGCTGGCCGCCATTGCCGTCGTCGCGGCGGCGATCGCCGCGACGACCTGGCTGCCGTTCCTGCTGCGCGTGACCCACGACCCGATCAGCAACACTGGCAGCGCCTTTCACTACCTGCCCGCCGATGGCGCCGAGCTGACCTTCCCGATGCTCCAGTTCACCTTGCTCGGCGCACTCTGCATGCTCGGCACGCTGTGGCTGGTGGTGCGAGCCCGCGCGTCAGTGCGGGCGGCCGGCCTGGCGATCGGCGTGGTGGCGGTCTACCTGTGGTCGCTGCTGTCGATGCTGGCGACGCTGGCGCGCACGACCCTGCTGTCGTTTCGGCTGCAGCCGACGCTGACGGTGTTGCTGGCCAGCGCCGGCGTCTTCGGCTTCATCGAGCTCACCCTCGCACTGGCCGCCCTGGCGCAGGAAAGGAGCCGCGACCATGCCTGGGGCCGCAGCGCGCTCCCGGTGGCGACCGCGATCGGACTCGCCGGGGCGATTGCGTTCAGCCAGGACATCCCCGAGGTGCTGCGCCCCGATCTCACCATCGCCTACACCGACACCGACGGCCACGGCCAGCGCGGCGACCGCCGCCCGCCGGGCTCCGAGAAGTTCTACCCGTCGATCGACGCCGCAATCACCCGGGCCACTGGACGGCCCCGAGACCAAACCGTGGTGCTGACGGCCGACTACAGCTTCCTGTCCTACTACCCTTATTGGGGCTTTCAGGGGCTGACGTCGCATTACGCCAACCCGCTCGCGCAGTTCGACAAGCGCGCGGCCGCGATCAACACCCTCGCCAAGCTCAAAACCCCGGATCAGTTGATCCGCGCACTCGACGCGCTGCCCTGGGCGCCGCCGACGGTGTTCCTGCTGCGCCATGGCGGCTCGGCGGGCGCTGAATCTGGTCCTAACAGCAGCTACACCCTGCGGCTGGCCGAAGACGTCTACCCCAACCAGCCGAACGTCCGCCGCTACACGGTCGAGCTGGGCGCCGCCCTGTTCGCTGACCCCCGGTTCACCGTCACCAGCATCGGCCCGTTCGTGTTGGCCGTCCGCAAGCCCAACTAACATCAACGTCCGTGAGCCGCGCCGTCGACGATGCAGAGCGAAGCGATGCTGAGGAGCGGCGCCCATGAGCAGAGCCGTCGACGATGCAGAGCGAAGCGCTGAGCAGGCGCCGCCCTCATCGACCGACGCCGGAGCGAAGTACCGCGCCGCCCGTGCCGTCGCCGTCGTCGCCGGTTTGCTCGGGGCCCTGCTGGCGATCGCAACTCCGCTGCTGCCGGTCAAACAGACCACGGCGCAGCTGAACTGGCCGCAAAACGGCGTGCTGGGCAGCGTGGAAGCGCCGCTGATCGGCTACGTCGCCACCGACTTATCCATCAGCGTTCCGTGCCAGGCCGCCGCCGGGGTGGCCGGGCCGGGCAACACCGGCAAGACAGTGGTGTTGTCCACGGCGCCCAAGCAGGCGCCCAAGGCCGTCGACCGCGGTTTGTTGATCGAGCGCGCGAAAGACGACCTGCTGGTCATCGTGCGCAACACCCCGGTCGTCGTCGCACCGCTGAACCAAGTGCTCAGCGGCGCCTGCCAGAAGTTGGTTTTCACCGCCCATGCTCAGAAGGTCGCCGGCGAATTCGTCGGCCTGAAACAGGGGCCCAATGCCGAGCATCCCGGCGCTGCGTTGCGCGGCGAGCGCAGCGGATACGACTTCCGCCCGCAGATCGTCGGAGTGTTCACCGATCTGAGCGGACCGGCCCCGCCGGGCCTGACCTTCTCGGCCACCGTCGACACCCGCTACAGCAGCTCGCCGACGCGGGTGAAGATGGCCGCAATGCTCCTCGGGGTGGCGTCGACGATCGCCGCGCTCATCGCGCTGCACATCCTGGACACCTCCGACGGCACCCGGCACCGCCGCTTCCTGCCGCCGCGCTGGTGGTCGATCAGCGGGCTGGACGTGTTGGTCACGCTGGTGCTGGTCTGGTGGCATTTCGTCGGGGCCAACACCGCCGACGACGGCTACATCCTGACCATGGCCCGGGTATCCGAGCATGCCGGATACATGGCGAACTACTACCGCTGGTTCGGCACCCCGGAGGCGCCGTTCGGCTGGTACTACGACCTGTTGGCGCTGTGGGCTCATGTCGGCACCGCCAGCATCTGGATGCGGTTGCCCACCCTGCTGATGGCGCTGGCCTGTTGGTGGGTGATCAGCCGGGAAGTCATCCCGCGGCTCGGGCATGCGGTCAAGACCAGCAGAGCAGCCGCATGGACGGCGGCAGGCATGTTCCTGGCGTTCTGGCTGCCGCTGAACAACGGTCTACGGCCCGAGCCGATCATCGCGCTCGGGATCCTGCTGACCTGGTGTTCGGTCGAGCGCGCCGTCGCGACCAGTCGGCTGCTGCCGGTGGCGATCGCCTGCATCGTGGGGGCGCTGACGCTGTTCTCCGGCCCGACCGGTATCGCCTCGATCGGCGCGCTGCTGGTGGCGATCGGGCCGCTGCGCATCATCTTGCACCGCCGCACCAGGCGGTTCGGTCTGCTGCCGCTGCTCGCGCCGATTCTGGCGGCGGCGACGGTGACGATCATCCTGATCTTCCGGGACCAGACCCTCGCCGGTGAATTCCAGGCCAGCATGCTCAAGTCCGCGGTTGGGCCTTCGCTGAGCTGGTTCGATGAGCACCTTCGCTACGAGCGGCTGTTCATGGCCAGCCCCGACGGGTCCATCGGCCGCCGTTTCGGGCTGCTGGCGTTGCTGGTCGCGCTGGCGGTGTCGGTGGCAATGTCGTTGCGCAAGGGCCGAATTCCGGGCACCGCGGTGGGTCCAAGCCGTCGCATCATCGGCATCACGATCATCTCGTTCATCGCGATGATGTTCACGCCCACCAAGTGGACCCACCACTTCGGCGTGTTCGCCGGGCTGGCCGGTTCGCTGGGCGCGTTGGCAGCGGTGGCGGTGACCGCGGCGGCGATGCGCTCGCGGCGCAACCGCACGCTGTTCGCCGCCGTGGTGTTATTTGTCGTCGCGTTGTCGTTCGCCAGCGTCAACGGCTGGTGGTACGTCTCCAGTTTCGGCGTGCCGTGGTCAAATGCGTTCCCGGAGTGGCATTTCGGGTTCACCACCGGCCTGCTGGGGCTGACGGTGCTGGTGCTGCTGCTGGCCGCCTGGTTCCACTTCATCAACACCGGGAACGACGCCGGGCCCGCCAGCCAGTCGCGGCTCGCCCGAATCGTCGGTTCTCCGTTGGGTATTGCCGCATGGGCACTGGTCTTTTTCGAGGTTCTCTCGCTCACTCTGGGGATGACCGACCAGTATCCGGCGTGGTCGGTCGGTCGCTCCAACCTGCAGGCGCTAACCGGCAAAACCTGCGGGCTGGCCAACGACGTGCTCGTCGAGCAGGATCCCAATGCCGGTATGTTGTCCCCGGTCAACGCACCGGTGAAAGATGCGCTGGGCGCTGGTTTTTCGGACGGATTCGATCCCAATGGCATTCCCGCCGACGTTAGCGCCGACCCGGTGATGGAACGCCCCGGCGACCGCAGTTTCGTCAGCGACGACGGAATGGTCACCAGCAGCGAGGCCGGCACCGAGGGCGGCACCACGCCAGCGCCCGGCATCAACGGCTCGCGTGCCCACTTGCCTTACAACCTCGACGCGGCGCGCACACCGGTGCTGGGAAGTTGGCGGTCCGGCGTGCAGGTTCCGGCGCTACTGCGGTCGGCCTGGTATCGGCTACCGCCGCGTAGCGAGGCGGGGCCGCTGTTGGTCGTGTCAGCCGCGGGCCGCTTCGATTACGGCGAGGTGGAAATCCAGTGGGCCACCGACGAGCAGGCCGCCGCCAACCGCCCCGGCGGGTCGATGGGATTCTTCGATGTCGGCGCGGCGCCCGCGTGGCGCAACCTACGGGCCCCGTTGTCGGCGGTGCCGCGCGACGCCACCCAGGTGCGACTGGTCGCCACCGACGACGACTTGGCGCCGCAGCACTGGATCGCGGTCACCCCGCCGCGAATTCCGCTGCTGCGCACGCTGCAGGACGTCGTCGGCTCGACCGATCCGGTGCTGCTGGATTGGCTAGTCGGCCTGGCCTTCCCCTGCCAGCGACCGTTCGGCCATCAAAACGGTGTGGATGAGGTGCCCAAATGGCGCATCCTGCCCGACCGGTTCGGCGCCGAAGCCAACTCGCCGGTGATGGATAACAACGGCGGCGGCCCACTGGGCATCACTGAATTGCTCGTGCGCCCGAACACGGTTTCGACGTACTTGAAAGACGACTGGGCCCGCGACTGGGGTGCGCTGCAGCAGTTGACGCCGTACGACGCGAATGCCCGGCCGGCCAGGCTTGACCTCGGTTCGGCGACCCGCAGCGGGCTGTGGGGCCCCGCTCCGCTGCGGCAATAAGCAGGGAGCCGAGCTTCGGTGGCCACACGGGTATCTCCAACACCAGCAACCGGGCAATACGCAATGCTGGAATTTGATACGCCGGTGATATCACCGCACCACCAAAGCCTGTCGTGATATCGCATGTGGCCCCAAAAGTGAAAGCGGCATCGTCCCCTGACTCAGTGACAATTGGGACTGATGTGACCAAGTAGGAACCATGGGTGTGAGAAGTTACAAGGCCGCCTGCCGTCGGCCGGCTCGATAAGCGGTGGCGCACGCGGTAAGGGCCAGCAAGGCGAACACGGTAAACGCCGCGCGGGCCGCTGCCACTCCGCCGCCGTCGGCGACGTTCACCACAACACCGGCCAGCCCGGCGCCGAATGCGCCGAAGATCAACTGCACCGAGTTGATTGCGGTCGCGGCGGCGGTGCCCTCGGCGGGGTCGTCGACATCGCCCATTGCCCACGCCGACAGGTGCGGCCAGGCGGCGCCGATACCGACCCCGGTGGCCATCAGTGCCGTCCCACACAAGACGATGACGCCGATCGTCGCGCCCTGGACGTGGGTGGCTCCGGCCAACGCGAGGCCGAGCGCCATCACGACCGGCGCCGTTATCACCACGCCGACGATCGCGCGGGTCTTGTTCAGTGAGCCGCTGCCCAGCCCGCTGATCGTCCAGCCGATCGATAACGCCGCACCCATCAAACCGGCCATGATCGGCCCCAGATGCGCGAGCCGCTGACTGAACAGCGGCACATAAAGGTCGACCTTGGTCGCGGCGACTAGTAATCCCAGGGTCAGATAGACCCACTTCAGCGGACCGAACCCGAAGACGCTGGCGGGCAATACCGCGGTCGGCATCCGCCGATCAACCACCAAGAACGCGCCGACTAGCGCGGCACCGACAATCAGCAGGGCTGCAGTCGCGGCGGTGTTGTGCGGTATCGACGCCACGCTGACGCTCAGCGCCGCGGCGCCCAACAGGATGATCGACGGCAGCGGAATCCGTGTCGCCGCGCGGTCGCAGTTCTGCTCGCAGCTGTCCACGGACAGGATGCCTGGCGCCAGCACGGACATCGCCACACTCGCCATGGCCAGCAGGCCGAAAGCCCACCGCCACGCGCCGAACTGCGCGAAAACACCGCCCAGCGCAGGGCCGAGCAGCGCACCCACGCCCCACATCGCTGACGCCATGGCCGCGCCGCGGCTCCACAACGATCGCGGCAGCACGGCGTTGATCACCGCGAAGCTCAGTCCGCACAGCAAGCCGCCCGCCAGCCCTTGCAGAAAGCGGCCCCCCAACAAGATCTCCATGGTCGGAGCCGCTGCGCATACCAGGCTGCCAACTCCCAGCACCGCGAAACCCAGCAGGTATGACAGGCATGAGCCCACGCGGTGCAGGACTGAATTCACGGTCGCGGCCGCGACCACCGACCCGACGAGGTATAGAGCCGTCACCCACGAATACATCCGCTCGCCGCCGATTTCGCTGACCGTGCTCGGCAGCATGCTGATCGTCAGGAACTCGTTGGTCGAATAGAGCACCACACCCCCGGCGACCACAGCTGACGTTCGCAGATACCGGGTGCTCCACAACTCACGCCAGTGGCCGGTGGCGAATCTCTGTTGATCGATTAAATACACCACCGTCTGCCCACTGAACCATGTTTGGGCTTAGGAGTCGAACCCCTGGGAAGTTGGGCGCGCCATCCCGCTCCTCGGCAGCCCGCCGCGCGGGCTGCGTCGTCGCCGGACGGGGTGCAGTCGCCTACCATCGTCCCTCGTGCCCCACGACGAAAGTGAGCGATCGGCGCGTCAGCTCGCGCGGTTGATCGCCGTCGTCGCGGGGATCGCCGGTGTGTTGCTGTGCGCCGTGGTTCCACTGCTTCCGGTGAAGCAGACCACTGCGACGATCCTGTGGCCGCAGGGCGCCAAAGACGGGCACGTCACCGATATCACTGCGCCGCTGGTGGCCGGGGCGCCGCGCGCACTGGACATTTCCATTCCCTGCCCGGCGATCGCCACCCTGCCCGCCGCCGGCGGCCTGGTGCTTTCGACGCTGCCGGTCAACGGGTTCGAGACGGGCAAAAGCGGGCTGTTCGTTCGGGCCAACAAGGACGCCGTCGTCGTCGCGTTCCGCGACTCGGTTGCGGCCGTTGCGGCACGCTCGGCGGTGAGCTCTCCCGCCTGCCGCGTGCTGCACATCTGGGCCGACGCCGGCGTTGCGGGTGCAGACTTCGTCGGGATACCCGGCGCCGCAGGAACTCTGGCACCGGAGAAGAAGCCGCAGGTCGGCGGGATCTTCACCGACCTGAAAGTGGCTGCGCAGCCGGGGTTGTCGGCTCGCATCGACGTCGACACCCGGTTCATCGTCGCGCCCACCGCACTCAAGAAAGCCGTGCTGGCCCTGGGCGGGCTCGCGGTATTGACCTCGCTGGTCGCGCTGGCTGTCCTGGACCGGCGCTCGGGGCGGCGGATGCCGCGCACCTGGCGGCGGTGGCTGCACGTCGGCGTCGCCGCCTGGCTCGCCGACGTCGCCGTGATCGCGACGTTGCTGCTCTGGCACGTCATCGGCGCGATTTCGTCGGACGACGGCTACAACCTGACCATCGCCCGAGTGTCGGGCCAGGCCGGATACCTGGCCAACTACTACCGGTTCTTCGGGACGCCCGAGGCGCCGTTCGACTGGTATCCCGCGGTGCTTGCGCAGATGGCTTCGGTGAGCACCGCCGGGGTATGGATGCGGCTACCGGCCACGCTGGCCGGAATAGGCTGCTGGTTGGTCATCAGCCGCTACATGTTGCGCCGGCTGGGCCCGGCAAGGGGCGGGCTGGCCGCCAACCCGGTGGCGGTGCTGACCGCCGGCGCGGTGTTCCTCGCCGCCTGGCTGGCGTTCAACAACGGCTTGCGGCCCGAGCCGCTGATCGCCTTGGGGGTGGTGGTCACCTGGGCGCTGGTCGAGACCGCGATCGCCACCCGCCGGCTGGTGCCCGCGGCGGTGGCGATCGTGGTGGCGACGCTCACCGCGACGTTGGCGCCGCAGGGGTTGATCGCCGTCGCCGCACTGCTCACCGGCGCGCGTGCGATCGCCCGGATGATCGCGCGGCGCCGGGCGGCTGACGGCGTGCTGG
This sequence comes from Candidatus Mycobacterium methanotrophicum, assembly GCF_023515995.1. Taxonomy (GTDB): domain Bacteria; phylum Actinomycetota; class Actinomycetes; order Mycobacteriales; family Mycobacteriaceae; genus Mycobacterium; species Mycobacterium methanotrophicum. Next base: position 121,239 of record NZ_CP097320.1, on the reverse strand, counting down.
CGCCGCTGGCGGTGTTGGCGGCCTCGTTGTCGCTGATCACCCTCGTGGTGTTTCGCGCACAGACGCTGGCCACGGTCGCCGAGTCGGCCCGCATCAAGTACAAGGTCGGGCCGACCATCGCGTGGTACCAAGACTTCCTGCGCTACTACTTCCTGACGGTCGAGAGCAACTCCGACGGCTCGATGACCCGGCGCTTCGCCGTGCTGGTGCTGCTGCTGTGCCTGTTCGCTGTGCTGGTGGTGCTGCTGCGGCGCGGCCGGATGCAAGGGCTGGCCAGCGGCCCGGCCTGGCGGCTGATCGGCACCACCGCGATCGGTTTGTTGCTGTTGACGTTCACGCCGACGAAGTGGGCCATCCAGTTCGGCGCGTTCGCCGGACTGGCCGGCGCGCTCGGCGCGGTCACCGCGTTCGTCTTCGCCCGCATCGGCCTGCACAGCCGCCGCAACCTGACGCTCTACGTCACCGCGCTGCTGTTCCTGCTGGCGTGGGCCACCTCCGGCGTCAACGGCTGGTTCTACGTCGGCAACTACGGGGTGCCGTGGTTCGACATCCAGCCCGTCATCGCCAGCCACCCGGTGACGTCGATGTTTTTGACGCTGTCGATCCTGACCGGCCTGCTGGCCGGCTGGTACCACTTCCGGATGGACTACGCCGGGCACACCGAGGTCACCGACAACCGACGCAACCGCGTCCTGGCCTCCACCCCGCTGCTGGTGGTCGCGACGATCATGGTGCTCGGCATGGTGAGTTCGCTGGCCAAGGGCGCGGTGTTCCGCTACCCGCACTACACCATCGCCAAGGCCAACCTGGCCGCGCTGCGTTCGGGGCTTTCGCCGACCAGCTGCGCGATGGCCGACGATGTCCTCGCCGAGCCCGACCCCAATGCCGGCCTGCTGCAACCAGTTCCGGGTCAGCGTTTCGGGCCCGCGGGACCGCTCGGCGGAATCAACCCCGTCGGTTTCAAGCCCGACGGTGTCGGCGAGGACCTGCAGTCCGACCCGGTGGTCACCAAACCCGGGCTGGTCAACTCCGACGCCTCACCCAACAAACCCAATGTCGCCTACAGCGACTCGGCGGGCACCGCCGGCGGCAAGGGCCCGGTCGGGGTCAACGGCTCACACGCCGCGCTGCCGTTCGGGCTGGATCCCGCCCGCACCCCGGTGATGGGCAGCTACGGCGAAAACTCGCAGGCCGCGACCGCGACCTCGGCCTGGTATCGGCTGCCGCCCCGCACGCCGGCGCGCCCGCTGGTGGTGGTCTCGGCGGCTGGCGCGATCTGGTCGTACAAGGAGGACGGCAACTTCACCTACGGGCAGTCGCTGAAACTCGAATGGGGTGTGGCCCGGCCCGACGGCGGCATCGCGCCTCTCGGGCAGGTGCAGCCGATCGACATCGGGCCGCAGCCGGCGTGGCGCAACCTGCGGTTCCCGCTGACCTGGGCGCCGCCGGAGGCCAACGTGGCGCGCATCGTCGCCTACGACCCGAACTTGAGCTCGGAGCAGTGGTTCGCGTTCACGCCGCCGCGGGCGCCGGTGCTGCAGAGCCTGCAGCAGCTGATCGGGTCGGCGGCCCCGGTGCTGATGGACATCGCGACCGCCGCGAACTTCCCCTGCCAGCGGCCGTTCTCCGAACACCTCGGCATCGCCGAGCTTCCGCAGTACCGGATCATGCCCGACCGCAAGCAGACGGCGTCGTCGTCGAACCTCTGGGAAGCGTCCAAGTCCGGCGGGCCCTTCCTGTTCACCCAGGCGATGCTGTGGACCGCCACCATCCCCACCTACCTGGGCGGCGACTGGTACCGCGACTGGGGATCGGTGGAGCGCTACAACCGGCTGGTGCCGGCTGACCAGGCGCCGAACGCGACCGTCGACCAGGGCGTCGTCACGGTGTACGGCTGGACCCGCCAAGGACCGATTCGAGCACTCCCGTGAGCCACGACGTGCGGGTGACCCGCTGGGTGGCGACGATCGCCGGGCTGATCGGGTTCGTGCTGTCGGTGGCCACGCCGCTGTTGCCGGTCGTGCAGACCACCGCGACGCTGAATTGGCCGCAGCACGGCCAACTGACCAACGTGACCGCGCCGCTGATTTCGCAGACACCCGGCACGATGACGGTCACCGTGCCGTGCGCGGCGGTCCGCGCGATGCCCGCGGGCGGCGGCATGCTCCTGGGCACCGCGCCGAAGAAGGGCAAGGACGCCACCCTCGACGGTCTGTTCGTCAACGTCACCCGAACCCGGGTCGACGTCACCGACCGCAACGTGGTGATCGAAAGCGTGCCGCGCAGCCAGGTGAGCAGTCCGCAGTGCCAGCACATCGACATCACCTCCACGCGGGCCGGCACGTTCGCCACCTTCGTCGGATTGACCGACGCCGCAGGCAAACCCGTCAGCAGCGGCTTCGCCGATCCGAACCTGCGCCCACAGATCGTCGGCGTGTTCACCGACATGACCGGTCCCGCGCCGCCCGGACTGCGGCTTTCGGCCAGCATCGACACCCGGTTTTCCACCACACCGACGACGCTGAAGCTCACCGCGATGGTGCTGGCGATCGTGGCCACCGTCGTCGCACTGGTCGCGCTGTGGCGCCTCGACCAGCTCGACGGCCACCGGATGCGCCGCCTCATCCCGGCCAACTGGAGGTTCTTCGGCTGGACCGACGCCACGGTGATCGTCGCTTTCCTGCTGTGGCATGTGATGGGCGCCAACTCGTCAGACGATGGCTACATCCTGGGCATGGCCCGCGTCGCCGACCACGCCGGCTACATGTCCAACTACTTCCGCTGGTTCGGCAGCCCCGAGGACCCGTTCGGCTGGTACTACAACCTGCTGGCGTTGATGACCCATGTCAGCGACGCCAGCATCTGGATTCGCTTGCCGGACTTGGTCGCCGGGTTGGTGTGCTGGCTGCTGCTGTCCCGCGAAGTGCTGCCCCGGTTGGGGCCGGCGGTGGCGGCCAGCAAGCCGGCGATGTGGGCGGCGGGCATGGTGTTGCTGGCGGCCTGGATGCCGTTCAACAACGGTCTGCGACCCGAGGCGATCATCGCGGTGGGCTCGCTGATCACCTACGTGCTGATCGAGCGGTCGATGCGGTACAGCCGGCTGACCCCGGCGGCACTGGCCGTCGTGACCGCGGCGTTCACCCTCGGTGTGCAGCCCACCGGGTTGATCGCCGTGGCCGCCCTGGTTGCCGGTGGCCGCCCGATCCTACGCATCCTGGTCCGCCGTCATCGCCTGGTCGGCACCTGGCCACTGGTGGCCCCGTTCCTGGCGGCCGGAACGGTCATCCTCACCGTCGTCTTCGCCGACCAGACACTGTCAACGTTTCTGGAGGCCACCAGGATTCGCAATGCGATCGGGCCCAGTCAGGCGTGGTACACCGAAAACCTACGATATTACTACCTCTTCCTGCCGACGGTCGATGGTTCGCTGTCGCGGCGGTTCGGCTTTTTCATCACGGCGCTGTGCCTGTTTACCGCGGTGTTCATCATGTTGCGGCGCAAGCGAATTCGGGGCGTGGCCCGCGGGCCGGCCTGGCGGCTGATGGGTGTCATCTTCGGCACGATGTTCTTCCTGATGTTCACCCCCACCAAGTGGGTGCATCACTTCGGGCTGTTCGCCGCGGTGGGCGCGGCGATGGCCGCGCTGGCCACGGTGCTGGTGTCGCCGTCGGTGCTGCGCTGGTCGCGAAACCGGATGGCGTTCCTGGCGGCGCTGATGTTCGTGCTCGCGTTGTGCTTCGCGACCACCAACGGTTGGTGGTACGTGTCCAGCTACGGCGTGCCGTTCAACACCACGATGCCGAAGATCGGCGGGGTTTCAATCAGCACACTATTTTTCATATTGTTCGCGATCACGGCCATCTATGCGGCGTGGCTGCACTTCGCCCCCCGCGGCCGCGGCGAAGGCCGGCTGGCCGTCGCGCTGACGAGCGCACCGGTGCCGATCGCAGCCGGCTTCATGGTGGGGGTGTTCGTCGCCTCGATGGCGATCGGCGTCGTCCACCAGTACCCGACCTACTCCAACGGCTGGGCGAACCTGCGGGCGTTCACCGGAGGCTGCGGCCTAGCCGACGACGTGCTCGTCGAGCCGGACACCAACGCCGGCTTCATGGCAGCGTCGCCCGGTAATTACGGTCCGCTGGGCCCGCTGGGCGGCGTTGATCCGGTTGGGTTCACGCCCAATGGCGTGCCGGAACACGTTGTGGCCGAGGCGCTTCGGATGACACCGGAACAGCCTGGCACGGACTACGACTGGGACGCCCCGACAAGGGAGAAGACGCCGGGCGTCAACGGCTCGACGGTGCCGCTGCCCTATGGTCTTGACCCCGCGCGGGTTCCGCTGGCGGGCAGCTACACGACCGGCCCGCAGCAGCAGAGCGCCCTCAAATCGGCCTGGTACCAGCTGCCCCGAGCAGATGACGGGCATCCACTTGTCGTGGTGACCGCCGCAGGCAAGATCGCCGGCAACAGCGTGCTGCACGGCCACACCGACGGGCAGACCGTCGTGCTGGAATACGGCAAGGCGGGGCCCGGCGGCGAGCTGATACCAAGCGGGCGGCTGGTGCCCGACGATCTGTACGGCGAGCAGCCAAAAGCGTGGCGCAACCTGCGTTTCCCGCGCGCCAAGATCCCGGCCGACGCGTCCGCGGTCAGAGTGGTCGCCGAAGATTTGTCACTCACGCCGGAAGACTGGGTCGCGGTCACTCCCCCGCGGGTGCCCGATCTCCGCTCGCTCCAAGAGTACGTCGGCTCGTCGCAGCCGGTGCTGATGGACTGGGCGGTGGGGCTGGCCTTCCCGTGCCAGCGGCCGATGCTGCACGCCGACGGCGTCACCGAAATCCCCAAGTTCCGCATCACCCCGGATTACAACGCCAAGAAGATGGACACCGACACCTGGGAGGACGGCACCAACGGCGGGCTGCTGGGCATCACCGACGTGCTGCTGCGAGCCCACGTGATGGCCACCTACCTGTCCCGCGACTGGGGCCGGGACTGGGGCTCACTGCGAAAGTTCGACACGATCGTGACGGCTCAACCGGCTGAGTTGGAGCTGGGCACCGCCACCCACAGCGGGTGGTGGTCGCCGGGCAAGATGCGGATCAAGCCCTAGCCGCGTCGTCGGGTCGGCGTGATTCAGCGCGGCCGAACGACGGCGATAACAGCGTCGGGCCCGATTGGCCGAATCATTCGGTGGGTACCTGGACGGGGCGCGGCTTGTAACCCCTCACGTGAGCTTCGGTCGGCCGGTGCCCGAAGGCGCCGGTTCGGCTGGGTAAAAGCTGATTGGACGACCGATGAACCCAACCGACGACGGCATCAATATCCGGTTTGCATCCGAGGACGACTTACCGGCGGTGTACGAGAATCAGGCTGATATCTACGGGGTCGACGTCGAACCTCGCGACGTCGCGGCGTGGAAGCGACGAGTCGAGCTTGATGACATTCTGGTCGCGGAGGATATCTCCGATCCGCAGCACCCATATGTGGTCGGCACCTCCCTCTACTACAGACTGTGGCTCACCGTGCCAGGTGGTGCAACGCTGGAAGCTGCGTGGCTGGCGATGATCGCCGTCGCCGCAACACATCAGGGACGCGGCATTTGGCAACAGCTAAGCAGCCGGGGTTTTAGCATACTCATGGAACGCGGTTGCCCCATCCTTTGCGGCGTTCCGACCCAACCGACGGTTTATGAGATCCTGGGCGCCGGTGTCGCCAGCTATTCGCGCACATACAACATCGAGCCACGTTTCACCGAGCTGCGAGCCAAACCCAGCAGGAACCGGGCACGCAAGGTCGCGCGCTCGCAGGCAAAATCCGAATTGCCGACGATCTACGATCGATGGTGTGCTGTGACGCCCGGTGCGCTGAGCCGCAGCAGCGCCTGGTGGGCCGACTTCATGGAAGACAGAGTGACGCAGCGGGATAACGGATCGGCGCTTAACGTCATTACTCACCCGGACGGTTTCCTGACATACCGAGTGATCGGAGCCTCTCCACACGCGTTTCGCCGCCCTTTCGGCACCATGGTTGTCCAAGACTTCTGCCCGGTCACCCAGGAGGCACACTCTGAGCTGCTCGAGGCGCTCGTGGGTTTGAAGATGTTCGACAACATAGCGATCAACGTCCCGGTCGACGACCCGCTCCCGCTCAAACTCAAGGATCAGCTCGCCGCACAGCTGACCGGCGGCAGTGATTTTCTTTGGATGCGGATTATGGACGTGCCCGAAGTGCTTGGTAAGCGGGCGTATTCGGCTGACGTCGACGTCGTACTCGACGTCACAGATCCGCTTGGTGTCGCGGGGGGACGGTTTCTGCTCCAGGCTCGGGACGGCGCCGGAAAGTGCAGCCTCCATGACGGCCCCCCGGACGTCAAGATCGCTCTCGGCGATCTCGGGACGATGTTCATGGGTGCGCATCGAGCGTGGGATCTTGCGAACGCCAACCGCATCACCGAACTGCAAAGCGGTGCGCTAGACAAGCTGGATGCCGCCTTCAGCACCAACCGGGCACCCTATTGCGGCACGCTGTTTTGACATCCCCGCCGCCCAGGGAAGAGCAATGACGGGCAGCGGGGACCCGAACTCAAGGCGTCAATTGCGCGCGGCCCACGTCGCGGTATGCCACGGCGGCGGCGGCGACGGCCGGCGTGGCGCGGGTCGTTGTCACCCCCGTTCGATCTGAAGGCGGCGATACCGCTGCCGGCTTGCGGTTAGGCGGTGACCGCGGTCTTTTGACCGGTGTGGCTGATTTCGATGCGCCGCGGCTTGGCTTTTTCGGCGACCGGGATGGTGAGCCGCAAGACGCCATCGTGGTAGCCGGCTTCGATCTTGTCGGTGTCGAGGTTTTCCCCGAGGAACAGCTGGCGGCTAAACACGCCGCGGGGGCGTTCGGCGGAGACCATTTCGCGGCTTTGGTCTAGGTCTGGACGTTCGGCCCGTACCGTCAACACATTGCGTTCGACGTCGAGGTCAATCGAATCGGCGTTTACACCAGGCACGTCGAACTCGACGATGAAGCGGTCGCCGTCTCGCCAGGCGTCCATGGGCATGACCGCAGGCCGGGCTGACGTGCCGAATACCTGTTGGGTCAAGCGGTCCAGGTCGCGGTATGGATCTGTACGCATCAACACCATGTTTCACCTCCCGTTTACGGCAGACAATCTATGTCTGTGAAGCCAGTTTTGTGATATCACAGGCCGGCGGGGTTGTGCAAGTAGGAACGACAAGGTTTTTCTGGGCGGTCCAATGTCGCGACGTAGACGGGTGAGACGGCACTTGGCCGGCGGGACGGGCGCGCCTATTCGAGTGTGAGCAGAGGCGCCGCCCGATGACCTTTGTCTAAAGGCCCCCTGTCGGCTGACCTGTCGCCGAGCGGTGAACCTAGATCGGGATCAGGCCGTGCTTACGGCCGACTCGCCGGTGGATCTGCTTGTCGCGCAACAGATGTAGCGACTTGCGCAGCAGCAGCCGGGTGTCGTGCGGTTCGATGACGGCGTCGATAAAGCCGCGTTCAGCCGCGGTCCAGGGGATCGCCATGTTGAGGTTGTAGCCGTCGATGAAATCCTTTTTGATCGCCTGCGCCTCAGGCGTGTGCGGGTCGGGGAAGCGCCTCATCAGCAGTTGCGCGGCGCCCTCGGCGCCGATCACCGCGATGCGCGCGGTGGGCCACGCGAAGTTGAAGTCGGCGGTCAGCTGCCTGGAGCCCATCACGGCGTAGGCGCCGCCGTAGGACTTGCGCACGGTAATCGTCACCTTCGGCACGTCGGCCTCCACCACCGCGTACAGGAATCGCCCACCGCGCTTGATGATGCCGTTCTTCTCCTGCTCGACGCCGGGCAGAAAGCCCGGGGTGTCGACGACGAACACCAGTGGCACATCGAACGCGTCGCAGAACCGTATGAACCGGGCCGCTTTGTCGGAAGCCTCATTGTCGATCGAGCCCGACAGGTGCGTGGGCTGGTTGGCCACCACGCCCACCGGACGCCCGTCCACCCGGGCGAATCCGGTGATGATGGCCGGCCCGCTCTGCGCAGCGACGTCGAGGAAATCGCCGTCGTCGAAGATCCGCAGCAGAATCTCGTGCATGTCGTAGGCCATGTTGTCGGAGTCCGGCACAATCGAGTCGAGCTCAAGGTCGGTCGGAGTGACCTGCGGCTCCAGACCGGGGTTGACGATCGGCACCTTGTCGAAGCAGTTCGACGGTAAAAACGACAGGAAGTCGCGCACGTACTGGAAAGCGGCTTCCTCGGATTCGACGACCTGGTGCAGGTTTCCGTAGCGGGCCTGAGCGTCGGCGCCGCCGAGCTCGTCGAGGCTGACCTCTTCGCCGGTGACTTCCTGGATGACGTCCGGCCCGGTGACAAAGAAGTAGCCCTGGTCACGCACCGCGACCAAAAGGTCGTCTTGGATTGGTGAATACACCGCTCCCCCGGCGCATTTACCGAAAATGAGGGAGATCTGCGGCACCAATCCAGATAGCGCCTCGTGGCGGCGACCCAGCTCGGCGTACCACGACAGCGAGGTCACCGCGTCCTGGATACGGGCGCCGCCGGAGTCGTTGATGCCGACGATCGGGCACGCCACCATCGCGCACCACTCCATCAGGTCGGCAACCTTGCGCCCGAACATCTCTCCGACCGAGCCGCCGAAAACCGTCTGGTCGTGGGAGAACACCCCGACCGGCCGGCCGTCGACGGTCCCGCGGCCGGTGACCACGCCGTCGCTGTAGGGCGCGGTGGAATCCCCGGGGGTGCTGCGGGCCAGCGCCCCAGTCTCGAGGAAGCTACCCGGATCCAACAGGGCGTGAACCCGGGAACGGGCGCTCGGGAGGCCCTTCTTGTCGCGCCTGGCGATTGCCTTCGGATCACCGGGTTCCTTGGCAAGTTCCAGTTTTTCCCGGAGTTCGGCCAGCAGTTCGGCGGTGGTCTTGGTGGTCACTTAGGCTCGCTCTCAGCTTGAATCTTGCCCAGCGCCTGGGTCATGTGCGCGCCGACCTTGGCGATGATCGGCTCGTCGATGGCCTGGATGTGTTCGCCGCCGATCGGCACGACTTCCAGATCCGAAACGTACTCGCCCCAGCCGCCGTCGGGCTTGCGGGTGGCATAGCGCGGCTCGAACGTGATCGCGTCGTCGTGGTAACGGTCGGCCATGTACAGCGTGACGTGGCCGTCGTAGGGCCGGACTTTGACGGTGTCGATGGCCCGGTTGTCCAGATACGAGGTGCGCTGGTGTTCGATGATCCCGCCGGGGATCTGCACTCCGCTGGCCTTGACCGCCTCCAGCACCAACTTGACCTGGCCCTCGTCGTCGAGCTCTTCGAGTTGTTCGTACGGGATTTCGGGGATCTCGACGTTGAAGGTCCGCTCGGCGAACCGCGCGTAGCGCTCCCAGCGTTTGCGGGTCTCCTCCTTGGTCTGCGGGATCTCCTCGCCGGCGCGCACCGCGTCGATCAGCCCGACGAACGGAACGTCGCAGCCCTGTTGCTTGAGTCCGATCGCGCAGGCGTAGGCCAGGACCCCGCCCAGCGACCAGCCGACCAGGATGAACGGCCCGTCGCCCTGCAGCTCGCGCAGCTTGGGAACATACTGTGCGGCGCGCTCTTCGATGCTGCCCTCGACGCGCTCGAAGCCGTACATCGGGACATCCGGTGGCAGGCGGCCCAGCAGCGGCTCGTAGACCACCGTCGATCCCCCGGCGGGGTGGAACACGAACACCGGTGGCCTGGAAGGCCCAGCGGAGCCTTCGGGCCTGGCGCGCAGCGTCCGCACGAAACCGTCGATCTGACCCGCCTCGAGGTATTCACGCACGGTGGTCGCCAGCTCTTCGATGGTCGCGGCGGCGTTGACGTCGTCGGCGGTGATCGACCCCTCGGCGCGCTCGGAAAGCCGCTGCGCCAGCTTGTCGGCAGCGTCGTCGTCGAGCTTGGGCAACGGGTTGAAGATGCCACCCGGCGACTTGCCGGTGACGATCGCCCAGGCGGCGAACGTGACCCGCTCGGCCGCATCGCGTGGCGGCACGTCGGAGCCCAGCGCGTCGGCGACGGCCTGCTGGTTGAGCGCCTGCGCGGCGGCGGCCAGGTTGGGCTGCGCGGCGGCAGCCGGGCCGGCCGGGTTGCTCGGCGGCGGCGGGACCGGCGCGTCGGAAGCCGGCGGCGGGGCCTGCGTCTGCGGTTCGGCCTGCGGGTCGGCGGCCGGGCTCACCGAAGCTGGTGTGGCACCGGACAATAGCGCCGCCTGCTCCTTGGCGATCTCCTCGGGCGTTTGGGTCTTCTGGTGTTCGTACAGCTCCGCCACCTCGTCGCGGTGTTCGATCGCGTACGTGATGAGCTGCTCGACGGCGTAGAGGTTGGCGTCGCGGACGGCCTGCAGCTGGATCGGTGGCATGTCGAAGTCGTATTCGATGCGGTTCTTGATCCGCACGGCCATCATCGAGTCCAGGCCGAGCTCGATCAGCGGCACCTCCCAGGGCAGGTCCTCGGGCTCATAGCCCATCGCCATCGACACGATGGCGGCCAGCCGCTCGCGCACGGTTTCGCCGGAATCCGGTGACCACCGACTCAATCCGGCTACTTGCCGCGCGGTCAGGCTGTCGGTAAGGGTGTCGGCATCGTCTTGCTGATCAGCCGGCCCGGCAACCGCTGCAGGCGCAGCGATGGCCCCACCGGCGCCGACGGCCGTCGGCAGCGCCGACGACTGGCCGGCCCGCGATACCAGCGCGTCGTAGACCAGCGTGAAGGACTCGTCGATGCGCGCGTGGATCTGAACGGCCGCCCCGCCGGGGTGGCGGGTCAGCGTCGTCACCAACCTGGCGTTCTCGGCGGGCACTGCCCGCTGCTCGGAGGCCACCAATTGTGCATCCGGAAGTACTTGTGTCGCAGCGGCGTTCACCAAAGCGGCCAGGTCGGTCGCGCCACGCGGCGCGTACTCCCACACGTGCCGGCCATCGGGCATCGCCACGTGGGCGCCGGGCATCAGCACCGACCCGTCACCGGAGAAGTGGGCGCCCAGCCAGTGCTCCTTGCGGCGGAACCGGGTCGGCGGGATGTTCGCGTAGCCATCGGGACCGCTAGCGCGTGAAAATAACGTGCGGATGTCGAGGTCGTGCCCGTAGACGAACAACTGCGCCATCGCCGAGGTCATCGCGTCGACGTCGTCGGTCTTGCGGGCCAGCGTCGGGATCAGTTGCGGGTCCGGCAATCCCGCGGCAGCGGTGGTCAGACCGACCTGCATCAGCGCGACCGGGTTGGGCGCGAGCTCCAGGAAGGTGGTGTGGCCGCTGTCGACGGCGTTGCGGACGCCGTGGGTGAAGTAGACCGAGCGCCGCATTCCCTTGAGCCAGTAGGCGACATCGTGGATCGGTTCGCCGCCGGGCTTGATGTAGCGGCCCTCGTGCACGGTCGAGAAGATCCCGACGGTCGGGCTCAGCGGCGTGATGCCCTGCAGTTCCGCGGAGAACTCACCGAGCAGCGGATCCATCTGCGAGGTGTGGCCGGCGCCCTTGGTCTGAAGTTTGCGGGCGAAGCGGCCCTCCGCTTCGCAGCGCGCGACGATCCCATCGATCTGCTCGGGCGGGCCGCCGATCACGGTCTGGCTGGGCGCGGCGTAGACGCACACCTCCAGGTCGGGGAAGTCGGCGAACACGGTCTTGAGCTCGTCGGCGGAATACTCGACCAGCGCCATCAGCCGGATGTATTCACCGAACAGCATCGCTTCGCCCTCGCCCATCAGATGCGAGCGCGAGCAGATCACCCGGGTGGCGTCTTGCAGCGACAGCCCGCCGGAGAAGTAGGCCGACGCAGGCTCGCCCAGCGACTGTCCTACTACCGCAGCGGGTTTGGCGCCGTGATGTTTGAGCAACTCACCCAGCGCGATCTGGATCGCGAAGATGACGACGTTGCTGGTCTCGATGCCGTATTCGTGGGAGTCGTCGAGGATCAGCTCGAGCACCGAGTAGCCCCGCTCGTCCTGGATCAGCGCGTCGACCTTCTCGATCCACGTGGCGAAGACCTCGTTGCGCAGATACAGGCTCTTGCCCATCTTGCGGTGCTGCGCGCCGAAACCGGCCATCGCCCACACCGGGCGGCTGGCCACCGGCCCGTCGGTGCTGAACACGTTCGGCTTGGTCTTGCCGTCGGCGATCGCCCGCAGTCCCTTGATGGCTTCGTCGTGGTCGTGGGCCAGCACCACGGCGCGGGAACGGCCGTGGTTACGGCGCGACAGTGAGCGGCCGATCGACTCCAGCGACGACGCTTGGCCTTCCGGGCTTTCCATCCAGTCGGCCAGCTCCGCGGCGGCGATCTTCTTGCGGGATGTCAGAAACGCCGACACCGCCAGCGGCACCATCGGCGCCGGCAGCTCTTCGGCTGCAAGCTCTTGCAGAGCAATCTCTTTGAGCCGCAACGCTTCCTCGGTGATCCCGGGCAGCCTGTATTCGGCCGCCGCCGGCGCATGCTCGTCCTCGATGAACTCGCCGTACTCGTCGAAGCGCACCCCGCCGACAAACGAGCCGGGCTGCTGGTCCGCGGCCTTGGGCTCAGCACCGCACTGCGGCTCCGGTTCACGTTCCACCACGTCGCGCGGCAAGACCTCGCGCAGCACCACGTGCGCGTTGGCGCCGCCGAAACCGAAGCCGGATACGCCAGCCACCGCGTAACCGCCGTAGCGCGGCCAGTCGGCGGCGGTGTCCAGGACGCGCAGATGCGCCGTATCGAAGTCGATGTACGGGTTGGGCCCGGCGTAGTTGATCGACGGCGGCAGCTTGTCGTGGTGCAGGGCCAGCACCATCTTGGCCAGGCTGGCCGCGCCGGCGGCCGATTCCATATGTCCGACATTGGTTTTCACCGCGCCCAGCAGCGCCGGCTTGTCGGCGGCACGTCCGCGACCGATCACCCGGCCGAGCGCCTGCGCCTCGATCGGGTCGCCGAGCACTGTTCCGGTGCCGTGCGCCTCGATGTAGTCGACCGTGCGCGGGTTGATGCCGGCGTCCTTGTAGGCCCGGCGCAGCACGTCGGCCTGCGCGTCCGGGTTGGGCGCGATCAAGCCGTTGGACCGCCCGTCGTGGTTGACCGCGCTGCCGGCGATCACCGCGAGAATCGCATCGCCGTCGCGGCGGGCGTCGTCGACCCGCTTGAGCAGCAGCATCGCGCCGCCTTCGGAGCGGGTGTAGCCGTCGGCGTCGCAGGAGAACGATTTGATCCGGCCGTCGGGCGCAAGTACCTGACCGATCTCGTCGAAACCGAGCGTGACCACCGGGGTGATCAGCGCATTGACCCCACCGGCGACGGCCATGTCGCATTCACCGCTGCGCAGCGCCTGCACCGCCTGGTGCGTCGCGACCAGCGAGCTCGAGCACGCGGTGTCGACCGCGACCGACGGGCCGTGGAAGTCGTAGAAGTAGGAAACCCGGTTCGCGACAATCGAACTCGCGTTGCCGGTGATCGCGTACGGGTGAGCGACGGTCGGGTCCGACATCGCCAGGAAGCTGTAGTCGGCGACGGAGGTGCCGACGAACACGCCGACGGATTCGCCGCGCAGGCTCGACGCCGGGATGCGGGCGTGCTCGAGCGCCTCCCAGGTCAGCTCGAGTGCCATCCGCTGCTGCGGGTCGATGTTGTCGGCTTCGGTCTTGGACAACGCGAAGAACTCGGAGTCGAAGCCCTTGATGTCTTTGAGGTAGCCGCCGCGGGTGCGGGCCTTGCTAACCCGCTCGGCGATCCGCGGCTCTTCGGTGAACTCCGACCAGCGGCCCTCGGGCAGATCGGTGATGGCGTCGCGACCCTCCAGCAACGCCTGCCACGTCTGTTCAGGACTGTTCATGTCGCCGGGGAGCCGGGTGGCCAGGCCCACCACCGCGATGTCGACCCGCTCCACCGGCCCGCTGCGCGTCCAGTCGGTGTCGTCGGAGGTCGCATCGTCGTCGGGATCGCCCTCGACGATCCAGGTAGCCAGCGCTTCGACAGTCGGATGCTCGAAGGCGGCCGCGATCGACACCGTCACCCCGGTGCGGTCCTCGATGTCGGCGGCCATCGCCACCGCATCGCGCGACGACAGACCCAGCTCCACCATCGGCGTCGCCTCGTCGATGGCGTCGGGCGCCTGCCCGGTGGCGGTGCCGATCCAGTTGCGCAACCACTGCCGCACCTCGATGACGGTCATGTCGGTGCGCGCTGATGCGACAGCGCCGTCGGTCACTGGTTGGAAATCGGTGTCTGTATCAGTCATGTTGGGCTCAGTCAGCTTGGTCGGGGAAAGCATTGGGGACCGCCGTGCCGCTGCGCAGGCCGCCATCCAGATAGGCGGTGCGGCAGGCGCGGCGCCCGATTTTGCCGCTGGAGGTTCGCGGAATCGATCCGGACGACACCAGCAGCACGTCGCGGACGGTCACCCCGTGCCGGACGGCGATCGCGGTGCGGATGTCATCGGCGATGGGTTGATGGTCCAGCTTGTGCGCGCCGGTGGCCCGTTCACTGACGATCACCAACTGCTCGGAAGTGTCATCCGGGTCGTATCTGAGGCCCGCGTGCGGATTGTCGAACACCTCGGCGGGCAACTGATTCAACGGCACCGAGAAGGCGGCCACATAGCCGGCCCGCAACGCCCGGTTGGCTTCCTGCGCCGAGTACTCGAGGTCCTGCGGATAGTGGTTGCGGCCGTCGATGATGACGAGGTCCTTGACCCGCCCGGTGATGTAGAGCTCGCCCTCGTGGAAGGTGCCGAGGTCGCCGGTGCGCACCCACAGCCCGTCATCGGGAGCCCCTTCGGCGTGCGACGGGCTGGTACGCGACTTGAGGATGTTTTTAAAGGTCTCGGTAGTCTCTTCTTCCCTGTTCCAGTAGCCGGCACCCATGTTGTTGCCGTGCAGCCAGATTTCACCGATCTGACCGTCGGGCAGTTCGCTGGCGCTCTCGGCGTCGACGATGACCGCCCACTCGTCAACGCCGATCTTGCCGGCCGAGGCCTGCGCAACGCCGTTCTCCGCTTCGGCGGCCACCTTTACGAACCGCTTGTTGTTCAGCGCCTCGCGGTCGACGTAGACAATCCTGGGCGCGTCCGACATCGGGGTGGTCGAGACGAACAATGTCGCCTCGGCCAGGCCGTAGGACGGCTTGATCGCTTTCTCTTGAAAACCGTAGGGCCCGAACGCGTCGTTGAACTTGCGGATTGACGACGCCGAGACCGGCTCGCTGCCGTTGAGGATGCACTTGACCCTGCTCAGGTCGAGCGACTCGCCGTCCTTGGGCAGGCCACGCAGCGCGGCGTGCTCGAAGGCGAAGTTCGGGGCTGCGGAGATGGCCCCGCCGGTATCGCCTTCGTTGCCGGCGAGCGCACGCATCCACCGGGTGGGTCGGCGGACAAACGCCGCCGGCGTCATGAAGGTGTTCGAATATCCGATCACCGAGGACAGCAGGATCGTGATCAGGCCCATGTCGTGGAAGAACGGCAGCCAGGAGACGCCGAAATCGCCTTCCTGACCTTCCAGCGCGCTAAGCACCTGCACCACATTGGTCGGCAGGTTCAGATGAGTGATCATCACGCCCGTTGGGGTGCGGGTGGAGCCGGAGGTGTACTGCAAGTAGGCGACGGTATCCCGCTCGGCCGGCACGAGCTCCCACGTGGAGCCGACGTCGGCGGGCACCGCGTCGACGGCGATGACGCGCGGCCGCTCCTTGGCCGGGCGGCTGCGGAAGAACTTGCGAACCCCCTCGGCGGAATCACTGGTGGTCAGGATCGCCGACGGCTGGCAGTCGTCGAGCACCGCGTGTAGACGCCCGACGTGACCCGGCTCCGCCGGATCGAACAGCGGTACCGCGATCCGGCCGGAGTACAAGACGCCGAAGAACGCGACCAGATAGTCCAGGTTCTGCGGGCATAGAACCGCGATCCGGTCACCGGGCTGGGTGATCTGCTGCAGCCGGGCGCCGACGGCGCGGTTGCGCGCGCAGAAGTCGGCCCACGAGATCTCCTTCGCGACGCCATCGCGTTCGGTGGAGAAGTCCAGGAACCGGTAGGCCAGCTGGCCTCCCCGCACCCGGGCCCACTTCTCGACGTGACGAACCAGATCGGTGTTCTCCGGGAACCTGATCTTTCCGTTCACGACGAACGGGTTGTGGTACGGCACGCCACTCTCCTGTCACACAGTTCTAGGTTCTAGGTTCTAGGTCGGGCCACATCCGTCTGGGCTGCCCCGACGGTTACGTCCGGTACGGTCGGCCGGCAGGACGCAGTCGGCATGCGGAGCACACCGGCAATCCGCAACGCGTCGACTCGCCCACCGACCACAGCTGTTCTTAAATTGTTCTTAATGTTAGTGGGCCTTGCGCCGCGAACCAAACCTGACGGTACCGCTTGTCGGAATTGTTACCCGTGTTTGGGATGCGGCGCGTTCTCGATCACGTCGTGCGCCCAATTCGACGTCCACAGGGTCGCCGGCTGTCCATCCAGGCTCCAGAACTGGGTGGTGGCATACAGCGCGTGAACCGGCTGGCCGGCGCCGCCGGCCAGGACATCCAGCGTCTTGGGCAGGTTGGCCAGGCTGAACGCGTCCTGCGGGGCAGCGCAGATCAGGTCACCGACTCCGCAGATCTCGTTGGTCTTGCTGTTGAGCGAACCGAAGCCACCCGGGCGCGGGCCGGTCATCGTCAACCCAAGCCCGGACAATACCGGCACCTCCTGCAGGGTGATCTCGGCGCCCTCGCCCGGTGGATTGGGTCCGATCTCCTGGCCCACCCCTTGCTGGCGGCGGCCATCGGCGATCAACGTCACACCGAGCACCAGATCGTCGTCGACCGGGCCGCGGCCATTGCCGACATCGCTGGCGATGTCGCCGGCGATCACCGCCCCTTGGGAGAAGCCGACCAGCACATAGCTGGTCAACGGGCACTTGGCGGTCATATCGGTCATCGCCTTGACCGTGGCGCGGGTTCCCTCGGCCCTGCTGTCGTTGTAGGACATTTGAGTGTCCCCGCTCAGCGGGTTGTGGAATTGCGCGGTGTAGGCAACGGTGTACGTCTCGACCCGGCTGGGGCTGAACTGCTGGCTGATCCGCCGGGTCACGTTGAGCAACAACGCCTTTGGGAAGTCGACGGGGTTGAGCGGATTGTCCTGCAGCGACGACTCCCAGGTCCCGGGGACCGCGATCAGCTGCACGTCAGGGCAGCTGGCGTCCTGAAAGGCCGGTCGCGGCTTGTGCGGGCGGGCCGCACTGCTGGTCGGCGGGACGATGCTGGGCGGCACCGCGCTCGGTGGGTTCTTCGGTTGCCGCAGGATCGTCACCACCGCGTAGATGACCAGCGCGACCACGAGCGCTGTTGCGCAGGCGGCGATCAACGCCAAGGTGCGGTGGCGCTTGCGCCGAGAACTACGCCGGGAACTTCGGGCCATGGTCTCCTGCTAACAGAGTCATTCAGTCGCACAGGCGACTCATTCGACAGCGGGCAGCCGTAACGGCTGCTGCACCCCTTTACGGTACCGGGTCACGGCACCGCCTCCGGTCTAGCGGATGGCGCCGACGACGTCGCCGGACATTGCGCTCAGCTGCCCGCCCCACGAGCCCCAGTCGTTGCTGCCGCCGCCGGGGAAGTCGAAGTGGCCGTTGTGCCCACCGACGTTGCGGTACTGCTGGTAGAACATCCGGCTGTTACCCATCGCCTCGCCGGCCTGGCCGATCATCGCGGCGGCGTCACCGCCCATGTTCGTCGGGCTCCACACCCAGATCCGCGAGTTGTTCTGGGCGAGCAGGTCGGCATGCACCCATGGGTCGTGCCACTTCCAGCGACCCAGCTGCGGGGCGCCCCACATGCCGTTGCCGTCGACGCCGCCGAATTGCTGCAGACCGGCCAGGATCGCGCCGCTCGTGGTGGTGTTCGACGGGTACAGGAAGCCTGACAGCGAACCGGCGTAGCCGAAGCGCTCGGGGTGGAAGCAAGCCAGGGCCATCGCCCCGTAGCCGCCTTGGGATGCACCCACCACGGCGTGGCCGCCGGGCGCCAGGCCCTTGTTGGCGGCCAGCCAGTCCGGCAACTCGGTGGACAGGAACGTCTCCCACTGTTTGCTGCCGTCCTGCTCCCAGTTGGTGTACATGCTGAACGCGCCGCCGGCCGGTGCCGCCACCGAGATTCCCTTGCCGGCCAGCGTGTTCATCGCGTTACCGGCTGTCACCCAGTTGCTGACGTCCGGCGCGGCGTTGAACGCGTCCAGCAGATAGACCGCGTGCGGGCCACCCGCCAAGAACGCCACGGGGATGTCGCGGCCCATCGACGCCGAGGGAACCATCAGCGTCTCGTAGCCCGCGGCGCGGGCGGACCCGGCGCGGACGGCGCCTGCGATCCCGATCGTCAGCGCCGCGGCGCACAGCAGCCGCAGCAGCATCGACAGGCGTCTCATAATGACCTCACTTGTCGCTCGACCACCATCCCCGAGACCCGCGCGGATCGTTCTCGTCCCGCAAGGTAGCTAACCACACCGCCGCTGACCGGACGCCGGAAACGGCGAACGGCGACGACCCCGCAAGGTCGTCGCCGTCAGCCGCGCCGTTGCTATCTCAGGTGTGCTGGCCTGCCGCAGTCGCGGCCGGAGCTGCAGCCGCGGTGGCCGGGCCCGCGCCCGGAGTCGCGCCGAGGTGCTGCTGCAGATCGGGCAGCATGGCGTGCAGTTGTGCACCCCAGTACGGCCAATCGTGCGTGCCGTTGGCGTCGAAGTTGAACACCGCGTTGTGGCCGCCGGCCGCGTTGTAGGCGTCCTGCCACTTGATGTTGCTGGTCCGCACGAAGCCCTCGAGGAACTTCGCCGGCAGGTTGTCGCCGCCGAGGTCCGACGGCTTGCCGTTACCGCAGTACATCCACACGCGGGTGTTGTTGGCGACCGTCTTGCCGACGTTCAGCAGTGGGTCGTTGCGCTGCCAAGCCGGGTCATCTTTCGGGCCCCACATGTCGGCGGGCTTGTAGCCGCCGGCGTCGCCCATCGCCAGACCGATCAACGACGGTCCCATACCCTGCGACGGGTCCATCAAGCCGGAGAACGAGCCAACCTCGATGAACTGTTCGGGATGGTAGTTGGCCAGGTTCAGCGCCGACGCCCCAGCCATCGACAGACCGACCGCCGCGCTGCCAGTGGGCTTGACCTGCTTGTTGGCCGACAAGTACTGCGGCAGCTCGCTGGTCAGGAAGGTTTCCCACTTGTAGGTCTGGCAGCCGGCCTTACCGCAGGCGGGCTTGTACCAGTCGGTGTACCAGCTGGACTGCCCACCCACTGGCATCACGACCGACAGACCCGACTGGCTGTACCACTCGAAGGCGGGAGTGTTGATGTCCCAGCCGTTGTAGTCGTCCTGGGCGCGCAGACCGTCGAGCATGTACACGGCCGGCGAGTTGGCGCCGCCGCTTTGGAACTGGACCTTGATGTCGCGGCCCATGGCCGCCGACGGCACCTGCAGGTACTCGACGGGCAGACCCGGCCGGGAGAACGCTCCCGCGGTCGCGGTCTCGCCCACGACACCGGTCAGACCCGGTATCAGGGCAGCTGCGGCGGCTCCCAACACAAGTCGGCGCGGCATCTTCCTCGCCGCGCTGCGAAACCTGTCAACAAAACTCATTCGTGATTCCTCAATCTCGTCGGGCCCACGTTCGTTGGGTCGGACTGCATGCGCCAGCGTGATCGCTCTACTGCACTGCGGCGCCTGCTCAGTCAACCACATCTTGGGGCGTGTCCTGTCCGCGGCATGGGTTCGTCCGCGGGCCCAACCCGCGCACAGACCCGCTCTATTCGGCTGCCGACCGCCCCGCTGTGCATGCGCCGACGATCGCTCGCATGCTGGTGAGGAGACATTTGCGGCGTTGCTGGGCACCGGCCGGGGCGATCGGGGCGGGCAGCCGGAACAGTCACCGTAGTTTCGCTGCCAAGACTCGTTCCTGCCCACCAGAGCGGATTGCCGGCCGACGCGGCTGTCGTCTGCCACGTCCGGGTTCAGCCCAGCGCCCGCCGAGCGGCGACGAAAAGATTCGGCATGAGGTCCTTGGCTTCGTCGTTGCGATCGTAGCGGGTCAGCCACTCCCGCAGGGTCGCCGTCGACGTTTCCCAACCGTGGTCGGCGAGCCATTCGCCGACATCGGTGCGCTCCTGCGGGTACCACAGTTCTTCGAGGTCGACGACGTCGGTGCCGAGCACCCGGGCGGCTTCTGAGCGCAGACGCCGCATCTGGTCACGCTGGCGCGCCAACCTGTCCGCATCCGCGGCCTCGGCGCCGACGGCATTGGTGGCCAATTCGCTGCCGGCCGCGCTGAGCGCGTGGATGCGTTGGAACAGCAGATCTTGGTCTGACGGGGTCAGATAGCGAAGCAGCCCCTCAGCCGACCAGCCGGCGGCTCTGGCCGGGTCGAAGCCGGCGTCGCGCAGCGCCCGCGGCCAATCCTGGCGCAGGTCCTCGGGGAACACGCGCGGCCACGCAGGCTCGGCGCTTCCCCTCACCGAGACAGCCCCCAGCACGACTAGGGTCCGGTCGCCGGCAGGCCGGTGTATGGCACACCGCCGGTTTCCGGCATGGCCAAGCCGCACCTGATGAGTTCATAGCGGGGAACCCGGTCGATTCGATACCGGGTGAACTCAAAGGAGTGCAGCAGATTCGACACAAACCGGTGAAAACCCATCGGAGCACGCACCGAATTCAGCATCGCCTTGGTCGCCGGACACTTCAGGGCCGCCTCTGCCTGAGCCACCCATTGCGCGTCGAGGTAGCCCGGAACACCCGGATACCACTTCACCCAGGGTCCGTCGGCGATCGCCCAGTCCGGGAACAGGTTCTTGTCGTGGCCGATCCGGCCGTGCTGCAACCGGGCGGTGTGAGCGGCCAGCGGGTTGGCCAACCCGATTTGGTCGATCACCCGGACATCCAGCCCGACGTTCATGCCCACCATGCCGAGATTGGTGAAAAACACTGTGTGAGGCCCCTTTTCAGAAAGGCCCGGCTGCGCCTGCGGCGCGGTGGGCGGGACCAGGTCCCACTGGTCGTAATTGCCCGACGGCAGCAGCAAGGCCCCTTGCGGTGTGTTGTTGAGCGCCACCAGCACCGCGCGCATCCGCGGGTAGTCCAGATAGTCGGCGGCCGTCAGCGGATGCGCGTGACCGGTCGCCTGCGCGTAGAAGCGGCGCTCGTCGACGATGCCTGAGTAGGTGACCCGGGTGGCGTCGTCGCCCATTCCCGGCGAATTGGCCGCCCACAGCGACCAGCCCGCGATCGCCATCCACAGCGCACACACCGCGCCGGCCAACCAGTAGCCGGCTTCCCGGGACAGTCGGGTGCCGTGCGGGAACACCACCGGAACCACCGCGACTGGCGCCAGCAAGCACAACAGCGGTACCAGCAGCACCCGGCCATGCATGAAATCCCCGCCCTGCCGAATCCAGTACAGCGCCTGCAGCAGACCGCTGAGGAGGATGAACACCACGACGGCGGTTGGGCTTTGCGCCGACCGGGCCAGCGGTCCGGGCGCGGACGCGGGCGGATACCGAATTCCGTTGCGGCGGCCGGCTGGGCCACGACTCCAGACCACCGACCCCAGCCCCACCAGCAACACCGCCGGTATCCACAGCGCGTACGGGCGGTTGAAGTTGCACAGGTAGATCACGCCCTGCGACCACTTGTCGCCGGCCGCATCCTTGGCCAGCGCGGTGCCGGGAAACAGCAACCCGTAGTAGCCCATTCGGAAGATCTCGTACCCCACCGGAAGCAGCCCACCGGCCACCACGATCAGCACTCTGGCCCGCCGGCCCTTGGCGGCGATCAGCATCATGATCAGCGCCAGGCCGCCGATCAGCGCCAGCTCGGGCCGCACCAAGACGCTGCACCCGGCGACAAACGCCAGCACGCCGGTGAACACCCGCCCGGGAGAGGGCAGCCCGCCGGGCCGGGGATGGGCCTGCGACCAGCAGACCATCATCCACCACAGCAGCCCGAGATAGGCCATCACCAGCCCGCTTTCCAGACCGGAGGTGGCGAAGTCACGCGCCGGCGGGACCGCGATGTACACCAGCGCGCCAGCCGGCAGCATCACCGCCCGGCGGCCCAGCAACCCTGGCGCGAACAGCCGGCCGGTGCCCAACATCAGCATCGCCAGCCCCGCCACGCTCAGCATCAGCGCCAGCACCAGGGCCACATACTCCAGGCGCATCGGGCCGCTCAGCCAACTTGCGGCATAGAGCAGATACGTCCACACCACCGAGGTGTTGGCCTCTACCCGCTCGCCCGCGTTGAACACCGGGCCGTTGCCGGCCAGCAGGTTTCGCACCGTGCGCAAGACGATCAGCCCGTCGTCGGCGATCCAGCGCCGCTGCCAGGCCCCCCACCCGAACAACACGGCGACCACGGCCACGCTGACCCACAGACTGGTCCTGACGGTGATGTCATACGGGAATGCCGGCCGGCCTACCGCTCCGGTTATCGGCCGGCCAGGCGGCGCCGGAGTCTTCACGGCCACGTCAGCCGAGGAAAACCGCAACACCGACGGTTCCGATCAAGGCCAGGAACAGCACCTGCAGCACCCGATCGCGCAGCGCGATGTCCTCGGGCTCGCCGGCCAGGCCGCCGTCGATGTCCACCGCATACCGCAGGATCCCAATGGTCGCCGGGATCATCGACACCGCGAACCAGCCGGCCCGGCCGTGATCGCGCTCGAAGGCCCACAGCCCGTAGCAGACCACCATCGCGGTGGCCGACATCGTCCAGACGAACCGCAGGTAGGTGCTGGTGTAATTCTCCAGCGACTTGCGGATGCTGGCGCCGGTGCGCTCGGCCAATTGCAGCTCGGCATAGCGCTTGCCGGCCGCGATGAACAATGAGCCGAAGGCCAATGTCAGCAAAAACCATTGCGACAGACGGATATTGGTGGCCGCACCACCGGCGATGCCGCGGATCAAAAAACCCGACGAGACGATGCTGATGTCGATCACCGCTTGATGCTTGAGGCCGAAGCAGTAGGCCAGCTGGATGCCTATGTAGACGGCCATCACCACCGCCAGGTTCGGGGTGAGCCACCACGCCACGCCGAGCGACGCCGCGCCCAGCACCGCCGCCAGTGTGTAGGCCAGCCACTCGGGCACCACGCCGGCGGCGATCGGGCGGAACCGCTTGGTGGGATGCGCGCGGTCGGCCTCGACGTCGCGGACGTCGTTGACCAGGTAGATGGACGAGGCCGCCAGGCAGAACACCACGAAAGCGACCGCCACCTCGAAGAGCACCTTGAGCCAGTCGTAGTGGGCGTCGGCGCCCCAGGCGGCCAGCGGCGCCAACAGCACCAGGATGTTCTTCAGCCATTGCCGCGGGCGCATCGCGGTGATGACGCCGACGATCAGGTTGGCCGGCGGACCGGTCACCGGCGCCTCGTCTTTGATGTCCTCACTCATGTGCCACCTCCGCGCGAGAGCACGCCGTCCATCCGAGCGGCTAGCCTTTCCACGGCCGCTGCGACTATGGCGCCGACGACCACGCCGGTGACCACATCGCTGGGATAGTGCACGCCGAGCAACACCCGCGACAGCGCCATCGGCGGCACCAGCATGACAGGCAGCGGCGCTCCGGTGGCACGGGCCAGCAGGACGGCCGCCGCGGTGGTCGAGGTGGCGTGCGCCGACGGGAAGCTCAGGCGGCTCGGTGTGCCGACGTTCACCGCGACCGCCGGATGATGCGGCCGCGGCCGCCGCACCACTCGCTTGATCAGCACTGCGGCCGCATGCGCGCACAACGCTCCGGCGCCGGCCACCAGCCAGGCCCGCCGCCGGGCCGGCGCCACGATCGCGCCAGTCGCCGAAACCGCCAGCCAGCCGATGCTGTGCTCACCGAAATGCGAGAGCGCCCTCGCGGCGGCCAGCGCACCGGGACGCCTGGCCAGCGCCGATTGAATCGCTACGACCGCAGCCACTTCGCCGTGCGGCGGCATCGAATCAGCTGCGATGTCGGCCATTGCCAGACACATGGTTTTCTGCGTTTTCGGCCTCCGGAGCGGGCAGCAGCACCGTCTCCCACTTCTCCTTGCTGGACAGCACCGGCAGCGCCTCGCGGTAGACGCGGCGCATCTCATCGAAACGGCTCAGAAGCTGCCGCTGACGCCGCAGCGACTGCCACAGCAACGCAAACATTCTGGCCCGGTCGCGCTGCCGGTAGACCGCGCCGCGCCCGTCCGCTGTCGTGACGGTGGCGCCGTCGAGTGTGCACAGCCGAAACCACCGGGCGTCTTGAGTCGGCACGTTCAGCTGCGGGCGCCGATGATGCGCCCGGTCCGCCTGGGTGAGCTGGTGCAGCGTTCCACGCAGCAGCCGGTAGGACACGGCCAGCGGGTGCACCGGCGGCTTCATCTCGTTGTTGCGCCGCGACGGCGTCGGCAACTCGTCGGACGATCCCAACACCACCGCATCCGGGTATGCCTTGCGCATCCGATGCACCTCGGGCAGCGCTGTTTCCAGTATCGAGAAGATGTGCTCCGGCCCGGCAAGGAAGTCGTCGATCGCCTTGTTCTGGATGGCTACCGTCGAATATTCAAGGCAGGAAAGGTGTTTGAGCGTCGCCTTGAGGTGGCTGCGGACCAGGCCGGACACGTCGCCGTCCCAGTGCATCGCCGCGACCACCAGCCGGTTGCGCAGATGGAAATAGGCCTGCCAGTCGATCGCGTCGTCCTTGTCGCTCCAGGCCATGTGCCAGATCGCCGCGCCGGGCAGGGTGGCGGTGGGGTATCCGCGTTCGGCGGCGCGCAACCCGTAATCGGCGTCGTCCCATTTGATGAACAGCGGTAAGGGCTGACCGAGCTCCTCGGCGACCTGTCGCGGGATCATGCAGGTCCACCAGCCGTTGTAGTCGACGTCGACGCGCCGGTGCAGCAGTTGGCTGCGAGGGTTGTTGTCGCACAACGGGTATTCGGCAAAGTCGTGGTCGTATTCGGTGAACGGCGCGGCGGTCCACATGAAATTCTCCCGGTCGACGATCTCGCCCATGATGTGCAGGTGCGACGGCTCCTGCAGGTTGAGCATCTGGCCGCCGACCAGCATCGGCGCCTTGGCGAAGCGGTGCATCGCCAGGATGCGCAGAATCGTGTCGGACTGCAGCTGGATATCGTCGTCCATGAACAGGATCTGCTGACAGTCGGTGTTTTTCAGCGCCTCGTACATCACCCGGCTGTATCCGCCGGAGCCGCCGAGGTTGGGCTGGTCGTGAATGGAAAGCCGATCGCCCAGCGGCGCGGCGGCGGCGGCGAAATCCGGGTGGTCGCGCACCTTCGAGGTGCCCTGGTCGGGCACAATCACTGCACCGATCACCTTGTCCACCAACGGATCTCCAGTGAGCTCGCGCAACGCGTTGACGCAGTCATTCGGCCGGTTGAAGGTGGGGATGCCGACCGCGACGTTCGCGACGCCCGGCGCGGGCTTGTCGGAATACCACCCGGCACTGCGCAGGGTCACGTCGGTGTCGGTGGTGATGTCGAACCAGATCCACCCGCCGTCTTCGAACGGCTCGAGCCCGACCTGGCATTCGAGGATCGCCGGCTCGCTGCCCGTTCCGGCGAATTTGCGTCCTTCGACAAAGATCCGGGCGCCGGTCGCCTTGGTGCGGTAGACGTCGACGCGCCCCGTGCCGCTCAATTCTGCGTGCAGCACCACCGAGGTGCACGTCGTCCACCGCCGCCAATAACTGGCCGGAAACGCATTGAAGTAGGTGGCGAACGACACCTCGGATTCGGCGGCGATCTGCAGCGACGTGCGGTCGGCCGCGTGCGCGTGCCGGGAGTTGGTGATCGACTCCTCTACATAGAGCTTGCGCACGTCGAGCGGCTCACCCGGGCGGGGCATAATGACGCGCGCCAGCAAGCTCACGGCCTTGCCGGGTTGCCGGGTAGCGGCGTGGCTCGCATCGTCGGCGGTGGTCTTGCTCATCCGCGAATGCTTCCTTTGTTGTTCTCGTCGAGAGCAGCACCGTCGCGCAAGTGGGGCGCCAAGGTGTTGTCGTACATGTTCAGCGCGCTGGCGATGGCCATGTGCATGTCGAGATACTGATAAGTGCCAAGCCGTCCACCGAAAAGCACCTTCGACGAAGCGGTTTCATCTTTGGCCCTGGCCCGGTAGGCGGCCAGCACAATGCGGTCTGCCTCGGTGTTGATCGGGTAATAGGGCTCGTCGTCATGCTCGGCGAATCGCGAGTACTCCCGCATGATCACCGTCTTGTCGGTCGGGTAGGCCCGCTCAGGGTGGAAATGGCGGAACTCGTGAATGCGGGTATAGGGCACGTCGAGGTCGTTGTAGTTCATCACCGATGTGCCCTGGAAATCTCCGATCGGCAGCACCTCGACCTCGAAATCCAATGTGCGCCAGCCTAAGTGACCGTCCACGTAGTTGAAGTAGCGGTCCAGCGGGCCGGTGTACACGACTGGAGCGTCCGGGTTGGCGGCACGCAGTTGGTCGCGGACCTCGAACCAGTCGGTATTCAGCCGCACCTCGACGCGATCGTCGGCGGCCATGTTCTTACACCAGGCCGTGTAGCCATTGACCGGCAGGCCCTCGTAGGTGTCGTTGAAGTAGCGGTTGTCGAAGGTGTAGCGCACCGGCAGTCGGGTGATGTTGGCCGCGGGTAGCTCTTTGGGATCGGTCTGCCACTGCTTGGCGGTGTAGTGCTTCACGAACGCCTCGTAGAGCGGCCGGCCGATCAGCGAGATGGCCTTCTCTTCGAAGTTCTGTGCATCGTCTGACTTGATCTCGGCGGCCTGCTCGGCGATCAGCGCCCGCGCCTGGTCGGGGGTGAAGTAGCGGCCGAAGAACTGGGACACCAGCCCGAGCCCCATCGGGAATTGATAGGCCTGCCCGGCGTGCATGGCGAAGACCCGATGCTGGTAGCCGGTGAACTCGGTGAACTGCCGCACGTAATCCCACACTCGCCTGTTGGAGGTGTGGAACAGATGCGCGCCGTACTTGTGCACCTCGATGCCGGTCTGCGGCTCGGCCTCGGAGTAGGCGTTTCCGCCGATATGCGGGCGCTTTTCGACGACGAGCACGCGCTTGTCGAGCTGACTGGCCACGCGCTCGGCAATCGTCAGGCCAAAGAATCCGGAGCCGACGACGAAGAGGTCGAAACGAGTGGTCATCGGTTGCCTAGGGTATCCGACTACGCGCCCGTCGCCCGCTTGGCTGCAGCGTTGGCCCGGGGTGTTCTGCGTTCGGGGTGCGAATAGCAGCGCCGCGCCACACGATTGAGCGCATTTTCAGTGACGAAGGTCGCGATTGGCTCACGATTCGATCTCGCCACTCCAGTCACACTATTCACGTCAGTACCATCAATCACGTGGCCCGAGGATCGCATCTCGGGCACCTTGCTCGCCCGCAGCGGGCAGGAAACCGCAGATCACATAGTCCAGATTGAGGAGACTCCAGTGCCGAACCGACGCCGACGCAGGCTCTCGACAGCCACGAGCGCAGTCGCCGCTCTGGCAGTCGCGTGTCCTTTTGCTTACGTTGCGGTTTGCAACGTGTCAGCCGACACCAAGCCGGCCGCCCAGCACCGCGAGTTCGTCCGGGCCGCGGGGATGACCGACCTGCCCGGCGAATTGATGTCCGCGCTGTCCCAAGGACTGTCGCAATTCGGGGTCAACCTTCCGCCGGTGCCGAGCCTGACCGGTGCCACCAGCCCCGGCCTGACCTCGCCCGGCCTGACCTCACCGGGCTTGACCTCGCCCGGCCTGACCACTCCGGGCTTGACCACTCCGGGCTTGACCTCGCCCGGTCTGACCTCACCGGGCTTGACCTCGCCCGGCCTGACCACTCCGGGCTTGACCTCGCCCGGCCTGACCACCCCGGGTTTGACGCCGGGTGTGACGCCGGGCACCGCCCCCGGCCTCACACCGGGTGCGGCCGGTGGCCTGACCAGCCCATCGCTGACCAACCCCGGCCTGACCAGTCCCACCGGTCCCACCGGTCCAACCGGTTTCGACCCGTCGTCCGGCGGGCTGACTAATCCGAGCGAATTGCCGATCAGCGACCCGATCGGGCTGGACCCGGGTGCCGGCGGCACCTACCCGATCCTCGGCGATCCCTCGCTCGGCGCCGCACCGGCTTCCGGCGCAAGCGGAGGGCTGGTGAGCGACCTGATGAGCGCGGCTAATCAGTTGGGCGCTGGTCAGGCCATCGATCTGCTCAAGGGCGTGCTGATGCCCGGCATCATGCAGGCCGCCCAGGGCGCCAATCCGGCCGCGGCTCTTCCCGTACCGGCGCCGCCGGTGCCCTGATCGGAGGCCGGCCTTTCCGGCTACCACCCGAAACGGCGCCGCAGCAGTGAGGTCCGGCGCGACCAGCGCCGACCCGTCTCTGCGGTGTCGTGCCGTGGGTTCACATAGTTCACTTATGTAGCGTGTCGAATCATCTGCAACAGCAGACACATAAGTAACATCGGGTTGTGCCGCTCCGCCGTCCCGCGCCGACGACGCTGGTCACCGTCATCGCGGCGACGGCGGTGATTCTTCCGTGGGCGGTTGACCCGGCCACCGGACATCGGGACCAGCGGCATCAGGCGGCCCGGCCCGGCGACACTCACCTCGCCCGGCAACCGTTGGTCGGCCTCGGCGGGGGCGTAACGATCCGCGAAGTCGGCCAACGCACACCGTTTTCCATGGTCGCGCTGACCGGCGACGACCTCAGCGGCACGTCGGCACGGGTACGCGCCCGCCGCACCGACGGCTCGTGGGGGCCCTGGTACGAAACGCATGAGGCCGAGGCGCTGCCGGGCCCGGGCGACCACGACCGAATACCTCGTCGATCCGGCACCGATCCGGTATTCGTCGGCAAAACCACAACCGTGCAGATCGCGGTCAGCCGCCCGCCGGGCGCGGCGCCCACCTCGCAACCGATCGGCTCGACGCCGGCAGCAGCTGACCGGGGATACCTGCCCGCCACCGTGGAACAACCGCTGGCGCAGAACATCTCGGCTGTCCTGATTTCGCCGCCGCAGGCACCGGTCGACACCCAGTGGACGCCGCCGAGCGCCGTCATCGCGGCAGGTCAGCCACCCAACATCATCCCCCGCACGCAGTGGGGCGCCGATGAACTGGTGCGCTGCGGGAACCGGCCGTTCGGTGCGCCCATCCGCGCCGCCGTCGTCCATCACACCGCCGAGAACAACGACTACCAGCCGCAGGACTCGGCGGCGATCGTGCAGTCCATTTTCGCGTACCACACCCAGATCCTGGGCTGGTGCGACATCGCCTACAACGCGCTGGTCGACAAGTACGGCCAAGTGTTCGAGGGCAGAGCGGGCGCGCTCACCGGGCCGGTGCAGGGCGACCACACCGGCGGCTTCAACCGCGAGACCTGGGGTGTGGCGATGATCGGCAACTTCGACGACGTTGCGCCGACGCCGGTCCAGCTGCACACGGTCGGGCGGCTGCTCGGCTGGCGGCTAGGACTGGATCGGGTCGACCCCAAAGGCACGGTCACATTGGCCTCGGCCGGCGGCGCCGACACCCATGTTCCCGTCGATGCCACGGCGAGCCTGCCGACCATCTTCAGCCACCGCGACGTCGGCGCCACCGACTGCCCGGGCAACGTGGCCTACGGGCTTTTGGACGAGATCCGCGATACCGCAGCTCGTTTCAACGGCCCGCCCAGACCGGAAGACCTGGCCTTGTCGCTGCAGGGTGGCGCGATCTACGACCGCTGGCAGTCGATGGGCGGGCTGAACAGCGCGCTGGGCGCACCGACATCCCCGGAGGCGACCGGGGCAGGCTCCGCGCGCTACGCGACTTTCGCCAACGGCGCGATGTACTGGTCGCCAGACACCGGTGCTCAACCCGTCACCGGAGCCATCTATGACGCGTGGGCCTCGCTCGGCTACGAGAGAGGCGCTCTGGGATTGCCGACCAGCGGCGAGTTGCAGGAGCCGCAATGGGTGAAGCAGAACTTCCAGCACGGCACGCTGGACTTCGATCGGCTCAGCGGACGCGTCAGTCGGGTGATCGACGGCGTCGCCGAGGAGCTGCTGCCGTCGCCGCCGAGCGGACCGCCGATTCAGCTGGAGCGGTTCTCACCGGTCCATCCCGCCGACTAAGCCCCGGCCGATAGCCAGTCACAGCCACCAGCGTTCCAGCACCCGCGCCACCCCGTCGTCGGTGTTGGGTGTGGTCACCTCATCAGCGACGGCGATCGCCTCGGGGTGCGCATTGCCCATCGCCACCCCGTGGCCGGCGCGCAGCAGCATCGGCGCATCATTGGGCATGTCACCGAACGCCACCACCTCGTCGTCGGGAATGCCCAGTGGGCGTGCGAGTTCCGCGATGCCCGTGGCCTTGCTGATGCCCAACGGCACGATTTCGATCAGCCCGTTGTTGGTGGAGTAGGTGATGTCTCCCTCGATGCCGACATGCCTGGCGAGCTCGGCGGCCATGTCGGCGCTGCTTGCACCGGTCTTGCGGATCAGTAGTTTCACTGCCGGGGCGCTCAGCAGATCTTCTTTTGACACCTCGGTGTTGTCAGGATTGAGCCAGGCATGCTCGTAGCCCGGTGAGCTGACAAACTGCGGCGTCGCGGTGTCGTGCGCGCTGCGGCCGATCCGCTCAACGGCCAACCCGGCGCCCGGGATAGCGCGCGTGGCGATCTCAGCCAGTTCGCCCAAGGTCTCGACGGACAGTGTCCAGGCGCACAACACGCGGTCGGTCGCGGGATCGTAGATTACCGCGCCATTGGCGCACACGGCCATTGGCGCGAAGCCCAGCTCGTCGACCACCGGCTGCACCCAGCGCGGTGGGCGCCCAGTGGCCAGCACGAACTGCGCCCCGGCCTCGACGGCGGCGCGCACTGCGTTGCGGGTGCGCGGTGTGATCTTCTCGTCGCCAAGGACGAGGGTGCCGTCCACATCGCACGCGATCAGGGCGGGCAGAGTCACCGCGTCGATCCATCTTGGCGGCCAGCGGTCAATGTATTCCGCTTTGGGCTTGCCCGGGCCGCGTCACGCCGTCGGTTCCTCCTGTGCGCATGCGCTTTTGCGATTCGGCCAACCGGAGCCCCTTGGAATCCTCCCGGGTTGGGGCGCTGCCACCCAGTCGCCGGGGGACCCAGAACTCGCCCGGTGGGTGCGGGTATTCCTCTTGCACCCGGTAGGGCAGCTGGTTCGTCGCTTCGCGCAGCGCAACGTTGAGTTGTTCGGCCGTACCGCGCGGGGCCAGCGGCCGGCCCGCGGCCACGGTGACCGGAATCTTGTTGCCGAACACCTTTTTCGGGTGGTCTTTCGGCCAAATACGATGGGCGCCCCAGACGACCATCGGGACGATCGGCGCCCGCGCCGCCAGCGCCATTCTGGCCGCGCCGGTCTTGAAATCGCGGAGCTCGAAACTGCGGCTGATAATGGCCTCGGGATGCATCCCGATCAGCTCGCCATCGCGCAGCCGCCGCACGGCGACCTCCAAGGCGTCGTGCCCGTTCCTGCGGTCCACCGGGATGAGCCTGGCGTGTTTGATGACGTAGTTCGCCGCCTTCACTTCCGTCATCTCGGCCTTGATCATGAAATACATCCGTCGGCCCCGCTCCCGGACCGCAAACATCGACGGAAGCCAGTCCACGTAACTGGTGTGGTTCTGGGCGAGTATTGCGCCGCCCCGCTCGGGGATGTTGTCGAGGCCTTGGAACGTGAACTTGGTTCCGTTCATCGCGACGACCGGTGGCACGACCCACTCACAGAAGCGGTAAAGCGGCTCTGCCATGCTCGGTGTCCTTTCGGGTAACTCGGCCCGCCACGTCATGGACTGCGCTCCGCGCGTCTGCGGGCGCGATCGGCCCTTTCAGTGTCCTGAAGAATCTTTGCCTCCGCCACCGTAGGTGCGCTTCCGCCAAGCCGTCGCGGCACCCAAAACGCGCCTTCCGGGTGGGGATATTCCTCCTGCACGCGGTGCAGCAACGACGTCATTTGCTCGCGCAGCGCCGCGTCAAGCCGCTCGACGTCACCGGCGGGCGCCAACGGCCTACCCGCCGCCACGATCACCGGGATCTTCCTGCGGCCCAGATTCCGCGGGTGGTCTTTCGTCCAAATCCGCTGGGCGCCCCAGACGATCAGCGGAATCATCGGGACGCCGACCTCCAGCGCCATCCGCGCTGCCCCGGTCTTGAAGTCCTTGAGTTCAAAACTTCGGCTGATCGTCGCCTCGGGCATCAGGCCGACCACCTCGCCGGCCTGGAGCAGTCGGACGGCCTCCGCGTAGGCCTGGCCTCCGGCGCCGCGGTTGACGGGGATGGTCTTGGTGTGCCTGATCAAGAAGTTGACCGTCCTCACCTGCTGCATCTCGGCCTTGATCATGTAGCGGATGCGCCGCCCGCGCTGATGCACCGCCAGCGCCGCCGGCAGCCAGTCGACATAGCTGGTGTGGTTGATCGCCATCACCGCACCGCCGGTGCGCGGAATGTTTTCCAGGTTCTCATACGTGATCCTGGTGCCGGTGGCCTTTACCACGGCCTTGGCCGCGATCTCGAGAGTTCGGAAAACCGGCTCCATGATGCTACTCCGGTGCGCTCGGCGGACCTGCTCGGTCACGAGCCGCCCGGGCGGCGGCGCGTTGGTTGGCTTCCTCAGCCTCCAGCCGGGCCGCCTCCGCGAGCGTGGGTGCGCCGCCGCCCAGCCGGTGCGGCACCCAGAACTCGCCGGCCGGATACGGGCTATACGAGTCCTGCACCCGCTCCAGCAGTTGCCGCATTCGGGAGTGCAGCAAAGCCGTCAGCTCGGGCGCGGGCAGCGTCGGCAGGATCGGCTCGCCGACCGCCACCTCGATCGGCACCTTGGGACGAAGCAGCTTCTTGGGATAGTCCTTGGTCCAGATTCGCTGGGCGCCCCACACGATGTGCGGGACGATCGGCGCGTCGGCCGCGATCGCCATCCGGGCGGCGCCGGACTTGAACTCCTTGATTTCGAAGCTGCGACTGATCGTCGCTTCGGGATAGACGCCGACCAGTTCACCGGCCTTGAGCGCTTGCACCGCCGCATCAAACGACGCGGCGCCGCTCGCCCGATCCACCGGGATGTGTCGCAGCTTGCGCATGATGGGCCCGGCGATCTTGTGATCGAAGACCTCTTGCTTGGCCATGAACCGCACTTTGCGCCCGAGTCCCTGCTTGTAGGCGGGCAGCCCGGCGAAGGTGAAGTCGAAATAGCTGGTGTGGTTGATGGCGATGACGGCGCCGCCGGTGGTGGGCAGGTTGTCCACCCCGTCGAGCGTGAAACGTAGACCCTGCAATCGCCACGCCAAACGGGCCAGTTGGACGATCGTCCCGTATACCGGTTCCACGATGCTCAACCCTAAATGTTTCCGGCTGGGCGGCTGTCACGGGTCGGGCGTTTCGTTCGGCTCTGCCGCTAAGCTCGGGTGGGGCAGATCAGTCTCCTCCGACCAGGTTTTGAAGGGCATCAGTGCAGGTCACCAGTGTCGGCCATGCCGGCTTTCGGATCGACACCCAGGCGGGCGGCATTCTGTGCGACCCCTGGGTCAATCCGGCCTACTTCGCCTCCTGGTTTCCCTTCCCCGACAACAGCCAGCTCGATTGGGACAGCCTGGGCAACTGCGACTACCTCTATATCTCGCATCTGCACAAGGACCACTTCGACGCCGAATTGCTGGCACAGCACGTCAACAAAGACGCCGTGGTGCTGCTGCCGGACTTTCCGGTGCCGGACTTACGGAACGAGTTGGCGAAGCTGGGGTTTCACCGGTTCTTCGAAACCACCGACTCGGTCAAGCACCGGATCAGCAGGCCGAAGGGCGACCTCGACGTCATGGTGATCGCGCTGCGGGCGCCGGCCGACGGCCCGATCGGCGATTCTGCGCTGGCGGTCTGCGACGGCGTGACGACAGCGTTCAACATGAACGACGCCCGACCGGTCGATCTAGACGTGTTGACGTCCGAGTTCGGTCACGTCGACGTGCACATGCTGCAGTATTCGGGAGCGATCTGGTACCCGATGGTCTACGAGATGCCGGCGCGCGCCAAGGAGGCGTTCGGCATTCAGAAGCGGCAGCGCCAGATGGACCGGGCGCGCCAATACATCGCACAGGTCGGCGCCAGCTGGGTGATTCCGTCGGCGGGGCCGCCCTGCTTCCTGGACCCCGAGCTACGCCACCTCAACGACGACCACGCCGATCCGGCCAACATCTTCCCCGACCAGATGGTGTTCCTCGACCAGCTGCGCCGGCACGGGCGCGACCGCGGCCTGCTGATGATGCCCGGGTCGACCGCCGAATTCTGCGGCGCGCAACTGGACTCGCTGAGTCACCCGCTGCCCACCGACGAGGTGGAAGCGATCTTCACCACCGGCAAGGCGGCCTACATCGCCGACTACGCCGCCCGCATGCAGCCGGCGTTGGCAGCCGAGAAAGCCAGTTGG
The DNA here is from genome assembly GCF_023515995.1 of Candidatus Mycobacterium methanotrophicum. GTDB lineage: Bacteria > Actinomycetota > Actinomycetes > Mycobacteriales > Mycobacteriaceae > Mycobacterium > Mycobacterium methanotrophicum. Next base: position 86,866 of record NZ_CP097320.1, on the reverse strand, counting down.
GCGCCCGCCGCCGGCGAGTCGCTGCTCGAGCCGCTGCGGGCGGTGTTCGAGCCGATCATGTTGGCCGGCGACGAGATCTGCGACGGTATCGGCTATCCGGCCGAACTGGTGCTCGGCCCCCAACGGGTGGTGCTCGACTTCCCGAAGCGCACTGTGCGGGAGGCTATTCCAGACGAGAAGTTCCGCTACGGGTTTGCGATCCCGCCGGAACTGGTGCGCACCGTGCTGCGCGACAACGAGCCCGACTGGGTCAACACCATCTTCTTGTCCACCCGGTTCAAAGCGTGGCGCGTCGGCGGCTACAACGAATACCTGTACACGTTTTTCAAGTGCCTGACCGACGAACGGATCGCCTACGCCGACGGCTGGTTCGGCGAGGCGCACGACGATACCGCGTCGATCACCCTGGACGGCTGGGAGATTCAGCGCCGATGCCCGCACCTGAAAGCCGACCTGTCCAAGTTCGGGGTGGTCGAGGGCAGCACGCTGACCTGCAATCTGCATGGGTGGCAGTGGAATCTGGAGAACGGCCGCTGTCTCACCACGCGAGGCCACGAGCTGCGGAGCTGCCGGCCATGAGCGACTCCTACGACCCCTACGATGACGGCCTGATCCAGTTGGACCGCGAGGCAATCACGCTGCGCCGCTACCACTTTCCGTCGGGCACCTCGAAGGTCGTCGCGCTGGAGCGGATCCGCGGTTACACCGCCGAACCATTGGGGCTGCTGCTGCACCGGTTCCGCATCTGGGGCAGCTCAGACCTACGCCGGTGGTTGCCGCTAGACATGCGCCGTCCACTGCGCTCAACGCTGATCACCCTGGACGTGCCGGGGGCCAGGACCTGCCCGGCGTTCACACCGGCGGACCCGGACAAGTTCACCGCGCTGCTGGACCGGCTGCTGGACCTACAGGATTAGTGTCCTGAGTCGTTAATTCGCTCGCGGTGGCTTCTGCGGCGCACTGACACCGACATCGACCTTTTGCAGGCGGTCACTCGTACTTTCGCTGCAAAGCGTCGCTTTCGAAGGCCGGCCAGCGCCGGGCGTGCGGTCTTCGAACGAATTCGTAGCGAATTTCGCGCATAACCCGCACACTCGACGGCCCTTCGTCGGTCAGCGCCCGGGCGTCTCAGACGGCCTCCAGCAGCTCGGTGCCGACGAACGGCACCAGGGCATCGGGAACCCGCACGCTGCCGTCGGGTCGTTGGTGGTTTTCCAAAATGGCGACCAGCCACCGGGTGGTGGCCAGTGTGCCGTTGAGCGTCGCGGCGATCTGCGGCTTGCCGCCGGTATCGCGGTAGCGGGTGGCCAGTCGCCGCGCCTGGAACGTGGTGCAGTTCGACGTCGAGGTCAGCTCGCGGTAAGTGCCCTGAGTCGGTATCCATGCCTCGCAGTCGAACTTTCGGGCCGCTGACGAGCCGAGATCGCCTGCGGCCACGTCGATTACCCGATAGGGCACCTCGATGAGGGCCAGCATCTGCCGCTGCCAGCCCAACAGCCGCTGATGTTCGGTCTCGGCGTCGGCGGGCGTGCAGTAGATGAAGCCCTCGACCTTGTCGAACTGGTGCACGCGGATGATGCCGCGGGTGTCTTTGCCGTGGCTGCCGGCCTCGCGGCGAAAGCACGACGACCAGCCCGCGTAGCGCAGCGGACCGCCGGACAGGTCGAGGATCTCGTTGGCGTGGTAGCTGGCCAGTGGTACCTCGGACGTCCCGACCAGATACAGGTCGTCGGCATCCAGGTGGTACACCTCCTCGGCGTGCGCGCCGAGGAATCCGGTGCCCGACATCACCTCCGGACGCACCAGCACCGGCGGAATGACCGGGGTGAAGCCGTTGTCTGCCGCCAGTCGGATCGCCAGCTGCAACAATCCCAGCTGCAGTAATGCTCCCTGCCCGGTCAGGAAGTAGAACCGCGAACCCGATACCTTGGCCCCGCGCTCCATGTCGATCAGACCCAGCGCCTCGCCCAGTTCCAGGTGATCTTTCGGATCGTCGATCGCGGCCGGTTCACCGACGACGTCGAGGACGGTGTAGTCGTCCTCCCCGCCGGCCGGCACCCCGTCGACGATCACGTTCGAGATAGCCAGGTGCGCGGCGGTGAACGCCGCCTCGGCGTCGGCCTGCTTGGCCTCTGCCGCCTTGACCTGCTCGGCCAGATCGCCGGCCTGCCGCAGCAACGCCGGGCGCTGTTCGGCCGACGCCCTGCCCACCTCCCTGCTGACGGCCCTGTGATCGGCCCGCAGCGAGTCGGCCCTGGCGATCGCGGTCCGGCGTGCGGTATCGGCTGCCAGCAGCGCGTCGACCAACGCGGGGTCCTCGCCTCGACTGGTCTGGGAGCGGCGCACGGCGTCTGGGTTTTCGCGGAGCAGCTTCAGGTCGATCACGGCCTAGAACCCTACGCGGAAGCGGCCGGCCCGCGATAACCACAGAGATTACTTCTGCATCAGCTGTCACGGGACCCGGCCAGCCTGTCAGAATAGGGCCAATGTCTAAAGCATCCGAGGTGCTCGAGCGACTGGCCCGGGGGCTTAGCTTGCCGCGGGTCGAGTGGCTCGGCGCCCTGCATGCCTCGGCCACCCGGCGCGCGTTGCTGCTGACGGCTCTGGGCGGTCTGCTCATCGCCGGCCTGGTCACCGCGCTGCCGATCGGCAATGGTCCCGGTCGGCTGACCGGTTACATCGACCCGGTCCCGAGCACGGGCTCCAAGGGCAATGACGCTTTCAACCACGCGGCCAGCGGCAACTGCCTGATGTGGCCCGATCGAATGCCCGAAGCTGCGAGCATCGCCGACTGCAAGGACGAGCACCGGTTTGAGGTGGCTGAGTCCATCGACATGCGCACGTTCCCCGGTTCGGAGTACGGCCCCGACGCCCCGCCGCCGTCGGCCACCCGTATCGAGCAGATCAGCCAGGAGCAGTGCGAGTCGGCGGTTCGGCGCTATTTGGGCGCCAAGTTCGACCCGAACAGCAAGTTCATCATCAGCATGTTGTGGTCCGGCGATAAGGCGTGGCAGCAGTCCGGAGAGCGGCGGATGCTGTGTGGGTTGCAGCTGCCCGGCACCGGCAACGAGCAGCTCGCAGTCAAAGGCCAGGTCGCCGATGTCGACCAGTCCAAGGTGTGGCCGGACGGCACCTGCCTGGGCATCGACCCCGCGACCAATCAACCCACCGACATCCCGACCGACTGCGCGGCACCGCACGCGATGGAGGTCACCGGCACGGTGAACTTGCTCGCCAAGTTCCCGGGCGCGCTGCCGCCCGAGCCCGAACAAGATGCCTTCATCAAGGACTCCTGCACCCGGCTGACCGACGCCTACCTCGCGCCGGTCCAGTTGCGCGGCACCACCCTGACGCTGATCTACAGCACGCTGTCGCTGCCCAGTTGGTCGGCCGGCAGCCGGGAGGTTGCCTGCAGCATCGGCGCGACCCTGGGCAACGGCGGCTGGGCGACGCTGCTCAACAGCGCCAAGGGCCAGCTGCGGATCAACGGTCAGCCGCCCGTCCCGCCCCCCGATATTCCACAGGAGCGGCTCAACCTGCCGCCGATACCGGTCACTCCGAATACCGGCGAATCGTCGACGTCGTCGACGTCGTCGACCGGATCGACCGGTTCGAGCAGCCAGCGACAGGGCAACGAACACCTACCGGGCCAGCCGGCCGCGGCGGAGCAGCCCGCACCGGCAGCGCCGCCAGCACCAGCAGCGCCGGCTCCCGAAGCACCACCGCCCCCACCACCGGCTCCCCCGCCACCACCCGCGCCGCAGCCTCCGCCGGCGCCACCACCACCCGCACCGGGCGAGTAGCCCGGTGACTGTGCGGATGGATCCGCAACGGTTCGACGAGTTGGTGTCCGACGCACTCGACTTGATCCCACCGCAGCTGGCCGCCGTGATGGACAACGTGGTTGTGCTGGTCGCCGACCGTGACCCCGAGGACGCCGAACTGCTCGGCCTGTATGAGGGTGTGGCGTTGACCGAGCGCGATTCCAACTACGGCGGTTCGCTGCCGGACACCATCACGATCTACCGCGAGGCGTTGCTGGACATCTGCGCCGACGAGCAGGAGGTCGTCGACGAGGTGAAGATCACTGTGGTTCACGAGATCGCCCACCACTTCGGCATCGACGACGACCGGCTACACGAACTGGGCTGGGCCTGAGCAACTTAACCAGGATCCGCCGGGCGCGGCGACGAGGGCCTGTCGGCGATCGGTGCTAAGAACGGCGAATGGACCGCGCTGCGATGATGCAGAGCGAAGCGATGAGGAGGAGCCGCGCACGTGAGCACAGGCTGCCCCGACTGCCGAGCAGGGTTAGAACACTGTCACGGCACGATCATTCGCCACTTGTTGCGCCGAGCGGAGTGCACCGAGGAGGGCTGCACCAGCCCGGAGCTGATGCCGCACGCCTTCGTCGTCGACTGCGACGCGGTCGGTTGCCGCTGCGCTGAGGCCGACGCGCTCGCCGGCTAGATTCAGCCCATCGGGTCGGTGCCCGACTCCACCGCGTCAGCAACCGGAGCGGCGTCGGGCTCCGAGTAGAACGGCGGCGTCACGGTTCCCCACTGCACACAGCTCCAGCGTCCGTCGGTCACCGGCGCCAGCACCACCGCCTCGGTGTTGTCGAGGTGGTGATCGAGCACAAAGCTGCTTTCCACCCCGGCCAGCACGGCGGCTGTCAGCCGGATCGCCGCCGCGTGGCTGACGACGACGATGTCGTTGGTCCACTCGCGGTCGTCTAGGTAACGCAGCCGTAGATCGGTCAGCACCGGCACGTAACGGTCCAGCACCTGGTTGGCGGTCTCGCCGCCCGGCAGCGGCACATCCCGCTCCCCTTCATGCCAGCGCTGGTAGATGGCGTTGAACTCGGCGACTGCGCCGTCGTCGCTGCGGTTTTCCAGCTCGCCGACCTGCACCTCGTGGATGCCGGTCACCTCGCTGGGCGGCACGTCGACCTCGGCGCTGATCTCGGCCGCGGTCTGCGCCGCGCGGGTGGCCACCGAATGCAGCAACAGCCCGGGCCGGCTCACCCCCTGGCGCGCGAAGTGTCGCGCCTGGTCGCGGCCCAACGGGGTCAGCTCGGACCCCGGGGGTCGGGTGTCCAACCGACGCTCGACGTTGCCGAAGGACTGGCCGTGCCGCACCAACACCAGACGACCGCTCATCGCGCCGACCCCGCACCGGCCGAGCCGTCACGCATCCGGGCCAGCCAGCGCGACGCTTCGTCCAGCTGCGGCGGGGGCGCGCCGACCAGGCTGCCGGTCGGCCAGGAACCCAAGTAGCGCACATCGGTACAACGCCGGTGCAGCGCCTTGAGTGCCTCGGCGACCGCATCGTCGCCGATGTGGCCGACACAGTCCAGGAAGAACACATAGGTGCCCAATTCGGTTCGGGTCGGCCGAGATTCGATGCGGGTCAGGTCGATACCACGGATACCGAACTCGGCAAGGGCCGACACCAGCGCGCTGGGCGCGTTGGCGATCCGCAACACCACCGACGTGCGGTCGGCGCCGGTGCGCGCCGGCGGCGGGCCCGGCGGACCGACCAGGACAAAGCGAGTGCACGCATTGGCTTCGTCGACCACGTCGTCGGCCAGCGCCGACAACCCCCGCTGGGTGGCGGCCAGCGGTGAACTCACCGCGGCGTCGACACGGCCGTCGGCGACTTGCTGTGCGGCATCGGCGTTGGAGTTGGCCGGACGCAGCTCGGCGGATGGTAGATGGGCGGCCAGCCACCGCCGCACCTGCGCGGCGGCGACCGGGAAGGCGGCCAGGGTGCGCACGTCGGCGGCCGTGCGGCCCGGTTTGACGGCGATGCTGAACGCCACCTCCAGCGTCAGCTCCGTGAAGATCTGCAGCGGCGTCCCGATCGCCAGGCTATCCAGGGTGGGCGTCACCGAACCGTCGATCGAGTTCTCGATCGGCACACAAGCGTAGGAGGCCGCGCCGTCGCGAACCGCATCAAGGGCAGCGGTCGTGCTGTCGACCGGCAGCGGCCGCACGTCGCCCGGACCGTGCTGCGGGACCATGCCGGCGTCGGTCATCTGCCGCAGCGCCGCTTCGGTGAACGTCCCCTCGGGACCGAGATACGCGATGCCCGCCACAGCCAAAACCCTATCGGGTCGTGTCTCTTGCGCCGCTCGATCAACTCTAGTTACGTTAGGCTTACCTATTTTCGAAGGATGGTCGGCGATGACACCTGCCAACTGCCCGGCGCCCCGGCTGGCGGTTACCGTGAATCGGTGACCTGGCCCAGCGGTGCCGCCGAGTTCGAGCCGATGCAGCGCCGCGCGTTGCGTATCGAGCTTGTCCTCGTACTGGCCGTGACGTTCGGTCGGTCCGCCGTCACCGCGATCCTGCAACTGGCCGACTCGGTCTTGCGCAACCTGAGCGCTGCGCGGATCCCGCTCAATCCGCGACGGTCGTACTTCGACCTGATCGACCTGGGCCTCAACGCGACGTTCGTCGTGCAATTGGTCGCCTGGGGCGCACTTGGTCTATACCTGTTGTGGCGCAGCGGATTAAGCCCGGACCGGATCGGGTTGGCGCGCTTCGGTTGGCGCGCCGACCTGGGCGGCGGCGTCGGGCTGGCCGCGTTGATCGGCTTACCCGGGCTGGCGCTGTATCTGGTGGCGCGGGCACTGCACCTCAATGCGTCGGTGATCCCGTCCAGCTTGAGCGACACCTGGTGGCGGGTGCCGATGCTGCTGCTGGTCGCCTTCGCCAACGGCTGGGCCGAAGAGATCATCGTCGTCGGTTATCTGCTCACCCGATTAGAGCAGCTGGGCGCTCGCGCACGGGTGGCGCTGGTGTGGTCGAGTCTGCTGCGCGGCGCCTATCACCTCTACCAAGGCTTCGGGGCCGGGCTGGGCAATGTCGCGATGGGCCTGGTGTTCGGGTATGCCTGGCAGCGCACGGGCCGGCTGTGGCCGCTCGTGATCGCCCACGGCATCATCGACGCCGTCGCGTTTGTCGGCTATGCCCTGCTGGCCGGCCATCTGCGCTGGCTGCACTGAAGGACATGAACGGCGACCTTGCCCCGGGCCAGCGCCGGCTCCCGCCGCGGACACCGCGGGAACCGTCGCAAGTCATTCGGCGCGACGCCGGCCATCCGCCGCCGCCGGCCAAGCCACCGCCACGGCCGCGCACGCCGCGGCCGCGGCCGCGTCGCAAACGAGCTTGGGGCCAACTGATTTCGCTGAGCCTGGTGGTGATCGTTGCGCTGTTCGGTGCCGGCATCCCGGGCGGGACGCTGTGGATGGAGACCGCGCTGCGCCGCGAGCCGGTGCTGACCGACTACCCCGGCCGGCCGGCGCCCGGGCGGGGCAGCACCTGGTTACTGGTCGGCTCGGACAGCCGCCAAGGCCTCACCGTCGAGCAGCAGCGGGTGCTGGCGACCGGCGGCGACACCGGTAACGGCCGCACCGACACCATGCTGCTGGTACACGTGCCGGCGTTCGGGTCAGGCACTGGAACCACAATGGTGTCCATCCCGCGCGACTCCTACGTGGCGATTCCCGGCTACGGCCGCGACAAGATCAACGCGGCGTTCGCGACGGGCGGGGCAGCGCTATTGGCGCAGACGGTCGAGCAAGCCACCGGATTACGGCTCGACCATTACGCCCAGGTCGGGTTCAGCGGGTTCGCTGTCCTGGTCGACGCGCTGGGCGGGGTCACCGTCTGCCCGAGCGCGCCGATCAACGATCCACTCGCCGGCGTCGACCTACCGGCCGGGTGCCAAACACTCGACGGCCGCGCGGCGCTGGGCTACGTCCGGTCCCGAGACACTCCGCGCGCCGACCTCGACCGCATGGTCGACCAGCGGCGGTTCATGGCGGCGATGTTGCACCGTGCCGCAAGCCCGGCGGTGTGGTGCAACCCGTGGCGGTGGTACTCGGTGGCGCGTGCGGCGGCCGGCGCCCTGACCGTCGACCGCGGCGATCATGCCTGGGATCTGGCCCGGCTGGGCTGGGCACTGCACGGATCCACCACCGCGTTGACGGTTCCGATCGGTGAGCTCACCGGCAGCGACGTCGGCTCGGTCGTGGTGTGGGATCACGACAAGGCCGCCCGGCTCTTCGACGCAATAGCTGCCGACCAACCGGTGCCGTCGGCTGTGCTCGAGAACCCGGTCTAGCGAAGGTCGGCGCTGGTCAGACGTTTTCGAGCCAGGCCTTGACGCGGCCGGGATGGTGGGTGGCCAGCCATGCCACCCCGACCTCTTGGCAGAATCGGACGTCGTCATAGTGGTCGGCGCTCCAGCAATAGAGCGCCCGACCCTGGGCCGCCGCACGGTCGACGAGCTCGGGATGTTCGCGAAGGACGGCCAGCGACGGCCCGACTGCGGTGGCCCCGATCGTGCTGGCCGCGCTGCTGACCAGGTAACGATGGCTGCGGCCGAGCAGCACCGTGGGTAGCAGCGGCGCCGCCCGCCGAACCCGCCACAGCGCCGAAGCGGAAAACGACATCACCACCGCGCGCGAGCGGTCGGCGGATGCGGGTGCCGCGATGCCGAAGCGATGCAGCAGCGCCAACACCTTGCTTTCCACCAGCGCGCCGTACCGGACGGGATGCTTGGTCTCGACGAAGATCTTCACCGGCCGTTTCCAGTCCAGCACCAGTGCGACGAGGGCGTCCAGCGTCAGCAGGCCGGTGTCGCCGTTAGCGCCGTCAGCGCGCCAACTACCGTGCCACGCGCCGTATTCCAGCTCACGCAGCTCGGCCAGCGTCATCGTGCTGATCAGGCCGGCGCCGGTCGACGTTCGGTCCAGCCGACGATCGTGCACGCAAACCAAGTGCCCGTCGCGGGTGAGCCGGACATCGCATTCCACGCCGTCGGCGCCCTCTCGCAAGGCGAGATCGTATGCGGCCAGCGTGTGTTCCGGCAGGGCGGCCGACGCGCCGCGATGCGCGACCACAAACGGATGCCCAGACACCACCCGGTCGGCCCGCGTCATGCCACTATGCTGCCGGTTGTTCAGCCGTCGACTCAACCGCAGGAGCCGATTTCGGCGCGCCGGTTCCGTCGCCGGCAACCACGACCCAGCGATGGGCCGGGCGTTCGACCGGTTTGCGCTCAAATCCCTCGTAAACCTTCGCCGTGGCGGTCACGGCGGCTAGGGCCACCAGGTAGGCGACGATCATGGCCACCGTGTTGTTGGCAATGCCCTGGACGTCCTGCGCTCGGCTGGTGACCGATGCGAAAACCGACGTCAAGCTGCTGAGCAGCCACAACAGCCACCATCCCCAGATCGTGCCGCGCAGCCGGTGGTAGTTGTCCTCCGTTTTCGCCAGCTCGATGACATAGACCAGCGACCACACCATGGCCAGCAGGGGCAAACAGCAGATCACCACACACCCGGCCATCAGCGTCCAGCCGGGTGAATGGCCGACGGACACCAGGATCGCAGCGCAGGTGACGGCCAGCGCCATCGCAGCCGACGGCGGCAACAGAGTGCCGAGCCTCAGCGCCCACGGCGTACGGGTCTCGGACCTGCCGCGCTGGGCGAAAGCCGCGGCGCGGCGGGCGATCAACCACCGGGTCAGCAGCAGGGCGTAGGTGATCACCGCCGCGATCACGGCCAGGCTGGCCAACACACTCAGCAGCGCCGCCGCGTCGGCCACCAGCCAATTCAGCAGCGAATTGCGGTTGATGATCAGCAACAGGTAGCGAATCAGGTGAACCAGCACCGCGCCGCCCAGCGTCATCACCGTCGCCACGAGTGCGGCACGCACCCTAGCCGGCGGCGGCGCTTGCCGAACGGCCGGCCGATGCCCGGGACCATCCGGCTCGACGCGGTCCTGCAGGCCCCAGCGCGGTATCACCGGGTATCGGGGGGTCGGCCCGAGCGGCCGACGCCGACGTCGCGGAGGAGGTGGCGGGCCGGGACGCACCGCAATCCAGCGGTAGCCCGGCGGCAACCGCGGCGCTGTTCGCTGGCCGGCATTCGAGCGCCGATCGACATCGGACGTCTCGGGTGATGGCGCCAGCAGCGTCCCACGGCAGCGTGGACACCACACACGTTGCCGATCACGGACATTCCAGCGTATGCCGCACTGGGAGCACGCTTGGATCACGGGCGCCGCTCCTCCTCATCGCTGCGCTCTGTATCGTCGCTGACGCGGATCACGGGCGCCAGCCTAACGCTCAGATGCTGCCGGCACTGCCGTCGTCGGCGATCACCGGACGTCCGGCGTTGGCCATGCCAGCATCCCGCCGCTGACGTTGACGGTTGCATACCCGTTGCGGGCCAGATACTCGGCCACTTTCTGCGAGCGTCCGCCGGCCTTGCATACGACGTACAGCTTCGCTTGTGGGTCGATCTCGCTGACCCGTGCCGGCACCTGGCCCATCGGGATGTGCTGGGCGCCGGCAGCGTGGCCCTGACGCCACTCGTCGTTTTCACGCACGTCCAGCAACACCGCCGTGACGCCGAACTCGGCAGGCAGTCCGGCAGCCTATCGGTCTGGGCCATCACAGGTGGACTGTCCATGGGTTCGACCTTGGCATGGGGCGGCATGCCGGGCAGCGGGCCTGTCCCAGCTACCGCCCGGTATCCACAGTTTCCACAGGTTTATCCACAGGTAGCCGTGCGGGCTCAGGGCGTTTGACACGCGGTAAATACGCTCCTCCCGGTAATCGCTGTGGATAAGAACCAGCGGAAACCAGGCGTGATCGACGGATCCGGCGCGTGCTCAGCGAATTCTTAGCGCCCCTTTGGCCGTTCGTGACGTCGCCGTTATGGGGGATGTCACACCGAATCGGCCCGGCGGGCCTCCGGGCGCACCTGCCGCGACGACGTCCATCGCCGCTTCCCCGCAGCCGTTAGCCAGCAAAAGAGATGCTGGCCAGCTATCCACGCGCGGTTGGATTTTCCCGTCAGTTCACAAAAGGGTTATGATCGCGTCCGCTGGGACTAACTGTGACTCATCTCACTGGGGAGAGTGGAACGTGAAGGCCGGAGCCATCCGATGACAACGCAACCGATCGGGCCGCGGTCCGCGGGCCCGTCATCGCATTGGTATGCGAGCTCGGCGGCATGCAATCGCTCCTACTTGCTCGCCGGTTTGCGCGCCGGCCTGATCGCCCTGGTTTTGCTGGCGATCCTCGCAGCCATCGTTTGGTTCTAGCTCCCACCGCGGGGGTATTCGCGCATCGCACTCGTTGTTGCGGTGCGCGCGGTGATGGAGCAGGGTTGGTCATGGTTGAGCAATCCAAGCCGCCGCTCCGCTGACACCCTGCGAGCGGAGCATCAAAAAGCAGATCGGCAACGATCGTCGAAGGAAGGAATCTCGTGGCTGAATACACTTTGCCCGACCTGGACTGGGACTACGGCGCGCTGGAGCCGCATATCTCGGGTCAAATCAACGAGCTTCACCACGACAAGCATCACGCCACGTACGTCAAGGGCGCAAACGATGCACTGGCCAAATTGGAAGAGGCGCGCGCCAAAGAGGATTTCTCGGCGGTTCTGCTGCACGAGAAGAGTTTGGCGTTCAACCTAGGCGGTCACGTCAATCACAGCCTGTGGTGGAAGAACTTGTCCCCCAACGGCGGCGACAAGCCGACCGGCGAGCTCGCGGCCGCCATCGACGAGGCCTTCGGGTCGTTCGACAAGTTCCGCGGTCAGTTCACCTCGGCGGCCACCACGGTGCAGGGGTCCGGCTGGGCGGCGCTCGGCTGGGACAGCCTTGGCCAGAGGCTGTTGGTGTTCCAGGTTTACGACCACCAGACCAATTTTCCGCTCGGCGTCGTACCCTTGCTGGTCCTCGACATGTGGGAGCATGCGTTCTACCTGCAGTACAAGAACGTCAAGGCCGACTTTGCCAAGGCATTCTGGAACGTCGTGAACTGGGAGGACGTGCAGGCGCGCTACGCGACGGCGACGTCGAAGGCCAAAGGCCTGATCGCCGGCTGAGCTCGGCGTTGATTCGCCCGTTCGGGGCGTCGCGCCATTCGTGCGGCGCTCCGTTCACTATTGAGCCGTATTTCTTTTCTCGACGAAGTCGGGCATTGGTTGCTCGTGTCAGCTTGCGGGTAGTCACCTGCTGACGCATGCTGAGTTAATCGACCCACCGGCGTATCGCTGGATACCCGAACTGGATCGTGGGCGGAGGGCGGAATGGAAAGCGGGTCAGGCCGGGCCATCGAAGTGGCCCCATTCCATTCTCATGGCGCCCTGAAAGGGTTCGTGATTTCCGGGCGGTGGCCCGACTCGACGAAAGAGTGGGCGCAACTGCTCATGGTCGCCGTGCGCGTCGCGTCGCTACCTGGGTTGCTAGACACCACAACGGTATTCGGTGCTCGCGAGGAACTGCCAGAGGCTCCGGTTCCCGGCACCGTCGGCCTGGTGCTGGCAGAGGGTCCGGTGGTGGGTGCATCCGCCATCCAGCCAGGTTATTTCGCTGATCATCAGCCGCCGGCATTACTGATGCTGCACCCGCCCTCCGAAACCACCCCGTCCTTGCCCGAATGCAGCGGCGCGGCGTCGGGATGCGTGCTGCTACCAGGGCTGCCACATCTGGGTCTGGAACACCGCGCCGCCTGGGTGGAAGCAGAAGCCGACGGGACCATCACCTCGATGGTGAGCCGCGTCGGTGTCGACCCGATCAGCCATCCCGACACCGCGATTCTGGCGATGCTGCTCGCTGCCTGAAGACTTCCACCGAGCTCGGTTCGGACCGTGAACACGGTCGGAAACCGCGCTCACAGTTACCAGAGCAGACGACGGCAGCAAATCCGCTTTTCGAGACGCCGGCGCACCGGTTCGGTTGCCATAAGATCCGATCCGCTCGACCAACGAAACCTTGCGCTGCGATCAGCCCACGCGCAGACCGTGCATCGCGACACGATCCGCTTGCGCCACCATGAGAATTCGCTGAATATCGAGCGTAGCGCGCTCTAACGGCGTCGCCGACTTGCTCCACGCCGGCGAGCAGCAATTCTCGCCAACTTTGCACTTGGTTGCGGCGATAACACTCGCTACGATGATCAGCAAATATCACAAATGGAAATATTCGGTCGGCCGACCCGGTGGAGGTCATATCGATGAGCACGACGTTCGCTGCCCGCTTGAACCGGCTGTTCGACACGGTTTATCCGCCGGGACGCGGACCGCATACCTCTGCTGAGGTAATCGCGGCGCTCAAGGCGGAGGGCATCACGATGTCGGCTCCCTACCTGTCGCAACTACGCTCCGGCAACCGCACAAACCCGTCGTCTGCCACGATGGCCGCGCTGGCAAACTTCTTTCGCATCAAGCCCGCCTACTTCACCGACGACGAGTACTACGAAAAGCTCGACCAGGAGTTGGTGTGGCTGACGATGATGCGCGAGGAGGGCGTTCGACGTATCGCGCTTAGCGCCAGCGGTTTGTCCCCAGAGGCGCAGGAGGACATCATGCAGCGCGTTGACGAGCTCCGCCGCAAGGAACACCTGGACGCATAGCACCGCGGCGAGTCCAGTTAGGGTTGGCCCATCGACGGGGCATACGCACCTCGATAATCGACGAGATACCGGGGAGGCGGCCGGGGATGGGCCTGTTCGGCAAGCGAAAATCCCGCGCGACGCGTCGTGCCGAGGCCAGAGCGATCAAAGCCCGGGCCAAACTCGAGGCCAAGCTGTCTGCGAAAAACGAGGTCCGCCGGTTCAAAGCCGCGCAGCGCGCCGAGGCGAAGGCGCTGCGGGACCAGATGAAGGCGCAGCGAAACAGCGACCGGGCGGCGTTGAAGGTCGCCGCGACCCAGCTCAAGGCGGCGCAGGACGGCAAGTTGTTCTCGCCGACGCGGATTCGCCGCATGCTGACGGTGTCTCGGCTGCTCGCCCCGATCGTGGTGCCGTTGGCCTACCGGCTAGCGATAGCTGTGCGCGGGCTGATCGACCAGCGGCGCGCCGATGCGCTCGGGGTTCCCTTAGCCCAGATCGGTCAGTTTTCCGGGCACGGCGGCCGGCTGTCAGCCCGCGTCGCCGGCGCCGAGCAGTCGTTGCGCTCTGTGCAGGAGAACAAACCCAAGGGTGCCGAGACCAAGCAGTTCGCGGCCGCTATTTCCGAACGGCTCACCGACTTATCGGCCGCCATCACCGCTGCCGAGAACATGCCCGCCACGCGCCGCCGTGCCGCGCACGCCGCGATCTCCAGACAACTCGATGAGATCGATGCCGACCTGATGGCACGGCTGGGATTGACCTGAAGTCCGTGGTTGCCTGCCGACACCACCTGATCCGCCCGCATAGATAAAGGACTAGCAATCGGATGACACGACACCCCAGTCTGGTTCGGCGCGCGCTCGTCTCGGCCGCCGCCGCCGCCGCGCTCTACCTCGAGTCGACCGCCGCCATCGCGCTGGCATCGGCCCACGTTCATGCCAGCAGCGACGACGCCGTGCGCGGCGGCATAGCGGTAGTCACCTTCGAGGTGCCCAACGAATCGACGAAAGGGGCGGCCACCACCGCTCTTACCGTCAACCTGCCCGACCTCACTTCGGTACAGGCCGAAACCAAGCCCGGCTGGACGACCAAACTCGACCGCGACTCCGCCTCCGGCACCGTCCGCTCGGTGACCTGGACGGCAGCGCCGAACGGCGGAATCGGTGTCGACCAGTTCGGGCTGTTCCGGATATCGGTGAAGCTGCCCGACGCCGATACCGTCAGCTTCCCCACGACCCAGGCCTACGCCGACGGATCGGTGGTCAAGTGGGATCAGCTGCCGCAGCCCGGCGGTGCTGAGCCCAGCAATCCGGCGCCCGTGCTGACGCTCGCCGATGGCCCGACGCCTCCGCCAACCCAGCACGCACATCCAAGCAGCGCCGCGGCGCCGACCGGCGCGCCCGCGTCGACAAGCCAAAAGCCAAGGGCAACAGCCGATAACACCGCCCGGGTGCTGAGCGGAGCCGCGCTGCTGCTCGCTGCGTTGGGTATCGGTGTCGCACTGGTGGCCCGGCGGACATGAGACGAACACGCGCGGCGGCGGTCAGCGTGCTTTTCGCGGCGATTGCATTCGCCGCCACCATCACCGCCGGAGCCGCAAGCGCACACGCCGCCCGAGTGTCGACCGACCCCACGGACAACGCCACCGTCAGCACCGGTCCGGCACGCGTCAGCGCGGTGTTCAACGAGCGGTTGCAAACCACCTTCGCCGCGATGACGGTTGTCGGTCCGGACGGCAACCTGTGGTCGTCCGGGCAGCCGCAGGTGCAGGGCGCAGTCGTCAGCGTCGGCGTACGGCCCCTGGGCCCCGCGGGAAAGTACACAGTGAACTACCGGGTGACGTCGGCAGACGGGCACGTGGTGTCCGGGTCGTGGTCGTTTGACCTGACGACCGCCGGGACAGGCACACCCGGACCGACGGCCGAACCCTCGGACAATTCCAGCGGCGACTTCCCCATCTGGCCGTTCATCCTCGGCGCGGTGGTGCTGGTCGGCGGCGCTCTGCTGTGGCAGTCGCGCAATCGCCGATGACTGCTCGGATCAGCGGTCCTGGCATGATGGGTTCGACTGGCACGTGCTCGGTGAGGCGAGAAAGAAACTGCAAAAGGAGCTCCCTAGATGGAAGACCCGCAGGATCCACCAGACAAGACAGCTGACATCGCACCCGAACGCGCGCCCGGCGCCGGCCGTACACCGCCCGCACCGCCCACGCCACCGGAACACCCGGCGGAAATGTCAACGCCGCCGGCCAAGGCTCCGGATAAACCGGCGAAGAAGGCTCCCGCCAAAAAGGCGCCCGCTAAGGCTGCCAAAGCGGCGCAAAAGGGCCAGCAGGCGGCACCCCAGAAGGCGGCAGCTAAGAAAGCGGCGGCTAAAAAAGCGGCCCCTAAAAAGGCGCCCGCCAAGCCAGTAAGCCCCTCTTCCACGCCACCACGGTCCGAGACCGACGGCCAGCTTGCGCAGGTAGCCAAGGACGTCGCGGCACAGGCAAAGTCGACCGTTGAAGCGGCGAGCAACCCGGTGTCGCGGGAAGCGGGCCTGCCGTCGGCCGGCCGCTCACCATTACCTTTGGTGATGGCGATCGCGGTGAGCCTGCTGGCCTTGCTGCTGGTGCGACGGCTTCGTCAACGTGGGAGTCGCGACGGCTAGCGTGGCCCGGTGAACGTGATTTTCCGGCCGACAGCCGACCTCGTCGACGATATCGGACCCGATGTGCGTAGCTGCGATGTCCAGTTCCGCCAGTTCGGCGGACGGACCCAATTCGCCGGCCCGATCAGCACGGTGCGCTGCTTGCACGACAATGCGCTTTTGAAGTGGGTGCTCTCGGCGCCGGGCGACGGCGGTGTGCTGGTGATCGACGGCGACGGCTCGTTGCACACCGCGCTGGTCGGCGATGCCATCGCCGAGTTGGCCCGCTCGAACGGTTGGGCCGGGCTGGTGGTGCACGGTGCCGTTCGGGACGCCGCCGCTCTGCGCGAGCTAGATCTCGGCATCAAGGCGCTCGGCACCAATCCCCGCAAGAGCGGCAAGACCGGTGCCGGCGAAAACGGCGTCGCGGTCAGCTTCGGCGGGGTGACGTTCGTGCCCGGCGACATCGCCTACAGCGACGACGACGGAATCGTCGTCACGGCAAGCAATGCCTCAGCCGCTGCCGGCTAAACCACCAGGACGGCAGGTTTTTTCGCGAACTGCAGGGCCTCGTCGTGGACCCGACCGCACCGAAGCAGCCGCAGGTGCCATGGCATCAAGGCGTTCTTCACAGCGTTCCTCTCGCACCGAGCGGTGGCCAGAGCAGGCACGGAAGCGCTGGCCACCAGCCCGGAGGTCCGGGCCGTGTGGTCGGGCTTCATGCAGAAGTGGATCGACCAGACGGCGGCCATGATCACCGCCGAGCGCGCGCGCGGTGCCGCACCGGAGACCATCCCCGCGGCAGACCTTGCGACGGCGCTGAACCAGATGAACGAGCGGACGATGACGGCCACCCTGTCTGCTGAAGCGCCAGCCGTCGCCGAGGACCACCTCGTCGACACCCTCGCTCACATCTGGGTCACCAGCATCTACGGAGACTGCCCTTAGACGTCACCGGTTGGCGCGAACATATGTTCGTGCGGACCGAGGCGTCGATCCTTTACGCGGACCTCGACTCGTTCTGCGCGTTCGTCGAACAGCGCGATGATCCCACCCTGCGCGGCCGGCCGGCGATCGTCGGCGGCGGCGCCGAGCAGCTGATGCTGCCGTTTACCGGGCCGCGACGCCAGGCCGCGACCGTCGACGCGGCAGTCGACCGGGTCCGTCGCCGGTACGGGAAATCGGCGCTCACTCGCGGCGTGCTGGTCGGCCGCGACCCAGGCCTGGAGATGTCGCACCTACCCGACTAGCTCGCGGCCGTCCACTCCAGCAGTTTGTCGACCGGCCATGTGTTGACGATCCGATCGGCCGGCACGCCGGCATCCAATGCGCGCTGAGCGCCGTAGCCGAGAAAGTCGAGCTGGCCCGGCGCGTGCGCGTCGGTGTCGATGCTGAAATCACACCCGACCTTCAACGCGAGGTTCAGCAGCCGGGTTGGCGGGTCACGACGTTCGGGCCGCGAGTTGATCTCGACGGCGGTGCCGTGATCGCGGCAGGCGGTGAACACCGCTTCGGCGTCGAACTTCGACTCCGGCCGGATGCCGCGGTTGCCGGCGACCAGCCGGCCCGTGCAGTGACCGAGGACGTCGGCGTGGACGTTGCTGACGGCGCGCACCATCCGGCGGGTCATCGACGTCGCTTCCATCGACAGCTTCGAATGCACGCTGGCCACAACGATGTCGAGGCGATCCAACAGCTCGGGCTCTTGGTCCAGGCTGCCGTCGTCGTGGATGTCCACCTCGATGCCGGTGAGGATTCGCATCGGCGCGAACCGATCGCGCATCTCCTCGATCACGTCCAGTTGCTTACGCAGCCGCTCCGGCGAGAGCCCGTTGGCGACGGTCAGCCGCGGCGAGTGGTCGGTCAGCGCGCAATACTCGTGGCCAAGCGCGGCCGCGGTAGCCATCATCTCCTCGATCGGCGCCGAGCCGTCCGACCAGTTCGAATGCAGATGCAAGTCGCCGCGCAACGCCGCCCGGATGTCGCCGCCGCCGAGATCCGATGCGGCAGCACGTAATTCGGCCAGGGTGTCGGGTTCGCGCCCGGACCACGCCTGGTCAATCACCTTCGCGGTCTTGGGCCCGATGCCCGGCAACGACTGCCAGCTGTTGGCCTGGCCGTGGCGCTCGCGCTCCGCGTCGTCCAGGCTCTCGACGATGTCGGCGGCGTTGCGGTAGGCCATCACCCGCCGGGGGTCCTCGCGGGCTCGGTCCTTGTAGTAGGCGATCTGTCGCAGCGCGATCACCGGGTCCATGGCTCCAGTGTGCCTGGCCGGCTGACCAAAGGGCCGTGGCGAGATCGACGTTTTGCACGCCGCCACTCGCACTTTCCCGGCAAAACGTCAATCTGGGCGCCGGGGAACGCCGCTACACGACGAGTTGGCCGGCGATGAACCCGGTGAGCAGCACCGCAAAGCCGCCGATTTCACCGACAATCAACACGATCATCTGCACTCGCAGTGCGCGGTCGGGGCTTTCGAATTGGTTGACGGTGTCGCGGCGCATGCCGTGGCTGATATAGCTCGCGATGGCGGCGGCGAACAAGAACACCACCACCATGGCTGCGCTCAGATTCACCCACGCCGGCCACGCGCTCAATTCAGCGAAGGCCGCGAGCAGCAGAGTCGCAAACGAGTACAGCAACGCCGCCCGGTGCGCGATGTCGACGTAGGGGTGTGCGCGGTGATCCGCCGCAGCCATGATCTGCCGGTACTTCCAGACCCCGAGCACCAACGCGAGCAGAAATACCAGCCCGGCCGCCAGCAAGGTGATTCGAGTGTCGATGCCCAATTGCCCATTCATTGCCAGGCCGAGTCTAGTTCGGTGCCAGTTCCCCGTCGAGCCGCTAGCCCGGCCTTCGCCCCAGCCCGACGAGGCATGCCGTTGGTCACTGTTGGTTTGGGGGCTGCGGTCGGCGGGTGAAGACCGTGACCGGCGGACCGGCCCGGTGGATGAACCGTCATAACGGTTGGTTGGCCGACTGGCCGTCTCATCTCCGTCCGGAGCTCATCATGACCGTAACGCGATCTGTCGCCGATGCCTTGTCCGAGCATGTGGCCTTTGAGGTCGAATGCATCGACCGCATGTTCTGCAACGTCTACGTGCCGGGTTTGCAGTACGCGCCCGGCCTGGTGGCCTGTGCGCATCGGCAGCTGGGGTTGCCGATCGCCTCGACCGCGCCGCTGGCCCGTATCGCCGAGGCGTTCGATAAGGCGGTGCACCGCGGCAAACAGCTCATCGACAAACCCGGCCGGACTCGCCGCTACCACGTCCCGCCGGCGGCCGCGCGAACCATCGCCGCCCTGCTCACCCTCCGCGATCGAAACACCGCTAGCCGCTTGAGGTTTCGGCGCATCCTGCGCCATCCCGCATCACCAACGAATTGTCGAAAGTTGACCCTCAAGCGGCTAGCGAAGCTAGTGTCGGTGTAATGCGATTCGCGTTCAAAACGTCACCGCAAGACACCACTTGGGCACAGATGCTCGCCGTCTGGACCGAAGCCGACGGCATCGACGTCTTCGAGTCCGGGTGGACCTTCGACCACTTCTACCCGATCTTCAGCGACAGCGCCGGGCCCTGCCTGGAGGGCTGGACCACGTTGACCGCGCTGGCGCAGGCCACCAAGCGACTACGGCTGGGTACCCTGGTCACCGGCGTCCACTACCGGCACCCGGCCGTGCTGGCCAACATGGCTGCCGCCCTTGACGTCATCTCCAACGGACGACTGGAGCTGGGCATCGGTGCGGGATGGAACGAGGAGGAATCCGGCGCATACGGTATTGAGCTGGGCAGCATCAAGGAACGCTTCGACCGGTTCGAAGAGGCCTGTGAGGTGCTGACCAGCCTGCTCAGCCGGCCGACCACCAACTTCGACGGCAGCTACTACCAGCTCAAGGACGCCCGCAACGAGCCCAAGGGCCCGCAGCGCCCGCACCCGCCGATCTGCATCGGCGGCAGTGGCGAGAAGCGCACACTGCGCATCACCGCTCGCTACGCGCAGCACTGGAACTTCGTCAGCGGCACACCCGAGCAATTCGCCCACAAGCGCGACGTGCTGTATGGCCACTGCGCCGATATCGGCCGTGATCCCAAGGAGATCAGGCTCTCCGCCCACCTTCGGTTGGACCCAGACCGCAACTACACCAAGGTCATCGAGGACGCGGCCGGCCTGGTCGCCGAGGGCCTGGATCTGGGCATCGTGTACATCTCGCCGCCGCACGACCCGGCCGTGTTGGAACCGCTTGCTGAGGCGGTCCGGGATTCCGGGCTGGTCAGCTAGCCCGGAATCGAGAATTCCGAGGTTTCGATCCCGAGAACCGCAGATAAAAAATTGATTACCATCAGCAAACGCTGACGATTGGTCTTGAGACCACGGCGTTAAGACCTACACGCCGAAACGCAACAGCTCCTCAGCAGTCACCAGGCGCTCATGCTTGGCGGGAAATTCTCGGCTCTTAACTGGATGACGAAACAATGACCAGGCGATTCTCCCCACTCGTGACCGGGTCACCGGATTGATATGCACGGTGCTCACTCCTGCGATAGGTCCACATGCCGAGCACCACGCCGCTCGGCCGGCACCTGGCATCCTATACGAGCAATTAGACACCCTACTTCTGGCAAACAGTGTAAGACGCGCCGAGCGCTTTATCAAATGTTGCTGGCATGACAGTAGTGACTAACGTTGCGGAGCGGCCGTCGGCGTGATCGGCGCTGGCAGAGCCGTCCGGCCCATCAGGAACCGGTCTACACCTGCCGCGGCCGCACGGCCCTCGGCAATTGCCCAGACGATCAAGGATTGTCCTCTACCCATGTCGCCCGCGACGAAGACGCCGGGTACCGATGTCTCGAAGTTGTTACGGCGTGCGACGTTACCGCGATCGGTGAACTCAACGCCCAAGTCGGAAAGAAGGCCGGCCCGCTCAGGTCCAATAAAGCCCATCGCCAACAACACCAGATCGGCTTCGATTTCGGAATCGGTGCCCTCGATCTTGACGAACTTCCCCTCCTGCATCGTCACCTCGTGCACTTTCAGCGCGGTGACATGCCCGTCCCGGCCGACGAATTCCTCGGTGTTGACCGAGAACATCCGCTGGCCGCCCTCTTCGTGCGCCGCGGACACCCGAAACATCAGCTCGTAGGTCGGCCACGGGGTGGACGGCGCGCGGGTGTCCGGGGGACGCGGCATGATTTCGAACTGGTGCACGCGGGCCGCACCCTGACGGTGTGCGGTCCCCAAGCAGTCGGCGCCGGTGTCACCGCCGCCGATGATGATGACCTTCTTGCCTTTTGCGGTGATCGGGGGCTCGCCGTCGGGGCCGAGCACGTCGTCGCCTTCCTGCACCCGGTTCGACCACGGCAGGTATTCCATCGCCTGGTGGATACCGTCGAGCTCACGCCCGGGGATCCGCAGATCGCGCCAGGCCGTCGCGCCGCCGGCCAGAACCACCGCGTCGAACTCGGCGCGCAACTGCTCGGCGGTGATGTCGACACCGACGTTGACGCCGGGGCGAAATTCGGCGCCTTCGGCCCGCATATGCTCCAATCGGCGGTTCAGGTGGCGTTTTTCCATCTTGAACTCGGGAATGCCGTAGCGCAGCAGCCCGCCGATGCGGTCGGCGCGCTCGAACACCGTCACCTGGTGTCCGGCCCGGGTCAGTTGCTGCGCAGCGGCGAGACCGGCGGGGCCTGAGCCCACCACCGCCACGGTCTTGCCGGTGAGCTGATCCGGCGGCAGCGGTACCACCCAGCCTTCGTCGAAGGCGTTGTCGATGATCTCCAGCTCGATCTGCTTGATGGTCACCGGATCCTGGTTGATCCCGAGCACGCAGGCTGATTCGCACGGCGCCGGGCAGAGCCGGCCGGTGAAGTCCGGGAAGTTGTTGGTTGCGTGCAGGCGTTCGATCGCGTCGCGCCAACGGCCGGTGCGGGTCAGGTCGTTCCACTCCGGTATCAGGTTGCCCAGTGGACAACCGTTGTGGCAGAACGGAATTCCACAGTCCATACACCGAGCGGCCTGGTGCTGCAACGCCTCGTGCGGGAAGTCTTCGTAGACCTCGTTCCAGTCGCGCAGCCGCAGTGGCACTGGTCGGCGTTTCGGCGTTTCGCGATGGGTGTGGCGCAAAAAGCCCTTCGGGTCAGCCACTGGCAGCCGCCATGATCGCCGCATCGGGGTCGATACCCCTGCGCTCGGCCTCGCCGATCACCTCCAGTACCCGCTTGTAGTCGCGGGGCATCACCTTGGCAAAGCACCGTTGCTCGGCGGCCCAGTCGGCCAAGATGCGCTGTCCGATCGCGGAGTCGGTGGCGTCGACGTGCGCCTGAATCATGCCGTGCACCCAGGCCAAATCGTCATCGTCGAGCGCCTCCAGTTCCACCATCTCCGAGTTGAGGTTGTCCGGCAATGCGCCGTCGGGGTCATAGACATACGCGACGCCGCCGGACATGCCCGCCGCGAAATTGCGGCCGATGCGACCCAAAATGACCACCTTGCCGCCGGTCATGTATTCGCAGCCGTGATCGCCGACCCCTTCGACCACCGCGTGGGCACCGGAATTGCGTACGGCGAATCGCTCGCCGACCACACCGCGCAGAAACGCCTGTCCGCTGGTGGCGCCGAACAGGATGACGTTGCCGCCGATGATGTTGTCCTCGGCGACGTAGTCGGCCGGCGCGTTGTCGGACGGCCGCACCACGATCCGGCCGCCGGACAATCCTTTGCCTACGTAGTCGTTGGCGTCGCCATACACCCGCAGCGTGATGCCCGAGGGTACGAACGCACCAAAGCTGTTGCCAGCCGAACCCTCGAAGGTGATGTCGATGGTGCCGTCCGGCAATCCTTGGCCGCCGTAGGCTTTGGTCACCTCGTGGCCGAGCATGGTGCCAACAGTCCGGTTGACGTTAGCAATCGTGGTGGAAAACCGCACGGGCTTGCCAGAATCCAGCGCCTCGCGGCTCATCACGATCAACTGTTGGTCCAGCGCCTTGTCCAGCCCATGGTCCTGGCTGGAACTGCAGTACAAGTCCTGGTTCATGAACGCCGATTCCGGCTCGTGCAGCACCGGCGACAAGTCGAGTTTGTGCGCCTTCCAGTGCGCGCGGGCCAGTGTGGTGTCCAGCGAACCGACTTGGCCCACAGCCTCGTTGAGGGTGCGGAAGCCGAGTTGCGCCATGTATTCGCGGACCTCTTCTGCGACGAACAAGAAGAAGTTCTCCACGAACTCGGGCTTGCCGTTGAACCGCTCCCGCAGCACTGGGTTCTGGGTGGCCACTCCGACGGGGCAGGTATCCAGGTGGCATACCCGCATCATGATGCAGCCGGACACCACCAGCGGAGCGGTGGCGAAGCCGAACTCCTCGGCGCCGAGCAGCGCCGCGATCATCACGTCGCGGCCGGTCTTGAGCTGACCGTCGACCTGCACAACGATGCGGTCCCGTAACCCGTTGAGCAACAACGTCTGCTGAGTTTCGGCCAGCCCCAGCTCCCACGGCGCGCCGGCGTGTTTCATCGACGTCAACGGCGTCGCGCCGGTACCGCCGTCATGCCCGGAGATCAACACGACGTCGGCGTGCGCCTTGGAGACACCGGTGGCCACCGTGCCGACACCGTTCTCGGAAACCAGCTTGACATGGATACGCGCCGACGGGTTGGCGTTCTTCAGGTCGTGGATCAGCTGAGCCAAATCCTCGATCGAGTAGATGTCGTGGTGCGGGGGTGGTGAGATCAACCCGACGCCCGGGGTCGAGTGCCGCACCTCGGCGATCCACGGATACACCTTGCCGCCCGGAAGTTGGCCGCCCTCACCGGGTTTGGCACCTTGCGCCATCTTGATCTGGATGTCAGAGCAGTTGGTCAGGTAGTGCGAGGTGACGCCGAACCGCGCCGAGGCGACCTGCTTGACGGCGCTGCGGCGCCAATCACCGTTCGGGTCGCGGTCGAACCGGCTGACGTGCTCACCACCCTCGCCGCAGTTGGACCGGCCACCGAGCCGGTTCATCGCAATGGCCAGCGTCTCGTGCGCCTCGGCGGAGATCGAGCCGTAGCTCATCGCGCCGGTGGCAAAGCGTTTGACGATCTCGCTGGCCGGCTCCACCTCGTCGAGAGGAACCGGCGGGCGGACTCCCTCGCGGAACTTCAACAGGCCGCGCAGCGACGCCATCCGCTCGCTCTGGTCGTCGACCAGCCGGCTGTAATCCTTGAAAATCTTGTACTGGCCGGTGCGGGTGGAGTGCTGCAGCTTGAAGACGGTGTCCGGGTTGAACAGGTGGTATTCGCCTTCCCGGCGCCACTGGTATTCGCCGCCCACCTCGAGTTCCCGGTGCGCGCGTTCGTCCGGCCGATCCAAAAACGCCAGCTCATGGCGGGCCGCGACGTCGGCGGCGATGTCGGCCAGACCGATTCCCCCAGTGGGACAGGTCAATCCGGTGAAGTACTCCTCGAGGACATCCCCGGAAACACCGACGGCCTGGAACAGCTGGGCGCCGGTGTAGGAGGCCAACGTCGAAATGCCCATCTTGGACATCACCTTCAGCACACCTTTGCCGGCGGCCTTGACGTAGTTCTGCAGCGCGGTTTCGCGGTCGAGACCCTCTAGCACGCCACGGTCCAGCATGACCTCGATCGACTCGAACGCCATGTACGGGTTGATCGCCGCCGCGCCGAACCCCACCAGCGCTGCCATGTGGTGCACCTCGCGGGCGTCGCCCGACTCGACCACCAGTCCGACTTTGGTGCGGCTGCGCTCGCGCACCAGGTGGTGGTGCACGGCGGATACCGCTAGCAGCGACGGGATGGGGGCCATCTTCTCGTCGGACTCCCTATCGGACAGGATGATCAGCCGCGCGCCGTCCGCGATCGCCGCCGACGTCTGCGCGCGCACCTCGTCCAGCGCCGCCTTCAGCCCGGCGCCGTTTTCGGCGACCGGGTACAGGCAGCGAATCACCTTGGACCGCAAACCGTGCCAACGCCCGTTGACCTCGACCTCCGGGTCGAGGTTGATCAGCTTGGCCAGTTCGTGATTACGCAGAATCGGTTGCGGCAAGGCGATTTGGCGACAGGAGTCCTCGCCTGGGTTGAGCAGGTCGCCCTCCGGGCCGACGGTGCCCTGCAGGCTGGTCACCACCTCTTCGCGGATGGCGTCCAGTGGCGGGTTGGTCACCTGCGCGAACAACTGCTGAAAGTAGTCGAACAGCATCCGCGGTCGCTGGGACAGCACCGCAACCGGCGTATCGGTCCCCATCGAGCCGATCGGTTCGGCGCCGGTGCGGGCCATCGGCGCCACCAACAGGTTGAGCTCTTCGTAGGTGTAACCGAAAACCAGCTGCCGCAAGAGAACCCGATGAGGTGGCATCCGGACGTAGTCGCCCTGGGGCAGCTCGGCCAGCGGAATCAGGCCGTTGTCCAGCCACTGCTGATAGGGATGTTCGGCGGCCAGTTCGGCCTTGATCTCCTCGTCGGCGACGATGCGGCCCTGTGCGGTGTCGACCAGGAACATCCGGCCGGGCTGCAGCCGCATCCGGCGCACCACCGTCGACGGGTCGAGGTCAAGCACGCCGGCCTCGGAGGCCATCACCACCAGGCCGTCGGCGGTGACCCAGATCCGCGACGGGCGTAGGCCATTGCGGTCCAGCACGGCGCCCACCAGGGTGCCGTCGGTGAACGTCATCGACGCCGGGCCGTCCCACGGCTCCATCAGCGAGGCGTGATATTGGTAGAAGGCCCGCCGCGCCGGATCCATCGACTCGTTGCGCTCCCACGCCTCGGGGATCATCATCAGCACCGCGTGCGCGATGCTGCGGCCGCCCAGGTGTAGCAGTTCGAGCGCTTCGTCGAAGCGGGCGGTGTCTGAGGCGCCCGGGGTGCAGATCGGGAACAGTTTGACCGGGTT
Organism: Candidatus Mycobacterium methanotrophicum; assembly: GCF_023515995.1. GTDB lineage: Bacteria > Actinomycetota > Actinomycetes > Mycobacteriales > Mycobacteriaceae > Mycobacterium > Mycobacterium methanotrophicum. Next base: position 60,930 of record NZ_CP097320.1, on the reverse strand, counting down.
TTCGGCGGCGCCGTGAGACCCAAAGACGTCGGTCTTTATCAACGCCTCGCGGGCGCGCATCCAGTTCTCGTTACCGGTGACGGTGTTGATCTCACCGTTGTGGGCGATCCGGCGGAACGGGTGCGCCAGCGGCCAGGACGGGAAGGTGTTGGTCGAGAAGCGGGAGTGCACGATCCCCAGCGCACTGGTCAGCCGGTCGTCTTGCAGATCGAGGTAGAAGGCCTTGAGCTGCGGGGTGGTCAGCATTCCCTTGTAGACGAATGTCTGCCCGGAAAGGCTTGGGAAATAAACGGTTTCGCGACCGGGACCGTCCTGCCCAGGGCCCTTGGTGCCGAGTTCGTGCTCGGCACGCTTGCGGACGACGTAGGCGCGGCGCTCTAATTCCATGCCGCCGGCACCGGCGATGAACAGCTGGCGGAAGGTCGGCATCGCGTCGCGGGACAACGCGCCCAGCGACGAGTCGTCGGTCGGCACGTCGCGCCAGCCGAGCGTGCGCAGGCCCTCGGCTTCGACGATCTTCTCTACCCCAGCACAGGCCGTCGCCGCTTCTTTCGACGACTGCGGCAAAAACGCGATACCGGTGGCGTAGTTGCCGGCTTCGGGCAGCTCAAAGTCAACAACCGAACGCAGAAAGTGATCGGGAACTCCAATCAGGATGCCGGCGCCGTCTCCGCTGTGCGGTTCGGCGCCTTGTGCGCCGCGATGCTCGAGGTTGAGCAGCGCGGTGATCGCCTTGTCCACGATGTCGCGGCTGCGGCGACCGTGCATGTCGACGACCATAGCCACCCCGCACGAGTCGTGCTCGAATGCGGGGTTGTAGAGCCCTGTAGAGCCCGAGCGGTTGGGCACCATTCCCACCTGACCCTTCACCAAAAACTTTCTGCCGCGGAATTCATGAGTCGTCCCCGCTGGCGCCGTGCCCGGAAAGCTTGCGGGCTAGGCGCCGTCGGTCTTGTCGATACGCTGGTCGCCTGGTGGCGGGTTATCCGGTTTGGGGATGCATCCGTGCAGCGCTGGACGGTGGCCCATACCGGAGTTTTCGACAAGTCGTAAAACGATACGACAAAACCCGCCTGACATGCCAACTTGATCAATACTAACCGCCAGCCCGGGGTGCTGCTTGATTGCGGCGGCTCCGGCCGGCGCCTTTGCCGGCTGCCGGCCTGCGCAAGGTGCTGAGGCAATTTGCTGCGACAAAAACCGAACGACCCGCAGATCACTGAACTGCTCACCGCAGGGCCGACGCGCCCGGTGATCCAGCTCACCATAAGATCCAGCTCACCATAAGACGTGGCAGCGGCGCTTGGCGAGCCGATTCGGCCTCAGTTGCCGGCCGTTTGGCCCGCCGGGGCGGGTTGATGGCTACTTTGCGTAAGAAGTCTCCGGGATTTTCTCGCGCCGCATCAATGCCGTTTGCGTCGAGAATGCACTCAGGGCGCTGAGCGTGCGCCGAGCGCCTCGATTTCACGACTTCCGCGCCCTGACCGCAGGATGCTGGATGCGTCCGTCGGCAGCCGTCGACCTACGATGCCTAAGAATGCCCGCGAATGCCTACCGAATGCACTGCCGGGCGCAGCCAACGGACCGATGAACGAACCTGAGACTTTCTCCGCGACCGGCTGGGCCGGTTAGAATCTGCGGCCCCCGCCGGTCCGCCAGCGCGACCGCCGCACCCGCAGGCCGACCGCCCGCGATCCGCGCCGCCCCAGCGGCCCGCCGCGCCGCGGCCTCCCACCGCACCTCACCAACCGTCGTGGGGCGATATCGACCTTTCGCCGCATACGCCGAAACCGCGGCCACCCATTCCCAGATACGGCTGGCGGCGCATCGTGTGCAAGGCCACTTTCGGCCTGGTCAACCCCGGACCGTCGCCCGTGGAAAAACTGGAAGCCGACTACGAGGCCACCATCGGCGCCGTGCTTCGCGGCAACTACAAGGTGGGTGTGCTCGGCAAGGGCGGTGTCGGCAAAACCACCATCGCGGCCAGCGTCGGGTCGATGTTCGCGGAGCTGCGCCGCCAGGACCGCGTGGTCGCGGTCGACGCCGACACCGCGTTCGGCCGGCTCGGTAGCAGGATCGACCCGCAAACCAGAGGCTCGCACTGGGAACTCGCCGCCGACCGCAATCTTGCGTCGTTCTCCGACGTGAGCAGTCACGTCGGCAGCAATTCGGCGGGTCTGTACGTGCTTGCCGGGGAGCCGACGGCCGATCCGCGCCGCGTGCTGGATCCCGCCCTGTACCGCGAAGCCGCGTCGCGGCTCGACCGTCACTTCACGATCGCGATCGTCGACTGCGGTTCCACCATGGACGCGCCGGTCACGCAGGAGGCGCTGAGTGACCTGGACGCGCTGATCGTGGCGTCGTCGCCGTGGGCAGATGGCGCCGCGGCAGCGGCGCAGACCATGTAATGGCTCGCAGCACATGGCCGTACCGGCCTGCTGCAGCGCGCGGTGGTGGTGCTCAACGATTCCGACGGGCACTCCGACAAACGCACCCGTTCAGTGCCAGCGCATCAGTTCATCGACCGCGGGCAGACGGTGGTGGAGGTGCCGTTTGACCCGCACCTGCGGCCCGGCGGCGTCATCGACGTCAGGCACGAGATGGCTCGCACGACACGGCGCAAATTCCTGCAAATCGCGGCCGCGGTCGCCGGGTTCTTCGCGTCGCGGCCGGCCGGCACGCTGAAAACCGTTAGCCTGCAGCTCGTGCCCACGCGGAGACGCACTCGTTTTCCGCGAGAGGGACGGGGCCGTCGATCGCCGCTGAAGACGCGGTACCGACCACCGGATGTGAAACGCCTGCAATGGGAATCATGTCGCCGGCGGACAACAGCAACCCGGGCGACGCTGACACCGGCACCGTCGGCGGAGGCGGGCGCGGCTTGGTTGGGCTCGGCGCAGCCGTCGGCGAAGGCTGCAGGGTGTCGTCTGACCGTGGAGATCTCCCGATCATCGACAATGCGGTCACCGTCCCTGCCGCAAGCAGCACAACGCCGGACAACGTCGCGATCACCCACCACCAACGCCGCGGGTGCGGTCTGGCGAGCGCAGTCGACTCTCGTGACGAATTGGCGCGGGCCGACGCGTGAAAGTCTCGCGGCGCCATCGTCGTTCGCCGCTTGCTCACGTGCCACCACCACGAACGCGTATCCGTATCCGAGCCGAGGCCGAGATATGGACTGACCTCTGAGCGGGCGATCGGTTGTCGAGACGCAGTTTTTGCCTGCACGACACGGTGCTGGTGGGCGTAGTCGAGCGCCTTGGCGACCTCACCAATGATTCGCAGGGCCCGTTGCGGCGTCATCGTTCCTGCCCTCAGAGCGTCGTCGGCATCGGTGCCATCGACGAACTGCATCGCGATCCACAACTGACCGTTATCGGTCTCTTCCCGGTTGTAGATCGACACGACGTTCGGGTTGATCCAGAGTCGACGCGACATCAGCCTCGCGCATGAAACGGGCTCTGAACTCCTGGTCGCGCGAGAGTTCAGCCGATAGCACCTTCAGTGCGTCACGGCGCGGTAGTTCGGGATTTTGCGCCAGATAGACGGTGCCCATACCGCCAGAACCCAGCACCCGCTCGATCTGATAAGCCTTCGACCACCGAACCGGCACTTAACATGCGCCCTCAAACCTGAATCGGCACATGCTTTTCCGCGCAAGCATCGACGACGGCCGAGACGATGTCCTGGGTTCGCAAGGTCTCCAGGTCTTCGACGGTCACCGAGCCTTTGTCGGTGCGGTGTTGGGCGGCCACCCGAGAATCGCGCAGCCGCTCGGCCCGCTCGACGACGTTGCGGGCGAACCGGCCGTTCTGCATCACGTCGATCCCGTGGCTGCCGTTGGGCGCCAGATAGGCCCGCAGCGTCTTACATGCCATGTTCAGCGCTTCGCGCGCCGCCGGCTCGATCACGGTTGCGCGGGGGTCACCGTAGCGAACGGCGATCTGCACCAGCTCGTCGGGCGAGTACGACTCAAAGCGCAACTTCCGATTGAACCGGCCCGCCAAACCGGGGTTGACGGTGAGGAATTCGTCGACTTCCTTCTCATAACCCGCACCGATGAAACAGAAGTCGAACCGATGCACCTCCAGGGCGACCAGCAGCTGGTTGACCGCCTCCATGCCGATCATGTCCGGGCGGCCGTCGTGGTGACGCTCCACCAGTGAATAGAACTCGTCCATGAACAACACACGGCCCAGCGACCGGGCGATCAGCTCGTTGGTCTTGGGGCCGGACGCCCCGATGTGCTCCCCGCAGAAGTCGGCCCGCTTGACTTCGATGATCTCGGGATGCCGCACGATGCCCAGCCCGGCGTAGATCTTTCCCAACGCCTCGGCGGTGGTGGTCTTCCCGGTGCCCGGCGGGCCGACCAGCAGCATGTGGTTGGTCTGATTGTTCACCGGCAGCCCGGCCGCCAGCCGCAGCGCCCGGACCTCGATTTGATCCTCGATTTCGGCGACCGCACGTTTGACTTCGCTCAACCCGACTTGGTTGTTGAGCAGGGCACGTCCTTCGGCCAGCAGCTCTTCTCGCCGCCCTTCGTTCTGCTCTTCGCGGCGCTGCTGTTCGGAGCGCTGGGTGCTGACGTCCCATTTATCGGCACGGGTATTGATGGTTTCCTCGTCGATGACCACCAGCTGCAGGTGCGGGTCGCCCAGCGCGTCCTTGGCCGGTTCAATCAGCGCCCCGTTGATCGTCGCCCTCGACAACCAGACTTGGGCCTTGTCCTCTTCACCCAGTTGGCGGTGAGCCATGCCTCGCACGTAGGCGAGATCTGCTGCGATCAGGGGGAATTCGTTCGGATCGATCGCTGTCACCACGGTGTCCGTCAGCTGGTGACGGCGCGCCTCCACCGCGCCGGCGTGGCCGGGCCGCAAATCGACCCGGTCTGCCCAGTCCAGTGCAACCCGCGCCTGTCCGAGATGCGCGGCCGCGTGCGCGGCCAGTGCGTCGGTGGCCGCGGTAACCGCCGACATGATGATCGCCTGCGGCGGCAATACGCTTGCCGCCACCGAAATCACGTCCGGCCAGCGCTGGGTGGCAAACATCAGGTAAGCCCGCACATACTGCTGCCACTGATGGTTCTCCCAACTATCCAGCAGTGCTGAATCTTTCAGCATCGCTTCGGCCTTCTCATACTGGCCGTCGTCAACGAGTGCACTGGCCAGCGCCAACCCCGCATGCGACGACTCGGTCACCGAGATCGACAGATACGGCCCGGCCTTGATCGACGCCGAGAGCCGGACACCGAGCCGATTACTCTCCCGGTGCAGTCGCGCGCCGTAGGCGTAGAGCTGCTGCAATGTCGACAGCGCCTCGTCTCCGGCGGCGATTCGCCCCAGCCACGCGTCGGCCATCGACGGATCGATTTCGGTGGCCTCACGAAACCGCGCTTGGGCGGCCGGCTGGTCGGCGTCGAACAACGCCATCGCCTGATCGAATCGCTTGCGCGCGGCGGCCGTTGTGCTGCTGCTAGTCATTTGCGCCGCTCCTCCTCATCGCTGCGCTCTGCATCGTCGCGGCACGTGGTCATGGTTTAGTCCACCGATTCGAGCTCGGTTGTCCTGCGGGTCGGTTCCGAGGATACGTAGCGATTCTCGGCCCGGAACAACTCGACCTCAACCGTATGCAGTTGACCGGCGGCCGTCACATCCACGGTCGCCGGGCCGATCTGCGTGATGAGCACATCGGCCGCCCCGCGATACGGCGTTCCGGGCTCTCCGATCGAGATCAGGGTGTTCGGTCGCGGTGCCGGAGTGACCGTGCCGTCGACCACGCTGACCGTGGTTCCGGCTATCGGCCTGACCTGATTGCCCACGGCGACGTCGGGCATTCGCACGCTGGCCCACCGCTGCTGGTCGCGGGTATGCACGGTGATCCGCTCCCCGGCGCCGGCCAACCGGACCACGATTCGTTTGGCCAATGCGTCTTGTGCGGCGATATGCACCCGGCTGAACTCCCCTGGGTCGTCGAGCGGCAGCATCAGCCTGTTACCGGCATCGACCTTGCCCAGCAACACACCCGAGGGCCCGATCGGAATGATCAACGGTTCGGCCAGGACGCCGCGACGGATACTGTGCAGCGTGGGCATGGGTCCGCACAGATTAGCCGCGATCGCGTGTGCTTGCTCTCCCGGCAAGGTCTTCAGCATGACGCTCGGCGGAGCTGTCGGCGGCTGTGCGGCGCGCACGGTGACCGTGGCCGTCATGCTCGCGTCGCTGAACACCGTGATGTTCTGCATAATCCCGTCGGCCCGCAGTGCCCACGCATGTTCCAAGTTCTCCGCGGTGATGTCGCTGGGACGGTACCAATAGGTTGTCAGCCAACCGCCCTCGCCCCGCGCCGTGCGCCACCGCTGGTGCTGCGCGTTCAGCGCCGAGGAACCCAGCCGCCGCTCCAACTCAACGATGTCCGTGGCCGTCGCGACCTTGGCGCGAAGTCCCTGCTGCCGCAGCGCCGCGCTGATCCGTTGCGCCGCAGCCAATGTCGCCGTGCCGACCGACGTACGCCATTGCAGCGCTTCGGCATTGGGCAACGCGGCGATTCGCGCAATCAGCCATGTCTCCCGCTGGCCGGCGTAGGGCGGAGTGCCGATCAATGTGTCATAGACCCGCGGGTAGTCGCCGGTGCTACGCCGCCGTGCTCCGGCGCTGATAACGCTGAGCGACTCGACGGCCAACCCCAGGCTCTGATGCAGCAGCGGCAACAGGTCGGCGACGTCGACCGTGTTTTCGGTGTACGTCGCCGTCGACCCGGTGAACAGGGTCGGCCGATGTGCCTTGCCGAGCAGCTGGACTGCCGCCACCGCGACGCCATCCTGATATCGGACGCCACCTCCGGCGCGGTCGTTGGCGACGGTGATGGGTTCACTCAACGTGATCGCTCGACGGCGCCGGCGCCACAGCATCAGCCATGACCACAGCGGCTGCCCTCGCCAGGGGATCACGCCGGCCACGACACCGAGCGCCAAACCCACCGCGGCGCCGGGATATCCGGCTAACGCCCAGCCAATAAGGCCGGTCGCGAGGACGCCGACGATGATCGCCAGCCTTACCCCGGCCGTCATCGCTCTCGCCGAGCCCGCGCGACGAGCGATGCGACTACCACGGCGGCGACCACCAAACCGGCGAACACCAGCGCCACAGTGCGGGCACGGTGATCCGGTGGCGGCGGTGGGGCGGCCGGCATGATCAGTCGACTCTGGGCGCCGGGCGCGAGGCGGTCGCCGGGTGGCACGTTGAATGTCAGCGCTGCGACCGGGTCCACCACTCCATACCCGACCTGGTTGTCCACCCCGCGCGGCGGGTTATGCGCAGTCTGCAGAATCCGGTTGATCACCTGATGGGCGGACAGCGCCGGATACTTCGCTCGCACCAACGCGGCCACCCCGCTCACATAGGCCGCCGAAAAGCTTGTCCCCCAGAACGGAATGTTCTTCTCGCCCGGCCGGGTCGGCGGATACGCGTTCACCGGTCCACCGGTCTGCGGGGAGAGTCCCATAATTCCGACGCCGGGAGCCGCGGCCGCCACCCACGGTCCCGCGAGGCTCTTCTTGATCGGAGCTCCGGTGTTATCGACCGCACCTACCGACAACACGTAATCGCAGAACCAGGACGGTGACGACACCGTCTTGACTTGATGCCAGTCGCGCGGATCGGAGGTGTTCAACGGATCGAAGGCAGGATTTTGGGCGCACTCGTCTTCACCCTCGTTACCGGCTGCCGCGACCACTACCGCATCCTTCACGGTCGCGGCGTACCACGCTGCGGCTCCAATCGCGCTCTGGTTCAACGGATCATCCGCCGATACGCATGCGGTGACGCTGACGTTGATCACTTTGGCGCCCATGTCGGCCGCATGCACGATCGCGCTGGCCAGCGTGGCAACAGTGCCGGCCTTTTTGCGCGCCTCCATGTCACCGCCACCGGGCCGCTCCGGCTCGAAGGCCCGCGAGGACTGGCGGATAGAGATGATCGTTGCGTGCGGCGCGACCCCACCGACCCCGTCCGGCGCTCCGGGCGGCGGCGGCGGCACCTCGGGGTCGTCCGGCACGCTGGCAACCGGGTCTCCGGGGCCATTCGACGGTTCGTCGGGCGGCGGCGGTGGCGGCGGTGGCGGCGGAGGGGCCGGTTTGGTCTCGGTGATCGTCACCGGGGACGGCGGTGGCGGCGGTGCGGGCGGGGCCGGTGGCGCACCGGGTGGTGGCGGCGCCGCGTCGGTGGCCGGTGGGCCCGCGGGGGGCGGGAACGCCGGCGCGGCGGGCATCGGGGGCGGCATCGGAGCGCCCTGGGGCGCCGCGGCGATCACCGACGCCACGGTGGTGCCGTGCGCATCGCAATCCATCAAGCCGTCGCCGCCCATGATGTAGTCGCCGCCGGGAACCACCGGTAGCCGGGGGCTGGGGTTGACGCCGGTGTCGATCACCGCGACCGGAACTCCGTTACCGGTCGAGTACTGCCAGGCCTTGGCGATGTTGAGCATCGCGAAACCCGGTGCCATGACTGCCACATTCGGATCGGCGACGGTGATGGTCCGCGCGCAGATATTGCTTTGCCGCATCGGTTGATCCGGGCCCGGCTTGCCGTCCGCGGGTACCCGGCCCGGGTCGATGGTCGGGCGCGGAATGGCTTGCGCCGCGGGGAGACTGGACGATAGCCCGATCAACAGTCCGACCAGCGTAAGGGCAGAGGTCCGCCGCGCCGCCGAAACACATACGCTCCGCCAGCTCATCGCATCCGCACCCAGGTGAACAAGCCGCCGATCCAGGCGGCCAGCGGCAGTGCGGCGATGATCGCGACGATCTCCAGCCACTCGGCGATCATTCGCACCAGCGGGGTGAATCTGGTGATCGGCACCAGGAACGCCGCCAGCAGGCCGGCCGCGCCGAAGGCACCCAATATCACCGCGCCCCACAGCAGCGAATCCGCCGATGCGGCAGGCTGATATACGACGTATTTGATGACGCCGGCGCATACCGCAGCGACCGCGCCGCACACCAGCGCGATCGCCTGTCGCTTGTCGGCGAATGCCCGTCCGCGGCTGATGAAAATCAGCACGAACAACCAGGCCAGCACCACCGCCGCCGCGCTGCGGCTACGCCCCGGCATCACGTCGGCCCACACCGCGGCGGGCAACATCAGTCCGGCGGCCACGCAGATACCGGTCAGCACATTGTTCGCCCGTACTGCGGCGGCGGCGATTTGGGCGCCGCGCGGAGTGGTGTCCGGGCTGACCTCCTCGTCGGCGGCTTCGTCCACCGGCGACACCGCGTCGGCCGGTAATCCGGCGCCGCGATGAAAAAGGTCGCGCCCGGTGACCGACCCGAAGTACGGTGGCCGGATGCGCGCCGACCACAGCGCAATCGTTGGCGCCAGCGTCAGCAGAAACAGCAGGCCCACCAGCGTGAGCATGCCCATCCACTGGGCGGGAATCGGCCGCCACATCCGGCCGGCGGCAACCAAACCTCCCGCCGCGCACAGGGTCACGATCGTCGCCGCAATGTTGATATGACGCCGCGTCACAACGGCTATGCCGCAGGTCATCATCCCGAAAGCGAGGGCGGCGATGAACAGGTGCGCCGCGCCGAGGCGGCCGGGGGCGCCCGCACCGAAGCTCACCGCCAGCAGCGGCGCGCAAAGCCACGCGAACCCGTCGAGCAGGTCACCGCGCCGCGGCCACCACCGCGCCACCACCGCCGCGCCGCCGGCGGCAAGCATACCGGCCACGCCGGTCACCAGGCTCGGGACCGTCGAGTCGTCGGTCATCCGGGCGCGAAGCGCCAATCCGAGCAGCACCGCGGAGATCATGGCCAGGATCGCCAGCGCGGTGTGCGCCGCGGTGAGCGCCGTGACGGGTTCGAACAACCTTTTGCCGGCCCGAGCCAGTCCAGTGGACAAGGACTCGTATTGCGGCTCGAACGAGTCGCCGTCAACGACGGGCCCCAGCACCAGGGTGGCGCCGTCCTCGACGCCGAGTTCGTCGAGAGTTTTAGTGACGTCCAGCCGCACTCCGTTGGCCTTGTGCAGCTCGTAGCCGACTCCGGATTCGAGGCCGGGCAAACCCCGGCGTTTGAGTTCATCGTTGAGCAGCTCGACGACGTTGTCGACGAATACCTCCACAGGCACCGACGCCGGGTACACCTGAGAGACGAGGTGTTCGCCACATACCACCGCAACTGCGCAACGCGCCGGAAATGCGACCTTCGGCATTAACGTGGCCTATCGGCGTCCGGAACGTATTTGTCCGCCAAAGCCGCGGTAATTTCGAATAACCGCAGCCGTGTTTTCTTCTGCAATTCATGCTGCGTATCGATGATTCCGCCCTTAGCCAAATGCGGGTCGAAGGGCATGAATTCGACTGTCGCTCCTGATTGTCCGAAACGCTCGGTAAGGTAGGCTCGCGCATCCGCATCGTATTTATTGCGGCTGTCGTTGAGAATCACCATGCTGCGCGACACCAATTCGTGATAGCCCATCGACCGCAATAAGTCGATCGCCCGTGTCACCGGAAGCGAAGTATCGGCGGTAAGCCCCGACACGAAGACGAGCGTGTCGCAGGCGTCGAACACCGCCTTCATCACCGGGTGTTCAAGGTCGTCGGACGTGTCCACCACGATCACGTTGTGGGTGCGGCGCAGCCGCGACAGCACCCCGGCGAACATCGACGGCACCAGCGGCCGCGGTTGGTCAGACGCCCGGTTGCCTGCCAGCACGTCCAGCCCTAAGCTGTTCTGCCCCAGGTGTTCCCGGATGTCGGCATAGCCCTGCACATCGGTGTCGTTCAGGACGGCGGCATAATCTCCGGGCGGGGCCTCGTCGATCCGGCCGGCCAGGGTGCCGAACCCGGGTGCCGCATCGATGGCGACCACGTTCTCCGGTCGGCACTCGCGGAATACCGCGCCTACGCACGCCGTCATCGTGGTTTTACCAACGCCGCCCTTTCCGGAAACCACTCCGATGACATACTGCTTGCGGATGTGGCGGCGTATTCGCCCCTGCAATTCGCGGTAATGGCGTTCAGCCGGCGATTCGCCGAGATTTATAGTTCGAAAAGAGGCATTGTGTAAGAATTTGCGCCACCCGGAGCCGGGCGGGATTTTGCGCGGCGCGACCATGTCGGAGATGCGCAATGTCCCCGAGACGGAGTCTGGGTGCTGCGGACGCGAAACCCCACCTTGTTTCGACGGAGGCCTGCCCTGCTCCGCCGAATTCGAGGGCGTGCTCCACGGATTTGTCACGATGCCGATGCTAACATGCACGCCATAGCCTCTACTTACACAACCTTTCGGTAGGAAAACCATTCTTCATTAGCGGGAAGACGCCGCATGATCTGATTGACGGCAGCACCGATGTTTGTCGCCGTCCCGGGAGCGATGACCATCCAATTCTTGCCCGCCGACGGCACATACTCGGCGACCAACCGCCCGTCGGGGGAGTCGATGACGGTTACCACGCTCTGCTCGACGTGCGTGCGCGTGGTCCGGCCAGTGTCCACGCCGGACTGCAGCGCCACGATCGAAGCCTGCGTTGAGCGTTTGGGATCAGCGGCCAACATCAACATGCGCTGCTGATCGGCGTCCAGTTGCTGACCGGCAAGGAAGTTCTGCAGAGTTTCCGGGCTGTTCACGCCCGACTTGAGGGCATCGACATCAAGCGTCACCGGCCGCAGTGGTGCGGGTGTGTTTGTGCCGCACAATCTTTCGATCTGGGCGATCAGCACCGCGTTGGCCGCTCCTTCGGCGCTTGCCGTTCCGGCCCCGCCGATGCGGACTAGTTCCTCTGACCGCTCCATCACCACCCACCACTGCGCGAAGCGCGCCAGCAGGGCATTGGCCGGCTGGTCCCCGGTATCAGGGTTGCGAACGTGAAGGAGAAGTGCGACGTCGCGGCGTGCCAGCACCGTCAGCCATTCCACCACAATCGGGTCAACCGCTCCCGCATCGTCGATTACGCCTTCGGCGCGGAGTTCAGCGGCGATGGGATGGCCCAGCGCCCTCTGCGGCGTCTCGAAGCTCGGGAGAATCGGCCGCAGCCTCAGCTCGGGAGCGAGCACCTCGATGCCGGCGAGCACCTGAAGTACCCACAGCCCGTCGATAGTTGTGGTCAACATTGGTCTATCCAAGCCACTGGGGCGCACGCCAGGGTGCGCCCCAGTTCAGCGTTTTTCTGGCGCGTCAGGCGAAGAAGTTAGAAGAACTCAGGTCTGTCGCGTGGGCCGATGCGTTCACGGTGTGGATCGTCTGGCCGTGTTGCGCGACGGTTTCGATGAGGCCCTCGAAGCCGCGCAGCATTTGAATTTGCGCCTCGTAGAAAGCCTGGTGCGCCTGGCCTTGGAAGAAGCCGCCGATTTGATCGGTCCGATGCTTGATGTCGTCGTGGTGCTCCATCAAGATTGCGGCCTGGTTTCCGACACCAGAAGCCAGGTCGTTGACGGCGCCATGGTCGTACTGAATGTTTCCGAAGCTTGTCACGTTGATAGGTCCTAACTCGCGAAGGGTTTATGCAGTGCTAACTGGAATGAGTGCTACGCGTTGAGCGCGCCGTCGCCGGCAAAGCCAGCGAAGCTGTGCGCCGCGTCCATCTCGTGTTGCTCCATCATCAACGCGACCTTGCCGAGTCCCTGAGCCAGCTTGGACCCCCAGGCAACTGCCTGCGCCAAGTCGTGCTGAACCTTCATCGCGGTGTTAGTCGATGACGTGTAGCCGTCGCCCTGCCACGCAACACCCATGTTTTCGTGATTGCTCAGATACTGGTTCGCGATGACGGTAGCGTGTTCCAGGGCCGTCTCGATGGCCTGCTGCGTCGAGCGCATCATGTCCGGCGTTACCTGAAGTAGTGCCATTGCCTCTCCCTTGCTAGTGCTCCCAAACCGGGACGTAGCGCTAGTGTAAGCGTGGCGCGGCGGTCGCACACCTCACCTTTAGATCCGGCCGTCCACAGCGGCACCACTGTCAACGCGCTACCCTCTCCGGCGCGTCCATCAGCGCTAACCCGTGCGCGCCGGACGCATACGCAGCTGACTTCTCGACCGCGACGGCAGCTCGATCGGCGCGCTGTCCCGCGATAATCATGCACAGGCCAATAGCGAAGCCGCCGATTACCGGAGCGACGACGACTCACATCCGGCTACCACTACCCGGCCGAGCAGCATGAAACCCCGCCCACGGAAACGTCAGTAGATCCGAAATTTTGAGGTCAGTCCTTCATTGCTGGTACGACGGGGAATTACCGTAACGGGGACGCGAAACTAACTCAATGTCGCCGTCGGACACGGTTACCAAGATCTGAGCGCTATCCTCGGAATTGGCGAAATCTACTTCGTATTCCGCAGGTAGGGCTCCGTCGGAGTATTCCGTGTAATCTACCACAACGGTGCCCGTCGAACCCGCCGGAAGATTGCGCTCGGGCAACGGTCGCAGCAAGCGGACTATGTCGTTTTCTCGGGGTTTATCTTCGGCGCTCAAGGGAACTTCATAGCCCTTGAAATTCGCGAGGAGGTCGGCGACAACTCGTTGCAAGTCGACTTCTTCTTCGTCAGTTAACCGGTTCCGGTCGCGGGCGAGCGCTGACGCATAGGTGGCCTCGAGATAGCCCCACTGCCCGATCAATGAGCTAGTCCAGGATCTATCTGCAATCTCGTCGAGAGCCCAGATTATCGACTTCAGGTCTCGATCGATTCGTTCGAGTTCGGCGAACCCTCCACTGTAACTAGTCAAGGACTCAACCGCCAGCTGCCGCAGATATGCAATCCGGTCGCGACTATCATTTTCGTTACGCATGCAAGTGTCCGAAGCTCACAGTGACGATTGTGCCGTCAAGGTCTTGTATGACGCTAATGTTGTTAGTAGCATCAAAGAAAATCGTTCTCCCAAATTTGCCGGGTTCGATCGCTCCTACATGCAACGCTCTGTTCACAGCGCTGAGCGGAATACCCTCACTTTGCATCTCGTCAATGGCGTGACCGGTGAAGTTGACACCATCAATTGTCGCCGGACTGTTCGTTCCTTTGGGCACGTTGAGCGGACTCCCGCGCTGACCAATCGGCCCCTGCGATAGCGGCGGCTCTTGATGGGCCCAATACGGCGTATTCGGCGACTGGATCGTCTGGGCTATCGAGGCAGGTGAGTATTCCGCGTTGTACGATTCCACTGTACCCTCGAGCTGCGCCGCCCAGTGATTGTAGTAATTGGCCTGGCTGTTATACCCCGCGACCGCGACCGGATCATAGGGGTTTGGCGGATGTTCGTTGTGGAATTTGATTGCGTCTTCTAATTCTTGCAAATTTTTCAGCGCAGTCTGAGCGTCTTGTGCTCGTGGTGGCGCCGTCCAACCCGAAACGTCCGGACGCCGCTGCAACGGAGGCTGACCCGGCTCGGGCGGGGGCGCCGGTGGCGGCGGAACGGGTGGTGACGGGTCCAGCGGTATGGGCGGGATTCGTGGGGGTGCTTGGGGTGCTCCCGGAGGCCCGTTGCCGAGCATTTGGATGCCGGTGCCGTTGGTGCCGGCGCCGGTGGGTCCGGCCGATGGCGCAGGCAGGCTGGTTTGTGGGACGGCCGGCGGTGTCGGCAGTTGCACCGGCGGGGTCTGTGCCGGCGCGGGCGGGGGTTGCAGGGTGGTGATCGTGCCGGTTTGTAGTTGCGCCGCCGAGGGCGGGGCGGGTTGTGACGGCGGTGGGGTCGGCGAGACGTAGGCCAGCCGTTGAGCCGCGGTTGCAGGGGTGGAGGTGGTGGCGGTGGTGGTCAGCGGCATGGCCGAGACCGGGCCGCGGAGGGCGGCGGCGTTGAGCATGCCCGGTTTGAGGCCGCTGGCCTGCCCGCCCGAGGGCGCCGGCGGGGCCTTGAACGGCTCGGCGGGCTTGATGAAGCTGGTCACCCCCGGCGGCCCAGCCCCCGGCGCCCCGGTCACCGGGGACAGGGTCTGCACCGGCGGCGCCGGGGCGGGCGCGTTGATCGCCGCCGCCGAGGGCGGCAGGAACATGCTCATCGGCGGGGCCTGCGCCGGGCCCGTCGACGGCATCGCCGGGCTGTGCGGTTGCACGTCGGCCATCGGCGACACCGCCGCCGTGCCGCCGCCGCCGGGGGCCGGCGCCGACAACGGCGCCGCACCCAACAACCCCGACCCCGCCGACTGCAAGACGCCGCCAGCGGCCGGGGCCATCGCCGCGGCGGCCGCCTGCTCGGTCGCGCCCATCGCCGCGCTGGCCGTCGTGATCCCGGCGTTGGCGCCCACATCAGCAGCCGCCATCGCCGGCGCCGCCACCGACCCCCCGGCCAGCGACGGCAACGCCGACAGCCCCGACAACGCCGCACCGATCGCGTCCAGCCCCGCCCCGTAACTCAACCCCGCCGAGGCGTTGTTAGGCCACATAAACCCGAAATACTCGGTGTCCAACTCGATCAGCCGCGGCGTCAACGCCCCCCACACCCACGGATTGACCGCGTTATCCACCAGATACTCACCACGATTAGCGTTGGCCTGCACATGGGTGACCATCCGCGGCGGCGTCATCGTGTGCAACTCCCCGGCGGCCTGCAACAGCTGAGCCATCAACAACGACAACTGCCCATAGCTTGTGTCATCGGCATTCAACCGGGCCACCGACGCCGCCGCCGTGATCCGGGCCACCCCCGACCAGTCCGCCCCGACAACCCCGTCGTTGACTTGCGAGGTCGCCGCCGTCGCATCCACCGCAGCGCCCAGCGCCGAGAGCGCCGCGCCCGCCGCATGCATCGGCGCCGCCCCCGCCCCGCCGGTCATCGTCACGTACGCGCTCGCCGGATCGATCCCCGGCCACGGATGCACACCCATAATTTCAGCGGCGCCGGCCGGCGCTAAATGGCGGCTGCCGCCGCCCGCAGCGCCTCAGTCGCCACCGCATCCAGCATCGCCGAAAGCTGCGCCCCCGCATACAACCCCCGCTGGGCCGCGTGCTGCACACCCATCGCCACATGCTGCTGGCCCGCCGCGGCCACCAACGCCGAAAACCTCGCCGAATCGGCATCCAACGCCATCGGCGCCGGCACCAACACCCCCGCCGCCCCCGATGCCACCCCCGCCGACTCCGCCGCCAACCCCGCCTCCGCCGCCGCCGACACCCCCACCACCGCCGGCACCATCGCAAACACCACCGCAAACCTCCGCAAAACCAAGGGCACAGTTAGACAGATCGTAGCGAGAATGCGCCCAACTCGCGTACATGAAAAATCGCCCGACCAGACACGGACCAAACGGACAGAAATCGGTCGTCGCAACCGAATGACAACAGGGTGCTACTCCGACGCGACGCGATCGCCGGGAACCACGACCCGCGCGTGCGTCACAGCCTCTTGCGAGGGGCCCTCACCGTTGCCGCGCGCGGCCATTGCCGCCGGCGCCATCGGCATACCGGTAACGCCACTACCCACGGTGCTGGTCGGTCGGGATACTTCGGTCGCGTTGAAAGCAGCGGTCCGCAGGCCCGTCGGCCTCCCACCGGTTACCGGCTCGAAAGTACTGGCGGGACGGGTGTAGCTGGTCAAGCCCGCCCCGGGAAACGCGCCGGCAGCAGACCCCGCGGCCCCCGCCGCCCCGGCGCCCAGGCCTCCGGCTGCGCCGCCACCGCTGAGGCCCAGTGGCGCGGCAACCGCTTCCGCTTCGGCCGCCTGCTGAGCCGTGGCCGAGGAGAACAATCCGCTGGTCGACCCCATCAGCGACGACGGCAGGCTGCTCAGGCTCTGCACCCCCTGCATCGGGGCTTGCAACACCCCGGACAGTGGTTGGACCACGGATGACGCCGCCTCCTGCAGCGGCCCGGTGAAAGAACTGAGTTGGTCGGTGATGCCGCTGGCTGAGGATGCCGGCGCCTGGCCAGCCGCCTGTGCGGCCTGGCTGGACAAGCTGATCCCGTCCTGCCCGCCGGTAGCCGCCGCTGCCTGCGACACGGCCTCGCCCGCCTCCGCCGGCGCGGCCGCGGACGCACCCACCGGGGCAAGCGGGGGCGGTATGCCCAACGCGGCGGTGAACCCGCTCATCGCGGTGGAATACCCCATGCCGACCGTTGAATTTTGCGGCCAGTGCTCTCCGTAATATTCGAGATCCCGCTCGATAATGGCCGGGGTCAACGACCACAGGGCGCCAGGATTGGCCTTATCCATCGCCTCGCGCTCGGTGCGGTTGGTCTGGCTGACCACGGAGGGAATGACGGACGACCGTGCCGTCGTGAATGCGTCGATAGCGCCCTGGGTGACGGCAATCTTGTGCGCGGTCCAACCTGCAATCGTCTGCAAGCCGGCGTTGAGGCCGTTGGCCGCGGCAGCCGAGGCATTCGCACCAAACCCGTGCCACGAGACCAAGGTGGATGCTGTGTTGGCGCCGGACATGCCGGCCGCCAGCGCGTGGTGCGAGGTCTCGGTGGCCCAAACCAGATTGTTGCTGATCACCGACGCCGGGGAACCGGCCTCGAAGGTGGCCGCGATGGCCTCTGGTGGGCCCGTCCAGCGTGGGTCGCCCGGCATACCAGTCCGTTAGCCCAAGGCGGTGCCGTGGATCGCGTCCATGGCCGCGTATGTACCGGAAGCCAGCGACTGCGCACCGCTCAAAGCGGTTCGCTGCTCGACGTGACTGGCCATCGTCGCCAAATACGCTGCGCCGGTGGCATTCAGCGCTTGGGCAAACTCGGCCGAATCGATATCGGCCGCCATGGGCGTCACACCGGTGAGCGCCGCCGCACCGGCCGCAGTGGTGGCTGCCATTTCAGCACCAATGGTCGATTCGGTGACCGACGACGAAGTCACCGCTGCTGGAATTACGCCGAATCCGCGAGTCATAGCGCCTCCGAAGTGCCCGCACAGAAATCGCTCCGCCAACAAGTCGTCTGAGTTTAAAGTGTTAGCCGCGCACTGTCGAGTCAGCTCCTCCTATTCCGGGCTTCCCACCAAGACCCCTTCAATGTCTCCCTCGGTGGTCACTAACAAGCCGCGTCCCGGCGCCAACTGCTGAGCGCTCGTCCTGCCGAACACCTTCACACTTGCCGGATCGTTGTCCATGAACAGCGTTGGCGAGCGGGAGCCGGTCAGCTTCTGAACAAACGGGTTCATCACCACTTGCGCGGCCCAGTTACCGGGCAGCCGTGAGGAAACGGCGTGCAGACCGATTTCCCGGCTGCGCTCGATCAGCCCCCACAACGGGGCGGTCGCCGCCGGCCGTACCGCCTGATTGTGAGGTCGAAGTTCGTGTTCGTCGTCGATCAAAAGGAAATGGCGGGGCCCTTCCCACGATTTCAGGTTCAACAGCTCTTCCTGAGTCAGGCCCGACGGTGGGAGACGCTCCTGCAGCAGCGCCGCGAGTTCTCTGATCACGGTGTCGATGTCGTCCGCGGTATATGCATAGGCCCGCACGTGCGCGCCACGGATCTTTCCGATGAGCGTCGTCTTCGGATCGATGATCGTGATCTGGGCCTGCTCAGGCGTAAACCTGTCGGTGATAGCCTGGCCCAACGCCGCCAGGGTCGTTGTCTTGCCGCACAGCTGCCGGCCCACCACCAAAATGTTCGGCGAGATTCGGGTCGGCAACGCCACCGGCTGCAAAGCGCTCTCACCGATTGCGAATGGAATGTTCAACGGGTCGGCAGCCTCGGCCGTTCCGGCGAAACGTGCGATGACCTCACGCAGCGGCACCCGGTCGGGCAGCCGCGATAGGCGTTCGACCCTGCCGGTACCGGTGATTTCGGCGATCAGCGAGCCGACGCCGCGGGTCCCCACCCGCTCCCCGTTCGTTCCGGTGACCTCGGGCACCCCGACCAGTAGCTCATGCCCGTCGCGGGTGAGCCCAAATCCAGGCCGGTCCAAGGTATTTCGTGCAGCTCTGCGCTGCTCCATCGACGTGCCCATCTGCGATTCGTCGGGGTTGCTCAGCCGCAACTGAATCCGCGCGTTCGACACGTTGAGCAGACCCTGTTTCTGGCCGACGAACCACGCGGTGGCGCTGGTCATTACGTGAACGCCGTACGACAGGCCCTGACGCGCGATGGCGATCGCGCGATCGCCCATACCGGCATCCTTGTCGTATAGATCGCCATAGTTGTCGATCACCAGAAAGACGTCGCCGAACTTGTCGTCGGGATCCGTTCCCCCACCGCCGGCCGCGCCGAAGCGTCGCTCACGAAACTCCGAGATGTCGATCTGGTAATGCTTGAACGACGCCTCACGCGCGCGGATCAATCCCTCGATCGTGGCGATGGTTCGTGACACTCCTTCGGTGTCGTTGAGGCTGACCACCCCGGCCGCATGGGGATATTCCTCGACAGGGTATAACGCCGCCCCAATGCAGAAGAACGTCACTCGCTCCGGGCGATACGTCAAAGCAGCCGACGTCATCAGCGTCATCAGCGTGGTGGACTTCCCCCGTTGTGCGGTGCCTACCACCATGATGTTGTCCATCTCGGCGTCGATCACATGAACGCGTTGAACATGATCTTCGGGGATGTCGACGATCGCGAACGGAAAGACCAAGCCCGCGTTTTGTCCATAGTCAACATGCCAGGGCTTACCACGCCAATAGCCCACCAAAGCGTCGACCTGTTCAGGGACTTCCAATGGCGGAAGCCAGATTTGGTGCGGCAATCGAGCCGGGTGCGCGACCAGCGACTCGCGGATGACGTCGAGTAGTTTCTTCTTCCGGAATCCGTCACTGTGGAAAAGGAATTCGTCGGGTTCGTCGGGCGCGTCGGCCACCGTCAGGGCGACGGTGTCCTCGGCACTGAGCGGCTGGTACTCCCAGGTGAACGGTCGTGGCTGGGAAAAGCTCACGTCGATCGTCTGGTTGACGTTGACGGCCTTCTTGGGCAAAACGAACGGCGCCGATAAGTAGAAGCACCGAAACGGTTCCAGGTCGCGTGGGCCGACTTTGAGCAGAGCGTAGCCGTTTTCCTTCGAAGGGAGATGCAAAGCGGCATCGCTACCGATGACGTCGCGTGAGTCCTCGGCGGTCTCGGCGCGCAGCGCCACCCGGAATGCGATGTTGCTCTTCGCCTTGCTCAGCGAAGACAGATCCAACCGCTGGCCGCCGAGCGTGAAGAACACGTTGCAGCCACGGCCTTCCTGGCCGATGTGGATAACCAGTTCTATCCACTCTTGGTGGTGGTGGAACAGCTCCAGGTATTCGTCGATGATGACCAGCAGGATCGGTACTGGTTCCAGGTCTCGGCCGGCCAGCCTCATCTCTTCGTACTCGTTCGCGTCGCGCGCGCCAGCCTCCTTGAAAAGCCGGTATCGCCGCCCGACTTCGCCGTTGATGGCCTTGCGCATCCGCTCAGCTAGATGCCGGTCGTCCTTGCCGAGATTTGACAGCGAACCGGCAACGTGCGGCAAGCCCTCCAGATCCTGAGCGGCCGATTCGAACTTCATGTCAACGAAGATGACGATGAAACTCTCAGGTGAATGCGTCAGTGCGATCCCATTACACAGCGATAGGAAGAACTCCGACTTGCCCGAGCCGGACGTTCCGATCACCACAGAGTGAAAGCCGAAGCCGCCGAAGTCTTTTGCGCGGAAGATGACGTACTGCAACTCGCCGCCCGGTTTCACGCCGACCGGCGCCATTGCCCACTTCGCATCACCACGCCCACGGCTGTCGGCCCACAGCCGGTCGACGTCAAGCTGGCGCGGATCGCTAATTCCCAGCGCGCGTAGCAGTTCACCGCCCTGACTGTCGGTGTCCGACAAGTCGCCCGCGCTCATCGGTGACCACCGCGCCAACGCCCGCGCATAGCGGTTTGCGGTGGTCTCGGCCAGCACGTCAGCCACCGCGTAGAACGCGCCGCGGTGATACAGCCGACCTTCTCGCAGCTCGAAACGTTGATCCTCGCCGGCGAAGCCGACACCGACGCCGGGGCGAGTCGCCAACCGCAGCACCGTGATTCCTGCCATACCTTTTTGACCTGTGACGCTTTCCCACTGCTCGGGTGTGCCGACGTTGTCATCGACGATCACCCAGTGCGGACCCAGCGTCAGACCCGGCGCCTGCATAGCCGACGGCATCGACGTCGGACTGCTCCCGGCCGGCGGCGTCCACGGTCCACGACCCTTGCGGTGCAACTCGGCGTCGAGCGCTTCCTCCAATTCTGTCGGCGAGATGAACACCAACCGGCGCAGCCCACACGCATCGAACATTTCGTCGTGCTGGTTGTGCGGCAGCCATACCAGCCACGACCACAGCTCGGGGTGACGGGTGACGACCATCAGCTTGAGGTCGCTCGGGCTGTGATAGACCGCCAGTGAGCACAGAATCGACCGTGCAAGGCTGTGCAGTTCGGCGGGATCGGCCGCGATGAAGCTGAATCCGGGCTTGGACCGCAGACTCAACACCTTGCCGATTCCGCGGATTTTGCTTTGCTCGAGAATGAAATCCCGCAGCGCGCCGCCGGTGACCGGCTCGAGTTCCTCCCCGATCGGAACTTCCGGCCACTGCAGCGACACCGCCGAGTCACTGGCCTGCTGTATGCCGATCCCCAGCCGGACATCAAGAAAATCGGGGTCGCCCGGACGCCGTTCCCACATCCGCGGTCCGCCGATAACGGTGTCCAGTTTCCGGGGATCACCGTGCAGAAAAAGTTGGCTACGACGTTGCTCTTGGGCGGCGCGCTGTACCTCGTCGCGGTCCTCGTCGAGCTGGCGCAGATAGA
Organism: Candidatus Mycobacterium methanotrophicum; assembly: GCF_023515995.1. Classification (GTDB taxonomy): domain Bacteria; phylum Actinomycetota; class Actinomycetes; order Mycobacteriales; family Mycobacteriaceae; genus Mycobacterium; species Mycobacterium methanotrophicum. Next base: position 39,273 of record NZ_CP097320.1, on the reverse strand, counting down.
CACGCCGCTGCTTTTCCTGTTCGCCCCAAGAGATCCGGCGCCCGCGTCCGAAGCGTCCACTGAACATCAATGCCCCAAACCCGGCCAGGCCCATCATCGGGAAGAAGCCGGACTGCAACGACCGGACCCCGGAGGTGTACATCACCACCAGGGTGCCGATGATCCCGACCAGCAGCGCCGGCAGTGCGATCATCAACAAGATGTTGCGCGGCTCGCGTTCCGGCAGCGCCAGCGGCGGAGCGACCGCCACCCGCACCGGAGGAACCGCCGGCGCCGGCTTTCGCGCTCCGCGAACAAAACCGCGTTTGGACATGCCTAACCTCCCACTTGCTGGTTGGCTTGCGGGATCGGCGCAACGGCGCCGCCACCGGTGATGGTGTCGCGCGCCAGCAAGGCGCTGTCACGGCTGATGGCCGGTCCAGCCGCAAAGGTGCGTACGATCGGCCACGGTGCCTGGACGGCGCTGCCCGGATTCAATGCGAGAGCTTGCAGCGTCTTGTCATCCCATTGCACCCCGTATCGAACGCCCTGTGGCGAAAGCCAAAACAGGTTTTCGCGGCTGCCCGATGTGACGACCCCGCTGGTCGTCGCGACAAAGTTTGCCGCTCCCGGCAGCATCAGTGCCTGGTCGGCTTCCACCGAATCGGGATCGCGGTCGTCGCGGACCAGGCTGACCAGCCGAGGGTCCATGTCGATCGGCGCCGGCAGCCCCCGGCCATTGAAGACGCTGATCGTCGCCTGCGGGTCGGTGGACTGCTTCTGCCACGCCACGCACGTGACCGGGTTTGCCGCGGTGTCAACGAAATTCAGCTTGCCCGAAGGATAGTAGCCGACGTTGAGCACGTCGACGATGGGAATGTGGATCAGCTTGTCCGGCGTGACCAGCGTCGGCGTGGCAGAGCCTTGAGCGAGCGCAGTTCGCAGCAGGTCGGCGACAAAACTGGTGATCTTTTGCACTCCGTCGGGCAACAGCGCGTAGAAGCCGGTGACAGCGCCCTTGGCGTCCTGAGTCTCCAGGACAGTCCCGACCGTCGAGCCCGGCAGCCACTTCGACGGAGTGCCTAACTCCGGGATCGCCGGAACCACAAGCGGTTCCGTCGCCGGCATGGCGTCGAAGAGCGCGTTGGATATCTCGACCGGATATGTCACGCCCGGATCAAGACCCAGGTTGAAGGTCACCGAACGGTCGGTGGGGTCGATCTGCGAGCGTTGTCCGCCCCAGATCACGTAGGTCGCGTTTTTATGGGTGCCCAGGACGGCCTGCGCGGGTCCCATCGGGGCTGCCCGGCCCGCCGTCGACAGCTCTCCAGCGATCGACGTCACCAGCGGCGGCGCGCCGGTGCCCCTCGGGCGTGCGGTGTCGCACACCGACCACGCCGACACCGAACTGGGTGTGACAGCCAGGCTGTCGGGCACACCGGGGATGCCGACCATCGGACCGGTGGGGTACTTGGCAATCTCGGATGCCTTGACCCAGGTCGGTGTCGCTGCCGTGCCGACCGCCAGCCGCGCCGACGTCAGGTTGAGAGCGGGGTAGAGCCGCCCGTTGATCTTCGCGAAGACCGCTCCGGTATCACGGTTACCGATGATCGCGGACTGGCCGACCAGGCCGGCGGGTTTCATGACGTGTAGCAGTGCCATCCAGCCGATACCGATGAGAACGAAGACAACTGAAAGTGCCACCGCGGCTTGCTGTTTGCGGTCGTCGTGCTTCATCCGCACCGAGAACCGGGTGATTGCGGCCTTCAACCTGCGGTTGTAGAACAGATGTCCCGAATTCTGATCGCGGTTGGACAGGTTGAGCGGCACGGTCAGTATCCTTTCGGCGGTCGATGCGCGTCCGCCTGCTGCACCATCGCGGCGAGATTATCGCCGTTGCGGTGCACGCCGTAGCGATGGATCACGTAGTTCATCGAGGCGCAGATATTGGCCACCGGATCGTAGATGGTGCTCGACGTTCCTGGCTGGTGGTAGCGCGCGAACGTGGCCGGAACCGTCTGGGTGAGGCCTCGGGCGAAACCCAGGCCGTGCCCGTCGGGCTGCGTGGGACCGGCAGTGGTCGCCGGCTCGGCGGCGACCACCGAGGCCCGCCCGCCTGATTCCCTGGCAATCAGCGTTTGGTACCCGCGGATCCAGTTACGGCGAGCCGCCGGATCGGTGATGCCCAGGCGATCCAGCGCAGCGGCGATCCGTTGCCTGACATGCCCCGGCGCATAGGCTCTTTCATACCCGACCGCACCGAGAGGCAGCGCCGCGACAGTGATGTGTCGCTGGCGCAGGTAGGCCAGTCGCATCAGCCGCCGCACCAGCAGGTGCGAGTTCCGATGTGAACGATGCAGGTACCCTCGCTGCCGGCGAAGGCGAGTGGCCATGCGCCCCAACGCTTCCTGCCGCCCCAGCGGAGTGTCTGCTGCCGGCACTGGGTCCCTGCGCGCGTCGTCGAGGACGCGACGGGTGCTGCGCCGTCCCGCGGCGTGGTCAGAATAGGCGGCCGCCAGCGCGGCGGCCAGTTCGCTGTCGGCCGCTGCGCTTTCCCGCAATCCGCCGGCCATTCGGCGGCTGACCGTCTCGGCCGCCCCCGTCGCCGCGCGGTTGACCGTGGCGAGCCGGTCCGCGCGCGCCTGAAGTTGCTCCGGCGCGTCGGCTATCCCCGCATCGAAATGGTCGGCCCCGTAGAGGTTGTGCGCGCGCGCGAGCAATTCCACCGCCCTCGACAACGGATCCGACGTCAATGGAGCGCTCCGCCGTAACGCGCCTCGTTCTCGGCTTGGGCCTCTTCGCGCAGCGCTGCGATGGCGAGGTTCAACCTGTCGGCCAACTCGCCGTGGCTGTATCCGGACACAACGGTCGGATGCAACGTCAACTCCACCAATCTCCCGTCGGAGTTTACGACCGCCTGAATGTCCCCGAGGTCGACGCTGTAGGTGATCGCCTCAGCCTGGCCGACGAGCCTCTCCCACTTATCGGCGGCCTCGCTCAGTTCACGCAGAACCGATTCGACGAGATCCTTATCGCTTAGCTGGGCGCGCCTGCCCGACCACGGCATCATGACAGTATCGCGACCCCTGCGACCAGCGTCAATTCATTCTCCGCACGCTCGCGCACGGTGTGCTACGGGCAGGCTTTCCACCCGCTGGCCGGTGGCGTGCTGAGCATTTGGAACCAGGCGAAGTGATAATTCGCATTCACCAGGTTCCCGGCGGCAATCGCTTCGGCGGCGGCCAGCAGAAGGCAGTTGAGCAGCAACCCGCTGTCGATGTCGGGGTACTGAGCGAAAAGCTGGTAGCGCGAGGTGTCGAGGTGGACCCGCAATACGTCGAGTTCGGCGTCGAGGACGCCGGTTCCCCCAGCACCCGCCTTGGCCAACGTGTGAACCAGTCGCGGCAGACCATCACGCCAGTGCGTGGCCTCGCTCAGCAGCCAGCCCAAGTCGTCGATCGCCGGGAGCTCGCGCGGTTGTGATGAGGTGTCCGTCGGCGCATAGTCGGTTGCCCGACCAAGCGGATCGGTGGGCGCGTACGTCGCCGACAATGTCGTGTCTGAAAGCAACGCCGCGGCGTTGCCGGTGCGCCGCTGCGGTTCCAGCAGCCGGACGTCGGCAGGCAGCGCAATTCCGGGCGGTATCCAGCCGTGGGCGAGGTCGGTGACCAATAGCGTGGTCCCGTCGGCACGATTGCCGACGGCCCAACGCAATCCAGGTTCCTGACGGGCCACGAACTTGAGCAGCCGTTCCAGCCGTTCGACCGGCGGCTCGGACTCGACCTGCGGCGCGGGCTGCTGCGCGGTGACGGGCTCGTCGGCCGGACCAACCGCAGGCTCCGCGTGGCGAGGCGCGGCAGGCTGCCGCGGTGCTTCGGCGATCGGAGGCTCCGCGAGCGGCGTGATCTCCTGCAGCAGCGTGGCGATCTCGTCGAGCACCTCGGTGTCATCCGATTCCGCGCGATGCCGGGCCACCGGCCTTACTGGCCCGCCCGATTCCAAGTCGGCGGCCGGCGGCGGCTGCGCTGTCACCCGGTGATCTTGTTCGGCATATTGCGGCCTTGGCGGCGCGGGTGCGTCCGTTCTCGTCGGCGCGGCGGCGGCGACTTTGAATCGCTGTGTCTTTTCGGTGTCGTCAACGCCATTCACCGGCGGGCGTTCCGCCGGCGATTTCGGCGTCATATTACGAAGGTGGCGAACGGTCGACTCGACTCGTCGAACAGCGAAGGCGCGGGCGCTATTGATCACCCGGGCTTCTTCTGCCTGCCGTGTCGCATCAGCCAATCCCGCTCGCCGGATGCTTAACAGTTCTTCGTTGGCCGCATTGACAATCTTCTGCAGGTCGGCCTTCAAAGACTTGACTAGCGGGGCGGTCTCAGCGGTGACGGTCGACAGCTCGGCCGGCCACAACCCACCCGTCACCCACGGAGCGCAGTCGACGGGAGAGCTGAAAGCCGGAGTCTTCAGCGATTCTTGGGCAGCTCTCCGGAGGCGGTGTCGCGCCGTATTCCGACCGAAGATCGCCACCGGGCAAGCCTACCGTCATCCCGGATCGCCAACTTCACTCTTTGGCCGGCCCCAGAAAGGCCGTCAAAAGGCCTGTCCGGTGTTTATGCCTTGGTGGTGAATTGTGGGAATAGCCGGCTCTGGGTAGCGTAAGTCTGTGGCTGATTCCGGGCTGCAACAGCAGCTGAACGAGGTGCGGGCACTGCTTGGCCGGGCGCGCGAGTTGTTCGGCGCTAATCCTGTCCAGCCGCCCACCGATATCGCCCCGGATCGCGACGCCGTCAAGACCTGGATCCGTTAGCCCGCGCCGCTACTTATCGCGTCACGCCCTCTCTGCGGGGCAATTCATGCGCCACCAGCCGCTCGACGGCAATGTCGAGATCCTCGGCGGTCGGAACTTCCGCGGACGGGGTGTAGCCGGCCGCCACGATTTCGCCGCGAACTTCCATCACGGCCTTGAGATACGAGACATCGGCGGTCAGCAAAATGCCCTGCGCCAGACTTTCCGCATCGGTGTTCATCGCCGCATCGCTCAGCGTGACGCTGTGCATGTATCCGCCGCGGCAGGAGCGGACCAGGATGTGCCCGCTCGGATGTACGGTGTCGAACGCCGGGTCGGCCTCAGTCATCGACCGTCGTCGGCGATACGTTTGAGTTCTTGGGCGGACTCAGCATCTTGGGCTTCCCACATGGTGGCCGATTTTGTCAGGTTGTCGGCCACTTGCGAGTGACTGTCGGCCTGCTGCTCGTAGCACAAGCGTCGTTGCTCGAGGAGTTCGCGCCCGGCCTCCCGCAGCTCGCCGAAGATCGGCCCCAGCGAGTCCAGGCTCTCTTGAATCGCCTGGTGCGACGACGGCAGAGTCCGCAGGTACTCGGATGTCTCTCGGTGGTGGCTGGCGGCTTGACGCAGGTTGTCGGGCACCACGTGGATTCGGTCTGCCATCCGCTGTCTCCTCTTGATGTGCCGGCGGCGCCGGATTTCCTATCACGCTCTCTGCCCGGTAGCCGGTCTCGTGGGCGCCGGCGGGTCGGTCGTGTCCGGCGCCTGGGCGGTGACCGGTCCAGGTGGATGCTCCCAGCCTAGGAAACTGGGCCCGTTCACGGTGGAAATGTGCTGGATCTGCCCGTTGAGCAAGGCCCGGCTCTGGCCGAGAGCAAGAGCGTGGCGATCCGTGAGCATGCCGATATCCCCGGGTATCAGCCGCGTTGGGTCGACCGGGTCGGTAACTGCAGTCCCGGGCGGCGGAATGGTAATCCCCTGCTGGCGGAACGCATCCGCGATCGGCACACCATTGGCCGCCGCCTTGATGGCTGCCGCGAGTTGAGGATTGGCGGCGGTGACGGTTTCCCCGTTGGGCAGTGAGACGGTCGTGGGGCCGGTGGCCGGCGGCTGCACCATTTCGCCGTCGTGGTCGTCCGGCTGCTCGTCGCCGTGGTCGTCGCCGGGCGGCTCGTCTTCTGTGTCGCCTGCTGTGTCGCCGTCCAGCAGCGCGTCGTCGAGGTTGTTCGGCGACCGTTCAGCGTCGGGGCCTTGCAGCGGCGCGGAAAGCGGGAATCCGCCCGGGATTCCTCCCCCACCGAACGAGGGGATAGTCGGCATCGCCGGGGTCATCGGCGGCGGCGGCGACGAAGTTGGTGCCGGCGCATCTTCCGACGAGGCGCCGGGATCCTCAACGGGCAGCGAATCCAGGTAGGGGGCGGCTGCACTGTCATCCGGTGCCGGCGGGTCGGCTGCGGAACCGGACGGCACATCGGTTGACCGGCGGTGTTCCTCCACATCGCCCTGCGGCTTGGTGGAGTCGTACAGCGACGTCCACGCAGCCATCAGCGCCGAGTTCGACGTGTCGTCGAGGCTGGCATTGGCCACCACATCGCGGATATCGCGGAGCTTGCCGATCAGGAAGCGCTGGAAGTCACGCGCTCCCGCCGGGGTGTCCAGGTCGGATCGCGTCGTGACCGCCGCCTCGATGTCGTGCTGCAGCCTGTTCAACGCTTCCCTGCCCTCGGCGTTCTTCTGGTGCGCATTGAGAACTGCGGAGACGACTTGCAGGTCGACTTGGGCTGTCATCGAGTTTTGGTGTGCCAGAGCAGCTTCGGCGTTTCTAATGGCGTCGGCGGCGGCACCCTCCTGGCGGTCAGGGGCGGTCATCTTGCCGGTCCTTGGGTCGAGCAGATCCGGATGCTGTGGGCGGATTTTGGCAACGACGGCGTCGAGCCGTCACGGGCTTGCGGGCGCCAGTGCGCTGGCTGACGTGCTCGACCGCGGCAAGCACGTCACTAGGCGTTGTCATTGCTCTCCCGAGCGAACATGCCGGCGACAGTAGCCAGACGCCTGGGTGTCGACAATTCACTCTTGTGCACAGCGGTGAGGCTGCGAACTTCCCCGCTGACACGGCGGGGAGGCCCGGTCCTAGGCCTGGGGTTTCGCGTTTCTTGGACTTAAAGGTCGATCAGGGTCACCCGCGATTCGATGTAGTCGAAGTAGCGCCCGTTGTACGTCACGACGGTCATCTTTGCTACCTCGGGATTCGATCACGACCTCGTCAACGCCCATCTTCACCAGCTCAGGCAACATTCGCTCCATGCACAACCGCCGTCGGCGCTCCGGCTTCTCTGCGGCCGGTCCGCCTGCACGCACAACGACCAAATACTCGACTTCCAGGGCTGCGATCGTCTTCACAATCAGTTCCTGTCGGCGCGCGGCCTCGGTGCGCCAATGCAATTTCTTATGCCCCTTGCCAACCAGCAAGCCGCGCATGCTCTCACGTATGCCCGGGGCGTGCTCAGCCTCACCGATGACCGCGCTCAGGATATAGGTATTCGGGTCGATGGCCGGGTTGGAGCCCGACTCATCGAGCCATGCAGCGTAGATGGACAACTTCGGCGTTCCTGTTCCTAGCGCGGCGGTATCCGGGGACACTACCGCCCGATGTGGACACGGAACGCAAACGCGAAAAGGGTTGCTTTTCTCGTCCGCAGTCAACCGCTAGCCGGTCGAAATGGTGTACTGCGCCGCCAACTTCTCGAACGCAGCCTTTTTCGCGGCGGCGAGCTCGCGCGCAGCGGTCACCACCGCCAGAATTTCGCGTTGCTTGGCGATCAGGAACCGTTGGAATTCACGCGCACCGATCGCCGTATCGAGCCCGATGGCAGTCTGATTGGCGACAGCGCGGTCGATTTCGGCGGCGATCGCGTCGAGGCGCCTGACGCCCTCGACGGTAGCCGCATGCGCACTGGCGACCGCTTCCGTGAGAGCACAGTCGGCGTCTGCAGCTGCGCCGTGTTGTCTGGACAGCGCGGCTTGCCCTTCCGCGATGGCGCGGACTGACTGCCCGGCCTGCTCTGCCATGGCTTGACCGTACTCACGCCCCGGACGCTCAACAACCATCGCCGCTACCCCACTGGGCGCCTGATCTGCACGCCGCTGCCCAGCGGGCTGATCCGGACCGTAGCGCCGGCATGCGGTGCTTCGACGACCAAATTGTCGCCGATCGCCATCTGCACGTGTCCGGCACTGGGAAAGACGAGGTCGCCCGGACGGACCTGGGAGCGGGGGACCGGAATTCCGTCGTATATCTGCTGATATGTAGTGCGGTCCAGGTGAATTCCCGCCCGCGCGTAGGACCACTGGGTCAATCCGGAGCAATCGAACCGGTCGGGCCCGGTTGCTCCCCAGACATATGGGCTGCCCAACCGCGACAGCGCCGCCCGCACCGCGATTCCGGCGCGGGTGGTGGCCGGCGGCAATCGCAGCCCGGGTCGGTGGCTGGGACGTCGCAGGGCTCGATAGCGCAACGCGCGCAATGCCGCCCAATGCCGGCGTGCCTGCTGTCGAGCAGACAACACATGCGCGTGTTGCGCGCGCAGCCGCGCCACGCGACGGCGCACCGCCTCGCGCTGCGCCATCGGTGTGGCCGGTGTCGCGGTGTCGGCCCGTGCCTCGTCGAGCACATTTCTGGTCAGGGTGCGGGCGGTGGCGTGATCGTGGTGTGCCTGGGTCGTCGTGGTCGCCAGAGCGGCGTCGGTGGTGACGGCCGAACGCACCGATGCCCGGCTATTGTCGACCGCGGACCGGTAAAGCTCCTGTCCCCCACCGGTATTCAGCGCCGCCGCTTGCCGCAACAGGCTGTCGTAATGCCCTAGGTCGGGGTCCAGCGTGACACCGCCCGGTGTGCCGGCGAACAGTTGGTGGGCGCGGCTCAATGCCGCGAGTTCGCTTCCGGTCACTGCCCGTCCCCTCGGTGTCTATCCCCTAAATTGGTGTCGTCGTCGGCGAAAGCCCGAACGCGCGGCAGCGCTCCCGGCGGGATTACTCCCCGATTCCGGATGTCCCACATTTCCGCAGGGCTGACTCCGAGCAGCGCGGCGATGACCGGCTCCGGCAGCGATGATCGCGCGCAGGCCCGGTCGAACCGGGCGCTGAGGCTCATCGGCATCTGCTCCAGAAGCGCGCCGCGCGTCGTCTCCAACGCCTGCAGATGCCGCATAAGCCGTCCCGCCGAAGCTGCGTCGGCGCTGAGCGCCACCCGCCAGGAGTTGGCGGCGAGCATCTCGGCCTTCACGCACTGACCGATCACAGAGAGAATATACGACTCATATTCGTTTGATGTCGTCTCGGGGAGTCGCTCGATCACCGAGTTGAGCGCGTCGAGCTGAGCTTCGGCATATCCCTCGAGGACTTCGGTGTCGGTGTGCCGGTCCACGACGATGGGCCCGTTGGACCGCGCGGGCGTCGGTTCGGCCGGCGTGACCGCGGTCAGTCGCTCCAGTTCGGCCGCCGGATCCGCGGCGACCACCAGCCGAGAGTAGGTCCCCGGCGGCAGGCCGAGCCCATTTTCTACCTTCTGAACTGTGCTTTTGTGCGGCTTGCGGGCTCCTCGCTCGAGGTAGCTCAGGCCCATGATGCTCACCCCGGTGACCGACGCGAAGTCGGCCAGCGACCAGTCACGTGATTCGCGCAGCTCCCGGATTGCTGCGCCTGCCGATTCGCGGCTCACCGCAGCGCTCCGGCCATATTCGGATAGTACACAGCCTGCGGCCCAGCCTGGGTATATATGTTTATGTCACCTTTCTCTTGCCAGGGGGCCGTCGAGCGTATATGCTTCTGCATACGTTTCGGCCAGAAGGAGGCGGACTGATGGGGCATCCATGTTCGGTCAACCCGGAATTGTGGTTCGGCTACGCCGACGATGACGGCGGCGACGGTGCCGCCAAGGCACGCGCATATGAACAGTCGGCCATCGAGGCGCGGCTGCTCTGCCTACGGCGGTGCCCACTGGCGCAACAGCGGTTGTGTGCGCGGTACGCCGTCGAGAACCGCGAGGAATACGGTGTCTGGGCAGGGGTCAAACTTCCCGGCGGCCAGTACCGCAAACGTGAGCAACTGGCCAGGGCCCACGAAGTTCTGGCCCGCATCGCGGCCGGCGAGATCAACTCACGGCAGCTGCCCGACAACGCCGCGCTGCTGTCGCGGCGCGAGCGTGATGTAGTTCCGGTGAGCGCAACGGTATTTCATCTGCCCATTCGCGAGGCCGGACCGCGGTCGGCCGCCTAACCCGCACTGACTTTCCGGCGCCGGTGACATCAGATACGCCATCGAGTGAAGAAAACCCCGTTCCCTTTCGGAGCGACTAAAGTTGCTGATGAGTCTTCTGAGGTCAGGGCCTGAATCGCGGCCGTTAGGCACGACACGGCGACATGTTCAAGTAGCTAATTTGCGAGATTTGCTGTGCTGGGTCCCCGTCGGCGTTGACCGCGCCCCTCAGGAGGACCCCGCGTGTTCGCCTGCTCTGCCGTCTGCGACGTGCCCGAACAAACCCTGCTGTATGCCACCGCCCTGTTGCGCACGCATCGACGTGAGATCGGCGCCGGGGCCGGACGACGTGCCGGCACGGCCCGCGCCCAGGCGAAGCTGGTGTTGCGGTGGTTTCGCGACGGCGCGGCGATCCGCATACTGGCCGCCGAGGCCACTCTGGGGGATCTCCACCTGTTATCGCTATCTGCACGAGGCGATCGACGTCATCGCCGAGCACGCACCTGACCGGCACGAAGTGCCCGATCAGGCCAAGCGTGAAGGATGGTCGCACCTCACGTTGGACGGGACCCCGATCGAAATCGACCGGGCCGGTGAGCGCACCGAGGAGGGCAATCACCGGCGCTATCCGGGCAAGCACACGACGCAGGGCGCCAACGTGCAGATCATCGCCGACCCGGGCGGATTTCCCGTCTGGTCGAGCGAGGCCGAGCCCGGCAGCGTCCACGACATCACCGCAGCCCGCGCCCACTGCCTGGGCGCGTTGTACAAAGCGGCCGCCGACGGATTGCCGACGTTGGCCGACGTTGGCCGACGTTGGCCGACGTTGGCCGACGTTGGCCGACGTTGGCCGACAAAGGCTACTCGTTGCCTGGCATGGCTTTCCGGTTTTGCTAGCCGGTGCCCTTACCATTGTCGCCTCGATAGACGGCGCCGTGGACGGCTGCCGCGGCATCGCTGGCAAGGAATGCGATCACAGTCGCCACCTCAACGGGTTGCATCATGCCTCGCGGGGAGGCCGTGCGCATGATCGCAAGCGATCCGCGGTGTACTCCACCGCAACGCTACCTCGCAGAAGTTCCACGGGCGCAATGCGTCTCAGGTTCCAGAGCCGAACCCGTCGCGCAGTCAACAGCACGAGCAGGCTGATCGCAAGCCTCCCCAGTGCGCGCCAGCTGACCACGTCGAGCCCGCACGCCGACCGACGTAGTAGCCGACACAGGTTGCCATTCCGGCAGCGGCGATCCCCGCGAGCATCGTCATGCTGATGAGCGTTCTTCTTCACCGTCGCGCCGAGGTCACGCCCGAGACACGACCGGGCTCGATTTTGTGGGCGAAGGGGGACTTGAACCCCCACGTCCCTAAGGACACTGGCACCTGAAGCCAGCGCGTCTGCCATTCCGCCACTCGCCCTGAACAATCGGTGGAGCCTACCACTCTAATAGCCCACGTCCCCAACCGCGCCGACGCCGCGACGACCGTGCACGCCGCCGCCGAACTCGCGCCTGACCTGGTTCGATGCGATTCTCAGAATCCTGGGAGTGCCGCTGCGCTGCGCTGGCCCGATAGCATGCTGGAATACGACACGCGTGATGCGACACGCCGGAGGGGTTGTCCGCCGTGCAGCAGCGATAGACAAGAACTGAGGCGGGCGCTTGGAGATGGGCAGCCAGAACGGGCTAGTTCAACGCATCGAGCGCAAACTTGAGGACACCGTCGGTGACGCCTTTGCCAGGGTCTTCGGCGGATCGATCGTCCCCCAAGAAGTAGAGACCCTGCTGCGCAGGGAGGCGGCCGACGGAATCCGCCCTCTTCGAGGCCATCGGCTTTTCGCTCCCAACGAGTACATCATTACCCTCGGTATGCACAACCATCAGAAAGTGGGCGCCGACCCGGACCTCACTTCAGACGCTTTCGCTAAGCACCTGGAGGGATACATCGGCGAACAGGGGTGGCAAACATATGGTGACGTGGTCGTCCGGTTCGAGCAGGCGGCGAACCTCCATACCGGCCAGTTCCGCGCCCGCGGTGCTGTCAACCCCGATGTCGCGCCCCGCCCGACGGCCAGCAAGCCCGCCGCGCCACAATCAGACCATGCGTTCGACGCAGAACCAGGAGTATCAGCGATGACCGAGAACTCGAGCTACCGCGGCGACCAGGGGCAGGGGCGGCCCGGCGATGACTACTACGACGAACATTACGGGCATCCGCAAGACGACCCGCGCGGTGCCCCGGATCCGCGGCCTCCTTCTTATCCGCCGGAACCGGCCGGCTATCCCGAGCAGCAGCGTTATCCAGCGCCGCCCGACCAAGGCGGCTACCCCGAGCAGCCGGGTTATCCCGACCAGGGCGGCTACCCGGAGCAAGGCGGCTACCCCGACCAGGGCGGCTACCCCGACCAGGGCGGCTACCCCGACCAAGGCGGCTATCCCGACCAGCGCGGCGGCTACCCGGAGCAAGGCGGTTATCCCGACCAGCGCGGCGGCTACCCCGACCAGCGCGGTTACCCGCAGTACGAGCAGCGACCGGCCGCCCCCGGCTACGGCGGCTATGGTTACGACCAGGGCTACCGCTACGGCGGCTACGGCCAGCCCGGTGGGCAAGGTTACGGCGAATACGCGGACTACGGCCGGGCGCCGGCCCGCCCCGATGAGGCCGGCTACGGCGCGCCCGACCGGCGGGCCACCTACCCCGAGCAGGGTGCCGGTTACGACCAGGGCTACGCCGCTGCCCCGGGATACGGCCGGCAGGACTACGGCCAACCGCCCGAGTACGCCGGCTACGGCGAGACCGCCGCTCCGCAGTACGGCGGCGGATACGCCGAGCCCGGCGGGCGCGACTATGACTACGGCCCACCCGCGGGCGCCGGCGGCTACGGCGGGTACAGCCAGGGCGGTTACCCGTCGTCCGGGACCGCGGTCACCCTGCAGCTCGATGACGGCAGCGGGCGCACCTATCAGCTGCGCGAGGGCGCCAACATCATCGGCCGCGGCCAGGACGCGCAGTTCCGGTTGCCGGACACCGGTGTGTCGCGCCGCCACTTGGAGATCCGGTGGGACGGCCACGTCGCGTTACTGTCTGACCTCAATTCCACCAACGGCACCACCGTCAACAACGCGCCGGTGCAGGAGTGGCAGTTGGCCGACGGCGACGTGATCCGGCTGGGGCATTCTGAGATCGTCGTCCACGTCCATTGAGCCCGTAGTCGCGAAGCTATCCGGCTTCAGCCCGATTCGACCGCCGTCCAAGTATCGTGACGTTGCTATATCCGGGCACGCGGAACGTGTGGCGCCAGGACGGAGGGCACGCCAGATGCAGGGACTAGTACTGCAGCTGACGCGTGCCGGATTCTTGATGCTGTTGTGGGTGTTCATCTGGTCGGTATTGAGGATCCTGCGGACTGACATCTATGCGCCCACGGGCGCGGTCATGGTCCGTCGCGGCTTGACGTTGCAGGGCACCTTATTGCCGTCGCGGCAGCGGCACGGCGCCGCGCGTTATCTGGTCGTGACTGAGGGGGCGTTGGTGGGAGCACGTATCACGCTGTCCGGCCAGCCGGTGCTGATCGGGCGCGCTGATGACTCCACGCTGGTGCTGACCGACGACTACGCCTCGACGCGGCACGCCCGGCTTTCCCAGCGCGGTTCGGAATGGTACGTCGAAGATCTAGGATCGACCAACGGCACATACCTCGACAGGGCGAAAGTGACGACCGCGGTACGGGTTCCCATTGGCACGCCGGTTCGTATCGGCAAGACGGTAATCGAGCTGCGCCCGTGACTTTGGTCCTGCGTTATGCCGCCCGCAGCGATGTCGGCTTGGTGCGCTCCAACAACGAAGACTCGGTGTACGCCGGCGCCCGGTTGCTGGCGCTGGCCGACGGCATGGGCGGACACGCCGCCGGCGAAGTCGCGTCGCAACTGGTCATTGCCGCGTTGGCCCACCTGGACGACGACGAACCCGGTGGCGACCTGCTCACCAAGCTGGAGTCTGCGGTGCGCGCCGGCAATTCCGCCATCGCGGCCCAGGTTGAGATGGAGCCCGACCTCGAGGGGATGGGTACCACGCTGACGGCAATCCTGTTCGCGGGCAACCGTCTTGGGCTGGTGCACGTTGGCGACTCGCGCGGCTACTTGCTGCGTGACGGCGAGCTGACCCAGATAACCAAGGACGACACCTTCGTCCAAACCCTGGTTGACGAAGGGCGCATCACGCGGGAAGAGGCACACAGTCACCCGCAGCGATCGTTGATTATGCGGGCGTTGACCGGTCACGAGATCGAGCCCACGCTGACCATGCGTGAAGTACGCAGCGGTGATCGCTACCTGCTATGCTCGGACGGGCTTTCCGACCCGGTCAGCGACGAGACCATCCTCGATGCCCTCAAGATTCCCGATGTCACCGACAGCGCCGACCGCCTGATCGAACTGGCGCTGCGTGGCGGTGGCCCCGACAACGTCACCGTGGTGGTCGCCGACGTCGTCGACTACGACTACGGTCCGATTCAGCCGATCATCGCCGGTGCGGTATCCGGCGACTCCGATTATCAGGACCAGCTGCCCCTGCCCAACACCGCAGCGGGCCGGGCGTCGGCCTTCCATCCGCGCAAAGATGTAGTGAAACGCGTTGTGCCGCGAGTCGATACATTTATCCGCCCGAAGCGGTCGCGGCGGCGAATGGCGGTCGGTGCCGCACTGCTCGTCTTGATGGTGCTCGCAGCCCTGGCCATCGGCCGGACCATCATCCGCAGTTACTACTACGTCGCCGACTACAACGGCGCCGTGTCCATCATGCAAGGCATTCAGGTGTCGATCCTGGGCGTGCCGCTGCATCAGCCCTATTCCCAAGGCTGCCTCAATAGCCTCAACCAGCTGTCGGTGATCCGCTACGGCCAGGCCGGCGACAATCGAGATTGCCAACCGATGAAGATGTCCGACCTGGCGGAGTCGGCTCGCGCGCAAGTGTCCGCCGGGCTTCCGGCCGGCACGCTCGATCAAGCCGACGCACAGCTGCGCAGATTATCGACGGAATCCCTGCTACCGCTCTGCTCGCTGACGCGCGCCCAATCACCACCGCCCTCGACGCTACCGGCCGCACCCAGCGCGACACAGCTACCGCAACCCGGCGTCAGTATCCCCGGGCAACTTCCGGCAAATCCCTTGCCGACTCCGGCCGCGCCCACCCTCTCCCCGCCGCCGCTCCAGCCGGGTACCGAGTGCCGGAAACCGACGTGACCCGCGCCGGCGACGATGCAGAGCGCAGCGATGCGGAGAAGCGGCGCCGATTGAACACTGCGCCGCAGCCGCCGGTCGCGGTCACGCCTGCGCTGCCGAATCGGCGCAATGCCGAACTGCTGTTGCTGTGCTTCGCCGCCGCGATCGCCGCGGTGGCCTTCGCGCTGGTGCAGGCCCACCAAGAACACGGCCTGAACTGGCAGCTGATCACCTACGCCGCAGGGTTTTTCGCGGTGTTCGCCTGCGCCCACCTGGCGATCAGACGCTTTGCGCCGTACGCGGACCCGCTACTGCTGCCGATAGTCGCGCTACTCAACGGCCTGGGCGTGGTGATGATTCACCGGCTTGACCTCGACGACCGCCTGACCGGGGCCAGTGCGCGGGCAAACCCGCAAATCCTGTGGACGCTGCTGGGGATTGCGGCTTTTGCGTTCGTGGTGATCTGGCTCGAGGATCATCGACAGCTCGCCCGCTACGGCTACATCTGCGGGCTGACCGGACTGGTCATGCTGGTGATCCCGGCACTGCTGCCGCGGTCGTTATCCGAGCAAAACGGCGCGAAGATCTGGATTCGATTGCCGGACTTTTCGATACAGCCAGCGGAATTTTCTAAAATCCTTCTGCTGGTTTTCTTTTCGGGGGTACTGGTAGCCAAACGAGGTCTCTTCACCAGCGCCGGTAAACATTTCCTGGGCATGGACCTGCCTCGGCCACGCGACCTGGCCCCGCTGCTGGCAGCCTGGGTTATTTCGGTCGGCGTGATGGTGTTCGAGAAAGACCTCGGGACTTCGCTACTGCTCTATGCGTCGTTTCTGGTAGTCGTTTACCTTGCCACCCAGCGGTTCAGCTGGGTGGTCGTCGGTTCGGCCTTGTTCGCACTCGGAAGCGTTGCGGCGTATTTCATTTTCAATCACGTCCGGGTCCGCGTGCAGACCTGGCTGGACCCATTCGCCGACCCCGACGGCGCCGGCTACCAGATCGTGCAGTCGCTGTTCAGCTTTGCTACCGGCGGCGTCTTCGGCACCGGACTCGGTAACGGTCAGCCGGGCACCGTGCCGGCCGCATCAACCGATTTCATCGTCGCCGCGTTCGGCGAAGAACTCGGGCTGGTCGGATTGGCCGGCCTGTTGATGCTCTACACCATCGTGATCGTCCGCGGCATGCGGACCGCGATCGCGGTGCGGGACAGTTTCGGCAAGCTGCTGGCCGCGGGCCTGGCCTCGACGCTGGCAATCCAGCTGTTCATCGTGGTCGGCGGCGTAACCAACCTGATTCCGCTGACCGGGCTGACCACCCCGTGGATGTCGTACGGGGGCTCGTCGCTGTTGGCCAACTATGTGCTGCTGGCCATCCTGGTGCGCATCTCGCATTCGGCCCGGTGCCCGTTGCGAACCCGCCCGCGCGACATGTCGTCGATCGCGACGACCAACACTGAAGTGATAGAGCGGGTATGAACTCTTCTCTGCGCCGGATCTCGATGACCGTGATGGCGGCGATCATGCTGTTGCTGTTCAACGCCACACTCACTCAAGTGTTCGCCGCCGACGGGTTACGGGCCGATCCGCGCAACCAGCGGATCCTGCTCGACGAATACTCCCGTCAACGGGGGCAGACCACCGCGGGCGGCCAACTGCTGGCCTATTCGGTCGCCACCGACAACCGCTTCCGTTTCCTGCGGGTCTATCCCAACGCCCCGATGTACGCCCCGGTCACCGGGTTCTATTCGTTGCGCTATTCCAGCTCCGGCCTGGAGCGCGCCGAGGATCCGCTGCTCAACGGATCCGACCAGCGGTTGTTCGGTCGACGGCTGGCCGACTTCTTCACCGGACGCGACCCACGCGGCGGCAATGTGGATACCACCATCAGCCCGCGCATCCAGCAAGCCGGTTGGGATGCAATGCAGCAGGGTTGCAACGGGCCATGCCGGGGCGCCGTCGTCGCGCTGGAACCGTCGACCGGCAAGATCCTGGCGCTGGTGTCCTCGCCGTCGTTCGACCCCAACCTGCTCGCCGCGCACGACCCCGACCAGCAATCGCAAGCCTGGCGGCAACTTCGCGACGACCCGCATTCGCCGATGACCAACCGCGCGATCTCCGAGACCTATCCGCCCGGTTCGACGTTCAAGGTGATCACCACCGCGGCTGCTCTGCAAAACGGCGCGACCGAGGATGAGCAGCTCACCGCTGCAGCGACGTTTCGGCTACCCGACAGCACCGCCACCCTGGAGAACTACGGCGACGCGCCGTGCGCCGACGCGGAAACCGTGTCGCTGCGTGAGGCGTTCGCCCGGTCGTGCAACACCGCATTCGTCCAATTGGGACTGCTCATCGGAGCCGGCGCGTTGCGCAGCACTGCAGCGTCGTTCGGTCTCGACGTCGTGCCCGATCCCATCCCGCTGCAGGTCGCCGAATCCACCGTAGGCCCGATCCCGGACGCCGCCGCGCTGGGAATGTCGAGCATCGGCCAAAAAGACGTCGCGCTGACCCCGCTGGAGAATGCGGTGGTTGCCGCTACCATCGCCAATGCCGGTGTAACCATGCAGCCCTACCTGGTGAACAGGCTGCAGGGGCCTGATCTGGCTAACATCAGCACCACCGCGCCGCACCAACAGCGCCGTGCAGTCTCCCCCGAGGTCGCCGCTAAGCTAACAGCGTTGATGGTCGGCGCCGAGAATGCCGCGCAGCAGAAAGGGGCGATCCCCGGCGTGCAGATCGCATCCAAGACTGGCACCGCTGAGCACGGCACCGACCCGCGCCACACGCCACCTCACGCGTGGTACATCGCCTTCGCGCCCGCACAGAGCCCGAAGGTGGCCGTTGCGGTGCTCGTAGAGGGAGCAGCGAACGGCGCCGATCGGTTGCCCGCGACTGGCGGCGCGCTCGCCGCACCGATCGGGCGGACCGTGATCGAGGCCGCGCTGCAGGGAGGACCATGAGCCCGCGAGTAGGTGTGACGCTGTCTGGCCGGTACCGGTTACAGCGCCTCATCGCCACCGGCGGCATGGGCCAGGTGTGGGAGGCGGTGGACAACCGGCTGGGGCGTCGTGTCGCAGTCAAGGTGCTCAAGCAGGAGTTCTCCCAAGACTCGGAGTTCATCGAGCGGTTCCGGATTGAGGCGCGCACGACCGCGATGCTCAATCACCCCGGTATCGCCAGCGTGCACGACTACGGCGAGACCCAGATGAACGGCGAGGGCCGCACCGCTTACCTGGTGATGGAGTTGGTCAACGGCGAGCCGCTCAACTCGGTACTCAAGCGCACCGGCCGGCTCTCGCTGCGCCACACGTTGGACATGCTCGAGCAGACCGGGCGGGCGCTGCAGGTCGCGCACGCGGCCGGCCTGGTGCATCGCGACGTCAAGCCCGGCAACATCCTGATCACGCCCACCGGTCAGGTGAAGATCACCGATTTCGGTATCGCCAAAGCCGTCGACGCCGCCCCGGTGACCCAGACCGGCATGGTGATGGGCACCGCCCAATACATCGCCCCGGAGCAGGCCCTCGGTCACGACGCTACCCCCGCCAGCGATGTCTACTCATTGGGAGTTGTCGGCTACGAAGCGATTTCAGGTAAGCGCCCGTTCACCGGTGACGGCGCGCTGGCGGTGGCGATGAAGCACATCAAAGAACCGCCGCCGCCGTTGCCGCCTGACGTGGCGCCCAATGTCCGCGAACTCATCGAGATAACCCTGGTCAAAAACCCCAGCATGCGCTATCGCAGCGGGGGGCCGTTCGCCGACGCCGTCGCCGCGGTCCGCGCCGGCCGGCGGCCCCCACGCCCCAATCAGGCGGGCCCCGTCGGCCGCGCCACCCCGGCCGCTATTCCCTCCGGCGCCCAGGCACGGGCCGCAGCCGACCCCACCGGCCGGGCCACCGTCGCCCGTCGCAGCAGCACCGCCGGTCACCGCACGCCGCCGCCGCAGCGTACCTTCTCGTCCGGCCAGCGTGCGCTGCTGTGGGCCGCCGGAGTACTCGGCGCACTGGCGATCATCATCGCCGTGCTCATCGTCGTCAACTCCCGCGACAACAGCTCCCAGCAGCAACCGTCCGCACCGACCGTGACCGACACCGGGCAGCCGCCCAGCAAGCCGGCGTCGGCTCCAGCGCATCCGACAAATTGGACGGACGCAGCGGTAACAGGGAATCGTGGGCGGCAACGCCGGCCGCAGCCGGTCACGCTGACCCACCCCGGTGCATTGCCACCCCAACACGAGACACCGTAATGGCGACCCCGCAACACCTGTCCGACCGCTACGAACTGGGCGAAATCCTCGGCTTCGGCGGCATGTCCGAGGTCCACTTGGCCCGGGACATCCGGTTGCACCGCGACGTGGCGGTCAAGGTGCTGCGCGCCGACCTGGCCCGTGACCCCAGCTTCTATCTGCGGTTCCGGCGGGAGGCGCAAAACGCCGCCGCGCTGAATCACCCGGCGATCGTCGCGGTCTACGACACCGGCGAGGCCGAAACCGCCGCCGGCCCATTGCCTTACATCGTGATGGAGTACGTCAACGGCCTCACGCTGCGCGACATCGTGCACACCGACGGGCCGTTGGCGCCGACTCGCGCCATCGAGATCATCGCCGACGCCTGCCAGGCGCTCAACTTCTCCCACCAGCACGGCATCATCCACCGCGACGTCAAACCGGCGAACATCATGATCGGCGCCGACAACGCGGTCAAGGTGATGGACTTCGGCATCGCGCGTGCGCTCGCCGACGCCGGCAACCGCGTCACCCAGACTGCGGCGGTGATCGGCACCGCGCAATACCTCTCGCCCGAGCAGGCGCGCGGCGTTCCAGTCGATGCCCGCTCCGACGTCTACTCGTTGGGCTGCGTGCTCTACGAGATGCTCACCGGCGAGCCGCCTTTCGTCGGTGACTCGGCCGTCGCGGTGGCCGTCCAGCACGTCCGCGAAGATCCTGTCCCGCCGTCGCAACGGCATGAGGGCATCTCCGCCGACCTCGATGCCGTGGTGCTCAAGGCGCTGGCCAAAAACCCCGAGAACCGCTATCAGACCGCGGCGGAAATGCGGGCCGACCTGGTTCGGGTCCACAACGGTGAGCCGCCCGAGGCGCCCAAGGTGCTGACCGAAGCCGATCGCTCGTCGCTGCTGGCGTCGTCGCATCCCAGCGAATCGGCCGGCGGACACACCGATGCGCTGCCCCGCCAGGAACTCGACTTCGGCCGTGACCGCGGCCCCGGTTCAGTGAGCCGCTGGGTTATCGCGGTCGCGGCGCTGGCGGTACTGACCGTCATCGTCACCATCCTGATCAACACGTTCGGCGGCGGGCTGCGCAATGTTCAGGTGCCCGACGTGCGGGGCCAGGCGTCCGCCGATGCGATTGCCGCGTTGCAGAATCACGGCTTCAAAACGCGCACCCAGCAGAAGCCGGATTCCACCGTCCAGCCCGATCACGTCATCGGCACAGACCCGGGCGCCAACGCCAAAGTTGGGGCCGGTGACCTGATCACCATCAACGTCTCCACCGGACCGGAGCAGCGCGAGGTGCCCGACGTGTCGTCGCTGAGCTACGCCTCCGCGGTGAAGAAGCTGAAGTCCGCCGGGTTCGGCCGCTTCAAGGAGGTCCGCTCGCCGTCCACGCCGGAGATGAAAGACAAGGTCATCGGGACCAACCCGCCCGCGAACCAAACGTCGGCGACCACCAACGAGGTCGCCGTGATCGTCGGCTCGGGCCCGTCGACCAAGCAGGTTCCCGACGTCGCGGGCCAGACCGCCGACCTCGCAGAGAAGAACCTCGCGGTCTACGGGTTCAGCAAATTCAGCCAGTCCGCCGTCGACAGCCTCCGCCCCGCCGGCGACGTGATCGGGACCAATCCGCCTGCCGGCGCGACTGTTCCGGTTGATTCTGTGATCGAGATCCAAGTCTCCAAGGGCAACCAGTTCGTCATGCCGGATTTGTCGGGACTGGTCTGGACCGACGCCGAGCCGCAGCTGCGCGCGCTCGGCTGGACCGGCATTCTGGTCAAGGGCGCCGACGTCGACGCCGGCGGTTCTGCGCACAACCGGGTGGTGTTCCAGAGTCCGGCCGCGGGTCAGGGTGCGAACAAGGACGGGCCGATCACGCTGAAGTTCGGTCAGTAGCGGTGTCGCAGCGCCGCGCGGTCGCCAAACTGCTCGCGACCTCGTTTTCCAGCCGCCGCACCAACCCGTCGTCGCGCACCTGACCGCAAAATGCCAGCCAGTTGGCCAGCATTCGGTGGCCGCCCTCAGTGAGTATCGATTCCGGATGGAATTGGACCCCGTGGATGGGCAGCTCGGTGTGGCGCACGCCCATGATCACACCACTGCGGGTGCGGGCGGTCACCTCAAGCTCGGCGGGCAGGGTTTCGGGCAAGATGGTCAGCGAGTGGTACCGCGTCGCGGTAAAGGGATCCGGAAGCCCTTCCAGCACACCGGTATTCGTGTGAAAGACGCTGCTGGTTTTGCCGTGCAGCAATTCCGGAGCCCGGTCCACGGTGGCGCCGAACGCCACGCCGATGGCCTGGTGCCCCAGGCACACGCCCAGCAGCGGGGTGTTCGCCGCCGCGCAGGCGCGCACCAAGTCGATCGATGCGCCCGCGCGTTCCGGCGTGCCCGGTCCCGGGCTGAGCAGGATCCCGTCGACATCAGCGGCAATCGCGGCGCGGTCGGACAGCCGAACGTCGTCGTTGCGCCACACCTGTGCCTCGACGCCCAACTGCCCGAGGTACTGCACCAGGTTGAAGACGAAACTGTCGTAGTTGTCGACCACCAAGATCTGCATCGTGCCAGGCTACCGTCGGGCCCGGCGCCAGGCCGGGTCAGTAGCTCACCGGGCCGGCCGGCTGGGCGAAGTGCATCCGCACCGGCTCGGTGTACCCGGGTATCCGGACATCGGGCGTGACGTGCTCGGTGTAGCCGAGGCCGAAGCGCACCACGTACTGCTTGTAAAGAGTCACCAGGGGAGCGGCGGCCAACGCCGCCTGCATGGCCGAGGCGTCGCCGATCGCGGTGACCCGATACGGCGGGCTGTAGGTCCGCCCGTTGAGCAGCAGCGTGTTCCCGACGCAGCGCGGCGCCGAGGTGGCGACGATGCGCTGGTCCTGCATCTGAATCGCCTCCGCGCCGGCAGTCCACAACGCGTTGAGCACTCCGTGGATGTCCTGCTGGTGCACCACGAGGTCGTCCGGGGACGCGTCGCGCGGGAAGCGGCCGTTGGCGTCGCGCTGGGCGTCGTTGAGCGTCACCACCAGCCCCGGTCCGTGCACCGCACCCAGACCGGCGTCAGCGGCCAATTCCGCGGCCCGCCGTAGCATCGCTGCCAGCGCCTTGTCCGACGACCGCCCGTGCGTCGAGTCGACGGCGCCGGCCAGTCGATCCCGTTCGGCATTCAACCGGCCGACTTCGAACTGCTCCCGGCGGACCAGGTCCACCAGCCGGGGCGCGTCACTACGCCTGATTTCGCCGCCACGGGACACCCCGTGCGTCGCGCCGAGCAGCAACCCGGCCAGCAGGCAGACCAGCGGGACGCCGACCCGCCACGTCGATGCCCGGGTGATCCGTTTGGCCATCGGCCCTCCGTTCGTGCTGGTGGGTGCGTTAGGCTCGTCCAAGCACGTCCGAGCACACCCGCCCCCAATACCGTAATCGCCGAGGCATCCCGAGGTAGAAATGCCCAAGTCCAAGGTCCGCAAGAAAAGCGACTTCACCGTGAGCGCGGTGAGCCGTACGCCGGTCAAGGTCAAGGCCGGGCCGTCCAGTGTGTGGTTCGTCGCGTTGTTCATCGGCCTGATGCTGGTCGGCTTGATCTGGCTGATGGTGTTCCAACTGGCGGCGACCGGTCCCGACGCGCCATCGGTGCTCAGTTGGATGGCCAATCTCGGCCCGTGGAACTACGCTGTCGCGTTTGCTTTCATGATCGCCGGCTTGTTGCTCACAATGCGGTGGCGGTAACCATTGACGCGACCGTAATGAATTCATTTTCGGTCGGCGCGGTTACCGGGCTGGCAACCTCCGACTATCTGGATCACGCGCGTGTGATTCATCCCCATTGTTGATAGCGCTTGTGGATAACCCCATCGGCATTGGTAGGCCCCGCTAGGAGCACCATGCAGCAAACGCAATGGTCGCCCTCTTCAATCGGACTCGCAGCTTGCGCCATCGTCGGCATCCTGATGGCTACCGGCTCTGTGGCTGCCGTCACAGACCACCCGGGGCGGTTACTGCTCGGCGTTTCCGCGCTCGGCCTGATCTTGTTTGCAAGCGCCTCGTGGCGCGCCCGCCCCAAGCTGGCAATCACCTCCGACGGGCTGCGGGTCCGCGGCTGGTGGCGGACGCAACTTTTGCGGCGCGCGGACATCAAGATCATCCGGATCACCGAATTCCGCCGGATCGGCCGCAAAACTCGGCTGCTCGAGATCGATGCGCAGGACGGTCGGCTCCTGATCTTCTCGCGTTGGGATCTGGGCGCCGATCCGTTGCAGGTGCTTGACGCGCTCACCGCGCACGGCTACGCCGGGCCCTAAAGAGACGGGCCGAGCACCCGGTTTCAGGAAATCGTGATCGACTCGATCACGACCGGTTCGGTCGGCCGGTCACCATGATCTGTGGCAGTGCTGGCGATGGCGTCGACGACTTTCCGGGAATCGGCGTCGGCGACCTCGCCGAAGATGGTGTGCTTCCGGTTGAGGTGCGGAGTCTTGCCTACCGTGATGAAAAATTGCGATCCGTTGGTCTCCGGTCCCGCGTTAGCCATCGCCAGCAGGTAGGGCTTGTCGAACTGCAACTCGGGGTGGAATTCGTCGCCGAACTTGTAGCCCGGGCCGCCGCGGCCGGTCCCGGTCGGGTCGCCGCCCTGGACCATGAAGCCGCTGATCACCCGATGAAAGGTTGCGCCGTCATAGAACGGCCCGGAGCTGCCGCCGGAAGCGTTCTCGGTCGAATACTCCTTGGTGCCTTGGGCCAAGCCGACGAAGTTGGCGACGGTCTTGGGCGCGTGGTTTCCGAACAGCGCGATCCTGATGTCGCCGCGGTTGGTGTGCAGTGTGGCAGTGGCAGTCTGCATGGGGCTGGTGGTCACGGCATCACAGTCTGCCATCACCCTCACCCGCAGACGCTCACCGGGCTGCCGGTCGTTACAGTCTGGGAGTATCGGATCACGGTCTTGCGGAAACGGCCGGGGAAGGCGAGAAATGAGCGCTCACAACCACACCCGGCTCACTTCGAGGCAGCGGCTGACCCGCGGCCTGGCCTACACGGCGGTCGGGCCGGTCGACGTCACCCGTGGCATCGTCGGGTTGGGCGCGGCCTCTGCGCAAGCCGGCGCCTCGAATCTGCGTCGCCGTTACCGGGAGGGCCAACTGGCCCGAGACTTGCAAACCGCCCAAGAGACCCTCGCCCAAGAGTTGGCCGCCGCGCAGGAGGTGGTCAGCGGCTTGCCGCAGGCACTTCAGCAAGCTCGACGATCCCGGCGGCGCGGCAAGCGCCCGTGGGTGATCGCGGGAGTGTCCGTCGCGGTCCTCGCCGCCAGCGCCGCGGCGTTCTCGATTGTCCGCCGCTCGACCCGCAACGAGCCGTCACCGCGGCCGCCGAGCGTTGACGTGCAGCCTCGCCCTTAGCCGGGCACAAACCCGTCACGCCCCGTGGCGCCTAGGGGATTCGTTATCTTCAGGTGCCCCGAGGCTGTCCCTCATGTACACGACAATGGCTGTCATCCAGGCTGATTGACTGTCGTGGTCGGATTATCTTCAGTTGTTCCACGACAGGCCGGGGTCAGCGAGCGTCACTGAGTCCACGTCTGTCCTCATCGGCGTTGTACCTGTTTCGGTTTATTACGAAGTGCGCCGGGGCCTCATCGTCGGAAATTCGGGTGATTTGCTCGTCCCCCGCGCGTGAAGATCCCGGCAGAGGAAGGCCCCGCAGAGGGAGGACCGTCGCCTACTAAGGACTTGATCACCGTGCCGCCCTGTCGGCACCACAACGAAGCCCCGACCTATCGCCGGCGGCGGGCGACGGCAGACGCGATTTCACGTGCGGCCTCCCTTAGGTTGTCGTGCTCCCACACGACGACTAGGAGCCACCCCGCGTCCCGCAAGGCTTGTTCGGTCGCCAGGTCCCGTCCCTTATTGCGGGCGATTTTCGCTGTCCAGTACTCCTTGTTGCTGGCGGGCGCGCGAAAGTGCTGCGGGCAGCCATGCCAGAAGCACCCACGCATCTCCACTGCGACCCGGCTAGGCCGAAAGACGATATCGACCGTGCGCTTGAGCCTGGGCAGGGGCCGAGCTGCTACGCGGTAGCGGAGTCCCTCGGCGAAAAGGAGCCTGCGCAGCGCGAGCTCGGGACGGGTGTCGCGACTGCGGTTCGAGCGCATCGAGCGTCTGACCGCAGGCGTGGTTGCCCACGACTCGCTCACCATGTCGCACACCGTACTCGGCCTGTTGGCGCCATAGCATCAATCAAGTGGGAATTCGACGCAGCACGGGTCTTGAGCCCGACGATCCGCGTCACGGCACTGCCAACGGTTATCAGAATCATCGGTGTCGGTGCGGCCGTTGCACGGAAGCTAACCGCGTCAATCACGCGAAGTACATGCAGCGCGTCCGCGCTCAAGGCCGCATCGTCGGTCAGCATGGCTCTGCGTCGGCCTATGACTCCGGCTGTCGGTGCGACATGTGCCGCGGGGCCCACAACGCGAAATCACGGGAGTACAAGCGGGGACGGCGGCGGCCAGTCTGAGCCACTGGTCGGCTTCGTTCTCGGGCCGTCAATCTTCTTCGACGCTCTGGTGGTCTTCCGGGAGGTCCTCCGCGTCGGAATCTGTTTGGTCGCGATCGATGTCGTGCTCGTAGAGAACAGTGCCAACGAGGCCTTCGACGTCGATCGAAGCGGGGTCGGGATCGGGGCGTCCCGCCGTGTGGGCGAATCTGGCGGCGGCCAAGTAGGTCAGCCGGACCGCCTGGATCACCAACACTCGGCGGAGGCCTGCCGACACCTCGCCGCGCTCGTGCGCGACAGCGGCCAGGCGTGCGATTGTTTCTGCGCGCCGGGCGATCCTCACATCGGGGTGCCCTCGCTCACGGCGCGCTTCCGATGTGATCAGGTCGAAGGTGATCGAGTCGGGCAGCTCAACTGGGTCTGAAAGAGGCGGGATTTTCTCGTTGAGGATCGCCTTGAAACGGCTCTTCGCTATCGCCTGCAGGTATGCCGAGTATTCAGCCGCGTTCAGGAGGGCCTTGGCATCCGGATCGTTCCTCTGCTCGGACTCGAGATCCCACAACGGCCACAACTCGAGTTTGGCAACTTCGAAAACGTCCAGGATGCGCATCGCGACGGCATCGGTCCGCTGGTTGGTCAGATGCCGCCGCACCCGCGTCCGCAGCGATTCGTTGGTCTGTCCAACATAGATGGGCTCTGCATCGTAATCGTAAAAGGCGTAGATGCCCCACTTCGCGTTCGCCCAAACTCGCCCCTGCGCGTCAGTTTGGTTGAACGCCTCGGCTAAGCGGCGGCGAAACTCGCGGACCTGGAGCGCTGGAAGTCCGCGCGTTGGCGGTCGCGTACCTTGACGCCGGTTCGCCACGTCAGCCATTTACCGCCAACTGATCGGCGCGGCCTTCAACTGGCCCTAGGGCATCGTCGACAAGCGGCACAAGGTAATTCGCCGCGAGCCATTCGACTACCGGCACGCACACGGCGTCGCCGAACCCGAACAGCGCCTGGTTGGTTCGCAATCCGTCGAGTTTGTAGCCGTCTGCCCCCATGAGCCGAGCATATTCCACTGGTGTCATCCAGCGTGCTCGAACCTGCCCTCGTCCGACCTCGACCAAGGCTTGCCGTGACGAACCCCCGCGAGCAGTTCGCAGACATCCAGCGATATCGTCAGAGCGTACCTCCCACACCGCCACCCCGTGGCGGGTGCGCCGATAGGCCGTCCGGTAGGCCGTAGACTGCTTGCGTCGCAACATGTCTAGACGCTCGTGCTGCAACGGAGACAACGAACCCGCGAAGGCTGCGACACGCTCGTCATCCCACCATCGCGCATCGTCGGCGCCGATCTGCTCGATAACGCCCCGCAATCCCTTCGTCATCGGTGCCGGAACCGGCGGGAGCGCCGCCTGATGGGTCCTCAGCGAACTATTGTCAAACGCGGCGCGAAGCCACTTCGGCCGAAACGGATGGCGTTGCTGCGCATGCTGGGGAGGATCTTGCGCTCCGATTACAAACAGGCGTGGTCGAGACTGGGGGACGAACCGGCGAGCGTCGATGGCCAGCAAGTCGACAGAGTAACCTAGCCTATTCAGCTCGCCGATTGCGGCCGCAAGATCAGCCCCACCCCGGGAAGTAGCCAGTCCCGCTACATTCTCCAGCGCTACAACGGGTGGTCGCCGCGTGCCGAGGTCGTCCAAGATTCGCGTGAAGTGCCAGAATGTTGCGGAATGCTCCCCACCCAGCCCTTCACGACGGCCCGCAAGAGAAAGATCGATGCACGGAAACGAAGCCCAAGCCAATGCCAAATCTGAGGGCAGTTCGGCTGCCCGCACGTTCGCAATATCGCCCAATGCATACCTGTGGTGATCGAGGGCGTTGCGAAAGTTATTGTCGTACATAGCCTGCTTAGTCGGCTCGATGTCATTGGACCACGCGACTCGGAAACCTGCCCGTTCGAGTCCGATGCGGACCAGCCCGATCCCGGCAAAGAACTCTGCCGCGACGAGCGATCCTCCAGAATTGTTCGGCAATGTCAGCACGTCGGCCATGACCGTCACGCTAGTAACAATAAGGCGCCAGTGGGGGATATGGGGCGGAGTGTCCCGGAGCAAATTTCGCCCGAGTTCTATCGAACATGCGTTCGACATTAGCTGGTTTTCCGGCCGCGCGCACGAGTTATCCACAGGCCGTCCTCACGACGCGTGGCGAATTGTGGAGTCACGGGGAATCGAACCCCGATCTGAGCCTTGCAAAGACCCCGTTCTACCGTTGAACTATGACCCCGTCGTGGACATGACCATGACAGCGTACCTGCAGGTCAAGCCGTATTTGCTCTCCTTCTCCTCCAGATAAGGGCCCCGAACCCCTGGCTTCTGCCTCGCAAAGGCAGCGCTCTACCAACTGAGCTAAGGCCCCGCGCTCCGACCGTCGGTCTGGTCGGCGGCCACGTGCCAGACGTCGACGCCCTGCCGGGACCGGATCACCACCGCCAGCACGGCGACCGCTGCCAGCGGCAACACCAGTCTCACGAAACGCCTTGGCAAACACATGGTTGTGGGCCTAGGAGGACTCGAACCTCCGACCTCTTCGTTATCAGCGAAGCGCTCTAACCGCCTGAGCTATAGGCCCCGTACGCGCATACGGCCGAGCGACGAGATTACCTCACCGCGGCGTCTGCGCCCAAACCGCTAATCCCGGTCGGCCAGCGTCACCTCGACGCCGCCGATCAGGTCGGTCGTCAGGTTGTAAACAAACGCGCCGATAGTGGCCATCGCGCTGAGCAGCACGATGTTCACCAAGCCGATCAGCACCGCGCCGCCGAAGATCGTGCCGCTGGAGACCAGGTCCGCGCTGCTGCCGCTGGTGTTGTTCAGCAGATCCCCGACATTGCTGTTGAGCTTGCTCCAAACGCCCATGCCGCCGAGCACCAGATACAGCAACGCCACGGCGATCATCCAGACGAAGAACAACGCCACCGAAAACACCAATGACACCTTCAGCGTGCTCCACGGATCGATTCGCCGGATCTGCATGCTGGCACGCACTGGGCCTCGGGCGCGCCCGGTCACCTGGATGCGACGTTCGGTACGCGCCGGACTCGTCGCGGTGTCCGCTGCTGACTCGGCGGCCGATGTGCGCTGGCCCGTCCGGGGCATGGGACCGGACAGGTCGGGAAGTTCGCTGCCGTAGGCGTCACCGCGATGGGTTTCGGGGTGCGGCGACTCGACGTCGCGCGGCGGCGGCTTTGCGGCCGGCGGAGC
Source organism: Candidatus Mycobacterium methanotrophicum (assembly GCF_023515995.1). Taxonomy (GTDB): domain Bacteria; phylum Actinomycetota; class Actinomycetes; order Mycobacteriales; family Mycobacteriaceae; genus Mycobacterium; species Mycobacterium methanotrophicum. The sequence goes on along the minus strand of NZ_CP097320.1, from coordinate 10,076 downwards.
GGCGGTACCCGAGATGAAGCGGCTCAACCGCGCGTCGGCATTGGGCGCGCCGGGGGACCGGCCCGACGGCCGCGGCCCGCGCGGTTCGGGCGCATCGGCCGGCGGACGCCGTTGTGCACCGGCCCGGTCGGCCGAGCCATGCCCGTTCGGGCTGTCGCCCGGCCCGGGATATCCCGGCTCGTTAGGTGAAGTCACGCAGGCACTCCTAACTGTGCATCCGACTGCCGGGGCAGTCGGCAATCGCTTACGCGTCGGGTCCGGTCGCCGATTCGTCGTCGGCGACGCCGGCCTCTTCGGCGTTGCGCGCGATGGCTAACAGTGTGTCGCCCTCGCCCAGGTTCATCAACCGAACGCCTTTGGTCTGGCGTCCGGCTTTGCGGACCTGTCTGGCCGCCGTCCGGATCACCCCTCCGCCGGAGGTGATGGCGTAGACCTCGCTGTCGTCGTCGACGATCAGCGCTCCTACCAGCTTGCCACGCCGGGTGTCGTACTGGATCGTCAAGATGCCTTTCCCGCCGCGGCCCTGCGCGGTGTACTCCTCGATCGCCGTGCGCTTGGCATAGCCGCCCGACGTCGCGACCAGCAGGAACGTGCCTTCCCGGACCACGTTGAGCGACAGTAGGTAGTCGTCTGTGTTGAACCGCATGCCCTGCACGCCCGAGGTCGCCCGGCCCATCGGCCGCAGCGCCTCATCGGTTGCCGAGAACCGGATGGACTGGCCGTTGGCCGACACCAGCAGTAGATCGTCCTCAGCCGAGCACAGCACCGCCCCGACCAGTTCGTCGCCGTCGCGCAGGTTGATCGCGACGATTCCTCCTGAGCGGTTCGAGTCGAAGTCGGTCAGTGCGGTCTTTTTGACCAGCCCGTTGCGGGTCGCCAGCACCAGGTAGGGGGCGTCCTCGTAGCTGCGGATCTGGATCACCTGAGCGATCCGCTCTTCTGGCTGGAAGGCGAGCAGGTTGGCGACATGTTGTCCGCGCGCCGTCCGCGAGGCTTCCGGCAGGTCGTAAGCCTTGGCCCGGTACACCCGTCCCTGGGTGGTGAAGAACAGGATCCAGTCGTGGGTCGAGCACACAAAGAAGTGCCCCACGATGTCGTCCTGCTTCAGCCCCGCGCCCTGCACGCCCTTGCCACCGCGCTTTTGGCTTCGGTACAGGTCGGTTTTGGTGCGCTTGGCGTAGCCGGTTTCGGTGATGGTGACGACGACGTCTTCGCGCGTGATCAGATCCTCGTCGCTGACTTCGCCGTCGGCGGCGATGATCCGGGTGCGGCGGTCATCGCCGTGCTTCTCGACGAGCTCGGTGAGCTCGTCGCGCACGATGCGGCGCTGCCGCTCCGGTTTGGCCAAAATGTCTTCCAGGTCGGCGATCTCGATCTCGATCTTGGCGAGATCATCGATGATGCGCTGGCGCTCCAGCGCCGCCAGGCGGCGCAACTGCATGTCCAGGATGGCCTGCGCCTGGATCTCGTCGATGTCAAGCAGCTCGATCAGGCCGGCCCGGGCGACGTCCACCGTCTCCGACGCCCGGATCAGCGCGATCACCTCGTCGAGCGCATCGAGTGCCTTGACCAGGCCGCGCAGGATGTGGGCCCGTTCGTTGGCTTTGCGCAGCCGGTAGGTGGTGCGCCGCACGATGACGTCGAGTTGGTGTTCGACGTAGTGGCGGATCAGCTGGTCGAGCCGCAGGGTGCGCGGCACCCCGTCGACGATGGCCAGCATGTTGGCGCCGAAACTGGTCTGCAACTGGGTGTGCTTGTAGAGGTTGTTCAGCACCACCTTGGCCACGGCATCGCGCTTGAGCTCAACGACGATGCGCAGCCCGACCCGGTCGCTGCTCTGGTCTTCGATGTTGGCGATCCCGGCCAGCTTGCCGTCGCGGACCTGCTCGGCGATCGAGGTGATGAAGTTGTCGTGGTTGACCTGATAGGGCAACTCGGTAATCACCAGACCGGTCCGGCCTCGCGAATCTTCCTCCACCTCAACGACTCCGCGCATCCGCACGGATCCGCGGCCGGTTTTGTACGCATCGGATACGCCTTGGCTTCCGACGATCAGTCCCGAGGTGGGGAAGTCCGGGCCCTTGACCCGCTCCATCACCGCGGCCAGCGTCGCCTCTTCGTCGGCGTCGAAGTTCTCCAGGCACCAGAACACCGCTTCGGAAAGCTCCCGCAGGTTGTGCGGCGGGATGTTGGTCGCCATGCCCACCGCGATGCCGCCCGACCCGTTGGCCAGCAGGTTGGGGAACCGGCTCGGCAGAACCGCCGGTTCCTGCACCCGGCCGTCATAGTTAGGGATGAAATCGACTGTCTCCTCGTCAATTTCGCGCAGCATCTCCATCGCCAACGGCGTCAACCGCGCCTCGGTGTTGTGGCTGACGAAACCGTTTGTGATGAATGCGTGGTCGTCGCTGTCGACCCGCAAGCTGTACACAGGTTGCACCCCGGCATCGGTCACGGAGGCTACGCGCGCGTAGTAGAACCGGCCGTCGGTCAAGTCGGCGACGATGGCTGGCGCATCAGGGTCGTCGCCATAGACGTTCAGGAAGCGCGCCAGCCCCGGGACGTCCTCGACTGTGCAGCTTATCGCTGAGTTTTCGCAGCTTCCGCGTGCAAAACGTGCACAGTCGGCGCGGACGAGAAAGTCGTTGGGGCGGACTTCTTCGATCAGCTTCCACAGCAGCGTCGGTATGCCGCCAACGTCGACTAGACAGAGCAGTGGGTGATTTGCCGTACCCGTGATCTCGAAGCCCCCGTCGGTGGCCACGGTGTGCACGCGATGCTCGCCGGAGTGGAACAGCCGGTCCGCCAAGGCGGGACAACCATGCCGGTCAAGCACTTTGAGATCGATGGCGTTGTCGCTGTTAGACCGAGCGCCGGGAACCACATCGCCGATGCACACCGACCGCCCTTCGGGCAGCGAGACCAGCGTGTCGCCGGTGAGGCAATATCTCATCGCGGCCGGTGGGTCGTTGCCCGGTGAGCCGAAGTTGCCCTGACCGTCGACCAGCGGGTAGCGCAGCGACCACGGCTGGGCCATCCGCACCAGGGTGTCGTAGATCGAGGCGTCGCCGTGCGGGTGGTAGTTACCCATCGTCTCGGCCACCGAGCGGGCAGACTTGGCGTGGCTTCGGTCCGGGCGGAACCCGGAGTCGAACATCGCGTAGAGCACCCGGCGGTGCACCGGCTTGAGGCCGTCGCGCACCTCTGGCAACGCGCGGCCCACGATGACGCTCATCGCGTAATCGATGTAGCTGCGCTGCATCTCCTGCTGGATGTCGACCGGTTCGATCCGGTCGGCGGCGTCACCGCCGGGCGGCAGCGTGGTGTCGGTCATCTAATCCTCGTCTGGGGGTGGGATCGGGGGAGACGCTTGAGAGCGGTCGGACTTCGCTAAACATCCAGGAAGCGAACGTCTCTGGCGTTGCGGGTAATGAAGCTTCGGCGCGCGTCGACGTCCTCGCCCATCAGGATCGAGAACAGCTCGTCGGCCGCAGCGGCGTCGTCCAGCGTGATCTGGCGCAGCACCCGCACGGCGGGATCCATCGTGGTTTCCCACAGCTCCCTGGCGTCCATCTCGCCCAGACCTTTGTAGCGCTGGATGCCGTCGTCCTTGTTGATCTTTTTGCCGGCCTTCTGCCCGGCCTCCAGCAGACCGTCGCGTTCCCGATCGGAGTAGGCGAACTCGGGCTCGCTGCGCTGCCACTTCAGCTTGTACAACGGTGGCTGCGCCAAGAACACGTGGCCGTTTTCGATCAGCGGACGCATAAATCGGAACAACAGGGTCAGCAACAGCGTCGAGATGTGCTGGCCGTCCACGTCGGCGTCGGCCATCAAAACGATCTTGTGGTAGCGCAGCCGTGCGATGTCGAACTCGTCATGGATGCCGGTGCCCAGCGCGGTGATGATCGCCTGCACTTCAGTGTTTTTCAGCACCCGGTCGATGCGGGCCTTCTCGACGTTGATGATCTTGCCCCGCAACGGAAGGATCGCCTGGAACATCGAGTCGCGGCCGCTCTTTGCCGAGCCGCCGGCCGAATCACCTTCCACCACATATAGCTCCGACTTACGCGGGTCAGTGGAGCGGCAGTCGGCCAACTTGCCCGGCAGGCCGCCAAGATCGGTGGCGCTTTTGCGCCGCACCAACTCTCGGGCTTTACGCGCCGCGATTCGGGCCTGCGCCGATGACACCGCTTTGTTCACCACGGTTTTGGCGTCGCTGGGGTTGGCTTCAAACCAGTGTGAGAGCTTGTCGTTGCACGCTTTTTGCACAAATGACTTGACTTCAGTGTTACCCAGTTTGGTCTTGGTCTGGCCTTCGAACTGCGGTTCGCTCACCTTGACCGAGATCACCGCTGCCAGGCCCTCGCGGATGTCGTCGCCGGTCAGGTTGGGATCTTTGTCTTTCAGCAGCTTTTTGTCTTTGGCGTACTTGTTCACCACCGACGTCAGCGCGGCGCGAAAACCTTCCTCGTGGGTACCACCCTCGTGGGTGTTGATCGTGTTGGCGAACGTGTGCACCGACTCCGAATAGCCTGCGTTCCACTGCATCGCGATCTCGACCTCGTGGCCGGGACCCTTGTCGGAGAAGTCGATGATGCTGCTGTGGATCGGGTTCTTGGTGCGGTTGATGTGCTTGACGAAGTCGACCAGTCCGCCGGGGTAGTGGAACGTGCGGTGTTTGACTTTGTGCTGAGCTTTCGACTCGGCCGCCTTCTCTTCGGCCGACTTCGGCGCCTCGGCGGTCTCGCTGACGACCTCGTCGACCACTTCCTCGGCGGCAACTCGCTGGTCGACCAAGTCGATGGTCAATCCCTTGTTCAGGAAGGCCATCTCCTGCAGCCGCCGGGCCACGGTCTCGAAGTCGTATTCGGTGGTCTCGAAGATGTCCGGGTCGGCCCAGAACCGCACCGTAGTTCCGGTCTTTTTGGTCTTCTCGCCCTGTTTGAGGGTGCCGGGCACCGAGCGATCGTAATACTGCGACCATTCGTAGCCGTCGACGGAAATATCCACCTCCAGCCGGGTGGACAACGCGTTGACCACCGACACGCCCACGCCGTGCAGACCGCCCGATACCGCGTAGGCGCCGTTCTCGCCGCCGAACTTGCCGCCGGCGTGCAGCTGCGTCATCACCACATCAACGGCGGGAATGCCGGTGGCGTGCATCGCCACGGGAATACCGCGGCCGTCGTCGGCGACCTCGACACCGCCGTCCGCAAGGATCTTGACGTCGACTTTGGTGGCGTAACCGGCCATCGCCTCGTCCACCGCATTGTCGACGACCTCCCAGATCAGATGGTGCAGGCCGCGCTCGCCGGTTGACCCGATATACATCCCGGGCCGCTTCCGAACTGCCTCTAACCCTTCGAGAACTTGGATGTCTCCGGCGTTGTACGAGTTGCGGGCCTTCTTCTGGGCAGCCACGGTCGGAAAAGTCTCCTTGGGTTTGGGCGCGGGTAATCTCCGAGAGACTGTGCGCTGGTTCTCCGCCAGTCTACCTATAACAGGTGGCCGCACTGATTCTGCGAGGGTGTTTCTACACAGCTATCCGCGCCGTGCGCGGAATTTCTCGATCTAGGCTGCGTCCGGACGCTTGACGAGCGAGTTGGCGCCGTCATGACGGCGCTCAGCGGATGGTGGGTCGCTCATCCATAGGTGTCACGCGGACCTCTTCCGGCGATGTGCAGCGGTCCCTTACGCCATGACGGGGCGACGGGGCCGGTGATTTTCAGTGCGGTCACGACACCGTCGCCCACTTCGGCGGCGATCTTGGCCAGCACTTGAGCCTGAATGATCCGGAGTTGGGTCGCCCAGGCCGTCGACTCGGCGGACACGTTCAGCACCCCGTCGCGCAGTGCGGTCGGGGTGGCGTGCTCGGCGATGTGTTGCCCGACTACCGACGGCCATCGTCCGAACACCGCGCCCTCGGCCACGCGTGATGACCAGCCGCGCTTCTTCGCCACATCCCGGGTCGCCCTACCCAGCGGCTGCGGATCTCGCCCATCTGGTGCCGGGCCAGACCAGCGGCGCCGGCTTCCCGCGCCGGCAACCCGACGGGTCGGTGCCAGCCGCCGACCGCGCCCCACGTCTTTGCCCTGGGTGCGGGCGGCGCCGCGCGCATCTTCCAAAGCTCGCCGCACCAGATCCATCCCGGGCACCCCGTTCAGCCGCTCGGGGGGTGTGCCCGCTACATCGTCGCCGGCGCGGCTCATGTCTGCACCGCCGAGACCGCTCCGCTGTCCCCGTCATGCAGCGCGATTGTCACTGGCTTGGCGTCCCAGCCGCGGGGAATGTCGTCGAGGACCGCCGCCGTCACCAGCGCCTGTTCGGCCGAAGCGGCGGCAGCAGCCAGCGCATCCCGGCGCGCCGTGTCGAGTTCGGCGAACACATCATCGAGCAGTAGTACCGGGTCGCTGCCGTCTGCGCGCAGCAGTTCATAGGCCGCCAACCGCAACGCCAACGCCAACGACCACGATTCACCGTGGCTGGCAAAGCCTTTCGCGGGCTGTTCACCCAGCCGTAGTTCAAGGTCGTCGCGGTGCGGGCCAACCAGGCACACACCACGCTCCAGTTCGGCGTCTCGGCGCGCTGTCATCTGCGCCAGCAGCGCCGCGCGCAACTCTTCGGTGTCGGTGCGATCCGGGTCGACGTCGACGCTGGTGCGATAACTGATCGTCGCCGAACGTGCTCCCGGCGCCAGCAGCTGGTAGCTCTTTTGTACTTCGGGCGCCAGCTCGTTCACCAAGTCGATGCGGGCGGCCATCAACTCGGCGCCGTGCGCGGCCAAGTGGCCGTCCCAAACGTCGAGTGTGTCAACGCCGCCGCGGTCGCCCCGAAATCGCGCGCCGGACGCGGACTTCAGCAAGGCGGTGCGCTGACGCAGAACTTTCTCGTAGTCAGCCCGCACGGCGGCCACCCGCGGCCGCCGGACCGCCGCCAGATCGTCGAGGTAGCGGCGTCGATCCGCCGGATCTCCGCGGACCAACGCCAGATCTTCGGGCGCAAACAACACCGCGCGCAGCACCCCGACCACTTCACGCGGGCTGCGCACCGGCGACCGATTCAACCGGGCTTTGTTGGCCCGCCCAGCGGCGATCTCGAGATCAACGGCGCACTCACGACCGTCATTCACCACAATCGTCGACACCACCGCCCGCGCCGCGCCGACCCGAACCAGCGGCGCGTCCGTGGCCACCCGATGCGAGCTCAAGGTAGCCGAATACCACAGTGCCTCAATAAGATTCGTTTTACCATAGCCATTGGGTCCGACGAACACCGTCCGCCCCGGCGCCAATTCGAGCTCGGCATGTTCCCACGACCGGAAATCCCGCAAGCCAAGATGACGAACGTACACCGGACCGCTAACCAGGAAGACGGACCGGCATCAACAGGTAGACGTAGTCGGTCGAAACCGCCGGGAACGGTCCACTGTCGCTGCGTTGTAGATCGTCGTCACTGGCCGGCCGCAGCACGGCCGGGCGACTCGGGGTGGTGAAGCCGAACGACACCCGCTCACAATGCAACGACCCGAGCCCGTCGGTCAGGTATGTCGGATTGAAGGCGATCGTGAGTGGTTCGCCGGCGAAATCGACCGCCACGTCCTCTTCGGCCCGGCCGACATCATCGGTACCGGCCGACAGTCGCAGCTCATCGCCGGAGAATTCCATCCGGACCTGCGCGCCACGGTCGGCGACCAGCGCAACGCGTTTGATCGCCTCGGTCAATTCGGCCACCGCGATACCGGCCACCGCAGTGTGTTCGGTCGGCAACAGCTGCCGAAACTTGGGGAACTCCGCATCGAGTAACCGAGTGGTGCTGCGTTTGCCGTTCCCGCTGATGCCCAGCAATCCCTCCTTGCCGACTGCGGCTCCAGCTCCTAATGACAAATGGACCTCCGAGCCGTCAGTGCCGGCCTTGGCTGCCTCGGCCAACGTCTTTGCCGGCACCAACACTGCCGCCTCGACATTCGCCCGTGCCGCCGACCAGGTCAGCTCCCGCACCGCCAGCCGGAACCGATCGGTAGCAGCCATCACGACCGACTCACCGGAAATCTCGACCCGAATGCCGGTCAGCATCGGCAACGTATCGTCGCGGCCCGCCGCAACAGCCACCTGGCTGATCGCTTGAGCGAACAGCTCCGCCGACAGGGCGCCGGTCTCCTCGGGCAGCGTCGGCAGCGTGGGGTAATCCTCAACGGCCATCGTCGGCAACGAGAATCTCGCGCTTCCGCACGTGAGTGAAACTTTGGCGCCTTCGACCTGGACCTCGACGGGCTTGTTGGGCAACGCCCGGGTGATGTCAGACAACAGCCGCCCGGATACCAAAACTGTTCCAGGAGAGGCGATTTCCGCGGCCAGACGTACCTCGGCGGAAACTTCGTAGTCGAATCCGGAAATCGTCAGGCCATCATCGGAGCCGGTCAGCAGCACACCGGCGAGCACCGGCACGGCAGGCCTGGTGGGCAGCGTCCGCGCCACCCACGCCACCGCGTCAGCGAAGTCTTCGCGCACCAAGCGAAACTGCAAGTCGGTCACACCGACTGTGGTCGTCGCCACGTCCATTGCGTCCCTTCATCACCAAAGAACAAGGCTGACGTCAGCGCTGCGCCCCCGGGTAAGTGTGATTTCCCGGCCGACAAGCGCCGCTGCCCGTAACCCGCTCCGACGGACCGAAACGGCTGTCGAACCACAACCGTAGAGCTTCGAGCGCCATCTTGAAAGCCAACCGGAATCAATCACACTCGGAGTGACCTTGGGCCGAGGTGTAGGTGGGCAACGACCGGTCCCCAGGTATCTTTTCGAAGAAGAAACTACGGAGATATCTCAGTAACAGTATTAAGGCCTGTGCACGTTGGGGACAGCTCGACGTGTGTGCTGCTGAGCAGTGCCGGTCGGGTTGTGGATGACCTGGGCACGGTTGTGTGGATTTGGCGCAGGGGCTGGGGATTGCCCGCGGTTGTGCACTCGGTTGCGATATCGGGGGAGAGCCGGCGCCGGTTGCGCACAGGGCTATACACAGCCGGGTGCTGTGACAGGTGGGGTGGCCGTGCCCAAAGTTTTTTGCGGCGGACCGGTTTTCCGGCCAGTTCAGCGCTTGGACCGCTGACGAATCCGAGTGGTGAGTTCCTTGACGTGATCGAAGATTTCGCGTCGCTCGGCCATCTCCGAGAGGATCTTGCGCTGGGCGTACATGACCGTGGTGTGGTCGCGGCCGAATGCTTGCCCGATCTTGGGCAGGGATAGGTCGGTAAGTTCGCGGCACAGGTACATCGCGATCTGCCGAGACTGCGCCAGGGCCCGAGTCTTGCCCGGGCCGCGTAATTCCTCGACCGTGGTATCGAAGTATTCGGCCGTGGCCGCCATGATGGTTGCCGAGCTGATCTGCATGGTGCTGGCGTCGGCGATGAGATCACGAAGCACGATCTCGGCCAGCGCCTTATCGATCGGAGCCTTGTTCAGCGAGGCGAACGCGGTGACCCGGATGAGCGCACCCTCGAGCTCACGGATGTTGCGTTCGATGCTGCTGGCGATCAGCTCCAGGACATCATCGGGGACCGCCAGCCGTTCCATCTGTGCTTTCTTGCGCAGAATGGCGATGCGGGTTTCCAGCTCAGGCGGCTGCACATCGGTGATCAATCCCCACTCGAACCGGGTTCGCAGTCGATCTTCGAGGGTAGCGAGCTGCTTGGGCGGCCGATCGGAGGAGATGACGATCTGTTTGTTCGCGTTGTGCAGGGTATTGAAAGTGTGGAAGAACTCTTCCTGGATACCTTCTTTACCTTCGATGAACTGGATGTCGTCGACGAGCAGCACATCGACATCTCGGTAACTGCGTTTGAACGCGACTTTGCGGTCGTCGCGCAGCGAGTTGATGAAGTCGTTGGTGAATTCTTCGGTGGAGACGTACTTCACCCGCATGCCGGGAAATAGTCGTTGTGCGTAGTTGCCGGCCGCGTGCAGTAGGTGCGTCTTACCCAGGCCGGATTCGCCCCAGATGAACAGCGGGTTGTAAGCCCGGGCCGGCGCTTCGGCGATCGCGAGGGCGGCAGCGTGAGCGAACCGATTCGAGGCGCCGATCAC